>NZ_CP108408.1:3590000-4910000 GCF_041435235.1 Kitasatospora sp. NBC_01300 | reverse complement strand
CTCCTCCCCGCTGAGCCGGCGCCGTCGGGCGAGGGCGTCCAGCCGTGCCCACTCCCCCTGGTGGGTGGCGACGAAGACGTCCAGGTCCATTCGGCGGCTCCATGGTCGGCGGTGGGCGCGAGGGGCCCGGTCGCGGGCGGGTGGACGGGCGGGTACGTACGGACACGCGCGGCCCAGCATGCCAGCAGCGGTGGGCACCCCGGCCGCCGGGATCTCACTTCCCGTGCGGCCGCCGGGCGCCGTATGTTTGCGGCTGCGGATCAGACTGCGGAGAGCAGGTCGTGGGGGCCGGTCCGGATGACGCCCCTCCCCTCGTCCGTGCCGCCCTCGGCGGCCTCCATGAGTGAGCTGTACGGCTCCACGAACGTGAACGGACAGGTGTCTTGAGCGACCTGGTGACGGGTGAGGCGGTCGTCCTCGACCTGCAGACGGCGAAGCTTCCCAGCCGGGCGCTGGCGATCACGCTGGACCTGCTCGTGGAGTTCGCCGCCCTGTTCCTGGTCTCGCTCACCCTGAGCGTCACCCTGATCGGACTGGACGGTGCGGCGCTGGCGGCCACCTTGATCGGGCTGCTGGTGTTCTTCCTGGTGGCCGTGCCGGTGATGGTCGAGACCTTCACCCACGGACGCTCGCTCGGCAAGGCCGCGCTCGGCCTTCGGGTGGTGCGCACCGACGGCGGCCCGGTGCGGTTCCGGCACTCGCTGGTGCGCGGGCTGGTCGGCTTCATGGAGCTGGTCGCGATGACCGGCGTGCCGGCGGTGATCACCTCGGCCGTGAACGTGGACGGCAAGCGGCTGGGCGACATCTTCGCCGGGACGGTGGTCGTCCGCGAGCGCGCCCCGGGCGGGGGGACGCCGCCGCTGCCGCCCGTGCACCCGCACCTGCTCCAGACGATGGGCCGGGAGCTGGTCGCGATGGACCTGTCCGCCGTGCCGGAGCCGCTCTGGCTGGCGATCCGCCAACTGCTCGGCCGCATAGGCCAGTTGGACCAGACGGTGGCGCTCCAGATGTCCACCCGACTGGCCGGCGACCTGGCGGCCCGGACCGGTCACCCGGTGGCGCAGGGGCTGCACCCGGCGGCATACCTGGGCGCGGTGCTCACCGAGCGCCAGCGCCGGGAGTGGACGCGGGCCCAGGCGCAGTGGCAGCGGACCGCGGCCCCCGCACCCGCACCCGCGGCGCAGCCGACTCCCGCGCCCCAGCCGGCCGCCCCCTCCTTCGAGAAGCCCGCCCCGCCCACCGCCGAGCAGCCGTCCCCGACACCGGCTCCGGCACCGGCCCCCGGCACCGGTTTCGCGCCGCCCGCCTAGGCTCACCGCACTGCTACGCGGGGTCTACTCCCCGAACTGCGCCGGCCAGGCGTTCGGCGGCGACGCCAGCTCCTCCAGTTCGATCCCGTCGGCCGCCAGCACCACGTCCCCCGCGAGGTGCACGACCTGCTGCTCGCCGGTCTCCAGGTCCGCGACCTGGTACCGCTCGACCAGCAGCGGCCCGGAGTCGGTCTGGTGCGTGTCGACCTCCTCCAGCAGCCACCCCTGGTCGAAGGTGCGCGGCGCCAGCACCGGTTCGGTGAACGCGACCAGCCGCACCCGCGCACTCGCCCCCTCCCGCAGCCGCAGCAGCCGGGCGGTGGCGACCAGGAAGGCCGGCGAGCCACCGGTGAACCCGTGCGCCCGGTCGTGCCCCTCCACACTGTGCTCGCCGCCCGGGTCCGCCGCGTCCGTCCGGACCCAGGCGACGCCGTCCACCGCGCCGCCGCGCACCTGCCAGCCGCCGGCCCGCAGCTCCATCCGCAGCGGGCGGGCCCGCGAGTCCAGGGTGAGGTCGACGCTGCCGATCACCCGCCCGTCCGGCGCGTAGGTCTTGGAGACGTACCGCCAGCCGGCCGCCCCGGGGGCGCAGCTGAAGCGCTCCTCCCCGAGCAGCACGCGGTCGTGCCCCAGAGGAGTCATGGCTGTATGGAGCGAGTACCGACCGTTGGGCATGTCCGAAAGCCTACGTGCGCACTTCGCGTGCAACGTTCGGGGCAGGTGCCCGCATTAGGGGGGTGGGCGGCGCGCACGAGCGCCGACGGTACGCGGGAGAAGGGGGGCGCAGATGGCGAAGCAGGCACGCGACGAGGAGTTCACGGAGTACGTGGCTTCCAGGAGCGGCTGGCTGCGCAAGGTCGCCTATCTGCTGTGCGGGGACTGGCACCGCGCGGACGACCTGGTCCAGGAGGCCATCACCAAGCTGTACGTGAACTGGTCACGGGCAGGCCGCATGGAGAACCTGGACGGCTACGCGCGCAGGGTGCTGGTCAACACCTTCCTGGCGGAGCAGCGCACCTCCTGGTGGCGGCGGACCAGTCGGCCGGGCACCGACCTCGACACCGAGTCCGTGCCCGTCGACCTCGACGCCTCGCTGGACCTGCGCCACGCCCTGGCGACGCTGCCGGCCCGCCAACGGGCCGCCATGGTGCTCCGGTACTACTGCGACCTGACGATCGACCAGGCCGCCGACGCCATGGGCTGCTCGTCGGGCAACGTCAAGAGCCAGAGCTCCCGGGCCCTGGACACCCTCCGCGGCAGGCTCGCCGCCCGCCCCACCGTCGCAGAGAGGACGCCATGACCAGCAAGGATCACCACGACCTCACCGCCCGGCTGACGGCCCTCGCCGACGAGTCGGCGCCACCTGCGCGGTTCGACGCCGACCGCTCGATCGCCGAGGGCACCGCCCGGCTGCGCCGCCGCAGGCGCGCCGCGGTCGGCGCCATCGCCGCCGTGACGGTGACGGTGGTGGCGACCACCGCGCTGCTGGCCCCGGGAAGCAGCACCGTCACCCCGGCGCCGCCGGCGGGGCCCACCCCGACCACCTCGACCTCCCCGATCCCGACGCCGACGCCGACCCCGACGCCGACCCCGACGCCGACCCCGACCGTGAGCGGCATCGACCCGCTGTCCACCGAGGTCCACTTCGGCTGGCTCCCCGACTGGGTGGGCGGCGAGCAGCACATCGGCTACGAGACCGGCTACCACGGCATCTACGCCCAGGCCCGCGGCACGGGCGAGAACGCCGCCCGCATCATGCTCTCCCAGTACCCGGCGGGCTCCGAGCCCCCGATGACGGGGTCCGGCGTGAGACTCAGCAAGGTCGACGTCGAACCGGTCAACGGACGACCGGCCTACCGGGTGGTCGCCGACCAGCCCGAGCGCTACCAGCCGACGCTGCGCTGGCTGACCCCCGAAGGCCGCTGGGCCGAGGTCAGCGGGAACGGTCCAGCGCCCGGGGACGTCACCGACGAAGTCCTCCACAAGGTCGCCGCCGACGTCCGGTTCGGCCACTGGGACGTGCCGCTGCCGGTGCGGTTCACCGGCCTGCCCGAGACGTTCAAGGCCACCGACGTCACGCTCTCGCGGCCGGACACGGACGGCGTCGGCGCCTGGAACCTGTGGCTGATGTTCCAGGTCGAGGGGAAGAACGTCTCGGTCGGCATGCGGCCGGTCGGGCCGCGCCCGGTCTACACCAGCACGGACGGCTCGCCCTACACCGACCCGCACCCGCCCCTGGAGTCCGTCCAGAACGGGGTGGAGATCTCCCTCAGCACCGGGGCCGGCGATCCGCCCTCCCTGGAGCAGCTCGGCGGCCTCCCCTGGATGCTCGCCCACACCAAGGCCCTCGGCCCGGACGCAGCCGACTGGACCACCGACGTCATCGTGCCCTGAACCGCCGACGGCCGACCGAACGCGCCGGTGGCCGGCACCCCCGCGCAGGGGTGCCGGCCACCGGCGTACGTCTCACCGCGTCAGTAGCGGTTCACCGCATCAGTAGCGGTACTGCTCCGCCTTGTACGGGCCCTCGACCGGGACGCCGATGTAGTCGGCCTGGTCCTGGCTCAGGGTGGTCAGCTTCACGCCGAGCGCGTCGAGGTGCAGCCGGGCGACCTTCTCGTCCAGGTGCTTGGGCAGCACGTAGACGCCGATCGGGTACTGCTCGGTCTTCGTGAACAGCTCGATCTGGGCGATCGTCTGGTTCGCGAAGGAGTTGGACATCACGAACGACGGGTGGCCGGTCGCGTTGCCCAGGTTCAGCAGGCGGCCCTCGGAGAGGACGATGATGGTCCGGCCGTCGGCCTTGCGCCACTCGTGGACCTGCGGCTTGACCTCGGTCTTCACCACGCCGGGCAGCTGCGCCAGGCCGGCCATGTCGATCTCGTTGTCGAAGTGGCCGATGTTGCCGACGATGGCCTGGTGCTTCATCCGGGCCATGTGGGCGGCCATGATGATGTCCTTGTTGCCCGTGGTGGTGATGAAGATGTCGGCCGTCTCGACGACGTCCTCCAGGGTGGCGACCTGGTAGCCGTCCATCGCCGCCTGGAGCGCGCAGATCGGGTCGATCTCGGTGACGATGACGCGGGCGCCCTGGCCGCGCAGCGACTCGGCGCAGCCCTTGCCGACGTCGCCGTAGCCGCAGACGACGGCGACCTTGCCGCCGATCAGGACGTCGGTGGCGCGGTTGATGCCGTCGATGAGCGAGTGGCGGCAGCCGTACTTGTTGTCGAACTTCGACTTGGTGACCGAGTCGTTGACGTTGATCGCCGGGAACAGCAGCTGGCCGTCACGGTGCATCTCGTACAGGCGGTGGACACCGGTGGTGGTCTCCTCGGTCACGCCCTTGATGGTGGCGGCGACCTCGGTCCACTTGTTCGGGGAGTCCTTGAGGGTGCGGTTGAGCAGCTCCAGGATGATCCGGAACTCGTCGTTGTCCGCGGTGGACGGGTCCGGCGCGGCACCGGCCTTCTCGAACTCGACGCCCTTGTGGATCAGCAGGGTGGCGTCGCCGCCGTCGTCCAGGATCATGTTCGGGGTCTTGCCGCCCGGCCAGGTCAGGGCCTGCTCGGTGCACCACCAGTACTCGTCCAGGGTCTCGCCCTTCCAGGCGAAGACCGGCACGCCCTGCGGGTTCTCCGGGGTGCCCTCCGGGCCGACCGCGATGGCGGCGGCCGCGTGGTCCTGGGTGGAGAAGATGTTGCAGGAGCACCAGCGGACCTCGGCGCCCAGGGCGGTCAGGGTCTCGATGAGGACGGCGGTCTGCACGGTCATGTGCAGCGAGCCGGTGATGCGGGCGCCGGTCAGCGGCTTCGACTCGGCGTACTCGGCGCGGATCGACATCAGGCCGGGCATCTCGTGCTCGGCCAGCTGGATCTCCTTGCGGCCGAACGGCGCCAGGGAAAGGTCGGCGACCTTGAAGTCACCGGTGGTGTCGGTCGACATGCGTCTGCTCCTCGCTGATGGGGTGGGCGTGGCCAAGGTCCTGTGTGTGCGGTCGCAGCGGGGGCGGGGCCGTACGGGTGCACGGCTACGCCGGGGCGGCCGATCCGTGGTGGTGGACCGGTTCCCTGCTGCGCAGCACAAACCGTCGGAGGACCTCTCTCCCTCGACCGGGGCACACCCCACGGGGGCGGACCGCCGATCAACCGCCATCAGCAGCGACGTTCTGGCTCTGGTGACGAATCTACACCGGCGGCCCCACCGGCCGTCCGCCGATGAGCGATTTCGGTCTCGGACCGGACGGGTCCTCAAGCGGATCCCGGCCGGCCCCGGCCGGCGGCGGACCGGCGCCGGTCAGTGCGGGGCGCCGGGCCCGGGCCCGCCGGGGGTGGCCGCCGGGTCCTCGCCCGCGGCGGCCTTCTCGGCGCTGTAGACGTCGGGCTCCAGGTAGATCGCCCGCGCGATCGGGACGGCGGCCCGGACCCGCTCCTCCGCCGCGTCGATCGCCCGCGCGACGCGGGCCGCGCTGTCCTCCGCGTTGACGGCGATCTTGGCGGCGACGAGCAGTTCCTCCGGCCCCAGGTGCAGGGTGCGCATGTGGATCACGCCGGTGACGGCCTCGCCGTCCACCAGCGCCTCGCGGATCCGGCGCACCGAATCCCGGTCGGCGGACTCGCCGAGCAGCAGCGACTTGGTCTCCATGGCGAGCACCACCGCGATCAGCACCAGCAGGACGCCGATGCCCAGGGTGCCGACGCCGTCCCAGACGCCGTCGCCGGTGACCACGGTGAGCGAGACGCCGAGCAGCGCGAGCACCAGGCCGATCAGCGCGCCGGCGTCCTCCAGCAGCACCACCGGCAGCTCCGGGGCCTTGGCGGTGCGGATGAACTGCACCCAGCCCTGGCCGCCCTTGGCCTTCGCCGACTCGCGCATCGCGGTGAGGAAGGACCAGCCCTCCATCGCGACGGCGAAGATCAGCACGCCGACCGCCCAGCCCCAGGAGTCCAGCTTCTCCGGGTGGTTGACCTTGTGCCAGCCCTCGTAGATCGCGAACAGGCCGCCGACGCTGAAGAGGACGATCGCCACCAGGAAGCCGTAGACGTAGCGCTCGCGGCCGTACCCGAACGGGTGCTCCTCGTCCGCCGCCCGGCGCGCCCGCTTGCCGCCGATCAGCAGCAGCACCTGGTTGCCCGAGTCGGCGACCGAGTGCACGCCCTCGGCCAGCATCGACGAGGAGCCGGTGAAGCCGAAGGCGGTGAACTTGGCCGCCGCGATCGCCAGGTTCGCGGACAGTGCCGCAACCAGTGCCTTGGTGCCGCCCTCTGTACTCATGCTCCGGGTCCCTCCGCCGCAATGGCCGGTCGCGCTGCTCCGTCGAGCGCTTACCGTACCGGCCGTGCGACGCCGGCTCAGGACTGCGCGGCGGCGAGCCCGAGGTAGACGGCGGCGAAGTCGGTCAGCGCGACCAGGTCGGCGAGCGCGTGCAGCGGGTCCGGCCGGGCGGTCGCGTACTCGGTCAGCCGGACGTCGTGGGCGCCGGCCAGCCGGTGCGCGCGGGTGACGCCGAAGCTGCGCGGGCCCGCGTCGTCCTCCGGCACCTCGGCCGGCCCGTCCGCCTCGTCGGCCGCGCCGCCGGGCCGGGCCCCGGGCCGACCGCCGGGCGCCCCCGGGACGTGCCGCAGCAGCAGGACCTGGAGGTGCAGCGGATCCGGCTCGTCGACGCGGTCCCGGAAGAAGTCGTCCGGGTCCGCGCCCGCGCCCAACTGGCCGGTGAACATGCCGCGGTGGGCGGTGAGCACCTGCGGCAGCGGCCCGGCCAGCGCCGGGCGGCCGGCCCGTTCGGCGAGCTGGGCGGCGAAGCGGGTGGCGACGGCCCCGGCGATCGGGCCCTCGGCCCACAGCAGCGGGACCGTCCCGGCCAGCCGGGCGGCCAGGCCCTTGGCCGGGTTGGTGTACGCGGCGGCGTCGGGGCGGCAGCGGACGGCGGTCGCGTCCAGCAGGTCGGCGACGGCCGGCAGCGCATCGTAGGGCAGCTGGGTGATGCCGATCTTCTGGGCGAGCGCGAGCAGCGGGGTGAGGTGGGACCACAGCGCGGCCGGGTCCTCGGCGGGGAGGTCCGGCTCGGCGGCCGGGCGGGCGGGCGCCTCGTCCTCGGGCAGCGCGGAGGACACGTACGGCAGCGGCAGCGCGCGCACCTGCAGCGCGGCCTCGGCCAGCGGGCTGCCCGCCGGGGCGGTGACCACGATCGCGCAGCCGCGCGCGTAGGCCTGCTCGGCGAGGCTGACCAGGCCCGGTTCGCCGCCGTCGGCGGAGCTGACCACCAGGAGGTCCAGCGGGCCGGCCCAGCCGGGCAGTTGCCAGCCGAGCCCGGCGGTGAAGGCCGGCGGCGCGCCGGCCCGGTCGGCGCGCGGGGCGGCCGCCTCGGTCGGCGGCAGCGTGGTGATCAGACCGCCGTGGCCGGCCAGCGCGGTCAGGATCTCGCCCGCCGTCAGGGCGCTGCCGTGGCCCGCGACCAGGACGGCGCGCGGGCGGCCGTCCGGGCGCAGCCGGTCCAGGCCGGCCGCGTCGGCCAGCCGCAGCGCGGTGCGGACCCGCGCGCCGGCGCCGGCCAGGGCCAGCAGGGCGCGGTCGCGGTCGGCGCGCTGCAGGGCGGCCGGGTCGTCGAGCAGGGTGTCGTCGAGCATGCGGCGGGCCTCCGGCTGCTGTCCTGTGCGCGCTGGGCTGACGGGGTGGGGGCTTCGCCCCAAGGATCAGGCCGGGCGGCGGGCCTCGTCCACCAGCAGGACCGGAATGCCGTCCCGCACCGGGTACGCGAGGCCGCAGTCCGCGCCGGTGCAGAGCAGCTCGGGCTGCTCCTCGGTGCCGCCCTCGGTGAGCGCGGCCCGGCACTGCGGGCAGACCAGGATCTCCAGCAGGAAGGATTCGAGCTTCATGGGGCTCTCCAAAAGTCGGGGGGTGGCACGGCGGTGCCCCGGCCGATAGGCAACCCTACCGGCCGGGGCACAGCAGGCCTCGGTCAGGCGCGGACGATGGCGAGCACGCCGTCGCGCAGCTCGGCCATCTTCGCCGGGTCCTTGGCCTCGGCGTTCAGGCGCAGCAGCGGCTCGGTGTTGGAGGCGCGCAGGTTGAACCACCAGTCCGGGCCGGCCACGGTGAGGCCGTCCAGCTCGTCGACGGTGGTGCCCTCCAGGCCGGCGTAGGCGGCGCGGACGGCGGCGGTGCTGGCGGCCTGGTCGGCGACGGTGCTGTTGATCTCGCCGGAGGCGGCGTAGCGGTCGTACTCGGCGGTGAGCGCGGACAGCGTGCCGGGCTGCCCGCCGAGCGCGGCCAGCACGTGCAGCGCGGCCAGCATGCCGGTGTCGGCGCGCCAGAAGTCGCGGAAGTAGTAGTGCGCGGAGTGCTCTCCGCCGAAGACGGCGTCGGTGACGGCCATCTCCTGCTTGATGAAGGAGTGGCCGACCCGGGTGCGCACCGGGTTGGCGCCGAGCTCGCGGACCACCTCGGGGACGGTCCAGGAGGTGATCAGGTTGTGGATGACGGTCGGCTCGGCCTCGCCGGCGGCCTGGGCGCGGGCGATCTCGCGGGCGGCGACCAGGGCGGTGATGGCGGACGGGGAGACCGGCTCGCCGCGCTCGTCGACGACGAAGCAGCGGTCGGCGTCGCCGTCGAAGGCCAGACCGAGGTCGGCGCCGACCTCGCGGACCCTGGCCTGGAGGTCGACGATGTTCTTCGGGTCGAGCGGGTTGGCCTCGTGGTTGGGGAAGGTCCCGTCCAGCTCGAAGTACATCGGGACGAGCTCGATCGGCAGGCCGTCGAAGACGGTCGGCACGGTGTGGCCGCCCATGCCGTTGCCCGCGTCCACGACGACCTTGAGCGGGCGGATCGCGGTGAGGTCGACCAGGCCCAGCAGGTGGTCGGCGTAGCCGCGCAGGGTGTCCTGCTCGGACAGCGAGCCCGGCTTGACGTCCTTGGCCGGGACGGTGACGGTGTCGTCCTCGCCCGTCCAGGACTCGACCAGCTCGCGGATCTCGGCGAGGCCGGTGTCCTGGCCGACCGGGGCGGCGCCGGCCCGGCACAGCTTGATGCCGTTGTACTGGGCCGGGTTGTGGCTGGCGGTGAACATCGCGCCGGGCAGGTCGAGCTTGCCGCTGGCGTAGTAGAGCTGGTCGGTCGAGCAGAGCCCGATCTGGACCACGTCGGCGCCGTAGGCGGCGGCGCCCTCGGCGAACGCCCGGGTGAGCGACGGGGAGGAGGGGCGCATGTCGTGGCCGACGACGATCGCGGACGCGCCGGTGACCTGCACGAACGCGGCGCCGAAGGCCCGGGACAGGTGCTCGTCCCACTGGTCCGGGACGACGCCTCGGACGTCGTAGGCCTTCACGAGCTGCTTGAGGTCGCGCACTGCGGCTCCACCCTGGTCTCTGTACTGGTCGGTGTCCGTGTGATCGGCGGCTGTCCGCCCACGGTCACGATACGTCGGGGTCACCGCCCGTTCGGTCGACGGTCCGCGGTGACGGTAGACGGGCAGCGTACCCAAGTCGGGCGAACGCCCGGTGCGGGCCCGGGCGGGGTACGGCGTCGGCTGTGCGCCGTCAGTTGTCCGGCGAGCGCAGGACGCGCAGGTGGCCGCGGCGGCCGCCCTCGGTGGACTCGCCCTCGGACCCGCGGCCCTGACGGGGGGTCTGCGGCCGGGCGGCCTCGCGGACGGCGTTGGCGAGGGCCTCCAGGTCGTCGCTGCTGCGGCGCAGCGGCCCGGCCTCGGCGGCCAGCCGGACGACCTCCCAGCCGCGCGGGGCGGTGAGGCGCTCGGCGTGCTCGGCGCACAGGTCGTAGCAGTGCGGCTCGGCGTAGGTGGCGAGCGGGCCCAGGACGGCGGTGGAGTCCGCGTAGACGTACGTCAGCGTCGCGACGGCCGGCCGGCCGCACGCGGTCCGCGAACAACGACGTACAGAGCTCACGAGGGTGGACGGTACCGCACTCCTCGCCGGGGAGCGAAGACCGCCTGTCCGGCGGGTGTGCCGTGTCGCGGTCCGCACGCCGGTCCGCGCCCCGCCGCCCCGGGCGTTTCCCCGTCGGAGTAGTCCACTTCCGACCGTCCAAGGACTACCCTCGGCAGTGATATGGACAGCTCTGCACCGCAGTCATCGACGGGACCCTCGCGCCGTCCCCGGCATCGCGACCGGCACGGCAGGGGGCTGCGCGGCCCGCTGGCGCCGCCCCAGGTGCCGATCTCGCTCACCCGCTCCGAACTGTTCGACGACTACGTGCGCGAATCGGTGGAGCGTCTTGAACGGCGCTGGCCGCAGTTGATCGAAGTGGAGTTCGCCGTCCAGGAGGTGCCGCTGCACGAGCCCGACGCGGCCGACGGCGAGGACGGCGTGCCGCTGGGGCGGGTGCTGCCGGGCAAGCAAGGGCGCAAGAGCCAGATCGTGGTGTACCGGCGGCCGGTGGAGATCCGGGCGAAGACCCGGGAGGACCGCGCGGCGCTGGTGCACGAGATCCTGATCGAGCAGGTGGCGGAGCTGCTGGGGCTGTCCCCGGACGCCATCGACCCGCGCTACGACGAGGACTGAGCACGCGGACGGGGCGGTACCCGGGCCCACCGGGTACCGCCCCGTCCGACCGGTCAGCGCAGGACGACGCCCGGATCCTGGCCGGCCCGCGGGACCCTGACGGTGCTGTGGTCGTCGCGCAACGCCTGGATGGTGAACATCGGCACGTCCTTGGCGGGCAGCGAGAGCATCCGGGCGGCCATCACCGGGCCGCCGGAGACGGTCTCGACGGTGAGCGCGAAGCTGCCGTTCAGCCCGCCGGGCTCGGGCGCCGGGAGGGCGACCGTGCCGCCGGCCGGCAGCTGGACGTCCTTGCTCACCGGGGTGCCGCCGCCGCTGCCGGCCGAGGCGGTGACCCGGACGGTGGCGGCGTCGCCGGCGGAGGTCAGGAACAGCGTGGACGCGCCGGCCCGGTTGTCGGCGACCGTGGCGCGAGCGCCGACCGGGCCGGTACCGGTGAGCCAGGCCGCGTCGCTCTTGCCGCCGCCCCCGGCCCGGTCGACCCGCAGGCCGGCCACGACCGGGGTGGGGTGCTTGTCGTCGGTGGGCGACAGCCGCAGCCCGGCGACCTCGTCGCGGGTGACCTTGCCGAGGTCGACGGCGGCCACCATGCCCGCCTTGATGTGGATGGACTCGTTGCCGGCCGGGGTGAACCAGCCATTCTTGCCGGACAGCTGGATCTTCAGGTCGGCGTCGTCTTCCGGCGGCGCCCAGACCACCAGGTGGGCGGCGGAGGTGTCGGCGGGCAGGCCGGGCAGCACCTGGGTGGCCGCCGGCTCGGCCGAGGCCGGGATCCAGTCCGCGCCCTTGCCGCCGTCGGCGGCGTGCAACGCGGCGCCGACCCGCCCGCTGCGGGCGACCACGTGCACGGCGAGGTCGTTGACCGCGCCCTTGCTGATCGTCGGCAGCAGCACGGACTGGGAGCTGCCGGGGGCGACGGTGATGCCGTTGGCGGCGTCGTTCTCGATCAGGCCCTTGTCGCCGTACAGCTTGATGTCGACCACGGCGGCGGAGGACTCGGTGTTCACCAGGCTGACGTAGTCGACCCGGTCGCCGGCCGTGCTGGCCCCGGCGAACCAGAAGCTGGTCCCCGCGGGGGTGCAGGTGAGGCCGGACAGGCCGAGGCCGCGCTGCTCGGTGACCACGGTGGTCTGGGTGACGGTGAAGCCGGGGGCGAGGGCGCCGGTGGCGACGGCCCCGGTGCCGGGCGCGGTGTCACCGTTGGCGGCCGGGCCGGTGGCCGGGGTGCCGGGCTTGGCCAGGGTCAGCCGGGCGTCGGCGGGTGCGGCGCCCTTGTCCGGGGCGGCCGGGGCGGCCGAGCCGGACGGCGCGGCGGGGGCGCCGGTCGCCGGGGCGGAGGGCGCGGTGGTCGGCGGGGTCGCGGGTGCGGCGGCGTCGGAGAGCCAGCCGGCCCCGCCGGTGGCGCCGCCCGTCCCGGGCGGGGTGTAGGCGGTGAGCGTGGTCGAGCCGGTCAGGCCCTGGAGCGGCTGCGGGCAGACCGCCGCCGTCCGCTCGACCTGCGCGGTGGTCGGGGTGACGCCGCCGTCCGCCTTGGCGGGCGCGGCCGGCGGGCGTGTCTCGGCGATCCCGAACACCGCCGCGAGCACGACGGCCGCGGCCAGCAGGGACTGCGTGGTCCTGGTGCCCCCGGACCGCCCGGCCGGCCGGGCGGAGGCCGCGGGCTCCGGCGCCTGGGCCGGGGCGGGTCCGGACTGCCCAACCTCGGCGGCCTCGGCGGACTCCGTCGGCTCGACGGCCTCGGGCGCGGACTTCTTCCTGAATGCGGGCTTCTTCATCGCGGGTCAGCTCCCCGATCCGTGCTGGTGCGGGTACCGGCCCGTGCCGTTGGGGTCGTTCGGGTCGTTGGGGTCGTAGTAGGGCTCGGCCTGCGGCTGCCCCGGCACCCACGGCTGCTGGTGCTCCGTCTGCTGCTGGTACGGCTGCTGCTCGTAGCCGTACTGCTGCTCCTGCGGGTACGGCTGCTGCTCGTAGCCCTGCTGCGGGTACGCCTGCGGCTGGTAGCCCTCGTAGCCCTGGCCGTCGTACCCCTGGCCGCCGTACCCCTGGCCGCCGTACGGCGCGGCCACCGGCTGCTGGGCCGCGTACTGGTCGTAGCTGTACGGGTCGGCCTGCTGGTAGGTCTGGTACGGGTCGGTGTACGGCTCGGTCTCCTGGACGGCGGCGGCCGCCTGGACCGCTTCGGCCACCGGCTCGCCGGCCGGCTGCGCCGGGATCGCGCCCGGCGGGCCCTCGTACACCCCGCCGTCCTCGCCGCCCTCGCCGCGCTCGGCCATCCGGCGGGCCCGGCGGCTGCCGGGGGCGGGCGCCTGCGCCTGGGCCGCGGCGGCCAGCGCGGCGGCGGCCACCACCTCCTCGGGCAGGTCGTCGTCCTTGTGGCTGCGGCGTCCGGGCAGGGCCAGCACCAGGATGGTCAGGCCGAGCAGCACCTGGGCCCAGATCCAGCCGGTGTGCGCGAAGCCGTCCTCCCGGGTGACGGTCAGCTTGCCGCCGCCGGCCGGGAGCTTGAAGCCCTGCGCCCAGCCGTCGACCTTGACGGACTCCAGCGCGGTGCCGCCCACGGTGGCCTTCCACTCGGGGGCGGCGGACTCGGCGAGCCGCAGCACCCGGCCGTCCGGGCCGGCCGGGACGGTGGCGGTGAGGTCGCGGGCCCCGGCCGGGACGACCACCGGGGCGGCGCCCGGGGCGGTGATCACCGCGCGGACGGCGGGGGCGCCGGTGACCTGCCAGAGCGCGGAGTCGCCGTCCTGGTTGGCCTTGACCAGGCCGGGGGTGGTGTCCAGGACGTCCTTGTAGGTGGCGATCACCGACTTCTGGACCAGCACGTAGGCGATGCCGTAGCCGGAGAGCGCACCGGCCTGGTCGGCACCGGAACCGGCCAGCAGGCTGCCGACCATCTTGTTCAGGCCGTCCTGGGTGCCGGTCGCCGGGTCGACGGTGGACTCGGCCTGGCCGAGCGTCAGGCCCGCGCCGCGGACCACGGTGTAGCGGACCGCGCCGCCGCCCGGGTCGCCGGTGACGACCAGGGTGCGGGACCGGTCGGTGGTGCCGGCCTCCTCCGCGATGAACGCGGGCACCTGGCCGGCCTGGGCCCGGTGCAGCGGCTTGCCGGCGCCGGTGAGCGCCCACCACAGGCCGGTGCCCAGCGGGGCCAGCACCGCGGCGGCCACCACCAGCGCGGCCACCGGCTGGCGCCAGCCGAAGGCGATCCCGGCCACGCGGGCGTTGGCGCCGTCGGCACCGATCGCGGCGGCCGCCAGCAGGGCGATCCCGGCGATCAACGAGGCCGGGCCGGCCCAGGCGGGCACCGCCGGGCCGCCGGAGGCCGGGGTGACGGAGGTGCCCGCCACCGCGACCGCGAAGACCAGGCCCGCACCGGCCGCACCCCAGGCGGCCAGCACCGCACGGCGGCGGTCGGCGCGCAGCAGCGCGGCGAGCGCGGCGAGCACCACGCCGGCCGACAGCCAGACCGGCGGCACCCCGGCGCCGCCGGGGTTGACCAGCAGCAGGCCGGCCGCACTCGCACCGGTGCCGTGCAGGCCGGGCAGGCCGGCCTCCAGCAGCAGCCACTGCGGGTGCGTCAGCACCGTCAGCGACCACGGCGCCAGCACCAGGACGGGCAGCGCGAGGATCACCAGGACGCGCAGGCCGAGCAGGCGCAGCGCGGCACCGCCCGAGCCGAAGGCACCGCCGCGGACCACCGCGACGACCAGCGTCGCCAGGCACAGCGGCAGGGCGAGCGCCCAGGTCAACGGCACGAAGGAGGTGGCCAGGGTGAGCAGCAGGACGGTCATCCAGACCGGCCGCCACCCCGGGCGGGCGCCCTTGGCGGCGCTCTCGTCGCGGATGCCGAGACCGGCCGCGATCGCGGCGGCGCGGGCCAGCGGCGGCAGCAGCACGGCGAGGACGGCGGTGCCGATCCGGCCCTGGGCGAGCGCGCCGGTCGCGGCGGGCAGCAGCGCGTAGGCGGCGCTGGCCCAGGCCCGGACCAGCTTGGAGTCCAGCAGCGGCCGGGACACCAGGTAGGCGCTGACCGCCGACAGCGGCACGGTGAGCACGACCAGCAGGGTCAGCGTGAGGTCGGCGTGGTCGAACAGCACCCAGGACAGCACCGCGAGCACGCCGAGGTACGGCGGTGCGGCGGCGGTGGAGCCGGTGCCGATCGGGTGCCAGGCGTCCGCGTACATCGACCAGAGGCCGGCGGCGCCGTCGGTGGCCGGCAGCAGGGCGCCGCCGAACAGCTCGCCGCTGCCGAACAGGCCGCGGCAGGCGATCAGGGCGAACACCAGCAGGGCGGCGAACAGCACCGGCGCCGGGCGCCGGGCCAGCTTCTTGATCAGCGTGAACTGCTCGACGACCAGGTCCTCGTCGTCCTCGCCGCCCGGCCCGGCCTCGACCGAGCCGTGCCGGCCGGTGTCGTCCCCTCCCCCTATGCCGAGGGAGCCGATCACGCCCTCGACGGCGAGCCGGGCGGTGGCGCCGGGCGGCGGGAAGAGCGTGCGGTCGTCCAGGGCGTCGGCGGCCCGGGTGCGGGCGCGCTGTTTGCGCGCTGCCAGCAGCCGGGGGAAGCGGACGAGTTCGTGGCCGAGGCCGGTGAGCTCGTCGAAGGCCTGGCGCGGGTCCTTGCCGAGCAGGTTGGTGACGGCCCGTAGCAGGGTGCCGAGCACCAGCCGCAGCAGGACGTAGGGGAAGAGCGCGCCCTTGCAGTTGGCGAGCAGGGTGTAGACGGCGCCGGCCTTGTCCACCCGGTGCGGGTGGGCGGGGCCGCAGTCGATGGCGCGGCGCTCGCGGCTGGCCGCCTCGGCGTGCCGCAGCACGGCGTCGGGGGCGACCACCACGCGGTGGCCAGCGGCGTTGACCCGCCAGCAGAAGTCGGCGTCGTCGCGCATCAGCGGCAGCGCCTTGTCGAAGCCGCCGAGTTCCTCGAAGACGTCGCGGCGCACCAGCATGCCGGCGCTGGAGACGGCGAGCACCGGGCGGACCTGGTCGTGCTGCCCCTGGTCCTGCTCGCGGCGGTCGAGGCCGGTCCAGCGGCGGCCGGAGCGGGCGATGGTGACGCCGACCTCCAGCAGCTGGCGGCGGTCGTACCAGCTGCGCAGCTTGGGGCCGACCACGGCGGCGCTGGGGGTGGAGTCGGCGACCTGGAGCAGCCGGCGCAGCGCGTCGGTCTGCGGCTCGCAGTCGTCGTGCAGCAGCCAGAGCCATTCGACGGGCTGGGTCTCGCGCGGGCCGCCGCGGCCGAGGTCGTCCTCCTGGGCGAGCGGGTCGCCGAAGTCGTCCCAGCCTCCGGTGACCGGGTCGTAGCCGGAGGGGTCGAGCCGGTACGGCAGGTCCTCCGGGCGCAGCGGCGGGCTGCCGAAGACGGCCTCGGCGACGGCGGTGCCGAAGCCGGCCCGGCGGCCGAGGAGCAGCGGGCCGCCCTCGGGCAGCCAGTCGGCGAGGGTGTCCGCCAGCAGTTGCGGAGAGTTGTCGGTGGAACCGGTGTCGACCGCGAGCACCCGCTGGACCTGGCGGTCCTGGCCGAGCAGGCCGGCGAGGGCCTGCGGCAGCCAGCGGGCCCCGTCGTGCGAGACGATCACCGCGGTGACCAGGTGGCGCGGGTAGGCGGGCGGCCTGGCAGCGGTGAAGCCGCTCTGGTGGCTGTAGACGGTCATCGAGTGCGCGGGCCTCAGTTCTCGGTGGACACAGCCGGTGAACGGCAACCGGATGGCGCACCACACTAACGGCTCCGGATGGCGGCTTCGTCCGCGGTGCCGGTGCGGGACCGGTGAAGACCCGGCAGGGAACACGAAAGCGCCCCACCGCCGCGGTGAGGCGCCCGTACTGCCGTGTGGTTGTCGAAGGGTCAGCGGGGGTCGGCGGCCGCCCCGGTCAGACCGCGCTCTTCTTGAGCCGGCGGCGCTCGCGCTCGGAGAGGCCGCCCCAGATGCCGAACCGCTCGTCATTGGCGAGGGCGTACTCCAGGCATTCCGAACGGACCTCGCAGGCGAGGCAGACCTTCTTGGCCTCGCGCGTGGAGCCGCCCTTCTCGGGGAAGAAGGACTCGGGGTCGGTCTGGGCGCACAACGCGCGCTCCTGCCAACCGAGTTCCTCTTCCTCCTCCGCGATGCCGTCACCGATCAACAGCTCAAAGAGCTCGCTCATGTGGCGCGCCTCCTCTGCCCCTACTTGGCGTCCCCGTGGTTGCCGTTGCCTCGTGCGGCCGACGACACGAGTGAAATTACAGTTGCGTCACTCTGGCTCAGTCAAGCCGAGCTCTGGTATTGGGGCGAGGATTCACTCCCCGGCACCAAGCCGTTACGAATAGTGTACATATTCGGACACATTGGACCTTCGATCCGAAAGCCCCGAACGGCGTCGAACCAGCCACAACCATTCGGCGAGTGACGCTCGGTCACCATCACAGGCCGGTCATCGCCCTGCCTTCCCGGCGATCTTCCCATCGAAACATAGAGCGTGATTTATCACCCCATCCGGGCAACTTCTTGGCGTAACCCCCTCGAATGCCCCATCCCTGTGTTTGACACCGGCCCCACGGATGCGGTCTCCTTTCCCCTATGTCAGAGTTCGCCAGCCCCCGGAGCGGTTCCACGCTCCGCCGTGCCGTGAACTCTTGTTGTCGCCTCTGTTCCTGCTGTATCTAGGCGCCCGCGTCCCACCGCGCGCCGCCCCCAGGAAGCACAGAGGCCGCCCGCGATTCCCGTCCCAGGACATCCCGGATCCGGCTGATCCCCGACGAACAGCCGCCACTCCGAGGACGACTCCCGTGCGTATGACCCGTATCCGCAAGCGGAACCGCGACCGCAGCAAACTCGCCCGCCGAAGCCCCGCGCCCGCCTCCCCCGCCGCGCCCGCCGCGCCCGCCCGGGGCTGGACCGACGGCCTCAGCGACGTCTCCATCGCCGGCGACCCGCTCGCCTTCCCGCACCTGGCCCGCACCGACCTGCCCCGCCACCCCACCACCGTGGCCGGCCACGCCCGGCTGATCCGCGAGATCGCCGCCGACCGCGCCCGCTGGGAACCCCTGGTCCGCTACGACGCGCTCACCCGCTGGTACGCCCGGCTGGAGACCGGCCCCGGCTACGAGGTCTGGCTGCTCAGCTGGCTGCCCGGCCAGAGCAGCGGCTTCCACGACCACGGCGAGTCCTCCGGCGTGATGACCGTCGTCCAGGGCGAGCTGATCGAACGCTCGCTCACCCGCGCCGGCGAGAAGGTCCGTACCCTGCGCGCCGGCGGGATGGGGGTCCCCCCGGCCGGAGGCTGGGGGAGGGTCTTCTCCTCCGGCTACCTCCACGAGGTGGTCAACGGCACGCTCGAACCCGCCGTCTCCATCCACCTCTACACCCCCGGCCTCACCGAGATGAACCAGTACGGCGGCACCGCCGTCCCCGAGCAGCACCCGCAGGCCCAGGCCGAGACGCACTGAGCACCCGCCCACGTCAGCCCGGCCGTCGCACCCGTCGGCGACCGGACTGACGGGCAGTCGGACCGTGGCAGGATGAACCCATGCGCATCGTGGCACTGGCAGGCGGAATCGGCGGAGCGCGCTTCCTGCGCGGACTCCTCGCGGCGGTCGGACCGCAGGACGAGATCACCGTCATCGGCAACACCGGCGACGACATCCACCTCTACGGCCTCAAGGTCTGTCCCGACCTCGACACCGTGATGTACACCCTCGGCGGCGGCATCCACGAGGAGCAGGGCTGGGGCCGCACAGACGAGACCTGGTCGATCAAGGCCGAGATGAAGGAGTACGGCGTCGGCCCCGAGTGGTTCGGGCTCGGCGACCGCGACTTCGCCACCCACCTCGTCCGCAGCCAGATGCTCACCGCCGGCTACAGCCTCAGCCAGGTCACCGAGGCGCTGTGCGTGCGCTGGAAGCCCGGCGTACGGCTGCTGCCGATGAGCGACGACCGGGTCGAGACCCACGTGCGGATCACCGACGAGCAGGGCACCCGGGCGATCCACTTCCAGGAGTACTGGGTCAGGCTGCACGCCGCCGTCGACGCCGAGGCGATCATCCCGGTCGGCGCCGACACCGCGAAGCCCGCGCCCGGCGTCCTGGAGGCCATCGCCGCCGCCGACGTCATCCTCTTCCCGCCGTCCAACCCGGTCGTCTCCATCGGCACCATCCTCGCCGTCCCCGGCATCCGGGAGGCCGTCGCCGCCGCCCCCGCCCCCGTCGTCGGGCTCTCCCCGATCATCGGCGGCGCCCCGGTGCGCGGCATGGCCGACAAGGTGCTCGCCGCCGTCGGCGTCGAGGCCACCGCGGAGGCCGTCGCGCTGAACTACGGCGCCACGCTCATCGACGGCTGGCTCGTCGACACCGCCGACCAGGACTCGGTCGCCGCCGTCGAAGCCGCCGGGATCGCCTGCCGGGCCGTCCCGCTGCTGATGACCGACGTCGAGGCCACCGCCGAGATGGCCCGGGCCGCCCTCGCCCTCGCCGAGCAGGTGCGCAAGTGAGCGGGCGCGGGCGCGGGAGCAACGGGGCGGGCGCATGAGCCTGCGGATCCTGCCGGTCGAGGGGCTGCCGGAGATCGACGCCGGGACCGACCTCGCCGCACTGCTCGCCAAGGCCGGCGAGTACCAGGACGGCGACATCCTGATCGTCACCTCGAAGATCGTCAGCAAGGCCGAGGGCCGGCTGCTGCACGCCGCCGACCGTGAGGCCGCGATCGAGGCCGAGACCGTCCGGGTGGTCGCCCGGCGCGGCCACGCCCGGATCGTCGAGAACCGCAACGGCTTCGTCATGGCCGCCGCCGGCGTCGACGCCTCCAACACCGCCCCCGGCACCGTCCTGCTGCTGCCCGAGGACCCGGACGCCTCCGCCCGTGCCCTGCGCGGGCAGCTCCAGCAGCTCACCGGCCGCCGGCTCGCCGTCGTCGTCACCGACACCTTCGGCCGGCCCTGGCGCAGCGGGCTCACCGACGTCGCCATCGGCGCCGCCGGGCTGTCCGTGCTGGAGGACCACCGCGGGCACACCGACAGCCACGGCAACGAGCTGACGCTCTCCATCACCGCCACCGGCGACGAACTCGCCGCCGCGGCCGACCTGGTGAAGGGCAAGACCAGCGGCGTGCCGGTCGCCGTCGTCCGCGGGCTCGGCCACCTCGTCACCGCCGAGGACGGCGACGGCGCCCGGCCGCTGGTCCGCCGCGCCGTCGACGACATGTTCCGGCTCGGCACCTCCGAGGCGCTGCGCCAGGCCGTCACCCTGCGGCGCACCGTCCGCTCCTTCACCGACGCCCCGGTCGACCCCGGCGCCGTGCGCCGCGCCGTCGCCGCCGCCGTCACCGCGCCCGCCCCGCACCACACCACGCCGTGGCGGTTCGTCCTGCTGGAGACGGCGCAGGCCCGCACCCGGCTGCTCGACGCGATGCTCGCCGCCTGGCAGCGCGACCTGCGCGAACTCGACGGCTGGGACGACGCCCGGATCGCCCGCCGCACCGCCCGCGGTGACGTCCTGCGCGACGCGCCCTACCTGGTGGTGCCCTGCCTCGTCATGGACGGCTCGCACCACTACCCCGACCAGCGGCGCGCCGCCGCCGAACGGGAGATGTTCACCGTCGCCGCCGGCGCCGCCGTGCAGAACCTCCTGGTCGCCCTCACCGGCGAGGGCTACGGCTCCGCCTGGGTGTCGTCCACCATGTTCTGCCGCGACACCGTCCGCGCGGCCCTCGACCTCCCGGACGGCTGGGACCCGATGGGCGCCGTCGCCGTCGGCCGCCCCGCCGAACCCCCGCGCGAACGCCCGGACCGCGGCGCCGACACCTTCATCGAGGTGCGGTGAGGATCAGCCGTCGAGGTCGTCCGGCAGCAGCCGGAAGGCCTGGTGGTTGGTCAGCGGCCTGATCGCACGGAAGTGGCGGCGGTCGACGGTCAGCACGGCGTCGGTCCTGAACTCCGTGGCCAGCGCGACGTTGATGGCGTCCGTCAGGCCGATGTTCAGGTCCGGGTACTGCCGCATGACCGCCCGCGCGGTGGCAAGGTGCGCGCCCACCTCGGGCACCTCGAAGCGGCCGATCGCACATCGGTCGATGATGTCGTCCAGGACGCGCATCGCCATCGCGGCTCCGAGCGTCCGGTGCGCGAGGTAGTCCAGCTCGGCCAGCACCAGGGGCGAGATGACCAGATGGCCGACCGTACGCAAGGCCTTCAGGCAGGCGTCGTGGTCGGGTTCCTCACCGGCGTACGCGGCGAGCAGGGCGCCGGTGTCACCGACCACCGCAACGTCGGTCACCTGCCGAAGCCTTCCATGTGCTGGTCGAGGTCGGCCAGGATGCGCCCGCCGCCGCCGGGGATGACCGGCATGTCGTCGAGCTCGTCCCCCATCGGATCGGTCCGGAAGGGGTAGACGGGTGCGGCCAGGCTCGGCGGCAGGATGGTGGCCACATGCCTGCCGTCCTTGGTGACGGTGACGGTCTCGCCCCGCTCGACGGCTCCTATCACCCTGGCCGTCTGCTGGTTCAGCTCCCGCATGGTTGCTTCCATGCGAGGCAGTGTACTACGGCGTAGTTCATCGCCGCCGGTGGTCGTTGGGGGTGAGGCGGGGGCCGTAGCGGGGGGCGTGGGGGGTGGTGGCCAGCAGGAGGCGGCAGAGGCGGTGGCGGTGCGGGCGGTAGGGCTCCAGCAGGGCGAGCATCTGGGCGTCGTCGCTGCGGGGGCGGCCGGCCAGGGCCCAGCCGACCAGGTTGGGCAGGTGGAAGTCGCCGACCGAGACCGCGTCCGGATCGCCGTTGCTGCGTTGCAGGGTCTCGGCTGCCGTCCAGGGGCCGATCCCCGGGACGGCGGTGAGCCGGGCGAAGGCCTCGGTGTGGTCCATCGCGGCGGCCTCCTCCAGCCGGGGTGCCAGCCGGACGGCGCGCATGACCGTCGCCGAGCGCTTCGGGTCCACCCCCGCGCGGTGCCACTCCCAGCTCGGCACCAGCGCCCACTCCCGGGCCGACGGCGCCACCCGCATGCCCTCGGCCGGGCCCGGCGCCGCGGTGCCGAAGTCCCGTAGCAGGGTGCGCCAGGCGCGGTAGGCCTCGTCGGTGGTCACCTTCTGTTCCAGGATCGCCGGGACGAGGGACTCCAGGACCAGCCCGGTGCGGGTGAGGCGGACCGCGGCGGTGCGGCGCTGGGCGTCCCGCAGCGGGCCGGGCGGCAGCACCAGGGCCTCCGGGTCGTCCTGCGCGCCCAGCAGCGTCGGCAGCCGCTCCAGCAGCCACGGCGCGCCCGGGCCCCAGGCGGTCGCCTCCACCTCGCCGGCGGCCGGGCGCGCCAGCACCCGCAGGGTGCCGATCCCGGTTGGGGTCCGGGACGCCCGCCAGAGCGCGCCGTCGCCGGTGGTGCGGTACGCCGGGTCGGCGGGGCCTCGGCGCAGCGGCAGCAGCGTCCGGGCGACGTCCAGCGGGAAGCCCGGCCGCCAGCGCCGTACCGACTCGCCCGTCACCGCCGTGCGCCTCCTCCGCTGTCCGGCTCCACCGCCTTCGTCGACCATGGGGATATGAACGATACGCGGCTGCCGGAGCTGTCCTCCGGGGACGAGAGCGCGGTGCGGGCGCTGTACCACCGGGCGCTGGAGGGGTGGAACCAGCGGGACGGTTCGGCCTTCGCCGGGCCGTTCGCCGAGGACGGGGAGGTGATCGGCTTCGACGGCACCCGGCACTGCGGGCGGTCGGTGATCGCCGCCGAACTGGGGCGGCTCTTCGCGGACCACGCGACGCCGGAGTACGTGGCCAGGGTGCGCCGGGTCCGTGCGCTGGGGCCCGGGGTGGCGCAGCTGGACGCCGTCGCGGGGCTGGTGCCGGACGCCGCGGAGGACCTGGACCCGGCGCTCAACGCGGTGCAGACGGTGATCGCGGTGAACGCCGGGGCGGGCTGGCGGATCGGACTGCTGCAGAACACGCCGGCGCGCTACGACCTCCGGCCGGACCTGGCGGCGGCGTTGACGGCGGAGCTGCGGGGGCTGGTCGGGCGGGGGCCCGGGCCGACGTAGGGCGGTGTGGTGCGGTGCGGCGCCTCAGGGGGCCTGGAGGTGGGCCGCGGCCGTGCGGAGGGCGGGGAGCCGGGCGTAGAGGGCGTTGCCGGGGCATTCGGTGTTGAAGGCGTCGCGGTGGCCGGAGACGGCGTCGAAGTCGACGACGGTGCCCTTGGGGTAGCGGCTGGCGTCGGAGGCTGAGGTCAGCTTGGTGCGGCCGTCGGCGGGGTGGCCGGTGAGGCCGAGCTTCCAGCCGGCGATGGCGGCCAGGCCGTCCAGGAGGGGCTGGGGCGGGGCGTCGCCGACGTAGGTGCCGATGGCGGCGACGCCGGCCGAGTCGGTGTTGAAGCCGAGGGTGTGGGCGCCGTGGACGGGCAGGTCGACGCCGCCGGCCCGGCCCTCGTAGACGGTGCCGCAGCGGTCGACCAGGAAGTTGTAGCCGATGTCCCGCCAGCCGCTGCTCTGAACGTGGTACTGGTAGATCGACCTGATCACCCGGGGGGCGTCGGAGCAGGCGTAGTCGGTGGCGGTGGCGGTGTGGTGGATGAACACCTCGTGGACCGGGCCGGTGTACTCGAAGGTCTGGTCGCGCAGGGACTCGTCCGCGCCCCAGCCGGCCCGGGTGACGATGGCGGGGCGCGGGGCCTGGTGGCCGTCGGCGGGGTGGCGGGGCAGGACCCGGGCGGCGGGCGCGGGCGCGCCCTGGCCGGGGTCGACCAGGTCGAGCCGCAGGCCGGGCGGGGGCCCGGCGGGGCCGGGGCGCACCTCGACGGCGACGCCGTCGCTGCGGCCCGTCCACAGGGGCGCGGTGGCGCCGTGCGGGGCGAGGTCGGGGCCGTCCTCGGTGTCGGCCTCCAGGTCGTGCCAGTCGCCCCAGCGGCCGGTGGCCGCGTCCCGGGTGCGGACCCGGACGGCGCCGCCGGCCAGCGCGTCCGCCGGGCCGTCCCAGCCGACGCCGAGGAGTTCGAACGGCCGGGTGGTGCGCGGGGCCAGGGCGGGGCCGTGGCCGAGCGGCAGTGAGGTGACCGACCCGCCGCCGGCGGAGCCGAGGCGCCGGGCGCCGTCGGGGTCGGCCGGGCCGGCGGTGGCGGCGGGCTGGAGGAGCAGGGCGACGGTGCAGCCGGCGAGCACGGCGGCCGGGAGGGAAAGGCGCATAAACCGGATGTTGGCGGTAAATCGGGCCGCTCGCCACGTCGCCCCGCGACCGGTCCGCCACCCCTCCCGACGGCCCACTCGAAGGCCGTAGGCTGGGCGCACCATGACTGCGCATTTCGCTGCCGATGCCCGCACCCCCGTCGAACTGCTGCACGCATATCTGCGAGGCGGCACGCCCACGGTCGATCCCGCGGCCCCGCTGGTCACCTTCTACGACGATGCCACCGGCGAACGGGTGGAGCTGTCCGCCCGGACCTTCGACAACTGGGTGGCCAAGACGGCCAACCTCCTCCAGGACGAGTTGAACGCCGGCCCGGGCGACCGGGCCGTGCTGCTGCTCCCCGCCCACTGGCAGAGCGCCGTCTGGCTGCTGGCCTGCTGGTCGGTCGGGGTGACGGCGGTGCCCGGCGGCGACCCGGCCGACGCCGACCTGGTGGTCAGCGGTCCGGACGGACTGGCGGCCGCCCAGGCGTGCGAGGGCGAGCGGGTGGCCCTGGCCCTGCGCCCGCTCGGCGGGCGCTTCCCGCAGCGCCCCGACGGCTTCCTCGACTACGCCGCCGAGGTGCCCGGCCAGGGCGACCGCTTCGCGCCGTACTCGCCCGTCGCCCCGGACGGCCACGCGCTGGAGACCGTCGTGGACGGGCTGCCGCTGAAGCTGACCGGCGAGCAGACCGTCGCGCTGGCCCGGGAGGGGGCCGTCCGACTCGGGCTCAAGCCCGGCGACCGGGTGCTGTCCACCCTCTCGTTCGACGACTGGACCGGTCTGGAGGCCGGACTGCTGGCGCCGCTGGCGGCCGGCGCCTCGGTGGTGCTGTGCCGCAACTCGCAGGGGCTCGGACCCGGGCAGTGGGAGAAGCGGACCGAGTCCGAACGGGTGACACTGCGCCTCGGGTAACCCCCGGATCGGACCGGGCGGGTAGGGATCCCTGCCATGGCCGAGGACGACACCGCGCACCCCCCGACCGACCCGCCCCCGACGGATGCGCACCCTTCCGAACCCGAACACCCGCGTCGGCGCCGGCGGTGGCTGATGATCACCGCCGGCGTCGTCGCGTTCCTGCTGGTCGCCACCGGGGCACTGCTCTGGATCGCCTACCGCACGCTGGACGGCAACATCCGCACCGACTCGGACACCGACCGGTTGCTCGCCCGGCTGGAGGCCGAGCGGCCGAGCCGGACCGCCGGGGCCAAGGGCTCCGAGAACATCCTGCTGATCGGCAGCGACGACCGCTCCGGCACCAACTCCACGTACGGCGGCGAGCCGGGCACCCAGCGCTCGGACACCACGATCCTGCTGCACCTGGCCGCCGACCGGAAGCACGCGACGGCGGTCTCCATCCCGCGCGACGTCATGGTCACCGTCCCCGCCTGCGAGAAGCCGGACGGCACCCGCAGCAAGGCCGGGCTGATGCAGTTCAACTGGGCGTTCGAGATGGGCGGCGCGGCCTGCTCGATCCGCGCCGTCGAGCAGCTCAGCGGCATCCGGATCGACCACTACGTGATCCTCGACTTCAACGGCTTCAAGACGATGGTGAACGCGATCGGCGGGGTCGAGGTGTGCGTCCCGCAGGCGATCCACGACAAGGACGCCAGACTCGACCTGCCCGCCGGGCGGCAGACCCTGCACGGCGAGCAGGCACTCGGCTACGTCCGGGCCCGGGAGAGCCTGGGCGACGGCAGCGACACCCAGCGGATGGGACGTCAGCAGCAGTTCCTGGCCGCGCTGGTCCGCAAGGTGCAGTCGCAGGGCGTGCTGCTGAACCCGGCGCGGCTGTGGCCGGTGCTGGACGCGGCCACCTCCTCGGTCAAGGCGGACGGCGGGCTGTCCTCGCTCGGGGCGCTGTACGACCTCACCCAGGACCTGCGGGACATCCCCTCGGCGGACGTGGTGCTCCTGACCGCGCCGCGCCGCCCGTACCGGTACGACTCGGACCGGGACGAGTTCGTGCAGCCGCAGACCACGCAGCTGTTCACCGCGCTGCGGGACGACCGGTCGGTCGCCGTCCGGCCGCCCGGTTCGGCGCCGTCGCCGGGCGCCGGTGCCGGTGTCGGTGCCGGAGCGGGCGCCGGTGTCGGGGCGGGTGCGAGCCCGAACCCGGTGGCGACGGGTACGAGCCCGAGCCCGGCGGCGACGGGTGCAGGTACGGGCGCGGGGTCTGACGGGGCGGCGGGGGCGGCCGGGGCTGCGGGGGCACCGGCGAAGGCGTCACCTTCGGCGGACGCCTCGCCCACCTTCGAGGGACGCACGGCCGACGTGGACGCCTGCGCGCAGCACTGACCGCGGCTGCGCCGCAGGTCGGCACGGGTTTTCCGGAAATCCCGCACGCCCAGGAGACTTTACCTGTCCATTACCTGAACATGGCGCAGATCACACCGGAAGGATTCCGCCGTTCGGCTCGTCTAGTGTGTCCGGATCGGCCCGCCGAACGGGCGAGCCGGAGCCGTGACCGGTCGGAGGTAGGGAACCCCCGTGCAGCAGGACAAACCGGAGGTCGATCCCGCCGACCAGTGGACGCGCGACCCGGAAACCGGCCAGTACCGCCTCGACCCGTCCGCCGGAATCCCCGGGCAGCGCCGCCGGACGGCCGAACGGGGAGCCGCCGAGCAGACGCCGGCCACCGGGACCGCGACCGCCGGCACCCCCGGGCCGGGCCGCCGCGACTCCCGGCGCCGGGCGGCCGCCGCCGCCAAGCGGACCCGGCGCCGCCGGGCGCTCAAGTGGACCGCCGGGGCCGGCGCCCTGGTGATGGTCGCGGGCTGCGGCGGGGCGTACTACCTGTACCAGCACTTCAACAGCAACCTGACCTCCGTCAAGGTCCAACTGGGCAACGAGGAGGAGCGGCCCAAGGCCGCCGGGGACGCGCTCAACATCCTGGTGCTGGGCACCGACAGCCGGCAGGGCCTCGGCCGCGAGTACGGCAACGAGGGCAGCGTCGGGCACGCCGACACCACGCTGCTGTTCCACATCTCCAAGGACCGCTCCAACGCGACCGCGATCAGCATCCCGCGCGACCTGATGGTGCCGATCCCGGAGTGCCAGAGCAGCGACGGCAAGAAGATCCCCGGCTCCGCGCGGGACATGTTCAACAACAGCCTCGGCCAGGAGGGGCGCGACCCGGGCTGCACCTGGAAGACCGTCGAGAAGATGACCGGGATCCGGGTCGACCACTTCGTGCAGGTCAACTTCGAGGCGGTGAAGACGCTGTCCAGCGCCGTCGGCGGGGTCGAGGTCTGCGCGGCCAAGGACATCAACGACAAGGACTCGCACCTGAAGATGAGCAAGGGCCGGCACGTGGTCCAGGGCGACGAGGCGCTGGCCTTCGTCCGCACCCGGCACGCCGTCGGCTTCGGCGGCGACCTCACCCGCATCCCGCTCCAGCAGCAGTTCATCAGCTCGATGATCCGCAAGATCAAGAGCGACGACACCCTGACCAGCCCGAGCAAGCTCTACAAGCTCGCCGACGCCGCCACCAAGGCGCTCACCGTGGACTCCGGGATCGGCAGCGTCGACAAGCTCAAGGACCTCGCGCTGGACCTCAGCAAGGTCGACACCAAGAACATCACCTTCGCCACCGTGCCGGTCCTGGACGACCCCAAGGACAAGGACCGGCTGGTGCTCAAGCAGCCGGACGCCGGGCAGTTGTTCTCGATGGTGGCGGGCGACCGCTCGCTGACCGAGACCGCCGCGCCCGCCGACGCCGCCACGGCCGCACCGGAGACCGCACCGGCGGCCCCGACCGCCGCCGCCCCGACGGTGGACCCCAAGGACGTCCGGGTGACGGTGCGCAACGGCAGCGGGACGCGCGGGCAGTCGGGGCCCACCGTGGAAAAGCTCCGCACCAAGGGCTTCGCCAAGGCCACGACCGCCCCCGACGCGCCCGTCACCGCGACCACCGCGGTGTCCTTCCCCGCCGGGCAGGACGCCGCGGCCGCCGCCCTGGCCGCCGCGCTCGGCCTGCCGGGCGACGCCGTCCGGCCGGATCCGAAGGCGGATCCGAAGGGCCCGCTGGTGCTGGTGCTGGGCAAGGACGTCCTCGCCGCTCCGGCGGCGGCCCCGACCGAGGCGCCGAAGGACCTCCAGCGGGTGCAGGCGGACGACACCGACGCGTGCGCCAAGTAGCCAGTACCAGGCCCTACTCCGGCGCGAGGGTGCCGTCCGTCTCCCGGTAGTGCTCGCCGGTGCGGGGGCAGTGCCAGCGGCCGTCGCCGGCGAGCTCCAGCGGCTCGCCGGCGCGGCCGACCCAGCCGATCCGGCGGGCCGGGACGCCGGCGGCCAGGGCGAAGTCCGGGACGTCCCGGTGGACCACCGCGCCGGCCGCGACCAGCGCCCAGCGGCCGACCGTCACCCCGGCGACCAGGACCGCCCGACCGCCGATCGAACAGCCCTGGCGGAGCGTCACTCCTTCGGCGTGCCAGTCCTGTTGACGCTTGGGCCGACCCTCCGGGGTCACCGCGCGGGGGTGGCGGTCGTTGGTGAGGACGGCGGCGGGGCCGATGAACACCCCGTCCTCGACCAGCGCGGGCTCGTACACCAGCGCGTGGTTCTGCAGTTTGACCCGGTCCCCGATCCGGACGCCCGGGCCGACGTAGGCGCCGCGGCCGATCACGCACTCGGCGCCGATCACCGCGTCCTCGCGGACCTGGGCGAGGTGCCAGACCGTCGTCCCCGCGCCGATGACGGCCCGTTCGTCGACGTCCGCGCTCGGCTCGATCCGGGCCGCGTCGGGCCCGCCCTCAACTGTCGCCATGCGCACCGACGATAGCGGTGCGGGTCGACTCTCAGGATTCGTCCGACAATTCGCGCGCCCGGCGGGAACTGTCGGACGAACCCTGCCCGGTCGGCGTCAACTCGCCCTGGAGAGCACGTCCTTGGCAGCCGGGCCGACACTGTCTATCACCCGGCGGGCCAGTGAGCGGGGCGAGGTGAGGAAGCCGAAGCCCCAGCTGAGGTGCATGGTGGCGAGTGCCACCGGCAACATCGCCCTGGCCTTGAAGGACAGGCCGCGGCCGCCGACCAGCCCGCCGCCGAGGATGCCCAGCACGTACGCACCGGGCACCGCGAGGAGGGCCGGGTGGACGGCGACGCCCAGCACCAGCCCGAGGGTGACGGCCAGCAGGGCGGTCGGCGGGGCCAGGTAGCGGAGGTTGACCGAGCCGCGGTGGTAGCGGGTGACCACCCGGCGCCAACGGCCGTAGTCCTTGTACTGCTTGGCCAGCGCCTTCACCGACGGCCGGGGCCGGTAGGTCACCTTGAGCTGCGGGGTGAACCAGACCAGCCCGCCGTCCTGGCGGATCCGGTAGTTGAGCTCCCAGTCCTGGGCGCGGATGAACTCCTCGTTGTAGCCGCCGAGCTTCTCCAGCACCTCGCGCCGGAACACCCCGAGGTAGACGGTGTCCGCCGGGCCGGCCAGGCCGCCGGTGTGGAAGGCGGCGTTGCCGACACCGATCTTGGAGGTCATCGCGGCGGCGACCGCGTTCTCCCACTCGGTCTCGCCCTCGGCGTGCATGATGCCGCCGACGTTGGCGGCGTCCATCTCGTCGAGCAGCCGGACCGCGGTGGTGATGTAGCCGGGGGTGAGCAGGCCGTGGCCGTCCACGCGCACCACTATCGGATGGCGCGAGCCCCGGATCGCGGCGTTCAGCCCCGCGGGGGTGCGACCGGTGGGATTCGGCACGGTCCGAACCCGCGGGTCCTCCGCCACCAGTTCGGCCGCGATCTCCGCGGTCCGGTCGGTGGACGGACCGAGGGCGATCACCACCTCCATCGGCCCGGGGTACTCCTGGTCCAGGATGCGCCGGACCGCCGTCCGCAGGTGTCGTTCCTCGTTGAGCACCGGCATGATCACGGAGACAGCCGGCAGCTCCTCAGCAGCCTTGGTGTTCATCGGGGCCAACCGTACCGGTGCGGACACGTCTCCGTCTTGTCCCGGTCCGGGCCGCTGCACGCAGCCCGCGACGCCCGGTTGGACTCCTTGATCACGCCCACCGTACTCCGCTCCGCTCACGGGCCCGCAGCCGGGTCGGAACGGGCGGTTTCCGGAGGACGGGACGGAGCCCGGCAGGGCGTCCCCGGCGGGGTTCGGCGGCAGCCGCGCGGGTTCGGTGCAGGTTCGGCGCAGGTTCAGAGCAGGTGGTGAACGATGGTGAAGAGCGCGTAGCCGGCCAGCGACAACCGGTTCAGCAGGTGCTGCGGGCCGCCCAGCCGGTCCGGCAGCGACCGGTGCGGGCGCAGGTCCGGCCGGTGGGCGGCGGTCGCGACGGCCCGGGCCAGCTCCACCGGGTCGTAGCGGTCCCCGAGGTGTCCGGCCAGCCAGGCGGCCGGGCGGCTGCCGACGGTGACCTCCGCGCCCGAGCGCAGCTGGACGGTGAGCAGGTTGCGGTGGACCGCTGCCGCGTTGATCTCCTGCCACCGGAAGGTCCGGGTGCGCAGCGCGGTGGCCATCCGCAGGCCGTCCCGGTCGACGACCATCTGCCAGGAGAGGGTGCGGCCGCAGGCGAGGATCGCCACCGTGCCGGTCAGGAGCGGGTGCACCACCCCGCCCCACCAGCCGCTCCGGTCGAGCAGCACGACGAGGCCCGCGAGCAGCAGCGCCGGCACCGGACCGGCCATCGCCCGCAGCGGCAGCGGCATCTCCCAGCGCCGGGCGGGCACCGGTTCGGCGTCCGGCCCGGCCGCGGGGGCGGCGGCCACCGTCTCGGCGGTCAGGGCGCCGACGGCCAGCTCCCGCTCCCGGTAGCCCTCGGTGCGCCGGCCCGGCCGCGGGGCCCGGGCGGCGGGGGCGACCACGGCCGCCACCCAGCGCGGGTCGTGGTCCAGCAGTCCGGGGCGGACCAGGAGCTGCTGCTCCGGCCCGTCGGGCCCCCGGTACAGCACGGCCGGCACGCTCCGGCCGGCGCGGGCGAGCCAGGCGGCGGCCTGCTCCGGGGTCAGCCGGTCGAGGACGTCCCCGAGCTCCTCCTCTTCCTCGTCGTAGGAGACCTCGAGATCGAGGTGGTCGGCGTCGTCGTCCTCGGTCTCCAGGTGTTCGGGCACCCAGGCCGGGCCCTCACCGTCCGGGGCGCCGTAGCGGGCCCAGCGGTAGCGGTCGCGCTCGACCAGCCGCCAGAGCGCGGGGCCGTCCGGCGGGCCGTCCAGCGGCTGCACCAGCAGGTCGCCCTGGGCGTCGGCGCGGACCCGGACGGCGAGGGCGGGTGCGGAGCCCGCGAAGGAGGGCCGGGAGCGGCGGGCGTTCGCGGCGGCGGCCGAGCCGAGCAGCAGCAGGCCGGGCAGGGCGAGCAGGCCGCCGGCGGTCAGCGCGCCGGTGAGGTCGTAGTCGTCGCCGGCGGCGCGGACGGCGGCGCCGTCCACCAGCAGCGGGACGGCCTCGCCGGGCTGCGGCGGCCGGGCCCACCAGACGTCCAGCCGGGCGGTGCGTTCCGGGCCGCCGCCGGGCGGGTGGAAGCGGACGGTCAGGACGCCGTCCTGGTCGGTGTCGCCCGCGGTGCCGGTGACCTGGTCGGCCCGTTCGGCGCTCGCCTGCTGCCGGGCCTGCCCCCACAGCCCGTACAGCGGGAACGCCAGGGCGGCGGCGAGCAGCAGGCCACCGAGTGCGCGGCGCAGCACCGGCGGGCCGTCGGGGTGGACGGGTGAGGGCGCTCCGGCGGCGGTCCAGGGGAAGGGGACGGGCGGGGCCATCAGTTCGTCGAGCTGCTGGCGGGCGCGGCGGCGGCCGAGCTCGGCGCCGATCAGCGCGGCGGAGAGCAGCAGGTGGACCAGGACGGCCGTCCAGCGGCCGAGCGGGGTGACCAGGCCGTGCGGGGCGTACCAGAGCACCGCGAGGACGGCCGGCGGGAGCAGCGCCCGGCCGCGGAACCGGCCGACCAGCAGGACCACTTCGGCGAGCACCGACCAGGCGGCCAGCGAGGAGCCCCAGGTGTCCCGGCAGACGCCCTGGACGTTGCAGTCACCGGGGGTCGGCTCCACCGCGGTGGCCAGGATGACGAAGGCGGCGGGCAGCAGCGCCAGCCAGCGGCTGTCCAGGCGCCAGGCGGTGCGGGCGGCGCGCCAGTGGGTGGCAGCGGCGGCGGTGAGGGGCGCGGCGCTGGGCAGCGGCGGGGCGTCCGGGGTATCCGGGGCGAACATCGGACGATCATCTCAGTCGACCGGGGGCGGCCCGTGCCGCAGGGGCCGGGTGCTGCCCGCACCCGGCCCCTGCCCCCCGTTCCCCCCTCGGCGGCCCCCCCACCGCCTGGTCCTGCGGCCTGCGCCGCCCGGTCGGTCCGTCGCGACGGCACCGGTCGGTCCGTCGCGACGGCCGCGATCAGTCCGTCGCGATGGCCGCGAGGACGTTCATCCGCCCGGCCCGGAAGGCCGGGACGAGGGCGGCGACCAGCCCGATCACCACCGAGGCGACCAGCGTCACCGCGAGCGTGGTGGTCGGGACGGAGAGCGTGGCCAGACCCTGGTCGCGCAACACCCGCTGGGCGGTGACGCCCCAGGCCAGCCCGAGCCCGGTGCCCAGGACCGCGCCGAACACCGAGATCACCACGGCCTCCAGCCGGATCATCCGGCGCAGCTGGCGGCGGGAGAGCCCGATCGCCCGCAGCAGGCCGATCTCCCTGGTCCGCTCGACCACCGACAGCGCCAGGGTGTTGACCACCCCGAGCACGGCGACCGTGATGGAGAGGCCGACCAGGCCGTAGATCAGGTAGAGCAAGGTGTTGACCTGGGACTGCACGACCTCCTTGTAGCCGGCCTGGTCCTTGATGGTCAGCTGCGGGTACTCCTTGAGCGCGCCCTCCAGGGCGGTCAGCGTCTTCGCGACGTCGGCTCCGGAGGAGGCCTTGGCGAAGAACGTCCAGACCGGCGGCTGCTCGTCGGCGGGCACGGCCCTGGCCATGGTGTCGAAGTCGACGAAGGAGCCGTCGCCGAACAGCGAGCCCTTCGCGAACACGGCGCCCACCGGCAGCACCTGGGTGCGGCCCTTGCCGTAGGCGACGGTCACCTGGTCGCCGACCTTCAGGCCGTGGTCCTTCGCGAAGGCCTCGCCGATCCCCAGCTCGCCCCGCCCGATCGCGTCCACCGAACCGGCGGTGACCGGGAGGTGGAAGTCGGTGCCGAAGAAGGCGGGCGGCGCGGCGGTGAGGTTGGTCTTCACGCTCCGGCCGTCCGGCAGCTGGAGCTTGGGGTTGAAGAACTTCTGGGTGGTGACGTGGTCGATGCCCGGGGTCCGGCGGACGGCGTCCAGCATCTCGGGGGTGATCGAGGTGCGGCCGCCCTGGACGATGTAGTCCGCGCCCACCGACCGGTCGATCTGCGCGTTGGCCGAGGTGACCGTCGAGGCGCTGAACACCGAGGAGCCGATCACCAGCGCCAGTCCGATCATCAGCGCGGCGGCGGTGGCCCCGGTACGACGCGGGTTGCGCATCGCGTTGCGCTGGGCGAGCCGGCCGGACGGGCCGAACAGCGCCGGCAGCAGCGCGCCCAGCACCCGCACCACGGCGGTGGCCAGCAGCGGGCCGAGCACCACGAAGCCGACCAGGGTGAACAGCACGCCGAGACCCAGGTACTGGCCGCCGGTGGCCGCCTTCTGCGCCTGCGCGGCCAGCACCAGCAGACCGCCGCCGCCCGCCGTCAGGACCAGGCCGACCACCGTGCGGACCAGGTTGGCGCGGCCCTCGGCCGGCGTGCCGTGGTCGCGCAGCGCGGCCATCGGCGCGATCCGGCTCGCCCGGCGGGCCGGGACCCAGGCCGCCACCAGGGTCACCACGATGCCCAGGGCGTACCCGGCGAGGAACACCGTCGGACCGATCTTCAGGTCGCCCGCGTCGAGCTTCATGCCGATCGCGTTCATCAGCTTGATCAGGCCGACCGCGATGCCCAGACCGGCCGCGACCCCGAGGGTCGAGCCGAGCACGCCGAGGATCAGCGCCTCGACCAGGACCGAGCGGTTCACCTGCCGGCGGCTGCCGCCGATGGCGCGCAGCAGGCCGATCTCCCGGGTGCGCTGGGCGACCAGCATCGAGAAGGTGTTGATGATCAGGAAGCAGCCGACGAACGCCGAGATGAGCGAGAAGCCGAGCATCGCGTTCTTCATGAAGCCGAGGCCGCTGCCGATGCTCTTGGTGTTCTCGTCCTTCTGCTCGGCCGCGGTCTTCACCTGGTAGCCGGCGCCCAGCCTGGCCAGGGCGTCGGCCTTGAGCTGGTCGTTGCCGCGGCTGCCGTCGCCGAACGCCTCGACCGAGGTGTACGCCGGCTCGCCGAGCAGCACCTGCTGGGCGGTCGGGGTGTCCAGGAAGGCCAGTGCCGCACCGGGGTTGGTGGTGGTGAAGGAGACGATGCCGGAGACCGTGAACTCGTGCCGGCCGTCGGCGTTGTCGACCCGGAGCTTGGCGCCGAGGCCGAGCCCGGCCTTCTTCGCGGTGTCCGCGTCCAGCACCAACTCGCCCGCGCCCTGCGGGGCGTGACCCTGGGTGAGGCGCACCGCGCTGCGCGGGGTCTCGGTCCAGTTGCCGACCAGGGTCGGCGCGCCGGAGGTCGGGCCGACCAGCTTGTTGGTGGCCGGGTCGACCAGGGTCGCGTTCTCGACCATGACCTGGCCGACCGCCGACTTCACCCCCGGCACCGCGGCGACCTGCTGCGCGGCCGCCACCGGGACGGTCCGCGGCTTGTCGGAGGCCTGCTGCTCGTCGTCCTCGGCCGGCTTGGGCGGCTGGACGGAGACGTCGGAGGCGGTCGCGGCGAACAGCTTGTCGAAGGTGCTGGTCGCGGTGTCGGAGAAGACCAGGGTGCCGGAGACGAACGCGACCGACAGCATCACGGCGATCAGGGAGAGCGCCATGCGGCCCTTGTGGGCGAAGAAGCTCCGCAGAGCGGTCTTGAGCAGCATCTGTCCGTCCCGCCCGCTCAGCTGGTCCGCTTGCCGTCGAAACGGCGCATGCGTTCGAGGACGGAGTCGGCGGTGGGCGCGTGCATCTCGTCGACGATCACGCCGTCGGCCAGGAAGAGCACGCGGTCCGCGTAGCCCGCGGCGACCGGGTCGTGGGTCACCATCACGATGGTCTGGCCCAGTTCGTCGACCGAGCGGCGCAGGAAGGTGAGCACCTCGGCGCCGGCCCGGGAGTCCAGGTTGCCGGTGGGCTCGTCGCCGAAGATGATCTCGGGCCGGGCGGCCAGCGCCCGGGCCACCGCGACGCGCTGCTGCTGGCCGCCGGAGAGCTGCGCCGGGCGGTGCTTGAGCCGGCCGGCCAGGCCGACGGTCTCCACCACCTGGTCCAGCCAGGCCTGGTCCGGCCGGCGGCCGGCGATGTCCATCGGCAGCGTGATGTTCTCCAGCGCGGACAGCGTCGGGAGCAGGTTGAACGCCTGGAAGATGAAGCCGATCTTGTCCCGGCGCAGCCTGGTCAGCTGCTTGTCCTTGAGGCCGGTGATCTCGGTGTCGCCGATCCAGATCCGCCCGCCGCTGACCGTGTCCAGGCCGGCCAGGCAGTGCATCAGGGTCGACTTGCCGGAGCCCGACGGGCCCATGATCGCGGTGAAGCGGCCGCGCTGGATGTCGACGTCCACCGCGTCGAGCGCGGTGACCCTGGTCTCGCCCGCGCCGTACGCCTTGCTGACCTGGCGGGCCGCGGCGGCGATGGCGGGCGCGCCACCGGGAAGCTGGGGGTCGTACACGGCTGTGGCTGCCGTCGTCACTGGAGTCTCCTAAGAAGTGGGCCCGACCGTCGACCCCGGCCGACCCTCCGTGCGCGGGCATGCCGCAGGACGCGGGCATGGCGCAGGAAGGGTCGTCGACCGGGAGTTGACCCCACCCACCGGGCCCGGCGGGCGCCGGTTCCCGGGAGAACCTCGCCCCTCGTCGGCACGAGCGGGGACGTCCACAACGTTATGAGCAACGGCGGGCGCGCTCGTCATCCGCCGGAATGAAGCCGCCCGACCAAGGATCTACGGGGCGCGGCACCCCTCCCCCTAGGGGGTGCCGCAGCCCGTCTCGGGGACGCCCCGTACGGGGCCCGGCCCCGGTTCCTCAGCCGGTCAGCGCCGGTGCGGCCAGCCGGTCCAGGGCCTGCGCGAAACCCTCCACGACCGGGGCCAGCAGGGTGTCGGTCTCCCGCTCGACCAGGGTCGTCCCGTCCTCCCCGGTGGTGATGTGGCGGTCGAGCACGAACCAGCCCTGGGTGATGTGGCCGGCGCCCATCGAGCTGAGCACCGGGCGCAGCGCGTAGTCCACCGCCAGCACGTGCGCGGGCGAGCCGCCGGTGGCCAGCGGCAGGACGGCCTTGCCGGCCAGCGCGTACTGCGGGAGCACGTCCAGCAGGGCCTTCAACAGGCCCGAGTAGGCGGCCTTGTAGACGGGGGTGCCGATCACGACGCCGTCCGCCCGGGCGAACAGCTCGGTCACGGCGACGATCTCCGGGTGGTCGAAGTCGCCCGACAGCAGCGCGTGCGCGGGCAGGCTGCGTGCCTCGAACGGGACGACGTGGTGGCCGCGGGCCTCCAGCCCGGCGTCGACGTGGCGCAGCAGGCGGGTGGTGCGGGAGGTGGCGGACGGGGAGCCGGAAACGGACAGGACGGTGGCCATGGGTTCACCTTTGGCTGGAAGCGGGGGCGGGGCCACGCGGCGCAGGAGGACCGCTGCGGGTCGGAGCCCGGGAAGGTGTTTCGACGTGCTCGACGTGCTCGACGCGTTCGAGGTGGGGTGCCCGGCGCGGGTGGGGTGACGCCGAGGTGATCCGGTGGGCGCGCTTCAGCCGCGACAGAGCGAACAGGCCACACCACGCCGCAGGTCGACGTGCCGCCGACGCGTGAGTGCCCAACGCTGATCCATACCCGAAATGCAAACACGCTGCGTTCGAGCCGGTCAAGAAACGTTTCGCCAGTTGAACGGCGGATGACGTGGCGCGTGGTGACCGGGCTCACGTCGACCCGGCGCCCGCGCCGTCCGCCCCCACCGTCGTACGGCCGCGCGGAAGTTGCGGCGGAACGATCCGACCCGTGCATCAAAACTGCTACAAGCGACCTGGTGAGTACCCCGGGGGGAGTCAGCACGAGCGGGGTCGGGCATCCTCGACGACATGAACACGTGGCAGGAGGGCCGCCCGGGAGGCGGCGGGAACCCGTACCGAGACGGGAACCCGTATGGGGGCGGCGGCAACGGCGGCGCGTACGGGCGCGGCGGGGGCGGCGGGGCGGCCGAGCCGCCGCTGCCGTCGTCGATGAACCCGCGCGGGCCGGGTGCGCCCGCGCCACGACAGCCGGAACCGTCCCGGCTCGGCGGCGTCCCGCCGCAGGGTCCGGGCGGACAGCCCGGCGGCCGCCCCGGCGGGCCCGGTGGCCCCGGCGGCCCCGGCGGTCCCGGACGGCCGGGTGGGCCCGGGGGCCCGGGCGGCGCCCAGCCGGGCGGTATACAGACCAAGCGGTGGCCGCGGCGCCGGATCGTCAAGTGGTCGGTCTTCGGCCTCCTGATCGCCGTCATGGTCACCGCCGTCTCGACCTGGTTCTGGGCCGACTCCAAGCTCAACCACGAGAACGTGCTCGCCGACTACCCCGGCCGCCCGCCGGCCGGCAAGGGCACCAACTGGCTGATCGTCGGCTCCGACAGCCGCCAGGGCCTCACCGACTCGGAACAGGACGACCTGCACACCGGTCACGACACCGAGGGCAAGCGCAGCGACTCGATGATGGTCCTGCACGTCGGGGACAACGGGAACACCCTGATGAGCATCCCGCGCGACTCCTGGGTGCCGATCCCCGAGTACAAGAGCAGCAGCGGCAAGACCCTCAAGGGCACCACCTCGAAGATCAACTCGGCCTTCGGCAACGGCGGCGGCCGCCTCCTCGTCCAGACCGTCGAGCTGAACACCGGCATCCGCATCGACCACTACGCCGAGATCGGCTTCGCCGGCTTCGTCGGCATCGTCGACTCCATCGGCGGCGTCGAGATGCACATCGACCAGGACGTCAAGGACAAGGACTCCGGTCTCGACCTCAAGGCCGGCGACCAGACCCTCAGCGGCAAGCAGGCCCTCGCCTTCGTCCGCCAGCGCCACCAGATGGCCGACCAGGACCTCGGCCGGATGCGCAACCAGCAGAAGTTCCTCGGCGCCCTCGCCCACCAGGCGGCCTCCCCCGGCACCGTGCTGAACCCGTTCACCTTCTACCCGCTGGTCGACTCCGCCCTCGGCACCCTCATCGTCGACGACGACGCCGGCCTCACCGACCTCGGCTCGCTCTTCCTCGCCATGAAGGACGTCAACGGCGGCGGCGGCAAGACCCTGACCGTCCCGATCGGCAACCCGGACTACCGGACCAAGACCGGGGAGTCGGCGGTGCTGTGGGACGCCACCAAGTCCAAGCAGGTCTTCGACGCCTTCAAGAACGACACCGCGGTACCGGACATCAAGTAGCCCGCCGTGACGTGAAGCAGCCGCGCGGCCGCGACGGGTGGATGCCACTCGTCCCTGCGCTCGTCCACCGCCTCCTGGGCCACCTGGTCCAGGAGGCGGTGGCGCTCCACGGCGCGGTGTCCCGACTCCCGACCGGCCCGGGCCTCGGTCGCCTAACCCGTCTGCGGGAGCAGGCCGGTACCGCACTCGGGGAAGCGGACCAGCCACTCCCCCTCGCCGCCGGCGTCCTCGGTGGCGCCCGCGTAGCCGTAGTGGATCAGTAGCCCCTCGCCGCCCGCCAGCCAGCGGGCGCCGGTCAGGTGCACGGTCAGGGCCGCCGGGCGGTGCGGGTCGGGCCGCTCCAGCACCAACTCGTGCTCGGCCTCGCCCGGCCGGAAGGCCACCTCGGTCTCCGTGGCCGGCCGGCGCGGGCTGCCGCCCTCCCGGTACGTCCAGTACGCGGCCACCGTCACGGTGAGCGCGCCGTCCACGCCGCCGGCGCCCGGCCGCACGTACTCCTCGTCCGACACCCAGCGCGAGTGGTGGCGGATCTCCTCCGGCCCCCAGCGCTCGTCCCAGCGCACCCAGTAGCCCGCCACCCGCTTGACCGTCATGACCTCGCAGGCGACCCGCACCGCGATCCGCGCCGGATTGACCGGCTCGCACGAGGCGAGCGAGACCACCGTCACCTGCTCGTACGTCACCGCGCCGTCGTCGGCGTCCTGTTCCATCGGTGAACCACCTTGCCGGAGTGTCGAGTTCGCCGCGGCTCCGACCGCGCACGGAGAGCCTAGAGCGACCGCTCCGCTGCACGGAGTGATTGCCCGGTTCCGGCCCCGCCCGCCCGCTCACCCGGCTACCCTGCCCCCGAAAACTGCCACCGCCCCGGAGTGGGAAGTCGACTGATCAGACTTCCCGGCCGGGGCGGTGTGCGGTTTTTCGAACCTGGTGAACCGATGACTACTCGACGATGCCGGACTTGGCGATGGTGACCTTCGCCGAGGTGCGGCCGCTCTGCGAGCCGAGCTTCTCGACCGCCGTCACGACGTCCATGCCCTCGACGACCTCGCCGAAGACGACGTGCTTGCCGTCCAGCCAGTCGGTGACGATGGTGGTGATGAAGAACTGCGAGCCGTTGGTGTTGCGGCCGGCGTTGGCCATCGACAGCAGGCCCGGGCGGGTGTGCTTGATCTGGAAGTTCTCGTCGGCGAACTTCTCGCCGTAGATGCTCTTGCCACCGGTGCCGTTGTGGTTGGTGAAGTCACCGCCCTGCAGCATGAACTGCGGGATGACGCGGTGGAAGCCGGAGCCCTCGTAGCCGAAGCCGTTCTGGCCGGTCGCGAGCTCGCGGAAGTTGCGGGCGGTCTGGGGGACGACGTCGTCGTACAGCTTGAAGACGATGCGGCCCGACGGGACGCCGTCGATCTCGATGTCGAAGAAAACGTTGGAAGCCATGCAGGGATCATGGCACGACCCGTCGGCCGATGCGCGTCACCCCCGGCCCGGCGCCGGGTGGCGGCCCCGTGTTATCCGGCCGGCGCGACGGCCGTGGAAGCTAGCATCGGCGTCAGGTTCAGGCGTTCGGTCACGGCGACGGGGTGGGCGGCATGCGGATCGGTGAACTGGCCCGACGGACGGGCGTGAGCGAGCGCTCGCTGCGCTACTACGAGCAGCAGGGCCTGCTGGCCGCCCGGCGGACGGACGGCGGGCACCGGGAGTACCCGGAGCCGGCGGTGGACCGGGTCGTGCTGATCCAGGAGCTGTTCGCGGCCGGGCTGCACAGCCGCACGATCTACAAGATCCTCCCCTGCATGCGCGACTCCGACGGCGGCCCGAACGAGATCGCCACCCCGCTGCTGGTCGAGGAGCTGTCCTCCGAACGGGACCGGATCGACCGGATGATCACCGACCTGCTCCGCTCCCGCGAGGTGCTGGACGAGGTGATCGCGACCGCCTCCGGCCGGGCGCGGGCCGGGGCGGCGGAGGCCGACGCGGTGTAGTCGGCACGGCGGAGGCCCGGGGCGCCCGAGGCTCAGGCCTTCAGCTTGCGCCAGACCGCTTCCAGGGCCGCGATGTCGCCCTCGTCGAGCCGGTCGGTGAAGACCGGCGCGAGGACGGCCCGCCGGGTGGCGTCGGCCTCGGCGAAGGCGGCGCGGCCCTGCCCGGTCAGTTCGATCCGCACCGACCGGGCGTCCGAGGCGGAGGGCGTGCGGGCCACCAGGCCGCGCGCGGCCAGGGCCTCGACCACCCGGGAGACCTGGCTGCGGCTGAGCATCGTCTTCGCGCCCAGGTCGGAGGCGGCGACCGGCTCCTGCTGCCCGTCGAGCCAGAGCATCACCTCGAACCAGGACAGCGACAGCCCGTGCACCCGGGTGAGCTCGCGGTCCACCTGGGCGGCGAGGGTGGTGCCGGCCCAGACCAGGCCGTAGAAGGCGTGGTCCCGCTCGGACAGCGGGCCCAGGGAGAGGTCGGCACGGTTCATGACGTTCATCGTACCGAGGTGCGTGCGCGTGCACGGACTCCGCGCACGCGCACGACCAGGGCGGCCGGACAGGGCCTAGAACGCCTGGTGGTCCGGCTCGCAGACCGTGCCGGGCGGCGGGAGCTCACCGCTGACCAGGTACCGCTGCTCGCGCTCCCAGGCGCAGGCGCTCGGGTTGCCCAGCGCCGTGTGGCCGTAGCCGTGGACGGTCAGCAGGCGGCCGCGGGCGAGGGTGTCGGCCAGCGCGCGGGACCCTTCGTAGGGCCAGGCCGGGTCGCCGGTGAGGGCCACGACCAGGATCGACGCGGAGGTCGGCCGGTTCCACGGGCCGGTGTAGCGGTCCCGGGCGGCCTCGGCCGGCCAGGCGGCGCAGCGCTGGTTCTGCCAGACCAGGTACGGGCCGGTGGCGCCCGCACGGGCCCGGGCGAGGGCGGACAGCGCCGGGTACGTGGTGTCGGCGGCCGGGTCGGCACCGGAGACGGGCGGGTTGACGGTGTCGGCGCAGAGCGCCCCGAGGGTCTGCGCCTGCTTGGGCTGGCCGCCGGTCGGCAGCGGCGCCGAGGCGTCCGGGGCGGCGGTCCACAGCTGCTGGAGCAGTCCGCCCAGCGCCGGCCAGCCGGTGCCGGGGGCGTTCGGCACCGGGGTGGCGGCGTAGAGCATCGGCAGGACGGTCGAGGCGGTGGAGGCCTGGTCGAAGGTGACCGCCGCCGGCAGGGTGCCGAGCGTCACCGGCGTCCGGCCGAGCCGGTCGAACAGTTCGGCGAACTTGGCGCGGGTGGCGTCCCGGTCCGCCGCCGCGAAGGCGCAGGCGGTGGGGCCGGCGTCGGCGCACTGGTCGAGGAAGGCGTCGAGGGTGCGGGCGCCGGCGAGGTCGCTGCCGGTGCGCAGGAACGGCGGCAGGGCGCGCTGCTGCGGCGAGCGCCCGGTGGACCAGGCCACCGGGTCGGGGGCGCTGTCCAGCACCATCGCGCGCACCCGGGTCGGGAAGAGGTTGGCGTAGGTGGCGCCCAGGTAGCTGCCGTACGAGGTACCGAGGTAGCTCAGCCGGCGGTCGCCGACGGCGGCGCGCAGCTGGTCCAGGTCGCGGGCCGTGTCGGCGGTGGACAGGTGGGCGAGCAGGCCGGTCCGCTCGTTGTCGGCGCACTGGCGGCCGAAGCGCGCGTACGTCGCCGCCCAGGCCGACTCCTGGGCGGCGCCGACCGGGTAGCCGGCCGGCAGCCCGGCGAGCAGGCCCTGCTCGGCCGCCGCGTCCGGGAAGCACTGCGGCAGGGTGGAGTCGCCGACGCCGCGCGGGTCGAAGCTGACCAGGTCGAACCGCTCCCGCACCTGCGCCGGGAGCATCCCGTACACGGCGGGCAGCGCCTGGGTGCCGGGCACGCCCGGGCCGCCGGGGTTGAAGAACAGCGAGCCGATCCGGTGCGCCGGGTCGGTCGCGGGGTGCCGGATGACGGCCAGCTCGACGGTGCGCCCGGCCGGGTCGCGGTAGTCCATCGGCACCGTGGCGCGGGCGCAGTCGAAGTCCGGCACGCAGGACCGCCAGTCCAGCCGGGGCACCGGCGCCGCGGGGGCGGCCGCCGCCGAGGCGGCCGGGGCGAGACCGGCCAGCAGCAGCCCGGCGGCCGCGGCGGCACCGGTTCTGAGGGCGGAGGTGAGGCGGGGTCGGGGCATGGGCAGGGCCTCCCGTTCGGTGAACTGACGTGCGATCACCAAGGTTCGGGGCACCCGCTGTCAGACCTCTCACACCCCACCGGCACCGCTGTCATGCCGCTGTCACCACCACCCCATGGGGCTCGGGCGACTCACGCGACTCAGGCGGGCTTGCGGGCCAGCAGGTAGGCCTGCGGGGTCGGCTGCACGCCCTCCTCCGACTCGCGGAGCGTGCGGGAGGTGAGCCGCAGGCCGGCCACGCGGACCAACTCCGCGATCCGGTCGGGCTGCTGGCGGCGGAAGTCCAGCGCCACCGGGTGGCCGAAGGGCCGGTCGATCCGCAGGGGCTCGTCACCGACCTGGAAGGCGAGCAGCAGGTGGCCGCCCGGGGCGAGCACCCGCGCGAACTCGGCGAACACCTCCGGCAGGCGCTCCGCCGGGGTGTGGATGATCGAGTACCAGGCGACCGCGCCGGTCAACTCGCCGTCCCGCAGCGGGAGGTCGAACAGCGAACCCTCGGCGAAGTCCAGCCCGGGGTACGTCGCGCGGGCCAGCTCGACCATCCGCGGCGACAGGTCGATGCCGCGGACGTCGAGGCCGAGGCCGTGCAGGTGGTGCGTCACCCGGCCGGGGCCGCACCCCAGTTCGGCCACCGGGCCGTCGGCGCGCCCGGTACGGACCGACTCGGTGCGGACCAGATCGGCGAAGGCCGCGAGCACCGCCCGGGACAGCGGCTCACCGGCCAGTTCGTCGCGGAAGCGGTCGGCGTAGTCGACGGCGATGGCGTCGTAGAACGCCCTGGTCGTGGCGAGGAAGTCCGGCTCGGTCATGGTCCGGCACCCTACTCGTCACCGCCGGGTCCAGGGCGTGTCCAACTCCAGCTCCGCCACCGTCTGGTCGCCACTCGTCTCGCCGGTCGGGCGGAAGCCCCGCCCGGCTACGGCAGGTTGCGGGCCATGACGATGCGCTGGACCTGGTTGGTCCCCTCGTAGATCTGGGTGATCTTCGCGTCCCGCATCATCCGCTCCACCGGATAGTCCCGCGTGTACCCGTACCCACCCAGCAACTGCACCGCATCCGTCGTGATCTCCATCGCCGCATCCGACGCATAGCACTTCGCCGCCGCCCCGAAGAACGTCAGATCCCCGTCCCCACGCTGCGACTTCGCCGCCGCCGCATACGTCAACTGCCGCGCCGCCTCCAGCTTCATCGCCATGTCCGCCAACATGAACTGCACACCCTGGAACTCCGCGATCGCCTTCCCGAACTGCCGGCGCTCCTTCACATACCCCTTCGCGTAGTCCAGAGCCCCCTGCGCGATCCCCACCGCCTGCGCCGCGATCGTCACCCGCGTGTGGTCCAACGTCCGCATCGCCGTCGCGAAACCCGTCCCCTCCGCACCGATCATCCGATCCGCAGGAATCCGCACATCGTCGAAGTACACCTCACGCGTCGGCGAACCCTTGATCCCCAACTTCCTCTCCGGCGCACCGAACGACACCCCCTCGTCGCCCTTCTCCACCACGAACGCCGAGATCCCCCTCGACCGCAGCTCCGGATCCGTCACCGCCATCACCGTGTAGAACTCCGACACACCCGCGTTCGTGATCCAGCGCTTCACACCGTTCAGCACCCAGAAGTCCCCGTCCCGCACCGCCCGGGTCCGCATCCCCGCCGCGTCCGAACCCGCCTCCGGCTCCGACAGGCAGTACGAGAACATCCCCTCACCCCGCGCCAGCGCCCCCAGGTACTTCGCCTTCAACTCCGGCGAACCCGACAACTGCACCGGCAACGACCCCAGCTTGTTCACCGCCGGAATCAACGAGGACGACGCACACACCCGCGCCACCTCCTCGATCACGATCACCGTCGCCAGCGCGTCCGCCCCCGCACCACCGAACTCCTCCGGCACGTGCACCGCATGCAGCTCACTCCCCTGCAACGCGTCCAACGCCTCCTGCGGGAACCGCCCCTGCTCGTCCACCTCCGCCGCGAACGGAGCGATCTTCGCCTCGGCCAGCGAACGCACCGCCTCACGGAGCATCTCGTGCTCCTCGGAGATACGGAAGAGATCGAAGTCAGCCGCCCCTGCGCTGCCCGCCATGATGCCCGCCTCGTCCAGTGATCGAAGTCAATCCGGGGTTAACTACCGTTCAGTAGAGATCCTAGGGCTCCGACCTGCGGCTGCCTAGCGTCCCCGGCGCACAGGCGATCGAGGTCGGATCCGTCGGGGCGGATAGCATCAGACGCACCCGTACAGGTCGAGTCCGCACAAAGGGGAACCCGTGACCCTCCGCATCTCCGTGATCGGCACCGGCTACCTCGGCGCCACGCACGCGGCCGCGATGGCCGAGTTCGGCTTCGAGGTGCTGGGCCTGGACATCGACCCCGACAAGATCGCCACGCTGACCGCCGGCCGCGTCCCGATGTACGAGCCGGGGCTGTCCGAGCTGCTGCTCAAGCACGTCGCCGGGCACGAGGGTTCGACCGGCCGGCTGCGCTTCACCAGCTCCGTCCAGGAGGCCGCGGAGTTCGGCGACGTGCACTTCGTCTGCGTCAACACCCCGCAGCGCAAGGGCGAGTTCGCGGCCGACATGTCGTACGTCGACGCCGCGATCGACGGCCTCGCCCCGTACCTGACCCGCCCGGTCCTGGTGGTCGGCAAGTCCACCGTGCCGGTCGGCTCGGCGAGCCGGCTCGCCGAGCGGCTGGCCGCGCTGGCACCCGTCGGCGCGGGCGCCGAACTCGCCTGGAACCCGGAGTTCCTGCGCGAGGGCTTCGCCGTCCAGGACACCCTGCGCCCGGACCGGATCGTCGTCGGCGCCCACAGCGAGCGCGCCGAGCAGCTGCTGCGCGAGGTGTACGCCGAGCCGATCGCGGCCGGGGTGCCGTTCCTGGTCACCGACTACGCGACCGCCGAGCTGGTGAAGGCCGCCGCCAACTCCTTCCTGGCCACCAAGATCTCCTTCATCAACGCGATGGCCGAGGTCTGCGAGGCGGCCGGCGCCGACGTCACGCTGCTCTCCACCGCGCTCGGGCACGACGAGCGGATCGGCCGCAAGTTCCTCAACTCCGGCCTGGGCTTCGGCGGCGGCTGCCTGCCCAAGGACATCCGGGCGTTCATGGCCCGGGCCGGCGAGCTCGGCGCCGACCAGGCGCTGACCTTCCTGCGCGAGGTCGACTCGATCAACATGCGCCGCCGCTCCCGGATGGTGGAGCTGGCCCGCGAGCAGTGCGGCGGCGGCTTCCTGGGCCGCCGGGTGGCCGTCCTCGGCGCCGCGTTCAAGCCCAACTCGGACGACATCCGGGACTCCCCCGCGCTCAACGTCGCCGCCCAGATCCAGCTCCAGGGCGCCCAGGTCACCGTCTACGACCCGAAGGCCGTCGACAACGCCCGCAAGATGTTCCCCTCGCTCGCCTACGCCGACTCGGCCCTGGAGGCCGCCGAGGGCGCCCACGTCGTCCTGCACCTCACCGAGTGGGCCGAGTTCCGCGAGCTGGACCCGGCCGTCCTCGGCGCCGTGGTCGCCGAGCGCCGCCTGCTCGACGGCCGCAACGTCCTGGACGCCGACGCCTGGCGCGCCGCCGGCTGGACCTACCGCGCTCTCGGCCGCCCCAGCTGACGCCCGCGGGAATCCGGCGCCCGTGGTCGTCGTTGGCACCGGCATGACGAGCTACGGCGACGACGCGACGGTTCGCGAGATCCTCACCGGCACCGGCGACACCTGGGCGGTGGTCGGCCTGTCCGACAACACCGCCCGCGCCGCCCACGGGGTGGCCGGGGTGCTCCAGCGGTACGGCAAGCGCGTCGTGCCGGTGCACCCGAAGGCCGAGACGGTCCTCGGCGAGCCCGGATACGCCTCGCTCGCCGAGATCCCGTTCCCGGTCGACGTGGTGGACGTGTTCGTGAACAGCGCGCTGGCCGGGGAGGTGGCCGACCAGGCGGTGGCGGCCGGGGCGAAGGCCGTCTGGTTCCAGCTGGGCGTGGTCGACGAGGCCGCGTACGCGCGGACCAGGACGGCCGGGCTCGCCATGGTGATGGACAGGTGCCCGGCCATCGAGATCCCGCGGCTGGGCTGACCCCAGCCCTTCGCGCCGTCCCGATCTCAGCCCTTCACGCCGTCCAGCTGCGCGATGGTGGCGATGGACGGGCGGCGGCTGGCCCGCAGCCCGGCGGCGACGGACTCGGCGTCGCGCAGGACGCGGACGGCGTTGTGCCAGGTGAGCTTGGCGAGGTCGGCCTCGGACCAGCTGCGGCGCAGGAGTTCGGCGATCAGGTTGGGGTAGCCGGCCACCGAGCCCAGGCCGTCGGGCAGGAAGGCGGTGCCGTCGAAGTCGCCGCCGATGCCGATGTGGTCGATGCCGGCGACCTCGCGCAGGTGGTCGAGGTGGTCCGCGACGGTGGCCGGGGTGGCGATCGGGCGCGGGTTGGCGGCCTCGAAGGCGCGCTGGCGCTCCATCGCGGGCGGGGTGGTGTCGAGCGGGTGGAAGCCGTGGGCGCGCATGTTCTCGTCGGCGGCGAGGGTCCACTCGATGGCGGCGGGCAGGATGAACTTGGGCACGAAGGTGGCCATCGCCACGCCGCCGTTGGCGGGCAGCTGGGCGAGCACGTCGTCCGGGATGTTGCGCGGGTGGTCGCAGACGGCGCGGGCGGAGGAGTGCGAGAAGACGACCGGCGCCTCGGTGACCCGCAGCGCGTCGCGCATGGTGTCGGCGGAGACGTGCGAGAGGTCGACGAGCATGCCGAGCCGGTTCATCTCCCGGACGACCTCCTCGCCGAACCGGGTCAGCCCGCCGGCCGCCGGCTTGTCGGTGGCGGAGTCGGCCCACGGCACGTTGTCGTTGTGGGTGAGCGTCAGGTAGCGCACGCCGAGCTCGTGGAGAGCCCGCAGGGTGGCGAGCGAGCAGTCGATGGAGTGGCCGCCCTCGGCGCCCATCAGGGAGGCGATCCGGCCCTCGGCGCGGGCGGCCTCCATGTCGTCGGCGGTGCGGGCGAGCCGGAGCCGGTCGGGGTAGCGCTCGACCAGGGCGTGGACGAAGTCGATCTGCTCCAGGGTGGCGCTCACCGCGTGGTCGCCGGCCAGCCGGGTCGGCACGTAGACGGACCAGAACTGCGCGCCGACCCCGCCCTCCGCGAGGCGGGCGAGGTCGGTGTGCAGGCGGTCGCTCTGGTCGGCGGCCAGGTCGACCGCGCCGAGGTCGTACCCGGCCTGCTCGCGCATCGCCCACGGGAGGTCGTTGTGGCCGTCGACCACGGGGGCGGTGCGCAGCAGGGCCTTGGCGCGGTCCAGCGGGGTGGGGGAGTCCAGCTCGGTAGTCATACCGGCTGTTCTACCCCACCGCCGGGGCTACTTGCCGAAGCCGAAGGAGGAGGATCCGGCCACCTTGGCGCGGAGCTTCTTGCCCTTCTCGGTGGCCTGGTTGTTCAGCTCGGCCTGGAAGTCGGCCATCCGCTCGGTCAGTTCGGGGTCGAACGCGGCCAGCATCCGCACGGCGAGCAGGCCGGCGTTGCGCGCGCCGGCCACCGAGACGGTCGCGACCGGGACGCCGGCCGGCATCTGGACGATGGACAGCAGGCTGTCCATGCCGTCCAGGTAGCGCAGCGGCACCGGCACGCCGATGACGGGCAGCGGGGTGACGGAGGCGAGCATGCCCGGCAGGTGGGCGGCGCCGCCGGCGCCCGCGATGATGGCCTTGAGGCCGCGCCGGTGGGCGTTCTCGCCGTACGCGACCATCTCGCGGGGCATCCGGTGCGCCGAGACGACGTCGACCTCGTAGGGGATCTCGAACTCGTCGAGCGCCTGGGCGGCGGCCTCCATGACGGGCCAGTCGGAGTCCGAGCCCATGACGATGCCGACGAGCGGGCTCGAAGGGGAGGAGGTCATTCGGTGATCGTTCCTCGCAGGTAGGCGGCCGCGTGGCGGGCGCGCTCGCGGACGTCGTCGAGGTCGTCCCCGAAGACGTTGACGTGGCCGACCTTGCGGCCGGGCTTCACGTCCTTCCCGTACATGTGGATCCGCAGGCCGGGGTCGCGGGCCATGCAGTGCAGGAAGGCGTGGTACATGTCCGGGTAGTCGCCGCCGAGGACGTTGACCATGACGGTCCACTTGGCGCGCGGCCGGGGGTCGCCGAGCGGGAGGTCGAGGACGGCCCGCAGGTGGTTCTCGAACTGCGAGGTGACGGCGCCGTCCTGGGTCCAGTGCCCGGAGTTGTGGGGGCGCATGGCGAGCTCGTTGACGAGGATCCGGCCGTCCCTGGTCTGGAACAGCTCGACGGCGAGGTGGCCGGTGATGCCGAGGTCGCCGGCGATGCGCAGGGCCAGCTGCTGGGCCTCGTCGGAGAGGGCCGGGTCGAGGTCCGGCGCGGGGGCGGTGACCTCGGCGCAGACGCCGTTCTCCTGGACGCTCTCCACCACCGGGTAGGCGACGGCCTGGCCGCTGGGCGAGCGGACGACGTTGGCGGCGAGTTCGCGGACGAAGTCGACCTTCTCCTCGGCGAGCACCGGGACGCCGGCCAGGAACGGCGCGTGCGCGTCCTCCTCGCCGTCGACGACCCAGACGCCCTTGCCGTCGTAGCCGCCGCGGACGGTCTTCAGCACGACCGGATAACCGGAGCCCTCGTTCGCGAAGGCGGTGACGTCGGCCGGGTCGGCGACGATCCGGTGGCGGGGGCAGGGCACGCCGATGGAGTCGAGCTTGGCCCGCATGACGCCCTTGTCCTGGGCGTTGACCAGCGCGTCCGGGCCGGGCCGGACGGCGATGCCGTCGGCTTCCAGGGCCCGCAGGTGCTCGGTGGGGACGTGCTCGTGGTCGAAGGTGATCACGTCGCAGCCGGCCGCGAAGCGGCGCAGCGTGTCGAGGTCGCGGTAGTCACCGAGGACGACGTCGGAGACCACCTGTGCGGCGGAGTCCTGGGGCGTGTCGGCGAGGAGTTTGAACCTGACCCCGAGCGGGATGCCCGCCTGGTGTGCCATGCGGGCCAACTGCCCGCCGCCGATCATGCCCACCACTGGAAAATTCACATTGCCCGGGGAAGTCACCCCGCCAGGATATCCGGGCCGGTCGGGGGCGGTGGAACCGCTGGGGTGGGCTGGGCGTCCCAGTCAACCCGGAGCCCTGGGGGCTGAGCCGTTCGGTGGAAGCGGGTAGCCTGGACGGCTAGGTCCTGGTCTGCGCAGTCCGATCATGTGCGTGCACGCAGGGCTCAAGGGGTGGACGCGTCCACGCGATCCGCTCTTCGACCCGCAGGCACATGGAGGCAGCCCGGTATGGCGACGTCCGCAGCTTCGAGCCCTTCGCTCTCGCAGAAACTGCGGGGGCTGTCAGGCGAAGTGGTGAAGTTCGGCCTGGTCGGCCTGAGCGGCGTGGTGGTCAACTTCGCCGTGTTCTGGGTGTGCCTCAACGGGCTGGGCCTGGCCTCGCTGCGGTCCAACATCGCGGCGACGCTGATCGCCATCGCCACCAACTACCTGGGCTACCGCTACTGGCTGTACCGGGACCGCGACGCCGCCTCGCGCAAGCGGGAGATCACGCTGTTCCTGGTGTACAGCGGCATCGGCATGCTGATCGAGACCGGGGTGCTCGGCTTCTCGGTGTACGTGCTCGGCCTCGACTCGCACTACGAGCAGCTGGGCGCCAAGGTGGCCGGCCTCGCGGTGGCCACCGTGTTCCGCTTCTTCTCGTACCGGACCTGGGTGTTCAAGGCGCTGCCCGAGCCGGTCGCACAGGAAGCGAGCAGCGCCGGCGACACCGGCGGCGCCAGCGGCCAGGAGCTGGCCGCCCAGGCCGAGCTGATGCTGGCCGCCGAGCAGATCCGCTACGCCAAGGCCGAGTAGTAGTCAGCCAGCCGCACCCCCGGCCGCACGCGCCCCGGCTCAGTCCGTGTGGCTGCGGCCGAGGAAGAGCGCGAACACCGCGGGCTTCAGCGAGAGCAGTTCGAGCCGCCCGCCGTCCGCCTCCGCGAGGTCACGGGCGACGGCCAGGCCGATGCCGGTGGAGTTGCGGCCGCTGACGGCGCGCTCGAACACCCGGTTGCCGAGGTCCGGCGGAACGCCGGCGCCCTGGTCCTGCACCTCGACCACCACCGAGGTGCCGGAGGGCCGGACCCGCAGGGTGATCGTCCCGGCGCCGTGCATCAGCGAGTTCTCGATCAGGGTGGCCAGCACCTGGGCGACGGTGCCCGGGGTGCCGACGGCGGTGACCCCGTGCAGGCCCTCCAGGGACAGCACCCGGCCGGTCTCGCGCAGCGACGGGCCCCACTCCTCGACCTGCTGCTTGATCACCTCGTCCAGGTCGAAGGCCACCGCGGTGGGGCTGCGCGGGTCGCGCTGGGTGGTGAGCAGCCGCTGGACGACGTCGGTGAGCCGTTCGACCTGCTGGAGGGCGATGGTCGCCTCCTCCTTGACGGTCTCCGGCTCCTCGGCGAGGGCGGTGATCTCCTCCAGCCGCATGGAGAGCGCGGTGAGCGGGGTGCGCAGCTGGTGCGAGGCGTCGGCGGCGAGCCGGCGTTCGGCGGTGAGCATCCGGGCGATCCGCTCGGCGCTGGTGTCCAGCACCTCGGCGACCCGGTCGAGTTCGGGCACCCCGTAGCGGCGGTCGCGGGGGCGCGGGTCGCCGGAGCCGAGCCGTTCGGCGGTCTCGGCCAGGTCGGTGAGCGGCCGGGCGAGCCGTTTGGCCTGCCAGACGGCGAGCGCCACGGCGGCCTGGACGGCCAGCAGGGCGACCACGCCGAGCAGCAGCAGCATGTTGGCGATCTCGTGGTCGACGTCCGCGCGGGACTGCTCGACGGTGACGACCTCGCCGCTGTTGCCGCGTTCGACGGCCTTCAGCAGGTGGCCGCCGGCCAGGCGTTCGCCGCTGGAGACGACGTCCTGGCCGGGGATCTGCACCTCGACGTAGCTGCCCTCGGTGACCTGGTTGTCGAAGGCCCGGCCGGTGACCGACTCACCCGCGGAGAGCCGGTTCTCGACCAGCGCGAGCACCCGGACGGCGGCCGCGTCCACCCGGTCCTGGGCCGAGTTGACGATGGTGCGCTTCTCGACCAGGGCGAGCGGCACGCAGAACACCACGACCACCACCAGGACGACGCCCAGCAGTGAGTTGATCATCCGGCGTTTCACGCTGCCGCTCCCCGAGGTGCTCCGCTTCATCGGCCGACTCCCGGCCGCGTTCTCCGTACGGGGCTAATTCTTCTCGAACCGGAACCCCACTCCGCGCACGGTGGCGATGTAGCGCGGGTTCGCCGCGTCGTCACCGAGCTTCTTGCGGAGCCAGGAGATGTGCATGTCCAGGGTCTTGGTGGAGGTCCACCAGGTGGTGTCCCAGACCTGCCGCATGATCTCCTCGCGGGTGACCACCCGGCCGGCGTCCCGGACGAGGACGCGCAGCAGCTCGAACTCCTTGGCGGAGAGGGTGAGCTCCTCCTCGCCGAGCCAGGCGCGGTGGGACTCGATGTCGATCTTCACCCCGTGCGCGCCGGTGGTGAGCTGGTCGACGTTGCCGCGCCGGAGCAGGGCGCGGACGCGGGCGAGCAGTTCGGCCAGGCGGAAGGGCTTGGTCACGTAGTCGTCGGCACCGGCGTCGAGGCCGACCACGGTGTCCACCTCGTCCGCGCGGGCGGTGAGCACCAGGACGGGGCAGCTCTTGCCGTCGGCGCGCAGGCGACGGCAGACCTCCAGGCCGTCCATCTCGGGCAGGCCGAGGTCGAGGACGACGAGGTCGACCTCCTCGGTCAGGCCCGCGGCCAGTGCGGTCGGACCGTCCTCCCGGACGAGCACCTCATAGCCCTCACGTCGCAGGGCTCGGGCGAGCGGTTCGGAGATCGCCGGATCGTCCTCGGCGAGCAGCACACAGGTCATGTGGTGATGGTAGTCCGCCCGGGTATGGCGGACTGCCTTGTGAGGTAGTTCACAGAGCGTGATCGTTACACAAGAGCACCTTCAGGCTCAACACGCCGTCGCAGACCGCCCGTTCGGCGAAGAATCCGGCCTTCAATCTTGAAATTGAAGGGAAATTTGCCCGTCTACCATGGATAGATCGGGCAGATCTGTCACGGACTTTGCCATTCCCATACCTGATTCGTGGCTTTTGTCATCTGATAACGCTAAATATCGCCACGTAGAGTGGTTCCGTCCACGTCCGCCGCCACCCCCCTTGGCGGACGCTGTCAGGCAAGGAACCCCTACTCATGGCGTCTACCACCCTGGAAGCCGGCCTCACCCCGGCCTCGCCCAGCGGCAAGACCTTCCTCGGTCACCCCCGAGGGCTCGCCACGCTCTTCCTGAGCGAGATGTGGGAGCGCTTCAGCTACTACGGCATGCGCGCCCTGCTGGTGCTCTACATGACCGCCTCCGTCACGGACGGCGGCCTCGGCATGAAGCTGGCGACCGCCGGCGCCGTGTACAGCGTCTACACGGCCATGGTCTACCTGCTGGCCCTCCCGGGCGGCTGGATCGCCGACCGCTTCCTCGGCGCCCGCAAGACGGTCGCGATCGGCGGCACGATCATCATGGCCGGCCACTTCCTGCTGGCCGTGCCGTTCACCGGCGCGTTCTTCGCCGGTCTGGTCTGCATCGCGGTGGGCTCGGGCCTGCTCAAGGCCAACATCTCCACGATGGTCGGCCACCTCTACGACGGCCCGAACGACCCGCGCCGCGACGGCGGCTTCACGATCTTCTACATGGGCGTCAACCTCGGCGCCTTCTTCGCCCCGCTGGTGGTCGGCACCGTCGGCCAGAAGGTCGACTGGCACCTGGGCTTCGCCCTGGCCGGCATCGGCATGGCGCTCGGCCTGCTCCAGTTCCTGCTGGGCACCCGCCACCTGAGCCCCACCAGCGACATCGTGACCTCGCCGATCGGCGCGGACGAGAAGCGCAAGATCTTCCGCAAGGCCGGCATCTGGCTGGCCGCGGCGGTCGTCTTCTACGGCATCGTCGTCTCCACCGGCCACTTCACCATCGACTGGGCGGTCTGGCCGCTGTCCATCGCCGGCCTGGCGATCCCGGTCTTCGTGTTCGCCAAGGTGAAGCGCGACAAGGACCTCAGCTCGGACGAGCAGTCCAAGATGAGCGGCTACATCTGGTTCTTCGTCGCCGCCGCCGTGTTCTGGATGATCTACGACCAGTCCGGCTCGACGCTGAACGTCTTCGCCAAGGACCACACCGCCTCCACGCTGTTCGGGATCAACTTCCCGTCCAGCTGGTTCCAGTCGCTCAACCCGCTGTACATCATGGCGCTGGCCCCGGTCTTCGCCTGGCTCTGGGTCGCCCTGGCCCGCCGGTCGAAGAACCCCAGCACCACCATGAAGTTCGCCTTCGGCCTGCTGATGATCGGCGCGTCCTTCCTGGTCATGATGGCGGCGATGGGCGCCGCCTCCGGCGACGCCAAGGTCACCCCGCTGTGGCTGGCCACGGTCTACCTGGTCCAGACCGTCGGCGAGCTCGCCCTCTCCCCCGTCGGCCTGTCCGTCACCACCAAGCTGGCCCCCACCAAGTACGCCAGCCAGATGGTCGGCGTCTGGTTCCTCGCCGTCACCGCCGGCGACTGCGTGGCCGCCATCTTCCAGCTGGTGCTGGGCGACAAGGTGGTCGGCAGCACCTGGTACTTCGCGGTCCAGGGCGCCATGGCGATCGTCGCCGGCATCGCGCTGGCGACGTACCGCAAGCGGGTCGTCAAGCTCATGGGCGACGTCCACTGACGCCCACGCCCGCCCGAGCCGGGGCCGCCGCGGATTCCTGAGATCCGCGACGGCCCCGGCCGTTTTCCGCTCGACAACGCCGCGTCGGCCGTGCCTATGGTGCCCGGCATGACGACCGACCCGTTACCGCGCCAGCTCGCCCGCACCCGGTGCTTCACCCTGGGCGCCCCCACCCACCCGGGCATCACCGCCGACGGCGCCGCCGTCCTGTTCCTGCGCAGCCGCGGCGGCACCGACCCGCTCGCCTGCCTCTGGGCGCTCGACACCGCCACCGGCCGGGAACGGCTGATCGCCGACCCGGCCGCGTTGGGCGCCGGCCCCTCCACCGACGGCATCACCGGTTACAGCACCGACGCCACCGGCCGGCTCGCCGCCTTCGCGCTCGACGGCGCCCTCTGGCTCGCCGACACCGCCGACGGCACCGTCCGCGCCGTCCCCACCGCCACCGGCGTCCACGACCCGCGGCTCGACCCGACCGGCCGCCGGATCGCCTACACCGGCGACGGCGCCCTGCGCGTGGTCACCGTCAACAGCACGAACGACGCGGACGGCACGGACGACGGGAGCGCCACGGACGACCGGGCGCTCGCCGAGCCCGAGGCCGGGGACGTCGCGTACGGCGTCGCCGAGTACGTCGCCGCCGCGGAGATGTACCGCACCCGCGGCCACTGGTGGTCCCCCGACGGCACCGCACTGCTCGTCACCCGCGTCGACGAGCGCCCCGTCCACCGCGTGCACCTCGCCGACCCGACCGACCCGCAGCGCCCGCCCCGCGTGATCCGCTACCCGCTGGCCGGCACCGCCAACGCCGAGGTCTCGCTCCTGCTGCTCGGCCTCGACGGCACCCGCACCGAGGTCCGCTGGGACCGCACCGCGTTCGAGTACCTCACCGCCGCCGGCTGGGACGCCCACGGCCCGTACGCCGCCGTGCAGAGCCGCGACCAGCGCACCGTCCGCACCCTGGCGATCGGGCCCGACGGCGCCACCCGGGTGCTCGCCGAACGCCGCGACGAGCACTGGGTCGAGCTCCTCCCCGGCCTGCCCGCGCGCACCGCCGGCGGCGCCCTGGTCGACACCGCCGACCTCGGCGACACCCGGCACCTCACCGTCGACGGCGAGCCGGTGACCCCGCCCGGACTACAGCTGTGGGAGGTGCTCGGCACGGACGGCGAACAGGTCCTGTTCACCGCCCTGGAGGACCCCACCGAGACCCACCTCTGGCACTACGAACCGGGCCGCGGCATCCGGCGGCTGAGCAGCGGCCCCGGCGTCCACACGGGCATCCGGCGCGGCGCCGCCCTCGTCGTCACCACCCGCTCCGAGGGCTTCCCGGCCGGCCGCACCACCGTCCACCGCGACGACCGGACGGCGCACCCGATGGCCTCGTACGCGCAGCCGCCCGTCCTCACCGCACGCCCCGAACTGCTCCGCCTCGGCCCCCGCGAGCTGCGCGCCGCGCTCTTCCTGCCCACCGGCCACCGCCCCGGCGGCGCCCCGCTGCCCGTGCTGCTCGACCCGTACGGCGGGCCCGGGATGCACAAGGTCACCAGCGGCGGCGCGTGGTGGGGCCGGGTCTCCCAGTGGTTCGCCGACCAGGGCTTCGCGGTGCTGGTCGTCGACGGCCGCGGCACCCCCGGGCGCGGGCCGCGGTGGGACAAGACGATCTACGGCGACAAGGCCGGCCCCGCCCTGGCGGACCAGGTCGAGGGCCTGCACCAGGCCGCCCGGCTGCGGCCCGGACTGCTCGACCTCGACCGGGTCGGCATCCGCGGCTGGTCCTACGGCGGCTACCTCGCCGCCCTCGCCGTCCTGCGCCGCCCGGACGTCTTCCACGCCGCCTCCGCCGGCGCCGCCCCCACCGACTGGCGGCTCTACGACACCCACTGGCAGGAACGCTTCCTCGGCCACCCCGACGAACACCCCGAGCACTACGACGACGGCTCCCTGATCGCCGGGGCCCCGGAGCTGCGCCGCCCGCTCCTGCTGATCCAGGGCCTCGCCGACGACAACGTCCTCCCCGCGCACACCCTGCGGCTCTCCCACGCCCTCCTCGCCGCCGGACGCCCGCACGAGGTCCTACCACTACGCGCCACCGGCCACCGGCCGACCGACGAGGCGGTGGTGGAGCACCTGCTGCTGCATGAACTGGAGTTCCTGCGGAGATCGTTGGGCGTGGGCTGAGCGGCGCCCGCGCCACCGAACGCCGCAGCCTGGTCACTGGCGTGTAGAAAGCACCTGAACGCGCAGGAGGTCGGCCGGGCCGACTTCCTGCGCCAGGTAGCCGGGCCGGTCGGTCTGCGGCCAGGGCTGCCGCAGCGGGCACGGTGCGCCGCAAACCGGACGCGCGTTTCCTGCACACGTGCAACCGCGAGACGCTCACCCTGGGGGGACCCGTTGGCCAATGATTGACCAACAGCGTCCCGTTTGGAGCGAGCCCCAACTCCGCTGAGCATCGCTACCGTTGTCCCATGACGGATCTGCGCCGGGCACCGGTGGACGAGGTGCTGGTACGTGTCGAGACGGCCTTGGGCACGCAACTCAACAGGGCGACAGTGGTCCGCAAACGCCGATCCGTGGGAGCCGGCACGACGCGTGGCACGTGGGTACGCATCGAGCGGCGAGGACTCGATCGAATCGGTGTCCAGGGCTGGGACGGCACCCCCTCCGCCGAGGCCCTGCGAGGGATTGCGAAGCCCGCGTGGCTGGCCGGCATCGCCTGGCGGGATGATGAGGTCGAGCCAGTCATGTGGCGAGCCGATGAAACCGAACTACTGCCATCCGCCCCGGCGGGGTCCGCCGTTGTGACCGAGGGTCCCGACCTGCCGCCCAGCTGGTGGCCGGAGCTGAACGCCTCTCTCGATGCGCTCGCGGGGCAGCGAACGAATCGGATCGCCACGCCGGACACGGAGACGATCACCCAGGAGCTGGTGACTCGGACGATCCGTCAGGTGTTCCCGGGCATCGACGCCACGGTGAGCGAGTGGTGTCCGGCGCATGCGGATCTGAACTGGGCGAACGTGACGGCGCCCGAGTTCTGCGTCTTCGACTGGGAAGACTGGGGTATGGCCCCGCGTGGCCTGGACGCTGCCACGCTGTGGGCGGCGTCGCTTGCCGTGCCTGCGCTGGCTGATCGTGTCCGTGTCGAGCGGAGCGGCGACTTCGCGAGCCGGGACGGCAAGCTGATGACCTTGTTCGTCGCGGCGAAGATCCTCGGGCCGTACGCGCATCCCGAGGACCCTCGCCTTCAGGGCGCCCGCGTGTTGGCGGAGCAGGTGGTGAAGGAGCTTCAAGCGGACTGACGCTGAGTGGGCGCCCGCGAGGCCCTCGCCCGGGTGGGCGAGGGCCTTCGCGCGGTTCAGTGCTGGTCGTCGCGGTCGTCGGGGTGGGGCATCTTGAGGGTGGCGAGGACGCCGAGGGCGACGGTGGTGATGGCGAGGGCGAGGAGGGCGAGGAGGATCGCGCCGACGAAGAACTTCACCGGTGCCGCTCCTCGTCGTCATCGTCCAGGTCGCGGAGCAGGCGGAGGAGGTTGAGCAGAGTGCTGACCGGCGCGTTCCCGAAGTCGATCAGGATGCGTCCGTCGATGGTGGTCCCGCCCGTCGAGGCGGACCCCCAGAGGAGCCCGTGCGGCAGGCCGCGCCTATGCAACTCCCCTAGGAGAGACATGATTTGGGGCTTGGTGTAGTCGCGCATCCGGGGGTCCTCCGGCACGATGGGGTCGCGGGTCACGCGCGGGAGTCCAGCTCGTACCAGATGGTTTTGCCGCGCTTCTGCGGGTCGACGCCCCAGCGGTGGGTGAGGCCGTCCACGAGCTGGAGGCCCCGACCGGTCTCGGCGAGGTCGGCGGGCGTGCGCGGCTGCGGGAGGGCGTCGCTCTCGTCGGAGACGGTGACACGGAGGGTGCGGTCGAGGATGGAGAACCAGACGACGGGCGCGGGGGTGTCGCCGTGCCGCCAGGCGTTGACGATGAGCTCGCAGAGGGCGAGTTCGGCGTTGAAGACGGCGTCGGCGTCCCAGCCGCTGCGGGTCATGGCGTCCCGCAGGGCCTGGCGGGAGAGGGTGAGCGAGGGGGTGTTACGGGTGCACACGGGAACCTCCGGGAGGCTGTGGTGTGGGGAGAGGTGGTGACGGGGTCGTCGCCGTGAGCCAGGCCGGGGCGGCGGCTTCTCTTCGGCGTGCACTCAGGGCAGCAGGCGCCTACTGCCCTGAGTGCAGGCATTACTGACGATCCGTCGGTTCGAGCTGAGAATGACGATAACTCAGATCCATGAGAAAATTTCCATGGGATCCAAATATTCCCTCGATCGTGGCTGGCGGTCTCAGATGGACCCATGTCAGGCCACGCGGCAGACTTGGACCACCCTCGCCCCGGAAGGAACCATGGCTCGTACGAACCCCACACTCCGTCAGCGCAGGCTGGGAACAGAACTGCGGAGGATGCGAGAGCAGATCGGCCTCGGCGGCAGCCAGCTCGGCAGAGCGGTCGGCATGAATCCGGCCCAGGTGACGCAGATGGAGGCGGGGAAGATCGGCATCAGCGTGGAGCGGCTGCACACGATCGCCACGACATGCATGTGCTCCAACCAGCCGCTGATCGACGCGCTCGCCGACGTCATCACCGAGCGAGGCAAGCCCGGGTGGTGGGAGGAGTATCGAGAAACGCTGGCAACAGACTTCCTCAACGTCGCTGAACTGGAGGGTCACGCTCGCAGGCTCTCGACCTACGGGACTACCTTCGTCCCCGGCCTGCTCCAGACCGGCGCCTACACGGCAGCATTGTTCGCTCAGGCCTACCCGCCACCGCTGCGTCACGAGGTCGATCTCAAGACAGCCTTCCGCATGCAACGGCAGCGCATCATCCGATCTGGAGCGACGCCGTACACCGCCTTCATCCATGAGGCGGCCCTGCGCATGCAGTTCAGTGATCCGAAGGTCAACGTCGAGCAGGTCGACGCACTCCTCGCCGACTCAGAGCAGCCCAGCATCTCGGTCCGAGTCGTACCGTTCGCTGCTGGCGCTGTCCCGAGCCCGTGCGAGAACTTCACCTATGCCGAAGGGCCCATAACGGACCTGGACGCCGCGCAGATGGACACAGGCCATGGCGTCCAGCTCTTCGACAGCCCCACCCACCTTACGAGGTTTCGCGCCCTCCTTGCCATGATGGACTCCACGGCGCTCTCCGAGGAGAAGTCACGGGACTTCCTGCAGTCGATCAAGGAAGAAATGGCAGGTCAGCATGTCTAACTCCGCATGGCAGAAGTCCAGCTACTCGGGCGCAAGCGACAACTGCGTCGAGGTGCGTTCCATCGACGGTTTGATCGAAGTACGCGAGTCCGACGACGCACACGTCATCGTCTGCACCACGTCCCTCAAGTTCGCCACGTTCCTCCAGGGCGCCAAGGCAGGCGAGTTCGACCACCTCACCACCAACCCCTGAGCGAATCGGTCCGGCGGCCTCTTGCTTCCCGCAAGAGGCCGCCAGCAACTCGAATGTGGCCGATGGGTTGCAACTGCACTCGGAGTACGCACTCTTGACGACAGTTGCTCATCCGGGAATCGTCATGCAAATCCACGCAACCGAGTTGCAAGGGGAAGCTGGCATGGCACTACGGTTCATCGGGATCGACCCCAATACCGGGGACGACGAGTGCCCGACCGTCTGGTACGACGACGAGGCTGACGAGATCGTCGTGCAGGGCTGGAAGGCTACCGAGAAGCTGCGCGCCAAGTGCCGGGAGACCGGGAGCATCCCCGATTCGGAGGATGTGGTCCGGCTGCCGGCCCGCATGGTGCCGATCTTGAGGAAGGCATGCGATGCCGCCGAAGGTGCCGACGTTCGCTGAGCAGCTGACTGCTACGCGCTCCAGCGCGGTTCACCTGGAGATGCGTGACTCCTACAGCGTAGTGAAGGAGGCGGAGGCGGTCGCCGCTTGGCGGGACGGTTTCCGCTACGACCCGGCCGACCGTGCGTCCTGGTGGCGTCCGTGGCTGACGCTGATCGAGAAGACCGTGAGCCGGGGCGTCGAGGTTCGCCGTGCCCGGATCGTGTCTGAGCCGGTCTCGGAGTACATCCGGTTCGAGCACTCCGGGACGTTCACCAACATCGCCGCGGGCGAGCAGATCCGCTGGCTGCCGCGACGGCAGGCAGCGGACCTCGCCCTGCCGGGCTGCGACTTCTGGCTGTTCGACGGCGAGTTGGTGCGGTTCAACCACTTCACCGGCGACGGGGAGAGTGCTGGGCCGTCCTTCAGCGACGACCCTGCGGTGGCCCTACTGTGCGCCACCGCGTTCGAGGCGGTCTGGCAACGGGCCGTACCACACGAGAAGTTCAGCATCTGACCGCCACCGGTTTCGAGCGCCCCAGTGACGATGCCGATCTCCCCGTCCTCCAGCGTCCAGGCGGCCCGCGCGACCCTCGCTACCCGCCTCGGCGAGCTGATGCGGAACGCCGGCCTGAAGGGCAGGGAACTGTCCGCCCTCTGCGGCTGGCACCCCGCCAAAACCTCCCGCATCCTCAACGCCAAGGCCGCCCCGTCCGACTCGGACATTCGCACGTGGTGCCGCGCCTGCGGCGCCGACGGCCAAGCGCCCGATCTGATCGCCTCCAACAGGGCGGCGGACTCCCTGTACGTCGAGTGGCGGCGCATCACCCGGACCGGCCTGCGTCACGCCCAGGAAGCCCGGGTGCCTCTCTACACCCGCACCCGCCATTTCCGTGCCTACTCCTCCCGCGTCGTTCCCGGTGCCCTGCAGACCCGGGAGTACGCCGGCGCCCTGCTGCGCACGGTGGCCGACGTCCGCCAGACCCCGGACGACGTGGCGGACGCGGTCGAAGCCCGGCTCGCCCGTTCCAGCGTCGTCTTCGAGGGCGGGCGCCGCTTCGTCGCAGTCATCGAGGAATCCGTGCTGCGCTATCGGATCGGCGACGACACGGTGATGGCCGAACAACTCGGCAGCCTGCTCAGGGTCATGTCGATGCCTTCGGTTTCGCTCGGCGTCATCCCGTTCACAGCCTCCCGCACCATGTGGCCCACGGAGACCTTCAACCTGTTCGACGACCGCCAGGCCGGGGTGGAGCTGTTGTCGGCCCAGGTCACCGTGACCGCGCCCAGCGACCTCGCCCTCTACGCGCAGGCATTCGTGCGCTTCGGCGCCCTGGCCGTTCACGGCGGCGCCGCCCGTGCACTGATCACCGCCGCGATCGACTCACTGGGGTGAGGCATCCGCAATTCTCCGCAACTTCCTTGAGCAATAAGAGAATTGGTCCGTAGATTTCACAGAGCCGCCGGGCAGCGCCCGGCGTCACCAGGTGCCCCAACAACAGTCGGAGGAACCATGGCAACCGCAGTTGCACCCGCCGACCCGATCGTCGGCCCGCTCCGGAACGTGCGCGACCACATCCCCGCCGACCTGTGGGACAAGCAGATCGGCCTCCTGATGCGCGACTACCCCTACGACACCATCATGGCCGCCCGCGTCCTCGGCCAGGGCTACGCCTACCTGCTGACCGCGATGGCCCACCGCAGCGAACACCTGGGCCTCGGCCCCAGCTCGCTGGTGGACATCGGCGTCCACACGATCATCCTGGACACCGTCGCCTACGCCGAGCTGTGCCAGAAGCACAACAACGGCCACTTCCTGCACCACGTGCCGGCCGTCGAGTACAAGGACGACGGCACCGTGCTGCGCACCGCCCAGCTCATAGCAGCAGACGGCTGGGACGTGGACCTGCCGCTGTGGGCGGATGCCTCCAAGTGCAGCCCCTGCCACCCCGGCAACGACTCGCACTGACCGGACAGTTGCGGTGGCCCCGAGCTCAGTCCGGGGCCACCGCGACCCGGAAGGGTGGAGTTCACCCAAACCCCTGCGCCGGCGCACGCCGGACGCGAGGATGACCCGGGTGACGACCACCTCACCCGTCCACTCCGGTGTGCCGGACCTCTGGCATCACTACGGCCGCACCCGCGCTGACACCAACCGGACCGTCCCCGGCGCCTTCCACTGGGTCTGGGCCCAGGACGGCGGGCCTGAAACCGAGGTGCTGGGGGACATCACCGGCCTCGTCGTGGCGGACCTCGGCGCGGGTGCCGCCCGTCATGCCGCGCACCTCGTCGCCCACCACTCTCCGGCGCGGGTCGACGCGATCGACGCCTCCCCCGCCCAGCACGCGATGGCCTGCGACCTCTACGGCCACCTCGTACCGCGCCTGCGCACGGTGCGCGCCGGCGCGACCGCGCACCTGGAGGCGCATCCAGACGAGTACGACGTGCTCTACTCGGTGTTCGGCAGCCTCGACTTCGCCGACCCTCGCCAGCTGCTCCCGGCCGCTGCCCGCGCCCTGCGACCCGGCGGACTGCTGGCCGCCTCCACCTTGGGCCACTACCTCGGTGGAGCCCCCGCTGAACCGGACGTCCAGCACGCCGACGTTCCGGCCCGCACCCCGGACGGCGCCCCGGCAACCATGCGCCGCTGGGTTCTCCAGGAGGCCGTCTGGACGAAGCTGTTGGACGAGGCGGGGTTCACGAAGATCAGTGTCGACCGGCTCCCTCCCACCGTGCCGAGTACACGCGCTGCAGACACCCTGCTTGTCCGCGCCTACCGTCAGCCCTGACGACCTTGGGAGAAATCGGCATCGGGGCATGCTGGCCGTTCCGGCTGCGGCTACTCAGACCTCCCGGACGCCAGCTCGCCAGACCGCCGCCGTCAGTGGCACGCCCGGGCGGTAGGCCAGGTGCACGTGCGAGGGCGCGTCCAGCAGCAGCAGGTCGGCGCGGGCGCCGACCGTGACGGTGCCGACGTCGCTGCGCCGCAGCGCGTGGGCACCGCCCAGGGTTGCCGCCCAGACCGCCTCGTCGGGGGTCATGCCCATCTCGCGCACCGCGACCGCGATGCAGAACGCCATCGAACTGGTGAAGCTGGAGCCCGGGTTGCAGTCGGTGGACAGCGCCACCACCGCGCCCGCGTCCAGCAGCCTGCGCCCGCTCGGGTACTCGGCCCGCGTCGAGAACTCCGCCCCCGGCAGCAGCGTCGCGACCGTCGCCGACCCCGCCAGTGCCGCGACATCCTCGTCGGTCAGGTGGGTGCAGTGGTCCGCCGAGGCGGCCCCCAGCTCCACCGCGAGCTGCACGCCGGGCCCGTACGTGAGCTGGTTGGCGTGCACGCGCGGTGTGAGGCCCTTCTCGATCCCCGCCGTCAGAACGGCCCGCGCCTGGTCGCCGTCGAAGGCGCCCTGCTCGCAGAACACGTCCACCCAGCGGGCGTGCGGGGCGCAGGCGTCCAGCATCTCGCCGGTGACCAGGTCGACGTACCCGGCCGGGTCTTCGGCGTACTCGGGCGCGACCACGTGCGCGCCCAGGTAGGTGGTCTCCGGGGTGTGCCGCGCGGCGATCCGCAGCGCCCGCGCCTCGTCCTCGACCGTCAGCCCGTAGCCGGACTTGCACTCGATGGTGGTGGTGCCCTGCCGCAGCGCCTCCCGGACGAATCCGGCCAGGTTGGCCTCCAGTTCGGCGTCACTCGCCGCCCTGGTGGCCGCCACCGTCGTCCGGATGCCACCCGCCGAATACGCCTGCCCGGACATCCGGGCGTTGAACTCGGCCGTACGATCCCCCGCGAACACCAGGTGGGCGTGCGAGTCGACGAAGCCGGGCAGCAGCGCCCGGCCCTCGGCGTCGAAGCGCTCGTCCGCCGCCGGGGCCTGCGCTGCCGGGCCGACCCAGGCGACGGTGCCGCCGTCCAGCACCACGGCCGCGTCGGTGAGCAGGCCGAGCGGCCCGGTGCCGTGCCCGGGGTCGTTGGTGACCAGGCTGCCGATGCCCGTGATCAAGGTGGTCCTGGTGCTCAAGACAACGCCTTCCGAAGGGAATTGAACAAAGAGGTCAGTGGTCCAGCGCGCCGATCGAGTCCCGCAGCGCGCCCGGCACGTCCGCGACGAGCTGGTGCACGCCGTCCCGGACGATCTGCCGGCCGCCGACCACCACGTGCCGCACGTCGGCCGCCGAGGCCGCGAAGACGGCGGTCTCGGCGCCGAGGCGGGGCGGCGGGCCCGCGGTGCGCACCGAGTCCAGGGCGATCACGGTGAAGTCGGCGAGCGCGCCGGCCTCGACCCGCCCCGCCTCCGGCCAGCCGAGCGAGGCGTGCCCGTCCTCGGTGCCGGCCCGCAGCAGGAGGTTGGCCGTCCAGTGCCCGCGGGTGCGGGTGCGCAGCCGCTCGTTCAGCTCCAGGGCGCGAGCCTCCTCGAACGGGTCGATGACGGCGTGGCTGTCGCTGCCCAGGGTGACCGGGCAGCCCGCCGAGGCGAGCCGGCGGGCCGGGCCGATGCCGTCCGCGAGGTCCCGCTCGGTGGTGGGGCACATGCAGATGGTGGTGGAGGTGTCGGTGAGGAGCCGGACGTCCTCGTCGGTGAGGTGGGTGGCGTGCACGGCCGAGGTGCGCGGGCCGAGCACGCCGTGGTCGGCGAGCAGCCGGGTCGGGGTGACGCCGTGCGCGGCGAGGCAGGCGTCGTTCTCGGCGGTCTGCTCGGACAGGTGGACGTGCAGCGGCGCCTCGCGCACCGCCGCCCACTGCGCGACGGTGCCCAGCTGCTCGGCCGGGACGGCCCGCACCGAGTGGACGGCGGCGCCGATCCGGGCGTGCTCGCGGGGCTTGAGCGCGTCCGCCCGCACCGCCCAGGCCTCGGCGTCGCCGTCGCTGAACCGCTGCTGCGGCCTGGTCGGCTCGGCGCCGAAGCCGGCGGACAGGTAGCAGGTGTCGAGCAGGGTGATCCGGATGCCGGCCCGGGCGGCGGCCTCGATCAGCGCCTCGCCCATCGCGTTGGGGTCGTCGTAGCGGGCGCCGCCGGGGGCGTGGTGCAGGTAGTGGAACTCGCCGACGGCGGTGACCCCGGCCAGCGCCATCTCGGCGTAGACGGCGGTGGCGAGCGCCAGGTAGCGGTCCGGGTCGAGCGCCCCGGCGAACCGGTACATGGTGTCGCGCCAGGTCCAGAAGGTGCCGGAGCCGACCTGGACGTGGCCGCGCAGCGCCCGGTGGAAGGCGTGCGAGTGGGCGTTCGCCTGGCCGGGCAGCAGCAGCCCGTCGAGGCGGACGGCCCCGGGCGGGCAGGGCCCGCTGTCCGGGGTCACCGCGGTGATCCGGCCGCCGGGGCCGGTGGTGATCAGCACGTTGCGCTCGACCACCGGCCCGTTGGGGTGCGGCAGCCAGGCGTACTGCGCCCAGTACGCCACCGGCTCGGTCCCCGAGGTCAAGGGGCTCAGCGACACGCCAGGTCCTCCAGTACGTCGGCGAGGGCGGCGACCCCGGCCAGGCAGTCGGCCTCCTCGGCGTGCTCGGCCGGGGAGTGCGACACCCCGCTGGGGTTGCGCACGAACAGCATGGCGGTCGGGACGGCCGACGCCAGGATCCCGGCGTCGTGTCCGGCGCCGGTGGGCAGCACCGGGGCGTCCAGCAGCTTGGCGAGCCGGTCGCGCAGCGGGCCGTCGAAGTCCACCACCGGGGTGTAGGACTCGCGGGTCAGCTCGACCCGGACGCCGTCGCGCCCGCCGCGCTCGGCGGCGGCCTGCTCGATCTCCTCGACCAGCGCGGTGAGCGTCGCCTCGTCGGCGGCCCGGGAGTCCAGCCAGCCGCGCACCAGCGAGGCGATCGCGTTGGTGCCGTTGGGCTCGACCGCGACCTTGCCGAAGGTGGCCAGCGCGCCCGCCTGCCGGGCCTTCTTGCGGGCCGCGAGCACGGTGTTGGCGTACGTCAGCATCGGGTCGCGGCGGTCCTCGATCCGGGTGGTGCCGGCGTGGTTGGCCTCGCCGTGGAAGTCGAACCGCCAGCGGCCGTGCGGCCAGATCGCGCTGGCCACGCCGACCGGCCGGTCCTCGGTGAGGAGGCGGCCCTGCTCGACGTGGAGTTCGACGAAGGCGCCGATCCGGGCCAGCCGGTCGTCGTCCGCGCCGATCGCGCCCGGGTCGTAGCCGGCCCGCTCCATCGCGTCGGGCAGCCGGACGCCGTCGGCGTCGCGCAGCTCGTACGCGGCCTCGCGGGAGAGCACGCCGGCGGACAGGCGGGAGCCGATGCAGGCCACGCCGAACCGGGCGCCCTCCTCGTCGCCGAAGTTGGTGATCGCCAGCGGGCGGGTGAACTCGGCCCCGCGGGCGCGGAGTTCGTCCAGGGCCGCGAAGGAGGAGACCACGCCGAGCGGGCCGTCGAAGGCGCCGCCGTCCGGAACGGAGTCCAGGTGCGAGCCGGTGACGACCGCCCCGCCCGCGTTCGGATCGCCCAGCCAGGCCCACTGGTTGCCGTTGCGGTCCAGCTCGTAGGCGAGGCCGCGGTCCCGGGCCTGCTGCTCGAACCAGGCCCGGCACTCGGCGTCGGCGGAGTTCCAGGCGAAGCGGCGGTAGCCGCCGGAGGCGGCGGAGCGGCCCACGGGGAGCAGCTCCGCCCACATCTCTTCGAACGAGGACGTCACAGCTCACCCATGGGGACGCGGACGCCGCGCTCGGCGGCGACCTCGGTGGCCCGGTCGTAGCCGGCGTCCACGTGCCGGATCACGCCCATGCCCGGGTCGTTGGTGAGCACCCGGCGGATCTTCTCGCCGGCCAGCGCGGTGCCGTCGGCGACGGTGACCTGCCCGGCGTGGATCGAGCGGCCGATGCCGACGCCGCCGCCGTGGTGGATGGAGACCCAGGACGCGCCGGAGGCCACGTTGACCATGGCGTTGAGCAGCGGCCAGTCGGCGATCGCGTCCGAGCCGTCCAGCATCGCCTCGGTCTCCCGGTACGGGGAGGCGACCGAGCCGCAGTCGAGGTGGTCGCGGCCGATCACGATCGGCGCGGACAGCTCGCCGGAGGCGACCATGTCGTTGAAGCGCTCGCCGGCCTTGTCGCGCTCGCCGTAGCCGAGCCAGCAGATCCGCGCGGGCAGGCCCTGGAAGTGCACCTTCTCCTGGGCCATCTTGATCCAGCGGTGCAGCGACTCGTTCTCCGGGAAGAGGTCGAGGACGGCCTTGTCGGTCTTGTGGATGTCCTGCGGGTCGCCGGACAGCGCCGCCCAGCGGAACGGGCCCTTGCCCTCGCAGAACAGCGGCCGGATGTACGCGGGGACGAAGCCGGGGAAGGCGAACGCGCGGTCGTAACCGGCCAGTTGGGCCTCGCCGCGGATCGAGTTGCCGTAGTCGAAGACCTCGGCGCCCGCGTCCTGGAAGCCGACCATCGCCTCGACGTGCCGGGCCATCGACTCGCGGGCCCGCTGGGTGAACTCGGCGGGCTTGGCCGCCGCGTAGTCCGCCATGTCGTCGAAGGCGACGCCCACCGGCAGGTAGGCGAGCGGGTCGTGGGCGCTGGTCTGGTCGGTGACGATGTCGATCGGCGCGTCCATCGCGAGCAGCTGCGGGACCAGCTCGGCGGCGTTGCCCAGCACGCCGATGGACAGCGGCTGCCGCTTGTCGCGGGCCGCGGTGGCCAGCTCCAGCGCGTGCCCGAGGTCCTTGGCCTCGACGTCCAGGTAGCGGTGCTCGATCCGGCGAGCGATCCGGGACGGGTCACAGTCGATGCAGATCGCCACGCCGCCGTTCATGGTGACGGCCAGCGGCTGGGCGCCGCCCATCCCGCCGAGGCCGGCGGTGAGGGTGATGGTGCCTTCCAGCGTGCCGTCGAACCGCTTGTTGGCGACGGCGGCGAAGGTCTCGTAGGTGCCCTGCAGGATGCCCTGGGTGCCGATGTAGATCCACGAGCCGGCGGTCATCTGCCCGTACATGGTGAGCCCGAGGCTCTCCAGCCGGCGGAACTCCTCCCAGTTGGCCCAGTCGCCGACCAGGTTGGAGTTGGCGATCAGCACCCGAGGCGCCCACTCGTGGGTCTGCATGACGCCGACCGGCCGCCCGGACTGGACCAGCATGGTCTCGTCCTGCTTCAGCCCCTCCAGCGTCCGCACCATGGCGTCGAACGAGCGCCAGTCCCGCGCCGCCTTGCCCGTCCCGCCGTACACCACCAGCTTCGACGGGTGCTCGGCGACCTCCGGGTCGAGGTTGTTCATCAGCATCCGCAGGGCCGCCTCCTGCTGCCACCCCTGCGCCGTCAGCCCCGTCCCCCGCGCCGCCCTGACCTCACGCGGCCCGCTCGCCTGCTGCACCATGTCCTGGCCTCCCTGCGGATGGATTCATTCAGATTCAGCTCGGCTGAATATATCCAAACAACCACCTCCCGGCCAGACCCCGAACCCATCCGATCAGCCCCGCCGCCGACCGACTCGGCGCGCTAGCCTGAACCCGGCGAACACCAGCCACTCGGCCCAGCGACGAGAACGGAGAACACGATGACGGCGATCACCGTGCGGCCCGGCAAACTGCGGGATGTGGCGGAGGAGATCGAGCGGAGCACCGGCCTCCGCGTCCAGATCATCGGAGGAACCCTGGTGATGTCCCCCACTCCTCGCGGCAAGCACGCGGGGACGGTCAAGCGCCTGTCCCGCCAACTCGACGGCAACCTCCCGGCCGGTCTCGGCGCCTACGAGGTCTCCTCGATCAACATGCCCGGCGACGCCGAGGACTACGCGACACCCGACCTGGTCGTCCTGCCGTCCGACTGGGAGGACGACGACGACTGGCTGGCCGACCCGCACGACGTCGAGCTCGCCGTGGAGGTCATCTCCACCTCCGAGCGGGTCAGCCACATCGCGACGAAAACCAGCTGGTACGCGGTCGCGGGCGTGCCGGTCCTCCTCGCGGTCGACCCCCGCAAGGGTGTCTGGACGCTTCGCACCCACCCCCGCGACGGCGAGTACCAGGGCGTGCTGCACGGCAAGTACGGCGAGCCCGTCCCGCTGCCCGCACCGCTGGCCGCCGAGCTGGACACCTCCGCACTGCCGCTGTACGCGCCCCGCGCCTGAGTCAGGCCGCGGCGTCGCCGTCCCAGTCGATGCCGATCTCGGCGAGCCAGCGGCGGTCGGCGGCGTCGGGGGCGGGTGGGGTCGGCGGGCGGGGGATGTTCTGGACCGGGCCGAGGCCGTACTTCTCGGCGGCAGCTGCGGCGGCGCGGGCGTCGGGTTCGATGACGCCGACGTGCACGGCGGACTCGTCTCCCGGGTCGAGGACGGTCAGTTCGGGATCGGGCAGGCGCCGCAGGGTGACGCGGCGTCCGCAGGTGGGGCAGGACCATTCGTCGACACCCGAGGCCAGGCGGGCGACGAACTTCATCTCGTGGATCACGCGCATGGGCGGCACCCCCTGCTGTAGGGGATGCCCGGGTTCGTGACGGCTACTCCCCGCCGTGTCTACTCCAAAAACAGGCCACGTGCCGCGGCGGACTGCTCGATGGCCTCCAACCGGGCCTCCGCGCCCGGGAGTTCGTCGCACATGCGCTGCAACAGCACCCGGCCGAGCATCATCGGCGCGCACGCGGTGTCGAAGACCAGCCCGGTGCCGACGGCGGCCGGCAGCATCAGGTCGGAGAGCTTGGCGACCGGCGCGAAGGCGCTGTCGGCGACGGTCAGCACCGTCAGCCCGCACTCGCGGGCCACCACCAGCGCGTCCATCAGCTCCCGCGGGTAGCGCGGCAGCGCGAAGCAGAGCAGCGCGGTGGCCCCGGCCGCGGCGGCCTGTTCCAGCCGGTCGGCGAGCATGCTGCCGCCCTCGTCGAGGAGGCGGATGTCCGGGTGCACCTTGGCGGCGAAGTAGGCGAAGCCGCGCGCCTGCGCGGAGGCGGCCCGCAGGCCGAGCACCGGCAGCGGGCGGGAGGCGGCGAGCAGCCGGGCGGCGCGGGTGATCGGCTCGGGGTCGGCGAGGAGTTCGGCGAGGTGGCGCAGGTGGGCGATCTCGGCGAGCACGGCCTGCTGGTGCTCGTTGCGCACCGCGTCGTCGGGGGTCTCCGGCGCGGCGGTCTCGCCCGCGCCGAGTTCGCGCAGCTGTTTGCGCAGCGCCGGGTAGCCGTCGTAGCCGAGGGCGACCGCGAAGCGGGTGACGGACGGTTGGCTGACGCCGGCGAGTTCGGCGACCTCGACGCTGGAGAGGAACGGCGCCTCGGTGGCGTGCCGGACCAGCGAGTGCGCGATCCGCCGCTGGGTCGGCGTCAGTCGGTGGCCTTCGAACAGCTGGAGCAGCCGGGCGGAGGGGCCGACCGTGCCGGCCTCGTCGGTGGCGGTCATCAGCGGTACCTCCGGATGCGAGAGATTCGGACGACGACTGTGCAGCAGTGCGTCGCGCCTGGCAAAGACGTCTCGTACGGCGGGATGCCGGGCGAGACGGCCCGAGCGGGTCGGGAGCTCGGGGTAACCCTGAATTCTCCCTGAACCCGCCCGGATTCCCCCACCGACGGATGGACCGCGCCCCGGCGCGGGCCCAGGCTGTTCCCATGGACACTCGCCAGGACGACCTGCGGCGCGACCTCGACGCCGCCCTGCACGCTCGCAAGGAACTCGGCAAGGAGTACGAGCCGGAGCTGGTCGACTCGTTCCTGAGCCGCCTGGACGCCCGTCTGGACGCCCGGGTCGAGCGCCGGGTGGCCGAGCGGATGGACGACTACGAGCCCGCGCAGCGGCGTCGGCCGCACCACCCGGGGCCGGGGCCCGGCCGGCCCGGCAACCGGCTGGCGGTGATCTCGCTGGCCCTCGGCATCCCGCTCACCGCGATCGCGGCCAGCCCGCAGGGCGGCGGCTTCTTCGGCCTGCTGGTCAGTTGGGCGGGCATCGTCGGGGTCAACTTCGCCGCCGCATTCGGCAACCGCCGGGACCGGGACGAGCCGCGGTCCCGGTCCCGGTCCCGCGACGACTGGGACTGAGTCCCGCCGCCCGCACCAGCCGTCCCGCCGCCCGCACCGGACCCGACGGCCCGTCACGCCGATCGCACCGATCGCACCGATCGCACCGTGTCAGCCCAGCTCACGCCGCGTCAGCCCAGCTCACGCCGGCTCAGGCCAGCGGCCCGGTGACCCGCTCCACGGCCCGCACCAGCTCCCCGGAGGCGACCAGCGCGGCCGCCGCCTCCAGGTCCGGCGAGAGGAAGCGGTCGCGGCCGGCGCCGCCGACCCCGGCCTCCCGGGCGGCGGCCATGGCGGCCGTGGTGGCCGGGGCCGTCCGGCCCGCGCCGTCGGCCTGCTGGCGGATCTCCAGGGCGCGGGCGGCGGCGGTAAGTTCGACGGCAAGGATCCGGCCGAGGTTGTCGACGGCCTGGCGCAGCTTGCGGGCGGCGGACCAGCCCATCGACACGTGGTCCTCCTGCATCGCGGAGGACGGGATCGAGTCGACCGAGGCCGGGACGGCGAGCCGCTTGTTCTCGCTGACCAGCGCCGCCTGGGTGTACTGGGCGATCATCAGGCCGGAGTCCACGCCGGGGTCGTCGGCCAGGAAGGCCGGCAGGCCGTGCGAGCGGGCCTTGTCGAGCAGCCGGTCGGTGCGGCGCTCGGAGATCGAGCCCAGGTCGGCGGCGGCGATGGCGAGGAAGTCCAGCACGTACGCGACCGGGGCGCCGTGGAAGTTGCCGTTGGACTCCACCCGGCCGTCCGGCAGCACGACCGGGTTGTCGACCGAGGCGGCGAGCTCGCGGGAGGCGACCAGCTGGGCGTGGGCGAGGGTGTCCCGGCCGGCGCCGGCCACCTGCGGGGCGCAGCGGATCGAGTAGGCGTCCTGGACCCGCGGCGCGTCGTCCTGGTGGTGGCCGGTGAGGCCGGAGTCCTTGAGGACGGCCAGCATGTTGGCGGCGCTCAGCGCCTGGCCCGGGTGGGGGCGGATCGGGGCGTGCAGTTCGGGGGCGAGCACCTTGTCGGTGCCGAGCAGCGCCTCCAGGGTCATCGCGGCGGTGATGTCGGCGGTGGTGTACAGCCGCTGCAGGTCGGCGATGGCCATCACCAGCATGCCGAGCATGCCGTCGGTGCCGTTGATGAGGGCCAGGCCCTCCTTCTCCAGCAGTTCGACGGGCTCGATGCCGGCGGCGGCGAGCAGTTCGGCGGCGGGCTTCTCCACGCCGTCCGGGCCGGTGGCCACGCCCTCGCCCATCAGGACCAGCGCGCAGTGCGACAGCGGCGCGAGGTCGCCGGAGCAGCCGAGCGAGCCGAACTCCCGGACGACCGGGGTGATGCCCGCGTTGAGCAGGGCGGCCATGGTCTGCGCGACCAGCGGGCGCACGCCGGTCCGGCCGGAGGCCAGCGTCTTCATCCGCAGGAAGACGAGTGCCCGGACGACCTCGCGCTCGACGGCCGGTCCCATCCCGGCCGCGTGCGAGCGCACCAGCGACCGCTGGAGCTGTGCCCGCAGTTCGGGGCTGATGTGCCGGACGGCGAGCGCGCCGAATCCGGTCGACACGCCGTAGACGGGGCGCGGTTCGGCCGCGAGGGCGTCGATCCGCGCCCGCGCCGTCGCCATCTCGGCGAGGGCGTCGGGGCCTATCTCGACCCGGGCGTTCCACCGGGCGACGGCCAGCACGTCCTCGGCGCTGACGTCGGCCTTGCCGACCTGGACCAGCGGAGCGTCGGGGGCCACAGCACTGTGCATATCCATATACACCATCACATCAGGTGAATGAAGATATGACAACAGGTGGTCGCCATCCGGAACGGCCACGATCGCACACCCCGTACCGGCCGACAGGATTTTCGCCCGGGCCGCCCCGTGCCGCACGCTGGTGGCCACGGACACGCACGGAGGTGGCAGGGCGATGACGCGGGCGACGGCACGGCGCCGGGTGGTGCGGCTGCGGGGGGACGAGCGCGGGGTGCGGCCGGACTCGCTGGCGGCGGAGGAGCCGCTGGAGATCCGGCTCGGCGGCGAGCCGCTGACCGTCACCATGCGCACCCCCGGGCAGGACTTCGACCTGGTGGCCGGGTTCCTGGTCGGCGAGGGGCTGGTGCACACCGCCGAGGAGCTCGCCGCCCTGCGGTACTGCGCCGGGACGGACGAGTCCGGCGCCAACACCTACAACGTCGTCGACGCCACCCTGCGCGGCGCCGCCCGCGCGCTGCCGCTGTCCGCGCACCGCAACCTGCTCACCACCAGCGCCTGCGGCCTGTGCGGCCGGGACACGGTGGACGCCGTCCGCACCCACGTCCGCCACCCGGTGGGCGAGGACCCGCTCACCGTCCCGCCGTCCCTGCTGTACGGCCTGCCGGACCGGCTGCGGGCCGCCCAGCGCACCTTCGAGTCCACCGGCGGCCTGCACGCGGCCGGCCTGTTCGACGCCGCCACCGGCGAACTGCTCTGCGCCCGCGAGGACGTCGGGCGGCACAACGCGGTGGACAAGGTGGTCGGCTGGGCGCTGCGCGAGGGCAGGCTGCCGCTGACCGGGCACGTCCTGCTGGTCAGCGGCCGGGCCTCGTTCGAGCTGACCCAGAAGGCCGCGCTGGCGGGCGTCCCGCTGCTGGCCGCCGTCTCGGCGCCGTCCTCGCTCGCGGTGGACCTCGCCGAGGAGCTGGGCCTGACCCTGGTGGGCTTCCTGCGCGGGGAGGGCGCGAACGTCTACACCCGGCCGGACCGGATCGCCTCGCCCTCCCCCGCCACGCCCTCGACAGCGGCGCCCTCCCCCACCGCGCCGGTCACCCCCTGAGCTCGGCCTCGATCAGGTCCGCCGCCCGGGCGGTGCCGCCCTCGGCCCGGCCGGCGGCGGCCAGCGCCTTCAGCCGCTCGGCCACCGCCGGGTCGCCGACCAGCTCCAGCAGCGCGCCGCGCAGCGCCTCCGGGGTGGCCTGCGCGGTGTCCAGGCGGCGGGCGACGCCGAGCCCCACCAGTGCGTCCGCGTTGGCGAACTGGTCGACGGCCTGCGGCACGGCGATCATCGGCACGCCGTGGTACAGCCCCTCGCTGGAGCCGCCCATGCCCGCGTGGGTGACGAAGGCGTCCGCCTGCGCGAGCACCGACAGCTGCGGCACCCACCGGTGCACCTCGACGGTGTCCGGCACCTCGCCCAGGTCGGCCAGGTCGGTGTGCGCGCCGACCTGGAGCACCGTGTGCCAGCCGGGCAGGCCGCCGAAAGCCTGGACGCAGGCCCGGTAGAACGCGGGCTGGTGGGTGAAGGCCGAGCCGAGCGAGACCAGCAGCACCTTCTCCGCGTGCGCCGGCCGGTGCCACTCGCCCTGGTGGGCGCGGTCGCCGAAGCACGGCCCGACGAAGGTGACGCGCCGCTCGTCGACCCGGTCCGCGTTGAGCTGCAGGGCGCGCGGGATCAGGGCGACGGACCGCGCCGGGCGGCCCTTGAAGGCGTCCACGTCGCGCTCCACCGTCCCGGCCTCGGCCAGCCAGTCGGCGAACCGCCGGTAGTGCTCGGCGCCGCCGGGCCCGCTGCGGATCGCCTCGTACACCTCCGCCATGTCCTGCTCGAAGCCCTCCCAGCCGACGTAGGTGGGCGACAGCTGCACCACCGGCACGCCCAGCCGCTCGCCGAACGCCCGCCCGGCGAAGCCCGCGATGTCGCAGAGCACCAGGTCGGGGCGGTCGTCCGCGAAGGCCTCCAGCAGGACGGGGTACATCGCGAGGGCGTCGTCCAGGAACAGCTCCTGGAGCGCCACCGGGTCCTCCTCCCAGGTGTCCGGGCCGCCGGCGCGCGGCAGCCTCGTCGGGTACGGGACGAAGCGGGCGCCGGTCGACTCGACGGCCCCGGCGAAGGAGGCGTCGTTGACGTAGCTGACCCGGTGGCCCCGGGCGACCAGTTCGGCGATCACGGCGAGGCTGGGGTTGACGTGCCCGTGGGCCGGGATCGAGACCATCAGGATGTGGGCGGGGTGCGCGGAGCGGGTCATGGGGACCTCCAGGGCTAGGAATGAGACGAGACGGTCCGTCTCGCTGGCGCCGCTCCAGCATGATCCGGGTCCGGCGCCACGTCAAGACGATACGGTCCGTCTCGTTGCTTCGCTTAGAATTTCCGCCATGGCCCACAGAACCGCCCCCGACCCGGCCCGCCGCAGCGAACGCTCCCGCGCCGCCGTCCTCACCGCCGCCGCCGAACTCGTCGCCGACGTCGGCTTCGGCAAGCTCACCATCGAGGCGATCGCCGCCCGGGCCGGCGTCGGCAAGCAGACCATCTACCGCTGGTGGCCCTCCAAGGGCGCCGTCGTCTTCGACGCCTTCCTCGCCGCCAACGAGCACGAGGGCAGCCTCGCCCTCCCCGACACCGGCGACCTCGCCGCCGACCTGCGGGCCGTCCTGCGCCCCGCCGCCGACGAGCTCGCCGACCCCGCCCTCGACCGCACCTACCGCGCCCTCACCGCCGAACTGCTCAACGACCCGGCCCTGTACGCCGACTACCGCACCCGCCTGCTGGACCCGCTCCTCGACGTCACCCGCGAGCGCCTGCGCAGCGCCCGCGAGGCCGGCCAACTCGCCCCCGACGCGGACCTCGACCTCGCCCTCGAACTCCTCTACGGCCCGCTCCACTACCGCTGGCTCTACCGCCTCGGCCCGCTCGACCACGCCCACGCCGACCGCCTGGTCGAGGCGATCCTGCGCGCCCTCGGGCAGGCCTGACCACTCCGACCAGCCGCCCCGGCCTCACACCACCGGGGGCGAGGCCGCGCCCGCCAGGGCGACGGCCACCAGGGCGCGCATGGCGAAGACCGCCTGGCCGAGCGGCAGGGTGGCGTCGTCGGCGAAGAGTTCGACGAGCCAGCCGCCGGCCGGGTTCTGGCCGCCGGCGGCGACCATCCCGCGGTAGCCGGAGACGACCAGCATGGCCTCCTCGGCCGGGTCGTTGCCGGCCGCGCCCGCGCGCAGGGCGAAGGCGCCGCCGCGGACGGCGCGGCGGGTCATCGGGTAGTGGCGCAGGTCGAAGACGGCGTCCGGGGCCTCGATCTGGGCCCGCTGGGTCTCGGCGCGGGTGCTGCTGGGGCCTCTGGTCATCCGGTAGACGGCGTGCTGGGCGGTGCGCATGAGGTGGGAGCCGGGCGGGACGTAGGAGACCCACCAGCCGACGGCGTCGAGCAGCCGGGCGGAGGCCTCGGCGACGACGACGAGCTTGCCGAGGGTGTCGGCGGGGTGGACGGCCCGGGCGGCGGCGGCCTGGTCGAGGGCCGCGAGGACGGCGGTGAGCAGCTGGCCCGGGTCGGCGCTGTGCGCGGCGCCCCGGAAGCGCCGCCGGTCGCCCGCCCCGGCCCGGCCGGGGCGGGCGCGTCCGTCGGCCCGGTGGTGCGGGTCGGCGGCGTCGGCGAGCAGCACGGTGGGGTCGGGCGAGAAGCCGGGGCCGTGGCTGCGCCCGGCGACGACGGGGTGCGCGGCCCGGGCGGCCTTGGCCCGGTACTGGGCGGCGTCGGCGAGCCGGAAGAGCCGGTCGGGGGTGGTGACCGGGCCGATGGAGTCGCCGGTGGAGGCGACGCCGCAGGCGACGCCCTCGCCCTCGGACAGGGCCAGGGCCCGGGCGCAGAGCTCCTCGGCGACGGCGACGACCTCGTCGGCCTTCTGCCCCTCGGCGAGCAGGCAGAACTCGTCGCCGCCGAGGCGGGCGGCGAGGCTGCCGGGGAGTTTGGCCGCGGCGACCGAGAGCTGGTGGGCGAACCGTTCGAGCAGCCGGTCGCCCATTTCGTGGCCGAGCTGGTCGTTGACCCGCTTGAGGCCGTTGACGTCGCAGACGACGAGCGAGACCACGGTGTTGTCCCGGTTGTGCGCCGTGAGGGCGCTCTCCAGCCGGGCGTCGACGGCGCGCCGGTTGGCGAGGCCGGTGAGCGGGTCGGAGAAGGCGAGTTTGCGCAGGTCGGCGAGGCGTTCGGTCTGGGCGAGGCCGGCCGAGATCTGGGCCGCGAGCAGGGTCGCGTAGTCGGCGTCGGCGGCGACGAACCCGGGCTTCCCGACGCTGCGGGCCAGGTACAGCTCGCCCCAGGCCTGCCCGTGCAGGACGATCGGGGCGACCACGCAGCAGGCGCGGCCGCGCCGGCGCAGCGCCGCGGCGCGTTCCTGGCAGTACGCGCCGGCGGTCGGGTGGGCGTGCCCGGCGTGCGGTTCGGCGTTCTCGGCGGTCTGCAGCCAGGCCCGGGGGAGGCGCCCGGTGGTCCAGCGCTCCTCCAGATAGGTGACGATCTCGGGGAAGTCGGCGACGGGGTAGGACTCGTCCTCGGGCAGTTCCTCCTCGCCGGGCGCGAGCTCCCCGTGGTTGACCAGGACCCGGAGCCGGCCGGATTCGCGGTCCCAGACGGAGACGGCCGCCATGGTGGCCCCGAGCGCCTCGGTGGCGCGGGCTGCGGCGGCCCGGACGGCCTCCAGCGGGGTGAGCGCGCGGGCCATGTCCTGGGCCAGCTCGACCACGGACTGCAGCCGCAGGTCGGGCAGTTGGCCGGCCGGCTGCGGGCCGCCGCAGTCGCAGTCGCAGCCGCGGTCCGTCATGATCGCCTCACTGCTCACCGGCTCGCCTCGCTCCCTGTGCTCGGTCCTGCCGGACCCCCGACGGCGGCCGCACCCACCCGGCCGCTTTCACCAAGACTATGGCGGTTTCGGTCGGTTATGCCCCGTTTGCCAGGACGGACCCGCAACCGGCCGTACGGGTTTCAACCGTTCGGCACCCCAAGCATCGGGACCGGCCCGGGGCCACGTCCTGGAAAAGGCCGGGGAAGGCCGGAAAGGCCCGGGAAAAGCCGGGAAGGGCACAGGAGAGGACCGGGAGGGGTCCGGAAGAGGCCGGGAAGGGCCCGGGAGAGGCGCGAGAAGGGCCCGGGAGGGGCGGCGGCGGAGACCTACTCCGGCTTCAGCCGCCGCGACAGCAGCCACGGCTCGACCAGCCCGAGCCCGCGCACCGGCCGGCGCCACATCGGCTGCAGGTGGAACCGGTGCCCGGCGTCCAGGCCCGGCACCGGCAGGCCCGAGGCGGGCATCCCGGCGGCGGCCGACAGCGCCTCGGCGAGGCCGGGGCCGTCCGCGTCCGGCGGGGCCACGCTGCCGTACTGCTCCAGCGCGGCGGCGAACTCGCCGTCGATCAGCACCGCGTCCTTGGGCGCGATCGAGGTGAGCCGGCTGGCCAGGTTCACGGTGGTGCCGAAGACGTCGCCCATCCGCGAGGTGACCGTGCCGAAGGCCATGCCGACCCGCAGCGCGGGGATGGTCTCGTCCTCGGCGAGGGCCTCGATCAGGCTGAGCGCGATCTCGGCGGCGGTGACCGGATCCTCGGAGACGTAGAGGATCTCGTCGCCGAGGGTCTTGATGACCCGGCCGCCCTGCCCGGCGATCAGGTCCGAACAGGTGTTCTCGAAGGTCTCGACGAGTTCGCCGAGCTCCTCCTCCTCCAGCCGCCGCGACAGCCGGGTGAAGCCGACCAGGTCGGCGAAGCCCACGGCGAGGCGGCCGCTGGTGATCTCGTTGTCCTCGGCGGCCTGGACCACCCGGCCGGTGACGGCGGCGAGCTGGCGGCGCCAGACGTACACCAGGAACTGCTCCAGCTCCGGCAGCAGCAGCTCGACCAGCGGGTAGGCGACGTCGGCGCGGGTCAGGCCGGGCTCGACGGCCTGGGTGAGGTTCTCCAGGAAGGTGTCCATCTGCCAGCCGGCCAGCCGGGCGGTGGTCTGGCCGGTGGAGCGGGCCACCTGGATCGCCATCGACTCGCTGAGCAGGCCGGACTCGACCAGGCCGGCGAGCCGGCGCAGGGCGATCACGTCGCCGTCGGTGAGGGCCCGGGACTGGCCGATGTCGGGGAAGCCCATGGCCCGCCAGAAGCGGGTCGCCAGCTCCATCGGGACGTCGGCGGCCCGCGCGGCCTGGTACGGGGTGTAGCGGCGTGGCGCGTCCAGGATCAGGCGTTCCAGTTCGAGCGCGACCGTGGGGTCGTGGGTCCCCGATGTCGCGCCGCTGCTGCCGTCCTCTGCCACCGGTCCGTCCCCGTGCGGTCGCCGCACTCGCCTCGTGTCCTGCCTGTCCGGGCGCGCCCGCCACCCGGCGGGCAGTGGCGCGCCTCACACCGCTGCCAGGTGGAATGTTCGCACGGAATCGCGTGATCCGGGGCATCAGCCCGGGTCAAGGAGAGGTGAAGAGTGCCGTTCAGCGGGGCTCGGGGCGCACGTGGACGACGTCCCCCGCGCCGACCGCCCGGCGTGCGCCGTCGGGGGTGCGGACCACCAGGCGGCCGTCGCCGTCGATCGCCACCGCCTCGCCGACCAGCTCCCGGTCGCCCGGCAGGTGCACCTTCACCTGGCGGCCGAGCGTGGTGCAGCGGTCCGCGTAGGCGCGGAGCAGCTCGCTGGTGTGCGGGTCGCCGGCGGCGGCCGTCCAGGTGCGGTACAGCCCGGCGAACTCGCGCAGCAGCGCGCGCAGCAGGGTGGACCGGTCGGTGACCTCGGCGCCGGCCAGCGCGAGCGAGGCGGCGGTGGGGACGGGCAGTTCGGACTCGCGCAGCGAGACGTTGATGCCGAGGCCGGCGACCACGGCGCCGCCGCTCAGCTCGGTGAGGATGCCGCCGAGCTTGCGCTCGGCGCCGTCGATCTCCACCTGGAGGTCGTTGGGCCACTTCAGCCCGACCTCGACCCCGGCGACCCGGCTCAGCGTGCTGGCGGTGGCCACCCCGACCAGGATCGGCAGCCAGCCGTAGCGTTCGACCGGCACCTCCTCGGGGCGCAGCAGGACGGACAGGAACAGCCCGGAGCGGGCCGGGGCGCTCCACTGGCGCTCCAGCCGGCCGCGCCCGGAGTTCTGCAGCTCGGCGACCAGCACCGCGCCCTGCGGGGCGCCGGCCAGGGCGCGGGCGGCGAGGTCGTTGTTGGTGGATCCGGTCGCGGCGACGACGTCCACCGAGGTCCAGAGCCCGTCCGGGACCAGCAGGTCGCGGCGCAGCGCCGCCTCGTCCAGCGGCGGGCGGTCCAGGTCGGTCCACGGCGACGGCCCGGCGTGGCCGAAACCGCGCAGTCCACTGCGGCGGGGGGAGTCGGGTGCGGTCATGGTCCAGAACACTAGGGCGTCCACGGGCGCGTGGGGCGTAGGCCGCCCCATCGTCCCTCAGAACGAGCGTTGACACACTGTGTTGATGGCCATAACGCCAGGACATGACGTCCGGGCCCGTGCGCTGGCTACGCTACCCAACGGTAGTTCGCAGCGCCGCCCTGCCCTCATGCGCGGGCCCCCACTCCGGCCCGCGCGCACTCGAACAGGTCGCGGCCCATGGATCAGGGAGAGCCACCGGATGACCGAGGCGCCGTACGACCCCCACACCACCGCCGGAAAGCTCGCCGACCTGCGGCGCAGGCTCGACGAGGCGGTGCACTCCGGCTCCGCCGCGGCCGTGGAGAAGCAGCACGCCAAGGGCAAGCTGACGGCCCGCGAGCGGGTCGCGGAGCTGCTGGACGAGGACTCGTTCGTCGAGTTCGACGAGTTCGCCCGGCACCGCTCGACGAACTTCGGGCAGGAGCGGAACCGCCCGTACGGCGACGGCGTGGTGACCGGCTACGGCACCGTGGACGGCCGCCAGGTCGCCGTCTTCGCCCAGGACTTCACCGTGTTCGGCGGCTCCCTGGGCGAGGTGTTCGGCGAGAAGATCGTCAAGGTGATGGACTTCGCGCTGAAGACCGGCTGCCCGGTCATCGGCATCAACGACTCCGGCGGCGCCCGGATCCAGGAGGGCGTGGTCTCGCTCGGCCTGTACGGCGAGATCTTCCGCCGCAACGTGCACGCCTCGGGCGTGATCCCGCAGATCTCGCTGATCATGGGCCCCTGCGCGGGCGGCGCGGTGTACTCCCCCGCGATCACCGACTTCGTGGTGATGGCCGACCGGACCTCGCACATGTTCATCACCGGCCCGGACGTGATCAAGACCGTGACCGGCGAGGACGTCGGCATGGAGGAGCTGGGCGGCGCCCGCACCCACAACAGCAAGTCCGGCAACGCGCACTACCTGGCCACCGACGAGAAGGAGGCCGTCGAGTACGTCAAGAGCCTGCTCTCGTACCTGCCCTCCAACAACCTGTCGGACCCGCCGTCCTACCCCGAGCAGGCGGACCTCACCGTCACCGACGAGGACCTCGAACTCGACGCCATCGTGCCGGACTCGGCGAACCAGCCGTACGACATGCGCAAGGTGATCGAGCACATCGTCGACGACGGCGAGTTCCTGGAGACCCAGCCGCTGTACGCGGGCAACATCATCACCGGCTTCGGCCGGGTCGAGGGCCAGTCCGTCGGCATCGTCGGCAACCAGCCGATGGACCTGGCCGGCTGCCTGGACATCAACGCCAGCGAGAAGGCCGCCCGCTTCATCCGGACCTGCGACTCCTTCAACATCCCGGTGCTGACCTTCGTCGACGTGCCCGGCTTCCTGCCCGGCACCGAGCAGGAGTGGGACGGCATCATCCGCCGCGGCGCCAAGCTGATCTACGCCTACGCCGAGGCGACCGTCCCGCTGATCACCGTGATCACCCGCAAGGCCTTCGGCGGCGCGTACGACGTCATGGGCTCCAAGCACCTGGGCGCCGACCTCAACCTGGCCTGGCCGACCGCGCAGATCGCGGTGATGGGCGCGCAGGGCGCGGTCAACATCCTGCACCGGCGGGAGATCGCCGAGGCCGCGGCGGAGGGCGGCGCCGAGCAGAAGCGGGCCGAGCTGATCGCCTCGTACGAGGACACCCTGCTGAACCCGTACCTGGCGGCCGAGCGCGGCTACGTGGACGCGGTGATCCCGCCGAGCGAGACCCGCCGGCACATCGTCCGGGGTCTGCGGGCGCTGCGCGGCAAGCGCGAGGTGCTGCCGCCGAAGAAGCACGGCAACATCCCCCTGTAGGCCCCCGTCGGGAGAGAATTGAGCCATGGCCCCGATCCACGTGCTGCACGGGCAGCCGACCCCCGAGGAGCTCGCCGCCGTCCTGGCGGTGGTCCAGGCCCGGGCCGCCGCCGCGCAGGCCGCCGCCGAGGCGGCACGCCTGGCCGGTGCCGGCCCGGCCGCCCCCTGGAACGACCGCTCCCGCCTGTTCCGCCAGGCCGTCCACCCGGGCGTCAACGCCTGGCGGACGTCCGGCTGGGCGAGCTGAACCGCCGGGTGCGGAGCGGGAAGTCGGCCCGTCCGGCTTCCCGCTCCGCACCCGTTCGGGCCCGTCCGCCCGGATTGCCCGAAAGCTGAGTACGGATACTCAGGCGCCCGGGGCCGGGCGCGGCGCACCCTGGACGTGTGCTCTGGTCAGACCCCCGTGACGAGCCCTCCCCGGAGGCCCGCCGGATGATGGAGCGGCTGCACCGGGCGGGCCGGGTGCTCGCCGCCCTCGCGATGGTGGCCGCCGTCCTCCTCCTGCTGTGACCGCCGTTCACCCGACCGCGGCGACCGCCGTTCATCCGAACGGCGGACACCGGCACCCCCTACCCTGAGGGGCATGACCGACCAGCGCATCCTCGTCCTCGCTTCCGCCTCCCCCGCCCGCCTCGGGCTGCTGCGCCAGGCGGGCCTCGACCCGCGCGTGGTGGTCAGCGGCGTCGACGAGGACGCGATCAGCGCCGCCACCCCGGCCGAACTCGCCCTGGTGCTGGCCGAGGCCAAGGCGAAGGCGGTCGCCGCCGCACTGACCGGCGGCGAGCTGGTGATCGGCTGCGACTCCGTCCTGGAGCTGGACGGCCAGGCCCTCGGCAAGCCCGCCGACGCCACCGAGGTGCTCGCCCGCTGGCAGTCGATGCGCGGCCGCGCCGGGGTGCTGCGCACCGGCCACTGCGTGATCGACACCACGACCGGCCGGCAGTCCTCGGCGACCGCGTCCACCACCGTCCGCTTCGGCACTCCGGACGACGCCGAGATCGCCGCCTACGTGGCCTCCGGCGAGCCCCTGCACGTCGCCGGGGCGTTCACCCTGGACGGGCGCTCGGCGCCGTTCATCGAGGGCATCGACGGCGACCCGGGCAACGTCATCGGCCTCTCGCTGCCGCTGCTGCGCGCCCTGCTCGCCGACCTGGACGTCCGGCTGGTCGACCTCTGGGCCTGACGGCCGGGCCCGCGGGAGCGCGGCGGCCCGCCGCCCGTTCCACCGCCCTTCGAGCCCGCCGCGCGAGAGTGTGTCCGATGCCACCGGGGCACCGAACGGCGCCCGGTCACCCGCTGTGGATCCGGCCGGTTCGACCGCACCGGCCGCGACCTGCGGCGTCACCGAACAGGCGGTCGACGGGCCCTCGAAATTCATCACCGTCCGTGTGGGATAGTTCACAACCTGGGGCTACTCGCCGGTACCGCCCAGGAATCCATAAACTCGACCAGGTTCAAGAAGGGAGCCACAGTGCGCAAGGTGCTCATCGCCAACCGCGGGGAAATCGCCGTCCGCGTCGCCCGGGCCTGCTCGGACGCCGGTATCGCCAGCGTCGCCGTCTACGCCGAGCCGGACCGGGATGCGCTGCACGTCCGCGCGGCCGACGAGGCTTACGCGCTGGGTGGAGACACCCCCGGCACCAGTTACCTGGACATCGCCAAGGTCCTGAAGGCCGCAGCGGACTCCGGGGCCGACGCCATCCACCCCGGCTACGGGTTCCTGTCGGAGAACGCCGACTTCGCCCAGGCCGTCCTCGACGCGGGCCTGACCTGGATCGGCCCGCCCCCGCAGGCCATCCGCGACCTCGGTGACAAGGTCACCGCCCGGCACGTGGCGCAGCGCGCCGGCGCGCCGCTGGTCGCCGGCACCCCGGACCCGGTCTCGGGTGCCGACGAGGTCGTCGTGTTCGCCCGGGAGCACGGCCTTCCGGTCGCCATCAAGGCGGCCTTCGGCGGCGGCGGCCGCGGCCTCAAGGTCGCCCGCACGCTGGAGGAGATCCCGGAGCTGTACGACTCCGCGGTGCGCGAGGCCGTCGCCGCCTTCGGCCGCGGCGAGTGCTTCGTCGAGCGCTACCTGGACAACCCGCGGCACGTGGAGACCCAGTGCCTCGCGGACAAGCACGGCAACGTGGTGGTCGTCTCCACCCGTGACTGCTCGCTCCAGCGCCGGCACCAGAAGCTGGTCGAGGAGGCGCCCGCGCCGTTCCTGACCGCCGAGCAGAACGCCGAGCTGTACCGGGCGTCCAAGGCCATCCTGAAGGAGGCCGGCTACGAGGGCGCCGGAACCTGCGAGTTCCTGGTGGCGCTGGACGGCACGATCTCCTTCCTGGAGGTCAACACCCGGCTGCAGGTCGAGCACCCGGTCACCGAGGAGGTCACCGGACTCGACCTGGTCCGCGAGATGTTCCGGATCGCCGACGGCGAGGAACTGGGCTACGGCGACCCCGAGGTGCGCGGCCACTCGTTCGAGTTCCGCATCAACGGCGAGGACCCGGGCCGGGGCTTCCTGCCCGCGCCCGGCACCGTGACGCTGTTCGCGCCGCCGTCCGGCCCGGGCGTCCGGCTGGACTCCGGCGTGGAGACCGGCTCGGTCATCGGCCCGGCCTGGGACTCCCTGCTGGCCAAGCTGATCGTCTCCGGCCGGGACCGCAAGCAGGCCCTGGAGCGGGCCCGCCGCGCGCTGAACGAGTTCAAGGTGGAGGGCATGGCCACCGCCATCCCGTTCCACCAGGCGGTCGTCACCGACCCGGCGTTCGCGCCCGAGGTGCACGGCGGCGAGGGCCCGTTCACGATCTACACCCGGTGGATCGAGACCGAGTTCGACAACACCATCCCGCCGTTCGCGGGCGCGGCCGGCGACGGCGAGGAGGCCGAGGGCCGCGAGACCGTCGTGGTCGAGGTCGGCGGCAAGCGGATCGAGGTCTCGCTGCCGTCCTCGCTGGGCGTCTCGGCGGCCCCGGCGGCCGGTGCCGCGGGTGCCGCGAAGGCCAAGCGCCGGGTGGGCGCCAAGAAGGCCGGTTCGGCCGTCAGCGGTGACACCCTGGCCTCGCCGATGCAGGGCACCATCGTCAAGGTCGCCGTCGAGGAGGGCCAGGTCGTCGCCGAGGGCGAGCTGATCGTGGTCCTGGAGGCGATGAAGATGGAGCAGCCGCTGAACGCGCACAAGGCGGGCACCGTCGTCGGCCTCAAGGCCGAGGTGGGCGCGAGCGTCAGCAGCGGCGCCGCGCTGTGCGAGATCAAGGACTGACACGCTCCCTGGAGCGCCGGCCGGCCCGTACCCCCTCGGGGGTGCGGGCCGGCCGCGTTCGCGCGGCCGTACGGGCCCTCAGCGCCCGCGCTGGAGGCCCAGCTCGGCCAGCCGGGCCGGCATGCCGCCCGGCCCGACCGGACCGCCGTGCGCGCCCGGCCGGCGCTGGCCGGGCAGCGGGGCGCCGCCGGGGGGCGGGGCGGGGCGGCGCGCCAGCGGGCCGGGCTGGGTCTGGTGGACGGGCCCGCTGCCGGTGCCGTGCACCGGGGCGTCCCCGGTGGGGGCGGCGCCGAGCGGCGCCAGGTCGATCTGCACCCCGCAGTCGGCGATCGCGTCGAGTTCCCGGGCGGTGCCGTCGTCGGCGGTCGCCTGCTCGTCCGTGACCAGCCGGGTGATGTTCTCGGTGGGCACCGTCTGGAACATGGAGTCCGCGCCGAGCTTGGTGTGGTCGGCGAGGACGATGACCTCGTTGGCCGACTGCACCAGCGCCCGGTCCACGCTCGCGGACAGCATGTTGGCGGTGGACAGGCCCCGCTCCGCGGTCAGCCCGCTGCCGGAGATGAAGGCCTTGGAGACCCTCAGCCCGTGCAGGGACTGCTCGGCACCGCTGCCGACCAGCGCGTAGTTGGAACCCCGCAGGGTGCCGCCGGTCATCACCACCTCCACCCGGTTGGCGTGCGCCAGCGCCTGGGCGACCAGCAGCGAGTTGGTGACCACGGTGAGGCCGGGCACCCTGGCCAGCCTGCGGGCCAGCTCCTGGGTGGTGGTGCCGGCACCGACCACCACCGCGTCCCCCTCCTCCACCAGGCCGGCGGCGAGGTCCGCGATGGCGCTCTTCTCCGCCGCGGAGAGGTGGGTCTTCTGCGGGTAGCCGGGTTCGCGGCTGAAGCCGCCGGGGAGCACCGCGCCGCCGTGCCGGCGGTCGAGGAGCCCTTCTGCCTCCAGGGCCCGTACGTCGCGGCGCACGGTCACTTCGGAGGTCTGGACGACGCGGGCCAACTCCCGGAGCGAGACCGCTCCGTTGGCGCGCACCATTTCGAGGATCAACTGGCGACGTTCTGCTGCAAACACAGAACCGACGGTAACGTGCGTGACCGTCTGCTTTCAGGCGTTTGCAGCTAGTAGCTGGAATTGCTCACGCAAGAGCGGCGCGTGACCGTACAATACGCGCCGTCAGCAGCCCGGGACCGCGCCCGCCGTCCGGGTGACGATCACTCCTGCGCGAAGGGCGGCCACCGATCGGCAGCCGCCCTCAACTGTGCGCCGGAGGTTCAGGATTCGCCCTCGACCCGCTTGCGGATGTGCAGCTGCCGGGCGGCCTCGGCGGTCGAGCCGGAGACCGACGGGTAGACGGTGAAGGCGCTGGCCACCTGTTCGACGGTCAGATTGGCGTCCACCGCGAGCGCGATCGGGTGGATGAGCTCGCTGGCCCGCGGGGCGACGACCACGCCGCCCACCACGATGCCGGTGCCCGGGCGGCAGAACAGCTTCACGAAGCCGTCCCGGATGCCCTGCATCTTCGCCCGCGGGTTGCCGCGCAGCGGCAGCTTGACCACGACCGCGTCCATCTTGCCGCACTCCACGTCGGCCGCGGTGTAGCCGACGGTGGCGATCTCCGGGTCGGTGAAGACGTTGGAGGCGACGGTCTTCAGGTTCAGCGGCTGCACCGCGTCGCCGAGCGCGTGGTACATCGCGATCCGGCCCTGCATGGCCGCCACCGAGGCGAGCATGAAGACGCCGGTGCAGTCGCCGGCCGCGTAGACGCCCGGGGCGCTGGTGCGGGAGACCCGGTCGACCTGGATCTGGCCCCAGTCGTTGAGCTTGACCCCGGCCTCCTCCAGGCCCATCTCCGCGGTGTTGGGGATCGAGCCGACCGCCATCAGGCAGTGCGAGCCCTCGATCACCTTGCCGTCGGCGAGGGCCACCTCGACCCGGTCGCCGATCCGCTTGACGCTCTCGGCGCGCGAGCGGCCCATCACGTTCATGCCGCGGCGGCGGAAGACGTCCTCCAGCACCTCGGCGGCGTCCGGGTCCTCGCCCGGCAGCACCCGGTCACGGCTGGAGACCAGGGTGACCTTGGAGCCGAGCGCCTGGTAGGCACCCGCGAACTCGGCGCCGGTCACGCCGGAGCCGACCACGATCAGCTCGCGGGGCAGCTCCTCCAGGTCGTACACCTGGGTCCAGGTGAGGATCCGCTCGCCGTCCGGCTGGGCGTCCGGCAGCTCGCGGGGGTGGGCGCCGGTGGCGATCAGCACCGCGTCGGCGCGCAGCGACTGGACGGTGCCGTCCGGCGCGTCCACCAGCACCTCGCGGGAGCCGTCCACCGCCTGCCCGCCGCCGCCGAGCCGGCCGCGGCCGCGCAGCACGGTGACCCCGGCCCGGGTGACCGACTGGGTGATGTCGTGGGACTGCGCGATCGCCAGTCGCTTCACACGGCGGTTGACCTTGCCCAGGTCCACGCCGATGACCTTGGCCGCGTCCGCGGCCTCGTCCTGCGCGACGGTGATGCCCAGCTCCTCGTACGAGCTGTCGAAGGTGGTCATCACCTCCGCGGTCGCGATCAGGGTCTTCGACGGCACGCAGTCGGTGAGCACCGCCGATCCGCCCAGACCGTCGCGGTCGACGACGGTCACCTCCGCGCCGAGCTGCGCGGCCACCAGCGCAGCCTCGTAGCCGCCGGGTCCGCCACCGATGATCACGATCCGAGTCACGTGCACCATTGTCCCGCACGCCGGGAGCGCCGCCACGCCGGGGTCCGGGCTTCTGTGCGATCGCCCAGTCGCCACGGACCGTCCATCGGCCGGGCTAGTCTTCCCCCCATGCCCCTTTACGCCGCGTATGCCACCAACCTCGATGCACGGCAGATGACCCGCCGCGCCCCGCACTCACCCCTGCGCGGCACCGGGTGGCTGGACGGCTGGCGGCTCACCTTCGGCGGTGAACAGCTCGGCTGGGAGGGCTCGTTGGCCACCGTCGTCGAGGACGGCAAGGACCAGGTCTTCGTCTCGCTGTACGACGTCGCGCCGATGGACGAGGAGGGCCTGGACCGCTGGGAGGGCGTCCAGCTCGGCATCTACCGCAAGATCAAACTGCGTGCGCAGACCCTGGACGGCGACACCCCGGTCTGGACGTACGTGCTCAACGACTACGAGGGCGGCCTGCCCGCGGCCCGCTACCTCGGCCTGGTCGCCGACGCCGCGGAGAGCGCCGGCGCCCCGCACGACTACGTGATGGACCTGCGCCGCCGCCCCTGCTAGCCCCTTGGCCCCGCGGGCCCGCTAGCCCTGGCCCGCAGCCCAGCCGCGGGCCGTCTGCGCCAGCACCCCGGCCACCACCGCGCGGCGGGCCGGCTCGGTGCGCAGCCCGTTGCCCAGCTCGACGTGCAGCCACGGCACGCCGAGCCCGGCCGCGAACCGGCCCTCGACGTTGGTGGTGCCCCCGAGCTGCCCGCACTTCTCCCGCCAGGCCCGGCAGGCCGCGTACCCGGCCCGGCCCAGCCCGGCGGCGGTCAGCTCGGCGGCCGGGCCCGGCTGGCCGGCGCCGCTGGAGACCACCGCGTCCTGCCCGGGCAGGCTGCCCTCGTCGAAGCCGTGCACCTGGATGCCGGGCAGGCCGCGCCCGGTGAGCGCCTCGACCACCGCCGCGAAGACCGTGTCGGCGCGGTGCGCGACGTCCGAGGCGCCGTCCGCCCCGGCCCGGCGGTGCGCCCCGGCGAGCACCAGCACCCCGCCCGGCTCGGCCCGGAAGAGGTCCACCCCGAGCGCCTCGGTGCGGGCGTCCGAGACCGGGTGGGGCACCTGCACGGACCAGCCCGCCCGGGCCGAGAGGTCCAGGTAGACCCGGCCCCAGCCGCGGCCCCCGGCGTCCGCGCCGTCGGCGATCTCCGCCACCCGGCGGCCGGTCGCCGCCTCGGTGAACTCGGTGAGCCGGTAGCCGACCCGCGCCAGCGAGCGCCCGGCCTGCTCGGCCTGCCCGTCCAGCGCGCCGAGCACGCCGTCGGCGATCGCCCGGCGCTGCCCGGCGTCCGGCACGGTGTACGGGCCGCCCGGGGTGAACCCGGCGGTGTACCCGTCGACCAGGGCCGCCAGGTCCACCGGGGCGGGCCCGGTCGGTCCGCTCCGGCCCGCCGCAGTGCCCGCCGCCGACGGCCGCCCGTCGGATCCGCGCACGGCCAGCGTCAGCACCGCCGCGAGCGCCGCCAGCACCAGCAGCACCGCTGCCGCCAGCGGCAACGGGCGTCGCGAACCCCGAGTCTCCATGGCCGTCGAACCTACCGTGCCGCCCGCCGGGGGCCGCCGGGGGCCGCCGGGAGCCGTGCACCACGCCCGGTTCGCGGAAAGAGATCCCGAAGCGGCACCCGATCGACACCGGAACGTGACAACTTTTCGAAATCTCCTTCGTACGCTGTTCCGGCTTGACCAATTCTTGATCAGCGCTTGACCGACGAGAAGGCCGGCGGACCTCCCGGGGACAGGTGCGCCGAGCCCCGAGAAGAACGAGGCCCCGTGAGCACGGCACCCAACCCGCCGCGGCAGCACCGCTATCGCCGCCGGGCCGACATGCCGCTGCTGGGAGGCATCCGCCCGCCCATCGCGCTGCTGCTGGTGCTGCTGCTCGCCGTCGCCGCCATCACCGCGCTCGCCGTCGGCGGGCTGCGCGTCGACGACACCCCGCAGGCCGTCCGGGAGTCCCACCAGTACGCCGCCCAGGACACCGCGGCCTCGCTGCGCGCCGGGCTGCACGAGAGCGCCACCGACCTGCGCCGGGCCGCCGCCCGCTACGACGCCGCGCCCGCCGAGCCGGCCGCGGTGCTGTCCGCGCTCGGCCAGGCGTACCACAAGTGGCGCGGCACGGCGGTGGTCCGCCCCGACACCGGCCGGCTGCTCGCCGCCCGCGGCGAGACGGTGCCGCTGGCCGGCCTCGACCTCAGCCGGGTCACCGACACCGCGCCCGCGCCCGTCCTGGTGCCCTCCACCACCGGCACCCGGCTGCTCACCTTCGCCCTGGTCGCCACCAAGGCCGACGGCCGCGCCCTGCTGGTCGCCTCCGACAACCTGCGGCTGCCCGGCATCGCGACCCGCAAGGAGCAGACCATCCAGGTCCTCGACGCCGCCGGCGCCGTCCTGGACAGCACCGGCGCCGAACTCGGCGCCGAGGCCGACCGCGCCGTGGTCGCCGGTGCCCGGGAGCGCGCCGCCCGCGAACGCCCGGCCCCCGGCGGGACGGCCGCCGGCAGCCTGTCCGGCAGCCCGGACGCCAAGGGCGTGCGCCGGGTCGCCGGCTACGCCGCCGTCGGCACCGCGGGCGGGCACGACCTGGCCGCCCCGCTCGGCCTGACCGTGGTCTCCACCAGCACCGTCGACGGCAAGCCCGGCAGCCTGCGCCACCCCGCGCTCGGCCTGGCCGCCGCCGGCGCGCTGCTCGCCCTGGCCCTGCTGCTCGCGTGGTACCTGAGCCGCAGCCTCCAGCGGCCGCTGCTGCGGCTGTTCCTGGAGTCCCGCCGGCTCACCCGCGGCGAACGGCTCGACGTACCGGTCCGCGGCCCGAAACGGAGGGAGGCCGGCCGGATCGCCCGCGCCCTGGAGGAGCTGCGGCTGCAACTCCTCGACCCGGCCCGCCCGCCGGCCCCCGCCGCGCCGAAGCGCCGCCCCGGCACCGCGCTGCCGCTGGCGCTGTGCGCCGTCCTGGTGCTCGGCTGGTCCGGCCCGCTGCTGTTCCTGGGCGGCAACGACCCGACCGTACGGGTCCCCACCCAGGTGGTGGCGGGCCAGCGCGACCGCACCGACACCGCCGCCGACCGGATCCGCCAGGCACTCAACGAGGGCTACGCGGACCTGCGTTCGCTCGCCCCCGAACTCGCCGGCGCCTCCGTCGGCAAGGCCGACGCCCTGCTGCGCGCCACCCTCGCCGAGCACGACCGCTACCGCGCGCTGTACGTCCTCGGCGCGAACGGCGAGGTCCTCGCGCGCGCCGGCGACACCCCGCACCGCACCGGCCCGCAGGCCCTCGGCGCGAGCGGCGTGCTGCTGCTCAACAGTTCCGGCCGGGAGCCCCGGATCGCCGCCCGCGCGGCCCTCACCGCCGCCCCCGCCGACGCGGAGGCGGAGGGTGCCGCCGAGCCGCCGGGGCCCGTGCTGATCGGCGAGTTCAAGACGGACTTCCTCAGCGGGCTGCTGGTCCGCCCCGGCCTCGGCCGGGTCTGGCTGGTCGACGACCGGCAGCGGGTGCTCGCCGCCAACGAGGGCTACAGCTCCTTCGGCGAGCTGCCCGAGGGCCGCGCCAGGGCCCTGCTGGCCCAGGCGAAGAAGTCGGCCGCCGCCGAGGTGCTGCGCGGCGGCGGCGACCCGGCGCTGTTCGCCGCCGCCCCGCTCGGCGGCAACGGCAGCGTGGCCAAGCTGGGCTGGTCGGTGGTCACCGCCCACCCGGTGGCGTGGCTGCACCTGGACGAGAACCGGGCCGACCGGCGGACCGTGCTGGCCGGCATGCTCGGCCTGGCCGCGGCCGCGCTCTGCCTCGGCTGGCTGTTCATCGCGGTCGGCCTGCCGCTGCGCCGGCTCGCGGCGAGCGCCGAGGCGCTGGCCGCCGGGGACCGCCGGACGGTGCTCTACCCCGTCCACCACGACGAGGTCGGCGCCGTCGCCCGGAGCCTGGAGCTGATCCGCCAGGAACTGGTCCGCCAGGAGCCGGCCCGCCCCCGCCGCACCGCCGCCCCCGAGTCCGCCCCCGTGCCCGCGCACGCCCGCTGAGCCCCGCCCGAAGGACCTCCCGTGCTCTTCCTCTACGTCGTGCTGCTGGTGTGCTGCGCCGTGCTGCTGGTGGCCGGCATCGTCGAGCAGCGCCGGCACTTCGCCGCGCTGGAACAGATCCCGACCCGGGTGCTGGTCAACGGCATCCGCGGCAAGAGCTCGATCACCCGGCTCTGCGCGGGCGCGCTGCGCGGCGGCGGCCTGGTGACGGTCGCCAAGACCACCGGCACGGCGGCCCGGTTCATCCACCCGGACGCCACCGAGGAGCCGGTCTACCGCAAGTTCGGCATCGCCAACGTGGTCGAGCAGATCGGCATCGTCCGCCGCGCCGCCACCTACCGGCCGGACGCCCTGGTGATCGAGTGCATGGCCGTCATGCCGGCGCTCCAGGAGGTCAACCAGACCAAGCTGATCCGCTCCACCATCGGCGTGCTGTGCAACGTCCGCGAGGACCACCTCGCCGAGATGGGCCCGACCCTGGACGACGTCGCCCGCTCGCTGTCCCGCTCGATGCCGGTCGGCGGGGTGTGCGTCACCGCCGAGCAGGAGCGCGCGCACATCCTGCGCGCGGAGGCGGCCCGGCGCGACTGCGAACTGATCGTGGTGGACCCGGAGTCGGTCACCGACGAGGAGCTGCGCGGGTTCAGCTGGTTCACCTTCAAGGAGAACGTGGCGATCGCCCTGGCCGTCGCCGAACTCCTCGGCGTGGAGCGGCGGACCGCGCTGCGCGGCATGTGGGCGGCCCCGCCGGACCCGGGCGTGCTGTCGGTCGAGCGCTACCGCACCGAGGACGGCAAGCGGCTGCGCTTCGCCAACGTCTTCGCCGCCAACGACCCCGAGTCCACGCTGATGAACGTCCGCCAGCTGGAGGGCCTGGGCGCGATCCACCGCCCGCTCAACGTGGTGATCAACTGCCGCCCGGACCGGGTGGAGCGCAACGGCCAGATGGGCCAGATCGTGCCCGACCTCGACCCGGACGCCGTGTTCCTGATCGGCCACCCCACCAGGAGCGCCCGGGACGGCATCCCGGCCGGGTGGTCCGGCCGGGTGGTCGACCTCGGCGGCGACAAGCGCGACCCGGCCCGGCTCACCGCCGACCTGCTGGCCGAACTCGGGCCGGACTCCTCGCTGGTGGCCGTCGGCAACATCCACGGCCAGGGCGAACTGTTCCTGGAGGAGCTGGCCCGGCTCGCCCCCGACGAGGCCCCGGACGCGCCCGACGCCCCCGAACTCCCGTACCACGAGCCCGAACCGCTCTACCCCGAGCCGGTCTACGACTCCGCGTACCGGCCCGTCCACCACCCCGAACCGCTCCCCGACTCCTGGTTCGAGCCCCACCACCACACCCCCCACCACGGAGACCAGCAGTGATCCCCACCGAGCTCACCCCCGAGATCGCCGCCATCGGCATCGCGCTCGGCCTGGTCTTCTCGCTCGTCTGCTACCTGACCACCAACCTCTCCCCCGGCGGCATGATCACCCCCGGCTGGCTGGCCCTCACCCTGGTCGAGGACCTCCAGCGGGTGGCCATCGTGATCGGCGTGACGGTGCTGACCTACCTCGCCACCCGGGTCGTCCAGAAGCTGGTGATCCTGTACGGCAAGCGGCTGTTCGCCGCCGTGGTGCTGATCGGCGTGCTGCTGCAGGCCACCGTGATGCTGGTCCTCCAGCGCGAACTGCCCACCCTGTACGCCAACCAGACGCTCGGGTTCATCGTCCCCGGCCTGATCGCCTACCAGCTGGTCCGCCAGCCCCGGGCGGCCACCCTGATGGCCACCAGCACGGTGACGCTCGCCAACTACGTGGTGCTCACCGCCGGCGTCCTGCTCGGCGCCCTGCCCGGCACCTGATCCCCCCGTTCAGGAACCCCCGCCCGGAATCCCCGCAGGAACCCCCAGGAAGACCCCGATGCCCGTCACCCGAAAGTCCCTGCTCAGCGGCGGCCTCGCCGTGGCCCTGCTGGCCGCCAGCGGCTACCTCACCGTCCAGCTGCGCGACCGCGGCCACGACCGGCCGTCGGACCAGGGCGGCGGCGCACCGCTGATCACCACCACCGCCGTGCCCGGCCCCGCCCAGGGCACCGCCGCCGAGTACCGCTACGAGCGGCTGGGCGGACCCGACCGCACGGTGGTCCGGGACGCCCGCGGCGGCGTGGTCGCCACCCTGACCGACAGCGCCCGCACCGCCGTCCTGGCCGGCTCGAGCCGCACCTTCGCCGAGCCGGGCACCACCACGGCCACCGTGGTGACCGACACCTGGGTCCGGCTGATGCCGCAGCCGTGGCGGCCGGGCGCCGAGCAGGAGGGCTGGTTCCGCACCTGGTTCCAGCAGTCGCTCGGCTCCACCGCGGACGACGTGCTGGCGGTGGCCACCCAGTACCTGGCCGGCGCGGCGCCGGAGAAGGACGCCAAGGGCGTGCGGTTCAAGGGCGACGCCTCCTTCGGCCCGCTCAACCCGAACGGTTCGGTGGGCAACGACCTGCGGCTGGAGCAGACCGACTTCCTCGACTACCTCGGCGTTCCGTACACGTTCGCCGACAAGGTGGCCAAGCAGCCGGACAGGACGCGGTACGGCGCCTTCGACTGCTCCGGGTACGTCCGGATGGTCTACGGCTACCGCTCCGGCTACCCGCTGCTCTCCAAGGACGTGGCCGGCCCCGGCCTGCCGCGCAGCGCCAACGGCCTGGCCCGGGTCGGCCCGGGCGTCCCGGTGCTGCCGCTGACCACCGCGCCGGGCTCCGACACCACCCTGCGACCGGCCTCGATCGACCCGCTCCAGCCCGGCGACCTGGTGTTCTTCGAGATCGACGCCCGCACCGGCGCCCGGCTCGACCACACCGGCATCTACCTGGGCCTGGACACCGACGGCCACCCCCGGTACATCTCCAGCCGGGAGGAGGCGGACGGCCCGACCTTCGGCGACAAGGGCGGCACCGCGCGACTGGACGACAACGGCCTGTACGCGAAGGGGCTGCGCAGCGCGAAACGGCTCTGAACCGGGGCCCGGCGCCCGGCCCGCACCGCCTGCGGGCCGGGCGCGCGCCGACCTCGCACCGATTTGTACGTACCGACGAGCGGCGTCACCCGAAAAGCGCCACCGAGCTGTGCTTTCGGGTCAACCGGGTAACGATCCGGCATGCCGCGCCGGATTTTCTACGCGCGTAGCCGAAACCCGTCTATCCTCGGAGCCGTGAACGCATCTCCTCAGTCGGTCGTCTCCGCCGACCCCTACGCCGCCGCCCAGGCCGCCGCCGAGCGCCTGCGCGAGCTGACCGGTGCCGAGCGGCACGACGTCGCCCTGGTGATGGGCTCCGGCTGGGTGCCGGCCGCCGACGCCCTGGGCGAGACCGTGGCCGAGTTCCCGGTCACCGAGCTCCCGGGCTTCCCCGCCCCCGCCGTCGCCGGCCACGCCGGCACGATCCGCTCGGTGAAGATCGGCGACAAGCGCGCCCTGATCTTCCTCGGCCGCAACCACTACTACGAGGGCCACGGCGTGGCCACCGTCGTCCACGGCGTGCGCACCGCCGCCGCGGCCGGCTGCGGCATCATCGTGCTGACCAACGGCTGCGGCGGTCTGCGCGAGGGCTGGGTCCCCGGCCAGCCGGTCCTGATCAGCGACCACATCAACCTGACCGCGGACTCCCCGATCGTCGGCGCCAACTTCGTCGACCTCACCGACCTGTACTCCAAGCGCCTGCGCGCGCTCTGCCGCGAGGTCGACCCGAGCCTGGACGAGGCCGTCTACGTCCAGTTCCGCGGCCCGCACTACGAGACCCCGGCCGAGGTCAACATGGCCCGGGTGATCGGTGGCGAGCTGGTCGGCATGTCCACCACCCTGGAGGCCATCGCCGCCCGCGAGGCCGGCTCCGAGGTGCTCGGCATCTCGCTGGTCACCAACCTGGCCGCCGGCATCACCGGCGAGCCGCTCAACCACGCCGAGGTGCTGGAGGCCGGCAAGGCCTCCGCCGAGCGCATGGGCGAGCTGCTCGCGAAGGTCCTTGAGCGGATCTGACGCCCGGCTGGCGCACAATCATGAGCGACGGGGCCCTCGGGCGGCCGTGATCCGTTGATCACGCCCCGCGGGCCCCGTCCGCATGTGCACCCCCCTTCTTTGCGGAACCCTCCGGCCTACCAACCGACGCACTTCCCGATGGAGCAGGCAGCCATGACGCAGGCAACCACCACCGACCTCCTCGCCCGGGCCCGAACCTGGCTGGCCGAGGACCCCGACCCGCAGACCCGCGAGGAGCTGACGGCCCTGCTCGCCCGGGCCGAGGACCCGGCGGCCGAGACGGACGGCAAGCTCGCCTGGGCGGACCTCGCCGAGCGCTTCGCCGACCGGCTCCAGTTCGGCACCGCCGGCCTGCGCGGCGAACTGGGCGCGGGCCCGATGCGGATGAACCGCGCCGTGGTGATCCGGGCCGCCGCCGGCCTGGTCGCCTACGTCAAGCAGCAGAACCTGGGCGACCTGGTCGTGATCGGCTACGACGCCCGCCACAAGTCCTACGACTTCGCCCGGGACACCGCCGCCGTGGTGGTCGGCGCCGGCCTGCGCGCCGCGCTGCTGCCGCGCCCGCTGCCGACCCCGGTGCTCGCCTTCGCCGTCCGCCACCTGGGCGCGGCCGCCGGCGTCACCGTGACCGCCAGCCACAACCCGCCGCAGGACAACGGCTACAAGGTCTACCTGGGCGACGGCTCGCAGATCGTCCCACCGGCCGACGCCGGGATCGCCGCCGAGATCGACGCGATCGACTCGCTCCACGACGTCCCGCGCGCCGAGGACGGCTGGGAGGTGCTCGGCGAGGACGTCATCGAGGCCTACCTGGCCCGGGCCGTCTCGATCGTCGACGAGCACAGCCCGCGCAACCTCGACGTCGTCTACACCCCGATGCACGGCGTCGGCCGCGACACCCTGGTCGCCGCCTTCCGCCGGGCCGGCTTCCCGGCGCCCACCGTCGTCGCCGAGCAGGCCGAGCCCGACCCGGACTTCCCGACCGTGGCCTTCCCCAACCCGGAGGAGCCGGGGGCGATGGACCTCGCCTTCCGCACCGCCGCCTCCGTCGGCCCCGACATCGTGATCGCCAACGACCCGGACGCCGACCGCTGCGCGGTGGCCGTCCCGGCCCTCGCCAACGCGGCCGGCAGCGGCAACGGCACCTCCGGCTGGCGGATGCTGCGCGGCGACGAGGTCGGCGCGCTGCTCGGCGCGGCCCTGGTCGCCAAGAAGGCCGAGGGCGTCTTCGCCACCACCATCGTCTCCGCCACCCTGCTGGGCCGGATCGCCGAGGCCGCCGGCCTGGGCTACGCCGAGACGCTGACCGGCTTCAAGTGGCTCTCCCGCGCCGAGGGCCTGCGCTACGGCTACGAGGAGGCGCTCGGCTACTGCGTCGACCCGCAGGGCGTCCGGGACAAGGACGGCATCACCGCCGCCCTGCTGGTCGCCGAACTGGCCGCCACCCTCAAGACGTCCGGCCGCACCCTGACCGACCTGCTGGACGACCTGGCGCTGGAGCACGGCCTGCACGCCACCGACCAGCTGTCCGTCCGCGTCCAGGACCTCTCGCTGATCGCCGACGCCATGCGCCGGCTGCGCGAGCAGCCGCCGACCGTCCTGGCCGGCCTACGGATCACCCGCGCGGACGACCTGTCGGCCGGCTCCGCCGAGCTGCCGCCCACCGACGGCCTGCGCTACTACCTGGCCGGCGAGGCCGTCCGCTCGGCCCGCATCGTGGTCCGCCCGTCCGGCACCGAGCCCAAGCTCAAGTGCTACCTGGAGGTCGTCCTCCCGGTCGCCACCGCCGCCGACCTCGGCGCCACCCGCGAGCGGGCCGCCGAGCTGCTCGAAGCGATCAAGCGCGACCTGGCCGAGGCCGCGGGCATCGCCGTCTGACGCCGGCCCGTACGAGAAGGGGCCCGCCGGTCGCGTACCGGCGGGCCCCTCGCGTGCTTCGGCTCAGACCGCGATCACCGTGATCAGCGCGGCCAGGCCGGCCAGCGTCGGCGCGATCACCCACCAGCACCACGCCACCTCGACCGGGCCGGCCGCGTCGGGGCGGCGGGCGTTGCGCTCGGCCATCTCCTGGAGCACGTTGGTCACCTGGTCGGACCAGGCGCGGGTCGGGTCGGGCGAGCCCTGCACCACCGGGTTGGTCTGGCGGCCGAACACCATCCCCATCCGGGAGGCGTGCTCGGCGCCGCCGCGCTGCTGGGCCCGGGTCGCCCGCTTGCGCTGCCGCAGCGACACCGGCACCGCCCACACCTGGTACTTCTTGCCCCCGGCCAGCAGCTCGACCGAGTACCCCGCGCGCAGCGCGTCCACCGAGGCCCACGGCGCGGTGATGGTCCGCCACGGGTTGCGCACCAGCAGCCGGCTGCGGTCCGCCAGCACCGCCGGGCGCAGCGTGTAGGCGATCACCGGGAAGGCGAACACCGGCACCGCCGCGAGCGAGACGTACGGCGTCTTCCCCGTCCCGTTCAGCACCGCGTCGCCGATCAACCAGCCGGCGACGGCCAGCAGCAGCACTCCGGAGATCACACCGGGGACAGAGCGGTACACGCGGTCCGCGTACGCGGGATCCCCGTCGGGGGCGGCGGAACCCTGGCGGGGCTTGCCGTCGGAATCGGTCATGCCGTCGATTCTGCCCCATGCCCCTCACCGAGAGGTCTCGGTCCGGCATCGAATGCCACCCCCGGACCACCCGGTCGCCGGTCACCGCGCGGCCCGGCCGTACACGCCCCCTGCCACCCCTCCGCCGTCTCCGAGGTCTCGGTCCGGCCACGAAAGGCAGGGCCCCTAGCGGTCGACTACGCGCGTAGATATGCTGCTCTGGTGACTATGTCCACTGTTGCAGCCAATGCCCTCGGCGTTGCGGGCAGCGGCCTTCAGGACGTTGCGGCGTCCGAGGCCTCGCTCCGCCGCTTCCTGCACGGCCTGCCCGGCGTCGACCAGGTCGGCCTTGAGGCGCGTGCCGCCACCCTCGGTACCCGCTCGATCAAGACCACGGCGAAGGCCTACGCCATCGACCTGGCGATCTCGATGATCGACCTGACCACGCTGGAAGGCGCGGACACGGTCGGCAAGGTGCGCGCCCTGTGCGCCAAGGGCAGGACCCCCGACCCGACCGACCCGACCACCCCCCGCGTCGCCGCCATCTGCGTCTACCCGGACATGGTCGCCACCGCGAAGGACGCCCTGCGGGGCACCGACATCCAGGTCGCCTCGGTGGCCACCGCCTTCCCGGCCGGCCGCGCCGCCCTCCCGGTGAAGCTCGCCGACACCGCCGACGCGGTCGCCGCGGGCGCCGACGAGATCGACATGGTGATCGACCGGGGAGCCTTCCTCTCCGGCCGCTACTACGACGTCTTCAACGAGATCGTCGCCGTCAAGGAGGCGTGCAAGCGCCCGGACGGCACCAGCGCCCACCTCAAGGTGATCTTCGAGACCGGCGAGCTGCAGACGTACGACAACGTGCGCCGCGTCTCCTGGCTGGCGATGCTGGCCGGCGCCGACTTCATCAAGACCTCCACCGGCAAGGTCGCCGTCAACGCGACCCCGCCGGTCACCCTGCTGATGCTGGAGGCGGTCCGCGACTTCAAGGCGCAGACCGGCGTCCAGGTCGGTGTGAAGCCCGCCGGTGGGATCAAGACCACCAAGGACGCGATGAAGTACCTGGTGATGGTCAACGAGACCCTCGGCGACGACTGGCTGAGCCCGCACTGGTTCCGCTTCGGTGCCTCCAGCCTGCTCAACGACCTGCTGATGCAGCGCCAGAAGCTCACCACCGGACGCTACTCCGGCCCCGACTACGTGACGGTGGACTGATCACCATGGCCAAGAAGAAGAACATCGAGGAGCCCGCGAAGGCCTCCGGCCTCTTCGCCTACGCCCCGGCCCCCGAGTCCCCCGCCGCCGCGGGCGACATCGCCACCTCCTACGGCCACTTCATCGGCGGCGAGTTCGTCGACTCCTCCGGCAGCGAGGCCCTGAAGACGGTCAACCCGGCCACCGAGCAGGTGCTCGCCGAGTTCGCCCAGGGCACCGACGAGGACGTGGACCGCGCGGTCGCCGCCGCCCGCAAGGCCTTCGCCGACTGGTCGGCGCTGCCGGGCAGCGAGCGCGGCAAGTACCTGTTCCGGATCGCCCGGATCATCCAGGAGCGCAGCCGCGAGCTGGCCGTGCTGGAGTCGATCGACAACGGCAAGCCGATCCGCGAGACCCGCGACTTCGACATCCCGACCGTCGCCGCGTGGTTCTTCTACTACGCCGGCTGGGCGGACAAGCTGGACTACGCGGGCTTCGGCCCGAACCCGCGCCCGCTGGGCGTGGCCGGCCAGGTCATCCCGTGGAACTTCCCGCTGATGATGCTGGCGTGGAAGATCGCGCCCGCCCTGGCGACCGGCAACACCGTCGTCCTCAAGCCGGCCGAGACCACCCCGCTGACGGCCCTGCGCTTCGCCGAGATCTGCCGCCAGGCCGGTCTGCCGAAGGGCGTCGTCAACATCGTCACCGGCGACGGCCGCACCGGCGCCGCGCTCACCGCGCACCCGGACGTCAACAAGGTCGCCTTCACCGGCTCCACCCCGGTCGGCAAGGCGATCGCCCGGCAGCTGGCCGGCAGCCGCAAGAAGCTGTCGCTGGAGCTGGGCGGCAAGGCCGCGAACATCGTCTTCGACGACGCGCCGATCGACCAGGCGGTCGAGGGCATCGTCAACGGCATCTTCTTCAACCAGGGCCACGTCTGCTGCGCGGGCTCGCGCCTGCTGGTCCAGGAGTCGATCCAGGACGAGCTGCTGGACGCCCTGAAGCGCCGGATGTCCACCCTGCGGGTCGGCGACCCGCTGGACAAGAACACCGACATCGGCGCCATCAACTCGGCCGCCCAGCTGGCCCGGATCACCGAGCTGACCGACGCCGGCGAGGCCGAGGGCGCGGACCGCTGGTCGCCCGAGTGCGAACTCCCGGGCACCGGCTTCTGGTTCAAGCCGACCCTGTTCACCGGCGTCAGCCAGGCCCACCGGATCGCCCAGGAGGAGATCTTCGGCCCGGTCCTGTCGGTGCTGACCTTCCGCACCCCCGACGAGGCGGTCGCGAAGGCCAACAACACCCCGTACGGCCTCTCCGCCGGCATCTGGACGGAGAAGGGCTCGCGCATCCTGTGGACGGCGAGCCGGCTCAAGGCCGGCGTGGTCTGGGCCAACACCTTCAACAAGTTCGACCCGACCTCGCCGTTCGGCGGCTACAAGGAGTCGGGTTACGGCCGCGAGGGTGGCCGCCACGGTCTGGAGGCCTACCTCGATGTCTGATGTCGCCACGCGTCTTGACGTCTTCAAGACCTACAAGCTGTACGTCGGCGGGAAGTTCCCGCGCTCCGAGAGCGGGCGGGTGTACGAGGTGACGGACGCCAAGGGCCAGTGGCTCGCCAACGCCCCGCTGGGCACCCGCAAGGACGCCCGCGACGCCGTCCTGGCCGCCCGCGCGGCGGTCAAGGGCTGGGCCGGCACCACCGCGTACAACCGCGGCCAGGTGCTGTACCGGGTGGCCGAGATGCTGCAGGGCCGCCGCGAGCAGTTCGCCGCCGAGGTCTCCGCCGCCGAGGGCATCGGCCCGAAGAAGGCCGCCGCGCTGGTGGACGCCGCGATCGACCGCTGGATCTGGTACGCGGGCTGGACGGACAAGGTCGCCCAGATCGCGGGCGGCGCCAACCCGGTCGCCGGCCCCTTCTTCAACCTCTCCACCCCGGAGCCGACCGGCGTGGTCGGGATCGTCGCCCCGCAGGCCGGGTACGGGCACTCGCTGCTCGGCCTGGTCTCGGTGATCGCCCCGGCGATCGCCACCGGCAACACGGTCGTGGTCGCGGCCGCCGCGGACGCCCCGCTGCCGGCCCTGTCGCTGGGCGAGGTGCTCGCCACCTCGGACGTCCCCGGCGGCGTGGTCAACATCATCTCGGGCAGGACCGCCGACATCGCGCCCACCCTGGCCTCGCACCAGGACGTCAACGCCGTGGACCTCACCGGCGCGATCGCCGCCGACGGCCCCGGCGCGGCGCAGGCGCTGGAAGCGGCCGCCGCGGATACCCTGAAGAGGGTGGTCCGTCCGGAGCTGGACCCGTTCGCCCAGGACTGGACCAATGCGCCCGGTACCGACCGGCTACTCTCGTTCCTGGAGACGAAGACGGTCTGGCACCCGATGGGGATCTGACCGCCCCGTCGACCACCGAGTAACAACTCCACAGACTGGCCGTCCCCAGTGCCCTCTCCCCCCCAGGGCCCGGACGGTCATTGGACGGACCCGCGCCTCTCCCCCCCTGGCGCGGGTCCGTCGCCTTTCCGTGCCGTTTCGACCTTCCGTGCCGTTTCGACGCCGTCCTCCGGCTCGCCGGTCCCCGGAGCTCGCAGAAGGTGTGATCCAGCGGGTTTCGGCATCGGGCCCGGATGCGTCAGACTGGTGTCCCGTGAGTGACGACCCGCTGAATCCTGTGCCGACGACCCACGCCCGGGTCGTCCTGCTGTCCGGCCCCTCCGGCTCCGGGAAGTCCTCGCTCGCCGAGCGCAGCGGGCTGCCGGTCCTGCAACTGGACGACTTCTACAAGGACGGGGACGACCCCACCCTGCCGCTGCTGCCCGACGGCGCGGTCGACTGGGACTCCCCGCTCGCCTGGCACCGCGACCAGGCCGTCGCCGCGATCCGCAGCCTGTACGAGACCGGCCGCGCCGACGTCCCGGTGTACTCGATCCCGGACAACGGCCGGATCGCCACCCGCGCCCTGGACCTGGACGGCGCCCCCGCGTTCATCGCCGAGGGCATCTTCGCCGCCGAGATCACCGCCGAGTGCGCCGCCGAGGGCCTGCTCGGCGATGCCCTGTGCCTGCGCAACGGCGCGCTCACCACGGCCTGGCGCCGGCTGCGCCGGGACGTCCGGGAGGGCCGCAAGTCGCTGCCGGTACTGCTGCGCCGCGGCTGGCGGCTGATGCGCGCCGAGCGGTCCATCGTCGGGCGGCAGGTCACCCTGGGCTCCCACCCGTGCGCCGGGGCCGAGGCCGAGCGCCGGATCCGCGCCGCGGCCGGGCGGCGGGAGCTGTCCTCCGTCTGAGCCGTCATCCGGTTGGGCCGTCATCCGGCTGGGCCTGCTCCGTTCGGGTGGGCCGTCTCCGGACGAGTGCTCCACGCGGAACGAAGACACGAAGAACGACGGGCCCGGTGCGTCTCCCCCGCACCGGGCCCGTCGCCTTCCCCGAACGGCCGTCGGGCTCCCCGTGTTCGTCGCTCCCCCGAGCCGGCGTCCACGCACCGCGACCGTCCGCTACCCGTCCCCCGGCGGGAGTTCCACTCCTTCGCGTCACCCGCGTCCGCGTCAGGCGACCAGCTCGCCGAACGCCCGGACGGTGTCGCCCGACTTGTTCAGGTGCTCGTCCTCGCGCAGCCGGCGCAGCGCCCGCCAGATGCTGCTCTTGACCGTGCCGACGCTGATCCCCAGCACGTCGGCGATCTCCGGGTCGGTCTTGCCCTCGTAGTACCGCAGCACCAGCATGGTGCGCTGGTTCTCCGGAAGCTTCGCCAGCGCCTGCCAGAGCACGGTGCGCAGCTCGGTGCCGCCCATCGCGTCGGTGTCGCCGGCCGTCTCCGGCAGCTCCTCGGTCGGGTACTCGTTGACCTTGCGGCGCCGCCAGGCGGAGATGTGCAGGTTGGTCATGGTGCGGCGGAGGTACCCGCCGACCGCGGCCTTGTCGGTGATCCGGCCCCAGGCCCGGTACGTGCTGAAGAGCGCGCTCTGCAGCAGGTCCTCGGCCTCGTAGCGGTCACCGGTGAGGTGGTACGCCGTGGCGTAGAGGGAGGCGCGGCGCTCACGCACGTACGCGGTGAACTCCGTGATGTGGTCCTCCGCGACGGCCGGGTGCTCGCCCTGCGCGTCCGCCCGTCCCGCCTCGGTGGTGCGGGCCGCCGCAGGGTTCAGCTGCAGCAGCGTCGCACCGGCGGCCTCGCGGCCGGCCGACTCCCCCGAGCCGACCGTCCGCAGGCCGTTCCCGCCGACGCCCCGGTTCCCCGCCGGAGCGTCCTTGCCCTCGACGCGCACGGGGAGGATCCCCCGCAGCGTGAGGGTGTTGCCGGAGTCGGCCGCGTTCCCCACCCGGCCGATCCCGTACAGCTCCCCCGTCCTTGCGCCGCCGCTCACCCGGCGGGCGACAGGGTTTCCACCGGTGCTGTGCGCGCACCCCCGTACGGTCACGGCACCGGAGTTCTCGTCGGTCCTGACCTCGTACCGGGTCCGCGGGGCGGTGGCTGACGAACGCGCGGTGCGGACAGCCGGGTTGGTCCGGGTCTGAAGCATGGCGTTCATCGTGCGCCCCCTGGGTCGGTACGAGCGGTTCCTGTTGCCGCCTTCCAGCCGGCCGGGTTGGCCCGCTGTCCTGCGGCGACATGGAAAATCTTGCCCGCCGGTTGTGATGGCGCTGTCCGCCGACTGTCACAGGGGTGTCACAGGGGCGGGCCTTTCGTCCCGGTCCGCCTCCCTCCGTACCGGACGCCGGTAGTGCTCCTTCCGGTTCCCGTACGGGCGGTGACCGGTCCTGGGGGTGATTCGACGCTTCGAGTGGGCCAAAATGGGGCCGTGCCTTTCCTCCTTCTGATCGAGGACGACGACGCCATCCGGACCGGCCTCGAACTCGCCCTCACCCGCCAGGGCCACCGCGTGGCCACCGCCGCCTCCGGCGAGGACGGTCTGAGGCTCTTCAAGGAGCAGCGGCCCGACCTGATCGTGCTGGACGTCATGCTGCCCGGAATCGACGGCTTCGAGGTCTGCCGCCGCATCCGCCGCACCGACCAGCTGCCGATCATCCTGCTGACCGCCCGTTCGGATGACATCGACGTGGTGGTCGGCCTGGAGTCCGGCGCCGACGACTACGTGGTCAAGCCGGTGCAGCCACGGGTGCTGGACGCCCGGATCCGGGCCGTGCTGCGGCGCGGCGAGCGGGAGAGCTCCGACTCCTCCGCGTACGGCACCGTGGTGATCGACCGGGCGGCGATGACCGTCACCAAGGACGGGCAGGACCTCCAGCTCACCCCGACCGAGCTGCGGCTGCTCCTGGAGCTCAGCCGCCGCCCCGGCCAGGCGCTCTCCCGCCAGCAGCTGCTGCGGCTGGTCTGGGAGCACGACTACCTGGGTGACTCCCGCCTGGTGGACGCCTGCGTGCAGCGACTGCGGGCGAAGGTCGAGGACGTCCCGTCCGCGCCGACCCTGATCCGCACCGTCCGCGGTGTGGGCTACCGGCTGGACCCGCCGGCCTGAGTGCCTCCCCCGTTCCCCTGTTCGCCGTCCTCCTGCTTCCCGTCCTCCTGCTTCCCGTCCTCCCGGTTGCCGCCCTGCTGGTTGCCGCCCTGTTGACCCGCCTGGGTTGCCCGAAATTCCTGAACTCCCTGAACTTCCGTACGACGACAGGCTCTTGTGACTGATCATCAGACGACGGCCCGCCGCTTCGCCGCGGGCCCGTGGCGCAGGCTGCGTTCCCTGCGCGTACGGCTGATCGCGGTGTTCGCGGCGGTCGCGCTGCTTGCCGCCGTCTCGGCCTCCGGCATCGCCTACTGGCTCAACCGCGACGCGGTGCTCAAGCGAGCCCAGGACAACGCGCTCAACGACTTCCGGGTCTCGCTCAGCCGCAACGTCTCCGAGCTGCCGCTGAACGCGAGCTGCCCGGACCTGACCGCGCTCGCGTCCACCGTCGCCAGCTCCGGACTGAGTTACGACGTGGTGGTGGCCGACCCGGCGCACCCGGAGTGCACGGCCTCCTCCGACCCGGGGCAGTTCACGCTGGCCGACGTCCCGGCGGCGCTCCGGTCCACCGTCGCCAGGCAGCGCGAGGTCACCGAGAGCAACCCGTACCCGTACCACCTGTACTGGCAGCGGCAGAACCTGGCGGGCCAGCCGTTCCTGATCGGCGGCACCAAGGTGGTGCCGACCGGCCCGACGGCGTACATGTTCAAGTCGCTGGAGAACGAACGCAAGGACCTCAACACGCTGGGCTGGTCACTGGCCATCGCCACGCTGCTCGCGCTGATCGGCTCGGCGCTGCTCGCCCAGGCGGCCTCGTCGACCGTGCTGCGGCCGGTCAAGCGGCTCGGCGACGCCGCCCGACGGCTCGGCGAGGGACACCTGGACACCCGGCTGGAGGTCGAGGGCGGGGACGAACTCGCTGACCTGGCGCGGACGTTCAACCGGGCCGCGGAGTCGCTGCACGAGCAGGTCGAGGAGTTGAGCGCGCGCGAGGCGCAGAGCCGGCGGTTCGTCGCCGACATGTCGCACGAGCTGCGCACGCCGCTGACCGCGATGACCGCCGTCACCGACATCCTGGAGGACGAGGCCGAGTCGCTGGACCCGATGATCGCGCCGGCCGTACGGCTCGTGGTCAGCGAGACGCGGCGGCTGTCCGACCTGGTGGAGAACCTGATGGAGGTGACCCGCTTCGACGCCGGAACCGCCAAGCTGGTCGCCGACGAGGTGGACATGGCCGACCTGATCATGTCCTGCATCGACGGCCGGGCCTGGTACGACGCCGTCGAGCTGGACGCCCCGCGCGGCATCCTGGCCGTCGTCGACCCGCGCCGGCTCGACGTGGTCTTCGCCAACCTGATCGGCAACGCGCTCAAGCACGGCGGCTCCCCGGTGCGGGTCAAGGTCCGGCAGACGGCGGGCTCGGTCGTCATCGAGGTCTCCGACAGCGGCCCGGGCATCCCCGAGGACGTGCTGCCGCACGTCTTCGACCGGTTCTACAAGGCGGACCGGGGACGGGCCCGCTCGGAGGGCAGCGGCCTGGGGCTGTCGATCGCGATGGCCAACGCACAGATCCACGGGGGCACGATCACGGCGGCGAACGGGGAGGTCGGGGCGGTGTTCACGCTGACGCTGCCGCTGGCCCCGCCGCCTCCGCCGGACGAGGGCGACACCGGTGACGGCCCCGTCGGCGACGCCGCCCAGGACAAGGACGCCACGTGACCGCCCCCACCCGCACCGCCCTGCGCCGCACCGCCGGCGCCCTGCTGCTGCTCGCGCTCGCCTCCGGCTGCGGCATCCGGCCGACCGCCGTCCCGGTGGACGCGGGCGCCCCGGCCAGCCGGACGGCCTGCCCGACCGCCCCGCACATACCGACCGCCCTGGCCACGCCGCCGGCGCCCACGCCGACCCCGCCGGCCCGCGGCGCCGCCAAGGCCGGTGCGAGCCCGAGCCCGTCGCCGACGGTGGTGCCCGCCACCCCGCCGACCGACAACGTGTTCGGCGCGGTGCCGACCTCGGCGCCCTGCCGGTAGTCCCGTCTGCCCGTCTGCCTGTTTGCCCGTCGCCCCGCCGTTCCGCCGTTCGGCGCCGGGGCTGCGGGCAGCCGGGGGCGCGCCTCGGAATGTTCACGCCCGGGGTGGAACCACTGCGCCACCGGCCCACGTCCTTCCCCCCGTGCAGCGAGATGGCACCAGGACACGCGACGAGCGTTCCGGCGCACGGACCAGGAACCGGCCGGCGACGGCCGTCCACCGTCCCCTTCGAACAGCCGGACTGGCGGGCCTGACCTGTCACCTGGCCCTCGTCCTCTGGCTGGTGGTGCTGAGGCCGCTGCCGGTTCCCTGGGTGTACGACACCAACCTGACGCCGCTGGCCTCCCTCCGCTCCTCCACCGGCTGGCAGGTGCTCGGCGAGCTCCTCCTGCTGGCCCCGCTGGGCGTGCTGCTCCCGCTGGCCGGCGGCCGGCTGCGGGCCCCCTGGCTGCCGTCCTTCCTGCGCACCACCGGCGCCTCCGCCCTGCTGGCGACCGGCCTGGAGTTCCTCTCCTCCTGGACGCCCGGGCACGTCCTCAACGTCGACCACATACTGCTCGCCGTGATCGGCGTGGCCGTCACCCACCTGGCCCTCGTCCCCGGCCTGCGACGGCTGCTGCGCGACTGGCGCCCGCAGGTCCGGGTGCCGGTGCCCGGAGCTGCGCCCGCGCCCAAGGTGACCACCCTGGTCGGCCCGCCGGTCGCCCGCGCCCGCGCCTACGCCGAGCCCACGCCCCCCGCCCGCTGAGGCCCGCCCTCCCGCACTCGCCGGGGTGCCACCGGCCGGGCAGGCGCAGTAGCTGCTCGCCGATCCGCCATTGACGGGCGGGGGGCTCCGGTTCGTCCGGCGCCCCCGCCCGTCGGTGTCAGGGCGTCAGGGCGTCAGGCGGTGCAGGTCGCGGGGGAAGAGCGTGGTCCGGCGGATGTTGTCGGTGCCGGTGAGCCGTGCCGTCCAGCGCTCCAGCCCCAGCGCGAACCCGCCGTGCGGCGGCATCCCGTGTGCGAAGGAGCGCAGGTAGCCCTCGTACGGCTGGACCGGCTCGCCGCGGGCCGCCAGCGCGGCCAGGTAGTCCTCGTGCCGGTGCAGCCGCTGGCCTCCGGTGACCAGTTCGAGCCCGCGGAAGAGCAGGTCGAAGCTGTTGGAGTACTCCGGGCGGCCCGGTTCCGGGTGGGTGTAGAAGGGCCGCTTGCGCATCGGGTAGCCGACCACGAACAGGAACTCGCTGCCGTGCTCGCGCAGCGCCCACTCGCTGAGCCACCGCTCGTGCGCCGGGGCGAGGTCCGGCTCGTCGACGCCCAACAGCCGCATCGCCTCGGCGAAGTGGAGCTGCGGGATCTCCGCCGGGACCTCGGGCAGCTTCACCTCCAGCAGGTCGACGGCGGCGCCGGCCCGCTCGGCCACCGAGGCGACCATCCCGGCGACCACCTCGCGCAGCACGGCCATCACCTCGCGGTGGTCGGTGATGAAGCCGAGCTCCGCGTCGAGGCTGGTGTACTGCGCCAAGTGCCGTGCGGTGTCGTGCGGTTCGGCCCGGAACACCGGCCCGGTCTCGTAGACCCGCTCGAACACCCCGACCATCGCCTGCTTGAAGAACTGCGGCGACTGCGCGAGGTAGGCGGGGCGGCCGAACCAGTCCAGCGCGAAGACGTTCGCCCCGGACTCGGTGGCCGAGGAGACCACCTTCGGGGTCTGGATCTCGGTGAAGCCCAGGCCGTCGAGGGTGGCCCGGAACCCGCCCACCGAGGCCGCCGTGATCCGGTGCAGGGCGGCCAGGCGCGGGTGGCGGAGGGTGACGGGGGCGCCGTCGAGGATCACCGGGAGGGTGGCTTCGACGGTCGGCCGGAACAGGCTGAACGGGGGCGCCTCGGCAAGGCTGGACAGCACCTCGACGGTGGGCGAGGTCAGCTCGACGCCGGCCGGCGCCTGCGGGTTGGCGGTGACGGTGCCGCGGATCCGCAGGACGGTCTCCTCCGGCAGGTCGGGGCCGGCGCCGGTGGCGACCACCTGGGCCGGTCCGGAGCGGTCCCGGATCACCAGGAAGGTGACGGACTTGAGTGCGCGGCGGCGGTGCAGCCAGCCACTGATCTCTACGGATTCGCCGACGTGGCCGGGTAGTTCGGCGGCCAGGACACGGGTCGTCGGGTGGATCATCGCGGCCCTCCAGGGGCGTCGTGGTGATCCCTTCGGAGTGCGGGCGAGAAGGGCAACTCGCGGTGCCACCGCACTTTCGCCGCCGCCCGCGCGGGCGGCGGCCTCGTTGTGGCCCGTTGACGGGGGCCGGCCGGCGGGGCATTTCCTCCCCGCACTCGGGAGTGTCTTCGCTCCGGGGCGCGGGGCCGCCTTCACAGCTGCCGGCGGCTCTCTCGGCCCGCGGGGCCCGGAGGTACTCGTCTCCCTCGACGTGTTGCCGGAGAGGCTAGACCGGCCCGCCGCCGGACCGCAACGGGCTTTCCCGCCGCCGGGCGGGCGCCACCTGGGGCCATCCGCGTCCGGGCGACCCCGAGACGGACCCCGACACCCGGCTACGCCTCACCGGCGAGTCGGCGGGGTGTCGAATCGACTGCCAGGTGGACGTTTCCGGGAGCGCGGTGGCGGAGAGTGGAAATTAAGCCCGCCGGATCGGCCGGATCGGGTGCCACGACACGGAGTTGACCCATGAGCGCCCGTCTCGCCCGTCCCCGTCACAACCGCGTCATCGCCGGCGTCTGCGCCGGTCTTGCCGAGCGCTACGGCGTGACGCCGTGGACCGTGCGACTGATCTTCCTGATCTCGATCATCCTGCCCGGGCTCCAGTGCCTGGTCTACCTGGTCCTCTGGGCGGTGCTCCCCCAGGAGCCGTAAGCCCGGGAGCCGTACGCCCGGCGCCGTCGCGCCGGGTCCGGTACGACGGCGGGCCGCCCGCTCCCGGGATCACCGGGGCGGACGGCCCGTCGCCGTGCCTGCGGCCGGATCAGCCGGTCAGGCCCGGCAGCGGCAGGGTGTGGGTCAGCCCGCCGATGGGGGTCTTGTCGACGCCGGGGATGGTCGGGATGGCGCCACGCGTGGCGGCACCGGCCTCGGCGGCCGGGGCGGGCGCCGCCTGGCCGGCGGCCGGGGTGAGGGTGCCGAGCGTGCCGGTGACCTTGTCGCCGCCGGGCAGCTTGGCGGCGGTGTCGGTGACCGCGCCGGTCACCGCGGGGTTCGTGACCGCGCCGGTGGGCAGCCCGAGGCCGCCGGGGGCGGCGGCGGAGGCGGTACCGGCGCCCACCGCCGCGATGGCGATGCCGAGCGCCGCGGTGCCGGCGGCCTTGAGAGCCTGCTTCATGGTTCGTCCCTTGGGTCGTCGTCGGTGGCCGACATCGGGACGGGGCGGACGGGCTACCGCCGCCACGGCCTGTCAGCATGGACGGGCACACCGTAGTGAGTGCGCCGCGCGAGGACCAAAGGGCGTTCACTCACCCGAGTGAGTAGTCGGATGAACGCCAACTCCCCTTCGGGACATGGGCGTTCACCCGACCATTCGAACGGGCAAGGCCGCTCAGCTGTCGCCGGTGCCCGAGCTGAACAGCCACTCCGCCTTCAGTTCGGCGTACCCCGGCTTGATCACGTCGTTGATCATCGCCAGCCGCTCGTCGAACGGCAGGAACGCGGACTTCATCGCGTTCACCGTGAACCACTCCATGTCCCCCAGCGTGTAGCCGAAGGCCTCCACCAGGTGCCCGAACTCGCGGCTCATGCTGGTGCCGCTCATCAGCCGGTTGTCGGTGTTCACGGTGACCCGGAACTTCAGCCGGCTGAGCAGCCCGATCGGGTGCTCGGCGTACGAAGTGGCCGCCGCGGTCTGGAGGTTGGAGGTCGGGCACATCTCCAGCGGGATGCGCTTGTCGCGCACGTACGCGGCCAGCCGGCCGAGCTCGACGCTGCCGTCCTCGGCCACCGTGATGTCGTCGACGATCCGCACGCCGTGGCCGAGCCGGTCGGCGCCGCAGCACTGCAGGGCCTCCCAGATCGACGGCAGGCCGAAGGCCTCGCCCGCGTGGATGGTGAAGTGGTTGTTCTCGCCCTTGAGGTAGTCGAAGGCGGCCTGGTGGCGGGTGGGCGGGTGGCCCGCCTCGGCACCGGCGATGTCGAAGCCGACGACGCCCTGGTCCCGGTGGCGGTTGGCCAGTTCGGCGATCTCGGTGGAGCGGGCGGCGTGCCGCATCGCGGTCAGCAGGGTGCCGACCCGGATCCGGTGGCCGGCCGCGCGGGCGTTGGCCTCGCCGAGGCGGAAGCCCTCGTTCACGGCCTGGACGACCTCGTCCAGGGACAGGCCGGCCTCCAGGTGCTGCTCGGGGGCGTAGCGGACCTCGGCGTACACGACGCCGTCGGCGGCCAGGTCCTCGGCGCAGTCGGCGGCGACCTTGATCAGGGCCTCGCGGGTCTGCATCACGGCGCAGGTGTGCGCGAAGGTCTCCAGGTAGCGGACCAGCGAGCCGGAGTCGGCGGCCTCGCGGAACCACTCGCCGAGTTCCTTGGCGTCGGTGGTCGGAAGGCCCTCGTAGCCGACCGCGGCGGCCAGCTCGACGACCGTCTCCGGGCGCAGCCCGCCGTCGAGGTGGTCGTGCAGCAGCACCTTCGGCGCGCGGCGGATCTGGTCGGGGGTGGGGATGCGCGGGCCGGCGCCCGCGGCGGTGACAGGGATCTGCTTCTCCATTGCGGAAATATAGCCCCTACGCGCGTAGACCCACCACTGTTAACACGGCCGGTTCGACGAAAGTCCACCGGGAATTCCACCGCCCGGGTCATCCGCGGCACATTCGGCCCCCCTGCGGCCCCGCTGCGGCCCCATTGCGGGTCAGTCGTGGCCCAGCGGCGAGTCAGTCGTGGCCCAGCGGCGGGTCAGTCGCGGCCCAGCGGGGGCTCAGTCGTGCTGCAGCAACCGGCCCCGCCGGGACAGCACGAAGTCCCGGAACGCCGCCACCGGCGGGGTCAGCGGCCGCCCCGCCGCCCAGGCCAGCCCGATCGCCCGCCGGGTGCGCGGCGCCGTCACCTCCAGCTCCACCACCCCCGGCCGCGGCACCAGCGCCGGCGGCAGCAGCGCCACTCCCAGCCCGGCCGCGACCAGCCCGCGCAGCGTCTCCGCCTCCTCCCCCTCGAAGGCCAGCCGCGGCACGAACCCGGCCTGCGCGCAGAAGCCGTCCGTGATCGCGCGCAGCCCGTACCCCTGCTCCAGCCCGACGAACGGCTCCTCGGCCACCTCCGCCAGCCGGATCCGCCGCCGGCCCGCCAGCCGGTGGTCCGCCGGGACGACCAGGTGCAGCCGCTGCTCGTCCAGCGGGCGGGCCGTGAAGGCCGGATCGTCCGGCAGCGGCGCGACCAGGCAGAGGTCCAACTCCCCCGCCCGCAACCGCTCCAGCATCGCCCCGACGTAGTCCTGCACCAGCTGGAACCGGACCTGCGGATGCCCCACCCGGAACCCGCGCAGCAGCGCCGGCACCGCGTCCGTCCCCATCGTGTGCAGGAAGCCGAACGCCACCCGCCCGGCCGCCGGATCGGCCTCCGCCCGGGCCGCCTCCGCCCCCCGCTCGACCTCCGCCAGCGCCCGCTCCACCGAGGCCAGCAGCAGCCGGCCCGCCCTGGTCAGCCGGACCGTCCGGCCCTGACGGGCCAGCAGGTCCACGCCCAGCTCCTCCTCCAGCCGGGCCACCGCCCGCGACAGCGTCGGCTGCGGCACCCCGAGCAGCGCGGCCGCCCGCGTCACGTGCTCCAGCCGGGCCACCGCCGCGAACTGGGCCAGCCGGGGCGCCAGCAGCACCGCCGGCTCGTCCGGCCCCAACTCCGCCACCCGGTACCGCGGCTCCGTGCCGTCCGTCACGTCCGCCCTGTCCGCCCCGGCCATCCCGCCACCACCTCGACTCATACGACAACGCATCGATCATCCACCGTTCATGCATTGGACGCATCAACCGCAGCGCGCCTACCGTCGACGACATGCAGCCCGCCGATACCAGGGCATCCGTGACCACCCCGGATGCCCCCGCCCCCGCCGCCCCGCACGACGACCGCCACCGCCCCGGCCAGCGCGCCTTCCGCCGCGCCAACCTCGCCCTGTTCGCCGCCGGAGTCGCGACCTTCGTCCTGCTCTACTCCACCCAGGGCCTGCTGCCGATCCTCTCGGCCGACCTCGACCTCACCCCCGGCCAGGCCAGCTGGACGGCCTCCGCCGCCACCCTCGGACTCGCGCTCGCCCTGCTCCCCGCCAGCGCCCTGTCCGACCGGTACGGCCGCACCGCCGTCATGACGGCCTCCACCCTCGCCGCCGCCACCCTCGCCCTCGCCCTGCCGTTCGCGCCCGACCTCACCACCCTCGTCGTGCTGCGCGTCCTCCAGGGCGCCGCGCTGGCCGGGCTGCCCGCCACCGCCATGGCCTACCTCGCCGAGGAGGTCCACCCCAGCGCCCTGGCCTCCGCGATGGGCCTGTACGTGGCCGGCAACAGCATCGGCGGCATGGGCGGCCGACTGCTCTCCGGCTGGACCGCCGCGGCCTTCGGCTGGCGCTGGGGCCTCGCCGCCTCCGCCGCCCTCGCCCTGCTCGCCGCGCTCGCCTTCCGACTGCTGATCCCCGCCGCCCGGCACTTCACCCCGGCCCCGGTGGACGCCCGCGCCCTGGCCCGCACCGTCGGCCGGCACCTGCGCAACCCGCTGCTGGTGCGGCTGTACGCGCTCGGACTGCTGTTCATGGCCGTGTTCGGCGCGGTCTACAACACCGTCGGCTACCGGCTGATCTCGGCGCCGTTCCACCTGCCCGAGTCCGTCGCCGCCTCGATCTTCGTCGTCTACCTGGTCGGCACCGGCACCTCCGCCGCCGCCGGCCGCCTCGCCGCCCGGCTCGGCCGCCGCGGCGCGCTCTACGTCTCCATCGGCGTGACCGCCGCCGGGCTGCTGCTCTCCCTCACCGAGTCCCTGGTCTGCGCCCTGCTCGGCCTGGTCCTGATCACCGCCGGCTTCTTCGCCGGCCACGCCACCGCCTCCTCCGCGGTCGGCCGCACCGCCACCGAGGGCCGCGCCCAGGCCTCCGCCCTCTACCTGATCGCCTACTACCTCGGCAACAGCCTCGGCGGCACCCTCGGCGCCGACGCCTACCACGCCACCGGCTGGCCCGGCGCCGCCACCGTCGGCCTCACCGCCATGACCCTCGCCGCCGCCGTCACCCTCTACGCCACCCGCCAGGCCCACGCGGCCCGGCAACAGGACCGGCTGGGCAGACTTTCTGCCAGGTAGATTGGCCACCCGGACATCTGGGAGCTGACCTGGGCCCCGGACGGCCGGGCCATCTTCCACTACGGCCACCCCGTCCAGGACGGGGACCCGCACATCGTCTGGCGCCGGATCGGCACCCACGACGTCTTCAACCGCCCCTGACAGTCGCCGCGGATACACTCCGGGACATGAGCATCGATCCTGCTGTGTACGCCCGGTTGCGCGAGATCGCGGATCAGCTGCCGAAGGTGCCGGGGATAGGGAAGATCGAGATCGCCGACGGCGAGATCGTCATGATGATGTCACCCGTGAAACGTCACGAGCTCGCCGTCATCCGCCTGGCACAGCAGCTCAATGCCCAGCTACCGCAGACCCACCCCGGCTACATCGCCCACGGTGGCGCGGACCTGGAGGACGTCGGCCTCGGTCGGCTTCGGAATCCCGACCTGATGGTGTTCCCCGACGCGGCGCTGGACGACGACGACCCGGCCTTCCTCCCCCACGAGATCCTTCTCGTCGTGGAAATCGTCTCCAAGTCCAACCCCGAGAACGACTACCACAACAAGGTCCACGACTACGCGGCGATGGGCATCCCGTTGTATCTCCTGGTCGATCCCCGCAAGGGCACCGGCATCGTGCACGACGAGCCCGGCTACACCCGCCGCAAGGACTTCGTCTTCGGCGACAAGATCACCGTCGGCCCCTGGACGCTCGACACCAGCGTCCTGCGGACTTACGCCTGAGCCCCCGCGCGCAGGACACCGGCCGACCGGGCCTCAATACACGGAAAGAGCCCCTACCCGACAACCAGGTAGGGGCTCCGTCGGTCCCTCATGCAGCCGGCGCGTGAAAGCGAAGCTTCGTATCGGCGCCGGGCACCACGTGGAGGTCCAACTCGGCTTCCAGAGCCACCGCCAGCTTTTCCAGCAGCAACAGGGTGGGGACTGTGTCGGCTCCCTCGATGTTCTCGATCTCCGCCTCGGTCATGTTCGCGCGGCGGGCCACTTCGGCCTGCGACAAGCCGAGAACAGTGCGGCGGTCGTAGAGAGCCTGTCCGAAGGCCAGCGCATAGCGGATCTCCCGCCGGTGCTCGACCACCTCGGGCGGTTCTTCGACCTGCTCGCCCAGCAGCGCACGCGTGTGAGCGGTCTTCCACTGGAGGTGGTTCATCGCCGCCCCTCCTCCGGTTCGATCTCGACCGTGAAGCGGTCAACTCCCATGTGCGGCAGCGTAGGACACGCTGCCGCACATGGGGTAATCAAGCCGTCACGCGATGCGGTCGAGGACGATCGGGTTCGGGGTGAAGGCCGTGCCGGCCGGGGAGACCGCGATGCCGCCGGCCAGCGCCTCGATGGCGTAGTCGTAGCGCTCGGGGGTGTCGGTGTGCAGGGTCAGCAGGGGCTGGCCGGCCACGACGGTGTCGCCGGGCTTGGCGTGCATCTCGACGCCGGCGCCGGCCTGGACCGGGTCCTCCTTGCGGGCGCGGCCGGCACCGAGGCGCCAGGCGCAGACGCCGACGGCGTAGGCGTCGAGCTCGGTGAGGACGCCGGAGGCGGGCGCCGGGATGACGTGCTGCTCGCGGGCGACCGGGAGCGGGGCGTCGACGTCGCCGCCCTGGGCGGCGATCATGCGGCGCCAGTGGTCCATCGCGGAGCCGTCGCGCAGCGCGTCGGCCGGGTCCTTGCCGTGCACGCCGGCCGCGGCGAGCATCTCGCGGGCGAGGGCGAGGGTGAGCTCGACGACGTCGGCGGGGCCGCCGCCGGCCAGCACCTCGATCGACTCGCGGACCTCCAGCGCGTTGCCGGCGGTGAGGCCGAGCGGGGTGGACATGTCGGTGAGCAGGGCGACGGTGTTCACGCCGGCGTTGGTGCCCAGGCCGACCATGGTGCGGGCGAGTTCGCGGGCGTTGTCGATGTTCTTCATGAAGGCGCCGGAGCCGACCTTGACGTCCAGGACCAGGGCGCCGGTGCCTTCGGCGATCTTCTTGGACATGATCGAGGAGGCGATCAGCGGGATGGCCTCGACGGTGCCGGTGACGTCGCGCAGCGCGTAGAGCTTCTTGTCGGCGGGCGCGAGGCCGTCACCGGCGGCGCAGATGACCGCGCCGGTGGAGCGCAGGACGTCGAGCATCTCCTCGTTGGAGAGCAGGGCGCGCCAGCCGGGGATGGACTCCAGCTTGTCGAGGGTGCCGCCGGTGTGGCCGAGGCCGCGGCCGGAGAGCTGCGGGACGGCGGCGCCGCAGGCGGCGACGAGCGGGGCGAGCGGAAGGGTGATCTTGTCGCCGACGCCGCCGGTGGAGTGCTTGTCACTGGTGGGCAGCGGCAGCGAGGAGAAGTCCATCCGGACGCCGGAGCGGATCATGGCGTCGGTCCAGCGGCTGATCTCGTGCGGCTTCATGCCGTTCAGCAGGATCGCCATGGCCAGGGCGGACATCTGCTCGTCGGCGACCTCGCCGCGGGTGTAGGCGTCGATGACCCAGTCGATCTGAGCGTCGCTCAGCTCTCCGCTGTCGCGCTTGGTCCTGATGACGGAGATGGCGTCCATGCGTGCTCCAAGAGGGGTTTCAAAAGCGAAGAGTGTCGCGAGATGACCGGGTTCCGGCCCACTCGCGACACTCTACGCGCGTAACAATTGTCGAAGCTAGAGCCGTTCCGGCCCGAACGCGTCGGGCAGGACCTCACTCATCGGGCGGATCCCGGAGGGCAGCTCGATCAGCAGTTCCGGCCCGCCGTGCTCGTAGAGCAGCTGGCGGCAGCGCCCGCACGGCATCAGCAGTTCGCCCGCGCCGTCGACGCAGGTGAAGGCCGTCAGCCGGCCGCCGCCGGTGGCGTGCAGCGCGGACACCAGCCCGCACTCGGCGCACAGCCCGAGCCCGTACGAGGCGTTCTCGACGTTGCAGCCGGTGACCAGCCGCCCGTCGTCCACCAGCGCGGCCGCGCCGACCGGGAACTTGCTGTACGGGGCGTACGCGTGGGTCATCGCCTCGCGCGCGGCCGCGCGCAGCCGCTCCCAGTCGATCGCGGCCGACGCCGCAGGCGCCGTCACTTGCCCTGGCCCTTGCGGTAGATCTGGCCGTCGGCCTTCGGCATCCGCAGCCGCTGGGAGGCCAGCGAGAGCACCACCAGGGTGATCACGTACGGCGTGGCGACGATCAGCGGGCGCTGCACCTCGTCGGTGAGCGCGTACCAGGCGCCGAGACCGCCGGCGACCACGAAGGAGATCGCCGCACCGGTGAACTTGCGCCGGTACAGCTGCCAGAGCGCGAGCAGCGCCATCGCGATGGCGACGGTCAGGATCAGCACGTGCACCGACTCCGGGTCGCGCAGCTGGAGGCTGTCGGTGAAGCCGAACAGGCCGGCGCCCATGGCGAGGCCGCCCGGCATCCAGTTGCCGAAGATCATCGCGGCGAGGCCGATGAAGCCGCGGCCGAGGGTCTGGCCGTCCTTGTAGAAGTGCGCCGCGACCAGCGAGAGGTACGCACCGCCGAGGCCCGCGAAGGCGCCGGAGGCGATGACCGCGAGGTACTTGTACTTGTAGACGTTGACGCCCAGCGACTCGGCGGCGGTCGGGTTCTCACCGCAGGAGCGCAGCCGCAGGCCGAACACCGTGCGCCAGAGCACGAAGTAGCTGACCACGATCATCGCGCCGGCCACCAGCACGACCACCGAGATGTTGGTGACCAGGCCGCCGACCACGCCGGCCACGTCCGAGACCAGGAACCAGTGGTGCTTCTCGATGTCGGACAGCCACGAGGACAGCCCGGGGACGGTGATGTACGGCAGCGGATCCGCCGGCGGCGACTGGTTCGCACCCGCGCCGACCGCGATGTAGTCCTTGTAGTAGATCCGGTTGACGTACGCGCAGATGCCGGGGATCAGCAGGTTGATGCCGACGCCGGAGACGATGTGGTCGACGCCGAAGGTGACGGTCACGAGCGCGTGCAGCAGACCGCCGAGCGCGCCGCCGAGCATGCCGGCCAGCAGGCCGACCCACGGGTTGACCAGGTAGCCGGCCCAGGCACCGCAGAAGGTGCCGGCGACCATCATGCCTTCGAGGCCGATGTTGACCACGCCGGCCCGCTCGGACCACAGACCGCCCAGACCGGCCATGCCGATCGGCACGGCGGCGCTGAGCGCGGCGGTGATCTGACCGGAGGAGGTCAGCGCGTGGTTGCCGGTGGCCATGCCCACGGCGGAGAACAGGACCAGGGCGCCCGCGATCAGCAGCAGCACCACCGGCCAGGACATCTTGCGCTTCTTGGTGGGCGCGCCCGGCGCCTTCGGACGCGCGGCGGTAGCCGTGCTCATGCGGACACCTCCTTCTTCTCAGTGGCCGCGAGCTGAGCCGCGAGCTGGGCGGCGAGCTGGGCGCCGACCTTCTGCTGCTGGCGCTTCAGGCCGTAGCGGCGCACCAGTTCGTAGGCGACGACGACGCAGATGACGATGGTGCCCTTCATGACGTCGACGATCTCGAAGGGGAAGCCGCCCTGGAGCGGCAGCTGGGAGCCGGTGGTGTCCAGGAAGGCGAACAGCAGGGCCGCGAAGGCCATGCCGATCGGGCTGTTGCGGCCGAGCAGGGCGATCGAGATGCCGAGGAAGCCCAGACCGGGCTGGAAGCTCTGGCCGTAGTAGAACGAGTTCTGCACCAGCTCGGGCATGCCGATCAGACCGGCGATCGCGCCGGAGACCGCCATCGAGATGATCACCATGCGCTTGACGTTCACGCCGGACGCGGTCGCGGCCGACTCCGAGCGGCCGGTGGCGCGCAGGTCGAAGCCGAAGCGGGTGCGGGTCAGCGCGAACTGGAACACCACGCCGACCAGGGCGGCGATGAAGATGAAGCCCCAGAGCGGGCCACCCGCCGTCTCCATCGTGAAGAAGTGGCTGGACTGCGAGATCGGGTCGGTCTGGATCGAGTTGCTGGTGGCGCTCGTCTTCGGCGCGAAGATGCCGGGGACGAGCAGCAGGCCGACGACCGCGATCGAGATCGAGTTCAGCATGATGGTCGAGATGACCTCGCTGACCCCGCGGTAGACCTTCAGCAGACCGGCGATGCTCGCGTACAGGCCGCCGACCAGCATGGCGGTGACCAGCAGCAGCGGGATCTGGATGATCGCCGGCAGGTCGACCTTGGCACCGACGAAGGCCGCGAACAGCGCCGCGACCTTGTACTGGCCCTCGACGCCGATGTTGAACAGGTTCATCCGGAACCCGAAGGCGGCGGCAGCGGCGGCCAGGTAGTACGTGGTGGACCGGTTGAGGATCCCCACTTGGCCGTCCGACTTGCCGGCGTACGTGAGCATCACGTTCCACGCGTCGAACGGGTTCTTGCCCGAAGTCGCCAGCAGGACGGAGCAGATCACGATGGAGAGCACGACCGCGAGCACCGGCGCCGCCAGTGCGAGCACGATCCGCTCACCGCTGATCCGCTGCGCCAGGCTGCGCTTGGCGGCGGTGTTGGGACTGGTCATGTGGGTTACTCCCCCGCCTGCGGGTCGCCGGCGGTGTCGGTGGGGCCGGCGTCGGACTCGGCCTCGGTGCCCTCCACGAGGATCTCGTGGAAGTGCTCGACGGCCTCCGCATCGGACTCGAGGTGGCCGCTGGCGGCACCCGTCATGGCGGTGCCGAGGTCCTCGGCGGTGACGGTGGCCGGGTCGGCGTCGGCGACCAGGCGCCCGCGGTAGATGACCCGGATGGTGTCGGACAGGCCGATCAGCTCGTCCAGGTCCGCGGAGATCAGCAGGACGGCCAGGCCGGCCCGCTGGGCGACCCGGATGTGCTCCCAGATCTGCGCCTGCGCGCCGACGTCCACACCACGGGTGGGGTGCGCGGCGATCAGCAGCTTGGGCTGGTGGCTCATCTCGCGGCCGATGATCAGCTTCTGCTGGTTGCCGCCGGAGAGGGAGGCCGCGGTGACCTCGATGCCCGGGGTGCGGACGTCGTAGTCCTCGACGATCCGCCAGGTGTCCTTGCGGGCGGCGCCCGGGTCGAGCAGGACGCCCTTGGAGTTGGGCGCCTCGGTGACGTGACCGAGGATCCGGTTCTCCCAGAGCGGGGCCTCCAGCAGCAGGCCGTGCTTGTGGCGGTCCTCGGGGATGTAGCCGATGCCGGCCTCGCGCCGGGCCCGGGTGAGCGAGCCGGAGAGGTCCTTGCCGTCCAGGGTGACGGTGCCGCCGTCCAGCGGCAGCATGCCCATGATGGCCTCGACCAGTTCGGCCTGGCCGTTGCCCTCGACGCCGGCGATGCCGAGGATCTCGCCCTTGTGGATGCGCAGCGAGATGTCGTCGAGGACGACGCGCTCGATGCCCTCGGCGTCGGTCTTGGCGATCCGCAGGTCCTTGACGTCGAGCATCTCGGTCGTGGTGACGGTCGACTCGCGGCTCTCCGGGGAGGGCAGCTCGGCGCCGACCATCATCTCGGCCAGCTGACGGGCGGTGACGGCCTTCGGGTCGGCGTCGCCGACCGTGGTGCCGCGCCGGATCACGCTGATCGCGTCGGCCACCGCCAGCACCTCGTGCAGCTTGTGCGAGATGAAGATGACGGTGACGCCCTCGGACTTGAGCTCGCGCAGGTTGTCGAACAGCGCGTCGACCTCCTGCGGGACGAGCACGGCCGTCGGCTCGTCGAGGATCAGGATCTTGGCGCCGCGGTAGAGCACCTTGAGGATCTCGACGCGCTGGCGGTCGGCGACGCCGAGGTCCTCGACCAGGGCGTCCGGGCGCACGCCCAGGCCGTACTGGTCGGAGATCTCCTTGATCTTCGCCTTCGCCTTGGCGCCGATGCCGTGGAGCTTCTCGCCGCCGAGGACGACGTTCTCCCACACGGTGAGGTTGTCGGCCAGCATGAAGTGCTGGTGGACCATGCCGATGCCGCGGGAGATGGCGTCGCCCGGGGTGTTGAACTCGCACGTCTCGCCGTTGATCGCGATGGTGCCCTCGTCCGGCTTCTGCATGCCGTAGAGGATCTTCATCAGCGTCGACTTGCCGGCGCCGTTCTCACCCATGAGGGCGTGCACGGTACCGCTGCGGACGGTGAGGTTGATGTCGTGGTTGGCCACGACACCGGGGAAGCGCTTGGTGATGCCGCGCAGTTCGACGGCCGATGTCGCCGTCCCCGCGCTGGGGGTACCGTCCTCGCGCGGGGGGACGGGGTCGGATGCGGTGATGGCGATCTCCTGGTGGTCTGGAGGCGCGTCGTTGCGCTGGGAGGGCCAAGGGGAAGACGGGGGGACGGGACGGGGCCCGGGGGTACGCGTTGAGCGCACCCTGCCGGGCCCCTCCCGTGATGCTCTGTCGTTCGTCGCGCTGCCGGGCAGGCGGCAGTCGCTGGTGCGTCCGGGACGCGCGGGCCTTACTGGGCCGGCGCGGTCGGGACGGTGGTGGCGCCGGAGGTGATCGCCGTGGTGGCGGCCTTCAGCTTGTCCTGGATGTCGTCGAGCTTGCCGCCGGTGGTGGCGAGCGAGACGCCCTCGGCCTTCAGGTCGAAGAGCTTGATGCCGGTGAACGGCTGGCCCTTCTTGACCGACTCGATGTAGGAGAAGACCGCGTTGTCGACGTTCTTCACCATCGAGGTGAGGATGCTGTTCTTGTACTTCGCCAGGGCCGGCTGGGCGGCCTGGTCGGAGTCGACGCCGATGGCGTAGGCGCCCTGCTTGTTGGCGACGGCCTCGATGGCGCCGTTGCCGGAGGAGCCGGCGGCGGCGTAGATGACGTCCGCGCCCTTGTCGAGCTGGCCCTGCGCGGCCTCCTTGCCCTTGTCGGGCGAGTTGAAGCCGGTGAAGTCCGGAGGCGTGGTCAGGTAGGTGGTCTCGACCTGGATGTTCGCGTCGACGGACTTCACACCCGCCTTGTAACCGGCCTCGAACTTCTTGATCAGCTCGGTCTGCACACCGCCGATGAAGCCGACGTGCTTGGACTTCGACTTGTTCGCGGCGGCGACGCCGGCGAGGTACGAACCCTCCTGCTCGGCGAAGACCAGCGAAGTGACGTTGGACGGCTGGTCCTTGTCGTTCGAGTCGATGATCGCGAACTTGACGTTCGGGTTGTCCTTGGCGACCTTGTCGACCGCCTGCTGGTAGACGAAGCCGACCGCGATGATCGTCTTGTAACCGCCGTCGATCAGGTTCTTGAGGCGGGTCTCCTTGTCAGCCTCGGCCTCACCGGTCTTGGCGTCGGCCTCGGTGACCGCGACGCCGAGGTCGGCCTTGGCCTTGTCGAGACCGCGGGCGGCGGAGTCGTTGAACGACTGGTCGCCACGGCCGCCGATGTCGTAGGCCATACCGACCTTGATCGAGCCGTCGCCCGAACCGGAGGAGGTGTTGCTGTCAGTGCTCTTTGCGCCGCAAGCGGCGAGCGAGGCCATGCCCAGGGAACCCGAGAGCACAACCGCAGCGAGCTTCATTGAACGGCGCAAGGGAGTATCTCCTTCTCACACGCACCTGATTAGCGTGGTCGGACGCCACCGTAACGCGCGTAGAACACGGTTGGGTTACGGGGTGCCGGACCATTCGGGTTGTTATCAAACCGTGGTCTCACGGTCTTCCCAAGGCCCTATTCCCGTGCGCGGACGGTGATCCAAAGCTGGTTTTGCGGCTCAGTCTACGGAACCGTTCGATAACCCCGGATGGCGGTAAACCGGCCGGTCACCGCGATGGGGTGCCGGCCGGTCGCCCGGGGGGTCGCCCTCGGGGGCGTTCACGCGGTGCCCGGGGAGATGGCCGGGGACGGCGTGCGCCGCTCAATCCCGCGGCCCAGTCCTGCTGTTCGGTTTTCGCAGCTCAGTTCGAGACCCGGTCCTGTGGCTCGGTCCTGCCGTTCGGTCTCCGCAGCTCAGTTCGCGACTCAGTCCGCAGCTCGGTCCCGTGACTCAGTCCCGCGGCTCGTCCAGGGCGAGCGCCGCGAACAGCTCCACGCCGATCCCGATCGCGCGCTCGTCGGCGTCGAAGCGGCCCTGGTGCAGGTCGCGGACGGTGGTGTCACCGGGGGTGCGGACGCCGAGCCGGGCCAGCGCGCCCGGGGCGTGCTCCAGGTACCAGGAGAAGTCCTCGCCGCCCAGGCTCTGCTCGGTGCTCTCCACCACCTGCGCGCCCTCCCGGCCGAACCGGTCGGTCATCGCCGCGTCCAGCAGGGCGACCGAGACCGCCTCGTTGACCACCGGCGGCACCCCCCGGTGGTAGTCCAGCGTCCACTTCGCCCGGTAGGTCTCGGCGAGCTTGGCGATCAGCTCGTGCAGCAGGTCGGGCGCCTCGCGCCAGCCGTCCAGCTCCAGGCAGCGGACGGTGCCCTCCAGTTCGGCGTGCTGCGGGATGACGTTGGGCGCGGAGCCGGAGGCGATCCGGCCCCAGACCAGGCTGACGCCCCAGCGCGGGTCCATCCGGCGGGCGAGCGCGCCCGGCAGGTCGGCGGCCATCCGGGCGACCGCGGCCACCAGGTCGGTGGTCAGGTGCGGGCGGGCGGTGTGCCCGCCGGGGCCGTCCAGGTGCAGCACCAGGCGGTCGCAGGCCGAGGTGATCGCCCCGGTGCGCAGGGCGATCCGGCCCACCTCCACCTTGGGGTCGCAGTGCACCGCGAAGATCCGGCCGACGCCGTCCATCCCCCCGGCCTTGATCACGTCCAGCGCACCGCCCGGCAGGACCTCCTCGGCCGGCTGGAACACCAGCCGGACGGGACGGCGCAGTTCGCCGGTGCGGGCGGCCTCGGCCAGCACCAGGGCGGTGCCGAGCACCACCGCGGTGTGCACGTCGTGGCCGCAGGCGTGGGCCCGGCCGGGGACGGTCGAGCGGTACGGCACCCCGGTCTTGGCGTCGTCGATCGGCAGCGCGTCGATGTCGGCGCGGAAGGCCAGGAACTCGGTGCCGGGGGCGGTGCCGGCCGGGACGACGTCGACGATCAGGCCGGTGCCGCCGGGCAGCACCCGCGGGCTCAGGCCGGCCGCCACCAGCCGGTCGCGGAGCAGGCCGGTGGTGCGGAACTCCTGGCGGCCGAGCTCCGGGTGCCGGTGCAGGTCACGGCGGAAGGCGATCAGCTCGGACTCCAGCCCCCGGACCCGGGCGCGCAGTTCGGCGGCGGGGCGTGCGGTGGCCAGAGTGGCGCCCGGCTGAGCGGGCTCAGGACGGTTCATCTCAACAAGGGTAGGCCTGTTGGGGGGATTTGGCCCGACTTCCGGAAAACTAGTCCCCGGATGGGCGCATACCGGCCGAACAGGTGGGTATGACATCTCGTTTCAGCCGCCTTCCCCGGTTGCTTGCCCTGTGCAACGATCACCCGGAGCGGCGGTCACGGCCACCCCCTCATTGACCAGGCGTCAGAAGCGCTCCACCGGGGCGTACACGCCCCACACCTCCCGCAGGGCGTCGCAGACCTCGCCGACGGTGGCCCGCGCGGCCAGCGCCTCCTTCATCGGGTACAGCACGTTCCCCGTCCCCTCCGCGGTGCGGCGCAGCCCGTCCAGCGCCCGGGTGACGGCCCCGCGGTCCCGCCCGGCGCGCAGCCGGGACAGCCGCTCGGCCTGCTGCCGCTCGACCGCCGGATCCACCCGCAGCGGCCGGTACGGCTCCTCGGCGTCCAGCCGGAAGCGGTTGACACCGACCACCGTCCGCTCGCCGGAGTCGGTCTCCTGCTGGATCCGGTAGGCGGTGCGCTCGATCGCGGCCTTCTGGAAGCCCTGCTCGATCGCGGCCACCGCGCCGCCCAGCTCCTCGACCCGGGCCATCAGCGCCAGCGCGGCGGCCTCCACCTCGTCGGTCAGTGACTCGACCGCGTACGAGCCGGCGAACGGGTCGACGGTGGCGGTCACGTCGGTCTCGTGGGCGAGCACCTGCTGGGTCCGCAGGGCGAGCCGGGCGGCCTTCTCGGTGGGCAGCGCGATCGCCTCGTCGAAGCCGTTGGTGTGCAGCGACTGGGTGCCGCCGAACACCGCGGCGAGCGCCTGCACCGAGACCCGGACCAGGTTCAGCTCGGGCTGCTGGGCGGTGAGCTGCACCCCGGCGGTCTGGGTGTGGAAGCGCAGCATCCACGAGCGCGGGTCCTTCGCGCCGAACTCCTCCCGCATCACCCTGGCCCAGATCCGGCGGGCGGCACGGAACTTGGCCACCTCCTCCAGCAGCGTGACCCGGGCCACGAAGAAGAACGAGAGCCGGGGGGCGAAGTCGTCCACCGCCATCCCGGCGGCGATCGCGGTACGGACGTAGGCGATGCCGTTGGCCAGCGTGAAGGCGATCTCCTGCGCCGGATCCGCCCCGGCCTCGGCCATGTGGTAGCCGGAGATGGAGATGGTGTTCCAGCGCGGGATCTCCGCCCGGCAGTACCGGAAGACGTCCGCGACCAGCCGCAGCGAGGGCTGCGGCGGGAAGATGTACGTGCCCCGGGCGATGTACTCCTTCAGCACGTCGTTCTGGACCGTGCCGGTCAGCCGGGCCGGCGCCACCCCCTGGGCCTCGCCGACCAGTTGGTAGAGCAGCAGGAGCAGGGCGGCGGGCGCGTTGATGGTCATCGAGGTGGACACCCCGCCCAGCGGGATGCCGTCGAACAGCACGGCCAGGTCCTCGACGCTGTCGACGGCCACGCCCACCTTGCCCACCTCCCCGGCGGCGAGCGGCGCGTCCGAGTCGTAGCCCATCTGGGTGGGCAGGTCGAAGGCCACCGACAGGCCGGTGCCGCCGCCCGCGATCAGCTGCCGGTAGCGGGCGTTGGACTCGGCGGCGGTGCCGAAGCCCGCGTACTGGCGCATCGTCCACGGCCGCCCTGCGTACATCGTCGGGTAGACGCCCCGGGTGTACGGGTACTCCCCCGGCCGGCCGAGCCTGCTCGCCGGATCCCAGTCGGCCAGCGCCTCCGGGCCGTACAGCGGCTCGATCGGGAAACCTGACTCGGCGCGGCGCGGCTCGGCTGCCATGAGGTCCCTCCACGGGATCGGCGGGGGCATCGGTCGGTCCTCGCAATGTAGGACAGGACCCGGAGCGGGACCGGTCGGCGCGGGCGCGGAGGCGGTTGAGATGATCGGGTGAACGACCGGATGAGCCCCAGGGAGTGGCAATGACCGAGCAGAAGGTGGCCGTGGTCACCGGTGCCAGCAGCGGAATCGGCGCGGCGACCGCCCGCCGGCTGGCGGCCGAGGGCTTCGACGTGGTGCTGACCGCCCGGCGGACCGAGCGGATCGAGGCGCTGGCCAAGGAGATCGTCGACGGGGGCGGTTCGGCCAGGGCGGTCACGCTCGACGTCACCGACCGGGCCGCCGTGGACGCCTTCGCGGCCGAGGTCGGCTGGGTCGACGTACTGGTGAACAACGCCGGCGGGGCGATCGGCGCCGAGACGGTCGAGCACGGCGACCCGGCCGACTGGCGGGCCATGTACGAGGTGAACGTGCTCGGCGTGCTGCACGTGACGCAGGCGCTGCTGCCGGCCCTGCGGGCCACCGGCGACGGCACCGTGCTGGTGCTCTCCTCGACCGCCGCGCTGGCCGCGTACGAGGGCGGCGGCGGCTACGTCGCGGCCAAGCACGCCGCGCACACCATCGCGGCGACGCTGCGCCTGGAGCTGTGCGGGGAGCCGATCCGGGTGATCGAGATCGCCCCCGGCATGGTGAAGTCCGAGGGCTTCGCGGTCACCCGCTTCCGCGGCGACGAGGAGAAGGCCGCGGCCGTGTACGCCGGCGTGGCCGAGCCGCTGACCTCGGAGGACATCGCCGACACCGTGGCCTGGGCGGTCACCCGCCCCCCGCACGTCAACATCGACCTCCTGGTCGTCCGCCCCCGCGCCCAGGCCGCCAACCACAAGGTCCACCGCGGCTGACAGCGGTCGGATCCACCGGCGACCCGGCTACCCCGTACGCCTCTGGCGAGCCTCGCCAGAGGCGCCCTCCTGAGGCGGGGACGCCGGGTCGACAGGTGGCGGATTGACAGATGAATGTGGGGAGGGCGCTGACACGAAGATGTCAACGTCACAACTTGATAGCTCGTCCGGATGAATCCCGCGCGCGCCCTCCCCAACTGATGACGGCTCAACTACCTTTGAGGAGCTGCCCGACCGGCGCCGTGACGCCGCCCGCAGCCCCCATACTTCAGCTGCTTCACCCCACCCCACTTCACCGGCACCTTCCCGCCCTCACGAGGAGGACCCGCTGGCCAGCGACATCCCGCCACAGCGGCTCGATCCAAGCTCCGAGCCGACCCTCCTCGGGCTGCACCGCTTCAACGAAGCCGATGCCGGCGCCGCCGAGGAGGCCCTGCTGGCCTGCTGCGGCAGCCACCGCTGGGCCCTGCGGCTCACCGCGCACCGGCCCTACCCCGACATAGAGTCCCTGCTGGCCGCCGCCAGCGAGGCCTCCTACGACCTCCGCCCGGCCGACCTGGCCGAGGCGCTCGCCGACGAGAGCTGGATGCCGCAACCGCTGCTCGGCATGCGGGCACCGGGCAGCCAGGCCGCGCACACCGCGCTGCGGGCCGCCCACGCCGCGTACGAGGCCAGGTTCGGCCACGTCTTCGTGGTCTGCCTGGAGGGCGTGGCCCCGGAGGAGATGCTCGACACCGTGCTCTCCTCGATCCGCACCCGGCTCGCCAACGACCCGGACGAGGAGCGGCTGATCTCGGCGGACGAGCTCCGCCGGATCTCCCTCACCCGACTGGAGCACCTGGTCGCCACCCATTCGGAGGCCGGGGCTCGCTGAGCCGCCGCCTCCTCCCCCATCCCGCCCACTCCCTCTCCGCCCGCTACTTCTTCTTCGCCTGCGCGGCCCGCAGCTTGGCCACCTGCTGCCGGACGATCACCTCGTCCGGCGCGGCGGCCGGCTCGGCGGCGACCCCGAAGGTGGTGAACACCGCGAGCGCCGGCCCGATCCGGGCCAGCACCGCACGCTGCGAGAGCACCGCGCTCCCCGATTCATTCGTCAGGGTGAATCCGAGCGCGGCGTCCGCTCCCCCGGGGGTGGGCGTGTCCTCACGGTTCAGCCGGTGCCTGGTCCGGATCGGCGCCTTCTTCCCCGGCTTCTCGGCGGGCGGCGCCGGGGCCGTCGAGGTGAACGCGGCACACGGGACGAACAGCTTCTCCAGCTCCGCCTGGAGCGCGGCCGCCCGCCCCGCCCGGTAGCCGAGCAACCCGCCGTACACACCGCCCCTGGGGTCGGCGGCCCGGGCCACGCTCAGGTCCGTCTCCGCGTACGGGTAGCCCGGGGCCGGCGAGGCCGGGGCGGCCCCGGCGCCGGTGGCCGCCGGGGCGGCCGGGGTCACCGCGTCCAGCAGCGGCTGGCAGGCCGGGACGTCCGCGACCTCCCGCCCCGCGCCCGCCCCGGTGTCGCCGTGGCCGGGCGTCATCACCGTCACCGTGTAGCCCGCCCCGAGGTCGGCGTCGGCCACCGCGGCCGCCCGCAGCTCGGCCGCGGACAGCTCGCGGCCGGGCCCGGCGGCCCGGTCCGCGGAGGAGCCGCCGACCGTGGTGCAGCCCGTGGCGAGCAGCAGCAGGGCCGCGAGGGCGGCGGCGGGCGGTCGGGCGGGGCGAAGCGGCACGGGGGCCTCGGCAGGGTGTCGGCGGCGGAGCGGGCCGCCACCGTAACGCAGTCGAGCGGTCACCCAGAGCGACCGAAGTGCCGCTGGTTCCCGTCCGGCTAGGCCAGTCGTGCCTGATTGATCACACCTACGACCCCCGGAGGCGGTTCGCGACGCAGCGTCGATAGGATGCTGGCGGCCGGTGGACCGTACCTGGCCGGGCTGACCGACACCGAAGCCGGCCGAGCCCCCAATCGCTTCCGGAGGGTTTTTCCGTGCCGGCTGGAACGCTGTACCGCGGCCGGGAAGGCATGTGGAGCTGGGTGGCTCATCGAGTCACCGGCGTCCTCATCTTTTTCTTCCTGTTCGCCCATGTCCTGGACACCGCTCTGGTGCGAGTGTCGCCCGAGGCGTACGACACCGTCATTCAGACGTACAAGACTCCTCTCGTGAACCTGATGGAGTACGGCCTGGTGGCCGCCATCCTGTTCCACGCCCTCAACGGCCTGCGGGTCGTCGCCGTGGACTTCTGGTCCAAGGGCCCGAAGTACCAGAAGCAGATGCTCTGGACCGTCGTGGCGGTCTGGGTCGTGCTGATGGCCGGCTCCTTCTACGGGATCCTGCAGCACACGCTGATCTCCTGGTTCGGGAAGTGAGCTGACACATGTCCACGGAATACTCCGACGCACTGGTCGTCCCCTCCGCGCAGGCGCACACCGGCAAGGGCCTCGGCACCGGCAACCCGGCCGACGCGTTCGTCATCGAGCCGCCGCGCAAGCGGACCGAGAAGACCCCGCGCCGCACCCGCACCAACTTCGAGATGCTGGCCTGGCTCTTCATGCGCCTGTCCGGCATCGTCCTCGTGGTCCTGATCCTCGGCCACCTGCTGATCATGCTGGTGCTCGACGGCGGCGTCTCCAAGATCGGCTTCGCCTTCGTGGCCGGCCGCTGGGCCTCGCCGTTCTGGCAGGTCTGGGACCTCACGATGCTCTGGCTCGCCATGCTCCACGGCGCCAACGGCATGCGGCAGGTCATCAACGACTACGCCGAGAAGGACTCGACCCGGCTCTGGCTGAAGGGGCTCATGGGTACCGCCACGGTCTTCACCGTGCTGCTCGGCACCCTGGTGATCTTCACCTTCGACCCCAACATCTGACGACAAAGCATCTAATCGGCAATCGGCAGAGGCCAGAGGCGAGTTAGAACCCCCATGCAGATTCACCAGTACGACACCGTCATCGTCGGCGCCGGCGGCGCCGGCATGCGCGCGGCCATCGAGTCGACGCAGCGCACCCGCACCGCCGTCCTGACCAAGCTCTACCCCACCCGGTCCCACACCGGCGCGGCCCAGGGCGGCATGTGCGCCGCCCTCGCCAACGTCGAGGAGGACAACTGGGAGTGGCACACCTTCGACACGGTCAAGGGTGGTGACTACCTGGTCGACCAGGACGCCGCCGAGATCATGTGCAAGGAGGCCATCGACGCCGTCCTCGACCTGGAGAAGATGGGCCTGCCCTTCTCCCGCACCGAGCAGGGCCGCATCGACCAGCGCCGCTTCGGCGGGCACTCCCGCAACCACGGTGAGGCCCCCGTCCGCCGCTCCTGCTACGCGGCCGACCGCACCGGTCACATGATCCTCCAGACGCTGTTCCAGAACTGCGTCAAGCACGGCGTCGAGTTCTTCAACGAGTTCTACGTCCTCGACCTGCTGATCAACGAGGGCAAGACGGCCGGCGTCGTCGCCTACGAGCTGGCCACCGGCGAGATCCACGTCTTCCAGGCCAAGTCCGTCGTGTTCGCCTCCGGCGGCACCGGCAAGTTCTTCAAGGTCTCCTCCAACGCCCACACCCTCACCGGTGACGGCCAGGCCCTGGTGTACCGCCGCGGCCTGCCGCTGGAGGACATGGAGTTCTTCCAGTTCCACCCGACGGGCATCTGGCGGATGGGCATCCTGCTCACCGAGGGCGCCCGCGGCGAGGGCGGCATCCTGCGCAACAAGGACGGCGAGCGCTTCATGGAGCGCTACGCCCCCGTCATGAAGGACCTCGCGTCCCGTGACGTCTGCTCCCGCGCGATCTACACCGAGATCCGCGAAGGCCGCGGCTGCGGTCCGGACGGCGACCACGTCTACCTGGACCTGACCCACCTGCCGCCGGAGCAGCTGGACGCCAAGCTCCCGGACATCACCGAGTTCGCCCGCACCTACCTCGGCATCGAGCCCTACACGGACCCGATCCCGATCCAGCCCACCGCGCACTACGCCATGGGCGGCATCCCGACCAACGTCGAGGGTGAGGTGCTGCGCAACAACACCGACGTCGTCCCGGGCCTGTACGCGGCCGGCGAGGTCGCCTGCGTGTCCGTGCACGGCGCCAACCGCCTGGGCACCAACTCGCTGCTGGACATCAACGTGTTCGGCCGTCGCGCGGGCATCGCCGCCGCCGACTACGCCAACGTGCACGAGTTCGTCGAGCTGCCCGAGAACCCGGCCGAGAAGGTCCAGGCCCTGGTCGACGGCCTGCGCGAGGCCGCCGGCACCGAGTCCGTGGCGCAGATCCGCAAGGAGCTGCAGGAGACCATGGACGCCAACGCGATGGTGTACCGCACCGGCGCCACCCTGAAGCAGGCGGTCGAGGACATCGCCGCGCTGAAGGAGCGCTACAAGAACGTCTCGATCCAGGACAAGGGCTTCCGGTACAACACGGACCTCCTGGAGGCCGTCGAGCTGGGCAACCTGCTCGACCTGGCCGAGGTGCTGGCCGTCTCCGCGCTGGCCCGCGAGGAGTCGCGCGGCGGCCACTACCGCGAGGACTTCCCGACCCGTGACGACGTGAAGTTCATGCAGCACACCATGGCGTACCAGGAGGTCGCCGCCGACGGCAGCACCTCCATCCGCCTCGACTACAAGCCGGTCGTCACGACCCGCTACCAGCCGATGGAGCGTAAGTACTGATGAGCACTCCTACCGTGGAGAAGCACTCGGCCGCTCTGGACGCGGTCGAGGCGGGCGGCGTCGAGCTGATCACCGTCACCTTCCGGATCCGCCGGTTCAACCCGGAGGAGCACCCGGACCCGGTGTGGGTCGACTACCAGCTGACGCTGGACCCGAAGGAGCGCGTCCTGGACGCGCTCAACAAGATCAAGTGGGAGCAGGACGGCACCCTCACCTACCGCCGTTCCTGCGCGCACGGCATCTGCGGCTCCGACGCCATGCGGATCAACGGCCGCAACCGGCTGGCGTGCAAGACCCTGATCAAGGACGTCAACCCGGAGAAGCCGATCACGATCGAGGCCATCAAGGGCCTCACGGTCCTCAAGGACCTGGTCGTGGACATGGACCCGTTCTTCCAGGCGTACAAGGACGTCATGCCGTTCCTCATCACCAAGGGGAACGACCCGACCCGCGAGCGCCTGCAGTCCGCCGAGGACCGCGAGCGCTTCGACGACACCACCAAGTGCATCCTGTGCGCCGCGTGCACGTCGTCCTGCCCGGTGTTCTGGAACGACGGCCAGTACTTCGGCCCGGCCGCGATCGTGAACGCGCACCGCTTCATCTTCGACTCGCGCGACGAGGGTGCCGAGCAGCGCCTGGAGATCCTCAACGACCGTGAGGGCGTGTGGCGCTGCCGCACCACCTTCAACTGCTCCGAGGCCTGCCCGCGTGGCATCGAGGTCACCAAGGCGATCCAGGAAGTGAAGCGGGCGCTGGTCACCCGCCGCTTCTGATCTCCGCCTGACACGGCGAAGGCCCCCGTCCGATCATCCGATCGGACGGGGGCCTTCGCCGTGGGCTCAGCGCAGCGCGCCGAGGTCCTTCGGGGCGGACCAGCCGCTGAAGGTCACCAGGTGCCGGTCGGCGGTCACGGCCCACAGGTCCGGCGCGCCGTCCCCGTCACCGTCGCCCGAGCTGCCGAGGGTCGGGTAGGCGGCGGTGGTGAAGCCGGTGGCGACCACGTTCGCCTTCGGGTCCGCGAGCGCGGAGAAGTCGAAGGTGCCGTCGGCCTTCTTCGGGACCGGGTAGGCGTGCAGGTCACCGGTGGCCCGGTCGCGCGCCCACAGGGCGAGGTTGCCGGCGGCGTCCGGGCCGGGGGCGATCAGGTCGTAGCCGGCCCAGTCGCCGGTGGTGGTGAGCTTGCGCACCTTCTGGGTGCCGAAGCTGAAGTTGCCACCGGCGTGCAGCCAGAGGTCGCCTCCCTCAAGGGTCACCAGCGACGGGGCGAAGCCGCCGGCCGCCGGACCGAACGCGACGAGCTGGTCCGCCTTCGACCAGTCGGAGGCGTAGTCGGCGGGGCACGCCGCGGCCGCCCCGGTGGCGTCCACGCAGCGGGTCGAACGCTCGGCACCCGTCCAGCTCTGGCCGAAGGAGCCGTAGTCGAAGTTCCGGTACTGGTAGAGGTAGCCGTCGCCCGGCTTGTGGACGAAGAGGTCGTCCGAGGACGGCGCGTGCTGGTTCGACCAGCCCAGGTGGGCCACCTGGAACGGCGCCCAGTTGCCGTCGTACGGCGCGCGGGCGCCCTTGATCACCGTATTCGGCGTCGTGCCGGACGCGTTCACGCTGAGGTACTGCAGGTTGCCCTGCGCGTCGGGCAGCAGGATGTCCGCGGTGCCGTCCCCGTCGACGTCGCCGAGGGTCTTCGGCGGGTTCGGGTTCGACGGGGCGTAGAAGGTGTAGGACGCCCCGCCGACGTTGCCCGCCTTGTCCGTCACCTGGACGTTGAGGATGTTGGTCCCCCAGTCCCGGACCTTGAGGTCGACCGTCACCGTGCCGTCGGCACCCGGCTTGACGGCATCGGACGAGTCGCAGCCGCCGACACCGAGGTTGCTGAAGCCGTACCGGACGCAGTCGACACCGGAGGCCTGCCCGCCGGCCGGGGCCGGGTCGGCGGTCGTGAGGACGAAGGTCCCCCTCTGGCCCGCGTACTTGGTGGCGGTGCCGCCCGCCGGGAAGTCGGGCGAGGAGACCGTGGCGGTCGGGCTCGTGGTGTCCACCCGGAAGTGGCAGTCCGCCGACGGGGCGGAGGTCTGCTGGTCCTGCACGGCCCAGGCGTGCCACGCGTAGCCGTGCCCGTCCACCAGGCCGGGGACGGCGACCTTGGCCTGCAGGCCGTACGCCTGGGCCGTTCCGGTGAAGACCGGGTCCTGGGCGCCCGTGGTCTCGTCCCAGACGCCGAACCGGGCGCCGGTGCCGGTGACCTTGGCGTTGAGCGTCGGGCCGTTCATGGTCCGTCCGACCCAGCTCGGGGCGGTGGTCGAGTCGCAGGCGTCGGTGCGGTACTCGCTGCCCTGGCTGGTGCCGAGGACGGCCGGCGCGGTGTCGGCGGCGAAGGCGCCGGGCGCGGTGAGCAGGCCGGCCGCGATCGCGGCCGCCGTCACGCCGCCGAGTCTGCGGGCATGTCGAAGTGTCATGGAAGTACCCCACCCCTTTGATCGAGAGATCTCGTCACGTGTACGAGCGGTGAGGATCTTTCCAGTGGGGACCGACAGCGGCAACGGAGATTCAGTCGGTGGCCGGGGTGCGGCGGGTGGCGCGGAGGCCGCGCAGGCCGATGGCGCCGACGGCGATGCCGAGGAGGAAGGAGGTGACGGCGAGGAGGAGGTGGATCCAGAAGAAGGCGGTGGGCTGGGAGTGGTCGCCGTTGGTGAAGGCCTGGCCGCCGGAGTCCTTCCAGAGGTTCTTGACGAAGGTGGTCCAGATGATGATCGACCAGACGCCGAAGGCGGTCAGGAACCAGGAGGTGCGGCGGCTGAGCTTCATGGGGGTCCTCGTCGGGGGTGTGGAGGCGGGGTGCGTCCCCCAGTATGCGCGGACCGCCGATCGGCGTAGGGCGGGCCCCTCATACGGAGGACCGGCTCGGTGTGGCGCACAGCGGATGCCCCGGAGTGGGTACGGTCTGCGCGTGTCCACACGTCGTCAGAAATTCGCGCATCTGTTCGTCACGACCGCCGCGGTCCTCCCGGCCCTGTTAGCCGCCCCGGGGGCGGTCGCCGCCCCGCAGGAGCCGCCCCCGGCCGCTTCCGTGGTCGGCGGCGAGCGGCTCGGGCGCTCCGGCGTCCAGGTCTCGCCGTTGGCCGGAGCCCCGGCCCTGCCGAGGGACCTCACCGGCGAGTCCTGGATAGTCTCCGACGCCACGTCGGGCGACGTGCTGGCGGCCAGCAACCCGCATCTGCGGCTCGCCCCGGCCAGCACCCTGAAGATCCTCTTCGCCGACACCGTGCTGCCCAAGTTCGACCGCAGCACGGTGCACAAGGTCGCCGACGAGGAGATCCTCGGGCTCGGTGAGGGCAGCAGCCTGGTCGGCATCAAGGAGAACCTGGAATACCGGGTCGAGGACCTGTGGCGCGGGGTGTTCCTGAGCTCGGGCAACGACGCCGTGCACGTCCTGGCGCACATGAACGGCGGCGTCGAGCAGACCGTCGTCGAGATGCAGTCCCGCGCCGACGCCCTCCAGGCCCGGGACACCCGGGTGATCTCCCCGGACGGCTACGACATGGACGGGCAGCTCTCCTCGGCCTACGACCTGTCGCTGTTCGCCCGGGCCGGCCTGCGCAACCCCGACTTCCGGATGTACTGCGCCACCCGGCAGGCGATGTTCCCGGGCGCGGTGGACAAGAACACCGGCCAGCGCGGCAGTTTCGGGATCGCCAACACGGACCGCCTGCTGGGCAAGTACCCCGGCCTGATCGGCGTGAAGAACGGTTACACCACCAACGCCGGCTCGACCTTCGTCGGCGCCGCCGAACGCAACGGCCGCACCCTGCTGGTGACCGTGATGCACCCGGACGGCTACCAGAAGGTCTACGACGAGACCGCGGCCCTGCTGGACTGGGGCTTCGCGGCGGCCGGCAAGGTGCAGCCGGTCGGCAAGCTGGTCGACGAGCTCCCGCCGGACGGCGAGCCCTCCGGCCAGGCCGGCGGCACCGCCGGCGCGCCCCCGCCGCACTCCACCCCCGCCACCCGGCCCGGCACCGCCCCCACCGCCGCCCCGGCGGCCGCCGAGGACGACGGGCTCGGCCTCGGCGGCTGGCTGGCCGTCGTGCTGGTGACGGCCGCGGCCGGCTACGGGGTGCTGGTCCTGCGGCGCGGCCGCCGCGGGCCCTCCGGCTGGTGACGGCCGGGCCGACGGACGGCCTGACGGCCCGGCCTCAGGGTTTCTCCTGGGGCCGGGCCGCCGCCGTGTCCGCGGCCGCCGCCTCGTCGGCCGCCGCCAGCAGCGCCCGGGCGTGCTCCCGGGTGCGCTCCCGGGCGGCCACCGGATCGGCCATCGCCGTCCAGGCCACGCAGTACATCAGCAGCCGGGAGACGAAGTTGATCCACAGCAGCAGCGCCACCGGCACGCCGAAGGCCCCGTACAGGCTCTTCCCGGCGACGGAGCCGAGGTAGGAGGCGAGCAGGACCTTCAGCAGCTCGAAGCCGACCGCGCCGATCAGCGCGCCCTGCAGCACGTCGCGCCGGCGCTGGCCGCCGATCCCGGGGAACGGCGCCAGCAGGTAGGCGAAGAGCAGCGTGTCGCACGCTATGGCGATGAGCACGCCGACCCCGGTCAGCAGGTAGCCGCTGCGCAGCCCGGTCCAGTCGGCGATCCGCCCGGCCAGCGTCGTCCCGGCGGTGGAGGCGCCCACCGAGATCAGCGACACCACACCGAGGCCGGCCAGCACCGCGCAGTCCCAGCCCTTGCGCAGCACCACGTTGGTGTCATCGTCGGGCAGCTGCCAGACGTCCCGGATCGAGGTGCGCATGGTGTCCACCCAGCCGAGGCCGGAGACCAGCAGCAGCGCCCCGCTGACCAGTCCGACGGCGCCCGCGTTGGCCACCAGGGAGGGCAGGTTGAGCGCCTCCGAGATGCCCGGCAGCTGGTCGGAGATGTGCTTCTGCAGGTCCGCGACCTGGCTGCCGCTGAGCGTCGAGACGGCGATCGCCAGGCCCACCGTGAGCAGCGGGAACAGGGCGAGGAAGCCGAAGAAGGTGACCGCACCGGCCAGCCGGTTGCCCCGGGCCGCGGAGAAGTGCTCGTACACCCGGTACGGGCGGCTGCGCAGCACCCACGTGACGAGCGGGCCGATGACCGGGAGGCGGGTCAGGAAGTCCACCCGACCGGTTATACCGGCCCGTCCTCCGAATGGCCGTCAGGCTCGGCGCAGATTCTAGCGTTTCACCAGCCGGCGGGCCCGGGCGAGGGCGCGGACGGCCTGGTAGGCGCCGTAGCGGCCGTGGCTTAGCAGTTCGGTGCGCACGCCGTCCACGCCGGGCGGCGGGCGGTAGCCGGCCGGCCGGAGCCGGGCGCAGTGGGCGGCGGCGCGGCGGAAGTACTCGCGGCGGTCGCCGGGCGGGATCCGGCCGGGCTTGGAGACGACGGTGTTGAGGTGGTGCAGCATCCGGCCGTAGACGACCGGGCGCCAGTGGTCGAGGTCGGGACGGCGGTCCAGGAAGGCGAAGACCAGGTCGTACTGGGCGAAGACGTCGAAGTGCTTGCGGCTGGCGGTGGCCAGGATGTTGCCGCCCTCCTGGCGCTGGCGGTAGTGCACGCCGACCTCGTCGAGCAGGGTGATCCGGGCCGCGGCGAGCAGCGCCGGGTACGTCCAGGGGGTGTCCTCGTAGTAGCCGGCCGGGAAGACCAGCTGCTGGGCGGTGACGAAGTCGCGGCGGTAGGCCTTGTTCCAGACCACCTGGAGCAGGTCGAGCAGGTCGGGGCGGGCGGCGAGGTCGAAGACGTCCGGGGAGGCGGCGCCGAACACGTGGGCGGAGGCGGCCCGGGTGGTCCGGCCGTCGGCGTAGGTGCGGGCGTAGTCGTAGACCAGGACGTCCGGGTCGCCGGTGGCGGCGAGCCGGTCGTCGACGCTCTTGAGCAGCTGGGGGGTGAGCGTGTCGTCGCTGTCGAGGAAGACCACGTACTCCCCGGTGGCGACCTCCAGGCCGGCGTTGCGGGCCCGGCCGAGGCCGACGTTCTCGGGCAGGTGCAGCACCCGGATCCGCGGGTCGGCGGCGGCGGCCTCGTCGAGCATCCGACCGCAGCCGTCCGGGGAGCGGTCGTCCACCGCGATCAGTTCGAGGTCGGGGCCGCCCTGGCCGAGCACCGAGTCGAGGCACTCGACGAGGTAGTCCTCGACCTGGTACACGGGAACGATCACGCTGAAGCGGGGCACGGGCCCAGCGTAGTGGCCCCGAAGGGCCCCATGGCCCGGAGGTAGGATCGGTGCGCACGTACGCACCGATCCAAAGTGCGGTCAGGCCCTCACCGGGCTGCCACGCTCCTTCCCGAGAAAGGCCTGCGTAGCCGATGGCTCCCCGCCTCTCCATCGTCGTTCCGATCTACAACGTCGAGCGTTACCTGGTCGAATGCCTCGACTCGATCGCCGCCCAGACCTTCACGGACTTCGAGTGCGTCATGGTCGACGACGGTTCGAAGGACGACAGCGCGGCCCTCGCCGAGGCGTACGCGGCCAAGGACTCGCGGTTCCGGCTGGTCCGCCAGGTGAACAAGGGCCTCGGCGCGGCCCGCAACACCGGCATCCGGCACATCGACCCGGACGCCGAGTTCCTGTGCTTCGTCGACAGTGACGACTCGATGCCGCCGAGCGCGTACGAGTTGATGATCAACACCCTGGACGAGACCGGCTCGGACTTCGCCACCGGCAACGTGCTGCGGTTCCGCGCGGTGGGCTACTACCAGTCCGGCGGACACTCGAAGCCGTTCAGGGAGACCAAGCTCAAGACGCACATCACCGAGATCCCGGCGCTGGTCACCGACCGCACCGCGTGGAACAAGGTGTACCGCCGCTCCTTCTTCGACGCGGCCGGCATCCTCTACCCCGAGGGCATCCTGTACGAGGACGCGCCGGTCAGCGTGCCGCACCACTACCTCGCCAAGAGCGTGGACGTGCTCTGCGAGCCGATCTACCACTGGCGCGAGCGGGAGGTCGGCGAGATGTCGATCACCCAGATGCGCACCAACCCCAAGGGCCTGATCGACCGCGTCACCTCGGTCGAGCTGGTCCGCGGCTGGCTGCGCAAGCAGACCGACCCGCGCTTCGCCGAGTACCTGCGCTCCTACGACGAGAACACCCTCGTCGAGGAGATCCCGATGTTCTTCTGGTCCGTCGTGGACGGCGACAAGGAGTACCGGGACGCCTACATCAAGAACGTCAGCCGGCTGCTGCGGGCGATCGGTCCCGAGCAGGTCCGCAAGCTGCGGGCGCCGCTGCGGCTCAAGTACCACCTGACCCTCCAGGGCCGGATCGACGAGTTCGTCGAGCAGATCAAGTACGAGGGCGAGAGCAACGGCGGTGTCCAGGCCCGCGGTCTGCTGCGCCCGTACGCCGACTACCCGTTCCTGCGCGGCGGGCGCAAGAGCGTGCCGTCCGGCGTGCTCAAGCTGGACAACTCGCTGGTCATGCGCAGCCGGCTGTACGAGACGGCCTGGGTCGGCGGGCGGCTGCAGCTGACCGGGCACGCGTACCCGGAGCAGATGGGCGCGGCCGGCAAGCACGACATGGTCCGCACCCTGGTGCTGCGCGAGGCCAAGGGCCGCCGGGTGATCGCGGTGCCGATGAAGACCCAGTACAGCCCCGAGGCCACCGCCAGCTGCCACCACGACCTGTACAGCTGCGACTGGGCCGGCTTCACCGTCGGCATCGACCCGAAGAAGCTCAAGCACCGCGGCCAGTGGAAGGACGGCAACTGGCGCGTCCTGGTGGCCGGCGCGGGCAAGGGCGGCGTCTACAAGGGCCGGGTCTGGGCCGGCTGGAGCGACACCGCGCAGTACATCCCGGCGCACTGGGTCGAGCCGGACGTGCGGATCGTGCCGTGGGTCCGGGACGGCTCCGTCTACCTGCGGGTGGAGACGGTCAAGGCCCGGGTGACCGGCCTGGCTTCGCACGGCGGCCGGGTCGAGGTGTCGGGCGCGGCCCGCTCCGGCTCCAGCTTCGCCGGGGCGCGGCTGCGGCTCACCCACGTCGAGTCCGACCGCGAGCTGGCCTTCCCGCTGGAGCTGGGCGCGCCGGTCGGCAGCCTGCAGCCGTTCAGCGTGTCCTTCCCGGTGGCCGAGCTGACCGCCGTCCGCGAGGCCTGGGCCGAGCTGGACCCGGTGGCCGCCGAGCGCGGCCGTGACCGCTGGGACACCGCGCTGCTGCTGGCCGACGGCAGCACCGTCCCGGTGACCTGGGACGACCGCAACGCCCCGGCGCAGCTGCACCTGCCGCTCAACCCGGACGCCCCGGTCGACCAGCGCCGGGCGCTCTACTCCAAGCCCTCCCCCAGCGGGTACCTGCAGTTCTCCGACCAGCTGCTCCAGCCGGTGGTGGACGAGGTCTCCTCCCGCGGCGCGGACGGCTTCCTGCTCAGCGGTTCGTTCCCGCTGTCCGGCGCGCACCGCTGGGAGCTGGTGGTCCGCCACGACTGGCGCGAGGAGGAGCACGTCTACCCGGTGGAGATCGCGGACGGACGGTTCCGGACCGCGCTGCCCGCCGTGCCGACGGCCTCCTTCGCCGGCCGGGTGCCGCTCGCCCAGGGCACCTGGAACGTCTTCTTCCGCCCGGTCGGCGTCGCGGCCGAGGAGCTTCCGAGCTCGTACGCGCTGATCTCGCCGGACTGCTTCGGCGCGATGCCGCTGGAGGTGGAGTCCCGGGGCAAGCGCATCGTGCTGGAGCGCCGCCACCACGACGGCCTCTCCCTGGAGTCGCACTCGGCGCTGCTGCCGGAGGAGCGCAGCGGCTACCGGCTGCGCCAGCTGCGGTACGTCGACTACCCGAACGCCCGCCGGCACCCGGTGCGCGACACCGTGCTGTACAACGTCGGCCTCGGCGGCCTGTACGCCGACTCGCCGCGGGCGGTCCACGAGGAGCTGGTCCGCCGCGGCCTGCCGCTGGAGCACCTGTGGGGCAGTGACGACCTCCAGGCCGACCTGCCGCAGTCGGCGAGCGCGATCCGGCTGTGGAGCCCGGAGTGGTTCGAGGCGCTGGCGACCGCCAAGTACATCGTCACCAGCACCCACCTGCCCGACTTCTTCGTCCGCCGCCCCGGACAGGTGGTCCTGCAGACCTGGCACGGCAGCCCGCTGAAGCAGATCGGCCTCGATTTCGAGAAGGTCTGGTTCACGGATGCGAACTACCTGAAGGGCCTCGCCCGGGAGGTGCCGAGCTGGAGCCTGCTGGCGGCCGGCAACAGCTGGTCGGCCCCGATCCTGCGACGCGCGTTCGACTACAAGGGCGAGATCCTCGAAAGCGGTTCGCCCAAGAATGACCTGCTCTTCGCGGCCGACCGGGAGAAGACCGCCGAACAGGTGCGCGAAAGGCTCGGCCTGCCCGAGGGCAAGAAGGTCGTGCTCTACGCACCGACCTGGCGCGAGGACCGGCGCCGGCCGAACGGCGGGTACCAGCTGGACCTGCGGCTCGACCTGGCGGCGGCCAAGGCCGCGCTCGGCGACGACCAGGTGCTGCTGGTGCGCCGGCACAGCATGATGTGCGGTCAGATCCCGGGCGCCGGCAACGGCTACATCTGGGACGTCGGCAGCTACCCCGACATGGCGGAGCTGCTGCTGATCGCCGACGTGCTGATCACCGACTACTCCGCCAGCGTGTTCGACTTCGCCGCGACCGGCAAGCCGATCCTGTTCTTCACCTACGACCTGGAGCACTACCGCGACAACCTGCGCGGCTTCAGCCTGAACTTCGAGGCGGAGGCGCCCGGCCCGCTGCTGGCCACCTCCGAGGAGCTGGTCGACGCGCTCGGCCGGGTCGGCGAGGTCGCTGCCGAGTACGCCGACAAGGCCGCCGCGTTCCGCACGGCGTACTGCGACCTGGACGACGGCAAGGCCTCCGCCCGGGTGGTCGACGCGATGCTCCGCGCGCAGTAGCACCGAGCAGTACCGAGCAGCACGGGGCGCCCGGAGCACCCCCGAGAGCCCCGCAGAGGCGCCCGACGCGAACCGCGTCGGGCGCCTCCGTGCTTTCCTGGGAATTCCCTGACAATATCCCCAGTCTTTGCCTGCGCATTGCACTCGAACTAGTGTTTCGCCGGTGAATTTCACGGGAAATTCTCTGGTCCATACTGTTGACCCCGGACGGCGTTCCGGTATGGGATATGAATGCGGCCCCGGTTTCCTCTCGGCATCGGTCCGGCGGCCCCGGTCCACCGCCCATGGCCCGGCCCCCGTCCCGAAGGACCCCTGCCATGCCTGCGCTCACACGGTTCGTCCTTCCGCACGCCGACCCCCGCGTGAGCACCGACCAGCCCGCCGCCGACGAGGACGTCACCTTCGGCCTGCTGCGCGCCCGCTGGACCGGCCGCGGCCTGGAGCTCACCGGTTTCGCCCGCCCGGACGACCTCGACACCGGCCGCCCCGGCTCCGCCTGGACCTGGCTGACCCTGCGCCACGCCGACGGGGCCCGGCCGCCCGTCCACCTGCGCTCCCGGCCCCGCCGGCTGCCCGAGGTCACCGACGACAGCGCCCAGCCCGAGTTCAACCACGACTGGTCCGGCTTCACCGCCCTGATCGAGCCCGGCCGGCTGCGCCACGGCACCGACTGGCTGCTCGGCGACTGGCAGATCGAGACCACCCTGTTCACCCGCCCGCGCCCCACCCGGCTGCGCCGCCGGTACGGCGCCCTCGCCCCGCACTGGTGCGGCTCCGGCGAGTACCCGCCGGCCCACTGGGTGGACCACGACGTCCGTCTCCAGCCGCACTTCGCCGACGGGCGGCTGCGGCTGCTGCTCGAACGCCCCGGCATCCGGCTCACCCACGCCACCCCCACCGCCGACGGCCTCGACCTGCGCGGCAGCGCGGACGCCTGCCCGTCCGGCACCGTGCTGCGGCTGCGCCACCGGCAGAGCGACGCCGTGATCGAACGGCCGGTCGCCCGCACCGGCAACACCTTCGCCGTCCACCTGCCGTACCGGCCGTTCACCGCCGACGGTCGCGGCAGCGGCGAACTGGAGCACTGGGACACCGAGTTCCTGCACCCCGACGGCAGCACCGAACAGCTCTGCCTGGACGAGCGCGGCGGCCCGGTGGCCGGCCAGCACCGACTGCCCGACGCCCCGGACCGCGCCCTCTACCTCAAGCACCTCGCCGACGGCCGGCTCCAGGTGTGCGTCCAGCCCGCGGCCGGCCTGGTCGAGCGGATCGCCGTCCGGGCCGGCGGCTTCGAGCTCACCGGCCGCTGCCCGGACCGCGCCGCGGACCGGCTGGAACTCGTCCTGCGGCACACCGGCACCGCGAGCGAGGTCCGCTCCCCCGTCGAGGCCGACCGGGACGGCCGCTTCAAGGTCCTGCTGCCCGCCACCCGCACCGGCGCCGACGGCACCGCGCTGCCCCTGCGCAAGGGCATCTGGGAGGCCGCGCTGGCGCCCGCCGGGCGGCCCGGCCCGAGCCGCCCGCTGCTCGCCGCACCCGCCGCCCTGCCCGCGCTGCCCGCCGCCACCACGGCCGGCGGCAAGCGGATCCTGCTCCAGCGCCGCTGGCACGACACCCTGCTGGTGGACTCCACCCCGGTGCTCACCCCCACCGAGCGCAGCGCCTGGACGCAGAGCCGCCAGCGCGCCGTCCACTACCCCGCCGCCCGCCGCGAACCGCTGCGCGAGGCCGTGCTCTACGACGTGTTCGGCGGCCGCGGCTACGCCGACTCCCCGCGCGCGGTGCACGCCGAACTGGCCCGCCGCGGCGCGCCGTTGGAGCACCTCTGGGTGGTCGACGACGCCCAGGCCGAACTGCCGCCCGGAGTCCGGGCCGTCCGGATCTGGAGCCCGGAGTGGTACCGCGCGCTGGCCACCTGCCGGTACCTGGTCGGCAACACGCACTTCCCGGACTTCCTGGAGCGCCGCCCCGGCCAGGTGGTGCTCCAGACCTGGCACGGCTCGCTGCTGAAGCGGATCGCCCACGACGTCGACAACCCCTGGCTGGCCGACCACGGCTACCTGGAGGCGCTCGACCGGGAGACCCCGCAGTGGAGCCTGCTGCTCTCCCCCAGCCCGTTCGCCACCCCGATCCTGCGCCGCGCGTTCCGCTACGACGGCGAGATCCTGGAGGCCGGCTACCCGCGCAACGACGTGCTCGCCCGCCCCGACGAGGCCGCCGCCGCGGCCGTCCGCCGCCGGCTCGGCATCCCGGACGGCAAGCGGATCGTGCTGTACGCGCCGACCTGGCGCGAGGACCAGCAGCGCGGTGACGGCGACGGCTTCCGGCTCGGCCTGCGGCTGGACCTCGACCACGCCCGGCGCCTGCTCGGCCGGGACCACGTGCTGCTGATCCGCCCGCACGCGCACGTCCGCGAGCCGCTGCCGGGCGCCGGGGACGGCTTCCTGTACGACTGCGGGGACTACCCCGACCCGCAGGAACTGCTGCTGGTCGCGGACGTCCTGGTGACCGACTACTCGTCGATCATGTTCGACTTCGCCGTCACCGGCCGCCCGGTGCTCTTCTTCACCTACGACCTGGAGCACTACCGCGACACCCTGCGCGGCTTCTACTTCGACTTCGAGCCGCAGGCCCCCGGCCCGCTCGTCCCCACCTCGGCCGGACTGCTCGGCGCGCTGCGCGAACTCGCCGACTCCGGCGCGGACCTGCCGCCCGGGTACGCGGAGCGCCACCGGCGCTTCCGGGCCGAGCACTGCGTCCTGGAAGACGGCGGCGCGTCCCGCCGGGTGGTCGACCGGATGCTCGAACTCGGAAGGTCAGCAAGGTAGTTGAAGGTCAGCCCGGTGGTTCAGGAGAAGAGGTAGCTCCGCCAGGGCCGCCAGACCTCGTCCGCGTCGAAGCGGGAGAGGCCGAAGCCCGGCACCATGAACGCCGCCCGGAAGCCGCGCGCCTGCGCGTACGCCTGGTCCAGCGCGTCGTCCGGCAGGCCGTGCGCGACCGTCACGTGCGGGTGGTACGGGAACGCCAGCTCGCGGGCCAGCGGGCCGGAGCGGACGTCCGCCTCCAGCAGCCGGCACTCCTGCGCGCCCTCCTCGACCCGGACGAACACCACCGGGGAGACCGGGCGGAAGGTGCCGGCGCCGCTCAGCAGCATCCGGAACGGCCGGTGCGCGGCCGCCACCGCCGCCAGGTGCTCCTCGATCTTCGGCAGCGCCTCGGCCGGCACCTCGGTCGGCGGCAGCAGGGTGACGTGCGTCGGTATCGACCGGGCCAGCGGATCGCCGTGCCCGGCCCGGGCGTCCTGGATCTGCGCACCGTACGGATCCGGAACGCTCACGGACACGCCGATGGTGACGGTCTCGGGGAGACCGTCACCATCGGGCAGGCGTGTGAGGGGAGTCACCGCTTGGCGGCCGGGAGGAAGCCGACCCGGTCGTACACCGTCTCCAGCGTCTGCGCGGCCACCTCGCGGGCCTTCTCGGCGCCGATCGCCAGCACCCGGTCCAGCTCGGCCGGGTCGTCCAGGAAGGAGCGGGTGCGCTCCTGGAAGGGGGTGACCCACTCGGTGAACAGCTCGGCCAGCTCGGTCTTCAGGGCGCCGTACATCTTGCCCTCGAAGTGCGCGACCAGCTGGTCGATCGACTGGCCGCTGAGCGCGGAGTGGATGCGCAGCAGGTTGGAGACGCCGGGCTTGCCGTCCTCGTCGTAGGAGACGACGGTGCCGGTGTCCGTGACGGCGCTCTTGAACTTCTTGGCGCTGACCTTCGCCTCGTCCAGCAGGTTGACCAGGCCCTTGTCCGAGGACGCGGACTTGCTCATCTTGGCGCCCGGGTCCTGGAGGTCCTGGATCTTCGCCGTCTCCTTGAGGATGTACGGCTTCGGCACCGTGAAGGTCGGGCTGTAGCGGGTGTTGAAGCGGTCGGCGAGGTCGCGGGTGAGCTCCAGGTGCTGGCGCTGGTCCTCGCCGACCGGGACGGCGTCCGCCTGGTAGAGCAGGACGTCCGCGACCATCAGCACCGGGTAGGTGAACAGGCCGACCGTGGTGCTGTCCGCGCCGTGCCGGACGGACTTGTCCTTGAACTGGGTCATCCGGGAGGCCTCGCCGAAGCCGGTGAGGCAGTTCATCACCCAGGCGAGCTGCGCGTGCTCGGGCACGTGCGACTGGACGAACAGGGTGCAGTGCTCCGGGTCCAGGCCGGCGCCGAGCAGCTGGGCGGCGGAGACCCGGGTGTTCTCGCGCAGCTCCTTCGGGTCCTGCGAGACGGTGATCGCGTGCAGGTCGACGACCATGTAGAAGGCGTCGTTCTCCTTCTGCAGGTCCACCCACTGGCGCACCGCGCCCAGGTAGTTGCCGAGGTGGAACGAGCCGGAGGTGGGCTGGATGCCGGAGAGAACCCGGGGACGGTCCTTGACCGGACCAGTGACCGCTGCGTTGACCATGCGGGCCATTGTTCCAGTTCCACCGGGCGCTCAGGAAACGTCCGCCCCAGGAGGTTCCGCCAGTGTGACCGCACTCACCCTCACCCGGGCGATCCGCCGGCCCTCCAGCTTGGCCACCGTCAGCAGCACCCCGCCGCCGCCCTCGACCGGGACGCGCACCTGGTCGCCGTCCCGGGGCAGCCGGCCGAGCGAGGCGACCAGACAGCCCGCCACCGTCTCGTACGGGCCCTCGGGCAGGGTGGCGCCGGTCTCCTCGGTGAAGTCGCCGAGGTTGAGCAGGCCGTCCAGCTCCATGCCGCCGCCGACCAGCCGGCGGGTGGCGGCGGTCTCCGGCCGGTCGTACTCGTCCCGGATCTCGCCGATCACCTCCTCGACCAGGTCCTCCAGGGTGACGATCCCGGCGGTGCCGCCGTACTCGTCCACCACGATGGCCAGGTGGTGGCCCTCGCGGCGCATCTCGCCCATCGCCTCCAGCACCCGCTTGGTGCCGGGCAGCAGCTTCACCGGGCGGGCCAGGTCGCGGGCCTTGGCGGCCTGCTCGCCGCGCGCGCCGTACAGGTCGCGGACGTGCACGAAGCCGACCACGGCGTCGGCGCTGCCCTCGACCACCGGGTAGCGCGAGTGCGGCGAGGTGTCCGCCTGGTGCCGGACGGCGGCCAGCGGGCGCTCGGCGTCCAGGAAGGTCACCTCGGTGCGCGGGACCATCACCTCGCGCAGCTGCCGCTCCCCGGCGGAGAACACGTCCGCGATCAACGCCCGTTCGTCGCTGCCGAGTTCGGTGTTGGCGGCGACCAGGCCGCGCAGTTCCTCGGAGCTCATCGAGCCACGGCCGGCGGCCGGGTCGCCGCCCAGCAGCCGGACCATCAGGTTGGTGGAGTGGCCGAGCAGCCAGATCACCGGGCGCAGCGCCACCGACATCACGTCCACCACCGGGGCCGCGATCACCGCGATCGACTCGGCCCGCTGCAGGCCGATCCGCTTGGGGGTGAGTTCGCCGAGCACCAGCGAGACGTAGCTGATCACCAGGGTGAGGCCGACCAGGGCGACCGCGTCGGCGACGCCCTCGGTGAGCCCGGCCCGGACGAACAGCGGGGCGACCTTGCCGGCCAGGGTGTCCGCGCCGAAGGCGGCGGACAGGAAGCCCATGCAGGTCACGCCGACCTGGACGGCGGCCAGGAAGCGGTTGGGGTCGGCGGCCAGGTGCGCGGCCCGGGCGGACCGCCGGGTGCCGAGCGCCTCCAGCGTCCGGATCTGGCCCTCGCGCAGCGAGATCAGCGAGATCTCGGCGACGTTGAACAGCCCGCCCAGCAGGATGAAGACGAGGACGAGCAGGGCGTCCCCGAGGGTTTCGTTCACAGCGGGTCAGTGTAGGACCGGCCGGCGCCCGGGGAGTGGAAGAACGGGCGACGGCCGGTCACACGGCGGCCCGCCGCCTCCGGGAAGGAGACGGCGGGCCGTCGGGAAAGCCGTGCCGCGGGGCTCAGATGAGGCCCAGCTCCTGGACCGCGTCGCGCTCCTCGGTCAGCTCCTTGACCGAGGCGTCGATGCGGGCGCGCGAGAAGTCGGAGATCTCCAGGCCCTGGACGATCTCGAACTTGCCGGCCTTGGTGGTGACCGGGAAGGAGGAGATCAGGCCCTGCGGGACGCCGTAGGAGCCGTCCGAGACGACGCCCATGGAGGTCCAGTCGCCCTCGGCGGTGCCGTTGACCCAGGTGTACACGTGGTCGATGGCGGCGTTGGCGGCCGAGGCGGCCGAGGAGGCGCCGCGGGCCTCGATGATGGCCGCGCCGCGCTTGGCGACGGTCGGGATGAAGGTCTCGTCCAGCCAGGCCTGGTCGCTGCCGATGGCCTCGAAGGCCGGCTTGCCGGCGATCTCGGCCTGGAAGACGTCCGGGTACTGGGTGGCGGAGTGGTTGCCCCAGATGGTGACGCGCTTGATCTCGGAGACGGGCGCACCGGTCTTGATGGAGAGCTGGCCGACCGCGCGGTTGTGGTCCAGGCGGGTCATCGCGGTGAAGCGCTCGGCCGGGACGTCCGGGGCGTTGCGCTGGGCGATCAGGGCGTTGGTGTTGGCCGGGTTGCCGACGACCAGGACCTTGATGTCGTCCGCGGCGTGGTCGTTGATGGCCTTGCCCTGCGGGCCGAAGATGCCGCCGTTGGCCTGCAGCAGGTCGCCGCGCTCCATGCCGGCGGTGCGCGGACGGGCGCCGACCAGCAGCGCGACGTTGGCGCCGTCGAAGGCCTCGTTCGGGTTGTCGGTGATCGTGATGTCACGCAGCAGCGGGAACGCGCAGTCGACGAGCTCCATCGCGGTGCCCTCGGCGGCCTTGAGGCCCTGCGGGATCTCCAGGAGGCGCAGGTTCACCGGGACGTCGGCACCGAGCAGGTGGCCCGAGGCGATGCGGAAGAGCAGCGCGTAGCCGATCTGGCCGGCCGCTCCGGTGATGGTGACGTTGACGGGGGTGCGGGTCATTTCTACCTTCTCCAGCAGATCGCCAGGTGCCCCAGGCACACCGGCGCGCTGGAGCCGAGGATGATCTCTCGACATCGAGAGACCGGCGTCAGGTTATCGCAAAGGGAAGCGTACGCCGCGGGTGCGGGCCTGGCTGATGCGTCACAACGGACGGCGGCCCCCGCCCTGGCTCGCAGGGCGGGGGCCGTCACGGTCACCCCGGCGTCAGTGCTTGGGCCGGCCGATCAACTTGCCGATGTTGTCGAGCAGCGGGATCTCCAGCCACGGGTTCGGCTGTGCCACCAGGGTCAGCAGCACGATCGACGCTCCCAGGAAGGTCAGCACGATCACGTCGGTGAAGCGGCTGCGCACCGCCAGCATCCCGACCTCGGGCAGCACCAGCCGCAGGACGGCCCCGAGCAGCACCCCGCAGCCGAGGATCAGCAGCCCGTACTTGAAGCCGTCCTTGAAGTCGGCGAACCAGGTGACCGCGAGGCCGGCCCCGACCACCAGCAGGACCAGGGTTATCGGCCACTGCCGGACCGGCAGGGTGTGGTCGCGCCCGAGCGCCGCGGCCGCGCCCTCGGGCGGCAGGGTGCCGGTGGTCTTGACCGGCCTGCGCGGGGTCCGCGCCGGTCGCGGTTCCGTCATGCTCGCCGTCCCTCGTGGTGGTGTCGGTCGCGGGGTCAGACGCCGGCGCGGCGCTCGGCCGCCACGACGATGTTGTTGAGCAGCATCGCGCGGGTCATCGGGCCCACGCCGCCGGGGTTCGGGGAGATCCAGGCGGCCACCTCGGCCACGCCCGGGTGCACGTCGCCGACGATCTTGCCCTCGCTGCGGCTGACGCCCACGTCCAGCACCGCCGCACCCGGCTTGACGTCCTCCGGCTTGACCAGGTGCGGCACGCCCGCGGCGGCCACGATGATGTCGGCCTTGCGCAGGTGGTAGCCGAGGTCCCGGGTGCCGGTGTGGCACAGGGTCACGGTGGCGTTCTCGCTGCGGCGGGTCAGCAGCAGGCCGATCGAGCGGCCGACGGTGACGCCGCGGCCGATCACGACCACCTCGGCGCCGTTGATCTCGACGTCGTGCCGGCGCAGCAGCTCGACGATGCCCAGCGGGGTGCACGGCAGCGGCCCCTCGATGCCCAGGGCGAGCCGGCCGAGCGAGGTCGGGTGCAGGCCGTCGGCGTCCTTGTCCGGGTCCATCAGCTCCAGGACCGGGTTCTGGTCCAGGCCCTTGGGCAGCGGCAGCTGGACGATGTAGCCGGTGCAGGAGGGGTCGGCGTTGAGCTCGCGGACGACGTTCTCGACGTCCTCCTGGGTGGCGGTGGCGGGCAGCTCGCGCTGGATCGAGGCGATGCCGACCTCGGCGCAGTCCTTGTGCTTCCCGTTGACGTACCAGCGGCTGCCCGGGTCGTCGCCGACCAGGACGGTGCCGAGGCCGGGCGTGACGCCCTTCGCCTTGAGGACCGCCACGCGGGCGGCGAGTTCGGACTTGATCGCGGCGGCGGTGGCCTTGCCATCGAGAATCTGGGCAGTCATGACCCCATTCTCCCGGATCGGGGCAAGCCGCCGTACCAGGGCCCGCCTTCTGGTCGGACGGGTACGGAAGGCCTGGACCACGTTGCGGTTGCGCCACAGTCTCGGTCCGGCGCGCGGAACCGGCTGGACACGGCCCCGCCGTCCGGTTGACGATATGCGGGCATTCCCTGCCGCGACCCGGCCCGGTGACGGGCCGACGGACACCCGGCGGGGGCGTACCCGGGGGAAAGAGCACGTGAGCCGACCACTTCAGACCGAGCCGCCCGACCACTGCGGCGCCGTCCTGCCCGCAGCGGGCCCGTCGACGACTCCGTTCTCACCGTTCTCGGCGCTCTCACCGTCCTCACCGTTCTCACCGCGCGTCTGAGCCGGCCGCGCCCGGCTCCGCTCCGGGCTGTCACTCCCCTCCGTTAGCGTCCCGTTCCACCGGCGACCCGACTCGCCGAACCGGAACCGGGCCCTCCGTCCCGTCCCCACGTCCCCGCAACTGCCCGGAGGCATCGATGAGTTACCCGCCCGACCCGAACAACCCGAACAACCCGTACGGCCAGCCGCCGCAGGCTCCCGGCTACGGCTACCCCCAGCAGGCCCCGCCGGCCGGGTACGGCTACCCGCCGCCCGCGCCGGGCTACGGCGGGCCGGGCTACGGCTACCCGCCGGCCGTCCCGCAGAACATGCCGGGCCTGGTGGTCACCACCCGGGTGCTGCTGTTCATCATCGGCGCCGTGCAGATCATCGGTGGGGGCATCTACCTGATAGCCGCCGCGGCGGCCAAGGAGGTCACCAACCGGGCCCAGGAGATCGACGGGAGCGACCCGTTCAACGGCTTCGGCAACGCGGCGGCCGGCGTGCTGGTGGTCGTCGGCATCGTGTGCGCGCTGTTCGCGGCCTTCTCCATCACGCTGGGCGTGAAGTTCGGCAAGGGCGGGCCCGCGGTCCGCATCACCACCATGGTGTACGGCTCGTTCGGCGCGCTGCTCGGCCTGCTGGGGCTGGCCGGCTCGTTCGCCAGCAACGCCAACCCGATCGGCATCGTCTTCACGCTGATGTGGCTCGCGGTCTCGATCACGATGATCGTCGGGATGAGCGTCAAGGACGGCGTGGCCTGGTTCTCCCGGCCGCGCTACTGACCGGCGGCGCCGACCGGCCGGGTCACTGACCGGCCGCGCTGCTGACCGGCCCCGTCCGGGCCGATCGGACGACGAGCGGCCCGGCTCCCCTTCCGGAGGAGCCGGGCCGCTCTGTCATGCCGTCACCCGGGCGGTGCGCCGGGCGAGCGGTGGAACGCGATCAGTGGAAGAAGTGCCGGGCACCGGTGAAGTACATCGTCACCCCGGCCTCGGCGGCCGCCGCGACGACCTCCTCGTCCCGGATCGAACCGCCCGGCTGGACGATCGCCTTGACGCCGGCCGCGATCAGGATCGCAGGGCCGTCCGCGAACGGGAAGAACGCGTCCGAGGCCGCGTACGCGCCCTTGGCCCGCTCCCCGGCCCGCTCGACCGCGAGCTTGCAGGAGTCGACCCGGTTGACCTGGCCCATGCCGACGCCCACCGAGGCACCGCCCTTGGCCAGCAGGATCGCGTTGGACTTGACGGCCCGACAGGCCCGCCAGGCGAAGGCCAGCTCGGCCAGCTCGGCCTCGGAGAGCGCCTCACCGGTGGCCAGCCGCCAGTTCGCCGGGTCGTCGCCCTCGGCCTGCACCCGGTCGGCGTCCTGGAGCAGCACGCCGCCGGAGACCGGGCGCAGCTCCTGGCGGTTGGCCGGCGCCTCGGGGGCCAGCAGCACCCGCAGGTTCTTCTTCCGGGCCAGCACCTCGACGGCGCCGTCCTCGTAGCCGGGGGCCACCACGACCTCGGTGAAGATCGGGGCGATCTGCTCGGCCAGCTCGACGGTGACCGAGCGGTTGACCGCGATCACGCCGCCGTACGCCGAGACCGGGTCGCACTCGTGCGCCTTGCGGTGCGCCTCGGCGACGTCCGCGCCGGTCGCGATGCCGCACGGGTTGGCGTGCTTGATGATCGCGACGGCCGGCTCGGCGTGGTCGTACGCGGCGCGGCGGGCGGCGTCGGTGTCGACGTAGTTGTTGTACGACATCTCCTTGCCGTGCAGCTGCTCCGCGCCGGCCAGGCCGCCGCTGCCGTCGCTGTACAGCGCGGCGCCCTGGTGCGGGTTCTCGCCGTAGCGCAGCACGTTCTGCCGCTCCCAGGTGGCGCCCAGGAACTCCGGGAACCGCTCGTCGCTCGGCGCGTAGCCGGCCTCGAACCAGGAGGCGACCGCGACGTCGTACGCGGCGGTGTGCGCGAACGCCGCACCGGCCAGGCGCTTGCGGGTGGCCAGGTCGAAGCCGCCCTCCTGGACGGCGCGCAGCACGTCGCCGTAGCGGGCCGGGTCGACCACCACGGCCACCGACGGGTGGTTCTTGGCGGCGGCGCGGACCATGCTCGGGCCGCCGATGTCGATCTGCTCGACGCACTCGTCCGGGGTGGCGCCGGAGGCGACGGTGGCCTTGAACGGGTAGAGGTTCACCACGACCAGGTCGAAGGGCTCGACGCCCAGCTCGGCCAGCTGCGCGCGGTGCGACTCCAGCCGCAGGTCGGCGAGCACGCCGGCGTGCACGCGGGGGTGCAGCGTCTTCACGCGCCCGTCCAGGCACTCCGGGAAGCCGGTCAGCTCGGAGACCTCGGTCACCGGGACGCTGGCGGCGGCGATCCGGCCGGCGGTGGAGCCGGTGGAGACGATCGCGACCCCGGCGGCGTGCAGGCCCTGGGCCAGCTCCTCCAGACCGGTCTTGTCGTACACGCTGATCAGCGCACGACGGATCGGACGGATGTTCTCGGAGACAGGGGGGGTGGTGGAGCTGGCACTCATGCCGGAATCCATACCTTTCGGTCCTCGATGCGGTGACCCTCGCGGGCCAGCCGGCCCACGACGTCGACGAGCAGCTTGCGCTCGACAGTCTTGATGCGCTCGTGCAGCGCTTCGCCGCCATCGGCGTGGTCGGCGTCGACGACCTCGACGACGCCCTGCGCGATGATCGGCCCGGTGTCCACCCCGGCGTCGACCAGGTGGACGGTGCAGCCGGTGACCCTCACCCCGTACGCGAGCGCGTCGGTGACGCCGTGGGCGCCGGGGAAGGAGGGCAGCAGTGCGGGGTGGGTGTTGACGATCCGCCCGGCGAAGGCCGCGATGAACTCGGGCCCGAGGATCTTCATGAAACCGGCCGTGACCACCAGGTCCGGCTCGTGGGCGGCGACGGCGGCGGTCAGCGCGCGGTCCCAGTCGGCCCGGTCGGCGAAGTCCTTCACCCGGTGGACGAAGACCGGCAGGCCCGCCTTCTCGGCCCGCTCCAGGCCCGCGATGCCGTCGCGGTCCGCACCCACGGCGAGGATCTCGGCGCCGTACGCCGGATCGGCGGCGGCGTCGAGCAGCGCCTGCAGATTGGTGCCGGAACCGGAGACGAGCACCACCAGGCGGGCCGGTCCGGGCGTACGGGGCGGGAAGAGCTGGGCGGGGGCGGCGGCCACTGCGCGATTCTCCGTAGGTCGGGCGCCGCCCGCTGGTACGTCCACCGGTGGTGGGGCCACTACGAACGGCAGGTCGAGCGAGGGGGAACACCAGGAGAACCCACCGCGACGCGGGCACCCGGGAACCTCTGCGAGCTGCTGACCGTCACCACGATAACGGCTGGTCGGACGGCCTCCGCACCCTCCCGGCGGCGCTACGCGCGTAGTTGAGACGGGGATCTCCTCCGTCCCGCGCGGCGGAGTCGCCCCGGGCACGGGCCCGCCCGGCACCCGCGCAGCGGGCAGGCCGCCGGAGGACCGGCGAACGGCTGCGGGATCATAGGGGAGGCGGGAGACCGCCCCTCCGACCGAGAAGGAATGGCTGAACCATGAGCAGCGGTGACGACACCGGCGAGCGCAACCCCTTCGCGCCGCCGCCGGCGGATGCCCCGGACCAGCCGTGGCAGCCGCGCAACCCCTGGCCCGGCGAGGGCCGGGACGGCACCGGCGACCAGGGCGCCGGCGAACGCCCGCAGCTCCCGCCGCCGCACCCCTGGGGCCCCGGCCGGCCCGAGGACGGCCGCCCCAACCCCCCGGCCCCGCAGCCGCCCAAGCTCGACCCCGCCGACCCCGCCCAGCGCCGGGCCCGCAACGCCGCGCTGGCCGGGCCGCTCGCGCTGGTCTGCCTGTTCGTCGGCTTCCACTGGGCCGCCCTGTTCGTCGGCGCGCTCGGCATCGTGTGGGGCATCAGCGCACTGCGGACCCCCAAGCCCGCCCCGGCCTCCGCCGTCACCGGCGCCGCCCACCAGCCCGCCACCCCGAACCCGCTCACCCCGGCCGCGCTCGCCGGAATCCTCACCGGCGCGATGACCGTCGTGGTCGCGACCTCGGTGATCGGCCTCGGGATGTACTACAACGACTACGTCACCTGCGTCCGGGACTCGCTGACCTCCGTGGGCGCCGACAACTGCGACCGGTTCGCGCCCAAGTGGTACGTCGACTTCACCGGGAACGCGGGCTAGGCCTGTCCGGCCGGTCCTGCCGGACAGGGCCTGGCCAGGACGGGCAGGGCCTAGTCGTTCCCGGGGGCCCGCCCGCCCAGGCGCAGCACCGCCGCGTACCCGCGGGCCCGCAGCAGCAGCACCCCCCGGCGCAGCCGCTCGGCCGACCGGGCGCGGGCGGCGGGCGGGGCCTCCTCGTCGGCGTCCGCGTCGAGTTCCTCGGCGGCCTGCCCGTCGGCCTCTCCGTCAACCTCTCCGTCGACCTCTTCGTCTGCCTCCGGGACGGTCGCGGGGCCCAGCGCCCGATGGCGGACCAGCAGCGCGCCCGGCACGGCCACCAGCGCGAACCAGCCCGCCGCCGCCGACCCCGTCCACCAGGGCGACGGCCCCAGCCGGGCCATCCGGCCGCCCGCCAGCGCGCCACCCGACAGCCAGCCCGCCGCCGCCACCGCGACGCCCGTCAGCAGCGCCGCCGCCAGCACCGCCACCACCGTCGCCGCGAGCGGCCACGGTCCGCCACCGTCACCGTCGTCGAACCCGTCGCTGTCGTCGGCCCCGGCCGCCGTGCGCGGGCCGGCCGCCGCCCGGCCCAGCAGCACCGCCGGCACCACCCCCGCCAGCACCGGCAGCAGCAGGGCCGCCAGCCGCCAGCCGCCCGGGCCCTCCGCCGGCAGCAGGGCGAACATCGGGAACTCCGGGACGGCGCCCAGCACGGTGCCGCCCGGCGCCACCACCGTCCCGGAGCCCACCGCGAACCCCGGGCCCAGGGCGTACGCCGTCCCCCAGAGCACCGCGTTCGGCAGCAGCACCACCCCGAGCAGCAGCAGCCCGACCAGGGCCGCCGGCCCGCGCCCGAGCACCGCCATCCCGTGCCCGCCCCCGGCCGCCGCGTCCAGCGCCGCCGCCACTGCCACCAGCACCCCGCCCGCCGCCACCAGGCCCGCCCCGGCCGCCAGCACCGAGCCGCGCACCGCCGCCGCGCCGCCGGCCGGCCGGAACGGCGCGGGCAGCCGGTCCAGCAGCCGCCACGCCGGGCGGCGGGGCGGGGCGGCGGGGCCGGCGGCCCGGGCCGACCGCGCGCCCGCCGCCGTCGCCAGCCCGGCCAGCAACCCCACCACCAGCACGTCCGGCAGCACCCTGGCCCGGAACAGCCCGGCGCCCGTGCAGTGCAGCACCACCGCCGCCGCGACCGCGCAGTAGCCCGCCCAGACCGCCGCCGGACCGCCCCAGCGCGGCCGGGGTCCGCGCCGCGACGCCACCCTGGCGGCGGCCCGGTACAGCTGGGCCACCGTCAGCACGCCCAGCAGCAGCGGGGTGACGGTCAGCGGGGCACCCGCGTCCCCCCGCAGCACCGGCGCGCCGTGCCCGAGCAGCCACAGCGCCCCCGCCAACCGGGTGGCGCCGGTCGCCCCGTTGTCCGCGTACGGCGTCGCCACCCAGAGTCCGAGCACCGGCACCCCGACGACCGCCAGGCCGACCAGCGCCGTCCGCACCCCCGCCAACAGGTCGGCCGGCAACGGGCGTCCGCCCAATTCGCCCGGCAGTTCCAGGATCGGACGGCCCATCAGCTGCGTCATGCGCCTCATGGTGCCAAGGCGACTCGCCATGCCCCGTGAAGCGGCAAACCGCCGCCGTGTCCCAGATTATTGGCTTATGCGCATTTTCAGACCCGATCCCCAAGCCGCCGGCGGACCGGCCCGGAGCGTCTGATGACCACGCCACCCACCGCCGAACACCCCGCCGGCGCCGACTCCCCCACCCCCCGGAACCGTGCCCGCAAGCCCCGGGCCACCCAATCCGACCAGGACGCGGCCCGCCTCCTACGGAAACTGACGCCCCGTGAGGCCCAGGTGCTCGCCCACCTCGCCGCCGGCCGCGACCTCCCGCAGGCGGCCGCCGCCCTCGGCATCACCCCGGCCACCGCCCGCAGCTACGTCCAGCGGGCCATGCGCAAACTCGGCGCGGCCACCGAGGCCGAGGCCGTCGCCCTCACCACCGCCCGCCCGAAGAACCCCGACCCGGCACCGCCCGACCCCGCACCGCCCGGCCCCGACGCGCCGGGCGACGTCCAGGCGGCCCCTGCCGCCGACCCCCGTACCCCCGACCCCGCGCCGCAGCGCCCGCCCGTCCTCGGCACCGAAACCGAAACCGAAACCGAAACCGGCACCGGCACCGGCACCGGCACCGGCGGAGAGCACGCCGGGCCCGCCCTCGCGCACCCCGGCCCGGCCGACCACGCCACCGCCGCCGCCCTCGCCCAGACCGACCCGAACACCCAGACCGCCCCGCACGCCCCGGGAGGGAGCATCAGCACATCCGTCGTCACCACGACACCGCCCGGCACCCGCGACACCCCACCCGCGGCGCAGGACCGACCCGACGGCCTGGCCGCCGACCCCGGGCCGCCCACCCACGCGGCCACGCCGGCCGACGGTGAGCGCGCCGGGCCGGCCGGGAGCTTCGAGGAGTTGTACGAGCAGGCACACACCCGGCTGGTGCAGCAGATGTTCCTGCTGACCGCCTGCCGGCACCGGGCCGCGCACTGCGTCCGGCTGGCGTTCGGGGCGGCGCGCCGGGGCTGGGCGGAGGTGGCCGAGACGGGGGATCCGGAGGGGTGGGTGCGGGTACGGGCCTGCGAGCTGGCGCTGTCCCCGTGGCACCGCGGCGGGCCCCGCCGGATGCACGCCTGGAAGCTGCCGCACCGGCGGATCCGGGTGCGGCCGGCGGACGAGTCGCAGGCGGTGCTGCCCGATCATGACCGGCTGACCGACCGGGACCGGGCGCTGCTGAAGGCGCTGCGGCGGCTGTCCCGGCCGCAGCGCCGGGCGCTGGTGCTGCACGACGGGCTGGGCCTGCCCGCGGCGGCGGTCGCGGTGGAGGTGGAGTCGACGCTGGCGGCGGCCGAGGGGCGGGTGTGGGCGGCTCGGGTGGAGCTGGCCCGGTGGGTGCCGGAGCTGCTGGGGCCGGATCCGGCGGCGCCGGGGTTCGCGGACGGCCTGAGCGAGCTGCTGCACCGGGCGGCGGTCCGGGGCTGCCCGGAGCCGCACCGGCCGCCGGTGCCGGTGCTGCGGGCCCGGCACCGGCTGTGGACCGCGAGCCGGACGGGGGCGGCGGCGCTGCTGACGGCCGCGGTGGGCGGGGCGGCGCTGGCGACGCTGGTGGGGATCCGGCCGGTGACGCTGTTCCGGTCCCCGGAGCCGCCGGAGCCGGCGATGTGCCTGTCGGCGGCGGGCGCGGGCGAACCGGGTGTGCCGGCGCTGCCGGGCGGGCCGCCGAACGTCGTCCGCAGTCTGTGGTGCAGCCCGACGCCGGGGGTGGAGGCGGTCGTGATGGAGTCGGCGCCGCAGGCCGCCGCGCGGTGGGAGCTGCCGGCGGTCGCCCGGGGGGCGGGCGCCCCGCCGCCGCAGGGCCCGGAGGTCTGCCCGCTGTGGTCACCGCTGCCGTGCACGACCGGGCCCACGCCGTACTGACGGGGTCCGCAAACGCGCGAGCGCCCCTGCCCGTGAAGGGCAGGGGCGCTCGCTGCGCGGTCGACCGACGTCAGCCGGCGATGATCTCGCGCGCCAGGCGGGCGGTCTCGGACGGCGTCTTGCCGACCTTGACACCGGCGGCCTCGAGGGCCTCCTTCTTCGCCTGGGCGGTGCCCGAGGAGCCGGAGACGATGGCGCCGGCGTGGCCCATGGTCTTGCCCTCGGGGGCGGTGAAGCCCGCGACGTAGCCGACGACCGGCTTGGTGACGTGCTCGGCGATGTAGGCCGCGGCACGCTCCTCGGCGTCGCCACCGATCTCACCGATCATGACGATGAGCTCGGTCTCCGGGTCCTCCTGGAACGCCTTGAGGGCGTCGATGTGGGTGGTGCCGATGACCGGGTCACCGCCGATGCCCACGGCCGAGGAGAAGCCGATGTCCCGCAGCTCGTACATGAGCTGGTAGGTCAGGGTGCCCGACTTCGAGACCAGGCCGATCTTGCCGGAGGTGGTGATGTCGGCCGGGATGATGCCGGCGTTCGACTGTCCGGGGCTGATCAGGCCGGGGCAGTTCGGGCCGATGATCCGGGTCTTGTTGCCCTTCGAACCGGCGTACGCCCAGAAGGCGGCGGTGTCGTGCACCGGGACGCCCTCGGTGATGACGACGGCCAGGCCGATCTCGGCGTCGATGGCCTCGACGACGGCGTCCTTGGTGAACTTCGGCGGCACGAAGATGACGGTGACATCGGCACCGGTCTTCTCCATGGCCTCGGCGACGCCGCCGAAGACGGGCACCTCGGTGCCGTCGACGTCGACCGTGGTGCCGGCCTTGCGCGGGTTGACACCGCCGACGATCTGGGTGCCGGAGGCGAGCATGCGGCGGGTGTGCTTCATGCCCTCGGAGCCGGTCATGCCCTGGACGATGACCTTGCTGTCCTTGGTAAGGAAGATAGCCATGGTGTGAAAGTCCCCTTCCTTACTTGTTGGCCAGCTCGGCGGCGCGGTCAGCGGCGCCGTCCATGGTGTCCACGCGCTGGACCAGCGGGTGGTTGGCGTCGTCGAGGATCTTGCGACCCAGCTCCGCGTTGTTGCCGTCCAGACGGACGACCAGCGGCTTGGTGACGTTCTCGCCCTTGCTCTCCAGGAGCGCGAGGGCCTGCACGATGCCGTTGGCGACCGCGTCACAGGCGGTGATGCCGCCGAAGACGTTGACGAACACCGACTTGACGTCGGGGTCGCCCAGGATGATCTCCAGGCCGTTCGCCATGACCTCGGCGGACGCGCCGCCGCCGATGTCGAGGAAGTTGGCGGGCTTGACGCCGCCGTGGTTCTCACCGGCGTAGGCGACCACGTCGAGGGTGCTCATCACGAGGCCCGCGCCGTTGCCGATGATGCCGACCTGGCCGTCGAGCTTGACGTAGTTCAGGCCCTTGGCCTTGGCGGCGGCCTCCAGCGGGTTGGCCGCGGCCTTGTCCTCCAGGGCCTCGTGCTCGGGCTGGCGGAACTCGGCGTTCTCGTCCAGCGAGACCTTGCCGTCAAGCGCGATGATCTTGCCCTCGCCGGACTTGATCAGCGGGTTGACCTCGACGAGGAGCGCGTCCTCGGCGATGAAGACCTTCCACAGCTTCTGCAGGACGTCGGCGACCTGGTCGGCGATCTCGGCCGGGAACTTCGCCGCGGCGACGATCTCGGCGGCCTTCTCCGGGGTGCAGCCCTCGTTGGCGTCGACCGGGATCTTGGCCAGCGCGTCGGGGTTCTCCTCGGCGACGACCTCGATCTCCACGCCGCCCTCGACGCTGGCCATCGCCAGGAAGGTGCGGTTGGTGCGGTCCAGCAGGAACGAGACGTAGTACTCGTCCTTGATGTCCGCGGTCTGGGCCAGCATCACCTTGTGGACGGTGTGGCCCTTGATGTCCATGCCGAGGATCGCCTCGGCCTTGGCGACGGCGTCAGCCGGGTCGGAGGCGAGCTTCACGCCACCGGCCTTGCCTCGGCCACCCACCTTCACCTGAGCCTTGACGACGGCGCGGCCGCCGAAGCGCTCCGCGATGGCGGCAGCGTCTGCGGCGGTCTCGATCACATCACCGTCAAGCACGGGCACACCGTGCTTGGCGAAGAGGTCCCTCGCCTGGTACTCGAACAGGTCCACGTGTTTGTCCTTGTTCGTGGTCGCGGATTGTGTCTCTACGAGCGTGCCACGGCAGGATCTTCGCTGCGGGTCGTCGGGGCGGTGCGGGTACGCAGAGGTACGGCCTTGCGGCCCACACAGCCACGGGCGCACACGTCAATCAACACGCGCGTCACGTCCGTCTGGCAGGTTATCCCCGTACGACGGGACTGTTTCGCCCGGGGCCTGCCCGTCCGTGGTGAGAACCGTCACAGACAGCCTACGGGGGCGGTCGGCGCACCCCCGTCCGCCGGTCGGCCGGTTCGCACGTCCGGGTGAATCCTCACACCCCCTGGTCAGGCACCGGCAGCGGGCGCTTCTCGATCGCCGCGGCCATGATCTCCGGAAAGGCGTCCGGGGTGCAGGCGAAGGCCGGGGCCCCCAGGGCGGCCAGGGCGGCGGCGTGGGCGTGGTCGTAGGCGGGCGCACCTTCGTCGGAGAGCGCCAGCAGGGCGATGAACTGGACGCCGGCCGCCTTCATCGCGGCGACGCGCTTGAGCATGCCGTCCCGGATGCCGCCCTCGTAGAGGTCGCTGATCAGCACCACGACGGTCTCGGACGGCCGGGTGATCCTCGACTGGCAGTAGGCGAGCGCGCGGTTGATGTCGGTGCCGCCGCCGAGCTGGGTGGCGAACAGGACGTCGACCGGGTCGGTGAGCTGTTCGGTGAGGTCGACCACCGAGGTGTCGAAGACGACCAGCCGGGTGTCCAGCGTGCGCATCGAGGCGAGCACCGCGCCGAACACCGCCGAGTGCACCACCGACGGGGCCATCGAGCCGGACTGGTCGATGCAGAGGATGACGTCCTTCTTCACCGCGCGCTGGGCGCGGGCGTAGCCGACCAGCCGCTCGGGCACGACGGTGCCGTGCTCGGGCAGGTAGTTCTTCAGGTTGGCCCGGATGGTGCGGTCCCAGTCGATGTCGCGGTGGCGGGGCCGGTTGACCTTGGCGCTGCGGTCGAGGGCGCCGCCCAGAGTGGCCCTGGTGCGGTCGGCGAGCCGGCGCTCCAGATCGGCGACCACCTTGCCGACCACGGCCCGGGCGGTCTCCCGGGTGGTCTCGGGCAGCGCGTGCTTGAGCGACAGCAGGGTGCCGACCAGGTGCACGTCCGGTTCGACGGCCTCCAGCATCTCGGGCTCCAGCAGCAGCCGCTCCAGGCCGAGCCGGGCGATCGCGTCCTGCTGCATCAGCTGGACGACGGTGGACGGGAAGTACTCGCGGATGTCGCCCAGCCAGCGCGCCACCTGCGGGGCCGAGCCGCCCAGCCCGGCGCTGCGCCGGCCGCCGCGGGCCGCCCGGCCGCCCTCCTCGGGCGCGCCGCGGTAGAGCGCGGCCAGGGCGCCGTCCATCGCGGCGTCCCGGCCGCGCAGGGCGCAGCCGGTGCCGTCGGCCTCGCCGCCGAGCACCAGCCGCCAGCGGCGCAGCCGTTCGTCGGTCGTGGTCGCCATCAGGTCCTCCTTCACGGGTGTCAGGTGTTGCGGCCGGCGGCCTGCCGGGGGATCCGGGGGCGGGCTCCGAGCAGCAGGGCCACCACCGGGACGGCGGCGTCGGCCCGGGCCCGGTCGAGGGTGCCGCCCGGGGTCCGGGCCGCCGGGGCCTCGCCGAGCGGGCCGGCCGCGACCCGGCCGCCGATGGTGCTGCGGACGCCCGCCTCCAGCCCGGCGAAGGTGCGGCGCAGCAGCGGTAGGACGTCGGTGAAGACCTCGCCGGGCACGCCGGTCAGCCACTCGTCGAGCAGGGCGAGCAGGCGCGGGTCGTGCAGCAGCAGGGCGCCGCCGCCGGTGAGGAAGCCCTCGATCCAGCCGGCCGCGTCCGCCGGGGCATTGGCGGTGGACAGGACCAGCCGCAGCCGGCCGGCGGCCTCCTCGGAGTCGAGCCAGCCGTCGTCCAGCAGCAGCCGGACGGCGCGCCCGCGCAGCAGGCCGGGGGCTCCGGTGGCCGGGCCGCCGGCTGGCTCGCGGCGGGCCAGCGAGCGCAGGGCGGCGGCCCAGCGGTCGGCCAGGCCTTCGGAACCGGCCCGGCCCTCGGAACCGGCCGGGCCCGGGGAGGCTGCCGGGGTGCCCGGGCCCGCTGATTCGTCCGGAGCGTCCGGGCCTTCCGGGGCGTCCGAGGCGCCCGGCTCCGGGCGAGCGGCCGGGCCGAGCAGGCCGATCGCGCCGTGCACCTCGTCGAGCCGGCCGCGCATCGCCGCCGCGCCCTCGGCGTCCAACCCGACGCAGGCGGGCGGCAGCCCGACGCAGATCCGGTCGGCCAGGCCGGTGGCGACCTCGCCGAGCGCGCCGTGGTCGGTGCCGCGCACGTCGCCGTAGCGCAGCGCCCGGACCAGCGCGGGCAGCGCCCCGGCCAGGTGGGCGACGTCGGTGTCCAGGGCGGCGCAGTCGGCGAGCACCCGCATCACGGCGGGCAGCGCGCCGGCCAGCCCGGCCAGCAGGCAGGTCTCCACCAGCCCGGTCAGCTCGGCGAGTTCGCCGGCGGCGCGGGCGGTGCCGACGGCCTTGCCGGTCGCCGCCTCCTCCACCGTGGTGCCCCACTGGGCGGCCTCGGCGATCCGGACCGCGAACTCGGGCTGCCAGCACAGCCGCCAGCTCTCCCGGAACGTCCCGGTCGAGTTGACCGCCGAGCGGGCCGGCACGCCCCAGTCGACGCCCAGCAGCCGCAGCCGGTGCAGCAGCCGCGAGCGGGCCGCGTCGGTGTCCTTGCGCAGGTCGAGGTCGAGGTCCTTCGGCGCGGCCTCGGGCTTGAGCCGCAGCGTGCGCTGCCAGCGGGTGAGGTCCCGCTGGAGCGGCACCGCCGGTGCCGCGTCCGGCACTTCGCCGAGCGCGTCGCCGACCACCAGGCGGTCCCGGACGAGCTCCAGGGCGACGTCCGACCCCTCGCAGAGCACCGCGCGGACGGCGTCCAGGGTCTCGGTCAGCCCGGCCAGCGGGCGGCCGCGCAGCACCGCCAGCGTGCGGGCGAGCCGGACCGCCTCGATGACGTGGGCGGAGGAGACCGGGTGGTCCTCGGCGCGCAGCAGTTCGGCGGCCCGGGTGAGCCAGCGCGGCACCGGATCGCCCTCGGTGCCGAACAGGTGGTGGTACCAGCCCGGTGACTGCACGCCCGCGCCGTAGCCGGTGGACTGGGAGAGCCGGCGGTGCGTCCACGGCACCCAGGTGATGTCCGTCCGCACCTTCCGCGGCAGTCCGGCGAGCAGCGCCCGGTCGTGCGCGACCGTCGGCAGCACCGCCAGCGCGGGCACGTGGAAGGCCCCGCACACCACGGCGATCCGGCGGTGCCCGGCGCGGCGGGCGGCCCGGATCTGCTGGCGCATGTACGCCTCGCGCAGGTCGTCCCGCCGGGACTCGCCGAGGCCCTCCGCGCGCAGCGCCGCCATCGCCTCCGCGACGGCGGCGAACGGCGCCAGTCCGTCCGGGTCGTCCCCGCCGTCCGCACCGGGCGCGCGGTGTTCGACCACGTCCTCCCACCAGCGCTCCGGGTCGTCGTAGCCGGCCGCCTCGGCGAGCAGCGCCAGCGGGTCGGCGACCGGCCCGGCGGGCTCCCCCGGCTCCCCGGGCTCCCCCGGCTCCCCGGGCTCCCCGGCCTCCCCGGCCTCCGGGGCGGGGCCGAGGCCGTACCCGGCGGGCAGGTCGATGAAGCGGACCGGCAGCTCCCGCTCGACGCCGTAGCGGATCGCCACCCACTCCGGGGAGAACTCGGCGTACGGCCAGAACGCGGCCCGCGCCGGGTCGTCCACCGCGTGGGCCAGCAGCGCGACCGGCGGCACCAGGCCGTTCCCGGCCGCGAGGTGGACGATGCCGTCGGCCTCCGGCGGGCCCTCGATCAGCACCGCGTCCGGCCGCCACCGCTCCAGCGCGGCGGCCACCGCCCGGGCCGAGCCCGGGCCGTGGTGCCGGATGCCGAGCAGCGCGACGTCCGCGGTCATCGCACCTCCTCGCGGGCGGCCCGGTAGAAGTCCTTCCAACCGTCGCGCTCGCGCACCACCCCTTCGACGTACTCGCGCCACACCGCGTGGTCCGCCACCGGGTCCCGGACGACGGCGCCGAGGATGCCGGCCGTCACGTCCCCTGCGCGCAGCACGCCGTCCCCGAAGTGGGTGGCCAGGGCGAGGCCGTTGGCCACCACCGAGATCGCCTCCGCCGTGGAGAGGGTGCCGCTCGGGCTCTTGACCTTCGTCCGCCCGTCCGTCGTGATCCCGGCCCGCAGCTCGCGGAACACGGTGACCACCCGCCTGATCTCCTCGGCCCCGCCGGGCAGTTCGGGCAGTTCCAGGGAGCGGCCGAGCTGGTTCACCCGGCGGGTGACGATGTCGACCTCCTCCTCCAGCGAGCCCGGCAGCGGCAGCACGACGGTGTTGAACCGCCGGCGCAGCGCGCTGGACAGCTCGTTGACGCCGCGGTCGCGGTCGTTCGCGGTGGCGATCACGTTGAAGCCGCGCACCGCCTGCGTCTCACCGCCCAACTCCGGCACCGGCAGCGTCTTCTCGGACAGGATGGTGATCAGACTGTCCTGCACGTCGGCCGGGATCCGGGTCAGCTCCTCGATCCGGGCGAGCTTGCCGTCCGCCATCGCCCGCATCAGCGGCGAGGGCACCAGGGCGTCCCGGCTCGGGCCGTCGGTGAGCAGCCGGGCGTAGTTCCAGCCGTACCGGACGGCCTCCTCCGGGGTGCCGGCGGTGCCCTGCACCAGCAGGGTGGAGTCGCCGCTGATCGCCGCGGCCAGGTGCTCGGACACCCAGGTCTTCGCGGTGCCGGGCACGCCGAGCAGCAGCAGCGCGCGGTCCGTCGCCAGGGTCGTGACGGCGACCTCCACCACCCGGCGCGGGCCGATGTACTTGGGGGTGATCGGGGTGCCGTCGGGCAGTTCGCCGCCGAGCAGGTACGTCGCCACGGCCCACGGCGAGAGCTTCCAGCGCTCCGGGCGCGGACGGTCGTCCTGCGCGGCCAGCGCGGCCAGTTCACCGGCGAAGGCGTCCTCGGCATGCTGCCGCAGAACGTCGGTCACGGGGGGCTCCTTCGGGTCGGCCGCCGGGCACACGGGTGCCCCGGCGGCAGGGTGATCGGGGGGAGCTGGGGCCGGCGTCCCGGCCTGTGGGAACCACCCTGCACCCCGGCACTGACAAACCCCGGGGCGATCCCGACGGGCAGTCAGTCGATGTCAGTGGCACCGCCTACCGTCGGTCGCATGGAGGAACGCTGGAGCACCGAACATGTCCTGTCCCTGGCACCTGACGCCGCGTCGCAGAAGGCGGCCGGCAAGCTCTCCTCGCCCGCGCCCTGGTCCGGGGCGGGCACCGACGGCGCCGCGCTCTGGGGCGAGTGCAAGGGCAGCGGCAGCACGCCGTACCGCACCGTGATCGAACTCGCCACGCCCGCCTACCAGTGCAGCTGCCCCAGCCGGAAGTTCCCGTGCAAGCACGCGCTCGGGCTCCTCCTGCTGTGGAGCGGCGCCCCGGAGGCCGTCCCCGCCGCCGACCCCGCCGCGTGGGCGGCCGACTGGCTCACGTCCCGCGAGGAGCGCGCCGAGAAGCGCGCCGCGCCCCCCGCAGACCCGGCCGCCGCCCGCCGCCGGGCCGAGCGGCGCGGCGCCCGGGTCGCGGCCGGCGCGGCCGAGCTGCGGCTGCGCCTGGCCGACCGGATCCGGCACGGCCTGGCCGACCAGTCCACCGCCGGGCCCTGGGAGGAGGTCGCCGCCCGGATGGTCGACGCCCAGGCCCCCGGCCTGGCCACCCGGGTCCGCGAACTCGACACCGCCCCGCAGGACCGGCTCCTGGAGGAGTACGCGATGCTGCACCTGCTCGCCACCGCCGCCACCCGCGTCGACGAGCTGCCGGCCGAGCTGGCCGCCACCGTCCGCACCCGGGTCGGCTACCCCACCGACACCGCCGAGATCCTGGCCGGCCCCACCGTGCGCGACCGCTGGCAGGTGCTCGGCAGCCGCGACTCCGCCGACGAGCGGCTCACCACCCGCCGGGTCTGGCTGCGCGGCGCCAAGACCGGCCGCCCCGCCCTGCTGCTCGCCTTCGGCCGCCCCGGCCAGGCCCCCGACCTCGCCCTGCCCACCGGCCACCTGCTGGAGGCCGACCTGGCCTTCCACCCCGGCGCCCGCCCGCTGCGCGCCGCCCTCGGTACCCGCTACGGCGCCCCGGGGCCCGGCCCGGCCGGCCCGCCCGACGGCCTCACCGTCGCCGAGGCGGTCGCCGGTTACGGCACCGCAGTCGCCGACGACCCGTGGCTGGACAGCTGGCCGACCGTCCTCGCCGGCGCCGTGCCCGTCCGCACCCCGGACGGCTGGTACCTGACGGACGGCCACCACACCCTGCCCGTCCGCACCTCGGCCCTCCCGGAGGCGGCCCTGTGGCGGCTGGCCGCGGTCTCCACCGGCCGCCCGCTGACGGTCTTCGGCGAGTACGGCCACCAGGGCTTCGCCCCGGTCACGGCCTGGGCCGGCCACGACCGCCCGATCGGCCTCACCACCGTCCAGGGCCCGGCCTGATCCACAAGACACGCCCGAGCACAGTCAGGAGCATCGAAGATGACGATCACCCAGGACCCGTGGGAGACCCTGCACACCACCGCCCTGCTCGGCACCGACCGCCGCCCGCTCCCGGCCACCGCCCTGCCGCTCGCCGACACCGTCGACCAGGCCGACCCGGCCACCGCCCTGCCGCTCGCCGACACCGTCGACCAGGCCGACCCGGCCACCGCGCTGCTGGAGCTGGCCGCCCTCGCCACCGTCCGCCGCCGGGCCGGCGCCCTACCCGTCCCCGCCGCCGGACCGCCCGGCCCGCCCTCGCCCGAGGACGGGCGCCCCGAGCTGCCCGCGGCGGCCGCCCGCCGGCTCGCCGTCCTGCTGGCCGGCCGGTCCGGCGGCAGCGGCGGCGCCACCCTGGCCAACCTCGCCGAACTGCTCCCGCAGTGGCTCGCCACCGCCCGTGCCCGGGGCCTGCGCCCGCCCGGCGCGCTGATACCCGGCCTGCTCGACGCCGCCCGCGCCCGCAGCGAACTGCGCTCCGACGCCGTCGCCCTGGCCGGACCGCTGGGCCGCTGGCTGGCCGAGCAGAACCCCGACTGGCGCTTCGTGCTGCGCACCGCCGCCCCCGATCCGGCCGAGCAGCCCGGCGGGCCCGTCGACCACCAGCTGTGGCACGAGGGCCTGTTCGCCGAGCGGGTCACCCACCTCACCCTGCTGCGCCGCCGCGATCCGGCCGCCGGCCTGGAACTGCTGAGCGGCACCTGGTCCACCGAGCGCGCCGAGGACCGGCTGCTCTTCCTGGACGCCCTCCAGGACGGCCTCTCCGCCGCCGACGAACCCTTCCTGGAGGCCGCCCTCGGCGACCGCAGCAAGAACGTCCGCGCCACCGCCGCCGAACTGCTCTCCACCCTGCCCGGCTCGGCCCTCGCCCGGCGGATGGCCGAGCGGGCGGGGGCCGCCGTCCGCCTCGCCGCGACCGGGACGCACCTGCTGGTCACCCCGCCCGCCGAGTGCGACGCGGCCATGCAGCGCGACGGCATACCGCTCAAGTCCCCCACCGGGCGCGGAGAACGGGCCTGGTGGTTCGGCGAGGTGATCGCCGCCGCACCGCTACGGCTCTGGCCCGAGAGCACCGGCCTGACACCCGAGCAGCTGCTCGCCCTGCGGGTCGGCGACAGCATCGACGAGACCAGCAGCAGCTGGGCCGACGACCTGCGCGAGGCCTGGGCGCGCGCCGCCGTCCGCCAGCACGACGCCGACTGGGCCCGGGCACTGCTCGGCCCGGCCCCCGCACTGCCCGCCCGCGGCGCCGGACGGGCCCGCGCGCCCCGCGTCACCGGCGCCCCCGCCAAGCTGCTGGCCGTCCTCCCGCCCGAGGAGCGGGCCGCCTGGACGGCCGCGTTCATCGAGGTGCACGGCCTGGGCGAGGCCTTCCAACTGCTCGGCGCCTGCGGCACACCGTGGACGCCGCCGCTGTCCACCGCCGTGGTGACGGCGCTGGCCCGCGCCGCCGGCTCCGGCGCGTACCCGTGGAGCCACAGCGGGGTGCTCGGGATGACGGAACGCGCGCTCGCCCCGGAGACGGCGGCCGCCGTGGAGGAGCTGGCCGCCGGGGCCGCGCCCGACTCCGCCTGGTCGGAGACCTTCGCCCGGCTGGCCGGGACGCTGCGCTTCCGGGCCGCGATGCTCGCCGAACTCGACGCCTGACGCCCGCTCTCGAAGCGGCGGGGCGACAGAACAATGGGACGGGCCGGCCCCGCCGAAGCGTGGGCCGGCCCGTCCCGCACCGTCAACCTCAGCCTGCCGCCCGCAGGTTGGCCGCGACCCAGGCCACGACGTCCCGGGTGGACGTGCCCGGGGTGAAGATGTCCGCGACGCCCATCGCCTTGAGCTCGGCGATGTCGTCGTCCGGGATGATCCCGCCGCAGAAGACCTTGATGTCCGCCGCGTCGCGCTCCTTCAACAGCTCCAGCACCCGTGCGCACAGCGTCATGTGGGCACCGGAGAGGATCGACAGCCCGATGCCGTCCGCGTCCTCCTGGATCGCGGTGTCGACGACCTGCTCGGGCGTCTGGTGCAGCCCGGTGTAGATGACCTCCATACCGGCGTCGCGCAGGGCACGCGCAATGACCTTGGCGCCACGGTCGTGACCGTCGAGCCCCGGCTTGGCGACCACCACACGGATCGGCCCCGACACACTCATGACTGCCTCCTGGACCTCGTCGTCCACCATCCGACCGGACCTCGCGGGCCACGGGTGCGGTTAACGGTCAATAACCAACCTGAGGGGAGGTTAGCGCCACCCGGCCCGGTTGGCCGCGCCACCTCCCAAGAGGAGGGCAAAGTCACAGCCCCCGGCCTTGCTACCAGTGGGTATACCCGTACACCCGTCCACCGCACAGACCCCCGGCCGACCTCTTGACAACCGGAGGTTTTTCCGGGGCATCGACCTTGCGGATACAGTCTCGGCTGTTTTCTCCCCGCTTCCCCGGTACCGCTTCTCCCCGCCGATTTCCCTGCCGCTCCCCCTGCCCGACGACGCGCCCCAGGCCCACCGAGGAGGCAGCCCCCGATGGCTCCCGACGCAGCCGCCCGCCCGACCCGTGCGGAGCTGCGCCTCGCCGCCCGCGAGCAGTCCCGCGCCCAGCGCCGCGGCGCCGCCAAGGCCGCCACCAGAACCGCACTGCTGCGGGTCGCGCTGCCGTCGGTGGCCGCGCTCGGGGTCGCCGCCGCGGCGGCCGTCACCGTGCAGGACGAGGCCGATCAGCACGCCCAGGCGGCCGGCCGGACGGCACGGACGGCGGTCGACGCCCCGGGCACCCAGGACAGCCCGAGCGGTCCGGACAACCCGGCCGACGGCGGCGCCGAAGCCGCCAAGACGGCCGCCCGGCAGGCGGTCGCGGCCGGCGACCCGGCCCAGGCCTCCCGCGGTGACGCCCGCCAGCCGCTGGCCGGCGCCCAACCCGCCGACGCCCAGGGCACCCCGGACGCGCAGCCGAGCGCCGAGCCCGTCAAGCCCAAGGTGGTGATGCCGGTGGCCCGGCACGGCCTCGGCGAGCTGTTCGGCGAGGCCGGCACCCACTGGGCCAACCGCCACACCGGCATCGACTTCCCGGTGGACGGCGGTTCCGAGGTGATGGCCGTCACCGACGGCACGATCCGCACGCAGTGGAACCCGTCGTACGGCTACATGACGGTGCTGAAGATGTCCGACGGCACCGAGGCCTGGTACTGCCACCTGCGGGCGTACAAGGTCCGCAAGGGGCCGGTGAAGCAGGGCGACGTCATCGCCTTCGTCGGCAGCAGCGGCAACAGCACCGGGCCGCACCTGCACTTCGAGATCCGCCCGGCCGGCAGCGGGCCGGTCGACCCGCTGCCGTGGTTCCTCGCGAACGGGCTCGACCCCCGCTAGGCCCGGTCCTGGGAAACGCTCTAGAGCTTCTCCACCGGCGCGTAGCGCAGCAGCAGTTGCTTGCGGCCCTCCGAGCCGAAGTCGACCGTGGCCTGCGCCCGGTCGCCGACGCCGGTGACGCCCACCACCGTGCCCAGCCCGAAGGTGTCGTGGGTGACCCGGTCCCCGACCGCGAGCGAGACGGCGTCCCGCTCGACGACCTGGCCGCCGCGCCGCGCCGACTGCCCCCAGCCCGCCTTCGGCTTCGACGAGGCCGACGAGCCCGAGAAACCCGAGGAACCCGAGGAACCCGACGAGGAGCGCGAACCGCCGCCCCCCGACGAGGACTTGCCCCAGGACGACCCCGAGGAGAAGCCGCGCGCGGCCGGCGCCTGCGCCGCCCCCGTCCGCTTCCACTCCACCAGGTCCTCCGGGATCTCCTCCAGGAACCGCGAGGCCGGGTTGTACGCGGGCTGCCCCCAGGCGCTGCGCAGCACCGAGCGGGTCAGGTAGAGCCGCTGCCGCGCCCGGGTGAGCCCCACGTAGGCGAGCCGCCGCTCCTCCTCCAGTTCCTTGACCTGGTTGAGCGCCCGCATGTGCGGGAAGATCCCGTCCTCCATGCCGGTCAGGAAGACCACCGGGAACTCCAGGCCCTTCGCGGTGTGCAGGGTCATCATCGTGATGACGCCCCGGCCCTCCTCGTCGTCCGGGATCTGGTCGGAGTCGGCGACGAGCGCGACCCGCTCCAGGAAGTCGGGAAGCGAGCCGACCGGCGGGGTGCCCTCCTCGTCGGCGTCGGGCCGCTCGCCCGGGTCCTGCTCGTACTCCAGGGCGACGGAGGCGAGTTCCTGGAGGTTCTCCACCCGGGTCTCGTCCTGCGGGTCGGTGGAGGCCTGGAGTTCGGCCAGGTAGCCGGTCTCCTCCAGGACGGCCTCCAGCACCGCGGCCGGGCCCGCGCCCGACTCGACGACCTGCCGCAGCCCGGCCATCAGGACGTTGAACTTCTTCACCGCGTTGGCCGAGCGCGCGGCCATCCCGTACGCCTCGTCGACGCGCAGCAGCGCCTGGGCGAAGGAGATCCGCTCCCGCGCGGCCAGCGCGTCGACCATCGCCTCGGCCCGCTCGCCGATGCCGCGCTTGGGCACGTTGAGGATCCGGCGCAGCGGCACGGTGTCCTCCGGGTTGGAGAGCACCCGCAGGTACGCCAGGACGTCCCGGACCTCCTTGCGCTCGTAGAAGCGCACCCCGCCGACCACCTTGTACGGCAGGCCGACCCGGATGAACACCTCCTCGAACACGCGGGACTGGGCGTTCGTCCGGTAGAAGATCGCGACGTCGCCGGGCTTGGCGTCGCCCGCGTCGGTGAGCCGGTCGATCTCGTCGGCGATGAACTGGGCCTCGCCGTGCTCGTCGTCCGCGACGTAGCCGACGACCTTCTCGCCGTGCTCGCCGGCCGTCCAGAGCTTCTTCTCGCGCCGGTTGGCGTTGCGCTCGATGACGGCGTTGGCGGCGCTCAGGATGGTCTGCGTGGAGCGGTAGTTCTGCTCCAGCAGGATCGTGGTCGCGTTCGGGTAGTCCTCCTCGAACTGGAGGATGTTGCGGATCGTCGCGCCGCGGAAGGCGTAGATCGACTGGTCCGCGTCACCGACGACGCACAGCTCGGCCGGCGGCACCTCGGACAGGCGCCCGGCGGCCGGGTTCACGAACTCCCCGTCCACGGTGCGCTTCGGCGCGGCCGCGACGGATCCGCCGCTCAGCTCGCGGACGAGCATGTACTGGGCGTGGTTGGTGTCCTGGTACTCGTCGACCAGGATGTGCCGGAACCGGCGCCGGTAGTGCTCCGCGACGTCGGGGAAGGCCTGGAGCAGGTTCACCGTCGTCATGATGATGTCGTCGAAGTCCAGCGCGTTGGCCTCGCGCAGGCGTCGCTGGTAGAGCGTGTACGCCTCGGCGAGCTTCTTCTCCATCGGGTTGGCGGCCTGGTCGGCGAAGGTCTCCTCGTCGATCAGCTCGTTCTTCAGGTTGCTGATCTTCGCGGTGAAGGACTTCGGCGGGAACTGCTTCGGGTCCAGGTCGAGGTCGCGGCAGACCAGCGACATCAGCCGCTGCGAGTCGGCCGAGTCGTAGATCGAGAAGCTGGAGGTGAAGCCCAGCACCTTGGACTCGCGGCGCAGGATCCGCACGCACGCGCTGTGGAAGGTGGACACCCACATCGCCCGGGCCCGCGGGCCGACCAGCGCCTCGACGCGCTCGCGCATCTCGCCGGCGGCCTTGTTGGTGAAGGTGATCGCCAGGATCTCGCCCGGCTGCACGCCGCGGGCGCCCAGCAGGTGGGCGATCCGGTGGGTCAGCACCCGGGTCTTGCCGGAGCCGGCGCCGGCCACGATGAGCAGCGGCGAGCCCGCGTGCAGCACCGCCTCGCGCTGCGGGTCGTTCATGCCCTCCAGCAGCTGCGCCGGATCCACCACCGTGCGGGCAGCGCCGTTGCGGTACCAGGCGTCCCGCGCGGTCTCGGCGGCGTGGTCGGTCTGGAACAGCCCCTCCGGGATCGCCTCCTCGTAGGCCTCGTACGGGGCGTCGTCCTCGTACGGCGGGGGCTCCTCGTCGAGGGGCACGGCGGGCTGCTTCGACCCGGCGGCGGGTGCCTCGAAACCGGGGAGCGGGAGGTCGTCAAAGAGGCTACTCATGGCACTCCGAGTCTATGGCCACCCACCGACAAGCCCGCCCGGCCCGGAGGAACCGGACCGGGCGGGCTCGCGACCGGGGCGCACGACCAGGGCGCGCGACCGGGCCTCAGACCAGGCGGCGGGCGGTGGCCCAGCGGGTCAGTTCGTGCCGGTTGCTCAGCTGGAGCTTGCGCAGCACGGCGGAGACGTGGCTCTCGACCGTCTTCACCGAGATGAAGAGCTGCTTGGCGATCTCCTTGTACGCGTAGCCTCGCGCGATCAGGCGGAGCACCTCGCGCTCGCGCTGGGTGAGGCGGTCCAGGTCCTCGTCGACCGGCGGGGTGTCGGTGGCGGCGAAGGCGTCCAGGACGAAGCCGGCCAGCCGGGGCGAGAACACCGCGTCGCCGTCGGCGATCCGGAAGATCGCGTTGACCAGGTCGGTGCCGGTGATGGTCTTGGTGACGTAGCCGCGCGCGCCGCCGCGGATGACGCCGATCACGTCGTCGGCGGCGTCCGACACCGACAGGGCGAGGAACTTGACCCCGCCCTGCTCGCCCATCACCCCGGCCGAGCGCCGCAGCACCTCGACACCGCCGCCGCCGGGCAGGTGGACGTCCAGCAGCACCACGTCCGGCCTGGTCTCGGCGACGACCCGGACCGCCGACTCGACGTCGTCGGCCTCGCCGACCACGTCGATGCCGGTCGCCTCGGTGCGGCCGATCTCGGCCCGGACCCCGGTGCGGAACATCCGGTGGTCGTCCACCAGGACGACTCTCGCGGTGCGCTCCGGCGCTGCCTCAGTCATTCGTTCTCTCCATCTCCAGCTCGACCTCGGTCCCGCCGTCCGGCGCGGGCCGCACCCGTGCGGTGCCGCCGTTGCGCTTCATGCGGCCGATGATCGACTCCCGTACGCCCATCCGGTCCTCGGGCACCGTGTCGGGGTCGAAGCCGGGACCGTGGTCGCGGACGAACACCGACACCGTCTTCCCCTCCACCTCGGCGTAGACCTGGACCGGTCCCCCGCCACCGTACTTGGCCGCGTTGACGGTCGCCTCCCTCGCGGCCTGCATCTGGGCCGCGATCCGCTCGTCCATCGGGCAGTCGCCGACGATCACGACCTCGACCGGGACGCCGTGCCGGTCCTCGACCTCGGCGACGACGGCGCGCAGGCTCTCCGCCATGGTGTCGGGCGCGGCCTCGGCGGCGGCCTCCGGGCGGTACAGCCACAGCCGCAGCTCGCGCTCCTGGGCACGGGCCAGCCGCAGCACCTCCTTGGGGTCCTCGGCCCGGCGCTGGATCAGGGTCAGGGTGTGCAGCACCGAGTCGTGGACGTGCGCGGCGATCTCGGCCCGCTCCTGGGCGCGGATGCGCGCGGTGCGCTCGGCACCGAGGTCCTGCCACAGGCGCAGCCCGTACGGGCCGAGCAGGACCAGCACCCCGGCGAGCACCGCGAGCGAGGCCTCGACCACCGAGCCGAGCGTCGAGCCGCTGCCCTGCATGACGAGGAAGGCGATGGTGCCGGCCACCACGAGCAGCACGCCGGCGCCGACCCGCGTGTAGGCGCCGCGCCGCTTGTCGCCCTCCTCCAGGCCGAACCAGCGCTGCCAGCGCGAGTCGTCGGCCTGCCGCCAGACCAGCGCGACGCCGACGCCGATCGCCAGCAGCGGCCAGGTGTACGGCTTGGCGGTCTGCAGGCCGAGCGCGTTGAGCAGGGCGGTGATGCCGATCACCATCATCACCAGGGCGGCGAGCTGGCCGAGGCCGCCCTGCCCGGTCTTGCCGCCCGCGCCGTCCTCCCCCTCCGCGGGGGCCGCGGCCGGCTCGCCCTGGAGGGCGTGCTGGAGCAGTTCGCGCAGCCGGCCGAGCCAGCCGCCGCGGCCCTTGCTCAGCGCGCCGCCCGGCTGCTGCCCCGACCCGGTCGGGACGAAGGTGCCGTTGACGTACGTCCAGTGGGCGGCGCCGCGCTGCGCGGGCTCGCCGATGCCGATCGGCACCACGAACCAGAACGCCGCGTACAGCAGGGTGCCGATCCCCTGCGCGAAGAACAGCAGCACGAACGCGAGCCGCACCCACCGCACCGGGAGCCCGAGGTGCACCGCGAGCCCCTGCGCGACGCCGCCGAGCATCCGCCCCTGCGGGCTGCGGTAGAGCCGGCGGTACGGCGGCCGTCCGCCGTCGGGCGCGGTCGGGTCGGTGCCGCCCGCCGGCACGGCGTCGGGGGCGAGGGATCGGGGGTCGGAACCGGGTGCTGCCACGCCACCGATGGTTCCACGCCCGCGCACGCGGACGCATCAGGGTGCGCCCCTGACCCCTTCTCAGGGACAAGTCAGGGTCCGGGCAGGGCTCGCACCGGTTGGGCCGGACCGGGGCAGCCGGGAGGATGGTGCCCATGACCGACGACCACCGCATCCAGGAGACCGGGCCCGCCGCCCCGCCGGAACCGGACCGCCCCCCGCTGACCAGGACCGAGCACCACCGCGTGGTGGCCGGCGTCTGCGGCGGCCTCGGGCGGCACCTGGACATCGACCCGGTGGTCTTCCGGGTGGTCACCGTGGTGCTCTGCCTCTCCGGCGGCCTCGGGCTGTTCCTGTACGGCCTGGCCTGGCTGATCGTCCCCACCGAGTCGGTGCCGGACGGCCGGGGCGGCACCCGGCACGGGCGCACCGAACTCCAGCGGGTGCTCACCGGCCGGGTGGACGGCCAGTCGGTCGGCGCGGTGCTGCTGGCCGTGATCGGCACCGGGGTGTTCTTCTCCTCGATGGGCCAGGACGACCAGCTGTTCCCGCTGCTGCTGCTCGCCGGCCTGGTCTTCCTCGCGGTGCGCTACGACCCGGACCGCCGCCGCGGCCGGCGGCGCCGGCGCCGTGGCGGCCCGTACGACCGCCACTACCCCGACGGGGACCAGTACGGCCCGTACCCGTGGTCCGGGCCGGAGGACGACGAGGCCGCCCGCGCCCGACACGCGGCCGAGCGCGCCGCCGGAACGGTGCCCGCCGACTCCCCGGCCCCCGGCCCGACCGGCTACCTGTGGGACCCGCGCCACCCCGAGCGCAACCCGTACGGCGCCGGCCCCACCCCGCCGTTCGGCACCCCGGTGCCGCCGGCCGGCGGCCCGGCCCAGCCCTGGTGGCAGCGCGCCGACCTGCCCGCGGGCGACCCGCTGCGCAAGGACGGCCCGCCCGGCCGGCCCCGGCCCGCCGCCGTCCGGCACCCCCGGGAGCGGTCCGCGCTCGGCTTCTTCGGCCTGCTGCTGGCGATCGGCGCGGGTGCCGCGGTCTGGTCCGTCTCGGCCGGCCGCACCGACGTCACCGTGCTGAGCGCGACCGTGCTGGCCACCGCGCTGCTGGTGATCGGCCTGACGCTGCTGCTCGGCGCGAAGTTCGGCCGGGCCCGCAAGCTCGCGGTGACGGGCCTGCTGCTCACCCTGGCGCTGGTCTTCGTCGGCCACTCCCCGAACTCCATGCGCAACGCCGTCGGCCAGCGCGACTTCACCGTCGCCACCTCGGCCGAGCTCCACCCCCGGTACGCCCTGGGGGCCGGCGAGCTCCGGCTGGACCTGAGCAGGCTCGACCCGGCCGGGAGCACCCTCACCAGCAAGGTCGAACTCGGCGTCGGCGAGCTGACCGTCATCCTGCCGCCGGACGTGACGGTGAACCTGGTGGCCAAGGTGGGCCTCGGCGACGTCTCCACCCCCGGTGAGCGCAACAACGGCACCGGCCGCCACACCTACCTGCTGTCACCCGGCAGCGGTCATCAGTCCAAGGGCACGTTCGACCTCGAACTCGCGGTCGGGATCGGCAACATCAAGGTGGTCCAGTAGTGAGGAAGCACCGGCTCGACCTGTTCTCGCTGATCGCGGGGGCCCTGTTCAGCACGATCGCGGTGGTCTACCTGGTCGCGGCGCTCAACGACCAGGCGGTGAACGGCCGGGTCGTCATCCCGGTCACCTTCATCGTGCTCGGCCTCGGCGGCCTGGCCGGCGCGGTCGCGGCGGTCGCCCGGCGCGGCCGCACCGACCGCCCGGACTGACCCCACCCGGTCGGGCTCAGCTCTGCAGCGGCCCGAGGTTCAGCTTGTCGCCGGCCTGGGTGACGGTGTACTTCGGCAGCGGCTTGACCGCCGGCCCGTTGACCACCGCGCCGGTCGCGGCGTCGAACCGGGAACCGTGGCAGGGGCAGTACAGCTGGCCGTTCTTCGGGGCGTCGACCGCGCAGCCGGAGTGGGTGCACACCGCGGACAGGCCGCAGTACTGGCCCGCCTTGGGCTGCACGATGTAGACGGCGTCCCCGGTGGCCGGGTCCTTGACCTGGGCCGAGCCGCCGACCGGCACGCTCGCGGCGGCCACCGAGGGGGCCGGTCCGGACTGCGCCGGGGTGGTGGCCGGGGCCGCGGACTGCTTGGGCGCGGAGTTCTTGGCCCGGCCGAAGGTCCGGGTGAGCGAGCCGGTGAGCAGCCCGGCGCCGCCGATCGCGACGGCGGCGATCCCGCCGTCCACCAGCGCCCGGCGCCTGACGCGGTCCTCGCCCAGCCCGCGCCCCCGGTCCCGGCCGGCCCGCCGGGCGAGGTAGCCGTCCACCGACAGGTCCGGGGTGCCGGCCAGCAGCAGCGGAGTCCAGGCCATCAGGTAGCCGAGGTCGTTGCCCAGGTAGTAGGGCGAGACGCTCCAGCTGATGGACAGCCAGAGGCTGAGGTTGATCAGCACGCCGCCGAGCGCCGCGACCCGGCCCCAGAGGCCGAGCAGGGTGCCGAGGCCGACCGCCAGCTCGCCGAAGGCGACGGCGAGCGCGAACAGGGTGGGCGCGTCCAGGGCGGCGCCGAGCAGGAAGGAGATCGGGCTGCCGCCCCTGGCCGCCTGGGTCTGCGAGACGAACGACGCCGGGTCGGCCGCCCCGGCCAGGTAGTGCGCGTCGGACAGTTTGTCGAGGGCGGCGTACACGAAGGTGACGCCGAGGAAGAGCCGCAACGGAAGCAGCGCGTACCGGGACGCGGACGCCCGCCACTGCGCCGCCCGGTCGGCCAGGCCGGCCGCTCCCCCGACGCCCGTTTCCCCGTCACCCGCCACGGAGTTGCCGGCCTCCGACATCGCTCACACCTTCCCTCGCGGCCCGCCACTCCCTGACAGGTCCGGTCCGCATTCTGCCCGCTCCCGATCGCTTTCGGTGGGAGGTCCCCACCCGGGCGGCGACCGCCCCACCGCGAACGGCCGCGCCGCCGCTCCCTGGTACGGGAACGACGGCACGGCCGTTCAACAGCGGCTCAGCGGCCGGCGGGAGTGCTCACTCCCACTCGATGGTGCCCGGCGGCTTGCTGGTGACGTCGACGACGACGCGGTTCACGTCGCGGACCTCGTTGGTGATCCGGGTGGAGATCTTGGCCAGCACGTCGTACGGCAGGCGCGACCAGTCGGCGGTCATGGCGTCCTCGGACGAGACCGGGCGCAGCACGATCGGGTGACCGTAGGTGCGGCCGTCGCCCTGCACGCCCACGCTGCGCACGTCGGCGAGCAGCACGACCGGGCACTGCCAGATCTCGCGGTCCAGGCCGGCCGCGGTCAGCTCCTCGCGGGCGATCGCGTCGGCGTCGCGGAGCAGGTCCAGCCGCTCCTGGGTGACCTCGCCGACGATCCGGATGCCCAGGCCCGGACCCGGGAACGGCTGGCGCTGGACGATCTCCTCCGGCAGGCCCAGCTCCTGGCCGACCATCCGGACCTCGTCCTTGAACAGCTTGCGCAGCGGCTCGACCAGCTGGAACTGGAGGTCCTCGGGCAGGCCGCCGACGTTGTGGTGGGACTTGATGTTGGCGGTGCCGGTGCCGCCGCCGGACTCCACCACGTCCGGGTACAGGGTGCCCTGGACCAGGAAGTCGACCGACTCGCCGTGCTCGCCGGCCTCGGCGACGATCTCCGCCTGGGCCTGCTCGAAGACCCGGATGAACTCCCGGCCGATGATCTTGCGCTTCTCCTCGGGGTCGGTGACCCCCTTCAGCGCGCTCAGGAAGCGCTCCGCGGCGTCGACCACCTTCAGCTGCACGCCGGTGGCCGCCACGAAGTCCTTCTCGACCTGCTCGGTCTCGCCCTTGCGCATCAGGCCGTGGTCGACGTACACGCAGGTCAGCTTGGAGCCGATGGCCTTGTTGACCAGGGCCGCCGCGACCGCGGAGTCCACGCCGCCGGAGAGGCCGCAGATCGCGCGCTTCTCGCCGACCTGGGCGCGGATCAGCGCGACCTGCTCCTCGACCACGCTGCCGGTGGTCCAGGTCGGGGCGATGCCGGCGCCGCGGTAGAGGAAGTGCTCCAGGATCTGCTGGCCGTGGTCGGAGTGCAGCACCTCGGGGTGGTACTGGACGCCGTAGAGGCGGGCCTCGTCGTTCTCGAAGGCCGCGACCGGGACCACCGCGGTGGACGCGGTGACGGTGAAGCCCTCCGGGGCGGCGGAGCAGGCGTCGCCGTGCGACATCCACACCGAGTGCTCCGCCGGAACGCCCTCGAACAGGGTGGAGCCGGTGCGGCTGACGGTCAGCGGGGTGCGGCCGTACTCGCGGGCGCCGGTGTTGTCGACCGTGCCGCCGAGGGTCTTGGCCATCAGCTGGAAGCCGTAGCACATGCCGAAGACCGGGACCCCGGCCTCGAAGATCGCGCGGTCGAGCTGCGGCGCGCCCTCTTCGTAGACCGACGACGGACCGCCGGAGAGGATGATCGCCTTCGGGTTCTTGGCGAGCATCTCGGCGACCGGCATGCTGCTCGGCACGATCTCGCTGTAGACCCGCGCCTCACGCACCCGACGGGCGATGAGCTGGGCGTACTGGGCGCCGAAGTCGACCACCAGGACGGTGTCGTTGTCCGGCGCGGACTGGACGGGAATTGCAGAGGACACAGACGGCCTTCCGGCAGCGGTACGAGAGGTGTCACACCGAACCGCTTCCCCGGCGGGGGCCGCGGCGGCGACGGGTGGGGGTGTCTGGACACCGATTCTACCGGGCTGTCCGGTTTCACTCGTCTGCCCGTCCAAACGACCGTGACCGGGCGGGGCCGCCTTTCGTTGCTTCAGACGACCGTACGACCGCGCCGCGCCCGCCAGACGCGCCGCCTTCGCCCCGGCCAGGGGCGCCGCCGTACGGACTGCAGGACCACGCGTGGAGCTTCATCCCAGTCCACCGGCGCATGTGGCACCGCCGCCCCGGCCCCGCCGGGAGCGCGGTGCCGTGGGACCGTGCGCGGGTGCCGCGGCCGGACAGCAGGGGACAGCGACCCCGGCCGCGACTGGACCGAGAGGTGGGACGGCCGGTCCCCGGGGACGCCCGGGCCGGTCGTCGCACCCCTGCCGCGAGCCGGGCACACCCGGGCGCACACCCTTTTCCCGTCCCGCGCCGCTACGCGCGTCCCCGTGCGCCGCAGCCACCCACACCACTACGCACCGTGATCATCGACGCCTCGCGTCGGCACCTGCCCGCAACCGCCCGACGGGGCGGAACGAGGCCCGCACCCGCACCGGGGCCACACCGGGGAGTCGGCACCCGCACCAAAATGCGCTGGGCCGAACTGTGCCGAATCGGTTGCAGAGCAAGCCCTTCGTCCAGCACGATGCTGCGTGGAAGCGGTTCTCCCGGCGGCCGGCAGGCTCATCGCGGAGACCCCGACCGCTGCCGCCGCACCGGGCGACAGCCCCGTACGTCACCTCACGCTCCGTGAGCGAAGGCCCGGCGCAGACCTGCGCGCCGACCCGCCGCACCGCGAGCGTGCGCGCTCCGCGCCACCGGCCACCCACGCCGGCCCGCGACGGCGCGACCCCTGAGCCGACCGACCCGACGGCGCCCCTCCCCCGGCGCCGTCACCCCCAGCACCGGCGCAGCCCTGACGCCGCGTGCTGAGCGACAAAGGGCCCCGTTCCCCCGCGGGGCCCTTTGCCCTGTCCGGGCCGCTCCACTCAGGCCGCTCCACTCAGGCCGCTCCGCCCACGGCTGCCCGGCTCAGGGCTGCTTGCGCCAGACGCTCGGATCGACCGGCTCCTCGGCCGGCGGCCCCGGCGGCGGCACCAGCGGCACGTCGTCCGAGCCGACCACGTCGCCCACCCCCGCCCCGGAGGCGTACGGCTGCGGCTCAGGACCGGCCTCGTACGGCGCCCCCGGCGACGGCACCGCACCGTGCGGAACCGCACCGTACGGGGGCGCGCCGTAGGCGTCCTCGCGGGCCACCGCGCCCCGGCCGCGGACGGCCGCCAGCAGCGGCGGCACCAGCAGCGCGCCGATCGCCGCCCAGACCAGGTTGGCCACCAGCACGCTGGCGAAGCCCAGGTTGATCGAGGTGTCCCGGGACAGCACCGTCTGGTTCGCGAAGGTGTCCCACCCCGGAGCCGCCGAGGACGTCGAGGTCGTCATCAGCGCACCACCCACCGCCATCAGCGCGGTGAGCGCCACGGCGTGGACGGCCGCCAGCCGGAGCCGGTCGGCCGCGTCCAGCCGCCGCCGGTACGCCGACCAGCCGAGGACGCCCGCCGTGGCGAGGGCCAGCAGGCCGGTCCAGCGCCAGTCGGCGGTCTGGTCGTGCAGGTCGAAGAAGGAGATCTCCATGCTGTCGGGGGCGTCCTGCCAGTCGCCGCCGATCGCGGCCGCCGCGTCGCTCGCCCCGCCCCGCGCCCCGCTGAACGCCTGCAAGGTCGCCCCCGAGCCCAGGCCGAGCAGGCCCAGGCCGAGGTTGGGCAGGAAGGCCGCCGAGACCGGCGTCTGCCAGCCCTCGTCGCTGTTGACGGCGACCAGCACCAGGCCCGTCACCGAGGCCAGGCCCAGTGACAGTGCCAGCGCCCGGCCGGCCGTGAGCGCGGCGACCGCCCAGCCGCGCACCGCCCGGCTGCGCCAGGCGGCCCAGCGCAGCGCGTCGGTGCCGTGGACGGCGAAGGCCGTCAGCGCGGCGAGCAGGGCGGTCCAGCCGGTCGCTTCCAGCCAGCCGGAGTCCACGGTGTACGTCACCCCGAGGGCGCGGCCGATCAGTCCAGTGCGCTGCGGCTCCCAGGACGTCCCGCCGGCCAGCCCGAGCAGCGCGGTCACCGCCGCCAGGACCACCGCGGTACGCAGCGCCTCGCCCGCGGCCTGGGCCCGGGTGAGCTGGAGGCCGGCGGCCCGGCGGCGGCGCGCCGCGGTCCGCAGACCGAGCCAGAGCGCCAGCGCCCACAGCACGGTGACCGTCAGCGGCACCGCCCGGAGCAGCGCGTCCATGCCCTCCGCGTCGCCGCGTCGCAGCGCGCTGGTGTACCCGAGCTTGAACGGCGCGCCGAGCGCGCTCAGCGCCATCGACAGGGCGGCGCCGAAGCGCTCGCCGAACCCGGGCGCCCGGACCAGGTAGGCGTACTGGTAGTCGCTCGGGATCGCCACGATCAGCGCCGCCAGCAGCAGCACGGCGGTCGGGGCGGCGGCGACCAGCAGAGCCGGGCGCCAGTCCGCGCCGAGCAGCTGACGCAGCGCGGACGGCCGGCCGGCCCGCGGGTCGTACGGCTGCCCGGCGCCCCAACTGCCCAGCGTGGGCGGCCCGGCGGGCTGCGGGTGGCCCGGGCCGTACCCGGGCGGCGGGCCGTAGCCGGGCGGCGGAGGCGGCGGCGGGTACCCGGGCGCGGCGGACGGCGGACCGTACGCCGGCGGGGCCGGTACGGCGGGCGGAACGGCAGGCGGAACGACGGGAGGTACCGCGGGCACGGCGGCCGTCGGCGGGGGCGGCGTCAGCGGCCGCCCGCACGAGGCGCACGCGGACGCCCCTTCCACCGATGCCGCGCCGCACGATGCGCAGATGGCCATGGACCGGTTTCCCCCCGCTCGACGAGTTCCTGGTCCCCCAGAAAGCCCGTTTATCCCATCGGATCCGAACGAATGTCAACCGGGTACCGAGCCGGGCGGGTTGGCCCGTCGAGGCCTGCTCAGCCGCGCTTCTTCGGGACCTCCGGGACGGGCAGCAGCGGCAGTCGGAGCGCGCCGAACGCGTCCTCCGGGACGGCCGGCCGGGCCGGCGCCACCGGGGCGACCCGCCGGTAGGCCTCGCCCTGGGCCGGGCGGCGGTCCGCCTCGCCCTTGTTGGGCCACATCGACATGGCGCGCTCGGCCTGCGCGGTGATGGTCAACGAGGGGTTCACCCCGAGGTTGGCGGAGACGGCCGCGCCGTCGACCACGCTGATCCCGGGGTGGCCGTACAGCCGGTGGTAGGCGTCGACCACGCCGGTCTCGGGGGCGTCGCCGATCGGGCAGCCGCCGAGGAAGTGGGCGGTCATCGGGATGTCGAAGATCTCGCCGGCGCTGCTGCCCGCGAAGCCGTTGATCTGCTCGGCCAGTGCCTGGGCGCCCTGTTCGGCGGCCGGGATCCAGGTCGGGTTGGGGGCGCCGTGGCCCTGGGCGGAGGTGAGCCGGCTCTTGCCGAGCAGGTCCTTCTTCAGCGAGACGGTGATCGAGTTGTCCAGCGACTGCATCACCAGGCCGATGATCGTCTTCTCGGACCAGCGGTGCTGGTTCATCGAGCGGGCGAAGGTCACCGGGTGACGCACCGACCCGCCCAGGTAGCGCAGCCAGCGCGGGGCCCGTCCGCCGCCCTTGACCTGGGCTATCGACAGCGCGCCCATCGCGTTGGAGCCCTTGCCGTAGCGGACCGGCTCGATGTGGGTGCTGGCGTCCGGGTGGATCGAGGAGGTGATCGCCACACCCTTGGTGAAGTCCACCCGGCTGCCGTAGCGCCGGTCGGTGGTCTGCGCGCCCACCAGCGCCTCGGAGTTGGTGCGGGTCAGCTCGCCGAGCCGGGCGGAGATCCGGGGCAGGTGCCCCCCGTCACGCATCCGGTGCAGCAGCGACTGGGTGCCGTACGTCCCGGCCGCGACCACCACCCGGGCGGCGGTGATGGTCCGCGCGCCCGCCTTCACCCGGTCGGTGCGGGAGCGGGAGTCGGTCCGCCGCACGTCCACCGCGTAGCCGTGGCTCCCGTCGGCTCCGGCCAGCTCCCGGATCCGGGCCACCGTGGTGAGCGGGTGGATCTCGGCGCCGCCCCGCTCGGCCAGGTGCAGGTAGTTCTCGGTAAGCATGTTCTTGGCCCCGTGCCGGCAGCCGGTCATGCACTCGCCGCACTCCACGCAGGCCTTGCGGGCCGGCCCGGCGCCGCCGAAGTACGGGTCGGCGACCTCGTCCCCCGGCGCCGCCTTGGCCCTGCCGCCGGCGTCCTGGCCGTCCCCGAAGAAGACCCCGACCGGCGCCATGTGGAAGGTGTCGCCCACCCCCATCTGCTCGGCGGCGGCCTTGAGGTGCACGTCGGAGGGGGTGACGGTCGGGTTGAGCCGGACCCCGAGCATCCGCTGCGCCTGGTCGTAGAACGGCGCCAACTCCTCCTGCCAGTCGGTGATGTGGCGCCACTGGCGGTCCTCGAAGAAGGCCTTCGGCGGCACGTACAGGGTGTTGGCGTAGTTCAGCGAGCCGCCGCCGACCCCGGCGCCGGCCAGGATCAGCACGTTGGCCAGCAGGTGGATCCGTTGGATGCCGTAGAGGCCGAGCTTCGGCGCCCACAGGTAGTTCGGCAGGTCCCAGGAGTTCCTGGGCAGTTCGTCCCGCTCGAAGCGCCGGCCCGCCTCCAGGACGGCGACCCGGTAGCCCTTCTCGGTCAGCCGCAGCGCGGCGACCGAACCACCGAAGCCGGAGCCGACCACGACCACGTCGTAGTCGAACTCCGCCGCACCGCCGGACTCCACCATCTGCCACTGCTCCTTCGGGACGCGAACCTGACTACGGGACGGGCGGACCTGACTGCGGGACGGAACCTGACCACGGGGACGAACCCACGCCCCGGTACGGCTACTTGAACCGCAGCGCCTTCAGCACCCGCAGCCCGCCGGTCATCACCGCGGCGAACTGCCGGTCGTCCAGCCCGAACGAGGGCGCGATCGGCATCAGCCGCTGGGTCGCGACGGTCTGCGCCTCGGTGAAGCGCAGGATGCCCTCGGCGCCGTGGCGGCGGCCGAGCCCGGAGTCGCCCATGCCGCCCATCGGCGAGCCGATCGAGCCGTACGCGGCCGCGTAGGCCTCGTTGACGTTGACCGTGCCGGTGCGCAGCCGGGCCCCGACCGCCCGGCCGCGCCGGGTGTCCCTGGTCCAGACGCTGGAGTTCAGGCCGTACGGCGTGGAGTTGGCGGCGGCCACCGCCTCGTCGTCGGTGTCGAAGCGGTAGACGGAGACGACCGGGCCGAAGGTCTCCTCGCCGCAGACCGCCATGTCCGGGGTCACCCCGTCGAGGATGGTCGGCTCGAAGAAGTACGGGCCGAGGTCGGGCCGGGCCCGGCCGCCGGCCAGCACGGTGGCGCCCGCCTTGACCGCCTCCTCCACGTGCCGGGTGGTGGTCTCCAGCTGGCGGACGGAGACCAGCGAGCCCATGTCGGCGCCGTAGGCGAGGCCGCCGCCGAGGCGCAGCGCCCGGGTGCGGGCGGCGAAGCGCTCCAGGAAGTCGTCGGCCACCGAGCGGTGCACCAGCAGCCGCTCGATCGAGATGCACAGCTGCCCGGCGGAGGAGAAGCAGGCCCGCACGGCACCCGCGGCGGCCCGGTCGAGGTCGGCGTCGGAGAGGACCAGCATGGCGTTCTTGCCGCCGAGTTCGAGCGAGGCGCCGACCAGCCGGGCGGCGGCGCGCTGGGCGACCTCGCGGCCGGTGCGGGTGGAGCCGGTGAACGAGACGTAGTCGGCGTGCTCCACCACGGCGGGGCCGATCACCGGGCCGTCGCCGATCACGACCTGCCACAGATCGGCCGGCAGCCCGGCCTCGATCAGCAGCTCGCGGGCCCACAGCGCGGTCAGCGCGGTCTGCGTGTCCGGCTTGTTGACCACGGCGTTGCCGGCCACGAAGGCGGGCAGGACGTCGCCGACGGACAGCTCCAGCGGGTAGTTCCAGGGCGAGATGTGGCCGACCACGCCCTTGGGCCGGCGGGCCTCGACCGCGTGGGTGAGCACCGGCAGCGCCCCGCCGCGCCGCTTGTCCCGGAGGTAGCCGTGCGCGGCCCGCCCGTAGTGCCGGGCGGCCATGGCGACGGCCAGCACCTCCTCGAAGGCGTGCAGCCGGGCCTTGCCGGTCTCGGCCTGGACGAGGTCCAGCACCTCGTCCTGCCGCTTGAGCAGCAGGTCGTGGAAGCGCAGCAGGACGGCCGCGCGGCGGCGCACCGGCAGCGCGGCCCAGGCCGTCTGGGCGCGGCGGGCCAGCTCGAAGGCGACCTCGACGTCGGCCGGGGTGGAGCGCGGCAGGCTCGCCAGCCGCTCGCCGGTCAGCGGGGCGACGGTCTCCACCAGGCTGGGCTCGCCGGTGGCGGTGACGCCGGCGGCCAGCCGGGCGACCAGGGACGGCGGGACGGCCGCCGCGACGGTCCGGCTCCCGCCGGGGGCGGGCGGGTTCCCGGTCGCGGGGTGTTCGGTGGCCGCTGCGCCTGCTGTGAGGTCCGACATACGGCGCAGCCTAGGCGTTCGGCGGCCGGTCCGGTACCCGTCGGTAACAAGAATCTGCCGCGGCCGGGTGGAGCGGGCTCCCCCCGGTCAGCGGGTCGGCGCGAAGTAGTGCAGCACCGCGTTGAAGCGCTGCTCCGCCTCGTTCCACTCGTTGCCCCGGTCCGGGCTGGACGAGTAGATCGCGTAGCTGGTGCCGTCGTCGTCGATGAACTCGGCCTCGACCGCCCGGCGCCGGCCGCCCTCCTTGGCGAGGTAGCTGAACTCCCAGACGGCCGCCTCGTGGCCGTTCACCGCGACGCCGGTCATCTTGTGCTGCTTGTACTCCTTCAGGTTCTTGGAGACGGTGGCCTCCATCTGCCGCAGGTGGTCCAGCGGCTTGACCGACTGGCCGACGGTGACCGCGAACTGCAGGTAGTGCACCTTGTTGTCGGGGCTGTAGTAGACCTGGTTGTCGGGCGTGGCACTGCGCTGCCAGGTCGGGCTGCCCGAGGGCAGCGGGAAGCGGAAGCCGGCCGGGTCGTCGACCCAGTGGTAGCCGTTGGGCGCGGCCGGCCCCCGGCTGGCGTCACTGGTCGGGTCCGGGCTGACGGAGGCGGTCGGGACGGGCTCGTCGCCCGTGGAGGCGGCGACGTGCCCGGTGGTGGTGTGCCGGGTGGCGAGGAAGGTCGCGCCGGCCGCCAGCAGGCCGACGGCCACCGCGATCACGACGATCTTCAGGGTGCTGCGGCGCTTGGCCGGCCCGCGCGCGGGCGCGACGGGGTGCGCCACCGGCGCGACCTCGGCGGTGAGCGCCGCCGCCTCGGCGGCCACGCCCCCGGTGGTGTCCGGAACAGCCGCCGAGCGCACCCCGGTCGGCTCCTCGGCCTCCTCCACCGTCGCCCCCGGCGCGGCCTCCTCCGCGTGGTCCTCCTCCGCCGCCGGGCGCTCGCTGCGGTCCACCACGGGCACCGACTGGGTGGGCGCGCGCAGCGGCGCGACCGACTTCAGGCCGATCGTGTGCCCGTCCTTCACCTCGGCCAGCATCCGGGCGGCCTCGTCCGCGTTCGGCCGCTCGGCCGGGTCCTTGGCCATCAGCGCGGCCAGCACCGGGCCCAGCGGCCCGGCCCGGAGCGGCTCCGGCAGCGGCTCGCCCACCACGGCGGCCAGCGTGGTGATCGGCGAGGTCCGGCGGAACGGCGACTGGCCCTCCACCGCGGCGTACAGCGTCGCCCCGAGGCCCCACAGGTCGGAGGCCGGCCCGGGCCGCTCGCCCTGGGCGAGCTCCGGCGCCAGGTAGTCCGGCGAGCCGACCAGGTCGCCCGGCCGGGTCAGCTCGGCCGAGCCCTCGTACGTCGCGATGCCGAAGTCCAGCAGCACCACCCGCCCGGTGCCGCGCTCCAGCAGCACGTTGGCCGGCTTCACGTCGCGGTGCAGGACGCCGAGCTGGTGGCCGCGGTGCAGTGCGGCGAGCACCTGGCTGCCGACCTCGGCGACGGCGCGCGGCTGCAGGGTGCCGTCCTGGCTGATCACGTCGGCCAGCGAGCGGCCGTCCACCAGCTCCATGACGATCCACGGCCGGCCGTCCTGCTCCAGCACGTCGTGCACCGTGATCACGCCGGGGTGCTTGATCCGGGCGGCCGCGCTGGCCTCCCGCTTCATCCGGGCGTGCAGGATCTGGAGCTCGTCCTCGGGCAGGTGGTTGACGGTCAGTTCCTTGACCGCGACCTCGCGGTTCAGCATCCGGTCCCAGGCCCGCCAGACGGTCCCCATCCCGCCGCGTCCGAGCCGGTCCCCCAGCTCGTACCGCCCGGCCAGCAGCCGCTCCGTCTCGGCCGTCTCCGGCCGGTCCTGCACGCCCATCGGCGACCACTCCCCCTCACATCCGTCTGCCGTCACAGCGACGGAGGGCCTGGTGCAGACCACTGTTCGAACAAATCCCACGCACACATTAGGCGCACCTTGCCAGCCCCGGTAATCACGCTCACCCGTCGGACCGAAGGCCCGGGACGCTGCGGGGCCGTCAGCCTGCGAACAGCACCACCGCGGTCACTCCCAGCACCAGCAGCAGGAACACACCCCCGACCAGCAGCGGGCCGAGCAGCGCCGGAGGTATCCGCGGCGGCCGCTCCTCGTCCGGCCGCCCGGCGCCCACCCCGGCGCCCACCCCGACGTTCGCGCCCACGACGGCCTCCGGCCGCCCCCGTCCACCACCCCGCCCGCGCCGACGCCGCACCAGCGGGGCCTCCGGTCTCAGCACCAGCGCCCGCGCCGCCCACTCCTCGTCGACCGGCTCCGGCGCGCCCGCGAGCAGCGCCGCCAGCTCCCGGCGGGCCTCCTCGGCGGTCGGCCGCAGCGAGGGGTCGGGCTGCAGCAGCCGCTCGACCAGCGGCGCCAGCGGCCCGCAGGCCGCCGCGGGCTCCCGCCGCCCGTCCCGGACCGCCGACACCAGCTCCGGCACGCCGCCGTCCGGGAACGGCGAGCGGCCGGTGACCAGCCGCTGCACCAGCACCCCGAGCGCCCAGCAGTCGCCCGCCGGGCCGCCGTCCAGCGGCCAGCGCTCCGCCACCGGGCCGACCAGGGTGGCCCGCACGTCGTACCGGCGGCGCCCGCCCGGGCCGCCGAGGTCCTCGGCCAGCGCCTCCTGCGCCACCCCGGACAGCAGCCCGCCGAGCATCGCCGCGCCGTCCTCGCAGACCAGCACGGACTCGGGGGTCAGGTTCCCGTGGACGAGTCCGTCCTCGTGCAGCGCCCGCAGCGCGCCGGCCAGGTCCGCCGCCAGCTCGGCCGCCCGGTAGGGCGGCACCGGTCCGGCCGCCACCAGGTCCGCCAGCGTCATGGCGCCCGACCGCTCCTCCACCGTCCACAGCAGATCGTCCTCGACGAAGGCACCGAGCCCGCGCAGCAGCCGGGGGTGCCCGGTCGGCGCGGACGAGCCGACCGCCGCCACCCGGCGGACCAGCCGGTCGGCGTGCGCGGGCACCTCGCCGTCCACCTCCTGACCGGTGGTCAGCAGCGCCGGCAGCTCCAGGGCGCGCAGCAGCACGGACTCCCCGGTGCGGTCGTCCACCGCCAGGGCCCGCAGGAGTTCGGGACGGTCCGTCAGCCGGTACCGTCCCGCCAGCAATTGCCCCGGGCCGCCTCGCATGCCAGTTCCTCTCGCTCACCGAGCAGCCTACTGAGCGGCTCCTTTACGCTCGGTCCCATGGACTGGACCGATCTGATCGACACCGCCTTCAAGGTGGCGGGAAACAACAACCAAGCCAATCAGGCCGAGGCCGTGCGCACCGTGGAGGCGGCCGTCATCGACGGCGAGAATCCGGTCGCCTCGACGGCCGGGCGCCATCCCGACCACTTCCGCAAGGGCGTGCTCGTCCTCACCACCCACCGACTGCTCTTCCTCAAGGACGGTAAACCGCCGGTACCGGTTCCGCTTACGGCGGTCACGGACGCGGCCGTGGCCAGGACCAAGCTCAACGGCGACGTGCTCACCGTCGTCGCACTGACCGGCTCGCACCGGTTCGAGGACGTGGCCAAGGCCGACGTCTTCGCCGAGCAGATCCGGGAGGCCGCCCGGCTCGCCCGCAAAGCCGCGTCGCCCGCCCGCCCGGCGGCCGACGCCGCCCCCGCCGACCTCGGCGCGGGCGACCAACTCCTCGGCCAGCTGGAGCGGTTGGCTGCCCTGCACGCCTCCGGCGCGCTCACCGACGAGGAGTTCACCCGGGCCAAGGCCCGCCTGATCGGCTAGGCCCTGTCCGGCCGGGGTCAGGACCTACGGCGCGGGCTGGAAGGTGGCGAAGGCCGTGTCCCGGGCCTGGGAGTTGGCCGGGGCGCCCCAGTCCGCGTCCGGGGTGATCCAGTAGATCGCGTAGCCGTACTTGGCCGGGTTCCCGGTGACGAAGCCCCGGTTGAGCGAGTGCGTGCGCGGCGTGCCGCTGATCCACTCCCAGTCGGCCGCGTTGCTCCACTGCCGGTAGTTGATCGCGGCCAGGTTGACCCGCTGGTAGTTGGTGACCTTCGACCGCAGGCCCGGCTCGGACTCCTGCCAGTCGGCGACGGCGCTGGGGCCCGGGCTGGTGGTCCACTCGATGGTCAGGGTACTGCCGTTGCCCTTGAAGATCCGGCGGACGCCCTCCGAACCGGCCGGCTGGAGCCAGTCCGGCAGGACGACCGAGAAGCCGGTCGGGTCCTTGTACTCGTGGTAACCGGCCGGTACGGCGGCCCCCGGCGGGGTCGGGCTCTGCGCGGGGGTGGTGGCGGGCGTGCCGGCGGCCGGCGGGTTCGCCGCAGAGGGGCCGGGCGTGTCGGCCGGCTTGTCGGGGGCCGGCGTGTCGGTGGCCGGCTTCTCCGGGGCGGGCTTGTCGGTGCCCGGCTCCGGCTCCGCGGGCGGAACGGACGCGGCCGGCGTCCCGCTCGGCCCGTTCTCGGGGCCGGTCGAGACCGACGAGGTGGCGCCCGCGCCGTTCGCCGACGAGTCGTCCCCGTTGCCGACGGCCTGGAGCACCGCGACCACCCCGGCGATCAGCAGCAGGACCAGCACCACGGTGACGACGGCCAGCCGCCGCCGTCCGTTGCGCGGGTCGGCACCGGCCGCCTGCGTGGCGCCCAGGGTCCACTCGCTGGTCACCGGCCGGATCGGATCGGCCGCCGGAGCCGAACCCGACGTCGGGCCCGGCGCCGAACCCGACGCCACCTCCGAGGACGGCGAAGCGGGCTCGGGCATCGGCTCCACGACGGGCTCCACCGCGGCGGGCTTCTCGTCCTTGGCCCGGCTGCCCACCCGGACCGTCCCCAGCAGCCCGCCGATGGACCGCTTGCGGCCCTCCTCGGCCTCGGCCGGGGCCTCCTCCGGCTCCGCCGCGGCGGCGACCGGCCGCTCGACCGGCAGCGCGTGCACGGTGGTCGACTCGGCCTTCGAGGTGGCCTCCGCGACGACCCGCTTCAGCATCGACCGGGTCTGCGAGGCGTCCAGCCGCTCGGCCGGGTCCTTGGCGAGCAGCCCCTCGATCACCGGCTGCAGCGCCCCGGCGTTCACCGGGGCGGTCAGCTCCTCCGTCATCACCGCCGTCAGGGTGGCCAGCGCCGAGCCCCGGTCGTACGGCGGCCGGCCCTCGACCATCGCGTACAGCGTGCCGCCCAGCGACCACAGGTCGGCCGGCGGCCCGGGCTTCTGCCCGCGGGCCCGCTCCGGGGATATGTACGAGGGCGCGCCGACCAGCATGCCGGTGGAGGTGACCGAGGCGTCGCCCTCCACGCTGGCGATGCCGAAGTCGGTGAGCACGACCCGGCCGTCGTCGCCGATCAGCACGTTGGACGGCTTGACGTCCCGGTGCAGGATGCCCAGCGCGTGCGCGGCGCTCAGCACGCCGAGCACGTCGAGCGCGATCTCGGCGGCCCGGGCGGGGGCCAGCGGCCCGTCCTCCCGGATGACGTCGGCCAGCGAGCGGGACTCGACCAGCTCCATGACGATCCACGGCCGGTCGTCCTCGTCGACCACGTCGAAGACGGTGACCGCCGAGTTGTGCCGGATCCGCGCGGTGGCCTTGGCCTCGCGCAGCGTCCGGACGATCAGCCGGTGCTTCTCCTCCTCCTCGACGCTGGCGTTCATCCGCAGTTCCTTGACCGCGACGGTCCGCCCCAGCATCTCGTCCTCGGCGCGCCAGACGGTGCCCATGCCGCCGCGCCCGAGCACGCCGTTCAGCCGGTAGCGGCCGGCCAGGAGGCGGCCGGTGGAACCCTGCGCCTGGGTCATTCGGAACGTTCCCCCATGTGCTGCTGGCGGTCGTGGTGACGGCGTGTCGGCCCGGCCTCAGGCCCGAACGCCCAAGTCTCCATCATCCCCTGTCCCCGGGGGCCGGGACCACCCGACCCCCGCACCCGATCCGGGGCGTGCCGGATCGGGCTCGGCGCTCCGTGCCCGATCTGTGATCGAAAACTCGCCAAGATCTAACCGGGGCGCTGCTACCGTTCGGCAGCTCATCGTCTTTCCGGGGGGATCCGACGCCCATGACCGCACCCGCACCGGGCGCTGACGGCCAGTCGGGCCGGCCGCGCACCGCTCAGCACTACTCGGTCACACCCACCCTGGATTCCCCCGAGGGCTACGTCGCACCCGGTATGCCCGGTGTCCCGGTGGCCGGATACGTCCCCGCCGTCCGCTCCCACCGGACGGGCCCGCGCCGCCGCACCGCCCTGGCGGTCACCCTCGCCGTCCTCGCCATGCTGCTCGGCGGCCTGGCCTACGGCTGCGCGCCGGCCCGGGCCGCGGACAGCCTCGGCTGGCTGGCCATCGCCCTCGCCGCCCTGGTCGCCTTACCGCTCGGCCGGCTCGGCGGCCGCAGCCGGGTGCTGCCGCTGCTCGGCGCGCTGCTCGCGGCCTGCGCGCTGCTGATCGGCCAGCTGACCGGCCAGCTCCGCCGGGTGCACGCGGCCGGCCCCGGCCCGCGCGGCCTGCCGCACGACGCCCTGGCGCACTGGCGCGCCGAGCTGCGCGCGCTCGACCTCGCCTTCTACGGCATCGCCCTGGTCGGCGGCTTCCTGCTCACCCGCCGCACCGCCAACCGCGGCTGACGCCGGTCCGGACAGCCCGAGGCCCCCGCCGGCCGAACCGACGGGGGCCTTCACCACGACGCGTCTCAGCGGTGGTTGAGCGCCGGGTTGACGGTCACCTCGACCCGCTGGAACTCCTTGAGCTCGGTGTAGCCGGTGGTGGCCATCGCACGGCGCAGCGCGCCGAACAGGTTCATGGTGCCGTCGGGGGTGTGCGAGGGACCGGTCAGGATCTCCTCGGTGGTGCCGACCGTGCCGAGGTCCACCCGCTTGCCGCGCGGCAGCTCCTCGTGGACGGCCTCCATGCCCCAGTGGAAGCCCTTGCCGGGCGCGTCGGTGGCACGGGCCAGCGCGGCACCGATCATCACCGCGTCGGCGCCGCAGGCGACGGCCTTCGGGATGTCGCCGCTGTAGCCGACGCCGCCGTCCGCGATCACGTGCACGTAGCGGCCGCCGGACTCGTCCATGTAGTCCCGGCGGGCGGCGGCCACGTCGGCGACGGCGGTGGCCATCGGCACCTGGATGCCGAGGACGCCCCGGGTGGTGTGGGCGGCGCCGCCGCCGAAGCCGACCAGCACGCCGGCCGCGCCGGTGCGCATCAGGTGCAGGGCCGCGGTGTACGTGGCGCAGCCGCCGACGATCACCGGGACGTCCAGCTCGTAGATGAACTGCTTGAGGTTGAGCGGCTCCGCGCCGCTGGACACGTGCTCGGCCGAGACGGTGGTGCCGCGGATGACGAAGACGTCGACGCCGGCGTCCACGACGGCCTTGGAGAACTCGGCGGTGCGCTGCGGCGAGAGCGCGGCGGCGGTGACCACACCGGAGTCGCGGACCTCCTGGATCCGCTGCTTGATCAGCTCGGCGCGGATCGGCGCGGCGTAGATCTCCTGGAGGCGGCGGGTCGCGGCGGCCTCGTCGGTGATCGTGGCGATCTCGTCGAGCAGCGGCTGCGGGTCCTCGTAGCGGGTCCAGAGGCCTTCCAGGTTCAGCACGCCGAGGCCGCCGAGGCGGCCGATGGCGATGGCCTGCTGCGGCGAGACCACGCTGTCCATCGGGGCGGCCAGGAACGGCAGCTCGAAGCGGTAGGCGTCGATCTGCCAGGCGATCGAGACCTCCTTCGGGTCCCGGGTACGGCGGCTGGGGACGACGGCGATGTCGTCGAAGGAGTACGCCCGTCGGCCGCGCTTGCCTCGCCCGATCTCGATCTCAGTCACTTCGAGCCCTTCTGGTTTGTTGCTCATGCCCGCCGGGTCACCCCGGCCGCCCCCAGTATCCCGCACCCCGGTTGCCTCGCGCGCTCGCCTCCGGGGCGCGGGGCCCGCCCCGGCGGCCCGGCCCCCGCTCCCGGGCGCGCCGAAGGGCCCGCCGCCGCGGTGCGGCGACGGGCCCCTGAGGTCCGCGGACTCAGCGGTTGGAGTAGTTCGGCGCCTCGACGGTCATCTGGATGTCGTGCGGGTGGCTCTCCTTGAGGCCCGCCGAGGTGATCCGGACGAAGCGGCCCTTGCTCTCCATCTCGGCGATGGTGGCGGCGCCGACGTAGCCCATGGTCTGGCGCAGGCCGCCGACCAGCTGGTGCAGCACGGCCGACAGCGGGCCGCGGTAGGGCACCTGGCCCTCGATGCCCTCGGGGACGAGCTTGTCGTCCGAGGCCACCTCGGCCTGGAAGTAGCGGTCCTTGGAGTACGAGCGGCCCTGGCCGCGGGACTGCATCGCGCCCAGCGAGCCCATGCCGCGGTAGGACTTGAACTGCTTGCCGTTGATGAACATCAGCTCACCCGGGGACTCCTCGCAGCCGGCCAGCAGCGAGCCCAGCATCACGGTGTCGGCGCCGGCGGCCAGCGCCTTGCCGATGTCGCCGGAGTACTGCAGGCCGCCGTCGCCGATGACCGGCACGCCGGCCGCCTGACAGGCCACCGCGGCCTCGTAGATGGCGGTGATCTGCGGGACGCCGATGCCGGCGACCACGCGGGTGGTGCAGATGGAGCCGGGGCCAACGCCGACCTTGACGCCGTCCACGCCGGCGTCGATCAGCGCCTGGGCGCCGTCACGGGTGGCCACGTTGCCGCCGACCACGTCGATCCCGACGGCCGACTTGATCTTGCCGATCCAGGCCAGCGCGTTGTGGCTGTGGCCGTGCGAGGTGTCCACGACCAGGAAGTCCGCACCGGCCTCGACCAGGGCCTGGGCCCGGTCGAACGCCTCGGCGCTGGCACCGACGGCGGCACCAACCAGCAGACGGCCCTCGGCGTCCTTGGCGGCGTTCGGGTACTGCTCGGCCTTGACGAAGTCCTTGACGGTGATCAGGCCCTTGATCCGGCCCTCGTCGTCGACCAGCGGCAGCTTCTCGATCTTGTGACGGCGCAGCAGCGCCATCGCGTCCACCCCGGAGATGCCGACCTTGCCGGTGATCAGCGGCATCGGGGTCATGATCTCGCGGACCTGGCGGCTGCGGTCCGACTCGAAGGCCATGTCACGGTTGGTGACGATGCCGAGCAGCTTGCCGGCCTCGTCCGCGATCGGCACGCCGGAGATGCGGAACTTGGCGCACAGCGCGTCGGCCTCGGCCAGCGTGGTGTTCGGGCCGACCGTGATCGGGTCGGTGACCATGCCGGACTCGGAGCGCTTCACCAGGTCGACCTGGTTGGCCTGGTCCTCGACCGACAGGTTGCGGTGCAGCACGCCGACGCCGCCCTGGCGGGCCATCGAGATCGCCATCCGCGCCTCGGTGACCTTGTCCATCGCGGCGGAGAGCAGCGGGATGTTGACGCGCACGTTCCGGGAGACCCGCGAGGAGGTGTCGACCTGGTTCGGCAGCACCGCGGAGGCCCCGGGCAGCAGCAGGACGTCATCGAACGTGAGCCCGAGCATGGCGAACTTCTCGGGTACGCCTGCGGCGTTGTAAGACATTTGGGGGGTACCTTCCGTGGCCGGCCTATTCCGCTCACGCCCTGAGGGTGGGGCGCGTTCATCGCTCACTCGCAGCAGACCGCCGAAGCCGGGTGGTTTTGGAGGAACCTCCAGGGGAACCCCGCGCGCACCCGCGAAACTTTGGCAACCCGCCCAGGCGCCGATACCCCATGGTACTGGCACCGCGAATGTGTCCTCGTGTGCCCTTGACAACACCGGCCCCCCGTGGCTCATTCCGGCCGGTCAAGGCTTCAGGAGGACTCCTCCGCGAGTGCCCGCAGCCGGCTGAGCGCCCGGTGCTGCGCCACCCGGACGGCGCCCGGGGACATCCCCAGCACCTCGCCGGTCTCCTCCGCCGAGAGCCCGGCGGCCACCCGCAGCAGCACCAGTTCGCGCTGACGGGCCGGCAGGTTGGAGAGCAGTTCCTTGGCCCAGGCCGCGTCGCTGCTCAGCAGCGCCTGCTCCTCCGGGCCGAGCGCCTCGTCCGGCACCTCCGGCAGGTCGTCCTGCGGGACGACCGTCGAGCCGGGCCCGCGCATCGCGGCCCGCTGCAGATCGGCGATCTTGTGCGCGGCGATGCCGTAGACGAAGGCCTCGAACGGCCGCCCCTGGTCCTTGTACCGGGGCAGCGCGCACAGCACCGCGACGCAGACCTCCTGGGCGACGTCGTCCACGTGGTGCCGGGCGCCGCCGGGCAGCCGGACCAGCCGGCCGCGGCAGTAGCGCAGCGCCAGCGGATGGACGTAGGCGAGCAGGGCGTCGATGGCCGGGCCCTCACCGCGGACGGCGGCCGCGACGAGCTCGCCCACCAGCGGGGAGCCGCCCGCGCCGAGCACCGGCGGTCGACCGGGGCCGGGCACCGCGCCGGGGCCGCCGGGATCGGCGTACGACGGATCGCCACCCGGGCCGGAGGGCTCGGCCTCCACCGGGTCCGCCTGGCCGGCCGCACCGGCGACGTCGTCACGCATCGGTCCATGGTGCCTGGTCGCGCGGGAAAACGCGGCACCGCGTCCGGAGTTGTGCACCGGAACGTTATGCGCTGCGGCGCCGTACGGCGTGCCGCCGCGCACCACCGGCCCCTCCTGCACCGTGCCGCCTCCCGCCCCGCCGCCGTCGGTGGTCCCGTCCTTCGCGCCGTCCGCCGAATGTCCCGCGGCCGTGTGGTTCGCCGCAGTGCCTGTCCGCTGGTCCCCGAGGTGCTCCACTCCTCCATGGTGCAACCTCGGGACCGTAACGTCACACGCCCGGACGGCGTCCGTCCCGGGAACCGCCGGCGGCGCGCCGCAGCCGGCGGCGCCACCGGCGGTCAGCGGACCAGGCCCCAGCGGAAACCCAGCGCCACCGCGTGCGCGCGGTCGGAGGCCCCGAGCTTCTTGAACAGCCGTCGGGCGTGGGTCTTGACGGTGTCCTCGGACAGGAACAGCTCGCGGCCGATCTCGGCGTTGCTGCGGCCGTGGCTCATGCCCTCCAGCACCTGGATCTCACGCGCCGTCAACGTGGGCGCCGCGCCCATGTCGGGGCTGCGCAGCCGGCGCGGGGCGAGCCGCCAGGTCGGGTCGGCGAGGGCCTGGGTGACGGTGGCCCGCAGCTCGGCGCGCGAGGCGTCCTTGTGCAGGTACCCCCGGGCGCCCGCGGCCACCGCGAGCGCGACCCCGTCGAGGTCCTCGGCGACGGTGAGCATGATGATCCGCGCGCCCGGATCGGCGGACAGCAGCCGCCGGACCGTCTCGACCCCGCCGAGGCCGGGCATCCGGACGTCCATCAGAACGAGATCGGAGCGGTCGGCCACCCAGCGGCGGAGGACCTCCTCCCCGTTCGTCGCGGTGGTGACCCGGTCCACACCGGGTACGGTCGCGACCGCGCGGCGAAGCGCCTCGCGGGCGAGCGGGGAATCGTCGCAAACGAGAACGGAAGTCATGACCGTCGTCCTCCGCAGCTGATCCGCGTCACGTTGAGCCTCCTGGCTGGTACGAACCTCTCCGACACGGCCGATCGGCGACAGAGTCCGTGCTGATCGCCTCGAATTCCCGCGATCGTTCCCGACGTCCGGCGCCCGCTAACCGCCTCCGCACTTCCAACGACCGTCACTCGAATGAGTTACGGCCTTCGGGGCCATCTCCACCACTGTACGTGGCCAACCCATTACCGATCAGCCGCATCGCGGTGCACACGCCGCACTTTTGCCCAGCTCGCGCGCGGTGGGCGCACGACCCGCACACCGGTGCGGAGCGTCGCGCGCCCGTCGGCCACCCGAATGCCACGCCCGCGCCCGCCGAGCCCCTTGCCCACTTTGCCCGTTTTTATAGCTTTCGTATGGTCATTGACTGTTGTGCCACTCTGTGGGTGACTTGTCCATGGAGTTGCCGTAAGTCATATTTCCAGGTGTCCACACCAGTGCATCGACGCCCGCCGTGCCGCCCAGCAGCAGCCCGCTGAGCGCCGGCCCACGGCCGACGAGCCTCTGAAGGGAATGAGCCATGGCAGATTTCTCCCGCCTCCCAGGCCCCAACGCGGACCTCTGGGACTGGCAGCTCTCAGCAGCCTGCCGTGGCGTGGACAGTTCGCTCTTCTTCCACCCCGAGGGCGAACGCGGGGCCGCGCGGAGTTCGCGCGAGGCCAGTGCCAAGGAGGTCTGCATGCGCTGCCCGGTGATCACCGAGTGCGCGGCGCACGCGTTGGCGGTCCGCGAACCGTACGGCGTCTGGGGTGGGATGACCGAGGACGAGCGCGAGGAGATGCTGGGGCGTTCGCGGCACCGGCTGGTGGAGGTCCCGCTGACCCCGCCGGCGATCGCCCGGCGCTAGCCCCGCCTCCACGGCGCGCCGCGAAGAAACGTTTCCTCTCTGCATCCCGGGCCGTTCAAGCCCGGTCCAGAACGCCCAGGCCCCGGAGGTCAGCGCCCGGCCGACCCCGCCAGCCGCTCCAGCATCAGCGCCACGGCCGGCACCTCGGCCAGGTCCGGCAGGGTCAGCGCGACCACCTGCCGCACCGCCGGCGCCCCCGCGGCCGTCCGCACCGGCACCGTCGACACCCCGTCCGGGCGCACCGACTCCAGTGCCAGCCGGGGCAGCACCGCCACCCCCAGCCCGGCCGCCACCAGGCCGACCACCGCCGGATAGTCGTCGGTCGCGAAGTCGATCCGGGGCTCGAAGCCCGCCCCCGCGCACAGCTCCACCAGGTGCCCCCGGCACTGCGGGCAGCCCGCGATCCACTGCTCCCCCGCCAGCTCGGCCAGCTCCACCGGCCTGCCGCGCCCCGCCAGCCGGTGCGCGGCGGGCAGCAGGCCCACCAGCGGGTCGTCCAGCAGCGGGGTGACCACCAGATCGGACCAGTCGGAGCCGGCGCTCAGCTGCTGCGCCTCCAGGTTGGCCTCGGCCCGCGCCTCGCGCGGTGTCCCGTGCGCGGGCGCCGGCAGCGCGGCGCCGTCGTCGGACTGCGGGTAGCGGAAGGCCAGCGCGATCTCGCACTCGCCGCCGCGCAGCATCGCCAGCGACTCCGGCGGCTCCGCCTCGACCAGCGACACGCGCACCCCCGGATGGCTGTCCCGCAGCCGGGCGACCGCGGGCGGCACCAGGGTGGAGCTCGCGGTCGGGAAGGAGACCAGCCGCACCCGCCCGGCCCGCAGCCCGGCGATCGCGGCGATCTCCTCCTCGGCGGCGGAGAGCCCGGCCAGGATCCCGGTGGCGTGCTTGAGCAGCACCCGCCCCGCCTCGCTGAGCTGCATGCCCCGGCCGGAGCGGACCACCAACGGGGTGTCCACCGACTTCTCCAGGGCCTTCATCTGCTGGCTGATGGCGGGCTGCGTACAGCCCAGCTCGCGGGCGGCGGCGGAGAAGGAGCCGGTGCGGGCGACGGCACGCAGAACGCGCAGGTGACGGGCCTCGATCATGCCTCAGTTATAAGGCAATCTTTGCCAATGGCAAAATTCTACTGATGATTGAAGCCTCAAACGCCGAACACGCCGAACACGCCGGAGGCCCGGCCGCACCCCGAGGGGCGCGGACCGGGCCTCCGGTCGACCGTCAGGCGTCAGTGCGAGTGGCCGTGACCGTGGCCGTGGCCCGCCTCGGCCTCCTCTTCCTTCTTCTCCACCACGAGGGTCTCGGTGGTGAGCAGCAGGGAGGCGATCGAGGCCGCGTTCTCCAGGGCGGAGCGGGTGACCTTGACCGGGTCGATGACGCCGGCCTTCACCAGGTCGCCGTACTCGCCGGTGGCCGCGTTGTAGCCCTGGCCGATCTCCAGCTCGGAGACCTTGGAGGTGATGACGTAGCCCTCCAGGCCGGCGTTCTGGGCGATCCAGCGCAGCGGCTCGTGCAGCGCCTTGCGGACGACCGCGACACCGGTCGCCTCGTCGCCCGTCAGGCCCAGGCCGCCGTCCAGCACCTTGGCGGCGTGCACCAGGGAGGCGCCGCCACCGGCGACGATGCCCTCCTCGACCGCGGCACGGGTCGCCGAGATGGCGTCCTCCAGGCGGTGCTTGCGCTCCTTCAGCTCCACCTCGGTGGCGGCGCCGACCTTGATGACGCAGACGCCGCCGGCCAGCTTGGCCAGGCGCTCCTGCAGCTTCTCGCGGTCCCAGTCGGAGTCGGTGGCGGCGATCTCACCCTTGATCTGGGCGACGCGGCCGGCCACGGCCTCGGTGTCACCGGCGCCGTCGACGACGGTGGTCTCGTCCTTGGTGATGGTCACGCGGCGGGCGGTGCCCAGCACGTCCACGCCGACCTGGTCGAGCTTGAGGCCGACCTCCTCGGAGATGACCGTGCCGCCGGTCAGGGTGGCCAGGTCGCCGAGGATCGCCTTGCGGCGGTCGCCGAAGCCCGGGGCCTTGACGGCGACCGCGTTGAAGGTGCCGCGGATCTTGTTCACCACGAGGGTGGACAGCGCCTCGCCGTCGACGTCCTCGGCGATGATCAGCAGCGGCCGGGAGGCACCGCCCTGGAGGATCTTCTCCAGCAGCGGCAGCAGCTCCTGGATGGAGGAGATCTTGCCCTGGTTGATCAGGATGTACGGGTCCTCCAGGACCGCCTCCTGCCGCTCCGCGTCGGTGACGAAGTACGGCGACAGGTAGCCCTTGTCGAACTGCATGCCCTCGGTGAAGTCCAGCTCCACGCCGAAGGTGTTCGACTCCTCGACGGTGATGACACCGTCCTTGCCGACCTTGTCGATCGCCTCGGCGATCAGCTCGCCGACCTGGGTGTCCTGGGCGGAGAGGGACGCGACGGCGGCGACGTCGTCCTTGCCCTCGATCTCGCGGGCCACCGAGAGCAGGTGCTCGGAGACGGCGGCGACGGCCTTGTCGATGCCCTTCTTCAGGGCGGCCGGGCCAGCGCCGGCGGCGACGTTGCGCAGACCCTCGTTGACCAGGGCCTGGGCCAGCACGGTGGCGGTGGTGGTGCCGTCACCCGCGACGTCGTTGGTCTTGGTGGCGACCTCCTTGACGAGCTGCGCGCCAAGGTTCTCGTACGGGTCGTCCAGCTCGACCTCACGGGCGATGGTGACACCGTCGTTGGTGATGGTCGGGGCGCCGAACTTCTTGTCGATGACGACGTTGCGGCCCTTGGGGCCGATGGTCACCTTGACGGTGTCGGCCAGCTTGTTGACACCGCGCTCCAGCGAGCGGCGGGCGTCCTCGTTGAACTGCAGGATCTTCGCCATGTTCCCTATTCCCTCGGGGCTTCGGCCGGCCCACCGGCCGCCGGACTACGTGAACCAACAACCACGCCCCGGGCCCCTGTCACTTGGGACACGGATCCGGGGCGGGTCGGAACGACTTACTTCTCGATGATGGCGAGAACGTCGCGAGCGGAGAGAACCAGGTACTCCTCGCCCTGGTACTTCACCTCGGTGCCGCCGTACTTCGAGTACAGGACGATGTCACCGACGGCGACGTCGAGCGGCAGACGCTGGCCGTCCTCGAAGCGGCCCGGGCCGACGGCCAGGACGACGCCCTCCTGGGGCTTCTCCTTGGCGGTGTCCGGGATAACCAGGCCGGAGGCCGTGGTGGTCTCGGCGTCGAGCGGCTGGACCACGATGCGGTCCTCAAGCGGCTTGATGGCAACCTTGCTGCTGGTGGTCACGTCCGAGCTCCCCTTCGGAGATTACGGGGTTTCTAACGGGTAGGAGCGAACCTGCGGGCCTGCCGTCGCGGGGGTCAGGCACACGTCTTCGCGTTAGCACTCCCCCAGTGGGGAGTGCCAAGGACGACCATAGGCCGGTGTTAGCACTCAGTCAACCAGAGTGCCAACGGCGCGCCCTGGCGTCCCGAACCGCGGGCGCGCAGCCGTACTCCTGTGCGACCACCCCGCCCCGGGCGGGCTCCCGCCGCGGGCCGCGACCCCGCCCACCGCGCCGGCCGTCGGAGCCGGTGGGGCCGCCAACCCGCCAGAATGGCCCCGTGGACACCGAGAACCTCCAGCCCCTGCTGACCCCCGAGGGCCAGGCCCTGCTCGCCGAACTGCGCGAGTTCACGCCCGAGGAGGAGCTGGCGCTGGCCACCAGGCTGCGGCGGGAGCACCCGGCCGAGCTGGTGTCGGCGGCCTTCGGGCAGGCCCGGCTGCGGCAGCGGGCGCGGGCGAAGTTCGGGGCGGACGCCGACCTGATGTACTTCACGCCCAACGGCGTCGAGCAGTCCACCCGGCGCAGCGTGGCCGAGTGGCGGGCGCGCCGCTTCGCCGAACTGGGCGTCCGCCGGCTGGCCGACCTGTGCTGCGGCATCGGCGGGGACGTGCTGGCGCTGGCCAGGGCCGGGATCGAGGTGCTGGCCGTCGACAAGGACCCGGCGGCCTGCGCCGCCACCGCCGCCAACGCGGCCGCGCTGGGCCTGTCCGACCTGGTCCGGGTGCGCTGCGCGGACGTCGCCGAGGTGGACGTCACCGGCTACGACGCGGTGTTCACCGACCCGGCGCGGCGGACGGCGCGCGGCCGGGTGTTCGACCCGGAGGCGTACGCCCCGCCGCTCTCCTGGGCGATCGAGGCCGGCCGCCGGACCCCGATCGGCGCGCTGAAGGTCGCCCCGGGCATCCCGCACGAGGCCGTCCCGGCCGACGCCGAGGCGGAGTGGGTCTCCGACCACGGCGACGTGAAGGAGGCGGTGCTCTGGTTCGGCACCGGGGCCGCCCGCCCGCACCGCGCCACCCTGCTGCCGCAGGCCGCCAGCCTCACCGGCGGCGACCTGCCCGACCCGCCGGCCGGCCCGGTCGGGCGCTACCTGTACGAGCCGGACGGCGCGGTGATCCGGGCCCACCTGGTGGCCGAGGTGGCCGAGCAGGTGGGCGGCCGGCTGATCGACCCGAAGATCGCCTACCTGACCTCGGACCGGCTGGTGGCCACCCCGTACGCGCACGCCTTCGAGCTCACCGACGTGCTGCCGTTCCACATCAAGCGGCTGAAGGCGCTGCTGCGCGAGCGCGGGGTCGGCACGGTGGTGATCAAGAAGCGCGGGATGGCGATCACCCCGGAGGAGCTGCGCCGCCAGCTCAAGCCCTCCGGGCCGAACGCCGTCACGGTGATCCTCAGCCGCACCGACAACGGGCCGCTGATGATGCTCGGCCGGCCCGCCTGAGGCGGCCGCGGGGCGGGCGCCCGGACTACGAGGCGGGCGCCTGGATGTAGTCCTCCAGCCGGGCCACCGAGAAGCCCTGCTCCTGGATCCGGGCCAGCAGGTCGCCGAACATCTGGGTCATCGTGGCGCCCTTGAGCTCCTTCGGGCCGCGGAAGTGCGCCAGGATGATGTCTCCGGACTTCAGCTTCTTGTCCGCCGCCTGGTACTGCATGTCGTGGATCTGCATCGACTCGCGCCAGAGCACCATCGCGCGCGGGCCGCACTGCTGGACCGAGTTGTTCAGCGTCGGGGTGTTGGCGCCGTCCCCGAACGGCGGGCGGAACAGCAGCGGGGCGGTGCCGTACTGCTGGGTGAGCGCGGACTGCGCGTCGCAGATCTCGGACTTCTGCTTCTCCGCCGGGATCTTGCTCATCACCGGGTGGTCCACGGTGTGGTTCTGGATGTGGTTGCCGAGCGCCTGGAGCGGCTTGAAGTAGCCGTAGTCGTTCTTGACGATGTCCCGGGTCAGGAACATCGAGATCGGCACCTTGAGCTCGGTCAGCATCTCGACGAACTTCGGGTCCTTCTCGGCGCCGTCGTCGATGGTGATGAAGACGACCTTGTCGCTCGTCTTCACCTCGCTGAACACCGGCACGGGGCCGGTCCGTTCGAGCTTGATGGGCTTGTCCGCGGGCGGCGCGGGGGCCGGTGCCAGCGGCTTGAGGTTCCACTTCGCCCAGGCCGCCGGGTCCCCGCCGGCCGGGGCCGCGGTGGTGGGCGTGCCGGCCGGGCTGGTCGGCACGGCGCCGCCCCCGGCGGGCTGGGGCGTGGTCGCCGAGCTTCCGCCGGCCGCCGCCGGGGCGGCGCCGCCCCCGTTGTCGCCGCATCCGGTGGCCAGGGCCAGCAGGGCCAGCGCCCCCACCGCGTACGTCCTGGTCCTGCTCCGACCGTCCCTGTTCACCGCAGCGCGCTCCCGGTTCCCGTCCAGCTTCTTCTCAGCTATGCACGGTAGCGGTCGGGGCGGCGGTTCCCGGACAGTGCCCATTCGACGCCTATTCGACGTGCTCGCTGGTGAAGGACCAGCGGTGCACCGGGCGGCCGAGCAGGTCGGCCGGCGGGTCGGCGACCGGCACCGGCTCGCCGGTCCACCAGGTGATCAGCAGCACCCGTTCGCCGGGCGCGCCGAGCAGCTCGGTGCGGACCAGCCCGGCCGAGCCGCGCACCGCCGGCAGCGCCACCTCCCGTACCCAGGAGGCGAGTTCGGCCCCGCGGCCGGTCGCGGCGCGGGCCTCCCACATCGCGGCGACGGTCACTCGGCGCCGCCGGTGAGGGCCTGGTACGCCTGGCCGTGGACGTCGCCGTGCCGGACGTCCGCGCCCGGCACGTGCGCCTCGGTCACCGGCAGCGAGGAGTCGGCGGACAGGTCGAGCGCGGACGGCGTGCGGTCGCGCCACACCATCTCGGAGCCCAGCGCGGCCACCATCGCGCCGTTGTCGGTGCACAGGCCCGGCCGGGGCACCCGCAGCCGGATGCCGGCCCGGTCGCAGCGCTGCTGGGCCATCTCGCGCAGCCGCGAGTTGGCGGCCACCCCGCCGCCGATCATCAGGTGGTCGACGCCGTTGTCCCGGCACGCCTTGACGGCCTTGCGGGTGAGCACGTCGGTGACGGCCTCCTGGAAGGACGCCGCCACGTCGGCGATCGGCACCTCCTCGCCGGCCCGGCGCTTGGCCTCCACCCAGCGGGCGACGGCGGTCTTCAGGCCGGAGAAGGAGAAGTCGTACGCGGGGTCGTTGCGGCCGCTCAGGCCGCGCGGGAAGGCGATCGCCTTGGGGTCGCCCTCGCGGGCGGTGCGGTCGACCACCGGGCCGCCGGGGAAGCCCAGGCCGAGCACCCGGGCGACCTTGTCGAAGGCCTCGCCGGCCGCGTCGTCGATGGTCGCGCCGAGCGGGCGGACGTCGCTGGTGATGTCCTCGCTGAGCAGCAGCGAGGAGTGCCCGCCGGAGACCAGCAGCGCCATCGTCGGCGACGGCAGCCGGCCGTGCTCCAGCTGGTCGACGCAGATGTGCGAGGCGAGGTGGTTGACCCCGTACAGCGGCTTGTCCAGCGCCCAGGCGTACGCCTTGGCGGCGCTGACACCGACCAGCAGCGCGCCGGCCAGGCCGGGGCCCGCGGTGACCGCGATGCCGTCCAGGTCGCTCGCCTTGACGCCGGCGGTGTCCAGGGCGCGCTGGATGGTCGGGACCATCGCCTCCAGGTGGGCGCGGCTGGCGATCTCCGGGACGACGCCGCCGAAGCGGGCGTGGTCGTTGACGCTGGAGGCGACCGCGTCGGCCAGCAGCGTGGTGCCGCGCACGATGCCGACGCCGGTCTCGTCGCAGGAGGTCTCGATGCCGAGGACGAGCGGTTCGTCAGCCATGGCGGGTGTCCTTAAGGTCCTTCGGGTCAGTGCTGGGGTGGTCGAGGCGCATCACCAGCGCGTCGACGTTGGCGGGCTGGTAGTAGCCGCGCCGGATGCCCACCGGTCGGAAGCCGAAGCGCTCGTACAGCTGCTGGGCGCGCGGGTTGTCCACCCGCACCTCCAGCAGCAGTTCGGCGCAGCCGCGGCGGGCGGCCTCCCGGATCAGGTCGGTGAGCAGCGCCGCGCCGAGGCCGGCGCCCTGGTGGCGCTGGTCGACGGCGATGGTCTGGACGTCGCCCTCGCCGGCGATCGCCATCAGTCCGGCGTAGCCGACGACGGCGCCGTCCGCGTTGGTGGCGACGGTGTAGTGGCGGGTGCCGCCGGGGTGGGTCTCGGCCAGCTCGGACCAGTACATCCCGGTGGACCAGGCGTCCTCGGGGAAGAGTCGCAGCTCCAGCTCCATCACCGGCGCGATGTCCCACCAGCGCATCGGGCGCAGGGTGGTGCCGTGTTTCACGCCGGGAGCACCGCCTTGTAGCCGGCCGGCACCTGGGCGTCCGGACGGCGCAGGTACAGCGGGACGTTCGGCAGCAGCTCCCGGCCGGCCTTCAGCTCGGCGGCGGCGAAGCCGGCCAGGGCGCCGGCCGACACGTGCTCGGGGCCGTGCGCGCCGGGGAAGGTCTCGGGGTAGAGCAGCGCGCCGGCGCCGACCGACCGCGGGCGCGGGGCCAGCTCGGCGGGGCGGTCCACGCCGGGGCCCTCGGTGCGGCGGCCGTCGGCGTCGTAGGAGGCCCAGTAGACCTCCTTGCGGCGCGCGTCCGTGGCCACCGTGAACGGCTGCCCGGCCAGGCCCTCGGCGCGGGCCTGGTGGGCGATCGCGTCCAGGGTGCAGACGCCGTGCACCGGCAGCCCGAGGGCGTGGCCGAGCGCGGCGGCGGTCACCAGGCCGACCCGCAGGCCGGTGTACGGGCCCGGACCGACGCCCACCGCGATGCCGGTGAGCCGGTGCTTGTCGACGCCGGCCGCCCGCAGGACCTGGTCGATCGCGGGCAGGAGCAGTTCGCCGTGGCGCCGGGCGTCGACCTGGTGGGTCTCGGCGAGGACGGCCGTGCCGTCGTGGACGGCGGCGGTGACGGCGGGGGTAGCGGTGTCGAACGCGAGCAGCAGCACGGGTCAAGGTTAGACCGACGTTGGTCCGACCGGCTGATCGACCGGGTGTGCCACCCGGGAACACACATCCGGGGCGCCGCGCCCCGGCTGGACGGACCTGGCACGATGGGGCGGTACGTAAAGGGACGGCGGCGGGAGCGGCACGTGGCGAAGATGGGTCCTGGTGTGGTGGTCACGGGGCTGACCCTGGGGGCCCTGGCGGTGGTGAGCCTGCTGGCCTTCCAGGCCAACGGCGCCCAGGACCGGGCGGCCGGCGCCAAGCCGACCGCCAGCACCGCGACGTCCAGCGGGCCGGCCGCCTCCGCGACGCCGAGCGCCTCGGCCACCCCGACGGCCCCGCCGCTGCCGACCGTCTCGGGCAGCGGCACCCGGGTGGTCTACTCGATCAGCAGCCACTACGTCTGGCTGGTCGACCCGAAGAAGAACCCGCAGGTCACACCCGGTTTCCCGGTCACCCCTGGCTCGGTCGAGCCGGCTCCGGGCAGCTACTCGGTCTACAGCCGCACCCCGACGACCACCGGGACGGACGGCAAGCAGATCGAGCACGTGGTGCGCTTCGCGCAGCAGAACGGCGTGGTGTTCGGCTTCAGCGCCGCCGTGGACGGCGCGACCCCGACCGCCGAGCCGAACGCCAAGACCGGCGGCATCCGCAGCGGCCGCCCGGACGGCCAGCTGCTCTGGGACTTCGCGCCGAACGGCACCAAGGTGGTCGTGGTCGCTTGAGCCCGGCCCGGGCGCGTGTCAGGCCGCGCGGGGTGTGCCCGTCTCCGGTTCCTCGGCCCGCCGGGGCTCCGGCTCGGGCGGGGTGGACACCGCCTCGGCGGCCGCACAGGCGGCCAGCAGCGCCCGCATCGGCGCCCCCTGGACGCGGCGGGCGGACTCTCCGGCCCCGGCGCCGTGCCCGGCGCGCTTCGGGGCGGGGGTGGTGCTCGACATGGCGCCTCCCTAGTTAGGCAGACCTAACCGCAGCACCCATCCCACCACGCCGGGCACCACGCCCGCAACACTTCCCGACAGCCTGTCGGCAAAACGGCGCACACCCGGGTTCGGGCCTCAGCCGAGCGCCTCCAGCGCGACGCCCGTCCAGCGCGGACCGAGGCCGGTCAGCACCACCCGGCGCGGGTCCAGGTCGCCCTCGTCGGCGGTGTCGCCGAGGGCGCGCTCGATCCGCACCTCCAGCCGGTCCTCGGACAGCCGCTCGACCTTGCCCTCGCCCCACTCGACCACGACCACCGACTCCGGCAGCGAGACGTCCAGGTCGAGGTCCTCCATCTCGTCCAGGTCCCCGCCGAGCCGGTACGCGTCCACGTGCACCAGCGCCGGGCCGCCGACCAGCGACGGATGCACCCGGGCGATCACGAAGGTCGGCGAGGTCACCGCCCCACGGACCCCCAGCCCCTCCCCCAGGCCCCTGGTCAGCGTGGTCTTCCCCGCTCCCAGTTCGCCGGAGAGCAGCACCAGGTCCCCGGGCCGCAGCAGCGCGGCCAGCTCCCGGCCGAGCCGGCCCATCCGCTCCGGGGTGGGGACGGTGAGAGTGGCGTGCGAGCCCATGCGCGTGTCTTGCCCTTCGGTCCGTACCGGCGTGCCGACCGCCGGCCGCCACCGCTACCGTGCCACATCGCCGGCCCGGCGTGCGCCGGAAGGGGTCAGGGGCCGTCCAGGACCGCCGGGGGCGGCCCGGCGGCGGCGAAGTCGGCGGCCCGGCGCAGCAGCGCCACCAGCTCGTGGTCGACCAGCTCCGGACGCTCCAGCATCACCAGGTGCCCGGCGCCCTCCACCAGCACCAGCTCCGCGCCGGGCAGCCGCTCGGCCATCGCCTCGCTGTGCGCCGACGGCGTCAGCAGGTCCTTCGTACCGGCCAGCACCAGCGCCGGCAGGCCCCTCAGCGCGGCGAGCGCCCCGTACTTCTCGTGCGTGCCGAACACCGGGTAGAACTCGGCGACCACGTCGATCGGGGTGGCGTCCAGCAGCTGCTCGGCGAACCGCACCACGCCCGGGTCGACGTCCCGCCCGCCGAAGGAGAACCTCCGGTAGAAGACGGCGGCGACGTCCGCGCCCAGCCGCCGGCTCGCCTCCACCAGCTCGACCTGTCGGCCCAGCAGCCGCATCATCCCGGGCGCGACCTTCTTGAACAGCTTCGCGCCGGCCGACGGCAGCCCGAGGCTGACCTCGTTCCAGTCCCCCGCCAGCGTGCCGATCAGCGCCACCCCGGCGACCCTCTCCCGGAACAGCTCCGGGTACTGGTCGGCCAGCGCCATCACCGTCATGCCGCCCATCGAGTGGCCCACCAGCACCAGCGGCCCGGTCGGCGCGACGGCGTCGATCACCGCCTTGAGGTCGCCGCCCAGCTGGTCGATGCTGGCCGGCTCGCCGGCCAGGTAGGAGCGGGAGCGCTCGGAGCGGCCGTGGCTGCGCTGGTCCCAGAAGACCAGCCGCAGTCCCTCGCGCAGCGCGGCCCGCTGGAAGTGCCAGCTGTCCTGGTTGAGGCAGTAGCCGTGGCAGAACACCACGGTCAGCGGCTCGGGGCCGGAGGTTTCGCCGTCCGGCTCGGGGCCGGTGCCGTCCAGCTCGACGTACAGCTCGGTGCCGTCCGGCGCGGCCACCGTCCGCGGGCGCCCGCGCAGCGAGCCGTACGGGGCCTCGGCGTCCAGCTCGGCCCGGGCCCTGCGGCGGGTCGCCCGACCGACGGTCAGCCGCTCTATCGCCACCCCGGCGGCCGCCCCGGCCGCCAGCACGCCGACCGAGATCCCGATCACACCGGCCCGGCTCACCCCGGAGGCCGCGCCGGCCGCCTTGGCCACCGCCGCGACCGGGCCGCTCTCGGCCGGTCCCTCCGTCATGCGCCCGCGCCCTCGGTGCGGCTGCCGCCAAGGTAGCGGCGCGGGACCCGGGCGCCGATCCGGGTCACGATCTCGTACGAGATGGTGCCGCAGGCCCGGCCCCAGTCCTCGGCGGTCGGCTCGCCCTGCTCGCCGTTGCCGAACAGCAGCACCTCGTCGCCGATCGCGGGGGTGTCCCCGCCCAGGTCCACGACGAACTGGTCCATCGCCACCCGGCCGGCGATCGTGCGCCACTTGCCGCCGATCTGCACCGGGCCGGTGCCGCTGGCGTGCCGCGGGATGCCGTCGCCGTAGCCGACCGGGACCAGGCCCAGCGTGGTCGGGCCCGGCGTCACGTAGTGGTGGCCGTAGCTGACCCCGTGCCCGCCCGGAACGTGCTTGACCAGTGCCAGCCGCGCGGTCAGCGCCATCACCGGGCGCAGCCCGAAGTCGGCCGGCGACCCGACCTCCGGCACCGGCGACAGCCCGTACGCGGCCAGGCCGGTGCGGACCAGGTCGAAGTGCGACTGCGGGAGCAGCAGGGTGGCCGGCGAGTTCGCCAGGTGCCGCACCTCCGGGCGCAGCCCGGCGGCCTCGGCCCGGGCCAGCGCCACGTGGAAGGAGTCCAGCTGGGCCTGGATCGACGGGTGGCCCGGCTCGTCGGCGGCGGCGAAGTGCGACCAGACGCCGACCACGGTCAGCAGCCCCTCCGCCTCGGCGCGGCGGGCGGCGGCCACCAGGTGCGGCCAGTCGTGCGGCTGGCAGCCGTTGCGGCCCAGACCGGTGTCCGCCTTCAGGTGCACCCGGGCCGGGATGCCGGTCTCCCGGACGGCCGGCAGCAGCTCGTCCAGCGCCCACTGGCCGCTCACCGAGATGTCGATGCCCGCGCGCAGCGCCTCCCGCCACGGCCCGCCCGGCGTCCACAGCCAGCACAGGACGCGGGCCTGCTCCGGGCGGATGCCCGCGGCCCGCAGTGCCAGCGCCTCCTCGGGCGTCGCGCAGCCGAGCCAGCCGATCCCGTTCGCGACCGCCTCGCGGGCGCACTCGACGGCGCCGTGGCCGTAGGCGTCCGCCTTGACCGCGAGCATCACCGCCGAGCTGCCGACGCGCTCGCGCAGCGCGGCGAGGTTGCCGCGCAGGGCGGCCAGATCGATGGTCGCCTCGGCCCTTACGCCGTCGGTCAGGGTGGCCGTGCCGGTCGTGTTCGCAGTTGTCATCAGGGTCAGTCTCCCAGACATCCCGGAGTCCTCGCCGAACGGCCCGTCCGTGCGGCGGCCGGTGCCGGGGCCCCCGGCACCGCGCCGACCTGCGGCGCACCGCTCGTCACCCTGTTCCGGACGCCCACGGAGGACCGATCGGTTCCGCATCGCCCGTCCCGCCCGCCCCGGGCCTACGTCTCCCGCACCGCCCGTCCGTCCTCGACCGACGCCCCCGGCTACGCCTCCCGCACCGCCTCCCTCACGGCCCGCCACACCGCGGGCAGCGCCTGCGCCACCGCCGGCGCCGTCACCGGCGCGCCCGGGTCGCCCGCCGCGTGGCGGCCGGCCAGGCCGTGCAGGTAGGCGCCCACCGACGCGGCGTCCAGCGGCGACAGGCCGGCCGCCAGCAGGGAGCCCGCCAGGCCCGCCAGGACGTCGCCGCTGCCGGCCGTGGCCAGCCAGGACGTACCGGTCGGGTTGACCCGGACGGCGCCGCCCGGGTCGGCGATCACCGTGGTGGAGCCCTTGAGCAGGACCGTCGCCCGGTAGGCGGCCGCCAGCCGGCGGGCGGTGGCCAGCCGGGCGGCGGCCAGCGAGTCGGCGGGCGGCGGCGCGGTGCCGTCGGCGCCCGCGAGCAGCCGGGCGGCCTCGCCGGTGTGCGGGGTGAGCAGGGTGGGGGCCGTCCGGCCGGCCAGCGCGTCCGGGCCGAGCCGGGCCAGCTCGGTCAGCCCGTCCGCGTCCACCAGGACCGGGACGTCGCTCGACAACGCCTCGGCCAGCGCCTGCCGCGCCCCCTCGCCGCCGCCCGGCCCGACCACCCAGGCCTGCACCCGCCCGGCCCCGGCCGGGCCGCCCTCGGTGACCAGCACCTCCGGGAAGCGCCGCACCACCTCCTCGGCCGCCGTGCCGACGTACCGGACGGCGCCCGCGCCGCCGTGCAGCGCCCCGGCGACCGCCAGCAGCGCCGCGCCCGGGTACGTCGCCGAACCGGCCGCCACGCCGACCACGCCCCGCCGGTACTTGTCGCTCTCGGCGCCCGGCAGCGGCAGCAGCGCCGCCACATCCGCGTGCTGCAGGGCCGTCACCTCCGGCGCGGGCGGCTCCAGTCCGATCCCGACCAGCTGGACGGCGCCCGCGTAGGAGGCGCCCGGGTCCACCAGCAGGCCCGGCTTGTACGTGCCGAAGCAGACCGTGACGTCCGCGCGCAGCGCCTCGCCCGGCACCTCGCCGGTGTCGGCGTCGACCCCGCTGGGCAGGTCCACGGCCACCACGACCCCGCGCCGCCCGGCCCGCGCGTACGGCCGGGCCCCGTCCCGCAGCCCGCCCCGGCCGCCGATGCCGACGATGCCGTCCAGCACCAGGTCGGCGCGCGAGAAGTCGGCCAGGCCGACTTCCTGATCCAGCACCACCCGCCCGCCGGAAGCCCGCAGCGCGGCCAGCCCGCCCGCGTGCGCGCGCTCCGGCGCGAGCAGCACCGCCGTCACCCGCGCGCCCCGCCGGGCCAGCGCCGCCCCGGCGTACAGGGCGTCACCCCCGTTGTCCCCGCTGCCGGCCAGCACCACCACCCGACTGCCGTACACCCGCCCCCGACGCCCCGCCAGCAGCCGGGCACAGGTCGCCGCCAGCCCGGCGGCCGCCCGCTGCATCAGCGTCCCCTCCGGCAGCCGCGCCATCAGCGCGGCCTCGGCGGCCCGGACGACTTCCACCCGATGGGCATGACGCATGCGAGGGCTCCTTCAGCAGTCGACGTACCGCCGACGCTAGCCCGCGTCACCGCCCCACGGCAGGCCGAGCTGCGGGACACTTTCGAGTGACAACCACTTCGATCCCCCACCGGTGGCGGTCCACGCGCATAGCGTGCCGCCCGTGGAGATTCTTCAGGTGTTCCTGGAACTGAAAACGCCGCAGGGTTTCAGGAGCGAACTCATTGAACTCGATGAAGAGATCGTGCTGACGCCGCCGCCGGACGACGGCCACGAAGCCGCGTTCTCGCTGCTCAGCCGGCACTTCACGGACAAGGCCGCGATCGATCTGGACCTGTCGGGGGACAAGGGACTGACGACACCCCACGGGCGCTTCATTCCCGACGGCACAGTGAGCCCAGTCGGCCATTTCAAGGACGCCGAGCCCTGGTCCTCAGCAGAAGGGGTCCTTCTCGTCTTCGAAATCACCGGGACCGACCCACGCAGGGACCGCGAGCCGAAGCGCCTGGGCTACGCCGCCGCAGATGTCCCGTGCTACCTGCTGGTCGACCGCAGCGAGAAGTGGGTCACTCTCTTCACCTCGCCCGAGAACGGCGATTACTCCGTTCTCACCAAGGTCGAGTTCGGCGGGAGCATCGACCTGCCCGCCCCCTTCTCCTTCACGCTCGACACGGCGCCCCTGCGGTAGGGCACAGCCACCGCAGGGGCACCACGCCGTACTACTCGACGGTGACCGACTTGGCCAGGTTGCGAGGCTGGTCGACCTCGTGGCCCTTGGCCGTCGCCAGCTCGCACGCGAAGACCTGGAGCGGCACGGTGGAGACCAGCGGCTGGAGCAGGGTCGGGGTGACCGGGATGCGGATCAGGTGGTCCGCGTACGGGACGACCGCCTCGTCGCCCTCCTCCGCGATCACGATGGTGCGGGCGCCACGGGCCCGGATCTCCTGGATGTTGGAGACGATCTTGTCGTGCAGGATCGACCGCCCGCGCGGCGAGGGGACGACCACGACGACCGGCAGCCCCTCCTCGATCAGCGCGATCGGGCCGTGCTTGAGCTCGCCCGCCGCGAAGCCCTCGGCGTGCATGTACGCCAGCTCCTTGAGCTTGAGCGCGCCCTCCAGGGCCACCGGGAAGCCGACGTGACGGCCGAGGAACAGCACCGAGCGCGCGTCGGCGAGCGAGCGGGCCAGCTCGCGCACCGGCTCCATGGTCTCCAGGACCTGCTCGACCTGCTTGGGCGCGTCGCCGAGCTCCTTGATGACGGCGAAGATCTCGTCGCCCCACTTGGTGCCGCGCACCTGGCCCAGGTAGAGGGCGACCAGGTAGCAGGCGACCAGCTGGGTCAGGAACGCCTTGGTGGAGGCGACGGCGACCTCGGGGCCGGCGTGGGTGTACAGCACCGCGTCCGACTCGCGCGGGATGGTGGAGCCGTTGGTGTTGCAGATCGCCAGCACCTTGGCGCCCTGCTCCCGGGCGTGTCGCAGGGCCATCAGGGTGTCCATGGTCTCGCCGGACTGGGAGATGGCGATGACCAGCGTGCCCGGGCCCATGATCGGGTCGCGGTAGCGGAACTCGGAGGCGACCTCGACCTCGCAGGGGATGCGGGTCCAGTGCTCGATCGCGTACTTGGCGATCATGCCGGCGTGGAAGGCGGTGCCGCAGGCGACGATGACGACCTTGTCGACCGAACGCAGGTCCGCGTCGGAGATCCGCAGCTCGTCGAGGATGAGCCGGCCGTCGGTGCCGATCCGGCCGAGGAGGGTGTCGGCGACGGCCTTCGGCTGCTCGGCGATCTCCTTGAGCATGAAGTAGTCGTAGCCGCCCTTCTCGGCGGCCGAGGCGTCCCAGTCGACGTGGTACTCGCGCACGTCGGCCGGGGTGCCGTCGAAGTTGGTCACCGTGACGGCGTCCCGGCGCAGCTCGACGACCTGGTCCTGACCCAGCTCGATGGCCTCGCGGGTGTGCGCGATGAACGCGGAGACGTCGGAGGCGAGGAAGTTCTCGCCCTCGCCGCGCCCGACCACCAGCGGCGAGTTGCGGCGGGCGCCGACGACGACGTCCGGCGCGTCGGCGTGCACGGCGACGAGGGTGAAGGCGCCGTCGAGGCGGCGGCAGACCACTCGCATGGCCTCCGCGAGGTCGCCGTCGTAGGCCTCGCCGAGGAGGTGCGCGACGACCTCGGTGTCGGTCTCGGAGCGGAGGGTGTGGCCGCGCTCGGCGATCTCGGCCCGCAGCTGGGCGAAGTTCTCGATGATGCCGTTGTGCACCACGGCCACCCGGAGGTGGTCGTCCAGGTGGGGGTGGGCGTTGGCGTCCGTCGGGCCGCCGTGGGTGGCCCAGCGGGTGTGGCCGATGCCGGTGGTGCCGCCGGGCAGAGGGGTCTCGGCGAGCGACTTCTCCAGGTTGGCGAGCTTGCCGGCCCGCTTGTCGGTGACCAGACTCCACTGCCCGTCGGAGTCCTGCGCCTGCACCGCGACACCGGCCGAGTCGTAGCCCCGGTACTCCAGTCGCTGCAGGCCTGCGATTACTACGTCGAGGGCGGACTGCGCGCCCACGTATCCAACAATTCCGCACATGCGTGCCAGCATAAGGGCGGTTCTGAGGCCCTTTTCCCGATTCCCGCGAACACTGCGTGACCGACACCACAACCACGGTGAACGCCGCCACGGCTCACAATGGAGCATGTGCTGACCGAACTCTGTACGCGGGGCGCCGCCACGCCCGGCCCGTCGCCGTCCCCCTACGTGGACCTCAGTCGGGCCGAGTGGAGCGCACTGCGCGAGCGTACGCCGCTGCCGCTGACCGCCGAGGAGGTGGAACGGCTACGCGGCCTCGGTACCGCCCTCGACCTGGACGAGGTCCGCGATGTCTACCTGCCGCTGTCCCGGCTGCTGAACCTGTACATCCACGCCACGCACGAGCTGCGCGGCACGCTGGGCACCTTCCTGGACACGCCGGACACCGAGCGCACCCGCACCCCGTTCATCATCGGGGTGGCCGGCTCGGTCGCGGTCGGCAAGTCGACGACGGCCCGCCTGCTCCAGGCCCTGCTCGCCCGCTGGCCCGAGCACCCGCGGGTCGAGCTGGTGACCACGGACGGCTTCCTGCTGCCCAACGCCGAGCTGCGCCGCCGCGGCCTGATGGCCCGCAAGGGCTTCCCGGAGTCGTACGACCGCCGGGCGCTGATGCGCTTCGTCGCGGACGTGAAGGCGGGCAAGGAGCGGGTCACCGCGCCGGTGTACTCGCACCTGGTGTACGACATCGTGCAGGGCGAGCGGCTCACCGTGGAGCGCCCGGACATCCTGATCGTCGAGGGCCTGAACGTGCTCCAGCCGGCCCTGCCCGGCAGCGACGGGCGCACCCGTCTGGCGGTGGCCGACTACTTCGACTTCTCGATCTACGTCGACGCCCGCACCGACGACATCGAGCACTGGTACCTGGACCGCTTCCGCAAGCTCCGGCAGACGGCCTTCCAGGACCCGAACTCCTACTTCCGCCGCTTCACCGAGGTGCCGGAGGAGGAGGCGATGGAGTACGGCCGGCAGGTCTGGCGCACCATCAACAAGCCGAACCTGCTGGAGAACGTGCTGCCGACCCGCGGCCGGGCCACCCTGATCCTCCAGAAGGGGGCGGACCACAAGGTCCGCCGGGCGCTGCTGCGCAAGCTCTGACGCCGGTATGACGGAAGGGGCCCCGCCGGCGGCGGGGCCCCTTCCGTCATACCGGGCCCGTTCAGCCCAGGTGCGTCCGCACGGCTTCGGCGAGCCGCTGCGCGACGGACTCGGCCTGCACCGGGTCGGCGGCCTCGACCATGACCCGGACCAGCGGCTCGGTGCCGGACGGGCGCAGCAGCACCCGGCCGGTGGAGCCCAGTTCGGCCTCGGCCTCGGAGACGGCGGCGGCCAGCTCGACGCTGGTGTTCACCCGGCTCTTGTCGACGCCCTTGACGTTGATCAGCTGCTGCGGCAGACGGGTCATCACGGCGGCCAGGTCGGCCAGCGGCTGCTTGGTGGCGGCCAGTCGGGCGCCCAGCATGAGGCCGGTCAGGGTGCCGTCGCCGGTGGTGGCGTGGTCGAGCAGGATGACGTGGCCGGACTGCTCGCCGCCCAGCGCGAAGCCGTGCTCCTTCATCGCCTCCAGCACGTAGCGGTCGCCGACGGCGGTCTCCACCAGGTCGACGCCTTCGCGCTCCATCGCCAGCTTGAAGCCGAGGTTGGACATCACGGTGGCCACCGCGGTGTTGCGGCGCAGGGTGCCGGCGTCCTTCATGGCGACGGCCAGGATGGCGATGATCTGGTCGCCGTCCACCTCGTTGCCGTCCGCGTCGGCGGCCAGGCAGCGGTCGGCGTCGCCGTCGAGGGCGATGCCGAGGTCGGCGCGGTACTCCGTCATGGCGGCCTGCAGCCGGTCCAGGTGGGTGGAGCCGACGCCGTCGTTGATGTTGAGGCCGGTGGGCTCCGCCCCCAGGGTGTGGACGACCTCGGCGCCGGCCCGGGCGAAGGCCTCGGGGGCGACGTAGGCGGCCGCGCCGTGGGCGCCGTCGATGACGACCTTGATGCCGTCGAGGCGGTTGGGCAGCACGCCGATCAGGTGGGCGACGTACTTGTCGAAGCCCTCGGTGTACTCGCGCACCCGGCCGACGGCGGCGCCGGTCGGGCGGTTCCAGTCCTCGCTGCCGAGCGAGTGCTTGCGGTAGTGGGTCTCGATCGCGTCCTCGATGCGGTCGTCCAGCTTGTGGCCGCCGCGGGCGAGGAACTTGATGCCGTTGTCGGGCATCGCGTTGTGGCTGGCGGAGAGCATCACGCCGAAGTCGGCGCCGAGCGCGCCGGTGAGATACGCCACAGCCGGGGTCGGCAGCACGCCGACCCGGAGCACGTCGACGCCGGCGCTCGCCAGGCCGGCGATGACGGCGGCCTCCAGGAACTCGCCCGAGGCGCGCGGGTCCCGGCCGACCACCGCGACCGGCCGGTGGCCCTCGAAGGCGCCGGCCTCGCCGAGCACATGGGCCGCCGCGACCGACAGCCCGAGCGCGAGCTCGGCCGTCAGGCCCTCGTTGGCCACCCCGCGCACGCCGTCCGTACCGAAGAGTCGTCCCACTGTCCCGTCCTCCATCACCACTGCTCGGAACCCAACCGATGGCACCCGGCCGCCGCACGATAGCCGGGGAACACGTCGCCCCGGAGTACACGTGGTACTCCGGGGCGACGGTTCGCGCAACCAGGGGGTGCGCCGCCAGGGCGGACCGCACCCCCCAGGGACGCGATTAGCGCTTGCTGTACTGCGGCGCCTTGCGGGCCTTCTTGAGACCGGCCTTCTTGCGCTCGACGGCGCGGGCGTCACGGGTCAGGAAGCCGGCCTTCTTCAGCGCGCCGCGGTTGTTGTCCACGTCGGCCTCGTTCAGGGCACGGGCCACGCCGAGGCGCAGCGCGTAGGCCTGGCCGGAGACGCCGCCACCGGAGATGCGGGCGACGACGTCGTAACGGCCGTCAAGCTCGAGGAGCTTGAAGGGCTCGTTCACGGTCTGCTGGTGCACCTTGTTGGGGAAGTAGTTCTCCAGGGTGCGACCGTTGATCTTCCACTGGCCGGTGCCGGGGACGATGCGCACGCGGGCGATCGCCTCCTTGCGACGGCCGAGGCCGGCGCCCGGGATGGCCTCGCCGAAGCGGCCGGCCAGCGACTCGGAGGTGTACTCGCCCTCGGAGGTGTACTCGCCCTCGACAGCCTCAACGGCCTCGTCGAAGTCGACCTCAAGGGTCTCGGTGGTTTCAGTGGTCTCGGCCACGGTGTTCCTCAGCTCTTTTCAGTGTTGGGGGGCTTGGTGGCCGAATTACTGCGCGACCTGGGTGATCTCGAACGGCACCGGCTGCTGGGCAGCGTGCGGGTGCTGGTCGCCCGAGTAGACCTTCAGCTTCGAGAGCATCTGGCGGCCCAGGCTGTTCTTGGGGATCATGCCCTTGATGGCCTTCTCGACGGCCTTCTCCGGGTTGTTCGCCAGCAGGTCGTCGTAGCGCACCGACCGCAGACCGCCCGGGAAGCCAGAGTGGCGGTAGGCCAGCTTCTGGGTCTTCTTGTTACCGGACAGGTGCACCTTGTCGGCGTTGATGATGATGACGAAGTCACCAGTGTCAACGTGCGGCGCGTAGATCGCCTTGTGCTTACCCCGGAGGAGGTTGGCGGCCTGGGAAGCCAGGCGGCCGAGCACGACGTCGGTCGCGTCGATGACGTGCCACTGACGCTGGACGTCGCCGGGCTTGGGGCTGTACGTACGCACGGTCGTAGCCTTCGCTTTTCAGTGAGTGAGTCCTGACAGGAGCACCTGGGACGGAAGAGCAGCCTGGTCAACCTTGGACGCAATTCAAGGGGGACCGCTGGTCGTCGAACCTGATGTCTCCGGCGTACCGACCTCTCACGTGAGATAGAGCGAGCCAATACGCACATCAAGCGTCCAGGTTACCGGGCGCACGGGTGGGGGTCAAAAATCGGCTTCCCCCACCCCCGCCGTCACTCAGCGTTCGCGCTCCACCCGGCTGACGTCCCAGACCGGCTCGGGCGACTCGTAGACCCGGCCGTCGGCGCCGAACACCAGGTAGCGGTCGAAGGTCCTGGCGAACCAGCGGTCGTGGGTGACGCACAGCACGGTGCCGTCGAAGGCCTCCAGCCCGGCCTGCAACGCCTCGGCGCTGTCCAGGTCCAGGTTGTCGGTCGGCTCGTCGAGCAACAGGGCCGTCACGCCGGAGAGTTCGAGCTTGAGGATCATCAGCCGGGCCTGCTGCCCGCCGGACAGCGACTCGAACTTCTGCTCCTCCTGGCGGTCCAGCTCGTAGCGGCGCAGCGCGCCCATCGCGGCGCTGCGGCTGAGCGCGTGCTCCTCCTCGACGATCGAGCGCACCGTCCGGCCGAACAGCTCCGGGTGGGCGTGGGTCTGCCGGAAGTGGCCGGGGACGACCCGGGCGCCGAGCTTCCAGGTGCCGGTGTGCGCGACGCTCTCGTCGCCCGCCAGCAGCCGCAGGAAGTGCGACTTGCCGGAGCCGTTGGAGCCGAGTACGGCGACCCGCTCGCCGTAGAAGACCTCCAGGTCGAAGGGCTTCATCAGACCGGTGAGCTCCAGCTGCTCCACGGTGAAGGAGCGCACGCCGGTGCGCCCGCCCTTGAGCCGCATGGTGATGCTCTGCTCGCGCGGGGGCTCCTCCGGGCGGCCGGCCTCCTCGAACTTCTTCAGCCGGGTCTGGGCGGCGGCGTAGCGGGTGGCGAGCGCGTGGCTGACGGAGGCCGCCTGACGCAGGGTGACGACCAGCTTCTTGAGCTTGGCGTGTTCCTCGTCCCAGCGCCGGCCCAGCTCCTCGAAGCGCGCGAAGCGGTCCTTGCGGGCCTCGTGGAAGCTGTCGAACCCGCCGCCGTGCACCCAGACGCTGCTCCCGGCCGCGCCGGGCTCGACGGCGATGATCTTGTCGGCGGCCTCGGAGAGCAGCTCGCGGTCGTGCGAGATGAACAGGACGGTCTTGGAGGTGGCCTTGAGGGCCTCCTCCAGCCAGCGCTTGCCCGGGACGTCCAGGTAGTTGTCGGGCTCGTCGAGCAGCAGCACCTCTTCGGGGCCGCGCAGCAGCGCCTCCAGGACGAGCCGCTTCTGCTCGCCGCCCGAGAGGGTGTTCAGGCCGCGCCACTGGGCCTTGTCGAAGGGCATCCCGAGGGCCGCCATGGTGCAGACGTCCCAGTCGGTCTCGTAGTCGTACCCGCCGACGTCGGCCCAGTCGGAGAGCGCCTGGGCGTAGGCCATCTGGGTCTTCTCGTCGTCCTGGGCGATCATCGCCAGCTCGGCGGCGTCCACCGCGCGGGCGGCGACGGCGATCCGCTCGGGGGCGACGGACACCAGCAGGTCGCGGACGGAGGCGTCCGGCGCCAGCGCGCCCGGGGTGGCCCGCTCGTCCTCGCGGCCGGTGGTGCCGACGAACTGGCGCATCACGCCGAGCCCGCCGCTGATCGTCACCGTGCCGCCGTGCGGCTGGAGGTCCCCCGCGATCATCCTCAGCAGGGTGGTCTTGCCGGCCCCGTTGGCGCCGACCAGGGCGACCGCGGCGCCCTCGCCGACCCGGAAGGACGCGTCGTCGAACAGCACCCGCCCGTCCGGCAGGTAGTACTCAAGGTGCGAAATCTCGACGTGTCCCATGCGGACGATTGTCCCAAGCCGACGCGCCCGGCCCAAACGGATTACCCGACGGGCGGCTGACCGGGCAGTGTGCGCAGCCGCCTGGCCTGGCGGTTGCGCTCGGCGAGCTGGTCGTCCGCCGGGTAGCCGACTTCCTCGAGAGTGAGCCCGTACGGCCGGATCACGTTGACGGCCGAGTTGCGGACCCCGCCGGCCAGCACCTCGCCGGGGAACTCCACCGGCCGGTGCCCGTCACCGACCAGCAGCATCGCCCCGACCAGCGCCCGGACCATGTTGTGGCAGAACGCGTCGGCGCGGACGGTGGCGACCGCCAGCGAGCCTTCCTGGGCGGCGTAGGAGTCCACCGGGACGCGGTCCCAGTGCAGTTCCAGCAGGGTGCGGATGGTGGTGGCGCCCTCGCGCTTCTTGCAGTACGCGGCGAAGTCGTGCTCGCCGAGCAGCAGCTTCGCGGCCTCGTTCATCCGGTCGACGTCCAGCGGGCGGTCGTGCCAGAGCACGTGCCCGCGCAGCAGCGGGTCGACCCCGCCGGGGTGGTCGGCGACCCGGTAGGCGTAGCGGCGCCAGATCGCCGAGAAGCGGGCGTCGAACCCGGCCGGCGCCTCGCCGACCCGGTAGATCCGGATGTCCCCGGGCAGCCGGCCGGCCAGCCGGCGCAGCAGCTTCTCGCGGTGCGCCTCCCACAGCTCGGCCGGCAGGTCGACGTGCGCGACCTGGCCGCGGGCGTGCACCCCGGCGTCGGTGCGCCCGGCCACGGTCAGCGGGAACAGCTCGGGGCTGCGGGTGACGATCTGCAGCGCGCTCTCGATCTCCTCCTGGACCGTCCGGCGGCCGCCGCGCTGGCGGGCCCAGCCGGAGAACTCGGCGCCCTGGTAGGCGAGATCGAGCCGGACCCGGACGCGCCCGTCGGCCGGGCCGTCCTTCACCGGCGGCTGCTCGGCGCAATCGTTGACCACAATCCACTCCAGACAGAAGGAACGGGCCCGCTCCCCCACGGATGGGAGAGCGGGCCCGCGACCACACCTAGCGGTGTCAGGCCTGCTCGGCCTCGTCGGCCTTGGCGTCGGCCGGAGCCTCGACCTTGGCCTCGGCCTCCTTGACGGCGCGCTTGGTGGCGCCCTCGGCCTCGCCGACGGCGGTCTGCGCGACGGTCAGCGCCTCGACCAGCTCGATCACGGCCATCGGGGCGTTGTCGCCACGACGGGGACCGATCTTGGTGATACGGGTGTAACCACCCGGGCGGTTCTCGTAGCGCGGCGCGATCTCGGTGAAGAGGGTGTGCAGCACGGCGATGTCGGTGATCGTCTTGCGCACCAGGCGACGGTTGTGGATGTCGCCCTTCTTCGCCTTGGTGATCAGCTTCTCCGCCAGCGGGCGCATCCGACGGGCCTTGGCCTCGGTCGTGGTGATGCGGCCGTACTGGAACAGCTCCCGGCACAGACCGGCGAGCAGCAGCGGCTCGTGGTGCGGGCCGCCGCCGAGGCGGGCACCCTTGGTGGGACGCGGCATGGTGACTCCTTGAATCTCCGACTACGGCCGTATCAGGTACCGCAGCGGGCGTCCGGGCACTGTTGCCCGGACGACTTTCACGACGACGGGGGCGGTTCGGTGGAACCGCCCCCGCGGCCAAATCTCTTAGTACTGCTCGGTCTCGGCGTAACCCGCGTCGTCCAGGTCGTCGGCGCCGAAGGCGTCGGCGGCGGCGGTCGGGTCGAACCCGGGCGGGCTGTCCTTGAGGGCCAGGCCCATGCCGGCCAGCTTCGCCTTGACCTCGTCGATCGACTTCGCACCGAAGTTGCGGATGTCGAGCAGGTCGGCCTCGGAGCGGGCGACGAGCTCACCCACGGTGTGGATGCCCTCGCGCTTGAGGCAGTTGTAGGAGCGGACCGTGAGCTCCAGCTCCTCGATCGGCAGCGCCAGGTCGGCGGCCAGGGCGGCGTCCGTCGGGGACGGGCCCATGTCGATGCCCTCGGCGTCGATGTTCAGCTCGCGGGCGAGACCGAACAGCTCCACCAGGGTCTTGCCGGCCGAGGCCATGGCGTCACGCGGACGCATGGCGGGCTTGGTCTCGACGTCGACGATCAGCTTGTCGAAGTCGGTCCGCTGCTCGACACGGGTGGCCTCGACCTTGTAGGTGACCTTCAGCACGGGGCTGTAGATCGAGTCGACCGGGATGCGGCCGATCTCCTGGCCGGAGGCCTTGTTCTGGACGGCGGAGACGTAGCCGCGACCGCGCTCGACGGTCAGCTCCATCTCCAGCTTGCCCTTGCCGTTCAGCGTGGCGAGGACCAGCTCCGGGTTGTGCACCTCGACACCCGCCGGCGGGGCGATGTCGGCGGCGGTGACGACACCCGGGCCCTGCTTGCGCAGGTACATCACGACCGGCTCGTCGTGCTCCGAGGAGACGACCAGCTGCTTGATGTTGAGGATGAGGTCGGTCACGTCCTCCTTGACGCCCGGCACGGTGGTGAACTCGTGCAGGACGCCGTCGACGCGGATGCTGGTGACAGCGGCACCCGGGATCGACGACAGGAGCGTGCGGCGCAGGGAGTTGCCGAGAGTGTAGCCGAAGCCCGGCTCCAGCGGCTCGATCACGAACCGCGAGCGGAACTCGTCGACGACCTCTTCGGTCAGCGAGGGGCGCTGAGCGATAAGCATGGGGGGTATTCCTCCAGTTGTCTTCGGCACCCACTATTTGATGCCGACAGGACCAAGCGTACGGGGTCCCGCAAGCAGCGACGAATCACCGCGTGGGACCCCGTACGAAGGTTCAAAGCAGGTACTGCGAGCCCGAAGGCGCTGCGTCAGACGCGGCGGCGCTTCGGCGGACGGCAGCCGTTGTGCGGGGTGGGGGTGACGTCCTGGATCGAGCCGACCTCCAGGCCGGTGGCCTGGAGCGAGCGGATCGCGGTCTCGCGGCCGGAGCCCGGACCCTTGACGAAGACGTCAACCTTGCGCATGCCGTGCTCCTGCGCGCGACGGGCAGCGGCCTCGGCGGCCATCTGCGCGGCGAACGGGGTGGACTTGCGCGAGCCCTTGAAGCCGACGTGACCGGCGGAGGCCCAGGAGATCACGTTGCCCGCGGGGTCGGTGATCGAAACGATGGTGTTGTTGAACGTGCTCTTGATGTGCGCGTGGCCGTGAGCGACGTTCTTCTTTTCCTTGCGGCGGATCTTCTTCGCGCCGGCAGCCTGACGACCCTTGGGGGGCATAAGTCTGTTCTCCTACTGAGGTGGTCGGTCCGCTGACCCGCGGGCCGGAGGGATGTCCGGTTACGGGACGGACTACTTCTTGCCCGGCTTCTTCTTGCCGGCGATCGCGCGACGCGGGCCCTTGCGGGTACGCGCGTTGGTGTGGGTGCGCTGACCGCGGACCGGCAGGCCGCGGCGGTGACGCAGACCCTCGTAGCAGCCGATCTCGACCTTGCGGCGGATGTCGGCGGCCACCTCACGGCGGAGGTCACCCTCGACCGTGTAGTTGGCGTCGATGTACTGGCCCAGCTTCACGAGGTCTTCCTCGGTGATGTCGCGAACGCGGACATCCGGGTTGACACCGGTCTCGGCCAGGGTCTGCTGGGCGCGGGTACGGCCGATGCCGTACACGTAGGTAAGGGCGATCTCGATCCGCTTCTCACGGGGGAGATCAACGCCGGCGAGGCGTGCCATTCAAGGCTCCTGTGCTTTTTCAGAGGTCTTGCGTGCTACCTACTCCTTCGCCTCTCGACGATGGAGCCCCGGCCTCTGACCGGGGGTGGCAGTCCGTCCCTTCGTGGAGACGGATCGGGTAGCCCGCTTATGACGTTTTCGCGTCGCGCGAAGTACTACGAGAAATGCTGGGGAGAGATCAGCCCTGGCGCTGCTTGTGGCGCAGGTTGTCGCAGATCACCATGACCCGGCCGTGGCGGCGGATCACCTTGCACTTGTCGCAGATCTTCTTGACGCTCGGCTTGACCTTCATGTTCAGGTTCTCCGGGTCTAGATCTGACGTTCTTACTTGTAGCGGTAGACGATCCGCCCGCGCGTGAGGTCGTAGGGGCTGAGCTCCACGACGACCCGGTCGTCCGGCAGGATGCGGATGTAGTGCATGCGCATCTTGCCACTGATGTGCGCGAGGACCTTGTGACCGTTCTGCAGCTCGACCCTGAACATCGCGTTCGGAAGAGACTCGATCACGGTGCCCTCGATCTCAATGGCGCCTTGCTTCTTAGCCATGAACTGCGAGATCCACCTTCCGGGACCGGCTACCGTATGCGGCACGCTCGTGCGAACCTGGGTTCACCCCGCCCCCGAAGGGAAGAGGGCGTGCTGAAGCACGCTACGAGTGAGCCGACGGTCCATCCTACGCCAGCGCGTCCGGTGGGCCAAAACGAGGTCCCCCGAAGGCAGCCACCGTGGCGTCCCCGCTGGTCCCGACGGGTCAGAACCCGGCGGTGACGGTCAGCGGCTCGACGTGGGCGGTGCAGGCCGCGCAGCGGCGGGCGGCCTCGGGGATCTCGGTCAGGCACTCGGGGCAGGGCCGCTTGGGGGTCTTCGTCTTCTTCGGCAGGTACCGCGCGGTCGCCTTGGTGACCGGCAGCACGACGCAGAAGTACAGCACCGCCGCGGTCATCACGAAGGCGATCAGCACGTTGAGGAACTGGCCGTACGGGAAGGTGACCCCGGCCACCGTCGCCTTGTACGAGCTGAAGTCGCCGGCCGCGCCGACCACCACGCCGACCAGCGGGGTGAGGAAGGCCGACACGAAGCCGGTCACCACCCCGGTGAACGCGGCGCCGATGACGACACCGACCGCCATGTCGACGACGTTGCCGCGCATCATGAAGTCGCGGAATCCCTTGAGCACTGCACTCTCCCGATCGATCGAAGCTGCTGAAGCCGCTACTGAAGCCCCTGCCAGCCGATAAAAATAGGACAAAAGCCCTGGAGGTCCAAACCCCCAGGGCCCTGATCCCTTGTCAGCAGCGGCAGTTGGCCGCTCGGCCGACCGTCGCGCGACTAGCCGAGCGGGTCCGGGGCAGCGGTGATGCCCAGCTTCGCGAGCTCCGCCTTGCCGCCGTCGAAGGCCGTCAGGACCAGCGGGCCCTGCTCGGTGACGGCCACCGAGTGCTCCCAGTGCGAGGCCCAGGTGCCGTCGTTGGTGACGACCGTCCAGTCGTCCTCCAGCACGGCGGTGTGCGGGGTGCCCAGCGAGACCATCGGCTCGATCGCCAGCACGGTGCCGGGGATCAGCTTCGGGCCCTTGCCGCGGCCGCGCTCGACGTAGTTCAGCACGTGCGGCTCCATGTGCATCGCGGTGCCGATGCCGTGGCCGCCGTAGCCCTCGGTGATGCCCCACTTGCCCTTGGGGGGCAGCGGCTGGCGGCGGATGAAGCCCTCGATCGCCTTGGAGACGTCGACCAGGCGGTTGTTCTTCTTCATCTGGGCGATGCCGGCCCACATCGAGCCCTCGGTCACCCGGCTCAGCATCTCGACCTCGGGGCGGACCTCGCCGACCGCCACGGTGATCGCCGAGTCGCCGTGCCAACCGTCCAGGATGGCGCCGCAGTCGATCGAGATGACGTCGCCCTCCTGGAGCACCCGGTCACCGGGGATGCCGTGCACGACCTCGTTGTTCACCGAGGCGCAGATCACGCCGGGGAACCACAGGCCGCCGTGGTCGGCACGGAAGTTGGAGGTCGCACCGTGGTCGGTGATGACCTTGTCCGCGATGTCGTTGAGCTCCTGGGTGGTCACCCCCGGGGCGACCGCCTCCCGGCAGGCCTTCAGCGCCTCGGCGACGACCAGCCCGGCCGCTCGCATCTTCGCGATCTGCTCGGGGGTCTTGATCTCCACCATCTGGTCACGCCTTCCACGTTCTGTTTGCCACTGCCTACCACCGTACGACGCCGTACGGCCGCGCCGCCCGGGATCGGGGAGCGCGGCCGTACGGCGTCGCCGGGAAACTCAGTTGTCCTGCTTCAGCGCCTCGATCGCGCGGCGGGTGACCTCGTCCACCTTGCCGAGGGCCGAGATGGTCGCCACCAGGCCCTGCTGGGCGTAGTAGTCGATGATCGGCTCGGTCTCCGTGTGGTAGACCTCCAGCCGGGTGCGCACCTTGTCCTCGGTGTCGTCCGAGCGCTGGTACAGCTCGCCGCCGCACTCGTCGCAGACGCCCTCGGCCTTCGGCGGGTTGTAGTCCACGTGGAAGACGTGGCCCCCGTCGTTGCGGCACAGGCGGCGGCCGGCGATCCGGCGGACCACCTCGTCCTCGGGGACCTCCAGGTCCAGCACGCCGTCCAGCTTGATCCCCTGCTCGGCGAGGAACTCGTCGAGCGCCTTGGCCTGGCCGAGGTTGCGGGGGAAGCCGTCGAGCAGGAAGCCGCCCGCGGCGTCCTCCTGGAGCATGCGGTCCTTGGCCATCCCGATGGTGACCTCATCCGGCACCAGGCGACCCGCGTCCATGTAGCTCTTGGCCTCGAGCCCCAGCGGGGTGCCCTGACCGATGTTGGCGCGGAACAGGTCGCCGGTGGAGATGTGGGGAATGGACAGGGTCTTGGCGAGCAGGTGCGCCTGAGTACCCTTCCCGGCCCCGGGAGGACCAACGAGGACGATACGCATCAGCGGAGGAACCCTTCGTAATTGCGCTGCTGGAGCTGGCTCTCGATCTGCTTCACAGTTTCGAGTCCGACGCCGACGACGATGAGCACGCTGGTGCCGCCGAACGGGAAGTTGGTCTGCTGTCCGAAGGCGACCAGGGCGATCATCGGGATCAACGCGATCAGGCCCAGGTAGAGCGAACCCGGCCACGTGATTCGGGTCAGCACGTAGTTCAGGTACTCGGCCGTCGGTCGGCCGGCCCGGATGCCCGGGATGAAGCCACCATACTTCTTCATATTGTCGGCAACTTCTTCGGGGTTGAAGGAGATGGCGACGTAGAAGAAGGCGAAGAAGACGATCAGCAGGAAATAGGTCGCCATGTAGATCGGGTGGTCGCCCTTGACGAAGTGCTGGGTGATCCACACCGCCCAGCCCGACTGACTACCGGTCAGCTGGACCACCAGGGCCGGGATGTACAGCAGCGACGAGGCGAAGATGACCGGGATGACACCGGCCTGGTTCACCTTGAGCGGGATGTAGGTCGACGTGCCGCCGAACGCCCGCCGGCCGATCATCCGCTTCGCGTACTGCACCGGGATCCGGCGCTGGGCCTGCTCGACGAAGATGACCAGCATCACAACGATGATGCCGACCGCGACCACGGACAGGAACTCGACCCAGCCGCCACCGATCGTGCCGGAGCCCTTGATCGCCCACATCGAGGACGGGAACTGCGCGGCGATCGAGGTGAAGATCAGCAGCGACATGCCGTTGCCGATGCCGCGGTCCGTGATCAGCTCGCCCAGCCACATGATCACCGTGGTGCCGGCGGTCATCGTGATCACCATGACGGCGATCCGGAACACGCTCGTGTCCGGGACGATCTGGTTGCCCACCGGGCAGCCGGAGAACAGCGCGCCGCTGGAGGCCGTCGCCACGATGCCGGTGCCCTGGAGCACGGCGAGCGCGATGGTCAGGTAGCGGGTGTACTGGGTGATCTTCGTCTGGCCGGCCTGGCCCTCCTTCTTCAGCGCTTCCAGTCGCGGGATCACGACCGTGAGGAGCTGGAGGATGATGCTCGCGGTGATGTACGGCATGATGCCGAGCGCGAAGATCGTCAGCTGGAGGAGCGCGCCACCACTGAACAGGTTGACCAGCCCGAAGAGGCCGTTGTTCTTGGTGTCCTTCACACACTCGTTCACGGCCGTGAAGCTCACGCCGGGGATCGGAATGTGCGAGCCCAGGCGGAACAGCACCATGATGCCCAGCGTGAACAGCAGCTTCTTGCGCAGGTCGGGCGTCTGGAACGCCCGCGCGAACGCACTGAGCACGGTGCCTCCTGCGCCTCCCGCGCGTCGTCGGCGGGAGGGTCGGTCCTGAATGGGAGTTTTGGCGGTACGGGCTCCCGTACAGACGGCACAGGCGAGCCTACGCGCAGCCTACAAGGGAACTCCACGGACTCTAACAGTGCGCAGCCACTCGGAAGAAGCGCGTACCGCCCCTCCCCCACTCACGGGGTACGGGATGCCCGGGTTTGCCACACAAAAGAACGAGGGCACGTCAACGGAATGCCCGGAAAACGCGGTGCCCGGAAAACGCGCGAGCCCCGCACCTCCCGAAGGAGGTGCGGGGCTCGCACGGAAGTCAGCGGGCTCAGACGAGCTCGGTGACGGTACCGCCGGCGGCGGTGATCTTCTCGGCGGCGGAGCCGGAGACGGCGTCGACCGTCACCTGCAGCGCAACCGAGATCTCGCCGGTGCCGAGCACCTTGACGAGGGAGTTCTTACGAACCGCGCCCTTGGCGACCAGGTCCTCGACGGTGACCTCTCCACCCTGCGGGTAGAGCTCGGCCAGCTTGTCAAGGTTGACGACCTGGAACGTGATCTTGAACGGGTTCTTGAAGCCCTTCAGCTTCGGCAGGCGCATGTGGAGCGGCATCTGGCCACCCTCGAAGCGCTGCGGAACCTGGTAGCGGGCCTTGGTGCCCTTGGTACCACGACCGGCGGTCTTACCCTTGGAGCCCTCACCACGACCCACGCGGATCTTGTCGGTCTTGGCACCCGGGGCGGGACGCAGGTTGTGGATCTTGATCGGGTTGTCGCCCATGATCAGTCCACCTCCTCAACCGTCACCAGGTGACGGACCGTGTGGGCCATCCCGCGGATCTCGGGACGGTCCTCCTTCACCACGACGTCGTGCATGCGCTTGAGACCAAGCGAACGCAGGGTGTCACGGTGATTCTGCTTGCTGCCGATGTACGACTTGGTCTGCGTGATCTTCAGGCGAGCCATCAGGCGCTCACCCCTGCAGCACGCGCCCGCAGCAGAGCGGCGGGGGCCACGTCCTCCAGCGGCAGGCCACGACGAGCGGCGATCTCCTCGGGGCGCACGAGGCCCTTCAGAGCAGCCACGGTGGCGTGCACGATGTTGATCGCGTTGTCCGAGCCGAGCGACTTCGACAGGATGTCGTGAATGCCGGCGCACTCCAGGACGGCGCGCACCGGACCACCGGCGATAACACCGGTACCGGGGGCGGCGGGCTTCAGGAGCACGACGCCGGCGGCCTTCTCACCCTGGATCGGGTGCGGGATGGTGCCCTGGATACGGGGGACCTTGAAGAAGTTCTTCTTGGCCTCCTCAACACCCTTGGCGATGGCGGCCGGAACCTCCTTCGCCTTCCCGTAACCGACACCCACGGTGCCGTCACCGTCGCCCACCACGACCAGCGCGGTGAAGCTGAAACGACGACCACCCTTGACAACCTTGGCGACACGGTTGATCGCGACAACGCGCTCGACGTAAGCGGTCTTCTCGACGGCGGGGGCGTTGCCCCGGTCGTCACGCTTACGGTCGCGCCGCTCGCCACCGCCGGTGCCACCGCCGGCGCCGCTACCGCGGCGCTGGGGTCCAGCCATTGGAATTACCTCTCTCGATTACGTCCGTCGACTGAGTCGACGAGCGGCTTAGAAGTCGAGCCCGGCCTCGCGAGCCGCGTCCGCCAGGGCGGCGATGCGGCCGGCGTACCGGTTGCCCGCGCGGTCGAAGACGACCGACTCGATGCCAGCAGCCTTGGCGCGCTCGGCGACCAGGCTCCCGACCTTCTTGGCCAGCTCGGTCTTGTCGCCCTCGGCGCCCTTGATGGACACGTCGAGGGTGGACGCCGACGCCAGGGTGTGACCCTTGGCGTCGTCGATGACCTGGGCGACCATGTGACGGTTCGAGCGCGTCACGACGAGGCGCGGACGCACCTCGGTGCCGACGACGCGCTTGCGAACGCGGATCGCGCGGCGCTTGCGAGCGGCGCTCTTGTAGGCGTTGCCCTTGCCGATCTTGACAGAGACGCTCATCGCTTACTTACCACTCTTTCCGACCTTGCGGCGGATGACCTCGCCCGCGTACTTGACGCCCTTGGCCTTGTACGGGTCGGGCTTGCGCAGCTTGCGGATCTTCGCGGCGACCTCGCCGACCTTCTGCTTGTCGATGCCGTCCACGTGGAACTTGGTGGCCGACTCGACGACGAAGGAAATGCCCTCGGGGGCCTCGACCAGAATCGGGTGGCTGTAGCCCAGCTGGAACTCCATGTCGGAGCCCTTCGCCAGAACTCGGTAGCCGACACCGCTGATCTCCAGCGACTTGCGGTAGCCCGCGGTCACGCCGGTGATCATGTTCGCCACCAGCGTGCGGGAAAGGCCGTGCAGGGCCTTCGACAGACGCTCGTCGTTGGGGCGGGTGACGAGCAGCGTGCCGTCCTCGCCCTTACCGATCTCGATCGGCGCGGCGACAACGTGGGTGAGGGAGCCCTTGGGGCCCTTCACCGAGACCGCCTGGCCATCGATGGTGACGTCCACGCCAGCGGGGACCTGGATGGGCAGCCGTCCAATGCGCGACATTGCTGTACCTCCGTTTCCCGAATTACCAGACGTAGGCGAGAACTTCTCCGCCTACGCCCTTCTTGGCGGCCTGCTTGTCGGTGAGGAGACCCGAGGACGTGGAGATGATCGCCACGCCCAGGCCGCCGAGCACCTTCGGCAGGTTGGTGGACTTTGCGTAGACCCGCAGGCCCGGCTTGCTGATCCGCTTGATGCCAGCGATCGAGCGCTCACGGTTGGGACCGAACTTGAGCTCGATGGTCAGCTTCTTGCCGACCTCGCCCTCAACGGGCTCCTCAACCTTGTAGGAGGAGATGTACCCCTCCTGCTGCAGGATCTCGGCGACGTGCGCCTTGATCTTGCTGGCCGGCATCGCCACGGAGTCGTGGTACGCCGAGTTAGCGTTACGCAGACGCGTGAGCATGTCTGCGATGGGGTCGGTCATGGTCATGATGGCCTCAGGCCTCTCTCGCCGTGGTTTCTCCGCGCCAGGTCCCCCCGCCGCACTCCGAGGAGTGCGGCAGGGGCACAGACGCAGGGGACCTGCGGCGTCGTAAGACTGGGTGCGAGCCCTCCGAAGAGGGTCGACGGCAGCTATGGAGCCACCGCGACAGGGGGCCCGACCTCACTACCCTACGGGATTCCGTACGCAGCCCCAAAAAAGGGGCTCTGTGGGGTCGGGCACACCTGCTTCGCTATGGCGTTACCGCGAGGTCCTGGTTACCAGGAGCTCTTGGTCACGCCCGGCAGCTCGCCGCGGTGCGCCATCTCACGAAGGCAGACACGGCAGAGGCCGAACTTGCGGTACACCGAGTGCGGACGGCCGCAGCGCTGGCACCGGGTGTAGGCCCGGACGCCGAACTTCGGCTTGCGCTCGGACTTCGCGATGAGGGACTTCTTCGCCATGTGGTTACGCCTCCTTGAACGGGAAGCCCAGAGCGCGCAGGAGCGCCCGGCCCTCGTCGTCGGTCTGGGCGGTGGTCACGACGGTGATGTCCATACCGCGCTGACGGTCGACCTTGTCCTGGTCGATCTCGTGGAACATGACCTGCTCGGTCAGACCGAAGGTGTAGTTGCCACGGCCGTCGAACTGCTTCGGGGAGAGGCCACGGAAGTCACGGATACGCGGCAGGGCCAGCGACACCAGACGGTCCAGGAACTCCCACATGCGGTCACCACGGAGGGTGACGTGGGTGCCGATCGGCTGGCCCTCACGCAGCTTGAACTGCGCGATGGACTTGCGAGCCTTCGTCACCGCCGGCTTCTGACCGGTGATGGCGGTGAGGTCGCGGATCGCGCCCTCGATCAGCTTGCTGTCACGGGCGGCCTCGCCGACACCCATGTTGACGACGACCTTGACCAGGCCGGGCGTCAGCATGACGTTCTCGTACGAGAACTGCTCCTGCAGCTGACCCTTGATCTCGGAGTTGTAACGCTCCTTGAGACGGGGGGTCACCTTCTCAACAGTCGTCTCAGACATCAGATGTCCTCACCGGTTCGCTTGGCAACGCGGATCTTGTTGCCCTCGTCATCGAAGCGGTAGCCAACGCGGGTGACGACCTTCTTGCCGTCCTTCTCCACGACCAGCTGGACGTTGGAGACGTGCACCGGGGCCTCGACGGTGACGATGCCACCCTGAGTGCCCGGGCCCGGCTTGGTGTGCTTCTTGACCCGGTTCACACCCTCGACCAGGACCTTGTTCTCGGCGGGCATGGCCTGGATGACCTTGCCCTGCTTGCCGCGGTCCTTGCCGGTGATGACCTGAACCAGGTCACCCTTCTTGATCTTCATGCTGTTCGCCATGAGTTAGAGCACCTCCGGCGCAAGCGAGATGATCTTCATGAACTTCTTGTCACGCAGCTCGCGGCCCACCGGGCCGAAGATGCGGGTACCACGGGGGTCACCATCGGTGTTCTTCAGAACGACCGCGGCGTTCTCGTCGAAGCGGATGTACGAACCATCCGGGCGACGACGCGACTTCACGGTACGGACGACGACGCACTTGACGACGTCACCCTTCTTCACCGAACCGCCGGGGATCGCGTCCTTGACGGTCGCGACGATGACGTCCCCGATGCCGGCGTAGCGACGACCGGAGCCACCGAGAACGCGGATGCAAAGGATTTCCTTCGCGCCCGTGTTGTCGGCGACACGCAGTCGCGACTCCTGCTGGATCACAGCTTTCTCCTGATCGTCAACGAGAGCTGACGGGCCGGCCGCTGCTCACACCAGCGCCCACGAGGGACCTGGTGCACATACGGCCGTACCGCATCAACTTCGTTACTTGGCCTTCTCGAGGATCTCGACGACGCGCCAGCGCTTCGTCGCGGACAGCGGGCGGGTCTCCGCCAGGAGGACCCGGTCGCCGATGCCGCAGGCGTTCGCCTCGTCGTGCGCCTTCAGCTTGTTCGTACGGCGGATGACCTTGCCGTACAGAGCGTGCTTGACGCGGTCCTCGACGGCGACGACGACGGTCTTGTCCATCTTGTCGCTGACGACGAGACCCTCACGGGTCTTGCGGAAACCGCGCGTCTCGTTGGTGTTCTCAGTCATCAGGCGTTCTCCACCGTCTCGATGCCCAGCTCGCGCTCGCGCATCAGGGTGTAGATCCGCGCGATGTCCTTACGGACGAGCTTGAGCCGTCCGTGGTTGTCGAGCTGCCCGGTCGCCGCCTGGAAGCGGAGGTTGAACAGCTCCTCCTTGGCCTCACGGAGCTTGGCAACGAGACCCTCGTTGTCCAGCTCGCGGAGGTCAGCAGCCTTGGTGCCGGCCGACATCAGCTCTCACCTGCCTCGCGCCGGATGATCCGGCACTTCATCGGGAGCTTGTGAGCAGCGCGGGTCAGCGCCTCACGAGCCACCTTCTCGTTGGGGTACGACAGCTCGAACATGACCCGACCCGGGTGCACGTTCGCGATCCACCACTCGGGCGAACCCTTACCGGAACCCATGCGGGTCTCGGCCGGCTTCTTGGTGAGCGGACGGTCCGGGTAGATGTTGATCCAGACCTTGCCGCCACGCTTGATGTGACGGGTGACGGCGATACGAGCGGACTCGATCTGCCGGTTCGTCACGTAGGCCGGGGTGACGGCCTGGATGCCGTACTCGCCGAAGGCGAGCTCGGTGCCACCCTTGGCAGCGCCACGGCGCTTGGGGTGGTGCTGCTTGCGGTGCTTGACCCGACGGGGGATCAGCATTGGAGTCAGGCCTCCGTTCCGGTGTTCTCGGCAGCCGGAGCCTCGGCGGCCGCGGCCGCGGGGGCCTCGGACGCAGCGGGGCGACGGCCGCGGCCACCGCGCTCGCCACCACGGCGCTCGCCACCGCGGGCGGGACGACCACCCTCGGGACGGGCCGGGCGGTTACCCGAGCGGGCAGCGGCGTTCTCAGCGCGGACCTCGGCGATGTTCTTGACGTCGCCCTTGTAGATCCAGACCTTCACGCCGATACGGCCGAAGGTCGTCTTGGCCTCGAAGAAGCCGTAGTCGACGTTCGCGCGCAGGGTGTGCAGCGGCACACGGCCCTCGCGGTAGAACTCCGAACGGCTCATCTCGGCGCCACCGAGACGACCGGAGCACTGGACCTTGATGCCCTTGGCGCCGGACTTCATGGTGCCCTGCATCGACTTGCGCATGGCACGGCGGAAGGAGACGCGGGAGGACAGCTGCTCCGCGACGCCCTGAGCCACGAGCTGGGCGTCCAGCTCGGGGTTCTTGACCTCGAGGATGTTCAGCTGGACCTGCTTGCCGGTCAGCTTCTCGAGGTCGCCGCGGATGCGGTCGGCCTCGGTGCCACGGCGGCCGATGACGATGCCGGGGCGAGCGGTGTGGATGTCGACGCGGACGCGGTCGCGGGTGCGCTCGATCTCGACCTTGGAGATGCCGGCGCGCTCCATGCCCTTCGTCATCATGCGACGAATGGCAACGTCTTCCTTGACGTAGTCCTTGTACAGCTTGTCGGCGTACCAGCGGGACTTGAAGTCCGTGCTGATGCCGAGGCGGAACCCGTGCGGGTTAACCTTCTGGCCCATTACCGGGTCCCTTCCTTGCTGCTGACGACCACGGTGATGTGGCTGGTCCGCTTGCGGATCCGGTAGGCACGACCCTGCGCACGCGGACGGAACCGCTTCAGGGTCGGGCCCTCGTCAACGTACGCCTCGCTGATGACGAGGTCGTCCACGTTGGAGTGGTTGTAGTTGTGCGCGGCGTTGGCAATGGCGCTGTCGAGCACCTTGCCGACGGGCACGGTGGCGGCCTGCGGAGCGAAACGCAGGACGGCCTGGGCCTCCGTGGCCGGCAGGCCACGGATGAGGTCCACCACGCGGCGGGCCTTCATGGGCGTGACGCGGATGTACCGCGCCTGGGCCCTGGCTTCCATGGTTGTCCCCTTGCTGGTGTAAGTCATTGAGTCGGTAATCTCGCTGGCGACTAGCGACGCTTCGACTTGCGGTCGTCCTTGACGTGACCGCGGAAGGTACGCGTCGGCGCGAACTCGCCGAGCTTGTGGCCGACCATCGACTCGGTGACGAACACCGGGACGTGCTTACGGCCATCGTGCACCGCGATCGTGTGGCCGAGCATGGCCGGGAAGATCACGGAGCGACGGGACCAGGTCTTGATGACGTTCTGGGTACCCGCCTCGTTCTGCGCGTCCACCTTCTTGAGAAGGTGGCCGTCGATGAAGGGGCCCTTCTTGAGACTGCGCGGCATCTGACCTGCTCCTAGCGCTTCTTGTTGGTCTTGCGGCGGCGCACGATGAGGGCGTTCGAAGCCTTCTTCGGGCTACGAGTGCGACCCTCCTTCTGGCCCCACGGCGAGACCGGGTGGCGGCCACCAGAGGTCTTACCCTCACCACCACCGTGCGGGTGGTCGATCGGGTTCATGGCGACACCACGCACGGTCGGGCGGACGCCCTTCCAGCGCATACGGCCGGCCTTGCCCCAGTTGATGTTCGACTGCTCGGCGTTGCCGACCTCACCGACGGTGGCGCGGCAGCGCGCGTCCACCAGGCGGATCTCACCGGAGGGCATGCGCAGGTGCGCCATCTTGCCCTCACGCGCCAGCAGCTGGATGCCGGCACCGGCGGAGCGGGCCATCTTGGCACCGCCACCGGGACGCAGCTCCACCGCGTGGATGGTGGTACCGACCGGGATGTTGCGAAGCGGCAGGTTGTTGCCCGGCTTGATGTCGGCGCCAGCGCCGTTCTCGATCCGGTCACCCTGCGCGATACCGCGCGGCGCGATGATGTAGCGCTTCTCGCCGTCCGCGTAGTGCAGGAGCGCGATGCGCGCGGTGCGGTTCGGGTCGTACTCGATGTGCGCGACCTTGGCCGGCACGCCGTCCTTGTCGTGACGACGGAAGTCGATCACGCGGTAGGCGCGCTTGTGACCGCCACCCTGGTGGCGAACGGTGATCCGACCGGCGTTGTTACGGCCGCCCTTGCTGTGCAGGGGGCGAACCAGCGACTTCTCCGGCGTGGACCGCGTGATCTCTACGAAGTCGGCCACGCTGGAGCCACGACGGCCCGGCGTAGTCGGCTTGTACTTGCGGATGCCCATTTGGCTCTCTCGTCCTCGTCCTTATCGACGATCACGATCTCCGTTAGGAGACCGGACCACCGAAGATGTCGATGCGGTTGCCCTCAGCCAGCGTCACGATGGCGCGCTTGGTGTCCTTGCGCTTGCCAAAGCCCGTCTTGGAGCGCTTGCGCTTGCCCTGACGGTTGAGCGTGTTGACGGACTCGACCTTGACCGAGAAGACCGCCTCGACGGCCTGCTTGATCTGGGTCTTGTTGGCACCGGGCGACACGACGAACGTGTACTTGTTCTCGTCGAGGAGCGAGTAGCTCTTCTCCGAGATGACCGGCTTCACCAGGACGTCACGGGGGTCCGTGAACGTCTTGCTCGTGATCTCTGCAGCCATCAGGCGGCGCTCCCTTCGAGCTCGCCCTCAGCAGCCACGGCCTTGGCGGACGCGGCGGGACCCGCCACGAAACGCTCGAAGGCGGCCTGGGTGAAGACCACATCGTCGGAGACGAGCACGTCGTAGGTGTTCAGCTGACCGGCGTCCAGGATGTGCACGTGCGGCAGGTTGCGGGCGCTCTTCAGACCCAGCTCGTCGGCACGCTCGACGACGAGGAGGATGTTCTTGCGCTCGGTGATCTTGCCGAACAGACCCTTGGCGGCCTTGGTCGACGGCGCCTCGGCCGCGATCACGTCGGTGACGACGTGGATGCGGTTGTGGCGGGCCCGGTCGGTGAGCGCACCGCGCAGGGCGGCGGCGATCATCTTCTTCGGGGTCCGCTGCGAGTAGTCGCGCGGCACGGGACCGTGCACGACGCCACCGCCGGCGAACTGCGGGGCGCGGGTCGAGCCCTGACGGGCGCGGCCGGTGCCCTTCTGGCGGTACGGCTTCTTGCCGCCACCGCGGACCTCGGCGCGAGTCTTGGTCTTGTGGGTGCCCTGACGGGCCGCAGCGAGCTGCGCCACGACGACCTGGTGCATCAGCGGAACGCTGACCTTCGCGTCGAAGATCTCGGCCGGCAGCTCGAGGCTGCCGGTCTTGTCGCCCGAGGGCGACAGGATGTCAATGGTGCTCATATCCTCACAGCCCCTTCGCCGCAGTGCGGACGAGGACGAGGCCGCCGTTCGGGCCCGGGATTGCGCCCTTGATCAGGAGCAGCCCCTTCTCCGCGTCAACGGCATGGATGGTCAGGTTCTGGGTGGTCACACGCTCGTGGCCCATCCGGCCGGCCATCCTCACGCCCTTGAACACGCGACCCGGGGTGGCGCAGCCACCGATCGAGCCGGGCGAGCGGTGCTTGCGCTGCACACCGTGACCGGCGCCGAGGCCCCGGAAGTTGTGGCGCTTCATGACACCGGCGAAGCCCTTGCCCTTGGAGGTGCCGGTCACGTCGACCTTGACACCCGCCTCGAACAGCTCCGCGGTGATCTCCTGGCCGAGGGTGTACTCGGACGCGTCCGTGGTACGGAGCTCGACCAGGTGGCGGCGCGGGGTGACACCGGCCTTGGCGAAGTGGCCCGCGAGGGGCTTGTTCACCTTGCGGGGGTCGATCTCGCCGAAGCCGATCTGGACGGCGTCGTAGCCGGCCGGACTGTCAGCGGTGTGGACCTGGGTCACGACATTGGGCCCAGCCTTGACGACGGTCACCGGAACGATCCGGTTGTTCTCGTCCCAGACCTGGGTCATGCCGAGCTTCTCGCCCAGGATGCCCTTAATCTGCTTAGCCATCTTCGGTGCGCCTCTCAGAGCTTGATCTCGATGTCGACGCCAGCCGGCAGGTCGAGACGCATGAGCGAGTCAACCGTCTTCGGCGTGGGGTCGAGGATGTCGATCAGACGCTTGTGAGTACGCATCTCGAAGTGCTCGCGCGAGTCCTTGTACTTGTGCGGCGAGCGGATGACGCAGTACACGTTCTTCTCAGTGGGCAGCGGCACCGGGCCTGCGACCTGCGCACCAGTACGGATCACCGTCTCGACGATCTTCTTCGCCGAGGAATCGATGACCTCGTGGTCGTAGGCCTTGAGCCGGATGCGGATCTTCTGTCCCGCCATGGCTACTCAGTAGTCCTTTGTCCTTAGTCACTGCACGACCACCCTCCGACCCCCGCGCTCGGGCGTGTCGCTCTCGCGCTTGCAAAAAACCGGCGAACAACTCGTCGGTTTCAAGATTTCGGGGTGGGGGGCCGGGTCGAGGCCCCGCATACGCTTCCCGGAAGATTCCCGTACTTTCGCCCCGCAGCTGCCGTGGCGTCGACTTCACGCTTAACGGCCATCACGGGAACGACGAGTACCTGGGACTCGCTTCCAGTCCTCCCGGCGGGAGGCGCGCAGCATCGGCAACTCAACCGAGCAACTTGGACATACTGCCACATGGAGCAGCCCGGATGCCAATCGGGGCCGGTGAGGTCGCCCTCACCGGCCCCGATCGGGTGACCGTCCTCAGCCGCGGCGCCCACCGCCGCGGACCCGCGTCACCAGGGTCGCTTGCTCCCGCAGGTCAGCGCCCACTCGTCACCGGTCACGTTGGCGCACCACAGCTGACCCTTGTCGGGCTCGTTGTTGTACTCCTTGAGCTCCTTGTTCACCGGCGCGCAGTCGGTCGGCCCGGCCGGGTCGTACTTCGGGCACTTGCCGTCGCGGTTCACCAGGATGTGCGCGCGCCAGGCGTCCGCGCCCATGTCGATGCCCTTGGCCCCGGCGACCGGCACGAACTCGGGCTTGGTGGTCGGCATGTAGCGGTCCGCCGACCAGGAGGCCGCCATGGTGGCGAACAGCGCCACCGCGCAGACCGCGCCGGCGACCAGCCGGCCGGTGACCGCGGGCCGCAGGGTCAGCGGCGCCGGCCGCCCGTCGGTGCCGACCCGCTGCACCGTGCGCAGCCAGCCCGCGCCCCGCTGGACGAGGAACATCAGGCCGAGCACCGCGAGGATCATCAACGCGTAGAGGATGATCCAGGTCGTCCGCGGGTACAGCTGGATGGACTTCGTCTGGGCCATCTGGGAGGCGAACCAGAAGCGCAGCAGCCAGGCGCTGACCAGGGTGGCCGTCACGGTCCGGACGGTGATGCTGCGCAGCCCGAGGCCCAGCGCCAGCGCGACCCCGGCGAGCAGCAGCAGGGTGTAGGCGCTCTGCCCGGCGAGCTCACCGCGCAACGGGAAGTCGTGGTAGTTCAGGTCGCCGTTGCGGTCCGAGGCCCAGCCCATGATGTACGCCGGGTCGATGTACACCGAGAGGTACGCGTACCGGTCCTTGGCCTGGGCGCCCAGCCGCACCAGCTCGTACAGCAGCGGCGAGCCGACCACGCCGGCGCTCACCAGCGTCACGCCGAGGAACAGCAGCACCCGCTTGACCCGGGCGGCGCCCTGGCGCCACGGGACGACGAACAGCGCCAGGACGAGGACGCCGGGCGCGGCCCAGACGAACCAGCCCGAGTACCAGAGGAACATCAGGCCGAACGAGACGCCGAAGCCGAGGCCGCGCAGCACCGTGGACCGGGCCGACAGCTCGTGCGACCGGCGGAGCTCCCGCAGGGCGGCGGCCAGCATCGGCACCATGACCAGCATCGTGACGTGGCTGTACGGCCGGATCGGGTCGAGGAAGAGGATCGCCGACGGGACGGCGATCAGCAGCGCCCAGACCGGCCGCAGCATCAGTCGCCAGGAGAGGTACGCCATCGGGCCGACCAGCGCGCTGCAGATCAGCTGGACGTCCTTCATGGCGTAGCCGACGCCGCCGACGCCGCCGTAGAACAGCTTCGACCAGACCGCCAGCAGCGCCGGGAAGCCGGGCGGGTAGACGCCGGGCAGGCCCTTGCCGCGCAGCATGTCGTTGGCCATGCCCATGAGGTTGCCCGGGTCGCCCTCCTGACCGCCGAGGCCCCACTGGGTGCCGTTCAGCGCCACCGCGATCCCGCCCGCGACCGCGCCGGTGGCCAGACCGGCGACGGCCGCGCAGACCAGGCGCTGGGCCAGCTGGTACCGGGCCAGGCTGCCCCGGTAGGCGGCGTACAGCAGCACCGCCAGGATGGGCAGGCCCACGATGGCGGCGTACTTCTGGAGCATGGCCAGACCACTGACCTGGCCCACCCGGTTCAGCGGGTTGACGTCGATGCGGGTGCAGAGCAGCGCGAAGCCGAGCGCCGCCACGATCGAGACCAGGGCCTCGGCCGAGCGGACCGCCCAGGGACGCTCCAGCAGGCCGTCGAGCCGTCCGGGGCGGGGCGCGATCGCGCCCTCCGGTTCGAGCGACTCCTTGCTGGAGCCGCCGACCGGGCTGGTGGCCAGATCAGTCATGTCAGTCACTTCCGTGCAGTGGCCACGTCCGATGAGTGGCGAAGAATGGCTCAGTGGACCGGCGATCAGCGGCCATCATAGGGCGCTTACCAGAAGCCGAAGCCTCGGGCAAGGACCCCGTTCCGGCCGTGTCGGGGCTTGGGCGCGGTGGTTCGGCAGGATCCGCCCGGTCGGTCGTCGGTGCTCCCCATGAGCACCCCCTCACCCACCTAGAGCCCAGCGGCCGGCCGAAGCGCTTACTCCCGCCCCGTCGAATTCGGCCGGGCGCCTCGGGCGCCGTGCCCCGGGGGCGTCCGGCCGGCGGCCGGCACCGCCCTCGGACACGCTCCGGTCAGCTGCTGCGGACCGCGCGGCCGACCATGGCGCCGGCGTGGGAGAAGTCACCCGCGCCGAGCCGGCCGGCGGCGACCATCAGGGCGTGCAGGCGGGACGAGAGGTGCAGGTCGGCCGAGCGCGCGGCGTTGTTCCAGCCCTTGGCGCGCAGCTCCTTGGAGATCAGCGAGTAGTACCGCAGCTCCTCGTCGAAGCGCTTGCCGTCCTTGACCCGGTTCGAGGAGTCGCTGGCCTGGTGGCGCCGGTAGCGGAACACCTCCCGCTCGTCGACCAGCAGGTTGCCGCCCTCCATCAGCATGTCGACCATGAACGCCAGGTCGTGGATGGCGTCGATGTCGGGGCGGTACGGGATCTTCGACAGCGCGGACTGGCGGTAGGTGAGCGACGGCGTGTACAGCCAGTTGCCGGACAGCAGGCTCTTCACCGCGGCCTCGCCGCTGATCACCCCGGCCTTGCGGGCCGGCGCGCTGATCCGGCGCTTGACCTTGTCGCCGATGCCGAGCGAGGGCACCAGGGTCCCGTCGCTGTCCATCACCCGCACGCCCGGCTGGACCGCGATCGCGTTCGGGTCGGCCCGCAGGCGCTCCAGGACGACGTCCAGGTAGTCGGGCTCCAGCAGGTCGTCGGCGCCCATCATCGAGACGAACTCGCGCTCGGCCAGGGTGGAGGCCTTGTAGGTGTTGCCGTTGGGGCCCAGCCGCTCCGCGTTGCGGATGTACCGGATCCGCTCGTCGTTCAGGCTCTCGATGTACTGGGGCGCCCGGAAGCCCGGGTACTGGTCGTCCACGACGGTCAGCCGCCAGTCCTGCTGGTGCTGGGCCCGGATGCTGTCGATGGTGGCGAACAGGTACTCCGGATCGCCGTAGTACGGGATGACGAAATCGACGCTCATGACGGCGCCGCACCTCCTGGTCCTGGATCACGCTTCGGTGCCGCCCGGCCGCGGCCAGCGGGGCGCCCCAAGTCAACCAGCTTTGCCGGGCCCGTGCGTCAGCCGGTCGGCCCACACCGGCGCCGGGGGGCGGAAACCTGGTGCTCAGAGGCCGCCAATCGGAAAATCCGGCACAAAGAAATGCGTCCACCGGGCGGCCGGGGGATGAATGAACTCGGTAATGCCCGGATTTTCCGGAGCCCAAAAAGGCGGCACACATCGGTGCCCCTTCTGTGACAACGGATGAACGGGCGTCACCGTTCGACGCGGTGGCCGACGGTCGGAGGGACCGTTCGCCGGCCTCTCCGGCGGCGCTCCGACCCGCACGCACGGCTGAGGGCCGGCACCCCGTCGGGGGTGCCGGCCCTCAGGCCTCGTGCCCTGTCGCGTGGAGCGCGATCAGTGGTCGGAGCCGACCGGGGCGTCGAGGCGGTCGTTGTTGTGACGGACGCCCTCGGTGATGGCGACCGTACGGGCCAGGTCGGTGAGCTTCTTCTCCAGCGACCGGAAGCGCAGGTAGGTGTTGAGCGTCAGGAAGCCCATGGCGATGACCATCAGGTAGAGCACCAGGTCCGTGCCACGACCGACGCCCAGCGCGGTGGCCAGCTTGGTCACGCCGGCCGGCCACAGGATCGCGATGACGTTGGCGACGACGAAGAGCGAGAAGGCGATGCGCTTCCACGCCCGGGTGTTCGCGGCGTCCCAGCGCCGGACGAACAGGAGGGCCATGCCCACGGCGGCCAGGACGAGGATCAGCTGGATCCAGAGGTGATTCATCGGCGGTTACGCTCCCGCAGCGAGATGTCGAAGAGGATGTTCACGCCGTTGATCAGGGACTGGCCCTTGGCGCGCGAGTAGTCGGTGTAGAGGATGTCCACCGGCACCTCTGCAACCCGGAGGTCCGAGCCGGCGAGGAAGGAGACGATCTCCGAAGCGTGGGCCATGCCGTTCATGGTGATCCGGATGCGGCTGGCCGCCTCCCGGTTCATCACGCGCAGACCGTTGTGCGCGTCGGTGAGCTTGAGCTTGCGGGCGGTCGGGCTGACCGCGGCGGCGGTGCGGAGCACGACCCGCTTGATCCACGGCACCTGGCCGGTCTGCTCGATGAAGCGGGAGCCGAGGACGATGTCGGCCTCGTCCTGGCGCAGCAGCGCCACCATCTTCTCCACGTCGGCGGTCTGGTGCTGGCCGTCCGCGTCGAAGGTGGCGAAGTACTCGGCGCCCTCCTGCTCCAGCGCGTACTTCAGGCCGGTCTGCAGCGCTGCGCCCTGGCCCAGGTTGACCGGGTGCCGCACCAGGTGGGCGCCGGTCGTCATGACGTGCTTCGCCGTGTCGTCGGTGCAGCCGTCGTCGATCACCACGATGTTGGGGAAGGTCTTGCGTGCCCCCTCCACGACCTCGGCGATCACCTGGCCTTCGTTGTAGGCCGGGATCACCAGCCAGACGTTGTCATAGTCGGACACAGGGGCTCCATGCTTGGCGAACGGCACGGCGTCGCGTGCCTCGGTCTGTCTGTCGGTGGTGATCACGGGCGTCGTCGGCCAATCACAGTCCGGTCCCCCACCGTCACGAGGTCCGCAGCGGCTCGGCCGCGCTCCTGCTGTCCAGCCCGGAGTGCCCGGAGGCGGCGGGGCGGGAGGGGAACGCGCGGTACAGCGCCCACAGCATCAGGACGGCGCTGACCAGCGCGCCGGCCAGGTACGCGAGCTCGGCACGGAGACCGACGTCACCCGGGGAGAGGGCGACCGCAACCAATGCTACGGAACCGGCCGTCCAGCCCACCAGCTGTCGGCGGTGCTGGGCGCTCGACATCAGCGCCTGGCCGAATACCGTCGCGAGGACGTAGCAGAGCGTGCCGAGGACGAGCCAGGTGAAGTCCAGCGGGTTGAGCAGGTCCTTGGCGTTGAAGAGCAGCGGGTTGAGCCAGGCGCCGAGCGCGATGACCGGCAGCCCGCCGCCGATGCACATGGCCGCGACGATCGCCGTGGTGCGGGTCAGCACCTTGCGGAACTCGGCGTGGTCGCCGGCCGCGGTGGCACCCGAGAGCGCGGAGACCATGGAGGCCTGGAGGGCGCTGTAGGCGAAGAGCGGCACGCGGGCCATCACCACGGCCTGGCCGAGCGCGAAGACCAGGGCGTCGGACGCCTCGGAGTGCTTCGGCGCGAGCAGGCGCACGCAGACGACGGTCGCGTTCACCACCAGCTGGCTGAGCATCACGGAGCCGATCAGCAGGCCGAGCCCGCTGGTGAGCTGGCGCCAGGACACCTCCGGGCCGGGGGCGCGGTCGGCGAGGATGCCGCGCAGGCCGATCAGCGAGGCGGTGACCGGGGCGACCACCAGGATCAGGCCGAAGGCCAGCGCCGAGTGCAGCCCGAGGACGGCGGTCAGCGCGGCCAGCCCGATGCGCAGGGCACCGTCGACGGCCAGCTGGGTGCCGTAGGGGCCGAACAGCCCGAGGCCGGCCAGCGCGCCGCGGGAGACCGAGCTCACCGCGAGGCCCGCCATGCCGCCGGCGAGGGCCACCACGAGGGTCCGGTCGCCGCCGAACAGCTGGTCGGCGATCGGGCCGGCGGCGGCCGCCAGCACCGCGCAGGCCGCGGCCAGGATCGCCAGGGCGAGCAGCAGCATCCGCCGTACCGCGGGCAGTGCCCCCGCCCCGGACACCTTGCGGGCGGCGACCAGCCGCGTCAGCTCCAGTTCGACGGGCTGGAACAGACCCCACCCGACGGACATCACGATCGTCCAGAGCATCGTCACCCTGGCCGCACCGGCCGTGCCCAGGCTGTAGCCCACGAGCGCCATGTAGACGTACGCCGAGGCGCCGAGCACGACCGTCCCACCGACCACGAGCCGGGCCCCCGGGGGTAGCACCCCGAGCAGCTTGGCGATCGGGTTCTTCATCACATGATCACCGAATTAACCGGCCGACCTTGCCACACATCTCCGCACGAGGCCGGCCCGGCCGTGCGATTGCTGTGAATAGTAGCGGGTAGCCGTGAACGTCCGATGACGGTGGCCCCCACGCTCAGACCCCCGGGAAGGTACGGGACCACGGCTCCGTCCAAAGGTTCTGAGGATCGCTCAGCACCGTCACCGTCACACCCTGCGCCGCCAGGTCCCGCTTGATCCGGTCGCCCACGGAGGGGTCGGCGGTCAGGACGGTCGGCGGGACGGGCGCGGCCGGGAGCTTGTCGATGGCTCCCTTGAGGCGGCCCAGGGACTTCTGGTAGTCCTCCTCCTTCACCTGGGGGCCGCCGATGGACACCCAGTGGATGTCGTACAGCGCCGTCATGTCGCCCCCGCGCCGGTTCAGCAGCGAGGCGAGCCAGGTGGCCTTGAGGTTCTTGTAGTCGTCGTTGGCGAAGAGCGCGATGACCGGGCCCTTGCTCGATATGTCGAGTGCCTGCGCACCCTTGGGGCCCATGTCCCCCTTGAACTCGCCGCGTCCCCAGGCCACCAGCGGGTTGGCGGACCAGGCGGACGGGTTGTCCTTGGTGGTCAGGAAGCCCCACTGCACGTTGGCGAAGAGGCTGAGCGCGGCGGCGACGGCGAGGCCGGATATCGCCAGCTCGCCGAGGCGGCTCTGCAGCGTGCGGCCGGTCCCCCGGTACGGGCTCTGCAGCATGACCCCGACGGCGCCGAGGGATATCAGGCTGACCACGACGCCCACGGCCGTCATCTTGTGGAAGTAGTACGAGTACTTGCCGATGGTGTGCAGCTGGTAGGCGGCGAAGGCGCTGAGCAGCCCGCCGGTGCCGAGCAGGACCGCGAGGTGCGCCTGGCCGACGGCGGTCCGGCGGTTGCGCGGCATGACCGCGGCCAGCAGGCCGAGCAGCCCGCCGCCGATGAGTATGGAGCGGTCGGCCCCGACGCTCGGGCCGTTCATGTTCGAGGCACTGGCCACGTCGAGGTTGCCCAGCACGGACAGGACGCTCGGCAGCGCGGCCACGCCCAGCGCGCACGCCAGCGCGCCGGCGGTCCACCACCAGCGCCCGGCGAACTTGCGCCGGTGCGCCACCAGCGCGCCCAGCAGTGCCACGCCGACGAAGGCGCCGTAGATGTTGTACGCGTAGGTGACGGTGATCAGCCCGGCCGACGCGGCCAGCACGAACTCGGTGGTGCCCATCGCCGGCCGGATCAGCACGGCCAGCGCGAGCGCTATCAGCAGCAGCCCGATGAAGGTCGAGTCGAAGCCGTGGACCATCAGGTCCATGTAGTTGCTCGCGAACATGATCGCGCCGACGGTCGCGCACACCGCCGCGCAGCGCCAGCCGCGCAGCCGCGGCCCGCCGATCCACCGGGCCGCCCAGACCAGCGCGGCGCAGAACAGCGCGTAGCCCACCAGCAGGTACAGGAAGTACCTGTTCATGGTGTAGAGCATGTCGCCGGAGTCGGCGGCGGAGTGGACGAGGGTGTCCGTCCAGGCCAGCAGGAAGTGGGAGCCCTGCGGGTACGTCACCTCGGACGGCGGTATCAGGAAGGACCGGGCCGCGTCCTGGTGGAGGAAGTTGAAGCCGCCGACGTTCTGGATGCCGGAGAAGAAGGAGAAGTGCGCGAGCCGGTCCTCCGACGTGGCGAAGTACGCGACCCGCTCGGCCGCCGACGTTCCCGCGATCGGGTGGAAGAGGTAGTGCCAGACGCCGTAACCGGTGCCCAGGACCAGCAGGTCGGACCAGCGGAAGCGCAACGGCAGGCGCGGGCCGCGGCGGGCGGCCCAGGCGGCGACCGTCACCACGCTGAACATCAGGCCGCTGGTGGCGACCGGCGAGAGGCCCCACGGCCAGAGCGAGAAGAGCAGGCCGAACGTCAGCACCGAACCGGCGAGCACCAGCCCGGCGACGAACAGCCGGTCGAGCAGCACGCCGCCGACCCGGAGCACGGCGGCTATGGAGAACAGCAGCAGCGGCAGCAGCAGGACGCCCAGGTCCAGCGCGACCAGCCCGGTCGGCACCAGCCAGGACAGGGCCAGCCCCCCGGCCAGCACGAGCGGGTTGCGCCTGGACCGTCCACCGGCGGTCGGCACGGGCGGCGGCCCCGGCGGTGCGGTCGGACGTTGGAGCTCGCGCTCAGGCGAGGAATGTACGGTCGACACGGTGCCGTGCCCCTTCGGTCAAGTCCCTGCCGCCCGTCTCCCCGGCCGGGTGCGGACTTCCACTACCGTCAGCGGGCAGGCTACGAGCCACAGCATACCGAGGGGCCCGTCGGCACGACGGGCTGAGGGGGCCGGGTGAGCGGCCCGCGAACCGGTGGGAACGGCCGCCGCTCAGCCCCGGTTCAGCCCCGGAAGACCCAGATCTTCAGCAGCACGAACCGGGCCACCGTGGCCAGGCCGTTGGCGGCGACCAGTCCGGCGACCTCCACCGGCCGGGAGGCGTTCGGCGCCATCTGGTCCAGCAGGGCGAGCGCGCCCGCGCTCAGGCCGAGCCCGATCAGGAAGGCCACCGCGCCCTGGAGCTGGTGCCGGACCATGCCCTGCGAGCCGGTGACCCCGAAGGTGAAGCGGCGGTTGGCCGCGGTGTTGGCCACCGCACTGACGGCCAGCGCGATCAGGTTGGCCGCCTGCGGGTCGGTGAACCACCGCGCGGCGACGAAGAGCGCCAGGTAGAAGACGGTGCTGAGCACGCCGATGACCAGGAAGGACGGCAGCTGGCGGCGGGTCGACGGGCCCGGCTCGACGGGCTCCACCGGTTCCTCGATGACGGTCACCGGCCCGTGCCCCGCTCGTCGTCCCGCGCCGCGGCGTCCTGCGCCAGTTCGTCGTCCGCCGAGTCGTAGCCGACGAAGTAGGTCGGGCGGGCCTGCACCGCCGAGTAGATCCGGCCGACGTACTCCCCCAGCAGTCCGACGCAGATCAGCTGCACGGCGCCGATGAAGAGCATGCCGATGAACAGCGAGGACCAGCCGGGCACGGTCGCGCCGAGCGCGTACGACAGGGTGGTGTAGACCGCGAGGACCAGGCAGACCACGAAGCTCACCAGGCCCAGCCAGGTGGCCAGCCGCAGCGGGGCGGCGGAGAAGTTGGTCACGCTGTCCAGTGCGAGCCGGACCATCTTGGACAGCGGGTAGTGGGTGTCGCCGGCCACCCGCTCCTCCCGGACGTACACCACCTCGCCGCTGGGGAAGCCGAGCCACGGCACCAGCAGCCGGTAGACGGGCTGGTGCTCGGGCAGCTGCTTGAGGGCCTCCACGGCCGCGCGGCTGAGCAGGCGGAAGTCGCCGGCCTGGTTGGGCATCCGCTTGCCGACCAGCTTGCGCATCAGCCAGTAGTAGGCGCCGGCCGTCCGGCGCTTGAAGGCGGTGTCGGTGGCGCGGTCCCCGCGCACGCCGTAGACGACGTCGAAGCCCTGCTCGCGGGCCAGGTCGAGCATCTCCGGGATCTTCTCCGGCGGGTCCTGGAGGTCGGCGTCGATGCTCACCACGTAGTCGCCGCGCGCCCGGTGGATGCCGGCGGTGAGCGCGGCCTGGTGCCCCGAGTTGCGGGCGAAGCGGACGATGCGGAACTCCGGCCAGTCCTGCCGGACCTTCTGCAGGACGACGGGGGTGGCGTCCGTGCTGCCGTCGTCGACGCCCACGACCTCGTAGTCGACCCCGAGCCCGTCCAGGATCGGCCGCAGCCGCTCGACGGTCAGCGGGAGCGCCTCCTGCTCGTTGTAGATCGGCATCACGACCGACAACAGTGGTGCCGTTGGCATGCGTTGGATCCCACTTTCCGCGACGGCGGGCTGGACGGTCGCCCGACAATAACAGCCGGCCATGAGCAGCCCGTGAGAGCCGGTGAAGGCCCGATGAAGGCCGAAGGGCTCCGCACACCTGGGTGTGCGGAGCCCTTCGGTTCGCCTGTGCGGGACAGACAGGTCAGAACATCAAATTACTTGATGATCTTGGTGACCTGGCCGGCGCCCACGGTGCGGCCACCCTCACGGATGGCGAACTTCAGGCCCTCCTCCATGGCGATCGGCTGGATCAGCGCGACCGTCATGGCGGTGTTGTCGCCCGGCATGACCATCTCGGTGCCCTCGGGGAGGGTCACGACGCCGGTCACGTCCGTGGTACGGAAGTAGAACTGCGGGCGGTAGTTGTTGAAGAACGGGGTGTGGCGGCCACCCTCGTCCTTCGACAGGATGTAGGACTGGGCCTCGAAGTCGGTGTGCGGCGTGACCGAACCCGGCTTGATGATGACCTGGCCGCGCTCGACGTCCTCGCGCTTGATGCCACGGAGCAGCAGACCGACGTTCTCACCGGCCTGGCCCTCGTCGAGCAGCTTGCGGAACATCTCGATGCCGGTGACCGTGGTGGTGGTCTTGGTCTCCTTGATGCCGATGATGTCGACAGTCTCGTTGACCTTGAGGATGCCACGCTCGATACGACCGGTGACGACGGTGCCACGACCGGTGATCGTGAAGACGTCCTCGATCGGCATCAGGAACGGCTGGTCCACGGCGCGGGCCGGGGTCGGGATGCTCTCGTCGACGGCGTGCATCAGGCCGAGGAGCTTCTCGCCCCACTCCTTGTCGCCCTCCAGCGCCTTCAGCGCGGAGACGCGGACGACCGGCAGGTCGTCGCCCGGGAACTCGTACTCCGAGAGGAGCTCGCGGACCTCGAGCTCGACGAGCTCCAGGATCTCCTCGTCGTCCACCATGTCGGCCTTGTTCAGGGCGACGACGATGTAGGGGACGCCGACCTGGCGGGCCAGGAGGACGTGCTCCTTGGTCTGCGGCATCGGGCCGTCGGTGGCGGCGACGACGAGGATCGCACCGTCCATCTGGGCCGCACCGGTGATCATGTTCTTGATGTAGTCCGCGTGACCCGGGCAGTCGACGTGGGCGTAGTGACGCGCCTCGGTCTGGTACTCGACGTGCGCGATCGAGATGGTGATACCGCGCTGCCGCTCCTCCGGCGCCTTGTCGATCTGGTCGAACGGCGTGAAGGGGTTGATCTCCGGGTACGCGTCGTGCAGCACCTTGGTGATGGCCGCGGTAAGGGTCGTCTTACCGTGGTCAATGTGACCAATGGTGCCGATGTTGACGTGGGGCTTCGTCCGCTCGAACTTCGCCTTCGCCACTGCAGTCCTCCTGAGGACAGTTCTGTACGCCGTGCTGACGTCAGTTGGTCTTTGATCGGGTTTGGCCCGAGGTGCCGGAAGCACCTCGCACCGTCCCGCGGGGTGGGGGCCGGAGGCCCCCCGGGAGGATCCGACCGGATCCTCCCGGGACGCCCCCTAATAGCCTAAGGGTTCGCAATCGTCCCGAATATCGGGACAGCCGCGGCCTTGTAGGGAGCCGGCTGGCGCCGGTCCTTACTCGCCCTTGGCCTTGGCGATGATCTCCTCCGCCACGGCCTTCGGAACCTCGGCGTACGAGTCGAACTGCATCGAGTAGCTCGCGCGACCAGAGGTCTTGCTGCGCAGATCACCGACGTAGCCGAACATCTCGGAGAGCGGCACCAGCGCCGTGACGACGCGGGCACCGTGACGCTCGTCCATGGACCGGATCTGGCCACGGCGAGAGTTGATGTCGCCGATCACGTCGCCCATGTAGTCCTCGGGCGTGGTGACCTCGACGGCCATCATCGGCTCGAGGAGGACCGGCTTGGCCTTCCGCGCGCCTTCCTTGAACGCCATCGAACCGGCGATCTTGAACGCGAGCTCGGACGAGTCGACGTCGTGCGCCTGGCCGTCGAGCAGCTTCACGCGGACACCCTGCAGCGGGTAGCCGGCGAGGATGCCGAACTCCATGGCCTCCTGGCAACCGGCGTCGACCGACGGGATGTACTCCCGCGGCACGCGGCCACCGGTGACCTGGTTGACGAACTCGTAGCCCTCGGCCTGCTCGAGCGGCTCGATCGCGATCTGCACCTTGGCGAACTGACCGGAACCACCGGTCTGCTTCTTGTGGGTGTAGTCGATGCGCTCGACGGCCTGACGGATCGTCTCGCGGTACGCGACCTGCGGCTTGCCGACGTTGGCCTCGACCTTGAACTCACGCTTCATACGGTCGACCAGCACCTCGAGGTGCAGCTCGCCCATACCCGCGATGATGGTCTGGCCGGTCTCCTCGTCCGTGTTGACCTGGAAGGACGGGTCCTCCTCGGCGAGACGCTGGATGGCAACACCCAGCTTCTCCTGGTCACCCTTGGACTTGGGCTCGATCGCGACGCGGATGACCGGGGCCGGGAAGTCCATGGACTCCAGGATGACCGGGGCCTTCTCGTCGGACAGCGTCTCACCGGTGGTGGTCTGCTTCAGGCCCATGACGGCGACGATGTCGCCGGCGCCCACCGACTCGATCTCCTCACGCTTGTTCGCGTGCATGCGGTAGATCTTGCCGATGCGCTCCTTCTTGCCCTTCACGGCGTTCAGCACCGAGGTGCCGGACTCCAGGCGGCCGGAGTAGATCCGGACGAAGGTGAGCTTGCCCAGGTGCGGGTCGGACATGATCTTGAACGCCAGCGCGGCCAGGGGCTCGTCGTCCGAGGCCTTGCGGGTGATCTTGGTCTCCGGGTCGTTGGGCTTGGTGCCCTCAACCGACTCGATGTCCAGCGGCGACGGGAGGTACTTGACGACCGCGTCGAGCAGGGGCTGAACGCCCTTGTTCTTGAACGCGGTACCGCAGAAGATCGGCGTGAAGGCCGACTCCAGGGTGCCCTTGCGGATCGCCTCGTACAGCAGCTCCTCGGGGATGTCCTCACCCTCCATGGCGAGCATCATCACGTCATCGCTGACGTTCGACACCTCGTCCAGGAGCTTCTCGCGGTACTCGTTCGCCTGCTCCTGCAGCTCGGCCGGGATGTCGACGATGTCGTACATCTCGCCCTTGGCGGCCTCGGCGGACCAGACCAGCGCCTTCATGCGGACAAGGTCGACAACGCCCTTGAAGTCCGCCTCGGCACCGATCGGGAGCTGCATGACCAGCGGGGTCGCGCCGAGGCGGTCCACGATGGTCTTGACGCAGAAGAAGAAGTTCGCGCCCGTGCGGTCCAGCTTGTTGATGAAGCAGATGCGCGGGACGCCGTAGCGGTCAGCCTGCCGCCACACGGTCTCGGACTGGGGCTCGACACCGGCAACACCGTCGAACACCGTCACGGCACCGTCGAGGACGCGCAGCGAACGCTCCACCTCGACGGTGAAGTCGACGTGACCCGGGGTGTCGATGATGTTGATGGTGTTGTCGACGTCGTCGACCGTCCAGTGACAGGTCGTCGCGGCCGACGTGATCGTGATGCCGCGCTCCTGCTCCTGCTCCATCCAGTCCATGGTGGCAGCGCCATCGTGGACCTCACCGATCTTGTACGAGACGCCGGTGTAGAACAGGATCCGCTCGGTGGTGGTGGTCTTGCCCGCGTCGATGTGCGCCATGATCCCGATGTTGCGGACCCTGGCGAGGTCAAGGGAGGTTGCAGCCATGGTGGCTCGTTCTCTCTCTGTCTAGTGACGGGGTAGGGACTACCAGCGGTAGTGCGCGAAGGCCTTGTTGGACTCGGCCATCTTGTGGGTGTCCTCGCGACGCTTCACGGAAGCGCCCAGGCCGTTGCTGGCGTCGAGGATCTCGTTCATCAGGCGCTCGGTCATGGTCTTCTCGCGACGGGCGCGGGAGTAACCGACCATCCAGCGCAGCGCCAGGGTGCTGGCGCGGCCCGGACGGACCTCGACCGGAACCTGGTAGGTCGCGCCACCGACACGGCGGGACTTGACCTCGAGGGCCGGCTTGACGTTCTCCAGCGCGCGCTTCAGCGTCACGACCGGGTCCGAGCCGGTCTTCTCACGAACGCCCTCGAGGGCGCCGTAGACGATCCGCTCGGCGGTGGAGCGCTTGCCGTGCAGCAGGATCTTGTTGACCAGCTGGGTGACGACCGGGGAGCCGTAAACCGGGTCGATGATGACCGGGCGCTTCGGGGCGGGGCCCTTACGAGGCATTCTTACTTCTCCTTCTTGGCGCCGTAGCGGCTGCGAGCCTGCTTGCGGTTCTTGACACCCTGGGTGTCAAGCGAACCGCGGATGATCTTGTAGCGGACACCAGGAAGGTCCTTCACACGACCACCGCGCACCAGCACGATGGAGTGCTCCTGCAGATTGTGGCCCTCGCCCGGGATGTAAGCGGTGACCTCGATCCCGCTGGTGAGGCGCACACGGGCGACCTTGCGGAGAGCCGAGTTCGGCTTCTTCGGGGTGGTCGTGTACACACGCGTGCAGACCCCACGACGCTGCGGGGAACCCTTCAGCGCGGGAGTCTTGTTCTTCTCGACCTTGTCCTGCCGGCCCTTTCGGACCAGCTGCTGGATCGTAGGCACCGTTTCTCCGTTTTCTGTGTGCCAAGGCTTGGTAAAACTAACCTGCGGTGATCCCCCGCACACGGCCCCGTGGTCGACCCACGCGGTCGGGTGTGTTGGGCTTATTCCGACACGGAATCCCATGAGCTGATGTACAGCGACGGCGCTCAACGCGCGGGGCGCTGGAAGGCGCTCCGGCTCGGCGCGGCGACCGGTGTGCATGCACGCACAAGGACCCGGGGACACCCCAGGCACAAGGTCAGAGCGTACCTAGCGCATCGGGCGCGGTCAAAACAAATGCAACGCCGCAGGTCGCGACCTTCGGCCGGATGTCCCGGGAGTGTCCCGGACGCGACCACCCGGTGTCGGGCCGCCCTCCACCCGCTCTACCACAGCCCGCCGACCGCCGCCACCGGGGCGGGACGCACCCGGGCCGGCCCGCTCAGACCGGCACCTGCAGCATCACCAGGAGCAGCAGCGTCCAGAGCGCGCAGCCCGCGTAGCCGAAGAGCAGGCCGAGGGTGGAGATCCAGTCGCCGGCCCGGTCGTGGCTGCTCTGCTGGGCCTTCGCGAGGTGCCCGACGACCACCGCGGGCAGCGAGAGGCCGGTCAGGCCGAAGACCAGTGAGGTGACCGCCAGCCCGTTGACGGAGCGGACCGGCGGCGGAGGCGGCGGGAGGAAGGTCGCCGGGACGGGCGGGGCGGCGAAGGCCATCGGCGCCGGCATCGGGCCGGAGGGCAGGTCGGACACCAGCCCGGCCAGCTGGCCGTAGGTCTGCGCGACGGAGGCCTGCTCGTGGCGCTGCTCGTACTCCTCGGCGGAGAGCCGGCCCTCGGCGAACGCGGCCTTCAGCACGTCGATCGTCCGGTCCCGGTCCGCGTGCCCGGCGCGCATCCCCGTGTGGAACCCGGGCTGCGGGACGGACTTCGGGACGGGCTGGGGCTGCCAGTCCCCGCGGCGATCCGGCTCGTCGGGGCCCGAGGCTCCCCACGGTTGAACGGCCATCCGCACCTCCCGGCACCCGGCGCGGCCCCGCGCCCCTCGCTGTCCCTCACTGTCCCTCATAGTGCAGGACGAACGGCGGGGCTGAGTAGTTGCCAATTCCAGCCCGGTACCCGCCGTAACGCGCCGTCCGGGCGGCGCGCCTCACCCGTTCGGCCCACTCTCTCAGGGGATCCTCAACTCGGGAGACAGCCCGATTCCGCAGTGACAGGCTGAGTCCGAGACACCCATCCGCCAGCGAACAGAGAAGGCCGCCATGCAGGCGTCAGCGCCGCCGCCGTCCGACCACCCCGTACCCGTTACCCCCTCCGCCGTCAGCATCCAGGGGCTGTGGAAGCACTTCGGCGGCCAGGCCGCCGTCGCCGGACTCAGCCTGGAGCTGCCGGCCGGCTCCTTCATCGGCCTGGTCGGCCCGAACGGCGCCGGCAAGACCACCACGCTGTCCATGGCCACCGGCCTGCTCCGGCCCGACCAGGGCACCGTCCTCATCCACGGCGGCGACGTCTGGGCCGACCCGGTCGCGGTCAAGGCCCGGATCGGCATCCTGCCCGAGGGGCTGCGGATGTTCGAGCGGCTCAGCGGCCGCGAACTGCTGCAGTACAACGGACGGCTGCGCGGCCTGCCCGGCGCCGAGGTGGACCGCCGCGCGGAGGAACTGCTGGCCGTCCTGGACCTCGCCCGCGACGCCGACAAGCTGGTCGCCGACTACTCCACCGGCATGCGCAAGAAGATCGGTCTGGCCGCCGCGCTGCTGCACAACCCCGACGTGCTGTTCCTCGACGAGCCCTTCGAGGGCGTCGACCCGGTCTCCGCGCAGACCATCCGCGGCGTGCTCAAGCGGTACGCGGCGGCCGGATCCACCGTGGTCTTCTCCAGCCACGTGATGGAACTGGTCGAACAGCTCTGCGACTGGGTCGCCGTGGTCAACGCCGGCCGGGTGATCGCCCAGGGCCCGCTGGACACCGTGCGCGGCGGGCGCAGCCTCCACGAGGCCTTCCTCGGCCTGATCGGCGTCCGCGAGGACGACGGCCAGGCGCTCGGCTGGCTCGGCGGACAGGCCGGTGGGCAGGCCGGCGGGAACGCGCCGGCCGGCAACGGGCAGCTCGGCGGGCAGGCCGGCGCGCAGCTCGGGGGCGGGCAGTGAGCACCGTCCCCGCGGCCGCCCGTACCCCGGTGCCCGACGGGCGGACGGTGGTCCGCGCCCTGGTCGCGCTCAAGCTGCGGCTGCTGCGCAACGGCCTGCGGCGCAGCCCCGGCCGGACCGCCGTGTACGTCATCGGCGGTGTCCTCGGCCTGGCCTTCGCGGCCGGCATCGCCTTCGCCCTCGCCATGATGAACGGGCGCTTCGACGGCTCCGGGGACGCCGGGGTGATGCTGCTCGGCGTGCTCACCCTCGGCTGGGCGGCGCTGCCGCTGTTCCTCTTCTCCAGCGACGAGAGTGCCGACCCGACCCGGCTCACCATGCTCCCGCTGCGGCCCGGCCCGCTGCTGCGCGGCTCGCTGCTGGCCGCGCTGATCGGACCCGGCCCGCTGGTCAGCCTGGTGCTGGTGACCGGCGCGGCGCTGTCCGGCGCCAACGGCGGTGCCTCGGCCGCGGCCGCGCTGGTCGGCGTCCCGCTGGCCGTGCTCTGCCTGGTCACGCTCTCCCGGGCGGTCGCCGCCGGCAACGCCCGGATGCTCTCCAGCCGGCGCGGCAAGGACTTCGCGATCTTCGGCGGACTGCTGTTCGCCCTGCTCGTGCAGGCCGCCAACGTCGGCTCGCAGAGCGTCTTCGGCCGGCCCGGGGACCACCTCGACCTCAGCCCGCTGGCGCCGATCGCCTCCGTGCTGCGCTGGCTGCCGCCGGTCGGCGCGGCGGACGCGGCCCGCACCGCCGGCGAGGGCCGGTACGGGCTGGCGCTGTTCCAGCTCGCCGCGGCCGCGGCGCTGCTCGCCCTGTTGCTGCGCTGGTGGCGCGGCAGCCTCCAGGAGCTGATGGTCACCGCCGACTCCTCCACCCTGGAGGTGGCCCGCGGCGTGCAGAGCTCGCGCGGCTGGAGCTTCCTGCCCGAGGGCCGGGTAGGCGCGGTGATGCAGCGCCACCTCCGGTACGCCTGGCGGGAGCCGCGGGCCAAGGCCGCGGTGTTCACCAGCATCGGCATGACGCTGGTGATCTGCGTGCTGTCGATGGTCCAGGGCTGGTCGAGCGTCTACCTGCTGGCGATGACCGGGATGTTCCTCGGGCTGCAGATGCTCAACCTGTTCGGCATGGACGGCTCGGCGTTCTGGATGGTCGCCGCCACCCTGCTCACCCCGGCCGACGCCCGGGACGAGCTGCGCGGCCGGGCCTACGCGGTGCTGTCGTACGCCGTTCCGGTGACGCTGGTGCTCGGGCCCGTACTGGCCGCCGCCACCGGCGACTGGGCCGGCCTGCCGTCCGCACTCGGCCTCGCGCTCGCCCTGCTCGGCTGCGGCGTCGCGCTCGGCGCGACGCTCAGCGTGCTGGCGCCGTACACCATGCCGGCTGACAGCAACCCGATGCGCAACGCCGCCCCCGGGCAGGGCGGCCTGGTGCTGGTGAACCAGTTCGGCTCGCTGTTCGGTGTGGCGTTGCTCTCCCTGCCGGTGAGCGGCTACCTCGGCTGGGCGCTGCTCTCGGCCGGCCCGACCTGGCCGGTCCTGCTGGTCGGCCCGCTCTACGGCGCCCTGGTCGCCGCCCTCGGCATCCGCTTCGCGGCCGGGCGGCTGCTGGAGCGCGCCCCGGAGATCCTGGCCAAGGCCGTCGAGCGCTGAGTCGCCTGCGTCACCCGGAGCGCCCGGTCCCGTCGAAGGGGCCGGGCGCTCCGGCATCATGGGCGGGAGGCCGGACCGTCGAGGAGAGCAGGGACACACCGTGGGCAAGCGCGCGCAGCAGGACGGGGACGGGGGCGCCGGCCCACTGCTGGAGCAGGCGGTGCGATCGGTGCTGACGGCCCCGGACGAGACGCTGGACCTCGCCCTGGACACCGGGGCGTCGCTGCTCGCCGCCTCGGCCGGGCAGTGGCCGGCGGTCAGCCGGGCCCTGCTGGCGTACGCGGACACCGCCGTCGGCCGCTGCTGGTCCGCCGGGTGGCGCCCGGCCGACCTGGCCCGGGTGGTCCGGCGCGGGCTCAAGCCCGTCCACCTGGCCCTCGCGGTGGACCTGATCGCCGCCGAGGGCCGTCGGCACGCCGCGGCCGCCCTCGACCGGCGCTGGCACGAGCAGCTGCGCGAGCTGGAGGCCGAGGTGTGGTGGCCGGGAGACGAGCAGTACCTCGGCGCCTTCGCCGACCGGCACCGGCTGGACCGCTTCGCGCTCGCCACCGCCGCCCTGGAGCTGCTGCGGACCTGGGGCCGGCTGCCGCCGATCTCCCCGGTCGGCCCCGCGCCCGGCGGGCGGCCGCAGGCCGAACGCGCCGCCGGCCCGCAGACCGGCGAGCCGCGGATGCTGGCCCGGATCCGGGCGCTGCTGGCCAAGGCCGAGTCCACCGAGTACCCGGAGGAGGCCGAGGCGCTCACCACCAAGGCCCAGCAGCTGATGGCCCAGCACAGCATCGACGACGCGCTGCTGGCCGCCACCCGCGACGACCGGAACACCCCGGCGGCGCTGCGGATCGGCGTGGACAACCCGTACGAGAGCCCCAAGACGATGCTGCTGGACGCCGTCGCGGCGGCCAACCGGTGCCGGGTGGTGTGGGCCAAGGAGTTCGGCTTCTGCACCGTCGTCGGCTTCGACGGCGACCTGGACGGCGTCGAACTGCTCTACACCTCGCTGCTGGTGCAGGCCACCCACGCGCTCAACAAGGCCGGCTCCCGCCGGGACTCGCGCAGCAAGGCGTTCCGGCACTCCTTCCTGGTCGCGTACGCGGCGCGGATCCGCGAGCGGCTGACCGCCGCCACCGAGCGCGCGACCAGCGCCGCCGCGGCCGGCCGGCACCTGCGCGAGGACGGCACCGAGGAGCAGCTGCTGCCCGACGAGCGGCTGCTGCCCGCGCTCGCGGCCCGCTCCGAGGCGGTGGACGACGAGGTCGGCCGGCTGTTCCCCAAGCTGGTCTCGCAGCGGGTCCGGGTGAGCGACGGCGTGGGCTGGGCGGCCGGGCGCGCCGCCGCCGACCGCGCCGCGCTGCACGGGCGCGCCGGGCAGATCCGCCGGTAGACCTGATAGAACGTATCCCGCCATGAACCAAGGGGGATCGACGTGACGGAGTCGGCGGCCGAATCGGGATACCGCGACCGGGTGCGCGGGGCGCTGCTCGGCGGGGCCGTCGGCGATGCGCTGGGCTGGCCGGTGGAGTTCCAGCAGCTCCACCAGATCCAGCAGCGGTACGGGCCGGACGGCGTGACCGGGCTGCCGCCCGGCGCCGGGCCGGTCGAAGTCACCGACGACACCCAGATGACCCTGTTCACCGCCGAGGGCCTGATCCGCGCGTTCGTCCGCGGCTGGACGGGCGGCGGCGGCTCGGTGCCGGAGGCCGTCCACGCCGCGTACCGGCGCTGGCTGCTGACCCAGCGCCAGGACTCGCCGGCCACCGCGCCGCAGCCCCGCCCGTACGACGGCTGGCTGCTGACCAGGCCCTTCCTGTACGCGTCGCGGGCGCCCGGCAACGCCTGCATGAGCGGGGTGTCCGAGCACCCGGAGTTCGAGTCGCCGTCCGTGATCGGGCAGCCGGGGCCGATCAATCCGGACTCCAAGGGCTGCGGCACGGTGATGCGCTCGGCGCCGTTCGGGCTGGCCCGGCTGGGCGTCGAGCTGTCCTTCGGGCTGGCCGTGCAGTGCGCCCAGCTCACCCACGGGCACCCGACCGGCTACCTCTCGGCGGGCGCCTTCGCGGCGCTGGTCGAGCGGCTCGCCAACGGGACCGAGCCGTGGGCGGCGGTCGGCGAGACCGTGGAGCAGATCCGCGAGCTGCCGAGCTCCAAGGAGACGGTGCAGGCGCTGGCCCGGGCCGTCCGGGTGGCCCAGGAGTCGCAGCCGACGGCGGAGTCCGTGGAGCGGGTCGGGCTCGGCTGGACCGCCGAGGAGTGCCTGGCCATCGCGGTGTACTCGCTGCTGGCGACCACCCTCGAACCCGACCCGGTGCGCAGCGCGCTGCTGCTGTCGGTGAACCACTCCGGGGACAGCGACTCCACCGGCGCGGTCTGCGGCAACCTGGTCGGCGCCGCGTACGGCGCCTCGGCGCTGCCCGCCGAGTGGGCGGGGGCGGTCGAGGGCCGGGCCGAACTGCTGCGGGTCGCGGACGACCTGCTGGTGCTGTTCGGCAGCCGCGACCCGGCCCACCCGGCGCTCGGCGGGCGCTACCCGGCCTGGTGACGCCCGGTCCTCCCCCGGCTGCTTCGGCTGTTTCGGCTGCTTGGCCTGCGGGTCGGCTCAGGGCGCCTGCGGGTCGGTGACCTGGCCGAGGAACAGCGGCCGCCCGTCGGCGGTGTCGCGGATCAGGAACAGGAACGGCCGGTCGATGTGCAGCTGGACGGACTCCGGCGCGGCCGGCGCCGCCATCACCACCACCCCGGCGCCGCTGCCGGCCGCCGCGACCGTACCGTCCTCGTCCACCTCGACGGTGGCCTTCTGCACCACCGCGCCCAGGCCGAGCGGCTCCTTGCCGGTGATGCCGGTGAAGTCGGGTGCGTCGAAGGCCGCCTTGACGCCGAGTGAGCGCAGGGCGGGGACGAGGTCGTTGGCCGTGTCGAAGTGGAACCGCGGCAGGGTCAGGTCGACGGACCGCTCGTCGAGCCCGCCGAGGATCCGGTCGAGCTGGGCCTGGTCCAGGCCCTTGCTGAAGGCCGCGTACCCGCCCTGCGCGGGGACGATCAGGTCCATCGCCAACCCGCCTCCCGCGTACGGGAGTTCGACGGCCTGCCAGGGTTCGCCGACGATGCCGCCGGAGCCCTCGGCGTACCGGAGGGTGCCGGTGCGGCTCATCGTGCTCACCGACGGGGTGGAGCCGTCCAGCCGGTGGAAGGGGCGCTCGGAGGTGTTCGCGGGCTTGAACCCGGAGGCCCACGCCGCCTTCAGGTAGAGCGCGTCGGTGAGTGCCAGCCGGGTGTCGGCGGTGATCTGCCGCGGGCCGAAGAGCTCCTTGATCCGCCCCTCGGTGGCCTTCTCCACCGCCGCGTTGATGCTCCCGCGGGCACCGGCCTGGTCCCTGGCGAAGTCGACGGGGTGCACGCCGGTGTCGAAGGCGGCGGCGAGCGTGTCCAGGTACTCCGGGGCGACGGCCAGGCCCTGCTGCGTCCACAGGGCGTCGGACCGGCGCAGGACGACCTGGTCGCCGCCGGCCCGGCTCCCGCTGTCCGGCGCGCCGACGGCGAGGGCGTACTGGCGCGGGTCGAGCCCGGTGTGCAGGGCCTTGGCCAGCTCCTCGGCGGTGGCGCCGCGCGCCCCCGGCAGCAGCATCCCGAGCACGCCCGCCAGCCCGGCCGGCGAGACCACGACGTTGCGCCCCGCCCCGTCCGGCGTCGCGGTCAGCGCGTGCAGCAGGTCCAGCCCGAACGCGCTGGTCCCGGCCGCGACCGCCGCCACCTGCCCCGGATCCACCGCCGCCCGGCTCCCCGACGTCGAGGCCCGCACCACCGCGGGCCCCCCGCCCGCCGTACTCCCGCACCCCGCCAGCGCCGGGCCGACGGCCAACCCGGCGGCGAGTAGCAGCCCCACCCGACGGCGGGAACGGCCATGCCCTGCGACGCTGCGCTTCGTCATGGCCCTTCGACGCACCGCCCCCGAACCCGGTTCCCCGGCGTCAGGGGGGATTTCAGACCTCGACCACCAGTTCCCGGAGGCCCCGGATCACGTAGCCCGGGTTCCACTCGGGTTCGCGGGCCAGGCGCAGGCCGGGGGCGCGGCGCAGGAGGGCGCCGTAGGACTCGGCGAGTTCCAGCCTGGCGAGCGGGGCGCCGAGGCAGAAGTGGATGCCGGCGCCGAAGGTGATGTGGGGGTTGTCGGTGCGGCCGAGGTCGAGGCGGTCGGGGTCGGTGAAGCGCTCGGGGTCGCGGTTGGCGGAGCCGAAGAGGAGGGCGACCTCGGAGCCGCGCGGGATGGTGACGCCGCGCAGCTCGATGTCCTCCAGGACCCACCGTTCGAACAGCTGCAGCGGGGTGTCCCAGCGCATCAGCTCCTCGATGGCGGTGGGCAGGAGCGCGTCGGTCGCGCCGCGCAGCCGGGCGAGTTCGCCGGGGTTGCGGAACAGCGCCCACCAGCCGTTGCCGGTGGTGTTGACGGTCGCCTCGTGGCCGGCGTTGAGCAGCAGCACGCAGGTGGAGATCATCTCCTGCTCGCTGAGCGCGTCGGAGCCCTCCTGGGCCTGGATCAGCGCGCTGATCAGGTCGGTGCCGGGGGCGGTGCGGCGTTCGCGGATGAGGGCGCGCAGGTAGTCGGAGAACTCGGTGCTCGCGGTGACGGCCTTGCGGGCGGCCTCCTCGCTCGGGTTGAGCTCGTACATGCCGGTGATGTCGGCGGACCAGGGCCGCAGCAGGTGCCGGTCGCCCTCCGGCACGCCGAGCATCTCGGCGATCACGGCGACCGGCAGCGGCTCGGCGACGGCGGCGATCAGGTCGCCGCCGCCGGCCGCGAGCAGGCCGTCGACGAGTTCCCCGGCGAGCCGCTGGACGGTCGGCCGCAGGCCCTCGACCATGCGCGGGGTGAAGGCCTTGGAGACCAGCCGGCGGATCCGGGTGTGGTCGGGGGCCTCCAGGTCGAGCAGCCCGAAGTCGTTGAGGGTGTGGAAGGGCTCGTGCGCCGGGTCGGGTTCGGGCCGCCCGAACTCCTGGTGGCTGAAGCGGTGGGTGTAGGTGCGCCCGAGCCGCCGGTCGCGCAGGAGCGCGCTGACGTCCTCGTGCCGCGAGACGAGCCACTGCCCGGTCGGCTCGAAGTACGTCACCGGCGCGTGCTCGCGCAACTCGGCGTACGCGTCGTACGGGTGGGCCACGAACGCCGCCGACCAGGGGTCGAACTTCGCCGTCGTCGTCATCGCTCGATCACTCCAGGCCATGAGGGGGGAGCCGGAAGGATCATCGTACGCATGCGGTTCACCCCTTTTTAAGCCCCTTCCTCAGAGCCCCTCCCCCACCAGCCTGCGCACCAGGGCCGGCAGCGCCTGGGAGATCGGCTCGCGGATCACCTCGTCAGCGGCCTCGTCGTACGGCGTCGGCTCGGCGTTCAGGATGATCAGCTTCGACCCCGTCCGCACCGCGTCGTACGGCAGCGCGGCCACCGGGAACACCTGGAGGCTGGTACCGACCGCGATGAACACGTCGCAGGCCCGGGCGATCGAGTCGGCCTGCCCGAGCACCTCCTGGTCCAGGTTCTCGCCGAACATCACCGTGCGCGGCTTCAGGATCCCCCCGCACGCCCGGCAGGCGGGGTCCGGCTCGCCCGCCTCGACCCGCCGCAGCGCCTCCGCCATCGGCCCCGTCGCCCCGCAGCCCAGACACTGCACCTCCAGTGCGGTGCCGTGCAGTTCGAGCACCTTGCGCGGGGGCAGCCCGGCCCGCTGGTGCAGCCCGTCCACGTTCTGGGTGAGCACCCGCAGCGGCAGCCCCGAGCGCTCCAGATCGACCAGCGCCCGGTGCCCGGCGTTCGGCTCAGCCCCCAGCACGCCCGTCTCCAGCCTCAGCCGCCAGGCCCGCCGCCGCACCTCGGGATCGGCACGGTACGGGCCGATGGTGACCAGGTCCTGGGCCGACGGGTCCCGCTGCCAGAGCCCCTGCGGGCCGCGGTAGTCGGGGATGCCCGAGTCGGTCGAGATGCCCGCGCCGGTGAGGACGGCGATCAGGGGGCGTTTCGCGTTCATGCCCCGGACGGTACGGGCGGCCCGGTTCGGGGCGCCAGCGAAAATCCGGGTGCGCCGCGTCAACTGCCGCCGCACACTGGGCCGGTCACCCCACCACTCGCCAAGGAGCCCCGTGCAGGGAGCAGTCAGCGTCTCGCCCGTCCAGATTCCCGAGTTGCTGCTCGGGCTGGCCACCGTCCGACCGGTGTTCCTCTGGGGCGCGCCCGGGATCGGGAAGTCCTCACTGGTAAGGGAGTTCGCCGAGTCGCTCGGCCTGGAGTGCGTGAGCCTGGTCGGCACCCAGCTCGCCCCGGAGGACCTGATCGGCGTCCCGCAGCTGACCCCGGAGGGCCGCTCCCGGTTCTGCCCGCCCGAGCAGATCGCCCGCGACGAGCCGTACTGCCTGTTCCTGGACGAGCTCAACGCGGCGACCCCGGACGTCCAGAAGGCGTTCTACTCGCTGATCCTGGACCGCCGGATCGGCTCGTACGAGCTGCCGCCCGGCTCGATCGTGATCGGCGCCGGGAACCGCGCCACCGACGGCGCGCTCGCCCGGCCGATGGCGTCCGCGCTGGTCAACCGCATGGTCCACGTGCACCTGCGGGCCAGCGCCGCGGACTGGCTGCGCTGGGCGGCCGGCGCCGGCATCCACCCCTGGGTCATCGACTACGTCACCGACCGGCCCGACCACCTGTGGTCCGCCCCGCCGAAGACCGAGGAGCCGTTCTCCACCCCGCGCGCCTGGCACATGCTCTCCGACGCGCTGCACTCCTTCGGCCCCACCCTGGACGAGGAGACCCTCAAGGTGCTCGCGTACGGGCTGCTCACCCCGCAGCACGCGATCGCCTTCTGCGGCTACGCCAAGATCGTCCGCAACGCGTACGGCCTGGAGGCGATCCTCAAGGGCGACGCCCGCTGGCCGCACCGGCTGGAGGACCGCGACCTGCTCTACTACCTGGCCGACGCCTTCCGCGGCCGCCTGGTCAAGGAGCTGCCGGCCAGCAAGGAGCACGCCTCGGGGGCGCAGCGGCAGACCGCCTTCCGGGCCAAGTCGCTGCTGGTGCAGCTGGCCGAGATCTCGGTGGAGGTCGCCCAGACGGTGATCGCCGACGGTGCGGACGGCAATCCGGTGCTGCCCTCCTGGTTCCTGATCGAGGCGGCCCGGGACATGCCCCGGCTGGTCGAGGCCCGCCGGTGAGCCCTTCCGTCCACAAGGGTGCGAAGAAGCCGGACCCGGGCGCGGAGGTCTTCGCCGAGGGGGTCCGGCTGCTGCGCCAGAACCCGGCCTTCGACGCCGTGCCCGCCGATTTCTGCCGCCGGGACGACTGCGGGCTGGCCCCGCCCGGCGGCTGGGCGGTGGTCGACTCCGACGGCACCGTGCACGTCAACCCGCGCCGCCGGGCCGAGCCGGAGGAGTGGGCCTGGGTGCTGGCGCACTGCCTGCTGCACCTGGGCTTCGGCCACGTCCCGGCCGCCCGGGGTGTCCGGGTCCAGCCCGACGCCTACGAGGAGGCGGCCCGCTGCGCGGTGGTGAACCGTTTCCTCGCGACCTTCCCGGTCGGCCGCCCCCCGGTCGCCCTCCCGCAGGAGTACCCGGGCGGCGACGAGGAGGAGCTGGCCGCCCGCTGGCGCCGCGACGGCCTGCCGCCCGCCGTCACCGCCGGGACGGCCGGCACCGCCGACCACGACCAGCTGCTGGTCGAGTGGCAGGACCACGGCCACACCCCGGAGGACTGGTCGATGGCCTTCGCCGCCGCCCTCACCCGCACCATGTCGGCCGCGATGGACCGGGCCGGCGGCCGTTTCGACCAGGAGACCGGCGAGCGCCTGCCCGAACGGCCGTGGACCAGGGCGCTCGGCTGGTTCGTCTCCTCCTACCCGCTGCTCGGCGGCATCGCGGCCGGCCTCACCGTCGTCGCCGACGCCGAGCTGGCCCGCGCCCACGGCATCACCATCGCCGCCGTCAACGCCGAGGCCGGCGAGGTCTACATCAACCCGCTGCGCCAGCAGACCGACGAGGAGTGGCGGTTCATCCTCGGCCACGAGATGCTGCACGCCGCCCTGCGGCACGGCGAGCGCCGCGGCGGCCGGGACCCGTTCCTCTTCAACGTCGCCGCCGACTACGTCATCAACGGCTGGCTGCTGGAGATGGGCGTCGGCGACATGCCGGAAGGCCTGCTGCACGACCCGCAGCTGAAGGGGCTGTCGGCCGAGGAGGTGTACGACCGGATCGTCCGCGACGAGCGCCGGATCCGCCGGCTCGCCACCCTGGCCGGCAAGAACCGCCCGGACATCCTCGGCGCACCGCTGGACCGCGGCCCGCGCGACTACGTGGACCTCGACGACTTCTACCGCCGCGGCCTCCAGCAGGGCTTCGAGCTGCACCAGCGCGAACGCGGGCTGCTGCCCGCCGGGCTGGTCGAGGAGATCCGCGCCCTCGCCCACCCGCCGCTGCCCTGGGACGCCCGGCTGGCCCGCTGGTTCGACGAGTTCGTGCCCCGCCCGGAGCCGGTCCGCAGCTACTCCCGCCCGGCCCGACGGCAGTCCGCCACCCCGGACATCCCCCGGGCCGGCCGCTACCACCCGCCCGAGGAGGTGCCGCGCTGCACCTTCGGCGTCGTCCTGGACACCTCCGGCTCGATGAACCGGGTGCTGCTCGGCAAGGCGCTCGGCGCGATCGCCTCGTACGCGGCCGCCCGGGACGTGCCCGCGGCCCGGGTGGTGCACTGCGACGCCGCACCGCACGACGCCGGGTACGTCCCGGTCGGCGAGATCGCCGGCCGGGTCCGGGTGCGCGGGCGCGGCGGCACCGAGCTGCAGCCGGGCGTCGACCTGCTGGAGCGGGCCGAGGACTTCCCGCGCGGGGCGCCCGTGCTGGTGATCACCGACGGCGCGTGCGACGTGCTGCGGGTGCGCCGTGAGCACGCCTTCCTCGTCCCCCGGGGCGCCGGGCTGCCGTTCACCCCGCGCGGACCGGTGTTCCGGATGAGTTGACGGGCGTCCGCCCCTCCCCCGTGGGGGCGGGCGCCCATCCGTACTGCCCGTCCGGGGCACCCGGTCAGGCCAGTGCCGGGCGGGGCGCGGCGGAGCGGCGGGCCAGCGGGGCCAGCGCCGCCAGGTAGCAGACCGAGGCCACCGGGATCAGCGCCAGGTCGACCCCCGAGGCGGCGGTGCCGACCAGCATCAGCACCGGGCTCCACCAGGGCAGCGTCCGGGCCGCGCCCACCGCGGCGGCGACCAGCAGGGCCAGCAGGCCGACGTAGAACAGCAGCGGGCCGATCCGGTAGACGGCGGGCAGCACCCCGGGGACGCTCTGAACGCGGTCGAACATCCGCGACTGCCCGGCCTTGTCCGCCGCCGCCAGGCCGACGTACAGGTCGATCCCGATCTGCACCAGCGAGGCCGCCAGGCCCGCGAACGCCGTCCCGAGCGCGGCACCGGCCGCGAGCCGCCCGGCCGTGGTGCCGCGCGGGGCGAGCAGCCCGCGCAGGGCGAGCAGGACCGGGGCGAACAGCAGCAGCCCGGCGAACATCGCGGTGTGGCCGACCGTCCAGCCGAGGCCGGGCGCCCGGGAGCCCGGGATCAGCCGGATCCCCCCGTAGAGGGCCATCAGGGCGGGGGCGCCGACGACGGCGTAGGCGGTGCGGCGGTTCTGCTGCAAGGTGTCCATCCGACGATCTCCTGTGGTGATCAGTGGCCCGTGGCCCCTGGCCCGTGGTCCGTTCCGACACCACAGATGCTGTCCGCCGCACCCCTCGTCGCGGATCGCCCGCACCGGCGAACCCGCCGCCTCCCCCGCACGGGGGAGCCCCGGCCCCGCGCGCCCGCCAGGGCCCCGCAGGAGGGCCCCTACCCCTCCCCCGCCACCACCGCGCCGGCCTCGTACGCGAACACCACCGCGTGCACCCGGTCCCGCAGCCCCAGCTTGCTCAGCACATTGCTGACGTGCGTCTTCACCGTGTGCTCGCTGACCACCAGCTCGGCCGCGATCTCCGCGTTGGAGAGCCCGCGCGCCAGCAGCCGCAGGGTCTCCTGCTCGCGCAGGGTGAGCTGCTCCAGCAGCCTGGACGGCGGCCGCACCGCCCGCTCGGGCGAGCCCGGGCGGCGGGCGGCGAACTCGCCGATCAGCCGCCTGGTCACCGAGGGCGCGAGCAGCGCCTCCCCGGAGGCCACCATCCGCACCCCGTGCGCCAGGTCGTCCCGCCGGACGTCCTTGAGCAGGAAGCCGCTGGCGCCCGCGTACAGCGCGTCGAAGACGTAGTCGTCGGCGTCGAAGGTGGTCAGCATGATCACCTTGGTGGACGGGAACTCGGCGCAGACCCGGCGGGCCGCCTCCAGCCCGTCCATGACCGGCATCCGGACGTCCAGCAGCAGGACGTCCGGCCCGTGGACGCGGACCGCCTCGACCGCCTCGGCGCCGTCGCAGGCCTCGGCCACCACCTCGATGTCGGGCTGCGCGTCCAGGATCATCCCGAACCCTGCCCGCACCAGCTCCTGGTCGTCCGCGACGACCACCCGAATCGGCTTCATCCGCCCACCTTCTCCACCACGCCCGGCGCCCCCAACGGCAGCCGGGCACTCACCAGGAAGCCCTTGCCCTCCGGTCCGGGTCCGGCCTCGGCCCGCCCGCCGCAGGCCGCTGCCCGCTCCCGGATGCCGACCAGCCCGCGGCCGCCGGACCAGCCGTTCACCGCGCCGTCGGCGGTCACCGGCAGCCCGCGCCCGTTGTCGGACACCACGACCTCCAGGGTGTCCCCGGACCGCCGCACCCGGACCGCCACCCGGTCGGCGCCGGAGTGCTTGACCGTGTTGGTCAGCGCCTCCTGCACGATCCGGTACGCCGCCGCCTGGAGGTCGGCGGGCACCGCGACCAGCCCGTCGGCCAGTTCGAGCTCCACCGCAGGCCCGGCCCGGCGCACCCGCTCGGCCACGTCGGCGAGTTCGGCCAGCCGGGGCTGCGGGGCCAGCTCGGGGCCGGCCCCCTCCTCCTTCAGCACTCCGAGGACGCGCCGCAGTTGGACCATCGCGTCGCGGCCCGTGTCGGCGATGGTGTCGAAGGCGCGGATCGCCCGGTCCGGGTCGGCGTGCACCACCAGCGGCCCGGCCTCGGCCTGGATGATCATCAGTGAGACGGCGTGCGCCAGGATGTCGTGCATCTCCCGGGCGATCCGGGCCCGCTCCTCCACCACCGCGCGGCCCGCCTCACTCGCCGCCCGCTCCCCCGCCTCACGGGCCCGCTCGGCCTCCAGCCGGGCCAGCCGCCGCTGGGCGCGCACCAGCGAGCCGAAGACGAACGAGCCGACCGAGGTGAGCAGGCTGAACAGCATGCCGTTGAGCGAGTGGGTGCCGATCACGTTGGCGACCACCACCACCGCCAGCACCGTCCAGCGCTGCCGGTCCGGGGAGCGCTCCGCCACCGTGTAGATGCCGATCACCCCGGCCAGCGGCACCTGCGGACTCGCCGAGTGCGCCACCACGGACAGCGTCATGAAGGCCACGCTGCCCGCCGCCAGCGCGGACAGCGGCGCCCGGCGCCGCCAGGGCAGCGACAGCGAGGCGGACACCGCCACCAGGTAGACCCACCACGGCCAGGCCGTGTCGTCGTTGCCGACCGCCCAGACCGAGATCCCGGCCGATGCCACGGCCAGCAGCGAGTCCAGCACGTACGGACTCAGCCCGGCCGACCAGCTCCGCCAGCGCGCCGTTCGCACCACCGTCGCCCCTCCCCCGGGTCCGGGGGCGCCGCCCCCGCGGAGAAGATCATGCCCTACCGGCAGGACCTCCGGAACGGCCCGATCAGACACCGTCGACCGACACCCCGCCGGCGCCCGTACGCGCCGTGATGCTGCGCGCCGCCCCCGGCTGCGAGGGGATCCCGAGCTCCACTCCGCCGGCCCCGGCGTGCGCGTCCACCGCGTACGCCTCCCCGGTCGGCACCCTGACCCGCACCCCGCCGGTCTCCGCCTTCGCCTCCACCTTCACGGGCGCCGCCGCGAACTCGGCCCGCACCCCGCCGGTCCGGGTGCTCAACCGGACGGTCTGCGAGGTCAGCCGGGTGGCCTCGACCCCGCCGGTGTCCACCGAGACCTCCACCTCGGCGGCCAGCCCGACCAGCCGCACCCCGCCGGTCTCCTGGGTCACCCGCACCTTCGTCCCGGCCGGCACCTGCACGGTGTACCCGACACCGCAGCCCCGGCAGTCGTACGTCAGCCGCAGCACGCCGTCCTTCACCCCGTGCGTGGTCCGCGGCGCCTCGCCCCGGTAGTTCTGCGCCTCGGTCACGTGCACCGCGTCGCCGCCGCCGGTCACCACGATCCCGCCGGTGTGCGCCTCGACCACCAGTCCCCTGACCGGCTCCGACACCCCGTAGTCCACGGTCCGGTGCTCCTGGTCGTCCCCGAAGGGCAGGCAGGCCGACATCCCGACCAGCACCGCCCCCGTGATCGCCATCGCGCCCAGTACCCGCCTCATGCCCGGCCCCCTTCGAAAGCCCCGCCGTCCCGACACCCGAAGCCTCCCCCGGCCGCCCCCTCCCCCGCCTCCCTCACCAGAGCGGTTCCGGCCCCTCCCCCGCACGAGGGAGGGGCGGCTCCCGGGAACGACGAAGGGCCCGGAGGCTTGATGCCTCCGGGCCCTTCGTTTGCTACTGAGTAGCGGGGACAGGATTTGAACCTGCGACCTCTGGGTTATGAGCCCAGCGAGCTACCGAGCTGCTCCACCCCGCGTCGGTAAACACGACTCTACGCGACTTGTGCCGGGGAACCTAATCCGTGCCCCGCAGGGCTCCCGGCGCCCCCTACGCCCCGGCCCCCGCAGCGGAAACGCCGCAGGGCGGCCACCCCGCGAGGGGTGACCGCCCTGACAGCCGAACGTCGGACTCAGCCGGTGTACGGGCCGTAGTCGTAGTCGTCCAGCGGGACCGCCTGGCCGGAGCCGGCGCCGAAGGGCGACAGGTCGTAGTCGTCGTAGCCGACGGCCGAGTACATCGCGGCCTTGGCCTCCTCGGTCGGCTCGACCCGGATGTTGCGGTAACGGGGCAGACCCGTACCGGCCGGGATGAGCTTACCGAGGATGACGTTCTCCTTGAGGCCCAGCAGCGGGTCCGACTTGGCGTGGATCGCCGCGTCGGTGAGGACCCGGGTCGTCTCCTGGAAGGAGGCGGCCGACAGCCAGGACTCGGTGGCCAGCGAGGCCTTGGTGATACCCATCAGCTGCGGACGACCGGAGGCGGGGTGACCGCCCTCGGCGACCACGCGACGGTTCTCGGTCTCGAAGCGGCCGCGCTCGACGAGCTCGCCCGGGAGCAGCTCGGCGTCGCCCGACTCGATGATCGTCACGCGGCGGAGCATCTGCCGGATGATGATCTCGATGTGCTTGTCGTGGATCGACACACCCTGCGAGTTGTAGACCTTCTGGACCTCGGCGACCAGGTGGATCTGGACGGCACGCTGGCCCATGATGCGCAGGACGTCGTGCGGGTTGGTGGCACCCATGGTCAGCTTCTGGCCGACCTCGACCGCCTCGCCCTCGCTGACCAGCAGCTTCACACGCTTGGAGACGGGGTAGGCGATCTCGTCGCTGCCGTCGTCCGGGGTGATGACGAGCTTGCGGGTCTTCTCGGTGTCCTCGATCCGCGCCCGGCCGGTGGCCTCCGAGATCGGGGCCACACCCTTGGGGGTACGGGCCTCGAAGAGCTCGACGACACGCGGCAGACCCTGGGTGATGTCGTCACCGGCCACACCACCGGTGTGGAAGGTACGCATCGTCAGCTGGGTACCGGGCTCACCGATGGACTGGGCGGCGATGATGCCGACCGCCTCACCGATGTCGACCAGCTTGCCGGTGGCCAGCGAACGCCCGTAGCAGAAGGCGCAGGTGCCGACGGCCGACTCGCAGGTCAGGATCGAGCGGGTCTTGACCTCGCCGATGCCGTGGCGGATCAGCTCGTCGATCAGCACGTCACCGAGGTCGGTGTTGGCGGTGGCAAGGAGCTTGCCGTCCACCGTGATGTCCTCGGCGAGCATGCGGGCGTACACGCTGGTCTCGACGTCGTCGGCCTTGCGCAGCACGCCGTCCGCACCGACGGTGCCGATCGCCAGCTTCAGGCCGCGCTCGGTGCCGCAGTCCTCCTCGCGAATGATGACGTCCTGGGAGACGTCGACCAGACGACGGGTGAGGTAGCCGGAGTCGGCGGTACGGAGGGCGGTGTCCGCCAGACCCTTACGGGCACCGTGGGTGGAGATGAAGTACTCCAGCACGGTGAGACCCTCACGGAACGACGCCTTGATGGGTCGCGGGATGGTCTCGTTCTTGGCGTTCGACACCAGACCACGCATACCGGCGATCTGGCGCATCTGCATCATGTTTCCACGAGCACCCGAGTCGACCATCATGAAGATGGGGTTCGTCTTCGGGAAGTTCTCGTTCATGGCCTCGGCGACCTCGTTGGTCGCCTGGGTCCAGATGCCGATGAGCTCCTGCTTGCGCTCGTCGTTGGTGATCAGGCCACGCTCGTACTGACGCTGGACCTTCTCCGCCTTCGCCTCGTAGCCCTCGAGGATCTGGGGCTTGTTCGGCGGGACGACGACGTCGGAGATGGAGACGGTGACACCCGAGCGGGTCGACCAGTGGAAACCGGCCGCCTTCAGGTTGTCCAGGGTCGCCGCGACGACGACCTTGGGGTAGCGCTCCGCCAGGTCGTTGACGATCGCGGAGAGCTGCTTCTTGCCCACCTCGTAGTCGACGAACGGGTAGTCCTCGGGCAGCAGCTCGTTGAAGAGCGCGCGGCCCAGGGTGGTGGTCAGGCGGAACGGCTCGCCGTCGAACCAGGCCGTCTGGCCCTCCTCGTCCACCGGCGGGGTCCAGCCGCGCGGCGGGACGGTGCCGGCCGGCAGGCGCAGCTCGATCGGGGCCTGGACGTCCAGCTCGCGGGCGTCGAAGGCCATGACGGCCTCGGCGGTCGAGGAGAAGGAACGGCCACCGCCCTTCACCGTCTCCCGGTCCGAGGTCAGGAAGAACAGACCGAGCACCATGTCCTGGGTCGGCATGGTGACGGGGCGACCGTCGGCCGGCTTCAGGATGTTGTTCGAGGACAGCATCAGGATGCGGGCCTCGGCCTGCGCCTCCGCGGAGAGCGGCAGGTGGACGGCCATCTGGTCACCGTCGAAGTCCGCGTTGAACGCGGTGCAGACGAGCGGGTGGATCTGGATGGCCTTGCCCTCGACCAGCTGGGGCTCGAAGGCCTGGATGCCGAGGCGGTGCAGGGTGGGCGCACGGTTCAGCAGGACGGGGTGCTCGGCGATGACCTCTTCGAGCACGTCCCACACGACCGGGCGGGCACGCTCGACCATGCGCTTGGCCGACTTGATGTTCTGCGCGTGGTTCAGGTCGACCAGGCGCTTCATCACGAACGGCTTGAAGAGCTCCAGCGCCATGGCCTTGGGCAGACCGCACTGGTGCAGCTTGAGCTGCGGGCCGACGACGATGACCGAACGGGCCGAGTAGTCGACGCGCTTGCCGAGCAGGTTCTGGCGGAAACGACCCTGCTTGCCCTTCAGCATGTCGCTGAGGGACTTCAGCGGGCGGTTGCCCGGGCCGGTGACCGGACGGCCGCGACGGCCGTTGTCGAACAGGGCGTCGACGGCCTCCTGGAGCATGCGCTTCTCGTTGTTCACGATGATCTCGGGCGCGCCGAGGTCGAGAAGCCGCTTCAGGCGGTTGTTGCGGTTGATCACGCGGCGGTACAGGTCGTTCAGGTCGGAGGTCGCGAAGCGGCCACCGTCCAGCTGCACCATCGGACGCAGGTCCGGCGGGATGACCGGGACGCAGTCCAGCACCATGCCGTTGGGCTTGTTGGTGGTCTGCAGGAACGCGGAGACGACCTTGAGGCGCTTCAGCGCACGGGTCTTCTTCTGGCCCTTGCCGGTGCGGATGATCTCGCGCAGGCGCTCGGACTCCTCCGCCAGGTCGAAGGTCTCGAGGCGGTCCTTGAGGGCCGCCGCGCCCATCGAGCCGGAGAAGTAGGTGCCGAAGCGGTCGCGCAGCTCGCGGTAGAGCAGCTCGTCGCCCTCGAGGTCCTGGACCTTGAGGTTCTTGAAGCGGGCCCACACCTCGTCGAGGCGGTCGAGCTCGCGCTGCGCGCGGTCGCGCAGCTGCTTCATCTCGCGCTCGGCACCCTCGCGCACCTTGCGGCGCACGTCGGCCTTGGCGCCCTCGGCCTCCAGCTCGGCCAGGTCGGTCTCGGCCTTCTTGGCGCGGGCCTCGAGGTCGGAGTCGCGGCGGTTCTCGATCTGCTGGCGCTCGACCGAGACGTGCGCCTCCAGGGACGGCAGGTCGCGCTGGCGGCGCTCGTCGTCGACCCAGGTGATCATGTAGGCGGCGAAGTAGATGACCTTCTCGAGGTCCTTCGGCGCCAGGTCGAGCAGGTAGCCCAGGCGGGACGGCACGCCCTTGAAGTACCAGATGTGGGTGACCGGGGCGGCCAGCTCGATGTGGCCCATCCGCTCACGGCGCACCTTGGCGCGGGTCACCTCGACGCCGCAGCGCTCACAGATGATGCCCTTGAAGCGGACGCGCTTGTACTTACCGCAGTAGCACTCCCAGTCCCGGGTGGGGCCGAAGATCTTCTCGCAGAAGAGTCCGTCCTTTTCGGGCTTCAGGGTGCGGTAGTTGATGGTCTCCGGCTTCTTGACCTCGCCGTGCGACCACTGGCGGATGTCGTCGGCGGTGGCCAGGCCGATGCGGAGCTCGTCGAAGAAGTTGACGTCAAGCACTGGTCGTCAAGCCCTCTTTCGTAAGTCGAGAGTCGTTCATGTGGTCTGAGGGGGGCCTGGGGGCGGGCCGGCTGCTCGGGCAGCCGGCCCAACCTCCGTCAGACCTCTTCGACGCTGCTGGGCTCGCGCCGGGACAGGTCGATGCCGAGCTCCTCGGCGGCGCGGAACACGTCCTCGTCGGAGTCCCGCATCTCGATGGACTGGCCGTCCGAGGACAGCACCTCCACGTTGAGGCAGAGCGACTGCATTTCCTTGATGAGGACCTTGAAGGACTCGGGAATGCCGGGCTCGGGGATGTTCTCGCCCTTGACGATGGCCTCGTAGACCTTCACGCGGCCGAGGACGTCGTCGGACTTGATGGTGAGCAGCTCCTGCAGCGCGTAAGCAGCGCCGTACGCCTCAAGGGCCCACACCTCCATCTCACCGAAGCGCTGACCACCGAACTGCGCCTTACCACCGAGCGGCTGCTGGGTGATCATCGAGTACGGACCGGTCGAACGGGCGTGCAGCTTGTCGTCGACCAGGTGGTGCAGCTTGAGGATGTACATGTAGCCGACCGAGACCGGCATCGGGAACGGCTCGCCGGAGCGGCCGTCGAACAGCCGGGCCTTGCCGGTGGAGTTCACCAGGCGCTCACCGTCACGGGTGAGGGTGGTGTTGTCCAGCAGGCCGGTGATCTCGTCCTCGCGGGCGCCGTCGAAGACCGGGGTGGCGAGGTTGGTGCCGCCCTGGACGGTGTCGGCGCCGATCGCCTGGAGGCGCTGGGCCCACTCGTCGGCGAGGCCGGAGACGTCCCAGCCCTGCTTGGCGAGCCACCCGAGGTGGATCTCCAGGACCTGTCCCGGGTTCATTCGGGACGGGACACCCAGCGGGTTGAGGATGATGTCGACCGGGGTGCCGTCCTCCAGGAACGGCATGTCCTCGACCGGCAGGATCTTCGAGATGACGCCCTTGTTGCCGTGACGGCCGGCGAGCTTGTCACCGTTGGTGATCTTGCGCTTCTGGGCCACGTAGACGCGGACCAGCTGGTTCACGCCCGGGGGCAGCTCGTCGCCCTCTTCGCGGTCGAAGACGCGGACGCCGATGACCTTGCCGGACTCACCGTGCGGCACCTTCAGCGAGGTGTCGCGGACCTCACGGGCCTTCTCACCGAAGATCGCGCGGAGCAGGCGCTCCTCCGGAGTCAGCTCGGTCTCGCCCTTGGGCGTGACCTTGCCGACCAGGATGTCGCCGGTGACGACGTCGGCGCCGATGCGGATGATGCCGCGCTCGTCGAGGTCGGCGAGGACCTCCTCGGAGACGTTCGGGATGTCCCGGGTGATCTCCTCGGGGCCGAGCTTGGTGTCACGGGCGTCGACCTCGTGCTCCTCGATGTGGATCGAGGAGAGGACGTCGTCCTGCACGAGGCGCTGCGACAGGATGATCGCGTCCTCGTAGTTGTGACCCTCCCACGACATGAACGCCACGAGCAGGTTCTTGCCGAGGGCCATCTCGCCCTCGTCGGTGCACGGGCCGTCGGCCAGCACCTGGCCGGACTCGACCCGGGCGCCCTCGTCCACGAGCACCTTCTGGTTGAAGGCGGTGCCCTGGTTCGAGCGGGTGAACTTGGCGGCGCGGTACGTGGTGTACGTGCCGTCGTCGTTGGCGACGGTGACGTAGTCGGCCGAGACCTCCTGGACGACACCGGCCTTCTCGGCGGTGATGACGTCCGCGGCGTCGACGGCGCAGCGGTACTCCATGCCGGTACCGACCAACGGAGCCTCGCTCTTCAGCAGCGGCACCGCCTGGCGCATCATGTTCGAGCCCATGAGCGCGCGGTTGGCGTCGTCGTGCTCGAGGAACGGGATCATGGCGGTCGCGACCGACACCATCTGGCGCGGCGAGACGTCCATGTAGTCGATCTCGGTGCCCGGGATGTAGTCGATCTCGCCGCCACGGCGGCGGACCAGGACACGCGGCTCGGCGAAGGTCAGCTCCGTCGTCAGCGGGGCGTTGGCCTGCGCGATGACGTAGCGGTCCTCCTCGTCGGCCGTGAGGTAGTCGACCTGCTCCGTGACGACACCCTCGATGACCTTGCGGTACGGGGTCTCGATGAAGCCGAAGGCGTTGACCCGGCCGTACGAGGCCAGCGACCCGATCAGACCGATGTTCGGGCCTTCGGGGGTCTCGATCGGACACATGCGCCCGTAGTGCGAGGGGTGCACGTCACGGACCTCGAAGCCGGCGCGCTCACGGGAGAGACCACCGGGGCCGAGGGCGGACAGACGGCGCTTGTGGGTCAGGCCCGACAGCGGGTTCGTCTGGTCCATGAACTGCGACAGCTGGCTGGTGCCGAAGAACTCCTTGATGGAGGCGACGACCGGCCGGATGTTGATCAGGGTCTGCGGCGTGATCGCCTCGACGTCCTGGGTGGTCATGCGCTCGCGCACGACGCGCTCCATACGGGCGAGACCCGTACGGACCTGGTTCTGGATGAGCTCGCCGACGTTGCGCAGGCGACGGTTGCCGAAGTGGTCGATGTCGTCGACCTCGACCACGATGTCGCGACCGGTCTGGTCGTTCCACTCGGTCTCACCGGCGTGCAGCTTCACCAGGTACTTGATCGCACCGATGATGTCGGGCTCGGTGAGCACGCCGGAGTCCAGCGACTCGGCGTTGCCCAGCTTCCGGTTGACCTTGTAGCGGCCCACCTTGGCGAGGTCGTAGCGCTTCGGGTTGAAGTACAGGTTCTCCAGAAGCGTCTGCGCGGCCTCGCGCGTCGGCGGCTCGCCAGGACGCAGCTTGCGGTAGATGTCCAGAAGCGCGTCGTCCTGGCCCTGGGTGTGGTCCTTCTCCAGGGTGTTGCGCATGGACTCGTACTCGCCGAACTCCTCGAGAATCATCTCGTTGGTCCAGCCGAGCGCCTTGAGCAGCACGGTGACGGACTGCTTGCGCTTGCGGTCGATGCGGACGCCGACCATGTCGCGCTTGTCGATCTCCATCTCCAGCCAGGCACCACGCGAGGGGATGACCTTGCAGGAGTAGATGTCCTTGTCGGACACCTTGTCCAGGGTGGAGTCGAAGTACACGCCCGGGGAGCGGACCAGCTGCGACACGACGACACGCTCGGTGCCGTTGATCACGAACGTGCCCTTGTGGGTCATGAGCGGGAAGTCGCCCATGAAGACCGTCTGAGACTTGATCTCACCGGTCTCGTTGTTGGTGAACTCGGCCGTGACGAAGAGCGGAGCCGCGAACGTGAAGTCGCGGTCCTTGCACTCGTCAATCGAGTTCTTCGGCGGCTCGAAACGGTGGTCGCGGAAGGTCAGCGACATCGACCCACTGAAGTCCTCGATCGGGGAGATCTCCTCGAAGATCTCCTCCAGACCGGACTTGGTGGGGACGTCCTGACCGTTCTCCAGCGCCGCCTCGACCCGGGACTTCCAGGCCGCGTTGCCGAGCAGCCAGTCAAAGCTCTCGGTCTGCAGGGCCAGGAGGTTGGGGACCTCGAGGGGCTCCTTGATCTTCGCGAAGGAGACGCGGAGCGGGGCGGTGGATGCGGCGGAATTGTTCGAGGCGTTGCGCGGCGCGGCCAAGAGGGGGGTCCTTCCGAGGGCTCGGAGCTCACTACGCGCGTACCAGCCGGGCCTTCACGGGCTTGGTCCCGCCTCCCTCGCCACTGGCCTCCGCCGGGATCGAAATCCCAGGTCAGAGCCGCTTTGCGGAGGCGATGCCAGACCCCTTCAGGGCAACGCAAACTCCGGGCGACGAGTCACGGAGCAGCTAACAGGCAGCGCAAAGGGACAGTGTAGCCAAAGGGCACACTGCTGTCCAGCTCTGATTCGGAAACCGAATCGGAGACTCCTCCCGGTAGCCGGCGGACGCGAACGCCCACCGGGTACTGCACCGGCCCGGGCACTGCCCGGGCCCCATAACTCACGTGGAGTCATTTCCCGCCTGAGCCGCTGGTTATGCATCCAGAGGCAAACCAACCGGGCGGACTCGCGCCTTGAGAATCGCGCGCCTCGCCGGGTTCGTCAAGGGCCCGCAGGCGGTGCGGACCTCGACCCGTCCATCGGCCGGGAGCCCCCCGGCGTTACAGAAGCCGTGGTGGGGGCCACAGTCGATGACGGTGATCACCATACCCGTCCGCACCGACGCTGCCGAGTGGGCTCTCGGCCACACCGGCGCGTCCCGGCCGCGGACCGGCCCCGGGGCCGCCCAGGGCCGCTCAGGGTCGGAAACGCGAAAAAGCCGGGCCGACCACCCACAAGGGTGATCGGCCCGGCTTCAGGCCCCCTCAGAGGGGGCGAGAAGTCACTTGACGGTGACCTTGGCGCCGGCACCCTCGAGGGCGGCCTTGGCCTTCTCGGCAACGTCCTTGGCAACCTTCTCCAGGACCTTGGCACCAGCGGTGTCAACGAGGTCCTTGGCCTCCTTCAGGCCGAGGGAGGTCAGGGTGCGCACCTCCTTGATGACCTGGATCTTCTTGTCGCCGGCACCATCGAGGATGACGTCGAACTCGTCCTGCTCCTCGACGGCCTCAACGGCGGCCGGGCCACCGGCGGCGGCAACGGCGACCGGGGCGGCGGCGGTGACGTCGAACTTCTCCTCGAAGGCCTTCACGAAGCCAGCGAGCTCGATGAGGGTGAGGTCCTCGAACTGCGCGAGCAGCTCGTCCTGGGACAGCTTCGCCATGATGGCGTCCTTCCACTAAATCGGCAGGTGATGCCGTATGTACGGGTGGGGCGGGCACGGGCCCGCAGCGAGGCGTGAGCCTGCCGATTACTCGGCGGCGGCGTCCTCGGCGGCGGGAGCCGGCGTACCGGCACCGCCCTGCTCGACCTTGTCGCGCAGCGCGTCCACAGTGCGGACGAGCTTCGACGGCAGGGCCTGGAAGAGCGCGGCAGCCTGGGACTGCTTGGCCTTCAGGGCACCCGCCAGCTTGGCGAGCAGCACCTCGCGGGACTCGAGGTCCGCGAGCTTCTTGATCTCATCGGCGGACAGCGCCTTACCGTCAAGGACACCGCCCTTGATGATGAGAGCGGGGTTCTCCTTGGCGAAGTCACGCAGAGCCTTCGCCGACTCCACCGGGTCACCGGTGACGAAGGCGACAGCCGTCGGACCGTTGAACAGGTCGTCGAGCTCCGAAATCCCGGCCTCGTTGGCCGCGATCTTGGTCAGCGTGTTCTTCACCACGGCGTACTCGGCGTTCTCGCCGAGCGAGCGACGCAGGGTCTTGACCTGCTTCACCGAGAGACCGCGGTACTCGGTCAGCAGCGCCGCGGAAGAGCCACGGAACTTGTCCGTGATCTCGGCGACGGCAGCAGCCTTGTCGGGCCTTGCCATAGGCTTACGCCTCCTTCCGTGATGTCGAAATCCGGCCGACCGCGAAAGTCGACCATTCACGCCTCGAACCGGCCGGACGGAAGGAAAGCCTGCGGAAAAGCAGATGAGCCCCGATGCGCAGGGCGCACGGGGCTCGAAACGACCTCAACGGATGTTCGCGTGAACGCGGACCCGGAAGTCGAAGCTCCAGACACACCTGCGCGGGCTGCCTGCGACGAAGCGCAGATCCTTCGGCCACCGAATCCCTCGCGAGCACGGTGACAACCAGCGGTCTTTGGCTTCGGTAACAGTAACCGGACTCGGCCGTCCGGGGCAAATCGCCCCTGAACGGCCGATCACCGCCGGGCCGGCCGCGCCGGACGGGGCTCAGCGGGCCAGTGGGGAGACCGTCCGGGGCCCGGTGTCCACGGTGTCCGCCTCGGCCGGGGCCTGCACCGAGAGCAGGGCGCCGGCGAAGTCGGAGTAGAGGATCGAGTCGTCCGCCCGGCCGCTGTCACCGCTGCCGGTGCGCTGGAGCCGGACCAGCTGGTCCTTGTCGTTGAGCCAGAGGTCCACGGTGAGCGAGATCGAGCCGCCGGGGGCCAGCGCGGCCCGCAGGCCGTCCCGGCGGGCCTGGGTCAGCTGGGTCTGGGCGGCGGCGTAGCGCTCGGCGGTGGTGGTGATCCGGTAGTGCTCGACCGTCGAGTCGTCGAACTTCTCCTCGCCGACGAACCGGGGGTCCACCCCGTCGGCGGTGGCGGCGGCCAGCGCCTCGACCGGGTTCAGCAGGTCGATCAGCCCCGCGTACGGGACCTCCCGGTGGCCGTCCTGGTCCGGCGGGACGGAGAAGCGCTCCCAGTGCCGGCCGCCCTGGCGGGCCGCGGTGGCGGCGTCGCCGCCCTGGTAGGCGACGGTGTCCACGACGATCAGCTGCTCGGCGTCGGCCGGGGTGGAGCGCTTGATCTGGAGCGCCGTCTTGGGCTGCCAGAACAGCGGCCCGGCCCCGGCGTCCGCTCCCAGCCGGTAGTTGACCTTGGCCCGGCGGGCGGTCTGCATGGCCAGCTGGGCGGAGACCAGGACGCCGTGCGGCGAGCGGTCGCTGGGCTTGGCCGCCTCGGTCGACGAGGAACTGGTCGGGGTCGGGCTGCCGGAGGGCGTGGCCGGCGTGCCGCCACCCCCGCTGCATCCCGCCAGCCCGGTCGCCAGCAGGACGACCGCGGCCAGCGCCGCCAACCGCCGTCGTCCCGCCATCGTCTGGTCCCCTCTCGCCCGGGCGCCGCGTCGGCGGCTTTCGTTCCGGCCACCTTGCCACCCTGCCCCGGATCAGCCGGTGGCGCCCCCCTTGCCCAGCTTCGCCAGCTCGGCCAGTTCCACCGTGTCGGCTCCGGTGCGCGGGCTCGGCGGATCAGCCGAGCAGTTTGAGGAGGTCGGTCTCGCTGCCGAGGTCGGTGGCGGCGGGGGCGTCGATCTTCGCGGCCTTGCCGAGGTCCGCGTACTTGACGGTGACGGCGTCGTGCTCGCCGTTCTTGTCGCCGTACTCCTGGTACTGGACGAGTTCCTGCCGGCCGTTGAGCCAGAGGTCGATGGTGAGGGTCCTGCCGTCCTGTTCCAGGGACTTCTGGACGGCCGTGCGCTGGTCGGCCGTGAGCGCCGGCATGCCGGCCACCATGGCGGAGGCCTCCTCGACCACCCGCAGGTGGGTGACCTGGACGCCGTCGAGGCTCTCCTGGCCGACCTTGGCGGGCTTGCCGCTCTGCGCGGCGAGCCCGAGCTGGGCGACGGGGTTGAGCAGCTGGCTCATCAGCAGGACGCCGTCGCCGAGTTCGTTCGAGGCGGGCAGCTTGATCCAGTGCTTGCCGCCCATGGCGGCGGCCTCGGTGTCGCCGCCGCCGAGGTAGCCGTCGGTCCCGATCACCCGGAACCGGATCTTCTTGGTCTCCACCTCGCCCGTCAGGTCGACGGCCGTCCGGTTCGGGTCCTTCCAGTCGGCGTCGCCGCTGCCCGCGGTGTGGGTCGAGCCGTCCGGGGAGACCATGGTGACCTTGCCGTTGCCGGCCTTCTGCATCACCAGGGCGGAGGCGGCCAGCGCGGCCTTGGGGTCTCCGGCCGACGCCGCGTCGCCGCTCTTGGCGTCGCCGCCCTTGCTGCCGCAGGCGGTGGCGGCACCGAGCAGCACGGCCGCGGTGACGACGGTCGAGGCGAGGCGCGCAGCGCGCATGAAGTCCCCCGTGAGATCCGAACGATCCGATGAAGAACCGATTTTCGGCTTCTTCCACGCGGACTCTAACGGATCGCCAGATGCCCCACGCGCCGGACGGCCCCCTCCCGTCACCCGGTTTCGGCCGGGGGCGTGTCCCCTTCTCCGGGGGTCGAGACATCCGTCGTGGTCACCGTGGTGCCGTCGCTCCCCCGGGCCGTCTCCCGCAGTCTCAGCAGCCGCTCGCCGGGCCCGACCCAGACGTCGTAACCGATCGCCGACACCCCTCGCCGGCGGTACCAGTCGACCACCGCGGCGAGTCGCGCGGGGGTCAACTCCTGGTCCGCGCCGAAGTATTCGGCCACCGGCGTGGTGCCCTGGTAGTGCGCCACGGTCATCCCGGCCAGCTGTTCGCCGCCGAGCGAGCCGAGCTTCCCGGTCTGCGCGATCTGGTACGCGCGGCTGCCCGGGTTGGTGACCAGGGCGGTCATCCAGCCGCCCGCGTAGCCGCCGGGGCCGGTGGTCGCCCGCGGATCGAGCGACTCGGCGCCGTCCCGGTCCGCGTGCTTGGGCGGGGCGCCCTGGTAGCTGAGGTCGAGTGCGCCGTCCCTCAGGGTCAGTTGTCCGGTGCCCTGCTCGTCGGTGACGGTCAGGGCGCCCTCGTCCCGGGTGCCCCAGGTCAGGGTGCCGCTCGCGGTGCGGCGGCCGGCCGGGCCCTCCTCGACCACGTCGATCCGGGCGCCGCCGGCGTCGTCCAGCGCCTGGGCGGCGGCGAGCACCACCTGGCGGGGCGGTACGGGCGCGGGGTCACCGTCGGGGGTGCGGGTTCCCGGGGCGGCCAGCAGGCTGCACCCGGTGGTGGCACCGATCAACAGCAGGGTGGCCACCGCGACGGCGGGGCGAAGGGTGGGCGGCACGGCACGCTCCGACGGTCACACGTTCTGCACATGATCTGACCGGCAGAGCGTACGACGCTTCGGGCAACCGTTCCCATCCACCCCTGTCCCGATCCGGAAACGACTGCGGGCCCGCACCCCCGGTGAAGGGGGTGCGGGCCCGCTGTGCAGACTGCTTCAGAGCCGATCGGCTCAGACCGCGGCCGGGTCCTCTTCGACGAAGAGGTTGCGGGTGCGGTTCGGGTCCACGGGGATGCCGGGGCCGATCGTGGTGCTGATGGCGGTCTTCTTGATGTAGCGGCCCTTGGCGGCGGACGGCTTGGCGCGGAGCACCTCGTCCAGCGCGGCGGCGTAGTTCTCGACCAGCTGCTCGTCGGTGAAGGAGGCCTTACCGATGATGAAGTGCAGGTTCGAGTGCTTGTCGACGCGGAACTCGATCTTGCCGCCCTTGATGTCGTTGACAGCCTTGGCGACGTCCGGGGTCACGGTGCCGGTCTTCGGGTTCGGCATCAGACCACGGGGACCGAGCACGCGGCCGAGGCGGCCGACCTTGCCCATGAGGTCCGGGGTGGCGACGACGGCGTCGAAGTCCAGACGGCCCTTGGCGACCTCGTCGATCAGCTCGTCGGAGCCGACGATGTCGGCGCCCGCAGCACGCGCGGCCTCGGCACGGTCACCGGTCGCGAAGACCAGGACCCGAGCGGTCTTACCGGTGCCGTGCGGGAGGATCACGGTGCTGCGGACCATCTGGTCGGCCTTGCGCGGGTCGACGCCCAGACGCATGGCGACCTCGACGGTGCCGTCGAACTTGGTGGTGCTGGTGGCCTTGGCGAGGCGGATGGCCTCGAGGGGGGCGTAGAGGCGGTCGCGGTCGACCTGAGCGTCCGCGGCCTTCAGAGCCTTGCTGCGCTTCACTGCTGCTCCTGAATGGTGATGGGAGTCGTGGTATCACGGGCCTGCGCAGGCCCTACCACAAGGACGAAAAGAGCTGGTCAGCCCTCGACGGTGATGCCCATCGACCGGGCGGTGCCGGCGATGATCTTCTCCGCCGCGTCCAGGTCGTTGGCGTTCAGGTCGGGCATCTTGGTGGTCGCGATGTCGCGGACCTGGGCGCTGGTGAGCTTGGCGACCTTGGTCTTGTGCGGCTCGCTGGAGCCCTTGTCCACACCGGCGGCCTTCAGGATGAGGCGCGCGGCCGGCGGCGTCTTCGTGATGAAGGTGAAGGAACGGTCGTCGTAGACCGTGATCTCCACCGGCACGATCATGCCGCGCTGCGACTCGGTCGCAGCGTTGTAGGCCTTGCAGAACTCCATGATGTTGACGCCGTGCTGGCCCAGCGCGGGGCCGACCGGCGGCGCCGGGTTGGCCGCACCGGCGTTGATCTGGAGCTTGATAAGCCCCGTGACCTTCTTCTTCTTGGGAGGCATGTCTCTCCGGGTCCTTCCGAGAGGTGAGTGCTGGTGTGTGCGGAACCGGGGCGACACCCGGCCGCCAACACACACATCGAACCAGGCTAACGCCTTAGCGCCGCTGGACCAAAACGGATCCGGGGCAGGGCCCTCGGCCCCGCCCCGGATCCGAAGACCGTGGGACTAGTTCTTCTGGATCTGGTCGAAGGAGAGCTCGACCGGGGTCTCCCGGCCGAAGATCTCGACCAGGCCCTTGACCTTCTTCGAGTCGGGGTTGATCTCGTTGATGGTCGCCTGCAGCGTCGCGAACGGACCGTCGGTGACGGTGACCGAGTCGCCGACCTCGAAGTCCAGCACCTGGATCTCGCTGGGCTTGATCGGCGAGGGCTTGCCGGCCTCCTTGGCCGCCTGGCGCTCGACGTCCGGGGCGAGCATCTTGACGACCTCGTCCAGGGTCAGCGGGTACGGGTCGTAGGCGTTGCCGACGAAGCCGGTGACACCGGGGGTGTTGCGCACGACGCCCCAGGACTCGGGGGTGAGGTCCATGCGCACCAGGACGTAGCCGGGGAGCTTGTTCTGGCGGATGGTCTTGCGGTCGCCGTTCTTGATCTGGACGACCTCCTCCTGCGGCACCTCGGCCTGGAAGATGTACTCCTCGACGTTCAGCGAGACGGCGCGCTGCTCCAGGTTCTGCTTCACCCGGTTCTCGTAGCCGGCGTAGGTGTGGATCACGTACCACTCGCCCGGCATGAAGCGCAGGTCCTCGCGGAACTTGGCGACCGGGTCGACCTCGACGGCCTCCTCAGCCTCGGCCTCCTCGGCGTCGGCCTCCTCGGCGTCGGCGTCGGCCTCGGTCTCCTCGGCGGCGGGCTCCACGTCGTCCTCCACGTGCAGCGCCGCCTCCTCGGCGGGCTCGCCGGCCTCGGCCTCGTCCTGCGCCTCGACCTCGTCCTCGTCGCCGTCCACGGCGTCAACGATCTGCTCGGCGGACTCGGCTTCGTCAGCCAGCTCGGCCGCGTCCAGCTCGGCGGCGACATCCGCCTCGCGGACGGTCTCGTCGGCGTCGTACAGGGGGGACTCAGACACGGTGGCTGCTTCTTTCCTGGAGATGGTGAAGGTGGCGCGCTCCGGGGCCGGCTCCGGCGGGCTGCCGCTCGCGCGGGCGCCAGGAGAGGACTCGGAGACTTCAACAGTACCGAGTCCACGGTAGCGGCCGCGTACGTCCGGCGCAGACAGCGCGACCCGGGCCGATGATTCGGCCCGGGTCGGGAGACTGCTACGGAGGTGGGACGGCCAGGTCAGCCGAAGACCAGGAGGCTCAGCTTGGAGAGGCCGTAGTCGAGGCCGGCCACGAAGCCCATCACGACCACCACGAACACGACGACGACGGTCGTGTACTGGGTGAGCTCGCTGCGGGTGGGCCAGACGACCTTGCGCAGTTCGGCGATGATCTGGCGGTAGAACAGGCCGATCCGGGCGAACGGGCCCATCTTGCCGCGCTTGCCGGACTTCTTGTCGCCGGCGCGGGCGGCGCGCTTGCGCTCGCGGCGCGAGAGCGACTTGTCCTCGCCCTCGGCGGGCGTGGTCTCGGCAGCGCCGTCGGCCCCCTCAGGGTTGCCGCTCTCAGGCGTTGCGGTGGAGCCCGTGGTCTCCGTCACTCGTCCTCACCTGAATCCGGGTCCGGCCGAGCGGCTCGCGCCCGATGGGGCACGAACGGCCGGCTACAAGCGGTGCTGATTCGGCCCTCTCCGCATCAAGCCCGCTCGCTCTGTGGAGCGAACGGGCTGAAAACGGATCAAGCAGCAGGGCAAGAGGGACTTGAACCCCCAACCGCCGGTTTTGGAGACCGGTGCTCTACCAATTGAGCTATTGCCCTACGGGGTCTCGCGACTCCGTAGCGACCAACCTACCGCATCTCCCCCGGCTGTCTGCACAGCTGGTGGAGCTCCGGTTCTTTTTCGGCGGGCCGTCGAGCAGTGAGCATACGTGGTCGAGGGGTGTTTGGTCGAACCTCTTCTTCCGGGAGCACCGGTTGTCCGGCATATGTCCGGCATGCCCGCATGATCACCGACGGATCGACGGGCGCCGCCATGTGGACGGTCCGGTACGGATGGTGAAACCGCGATGCCCGGTCCGTCCCGGTTCTGCGACGATGCAGGCATGAGCGCTTCCACCCCGCAGCCCGACCGTTCCATCCGCCCCGCCGACCGCCGGGTCTCCGCCCGGATCGGTGCGATCGCCGAGTCCGCGACCCTCGCCGTGGACGCCAAGGCCAAGGCCCTCAAGGCGGCCGGCCGTCCGGTGATCGGCTTCGGAGCCGGCGAGCCCGACTTCCCCACCCCGGACTACATCGTCGAGGCGGCCGTCGAGGCCTGCCGCGACCCGAAGAACCACCGCTACACCCCGGCGGGTGGCCTGCCCGAGCTGAAGTCCGCGATCGCCGCCAAGACGCTGCGCGACTCCGGCTACGAGGTGGACGCCTCCCAGGTGCTGGTCACCAACGGCGGCAAGCAGGCGATCTACGAGGCGTTCGCCGCGATCCTGGACCCGGGCGACGAGGTCATCGTCCCGGCCCCGTACTGGACCACCTACCCGGAGTCGGTCCAGCTCGCCGGCGGCGTCCCGGTGGAGGTCGTGACCGACGAGACCACCGGTTACAAGGTCTCGGTCGAGCAGCTGGAGGCCGCCCGCACCGAGAACACCAAGGTGGTGCTCTTCGTCTCGCCGTCCAACCCGACCGGCGCGGTGTACACCGAGGCCGAGGCCGAGGCGATCGGCCGCTGGGCGCTGGAGCACGGCCTCTGGGTGCTCACCGACGAGATCTACGAGCACCTGGTGTACGGCGACGCCTCCTTCACCTCGCTGCCGGCGCTGCTGCCCGAGCTGGCCGACAAGTGCATCGTGGTCAACGGCGTCGCCAAGACCTACGCGATGACCGGCTGGCGGGTGGGCTGGGTGATCGGCCCCAAGGACGTCATCAAGGCCGCGACCAACCTGCAGTCGCACGCCACCTCGAACGTCTCCAACGTCGCCCAGCGCGCCGCGATCGCCGCCGTCAGCGGCGACCTGTCCGCCGTGCACGAGATGCGCACCGCCTTCGACCGCCGCCGCAAGACCATCGTGCGGATGCTCAACGAGATCGAGGGCGTGTACTGCCCCGAGCCGGAGGGCGCGTTCTACGTGTACCCGTCCGTCAAGGGCCTGCTGGGCAAGGAGATCCGCGGCCGGCGCCCGGAGAGCTCCGGCGAGCTGGCCTCGCTGATCCTGGACGAGGCCGAGGTCGCGGCCGTCCCGGGCGAGGCCTTCGGCACCCCCGGCTACCTGCGGTTCTCCTACGCGCTCGGCGACGCCGACCTGGCCGAGGGCATCGGCCGGCTGCAGAAGCTGCTCGGCGAGGCCCGCGACTGACACCCGTCGGCGTCCGCTGACGCCCGCTGACACCCGCGCTCCACGTCGGGTACCGCCCTCTTTCACCCCTTCGGGGGACGGAAGGAGGGCGGTTCCCGTTTGGGGGTCCGATGCGGCAGTATCGGCGAATGGAACGCCTGTTGAATCCGCGAGACGTCAGGGACCTCCCGAAGGCCCACCTGCACCTGCACTTCACCGGCTCGATGCGGCCCGCCACCCTGCTGGAGCTGGCCGACAAGCACGGCGTCCGACTGCCGGAGGCGCTCAGCTCCGGCGAGCCGCCGCAACTGCGGGCCACCGACGAACGCGGCTGGTTCCGCTTCCAGCGCCTGTACGACACCGCCCGCTCGGTGCTGCGGGACGAGGAGGACATCCGCCGGCTGGTCCTGGAGACCGCCCAGGACGAGCGGCGGGACGGCTCCCGCTGGCTGGAGATCCAGGTCGACCCGACCTCGTACGCGCCCCGGCTGGGCGGACTGATCCCCGCGCTGGAGCTGATCCTGGACGCCGTGGAGAACGCCGCCACGGCCACCGGGGTGGGCATCCGGGTGCTGGTCGCGGCGAACCGGATGAAGTCCCCGATGGACGCCCGGACGCTGGCCCGGCTCGCCGTCCGGTACGCCGACCAGGGCGTGGTCGGCTTCGGCCTCTCCAACGACGAGCGGCGCGGCCTCGCCCGGGACTTCGACCGGGCCTTCGAGATCGCCCGCAAGGGCGGGCTGCTGGCCGCCCCGCACGGCGGCGAGCTGGCCGGGCCCGAGTCCGTCCGGGACTGCCTGGACGACCTGGGCGCCGGCCGGATCGGCCACGGCGTCCGCGCCGCCGAGGACCCCCGGCTGATGGAACGGCTGGCGGACCGCCAGATCACCTGCGAGGTCTGCCCGGCCTCGAACGTCTCGCTCGGCGTCTACGAGCGCCCCGAGGACGTCCCGCTGCGGCGGCTGTTCGACGCCGGCGTGCCGCTGGCCCTGGGCGCGGACGACCCGCTGCTGTTCGGCAGCCGGCTGGCCGCCCAGTACGACCTGGCCCGCGACGTCCTCGGCTTCGACGACGCCGAACTCGCCGAGCTGGCACGGCAGTCCGTCCGCGGCTCGCGCGCGCCGGAGGCCGTCCGCAAGGAGCTGCTGGCGGACATCGACACCTGGCTGGTCAGCGGCACCTGAGGCGTGCCTCGTGGACCGGCCTAGAGCTTGACGCCGATCATCACCGGCTCGTTCACCAGCTCGACCCCGAAGGCCTCGCGGACGCCGTCCCGGATCTCCCGGGCCAGCGCCAGCAGGTCCTCGGCGGTGGCCGCGCCGCGGTTGGTGAGCGCCAGGGTGTGCTTGGTGGAGAGCGTCGCCGGGCCGCTGCCGTAGCCCTTGCCGAAGCCGGCCCGGTCGATCAGCCAGGCGGCCGAGGTCTTGGTGCAGCCCTCCGGCGCCGGGTAAGCGGGGGCGTTCTCGGTGCCCGGGCGGGTCCGGAAGGACTCGTACTGGGCGGCGGTGAGCACCGGGTTGGTGAAGAAGGAGCCGGCCGACCAGGTGTCGTGGTCCGCCGGGTCCAGCACCATGCCCTTGCCGGAGCGCAGCCCCAGCACCGCGTCGTGCGCCCGCTCCAGCGGCACCCGCTCGCCCTGCTCGACGCCGAAGTGCCTGGCCACCTCGGCGTACTTGACCGGGGTGGAGAGCCCCTGGTGGTCGGCCAGGGCGAACCGGACCCGCAGCACCACGTAGCGGTCCGGCTCGGCCTTGAAGCGGCTGTGCCGGTAGGAGAACGCGCACTCGGCGTTGGGGAGCGTGACCACCTCGCCGGCCGTGCGGTCGTAGGCGACCACCTCGGTGATCGACTGGGCGACCTCCTGGCCGTACGCGCCGACGTTCTGCACCGGGGTGGCACCGGCCGAGCCGGGGATGCCGGCCAGGAACTCGACGCCCGCCAGGCCGTGCTCGCGCACCGCGCGGGCGACCGCCTCCGACCAGACCTCGCCGGCCGCCAGCTCCAGCACGGTGCCGTCCAGGGCGAAGCCGGTGGTCGCGATCCGCAGCACGGTGCCGGGGAAGCCGGCGTCGCCGATCACCAGGTTGGAGCCGCCGCCGAGGACCAGCAGCGGCTCGCCGGCCTCGTCGGCCTCGCGGACGGCGGCGATCACCTCGTCGTCGGTGTGGGCGGTCACCAGGCGGCGGGCCGGGCCGCCGAGCCGGAGCGTGGTCAGCGGGGCGAGGAGGGCGTCGTTTTCTACCAGCACGCCCACCAGCGTACGGGTGCGGGGGCGGCCGCCCGGCCGCACCCGCACCCGCACCCGCACCCGGATCGGCCGGTCAGGCCTTCGAGGCCTCGGCGGGGACGGGCGCCGCGTCCTCGGCCCGCTCGGCACCGGTCTGCTCCGCACCGGCCCGCTCGGCACCGGCCTGCTCCGACGCCACGGCCGCCGGCTCGTCGGCGACGGCCGCGGGCTTCACCCGGCGCGGCAGGAAGAACGCGCAGACCGCCGCGACCGCCACCACCCCGGCGCCGACGTACAGCGCGGGCACCAGCCCGTCGATGAAGGACTGCTCCGACGTGTACCCGCCCTGCGCCGAGAACACCGCCGAGAGGACGGCCACGCCGAGCGCGCCGCCGACCTCGCGCAGCGCGTTGTTGGCGCCGGAGGCGATGCCCTGCTCCTCCGGCCGGACGCTGTCCATCACCAGGGCGGCGGTCGGGGCGAAGTACAGCGACATGCCGATGCCGCAGATCACCACGGCGGGGATCTCGGCGGCGTAGTCGTAGCCGGTGCTGCTGCCCGTGATCGCCGCGTACATCGCCAGGCCGGCGCCCTGCAGCAGCAGCCCGGTGACCACGATGGGGCGGCCGCCGAAGCGGTCGGCCAGGATGCCCGCGATCGGGGCGACGATCAGCGGCATGCCGGTCCACGGGAGCATCCGGATGCCGGCCTCCTGCGGGCTGTAGCCGCCCACGCTCTGCAGGTGCTGGCTGATCAGGAAGATCGAGCCGAACATCCCGAGGAACATCAGCAGGCCGGAGGCGTTGACGGCGGAGAAGGCCCGGCTGCGGAACAGCCGCATCGGGAGCATCGGGTGCTCGGCCCAGCGCTGCTCGTACAGCACGAAGGCGGTGAGCAGCGCGACGCCGCCGATCAGGGAGCCGAGCACCAGCGGGCTGGTCCAGCCGTCCGGGTTGCCGCGGATCAGGCCGAGGACGACGCCGAACAGGCCCAGGCTGACCAGGATCGTGCCGACCGCGTCCAGCGCCGGGTTGGCGCCCCGGCTCTCGCGGAGCTTGAGGGCGGCGAGCGGGATCAGGACGAGGCCGACCGGGACGTTCACCCAGAAGATCCACTGCCAGGAGAAGTGCTCGGTGAGCGTCCCGCCGACCAGCGGTCCGGTGGCGACGGCCAGGCCGTTGACGCCCGCCCAGATGCCGAAGGCCAGACCCCGCCTGGCCGCCGGCACTGCGGCGGTGAGCAGGGTGAGGGTGAGCGGCATGGAGACCGCGGCGCCGGCGCCCTGGACGGCGCGGGCGGCGATCAGCGCGCCGATGCCCGGCGAGAGGGCGGCGGCGGCGGAGCCGGCGGTGAAGAGCGTGAGCCCGACCAGGAAGATCCGGCGGCGGCCGAACCGGTCGCCGAGCGCGGCGCCGAACATCAGCAGGACGGCGAAGGACAGGGTGTAGGCGCTGACCGTCCACTCCAGGTCGGACAGCCCGCCGCCGAGGTCCTCGCGGATGGACGGCAGCGCGGTGGTGACGACCAGGTTGTCCAAGCTGGCCATGAAGCCCGCGACGCTGGTGATCACCAGCGTCCAGACACCGAGCCGTCCGAGGCCCTGTTCTTCCGTTCTCTCCGACATGACTTCCCCCCAGGGGTCTTAGATAGTTATTGATCACTAACTTTCGAGGCCCGAAAAAAGGCCGCACGGACTCCACCGTGCGGCCCGCTACTCCCCGCCCTCGCCGTGCTCTTCGTGCTCGCCGTGTTCTTCGCGCTCTCCGAAGCCCAGGCCGCTCCAGATCCGGTGGTCGCGGGGGTACCCCAGCGCCACCAGCGTGTTGATCAGCATCCCGTACGCGAAGAACTCCGCGGCGCCCTGCACGTCACCGCCGATCCGGTTCCTGACCCGCTCGAACAGCTCCTCCCAGAGCCTCCGGGCGGTCTCCCCGATCTCGTCCTCGCCGGTCGTCCGGGCCGCGAACACCGAGACGTAGAGCTGCATCTGCATCATGAGCTGCTCGCTGTCCGCGACCAGGCCCAGGTACGCCTCGGACATCGCCTGGGCGGCCGCCGGCCCGGTCAGCCCGACCGAGGCCTCGTCGAAGACCTTCCAGGTCTCCTCGATGCAGCGCTCGGCGGCGGCCGTGAAGATCGCCTGCTTGCCGGGGAACAGCCGGAACAGGTACGGCTGCGAGACACCCACCCGGCGGGCGATCGCCTCGGTGGACGTCCCCCGGTAACCGCTCCTGGCGAATTCGATCACCGCGGCGCGAACGACACTCTCGCGCCGCTCCTCCGCGCTCATCCGCATGCTCGTCCTCGCCATGAGAGCCAAGTTAGTGGCCAATCACTATCTTCGCAAGACCGACGGGCGCGGCGGGAATCCCGTCGAACGGGCCCCGCCGCAGCCGAAAGAGGGGCCTCAGGCGAGCCGGACGACCGCCCTGGACATCCCGAGCACCTTCTGCCCGCCGGTGGTGGCCAGCAGGTCGACCTGCACCTTGCGGTCGTCCAGCAGCTTGGCGACCTTGGCCGACACCTCGACCACCGCGCCGACGCCGTCGTTCGGCACCGGGACGGGGCGGGTGAAGCGGACGCCGTACTCGACCACCGCGGCCGGGTCGCCGACCCAGTCGGTGACCACCCGAATGGCCGCAGCCATGGTGAACATTCCGTGCGCGATGACGTCCGGCAGGCCGACCTCCACGGCGAACTTCTCGTTCCAGTGGATCGGGTTGAAGTCGCCGGAGGCGCCCGCGTACCGCACCAGGGTGTCGCGGGTCACGGGGAAGGACTGCGCCGGCAGCTGGGTGCCGACCTCGACCTCGTCGTAGCTGATCGCCATCGTGTTCACTTCCCCGTCTCGTCGGCGGCCCGGGCCACCAGCGTCATGACCGACGTCACCACGTGCTCGCCGATCGCGTCCGACACCTCGCCACGCACGGTGAGCACGTCGTTGCCCGCCAGCGACTTGATGTTGTCGATGGTGACCGCGACCGTCAGCCGGTCACCGGCCAGCACCGGGCGGGAGTAGGAGAACTTCTGGTCCCCGTGCACCACTCGGCTGTAGTCCAGGCCCAGCTCCGGGTCCTCGACCACCTGGGAGGCCGCCTGGTAGGTGATCACGAACGGGAAGGTCGTCGGGGCGATCACGTCGGGGTGGCCCAGCGCCTTCGCCACTGCCGGATCGGTGAACGCCGGATTGGTGTCCCCGATCGCGATCGCGAACTCGCGGATCTTCTCCCGGCCGACCTCGTACGGCTCGGTGGGCGGGTAGGTCCGCCCGATGAAGGAGGGGTCGAGTGCCATGGGGCAACTCCTCGGAAGCACGGTGGATCCGGCGGCCGTTGCCGCCGGCGGGGCGCGCATGGGTGCATACGCGAAAAACTCCGGGCCGCACCCCCTGAGGGATGCGGCCCGGAGCTCAAGACCTGTCACACAGGCCCGATGCCCTGCGAGAGGGTCAGCGGGTCTCGCGGTGCGCGGTGTGCGAGTTGCAGCGGGGGCAGTGCTTCTTCATCTCAAGACGGTCCGGGTCGTTACGCCGGTTCTTCTTGGTGATGTAGTTCCGCTCCTTGCACTCCACGCAGGCCAGCGTGATCTTCGGGCGGACGTCGGTGGCAGCCACGGGAGTGCCTTCCTGGGACAACGAATAAGAACACAACAAGAGTAGCCGACCGGGAGTGCGATCTCCCGACCGACTACGCGGGGTAGCGGTGACCGGACTTGAACCGGTGACACAGCGATTATGAGCCGCTTGCTCTACCAACTGAGCTACACCGCCACAGTGATCCGCAGCACAACCGAAGCCGACTGCTTTTCACCAGAGCCCCCATGCGGAATCGAACCGCAGACCTTCTCCTTACCATGGAGACGCTCTACCGACTGAGCTATAGGGGCGAACGAGGAAGAGATTACACGTTCCGCGCCCAGAGGTGAAATCCGTATCCCGACGCGAAGACCGCAGGTCGGCGAGGTGAACGGACGGACGATCCAAGGCCCCGCGTTCGATCGGCCCACCAGCCGCACGGCCCGACCCGATACGACTATTGCCCGCCTCCGAGCGCCCCGCCCCCATGCGCCATAGGCTCGATCCTCATTGACGGGGACGGCCCGGGGCGTCAGAACGACCCGGGATCAGGACGACCCGGGATCAGGACGGTCCGACCGACCGGACGGGCCAGCGCGGGAAGGAGCCTGCGATGGACAGCGCAGCCGCCGACGGACCGCACTCCGGCTCCGGCCCGACAGCCAACCCGCTCGGGCACGGGCCGGTCCTCCTGCTCACCGGCGCCCGGTTGGCCGACGGGCGGGTGGTGGACGTCCGGATCAGCGGTGACCGGATCCAGGCCGTCGGCACCGTCGGCAGCCTCGGCCCGCTACCCGCCCTGCCCGGCGCGCCCACCATCACCACGGGCGCCAGGATCGACCTCAAGGGCTACCTGCTGCTGCCGGCCCCCGCCGAGGCGCACGCCCACTACGACACCGCCTTCTCCGCCGCCCTCGCCGCCCCGCCGCCGGAGAGCCCCTCCGACCTCACCCGGCGGGTCACCGAGGCCGCGCTCGCCTCGCTCGGCTACGGCGCCACCGCCCAGCGCACCCACGTCCGGATCGGCGACGTGCACGGGCTGCGCCGGCTGGAGGCGGTGCTCACCTCCCGGCAGGCGCTGCGCGGCCTGGCCGAGCTCCAGGCGGTGGCGATGCCCCGGCTGCTCACCGGCCGGGCCGGCGCCGACGGCCGGGCGCAACTGCGCGAGGCGCTCAAGCTGGGCGCCACCGCGGCCGGCGGCTGCCCGGAGCTGGACCCGGATCCGGCCGGGTACGTCCAGGTCCTGCTGGAGGCCGCCCGGGAGGCGGACTGCTCGGTGGACCTGCACACCACGGCCGGCGATCCGGCCCAACTCGCCCGACTCGTCGGTGCGTTGGCCCCGCTGCGGCCTCGGGTGACGCTCGGGCCGTGCGGGGCGCTGGCCCGGGGCGCGTCCACGGTGCTGGCGACCGGCGGGGTGCGGGTGGTCTGCCTGCCGCAGAACGGCGGCTGCACCGGGCTGGAGGGCCGGTCGCCGGGTCTGCGGCCGGGCCTGCTCCGGGAGTTGACGGCGGCCCGGGTGCCGCTGGCGGCCGGCAGCGGCGCGCTGCGGGACCAGTCCAACCCGGTCGGCCGGGCGGATCCGCTGGAGTCGGCGTACCTGCTGGCGGCGGGCGGGGAGTTGGACCTGGAGGCGGCGTACGACGCGGTGGCGAACCAGGCCCGGGCGGCGCTCGGGCTGCCGCCGGTCCGGGTGGACGCCGGGTTCCCGGCGGAGCTGCTGGCGGTGCGCGGGGACAGCCTGGCCGGGGCGCTCGCGGGCGGCCACAGCCGGCTGGTGGTGCACAGCGGCCGGGTGGTCAGCCGGACGAGCGCGGTGCGGGAGTTCGCGGACACCGTGGCGCTGGCGCTGCCCCGGCAATCCGGGAGCACCGGCGGGGGCTGAACGGCCCCCCTGGAAAGTTCAAGGGGCGCGCGACGGATGTCGCGCGCCCCTCCCCCACCTGCTGGCCGCCGTTCAACGGCGGCTGGAGCGGTCCGGGCCTCCCCCACATTGGAGCCGGGCCCGCTCGGTCAGCACTGACGCTACGCCCACGGAACACCGCTCCGGGCCTGCCTTGACGCTCCCCTGTCGGCCTCCGGCCCGCTCTTGACGGGTCGTTGACGCGGCGGCGGCCGGGGCGGCGCTCAGGGCTCGTACCGGTACCCGATCCCCGGTTCGGTGATCAGGTGCCGCGGGCGGGCCGGATCGCGCTCCAACTTGCGGCGCAGCCCGGCCAGGTAGACCCGCAGGTAGTTGCCGCGCGCCTCCTGGGCCGGCCCCCACACCTCGCGCAGGATCTGCCGCCCGGGCACCAGCCGGCCCGGGTTGGCCACCAGCAGGGCGAGGATCCGCCACTCGGTCGGGGTGAGCCGCACCGGGCCCCGCGGGCCGGTCACCGTGGTGGCCGTCAGGTCGACGGTGTGGTCGCCTATCACCGGCCGCCCCAACGGGGCACCGCCCAGCGGCCGGCGCAGCACGGCGCGCAGCCGGGCCAGCAGTTCCTCCATCAGGAACGGCTTGGTGAGGTAGTCGTCGGCGCCCGCGTCGAGGGCGCCGACCTTGTCGGCGGCACCGGACCGGCCGGAGAGCACGATGATCGGCATCGCGCTGTGGGTGCGCAGGCCGCGCAGCACGTCCATGCCGTCCAGGTCCGGCAGGCCGAGGTCGAGCAGCACGGCGTCCGGGGCGGAGTGCGCGGCGCGGTCCAGCGCCTCGCCGCCGCTGGCGGCCGTCCGCACGGCGTACTGCCGGGCGCTGAGGTTGATCCGCAGCGTGCGCAGCAGGGCCGGTTCGTCGTCGACGATCAGGATCTCGCTCATGCGGTCACCTCGCTCCGCCCGGCGGTCACTTCGCGGGACACGTACCTGTCGGCGGTTCGTTCAGTTCGTCCACTCATGAACGGGCTCCTCCCGAGTGGCGGCGGGCAGGGTGAGCAGCATGGTGGTGCCGCCCCCGGGGGTGTCCTCGACCTCCAGGCTGCCGCCCATGGCCTCGGCCAGACCGCGGGAGAGCGCGAGGCCGAGGCCGACACCGGTGGTGTTGTCGGTGTCGCCGAGGCGTTGGAAGGGCAGGAAGACCCGGTCGCGCTCCTCGGGGGCGATGCCGGGGCCGCGGTCGATCACCCGGATCTCGACCTGGTCGGCGTGGTGGCTGGCGGTGACCAGGACGGGCGCGCCGGGCGCGTTGTAGCGCAGCGCGTTGGTGATCACGTTGGCGAGCACCCGCTCCAGCAGCGGCGGGTCGGCGAGCACCGGCGGCGCGGTGTCCAGGTCGAGCGGCTGGATCGGAGCGTACGGGTCGGGGAGGCTGTCGAGCGCCCGGGGCAGGATCTCGTCGAGGTGGGTCTCGGTGAGGTGCAGGGTGAGCGCGCCGGCCTGGAGGCGGCTCATGTCGAGCAGGTTGTCGACCAGGCGGGTGAGCTTGACCAGCGACTCGTCGGCGGTGGCGAGCAGTTCGGCCTGGTCCTCGGGCGAGAACTCGACGTCGGGGCTGCGCAGCGAGCCGACCGAGGCGAGCGCCGCGGCGAGCGGGGTGCGCAGGTCGTGGCTGACGGCGGCGAGCAGGGCGGTGCGCATCCGGTCGGCGGCCTTGATCGGCTCGACCTCGGCGGCGACCATGGCGAGCCGGTCGCGTTCCAGCGCGACGGCGACGTGCGCGGCGAAGGCGGTGAGGACGCGCTGGTCGGCGGCCGGCAGCCGGCGGCCGGTGAGGACCAGGACGGCGTCCGCGCCGACCGGCACCTCGGTGGTCTCGCTCTGCCCGTCGGAGTCGTCCTGGTGCTCGGCCTCGGAGTGGGCGAGCACCTCGTCGTCGGCCCGGGAGAGCAGCGCGACGGCCTGCATGCCGAAGGCCGTCCGGGACTTCTCCATCAGGGCGGACAGGGCGTCGGCGCCCCGCAGCACGCTGCCGGCCAGGGTGGAGAGGGTCTCGGCCTCGGCGGTGGCACGGGCGGCACGGCTGGTGAGCCGGCTGGCGTGGTCGACGATGGTGGCGACGGCGAGCGCGACGGAGGCGAAGACGATCAGGGCGACGATGTTGTTGGTCTCGCCGATGGTCAGGGCGTGTATCGGCGGGATGAAGTAGTAGTTGAGCAGCAGCGAGGCGGTGACCGAGGCCAGCAGGGCGGAGACCGCGCCGCCGAGCAGGGCGACGATGACCACGCCGAGCTGGAAGATCAGCGCGTCGGTGGTGAGGTTGATGCTCTCGTGCGCCTGGGACAGGATCGCGGTCAGCAGCCAGGGCACCACGAGGCCGGCCGCGTAGCCGGCGATGGTGCGGCGCCTGGAGTGGCGGCGGCCGAGCGAGGGCAGCCGGCCGCGGCCGGTGAACTCGTGGGTGACCATGTGGACGTCGATGTCCTCGGAGTCGTCCACGGTGGTCTCGCCGATGCCGGGGCCGGTGAGGAAGCGGTTGATCCGGCCGCGGCGGCTGGTGCCGAGCACCAGCTGGGTGGCGTCGTGGGCGCGGGCGAAGGTGAGCAGCGCGGTGGGGATGTCGTCGCCGACCACCACGTGGTAGCTGCCGCCGAGGGTCTCGACCAGCTGGCGCTGCTGGGCGAGCGCGCCGGAGGAGGCGCCGGCCAGGCCGTCGCTGCGGGTGACGTGGACGGCCAGCAGGTCGCCGCCGGCGGTGCGGTCGGCGATCCGGGCGGCGCGGCGGATCAGGGTCTCGCCCTCGGGGCCGCCGGTGAGGGCGACCACGACGCGTTCGCGGGTCTCCCAGACGCGGTCGATGTTGTGGCTGGCCCGGTAGTCGCGCAGGCCCTCGTCGACCCGCCCGGCCACCCAGAGCAGGGCGAGTTCGCGCAGGGCCGTGAGGTTGCCGACCCGGAAGTAGTTGGAGAGCGCGGCGTCCACCTTCTCCGCCCTGTAGACGTTGCCGTGGGCCATCCGGCGGCGCAGCGCCTGCGGGGCCATGTCGACGAGTTCGATCTGGTCGGCCCGGCGGACCACCTCGTCCGGGACGGTCTCGCGCTGCGGGATGCCGGTGATCTTCTGGACGACGTCGTTCAGCGATTCCAGGTGCTGGATGTTGACGGTGGTGATGACGTCGATCCCGGCGGCCAGCAGTTCCTCGACGTCCTGCCAGCGCTTGGCGTGGCGGCCGCCGGGGATGTTGGTGTGCGCCAGTTCGTCGACCAGCACGACGGACGGACGGCGGGTGAGCACCCCGTCGAGGTCCATCTCGTCGAACTCGGCGTCGCGGTAGGAGCGTTGGACACGCGGCAGGACCTCCAGGCCGTCCAGCATGCCCTCGGTGTGGCGGCGGCCGTGGCACTCGATGTACCCGACCGCGACGTCGGCCCCGCGCTCCTGTCTGCGCCGGGCCTCGTCCAGCATCCGGTAGGTCTTGCCGACCCCCGGGGCGGAACCGAGGTACACCCTCAGCCGGCCCTTGCGGATGCCGGTGCCGGGGGCGAGGTCGCGGGCCATGGGCACTGCTCTTTCGTTCCTGCGAGGGCTGCCGCCAGGGCGTCCTCGGGCCGGGGTCGGGACGTACGGCGGCCGACCCGGGCGCGGGGGTGGTGCCCCGGCCCGGGTCGGCCTGTTTCACGGATCCAGCCGTTGACCTGTCGCTTCTGTTCCGCTGGTCATTCCTGTTCCGCCGGTCACTTCTGTTCCGCGAGGGCCCGGTTCAGCAGGAGGACGTTGACGCCCTCCTGTCCGAGGAAGCCGAGCGAGCGGCCTTCGGTGTACTTCTCGACCAGCTTCCGCACCGCGTCCGCCGACAGGTTCCGGGTCTTGGCGACCCGGTTCACCTGCTCCTCGGCGTAGGCGACCGAGATGTACGGGTCGAGGCCGGAGCCGGAGGCGGTCAGCGCGTCGGCCGGGACGCTCTCCGGGGCGACGCCGTCGAACTCGGCGGCGGCGGCACGGCGGTCGTTGACGGCCTTCAGCAGGTCGTCGCTGTTCGGGCCGAGGTTGGAGGCGCCGGACGAGGACGAGTCGTAGCCGGTCCCGGCCGCGGAGGGGCGGGGCTGGAACCACTTCGGGTCCGGCTGCGCCTCCTCCTTCGGGTCGTCGGGGTTCTTCTTCGGGAGGTTGAAGTTCTGGCCGATCAGGCTGGAACCGACCTCCTTGCCGTCGGACTTCACGAGCGAGCCGTTGGCCTTCTCGGTGAAGGCGACCTGGCTGATCCCGGTGACCAGCAGCGGGTAGGCGATCCCGAGGATCGCGGTGAGCACCAGCAGCGCCCGCAGTGCGGTGAAGTGGGTGCGGACGGTCGTCGGCAGGGGCTTGGACATCGGATTCTCCTCTCTCAGCTCAGGCCGGGGATGAACTGGACGATCAGGTCGATCAGCTTGATGCCGACGAACGGCACCACCAGACCGCCGAAGCCGTAGACCCCGATGTTGCGGCGCAGCAGGGAGCTGGCGTCGGACGGGCGGTAGCGCACGCCGCGCAAGGCGAGCGGGATCAGGCCGATGATGACCAGGGCGTTGAAGATGATCGCCGAGGTGATCGCGGACTGCGGGCTGTGCAGGCCCATGATGTTGAGGTGGCTCAGGCCCGGGTAGACCCCGGCGAACATCGCGGGGATGATCGCGAAGTACTTGGCCACGTCGTTGGCGATCGAGAAGGTGGTCAGCGCGCCACGGGTGATCAGCAGCTGCTTGCCGATCTCGACGATCTCGATCAGCTTCGTCGGGTTGGAGTCCAGGTCGACCATGTTGCCGGCCTCCTTGGCCGCCATGGTCCCGGTGTTCATGGCCACGCCGACGTCGGCCTGGGCGAGCGCGGGGGCGTCGTTGGTGCCGTCGCCGGTCATCGCGACCAGCTTGCCGCCCTCCTGCTCCTTCTTGATCAGCGCCATCTTGTCCTCGGGGGTGGCCTCGGCGAGGAAGTCGTCCACGCCCGCCTCCTCCGCGATCGCCTTGGCGGTCAGCGGGTTGTCGCCCGTGATCATGATGGTCTTGATGCCCATCCGGCGGAGCTCGTCGAAGCGCTCCCGCATGCCCTCCTTGACCACGTCCTTGAGGTGGATCACCCCGAGGACGCGGGCCGGCTTGGCGCCGACCTTGGTGGCCACCACCAGCGGGGTGCCGCCGGCCGCGGAGATCCCGTCGACCAGGGCGGAGACCTCGTTGCCGACCGAACCGCCGTTCTCGGTCACCCAGTTGGTGACCGCGCCGGCCGCGCCCTTGCGGACCTGGTGGACCGCCTCGGCCTCGTCCAGGTCGACGCCGGACATCCGGGTCTGGGCGGTGAACGGGACCCAGGTGGCGTGCGTCAGCTCGCCCTGGGCGCGGGCCCGCAGGCCGTACTCGGTCTTGGCGAGGACCACGATCGAGCGGCCCTCCGGGGTCTCGTCCGCGAGCGAGGACAGCTGCGCGGCGCTGGCCAGCTCCTCGGTGGACACGCCCGGGGCGGGCAGGAACTCGGCGGCCTGGCGGTTGCCCAGGGTGATGGTGCCGGTCTTGTCCAGCAGCAGGGTGTTGACGTCGCCGGCCGCCTCGACGGCCCGGCCGGACATCGCCAGCACGTTGCGCTGCACCAGCCGGTCCATGCCGGCGATGCCGATCGCGGAGAGCAGCGCGCCGATGGTGGTCGGGATGAGCGCCACGATCAGGGCGACCAGGACGATCATCGACTGCGGGGCGCCCGCGTAGGTGGCCATCGGCTGCAGGGTCACCACGGCGACCAGGAAGACGATGGTCAGCGAGGCGAGCAGGATGTTCAGCGCGATCTCGTTCGGCGTCTTCTGCCGGGCGGCGCCCTCGACCAGGGCGATCATCCGGTCGATGAACGACTTGCCGGGCTCCGAGGCGATCTTCACCACGATCCGGTCGGACAGCACCTTGGTGCCGCCGGTCACCGCCGAGCGGTCACCGCCGGACTCGCGGATGACCGGCGCGGACTCGCCGGTGATCGCCGACTCGTCGACGCTCGCGACGCCCTCGACGACGTCGCCGTCGCCGGGGATGATCTGCCCGGCCTCGACCACCACGTGGTCACCGAGCCGCAGCGCGGTGCCCGGCACCTCCTCCTCGGCCTGCGTGGCGGGCCAGTCGGTGAGCCGGCGGGCGACGCTCTCGGTCTTGGTCTTGCGCAGGGTGTCGGCCTGGGCCTTGCCGCGGCCCTCGGCGACGGCCTCGGCCAGGTTGGCGAAGATCGTGGTGAGCCAGAGCCAGACGGTGATGGCCCAGGCGAACACGGACGGGCTGGCGATCGCGGAGACGGTGGTGACCACCGAGCCGACCTCGACCACGAACATGACCGGGTTCTTGACCATCACCCGGGGGTCGAGCTTCTTCACCGCGTCCGGCAGGGACGCGACGATCAGCTTCGGGTCGAGCAGGCCGCTGGCCACTCTGTGCTGCGCGGCGGGCTCGGCCTTGTCGGCCGGTGCGGGGTTGAGCGTAGGGGTGGACATCAGGAGAGACCTTCCGCGATCGGCCCGAGAGCCAGGGCCGGGAAGTAGGTGAGGCCGACGACGATCAGGATGACGCCCGACAGCAGGCCCACGAACAGCGGCTTGTGGGTGGGCAGGGTGCCCGGGGTGGCCGGGACCGGCTGCTGCTGGGCGAGCGAACCGGACAGCGCCAGGACGAAGACGATCGGCAGGAGGCGGCCGAAGATCATCGCCAGGCCGAGCGCCGTGTCGTACCAGTCGGTGTTGACGGTGATGCCGCCGAAGGCCGAGCCGTTGTTGTTGGCGGCCGAGGTGAAGGCGTACAGCACCTCGGAGAAGCCGTGGGCGCCCGAGTTGAGCATCCCGGCCCGCTCGCCCGGCAGGGCCATCGCCAGGCCCGTGCCGACCAGCACCAGGGTCGGCGTGGTGAGGATGTACAGCGAGGCGAACTTCATCTCCCGGCCGCCGAGCTTCTTGCCCAGGTACTCGGGGGTGCGGCCGACCATCAGACCGGCGACGAACACCGCGACGATCGCCAGCACGAGCATGCCGTACAGGCCGGAGCCCACACCGCCGGGCGCGATCTCGCCCAGCATCATGTTGAAGACCGTCAGCCCGCCGCCGAACGGCGTGTACGAGTCGTGGAAGGAGTTCACCGCGCCGGTCGAGGTCAGCGTGGTCGAGGCGGCGAACAGGCCGGAGGCGGCGATGCCGAAGCGCTGCTCCTTGCCCTCCATCGCGGCGCCCGCGGCCTGGAGGGCGGTGCCCTGGTGCTGCGACTCGGCGAAGGTGAGCAGGGCGGTCGAGGCGACCCAGAACAGGCCCATCACGGCGAGGATCGCGTAGCCCTGGCGGTTGTCCCCCACCATCCGGCCGAAGGCCCGCGGCAGCGCGAACGGGATCAGCAGGATCAGGAAGATCTCGACCAGGTTGGAGAAGCCGGTCGGGTTCTCGAACGGGTGCGCGGAGTTGGCGTTGAAGAAGCCGCCGCCGTTGGTGCCGAGCAGCTTGATGACCTCCTGGGAGGCCACCGGGCCGCCCGGGATCTTCTGCACCTCGCCGCTGAGCGTGGCCACCTCGTGGAAGCCGTGGAAGTTCTGGATCACGCCGGAGGCGGCCAGGACCAGGGCGAAGACGATCGAGATCGGCAGCAGCAGGCGCAGGTTGATCCGGGTGAGGTCCACCCAGAAGTTGCCGACCCGGTCGGTCCGGTTGCGGGTGAAGCCCCGGATCAGCGCGCCGACGACGGCGATGCCGACGGCCGCGGAGACGAAGTTCTGCACCGCCAGGCCCGCCATCTGCGCCAGGTGGCCCATCGCGGACTCACCGGCGTAGGACTGCCAGTTGGTGTTCGCGACGAACGAGATCGCGGTGTTCCAGGCCTGGTGACCCTCCATCTGCGGAACGCCCAGGTTCAGCAGCAGGTAGCCCTGGAGGCGGATCAGGCCGTAGAGGAAGAGGACGGAGACGGCCGAGAAGGCCAGCACCGAGCGGAGGTACACCGGCCAGCGCTGATCGGCGTCGCCGTCGACGCCGATCACCTTGTAGATGCCGCGCTCGACTCTGAGGTGCTTGGTGGTGGTGAGGAGCTTGGCGATGTAGTCGCCGAGGGGGCGGTAGCACAGGGCCAGGGCCCCGACCAGGGCCAGGGCCTGCAGCCAGCCCGCGAGAGTGGATCCCATGTCAGAACTTCTCCGGGAAGATCAGCGCCACGACGAGATAGCCGACGAGCGCGACGGCCACGATCAGACCTGCGATGTTCTCCGCGCTCACAGCTTCTCCACCCCCCGCGCGATCAGGGCGATGACGGCGAACACGGCGACCGTGACACCGACGTAGATGAGATCGGACATGGGCTCCACCAGAGCGGTTCGGGAGACTGCCGCGGGCGGGCCGGGGGCTTCGCGCGGCGCCGGCGGACGACCGGCAGATGCAGCAAAGCAGCCGTCAGAGGCGCGTTATGGCTCCCTGACGCCCTCCATACGGGTGACTGCGGGACGTTGACGCGACCTTGACGCCCGCTTCACCGGGCCGTGACCGTCGTCATCAGGCCGTGATCGGCCCGGCGCCGGAACGCCGGAAGCCCCGGGATTCCGGGGCTTCCGTACGGGTGGGGGTGCGGGTTGGTGCGGCCCGCGGCGGGCCGGGGTGCGGGCTCGTGCGGGCGGGGCCGGCGGGAGCCCCGGGGGGGGTGGCTACTGCTCCCGTCAGACCTTCTCCGGCGCCGGGAGCCGCTCGTACCCGCTCCCCGGGGCCGGCTCACCCCGGCGCACCGCGCCGGGAGCCCGGCGCGACGGGCCGCCCGCGCGCCCGGAGGAGGTCAGCTGCCACGGCACGCTGATCACCATCACGCCCGCCGTGAACAGCAGCCGGCTCTTCAGCCACAGCGCCGACTGGTTGTGCAGCAGGTGCTCCCACCAGCGGCCGACCACGTACTCCGGGATGAACACGGCGACCGCCTCCCGGGGGCTGTCCCGGCGGTGCTCCCGCACATACGCCAGCACCGGCTTGGTGATCTCCCGGTACGGCGAGTCCAGCACCTTCAGCGGCACCCGGACGCCGGCCTCCGTCCACTGCCGCTCCAGCTCGCCGGTGGCCTCCGGCTCCACCGCCACGGTCAGCGCCTCCAGCGAGTCCGGCCGGAACGCCTCCGCGTAGCCGAGCGCCCGCAGCGTCGGCTTGTGCAGCTTGGACACCAGCACGATCCCGTGCACCCGGGCGGGCCGCGCCGACTCGGCCTCCGGGTCGTCCACCGCCAGCTCGGCGGCGACGCCGTCGTAGTGCCGGCGGATGCCGCGCATCATCAGCCACAGCACCAGCGCGGCGACCACGGCCAGCCAGGCGCCCTGGGTGAACTTCGTGAGCAGCACGATCACCAGCACCAGCGCGGTGACGACCGCGCCGAAGGCGTTGATCACCCGGGAGCGCAGCGCCGAGCGGCGCACCGCCGGGTCGGTCTCGGTGGCCAGCGCCCGGTTCCAGTGCCGGACCATGCCGATCTGGGACAGCGTGAAGGAGGTGAAGACGCCCAGGATGTACAGGTGGATCAGGCTGGTGACGTTCGCGTCGTACAGCCAGAGCAGCCCGCCGGCCACCACCGCGAGCGCGATGATGCCGTTGGAGAAGGCCAGCCGGTCCCCGCGGGTGTGCATCTGCCGGGGCAGGTAGCGGTGCTCGGCCAGGATCGAGGCCAGCAGCGGGAAGCCGTTGAAGGCGGTGTTGGCGGCCAGGATCAGCACCAGCGCGGTGACCGCCTGGATCGCGTAGAACAGCACGCTGTGGTCGCCGCCGAAGATCGCCGCCGCGAGCTGGGCGATCACGGTCTGCTGGGGCGTGCTCGCGCAGTCGCCGGGGAAGCCGGTCAGCCGGCAGGCGCCGCCCTCGGTGATGTGCACCTTGGCGATCAGCGCGAGGGCGGTGATGCCGGCGAACATCACCACGGCCGTGGTGCCCATCACGGCCATGGTGCGCGCGGCGTTCCTCGCCTTCGGCGCCCGGAAGGCCGGGACGCCGTTGGAGATCGCCTCCACCCCGGTCAGCGCCGTACAGCCGGAGGCGAACGCCCGCAGGCCCAGCATCAGCAGGCCGAGGCCGGCCACCGTGTCCTTGCCGTCCTCCGGGAGGATCCCGTACGAGGCGCTGGACGCCACCGGCGCGTCGCCGAGCGCGACCCGGACCAGGCCGGTGACCACCATCAGCAGGATGCCGCCGATGAACAGGTACGTCGGCGCGGCGAAGGCCTTGCCGGACTCCCGGACGCCGCGCAGGTTCACCGCCATCAGCAGCAGCACGAAGCCCAGCGCCAGCCAGACCCGGTGACCGGCCAGCGAGGGCAGCGCCGAGATGATGTTGTCCACCCCGGAGGCCACCGACACCGCGACCGTCATCACGTAGTCGACCAGCAGCGAGGCGGCCACCACCAGACCGGAGTTGGCGCCGAGGTTGCGGGACACCACCTCGTACGAGCCGCCGCCGCTCGGGTAGGCGTGCACCACCTGGCGGTAGGACATCACCACGACCGCCATCAGCGCGACCACACCGGCCGCGACCCACGGGGTCAGGTAGAGGAAGGCGGCGCCACCGACGGTGAGCACCAGCAGGATCTCCTGGGTCGCGTAGGCGACCGAGGAGAGCGGGTCGGAGGCGAAGATCGGCAGCGCCAGCCGCTTGGGCAGCAGCGTCTCGCCGAGCTCCTCGCTGCGCATGGCCCGGCCGATGACGAGGCGCTTGAGCGCCTGGGGCACGTTGAACACAAATGTGAGGTTAGGTCGGGAAAACGCAACGGAATTCGTTGCGGAGATCACCCAACACCCACCAGATCAAAGGCTTTCCCGCAGGTCAGAGCAGCTGCGGGCGGGTGAGTGCCGGGCGTATCGAGGGCGTCAAGGCCACCCCGTTAAGACCGTGTCAAGATGCCAGGTTGTTATCGGGCGTCCAGGGTGTGGACGCCCCCGCGGCGCCCTCCCCCAAGCCCGCTCGTCCGCCCGGCACCTCGGCTGCACCGGCCCGGGTCACATCCGCATCCGCAGCCGGCAGACCACCGCGTCGGTGTGCCGGCGCAACGCGCGGTCGATCACGGCGCCGCGCCGGTTCTGCAGCGCCCGCTGCCACCAGCGGGCCGGCTCCACCTCCGGGATCAGCACCGTCAGCCGGTCGTAGACGTGCTCCTCGCCGAGCCGGTTCACGAACGCGGCGATCGGCTGGCCCAGCCGGCGGCGGTCCTCCGGGATCTCCACCAGCGGCACGCCCGGCTGCCACAGCTCCCAGTCCCGCCGCAGCGCCTCCGCCTCGGCCTGCTCGTGCACGACCGTCACCGCCAGCACCTCGTCGCCGAGCGACAGCGCCGCCGACAGGCCGTCCCGGGTCAGCCGGGTGATGGCCGTCACCGGCACGACCACCAGGCTGCGCTGGCGGGTCACCGCGCCCGGGACCCGGCCCAGCTCCAGCCGCTCCCCGATCAGCCCGTAGCTGCGGTGCACCGCCTCGAACAGCACCACCAGCAGCGGCAGCGCCACCACGATGCCCCAGGCGCCCTCGGTGAACTTGGTGCCGGTCACCACCACCGTCGCGACCCCGGTGAGCAGCGCGCCGAACCCGTTCAGCACGGCCTTCCACACCCAGCCGGCCGGCCGGTGCACGGACCAGTGCCGGACCATGCCGACCTGACAGATCGTGAACCCGACGAACACGCCGATCGAGAACAGCGGCACCAGGCTGTTCACGTCCCCGCCCGAGCCGACCAGCAGCGCCGCCGACACCAGGGCGAGGAACAGCACCCCGTGCCGGTGCACCTGGCGGTCGGCCCGCAGCGCGAACACGTGCGGCAGGTGGTTGTCCCGGGCGAGCAGGTGCAGCAGCACCGGCAGCCCGCCGAAGGAGGTGTTCGCGGCCAGCCCGAGCAGCACCACGGTGGCGAACTGGACGACGTAGAAGGCGGCGCCGTGGCCGAGCGAGGCGTCGGCGAGCTGGGCCAGCACCGTGACGCCCTCCACCGGCTGGAGGTGGAAACGGCCGATCAGCACGGCCAGCCCGATCAGCATCACGCCGAGCAGGGCGCCGAGCGCCACCTCGGTGTGCTGCGCCCGCTTCACCCGCGGGGTCCGGAACGACGGGACGGCGTTCGCCACCGCCTCCACCCCGGTCAGCGCCGAGCACCCGGCCGCGAACGCCTTGAGCAGCAGCAGCGCGCCGACGGTCGTGGCGTTCTCGGCCAGCGTCGAGGCGTGGCCCGCGGCGGCCGCGGTGCTCGCCGGGCCGTCCCGGAACAGGCCGACCACGATGATCGCCAGGATCGACACCACGAAGACGGCCGTCGGCGCCATGAACCAGCGCGCCGACTCGGCGATCCCGCGCAGGTTCACCGCCGTCACCAGGGCCAGCACGCCCAGGCACAGCCAGACCCGCTGGTCGTACAGGCTCGGCACCGCCGAGGTCAGCGCCGCCACCCCCGCGGTCACCGAGACCGCCACATTCAGGATGTAGTCGATCACCAGCGAGGCGGCCGCGGTCAGCGCCGTCCGCCGGCCCAGGTGCTCCTTCGCCACCGCGTACGAGCCGCCGCCGTCCGGGAACGCCGCGATCACCTGCCGGTACGACGCCACCAGCACGCCCAGCAGCACCGCGATCGCCACCGTCACCGGGAGCGTGAAGCCCAGCCCGTACGCCCCCGCCGCGGCCAGCACCAGCACGATCGACTCCGGCCCGTACGCGACCGAGGCCATGGCGTCCAACGACAGCGCCGCCAGGCCGCCCAGCGCACTCAGCCGGTGCCGCTCGTCGCCCGCGCCGGTGTCCGGCGGTTCGGGTTCGGCCGTGACGGCCGGGGTGGTGATGGCGCTGGGCATCGGACGGAACCTCCGCGATCGGTTGTTCCTCCGATCCTGCGGGCCGCACCCCTGCCCTTCCCCCGACCCCTACGCGTTCCTGACGCCGTCCCAGGAACCATTGACGGGCCCTTGACGCACCACGGCAGAGCTCACGGCGGGGGGGTGGCGGGGATGGGTGGGCCGCTGTCCCGGCGGGCGCCGGTTGGGAAGACGACCAGCTCTTGCGAAGAACCCCCGGCGCGCCCTACGCACACCCGGGACACCACCACAATCACGCTGAACGGCCCCACCCACCCCCGCACCCACTCTGCTGCCTGCTGCCCGTAATTGCAAGCAATGCGCAATAAGTGTCCCCGCCGCCGCCCCGGCAGCACCGCGGCCCTCGCACGCCGGGAAAACGACAACGGCCCCCGATCCGCGTTTCCGCAGATCGGGGGCCGTTCTCTGTCCTGTGGCTGGTGCAGGGTTCGAACCTGCGTAGCTTACGCGGCAGATTTACAGTCTGCTCCCTTTGGCCGCTCGGGCAACCAGCCAGGATCTTGTCCCCCGGGGCGTCCGCCCCGTTCGACGTCGTAAACAATACCTGATGCCAGGGGGTGCTCCGCCACTCGATAGGTCACGTGATGATCAAGGGCCACGGCGTGGCTGTCGGGGGCGGGGGCGGGGTGCCGCTGGATAGGCTGGGGAGGCGGACGCCCGGTGGGGCAGGCCGTGTCAGTGAAGCCAGAACATCAAGGAGACCAACACCCATGGCCGACTCCAGTTTCGACATCGTCTCGAAGGTCGAGTGGCAGGAGGTCGACAACGCGATCAACCAGACCTCCCGTGAGATCGCCACCCGTTTCGACTTCAAGGGCGTCGGCGGCGAGATCAGCCGCTCCGGCGAGAAGATCGAGATGAAGGCCAACGGCGAGGAGCGCGTGAAGGCCATCCTGGACGTCCTACAGGGCAAGTTCATCAAGCGCGGACTGTCGCTCAAGGCCCTGGACGCCGGTGAGCCGCAGCTGTCCGGCAAGGAGTACAAGATCTTCGCGGACATCAAGGAGGGCATCTCCACGGAGGATGCCAAGAAGGTCGCGAAGATCATCCGCGACGAGGGTCCGAAGGGCGTCAAGGCGCAGGTCCAGGGCGACGAGCTGCGGGTCAGCTCGAAGAGCCGCGACGACCTGCAGACCGTACAGGCACTGCTCAAGGGCAAGGACCTGGACTTCGCGATCCAGTACGTGAACTACCGCTGACCCCCGGAGGGTCGTGCGGCAGGGCCCCGCCCTCGGGAGCTTGAGCTCCCGGGGGCGGGGCCTTTCGCGTGGGTGGGGTCAGCCGGCGGCGGGGTGGGGGCGGGTGGCCGTGGCGAACGCCGTGGTGACCACGGTCAGCGCGAGGGCCGCGATCAGCGCGGCGACCATCCGGGTGGCACGCATGGGTGCTGCTCCCTCTCAAGTGCGAATCAGGCGGGACCGCCTGCTTCACACGGTGGGGCAGCACTCCTGACGCAGCCACCGCAGCTACGCCGAACGCCGAGCAACGAGCGACGGCCGGCGATGGGCCACCCGGCGGCGAGTCATCCGACGGCACCTCAGTCGGCGACGAGTCAGTCGGCGTCCGCCCAGCCGCTGGTGCCGCGGTGGGCGGACAGGCCGACGGACTCGAACTCGTCCACCCGGCCGGCCTCGGTGCGGGCGCCGATCCGCCGCAGGGCGCGGGAAATCGGGGAGCCCTCGGGCGGGAAGGGTTCGAACTCGCCCTTGGTGAGCGGGCCGAGGACGATCCGGCCGTCCTCCCAGACGGCGGCGCGCTGGGTGCCGCTGCCGCCGAAGTACTCGGCCTCGACGCAGGCGATCGGGCCGGCCTTGGACCAGGCGGCCAGCCGGAGTTCGAAGCCGCCCGGGTGCCAGCCGAAGCCGGCCGCCTCGGCGGGCTTCGTCGAGCCGCCGTCGGTCTGGAGGGCGGAGAGCACCGCGGGGGTGACCGGTATCAGGGCCAGCCCCTGCGCCAGTGGCACCACCCGGGCCGTCGAGGTTTCTGCCGCGGCCACCGCCAACAGCTCGAATGTTCCTATCAGGGCCTGGAGTTCATAGGACATGCCGGTCATCGTGTCCCACCGCACTGACAGTCGGCGCGGAGTTTATGATTCCGTGCCCGGCTGGAGTCCGTAGAGCAGGGTGAAGACCGTCACGTCCACCGCGTCCTCGGCCGTGCTGGGCGCTTCCTCGTTCAGCTCGTCGATGACTGCGGCGAGTTGGGTCCGCAGCCGGATCAGCCGGTCCGGGCTGAGCCGCAGCGTCGAGTGCACGAACAGTCCGGGCGGCCCGACCGATCCGTCCCGGGGCGAGCTGAAGTCCAGCCGCCCGCCGAGGACGTGGGCCCGGAAGTCGCCGCGGACCCGGTCCATGGCGGCCAGGATGGCGTCGTACGCCTCGGAGCGGCCCGGGGAGTCGGCGGTGAACATCTCCGGGGCGAGCCGGATCGACTCCTGGGCGGCGGCGTAGCGGCTCTCGACGATGCCGGAGACCAGTCGGGTGCCGGCCACGATGACCAGCCCGGCCTTCTCCAACTGCTTGATGTGGCGGTAGAGCTTGGTCTGCGGTTCGCCGAGCGTGGCGGCGATCTCCTTGGCGGTGAGCGGGCGTTCCTCGCCGGACTTCAGGGCGCCGAGGATGGCCAGCCGCAGCGGGTCGGCCAGCGCCTTGAGCACGGCGACGTCGGCCACCTGGCGTTCCTTGACCCAGGTGGTGGGTTGCTCGCCGCCGTCGGCGGGTTCCAGATCGTGCTCGGCCACGGGCACCACCTTGGCAGATCGGCCGCGCCGCACGCAATCACGCCCTGGTGAGCGCTCACCCTTGCGCAACCAATCATGCTTCCGACATCATTCACGACAGCGTGAATGATGTCGGAATCGCGAACGGCGGGGTGGGCCATGGCGGGGAACAGGACGGCGGCTGACGAGTCGAGGACGGCGGGAGAGTCGGCAGAGGCGCGAGAGGTGGCAGAGGCACGAGAGGCGGCGGAGTCCACGCCGCTTGTTCCGCTGCGACGGAACCTGCGCTTCCAGGCGCTCTGGGCCGGCCAGGCCGCCGCGACGCTCGGCATGCGGGTCGGCGACACCGCCTTCCCGCTGCTGGTCCTCGCGCTCACCGGTTCCTCCACCGCCGCCGGGGCCTTCGGGGCCGTACAGATGGTCACGACCCTGCTGCTCGGCGTCCACGGCGGCGTGGTCGCCGACCGCCTCGACCGCCGCCGGGTGCTGATCGCCTCCGACGCCACCCGGCTGCTCGTCACGGCGACCGTCCCGGTGGCCATGGCCTTCGACCGGCTGACCCTGGCCCACCTGCTGATCGTCGCCGCCGCCGTCGGGGCGACCATCGCGTACAGCGGCCCGATCCGGCTGCTGGCGCTGCGCTCGGTGGTGGCGCCGGAGCAGCTGCCGCAGGCGCTCGCCCAGGACGAGGCCCGGATGACCGGGGCCGCGCTGGCCGGTCCGCCGCTGGCCGGCTTCCTGTACGGGCTCGGCAGCGCGGTGCCGTTCCTCGGCACCGCGCTCGCCTCCCTGCTCGCGCTGGTGGCCGCCATCGTGGTGCGCTTCCCCGGCCGCCCCGCCGACGCACAGCCGAAGCGCGAAGCCGACGCCCGACCGAACCACCCCGCCGATGCGCAGCCGAGCGGCGAAACCGACGTGCAGCCGGGCGGCGAAACCGCCGCGCAGCCGAACCGCGAACCGGGCGGCGCGGAACCGGCCCCCGAGTCCGGCGGCGCCCTGGCCGGGTTCCGCCTGCTCGCCGCCTCCCCCCTGCTGCGCTCCGCCCTGGCCGTCCTGCTGGTGGTCAACCTCGCCGGGACGGCCCTGATGCTGCCGGTGATGGTGCTGCTGCGGGACGGCGGTACGGGCAGCGCCGGGATCGGCCTGGCGCTGGCCGGGGAGGCGGTCGGGGCGCTGGCCGGAACGGTCCTGGTGTCCCGGTTGCACCGGATGGCCGGGCCGGGCGTCCTGCTGCTGGTGGTGGCCTGGACCGCCGTGCCGGTGTCGCTGGCGCCGCTGCTGCCGGGTGGGGTGGTCACCGTGTTCGCCGCGCTGTTCGTGGTGGGGATCGGCGTTCCGTCCCTGCGGGTGATGCTGGACCTGCTGGTGTTCCGGCAGGTGCCGGACGCGCTCCGCGGCCGGGTGATCGCGGCGACCATGACGCTGCTGACCGCGGGCATGCCGGCCGGGACGCTCGGCAGCGGCCTGCTGCTGGACCACCTCTCCCCCGCCGTCGCGCTGGCCGCGATCAGCGTCCTGCTCGCGGCCGCCCTGCTGCCCGCGACCGTGAGCCGTACGCTGCGCCGCGCCGCGTGGCCGGCCCCGCAGGATCCGGCGGCCCGCCCCTGACAGTCGCTCACCCGCGCGGGTGCACGCCGCATGCGGCGGCCTCGGCAACCGGGTGAACTGGCCGGGTACGGCCCGCCCCGGGGCCCCTCCCGGGCGGCGTCCGCGCCCGGGGCGCCTCCCGCCCGGACGTCGCGCAGCCGACCGGGGCCGTACCGGAGGAGGACAGATGGGTTCCACGGACGCGCCCTCGCCCGGCCGGGGCGGCCCCGGCGAGGCCGCCGCCCCCGACGGTCCCAGCAGGTCCGGTGACCCGAGCAGCCCTGATGACCGGGGCGACCCCGGCGGCCAGGAAGGCCCCGACGGCCCGAGGAGCCCTGACGGCCCGATCACCCGCGAGCGGACCGGTGCGGTGGCCACCCGGGTGGTCACCGCACCCCGGATGTCCTGGCTGACGCTCGCCCTGATGACCACGAGTTCGGTGGCCAGCCTGCGCTCCGCCCCGACCATGGCCGTCTACGGCCTGGCCTGCGTCTTCCTCTACCTCGTCCCGGCGCTGGTGTTCCTGCTGCCGACCGCGCTGGTCTCCGCCGAGCTGGCGTCCGGCTGGGAGGGCGGCGTCTACCGCTGGGTCTCGGAGGGCCTGTCGAAGCCGCTGGGCTTCCTCGCCGTCTGGTGCCAGTTCGCGATGACGATCTTCTACTACCCGTCGCTGCTGGCGTACGTGGCATCGACGATCGCGTACGTGGTGAACCCGAGGCTGGCCAGCAACGGCCCGTACACCGCCGTGGTGATCATGGTGCTGTACTGGACCGGCGTCTGGGTCTCCTCGCGCGGGACGAAGGCCGTGGCCGGCCTGTCCTCGATGGGCCTGGTGATCGGCACGCTGATCCCCGGCACGCTGCTGGTGGTGCTCGGCTTCGTCTTCCTCGGCCAGGGCAACGGCTCCGCCGCTCCGATGGACTCCGCGCACCTGCTGCCGCGGTGGACCGGCCTGGCCAGCCTGGTGCTGATCGTCAACAACTTCCTCAGCTACTCCGGCATGGAGATGAACGCGGTGCACGTCTCCTCGCTGCGCAATCCGGCGCGGGAGTTCCCGCGCTCGATGTTCACCGCGTCGGCGATGGTGCTGCTGATCTTCATCCTGCCGGCGCTGGCGATCAGTTGGGTGGTGCCGTCCAGCGAGCTGAGCCTGACGGCCGGCGTGATGCAGGCCTTCGACGCCTTCTTCCAGTACTTCGACATCGGCTGGCTCACCCCGGTGATCGCGGTGGCGCTGGTCGCGGCCTCGCTCGGCGGCATGCTGACCTGGCTGGCCGGGCCGTCCAAGGGCCTGTTGATGATCTCCCGGCAGGAGGGCTACCTGCCGCCGTTCCTGCAGAGGCTGAACCGGGAGGGCGTCCAGCAGAACCTGCTGGTCGCCCAGGGCGTGGTCACCACGGCGATCGCCCTGCTGTACGCGCTGATCCCGAACGTCTCCAGCGCGTACTGGATCTTCTCGGTGATCACCACGCAGGTGTACCTGATCGTCTACCTGCTGATGTTCACCGCCGCGATCCGGCTGCGCCGCACCCGGCCGGACCACCCGCGCGGCTACCGGGCCCCGGCGCTGGTGCCGATCTGCGTGGTCGGGCTGCTCGCCTCGGCGTGCGCGATGGCGATCGGCTTCGTACCGTCGTCCCAGTTCGGCAGCGGCAGCGTCTGGACGTACATCGGGATCGTCGGCGGCGGCCTGCTGGTCCTCGGCCTGCTGGTCCCGTACCTGTTCCTCAGGCTGCGCAAGCCCGGCTGGCGCTCCCCGGAGGCGGCGGCGGAGCTGGCCGCGCAGGAGTCGGCCGAGCTGCGCGGCGCCGCGGGCGGTGCGGCATGACCACCAGTCTGATGGCCTCCCGGCACCGCTGGATCTACCTCGGGGCGATCGGGCTGCTGGTCGCGATGCTGATCACCGGCCTGCTCTCGTTCACCCGGCTGCACGCCACCGACCAGGCCGACCGCAAGGCCGGGCAGCTCGCCCGGGCGCTGGGTTCGGCCGGCTATCCGGTGCCCGCGCGGGACCAGATCGTGCACACCCTGGGCGAGGACGGCGGCGCCGTCTGCGCGAACCCGTCGAACGCGCTGACCCAGGCGCAGTGGACGTCCGGCATGTCCAACGGCGCCGACGGGCCGGGCCAACGACCGGTGCTGTCCGACCGCGACGCGGTGCGGGCCGAGGCGATCGTGCTCTCGGTGTACTGCCCGGGCAGGCTCGCCGAGATCCAGGACAAGATCGACGACCTCAACTTGCAGGACACCGTCCGCAAGTAGCCCGCCCCGCCTTCGAGGAGGACCCGACCGTGCCTCGCCCCTTCACCACCGAGGACTACACCGCCCGGACGGCCCGGGCCGCCGCCGAAGCGACCGCCGCCGGACTGTCCGGCCTGGTCGTCGCCCCCGGCCCCGACCTGGTCTACCTGTGCGGCTACCAGCCCACCGCGATCACCGAGCGGCTCACCGCCCTGGTGATCACCGCCGGACGCGAACCCGCGCTGATCGTCCCCAGGTTGGAGCGCCCGGACGCCGAGAGGGCGGCCGGCGCCCCGGCCCTGCGGCTGCTCGACTGGACCGACGGCGAGGACCCGTACGCCACCGTCCGCCCGCTGCTCGACCCGGCCGGGCGGTACGGCATCTCCGACAACGCCTGGGCGATGCACCTGCTCGGCCTCCAGGCCGCGCTGCCCGGCACCGGCTTCACCTCGCTCACCGAGACCCTGCCGATGCTGCGCGCGGTCAAGGGCACCGAGGAACTGGAGCGGCTGGCCGCGGCCGGCGGCGCCGCGGACGCCGCCTACCGGGGCATCCTGGAGGTCGAGTTCGCCGGCCGCCGGGAGACCGACGTCGCCGCCGACCTCGGCGCACTGCTCATCAAGTACGGGCACAGCCAGGTCGACTTCACCGTGGTCGGCTCCGGCCCGAACGGCGCCGACCCGCACCACGAGGCCGGCGACCGGGTGATCCGGCCCGGCGACACCGTGGTGCTGGACTTCGGCGGGCTCAAGGACGGCTACGGCTCCGACACCACCCGCACCGTGCACGTCGGCACCGAGGTGCCGGCGGAGGTCCAGAAGGTGCACGACGTGGTCCGGCTCGCCCAGCAGACCGCGTTCGAGGCGGTCCGACCCGGGGTCAGCTGCCAGGAGATCGACCGGACCGCCCGCCGGGTGATCGCCGAGGCCGGCTTCGGCGAGTACTTCATCCACCGCACCGGGCACGGCATCGGCATCACCACGCACGAACCGCCGTACCTGGTCGAGGGCGAGGAGCGGCCGCTGGTGTCCGGCATGTGCTTCTCCATCGAGCCCGGCGTCTACCTGCCCGGCCGCTTCGGGGTGCGGATCGAGGACATCGTCACCGTCACCCCCACCGGCGGCCGCCGGCTCAACAACACCCCGCACGAGCTGGGCTCCGTCTCATGACGGGTCCGTCACCCCGCTGCTCCGCCGTCAGAACGGCGGTCCGACTGTGCGACTTTCTTACGAGGCGGTCATGGTTCACCCAGAGTCCTCCAAGTTTGCGTTGGTAGTTTCGGTGAGCATGACGAAGCTGCTCAGCCCGGCCCCGCCCACCCCGGCGCGGGCCGGGCGACTGCGACCCGTGACCGCGCGCCCCCGCCGTACCGGTCTGTCGAGACTCCGGCTGCTGGCCTGGCCGGTCTACCTGACCGCGCTCGTCTGGTACCTGCGCACCCAGGGCATGGCCTTCGCCAACGACGTGGTGTTCCTGTGGCTGATCGGCGCCCTGCTGACGGCGGCCGTGCACAGCGGGCACGGCCGACGCGGCTTCCTGCTGGTGCTGCGCGACTGGGTGCCGGTGATGGCCGCGGTCTGGACGTACTCGCTGCTGCGCGGCTACGGCGCGCACACCCCGTGGGCCCCGCACTGGCTGCCGCAACTGCGCGCCGACGAGGTGCTCGGCTTCGGCGAGACCTGGACCGTCCGGCTCCAGCACGCGCTGTGGACGCCCGGCTCGCCGCACTGGTACGACTACGCGGCGACCGTCGTCTACCTCTCGCACTTCTTCCTGGTCTTCGTCCTGCTCGCGGTGCTCTGGCGGCGCCGGCACGAGCGGTTCCGGCAACTGCTCGCCTGCTACCTGCTGCTCACCTTCGCCGGCTTCGCCACGTACCTGCTCTACCCGGCCGACCCGCCGTGGCTGGTCGCCCAGGAGGGCCACCTGCCGGGGCTCACCCGGGTCGTATGGGACGTGATCTCCACGAGCGGGCTGCCGCAGGCCAACTCGCTGGTCGAGAACGGCAGCCAGTTCGCCAACGACGTCGCCGCGATGCCCTCGCTGCACTCCGCCTACCCGGCGATGCTGCTGTTCTTCTTCTGGCCGACGGCCCGCCCCTGGCTGCGGGCGCTGCTGGTCGCCTATCCGCTCGCGATGGCGTTCACCCTGGTGTACGGCGCCGAGCACTTCATCGTGGACATCTTCGCGGGCTGGGCGTACGCGGCGCTGGTGGTGTTCGGCCTCCGCTGGCTACGGAACCGGCGTACCCGGCTCATCAGGGAACGGGCAGACTTGGCCGGGTGCCGAACCAGCCCCTCCCTCCCGTGAAGCCCACCGCCGAACAGCTCCAGGCGGCCAAGGACACCACCATCCCGGACGTCACCGGGCCCGGACTGCGGGTGCTGTTCTGCGGCATCAACCCGGGCCTGTGGTCCGGCGCCACCGGGCACCACTTCGCCCGCCCCGGAAACCGCTTCTGGCCCGCCCTGCACCGCTCCGGCTTCACCCCGCGCCAGTTCCGCCCGGACGAGCAGGGCGAACTGCCCGCGCTCGGCCTGGGCATCACCAACGTCGCCCCGCGCACCACCGCCAAGGCCGACGAGCTGACCGCCGAGGAACTGCGCGAGGGCGGCGCCGCGCTCACCGAACGCGTGCTGCGGCTGCGCCCGCGCGTCCTGGCCGTGCTCGGCATCGGTGCCTACCGGACGGCCTTCGGGCAGCGGCGGGCCGCGATCGGCCGCCAGCCGGAGGGCATCGGCGACACCGAGGTGTGGGTGCTGCCCAACCCGAGCGGGCTCAACGCGCACTACACGCTGGACGGGCTGGCCGCCGAGTTCCGCCGGCTCCGGGACGCGCTGGACGGCTGAGGGCCGGCGGCCGGCGGCCCTCAGCTGGCGGCGCGGCGCGGTCACTCCGGCAGCACGGCCAGCTCCAGGGCGGCCAGCCGCGCCGGGTCGGCGACCACCTCGTAGCCGGTCACCAGGCCGTCCGCCACCGCCACCCGCAGCACCAGCCGCAACCGCCCTCCCGGGGCGATCACGATCCCCGGCACCCCGTCCACCAGCGCCACCGCGCCGAACCGGGCCCGCCGGCCGAACACCGTCGTCTCCCGGGCCACCGTCTCCGCGCCCCGGGCCACCGGGGAACGCCCGGCCGGCAGCGCGGCCGGATCGGCCCGGCGCACCACGTCCGGAGCCAGCACCGCCAGCAGCACGGCCAGGTCCCCGCCCCGGGCGGCGGACAGGAACGCCTCCACCACCCGCCGGTGCCCGGCCAGCCGCTCCGGCGGCAGCGCGGCCGCCCCGCGCACCCGCTGCCGGGCCCGGCTGGCCAGCTTCTTGGCGGCCACCGGTGTCCGGCCGACGATCGGCGCGATCTGCTCGAACGGCACCGCGAAACCGTCGTGCAGCACGAAGGCGACCCGCTCGGCCGGCCCCAGCCGGTCCAGCACCACCAGCAGCGCCCGACCGACCGAGTCGACCAGCAGCGCCTCCCGCTCCGGGTCCGCGCCCTCGGCCCCCGCAGCGGCCGCCGGGTCCGGCAGGCCGTCCGGCAGCGCGTCACCGGCCGGCTCCTCACGGCGCACCGCGCGGGCCCGCAGCACGTCCAGGCAGATCCGCGACACCACCGTGGTCAGCCAGCCCGGCAGGTTGTCCACCTCGTCCGGGCCGGCCCGGTCCAGCCGCAGCCACGCCTCCTGGACGGCCTCCTCCGCCTCGCCCGTCGACCCGAGCATCCGCTGGGCGACCGCCCGCAGCCGCCCCCGCTCGGCCTCGAACCGCGCCGCCAGCACCTCGTCCCGGTCCATCGGTCACCTTTCCTCGGCCCCGCCCGTCACACCGATGACGATCCACCCAGCACCGAAGTGACGGGAGAACGCTGTGACCACCACCACCCTGCTGCACCTGGACTCCAGCATCAGCCTCGGCGACTCGGTCAGCCGCGCGCTGACCGCCCGGTTCGCCGCCGCCTGGTGCGCCCGGCACGGCTCCGCCGGCCGGTACGTCTACCGGGACCTCGCCGCCGAGCCGGTCGCCGCGATCGGCGCCGGGTACGCCATGCTCGGCCGCCGCGTCGAACGCAAGGGGACCATCCCGGCCTCCGACGTCGCCGCCCTCGCCGAGGGCCCGGACGAGGAACACGAGTGGTCCCTCACCCACCCGCTGGTCGACCGGCTGCTCGCCGCCGACACCGTGCTGCTCGGCGTGCCGATGTACAACCTCACCGTCCCGGCCGTGTTCAAGGCCTGGATCGACCGGATCAGCTTCCCCGGCGTCTACACCGACCCGGCCACCGGCGAGAGCCTGCTGCGCCGCACCCGGGTCGTCGTCGCGGCCGCCCGCGGCGGCGGCTACGGCCCCGGCACCCCGCGCGAGGCCTTCGACTTCCAGACCCCGTACCTGCGGGCCTACTTCGCCAGGCTCGGCGTCCCGGCCGAGCACCTGCACATCGTCCCGGCCGAACTCACCCGCGCCGACGACATCCCCGCCCTGGCCGGGCTGCAGCCGATCGCCGCGAAGTCCCTGGCCGACGCCGAGGCCGCCCTGGACGCGCTCGCCGCCGCCTGACCTGCCTGGCCCGACTGATCTACAGCGGGGTGACGGCCTTCAGCACCACCAGCAGGGCCACGGCGGCGTTGAGCGCGCACAGCGCCGACGCCGCCGTACCGGCCGCGGCGACCATCGCGGCCAGGCCCGCCCGGGTCTTCGCCGGGGGCCAGTTGCGGGACGTCGGCACCGGGCCGAGCAGTGCGGCGACCCGGCGCGGCACCGGGCCGGGCGTGGGCGCCGGGGCGGCGAAGGCCGCGAAGCCTGGCGCCGGCGCCGCGTGCGACACCAGGGCCGCCCGGGCCACCGCCCGCGCGGTGATCCGGCGGTCCCCCACCTCCTGCGCCGACTCCTCGTCCGCCCAGCGCTCCGCGCTGAACGCCACCGCGTACTGCAGCGGCCGCAGGAACGGGTTGACGCAGGCGGCCAGTTGGGTGGTCAGCAGGTACCGGTGGTGGCGGTGGCGCAGGTGTGCCCGCTCGTGCGCGAGCAGCGCCTCCCGCTCGTCCTCGGGCAGCCCGGCCAGCATTCCGGTGGAGACCACCACCCGCCCCGGCGAACCGGGCAGCGCGTACGCGTACGGGCTGCGGTCCGGCAGCACCGCGAGGTCGCCGGCCGACTCCGGCCCCGCCGGCAGCCCGGTCAGCGCCCGCCGGGCCCGGGAGCGCACCCGCAGGTGCCGGCCGACCGTCCGGGCACAGGCCGCGGCCACCAGGACCAGCAGCCACATCGCGGCCGTCCCGAACGTCTCGTGGTACGGCAGCGCGGCCCGCACCTCCGGGTCGGACCAGCTGTCCGGCAGCGGGTTGCCGGGGATCTGCGCGGTGCCCACCACGCCGATCAGGCCGAGGCAGAGCACACTGCACACCGCCATCACCGCGCTGATCACGGTCATCAGCCGGGCCGCACCGCGCGGGTGCAGGTGCTGCTCGGTGAGACGCGCGATCGGGACCGCGGTCAGCGGCAGGATGAGCGGGAGGAAGACGAAGAAGCCCACGGGTCAGCTCTCACGGTCGGCCGCTGCCGGATCGACGGACGCGGCGTCCAGCAGCGCCCGCAGCAGGTCCTCGTCGTGCGGGAGCAGCGCGCTCACGAAGCTGGCCAGGACGGCGTCCCGGTCCGCTTCTCCGTCGAGCATCCGGCGCATCCGCAGGGCCGCCAGCCCGGCCGCGTCGGAAGAGGCCTGCCACAGGTAGGAGCGGCCCGAACGGGACCGCGAGACGGCGCTCTTGGCGTGCAGCCGGGACAGGATGGTCATCACGGTGGTGTACGCCAGGTCGCCCTCCAGGCGTTCCTGGACCCACCCCGCGGTGGCCGGGCCCGGCGCCCGTTGGAGCACCGCGAGTACCTGTGCCTCCAACTCGCCCTGGCCGCGCCTTCGGACGGGCGCTTCCACGGCCGCCGGAGCGTGCCTCTCGTCTGCCATGACGGCCCACTCCCTCCGGATGCCGCGCCCCGGAGCCGGCAGGGCACCCGCTCATCCTAACGAGCGCGGGCCCGGCGTGAACCGGTTCGGGCCGGGCTTCCCGCGCACGACGCGTCGCCCGAACGGCCCCGGCCCGGTTGCCCGGCGCCCCGGCCCGACGGACGGTCGAAGTCCGTACGGTCCGCCCGTAGGCCTGTTCGGCCCCTGGAGGAGTCCATGAGCAGCCCGTCGCCCGACCCCGCGCAGCCGGAGCAGCCCTCTCACACCGGCCCCGAGCAGCCCGGGCAGCCCCCGCGCACCGACCCCGAGCAGCCCGGGCGGACCTGGTACACCGGCCCCAGCACGCCGCCGCCGGGCAACGAGTTCCGCGACTGGGCGCCCGGCCTGGTGATGTTCGCCGGTGTGCTGATGCTGATCAACGGCATCATGGAGGCCCTCCGGGGCATCATGGCGGTCTCCAACGACGACCTCTTCGTCCACACCCCCCGCTACGTCTTCCGGTTCGACCTCACCGGCTGGGGCTGGGTCCACATCGTCGTCGGCGTGCTGGTCGCGGTGACCGGCGCGTTCCTGCTCAAGGGCGCCTCCTGGGCCCGCTACGCCGGTATCTTCTTCACCTCGCTGAGCGCCCTCGACAGCTTCCTGGTCCTGCCGTACTTCCCGCTCTGGTCGCTCGTGGTGATCGCGCTGGACGTCTTCATCATCTGCGCGCTCTGCGTCTACCGCCCCCAGGAGGGCACCACGCTCTGACGGCCCGGCGGTCCGCGCGCCCGGACCCGTCTCAGGTCCGGGCCCGTCTCAGGTCCGGGCCCGCTGGGTGACCGCGATGCAGACCAGCACCACCACCGCCGTGACAGGTGCGGCCGCCGGCAGATCCTCGCCCAGCAGCAGCACCGACCAGACCAGCGTCAACAGCGGCTGCGCGAGTTGCAGTTGGCTGGCCCGCGGCACCCCGATCTCCGCCATCCCCCGGTACCAGAGCACGAACCCGCCGAACTGCGACACCGCCGCCGTGTACGCCAGCCCGGTCAGCGCCTTCGCCCCGAGGTGGACCGGCTCGGCGGGCAGCGCGAGGGCGGTGGTCAGCAGCGTCAGCGGCAGCGCGGCCACCACCGCCCAGGCGATCACCTGCGCGCCCGGCAGGTCCCGGGAGAGCCGCCCGCCCTCCGCGTACCCGGCCGCGCACACCAGCAGCCCCGCGAACAGGTAGAGGTCGGCGGTGGTCGGCCGGCCGTGGCTCTGCAGCAGGGTGAAGGTGAGCACCGCCGCTGCCCCGGCCAGCGCCGCCGCCCAGAACGCCCGGGACGGCCGGCGCCCGGTGCGCAGCGCCGCGCACACCGCGGTGGCCAGCGGCAGCACCCCGATGACCACCGCCGAGTGGGCCGTCGAGGAGGTCCGCAGGGCGAGCGTGGTCAGCAGCGGGAAGCCCAGCACGCAGCCCCCCGACACCACCAGCAGGGCGGGCCAGTGCCGCCGGGGCGGCAGCGGGGCGCGGACGGCGGCCAGGTAGAGCGCGGCGAGCAGGCCGGCCACGACGCCGCGCAGCCCGGTCGCGGTCCACGGCCCGAAGCCGGTCAGGGCCCACGCGGTGGCGGGGAAGCTGAGGGAGAAGGAGGCCACCCCGAGGGCGGCCAGGGCGGTGCCGGAGGCGGGGCTTCGCGGTGCTACCGCCGACGGGCGGGTAGCGCTATCTTGTGCCGTCATGAACGAGCGTAGCAGTGTGACCGATCTCGCCGACAGGCTGCGACGGGAGGTCGAGCGCTACCCGGAGGGGCGAAAGCTGCCGTCCAGCCGGGTGCTGGTGGAGCGCCACCAGGTCAGCCCGGTGACGGTCTCCCGGGCCATCGCGGTCCTCGCGGCCGAGGGCCTGGTGGTCTCCCGGCCGGGCGCCGGGGTGTTCCGGGCGGCAGCCTTCGCCGGGCGCCCGGCCGGCACCGCCGCGCCCGCCGCCCGTCCCGGCGACCTCTCCTGGCAGGAGGTCGCGCTCAGCGCCGACTCCGACCCCCGCGACCTGCTGGCCGCCCCGGTGTTCGCCACCCTCCGCGTGCCCCCGCCCGACGTCATCGACCTCAACAGCGGCTACCCGCACGCCTCGCTGCTGCCCGAACGCCTGCTGGCCACCGCCCTCGCCCGGGCCGGACGGCGCCCGGGCGCCTGGAACCGGCCGCCCACCGACGGCCTCACCGAGCTGCGCGGCTGGTTCGCCCGCGACATCGGCGGCACCGGCGGGCCGATCGGCGCCGGGGACGTCCTGATCACCTCCGGCGGCCAGGGCGGGCTCACCGTGGCCATGCGCTCGCTCGCCGCGCCCGGCGCGCCCGTCCTGGTGGAGTCGCCGACCTACTCGGGCATCCTGGCGGTCGTCCGCGCGGCCGGGCTGCGGCCCGTCCCCGTCCCGGTCGACGCCGACGGCGTGCGCACCGACCTGCTGGCCGACGCCTTCGAGGCCACCCGGGCGCGGGTCTTCGTCTGCCAGCCGCTGTTCCAGAACCCGACCGGCGCGGTGCTCTCACCCACCCGGCGCTCCGAGGTGCTGCGGATCGCCCGCGCGGCCGGCGCGTTCGTCGTCGAGGACGACTTCGCCCGCCTGCTCGTCCACGCGGACGCCCCCGCGCTGCCGCGCCCGCTCGCCGCCGACGACCAGGACGGGGTCGTGGTGCACCTGCGGTCGCTGACCAAGGCCGCCTCGCCCAATCTGCGGGTCGGCGCGCTCACCGCGCGCGGCCCGGCCCTGGCCCGGCTGCGGGCCACCCAGGTGGTGGACAGCTTCTTCGTGCCCCGGCCGCTCCAGGAGGCGACGCTGGAACTGGTCGCCGACCCCGGCTGGGCCCGCCACCTGCGCGCCCTCGGGGCGGAACTGCGGACCCGCCGCACCGCCGCCGTCGCCGCCCTGCACCGCGAACTGCCCGGCCTGCTCGGCACCTACCGGCCCGGCGGCTACCACCTGTGGCTGCGGCTCCCGGACGGCGTCGACGACGGCGCCCTCACCGCCGCCGCCCTGCGCGCCGGCGTCCAGGTCACCCCCGGCCGGCCGTACCACGCGGCCGAACCCCCGGCCCCGCACCTGCGCCTCAGCTACGCCGCCGCCGAGAGCTCCGCGCACGCCGTCGAGGGGATCCACCGCCTCCGCCGGGCCTACGAGGACCTGCCGGCCTGACCTCCGCCGGGCCTACCAGGACCTGCCGGCCTGACCTCCGGCCTGGCTTCCGGCCCCGCGCGGAGCGGGCCTCAGCGCCCGTAGCCCGCCATCCGCTCCAGCCGGGCGATGCGCTCCGCCATCGGCGGGTGGGTGGAGAAGAGCCGGGCGCCGGCCTCGCCGGGGCGGAAGGGGCTGGCGATCATCATGTGGCTGGCGGTCTGGATCTGCGGCTCCGGCGGGAGGGGCAGCCGGCGGGTGCCGGCGTCGAGCTTGCGCAGCGCGCCGGCCAGGGCGAGCGGGTCGCCGGTGATCCGGGCGCCGTCGGCATCGGCCTGGTACTCGCGGGAGCGGCTGACGGCCAGCTGGATGAGCCCGGCCGCCAGCGGGCCGAGGATCATGATGGCGAGCATGCCGAAGAGGCCGGGCCCGTCGTCGTCGTCGCTGCGGCCGAAGGGGATCAGCCAGGCGAAGTTCACCAGGAACATCACCACCGAGGCGAGCGCCCCGGCGACCGAGGAGATCAGGATGTCCCGGTTGTAGACGTGGCTCAGCTCGTGCCCGAGCACGCCCCGCAGCTCGCGTTCGTCCAGCAGCTGCAGGATGCCGTCGGTGCAGCAGACGGCCGCGTTGCGCGGGTTGCGGCCGGTGGCGAAGGCGTTCGGCGCGGGGGTCGGGGAGATGTAGAGGCGCGGCATCGGCTGGCGGGCCGCGGTGGAGAGCTCGCGGACGATCCGGTAGAGCCGTGGCGCCTCGATCTCGCTGACCGGCCGGGCCCGCATGGCCCGCAGCGCGAGCTTGTCGCTGTTCCAGTAGGCGTAGGCGTTGGTGCCGAGGGCGACCAGCAGGGCGATCACCAAGCCGGTTCGGCCGAAGAATCCGCCGATCACCAAGATGAGCGCCGAGAGGCCGCCGAGCAGGACGGCGGTCCTCAGTCCGTTGTGCCGGCGATGCACGTCAGGCCCTCCAATGGTGCGGTGGGGAAGCCCTTTCTGCCTCGTCCCTCTTGCCCGGTCAACGGGTGGGGGCCTGGGCCTTGTTCCCTTGTGACCGGCGTGACACCGCCGCGGCACCCCGCCGGGCCGGACCGCGGCGGCCGGCCGGGCGGGTGCCCGCTCAGAACAGGCTTCCGCCGGCGACCTGGAGGACCAGCTGCGGGGCGAAGGAGAGGACCACGGCCACCGAGGCGGTGAGCCCCAGCGTGGCGGTCAGGCTGGCCGGCAGCCGGCCTTCGGCCCCGGCCCCGCCGACCGGAGCGGCGCCCGGTTCGGCACCTTCCCCGACACCCTGCGCCGGGGCGAACAGCCGGGTCGTCCAGAGCAGGTAGTAGTACAGCGCGATGACCACGTTGACGGCCATCACGACGGCCAGCCAGCCCAGCCCGGCGTCGACGGCCGCGCGGAACACCACGACCTTGCCGAACAGGCCGATCACGCCCGGGGGCAGTCCGGCCAGGCAGAGCAGGAAGAAGGCGAGCGCGAGGGCCGTCCAGCGGCGCCGGGCGAACAGGCCGCGGAAGTCGTCCACGCTGGTCCCGGCCCGGCGGCCGACCGCCGCGACCACGCCGAACGCGCCGAGGTTCACCACGCCGTAGATCAGCGCGTACGCGGCGGTGGCGCCGAGCGGGTCGACCCCGGTGGGCGCGTAGCCGGCGGCGGCGAGCGGCACCAGCAGGTAGCCGGCCTGGCCGACGGACGACCAGGCGAGCAGCCGCACCGCGCTGTAGCGGGTGTCGAAGCGCTGGCGCAGCGCGCCGACGTTGCCCACCGTCATGGTGACGGCGGCCAGCACGGCGAGCGCCAGGCCCCAGGTGTGCGCGTACGGGCGGAAGGCGATGGTGGTGGCGAGCGCGAGGCCGGACAGGCCGGCCGCCTTGCCGACCACCGAGAGGTAGCCGGCCACCGGCAGCGGGGCGCCGGTGTAGGTGTCGGGCACCCAGAAGTGGAACGGGACGGCGGCGACCTTGAAGGCGAAGCCGACCAGGGTCAGCACGGCGCCCGCCTCGGCCAGCGGCTTGAGCTGCGCGGGGGCGTGTTCCAGGCCCTGGGCGACGGCGCCGAGGTGCAGGCTGCCGCTGGCCGCGTAGACGAAGCCGACGCCGAGCAGCATCACGGCCGTGGCGGTGACGGAGGAGACGAAGAACTTGAGCGCGGCCTCGGCGCCCCGGCCGTCCCGGCGCAGCGCGACCAGGGCGAAGGCGGGCAGCGAGGCGACCTCCAGCGCGATCACCATGGTGGCGAGGTCGCGGGAGGCGGGCAGCAGCGCGGCGCCGGTGGCGCTGGAGAGCAGCAGGAACCAGTACTCGCCGCCGGGCAGCTTCTCCTCCTCGACGGTGTGCGCGGAGAGCAGCGCGGCGATCAGCGCACCGCCGAGGGCGAGCAGCTGGAACACCAGGGCGAAGTGGTCGGCGACGTACGAGCAGCCCGCGTTGTCAGACCCCCCTGCTACGTTCTGCACACAGAAGGTCGCCCGGGGTGATCCCCCGGTGAGGGGGAGGAGTGCGATGAGGGCGAGGGCGAGTCCGGCCGCGGCGAGGCGGCCGAGCCACTTCCGGTGCCGCTCGGGCAGGAACAGGTCGGTGAGCAGGACGGCGAGGGCGGCCACCGCGGCGATCAGCGGGGGCGCGATCGCCACCCAGTCCACGGACTGGATCAGGCTGCCCGGGTTGGCTACGGCGAGGGAGGTCACAGTGTGCTGCCCCGTGGAGTGAGGTCCGAGTGCGGCGATCTGGGCTCCGAGCACGGTCAGCCACCCCCGAGGAGGTGCTTGACGGTGGGGTCGGAGAGGCCGAGCAGGAGCGCGGGCCAGAGGCCGGCGAGCAGGGTGAGGGCGGCCAGCGGCGTCCAGCTGACGGCCTCGTACGGGCGCAGGTCGGCGACCTGGTCCACCGGGGCGGGCTGCTCGGGGTCGCCCATGCAGACGCGCTTGACCACGATCAGCAGGTAGGCGGCGGTGAGGAGGGTGCCGAGACCGGCCAGGACCATGTAGGTGACGAACGCGGGGCGCGACAGGCCGTCGGCCGGGTCGAACGCGCCGAACATGGCGAGCAGCTCACCCCAGAAGCCGGCCAGGCCGGGCAGGCCGAGGCTGGCGACGGCGGCGAAGGCGAGCAGCGCGCCGATCCGCGGGGCGCGGCCGTACAGGGCGGCGCCGGTGGCGCCGGAGAGGGTGTCGAGGTCCGCCGTGCCGTAGCGGTCCTTGAGGGCGCCGACGAGGAAGAACAGCAGACCGGTGATCAGACCGTGGGCGATGTTGGCGAACAGCGCGCCGTTGACGCCCACCGGAGTGAGGGAGGCGATGCCCAGCAGCACGAAGCCCATGTGGCCGACGGAGGAGTACGCGATCAGGCGCTTGAGGTCGCCCTTGGCGCCGGGGCGGGCCAGCGCCAGACAGGCCAGTGATCCGTAGACGATGCCGACGGCGGCGAACGCGCCCAGGTAGGGGGCGAGCGTCGCGGTGCCGTCGGGCACGACCGGGAGGAGGACGCGGACCAGACCGTACGTGCCCATCTTCAGCAGCACGCCGGCGAGCAGCACCGAGCCGACCGTCGGGGCGGCGGTGTGCGCGTCCGGGAGCCAGCTGTGCAGCGGCCAGGCGGGGGCCTTGACCGCGAGCCCGACCATGATCGCCAGGGCGGCGATCACCTGGGTGGTGTGGCTCAGGCCGTTGCCGTGCGCGGCGGCCAGGGCCTGCATGTCGAAGGTCCCGGCCTTGCTGCCGATCAGCAGGAAACCGAGCAGCATCACGGCCGAGCCGAGCAGCGTGTACAGGATGAACCGGTTGGCGGCCGGGGCCTTCGCGCCGCTCCCCCAGCGGGCGATCAGGAAGTACATCGGGATCAGCACGATCTCGAAGGCCAGGAAGAAGAGCAGGAGGTCCAGCACCGCGAAGGTGGCGAGCATGCCGACTTCGAGGAGGAGGAACAGCCCGACGAAGGCCTTCGCCGACGGACGGCGCCCCTCAGGGGCCTCGCCCCGGGCGTCCCCGCCCGGCAGCCGCTTCTCCGAGTACAGCGCGCAGAGGAAGGTGAGCAGTGCGGTCAGCACGATCAGCGGCAGCGAGATGCCGTCCACGCCGAGGTGGAGGCGCACGTTGAGGGCCGGGATCCAGGACACGTCGGTGGTGGCCTGCATCCGGGCGGGCTCGTCGTGGTCGAAACCGGCCGCCAGGGCGACGGTGAGCAGCAGCACCGCGCCGGTGACGACGGTGTTCAGCCGCAGCGCCCGCCGGTCGGCGGCGGCCGGCTCCCGGCCGAACACCGGCGCCAGGGTGAGCGCGGCGCCGAGCAGCGGCAGCACCAGGAGGGCGATGAGGACTGCGTTCATCGGGGGCTCCTACGGGCGGCGGTCGGAATCGGGGGAACCGGGGAGAGGGGGTACGGCATCCGCTACACCGCCACCAGGACGGCCAGCAGGACGACGCCGGCGAGCAGCGCGCTGAGGTAGGTCTGCGCGTTGCCGGTCTGCGCGAGCCGGACGGCCCGGCCGAGCAGGTTGGCGCCGACCCCGCTGCCGCGCACGTAGGTCTCGACGACCTCGCGGTCGAGGAAGCGGACCAGCCGGGCGGCTGCGGTCACCGGGCGGACGAACACCGCGTGGTACAGCCGGTCGACGCCGAACCCGTGCCGGGCCGGGCCGAACAGCGGGCCGAGCAGGGTGCGCCCGGGGTCGGCGACGATCACCTCGGCGGCCGGGGCTCCGGCCTGCTCGGGCACCCGGCCGGCGTCGGCCGGGGCCGGGCGGCCGGTGGCCAGCCGCGCGGTCGCCGAGCGCCAGGCGCCGTACGCCGCGAGCACGCCGACCACGGCGAGCCCGGTGCCGATGACGGCGGTGACGGCCGAGGGGCGCAGCGAGCCGCCGTCCAGCAGCGCGGGCAGCCAGTCCGAGCGCAGCCCGGCGACGCCGAAGCCCATGGTCGGGATCGCCAGCACCCAGAGCGGCCAGCGCATCGCGGGCGGCTCGGCGGTGGCCGGGTCGGCCTCGTCGAGCTCGGGCGAGTACGGCGCGTCCGCCTCGTGCCCGGCCGCGGACGCCACGGTCGGCGCCGCGCCGACCTGGGAGGCTGCGGTCTGCGACGCTGCGGCCGCCTGCGCCCCTTCGGCCTGCGGGCTGTGGAAGCCGACCAGGAAGAGCCGGGTCGCGTACGCGGCGGTGAGCAGCGCGGTGAGTCCGGCGGAGATCAGCACGATCCACCCGGCGGCCTCCGGCACGGCCGAGGCCGGGCCGAGCCCGTTGGTGAGCGCCTCGCCGTTGGCGGCGTGCTCGGCGGCGGTCAGCACCGCCTCCTTGCTGAAGAAGCCGGAGAACGGCGGCAGCCCGACCAGGGCGACGAGCGCGATGCCCATCGTCCAGTAGGCGTCCGGGACGCGCTTGCGCAGCCCGGGGATCCGGGACATCGCGGAGATCGAGTTGGTGTGCGCGGCGTGGATCACCACGCCGGCGGCCAGGAACAGCAGCGCCTTGAAGGCGCCGTGGCTGACCAGGTGGAAGACGGAGGCCTCGCGGTCGCCGGCGGCCAGCGCCCCGGCCATGTAGCCGAGCTGGCCGACGGTGGAGTAGGCGAGCACCCGTTTGAGGTCGTCCTGGGCGAGCGCGCAGAGCGCCGAGCCGATCATCGTCACGGCGGCCATCACGGCCAGTACGACCAGCGCCGCGCCCGACAGCAGGAACACCGGCAGCAGCCGGGCCACCAGGTAGATGCCGGCCGCGACCATGGTGGCGGCGTGGATCAGCGCGGAGACCGGCGTCGGGCCGGCCATGGCGTCCGGGAGCCAGGTGTGCAGCGGGAACTGCGCGCTCTTGCCGGCCACCCCGGCGAGCAGCAGCAGGGCGATCAGCGTCGGGTGGCCGAGCCGCCCGTCGGTCGCGGCGGCCAGCACGTCGGGGATCCGGAAGCTGCCGGCGTCGGCGCCGAGCAGGAAGATCCCGAACAGGAACGGCACGTCGCCGAGCTTGGTGACCAGGAAGGCCTTGAGCGAGGCCGAGCGGGCGTCCTCGGTCTCCCAGTGGTGGCCGATCAGGAAGTACGAGCAGATGCCCATGACCTCCCAGCCGACCAGCAGCACGATCAGGTCGCCCGAGTAGACCACCAGGAACATCGCCGCGGTGAACAGCGAGACCAGCGCGGCGTACGACGGGTAGCGCGGGTCCTTCCTGAGGTACGCGGTCGAGTAGACCTGCACACAGGTGGCGACCAGGCCGACCAGCACGGAGATCAGCGAGCTGAAGCCGTCCAGGTGGAGGGCGAGCGCGATGTCCGGGCCGCCGGTCGGGGTGAGCCGGGTGGCGGCGTCCAGCGCCTGGCCGGTGCCGAGCTGGAGGGCGACGACCAGGGCGAGCACGGCCGAGACGGCGACCGGCACGATGGCCAGCGGCCGGGCCAGGCCGGGCGCCTTCTTGCCGACGGCCAGGGTCGCGGCGGCCCCGAGCGCGGGCAGCGCGGGGACGAGGGCGGGCAGGGCGAGGTTCATGCGGCGGCCTGGCCCTTCAGCGCCTCGGCTCCGGCCGGCGTCTCCTCGGCGAGCGACTCCGCCGGATCGCCGAGCGCGGTGGCCCGGTCGATGTCCGCGGTGCCCCGGGCCCGGAACAGCAGCAGGACGATGGCGAGCCCCAGCCCGACCTCGGCGGCGGCGACGGTGATGGTGAACAGGGTGAGCGCCTGGCCGGCGTGCAGCGAGTCGCGCAGCCAGGTGTCGAAGGCGACCAGGTTGAGGTTGACGGCGTTGAGCATCAGCTCGACGGACATCAGGACCAGGACGGCGTTGCGCCGGGCGAGCACGCCGTACACGCCGACGCTGAACAGCAGCGCGGCGAGGACGACGGGGTAGGCGAGGTGCATCAGCTCTCCTCCGACGCGGACGGCGCGGACGGCGCAGCCTCTGCGGCCTTCGGGGCCGCCGGGCTCTCCGGGCTCTCCGGCGCCGGCCGGGGCACGGTGGCGGCGACCGTCCCGTTCGAGCCCACCGGCCGGCCGGCCCGCAGCCGGCCCGCCCGGGGCGGCGGCACCCGCCGCTTCGACCCGCGCGACAGCACGATCGCGCCGACCAGCGCCGCCAGCAGCAGCACGGAGAGGGCCTCGAAGGGCAGCACCCAGTGGCGGAACAGGCTCGCCCCGGTGACGGCGGCCGAGCCGCCCCCCGCGCCGAGGTCGATCCAGGAGGTCCGGAAGGCGTCGACGACCAGCGTCACCAACGTCCCGGCCGAGGCGAGCGCCACGGCCAGGGCCACCCAGCGGTTCTTGGAGTCGGCGTCCGGCGAGCGCCCGATCGGCGCCTTGGTGAGCATCAGCCCGAACAGCACCAGGACGATCACCGAACCGAGGTAGATCAGCACCTGCACCCAGGCGATGAACTCGGCGGTGAGCAGCAGGAACTCCACCGCCAGCCCGCCCAGCGCGACCACCAGCCAGAGCGCGGCGTGCACCAGCTGCTTGGTGCTGACGGCGACCACGGCCGAGCCGAGCACGGCGATGCCGACCAGCAGGAAGACGATCTCCACCCCGGTCGGGGACAGGAACGAACGGGCGGCCGGCTCCAGCGAGCCGGTCGCCGCGAGCAGGGTGGCGGCGCTCACTGGGCCTCCCCCTCGTCCGAGGCCGCCGAGGCGGCTGCGGCAGCAGCGGCGGCCGCCAGCTTGTCCGCGGCCTTGCGCGCGGTGGTGATCTCCTTGGGCTCCTCGGCCGCCGGGTCCAGCGCCGGCGGCGCGGGGACGGTCCACATCCACTCGCGGAGCTTGTCCCGCTCGTGGGTCAGCTCCAGGATGTCGGTCTCGGCGTACTCGAACTCGGGCGACCAGAACAGCGCGTCGAAGGGGCACACCTCGATGCAGATCCCGCAGTACATGCAGAGCGAGAAGTCGATGGCGAACCGGTCCAGCACGTTGCGGGTGCGGGCCCGCGCGTTCGGCTCGGCGGCCGGCAGCGTCTCCTTGTGGGAGTCGATGTAGATGCACCAGTCCGGGCACTCGCGCGCGCAGAGCATGCACACCGTGCAGTTCTCCTCCAGCAGCGCGATGACGCCGCGCGAACGCGGCGGCAGCACCGGCTGCACGTCGGGGTACTGCGCGGTGACGGTCTTCTTCGTCATCGTCCGCAGGGTCACGGCCAGGCCCTTGGCCAGGCCGGCACCGGGAAAACTCATGAGATCGCCACCTTGATGACGCCGGTCAGGGCCAGCTGGACGAGGGCGAGCGGGATCAGCACGGTCCACGCGAAGCGCATCAGCTGGTCCTCGCGCAGACGCGGGTAGGTGACCCGCAGCCAGATGACCACGAAGGCCAGCGCGAAGGTCTTCAGGATCATCCAGAGCCAGCCGAGCTGGTCCGCCAGCGGGCCGTGCCAGCCGCCCAGGAAGAGCACCGCGGTCAGCGCCGACACCACCAGGATGCCCACGTACTCGGACAGCAGGAACAGTGCGAAGCGCAGGCCCGTGTACTCGGTGTACGCGCCGAAGATGATCTCCGAGTCGGCGACCGGCATGTCGAACGGCGGGCGCTGGAGCTCGGCCAGACCGGCCGTGAAGAACACGAACGCGCCGATGAGCTGCCAGGGCAGCCAGTACCACTCCCAGGCGTCCACGATCCCGGGCAGCGAGAGCGTCCCGGCGGCCATCGCCACCGAGGCCGCCGCCAGCACCATCGGCAGCTCGTACGACATCAGCTGCGCGGCCGTGCGCAGGCCGCCGAGCAGCGAGAACTTGTTCGCCGAGGCCCAGCCGGCCATCAGCTTGCCGATCACGCCGACGCCCATCACGGCCAGCACGAAGAACAGGCCGGCGTCGATCGCCTGGCCGACGAAGCCGTTCGGGCCGACCGGGATCGCCAGCAGCACGAAGAGGTACGGCAGCAGCGAGACGGCGGGCGCCAGCTGGAAGATCCGGCGGTCCGCCCCGGCCGGGACGATGTCCTCCTTCTGCGCGAACTTCACGCCGTCCGCGACGAGCTGCGCCCAGCCGTGGAAGCCGCCCGCGTACATCGGGCCGAGCCGGCCCTGCATGTGCGCCATGACCTTGTGCTCGGTCTGGCCGATGACCAGCGGGAAGGTGAGGAAGACGACCAGGGTGGCGACGCAGCGCAGCACCGTGTCGAGCAGGTTCACGCGCCGTCTCCGTCCTGGCCGGCCGGTCCGGCCGACGTCTCGTCCTGCTCAGCCGCGGGCACGGCGGGCTTCGCCGGCTCGGCGGGCGCCTGCTCCTCGGCAGGCTGCTCCGCGGGCTTCGCGGGCTCGGCCGGTGCCTGTGCCTCGGCGGGCTTCGCGGGCTCGTCGTGCGCGGGCACCGGGTTGTGCCAGGGCGCGTCCGAGGACCGGGTCCGCGGCGACGCCGAGCCCTCGGCCTTCGGTTCGGCGGGTGCAGCGGCCTCGGCGGGCGCCGGCTCCGCAGCCTGGCTGACCGATCCGTCGGACACCGACCTGACCCGGCGCGGCCGGTCCGCCCGCACCACGGGCGCCGCCTCACCAGCGGCCGAAGCCACGGTCGGAGCAGCAGCCGAAGCAGCGGTCGGAGCAGCGGCACCAGCGGCCTCGGCCCCCGCCTGACTCGCCGACCCCTCCGCCACCGTCCTGGTCCGCCGCGGCCGGTCCGCCCGCACCGCCGCGCCCTCGGCACCGGCAGCAGCAGCACCGGCCCCAGCACCAGCAGCACCAGCAGCCCGGGGCGTCCGCCCGGCCGCGCCCGCCGCCCGCGCACCGCGCGCGGGCCGCTCGGCGACCGGCGGCAGGGTGCCCTTCAGCGGCCCCCACTCGTTCGGGTCCGGCACCCCGGCCGGCTGCATCTTGCGCCGGGCGGGCCCGTCGCCGTGGTCCGACTCGCCCGGCTCCTTGGCGCCCGGCCAGGCCTTGGCGACCCGGGCCGCGAGCACGAACTCCTTGCGCAACGGGTACCCCTCGAAGCCGTCCGGCAGCAGCAGGGTGGCGAGGTAGGGGTGTCCGGGGAAGTCGATGCCGAACATCTCGTGGGTCTCGCGCTCGTGCCAGCCGGCGCCCGCGTAGACCGGGACGGCGGTGGGCAGCGCGGCCTTGTCCCGCGGCACCCGGGTGCGCAGCGCCAGGTGGCGCACGCCCGGGGCGTCGGCGGAGGCGAGGTGGGCGACCACGGAGAAGCCCTCGGCCAGTTCGTCGACGGCGCTCAGCCAGTCGAAGTAGCCCAGGCCGAGCGTGTCGCGGGCACTGGTGAGCGCCTCGATCCAGTGCTCGGCGGGGACGTCGACGGTGACCAGCCCGTAAGCCTCGGCGCCGGTCGCCCACTCCCCGACCGACGCCGCGTACTGCTCGGCGGAAGTCACGAGACCCCTCCCTCGGTCGAAGGCCCCGTCACCAGCGGGCGGCGCAGCGCCGCCGCAGGCGCGGTGTAGCGGTCGGGCAGCGACTCGGCGGCGATCTTCTCCTGGAGCTTGAGGATGCCCTGGAGCAGCGCCTCGGGCCGGGGCGGGCAGCCGGGCACGTAGACGTCGACCGGGATGATCTGGTCCACGCCCTTGGTCACCGAGTAGGAGTCCCAGTACGGGCCGCCGGAGTTGGAGCAGGCGCCGAAGGAGATGACGTACTTCGGCTCAGGCATCTGCTCGTAGAGGCGTTTGACGGCGGGCGCCATCTTGTCGGTCACCGTCCCCGAGACGATCATCAGGTCGGCCTGACGGGGTCCGGGCGCGAACGGAATGACACCCATCCGGATGAAGTCGTGTTTGGCCATGGACGCGGCGATGAACTCGATCGCGCAGCAGGCCAGGCCGAAGTTGAAGCACCAGAGGCTGTAGCGGCGGCCCCAGTTGAGCACGACCTTGACCGGGTCGGGCGCGAGCCGGGCCAGCGGGCCGATGCCGCGGCGCTCGACGGCGCCGGGGCGCGACGGGTCCGGGAGGCCGAGCGGGACCGGGCCGTCCTGGGCGCCGTGCGAGTGGGAGTGCGTCACGTCCATTCCAGAACGCCCTTCTTCCAGGCGTAGAGCAGGCCGACCGCGAGGAAGCCGATGAAGAGGAACATCTCGATCAGCGTTCCGGCGCCGTACCCGGCGGTGGCGAAGACCGTCGCCCACGGGAACAGGTAGATCGCGTCGACCGCGAAGATCACGTACAGGAAGGCGTACACGTAGTAGCGGATCTGGGTGTGCGCCCAGTCCTCGCCCACCGGGTCCACCCCGCACTCGTAGGCGAGGAGTTTCTCGGGCGAGTAGACCACCGGCCGCAGCAGTCGGTTGGCGGTGAACGCCACGGCGACGAAGAGCACCCCGACGACGGCCAGCAGGCCCATCGCGGCGTACGCGTCGAAGTAGCCGCCGCCGACCGCCGGGTCGGCCGCGACGGCAGCCGCATGCTGCCCCTCCATGCCTTCGCCCTCCACCTCGGCCGTGAACAACCCCTCAAGGCAGTTCTACGACGTTTCCTCGCACGGTCATAACCATGGCCAATGCGTGAGTCTAAGGGGACGGCTCCGCTCCGCCCGAACCCTGCCCGCTCCGCAAGACGTCCGGTGGACACTCCCGCGAGCACCGGGCAGTGGCCCGACGACCCCGTCGGGGGTGGGGATAACCCCCGTCCGGGAAGATGTATCACCCCCATGGCATCTCCTGCCCCGGGTTCGGGAAGCTTGGTCCACCAGCTCGACCAAGAGGGACGGTAGATCCAGATGAAGCCGCTGCACAGCCGTACCGTGGACGCCATCAAGGGGCAGGGTGACCGGATGGGCCGCCCGCCGCTGTACGGCGCGCAGATGTGGCGGCAGGTCGGCCAGCTGCTGCTCAACCTGCCGCTCGGCGTCGTCGGCTTCTCGCTCACCGCGATCACGCTCTCGGCCGGTCTGGGGATGTCGATCACCGTGGTCGGCCTGCCGCTGCTGGCCGGCGGGCTGGCCGTCTCCCGCGCCCTGGGCGGGCTGGGCCGCTGGCGGGCCCGGGCGGCGTACGACTCCGCGATCCACGAGCCGGAGCCGGTGCAGCAGCGCCGGCCGGGGGTGGTGGGCTTCACCATCGCCCACCTGACCGACCTGCTGAACTGGCGCTCGGCGCTCTACAACGTGCTGATGCTGCCCTGGGGCATCCTGAGCTTCACGGTGACCCTGGTCGCGGTCACCGTGATGTGGCCGGTGCTGCCCTGGGTGATCCGGGCGCTGGCGGCGATCGACCGGATCCTGGTCGAGTCGCTGCTCTTCCCGGGCGCCCTGGCCGAGCGGGTGCGCGAGCTGGAGGACGACCGCGGCATGGTGGTCGACACCGCCGCCGCCGACCTGCGCCGGATCGAGCGCGACCTGCACGACGGCGCCCAGGCCCGCCTGGTCGCGCTGGCCATGGACCTGGGCATGGCCAAGGAGCGGCTGCGCGAGGTCGAGACCGAGGACGACGTGGTGGCCGCCACGAAGATGGTCGACAACGCGCACGGCGAGGTGAAGCTGGCCCTCCAGGAGCTGCGCGACCTGGCCCGGGGCATCCACCCGGCGGTGCTCACCGACCGCGGCCTGGACGCGGCCCTGTCCTCGGTCGCCGCCCGCTGCACCGTCCCCGGCGGGGTCAAGGTGAACGTCGACCTGAAGGGGCCGGACGGCCAGCCCGAGCGCCCGGACTCGGCGGTCGAGGGCATCGCGTACTTCACCGTCAGCGAGCTGCTGACCAACGTCTCCAAGCACGCCGGCGCCCGCACCGCCTCGGTCGACGTCTGGCGCTCCGACAACCAGCTGATGGTGCTGGTCCAGGACGACGGCAAGGGCGGCGCCGCCCCCTACCCGGGCAGCGGCCTGGCCGGGCTGACCGAGCGGATCCGCGCGGTGGACGGGGTGCTCCTGGTGCAGAGCCCGGAGGGCGGCCCGAGCAGCATCACCGTCGAACTGCCCTGGCGCACCCGCACCGCCCGCCGCTGAGCCGGAGCGCGGCACGGCGCTGAGCCGGAGCGCGGCACGGCGCTGAGCCGGAGCGCGGCACGGCGCCGGGACCTCGTCGAGGCAGTGACGAGGTCCCGGCGCCGTTCCGGTGGGGCGGCCGGTCCGCGGAGCCCTTGCGCGGCGTGCGGCCCGGCCGGACGGGGCCCTCAGGGGCTCTCCAGGGTGCCGAGGGTGACGTCGGCGGTCCGGCTGTTGCCGTCCCTGGTGTAGGTGACGGTGGCCTTGTCTCCCGGGGTGAGCGAGGCGAGCGCGGTGGTGAGCGCGTTCAGCGAGTCGACCGCGGCGTCCCCGATCTTGGTGATCACGTCGCCGGCCTGCATCCCCGCCGAGGCGGCCGGGCCGCCCGCGGTGACCGCCACGATGACCGCGCCGGCGGGCTTGAACTGCTGGTCGAAGCTGGTCCGGGCGGTGATGCCGAGCGCGGCCCGGCCGGAGTTGGTGACCTTGCCCTGCTTGATCAGCTGGTCGGTGATGTTGGTGATGGTGGACGCCGGGATCGCGAAGCCGATGCCGGGTGCGGCCGCGCCGTTGGCCTCGGGTTCCGTCGCCGCGAGCGTGTTGATGCCGATCACCTGGCTGTCCAGGTTGACCAGCGCGCCGCCGCTGTTGCCCGGGTTGATCGCGGCCGAGGTCTGCACCATGTTGCCGATGGTGGCGCCGGGCGAGCCGCCGCCCCTGGGTTCGGAGACGGTCCGTCCGGTGGCCGAGACGATGCCCTGGGTGACGCTGCTGGAGAGGCCGAGCGGGCTGCCCATGGCGAGGGTGATCTGGCCGAGCTGGACCTTGCCGGAGTCCCCGAAGACGGCCGGCTTGAGGCCGCTCGGCGGGCTGCTCAGCTTGATCACCGCGAGGTCGGTGTCGGGGTAGCTGCCGACCAGGGTGGCGTCCAGCGACCTGGTGCTGTTGGCGAGAGTGACGGTGAAGGTGGTCGCGGTGCCCACCACGTGGGCGTTGGTGACGATGTCGCCCTTGTCGTCGTAGACGATCCCGGAGCCGAGGCTGTCGCCGGTGGTGATCTGCACCACCGAGGGCAGCACGTCGGCGATGACCCGCTGGTAGTCGTCCTGCAGCTGGTTCCCGTCGGCCGACCGCGCGGGGGCCGACGAGGCCGGCCTGGCCGAGCCGGAGTCCGACGGGGAGCCCGCGGCCTGCGAGGCGGACGAGGAGGAGCCGCTGCTGCACCCGGCCAGCGCCAGCGCGGTCAGCACGGCCACCACGCCGGGCACGAGCAGACGGCCGTGGACCGTCCTGGGTCCGGTCGGCCGGGGCCCGGCCGGCAGGGGGCGGGCGTGTTCCTTCTTTCGGCTCACCTTGGCTGCCTCCGATTCGTCACCACGCTGGGAACACGGAAATCTTTGTCAGCATTTCACCGATTTGTCCGATTTGACGGCTCGACTCGCCCGGCACTCACCCCGGAAACCCGAACACCCTAGAATCGGCCCATGACTTGGTTGATCACCGGCGGTGCCGGATACATCGGCGGGCACGTCGTCCGCCAGCTGCTCGACGCCGGTGAGCGCGTCGCCGTCCTGGACGACCTCAGCACCGGCGACGCCTCCCGCCTGCCGGAGGGCGTCGCCCTGGTCGAGGGCTCCACCCTGGACCGGGCCGTCCTGGACGCCGCCATCCGCGAGCACGCGATCGAGGGCATCCTGCACTTCGCCGCCAAGAAGCAGGTCGGCGAGTCCGTCGAGCAGCCGTTCTTCTACTACCGGGAGAACATGATCGGCCTGCAGACCGTCCTGGAGGCCGCCGCCGAGGGCGGGGTCAAGCGCTTCCTCTTCTCCTCCTCCGCCGCCGTCTACGGCATGCCGGACGTCGACCTGGTCACCGAGTCGACCCCGTGCGCCCCGATGAGCCCGTACGGCGAGACCAAGCTGGCCGGCGAGTGGCTGGTCGCCGCGGCCGGGAAGGCCCACGGCATCTCCACCGTGGCGCTGCGCTACTTCAACGTGGCCGGCGCGGCCTCCCCCGAGCTGTCCGACACCGGGGTCTTCAACCTGATCCCGATGGTCTTCGAGCGGCTCACCGCCGGCGAGGCCCCGCGGGTCTTCGGCGACGACTACCCGACCCAGGACGGCAGCTGCGTCCGCGACTTCATCCACGTCTCCGACATCGCCTCGGCCCACGTCGCCGCCGCCAAGCGGCTGGCCGCCGACCCGGCCGGCGAGACCTCGCTGGTGCTCAACATCGGCCGCGGCGAGGGCGTCAGCGTCAAGGAGATGCTGGAGGTGATCGGCAAGGTCACCGGTTACGACACCACCCCCGAGGTGACCCCGCGCCGCGCCGGCGACCCCGCGCGGGTGGTGGCCTCGGCCGACCTGATCCGCCGCGAGCTGGGCTGGGGCGCCCGCCACGACGTGGCGGAGATGGTGGCCTCCGCGTGGGACGGCTGGTGCAGCCGCCACCCCGGGGCCCGCAAGGCCTGACCGGACGCGTCCGACGGCGGCGGGGCGCCCGCCCCGCCGCCGCGCCGGCTCAGCGCGCCGGGACGGCCGTGCCGTAGAAGGCGTCCAGCGCGTACACGCAGCGGTCCTTGGAGCCGACGAAGACCCGGCCGCCGACCGCGACCGGCGAGCCGGTCAGCTCGCCCTTGGTGCCGAGCTCCCAGCGCAGCTGACCGCTCGCCAGGTCCAGGGTGTGCAGCGAGTGGTCCCGGCTGCCCAGGTGCACCAGGCCGTCGGCCACCGCCGGGGAGCCGACGATCTCGCCGCGCGCCGTGTAGCGCCAGCGCTCCCGGCCGCTCGCCGCCTCGAAGGCGTACAGCACCCCGCCGCTGCCGACCAGCACCATGCCGTCCCCGACCACCACCGGCTCGGCGCCCTGGCGGTTGCCGGTGACCCCGCGCCAGCGGTCCCGGCCGGTGGCCGCGTCCAGCGCGTACACCGTCCCGAGGTAGTCGGCCACGTAGACCGCGTCGGCGTCCAGCGCGGGCGGGGTGAACAGCACCACCGGGGCCTCGAAGCGCCAGCGCTCGGCCCCGCTGGCCGCGTCCAGCGCGTACACCCGGGAGCCGGCCGTCACGTACAGCACGCCGCCGCGCTCGACCGGGTGCGAGGGCACGTCCTCGCCGACCGGGAAGGACCAGCGCAGGCCGGCCCCGCGCGGGTCGATGCAGCGCAGCCGCCCGGCCCCGTAGTAGTAGGCCGCGCCGGCCACCAGGACCGGCCCGGACTGCGGGTTCTCGTAGTCCTGCTGGGCGTCGTCGGCCCGCCACAGCTCGGCGCCGTTGGCGGCCGAGCGCAGCTGGACGCCGCCGCCGCGGACGCCGCAGCACAGCACCCCGTCGGCGGCGGAGAGCGAGTAGACCCAGCCGTCCAGTGAGGTGCGCCAGCGCTCGGTGCCGTCCGCGACGTCCACGGTGTACAGGTGCGGGCCGTCGGCCGCGTGCACCCGGCCGGCGTCCACCGCGAGCGCCCAGGCGACGTCCCGGGTCTTGTAGCGCCGCTCGCCCGAGGCGATGTCCAGCGCGTGCACCTCGAAGCTGGAGACGAAGAGCGTGCCGTCGGCGACCACGGGGGTGCCCCAGACGTCGTTGGACATCCGGAACCGCCAGGGGCGCCAGCGGGCGGCCGGCACCGGCGGCGGGGTGACCCGGCGGACCCAGTCGGTCTCCGCCGGGGCGGTGCCCGGGCCGGACTGCTCGTGCTCGGCCCGCGGCCCGGGGCCTATCCGCACCGAGGCCCCGGACAGCCGGACCTCGACGGCCCCGCCGCCGCCCGGCGCGCGGTGCTTGTTGGGGGAGGCGATCTTCGCGGTCGGGATCTCGCCGTCGGACACCGGGCCCCGCCGCGGCCCCGTGTGCACCGGCCCGGACGGCGGCGGCGCGTGCCCCCCGCCCGGGTGGGTGCGCGGGTCGTCCAGGACGGGGCGCTGCACCGGGACCGGCTGGTGCGGCTGCGGCGGCTGGTGGGGCTGGAGCGGGCCGGCGGGCGGCGGCCCGGCCGGGGGCGGCGGCGCGCCGGCCGGCAGCTGGACGGCCCGGGGCGGCGCGCTCGGGCGCCGCCCGCGCTTGCGCTCGATCAGCTCCAGCGCGTTCACGGGGAGCCAGTCGCCGACCTCGCCGGCGGCGTCGTCCCGGGAGAACAGGTGCGGGGCCAGTTCGGCCTGGATCTGCGCCGGGCTGGGCCGGTGCTCGGGCGAGGGCCGCATGCAGGCGCGGACCAGGTCCATCAGCTCACGCGGCATCCCGGACAGGTCCGGCTCCTCGCGCAGCAGCTGGAACACCGTCTCGACCGGGTTGGAGCCGCCGAAGGGCGGGTGCCCGGTCGCACAGAACACCATCAGCGAGCCGAGCGAGAAGACGTCGCTGGCGCCCCGGACGTTACGGCTGTCCTTGGCCTGCTCGGGGGACATGTAGGCGGGGGTGCCGACCGCGACGTTGGTCATGGTGAGCCGGGTGCTGGAGACGCCGGAGGCGATGCCGAAGTCGATCACCTTCGGGCCGTCCTCGACCACCAGCACGTTGGAGGGCTTGAGGTCCCGGTGGATCAGCCCGGCCGCGTGGATGGACTGCAGCGCCTCGGCGATGCCCGCGATCAGCCAGCGGGTGGCGTCCACCGGCAGCGGACCGCACTCCTCGACCAGGTCCTCCAGGGAGGGGGCCGGGATGTACGCGGTGGCCAGCCAGGGCACCCGGGCGTCCGCGTCGGCGTCCACCACGGCCGCGGTGTAGAAACCGCCGACCGTCTTGGCCGCCTCGATCTCGCGGGCGAAGCGGACGCGGAACAGCTCGTCCTCGGCCAGTTCCGCCCGGACGGTCTTGATGGCCACCCGCCGGCCGGAGGCGGAGCGCGCCAGGTAGACCAGCCCCATCCCACCCGCGCCGAGCCGCCCCAGCACCTCGAAGGGCCCGATCCGCCTCGGATCGTGCGCCGTCAGCTGGTCCACTCCGCTGCCACCTCCCCGTTTTCCGCACCCGCCGCGTGGTGCCGGACCCGATTCTCCAATGCCGCCCGGCGCATCTCCAACCTCCCCCGCCCAGAGCCGACGGCGGCCCCGGGAGCGCCGCCGTCCGGCCGGTGATGACGGAACGGCCGGATTCTGACGCCCGTTCCGGCCGCGGTTTGCACCCGGACGTCCGGACCCTCCACTTCGGCGCCGATCTTTCGACGCCGCCCGTCGTCACGCTCTGTCACTCGACCACCCCTCAGCGGACTCGCCGTCACGCTGTGGGGTCAAAAGCACACGGGGGGGCTTCAACGACACCTGCGGAGCGCGGTGAATATCCGTCCGAAGTGGTTCATGCCCCTATAGCAACCCCCCGTGCGGAGTAATAGTCGCATCACCGAATCGCGCCAAGATCGTGCCACGGTAAGCTGACGGCATGACAGGACAAGTTCGCACCGTCGACGGTCGCGTCGCCGGGCGACGCGGACAGGAAACGCGGCAGAAGCTGCTCGACTGCCTCCGCGAGATGCTCAGCACGTCGCCGTACCGGGACGTCAAGGTCATCGACGTCGCCCGTATGGCGGGTACCTCCCCCGCGACCTTCTACCAGTACTTCCCGGATGTCGAGGGCGCTGTCCTCGAAATCGCCGAGGAAATGGCCAAGGACGCCGACACCCTCAAAGAGCTGGTGGCCGGAAAGTCCTGGGCAGGGAAGTCCGGTCCGACCACTTCGGAAGAACTGGTCGACGGATTCCTCGCCTTCTGGCGCAAGAACGACGCCATTCTCCGAGTGGTCACGCTCGGTGCCGCCGAAGGGGACAAGCGGTTCTTCAAGATCCGCATGACGGTCCTCAACGCGGTCGCCAAGCCGCTCGCGGAGGCCGTCAAGGAACTCCAGGCGAAGGGCCAGGCCGACAAGTCGCTCGACCCGAACGCCGTCGCCGGGGCCCTGGTCTCGCTGCTCGCCTCGGCGGCCGAGCACCAGAAGGCCTTCACCTCCTGGGGCGTCAAGGTCAAGGACCTCAAGCCCAACCTCGCTCCCCTGGTGTACCTGGGCGTCACCGGCAAGAAGCCGCCCAAGTAGACCATCCGCTCAACCGACCATCCGCTCCGCGCGCAGCCCCGGCCTCCTGTCCGGGGTACGACGGACGGCGGCCGTGTCCTCGGGGGAGGTCCGCCGACGTACCGCACGCGCGCCAGACATGCCGGTGGGCGGGCACCCCTCACACAGGGTGCCCGCCCACCGGCATGTTCGCGTTCCGGCCCCTCAGGGGCCCTCAGGGGCCCCAGGGGCCCCGTACGCCCGGCTCCGCGCCGTCAGGGGCAGCGGACCACCTGGCCGGCGTAGGCGAGCCCGCCGCCGAAGCCGAAGAGCAGGACCGGGTCGCCCGGGGACAGCTCGCCGCGTTCGACCAGCTTGGAGAAGGCCAGCGGGATCGAGGCGGCCGAGGTGTTGCCGGAGTCGACCACGTCCCGGGCCACCACCGCGTCGGTGAGGCCCAGCTTGGCGGCGATCGAGTCGATGATCCGCAGGTTGGCCTGGTGCGGCACGAAGCCCTTCAGCTCCGACGGGTCGATCCCGGCCTGCTCGCAGGCCCGGCGGGCCAGCGGGGCGAGCTGGGTGGTGGCCCAGCGGAACACCGACTGGCCCTGCTGGCTGATCACCGGGTCCCAGCCGGTGATCACCACGGCGTCGCCCTTCTCCGGCTCGGAGCCCCAGACCACCGGGCCGATGCCGGGCTCGGCACCGTCCTCCTGGGCCTCGACCACCGCGGCGCCGGCGCCGTCGCCGAAGATCACGCAGGTGGTGCGGTCGGTCCAGTCCAGCGTGTCGGACATCCGCTCGGCGCCGATCACCAGCGCGCGGCGGGCCGCGCCGGCCCGGATCGCGTGGTCGGCGGTGGCCAGGGCGTACGAGAAGCCGGAGCAGACCGTGTTGATGTCGTACGCGGCGGGGGCCCGGACGCCGAGCCGGGCGGCCACGGCGGCGGCGGTGTTGGGGCTGCGCTCGATCGCGGTGCAGGTGGCGACCACGATCAGGTCGATCTCGTCGGCCGTCCGACCGCTCTTGGCGAGCGCCTTCTGCGCGGCCTCGGTGGCGAGGTCGACCAGGGTCTCGCCCTCGGCGATGTGCCGGGTTCTGACGCCCACCCGGCTACGGATCCACTCGTCGTTGGTGTCGACGAGCGCCTCCAGGTCGTCGTTGGAGAGGACCTTGGGGGGCTGGTAGTGGCCGAGTGCCACAATGCGCGAACCGCTCATAGTGCCATGGAACCGGGTTACCCACTGGTCAGCTGGGCGCGCCCGGCTACAGGATCCACCCCCGCGATCTGTAGGAGCCCGACAAGGGGCGTTGCGGCGACTGGCCTCCGGGCGCGCCGGGATCGACGCCGGGGCGGACGAGGGGGCGGGCACCGCCGCCGTTGACGGGCCCCGCACCGCCCGGAACGCCGCGCGGACGCCGCCGCAACGCCGGTGTCGGGCCAGGGCGGGCCAGGGTCGGGCCGGGGCCGGGCTGGGGTCGGAACGCCGGGGTCAGGCGGCCAGCGAGGTGGCGTCGCCCATCACGATCACCGGGTGGGCCGCCGGGTCCAGGGTGCGGATCAGCTCGGCCATCTTGTCCTCGGGGATCGAGACGCAGCCGTGGGTGGGGCCGTCGTGGTCGACGTGGATCCAGATCCCGCCGCCCTTCTTCGCTCCCATCGGGCGGCGCGGGTCCAGCGGGGAGTTTCCGGGCACCCGGTTGTAGTTGATCGCGACCACGTAGTCGAAGGAACCGGCCAGCTGGTCGCCGAAGAAGCCCGTCCCGGAGACCACGAAGCTCGGGTCCTTGTCGTACGGGAGCTTGCTGCCCGGGTCGGCCTTGCGGCCGCCCGCGTCGGTGAGCGCGAAGACGCCGATCGGGCTGCGCAGGTCGCCCTCGTTGTGGTCGGCGGTCCAGCCGTTGTTGCCGTTGTGGCCCTGCCAGGTCTCGCCGGCCAGCCAGCGGCCCTCGGGGGTGCGGGTCCAGAGCGTGACGCTGTTCTTGTTGCCGTTCTTGTCCTGGCCGGAGGCGAGCACCACCTGGGTGGTCTCGGCGGGGATCTTCGCGACGAAGTCGGCGCCGAGGCCGGGTATCGCGGCGACCGAGCCGTCCGAACGGACCTGGCTGCGGGCTGCGGCCGGGGTCTGGGCCTGCCGGTCGGCGGCGGCCCGGGCGGCGGGAGCCGGCTGGTCGGGCGTGCTGACGCCCTCCGGGCCGGGGCCGTCGGCGGCCGCGGCGACGGGCTTGGCGTCGTCCTGGCCGACGGTGTACCAGCCGGCGGTGGCCGCGACCAGCAACGCGGTGCCGGCCATCACCGCCTTGCCGTGGCGCTTCTTCTTCGCCTTCCGGCGGTGCCCCCGGGCGGCCGCCCGGGCACCCACGGGCGCCGCGGCGGGCAGGGGCGCGGGCTGCCGGACGGGCTCCGGCTCGAACGCGTACACCGGTTCGGCGTCGTACACGGACCCGGCGTCGTACGCCGGGTCGGGGACGTACGCGGGCTCGGGGGCGTACGCGGGCTCGGGGGCGTACACCGGCTCGGGCCCGGCGGCGTACGGCTGGGACGGCTGGAACGGCTGCTCGTACGCCTCGAAGTACCCGTCAGGGGCCTGCGGGGGCTGCCCGTACTCGCCGTAGTGGTCCTGCCGGACGGGCTGCCGGTACGGCTCTCCCGCCCCGTACGGCTGCTGCGGCACCCCGTACACCGGCTCCGGTATCGGCTCGTACGACGGGTACGTGGTGGCGCGATGAGAACCGGACATACCGCCGATCCTGCCAAACGGTGTACCGGTTGGTAAACCCGGGGCAGGTGCGGGGGCGGTGAAGAAACGCCGCCGCCCGGGCCGGGGCCCGGGCGGCGGGGAGGTCGACGGTCAGAGGCGCATGGCCTGCGGGGCCTCGCGGCGCCCCAGGTCCGGGCCCTCGTACTCGCGGATGATCTCGTAGCGGGTGTTGCGCTCGACCGGGCGGAAGCCGGCGTCGCGGATCAGGTCGAGCAGGTCGTCGCGGCCCAGCTTGTTCGGGGTGCCGAAGTTGTCCGCGTCGTGGGTGATCTTGTACTCGACCACCGAGCCGTCCATGTCGTCCGCGCCGTGGCTGAGCGCCAGCTGGGCGGTGGTGACGCCGTGCATCACCCAGAAGACCTTGACGTGCGGGACGTTGTCGAAGAGCAGTCGGGAGACCGCGAAGGTCTTCAGCGCCTCGGCGCCGGTGGCCATCTCGGTGCGGGCCATCAGCTTGTTGCGCACGACGCCGTCCTTGGAGTCGTGGAAGTCGTGCTGGTAGCGCAGCGGGATGAAGACCTGGAAGCCGCCGGTCTCGTCCTGCAGCTCACGCAGCCGCAGCACGTGGTCCACTCGGTGCCGGGGCTCCTCGATGTGGCCGTACAGCATGGTGGCCGGCGTCTTGAGGCCCTTGCTGTGGGCGAGGCGGTGGATCCGCGACCAGTCCTCCCAGTGGGTGTCGTGGTCGACGATGTGCTGGCGGACCTCCCAGTCGAAGATCTCCGCGCCGCCGCCGGTCAGCGACTCCAGGCCGGCGTCGATCAGCTCGTCCAGGATCTCGTCGGCGGGCAGGCCGCTGATCTTCTCGAACCAGTGGATCTCGGTGGCGGTGAAGGCCTTCAGCGAGACGTTCGGCAGGGCCGCCTTGAGCTCCCGCAGCGAGCGCGGGTAGTAGCGCCAGGGCAGGGTCGGGTGCAGACCGTTGACGATGTGCAGCTCGGTGAGGGAGTCGACCTCCATCGCCTTGGCGAGCCGGACGGCCTCCTCGATGCGCATCGTGTAGGCGTCCTTCTCGCCCGGCTTGCGCTGGAACGAGCAGTACGCGCAGGACGCGCTGCACACGTTGGTCATGTTGAGGTGGCGGTTGACGTTGAAGTGGACGACGTCGCCGTTCTTCCGCGTCCGCACGTGGTGGGCCAGACCGCCCAGCCAGGCCAGGTCGTCGCTCTCGTAGAGCGCGATCCCGTCCTCGCGGGTCAGCCGCTCACCCGCGTAGACCTTCGCCTCCAGCTCGCGCTTCAGCCCTGCGTCCATGCGGTGCCCCGCCTCCTCCGACTTCGATTCCTTGCCGGACCGAGCGTACGCCTATGCCGACAGCAGCTCAGCGAGCAGTGCGGGTTCGATGTTGCCACCACTGACCACGGCCGCGACCGTCCGGCCCCCGGTCTCGGCGGCGCGGTGGAAGTAGGCCGCCGGGGCGACCGCGCCGGAGGGCTCGGCGACCAGCCGGCCGCGACGGGCCAGCAGGGCGACGGTGGCGCGGATCTCGTCCTCGGTGACGGTGACGATGTCGTCCACGTACGCGGTCAGGTGCTCGAAGGGCAGCTCGCCGACCGACGGGGTGCGCAGCCCGTCCGCGATGGTCCGGTAGGTGTCGGCGACCGGCCAGGCCAGCCGGCGGCCGGCCCGGAAGCTGGCCTGCGCGTCGGCGGCCAGCTCCGGTTCCACACCGATCACCCGGATGCCCGGGCGGGTGAGCTTGAGCGCGGCCGCCGTCCCGGAGATCAGGCCGCCGCCGCTGACCGGCACCAGGACGGTGTCCAGCCCGGCCGGGGCGTCCTCGGCGATCTCCAGGCCGACCGTGCCCTGGCCCGCGATGATGAACGGGTCGTCGTACGGCGGCACCCAGACGTAGCCGTGCCGCTCGGCCAGCTCGGCGGGCAGGGTGTCCCGCTCCTCCGGCGGCACCAGGACGACCTCGGCGCCGAACCCCCGGGTGGACTCCACCTTCACGGCCGGCGAGGTGTCCGGCATCACGATCACGGCCTTGATGCCGAGCAGCGCCGCCGCGTACGCCACCGCCTGCGCGTGGTTGCCGCTCGACTGGGCGACCACGCCGCGGGCCCGCTCGGCCTCGGTGAGCGCGGCCAGCCGGTTGTACGCGCCGCGGGTCTTGAAGGCCCCGGTCGGTTGGAGGTTCTCGGGCTTCAGCCAGAGCCGGCGCTCCCCCTCGTCCGCCCACGGGGCGGGAACCAGCGGGGTGCGCACGGCCACCCCCGCGATCCGCTGCCGAGCGGCGCGCAGCTCCTCCAGACCGACCAGTGCCATCCGTCACTCTCCTTCGGGAGGGAGTTCGCTCACCCGGTTCTCCCACTTCGTGGAGAGTACGACGGTGGTGCGGGTGCGGGCCACGCCTTTCGTGCCCGAGATCCGCTTGACCACCGACTCCAGGCCCGCCACGTCGGCCACCCGGACCTTGAGCATGTAGGAGTCGTCACCCGCGATGAACCAGCAGTCCTCGACCTCGTTGAGGTCCTTGAGCCGGTGCGCGACGTCCTCGTGATCGGCGGCGTCGGTCAGCTGAAGGCCGATCAGGGCCGTGACGCCGAAGCCGAGCGAGGCCGGGTTGACCGTCGCGCGGTAGCCGGTGATGACGCCGGCCTGCTCCAGTCGGTTGATCCGGTCCGTGACGCTCGGGCCGGAGAGTCCGACCAGTCGGCCCAGCTCGGCGTAGGACGCGCGGCCGTTCTCCCGGAGCGCCTGGATGAGCTGTCTGTCCACCGTGTCCATATACCGTCCGCGTCCTTCCGAACCTCACCAGACCCACAGATCATTATCCGGATTCCAAGGCGCCATGCGCGGAACAACCCGGATATCGCAGAGAAGATACTCTCCCGCCCCCGGCCTCCTCACTCCCCCTCAGTCGACACGCTGCCGTTCTCGTCGGCCCGGCGGACCGCCGCCCCCAACTCCCCTTCCCAGCGCAGGTACAGGGAATGCGGGACGCCGACCGCGTCCAGCACCCGGCCGGCCACGAAGTCGACGAGTTCCCGCACGGTCGAGCCGCCGGCGTAGAAACCGGGCGAGGCGGGGACGACGACGGCGCCCTGCGCGTCGAGCTCCACCAGGTGCTTCAACGTCACCCCGTTGAGTGGCGTCTCGCGCACGCACACGACCAGCGGGCGGCGCTCCTTGAGGGTGACGCTGGCCACCCGCTGCAGCAGGTCCTTGCTCAGGCCGAGCGCGATCCCGGCCACCGCGCCGGTGGTCGCGGGCACCACCAGCATGCCCTTGGCCGGGTACGAGCCGCTGGACGGGCCGGCCGCGAAGTCCCCGGCGGGCCAGTAGCGGACGTCGTCCAGGCCCTCGTCGGAGCCCAGCCAGGCGGCCAGGTCGGCGCGCCAGTGGGCGTCCCGGAAGGAGATGCCGGTCTCGTCGAGGATGGTGAGCCGGGCGGCTCGGCTGACGATCAGGTCCACCGGCTCCCCGGCGGCGAGCAGCGCCCGGATCACCGAGGCGGCGTACGGCGTCCCCGACGCACCAGAGACCCCGACCACCCACGGCTGACGCTTCACTGTTCCCATGTCCCATTTCTATCCGGACTCACCCGGTCGGGCCTCATCCGCGGGCTCCCCTGGAAGGATGGGGGCATGGCAGCGACCCTCGTCGACCTCACCCATCAGGTGACCACCGCGATGCCGGTCTACCCCGGCGATCCGGCCGTCCTGTTGGAGCCCGCGCTCACCACCGCCACCGCCGGGGTGAACGTGCTGGCCCTGCACCTCGGCTCGCAGTCCGGGACGCACGTGGACGCGCCGTACCACGTGGACGTCACCTGGCCGACCCTGGACGGGCTGCCGCTGGAGCGGTTCACCGGCCCCGCGGTGCTCGCCGACCTGCGCGGGCTGGAGCCCCGGGCCGCCGTCACCCCCGAGCTGCTCGCGCCCGCCCTGGCGCGCGTCGGCGAGGGGTCCGTCCTGCTGCTCGCCACCGGCTGGGCCCGGCACTGGGGCACCGACGCCTACCTCGCCCACCCCAGCCTGACCGCGGCCGCCGCCGAGGCGATCGTCGCCGCCGGGGTGCGGACCGTCGGGGTGGACGCGCTGAGCGTCGACCCCACCCCCGACCCGGGCCCGGGCGACCCGGCGGTCGCCGCGCTGCTCGCGGACCTCACCGACGAGCACGACCAGCCCGGGGCCGACGAGCCGACCCTCGCCGCGCACCGGGTGCTGCTGGGGGCGCCCGGCGGCGGGGTGATCGCCGAGAACCTGACAGATCTGCGGGCGCTGCTGGACGCCCAGGAGGCCGGGCGGCCGGTCGAGGTGTCGCTGTTCCCGCTGCGGCTGGCGGCGGCGGACGGTGCGCCGGTCCGGGCGGTGGCGCGGCTGGGCTGAGGCGTGTCGTCGGCGTGCAAGCGGGCGTCCGAGGACACGCCCTGAGACGTTCCGGCCAGTCGCCGCACGGGACTTGGTCTAGACCATCCCCCGGCGCCGCCGCTACGCTGTCCGCCCATGGCAGAGATCATCGGAGTGATCGAGCGACTCTGGCGCTACCCCGTGAAGTCCACCGGCGGCGAACGGCTCGACTCCGTCGAGGTGGACGAGCGCGGCCTGGCCGGCGACCGCCTCTACGCCGTCCGCGACGCGGACGGCAAGCTCGGCTCGGGCAAGAACACCCGCCGCTTCCGCCGGATGGACGGCCTGCTCCGCCTCTCCGCCCGCCTCGGCCACCGGATCGACGGCCCCGAACTGTTCGACCCGCTCGGCCGCCCGGTCACCGACCCGGCCACGTTCCTGCGCGCCTACCTCCAGCGCGAGGACGTCGAACTCGCCCGCGAGGACGCCGTCTCCCACTTCGACCAGCTGCCGGTCAGCGTGCTCACCACCGCCACCCTGGACTGGGCCCGCGAGGCCGCCCCCTTCACGGTGGTCGACGAGCGCCGGTTCCGCCCCAACATCCTGCTGCGGACTCCCCCTGGCACCCCGCCCTTCATCGAGGACGGCTGGTTCGGCCGGGAGGGCCACGGCGGCACCGGCGCCCGCCTCGCCTTCGTCCGCTCCAGCGAGCGCTGCGCGATGACCGGCGCCCCGCAGCCTGGGCTGCCGCACGCCCCCGAGATCCTCAAGGCGATCGTGCACGCCCACGACGGCCGGCTCGACGCCCTCGCCGAGGTCGCCGCCCCCGGGCGGCTGAGCGTGGGCGACGAGCTCGCGCTGCACTGAGACCGGCGGGGGCGGGGACAGAAGAACCGCAGGTCAGAGCGGTCTCGGAGATTTTCGAAAAAACTTTTGGATCAGCTGCAACCCCAGCGGCCGCCGCACGTCTATGTCAGTGAGAGGCGGGGAAGCCCGCCGAACCCGGACCGCGAGAGGCGCTGGGGGCGACGCCCTCGAACTTCGGGTCCGACTTCAACCACATGCACCGGCCGGCGGCTGAAATGCCGACGGCAGAACACCCTGGGGGGTATTTCCATGCCTGCTGTCCGCGCCCGTCGCTCCCGCCCAGGTGCCGTCTGCGTCGCGGTAGTCGACCTTGATGGCGTACGCCGAGACGGAGTTCGTGCCGCTCGTGCCGATCTTCAGGGTGAAGGAGGCCTCGGTGGTACCGGGGTTCGTGATGGTCTCGGTGAACTCGACCGGCTGTCCGCCGCGGCCGACCGTCGCCGGCGCGTTGACCTTCAGCGCGGGCTTGTCGGCCGTGGCCTGGGCGGCCGGCGCGGCGGGGGCGGTCGCGGCGGTCGGGGCCTGGGCGGCGTACGCGGCGGGGGAGGACAGGACCGCGCCGGTGGCCAGCAGCACGCCGAGGGTGGCGGCGGTGAGGACGGGGGGACCGACGATCGCCTGCATGGCCCCGGGGCCCTGGTCGAGCATCGCCCACGGGTGGATGTAGGCGGTGCCGAGCGGGGCGTCGGCGGTGAAGGCGAAGCGGACGTGCCGGGTGTCGCTGCTGCCGGCGGCGATGGTCCTGTCGTCGGTGAGGTGGTACGTGACCCGGTCGGAGCCCGGCTGGCTGCTGGGGGTGCCGGTGATGTTCTCCCAGCTGCCGTCGGCCTTCCGCACCTGGAGCGTGCTGTGCTTGTCCGCCTCCACGACCTTGTCGACGGTGGTGTAGCGGGAGGCGCTGGGGTTGGTCACGGTGACGTCGAACTCGACCGGGGCGCCGCCGGCGACGGCGGTGGTCGGCGCGTCCTTGACCTGCACGGTGATGGCCTTGGCCGCGACCTGGTCGGTGCTCTCGGCGAGGACGGTGGTGCCGGTCGCGTCGAGGACGGCGGAGCTGAGCGTGACGGTCGAGTCCTGGTTGGACCAGTAGGCGGCGAGCTCGGTGGTGAGGCGCAGCTGGACGGTCTTGGTGGCGCCGGCGGCGACGGTCAGGCCGGGGACGGTGTCGGCGACGGGCTTCCACAGTTCGTCGCGATCAACGTCACCGCCACCCCGGCCACCCCCGCTCTGGGCGCCACCAAGCCGGCGTTGACCATCCAGGAGCCGTCCTCGATCGGGTTCGGCGGCGAGCCCGTCGAGTTCTCCGAGACCGTCACCAACCCGGGCACCGCCGAGGCCCCGTTCACCCTGAAGCTCAACGTGAGCAACGTGCACGCCCGGGTGCACGACGCGTTCGCCATCGAGTACCGCGACGCCGACGGCACCTGGAAGCCGGTCGAGCTGACCTTCAAGCAGAGCGACAGGACCTTCAACTTCAGCGGCAAGGTCACCGGCCTGACCGTCCCCGCCGGCGCCACCAAGACCTTCCAGCTGCGGCTCGCCGCCGTGGGCAACAACGACGCGAGCGGCTACAACCAGCCGACCAAGCTCTACTCCGCCGTCGTCGACCCGGCGGCCGAGGACACCGTGCTCGCCGAGGACACCAAGGACGTCGCGGTGAAGTCGCTGGCCGTCCAGCTCAAGAACGCGCCGACCACCGCCGTCGTCGGCGGCGCCCCGGTCGAGTTCGACGTCGCCGTCAACAACCCCAGCGCCTCCCGGTTCGGCAAGCTCGCCACCATCCTGTGGGCCGACCCGCACAGCGTCCTGGAGATGCAGAAGGCCGATGGCACCTGGGAGACCGTGACCGGCACCCCGGGCCCCCAGGTCGGCGTCCTGGTCCGCTACCTCCTCAGCGACGACGCCCTCGCGGCAGGCACGACCATCACCAAGCACGTCCGCCTCGCCTACACCGCCGAGGCCAAGGTCGGCCAGACCTTCGTCAACCCGTCCGCCCACATCAACGAGGGCACCGCCCACGCCGCCAGCGCGGGCCCGCAGGGCACCGCGATCCAGCTCACCGCCGCGCCCGCCGACACCTCCGGCATCGGCACCGGCCCCGCCATCCGGACCACCTACACCACCGGCACCGCCGACGAGACCGACACCGCCGCCACCACGGGCACCACTGGCACCACCGGCACCCAGCTGGCGGGCGGCCAGCTCGCCCACACCGGGTCGGACGGCGTCATCAAGACCGCGGCGGGCGCCGCCGCCCTGCTCGTCAGCGGCATCGGCGCGCTCTTCGTCGCGCGCCGCCGCCGCAGCGCCTGACCGCCCCCGTCCGAGCCCCGGCTCCCCGGCTTCGCCCGGCGAGCCGGGGCTCGGCGTTTTCCCGGGAGCCACGCCCCGGAAACGGATCAGGCAGTCTCCCGGCCCCCGCTACGGCAGGGCGACCGCCCGCAGGTAGGTCTCGGCGAAGAGGTCGATGGACTCCTCCAGCGAGGGCAGTCCGGCGCCGAAGGCCGGTTCGAGGACCGGCCGCAGCAGGATGTGGTTGACCAGCGGGCCGAACAGCAGCTGGGCCAGCACCGGGAGCGGCAGCGGGCGCAGCCGTCCGGCCTCGATGTACGGCAGCAGCAGCCGGCCGAGGCCGTCGAACAGCCGCGGCAGGTGGGCCGCCATCATCCGGGAGGCGGGGCCGTCCGGGCGGGCGAACAGGTCGGCGAAGACCGCCGGCATGACCCGGGGCTGGCGGTCGAAGGCCGCGGCGAAGGCGCGGTGGAGCGCCCGGACGGTGCCCTCCAGATGCTCCGGCGGGTTCGCGGCGAGCGCTTCCAGGTCCGGCAGCGGGCCGTACTGGAGGAAGACGGCGGTGAGCAGGCCGTCCCGGCCCTCGAAGACGGTGTGCAGGCTGGGCAGCGAGCACTCGGCGCGGTCCGCCACGGCGTCCAGGGTGACCCCGCCCAGGCCGCGTTCGGCCACCAGCCCGGCCGCCGCCGCGATCGCGCGCTCCCGTACCGGCGGCCGTCCGCCCGGGTCGACGCCCGCCTGTCGGACCGCCTCGTCCAGCGGTGCCCGGCAGCCGCCGAGCCTGCGCAGCAGGGTGCTGCGGGAGATGCCGGCTGTCGCGGCGATCGCCGTCAGCGGGACGTCCGCGACGTCCTGGCCCCGGTCCTTCGCCGCCGCGAGGGCGGCCGCCACCAGATCCTTCATGTGAAGCAGCATACTACTTGACACCTGAGACAGTTCCAGAGACTCTGTAAATGCAAGTTCCACACGGAAGGTGATCAACCGAGCACAGCAAGGGAGAGAGCCATGAGCGTCGTGATCTCCGGGGGCGGACCGGCCGGAATGATGTTGGGCCTGCTGCTGGCCCGGGCGGGTGTCGAGGTGACCGTGCTGGAGAAGCACGGGGACTTCCTGCGGGACTTCCGCGGCGACACCGTCCACGCCTCCACCGTGCGACTGATGGACGAACTCGGCCTCGGCCGGAAGTTCGCCGCACTGCCGCAGAGCCGGCTCGGCAACCTGGTGGTGCCGGTGCCCGGCGTCGGCCAGGTCCCGCTGAGCGCCTACGACCGGCTGCCCGCGCCGTACAACTACATCGCGATGATGCCGCAGTGGGACCTGCTCAACTTCCTGGTCGAGGAAGCCCGGCAGGAACCCACCTTCACCCTGCGGATGAACACCGAGGCCACCGGGCTGATCCAGGAGAACGGCCGGGTGGCCGGCGTGCGCTACCGCACCCGGGACGGCGAGCAGGGCGAGCTCCGCGCCGACCTCACCGTCGGCACCGACGGCCGGCACTCCACCCTGCGCAAGGCGGCCGGGCTGGTGGCCGAGGAGTACCCGGTGCCCTTCGACGTCTGGTGGTTCCGGCTGCCCCGGCACGCGGAGGAGCAGGCCGCGCCGCCCAGCCTCGTCGCCGGCTTCGGCAACGGCGAACTGGCCCTCAGCATCGCCCGCGACGGCTACTTCCAGATCGCCTACTTCAAGCCCAAGGGCTCCGACCCGCAGCTGCGCGCCGAGGGCGTGGAGCGCTTCCGCGAGCGGATCGCCCGGCTGCTGCCCCAGTACGCCGACCGCGTCGACCAGTTGGCGGGCATGGACGACGTCCACATGCTCGACGCCCGGCTCAACCGGCTGGACCGCTGGTACACCGACGGGCTGCTGCTGATCGGCGACGCCGCCCACGCGATGTCCCCGGCCGGCGGGGTGGGCATCAACCTCGCCATCCAGGACGCCGTCGCGGCCGCCACCCTGCTCGCCGAGCCGCTGCTGCGCGGCCGCCCGACCACCGCCGCGCTCGCCCGGGTGCAGCAGCGGCGGCAGATGCCGACCGTGGTCATCCAGCGGCTGCAACGGATCCTGCACGGCGTGATGTTCGTCCCGGCGCTCACCGGCCGGAGGTCCGGCCCGCCGATGGGATTCGCCGCGCTCGTCCGCCACGTCCCGGCGGTCCGGCTGGGCATCTCCCGCCTGATCGCCTTCGGCCCCCGCCCCGAACACGCCCCGGCCTTCGCCCGGCGCCCCACGGCGTAGCCGGCCGCCGCACGGGCCGGCGACCGGCCGTTCGGGCGGGAGGCTTCCTGGGAAGGACCGAGGGCATGACGATCCCTCACCGTTCGACCGGCACCGGCGACCACCACGTCCTGGTCCTGCACGACTGGTTCGGCACCAGCACGGGCTGGGGGCCCTTCCTCGACTACCTCGACGACAGGGCCTTCAGCTACGCGTTCCTCGACTACCGGGGCTACGGGGAGCGCAAGGACGTCACCGGCTCCTACACGCTCGCCGAGATCGCCGCCGACGCCCTCGCCCTGGCCGACCAACTCGGCTGGGACCGCTTCTCGCTGGTCGGCCACTCGATGGGCGGCAAGGCCGCACAGCAGGTGCTGGCCGAGGCGCCGCTGCGGGTGCGCAAGCTCGTCGGCCTGGCACCCGTCCCCGCCGGGGCCTACCCGCTGGACGCCGACGGCGAGGCGCTGTTCTACGGCGCGGCCGAGGACCGCGAGAAGCGGTACGCGATCCTCGACCTGGTCACCGGGCAGCGGGCGGGCCGGGTCTGGCTGGACCGCATGGTCGACCAGTCGCTCCGGCTCTCCACCCCCGAGGCCTTCGGCGGGTACGTGCGGGACTGGGCGACGGCCGACCTGGAACGCCGCATCAGCGGGAACCCCGTCCCCGTCAAGGTGATCGTGGGCGCACACGACCTCGCCCTGACCGCCGACGTGATGCGCGGCACCTGGCTCGCCCACTACCCCAACGCCGAACTGGAGGAGCTCGACGGCAGCGGCCACTACCCGATGTACGAGACACCGGTGGCGCTGGCCACCTCGCTGGAGTCCTTCCTGCACAACTGACACCCGCCTCCACCCGTCGAATCACGGCCACCCAGTACGAGGCCTTCCTCTCCGACCGTTCGGAGTAGCCGCCCCAGGCGAGCGCACAGGAAGTCGGCGATTCCGACTTCCTGTGCGCAGCCGACAGCCGGTCAGGCGACAGGGGCCAGGGCGAGTCTGCGGGCGGCGAGGAGAACCCCGCGGGCTCGGGCGGCGCCGGTACGGGCGGTGGCCGGGTCCGGGGCGACTCGTCGGGGGACGAGGCCGGCACAGGAGCGGCAGATGCCGGGGCGGGGCACCGGATCGCGGCACTCCGCGCATTCGGAGCGGGCAGGTGCGGCGACGGCGGGTTCACGCGGCGGCGGGAGCTTGCGCTGCAAGCGGTTGCGGAGCAGGCCGACCGGCGAGTGCAGGGGTCGCGGCAGGTCGGGGAGCAGGGCCTGGGCGAGGTCGGCGTCCGTGTGGCCCCTCGCCAGCCATTCGGCGACCAGGGGTGCGAGGGCGGCGGCCTCGGCCTCGCCGAGGCGCAGGCGGGGCTCCCGGCGGATCACCCGGTGGAGCGTGGCCACCGCCTCCCGGACGTGTGGATCGGTCTCGGTCAACGCGGCGGGGAGGGTGGGTACTTCTTCCGGGTTCTTTACGGGAGGGGCGTCAGAGGGGCCGGTATCGGGCTCACCGGAGGCCGGGGGTGGGGCACTCGGCGGCCCCGGACGCTGAGGAGTGTCGTACACGTGCACCTCGGTCCGGATCGTGCCGTCGGGCATCCGGACCTTCTCGACCCGGTAATACCCGGCGTCCTTCAGCTCGTTGAGCGTCCGGCGGATCGCGCCACGCCCCTGCGGGCTGCTGTCGGCCATGCCCCGGCCGTCCTCGCGCCAGCCGTCCGGGCGGGAGAGGAGGTCCGCGAGGAGTCCTCGGGCGGTGTAGCTGAGACCGCGGTCCTGGAGGAGTCCGTTCGGAAGGACGGAGAAAAAGCGCGAGTGCGCGCTACGATGAATCTGCATGGGGAGGGTTTGCTCCTGGTGCCAGGCCCCGGGGTGTTGGTAGCACCGCCGGGGTCTTCTCTTTTCCGCTTGCGCCACGGAACGTAACACGCTGATAGCAGCTGGTGTTAACCGGATTGACGACCAATCAGCGCGCGAAGCACCCGGGGGCGCACGCGAGTTGGCGCGCGCCTGGTAGACGATGGCGCATGAACCGGAGACCCGCAAGCATGGGGCGTCTCATGGTTCTCGCCTACGTTCGAGACATGACAGAGAAGCGAGTTGACGATACGTCACCTGTGCTGGCGGTCGGCGTCCCCGGAGCGGTCGAGCGACACGTCGGGCTGCAGCTCGCCGCCGCCGGGGTGCGGGTGCGGACGCTGACGCAGCGGGCCCTGCTCGACCCGGCATCGCTGGAGGCGGCGGTCCAGGGGGCGGGCGCGGTACTGCTGGGGTGGCCGTTCCCCACGGCGGACGAGGCGGCGGACGCGGTGGGGGTGCTGGCCCGGGAGGCCGGGCGGGTGGTGCTCCTCTCCTCGACGGCTGTCCGGGCCGAGGGCGAGGTGGAGGCGCTGCTCGCCGGGAGCGGCGTCCGGCACACGGTGCTGCGGGCGCACGGGTTCACCGCCGCGCTCCAGTGGGCGGAGGAGATCCGCTCCGGGGGCGCCGTACAGGGCTACGGCGGCGCGGCCGGACTGAACCCGGTGGACGAGCGGGACATCGCGGCGGTCGCCGTCCGCGCCCTCACCGAGGACGGCCACGACGGCGCGCGCTACCTGCTCACCGGCCCGGAGTGCCCCACCCAGGCGGAACAGGTGGACATCATCGGCGAGGCCGCCGGCCGCCCGGTGAAGTGGCAGGAGATCCCCCGCGAGGCGGCCCGCCGCCGCATGTCCGCCGCCGGCCGGCCCGGAGCGGCCGTCGACAGCGCACTGGACTTCATCCACGCCCGCATCACCACCCCGAACCCGGCCACCACGACGGTCCAGGACCTCACCGGCCACCCACCCCGCAACTTCCGCACCTGGGCCACGGATCACGCCGCCCTGTTCCGCTGACCCGGCTCAGGTGGGACGACAGGATTGCCTCATGAATCACCCTGGGCAAGACACCATCCCCCGCCCCGAGAAGACCCCGACCTCACTCAAGGCCGCGCTCACCGTCGTGGCCGCCGACCGACTTCCGGAGCTGGTGGAGGGGCAGGCCAGGGCCATGGCGGAGGCCATCCGAACGGGCGCCGCCGGCCCGATCCACGCGTTCGTCGCCCACTGGGCCGCAGTTGTGGAGATCGAGCGGGTCCCGGAGACCGCAAAGGCGTACCACCGGGCGAACTACCTGGCCAACCATGCCCCGACAGCCGAGGAGCGCTGGTCCCACGCCGTCGAGGTCGCCGAGCTCTACCGGGCCGCCCTCGCGGCGGTGAACGGGTGAGCTGGGGCTTGGAGCACCTTCCCGGCAACGAGCGGCACTCCACCTGGATGACACCGCGTACGAAGGCAGCGGCGAACCCACGCGTGTCGCTCTAGGCCAGCATGTCGAGCTCGGCGGTGATTGCGGTGCAACTCCCGTTCAACGAGACCGTTGTCGGGATCGACGATAAGCACCCATGGCGACCAGGTCGACGCAAGAAGTGACTCCGCGGGGCTCAGACTCCGAGCCCGCGGATGATCAGGTCCAGCAGGGCGAAGGCGAACAGCGAGATGCCCACGAAGCCGTTGGTCTGGAAGAAGGCCCGGTTCAGCTTGGACAGGTCGTTCGGCTTGACGATGGTGTGCTCGTAGACGAACGCGCCCGCGACGACGACCAGGCCGACCCAGAACGCCGCGCCGGCGTGGGTCAGGATCGCGAACCACCCCAGCAGGAGGGTCGTGACGACGTGGCACACCCGCGCGCCCCAGATGGCCGCCGGGATGCCGAAGCGGGCCGGTACCGACCGCACCTTGCCGTGCCGGTCGGACTCGACGTCCTGGCAGGCGTAGATGAGGTCGAAGCCGCCGATCCACACGCCGACCGCGACGCCCAGCACGAGGGCGTCCCACGACCAGGTGCCGGTCACCGCGAGCCAGGCGCCGACCGGGCCCATGGCCTGGGCGAGGCCCAGGATGGCCTGCGGGAAGTCGGTGAAGCGCTTGCCGTACGGGTAGACCACCATCGGCACGACGGCGACCGGCGCGAGCGCCAGGCAGAGCGGGTTGAGCATCGCCGCCGCGCCGAGGAAGACGATCAGTGCCACGGCCGAGCCGGCGTACGCCGTCTTCAGCGACACCGCGCCCGTGACGAGTTCGCGCGAGGCCGTGCGCGGGTTCCGGGCGTCGATCTCGCGGTCGATGATCCGGTTGGCGGCCATGGCGAAGGTGCGCAGGCCGACCATGCAGACGGTGACGATGAACAGCTCGCCCCAGTGCACCCGCTTGTCGGCGAGGAACATGGCCGTCAGTGCGGCGGTGTAGGCGAAGGGCAGGGCGAAGACCGAGTGCTCGATCATCACCAGCCGCAGGAAGGCCTTCGTACGCCCGGGCGTCTCGACGGCAGCGGTGCTCACAGTCCGTATTCCTTCCAGCGGCGGGACACCAGGGCGGCCGTGGCCGGGTCCGACTCGACCATCTCGGGCCACCCGCCGTCCCGGGTGTACCCCTCCTCGGGGAGCTTGCGGGTCGCGTCGATGCCCGCCTTGCCGCCCCAGAACTGCTGGTAGGAGGCGTGGTCGAGGTGGTCGACCGGGCCCTCGACGACGGTGAGGTCGCGGCTGTAGTCGACGTTGCCGAAGGCCCGCCAGGCGACCTCCTGGTAGTCGTGCACGTCGCAGTCGGAGTCCACCACGATGATCAGCTTGGTCAGCGACATCATGTGGGCGCCCCAGATGGCGTGCATCGTCTTCTGGGCGTGCTTGGGGTACTTCTTGTCGATCGAGACGATCACGCAGTTGTGGAAGCCGCCGGCCTCGGGCAGGTCGTAGTCGACGATGTCCGGGATGATGATCTTCAGCAGCGGCAGGAAGAACCGCTCGGTGAACTTGCCCAGCGGGCCGTCCTCGGTTGGCGGGCGGCCGACCACGATGGACTGGAGGATCGGACGGCGGCGCATCGTCACGCAGTCGATCTTCAGCGCCGGGAACGGCTCCTGCGGGGTGTAGAAGCCGGTGTGGTCGCCGAACGGGCCCTCGGGGAGCATCTCGCCGGGCTCCAGCCAGCCCTCCAGCACCACCTCGGCGTCGGCCGGGACCTGGAGCGGGACGGTCTTGCAGTCGACCATCTTCACCCGCTCCCCGGCGACGAAGCCGGCGAACAGGTACTCGTCGATGTCGCCGGGCAGCGGCGCGGTGGCCGCGTAGGTCACGGCGGGCGGGCAGCCGAAGGCGATCGCGACCGGCAGCCGCTCGCCGCGCTTCGCGGCCACCGCGTAGTGGTTGCGGCTGTCCTTGTGGATCTGCCAGTGCATGCCGATGGTGCGGCGGTCGTGCCGCTGGAGCCGGTAGAGCCCGAGGTTGCGGATGCCGCTGTCCGGGTCCTTGGTGTGGGTGAGGCCCAGGTTGAAGAAGGAGCCGCCGTCCATCGGCCAGGTGAACAGGGCGGGCAGCTCGTCCAGGTTGACGTCGTCGCCGGTGAGCACGACCTCCTGGACCGGCGCGTCACCGGACTTCACGTGCCGGGGCGGCACGTGCGCCATCGAGGCGAGCTTGCCGAAGGCGTCCCGGAAGCCGGTGAAGCCCTGCGGCAGCTCGGGCTTGAGCAGGCCGGCGATCTTCTCCGCGATGTCGTCCGGGCCCTTGAGGCCGAGTGCCTTGGCGAGGCGCCGCTCGGTGCCGAAGACGTTCATCGCGAGCGGCATCGTCGAGCCCTTGACGTTCTCGAAGAGCAGCGCGGGGCCCTTGGCCTTCTGGACCCGGTCGACGATCTCGCCGATCTCCAGGTGCGGGTCCACCTCTGCTTTGATGCGCTTGAGGTCGCCCTCACGGTCGAGTGCCCGCAGGAACGAGCGGAGATCGTCGTATGCCATGCCTGTCAGTATCCGCCACCGGATAGCCTGGCTCCGTCAAGGGCCCCGGGAAGGCACCCGCCCCGACCGCCCCGCAGGGAGATCGCCGCCGTGCTGAGAATTCTTCTGACCATCATCCTTCCGCTCGCGCTCTGGGTGTGGGCGTTCATCGACTGCCTGACCACGCCCGAGGACCAGGTGAAGCACCTGCCCAAGCCGGTGTGGGTGCTCATCGTGCTGCTGTTCCCGCCGGTGGGCCCGATCGCCTGGCTGGTGGCCGGCAAGCAGCGCGGCCTCCTGCGGACCGGGGCGCCCGACGAAGCCGACGGCCGTCCGGGGCAGCCGGTCCGGCGCGACGGCCGCCCGCTCGCACCGGACGACGACCCCGAATTCCTCGCCTCGTTGAAGAAGAGCGACAAGGATCACGAGGACATGCTGAAGCAGTGGGAGGCCGATCTGCGCCGCCGCGAGCAGGAGCTTCGGGGCGAGGACGAGCCCGAGGACGGCCGAAAGAGCTGATCGGAGCCACTGGGGGGATCCCCCGGACAGCCCACCCGGACGGCATCGGGTGGGCTGTGGTGTTTTTGGCGCTTCCCTACGACTCGGCGCCCTCTAGCACGGATCCGCACCGGTGCCCGACCGGACTTGAGCAGGGCTTGAGCAAGGCGCAAGAGAGCCGCCCTACATTACTGAACGACGGCCCTGACCTGCACTTTTCTTCATGTTCAGATCATCGGGCCATCACCTGACCGACAGCCCCCGGTATGCGAACGGACACCCAGCGCTCCGGCTTCGACACCACCGCTTCTGTCCAGGCCTGACATCTAAACGGACCTGACCTTGTACGGAATCGACGCCGAAACCAACGCACGGCCCCTCGTACAGTCATAAGTGAAGAAAGTGATTCGCAGCCGGGGGCACAGCAGACGTTGGCTGTCGGACAGTTCCCTCACCCTTGGAGTGGTTCGAGATGACGGTTGTGCATGAGGCGCCAGTCGACGGCGAGGTCCCCGAGGTCGCGGCCGACGCCCGCGGGCGGGTCGCCGAGCTGCACGAACTGCGCGAGAAGGTGCGGCGCGGCCCCAGCGACAAGGCCACCGAGGCCCAGCACGCGAAGGGCAAGCTGACCGCCCGCGAGCGCATCGACCTGCTGCTGGACGAGGGCTCCTTCCGCGAGGTCGAGCCGCTGCGCCGGCACCGCGCCCAGGGCTTCGGCCTGGAGGCGAAGAAGCCGCACACCGACGGCGTGATCGTCGGCTGGGGCACCGTGCACGGGCGGACCGTCTTCACCTACGCGCACGACTTCCGGATCTTCGGCGGCGCGCTGGGCGAGGCCCACGCCCAGAAGATCCACAAGATCATGGACATGGCCATCGCGGCCGGCGCGCCCCTGGTCTCGCTCAACGACGGCGCCGGCGCCCGCATCCAGGAGGGCGTCACCGCCCTCGCCGGCTACGGCGGCATCTTCCAGCGCAACACCAAGGCCTCCGGCGTCATCCCGCAGATCTCCGTCATGCTCGGCCCCTGCGCCGGCGGCGCCGCCTACTCCCCCGCGCTGACCGACTTCGTCTTCATGGTCCGCGAGACCTCCCAGATGTTCATCACCGGCCCCGACGTCGTCCAGGCCGTCACCGGCGAGAAGATCACCCAGAACGGCCTCGGCGGCGCCGACGTCCACGCCGGCGTCTCCGGCGTCTCCCACTTCGTCTACGACGACGAGCAGTCCTGCATCGAGGAGGTCCGCTACCTCCTCTCGCTGCTCCCCCAGAACAACCGCGAGATGCCGCCCCCCGCCGTCAACGACGACCCCGTCGAGCGCCGCAACGACACCCTCCTCGACCTCGTCCCCGCCGACGGCAACCGCCCCTACGACATGCGCAAGGTCATCGAGGAGATCGTCGACCACGGCGAATACCTCGAAGTCCACGAACGCTGGGCCACCAACGTCCTGTGCGTCCTGGCCCGCATCGACGGCCACGTCACCGGGATCATCGCCAACCAGCCCCAGTCCCTCGCCGGCGTCCTCGACATCAACGCCAGCGAGAAGGCCGCCCGCTTCGTCCAGATGTGCGACGCCTTCAACATCCCCCTCGTCACCATGCTCGACGTCCCCGGCTTCCTGCCCGGCGTCGACCAGGAGCACGACGGCATCATCCGCCACGGCGCCAAGCTCCTCTACGCCTACTGCAACGCCACCGTGCCCCGCATCCAGCTCATCCTGCGCAAGGCCTACGGCGGCGCCTACATCGTCATGGACTCCCGCTCCATCGGCGCCGACCTCTCCTACGCCTGGCCCACCAACGAGATCGCCGTCATGGGCGCCGAAGGCGCCGCCAACGTCATCTTCCGCCGCGACATCAACGCCGCCGAAGACCCCGACGCCATGCGCGCCCAGAAGATCAAGGAATACAAGAACGAACTGATGCACCCGTACTACGCGGCCGAACGCGGCCTCGTCGACGACGTCATCGACCCCGCCGAGACCCGCCAGGTGATCGCCTCCGCCCTGGCCATGCTCCGCACCAAGCACGCCGACCTGCCCAGCCGCAAGCACGGCAACCCGCCGATGTGACGCCCGCGCCCACGCGCGGCCCGCAGCACGCAGTTCCGAGCGACCACCACACACCACAAGCCACCGGGGGAGAAAACCAGACCATGACTGCTTCCGCCGAACCCCTCGTCCGTATCGTCCGCGGCTCGCTCTCCGACGAGGAGCTGGCCGCCCTCACCGCCGTGCTGATGGCCCGGGCGGCCGTCGCGCAGCAGGCCGCCGCGACCGCGCAGGTCGAGCCGATCGCCAACTGGCAGCGCCTGGAGCGCCGCCCGGCGTACTACTCGCCGGTCAGCTGGCAGCAGGCCGCCTGACGGCCCGGAACCTTCCGCGACGGCCGGTCACCCCATCCGGGTGGCCGGCCTTCCGGCCTTCCCGGCGGCCCGAGCCACCGGGCCCGGCCGGTCCGACCAGCGGGTGTCCGTTCCGCCCCGGCGCGGCTCGGTAGAATACCTACTGGACGGTATGCGGCCCGCCGCCCCGTCGGCCCCCATAGGATCGGCCGCTGCCGATGGACCAGAACTATCCAGGGAGGCTGCGATGGCCAGGCAGGCCCGCGCGCTGGCGACCCGCCAGACGGTACTCCTCGCGGCGGCCGAGGTGTTCGACGAGCGGGGCTACGCCGCCGCCACGATGTCCGAGATCCTGGACCGGGCCGGTGTCACCAAGGGCGCGTTGTACTTCCACTTCCGCTCCAAGGAGGAGCTGGCGCTCGCCGTCATCGAGGGGCAGGGCGCCTGGCTGGGCACCTGGCAGCCGTCCTCGGACAGCCCGGTGCAGACCCTGATCGACCTCGGGTACGCCTTCGCCCACGCCCTCCAGGACGACCCGCTGGTGCGCGGCAGCATCCGGCTGACGATCGAGCACGGCAGCTTCACCCAGCCGCAGATCGCCGCCTACCAGGGCTGGTCCGACGTGGCCCGCGGGCTGCTGGAACGCGCCCGGGACGCCGGGGACCTCCACCCGGGGATCGACCTGGCGGCCGCCGCCGGGGTGATCACCGGGGCCGTCACCGGGATCCAGCTGAGCTCCCAGGTGCTGACCGACCGGCGGGACCTCATCCAGCGGATGTCCGACCTGTGGACGCTGGTGCTGCCCGGCCTGGTCCAGCCGCACGCGCTCGCCCGGCTGAGCGTCGCCGAGCGCGTGCCCTCCTAGGCACCCTCCGCCCGAAGCCGCTCAGAGCCGGTAGCCGGCGCAGTGCTCCACCGCCACCAGGGCCGGCAGCGCGGCCGCCCAGAGCCGACCGACGGCCTCCGGCCCGGGCCGGTCGACCTCCTCGGCGGCGAGCAGCACCTGGCCGGCCGCCATCGTCGTCAGCAGTTCGGCGGCGGCCCGGCGGTCCAGCCCGGGGCGCAGCTCGCCGGCCTCGGCGGCGCGGTCCAGCAGCCGGTGGACGACGGCGGTGAGGCTGCGCCAGGCGGTGTCCGCGCCGGGCGGGCCGTCCGGGGTGTCGACCCGGGGCGGGCCCTGGCGGCCGAGCCGGACGCCGGCCCGGACCATCACGTCCTCGCGCAGCAGCCGGGCGAGTTCGTGCGAGAAGTCGATCAGGCCCTGGAGGGCCGGTCCGCCGGAGCGCAGGGCGCGCAGCGCGGCCGAGCCGATCTCGCGCCCGGCGGCGGCGCGCACGCCGTCGGCGAGGGCCTGCTTGGAGACGAAGTGGAAGTAGAGGGCGCCCTTGCTCACCCCGGCCCGGCGGCTGATGTCGACCAGGCTGGCGGCCTCGAAGCCCACGCCGGCGAACGTGTCCGCCGCGGCGAGCAGCACGGCACGCCTGGTCCGCCCCGCGCGTTCCTGCTTGACCACTGGGCCCCTCCGGACTCGGCCGGACGCGTTTCCCCCCGCCCGCCCCGCTGCTGTCAGCGCGCCGCCGTTGGGGGGCGACGCCTCGCATGCGGACGGCGCCGACCGAAACCGCATGGTTGGTATCTAATCTAGCTCCTTCGCCGACCCCGCCGTCCAGCGGGGAGCACCCCCACCCCGGGCCTGCCACCCCCTGGGCGGCCATTACCCCAGTCCAGAGGCCGGGTAGCGTGGTCGCGTCGGGCTGCGCGGCAGGGGCCACCCCAGACGCAGAAGAGAAACCGGGTGGTCTGTATGTTTTGTTTCAGGCGGCCGTACCGGCCGCTCGACCGCCACCCTGGAGTAGGGCCCGTCATGCCATTGATCGTAGAGCCGGACGCCCACGGTCCGTACGCCCACCCCGGTCCCGGCTACGACTTCCACGAGCGGACCGTCTCCCGCCACCTGGTGCACCGCACCTCGGTGTCCGAGGTGTTCCTCACCGGCTGGCAGGCCACCGGTCCGTACGACTTCCTGCTCGGCGCCCAGTGGCCCCGGCTGCACGCCTTCTACCGCCTGCCCGGGGACCGCTTCCACGACCCGGTGCTGATGGCCGAGACCATCCGGCAGGCCGGACTGCTGATCGGCCACGCCGGCTTCGGGGTGCCGCGCGGCCACCACTTCGTCATGGAGGACCTCTCCTACGCGCTCGGCCCGGACGGCCTGCGCGGCCTGGCCGTCACCACCGGACCGGCCTCGCTGATGCTCGCGGTCGGCTGCGAGGACGTCCGGATGCGGCACGGGCGGCTGGTCTCACTGCGGGTGCACATCGACATATCCCGGGACGGCCACCCGGTCGGCCACGGCTCCGGCCAGTTGCGGGTCGTCTCCCCCGCCTCCTACGCCCGGCTGCGCGGCCCCGAGCGGCGGTCCACCACCCTGCCCCGGCCGCCCGCGCCCACCGCACCCGAACTGGTCGGCCGCGCACAGCCCGCGGACGTCGTGCTCAGCCCCACCCTGCGGCCCGACACCTGGCTGCTGCGCACCGACGCCGGGCACCCGGTGCTGTTCGACCACGAGCTGGACCACGTGCCCGGGATGCTGGTGCTGGAGGCCGCCCGGCAGGCCGCCCAGCGGCTGCGCCACCCCGAACCGGTGGTGCCGGTCGAGCTGGTGACGTCCTTCGACCACTACATCGAGCTGGACCGGCCCTGCCTCGTCCGGGCGGTCCACGAGCAGGCGCCGGACGGCCGCCGGCTGCCCGTCCGGGTGCTGCTGGTCCAGGACGGGCGGACGGCGGCCGACTGCCGGCTGCTCACCGAGCCGATCGACGGGCCCGCCGACGGATCGGCGGACAGGCCGGCCGACAGACGGGGTGACAGAGCGGGTGACAGACCGGGCGAGCCGCCGACGGTGCCCGCCCGGCGGGAGGCCTTCGACGACCGCCCCGCCGGCCAGGGCATCGGCAGCCCCCGGCTGCCGCTGGCCAGTTGAACCGGCCTCCCCCGAACCTCCCCCCGAACCTCCCCTGAGCGCCCCCCCTGGGCCCCCTCAACCGCCCGCTAGGCGGCGACCAGCGCCGACGGCCGACCGGCGTGCATCACGCTGAGGTTGGTGGCCAGCCGGACCGGGTCCTGGGCCAGCCAGAGCCGCAGCGCCGCGCCCAGCATCGCGCTGGCCGACCCGATCCGGACCTCGGTGACCTGCGCGATCCGCGCCGCGCCGGGCACCAGCAGGTCGGCCAGCGGGGTCGGCAGCCAGACCGTCAGCGCGCACGGCGCCGGCGCCGCCAGGGCGCCCAGCAGGCGGTAGGCGTCCACCGGCGAGCTGAGCGTGGGGATGATGTCCAGCAGGCCGTCGGCCACCACCTCTGACACGTCGCTGCGGTGTCCCTGGGCGAGCCGGCGGAGCAACGTGCGCTCGGCGGCGGTGATTCGGACGGTCAGCATGACCTCGTCGCACTCCATTGCGCGATTTCCTCCTCGTTCCTCCCCGTGCCGGCCGGCGGCCGGCACGAACTACCCCTGTCGCACCTCGGCCCGGCTACCTTCTGCGGAGAGCCGGGCCGGTGGGTGACTGTGTGCCCCGGTCAGATCCCCGCGTAGGAGTGCTTGCCGGTGACGAAGATGTTCACGCCGTAGTAGTTGAAGAGCCAGCAGGCGAAGGCCGCCAGCGCCAGGTAGGCCGCCTTGCGGCCCTTCCAGCCGGCCGTCGCGCGGGCGTGCAGGTAGCAGGCGTAGGCGACCCAGGTGATGAACGACCAGGTCTCCTTCGGGTCCCACTCCCAGTACTTGCCCCAGGCCGCCTCGGCCCAGATCGCGCCCGCGATGATGGTGAAGGTCCAGAGCGGGAAGACCAGGGCGTTGATCCGGTAGGACAGCTTGTCGAAGGTGGACGCGGCGGGCAGCCGGCGCCAGACCGACGCCGGGGTGCCCAGCGGGCCGGTGGTCAGGCCGGCCGCGATCCGCTTGTCGAAGGAGTCCTTGCCGAGGTACAGCAGCGTGGCGATGAACGCCGCGTAGAAGGCGCCGCCGCAGAAGATCGCGGTCGAGACGTGGATCGCCAGCCACGGCGAGTGCAGCGCCGGGACGAGCTGCTCGGAGTCGGTGTAGAGCACCGTGGTGGCGATGCCGAGGGTCAGCAGCCCCGCGAGCACGACCGGCAGGCCGAGCCAGCGGACGTTCTTCTTCGAGGCCAGCAGCACCAGGTACGCCGCCGTCATGGCGAAGGCGAAGGCGCAGGAGAACTCGTACATGTTGCCCCACGGCCAGCGGGAGACCGAGAGGCCGCGGGTGACGATGCCGCCGGCGTGCAGCAGGGCGCCCAGCACGGTGAGCGAGACCGCGATCCGGCCGGCCAGGTCGGCCCGGGTGCTGTTGCCGGCCGCGCCCGGACCGTCCTCCTCGTCCGCGCCGCGCCCGCTGGTGACCACCGTCGCGCCCTCGCCCGCCAGGGCGGTGCGGGTGAGCGTGGTGGTGCCGCCGCCGGCCCCCGCCACGGTGACGGTGACCTTCTTCGCGCCCTTGGTTCCGGCGACGGTCTCGGACAGGCTGCCCGACTGCTCCGTCGAGCGGACGGCGACGGCGCCCTTGCTGCCGAAGGTCCACTCGATCATGTGGGCGAACATGGCGAGCGTGTAGACCACCATCGCCGAATAGATCAGCTTGTTGGAGAGGTCGGCCAGCTGTGGGTCGACCCCCGAGGCGAGATGCACCGTCTACTCCTTGGAGTTCTGGTCGGCAGGGACTGCGGGGTCCTCGGGCGCGGGGCCTTCGGCTGTGGGGCCTTCGGGCGCGGGGCCTTCGGGTGCGGCGGCGTCCTCGTCCTCCGACGCCGGGGCGTCGTCCTGGAGGTCCACCGCGAGTTCGGCCAGTTCCTCGGCGATCTTCGCCGACTCACTGCGGGCCAGACCGGCCAGCTCCACCTGGGTGCCGCCGCCCGGCAGGGCGACCGCGCGCACCCAGATCCGGCGGCGCTGCACGAACAGCGAGCCGATCAGGCCGAGGATCGCCAGCACCGCACCGGTCAGGGCGATGGTGTTGCCCGGGCGGTGCGAGACGTTGAAGCTGGCCCACTGCTTGTAGCCCTCGAAGGTGACGCTGCCGTAGCCGTCCGGCAGGTCCCAGGCCTGGCCGGGCTTGAGCCGGGCCTTGGCGGGCTGGCCGTCCTGGGTGAGCTGGGTCAGCTTGCGGGTGTTGAGCTGGTAGATGTTCTGCGGCAGGCCGGAGTCGGTGCCCAGGTCGCCCGCGAAGGCGTTCAGCACCAGCTCGGGGGCGGCGTCGCCGGGGAAGAGCGAGACCGGGCCGGTGCCCTCGAAGCTCAGCGGCGCGGTCGGCAGGAAGAAGCCGGAGAAGCCCATCTGGGTCGAGCTGCCGTCCGGTCCGACGCCGTAGTCGGAGACCTTCACGACACCGGTCGAGGTCAGGTTGCCGTCCTGCGGCAGGAACGGCACGGCGCCCCGGTAGACGACGTCGCCCTTGCCGTTCTTGACGGTGATGACCGGCGCGTAGCCGTGGCCGATCAGGAAGACCTTGCTGCCGCCGATCTCCAGCGGGTGGTTGACCTCGATCGTGCCCTGCTTGAGCTTCGAGGTGTCCTCGCCCGCCGTGTACTCGACGTTCGCGGTGAACTGCCGGGCGGCGCCGATCTGGTCGCCCTTGTCCTGGAACTTGGCGGTGAACCCGTTCAGCTTCAGGTAGAAGGGGTCGAGGTCCTCGGTGCCGTAGAACCGCGTGCCGTTGAAGTCGTCGAGCTGGGTGATGGTGTTGGAGTAGCCCTCGCCCTCGACCATCAGCTTGCCGCCGGTGCCGGACGCCAGGCTGGCCCAGGCGAAGCCGCCGAGCAGCGCGAACAGCGACATGTGGAAGAGCAGGTTGCCGACCTCGCGCAGGTAGCCCTTCTCGGCGGCCACCGAGCCGCCGGCCAGGTTGGCGCGGAACCGGCGCTTGCGCAGCAGCCGGTGGGCGGCGGCGTTCACCGCGTCGGCGTCCGCCTCGGTGCGCCAGGCCGCGTAGACCGGCATCCGGGTCAGGTTGCGCGGCGCGGCCGGCGGCTGGGCCCGCAGCACGCCGACGAACTGCCAGGTGCGCGGGACGATGCAGCCGGCCAGCGAGACGAACAGCAGGATGTAGATCGCGGAGAACCAGACCGAGCTGTAGACGTCGAACAGCTGGAGCTTCTCGTAGATCGGCGCGACCGTGGTGTGGTGCGTCTTCCACGCCTCGACCTTGAGCAGGCCCTGGCCGTTCTGGTACTGCGGGATCAGCGAGCCCGGGATGGCGGCCAGCGACAGCAGGAAGAGCAGGATCAGCGCGACCCGCATCGAGGTCAGCTGGCGCCACATCCAGCGCGCCCAGCCCAGCACCCCTATGCCGGTCGGGCCCTCGGACTCGACCGGCGCGGTGCTGAGCCGCTCGGCGGCCGCGTCGTCCGGAGCCGGGGGCAGCTCGGCCTCGGTCGTGGTCTTGCTCACGGTCAGATTCCGATCGAGAAGTCGGCGGTCCAGGACTGCAGTTCGCTCATCATCGAGTCCCAGACCCCGGTGACGAGCAGCAGACCGACCGCGACGAGCATGCCGCCGCCGATCCGCATGACGAGCGGGTAGTGCCGCTTGACCCAGCCGAAGGCACCCAGTGCCCGGCGGAAGGCGAGCGCGGCCACGATGAACGGTACGCCCAGACCCAGGCAGTAGAAGGTCATCAGCAGGGCGCCGCGCTGCGCGTCGGCCTGGTTCAGGGCCAGGTTCTGGACGGTCGCCAGGGTCGGGCCGATGCAGGGCGTCCAGCCGACGCCGAACACCATGCCGAGCAGCGGGGCGCCCAGCAGACCGACCGCCGGGCGGCGGTGGGAGCGCACCTCGCGCATGCTCAGGCCGGGGACGAGGCCCATGAAAGCGAGGCCCATCACGATGGTCAGCGCGCCGAGCACGATCGAGATGACCCGCTTGTGCGCCTGGAGGGTGTCGCCGAACTGGCCGAACAGCGCCCCGCCCGAGACGAACACCGCGGTGAAGCCGAGGATGAACAGCGTCGCCCCGAGCAGCATCCGGCCGCGCCGCGCACCGCGGGCGTCCGCGAGGTCGGCGGCGGAGAAGCCGGTCACGTACGACAGGTAGCCGGGGACGAGCGGCAGCACGCAGGGCGAGAAGAACGAGACGAGCCCGGCCGCCAGCGCGATCGGCGCGGCCACCAGCAGTGCCCCGCTCTGGAGGGTCCCGGTGTTGTCGGCGAGCTGTAGCGGCAGGCTCACTGCTTCGGCTCCGCGACCACCGGCTGGAGGATCGACTCCAGCGCGTCCTGGGTCGTGCCGCCGACGGCGCGGGCGGCCAGCTTGCCGTCGCGGTCGACGATCAGGGTGGTCGGGAGCGACTGCAGGCTGAGGCTGCCCTTGGGGAACTTGAGCAGCTGGGTGCCCGCCGGGTCGAAGATGCTCGGATAGGTGACGCCCTGCTCCTGCTCGAAGCGGACGGCGTTGGTCTTGTCGCTGTCCCGGGTGTTGACGCCGAGGAACTGGACGCCCTGGTCCTTGTACTTCTCCGAGACGGCCTGGAGGCTCTTCGCCTCGGCCCGGCACGGCCCGCACCAGGAGCCCCAGACGTTCAGCACCACGACCTTGCCCTGGTAGTCCGAGAGCTTGGTCTGGCCGCCGTCCAGGGTCTCCCCGGAGATGTCCGGCGCGCTCCCGCGCTTGCCGATGTCCACCTTCGACAGGTTGGTCCCCTTGACGGTGACGAAGCCGACCTGGCCTTCGCCGCTGCCCGACGAGCCCGAGGAGGAACAGCCGGTGAGGACGAGCGCAGCGGCGGCGACAGTGGCGGCGGCTGCGGCGACACGGGGACGGGGGCGCGCCATGGCAGACATGTGAAAAGTTTCGCATGGAGTTCCGGGCAGGTTCGCCGGGGTCCTCCCTAGCGCGTCGCACCCCCTCTGACCTGTGACGGAGTCGGGCCGCCCGGCTCTCGCCGGGCGGCCCGATCCCATACTTACGCGGGGTTTACCAAACGGCCCCGCGGGCTCACGCGCCGAAGCTCTTGCCCACCGGCTTGTCCTTGCCGCCCTTGCCGATCAGGTGCGCGGGCAGCAGGTCGCGGGCCGGCTCGCGGTAGCCGACCGAGACGATCTTGTCGCCCTCGAAGGTGAAGCTGGTCAGCGAGGCCAGCGAGCACTGCCGGCGGCGCGGGTCGTGCCAGAGCCGGCGGCGCTCGACGAAGGAGCGGACGATCCAGATCGGCAGCTGGTGGCTGACGCAGACCGCCTCGTGCCCGCGCGCGGCGTCCCGGGCGGCGCCGAGCGCGCCCATCATCCGCACCACCTGGTCCAGGTAGGGCTCGCCCCAGGAGGGCTTGAACGGGTTGGTGAGGTACTTCCAGTAGCCCGGGTTCCGCAGCGAGCCGTCACCGACGCCGAAGGTCTTGCCCTCGAAGATGTTGTCCGCCTCGATCAGCCGCTCGTCCGCCGCGACGTCCAGGCCGTGCGCCTTGGCGATCGGCCCGGCGGTCTCCTGGGCCCGCTCCAGCGGGGACGCCACCACGTGGGTGATGTCCCGGCCGGCCAGGTCCTCGGCGACCCGCTCGGCCATCTCCCGGCCCAGCTCGGACAGCCGGTAGCCCGGCAGGCGCCCGTACAGGATGCCCTCCGGGTTGTGCACCTCACCGTGCCGCATCAGATGGACGACGGTGATCTCTTTGGCGCTCACTTCTCAGTACTCCTGGGGCTCGCAGGGATGGATCGGGGCCTAGGGCGCGTCTGACAATTCCCGCCGGGCGCGCGACGCCGGGCATCCCGCCTGACCGCACCGGCGAAACGTCCAAGTACGACCCAGTACGAGGACGCTTCGCCGGCACGCCCAGCCGGGCGCCCAACGCCGCGCGCTGATCCGCCGCGAATTGTCGGACACGCCCTAGACCGTGGCCGCGGCGGCCGCGCGGGCGGCGGCCGGAAGGGCGGCGGCGATCCGCTCGATCGCCCGCTCGTCGTGGGCCGCCGAGACGAACCAGGACTCGAAGGCGGACGGCGGCAGGTAGACGCCCTCGGCGAGCATCGCGTGGAAGAAGGCGGTGAAACGGTACGCCTCCTGGGTCTTGGCCTCGTCGTAGTTGGTGACGGCGGCCTCGGTGAAGAACACCGAGAACATGTTCCCGGCGGTCTGCAGCCGGTGCGTCACGCCCTCCTTGGTGAGCGCCTCCGACACCAGGCCGGAGATCTCGGCGGCGACCTTGTCCACGGTCGCGTACACCTCGTCGGTGCAGCCGCGCAGTTGGGCCAGGCCGGCCGCGGTGGCGATCGGGTTACCGGACAGGGTGCCCGCCTGGTAGACCGGGCCGGCCGGGGCCAGGTGGGCCATCACGTCGGCGCGCCCGCCGAAGGCCGCGGCCGGGAAGCCGCCGCCCATGACCTTGCCGAAGGTCAGCAGGTCCGGCGCCCAGCCCTCGTTCGCCGCCTCCAGGCCGTACCAGCCGGCCTTGGAGACGCGGAAGCCGGTCATCACCTCGTCCGAGACGAACAGCGCGCCGTTCGTCCGGCAGAGCCGGGCCAGGCCCGCGTTGAAGCCGGGCAGCGGCGGGACGACGCCCATGTTGCCGGGCGAGGCCTCGGTGATCACGCAGGCGATCTCGCCCGGGTGGGCGGCGAAGGCCTGCTCGACGGCGGCCAGGTCGTTGTAGGGCAGCACGATGGTGTCGCCGGCCTGGGCGCCGGTGACGCCCGGGGTGTCCGGCAGGCCGAAGGTGGCCACGCCCGAACCGGCGGCGGCCAGCAGGGCGTCCACGTGGCCGTGGTAGCAGCCGGCGAACTTCACCACCTTCGCGCGCCCGGTGAAGCCGCGGGCCAGCCGGATCGCGGACATGGTGGCCTCGGTGCCGGAGGAGACCAGGCGGACCTGCTCGACCGGGGCGACCCGGCCGACGATCTCCTCGGCCAGCTCGACCTCGCCCTGGCCGGGCGTGCCGAAGGAGGTGCCGCGGGTGACCGCCTGCTGGACGGCGTCGATCACCGCGGGGTGCGCGTGGCCGAGGATCATCGGGCCCCACGAGCACACCAGGTCGACGTACTCGCGGCCGTCGGCGTCGGTGAGGTAGGGGCCGGTGCCGGACACCATGAAGCGCGGCGTGCCGCCGACCGCGCGGAAGGCGCGCACCGGGGAGTTGACGCCGCCGGGCGTCACGACGGAGGCGCGGTCGAACAGCGACTGGGACTGGGGGGCTTCGTAGGGGTAGCTCACGTGAGACATGGTCTCAAATCGTGTCCTTGAGCTCTGCATGTCGGACCCGATCATCTGGAACGATGATCCGGGCACCGTTGTCTGTACGGTTGTCCGTACAGACGGGGCCGCTGACTGCTCCGGAGCACGGACCAGTCAGACTGTGCACTCAGAGTGCGCAAGTGTTCCGGTTGTGTGCAGGGGTGTGGAGAGGACTGCCGCGTACCGCGAGTGGGTACGGCGGCGCATGACGGGTAAGGAGCACGTCCGGAGGGACGCCGGACGTGCGGGGGTCTGTCGATTCCGGCGAATTCCGGTGAGGATGGTCCGAGTGTCCGAGGCGCAGGACGGCTACGACGAGGCTGCGGGGGGCTCCCGCAGGCCCGCCGAAACCGCACGCGGGGGTAAGGGAGCGGGCACGGGTCGTGGCCGCCGCGGCGGCGAGAGGCGGGGTGAGGGACGCGTGGGGGTGACGTACAAGTACTTCGGCGCACCGGACCGCGCCACCGCCGCCAGAGTCCCCACCGCCCTCGGACCGGGCGGGCTCGGCCTGGACGCCGGCGAACTCGGCTCGCTCGGGCGGCTCGGCGACCTGATGGAGACCAGCGGCTCCCCCAACGGCCACCTCTCCACCAAGATCAAGCCGGAGACCATGAGCGCCATGGTCCTCACCGGCATCCAGGGCGTCCCGCTGCACCAGGTCCCGCCGCTGGAACTCGTCGTGCTGCACCCCGACTACGCCGTCGTCCAACTCCCGCAGAACGTCGTCGAACCGCTCCGCAAGGCCGACGAGACCGAACTCGGCGCCGCCGCCTTCATCTGGTCCACCGTCCCCGACCGGCGCGGACCGCGCGACGCCTTCGTGATCTACAGCATGCTGCACGAGTGGCAGGACTTCGCCAACCGGCTGCACGAGGCCGGGCACCAGCTGTACTGCCTGGTCTGGCCGTAGGACTTCCCGGAACCCTTCGCCCCGCCCGCCGAACGGCGGCCGGGGCGAAGGGATGTGATCTCGCGTCAGTTCGTCCGGGCGCGACGCGCCCGGCGGACCGCCCGTTCGCTCTCCACCGGCTCCGCCAGCGGCCCGTCCACCAGGCGCGTCAGCGCCGACACGAACACGTCCCGCTCCGGGCCGGGCAGCGACTCCAGCACCTCCCGGTGCACCCGGTCGGCGATCGCGGTGCCCCGCTCGACGGCGCGCTCGCCCGCCTCGGTGACGGAGATGATCCTGGCCCGGCGGTCGGTCGCGGACGGGCGGCGCTCGGCCAGGCCCGCCTTCTCCAGCTCGTCCACGGTGACGACCATGGTGGTCTTGTCCAGGTCCGACAGCTCGGCCAGCTGGATCTGGGTGCGCTCGGTCTCCTGCGCGTGGAACAGCACGGAGTACGCGCGGGGGGTGATCCCGAGCTCGGTGAAGGCGGCCGCCATCCGGGTCGCCAGCACGTGGCTCGCGTGGTCCAGCAGGCCGGAGATGTCACGGATCTGGCGCACGGGCGGGGTCGTCGTCATACGTCCGAGATTAGCAACGGCCCGTCCGCTGCCGGATGATCCCGTTGGCAACCAACTCCGGGTCTACGGGATGCCCAACTCGAACAGCGCATACCCCGCGTACCAGCCCGCCGCCACCACCGGCATCGCGAGCAGGCCGACCAGCGAGGACGTCCGCACCCGGCGCAGTGCCACCGCCAGGCCGATGAACAGCGGGAAGGCCGGCAGCAGGTAGCGCGAGATGTTGCCGAAGATCTGGTTGCTGCTCAGCGCGGTGGCGATGGTGAGCACCGTGTAGACCACCAGCACCAGCGGCGGCCGGGTGCGCCACAGCAGCACCAGCAGTCCGGGCAGGGCCATCAGCAGGGCGATCGCGATCAGGTCCGGGGTGGGGTTGGACTGCCAGAAGTTCCAGTGCCCGGTGATCACGTCCATGACGGTGCGGACCGTGGAGGCGCCGCCGTCGAAGTAGCGGTTCCAGGCGCCCCGCTGGAGCTTGAAGTAGCCGCCCCAGTCGCCCATCCGGTAGCCGACCCAGACGACGTACCCGATCAGGCCCCACGGGGTGATCAGCATCGCGGTCAGCGGCCGGGCCACCCCGTCGGTGCGCCGGATCAGCGCCACCAGCGCGGCGATCGACACCGCGGCGATCAGCGCGGCGGCGGTCGGCCGGTTGAGGCCCGCCACCAGCGCCAGCACGCCGGCCGTCAGCCAGTGGCGGGTCATCACGCAGTAGCAGGCCCAGGCGGACAGCGCGACGAACAGCGAGTCCGAGTAGACCGCCCACTCCACCCCCGAACCCGGGAACAGGCCCCAGATCACCGCGGCGATCACGCCCGCCCGGAAGCCGCCTAGCCGCTCCGCGATCGCGAAGATCCCCGCCGCCGCGACGAGCGAGGCGATCACCGAGACGGCGATCCCGGAGCCGTACGGGCCGAGCCCGGTGACCGCGCCGACCAGCCGCATCAGCCACGGGTAGAGCGGGAAGAAGGCGGCCGAGTTCTCGTAGTAGGAGGCCAGCGGCCAGCCGTGCATCGGGAGCAGCTGCGGGTCGTAGCCGTTCTCGGCGATCCGCTGGTACCAGACGCCGTCCCAGGTGCCCAGCACGTCCCACGGCTGGGCGCCGCCGCCGCGGCCCGGGTTCTTCTTGAGGTAGTCCCCGGTGTGCGACAGCAGCAGCATGAAGACCGTGAGGCCGATGGCCTTGACCACCGCGTACGCCCCGAGCGCGGGCGCGAAGCGCTCCACCAGGGTGCCGAACCGCCCGGGCCGCCGGCCCGCCCGCTCCTCGGAGCGCTCCGCGGGCCGCTCCGCCTCCGGCGCCGCGGGCGCGCCGGGCTCGGTGCTGGACGACTCGGTGCTCGATGCCGTGCTCATCTGCTCTGGGTACTCCCCGCCACGCTGGTGGTCCGCGCGGCTACGGCGCAGCGATTTCAGGTGAGCCTACGGCACGTCCCCACCTGCCCCGCGAACGCCCGCCCGCCCCGAAAACCCCGTGGCGCCGCCCCCACCGGCCGATGGGGGCGGCGCCACGGGGGTGCCCGGGATCAGCCGTGGAGGTAGACGATGCCGAGTTTGGTGAGCTGCCAGAGCTGGGTCGCGGCGCCGGTGTCGGTGGCGAGTTCGACGGCGGGGTTGCCCTTGGCGTCGAGGGTGGTGCCGGGGGCGATCACCTTGGTCGGGTCCTGGGAGTCGGCGATCTTGTAGCGGCCGCCGCCGGCCGGCTTGAGGACCCAGTGCTGGTTGCCGCCGCCGTTGCAACGCCACTGCTGGATGCGGGTGCCGGCGGCGGTGGAGGCGGCGTTGGCGTCCAGGCACATGTCCCGGTTGCCGCTGAAGTCGAGCTCGTAGCTGCCGCCGGCCTTGGCCTCCAGGACGAAGGACTGGTTGAGCCCGCCGGTGGCCGGATAGGTGATGGCGGCCCGGCCGTTGGTGGAGTCGCCGTAGGTGCCGCCGCCGGTGAGGTCGAGCGCGTTGCCGCTGGCCGCGTTGGTGAGCTGGTACCAGGAGCCGTCCTCGGGGGCGTCCGCGAACGGCTGCCCGGGGGTGAGCGGCTGGATGGAGGTGGTGTTCTGCTGGTTGAGCGTGCAGTAGGCCTGCGCCAGTTCGGGCTTGGCGAAGAACTGGCCGAGGCAGACGCCCTCGCCTCGGTAGCCGGCCACCCTCAGGTGGTACGACTGGCGGACCATGTTCATGCACAGCCCGGGGATGCCGATCTGCGAGTCGCAGCCGTTGCGGGCCCACTCGGCGAGGTTGATGACGTCCCCGTTGCTGTACTCGTACGGGGAACTGGTCCACTCCGCGCAGACCTCGTGGCCGAAGGCGACCCGCCGCTGGTCGAGGTAGCGCACGCCGGGCACCTGCTCGGCGGCGCCGCGCAGCGCGTCGCTGAAGGTCGGCACCACCCAGTTGTGGCCCCAGGCCAGGTCCTCGGGGAAGGCCGGGCAGCCGTCGGCGACCTTGCCGAGGTAGTCGTTGCGCCGGATGTCCGGGGTGATCGGATTGAAGTACGACTGGTAGACCAGCTGGTACGAGGAGTCGGCGTAGCCCGCCTTCCGCATGGTCTGCCGGATGTTCTGGAGCGCCGCGACGACCTTGGGCTGGACCCGCTTGGCGCGCTGGACGATCTCGTCGCTGCCGATGGTGTCGCGGCAGCCCTGGTCCTTGGGGATCGGGAAGTACTGCGCGAGGCAGTGCATCATGATCCCGCTGAAGTCGAAGTCGTCGTTGGCGCCGATCGTGACGACGACCATCTTCACGTCGTACCTGCCCGCCGCGTCGGCGAGTTTGACGTCCTGTTTGGGCTCGCCGAAGTCGCCGCTGCCGGAGCCGGTGACCTTGGCGAGTTCGGGATCGCTGACCAGGTCGCCGGTCTGGGCCCCGGAGCAGGCGAGGTCGATCGGGGTGACCCCGGGGATGTCGGTGACGAAGATCTCCGACTTGGGGTGCCGGTGGCAGTAGTTGGTGGGGCTGTCGGTCTCCGGGAAGTAGCCGTCGTTGGTGTCGGTGCCGGCGCCCTCCCCGGAGATGGCGCTGTCGCCCAGGGCGATGATGGCGGCCGGGCGGGTGGCGCCGGCCGCGGGGGCCGGGTCGGCGAGGGCGGCGGGGGCGCCGGCCAGGCCGAGGGCGGCGACGAGGGCGCCGGTGGCGAGCAGCGCGCCGTACGGGGAGCGGCGCGCCACCGTCCGGGGCCGCCGCGCCGCTGTCAGTCGGGACCTGATCACACGCGACTCCTTGCGGGGGGGGTGGGGGGCCGCCCGGCCGGGCGCCGAGCGGCGCGGAGCAAGAAAGGTGAGCAGGTCTCATATTCTAGGTACTGACAAGTAACGCAACAAGGCTTGTGACACCGCCGGAACCTGACGCCCCGACACGCCCCCGGACATGCGCAGAGCCGCCGCCCCGCGCCCCAGGAGGGAAGCGCGGAACGGCGGCTCGTACCGGCCGAACCGGGAGCAGGATCAGCCCAGGTTGGCGCAGTGGTTGCCGAACGCCGGGTTCAGCAGGCCGATGATGTCGATGGTGTTGCCGCACAGGTTGACCGGCACGTGAACCGGAACCTGAACCTGGTTGCCCGAGATGACACCGGGGGAACCCGCGGCGACACCCTCGGCGCCGGAGCTGGCCATCGCGGTGCCGGCGCCGGCGGCCACGATGCCCACCACGGCCGCGCCGACGGCGGCGGTCTTCTTGATGCTCATACGAGCCTCCTGACTGTTCATACAGAGATGCACGGGGAGTGCGACATCAAGAACGACACCCACCCGGGCCGGTTGCGACAGTGGACGCACTGTCACCCATCCGGCCCAACGGGGACGGCGACCGGCATTCGGGTGATCAGCGGACCGGACCGTTTCCCCTCGCGCGGTGCCTCGTTCTCTCTGGCGGAACACGATCCACCCGGCCCCCTTCACACGAATCGAGTACCGCCCATGCGCAAGCTCGCCCACGGCGTCGTCGGCACCGCGGCCGGCGCCGCCCTGCTCGCCGCCGGCGCCGGCGTCGCGTCCGCCCACCACCTGCACGGCGCGTCCGCCGAGGGTGTCGCGGCCGGCTCGGCCGGCGTGGTCTCGGGCAACTCGGTGGAGGTGCCCGTGCACATTCCGCTCAACGTGTGCGGCAACTCGATCGACGTGGTGGGCCTCCTGAACCCGGCGTTCGGCAATAACTGCCTCAGCGCCTGACCGGGAATTCCCCTGGTCGCACCTCCGCCCGAACCGCTCCCGGCCGTGCGGGAATTGTTCGCGAGGTGCTGGAACAACGCGGCGGCCGCGTCGACGCCCGAGCCATGGGCGAAACACGCCGGTGTGCGCCGCCGGAGTGACAATCACGGCAATCCCCAGAAGCCAGCGGGTGAGTATTCGTGCTCGCCCGGCTCCCGACATTTCCCATCCGTCGGGCAGAAAACGGAGGAAAGACATGCGCAACTTCAAGAAGGCCGCCGTCCTGTCCCTGGCCGCCACCGGTCTGGTCCTCGGTGCCGCCGGCGGTGCGTTCGCCAGCTCCGGCGCCGAGGGCGTGGCCGCCGGCTCCCCCGGCGTGCTCTCCGGCAACCAGATCCAGATCCCGGTGCACGTCCCGATCAACCTGTGCGGCAACTCCATCAACGTCATCGGCCTGCTCAACCCGGCGTTCGGCAACACCTGCGTCAACGCCGGCTGAACCGGCCGTCGCCGCACCGGCGACAGCTGATTCACCGAGTGCCGCGCCCCGCGACGCCGGGGCGCGGCACGCTCCACCCGTGTGTGATCGAGGAGATCAACCCCCATGCAGAACGTGAAGAAGGCCGCCGTCCTGTCCGCCGCCGCTGCCGGCCTGGTGCTCGGCGCGGCCGGGTCCGCCGCCGCCAGCTCCGGCGCCGAGGGCGTGGCCGCCGGCTCCCCCGGTGTCGTCTCCGGCAACCAGGTCCAGATCCCGGTGCACATCCCGGTCAACCTGTGCGGCAACTCCATCAACATCGTCGGCCTGCTGAACCCGGCCTTCGGCAACAGCTGCGCCAACGTGGAGCTCCCCCCGCCGCCCGCGGACGACTGCTGATCCCCGATCGGCACCCGTTCCGGCCGTACTGCCCCCCGACCAGCCGGCCGGGGGGCAGTTCGGCATCCCCGGGCGGCCGGTGGCCGTCCGGCCCCCGATCCACCGAAGGGTGATCCGCATGGTTTCGAAGAAGAGCGGGGCCTGCCTGGTCGTCGCCGTCGGCGCCACGGTGCTGCTCGGCGCCGGCTCGGCGCAGGCCGCCACCACGACCGATTCGGCCCCCGCGTCGGGCCCGGCCAAGCTGGCGAAGACCGATGTCGGTCAGGCGCTGAACGGGACGACCTCCGGCCTCGGTTACGGGCTCGCGCCGGTCAAGGACCTGCGCCTGGACCCGTGGGCGAACTCCTCGGCCGACGTGCTCAACAACGGCGCGACCGTCAAGCCCGACCAGGGCCTGGCCCCGGTCGGCACCGGCGGGCTGACCGGCCCGCTGAGCGCGGGCGGCGGCATCCGGGACCTCCCGCTGGTCGGTGGGCTGACCGGCGTGCTGCCGGGCTGAGCCGCCCGGCGCAGGCGGGAGCCCGGCACCCCGGTCGCGTCCGGGGTGCCGGGCTCCACCGTGCCCGGAGCCGCTGGGCTCAGAGCTGGGTCAGGTCGGTCAGGCCGGTCTGCTGCACCACGCCGGTGGTGGTCGCGGTGGTCGTCGCGGCCAGGTCGCCCACCTTGTCGGTGACCGAGATCGGGTGGTCGTCGTCGCCGAGGCTGGCAGTGGCACCCGGAACGGCCTGCACCGTGCCGGTGACCAGTCGCGGGTCCACCTCGCCCACCTTGAGCCGGCCGTCGGCCAGCTGGCCGGTGCCGTCCTGGACGAGGGCGAGCGGCTTGCCGACGGCGAGGCCGGGGGTGTCGGCGTGCAGCGGCGCGGCCGGGGCCTCCAGCAGCACCTGGCCGAGGTCGGCGCCCTGGTCGACCAGCGGGAGCGGCAACTGGGCCTTGGCGCTCGGGCCGACCTTCCCGGTCTGCAGCTCGGGGACCAGCCGGTCCGGGATGAGCTCGGTGCTGGTGGTGCGGCCGGGCGCCGGCGGCAGGAGCAGCGAGGTCGGGATGCCGGCCGTGACGCGGCTGCCGAGCGGGGTGAGCGGCACGTCCGCCGGGACCTGCTGGGTGGCCAGCTTGTCCTCCAGGGCACCGACCTGGTCGGGGCTGACCGGGGCGGCACTGGCCGCTCCCTGGGAGGCGAGCATGCCCGCACCGACCGCCAACAGCATCGCGCCGGCCCGCTTGGAGAACTTCATGCTTTTCACCGTTCTGCCTGTCCGTACTGGAGATCCCTGAAGGGAGGGGCTGCGGGGCGCAGCCGGAAAGCAATCTGCCTCAACGAGTGACCGCGAGTGCGGATTGCGGCGGTTAACCGGTTCGGCCTAATAATCCGACCGGAAACCACTCTTCGACGCGCCTCCCGGACTCTTTTCAAAAATCCCCGTAACCTTCCGTGCCGTCATTCTTTGATCTGGACGTCAGTCACTGCAGACCGGGTCTGAGCGTTCTACGCGTTGTACGCACGGAAACCAAGAGCATTTCAGAGAGGGATCTTCCCATGATCCAGAAGTCTTTCGCCGCCGCCGGCCTGGCCGTCGCCGCGCTGGCCGCCGCCGCCGCGCCCGCCTCGGCGATCGGTGACGCGGACGGCGCCGCAGCCTCCATCGAGGGCAACGGCGGCACCAACTTCACCGGCACGGTCGGGAACAACAGCCCGAACTTCCACTTCCTGGACAACGCGAACGTCTGCCTCCCCGAGATCCACAACATCGCGGTGGGCGTGCTCGGCGTGGCCGTCCCGGTCGAGGTCCCGATCGCCAACAGCGGTGGCAAGCAGTACTGCACCCAGGGCCAGGGCACCCAGAGCCACGGCGACGCGGGCGTGTCCCACCTGATCGGCTGACCGTTCCCCCAGCTGCACTCCCCCTGAACCACCCTTCGAATCGCTCCCCGATTCACCCCTCGAGAGGAAAACCGGAAATGATCAAGAAGTCCCTCGCCGCCGCCGGCCTGGCCGCCGCCGCCATCGCGATGTCCGCCGGCTCGGCCTCCGCCATCGTCGACTCGGACGGCGCCGCCACCTCCGTCCAGGGCAACGGCGGCACCAACCAGACCGGCACCCACGGCAACGGCAGCCCGAACTTCCACACCCTGGACAACGCGAACATCTGCCTGCCGGAGGTCCACAACATCGCCGTCGCCGTGGTCGGCGTCGCGGTTCCGGTCGAGGTGCCCGTCCTGAACAGCACCCCGAAGCAGATCTGCAACGTCGGCCAGAACACCCAGTCCTCGGGCGACGCGGGCGTTTCGCACCTGATCGGCTGATCAAGGGGCACGGCACGGACGGAGGGCCCGGGGAGGTACGTCTCCCCGGGCCCTCCGGGCGCTACGGGTGCTTCGGGCGCCACGGGCGAGGTGTCCGGCCGGCCGCCGCCGAACAGGCGCGGACCGGCCGGGTGAGCGGGCGTTCGGACCGGCGCGTGGGGTGTCGGCCCGAACGCCCGGATGTGATCACGTGTCAGAGGCAGCGCCCGCCGGGGCGCTCCGAAAGAGAGGGCATTTCCATGAAGAGCAAGCTGGCCAAGGCCGCACTGACCGCCACCGCCGCGCTGGCGCTCGCGGGTGCCGCCACCCCGGCGTTCGCGCACGTCGGCTTCGCGGGCGGCGGCGAGTTCGTCGCCTCGGGCGACCACCCGTTCGCGGCCGGTGCGGGCTTCGGCGTCGGCCACACCAGCGACGTCATCGCCGGCGGCTTCGGCGGCGGCGCCGCCACCTCCACCGACGTGATCGGCGGCGGCGAGGGCTTCGCGCACATCAACGGCTGGAAGTAGGACCCGGAAGGCCGGGCCGCTCCCACGGGGAGCGGCCCGGCCTTCTCGTTGCCCTGCTTCTGCCTTGCGGCGCGGGCTACTTGAGCATCGCGGCGGCCTCGACCGCCCAGTAGGTGAGGATCTGCTCGGCCCCGGCCCGGCGGATCGAGGTGAGCGTCTCCATGATCATCCGCTCCCGGTCGATCCAGCCGTTCGCCGCGGCCGCCTCGACCATCGCGTACTCGCCGGACACCTGGTACGCGGCGACCGGCACCGGGGAGGCGTCGGCGACCTGGCGCAGGATGTCCAGGTAGGCCATGGCCGGCTTGACCATCACCAGGTCGGCGCCCTCGGCGAGGTCCTGCTCCAGCTCGCGCAGCGACTCACGGGCGTTGGCCGGGTCCTGCTGGTAGCTCTTGCGGTCGCCCTTGAGCGAGGAGCCGACCGCCTCGCGGAACGGCCCGAAGAACGCCGAGGCGTACTTGGCGGTGTAGGCGAGGATGCCCACGTCCTGGTGCCCGGCCTCGTCCAGCGCCCGCCGGATCACGCCGATCTGGCCGTCCATCATGCCGGACGGGCCGACCAGGTGGACGCCCGCGTCCGCCTGCACCCGGGCCATCTCGGCGTAGCGCTCCAGGGTGGCGTCGTTGTCCACGCTGCCGTCGGCGGCCAGCACGCCGCAGTGGCCGTGGTCGGTGTACTCGTCCAGGCAGAGGTCGGACATGACCACCAGGGCGTCGCCGACCTCGGCGACCACGTCGCGGATCGCCTGCTGGAGGATGCCGTCCGGGTTGGTGCCCTCGCTGCCGGTGGCGTCCTGCACGGCCGGCACGCCGAACAGCATCAGGCCGCCCAGGCCCGCCTCGGCCGCCTCCACCGCGGCCTTGCGCAGGGTGTCCCGGGTGTGCTGGACCACGCCCGGCATGGAGGTGACCGGGACGGGCTCGCTGACGCCCTCGCGGACGAACAGCGGCAGGATCAGCTCCGCCGGGTGCAGCCGGGTCTCGGCGACCAGGCGGCGCATCGCCGGGCTCTGGCGCAGCCGGCGCGGGCGTACGTACGGGAATTCAGCGGACACGGCTTCTCTCTCCGAACGGTTGTGCAGTGCCGGGGGCGACGGATCGCCGCCCCCGGTCCCGAGGGTGTCAGCGGGCCTTGCGGCGCGAACCCGGACGGCGCTCGCTGGGCCGGTAGACCGGCTCGCCGGCGGCCGTGGCGGTGTCGCGGCGCCTGGCCCCGAAGTCTGCCAGCGCCTGGGCCAGCGCGGCCGCCGACGGCGCCGGGGCCATCACGTCGACCCGCAGGCCGTGCTCCTCGGCGGTCTTGGCGGTGGCCGGGCCGATGCAGGCGATGACCGTGACGTTGTGCGGCTTGCCCGCGATGCCGACCAGGTTCCGCACGGTCGAGGACGAGGTGAAGAGCACCGCGTCGAAGCCGCCGCCCTTGATCGCCTCGCGGGTCTCGGCCGGCGGCGGCGAGGCGCGCACCGTCCGGTACGCCGTCACGTCGTCGACCTCCCAGCCCAGCTCGACCAGGCCGGCCACCAGGGTCTCGGTGGCGATGTCGGCGCGCGGCAGCAGGACCCGGTCGATCGGGTCGAACACCGGGTCGTACGGCGGCCAGTCCTCCAGCAGGCCGGCCGCGGACTGCTCGCCGGAGGGCACCAGGTCCGGCTTCACGCCGAAGTCCACCAGGGCCTGCGCGGTGGTCTCGCCGACCGCCGCGACCTTGATCCCGGCGAACGCGCGGGCGTCCAGGCCGTACTCCTCGAACTTCTCCCGGACCGCCCGGACCGCGTTCACCGAGGTGAAGGCGATCCACTCGTAGCGGCCGGTGACCAGGCCCTTGATGGCCCGCTCCATCTGCTGCGGGGTGCGCGGCGGCTCGACCGCGATGGTCGGCACCTCCTGCGGCACCGCGCCGTACGAGCGCAGCTGCTCGGACAGGCCGGTGGCCTGCTCCTTGGTGCGCGGCACGAGCACGTTCCAGCCGAACAGCGGCTTGGTCTCGAACCACGAGTGCGAGGACCGGTGGGCGACCTGCTCTCCCACCACGGCTATCACCGAGGTCGCCGGGTCCACCGGGGCGGAGACCGGCGAGGGCAGCACCCGGGCGGCCTTCAGGTCGGCGGCGATGCCGGACAGCGTGGAGGTGAAGGTCCGCTGCCGGGTGGTGGTGCCGGAGAGCGTGGCGCTCAGCGCCGACTCCGGCTTGCGGCCGTTGGCGACCAGGGCGCCGGCGGTGGCCGGCAGCTGGCCCAGGGTGGTCCGGACCACCAGGGTGGTCTCCGGCGCGCCCAGGTCCACCGGGCTGCCGGCCAGCAGCGCGGTGCCGTCCACGAAGCGCACGTCGGTGCCGGCCGCGCCGCGCAGCGGGACGCCCGCGTACGCCGGGACGCCGACCGACTGGGCGACGCCCGGGATCACCTCGAAGGGGATGCCGTCGCCGGCGCAGCTGAGCATCTCCTCGGCGGCGCAGCCGTCCAGGCCCGGGTCGCCGTCGACGGTGCGGACCACGTGCTTGCCGGCCCGCACGGCCTCGGCGACCAGCCGGGCCAGGTTGAAGTCCGCGCCCTCGGCCGCCGGGGTGTGCACCTGCACACCGGCCGGACAGTGGGTGCGCACGGCCACCGCGGTCAGCGGGTCGGCGACCAGGATGTCGGCCGAGGACAGCACCTCGACCGCGCGCAGGGTCAGCAGCCCCGGGTCCCCGGGGCCCGCGCCCAGGAAGGTGCACCGTCCGGTGGCGGACTGGCCGCCCGGGAACGGGGTTTCGGTGGCGGCGGTGGGGCTCATCGGGCTCGCTCCCCCATCAGGGTGGCCGCGCCCGCGTCGAGCAGCCGGGCGGCCAGCGCGCGGCCGAGGGCCGTCGCGTGCTGCTCGGCGGTCTCGTCGAGGACGATCGGACCGTTGGCGGACATCTTCAGCAGGGCGGCGCCGTCGGGGTCACCGACCACGCCCTCCAGCCGCAGTTCGTTCGGCCGGACCCAGGTGGCCAGCGCGGCCACCGGAGCCGAGCAGCCGGCCTCCAGGGTGGCCAGCAGGGCCCGCTCGGCGACCACGGCGACCCTCGTGGGGGCGTGGTCCAGCGCGGCGAGCGCGGCGGTCAGGTCGGTGTCGGCGCTGGTGCACTCGATCGCGAGCGCGCCCTGGCCGGGGGCCGGGACCATCAGCTCCGGGTCGAGGTGCTGGGAGATCTCGGCGCTGCGGCCGAGCCGGTTGAGGCCGGCCGTGGCCAGCACCACCGCGTCCAGCTCACCGCTGGTCACGTAGCCGATCCGGGTGTCCACGTTGCCGCGGATCGCGACGGTCTCCAGCGCGGCGCCGCGGGCGGTCGCCCAGGCGTTCAGCTGGGCCATCCGGCGCGGCGAGCCGGTGCCGATCCGGGCCGGGCGGCCGGCGCCGGCCAGCTTCTCCACCAGCTCGTCCAGGGTCAGGCCCTCGGCGGCGACCAGGGCGTCCCGGGCGTCCTCGCGCTCGGGGACGGCGGCCAGCGCCAGGCCCTCCGGGGCGGCGGTGGGCAGGTCCTTGAGCGAGTGCACGGCGAAGTCGATCCGGCCCTCCAGCAGCGCGTCCCGCAGGGCGGAGACGAACACACCGGTGCCGCCGATCTGCGCCAGCGCCTCCCGGGAGGTGTCGCCGTAGGTGGTGATCTCGACCAGCTCGACGGGGCGCCCGGTGACCCGGGTGACCTCGCGGGCCACCATGCCCGACTGGGCCATGGCGAGCGCGCTGCGCCGGGTGCCGAGCCGCAGGGTCGCGGTGGCGGCCGGAGTCTGCTCCGTGATCGGTTGACCATTCATGAGGTGATCGTCCCGGTGGTACTCGTGGGATGGCTGACGGTTCATCTGGCGCCTCCGCCCGAGGGCTGGGGGCCGCCGACGGGTGTGCCCGACACGGCGTGCACGGCCGCCGGGTCGAGGTCGAACAGCTCGCGCAGCGCGTCCGCGTAGGAGGCGCCGCCGGGCTCGGCGGCCAGCTGCTTCACCCGGACGGTCGGGGCGTGCAGCAGCTTGTCGACGACGCGGCGGACGGTCTGGGTGATCTCCGCGCGGGAGCGCTCGTCCAGGTCGGGCAGCCGGGAGTCCAGCCGGCCCAGCTCGGCGGAGACCACGCCGGAGGCCATCGCCCGCAGCGCGACCACGGTCGGCGCGATCCGGGCGGCCCGTTGGGCGGCGCCGAAGGCGGCCACCTCGTCGGCGACGATCCGGCCGACCTGGTCCACGTCACCGGCGCCGGGGGTGGCGGCGTGCGCGTGGGAGAGGCTCTCCAGGTCCACCAGCAGGGCGCCGGGCAGCTCGTGCACGGCGTGGTCGACGTCGCGCGGCATGGCCAGGTCGAGCAGGGCGAGCGGCTGGTCGGCGGTGCGGGCGGCGACCGCGGCGGCCACGTCCCCGGCCTTGACCACCACGCCGGCCGCGCCGGTGCAGGAGATCACCAGGTCGACGTCGGCCAGCGCCTCCGGCACCTTGGCGAGGTCCAGGGTGCGGGCCACGCCGGAGCCGAGGATCTCGACCAGGCGCTCGGCGCGGGCCGGCGTCCGGTTGGCGATCAGCACGTCGGTGACGCCGGAGCGGACCAGGGTGGCGGCGGCCAGCGAGCTCATCGAGCCCGCGCCGACCACCAGCGCCCGCTTGCCGGCGATCTCGCCCGCGCCCGCCGCGACCTGCTCCAGGCCGAAGGTCACCAGCGACTGGCCGGCCTTGTCGATGCCGGTCTCGCTGTGCGCCCGCTTGCCGACCCGCAGCGCCTGCTGGAACAGCTCGTTCAGGCCGCGCCCGGCGGTGTGCTCCTCCTGCGCGGTGGCCAGCGCGTCGCGCAGCTGGCCGAGGATCTGGCCCTCGCCGACCACCATCGAGTCCAGGCCGCAGGCCACCGAGAACAGGTGGTGGACGGCGCGGTCCTCGTAGTGGACGTAGAGGTGGGAGGTCAGCTCCTCCAGGTCCACCCCGCTGTGGTGGGCGAGCAGCAGCGACAGCTCGGCGACGCCGGCGTGGAACTTGTCCACGTCCGCGTACAGCTCGATCCGGTTGCAGGTGTTGAGCAGCGCGGCCTCGGCGACGGTCGCGGTGGCGGCCGCGTCGTGCAGCAGCCGGGTCGGCACCTCACCGGTCAGCGCGGCGCGCTCCAGCACGCCGACCGGCGCCGTGCGATGGCTCAGTCCAACGACGAGAAGACTCACGCCCGCCCCCAGGTCCCACGGTTGTCCGTACTCATGCGGCCGCCCCGCACCGCTCGGCGGGAGCTCCGCACGACCTGCGCCCTGCGACTGACTCGCTCGCTCATGCGGGCATCACCGCGGGGAGATCGCCCTCCTCGCCCTTGCCGGACTGGCCCGGCTCGGCCTGGTCCTTGGCCGCGGGCTCGGCGGTGCCGCGGCCCTTGCCGCTGCCGCCCGCCGCGCGGCGCAGCTTGGCGGCCGCCGCCCGGACCGGGCCCGGGGCGCGGTCCAGCACCGACTCGGCGCGGTCCGGCTCCTCGCCGGCCTTGCGCTGCTCGTGGAAGGCCAGGATCTGCAGCTCGATGGAGAGGTCGACCTTGCGCACGTCCACGCCGTCCGGGACGGTCAGCACGGTCGGGGCGAAGTTGAGGATGCTGGTGACGCCGGCCTCCACCAGCCGGTCGCAGACCTGCTGGGCGGCGCCGGGCGGGGTGGTGATCACACCGATCGAGACGTGCTGGCTCTCGACGATCGACTCCAGCTCGTCCATGTGCCGCACCGGCAGGCCGGCCGCGCTGCCGCCGACCACGTTCGGGTCGGCGTCCAGCAGGGCGGCCACCCGGAAACCGCGGGAGGCGAAGCCGCCGTAGTTGGCGAGGGCGTGGCCGAGGTTCCCGATGCCGACGATGACGACCGGCCAGTCCTGGGTCAGGCCCAGCTCGCGGGAGATCTGGTAGACCAGGTACTCGACGTCGTAGCCGACGCCGCGGGTGCCGTAGGAGCCCAGGTAGGAGAAGTCCTTGCGCAGCTTCGCCGAGTTCACGCCGGCGGCGGCGGCCAGCTCCTCGGAGGAGACCGTCGGCACCGAACGCTCGGAGAGCGCGGTGAGCGCGCGCAGGTAGAGGGGGAGGCGGGCGACGGTCGCCTCCGGGATGCCCCGGGCACGCGAGGGTCGGCGCGCGGCGCCCTGGTCGGGCGTCTGCGAACTGCTCTGTGGTGATCGGCCGATTGCCACGGTGCTCCTGTGGGTGAAGCTGGGCTTTGGCAGCCAGGCTATGCGTTTGTGAACGTGTGCACAAAGATGGTGTCCGTTTTGTCCCCACACAGTGATGCGCATCACGCCGTCGAACCCATAGCACCGCGCTCCGTCAGGAGGACGGCCGGGGCGGGTACCCCGGGCAGCCACGGGCCGTACGGCGCCTCCCGGCGCACCAGCGGGACGGGCGTGCCGGACGGGCGGGAGCGGGCCCGTCCCAGCCGCGGCCAGGGCACCCGGGCCGCCTCGCGCAGCGGGCCCGCCCAGTCGTCCGGCGGGCAGGACGGGACGCCGACGCAGTGCCGCAGCAGCTCGGCGGTCACCCGGGCGTCGCCCAGCGCGGTGTGCGCCGGGTACCAGCCCAGGCCCGCCGCCTCCACGCAGGCCGCCAGGCCGTGGCCGCGGGCCTGCGGCAGGTGGGCGCGGGCCAGCCGCATCGTGCACAGCAGCGGCACGGGCGGCAGCGCGACCCCGATCCGGGCGAACTCGCGGTCCAGGAATCCGTGGTCGCAGCTGACGTGGTGACCCACCAGCACCCGGCCGGCCAGCAGCTCCAGCAGCCGCGGGGCGATCTCCCGGAAGCGCGGGGCGCCCTCGACGTCCGCCTGGTGTATCCGGTGCACATGGGTCGGACCGACCGGGCCCAGCGGGTCGAGCAGGGTGGCGAACTCCGCCTCCGGGCGCAGCCGCTCGTCCAGCAGGACCACCGCGATCTCGACCACCCGGTGCCGCCACGGGCTGCGGCCGGTCGCCTCCACGTCCACCACGGCGAAGCCCCGGGCGCCCTGCGGGGCTTCGGGCGTCCCAGGGGTCGGGCCGGGAAGCATGGCGGCACTCCTCGTGTGCTCAGCCCCCCTCGGGCGCAAACGCGTTCGATCGTAAGCCGACCAACCGGGCCCGGCCCAAGCCGGACCGGGGTGTCTTCGACAACGATTCGGCGAACCGCCCCCGCCGAGTGGCGGGGCGGCAGCGCCGGTGCGCGGGAGCGGTCAGCCGCCGAGGGCGGCGCGCAGGCGGCGCTCGTCGACCCGCCAGAAGTCGTGCTGGCGGCCGTCGATCAGGGTCACCGGGATCTGCTCCCAGTAGCGCCGGTACAACTCCTCGTCCTGGGTGATGTCCTTCTCCTCGAAGGTCGCGCCCAGCTCGCCCGCCACCCGGACGATCACCTCCCGGGCGTCGTCGCACAGGTGGCAGCCGGGCTTGCCGACCAGGGTCACGGTGCGGTCGGCCGGCGCGGGCTTCGGGCTCTTGTCACGTCGCAGCAGTGGGCTCACCCGGCCATTGTCCGCCCGCCCGACGACCGCCCCGCCGGAGCCCGGGACCGCCCGGTGTTCACCGCGCGGGCACGCCGTCGTCACGGCCGCCGCGCGCCCGGCTGGCTATGCTCGATGACATGGCCGTGCTCCGAAGGCTCACCCAGACGAAGCGTTCCACCACCGAGCGGAGCGCCCTGGCGGGCGAGGCTGCCGCCGAGGCGGCGGCAGCTGCGCTGCAGGCCGATCCGGCGCCGGCCACCGCCCCCGCGGGGAGCCCGGTGGAGAGAACCGCGGAGAGCGCCGCACCCGCCGCAAGCACTCCTCCGGCCGAGAGCGCCGCGCCCGCCGCGGGCAGGCCCGGCAAGGCGCCCAAGGCCCCGGCCGAGAACCACACCCCCGAGCCGGGCGACCCGCGCGCCGCCGCGTTCTTCGACTGCGACAACACCATCCTGCGCGGGGCCGCGATCTTCTACCTCGGGGTCGGCCTCTACCGGCACGGCTTCCTCACCCGCCGCGACATCGCCCGGTTCGCCTGGCAGCAGGCCTGGTTCCGGCTGAACGGCGCCGAGGACCCGGAGCACATCTCGGACGCCCAGCACACCGCGCTCGGCCTGGTCGCCGGGAAGCGCACCGCCGACCTGGAGGCGATCTGCGAGGAGGTCTTCGAGCAGGTCGTGGCCGACAAGATCTGGCCCGGCACCCGTGCCCTGGTCCAGATGCACCTGGACGCCGGCCAGCGGGTCTGGCTGGTCACCGCCGCCCCGCTGGAGGTGGCCCGGGTGATCGCCCGTCGGCTCGGCATGACCGGCGCCCTGGGCACCGTCTCCGAGGTCGACGGGGGCCGGTACACCGGCCGGCTGGTCGGCGAGCTGCTGCACGGCCCGGCCAAGGCGGCCGCGGTGCACGCGCTGGCCCGGCACGAGCGGCTGGACCTCGACCGCTGCGCCGCGTACAGCGACTCGGCCAACGACATCCCGATGCTCTCGCTGGTCGGCCACCCGTACGTGGTGAACCCGGACGGCGCGCTGCGCCGCCACGCCCGGGCCCAGGGCTGGCGGGTGCGGGACTTCCGGACCGGCCGGAAGGCGGCCCGGGTGGGGCTGCCGGCCGCGGCCGCGCTCGGGGTGCTCGCGGGTGCGGCGGCCGCCGGGGTGGCCCTGAACCGCCGCCGCCGCTGCGCCTGACGGGCGTCCGCCTCCCCCGGTCGCGCCCCCTCCGACGGGCCTGCGCGGGGCCTCCCCGCGGCCTCCCTGCGCGGGTGACCAGCCGTCAACCAGGCCTCTGACCTGGCCCCTCGTACGGGCGAACTCCCGTTTCCGGTACGGCTTTCCGGCCTAATGAACGAACCTGTCAGCCGGTGACTGGTTCTGATCGTTCGCCAGACCGGGAAAGTCGGGGGTTGCCGGGCCTCAAGACTGGGAAACCACCGGTCCGACCGCCGAATTGGTCACCCTGGGCGCCCGAACGGTCACGTTGAGCCGGATGAACGACGACAGGACCGGTCAGTGTCAGCCGAATATGCGCGATAAATGGATCCCAAACGACCACTTCGACCACACGGTGTAGCTGTCATTGCACAAAGCGTTATTCTCTCCTGGATGCACGTCACCCACGCGCCCCGCTCGAACGGGCGGCGCGGGAGTGCTCTCCGCGCAGGCGGAGGTGATCCGTCCACAGTTCTGCCTCTGGGAGTCCCGTGTACCCACCCGTCCGGAACGACGCGCCTGCACCCTCCCGCCCGTCGTCCGCGCCCCTGCGCCCCCGCACCGGCCTCCGCGGCCGCCCCGTCGCCGACCGACAGATCTCCACCGGCCTGGACCTGCTGCGCAACCTGCTCCGCAGCCAGCTCGCCGCCTCGCCCCAACTCGTGCCCGCCGGCGCCCCGTTCGGCCACCCGCACGGCTCCGGCCTGGCGCTGCGCACCACCGCGGCTGGCTCCACCGGCACCGGCTCGCGCGGCCGCACCGGCAGCACCGGCGTCGGCCGCGGCCGCGCCCGGACCGCGCCGAGCCCCGGCTACGAGACCGAGCACAACCCGATCATGGAGCTGGTCGAGCGGGCCCAGGCCGGCGAGAGCGAGGCCTTCGGCCGGCTCTACGACCACTACGCGGACACCGTCTACCGCTACATCTACTACCGGGTCGGCAGCCGGGCCACCGCCGAGGACCTCACCAGCGAGACGTTCCTGCGCGCGCTGCGCCGGATCGGCACCTTCACCTGGCAGGGCCGGGACTTCGGGGCCTGGCTGGTGACCATCGCCCGCAACCTGGTCGCCGACCACTTCAAGTCCAGCCGCTTCCGGCTGGAGGTGACCACCGGCGAGATGCTCGACTCCAACGAGTGCGAGCGCAGCCCGGAGGAGTCGGTGCTGGAGTCGCTCTCCAACGCCGCCCTGCTGGACGCGGTGCACCGGCTCAACCCGCAGCAGCAGGAGTGCGTGACGCTCCGCTTCCTCCAGGGGCTCTCGGTGGCCGAGACCGCGCGGATCATGGGCAAGAACGAGGGAGCCATCAAGACCCTCCAGTACCGCGCCGTCCGCACCCTGGCCCGGCTGCTGCCGCCGGACGCCCGGTGAGGCCGCGGTGACCGGGGACGGCATAGCCGGCGGGCGGACCGGTCGGCCGTCACCAGCCGCACCCGGCCGACACGTCCGGGTGAACGGTCGATCCGATGATCAGCCGCGCGTAACCCACCGCCCGCACCACTCGTTGGCCAGCGTGCAAGTCCCCACCAGGCGTACGGTCAAGCCGAATTGCGACCTGTCACCCGATGGAGTGGCTTTGGCCCGCCGAGGCAACCGTCCGGCAGGCCGGGGTGTCGACAACGACGAAGGGAGGTGTGGCCCGTGACGGCAAACGTGCTGGAGCACCGACGGGCGAAGGCCTTCGCCGAGGCGCTGGAGGCCCACCGGGCGGAGCAGCGCGGCGCAGCGGACGCCGAATCGGCCAACACCGCTGCCACCGGCGCCGGTTCGGTCGCGATGGCCCAACTGGTCGGCCTGACCGACGCACTGGGCGCGATGCCCGGACCGGCGCTGGACCCGGAGGTACGGACCGTCCAACGCGCGCAGCTGATGGCCGCGTTCGAGCAGGCCTTCGCCGGCGGACCGGGCGCCACGGTGCCCCGCCAACGCCGGCACCGGGCCATCCGGATGGCGCCGCGCGGCCGCTGGAGCCGCCGGTTCGCGATCGGCGGGCTGGTCGCCGGACTGGCCGTCGGCAGCCTCGCCGGCGCCGCCGCCGCCAGCTCCAACGCCCTCCCCGGGGACACGCTGTACGGCATGAAGCGCGGCCTCGAAGGGCTCAGGCTCGACCTGGCGGACACCGACTCCGAGCGCGGCGAACTGCTGCTCGACAACGCCGCCACCAGGCTCGGCGAGGCCAAGACCCTGGTCGGCCACCCCGGCCCGGCCACCGGGCTCAGCCCGGGCACCGTCGAACGGGTCCGCCGCGCGCTGGACGACATGCACGCCGACGCCATCAAGGGCCGCGAGCTGCTCCGCTCGGTCTACCGCAGCAACGGCTCGCTCGGCCCGATGCGCGCCCTGGCCGGCTTCGCCCAGGGCGAGGACGGCCGCTGGACCGAACTGGCGGGCCAGCTGCCCGTCCAGCTCACCCAGCAGGCCCACCTGGTCGACCAGCTCTTCGACGACATAAGCGAGGACGTCGCGCCCCTGCGCCTGGCCCAGCCCGCCGCCAAGAGCGGTGGCCCGGCCGGCACCGGAGCGGGCGGCGACACGGCCGGCCCGGCCACCGGCGGCGCCCCCGCCGACGCCCCGGCGAACGGCTCCGGCGCCGCGCCCGGCAACGGCCCGGCCCAGGGCGGCGCCAGCGGCGCGACCAGCGGCGGCAACAACCGCCCCGGCGGCGCCGAGCGGGCCCCCGCCAGCACCGGCGCCAGCACGCCCGGCGGCACCGGCGCCAAGGGCGGCGGCCTGCCGAGCACCCTGCCCACCAGCGCGCCGGACGCCGTCAACGGGCTCGTCGGGGACCTCACCAGCGGGCTCACCGGCGGCAAGACCTCGCCGAGCGCCGCCCCGGCCCCGCCGCAGGCACCGCAGCCGCCTTCCGGCACGCCCAGCGCCCCGGCCGCCGGCCAGCCGCAGGGCGTCGAGGTGCCCCCGCTGATCCCGGGCCTGCTGCCCGGGCTGCGGCTCCTCGGCTGACCGGCGGCAGACCGGACGGCCGCCCGACGGCTGACCGGACGGCGCAGGGCCCCGGCGACACCTGGAGTTCCAGGATCGCCGGGGCCCTCGGCCGTGCCTCGCGGGTCCGCCGCGCCTCGGAGGCACGGGAGGCCCCACGGGTTGCGGGAAACCCAGCGGGAAACCTAGAAGAACACCGACCGCCGCTGCACCAGCAGCTTGTAGAGCGTGTGCTGGATCGTCTCGCGCACCTCGTCGGCCAGGTCGAAGACCAGCATCGGGTCGTCCGCCGCCTCCGCCGGGTACCCGTCGGTGGCGATCGGCTCCCCGAACCGGATGGTCCACTTGGTCGGCAGCGGCAGCACGCCCAGCGGCCCCAGCCACGGGAAGGTCGGCGTGATCGGCACGTACGGCAGGCCCAGCAGCCGGGCCAGCGTCTTCACGTTGCCGATCATCGGGTAGGTCTCCTCCGCGCCGACGATCGAGCACGGCACGATCGGCACCCTCGCCCGCAGCGCCGAGGAGACGAAGCCGCCGCGCCCGAAGCGCTGGAGCTTGTACCGCTCGGCGAACGGCTTGCCGATGCCCTTGAAGCCCTCCGGCCAGACCCCGACCACCTCGCCGCGCTCCAGCAGCGCCTGGGCGTCCTCGTTGCAGGCCAGCGTGTGGCCGGCCTTGCGGGCCAGCTCGTTGACGCCCGGCAGCACGAACACCAGGTCGGCGGCGAGCATCCGCAGGTGCCGGTGGTGCGGGTGGTGGTCGTGGATGGCGACCTGGGTCATCAGGGCGTCCAGCGGGATCGTCCCGGAGTGGTTGGCGACGATCAGCGCGCCGCCCTCGGCCGGGATGTGCTCGACGCCCTGGACCTCGATCCGGAAGTACTTCTCGGCCAGCGGGCGCAGCAGGGCGAGCAGCACCTCCTCGGTGAGCTCCCGGTCGAAGCCGAACTCGTCCACCTCGTAGTCGCCGGTGATCCGGCGGCGCAGGAAGGCCAGCCCGTCCGCGGCCCGGCCCTCCCAGCCCTTGCCGAACAGCCTGGTGGCCGCCGAACCGAGCTGCCCGGACAGCGCCCCGCCGACGGCGTCGGCGAGCCGGTCGGCGGGCCCGGGGTCGTCGGGCGAGGTCCAGCTGGGGGCGGACTCGATCGGGATGACCCTGGCCTCGCCCGGCGCGTTCTCGGCTGCGGCACTCATCGCGGGTTCAGCTCCTGGGTCGGCGGGGGCGGTCGGTACGGACGGTGGGGACGCCGGCGGCCGGGGCCCGCACCGGGCCGAGCAGGGCGGCCAGCCGGTCGGTGACGGCGGCCAGCCGCTCGGGCGGCAGCAGGCCCGGCCCCTGGGCGGCGGCGAAGTCGGCGAAGGCCTCCGGGGTGGTGAACGCCGGGCGGTAGCCGAGCGTCTCGCGCAGTCGCGCGGTGTCCACCACCCGGCCGTGGGTGAGCAGCCGCAGCTGCTCCGGCGAGACGTCCAGCAGCCGGGTCTGCCGGGCCAGCCCGGCCATCCAGCTGACCGCGGGCAGCAGCAGCGGCACGGTCGGCCGGCCGAGCCGGCGGGCGCACTGGGAGAGCAGCAGGACGCCCTCCCCGGCCACGTTGAAGGTCCCGGTGTTGACGGTGCCCGGCTCGGCCTCGGCGGCGGCCCGGCAGAGCACCGCGACGGCGTCGTCCTCGTGCACGAACTGGAGCCGGGGGTCGTAGCCGAGGACGGTCGGCAGCACGGGCAGCGCGAAGTACTCGCTGAGCGGGGTGTCCGCGCCGGGGCCGACGATGTTGGCGAAGCGCAGGACCGTCACCGCGACGTCCGGGCGGCGCCGGGCGAAGCCGCGGACGTAGCCCTCGACCTCCGCCGCATCCTTGGCGAAGCCGCCGCCGGGCGGGTTCTTCGGCTGGATCCGCTCGGTGAACACCGCCGGGTCGCGGGGCGCGGAGCCGTAGACGCCGGTGGTCGACTTGACCACCAACCGGCGCACCCCGGGCGCCTTCTGGCAGGCGCCGAGCAGCTGCATGGTGCCGATGACGTTGGACTCCTTCACCGCGGAGCGGTTGGTGGAGCCCAGGCCGGTGGCGCTGACGCTGAGGTGGACCACGGTGTCGACCCGGTGTTCGGCGATCACCCGGGAGACCGCCGGGCGGCGCAGGTCGAGCTGGTGGAAGCGGTACTCGGCGGCCGGTCCGTCCGGCTCCTCGACCGGCAGCCGGGGCGGCTGCACGTCCACGCCGACCACCAGGTCCACGCCCGGACGGCGGCGGACCTCGGCGGCGAAGCGGGCACCGAGATGGCGTGCCACGCCGGTGACGAGCACGACCACGCCCACGGTGTGCACCCCATTCCCTCGACCCGAGCGGCCTGCGTGCACCGTACCGTGCCGCCCTGCCGGGCCGTGAAACGACACCGCCCGCCCAGGCCGAGGCCTGGACGGGCGGTGGAACGCCTGAACCCCGCCGAGGCGGGGCGCACTACTTCTTCCTGCGCCGTTGTACGCGAGTCCGCGGATAACCCCCGCCTGGGCGGGGCCGAAGCGCAGGCTCAGGCGTTACTTCTTGTTGCGACGCTGGACCCTGGTCCTCTTCAGAAGCTTGCGGTGCTTCTTCTTGGCCATACGCTTGCGACGCTTCTTGATGACAGAGCCCACGGAACAACCCTCGCTCACTGAGACTCTCGCCCGTGAGAGACGGAGTCCATACGACTGACGGACGGCCTAGCCTACCGTCCACGGGCCCAGGGCCGTAATCGTGCTCCCGGTGACCGGGAAACTCGCGGGGAATCCCCGGCGAACGGGGGTGGGATCCGCAGCTGCGGCCCCACCCCCGCCCACCCGGAACTACGCGCTCTCAAGCCTCACGTAGGACTCCTTGAGGTACTCGTGCACCGCCTGCTGGGGCACCCGGAAGGACCGCCCGACCCTGATGGCCGGCAGCTCTCCGCTGTGCACCAACCGGTACACCGTCATCTTCGACACCCGCATGACCGAGGCAACCTCCGCCACGGTCAGGAAGACGACTTCCTGCAAGGGGCGTTCGCCGGAACTCATGACCATCACCCGACCCTTCACCCGTGTGCAAGGCACCGGCTTCCCCTCCGGTGACTCCACCGGCACACGTGTATCCCCAGAGTAGTTATGGGTGGTACCAGTGGGAAGAGGGGAGGTGCGGTCCTCGTACGGTGAGAGATAGGACTGTTGCAGTACGTAGTCACTCGGCGGAACGCGGGAGTGGGCGTACGCACGGCCCACCCGCACCTGGGCCGGGATGCCGGTCTCAGGCCAGGAGGCCGAGGTGGGGGAACACCGCGCGGCGGCTGGCGAGGATGGCCTGATCGAGTCGGTCGGCCGGATCGTAACCCGCGTCGAAGTCGCGCCAGACCGGTCGGGCGCCGTCGGTCATCCGCAGCGGGGCGGGTCGGCGGGTGCGGCGGTAGACCTCGGCGCGCCAGGACTCGGGGGTCTCGGTGGCCGGGTCGACGGGCCGTCCGGCGGCGGTGGCGACCAGGTGGGTCCAGGTGCGCGGGACGACGTCCACGACGGCGTAGCCGCCCCCGCCGGTGGCGATCCAGCGGCCGCCGGTGAGCCGGTGGGCGAGGTCGTGCAGTTCCTCGGCGATCATCCGCTGGGCGTCCAGCGTGACGGCGAGGTGGGCGAGCGGGTCCTCCAGGTGGGTGTCGGCACCGTGCTGGGTGACCAGGACCTGCGGGCGGAAGGCGGTGAGCAGTTCGGGCACCACGGCGTGGAAGGCGCGCAGCCAGCCGGCGTCGCCGGTGCCGGCCGGCAGCGGCAGGTTGGCGGCGGAGCCGGGGGCGTCCGGGCCGCCGGTCTCGGTGGGCCAGCCGGTCTGCGGGAAGAGCGTGGCGGGGTGCTCGTGGAGCGAGATCGTGAGCACCCGGGGGTCGTTCCAGAAGGCCTGCTGGACGCCGTCGCCGTGGTGGACGTCCACGTCGACGTAGGCGACCCGCTCGGCGCCGAGTTCGAGCAGCCGGGCGACGGCCAGCGCCGGGTCGTTGTAGACGCAGAAGCCGGAGGCCTTGGCGGGCATCGCGTGGTGCAGCCCGCCGGCGAAGTTCACGGCGTGCGGGGTCTCCCCGCGCCAGACCGCCTCGGCGGCGGCGACGGATTGACCGGCGATCAGCGCGGAGGCCGAATGCACTGCGGGAAAGGCCCAGTTGTCGTCGGTGCCGAGCCCGTGCCGGGGATCCGACTCGTCGGGGTGGGCGGCGGCGTATTTGACCGCCTCGACGTACTCCCGGGTGTGCACCAGCCGCAGGGTGGACTCACCGGCGGGCGGCGCGGCCCGCACCGTCACCCCGGGCCCGGTGTCCAGTCCGAGGGCCTCGACCAGGCGCATGGTGAGCGCCAGCCGGGTCGGGTCCATCGGGTGGCCGGGGCCGAAGTCGTAGGCGGTGACGGCCTCGTCCCAGAAGAGGTGCAGGCCGCAGGGGGTGTCACGCTCGGCGTCGGGCATGGCCTCCACCGTAGCGGGTGGGGGTGGCCGGGCCTTGTCCAGGGCGCGCCGGGGGCGGGGCCCGGAGCCCCGGCGGAGGCCCTACAGACAAAACCTTCACGACTTCATATCCTCTCCGCCATGAAGCCATTCAGCGCGCAACGCCTTGGGGTAATTCTCGCTGCATTACTGGGACTTGGCCTGCTCTTTGCCGCCCAGCCGGCCTCCGCCGCGGTCAGCGGCAGCTCGTTCGCCGTCGACAGGAAGACGGCGGCGGCGGGCGACCAGCTGACCCTGACGCTCTCGCTCACCAACACCGAGACCACCGACATCTACTTCGCCTACGAGTTCATCCAGCCGATCTGGCCGGCCAACCAGGAGGCCGGCGCGTTCACGGTCACCGGGTGCTCGGGCGACTCCACCGACTGCGCCTTCAACGGGAACAACGCGAACTTCCACTTCCGGGCGCCGATCGCCCCGGGTGAGACCCGCACCGTCGCGGTCACCGTCCAGATCACCTCGGCCCCGACCTGGACCGGGCCGTACACCCTGAACTGGGCACCGTACGTCTACTACGAGTACTACCAGTCGGGCGGTGGAGCCAAGGAGCAGCTGTGGGCCAACGGCCTGCCCGAGCTGGCCACCGTGATCGGCTGACCTCCCTACCCGCCCCCGCTCGCCCCCGTCACACCGTGGCGGGGGCGAGCACGGGCGCCGGCGCGAAGCGCTCGGCCAGCGGCAGGACGGCGAGCACCAGCAGCATCGGGGCGAGCAGCGCCCAGCGGTACGAACTCGCGTCGGCGATCGTCCCGACCAGCGGCGAACCGATCAGGAAACCCACGTAGTTGAAGAGGTTCAACCGGGCCACCGCGGCGTCCGAGTCGGCCGGGAACAGCCGGCCCCCGGCCGCGAACACCTGCGGGATGATGGCGCAGATGCCGAAGCCGAGCACGGTGAACCCGGCGATCCCCACCCAGGCGGCGGGCGCGGCGGCGGCCAGCGCGAAGCCGAGCGCGGCCAGCCCGGCACCGGCCCGGACCACCGGGACGGCGCCCCAGCGCTGCACCGCCCGGTCGCCCAGCGCGCGGCCCAGCAGCATCGCGACCATGTAGCCGAGGTAGGACAGCTTGGCGACGTCCGCGGCGCTGCCCAGGCCGTCGGTGAGGTACTTGACGCTGTAGTTGGAGACCGAGGCGTCCGCGATGTACGCGAAGGCCATCGCCAGGCACAGCGGCAGCAGCGGCCGCCAGGGGATGGACCGCGCGGCGGCCTCGGCGGCCTCCCGGACGGCGTCCCCGAGTTCGGCCGGCCCGGCGAACCGGGTGCCGGTCAGCAGCGCCAGCGGGGCGATCACCGCCGCGACCGTGCCGAACAGCACGGGCAGGCCGAGGTCGTAGTGCGAGCCGAGGCCGGCGAGGGCCGCCCCGAGGATGCCGCCGAGGCTGAACGCGGCGTGGAAGCCGATCATGATCGAGCGGCCGTAGCGGTGCTGCAGGCCCACCCCGAGCATGTTCATGCTCGCGTCGAGCGCGCCCACCAGCAGGCCGAACGCCCCGAGCGCGACGGCGAGTTGCCAGAGCGTGTCGCCGAGGCCGACGCCCGCGAGGCTGAGGCAGACCAGCGGCTGGACGACCCGCAGCACGGCCCGCGCGCCGGTGCGCTTCACCAACTGTTCGGAGGTGATCGAGCCGACCCCGGCCAGGACCGGCACCGCGGCCAGGAACAGCGGCAGCAGCGCGTCGCTCAGCCCGTACCGGTGCTGGATCTCCGGGATGCAGGTGACCAGCAGCGCGAAGGTGGTGCCCTGGAGCAGGAAGCTGACGGCGAGCGCGGCCCGCCCGGCGCGCAGGCCGGGCGGGATCGCGGGTGACGCGGCACTCATGGCGAACCTCGCTACTGGCCGGTACGACGATGTTGGCGAGAGCGTAGGCGGTGGACCGCGATTGCGGGAGGGGTCGCGCAGGGACTTTCCGCAGCCGGACGCAAGGGCCGGGCGCAAGGGCTGGGCCGAACCGGGCGGAGCAGAGCAGGTCGGAGCAGGGCGGGTCAGAGCAGGGCGGTGACCTCGGAGAGGTCGGCGATCAGCCCGGTGGCCCCGGCGGCGGTCAGCTTCGCCGGGTCGGTGAGCGCGGTGTAGCCGTACACGTCCATGCCCGCGGCCCGGGCCGCCAGCACGCCGTTGGGGCTGTCCTCGACGACCAGGCAGCGGGCCGGGTCGACGCCGAGGGTGCGGGCGGCGTGCAGGAAGAGGTCCGGCGCGGGCTTGCCCACGCCGACGTCCTGGGCGCTGAAGATCCGCTCCTCGGCGACGTACCCGCGCAGGCCGGTGACGTCCAGCGCGGTGCGGATCCACACGTGGTGCGCCGAGGAGGCCAGGCAGTGGGGGACGGAGCGCTGCCGCAGTTCCTTCAGCAGCTGCTCCGCACCCCGCACGGCCGTCAGCTCGGTGCCGAACGCGTCGAAGACCCGGCCGTGGAACAGCTCGTCGAAGCCCTCCGGCAGCGTCGCGCCGTCGTACCGCTCGGCGATCACGTCGTGGATCCGGTGGGCGGCGCAGCCCATGAAGTCCCGGTAGGAGTCCTCGACCGTGGTCGGGTAGCCGAGTTCGGTCAGGTACGCGGCCAGCACCCGGTTGGAGAGCGGCTCGCTGTCCACCAGGACACCGTCGTTGTCGAAGATCACCAGGTCGTAGGCCATGTCGTCGAGCCTACCCAGCCGGCTACTTCCCCCCGGAAGCGAGCTCCCGGGAACGGTCCCGCGCCGCCTCCAGGGCGCCCAGCAGCGCGGCCCGCACCCCGTGGTTCTCCAGCTCGCGGATGGCCGCGATGGTGGTGCCGGCCGGGGAGGTGACGGCCTCGCGCAGCTTCACCGGGTGCTCGCCGGAGTCGCGCAGCATCACCGAGGCGCCGATCGCGGACTGCACGATCAGGTCGTGCGCCACCTGCCGGGGCAGGCCGAGCAGGATGCCCGCGTCCGTCATCGCCTCGACCAGGAAGTAGAAGTAGGCCGGGCCGGAGCCGGAGAGCGCGGTGGCCGCGTCCTGCTGGGCCTCGGGCAGCCGCAGTGCCTTGCCGACCGAGCTGAAGATCTCCTCGGCCCGCTCCAGGTGCTCCTCGGTGGCGTGCGAGCCGCCGGAGATGACGCTCATCCCCTCGTCCACCAGGACCGGCGTGTTGGGCATCACCCGGACCACCGGGGTGCCGGCCGCCAGCCGCTCCTCGAACCAGGCGGTGGGGATGCCGGCCGCGGCCGAGATCACCAGCCGGTCCGCGCCGACGTGCGGGGCCAGCTCCTCCAGCAGGGTGCCCATGTCCTGGGGCTTGACGGCGAGGATCAGGGTGTCGGCGAGCTTGGCGGCCTCGGCGTTGGAGGCGGCCACCACGCCGTAGCGGGCGGCGAGTTCGGCGGCGCGCTCGGGGCGGCGGGCGGTCACCAGGACGTCCGCCGGGTCCTTGCCGGCCCGCAGCAGGCCGGAGAGCAGGGCCTCGCCGATCTTGCCCGTGCCCAGGAAGGCGATCTTCTGTCCGTGTGCTGCGCTGGCGCCCATGGCCGCTCCTTACCTCGGTACTGCGGCCATCCTCGCACCGCACGGGGGCACCCGCCGGGACCGTCCAGCCCGTGGTCGGCGGCGGCGGTGCGTTCGGCGTCCCTAGGGAGAATCTCGGGGGTTTCCCCTATGGCCTCCGGCGCCGCGCGGGAGCACCGTGGAGTCATGGCACACGACGAAATGTCCCGACGTGAGAACCGGCAACTCGCCGTCGCCTCGGCGACCGTGGGACCGTGGCGGACGGCCGCGGGGGTCGGTGCGGTGGTGGGTGCGACCGCCCTGGGGATCGACGCGATCTCCGGGCACTGGTCCCTGGGCATGCTGGCCGGGCCGGCCGGCTGGGCCCTGTTCTTCTTCTTCCTGGTCGGCACCGTCGGCGGGCAGCTGCGCCGCGACACCTCCGAACGGCGGCTGCGCCGCTGGGCGAACGACCACCCGTGGCAGTCGGCCCTCCCGGCGGCCGGCGGGCTGCTGGTGCTGGACATGCTGGCGCAGCTGCTGCTCGGGGACGCGGGCCTGTTCGGCGCGTTCTTCCTGGCGCTGCTGCCGGCCGGAATCCTGCTGGCCGTCGCCGGGATCGTGGGGTCGGTGAAGCAGGCCCGCACCAAGGACTGACGCCCCCGCAGGGCGCGCCGGACACGGCCGGAACGGAACAGACCGGGACGGATCGCCGCGCCCGCGCACGAGTTCACCACAAGGTGTGCCCCCGATCGACGAATCGTCACACCCCGTCGGCATACTGGCGCGATGCCGATAGCCGAAGATCCACAACCGCGCCCTGCGGAGGGCCGTGAGCCGGGCGGGTCCGACCCGTCCGGAGCGGGCGAGAAGGACCCGTTCGCAGACCTCGTCCTGGACGAGGAGTTCGTCAAGGGTGCCGCCGTCACCGAGCAGTCCGGGCGCACCCGGATGCTGGCCGCCCGATGGAAGCACACCCCGCCGGTCGACCCGGGCGGCCGCCGCTCGGTCAACGACGGACCGGCCAAGGCCGGCCGCCGGTTCGGCCGCACGCCGAAGCCCCCGGTGACCGACCCGTGGGGCAACCCGCGCCCGCGCCGCCGCCGGCTGGACTGGCGCGCGCCGCTGTACGTCGCGCTGACCATCGCGGTGCTGCTCGCGGCCCTGAACCTCGACGGGCTGCGCAGCTGGTACTCCGACCACTACGGCGGCGACTCCTCGACGGCCCACGCCCCCGTGCCCACCGTCGCCCCGGAGACGGCCAAGCCGACCGCCGCACCGCCGAAGGTCGACGAGCAGCAGCCGACCGTGGACCACCCGTGGGCCGGTTCCGTCGCCGAGGGCTGGCCGAACGGCGCCGAGGCCCTCGTCCTGCCCGACGCCCAGGCCACCGGCGCGTTCTCCGCCGAACAGGTGGGCGCCCAGCTGCAGTTGGTCAAGGACTACCTGACCGCCGCCAACCTGGACCCGCAGGTGATCGCGGGCGGCCGGCCGGAAGCCGCCCTGGCGCTGCTGGACCGGGAGGACCGGGACCGCGCGATCAACGCGCTGGCGAACCCCTCCAAGGACACCGACCCGACCACCTGGTTCAGCCGCTTCGACCAGCGCGAGGCCGTCCAGGTGGGCGACACGGTCAAGGTGCAGGGCCGGATCACCTTCGAGGGCGACGGGGACAAGGGCCTCCTCGTCCACGCCGACTTCAGCTACGTGTACGCGATGCGCCCCGGCCCGGACGCCGCCAAGCGCGCCGCGTCACCCCAGCCGCCGACGGGCGGGCAGCCGCCGACGAAGCCGGCCGCGCCGAAGGACGGCACGGCCAAGCCGGTGGGTCTGCTGGTGCCGGCGGCCGACGTGACCGGGGACACCTGGACCACGCGCACGATCGTGCGCCGGGTCGACAACTTCCGCTTCTACGACCCGGCCCGCTACCGGATCAACCCGAAGAAGCTCGTGTTCGGCGAGGGCGGCGGGTCGGAGTCCGCCAACTCGTCCTGCGACGTCTACGACGGCTACTACCACCCGCAGTTCGACCAGTTCGCGGCGCAGTCGCCGGACACCCCGGGCAGCCGCCCGACCGGCCCCACGACCGACCCGTACGACCGCCGCAACGACCTGTCGACCCGCGACGAGTGCGGCGCGGCCAGCCGCCTCTGAGGCTCAGCCCCGGCGCTTGCCCCGGCCCGGCGCCTTGGCGCCGGGCCGTCCGCTGCGGCCCGCCTGGCGCTTCTCGTACTGGGCGACGGCCCGCTCGTACGAGGCGCGCCTGACCGCCTCGCCGGGGGCCTCGACCAGGCTGCGGGCGAAGTAGGCGGCCAGGCTGCCGGCGCCGCCGATGAGCCAGACCGCGCCGAGCGACTTGTCCTCGGCCATCCAGCCGCTCAGCTGGTCCTTGCCCTCGGTGAGGACCTTCCAGGTGCGCATGACGCACATCATCGAGCAGACCGCGATCGCGGCCGTCAGCAGCCCGTTCAGGAAGCCGCCGCCATCGGACAGGGCGACGCCCTCGACGCCGAAGCGCAGCAGCAGGACGGAGGCGGCGGTCGTGACCAGCGCGCCGGCCGACACCGCGACGCGGCGCAGCCAGTAGCCGTTGTCCCGGTTCACCCAGCTGGTGCCGAACCAGCGGATCGGCTCCGGCTCGGGGGCGCCGGCGGGCTTGGGTGCGGGGGTGGGGGGCTGCTCGCTCACGGGGTCGATTATCACCCAACGCGCGAGGAGCCGCCCCGGCCTGCGGGACGGCTCCTGCGGTACTGCGGTGCTGCGGGGCTCAGCCGAGCTTGGTGACGTCGCGGACGGCGCCCTTGTCGGCGGAGGTGGCCATCGCGGCGTAGGCGCGCAGGGCCTGGCTGACCTGGCGGTCACGGTTCTTCGGGCGGTAGCCGCCCGCGGCCTCCAGGGCGCGGCGGCGCTCGGCCAGGACCTCGTCGGGCACCTCCAGGGAGATGCTCCGGCCCGGGATGTCGATGGCGATGATGTCGCCGTCCTCGACCAGGGCGATGGTGCCGCCGGAGGCGGCCTCCGGGGAGGCGTGGCCGATGGACAGGCCGGAGGTGCCCCCGGAGAAGCGGCCGTCGGTGACCAGCGCGCAGGCCTTGCCGAGGCCGCGGCCCTTGAGGAAGGACGTCGGGTAGAGCATCTCCTGCATGCCCGGGCCGCCCTTGGGGCCCTCGTAGCGGATGACGACGACGTCGCCCTCCTTGACCCGCTTGGCGAGGATCGCCTCGACGGCGTCGTCCTGGGACTCGACGACCACGGCCGGGCCGCTGAAGGTCCAGATCGACTCGTCGACGCCGGCGGTCTTCACGATGCAGCCGTCCTCGGCGAGGTTGCCGTGCAGGACGGCGAGGCCGCCCTCGACCGAGTAGGCGTGCTCGACGCTGCGGATGCAGCCCTTGGCGGCGTCGGTGTCCAGCGACTCCCAGCGCTCCGACTGCGAGAAGGCCTCGGCGGAGCGGACGCAGCCGGGGGCGGCGTGCCACAGTTCGACGGCCTCGGCGGAGGGCGAACCGCCGCGCACGTCCCAGGTCTTGAGCCACTCGGCGAGCGAGTCGGAGTGGACGGTGTGGACGTCCTCGTGGAGCATTCCGCCGCGGTACAGCTCGCCGAGGATGGCGGGGATGCCGCCGGCCCGGTGCACGTCCTCCATGTAGTACGAGCCGTTGGGCGCGACCTTGGACAGGCAGGGGACCCGGCGGGAGACGGCGTCGATGGCCCGCAGGTCGAAGTCCAGCTCGGCCTCCTGGGCGGCGGCGAGCAGGTGCAGGATGGTGTTGGTCGAGCCGCCCATGGCGATGTCCAGGGCCATGGCGTTCTCGAAGGCGGCGCGGGTGGCGATCGCGCGGGGCAGCACCGAGGCGTCGTCCTGGCCGTAGTGGCGGTCGGCGATCTCGACGACCGTCCGCCCGGCCCGCTCGTACAGGTCCTTGCGGGCGGTGTGGGTGGCGAGGACGGAGCCGTTGCCGGGCAGCGAGAGGCCGATGGCCTCGGTGAGGCAGTTCATCGAGTTGGCGGTGAACATGCCGGAGCACGAGCCGCAGGTGGGGCAGGCGTTCTCCTCGATGATCGCGATGTCCTCGTCGGAGACGTTCTCGTTGGCCGCCTGGGAGATCGCGTCGATCAGGTCGAGCCTGCGCACGGTGCCGTCGACGAGGGTGGCCTTGCCGGCCTCCATCGGGCCGCCGGAGACGAAGACGGTCGGGATGTTCAGGCGCAGCGCGGCCATCAGCATGCCCGGGGTGATCTTGTCGCAGTTGGAGATGCAGATCAGCGCGTCGGCGCAGTGCGCGTTGACCATGTACTCGACCGAGTCGGCGATCAGGTCGCGCGAGGGCAGCGAGTAGAGCATGCCGCCGTGGCCCATCGCGATGCCGTCGTCCACGGCGATGGTGTTGAACTCGCGCGGGATGCCGCCCGCCTGCTTGATCGCCTCGGAGACGATCCGGCCGACCGGCTGGAGGTGGGTGTGGCCCGGGACGAACTCGGTGAAGGAGTTGGCGACCGCGATGATCGGCTTGCCGAAGTCCTCGCGGGCTACGCCGGCGGCCCGGAGAAGCGCCCGGGCGCCTGCCATGTTGCGACCGTGGGTGACCGTACGGGACCTCAGCTCGGGCACTGTGCTCCACTCCTTCGGGGCTCTCGCCGGCGCCCCGCCGGTAGGAGGATGCGGGGGCCGCTGTGGCTACCGAGCCTACGCCCGCCGTCCAGGCGGCGGACGGCCCGTCCGCGATGCGGTCACGCGGGCGGGCCGTCCGGGCGGGGTGCGGGTCAGGCCGGGGTGTGGGTCAGGCCGGGGTGATGCCCACCGCCAGTTCCAGGACGTAGGGCTCGACCACCCAGCCGTCCGGGAACTCGGCGGTCATCGCCCGCCGCTCGACGGCCAGCACCGGTTCGCGCTCGGCCGGGGAGAGCGAGGCCACGAACGAGCGGGAGACCAGGTCGTCGAGCACCTGGTCGACGGTGATCCGCCGCTCCCAGCGCAGCACCGCGCGTTCGACCCTCAGCCCGGCCGGGGCGAGCAGGGCGATGAACTCGGCGGTCCGGCCGTAGCCGTGGTAGTTGGGCAGCGCGGCACTCAGCCGCTCCGCCCGGGCCCGGACCCAGGGCACGGTCTCGTCGTGCACGTTCCACCAGACGGCGAGGGCGCCGCCGGGCCGCAGCACCCGGATCGCCTCGGGGATGGCCCGTTCGGTGCGGGTCCAGTGGAAGGACTGGGCGTAGCTGATCAGATCCGCGGAGTCGTCGTGGAACGGCAGTTCGTCACCGCCGGCCCTGACCAGCGGCAGGCCCGGAGAGGAGGCCAGGAACTGGGCGGCCATGCCCGCGTTGGGCTCCACCGCGACGACGTCGGCGCCGCGCGCGACCAGCAGCCGGGTGGCGATGCCGGTGCCGGCGCCGACGTCCAGCACCCGGGCCCCCTTGAGGCGGCGACCGGACAACCGCTCCAGTGCCTCGAACAGCCCGTCCGGGTAGCCGGGGCGGGCCCGGTCGTACTCGGCGGCGACCCCGCCGAAGCTCTGGGCGATCTCCCGGAAGTCCTGTTGATCCGTCATTTCTCCCCTTGCGCAAGGAAGTTCGCACCCAGCCGGGCGCGTTTCCTCAGCGTACGCGCGAGGGGGTGGCCAGGTGCAAGCGGGTGAAGGCGAGGGCCTCGGCGAGGTCGGCCTCGCGTTCGGCGGGGGACGCGGAGCGGCGGGTGTTGACCTCCAGCACCACGTGGCCGTCGAAACCGGTACGGGCCAGGTGCTCCAGCAGTTCGGCGCAGGGCTGCTTGCCGCGGCCCGGGATCAGGTGCTCGTCCTTGCCGGAGCCGCTGCCGTCGGCGAGGTGGATGTGGGCGAGCCGGTCGCCCATCCGCTCGACCATGGCGAACGCGTCGATCCGGGAGGTGGCGACGTGCGAGAGGTCGATGGTGAAGTGCCGGTACTCCTCGTCGGTGACGTCCCAGCCCGGGGCGTAGGCCAGCACCTCGCGGTCGCGGTAGCGCCACGGGTACATGTTCTCCACCGCGAAGCGGACGTCGGTCTCGCCCGCCATCCGGTTGATGCCCGTCACGAAGTCCCGGGCGTACTGGCGCTGCCAGCGGAACGGCGGGTGGACCACGACGGCGCTCGCGCCGAGCTTCTCGGCCGCCGCCCGGGCCCGGACCAGCTTGGTCCACGGGTCGGTGGTCCACACCCGCTGGGTGATCAGCAGGCAGGGCGCGTGCACGGCCAGGATCGGCATCTGATGGGCGTCGGAGAGACGGCGCAGGGCCTCGACGTCCTGGCTGACCGGGTCGTTCCAGACCATCACCTCGACCCCGTCGTAGCCGAGCTTGGCGGCCAGCTCGAAGGCGACGGCGGTACTCGCCGGGTACACCGACGCGGTGGACAGGACCACCTTGGTGTCGGGGATGTGCAGGGCCGGGTGCGAGGGCAGCACCAGCCGGTCGGTGGTGCGCAGCAGCGGCGGGCGGGCGGCGTCGCGCCGGGCGGCCTTGACCGAGCGCACCGACTGGACGGCGGCCTTGGCGGCGCCGGCGGCCCGGGCGGTGCGGGTCTCCCGGGGGGCGGCGGTCGCGGCGGCCTTCCGCGTCCCCGCGGACTTCCGCGCCTCGGGCTTCGTCCCGGCGGGCTTGCTCGCTTCGGACTTCGTCCCGACAGGCTTCGCCCCCGCGGGTTTCGTCCCGGACGCGCCTCCCGCAGGCTGCTTCGGCTCCGCCGCGGACGGCTTCTCGGCGGCCTTGCGCGCCGTGCTCTTGCGCCCGGTGCGCCGGGCCGCCTCGACGGCCTTCGCGGCCTTCGCCCCGGTGGCGCCCTTGACGGCCTTGCCGAGTTTGCGGCGCGGGCCGTCTGGCCGCGGCTGCCCGTCCCCGGGAGCGCGGCCCTCCCGCGTCCCGTCCTCGCCCGCTGGTTGCGCCACGGGAGACAGCGTAAGCGGACCGCGCTCCGAACGGGACCGGATCCCCGGCCGGCCCCGGCGGGAGCCGCCGGACGGGCCACGGGGCCGACGGTGTGGCGCCCTGCGGCGCGAGGGCCCTACGGGGTGAGGGCCCTACGGGGTGAGGGCCGGGCGGCGACGGTCGGCCGAGCCGTCCATGGCGTCCAGGCGGCGCAGGATGATGCCCTCGCGCAGCGCCCACGGGCAGACGTCCAGCTCGTCGAGGCCGAACAGGTCCATCGCGGCGTCCGCGACCAGCGCCCCGGCCAGCAGCTGCTTGGCGCGGCCCTCGGAGACGCCGGGGATCCGCGACCGCTCCTCGACGGTCATCGAGGACAGCCGCGGCAGCCAGGCGGACAGCCCGCTGCGGGTGAGCCGGCGGTCGGCGTACGGGCCGGCGTCGGCGGGGGCGGCGCCGGTCATCCGGGCCAGCTGCTTGAAGGTCTTGGAGGTGGCGACGGCGTGCTGCGGCGCGCCGAGCCGGGCGACCTCGCCCACGACGGTGGCCATCTCGGCCCGGATGTGGCGTCTCAGCCCGCGCAGCCCGTCCGGGTCGGCGACGTCGCCGGGCAGCCAGCGGGCGGTGAGCCGGCCGGCGCCCAGCGGCAGCGAGCAGGCGACGTCGGGCTGCTCGTCCAGGCCGCAGGCGATCTCCAGCGAGCCGCCGCCGATGTCCAGGTTGAGCAGTCGGCCCGAGGACCAGCCGAACCAGCGCCGGACGGCCAGGAACGTGAGCCGGGCCTCGTCCTGCCCGGACAGCACCTGCAGCTCCACCCCGGTCTCGGTGGCGACCCGGCGCAGCACCTCCTCGCCGTTGGCGGCCTCCCGGACGGCGGAGGTGGCGAACGGCAGGATGTCGACGACGCCCTTGTCCTCCGCGACCCGCAGCGACGAGGCGATGTGGCCGACCAGCCGCTCGACGCCGGCCTCGCTTATCGCGCCGTCGTCGTCGAGCAGTTCGGCCAGCCGCAGTTCGGCCTTGTGCGAGTACGCGGGCAGCGGGGCGGCACCCGGATGGGCGTCCACCACGAGGAAGTGGACGGTGTTGGAACCTACGTCGAGTACACCGAGTCGCATAACTCTCCACGCTACGCGATCCGGCCCCGGGCGAAACCGGTCTCGACCGTCTTCACACCGGCCCCGGCCGTACCTGGCCTCCGGCGGCCGGACGCGTCAGTGGCCGCGCGGTCCGGCCCGGCGCTCGGGGCGGCAGTTGGTGTCCACCCAGCGGCGGGCCCGGCCCGGGGTGTCGGTGATCAGGCCGTCGGCGTCCCGGGCCGACATCAGCTGCCAGGACTCCTCGTCGTCGAGCGTCCAGACGTACACCTCGCGGCCCGCCCTGCGCTCGGCGGCGATCCGGGAGGCGCTGGCCAGCGCCGCGTCCAGGGCGATGCCGCGCAGCGGCAGGTCACCCGGGTCCTCGGCGATCGCGGAGCCCTGGATCAGCACGACCGGCAGGGCGGGCGCGGCGGCGTGGGCCTGGCGCAGGTGCTCCGCCGAGAACGAGTAGAGGACGACCCGGGCACCGCTGCCGGCGGCGATCCGGGCGATCCGGGTGACGTCCTCGGCGCGCTGCCACTTGATCTCCATCAGCAGGGTGGCGTTGCTGTCGGAGAGGCGTTTGAGCAGTTCCTGGAGGGTGGGGACGGGCTCGGTGGGGCCGGGGCCGACGGTCACCCGCAGGGCGGCGATCTGGGCGGCGGTGAGGTCGGCGATGGCGCCCTTGCCGTTGGTGGTGCGGTCCACCGTGGGGTCGTGCATCAGCACCGGGACGCCGTCCCTGGTGGTCTGGACGTCGGTCTCCAGCCAGTCGGCGCCCTGGTCGAGGGCGGTCTCGAAGGAGGCCATGGTGTTCTCGGGGGCGCTGCGCGGGGCGCCCCGGTGGCCGATCACCACCGGGGCGTCGCACAGCGGAGCGGCGGCGGCCGACCGGGCCCGCAGTGCGGGCGCGGAGGCGCACCCGGCGGCCAGGACCGCGAGGGCGGCGAGGACGGCCGTCTGGGCGGCGCGGGGCGAGGCGGTCACGGCTCGGTGCTCCAGTGGTGATCCGGGGTGTTCCAGGGCATCCAATACGGGTCAACGCGAGATCATCAAACTGATCTGACAACCCGACAGTGCCGCGCGGTTCCCTCCAGCCTGCGGTCGGCCGGCCGCCACCGGCGCCGCGGCGCACCCCGGATCACCCGGACGGGTCCGGGCAGGCCGGCCCGAAGGCTCTACCCTTGCCGGGTGGCACCAGCAGAAACGTCCAAGAAGAAGTCCAAGGCCTCCCCCGCCCCCGTCGACCTGGCGATGCCGACCCTGCGCGGCGAGGCCCCGCTCGGCGGCATCCCCCGTGACGAGGTCCCGCTCGACTTCCCGCGCGCCTGGGTCGAGTTCGCCGACCCCGACGACGAGGAGCAGGTGTTCCGCTGCGACCTCACCTGGCTGACCTCCCGCTGGGGCTGCGTCTTCGGCCAGGGCTGCCACGGCATCCGCGAGGGCCGCGGCGAGTCGGACGGCTGCTGCACGCTGGGCGCGCACTACTCGGACGAGGACGACGAGAAGCGCGTCCTCGGCCACGCGAAGCGGCTGACGCCCGAGCTGTGGGAGAACTTCGCGCACGGCACCGACGCCGCTGGCCGGATCAGGTCCGACGGCGGCATCACCATGCTCGACGAGGACGGCGACCGCCAGACCCGCCGGGTGAACGGGGCCTGCATCTTCGTGAACAGCCCCGGCTTCGCGGGCGGCGCCGGCTGCGCGCTGCACGCGCTGGCGCTCAAGGAGGGCCGGGAGCCGCTGGAGACGAAGCCGGACGTCTGCTGGCAGCTGCCGGTCCGCCGCACCTACGACTGGATCGACCGGCCGGACGACACCCGCTACCTCCAGGTCTCGATCGGCGAGTACGACCGCCGCGGCTGGGGCCCGGGCGGCCACGACCTGCACTGGTGGTGCACCGGCAGCCCGGCGGCGCACCAGGGGCCGGACCCGGTGTACGTCAGCTACCGCCCCGAGCTGACCGAGCTGATGGGCAAGGCGGCGTACGACGTGCTGGCCGGCCTGTGCGCGGAGCGGATCGCCACCAAGGGTGACCGCAAGGTGGCCCCGCACCCGGCCGACCCGGTCAAGCGGCCGAAGAAGGGCTGAGCCCGGGAAGCACCGGCCTGCGCAGGCCCGGCCCGCGAAGGGCCGGGCCCTACTTGTCGATGTCCCCGACGACGAAGAACATCGACCCGAGGATCGCCACCATGTCCGCGACCAGCGTCCCGGGCAGCAGCTCGGTCAGCGCCTGGACGTTGTTGAAGGACGCCGAGCGCAGCTTGAGCCGCCACGGCGTCTTGTCGCCGCGCGAGACCAGGTAGTAGCCGTTGATGCCGAGCGGGTTCTCGGTCCAGGAGTAGGTGCTGCCCTCGGGGGCCTTGAGCACCTTGGGCAGCCGCTGGTTGACCGGGCCGGGCGGCAGGGTGGCGATCTTGTCGAGGCAGGCGTCGGCGAGGTCCAGCGAGTTGAGGGTCTGCTCCAGCAGGCACTCGAACCGGGCCAGGCAGTCGCCCTCCTCGCGGGTGACCACGGTGAGCACCTGCCGCAGCTCGTCGGAGCCGTACGCGAGGTAGGGCTCGTCGCGGCGCAGGTCGAAGTCGAGGCCGCTGGCACGGGCGATCGGGCCGCTGACGCCGTACGCCTCGGCCTGGGCCCGGGTGAGGGTGCCGACGCCGGCGGTGCGGGCACGGAAGATCTCGTTGCCGAGGACGAGGTCCTCGAAGACCGGCAGCTGGGAGCGGACGGTGGCGACGGCGGTGCGGACGCGGCCGAGCCAGCCGGCCGGGATGTCCTCCTTGAGGCCGCCGACCCGGTTGAACATGTAGTGCATGCGCCCGCCGGAGGCCTCCTCCAGGACGTGCTGGAGGTCCTCGCGGCCGGTGAAGGCGTGGAAGATCGGGGTGATGCCGCCGAGTTCCAGCGGGTAGGAGCCGAGGAACATCAGGTGGTTGAGCACCCGGTTGAGCTCGGCGAGCAGGGTACGGATCCACACCGCCCGCTCGGGGACCTCCATGCCGAGCATCCGCTCGACGCCCAGGACGACACCGAGCTCGTTGCCGAAGGCGGAGAGCCAGTCGTGCCGGTTGGCCAGCATGATGATCTGCCGGTAGTCGCGGGCCTCGAACAGCTTCTCCGCGCCCCGGTGCATGTAGCCGATCACCGGCTCGGCGGTGATGATCCGCTCGCCGTCGAGCACCAGCCGCAGTCGCAGCACGCCGTGCGTGGCGGGGTGCTGCGGGCCGATGTTGAGCACCATGTCGGTGGTGCCCGCCTCGCCGGTGAAGTTCTCGGCTCCCGCCCCGATGCCGACCGTGGTCTCCCTCATGAGGTCAGAGTCTGCCACCCCGGGAGGGCGGCCAGGGCCTCCGGTACCGGCATGCGGACGGCCTGGGCGAGCCAGCCGAAGGCGCCGAGCCCGGCCGGGTCGGTCAGTTCGGCGCCCTCGCCGGCCCCGCCGAGCGCCCGCAGGTAGCCGACCGGGTCGGTGGAGGCGAGCGCGAGCGGCGGCCGGGCGCCGCTCACGCCGAGGGCGCGCAGGGCGTCCCGCTGGGTTGTCCACAGGCTGTGGAGACCGGGTGCGGCGATGGAGTCCAGGGCGACGTGCGCGGTGACGTCGCAGGAGCCGTCCGGCACCGGCGCCACCTCGCGGCCGCCCCGGAAGCCGGTGAGGGTGCCGAACAGCGGGCGCCGGTCGGCGGTGTGCCCGTAGTCGACGGCGACGGCCAGGCCGCGCTCCAGCCCGGCGACGGCCCGCGCCCAGGCGGCGTCCCGGGGGCCGCCGAGCTCCACGAAGTCCCCGGGGTGCCCGACCGGCCACCAGCGCTCGGCCCAGGCCGCGTCGGCCGCCGAGACGGGCCCGCCGAGCCGCTCCCCGCCGGTCTCGGTGTCCACCTCCCGGTAGCGCAGCACCCCGTCCTCGTCGACCTCGCCGACGTCCAGCGGCACGTTGTCCAGCCATTCGTTGGCGAACAGCAGCCCGGTGAGGCCGCGCGGCACCTCGTCCGTCCACAGGGCTGTGGACGGCAGACCCGCCGGGCGCCCCGCGATCTCCACGCCGTACGGGCGCAGCCGCGCCAGCACCTCGCCGGGCAGTTCAGCCAGCACCCCGGTGAGCAGTTCGCCGCGTCCGGCCCCGACGTCGACGAGGGCCAGCTCCTCCGGACGGCCCAGGGCGGCGTCAACCTCCAGTAGTAGCCGGGCCACCGCGCGGGCGAACCGCGGCGAGGCGTGCACCGAGGTGCGGAAGTGCCCGGCGGGGCCCTCCGGCCTGCGGTAGAAGCCGCCGTCCGGGTCGTACAGGGCCTGCTCCATGGCGGGCGCCCACCGCATCCAAGTCATAGCGCGGGACGCTACCCGGAGCCGTCCGCGCCCTCCCCACCGGTACGGTGCGTCTCCGACCTACGGAGTAGGACGGATCGCCCTACCGGCGGACCTGAACACGCCAGGTGACTGCCTAGGCTGGAGACGTGCATCGACTCAACGCCTGGCTCCGCCGTCACCCCGTGGTGGTCGACGCCGCCTGGGCGGCGGCGGTGCTCTTCCTCGGCCTGCTGCCGAACGACAGTTTCAGCGACGGCTGGCGCTTCGACGCACAGGTCCTGATCGCGGTGCTGCTGCCCGCGCTCATGGTCTTCCGCCGACGCTTCCCCGACGTCACCGTGGCGGCCGCCACCGGCCTGGGCCTCGGCCAGGTGGCCGCCGACGTCCTCCCGGCCGCCTCCTCCATCGCCTACCTGGTGTTCGCGTACACCGGCGCCGCCTTCGGCCAGAAGTGGACGTCCCGGCTGGCGCTGGTCGCCGGGCTGGCCGCCGGGCCCCTGGTGTTCTGGCAGGTCCACCCGCTGAAGACGGTCTCCAACGGCGCCGGGGACTTCCACACCCGCCCGTACTCCTTCGGCGAGGCGGCGCTGATCACCCTGCTGATGAGCACCCCGTTCATCCTGTGCTGGGCGTGGGGGCGGCTGACCAGGGTGCGCCGGGCCTACCTGACCGAGCTGGAGGACCGCGCCGCCCGGCTGGAGCGCGAGCGGGACGCCCAGTCCAAGGTGGCGGTGGCCGCCGAGCGCGCCCGGATCGCCCGCGAGCTGCACGACGTGGTCGCGCACAACGTCTCGGTGATGATCGTCCAGGCCGACGGCGCCGCGTACGTGCTCGACAACTCGCCGCAGCAGGCGAAGGAGGCGCTCGGCACGATCGCGTCCACCGGTCGGCAGGCGCTGGTCGAGATGCGACGCCTGCTGGGCGTGCTGCGCACCGCCGACACCGCCGAGGAGTACGTGCCGCAGCCGGGCGTCGAGGAACTGCCGGAGCTGCTGGAGCAGGTCCGCACGGCCGGGCTGCAGGTGGACTACGCGACCTCCGGGCATCCGCGCGAACTGCCGCGCGGCGTCGAGCTGACGGTCTACCGGATCGTCCAGGAGGCGCTGACCAACGTCCGCAAGCACGGCGGCCCCGACGTGCACGCCCGGGTCGCGGTCGACTTCGGCGAGCGCGAGCTGGCCGTCCTGGTCGAGGACGACGGCCGCGGCAGCACCGACGAGCACCTGGCCACCGGCGGCACGGACGGCCTCGGCCACGGCCTGATCGGCATGCGCGAGCGGGTCGGCATGGTCAGCGGCAGCCTCGACGTGGGCCCCCGCCCCGGCGGCGGCTTCCGGATCCGCGCCATCCTGCCGCTCAAGGCGGCCCACTAACCCCCGGTCCCCCCGACGCCCCCTGAAGGAGCCACCTTGACCATCCGCGTGATGCTCGTCGACGACCAGGAACTGCTGCGCACCGGTTTCCGGATGATCCTGCAGTCGCAGGGCGACATCGAGATCGTCGCCGAGGCCGGCGACGGCGCCCGGGCCCTGGAGCAGCTGCGGCACACCGAGGTGGACGTGATCCTGATGGACGTGCGGATGCCGCGCCTGGACGGGGTGCAGACCACCCGCCGGATCTGCCTGGCCGAGGACGGCAGCCCCGTGCCCAACGCCCCGCACGTGCTCATCCTGACCACCTTCGACCTGGACGAGTACGCCTTCGCCGCGCTCAAGGCCGGCGCCAGCGGCTTCCTGCTCAAGGACGTCCCGCCGACCGAGCTGGTGGCCGCGATCCGCGCGGTGCACGGCGGGGACGCGGTGGTCGCGCCGACCACCACCCGCCGCATGATCGACCGCTTCGCCGAGGTGCTGCCGACCCCGCAGAGCGCGCCCGGTGCGGACGCCCTCGGGCCGCTGACCGAGCGGGAGCGGGAGGTGTTCCTACTGGTCGCCCAGGGGCTGTCGAACGGCGAGATCGCGGCCCGGCTGGTGCTCTCCGAGGCCACCGTGAAGACCCACGTCGGCCGGATCCTGGCCAAGCTCGGCCTGCGCGACCGGGTCCAGGCCGTGGTGCTCGCCTACGAGGCCGGGCTGATCCGGGCCGGGGCGACGGACTGAGCGCCCCGGGGCATCCCCGCGCATCCCCGGGCATCCCGTGGAGCACCCCGTGGAGGACCGGCCGAGCGCCCGTAGAATGGGCCGGTACGTCCGGTACCCGAAGAGGACCGGAACGAGGAGCTAAGGACGAGGGCCGGGCCGTGAACACGTCCGACAGTGCCGACCACGCCGCCGACGGCGGGTTCGCCCCGCTCGCCGACGGCTTCGGCGATCCGCGCCACCTGAACGACCCGAGCCACCCGGGCCACCCCGACGACCCGACCGACCCCGGCAACCGCCCGGCCCGGCTGGCCGTCGGCGTGGTCGGCACCGGCCGGGTCGGCCCGGCGCTGGGCGCCGCCCTGCAGCTCGCCGGGCACACCGTGGTCGCCGCCTCCGGGGTGTCCGCCACCTCCCGCCGCCGCGCCGAGGCACTGCTGCCCGGGGTGCGGATCGTCACCCCGCCGCAGGTGCTGGCCGCCGCCGACCTGGTACTGCTCACCGTGCCGGACGACACGCTGGCCGACCTGGTGGCCGGCCTCGTCGCGACCGGCGCCGTCCGCCCCGGGCAGCTGCTGGTGCACACCTCCGGCGCGCACGGCGTCGGCATCCTGGAGCCCGCCACCCTGGCCGGGGCGCTGCCGCTGGCCCTGCACCCGGCGATGACCTTCACCGGCACCTCCGTCGACCTGGACCGGCTGGCCGGCTGCCCGTTCGGGGTGACCGCCCCCGAGGAGCTGCGGCCGGTCGCCGAGGCGCTGGTGGTGGAGATGGGCGGCGAGCCGGAGTGGGTGCCTGAGCAGGTCCGCCCGCTCTACCACACGGCCCTCGCGCACGGCGCGAACCACCTGGTCACCCTGGTCGCGCAGGCGATGGACCTGCTGCGCACGGCCGGCGTCGCCGAGCCCGGCCGACTGCTCGGCCCGCTGCTCGGCGCAGCCCTGGACAACAGCCTGCGCTCCGGCGACGCGGCCCTCACCGGCCCGGTCGCCCGGGGCGACGCGGGCACCGTGCGGCGCCACCTGGCGCAGCTCAGTACGGTGTCCCCGGACATCCCGGCGGCCTACCGGGCGATGGCCCGCGCCACCGCGCAGCGGGCGCTCGCCAACGGGACGATCGACGAAGCGTCGGCGGCGGCGCTGCTGGACGTACTGAACGAGGAGAATCGCTAATGGCACGCGGAAAGCAGCCGGTCAGGACCCAGCGGGCGCCGAAGGTCCACCGGGCCGTCGTCACCCGCACCGTGGACGACTTCGAGGCCGCGTTCTGGCCGGACGAGCGCCCGGTCGACAACGCCGTCGTGATGACCATGGGCGCGCTGCACGAGGGCCACGCCGCGCTGATCCGGGCCGCCCGCAAGCAGGTCGGCCAGGAGGGCCGGGTGGCGGTGACGGTCTTCGTCAACCCGCTGCAGTTCGGCCCGGCCGAGGACCTGGAGCGCTACCCGCGCAGCCTGGACGAGGACGTGAAGCTGGCCGAGGAGAACGGCGCCGACGTGGTGTTCGCGCCCTCCGTCGACGAGGTGTACCCGAACGGCCAGCCGCAGGTGCGCCTGTCGGCCGGCCCGATGGGCGAGCGCTTCGAGGGCGCCACCCGCCCCGGCCACTTCGACGGCGTGCTGACCGTCGTCGCCAAGCTGCTGCACATCACCGACCCGGACTTCGCGTTCTTCGGCGAGAAGGACGCGCAGCAGCTCGCGATCATCCAGCGGATGGTCGCCGACCTGGACTTCGACGTCGAGGTGGTCGGGGTGCCGACCGCCCGCGAGGAGGACGGGCTGGCGCGCTCCTCGCGCAACCGCTACCTCTCCGCCGACGAGCGCGAGCAGGCCCTCGCCCTCTCCAAGGCGCTGTTCGCCGGCCGGGACGCCGCCGCCCAGGGCCCGAAGGCCGTCCGCGAGGCCGCCTCGGCCGTCCTGGACGCGGCCGAAGGCATCACCCTCGACTACCTCGCCCTGATCGACCCGCACGACTTCAGCGAAGCGGCGGACGACTTCCAGGGCGCGGCGGTGCTGGCCGTCGCCGCGAAGGTGGGTTCCACCCGCCTGATCGACAACGTCCACGTCATCTGCCGCTAGGCCCTGTCCGGCCCCAGGCAGCCGGCCACCCAGCACGGAACCGTTCGGCAAGAGCTCCCCCCTTCAGGCATGCACTCACAGGAGGCGTGACCCGCAATGCTCCGCACCATGCTCAAGTCCAAGATCCACCGGGCCACCGTGACCCAGGCCGACCTGCACTACGTCGGCTCCGTCACGGTGGACGAGGACCTGCTCGACGCCGCCGACCTGCTCCCCGGCGAGCTGGTCCACATCGTCGACATCAACAACGGGGCCCGGCTGGAGACCTACACCATCGCCGGCCCGCGCGGCTCCGGCGTGATCGGCATCAACGGCGCCGCCGCCCGCCTGGTCCACCCCGGCGACCTGGTCATACTCATCGCCTACGGGCAGATGGACACCGCCGAGGCCAAGGGCTACGAACCGAGCATCGTCTTCGTGGACGAGCGGAACCGGATCACCGGCCTGGGCGGCGACCCCGCCGAGGCCCCGGAGGGCACCGGACTGCTCCGCGGCGACGAGGCGTACGGTGACGGCAACGGCGCGGCCCCGACCGCCGCGCGCTGAAGGAGCTACTGACGCCATGTCCGCCACGCACCGCCTCACCGCCCCGGCCCCCGGCTGGACCGCCACCACCGACGTGGTCGTGGTCGGCTCCGGAGTGGCCGGCCTCACCGTCGCCCTCAACGCCCGCAAGGCCGGCCTGCGGACCCTGGTGGTCACCAAGGCGATGCTGGACGACGGCTCCACCCGCTGGGCCCAGGGCGGCATCGCGGCCGCCCTGGGCGAGGGCGACACCCCCGAGCAGCACCTGGACGACACCCTGGTGGCCGGCGCCGGGATCTGTGACGAGGAGGCCGTGCGCACCCTGGTCACCGAGGGCCCGGACGCCGTCCGCCGGCTGATCGCCGTCGGCGCCGCCTTCGACCGCAGCGCCGACGGCGAGATCCTGCTCACCCGCGAGGGCGGCCACCACCGCCGCCGGATCGCGCACGCCGGCGGGGACGCCACCGGCGCCGAGATATCGCGCGCCCTGGTGGAGGCCGTCCGCAGCGACCCCGGCGTCGAGCTGATCGAGCACGCCCTCGTCCTCGACCTGCTCACCGACGCCGACGGGCACGCCGCCGGCCTCACCCTGCACGTGATGGGCGAGGGCCAGCGCGACGGCGTCGGCGCCGTCCGGGCCCGCGCGGTGGTCCTCGCCACCGGCGGCATGGGACAGGTCTTCTCCGCCACCACCAACCCGGCGGTCTCCACCGGTGACGGCGTGGCGCTCGCCCTGCGGGCCGGCGCCGCCGTCACCGACCTGGAGTTCGTCCAGTTCCACCCGACCGTGCTCTGGCTCGGCCCGGAGGCCGAGGGCCAGCAGCCGCTGGTCTCCGAGGCCGTCCGCGGCGAGGGCGCCCACCTGGTGGACGCCCACGGCACCCGCTTCATGCTCGGGCAGCACGAGCTGGCCGAGCTGGCCCCGCGCGACATCGTCGCCAAGGCGATCACCCGGCGCATGCAGGAACTGGGCGCCGAGCACATGTACCTGGACGGGCGGCACTTCGGCGCCGAGATGTGGCAGCAGCGCTTCCCGACCATCTTCGCCTCCTGCCGCGCGCAAGGCATCGACCCGGTCACCGAGCCGATCCCGGTCGCCCCGGCCGCGCACTACGCCTCCGGCGGCATCCGCACCGACCGGCACGGCCGCACCAGCGTCCCCGGCCTGTACGCCTGCGGCGAGGTCGCCTGCACCGGGGTGCACGGCGCCAACCGGCTGGCCTCCAACTCGCTGCTGGAGGGCCTGGTCTTCGCCGAGCGGATCGCCGCCGACCTCGCCGACCGGCACCACCGCGGCACACTGCCCGAGCGCACCGTGGACGTCGCCGCCGCCCGCGCCGCACAGCCGGTCCCGCTGCCCGCCCCCGAGTCGCGCGCCGAGATCCAGCGGCTGATGTCGCGCGGCGCCGGCGTGCTGCGCTCGGCCGCCTCGATGGCCGACGCCGCCGCCGGGCTGGCCCTGCTCGCCGAGCAGGCCCACGCGCACGTCGCCGAGGAGAAGCCCGCCGACCCGCGGGTGGAGACCTGGGAGGCCGCCAACCTGCTGCTGGTCGCCACCGCGCTGGTCGCGGCCGCCGCGCAGCGCGAGGAGACCCGCGGCTGCCACTGGCGCGAGGACTTCCCCGAGCGCGACGACGCCCACTGGCGGCGCCACCTGATCACCACCCTCACCGCCTCCGGCGGCCCCGTCAGCACCCCTGAGGAGCAGTAGAACCATGACCCACTCCCACGAGGAACTCCCCCTGGCCGACGCCCAGGGCGGCTGCGGCGACGGCTGCGCCTGCGGGGACGGCGAGGGCTACGAGACCGGCCTGGACCCGCAGCTGGCCGAGCTGCTGGAGCAGGCCGGACTGGACCCGATCGAGGTCGAGGACATCGCCACCCTGGCGCTGGCCGAGGACCTGGCCGGCGGCGAGGACGTCACCTCGGTGGCCACCGTGCCCGCCGAGGCCGTCGCCACCGCCGACTTCACCGCCCGCCAGGCCGGCGTGGTGGCCGGCCTGCGGATCGCCGAGGCGGTCGTCTCGCTGATCTGCGAGGAGGAGTTCGAGGTCGAGCGGCACGTCCAGGACGGCGACCGGGTCGAGGCCGGCCAGGTCCTGCTGTCGGTCCGCTCCCGCACCCGCGACCTGCTCACCGCCGAGCGCAGCGCGCTCAACCTGCTCTGCCACCTGTCCGGCATCGCCACCGCGACCCGCGCCTGGGCCGACGCCCTGGAGGGCACCGGCGCCGTCGTCCGGGACACCCGCAAGACCACCCCGGGCCTGCGCGCGCTGGAGAAGTTCGCGGTGCGCTGCGGCGGCGGCGCCAACCACCGGATGGCCCTGTCCGACGCCGCCCTGGTCAAGGACAACCACGTGGTCGCGGCCGGCGGCGTCGCCGAGGCCTTCCGGGCCGTCAAGGCCGCCTACCCCGACCTGCCGGTCGAGATCGAGGTCGACACCCTGGAGCAGATCCCGCCGGTGCTGGCGGCCGGTGCCGACCTGATCCTGCTGGACAACTTCACCGTCCCGCAGCTGAAGGAGGCCGTCGAGCTGGTGGCCGGCCGGGCGAAGCTGGAGGCCTCCGGCGGCCTGACCCTGGCCACCGCGCGCGAGGTCGCCCAGACTGGTGTCGACTACCTGGCGGTGGGCGCGCTCACCCACTCCTCGCCGATCCTGGACATCGGCCTCGACCTGCGCGCCTGACCTCTCGTCCCGACTCGCAGAAAGCGCCCCATGCTCCTCACCATCGACGTCGGCAACACCCAGACCACGCTCGGCCTGTTCGACGGCGAGGACGTGGTGGAACACTGGCGGATCTCGACCGATTCGCGCCGCACCGCCGATGAACTGGCAGTGCTGCTACAGGGGTTGATGGGCAACCACACCGCGGTCCGGGAGGCCGCGGTGGAGGGCCTGGCGATCTGCTCGTCCGTTCCCGCCGTGCTCCACGAGCTCCGCGAGGTGACCCGCCGCTACTACGGCGACGTCCCCGCGGTGATCGTGGAGCCCGGCGTGAAGACCGGGGTGCACGTCCTGATGGACAACCCCAAGGAGGTCGGCGCCGACCGGATCGTCAACGCCCTGGCCGCCAACCACCTGTACGGCGGCCCGTGCATCGTGGTCGACTTCGGCACCGCCACCACCTTCGACGCCGTCAACGCCCGCGGCGACTACGTGGGCGGCGCGATCGCCCCCGGCATCGAGATCTCGGTGGAGGCGCTCGGCGTCCGCGGCGCCCAGCTGCGCAAGATCGAGCTGGCCCGGCCCCGCAACGTGATCGGCAAGAACACCGTCGAGGGCATGCAGTCCGGCATCCTGTACGGCTTCGCGGGCCAGGTCGACGGCCTGGTCGACCGGATGGCCAAGGAGCTGTCCAAGGACCCGGACGACGTCCAGGTGATCGCCACCGGCGGGCTGGCCCCCCTGGTCCTCGGCGAGGCCTCCACCATCGACGTCCACGAGCCCTGGCTCACCCTGATCGGCCTGCGCCTGGTCTTCGAGCGCAACCGCCCGGCCTGACCGGCCCCCAGGGCACGCCCTGGGCCCACCGTCGGCGCCCCCCGGTCCGTCCGGGGGGCGCCGACGCGCGTCCTCCCCCACCCCCGCGGCCGATTCCGCCGGGCCGAACGTGGGGCGTCGGCGCGACGTTACCGACAAATCGGATATTCCTCACGTAGTGTCAGCCCATGCCTACGCCACACGGATCGCGCGGCGGCATGGCCTTCAGCGCCGACGAAGTCCGCGTGCTGCGCCGCGCCCTCGCCCAAGCCCTGCACCCCGCCGTCCCCGTCCACCTCCAGCTCCCCGACCGTCCGGTGTTCGCCGGCCCGGGCGCCGAGCTGTGGGCGGAGGACGTCCAGGACGCGCTGCGTCTGACCGAGGCGATCGACGAGGCCGTCCAGGAGGGCGGCCGGCTGCGCGCCTTCCTGCTCGCCGACCTCGGGCGCTACCGGGCGGCCCTGCCCGGCAGCGCCCCCGGCTACCTGGAACGCCTGGAGGAGGCCGTGACCGACGGCTACCTGCCCGGCCCGGAGGACCTCACCGCGCTGCGCGGGCTGACCCGCCAGCCGTGCGGCCACGGCGAACGCGCCCGCCGCTCCCGGCTGGCCGGCCGCTGCCACGCGCTGGCCGAGGCCGCCGTCCGCGAGCGGCTCGCCCTCACCACCGGGCAGCCCCGCCACCTCGTCGTCGTACCGAGCCCCGCCGCACCCCCGAGCAGTCTCCCCACCCCTGTTGGAGGACGGATCACGATGAGCAGCACCGACTCCCCCGCCGAGCGGCCCACCGCCCCCCAGAACCCGCCCCGCCCGCACCGGATGCCCACCCCGGCCGAACTCTTCGGGCGCCGCCCCAAGCCCCCCGCCCACCCCGCGCCCCCGGCCGCGCCGGACCCCGACGAGATCGAACTCGCCACCGGCACCGGCTGAGCCGCCCGCGCCCGAGGAGGGGGACCGCCGACGCGGTCCCCCTCCCGCGTTATCCCGTGGCGGAGCACGGTGTGTGGCTGGCTACCCTTGTGGGGTGAGCGATCAGAGCCCCATCCCCGCGACCGACGACCTTCCCGAGCAGATGCGCGTCCGGCGCGAGAAGCTGGACCGGCTCCGGGCGGCCGGTGTCGACCCCTACCCGGTCGGCTTCCCCCGCACCAGCACCATCGCGGACCTGCGTGCCAAGCACCCGGACCTGGAACCCGACACCGCGACCGGTGAGCGGGCCGGCGTCACCGGCCGGGTGATCCTCTCCCGCACCGGCGGCAAGCTCTGCTTCGCCACGCTGCGCGACGGCACCGGCGACCTCCAGGTGATGTTCTCCCTGGACAAGCTGGGCGCGGAGCGGCTGGCGGCCTGGAAGACGGACATCGACCTGGGCGACCAGGTCGGCGTCGAGGGCGAGGTGATCACCTCCAAGCGCGGCGAGCTGTCCGTGATGGTGGACCGCTGGGAGCTCACCGCCAAGTGCCTGCGCCCGCTGCCGGACAAGCACAAGGGCCTGACCGACCCGGAGGCCCGGGTCCGCCAGCGGTACGTCGACCTGATCGTCAACCCCGAGGCCCGCGAGATCCTGCACCTGCGCAGCAAGGTGGTCCGCTCGATCCGCCGCACCTACGAGGACCGCGGCTACATCGAGGTCGAGACCCCGATGCTGCAGCCGGTGCACGGCGGCGCCAACGCCCGCCCGTTCAAGACGCACATCAACGCGTACGACATCGACCTCTACATGCGCATCGCCCCCGAGCTGTACCTCAAGCGGCTGGTGGTCGGCGGCGCCGAGAAGGTCTTCGAGATCAACCGCAACTTCCGCAACGAGGGCGCGGACTCCACCCACAACCCGGAGTTCACCTCGCTGGAGTCGTACGAGGCGTACGGCGACTACGACACCCAGGCCGAGCTGATCCGCGAGACGATCGTCAACGCGGCCCGGGACGCGCTGGGCACCACGGTGATCAAGGGCCTGGACGCGCACGGCGTCGAGCACGAGATCGACCTGGCCGAGCCGTGGGAGGAGGTCTCCGTCTACCCGGGCATCTCCGCCCGCCTGGGCGTCGAGGTCACCCCGGAGACCGGCGTCGAGGAGCTGCGCAAGCTGGCCTTCGACCACGGCATCCCGTTCGACAAGGACTGGGGCCACGGTCAGATCGTGCTGGAGATGGTCGAGCGCCTGCTGGAGGAGAACGCCGTCCGGCCGACCTTCATCAAGGACTACCCGACCGAGGTCTCCCCGCTGACCCGCCAGCACCGCTCGGTGCCGGGCGTGGCCGAGAAGTGGGACCTGGTGATCTTCGGCACCGAGATCGGCACCGCCTACTCCGAGCTGGTCGACCCGGTCGAGCAACGCGCCCGCCTGACCGCGCAGTCCCTGCTGGCGGCCGGCGGCGACGTCGAGGCGATGCAGATCGACGAGGACTTCCTGCGGGCCCTGGAGTACGCGATGCCGCCCACCGGCGGCCTCGGCCTCGGGGTGGACCGCCTGATCATGCTGCTGACCGGCAAGAACATCCGGGAGACCGTGCTCTTCCCGTTGGTGAAGCCGGAGGCGAAGGCTTCCGCCGCGACGGCGGAGAAGACCGAGGAGGAGTGACTGATGGACTACGTCAGCGCGATCGTGCCGCCGCTGGTCATGGCGATCGGCTTCGGATTCCTGGTGCGGGCCATCATCCGCAGCCAGGGCGGAGCCCAGAAGGCCAAGGAAGACCTCGACTGACCCGCGAGCGAACCCGCGACTGACACCGTCAGCCGCCGAACCACCGACGCGCCGCCATTCCCGATTCCGGGGGTGGCGGCGCGCCGGTTTGGCGCACTTCACAAGATTTGCCCCATTCACTCCCTATCCTGGCCGCACTATGGTCCGGCAACTCGGTGAACTTGAGAACGCCATCATGACCCGGGTGTGGCAGTGGAACCGGCCGGTGACGGTTCGCGAGGTTCTCCTGGATCTGCAGTCGGAACGCGAAATCGCGTACACCACGGTGATGACCGTCCTGGACAAGCTCCACAGAAAGGGCTGGCTGCGCCGCGAGCGGGTCGGCCGGGCCTATCGATATGAACCGGTCTCGTCCCGCGAGGCGTACACCGCTGCGCTGATGAACGACGCGTGGGCCACCAGTGACAATCCGGCCGCGGCCCTGGTGCACTTCTTCGGCCTGATGTCGCCCGGGCAGCGCGAGGCACTGCGGGACGCCTTGCGGGTCACCGCTCTGTTCCCGCCGGATCCGCCCCCCGCCGAATCCGCGGAGCCGGGACCGGATACCGGGGAGACCCCGCCGGGCGCGACACGATAACGTCCCGGCCATGGAGGTCACCATCCGCCGTGCGCGGACCACGGACGTGCGGACCGTACGCGGGCTCATCGACGCCTACTCACGCGACGGCATTCTGCTCGACAAGCCCACAGTCACACTGTTCGAATCCGTCCAGGAGTTCTGGGTCGCCGAACGCGACGACACCGGTGCGGTGGTGGCCTGCGGCGCCCTGCACGTGATGTGGGAGGACCTGGCCGAGGTCCGCACGCTCGCCGTCGATCCGTCCTGCCGGGGCTTCGGGGTCGGACATCTGCTGCTGGAGAAGCTGCTGCAGACCGCGCGCTGGCTCGGCGTCCGTCGGATTTTCTGCTTGACGTTCGAGGTTCCGTTCTTCGCGAAACACGGTTTCGTCGAGATCGGAGAGCTTCAGGAAACCGATGATGGTACGACAGACCCGGCGGCGATCGCTACGGATGTCTATGAAGAACTTCTCCGCTCGTACGATGAAGGTGTCGCGGAGTTCCTTGACCTGGAGCGGGTGAAGCCCAACACACTGGGCAACTCGCGCATGCTGCTGCACCTCTGAGCGGGTCCGCGCCGGTCAAGGGTTTGTGTTTTCCGGAGAAAGGCGCTTTCCTTTCCTTAGGCAATGGGTCGTTTAGCGGAAAGGGAAGCCCGTGGCACAGAGGGTGCAGGTCATTCTTGAAGACGATCTCGACGGTGGTTCGGCGGACGAGACGGTGACGTTCGCGCTCGACGGCGTTGCCTACGAGATCGACCTGAAGAGCGTCAACGCGGACAAGCTGCGCGGTCTGCTGGCGCCGTACGTGGAGAAGGGCCGCAAGCAGAGCGGCCGGCTCGCCGGCCCGCGGCGCCCGGGTCGCGGCACCGCGCCGCGCCCCTCCGGCAGCGCGCCGGACACCGCGAAGATCCGCGCGTGGGCCAAGGAGCAGGGCATGGAGGTCAACGACCGCGGCCGGGTGCCGAGCACCGTCCGCGAGGCCTACGACAAGGCCAACGCGTCCTGACCCCGGCGCCGCCGGAACGCCGGAGCGGATGCGGGGCCCCGGCGGCCGCACACGGCGCCGACGACACACGCGCGGGGCGCGGAGGACTCTCCTCCGCGCCCCGCGGCGCGCACCCCGGGGGCCGCAGGGCCACCGGTACCGGGGGGCGTCCGGGGCGCGGGCTCGGGCGGCGGAACAATCACGAGCTGTGCAACGCTGTAAGGGCGAAGCGGTAACGCCGGCACCACCGGGCGGCGTACCTGCCGCACCGGCCGTGCCGAACCGCCGTCGCCGCGACGCGACTTCTCGCCAGGCGAACACCGCCACCGCGGAAACTGCGCGAGAAGCGCCCCGATACCGGGTATGAATGCAGGTGGACGGGTTCTTCGACCCGTCCAGGGGCAGTATGCGTGACCGGCCGGAGACGGCCCGGCTCCGCCCCGGCGGCTCCTGTTCGCCGATGGCGTAGCGGTATCCGGTGCATCCGGGCCACCTGTGGGAACACCGTTTCCCAGCATCAGGTTGGGATTGGTGTCGGCTGGTCGCGCAGCATCTCGCTCCCGTACCGGGGAGTGAATCCGTGGGCCGCGCCGCTGAGCGGGACTAGCATGCGGAAGGACAGGGCGGGGACCGACCCCGAACTGCCCGACCGCTCTGAGGAGCGATAAACGATGTTCGAGAGGTTCACCGACCGCGCGCGGCGGGTTGTCGTCCTGGCTCAGGAAGAAGCCCGGATGCTCAACCACAACTACATCGGCACCGAGCACATCCTCCTGGGTCTGATCCACGAGGGCGAGGGCGTCGCCGCCAAGGCCCTGGAGAGCCTCGGGATTTCCCTTGAGGCCGTGCGCCAGCAGGTCGAGGAGATCATCGGCCAGGGGCAGCAGGCCCCGTCCGGCCACATTCCCTTCACCCCGCGGGCGAAGAAGGTCCTGGAGCTGTCGCTCCGGGAGGCACTGCAGCTCGGCCACAACTACATCGGCACCGAGCACATCCTGCTCGGTCTGATCCGCGAGGGCGAGGGCGTCGCCGCCCAGGTCCTGGTCAAGCTGGGCGCCGACCTCAACCGGGTGCGCCAGCAGGTCATCCAGCTGCTCTCCGGCTACCAGACCGGCGGCGGCAAGGAGTCGGCCACGGCCGGCGGGCCCGCCGAGGGCACCCCGTCGACCTCGCTGGTCCTGGACCAGTTCGGCCGCAACCTCACCCAGGCCGCCCGCGAGGCCAAGCTCGACCCGGTCATCGGGCGCGAGAAGGAGATCGAGCGGGTCATGCAGGTGCTGTCCCGCCGCACCAAGAACAACCCGGTCCTGATCGGCGAGCCCGGCGTGGGCAAGACCGCCGTGGTCGAGGGCCTGGCGCAGGCGATCGTCAAGGGCGAGGTCCCGGAGACGCTCAAGGACAAGCAGCTCTACACGCTGGACCTGGGCGCCCTGGTGGCCGGCTCGCGCTACCGCGGTGACTTCGAGGAGCGCCTGAAGAAGGTGCTCAAGGAGATCCGCACCCGCGGCGACATCATCCTGTTCATCGACGAGCTGCACACCCTGGTCGGCGCGGGCGCCGCCGAGGGCGCCATCGACGCCGCCAGCATCCTCAAGCCGATGCTGGCCCGCGGCGAGCTGCAGACCATCGGTGCCACCACCCTGGACGAGTACCGCAAGCACCTGGAGAAGGACGCCGCGCTGGAGCGCCGCTTCCAGCCGATCCAGGTCGCCGAGCCGTCGCTGCCGCACACCATCGAGATCCTCAAGGGTCTGCGCGACCGCTACGAGGCCCACCACCGGGTCTCCATCACGGACTCCGCGCTGGTCGCCGCCGCCACCCTGGCCGACCGCTACATCTCGGACCGCTTCCTGCCGGACAAGGCGATCGACCTGATCGACGAGGCCGGCTCCCGAATGCGCATCCGCCGGATGACCGCGCCGCCGGACCTGCGCGAGTTCGACGAGAAGATCGCCGACGTGCGCCGCGAGAAGGAGAGCGCGATCGACGCGCAGGACTTCGAGAAGGCCGCGTCCCTGCGCGACGACGAGAAGCAGCTCCTCCAGGCCAAGGCCAAGCGCGAGAAGGAGTGGAAGGCCGGCGACATGGACGTCGTCGCGGAGGTCAACGAGGAGCTCATCGCCGAGGTCCTGGCCACCGCCACCGGCATCCCGGTCTTCAAGCTGACCGAGGAGGAGACCTCGCGGCTGCTGCGCATGGAGGACGAGCTGCACAAGCGCGTCATCGGCCAGAAGGACGCCATCAAGGCGCTCTCCCAGGCCATCCGGCGCACCCGTGCGGGCCTCAAGGACCCGAAGCGCCCCGGCGGCTCGTTCATCTTCGCCGGCCCGTCCGGCGTCGGTAAGACCGAGCTGTCCAAGACGCTCGCCGAGTTCCTCTTCGGCGACGAGGACGCGCTGATCGCGCTCGACATGTCCGAGTTCTCCGAGAAGCACACCGTCTCCCGGCTCTTCGGTTCGCCCCCCGGGTACGTGGGCTACGAGGAGGGCGGCCAGCTGACCGAGAAGGTCCGCCGCAAGCCGTTCTCCGTCGTCCTCTTCGACGAGGTCGAGAAGGCCCACCCGGACATCTTCAACTCGCTGCTGCAGATCCTGGAGGACGGTCGCCTGACCGACTCCCAGGGCCGCGTGGTCGACTTCAAGAACACCGTCATCATCATGACGACCAACCTCGGCACCCGGGACATCTCCAAGGGCTTCAACCTGGGCTTCGCGGCCACGGGTGACTCCACGACCGGGTACGAGCGGATGAAGGCGAAGGTCGGCGAGGAGCTCAAGCAGCACTTCCGCCCCGAGTTCCTGAACCGCGTCGACGACATCGTGGTGTTCCACCAGCTGTCCGAGGAAGACATCATCCAGATCGTCGACCTGATGATCGAGAAGGTGGACGGCCGCCTCAAGGACAAGGACATGGGCCTGGAGCTCAGCGTCGAGGCCAAGAAGCTGCTGGCCAAGCGCGGCTACGACCCGATCCTGGGCGCCCGGCCGCTGCGCCGCACCATCCAGCGCGAGATCGAGGACCACCTCTCCGAGAAGATCCTCTTCGGCGAGCTGCGGGCCGGCCACATCGTGGTCGTCGGTGTCGAGGGTGAGGGCAAGGAGGCCAAGTTCACCTTCCGCGGTGAGGAGAAGTCGGCCGTCGCGGACACCCCGGCCGCGGTCGCCTCGTCCGGTCCGGACCTGACGAAGTAGCAACATTTAACAGACAACTTCACAGCTACCGAGCCCCCGGCGTCAGCGCCGGGGGCTCGGCGCGTTCCGGGCGGCCTGACCGGGGGCGCCCCTGGACGAGGGCGGATGGCCCCGCGGCGGGCTGGTGCGGGTGCGTCCGATTTCTCAGTAAGCTTTAACGGACATACGGTTGACATATGGTCAGCTGATGGGAAGTTGCGCAGGATAGCGCCGTGGCCATGTCATGGTCAAGGGCTATCTTTTCTGTCCACGCTTGTATCAAATGACGTCCACCTGTCTTTCATTTTGGTTTGCCGGGCTTTGGCCAAGAGCTGGCCCCGGTCGGGGAGGACGTCACAACGTTGAAGAACATCAGGAGATCCGCTGCGGCTGCCACGGCCGCAGCGGTCATAGTCACTCTCGGCGCGGGCCTGTTCCCGGCCACCGCCGTCGCCGCGGGCTCGGCTCCCGCGCCCAGGGACCCGGCCGACGCCGTCCAGTCCGCCAACATCGAACACAACCTGCCGGGCCCGCTGACCGAGAAGGTCGAGGCCGAGCAGAAGGCCGCCACCGAGCAGCTGATCGCGGGCACCGCCCAGGTCGAGCAGCACAACGGCAGCAGCAGCATCAAGCTGGGCAAGGACAAGTACGTGGAGCTCGGTCGCGAGCGCACGGACAAGATCTTCACCATCCTGGTCGACTTCGGCGACCAGGTGGACAACACCACCAAGACCGCCGACGGCAAGGTCATGTACGGCGGTGAGCCCGGCCCGAAGCACAACGAGATCGAGAAGCCGGACCGCGCCAACGACAACTCGACCGCCTGGCAGGCCGACTACAACCAGCAGCACTTCCAGGAGCTGTACTTCTCCAAGGACAAGCCCTCGCTGAAGACCTTCTACGAGAAGCAGTCCTCGGGCCGCTACTCGGTCGACGGCGTGGTCTCGGACTGGGTGCGGGTGCCGTGGAACGAGGCCCGGTACGGCTCGGACTACTGCGGCTCCAACGTCTGCGACAGCGCCCAGGACCTGATCCGCGACGCCGTGGACATCTGGTACAAGGACCAGATCGCCAAGGGCCAGACCAAGGAGCAGGTCAAGGCCACCCTGGCGTCGTACGACCAGTGGGACCGCTACGGCTCCCACAACGACGGGAACTTCAACCAGCCCGACGGGTACATCGACCACTTCCAGATCGTGCACGCCGGTGAGGACAAGTCGGCCGGCGGCGGCAAGCAGGGCAACAAGGCCCTGTGGGCCCACCGCGCGTACGCCTACGGCAACCTGAACGGCCAGGCGGGCCCGGCCGACAACAAGCTCGGCGGCGTCCAGGTCGGCGACTCCGGCTTCTGGATCGGCGACTACACGATGCAGCCGGAGAACGGCGGCCTCGGCGTCTTCGCCCACGAGTACGGCCACGACCTCGGTCTGCCGGACCTCTACGACACCGCCGGCACCGGCATCGACAACTCGGTCGGCTTCTGGTCGCTGATGTCCTCCGGTTCCTGGCTCGGCGAGGGCAAGGGCGCCATCGGCGACATGCCGAACGACCTCGACGCGTGGAGCAAGCTCAAGCTCGGCTGGCTGAAGTTCGACAAGGCCAAGGCCGGCACCGAGTCGACCCACCACATCGGCCCGGTCGAGTACAACAGCAACCTGCCGCAGGCCCTGGTCGTCGAGCTGCCGAAGAAGACCATCCCCACCGACATCAACAAGCCCGCTTCGGGCAAGAGCGAGTGGTGGAGCGGCAGCGACGACAACCTGAACGTCACGCTCACCCGTGACATCGACCTGACCGGCAAGACTAAGGCCAGCCTGAACGCCAAGGCCTGGTACGAGCTGGAGGCGAACTTCGACTACGCCTTCGCCGAGGTCTCCACCGACGGCGGCACCAACTGGACCGCCCTGGACGGCACCTGGAACGGCAAGCCGATCGCGAAGGACGCCGGCGGTCGCGCGGCCCTGACCGGTCTCACCGCCGCCTGGGGCGACGTGTCCTTCTCGCTGGACGCCTACGCCGGCAAGCCCGTCAAGGTCCGCTTCCACAACACCACCGACGGTGGCCTGCACTACCGCGGCTTCGCCGTCGACGACATCTCGGTGACCGCCGACGGTTCGACGATCTTCAGCGACGACGTCGAGAACGGTGACAACGGCTGGGTGGCCAAGGGCTTCACCCGCTTCGCCGGCAGCTACACCAAGGACTACGGGCAGTACTACATCGCGGAGAACCGCCAGTACGTCTCCTTCGACCAGACCCTGAAGACCGGCCCGTACAACTTCGGTTGGGGCAACAGCCGGCCGAAGTGGGTCGAGTACTACCCGTACCAGCCCGGTCTGCTGATCTGGTTCTGGGACGAGTCGCAGCCCAACAACAACGTCAGCGCCCACCCGGGCCACGGTCTGATCCTGCCGATCGACTCGCACCCGACCCCGCTCAAGTGGAGCGACGGCGCCCTGCTGCGTCCGCGCATGCAGGGTTACGACTCGACCTTCGGCTCGCGCAAGACCAGCCAGCTGACCCTGCACAAGAACGGCGTCGAGACGATCGTCCCGAAGGCCAAGGGTGTCGACGAGTTCTCGGACCTGAAGTCGTGGTGGTCCAAGGACAACCCGTACAGCGGCGTGGACGTCCCGAAGACCGGTACCAGCATCGAGGTCGAGAACGAGTCCTCGAACTACCTGGAGACCTGGATCCGGGTCCGCCCGGTCGACAACTGATCGGTCGAGCAGTAGCGATCAGCCTGTGACCAGGCGGTTCTGACCCACCACGTCCGGCCCGTCCCCGCATCGCGCGGGGGCGGGCCGGACGCTTTTCCTGTCAGGCCCCGCCGCGGCTCCCGCCGGCCCCGGCGCCCCGGGCCGGCAGCCGGTCCAGGAAGGCGGCGGCCGCCTCGGCGACGTCCGCCGCCGTCCAGTCGAGCGCGGACGACGACACCGTGACCTCGGTCATCGCCAGGCCCGGCAGGTCCCGCTCGCGCCAGCCGCCGAACAGCGCGACCCCGGCCTCCTCGGCCAGCCCCAGCCCGGCCTCGTCCAACTCCCCGGCGGCGTACGGCAGCCAGAGCTGGAACTGGTGGGTGTGCGGCGGGGCCGGGTGCACCCGGGCGCCGGGGACCGCCGCGAAGGCCGCGTCCAGCGCCTCGGCGACCACCTTGGCGTGCGTCACGTACCGCTCCAGCAGCGGGAGTCGGGCGTCCAGCCCGGCCAGCGCGGCGAGCGCCGCCGGCCACTGCTGGTAGAGCTGGCCGCCGTACCGGTGCCGCCAGGCCTTCGCGGTGCGGACGAAGCCCCGCGAACCGGCCAGCGCGGCGCCGCTGATGCCGCCGAGCGTCTTGTAGAAGGACACGTAGACCGAGTCGGCCAGCGCGACGATCTCCGGCAGCGGGTGCCCGAGGTGGAACACCGACTCCCAGAGCCGGGCACCGTCCAGGTGCAGGGCCGCGCCGCACTCCTCCCGGACGACCCCGGCCAGCGCCGCCAGCTCCGCCCAGTCGGGCAGCACGAACCCGGCCTCGCGCAGCGGCAGCTCCAGGCTGAGCGCGGCGTACGGCTCGTCGAAGGAGCGCAGCTCCTCGACGGTGGGCTGGCGCGGGGCCGTGGTCGGCCAGACGCTGCGCAGGCCGGTCAGCACGCCGAGCGCGTGCCGCTCGTGCTGGTCGGTGTGGGCCAGCGGGTGGGTCGCGACGGTGCGCAGCCCGGCCGCCTCGGCGTGGATGCGCAGGGCGACCTGCTGGGCCATGGTGCCGGTGGGGAAGAAGGCCGCGTCCTCGGTGCCGAGCAGGTCGGCGACCTTGTGTTCGAGGGTGCGGACCACGCCGTCGCCGTACTGGTCCGGGCGGTGGTCCAGGTCGTGGCCGCCGCCCTCCCCCGCGAGGGCGGCGAGGCGTTCGCGCATGCTCTGCGGCCGGTCGCCGGACAGGATCCGCTCGCAGCCGCGCAGGGCGGCGAAGCGGCGGTCCGGCAGGCTCGGGCGGTCATTGCCGTCGAGGTCTTCGCTCCTGTTGCCATACATGCGTCGATGGTCCCCCAGCGGGCCCGCCAGGTCAGCGGGGCGGACGGCGGAAAGGGGTGCGCAGCCGACCCAAACCCCGGACGGGCGTGGCGCTGGTCACACCGGCCGGGCTCCCGTCGGACGCGGTACGACCGGCGGTAGTAGCCCGGCCGCGGGCAGGGGCGGCCCACCGCGGGCCGGTGGTAGACGATCAGATCTCATGATCATTACTCCGTCAGCTTGAATCTCCGGCTCGACGCTGACTACACGCCGTAGTACGTCACGCCGTTTGGGACTCCGCTCGGTGACCGTTACACCTGAGTGGTCCCCCGCTCAGCACGCGCCCGAACGGGCACTTCGTGCTGCCCTCGTCCACCGTGAGGTACGGCTACCGATGTCCTCTGTCCCGCCCGTGGGGCCGGTCCTGCGCCGGCTCGCCGCCCGTACGGCGGCCCAGGCGGCGGCCTGGCAGCTCCGGCTCGGCCATGCCGCCCGCACCCATGCCGCGCCGCTGCGCGCGCTCGCCGCGCCCCGGCAGCCGCTGCCCGGCGGGCACCCGCAGGCCGAACGGGAGCGCGCGGTGGTCGCCGCCGGGGCTGCCGCGGTGCTGCTCGCCGGCGCACTGCTGGTGGCCGCGCCCGGCAGCGCCTCGGCGCAGACCGTCCGGCCCACCACGCCCGGCAGCTCGGCGTTCACCGCGCCGCAGGCCGCCGTGCCCAGCCCGGGGCTGGTCCAGGTGGCCGGGCCGAGCCCGTACCGGCTGCCGAATGACGGCGACTCGGCGCAGGAGTTCGTGGCGGTGGCCGCCAACCTGCTGCCGGTGGAGCCGCCGGTCGCCGACGCGCCCGCCGAGGCCCCCGCTTCGGAGCCCGAGGCCGCGCCCGCACCGGAGCCCGCTCCGGCCCCGGGGTGGTCGGCCCCGGCGCCGGACGCGCCGACCAGCAACCCGTACGGGGTGGCCAACTCCGAGTACGCCGCCGGGTACCACACCGGGGTGGACTTCGCGGTCGACCCGGGCACGCCGCTGCTGGCGGTCGGGAACGCGACCGTGGTGTCGTCCGGCTGGGACGGCTCGTACGGCAAGGAGGTCGTGCTGCGGCTGGAGGACGGGCACTACGCGCAGTACGCGCACCTGTCCTCGCTCGGGGTCTCACCGGGGGATCAGGTGTCGGCGGGCGAGCAGATCGGGCGGTCCGGGAGCACCGGCAACTCGACCGGGCCCCACCTGCACTTCGAGATCCGCACCAGCAACCGCTACGGCGCGGTGGTGAACCCGATCGCGTACCTCGCGGGGCACGGCGTCACCGCGTTCTGAGTCCGGCCCCGGCTACCGGTCGGCCCGGCCGGCCGTTCTCTCAGGAATGGGCGGGGGCCGGGTGGCCGATCCGGCCGCCGATCTCCAGCGCGACCTCCCGGGCCGCCCCGATCGCCTCCTCCAGGGTGGCGGCCGGCGGCGAGGCCTCGCCCCACACGTTGTCGCCGTGGTCGCAGTCCGCGGCGTCCTGCTTGAGCAGGAACATCGCCGAGTGGACGGTGAACAGCGACATCGTGGCGCGCAGCCGCTCCCGGAAGTCGGCCTCCGGCCCGTGCACCAGCTGGATCATCGTGATCATGCGGTCCTTGAACGCCAGACCGGCCGCAGACTCGCGCAGCGCGGGCTGGTTCTCGTGGAAGAAGCGCAGCAGCGGCGCCCGCTCGGCCATCCCGTCGGCGAAGCGGCGGATCAGCTCGTCGCGCATCTCCGGGCTCCAGGACTGCTGCCGGCCCCACGCGATGGTCTCGTCGATCGGCGCGGCCATCCGCTCCACGATGCCCAGGACGATGTCGTCCTTGGTCTTGAAGTGGTAGTAGAGCGCGGCCTTGGTGACACCGAGGCGGTCGGCGATCTCGCGCAGCGAGGTCTGCTCGTAGCCCTGCTCGGAGAAGAGTTCCAGGGACACCTCGATGATGCGGGACCGCGTGTCGCTGCGGGGGCTGTGCGGAGTGCCCATGGCCTGCCTCATGAGTGCGTCGGTGACTGCTGCGGACCCCGGTGGCGTCCGCCCCGGGCCCATTCTCCCTGCCCAGGTAGCCGGGCGGGAAACTGGCTTGACGGCCGGCTAGTAAACAACTTACCGTGCCGACGGTCCACAAACTAGCCGGGCGACAAGTAAGTGAATCACTGCGCGGCCTCCGCCCGTCCGAAACACCCCTCCGGGAGACACCACCTCATGTCACAGTCCAAGACCACCGGCCCGGTACCGGAGGAGAAGTCCGCCGAGGAGGAGCAGCCGCGGTCACCCCGCGAGATTCGCCTCGTCATGGTCGGCCTGGTCGTCACCATGCTGCTGGCCATGCTCGACAACCTGATCGTCGGCACCGCGATGCCGACCATCGTCGGCGACCTCGGCGGTGCCGAGCACCTGTCCTGGGTCGTCACCTCGTACACCCTGGCCACCGCCGCCTCCACCCCGATCTGGGGCAAGCTCGGCGACCTCTACGGCCGCAAGGGCACCTTCCTCACCTCGATCGTGATCTTCCTGGTGGGCTCGGCGCTGTCCGGCCTGTCGCAGAACATGAACGAGCTGATCGGCTTCCGCGCCCTCCAGGGCCTGGGCGCCGGCGGTCTGATGGTCGGCGTCATGTCGATCATGGGCGCGCTGGTCGCGCCGCGTGACCGCGGCAAGTACCAGGGCATGTTCGCGGCGGTCATGGCCCTCGCCACCATCGGCGGCCCGCTGGTCGGCGGCTTCATCACCGACCACCTGAGCTGGCACTGGACCTTCTACATCAACCTGCCGCTCGGCGTGATCGCGCTCGCCGTGGTCGTCGTCACCCTGAAGCTGCCGAAGGTCCGCAACAACGCCCGGATCGACTACTGGGGCGCCATCCTGCTCACGACGGGCATCACCTCGCTCGTCCTGATCACCACCTGGGGCGGCCAGCAGTACGACTGGGGCTCCAAGCAGATCCTGGGCCTCGCCGCGCTCGCCGCCGCGACGCTGATCGCCTTCTGCTACGTCGAGCAGCGGGTGCAGGAGCCGATGCTGCCGCTGAGCCTGTTCAAGAACCTGAACTTCACCCTGGTCTCGATCATCGGCTTCATCGTCGGCTTCGTGATGTTCGGCTCGACCGTCTTCCTGCCGCTCTACCAGCAGATCGTCCAGGGCGCCTCGGCCACCAACTCCGGCCTGCTGCTGATGCCGATGATGTTCGGCATGCTGGTCGTCTCGCTGGTGGTCGGCCAGGCCGTCACCAAGACCGGCAAGTACCGGATATTCCCGATCATCGGCACCATCGTGATGACCGTCGGCATGGTGCTGCTCTCCACCATGGGCACCACGACCAGCAGCTTCACCTCCGCCTGCTGGATGGTCGTGCTCGGTGCCGGCATGGGCTTCCTGATGCAGATCACCATGCTGGTCGCGCAGAACAGCGTCGAGCTCAAGGACATGGGCGTGGCCAGCTCCACCGCCACCCTGTTCCGCACCATCGGCGGTTCCTTCGGTGTCGCGCTGTTCGGCGCCCTGTTCAACAACCGGGTCACCGACACCATGAAGGAGCGGCTGGGCGACCACGCTGCGGCCGGCGGTGGCGCTGTGAAGGACCCGGGCCAGATGAGCCCGGCGGACCTGCGCAAGCTCCCCGAGAACATCCAGGACGCCTACCACCACGCGGTGTCCAACGGCATGCACACCGTCTTCCTGTGGGGTGCGGGGGTGGCCGTGGTCGCCATCGCCGCCGCGGTGTTCATGCGCGAGGTGCCGCTGCGCGGCACCGGCACGGGCAAGGCGGACAAGTCCGCCGAGGCCTCGCTGGAGGCGGCGGCCGTCTGACCGCCCTTCCGCCGACACGACGGCGCCCCCGGAGGAAATCCTCCGGGGGCGCCGTCCCGCATTCGTGGCCGACTACTGGGGAAGCCGGTAGACGCCCTGCTCGACGGGCTCCACCAGCCCGTCCGCGACCAGGCCGTCCAGCGCCCGGGCCCGCTGCACCGCGTCCGGCCAGACCGCGTCCAGCCGGGCCTGCGGCACCGAGCCGTGCGACTCCCGCAGCACCGCGAGCAGCTTGCCGCGCACCTGCCGGTCCGTCCCCTCGTAGGTCTGGCCGCGCCGGGCCGGGCCCTCGTACGGCGGGCGGCCGGCCCGCTGCCAGGCGCAGTGGGCGAACAGCGGGCAGCCCCCGCACTCCGGGCCGCGCGCGGTGCAGACCAGCGCGCCCAGCTCCATCACGCCGACCGCCCAGGTGGCCGCGGTCTCGGCGTCGTCGGGCAGCAGCGCCGTCGCCGTCCGGCGCTCGGCGGCCGTGGTGGCCTGGGCCGGGTACTCGACGCCGGACACCGCGCGGGCGAACACCCGGCGGACGTTGGTGTCCAGCACCACGTGCCGCTGGCGGAAGGCGAAGGAGGCGACCGCGGCGGCCGTGTACTCCCCCACCCCGGGCAGCGAGAGCAGGGTGGCGTGGTCGTCCGGCACCTCGCCGCCGTGCTCCTCGGTGATCGCCACCGCGGCCGCGTGCAGCCGCAGCGCGCGGCGCGGGTAGCCGAGCCGGCCCCACATCCGGACCGCCTCGCCGGGCGCCTCGGCCGCGAGGTCGGCCGGGGTGGGCCAGCGGGTCAGCCACGCCTCCCAGGCGGGCAGCACCCGCTTCACCGGAGTCTGCTGGAGCATGAACTCGCTCACCATGATCGCCCAGGGCGTCGCCTCGGGCGTCCGCCAGGGGAGGTCGCGTTTCTCGGCCTCGTACCAGTCGAGGACGGTCGCGTGCAGCAGCGGCAGGGGCATCGGCAGCCGGACGGCGTCCGGCGCGGCGCCTGCCGGGGGGACGGGGGCGGGGGTGACGGTGATGGCAGCCATGGCCCTTCGATCCTCCCATGGCGACGGGCGCGACCGAAGCGGAGAAAAGAACTCCGGATACCCCTGCGAATCCCCCGGAGAACCACCGCTTCGGAGCTCCCTCGAACGGCGCAAATGGCGGATCATGTGAAGGAAGGGGCGACTGTGCGGTGTTGGTGCGTCAAGCGGCACACACAGTCTCGTAGAGTTTGGGCGTGCCCTCTCTGCGTCAACCCGTGGGACCGCTGCCGGCCTCGATCTACTGGCGTCGGCGCGTCGTCGTGCTCGTCGCCGTCGTGGCGGTCGCCGCCCTGATCGCCTGGCTGATGATCGATCAGGACGGGGGCGGTGACGGCGGCTCATCGAGCAAGGCCGCGCAGGCCGTTCCGTCCCAGAGCCAGACCCCCGCCCAGTCCATCACGCCCGGCGCGTCCCCGAGCGGCCCCGCGGCGCGCCCCGGCGGCGGCAGCGGCGGCGGCAGCGGCGGCAATGCGAGCGGCGGCCCGGTGGCCGGCTCCGGCGGCGGCGAGGTCAGCCTCAGCACCGGCGGCACCGGCGGCGGCGCCAACCCGGCTCCTGCCACCGGCGGGGGCACGGGCGGCGGCGCGGCGGCGGGCGGCGGCGGTGCGGCCGGCGGTTCCGGCGGCGCGGGCGGCTCGGGCGGCGGCGCCCCGGTGGTGAACACGCCCGAGGTGATGGCGCTTCCGGTCTGCGTCTCCTCGCAGGTCACCCTGGAGCTGGCCAGCGCGCAGAACTCGTACCAGCCCAAGGACAAGCCGCGGCTCTCGCTCACCGTGAAGAACGCCTCCGGCGCCAACTGCCGGGTGGACCTCGGCCGGACGGCCTCCGCGATCACCGTGACCGCCAGCAACGGCGACCGGGTCTGGTCCTCCGGCGACTGCCCGTCCGACCGCGGCAGCAGCTGGGTGCAGATCCCGGCCAACAACGGCCTGACCGAGACCTTCACCTGGGACCGCAGCCGCAGCAAGCCGCAGTGCGCCACCGCCGACCCGGCGCCCCCCGCCGCGGGCACCTACCTGGTGGTCGCCGACCTCACCGGGCTCTCCGGCGGCCAGGTCTCGGCGCGCTCCTCGATCCGCCTGGACAGCTGAACCCCCCTCAACTCGACTCGAAGCCCCCGGCCGACGGCCGGGGGCTTCGGTGCCTTGCGGGCCGGTCGGGGTGCTCCGGCCGAGACGGCTCGGCGGGGGTGGACTCGGCGGGGTGCGCGACGGCCCCCGGGGGCGTTCCCCGGGGGCCGTGCGCGGCGGTGCGTCAGGTCGGACGTGGCGCCCGGTCAGACGTAGCGCTCCAGGATGGACGATTCGGCGAGCCGGGACAGGCCCTCGCGGACCGAGCGGGCCCGGGTCTCGCCGACGCCCTCGACCGTCTGCAGGTCGTCGATGCTGGCGGCGAGCAGCTTCTGCAGGCCGCCGAAGTGCTCGACCAGGCGCTCTATCACCGTGTTGGGCAGGCGCGGGATCTTCGCCAGCAGCCGGTAGCCGCGCGGCGAGACCGCCGAGTCCAGCGACTCCGGGGAGCCCGAGTAGCCGAGCGCCTTGGCGACCGTCTGAAGGTCCAGCAGCTCGGCGTGGGTGAGCGCCTCCAGGTCGGCCAGCACCTCGTTGACCGTCCGGCCCTTCTTGGCGGCCCGCTCCGGGAAGTAGTCCCTGGCGACCAGTTCGCGCTCCGGCTCCACGCCCGCGATCAGCTCGTCCAGCTGGAGCGAGAGCAGCCGGCCGTCGATGCCGAGCTCCAGCACGTAGCCGGCGATCTCGGTGGCGATCAGCCGGACCATCTCCAGCCGCTGGGCGACGGCGGTGACGTCCCGGACCGTCACCAGGTCCTCGATCTCCAGCGCCGACAGCGTGCCGGCCACCTCGTCCAGGCGCAGCTTGTAGCGCTCCAGGGTGGCCAGCGCCTGGTTGGCGCGGGACAGGACGGTGGTGGAGTCCTCCAGCACCCGGCGGATGCCGTTGACGTACATCGCGATCAGCCGCATCGAGTGCGAGACCGCCACCACCGGGAAGCCGGTCTGCCGGTTGACCCGCTCCGCGGTGCGGTGGCGGGTGCCGGTCTCGTCGGTGGGGATGGTGGAGTCCGGCATCAGGTGCACGCCGGCCCGGACGATCTTGGTGATGTCCTTGTCCAGCACCACCGCGCCGTCCAGCTTGCACAGCTCGCGCAGCCGGGTCGCGGTGAACTCGACGTCCAGGACGAAGCCGCCGGTGCAGATCGACTCGACCGTCTTGTCGAAACCGAGCACGATCAGGCCGCCGGTGTTGGCCCGGAGCACCCGCTCCAGGCCGTCGCGCAGCCCCGTGCCGGGTGCGATGGCACTGAGGGAGGCCCGCAGCAGGGCCTCCTCACGGGAGGCCTTGTCCGCCCCCCGGTCGCTGGCTGCCACGTGACTCCTCCGGTCGACCCCGTGCCGCGCGCCTCGCGCCGTGCGCCGGTCCGCGGTCTGTTGCTCTGTCGCTCAGTACCGCTCGGTACTGCCTTCTGGCCAATGAGACTGGGGAAAGTCTAACTGCGTGCGGCATCGACAGGGCTTGGGTCAGCGCAGTTCGTCGGAGTCGAGCGGCTCCCAGCCCTCCATCAGCTCCTCCGGGTGCGCGACGACCCGGGCCGCGCGCGGGGCCGGCGGCGCCGACGGCGCCTCAGCACGCGCCTCGGCACGCGGCTTGGCGGCGGCCCGGCGGCGGCCCGGGATGGCCCGCAGCGCCTCGCCGATGTCGGCCACCTCGACCACCTTCATGCCCGGCGGCACCTTGCCCGGATCCGGCGGGACGAGGGCGTGCGTGAAGCCCAGCCGGTGCGCCTCGGCGAGCCGCCGCTGCACCCCCGTCACCCGCCGTACCTCGCCCGCCAGGCCGACCTCGCCGATCGCCACCAGGTTGCTGGGCAGCGGGGTGTCCGAGGAGGAGCTGGCCACCGCGAGCGCGATCGCGAGGTCGGCGGACGGCTCGCTCAGCTTCACCCCGCCCACCGTCGCGGTGTAGATGTCCTGCTTGCCGAGCTTCACCCCGCCGTGCCGCTCCACCACGGCCAGGATCATCGCGATCCGGGGCGACTCCAGGCCCGAGGTGGTGCGCCGCGGGGACGGGATCTGCGAATCCACCATCAGCGCCTGCACCTCCGCCACCAGCGGGCGCTTGCCCTCCAGGGTGACGGTGAGGCAGGTGCCCGGGACGGGCTTGTCACGCCTGGTCAGGAAGAGGCCGGACGGATCGGCCAGGCCGACGATGCCCTCGTCGTGCAGCTCGAAGCAGCCCACCTCGTCGGTGGCGCCGTAGCGGTTCTTGATCCCGCGGATGAGCCGCAGCCGGGCGTGCCGGTCCCCCTCGAAACTGAGCACCACGTCCACCAGGTGCTCCAGCAGGCGCGGGCCGGCGATCTGGCCGTCCTTGGTGACGTGGCCGACCAGCAGCGTCGCCATGCCGCGCTCCTTGGACACCCGGATCAGCGCGCCCGCCACCTCGCGGACCTGGGCCGGACCGCCGGGGGCGCCGTCCAGCTCGGCGGAGGCGATGGTCTGCACCGAGTCCAGAATCAGCAGACCGGGGTTGACCGCGTCGATGTGCCCGAGCACCGCGCCGAGGTCGGACTCGGCGGCGAGGTAGAGGTGCTCGGAGAGCGCGTTGATCCGGTCCGCGCGCAGCCGGACCTGACCGGCCGACTCCTCGCCGGTGACGTAGAGCGTGCGGTGCCGGTCGGTGGCGGCCTTGGCCGCGACGTCCAGCAGCAGGGTGGACTTGCCGACGCCGGGCTCACCGGCCAGCAGGACGACCGCGCCGGGGACCAGCCCGCCCCCGAGCACCCTGTCCAGCTCCGGCACGCCCGTCGAGCGGGCCGTCGCGACCTGGCCGTCCACCTGGCCGATCGGACGGGCCGGCGAGCTGACCGGGCCCGCGGCCGTCGTCCGGATCGGCACCGCGCCGTACTCCTCGACCGTGCCCCAGGCGTTGCACTCCGGGCAGCGGCCGACCCACTTGGGCAGCTGGTTGCCGCACTCGGTGCAGCGGTACGCCGGGCGCGGCTTGGCGGTGGTCTTGGTACGGGCAGCCATGCGGCCCACCGTAGCGCCTGGGTCCGACAACGCCTTGCTCCACCGGAGCCGGGCCCAAACCCACACAGATGGGCGATGTTGTTACCCGAAAGAAGTACATACACGGCGAACGGCCGGGGTGTGCCGCCCGCCGTCTCTACCGTCGGACGGGTGACAACGCGTACTGAAGGGCCGCCGGCCGCCGTGCTGGCGGCGTACGACCGGCAGGTGGACGGCCTGTTCACCTACTGCCTCTCGGTGCTGTGCGAGCACGACGCGGCCACCGGCGCCCTGCGCGAGGCCCGCGAGCTGGCACGGCGGCACGGCGCCCGGCTGACCGAGCCCGGGCTGGTCCGGGCCTGGCTGTTCTCGCTGGCCCGGTACTGCTGCCTGCGGCGGCTCGCGGGCGGCGCCGGGCGGGACGCCACGGCGGAGCCGACCGAGGCCGAGGCGGCCCGGCGGCGGCGCGAGCTGGCCTCGCTCGCCTGGCCGGAGGCGGCCGGCACCGACCCGGAGCAGCGCGAGGCGCTGGAGCTGTCCGTCCGGCACCGGCTGACCCCGCACGAGGTGGCGGCGGTGCTGGGCCTGCCGTTCGAGCGGACCCGCGCGCTGCTCGCCGCCGCCGAGGCGGAGGTGGCCAGGACCAGGGCGGCGCTGCTGGTGCTCGGGGTGGGCAGCTGCCCGGAGCTGGACCGGCTCGGCGGGGCCGGGGCGGAGTCCTGGCGGGACTGGGTGCTCGGCCCGGCGCTGCGCCGGGAGCTGGTGCAGCACGTGGTGGACTGCCCGACCTGCCGGGGGACGGCGGGGCGGGTGGCCGGCGAGGTGGCGGAGGGCGCGGCGGGGATGTCCGGGCTGCCGCTGCTGGCGGCTCCCGCCCCCGCCCCGGCGCCTTCTCCGGCGCCCTCGGGCGAGGGAGCGGCGTACCTGCCGTCGGTGATCGGCCACCTGCCGTCGGCGGTCGGTGCGGTGCGGCGGGCGGGGGCGGCGCCGACGGCCGAGTCGGGGCTGCGGTTCGACCAGGGCGGCTTCCCCCGGCACCGGGCGCCGGACGCGGGCCGGGCGCTGGCGGTGCGTCGGCGGGTGGTGACCACCGGGGTGCTCGCGGCCGTCCTGGCGGCGCCGGTGGTCGCCCTGTGGGCGGGGCACCGGGGCAGCGGGGCGGGGACGGCGGCCGCGGTGTCCGCGGTGCGGGTCGAGGAGGCCGGGCGGACGGGCGGGCAGCAGCCGTCGAAGCCGTGGCCGACGGCGGGCGCACCGGCGGGCACGGGGGTGCCGGGGGTGCCGGGGATGGAGTTGGCGGGTGCGGGGACGGTGGGTGCCGGGGTGATCGGTGCAGAAACGTTGCCCCTCGGCTTTCCACGGCTGACCCTCCAGGGCCCGGCGGTCCCGGTACCGGCCCGCGGGGCGACCCCGATCGGCAGTCCGGCCCTGGTCGCCGCCCCCGCCCCCGCCGTCGGGCGGGCACCCGCGGCCGGGGGCGGCCCGGGCGGAGCCGAACCGGCCCCGGCCGGACTCCTCACCGTCGAGGCCGCCGAGTACGGCAGCCGGACCATCCTCACCCTCACCGACTCCGGCACCACCGAGATCCACTGGCACGCCGTGACGGACGCCGCCTGGCTGCGGCTCAGCCGCGACTCCGGCACCCTCGCACCGGGCCAGCGGATCACCGTGACCGTCACCGTGGACGAGGACCTCGCGCCCACGGCGCACTGGACCGCCCGGATCGCGCTGCCGCCCTCGCAGGCGGTCGTCACCCTGGAGGGCGGACCGCACAACCGGGGCGGCTCGGCCTCCTCCCCCGCCGCCCCGGGGGCGTCGTCGTCGGCCACGGCGGACCCACGGCCGGGCGGTTCCCCGCAGCCGTCGGGGACGGCCACGGCGGCTCCGTCCCCGTCGGGGTCGCCGTCGTCCGGCGCTCCCTCGGCGTCGGCGTCGCCCTCGCCCTCGCCTTCGTCGTCGGCGTCGGCGTCGGCGTCGGCGCACCCGTCCTCGCCACCGCCCTCGGGCACCCCGACGGGCACCGCGCCGGGCACCGCGACCCCGGCTCCGCACTGAGCGTCCGGTGCCCCCCTCGACGTCCGCGCCCGGCGGCGACGGCGGTCAGCTCCGGTCGATCGGCGGCACCCGGTAACTGCCGTCCAGCACGGCCGGCTTCGGCTGGTAGAGCCGGATGATCGGCCGGAACTCGCCGACCGGGGCGGGCAGCCAGTTGGCCGCCTCCACCTCGTCCTCGGGCTGCTCGTGCTGGAGCGTCAGGGTGAGCGAGCCGTCCGCGCCGTACACCAGGCCCGGGGTGCGGTTGCCGATCGCGTAGCGCTCGATCGGGTTGTCCACCAGGTAGTAGTCCGGCAGCGCGTACATCGTGACGGACCAGAACGCCTCGGCGGGCGGTGGCTGGTCGAACCGCAACGTGTAGCGGTGCGCGCCGCTGAGCGGGCGGCCGCCGGAGTCGTCGTAGGTCATCGCGAACGACGCCTCGTAGGCGTGGTTGCCCCAGAGGCCGGCCCGGGCGGCGGCGGCCCGGCTGAGGTAGCCGGCGCGGCGGTCGGGGATGCGCCACTCGGGGTCGTCGAGGGTGCCGGGGCCCAGGTGGTCGATGTTGTAGTCGAACAGGTGGAGCGCCGAGCGCCACTCGCCGGGCGGGTGGTCCTCGGGCGGGCGGGTGGCGTCCTCGACCCGTTCGCGGCCGGCGGCCAGGCCCTTGGCCAGCGCGAGGGTCCAGTCCGCGGCGGCCGCGCGGTACGGCGAGATGCCCTCGTCGAGCAGGCCGAGCGGGGCGAAGCGCTGCTGGTACTCGACGTCCGGACCGGCCGGCGGGAAGGCCTGCATCCAGACCCGCAGCCGCTCGAAGAAGGCCAGCCGCTCGGGCACCTCCGGATCGGGCTCGGGCAGTCCGGCGACCAGCCCGCCGGGCTCCAGCGGCTCCAGGGTGAGGGCCTTCTGGAGGGCCTTGACCCGGGGGAGGTCGTCCGGCCCGGTGCAGGCGAAGCGGCCGACGATGGTCGCCACCCTGGTCGGCGCCTCGATCACCCGGGCCGGGTCGGGCGGGGTGCCGTGCCAGCCGGGCGGGACGATCAGCCAGGTCTGCTCGCCGGTACCGGTGGCGCGGCTGCCGACGTAGGCGACGTTGTCCGTCCACGCGCCGACGACCTGCAGCACGTAGTAGGCGCCCGCGGTGTCCGGGACGCGCAGTACCTGCGGGCCTTCGGAGAGGTCGAGCTGGGCGATCGAGTAGAGGGTGTCGTTGTTGACCGAGACGAAGTGGTCCTTGGGCCCGGCCAGCCGGGTGGCGTGGCTGAAGTGGTTGAACGACGCCGCCGGCAGGGTGCCCAGGCCGCCCCGGGAGAAGCGCTCGACCATGGTGAGGTCGGCGACGAGCGGGTAGCCGTAGACGTAGGCGTCGGCGGCCAGGGCCTCCAGCTCGGGGTGGTTCATCGGGGTGTCCTTCGTCCGGTCGGCGCGGTCTCTGGGGCGCGGTCTCTGGGGGGCGGTCTCTGGGGTGCGGGTCTCTGGGGTGCGGGTCTCTGCGGTGTCTCTGGGATGCGGGTCAGCTCGGGTCGAGCGGCGGGAGGCGCCAGCGGCCGTCGAGGGCGGACCGGTCCGGGCCGTGGAGCCGGACGACGACCGTGAACGGGCCGTCCGGGGCGGGCAGCCAGTTGGCGGAGTGCTGGGCGTCGGCGGGCCGCTTGTGCCGGAGGTGGAGGGTGAGCCCGCCGTCCGGGTCGCGGACCAGGCCGGGGGTGCGGTCGCCGATCGCGTAGCGGTCCAGGGTGTTGTCGACCAGCAGGCGGTCCGGGAGCGCGTACATGGTGGCGGACCAGAAGTACCGGGCCGGCGGCAGGTCGTCCGGGCCGAAGCGGACGACGTAGTCGCGGTCGCTGGCGTTCGGCGGCCGGTTGCCCGCGCTGTCCGCCGCCCAACCGCCGTACCAGGTCTCCTCGGTGGGCAGCCCGTAGCGGCCGAGCCTGGTGCCGAGGGCCTGGCGGAGGAAGTCCCCGCCGATCCGCTCACGGGTGCCGAAGAGTGCGGCCGGGCTGGTGGGTTCGGATTCGGCGGCGGCGCGCTCCAGCCGTGCGCGGCCGTCCGCGATGCCGCGCACGATCTCGGCCCGGACCTCGATCGGCAGCGTGGCGGGCTCGAACTCGCCGCGCCCGTCGACGCCGAGGTCGGTGAGGCGGCCGCGCAGGTCGACCTCGGCGGGCGGCAGCTCGACGGGCCCGCGGAGCGGGAAGAAGCCGAGCAGGAAGTCGAGGAAGCCGAGGAACTCGACGGTGTCCAGCACCTCCTCGCGCCAGACCGGCCAGACAGGCTCCGGCGCGGGGGCGGGCGCCGGGGTGCCGGCGTACTCGTGCAGCGGGCGCAGCCGGTACTGCTGCTGGACGGCCTTCAGTTCGGCGACGTCCGCGGGGGTGTCGCCGGTGAGGTGGGTGCGGCCGAGGATGCCGACCAGGCGGGTGGCGGTGCGGAGCACGCCCCGGACACCGGGCGGGGGCTCGCCCTGCCAGTCGGGGCCGGCCACCAGGTAGTCGCCGGCCTCCTGGCCGGTGCTCCGGGCACCGACGAACCCTGCGTACACGGTGTCGAGTTCGTGCAGCGGGAGGACGTAGTAGCGGTCCGTGGCCGGGACGGACACCACCCACGGCTCGGCGCGCAGGTCGAGCCAGGCCCAGGAGTGCAGGGTGTCGTTGTCGGGGGAGGCGACGTCGGTGTCGGCCGGGGTGAACGGCTGCGAGCGGTGGCGGAAGACGCCGAAGCCGCCGACGTACCCCGGGTCCGCGTCGTCCAGTGCCTGTGCGTACAGGGTGCGGTAGTTCCGCAGGATCGGGTAGCCACGGATCCAGGCCTCGGCGGCGGTCGCGCGGATCGTGGCCGGGTCCACGAGTGCCGGGTTGGCCATGCTCGTCGCTCTCCCCAGTACGCGGAAGGCCGGCGGCGCAGGCGCACACCGGAATTCTGGACATACGAGTACATAGGGGATGCTATGCGGGGCGGGGCGGGTCAGCATGTCGGGTGGTCCGATGCTTCCCGGGCGCCCGCGGGCTACCGGCTACCGACGCTGAGGCGCCGGGCCCGGAGCGGGAAGTCGGGCCGGCCGACTTCCCGCTTCCGACGAACCCGGTCAGCCGAGTCCGGTCGGACCGGCCAGTCTGACCAGCCCGGTCAGTGGCTGCGGCGGGTGACCAGTTCGGCCAGCACCAGCAGTTCGTCGGCCGCCGACGGCTCCGGGACGGCCGTGGCCAGCTGCGCCATCGCCGCCGCCATCCGCTCGCAGGACTCGCCCTGCGCCCAGCCGCGGCCGCCGGCGCCTTCGACGGACGCCGCGCACTGCGCCAACTCCTCGGGGCTGAGCTGGCGTTCGAGGGCGTACAGCCCGGCTAGCCGGGCCCCCTCGGGGGTGCCGGAGCCCAGCGCCGCGACCACCGGCAGCGACTTCTTCCGGGCGACCAGGTCCGCGCCCACCGGCTTGCCGGTCACCGCCGGATCGCCCCAGATGCCGATCAGGTCGTCGATCAGCTGGAACGCCAGGCCGATCTCCCGGCCGAAGCCGTCCATCGCCTGCGCGGCCTCCTCCGACCCGCCGCCGTACAGGGCGCCCATCGCGCAGGCGGCGCCGAGCAGGGCGCCGGTCTTGGCCTCCGCCATCGCCAGGCACTCGGCGAGCGAGACGTCGCTGCGCTGCTCGAAGGCGCAGTCGATCTGCTGGCCCTCGCACAGCTCGACCACGCAGTCGGTGAGCCGGCGGACCGAACCGCGGGCGGCCGGGTGGGCGTCCTCGGCGAGCAGGCGCAGTGCCAGCGAGTGCATGGCGTCCCCGGCCAGGATGGCCTCGGTGGTGCCGAACACCCGCCAGGCGGTGGGCCGGTGGCGGCGTGTCTCGTCCCGGTCGATGACGTCGTCGTGGAGCAGCGTGAAGTTGTGCACCAGCTCGACGGCGGCGGCCGCGGCGGTGGCCTCGGCGGTCGTGCCGCCGAGCGCCTGGGCGGCGGCGAGGACCATGGCGGGCCGGATCGCCTTGCCGGAGGGGGCCTCGACGGGCGAGCCGTCCGCCTCCCACCAGCCGAAGTGGTAGCCGGCGACCTTGCGCATCGCGCCGGGCAGTGAGTCGACGGCGGCCCGCAGGACCGGGTCGACCAGGTTGCGGGCCCGGGCGAGGACGTCCGCCGCCTCGTTCCCCTCTTTGTGGTCCCGCTCCAGTGTGGAGCTCGTCATGGGTTTCTCCCCCTGTCGGCCTGCGGTGAGGCGGCCTGGTGTGAGGTGCCGGTCGTGGGTCGGCCGACCCGGTCGGTGGCCGGATCGACCGGCGGCCGGGCCAGTCGGCAGTCGGGCCAGTCGGCGGCCGGCCCGCTTTCCGGACGTGCCGCGGCGCGCCGCCCGGCCGGGGTGTGGGTCCCCCGGCCGGGCGGCGTGGAAATTCCGAACGGCTCCGGTCGGTCGGTGCCCGGCCCCGGGCCTGGGCGCGTGCCCGGATATCGCGCGCCCGGCCGGAATGGCGGAGCCGCGCCCCGGACAGCGCCTAGCGCTGCGCGACGTCCACGTTCTCCAGGACGCCGACCGCGTCCGGGACGAGAATCGCGGCGGAGTAATAGGCGCTGACCAGGTAGGAAATGACGGCCTTGTCGTCGATTCCCATGAACCGCACCGAAAGGCTCGGCTGGTACTCGTCCGGAATTCCGGTCTGGTGCAGGCCGACGACGCCCTGGTTGTCCTCGCCGACGCGCAGCGCCATGATCGAGCTGGTGTGTCCGCCGCTGATCGGGATCTTGTTGCACGGGAAGACCGGCACCCCGCGCCAGGCCGTGACGTGCTTGCCCTCGACCTCGACCGTGCCGGGGACGAGGCCGCGCTTGTTGCACTCGCGGCCGAAGGCGGCGATGGCCTTGGGGTGGGCGAGGAACATCTTGGTGCCGCGGCGGCGGCTGAGCAGCTCGTCCATGTCGTCCGGGGTGGGCGGGCCGGAGTGGGTCTGGATCCGCTGGTCGTACGCGGCGTTCTCCAGCAGGCCGAACTCGGGGTTGTTGACGAGCTCGTGCTCCTGGCGCTCGCGCAGCGCCTCGATGGTCAGCCGGAGCTGGTGCTCGGTCTGGTTCATCGGCTGGTTGTAGAGGTCGGCGACGCGGGAGTGCACCTTGAGGATGGTCTGCGCGACGCTCAGCTCGTACTCGCGGGGCTTGAGCTCGTAGTCCACGAAGGCGCCGGGCAGCTCGTACTCGCCCTGGTGGCCGGCGGAGAGGTCGATCGCGGCCTCGCCGTGCTTGTTCTGCGCCTGCTGGAAGCCGTTCAGGTACTCGATGACCTGCAGTTGCAGGGCCTCGGAGCGGTCGTGGAGCTCCTGGAAGGCGGGCCAGGAGAGTGCCATCACGGTGCCGGAGGTGGCGGCCCGGACGGTGTACGGCCAGGCGCCGTCCTCCTGCTGGAGGGCCTCGTCGCCGAGGTGGTCGCCGTCGGCGAGGGTGCCGACCACCGTCTCCTCGCCGTACTTGCCGGTGCCGAGCCGTTCGAGCTTGCCGTGCGCGATGAGGAAGACCTCGTTGATCGTCGAACCGGCGGAGACCAGTACGTCGCCGGCGGCGAACTCCCGCTGGACGAAGCGCCCGGCCAGCTCCGTCAGGACGGCCTCGTCCTGGAAGCCGTGCAGCACCGGCACCTCGGCCAGCGTCGGCGGGACGATCCGCACCTCGGAGCCGGTCTTGACGAAGCTCACCCGACCGCGGCCGACCGAGTAGCGCAGACGGCGGTTGACCCGGTAGGTACCGCCGGACACCTGCACCCAGGGCAGCGTCCTGAGCAGCCAGCGCGGGCTGATGCCCTGCATCTGCGGCGCGGACTTGGTGGTCGTGGCGAGGTTCCGCGCACCCGCCGTGCTCAGACTCTGCTGCTGCCGGATCTCCGGTTGCGCGCTGGGCGCGGGAACACCGGCATTGGTTTCGGTCGACATAGGGGGAGCCCTTCGCATGCCCGATGAAGTGTCGCCTTGCGCATTCATGTTGCAGCTTCATGGTGGGCCCATTCGGGTGCATGCCGCAATCACTCGTTCGAGTGGTTCGGGATAACCGAACAAATAGTACGACTGGATCACCCGATCGATATCTGTTCGACTGATTATTCGAACTTATCGGGAATACCGCCTCCCATCTTCCCCCATCGACACCCCTTCCGTCGCCACCCCTTGACGCCCGCGCACCCGGCGCCCCTCCCGTCCGGGCCCGGGGAGCCGGCCGCTAAGGTGCCACCTCACAGGGCCGCCAGGCCAGTTGACGAGCACGGCCGACCACGAGCCCTGACCCTTCGTCACCCCATGCCCTGGGAGGCAGTCTTGACAGCCCCCGTCCGTGTCTGGCTCAACCGCACCTACGCCGAGAACGTCTTCTTCATCGAACAACTCCGCACCGCCCCTCGCCCGGTGGCGGTCCACGCGACCCACGCCGACCCCGACTCCCCGGTGCTCGCCGCCGCCGACCACGGCGCCCTGGAACCCGCCGACCTGCCCGCCGACGCCTACGTCGGCTACGCGCTCGACTACTGCGCCCGGCACTCCATAACCGTCTTCCTCCCGCAACTGCACCAGCTCGCCATCGCCCTCGCCCGGCCGGAGTTCGAGGCGATCGGCACCACCCTGCTCTGCCCGCCGGCCACCGCCGTCGCCACCTACACCAGCAAGGCCGACGGCTACCGGGCGATCGCCGCCGCCGGACTGCCCACCCCGCCCTGGTGGCGGGTGCGCACCGCCGACGAACTGCTCGACGCCGTCGACCGGATCGAGGCCGCCGGGCACACCGCCTGCCTCAAACCCACCACCGGCGCGGGCGGCGCGGGCTTCCGGGTGCTCACCCGGGAGCCGTACGGGCCGCGGCGGCTGCACGGCTGGGACCACCGGGTCCAGGTCGAGCAGGTGGCCGCCGCCCTGTCCGCCCGACCGGGCCCGGGGGGCGAGCGGGACGAGCCCGTCGACCTGCTGGTGATGCCCTACCTGGACGGGCCGGAGGTCTCGGTGGACTGCCTCGCCGACCGGGACGGCCACCCGCTCACCGTGGTCGGCCGCACCAAGGCGGGCCGCCGCCGCGGCTTCACCACCGATCCGCGGTACCTGGAGCCGGTCCGGCGCCTGGTCGGGGCGAGCCGGATGGCGTACCTGTCCAACATCCAGTTCCGCGAACTGGCCGGGCGACCGGTGGTGATCGACGTCAACACCCGGCCCGCCGCCGGGCTCCACCAGCTGCGACTGTGCGGCCTCAACCTGCCCTGGGACGCCGTCCGGCTGGCGCTCGGCGAACGGCCGGAGCCCACCGGGGTGGATCCGGACGTGCACGGCGTCGAGTACACGCTGGTCTCCGGCATCCAGCCGGTGCAGCAGCGCCGGGCGCCCGCCCCGGTCTCCCTCGTCCGGCAGCGGTAGCCCGGACGCGACGGCGGGCGGCTCGTGCGGGGCTCACGGCTCGCGGATCTCGGTGCGGCCGCGCCGACGGCAACCCCGGTGCTACAGCGGGCCGTTCCAGTCGAGCGTCGGCTCCAGCACGCCCTCCAGGGTGAGCAGCCAGCGCTTCACGTCGATCCCCACCCGGCCGCCGCCGAAGCCGCCGATCCCGTCCGCCGCCACCACCCGGTGGCAGGGCACCAGCAGGGCGACGGGATTGGCGGCCATCATCTGGCCGACCGTCCGCGCCGCCAGGCCGGGCTCGGCCACGTCCTCGAACACCCCGCTGAGGGCCGCCAGTTCGCCGTAGGTGATGGTCCGGCCGTACGGCACCTCCTGCCAGAGCGTGCGCAGCACGGTGCGGTGCGGGCCGGAGCTCAGGCTCCAGTCGATCGGCAGGCCCAACTCACGGCTGCGGCCCGCCAGATAGGCGCCGATCCGGTCCCGGACGGCGGCGGTCTTCGACGCGTCGGTGCACGGCGGCAGTTCGCCCTCCCGCCCGCCGTACCCGGCCGCCGCCACGCCCAGCGGCGTCACGGCGATGTGCATCGGGCCGCTGGGCAGCGGCGTCTCCACGGTCAGCCAGGACATCGACCAGGACTGCGGCACGCTCGGGCCCCCACCCTCCGCCGGACCGGCCGCCGGCCACCCCGGCGCCCGCGGGGCGCACGACGTCCGCCCGCCCCGCACGCCATCGTACGGCGGGCGGGGCGGCGTGCCTCCGGCGTCGGCGGGCACCGGAACCGTCGGCTGCGGCGCGGGCAGCGGGGCCGTCAGCGCCGCCCCTTCAGCTCGGCCGCGAGCGCCCGGGACCAGTGCGACAGCTCGGCGCGGTCCGGCGCCCGGCCCTCGCACAGCAGGGTGAGCTGCGCGTCGTTGATCCGGTTCGGCCCCGGGATCTCCAGCAGGTACGCCAGCTCCGCCAGTACGGTGGCGAGCCGCTCGGCGTCCGTGCGGTCCAAGGTGGCCGCAGACTCGTGGTGGCTGATGGTGAGCGAACCGGGCATGGTCAAACCTCCTCCGTCCACCCCCACTCCCTCCACCGTACGACCGGTCCGGCCGCGGCGCCCGCCGCGGGCGGCGGGGGTGCGACGGCCGGACCTGGTCGCGCTCCGGAGCCGGCCGGGCGCGGTGGGCCGCACCGGGGCCGGGGGTGCGCCCCGGAGCCGTTCGGGGGCGGGTGGTCGGCGGATCACGGGAAGGTCGGACCAGCGCGGGTCAGGGCGCGCCCTCCTGGTCGCCGTGACGCCCGTCCTCGCCCGGGCGCCCGTCCTCGCCGTGCCGGTTCCCCTCCCAGCGGCGGTTCCGGACCGCCGGCACCGCCAACACCACCGTACCGGCCACGAGTTGCCAGACCGCACCGAGCAGCAGCACCTTGGCCACGCCGATCCGGTCCGCCGCCGGCCCGGCCGCCGCCAGCCCGAGCGGCCCCAGCACGAACGCGCCGAGCGCCCCGAAGGAGTTGACCCGGCCGAGCACCTCCGGCGGCACCCAGCTCTGCATCGTCGTGCTGAGCAGCGTCCCGCTGACCGCCGAGCCGCCCCCCGCCACCAGCGCGCCGGCCACCACCCACGGCAGCGGCGCACCGGCCGCGAGCGCGGCGGAGGGCAGCGCCCAGGCCAGCGTGGCCACGGTGGCCACCGCGAGCGGCCGCTCGGGCCGGCGCCCGAGCATCACCAGCCCGCCCAGCACCGCGCCGACGCCGTACACCCCCATCACCAGGCCCCAGGCCCGGGCGCCGCCGAGGTCCCGCTGCGCGGTGAGCGGGCCGAGCACCAGGAACGGCGCCCAGACCAGCAGGTTGAACAGGCCCATCTGGACGGTGGTGATCCAGAACCACGGCCGGGAGGCGAACTCCGACCAGCCGTCCCGCAGTTCGGCGAGCATCGACTGCTCGCCTCCGGCCGCGTCCGCCGCCCGGTCGGGCAGCCGGAGCCTGGCCAGGGCGAACGCGCCGACGCCGTACGTCACCGCGTCGGCCAGCAGGACCACCGCCGGGCCCTGCGTCGCCGTCACCAGGCCGGCCGTCGCGGGCCCGGCCACCGTGGCCACCGAACGGGCCAGCCCCAGCAGGGTGTTCGCGTCGGCCAGGAGCTCCTTCCGGCGCACCAGGCCGGGCACGATCGCCCCGAGGGCCGGCAGGAACAGCCCCTCCCCGATCCCCCACACCGCCACCAGCGCGACCATCGCCCAGACCGGCGCCCGCCCGGCCGTCAGCAGCGCGGCGAACACCGCCTGGACGAGCCCGCGCAGGACGTCCGAGCCCAGCATCACCCGGCGGCTGCCGAACCGGTCCGCGATCACCCCGCCGGCCAGCAGCACCAGCACCACCGGCAGGATCCGGGCCGCCATCACCCACCCCAGGTCGGTTCCGCCACCACCGCCGTCGAGCACCGCGAAGGCCACCGCCACCGGCGCCATCGAGGAGCCGAGGAGGGAGGTCGAGTAACCGACGAAGAACCACGCGAAATCGCGCTCGCCCAGCACGGCGAGCCGGTCTCCCAGCCGCCGGCGGCGACCCGGGATCCGTTCCACATCCACTGCCATGGGCGGCAGTCTGCCTCCGGACGGGAACGGCGTTCAAGGGTTTCCCGGGGAAAAGTTGAGTCTTTTGGCATCAATATTTCGCGCTCTGCCGACTGCCGCAGTAAACGGCCTCAAATATGGCCGTTCACCTGCGATTTACTGCGCTCCATGGATAGCCTTGAGGAGTCCGGACCGAGACGATTTACTGCGGAAGAGGCCCCGCCATGGCAGAGCTCCCCCCGGTCGAGTACGCCGTCGCCGTCGAGCGCTACCTGGCCGCCTCCGGGCTCGCCGAAGGCTCCCGGCGGATCTACCGGATCGCCCTGAACACCTGGGCCTGGGCCCTCGCCGACCGCCCCGCCCCCACCGGCCCCGAACGACGGCGCGCCCGGCCGCCCGTCCTCCCGCTCGCCCTGCTCGACCACCCGGACGCCGCCCGCCGCCTGCGCACCGCCGCCGACCGCCGCCGCGCCGACACCGACCCGCGCACGCTCAACCGCGAACTCTCCACCCTGCGCGCCGCCGTGGCCTGGTGGCGGGCCCAGCGCTGGCTCGACGACGACCCCACCACCGACCTGCACCCCGCCCCGCGGCCCGGACCGACCGCCACTCCCCTGACCCCCGACGACCTGCGCGCCCTCTTCGCCCTCCGCGCGCCCCTGCGCGAACAGTCGCTCTGGCACCTGCTCCACGAGTCCGGCGCCGCCATCGACACCGTCCTCGCCCTCGACACCGACCACCTCGACCTGCCCCGGCACCGCACCCTCCACCGGCCCGGCCGCACCCCCGTCCACTGGCGGAGCGGCACCGCCCGGCTGCTCCCCCTCCTCGTCGCCGGCCGCACCGCCGGCCCGCTCTTCCTCACCGACCGCCGCGCCCCCGCCGGCACCCCCGCCCCCGACCGCTGCCCCCACACCGGCCGCGCCCGCCTCTCGTACCGCCGCGCCGCCGAACTCCTCACCGCCCACACCGCCCCCTTGACCCCCGGCGCCCACGGCTGGACCCTGCGTCAACTACGTCCCGGCACACCTCCGTCACCGGATTCCGACGGCCGGGCACGACACCCTGGCACCCCCGATCGAAGGGACCCCGCGTGATCCCCGACAACGAGACCCGGCGGCGCCGGGAGGCCGTCAGCCGACTCGCCACGGAACAAGCGGTGTTGATCGAGACCGCGGAGAGCTCCGGCACCGGCTTCCTGGTCGCCCCCGACACCGTGCTGACCTGCGCCCACGTCGTCCGCTCCGACCCGCACCCGGCGGTGACGGTGCACGGGCGCACGCTCCGCGCCGAGGTGGTCGCCCGGGAACCGCGGCAGGACCCGGACGGCGGCATCTACGCGTACCCGGACCTCGCGGTGCTCCGGCTCCCCGAACCGCTGGACACCGCGGGCGTCTGGCTCGCCGACCAGGTGCCCCCCGGCGGCTCGGACGTGATCGTCCACGGATTCAGCGACGCGACCCTGGACGCCGGCATCCACCGGGACACCCTGTACCTCTCCGTCGTCGGCCGCTCCGGCGAAGCGGGCCACTTCGTCCGGCTCAGGAGCGACCAGGTCGTCCAGGGGTTCAGCGGCAGCCTCGTGCTCGACCCCGCCACCGGGCGGGTGTGCGGAGTGCTCAAGACCTCCCGCGACGAGACGGCCGTCCTGGGCGGCTGGATGGTCCCCGTCGACGCGGTGCGGGCCTGCTTCCCCGAACTGGCCCGGCGCAACGGACTCGGCCACCGGCCCGGCACGGCCTGGTACGACCTGGCGATGGACCGGGCCGGGCGCCAGGTCCGGCTCTTCGGGGCGTACGGGCACCACCGCCCCCGCCAGACACCCCGGCCGACCCCCGCCCAGCTGCTGACGCAGGGCGCGATGCCCTTCGTGGACCGCCCGGAACTCGCCGAACTGCGGGCCTGGTGCGCCGACGGGACCCCGCTGCTGCTGCGCCTGCTCCACGCGCCGGGCGGCTCCGGCAAGACCAGGCTCGCCGCCGAACTGTGCCGGCTGATGGCCGAGGACGGCTGGCTCGCGGGCTTCGTGCAGCGCAGCAGCCTCGCGGGAGCGGGGTGGCTGGACGAGCTGACCACCGCCCTCGACGACGGTCTGGCGGTCCTCGCCGTCTTCGACTATGCCCAGGCCCGGCTGGAGGACATCCGCGCCCTGGTGGACCACGTCTCGCGGTTCGGACCCGAGCAGCCCCGGCTGCGCCTGCTGCTGCTCGCCCGCACGGCCGAGCCCTTCTGGCGGGCGCTGCAGAGCGGCGTCGACGACTGGGCGCTGGCCGACGCCAGCGTCGTGGAGCTCCCCAGGACGATCCCCTCCGTCCCTTCCGCTGCTTCCGCTGCTTCCGCCGGGGACGCCTCGTCCGCCGCGCTGGTCGTCTCGGCCTTCGAGGTCTTCGCCCGACGACTCGGCCACGACCGCCTGCCCGTACCGAGGAGCCTTCCGTCGCGCGCCGGGCGGGAGGACTCGCTGCTCGGCGTGCTGGCACTCGCGCTGGACGCCGTCCTCACCCTCGCCCGGGGAAGCAGCTGGTCCGGGCACGGCGATCCGCTGGAACGGCTCTGCGACCACGAGGTCCGGGTCTGGCACGCGCAGCTCACGGCGTGGCTGCCCGCGGAGCCGGCCCTGGCCGGCGAGGCCGGCCGGCTCCTGGCGGAAGGGCTCCTCCTCGTCCCGGTCCTCGCCCCCGGGCGGCGCTCGGACCGGCTGATCGCCCTGCTGGAACGGGTCCGGGCCGAGGCGTTCCCCCACCAGCCGCCCCTCAACATGAACGTCGTCAACGCCCTCCTGCGCATGCTCTACCCGGCCGAGGACGGCCTGGTCGCCCCCGTCGGCCCGAGCCGGATCGGCGAGATCCTGGTCCGCCGGGTGCTGAGCACGCCGGAGAGCTCGGGACGCTCCGAGGAGTACCTGCTCGCCCTGCTGGACCCGCCGCACCCCGCCTCGCCGCAGCAGCGGATCGCGGCGGCCACCGAGACCGTGGAGATCCTCGCCCGCGCCCGCGGCTGCACCGGGGTGGGGCGGGTCGTGGACCACCCCGCCCACCCGGCCCTGGACGCCGCACTGGCCCGGAGCATCGCCGAGCGGCCCGACGCGCTCCTGCCGGCCCTGGCCGCCAACGGCGCCGTACTGCCGCACGCCGAACCGCTGGCGGCCCTCATGCTGCCCGCCGTGCGGGCGTGCGAACCGGACGTCCTCGCCGCCGTCGAGAGCCGGCTGCCCGGCTACCCCTCCAGCCTGTCGCCGGTGGCGGCGCTGGTCCTGAAGCGCCTGCTGGACCAGCCGGACCCCGAATTCGGCGAGGAGGACCAGCTGCGCAGGCTGCGCCGCCTCATCAGCTACAGCCTCCGGCTCGACGAAACCGCCCCGGACGGGCCGGCCGCCGACGGACCGGCCCCAGGCGTACTCGCCTCGGACGGACTCACTCCTCGCGTCCTCCCCTCGGACGGCGTCCGGCCCGGCGACTCGGCGCTGACCGCCGCCCAGCAGGCCGTCCGCCTCAGAAAGTGTTGGGTAATTGATCAACTTCGTGGCGTGATGCACTGGCGGTGATCGTCGCGGTCGAGGCATCCGCGACGATCACCGCCATGTGTGTCTGCGCGTGCAAGCCTTCCTACGACTCGTCGTTGACGGATGCCCAGTGGCTGGTGATCGAGCCTCTGCTGCCCGAGCGGGATCCGCGTCGGGGAGGGCGGCCGTTGAAGTTCCCGCGCAGGCTGGTCGTGGACACCGTGTTGTACGTGCTGGTCAGCGGATGTGCGTGGCGCCTGGTGCCGCACGATCTCGCGCCGTGGGACGTGGCCTACCGGTGGTTCCGCGCCTGGACGGCCGACGGCACGTGGAACCGGGTCCACGAGACACTGCGCGAGCGGGTCCGGGTGGCGGACGGGCGGGATCCGCAGCCCTCGGCGGCGGTGCTGGACTCGCAGTCGGCCCGCAGCCACCAGGGCGGCGAGGCGATCGGCTACGACGCGGGAAAGCGCGTGCGGGGCCGCAAGCGGCACCTGCTCGTGGACACCTGCGGGCTGGTCCTGCGGGCGGTGGTGCACTCGGCCTCGGTGCAGGACCGGGCGGGCGCGAAGCTCGTCCTCTCCGGCATCCGGGAACTGTTCCCACAGGTCGGGCTCGTCTGGGTCGACGGCGGCTACGTCAACATCGTCGATGCGGGCCTGGTCGGCTGGGCGGCGGAACGCGAGAACCTGGAGATCGTCGCGGTGCCGCGCAACGCGGATGTGAAAGGCTTCCAGGTGCTGCCCCGCAGGTGGGTGGTCGAGCGGACATTCTCCTGGCTGGGACGGTGCAGACGGTTGGCACGGGACTACGAGCGCAAGACCGCGCACGCCGAAGCAATGATCAAGGTCGCCATGATCCGGCTCATGGCCGCCCGCCTCGCCGGCGAGGAGGTCGAACCACGCGGCCCCATCGAGACCGAAGCAGCCCGCCGCCTCGCCGACGACCTCAAGAACGAGTGATCACCCGATTACCCAACACTTTCTCAGCCGGGACCTCGTCCGGCAGACCGGACGCCACCTCCCCGAGTACGCGAGGGCGCTCCACAACGTGAGCCTCCTGCTGCACCGCGCCCACCGGACCGAACCCGCGCTCGAACACGCCAGGTCGGCCGTCGCCCGCTACGAGGAACTCCTCGCCGGGGCGGACGAGGACGACACCCTGCGCCAGACGTACCTCCTGGACACCGCGACGGCGCTGAGCACCCTGGCCCTGGTGCGGATGGAGGACGGCCAGGTGAGCGCGGCCCTCGACGCGGCCGCGCACGGCGTCGAGCTGTGCGAGGAGGCCGAACCGGGGGCCCGGCAGGACGACACCCTGCTGACCTGCCTCCAACTCCTCGCCCGGTGCGGGCAACTGGCCAGCCGGCCCGTCGAGGCGGTGGCGGCCGGCTACCGGGCGCTCGCGCTGCTGCGCGAGCTCGCCGACCAGCAGCCAGGCCGCTACCTGGCCAGGCTCCCGGAGGCGTTGCACCGGCACGCGATCGGCCTCGTCCGGGCCGGACGGGACGACGAGGCGTACCGCGCACTGCGCGAGGCCGCACAACTGCGCGCCACCCTTCCGCCCGGCGACCGGCAACGGCTCGCCGCGCAACGGTCCTCGCTCCAGATGCTGGTCCAACTCTCTTCGGAGATGACCGAGTTCACCGACGAGCGCGCACACTGGGTGGAGCAGCTGGCGACCATGGGCAATCATGGCAGGTGAGGCCGCCGCCACCTGCGGCCCTACGACGGCAGGTAGGAGCATGATGCCCACGGACTCTCAGGACCTCGCCGCACCCGCCCCGATCCGACGCCGCCAGGCCGTCGAGGTCTTCGGGAACCGCTTCGGCCGGCTCTACAACGACGAGGTCGTCGCCCCGGGCGGCACGGCCGGCAACTACCTCCGGTGGCAGTGGTCGCAGACCGGCGTCGTCGTGGTGGCGACCGGCCCCGACGGCATCGCGCTGGTGCCCTCCTACCGCTACCCGGTCGGCGCCGCCTCGCTGGAGTTCCCGCGCGGCGGCTGCGAGCCCGGCGAACCCCCGGAGGAGGCCGCCGCACGCGAACTCAGGGAGGAGACCGGCCTCGTCGCCTCCACCGTGGAGAGCCTCGGCCTGATCCACGCGGACACCGGCCTGATCGAGAACGGCATCCACGTCTGCCGCGCCACCGTGCTCCCCGGAGGCACCGCCACCGCCCGCCCGGAGGCCATGGAATCGGTGACCGACCCGGTCTGGGTCTCCCCCGACCTGATGGCGCACTGGCTGCGGCAGGGCCGGATCACCTGCGGCGTCACCCTGGCCGCCTTCGCCCTCCTCCAGGCCCACCCCGACCCGCAGACCGGGACCGTCAGAGGGTGACCACCCGCTCGAAGGGGTCGAGCTCGCGCAACGGCCGCGGCTGGGCCCGGTGCTGCGGGTCCGGGCCCGCCGCACCCGGGCCGTTCACCACGTGGAGCGACAGGTCGCGAACGCCGTCGGCCGCCGGGGAGACCACCTCCAGGCCGGCCCCCAGCCGACCGGCGACCGGGTCCTCGTCCAGCCCGAAGCGCATCAGCCGGACCTCGCCCCGCAAGTGCTCCCACGCCAGGCCCCCGACGCGGCGGAAGGTGCGCTCGAACGCCTCCAGCGTCCACGAACTGAACTCCTCGACCGCCGAACGCAGCACCGCCGTGTCCGGCTGGATCCCCCGGCGCAGCCGCCCCAACTCCGCGACCAGGGCCACCCGGGAAGGCTGCTCGATCGCCTCGAACACCACCTCCACCGGGAGTTGGGACAGCAGCAGGTTGTCGAGCATCACCGCCGGGAACCCCGCGTACTCGACAAGCCGTCGGCTCCGGAAGACCAGGATGGTGCCCTCGCCGTCGCGCGGGCCGGCCATGCCGACACCCAGGGCCTGCGGCAGCGCCCGCCGGTAGGACTCGCCGGCCCAGTCGTCCACCGACTGGAGCACGAGGACGAGTTCGGCACTGCCCCCGGGGTGCGCGCTCCGGTAGCCGGCCAGCCAGTCCCGGAGCTGCTTGTAGAGCAGCGGATCCTGCTCGGCGACCCAGGCCCGCGCGGCTTCGAGGGCCTCCCGCGCGCTCCCGGCGAAGTCCCGCTCGGTGGCCTCGATCCGCGCCAGGACACCGGACTTGAACGCGGCGGCGACGGCCGACCCGTCGTACGGCACCGTGTGCGCGGACGACACCCCGGTCAGCCGCTCCACGTAGGCGACGTCGGGCGCGTTCTCCACGCCCTCGGCCCGGTGGCCGTCGCTGATCCGGTGCAGGGTCCCGCCCGCCCGCAACGCGACCCGCAACCGGCCGGCCTCCAGGAGAGCACCGAAGTCCGACAGCGCCGCCGTCCCCGGGGACCAGCGGACCTTCCGCGCCTCCTCGGCGTCCACGAGCGCCCGGAAGTACCTGTTGTTGAGGCCCTGCGAGTCGCCGATCAGCAGGGTGTCGGCGAAGAGGACGTGCAGCAGGACCCGCGACCGCAGGTCCGAGGCCCGGTCGATCGGCGCCGCCGCGTGCGGCTCCACATCGGAGAGGTAGATGCGTTCGGCACCCGCCGCCCGCTGTCCCATATCCATGGCCTGCCACCCCTCGGCGCCCGATACAGTTCCCCTCGCGAAGAAGAAGGATAGGCCCACGACCCGGGCCGGACACCGGTTTTCCGGCAATTCGACCCCGGCAACGACACCCCTTGGAGGAGAAATGTCAGAGCTTGTCCAAGTAGTGACGCCCGAGGGGACGTTCTGGGCCCGCATCGAGGAACAGCGCGGCCCCAGGGACGTCGCCCTGCGCCGCCCCAGCTACCAGCTGGACGACCTCGCGAGCACCCTCCAGACCGTGGTCGGCAACGTACGATCCGGCCTCCGGGCGGCCGCCCCCGACGAATTCACACTCGAATTCGGAATCGAGCTCTCCGTCAAGACGGGAGTCCTCGTCAGCGCAGTGACCGGAGTCGACGGAAAGGCCAGCCTGAAGGTGACGGCAACCTGGCACAAAAGCAGCGAGCCCGCCCTTTCCGCCCCGCCGAACGACCCGGAGGAATCGGAGGATTCCGACGACCCGGCCGAACCCACCGAACCCGCACCCGAACCCAGCTGACCAACCACCCCACGACCCGCGGGCAACGCAGAAGGGCCAGCCCCACCGGATCACCCCGGCGAGCTGGCCCTTCGCGCTGCGAGCCCCCTGTCGGGTTCGAACCGACGACCCCCGCTTTACAAGCCCCGCCCGGATCCTGATGGGGCGTGATGCCTGATGCCGCATGGCGCTTAACCTGCAGGTCAGCGCCACGTCACAGGTTTCGTGATCCAGCTCCGCTTGGCTCCTGCCATCCCGTCCGCTCACGCAGCGCTCACACACCCGCTCCAAGCGGCTCCCGCCCTGGACTCGTCCTTGTCATTCCAGCCCCCAAGCCTCACTTGCCTCACTAGACTGCCGGGATCCACGCCGGTCCTTCGGCGCACCCTGATGCAAGCCTGAGCAGAGAGCGGGTAGCGGATGAACCTCGCCACCATCGAGCGAATGGTACGAGAGGGCGATCTGAGCATGGAGGCCCTCAAATATCTGATCGATTGTCGCGGCGAGTGCGAATGGCTTGATTTCAAGCAGGAACTGCATCTGGAAAACGATCACGGCGCGGCATCCTTTACCAGAGATGCCCTAGCCATGAAGAATACCGGCGGCGGGTACATCGTGGTCGGCGTTCAGGATAAGAGCTGGGTACCTGTGGGCCTGGCCAGCGAGCTTCCCTACGATGCGAAGCTCCTTCGCGACAAGATTCGCCGTGCAGCGGGAATCGAGATCGCCGTCGACATTGTGCAGCATCAGCTTCGCTACACCGGAGAACCTCGCTGGTTTGCAGTAATTTTTATCCGCTCCGCCGCCAAGCGGAAAAAGCGACGCACGCCCACCCTCGTAAAGCACGACTTTTGCATCAAGGAATCCTTCGGCCTTCGGCGAGGCGAGATCTATTTCCGCCGCGGCGACTCCACCGTTCGAATCGACAACAGCGAGGAGCTTGAGGAGCTACTCGATGACCTCGAGGAACGTGCAGACCAAGACAGTCTTGACAAAGAAACCAAAAGCCCATTTGCGGTTGACTCGGGAACTTATCGACTCCTTGAGAAGGACTACCGGTTCTTTGTTGGACGTAACAATCTCCGAGAGCAGCTCGTTTCCGCAGTGACAAGAGATCCACGCATCTGGATAATTAATGTGCACGGACCTGGCGGAGTCGGAAAGTCCGCACTTGCCACATGGGCCGCATACCATTTTTACGAGGACCGAACCTTCGAGGCCATCCTTCAACTGACCGCCAAGGAAACGGTTCTAACCGCTGGTGGCATCACTCGATCCGAGAGCAGGACCCTCTATTCACTCGAAGGGTTGCTCGACCAAATCCTTAGACTCTTCAGCGAGGAGCCTCCTGACGCCCTGGAGGAGAAGAAGAGCACAGTCATTGAGTGGCTTTCCGTATGGCCAACTCTAATTGTGCTCGACAATCTAGAGACAGTAGACGACGGAAGGATTATCTCTTTCGTCCAGGAACTCCCTCCAGAGTCGCTGGCAAAGGTCATCATCACTAGTCGGCGCAAGACTGGCGGGTGGGAATACCCGGTAACTGTTCCCGAGCTAAATAATGCCGAGACGCGCGAGTTTGCGACGGTGAAGGCAGAAGAGCTCCAGATCAATCTGCAACTAACGGATCGCCGGATCGAGCAGATCAACAAAGCGTGCGGAGGACTCCCTCTGGCCATTCAGTGGGCACTCGGGCGATACAAATTGCGAGGAGACCTCGACAGCGCACTGAAAGATGTCAAGGGAGAGGATTCGCCAGTACTGGAATTTAGCTTCCGCAACATCTGGGATGTTCTATCGCAAGACGCGAAGCGGGCCTTGTCAGTAATGTACATTTTCGACACCCCTCCCGGGATCCAGCTTCTTGCCCTTGCCGCGGAGATGTCGCACGACCGCCTGGACACAGCCTTGCGAGAGCTGGAGGAAGCGACGCTTGTGAGTCGCCAGCTCCACCCTGCGGACGGGCAGGCGGTATTCGTGAGTCTACCCATCACGCTTGCTTTCGCCGGCCGTCAGCTCTCGCAGTTCGGCACTCTGGAGACCGACGCGCGACGCCGGGTACAGCAATATACGCAGCAGATGGAGCTAAAATCATGGGAAGTAGAACGTTTCGTTAGCGTTTTCGAGCGATACGGAATTCAGACCGACAACGAGAAGCGTGGCGCAATTCTATGCCGCCGCGGAGAATCCGAAACATTCTCAGGAAACCTCGAGTCCGCAGATGATCTGTTCAAGCAGGCTCGCGAGGTCGCTCCAACGAGTGCATACGTATTTGCCATGAGCGCCAACTACGAGCTGGCCAGAAAACGAATTGGCCAGGCGATAAACTTTGCCAATATTGCATGCAGCCGAGCAAATAAACTCACTGGGGGGCTCGCATATAGTGTGAAGGCTCGAGTGTGCGACGCCCAGCGTGACAAGTATGGACGGGTAAACGCTCTGCGTCGAGCGGTAGAGTTCTCGCCCAGCGATCTCGTGTTGCGTCACCAACTTGGCGTTGCACTAAGTCGCGCTGGAGAAACCGACGCCGCCATCAGGGCGTTCACAAAGATCATCGATGATGAGTCCATGAAGGAGGTCCCGAGTGAAACACTCCTCATGGCCATCAAGACCCGAATCATCAATTACAGGCGTCTTGGGCGCGTCGACGAGGCACGAGAGGATCTGGTGCTAGCCAAGGCCCTGCTGGCCCAGCATCCACACCTGAGCTCACAGGCTCACCACATCGCTGAGCTTGAATAGGTGCCCGCGGGGGTCGTGCCTGCTCTGCCCGCAGGAGCAGGCACGACTTGCCCCTACAGCTGGCATACCAAAATCCCGCCAAGGCACGTGATCTTGAAGAAGCCTCGGGCATCGATGGTCGCAGCAGCGATCTCAGCCGCTCGGCTGACGGTCTCATGGAACGGGACACCGCATTGGGCTGCCCACGCCTCGTAGGAAGCTAGGTGGGCGACGATCGGCGCAGGATCGGTGATCTCGATAATTCCGGGCAGTTCCCGCACCTGGACGTCTTTGAACGCCGTCCCGAGGTAGCCGCGGGCCTTCTCCAGGGAGAAGCGGGAGCTTAGCGAGACTCGCGCCGGCCCCTCCGGAATCCCGAGGACGTCTCCTGCAGCCTTGGCCCAGAGCTGGTCCAGCTCCCGCTTGTCGGTGTCGCTGTTGGTCGAGGCAATGAGCACACCGCCAGACCGGAGGACGCGGGCCAGCTCCTTGATCGTGGCCTCAATATCGCTGACGTGGTACAGCATGTGCAGGGCCAACACGGCGTCGACGGTGTTGTCGGCGAAGGGCAGAGCTTGGGCGTCGGCCACCAGGACCGGTTTCTCGACGTCGGTGAGGATGCCCGCCGAGATGTCCATCCCGACGACCTGAAGGTCGGGCCGGTTCTTGTGTAGGCGGTTGACGAACTTGCCGTTGCCGCAGCCGACGTCGAGGACGATCCCGCCCGTACCGGCCAGCTCTTCGACGACGATCCCGGGCAGGTCGTACTGCGGCTGCTGCCACCGGTAGATGAACTGGCGGGCGGCCAGGTGGCGTCCGTCGGCATAGGCGCTGTTCGCGAGGATCGTCTTGTCGGCGACTGCGGCGTCCTGCTGTGCAGTGTTGCTCGTCACTGGGGCAGCTCCGGAGGATTCGTGAGTGCGGGTCGAGAGCAGGCTTCTCTGACATTCTCACGGAGACCCAGGACGATCGGGGAGCCTGCGTAGGCGGGCTCGGCGAGACGAGTGCTCAGTGCCCGAAGACGGCTGGAGATGCTCGCTGTTCGCCGGTCCGGTGCGGCGTCCAGCACCACCAAGAGCTTCTCCTGCACGCCGTCGAGGTCGCCGTGGGCGAGGTGGGCGTTGGCGAGGTCAAGGCGGGCGGCCAGCAGGTCGCCCGAGGACTGTTCCTGCTGCGGTGCGGACTCATACAGGGCGATGGCCCTGGAGGACGCCTCGATGGCGCGGTTCACATGCGACCGGGTACCCAGGGCAAGGAGGGCGGTGCCCGCATAGGTCCACTGCTTGGCCTCGGGAAACGTGAACACGCCGGGAAGATCCACGGCGACTACAGTGCTCCGCGCCGCCTCGGCAGCTTCCACGGCTCGTAGCGCGCTCGCGGTGTCGCCGAGCGCGGCGGTGGCCCGCGCTTCGAGGCTGAGCAGACGAGCTGCGATCGTCCCGCTGTCCGCGTACGGCAGTCCGGCTCTGGCCAACTCGGCGGCCTGGCGGTGGTCCTGCTGCCAGTAGGCGATCAGGGATTGGACGGATCGGATCCAGGCCCGGAGACCGTTGTGGCCGGCTGACTCCGCGCAGCGCCAGGCCGTTCGCGAATGCGTAGCCGCAGCTGCGTACTGGCCGAGGTCGAGGGCGACATGGGTGGCCAGGCCACAGAGGCGTCCGGCCTGCAGGTAGAGATGGCTTGTCTGGTGGGGGTGTTGGCGGCCTCGGAGTAAGTCGAACACTCCTCGCCGGAGGGCTCCGATGTCGTGGAAGAGCTCGGATACCGGCTTGCTCACGTAGTCCCCTGCAAGCCTTGCGATGTCCGCGTCGGTCTGTTCGAGCAGCGTGTCGTCCACGTTGGACGCGCTCGCGAAGCGGAGGAAGAGTGCGGACTCTTCCGAGTCGGCTGCCACGGCCGATACGAGGTCGTTGTCGTGGCCCGTCCGCCGAACAGGAGCAAGCGGCGCGCTGCTGGACGGTGGAACTGCTTTGGCGGCTGGAGGGGGTGATGCCAGCAAGTCGGCCAACTGGTCGACCGAGAGTTTCAGGGCGCGGGCGAGCTTCGGCCGCATCCAGGGCTGTGGGGCACCCCTGCCGCTCTCCCATCGCCCCACGGTTGTGCGGTCCACATCGAGGGCTTCAGCCAGTGATTCCTGGGTGTGGCCGACAGCCTCCCTGCGCTGGATCAGCCGGGACCTCCTGGATGCCATCCCGCGTCCTCCAGAGGTACGTCGGTTCGTCTGCAGCCATAACAGGCCAGGTCATGCCCGGGTTCGCAGCAAGGATGCCTCATCGCCGCTTCAATTCTGCTCTGTTTCACCGGCGTTGGAGGCGGTTCTGTAGATACCTGCCGGGTGAATCCCGGCGCGAATCGGCCCGCTGCCGACCTCGTTCCGGTGAAAGGTCCGCGCTCATGTCCGTCGCCACTCGCCAAGCGGTCACCCCTGCCCCGTTCGGCTTTCGCGTGCTGCCCACTGCCGAGGCCGTACCGAACGCCCGGCGGCGGGTGATACGGGCCGTGCGCAGTTGGGGACTTCCGCTCGCGGAGGACGCGCTCCGCGATGTCGAGTTGCTGTCCAGCGAGCTGATCACCAACGCTGTGTCCCACACCCACGCCCCGTGCGTCGTGTGCGTGTCCTGGGACGGTGAACGGCTGCGCGTCGAGGTGACGGATGTCGGCCACGAACTGCCGGCTGCCGGCGGGGTCGATCTCGACGCCACCGGCGGGCGAGGACTGTTCCTGGTGGCAGCGCTCGCGACGAACTGGGGCGCCGAGCCGGACCCCGCCGGCAAGCGGATCTGGTTCGAGGTCGGCACCACCGCCGCAGTCTCGGGCGACGAGCGACTCACCGCACTGGTGAGGGCCCCGCCCCGAAGGCACGGGACGTCGTCCCGACCAGTGCCTGACACGACTTCCTCCCGCCCCGACGCGGGCTTGGGGGGATGCAGGTGGCCGCGCCGGCCAACGGCCGAGCGGCACAAGTACCTGAGGTTCCTTGCCAGCGGCTTTGTCCTGGCAACGGATCCATCGCTGCACCAACGACGGGGCTGGGCAGCCGCCCGCCCCATGATCCCGAAGGAGTGCTTCATGCCCGAGAACCTGACGACCAGCACCGAGCCGGACGGCGACGGCCTGCTGGTCGCCCGAGCGAAGGTCGCCGCGGCTCGCTCGCGCGGCGAGCAGCCGTCGGACGGCGGCTCCACCGGCCGAACCGACACCAACGACTGACGGCTGCATCACGATGGCCGCCGAGCACTTCTCGGTGGTTGAGCGTCTGGGCGGGGATGACTTCCTCGCCCGGACGCTCGGCCGCAGCTTCAAGGTCGCACGCGGTGAGGCCGCGTCGCTCGCCGGACTGATGAGCTGGGATGACCTCAACGCCATCCTGACCCACCACCGGTTCGAACCCCCTCGCTTCCGCCTCGCCGCCAACGGGGAGCAGGTGCCCGCGCACACCTACTCCCGGCCGATCACCACCCGGCGGAGCACCGTCTGGCACCAGCTCCAGCCCTCCGAGCTGCACAAGAGGCTCGCCGAGGGTGCGACGCTGGTCTTGGACGCCGTTGACGAACTCCACCCCGGCATCGGGTCCCTGGCCGGCCAGCTGGAGCGCTGGCTGCGAACCGGCGTACAGGTCAACCTGTACGCCTCCTGGACCGGCACCGAGGGCTTCGGCGTCCACTGGGACGATCACGACGTGGTCGTCGTCCAGCTCGACGGCGCGAAGCGCTGGCGAATCTACGGACCGACTCGCACAGTCCCCCTGCACCGCGACGTCGAGATGCCCGAGCCGCCGCCGGACGAGCCCATTGCCGACCTGGTGCTCAACGCTGGTGACATGCTCTACCTGCCCCGGGGCTGGTGGCACGCCGTCGCCGCCTCCGAGGGCCAGCACTCGCTGCATGTCACGTGCGGGCTGCAGAGCACAACAGGCGCCGATCTGATCACCTGGCTGTCGGAAATGCTGCGCGCCCACGAGGCCGTCCGAGCGGATGTCCCGCGCTTCGGCACCACCGAGGAGCAGCGAGCCTTCCTCGACACGATCGGCAAGCTCCTCGCGGCCGAGCTGGAGAGCGACGACCTGCTCGCCCGCTTTTCCTCCGCCCGCGATGCCACCGAGCGAGCCCGGCTCGCGCCGTCGCTGCCCCACATCATTGCGGCCCCGCCGGATGCCGACCTGCAGGTGCGCCTGGTCACCACGCGGCCCGCGCTCGCGGCCATGCCCGACGGTACCGTCCGGTTTACTGCCGGAGGTGAGGAGTGGACGTTTGCCGCCAAGGCCGAGCCGATGCTCGCGCTCCTTGCCGACGGGGAACCTCACCGGCTGGCCGATCTCGCTCAGGCCGCAGGCATCACTCTCGGCCAGGCGGCCGGTGTCGTGACAGAACTGGTCGACGGCCAGGCCGCCGCGATCGGAGGCCCACGATGACCGCCCGGCTGGGCCTCGGCACCTATCGCTGCCTCGATGTGGCCGAGGCCGCGCTGATGGCCGCCTCCCGAGGTGCCGACTGGGTGGACACAGCGCCCAACTACGCAGGCGGCCAGGCAGAGATGTCTCTCGCCGTGATTCTGGCTGCCTACCCGGATCTGTGCGTCTCCACAAAGGTGGGCTTCGTCCCGGCCGGCGCCGGGCACATCGGTGTGCGAGCCGGTGCCCTGTCCCCAGCGGACGCCGAACGCGGGCACTGCCTCGCCCCGGGCTACATCGCCTGGCAGCTCGCGCGCACCAAGCTCATGCTCGGCCGGGTACCCGACCTGGTGTTCGTGCACAACCCCGAACATGCCTGCCCGGACAGCGAGATCACCGGCAGGCTCTACAACGCCTTCCTGGCTCTGGAGGAGGCATGCAGCCAACAGATCATCAGCGCCTACGGAGTGGCAACCTGGCGCGGTTTCAGCAGCGGCCTCTTCGACGTGCCCACGCTGGTCGAACTCGCGACCAAGGCGGGCGGGCCGAGTCATCACCTGTGGGCCATCCAGCTCCCGGTCTCCCTCGTCCACCTCGCGCCCGTTGCCCAGGCTCTCGACGGCCGCGGTCCGTTGGCCGACGCCCTGGCCGCGGGACTGGAAGTGTTCACCTCCGCCCCGCTTCACGGCGGCGAAATCCCTGGCCTGGTGACCCCGGAACTGTCCGAGCTGATCACTCCTGGCAAGACCCCTGCCGAGACCGCCCTCGCCGTCGTTGCTTCAGCCCCAGGGGTGAAGCGCGTGCTCCTGTCGACGGGAAACCCGGAACACTGGATGCGGGCCGCCGAAGCCGTCGGCCGACCGCCGTTGTCTCCGGACGTACTCCGAAGGGTCGTTGATGTACTCGGTACCTGAGCCGGACACCGCCAGGCGGATGCGCGGAATGCATGCCGCAGCAGCAGCGGCGCTCGACGCGACGCCGGTCGGCTCCCACGAAGCGTGGGGCTGGCGCGGTCGTACCCTCAGCCGCCCGGTTGCCACGGCGTCCGGCGAGGGCTGGCTCCGCCTGGTGTCCGCCCCGGCTGCCAAGGCCGGCGGGAAGCTCTGGGAGGGACCGCAGGAGGCAGAACGGCTCATGCCTCCTGCGGTACCCCGGCCGCGCCTGCGGGAGCGGCGTACCTGGACCGAGGGCGGGCACGGCTACCTGGCGGAGCTTTACGACAAGATCACCGCTTCGACCATCGCTACCCACGAGCCGATCCTTCGGGAAGCGCCCGACCTGGACGACGCCTGGTGGGACTCGCTCAGCACCGCCCTCGACGCCATTGCCACCGTTCCCAGCAACCGGGTGGCGGTTCGGCAGGAATATCTGGACCGCGCCATGCCCCAGTACCTGGGCATCCCCGTCAACACCACCGTTCCCGCCTGGGCGACGGCCCACGGCGACCTGCACTGGGCCAACCTCACGAGCCCTACGCTCACCGTGCTCGACTGGGAGGGCTGGGGCGTCGCGCCCGCAGGCTACGACGCAGCCCTCCTATACGCCTACAGCCTCCTCGTCCCGGAGACTGCCGCCGAGGTCCACCGCCGCCTCGCTCACGTCCTCGCCACCCCAGCCGGGCTCTTCGCTGGACTGGTCGTCATCACCGAACTGCTCCAAACCACCACGCGAGGCGACAACCTCGGCCTCGAGGGGCCCCTGCGTACGTGGCTCTCGGAGATCACCAGATGAGAGCACCTCTGCGAACGGCGCAGGCGCCACGACGGCCGCTCTCACCATCGGCGACGCTCTGGAACCATCACTTCGCCGGCCGAGATCGAGCGGCGACAGTCGCCATGGAGATCTTTCGCAACGCCATCGAAGGCAAGGTCGGTGCAGCGTAACCTGCAGATGTGACAGATCATCACGTGCCAGCAGTCTCAGCCCCAGGGCCGCCTAACTTCCAACTGCATACACTCGGATGGCGCGCCTTCCAGGACTTGGTGGCAATGATCTTCCGCGAGGTGATTGGGCAATTCTTTCAGCCCTTCGCGGACAGTGCGGATGGTGGAAGGGATGGCGCCTTCTACGGCGAGTGGAGAAGTCATCCCGGCGCCATGTCGGAAATACCTTCAGGGGCTGGCGCTTTCGTGATCCAGTGCAAGCACACTAATCGCGACTCCACGGTAACCGCTGCGGGCCTTCGGGACGAATTTGCCAAGGTCCCACGACTTGTACAAGCTAACCTGTGCGAGACATATATCCTGGTCAGCAACGCGCGACTCAGCGGCAACGCCGAGGAAGCAATCGTTAGCAGGTTGAGAAAATTGGGGGTGAAGTATCCCCTAGTTCTTGGCGGGCGCTGGTTAAACCAAACAATCGCCGCAAACCCGCGCCTTCGGATGCTAGTCCCGCGCATATACGGGCTGGGTGACCTGTCGCAAATTATCGACGAACGAGCTTACGCCCAATCCCGCGCCTTCCTTAATTATCTAAGCGACGACCTGTCAACATTTGTCACCACGAGGGGCTACTATCGCGCCGCTGAATCGCTTTCCGCCGAAAATTTTGTCTTGCTTCTCGGCGAACCTGCGGTCGGCAAGTCAGCAATCGCAGCAGCTCTAGCTGTCGCCGCGATTGACAATTGGGGTTGCAATGTCGTGCTCGCAGGCAGCGCCATTGAGGCAGTCGACCACTGGAACCCCCACGAGCCTAATCAATTCTTCTGGATCGACGATGCTTTTGGCTCTGTCAGGCACGAACGAGGAATGACAGACGAGTGGTGTCGTAGACTTCCGAAGATAATGGCCGCCGCAAGCATGGGGGCAAAGTTCGTCTTGACCTCGCGAGATTATATCTACAAGGAAGCTCGCAGATACCTCAAGGAGTATTCTTACCCACGCTTTCGGGAGGGCAAGGTCGTCGTAAGCGTGGAGGATCTGGACTACGTTAGCCGCCAGCAGATACTCTACAACCATCTTCGAATGGGTGATCAACCGACGCGATTCTTGTCGTGGATCAAGCCACACCTAGAAGTAGCCGCTTCGGTCGAGCCGTTTCGCCCGGAGGCGGCACGACGCCTGGGATCTTCAAGATTCACCCAAGGCTTGTGTATCACGCGGAGACGCGTTCAGGAGTTTATGGCGGACCCGGGATCTTTCCTTCGGGACGTATACGCCGGCATGGAGCGGTCTCATATTGGCGCTCTGGCCCTCGTCTACATGGCCGTTAATCTTCCCAGCCCCATCTATCTAAGTGATTTCCAGTCCGCCGCCCTTACTAGAATCGGGTGCTCATCCGCCAGCGCCCTCCAATCGCTCTCGCAATTGGAGGGAACATTCCTGCGCTACGGAAGCTCCGATTCCGACGGGGGCGCGGACTGCTGGTCTTTTCGACATCCAACGCTACGCGAGGGGTTCGCCGCCTTGATGGCGGAGGATCCCACCATGTTGGATCTCTTCATTGAAGGGATCCAAGATGGCTCTGGGTTGTCACGCCTTGACGCGCTCAACGGAAAATCCGTGGGTACGCTCGTTAGGATTCCACCCAAACTCTACCCCCGCCTTTCCGAGATCCTTTGCCAAATTCGACCGAATACCCAAGATTATAGGTCTTGGAGCCAGTATTGTCGATTCCTCGCATACCGCTGCAGCGACGGCTTCCTCACGCTTCACATGGCGCGAGATTGGTCCCTGGTCGAGGTATTGCTGAAAATTAGGCCGATCCTAGCGCTTTCCCCAGAGGTTGATGTACTCGCCAGACTACGGACCGCAGGAATTCTCGACGAGCACACAAGGCATCGCGCATTGAAGGAAATCAAGAGGATTACGGAAGAGTTTCCCGATGGATCATGGTTCGACTCTCCCGACTTTCGACTACTGATGGATCCGGGTGAGCTAATGGCCATTTCGCTCTCGGCCCGCAGATCCATCATTCCGCGCCTCGGCGAAATTTTGAGAGATTGGTCCGATCGGGCCCCCCAGGATGGCGACGCCACCTCCCATTATCGCCCTCTCTGCGAATCTTTCTACGCTTTTCAGGAGCTCATGAGATCGGATGACTCTGCGGTGTGGGAGCTCGAGAAGGCGCTCAGAGCTATCGACGAGATCAGCCGCCCTGAAAGGTTCAAGAATCAACAGTTGCTCACTCAGTCCGGCGTCCTCCACTCACCTAACGAGGAGGATCTCCATCCTGGATCAGTAGCTTCTCGCAGCACCTTCGACGATTTGTAGCAAGCAGGCTCTAACCTGCGCGTTTCACTTGGGGCCGTGTCCGGATCATGAGCGGGAACGCGAAAGTGCCTTCTGAACTGGGACGATGAGGCTTGTCTAAGGTCTCCGTCAGCCCAGCAGGAAGGCACTTTCTACGTGCACACTACCGGGTCACGTCCCCGGCTCGTCGTCTCCACCGACGGGCGCGGGGTCGTCAGCCACGCCGGGTCGCGCCTGCTGGCCGATCTCGCCGATGCCACCGGCCTCACGCAGGCCTTCGGCGACGCCCTGCGTCGGCTCCGCCCGCGCGGCACCGGCCACGAACCGGGCCGGATCGCCGCCGATCTGGCGGTGATGCTCGCCGACGGCGGCGAGGCGATCGCCGACCTCGCGCTGCTGCGCGACCAGCCCGAGGTCTTCGGCCCGGTCGCCTCCACCCCGACCGCGTGGCGGCTGCTGGCCGGCATCGATCCTGCCGCGCTCGCAGCGTTGCGCTCGGCCCGCGCCGCCGCCCGCGAGATCGTCTGGCTGCAGGCCGGCGAGACCCGCGACGGGATCCCCGCTTCTCACGCGGGCGGACGTGAACTGCCGGGCCTGGTCCTCGACATCGACGCCACCCTGGTCACCTGCCATTCCGAGAAGGAGCACGCGGCACCGACCTACAAGCACGGCTTCGGCTACCACCCGCTGCTGTGCTTCCTGGACAACACCGGCGAGGCCCTGGCAGGTGTGCTGCGGCCGGGCAACGCCGCGGCCAACACCGCCACCGACCACATCAGCGTGCTCGATGCCGCGCTTGCCCAGATACCCGACGCCCACCGCCACGGCACCGAGATCCTCATCCGCGCCGACAGCGCCGGCTCCGCCAAGGCCTTCCTGGCCCACATCCGAGCCCTGCGCTCCCGCGGGATCCGGGCGTCCTTCTCCGTCGGATGGTCCATCACCGAGCCGGTCCGCCGCGCGATCCGCCACCTCCCGGAACGGGTATGGCATCCCGCCCTCGAACAGGACGGCTCCCTGCGCGACGGCGCCCAGGTCGCCGAGCTGACCGGCCTGGTCGACCTGCCGGGCCTGCCCGAGGGCACCCGGATCATTGTCCGCCGCGAACGCCCGCACCCCGGCGCCCAGCTCACGCTGTTCGACCTGGACGAGGGCATGCGCCACCAGGTCCTCCTCACCGACACCCCCAACGGCCGGGGCTCCCTGCAACTACTGGAGGTCCGCCACCGCGCCCACGCCCGCATCGAAGATCGGATCCGCTGCGGCAAGACCACCGGATTCGGCCGCTTCCCCTCCCGTCACTTCCAGATCAACGCCGCCTGGCTCGAGCTGTCCCTGGCCGCCATAGACCTGCTCGCCTGGGCCCAAACCCTCCTGCTGGACGGAGAGTTGGCCACGGCCGAGCCGAAGAAGCTCCGCTACCGGCTGCTGCACGCCGCCGCCCGCATAACCCGCGGCGCCCGCCGACTACACCTTCGGATCGCCACCACCTGGCCCTGGCGCCACGACCTGGCAACCGCCTTCACACGACTGCAGGCCCTGCCCCGACCCGTCACCTGATTTCCCCGACCATCCCTGCCCACCCACGAACCGAGGACCTTGGAGGCACCGGCCACGCGTCGGGCCCTCGGCATGCCCCCACACCCCCACACAGGCACAACACGTCGCCAGTGCCATCAACCGAGCTCAGCCAGGCCCAACTGAAAAGCGGAGGCTAATGCTGCAAACTGTCCAATCGGGCAAATGGCATGCGTTCGTCGCTATACCTCTGAATCAGTCCCAGCCGCCTGTGTCGCCCACTGCCAGAAAGCCTCCGTCTGCTCAGGCGATGGCGAGACGGCGACGCCGAAGATGGCGGGCAGGGCAGCACCGCTCGGCTGGTGGCTACCCGCCCTCGCACGGCCACCTGCTGGTTCGCCTTCGCCTTCCTGGGCGTGCCACGTGCGTACGAATGCCGTAGGACCGTAGTACGCGACAACTTGCTCCGCCCCGAGGGCGCGGGCCGGGGTAAGGATGACTTACCCCACAACTTGCTCCGCCTGCGGCATCAGTCCGGTCACTCCCGGCGGCCTGTCCATCGCGGTGTTCCTGGACGACAGGACGGCGTTGCAGTCGTCCCACTCGTTGCATGGCTGGTCAGGGTGGTACGGGTGGTGATCCAGGGACGGTAGGACTCGTTGCGGGGAAGTAACCCGTCCCCGCCCTGAGCTGGGCGGGGACGGGTGGTACGGGTGGTAGTGGGTCAGGTGCCGGTAGCGGGTTGCTCGACGGGCTCCGGGCAGTAGCGGCTCCAGGGGTCGACAAAGCTGTTGCGGGTGAAGCCCTTGCGCTGGGTGTCGCGGTCGAAGCGGATGTTCGCCGAGCTGATGCCGTAGTCCTTGAGCAGGAGCTGCAGGCCGCGCGCGGTCAGGCCGTTGATGCCGTGCTCGGCCCAAGGTGCCTCGCTGTCGGCGTTGAGGGCGGTCAGGAGGTGCTCGGTGGACAGGGCGTCCGGGTTGCCGCCTGCGGCGAAGACGCGGCGGATGTCGGCCAGGATCCTGGTCTTCAGGCCGCCGTCCTCGTCCTGGCCGGACTCGTGCGCGGTCATGGCGCGGCAGGCCGCTCGGGCGCGGGCGGGCCAGTCGCCACCGGCGAGGTCGGCGACCGACACCAGGGGCTCCCAGGTGTCGGCTGCGCGGTCCTCGACCGGCATCGACGGCTCCATGTCGGTTGCCGTGTCGGTCAGGGGCGTCAGCCAGCCTCGAAGGCCGTTGCGGGTGCGGTGCAGGGCTGGGGTGTCCCGCTTGGAGCGGAACGCGGCGACCTGCTCGCCCGGTGCGCGGCGGCGCATGCGGATGACCACCGAGCGGTCCATGATCGTGTCCGGGAGGTCGCCGATACCGGCCAGGGCCGCCATGGCGAAGGTGGGGAACTTCATCGGCTTGTGATCGGGTCCGGACACCCGCAAGGTGGGCCGGTTCCGCTGGTGACCGGCGTTGAGCAGACCGCGCAGGTCCTCGTTCTTCTCCGCGGCCTTGATGCTGCCGAACAGGGTGTCCGCCTCGTCCACCAACAGGGTAGGCGGCTTGTCGGTGATCGACCGGAAGATGGCGGCCGGGGTGGCGTTGACCGTGATCAGCGGGTCGTGGACCGTCTCGGTGATCACGTCGAGCAGCCGGGACTTCCCGCACCGCTTGGCAGGGCCGATCACCGCCAGACGCGGGGCGTGCTGCCACGCGGGTTGCAAGTGTGTAGCGGCCACCCACAGGGTCACCGCGTCCAGCGCGTGGGCGGACGGCAGGATGACGAACCGGGCGATGGCTGACCGTAGTTCGGACAGCAGCTCCGCGCCTGGGGTGGGCGGGCTGACCGGACTGACCGGGTCAGTGACCGGCTCGGTGGTGACCCGGTCGGTCAGGGCACCGAGCTCCCGGTCAGTCCGTTCGGTCAGTATGTCGTTCTGACCGACCGCCGGTCGGTAGTGACCGGGTTGACCGGGGATGGCAACGGCGGGCCAGCCCTCCGCCGGGTCTCCCGACGCAGGCTGGCGGGAAGTAGAGTTCACGGTGAAGCTCCTCGCTGGTGCGCACGACCTCGCCCGTCGCGCTGCCACCGGTTGAACTGATTCGCTGATCTGGGGACTTCGTCCGGCCCTTGGTGTTGGTAGCACCGAGGGCCATCGCGTTCCCGGCCTGCCGAACCGACGAGCCGACTTGGCTCAACTCGCAGGCGGGTGGAGTGCGTTGCGCCGGTTTGCGACCGGCGGGCGACGCGACGATACGACCGCCCTGGCGGAAGATCCACTGCTCCGGCGGCAGTCCTCTCACGGCAGACAAGCTCGTGGTTCGACCTGCAGCCTTGTCGTCACGCAGCCGCACCGTCCGGCGCGACGTCGATGCCCAGCACCCGCAGGAGGTCTGCGGTGATCACCCGGTACTTCTTGCCCAACCGCAGCACGCGGCACGGGTAGGCGTCCCGCCTCGCCAGCTCGTAGCCCTTGCTGCGGCCAAGGCCGATGGCGCGGTTGGCGGTGTCCAGGTCGGTGGCGGCCGGCAATGCGAGCAATTCCGCCCGGCTCATGCCAGTGAGCTCCTGGTTGCCCGTCTCAGTTCGCACAGCTGTCTCCATTCACAGGGGGCGAGCCCCGGTCGGCGGCCCCGGCACGTCCGGGATCGAGGAGCAGCTTGCATCCCAATAAAGTGTCGATATGACACACGACGAAGTGGAATCTTGGTCGTCGCAGGTCACGAGAACCGTGATCGCCGAGGTTCGTAGGCGCCGGAGGGAGCTGGGTATGACCGCGCAGGACCTGGCCGACGCCTGTGACGAGCTGGGCCACCCCATCCCGCGCAACGTCATCGCGAACTGGGAGTCCGGGCGCCGGCTGACCCTCACCGTCCCGGAGCTGCTCGTGCTCGCCAAGGCGGTCGACACGCCGCCGGCCGCCCTGGTCTTCCCGCTCGGCGGGAGCACCAACGTGGACTGCCTCCCGCACAAAAGCCGAGACCCGTGGACGGCGTTCAGCTGGTTCACCGGCGAGGACCTGGGCTTCGGCGACGCGGCCGCGTTTCGCGAGTACGCGGACGTCGAGCACCGCATCCGGACCGGGCACCACGACGCCTGGCAGCTCCAGTTCTCCGGCGCGAGGGAGGACTGGCCGCACGGCGCCGAAACCAAGTTCGGCCGCCTTGTGAAGGCCGTTCGCTCGGGGCTCGTGCCGATCCGACACCGCATGCGCGAGCTGGGGCTGGCTCCCCCTCCGCTCCCCAGCCACCTCGCATTCCTCGACACCGACCACAAGGACGACCAGTTGAAGGAGGGAACCCCGTGAAGGGCTCCACCTACCACCGCTGCTACTGCCGGGACGCCGACACCGGTAAGCCGCTAGATGAATGAGTCCGATTGTTGGGCTGGCCGCGACCATGACGAAGGGTGCCCGTTGGTTGGTTTGTGAAGACGAACCTGGACACCCTTCTGACGGCACTGTACGTGTTCATCGACGATCACATGGCCCCTCGTCACCGGATCGGGCGACCTCCGAGGCTCTCGGATGCGGAACTGCTGTGCCTGGCCGTGGCGCAGGTACTGCTCGGCTTCCCGTCGGCGAGGCACTGGCACCGCTTCGCGAGTGGCCGGCTGCGGCACCTGTTCCCGTACCTGCCGGGGCAGTCCGGCTACAACAAGCGTCTGAACGCGGCCGGCCCGCTCATCCCGCAGGTCGTCGGCGCACTGGCCCGGCAGGTGCCGACCTGGCACGACGACCTGCGGCTGATCGACTCCACGCCGCTGCCCTGCGCGGCCTCCCGTGAGACGGTCAAGCGCTCGGCCCTGGCCGGCACCGCAGGGTACGGCTACTGCGCCAGTCACTCCCGCTTCTTCTGGGGTCTGAGGCTCTACCTGTTGACCACGGCCGAGGGCATGCCGGTCAGCTGGTGCCTGGCCAACCCGAAACTCGGCGAGCGCGAGGTCATGGAGGCCATGCTCGGCCGTGACCGACACCTCGTGCGCCGGGGCCAGGTGATCCTCGGCGACAAAGGCTTCGCCGGAGCCGCGTTCGAGGCCTTCGTCACCGACGAGCTCGGCGCGCACCTGGTCCGGCCCGACCGCAAGGGCGAGCCTGCCCGATTCGGCAGGCTCGCCCGCGTCCGCCAGTGGATCGAGGCGGTCATCGACACCCTCAAGGGCCAGCTCAGTCTCGAACAGCACGGCGCACGAACCGAGGCCGGCGTCTTCGCCCGCACCGGTCAACGCCTGCTCGCCCTCGCCGCCGCGATCTGGCACAACTGGAACACCGGCGCCGCGCTCAAGCGCTCACTCATCGCCTATGACCACTGAGGACATCGGACTCATTCATCTAGGCAAGGCCTGCCCGAAGCTCAGCAGCCGCAAGCACGGCTCCTACGCGGTCCGCCAGGAGCTGCCCAACCGCGAGGACGGCTCACGCCGGTCCTTCAACCGCTCCAGCTACGAGTCCCGGAAGGCCGCCCAGGCCGATCTCGACCAGGTCCGCGAACTGCTGCACATCCCGGACTCGGACGACCCCGAGGGTCTCGCGCAGATCGCCGATCTGCTGGAGACGGTCGCCCACGAGAAGGCTCCGCTGCCCGACGTCGAGGAGACCCGGCGCCGACTCGCCTCCGGGCAGGACCTCCAGAACCGGCTGACGGTCAGCGAGTGGCTCGACCAGTGGCTGGCCGGCAAGCGCGGCCGCCAGACCGCGATCAGCCGCGACGAGAGCAGCATCCGGCTGTACATCAAGCCGCGGGTCGGCCACATCCGACTCGACCGCCTCCGAGTCCGGCACCTGGAGGAGATGTTCGCGGCCATCGAGGAGGCGAACATCGAGATAGCCGAGGCGAACGCCCAGCGGCAGGCCGCCATCGACGAGCTGGCGCAGATCCCCTGGAAGGGCCGGGATTTCCGGGCGCAGCGCAAGGCCCTCAAGGCCGCCATCGCCGAGATGGAGCCGTTCCGGCGGACCGTCAGCGCAGCTACCTGCCAGCGGATCCGCTCCACCCTCCGCGCGGGCCTCAACGCCGCGATCCGGCGGCAGATCATCACCTTCAACCCGGCCTCCCACGTCGAACTGGAGTCCGCGAAGCGCCCCAAGCCGCTGGTGTGGACGGAAGAGCGGATCGAGCAGTGGCAGCTCACTGGCGAGCGGCCGTCCCCGGTGATGGTCTGGACCCCGGAGCAGACCGGCGTGTTCCTCGACCAGGCCGCCGGTGACCGCCTCTACGCGCTGTTCCACCTCATCGCCTTCCGGGGGCTCCGGCGTGGCGAGGCGTGCGGCCAGCGGTGGGCCGACACCAACCTGAAGGTCGGGCTCCTCACGGTGGCCAAGCAGCTCGTCGTGGACGGCTGGGCGGTCTACGAGGACAACCCCAAGACCGACGCAGGCGCCCGCACCATCGCGCTCGACTCCGAGACCGTGGCCGTCCTGGAGGCGCACCGCGAGCGGCAGCGAACCGACCGCGAGCAGTGGGGCGACGCCTGGGTCGAGACCGGCCGGGTCTTCACCAAGGAGAACGGCGAATGGCTGCACCCGACCACCGTCACCGACCGGTTCCGCGAGCTGGCCGAGGAGGCCGGCCTGCCGCCGATCCGGCTGCACGACCTCCGGCACGGCGCGGCCACGCTCGCTCACGCGGCGGGCGCGGACCTGCACACGATCAAGGAGATGCTGGGCCACTCCTCGATCGGCATCACCTCGGACACCTACACGACCCTGCTCCCCCAGGTCGACCGGGCGATCGCCGAGGCCGCAGCGCAGCTCGTCCCCCGGGCGAACAAGCCGCGCAAGGTTGCCCAGTCCACCGCAAACCCCCAGCCCACCAGGCCATCCGCTCACGCATCGCTCACGCAAACGGCCTCGGACGAGAAGTCCGAGGCCGGCGATGGAGCCCCCAGAAGGCCAAACCTGCAGCTCATCCGGGGTGGAAACGAGAGCCCCCTGTCGGGTTCGAACCGACGACCCCCGCTTTACAAGAGCGGTGCTCTGGCCAGCTGAGCTAAGGAGGCACGGTGACCGTCCGCGAGGGATCACGGCGGCACCGGGGGCAGTCTACCGGGCCCGGCAGGTGGGGTGGGGGGATATCCGGGGGTTGGCGGGGTGGGTGGGCGTGATGGAACCGATGCCGAAATCGGGCGGGCTGGGGGCTGACAAGCGACGGAGGCGCAGGTAGCGTCGCCCGGAGTCGGTTCGCGAGATGGTTCAGACCACTGGTCGGGCTGACGGAGACGAACGACCGCCCCTTTACTCGGATCGTCCGGCACGTTCCTGCCGGTGAAGGAGAGAACGACCATGGCTTCTGTCACGTACGACCAGGCGACCCGCGTCTACCCCGGGGCGGACAAGCCCTCGGTGGACGCGCTGGACCTGGAGATCGCGGACGGCGAGTTCCTCGTGCTGGTCGGCCCCTCGGGCTGCGGCAAGTCGACCAGCCTGCGCATGCTGGCCGGTCTGGAGGACGTCAACAGCGGTTCCATCCGGATCGGTGACCGGGACGTCACGCACCTGCCGCCGAAGGACCGGGACATCGCCATGGTGTTCCAGAACTACGCGCTGTACCCGCACATGACCGTCGCCGAGAACATGGGCTTCGCGCTCAAGATCGCCGGCGTGAACAAGGCGGAGATCCGCACCAAGGTCGAGGAGGCGGCGAAGATCCTCGACCTGACGGAGTACCTGGACCGCAAGCCGAAGGCGCTGTCGGGTGGTCAGCGGCAGCGTGTCGCGATGGGCCGCGCGATCGTGCGCCAGCCGCAGGTCTTCCTGATGGACGAGCCGCTGTCGAACCTGGACGCGAAGCTGCGCGTCTCGACCCGTACCCAGATCGCCGGCCTGCAGCGCCGCCTGGGCATCACGACGGTGTACGTCACCCACGACCAGACCGAGGCGCTCACCATGGGCGACCGGGTCGCGGTGCTCAAGGGCGGCGTGCTCCAGCAGGTCGACACCCCGCGCAACATGTACGACAAGCCCTCCAACCTGTTCGTGGCCGGCTTCATCGGCTCGCCCGCGATGAACCTGGTCGAGGTGCCGCTGGTGGACGGCGGCGTGAAGTTCGGCGGCTCGGTGGTCAACGTCTCGCGCGACGACCTGGCCGGCGCCGGCACCGACAAGTCGGTGACGGTCGGCATCCGCCCGGAGCACTTCGAGATCGTCCCGGCGGGCGGCATCGAGGGTGTCGCGGTGACGGTGAACGTCGTCGAGGAGCTCGGCTCCGACGGCTTCGTGTACGGCACCACCAAGATCGGCGGCGAGGACAAGGAGCTGGTCGTCCGCGTGCACGGCCGGCAGATCCCGGCCCGTGGCGAGACGATCCACGTCGTGCCGATCGCCAACGAGACCCACGTGTTCTCGACCAGCTCGGGCGCCCGTCTGAGCAGCTGAGCACGGCGCGCCCTGCCGGTCGGTCGACCGGTCGGGCAAGCCGACACGACGGAGCCCGTCGGACCGTTCCTGGTCCGGCGGGCTCCGTCCGTACACCCCCACGTCAACACGGTGTGGGGACGAAACCGGACACGGTGTCACTCGATGGTGTCACGGAGGGCGATCCGGCCCGTACCCACCGCTACTCTCCTGAGGGTGAAGCAGCTTGTACGCCGTATCGGCCAGACCGTCGCCCTGACCCTGCCGGTCGTCCTGGTGACCACCGGCACCCTCGCCGTGACCCGGGTGCCATGGGCCCCGCCGACCAACCTCGACCAGCAGGTCGTGGCGGCGTCCAGTGGCGACGGCGCCGGGATCGGGCGTTCCGCCACCGCCACCGCGGGCACGTCCCCGGACGGGCTCGCCCCGCAGGAGTCGCTGCGGGTGGTGCTGCTGGACGAGCTGCGGGCCAAGAACCCGTCCGCCGCGCTGGACCTGCTGGAGCGCTCGATGCGCGAGCAGCCGTCGCTGACGCCGTACTGCACCTCGCTCGCCGGGGAGCTGGGCAAGGCGGCGGTGCGCAAGTACCAGGGCGACGTCCAGCGGGCCCGGTCCTTCGCCCGCCCGGTCTGCGACGGGTCGTTCGCGGCGGGCATCGCCGGCTGACCTCTCAAGGCCGCGGGCCGCGGGCCGCGGGCCGACGACGCCCGCGGCCTCGGGCTCCCGGCTCCGGCGGGCGCCCTATTGTTCAGGCATGACCGCTGACTCCGGCCCCACCGCCGACCTCGCGTCCCCGCCGACCCACCCGTCCCGGCCGACCACGACGCCCGTCACCCAGGCCGTGATCCTGGCCGGCGGCCAGGGCTCGCGGCTGCGGCCCTACACGGACGACCGCCCGAAGCCGCTGGTCGAGATCCCCGGGACGGGCACGCCGATCCTCGGCCACCAGCTGGCCTGGCTGGCCTCCGAGGGCGTCACCGACGCGGTGGTCTCCTGCGGGCACCTCGCCGCCGTGCTGGAGGAGTGGCTCGACAAGGCGGATCTGCCGCTGCGCGTGCGCACGGTGGTCGAGGAGGAGCCGCTCGGACGCGGCGGCGGCCTCAAGTACGCGGCCAAGGCGCTGCCCCGCCCGGACGAGCCCTGGTACGCCACCAACGGCGACATCTGGACCCGGTTCAGCCTGCGCGACATGGCCGCCTTCCACCACGAGCGGGACGCCGTCGCGACGCTCGCGCTGGCCCGGCCGCGGATCCCGTGGGGGGCGGTGGAGACCGACCAGTTCGGCAACGTGCTGGACTTCATCGAGGCGCCGCCCTCGCCGTTCCTGATCAACGCCGGTCTGTACGTGTTCAGCCCGGAGTTCGCCGAGCTGCTGCCGGACGTGGGCGACCACGAGCGCACCACGTTCCCGCAGCTGGCGCGCAGCAAGCGGCTGGCGGGCTACCAGCTGCCGCAGGGCGTGTACTGGCGCGCCATCGACACCGCGAAGGACCTCACCGAGGCGGCCAAGGAGCTCGCCTCCGGGGCCGGCCGCGCACCGCAGTAACCACCGCCCCCCAGCCTCCCCCGCCCCGCGCACGACGATCGGCCGGGTGCTCCACCAAGGAGCACCCGGCCGATCGCGTCCACGGGCCGTCAGGTGGACGTGGGCGCCCCCGGGTGGGAGGAGCGGGAGCCGCCGGACAGGTCGGCGAGCGGACCGCTGCCCAGCACCCCGCCGAGCAGCCCGGGGCTCGCCCCGGAGCTGGGGCTGGGCTTGGACGCCGCCCCCGAGCCGGCGGGGGCCGGGGTGCTGCGCTGGGCGGGCGAGGAACCGGCCGACGGCGCGGCGGCGGACGGCGCGGCGGGGGCCGGGGTCGTGCCGGCCCCGGTCTCCGCCTTGGCGGAGTGCCCCTTGCCGCTCGGCGTCGGGCTGCCCGGGCGGGTGGCCGGGGCGGAGGAGGGCGGGGTGGTCGGGCTCGGCGTGGGGGTGGCCGGGCGCGGGGCGGGCGAGGGCGAGGTGGACGAGCCCTGGCCGCCCGGGGTGCCGGTCGGGGCGCCGCTGGGCCAGACCGGCGTGCCGTAGTCGGTGGCCGGACGGGCCGGCGCCTGGTGCGTCCGGGCCCCGGTGCGCACCGCCGCGCCGAGCATCGAGCCGAGCAGCAGGGTCGCCCCGACCACGACCGTGGTGACCACCGTGCCGCGGCGCAGCACCCGGCGGCGCAGCGCGGCGGGGGCGTCGGCGCCGTAGCGCCGCCAGGCCTCCAGGTTGAGCCGCCCGTCCAGGGAGGCGAACGGAGCTCCGGCGATCAGCAGCGGGCTCCAGGCCGCCAGGAAGATCAGGTCGGGGGTGTCGTAGACCGGCACGGCCCGCCAGCTGACGGTGAACAGCAGCGCGGCGGAGAGGAGCATCGCCGCCCCGGCCGCGAGCCGCTGCCAGAGGCCGAGGAGGGTCAGCACGCCGACCACGACCTGGGTGAACGACACCACCAGGCCGGCGCCGACCGGGTGCGCCATGGCGAAGGCCAGCAGCGGTTCGGCGACCTTCCAGGGGTGCAGCGAGGCGAGCCAGCGCATCATCGAGCCGCGTTCGCCGCCGTCGAAGTAGACCGGGTCGCAGAGCTTGCTGAACCCGGCGTAGACGGACAGCGAGCCGAGGACGGCGCGCAGCGGCAGCAGGACCAGGCCGAGGTCGACCCGGCGGCCGGGGTACCAGGGCTGCTTGCCCTCGGCGGCCGTCGCGGAGACCTCGGGGAGTTCGCCGCTCGGGGTCCAGCCCTGCGGTGCGCCGACCGGGCCGATGCCCGCGTCGGTGGCGGTGCCGGCGCCCTCCCTGGGCTGGCGCGGGACGGTCCGGGCGCCCGAGTAGGACGGGATCACCTGGGTGTCCGACATGCCCGGGCCGCCGTCGTCGGGTCCGGAGCCGGTGAGCCGGACGGCGTCCAGCAGCTGGGTGGCCGCGAGGTCCCCGGGGGGCGCCTGCCCGGTCCAGGTGACGGCGGTGACCCGGCCCTTGCGGCGCGGCGCACCGCCTCCGACAGCCCCTGCGAGCGCCGGGACAGCGGAGGCGGGCACCACGACCTGCGGGGTGACCAGCGGACGGCGGATCAGGCCCTGGTTGGCGTACGGGTCGCCGAACGCGGCGCCGGTGGACAGCAGTCCGGCCGGGGCCTCGATCAGCGGCGCCACCGGGGCGCCGAGCCGGAGCCGGAAGCTCGCCTGGGTGATGCTGAGGCGCGCGGGGTCGGACGGCACCTTGACCGTGTCAAGGCCGGGGCCCGCGTCTATCCCGGTGCTGCCGCCGCCGAACAGGGGGCGCCGAGGTGTTCTGGTGTCCACGCCCGTCTAACCGGGTGACCACCGCTTAGGACACTCTCCCGAGTGGATGTCCGGCGCATACTTGAAATGATCATGAGAAAAGCGATCGGGCCTGGTCGGGCCCGATCGCTTTTCACTCGGATTGCGGAGAATTCAGAAGTTCCCCTGCGCCCCGCACACCGGCTGTGATCAGCGCTTGGCGCGCAGCCGCGCGGCCTCGTAGAGCACGATGCCCGCCGCGACACCGGCGTTCAGCGACTCGGTCAGCCCGGACATCGGGATCCGCACCCGCATGTCGCAGGTCTCCGAGACCAGCCGGGACAGGCCCTTGCCCTCGCTGCCCGCGACGATCACCACGGGGCCGGTCAGCAGCTCCAGGTCACCCAGCTCGGCCTCGCCGTCGGCGGCCAGGCCGACCACCATGAGGCCGGCCTTCTGGTAGGCCTCCAGGGTGCGGGTGAGGTTGGTGGCCCGGGCGACGGGCAGGCGGGCGGCGGCGCCGGAGGAGGTCTTCCAGGCACCGGCGGTCATGCCGGCCGCGCGGCGCTCGGGGATGACCACGCCGTGCGCGCCGAAGGCGGCGGCGGAGCGGACCACGGCGCCGAGGTTGCGCGAGTCGGTGACGCCGTCCAGCGCGATGATCAGCGCGTCCTGGCCCGAGTCGGAGGCCTCGACCAGCAGGTCGTCGGGGTGCGCGTACTCGTACGGCGGCACCTGGAGCACGAGGCCCTGGTGGTTGAGCCCGCCGGTCATCTGGTCCAGCTGCGGGCGCGGGGCCTCCATCAGCGGGATGCCGCGGTCGTTGGCGGCCTGGAAGGCCTCGCGGACGCGGTCGTCGGTGTCGACGAACTGCTGGACGTACAGCGCGGTGGCCGGGACGCCGCCCTGGAGGGCCTCGACGACCGAGTTGCGGCCGAAGACGAGCTCGGCGCTGCCCGCACCGCCCCGGCCGCCGCGACCGGCGCCGCCGGCGCGGCGCATGCCGGCGCGGGCCTTGGCGTCCCGCTCGCGCTTGACCGCGGCGTTGGCGGCGCGCTGCTTCGGGTGGCCCTTGCGCTCCGCTCCGGGCGGGGTCGGGCCCTTGCCCTGGAGCGCCTTCCGGCTGTGGCCGCCGGTACCGACAGACGCGCCCTTCTTCGACCCGGGGTTGCGGCGGTTCCTGCGCTGGCTGTTGCCGGCCATGGCTGTACTTCCTGTCTGTCCGGCATGCCCGGCCGCCCCGTTCTGTCCGGCGGCGGCCGACTGCATGCGCTACGTCATGCGGGAGGGCCGCACCGGTCCGGTACGGCCCACCCTCACCCCGATCGTCAGATGGGGTTACTGGCTGTTGATCGTCCAGCGCGGGCCGGACGGGGTGTCCTCGATCACCAGCCCGGCCAGGCCGAGCTGGTCGCGGATGGCGTCCGCGGTGGCGAAGTCCTTGCGCTGACGCGCCGCCTGCCGCTGGTCCAGGACCAGGCGGACCAGCGAGTCGACCACACCGTGCATGCTCTTCATTGTCCCAGGCTCGCCGCGCTCCGACCCGGCCCACTGCGGGTCGAGCGGGTCGAGACCCAACACTCCGAGCATCGCACGGACCTCGGCCAGACGCGCCACCGCGTTCTCCTTGTCGTCCGCGTTCAGGGCGCTGTTGCCCTGGCGGACGGCGGTGTGCACGACGGCGAGCGCCTGCGGAACGCCCAGGTCGTCGTCCATCGCCTCGGCGAAGGCCGGCGGCACCTCGGGGGCGGCGTCGACCGCCCCGCAGCGCTCGACGGTGCGCTGGATGAAGCCCTCGATCCGGCCGAAGCCGGCCTCGGCCTCGCGCAGGGCGTCCTCGCTGTACTCGATCATCGAGCGGTAGTGCGGGGTGCCCAGGTAGTAGCGGAGCACGATCGGACGCCAGCGCTGGACCATCTCGGAGACCAGCACCGAGTTGCCCAGCGACTTGCTCATCTTCTCGCCGGCCATGGTGACCCAGGCGTTGTGCACCCAGAAGCTGGCGAAGGCGTCGCCGTAGGCCTTGGACTGGGCGATCTCGTTCTCGTGGTGCGGGAAGATCAGGTCCAGCCCGCCGCCGTGGATGTCGAAGGCCGGACCGAGGTACTTGTGGACCATCGCCGAGCACTCCAGGTGCCAGCCCGGCCGGCCGCGGCCCCACGGGGTCTCCCAGCTCGGCTCGCCCGGCTTGGCGGCCTTCCACATCGCGAAGTCGCGCTGGTCCCGCTTGCCGGTCTCGCCCTCGCCCTCGGGCTGGCGCAGGTCGGCCAGCTTCTGGTTGGAGAGCGCGAGGTAGTCCGGGTACGACTTCACGTCGAAGTAGACGTTGCCGTCGGCCGCGTAGGCGTGGCCCGTCTCGATGAGCCCCCGCATCATCTCGACCATCTCGGGGATGTGCCCGGTGGCCCGCGGCTCGACGGTCGGCGGCAGGCAGCCGAGCGCGGTGTAACCGTCGTTGAACGCCCGCTCGTTCTCGTAGGCGATCTGCCACCACGGGATGCCGAACTCGCGCTCCTTGGCGATCACCTTGTCGTCGATGTCGGTGACGTTCCGGGCGAAGGTGACCTGGTAGCCGCGGTAGGCGAACCACCGCTGCATGATGTCGAAGTTGAGACCGGACCGGATGTGCCCGATATGAGGCGCCGACTGGACGGTAGCGCCGCACAGGTAGATCGAGACACAACCCGGTACAAGCGGGACGAAGTCGCGTACCTGGCGGGTGCTGGTGTCGTACAGGCGAATGCTCACAGCGTCAAGCGTAGTGGGCAGGAGGGGGTGCCCCGCGACATTCCCCGGGAATGATATGCAGCACTCCCGGGGAACCACGGGCCGCGCGGGCCGGTCAGATGTTGCCGACCACCTTGCGCGGGCTGAGCCGGACGACCACCCGGACGTCGTCCGGGCCGTCGAACCCGTACTCCTCGCCGCGGTACTTGCGGGACAGTTCGTCGATCAGCTCCCGGCCGCCCTCGGTGGTCATCGTCGCCGAGCCGCGCACCTCGACGTACTCGTACGGGTTCTCCGGCGGGTTGACCACGAGCGAGATGCGCGGGTCCCGCACCAGGTTGAGGTGCTTGCGGCGGCCCTGGACGGTGGAGAACAGGATGTCGTCGCCGTCCCGCGTGACCCAGACGACCGAGGACTGGGGGCTGCCGTCGGGCTGGATCGTGGACACCACGGCGAAACTCTTGCGGTCGAGCAATTCCTTGGCGGGGCCAGAGAGTTCGACGCCCATCGAGAACCTCTTCTCATCGTCGGCGGTACGGCCCGAGGGGAAGCCCCTGCCCGGGCCCGAAACCGCACACTACCGACCGATCCCCCGCCACACCGGGTGAACACTCGTCAGGGCCCGGCTATTCCGGCCCTGCTGACCGCGCCCTGCTGACCGCGCCCTGCTGACCGCGCCCGGCTCAACGCCGTTCGTACACCAGGGCCGTGGCGATCGCGGCCAGCCCCTCGGCCCGACCGGTCAGGCCCAGGCCGTCCGTCGTAGTGCCGGACACCGACACCGGCGCACCGGCCGCGGCCGACAGCGCGGCCTGCGCCTCGGCCCGCCGCTTGCCGATCTTCGGCCGGACGCCGACCACCTGGACCGCGATGTTGCCGATCTCGAAGCCCTCGGCGCGCACCAGTCGGGCCGCCTCACCGAGCAGCTTCACCCCGGAGGCACCGGCCCACTCCGGCCGGTCGGTGCCGAAGTGCGCGCCCAGGTCGCCGATCCCGGCGGCCGAGAACAGCGCGTCGCAGGCCGCGTGCGCGGCGACGTCGGCGTCCGAGTGCCCGGAGAGCCCGACCCCGGCGTCCGGCCACTCCAGTCCGGCCACCCAGAGCGGGCGGCCGGCCTCGAAGGCGTGCACGTCGGTGCCGATGCCCACGCGCGGCAGCACGGGGGCCGGAGCCCGGTCGGCGGGCGTCAGCGGGTCAGTAGGCATCGGCGGCCCTCCGGCGGGCGAGTACGGCCTCGGCGAGCACGAGGTCCAGTGGACGGGTGACCTTGAACGCCTCCTCGTGGCCGGGCACCACGACGACCCGGCCGCCGTAGCGCTCCACCAGGCCCGCGTCGTCGGTGACCGGCGGCACGCCGTCGACGCCCGCGGCCTCCTCGGCCAGCGCCTTGGCGTGCACCCCGACCAGGGTGGCCCGGTCGAAGCCCTGCGGGGTCTGGACCGCGCGCAGGGTGGCCCGGTCGGGCGTGTCGAGCACCGGCTCGGGGCGGCCCGGGCTCGGCTCGACCCGCTTCACCGTGTCGGCCAGCGGCACCGCGGGCACCACCGCCCCGGCCCCAGCCCGGACGGCGGCCGCCACCGCGTCCACCACCTCGACCGGGACGAGCGGGCGGGCCGCGTCGTGCACCAGGACGATCTCCACCTCGGCCGGGATCGCGGCCAGGCCGAGCCGGACCGACTCCTGGCGGGTGGCGCCACCGGCGACCACCCGGATGTCCTTGCCGTCCAGCCCGTGGCTGTCCAGCAGGGCGACCACCTCGGCCACCCCGTCGGCGGGCGCGGCGACCACGACCAGGCCGACCGCACGGCTGCGGGCCAGCGCCCGCACGGCGTGCACCAGGAGCGGCACGCCGCCCAGTTCCCGCAGGGCCTTCGGGGCACCGGGCCCCAGCCGCTCACCGCGTCCGGCGGCGGGCACCACTGCTGCTGCGACTGCTGCTGAGGCGTTCAGGTTTCACTCCTTCGGAGAAGTGGGTATGGCCTTGGCGTGCCCGGCGGGCGCTACGGGCCCCTTCCGAAGAATTACGGTCCAACCGTCCGCCGCACAATCCCGCAGAATCGGTCTTGCAGGGCGGAGAACGGCCTTGCCGGGCCTGGACCGGCTCGGGGCGGGGGCGTCGTCCGGACACGCCTCAGCGCCCGAAGTGCCACTGCACCACCCCCGGACGCTTCGTCCTGGGAGCGGCGCGCCGACACCGGGCGCTGTGAGCGTTGGGCGGCAGCCCGACTGCGCTACGAGGCCAGCACCTCGTCGAGCAGCGTCTCCGCCTTGTCCTCGTTGGTGTTCTCCGCCAGCGCGAGCTCGCTGACGAGGATCTGGCGCGCCTTCGCGAGCATCCGCTTCTCGCCGGCCGAGAGGCCGCGCTCGCGCTCACGGCGCCAGAGGTCGCGCACAACCTCGGCGACCTTGATAACGTCGCCAGAGGCGAGCTTCTCCAGGTTCGCCTTGTAGCGACGGGACCAGTTGGTCGGCTCTTCGGTGTACGGTGCGCGCAGCACCTCGAAGACCCGGTCCAGACCCTCCTGGCCGACCACATCGCGCACGCCGACGAACTCCGCGTTCTCAGCGGGCACGCGGAGCGTCAGGTCTCCCTGCTGCACCTTGAGCACCAGGTAGGTCTTGTCCACACCTTTGATCTGGCGAATTTCGATGGCCTCGATCAGCGCGGCCCCGTGATGGGGGTAGACCACCGTGTCGCCAACCTTGAACGTCATGTGACAGGACCCCTTCCGTGGCTTTCCAGAATAACACGCTTTTCAGCGCACCCGAAGGGCGTTTTCGCAGGTCAGGGCCGGTCTCGGGGCTTGACAAGGACCCCCATGACGTGCTGCGACCGGTGTTCGAGGGAGGCTTCCCGCAGGTCGGAGGCGGTTCCAGCGTTCGGCGAAACCCTGGGCAACACCCTGGAAACCATGATTGGATCTTGGGTTTTCACCGTTTATCGGGCCGTATCCACATCGTTATTCGATCTTGGTCGAAGCTTGTCCCGAGAGTGACCCGGACACGCCACAAGTGCGGCCGGACGGCCGCCCCGCGAACCCCGGGAGTGCGACACGGGGACCACCCCGTGAGGAGCGCATAAGTGAGGTCGATAATCTGAGGCCTGACCTATCGACACGTTGACTTAGGAGAAGCCGCCGCCGTGAGCCGCAGCCTTCGACGCGGCAGCATCGCCGCCATCGCCGCCATCGCCATCGCCTCGCTGTCGTCCTGCGCCGCCGGCAACACGCCGGACACGCTGCAGGTCAAGCCCGACAACGCGGCGGCAACCCTCGGAACGAACCTTCGGCTGAACAACATCGTGGTCGTCACCGGGGACGAGTCCTCGGGCGAGCACAACGGTCCCGCCAACGTGACCGTCAACATCGCCAACACGGGCAGCACCCCGGCGGAGCTGCAGTCCGTCACCGTCGGCAACGGTGCCACCGCCGCGTTCTCCGACGCCGCGGGCGCCCCGCTGTCCACCATCGTCGTCCCGGCCGGCGGCGCCGTGGCGATCGGTGGCGAGGGCAACCCGTCCGCCAAGGTCGCCTCGGTCGGCGTCCAGGTCGGCGGCTTCGTCCCCACCTCGTTCACCTTCAAGGACGGCCAGAAGGTCGACGCCCAGGCCGGCGTGAGCCCGAACAAGGGCCTCTACAAGGGCTTCGGCCCGACGTCGGCCCCGGCGGCCGTACCCACCAAGGGCGCCACCACCCCGGCCGCTCCGGCCACCCCGGCCACCACCGGTGCGGCCACGCCGTCCGGTACCGCCTCCCCGGGTGCCACCCAGTCCGCCGGCGCCCACTGACGCACCACCCGGTGTCCGGCGGGCCCTCCCGGGCCTGCCGGACACCAACGCGAAGGCCCCCTCCGGCGACTGCCGGCGGGGGCCTTCCGCGTCTGTCCGCGCCCGCGGTTTACGGCTCGAACTTGTAACCCAGGCCGCGGACCGTGACCAGGTAGCGCGGGGCGCCCGGGTCCGGCTCGATCTTGGCCCGCAGGCGCTTCACGTGGACGTCCAGGGTCTTGGTGTCGCCGACGTAGTCCGCGCCCCAGACCCGGTCGATCAGCTGCATGCGGGTGAGCACCCGGCCCGCGTTGCGCAGCAGCATCTCCAGCAGGTCGAACTCCTTCAGTGGGAGGTCGACCTTGGCGCCGTCCACCGTCACCACGTGCCGGTCGACGTCCATCCGGACCGGGCCCGCCTCCAGGGCGCCCGGACCGCCGCCGTTCTCGCCGGCACCGCCGTCCTCACCGCGGCGGCGCAGCACCGCCCGGATCCGGGCGACCAGCTCACGGGTGGAGTAGGGCTTGGTGACGTAGTCGTCCGCACCTATTTCCAGACCGACCACCTTGTCGATCTCGCTGTCCTTGGCGGTGACCATGATCACCGGCACGTTGGAGCGCACCCGCAGCTGACGGCAGACCTCGGTGCCCGGCAGGCCCGGCAGCATCAGGTCGAGCAGGACGAGGTCGGCGCCGTTGCGCTCGAACTGCTCCAGGGCGTCGGGGCCGGTGGCGGCGACGGCCACCTCGAAGCCCTCCTTGCGGAGCATGTACGACAGGGCGTCGCTGAACGACTCCTCGTCCTCGACCACCAGTACTCGGGTCACGATCAGGCCTCCGGGGCAAGCTGGGGGGTTGCGTCTGACAGGGGGTGTTCCCGCTCCCCCGTGGGGAGCGGACGGTCCGTGCGGCCTGTGGTGGCCGTCCGGTCCGTGGTGAGGGTTCTGGTGGGCGCGGCGGCGGCGCCACGGCCGCCGGTGGCACCGCGGGCGTCGAGGTCGCCGCTGTCGTCGAGGTCGTCGCCGTCCTCGGCCTCGGGCGCCTGCCCGGCGGGCAGGCGGATGGTGAAGGTCGAACCCTGGCCCTCGACGCTCCACACCGAGACCGTGCCGCCGTGCGAGGCGGCGACGTGCTTGACGATGGACAGGCCGAGGCCGGTTCCGCCGGTCGCCCGGGAGCGGGCCGGATCGACCCGGTAGAAGCGTTCGAAGACGCGCTCGCGGTCCTTCTCCGAGATGCCGATGCCCTGGTCGGTGACCGAGATCTCGATCAGCTCGCCGTCCGCCTCGCCGAGCGCCGCGGCGCTGGAGATCCGGCGGGTGGCGATCGCCACCCGGGTACGGGGAGGACTGTAGTTGACGGCGTTCTCGACCAGGTTGCCGAGCGCCGCGGCGAGCTGGCCGCGGTTGCCGTGCAGGTAGAGCCCGGCGATGCCGCCGGCCGTGATCAGGATCTGCTTGGCGGCGGCCTGCTGACGGCAGCGGTCGATCGCCTCGGCGATCAGCTCGTCCACCGCGACGGGCTCCGGGTCCACCATCAGCCGGTCGTCCTGCACCCGGGAGAGGTCGATGATCTCCTGGACCAGGCTGGCCAGCCTGGTCGCCTCGATCTGCATCCGGCCGGCGAAGCGCTGCACCGCCTCCGGGTCGTCGGACGCGTCGGCGACCGCCTCGGAGAGCAGCGACAGGGCGCCCACCGGGGTCTTCAGCTCGTGGCTGACGTTGGCCACGAAGTCCCGGCGGACCGCCTCCACCCGACGGCGCTCGGTCTGGTCCTCGACCAGCACCAGCACCAGCCGGGAGCCCAGCGGGGCGACCCGGACGGAGACCGCGAGCGGCTCGCCCGCACGGGCCACGCCGGGGCGGGGCACCTCCAGCTCGACCTGGCGGATCTCGCCGTCCCGGCGGGTGGCACGCGCCAGCGAGAGCATCTGGTCCACGGCGACCGCGCCGCCGCGCACCAGTCCCATCGCGTACGCCGCGGAGCTGGCCTTGACCACCTCGTCGCCCTCGCCCAGCACGATCGCGCAGGAGCGGAGGACGGAGAGGACGGTGTCCACCCCCGGCGGCAGCGGGGGCTCCGGGGTGCCGGTGCCCAGGCCCTGGTGCCGACCGTGGTGTCTGCTGCTGGTGCCGCCGTACCTGCCCCTGGCCTGCTCGCGCTCGCTCCAACGGAAGGCGATGGAGGCCGTGAGGCCGACGCCGAGCCCGGCTATGGCGCAGGCAGCGGCGGCGGCCACGTTCACGTCCATGTGGCCAGCGTAAGCGCACGGCCAGGCCACTCCCCAAGGGCCCGATCAAGGCATCGGCCACGCGTTGCCGAGAATTCACCTTCACGTGGCCGCTGATTCACCACACCGGCCGTGCATCGTCGCCCGGACGGCCCAGAGTTGGCCATGCAGCCCGTGTGGGAGTGGGCGGCGGGCCGAACCACCGGCCGCCGTCTCAGGTGTGCGCGTACGATTCGCGCCACCAGCAGCGGTCACCCGGACGACAAGACGATCGTCGGACGGGCCGGCCGGTCGGCACCGCCACCGACACAGCTACTGAGGAGAGAGCATGCGCGACGCGTACCACGAGGAACTCGATGCGATCGGCGACAGCCTGGTCGAGATGGCCCGCCTGGTCGGCTCGGCCCTGGGCCGGGCCACCACCGCACTCCTGGACGCGGACCTGGCACTGGCGGAGAGCGTGATCGCCGCCGACGAGAAGATCAACGACCTCCACCACGAGCTGGAGAACCGCGCGATCGACCTGCTCGCCCGCCAGCAGCCGGTCGCCACCGACCTGCGCATCGTCGTCACCTCGCTGCGGATGAGCTCCGACCTGGAGCGCTGCGGCGACCTCGCCCGGCACGTCGCCAAGGTCGCGCGGATGCGCTACCCCGACTCCGCCGTGCCCGGCGACCTGCACTCCACCGTCCTGGAGATGGGCCAGCTCGCCCAGCGCCTGGTGGCCAAGACCGGCCTGGTGATCGCCACCAAGGACGTCGACAAGGCCCTGGAGCTGGAGCAGGACGACGACGCGATCGACTCCCTGCACCGCGAGCTGCTGTCGCACCTGATCGACGACCGCTGGCACCACGGCATCGAGACCGCCGTCGACATCACCCTGGTCGGCCGCTACTACGAGCGCTTCGCGGACCACGCGGTGTCGGTCGCCAAGCGCGTGGTGTACCTGGTGACGGGCGAGCACGTGGCCGAGTTCGTGGCCGCCTCGGAGGCCGCGGCGGCGGAGTGACCTCCTGCGGGTGCGGTGCGGCCGCCTCGGGGCTCGGCAGCTCGGGACTCGGCGCCTCGGGGCTCGGGCTCGGGCTCGGGGCTTCAAGGGGCGGCCGCTCCCCCTGCGGGGTGAGTAAACCTGCGACAGGGGTGGTGGGGGCGCACGACGCCGGTACATCCCACCACTGCGCGCCTGTTGACGCTCCCTCCGATCGGCGGCTTCACTCGACGTTGGGGGCACAGGACTGTGCCCGTCACTAGGAGGGAACAGCTCGATGAAGGCCAACCCCACCCGACCGGCACGCGCCCACGAAACCGTCGAGCCGCCCACCCCGAAGCTCCTGCCCGTTCTCGCGGCCGGCTGCGGCTGTGGCCCCGGCTGCGGCTGCGGCTGCCAGTCCGGCGCGCCCTGCCAGTGCGGCGGCGCGGACGGCGGCTGCTGCGGCGGCCACTGAGCGGTCCACCGCCGAGGAGTCCCCGAGGTGCACGGCCGTCGGCCGTGCACCTCGTCGCGCGTCCTGGTGCCGCGCGTCCGCGGCACGGCGTCCGCCGTGCCGCCCCGGGCGTCAGAACTGGACGTCGGTGCAGGAGTAGAAGGCGTTCCCGGTGTCGGCGATCGTCCAGACCGAGACCACGACCTGGTGGCCGGTGCGCCCGCTCGGGACGGTCCCGGTGTGGCTGAGCGTGCTGGGCACCTGCTTCCCGCCGTACGGGGCGATCAGGAAGGGCGTCAGGTCCAGGCTGTCCCGGGTGACCGGCTGGCTCGCGTCGTAGCCCGGCTTGGTCAGGTAGTAGCGGAAGTCGGTGGTCGCGTGCCGGGCGGTGAACGTCCAGGTGAAGGTGAGCTGCTGCCCCGCCGTCACCGCGGTGGTCGGCCAGGCGCCGCCGTGCGGGTCGTCCAGCTCGGCGAAGCGGGAGTTGCCGCCGGCGCAGATGGTGCCGTCGGCGGGCCCGGAGTCCGGGAAGCCCTTGGGGCCCTCGACGCTCTGCGGCTCCCACTGGATGTCGCCGCAGTCCCACGACACCCCGCCCGCTCCGCAGAGCGCGGCCCTGCTGGGCGGCGTCGAGATGTACCCGTGGGACTGCGCCGGGACGGCGAGGCTGAGCGGCACCGCGAGGGCGGCGACCACCGCCCCGACGATGTGACGTGTGCGCATGATGCTCCTCCGTGGGGGTGGATGGAGAGTGCGCCGTGACGCAGACGCGCGCGCGTGGGGGCGCGGCGGCCGGGACGGGGAGATCCTTGGCATGCCTGCGGCAGTCCGGCGCCCTCACCGTAGGAGCGGACTCCGCCACCCGTCAATGGTCTGAACCACTATTGGGACGAGCCCGGATCCGGCCGCCGACACCAACCACAACTCGGCTTCCGCACAGGCCGGTTGAACGACGAAGGCCCCGCCCCCGGCGAACCGGGAGGCGGGGCCGTTTCGCCAGGTGGGTTACTTCTTGCCCTGGTTCTTGACCGCCTCGATGGCCGCGGCGGCGGCGTCGGCGTCGAGGTAGCGGCCGCCCTTGGTGACGGGCTTGAAGTCGGCGTCGAGCTCGTACACGAGCGGGATGCCGGTCGGGATGTTCAGGCCGGCGATGGCCTCGTCGGAGATGCCGTCGAGGTGCTTGACCAGCGCGCGCAGGCTGTTGCCGTGGGCGGTGACCAGGACGGTCTTGCCGGCGGCGAGGTCCGGGACGATGGCGTCGTACCAGTACGGGAGCATCCGGTCGACGACGTCCTTCAGGCACTCGGTGCGCGGACGCAGCTCGCTCGGGATGTCCGCGTAGCGGGCGTCACCGGCCTGCGAATACTCGGCGTCGTCGGCCAGCACCGGCGGCGGGGTGTCGTACGAGCGGCGCCACAGCTGGAACTGCTCCTCGCCGAACTCGGCCAGGGTCTGGGCCTTGTCCTTGCCCTGGAGCGCACCGTAGTGTCGCTCGTTCAGGCGCCAGCTGCGGCTGACCGGGATCCAGTGGCGGTCGGCCTTGTCCAGGGCGATCTGCGAGGTGCGGATCGCACGGCGGAGCAGCGAGGTGTGCAGCACGTCCGGGAACAGGCCCTCGGCGGCCAGGAGCTCGCCACCGCGCGCGGCCTCCTTCTCGCCCTTCTCGTTGAGGTCGACGTCGACCCAACCGGTGAACAGGTTCTTCTGGTTCCACTGGCTCTCGCCGTGGCGGAGCAGGATGAGTCGGTACGTCGTGTCAGCCATGGCCCCCAGCTTAGTGGAGGCAGGAAAAGCGCTGGTCCGGACCTACGGCAGATGTGTAATGTGTGCACCGCCTATCTGACACTTACATACGTCGGCTGACCGGACCTGCCCGTGCCGCTCGGCGGACGCCTGCCCCGGGAGCCCCCCACATGCCCGTCGCCCTGTTCACCAACCCCCGGATCCGAAGGCTGATACAGGAGACGGTGGGCGGGCTACCACGGGAGTTCTGGTGGCTCTGGGTCAGCACACTGGTGAACAAGCTGGGCGCTTTCGTGCTCACCTTCCTCGCGCTCTACCTGACCACCAACCGGGGGTACTCGGCCTCCTACGCGGGCCTGGTGGCCTCCCTCTACGGCCTCGGCTCGGCGGTCGCCGCGATCGGCGCCGGCGTGCTGACCGACCGGATCGGCCGGCGCCCGACCCTGGTCGCCGCCCAGCTCGGCACCGCGCTGTTCACCGCCGTGCTCGGCTTCACGGACGGCCAGGTGGCGATCGCCACGGTGGCCTTCCTGGTCGGCCTCTGCAACAACGCCACCCGGCCCGCGACCTCGGCGATCATCGCCGACCTCGTCCCGGCCGAGGACCGGGTCCGCGCGTACTCGCTGAACTACTGGGCGATCAACATCGGCTTCGGCCTCTCCGCCGCCGTGGCCGGCCTGATCGCCACTCACGGCTACCTCACGCTCTTCCTGCTCGACGCGCTCTCCACGCTGGTCTGCGCGGTGGTGATCTTCATCCGGATCCCCGAGACCAAGCCGCAGGACTCGCCCCAGCACGGGAAGGGGGCGGACGAGCCGACGGTCGGCCTCGGCGCGGTGTTCCGGGACGGGCGGTTCATGGCCGTCGTCGGGCTCAACCTGCTGCTCGCCCTGATCCTCCAGCAGGGCAGCACCACCCTGGCCGTCGACATGGGCGCCGCGGGCATCAGCTCCACCGAGTACGGGCTGGTCATCGGCCTGAACGGGCTGCTGATCGTGGTGCTCCAGATCCCGCTCACCCGGTGGATGGAGAGCCGCTCCCGGACCGCCATGCTGATAGCCAGCTGCCTGATCACGGGCTGGGGCTTCGGGCTGGCGGCGCTGGCCGGGTCGTCCGCGTGGCTGTTCGCCCTCTCGGTGGCGGTCTGGACGGTCGGCGAGGTCCTGAACGCGCCGACCATCATGGGGCTGGTCGCCGAACTGGCGCCGACCCACGCGCGCGGCCGCTACCAGGGCGTCTACTCGCTCTCCTGGTCGCTCGCCTCGTTCCTCGGCCCGGCGATCGGCGGTCTGCTGCTGCAGCACGCCGGCTCCGCGGTGCTCTGGGTCGTGTGCGGGGTCTGCGGCACGGTCGCGGCGGCCGGGCACGTGGTGCTCGGGCGGCGCACGGACGCGACGGCGGGCCGTGCCGGGGCGGTGCCGGAGGCCGCGGTGGCCGAGGTGACGGAGGTGCCGGTGACCGAGGCGGCAGCGACCCTGACCGTGGCGGTGACCGAGGTGACGGAGCCCGAGGTGCCGGAGCCCGCCGCGGAGAAGAAGGCTCCGGCGGGCATCTGAGGGCGCCGGCCCCGCTGCCGGGTCAGTCGGCCGCCGGGGCGGCCAGGTGGGCGAAGGCGGCCAGGTTGCGGGTGGACTCCCCGCGCTTGGTCCGCCACTCCCACTCGCGCCGGATCGCCGAGGCGAAGCCCAGCTCCAGCAGGGTGTTGAACGGCTCGTCGGCGTTCTCCAGCACCGTCCCGAGCAGCCGGTCCACGGCGTCCGGGGTGAGCGCCTCCAGGGGCAGGCGGCCGGCCAGGTAGACGTCGCCGAGCGGGTCGATCGCGTACGCGACGCCGTACAGCCGGGTGTTGCGCTCCAGCAGCCAGCGGTAGACGGCCTCGTGGTTCTCGTCCGGTCGGCGGATCACGAAGGCGTTCACCGACAGGGTGTGGTCGCCGACCCGCAGCGCGCAGGCGGTGCTCAGCTTGCGGGTGCCCGGGAGCGTCACCACCAGCGTGAACGGGTCGGTGGCGGCGGGCTCCCAGGCCGCTCCGGCGTCGTCCAGGGCGGTGCGCAGGAGGGTCAGGGCCTCGTCCTTGGTGCGGATTGCCATGGGGGTGACGTTACTCGGCGGTACCGGGGGCGCGCACCAGCGGTGCGTGCCCCCGGCGGCCGCAGTCGGGCCGCAGTCAGCTCGTGGCCCGACCGCGGTAAGGCCGCAGTCAGGCCGAGGTCAGGCCAGCCGCCGCCGGGCGGCGGCCAAGCGGCCGGCCGGGCGGGCCAGGCTGCCGGCGTACACCTCGGCGGTGCCGGCCGCGGCGGTGTCCCAGCCGAAGCCGGCCGCGTGCCGGGCCGCCGCCGCGCCGCGCCGGGCGACCAGGCCCCGGTCGGTGACGTACGGCTCCAGCGCGTGCGCCCAGGCCGCCGGGTCGTGGCCGTGCACCAGCGTGCCCGTCTCGCCGTCCCGCACCGCGACCGGCAGGCCGCCGACCGAGGCCGCCACCACCGGGGTGCCGCAGGCCTGCGCCTCCAGCGCGACCAGCCCGAAGGACTCACTGTACGAGGGCATCACCAGCGCCGTCGCCGCGTGGTACCACTGCGCGAGCTCGGCCTGGCCGACCGGCGGGTGGAACCGCACCACGTCGCTGATGCCCAGCTGGGCGGCGAGCTTGTGCAGGCTCTCCGGCCGGGCCAGTCCGGTGCCGGACGGACCGCCGACCACCGGCACCAGCAGGTGCTCGCGCAGCCCCGGGCGGCGCGCCAGCAGCTCGGCGACCGCCCGCAGCAGCACGTCCGGGGCCTTCAGCGGCTGGATCCGGCCCGCGAAGAGCAGCACCGCGGCGTCCTGCGGCAGGCCCAGCCGGGCCCGGGCGGCGGCCCGCGCCGACGCCCCGCCGGGGCGGAAGACGTCCAGGTTGACGCCGGGGTGGACGACGGCCAGCTGGTCCGGTCGGGCGGCGTAGTGCAGCGCCAGCTCGGCGGCCTCCTCGGTGGTGTTGGCGATCAGCCGGTCGGCCGCCTCGACCACCTGGGTCTCGCCGATCACCCGGGCCGCGGGCTCGGGCGTGTCGCCCTCGGCCAGCGCGGCGTTCTTGACCTTCGCCATGGTGTGCATGGTGTGCACCAGCGGCACCCCCCAGCGCTGCGCGGCCAGCCAGCCGACCTGCCCGGAGAGCCAGTAGTGCGAGTGCACCAGGTCGTAGTGGCCGGGGCGGTGGCCCGCCTCCGTCCGCAGCACCCCGTGGGTGAAGGCGCACAGCTGGGCGGGCAGGTCCTCCTTCAGCAGGCCCTCGTACGGGCCGGCGGTGACGTGCCGGACCAGCACGCCGGGGGCCAGCTCGACGGTGGGGGCGTCGTCCGAGCAGATCGCCCGGGTGAACACCTCGACCTCGATGTTGAGCGCGGCCAGGCGCTTGGCCAGCTCGACGATGTAGACGTTCATCCCGCCGGCGTCCCCCGTGCCGGGCTGGTGCAGCGGCGAGGTGTGGACACTCAGCATCGCTATCCGGCGCGGGCGGCGGCGGCCCGGGACGAGCGACTGGAGCCGGCCCCGCGCGGGCGCGGCGGGCTGGGCACGGCGTACCGAACGGACGGGGTGCTGGATCACCTGGCTGAAGCCTCCTCTGTGCGGCCCGTCTCGGCGGCCCGCGCACGGGCCGCCCGCTGTCCGGTGTGCGCTGCCCCGTCCCGGGCACACATCACCACCAGACAGCCAACCACCCGGCCCGCGTCCGGCATTCCCGGTCCGGCCGACGAGATGCCGGACGGGGCGACGTCCCAGGTCACAGCGGTGCCGACGCGGACCCGACTACCCTTCCAGGCATGGCTGCCTCCTTCGACTCCGCGACCGCACCCGCCCGTGGGCGGACCGGACGGCCGGTGGGGACGGTCACCCGGGGCACCACCAACACCAACCGGCTGCGGCGGATGGACCGCTGGATCGCCCACACCCTCGGCCGCACGCTGCGCGCCGGCGGGCGCCCGCCGGTGGCGGTCGACCTCGGCTACGGCGCCGCGCCGTGGACGGCCGTCGAACTGGCCGGGCGGCTGCGCACGGTGCGCCCGGACGTCCGGGTGGTCGGGATCGAGATCGAGCCGGAGCGGGTCGCGGCCGCGCTGCCGTACGCCGAACCGCCGCTGCTCACCTTCCGGCGCGGCGGCTTCGAGGTCCCGCTGGACGGCGGCGCGCCGGCCCAGCTGATCCGGGCCGCCAACGTGCTGCGGCAGTACGACGAGTCGGCGGTGGCCGGGGTCTGGGAGCGGCTCTGCGCCCGGCTGGCCCCGGACGGGCTGCTGGTGGAGGGCACCTGCGACGAGATCGGGCGACGGCACGTCTGGGTCGCGCTCGGCCCGGAGGGGCCCCGGACGGTGACCTTCGCCGCCCGGCTGGGCGGCCTCGGCCAGCCCTCCGACCTGGCCGAACGGCTGCCGAAGGCGCTGATCCACCACAACGTGCCGGGCCGGCCGGTGCACTCCTTCCTGGCCGACTTCGACCGGGCCTGGGCAGCGGCCGCGCCGTACGGGGCGTTCGGGGCGCGGCAGCGCTGGGTGGCGGCCTGCACGGCGCTGGCGGGCGACTGGCCCCTGGTGGACGCGCGCGGGCGGTGGCGGCAGGGCGAGGTCACGGTGCCCTGGAGCGCGCTCGCGCCGTAGCGGGCCACGCGGCCGGGGACGCCGGCCCGGCACGGACCGGGGCCGGTGCGGGTGAGCGACTCACCGCATTCACTCGAACGAGTTATCGAATACCACTGGCGTGTTGACGCCCCATCACGTCACGATGGACGCCGCCGGACGACCTGCCCGTGCGCCGTCGCCGCCCGGCGCCACGGCGTCCACCTGCGGCCCCCGACGTCACCCTCGACCAGGGTGATCCGCGTCACCATCGCCCGTCCCCTTTCCTCCCCCGCCACCACGGGGATGCCAGCCGTCGTCCGAGTCAGATCACCGCACCGCCACCGGCGTGGCAAAAACCACAACGGCGCCGGTCGGCCAGAGAAATCCCCGGAGATCACGTTATGGTCGCGAGAAGTTCCCCGGCGCACGGTGCCAGGCGGGCACTGCGGACGGGCGCTGACCGTTACGCACTCGGGGAAAGGGAGGAACCACCGATGCCCGCAACGGGAGACGGGCGGGCACCTGGTGCCACGAGCCTGTCGGGCGCCCAGGCCGGCGCCCCCGTTGACCATGCCCGCAACCGCCCGGCCCCGACCGGCCCGACGCCGGCCGGCCAGGTGACGGCCGCTCCCCCGATACCGCACCCCCGGCACCAGACCGGACACACCTCGGCCCCCGCCGACGCCCCCGCCGCGGCCGCCAGCAGCACCGCACCGCTCAAACTGCTGGTGATCGAGGACGACGCCTCCGACGCCCAGCTGATCAAGGCGGCGGTCGCCGACAGCGGCACCTCGATCGAGATCCACTGGGCCCGCGGGCTGGAACAGGCCACCGAACTGCTCGCCGTGTCCCCGTCCGGCACCCGGCGCGGGCGCTCCCGCGGCAGCAATTTCAGCTGCGTGCTGCTCGACCTCGCCGCCCCCGCCGACCTGCCGCACCCGTCCGACGACTCCGACGGCCTCGAAGGCCTGCACGAACTGCTCCGCCGCGCCCCGCACACCGCGGTCGTGGTGCTCACCGACGCGGCCGGCGCCGAACTGGGCGCGGCCGCCGTCGCCGCGGGCGCCCAGGACTTCCTGATCAAGCACGCGACGGACGGCCCGCTGCTGGGCCGCGCCCTGCGCTACGCCGTCGAGCGCAAGCGCGCCGACGAGTCGCAGCGCCGCCTCGTCGAGGCCGAACTGCGCGGCCAGGAGAACGCCCGGCTCCAGCGCCACCTGCTGCCCACCCCGCTGCTCGACGGCGCGGGCCTCTCCTTCACCCGGCGCTACCGCCCGGGCCGCCGCCGCGCCCTGCTCGGCGGCGACTTCTACGACGCCGTCCGCACCGACGACGGCACCGTCCACGTCGTGATCGGCGACGTCTGCGGCCACGGCCCGGACGAGGCCGCGCTCGGCGTCGCCCTCCGGATAGCGTGGCGCACCCTCGTCTTCGCGGGCCTCACCGGCGAGGCCCTGCTCACCACCCTCCAGCACGTGCTGGAACACGAGCGGCGCAGCGACGAGATCTTCGCGACGCTCTGCATGCTCGTCATCGAGCCGGGCGGCGCCAGCGGCGGCCTCGACTCGCTCGGCACCGGCGAGCCCGCCCGGCTCTACCTCGCCGGGCACCCGGCGCCGCTGCTGCTCGGCCGCGACCACCAGCCGGTCACCCTGCCCGCCGATCTCGCCGGTCCGGCGCTCGGCCTGCTGCCGTGCCACGACGGGCAGGCCGCGTGGCCCGCCCAGCAGCTCGAACTCCAGCCCGGCTGGCGGTTGTTGCTCTACACCGACGGGCTGATCGAGGGCCGGGTCGGGGCCGGCTCCCGCCGCCTCGGCCAGGACGGGCTGGCCGACCTCATCGGCGACCACCAGTCCGCCGGGCTCACCCGGGGCCGGCTCGTCGACAGCGCCATCGCCGAGGTCGAGGAGCTGAACGGCGGCGCGCTGACGGACGACGTCGCGGTGCTGCTGCTGGAACGCAACCCGGTGCAGCTGATCCTCGGCTGAGCCGGCAGCGACGACCGGAGCCGGCCGGAGCCGGGTACGGCGAGGCCCGGGCGGGTGAACTCCCCGCCCGGGCCTCGTCGTTGCCTGATCGTTGCCCGATCGCGCGGCCTACCAGGGGCCGTACGGACCGGTGTTGCTGCGGCCGCCACGGCCGCCGCCACCGGTCAGCTCCCGGATCGCCGGGCGCACGTCCACCATGTAGACGATCGACGCGACCAGCCCGGCGAGCGTCCCGATGCCGGTGAAGAAGTTCACCCCGAACAGCAGGTCCCAGCCGAAGGCGATCGCCAGGATCGCCAGCCAGAACGGCTTGGTCTTCTTGTCCGCCGCCCGGTAGGCGTCCTCACGGCGGGTGACCGCGTCGCCCAGGGCGAACAGCTTGAAGCCCAGGATGGCGACGGACAGCCACCAGATCGGGTTCAGATAGGCCAAGTCCAGAATCTGGGCTACTCCGCCCATCACGCTCTCCTCTGTCTCTCGCCTCCGGCGCTCCGGCCACCGCCCATCCTGGCACGGTCGACCGTCCGCTCTCCTGTCAACGTCCAGCGGTCACCGGATGTGCCCGTCCGGCGGCCCTTCCCTCACTCCGCGCGGTCGGCGGCCTTCCGGGGGCGGGCGGCCTTCTTCGGGGCGGGCCGGGCGTCCGCGGCCGGGGCGGTGGCCGGGGTGTCGGTGTCGTCCTCGACCAGCTCGGCCTCGACCGGCTCGGCCGCCCGGGCGAGCTCGGATTCCCCGGCCGGCAGCCCCGGCTCGGCGGGCGCGCCCGGGCGGGCCCGGTCCACCACGACCTTGCCGCGCTCGGCCAGCTCGTCGTACGTCTCCTTGGCCTTCACCGCCAGCTCGACCGCGCGGCCGACCTGCTGGAGGGCGAAGCCCTGCGCCCGCTCCTGCAAGGTCCGCAGGTCGACGGGGAGCGTCGTGACGGTCTCGGTGACCTTGGCCTGCGCCTCGGCCAGCTTCGTCTGCGCCTCCTGGAACCGGGCGGTGGCCTTCTCCTGCGCGCCCTTGCGGTCCGCGGTGAGCGCCTCCACCCGGCCCGGCACCTCGCGCAGCTTCTCGTACGCGAGATCCCCGGCGCCGGCGATGGCGTACAGCGGGGTCGGGTCGCTGAGGGTCTTCTTGATCTCGTCGGTGATCGGCATGCTTACCGGTCCTCCCGGTGGGTGTTCTGGGTGACTGAGCCGTCGGTCGTCGGGCCGGAGGCTGGTGGAACGCCGGTGCCGGTGCCGGCCGCGGGCGACCGCTCGGCCACCGCGCCCCGCTGGACGGCGTTCTCCTTCAGGAAGGCGTCGTAGACCGCGAGCAACGCCTGCTTCTGCTGCTCGTTGATCAGCGGATCGGCCAGGATCGAGGCCCGCAGCTCCAGGCCCTCACCTCGCCGCTCCTCCAGGATCCCGGCCTGGACGTACAGCGTCTCCGCCGAGATCCGCAGCGCCTTCGCGATCTGCTGCAGGATCTCCGCGCTCGGCTTGCGCAACCCTCGCTCGATCTGGCTGAGGTACGGGTTCGACACGCCTGCGGCCTCCGCCAGCTGGCGCAGTGAGTACTGCGCGTTCCGGCGCTGCTCGCGGATGTACTCGCCCAGCGAGCCGACGTTCAGTGAGGCCATACCGGCAGACTGCAACATCCTGCTTGCAGATGCAAGCAGGATGCTAACAACAGCAAACGGCGGGCGGGCTCAGCCGAGGTCGGGGACGCGGACCGGCATCAGGAGCGAGAAGGTGCCCTCCCGGCCCGGCGTGCGGATCGCCAAGGGGGCGATCGGGCCGCCGAGTTCGAGCACCAGCTGCTCGGGCCGGCCGACCCGCAGGGCGTCCAGCAGGAAGTCGCGGTTGACCGCCACCCTCAGGTCTCCGGACGCGGATCCGGGGCCGGGCTCGGCGCCGGCCACCGCCAGGCGGCCGTCCGCCGTCAGGGTGAGGACGGTGACCGCGCAGTCCGCGCCGTTCGGGCCGGAGGGCAGGGTGCGGGTGGCGCCGGTCTCGACGGCGCCGCGCAGTTCGGCGGCGGACAGGTCGATCCGGTGCTCCGGTTCGAGCCGGGTCAGCGCCCGGTGGTCGGGGTAGTCGAAGTCCAGGGCCGCGCCCTCGATCCGGTGGCCGCCGGTCTCGGCCCGGACCAAGCCGCCGCCGAGGGTCACCTCGACCTCGGCCGCACCCGCGCCCGCGCCGAGCAGCGCGCGCAGGGCGTCGACCAGGGCGGTGGGGACGATCGTGCCGCCGTCCGTTGTGGCGGGCGCCGTGGCGGCGGGCACCTCGGCGAGCGCCATCCGGTAGCGGTCGGTGGCGACCAGGCGCAGCACCGGGCCGTCCGGTTCGAACAGCACCCCGGCGAGCGCCGGGGTGTCGGGGTCGCCGCCGACGGCGAAGCGGACCGCGTCCAGTGCGGCGGCCAGCTCCTCGGCGGGGACGGTGAGGCGGACTTCGGCGGGGGTGGTGGTCATCGGTTGCTCCCTCTGGTCGATCATGACGCGGATCAGGGAGAGCTCGCGGCGGGCGTCGGCGAGGCCGTCCTCCAGCCGACGCAGGTGCCCGTCGAGCACCCGCGCGGCCGCGCCCGAGCCGGGCGCCGCGCCGAGCACGGCGCGGATGCCGGCCAGCGGCAGGCCGACCCGGCGCAGCCGGGCCAGCAGACGGGCGTCGGCGAGTTGCCCGGGCCGGTACCAGCGGTAGCCCGTCTGCGGGTCGACCCAGGCGGGGGTGAGCACCTCGGCGCCGTCGTAGTAACGCAGGGTGCCGACGCCCAGGCCGCTGGCGCGGGCCAGCTCGCCGATGCTGTGCAGCTCGCTCTCCATGCCGGTGACTCTGCGGGCTCGACCAGGTCGAGGGTCAAGCCCGGCCGGTGAGGTGGGCGAGCTTCGACGGGTTGCGGACGATGCGCAGCTCGGCGATCCGGAGCCCGCCGTCGGGCCCCTCGACGAAGTCGAACACCGAGACGGCGTCGATCGCGCCGTCCTGGGTGACCAGCAGCCCGGGCTGGCCGTTGACCAGGACCGGCCGGAGCTCGGCGCCCTCGCCCAGCTGGCCGAGCACCCCGAGCAGGAAGCGGGCGACGTTGTCGGCGCCGGTGACCGGGCGCAGCGCGGCGCGGACCACGCCGCCGCCGTCGGTCCAGGAGGTGACGTCGGGGGCGAGCAGGTCCAGCATCCGGTTGAGGTCGCCGCCGACGCAGGCCGCGAGGAACTCGTCGGTGGCGCGGCGGCGCAGCTCCGGCGGGGCGTCGTAGCGCGGCCGGCGGGCCCGGACGTGCGCCTTGGCCCGGCTGCCGACCTGCCGGCAGGCAGCCTCGGTGCGCTCCAGCGCCTCGGCGATCTCCCGGTAGGAGAAGCCGAAGGCCTCGTTGAGGACGAAGACGGCCCGCTCCAGCGGGGACAGGCTCTCCAGCACCACCAGCAGGGCGAACGAGACCGTCTCGGCGCGCTCGACGTCGGCGGTCGCGTCCGGCTCGGCGACCAGCGGCTCGGGCAGCCAGGGGCCGACGTAGGTCTCGCGGCGGACGGCGGCCGAGTCGAGCCGGTTGAGCGCGAGGTTGGTGACCGTCCGGGCCAGGTAGCCGCCCGGGTTGGCGACCGGGCCGGTGACCCCGCTCCAGCGCAGCCAGGTGTCCTGGACCAGGTCCTCGGCGTCGGCGACGCTGCCGAGCATCCGGTAGGCGATACCGAAGATCATCCGGCGGTGCCGCTCGAAGTCGTCGAGGGCGGGGTCGGTGAGGGTGTCGGTCACCGCTCCGACGCTACCGCACGGGCGGCGGCGAGCCGAGGCCTCGTCAGCCGCGGAACGCCTCGTACGCGGGGGCGAGCAGGGTGGCGAGGTCGCGGCCGCGCACGGTGACGCCGGAGCGGCCGAGACGGCGCAGCGAGGGCTCGTCGGGCTCCTCCTCGGGCCCGGGCGGGGCCGGGCGCAGGGTGAAGCCGCCGCCCCAGTAGGCGGCGACGTTCACGGCGGCGACGTTCACGGCGGCGGCGTTCCCGGCAGGGGCGTTCCCGGCAGGGGTGTTCCCGGGTTGGGCGTCCACGGGTTGGGCGTTACCGGCGGGGGTGTTCCCGGGTGGGACGGGGGCGGGGTGGTCGGGTGTCATGCGTCCTCCTCGGCGACGGCGTCCTCACGGGTGAGCGCGACCAGTTCACGCAGCGCCTCGACCGGCAGGTCGGTGAGCCAGCGCTCCCCCTCCCCCACCACCGCTGCGGCCAACGAGCGCTTGGCGGCGAGGAGTTCGTCGATCCGCTCCTCGACGGTGCCGACGCAGACCAGTCGGCGGACCTGGACGTCCCGGCGCTGGCCGATCCGGAACGCGCGGTCCGTGGCCTGCTCCTCAACCGCCGGGTTCCACCAGCGGTCCAGGTGGATCACCTGGTTGGCGGCGGTCAGGTTGAGGCCGGTGCCGCCGGCCCGCAGCGAGAGCAGGAACACCCTTGGCCCGTCCGGGGACTGGAAGCGCTCGACCATCTCCTCGCGGCGGGCCCGGGGGACGCCGCCGTGCAGGTAGAGCACCTCCTCGCCGAGCCGGCGGGCCAGGTACGGGCGCAGCATCGTGCCGAACTCGGCGTACTGGGTGAAGACCAGCGTCCGGTCGCCCTCGGCCAGCGCCTCCTCCAGCAGCTCCGCCAGCCGGGCCACCTTGCCCGAGCGCTCGCCCAACGCCGATCCGTCTTGCAGCAGTTGAGCCGGGTGGTTGCACACCTGCTTGAGCTTGCCGATCGCGGCCAGCACGGTGCCGCGCCGCTCCACGCCCCGGATCCCCTCGACCCGCTGCAACAGGTCGGCCACCACGGCCTGGTAGAGCCCCGCCTGCTCGGCGGTGAGGCTGCACCAGACGGTCATCTCCTGCTTGGCCGGCAGCTCGGCGGCCACCGCCGGGTCGGACTTGAGCCGGCGCAGCACGAACGGGGCGGTGCGGCGCTGGAGTTCGGCGGTGCGTTCGGGGCTGCGGTGCAGTTCGACCGGGATCGCGTAGCGCTCCTTGAAGCGCTCGGCCGGGCCGAGCAGCCCGGGGTTGGCGAAGTCCAGGACGGCGTGCAGTTCGGCGAGCCGGTTCTCCACCGGGGTGCCGGTCAGGGCGATCCGGTGGCGGGTGACGGGCAGCGCGCGGACGGCCCGGGACTGGGCGGTGCCGGAGTTCTTGACGTACTGCGCCTCGTCGGCGACCACCCGGCGCCAGCGGATCGCCCGCAGCGCGGCGAGGTCGCGCTGGACCAGCCCGTAGGTGGTGATGACGAGGTCCACGCCCCGTACGGCTTCGGCGAGTCGGTCGGCGCCGAGGCGGCCGGAGCCGTGGTGGACGTGGCGCCGCAGCGCGGGGGCGAAGCGCTCGGCCTCGCGCTGCCAGTTGCCGACCAGGGACATCGGGCAGACCAGCAGGGTGGGGCCGGACGCCCCCTCGGCCTGCTCGGTGGCCAGCAGGGCGAGGGTCTGGACGGTCTTGCCGAGGCCCATGTCGTCGGCCAGCACGGCCCCGAGGCCGAGCCCGGCCATCGCCCGCAGCCAGGCCAGGCCGCGCTCCTGGTAGGGGCGCAGGGTGGCCCGGAAGTCGGGCGGCAGCGCGGGGGCGGGGGCCGGGGCGGCGCGCCCGGCGAGCAGGTCGCCGAGCGGGCCGTCCGCGCGGACGGCGGTGACGGGCAGCCCGGCGACGGTCGCCTCCGGATCGAGGGCCAGCCGCAGCAGGTCGGCGGTGGCCAGCACGCCGTCGCGCCGGTCGGCGAGGAAGGCGAGCGCGGCGGCGATCTGCTCCGGGTCGGCCTCCAGCCAGGTACCGCGGACCCGGACCAACCCCTGCTTGGCGGCGGCGAGTTCGGCCAGTTCCTGCGCGGTGAGCGGCGCCCCCTCCGGGCCGAGCGCGGCCTGCCAGCGGAAGGCGACCACGGCGTCCCGGTCCACCTGGGAGGAGACGGCGAGCGAGCCCGGCGCGGGCGGGGTGGTGGCCCGCAGGGCGAGCCCGAGCCTGGGTCGGCGGCGCCACCAGGCGGGCAGCAGCACGCCGAAGCCGCCCTCGGCGAGGGCGGGTGCGGCGGTGCGCAGGAAGTCCAGCGCGCCGGCCCGGTCGAGCGGCAGGGCGGCCGGGCGGGAGCGGTGCCGCAGGCCGTCCAGGGCCGGCCAGCGGTGGGCGGCGCGGGCGAGCTCGGTGACCAGGACGTCGGCCGGGTCCGGCGCCTTGCGGGCCAGCGCGGCGTGGGCGGCGCCGCCTTCGTGCAGGTCGGCGGCGCGGACCAGCAGGGAGGGCTCGTCGACGGCCTGGAGCAGGAATTCCAGCTGCCAGGCGTCGTCGGAGGGCCGGCCCTCGGGGTCGTCCGGGTCGGGACCGAGCGGCTCCAGCAGGCGGAAGCAGAGCCGGAGCGCGGGCGCGGTGGGCTCGGCGGCGGCGTACCAGGCGGCGATTCGGCGGCGCAGTTCGGCGAAGCCCTCGGACCGGACGTCCGTGAGGCCGCCGTCCGGGGTGGTCAGGGCGTGCAGCCAGCGTTCAGCGGCGGCCCCCACCGCGGCGACCGTCGTGGCAGCGGCCTCCACCGCGACGGCCGTCCCGGCGTCGGCTGGAGCAACACCGGGTCGGGCGTCGCCGGTTCGGGCACCGCCCGGGCCCAACGGGGACGCGCCGGCCAGGGCGGCCCGGGCCTCGGCGTCCACCAGCGCGCCCAGCGCGGCGTCCAGCAGGGCCTCGCCGGTGCCGGCGCCGCCGGTCGGCCACTCCCCCAGCAGGACGGGCGGGCAGGCGTCCGCCAGCGCGGCGGCCTCCCGGCGGCCCGCCGGGGTGGGGTCGGGCCGCCAACGGGCTTGCGGGCGGCCGTCCGCCAGGACGGGCAGCGGCAGCACCCGGCCCCGGCCGACCGTTCGCCAGGCGAGGTCGTGCACGCCGGTCAGCCAGCGCAGCGAGGGGCCCTGGACGACCTCGACGCGCCCGGTGCCGGGCAGATCGGTGCTGGTGACGGCCCAGTGCGGGTCGAAGACCTCGCCGAGCAGTTGGGCGGCCGCCCCGGTGTCGAAGAGCAGCGCGGGGACGCGCCAGGGTGTCAGGACCGCCGCACCCCGGACCGGGGTGACCGGCAGGTCGGGCGAGGGCGCGGGCAGGGCGCCGGTGGTGGGCAGCAGCAGGGTGGCCCAGCGCTCGGGGGCCTGGCCGGCGAGCCAGCCTAGGCCGGGCCCGATGCCGCCGAGGACGGCGGCGAGTTCGCCGGCCGGGCAGGCGTAGGGGTGGGCGCGCGGGGCCGCCCGGCCGGGGCGGGGCTCGGCGGTGCCCGGGTGGGAGCGGGCGTCCTCGGCCCACAGGGCCAGCCGTCCGCCCGCCCGCCAGAGCGCGTGCAGGACGAACATGCGGGAGGCCTTCCGGTCGGCGGAACCGTCCTTCGCAGCCTAACCGGGCGGTCCGACAGTGCCGCTCCGCCAAGTCTTTCGCGAAACGCCGAGCGCTGTGGTTGAAATTTGAACGAAAGCGGCCTACGCTGAAGTCAACAAGTTGAAGCCTAAACAAATGGCTTCGGACCCGAGGAGGAGCCATGGGCCTGTTCAACCGCACCAAGACCGCCGCCCCCACCGCCGTCGCCGAGACCCCGGCCGGCCCGGACCTCGCCCACCTGAGCGGCGACTGGACCATCGACACCACGCACAGCGAGGTCGCCTTCTCGGTGCGCCACGCCATGGTGACGAACGTCAAGGGCCGCTTCACCGAGTACGACGGCAAGCTGCACCTGGACGGCAGCACCCCGGGCAACTCCTCCGCCGACCTGGCGATCAAGGTCGCCAGCATCGACACCAACCAGGCCCAGCGCGACGAGCACCTGCGCACCGGCGACTTCTTCGCCGCCGACACCTACCCGGAGATCCGCTTCCGCAGCACCTCGGCCGAGCGGCTGCGCGGCGACACGTACCGGATGAGCGGCGAGCTGACCATCAAGGGCACCACCCGCCCGGTGGTCCTGGAGCTGGAGTACACCGGCAGCGCCACCGACGCCTACGGCGCCGAGCGGGTCGGCTTCGAGGGCAACGCCGTCCTCGACCGCACCGAGTTCGGCCTGACCTACAACGCGGCCCTGGAGACCGGCGGCGTGCTGATCGGCGAGAAGGTCAAGCTCAGCTTCGACATCTCCGCCGTCAAGGCGGCCTGACCCGGCCGTCCACGGCTGCCATCCGGGCCACCGGACCCGCCGCGCGGCCCGGTCCGCCCACCCGCCGCCCCTGCCGACCCCCCGACGGCAGGGGCGGTGTCGCGTCCCACGGTTTCCGGCGGCTGGTCCCGGCGGCCCGGTCCCGCCCGGCCCCGGCACCCGGCTCCGGCGCCTGGCCCGGTCACCCGAGCAGCGCCGCGTCCGCCGCCGGCAGCCAGCTGCCCGCCGGCCGCCGCAGCCAGCCCTCGGCCGCGCCGAGCCCGGCGGCCGCCGCGCCCAGCGCGGCCAGCCCCGGGTGGCGCTCACCGGGCCGGTGCACCAGGCTGACCAGACTCAGCGGCACCGGCTCCACCAGCGGCACGTTCACCACCCCCGGAATCCTCGGCCCGCCGACGGTGGTCAGCATCGGATCGCCGTGCCGGGCCAGGTAGCGGGCCGTCTCGTCCACGCCCACCGGCGGCACGTACGGCGCGGCCGGCGTCAGGCCGTGCTCGCGCAGCAGGCGGACGCCGAGATCGGCCCACTCGGTGGTGGCCGGGTTGCCGGCGCAGACGTCGACGGGGTGCCCGGTCAGCTCGGCGACCCGCAGCACCGGACGGTCGGCCAGCGGGTGGGTGTCCGCCATCATCACCGAGATCCGCTCCAACCGGACCGGCCGCTGGGCGAGTTGGTCGCGCAGCGGGGCGGGCAGTCCGGCGAACCGGCCGAAGGACACGTCCAGCCGGTGGGCCAGCAGTTCGGCGGCGGCCGCGGCGAGGCCGCCGTGGAAGCGGGCCAGCAGTTCGCCCTCCGGCCAGGCGGCGCGGGCGCGTTCGAGCACCCGGTCGGCGGTGAGGTCCGGGCCGGTGACGTCGCTGTTGAGGTCCAGCAGCAGCGGCCGGGCCGCGGCGCCCGCCAGGATCTCGTCGTGCAGGGCGAGGAGCCGGCGCGCCCGGGGCAGCAACCGCTGCCCGGCCGGGGTGAGTTCGACGCTGCGGGTGGTGCGGGTGAACAGCGCGTCGCCGAGCAGCCCTTCCAGGGTCCGGATGTCCCGGCTGAGCGCCTGCTGGGCGACGTGCAGCCGCCCGGCGGCCCGGCCGAAGTGCAGGCTCTCGGCGGTCGCGACGAAGCCGCGGAGCAGGCGGGGGTGCAGGTCACGGGGCATGGGCGGCAGATTAACAACACCCTGCTGTGAATGCGGCGGAACAGGTGTTGGACCGCCACCGGGCACCGACGGGAGGCTGGGGCCATCCCCCCTCGACCTCCCCCAGGAGCCCGATGCCCTCGCGCGCCCTCCTCACCTCCTACCGACGGCTGTTCGCGGCCCCCGGCGCGGCCGCCTTCACCCTCGCCGGGCTGCTCGGACGGCTCGCGCTGTCGATGAACGGCGTCTCGCTGGTCGTGCTGCTCGCCGAACGGCGCGGCTCGTACGCGCTGGCCGGCACCGTCTCGGCCGCCGGGCTGGTCACCGGCGCGATCGGGATGCCGCTGCTCGGGCGACTGGTGGACCGGTACGGGCAGGCGCGGGTGACCGTACCGGCCGCGCTCTACAACGCCGCCCCGCTCGCCGCGCTGCTGATCTGCCTCCGGCTCGGCGCACCCGACTGGACGCTCTACGCCTGCTGGGCGGCCGGCGCGGCCGCGCCCAACCTCGGCGGCATGGCCCGGGCCCGCTGGGCACACCTGTACCGGGCCGACCCGGCCGCCCGGCACCTGGCCAACTCCCTCGAACAGTCCCTGGACGAACTCTGCTTCATGGCCGGGCCCGTCCTCGCCATGACGCTCTGCACGGCGGTCGCCCCGGAGGCCGGGCTGCTCGCCGCCGGGGCGCTCGGCACCACCGGCGCCCTGCTGTTCGCGGCCCAGCGGCGCACCGAACCACCGTTGCCCGCCCGTTCGGAGGGCGACCGCCACGGCTCGCCGCTGCGGGTGCCCGGGCTGCGGGTGCTGCTGCTCGCCTTCCTCGCCACCGGCGTCGTCTTCGGCTCGACCGAGATCACCACCGTGGCGTACGCCGACGCACTCGGGCACAAGGCGGCGGCGGGCGCGCTGCTGGCCCTGGTCGCGGGCGGATCCTGCCTGGCCGGGCTGCTGTTCGGGCTGCTGACGCCGCGCCGGGCGACCGGAGTGCGCTTCCTGTCCGGGGCCGCGGCGATGGCCGGGGTGCTGCTGCTGCCGCTCGCCGCCGGACTGGGCGGGGCCGGGCTCGGCCTGCTCGGGGTCGCGCTGTTCGCGGCCGGCACGGCCACCGCGCCGACCATGGTGACCGGGATGACGCTGGTCCAGGAGCTGCTGCCGGGGCGGCAGTTCAACGAGGGGATGGCGGTCGCGGTGTCCGGCATCGTGGTCGGCATCTCGGGCGGCGCGGCGCTCGCCGGCGCGGTCGCCGAGCACGCCGCCCCCGGTACCGGCTACGCACTGCCGGCCTGCGCCGCCACGCTCGCCCTGCTGATCGCCCTCGCCGGACGACGGCACCTGGGGCAGTCGCGGCGCACCCCGGCGGACAGTGCCGAGCGGGCTGTCAGAGCCTCGGTCTAGCGTTCGGGGCATGGCGGGAATCACCTATGTCCAGGGCGACGCCACCGCGCCACAGGGCTCGGGTGTGAAGGTGATCGCGCACGTCTGCAACGACCTCGGCGGCTGGGGCAAGGGCTTCGTGCTCGCACTGTCCAGACGCTGGCCCGAGCCCGAGGCCGCGTTCCGGCGCTGGCACCGGGAGCGGGCGGGGAACGACTTCGGGCTCGGCGCCCTGCAACTGGTGCAGGTCGAGCCGTACGTCTGGGTGGCCAACCTGGTCGGCCAGCGCGGCATCCGGACGGGGCGCTCGACCGGGGTGCCGGTCCGGTACGAGGCGATCGACACCGCGCTGGCCGCGCTGGGCGACCGCGCGCGGGAACTCGGCGCCTCCGTCCACATGCCGCGGATCGGCTGCGGGCTGGCCGGCGGGCGCTGGGAGCGGGTCGAACCGCTGGTGTCCGCGCGGCTGGTGGAGCGAGGGGTGCCGGTGACGGTCTACGACATCGGCTGAGCCGGCGCCGCCTGTGCTGACACCGCCTGCTCCGCGAGGCTCTCGGCGGGCCAGCTGTACACGTACTCGGGCAGCACGTACCCGCCCGGGAACACGCCCTCCTGCACCCGCGTCCGCACGCCGCCCTCGCGCTCGTAGAAGGCGATCGCGCGGATGTTGTCGCGCAGCACCTCCAGGTACAGCTCGGCCCCGGGGTGCCGCTCGGCGACGTGGGCGCGGGCCGCGGCGAACAGCGCGCGACCGATGCCGCCGCCGGTCCGCCCGGGGCGAACGTGCAGGTTGTCGACCAGCACCCGGCCGTCCGGCTGCGGGACGAGGTAGATGAACCCGACCGTCTCCCCGGCCTGTTCGGCGATCAGCAGTTCGGGCTCGGCGGCCGGATCGCCGTAGTCGACGGTCAGCCGCAGCTCCCACAGCTCGCGCCGCTGGACGGGCAGCCCGTCGCCGAGTGCGTCCGCGGGGACGATTCCGCGGTAGGCGGTGCTCCAGCTGTGGGCGTGCAGGTCGGCGACGGCCGCGGCGTCCTGCGCTCCGCCGTGCCGGATGGCGGTCTGCACGGGACTGATCATGTGACGAGCCTCCCACAGATTGGAGTTGAACATGTTCAAGCGGAGCCTCTACAGTGCTCACATCATTTTGAACGCGTTCGAAATGGCGGGGGTGGTGGATGTGGCACCGAGCGCGGAGGGGACGCCCGGTGCCGCGTCCACCGACACGGGTCGGAGCTTCGTCTCCGGTTAGGCTCGTGCCCGTGGACGACCTGGCAGCGACGAACCGAACGGACGGCACGAGCGGTGCGGCCGCGACCCCGGCCGACACCCCGACCGACCCTGCGGCCACGCCCGACACCGTCGGCGGGCCCGGTACCGACAGCGGACCCGGTACCGACAGCGGGCCCATGCCCGGCGGCCGGGCGCAGCCGAAGACCGACAAGAGCGAGCAGACCCGGGCACTGATCCTGGAGACCGCGATGCGGCTCTTCCAGGAGCGCGGCTACGAGAAGACCACCATGCGCGCGATCGCCACCGAGGCGGGCGTCTCGGTCGGCAATGCTTACTACTATTTTTCGGCGAAGGAATTCCTGATTCAGGGGTTCTACGACCGAATGACGTACGACCATGCGGCGGAAGCCAGGAATCGCATGGCCCATACGCGCAATTTCGCCGAGCGCCTGGAAATCGCGCTGACCTCCTGGCTCGACACGGCCGCGCCGTACCACGAGTTCGCCGCGCAGTTCTTCCGCACCGCTGCCGACCCGACCAGCTCGCTGAGCCCGTTCTCCAACGAGTCCCACCCGGCGCGGGCGACCGCTGTGGAGCTGTTCCGCGACGTGTTGCAGGGGTCGGAGCTGGCACCCAAGCTGGACGCCGAGCTGGGCGAGCTGCTGCCCGACGTGCTCTGGCTGCACCTGATGGTCGTCGTGCTCTACTGGGTCTTCGACCGGACCGAGGACACCGAGCGGACGCGGGAATTCGTCCGCCGGTCCACTCCCATGGCGGCCCGGGTCATCAACCTCTCGCGGTATCGGGTGTTCCGCCCGATCGTCCGCGATGCCAAGGGCCTCATCCAGGACTTCATCCTGCCGACCATCGGGAAAACCGCCGTCAAGTAGCCCCCCCCCGAGGACAGCTCGGATGCACCGGGGGCCGGACCGCAGCACTGCGATCCGGCCCCCGGCGTAGCGGCGGCTCAGAAGCCGTCCGGGTTCCAGGGCTGCAGCGGCGTGCGCAGCAGCAGGTCGGCGGCGGCCGCCGCGCCGGGGCGCAGTTCGGTGAGCAGGCCGGCCGCGAGCAGCCGGGGTGCCGTCTCGCCGCCCAGGTAGAGCGACGCCAGCGCGGAGGCGTCCAGGGCGAGGTCGGCGTCGTCCGTGGTCCGGGTGCAGCGGCCGGTGCCGTCCGCGGCGACCTCGATCGTCCAGCGGCCGGAGGCGTAGCCGAGCCGGTCCTCGACCTCCAGGACCACCCGGCCGGGCGCGCCGTACGTCCGGGCGTCGAACGCGGCCGCCACGTCCAGCACCCGCAGCCAGGTGAAGTCGGCGTTGTCCACGTACGGGGTGGCGGCGCGCGGGTCCTGGAGCAGCAGCGGCAGCGGGTCGTCCGGGCCGATGTTCTCCGCGACGACCTTGCGCACCCAGTCGACGGAGAGGACGAAGCGCCACAGCTCGGCGGCGGTCGCCCGGTCGAGGGCGAGGAAGTCGGCCACGGTCAGGGTGCAGTTCGGGTAGCTGCCGTCCCAGGTGTCGTCGACCCGGTAGGCCACCAGGCCGGTGACCGTGCCGTCGGCGTCCCGGTGGACGGCGACGAACGGCTCCTTGAACTCGTTCCCCGGCACCTTGAGTTCGCCGGTGTTCCGCTTCCACCACAGCTCGTCGCGGGCGATCGCGCCCGGCTGGGTGCGCCGCCAGCGCTCGTGCAGGTCGGGGCCCAGCTCGCGGGCCTGCGCCATGGTCGCGAAGTCGATCCGCCCGCCGGGCACGGTGGGCAGGCCGTCGCGCAGACCGCGGGTGCGGTGCAGGTCGATGTTCCAGCCGTGGCCGCGGGTGGCCGGGCCGAAGCCGTAGCGGCCGTAGATGTTGTACTCGGCGGCGATCAGGATGGCGACCGCCGAACCGCGCTCGGCGGCGGCCGCGAGGTCGCGGCGCATCAGCGTGCCGAGCAGGCCGCGGCGGCGGTGGGTGGCACTGACCGTCACGGCGGTGATGGCGTCGGCCCGGACGGCGGCCCCGCCCGGGACGGTCAGCTCGACGTCGAAGCTGCGGAAGGTGGCGATGCAGCGGTCACCGTCGAAGCCGGCCAGCATCCGGCCCGGCTCCCACTGCAGGCGGCGGAAGTCGGCAGAGCTCTCCGCGTGCGAGCGCAGGAAGCCCAGAGCGAGCGCCCGGTCCCACGCGGCCACCTCGCTCTCGGCGATCGCGCGGATCTGGAGGCCGTTCACGATGTCGACGGCCCCGTCATCGGTTGTGTTGCCCATCGGGCCACCGTACGGGCGCCGCTTTCGGGCGGCATCCCATTTATTCCGTGCCCGATGCGTAGTGCTCCCCGGGCACCACCACCCAGTGGTTGCAGTGCAGGACGCGGTCGGCGAAGTCGACGTCCTGCTCGCCGAGCAGCCGGAAGCCGAGCGCCCGGCAGATCCCGTTGGACGGGCCGTTGGCCGTCGCCGGGAAGGCGTGCACCGGGCCCCACCGGCCGTCCCGGGCGGCCGCGTCCAGCAGTTCCCGGACGGCCGCCTTGGCGAGGCCGCGCCCCTGGAACTCGGGCAGCACCATCCAGCCGATCTCGGCCACGGCGGCGCCGTCCTCCTCGTGCGACCAGAGCGCGACGGTCCCGGCCGCCACCTCCGGTCCGGCGCCGTCCGGGACGATCACCTTGATCCACGAACGGTCCTCGGCGACCTCCACGACGTCCTTGCGCAGCCGCTCCCGCACCCGCTCCTCCGGCAGCGGCCCGCCCAGCTCGGCCATCATCACCGCGTCGCACCGCATCCGGACGTACGCCCCGGCGTCCCCCGCCTCGACGTCCCGCAGCCTCATCGCGTCTCCTCCCGAGTGGTCGACGCGGCCACGCTAGCGCCCACCGCCGACAGCCCCGGCGCGAGCCGGGCGCAGAAACGGGCCGGGCCCGGCGGGCGGGCGCAGGAGCGGGCCTGGCGCTACGGGCGGGCGTAGAAGTCGGGGGTGCCCATGATCCAGAGGCTGGCCTGTTTGACCGGCTTGCCGACGCGGGGGGCCTCGATCATCTGGTCGTCGCCGATGTAGAGGCCGACGTGGTAGATGTCGGCGGCGCGGCCGGTGTCCGTCCAGAACACGAGGTCGCCGGGGCGCAGCTGCTGGTAGCTGACCGGGGTGCTCTGGGCGTACTGGTCGGCGGCGAAGTGGTTGAGCTGTTTGCCGCCCTCGCGCCAGGCCATCATGGTGAGCCCCGAGCAGTCGTAGCCGGCCGGGCCCTCGCCGCCCCAGATGTAGGGCAGGCCGATCTTGGAGCGGGCGAAGGCGATGGCGGCGCCGGCGCCCTCGGCGGACCACGGGCGGCCGGCGGCGGGGGGTGCGGCCGGGGTGGCCTTGGCGGCGGCCTCAGCGGCGGCCTCGGCAGCGGCGGCCGCTTCGGCGGCGGCTTTCTCGGCGGCTTTCTCGGCGGCGGCGCGGGCGGCGGCCTCGGCCTCGCGGGCGGCGACCGCCTCCAGGGCCTCGCTGCGCCGGCGTTCCAGGTCGACGGTGGTGTGCCGGGCGGCGGCCAGGTCGGTGAGCAGTTGTTCGCGGCGGCGGTCGGCGGCGGTGACCGCCTCCTGCTGGGCCGCGAGCCGGGCCTCGGCCCTGGCCCTGGCGGCGCCGACCTCGGCGGCGGCCTTCTCGGCGGTCTCGGTGGCGGCGCGGGCGGCGGCGGAGGCGCGGGTCGCGGCGGCGGCAGTGGAGGTGGCGGCGTCGAGGATCTGCCGGGTGCGCTCGCTGGCGACGCCGATCACGGCGGCGCGGTCGCCGGCTTCGCGCGGGCCGTGGGCGCCGAGCAGGGCGTTGAGGGCGGAGAGTGCGGCGCCGGCGCCCTGGCGGTACGTTTCGGCGGCGAGCTGGGCGGCGTCCTCGGCGGCCGCGGTGCGGTCGGCCTCGGCGGCGGTGGCGCTCCGGGTGGCGGCGGTCTCGTCGGCGCGGGCCCGGGCGAGGGCGAGCTGGGCGCCGTTGTAGGCCTCGACGGCCTGTTCGGCGCTACGGCCGGCCTGGTCGAGTTCGGTCCGGGCGGCGGCGAGGCCGGCTTCGATGGCGGTGACGGAGGCGGCGGTGCGGTCGGCCTCGGCGCGGGCCCGGTCGATCTCCCCGGTGGTCGGGTACGGGTCCTCCGTCCGGGCGGGGCCGGCGGCCGGCTCGGGGTCCGCCGGGGCGGCCTGGGCTGCGGGGAGCAGCCCGAGCAGGGCGGTGAGGGACAACAGGAGGGTCGGCAGGAGCCTGCGCGCCACGAGACATCCCCTTCTCACGGGTCCGGAGGGGACGGCGGCGGACGGTCCGCGGCGCTCGGGCGGGGCGGCCGGGCGGAGCAGGTCCGACGAATCATCCCATCACATGACAGAACGGTCACTCGCCGATCATGTTCTCAACTCCGGCGCTTTTCACACCTCTAACGCACTCCGCCGGGCGGGTGACCATCAGATGATCTGACCGCCAGTCACCTTCGGTCAGACGCGCAGGGTATGCGAACTACCGGTGGATCCGGCGGGTGTGCGGCCGCAGGCGGGGGTGTCGCCCGGAGCAGTGCTCCACCCCGGTCGGACGAACCGCGTACGTCCGATTGCGCCCCGCCCGGATCGCGCGACGGCGCTGCTGCGCCCCGAGGGCCGGGCCCCCGCCGGGGCCGCCCGCGCCGTACGGCCCACCCGCCGCCGGGGGGTTCGCCGCCCCGGCCCCGGCGGCGGCCGCCGAGCGGCGGTCCGCCAGCCGCGCCTGACGCCGGGCCAGTGCCCGGGCGGCGTGCGCGTCGAGGTGGGCGGTGGCCCGGGCGGACATCCGCTCGGCCACCCGGTGGGCGGCGGGGTGGTTCGCGGGCACCTTGTCGGGGGCGCCGGCGATCAGGTCGAAGAGCCAGGTGCGGGCCCGGTCCGCACGCCGGTGCAGCAGGCGCTCGCGCCGGAGCGCACGGGCCCGGCGGCGCGGGCGCGTGGCGTACCGCCAGCGGGCCCACGGGCTGCTCGGGCGGGCCAGCCGGATCGCCCCGATCCAGGACAGGCCGGGGACCATGATGCCGAGCAGGCCGGTCCACATCTTGCCCTTGATCAGGGTGATCACCGAGGCCAGGGCGTTCACCGAGATCACCGTGATCAGGCCCCACCTGGTCTCCTGGCTGGGCACCACGCCGAGCGGCACGTACCCGACCAGCAGCAGGGCGGTGAACAGGATCCCGAAGATCACCGCGTCCACCGACTTGCGGCCCTGCTCGCTCCAGTACACGTCGTCCAGGTGCAGGATCAGCGCGAACTCGTCCAGCACCAGGCCGCAGCCGATGCCGAAGACCAGCCCGAACCAGTCGATCCACGGGTGCCCGCCGTACGTGGCGAACACCCCGACGCCGCCGACCAGCAGGAAGCCCAGGCCGAACACCATGTGATGGATGTGCAGGCCGCCGGGGGTGACGTTGCGGAACCACCACCGCACCTCGGCGCGGATCATCCGGACGCTGAACCGGATGCACACGAAGGAGGTGATGAAGCCGACCAGCAGCAGGAACAGCGGCTGTTTGTGCGCGGCGACGATGTGCTCGCGGTAGCCGTCCAGCAGTGTGGTCATGCGTCTTACCTTCGTTCCTGGTCCTGCGTGCGGCCTGCCGTGACATGGCCCGGAGCCCAACACCGGTCCAACGCGGGGTCAGAACCCGCGGGTGCGTTTGGCCGCCCGGCGCGGCACGACCGGGTACAGCGACGGGCGCTCGCCGCCGACCGGCAGCTTCATGAACATCCGGGCGATCTCACCGCCGAGGTTCACCCCGATCGCCAGCGCCATCGCGATCGCCGCCGCCCGGGAGACGGACACCAGGCCCGCGCTGGCGTGGCCCTGGGCGAAGGACAGCATCCCCAGGTAGAGCGCCGAACCGGGCATCAGCGGGCCGATCGCGGCGGTCACGTACGGCAGCGCCGAGCCGTTGCGGTAGCGCGCCATCAGCTGGCCGAACAGGCCGACCAGGCCGGCCGCCACCCCCGTCGCCACGATCGGGGAGATGCCCGCGTTGTACGCCAGCACGCCGTAGCTGGCCCAGCCGATGCCGCTGTTCAGGGTGACCAGCGCGAGCGAGCGGCGGTCGGTCTGCAGCAGCGTGGCGAAGGCCAGGGTCAGCAGCATCGCGGCGATCATCTGGACCGGCGGGTAGGTGACGCCCGCCAGGCTCTCGTCCGGCCGCAGCTTCGCCTCGAAGCCGACCCCCAGGTAGAGGATCAGCATCACGCCGATCACGATGCCCGCGACCAGGTAGATCACCTCCAGCAGGCGGGCCGCGGCGGTGATGTAGAAGCCGGTCAGGCCGTCCTGGACGGCGGCGACCAGCGCCCGGCCGGGCAGCAGCGCGAACAGGCCACCGGTGATCACCACCGAGCCGCGCAGGCCCCAGTCGTTGAAGGACAGGATGATCCCGGAGGCGGCGGCCGGCATCGCGGCTGCCACGAACTGGTAGAACTCCGGCAGCCGGCGCCGGGCCAGCGTGGAGGCCAGCCGGTCGCCGAGGACGGCCGCGACAAAGGCGCTGGCGAAGACCAGCCAGGCCTTGTCGTCGATCCGCCCGCCGACCAGGAAGGTGGCCGCGCCGGCCAGCAGACCGGTGGTCAGCGCGAGCATCCAGCCCGGGTACGGGTGCCGGTTGCGGCGGATCAGGGCGAGCCGGCGGTAGGCGTCGTTGACCGTGACCTTCTCCGCGGTGATGTCCGCGACCAGCTCGTAGACCGCGTTCAGCCGCGTGTAGTCGGAGGTGCGGCGGCGCACCACCCGGTCGGCGGTGATCGGCGGCTCGACCAGCGAGGGCTGGTGCGAGATGCCGATCAGGGTGAAGGTCACCTGCGGCTCGCAGCGGTCCAGCCGGTAGGCGTGCGCGATGCCGAGCATCGCCGCCTCGACGTCCTCGGCGGCCTCGCCGCTGGCGAGCAGCAGCTCGCCGATGCGCAGCGTCAGGTCGAGGATGCGGGGGACGTTGCGGGTCGCGCCCGCGGAGGGGTGCAGCTCGCGGGCGGTCCGCTCGAAGGCGGGGCGCTCGGACATCGGCATCCGCAGCAGGGTGCGCATCCGGTCCGGCCAGGGCGCCTCGCCGGGGGCGCCGGCGGTCAGCTCCGGGACGACCGGGATGCCCATCGGCGGGGTGTAGCCGGCGGCCCGCCACTCCTCGGGGGTGAGGGTGTCCTCGGCGACCGATCGACGGCGGGCCGGGCGCGCGTCCTCCGGGCCGGGTGCCTGCCCGGGCGCGGGGTGCGGCCCGAGTGCGGGGTGCGGCCCGGACCCGGCGGGCGCCCCGGGCTCGGGGGCCGGCTCCGGCTCCGGGGACAGCAGGCCCCTGGTCTCCGTGATCGGCGGGACGAAGGGGACGACGGTGGCGGGCTCGACGGTCGGGGCCGGATGGCCCAGCAGGCCCTCGGTGGGCGGCGCCTCGGCGGGGTCCACCGGCCGTGCCGGCGGCGTCCGCCGGGTCTGACGGACCGCCCGGCCTCCCCTCGCCCGCTTGCCTGCGCCCGGTCGGCCCCGCTTAGGCACTTCCGCTCCTTGCCGCCCCTGGTGGCCGTCGGCCACCGTTCGATCTCGGGTTACACCTTGCCTGATCGAACTGCCGGACGCACATGTACGCGGCGTACCCCGGCGGGGGCCGCGGACGCCTACCCGGCGCGGTGGCGGTCGGCGGACGCCGCGCCGGAACGGCGGGCCCGCAGCAGTTCGACCGCCACCGGGACCACCGAGACCAGCACGATGCCGACCAGGATCGCCTCGATGTTCTCCCGGACGAACGGGATCTGGCCCAGGAAGTAGCCGAGCACGGTGACGCCGGCGCCCCACAGCACGCCGCCGACGAGGTTGAAGACCACGAAGGTGCGGTAGTTCATCCTGCTCACCCCGGCGACGATCGGGGTGAAGGTGCGCACGATCGGCACGAAGCGGGCCAGCACGATCGCCTTGGGACCGTGCCGGTCGAAGAAGGCGGCGGCCTTCTCCACGTTCTCCTGCTTGAAGAGCCGGGAGTCGGCGCGGCGGAACAGGCTCGGCCCGACCTTGCGGCCGAACAGGTAGCCGACCTGGTCCCCCGCCACCGCGGCGGCCACGATCAGCGCGCAGACCAGCCAGAGCGGCTGGTGCAGGTAGGTGCCGCCGGCCACCAGCAGGCCGGTGGTGAACAGCAGCGAGTCCCCCGGCAGGAAGAAGCCGATCAGCAGTCCGGACTCGGCGAAGACGATGGCCAGGATGCCGATCAGGCCGAAGGCGGAGATCAGGTTGGTCGGATCGAGCCAGGACGGGCCGAGGGCGAGGCTGGTCACGGGCGGACACTCCTGGGGGTCGAGTCTTGGCAATGAAATGGTAAAGCATTTACCAAGACTCGACAGATCCCTGGATGGTTCCCGCTCCGGGCACGCGCGCGACGCCCCCGTGGCGCGCGTGCCCGGGCCGGAGCCGGACCAGGCCGGAGGTCAGAGGTCAGAGGTCAGAGGTCAGAGGCCGTAGCGCTCGACGATCTCCTCGTGCCGGGCGGCGTCCGCGCCCGCCGCCTTGGCCAGGTCGAGCCAGGCGAGCGGGTGCGGCCAGTCGCCGGTGAGCCGGTGCAGCAGCGCGTCGGCCTCGGCGGCGGAGGCCGTCGGCGGCACCCCGAGGGCGGCGTACACGCCGGGCAGCGTGCCGTCCTCGTCGGCCGGGTCGGTGATGCGGTACTGCTCCCCGCTGTACGCCCAGACCGCGTGGCCGGCCTGCTGGAGGCTCTCGCGCAGCGCCGCCCACGGCTCGTCGCCGGGCCAGCCGCCGTCGATCCAGTACGTGGTGTACCCCGCCGGGTCGAGCAGGGTGAGCAGCTCGAACACCGGGCGCCAGCCGTGCCGCTCCTCCTCGGGGGCGTCCTCGGCCGGCGGCGGCTCCAGCAGCGCCGGGGCGAAGACCACCACGTCGCCGTGGTTGAGCGTCAGGTCTTCACCGAGCACCGGCAGGATCCGGGCGGTGGCCGGACCGGTGCGGACGGCGGGCAGGTCGGCGGTGGCGCCGTTGGTGCGGGTGGCCCGGACGGTGACCAGCTGCCACTCCTCGTCCACCGGCCCCTCGGGCTCGTCGAACTCGATGCCGAGCAGCGCGCCCGCGGAACGGACCGCGACCCAGTCCCGGTTGGCGGTGGCCGCCGTGATCAGGTGCCAGAGGTCGGATTCCTGGACGGTGCGGTGGCGCTCCTCCTCCGGGGCGGCCTCGGCGGGCAGCGCGTGCTCCAGGAGCTCCTGGTACAGCCGCTGCGCGGTCGCGTGGTCGCCCAGTTCGGTGGCGGCACCGGCGGCCAGCCGGCGGGTGTTGATCCGGCTGGCGTCCAGGGCCAGGATCGCCTCGCACTGCTCCAGTACCTCGGCCCAGCGGCCCTCGGCGGCGGCCCAGCGGGCGCGTATCCAGTGCCCGTCCTCCGGGCTGTCGTCGGCCAGCCGGTCGGCGAGGCGGCGGACGCCCTCGCCGTCCCCCGCGTCGATCAGGGCGGAGCCGAGCATGCCGATCAGCACCTCGTCGGCCGGGGCGGTGTCGAGCCAGCTCCAGAGCAGGTCGGCGGAGGCCCGGGCGTGGCCGAGGCCGCCGAGCACCGCGGCCAGGTTGACGGCCAGTTCGGTGGCGCCGGCCTGCTCACCCCGGTACCGGTCCAGGGCGACGGAGAGCAGGTCGGCGCCGGTCTCGTAGGGCACACCGACCTCGGCCAGGTGCGCCGCCAGCTCGCCGGGCGGGACGGGCAGCTCGGGCTCCGGCAGCGCCTCGGCGTCCGCCCGCAGCGCGGCGACCTCCGCGGCCACGCCGTCGGTGCGGCGCAGCTGGGCGAGCTTGCGCTCCCCGGTCACGGCGAGGGTCAGCGCCACCGTCCGGGCGCCGCGGGCGAGGGCGAGCCGACCCGCCGCCAGCAGCAGGTCCACGCACGGGCGGTGCGAGCCGGTGCCGTCCAGGTAGCCGACCCAGCCGGCCACGGCGGCGCCCAGCTCGGCGTCGTTCTCCCAGGCACCGGCCGCGACCAGCAGCTCGACCGTGTGCGTCCAGCCGTCCCTCAGGTCGGCGTGGCGCTCGGCGGCCTCCCGGTCGGGCAGCAGCGCCAGCGCCTCCTCCGTCCGGCCGAGCGAGGCCAGCGCGCGGGCCCGCAGCAGGCCGCCCCAGAGCCGGTCGCTCTCGTCGATCTCGTGGCCGCGGGAGCGCTCGGCCTGCTCGGCGGTGTCGAGCAGCGCGAGCACCTCCTGGTGCCGGCCGAGCCGGTGCAGGGTGCCGGCCCGGGCGTGGTGGAAGTGCAGCGAGAGCCGCTCGCCGGCCGCCTGGATCCGGGTGGCGGCGGTGTCCAGGTGGGCGAGCGCCTCGGTGTGGCGGCCGTCGTCCTCCAGCGCGTCGGAGTACTCGCGGGAGAGGCAGTCGAAGCAGGCGCGGCCGGGCTCGATCCGCTCCAGCGTCTCGCCGAGCACCGCCAGCCGCTCCGGCACGTAGCCGGGGCCGTCGACCCGGGCGTGGCAGATCGCGAAGTCCTGCACCACGCAGACGGACTGCGGGCAGCCCGCCGTCTCCTCGCGGTGGGCGAACTCCAGCAGGTCGACCGCCTCGGGCAGGGCCTGCTCGCCCTGGTGGCGCTTGTTCAGCAGGTTCTGCATCCGCCAGTGCCGCAGGTAGACCTCGACCCAGGGCAGGCCGAGCGCCCGGGAGGCGGCCAGCGCCTCCGGGTAGACGGCGTCCACCTGGTCGTTGCGGCCCTCGTTGGCGTGGCCGGGCAGCTCGTAGATGGCGTCGGCCAGTCGCCGGTGGCCGGCCTCGGCCAGCTGGCGGTGGGCGTCGTGGACCCAGGCCCAGATGTCGGTACTCATGTGGTGTCCCCCTGCGTGGTGCTGATGTGATGTCTACCGCGGACCACTGACAATCCGTCCGTCACGCCTCGTCCGGGAGGGCGCCGAGGGTGTCCGGGACGCCCGGCAGGCCGGCCGGGACGGCGGCGGTCAGCGCCGAGACCGCGGTGCCGACGCCGGACAGCGCGGCGGTGAGGTCGCCGCCGGACGAGCCGGTCGAGCCCGCCGAGGCGGCCGCCATGATCACCTTGAGCGAGCGGAGCAGCCCGGCCGCCGTGGCGCTGCCGGTGTGCCCGGCGCGGTAGGCGGCGAGCAGGTCCAGCACGGCCGGGCAGGACAGGTTGAGGTAGAGGCGGGCCCTGACCTCGCCGTCGGTGCGGGCGGTGAACGCCCGGGCCAGGCGCAGCGCCGCGGACGGGATCCGGGCGTCGGCCTGGTCGTCCTCGATCCGGGCCTTCAGCTCGGCCTCGCGGTCCGGCACCAGGACCAGCGGCAGGCCGGGCGGGTCGAACCGGGCCGGGACGAGCTGCTCGCCCTCGTCGGCGAGGGCGCCGGCCAGCCAGGCCGCCTCGCCGACCGGCAGCGGGCGCTCCGGGTCGCGGAACAGCTCGCGGTCGCCGTGCTCGCTGCCCAGCTCGACCAGGCGGCAGCCGCGCAGCTGGGCGTAGCGGCGCAGGAAGGGCAGGACGGCGTAGCGGTCGCCGCGGGCGATCGGCACCCGCATCGCCCGGTACAGCATCTCCTCGAAGCCGCCGCCGCTGCCGAGCGCGACGTGCACCGCGCCCCCGCCCGCGGCCCGCAGCGCGCCGGCGGTGAGGTCGCCCTGGGAGGTGGGGACGGGGACGTCGTCGGCGAGCAGGGTGAACAGCCGCTCGTCGCAGAGCGCGGCGCCGAGCAGGTCCTGGCCGTGCCGGGTGAGGATGCGGCGCCAGGCGGCGGGCCGCAGCCGGGCGGTCTCGTACAGGCCGTCGACGATGGCGTCGGTGAGGGCGCGCTGGAGTGCGCGGTAGTGGTCGTCGCGCTGGAGGTCCTCGCGGCTGGCGGTGGGGGTGAGCCGGCTGGACTCGACCACGCCGCCGATGAACCCGGCCCAGCTGGGCAGCAGGTCGCGGGCGTCCTCGGCGAGCAGCATGCCGCGCAGGTAGACGGCGAGGTCGCGGTTGTCGCTGCTGCCGTAGGTGCCGCCGTCCTGGACCCAGAGCAGGCCGATCGCGTCGGTGCCGCCCCCGGACCCTCCCCCGGTGCCGCCCTCGGTGCCGCCTCCGGTGCCGCCCTCGACCGGGTGGACGGGGAAGGCGGTGAGCGGCTCGAAGCGGCGGCCGAAGGCGGTGGCGAAGCGCATCCGGGCGGCGTGCTGGTCACCCGGCACGCTCTGGCGCCAGGGCACCTCGACGTTGTTGACGGGCTGCTCGTCGTCGCCGACGTAGACCGGGATCGGCAGCAGCACGCAGTACCGGCCGAGCACGTCGCGCAGCGCGTCCTCGTCGGCGAGGTGGGCGTGTTCGGTCTTGAGGGTCAGCTCGACGACCGTGCCGGGGCGGGGCCGGGCGGGCACCGGGTCGACCTGGTACTGCTCGCCGCCCCGGCTGCGGTAGCGGTGGCCGAGGTGCGGTTCGCGGTGCGAGGTGGTGGTGACGGCGACCTCGTCGGCCACCGAGAAGGCGGAGAGGAAGCCGAGGCCGAAGGCGCCGATCAACTCCTGGTTGCCGGTGAGGTCGCGCAGCATCCGGGTGTAGCCGGTGCCGACGGTGGCGAGGTAGGCGTGGATCTCCGGCTCGGTGAGGCCGGCGCCGGTGTCCTCGATGGAGACGGTCCGCCGGGCGGCGTCGCCGCGCACCCGGATCAGCGGGCGGTGGTCGCCCTCCGGGTCCTCCAGGAGTCGGCGGGTGTGCGAGTCGTGGGCGTTCTGGACGAGTTCGCGCAGAGCGACCAGCGGGGTGGAGTAGAGGTGGGTGGCGAGGACGTTCACCAGTCCGCCGAGATCGACCTCGGTCGTACGCAGATCCTCGGCGGGGGCGGGCTCGGGCGGGGCACCTTCAGACATGGGTCCCCAGTGTGCCAGTGCGACTATCCGGCCACCATTTCTTTCTCCCTGAAAAAACTCGGTCAACTCCACGTTGACAGCGCAGGGTTGTCCGACCTTGCCGTCCCGTACGTCAACTTCCGCCTCCACCAGCGGTTTTGGAGGGCCCGAGATGCCTTCGTCGCACCCGTCGGGCAATCTCCGGATATGGCGTCACCATGACACCATCGGGGGAATTGCCACCCGTTTGGTGGAGTTCGTCCACGCTGCTGGTGAATGCTGAACGTGCGACGTCAGGCAACGGCGCCACGGAGCGGCCACTCCGGATCGCGCCACATTTCGCACCCCAGCTCAGGGAGACCACCGTGTCCCGTATCCGCGCAGCCGCCGCCACCGCCCTCGGGGCGTTCCTCCTCGTCGGCTTCGGCGCCGCCGGCGCCCACGCCGACAACGGCGCCGGTGCCATCGACCACTCCAACAGCAGCGTCGTGAGCAACACCGGCTCCGCCAACGTCATCGGCAACGTCCACGGCAACGTGGTCGTCACCCAGCAGACGGCCACCGGCTCGGGCGCGAGCAACCAGAACAACGGCCTCGCCGCGACCGGCAACGGCGGCAACATCGGCGCCCTGCAGGGCAACGGCAACCTCGACGCCCGGGCCTTCTTCCCCGTCGGCTAGACCCGCCCCGCCCCGGGCGCAGCCACACCCTCCGGGCCGGGTGCCCGCTCCGTCAACGCGGGGCGGGCACCCGGCCGCCGTCCGTTCCGGGCAATCCGAGGACGGCCCGGCCGAGGTGCAGCAGGCAGTCCCCGAGGTCCGGGCGGGCGCTGTGCGGTCGGTTCCGCACCCCGTCGTTGACCAGCGCGAACAGGGCGTGGACCCGGATCCGGGCCTCGACCGCGTCGTACTCGGGCCGGACCCGCCGCAGCAGACCGACCCAGGTGCGCAGGAAGTCGCGCCGGAAGTCCACCGCGACCCGGCGGTCCGGCGGGGCCAGCCGCTCCGTCTCGCTGAGCATCGCGCCCAGGTAGTCGCCGTTGCGCAGCGCGAAACCGACGTACGCGCCCAGGCCGGCCGTCAGCGCCGCCTCCGGCCCGGCGGCGGCCGCGAACGCGCCGTCCACCTCCTGCCAGAGCCGTTCGCGGCTGCGCACCAGCGAGGCGGCGAGCAACTGGGCCTTGCTGTCGAAGTGCCGGTAGACGCTGGGGCCGGAGATGCCGACGGCGGCACCGAGTTGGTCGGTGCTGACGTTGTCGAAGCCGCGCTGGTGGAAGAGCCGGACAGCCGCCGCGAGCAGTTCCTCGCGGCGCGCCTGCGGCCTGGGCTCCGGCGACCCGGGGGCGACGGGATCGGCGGCGGGGACGATGGCGGGACCCGGGTGGGCGGCGGAATCCGGGTGGGCGGCGGCGCCGCCCGGGGAGGCCGCGAGGACGGCGGCGACGAGTTCGCGCAGCACCGCCTCGGCGCGGCGCGGCTGCGGCGCGGCCGACTGGTAGGAGAGCCCGGTGCAGGCCGAGAGCGCCGACCAGCAGATCAACTCGGCGTCCGGCAGAGGGAGTTCCGGCCGTCCGGCGCGCAGCACGGCGGTCATCAGCGCGACGTCGGCGCGCAGTTCGCGGCGCAGCGCCGCCCGCCGGGCCGGCGGCAGCAGCCTGGCGTCGCGCTGCACCAGGGTGCCGAGCGGGCGGTGTCCGACCGCGACGGCGGCCAGCGCGGCGCCGAGGTCGCCGGTGGTGCGGGCCCCGCGCAGCCCGCAGGCCAGCGCGTCCAGCCCCAGCCGGAGGGCGCGGTCGAGCAGTTCGGGCTTGCCGCGGAAGTGCCGGTAGAGGGCGGGCGCGGTGATGCCGACCCCGGCGGCGACCTCGGTCATGGAGACCTGGTGGTAGCCGCTGCGGTGGAACCGGTCGGCCGCCACGGCGAGGATCTGGGCGCGCCGCCCGGGCGGTCGTCGGACCACCATGGCGAGCCTCCCCTCCCGCACTCCGGACTGCCGACCGAAGGCTAGCAAGGATTCACTTGAGGGCGCCGACCCCTGGTGACCACCGGCCTTTTCCGGCGCCGTCGACCCTGGACAGCCGAAGCTACCCGGGATTAACTTGTGAGGCCATCACCTGGCACGTTCAGCCCCTGCCGGCGCCCGCAGCCGGTCACCACCGAAGGGAGCGCCGCCGTGCGCCGCACCGTGTTCAACGAGGACCACGAGGCCTTCCGGGAGACCATCCGGGACTTCATCGCCAACGAGGTCGTCCCGGTCTACGAGAGCTGGGAGGCCGACGGCCACCCGCCGCGCGACTTCTACCGGCAGCTCGGCGCGCTCGGCGTCTACGGCATCGAGGTGCCGGAGGAGTACGGCGGCGCGGGCGAGAGCGGCTTCAAGTACCAGACGGTGATCACCGAGGAGACCGCCCGGGCGGGCGTGAGCTTCGGCTCCTCGGGCGTGCACACCGCGCTGGTCCTGCCCTACCTGCTGGAGTACGCCACCGAGGAGCAGAAGCGGCGCTGGCTGCCCGGCTTCGTCTCCGGCGACATCATGACCGCCATCGCGATGACCGAGCCGGGCGCCGGCTCCGACCTCGCGGGCATCGCCACCACCGCGAAGCTCTCCGAGGACGGCACCCACTACGTCCTGAACGGCGCCAAGACCTTCATCACCGGCGGTGTGCTGGCCGACCTCGTCCTGGTGGTCTGCCGCACCGCCCCGTACGACCCGGACAACCGCCGGGCCGGCCTGTCCATCCTCTGCGTGGACACCACGTCCCCCGGCTACACGGTCGGCCGCAAGCTGCAGAAGATCGGCCTGCGCACCTCGGACACCGCCGAACTGGCCTTCAGCGACGTCAGGGTGCCGGTGGAGAACCTGCTCGGCGAGGAGGGCCGGGCCTTCTCCTACCTGACCCACAACCTGGTGCAGGAGCGGCTGGCGATCGCCGTCAGCGCGTACGCGTCGGCGGCCGCGGCGGTGCGGTTCGCGCTCCAGTACGTCAAGGACCGCAAGGTGTTCGGCAAGGCGGTGGCCGAGTTCCAGAACACCAAGTTCACCCTGGCCGACTGCGAGGCCCAGGTGGTGGCGCAGCAGTCGATGGTGGACCGCGCGCTGGAGCTGTACCAGCAGGGGGAGCTGACCGTCGCCGACGCGGCCGCCGCGAAGCTGTTCTGCACCGAGTCGGCCTCCACCGTCATCGACAAATGCCTTCAGCTGCACGGCGGTTACGGCTACATCCTGGAGTACCCGATCGCCCGGCTCTACACCGACAACCGGGTGTTCCGGATCTACGGCGGCACCAGCGAGGTCATGCGCAGCATCATCGCCAAGTCGCTCGGCCTGTAGGCGGGCCCACAGCCGCGGCGGGCCGCACCCCCATGGCGGCCCGCCGCACCCGGCCGGGGGCACTCGGGCGGGGCCGGCGTGCTCGGTTGGGCGGGTGCGCTCGGTTGGGCGGGTGCGCTCAGTTGGGCGGGTGCGCTCAGTTGGGCGAACCGTGCTCCGCGCGCCAGGCCTCCCAGCCCGCGCTGGACGCCACCTTCGCCTCGCGCAGCGCCCGCTGGGCGAACGCGGCCGGCGCGGTCTCCAGGCTGCGCACCCAGCTGCGGCCGGCCGTGGCCAGCGCCGCGCACACCATCGCCGCCCCGGCCACGCCGAGCACGGCGCCGATACCGGTGAGCAGCGCGCCGCCGGCCAGCAGCGAGCGGTTGACCTGGAACCCGCCGGAGACTGTCTCGTTGATAGCCATGCCTCCACGATGCGGGCACTCGCCGGGGGCTGCACGTCGAACGGCTCCGGGTGCGCGAGCCCGGCGCGTCCGCGAACCTGGGCACACGGCGCCGGTCCGGCGGCGCCCGGGGTCGGCCCGGCACGCCGGGTCAGGAGGACGCGCGATGCCCGATCTCGAACAGCTCGCCGTGGAGCACGTCGCCCGGGCGGCAGAGAGCCCGCACGGGCGCAGCGCCCACCTGGTGCTCCACGACGGCGTCCTGCGGCAGACCGTGATCGCGCTGACCGCGGGCACCTCGCTGGACGAGCACACCCCGCCGACCGCCGGCAGCGTCCAGGTGCTGCGCGGCCGGGTCTCGCTGACCATCGCCGGCCGGCACCTGGAGCTGCCCGTCGGACGGCTGGAGCCGGTGCCCCAGGAGCGGCACGGGCTGCTGGCCCACGTCGACTCGGTGGTGCTGCTGACGGTGGTCACCGCCTAGTAGTACTTCGTTAGGTTGATTTGATCTTGTGGTCGTGGCGGTGCATGCTGCGGTCTGTGGATCTTGGTGAGGTGGAGAAGCTTCGTGGGGACCTCGGCGACTTCGTGGCCGAGGTCTTCGCATCGCTCGCGCGCAAGGATCAGCGCCGGCAAGGGGATTGCTATCTGCGCGGGCTGATGTTGGACGGGCGGCGCAAGTCGATCCAGCCGATGGCCGAGCGGCTGCCGGACGGGAACATGCAGGCGCTGCAGCAGTTCGTCAGCCAGTCGCCGTGGGACCACACGCCGGTTCTGCGGCAGATCGCACGGAAGATGACCGCCGCCCTCGCGCCGGAGGCGTGGGTGATCGACGACACCTCGTTCCCGAAGGCCGGCGACCAGTCCGTGGCCACGTCTCGGCAGTACTGCGGCGCGCTGGGCAAACGCTCTCTCTGCCAGGTCGGGGTGAGCGTCCACGCCGTCACCGACCAGGCCTCCGGCCCGCTGTCCTGGCGGCTGTTCGTGCCGCCGGAGTGGGACGATCGTGACGATGCCCGCCGCCGTCGCACCGGCCTGCCACCGGAGGTCGGGCACGTCGAGAAGTGGCGCCTGGCCGTCGACGCCCTCGAAGAGTTGATCTCCTGGGGGCTCGCCCCGCAGGTCGTGGTCGCCGACGCGGGCTACGGCCAGTCCGCCGCGTTCCGCCATGCCCTGCGCTCACGGGGCCTGGACTACATCGTGGCGGTGCGCGGCGACGAGACCGCGCACCGCCACGACGCCGAACCGGTGGCGCCCGCCTATGGCGGTGCCGGCCGCAGGACACTGCCCCGTTACCGCACGGATTCCGTCGCCCTGCACGAGCTCGCCACCGAAGGCGGGCGCCGTGCGTTTCGGCAGGTCACCTGGCGTCAGGGCAGCCGCGGGGCGATGCGCTCGCGCTTTCGCGTCCTGCAGGTGCGGCCCGCGGGGAAGATCCCCCGGACGCTCGCCGCCGCCGAGGCCGGCGGCGGCGCCGCATGGAACGGCGTCCTACCGGCCGAGACCCTGCTGGTCGAATGGCCTCCCGGCGCGACCGCGCCCACCGACTACTGGCTCACCAACCTGCCACCCGACACCGTGATCCGCCGCCTCGTGCGCCTGGCCAAGATCCGCTGGCGCATCGAGCACGACTACCGCGAGATGAAACACGGCCTGGGCCTGGACCACTTCGAGGGCCGCACCTGGCGCGGCTGGCACCACCACGTCACCCTGGTCACCGCCGCCCACGCCTTCCTCACCCTCCGGCGCCTCGACCCAAAAGTCGAGACGCCGGCCTGACCTTCTACCGAGTCCTCGACACCATCCAGGACCTGATACGGGCCTGGACCGGCGAATGCCCCACCTGCCACCGCGAGTTACCCACCACACGCCGACCGGGACGCACCCGACCACGCCAGACCTAACGAAGTACTACTAGGTCCTGTCCGGTCGGTCTTGGCCCGGCAAGATCGGCCGGACAGGACCTGGCGGGGCGGCAGCCGTCGACAGCGGGCAACCGCCGTCAGCGGGCGGTGGCAGGCGGTGACGGCACCGCGGGGCCGAACACGCTTCCGCTGACCAGCCGCAGCCCGCGCAGGAAGTCCCGCCCGTTCGGCGCCAGTTCGGGGGCGGCCAGCCACTGGGCGGCGTACCCGGCCAGCAGGGTCTGGTAGAAGGAGCCGCGGACGACCTCCTCCTCGGTGTCCGGCACTTCGGGCAGCCCCTGGAACAGCGCGGCGAGACCGAGCCGGCCCTCCTTCTGCGCCTCCGCGAACGCGTGCGCCAGCTCGGGCGCGTGCGCGGCCTGGGCGAGCGCCTCGAACTGGGCCGCCCAGAGCCCGCGGTGCTCGGTGAAGACGGTCCTGAGGCCGTCCCAGACCGCGGCGAAGCGCTCCTCCGGGTCGTCGGACACCCGGTTGGCGGCGTCCACCACCGCGCCCAGGGACGCCCCCATCTCCCCGATCGCCTCGATCATCGCGGCGTTGAGCAGCGCGTCCTTCGAACCGAAGTGGTAGCCGATCGCGGCCAGGCTGACGCCCGAGGCGGTCGCGACGTCACGGGCGGTGGTGCGCCCGTACCCCTTCTCGTACAGGCAGCGCTTGGCGCCGGCCATCAGGTCTTCGCGGTTTCCCATGACCCGATCCTACGGAAGGACTGCACAGATGTCTTGCACGAATGTCTCGCACTGACGTCTCATACTTACGTCTCACACTGCCGTCTCGCACGAGCGATTTACACATACGTACTAGACAAGCGTCTGACACGTCCGTACCGTCTTCCCCATGACCGCAACCACCGGCCGCGCAGGCCGTCGCGAATGGATCGGCCTGGCCGTCCTCCTGCTCCCGACCCTCGTCCTGGCCATGGACATGGGCGTGCTCTTCTTCGCCGTCCCCTTCATCTCCACCACGCTGGCGCCCAGCGGCACCCAGCAGCTGTGGATCATGGACGTGTACTCGTTCCTGCTCGCCGGGCTGCTCATCACCATGGGCTCGCTGGGCGACCGGATCGGCCGCCGCCGGCTGCTGATGATCGGCACCGCCGGCTTCATCGGCGCCTCGCTGCTCGCGGCCAGGGCCGACACCGCCGGCCAGCTGATCGCCGCCCGCGCCCTGCTCGGCGCCGCCGGGGCCACCGTGATGCCCTCGACGCTCGCGCTGATCCGCAACATGTTCCACGACCCCAAGCAGCGGCAGATCGCCCTCGGCGCCTGGGGCGGCGTCCTCACCGCCGGCGCCACCCTCGGCCCGGTCGCCGGCGGCCTGCTGCTCGACCACTTCTGGTGGGGCTCCGTGTTCCTGGTCGCCGTCCCGGTGATGGCCCTGGTACTGCTCACCGCGCCCGTCCTGCTCCCCGAGTACCGCTCCACCGCCCGCACCGGCCGCTTCGACCTGCCCGGCGCCGCGCTCTCGATGGCCGCGATCCTGCCGCTGGTCTACGGCGTCAAGACCCTCGCCGTGGACGGCTGGAGCCCGCTGCCCGCCCTCGCCGTCCCGGCCGGCCTGCTGCTGGCCGCCGCGTTCGTCCGGCGCCAGCGCACCGCCGCCGACCCGCTGATCGACCTCGGCCTGTTCCGGATCCGCACCTTCAGCGGCGCGATCAGCGTCAACACCATCGCGATGTTCGCGATGATGGGCTTCTCCCTCTTCACCTCGCAGTACCTGCAGCTGGTCAAGGGCATGAGCCCGCTCACCGCCTCGCTCTGGTCGCTGGTGCCCAGCGTCGGCGTCGGCGTGGCCGTCGGCACCAGCTCGGCGCTGGCCGGCAAGGTCCGCCCGGCGGCCCTGATGGGCGGCGGGTTCCTGGTCGGAGCGGCGGGCTTCGCGCTGATGACCCAGGTCGGCGCGCACTCCCCGCTGGCGCTCGTCCTCGTCGCGGCGGGCGTCCTCGCCGCCGGCACCGTCGGCACCATGACCATGACCGCCGAAATGGTCGTCTCCGCCGCCCCCGCCGAGCAGGCCGGCGCCGCCTCCGCCACCTCCGAGACCGCCGTCGAACTCGGCAGCTCGCTCGGCATCGCCCTGCTCGGCGCGGCCGGCGCCGCCGTCTACCGCCACCAGCTGGACGGCGCCCTCCCGGTCGGCGTCGACGGCGAGGCCGCCCGGGCCGCCCAGGACACCCTCGGCGGCGCGGTCACCGTCGCCGGCCACCTGCCCGGCCGGATCGGCACGGACCTGCTGGAGACCGCCCGGGCCGCCTTCACCGACGGCCTGCACGTCGCCGCGGTGGTCGGCCTGGTCTTCGCCCTCGGCGCCGCCCTGCTGGCCTACCGCCTGATGCGCCACCTCCCCGCCGCCGCCCCGGCCCCCGAGGCCGAGGCCGAGGCCGCAGCCGAGGCCGTCACCGTCTGACCCACCCGGCCCGATCCACGCGAGTCATCGAGAGCCCCCGCCCCCACGGGCGGGGGCTCTCCACCGTTCCCGCCGATCCCTACCGGTGCCGGTAGACCTCACGACGGTTGCCGACCGCCATGACCCAGACGATCAGCACCCCGTCCTCGACGGTGTACAGCACCCGGTAGTCCCCCACCCTCAGCCGCCACCGAGCTTGGTGCCCCTGGAGCGACTTGATGTCGAAGCCCGAGGTGTCGCCGACGTCCAGCGCCTTCTGCAACTCGGCGAGGCGGTGCAGGATGCGGACAGCGTCCGGCCTGGGCACCTTGAGAAGATCCCGTTGCGCGCCAGGACTGAACCGCGTGACATACCCCATCGCGCTCAGCCGTGGTGTTCGCGGAGCATAGCGGCCATTTCCTCCAGCGACACGGAGCCTTCGAGGCCCTCGGCCTCCGCCTCGTCCGCAAGGCGGTTCAGCCACTCGTCCTCGGCCTGCTCGGCGACTTCCCGCAGGCGCTGGTACTCGGCGATGTCGATCACCACCGCCTCCTGCCGACCGCGCCTCGTGATGATCGTCGGAGTCTCGTCACGTCGCGCCCGGTCGATCACATCCGCGAGATGGCTCCGGACCTCGGCCATCGACTCGATCACTGGCTCGCTCATGACGTCAATGTAGCAGTTGTACATCTGTTACTTATCGAGTCCGGCGGGCCGGACGATCCACCTGGGGGTGGAGGCTGGGGAGTCCACCTCCGGGGGCGTGCGTCGGCGGGCTCCGGGGAGGACCGTGAAGGGGTATCTGGCCCGTCCCTCCTCTCCGCCGGGAGCCGCCGCATGTCCCTGACGACCCTGCTCTCCCTCCTCGGCCTGCTCTGCTGGGTCGGCTACGAGCTGATGCTGCGTCGCCGCGAGGACTCCGCCGCCGGCACCTGGCGCGCGGACGACCGCGACCGCGGCTCGACCCGGCTGCTGCTCGCCTGCTACGCCGCCGCGGTGCTGGTCGTGGTGCTGTTCGGCCGCGCCGGGATCGGCGAACTGCCGCTCTGGGCCCGCTGGTTCGGGATCGCGCTGATCGCCGCCGGGCTGGCCCTGCGGGCCTGGGGCATGCGCACCCTGGGCCGCTACTACACCCGCACCCTGCGCACCGTGGACACCCAGCGCGTCGTCCGCAGCGGCCCGTACCGGCAGATCCGCCACCCCGGCTACGCCGGCAGCCTGCTGGTCTGGACGGGCTACGCGCTCGGCCTGGGCAGCTGGCCGGCGGCCCTGCTGGTGCCAGCGCTGCTGCTCGGCGCGTACGGCTGGCGGATCGCCGCCGAGGAGCGGTTGCTGCTGGCCGCCTTCGGGCCGGAGTACGCGGAATACCGGCGGACGTCGAAGCGACTCGTGCCCTTCGTGTACTGAGCCGCCGCCGATCGGGCGGTTGCCGACGGCGGACCCCGGCGACGCAACCGGAGGGGCCCGAGGGACCGGAGAGGCAGGTGCTGCGCGGTGCGGTGCCGTGCGGGCTGGTCACGGGTGCGCGAGCCGGACCGGGCCGGTTCCGGCCGCCGCCGCCGGCGCTCGCGTTCCGCTCGAACGGCACCTGCTTTTTGGCCAGCGTTTCCCGGCCGGTGTATCCGTTCGCCGTCGTCGCCAGGCATACTGGCCAGCACGGGCGCTCGCCCACCCTTGACTCTAGACAAGAAGGGACCGGTGGCCAGGGATGCTGCGGAACGGTCTTGAGCCCTGGCACCTCCTGGTGGTGCTGGCGATCGTCATCCTGCTGTTCGGGTCGAAGAAGCTGCCGGAGATGGCCCGCGGCCTCGGCAAGTCGATGCGCATCCTGAAGGCGGAGACGAAGGCGCTGCGCGAGGACGAGGCCCCGGCGGACGCCGCGCAGAGCGCCGGCACCGCGCAGAGCACCGCCGCGCCGCAGCCGGCCGCCACGACCCCGCCGGCCGTCACGCCGACCAACGTGACCAAGGCCACCGAGACGAAGCGGCCCGAGACGGCCGTCTGAGTCCCGCTCTCCTCCGGAAGCCCCCGGTACCGTCCGACGACGGTGCCGGGGGCTTCTGCTGCATCCGGGCTGCTCGCGGCCCTCCCGGCTGGCCGTCCGATCTGATCCGTTATCTCCTGGTATGCACCCACCGGAGGAACGGAGTCGCGGCATGCCCACCGACGAGCCGGGCGACGAGCCGCCCGCCAGACCACCCGCCGGACCGCCGGGCGGACCCCCCGCCGGGTCGCCCGACGAGCTGGCCGACCTGCGGGCCCGCCTGAGCGCCGCCGAGGCCCACCAGGCGCAGCTCACCCGGCAGTTGGCGACCCGCCCGGACCGCCACCGGGTGCGCTCCCTCTTCGCCGTCCTGCTGATCCTGCTGGCCTGCGTGCTGACCCCGCTGAGCGCCGTCGCGGTGTGGGCGAGGTCGGAGATCGGCGACACCGACCGGTACGTCGCGACCATGGCGCCGCTGGCCAGGGACCCGGCGGTCAGGGCGGCCGTCACCAATCGGGTCACCGACGAGGTCGTGGCGCGGATCCCGGTCGACTCGCTGCTCGACAACATCGCCCCCGACGACCGGCCCAAGCTCGGCGCGCTGCTGAACGGCATCGGCCAGGCCCTCACCGACGGGCTCACCGGCTTCGTCCACAACCAGGTCCAGCGGGTGGTGGACAGCGACGCCTTCGCCACCCTCTGGACCGACGTCAACCGGCAGGCGCACACCGCGATCGACCGGATGCTGACCGGGCAGGGCGGCGGCGCCGTCGAGGTCAGGAACGACACCGTGGTGCTCGACCTCGCCCCGGTGATCGCCCGGGTGAAGACCGCGCTGGTCGACAACGGGCTCGCGCCGGCCGCGAGGATCCCGGAGATCCACACCTCGTTCACGCTGGTGCAGTCCGACGCCATCCCCAAGGTCCGCACCGGCCTGCGGCTGCTGGACCTGGCCGGCTTCTGGATGCCGGTGCTCACGCTGGCCTGCGCGGTCGGCGGGGTGCTGCTCGCGGTCCGGCGGCGCCGGGCGGCGGTCACGGTGGCGCTGGGGATGGCCGCCGGGGCGCTGCTGCTGGGCATCGGGCTGAGCGTGTTCCGGGCCGTCTACCTGGACGGGCTCCCCGCCGGGGTGGACCAGGCGGCCGCCCAGGCGGTGTACGACGCGCTGGTGCGCTACCTGCGCTCCGCCGTCCGGGTGGTGATCGCGCTCGGCCTGGTCGTCGCGCTCGGCGCCTGGATCAGCGGCGGCGGTCGCTGGGCCCGCACCGCGCGCAGCGGCTGGCACGCGGGGCTCGGCGCGGCCCGGAGCACCGCCGAACGGGCCGGGCTGCGGCTCGGGCCGGTCGGGCGGTTCGTCCACCGCTGGAAGGCCTGGCTGGGCTGGGCGGCGGTCGCGGGCGCGGCGCTGGCGTTCGTGCTGTGGAGCTATCCGACGGTGCTGGTGACGCTCTGCCTGGCGCTCGCGCTGGTCGCCGTCCTGGCCCTGCTGGAGCTGCTGGACGAACCCGGCCGACCGGACGGAGGAGCCCCGGCCTCCGCCTGAGGGGCGGTCAGCGGGGGCCGGTGCCGCGGCCCCCGCCGACACACCCCCGGACGCTCTGGCCCGAACGGCCCGAACGGCCCGAACGGCCCAGCCCGGGACGCGGCCGGCCCGGCGCTGCCGCAGGCTGGACGCGATGTCCGGAAGCCAGCCACCGCCACCGCAAGGCCGGGTCGACCCGCGGTCCGCGCTCTGGCTGCTGGGCGCCTGCACCGCGCTGATCCTCGCGTACTGGCTGCTCCCCCTGCGCCGGCTCGGCTACCGCCACCCCGTCCTCAGCTGGCTCGTGTTCGCCGCCGCGCTGGTCGGCCTGACCGGCCTGCTGCTGGCGAAGACCACCGCCGTGCTGCGGGGCGACGCGAAGCGCCCGGTGGTCTGGCTGACCTTCCTGATCTTCCTCGCGATGACCATCTTCGCCGCGACCTACTACGTCATGGCCGCCCGGCCGGGCGATTTCGACGGGCTGGTCACCCGGCTCGACGCCCTGTACTTCACCGTCGTCACCCTGGCCACCGTCGGCTACGGCGACATCACCCCGGCCGGTCAGGCCCCTCGCCTCGTGGTGATCCTGCAGATCGGGTACACCTTCGTCTTCCTCGCCACGGCGGCGGGGACGCTGTCGCGGGCGATCCGGGCGAGCGTCGAGACCCGGAGCCACCGCAAGCCGTGACGTCGTCCACAGGCTGTGGACAGCCGCGTCCGATCGATCAGGATTCGAGAAGCACGCCCGCGCGGCCACACCTAGCATCGGCGCCATGGACATCACCATTCACACCAGCGTCCTCCCGCACGACGACCCGGACGCGTCCCTGGCCTTCTACCGCGACGTCCTCGGCTTCGAGGTCCGCGGCGACGTCGGGCAGGGCAAGATGCGCTGGATCACCGTCGGCCCCGCCGACCGGCCCGACACCTCCATCCTCCTGGCACCGCCGGCCGTCGACCCCGGGATCACCGAGGACGAGCGCCGCACCATCGCCGAGATGATGGCCAAGGGCACCTACGGCTGGATCCTGCTGGCCACCCGGGACCTCGACGGCACCTTCCGGGCGGTGCAGGCCGGCGGCGCCGAGGTCGTCCAGGAGCCGACCGAGCAGCCGTACGGCATGCGCGACTGCGCCTTCCGCGACCCCGCCGGCAACCTGATCCGCATCCAGGAGCTGCGCTGAGCCGTGCGGACCGCGCAGTCCCTGACGGCCGCCCCGGCTGCCATACCTGCCACGGCTGCCACGGCTGCCCCGGCCGCGACGGCCGGAGTCGGGCCCGGTGAGAGGAGTCCTCCCGTGTGTCACCCCTCGTGGGCCCGCGCCCGCGCGGCGGCGCAGCGCCTGAAGGACCTCGCGCGGCTGCGCCGCGTCCGGGACCGGATCGACCGCGAGTACGCGCGGCCGCTGGACGTCCTGGCGCTCGCCCGCGACGCCGGCCTCGCGGCCGGGCAGCTCAGCCGCGAGTTCCGGCTGGCCTACGGAGACTCGCCGTACGGGTACCTGACGGCGCGCCGCGTCGAGCGCGCGGCCGCGTTCCTGCGCTGCGGCGACCTCGGCGTCACCGCGGTCCGCCGCGCGGTCGGCTGCACCTCGCCGGACGCCTTCCGCGCCCGCTTCACCGAACTGGTCGGCATGCCGCCCGACGACTACCGGCGCCGCGCACGACGGGCCGCCGGACCGGTCAGGATTCGAGAAGCCCCGGCCGCCGGGCCGCGCCTAGCGTGGCGGACATGACCTCCATCGACTCCCTCGTCCTCGACGTGGCCGACCCCACGGCCGCCCGCAGCTTCTACACCACCGCCTTCGGCCTGGACACGCAGCTGCGCCTGCGGGCCTCGCAGGAGCCGACCACCGGCTTCCGCGGGTTCACGCTGTCGCTCACGGTGTCCCGGCCCGCCACCGTCGACGGCTTCGTCGGCGCCGCCCTCGACGCCGGCGCCACCGCCCTCAAGCCCGCCGCGAAGTCGCTCTGGGGCTACGGCGGCGTCGTCCGGGCCCCGGACGGGACGATCTGGAAGATCGCGACCTCCGCGAAGAAGGACACCGGGCCGGCCACCCGGCACATCGACCAGCTCGTGCTCCTGCTGGGAGTCGCGGACGTCTCCGCGAGCAAGCGGTTCTACGTCGACCGCGGCCTCACCGTGGCGAAGAGCTTCGGGCCGGTGTACGTCGAGTTCGCCACCGGGTCCGGCCCGGTCAAGCTCGCGCTGTACAAGCGCCGGGCCCTCGCCAAGGACGCCGGCGTCTCCCCCGACGGCAGCGGATCGCACCGGCTCGTGATCGGCGGCACCGCCGGAACCTTCACCGACCCGGACGGGTTCGCCTGGGCGGCCGAACAGCCCGCGGCCGCGCGCTGAACCGCCCCGTCGGACAGAACCCCGCCCCCGAGGTCACCAGTCCTGGTTGTCGGCGGCCGTGGCGTGCAGGGTGACCAGCAGGGCGCCGAGGCGGGCGTTCCAGTTGGCGTAGGTGGGGCCGTCGATGGCGTGCTTCTTGGCCAGGTCGCGGATCACCTTCTGGGCGTCCTTGAGCTCCTGGGCCGCGTCGTCCGGATTGCCCTCGTTGAGGCGGGCGGAGGCGTCGTCGAGGATGCGCAGCAGCTGCGCCTGGCGGTCGTGCTCCTTGCCCGCGACCTGGGTCTGGACGACGGCCTGGCGGAAGGCGTTGAGCTGGAGGGCCGCCCCCTGGTTGCCGGGGACGCCGGGGTTGGGGGCCGTGGGGAGCCCGGCCGGGGTGGTGGGGGCCGCGGTGGTGGGCGTCGGGGTCACCGCGGGGGTGGACGCGCGGGCCGGGGTGCTGGGCGCGGCGGCCGGGGTGCTGGGGGCGGTGGCCGCCGGCGGCTTGGTGGGAGCGGGGGCGGCGGCGTTGCCGGCGGGCTCGTCCAGGGCGGCGACGGCCAGGGCGGTGACGCCGGCGAGTCCGACCACACCCAGCGCGCCGAGGACGAGGGGCCTGCTGCGGCGGCGGCCGCGGCCGGCGGGCGCGGGCGGGCCCTGCCGGACGGGCGCCATCAGCGAAGTGGCCGGCGGGGCCTGCGGGACGGGCGCCATCAGCGAGGTGACGGCCGGGGCCTGCGGCGGGAGCAGCGTGGTGTGCTGCTGGTTGGGGTTCACCGGCCTCACGGGCGGCAGCAGTTGGGTGGCGGCGGCGGTGGCGAGGAGTTCCGTCGTCGGGTCGCCGACCGCCAACCCGGGGATGGTGGAGAGGAGTTCGGCCCGCGCCGCGACGGCGTCCGCCGGCCGGTCGGCGGGGTTCTTGGCGAGCAGGCGCAGCACGGCCGCGTCCAGCGCGGGCGGCAGGCCGGGGCGGCGGTAGGACGGCGGCAGGGGCTGCTCGCTGACGTGCTTGAAGGCGATCGCCACCGGGGTCTCGGCGGTGAACGGGGTCTCGCCGGTGAGCATTTCGGTGAGCACGCAGCCGACCGCGTAGAGGTCGGTGCGGCCGTCCAGGGGCGAGGCGGTGGCCTGCTCGGGCGACAGGTAGGCGGCCGTACCGAGCACGCTCGCCGTCTGGGTCAGGTTGCTGGACGAACCGGCCCGGGCGATGCCGAAGTCGACGACCTTCACCCCGCCGTCGTCGGTGATCATGATGTTTCCGGGTTTGATGTCCCGGTGGACCAGCCCGGCCGCGTGCGCGACCGCCAGCGCCTCGCAGACCGCCGCCGCGATGCCGACGGCGCGTTCCACCGGCAGGCCCGGCTGCTGCACCAGCACGGCGGCGAGCGAACGGCCGTGGACGAGCTCCATGACGATGAACGGCGTGCCCTGGTCGACGCCCGAGTCGAAGACCATGACGATCCTCGGGTGCACCAGCATGGCCGCGTGCTGCGCCTCGCGGCTGAACCGCTCGGCGAAGCGGGGGTCGTCGGCGAGTCCCCCGTTGAGGACCTTGACGGCCACCTGGCGGCCCAGCACGTGGTCCAGCCCGCGCCAGACGGTGGCCATGCCGCCGACGCCGAGTATCTCGACGAGTTCGTAACGCCCGTTCAGCGCCCGTCCGATCACCTGGAACTCCCCTCACGTGCCGTGCCCGGTGTTCCGGGCCGCCTCGTGCACCTGTGCACGATAGCCGCACCGCCGGACCGCACCGCCGGGGGCGGGGAGGCGGTCGGGGGACCGGGCAGCGGTCCCCCGGCCGCCGGCGCGGGGGTGCGACCCGCCCTGACTGCGGGAGGGCGGGCCGCACGTTCCAGGCCGACCGGGCCGGCGGCGCGTCCGGGGTGAGCGCCTGCCGGGGCCGGCCGGGGCCGGCCGGGCGGCCGGACGGCACGGGGAGCCGACCGGCCACCCGGGGTCTTCGGGTGGTACTGACGAGCGGTACTGCGGGTGGTGCGGTCCTGCGGGTGGTGCGGTCCGGGTGGGCGGCGAGCCCGGGGGGAGTCGCTCGCCGCCCACCCGGAGTTCCTGGGTTACCTCCGGCCCGACTGGCTGTCGTCGGGCCGGTCGGTCCTGCTCGGGCGGACGTCGGGCAGGGGCGGCGCGCTCGGCGGCGCCGGGACGGTCACGCCGGACCGGCCCGGCTTGGCCCCGTTGCCGCCGTTTCCCTTGTCCTGGCCCTTGTCCTGGCCCTTGTCCTGACCGTTGTCCTGGCCGTTTCCCTTGTCCTTGGTCTTGGCCTTGTCCTGCCCGTTGCCCCGGCCGTCCTCGGTGTTCCCCTTGCCCGCACCGGGGCCGGGGGTGGTCCGGCCGGGGTCGTGGGGCTGCGCGGCGGCACCCGGGTGGTCGTCGTCCTCGTCGCCGAGCACCTCCGCGCAGTAGTCCGCCACCTTCTCCGCCCCGCCGGCCGCCGCGACCAGCGGGCCGAACCGCGGCTCGGTGGCCGGTGAGCGCTCGCCCCGGCCCGACCAGTCGGCGAAGCCGTGGCAGAGGGCGACCAGTCCGGGCGCGAGCGGCCGGGCGCCGTGCCCCTCGACGTCGCCGTCGCCGTCGGTATCGGCGGAGGGGGTGCCGGGCTTCGGCGCGGTGGACGGTCCGACCAGCTGCGGGCCGCCCGAGGCGGAGCCGCCGCCGGACGGGCGGACGGGCGGGGTGCCGGGCGCGGCACCGTCGGGCGAGCTGCCGGACGAACCGTCGGCCGAGCCGGCCGACGCATCGGCGGACGCGGTGTCGGGCGCACTGCCGGAGGGCCCGCCCGCGGCGGCGAGCGTGTGCTCGGGCGCGCCGGACCCGCCGCCCAGCGGGGACGGCAGGTTGCCGGTGCCGGCGGCGACCGCGACCCCGCACAGCGCGGTGGCGCCGAGCACGGCGGCAGTGGCCTTCGTGCTGAAGGCCCTGGCCAGCGCGGCGGTTGCCATCGATCGTCTCCGGACGGGTGTGGTCACTACGGGGTCGGGCGTGAGACGCGCCTCCCGGAACGCGGTCAGGGCGGCCTGCTCCCCGGCCAGTTCGTCGGCCGTCGCCGGGGCGGCGGCCGCGGCGAGGATCCGGGCGAGCGGCCCGGGACCGCCGTCCGGTCCGGTGAGCGAGGCGTCCTGCCCGGCCGGCGGGCCGCCCACGGCACCGCCGAGCAGATGCTCGGCAGCGTCACGGTCGATCCGACGGGATCGGTTGGTGCTCATCTCATGTCCTTCAGCGTCGCGGCCCGGCGTTCTGTCACACCTTGCGGAGAACTTTTTCCCGCAGGCTTTCCCGCGGGTTTCCCCGTGGGCTTCCCGGCCGCCTTCCCCGCGGTTTCCTCGGAGGGTTCCTCGACGGGCTCCCCGGTACGGCGCCGGCCGGGTCGGCCGGGCCGCCGCACGGCGGGTTCGGCCTCGCGCGCGGCGGGGATCCCGACCCCGGCCGCGAAGGACTGCTCCAGCAGCGTGGCCAGCTTCCGCAGCCCCCGGTGGGCGGCCATCCGGACGCTGCCGGCCCGCTTGCCGAGCACCCGGGCGGCGCTCTCGGCGTCCAGCTCCATGACCACCCGCAGCAGGACGGCCTCGGCCTGGTCGCGCGGCAGCCTGGAGATCAGCGCCAGCGCGTCGGCGGTGCCGACGGTGGCCAGCGCGGCGCCCGCGGTGTCGTCCCCGGCGGCCAGCCCGGCCAGGTACTCGAAGGGCAGGTCGGCGACCGGGCGGCGGCGCCGGGCGCGCAGGTGGTCGAGCGCGCGGTGGCGCGCGACGGTGGCGGCCCAGCCGCGGAAGCCGTCGCCGTCTCCGGAGAAGCCGCCCAGGTCGCGGGCGATCTGGAGCCAGGTCTCGGAGGCGATGTCCTCGGCGTCCTGGGCGTCCTCGGGGCGACCGCCGACCAGGACCCGCAGGTAGCGCAACAGGCCCGGCTGGACGGTCCGGAACAGCAGCCGGAACGCCTCCTCGTCCCCGGCCTGGGCGGCCCGGACGGCCTCGGTCAGATCGGCGGGAGCGGGGGCCCGGCCCGCTGGCGGGCCGACGGAAGGGACTGGTCCGGACCGGCCGACGGGGCTGCCGGTGCCCGCTCCGGGGCGCTCTGCACTCTGCACCCGCCACATCATGGGCCATCCGGGCGAACGCGACCCCGCGAGCCGGGAGAAGTCGCAGGTCGGAGCGGCTGTCACGGCCCGCACCATGACAGCTGTCACGCGGATCCGGCAACGGACGGCACTGCTCTGACGGAGGGTCGGACGGAAACACTGGAGGCACGACGCGGGCAGCGGCCCGCGGCCACCAGCAGGGAAAAGGAACCCGCCGTGAGCCGAACCGTCACCACCACCACTGCTGCCACCACCGCCGAGGCCCGCACCACCCCGAACCCGTCGGCCGCCGGGCTCCGCCCGCTCGCCATCGACGTGGTCGCCCCGCTGGCCGGCTACTACCTGCTGCACTCGGTCGGCGGCCTGAGCGTGTTCGCCGCGCTGGCGTGGAGCAGCGCCATCCCGGCCGCCCGGACCGTGCTCGGCCTGCTGCGCGAGCGCAGGCTCAACCTGTGGGCCGCGCTGATGCTGACCGTGAACCTGGCGGGCCTGGCGCTCACCTTCGTCACCGGCGACGCCCGGCTGATGATCGCCAAGGACGGCGGACTGAGCGGCACCGTGGCGCTGGCCATCCTGTTCTCGGCGCTGGTCGGCCGGTCGGTGATGACCCCGGTGCTGATGCCCTTCCTCACCAAGGGCAAGCACGACCGAGCCGCCGCCTGGCAGCGGCTGGTCGAGGGCCGGGCGGCCGGCTCCCGGGCCTTCCAGCGCCACGAGCGGGTGTTCGCGGGTGTCTGGGGCACCGCGCTGCTGGCCGACTGCGCCGCCCGGGTGGTCGGCGCCTTCACCCTGCCGGTGGCGACCATGGCCTGGCTGTCCACCGTGCTCATGATCGGCGCGATCGCGGCCGGCGCGGTGCTCGGCCGGATCGCGGCCGAGCCGATGGAGAAGCTGGTCGCGGCCGAGACCGAAGCCCCGACCGCCGCCTGACCTCGCGTGCCGTCCACCCACCGTCCACCGCCGCCCGGGGGAGCACCACCGCCCCCGGACGGCGCCCGTACCGGCCCCAACGCCGGGTGTCGGCGATCCGAACAGCACGGAACCATCCGGATCTCCCGGGAGTCCTTCATAACGAGGGGGTAACGGGACCCCCGGTCGAGGAAACGGGGCCCCCATGAGCCGGACGCACGCGCTGACCACCACCGAGGACCGCACCCTCGTGTGGGACGGCTGCCTGAACGTCCGCGACCTGGGCGGGCTGCCCACCGTCTCCGGCCGGCCGACCGCCCGCGGGGCGATAGTCCGGGCGGACAACCTGGACCGCCTCACCGCCGAGGGCTGGGACGCCCTCCTCGACCACGGTGTCCGCACCGTGGTCGACCTGCGCAACGCCGAGGAGTACAAGCCGCTCCTCCCGCTCCCCGAGGGCGTCGAGCTGATCCGCGTCCCGCTGGACGAACTCGCCGGCCCCGCCTGGTGGGAGGCCTACGGCCGGCTGGACGGCACCCCGCTCGCGCTCCGCCCCTACCTGGACCACTGCCCGCACGCCGCCGCCGCGCTGATCGCCGCCATCGCCGGCGCCCGCCCCGGCGGCCTGGTCGTGCACTGCGGCGCCGGCCGCGACCGCACCGGCCTGGCGGCCCTGCTGCTACTCGCCCTGGCCGGCGTCGAACGGGCCGCGATCGTCGAGGACTACCAGCTCAGCGGCCCCAACGTCCGCCCGCTGTACGGGATGCTGGGCCTGCCGGACCAGTACCACCGGATCGACGCGGTGCTCGCCGAGGCCGGCACCACCGCCGAAGCCGCCCTGGCGGACGCGCTGGAGGGCCTCGACCCGGCGGGCTACCTGCTCGCCGCCGGGGCCACCCCGGCCGAGGTCGCCGCCGTCCGCGCCCGGCTGCTGCCCGCCGCATAGCGGCCACCGGACCGGAACGGCTCCTGCAACTCGACCACCTGGAGCCCGAGTTCGCGAGACGGCCCGGTTTCGGGCCGGGCCGGAATCCTCGGCCCGCCGATCGGACGCCTCCGTTCCGCAGGGACCGCCGAAGACTACTCACGCGTAGCGTCAACCGATGGTTGACGACCCGGGATCGACAACCTACGGTTGACGCATGGAGAATCCCGTCGTTCCCAACACCACTCCGCTGCGCCTCGACGACCTGATCGCCGCGATCAAGAAGGTCCACCCCGACGCGCTCGACCAGTTGTCCGACGCGGTCATCGCCGCCGACCACCTCGGCGACCTCGCCGACCACCTGATCGGCCACTTCGTCGACCAGGCCCGCCGCTCCGGCGCCTCCTGGACCGACATCGGCCGCAGCATGGGCGTCAGCAAGCAGGCCGCCCAGAAGCGGTTCGTCCCCAAGGACCCGGGCACCCCCGCCGACCTCGACCCCAGCCAGGGCTTCGCCCGGTTCACCGACCGGGCCCGGAACGTCGTGATGGCCTCGCAGGAGGAGGCCAGGGCGGCCGGCAACGCCGAGATCACCGCCGAACACCTCCTGCTCGGCCTGCTCACCGAACCGGAGGGCATCGGACTCAAGGCGCTCGCCGCCCAGGGCATCACCCCGGAGGCCGTCCGGGAGGCGACCGCCGCCGTCCTGCCGGCCGCCTCCGCGCAGGTGCCCGCGCTGATCCCGTACGACGCGCAGGGCAAGAAGGTGCTGGAACTGACCTTCCGTGAGGCGCTGAAGCTCGGGCACAACTTCGTCGGCACCGAGCACATCCTGCTCGCCCTGCTGGAGCTGGAGAACGGCTCGGGCGTGCTCGCCGGCCTCGGCGTCGAGAAGTCCGAGGCGGAGACCTTCACCTCCGAGGCCATCAAGGCCATCATCGCCGCCCGGAACGCCGAGCAGGCGTGAGACGGGGCCCGGCCCCGGGCGGAACTCCCGCCCGGGGCCGGTCGGTTGGGCCGGGCGGGAGTCAGAAACCCGAGATCGGCGTGGTGACGATCCGCACCCGGCCGTCGGCGGCCGCCTCCAGCGCCGCCCGCAGCCGGAGCGAACGGGCCGGGCCGAGGAGTTCCAGCGCCTCCTCGACGGTGGCCCACTGGTGCCGGTCCAGTTCGCCGGCCGGGACGGTCACGGGGGTGCCGTCCGGGACGGTGCCGAAGTCGAACATCAAGTGCTGCGCCGGGTGGTCGAGTTCGGTGGAGGGGTGGGTCCAGGAGATGGCCAGCAGCTCCCCGGTCGCCCGGACGATGCCGGTCTCCTCCAGCAGTTCCCGCGAGGCGCACTCCACCGGCCCCTCGCCGAGGTCGATCGTGCCGCCCGGGAACTGCCAGTACTCGCGGTACCCGGCCTTCACGATCAGGATCCGGCCGGACTCGTCCCGCAGCAGGCAGCCCGCCGCCGCGTAGATCCTGGGCAGGGAAGCCAACCATTCCTCACGGGACTTCAAGGGCTCAGCCGTCACTGCGATCCTCCTGGGGCACGGTGGTTCTGCACCGCCCACTCTGCCACCGACCCGCCCGGCGCCGTCGGTTCAGCGCCGTCGGTTCAGCGCTGCCGGCAGCGCTGCCGGTTCAGCGCTGCGCGGCGAGGTGCTCGACCAGGCGGTCGAAGCTGGAGTTGAGGCCCGCCTGAGCCTCCGGGCCGCAGTACATCGCCGGCACCTCGGTCTGGTGCAGGACCACCTCGGTGCGGCCGTCGCCGAGGTCCTTGAAGGTCATCGTGGAGTGCAGGCCCACGCTCTCCTCGACCAGGGCGATCAGCTCGCCCGGGCGGATCTCGGTGATCTTGGCGCGCATCGGGTACGCGTCGCCGGTCGCGTCGACGATCATGGTGCTGTCGTAACGCCCGCCCACCCGCGGCTCGATGGTCACGGTGTCCAGCTCGACGTGGGTGCCGACCGGGCCCCAGAAGCGGACGAACTGCTCGGGCTCGACGTAGGCGCGGAAGACGGCGTCCGGGGTGGCCGGCAGCTCGCGGGTGATGGTCAGCTCGCCCAGGTTCTCGGTCATGGTGTCGTCCTTCGTGATCGCGGCGCCACTGTGGCGCTTTCACAGGAGTAGACCGAGGGCGCGATCGAAACTCATCGCTCCATGCGGAAATTCTTTCGAGAATTTCCGAGAAGTTCCGCCGGAGCCGATGAGCCGGGGCCGCCGGGCCGGTCCAAGCAGCATGGACACCACGCCGGAACCCCCGCCCGCCCCCGCCCTGACCTGCGACCTGAGCGCGCTGACCGCGCCCGACCTGGCCGTCGTCGACGCCCTCGCCCGGCTGCGGCTCGCCGCCGCGCGGCACGGGGTGGGCGTGGTGCTGCTGAACGCGAGCGGCCCGCTGCGGGAGCTGCTCGCGTTCAGCGGGCTCGCGGCCCTGCTGCCGGGGGGCGTGGACCCCCTCGACCTCCGGCGGCTACTCGGCGGCCAGCCGGGGCGGGAGGCCGAACAGCGGGAAGAGCACGTCGGTGTCCAGGAAGTTGGTGAACCCGGTGATCCGGCCCGCTGACACCTCCAGCACGATCAGCGCCCACGGCTCGTGCCCGCCCGCCGGGCTCGGCCGGTACTGGGCGAAGGCCGGAGCGCCGTTGGCCGTCACCGGGACCAGCCGGGAGCCGCGGCAACCGTGGCCCGGGCCGAGCATCCAGGCCCGGATCTCGCCCTGCCCCCGCAGCCACATCGCGTACGGCGGCATGTTGAGCGTGACGTCCTCGTGCAGCAGCGCGGCGAGGCCGTCCATGTCGTACGCCTCGAAGGCGCGGACGTAGCGGTCCAGCAGCGCGCGGTGATCGTCGTCCAGCGCGGGGGCCGGGCGGGCGGCCGCGCCGTCCCCGGCGAGCACCGCGCGCGCCCGCTGCAGCGCGCTGTTCACCGAGGCCACCGTGACGCCGAGCAGTTCGGCCACCTGGGCGGCCTTCCAGCCGAGCACCTCGCGCAGGATCAGCACGGCCCGCTGCCGGGGCGCGAGGCGCTGCAGCACGGCGACGAAGGCCAGCTTCACCGACTCGCGCTGGGCCGCCACCTCGGCCGGGTCACCCGTCTCGGGCAGCACCCGGCCGTCCGGCGCGGGGCCGATCCACCTCACCTCGGGCAGCTGGGTGTCGCTCGCCGTGGCCACCGTCACCGGGCCGGCCAGGTCCATCGGGCGGGCCCGGCTGTTGCGGCCGTTCAGCGCGTCCAGGCACACGTTGGTGGCGATCCGGTACAGCCAGGAGCGCAGCGCGGCGCGGCCCTCGAAACCGCGGTGGCCGCGCCAGGCGCGGACCATCGTCTCCTGCACCGCGTCCTCGGCCTCGAAGACCGAGCCGAGCATCCGGTAGCAGTAGCCCGTCAGCTCCGTCCGGTACCGCTCCAACTGGAGCTCGACCGGCTCCTCCGTGATCAGGTCGGCCATCGTGCGCCCCCGTCGTCCCGCCCCGTGCTGGTGAACGGCACGAAGGTACTCCAGCCCACTGACAACCGCCCCGGCGCGCGTCGGGGGCGGGCGCCGGAACGCGGCGCCCGCCCCCGGACCCGGATCCGCTCAGTGGGCGGAGTGCTTCTCCGCGCCGCGGTGCCGGTGGCCCTTGAGCTCGGCGTGCATCGACGGGGCGGCGTGCCCCGCCGAGGCCGCCTGGTCGCGGCCGCCGTGCCGGAAGGCGTCGGGCGCGGCGTACCCGGCGGTGGCGGAGGACATGGCGTCGGCGCGCAGCATCGGCACCATCCGGGTGGGCGCGGTCGCCATGCCGCGGCGCTCCAGCAGTTCCTGGGTGCCCCGGCGGAGCTGGGCAGTGCTGCCCGGTGTTCGCCTGGTCATCGTCGGCCTCCCTTCGGCGGTCACCGGCGGGACGGATGTCGACCGGAGGGGCCGGGGGCCGCGCGGGCGTTATGTCCGGATTTTATCCGGGTTCCGCCCGGATGCCACCGGGAACGGGCCTGGCTTCCCCTGGGTTCCCGGGCTTTCCCGGACCGGCCCGACCCGCGGGACGCGCCCCGCGCCGGGCCTCAGCCCATGACCTCGTGGACGAAGCACCAGCGCCAGTCCTCGCCCCGCTCGTACGAGCGGATCACCGGATGCGAGGTGTTGTGGAAGTGCGCGGTGGCGTGCCGCTGCGGCGAGAAGTCGCAGCAGCCGATGTGGCCGCAGTCCAGGCAGATCCGCAGGTGCACCCAGTCCCGGCGCCCCTGGGCCAGGCAGTCGGCGCAGCCGTCGGCCGGGGGGAGGGGCTCGATGTCCTGGGGGGCCGCGGCGAGGTCTTCGCAGGCGCTCATGCCCGCAGGGTAGTGACGGCCCGGCCGGCCCCGGCCCCAAGACACGCCGCGCGCCCGGCCGGCCTTCCCGGCGCCAGGGTGGTCCTGCCGCACCCGGGAACGCGGATCCCGGGAAGACCGGACCCGGGGAGGGCCGCACCCGGGACGCACACGGCCCTGGGCGAACCTCCGCCGCCCGCACACAGTTGTCGTCGTCAGCCCCACCACCCTCCCAGGCCCAGGAGCCACCGATGAGCTACCCCGCCCTCGCCGCCCGCACCGCCGTCGTCACCGGAGCCGCCAGCGGCATGGGAGCGGCCACCGCCCGCCTGCTCGCCGCCCACGGCGCCCGGGTCGCCCTGCTCGCCCGCCGCACCGACCGCCTCGACACCCTCGCGGCCGAGCTCACCGCCGCCGGCGGCCAGGCCCTCGCCGTCACCACCGACATCACCGACCAGGCCTCCGTCGACGCCGCCGCCAAGGCCGTCCACGACGCCTACGGCCGGGTCGACCTGGTGGTCAACAGCGCCGGCGTGATGCTGGCCAACCCCCTCGCCGACGGCCGGACCGACGAGTGGACCCGCATGGTCGACACCAACCTCACCGGCGCCCTGCGGATCATCCACGCCTTCGCCGACGACCTCACCGCGGCCGCCGCCGACGGCCGGGCCGCCGACCTGGTCAACGTCTCCTCCATCGCCTCGCGCGTCGTCTTCCCCAACTACGCCGTGTACGGCGCCACCAAGGCCGCGCTCACCCAGCTGTCCGCCGCCCTGCGCTCCGAACTCAGCCCCCGCGACGTCCGGGTCAGCTCCATCGAGCCCGGCCTGACCGACACCGAGCTCGGCGGCCACATCGACAACCCCGCCCTGCGCGAACAGCTCGGCGGCATGTTCGCGGCCATCCCCGCACTCACCGCGGACGACCTCGCCGACCTGATCGCCTACACCGTCAGCCGCCCCCGGCACGTCAACCTGAGCCACGCGGTCGTCGTGCCGACCCGGCAGGCGTAGGGCCTGCCCCCGGACTCCCCCGATCCGGGCCGGCTTCCGGGCTCCGGCTCCACCATCAGGGGAGGCATGGGAGCATGCCACCCGTGGCGATCGTGACGGGGAGAACGAACGGCGACACCGGCGGTGGCGACACCGCCGGCACGCCCGCACCGGCGGACACCGGCATACCGACGAGCGCCGGAGCCCGCCGGGGCCCGGCCCGGGCGGTGTCCGAACCCGGCCGGATCCGGCAGCCCGTCGCCCTGATCCGGCTGCTCACAGGGCTGATCGCCATCGCCCTCACCCTGCTGCTCGCCGACTACGCCCGGGCCACCACCGGCGGCATCGCCGCCGACGTCGCCGAGGCCGCCGAACTGGTGCCCCGGCCGCTCGCCGGCCTCGCCGGCGGCCTCACCACCGCCGCCGTGCTGCTGGTGCCCGTCGTCCTCGCCGCCCGCCGCCTCCTCGGCCCCGACCGGCGACGCGCCCTCCAGCAGGTCTCCGACGGCCTGCTCGCCGCCGTCCTCGCCTACGGCGCCACCCTGCTCCTCGACCTGTGGGCCGACGGCGTCGCCCCCGTCTCCCTGCTCGCCGCCCTCACCCAGGCCCTGCCGGGCGGCGCCCTCGGCCACACCGAGCCCGTCTACGGCTACCTCGCGCCCGTCCTCGCCTTCATGACCGCCTCCGGCAACCGCGAACACCGGGCCCCCTGGGCCGTCCTCGCCCTCTCCGGCCTCGCCGGACTCGCCGGCGGGTACGCCACCCCCACCGCCCTGCTGCTCGGCCTGCTCATCGGCTGGACCGGCGCCCACGGCACCCTCTACGCCGTCGGCACCCCCGACCCGCTGCCCAGGCCCGGCGAGATCCTCCGGGCCCTGCGCGAGAGCGGCCTGCGCCCGGCCGAGGCCCACCCCGCCGGGCCCGACCGCTACCTGGTCCGCCAAGCCGACGACCGGCCCGACCTCGACGTCCAGCTCCTCGACCGGCAGGCCGTCACCGCCGCCGCCGTCCAGCGCGCCTGGCGCCGCCTGCGGCTGCGCACCGCCCCCCACCCCCGGGCCCTGCGCTCCCCCCGCGCCGGCCTCGAACACGAGGCGCTCGTCACCTACGCGGCCCTCGCCGCCGGCGTCCGCACCCGCCGCATCGCCGCCACCGCCGGCCTCGGCCAGGACACCGCCCTCATCGCCTACGAACACCTCCCCGGACGCACCCTCGACCGGCTCCCCGACGAGGAGATCACCGACGACCTGCTGGCCGACGCCTGGCGGCAGCTCGCCCGCCTCCAGCGCCGGGAGATCGCCCACCGGGCGCTCGTCCCGTCCTCCCTGCTGGTGGACGCGACCGGCGCGGTGCACCTGGTCGACTTCGCCGACGGCGACATCGCGGCCAGCGAACTCGTGCTGCGCTGCGACATCGCCCAGCTGCTCACCACCCTCGCCCTGCGGGCCGGCGCGGCCCGCTCCGTCCACACCGCCGTCACCGTCCTCGGCGCCGACACCGTCGAGGCCGCCCTCCCCCTCCTCCAGCCCATCGCGCTCGCCCGCACCACCCGCCACGCCCTCAAGCACACCGCCCGACCGACCGCCGACGCCCCCGCGGACGGCCCGGCAGGCCCCGGGCCCGACGAGGCCGCCGCCGGCGGGGGCGGGCTGCTGGAGGAGATCCGGGCGGAGGTGCTGCGGACCAGGCCGCAGGCGGAGGTGCGGCCGGTGCGGTTGGAGCGGCTGCGGCCGCGGACCCTGCTGGCGGTGGTGGGCGGGGTGGTGGCCGGGTGGCTGCTGATCCCGCAGCTGTTCGCGGCCGAGGACAACCCGATCGCGGCGGTGGCCGACGCCGATCCGACGTGGCTGGCGCTGGCGCTGCTGGCGGCGGCACTGAGCCACGTGACGGCGGCGATGGGGTTCGTCGGGTTCGTGCCGGAGCGGCTGGACTTCCGCAACGCGGTGCTGGCGCAGCTGGCCGGGTCGTTCGTGAAGCTGGTGTCGCCCGGCGGTGTCGGCGGGATCGCGCTGAACACCCGGCTGTTGCAGCGGGCCGGGATCCCGACCGCGCAGGCGCTGTCCAGCGTCGGGGTGGGGCAGTTGATCGGCCTGGTGCTGCACCTGCTCCAGCTGGGCGCCTTCGTCTACCTGCTGGACCTGCAACCGGGCGGTTCGGAGCTGGACGCGCTGCCCGCCGTGGTGGGCGGGCTGGCGGGGGCCGCGGCGCTGCTGGCGGTGGTGTCGGCGGTGCCGCCGGCCCGGCGCTGGCTGGCGGCGCGGCTGCGGCCGCTGACCACCGAGGTGCTGCCGCGGCTGCTGGACCTGCTGCGCAGCCCGGCCCGGCTGGCGGTGGGGCTGACCGGGCAGCTGCTGGTGTCGATCTGCCTGATCGGCTGCCTGTACTGCTGCACCCGGGCGATCGGCCGGGAGCCGTCCTTCGCCTCGGTGGCGGTGGTGTTCCTGGTCGGCAACGCGGCGGGCAACGTGGCACCCACCCCGGGCGGGGCCGGCGCGGTGGACGGGGCGCTGATCGCGCTGCTGCAGCAGACCGCGTCGATGGAGAAGGGCGGCGCGCTGGCGGCGGTGGCGATGTACCGCCTGCTGACGCTGATCCTGCCGGTGCTGCCGGGCTGGGCGGCGATGACCTGGCTCCAGCGCCGCCGGGCGCTGTAGGGCCCCGGGCGGCGCGCCGGACCGGGCCCCGGACCGGGCCCGGCGGCGGCTACTCGCGGTACTCGTCCTCGTCGAGCTGGACGACGCGGCTCTGCTCGGCGGCGTCGGCGACATCGGTGGCCGGGTCGGCTCCGACGGCCCGGCGTTCGGCCACCTCGTCGTACTCGTCGCCCTCGGGTGCCGCGTCGTCGGGTTCGACGGTCTCGACGGCCTCGTCGATCAGGTAGTCCTCGTGATTCTGCGGCATGGCGTCCGTCCTCACTGTTCGGAGGCGCTGTCCGGAGGCTCCCACGGGCGCGGGGGCGGTACTGGCAGTATCCGTCGCCGGGCGGCCGGGCGCGATTGCGCCGTGGCGGCCCCGCGGCTGCCCCGCGGCGCCCGGGCCGCCGGCCGGCACGGAACGCGCCGCAGGCCACCGGGGGTACGATCGGTGCCGTACCAAGGGCTTACCCACACCCACCCGGTGGCCCCGAGGCCCTTACGAACGACGGGGAAATCATGTCCGGCTCGCACTACTTCACCGGTGCACCCGAGGTCGCCAGCGAGCGCCGGCCGATCACGGTCTCCCTGCCGGACCTCACCCTCGAACTGACCACCGACACCGGCGTGTTCTCGCGCGGCCGGCTCGACCCGGGCACCCGGATCCTGCTGGAGCACGCCCCGCAGCCGCGGGTGCGCGGCCCGATCCTGGACGTCGGCTGCGGCTACGGCCCGATCGCGCTGACCTGGGCGAGCCGGCGCAGGCGGCTGCCGGTCTGGGCGGTGGACGTGAACGAGCGCGCGCTGGAACTGGTGCGGCTGAACGCCGAGGCGCTGCGGCTGGGCAACGTCCAGGCCGCGCTGCCCGAGGACGTCCCGCAGGACGTGCGGTTCGCCACCATCTACTCCAACCCGCCGATCCGGATCGGCAAGGCCGCGCTGCGCCGGCTGCTCACGCACTGGCTCGGCCGGCTGACCCCGGACGGCTCGGCGTTCCTGGTGGTGCAGAAGCACCTGGGCTCGGACTCGCTGCAGAAGTGGCTGAACGAGCAGGGCTACCCGACCACCCGGGTCGCGTCGGTCAACGGGTTCCGGATTCTGGAAGCACGACCCCGCCCGGAGCCGGGCGAGGGCACGGAGAGTGGACGGGGAACGTCGTCGTGAAGCAGTTGCGCGGGACCGAACTGAAGCGACTGCACCGCTCGTGGCGGCGCAGCAACGAGTTCCGGCTCGCGATGATCCTGGAGAACCTGCAGTCGCCGTTCAACGTCGGCTCGGTGGTCCGGACCGGGGCCGCGATGGGCGCCGAGAAGCTGTACCTGGCCGGGGAGACCCCGTCGGTGCGCTCCTCGGGCGCGCAGAAGGCCGCGATGGGCACCGACAAGTACCTGAAGGTGGAGCACTTCCCGACGATCGCGGAGGCGGTCGCGGCGGCGAAGGCGGACGGCTTCAAGGTGGTCGGCCTGGAGCTGGCGGACGAGGCGGTGCCGATGTTCGCCGCCGAACTGACCCCGGCGGTGGCCTTCGTGCTGGGGCACGAGGACCGCGGGATCACCCCCGACGCGCTGGCGCTCTGCGACCAGGTGGTGTTCGTGCCGCAGCTGGGCCGGGTCGGCTCGCTGAACGTGTCGGCGGCCGCGACGGTGGCCTGCTACGAGGCGCGCCGCCAGGGGTACGCGATCAGCGGCACCCCGGACGGCACCGACCTCGGTGACCTCGGTGACCTCGGCGGGGCCGACGACGAGTAGGACCTGATCCGATCCGGAGGGGCGGGCCGAAAGGCCCGCCCCTCCGGTCGTTTCCGCCCGGCGCCGCGGGGCGGCCGACCACGTCCACGGGCCGGGCTTCCCCGGCGTCCGCGGGGAGCGCGCCCCGGCCCCGCCGGCGGTGGTCAGCGCAGCGTCAGCTAAGCGTCAGCGCTCCAGGCGACTGTAGTTGGCATGACGTCGATCACGGCAGTCTCCAGCTGTCTTCCCGACACCATCCCGATCGCGCGCTTCCAACAGGAACTCCAGCTGACGGATGTGCAGCTCCGGCGCTACCAGCGCTTCTACGGGCTCTCCGAGGTGTGCCGCGACCCCGCGGCCACCGAGACCGAGCTGCTGCTGCGCGCCGCGACCAAGCTGGTGGAGCTGCGCGGGCAGGAACAGCGCGTCAAGTACGTCCTCCAGGCCCGCACGATGCCGTCGCCGCTGCCGTACCCGATGACCTCGCTCCGACCGGTCCAGGTCGAGCTCGGCCTGGAGCACGCCGCCGGCTTCGTCGTCTCGCACCACGCCTGCGCCTCCGGGCTGCTCGCGCTGGACCTGGCGGGCACCCTGCTGGCCGCCGACCCGGATCCGGACGCGCTCGCCCTGGTCCTGGCCGGGGAGAAGGCGTGCACCACCCGGACGCAGTCCATCCCGGACGTCACCGTCATGGGCGAGGGCACCGTCGCCTTCCTGGTGAGCGCGGACCGTACCGGCTCCGACCGGATGCTCGGCTACGCGACGCGCACCCACACCCAGTTCGGCGACGAGTTCATCATGGGCGACGCCGCCGCCAAGGAGTTCCAGGACCTGTACGGGCCCGGCCTGTGCGAGGTGATCGGCGCCGCCCTGGAGGAGGCCGGCTGCGGCCTCGACGAGCTGGCGCTCGTGCTGCCGCACAACGTCAACCGGCTGTCGTGGATCGGCGTCTGCAAGGCGCTCGGGCTGCCGCTCGACAAGGTCTTCCTCGACCTGGTCGGCGAGACCGGGCACTGCTTCTGCGCCGACCCCTTCATCAACCTGCAGAAGGCCACCGAGCTGGGGCGGCTGCGCCCCGGCGACCGCTACCTGATGACCAGCGTGGGACTCGGGGCGACCTTCGCCGCGATGGTCCTGGAGCACTGACGGCCGCCCGCTGATCGGCCACCCCCGCAGTACCGGCGCACCCGCACCACCGCAGCACCCGCGCACCCGCCGCACCGCGCCCGAGCGCACACGAGAAATGACGAGGTCGACATGCATCTACCGTCCTCCGGCTTCAGCGCGCGCCTCAAGCGCGCCGTGACCGGGTCCGCGGACACCCCGCTGGTGTTCCTGGGCAACTTCGAGGTGGAGAACCACTGGGCGCTCGGCGAGCCCGCGCTGCCCCGGGTCGCCTCGCACGCGGGCAGTGCGGTGGTGAACCGCATGGACGAGTTCGCGCTGCTGCTCGGCGGCAAGGACGACCACGTCGTGCTGAAGACCGCCCTGGACGAGGGCTACCGCGGCTACCTGGAGGGCCTCGGCCTGGAGCTGCCCACCGTGCACGTGGTGGCCGGCCAGGACCCGCAGCGCACCGTCAGCGAGGACGCCCTCGCCGACCCCGAGCTGCTGCGCGCGCTGTCCGCCGTCGCCGCCGAGGGCGCCCGGCTGACCGCGCACGGCATCTCCACCGTCGAGGAGGAGCTGGCCGAGCGCACCGGGCTGCGGCTGGGCGCGCCGACCGCCGCGGTCTGCAAGCGGGTCAACAGCAAGGTGTACAGCCGCCGGCTCTCCGACGAGCTGGGCATCCGCCAGGCCCGCGGCTGGGCCTGCGAGACGCTGGAGGAGCTGGCCGAGGCGGTGGCCGCGGCCGGTGAACTGCTGGCAACAGGCCGCAAGGTGGTGCTGAAGGACGCGTTCGGCGTGTCCGGCAAGGGCATCGTCGTGCTGGACTCGGAGGCCCGGCTGGGCCGGCTGCACCGGATGGCGGTCCAGCAGGCCGAGCGCGCCGCCAAGGCCGCGGGCGGGGCCCCGCGCACCGCGCTGGTGATCGAGGAGTGGGTCGCCAAGCGCTGCGACCTCAACTACCAGTTCACGGTGGGTCGGGACGGCTCCACGCACTTCGACTTCGTCAAGGAGCTGCTGACCGAGGGCGGCGTCCACAAGGGCCACCGGATCCCGGCCCGGCTGACCGACGGGCAGGTCGCCGAGATCGAGGCGACGGCGCTGCGGCTCGGCGAGCGGCTGGCCGCCGACGGCTACTACGGCGTGGTCGGCGTCGACGCGATGGTCGACCCGGACGAGGGCCTGTACCCGGTCATCGAGATCAACGCCCGCAACAACATGTCCACGTACCAGAACGTGGTGCACGAGGGCGGCCTGGCCGGGGCCGAGGAGGTCGCCGTCGCCCGGCACTTCCCGCTGCGGCTGACCCGCCCGCTGCCCTTCGCCGAACTGGCCGAGGTGCTGGACGGGCTGCTGCTGACCGAGCGGGGACCGCGCCCGCGCGGCCTGTTCGTGAACAACTACGCCACGGTGAACGCCGCCGCGGGCACCGCCGCCGACACCGAGGCGGACGGCTTCGAGGGCCGGCTGTACGGCGTGCTCGTCGGGGCCTCCGACGAGGAGATCGAGGCGCTCGACACCGACATCACCCGCCGCCTCGCGGCCTACCCGGAACGGAGCTGACCGTGAGCGTCGCATTCGAGGTGCAGGGCCTCGGGATCACCGAGCTCGCCGAGGAGTTCGGCACCCCGCTCTACCTGTACGACGGCGAGGAGATCACCACCCGCTTCCAGGGGCTGCGCGAGGCGCTGCACCCGGCGCTGGAGGTCTTCTACTCGCTCAAGGCGAACCCCAACATCTCCGTCTGCGCGCTGCTGCACAGCCTGGGCTCGCGCGCCGAGGTGTCCTCGCTGACGGAGCTGGTCACCGCCCGCCGGGCCGGGGTCGAGCCGCGCGACATCATCTTCCTCGGCCCGGGCAAGAGCCGCGGCGAGGTGGCGGCCTGCCTGGACGAGGACATCCACGCGATCGTCTGCGAGTCGATCGGCGAGCTGGACCTGATCGACGAGGTGGCCCGCGAGCGCGGGATCACCGCCCGGGTCGCGCTGCGGGTCAACCCGAGCTTCTCGGTGAAGGGCTCGGGCCTGACCATGGGCGGCAAGCCGCGCCAGTTCGGCACCGACGAGGAGCTGCTGCTGGCCGAGGGCGAGGACCTCGCCGGCCGCTACCCCAACATCCGGCTGATGGGCGTCCAGGTGTACCTGGGCACCCGCATCCTGATCGAGGAGTCCGTCGTCGAGAACACCCGGCGGATCCTGGAGCTGGCCGAGCGCCTCTCCACCGAGCTGGGCTTCCCGCTGGAGACGGTCGACGTCGGCGGCGGCCTCGGCATCGCCTACTTCGACAACGAGAAGGACCTCGACGTCGCCGAGCTGACCGCCGGGCTCAACCCGCTGATCGCGGACTTCCGCGCCCGGCACCCGGAGACCCGGATGATCATGGAGCTGGGCCGCTTCCTGGTCGCCGCGTCCGGCACCTACGTCACCCGGGTGCGCTACACCAAGACCTCGATGGGCGAGAACTTCGCGGTCACCGACGGCGGCACCAACCACCACATGGCGGCCGTCGGCATCGGCTCGTACGTGAAGCGCAACTTCCCGATGGCCGCGCTGGAGCGGCTGGACGAGCCGGCCACCGAGCCCTGGCACATCACCGGCCCGCTCTGCACGCCCAACGACGTCATCGGCAAGAAGGTGCCGATGCCGGCGCTGCGGGCCGGCGAGCTGATCGGGGTGCAGCGCTCCGGCGCGTACGGGCCGACGGCCTCGCCGGTGCACTTCCTCAGCCACGGCTACCCGGCGGAGGTGCTCGTCCTGGACGGGCGGGCGCACCTGATCCGGGAGCGCGACGACGTCGAGGCCATGCTCGGCCGCCAGCGGCTGTACGCGGCCCCCGGCGACGACCAGAACTGACCACCGACCGGCCGACCCCCGGCCGGGACCAGCCCGAGGAGAACACCATGAGCGACACCGCCAACACCGTGGCCGACGTGAAGTACGTCGACGCCGTCCGCAAGGGCCTGTCGGAGGTCCTCAACAAGGACGTCTCCGGCGCCGACCCGGGCGTCCGCCTCTTCGACGAGCTGGGTCTGGACTCCAGCAGCGCGCTCGAACTGCTCATCACCATCGAGGAGATCCTCGACGTGCAGTTCGACGCCGACGAGCTGGACATGACCCACTTCGAGACCGTGGGCTCGCTGGCCGGCTTCGTCGCCGCGGAAGCGAGCGCCTAAGCATGTTCCGCGCGACTGCGCCCGTGCGGCGTCCGGCCCCGGCCGGCGCGGACGGCCCGCCCGGCACGCCCGGCCAGGCCCCGGCGGCGGTCCTGCCGCGGCTGGTCCGGGCCGGCGCCCACACCCCGCCGGGGCCTGGCGCGCCGTACCGGCCGGAGGCCGCGCGGGAGGACTTCTACCGCGAGCTCGGGGCGCTCTACGGCGCGGACTTCGACCGCGAGCAGTTCGCCGCCTCGGGGCGGCGCACCTCGGTGGAGCTGGCCCACGGCGCGCTCGACGCGCTGGGCCCGCTGACCGCCGAGGAGTGCCCCGAGGTGGTGGTGGTCGCCTACTCCGCACCGGACTTCGACCACGCCGAGCTGGTCGCCTCCTGCGTGAAGGGGCGGCTGCCGGGCGAGCCGCTCTCCTTCGCCCTGTCCGACCAGGGCGTCCTGGCGCCGTTCAGCGCGCTGCGGGTCGCCGTGGAGTACGCCCGGCGGTGCGGCTGGTCGCGGCTGCTGCTGCTGGTCGTGGACCAGGGCACCCAGCCGTTCCCGCTGCCCGCGACCGGGCAGAGCGCCGTCCGCGCGGACGCCGCGGTCGCGCTGCTGATCCACTGGGACGGCGGCGACGCGCCGCTGGGCGGCGCGGCCCAGGGCCTCCCGGAGCCGGGGCTGTTCGCCGGCTGGGACACCTCGGCCGCGCTGGTCACCGGCTCCGGCCTGTCGGACGGCTGTGCTGAACTTCCGGCACACGGTGGCCCGTGGACCAGGGTGGCGGCCGGACAGCCCGCCACCGGCGGCTGGGCCGCCCTGCTCGCCGCCGCCGACCGGGACCGCCCGGTGGTGGTGGCCGACTACGACCGGGAACGCGGCTTCCTGGCCTACTGCACGCTCGACACGGGGGAGTTGGGGGTCCGATGACGGTTCCGGTCGAGGTGCGCGAGCACTGGCAGGAGGCCCGGACGAGCGCGCGCAACGACGGCCTCGTCCCCGCACTGACCCTGCTCTCCCGCGCGCTGTCCCCCGGGGTGGCACCGCGCGGCCCGCGCGGGCACGCCGTGGTTCCGCGCGAACTCCTCGGCGAGTACGCCGAGTTCGGTGACGACGAGGACGGGGACGGGGGCCCGGACCCGGTGCCCGGCCTGGCCGTCCTGAGCCCCGCCGACGCCGCCCGGGGCCCCGCCGGCCCCGACGCCCACGACTGGGGCACCGGCCTCGCCTGGCTGCGGCTCGGCGCGTCCGAGCGGCTGCGGGAGGCCTGCCTGGTCTACCTCGCGGGCCGCCAGGTCGAGGGTTCCTCGCTGCTACTGCAACAGCTGGTCAAGGGCGCACTCGCCGACGTGCTGATCGACCACCTGGAGATCGAGGGCGTCCTCGACGACCTCGCCGAGGGGCCGGACGACTCCGCGGACGACTCCCCGCTGGCCCCCGCCCGCCCCCTGGACGGCGCGGCCCTCGCCCGCCTCCAGGCCCAGATCACCCAGGCCGACCGCGCACTGCTGCGGCTCCTGGGGGCGTACGGTTTCACCGCCGAGGGGCCGGGCCGGGCGGCGTACGCCTCCGAGCTCCTCGCCGACGTGTACTGCGGCTGGCCGGGGCCGGCCGGGGACACGGCACAGAACGTCGACTCCCGGAAGGGGAAAGTGTGATCAGCCTGCCCGGCCCGCTGGAAACCACGCACCGGTACGTGCGGCGGTGGGCCGAAGACCTGCGGGCGGGCGCGCTCGACCTCGACCGGGACCCGGACGCCGTCCACCGCTTCCTGGACCTGCCCGCCGTGCGCTTCCTGGCCGGCCACCAGGTGCCGCCGGAGTGGGACCGGGCGTCCGCCGAGGCCGGCGCCGGCCCCGCGCACGGCCTGGCCACCCTGGAGCGGGTCCTGGTGAGCGAGGAACTGGCGCGCGGCGACGCCGGGATGATGCTGGGCGCGCCCGGCGCCTCGATGTGCGGGGTGCTGCTGGGCGTGCTCGGCAGCCAGGCGCAGAAGGACTGGGTGTACGGCCGGCTCGCCGAACGCCCCCGCTGGACCTGCTTCGGCCTCACCGAGCCCGACCGCGGCTCGGCCATCGGCGAGATGACCACCACGCTGACCCCGGTGGGCGACGGCTCGTACGTCCTGGACGGCGAGAAGCGCTACGTCGGCAACGCCGCCCGGGCCGACCTGGGCGCCGTGTTCGCGCGGGTCGCGGGCACCGAGCGGCTCGGTGTGCTGGCCGTCCTGGTGGACACCGCCGACCCCGGCTTCCGGGCGGAGCCGCTGCCCACCCTCGGCCTGCGCGGCGTCCAGCTGACCCGGATCACCCTCGACGGGGTGCACGTGCCGGCCGAACGGGTGCTCGGCGCCCACCTGCCGCCGACCCGGCGGGGGATGTGGAGCATCGTCTCGGTCTTCAACCAGCTCCGCCCGAGTGTGGCCGCGATCGCCCTCGGTATCGCCCGGGCCGCCCACGACTACGTCGCCGAGAACCGCCGGGAACTGCGCGGCGCGGAGCGCGAGCTGTTCGAGTCGCTCGGCCAGCGGATCGACGCGGCCCGCCGGTTGACCTACCGGGCGGCCCTCGCGGTGGACCGCAAGCCGGCCGCCGGGCACCTCTCCTCGGCGGCGAAGGCCCGCGCCTGCGAACTCGCCGAGGACGTCACGATGCGCGCGCTGGGTTTCTTCGGGCCCGGCGCCCGGCTGGACCACCCGCTCCTCGACAAACTCGCCCGGGACGCACGGGGCGTGGAGTTCATGGAGGGGACACGGAACATCCAGAAGCTGAATCTGTTCCAGGGGCTGCACACCGGAAAGGTGGGCCGGTTCTGAACGGGACAGAACAACCGGTCGGTCGGGATACGGTCGAGATCTGGCAGATTCCGCTGACCGGTGGCGAGCACCCGGACCGCCCGGACGGCGAAGCCGCCCAGGGCGCCCCGGACGGGTACCCGCCGCACCTGGAGGAACTGCTCGACGAGCAGGAGCGGGCGCGCGCCCGGAGCGGACAGTTGCCCGGGCTGCGGCGCCGCTTCGTGCTCGCGCACGCCGCCACCCGGATCGTCCTCGGCGAGCGCCTCGGCCGCCCCCCGGCCGGGCTGCGCTTCAGCCGCGGCCCGTGGGGGAAGCCGGCCGTCGAGGACGCGCCGGGCCTGCACTTCAACCTGTCCCACTCGGGCGAGATCGCCCTGCTCGCCCTGGCATCACGGCCGGTCGGCGTGGATGTCGAGCTGGCCCGCGCCGAGCTGGACACCGCCCGGCTGGCCGGTCGCTTCTTCCCCCCGGACGAACGGGAGCTGGTCGCCCGGGGCGGGCCCGACGCCTTCACCCGGCTGTGGACCAGGAAGGAGGCGTGTGTGAAGGCCTCGGGCGCCAGACTCACCCAGGGCATGGGGATCCCGGTCGCCCACGACGGACCGGAAGCCACCGTGTACGCACGCTCCGGTCCGTTGCCCGGGCCGTGGAGAGTCACCGACCTGCCGCTGCCCGAGGAATACGCGGGGTCCGTCGCACTGATCGGCGACGGGCCCTTTAACGTGTCCCGGCGGATGTGGTATCAAATTCCGCCCGGGGAATCCGGCGGCAGCCCTCTCGGGTCGGCTGTCAAGTAGAAGAAACTCCCCCTCCAATCGTCGAAGTTGTACCCGTGATCATGCGTCGAAGCGTCACTAGATTCAGTGATGCAGGCGAACGCCGCACCGCACCGGCCGGACTCACAAGTCAGGCCCGTGTCTTGATCCGGGCATTTCTTTTGAGGAGGGGAACGTGATCGTGGAAGGCAGGAACGTGATCACCAGGGCCGCTCGGTGGAGCGCCGTCCACCCCTGGTGGGCGATCGCGCTCTGGGTGGCGTTCGTCGTGGCGGCCCTCGTGGTCGGCGGCGTCACGGGCACCCGGCAGGCCACCACCTCCGACCTCGCCATCGGCCAGTCCGGCCGGGCGGCCGCGATCGCCCGCAGCGGCGGCCTCCAGGAGCGCGCGGTGGAGAACGTCCTCATCACCCCGTGGGACGGCGGCCGGCTCGACCCCGTCCAGGCGCAGTCCGCGGCCTCGGACGCCACCCGCGACCTGAAGGCCCTCCCCGGCATCAGCTCGATCGACGCCCCGGTGCCCGCACCGGACGGCTCGGCCCTGCTCGTCCCGGTGACCCTCGACGGCGACCCGGAGACCTCCGCCGACCGGGTGCAGCCGCTCATCGACACCGTGGCGAGGACCCACGCGTCGCACACCGAGCTGCGGATGGAACTCGTCGGCGCCGGCTCGATCAAGGCCGGGCTCAACGAGATGCTGAGCAAGGACCTCGGCAAGGCGACTGTGCTGAGCCTGCCGGTGACGCTGCTCGTGATGGTCTTCGTCTTCGGCGCGATCGTCGCCGCGAGCGTCCCGGTCGTCCTCGGCCTGTCCTCGGTGCTCGCCGGTCTCGGCCTGTGGGGGGTGGCCTCCCAACTGGTGCCCGACCCGGGGCCGGTGACGCACGTCATCGTGCTGATGGGCATGGCCATCGGGGTCGACTACTCGCTGTTCTACCTCAAACGCCAGCGCGAGGAGCGGGCGTTGGGCGCCAACAACATCGACGCCATCGAGATCGCGGCCGCCACCTCCGGGCACTCGGTGCTGGTGTCCGGCGTGGTCGTCATGATCTCGATGGGGGCGCTCTACCTCGCCGGGCACATCGCCTTCGAGTCGATGGCCACCGGCGCGGTGCTGGTGGTCGCCATCGCGATCACCTCCTCGCTGACCGTGCTGCCGGCCATGCTGTCCCGGTTCGGACGCTACCTGGACGCGCCGCGGGTCCCGGTGGTGTGGCGGCTCACCCAGAAGGGCGGGGTCAAGCCGCGGCTGTGGTCGACCATGCTCAAGCCCGCCCTGCGCCACCCGGTGATCGCGCTGGTGCTCTCGGTCGGCGCGCTGCTCGTCCTCGCGCTGCCCGCCCTCGGCCTGAAGCTCAAGGCCACCGGGATCGACGACCTGCCCCGGTCGATCCCGGCGATGCAGGCCAACGAGCGGCTGACCGGCTCCTTCCCGAGCCAGGCCGACACCCACACCGTCGCGGTGAAGGTCCCGGCCGACCGGACGGCGGAGCTGGGCGGCGCGGTGGAGGCGCTGGTCGAACGCGCCTCGCAGGACGCCCTCTTCGTGCACAACCCGGCGCCGACCGTCCGCACCTCACCCGACGGCACGGTCGCCACCATCGCGATCGGCACCCACTTCGACAGCGGCTCGCCGCAGGCCCGCGCCTCGCTGGCCCGGCTGCGCCAGGACCTCGCCCCGCAGACCCTCGGCACCGTCGCGGGCGCCGAGTTCGCGGTCGGCGGCAGCGACGTCGCGTTCGACGTCGACTACCGGGCGAACGTCATGCACAAGATGCCCTGGGTGCTCGGGGTGGCCCTGGTGCTGACCTTCCTGGTGATGACCGTCGCGTTCCGCTCGGTGATGCTCGCGCTGATCACCGTGGCGCTCAACCTGCTGTCCGCGGCGGCCTCCTTCGGCCTGCTCGCGCTGATCTTCCAGCACACCTGGGCGGAGGACCTGCTGCACTTCGAGTCCACCGGCCGGGTGGTGGCCTGGCTGCCGCTGATGCTCTTCGTGATCCTGCTCGGCCTGTCGATGGACTACCACGTCTTCGTGGTCAGCCGGATCCGGGAGGCGGCGCGCGGCGGGCTCTCCGTGAAGGAGGCGGTCGAGCAGGGCATCACCCGCACGGCGGGCGTGGTGACCAGCGCCGCGGTGGTGATGGTCTGCGTGTTCGCCCTGCTGGCCTCGCTGAACTTCATCGAGATGAAGCAGATGGGGGTGGGCATGGCCTGCGCGGTGCTGCTCGACGCGACGGTGATCCGGATCGTCGTCCTGCCGGCCGTGGTCACCCTGCTCGGCTGGAAGACCTTCTGGCCCTCGCGGCTCGCGCGCCAGACCACGACCCGGACCCCGCGGATGCCGGCCATCGTGGCCGCGGCGGCGGCGGCCTCGGCGGCGCGCACGACCCTCCCGTAACACGGGAACCGTCCAACTCGACGGCCGGGGAAGGGCTTAGCCCCTTCCCCGGCCCTTTTCGTGTGCGTTTCGTGCAGGCACCGGCCACAACCAGTTGTGACAAGGGGTTTGACGCCGACAGTCCCGTGGTGGTTTGTTACGGGAGTTGTAGAATCGCATGCGCGTTCGTCGGCACGTGAACGACCTTCCCGGTGACGGGGGGGCACAACTGCCGCCGGACGCACCACGGGGAAGCAGGGGGCGGTCAGGGGGGTGGCCATGCACAGTGACGGCAGCCTCGCCTCGGCGCGCTGGCGCGACGAGCTCACCCGGGTCGGGACGCTGTCCGGACGGGAACGGCAGGTCTTCGACCTGATCGGTGCCGGACACTCCAACCGCGGCATCGCCGCCCGACTGCACGTCACGGAGCGCACGGTGAAGGCGCACGTCGCCAACATCCTCGCGAAACTGGGAGTGGAGTCGCGGCTTCAGGTGGGGTTGGTGGCGCAGGTTCATCAACTCATGTACGAAGGTACATGGCCGGACGACCCAGGCGTGTCCGATACTTGACCAGCGCGAATGATACCCAGGCTTTTCCCCTTTGTCAGGCCACCCCAAACACGTCGACCACTGTTGACGGTGGCCGGGCCGAGGTCACAGGAGAAAGGCTTGTGGCTGGAGTTCACCGCTAGGGACGGGGAATTTGGTGTACATCTCCATATTAGGCCCACTATTGATCGGCGACGGTCAGCGCACCGTAGGTCTACGGGCGAAGAAGAATCGCGTGATGCTCACCATGCTGGCGCTCAACGCCGGTCAGGTGGTCGCGTTCGACGAACTGATCGACGAGCTGTGGGGGGAAGCGCCGCTCAAGAACGCGCGCAACGCCTTGCAGGCCAATGTCAAACGCATGCGCAAATCGTTGGCGGAACTTGGTCTGGAGGGGCCGGACCAGGAACTCATCCGCACGGTTGACAACGGTTACATGCTCAACGTCTCGGAGGACGCGGTCGACGCGTACCGATTCCTGCGGACGGCGGAGAAAGGCGCGGGGCTGGTCAGCGACCGGCCGTACGAAGCGATGGACACGCTCCGCAAGTCGCTCGCGATGTGGCGCGGACCGGCCCTGCTCGACACGAGCGACGGGCCCTGGTGCCGGGCCGTCGCGCTGCGTCTGGACGAGCAGCGCAAGACCGCGCGGGAGGACCTCATCTCGGCGCAGCTGCAGGCGGGCGAGGCGGGGGCGGTGGTGGCCGAGCTGAAGCAGTTGCTCGCCCAGTACCCGGAACGCGAGCGGTTCAGCGAGCAGTTGATGATCGCCCTCTACCGGTGCGGCCGGCAGTCGGAGGCCGTCGACATCTTCCACCGCACCCGGAAGTGGCTCGACGACGAGTTGGGGCTCAAACCGAGTCGTCGTCTCCACCACCTCTACCAGGCGATCCTGATGCAGGACCCCTCGCTGTAAGTACCGTCGGGGCGAGGGCAGTTCGCCCCGGCACGCCGGCGGCTCCCCGGCTGGGGCGCCGCCGACGGCCCCGTGACGGCCGGGCCCGGATTCCGGGCCCGGCCGTCACGTCGTTCAGGACCGGCGCAGCGCGGCGTCGGCCACCGCGCCGATCCGGCCGGCCGCCTCCCGGCCGAGCATCTCCTCGTGGCCGCAGGCGACGTCGTGCACCGTCAGCGCGCCGGTCAGGTGCGCGCGCCAGCGGTCGGCGAGCTCGGCGGCGGGGGCGCCCTGCACCTCGTCGGCGGCGGCGAACAGCAGCAGCGAGCCGTCGAACCGGCCGGGGGTGAACTCCCGGGCGATGTCGGTGTGGTGGCGCATCACCGCCATCAGCCGGCGCAGCTCCCCGTCGTCGATGCCCGCCCCGGTGGCGTGGTGGGCGAGGAAGGCCTCGCGGATCTCCTCGTCGGTCGGGGCGTGGTCGCCCGGCAACACCGGGAAGACGTCCAGCGCCGCCAGGAAGGCCACCCGCTCGCCCGCCGCCTGGAGCTGCACCGCCATCTCGTGCGCGACCAGCCCGCCGAAGGACCAGCCCAGCAGGTGGTACGGGCCGTGCGGCTGCACCCGGCGGATCCTCGCCAGGTACGTGGCCGCCAGCTCCCGTACGCCCTGGGGCCGTTCCCACTCCCCCTCGGGCGCGGCGACGCCGTCGGACTGCAGCGCGTACACCGGCCGGGCCGGGTCGAGGTGCGGGGCCAGCTCCGCGTACGGCAGGCCGAAGCCGACCCCGCCGTGCACGCAGAACAGCGGCTCGGCGGTGCCGCCCGGCCGGATCGGCAGCACCGGCTCCAGCACCGTCGCGGGGAGCCGCTGCGCGGTGGCGGGCCGGGCGGCGGCGGCGAGGGCCGCCACCGTCTTGTGGGTGAAGACGTCGGCCAGCGAGAGCGTGAGCCCGGCCTTCGCGGCCCGGCTGACGATCTGCACCGAGCGCAGGCTGTCGCCGCCGAGGTCGAAGAAGTCCCCGTCGGCGCCGACCTGGTCGAGGCCGAGGATCTCGCCGAAGACCCCGGCGATGGCCTCCTCGGCCGGCGTGCCCGGGAGCCGCACCGGGGCCTGCGCGGCGGCGGGCGCGGCACCGGGCGCCGGCAGGGCGCGGGTGTCGAGCTTGCCGTTCGCGGTCAGCGGCAGCGCGGGCAGCGTCACCAGCGTCGCGGGCACCATGTGCGCGGGCAGCGACCCGGCGACGAACGCGCGCAGCACCGGCACGTCGACGGCGGCGACGCCGGGCAGCGGCACCACGTACCCGGTCAGCTGGGGCACGCCGGTGGGCGAGGGCGCGACCCGCACCGCGGCCTGCACGACCACCGGGTGGCGCACCAGCGCGGCCTCGATCTCGCCGAGCTCGATCCGGAAGCCGCGCAGCTTCACCTGGTGGTCCACCCGGCCGACGTAGTCGAGCGTGCCGTCGGCCCGCCAGCGGGCCAGGTCGCCGGTGCGGTACATCCGGGTGCCGGCCGGGCCGTACGGGTCGGCGACGAAGCGCTCGGCGGTGGTGGCCGGGCGGCGCAGGTAGCCGTGCGCCAGGCCGGTGCCGGCGATGTACAGCTCGCCGGTGACACCGACCGGCGCGGGCGCGAGGGCGTCGTCCAGGACGTACAGCCGGTGGTTGTCCAGCGGGCGGCCGATCGGCGGGCGGCCGCCGCCGGGGCGCAGCGGGTCGCTCCAGGTGGCGCAGACCGAGGCCTCTGTCGGGCCGTAGGCGTTGCGGAACTCGGTCAGCGGGGCGAAGCGGTCGACCAGCGCCGGCGGGCAGGCCTCGCCGGCGGCCAGCAGGTGCAGGCCCTCGGGCAGCACCACGTCCTCGGGCAGGCCCGCGACCACCGTGGGCGGCAGCACGGCGTGGTTGACCCGGTGCTCGGTGAGCAGCGCGCCCAGCACCTCCCCGGAGATCCGGCTCTCGTCGGTGGCGACCACCAGGGTGCCGCCCGAGTACAGCGAGACGCACAGCTCCCAGACGGTGGCGTCGAAGCTGAACGAGGCGAACTGCAGCACCCGGGTGTCCGGCCCGGCGCCCAGCCGCGCCCGGTGGTTGGCGGCCAGGTTGGCCGCCCCCAGGTGCGGCACCGCGACGCCCTTGGGGCGGCCGGTGGAGCCCGAGGTGTAGATCACGTAGGCGACGTCCTGCGGGAGGAGCGGCCGGGTGCGGTCGGCGTCGACGGGGTTGCGGTCGGGCCGGCCGGCCAGGTCGGACCGGGTGCGCACGGAGTCCAGGACCAGCGGGACGACGCCCTCGGGCAGCCCCGGGATCCGGTCGGCGGCCGCCTCGACGGTCAGCACCTGGGCGGGCGCCGCGTCGTCGAGCATGTAGGCGATCCGCTCGGCCGGGTACTGCGGGTCGACCGGCAGGTAGGCGGCGCCGGTCTTGAGCACCGCCAGCAGCGCGACCACCAGCGGCGCGGAGCGCGGCATCGCCAGCGCGACCACGTCGCCCGGCCCGACCCCGCGCTCCAGCAGCAGGTGGGCGAGCCGGTTGGCCCGCTCGTTGAGCGCCGCGTAGGACAGCCGCACCGTCTCCGGGCCGGCCGGCACGCCGTCCGGGCCGATCAGCGCGGGGTGGTCCGGGTCGGCGGCCGCCAGGCCCTCGAACACGGCGGTCAGGGTGACCGGGGTGAACGGGGCGGTCGGGCCGGCCCACTCCTCCAGCAGGACGCGGCGCTCCTCGGCGGTGAGCAGGTCGAGGGCGCTGAGCGGCGCGTCGGGGGTGCGGGCGGCGGAGTCGAGCAGGGTGGCCAGGGCCCGGGCGAGGCGGGCCGCCGTCGCCCCGGTGAACAGGTCCTCGCGGTACTCCAGGCGGATGTCCAGACCGGCCGGGGCGCCGTCCGGACCGGTCCGCTCCAGCACCTGGAAGGACAGGTCGAACTTGGCCGTCGTGCTGCCGATCGGCAGCACCTCGGCGCGCAGGCCGGGCATCGCGGGCAGCAGGTCGGCGCCGCTCCCGGATTCGGCGGCCTCGAAGGCCAGGATCACCTGGAAGAGCGGCTGCCGGCCCATCGAGCGGACCGGGTTGAGCTCCTCCACCAGGTGCTCGAAGGGCAGTTCGGCGTGCCCGTAGGCGGTCAGGTCGGTCTCCCGGACCCGCCCGAGCAGGGCGGTGAACGCCGGGTCGCCCGAGGTGTCGGTGCGCAGCACCACGGTGTTGACGAAGAAGCCGACCAGGTCGCGGACCGCGTCGTCGGTGCGCCCGGCCACCGGGCTGCCGAGCGGGATGTCGGTGCCCGCGCCCAGCCGGGTGAGCAGTGCGGCCAGGCCCGCCTGGACGGCCATGAACAGGCTGGCGCCACCGCGCCGGGCGAGTTCGGCGAGCCGGGCGTGGGTCCCGGCGGGCACCGTGCACCCGACCTCGGCGCCGCGGTGCCCGGCCCGGGCCGGGCGGGGGAAGTCGGTGGGCAGGTCCAGCTCCTCCGGGATGCCCGCCAGCGCCTCGCGCCAGTGCGCGAGTTCGGCGCCGGCCAGGCTGTCCGGGTCGTCCTTGGAGCCGAGCAGTTCGCGCTGCCAGAGCGCGTGGTCGGCGTACTGCACCGGCAGCGGCTCCCAGCGCGGCCCGGCGCCGTCCAGCCGGGCCCGGTAGGCGTCGGAGAGGTCGCGGGCGAGCGGGCCGAACGACCAGCCGTCGGCGGCGATGTGGTGCACCGTCAGGGCCAGCGCGTGGCTGTCCCGGCCGAGGGTGAACAGCCGGGCCCGCAGCGGCACCTGGGCGGACAGCTCGAAGGGGTGGACGGCCTCGGCGGCCAGCGCCGCCTCCAGCGCGCCCGGCGCCGCCCCGGAGAGGTCCACCACGACCAGCGGGGCGCCGGCCTGCTCGGCCTCCTCGGCGGAGAGCACCAGCTGCGAGGGCAGCCCGTCGGCCTCGGCGAAGACGGTGCGCAGGCTCTCGTGCCGGGCCACCACGTCGCGGACGGCGGCGGCCAGCGCGGCGGCGTCCAGCGGGCCGGTGAGGCGGACCGCCAGCGGGATGTTGTAGTTGCCGGTGGGCCCGTCCATCTTGTCCAGGAACCAGAGCCGCTCCTGGGCGTACGAGAGCGGCACCGAGGACGGCCGGTTCGGGACGGCGCGCAGCGCGGGGCGCCGGGGGGCCGGCTCCGCGGCGGCGGCCGCCGCCGCGTCCGGGTCGAGGGCGCGGGCCAGCGCCTCGGCCGTCCGGGCGTCGAACAGGGTCCGCACCGGGACGTCCACGCCGAGCGCGGCACGCAGCCGGTTGGCGACCCTGGTCGCGGACAGCGAGTGGCCGCCGAGTTCGAAGAAGTCGTCGTCGGCGCCGACCCGGTCGAGCCCGAGGGCCTCCGCGAAGACCGCGCAGAGCAGTTCCTCGCGCTCCCCCGCGGGCTCGCGTCCGGTGCCCGCCCGCTCGTCCGGCGGGGCGGGCAGGGCCTTGCGGTCGACCTTGCCGTTGGGGGTCAGCGGCAGGTCGTCCAAGGGAACGTACACGGCAGGGATCATGTGCGTGGGCAGCACCGATGACGCCCGCTCCCGCAAGCGGTCGCGGTCGATCCCTGCCGGTACGACATAGGCGACCAGGCGGGCGTCCCCCGCCCGGTCGGTGCGGGCCGTGACGACGGCCCGCGTCACTCCGGGCTGCGCCGCGAGCACGGACTCGATCTCGCCGAGCTCGATGCGGTAGCCACGGATCTTCACCTGGTGGTCGCTGCGCCCCGCGTACTCCAGGGCGGTGCCGGCGGCGTCCCAGCGGACGATGTCGCCGGTGCGGTACATCCGCTCGCCGCTCGGGCCGTACGGGTCGGCGACGAAGCGCTCGGCGCTCAGGCCGGGGCGGCCCAGGTAGCCGCGGGCCAGGCCGGTGCCGGCGAGGTAGAGGTCGCCGAAGGTGCCGTCGGGGACGGGGCGCAGCGCGCCGTCCAGGACGTACACCCGGGTGTTGGCGATCGGGCCGCCGATCGGCGGCGGCCCGGCCTCGGCGGCGGTCAGCGGCGCGGCGGTGGACCAGATGGTGGTCTCGGTCGGGCCGTACACGTTGGTCACGGACGCGCAGTGCGCGGTGAGGGTGCGGGCCAGCGGCTCGGGCAGCGCCTCGCCGCCGACCAGGGCGCGCAGGCCGGCCAGCCGGGGGGCGTGGTCGGCGGCGAGCGACTGCCAGAGGCTGGGGGTGGCCTGCAGCAGGGTGGCGTCCAGGCCGGTGACGGCGTCCGCCAGGGCGGCCGGGTCGCGGACCGTCTCGCGGTCGGCGACCAGCAGTTCGGCGCCGGCGGCGAGCGGGACGAACAGCTCCAGGTTGGCGATGTCGAAGCCGAAGGTGGTGACGGCGAGGAAGCGGTCCTCGGGGGTCACCTCGAAGCGGGCGACCATGTCCTCGACCAGGTTGACCAGCGCCCGGTGCGGCACCACGACGCCCTTGGGGCGGCCGGTGGAGCCCGAGGTGTAGATCACGTACGCGGGGTGGTCGGCGCGCGGGGCCGTGCCCGGTACGCGCTGCCCGGGCGCACCGGTCGCGGCGTCCGGGCCGTCCAGCACCCACAGCTCGCCGGTGCTCATCCCGCCTTCGGCGGATTCGGCGGATTCGGCGGATTCGGCGGCGAGGAGTTCGCGCACCCGGCGGTGGGTGAGGGTGACCACGGGGGCGGCGTCGGCGAGCATGTAGCGCAGCCGGTCGGCCGGGTAGTCCGGGTCCAGCGGCAGGTAGGCCGCGCCGGACTTGAGGACGGCCAGGGCGGCGACCACCAGGTCGCAGGAGCGGTCCAGCGCGATCGCCACCACCTGCTCCGGGCCGGCCCCGGCGGCGTGCAGGGCGTGCGCCAGCGCGTCGGCGCGGGCGTGCAGTTCGCGGTAGGTCAGGCGCTCCCCGCCGCAGCGCACGGCGGGCGCGTCCGGGGTGCGGGCGGCCCGGGCGGCCAGCAGCGGGGCCAGCCAGTCGCCGGACAGCGGCGCCCCGGTGGCGTTGCGGGCCCCGGTGATCTCGGCGCGCTCGGCCTCGTCCAGGACGTCCAGCCGGCCGCACGGCTCGTCGGGCCGGGCGACGGCGGCGGCCAACAGCCGGGCGAAGCGCCGCCCGACCAGTTCGGCCTCGGCCCGGGTGACCAGCGCGGGCACGTGGTTGACGGCCAGGCCGAAGGGGGTGCCGGGGAAGACCGTGAGGGTGACCGGGAAGTGGGTGGCGGAGCGGACGTCGGCGCCGGTCACCCGGGGGCCGGTGCCGGTGGCCAGCGGCAGGCCGCCCATCGGGTAGTTCTGGAACATCAGGGCGGTGTCGAAGAGTTCGCCGCGCACGGCGGTGAGCTGCTGGACCTCCGCCAGGGTCAGGTGCTCGTGCGCCAGCAGCACGGTCTGCGACCGCTGCACGTCGGCGAAGAGCTCGGCCGGGGTGCGGGCCGGGTCGACGTCCACCCGGACCGGGAGCGTGTTGGCGAACAGGCCCACCATCCGCTCGACGTCCGGGACCTCGGCCGGCCGGCCGGAGGTGACCGCGCCGAACAGCACGGTGTCCTGGCCGGTCAGCCGGGACAGCAGCAGCGCCCAGCAGCCCTGCACCACCGCGTTGACGGTCAGGCCGCGCGAGCGGGCGAAGCCGGTCAGCGCGGCGGAGACCTCGGGGGTCAGCTCCAGCGGGACGGCCTGCGGCAGCGCGGCCGCACCGGCGGCCCGGTCGCGGCCGGCCGGCACCAGCCGGGTCGGGTCGACGACCCCGGCCAGGGCGGCGGTCCAGGCCTGCCGGGCGGCCTCCTTGTCCTGCGCGCCGAGCCAGGCGAGGTGCGCCTGGTAGCGGGCCGCGCCGGCCTGCGGCTGCTTGGCGGGGGTGCCGCCGGCCTTCAGCTCCTCGGCGAGCGCGGCGAGTTCGCCGATCAGCGAGACCATCGACCAGCCGTCCACCAGGATGTGGTGGACGGTCCAGACCAGCCGGCAGCGCCCGCCCTCGGCGCGGGCCAGGGTGAGCCGCTGGAGCGGCGGGCGGGCGAGGTCGAAGCGGCGCAGCCGGTCCTCCTCGGCGAGCCGGTCGAACTCCGCCTCCGGCCCGGCCGCGCCGGCCGCCACCGCGACCTCGCGCCACGGCAGTTCGACCGACGTGGGGATCACCTGGACCGCCTCGCCGCTCTTGCGGTGCCGGAAGCAGGCCTTCAGGTTGGGATGCCGCTCCAGGAGCAGGCCCGCCGCGGTGCGCAGCGCGACGGCATCGACGTCGGTCAGCTCGTCCAGGTCGAGGACAAGCTGAATGGTGTAGACGTCCGTCCCCTCACGGTCGTACTCCGAGAGAAAGAGCAGTCCCTGTTGCAGCGGCGAGAGCGGAAGGACTTCACTGATGGCGGACGGCCGATTCAAACCGGGCTCCTCGTGGAAGGCCTGCAGGTGCGGAATAACAAACGCTTTCCGATGGCGCTGACGAGCAACTGACCGGCAACTGACGGACGGCTGACGCATGCCTCCGGGCGGCCCCGAAACCCTGGTCGCGGACCCCGTCAGCAGTCCGTCAGCCCCTCGTCAGCGCCCGGCGGGAGGCTTGCCGCCGAGGCTAATTCGTTACCGAAGGCCAGGAGTCTCCAGTGCCGGTCATTTCCGCGTCGCACGAATTCGAGGTCAGCGACCTCTTCGTGAATCTGCAGCCGTTCTTCGGGCACCGTCTCTTCCTGAAAGTCGAAGGGTTCAACTTCGCCGGGTCCATCAAGCTGAAAGCAGCCCGGGAAATGGTCGCGCAGGCCGAGGCGGCGGGCGTCCTCGGCCCCGGCTCGACCCTGGTGGAATCCTCGTCCGGGAACATGGGCGTCGCCCTGAGCGTGCTCGCCGCCAGCCGCGGCTACAAGTTCATCTGCGTCACCGACTCTCGTTGCAACGAGGTCACCCGCCGCACCATGGAGTCGTACGGCGCCGAGGTGCACCTGATCACCGAGCCGCACGAGACCGAGGGCTTCCTCGGTGCGCGGATCCGCCACGTCAAGGCGCTGCTCGCCGCCGACGAGAAGCGGGTCTGGCTCAACCAGTACCTGAGCCCGGGCAACTGGATGGCGCACTACCGGACCACCGCGCCGGCCATCGCCCGCCAGTTCCCGGACCTGAACGTGCTGTTCATCGGCGCGGGCACGACCGGGACGCTGATGGGCTGCGCCCGGTACTTCCGCGAGCGGCGCCCCTCCGTGCGGGTCGTCCCGGTCGACAGCGTCGGCTCGGTCACCTTCGGCGCCCCGCCGGCCACCCGGCACATCCCGGGCCTGGGCACCAGCGTGCGGCCCGCGCTGCTGGACGAGTCACTGGTGGAGCGGGCGGTCCACGTCGAAGAGACCGACACCGTCCGGACCTGCCGCGAACTGATGCGCGGCGGCTTCCTGTTCGGCGGCTCCACCGGGACGGCCGTCAGCGGCGCGCTGCGCTGGCTGGACGAGCACTACGGCGACGGCGCGGGCGGCGTGCGCGAACGGGTGACCGCCGTGACCATCTCGCCGGACCTGGGCGAGCGCTACATGGACACCGTCTACCACGACGAGTGGGTGCGCGGTTCGGTCGGCCCGGAGGGCCTGCTGCCCGGGGTCGAGCACCGGGGCCTCGGGGCGGGCGTCGCCGCCGGGCTCCAGGCCGGGCTCCAGACCGTGTCCGGCTGACCGGACCGGCGGGGCCGGGGCCGGCGCGAGCGAGGCCGGCGGGGTCAGAGGGTCGAGAGTTTTCAAGGCGGGGCTGAGGCTGAGAATGACGGAGAGCAAAGCAGTGACGACTAACCGGAACGCTGTCCTTCCGCTCACCGCGGCACAGGCCGAGATCTGGTTCGACGAGCAGTTCGCCGCCGGGCCGCTGGCCTACAACATGGCGGACTACATCGATCTGCGCGGACCGCTCGACGCCGAGCTGCTCGGACGGGCGCTGCAACGCCTCGGCCACGAGGCCGAGGGACTGCGGGTGCAGTTCGTCGAGGAGGACGGCGCCCCCGGCCAGATCATCCGCCCGCTCGCCCAGCTCCCGCTCAGGACGCTGGACTTCAGCGGCGAGGCGGAGCCGTCGGAGGCCGCCGAGCGGTGGATGCGGGCCGACCACGCCGACCCGATGGAGGTCACCGACTTCCCGCTGTTCCGCGGCGCGCTGATCAGGCTCGCCCCGGAGCACCACCTGCTCTACCTGTGCATGCACCACATCCTCGCGGACGGCTTCAGCCGCTCGCTGCTCTACCCCAAGCTGTCCAGCGCCTACACCCGGCTGGCCGCCGGCGAGGGCCCGGCCGAGCTGGACGCCGACGCCATGCCGGCCTTCCACCGGCTGCTGGACGCCGAGCGCAAGTACCTCGACTCGTCGATGGTCGAGAAGGACCGCGCCTACTGGACGGACCGCCTCACCTCCGACCGGCACGGCCCGGTGCCCGAGCTGGTCTCGCTCTCCGAGCAGGAGCCGGCCCCCGGCCGGGTCGCGCTGCGCGAGACCGCCCGGCTCTCCCCCGCGACCACGGCCGCGCTGCACGCCCTCGCCCAGGACGGCAAGGTCACCATGCCGGTCCTGATGGTCGCCGCGATGGCCGCCTACACCCAGCGCGTCACCGGGGTCCCGGCGCCGCTGCTCACCCTGCCGGTCACCGGCCGGGTCGGCGCGGTCAGCCGCGAGATCCCCGGCATGCTCGCCAACTACCTGCCGCTGGCCGTCCGGGTGCGCCCGGAGATGACCCGCACCGAACTGCTGCGCGCGGCCTGGGTCGAGGTCGCCGGCACGCTGAAGCACCAGCGCTACCGCGGGGACAGGGTCCGCCGCGACATCGGCCTGCGGATCGACGACCAGCGTGCCTTCGGCCCGTTCATCAACGTGCTCAACCAGGACCCGGAGCTGGCCTTCGGCGACTGCCGCGGGGTCGTGGTCAACCTGTCCACCGGCATCGTCAAGGACCTCATCATGACGGTCCTGAACGCGGACGACGGCACCGTCGAGATCCACCTCGACGGCAACCCCGAGCTGTACGAGCCGGCCGAACTCGCCACCCACCTCGCCCGGTTCGCGACCTTCCTCGGAGCCCTCGCCACCATGCCCGCGGACCGTCCGCTCGGCCAGGTGGGCCTGGGCGCGACCGGCGAACCGCTCGGGCTGCTCGGCGCCTGGGATCCGGCCGCCGCCGCCGACCAGGGCCTGGTCGAGCGGGTCCGCGCCGTCGCGGCCGGTACGCCCGACGCGGTGGCCGTGGCCGACGGCGCCGAGCGGATCGACTACCGCGAACTGGTCGCCCGGGCGGCGGGCCTGGCCGCCCGGCTGACCGCCGCCGGGGTCACCACCGGTTCGGTGGTCGCGATGTTCGCCGAGCCCGGCGTCCCCTTCGTCACCGGCGTGCTGGCCGTCCAGGCCGCCGGCGGTGCCTACCTGCCGCTCGACCCGGCCGCCCCCGCCGCCCGCAACACCGGGCTGCTGGAGGACGGCGGCGCCCGCCACCTGCTGGTCGGCGCCGGGTACGAGGCCCCGGCCGCCGAGCTCACCGCCGGGGCGACCACCGTCCTGCCGCTGACCGACCCGTCCGACTCCACCAGTGGCGCCGAACTCACCGCTGTCGGAGGCGGGTTGGACCTGGCGTACGTGATGTTCACCTCCGGCTCGACCGGCAAGCCCAAGGGCGCGATGGTCCAGCGCTCCGGCATGATGAACCACCTCTGGGCCAAGGTCGGCGACCTCGACCTGGCCGCCGGGGAGGGCGTCGTCCAGAACGCGCCGCTCACCTTCGACGTGTCGGTGTGGCAGATGCTCGCCCCGCTGGTCGTCGGCGGCACCGTCCGGGTCTCGGGGACGGAGATGGCCGCCGACCCGGCCGCCCTGTTCGGGATGGCGCGGGACGAGAAGATCGCCGTGCTGGAGGTCGTGCCCTCGCTGCTGCGCGCCGCCCTGGACGCCTGGGACCTCGACGGCACCGCCCCCGAACTCCCGGACCTGCGCTGGCTGATGGTCACCGGCGAGGCCCTTCCCGCGGACCTGTGCCACCGCTGGCACGCCCGCCACCCGCACGTCCCGATGATGAACGCCTACGGCCCCACCGAGTGCTCCGACGACGTCACCCACGCCGTCATCCGCGCCGGCGACACCCTCACCGCCCGCGTCCCCATCGGCACCGCCGTCCGCAACACCCGGCTGTACGTGCTCAGCGACGAGCTCCAGCCCGTCCCCGTCGGCGTCCCCGGCGAGCTCTACATCGGCGGCGCCGGAGTCGGCCGCGGCTACCTCCACGACCCCGCCCGCACCGCCGGCACCTTCATGGCCGACCCCTACGCCGGACCCGGCACCCGGATGTACCGCACCGGCGACCGCGTCATCCAACGACCCGACGGCCAGCTCGAGTTCATCGAACGCCGCGACCACCAGGTCAAGATCCGCGGCCGCCGCGTCGAGACCGGCGAGATCGAAGCCGTCATCCGCTCGCTGGACACCGTCGCTGACACCGCCGTCGCCGTCCTCCCCGACGCCTCCGGCAACCCCCGCCTCATCGGCTACCTCACCGGCCCCGGCGTCGACCCCGCGCAGGTCCGGGCCGAACTCTCCCAACTGCTGCCCGGCTACATGATCCCGGCGTCCTGGCTCGTCCTCGACGCCATGCCGCTCACCCCCAACGGCAAGCTCGACCGCAAGGCCCTGCCCAAGCCCGCCCTCGCCGAGCAGGACACCCTCCGCGGCCCCCGCACCGAGCGCGAGCGGGTCCTCTGCGACATCCTCGCCGAGGTCCTGGGCACCGGCCGGGTCGGCATCGACGAGGACTTCTTCGCCCTCGGCGGCGACAGCATCCGCTCCATCCAGGTCGTCAGCCGGGCCCACAAGGCCGGACTCACCCTCACCACCCGCGACATCTTCACCCACAAGACCGCCGCCGCCCTCGCCCGGGTCGCGGGCGGCGCGGACCCCACGGCGGCGACCGCGCCCGCCGAGGACGCCGGCGGCACCGGCCCGTACGAACTCACCCCGATCATGGGCCAGTTGCACGACGACACCACCAGCCTCACCGGCCCGGTCGTCAAGTACAGCCAGCACGTCGTCGTCCGGGTCCCCGCCGCCCTGGACGCCGACCTGCTCGACGCGGCCCTGCACACCCTGGTCGACCACCACGACGCGCTGCGCACCCGGGCCACCGAACCCGCCCCCGGCCTGTGGCACCTGGAGGCACTGGCCCCCGGCGCGCTCGCCGGCGTCCGCCTGGTCGCCACCGCCGAGAACGGCGCCGGCAGCGGCGCCGACGACCAGGACGCCCTCGGCTTCGCCGAGCGGCAGGCCGCCGCCGCCCGCGCCCGGCTCGACCCCGCCGCCGCCGTGATGATCCAGGCCGTGCTGATCGGCGCCGCGACCGGCGCCGACACCGCCCTGCTGGTGCTCTCCGCCCACCACCTGGTCATCGACGGCGTGTCCTGGCGGATCCTGCTGCCCGACCTCGCCGCCGCCTGCGAGGCGCTGGCGGCCGGCCGCGCCCCCGCCCTCGACCCGGTCGGCACCTCCTACCGCGCCTGGTCCCAGCTGCTCGCCGCGCAGGCCCGCACCCAGGTCCGCGGCCCCGAACTCGCCCTCTGGCAGTCGATCCTGACCGGCCCCGACCCGCTGGTCGGCACCCACCGGCTCGACCCCGAGACGGACGTCTACGGCACCCAGCGCACCCTGCGCCTGGAGCTCGGCCCCGAGGTCACCGGCCCGCTGCTCACCGACGTCCCGGCGGCCTTCCACGCCGAGGTCAACGACGTCCTGCTGACCGGCCTCGCCCTCGCCGTCGCCGACTGGCGCCGCCGGCACGGCCGCGCCGACTACGCCCAGACCCTGATCGAGCTGGAGGGCCACGGCCGCGAGCAGCTCAGCGACGGCCTCGACCTGTCCCGCACCGTCGGCTGGTTCACCAGCGCCTTCCCGATGCGCCTCGACCCCGGCACGCTCGACTGGGACGAGCTCTGGGCCGGTGGCCCCGCCCTCGGCGCCGCCCTCAAGCGGATCAAGGAGCAGTTGCGCGCGCTGCCCGACCGCGGCGTCGGCTACGGCCTGCTGCGCTACCTCAACCCGCACGCCGCCCGCGCCCTGGCCGGCCACCACAAGCCGCAGATCGGCTTCAACTACATGGGCCGCTTCGACGCCCGCGAGGCCCGCCTCTGGGAGCCGGCCGGCGGCGACGGCGTGGTCGGCACCGGCGCCCACCCCGGCATGCCGCTGCCGCACCTGCTCGACGTCACCCCGGCCACCGAGGACCGGCACGACGGCCCGCACCTGATCGCCAACTGGTCCTGGGCCGGCCGGACCGTCGCCGAGGAGGACGCCCAGGACGTCGCGGCCACCTGGTTCCGCGCCCTCGAACTGCTCGCCCGGCACGCCACCGCCCCCGGTGCGGGCGGCCGCACCCCCTCCGACCTGCCGCTGGTCGCCCTGGCCCAGGACGAGATCGAGGAGTACGAGGCCGAGCTCGCCGAGGCCGGCACCGCCCTCGCCGACGTCCTGCCGCTCACCCCGCTCCAGCAGGGCATGCTCTTCCACGCCGACTACGACACCGCCGCCGGGGGCGGCGCGGACGCGGTCGACGTCTACACCCTGCAGATCGTCGCCGACATCGAGGGCGACCTCGACGCCGACGCCCTGCGCGCCGCCGGACAGGCCCTGCTCGACCGGCACCCGAACCTGCGCGCCGCCTTCCGCGCCCGGGCCACCGGGGAGCCCGTCCAGGTCATCGCCCAGCACGCCGAACTGCCCTGGCTGGACGCCGACCTGACCGACCTGCCGGAGCCCGCCCGGGCCGCCGAGCTGAGCCGCATCACCGAGGCCGAGCGCACCCGCCGCTTCGACCTGGCCGCGCCGCCGCTGCTGCGCTTCGCACTCGTCACCCACGGCGAGGGCCGGCACCGGTTCATCTGGACCAGCCACCACATCCTGGTCGACGGCTGGTCGATGCCGCTGCTCGTCCGCGAGCTGTTCGCGCTCTGCGCGCCCGGCGCGGACGTCGCGCTGCTGCCCGACCCGGCCCCGTACCGCTCGTACCTGGCCTGGCTGACCGCGCAGGACCGCACGGCCGCCCGGGCCGCCTGGCACGAGGTGCTGGCCGACGTCGACGAGCCCACCCTGCTCGTCCCCGCCGACCCGAGCCGCCTCCCGGTGCTGCCCGACGCGGTGCTCGCCGAGGTGCCGCGCGAGCTGACCGCCGCGCTCGCCGGCTGGGCCCGCACCCAGGGCCTGACCGTCAACACCGTGGTGCAGGGCTGCTGGGCGCTGCTGCTCGGCCGGCTCACCGGCCGCCAGGACGTGGTGTTCGGCGCCGTCACCTCCGGCCGCCCGGCCGAGGTCCCGGACGTCGAGTCGATGATCGGCATGTTCCTCACCACCGTGCCGGTCCGGGCCCGGCTGCGCCCCGAGGCCACCCTCGCCGAACTGCTGCACGCCCTCCAGGACCAGCAGACCGCGCTGCTCCCGCACGAGCACCTCGGGCTCGCCGCGATCCACCAGGCCGCCGGCCTGTCCGGCGAGGTCTTCGACACCGTGGTGCTGTTCGAGAACTTCCCGCTGGACGAGAACGGCCTCGACACCGGCGTCGCCGACGGCCCGCGCATCGTCCGCACCGAGGCCCTGGACGCCCGGCACCACCCGCTGAGCCTGGTGGTCCACCCCGGCGACAGCCTGCACCTGCGGCTGGACTACAACCCCGGCCTGTTCGGCCGGGCCGAGGTCGAGCGGGTCTCGGCGATCTTCCAGCACCTGCTGCGGACCGTCGCCGAGCGGCCCGGACTGCCGCTCGCCCAGGTCGACGTGACCGGCCCGGCGGACCTCACCGGCACCGGCACCCCCGGCGAGCTGGGCGGACTGCTCGGCGCCTGGGACCCGTCGATCCCCGAGGAGAGCCTCGGCGTCGTCGAGCGGGTGCGCGCCGTCGCCGCCCGCACCCCCGAGGCGACCGCCGTCACCGACGGCGCCGGCTCGCTGAGCTACCGGGAGCTGGTCGAGGCGGCCGGCGGCCTGTCCGCGGGCCTCGCCGAGGCCGGAGTCACCACCGGCTCGGTGGTCGCGATGCTCGCCGAGCCCGGTGTCCCGTTCATCACCGGCGTGCTGGGCGTGATCGGCGCCGGCGGCGCCTACCTGCCGCTCGACCCGGCCGCCCCCGCCGCCCGCAACACCGGGCTGCTGGAGGACAGCGGCGCCCGCCACCTGCTGGTCGGCACCGGGTACGAGGCGCAGGCCGCCGAGTTCGCCGCCGCCGTCCAGGGCGGGCCGGTCACCGTCATCGGCCTGGAGCAGGCCGCTGGCGCGCGGGCCCTGCCCGACTGCGTGGGCACCGGGCTGGACCTGGCGTACGTGATGTTCACCTCCGGCTCCACCGGCAAGCCCAAGGGCGCGATGGTCCAGCGCTCCGGCATGATGAACCACCTCTGGGCCAAGGTCGGCGACCTCGATCTGGCCGCCGGGGAGGGCGTCGTCCAGAACGCGCCGCTCACCTTCGACGTGTCGGTGTGGCAGATGCTCGCCCCGCTGGTCGTCGGCGGCACCGTCCGGGTCTCGGGGACGGAGATGGCCGCCGACCCGGCCGCCCTGTTCGGGATGGCGCGGGACGAGAAGATCGCCGTCCTGGAGGTCGTGCCCTCCCTGCTGCGTGCCGCCCTGGACGCCTGGGACACCGAGGGCGACGCCCCCGAACTCCCGGACCTGCGCTGGCTGATGGTCACCGGCGAGGCCCTTCCGGCGGACCTCTGCCGACGGTGGCACGCCCGCCACCCGCACGTTCCGATGATGAACGCCTACGGCCCCACCGAGTGCTCCGACGACGTCACCCACGCGATCATCCGCGCCGGCGACACGCTCACCGCCCGCGTCCCCATCGGGACGGCGGTGCGCAACACCCGGCTGTACGTCCTCAGCGACGAACTCCAGCCCGTCCCCGTCGGCGTCCCCGGCGAGCTCTACATCGGCGGCGCCGGAGTCGGCCGCGGCTACCTCCACGACCCCGCCCGCACCGCCGGCACCTTCATGGCCGACCCCTACGCCGGACCCGGCACCCGGATGTACCGCACCGGCGACCGCGTCATCCAACGACCCGACGGCCAGCTCGAGTTCATCGAACGCCGCGACCACCAGGTCAAGATCCGCGGCCGCCGCGTCGAGACCGGCGAGATCGAAGCCGTCATCCGCTCGCTGGACACCGTCGCCGACACCGCCGTCGCCGTCCTCCCCGACGCCTCCGGCAACCCCCGCCTCATCGGCTACCTCACCGGACCCGGCGTCGACCCGGATCTGATCCGCCGCCAACTGGCCGCCCTGCTGCCCGGGTACATGATCCCGGCGTCCTGGCTCGTCCTCGACGCCATGCCGCTCACCCCCAACGGCAAGCTCGACCGCAAGGCCCTGCCCAAGCCCGACCTGGGGGACCAGGAGGAGGCCCGCGCGCCGCGCACCGAGCGCGAGCAGGTGCTGACCGAGATCCTGGCCGAGGTCCTGGGCACCGGCCGGGTCGGCATCGACGAGGACTTCTTCGCCCTCGGCGGCGACAGCATCCGCTCCATCCAGGTCGTCAGCCGCGCCCGCAAGGCCGGACTCACCCTCACCACCCGCGACATCTTCACCCACAAGACCGCCGCCGCCCTGGCCCAGGTCGCCGAGGAGCAGGAGCAGAGCCCCGCCGAGCCCGCCCCGACGGAACCCGAAAGCAGTCTGATCACCCTGTCCGACGAGGAACTGGCCGATCTGGAATTCGAGTTGAATGAGGAACTTTCGTGACTACCGCCCCCAGCACCGGGTCGAAGATCAGCGAAGTACTTCCGCTCTCCCCCCTCCAGCAGGGGCTGCTGTTCCTGTCCTCGTACGACCAGGCCTCGCCCGACCTGTACACCCTCCAGTTCGTCGCGGAGATCGACGGGCCGGGCGCGGGTGACGGCGAGCAGCTCGCCGCCCGGCTGCGCGCGGCCTCGGCCGCGCTGCTGCGCCGGCACCCCAACCTGCGGGCCTGTTTCCGCAACCGCAAGACCGGCGAGCCCGTCCAGGTCGTCCTCAAGGAGACCGAGGTCGAGCCGGAGTGGCAGCTGCACGACCTCACCCACCTGCCCGAGGCCGACCGGGAGGCGGCGGCGCAGCGGCTGACCCGCGAGGACCGGCTGCGCCGGTTCGACCTGGCGCGGCCGCCACTGATGCGGTTCACCCTGATCCGGCTCGGCGCGGGGCACCACCGGTTCCTCTGGTCGGTGCACCACATCGTCATGGACGGCTGGTCGTTCCCGCTGGCCGTCCGCGAGCTGGTGCTGCTCGGCGACGAGGCGGGCGCGGCGGCGCTGCCCGCGCCCGCGCCGTACCGCTCGTTCCTGACCTGGCTGAACGGCCGCGACCGGGACGCCGCGCGGGCGGCCTGGGCGCAGCTGCTGGACGGCCTGGACGGGCCGGTCCGGGCGCTGCCCGGCGCCGGCGACGGCGACTCCCTCGAACTGCCGTCGCTCGTCCGGGGGTTCCTGTCGCCGGAGCGCACCGCGGCGCTCGCCGGCTGGGCGCGCGGCCGGGGCCTGACCCTCAACACCGTGGTGCAGGGCTGCTGGGCGCTGCTGCTCGGCCGGCTCACCGGCCGCGAGGACGTGGTGTTCGGGTCGGTCACCTCCGGCCGCCCGGCCGAGGTCCCGGACGTCGAGTCGATGATCGGCCTGTTCGCCAACACCCTGCCGGTCCGCGCCGACCTGCGCCCGGACCAGCGGGCGAGCGAGCTGTTCGAGGCGCTGGCCCGCCAGCAGCTCGCGATGATGCCGCACGAGCACCTGCCGCTCGCCGAGGCGCAGGCCGCCTCCGGCGTCCAGGGCGAGCTGTTCGACACCGTCCTCGCCTTCCAGAGCTACCCGCTGGACGAGGCCGCGCTGTTCCGCGAGTCGGGCGGCACCGTCAGCACCGCCCAGGTGCTCTCGGCCACCCACTACCCGCTGAGCCTCACCGTCTTCCCCGGCGAGCGGCTGGACCTGCACCTCGCCTACCGGGCCTCGGCCTTCGCCGCGAACCCCACCGCAGGCCCCGCCGAGGACCCCGCCGAGGGCCCGCGGCCGTCCGCGCAGCGCGTCCTGGACCGGCTGGTCCGCGTCCTGGAGCAGGTCGCCGACGACCCGCAGACCCCGCTCGCCCGGCTCGGCGCGCCCGAGCCCGCCGAACTGGCCCGCATCCTCGGCGAGTGGAGCGGTGCCTCGGCCGCCCCCCGGGAGCCCGCGCGGCGCGCCACCGTCGCGGAGCTGTTCGCCGAGCAGGCCGCCCGCACCCCGGACGCCGTCGCGGTCACCGCCCCCGGCGAGGCCGCCCTCAGCTACCGCGAGCTGGACGAGCGGGCCAACCGGCTCGCCCACCTGCTCGCCGCCCGCGGCGCCGGCCCGGAGAGCCTGGTGGCCGTCGCGCTGCCGCGCGGCACCCAGCTGATCGTCGCCGTCCTGGCCGTCCTCAAGGCGGGCGCGGCCTACCTGCCGCTGGAGCCCGGCCACCCGGCCGACCGGATCGGCTACACCCTGCGCGACGCCCGTCCGGCGCTGCTGCTGACCGCCGGCGGCGTGCTGCCCGAACCGCCGGAAGCCCCGGACCTGCCGCGCCCGGACCTGCCGCGTCTGGACCTGGACGCCCCGGAGACGGCCGCCGCGCTGGCCGCCCACCCGGCGACCGCCCCGGACACCGCGGCCACCCCCGAGCACCCGGCCTACGTCATCTACACCTCCGGCTCCACCGGCCGCCCCAAGGGCGTCGTGGTGCCGCACCAGAACGTGGCGCGGCTGCTGGAGGCCACCGACGACTGGTTCGACTTCGGCCCCGGCGACGTGTGGACGCTGTTCCACTCCATCGCCTTCGACTTCACCGTCTGGGAGCTGTGGGGCGCACTGCTGCGCGGCGGCCGGCTGGTCGTGGTGCCGTACGACGTGTCGCGCTCCCCCGACGCCTTCCTGGACCTGCTCGCCGAGGAGCGGGTGACCGTCCTCAACCAGACGCCGTCCGCCTTCTACCAGCTGATGCGCGCCGACGCCGACCGTCCGCGCCCGCTCGCCCTGCGGACCGTGGTGTTCGGCGGCGAGGCGCTGGACATCGGCAGGCTCGCCGACTGGTACACCCGGCACGCCGACGACGCGCCGCGCCTGGTCAACATGTACGGCATCACCGAGACCACGGTGCACGTCTCCTACCAGGAGCTGGACGCCCCGACGGCCGCCGCCGGCGGCGGCAGCGTGATCGGGCGCGGCATCCCGGACCTGCGGGTCTACCTGCTCGACGGCGCCCTGCGGCCCGTCCCGGCCGGCGTGCCCGGCGAGCTGTACATCACCGGCCCCGGCCTGGCCCGCGGCTACCTGCGCCGCCCCGACCTCACCGCGGCCCGCTTCGTCGCCTGCCCGTTCGAGCCCGGCGGCACCCGGATGTACCGCACCGGCGACCTCGGCCGCTGGCGGGCCGACGGCACCCTGGAGTACCTGGGCCGCGCCGACGAGCAGGTCCAACTGCGCGGCTTCCGGATCGAGTTGGGTGAGATCGCGACCGTCCTCGGCCACCACCCCGCGGTCGCCGAGGCCGCCGTGGTCGCCCGCGAGGACCGGCCCGGCGACCAGCGCCTGGTCGCCTACGTGGTGCCCCGCGACGGCGCGGACCCGGCCGGGCTGCGGGAGTTCGCCGCCGAGCGGCTGCCCGAGTACATGGTCCCGGCGGCCGTGGTCCCGCTCGCCGCGCTGCCGCTGACCGCCAACGGCAAGCTCGACCGCCGCGCCCTGCCCGCCCCCGCGTACACCACCTCGGCCCGCGGCCCGCGCACCGCCGAGGAGGAGCAGCTCTGCGGCGTCTTCGCCGAGGTGCTCGGACTCGACCGGGTCGGCGTCGACGACGACTTCTTCACCCTCGGCGGCCACTCGCTGCTCGCCACCCGGATCGTCAACCGGGTCCGCGCCGGACTCGGCGCCGAACTCCAGGTGCGGGACCTCTTCGAGGCCCCCTCCCCCGCCCGCCTCGCCGAACGGCTGGCCGCCGCCGCACCCGGCCGCGCCCCGCTCGCCGCCGGGCCCCGCCCGGCCGTGCTGCCGCTGTCGTACGCGCAGCAGCGGCTCTGGTTCGTCGAGCACCTGGGCGCGCCCGGCGGGCTGTACGCCATCCCGCTGGCGATCCGCCTCTCCGGGCGGCTCGACGTCACCGCCCTGACGGGCGCCCTGCACGACGTGGTCACCCGGCACGAGGCGCTGCGCACCGTCTTCCCGCAGCGCGCGCCCGTCGGGGCACCCGAGGCCACCGGCAGCGGACCGGCCGAGCAGCGGGTGCTCACCCCGGCCGAGGCCGCCGTCCCGCTCCCGGTGAGCGAGACCACCGAGGCGGGCCTGCCCGCCGCCCTCGCCGCCGAGGCCGCGCACGGCTTCGACCTGGAACGCCACCTCCCGCTCCGCGCCCGGCTGTTCCGGCTCGGCCCGGACGAGCACGTGCTGACGATCGTCCTGCACCACATCGCCGGCGACGGCTGGTCGCTCGCCCCGCTCACCCGCGACCTCACCGCGTACTACCGGGCCCGGGTGGCCGGCATCCCGGCCCCACTGCCGCCGCTGCCCGTCCAGTACGCCGACTACGCCCTGTGGCAGCGCGCACTGCTCGGCACGGAGGACGACCCGCGCAGCGAACTCACCCGCCAACTCGGCTACTGGACCGAGACCCTGAAGGGCCTGCCGGAGGAACTGGCGCTGCCCTTCGACCACCCGCGCGGCACCCGGGCCGAGCACCGCGGCGACGTCGTGCGCACCACCGTGCCGCAGCCGGTCACCGCCGAGCTGCACCGGCTCGCCGCCGCCTGGGGCGTCAGCGTCTTCATGCTGCTGCGGGCCGGGCTCGCCGCCCTGCTCACCCGGCTCGGCGCGGGCACCGACATCCCGCTCGGCAGCCCCATCGCCGGCCGCACCGACGAGCGGCTCGACGAGCTGGTCGGCATGTTCGTCAACACCCTGGTGCTGCGCACCGACACCTCCGGCGACCCTGGTCTGCGCGAACTCGCCGAACGGGTCCGGGCCTACGACCTGGCCGCCCACCAGCACCAGGACGTGCCCTTCGAGAAGCTCGTCGAGGTGCTCAACCCCGAGCGCTCGATGGCCCGGCACCCGCTGTTCCAGGTGATGCTCGGCTTCCAGCAGGCCGGCCCGGCCCCGGCGCCCGAGGACGACCCGGAACTCGCCGTGGCCGAGCAGCCGGTGCCCGTCCGGACGGCCAAGTGGGACCTGTTCTTCCAGCTCACCGAGCAGGCCGGCGGCGCGCTCGCGCTCGCCGTCGAGTACCGCACCGACCTGTTCGAGCCCGCCACCGCCCGCCGGATCACCGACGCCTACCTGCGGCTGCTCGCCGCCGCCCTCGCCGAGCCCGCCCGGCCGCTGTCCCGGCTGGACCTGCTCGGGCCCGAGGAGGAGGCCGAACTGCTCGCCCTCGGCACCCACCGGGCCGGCACCCCGCGCAGCACCCTCACCGCCCTGGTGGACCGCCGGATCGCGGCCGCCCCGGACGCGGTCGCGCTGGTCCACACCGAGCCCGGCCACCCCGACCGGCTGCGGCACACCAGCTACGCCGAACTGGACGCCGAGGCCAACCGCCTGGCCCACCTGCTGACCGCGCGCGGCGCCCGCCGGGGCGACCTGGTGGCGCTGCGCCTGGAGCGCGGCCCGGCCGTGGTGAGCACCCTGCTGGCGATCGCCCGCACCGGCGCGGCCTACCTGCCGATCGACCCGTCCTACCCCGACGAGCGGGTCCGCGACATGCTGGCCGACAGCGGCGCCCGACTGCTCGTCACCGAACGGTCCCTGGCCGGGCGGGAGCTCCCCGCCGGGGTCGTCACGCTGCTCCTGGACGCCCCCGAGACCCTGGCCGACCTGGCCGGCCGGCCCGTCACCGCCCCGGTGCCCGCCGCCCCGATCGACCCCGACGACCTGCTGTACGTCATCTACACCTCCGGCTCCACCGGCAAGCCGAAGGGCGTCGCGGTCCCGCACCGCGCCGCCGTCCGCCTGGTCCTGGGCCTGCCGGAGCTGGCGCCGACCGCCGCGGACACCTTCCTCTACTTCGCACCGGTCGCCTTCGACGCCTCCACCTTCGAGATCTGGGGCGCGCTCGCCCACGGCGCCCGGGTGGCGGTCCACCCGCCCGGCCCGGCCGACCCGCAGGCCCTGGAGTCCTTCCTGGCCCGCGCCCGGGTGAGCGTCGCCTTCCTCACCACCCAGTTGTCCAACACCATCGCCGACACCCGGCCGCGCGCCCTGGCCCCGCTGCGGGCGCTGCTCACCGGCGGCGAGGCGCACTCCCGCGACCACCTGGACCGGCTGCGGGCCGCCCTGCCGGACACCACGGTGTTCAACGTGTACGGCCCCACCGAGACCACCACCTTCGCCACCGGCCAGGACCTCGGCCGCGCCGAGGGCACCGTCCCGATCGGCCTGCCGATCGGCGACACCTCCGCGTACGTCCTGGACGAGGCGCTGCGGCCGGTGCCGCGCGGCGTGGTCGGCGAGCTGTACCTGGCCGGCGAGGGCCTGGCCCGCGGCTACCTCGGCCGGCCCGGGCTGACCGCCGCCCGCTTCACCGCCTGCCCGTTCGGCGCCCCCGGCGAGCGCATGTACCGCACCGGCGACCTGGTCCGCTGGGACCGGCACGGCCGGATCGAGTACGTCGCCCGCGCCGACCAGCAGGTCAAGATCCGCGGCTACCGGGTCGAACTCGGCGAGATCGAACGGCTGCTGGCCGCGCACCCGGCCGTCGCCCGGGCCGCCGTCCTGGCCGCCGCCGACGCCGCCGGCCAGCGCCGCCTGGTCGCCTACCTGGTGCCCGCCGACGGCCGGCCGGCCCCCGGACCGGCCGAGCTGCAGGGCCACCTGGCCCGCTCGCTGCCCGGCCACATGGTGCCGGAGAGCTACACCGCGCTGCCGGAACTGCCGCTGAACGCCAACGGCAAGCTGGACGTCAAGGCCCTGCCCGCCCCCGCGGCCACCCCCTCGGCCCGCGCCCCGCGGGCACCCCGCACCGAGCCGGAACGGCTGCTCTGCGCCGCCGTCGAGGAGGTCCTGGGCACGGGCCCGGTCGGCCCCGAGGACTCCTTCTTCGCCCTCGGCGGGGACAGCCTGAAGGCGATCCGGCTGGTCAACGCGGCCGGCCGGGCCGGACTGCCGATCAGCCTCGGCGCGGTCTTCGAGCACCGCACCCTGGAGGCGCTGGCCTCGGCCGCCACCACCGGGGGCGGCGCGGTCGACCTGCTCGGGCCCGTCCTGCCGATCCGGCCCACCGGCGGGCGGCCCCCGCTGTTCTGCGTGCACGGCGGCCTGGGCTTCGCGATCCCGTTCGCGGCGCTCGCCGAGCACCTCGACCCGGAGCAGCCGGTCTACGGCCTCCAGGCCCGCGGCCTGTCCGACGACGGCCCGCTGCCGACCGACCTGGGCGACGTCGCCCAGGAGTACCTGGCCCGGGTGCGCGCCGTGCAGCCGCACGGCCCGTACCACCTGCTCGGCTGGTCCTACGGCGGCGTCGTGGCGCACGAGATGGCCGTCCGGCTGCACGCCGCCGGCGAGCAGGTGGCGTTCCTGGCCAACCTGGACGCCTACCCCGACGACGCCCTCGGGGCCCGGCCCAGCGACGCCGAGTTCCTCGCCGACTTCCTGGCCGAGGCCGGGGTCGACGCGGCGGAGCCGGAACGGCTCACCCCGCAAGGCGTCGCCGCGCACCTGGCCCGCACCGAAGGCCCCCTCGCCGCGCTCGAACCGGGTACGCTGGAACGGCTGCTGGGGGTCATGCGGAACAACCTGGAGCTGTTCCAGCGGTTCACCCCGGGCCGCTTCGACGGCTGCCCGATGACGCTCTTCGTGGCGGCCGGCGGCGATCCCCGCCCCACCCCGGAGGAGCGCGCCCTCAAGGTCAAGAGCTGGGAGCCGCACGTCGGTTCCGCCGTCCTCGCGCACGACGTGGACAGCGGACACCAGCAGCTGCTGCAACCCGCCCCGGCGGCGGCGATCGGCGCGGTCGTCGAACACGCCCTCGCCGCCCTGGCCGCGAGCCCGACCGGCACCCCGACCGGCACCCCGACCACCTGACGCCCGGTCACCCCGGCACGTCCCGCGAACCCGAGATCTGGAGAACAGTCATGGCGAACCCCTTTGACCGCGAAGACGGCACCTTCCTCGTCCTCGTCAACGCGGAGGGGCAGCACTCCCTGTGGCCGTCCTTCGCCGCCGTCCCGGAGGGCTGGTCGGTGACCCTGGAGGCCACCGACCGGGCCACCGCCGTCGCCCACATCGAGGGCAACTGGACGGACATGCGCCCGCTCAGCCTCCAGCAGCAGGGCTGACCGGCCGGGCCCGCGCCCGGAATCCGGAAGAACGCCGCCGGACGGCTCCGACCCCGCCGCCCGCCGCACCCCCAGGGCCTTCGCCCGACGGTGCGGCGGGCGGTCGTTTTATCCCCGGCACCCCTCCCCACCAGGCACGCGACACCCCGCCAGGACCCGTCAGTGAGCGGTCAGTTGGACGTCATCGACCCGTCATCGGGCCTGACTAATTTGCTGCTCAGAGGCCCGGTTTCCGGGCACCCCAGGGCACCCGCGCAGGGAACCCGCGAAAACGGAGGAAAACGAGCATGACGACGGTAGCGCCGGAGCGTCTCACCCGGATCCGCGAAATCATCGCCGAGAACATCGACGTGCACACCGAGTTCGCCGACACCGCGCTGTTCGTCGACGAGCTGGGCGCCGACTCGCTGAAGCTCATCGACGTGCTCAGCGCCCTGGAGATGGAGTACTCCATCGTCATCGACATGAACGAGCTGCCGAAGATGGTGAACGTGGAGGCCACGTACCAGGTGACCGCGACGGCCGCCGGCTGGTGATCGGGGCGGGTTCCGGGACCGGAACCCCCGTCCGCAGGCATCCCACTGCTTAAGGAGTCCCATGTCCACCGCACAGTCACCAGCGGCACCCCGCGCCGGCGTGCCCGCCGACCGCCGCCGGGTCGTCCTCACCGGCCTCGGGGCGATCTCCAGCATCGGCACGGGCGTCGAGGAGTACACCGCGGGGCTGCGGTCCGGCCGCTCCGGTGCGCGGCCGATCACCCGGTTCGACACCGAGGGGTTCGGCCAGAACGTCGCCTGCGAGGTCCCCGACTTCGAGCCGGAGCGCTGGATCCGCAACGTCCCCCTCGACGACATGGGCCGCGCCGGGCAGTTCGCCGTCGCCGCCGCCCGGATGGCCGTGGAGGACGCCGGGCTCACCGAGTCCGACCTCGGCGAGCGCCAGGCCGTCATCAGCGTCGGCACCACCGACGGCGAGGGTCACGACATCGGCGTGCTGGTCGAGCAGGAGCTCGCGGCCGGGGACCCGGAGGCCATGGACCCGGTGCTGTCCCGCCGGATCAACGCCGGCCGGCTCACCACCGTCATCGCCCGCGAGCTGCGGATGCCGAACGTGGAGCCGACCACCATCACCACCGCCTGCGCGGCGGGCAACTACTCGATCGGCTACGGGCTGGACGCGATCCGCTCCGGCGAGGTCGACATCGCGCTGTGCGGCGGCGCCGACGCCGTCTGCCGCAAGGCCTTCGCGCTGTTCAAGCGCTTCGGCGCGCTCACCCCGGACGTGGTCCGCCCGTTCGACAGGAACCGCCAGGGCATCCTGACCGGCGAGGGCGCGGGCATCCTCGTCCTGGAGAGCCTGGAGTCCGCCCTCGCCCGCGGCGCGCACATCTACGCCGAGGTGCTCGGGTACGGCCTCAGCTGCGACGCCGCCCACCCGACCGCGCCGAACCGCGACGGCATCGCGCGCGGCATCCGGCTCGCCCTGGACGACGCCGGGGTCGAGCGGGACGAGATCGACTTCATCTCCGCGCACGGCACCGGCACCAAGGCCAACGACAAGACCGAGTCGGCCGCCATCGTCGACGTGTACGGCGACGCACCGCCGCGCACCGTCGCGGTGAAGTCGATGCTCGGCCACTCGATGGGCGCGGCCAGCGCGCTCGGCGCGATCGCCTGCAGCCTCGCCATCGAGCACCAGTTCATCCCGCCGACCATCAACCACGTGGAGACCGACCCCGACTGCCCGCTGGACGTCGTGCCCAACCAGGCCGTCGACGCGGAGGTCCGGATCGTGGAGAACAACTCCAGCGCCTTCGCCGGCAACAACGCCATCCTGATTCTGGGCACGTACGGAGAGCGAGTCTGACGATGACCACCGCAGCCACCCCGGCGGCCCTGCCGCCGGAGACACTCGTCATCACCGGCTGGTCGGCCGTGTCGCCGTACGGCCTGACCCGCCAGGACTTCGCGTCCGGCGTGCGCGCCGGCGCCAAGACCGCCGTCAAGGCGGACGCCGCGCTCGGCACGCTGCCGTCGCCCGACGTCTGCCTGGTGCCCGGCTTCGACATCAAGGGCCTGCTCGGCCCCACCGGCACCGCCAAGATGGACCGGCTCACCGCGCTGGCCCTGGTCGCCTCCGACGGCCTGCTCAAGGACGCCGACGGCAACCGGGTGGTGGAGACCGACGACCGCACCGGTGTGGTCCTCGGCATCTCGATGGGCAGCCTGGAGAACGTCACCAACTTCCTCAAGCAGTCCTACACCAACGCGCTGCCCTTCCACGTCGACGCCGGCCGCATCCCCTTCGGCAGCCTCAACCACGCCGCCGGCGCCACCGCCATCCGGCACGACCTCAAGGGCCCCAACACCACCGTCGCCGGCGGCCGGGTCAGCGGCCTGCTCGCCCTCAACTACGCGCGGCGCCTGATGGGCCAGGGCCGGGCGACCAAGTACCTGGTCGGCTCCGCCGAGGAGTTCTCCGCCGCGCACGCCTGGATCGAGCACACCGCCGTCGCGGCCGGCGACTCCACGCCGCTGCTCGGCGAGGGCTGCGGCCTGTTCGTGGTCGAGCACGCCGGCACCGCCCAGCGCCCGGCGCTCGCCGCGGTGCTCGCGGTGGAGACCCGCGTCGACATCGACGACGACCCGAAGGCCGCCGTCACCGCCTGCGTGCAGCGCGCCCTGGCCCGCGCCGGCGTCACCGCCGACGAGGTCTGGGCCGCCGTGCCCTGCGCCGCGCCCACCGCGGCCGGCCGGGCCGAGTACGACGCGCTCGCCGCGCTGCTGCCGGCCGAGGCACTGGGCCGGGTCCCGTCCATGGAACTGCTCGGCGACACCAGCGCGGCCTCCGCGTCCTTCCAGATCCAGGCGGTGCTCGGCGTGGCCGAGGCCGACCCGGCGGCCCGGGGCCGGATCGCCCTGGTGTCCGCCGTCGACCGTGACGGCGCGGTGGGCTGCGCCGTCCTGAGACTCTTCGGGGAGCACGCGTGATCGCCCTGGTCAGCGGCGGGTCCCGGGGCATCGGCAAGGCCATCGTGCTGCGCCTGGCCCAGGACGGCTACGACGTCGCCTTCTGCTACCGCTCCAACGCCGACGCCGCCGAGCAACTCGTCAAGCAGGCCGGCGAGTTCGGCACCCGGATCACGGCCACCCAGTGCGACGTGGCCGACCCGGAGCAGGTCCGCGACTGGTACAACCGCACCGAGCGCGAGGTCGGCCCGGTGGACGCCGCCGTCACCTCGGCCGGCATCACCCGGGACCGCCCCGTCATCCTGATGCCGGAGGACGACTGGAACCAGGTCCTGCGCACCAACCTGGACGGCGTGTACCACGTGTGCCGCGCCGCCGCCTTCGCGATGAGCAAGCGCCGCAGCGGATCGATCGTCAACCTGTCCTCGGTGTCCGGCATCTACGGCAACCTCGGCCAGGCCAACTACGCCGCTTCCAAGGCCGGCATCATCGGCTTCACCAAGTCCCTCGCCAAGGAGTGCGGCCCGCGCGGCGTGCGCGCCAACGTGGTCGCACCGGGCCTGATCGCCACCGACATGGTCGGCGACATGTCCGACGCCGCGGTCGAGCGGATGCTGAAGAACGTCGCCCTCGGCCGGGCCGGCAAGCCCGAGGAGGTGGCCGACCTGGTCTCCTTCCTGCTCTCCGACCGCGCCGCCTACATCAGCGGGTCGGTCTTCGAGATCCACGGCGGCGGCACGTTCTGATGGGAGCACGAATGCAGGGGACCCAGGGACTGCGCGACCACTACGACGCGATCGTCGTCGGCAGCGGCATCGGCGGCCTGACCACCGCCGGCTACCTGGCGGCCGACGGGCGCAGCGTCCTCGTCCTCGAACAGCACGACATCGCCGGCGGCAACGCGCACGTGTTCCGCCGCCGGCGCAAGTACGAGTTCGACGTCGGCACGCACTACCTGGGCGACTGCGGCCCCGACGGGCACTTCCCGGCGATCCTGGCCGGCCTCGGCGTCCTGGACCGGGTGCGGTTCCGGCCGATGGACAACGAGCAGGGCTTCGACCGGATCATCACGCCCACCGCGACCGTCGACGTGCCGGCCGGCTGGGACGCCTACCGCGACCGGCTGCGGCAGGCCCTGCCCGAGGAGGCCGACCGGATCGCCGGCTTCCTCGAACTCGCCGAGAACGTGGCCGGCTCGACCCGCGCCGGCCTGAACGGCGTCTCCCTGGTCGACCTGTTCCGCAAGTCCCCGCAGACCATGCGCTGGTCCCGCCGCACCTTCGCCGACGCCCTGGGGCACTTCGGCCTCTCCGCCAAGGCGCGCACGCTGCTCGCGGCGCAGGCCGGCAACTACGGCACCATGCCCGACGGCATCAGCCTGGCCCACCACGCCTCGATGATGGACCACTACCTGCGCGGCGCGTACTACCCCGAGGGCGGCGGCCAGGCGATGGTCGCCGCGTTCGTCGAGGCGCTGGAGGCGCACGGCGGCGAACTGCGCACCCGCTGCGACGTCCGCCGCATCCTGATCGAGAACGGGCGCGCCACCGGCGTCGAACTCACCGACGGGCAGCGGATCTCGGCCCCGCTGGTCATCTCCAACGCGGACTACCGGCGCACCGTCCTCGACCTGTGCGGCGGCGAGGACGCCTTCCCCTCCGAGGTGGTGGCCCGCACCCGCGCGGCGACCATGCGCGGCTCCTTCGTCTCGGTGTACATCGGGCTCGACACCGAACTGCCGGGCCTGCCCAACGCCAACCTCTGGTGGCACGACAGCGACGACATGGAGGGCGCGCACGCCGCCATGCTGGAGCGGTACGCGCGGGACGGCTCGATGGACTCGGTGCCGGCGCTCACCTTCTCCTTCGCCTCCCTCAAGGACCCGGGCGCCGCCGCCGTCTGCCCGCCCGGCCACAGCAACTTCCAGCTCATGACGGGCCTGCCGCCCGGCTACGGGTTCTGGGGCCTGGAGGGCGGCCCGGCCGACGGCGAGCCCTACCGCCGCAACGCCGCCTACCTCGCCCGCAAGCAGCAGCTCACCGAGGTCATGCTGGCCACCGCCGAGAAGGTCATCGGCCCGTTCCGGGAGCGCATCACCCACCTGGAGACGGCCACCCCGCTCACCCACGAGCGCTACATCCGGGCCACCGGCGGCACCCCGTACGGCATGGCCAGCTGGGGCGGCTCCAGCCAGCGGCCGGACGTGCGCACCGAGGTCGAGGGCCTGTACGTGGTCGGCCAGAGCGTGCGCTACGGCAGCGGCATCGCCGCGGTCGCGAACAGCGGCATGGCAGCCGCCTCCGACATCATCGGCCGCGCGCTGCTGCGCGAGGTGTTCGGCGGCGCGGTGCTCGGCGACCCCTCCCGGCTGCCCGACCGCGGCCCGGACTGGGACCCGCTGGTGGTCTCGCGCGGGCGGGCGCGGCAGCGCGCCAAGGGCCTGGCCCGCATCGGCTGACCCCTCCTCCCTCCGTTTCCTCACCCTCCGATCCGCACCCCTCCGATCCGCACCCCTCCGACCAGGAGCACTGTTCCCATGAATCAGGTCCCTCCCTTCGCCGTGGTCTCCGGCGCCCAGGTGCACGAGGCCCTCAACGGGCACGAGGACGAGGTCGTCGCCACGGTCGAGGCCGCGTACCGGCTGCACGGCGAGGGGCAGACGGTCAACCCGGACTCGTACTTCCTGCGCTTCCCCGACCGCCCGTCCTCCCGGATCATCGCGCTGCCGGCCTCGGTCAAGGGCGAGGTCGGCGTGCACGGCATCAAGTGGATCTCCAGCTTCCCGGACAACGTGGCGGCCGGCCTGCCGCGCGCCTCGGCCGTCCTGATCCTCAACGACGCCGAGACCGGCTACCCGTTCGCCTGCCTGGAGAGCTCGATCATCAGCGCGGCGCGCACCGCCGCCTCCGCGGCCCTCGCGGCGGCCCGGCTCGCCGACGCCCGCGGCGAGCGCCCGACCCGGGTCGGCTTCTTCGGCGTCGGCCTGATCGCCCGCTACGTGCACACCTACCTCGCCGCCAACGGCTTCGACTTCACCGCGGCCGGCGTCCACGACCTGTCCGCCGAGCACGCCGAGGGCTTCTCCGACTACCTGCGCCGGGCCGAGGGCGAGGGCGTGGAGATCACCGTCCACGACAAGGCCGAGGACCTGATCCGCTCCAGCGACCTGGTGGTCTTCGCCACCGTCGCCGGCGAGCCGCACGTGACGGACCCGCAGTGGTTCTCGCACAACCCGCTGGTGCTGCACGTCTCGCTGCGCGACCTCTCCCCCGAGATCGTCCTCGACTCGTGGAACGTCGTCGACGACATCGAGCACTGCATGAAGGCCGGCACCTCGCCGCACCTGGCCGAACAGCTCGTCGGCCACCGCGAGTTCGTCGCCGGCACGCTCTACGACGTGCTCACCGGCACGATCGCCCCGCCGTCCGACCGGCCGGTGGTCTTCTCCCCGTTCGGCCTCGGCGTGCTCGACATGGCCGTCGCCAAGCACGTCTACGACCGCGTCCTCGCGGCCGGGCAGCTGCACACCGTCCCGGACTTCTTCCACGAGCTCAAGCGCTACGGCTGAGCCCTCCCCGCCCCGCCCCAGAGGCCCGTCCGCGCTCCCGGCGCCGGCGGGCCTCCGGCCTTTTCCCGCCGCTCCGCCCCCTCCGCTGACGGCCAACTGACGGCACGCTGACCGAACGGCCCCCCGGCCCCCCGACGCCTTGTCCGCGCCATGGACGGCCGCCCAGAATCACCCGCATGAGATCCTTTGCCAACCTGGCCGAGTTCACCGGGGCGACCGGGGAGCACCTCGGCTACAGCGAATGGCTCGACGTCACCCAGCACAGCGTCGACCAGTTCGCCGACGCCACCGGCGACCTCCAGTGGATCCACGTGGACCCGGAGCGCGCCGCCACCGGCCCGTTCGGCGGGACCATCGTCCACGGCTACATGACGCTCGGGCTGCTGCCCGCGATGATGCGCGCGATCTTCGAGATCCACAACGTCGAGCTGGGCGTCAACTTCGGCCTGGACAAGGTCCGCTTCCCCCGCCCGATCCCGGTCGGCGCCCGGGTCCGCGGCGGCGCCAAGGTCACCAGCGTCCGCGAGACCCCGATGGGCCACCTCGCCGCGGTGCGGATGACGGTGGAGGTCGAGGGCCGGCAGCACGCGGCCTGCGTGGCGGACACCCTGTCCCTCTTCGTCGCCGCCCCCGACACCGCCGAGGGCGCATCGGACGGCTTCTGAGCCCGCCCGCCCACGTCACCGCCGACGTCACCGCCGCCGCCAGGTAGAAGAACCTCCCCCTCCGGTCGGGCAAGAGGGGGGTTATTACTACCGATTTCGCCGCGCCGCCCCCGCCAGAATGGTCACACGGCCACCACGGCCGGAGCACAGCGAACGGCACCAGAGAGGAGCGGGTCATGGACCGCACGATGAAGCTCGGGGGAAGCCCCTCGGCGGTCGAGATCAGGGGATTCTCCGTCCCCGCCGGATTCACCGGACTGCGGCGGGCACTGGCCCTCTGCTGGATGTCGGTGGCGGCCTTCGGGCGCTCGCTCGGGGTCACCGGCGCGATCTCCCTGGTCGGCCCCGGCCTCGGCCTGGTGCCGCGGGCCATGGAGCGCGTCCGCGCCCTGGCCGCCCGTCAGCGCGGCCTGTCCGAGCGCTGGTCCGGCGTGCAGATCCCCGGTCCGCCCAGCGGCCTGCCGGCCGCCCCCGAGGGCGCCTCGGGAGCCGTCGCCCGCTACCGCTGGATCATGAGCGACCCGCAGACCAAGCGGGAGTTCACCTGGGTGCTCACCGACCCGATCGTCGGCGGCTTCCTCGCCTTCATGCCGATCGCCGTGCTGCTCAGCGGCTTCTGGGGCATCTTCCTGGCCTTCTTCGGCGTCCCGCTGTCGACCCAGTGGGACGGCCTCTGGTACCAGTTCATCCCGATCGACGGCCAGGCCACCGCGGTGCTGGCCGGCGTCCTCGGCGTCCTGCAACTGCCGCTGGCCCTGTGGATGGCCCCCCGCGCCATCCGCAAGCACGCCCGGTACACCCACTCCATGCTCGCCCCCAGCGAGCAGGAACTGATGGCCAGCCGGATCCAGCACCTCACCACCACCCGCAGCACCGCCGTCGACACGCAGATGGCCGAGATCCAGCGGATCGAACGCGACCTGCACGACGGCGCCCAGGCCCGCCTGGTCGCGATGGGCATGACCCTGGACGCCGCCGAACACCTGCTGGAGACCAACCCGGAGGCCGTCCGGGCCCTGCTCATCGAGGCCCGCCAGTCGTCCTCCAAGGCCCTGGAGGAGATCCGCAACCTGGTCCGCGGCATCCACCCGCCGGTCCTCGCCGACCGCGGACTCGCCGACGCGGTGCGGGCGCTGGCCATGGTCTGCCCGGTCCCCACCGAGGTCGTCGTGGACCTGCCCGGCCGCGCCGAGATGCCCGTCGAGTCCGCCGCCTACTTCGCGATCTCGGAGATCCTCACCAACGTCGCCAAGCACTCCGGCGCCGACCGGGCCTGGATCGACATCCGTTACGATCACGGCATGCTGCGCATGACCGTGACCGACAGCGGCCGCGGCGGCGCCGACGCCACCCGCGGCACCGGCCTGCGCGGCATCGAGCGACGACTCAGCACGTTCGACGGGGTCCTGGCCGTGAACAGTCCCGTCAACGGCCCGACCATGGTGACGATGGAGCTTCCGTGCGTATTGTCCTCGCCGAAGACCACTTCCTCCTGAGGGACGGCCTGATCCGCCTCCTCCAGGCCTACGGACACGAGGTGGTGGCCGCCGTCGACAACGGCGCCGACCTCCTCGCGGCCCTCACCGAGCAGCAGCCGGACGTCGCGGTCGTCGACGTCCGGCTTCCGCCGAACTTCACCGACGAGGGCCTGCGGGCCGTCCTCACCGCCCGCCGCACCATGCCCGACCTCCCGGTCCTGCTCCTCTCCCAGTACGTCGAACCGCTCTACGCCCGCGAACTCCTCGCCAGCGGCGGCCGCGGCGTCGGCTACATGCTCAAGGACCGCGTCACCAACGGCTCCCAGTTCCTCGACTCGATCCGCCGCGTCGCCGACGGCGGCACCGCGATGGACCCCGACGTCATCTCCCAGCTCCTCGTCCGCAAGGAACGCGACGAGAACGTCGGCAGCCTCACCGACCGCGAACGCGAAGTCCTCGAATGGCTCGCCCAGGGCCGCTCCAACGCCGGCATCGCCCAGGGCCTCTTCATCACCGAGAAGGCCGTCGCCAAGCACATCAGCAACATCTTCACCAAGCTCGGCCTGCTCCCCACCGACGGCGACAACCGCCGCGTCCTGGCCGTCCTCGCCTACCTCGACCAGTAACCCGCCCGCCTCCACCGGCCCGTGAGCGGCCGGTTCAGCCGTGGCGGGCGCCCGAGTCCCAGACCCAGGCCGCGATGCCGACCCGGTTGTTCACCTTCAGCTTCCGCTGCACGTGGGTCATGTGGGTCTTCACCGTGCCGGCCGAGATGAACAGCGCCTCCGCGATGTCGGCGTTGGTCAGGCCGTCCGCGACCAGCCGCGCGACCTCCAGCTCACGCGGCGTCAACTGCTCGACCTTGGGCGCCTTCTTCTGCTTCGGGCCGGCCAGGCTCCGCAGCAGCCGGGTGGTGATCTGCGGGCTGATCAGCGAGTCGCCCTCGACGGCGGCGCGCACCGCCTCGATCAGCAGCGGCGCACCGGAACGCTTCAGCAGGAAGCCGTACGCGCCCGCCTTCAGCGCCGAGTGGACGTACTCGTCGAGGTCGAAGGTGGTGACGATGACGACCCGTACGCCCGGGCTCTCCTCGGCCAGCCGGCGGGTCAGCTCCAACCCGTCCATCCGCGGCATCCGGATGTCGGCGAGCAGGACGTCCGGCCGCAGCCTCCGTGCCAGCTCGAGCGCCTCGTCACCGTCGCCCGCGACCGCGAGCACCTCCATGTCCGGTTGCAGGTCGAGGATGTGCCGAAAGCCTTCCCGCACGGTTGCCTGGTCGTCAGCGATCACGATGCGTGTCGTCATGGGCTGATCCTCGCACGGGGTAGCATCCGAGCACATGACAAATCAACTGGCCAGGATCGGACGCCCAGTTGGCACGGCGTTCCTCGCGGCGGTCGCCATCTCGGTTGCGGTGTGGGCGGGTTCACCGGTTTCGACACTGATCCGGGGCTCGACGACGGTGGCGGTGCTGGCCGCCGCGGTCCTGATCGTGTGGCTGCCGGGGCAACCGCGGACCCGGAACCTGGTGACCGTCCCGGTGGCCTGCGCGATCTCGCTGTACGCGACGTTCCGCTACGAGGGCCCCGCCGACAACACCTCCGGGCTCTGGATCCTGGTCGAGTCGGTCGCCCTGCTGGTCACCGTCATGCCCGCGGTGCGCGGGTCCGCTCCGGCGGTCGCCGCCCTGCTGGGGCTGCTCCTGCTGGTGACCGTGACCCTGCTGCCGCTGCGGATCGCGCTGACCCTCGACCCGCCGGCCGGGCCGCGCGAGACCATCGGGCTCTGCGTGGTCTGGGGCCTGGCCGCGGTGGCCGCGGTGGGGGCGTCCTGCTACCTGCGCTCGCTGGACAGCCGGCGCAGGCTGGCGGTCACGGAGGAGCGGCGCGCCCAACGGCTGCACGTCGCCCGGGACCTGCACGACTTCGCCGCGCACGACGTGACCGGGGTGATGGTGCTGGCGCAGGCGGCCCAGATGCTGGCCAAGGAGTCGCCGGAGAAGGCGCTGGCGCTGCTCCCGCAGATCGAGAGCGCCGGCATCCAGGCGCTGAAGTCGATGGACCGGACGATCCGGATCCTCAGCGAGCTGGAGGAGGACCGCCGGCCGGGCCGGGGCGGGGACGAGCCGGCGGCGGACGATCCCGAGGAGAACGCGGCGGCCCGGCCCCACTCGCTGGACGAACTGCCGGACCTGATGGACCGGTTCGAGCGCACCGGGATGATCCCGGCCCGGCTCGAACTCTCCCCCGGCGCCGTGGACGGCCTGCCGGAGCTGGTCGACGCCGTCGGCTACCGGGTGGTGATGGAGGCGCTCACCAACGTCCGCCGGCACGCCCCCGCCTCGCCCAGGGTGACGGTCACCGCCGAGCGGGTGGCCGACGGCGGCGCCCTGCGGATCCTGGTCCACAACGAGGCGGTCCCGGCCGGCACCCGGGCGGACACCGCGGCGGCGGTCGAGCGCGAGGGCGGCGGCACCGGCATCCGGGAGCTGCGTCGGCGGGTCGCGGGGCTGGGCGGCGAGCTCACCGCCGGGGCCTGCGCGAACGGCGGCTGGCAGGTCGCCGTCCTCCTGCCGCTGGACGGCGTCCCGGCCGCCCGCGACGTCGGCGACGGGGCGGGCGGCCGGGCCGGGCACACTCAGGGCACTCTCACCCGCTCGGGCGATCAGTCCTCTCCGGGTTGACCGGCCTCCCTCACCTGATCGGCGGACGGCAGCCGCAGCGAGCCCGCCGCCGCGCCGGCCAGCCCGAGCACCGCCAGGCCGGCGGCGCAGCCGAGCATCGCCTGGGTGCCGCTCAGCCACTGCGAGAGCAGCCCGCCCAGGGCCGCGCCGCCGGCCTGCGCGCCGCCGTTGAACAGGTTGGTCGCCGAACTCAGCCGACCGCGCATGCCGTCCGGGGTGAGCAGGATCTGCTGCGTACCGACGACGGTGTACGCGGTCGGCGCGAGGAAGGCCATGGCGGCCAGGAAGCCGCCCCAGACCAGTGCGCCGCTGGTGACGGACATCAGCGGGACGAGCACCGCGAGCAGCCAGATGATCCCGACCACGGCCTGGTAGGGCGTGATCGAGCGGGAGATCCGCGGCGCCGCGAGCGCGCCGATCAGGCCGCCGACGCCGAACATCGCGGCCATCGTGCCGACCTTCCCCGGCGAGGCCCCGTTCTGCTCGGCGGCCACGATGACGACCAGGTAGAGCGCCTGGAACAGCAGGTTGAGGCCGAGCAGCAGCAGGGTGGTCGAGCGCATGAACGGCTGGCGCACCAGGAAGGCGAAGCCGGCCACGATGTCACGCGGGATGGTCGAGATCGGGGAGGGCTTGCGCTCCTGCTTCGGCAGCCGGACGAACAGCAGCGTCACGAAGGCCACCAGGTGGGCGACGGCGTCGGCGAGGAACGGAACGGCCCGTCCCAGGCCGAACAGGAACCCCCCGCCCGAGGTGCCGACCAGCTGCCCGAGGTGCATCCGCGCGGTGTTCACCGAGAGCGCCGTGGGCAGTTGCCCACGGGTCACCACCAGGGGCAGCGAGGCCCGCTCGGCCGGGTCGAACAGGCTGGTGGCCGCCCCGGCGACGGCCGCGGTGAGCAGCAGCAGCCAGGTGGTGACGTGCCCGGTGGCGGCGGCGAGCGCGAGCAGGCCGAGCATCACCGCCCGGACCAGCACGCAGACCACCATGATCTTCTTGCGGTCCCAGCGGTCCACCAGCGCACCGGCCGGCAGCCCGACGGCCACCTGGGCCACCGCGTTGACCGCGCTCACCGCGCCGGCCACCCCGGGGGAGCCGGTCGTGGCGAGGGCGAGCAGCGGGAAGGCGATGGTGGAGACGTTGAGACCGGTCTCGGAGGCCGTGGTGCCGATCCACAGCAGGTGGTAGACCCGGTTGCGGCGGAGCGGGAGCTCCGGTTCCGTGACGGCCGCCGGGCGGTCGGCGGCGGGTGCCAGCTCGCTCATCCCCGCACCTCCCGGCACTCGTCGGCGATCGCGCGCAGCACGCCGGCGAACTCCGCGGCCAGCCGCTCCACCGTCCCGTGGTGGTGGACGGCCGGGGAGTAGTACCAGGTGAACTCCAACCGCCCGTCGTGGATCCCGCCGACGATCTCCAACACGTGCTCCATCCGGTCGTCCGGGCCGAGGTCCTGGCCGATCGCGCCGTGCACGGTGTGCACGAGCCCGCTGCCGGGCCCGCCGTCGCTGCGGTGCCGGCCGAGGAAGTTGAACACCACGTCCGGGTCCGGCCCGGTGAGCGGGGTGTCCGGGTGCAGGTGGCGCAGCGGGCCGTGGCCCAGGCCCTTGCCGGGGACGGCACGCAGCTGCCGCCGCACGACGCGGGTGAGGGCCCGCCAGTCGTCGCCCTCGGGCACGGCGAGGCGGACGGGGTGCACCGCGGTGAACCAGCCGACCGTCCGGGACAGGTCGACGTCGTCGAGCAGCCGCTCGCGGCCGTGGCCCTCCAGGTCGACGGTGACCTCGTCCTCGCCGGTCCAGCGGGCCAGCACCCGGGCGAGCGCGGCGAGCGCGATCTCCTCGACCCTGGTGCGGTAGACGGTCGGCGCGTGCTCGGCCAGCTGGGCCGAGTCCTCGGCGCCGAGCCGCACCCGCACCTCCCGGCCGCCGCCCACGGTGGCGACGCCGTCGAGGTCGCGGGGCACCGGCCGGGCGGCGCCGACCCCGTTCCAGTGGTCGAGCTCGTGGTCCAGCGCGCCGGAGCGCACGTGCTCGACCAGGCGGGCGGACCACTCCTGGAAGGTGGTGCTCCGCGGGCCGAGGTCGACCGGCCGCCCGGCCGCCGCCTGGGCGTGGGCCGCGTCCAGGTCGTCCAGCAGGATGTTCCAGGACACGGTGTCGACCACCAGGTGGTGGACCGTCAGGAACAGCCGGTCGCGGCGGCGTCCACCGGACTCGAAGAGGACGGCGGCGAGCAGCGGGCCGCGGCCCAGGTCGAATCCGGCCTGGGTGGCGCGGGCCTCCCGGTCCAGCAGCGCGCCCAGTTCGCCGTCGGGGGTGGCGGAGGTGTCCACCACCCGCAGCAGCGGCTCGCCGGCCCGGTAGGGCGGGTTCTCCTGGGCCCAGCCGTCGGCGGTGCGGGTGTAGCGCATCCGCAGCGCGTCGTGGTGCTCGACCAGGGCCTCCAGCGCGGCGGTGAGCGCCGCGCGGTCGGCCGGCGCGCCGAGCTCCAGCAGCACCGACTGGTTGAAGTGGTGCGGGTGGTCGTGGGTGTCGAAGAACCAGCGCTGCACCGGGGTCAGCGGGACGGGCCCGACGGCCGGCGGCCGGCCCTCGGCCGCGCCGTCGCCGATCTCGGTGGCGGCGGCGGCGAGTTCGGTGGCGGCGGCGGCGAGTTCGGCCACGGTCTGGTGCAGGAAGACGTCCTGGGCGTCCAGCCGCAGTCCGGCCCGGCGGGCCCGGGCGACCACCTGGATGCTGAGGATGGAGTCGCCGCCGAGGTCGAAGAAGCTGTCCTCGACGCCGACCCGCTCGACGCCGAGCGTCTGCGCCCAGATCCGGGCGAGCAGTTCCTCCTTCCGGCCGCGCGGCGCCACCCGGGCCGCCACGGCGGTGTCCGGTCCGGTCGGCGCCGGGAGCCGGCGCCGGTCCACCTTGCCGTTGGTGCCGACCGGGAGCTGGTCGAGCACCTGGACGGCGGCCGGCACCATGTAGCCGGGCAGGGCGCGGGCCACCGCGTCCCTGAGCAGCGCGGGCGAGAGCTCGGAGGCGCCCGACCGGGCGCCCGGGGCCACGTACGCGGCCAGCAGCTCGCGGCCGCCCTCCGGCTTGAAGACCACCACGGCGGCGTCCCCGACGCCGGGCTCGCGCAGCAGCACGGCCTCGATCTCGGAGGGCTCGACCCGGTGGCCGCGGACCTTGAACTGCGTGTCGGTGCGGCTGACGAACTCCAGCTCGCCGCCGGCCACCCGGCGGACCAGGTCGCCGGTGCGGTACATCCGGCTCCCGGGCCCGCCGAACGGGTTGGCGACGAACCGCCCGGCGGTCAGGCCGGGCTGTCCGGCGTAGCCGCGGCCGAGCCCGGGGCCGTCGATGTAGAGCTCGCCGGGCACGCCGTCCGGGACCGGCCGCAGGTGGCGGTCGAGGACGTGCAGGCCGACGCCGTTGAGCTCGGTGCCGACCGGCACGGGGGCGCCCGCGTGCAGCTCGCCCGGACTCCACAGGGTGGAGACCAGCGTGGCCTCGCTCGGCCCGTACACGTTGAAGAACTCCCGGCCCTGCGACCAGGTGCGCACCAGGTCGGGCGGGCAGACGTCGCCGGCGGCGGCGACGGTGGGCAGCCGGCCGCGCAGCCGCTCGGCGTCCATCACCGCCAGCAGCGCCGGGGGCAGCACCGCGACGGTGGCGCCGGTCCGGATGATCTCCCCGGCCGGGTCGGGCGCGGGGCGCGGGCTGGTGAGGCAGAGCGCGCCGCCCGCGGTGAGGGTGCAGAACAGGTCGCACACCCCGCCGTCGAAGCTGGCCGGCGCGTACTGCAGCACCCGGCTGTCGGCGGTGATGTCCCAGGCCTCGCGCAGCACCCGGGCGGTCCGGGCGATCGCGCCGTGGCTGATCACCACGGCCTTGGGGCGGCCGGTGGAACCGGAGGTGTGCACCACGTAGGCGACGTGGTCGGCCTCCACCCGGTACGGGGAGCCCGGCTCGCCGGGCAGCGCGGTGCCGGCCGGGGCCGCATCGCCGTCCGACCCGTCCGACCCGTCCGACCCGTCCGACCCGTCCATCCGCAGGACGGTGAACGGCCCCTCGGGGAGCCGCTCGGCCAGGTGCGCCTGGGTGAGCAGCAGCGGGACCGCGGTGCCGCTGATCATCGCGCCGATCCGGTCGGCCGGGTACTGCGGGTCCAACGGCACGTAGCCGCCGCCGGCCCTGAGCACCGCGAGCGCCGCCACCACCATCTCCACCCCGCGGTCGGCGAACACGCCGACCAGGGTGTCCGGGGTGACGCCCCGGGCGACCAGCCGGCGGGCCAGGTGCCCGGCCCGGGCGTCGAGTTCGCCGTACGAGACCTCGGTCCCGTCGTCGGCGACCACGGCCACCGCGTGCGGGCGCTCCGCGGCCCGCCGGCCCACCAGCTCGTGGGCGAGCACGCCGGCTTCCCCGTCCGGGTCCCGGTGCCAGCGCCGGGGTTCCAGCACCAGCTCCTCGGCCGGGACGTAGGGGAGTTCGCGCAGCGGGTCGCCCGGGCGCTCAGAGATGCCGCCGAGCAGCAGGACCAGGGCGTCGGCCATCCGGCGGGCGGTGCTCCGGTCGAACAGGCCGACGCTGTACTGGAGGGCGGCGTCCAGGCCCCGGTCGGTCTCCTGGAACTGGAAGGTGAGGTCGAACGCGGCGCCGCCGGTGGGCAGGCCGAACTCCTCGGTGCGGGCACCGTCGAGGCGCGCCGGGCCGCCCGGGGCGTCCTGGAGGACCACCATGGTCTGGAACAGCGGGGTGCGGCTCGGGTCGCGCTCCGGCCGCAGCGCCTCGACCAGCCGGTCGAAGGGCACGTCGGCGTGGGCGAAGGCGCCGTTGACGGACTCCCGCACCCGGCCGAGGAAGCCGTCGAAGCCCTCCTCCCAGTCCACCTCGGAGCGCAGCACCAGGGTGTCCACGAAGAAGCCGACCACCTGCTCCAGTTCGGGCCGGTCGCGACCGGCCGAGACGGTGCCCACCGCGATGTCGTCCTGGCCCGACCAGTGCGCGAGCACCAGTTGGGTCGCCGCGACCAGCACGGTGAACAGCGTCGCGCCGCCGTCCTGGGCGATCCGCTTGAGCCGCTTGGCGGTCTCCGCGTCCACGGCGAACTCCAGCTGCGCGCCCTCGCGGCCGCGCACCGGCGGCCGGGGCCGGTCGGTGGGCAGTTCCAGCGGCTCCAGGCCGGCCAGCCGCTCCCGCCACCAGTCGAGCAGGCCGCTCCCCTCGCGCTCCCAACGGGCACGCTGCCAGGCCGCGAAGTCGGCGTACTGGACGGGGAGTTCCGGCAGGTCGGCGGTGCCGCCGTGCCGTCGGACGCGGTACAGCTCGGCGAGGTCGCGGACCAGCACGCCGGCCGAGCGGCCATCGGTGACGATGTGGTGCAGGACCAGGGTCAGCACGTGCTCGTCCTCGGCCAGCCGGACGAGGTGGGCCCGGAACAGCGGACCGGTGCGCAGGTCGAACGGGGTGGCGCCGTCGGCGCCGATGGCCGCCCGCAGCCGGTCCTCGCGCTCGTGCGCGGGGTGGCCGGCCAGGTCGGTACGGGCCAGCGCGAAGGGCCGTCCGGCCGGGGCGATCAACTGCCGCCCCTCGCCGTCGACCTGGCCGAAGAGCGTGCGCAGCGACTCGTGCCGGTCGACCAGGTCGGCCAGCGCCAGTTCCAGCGCGTCGGCGTCCAACGGGCCGTGCACCCGCAGGCCCAGCGGCGAGTTGTACTCGGCGCCGGTCCCGCCGAACTGCCCGAGGAACCACAGCCGTTGCTGTCCGAAGGAGAGCGGCGGGGCGCTCTCCCGGCCGACCGGCACCAGCGCGGCGGCGGGCGCCTCCCGCTCGGCGGCGAGCAGCGCGGCCAGCGACCGGACGGTCGGCGCGCTGAACAGGGCGCGCGGGGAGATCCCGGAGTCCAGGTGCTGCCGCAGCCGGGACACCACCCGGATGCTCAGCAGCGAATCACCGCCCAGCTCGAAGAAGTTGTCCTCGGCCCCGATCCGCTCGACGCCCAGCACCTCCGCCCAGATCCCGGCCAGCAGGGTCTCCGCGGCGCCCTCGGGGGCCAGGTACTCGCCGCCGAGGGCGAGGTCCTCGGGCGGCTCGGGCAGCGCCCGGCGGTCGGTCTTGCCGTTGGGCAGCAGCGGGACGCGCTCCAGTCCGACGAAGGCCGAGGGCACCATCGCCTCGGTGAGGCCGGCGGCCAGTCGGGCCCGCAGCCCGGCCGGGTCGATCCCGGCGCCGGGCACGGCGGGCACCACGTACGCCACCAGCCGGTCCCGGCCCCGGTCGCGGCGGGCCACCACGACCGCCTCGGCCACGTCGTCCAGCGCGGTGAGCGCCGCCTCGACCTCGGCGAGCTCGATCCGGAAGCCGCGGATCTTGACCTGGTGGTCGGCCCGGCCGAGGAACTCCAGGACGCCGTCGGCCGTCCAGCGGCCCAGGTCGCCCGGCCGGTACAGCCGGCCGCCCGGGGTGAACGGGTCGGGCAGGAAGTGCTCGGCGGTCAGCTCGGGACGCCGCCAGTAGCCGGCGCTCACGCCGTCACCGCCGATGTGGATGTGGCCGGGCACGCCGACCGGCACCGGCTCGCCCCGCTCGTCGAGGACGTACACCCGGGTGTTGCCGATCGGACTGCCGACCGGCACGTAGGCGGCGAGCCGGGCCAGCCGCTCGGGGGTGGGGACGAACACCGTGGAGTCGACGGTGGCCTCGGTCGCCCCGTAGGCGTTGACCACCACGGTGTCCGGGTGGGCGTGCTCCAGCAGCTCGCGGCAGTCGTCGACGCGCCAGCCCTCCGAGCCGACCGACATCACCTGGAAGGCCGGCAGCCGCTCGCCGCGCCCGCCGACCTCCTCGACCAGTGCCTTGGCGAGCGAGGGGACCAGTTCGATCGCGGTACCGCCGACCCGCTCGACCAGCGCGAGCAGCCGGGCGGGGTCGGTGACCAGGTCGGTCGGCACGACGAGCAGCGAACCGCCGAAGAAGACCGAGCGGAGCAGGTCGGCCAGGAAGAGGTCCACCGAGAGGCTGGTGATGGAGACGAAGCGCAGCCTGCGTTCCGTCAGGTCGTACAGCTCGTCCCAGGCGTCGGCGATGTGGAGCAGGTTCCGGTGGGTCACCACCACGCCCTTGGGCCGGCCGGTGGAGCCGGAGGTGTACACCACGTACGCCGGGTCGTCCGGCCCGGCGGCGACCTCCGGCGGGGTCTCCGGGCCGGTGTCGGCTCCGGACCCGACGGACTCGACGGACTCGACGGTGACCAGGGCGCCGCCGTGGCCGGGCAGCCGGTCGGCGATCGCGGCGTGGCTCAGCACCACCGCCGGCTCGGCGTCCGAGAGCATGAACTCCAGCCGCTCGCGCGGGTACGCCGGGTCCAGCGGCACGTAGGCGGCGCCGGACTTCAGCACCGCGAGCACGGCGAGCACCATGTCGGTGGAGCGTTCCAGGTGCAGTGCCACCCGCTCGCCCGGCCGGGCACCGGCGGCGACCAGTCGACGGGCGAGCCGGTTGGCCCGGCGGTCCAGCTCCCGGAAGGTCAGCGGAGCCCCGCCGTCCGCCTCCAGGACGGCCACCTCGTCCGGGCGGGCAGCGACCTGGGCGTCGAACAGCTCCTGGACCAGTGCCTCGGTGCGGCGCGGGCGCGCGGTGTCGTTCCACTCGACGAGCAGGGTGTGCCGCTCCCGCTCCGTGAGCCAGGGCAGCGCGGCCGGCCCGCGGTGCGGGTCCGCGGCCACGCCCTCCAGCAGGGTGCGCAGCCGGCCGCCGATCCGCTCCACGGTGGCGGCGTCGAACAGCTCGGGATCGTAGGTCAGTTCGATCCGCAGCGCGGTGTCGGCGTGGCTGCTGACGGTGAGCGGCACGGTGCTGCTGTCCGAGGCGCGCAGCACCTGGACGCCCACCCCGTCGCGGCCGGTGGCGCCCTCGGCGACCGGGTAGTTCTCGAAGACCACCACGCTGTCGAACAGCCGCTCCCCGGAGGCCAGTTCGGCGCAGCGCCGGACGTCGGAGAGGGCCAGGTAGTCGTGCGCGGTGCTCTCCGCCTGCGCCGCCTGCAGGGCGCGCAGCCAGGCCCCGAGGTCACCGTCCGCCTCCGGTCCGGCCACCCGGGCCCGGACCGGGACGGTGTTGACGAACATGCCGATGCCGCTCTCGATCCCCGGCACCTCGGGGGTGCGTCCGGAGACGACGGCGCCGAAGACCACGTCCGGCTCGCCGGCGTGCCGCGACAGCAGGATCGCCCAGGCGCCCTGCATCAGGGTGTTGAGGGTGATCCGGTTCTCCCGGCACCAGTCGGCCAGCACCCCGGTGACCGCCGGGTCCAGGGCGAGCTTGTGCGAGCCGACGGCCCGGGTGCGGTGGTCGGCGGCGGGCTGGCGGTCCACCGGCAGCGCGGTGGGCTCGGCGAAGCCGGCCAGCACCTGCCGCCAGTGCGCCAGGGCGGCCTCGCGGTCCTGCCCGGCCAGCCACTCCAGGTACTCGCGGAACGAGGGCCGGCTGACCGGGAGGGCGGCCCGCCCCTCGACGGCGGCGACGTAGTGCTCCAGCACCTCCTCGAACAGCTGGGCGGTGCTCCAGCCGTCCAGCAGCAGGTGGCTGAACGTCCACAGCTGGTGGACGGTCCGGTCGTCGACCCGGGCCAGGACGATCCGCATCAGCGGCCCGGCGGCCAGGTCGATGCCGCGCTCGCGCTCGGCCCGGACCAGCTCGTCCAGCCGCCGGCCGGGGTCGGGGTCCCCGCGCCAGTCGAGCAGCTCGACCGGCGGCTCCAGGTCCGAGCGGATCAGCTGGACCGGCTCGGGCACGCCCTCCCAGCGGACGGTGGTGCGCAGCACGTCGGTGCGCCGGAACACCTCGCGCCAGGCCCCGGCCAGCGCCTCGGCGTCGGCCAGTCCCTCCAGCCGCAGGGCCAGCTGGTCGACGTAGGCGCCGCCGTCCGGGTCGGTCAGGGTGTGGAAGAGCATGCCGCCCTGCAGCGGGGTGAGCGGCAGGACGTCGTCCACGCCCCGGCCGTCGCCGACCAGCCGGTCGAGGGCGGCCTGGTCGAGCCGGGCCAACGGGTGGTCGGACGGCGTGCGGCCGCCGGCGCCGGGCTCGGCGCAGTGCGCGATGACGGCCCGCAGGTGCGCCAGCAGCGACTCGCCGAGCCGCCGGACGGTCTGCGGCCGGTGCAGCGCCCGGGAGGTGAACCAGGACAGCGTGAGCACCCCGTCGGAGACGGCGCCGACCACCTCGATCTGCGCGCTCCGCTCGTGGTCGCCGTCCCACTGCGGCCCGCCGTCGCCCAGGTGGGCGCGGTAGAGGGAGCGGGCGGCGAACGCGCCGTCCAGCTGCCCGTGGTAGTTGAAGGTCACGGCCGGCGCGGCGGCCGGGGTGAAGCCCGCCCGGTGGGCGGCCAGCGCGCCGTGGCCGAAGCCCTTGGCGGGGGCGGCACGCAGTTGCTCCTTCACCGACTTCAGTCGCGCGGCGACCCCGTCGCCGGCCGCCACCGTCAGCGCGACCGGGTGGACGGCGGTGAACCAGCCGACCGTACGGGACAGGTCGGCGCCGGGCAGGACGTCCTCGCGCCCGTGCCCCTCCAGGCCGACCAGCACCCGCTCGCGGCCGGTCCACTCCGCGAGCGCGCCGGCCAGGGCGGTGAGCAGCACGTCGTCCACCCTGGTCCGGTAGACCGACGGGACGTCGCGCAGCAGCGCCTCGGTCTCCTCGGCGGTGAGGGCGAAGTCCGTGCGCTCCGACGAGGCCACCGTATTGGGCCCCGTGCCGTCGGCGGGCAGCTCGAAGGACTCCTCCGCGATCCTTCGCCAGTACGGGAGTTCGGCGTCCAGGCCACCGTCGCGGACGTACTCGGCGAGCCTGGCGGACCAGGCCGCGAACGGGGTGGTCGGGGTGCCGAGGTCGACCGGTCGGCCGGCCCTGGCCTGCTCGTAGCCGGTCGCGAGGTCGTCCAGCAGGATGCGCCAGGAGACGCCGTCGACCACCAGGTGGTGCGCCGTCAGCAGCAGCCGGGGGCCGGCCCCGGCACCCTCGTCGAACAGCACGGCGCGCAGCACCGGGCCGTGCTCGGGGTCGAGGGCGCGACGGGCCGACTCCGCCTCCTCGCGCAGCGCCGCCGCGCGCTCCGGCCCGCCCGGGCCGGCGGTGTCCCGGCGGCTCAGCAGCGGGCCGTCCTGGTGCGCCGCGGCCTCCTGCAGCCAGCCGCCGTCCGCGCGGCGCAGCCGGGTGCGCAGCGCCGGGTGGTGGGCGACCAGGGCCTCCAGCGCCCGCGCCAGTGCGGCCGGGTCGGTGCCGGGAACCAGCTCCAGCAGCAGCGACATGGTGAACCGGGGGATGTCGGCCGCGCCGGCCAGCAGCCGGTGCTGCATCGGGGCCAGCGGCGCCGGCCCCCGGTGCTCGTACGGCTGGACGGTGTCGGCCGCGGTGGTGACGCCGGGGGCGATCCGGGCGATGGTCTGCTTGACCAGGATGTCCCTGGACTGGAGCAGGAACCCGGCGGCCCGGGCCCGGGAGACGGCCTGGATGCTGAGGATGGAGTCGCCGCCGAGGGAGAAGAAGTTGTCCTCGGTGCCGACCAGGTCGGCACCGAGCAGTTCGGCCCAGATCCCGGCCAGAGCCCGTTCGACGTCGGTGCGCGGCGGCACGTAGCCGGTGGCCGGCTCCGGCTCGACGGCGCTCTCCGGCAGGGCCCGGCGGTCGGTCTTGCCGCCGGCGGTGCGCGGCAGCGCCGTCAGGAAGGCGAAGGCGGCGGGGACGAGGTAGTCCGGCAGCAGGCCGTGCAGGTGGGCGCGGAGCGCGGCCGCGCCCGGTACCGCGGCGCTCGGCACCACGAAGGCCACCAGCCGCTGGACGCCGGCCCGGCCGACCCGGGGCACCACCGCGCAGTCGTCCACCGCGGGGTGGGAGCGCAGCGCCGCCTCGATCTCGCCCGGCTCCACCCGGACGCCGTTGATCTTGACCTGGTCGTCGCCGCGGCCGGCGAACTCCAGCCGCCCGTCCGGCGTGCGGCGGACCAGGTCGCCGGTGCGGTACATCCGGGTGCCCGCGGGGCCGAACGGGTCGGCGACGAAGCGCTCGGCGGTCAGTGCGGCCCGGTGCAGGTAGCCGCGCCCGACCGGCAGACCGGCCAGGTAGAGCTCGCCGCGCACGCCGGCCGGGACGGGGCGCAGGTGCGCGTCCAGCACGTAGGCCCGGGTGCCGCGCACCGGCAGGCCGAGCTCCGGCGCGCGGGCGGTGTCCACCCGGGCGGCGAGGGTGTCGACGGTGCACTCGGCCGGCCCGTAGAAGTTGTGGGCGGTCAGCCCCGGGGTCGCGGCCAGCTCGCGCCACAGCTCCTCGCCGACCGCCTCGCCGCCGAGCACCAGCACGGCGGGCCGGTGCGGCGCGGCGGGGGCGAGCAGGCCGGCGTCGAGCACCGGGCGGGCGAAGGACGGCGTGAGCTGGAACAGGTCCACCTGCTCGTGCCGCGCGTAGGCCACCAGGTCGTCGGCGTTCAGCCGGGTCTCGCTGTCCACCAGGTGCAGGGTGTGGCCGTCGGCCACCGCCATCAGCGGGTTCCAGGACGCGTCGAAGGTCGGCACCGTGGTCAGCGCGACCCTCAGCGGGCGGCCCAGCAGGGCCGCCGCGGGCCGGAACAGCTCGTCCCGCTGGCGGGCGAACAGGTTGGCCAGCGAGCGGTGTTCGACCACCACGCCCTTGGGCCGGCCGGTGGAGCCCGAGGTGTGGATGACGTACGCGGCGTCCCCGGGGGCCGGGGCGGCCGCGGGCTCGTCGTGCCCGTCCCGGGCGGCGACGGCGGCGACCACGGCGGGCTCGTCCAGCAGCAGCCGGGGCAGTTCGGCGGGCACCGCGCCGGCCGGCTCCCCGGTGCCGAGCACCAGCGCGGGCCGGATGCCGCGTAGCAGGTCGGCGATCCGCTCGGCGGGCTCCTCGGAGTTCATCGGCACGTACACCGCGCCGGCCTTGAGCACCGCCCAGAGCGCGACCACGAAGTCGGTCGAGCGCGGCAGCACCAGTGCCACCAGGCTCTCCGCGCCGATCCCCAGGGACCGCAGGTGGCGCGCCAACCGGTTGGCCCGGCCGTTGAGTTCGGCGAAGCCGAGCCGCTCGTCCCGGAACACCAGGGCGGGCGCGCCGGGGGTGGCGGCGGCCTGCCGCTCGAAGGCCTGGACCAGGGTGGCGGGGCCGTCGCCGGCGGTGGCGGCGGCCGCGTCCCAGTCGCGGCGCAGCTCGGCCGCCTCCTCGGCGGAGACCAGCGGCAGCGCGCGCAGCGGGGTGTCCGGCCGCTCGCCGACCGCCTCGAACAGGGCGACCAGCCGCTCGCCGAGCGCCCGGACGGTCCGCTCGTCGAACAGCGCGGTGCTGTACGACAGGCCGAAGTCCAGCTCCCCGTCGCGCTCCTCGAACTCCAGCCCGAGGTCGACGGTGGCCTCCCAGCGCGGCAGCTCCAGCTGCTCGACGGCCACCCCGGGCAGGGCGAGCGGGGCTCCGAACGCGTTCTGCAGCACCATCATGGTCTGGAACACCGGGGTGCGGCTCGGGTCCCGGACCGGCTCCAGCAGTTCGACCAGCCGGTCGAACGGCACCTGGTCGTGCTCGAAGCCGTCCAGCACGCCGTCCCGCACCCGGGCGAGCAGCGCCGCGAACGGCTCCTCCTCGTCCACCGCGGTGCGCAGCGCGACGGTGTTGGCGTAGAAGCCGACGGCACGCTCCAGTTCGGGCCGGCCGCGGCCGGTGGTGACGGTGCCGACGGTGACGTCCGGCTGCCCGGAGAGCCGGGCGAGCAGCAGCTGGTAGCCGGCCAGCAGCACCGGGAACAGCGTGGTGCCCTCGCGCCGGGCGAGGTCCCTGAGCCGAGCGGTCGACGCGGCGGGCACGGCCAGCCGCAGCACGGCGCCGGCCGTGTCCCGGACCGGCGGGCGGGGGCGGTCGGTGGGCAGGCCGAGCGGCTCGGCGCCGCGCAGCCGGCTCTCCCAGTAGTCGAGCCCGGCCTTCACGCCGGGCCCGGCCAGCCACTCGCGCTGCCGGAGCGCGTAGTCGGCGTACTGGACCGCGACCGGCTCCGGGCGCGATGTCCGGCCGGCGGCGAACTCCGCGTACGCCGAGCCGAGTTCGTCGAAGAGCACGCCCGAGGACCAGCCGTCGATGACGCTGTGGTGGGCGGTGATCAGCAGCACGTGCCGCTCCGGCGCGGACCTCAGCAGCAGGGCACGCAGCAGCGGGCCCCGCGCGAGGTCGAAGGGTGTCGCGAGCTCGGCCCGTACGGCGGCCGCGACAGCGGGCTCCTCGCCATCAGGTTCCCCGGCACCCGGCTCCCCCGCACCGGGCTTCCCGGCACCTGGCTCCCCGGCATCGGCGGCGGGCTCGGCGAGGCGCAGCACGCCGGCCGCCGCCGGGTGGACGACCTGGCGCACCCGGTCGTCCTCGACCCGGTAGCTGGTGCGCAGCACCTCGTGCCGCTCCACCACCAGGTCCACCGCCCGGGCCAGCGCGTCCCGGTCGAGCGGACCGGTCAGCCGCAGGCCGAATGCGCTGGTGTACTCGCTGCCCTCGGGGGCGAGGCTGCTGAGGAACCAGAGCCGCTGCTGGCCGGAGGAGAGCGGGACCTCCTCCGGGCGCGGACCGGCGCCGATCGCGGCGTCCGCCGCGGCGGCGGGCGCGTCCGGGGCCGCGCCCCGGCCGGCCAGCCGCCGCAGCAGCTTCTCGCGCACCTCGGGCGCCAGCGCCGACAGTCGGTCGGGCCGGGACGTGGGACCGTTCATGCTCATGCTCCTCATGCCTCGCTGCTCGTGCCGGTGTCCGCCAGTCCCTCGGCGGCCAGGATGTCCGCCAGGACCTTGTCCTCGATGAGCGCCGCCAGCTCGGAGACGGTCCGGGCCGTCATCACCTCCCGCGGCGACAGGGAGATCCCGAACGCCCTGCGGACGCTCGCCATCACGCCCAGGCTCCGGATGGAGTCCCCGCCCAGGCCGATGAAGTCGTCGTCCCGGCCGACCTGCGCCACCTCCAGGACGTCCGACCAGATGTCCGCCAGGGCCTGCTCGGTGGGCGTCAGCGGCTCCCGCGACTCCGGTGCCGCGGGCTCGGCGGGCCGTTCCGCGGGTCGGCCGAGCGCCGCCCGGTCGACCTTGCCGTTGGGGGTGAGGGGCAGCGCCGGGACGAAGGCGAAGCCCGCCGGGACCATGTGCTCGGGCAGCAGCCCGGCCAGGAAGCGGCGCAGCTCGGCCGCGTCCGGCGCGTCCGGGCCGCCGGTGGTCACCACGTGCCCGCCGAGCACCCCGTCGGCGACCGTGGCAGCGGCCGCGGCGACGCCCGGGTGGCGGGTCAACGCGCTCTCCACCTCGCCGAGTTCGATCCGGAAGCCCCGCACCTTCACCTGGTCGTCGACCCTGCCCAGGTACTCGATCACGCCGTCGGCACGGCGCCGGGCCAGGTCGCCGGTGCGGTAGAGCCGTCCCCCGGGCGGACCGAACGGGGCGGCGACGAACCGCTCGGCGGTCAGCGCCGGACGGCCCCGGTAGCCGCGGGCCAGGCCGTCGCCGCCGAGGTACAGCTCGCCGGTGACGCCGTCGGGCACCGGGCGCAGCGTGCCGTCGAGCAGGTGGACCCGGGTGTTGCGGATCGGCCGGCCGATCGGGACGGCGCCCGGGGCGAGCGGCTGCCCGGGCTCGGCCCGGTACACGATGCAGCCCACGGTCGCCTCGGTCGGCCCGTACTCGTTGATCACCGCGCTGCCGGGGTGCCGGGCCCGCCAGCCGGCGAGGCTCTCGCCGGGCAGCTGCTCGCCGCCGACCACCAGGTCGGCCGAGCCGGCCGCCACGTCGGGCAGGCACTCCAGCAGCGGGAGGTGACTGGGCGTCGCCTTGACGAAGCCCACCGCGGTGCCGGCGGCGGCCAGTTCGGCGAGCGCGTCCGGCTCCAGCGGGGACACCACGACCGTGCCGCCCAGGGTCAGCGGGGTCCACAGCGCGGTGACGGTGAGGTCGAAGGCGATCGAGGAGTGCAGCAGGGCCGAGGTGCGCAGGCCCGGATACGCGTCGGCGGCGTGGGCCAGGTAGTGCGCCAGCGAGGCGTGCTCGACGACCACGCCCTTGGGGGTGCCGGTCGAACCGGAGGTGTAGAGCACGTACGCGGTGTCCGCCGGGGCGGGTCGCACGACCGCGGTGCGCTCGTACGGGCCCGCCAGGCCCGCCAGGTCCACCAGGTCCACCGGGCAGCCGGCCGGCACCTCGCCGGCCAGGGCAGCCGCGCCCTCGGCGTCCGCCAGCAGCCGCACCGGGCCGCACTCGGCGAGCAGGGCGCCGAGCCGCCGGGCCGGGTGCTGGAGGTCCAGCGGCACGTACCCGGCGCCGGCCTTCCACACCGCGAGCAGGGTCACCACCAGCAGCGCGGAGGGCCGCATGGCGACGGCCACCACGTCCTCGGTGCCGACCCCGGCGGCGCGCAGCCGGGCGGCCAACGCGTCGGAGCGCGCGGCCAGGTCCGCGTAGTCGAGGCGGCCGTCGGGGCCGGTCAGCGCGAGCGCCGCGGGAGTGCGCCGGGCCTGGGCGGCGATCCGCTCCGGCACGGTGGTGCGGTCCACGGCGACCGCGGTGTCGTCGCCGGTCAGGTGCCGCCCCAGCTCGTCCTCGGTCAGCCAGGGCAGGTCCACCAGCCGGGTCGGTGCGTCCCGCTCCGGCTCGGCCATGCCGCCCAGCAGCAGACCGAGCCGGTCGGCGAAGGTCCGCACCGTCCGCTCGTCGAACAGGGCGGGGTCGTAGGCGAACGAGAAGGTCAGCCGCTCGGTCGGGTAGACGCCCACCGCCACCGGGTAGTTGGTGGTCTCGGCGTCGGCGCTCACGTCGCGCAGGGCGAGGCCGCCGACGGTGAGCGCGGCGTCGTCCACCGGGTAGTTCTCGAAGACCAGCACGCTGTCGAAGAGCCTGGCCGGGGCGGCGATCCCGCTGCCGGCCTGGATCGCGGTGAGCGGCAGGTGCTCGTGCACGCGGGCCCGCACCTGCTCCTGCTGGAGCTCGCGCAGCCAGGGCCCGAGCTCGGCCCGCGGGTCCGCGAGGGCGCGGACCGGCAGGGTGCCGATGAACAGCCCGACCATGTCCGGTGCGCCGTCGAGGTCGTTGGGACGGCCGGAGACGGTCGCGCCGAAGCACACGTCGCCCTGCCCGGACAGCCGGGACAGCAGCAGCGCCCAGGCGCCCTGGACCACCGTGTTCACGGTGACCTGCCGGTCCCGCGCGGCCCGGTAGACCCGGGCGGACAGCTCCGCCGGCAGTTCCACCCGCAGCCGCGCGGAGGACCTGACCCGGTGCTCGCCGGTCGGCCTGCGGTCGAAGGGCAGCGGGGTGGCGGCGGTCAGGCTCGCCAGCCGCTCGGTGAAGTACCGCTGCGCCTCGCCGGTGTCCCGGGCGAGCTGCCAGGCCACGTAGTCGCGGAACGGCGGCCGCTCGACGGCGGCGGACGGCCGGCCGGCGCGCAGCGCCGCGTACTCGGCGAACAGGTCGGAGAGCACCTGGTAGAGGCTCCAGCCGTCCAGCAGCGCGTGGTGGAAGGTCCACAGCAGGTGGAGCGAGCCGCCGTCCAGCCGGGCCGCGGTGAGCCGGGTGAGCGGGCCGCCGGCCAGGTCCACGCCGAGCGCGCGGTCGGCGGCGAAGAGCCGCTCCAGCGCCTCGGCCCGTCCGGCCTCGTCCAGTCCGCTCCAGTCCAGCACGGTCAACGGGGTGGGGACGGTCCGCAGCACCCGCTGGACGAACCCGCCGGCCCCGGTGTCGGCGACCGTGGTGCGCAGCACCGGGGTTCGGTCGACGATGCCGCACCAGGCGCGTTCCAGCAGGTCGACGCGGTCCACGCCGTCCAGCACGAAGGCGAACTGGGCGAAGTAGGCGTCCTGACCGCCGGTCTCGGCGGCGGCCTCCAACGAGTGGAAGAGCATGCCGGCCTGCATCGCGGTGAGCGGGTAGAGGTCCGCCACCGCCCGGCCGTCACCGGCCAGCCGGTCCACCGCGGCCTGGTCCAGCCGCAGCAGCGGGAAGTCCGAGGGGGTCCGGCCGCCGGCTCCGGGCTCGCCCGCGTGCGCGGCCAGCGCGCGCAGCGCGTCGGCGGTGGCCTCGGCGAGACGCCGTACGGTGGCCTCCTCGTACACCTGGTCGGAGTACTGCCAGAGCAGCTCCAGGGCGCCGCCGTCGCCGAGGACGGCGATGACGTCGAGCAGGTGGGGACGGACCGACTCCGGGGACTGCCGCAGCCACATCCGCGGCCGGGTGCCCGCCTCGAACGGGCCGCCCTCGGGCAGTTCCTCGAAGCGGCCGAGGTAGTTGAAGCTCACCTCGGGCGCGCGGTCGCGCTCGGCGCGGTGGGCGGCCGCGTCGCGCAGCGCGCCGTGGCCGAGGCCGCCGCCGGGGACGTCCCGCAGCCGCTGCTTGACGGACTTGAGCACGGCCGGCCAGCCGGCGGCCGGGTCGGGCAGGTCGAGGGCGACGGGGTACACGGCGGTGAACCAGCCGACGGTGCGGGACAGGTCGGTGCCGTCCCGCTCGACCCGGCCGTGGCCCTCCAGGTCCACCAGCACCTTCGGCAGGCCGGTCCAGGCGGCCAGCGCGGTGCCGAGCGCGCTCAGCAGGACGTCGTCCGGGCCGCCCTGGTAGCGGGCCGGGAGCTCCCGGAGCACCGCGTCCGTCTCGGCGGCGGTCAGCCGGACGGTCAGTGTGCGGGTCGAGGCCGCGGTGTTGGCACCGGCCCGGTCGCGCGGCAGCCGGGGCGTCGCCGGGTCCGGCACGCCGTCCCAGTACGCCCGCTCGGGCTCGAACTCGCCGGCGGCGGTGCGGGTTTCGAGGTCGAGCGCCCAGGCCCGGAACGAGGTGGTCTTGGCGCCGAGCCGCACCTCCCGGCCGACCGCGGCCTGCCGGTAGGCGTCGGCGAGGTCCTCCAGCAGGATGCGCCAGGAGACGCCGTCGACCACCAGGTGGTGGGCCGCCAGCACCAGCACGTCCGGCCGCCCGGTGTCACCACGCAGCAGGGTGGCGCCGAACAGCGGGCCCTCGGCGAGGTCGAACTCCTCGGCCCGCTCGGCCACGTCGTCGATCCGGCGGTCCTGCTCGTCGACCGGCAGGCCGGCCAGGTCGACGACGTGCAGCAGGGGGCCGCCCCGGCCGGGCGCGTGGTGGCCGACGGTCCCGGTGAAGCGCAGCCGCAGCGCGTCGTGCTGCGCGAACAGGGCGCGCAGCGCCCGCTCCAGGACCGACTCGTCGACTCCGGGGGCCAGTTCGACCCGGACGGTCTGGTCGAAGTGCCCGGGCCGGGCCGGGTCGGTGCCGTGGAACCAGCGCTGGACCGGGGTGAGCGGCAGCTCGCCCTCGACCGGGCCCTGTTCGGCGGCGGGCGCCTCGTCCCGGGCCCAGACCGCCACGGCGGCGAGTGCGGCGACGGTCTGATGCCGCATCACGTCGCCGGAGCGCAGGGCGAGCCCCTCGGCGCGGGCCCGGGCGGCGACCCGCATGGTGAGGATGGAGTCCCCGCCCAGCTCGAAGAAGTTGTCCTCGACGCCGACCCGCTCCACGCCGAGCAGCCGGGCCCAGGTCCGCGCGAGCAGCCGCTCCTTCTCGTCGCGCGGCGCCAGGTGGGCCCGCCCGGCGTCGGCCTCGGGCACCGGCAGGGCGGCCCGGTCGAGCTTCCCCGCGGCGTTGCGCGGCAGCGCCGGCAGCGTGACGAAGGCGGACGGCACCATGTACGAGGGCAGGTGCTCCGCCAGTGCGGCGCGCACCCCGGCGGTGTCCGCGCCCTGCTCGGCGTCCCGGGGCACCAGGTAGCCGACCAGGCGCTTGGAGCCCGCGCCGTCCGGCAGGGCCAGGACGGCGGCGTCGGCCAGCTCCGGCAGCCGCAGCAGGGCGGCGACGATCTCGCCGGGCTCGATCCGGAAGCCGCGCACCTTGACCTGGTCGTCTGCCCGGCCGAGGAACTCCAGCACGCCCTCGGGCAGCATCCGGGCCAGGTCGCCGGTGCGGTAGAGCCGCTCGGCCGGGTCGAAGACCGCGGGGCCGAACCGCTCGGCGGTCAGCTCGGGCCGGCCCAGGTAGCCGATCGCCAGGCCGTCGCCGGCCAGGTACAGCTCGCCGGGCACGCCGTCCGCCACCGGCCGGCCGTCCTGGTCCAGCAGGTGGACCCGGGTGTTGGCCAGCGGGCGGCCGATCGGCACCGAGGCCCGCTCCAGGTCCCGCTCGGTGATCCGGTGGGTGGTGGCGAACACCATGGACTCCACCGGTCCGTAGCCGTTGACCAGGCGCAGCCCGGGGTGGCGGCGCAGCACCCGGCCGACGTGCTCGACCGAGACGGCCTCGCCGCCGGTCAGCACCTGGCGGAGCGTCCCGAAGATGCCCGGGTACTCCTCGGCCATCACGTTGAACAGGCTGGAGGACAGCCACAGGGTGGTGACGCCGTGCCGCTCGACGAGTTCGGCGATCGCCTCCGGCTCGGGCGTGGGGGCCGGCTGGAGGACGCAGCGGGCGCCGTGCAGCAGCGCGCCGAACAGCTCCAGGGAGAACGCGTCCCAGGAGATCGGCGCCGACTGCAGGACCACCTCGTCCGGCCCGAACCGGGCGTAGTCGGTGCCGACGAAGGTGCGCACGGTGGCGCGGTGGGCCGCCAGCACGCCCTTGGGCCGACCGGTGGAGCCGGAGGTGAACATCACCGTCGCCGGGTCCTCGGCGCTGCCCGGGACGGCCGGGTCGGAGTCGTCCTCGGCGTCGGTGGCCGGGTCGGTGAGCGACAGCAGGACCGGGTCGCCCGCGGCGGGCCAGGCCGCCCGGACGGTCGCCTCGGCGTCGGCCCCGACGAGCGCGACCGGCGCGGCCAGGTCCTCGATCATCAGCCGCAGCCGCTCGACCGGCAGGCCGGTGTCGAGCAGCGCGTAGGCGCCGCCGGCCTTGAGCACCGCCAGCAGCCCGACGACCATCCCGGGCGAGCGCCGGGCGCAGACCGGGACGAGCGTGCCGCGCCCGACCCCGGCGGCCGCCAGTCGGCGGGCCAGCCGGTTGGCCCGGGCGTTGAGCTCGCCGTAGCGGACTTCGGTCTCCTCGTGCACCAGGGCGACGGCGTCCGGGCGGAGCCGGGCGACGTGCTCGAACAGCTCGTGGACCCGGGCCTCGCGCGGGTAGGTGGTCCCGGTGTCGTGCCAGTCGGCCCGGGCCCGCCGGGCCCCGGCGTCCTGCGCGCCGACCAGGGCGAGCTCCCCGGCGGGCGTGCCGGCGTCGGCGACGGCCGACCGGAGCAGGCCGAGCAGGTGGTCCGCCAGCCGGGCCACCGTGGCGGCGGTGAACAGGTCGGTGCTGTACTCGATGCCGGCGCCGAGCGTGTCGCTGTGGTTCCAGAACTCGAAGAGCAGGTCGAACCGCGAGGAGGAGCGCGGGAGTTCGGCCTCGGCCAGGTCGAGCCCGGCGGCCGCCGCCCCGGGGCGCAGCAGCGGCTCCTGGTAGGTGACGGCGGTCTGCACCAGCGGCATCCGGCCCGGTTCGCGGACCGGACGCAGCGCCTCGACCAGCCGGTCGAACGGCACCTCGCCGTGCTCGACCGCGACCAGGGTGGACTCCCGTACGGCGTCGACGAGTTCGCCGAACGGCCGGGCGGGGTCGAGCCCGGTGCGCAGCGGCACCAGGTTGGCGAAGAAGCCCTGGGTGTCGTCGTCCACGCCGTCGCGGCGACCGGCGGTGGCGATGCCGAGGGCGAAGTCGCGCTGGCCGCTGTGCCGGGCCAGCAGGACGTGCACGGCGGCGGTCAGCGTCATGAAGACGGTGGCCCGGCGGGCCCGGGACAGGGCGCGCAGCCCGGCGGCCAGCTCGGCCGGGACGCGGAACCGGTGCAGGGCGCCGGCGCCGGTGCGGGCCGCCGAGCGCGGCCGGTCGGCGGGCAGGTCGAGCGGCGGCAGGTCGGCGAGCCGCTCGCGCCAGTACGCGATGTCGGCGTCCCAGGCGCCGGCCCGGGCCCGGTCGCGCTGGTCGGCGGCGTGGCGGGCGAACTGGTCGGGCGCCGGCGCCACCGGGCCGAGCGGCCCGCGCACGGCCCGGCCGTACAACTCGAAGAGCTCCCGGAGCAGGGCGCGGGTGGACCAGCCGTCGGTGACGATGTGGTGCTGGTCCAGCACCAGCACGTGCCGCTGCCCGGGCAGATGGATCAGCAGGGCGCGCAGCAGCGGCCCGGCCACCAGGTCGAACGGACGGGCCGTCGCCTCGGCGAGCAGTCGCTCCTGCTCGTCCGCCGCCTTCCCGGCCGACAGCGCGGTGAGGTCGACCACGTCGAGCGCGGGCTCGCCGGGCTCGTGCACCACCTGGACGCCGCCGTGCTCGCCGGCCCGGAAGGTGGTGCGGAGCACCTCGTGCCGGGCGAGCACCGCGCCCAGGGCGGCGCGCAGCGCCTCGTCGTCCAGTTCGCCGGTCAGCTCGATGCCGACCGCGGCACCGTACCCGGCCAGGGCCGGGGCGGCGTCGTGGAGGAACCAGAGGCTCTCCTGGGCGAAGGACATCGGCACGGTGCCGCCGTGGCCACCCGGCGCGCCGTCGCGCGCGACGGCCCCGGCCGGGGCGGGGGTGTGCCCGGCCGGTCCGACCAGGGCGGCGACCGCGCCCGCGGTCGGCGCGGCGAACAGCTCGCGCAGGCTCGGCGCGGTGCCGAACTCCGCCTTCAGCCGGGCCAGGACGCGGGCGCCCAGCAGCGAGTCGCCGCCGAGGTCGAAGAAGTCGTCGGTGGTCCCGACCCCGGTGGTGCCGAGGGCCTCCTCCCAGATCCGGACCACGGCCTCCTCGACCGGGCCGTCCGCCGGCACGTGGGCGACCCCGCGGCCGGTCCAGTCCGGCGCGGGCAGCTCGGCGCGGTCCACCTTTCCGGAGGGGTTGAGCGGGAAGTGCCCGACCGGGACCACCGCGGAGGGCAGCAGGTGCTCGGGCAGGGTGCGGCGCAGGTGGGCGGCGAGCTCGGCCCGGGTGGGCGCGGCCAGGCCCGCCTCCGCGCGCACGTGGACGACCAGTCGGCGGTGGCCGCGCTCGTCCTCGGGTGCTCCGGCGGCGGCCTCGGCGACGGCCGGGTGGGTCAGCACGGCGGCCTCGACCTCGCCCAGCTCGACCCGGAAGCCCCGGATCTTGACCTGGTCGTCGGTCCGGCCGCGGTAGCGCAGCACGCCGTCCGCGGTCCACTCGGCGAGGTCGCCGGTGCGGTAGAGGCGGCCGCCGGCCGGTCCGTACGGGTCGGCGACGAAGCGCTCGGCGGTCAGACCGGGGCGGCCCAGGTAGCCGAGCGCCAGCCCGTTCCCGGCCACGTACAGCTCGCCGACGGCGCCGGGGGCGACCGGCCGCAGCCGCTCGTCGAGGACGTGCACCCGGGTGCCGGTCACCGGGCGTCCGATGTCGGGGGCGGTGCCGTCCCCGGGGATCGGGTCGCTCATGGTGGCGCAGACGGTGGACTCGGTCGGCCCGTACCCGTTGACCATCAGCCGGCCGGGCGCCCAGCGGGCCGCGACCGCGGCGGAGCAGGCCTCGCCGGCCGTGACGACGGTGACACCGGCCGGGACCGCCCCGTCCGGCAGGGTGGCGAGCACCGCCGGCGGCAGGGTGACGTGGGTGATCCGCAGTTCGGCCAGCAGGTCGGCGAAGCCCGGACCGGGCACCAGCCGCGCGGCGTCGGCCAGGACCAGCGTGCCGCCGGTGAGCAGCGCCATGGAGAGTTCGAACACCGAGGCGTCGAAACTGGGGCTGGCGAACTGCAGCACCCGGGAACCGGGGCCGGCCGCCAGCCGGGCGACGTGCTGGGCGGTGAGGGCGGCGAGGCCGTGGTGGGGCACGGCCACGCCCTTGGGGCGCCCGGTGGATCCGGAGGTGTAGATGACGTACGCGGCGTCCAGCGGGTGTCCCGGCCCGACCTTCCCGGCCGCGGCCGGGTCGGTGTCCGGGCAGCCCGCCAGCGCCTCGGCGACGGCCGGGTCGGCGAGGTCCAGCACGGCCGACGCGCCGGCGGCGGCCCGGACCGAGCCGGCGCCGTTGGTGAGCAGCAGCCGCGGCGAGGCGTCGGCGAGGACGTAGGCGACCCGCTCGGCCGGGTAGGCCGGATCGACCGGCAGGTAGGCGGCGCCGGCCTTGGTGGTGGCGACGGCCGCCAGCACGAGGTCCGCGCCGCGGGCCATGCCGAGCGCCACGATGCTGCCGGGGCCGACGCCCCGGTCGATCAGCAGGTGCGCCAGCCGGTTGGTCCGGCTGTCCAGCTCGGCGTACGAGAGGGTGCCGGCCCCGGACACCAGCGCGGGCGCCCCCGGGGCCCGCCCGACCTGCCGGCGCAGCAGCTCGGGCAGGGTTGCGGCGGCGGGCGCCGGCGGTCCCGCGTGCCACCCCGCCGCCTCCGCCGACGCCGGGTCGGTGCCAGTGATGAGCCGTGCGTCCGGGGAAGCCGCCTCGTGCGACATGGTCGTCTCTCCTGCCCTTCGGTCTGCTCTGCCCGTTCAGCCGCCCGGCCGTCCGGTCCGACGACGGCTTCGGACTCCCGCGGGTCGCGGGAGTCCGGAACACGCTGGTTACTGCCGTGTGCCGCCGCTCACCACCGGGCCGCCAGGCGCCCGCCGACCTGCATGCGGTCGATCCGCCCGGTGACCGGGTCCCGGTGGAAGCGGCCGGTGTAGCCGGTCCGCTCGGTGGTCAGCTCGACGACCGAGAACGCCAGGTCCGACCGGACGGCGAGCCGGGCGAACGGTCGGCCTCCCTGGTCGAGCCGCAGGCCGTCCGGGTCGCGGACCAGGCGGTACTCGGTGGCGCCGTTGCGGTAGGTCCCCGCGCAGTCGGCGAGGAGGTGGTCGGGGGCCGGCGGCGCGTCGCCGCGCAGCCGGGTGAAGGGGTGGCTGCCGACCTCGACCCCGGCCTCGCGCAGTTCGGCCAGCAGGTCGTCCCAGAGCGCGAGTCCGGTGCCCGCGTTGGTGGTCAGCGCGACGACCGTGCCCTCCTGCGGGTCGACCCGCAGGTGGCAGGAGGTGCCGTCGCCGGTGCCGTCGTGACCGACCCAGGTCCGGCCGTCCGGGGCCAGGTAGTGCGCGAGGCCGAGGCCCCAGGCGTCGGCCAGGCCGAACGCGTCGGTGTTCGGCTCGATCCGGCGCATCGCCTCGGTGACCCGGGGCGGCGGCAGCAGCGGCCCTCGCGGGCGCACCGGTTCGTCCGCGAGCAGGGTGCCGAACCGCAGCAGGTCCGCGGCGGCGAGCGCGAGCGCTCCGGCCGGCGCCTCCACCGGCGGCAGCAGCTGGGCCACCGGGCGGGCGGTGCCGTACGCCGGCTGCGCGGCGTGCCCGGGGACGTGCCCGGCGGCGGCGCCCGGGCCGGTGACGAAGGCCGCGCGGATGCCGAGCGGACGCAGCAGGACCGAGGTGACGGCCTCCTCCCACGGCATGCCGAGGGCCAGTTCGGCGACCCGCCCGGCCGCCACCAGCCCGACGTTGGAGTAGGAGAAGGCCGTGCCCGGCGGGCAGACCACGGCCGCCGCGGCCTCCCTGAGGTACTGGTCGCGGTCGGCCGGCGGCTGCTCGGCGGGGTGGCTCCCGGGCAGTCCGCCGGTGTGGGTGAGCAGGTGCCGCAGCGTCAGTTCGCTCCCGAGCGCCCCGGGCAGCGCCGCGAACTCGCGGAACTGCCCGCCGAGCGGGGCGTCCGGGTCCGCCTCGCCCTCGTCCGCCAGGGTCGTCAGCAGCGCGGCGGTGAACGGCTTGGTGAGCGAGCCGACCGGGAACCGGGACTCCGCGGTGACCGGCCGGCCGCTGTCGCAGCGCTCCTCCCCGGCCGCCACGACCGAGGTCACGCCCCGGTGCAGGAGGGCGAGTTGGGCTCCGGGGACGGTGTGCCGGCGGATCAGTCGGTGCAGCAGCCGGCCGAGCCCGCCGGCACTGGCCGGGTCGACGCTCCTGGTGGGGGGTGCCGAGGTGGTCGTCATGGTGTCGGGGTCACTCCAGCTCGAAGACGACGGAGGCGGCGGGCGACTCGATCCGCTGCTCGCCGGCCAGCTTCCAGCCGGTCTCCTCGAACACCCCGTACCACTCGTCCACGGTGGGCACGTACACGCCCATCAGGTCGTGGGCGGACTCGAAGCCGAGGTTGAACAGCGGGATCTCGCGGTCCGGGTAGCCGACCGTGCGGGTGGTGTCGCCCAGCAGGAAGCGGCGCACGTTGGGGAACCGCTCGCGCAGGGTGCGCATCGACTTGACGGCGTTCTCCCGGGGCCAGAAGTCGTGGCCCATCATGAAGCAGGTGAGCAGCTCGACCTCCGCGAAGACGGAGTGCGGGGCCAGGTCGCGGGCGTCCGCCTGGAGGGCGGTGATGCGGTCGGACAGGCCGGCCCTGGCCACCTCACGAGTGGTCATCTCGACGGCCGGGAGGCCGATGTCGAGGCCGAGGCCGCGGGTGCCCGGGTAGCGGTTGGCGAGCTGGATGAGCCGCTCGCCGCTGCCGCAGCCGAGGTCGGCGGCGACCTTGAAGTCGAACGGCAGCCGGTCCATCGCGGCCCAGAACGCCGGGTCGAACGAGAACGAGGACAGCTCGCGGCAGGCGTAGCCGATGGCCGCGCCGTCGCGGTGGTGGAAGGAGCCGACCCGGTTCTCTTTTCGGAGCACCGAGGGCATTTCGGTGTAAAGGCCGGAGCAGCCCCGGCTGAGCCAGTGGAAGTACGACCGGTAGGTGTTCACCTCGTCGAAGAGCGGGCCGGGGCTGATCGTGCCGCCGTCTCGGGTGACGACCCCGACCGAGGCGAGCGCCTGGAACATCCCGCGGGACGCGACCGGGTCCAGCCCGAGCTTTTCCGCCAGTTCCTCCGCATCCAGAGAGGCGGCGCCGTTCAGCTCGTCGAGCGCGCCCACCTCCCAGGCTGCGGCAATTGCCCAGGATGCCACCGCCGAGTTGTAGATGTCGGCCGATGTCAGTTTTGCCCCGGGTATCGCCACTTCAGTGATCGACATGGATGCCTCCTGTTCGGTTTCCGGCAGGTGACATCAGTTTCGACCGGAACCAACGGCAGGCTCCAGCTCCTTAAGCAGGGCACGATAACCGCAGGTCAGCGCGATTTAGCGGCCCTTCACGGGCATTCGGCGAAGCGAAGTCGAAGGGTCCGTTTTCCGATTTAAGGCCTGGCTTAACGAGCTTGTCAGCACGCCGAACCGCTTCCCAGCATGAGCGGTGCCAGTACCAGTGCCAGCTCCACACCAGTTCAGGGAGAGACGAATGGGCAACCCGTTCGAGAATGCCGACGGCACCTTCCGGGTTTTGGTCAACCAGGCGAACCAGCACAGCCTCTGGCCGGACTTCCTCGACGTTCCAGACGGTTGGTCGTCGACGTACGGACCGGACTCCAGAGAGGACTGCCTGCATTACATCGAGAGCAACTGGAACGACCTCCGTCCACGCCCCATCGCGTCCTGACCGGAAATCCCCAGGGCGCACCGACGCGAAAGAAAGGAAAGCGGTGTCCACGCTGCGGTTGCACGATGAAGAGCGCGACGAGATCGCGGTTCTCGCCGATGAATTCCTGGAGTCCCTGAACGGCGACCAGGACCCCTCGCGGATGTCCGCGGCCGCCACCGGCGCCGCCCAGCGGCTGCCGGAGCGGCTGCGGACCTTCCTCGCCGCGACCCGCACCGGCGGGGAGGCCATCACCGTGGTCTCCAACCTTCCGGTCCGGGCCGATCTGGAGCCCACCCCGCTCGGCTGGGAGCCGGCCGCCAAGCTCGGCGCGGGCTGGCACGAGGAGGGCGTGCTGGCCCTGGTCGGCGCCGGACTCGCCGAGCCGTTCGGCTGGACCAGCCAGCAGGCCGGCCGGCTGGTCCACGACGTCTGCCCCACCCCCGAGGACGACAACTCGCTGACCAGCGCCAGCAGCACCAGGGAGCTCAACTTCCACACCGAGGACGTCTTCCACCCCTGCCGCAGCGACTACGTGGCCCTGCTGTGCCTGCGCAACCCCACCCGGGTGGGCACCACCTACGTCCGCGCCGAGGCGCTCGACCTGCCTCAGGACGTCCGCGAGGTGCTGTTCCAGGAGCGCTTCCTGTTCCTCCCGGACGACTCCCACAACCTCGGCTCGCTGCCCGACAGCGCCGGCGACGGCTCGCAGCTCGGCGCCGTGCTGTTCGGCCCCCCGGACGCCCCCTACCTGCGCTTCGACATCGACTTCATGCGCCCGCTGCCCGGCGACGCCGCGGCCGCCGAAGCCGTGGAGACCGTCCAGGCCGTCCTCGGCGAGCACGTGGAGCGGATCTCGCTCGCCCCCGGCGACCTGGTCTTCGTCGACAACTTCCGGGTGGTGCACGGCCGGGAGTCCTTCCGCTGCCGCTTCGACGGCACCGACCGCTGGCTCAAGCGGGTCAATCTCACCCGCGACGCCCGGCGAATCAGCGCCGTCACCGGAAAGCGGACCGTGCTGATCTGAGGCCGGAGCCGACGGCCCGCGACAACCGCTTCCGAACGCCCCTTCCCCGCCCGCCCGGCACGGCCTTCACCGGCCCGTACCGGGCGGGCGCTCTTTCCCCGGGGAATTCGTATAGTGAACCCCCGGTCCACCCCTGTCCGTTCATCCGCACCGCCCCGGCCGAAAGAACGAGAGCACGTCCTCGGCCAAAGGAACGAGACGCCCCGCCGATCTCTCCCGAAAGGCGGATGTTGCGGCCCCTGCCCCGCCGGGAGCATGACGGGTATGAAAATGTCGACCGCCAAGCTGGCCTGGGTGGCCCCGATCTCCGCACTGGCCATCGCGCTCACGGGCTGCGGTGTGAGCGACGACCTGGACGCCCAACCCCGCAACGATTCCAAGGACTTCGGCTTCCAGGGCACGCACCTCACCGTGGACACCGACAAGGATGTGACCCTGGTGCCCGCCGACGGCACCACCCTGAGGGCCGACCGCAGGCTCGCCGGCCAGGCCGCGAAGGACGGCAACGCCGCCTGGACGCTGGAGGGCGAGACCCTCAAGCTGTCCGGCAAGTGCAGCGGCATAGTCCTCAACTGCAAGGCCCAGTACACCGTGCACGTCCCCAAGGGCGTGGCCGTGACCGTCCAGGGCAGCGGATCGGCGGGCGTCACCGCCAAGGGCGTCGACGGCAAGCTCGACGTGAAGACCGAGCAGGGCTCGGTGGACCTCGACGGCCTCGTCGCGCCGCTCACCGTCCGCACCGACAAGGGCAAGGTCGACGCGAGCGGCCTCTCCTCCGCCGACGTGGACGTCGCCAACGAGAACGGCAGCGTGAAGCTGACCTTCGTCAAGGCGCCCGACAAGGTCAAGGCCGCGTCCGACACCGGCAGCATCACCGTGCGGGTCCCCGAGGACGGCACCCGCTACCACGTCGAGGCCAAGGCCGGCTCGTCCAACCCCCACGTGGAGGTCGACGAGGACCCGAACTCCGCCCACGCCATCACCGTCGCCTCCAAGGTCGGCGTCGTCCGCGTCAACACGAAAGACTGAGCGATGGAACTCCAGATCACCGATCTGACCAAGGAGTACCGCGGCGGCAAGCGCGCGGTGGACTCCTTCTCGTTGACCCTGCGCCCCGGCGTGCTCGGCCTGCTCGGCTCCAACGGCGCCGGCAAGTCCAGCCTGATGCGGATCCTGGCCACCGTCACCAAGCCGACCTCCGGCCAGGTGTTCTGGAACGGCACCGACATCGCCGAGAACCCCGGCCCGCTGCGCCGCACCATCGGCTACCTGCCGCAGGACTTCGGCGTCTACCCGCAGCTGACCGCCCGCGAGTTCCTCTCCTACCTGGCCTCGGCCAAGGGGCTGCAGGGCCGTTCCGCGAACGCCCGGATCACCGAGCTGCTCGACCTGGTCAACCTCTCCGGAGCCGCCAAGCAGCGGCTCGGCTCGATGTCCGGCGGCATGCGCCAGCGGGTCGGCATCGCCCAGGCGCTGCTCAACGACCCCCAGCTGCTGATCGTCGACGAGCCGACCGTCGGCCTCGACCCGGAGGAGCGGATGCGGTTCAGCAACCTGCTCACCGGCCTCGGCTCCGAGCGGATCGTGATCCTCTCCACCCACATCGTCTCCGACGTGGCGGCCACCGCCGACCGGATCGCCATCATGGGCAAGGGCCGGCTGATCCACCACGGCACCCCGGAGGAGCTCCTGCGGCTCGCCGAGGGCTCGGTCTGGGAGCTCACCGTGGCCTCCGACCAGATCCCGGCCCTGCGCTCGCGGTTCGTCCTCGGCGGCACCACCCGCACCCCGCAGGGCGTCCGCGCCCGGGTGATCTCCCCGCACGCGCCCGCCCAGCACGCCGAGCCGGTCCCGCCGGGGCTCGACGACGCCTACCTGCTGCTGACCTCCGCCCCGGCTCCCGCCGTCCCGCAGACGGTGGTGCGCTGATGGCGGGCACCGTCACCGCGCTCGCCCTCGCCGACTTCCGGGAGCGCCGACGCCGCCCCGCCTACCTGGTGGTCCTGCTCGGCACGCTCGCCCTGGGCCTGCTGGCCGCCCCGGTCGGCTCCTCGACCTGGCAGGTCTTCCAGATCAGCGGCTACCGGGGCCTGTACACCAGCGGCTACGTCGGCACCGTCACCGCGCTCGGCGGCGCCGTCTGGTTGGCGCTGGCCGGCTTCAACATCACCCGCGGCACCGTCCCCAAGGACGAGCGCAACGGCGTCGGCCAGATCCTCGCGGCCACGCCGATGACCCGGCCCTCGTACCTGTTCGGCAAGTTCTGCAGCAACCTGCTGGTGCTCGGCTCGATGCTGTTCGCCCTCGCGGTGACCGCGTTCGGCGTGCAGCTGGTCAAGGGCGAGTCGTACCACGTCGACGTCGTGCGCCTGCTGCTGCCCTTCGTCCTGATCACGCTCCCGCTGCTGGCCCTCGTCGCGGCCTGCGCGGTGCTCTTCGACACCCTGCCGGGCCTGCGCGGCGGCGTCGGCGCGCTGATCTGGTTCGTGGTCTGGCTGGTCGGCATCATGGCCTCCCAGGCCTCCGGCGCGTACGACCTGCTGAGCATGGAACGGATCAGCGAGTCGATGCGCCGGGCGATCTCGGCGGCCGGGCACCCGGCCGAGGCGGTGCGCTTCGGCGTCGGCCTCACCTCCGACGACAAGACCCCGGTCACCTTCGACTGGCAGGGCCTCGGTCTCGGCGACCTGGGCGGCGGACTGCTGGCCAACGCCGCGCTGCTGGTGGCCGGTTCGCTGGTGGCCGCGCTGCTGGCGGTGCTCTGGTTCCGCCGCTTCGACCCGTCCGCCGCCATCGGCGCGGTCGGCGCGCTGCTCCCGGGCGCCAAGGGCGCGGCCGACCGGACCGGTGCCGAGCACGCCGACCACGCCCACCACGCCCACCACGCCGAGGAGCCGGCCACCGGCGCGGGCACCTCCTTCGGCCTCGACCCGTCCCTGTTGACGCCGCCCCGGATGGGCTCGTCCTTCCTGCCCACCCTGGTCGGCGAGGTGCGCGTCCTGCTCCAGGGCATGCGCTGGTGGTGGCTGGGCACGCTGGCCCTGGCCGTGCTCGCCGCGTCCGTCCCGAGCGGGAACGTCCTCCACCCGGTGCTGCCGCTCACCGTGCTCTGGCCGGTGCTCATCTGGTCCCGGATGGGCAACCACGCCGGCGCCGGGAGCATCGACGACCTGCTCGCCGCCTGCCCGGCCGCGGGCCGCCGGCTGCTGGCAGGGCTGCTCGCCGGGATCGCCGTGGCGCTGGCCGTCACCGCGGTGCCGATCGTCCGGCTGATCGCCTCCGGCGACACCGGCGCGGCGGTCGCCGCCCTGGTCGGCGCCCTGGTGGTGCCCGCCCTGGCGATGCTCTGCGGGATCGTCAGCCGCGGTCCCCGGCTGTTCCAGGCGCTCTACCCGCTGCTCTGGTACGCGATGTTCAACCGCATCCCCGAGGTCGACTTCCTCGGTGTGGCGGAGGGCAAGGGCCCGGGCACGGCCGCGGTGGCCGCCGCCGCGGTGCTCCTGGCCGCGCTGGCCCTCGGCGTGGACTCCGTACGGCGCGCCAACCGCTGAACCACCGCCCTCCGGGGCAGGCCCGGCCGGGACCGGCGCCAGGCCCGAGCGGCGCCCGGCACCCCCGTCCGGGCGCCGCTCCGACCGTCCCCGTCCGGCCGACGGCACCGACCGCCCGACCTGCCCGCTCCCCCGCGGCCGCCCGGCCGCCCGCTCCCCGATCGACCCCGATCGACCCCGATCGACCGTCCGACTCCACCGACCCGAAAGGCCGGCCCGTGCGGCTCCCCAGCCTCCGAGACCTCCTCGCCCAACCGGCCCCGGACCAGGCGTCCCCGGCGACACCGGCGACGCCGGTGTCCACCCTGCCGCGCGCCGCCCGGGCCGCCCTGGCGGTCGGGTTCGGCGTGCTGTGGCTGCTGGACCTGGCCATGAGCCTGGACACCGCCGGACCGCTGCTGCCGCTCGCCGGGCTGGTCCCGGCCGCCCTGGTGCTGTTCGGCCCGCGCGGCCGGCCCGGGCTGCGCGCCGGGGCGGCCGCGCTCTGGTCGCTGGCCTGGTCCGCCGTGGGCTTCGTCCGCGGCGGCGGGCAGGACTCCCCCGGGCTGATGGAACTGCTCGCGCTCAGCCTCCTGCTGATCACCACCGCCCGGCACATCCGCGCCCGCGCCGCCGTCCTCGGCACCTGCACCGCCCTGGTGGCCGCCCTGCTGGGGCTGGCCGCACGGGTCTCCCGCAGCACCTCCGGGACGGTGCTGACCGTCGCGCTGCTGGCCGTCGTCGCCGGCGTCGCGATCGCCCTCGGCTGCTACCTGCGCGCGGCCGACACCCGCCGACTCCGGGCCGTGGAACAGGTCCGCCGCGACGAACTGATCGACCTCGCCAACGACCTCAACGACTTCGTCGCCCACCACGTCACCGGCATCATCGTGCTGGCCCAGGCCGGCCGGGCGATCTGGCAGACCGCGCCGCAGGAAGTCGTCCCGATCTTCGACGACATCGAGCAGGCCGGCAGCGAATCCCTGGAGTCGATGCGGCAGTTGGTCGCCATGCTGCGCGAGGGCACCGACCTGGCCGCCGCCTCGCCGCTCTCGGGGCAGGGCATCGCGCACATACCCGTCATGGTGGAGTCCTTCCGCCAGGGCGGCGCCTCGGTGGACCTGCAACTGGACGAGGCCGCGCTCACCGCCCGGCTCGCCCCCGAGATCGTCACCACCGCGCACCGGGTGATCACCGAGGGCCTGAGCAACGTGCGCCGGAACGCCCCGGACGCCACCGGGATCACCGTGCGGATAGGCCTCGGCCCGTCCACCCTGGAGGCCACCGTGCGCAACGGACCGCCACGCGGGGGAACGGTCCGCAAGGGTCTGCGTGTCCCCCACCTCGGACAGCAGGACCTCGGCCTCCTCGGGCTCCAGGAGCGCGTCCGGGCGGTCGGAGGAACGCTCACCGAGCGCCCGGACGATGCGGGAGGATGGGAACTGACGGCCCTGCTCCCCGTGAGGAACACGGACCCCAGCGCTCGGAGGATGCCGGCATGACCATCAAGGTGCTCATCGCGGACGACCAGGACATGGTCCGCACCGGCTTCCGGCTGATCCTCGACAGCCAGCCCGACATCGAGGTGCTCGGCGAGGCCGCCGACGGCGCCACCTGCGTCGAACTCGCCCGCCGGCTGAGGCCCGACGTCTGTCTGGTCGACATCAGCATGCCCCGGCTGAACGGCCTTCAGGTCACCCGGCTGCTGGCCGGCCCCGGGGTGAGCGACCCGCTGCGGGTGGTCGTGGTCACCACCTTCGACCTGGACGAGTACGTCTACGGCGCGCTGCGCGGCGGCGCCCAGGGCTTCCTGCTCAAGGACAGCGGATCGACCCTGCTGATCGAGGCGGTCCGCGCGGTCGCCGCCGGCGACGCGATGGTCTCCCCCGCCGTCACCGTGCGGCTGCTCAAGCGGCTCTCCGCCGCCGGGCCCGGGGCGGCCCAGGCCGCCGCGACGACGTTCTCCCCGACCGTCCTGACCGACCGGGAACTGGACGTGGCACGGCTGGTCGCCCGCGGCCGCACCAACCAGGAGATCGGCGAGGCCCTGGCCATCTCCCTCTCCACCGTCAAGTCCCATCTGGCCAGCGTCCAGACGAAGTTGAAGGTGCGCAACCGGGTCGAGATCGCCGCCTGGGCCTGGGAGGGCGGCACCATGCAGCGGAGTGAGGGATAGGGCCGACACCCAGGGGGAACACCCCCTGTTCGCCGCACCTCCACGGACCCCACCCTTCCTGTCACCGAGTGCGACCCCCCGGCCCGATACCGCGGATCTCCCGAACGGGGGATACCCCGGCGCGCCGGCGAACGGCGATGATAGCCCCCAGTCGAATGAGGGGGAACTTCGGCCGAACGTCCGCATGGCCAAGTTCTCTTCGGGGGAAGGGGAACACATTCGTGAGCCGCATCGTCTTTTCCATGGAGGATCTCGTCCGCGTCCGGGTCGCCGGACCACCGACAGCCGAGGCCGAGGCGGCGTTCGCCTTGGACAACTGGTCGAGGAACTCGGGCGGTTACTTCCGAAGATGGCATCAGGCCGTCACCAACAGCGTCCGGAGCCGAGAAGAGCTCCAGCGTCTGATACACCGCTTCGACCTTTCCGGACGGACGATCTGGGATCTGCTCCGCACTCCGCCGCCACAGGTGGACGATCCGTCCGACCCGTTACCGCGGCTTCCGACACGAACCACCGGTGAGGACCTCTCCTCCGGACCGGACGGCCTGGTCCAGGAGTTCGGCACGATCGCCGTCCTCCCGTACTGGCAGGCCATCCACGCCCGGCTGGTCCGCGACACCGACGCCTACCGGCAGATCATGAGCGCCTCCGGAGTGGAGACGCTGCTCCAGGCCCTGCACCCGCGCGTCCACTGGCGGGCACCGGTCCTGGAGGTTGAGGACGACCGGGACGAGACCATCGAGCTCAACGGCCGCGGCCTGCTCATCACGCCGTCGCTGTTCCTGACCGCGCCCGCCCTGGTCCCGCCGCACGCCACCGTGGTCAAGGCCGAACCGGCCCCGGCCCTGGTCTTCCCGATCCGCCCGGACTCCCGCGGGGACGCCGTGCTCGGCGCCCGCGAGGCCGAGCGGCCGCTCGACTCCGCCCAGGGCGAGGCCCTCGCCAGCCTCGTCGGCAAGACCCGGGCCGCCCTGCTGGAGGCCCTGCTCAACGGCAGCACCAACGGCGAACTCGCCGACCGCGTCGGCGTGTCCAACGCCGCCGTCAGCCAGCACACCTCGGTCCTGCGGGCGGCCGGCCTGATCGCCACCCGTCGCACCCGCAACCTCGTCCTGCACACCGTGACGCCCCTGGGCCGTTCCCTGCTGAACGGCGGCACCCGTCTCCTGGCCCACCCCCCGGGCACGGCGCCGCACCGGAGCGCGCCCCACGGCCGGTCCGTCCTGGCCGGCCGGTAGCCCTCGGCCCACCGCCGGGGCCGCGGCCCCACCGCGGCCCCGGCCCCGCCCTCGCCAGACGTTTTCGGGCCTCTCTTAATCGCCTGTCCCCGGCGGCGGCCACGCGGCGAAGATGACAGCGTTCCCGATCCCCGCCACCACCGCACAGACGAGGTGAAGCCGCCGTGACGAGATCGCGTACGGACCTTGAAGTGTCCTTCCTCGAAGAGAGCGGGACGGTGCAGCCCGTCGCCACCGTTCCCGACCGGGCGGAGCGCGCCGAGTGGCTGCTCGCCCACCGCCCCGAACTACGCCGACTGACCCTGCGCCACGGCTCGCTGAGGCTCGTCGGCGCCGCGGTCGCCACCACCGACGAGCTGGCCGGGGTGGCCGCCGTCCTCGGCGGCGGCGCCCTGGAGTACACCGAGCGCTCCACCCCGCGCTCGCGGGTCGCCGGCAGCGTCTACACCTCCACCGAGTACCCGGCCGACCAGCGCATCCCCCAGCACAACGAGAGCTCCTACTCCTCGCGCTGGCCGGACCACCTCTTCTTCCTCGCCACCCGCACCCCGCACACCGGCGGCCAGACCCCGGTCGCGGACAGCCGCGCCGTCCTCGCCCGACTCCCGGCCGAGCTGGTCGAGAAGTTCTCCGCCCTCGGCGTCCGCTACACCCGCTCCTACCACGACGGCATCGGCCTCTCCTGGCAGGAGGCCTTCCAGACCGAGGACCGCGGGCACATCGAGTCCTACTGCCGCGACAACGGCATCGCCTGGGAGTGGGAGGGCGACCTGCTGCGCACCAGCCAGGTCCGCCCGGCGCTCACCCGGCACCCGGTGACCGGCGAGACCGTCTGGTTCAACCAGGCCCACCTCTTCCACATCGGCTCGCTGCCCGCGCGGACCACCGAGGCCCTCCTCGCCGTCTTCCCCGAGCAGAACCTGCCGCGCAACGCCTACTTCGGCGACGGCAGCCCCATCGACGCCGACACCCTGGCCGAGATCCACGCCGCCTTCGACCGCACCACCCTCGCCCCCGACTGGACACAGGGCGACGTCATGGTCGTCGACAACATCCTCGCCAGCCACGGCCGAGCCCCCTACCAGGGCGACCGCACCGTCCTGGTCACCATGACCTCCGCCACCTGGCCCGACTGGCCCGCCCCCTCCCCCGCCTGACCCCCACCCCACCCCACGCACGCAAAAGCCCCAGGTCACGGCGAGTGAGTCCTGGGGCTTCTACAGAGCCGCCTGCGGGATTCGAACCCGCGACCTACGCATTACGAGTGCGTTGCTCTGGCCAGCTGAGCTAAGGCGGCGCCGTTGTCACGCGTGGTGGCAACGCGGGCCAGTCTACACAGGTTTCGCGGGTGATCCACACCCGGTTGGCGGGGGGTGGGGGTCAGGCGGAGGAGACGGCGAGTTTGGCGGCGAAGCCGGCGAAGAGGACGGCGACGCCGCTGGTGAGGGTGGCGGAGAGGCGACGGCGGCGGCGGAAGGCGGTGGCGAGGGTGGTGCCGGCGAAGATCAGCAGGGAGAGGTAGAGCACGCTGAAGGTCTGCAGGATGCCGCCGAGCAGGCCGAAGGAGAGGGCCGGCTGGCCGTAGGCCGGGTCGACGAACTGGGTGAAGAAGGAGAGCAGGAAGAGGATCGCCTTCGGGTTCAGCAGGCTGATCACCAGGGCGCGGCGGAACGGACGCTCGACGGGTTCGGCGGCCGGTTCGGCGGTGGCGGCGGGGTTGTCGGAGTTGTCGGCGGTCCGGCGTTCGCGCCAGAGCTGGCGGGCGGCGCGGAGCATGCCGTAGCCGATCCAGAGCAGGTAGGCGGCGCCACCGAGCTTGACCACGGCGAAGACGGCCGGGTTGGCCTTGAGGAGGGAGGCGGCGCCCAGCGAGGTGAGGCTGATCAGGGTGAGGTCGCCGACGAAGACGCCGGCGGCGGCCTGGTAGCCGGTCCGGATGCCCTTGCGGGCGGCGACGGACAGCACGTACAGGGAGTTGGGGCCGGGCAGTAGGACGATGACGAGGGCGCCGAGGACGTACGTCGCCAGGTCGTTGACTCCGAGCACGGTGCGCTCCGGGGAGGGGAGAGGATGGGGTCGGGGAGCGCTCATCGTAACGTCGCACCGGCGGTCGGTTGAAGCGGAAACCATCCCGCCTACCGGGTGCAGCGCGCGCCCGGCTCCGGTGCCTCGCCCGCCAGCAGGTAGCGGTTGACCACGCCGTCCACGCAGGCGTCGTGGTGCCCGTACGCGGTGTGGCCGTCCCCGTCGTAGGTGAGCAGGCGTCCGGACTCCAGCTGCCCGGCCAGCGCCTGGGCCCACGCGTACGGGGTGGCCGGGTCGCGGGTGGTACCGACGACGACGATGGGGGCGGCGCCGGCGGCCCGGATGGTGTGCGCCGTGCCGGTGGCCCGGACCGGCCAGTAGGTGCAGGCCAGCGCCATCCACGCCATGTCGCGGCCGAAGTGCGGCGAGGCCTGTTCGAAGTCCGGCACGGCGCGCTGGACGTCCTCCGGCCCGGCGAACGGGGCGGGCAGGTCGAGGCAGTTCACCGCCGTGTTGGCGAACATCAGGTTGGGGTACGAGCCGTCCGCCTCGCGCCCGTAGTAGGAGTCGGAGAGCCTCAGCAGGCTGGTGCCGTCGCCGGCCTTGGCATCGGTGAGCGCGGTGCGCAGCTTGGGCCAGAGGAAGTCGGCGTACATGGCCTGGATGACGCCGGTGGTCGCCTGGGCCCCGGTGAGTCGCCGGCCGTGGTCGGTGCTGGGCAGCGGGTCGGCCTGGACGGTGGCGAGCAGGGCGGTGAGCTGCTCGCCGATCTGCTGTTCGGTGCGGCCGAGCGGGCAGTCCTCGTGCTTGGCGCAGTCCTTGGCGAAGGCGGCCCAGGCGGTCTCGAAGCCGCCGGCCTGGGTGCGGTTGCCGGTGACCGAGTCGAGCGACGGATCCACCGCGCCGTCCAGCACCAGCCGCCCGACCCGGCCGGGGAAGAGCCCGGCGTAGGTGGCGCCGAGGAAGGTGCCGTAGGACTTGCCGACGTAGTTCAGCCGCTCGTCGCCGAGCAGGGCGCGCAGCACGTCCATGTCACGGGCGGCCTCGACGGTGCCGAGGTGGCCGAGCGCCGCCCCGGCGCGCTGGCGGCAGCCCTCGGCGAACTCCTTGTCGGCGGCGATCAACGCGTCGATTCCGTGCTGGTCGCCGGGGGTGAGGTCGACGGCGGTGTAGGCGTCCATCCGGTCGCCGCTCAGGCAGGTGACCGGGTTGCTGCGGCCGACCCCGCGTGGGTCGAGGCCGACCAGGTCGTACCGGGCGCGCACGCCGCTGTCGTACGTCCGCGCGGTGGCCTCCAGGTACTCGACCGCCGAGCCGCCGGGCCCGCCGGGGTTGAGCAGCAGCGAGCCGAGCCGGCCGACCCCGGCCCCCTCCTCGGAGCCCGAACCCGAACCCGGGCCCGCCGGGACGGCGGTGGCGCGGGCCGCCACCAGGGTGAGGTCGCCGTCGCCGGGGCGGTCGTAGTCCAGCGGCACCCGGAAGGCGGTGCACTCGAACCCGCCGTCGCACGGCTGCCAGTCGAGCCGCTGCGCGTAGTACGGGGCCAGCCCGGCCGGGACGGCGGCGGGCAGCGGCTCCAGCGGCGTGACCCCGGGCGCGGCCGGGGTGGACGAATCCGTTGAGCCCTCTGAGCCCGCTGAACCCGAACCCGAGGAACCCGACGAGCTCGTCGCACCAGACGAACCCGACGAACCCGCACCGCACCCGCCCGCCAGCAGCCCGACGGCGAGCGCCGCCGCCAGCACCCGCCCGGTGGCCCTCATCCGACCCCTCGTGATCATCCGAGCCCTCTCGATCGTCACCCGGGGTCGTCGCCCGGCGACCCGAATCGCATTGCACCACAGCACGCCGCCCGGCACCCGCCAAGGGCACCGGGCGACGACGCCCCCTCCGGGGCGGCGGCTCAGGACGCCTTGGCCAGCGCGTCGGCCAGGTACTGCGCCGCCTGCCGGACGAGCCGCATCCGCTCCCGCTCGGGGGTGTAGTCCTGCACGTTGTCGGAGATCTTCACCTCGGCCTTGGCCGCCGGCCCGGCCCCGGCCTGGAGCGCGGCCTGGAGCTTGCGGGCCGCGTCCAGCCCGGCCGTGTCGCCCTTCGCGGCGGCCAGCAGGAGCTTCGCCGCGCTGCCGGCCGGGGCCTCGGCGCCGGCCTGGGTGAGCGCGGCGGCGTCGTAGCGGCCGGACACCGCGGCGGCGGCGCCGTACAGGTCGGGGCGGGACAGCCCGGCGGCGGCCGCGCACGGCGCGCCGCCCTCGACGCCGAGGGTGCCCCAGGAGGCCGGGCCGGGCGCCAGGATGCGGAACGAGGCGGCGATGGCGGCGCGCAGCGTCTCGTCGTCGGCGACGGCGGCCGGCGCGGCGGCGACCAGGTCGCAGGGGTGCGCGGTGCCGTTCGGCGCCTCGGGGGCGACCAGGATGAAGGGGCGGGCGCGGCCGGTCTGCAGGGCCGCGGTGAGGCCCTCGAAGACGTCCGGGACCTCGGCGTCGGCGGTCTTGCGCGGGGTGGCCGCCTGCATCACGACGACCGGGAAGCGCGCGTTCGGCTCCTTGGCGTACTGCGGCGGCAGCCAGACCCGGACGGTGCGCGGCTGCCCGTCCGGGCCGGGCACGGCGGACTGCAGCAGCTCGCCGCCGCCCGGCTGGCCGACACCGTCGAAGTGGCTCACGGCGGCCGCCGGGGCGGCGGAGGCCCCGGCCGGCTCCGCCACGACGGGCGGCACCGGCTGCTGCCGGCCCGCCGGTCCCCCGCCCTGGCCCGTACCCGCCGCGTCGACCACCGGCTCGGCCCGGTCCGATTCCTGGCCCCGGGGGGTCAGGCCGCCGAACGCCCCGAGCGCCGTGAGCAGTGTCAACGCGGTGACGCAGACCCCGCAGATCATCGCTCCGGCCGCCCGCACCAGCATCGGCCAGCGTTCACCGGCCAGTTCGTAGGTCGCGGCGGCGCGCAGGTCGCGCCAGCGCTGGAGCGCGCCGCGGGCCAGCCAGATCCCGCCCAGCGCGGCCATCAGCAGAGGGATGACGAGGAGCGAACGAACCATGGGACGCACCGCCTCGGGAGGAGGGCCGGCGCCGGACGGGACCCGGTGCCGTACGGGGGGCGACGGCCCCGGCACCGGGGCACAGTCGGCCCCCAGCGTGCACAACGGGCGGACGGTCACACGCGGGTGTGCCCGGCGCGTATCGATCATTCACTCGAAGGTGGGACAACGGGACGGCTCCGGGAGGCCTACGCCGGGCCTCCACCGGGCCTCCGCCGCGCGTTCGGGCAGCGCGGCAGCCCGGCCGACAGCGCGGTTCAGCTCAGGCAGCCCGGCAGCGCGGCAGCGCGGTTCGACTCAGCCCGCGCGCAGCGCCACCGTCATCGCCTCGACGGCGAGCAGCGGGTCCACGTTGCGGTCCAGCGCCTTCCGGCAGGCGAGCACCGCCTCGATCCGGCGCAGCGTGCCCTCCGGCGGGCCGTCCTGCGCGACCCGGTTCAGGGCCTGCCGCTGGTCCTCGTTGGCGAGGGTGCCGCTGGAGCCGAGCTGCAGCGCGAGCACGTCCCGGTAGAAGCCGAGCAGGTCGAGCAGCGCGACGCCGAGGGTCTCCCGGCGCGTGCGGGTGGCCCGGCTCTTCTGCCGCTTCTCCAGTTCCTTGACCGCCCCGGCCATGCCGCGCGGCGCCTTGCTGCCCTCGGCGGCGCCGTAGGCGGCCTTCAGGTCGTCGGTCTCCTTGGCGTCCTGGGTCTCGGCGAGCGCCTCGGCGTCGGCCTTGGCGGTGTCGACGAGGCGCTGGGCGGCGGCCAGGCAGCCGCCGATGTCGCCGACCTCCAGCGGGATCCGCAGCACCTCGGCGCGGCGGGTGCGGGCCTGGTCGTCGACGGCGAGGCGGCGCGCGCGGTCGACGTCGCCCTGCCCGGCGAGTGCGGCCAGCCGGGCCGTCTCCGGGTCGACGCCGTCGCGGCGGACCAGCATGTCGGCGACGGCCTCGGCGGCGGGCGTGCGCAGGACGAGCAGGCGGCAGCGCGAACGGATGGTCGGCAGCACGTCCTGGACGGAGGGGGCGCAGAGCAGCCAGACGGTGCGCGGGGAGGGCTCCTCCACGCCCTTGAGCAGCGCGTTCGCGGCGGCCTCGGTGAGCCGGTGGGCGGCATCGACCAGGATCACCGACCAGCGGCCGCCGGTCGGGTAGCTGGAGGCGCGCAGCACGAGCTCGCGCATGTCGCCGACGCCGATGGACAGGCCGTCGGTCCGGACGTACTTGACGTCGGCGTGGCTGCCGGCCAGCACGGTGTGGCAGCCGTCGCAGAACCCGCAGCCGGGCGTACCGCCGAGCGCGAGGTCCGGGCTGGTGCACTGGAGGGCCGCGGCGAACGCGCGCGCGGCGGTGACCTGCCCGGCCCCGGGCGGGCCGGTGAACAGCCAGGCGTGCGTCATCAGGGAGGCGTTCCCGCCCGGCTGCGGGCCGGCTCCGCGGCCGGCCGCGATCGTCGCCCCGGCCGACCGGGCGGCGGCGGTCAGCTGCTCGACCACCCGCTCCTGGCCCACCAGGTCGTCCCAGACGGCCACTGCTGCTCCCAAGCTCAGTACGGCAGCGCTCCCGGCGCCTCTTCCCCGCCGTCGAGCATACGTGTCCGCTCCGACAGCCACGGCGCCCTCCGGGGCGCCCGCCGCCGAAGGGGGCGCCCCCGCCGCCGAAGGCGACGGGCGGCGCCGCCGGGGCTCTCCACCCCGACGACGCCGCCCGTCGTCCGTACCGCTGTCCTGGCCCGCTGTCCTGCCGTCGTCCGTACCGCCGCAGCCCGGGGTCAGCCCCGACGGCCCCAGCGACGGCCCTTGCCCTTGCCGCCGCCCTCGCCGCCCTGGTCGCCCCCGGGGGCGGGCCGGTCCTGGCCGGCACGCGGGTCCTGCGGGGCCGGGCCGCCGTGGTTCCAGCGCGCCCACTCGTCACGCGAGCCGAGCAGGGTGTCGGTGAGGCTCGGCAGGTCGTCCATCGGCGTCTCCTCGGCCCACTCCGGCCGGGGTCGCTCGGCGGTGGCCTGCGACTCGTCGGCGGGCTGCGACTCGTCGCCGACCACCGGCAGCTCGCGGGTGCTGTCCACCGGCTCCTCGCGCCACAGCCCCGGCGGCACCCGGTCCTCGGTACGGCCTGCCCCCGCACGGCCTGCCCCCGCACGGCCCGGCTCCACCCGGCCCGGTGCCGGACGCTCCGGGGCAGGACGCCCCGACACAGGACGCTCCGGCGCCGGACGCCCCGGCTCGATCCGCGGCAGCACAGCGGTCCGGTCCGCCTCCTCCGTGATCTTCGGCAGCACGGCCGTCTCGTCCACGGCGGTCGGCGGCACGACCGGCAGCTGGGCGGTCTCGTCGGCGGCCTCCGCCGCCCGGACGGCCGCCCGGCTGTCCCGCAGCGACAGCTCCCGCGTCGCCTCGTCGGACCCACCGGGCCCGGGAGTGCCCACGGGCCCAGCCCCCGGGACGTCCCGGACGGCCCGCAGCTCGGTGGTCACGGCATCCCCGGGAACCGAACCAGCGGCCGGACCGGCAGCCGAGCCCGAGGCCGACCCGGCCGAACCCGCCAGGCCGGCCGCACCCGCCGCCGCCCGATCCGCCGCAGCCTGCGCAGCCGCAGCCGCGGCCGCGAGCGCGGCGGCCTGCGCCAGCCGGGCCTCCTCGGCCCGCTGCAGCGCCTCCTCCGCCCGGCGGCGCTGCTCCTCGCGCTGGAGTTCGCGCTGCCGCTGGAGCTCAGCCTGGGCGGCCGCCTCGTCGGCGAGACGCTTGCGCTCGGCGGCCTCCGCCGCCAGCCGGGCGTCCTCCTCGGCCTTCCGCTCGGCCTCCTCCTCGGCGCGGCGGCGGGCTTCCTCCTCCGCCCGGCGGCGGGCCTCCTCCTCGGCCTTGCGCCGGGCCTCGGCGGCGGCCCGCTCGGCCTCCTCCTTGGCCAGCCGCTCCTGCTCGGCCTGTTCGGCCCGCAGCTGCGCCAGCACTTCCTGCCGCTTGCGCTCGGCGGCCTCGGCCTCGGCCTTCTTGCGGGCCTCCTCGGCGGCGCGGCGCTCGGCCTCTTCGCGGGCGAGCCGCTCCTGCTCGGCGCGGGCGGCCTTCTCCTGCTCGGAGAGCGGCAGCTCGCGGTCGAGCCGGTGCCGGATCGCGGTGGTGACGAAGCCGGGGGCCTGGCTGCCGTCGACGACCAGGTAGCGCGCCGGGTCGGCGGCCGCGAGGGCGAGGAAGCCGGCCCGGACCCGCTGGTGGAACTCGGTGGGCTCGGACTCCAGCCGGTCGAGCGCCTCGGTGAAGCGCTCCCGGGCCCTGGTCGGGTCGACGTCCAGGACGACGGTCAGGTCGGGCAGCAGCCCGCCGGTCGCCCAGCGGGAGATCCTGGCGACCTCGGTGGCGGCCAGGTCGCGCCCGGCGCCCTGGTAGGCGATGGAGGAGTCCATGTACCGGTCGGTGATCACCACGGCGCCGCGGGCGAGGGCCGGCCGGATGACGTTCTCGACGTGCTCGGCCCGGTCGGCGGCGTAGATCAGCGCCTCGGCGCGGTGCGACAGGCCGGTGTTGCCGACGTCCAGGACGAGGCCGCGCAGCCGCTGGCCGACCGGGCTGCCGCCGGGCTCGCGGGTGAGCACGACCTCGTGCCCCTTGCCGCGGATCCACTCGGCGAGCGCCTGGGCCTGGGTGGACTTGCCGGCGCCGTCGCCGCCCTCCAGGGCGATGAAGAAGCCGGTGCCGGCGCCCTGGCGCGGGGCCGGGCCGACGGCGCCGCGCACCGCGTCGACCAGGTCCCGGCCGAAGGGCGCGGTGCCGCGCCGGTCGTCGGTCCGCAGCAGGACGACGGCGGCGAGGACGAGCGTGAGCAGCCCCGAGGTGGCGACGGCGAGGGCCGCGCCGCCGTGGATGAAGGTGAACGAGCCGGGCTCGACCGTGCCGTACTCGACGTCCCCGTACGCCGCGGCGATCAGCGGGACGACGACCAGCGCGGCGCCGACCACGACCCGCAGCACCGCGTACAGGTGCTCGGTGACCTTCGGCAGCCGGGCCTCCTCGACCTCCTGGCCGAGCAGGGTGCGCCCGGCGGAGACGACGATCCCGGCGGTGAGGCCGGCCAGCACGGTGAGGGCCAGGACGAGGACGAAGTCCAGCACCAGCCCGGCCAGGATCAGCGCCACGCCCTCGGTGAGCAGCGCCAGCGCGAGCAGGCGGCGGCGCGAGAGCGCGGGCAGCGTGGCCCGGGTGAGCCGGGAGCCGAGGGCGGGCGCCGCGGTGGCGGCGAGCACCAGCAGGCCGTAGCCGATCGGCCCGGCCCGGTGCTCGGCGGCGGTGAGCAGCGCGAGCGCGGCGACGCCGGCCATCGAGGCGTACCCGGCGGCGACGGCGAAGGTGAAGTACGGGGCGCTGCCGGTGCGGCCCTTGCTCAGCGCGGGGCCGGGGGTGGCGTCGGTGGGGGCACGCAGGCCCTGCAGCGGCGAGTGCGGGGCGACGGCCACCGGGCCGACGGGCAGCTGCTGGAGGTAGTCGCGGGCGGCCGAGGCGGCGAACAGTCCGGCCGCGCCGAGCGCGGCGAAGGTCAGCTGGTGGGCCCGGAGCCAGTCCGAGCCGAGCGCCGCGCCGATGTTGTTCAGCAGGGTGAGGGCGACCAGGCCGGCGGCCGCGAGCGGCAGGGTGGCCCAGCCGGTGAAGCGGTCGATGCTCCGGACGGTGTCCAGGTGGGCGGCGGCGGGCCGCTGCTCGGCGGCGGGGGCGTACGGATCGGCGGGCGGCAGCAGGCCCGGGACGGCGGCGTCCTTGGCGATCGCCCGGACCCGCTCGGCGGCACCGGTGACGAACACGGTGGCGAGCAGGACGTAGGCGGCGCCGCCCGAGGGCTTCGGGCCGGAGCCCAGCCAGACGGTCCACCAGGGGGCGAGGCCGATCAGCAGGGCGCACAGCGCGTCGGCGCCGAACAGCGTCCAGCGCCGGTCCAGCCGGCCGGCGACCAGCCGGTGCACCGGCCCGAGCAGCGCGACGCCGACCAGCCCGGTGGCCGCCAGCCGGACGGCGAGGACCGCCGTGACGGCGAAGGCGAGGCTGCGCGGCAGGTCGCCGAACCGGCCGCCGAGGGCGACGGCGATCACGGTGAGCGCGAGCAGCACCAGCAGGCCGAGCCGGTCGGCGGTGCCGCCGATCAGCTGGGTGGTCCACAGGCGCCGGTAGGGACGCGTCCGCAGCAGCGCGCGAGCCCGATCGACCGGGGTCCCGGCTGGCGCGACCTCGGGCAGCCCGGACGTGGCGTCGCGGGCGGCCGGGGCGGCGCTGGGGGTGGGCTGCTCCTCGCTCGTCATACGGTCAGCGTAGCGGGCTGGGGTTGACCGGAATGAGATGAACGGGGTTCCGGATCCCGCTCATCACCGGGTTGTGACGTTCCGCGCACACCGTCCGACCGGCCTCGGGCCCGCGTCCCCGGGGTGGGGTCGCGGGCCCGTGAGCACTGGCGGGGCGTTGGCGCAGACGCCGGCGAGGGCGCCGGCAGCGGCACCGACGGAGCCCCTGCCGGAGCATCCGGAGGAGATCCGGAGGAGATCAGCCCTCGTCGGTGGCCGTGGCCTTCCCGACGGCGGTCTTCTTGGCCGCCGTCTTCTTCGCCGCGGTCGCCTTCGTCGCCGTCGCCTTCGTCGCGGTCTTCTTGGCGGCGGTCTTCTTCGCGGCCGCGGTCTTGGTGGCCGTGGTCTTGGTCGCCGTCGCCTTCTTGGCGGTCGCCTTCTTGGCCGGGGCCTTCTTCGCCGTCTTCTTCACCGGCCCGCGCGCCCGCTTCTCGGCGAGCAGCTCGTAGCCGCGCTCCGGCGTGATGGTCTCGACCTCGTCGTCCTTGCGGAGCGTGGCGTTGGTCTCGCCGTCGGTCACGTACGGTCCGAAGCGGCCGTCCTTGACCACGACGGGACGCTCGCTGACCGGGTCGGTGCCCAGCTCCTTGAGCGGCGGGGCGGCGGCGGCCCGGCCGCGCTGCTTGGGCTGGGCGTAGATGGCCAGGGCCTCCTCCAGGGTGACCGTGAACATCTGCTCCTCGCTGGTGAGCGAGCGGGAGTCGGTGCCGCGCTTGAGGTACGGGCCGTAGCGGCCGTTCTGCGCGGTGATCTCCACGCCCTCGGCGTCGGCGCCGACCACGCGCGGCAGCGAGAGCAGCCGCAGCGCGTCCTCCAGGGTGACGGCGTCCAGCGACATCGTCTTCAGCAGCGAGGCGGTGCGCGGCTTGACCGCGTTCTTGCCGGTCTTGGGCGTGCCCTCGGGCAGGATCTCGGTCACGTAGGGGCCGTAGCGGCCGTCCTTGGCGACCAGCATGTTGCCGCTGACCGGGTCCGGGCCGAGTTCGAAGTCGCCGCTGGGCTTGGCCAGCAGTTCCTCGGCCAACTCGACGGTGAGCTCGTCCGGCGGCAGGTCGTCGGGGATGTCGGCGCGCTGGCCGGGCTCGCCCTCGACCTCGGAGGCGCGCTCGACGTACGGGCCGTAGCGGCCGACCCGCAGGGTGATGCCGTCGCTGATCCGGAACGAGCTGATCTCCCGGGCGTCGATCGCGCCGAGGTCGGTGACCAGTTCCTTCAGGCCGCCCAGGTGGTCGCCGTCGCCGTTGCCGGCCTCGGCGGCGCCGCCGGTCGCGTGGCCGTCGCCCTCGCCGAAGTAGAAGCGCTTCAGCCACGGCACGGACTTGGCCTCGCCGGCCGCGATCCGGTCGAGGTCGTCCTCCATCTTGGCGGTGAAGTCGTAGTCGACCAGCCGGCCGAAGTGCTTCTCCAGGAGGTTGACCACGGCGAAGGAGAGGAAGGACGGGACGAGCGCCGTCCCCTTCTTGAACACGTACCGGCGCTGGATGATCGTGTCGATGATCGACGCGTAGGTGGAGGGGCGACCGATCTCCCGGTCCTCCAGCTCCTTGACCAGCGAGGCCTCGGTGTAGCGGGCCGGCGGCTTGGTGGCGTGGCCCTCGGGGGTGAGCTGCTCGGCGGCCAGCGGGTCGCCCTCGACGACCTGCGGCAGCCGGCGCTCGCGGTCGTCCAGCTCGGCGTTCGGGTCGTCCGCGCCCTCGACGTAGGCCTTGAGGAAGCCGTGGAAGGTGATGATCTTGCCGGAGGCGGAGAACTCGACGTCACGGCCGTCCGCGGACGCGCCGCCGACCTTGACGGTCACCGACTGGCCGACCGCGTCCTTCATCTGGGAGGCGACGGTGCGCATCCAGATCAGCTCGTAGAGCCGGAAGTCGTCGCCGGTCAGACCGGTCTCGGCGGGGGTGCGGAAGCGGTCGCCGGAGGGGCGGACGGCCTCGTGCGCCTCCTGCGCGTTCTTGACCTTGCTGGCGTAGGTGCGCGGGGCGTCCGGCAGGTAGTCGGCGCCGTACAGCTGGGTGACCTGCGCGCGGGCGGCGGAGATCGCGGTCTCCGACAGCGTGGTGGAGTCGGTACGCATATAGGTGATGAAGCCGTTCTCGTACAGCTTCTGGGCCACCTGCATGGTCCGCTTGGCGCCGAAGCCCAGCTTGCGGCTGGCCTCCTGCTGGAGCGTGGTGGTGCGGAACGGCGCGTACGGCGAGCGGCGGTAGGGCTTGGACTCGACGCTGCGGACGCTGAACGCGGTCTGCTCCAGGGCGGCGGCCAGCTGCCGGGCGGCCTGCTCGTCCAGGTGCAGCGTGTTGGCGCTGCCGGCCTTCAGCCGGCCGTCCGAGCCGAAGTCGCGGCCGGTGGCGATCCGCTTGCCGTCCACCGAGGAGAGGCGGGCGCCGAGGGTCTCCGGGTTGGCCGCGTCGGCCGGGGTGCGGCCGGTGCCGAAGGTGCCGACCAGGTCCCAGTACGAGGCGGTGCGGAAGGCGATCCGCTCGCGCTCGCGCTCGACCACCAGCCGGGTCGCGACGGACTGCACCCGGCCCGCCGAGAGCTTCGGCATGACCTTCTTCCACAGCACCGGCGAGACCTCGAAGCCGTAGAGGCGGTCGAGGATGCGGCGGGTCTCCTGGGCGTCGACCAGGCGCTGGTTGAGCTCGCGCGGGTTGGCCACCGCCTCCTGGATCGCCGTCTTGGTGATCTCGTGGAAGACCATCCGGTGCACCGGCACCTTGGGCTTGAGCACCTGCTGGAGGTGCCACGCGATGGCCTCGCCCTCGCGGTCCTCATCGGTGGCGAGGAAGAGCTCGTCGGACTCCGCGAGCAGCGACTTCAACTTGCTGACCTGGGACTTCTTGTCCGCGTTGACCACGTAGATGGGGGCGAAGTCGTGGTCGACGTCCACCCCGAGGCGGCGCACCTCGCCGGTGTACTTGTCCGGGACCTCCGCCGCGGTGCTGGGGAGGTCGCGGATGTGCCCGACGCTCGCCTCGACGATGTAGCCGGGGCCCAGGTAGCCCTTGATCGTCTTCGCCTTGGCCGGCGACTCGACAATGACGAGTCGCTGTCCGTGCGCGGTCTCGCTGCTCGGGGACACCTTCGCTCTTCTCTCCCGGTCGTTATGTGGGCTGGTCGGCGCCGGCAGCACGGGCTGCGCTCCGCCCGACCCCTCCACCGTCCCGGGGCTGCCGCTGTACGACGACCCCACCAGCGGAGTGTGACCGTACCCCGGCCACCCTTGTCAAACGGAAGGATCCCGCGTTTTCACTTTGCCGGGTTCACCGACGCCACTCGAACGGTAACCCGATGACGGAGGTTCGCGCCCCGTGGAGGGGGGCTTCGGCGGGTTCCGGAGGATGGAATGACGGATTTCAAAATCTGTCAACGGAATATCGACGGCCCCACGGAAGACCGCGGCGAGGCCTCCGCAGAGCGCCCGCCACCGGTTCCCGGCGAGCCCGACCGGGGTCGGGCGTACGCCCCGGATTCAGCCGTTGACCGCCGCGAGCAGCCCGGCGCCCGCCGCCAGACAACCCATGCCGAGCACGCTCCACAGCAGGTCGGCGACGGCGGCCCGGCGGACCTCCCCGGCCGCCAGCACCACCCGGCTCGGGCGGCGCGGGTCGTAGCAGATCCGCACCGGAGCGCCCGGAGTGAAGCGGTCCGGACGGCGCAGCGGGGTGTGTCCGCGCGGACGGGTGAGCACCAGTTCGGCGATCCGGCCCGCCCCGGCTCCTTCGACCGGGGGCAGGACGGAGAAGGAGAGCAGCGGGGCGCTGTCGAGCTGGCCGTGCGCCTCGTCCTCGGCCACGACCGTGGCCACCGCCGACGCCCCCGAGCGGCGGATCCGGTGGCGCAGGCGCACCTCGGCGGCGCACCAGAGCAGCAGCACGCCACCGAAGAGGGCGAGCACCAGCCCGCCCACCGTCGCCGTCGTCGTGTCCACCCCTGGCCCCCGGCTCCCCAGCTCTGTCCACAGCCTGTGGACAGAGCCTCACAGCAGGGGGCCAACACGCGGCGGCCGACCGGAGACCGCCGGACGAACCGGGGAGTACGGGAAGGTGAACCGGCGCCGACCGCCCCCGCCAGGGGCGCCGCGCCGGGTGTGCCGGGTCAGCCCACCGGGTCAGGTGTGCCGGGTCAGCCCGCCGGGCGGATGAACCCCTGCTCGGTCAGCAGCCGCAACGACTCGGGCACCCGGTCCCGCAGGACCACCCGGTCCTCGCCGAGCAACTGCGCGATGGCGTCCACGATCTCGCCTGCCGACAGCGAACCGTCACAGACCCCAACGAAACCGGCACCCACCGTGTCCACCTTGGTGGCCCGCCGCATGCCCCGGTTGTGACGCAGGATCACGTGCTCCGGGTCCTCCGCGCCCGGCTCGCCGACCTGCTCCTGGACCACCTCGTCGGCCAGCACGTAACGGGTCGCGAGCAGGCCCGCGTCGTCGTGCGAACGCAGGAAGTCCTGCCGGTCGAACCACTCCTCGATGTGCGGGCCCAGCGGCTGCTCCACCGGGTGCGGCCACTCCTCCACCCGGACGGTCGGGCGCTCCGCGCCGCTCGCCCGCAGGGTGATCCAGCCCATGCCGATGCCCTCGACCCGGCCCGCCTCGAAGGCGTCCAGCCACTCGCCGTACCGGGCCTGGTAGTCACCGCCAGGACCACGGTGATCGCCGCCGTCCCGCAGCCACAACTCGGCGTACTGGGCGACGTCCTGGACCTCCCGCTGGACGATCCAGGCGTCCAGCCCGGTGCCCGCCACCCAGCCGGCCAGCCGCTCGTGCCAGTCCTCGCCCTTGACGTGCTGCCAGTTGGCGAGCAACTGGCAGTAGCCGCCCGGCTCCAGATGGTCGGCGGCCGAGCGGACCAGGCTGCGGCACAGGTCGTCGCCGGCCATGCCGCCGTCGCGGTAGGTGAACCGGCCGGCCGGCGAGATCACGAACGGCGGGTTGGAGACGATCAGGTCGAACCGGCGCTCCCCGACCGGCTCGAAGAGGCTGCCGGTGAGCGCCTCCCGCCGCTCGAAACCGGACAGCGCCAGGGTCAGCTCGGAGAAGCGCAGCGCGCGCGGGTTCAGGTCGGTGGCGGTCACCTGCCCGGCGTGCCGGGCCGCGTGCAGCGCCTGCACGCCGGACCCCGAACCGAGGTCCAGCGCGGACCGGACCGGACGTCGCACGGTGATGTTGGCCAGCGTCGTCGACGCGCCGCCGACCCCGAGCACCAGGTCCTTGCGGGCCACCCCGTGCGCGGTCTCGCCGGATCCGATGCCGCCCGCGCCACCCACCGCGCAGCCCAGGTCGGACACCACCCAGGCGTCCGAACTGTCCATCCCGGCCACTTCGTTGGCGTACGGCCGGACGTCCACCGTCGCCCGCACCAGCTCGCCGTCGGAGCGCAGCCAGCCGTCGGCCAGGCAGTCCTCGACCGGCAGCGCGGCCGCGGCCGCCCGGTACGGCACCGGCTGCTGGAGCAGGAACAGCCGGACCAGCGTCTCCAGCGGGCTGCCGCCCCTGGTCGCCCGCAGCGCCGGCACGGCCTCGCTACGGGCCAACGCCGCATAGCCGGTGGGCCCGAGCAGGTCGAGGCAGCCATCGGCGGTGAACGAGGCGGCGAGCAGCGCCTCACGCAACTTGGCGAGGCGGGTCTGGTCGAGAACGGGGCTACTGATCACCCCGCCATTGTCCCCCGCCCCGGACCGGGCGGCCGCCGGGTCCGGGGCGGGTCGGGAGCGGATCGGAGGTGGGGCGGGGGTGGATCGAGGGCGGGGTCGGAACCCTCCGGACCGGCGCCGGAGCGGCCGGCCCGCCGGGCCCCTGGCTCAGCTCGCGCTGGGCACGGGGGTGGTCGGGGTGGTCGGCGGGGCGGCGGGCGGGCTCGCCGGGGTGGTGTCGGTGCCCGCGGAGGGGGTGGTCGACGGGCTCGCGCCGTCCGTCGCGCCGGGCGTGGGCGTCCCGCCGGGCGCCCCGGCGCTCGGGGTGGCGGACGCGCCGCCCGGGGCCGCGGCGGCGGGCTTGCAGCCGTCCTGCTTGGCCATGGCCGCACCGAGGTCGCCGCGCTGCAGCTTGCCCTGCGCCTGCGTGGACAGCGAGGCCAGCTGCTGGATCTGGTCCGAGATGCTGCGCAGGCCGTCCGCGAACTTCGACTGGTCGGTGTTGGTCACGGCGTCCAGCTTCTTCTGGATGTCCTGATAGCCGTCGGCCGCCTTGGTCAACTCGGCGACGGCGTCCTTCTGCAGGTTCTCGCCGTCCTTCACCTTGGGCACCCCGGCCGCGGTGATGGCCGCCGCGATGTCCTGGTTGGTCTTGGCCAGCCGCCCGATGTCCGCCGAGAGCCGCTTCTGCAGCTCGGTCGGGGTCTCGCCGGTCTTCACCTGGGCGGTGTCGGCGAGCGCGGCCTGTGCCTGGACGATCGGGTCCTTGGCCGAGCCGCAGACGTTCGACGCCCAGGACTCCAGCTGCTTGCCGTTGTCGTCGCCGCCGCAGCCGACGGCACCGAACGCGAGCAGCGCGCCGAGGACGGGTGCGGCCAGCAGTCGCTTGTTCACCGGGAGGAGCCTTTCGGTTTCGGTCGTCTTCGGTCGTCGAACCTACACGGCCGATGTCCGCCGCCCGGCGCCCGGTTCCCGGACCTCGCGTTGCCCCCACCGGGTGCCCGGCCCCGCTCGGGCGCGCTCGACGCGGACCTGGCGGTTCGGGCGGATCGGATCGCCGGGCCAGGCCGGGCCGGGCCGCACGACACGCGGCACGCCGACCGGCGTGCCGAAGCAGGCCTCGTCGCCCCAGGTGCTCACCGAGGAACTCATCGGCAGCTCGGCCCGGAGGCCCGGAACGCCTTCCTTGTCACGACGGGTCCGATCACCGGTCGGATCCGGCCGTGCCGGAAGCAACGAACCGCCAGGTTCACCAACGTGTCAACGGGTCCCGGAGGACTGGACCGGCGCTCGGACCACCCATGGACCACCCGGGACACACGAGGCACGCCGGAGGTCGGGCCCTCAGACCGCCACGGACTCGACCGAAACCGGCCAGCTCATCCGGATCAGGCCACCGTCCGTGCCGTTGGTGACCTCCAGGTCCTCGACCAGGCCGGTGATCACCGCGAGGCCGAGGGTGTCCTCGTCCGGGTCCGCCTCCTCGGCGGCGCCGGGGGCCGGGACGGCGGCGGGGCCGGCCTCGTCCTCGACCTCGATGAGGAAACGCTTCTCCTGGTCGGTCAACGCGACCCGGACCGTGCCGCCGATGCCGCCGCGCTGGTGCAGACCGACCGCGCGGGAGCAGGCCTCACCGACCGCGAGCCGTACCTCGTCGAGCACCGACTCGTCGACCCCGGCCCGTCTCGCGACGGCCGCGGCGACCAGCCGGGCCGTTCGCACGTGCTCCGGAAGCGCGCTGAATCGAAGTTCGACGGTTGCCATCTCTCCCCTTCGGGGTGCTCCGACCGGGGCCGACGATGCGGCCCCTGCGGGCCGGCGGAACCGGCCCCGGGACGGCCGGGAAGCACCGGGACCCGCAGGCCCCGGCACCCCGGACGCGTGGAATGAACGGGCCGGCCTCCACAAGCACGGGCCGGCCCGGCCGCGTCAGTCGGTCGCGTTGACCGCGTCGTCCACCGAGGTGTGGATCGGGAAGACCTTGGTCAGGCCGGTGATGCGGAAAATCTTCAGGATGCGCTCCTGGTTGCAGACCAGGCGCAGCGAGCCCTCGTGGGCACGCACCCGCTTCAGACCGCCCACCAGCACACCGAGGCCGGTCGAGTCGAGGAAGTCAACGCCTTCCATGTCGACGACGAGGTGGTACTTGCCGTCGTTGACGAGCTCGACCAGCTGCTCCCGCAGCTTCGGGGCGGTGTACACATCGATCTCGCCGCCAACCTCGACGACCGTACGATCGCCGACTGAACGGGTCGACAGGGACAGGTCCACGGAACCTCCAGCACCTTGCCTTGCTACGTCATGTGCGATCCTCGGCCGGCCGGCCGCCACCGCATGGTCGCGAGCCCGGGCGCACCCAGCCACACGTGGCAAGCCTCGGCGCTGCGACCCACGGCCATCCGGCCGTCACGGCCACATTCAACCACCTGCGACCATGCCCGCACGATGGCTTACGACGATTCTCCGTCACGCCGGTGACACACTGGGTCCTCATGCCGCCCCGACACAGCCTGCCCGAGGCACTGCTCACGACCCTGTCCACCAGCCGGGGGCGGTCCGACCGGCTCACCCATACGGAGCACCTTCCCGCCCGACCTGCGCGTTATGCGCCGTGGCCCGAGTCGATCCGGCCCGAGATCGTGGACGCCGCGCTCGCCGTCGGTGTGGAGCAGCCCTGGGCGCACCAGGCAGAAGCGATGAAACTGGCCAAAAGCGGTCAGACTGTGGTGATCGCCACAGGCACCGCCTCGGGCAAGTCGCTCGGCTACCTGGCCCCGGTCCTCAGCGACCTGCTGGACGGCACCGAGGCCCGCAACGGCCGCGGCGCCACCGCGCTCTACCTCGCCCCGACCAAGGCGCTCGCCGCCGACCAGCGCCGACGGGCCGCCGAACTCGCCCCGCCCCGGGTCCGGCCCGCCCTCTACGACGGCGACACCCCGCCCGAGGAACGCGAGTGGGTCCGCCAGTACGCCTCGTACGTGCTCACCAACCCGGACATGCTGCACCGCGGCATCCTGCCCGCCCACGCCCGCTGGGCCTCCTTCCTCAAGGTGCTGCGCTACGTCGTCGTCGACGAGTGCCACAGCTACCGGGGCGTGTTCGGCTCGCACGTCGCCCAGGTGCTCCGGCGGCTGCGCCGCGTCTGCGCCCGATACGGTTCGTCACCCACCTTCCTGCTCGCCTCCGCCACCACCGCCGACCCGGCCGCCACCGCCGAGCGCCTGACCGGCCTGCCCGCCCGGGCGGTCACCGAGGACGCCTCGCCGCGCGGACCGATGGTCTTCGGCCTCTGGGAGCCGCCGCTGACCGAGAACGTCGGCGAACACGGCGCGCCCGTCCGCCGCACGGCCACCGCCGAGGCCGCGCACCTGCTGACCGACCTGGTCGAGCGCCAGACCCGCACCGTCGTCTTCGTCCGCTCCCGCCGGGCCGCCGAACTCGTCGCCCTCCAGACCCAGGACCAGCTGGGCCGACCGCTCGCCGACCGGGTGGCCGCCTACCGCGGCGGCTACCTCGCCGACGAACGCCGGGCCCTGGAACGCGCGCTGCACACCGGCCGACTGCTCGGACTCGCCTCCACCTCCGCCCTCGAACTCGGCGTCGACGTCTCCGGCCTCGACGCCGTCCTGATGGCCGGCTACCCCGGCACCCGGGCCTCGCTCTGGCAGCAGGCCGGGCGGGCGGGCCGCGAGGCCCAGGGCGCGCTGGCCGTCCTGATCGCCCGGGACGACCCGCTGGACACCTACCTGGTGCACCACCCCGAGGCGCTGTTCGCGGCGCCCGTCGAAGCCACCGTGCTCGACCCGGACAACCCCCACGTACTCGCGCCGCACCTGTGCGCGGCAGCCGCCGAACTCCCGCTCACCGACGCCGACCTGGAGCTGTTCGGCCCCTCCACCGCACCGCTGCTGCCCGTCCTGGAACGGCGCGGCCTGCTGCGACGGCGCAGCGACGGCTCCTGGTACTGGACCCGCCGCGAACGCGCGGCCGACGCCGTCGACCTGCGCGGCAGCGGCGGCAGCCCGGTCCAGATCGTCGAGGCCGACACCGGCCGCCTGCTCGGCACGGTGGACGCCGCGGCCGCCCACACCACCGTCCACACCGGGGCCGTCCACCTGCACCAGGGCCGCACCTTCCTGGTCCGGGAACTCGACCTGGAGAACTCGGTCGCCCTGGTCGATCCGGCCGACCCGCCGTACACCACGGCCGCCCGCGACATCACCTCCATCTCCGTGCTCGACACCGACACCACCGTCGCCTGGGGCGAGGGCCGGCTCAGCTTCGGTTCGGTGGAGGTGGTCAACCAGGTGGTCGGCTACCTCCGGAAGCGGATCTCCACCGGGGAGATCATGGGCGAGAGCAAGCTCGACCTGCCGCCCCGCACGCTGCGCACCCGCGCGGTCTGGTGGTCCGTCACCGAGGACCAGCTGCTGGACGCGAACCTTCCGCTCGACCAGCTGCCCGGCGCCGCCCACGCCGCCGAACACGCCTCGATCGGCCTGCTGCCGCTGTTCGCCACCTGCGACCGCTGGGACATCGGCGGGGTCTCCGTCCCGCTGCACCCCGACACCGAACTGCCCACCGTGTTCGTCTACGACGGCCACCCGGGCGGGGCCGGCTTCGCCGAACGCGGCTTCCAGCGAGCCGTCGAGTGGCTGACGGCCACGCGCGAGGCGATCGCCTCCTGCGAGTGCGAGCGCGGCTGCCCGTCCTGCGTCCAGTCGCCCAAGTGCGGCAACGGGAACGAACCGCTGGACAAGGCCGCCGCCGTCCAACTGCTGGACGTCCTGCTGGCCGGCGCCCCCCGGACGGCGGGCTCCGGGGCGGCAGGCTCCGGGGCGGCAGGCCCCTCAGCAGGCCCCTCAGTGGACTCCTCAGCGAGCTCCGAAGCGGACCACGAGACGAACTCCGGGGCGAAGCCCGAGCCGAGCGCGGACGGTGGGCCGCCGACCGGCTCATGAGCCCGCCGCCGACCCGCCGGTCGGCCCGCCGGGGCCGTCCTCGGCGGCGGTGACCGCGGCCCGCACCGGCCCCGCCCGCGCCCTCGCCCGCGCCGGGCCGAGCGGCAGACGCGCCGGCAGCCCACCGACCGTCACCTCGGCCACCACCTCGACGGCGTCCCCCGCCCGGTCCACCGTGCAGGACACCAGGCCGGCGCCCTGCGCGACGGCGATCCCCTCGGCCCGCCCGCACCCGCCGTCCGGGTCCAGCAGCAGCCGGTCCGCGGCCGCGAGCGCCGCCAGGTCGGCGGCCGACTCGGCCCGGTGCCGCGCGGCGACCACCGCTCCGACCGCGATCGTCCCGGCGAAGACCGCCGTGCCGAGCATCGCCAGGGCGAGCAGCCAGACCGTCGCCGAACCGGCGTCCGGCCCGCGCCCGCCGACGGCGGCCGCCCGGGCGGTACGCGCCCTCGCCCACCGCCGCGCCCCCGGCCGCACCCCGGTCAGGCCGGCCATGAACCACCACCTCCCGCGGTTCCCGTACCTCCCGTGACCCCCACGAGGGTGTCCTCCCGCGCCGCCACCGCGGTCGCGCCCAGCCGCACCGCGAGCAACCCGCCGAGCCGGCCCGGCGCCCCGCACGACGCGTCCACCTCCACCCGCACCACCTCCGCCGCCATCGCCACCCGCACCTGAGCCCCCGGCGGCGCGGCCGCGCGGGCGAGTTCGGCGGCGTCCGCCTCCCCGCGTGCGGCCGCCCTGGCCCCGACCCGGGCCGCGTCCACACAGCGGATCTGCGCGGCCGCCGCCAGCACGCCCCAGATCAACATCGCCGCGAGCAGGACGAGTGCCGGCAGGGCCACCGCGGTCTCCGCCGTCACGAAGCCCGCATCGCCGCGCCGGCCCGGCCGCAGCGACCACGCCCGCCCGCCGCCACGCGCCGCCGCCGGGCGGGGGCGGTGCGCGGCGGCGCCGGGGTGCGTGCACCGAATAGCGGCGGAGGGGCAGGACGCGGTGGGGGCCGCCGGGCGGCCCCCGGCAACGCGACGAGACGCGTCCCCCAACGCCGCCGCACAGGCGGGAGTTCGCGGACGGTCGCTAGGTCGCATGAAGCGCCCGTTCCAGTGAATCGGTCAGCGCCCCCATGATGGTCGCGCTGGTCACCACCTTGTACAGCCCGGCCGCGAGGGCACACGCGGCCAAGGTCCCGACGGCGTATTCCGCCGTGGTCATCCCGGCGTCCGACCGGCCCCGGCTCCGGGCCATCCCGCGCATCCGGCGGGCCACCCAGCGGCTCCTGCGCCGCCACACCCCAGGCGCTTGCCGGGGCGCGAGCCCGCTACCGGGCCTCGTTGCGATCACTGCGGTCATGAACCTCTCCTGTCTCCGAGATACGAAATACCGATGCCGCCGACGCCGCTGCCCACGGCTCCGCCGCCGATCCGCTCGGCACGGCCCCTCGTTCACCCGCCCTGGGCGAAGCGGCTGGTGAGGCCGATGACGACCGGCACCACGCCGATCAGCACGAAGGCCGGGAGGAAGCAGAGCCCGAGCGGAGCGGTGGCGAGCACCCCCGCCCGGCGGACCCGGACGTGGGCCGCCCGGGCTGCCGCCGTCCGCCGCCCCTGCGCGAGCCCGATCAAGGGCCCGGCCGCCGGAGCCCCGCCGAGGCTCGTCCGGACCAGGCAGCGCGCCAGCGGGGCCAGCGACGGGTGCTGCTCGCCCAGACGGCTCCAGCACAGTTCCGGCGGTGCGCCCAGGGCCAGTTCGGCGCCGATGGCGACCAGCCGGGGCCCCATTGGTGCCCCCACACTCCGGCCGACCGCCGACACCGCTGCCGAGGGTGAGGCCGCCGAACCGAGGCAGGCCGCCAACAGCTCGGCACTCAGCGGGAGTTGCCTGGTCAGCAGCTCCTCCTCCAGGGCCGCCCGCCGCTCCGTCGGGGACCGCACCCGGGCCGACCACCGGTGCACACCCGCCGCCAGCAACGCCCCGACGACCACCCCGACGGCGCCGCCGAGCAGCATCGCCGCGCCGGCCCCGGCGCCCACCGCCAGGGCCACGGGCCGCCAACGCCCGCCGACACCACCGCCACCGCCACCAGAAGCCGACGCCTCTGCCCCCACCCCCGCCCCCGGCGACACCCGCGCCAACACCCGGCCGAACGCCTGCCGTTGTCGCACCCACCCGCGCACCAGCACCGCGCCAGCCACCACCACCGGACCCCCGACGATCACCCACCCGACTCCCCGGATCACCCCGACACCACCTCCGCCCGTGTCCGCACCCGCGCCCGTACCCGTGAGAGCCCGCAACTCCCGCCGCCACCAGTGCCCCGCACCCCGCCAGCCCGCCGGGGCGTCTCCAAGGCACCCTGAGCACCCTGAGCCGCCGCCCGGACGATGCGCGCCGTCCAGAGCACGCCCAGACCCTCCAGCGCCGCCCCCGCAGCGAGGCACCCCAGCCCGGCGGGCGTGTGCAGCAGGACGCCCACCGGCCGGGCCCCGAGCGCCGCCCCCAGCAGCAGCCCGGCGGCCGGCAGGGCGGCCAGGACGGCGATCGTGGTCCGCGGCCCCGCCAGTTCCCCGGCGATCTCCTCCGCCAGCGCCCGCTCGCCGCGCAGCGCCTCCGCCACCCGGTCCAGCGCGACGGCCAGCCCCGACCCGCCGTCGGACGCGACCTGCCAGCAGGCCGCGATCGCCGAAGCCCCGTTCCCGCCCGGCAGTTCGGCGAGCAGGTGCAGCGCGGCGGGCACATCCCCGCCGTACCGGCCCGCCGCGAGCCGCGCCACCGGCTCCTCGCCGAGCCTGCGCAGCCCGTCCGGGTCGGCCGCGAGGCGGGCCGTGACCAGGTGCAACGCCTGCTCCGGCGTCGCCCCGCTGCGCAACTCCCCTGCCAGCCCTGCGCAGAGCTCCACCACGGCTGCCGCCCGCCGCCCGGCCTCCACCGCCGCGCGCCGCCGCAGCCGCCACCGCCGCAGCGGCAGTACGGCCAGCCCGGCGGCGAGCACCGGCAGCGGCGAGGACGTCGCCTGCGCGGCGGCCAACCCCACAGGCAAGAGCAGCAGTTCGGGCACCCGCCAGTCGGACGGTCGCAGCCGAGCACGTCCCGCGGTCGCCGTCGGCGGGCCCGGCACGGGAACAGGCGGGGGCCCGCTGCCGGCCAGCACCAGCCTGTACCGCCGCCCGCCCGGCAGCTGCTCCTGCACCGCACGCCACGCGGCGACGGCCAGAAGGCACAGCACCAATACCCAACAGAAAGAACTCTGATCATCCATCACGTCAGGACTCTCCCGGTCGCCGGTCTTTCCTGTTCCACACCCCGAGCAGCGTCAGGGCGCCCGCCGCACACCCGCCCAGCAGCAGGACGAACGCGAGTTCCACCGCCCATGCACCCGCCCCCGCACCCGCCAACCCGGCCGCTCCCACCAACCCGGCCACCGCCGCCGTCACGTCGACCCCGCCGCGAGCGACACCCCGCGCACCGCCAGCAGCCCGACCAGTCGCTCCCAGCCCGCCCCGGGGACCAGACCGCCCGCCACCGGGAACTCCACCGCCGGGGTGGTGACGGCCAGCCCGTCAGGGCCGGCGGCCAGCGTGTGGATCTCCGCCACCCGGCGGCGCCCCGAGCCCGGCTCCCTCACCAGGTGCACCACCAGGTCGAGCGCGGCCCGGAGTTGACTGTGCAGCGCGGGCCGGTCGAGCCCGGCGAGCGAGCCCAGCGCCTCCAGCCGGACCGGCACGTCCGCCGCCGTGTTGGCGTGCACCGTGCCGCAGCCGCCTTCGTGCCCGGTGTTCAGCGCGGCCAGCAGGTCCGACACCTCGGCCCCGCGGACCTCTCCGATCACCAGCCGGTCCGGGCGCATCCGCAGCGCCTGCCGGACGAGGTCCCGCAGCGTGAGCTCACCCAGCCCCTCCTGGTTGGGCGGTCTGCTCTGCAACCGGACCACGTGCGGATGGGCCGGCCGCAGTTCGGCGGAGTCCTCCGCGATGACGATCCGCTCCTCCGGCCCGACCAGGCCGAGCAGGGCCGCGAGCAGCGTGGTCTTGCCCGTGCCCGTCCCGCCGGACACCAGCAGCGACAGCCTGGCCCGCAGGATGCCGGCCAGCAGGCCGGCGCCCTCCGGCGGCAGCGCCCCGCCCGCCACCAGTTCGTCGAGCGTGAACGGCTGGGGCCGGCAGACCCGCAGCGAGATGTGCGTGCAGCCGGCCGCGATCGGCGGCAGCACGGCGTGCAGGCGGGTGCCGTCCGGCAGCCGGGCGTCCACCCAGGGCCGCGCGTCGTCCAGCCGCCGCCCGGCCGCGGTGGCCAGCCGGTGGGCCAGCCGCCGTACCGCCTCGGCGTCGGCGAACCGGATTCCGGTGGCCCGGTGCAGACCGCCGCCACGGTCGACCCACACCTCGTCCGGACCGTTCACCAGGACGTCCGTGACATCGGGCGCCGCCAACAGCCGCTCCAGCGGGCCCGCACCCACCAGTTCGGCGCGCAACGAGCGCACGGTGTCCAGGACTTCGTCCCCGCCGAGCGGCGGCCGGGTGGCCCGCAGCACCGCCGCGACCGACCCCGCCGTCGGAGCGGCACCCGACTCGGCCAGCCGCAGCCGGACCGCGTCCACCAGCTCCGCCGTCCGCTCCTCCCGGGCGGTGCGCCCGTACGGGCAGGGGTGGCGCGGTGCTTCGGGCGGGCCGCCGGGCGGCGGCACGCTCCTGAGCGGCCGGTGCTCCCCCGCACTCTCGCCCCGGCTCTTCGGACCGCCCCCCGCCCGCACGGTGGGGCCTGTTCTGCGCAGACGGACCATCAGTACACACCTCCTCCGACCGCCGGCACCGGCGGCAGCGCCTCGTCCAGGAAGGTCTCGCAGAAGCGCGCGAGCGGGCCGCCGTCCCGGATTCCGGGCGGGACGCCCTTCTCGACGTCCTCCGCCAGGCCGGGTTCCGGCTCCAACTCCCCCGCGAGCTCCAGCCGCAGTCCGCGGGCGATCCGGTGGGCCGGGAGTCCGGAGGTGCGCGGCGACCGCACCACCGCCCGGACGTCCCCGAGCCGCATCCGGGCGGCCGCCGAGACCCGGTCCGCGGCGGCCACCGCGCGCAGTTCGGCCGGCACCACCAGCAGCGCCAGGTCGGACTGCTCCAGCGCCTGCCCGGCGGCCGCGTCGAGATGGCGCGGCACGTCGACGACGACCAGCCCGCCGCGCCGCCGCGAGGCGGCCAGCACGCTGCGCATGGCCTCCGGCGGCACGGTCAGGGTGTCGCCGCGGTCCCAGGACAGGCAGGAGAGCGCGGAGAGCCGTTTGAGCACCGGTAGTGCCCTGGCCAGTTCGGCCCCGCTGACCCGCCCGCGCGAGCCGGCCAGATCGGGCCAGCGCAGCCCGCGGGCCGCCTCGCCACCGAGCAGGATGTCGAGGCCGCCGCCCAGCGGATCTCCGTCGATGAGCATCGTCCGCCGCCCCGCTCGCGCGGCCGTGACCGCGAGGGCGCAGGCCAGGGTCGAGGCCCCGGCCCCGCCCCGGCCGCCGAGTACGGCGACGGTGAGCGCCGGGGAGCCGGCGCCCTCGGCCGCGTCGGCGATCCGGTCGAGCAGCCAGGCCTCGGCGTCGGGGAGGAACAGCACGTGCTCGGCGCCGAGTTGGACGGCTCTGACCCACACCCCGGCGTCGTCGAGATCCAGCCCGAGCAGCAGCACCCCGCCGCGCCGGCCGAGCCCGGCGCACCGAGCGGCCTGGTCGTCCCCGATGAGCACCAGTGAGGCGCCCTCCCAGAGCTCGCGCGGCGGTGGTGCGCCCCGGATCAGCCTCGGTTCGGTGCCGGCGGCCGCGCAGAGCCGCAGCAGGTGCTCGGCCAGGCCCTCGTCCTCGGTGACGACGAGCGGGCCGCTGGCCCCGGGCCCTTCGGTGGTGGCGTGGTCGGCGATCGGCGTCGACATGGCGGGCTCCCCTCTGCGCCGACGGCCGCCAGGGGCGGTCCGGGGCGCGCGTCGGACGGTTCCGGCGAACGGCCGCCCGGCAGACCTCGTGGGAGAGAGGGAGGTGAGATCCGCCCGGCGACCGCCGCCGACCATCACGGTGGGGGGAGATCGGGATTCCGTCATCCACGATGCGAATACCTGTGGATAACTCGTGGGCTGTGGAGGAAAACGTTCACCCGGGCGAGGGATTAATCGTCAAAGAATTGACGATCGGGGATCACGGAGGTGAACCGGAAGCCCCTCGCACCCTCGCCGGCCACCCGACGGACCCTCCCGGCCGCCCCCTCGGACACCCCGCCGCAGCAGCCCTGCCCACCGATCGGAACCAGCCGAGGGGCCACGGGCAGCCATGAGCAAACAGCGACACAGAGTGACGAAAGGTGGTCAGTGGACCAGGGGGTCGACACCCCCCGTACACCGTCGGCGGGGCGGTCGCGGCGCTCGCCGCGAGGGGCCTTCAGGGCCTAAAAATGGCCCCGGACGTGCGACGACCCCCGCCGGGGGGGAGAGCGGGGGTCGTCTATCCACAGCCCGACTCGGGGGGGAGGAGCCGGACCGGGTTAGCACGGTCGCGAACGATCCGTGACTTCCATGGTGTACCCGAGCGGCCAGAAACACAAACCCGCACGCCCACGGGTACACCGAATGGCGGCCTGTTTTGCGGCTCCCTCTATCCTCGGTTCCCGTGGACACCACCGAGAACGCCGACGACCACGCCGACGAGTCCCCGGGCGAGGCCACCGGGCCCGCGCAGACCCGCTCACCCGTTCGCCCCGGGCCGGGCGGGCCGCGCACGGCGGCCTTCTTCGACCTGGACAAGACCATCATCGCCAAGTCGAGCGCGCTGGCCTTCAGCCGCCCGTTCTACCAGGGCGGTCTGATCAACCGTCGGGCCGTACTGCGCAGCGCGTACGCCCAGTTCGTCTTCCTGGTCGGCGGCGCGGACCACGACCAGATGGAGAAGATGCGCGAGTACCTCTCCTCGCTCACCCGGGGCTGGAACGTCCAGCAGGTCCGCGAGATCGTCGCGGAGACGCTGCACAACCTGATCGACCCGATCATCTACGACGAGGCCGCCTCACTGATCGAGCAGCACCACGCGGCCGGTCGGGACGTGGTGATCGTCAGCAGTTCGGGCTCCGAGGTGGTCGAGCCGATCGGCACGCTACTCGGCGCGGACCACGTGATCGCCACCCGGCTCAAGGTCGAGGACGGCTGCTACACCGGCGAGATCGAGTACTACGCCTACGCCGAGAACAAGGCCGCCGCCATCCGGGAGTTGGCCGAGTCCGAGGGCTACGACCTGGCCGCGTCCTACGCCTACAGCGACTCCTCCACCGACCTTCCGCTGCTGGAGGCCGTCGGCCACCCGTCGGCGGTCAACCCCGACCGCGCGCTGCGGAAGGAGGCGCAGGCCCGGGAGTGGCCGGTGCTGGTATTCGACCGGCCGGTGGAACTGCGGCGGCGGCTCCCGGAGTTCTCCGCGCCGAGCGGCTCGGTGCTGACGGCCGTGGCGATCGGGACGGCGGCCGTGACCGCCGGGGTCATCTGGTACCTGGCCCACCGGCGCCGCCCGAAGGCCTGAACCGCCCGCCGCAGGCCCCACAACGCGGGCGACCCGAGGGCCACCCCCCGCGGGCCCCGCAACGCAGGCAAATCAGACAATCAGCACAGAGTTCACTTTTCGGGTTCCCCTTTCGCCCGAAACGCGATACAAATGAAGCACGGCCCGCGAGACCCGGTCAGGACCCGAAGAGGTCAAACCGACAACGCAGTTAAGGCCCCACGGACCGCGTGTACAGGTAACCGAGCACCCACATGCAGCCGACCCGCTGTCGGGCCGCTGGACCAGACGAACGGGCAGGATCCCCGTCTGATCAGCACTTCCGGTGCATGCATGGTCACCCGGTATCTGCACCAGCGGCGGCACCAGGCAGGATCAGGTGCCGCCGCATCTTCGTGTCGGAAGCGCCGGATGTGCCGGAAGCGCCGGAAGCGCCCGTGCCCCCGCCGCGCCCGCGACCCCCGCCCGCTCAGACCATCCCGCGCTGCATCGCCTCGCAGACCGCCGTGCTCTCCCGCACCCCGAGCCGCAGCGCCCGCCCGCAGTGCGCGATCCAGGCCGCCATCCCCTCGGACGTGCCCGCCAGGTAGCCGGCCAGGGCCCGCCGGTAGGCGTCGGTGCCGAGTTCCGCCAGCCCGACCTCGGCCGGGCAGATCGACTTCGGGTCGAGCCCCTCGGCGAGCAGCACGATCCGCTGGGCGGCCCGCGCGATCACGCCGTTGTGCGCAGCGAACGGCCGCAGCGCGAGCAGTTCGCCGTGTACCACGGAGGCGACCACCAGGGCCGGCGTCCCCACGCCCTGGCCCTCGGCGCGCGCCACCAGCAGCCGGGAGAGCTGGTCGAGCCGGGCCGCGACCTCCTCGGCCCCCGGGGCGGGCGGCAGCACGGGCAGCGGCTCGTCCACCTGGACGACCTCGACGCTCTCCACCGGCTCGAGCCGCAGCGGGAACAGCTCCTCGGCGCCTTCGCCCGCGCGGCGGGGCCGCCCGGCGGACGGCTCGCCGTCGCCGACGGCGAGCAGGTGCAGCCGGGCCAGCACCTGGAGCGGCGAGTGCCGCCAGATGCTGAGCAGCTGGCCGGCCTCGGCGGCGATCCGCAGGGCCGCGCCGACCGTCCGGGCCTCGGGGTCGGCGCTGAAGTCGCTGCGGCGCCGGACCTCCTCCAGCGGCCAGTCGGCCCCGGCCAGCGCCGCCGACGCGCGGGCTCCGCGCAGCGCGGACTCGGAGGTGACCTCGGCCGCGCGGCGGCGCATCACCCGGTGGCCGTAGAGCCGGTCGACGGCCTTGCGGACCTCGGCCACGGCGTCGGGCACCCCGGGGAGCTGGGCCAGCGGGGCGAGGGGATCTGTTCCAGTGCTCACCTACCCGAGAGTAATGAACAGCCGCCCCCTCCCGGAACAGCAACCCCGGATCACCCGTTAGAGGCAATCCTCACTTCCCTCCGCCGAGGAGGCCCAAACCCCGGCTAGCATGGCCACTATCGGAGACGATAACTATTTCCACTTAGGGCGCCTCGGCATGCGCGGCCCCTGAGCAGGTGGCCCCGAGCGCGGGCCCAGAGCGAGAGCCGGAGTCCCAGATGAAGATCGCCTTCGTCGGCAAGGGCGGCAGCGGGAAGACCACGCTGTCCGCACTGTTCATCCGCCATCTGGCCGCCGCGGGCCGGCCGGTCATCGCCGTCGACGCCGACATCAACCAACACCTGGGCCCGGCACTTGGCCTGACGGACACCCAGGCCGCGGATCTGCCCTCGCTCGGCGCGCACCTGCCGGAGATCAAGGAGTACCTGCGCGGCAGCAACCCGCTGATCCGCTCGGCCGACGAGATGATCAAGACCACGCCGCCCGGCCGGGGTTCGCGCCTGCTGCGGATCGTCGAGGAGAACCCGGTCTACGCCGCCTGCGCCCGCCCGATCGCCCTGGACGAGGGCTCGGTCCGGCTGCTGGCGACCGGCGCCTTCACCGAGGAGGACCTCGGGGTGGCCTGCTACCACTCCAAGGTCGGCGCGGTGGAACTGCTGCTCAACCACCTGCTGGACGGCCCCGACGAGTACCTGGTCACCGACATGACGGCGGGCTCGGACTCCTTCGCCTCCGGCCTGTTCACCCGCTTCGACCTGACCTTCCTGGTGGCCGAGCCGACCCGCAAGGGCGTCTCCGTCTACCGCCAGTACAAGGACTACGCCCGCGACTTCGGCGTCCGGCTGCGGGTGATCGGCAACAAGGTGCAGGGCCCGGACGACCTGGCGTTCCTGCGCCGGGAGGTCGGCGACGACCTGCTCACCACCTTCGGGCACTCGGACTGGGTGCGCCGTCTGGAGCAGGGCGCCGAGCCTCCGCTGAAGTCGCTGGAGCCGGCCAACCGGGCCGTCCTGGAGGAGCTGCGGGCCGAGGCCGAGGCCGCGTACGGGCAGCGGGACGTGCGCCGCTACACCGAGCAGGCCGTGCTCTTCCACGTGCGCAACGCGGAGAGTTGGGCCAACGCCAAGGTCGGCGTCGACCTCGCGACCCAGGTGGACGAGGCCTTCGTACTGGGCGGGGTCGGCGGCGAGCGGCCCGCCCCGGCGGGTGCGCGCGCCTGACGCCGCTCCGCCCGAACGGGCCGTGGCCCTCCCCCCTTCCCCGGGGAGGGCCACGGCCCGTTCCGCACGTCCGGACCACCCGGCGCCACCGAACGCCCGGCCGCCCCGCCCCCCGCTCCGTCCCCGTCCCCGTCCCCGGCAGCAGATTCCCAACGATTCGAACACCACCCAATGGGGTGAATCGGGGGGTTTTCCCCTTCCCTCCCGGAATGACGCTGTGCAAAGCTTTCATTACCCTCGGTTTACCGAGTCTTGATGGTCCGTCCCGACGGCCCTCGGCGAGACGTCCCGCACCTCGCCCAGGTCCCTGGCGGGCCCTGATGGTCGAGGTCCGGCCGGTGACACCCGCACTCCCCGCCGCGCCCACGCCATCCCGCCACACCGTCGCGACCCACGACAGCCGATCCGCCCCGGAGCCCCACCCCGGACTCACCGCCGGACCTGACTGCGTTCGTTCCCCCGGACAGACGGGAAGACAATGACCCTCGACATCTCCAGCGCCCCCATCGCCTCCGACACCACCGACCACGCGCCACCGGGCCCCGGCACCAAGGCCCGCTGGGCCCAGGACCTCTCGGCCTCCCTGGTGGTCTTCCTGATCGCCGTGCCGTTCTCCCTCGGCATCGCGCTCGCCACCGGCGCCCCGCTCACCGCCGGCCTCGCCGCCGCGGCCGTCGGGGGCATCGTCGTCGGACTGTTCGGCGGCACCCCGCTCCAGGTCAGCGGCCCCTCCGCCGCGCTGACCGTGATCACCGCCGGGCTGATCGTCCAGTACGGGTGGCGGGCCACCTGCGCCATCACCCTGGCCGCCGGGCTGCTCCAACTCCTGCTCGGCGTGCGCCGGGTGGCCCGGACCGCGCTCGCCGTCTCGCCCGCCATCGTGCACGGCATGCTGGCCGGGGTCGGGCTCACCATCGCCATCGCGCAGCTGCACGTCGTCCTCGGCGGCTCCCCGCAGAGCTCCGTGATCGCCAACCTCCTCGCGCTGCCGGGCCAGTTGGCCGGGCCGCACCCGCCCGCGCTGCTGGCCGGATCGGTGACCATCGCCGTCCTGCTGGGCTGGCCCCGACTCGGCCGGCTCCCCGGCCGCGCGGGCGAGTTCGGCGCCAGGCTGGCCAAGGTGCCGGGCCCGCTGGCCGCCGTCGCCACCGCGACCGCGCTCGCCCTGGCCCTGGACCTGCGGCTCGCCCACATCGGGCTGCCCGCCTGGCAACCGCACTCCCTCGTGCCCGCGCTGCCGCACGGCCCGCTGGCCGGAGTGCTGGCCGCCGTCCTGACCGTCACCGCCGTCGCCAGCGTGGAGTCGCTGCTGTCCGCCGTCGCGATCGACCGGATGTCCCGCCGCACCGGCGACCTCGACCGCGAACTGCGCGGCCAAGGCCTGGCCAACATCGTCAGCGGGCTGGTCGGCGGGCTGCCCGTCGCCGGCGGCGCCGTCCGCAGCACCGCCAACGTGCGGGCCGGCGGCCAGACCAGGTGGTCCTCGGTGCTGCACGGCGTCTGGGTGCTCGCCGCCGCACTGGCGCTGACCGGAGGGCTGCGCCGGATCCCGCTGGCCGCGCTGGCCGCGCTGGTGCTGGTGGTCGGGCTGCAGATGGTGAGCTTCGCGCACATCCGCAACGTGCACCGGCACCGCGAGTTCCCGGTCTACCTGACCACCGTGCTCGCCGTGGTGGCGCTCGGCGTGCTGTGGGGCGTCGCGCTGGGCGCCGGCACCGCCGTGCTGCTCGCGCTCTACCGGCTGACCCGCGCCCACGTGGACGTGCTGGCCGGCCCGGCCGGCGCGGTCACCGTCCAGACGCACGGGCCGCTCACCTTCACCGCCGTGCCCCGGCTGAGCCGGGCGCTGGCCGGGATCCCCTCCGGCGCCGAGGTCACCGTGGTCCACGACGGCTCCTTCCTGGACCACGCCGCGTACGAGACGCTGCACAGTTGGCGGACGGGCCACCAGGCCGCGGGCGGCCGGGTCTCGATGGTGACGCGCCGCAGGGACGACGAGGTGCTCGACCCCGACGGCACCGTCCGGGCGGGCAGTTCACCCGGTCCGCACCGCTGCCGGGCCTGGACGCCCTGGGTCGGCCACCACTGCATCGAGCAGCAGGAGGACCCGCACGGCCGACTGCTGGACGGCGTCCGGGTGTTCCAGCAGCACACCGCCCCGCTGATCCGGCCCGAACTCGCCCGGCTGGCCCGGGAGGGGCAGACGCCCTCCCAGCTCTTCCTGACCTGCGCGGACTCCCGGATGGTCACCAGCATGATCACCAACAGCGGCCCGGGGGACCTGTTCACCGTCCGCAACGTCGGCAATCTGGTGCCGGCCCCGTACGAGCCCGGCGCGGCCGACGACTCGGTGGCGGCCGCGGTGCAGTACGCGGTCGAGGTGCTGGAGGTCGGCTCGATCACGGTCTGCGGCCACTCCGGCTGCGGCGCGATGAAGGCCCTGCTGGACGGCGTGCACGAGCGCCCCGGGCCGCCCACCCCACTGGCCCGCTGGCTGCGCAACGGCCGCGGCTCGCTGGATCGGCTCCGCCGGGTCCCCGCAGGGTTCGACGCGCGGCCGGTGGTGGACCTGGTGGAGCAGCTCTGCATCACCAACGTGGTCCAGCAGTTGGACCAGCTGCTGGCCAACCCGGCCGTGGAGCGCCGGGTGGAGGCGGGCACCCTGCGACTGGTCGGGATGTACTTCGACTTCGCGACCGCCCAGGCGTACGTGCTCGACCGGGCCGCGGGGACGTTCAGTCCGATCGAGGCGCACACCGAGGCGCGCAGCGGGACGGCAGCGGCCGGAACCACGCCCGGCCGGGCCGCGCCGGAGGCGCCGCCGACCGGGCCTCCGGCGGGCGACACGCCCGAACGGGTGAATGAGGATGGCCGGGTTCCCGCCGACGGCACCGAGGACGGCCCCTGGCTAGCCGCCTGAGAGCCGGGCCCGTGTCCCCGCCGGGCGGGCCGGGGCGCGGGCCCTCCGGCCGTCGTACGGCACACCGCCCAAAAGCGGTGCGCCGTACGATGGTCCGTTCGACTGCCGGTCAAAGGTCTACACCAATTACCCGGAGGCTCTTGTCAAGTGCCCCATTCGCCTGGTGAGCTGTGCGCTGGGACACACGGGACAATCCCCACGCACGGGATCGTCTCCGATCATGACTCGATGAGGAGTGCGCGTTGAGCAACGAGAGCCTGGCCAACCTGCTCAAGGAGGAGCGTCGATTCGCCCCGCCGGCAGAGCTCGCCGCCGCCGCCAACGTCACCGCGGCCGCGTACGCGCAGGCCTCCGAGGACCGCCTGGGCTTCTGGGCCGAGCAGGCCCGCCGCCTCAGCTGGGCCGTCGAGCCGACCGAGACCCTGGACTGGTCCAACCCGCCCTTCGCCAAGTGGTTCGCCGACGGCAAGCTCAACGTGGCCTACAACTGCGTCGACCGCCACGTCGAGGCGGGCCTCGGCGACCGGGTCGCGATCCACTTCGAGGGCGAGCCCGGCGACAGCCGCTCGATCACCTACGCCCAGCTCAAGGACGAGGTCTCGCAGGCCGCCAACGCGCTGCTGGAGCTCGGAGTCCGCAAGGGCGACCGGGTCGCGGTCTACCTGCCGATGATCGCCGAGGCGGTCGTCGCGATGCTCGCCTGTGCCCGGATCGGCGCCACCCACTCGGTGGTCTTCGGCGGCTTCTCCGCCGACGCCGTCGCCTCCCGCATCGAGGACGCCCAGGCCAAGCTCGTCATCACCGCCGACGGCGGCTACCGCCGCGGCAAGCCGTCCGCGCTCAAGCCGGCCATCGACGAGGCGCTCACCAAGGTCGACGGCGTCGAGCACGTCCTGGTGATCCGCCGCACCGGGCAGGACATCTCCTGGACCGAGGGCCGTGACGTCTGGTGGCACGAGATCACCGCGCGCCAGTCCACCGAGCACGCCCCCGAGGCGCACGACGCCGAGCACCCGCTGTTCATCCTCTACACCTCGGGCACCACCGGTAAGCCCAAGGGCATCCTGCACACCTCGGGCGGCTACCTCACCCAGGCCAGCTACACCCACCACGCGGTCTTCGACCTCAAGCCGGAGACCGACGTCTACTGGTGCACCGCCGACATCGGCTGGGTCACCGGACACTCGTACATCGTCTACGGCCCGCTCTCCAACGGCGCCACCCAGGTCATCTACGAGGGCACCCCGGACACCCCGCACCAGGGCCGGTTCTGGGAGATCGTCCAGAAGTATGGCGTGACGATCCTCTACACCGCGCCGACCGCGATCCGCACCTTCATGAAGTGGGGCGACGACATCCCCGCGAAGTTCGACCTGTCCTCGCTGCGGGTGCTGGGCAGCGTCGGCGAGCCGATCAACCCCGAGGCCTGGATCTGGTACCGCGAGCACATCGGCGCCGGCAAGACCCCGATCGTGGACACCTGGTGGCAGACCGAGACCGGCGCCATGATGATCAGCCCGCTGCCGGGTGTCACCGAGACCAAGCCGGGTTCGGCCCAGCGCGCCCTGCCGGGCATCGCGGCCACCGTGGTCGACGACGAGGCCAACGAGGTCCCGAACGGCTCCGGCGGCTACCTGGTGCTCACCGAGCCGTGGCCGTCCATGCTGCGCACCATCTGGGGCGACGACCAGCGCTACATCGACACCTACTGGTCGCGCTTCGCGGGCCGCTACTTCGCCGGTGACGGCGCCAAGAAGGACGAGGACGGCGACATCTGGCTGCTCGGCCGGGTCGACGACGTCATGCTCGTCTCGGGCCACAACATCTCCACCACCGAGGTCGAGTCGGCCCTGGTCGGCCACCCGTCGGTGGCCGAGTCCGCCGTGGTCGGCGCCGCGGACGCCACCACCGGCCAGGCCATCGTCGCCTTCGTGATCCTGCGCGGCGGCGCCACCGAGAGCCCGGAGCTGGTCGAGGAGCTGCGCGCGCACGTCGGCCGCACGCTCGGCCCGATCGCCAAGCCGAAGCAGGTCAAGGTGGTCGGCGAGCTGCCGAAGACCCGCTCCGGCAAGATCATGCGCCGTCTGCTGCGCGACATCGCCGAGGGCCGCGAGGTCGGTGACACCACCACCCTCGCCGACAGCACGGTGATGAGCCAGATCCAGGCCCAGCTGCCGCCGGCGGGTGGCAACGGCTGAGCCGACCGACACGGTGAAACGTGCCCCGGGCGGTGGTCACCGCCCGGGGCACAGCCATGCCGCGAGTCCGAAGCCCGCTTCCGGTCGGCCGCCGGGGTGTGTCGGCGGGCCGCCCCGCCTGGGTGCGCCGCCTGGGTGCGCCGGCGGGGCGGCCGGGGCCGGGCGGCGCCTGCGACCGACGCCAAGGACGACAGGGCCGCGTTCACCCGTCTGCGAGCGGCCTAGGCCATTCGGGTACCGTGCCACTGCTCCTCCGGAGTGCAGAACCAACCCGCAGGGCTTAAGTCCTTGAATAGGACAATCCGGATGTCACCCGAACGATCCCCTAGACTGTTAACGACGCATCAAGATCCCTGAACGGGAATCCGAGCGTCACAGGGCGCGCCGGGAAGTCTGGTCGGCAACTGCACCACACGTGCATCCGTTGCCGCTCCCAGCCCCTCAGGAGGTCCACGTGACCGACCAGCCGCCCGTCCAAGAGCCGACGACCCGCCGCCGGCAGCTGCTCGGCCGGCTGTCCCTGCCCGAGCGTACGTTCATCACCGACGCCCTGCGCACCGAGACGGTCGGCGGCGTGCTGCTGCTGCTCGCCGCCGTGGTCGCACTGGTCTGGGCCAACGTCTGGCCGCACGCGTACGAGAGCGTCCTCGACTACACCGTCGGGCCGTCCGCCCCGCTGCACCTCGACCTCACCCTCGGCAACTGGGCCAAGGACGGCCTGCTGACGATCTTCTTCTTCGTGGCCGGGATCGAGCTCAAGCGCGAGTTCGTCGCGGGCGAGCTGCGCACCCCGAGCGCCGCGGTGCTCCCGGTGGTGGCCGCCGTCTGCGGGGTCGCGCTGCCGGCGATCCTGTTCGCCCTCGTCAACTCGGGCAGCGGCGGTCACCCCAGTGGTTGGGCCATCCCGACCGCCACCGACATCGCCTTCGCGCTCGGCGTGCTGGCCGTGGTCGGCAGCCACCTGCCGTCCGCCCTGCGCGCCTTCCTGCTCACCCTCGCCGTGGTGGACGACCTGATCGCGATCCTGATCATCGCGGTCTTCTACAGCTCCGGCATCAAGTTCTGGGCGCTCGGCCTGGCCTTCGCCGGCCTGGTGCTGTTCTGGTTCCTGCACCGGCGCGGGGTGCACGGCTGGTACCTGTTCGTACCGCTGGCCGTCGTGAACTGGGCGCTGATGCACGAGAGCGGCATCCACGCCACGGTCGCGGGCGTCGCGATGGGCCTGATGCTGCGCTGCCACCGGGAGGGCGACGAGCAGCACTCCCCCGGCGAGCACATCGAGCACCTGGTCCGTCCGATCTCGGCCGGTCTGGCCGTCCCGGTGTTCGCGCTGTTCGCCGCCGGGGTGACGATCTCCGGCCCGACGCTGCGCGAGGTGTTCACCCAGGCCACGCCGCTCGGCATCGTGATCGGCCTGCTGGTCGGCAAGACGGTGGGCATATTCGGCGGCACCTGGCTGGCCGCCCGGTTCACCCGGGCCGAGCTGAACCCGAAGCTCAAGTGGGCCGACATGTTCGCGGTCTCGGTGCTCGCGGGCATCGGCTTCACCGTCTCGCTGCTGATCAGCGAACTGGCGTTCCGCGACGACCTGGCCCTCGCCGACCTCTCCAAGACGGCCGTCCTGGTCGGCTCGCTGCTCTGCGCGACGGTGGCCACCGTGCTGCTCAAGCTCCGCAACCGGCACTACCGCGCGCTGTGCGAGGAGGAGGACCGGGACGTGGACGGCGACGGCGTCCCGGACGTCTACCAGGAGGACGACCCGGCCTGGCGGGCCCGGGCCGCCGAGCTCGCCCCGCGACCCGACGGCGAGGGGCCGCAGACGCCCCGCTGAGGCCCGCCGGCGGCCCGGCAGCGCCCGGACACGTCCCCCCGGCGGGGCCCCGGAGTGGTGTGCGACTGACCGGTAGGGGCATGATTCTGAGCTGTCGACAGTCCACTGACGCCTCCGGGCCCCTCCGGCCCCCCGAACCGCACCACGCGGCGGCGTCACGCCGCACAGCCGCAGAGGAGAACCGCTGATGCCCGCAGGAACCGCAGACCCGTCCAGCAACGGCCGGGCGCCCTACGAGGGCGAGCGTTCGGTGGGGCAGCTGTTCGCGGCGGCCACCGCCGACCTGTCCGCACTGGTCCACGACGAGATCGCGCTCGCCAAGGCCGAGATCCGGGCGGACGTCAAGCGCGGCGTCTCCGGGGGCGTCTCGCTGGGCGTCGCCGCCGTGGTGGCGCTGGCCGCCGTCCCGATGCTGAGCGCCGCGGCGGCCTTCGGCATCCACGCGCTGGGCCTGTCGCTCGGCTGGTCGTTCCTCATCGTGGCCGGCGCCTACCTGCTGCTCGCGGTGCTGCTCGGGCTGATGGCCTGGCGCTCGTTCAAGCGGATCGAGAAGCCGCACCGCACCATCGAGGGCGCCCAGAAGACCGCCGACGTGCTGAAGAACGCCCGGCCGCGCCCGGCCACCAAGGAGGAGATCGACCGGGCCCTGGGCCGCATCCCGTAACGGTCCTTCCGGGGGCGGTGCACAGCCGCCCGCCCGGAGCGAGTACCGGGCGCCGTCCGGCGCACGGATGTGACACGCTCTCGGTATGCCGCTTGACCAGAAGCCCGTGCCCGCGCAGCCGTCCGCCGACTCCGGACCCGACCTGGCACCCGGGGGGGAGCCCGCCGAGGAGACCCCCGGCACCGCCCCCGACGGCGGCGCCGAGGCCTGGAGCGTCCGGCAGAGCGGCCCGTGGACGCACCGCGACCTCGCGGCCAACGGCGCCCGGTTCCACATCGCCGAGCTGGGCTCGGGCCCGCTGGTGCTGCTGGTGCACGGCTGGCCCGAGTACTGGTGGGCCTGGCGCCACCAGCTGACCGCGCTCGCCGAGGCCGGCTACCGGGCGGTGGCGCTCGACCTGCGGGGCATCGGCGGCAGCGACCGCACCCCGCGCGGGTACGACCCGGGCAACCTCGCCCTGGACATCACCGGGGTGATCCGCTCGCTCGGCGAACGCCGGGCGCACCTGGTCGGGCACGCCGCCGGCGGCACGCTGGCCTGGGTGGCGGCGGTGATGCGCCCGTCGGTGATCCAGAGCCTCACCGTGGTCTCCGCCGCGCACCCCCGGGACCTGCGCCGGGCCCTGCTGACCGACCGCCGCCAGGCGGCCGCCTTCGAGCACGTGCTGGGCTTCCAGCGACCGTGGATACCGGAACGCCGTCTGGTGGCCGACGACGCCGCGCTGGTCGGCCGCTACCTGGACGCCTGGGCCGGTCCGAACCGGCTGGACGAGGAGGCGGTGCACGCGTACCGGCAGGCCATCCAGATCCCCAGCACGGCGCACTGCTCGATCGAGCCGTACCGCTGGCTGCTGCGCTCGATGGCGCGCCCGGACGGCATCCAGTTCGCCCGGCGGATGAAGAAGCCGATCACGGCGCCGACCCTGCACGTCCAGGGCGCGGCGGACCCGGTGCTGCTGTCGCACACCGCGCTGGGCGGCGGCGAGTACGTGGCGGCGCCGTACCGCTGGCGGCTGATGCCGGGGGTCGGGCACTTCCCGCACGAGGAGGCCCCGGAGCAGTTCACCGCGGAGCTGCTGGACTGGGTCGGCCGTCACAAGGAGTGACGGCGCAGGAGCGGCGAAGGGGCCGGGCGGGAAGGGCCCTTGGTCCCAACTCCCTTGATCTGACGCACATATGACAACCGCATAGGCCAATTTCGACGTGTGCCCGGCGGTTACCCCCACCGGCCCAGGGGCATCCATTCCGGTATGACCTGGATGCCCGATCGCGGCGGCGCCCCGCGCGCCCGACGCCACAACAGCTCCCAACGCTCCGCCCACCGCCCCGACTGGGCGGACGACCTCGGCTACGACGGCCCCGACCGCCGTCCACGCCCGGCGCAGCGGCAGCTCGGCATCCCCCGCATCCTCGGCCGGCGCGCCCGCTGGGTCGGCGCACGGCTGCGGCGCGAGACCTGAGGCCTCGCGCCGCGTCATCGGGCCGGTCCGGCGGGCCGGCCCCGGCCGCCGGTTCGGCCGGTCAGTTCACGAGTGTCGGCGACACCGCGGTGAACCAGAGCAGGACGAAGGTCGCCACCGACATGATCGGCACCAGCACCTTGGTCTCGACGTTGTTGCCGCTGCGCTTGATCAGCACCACCTCGTAGCGCTCCTTGTGCGGCCAGAGCAGCGGCGCGCCCTTCTTGGTCAGGCAGTCGCCCAGCAGGTGCGCCAGGGTGCCCAGCGCCACCGCGTACGGCAGCCAGCCCGGCGAGTTAGGCATCCAGGTGTTCATCCCGAAGGTGCCGAGCGCGGACAGCCCGATGATGGTGATCCAGCTCTCCGGGCCGTCCCCCGGCGGGCAGAGCCGCAGCGCCCGGATCGCGAGCGCGATCAGGAAGAACGTCAGCACCAGGGTGAAGTTGCGGCCCAGGTAGGTGACGCCCGCCCAGGTGCCGGCGCCCATCAGCGCGACGAACAGCAGCGAGTGGGTGGCGTGCCGGTGCCCGCCGGAGGCCCAGGCCACGAAACGGCAGAGCGCCTTGGAGATCGGCCCCAGGAAGTTGGCGATCGAGCCGTCGTGGTGGTCGAGGTCCGGCAGCAGGGCCGCCCCCGCGCACAGCACCGTGCCCATCAGTATGTCCGCCGGCTGCAGCGTGGTGTGCAGCAGCAGCGGGGGCAGGAACGGTGCGGAGGCGGCGTACAGCATCGCCCCACTGACCGCGTGCGAGTGACCCATCATCGGACTACCACGACCTCCCGTAAGACTCACTCCGGGACGGCGCCCGGTTGAGCCGAACGGGTGAGCGCGGCAGAGGCTACCAGGGCGGACTGACGGTGCGACGGATATCGGATCGTCGGATCCGGCGCGTCGGACCGCCCCGGGGCCCGGTCAGAGCGCGCAGCCCTGGGTGTCCACCCGGGCGCTCGCGCTGCCGCCCTTCTCCGCGTCCTCCCGCACCTCGGCCGCGGTCAGCACGTACCCGGTGTCGGCGCTGTCCAGCGACTTGGCGAACACCACGCCGTAGACCTGGCCGTCCGGGGTGAGCAGCGGGCCGCCGCTGTTGCCCTGGCGGACCAGCGAGCGGACCGAGTAGACGTCGCGGACCACCTGGCCGCGGTGGTAGATGTCCGGGCCGTTGGCCTGGATCCGGCCGCGGATACGGGCCGGCTGGACGTTGAAGGCGCCGTTCTCCGGGAAGCCCGCCACGATCGCGCTGTCGTTGGTCCTCGCCTCGCCCGCGAACGACAACGGGGGCGCGTTCAGCTTGGGGACGTCCAGGACGGCGATGTCGCGCTGCCAGTCGTAGCGGACCACCGTCGCGTCGTACAGCTGACCGACCCCGCCGATCTGCACGGTCGGCTCGTCGACCCCGCCGACCACGTGGGCGTTGGTCATCACCCGGTGCGGGGCGAAGACGAAACCGCTGCCCTCCAGGGTCTTGCTGCAGGAGGTGGCGGTGCCGACCACCTTGACCAGGCTCTGCTTGGCCCGCGCCACCGCCGGGCTGCCGGCCAGCGCCGGGTCGGGGGTGTCGACCTGGGTGATCGGCTCGTGCTCGAAGGGGTTGAAGACCTGCGGGAAGCCATTGCGGGCCAGCACCTTGGAGAAGTCCGAGAACCAGTTCGGCGCGTCGTCGGGCAGCGCGTTCTGCACGCCGCCGAGGATCGCCGAGGAACGGACCTGCTTGGACACCGTCGGCAGCGACGCCCCGGCCAGCGCCGAGCCGATCAGCCAGGCCACCAGCAGCATCGAGACCACGTTCACGGCCGCGCCGCCGGTCGCGTCCAGCACCCGCGCCGGACGGCGGCCGATGTGGCCCCGGAGCTTCCAGCCGAAGTGCGCGGTGACCGCCTGGCCGATCGCGGCGCACACGATCACCACCACCACGGCCACCACCGAGGCCGTGGTGCCCGGGCTGAGGTGGTCGAGCAGCAGCGGCAGCAGTTGGACGGCCAGCAGGCCGCCGCCCAGGAAGCCGACCAGGGACAGGACACCCACGACGAAGCCCTGCCGGTAGCCCGACACGGCGAATGCCACGGCAGCGGCGATCAGCAGCACATCCAGGACGTTCACCCGGACACCCTCCCACGGCCCGCGGCCCGGCCGTGCAGACGGCCCCTCACGTGGGACCGGCGTCGCCGCCGGGCAGCGCCCGGGAGTGGTCGAGATCGCCCTGCACCAGGGCCAGCGCCTCGTCCGAGAGGTCGACGATCCGGGACGGGTCCCAGGGCAGCTCCAGCCCGCCGTGGTGCAGCACCCGGTCGATCACCCCGGCCGTGAACCCCCAGACCAGCCGCCCGGCCACCGCGAAGGCCGGCCCCACGTGCCCGGACGGGTGGCGCAGCCGCACCCGGTTCGCCGGGTCGGCCAGATCGGCGACCGGCACCCGGAACACCGCACCGGTCTCGCCCTGGTCCACCGGCCGCACCGGCGACTCCTCGCGCCACCAGCCCAGCACCGGCGTCACCACGAACCGGCTGACCGGGATGTACAGCGCCGGCAGCACCGCGAACACCTGCACCCCGGCCGGGTCCAGCCCGGTCTCCTCCCAGGCCTCGCGCAGCGCCGCCGCGACCGGGCCCGGGCCGTCCGGATCACCGTCCTCCGGATCCAGCGCGCCGCCCGGGAAGGACGGCTGCCCGGCGTGCGAGCGCAGCGAACGGGCCCGCTCGATCAGCAGCAGGTCCGGCCCGTCCGGGCCCTCGCCGAACAGCATCAGCACCGCCGCCGCCCGGCCGCCCTCCACCGGCGGCAGGAAGCGGCTCAGCTGCTCCGGCAGCACCCGCTCGGCCGCCTCCCGCACCGGCTCCAGCCAGGCCGGCAGGCCGTCCGCCTCGACCACCCGCACCGCCGACGGCTCCGGCGCCCGCCGTGCCTCGCGGGTCACTCGCCCACCGCCAGGTCCGCGATCCGCCCCTGGTGCTCGGCGGCGTCGGCCCGGGCGGCGGCCTCCCCCGGGAAGTCCCCCGGCGGCCTCAGCCGCTGCCCGGGCTGCCCGCCCAGCTCGTACTTGAGCAGCTTGCGCGCCTTCTCCGGGTCGGTCTCGCCCTCCCCGTACGACGGGCAGAGCGGCGCGACCGGGCAGGCGCCGCAGGCGGGCTTGCGGGAGTGGCAGATCCGGCGGCCGTGGAAGACCACCCGGTGCGACAGCATCGTCCACTCCGACTTCGGGAAGATCTCGGCGACGGCCGCCTCGACCTTCACCGGGTCCTCCTCGGCCGTCCAGCCGAACCGCCGGGCCAGCCGCCCGAAATGCGTGTCCACGGTGATCCCGGGCACCCCGAAGGCGTTGCCGAGGACCACGTTGGCGGTCTTGCGGCCCACGCCCGGCAGCGTCACCAGGTCGTCCAGGCGGCCCGGGACCTCGCCGCCGAAGTCGTCGCGCAGGGCGATCGAGAGGCCGATCAGCGACTTCGCCTTGTTCCGGAAGAACCCGGTCGGGCGGATGACCTCCTCCAGCTCCTCCGGGTTCGCGGCCGCCATGTCCTCCGGCGTCGGGTACTTCGCGAACAGCGCCGGCGTCGTCTGGTTCACCCGCAGGTCCGTCGTCTGCGCCGACAGCACGGTCGCCACCAGCAGCTGGAACGGGTTCTCGAAGTCCAACTCCGGATGCGCGTACGGGTACAGCTCCGTCAACTCGCGGTTGATCCGCCGCGCCCGCCGCACCATCGCCAGGTGCGACTCCGGCTTCCCCGGCTTCACCCCCGGCACGGCCTTCGCCTTCGGTGCCGCCGCCCGGACCTTGCTCTCTGCCATGCACGAAGGCTACGCCGAACGGCCGACGGCGGGCAGCGGATCACCGGAGCCCGCGGGAGCCGCGGACCCGCCTTCGGATGGGCGCGGTCTGGTGGCTCGCGACGGCGGGCTGCCCCAGGCTGAGTGCTACGACGACGCGAGGTGCCCATGTTCGACGAGAGCTTCGCCTTTCCCAGCAGCCTGCTGCGCCCGGTGACCGGCGCCACCGGACGCGTCGCGGTGATCGGGGCCGGGGTGGCGGGCCTCGTCGCCGCCTACGAGCTCCAGCGCCGGGGCTTCGGCATCGTCCTGTACGAGCGGTCCAACCAACCCGGCGGACGGGTGCGCACGCACCGCTTCTGGGACGGCACGCACGCCGACCTGGGCGCCATGCGCATCCCCGGGAACCACCACTGCGTCCTCCACTACGTGTCCCAGTTCGGCCTGCGGACCAGGCCGTTCGTCAACTTCAACCCGGACGCCTACTACCACCTGCGCGGCCGTCGCGCCCGCGTCCAGGCGGTGCACGCGCTGCACCCGGCGTACGCGCTGCGCGCCGCCGAGAAGCAGGACCCGGTACGGATCCTGGACCGGCTGCTGACGGCCGCCTGGGAGACGCTCACCCCCGACCAGCGCCGGCGGGTGCTGGACGGCCACTGGGACGACCCGGCGCTCGACCGGCTCGTCTCGGTATCGCTGTGGCAGTACGTCCACGAGCACCTGTCGCAGGACGCCTGGGACCTCCTCGGCCACGCCAGCGGCCTGGTCCACTACGAGCAGTCCTCCCTGCTGGAGGTCCTCGTCGACTACTTCGGCCTGTTCCACGCGGGCCAGGTGGAACTGGTCGACGGCACCGACCGCCTGGTGCACGCGTTCGTGCGCCGGCTGCGGCCGAGGACCCTCCAGCTCTCCACCCAGATCGACGAACTCTCGCTGACCCGCCGGGGCGTCCGGGTGCACGGGCGGCGCCTCGGCGGCACGATCACCGAGGACGTCGACTTCGTCGTCTGCTGCGTCCCCGTCCCCGCCCTCGACCAGATCAGCTTCCGGCCCGGCCTGCCCCACCACCAGCGCCACGCGATCCGCGGCATCAGCTACGCCAGCAGCACGAAGACGCTCGTCCACACCAAGCGGCGCGGCTGGGAACTGGACGACCGGATCTTCGGCGGCGGCAGCTTCACCGACATGCCGATCCAGCAGTGCTGGTACCCGTCGGACAACGCCCGGCCCGTCGACGGCCGGACCAACGGGAGCACCGTCGACAGACGGCGCTGGGCCGCCCGGGACCCGCAGCGCTCCCACGAGCCCGCGGTGCTCGTCGGCGCCTACCTGTGGGGGGCCAACGCCCGCCGCCTCACCACCCTGCCGCCGGCCGACCGCGACCTGCTGGTCCTGAAGTGCCTGGAACGGCTGCACCCCGGCATCCTCCGCGACGCGGACGACATCGTGCACTGGAACTGGGACGACCAGGTCGGCATGGGCGGCGGCGCCTTCGCCCACCTCGCGCCCGGCGAGCACACCCGGTACCTGACCGGGCTCGGCGCCCCGCACCCGACCGACGACCCCAGGATCTTCTTCGCCGGGGAGCACCTGTCCGGAGCGCACGCCTGGATGCAGGGCTCCGCCCAGTCGGCCCTGGCCGTGGTCGGCCGACTGATCGACCGGGGACGGCACGCCGACGACACCGCCCGGCTGCGGGCCGGGTGAACGCGGCACCGGCGCCCCGGCGCCGAACCGGCGAGGAGAGCGGCGGCCCGGCGACGGGAGCGGCGCTGCACCGCGACGACCTCGGACCGCTGCTCGCCCCGGCGGCGGCCGCGACCGAGCGGATCGGGCTGGAGATCGAGAACGGCATCGTCGACCCGGAGACCGGGCGGGCCGCCCCCTACGAGGGGAAGAACGGCGTCCGGGCCGTCCTGGAGGCCGTCCTCGCCGAATGGGGCGGCACGGACCTGCGCGACAACGGCCGACTGACCGGCGTGGGCCTGGCGGACACCGCCCAGATCACGCTCGAACACGGCGGCCAGGTCGAGTACTCCTCCGCCCCGGCCGCCGACCTGGCCACGGCCGTGGACGACATGCGGGCCACGATGGAGCGCCTCGCGGAACTCGTCGGACGCTTCGGCCTGGCCCTCCTGCCCGGCGGCAACCTCCCCTTCGACCGGCTCGACACCGTCTCCTGGGTGCCGATGCTCCGCGGCGCCGTCATGCGCGACTTCTTCGACCGGATCGGCGAGGCCGGCAGCGGGGCCCCGAAGATCATGTCGATGTCGCTGTCCACCCAGGTGCACCTGGACTACCTGTCCGACGAGGACTTCACCCAGAAGCTGCGGATGCTGACCGCCGCGTCCCCGGTGGTCGCCGCACTCCTCGTCAACTCGCCGCTGCAGGGCGGCCGGTCGAACGGGCTGCTCTCGCACAGGTCGCAGAACTGGCTGCGGATGGACCCGCGCCGCTGTGGCGTCCTGCCGCCCGCGCTGCGGCCCGACGTGAACGCCGACGACGTCATCGACTGGGCGCTGGGGATCCCGATGATCTACTACCGCGGCCCGGACGGACGGTACCGGCTCGCCCCCGACCGGCCGTTCGCCGAGATCCTGCGGCAGGGCTTCGACGACGGCAGCATGCCGACCTTCGACCACTGGGTCTCCCACATGTCGCAGATCTGGACGGACGTCAGGGTCCGCCGGACCCTGGAACTTCGGGCCGGGGACGGCCCGCCGTACCCGCACATCCCGGCCGTACCGGCGCTGTGGGCGGGGCTCGCCTACCACCCCCCGTCGCGGACGGCGGCCTGGGAACTGCTGCGCCACCACGGCGTGGCGGAGCACCGCGCGGCGAAGGCCAGGCTCCCCGCCGACGGCCTGGACACCCTGCTCGGCGGCGAGCGGGTCCGCGAACTCGCGGCGGAACTCGTCCGGCTCGCCCGGGCGGGCCTGCGGGCCCGGGTCCGCGCCGGCCTGGAACAGCCGAAGGTGCTGGACTACCTCGACCCGCTCGACGAGGTGCTGCGCACCGGGCAGACCTTCGCGGAGCAGTGCACGGCCCGCTGGGACACCGACCTCCGCCGCGACCCCCGCCGCTACGTCGCGGCCTTCCGCGTCTGACGCCCCGCGCCCGACACGGCCGCCCGGCACGGCCACTCGGGCGCGGTGGAGTCCTTCGGCCGAAGGGCCTTCCTCGCCCGAACCGTCGCGGGTTAGCGTGACCGGCGGCGGCCGGCCGCCGCCCGCCCACCGAAGGACGAGGAAGCATGGACCAGGACTTCAAGGACATCCCCACCACCACCCTGGCCGACGTGCTCGGGCGCGCCCAGGTCATGGACATCGGCATCCGTCCGCTGTGGGCGGGGGCGCCGCGGGTGGCCGGCCCGGCGTTCACCGTGCAGTGCCCGCCCGGCGACAACCTGATGCTGCACGCGGCGATCCACCGGGCCGAGCCGGGCACCGTGATCGTCGTCGAGTCGGGCGACCTGGACTACGCGCTGGCCGGCGGCAACGTGTGCGCCGTCGCGCAGCGCCGGGGCATCGTGGCCTTCGTGGCCGACGGCCTGATCCGGGATCTGGGCGAGGTGCGGGAGCTGGGCTTCCCGGTCTTCGCCCGCGGCGTGATCCCGGTCCCGGGGGCCAAGCGGGAGCTCGGCACGCACGGCGCCCGGGTGCGCTGCGGCGGCGTGCTGGTGGCGGCCGGTGACATCGTGGTGGCCGACGAGGAGGGGGTCGTGGTGGTGCCCGCCGACCGACGTGCCGAGGCCCTGGAGGCGGCCCGCGCCAAGCTGGCCAAGGAGGCCGCCGAGACGCTGGACGACTGGGAGGCGGCGCACCGCGCCCGGATCGAGAAGACGCTCGGCGAGCTGGGCTTCACCGGCTGAACCCCTGCCCGGCGGACCCGACGGACCCGGCGAGCCCGGCGAGCCCGGCGAGCCCGCGGTCAGCCCCGGTACAGCCCGTTCAGCTCGCCGTAGCCGAGCGCGCCGTCCAGCTCCGCCAGCGTCCCGGCGCCGAGCAGTTCGGCGGCCGCACGGCGCGCCGCGGTGTACGCGAGCTGGGCGAGCCCGGTGCCGACGCTGACCCGGCGCACCCCCGTGGCGGCGAGTTCAGGGACGGTCGGCCCGCCCGCGACGGCCATGGCGTTCACCGGCAGCGGGGAGCGCTCGCACAGCCCGGCGAGGGCGTCGAGGTCCAGCAGCCCGGGGACGAACAGGCCGTCGGCGCCCGCCTCGGCGTAGGCCTCGGCCCGGGCCAAGACGTCGTCGAGGCCGCCCAGCCCGAACAGGAGGACGTCGGTGCGGGCGTTGACCACCAGCTCGGGCAGCCCGGCCGCGGCCGCCGCCGTCCGGGCCGCCCGCAGCCGGTCGGCCTGCTCGGCCACCGGGAACAGCGGGCCGCCGACGGCCGTCGAGTCCTCCAGGTTGACGCCGACGGCACCGGCCCCGACCAGCGCCGCCACGGTCGCGGCCACGTCGGCGGGCGTCGGCCCGTAGCCGCCCTCGGCGTCGACGGTGACGGGCACGTCCACGGCCGCGACGATCCGGCGGGCCGCCTCGACGGCCTGCGCCCGGTCCAGTCGGTGGCCGTCGCCGTGGCCGAGCGACCAGGAGACGCCGCCGCTGGTGGTGGCGATCGCCGGGGCGCCGGCCGAGGCGATGACGGCGGCGCTGCCCGCGTCCCAGGCGTTGGGCAGGACGAGCGGGCCGTCCACGACGAGCTCCCGCAGCCGCAGCGCCCGCTCGCGCTGCGTGGGGGTGGGGGCCTGAGGGGGAGTGGACATGCGGGGTCACCGTTCTTCCGTGCCATCGGGTGCTGCCTCGGTTCCCCCGCATCGTGCGGCCCGGCCCGGGCGGGCCACCACTGATTAAGCTGGGGCCGAATCTTCTGGGAGGGGCCCGGCATGCGGACGGCACTGCACTTCTCCGCGAACGACCTGGCGCTGACCCGTTTCGCCCTCTCCCCCATGCAGGAGGTGGTGACCAGCCTCCGCGCCCTCGCCCACTCCCCCGTCCCCGCGCTGCACCGCCGCTGGGCCGACCAGGTCCGCGACCGGCTGGCCGCCACCGGACTCGACCGCGGCCGGCTGGCCGTCATGGTCCCGGCCGTCGGCCACCTGCCCGACTTCCTCAACCCCGCACCGGCGGGCTTCTCCCCCGCCCTCGCCGACGAACTGGCCGCGATCGCCGCCACCGGCACCGGGCAGGTCCGCGCCGACCTCGACGTCCTCGCCGCCGAGGCCGGCGGCCGCCTGCCGCCCGTCCTGGAGCCGCTGTACCGCGACCCGGCGGCGCAGCTGCCCCGGCTCACCGCCGAGATCGAGGCGTACTGGCAGCTCGCGCTCGCCCCGTACTGGGCCCGGATCCGCGCCCTGCTGGAGGCGGACGTGTTCCACCGCTCCCGGCAGGCCGCCGAGCACGGCACCGCGCGGATGCTGGACGACCTGCACGAGACGGTCCGCTGGGACGGCGCGGCGCTGCGCCTGGAGCGGCGGCACTGCGCGGTCGCCCGGCTGAGCGCCGGGGCCGGGCTGCTGCTCCTGCCGTCCGCCTTCGCCTGGCCGCGGGTGCTGACCCGGGTGCTGCCGCCGGACCCGCCGCAGCTGAGCTACCCGGCGCGCGGCGCGGCCACCCTGTGGGAGCCGCGCCCGAACCGGCGCCCGGACGCGCTGGCCGCCGTCCTGGGCCGGTCCCGGGCCCGGTTGCTGGCCGAGTTGGACTCCCCGGCCTCGACCACCGAGCTGGCCCGCCGCACCGGGCTGTCCGCCGCCGGCGTATCGCAGCACCTGACCGCCCTGCGCGCGGCGGGTCTGACCAGCGCCCACCGGGCCGGTCACAGCGTCCTCTACGCCCGTACGGCGGTGGGCGATTCACTGTTCGAACCGTCCGATGAAGCGTTCGACCCGGTGCCGCCCCCGCGACGCCCCGCCCGGTGACCCGCCGGTACGAATGGCCCCGCACCGCACACCTCGGCACACCCCCTCCTCATATGATCGGAGCGACATGCGCCATGCTTGGTGATGCAGAGCACGGTACGGAACTTGCGCCGGACGGCCCACCCGCCGAACGGCCGAGAAGGAGGAAGCACGTGGACGACGTTCTGCGGCGCGCCGCACTCTTCGCGGCACTCGACGACGAACAGGCCGGCGAGCTGCGCGCTTCCATGACCGAGGTGACCCTCGCCCGTGGTGAGTCGCTGTTCCACGAGGGCGACCCGGGCGACCGGCTGTACGTCGTCGCCGAGGGCAAGGTCAAGCTGCACCGCGCCTCGCCGGACGGACGCGAGAACATGCTCGCCGTCCTCGGCCCCAGCGAGATGATCGGCGAGCTGTCGCTGTTCGACCCGGGCCCGCGCACCGCGACCGCCAGCGCGCTGACCGAGGTCAAGCTGCTCGGCCTGGGCCACGGCGACCTGCAGCCCTGGCTGCACGCCCGCCCCGAGGTCTCCATCGCGCTGCTGCGGGCCATCGCCCGCCGCCTGCGCCGGACCAACGACGTGATGTCCGACCTGGTCTTCTCCGACGTGCCCGGCCGCGTCGCCAAGGCCCTGCTGGACCTCTCCCGCCGCTTCGGCGTGCAGTCCGAGGAGGGCATCCACGTCGCCCACGACCTCACCCAGGAGGAGCTGGCCCAGCTGGTCGGCGCCTCCCGCGAAACGGTCAACAAGGCGCTCGCCGACTTCGCCGGCCGCGGCTGGCTGAAGCTGGAGGCGCGCGCGGTGGTGCTGATGGACGTCGAGCGGCTGTCGCGCCGCTCGCGCTGACCTCGGCGCGCACGTCTTCACGCCTTCGCGTCTTCACGACGTAACCGCCGAAGGGCCCGTCCGAGCGGACGGGCCCTTCGGCATTCCGCTGCCCGCCGCGCGACGGGATCAGTCGAGGCCCGGGATCAGCCCGTGCTCCTCCAGGTACTCCAGCTGCGCCCGGACCGAGAGCTCGGCGGCCGGCCACAGCGCCCGGTCGACGTCGGCGTAGACCCGGGCCACCACCTCGTCCGCGGTCCGGCAGCCGGCCTCGACCGCGGTCTCCACCTGGGCGAGCCGGTTGGCCCGGTGGGCGAGGTAGTAGTCGACGGCGCCGAGCGCGTCCGCGAGCGCCGGACCGTGGCCGGGCAGCACCGTCCGCACGCCGTGCGCGGAGGCCATCGTGTGCAGGTGGCGCAGCGAGTCCAGGTAGTCGCCGAGCCGGCCGTCGGGGTGGGCGACCATCGTGGTGCCGCGGCCGAGGACGGTGTCACCGGTGAGGATCGCGCCGTCGGCGGGCAGGTGGAAGGTCAGCGAGTCCGAGGTGTGGCCGGGGGTGGCGACCACCCGCAGGTCGAGGCCGCCGACGTCCAGCCGCTGGCCGTTGACCAGGCCCTCGGAGCCCAGCCGGTGCGCCGGGTCCAGCGCGCGCACCTCGGTGCCGGTGAGTTCGGCGAAGCGGGCCGCACCCTCGGAGTGGTCGGCGTGGCCGTGGGTGAGCAGGGTCAGCGCGACGCGTTTGCCCTGCTGTTCCGCGAGGTCGACCACCCGGCGCAGGTGGCCCTCGTGCAGCGGGCCGGGGTCGACCACCACCGCGAGGTCCGAGCCGGGCTCGGAGAGCAGCCAGGTGTTGGTGCCGTCCAGCGTCATCGGCGACGGGTTGGGCGCCAGCACGCACAGCGCCCGGGCCGTGGCCTCGCCGTCGATGGTGGCGGCCGGGTCGCCCGGCAGGAGCCCGCTCACCGGTTGTCCCCGCGGGGCCGGTGCAGGGCCCTGAGCGGCAGGGCCCGGACGAGCGGCCGCTGGGCCGTCTCGACGAACGGGACCAGGCTCTCGCAGGCCGGGGTACGGGGGATCAGGCGGCGGGCGGGCAGCTCGGGTGCCGTCCGGCGAGCCACGGCGTTGTGGGTCATCGGGCGTCGGTCCTCTCTGGTTTCGAGTCTGTTCGGCATCGTCGGCGACAGCGCCGACGAGGGCGGCGCCGGCACGGTCAGGCGTCCTCGGGGAAGTCCCCGTCGATGGTCAGTTCGTCGTACCCGGGCCAGCGGACCGTCATCCGGTCGCCCCGGACCTCGGCCCGGCCCAGCACCGGCTCCAGCGACCGCCCGGCGGCCGCGTCCAGCGCCTCCGCGGCGGTGCGCACCGGCGCCAGCTCGCGCAGCACCGTCACGGTCGGCGGCAGCATCCCGAACCGGCCCTCCTGGTAGCCGAGAACGGCCTCGGCGGGCGTCAGCCAGGCCACCCGGTCGGCCTCGCCGACCTCCAGGGCCGCGCTCTGCCCGGCCGGCAGCGCCGCGACGAAGAACCAGGTGTCGTAGCGGCGCTCCTCGAACTCCGGGGTGACCCAGCGGGCCCAGCCGCCCAGCAGGTCGCTGCGCAGCACCAGAGCGTGGTCGCGGAGGAACTCGGCGAAGGACAGCTCGTGCGCCTCCAGCGCCGCCCGCTCGGCGCTCCAGTCGCGCGGCGCGGCGACGCTGTCCGCGTCCGGGCCGGCCAGCAGCACGCCGGCTTCCTCGAAGGTCTCGCGGACGGCCGCGCAGACCACCGCCCGCGCCGTCCGGGCGTCCACCCCGAGCCGCCGCGCCCACTCCTCGGGCGCCGGTCCGGCCCAGCCCGTCTCCACCTCGGCGTCGCGCGGATCCACCCCGCCGCCCGGGTAGGCGTACATGCCGGCCGCGAAGGCCATCGAGGTGCGCCGGCGCAGCAGGTACGCCTGCGGCCCGGCGGCCGCGTCGCGCAGCAGCACGACCGTCGCGGCGAGCCTGGGCACCGGCGGGGTCAGCACGCCGGAGTCGACCGCCCGGATCCGGGCGGGCCAACCGGGCGGCATCGGGAGCGTCGTCGCTCGATGGTCCATGCCCGGATGCTAAGCGTACGAAGGCGGGGTTGGACAGGCCCAACCCCGCCTTTCGCGATCACGCTCAGCTGTTCTTGACGCGCACCTGGAGCTCGACCTCGACCGGGGCGTCCAGCGGCAGCACCGCGACGCCGACCGCACTGCGGGCGTGCACCCCGGCCTCGCCCAGCACCTTGCCGAGCAGTTCGCTGGCACCGTTGATCACGCCCGGCTGACCGGTGAAGTCGGGGGCGGAGGCGACGAAGCCGACCACCTTCACGACCCGCTCGATCTGGTCCAGGTCACCGATCACCGACTTGATCGCGGCCAGCGCGTTCAGCGCACAGGTCTGCGCGAGCTCCTTGGCCTCCTCCGGGGAGACCTCGGCGCCGACCTTGCCGGTGCTCGGCAGCTTGCCGCCGACGACCGGCAGCTGGCCGGAGGTGAACACGAACTCGCCCGAGCGCAGGGCCGGCACGTACGCGGCGACCGGAGCGGCCACCGGCGGCAGGGTCAGCCCCAGGTCGGCGAGCTTGGCCTCGACCTTGCTCATGCGTTCTTCTCCCGCTTGAAGTAGGCCACCAGCTGCTCCGGGTTCGGGCCCGGCACGACCTGGACGAGCTCCCAGCCGTCCGAGCCGAAGTTGTCCAGGATCTGCTTGGTGGCGTGCACGAGCAGAGGCGCCGTCATGTATTCCCACTTGGTCATGGCCAGACTCTAGACGAGCGGCCACCGCGATCGGCGCCGCCCACGGACCGGCGTGTGAGGTGGCCCACAAAGGGGGCATGATTCAGGCCCGGCCCCCCTGGTGCTCCGGGCATCCGGCGCGCTCCCTGGTTACCCTCGCGAGAGGGCACCGGTAGTTCGGGCCGGCCGACGGAGCGGCCCCGGCCCACGAGACGGACGGAGACGGAGCGTGGCACGCACCCCCGGCCAGGCGGCCCGGCGCGACCCCGACTGGGAGGGCGTCCGGCTGCACGTGGTCAGCGGCAAGGGCGGCACCGGGAAGACCACGCTGGCCGCCGCGCTGGCGCTGGCGCTCGCCGCCGACGGCAGCCGGGTGCTGCTGATCGAGGTCGAGGGGCGCCAGGGCATCGCCGAACTGTTCGGCATCGCCGCCCTCCCGTACGAGGAGCGCCGGATCGCCGCGGTCTCCCGCGCCCAGCTGGGCCTGCCCCCCGACGACGGGGGCGGGGGCGGCGGCGGCGAGGTGCTCGCGCTGGCCATCGACCCCGAACAGGCGCTGCTCGAGTACCTGGAGATGTTCTACAAGCTCGGCCGGGCCGGCAAGGCGCTGCAGAAGGTCGGCTTCGTCGACTTCGCGACCACCATCGCGCCCGGCGTCCGGGACGTCCTGCTCACCGGCAAGGCCTGCGAGGCGGCCCGGCGCAAGGGCCCGGACGGTCGCCGCCGCTACGACGCGGTCGTGATGGACGCGCCGCCGACCGGGCGGCTCACCCGGTTCCTGAACGTGAACGCCGAGGTCGCCGGGCTGGCCCGGATCGGGCCGATACACACCCAGGCGCAGGCCGTGATGCGGGTGCTGAAGTCGCCGGAGACCGCGGTGCACCTGGTCACCCTGCTGGAGGAGATGCCGGTGCAGGAGACGGTCGACGGCTTCGCCGAGCTGCGCGAGGCCAGGCTCCCGGTGGGCGGGGTGATGGTCAACATGGTCCGGCCGCCGGTGCTGGACGCCGCGGCGGTGGCCGCGGTCGACGGGGACCACCGCGAGGAGGTCGCCCTGGCCCTCGGCGAGGCCGGGCTCGGCGGGCGCTCGCGCAAGCCGGAGACGGTCCGGGCGGCGGTGGAGCCGCTGCTCGACCCGCTGCTGGAGCAGGCCAGGGAGCACGCCGAGCGGGTCGAGCTGGAGCGCGAGCAGCGCGCCGACCTGCAGCAGCTGCGGCTCCCCACGTACGAACTGCCACTGCTGGGCGAGGGCGTGGACCTCGGCGGGCTGTACCGGCTGGCGGGCGAACTGAAGCGGCAGGGGGCGGCGTGACCACCAACGGAACCAGCGGAACCAGCGGGAACGGCGGGGCCGGCCGGGCCCACGGCGGCGGCAGCAGCGGCGTCGGCAACGGCGGGGTCGGCAACGGCGGCAGCGGTGTCCGGGCCGCCGGCAGCCGGCTCGCCGTCGACGGGCTGATCGACGACCCGAGGACCAGGATCATCGTCTGCTGCGGCTCCGGCGGCGTCGGCAAGACCACCACCGCCGCGGCGATCGGCCTGCGGGCCGCCGAACGCGGCCGCAAGGTCGTCGTTCTGACCATCGACCCGGCCCGCCGGCTCGCCCAGTCGATGGGCCTCACCGAGCTGGACAACACCCCCCGGGTCGTCAAGGGGGTCACCGGCAACGGCGAGCTGCAGGCCATGATGCTCGACATGAAGCGGACCTTCGACGAGGTCGTGCTCGCCCACGCCGAGCCCGAACGGGCCAAGGCGATCATGGAGAACCCGTTCTACCAGTCCCTGTCGGCCGGCTTCGCGGGCACGCAGGAGTACATGGCGATGGAGAAGCTCGGGCAGCTGCGCGACGCCGAGGAATGGGACCTGATCGTCGTCGACACCCCGCCGTCCCGCTCCGCGCTGGACTTCCTGGACGCGCCCAACCGGCTCGGCTCCTTCCTCGACGGCCGGGTGATCCGGATCCTGACCGCCCCGGCCAAGGTCGGCGGCCGCAGTGCGATGAGGTTCCTCAACGCCGGCATGGGCCTGATCACCGGCACCCTGGGCAAGATCTTCGGCGCCCAGCTGCTCACCGACGTGCAGACCTTCGTCAGCGCGATGGACTCGATGTTCGGCGGCTTCCGCGAGCGCGCCGACCGCACGTACCAGCTGCTCAAGGCGCCGGGCACGGCGTTCCTGGTGGTGGCCGCGCCGGAGCGGGACGCGCTGCGCGAGGCGGCGTACTTCGTCGACCGGCTCGCCGCGGACCGGATGCCGCTGGCCGGTCTGGTGCTCAACCGGGTGCACGGCTCGGGCGCGCCGCAGCTCACCGCGGAACGGGCGCTGGCGGCCGCCGAGGCACTGGAGGAGAACGGCTCGGAGCACGCCTCGCCCGAGGCCGAACTGCTCGCGGCCGGGCTGCTGAGGCTGCACGCCGAACGGATGCAGATCATGGGGCGGGAGCGCCGCACCCGCGACCGCTTCGTCTCCGTGTACCCGGACGTGCCGATCGTGGAGGTCGCCGCGCTGCCGGGCGACGTGCACGACCTGGACGGGCTGCGCGCCATCGGGGACCGGCTCAGCGGCACCGCGTAGGCACCGGCCCGGCCCGGGCGCCCGGCACCGGTGCGCCCGGCGCGAACGTCGTCGGCACTGATGTCCTCGGCGTGAACGTCCTCAGCCCGAACGTCCTCGGCGCGAACGCCCTCGACGCGGGTGCGCCGGACACGGGTGCGCTGGGCACCGATGTCCTCAGCCCGATGGCCCCCCGGCACCGGTCTGCCACGGCGCGGGTCCGCCCGCGCCGGTGTGCTCAGCCCGCCTGGGCGTAGTCCGTCAGTATCACGCCGGTCGCGAGGGACTCCTCGTACTCGGTGCGGGCCGTCTCCAGCAGTCTCCGCCACGAGATGACCGTCGGGCGGCGGCGCAGCAGCGCCCGGCGCTCGCGCTCCGTCATCCCGCCCCAGACCCCGAACTCGACCCGGTTGTCCAGTGCGTCCGCCAGGCACTCCGTGCGGACGGGGCAACCGCTGCACACCGCCTTGGCGCGATTCTGCGCCGCCCCCTGGACGAACAACTCGTCCGGATCACTCGTGCGGCAGGCGGCCTGCGCACTCCAGTCGTCAACCCAGCCCATCCCGGCGCCGTCCTCTCCCGTATCGAGGCTCCCCCACGGCGGCAACGGCATATTCACCGTTGCCAGTTGAGGACGTTACGGAAGAACGACAGCGAGCAACAGCCCCTCCGGGCTCAATCTCGCATGACCCGATTGGACTATGGGTACCGGTCAGCTCACTCGTTGGAGTGATCGCAGGTCGCAAGCCTTGTCAATCGCGGCGCGGCAACTCTCGCCACGCGTGTCATCACGGAGCGCTACCGTTCACACGGGTACAGCAGGCCACAGCTGCCTCAAAAACCCTCTAATATCGGGCAATTCGGGCAAGTCTCTGCACTCACAAGAGTGAATGGTGTTGACGCACCGAAGCTGTCGCAAGCTTGTGACAAGCGTAGGGGAACACCTGCCCCTATGGGCGGGATTCCGGGACGTAGGGTTCTCCTCATGGCACCGAAGCGCCCCCAGGCATCCCAGCCCCCAGGCAACACCGGAGCTCCGCGCGACAAGCGCCGCGAGTCGCCGCTCGACATCGCGGGACACGGAGTGAAGTTCCTGGGCGTCAGCGTGCTCTCCGGAGTCCTGCTGGCAGGCCTCGCCCTGCCCGCCGTCGGCGCCATCGGGCTGACCGCCAAGGACACGGCGGAGAGCTTCTCCAACATCTCCGACGACTTCAAGACCCCGCCGCTCACCCAGGCGACGCAGATCTTCGACGCCAAGGGCGGCCTGATCGCCAAGGTGTACGAGCGCGACCGCACCGTCCTCACCGCCGACCAGATGTCACCGTTCATGCGGCACGCCCAGGTCGACATCGAGGACGCCCGCTTCTACGAGCACGGCGCCGTCGACCTCAAGGGCGTGCTCCGCGCCATCGGCAAGAACGCCGAGAGCGGCACCACCTCGCAGGGCGCCTCGACGCTGACCCAGCAGTACGTGAAGAACGTCAACGTCGAGAAGGCCGGCGACGACCAGGCCGCGGTGCTGGAGGCTCAGCGCAAGACCCTGGGTCGCAAGATCCAGGAGCTCAAGGTCGCGATCAAGCTGGAGGAGGACCTGTCGAAGGACCAGATCCTCACCAACTACCTCAACATCACCTTCTACGGCCACCAGGCCTACGGCATCGAAGCCGCCTCCCAGCGCTACTTCAGCAAGAGCAACAAGGACCTGACCGTCGCCGAGGCCGCCACCCTGGCCGGCATGGTGCAGAACCCGTCGTCCTACGACCCGGTGCGCTACCCGGACAACACGGTCAAGCGCCGCAACGTCGTGATCGACAAGATGCTCGAGAACAAGCACATCACCGCGGACCAGGCCAAGGAGGCCAAGGCCGCCCCGCTGGGCCTGAAGTTCAAGGACCCGCAGAACGGCTGCATCACCGCCCAGGCCGGCATGGGCTTCTTCTGCGACTACGTGCGCCACGTGGTCAAGCAGGACCCGGCGTTCGGCAAGAGCGCCGCCGACCGCAAGAAGCTGTGGGACACCGGCGGCCTGAACATCTACACCACGCTGGACCCGGACAAGCAGGCCGCCGCCCAGAACGCCGTCACCAAGAAGGTCAACGTGACGGACACGGTCTCGGCCGCCGCGACCATGATGGAGCCCGGCACCGGCAAGATCCTGGCCATGGCCCAGACCCGCCCGTACGGCCTGGACCCGAACAAGAACCAGACCGTCGTCAACCTCAACGTCGACTCCGCGATGGGCGGCGGCAACGGCTTCCAGACCGGTTCGACGTTCAAGCCGATCCTCGCCGCGGCGGCCCTGGAGTCGGGCCTGTCGCCCACCCAGCCGTTCCCCTCCGAGAACAAGATCGACTACCCGCAGATGACCACCTGCACGGGCACCTGGAGGAACACCGACAAGCCCAAGGCCACGGTGAAGAACGAGTCGGCCGGCGAGGTCGGCCCGTACGAGCTCAAGCAGGCCATGGCCCTCTCGGTCAACACCTACTTCGTGCAGATGGAGCAGCAGGTCGGCCTCTGCGCGATGAAGCAGATGGCCAACAAGCTGGGCATCACCCAGTCCGCCAAGGGCGACGCCTTCCAGGAGGTCCCCTCGATGGTCCTCGGCACCCTGGAGCTCAGCCCGCTGACCATGTCGAACGTCTACGCGACCTTCGCGGCCCGCGGCAAGTACTGCACCCCGATCGCGATCAACAAGATCAGCACGGTCGACGGCAAGGACGTCAAGGTCCCGCAGACCACCTGCAGCCAGGCCTTCTCCGAGCAGACCGCGGACGCCCTCAACACCGTCCTGCTCAACGTGACCGAGAAGGGCACCGCGGCCGCGCTCAAGCTCGACGACGGCCGGCAGATCGCCGGTAAGACCGGTACCACCGACGAGAAGAAGGCCGCCTGGTTCAGCGGCTACACCCCGTCGCTGGCCACCTCCGTCTGGCTCGGCGGCCCCGCCGGCGGCGTCAAGATGAAGAACATCAACATCGGCGGCAAGCACTTCGACGAGGTGTTCGGCGCCGACGGCCCCGGTCCGATCTGGCAGCTCGCGATGAACCAGGCCCTCAAGGGCTCGTCCCCCGAGCAGATCCAGACCATCAACATCCCGGACCCGGCACCCAAGACCGACCCCAACGCCAACCAGACCGGTGGGGCCACCCCGCCGGCCGACCCCAACGCCAACCAGCAGCCCGGCGGCAACCCGCCGCCCCAGGGCGGGAACCCCGGTGGCAACCCGGGCGGGAACCCCGGCGGCGGCAACCCGGGCGGGGGAAACCCCGGCGGTAACCCGGGCGGCGGCAGCAACAACGCCGGCGGGATGATCGGCGGCGGGTTCACCTTCCCGCCGGGCGTCATCGGCGGGAACAACGGTGGCAACGGCGGAAACGGCAACGGCGGCAAGCACGGCGGCAACAACGGCTGACCGGCCCCCGGCCCGGGCACGACACGATGAAGGGGCGCCCTCCGAGATCACTCTCGGAGGGCGCCCCTTCGGGCTTGGCGGACGGTGCCGTGCGGGCCGCGGCCGGCCGGCGCCCTTCGGGCCTGGCGGCGGGGCTTAGCCCGTCAGCGCCGCCTTCACCGCGGCGGCCACCCGGCCGCCCTCCGCCAGGCCGTCCACCTTCGGCTTCACCAGCTTCATCACGGCGCCCATCGCCTGCGGACCGGCCGCCCCGCTCTCGGCGACGGCGGCCGCCACGATCGCGGTCAGCTCCTCGTCGGAGAGCTGCTTGGGCAGGTACCCCGCCAGCACCTCGCCCTCCTCGCGCTCCCGGGCCGCCTGCTCCACCCGGCCGGCGGTGTCGAACGCCTCCGCCGCCTCCCGGCGCTTCTTCGCCTCGCGGCCGATCACCTTCAGCACCTCGTCATCGGACAGCTCGCGCTTCGCCTTGCCCGCCACCTCCTCGCTGGTGACAGCGGCCAGCGTGAGCCGGATGGTGGACGAGCGCAGCTCGTCCCGGTCCCTGATCGCAGCCGTGAGGTCCTCGTGCAGCTTCGCCTTGAGCGTCGTCATGGCCCCGAGTCTCCCACCTGCGACGTTCGGTCGCTTGCCATTAACCGGCCCGGCCGTGCCGAAGACCGCCCCGGAGCGGAGCAGTCCCCCGTATCCGCGCACGGCCACCGGACGTTCACCGGCTGATCCACCGTCTGAGAGCATGGAGCGATGCGACCGCTGTACTCCGTTCCCCTCGGCTTCGCCGCCGCCGGCGCCGCCTGCCTCGCCTACTCCGTCGGGTACGAGGTCCGTTCCTTCCGGCTCCGCCGGGTCGAGGTCCCCGTCCTGCCCCACGGCGCCCGGCCCATCCGGGTACTGCAGGTCTCCGACATCCACATGGTGAGCGGGCAGGGCAAGAAGCAGCGCTGGCTGCAGAGCCTCGCCGGCCTGCGCCCCGACCTCGTGGTCAACACCGGCGACAACCTCTCCGACCCCCTCGGGGTCCCCGCCGCCCTGGACGCGCTCGGGCCCCTCATGGACTTCCCCGGCGTCTACGTCTTCGGCTCCAACGACTACTACGGCCCGGCCCGCAAGAACCCGGCCCGCTACCTCCAGGCGATGCGCAGCGGCGCCCACGGCCTCAACAACGCCGACGGCACCGGCCGCCGCGGCATCACCGGCGCCGTCCACAACCCGTGGGAGAAGCTCCGCGACGGCTTCGACGCGGCCGGCTGGCTCGACCTCACCAACACCCGCGGCCGGCTCACCATCGGCGGCCTCGACCTCGAATTCACCGGCCTCGACGACCCGCACATCCGCCGCGACCGCTACAGCGAGGTCGCCGGCGGCCCCTCCCCCGACGCCGACCTCTCCCTCGCCGTCGTCCACGCCCCCTACCTGCGCGTCCTCGACGCCTTCACCGCCGACCGCTACCCGCTGATCCTGGCCGGCCACACCCACGGCGGCCAGCTCTGCATCCCCTTCTACGGCGCCCTGGTCACCAACTGCGACCTCGACGCCCGACGGGTCAAGGGCCTCTCCACCCACCAGGCCGGCGGCCGCCGCTCCTACCTCCACGTCTCCGCCGGCTGCGGCACCAACCGCTACACCCCCGTCCGCTTCGCCTGCCCCCCCGAGGCCACCCTCCTCACCCTCACCCCGGCCCCCCGCTGACCTGCACCGGACGCCCGCCAAGAACCGGATTTCGTGTCTCGGCGAGCGTCCGGTAGAGTTCTACTCGTTGCGAAGGAGACGGAGCAACAAACCGCAGGACCGGGGTGTGGCGCAGCTTGGTAGCGCGCTTCGTTCGGGACGAAGAGGCCGTGGGTTCAAATCCCGCCACCCCGACCCAGTAGTTGCAGGTAAGGGCCCTGCCGGAGAAATCCGGTAGGGCCCTTCCTCGTTCTGCGCTACTAACTGAGTGACTAAGCCTCAGCGCCTTGCTTGAAGATGTCGTCCATGACCGTCGCACCGGTCTGGATCACCGGGCGGATCTGCTTCCGGTAGACCTCCTCCGTGACCGACGTACTGGAGCGCCCGACCAATCGGGAGATCTCCTCCAGGGGCACCCCACTGTCCGAGAGCAGGGACACGAAGCTGTGGCGTAGCTCACGCGGCGTCCACTCGGCGGCGTTCACTCCCTCGGCCTTGGTGATGGCGGCGCGGAAGGCTCGGCGGACGTGGGAGGGGTCCAGCTCTGTGCCCACCGCGGAGTGGAAGACGAGGTCGTTCTCCTCCCACTTGTCACCGGCGGCGAGGCGATCCCAGCCCTGATCGACCCAGTGGTCCCAGAGCGCTTCAACGCACCGAGCAGGGAGCGCGAGCGTCCTCCGAGACTTGCGGGTCTTGGTGTCGCCGCCGGCCCGAACCGACCGCCATACGGCGATGTGCGGCGGGACCGGTGGGGCCGCCTCCGGCTGGCCCTTCAGGAACACGTGGTCCCAGGTCAGCGCCCGCAGTTCCTCTGTCCGAGCACCTGTGAGCAGGGAGACCACGACGTAGGCGTACATGGAGGTCTTCTCGGCCGCCTTCAGGACCGCCTCGGCCTGGGCGAAGGTCAGCGCCTTCGATGGCCGGCCTGGCTGACCGGTGGGGACTGAGCACAGCTCGACCACGTTGCACTTCACCTTGTCCCGGGCCATGGCGCGCTTGACGGCCCGGTTCAGGCAGGAGTGGAGGCCCTGCAGCGTGCGCGTGCTCAGGGTCTTGGCCTTGCCGGCCAACCACCGGTCGACGTCCTCTGCGCTCAGGTCACGCAGCTTGCGGGCGCCGAGTGCCGGGACCACGTGCGTCCGGCTGAAAATGGTCGGGTCTTCACGGTCTCTTCCTCTCGACCCGCCGGCGCCGCGGTGATTCCTTTGAGTGGTTGGTGCTCGCAGACTCGGCCGTCGGGCTCAGCCTGCCCGACGGAATTGACGCGATCTCGGATCACCGAGTGTCGGCGGTCACTGACCGGCAACGAACCGACATTGCACGAGAGTTGGAGCACCTTCCCGAAACCGAGAAGCGGACGGCTCTGGCCTACACCCGGAGACAGCTCATGAACACCGCGGCTGGCTACTGGGTCGCTGCCACCGACGCTGGTGCTGCCGAACAGAGCCTGACCGGGGAGGTCCCGTTGCCCAGCGTCCGAGCCGCCGCAGTTCTGACAGATGGTGCATCCCGGGCCGTTGACGACTTTGGGGTCATGGGCTGGCCCGACCTCATGAGCCGGCTGGAGACGAGTGGCCCACGCGGGGTCATCGACCACACGCGGGAGCTCGAACGCTCAGATCCACAAAGGCGACGCTGGCCCCGCTCGAAGTGCCACGACGATGCCACGGTGGTACTCATGCAGCGCGAGCCGGAAGGCTTGCTGGGCGAGCAATAAGTGATCCTCAAAGCGTGAGCGCCAGTTCTGTGCAAGCCCATGCGGGTGGCGTGTGGGATGGGGGTAGGTAGCTGGAGGGAGGGTGTGAGGGGGTGGGGTCAGAAGATGACTGTTACGAGTTTCGCTACTGGCTCAAGGGCGCGCACAGCGCGCCAGCGCGCGACCCTGCCGCACGCCGCCGCTCCTGTCTTGCGCCCCGCTTCGACGGCGGCCCGCCGCGCACGTCGAGCGTGCGGCCGGGAGGGGTGCCGAGATTAGAGCCCGTCGTGGCTGGGGTCGGGCGGCTCCACGGTTTTACCCACCTGCCAAAACCGCTCCACCGCCCGCGTGTTGTGAGCACCCCGGAGCAAACCGATGCCCACCTTGATCAACCCGCGTCTCCCGGACAAGTCGACCTGTGATCCCCTACCCTGGTCATCCACGATCTTGGAGGCGGACGTGACCAGCCAGTACGCAGAGGGAATGCTCCCCGTCGATCCGGAATCAGGCGAGAGCGAAGAAGACGTAATAGAACGCCTGACTGCCGCGCGAGCCAGCGTGTCGGCCACTGACTGGACGATCGAAACAATCGTGGCACAGATGCGAAAGGGCAGGATTGACCTAAACCCTGCATTCCAGCGCCGCGCAGCATGGACCAACCCGACAAAGAGTCGATTTGTCGAATCGGCAATTCTGTCATACCCGATCCCGCAGATCGTCCTCGCGGAAAAAACCGATCGCGCCGGCCACTACTTCGTAATTGATGGAAAGCAGAGGCTCCTCGCCCTTCGCCAGTTCTACTCCGGCCAGGGGCAAGAAATTGATGCCGATTTTGAGCCATTCAAGATCACTGGCACATCAATCCTTGGCAGTGTTCGGGGATTCGACATCAAGAGACTTGAAGATGAACGATCCGACCTGTTTGACGCCTTCGAGAATCACACCATCCGCACGGTAACAATCAAGGGATGGGAGTCCGAAGACTTCCTCTATACGCTATTCTTGCGGCTAAACACGGGAAGCGTTCCACTCTCACCCCAGGAATTGCGCCAAGCTTTGGTTCCGGGAGCCTTCGTCAATTTCGTCGACGAGCAGTCTGGCATCAGTCCCGGCCTTCAGCACCTTCTTGGGAATAAGGGCCCAGACAGGAGGATGATCGATGCCGAAATGCTCGTTCGCTACTTCGGATTCCAGAATGAGTTCGTCCCCTATAAGGGAAACCTGAAGGATTTTCTGGACAAGACCTGCATCTATCTCAACAAGAACTGGTCATCGAAGTCTGAGCTGATCAGGGGGCAACTGTCCGAGATGGAGCGCGCTATCGACGCGGCCCGACAAATCTTCAGCGACTCAGGGGCTTGTCACAAGTGGTCTGGGGTCCGCTGGGAGCGCTCGCTGAACCGCGCGGTGTTCGACGTGCAGATCCACGCCCTCGCAGACGAGCGCGTCAGGGACGCTGCACTGGGCCGAAAGCACGAGGTCTTGAAGGCGTTCAAGGATGTCTGCGTCGAAAATGACAAGTTCATTGCGGCCATCACAAGCACGACGAAGAGCATTGACGCCACCAGTAGTCGCTTTGAAATCTGGGCAAATGCGCTCGGAGGAGTGCTAGGGGTGCCAATTCCTCGGCCTACCTGCCTCAACAGCTAGGGGGCTCGGCTGTGGACCTCCTCGACGAACTGAAGAACGATATAGCCGAGCTGAAGTCTTCATTACTGCCCGATGATGTCCTTCAGGTCAAGGCTCCCGACGACCTAACTCGCCGCCAAGAGCTACTGATCTCCTCCTTCGTAATTCTCTCACATGCGCACATTGAAGAGTTTATCGAGAACCTCTTCCTTGAATATGTCGAGAATCGAGAAAAAGAGATCACGGACGCGACCGTGCCTCACTGCTTCGTCAAACTGGCACTACACTTCTCTCCGGACTTGATCGGTCAAGGCGCTGGAAATAAGTTCCCGACACGCCAAATCTGCGCGACCGCCAAGAATCTATACATCTCAAAGGTGATTAATACAAATCACGGACTCAAGGAATCCAATGTAGGCGCCCTCGCCAAGCCGCTCGGAGTCCACGGAGAAAAGCTTTCAAATACGTGCGAGCAGCTCTTTGTCACATTGAATACACTTGGCGGCAAACGGGGCCGCATGGCTCACACTTCATCTCGAAATCAATCTGCTAGCGAAACCGCCTATGCTAGTCAAGCTATCGTTTGGGTCGACGATGTCATCAACCTAGCGCATCAACTCAACAACTATCTGCGCTCTGGAAATTAAGCTCCGGCAGTAGCACATCGAGCTGCGCTGCGCCCTGACGCCCCTGCCAGCGGCCGAACCGAGTGTCTTACTGCGCTACAACGGGTGCGCACCTTGGCGGACGGCCACGGACGGTAGGGAACCGTTCTGGCAGGTCAGCGGCGCTACCCGCCGAGGTCAGGCGGGTGCCCAGGTTGCTTCGGGGCGAAGAGGCCGTGGGTTCAAATCCCACCACCCCGACCCAGTACAGAGGGCCCATCGGAGAAATTCGGTGGGCCCTCTGGCGTTGTGCGTGACTAACTGAGTGACCGAGCCTCACGATCTTCCGCGAACAGATCACCCCTGGCCGTCGCACCGGTCTGGACCACCGGGTGGATCTCCTTCCGACGGGCCTACCTCGTGACGGTCGCGCTGATCGGGCAGTACGTGGCGGCGAGTTTCGAGCTGCGGCGGGACGCCGGCTTTGGAACGGGCACGGGGTCCGTCGCAGGTCACGCAGGGGGCGGACAGCAGCTCTTGTAGAGCAAGGATCCTCCCGGACCCATCCGTAGGATCATCTGCCCCGCGTGACTACGCTGTGGCTCTACGACAGTGGGGGGAAGGGCGAGTGCCATGACAGCGTGGATTCTGGTGTGCAACCCAGCGAGGTTCCGTATCGACGACCTGCGGGCAGACAACGGCGAGTTGGACTCCTGGACAGTCCGGCGCTACCTCAACGAGATGCAAGAGGGCGATCCGTTTGCACTGTGGGTGAGCGGTCCAGGCGGCGGTGTCGTGGCGCTTGGCGAGCTCACAGGTGAGCCGCGCTGGAGTGGCGACGAGAGGGCGGACCATCAGTACTGGGTAGAGCCGCCCGGCGCCCGGGATGCCGTGCCGTTGAAGGTTGAGAAGTGGCTGGAATCCCCAATCCCGCGAGCTTGGTTCATCGACAATGAAGTCTTCGCTGGTGCCGGAATCCTGTCCCAGCCGTTCGCCGGAAATCCCCACCGTCTCACGAACGAGCAGTGGAACGCGCTGACCACCAGGGCCGAGCAAGCCGTAGCCTCTGGGCTGGACAGCGAGATTCCGACAGGCGATGGCTGGCACCTCCAGCCGGGCGATCAGATCCGCCGAGTCGAACTCCACGACCGCTACGGGGGCAGCCGTCAAGGAGGAATTAGTCCGTCATCGCAGTCCAAGAACGTTCTGTTCTTCACGGACGCCAGCACGGGCGAACAGCACGGCTATGACGACGTCTGGGAGTCTGACGACCATTTCCGCTACACCGGCGAGGGGCAGAACGGCGATCAGGTCTTCGCCAAAGGCAACAAGGCCATCCGGGACCACCTCCGGGACGGTCGGCACCTTCGCCTCTTCATCGGCAGCCGGGGCATCGTCCGCTACGCGGGTGAGTGGATCCTCGATCCCAACGAGCCCTACTCATGGGGCAGCGCCAAGTCCACGAACGGCGGACCGAAGCGGAAAGTGATCCATTTCCACCTGATTCGACTGGGGGCCGCGGTAACCGCCCCAGGCGTACCAGTGGGCAGTGCTTACCGCGTTGAAGACGAGACCACCGTTCCAGCGCCGGCTGCCCCGAGCGCCCCGGACCCGGCGCTGGTGGGGCGAAATCTCAACATGCATCGGCAACTTCAGAACGCGCTCGCCAAAGAGGTGCAGGCCCGTGGCATGAAGCCACTGTCGCCGACTCCGGCCGACCCCGCCTTTGATATCGCTTGGCACGACGGGGACACCCTGACGGTGATCGAGGTGAAGTCCTTGCGACCCGAGAACGAGTCTCATCAACTGCGCACCGGAATAGGGCAGTTGCTTGACTATGTGGACCAGCTCAGTGCGCGAGCCCCGCGGGTTCGTGGAGTCCTGTGGTTGGAGCGGACGCCGCTGGAAGAACGCTGGTTGGGCATCTGTGAACGCGCCGGGGTGGTGCTTGCGTGGCCGGGGGCAGACGCCAAGGTCTGGGAGCAACCGCAGGCCCTCTGACCGTGGCCAGCCGTGCTCCAAGTTGCGGAACCGTCCTGGGTCCGCGTGCGTTTCGCGATACGAAGTTCGCCTGGTGGACCAGTTGGGGGCTCAATGTCGAAGACTAGTCAGGTGGATGCTCTCTGCGCGGCCGCGGCTGCCTTGCGCGTCGATCGGTCGTCTGGGGTGCCTACCAGACACCAGCCGATCACCTTGCTGTGGGCCATCGGGCGAGCGGCAGCGAACCAGCCGCGAATGGTGCGCTGGACGAAGGCGCGGGCTGAGCTGAAGCCGTTGCTTGAGGAGTTCGGGCGCACTGGGGCGGACCCCTCGCCGGAGTATCCGTTCGTGGCCTTGAGCCGGTCCGGTCTGTGGGAGCTCCGCGGGTACGAAGGCGAGGTTCCGGCAGCCCACGGGTCGGGACTCCAGCGATGGCTCGATGACCACGAGCCACTGGGCGGGCTGGAGCACGACTTCTACGAGCTGATGGCGACTGCCCCTACGGCTCGCAAACGCGTGGTCGACACCCTGATGAGTCAATTCTTCGATACAGAGAAGAGCGCAGACTTGTTGAAAAATGTCCGACTCGGCATCCCCGATTTTGACGGATACGGGGCCGTACCGGGGATCGAGGTGGGCCGCGTCTTCGCGAACCGGCAGGCACTGCATGACGTCGCCGTGCACCGGCCGCTCCAGGCAGGCATCTGCGGCACCGCGGACGGCGGAGCAGAGTCCATCGTATTGTCCGGCGGCTACGAGGATGACGAAGACCACGATGACGTCATCATCTACACCGGACAGGGTGGGCGTGACAACAACACCGGTCGGCAGGTACGCGACCAGACTCTTACTCGCGGAAATGCCGCTCTTGTGACCAGCCAAACAACTGGCATTCCGGTACGAGTGGTCAAAGGCGATACAGATACTGGTTACCGTTACGACGGGCTCTTCCGGGTTGAAGCCTTCTGGCATGCCGCTGGTCAATCCGAATTTCTGGTCTGGCGCTACCGGCTGGCAAGGATCTCCTCGGACGAAACGGTCACTCAGGATCCGGCAGGTATGGCACCGGAAGGTCGGAAGAGTACGACACGCGTGGAGACCACCTTTCAGCGGATCATCCGTAGTACCAAAGTGGCGAACTACGTTAAGCGCGTCCACGGCTTCACCTGCCAGGTGTGCGGCACGCGACTTGCCACGCCCACGGGCGCCTACGCAGAGGCTGCGCATATTCGGGCCCTGGGCAAGCCACACAACGGGCCTGACCTTGCCGGCAACATCCTGTGCTTGTGCCCCAACCACCACACGCTGTTCGACTTCGGCATGCTGTCCATCGCGGATGACCTGACAATTACCGACCGTGCCACGGGTGCCCGCCTAGGGAGGCTGCGTGAGGTTCGTGGTCATCGGATCGATCAAGGGCACCTGGCCTATCACCGAGAGCACCACTCCGAGAGGTGGAAACACGGGCAGGACGATGGAGCCGGCGACGAAGGTGCGGGCGACGTCGGGGAATAAGGCCCAGGGCCCTGCCGGAGGTGTTCGGGAGGGCCCTTTGGTGTGGGTGGGGGGTGTCAGAGGGCGGTGGGGAGGTCGGCGCGGGAGGTGATGTGGAGTTTGGGGTAGGCCTTGTAGAGGTGGTGGGCGATGGTGCGGGGGCTGAGGAAGAGTTGGGCGGCGATCTCGCGGTTGGTGAGGCCTTGGGCGGCCAGGCGGGCGATCTGGAGTTCCTGGGGGGTGAGGGGGGAGTCGGGGGTGCCGGTGGGGCTGGTGGTGGGGGCCGGGGTGCCGGTGGCGGTGAGTTCGGTGCGGGCGCGGGCGGCCCAGGGGTGGGCGGCGAGGCGTTCGAAGGTTTCGAGGGCGGCGCGCAGGTGGGGGCGGGCGTCGGTGCGGCGGCGGGAGCGGCGCAGCCATTCGCCGTAGAGGAGGGCGGTGCGGGCCTGCTCGAAGGGGCGGTGGGTGCCTTCGTGGAGGTCGAGGGCGGCGCGGTAGGCGGATTCGGCGAGCTCGTCGGGGCCGAGCAGGGCCTGGCAGCGGAGCCGGAGCGCTTCGGTCCAGGGGCGGTCGGCGGCGGCGCTCCAGCGGGCGAAGCGTTCGTAGGGTTCGGCGGAGCGTTCGGGGGTGCCGTACCGGACGGCGGCTTCGACCAGGTCGGGGACGGCCCGGGTGGCGCTGACGTGGTACCGGTGGGGGCCGGTGGTGAGGGTGAGCAGGCGGTCGGCGGCCTCGCCGGCGCGGCCGTGGCCGAGGTCGAGCAGGGCGAGTGCCCAGTGGGCCCAGGGGCGGCCGGCGGCGGGGGCGGCGGTCTGCGGGCCGGTGGTGGCGAGGGATTCGGCGGTGAGCCGGGTGCAGCGGTCGGTGTCACCGTCGAGGGCGGCCAGGTAGGCGAGGAGCGCGGTGAGTTGGCTGGTCCACTGGTGCTGGCCGGTGTCGCGGGCGAGGGCGAGGGCTTCGGTGGCGGTGACTTCGGCGTCGCGGTGGCGGCCGTGGAAGAGTTCGGCCTCGGCGAGGAAGAACTGGAGGGTGGGCATCACACCGATGGTGCCCTTGGCGCGGGCTTCGGCGACGAGTTCGCCGGCGAGTTCGGCGGTCTCGTCGTCGCGGCCGAGGATGAGGGTGGCGCCGCAGAGTTGGACGAGGTCGACGGGGGTTTCGGCGCCGGCCTTGCGGGCTGCCGCGGCGGTGTCGCGAGCGGTGGGCGGCTGTGGTGCGGGTCGGCCGAGGGCGGGGAGTACGGCGGCGGGCAGGTGGCGGGCGAGCGGGGCGAGCGGGTCGTCGTCGGCGAGCGGTAGCGCGGCCAGCCGGTCGAGGACGGCGATCACCGGTTCCTCGCCCGCGTACCAGGCGGTGTGGAAGGCCTGGAACAGCATCCGGGCGGCGTGCGGCGCCTCGATGGCGGTGCCGGCGGCGTCGAGCAGCAGCCGGTAGGCCGTCGGGTAGGAGCCGCGCCAGAAGTGCGCGGTGGCCCGGACCTGGTCGAGCAGGGCGTGTGCCAGGGGGTTGTCGGTGCGGGCCCCGGCCTCGTCGGCGAGCGTCTCGGCCTGCGCCAACTTCCCTTCTTCGGTGGCGGCTTCGGCGGCCAGGACGAGGCGGCGGGTGGCGGCGTCGCGGTCCGGGGTGAGCCGGGCGGCGCGCTCGTACGCGGCGGCGGCACCGCCGTGGGCGCCGCGGGCCTCGGCGCGGACGGCGGTGCGTTCCAGCGCGTCGGCAAGGGCGGCGTCGGGGGCGGTGGCGGCGTGGGCGCGGTGCCAGGTGCGGCGGTCGCCGTCCGGCAGTGCTCCGGCGATGGCCTGGTGAACCGCCAGTCGCTGGTGGTGCGGGGCGCGTTGCAGGATGGCGGCGCGCAGGAGCGGGTGGCGGAAGGCGATCCGGCGGTCGGGGGTGACGCTCGCCAGGCCCGATTCCTCGGCGGGGCCGAGGTGTTCGGCGGGGACGCCGAGGGCGGCCGCGGCGGGCAGGACGACGTCGAGTTCGCCGGTCTCCTCGGCGGCGGCGACCAGCAGGAGGGTCTGGGTGGCCGGGGGCAGGCCGGTGACCTGGCCGTGGAAGGCGATCAGCAGCCGGCTGGTGAGCGGCAGGCCGCCGGGTGCGGGCGGCGGCGAGCCCGGGGTGTTCGCCTGCGTTCCGGTGTCGATGGGGAGTTCGGTGAGGGCGAGCGGGTTGCCGGCCGCCTCGACGAGCAGCCGCTCGCGGACGGCGGCGGGCAGGCCGGGGCCGGCCCGGTGGTCCAGGAGCCGGGCGGCGTCGGGCTCGGGCAGGCCGGTCAGCCGGAGCTCGGGGAAGCCCGTGGTCGGGAGTTCCGGTGCGCCGCCGCCGGTGCGCGCGGCGAACAGCAGGGCGACTCCTTCGGCCTGGAGCCGGCGGGCGGCCAGCAGCAGGGCGTCGAGGGAGGCGTCGTCCAGCCACTGCGCGTCGTCGAGGACGCACAACAGGGGCCGTTCGGTGGCGAGTTCGGCGAGCAGTCCGAGGGTGGCGAGCCCGACCAGCAGCCGTTCGACCGGGGCGCTCTCCTCGGCGAGTCCGAACGCCGCTTCCAGGGCGCGCCGTTGCGGCCCGGGCAGGGTGTGCAGCCGGTCGAGGCCGGGTGTGAGCAACAGGCTCAGTCCGGCGAAGGGCAGTTCGGCCTCGTACTCGACGCCCGCCGCCCGGATCACCCGGAACGCCTCGCCCGCCCGCCCGACGGCGTGGTCCAGCAGCGCGGTCTTGCCGATCCCGGGCTCGCCCCGAAGCAGCAGCACCCCGCTGCGGCCCTCGCGTGCCGCGTCCAACAGCCCCGCCACGACGGACTGTTCGTCTTCCCTCCCGTACAGCATGGCCCCGACCCTACCGAGGCCCTCCGGGTCGCAGGTACGGGCGGGCCCGCCGAGCACACCTACGTACCCCCGCCGGGAGCTACGTACCCCCATGCCGATACGTGACTGATTCGCCCGCGCCGGCCCGTCCCTACCTTTGTGAGCAGCGGGAACGAGCCGCTCAACCACCCACCGGGACACGGGAGAAGACCATGACCGAGATCACCGCCACCGCCCTCCAGCAGCTCGCCGAGCGCTACCTCGCGGTCTGGAACGAGACCGACCCGGGCGCCCGCCGCAAGCTGATCGACGAGGTGTGGGCCGTGGACGGCCGGTACACCGACCCGCTGGCCGCCGTCGCCGGCCGGGACGCGATCGACGCGCTGATCGGCGCGGCCCAGGCCCAGTTCCCCGGGCTGGAGTTCACCCTCGGCCCGGTGGACGCGCACCACGACATCGCCCGGTTCACCTGGAACCTCGGGCCGGCCGGCGCCGAGCCGGTGGTGATCGGCTTCGACGTCCTGGTGGCCTCGCCGGACGGGCGGATCGGCTCGGTGTACGGCTTCCTGGACCGCGTCCCGGGCGCCTGACGGCAGGCCGGACGGGTCGGGGGCGACCCCCACCGCCCCCGACCCACGCCCCCCAACCCCACTGAGGAGAAGCCGAGATGAGCTCCGCCCTGACCGCCCGCCCATCGACCGCGACCGGCGATGCGTCCGACAACACGCCCGGCAAGGCGACCGGCACCGCGCCCGGCAATGTGCCCGGCACCGCGAGCACCGCCGCGAGCACCACGGCGTCCGGGGCCGAGGCGGCGACCGGCGCCCCGCGCGGCCTGCTGGCGGTCGTCCTGACCGCCACCTTCATGACCGCCCTCGACTTCTTCGTCGTCAACGTCGCCGTCCCCTCCGTCCAGGCCGACCTGGGCGCCGGACCGGCCGCCGTCCAGTGGGTGATCGCCGGATTCAGCCTGGCCCTCGCGGCCGGCCTGGTCACCGCCGGCCGGCTCGGCGACCGGTACGGCCGGCGCCGGGTGTTCGGGCTCGGCCTGGCCCTGTTCACCCTCGCCTCCGCGGGCTGCGGCCTCGCCCCCACCGCCGCCGCGCTGGTCGGTGCCCGGGTGGTGCAGGGCCTGGCGGCGGCGCTGATGGGCCCGCAGGTGCTGGCGATCCTGCGGACGGCGTTCAGCGGCGCGGCGCAGGCGCGGGCCTTCGCCCGGTACGGGCTGACCATGGGCGTCGGCGCGGTGTTCGGCCAGTTGATCGGTGGGCTGCTGATCCGGGCGGACCTCTTCGGCCTCGGCTGGCGCAGCTGTTTCCTGATCAACCTGCCGATCGGCCTGGCCGCCCTGGCCCTGGTCCGCCGCTGCCTGCCGGAGTCGCGCGCCCCGCAACGGCCGGGCCTGGACCCGGTGGGCGTGCTGCTGGTCACCACCGCGCTGACCGCCCTGGTGCTGCCGCTGATCCAGGGCCCCGCGCAGGGCTGGCCGCTGTGGACCTGGCTCTGCCTGGGCGGCGCGGTCGCCCTGCTGGCCGGCTTCGTGGCGCATCAGCACCGCACCCGGACCCGCGCCACCGCCCATGACTCCGGCTCCGCCGCCCCGCTGGTCGACACCCGGCTGTTCCGGACCAGGGCCTTCGGCGCCGGTCTGCTCGCCCAGCTCGCCTTCTGGCTCGGCCAGGCGTCCTTCTTCCTGGTGCTCGCCCTGTACCTCCAGCTGGGCCGCGGCCTGGACGCGCTCGGCGCCGGGCTGGTGTTCACGGCGATCGGCCTCGGCTACCTGCTCACCTCCAACGCCACCCACCGCGTCGCCGCCCGGCTCGGCGGGGCCCGGACGATCGCCGTCGGCGGGCTGCTGATGGCCGTCGGGCTGGGCCTGCTCGCCCTCGCGGTGTACGGCGCGCCGGGCGGGAGCGTGTGGTGGCTGACGCCGGGGCTGTTCGTGGACGGCCTGGGGATGGGCCTGGTGATCGCCCCGGTGACCTCCGTGGTGCTGGCCGGGGTCGAGCCCCAGCTGGTCGGGTCGGCCGCCGGGGTGCTGGCCACCGTGCAGCAGGTCGGCGGGGCGCTGGGCATCGCGCTGATCGGCCTGCTCTACTACGGCGGGGGCGACCCGGCGGCCGCGTTCGGCCGCAGCGTGACGGCGCTGGCGGCGCTGGAGCTGGTGCTGGTGGGCCTGGTCCGGCTGCTGCCGCGGAAGGGCTAGCGGGACCGACCGGGCGCGCACGGGCGGACGGCCCCGCCCGAGCGGACGGGATCCCAGGAACGGGTGGGAGGGACGGGGCGGGTGGGGCGGGCGGGTGAGCTGCGGCCACCCGCCCGCCCCGTTCCGTCCCCCGCCCGTTCCGTTCTGTCCCCCCGATCGGGTTGGATGGTCGGATGAGCGAGGAGAAGAGCGCCGTACCGGCGTGGGAGCAGCGGTTCAGGGCAGCACGGGTGTCACTCCCCGACTGGGCCGAGGACGCCCCCGACCGGGCGCTGTACGTGTCCAACGCGACCGGCACCTACGAGGTCTACGCCTGGGACCGGGTCACCGGCACCCACCGGCAGGTCACCGACCGGCCGAACGGCACCACCGACGCCGAGCTGTCCCCCGACGGCGCCTGGGTGTGGTGGTTCGACGACCACGACGGCGACGAGTTCGGCGTCTGGCGCCGCCAGCCCTTCGCCGGCGGGCCCGCGGACCGCAGCGCCGGCACCCCCGACGAGGAGGCCGTGCCCGGCCTCGCCCCCTCCTACTCGGCCGGCCTGGCGCTCGGCCGCGACGGCACGGTGGTCGTCGGACGTTCCACCGACGAGGACGGCACCACCCTGCACCTGCGCCGCCCCGGAGCGGCCGAGGCCGTCGAGATCTACCGGCACGCGGAGTACGGCGGCGTCGGCGACCTCAGCTACGACGGCACGCTGCTCGCCATCGACCACACCGAGCACGGCGACGCGATGCACTCCGCGATCCGGATCGTCCGCCTCTCGGACGGCGCGAGCGGCACGCCGAGCAAGCCCGCCGAAACCGCCGAAACCGTTGAAACCGTCGAAACCGTCGAAACCGTCGCCGAACTCGACGAGGTGACCGGCCGGGACGAGCCGCGCGGCGTCGCCTGCCTCGGCTTCGCCCCGGTCGACGGCGACACCCGGCTGCTGGTGGCCCACCAGCGCACCGGCCGCTGGGAGCCGATGATCTGGGACGTCGCCACCGGCGCCGAGACCGCGCTGCCGCTGCGCGACGAGCAGGGGCGCGAGCTGCCCGGCGACGTCTCCGCGCAGTGGTGCCCCGGCGCCGAGGCGCTGCTCGTCGAGCACGAGTACGAGGCGCGCAGCGAGCTGTTCTCGTACACGCTCGCCGACGGTCGGCTGACCCGGCTGGACACCCCGCGCGGCACCGTCGGCGGCGCCACCGCCCGCCCGGACGGCACCGTCGAGTACCTGTGGTCCTCCGCCGCCGAGCCCTCCGCCGTCCGCTCCACCGCCGGGACGGTCGTGCTGCGGGCGCCCGGCGCGGTGCCGCCCGGCTCCGTCCCGGTCGAGGACGTCTGGGTGGACGGGCCCGGCGGGCGGGTGCACGCCCTGGTGCAGCGTCCGGCCGGGGCGGGCGAGGGCCCCTTCCCGACCGTGTTCGAGATCCACGGCGGCCCCACCCACCACGACAGCGACTCCTTCGCCGCCGGCCCGGCCGCCTGGCTGGACCACGGCTTCGCGGTGGTCCGGGTCAACTACCGCGGCTCCACCGGCTACGGCCAGGCCTGGACGGACGCCCTGCACGAGCGGGTCGGCCTGATCGAGTTGGAGGACATCGCGGCCGTCCGGGAGTGGGCGGTCGCCAGCGGCCTCGCCGACCCGCGCCGGCTGGTGCTCACCGGCGGCAGCTGGGGCGGCTACCTGACCCTGCTGGGCATCGGCGTCCAGCCGGACAGCTGGACGCTGGGCGTCGCCGCCGTGCCCGTCGCGGACTACCACACCGCGTACGCCGACGAGATGGAGGCGCTCAAGTCGCTGGACCGCACCCTCTTCGGGGGCACCCCGGAGGAGGTCCCGGAGCGCTTCACCGCCTCCTCGCCGCTCAGCTACGTCGAGCAGGTGCGGGTGCCGGTCTACATCAGCGCCGGGGTCAACGACCCGCGCTGCCCGATCCGGCAGATCGAGAACTACGTCGGACGGCTGGAGCAGCTGGGCAAGCCGCACGAGGTCTACCGGTACGACGCCGGGCACGGGTCGCTGGTGGTGGAGGAGCGGATCAAGCAGCTGCGGCTGGAGATCGACTTCGTCCGGCGGCACCTCCCCGCGGCGTCGGAGGCCGAGGCCGGAACCGGGGCCGGCGACGGGGAGACGGTGTGAGGCGTCTGCTGACGCTCGCGGGAGTCGCGGTGGCCGGAGCCCTGGTGCTCACCGGCTGCTCGGGCGGGCACGGCGCCGAGGCCGCCTGCCCGCCCCCGGTCGGCCCCACGCCGACCACGGCCGCGCCAACCGCACCGGCCGCACCGGCCGCACCGGCCGCCACCGCGACCCGCGTGAACGCGCCGGGGCCGAACGCGGCAGGGCCGGGGCCCGCCGTCACCCGGGCGGCGTACGCGCCTGCGGCGGGCGAGGACGCGGTCCAGCTCGCCAAGGGATCCAGCGGGTCGAAGGGCTCGTCCGGTTCGAAGGGCTCGGGGTCGAAGGGCTCCGGTTCCAAGGGGACGAAGACCGGGCGCACCGTGCACCACCACATCGACCGCTACGACTCGAACGACGACGTGAGCGGCGGCCACGGCCGGTGCCACGACGAGCCGGCGTTCACCGGGTCGCCGACGCCGGTGCCGTCCTCCCCGGCGGCGCCCGGGAAGCCGACGACCGCACCGGTCGTCCCGGCCCTGCCGTCCGCTCCGCCCGCCCCCGGCAAGCCGACCCGCTGAGGCAGGCCGGCCGAGCAGGGGCCGGCCGAGCAGGCGCGGGCCGAGCAGGTGCGGGCCGAGCAGGTGCGCCGAACCGCGGAGGTCAGTCCAGGACCGGGTCCAGTCCGAGGGCCCGGTCCTGCTCCGCCTCCCCCTCGCGGCGCACCAGGCGGAACCACATGAAGATGACGAAGCCCCCGAAGACGAACCACTCCAGGGTGTAGCCGAGGTTCTGGAACGCCCGCAGGGTGAGCCCGTCGCCGCCCTGCGGCTGGACCGTCGGCACCGGGGTCAGCCCGGCCGGCACCGCGTCGGCGGCCACCCAGCCGTCGTACCAGCCGTCGTACGCGAGCGCGTTGAGCAGCGCCGCCCGGTTGACGGTGCCGAGCTGACCGGCCGGCAGACCGCCCGCCACGGCGCCGTTGCTGCCACTGGACTCACCGGCCTGCAGCCGCCCGGTGACGGTCACCTGGCCGGAAGGCGGCGGCGCGGCCGCGGACGCGCCCTCGGCGGGCGCGCCGGGCGCCCAGCCGCGGACCACGGCGGCGAACCGGCCGTCGGCGGTGCGCAGCGGGGTGAGCACGTAGTAGCCCTGCTTGCCGTCGACCACCCGGTTCGGGACGAGGAGCTGGTGCTCCGCGTCGTAGCTGCCGGTCACGGTGACGGGCTTGCCGACGGTCTCGGTGGTCACCTGCGGGGTGGCCTGGTTGAGCAGGTCGTCGATCGGCCGCACATCACTCGAAGCGGTGACGGTCTGCTTGGTCTCCTGGTGCGACGAGAACCGGTCCTCGAACCGGCCGAGCTGCCAGGAGCCCAGCCAGACGCACACCGCAACGGCCGCGACGGCCAGCGCGGTGCCGCCGAGCCAGCGCGGAGTCAGGAGGAACCGGTACACACCCCCACGGTAACCACTCCTCACACCCGTCCCGGCCGCAGGGGTCCGCCATCGGCCGTGCCGGACCGGCTGGTCGCCCGCCCGAACCGGCCCGTCCGACCCTGCCCGACCCCGACCGACCGCGAACCACCAACCCGCCGGACCGCCGCCGGACCGCGAGGCCCGTCAGCCCGCCGGGGGCGTGTCCGACGGCTGCGGCGCCGGTGCGCCCACCCCCTGGACGCCACCGCGGTAGAGGGTGCCGGAGCAGGCCACGGGGAAGGTGGCGGCGGCAACGGCAGGGCTGCCGGGGGCGGGGGTGTAGGCGATGGTGGCGGTGGCCGGCGCGGTGGTGGGCTTGCCGGTCGGGGTGGCGGTGGGGCTGGGGGCGTTGGTGGGCCCGGCGCTGGGGGACGAGCTGGCCTGGGGGTTGGCACTGGGGACCGCCGAGGCGTCCGAGGCCGCCGGGGCGGCATCGGTGGCGGCGGCGGGTGCCTGGGAGGCCCCGGCGGCCTGGTTGGCGCCGCCCTGGCTGGTGGGCCCGGTGGTGGCGGTGCTGCCGCCGGAGGTGGAGCAGGTCCGGTCGGGGATCCAGTCGAACGACACCCGGTAGCCGGCCTGCGGGGCGAGGACGGGGGGCTCCGCCTCCATCCCGGGCAGGTCGCCGGCCGGGTCGCCGACGGCGTGGTCGGCGGTGCGCACGCGGCTGCGGTCGGTCCCGCTCACCGCCGTGACGGCGACGGCGCCGGGGCCGCCCAGCCGGCAGCTGCGGCCGGAGACGTTGTACACGGTGAACGAGCCGTGGATCCGTCCGTCGGCGTCGGCCGGGCCGACCTGTGCGCCGCCCTGGCCGAGGTCGGCCCGGGTGCAGAGCGGGGTGATCGGGCTGTCGCCGGTGCTGGCGGCGGGGGCGGGCGGGGCGGTGGTGCCGTCGGCGCGGGTGGTGCTGGCGCCGGGGCTGGGTGAGGCGGTGGGGGTGCCGGAGGGTGACGCGGTGTCGCCGGTGCCGCTGGGGCCGGGCCGCGAGGGCGTGCCGGTGCCGGGGGTGCCGCCGGTCCTGGTGCCGGTCGGTGCGGCGGGGGCCTGGCTGCTGGCGTCGGCCGAGCCGGGGCCGCCGGACAGGCCGAGGTGCTCCCCGTCGTGCAGGGCGGGCAGGGCGACGGCGACGGCGAGGGCGAGGGCGGCGGCGCCGGTCCAGGCTCCGCGCCGGGCGGCCCGGCGGCGGGGTACGGCGTACCGGATCCGCGGCAGGCCGCCGGGTTCGGGCTGGATGCCGGCGACGGCGCTGCGCATCAGGTCGCGGACGCTTCGTTCCTCGGCGGAGAGCCCGTCGCCCTCACCGTCCGAGGGCCACCGCCCGGCGCCGTCAGCCATGCCCGGCCGCCATCTGGGTGCGCAGGGCGGCGAGTCCGCGCGAGCCGTAGGCCTTCACCGACCCGAGCGAGATGCCGAGGGTCTCGGCGACCTGCGCCTCCGTCATGTCCACGAAGTAACGCAGCACCAGAACCTCCCGCTGACGGCGTTGCAGACCACGCAGCGCGGCCTTCAACTGGTCGCGCTCCAGCGCATCGTAAGCGCCTTCTTCTGCACTGGCCATGTCAGGCATGGGCTTGGGCAGCAGGCGCAGGCCGAGGATCCGTCGGCGCAGCGTCGAGCGGGACAGGTTGACGACGGTCTGCCGCAGGTAGGCCAGGGTCTTCTCGGGCTCGCGGACCCGGCGCCGGGCGGCGTGCACCCGGATGAACGCCTCCTGGACGACGTCCTCGCAGGTCGAGAGGTCGTCCAGGAGCAGCGCGGCGAGCCGCAGCAGGGAGCCGTAGTGGGCCTGGTAGGTCTCGGTGAGCAGGTCCTCGCTGGTACCCGCGTCGGTACCGGCACCGGAGCCCGCCGCACCGGGTGCGACCGCGGTCATCTGGTCGTCTTCCGGCCTACTCGCCGGCCACGGGGCGCGCGAGGGGAAGGCCACCACGGCTCTCGCCGGGATGCCCGCCCCTGCTCCCACCATCACGTTCGCCACGCCCGTTGGACACTCGATCCCCTGTCATGGTTGCCCAGCCCGGGGGCCATTCTTCCGCATCGGCGGAAGAGGCCTCCAGGGGATTCCATCGGGATTCCGGACAGATTGTGTCGAGGAGCGGACACGTCCTCCCCGGATCGGCGGCCGGGCGGGCCCGGGAGCGGGCGGCCCCGGGCCTTCCCGGGTCTCTTCCCGGGCCTCCCGCCAGGCCTCTTCCTGCGCCTTCCCCTACGCCGCTCCCGGCGCGCCTTCCTGCGTCACCGTCAGCTCACCCGCCACCAGCTCCGCGATCTGCAGCAGGTTGAGCGCCGCGCCCTTGCGCAGGTTGTCGCCGCAGAGGAAGAGGTCGAGCGCGGCCGGCTCGTCGAGGGCCCGGCGCACCCGCCCGACCCAGACCGGGTCCGTCCCGACCACGTCGTTCGGCGTGGGGAACTCGCCGGCCGCCGGATCGTCGTAGAGCACGACCCCGGGGGCGTCGCGGAGGATCTGCTGCGCGTGCTCCTGGGTGACCTCGCGCTCGAAGACCGCGTGCACGGCCAGCGCGTGGGTGCGGACGACCGGGATGCGGACGCAGGTCGCGGAGACCTTGAGGGCGGGCAGGCCGAGGATCTTGCGGGCCTCGGCACGGATGCCGACCTCCTCGGAGGACCAGCCGCCGTCCACCAGGGAGCCGGTCCAGGGCACCGCGTTGAGCGCGAGCGGGGCGGCGAACGGCCCGTGGTCGGCGATCACCGCGCGCAGGTCGCCGGCCTGCCGGCCGACCTCGGTGCCGGCCACCAGGGCGGTCTGCTCGCGCAGCGCCGCCTCGCCGATCCGGCCCTCGCCGGAGGCGGCCTGGTAGGAGGCGACGACGAGTTGGGCGAGCCCGTACTCGGCGTGCAGGGCGCCGACGGCCGCGATCATCGCGAGGGTGGTGCTGGCGGGGCTGGCGACGATGCCGCGGGTGCGCAGCCGCAGCGCGGCCGCGTTGACCTCGGGGACGACCAGCGGAACGTCCTCGGCGGTGCGGAAGGCGGCGGAGTCGTCGACCACCACGACGCCCTTGGCGGCCGCGATCGGCGCCCACTGGGCGGAGACCTCGTCGGGGACGGCGAACACGGCGACGTCGATCCCCTCGAAGGCCTCCTCGGCCAGCGGGACGACCTCGACCGGCACCCCGCGCACGACCGGCTTGCGGCCGGCCGAACGCGGGGAGGCGACGAGTCGGATCTCGCCCCAGACGTCCTGGCGTAGGGAGAGCAGGCCGAGCAGCACCTCGCCGACCGCGCCGGTGGCGCCGACGACGGCGAGGTTCGGCCGCCGGGTCATCGCCCGGTGCCTCCGTAGACGACGGCCTCGTCCGTCTCGCTGTCCAGTCCGAAGGCGCTGTGCACGGCGCGGACGGCCTCCGGCACGTCCTCGGCGCGGGTGACGACCGAGATGCGGATCTCCGAGGTGGAGATCAGCTCGATGTTGACGCCCGCGGCGGACAGCGCCTCGAAGAAGGCCGCCGTGACGCCCGGGTTGGAGCGCATGCCCGCGCCGACCAGGGAGATCTTGCCGATCGCGTCGTCGTAGCGCAGCGACTCGTAGCCGATGCCCTCCTTGACCCGGCCGAGCGCGTCGATGGCCTTCTGGCCCTCCGCCTTGGGCAGGGTGAAGGAGATGTCGGTCAGCCCGGTCGACGCGGCGGAGACGTTCTGCACCACCATGTCGATGTTGACCTCGGCGTCCGCGATGGCGCGGAAGATGCGGGCCGCCTCGCCCGGCTTGTCGGGCACGCCGACGACCGTGACCTTGGCCTCGGACGTGTCGTGGGCGACTCCGGAGATGATGGCCTGCTCCATCTCGCCCCCTTCGGGCTTGTGCGGGTTCTCGTTGCTGACGATCGTCCCGGGAAGACCCGAGAAGGACGAGCGTACGTGAATCGGGATGTTGTAGCGCCGGGCGTACTCCACGCAGCGGTCGAGCAGCACCTTGGAACCGGACGACGCCAGCTCCAGCATGTCCTCGTACGCGATCCAGTCGATCTTGCGGGCCTTCGCCACCACGCGCGGGTCGGCGGTGAACACGCCGTCCACGTCGGTGTAGATCTCGCAGACCTCGGCCTTGAGCGCGGCGGCGAGGGCGACGGCGGTGGTGTCCGAGCCGCCGCGGCCCAGCGTGGTGATGTCCTTGCTGGTCTGCGACACGCCCTGGAAGCCGGCCACGATCGCGATGTTGCCCTCGTCCAGGGCGGTGCGGATGCGACCAGGCGTCACGTCGATGATGCGCGCCTTGTTGTGGACGGAGTCGGTGATGACGCCGGCCTGGCTGCCCGTGAAGGACTGCGCCTCGTGCCCCAGCGATTTGATCGCCATGGCCAGCAGCGCCATGGAGATGCGCTCTCCAGCGGTCAGCAGCATGTCGAACTCACGGCCGGCAGGAAGCGGTGACACCTGCTCCGCGAGTTCGATGAGCTCGTCCGTCGTGTCGCCCATTGCGGACACCACGACGACGACCTCATGGCCGGCCTTCTTGGCGTCAACGATTCGGCGGGCAACGCGCTTGATGCCTTCGGCATCCGCAACGGATGAGCCGCCGTACTTCTGCACGACAAGGCCCACGTGCGCTCCTCGACTTGTGTCGTCTTCCGGGGGCACCAGGCCCCCGCACCCCCGGGGAAAAGGGGCTGTGCGGTCGGCGCCAGTCTACCGAGCAGGGGTGACACAACCGGCGCTTTCCATATGATGAGACGCCCGTTTCAGCAGGTGGTCGGCGGAACGGTCGGTACCACCGGCAGGTCTGCGGGCAATTCGCCACCGCCCCGAAGAATCGGCGGATCAACGGACGGTGATCCGGCGGGATTTCTTTTCCGCGCGAAATGCTGAGGCATTCGTCACAATCAGCCGACGACCGGCCGATGCCGGGGCGATGCCCGGTCGACGACCACCGGGGGCGCACCGAAAAACGGCGCGCGCCGGGGCGGCGTTCGGGCGTGCCGGAATCGCGCGGACGTACCGGAATCGCACAGGCGTGCCGGAACGGCACGGGCGCCGGAGGGCGGTACTACCGCCCGAGACCCAGCTCCGCCGCCATCAGGTCACCGGCCTGCTGCTCCAGCTGCTCGTCGGTGAGCCCGTCGTCGTCGGTGTCGGCGCCGTCCGGCACCGCGCCGATCGGACTGTCCAGCCGGACGTGCGCGATCAGCGACTGCAGCGCCCGCAGCACCGCCGTGCAGGTCGTGCCCCAGTTGGAGAGGTACGAGAACTGCCACCACCACAGCGCCTCGCTGACCCGGCCCTCGCGGTAGTGGGTCAGCCCGTGCTGCAGCTCGCCGACCACGCCGGCCAGGTCGTCCGAGATCCGGAAGGCGTTCGGCTTCTCCGGCGGGCCGTACGGGTCGAAGACCTCGTGGTAGACGTCGATCGGCGCGAGCAGCTCGGCCAGCCGCTCGCGCAGCTGCTCGCCGTCCGGCTCCGGCCCGGCGTCGGGCTCGAAGCGGTCCTCCGGGACGACGTCCTCGATGGCGCCCAGCCGGCCACCGGCCAGCAGCAGCTGCGAGACCTCCAGGAGCAGCAGCGAGACCGCGCTGCCCGGCTCGTCGCCCTTGGCGACCTCGGTGACGGCGAGCACGAAGCTCTCCACCGAGTCGGCGATCTGCACGGCGAAGTCGTCCGGCTCCGAACCGTGCGCGTGGATGTGCGGGGTGTGGCTCTGCGGCTCCCCGTGCGGCTGTCCGGGGGCCGGCTGGTGGGCCTGCCCGTGGGACGGCTGGTGGGGCGTGTGGGGCTGCTGGTCGAGCGTCCGGTCAGACATCGAGAAGTCGTCTCCCTTCGAAGGCGCGACCGAGGGTGACCTCGTCCGCGTACTCCAGATCCCCGCCGACGGGCAGGCCGCTCGCCAGCCGGGTCACCTTCAGGCCCATCGGCTTGCAGAGCCGGGCCAGATAGGTGGCGGTCGCCTCCCCCTCCAGGTTGGGGTCGGTGGCCAGGATCAGCTCGGTGACCGTGCCGTCCGCGAGGCGCGCCAGCAGCTCGCGGATCCGCAGGTCGTCCGGGCCGACGCCCTCGATGGGGCTGATCGCGCCGCCCAGCACGTGGTAGCGGCCGCGGAACTCGCGGGTGCGCTCGATGGCGACGACGTCCTTGGACTCCTCGACCACGCAGATGACGCCGAGGTCGCGGCGCGGGTCCAGGCAGACCCGGCACTGCTCGGCTTCCGCGACGTTGCCGCAGACCGCGCAGAACCGGACCTTGTCCTTGACCTCCAGCAGCGCGTGCGCGAGGCGGCGCACGTCGGTCGGGTCGGACTGCAGGATGTGGAAGGCGATCCGCTGGGCGCTCTTGGGCCCGACGCCGGGCAGCCTGCCCAGTTCGTCGATCAGGTCCTGAACCACGCCCTCGTACAACGTCGCGCCTTCCCTCGGATGGTCGGTGGTGCTCCGGTGCCATCATCCAACGAATCGGGCGCCGGACACACCGCCCGACGCCCGACTCCCACATAAATCACATGGGTCCGTTGTCTGAACTTCAGAACTTCAGGACCTCAGACCTGTCTGGTCGGAGCCCCCGTCCGGAAGCTCCCCCAGGTCAGAACGGCAGACCGGGGATGCCCCCGCCCAGGCCCTGGGTCAGCGGGCCCATGCGCTCGGCCTGCATCTTCTGCGCCGACTGGTTGGCGTCCCGCACGGCCGCCAGGACCAGGTCGGCCAGGGTCTCGGTGTCCTCCGGGTCGACGGCCGCCGGGGCGATGGTCAGCGCCACCAGCTCGCCGGCACCGGTCACCGTGGCCTCGACCAGGCCACCGCCCGCCGAACCGCTCACCTTCGTCTCCGCCAGCTCCTGCTGCGCCTGCGCGAGATCCTGCTGCATCTTCTGCGCCTGCTTCAGCAGCTGCTGCATGTTGGGCTGGCCACCACCGGGGAACACGGCTCACTCCTCGCTTCGTGCTTGCTGTCCTGCGTCGCCGTCCTGCCTGCGGTCGCGTCCGCTTGCAGTCCCGCTCGCGTCGTCACGGCCGAGCCTACGTGCTGCCGGGGCGGGCCGTCGCTCAGTTGCCGCGGTGGTGGATCTCCTCCAGAACCGTCGCGCCCAGCTCCCGGATGATCAGCTCCTGACCGGAGAACGCCTCCTCGTTGAGGTCCGGGTCGTCCTCCTCCGGGATGTCGTCCTCCGGCGCCACCGCGCGCACCGGACGGGCCGGCGGCGCGGCCACCGGCGGCGGGGCCTGGACCGGCGCGGGCGCCGGGGCGGCCTGCACCTGCGGGGACGGCTGCGACCGGACCGGCGCGGGCACCGGAGCCGGAGCCGACACCGGCGGCGCGGCGGCCGCCGGACGGGCCGGGGCCCCCCAGCCGCCACCGCTCGGAGCGGCGCCGCCCAGGCCACCGCCGCCGATGGCCGTACCGCCGCCGAGGGAACCGCCCCCGGACGGGTCGACGATGCACTCGATCCGCCAGTCCACACCCAGCGCGTCGGTCAGCGCCTGGCGCAGCACGTCGTCGCTGTTGCTGCCGACGAAGCTGTCCCGGGCGCCCGCGTTGATGAAGGACACCTGGAGCACGCTGCCGTCGAACCCGGCCACCTGGCCGTTCTGGCTGAGCAGGATCCAGGTGAAGCGGCGGCGGTTCTTCACCGCCTCCAGGATCTGCGGCCACAGCTGCCGGACCTGCGCCGCGCCCTGCTGCGCGGCGGCCGACGCCGGCTCGGCGGGCTGCCCGGCCGGGGCGGGCGCGGGCGCCGCGGGGGCGGGGGCAGGGGCGGGGGCGGACACCGGGGCCGGGGCGGCCTCGACGGCCTCGGCGGCCTGGGCCTGCGGCTGCGGCTGCGGCGCGGGGGCCGCGGCCGGGGCTCCGCCCGCCGGCGGGAAGCTGCGCGGGATCGGCCAGGCACCCGGCGCGGGGGCTGCGGGTGCGGCGGGGGCTGCCGGTGCGGGGGCAGCCGCAGGAGCCGCCACGACCGGCGCGGCCTGCACCGGCGCGGCCTGCACCGGGGCGGCCTCCGCCACCGGCGCAGGCGCGGCCATGGGCGCCGCCACCGGCACCCCAGCCGCCATCGGCATCGGCGCGGCGAACCCGCCCGCCGCCGCCCGGCGCTCCAGCTTGTCCAGCCGCGCCTGCAACGACAGCTCGTCGCTGTACGCGCCCGGCAGCATCACCCGGGCGCAGATCAGCTCCAGCTGCAGCCTCGGCGCCGCGTTGCCGCGCATCTCGGTCAGCCCGGTGTTGACGATGTCCGCCGCCCGGCTCAGCTCCGCCGAGCCGAACGCGTCCGCCTGCGCCTGCATGATCGCGACCCGGTCCGCCGGGGCGTCGATCAGCCCCTTCTCCCCCGCCTCCGGCACGGTGGCCAGGATCACCAGGTCGCGCAGCCGCTCCAGCAGGTCGGCGACGAAGCGGCGCGGGTCGTGCCCGCCCTCGACCACCCGGTCGATCACCTGGAACACCGTCGCCCCGTCGTGCGCGCCGAAGGCGTCCACCACCTCGTCCAGCAGCGCCGAGTCGGTGTACCCGAGCAGCGAGGTCGCCATCTGGTACGTCACACCGCCCTCGGCGGCGCCGGCCAGCAGCTGGTCCATGACCGACATCGAGTCACGCACCGACCCGGCCCCGGCCCGGACCACCAGCGGGAACACCGAGTCCTCGACCTGGATGCCCTCCCGGCCGCAGACCTCCGCCAGGTAGTCGCGCAGCGTGCCCGGCGGGACCAGCCGGAACGGGTAGTGGTGCGTCCGGGACCGGATCGTCCCGATCACCTTCTCCGGCTCCGTGGTCGCGAAGATGAACTTGAGGTGCTCCGGAGGCTCCTCGACCACCTTGAGCAGCGCGTTGAACCCGGCCGAGGTCACCATGTGCGCCTCGTCCAGGATGAAGATCTTGTAGCGGCTGTGGACCGGCGCGAAGAACGCCCGCTCCCGCAGCTCGCGCGCGTCGTCCACACCACCGTGCGAGGCCGCGTCGATCTCGATCACGTCGATCGAGCCGGGCCCGCCGGTCGCGAGGTCGCGACAGGACTGGCACTCCCCGCAGGGCGTCGGCGTCGGCCCCTGTTCACAGTTCAGACAGCGGGCCAGGATGCGCGCACTCGTCGTCTTCCCGCAGCCGCGCGGCCCGCTGAACAGGTACGCGTGGTTGACCCTGTTGTTACGCAGGGCCTGCTGGAGCGGAGCGGTCACGTGCTCCTGCCCGATGACCTCCGCGAAGGTCTCGGGGCGGTAGCGGCGGTACAGGGCTAGGGACACACCCCCGACGATATCGGGACGCACCGACAAACGCGTCGCCCCTCGCCTCGCCGCCGTCCCCCACCGCCCCCCGGCGAACCGCCCGGGAACGCAAAGACCCCCCGTGCACCCGCCAGAGCCCTCTTACCCTTGCTGCCTTCCGGCCCTGGGGGGGTTCAGAGAGATGACGCCACACGAGGGGCTGACCCCCACACTACCGGATCCGAGCCCCGACGATCCACAGGCAACCCCACCCTCCGGCCTACGGGATCGCTGGTCGCGAGCACCCCCGAACATGTACTAAGCTCTCCCACGGAGGATTCGCCTAGAGGCCTAGGGCGCACGCTTGGAAAGCGTGTTGGGGGCAACCCCTCACGAGTTCGAATCTCGTATCCTCCGCCGGCAGAAGGCCCGGACCGTTTCAACGGTCCGGGCCTTCGTCGTTTCGCGATGCGGGACACTGCCGGGCGGACTCCGCGCGCTGGGCGGTTCGACCGCTACATGACTTCGAGTTATGAGACTTCACTCTTCGCGCACGAGGTGGCGGGGCGGCGTGGTCGCCGCCGCCGTGGTGGTGTCGACGACGCCACCGACTTCCTGGACGTCCTCCGCTGACCGCAACGGGCGGCGACGGCCGGAAGGGGCTTCCGCCTGTCCGTGATGCGCCATTCTTGAGTTCCCCGGCCTGCGCCGGGACTGGATGGTGTTTCTCCCAGTCGGTGAGGTGGTCTCCATCAGCAAGGCAATCGGGTCGACCCTGGCCGCGTGGTTGCACGGGCTCGACATCCCGGCGCTGGAGCGGGTCCTGGCGGCGCGCCCGGACGCGGCGTCGGCTCCGGAGCCGCGGTCGGTCGGTGAACTGGCGGACCGCCTTCAGCGGCCGGCATCGGTGGCGCTGGCGCTGCCCCGGCTCGTGCTGCCGCACCTCCAGGTGGCCGAGGCGCTGGCCGCGCTCACACCGACCTCGCGGGACGCCTTGGCCGGCCTCCTGGACGCGACGGACGGGGAGCGTGCTCGCGGCCTGGAGGCGGCTCTGGAGGCGCTGGCCGATCGCGCGCTGGTGTGGCCGGACGGCGCCGGGCTGCTGCGCGTGGCGGCGCCGCTGCGGCAGGCGTGGAACACGCCGCTGGGTTTGGGCCCGCGGCTGGCGCAGTTGCTGGCGGACACCACCTCGGACGAACTGGGCCGCATGTTGGCAGCACTCGGCATCAAGCCTGCCGGCAACAGCAAGCAGAAGCGGCTGGCGGCGCTGATCGACCATCACAGCGACCCGGCCCGGGTCGCCGCGCTGTTGGCCGGGGCACCCGCGGCCACCCGGAAACTCCTTGAACGGCAGGCGAGTCGGGCACCGGAGCAGCCTGGATTCCTCATGTTCGGGACTCCTCGGTCCGATTCCGCGCCGGGCGAACGATGGGCGCTGGAACGGGGGCTGCTGATCCGTGGCCGCCACTGGTACGGCCAGGCCCGGATGCCCGCCGAGGTGGCACTCACGCTGCGCGGCCCCGGCTGGCACGCCCCCTTCACACCCGCTCCGCCCGCCGTGCGGTCGGTCCCCGTGACCGCTGCGAGGATCGAACGGGAAGCGGCGGCGGCCGCACCGGCTTTCGCCGCCCACGCCGCCTCCGTCCTGCGGGTGTGCGCCGCCACTCCCCCGGCCCGGCTGAAGGCCGGCGGGATCGGTGCCCGCGAACTGTCCCGGATCGGCAAGGCGGCGAAGTGCGACGAGATCGTGGTGCGCCTCGCGTTGGAGACGGCGGCCGCAGCCGGGTTGTTGGCCCGGGACGGTGATCGGGTCGCGGCGACCGCGGCCTACGACGCCTGGTCCGAGGAGGAACCGGCCGACCAACTCGCCGTGCTCCTCCGGGCCTGGTGGACACTCCCGCTGACCCCCGGCGGGAGCCGCGACGAGGACGGGAAGGCGCTGCCGGCCCTCGCAGGGCCGCCGCCTTGCGAGGGCTGCGTCCAGGCCCGGCACGGACTGCTCACCGCCGCGTCCCGGCTCCCGGCGGGCGAGGGCGCGGCGGACCCGGCGGACCTGGGGCCGCTGATCGGGTGGCACCGCCCGCTCGTCGACGAACTCCCCCAGGACGCGGCCCCGTTCGCCACTCTGATCCGCGAATCGGAACTGCTCGGCGTGCTCGCCCTCGGGGCTCTGTCCCCGATCGGGGCCGCCCTGCTCGCCGATGACGTCCGGGCGCTGGAGGACACCTGTCGACACCTGCTGCCCGCCGCCACCGGGACCGCCCGCTTCGGCAGCGATCTCACGGCCGTGGTCGCCGGAACGCCGTCGGCGGCCCTCGTCACCCTGCTGGATTCCGTCGCGGACCGGGAGACGGCCGGTACGGCGTCCGTATGGCGGTTCGGCCCGGGCAGCGTGCGGCGCGCCCTCGACGCGGGCTCCACCCCGGACGCGATCACGGCCGAACTGGCCGCCTTCGCCGTCGGGCCGCTTCCGCAGCCGCTCTCCTACCTGATCCACGACACCGCACGCAGCCACGGCCGGGTGCGCGTCGTCTCCGCCGCCTGTGTGATCCACGGTGCAGAGCCCGCCCTCCTGGCCGAACTGGCCGCCCACCGCACGCTCAGCCGACTCGGCCTGCGGCAACTGGCGCCGACCGTGCTGATCAGCCGGACCCCGCCGGAGCAGACGCTCGCGGCGCTGCGGTCCGCGGGCTACGCCCCCGTTGCCGAGGCCCCCGACGGGTCCGTCCGCATCGAGCGGGCCCAGCGTCCCCGCGCGGCGAACCCGGTCCCGCCCCCGCGCCCGCCCGGCGGCCGGTCCCGGCCACTACGGACGCAGGACCGGGCAGCCGGGGCCGGGACGGCCGCCGACCTGGGCGCCCTCGCCGCCCGGCTGCGGGCCGTCGCGCAGGGCGCCCCGGAGCCCGGCCCAGGGGACGACGACCGCCCCTACGGCAGCGGCACCGAGGAGGTCATCGCCGGACACGCGCGCAAGCTGTCCTTCGCCGATGTCCGCCAGCTCGCCCACGCCGTCGACGACGGCCGGGCGGTCACCATCGAGTACGTCGCCACCTCGGGCAACGCGACCGTCCGCACCCTCAGCCGGCTCGCACTGGACGCCCCCTACCTCAACGCCTGGTGCCATCTGCGGGACGACGAGCGCGTCTTCACCCTCTCCCGCATCCACGGGGTGATGCCCGCGTAGCCCGGGGCGGGGGCGGCCCACGCGCGGCCCACGCGTGCGGGCCGCGAGAGAGACTAACCAGGCTTTAGTCTCGGAATTAGTCCAGGTTAATACCTGGACACCCGGACATGCGGCATGCAAGTATCTGTCCTGCCGCCAGACAGGCGACACGTCGGAGGGGAAGAAACATGACGCAGGACAACCAGCAGTTCATCTCGGTGCCGGTGCCGGCTCAGTACGTCACGCAGGTGTACGCGTTCCTCGCGGAGCTCTCGGGGGCCGCTGCGGGGGCCGCGGTGGCGGCGTCGGCCGAGGGGGGGCCGCAGGAGGACGGCGAGTGGCCGTTCGTCGAGTGGACCGTGCAGGATCTGCGGCGGCTGACGGCCGACCCGCTGGACTCGGTGCAGGCGGTGACCGGGGTGCTCGACATCCTGGCGAAGCAGCCCGGCGAGCGGGTGAGTTACACGTCCCTGGTCGAGGCGCTCGACGTGGACCGGAAGCGGCTGCGCGGCGTGCTGTCCGCGTTCACCCGGGTCGTACACAAGCACTACGGCCGGCGGAACTGGCCGATGAGCTGGGTGGAGGCACTCAGTGACGGGGCCGAGTTCAAGTCGGAGTTCTTCTACACGGTGAGCGAGACCACCGCCAACCGGTGGCGGGCGGTCCGCGCCGAGGGCTGACGGCGTCCAGGGCTGACGGCGCGCAGCCGGTTCGGGTTCGAGGCGGACACCGCGGTCAGGCCGCGGTGTCCAGCCGCCGGCGCCGGTCCTCGTCGAGCACCAGGTCCAGGGCGGCCAACTGGGCCTGCGCCACCGGCCGCTGGCACTTCTCGGCCAGCGGCCGGTCGGGCCGGCAGTACGCGCCGCCAAGCAGTGGGGAGTACGCCAGCAGCAGCTCCGGCCGCCGCGCGACGTACGACAGCGGACGCCCGGGGCGGGCCGCGCCGGGCGTCCGATTCGTTCAAGACGGGGCGTCCGGGCCCGCCTACCGTGACGGTCATGAACAGCACACCAGCACCGCAGTTCGCCGTCGTGGGCCTCGCCGTCTCGGACCTGGCCGCCTCGATCGCCTTCTACCGGCGGCTCGGACTCGTGTTCCCCGACGGGGCCGAGCAGGAGCCGCACGTCGAGGCCGTGCTGCCGGGCGGGCTGCGCCTGGCGCTCGACCCCGAGTCCACCATCCGCTCGTTCCACCCGGACTGGCGTCCGCCGACGGGCGGCGGCCGGACGGCACTGGCGTTCCGGTGCGCCGACCCCGCCCAGGTGGACGCGGTCTACGAGGACCTGGTCGGCGCCGGGCACCACGGCGAGCTGAAGCCGTGGGACGCCTTCTGGGGCCAGCGGTACGCCGTGGTGCACGACCCGGACGGCAACGGCGTCGACCTGTTCGCGCCACTGCCGGGCGCTGCGGACTGAGTCAACGCGGCAGCAGGGCGGTCGCCGACACTCCCGCCAACTCCCGTACGTCACGCGCCAGATGGGCCTGGTCGGCGTAGCCCGTCCGGGCCGCCGTCTCGGCGAGGGGCACGCCGGAGCGGGCCAGTGCGAGGGCGCGCTGCAGGCGGAGGATCCGGGCCAGGGTCTTGGGGCCGTAACCGAAGGCGGTCAGTGAGCGGCGGTGCAGTTGCCGCGCGCCGAGGCCGACCGAGTCGGCGGTCGCCGCGACCGAACGGCCGGCCGCCAGGGCATCGGCGACCGCCCGGACGAGCGGGTCCACCGGCCGCGCGTCGACCGCCAGGCGCAGCACCAACTCCTCCAGGGCCACGGCCGGGTCGGCCGCCGCGTCGATGCGCCCGGTACGGCGGCGCACCTCGGCGCCGGGCCGGAGGTCTGCCAGGTCGACCCGCCGGTCGCGCAGTTCGTACGCGGGCACGCCCAGCAGGGCGGGGGCGGCGCCGGGCGGGAGGCGGACGCCCGCCCACGGGCCGCGCAGCCCCGGTCCGAGCTGGAAGGCGCGGGTGTCCGGCCCGGCGACGAGGAGCCGGCCCTCGGTCCAGAGCAGGTCCATGCAGCCGTCGGGCAGGACGAGCCCGGCCGCGCCGCCGCCCGTGCTCCCGACGGCCCGGCGCCTCCACACGACCGCTCCCGGCAGCCTCGACGCCCGCTCCGCGTACTCGGGGGACATGGGGCCCAGGCTACGCGCCGCCGCCGGTGTGTCGCCGGGGGCCTGCGACACACCAGCGGCACGCCCACGGCACGCCCACGGCACGCCGCCGGCCCCGACCGCGCGAGGCGGGCGGGGCCGAGGCGGGGCCGGGCCAGGCAGGGCAAGCCGGGCCAGGCAAGCAGGGCAGGGCAGGGCAGGGCAGGGCAGAGCAGACCGAGCAGGCTCAGCCCACCCGCTGGACGACCCCCGCCTCCGCCGCGCCCTCGACCGGGCCCGCCGCCGCCGGGGCGGCCTTCCGGCCGTCCCGCATCAGCACCAGGGTCAGCCCCGCGGCCGCCAGGACGGAGATCCCGCCCGCCGTGAAGGTGACGGAGGCCGCGGTGTTGAACGCGTCCCGCGCAGCGGCGGCCAGTCCGCCGTCCCCGGTGCTCGCGGCGAGGGCGAGCGCGTCCGTGATCGCGTGCTTCCCGGCGGCGGGCGCGTCGGCGGGCATCGAACCGGTGAAGGTGCTGGACAGGACGGCGCCGAGGATGGCCACGCCCAGCGCGGAACCGGACTGCTGGATGGTGTCGTTGAGCGCGGAGCCGACGCCGGCGTGCTCGCCGGGGATCGCACCCATCAGCGCGTTGGACGCGGCCGGCATCGCGAGGCCGGAGCCGGCGCCCAGCACCAGCATGGCCAGGGCGACCTTGGCGAAGCCGTCGCCGACCGAGAGCGTGGCCAGCAGCCCGAACCCGGCCGCGATGACCAGCATTCCGACCGAGGTCGTCACCCGCGGGGCGGCCTTCTTGCTGAGCACGGCGCCGAGGGCATTGAACACCAGCGAGGCGACGGCCAGCGGGAGGAACGCCAGGCCGGTGTCGGTGGGCGAGAACTTCAGCACGAACTGCAGGTACTGGGTGAGGACCAGCATCAGGCCGCCGGTGGCGAAGGTCAGCAGGACGAGCGAGAAGCTGGCCCCGGTGAACACCCGGTTGCGGAACAGCTTGAGCGGGACCATCGGCGAGTCGGTCCGGATCTGGCGGACGACGAACCCGGTCAGCGCGAGCACCCCGACGACGAGCGGGCCGAGCGTGCCGGGGCTGGTGATGCCGTCCCGGGGCAGCACGGTGATCGACCAGACCAGCGCGGTCATCCCGGTCATCGAGAGCACCATGCCGGGCAGGTCGGGCCGGCGCCACGGCCCCTTCGACTCCGGCATCAGCACGACCGCCGCGATGACGGCGACCACCGTGACCGGCACGTTGAGCAGGAAGACCGCGCCCCACCAGAAGTGCGCGATCAGCGCGCCGCCGAGCACCGGCCCGCCGACCATGCCGGTCATGGCCACCGCGCTCCACACGGCGATCGCCTTGGGCCGTTCCTCGGCGTCGAAGACGGTGATCAGGATGGAGAGCGTGCTCGGCATGACCAGGGCTCCGCCCACGCCCATCAGCACGCGTCCGGCGATGAGCTGGCCGGGGCTGTCGGCGACGGCGGCGACCAGGGAGGCGGCGCCGAACACCACCAGCCCGATGATCATCACCTTCCGCCGGCCGAACCGGTCGGAGAGGCTGCCCGAGGTGAGCAGCAGCCCGGCGAAGACCAGGATGTACGAGTCGATGATCCACTGGATGTCCTGGGCCCCGGCCCCGAGGTCCGCCGCGATCTGCGGGATGGACACCGTGAGCACCATGTTGTCGACCACCAGCACCAGGCTGCTGAGACAGAGCACGACCAGGATGAGCCAGCGGCGCGGCTGACGGTCCACCGCGGTCCCCCTTCGAAGTGAGCGCGCCGGCCGCAGCCGGACGAAAGTCCTCGCGGGCGCACCGCGGTCCGTCCCCACGGCCGCGGCGCGCCACGCTCCGCACACCGTGCGGACACCGCACACTGTACGGAGGCCGCACGGTGTTCGCAACGCCGTACGGTGTGCGGCGCGGCTTATGCTGAACGGAGCAGCCGAGCCGAGCACAGGCGGGCGAGACCGAGAGGAGGGCCGGATGCCGGCCAGGTCGAAGGACGCGCCCGGGACACCGTGGAGCCGCCCCGAGCGCCCCCGGCGCGAGCAGCCGGCGCTCAGCCGGACCCAGATCGTCGCGGAGGCCCTGGCCATCCTGGACAGCGACGGCATCGAAGCCCTGAGCATGCGCAAGCTCGGCGCCCGCCTCAACGCCGGCGCCACCTCGATGTACACCCACGTCGCCAACAAGGACGAACTGCTCGCCCTGATCGTCGACGAGGTGTTCGGCAAGGTCCTGATCCCGTCGGTCGCCGACACGGACCCGACGGACTGGCGCATCGCCCTCGCCGAGTGCGCGGACAGCGTCCGCGAGACCGTCCTGCGCCACCCGTGGATGGTGTCGGTGCTCGGCGACCTCGGCCTCGTCTACTTCGGGCCCAACTGGATGCGCCTCTCCGAGGCCCTGCTCACCTTCCTGGAAGCAGCCGGCTTCACCGCGACGGAGGCCAACGACGCGATGGGGGTCCTGCTCGGCTACGTCATCGGGACGGCCAGCGTGGAGTCCGCCTGGCTGAGCACACTGGCCCGGCACGGCCGGAACGAGCAGGGCTGGATGGACGAATTCCTGCCCGCCGTCATCGAGGCCACCCGGGACTTCCCGCGCCTGCACCGCCTCTACACCACCGATGTCGACGAGGCGACCGAGGGATCCCGCGACAGCGGCTTCGCCAACGGCGTCCGACTGATCCTGGACGGTATCGAGGCCAACCAGCGGGCTCGACACGCCAGTTGACGGGGCATCACTTCCAGCTCGACGCCCGGACCCCGGCGCAACCCGACCCCGGACCAAGCGCGCCAACCGCGCCGCCGGCCGCCTCGCCGACCGCGCCACCGACCGCCGCCGACGGTTCGGCCCGCGCCGAACCGTGCCGGCGCGACCATGGAGGTATGTCGCTCGCCGCCTTCGCCGCCCTGCTCGCCGACCCGACCCGCGCCGCGTTCTGCACCGCACTGCTCGACGGCCGCGCCTGGACGGCCGGCGAGCTGGCCCGACACGCGGGCGTCGCGCCGTCCACGGCCAGCGAGCACCTGTCGCGGCTGATCGCGGGCGGGCTGCTGGCCGAGGAACGGCAAGGGCGACACCGGTACGTCCGGCTGGCCACCCCGGAGGTCGCCGCCCTGATCGAGGACCTCGCCGCCTTCGCCGGCCAGGGCGACCGGCCCGCCCCGCACGGCCTGCGCGAGGCCACCCGGCAGAGCGCCGAGGCCCGCGCCCGCACCTGCTACGACCACCTGGCCGGCCGGCTCGGCGTGGCCGTCGCGGACGCGCTGCTCGCCCGCGGCCTGCTCACCGACGACGCCGGGCTCGCCGTCACCGGGCGCGGCCGGGCCTGGCTGGCCGCGCAGGCGATCGAGCTGCCCGAGCGGGCGGGCCGCCGGGGCGGGCGGCCGGTGGTGCGCAGCTGCCTGGACTGGACGGAGCGCCGCAGCCACCTCGGCGGGGCGTTGGGCGCGGCGCTCTGCCGGACGGCGCTGGAGCGCTCCTGGGTGGAGCGGATCGGCTCCGGCCGGGCCCTGCGGATCACCCCGGACGGCGGCCGCGCACTGCGCGAGCTGCTCGGCGTCGAGCTCTGAGCACTCCGCCCACCGGCCGGCCCACCCGTCCACCGGTCCGCCCAGCAGTCCACCCGTCCACCGGCCGGCCCACCGGTCAGCCCAGGGCCGCCACCCCGCCGCCGGCCGGAGCCGCGCCGGCCAGCGGCGGGCGCAGCGAGGCCGTGCCCAGCCCGGTCGGGCCGACCGGCACGGCGGCAGGCCTGGAGGCGGGCACGGCGGCGGGACCGGGCAGGTCCCCGACCGCCGCCCCCGCCCTGAGCACCCGCTCCGCGCCGAAGTGCCGCACCAGGTCCTCCTCGCGGTACCGGCGGCAGCCCCGGTGCCAGACCAGGATGCCCGCGAGCCAGTTCTCCAGCTCCTCCACGTACCCGTCCAGCAGCTCCCGCGCCTCCGTCTCCAGCGCGAAGTCGTCGTACAGGACGGGGAGTTCCTTCGCCGCGACGTGCTGGAACTGGTCCAGCCGGGAGTGCATCAGGTCGTCGACGATCCGGACCGCCGACGGGTAGTCGCAGTTGAAGAAGTTCTGCACCACCAGGACGGCGTTGTGCACCTCGCCCTCGTACTCGACCTCCTTCTGGTACGAGAACAGGTCGTTCAGCATGCACGCGTAGTCCGCGGCCGAGTTCTCCAGCGAGCGCATCGAGCCGTGCTCGTGCACCCCGGGCGGCACGGCCTTCCCGTGGGCGAGCCGGCACAGGCTCATGGTGAGGTCGGAGCCGAAGGTGGCGCGGCGCATCTCCAGGTAGTCCACCGGGTCCGGAATCCGGTTCTGCACCTGGTTGTTGAGCTCCCAGATCCAGCTCGCGGTCATGTCCTCGACGGTCTGGCGGAACTTCCGCCGGGCGTCCGCCGCCATCGGGCCGGCGGTGCGCTCCCAGATGTCGGCGAGGCCGCGTTCCAGGGCGTTGGCGGGCTCGGGCGCGGGGCTGCCGTCCACCGGCATGAACAGCGGGAGCCGCTCGTTGGCGAGCCTGGCGCCCGCCAGGTCGCGGGTGCGTCCGAAGACCACCGGGTAGTAGTCGTCGGCCCAGGTTCCCCAGGCCAACCAGGCCGAGGAGATGTCGAGTTGGTCGGCGGTGGCGTTCGGGTGGATGCCGGCCGCGCAGAGCGGGAGGTCGTAGTCCCGCATGGACGCGGCGTCCCAGATGCCGGATCCGGGGATGCCGGGCTGCTCCGCCAGCAGGCCCATCCGCTCGGCCCACTCGATCACCCGCTCCCGCGCGCCGTCCAGGTGCGGGTTCAGCGTGGCCTCGAACGGCAGCTTGAACTCGGGCAGTCGGGACGGTCCGACGGGCTGGTACGGCACGTGGCCATGCGACCGGGCCCGTCGGACGGCCGGTCCGACGCCGCCCGGGCCGGCCTGGCCCGCCGCAGGTCCACCGCCGCCCATCGCCGTGCTGCGCAGGATGTCCAGCGCCGAGGTGCCCACCCCGGCGATCGCGAACGGGTCCCACCAGTTTCCGGTGCCGGGCAGCGCGCCGCCCGTTCCCGCCGCGACGCGGCCGCCCGAACCGGCCGCCGCACCACCGCCGTTCATGTACCGGCTGGAACGCATGTGCCACTCGTGGCCGCCGGACTGCCAGTCCTGGAGGCCCTTGACGTACGCCAGCACCCGGGCGCGGCCCTCGGGGGCGAGCCCGGTCTCGGCGAACAGCACGGGCAGTTCGGTGAACACGGTGTTCTCGAACTGCTGGAGCCGCGAGGTGAGCAGGTCGTTGACCGCCTCGGCGGCCTCCTGGGTGGAGCACTCCAGGAACTTCTCCAGCACCAGGATGCCGTTGCTCAGCTCACCCTCGTCCTCCACCTCGCGCTGGTAGGAGAAGATGTCGTTGCGCAGGTGCACGCCGTCCGAGAAGGCGTCCATCAGCACCCGGAGCGCACGCGAGCCGGAGACCTCCTTCGGGACCTCGGCGCCGGCCGCGTACTCGACCAGTTGGGCGGACCAGGGCGCACCGCCCACCTTGCGGCGCATCTCGATGTACTCGACCGGGTTGGAGATCCGGCCGGCGTTGATGTTGGCGAGCTCCCAGAGCGACTCGTTGAGCAGGTTGCGGGTGCTCTCGGCGAAGCGGATCCGCCAGTCCTCGCCCATCACCGGCACGGTGCGCCGCCACAGGTCGGCCAGGCCCGCCTCGACCGGGTTCTCCGGCTCCGGCATCGGGGTGGCCGGGTCGGCCGGCATGAACAGCGGCAGCCGGTCGAGGTGCGCCTTGCCGGCCTCGCGGTCGTTGGTGCGCTTGAACATGTCGAGGAAGTGGTCGTCGAAGAAGAAGACCCACACGTACCAGTCGGTGACCAGCGAGAGCGCCTCGGCGGAGGCGTCGGGGTGGGTGTAGGCGCAGAGCAGGCCGTAGTCATGGGCGTCCAGGTCGGCCTGGTCCCAGATGCCGGAGCCCTCCAGCATGCCCATCTCCCGTGCCCAGACGGAGGAATGGGCCCGGGCCTCGTCCAGGTGGGGGTTGAGGCGTGCCGGGTGCGGCACGTAGAAGGACGGCAGTTCGAACGGCTGGGTCACGGCGGGCGAGCCTTTCTGGACGCGTCGATTGCACCAAGAATGGCCCGTCGGCGGGTAGCAGCACCGGCGCAACAGAAACAGTCATACAAAATGACCTACCTCCCTCCAACCCGCCTACGCCGCCCGCCTCCTCGCCACCCGACATGGGCAAAAAGTATTCCGCGGGCTCTCCCGACCGCCGGATCGGGTGTCCCAGGCGGTCGCTCCGCCAACGAACAAGCCAGCCACGCCAAGGCCCTGGAACTCCAAGACTTCCCCTGCTACGGGCGTGTTGACCGCCTCCGCCCCCACCCCGTCCACCAGACTGGGCGCCGACCCGACGTCAACTCCGAGGAGGGCAAGCCCATGAACGTCACCGTCCGGCTCGCACAGCAGCCCGAGGCCGACGAACTGCTCGGACGGAGTGCGCTGGCCGCGCTCGTCGGCATGCTGCTCGACCAACAGGTGCCGATGGAATGGGCGTTCACCGGTCCGCTGACCATCGCCCAGCGGCTCGGACGCAACGACCTGGACGCCCGGGAGATCGCCGTGTACAACCCGGAGGAGTTCGTCGCCCTGCTGTCCGCGAAGCCCGCCGTGCACCGCTACCCGGCCGCGATGGCCAAACGGGTCCAGCAGCTCTGCCAGTTCCTGGTGGCGCAGTACGACGCCGACGCCGCCGCACTCTGGAAGGACACCCGCACCGGCAAGGAGCTGCTCAGCCGCCTCAACGCCCTGCCCGGCTTCGGCAAGCAGAAGTCGCAGATCTTCCTGGCCCTGCTCGGCAAGCAGTACGGCGTGCGCCCGGAGGGCTGGCGCGAGGCGGCCGGCGTGTACGGCGAGGAGGGCGCGCACCGCTCGGTCGCCGACATCACCGGGCCCGAATCCCTCGACCTGGTCCGGGAGTTCAAGCAGGAGATGAAGCGCGCCGCGAAGGAGGCCAAGTCCGCGGCGAAGACCACGACCCGGACGACGGCGGTGAGCACGGCCGGGGCGCGCTGAAATTCCGATCGCCCGGCCGGCCCCGCCGGGAGCCGCTGCCGAGCCGCCGAGGAGTCCACCTCCGTACGGTCCATGGCCCTCCCAGGATGCGCCGAGGGCCCCGGTCGCACCGCGCGACCGGGGCCCTCAGCAGTGCCCGTCAGGCCAGGACGGGCTCCCGCTCGTCCGTCGGATCCGCCTCACCCGCCGTCGCCGGCGCGTCCACCGCGCCCGCCGCAGCCGCGTCGGCCGGCGCGACCGCCTTGCGCCGCGGCAGCGCGAACATCAGCAGGAAGACCACCAGCAGCGCCCCCGCGACCCACCACATCGCGTGGACGAACGCCCCGCCGAACGCGGTGCCCATCGCCTCCGGCGCGACCACGTCGTCCATCGCCCCGAAGAAGGCCACCGACACCAGCGCGAGCCCCAGCGCGTTCCCCATCTGCTGGACGGTGTTGATCAGCCCCGACGCCGAACCGGCGTGCGCGCGCGGCACCTCCGCCAGGATCGCGTCGGTGATCGGCGCGACGATCAGGCCCATCCCCAGGCCCATCACCACCAGCGGCAGCGCCATCTGCCAGGGCGCGATCGCCGTCCCGTACCGGTCCGCCTCCCAGATGTACGTCAGCACGCCCGCCGCCATCACCAGCGCGCCGGTCTGGAGCACCCGGCGCCCGAAGCGGGGCACCAGCTTCTGCACGGACAGCCCGGCCGCCGCCGAGACGGCGAGCGAGAACGGGATGCCGGTGGAACCGGCCTTGAGCGGGCTCCAGCCGAGGCCCAGCTGCATGTACAGCGTCCAGACCAGGAAGAAGATCCCGCAGACCACGCCGAAGGCCAGCTGCACGCCGATGCCGGCCGCGAAGCTCTTCACCCGGAACAGCGACAGCTCGACCAGCGGCGAGCCGTCCCGCCGCGTCTTGGCCTTCTCGTACGCCACGAACAGCGCGAACACCACCAGGCTGCCGGCCATCGACAGGTAGCCCCAGAGCGGCCAGCCGGCCTCCCGCCCGTGCGTCAGCGGGTAGATCAGCATCAGCAGGCCGACGCTCGCCAGCGCCACCCCGACCAGGTCCAGCTTGAGCGCCCGCTCGGCCTTCGACTCGTCGATGAAGCGGCGCCCGAGCAGCAGCCCGGCGATGCCGACCGGCAGGTTGATCAGGAAGATCGGGCGCCAGGCCAGGCCGAACAGGTCCCACTCGGTGAGCAGCGCGCCGATCAGCGGCCCGGAGACGGCGCCCAGCCCGACCACCGCGCCGAACATGCCGAACACCTTGCCGCGCTCCTCCGCCGGGAAGGTCGCATGGATGATCGACAGCACCTGCGGCACCATCATGGCCGCCGTACCGCCCTGGAGCACCCGCATCCCGACCAGCATCTCGGGGCCGGAGGCCAGGCCGCACAGCGCCGACGCCACGGTGAACCCGCCGATGCCGATCAGGAACAGCCGCTTGCGGCCGTAGATGTCACCCAGCCGGCCGCCGGTGATCAGCCCGATCGCGAAGGCCAGCGCGTAGCCGCCGGTGACCCACTGGATGGCGCTGAAGGAGGCGCCGGTGTCCTCCTGGATGCTGGGGATGGCGATGTTGACGATGGTGACGTCCACCAGGTCCATGAAGGAGGCGACCATCACGATCGCCAGCGCGATCCACCTCCGTCGGTCCGCGTCCGCGGTCTTCATTCGGTACTCCTCATTCGTCCTGCTCGTCCTGCTCGCACTGCTCGTCCTGCTCGCACTGCTCGTCCTGCTCGTCGGCACGTCCGCGAGGGTACGGGGCATATAGGTCAGATCCTGTCCCAGTTGTCCGGCATCCTGGACGGCATGACGGACACCCCCGCACGGCTGCTGAACCTGCTGTCCCTGCTGCAGACACCGCGCGAGTGGCCCGGCAGCGAACTCGCCGAACGGCTCGGCGTCAGCCCCCGGACGATCCGGCGCGACATCGACCGGCTGCGCGACCTCGGCTACCCGGTGCAGGCCACCATGGGCGCGGTCGGCGGCTACCGGCTGGTCGCGGGGACGGCGATGCCTCCGCTGCTGCTGGACGACGAGGAGGCCGTCGCCATCGCGGTCGGGCTGCGGGCGGCCGCCGGGCACGCGGTGGTCGGCATAGAGGAGGCCTCGGTCCGTGCCCTCGCCAAACTGCTCCAGGTGCTGCCGGGCCGCCTGCGGCACCGGGTGGGCGCGCTCAACACCGCCACCATGCCGCTGCTCACCGGCGACGGCCCGACCGTCGACCCGGACGACCTCACCGTGCTCGCCGGCGCCGTCACCAACCGGGAACGGCTGCGCTTCGCCTACCGGGCCGGCGACGGCGCCGAGACCAGGCGCAACGTCGAACCCGAGCGGCTGGTCTCGGCCGGCCGCCGCTGGTACCTGGTCGGCTACGACCTGGACCGGGACGACTGGCGGCTCTTCCGCGTCGACCGGCTCAGCGAACCCCGCGCCACCGGCGCCCACTTCACCCCGCGCCCGCTCCCGGCCGAGGACGCCGCCGCGTACGTGGCGGGCAAGCTGCGCCGCCAGTCACCGGCCCGCGCCGTGGTCGCCACCGTGCACGCCCCGGCCGCGGACGTCCGGCGGCACTTCGCCCGGGGGGACTCCGAGATCGAGCCGATCGACGAGCACCGCTGCCGGCTGCGCTCCCGCACGGACTCCCTGGAGTGGACGGCGGTGCGGCTGCTGACGCTGGACTGCGAGTTCGAGGTGCACGAGCCGCCGGAGCTGATCACCCACCTGCGCACCCTGGCCGCCCGCGCCGACCGGGCCACCCGCGCGGGCGGCTAGGGACCGTCCGGCAGGATCCGCCGGGCAGTCCCTAGGCCTCGATCCGGTACCAGCAGTCCCCCGCCCGGAACCACAGCACGCCGTCCCGGCCGTGCGCCCGCACCCGGTCGAGCGCGCCGGGCACGCTCAGCTGCCGGCGCCGGGTCTGCTTCCACTCCTTGCCGATCAGCTGGTACCAGGTCAACTCGCCGCCGCTGGACAGGAAGACGCCCTGCCCGCCGCGGACCGCGAAGCCGACCGGCAGCCGGACCGGGCACGGCAGGGTGGTCGACCGCCGGTCGACCGCGTCGATCCGGGTGAGGTGGCTGACCGACGGGCTCGGGTACCAGGCCAGCCAGGCGCTCCGGCCGTCGGTCGCGCCGGCCAGGCCCTCCAGCGGGTAGGACGGCAGCTTGTCCGGGCTCCACACCACCCGGCCGTGGGTGTCGGCGGCCCGCAGCCCGGCGGCCGCCATCGGGTGGTCGCCGTAGATGCCCTCGTCCCCGTAGGCCATCCAGATCCGGCCGTCCCGGTCGGTCACCAGCACCCGGACGTCGTCACCGAGGGCGAGCTCCCGTTCGAGCGCCCCGTCCGCGCCGTACACGGCCGTGTTGGGCAGCCATTCCTCCCCGTCCTGATCGGCCCGGTACCCGGCCAGCAGCATCCGGCCGCCCGGCAGCAGCCCGAGGTGGTCGGGCGGGCAGGGGACGCCGGACAGCGGCACGCGCCACTCCCCCCGCGGGGAGACCACGACCACCTCGCCGTCGAACGGCAGCCGGACCGGCGGCCAGGATCCGGCCGGCGCCAGGCGCTGCTCCGGCACCACCAGGACGGCCAGTTCCCCGGCCGGCCCGACCGTCCAGGCCACGGCCCTGCGACCGGCCGACCGGTCCTCCCCGGGCAGCCGCCAGACCTCGACCGGATCGTGGCCCATCGTGCTCAGACCCCGTACTCGGCGGTGAGCAGCGCCCGCCCCAGCGTGTGGAAGGTCAGGTGGAAGCCGATCTGGGCCGCCGGGGTGTCGGCGGAGACGTCCAGCTTCTCGACGTCCAGGGCGTGCACCGCGAACACGTACCGGTGCGGGGCGCCGGGCGGCGGGGCGGCGCCGTCGTACTGGTGGCCGGGGAAGTCGTTGCGGCCGTGGAAGGAGGCCGCGCCGGGCAGGTCGTCGTCCGAGGAGCCGGCGCCGCGCGGCAGTTCGACCGTGTCGGCGGGCAGGCCGAGGGCGAGCCAGTGCCACCAGCCGGAGCCGGTGGGCGCGTCCGGGTCGTAGCAGGTGACGGCGATGCTCCGGGTGCCCTCGGGCAGGCCCGACCAGGCCAGCTGCGGCGACAGGTTGCCGCCGGCGTGGCTGAACTCCCCGGCCAGTGTGCCGCCGTCGGTGACGTCCTGGCTGGTCAGCGGGAAGGACGGCACCTGCGGCAGGAAGTCGTACGGCAGCGGCGGGCGAACGCTCATGGGGTGGTCACCTCTCAACGGGCCGTGGACGGCCTCGGGCTGAAGGACGCTGAAGGACACGGCTCACTGTAATAGGGGTGCCCGTCCGGTCCGGCGGAACCTCGTTCGGGCCCGGGCCGCTCGAATTGCCAGGTATAGACCAATCCGGCGCCTGCGACTAGCGTGGACAGCGCCCCTGCCCCCAGCTCCGGAGCCGCACCGTGGAGTCGTCCGTCCTCGCCTTCGCCACCGACCTGCTCGACGAGGGCGCCGACACCTTCTTCGGCAACCTCACCGACCGCGCCGGGGTCGGCGGCGTCACCCTCGCCTCCGTCTACCACGAGGCCCGAGACGTCTTCCCGCACAACCCCCACCGGGTGATCCGCTACCTGGAGCCCGGCGCGGCCTACTTCCGCCCCGATCCGGCCCGCTGGCAGGGCCGTCGGCTGGCGCCCGTCCCGTCCACCGCGATCGGCGACCGCGACCCCTTCGCCGAGGCCGCCGCCGAGACCCGCCGCCGGGGGCTGAAGCTGCACGCCTGGACGGTGTTCTGCCACAACGACCGGCTCGGCTTCGCCCACCCGGACTGCGCCCCGGCCAACGCCTTCGGCGACCGCCACCTCACCGAGCTCTGCCCGGCCCACCCGGAGGTCCGGGAGTACGCGCGGACCCTGGTCACCGAGCTGGCCCGGTACGGCGTGGACGCGATCCGGGCCGAGTCCCTGCACTTCCACGGGCTGCGCCACGGCTACCACCACGAGCGCTACTTCGAGGAGCTGGGCGCGGGCGCCGAGGCGCTGCTCGGCATCTGCTTCTGCCCGCACTGCCGCGCCGCCGCCACCCGCGCGGGCGTCCCGGCGGAGGAGGTCGCGGAGGCCGCCCGCACCGAGCTGCGCCGCCGGCTGGCCGACGAGGCGGCCGCCGCCGAACCCGCCGACCTGAGCGCGCTCGCGGACGGCGCCCTGGCCGCCTACCTGGACGCCGCCGCCACCACCGTCACCACGCTGGCCGCCGAACTGACCGAGGAGGCCCGGCGCCACGGCATGCGGCTGAGCTTCATGGACGGCGCCGGCCCGGGCAAGGGCTGGCTGTCCGGCATCGACCTGCCCGCCCTCGCCAAGGCGACCGACCAGATCGAGACGCTCGGCTACGCGAAGACCCCGGAGGCCGTCCGGGAGAAGATCGCCGCGTTCGCCCTGCACGGCGTCCGCCCCCAGGACATGGCGGTGATCCTGCGGCCGATGGCCTCGGACTGCGACGGTCCGGCGAACCTCGCCGCCAAGATCGCCACCCTGCGCGAACTGGGCGTCCCCGAGGTCGAGTTCTACAACTACGGCCTGATGCGGCTGTCCTCGCTCGACCGGATCGGCGCCGCCCTGGCCGGCTAGGTCCTGTCCGGTCGATCTTGGCCCGGCAAGATCGGCCGGACAGGACCTAGGCGCCACGGGGCCCGACCGCTACCGCCGCCGCTTGGACGTCCCGAACAGGCTGCGCGAGATCTCCTGCCCGAGCTGCTTCCCGGCCGAACGCGCCAGGGACTTCACCGTCGGGTTGCTGAGCAGCGAGTCGAGCAGCCCGCCCGCCCCCTTCGGCTCCTCCCGCCGCGGGGCGGGCTCCCGCTCCTTCGGCGCCCTGGCCGGTGCGGCGGCCTCCGGCGCGGGCGCCCGCGCCGCCCGCGCCGCCAGCTTCTCGTACGCCGACTCCCGGTCGATCGCGTCCCGGTAGCGCGCCGTCAGCGGCGAGGCGTCGACGACGGCCCGCAGCGCGCCCGCCTCGATCGGCCCCATCAGGGACTGCGGTGCCCGCAGCCGGGTGGCCGCGACCGGCGTCGGCGCGCCCTTCTCGGAGAGCACGGTCACCACGGCCTCGCCGGTGCCGAGCGAGGTGAGCACCGCGCCGAGGTCGTAGGAGGAGCGCGGGAAGGTCGAGACGGTGGCCTTGAGCGCCTTGGCGTCGTCCGGGGTGAAGGCACGCAGCGCGTGCTGCACCCGGTTGCCCAACTGCGCGAGCACGTCGGAGGGGACGTCGCGCGGGGACTGGGTGACGAAGAAGATGCCCACGGCCTTCGAGCGGATCAGCCGGACGGTCTGGGTGATGGCCTCCAGGAAGGCCTTGGAGGCGCCCTTGAACAGCAGGTGCGCCTCGTCGAAGAAGAACACCAGCTTGGGCTTGTCCAGGTCGCCGATCTCGGGCAGTTCCTGGTAGAGGTCGGCGAGCAGCCACATCAGGAAGGTGGAGAACAGCCGCGGCCGGTCCTGGACGGCGGGCAGTTCCAGCACCGAGACGACGCCCCGGCCGTCCGGGGCGGTCCGCAGCAGTTCGGCGGTGTCGAACTCGGGCTCGCCGAAGAACGCCCCGGCGCCCTCGTTCTCCAGCACGGTGAGCGCGCGCAGGATCACCCCGGCGGTGGCCGACGAGAGGCCGCCGATGGTCCTCAGCTCCTCCTTGCCCTCGGGCGAGGCGAGGAAGGCGATGACGGCGGTGAGGTCCTTGAGGTCGTACAGCTCCAGGCCCTTGGTGTCGGCGTAGTGGAACACCAGGCTGAGCGAGGACTCCTGGGTCTCGTTCAGGTCGAGCACCTTGGCGAGCAGCAGCGGCCCGAAGCTGGTGACGGTGGCGCGGATCGGGATCCCGGCGCCCTGGCCGCCGAGCGAGTAGAACTCGACCGGGCAGCCCTGCGGGGTCCACTGCTGCCCGACCTCGGCCGCGCGGGCGGCGGTGCGATCGCCCGGCGCGCCGGGCGCGGCGATGCCGGAGACGTCCCCCTTGACGTCGGCGAGGAACACCGGCACGCCCTGGGCGGAGAGCTGTTCGGCGATCAGCTGGAGGGTCTTGGTCTTGCCGGTGCCGGTGGCGCCGGCGACCAGCCCGTGCCGGTTGAGCACCCCGAGCGGGATGCGCACCTGGGCGTCCGGGTAGGCGGTGCCGTCCAGCAGCACCGCGCCGAGGTCGAGGGCGGGCCCGGTGAAGGCGTACCCGTCGGCGATCTCCCGGACGGCCGGCGGGGTGGGGGCGGAGGACATCGGGGCACTCTCCTGGGCGGTGCGGGGAGGCGGGGCGGGCCCGGAACCCGGTCCCGGGCGGGCCGTGTCCCGATCGGAACCGGGCGATGTTCGCGACATTTCCCATCAAACAGTCGCAATCGTCCTCCCGCAGCTCACACCCGAGCGCGTGGCGGCGTCGCGGCGGCTGCGCCATCCGCCGCCCAAACGGTAGGCTTTCCGTGTGATCTTCAAGCGCATCGGCAATGGGCGGCCGTACCCGGATCACGGCCGGACGAGCACCCGCCAGTGGGCTGACGTCGCCCCACGCCCGGTGCGGCTCGACCAGCTGGTGACCACCAAGGGGCAACTCGACCTCGAAACCCTGCTCGCCGAGGACTCGACCTTCTACGGGGACCTCTTCGCGCACGTGGTGAAGTGGCGCGGCGACCTGTACCTGGAGGACGGACTGCACCGGGCGGTGCGGGCCGCCCTGCAGCAGCGCCAGGTGCTGCACGCCCGGGTCCTCGAAATGGAATGACGAACCCTCTGCACGGGCTCCTGGACCGCCCCCTCGCCATCCGGCGGAGGGCGGTCCGCGCGTACCCGGGTACCTCCTTTCGGGTACCGGCGTACTCCAGATGATGATCATTTAGTACCTTCGCTGCCTGACGGCACTACGCTGCTGACTACGGCCGCGACCAGGGGATCCGCCCGCACCACGGGATCCACCCGCACCAGCCGATCCGTCATCCCGACCCCGCCCTGGCACGAGGGGGAGACAAACCGTGAGCATGTTGACTCCCCAAGGCCTCAAGGGGAAGCAGTACCGCGTCACCGGCAACGCCTATCCACGACTCGGCCGGCCCCCGAAAAAGAGCCGCAAGGTGATCTCCGGGCTCGCGAGCCTGCTCGCCCTGGCCCTGATCGGCCTCGGCGGCGTCCAGCTCTACGACATCTTCAGCGGGAAGAACAAGAACTCCTCCGCCCAGGCCTGCGTGACCCCGTCGGGCAAGCCGCTGGCCGCCCCCTCCGCGGGCGCCACGCCCGGTGCTCCCACCGACTCCGGCGCCCCCGCCGCCCCGGGCGACCCGCACGCGATCCCGCAGCCGGCCGCCATCACGGTGAACGTCTACAACGCCACCACCAAGGGCGGCCTGGCCGGCCGGACCGCCGAGGAGCTCAAGAAGCGCGGCTTCACCATCGGCAAGGTCGGCAACGCCCCGGCCGAACTGGACAAGAAGGTGCCCGGCACCGCCCAGGTGATCGCCGGCCCGGCCGGCGCCGGCGCCGCCACCCTGCTCGGCTCGCAGATCGCCGGGGCCACCACCACCGCCGACGCCCGCACCGACGGCACCGTGGACTTCGTGGTCGGCGACAGCTACAACGCCCTGCTGGACGAGACCCAGGCGGCCGCCGCCCTCGCCCTCGCGACCAAGCCGTCCCCCACCCCGACCGCCACCGGCAGCTGCTGAGGCCGGTCGCCCCGCGCAACAGGAGAGCCCCCCGGCACCGCGCCGGGGGGCTCTCGTCCGTTCGGGGGATTCGCTCAGCCGGCGGTGCCGTACAGGCGGTCGCCCGCGTCGCCGAGGCCGGGCACGATGTAGCCGTTCTCGTTGAGCCGCTCGTCCAGGGCGGCGGTGACGACGGTGACCGGCAGGCCGGTCAGCTCGCGCTTCATCACCTCGACGCCCTCGGGGGCGGCCAGCAGCACCACGGCGGTGACGTCGGTGGCGCCGCGCTCGATCAGCATCTTGATCGCCGCGACGAGGGTGCCGCCGGTGGCCAGCATGGGGTCGAGCACGTAGACCTGGCGGCCGGAGAGGTCGTCCGGCATCCGGGTGGCGTAGGTGGAGGCCTCCAGGGTCTCCTCGTTGCGCACCATGCCGAGGAAGCCCACCTCGGCGGTCGGCAGCAGTCGGGTCATCCCGTCCAGCATGCCGAGACCGGCGCGCAGGATCGGCACGACCAGGGGGCGGGGGTAGCTGAGGCGGGTACCGAGCGTGACCGCCACGGGGGTGGTGATCTCCACCTCGTCGGTGCGGACGTCCCGGGTGGCCTCGTAGGCGAGGAGGGTCACCAGCTCGTCGGTCAGGCGACGGAAGGTCGGCGAGTCGGTGCGCTCGTCGCGCAGGGTGGAGAGCTTGTGGGCCACCAGGGGGTGGTCGACGACGTGGAGACGCATGTATCGAGGTTAGCCCGGGTCTGGACGCCTGTACGACTCGCCGCGTGCCGACCGCCCCGTCGCCGGGGGTGCACCCGGCCGTGCCGCGCCGTGGCTCCCCGCGAATGTCCGGACGGAAGCGCCTCCTGTGGTATCAACCGGGCTGATCTGGGAATGTCACGTCTTATGACGAGCAACCCGAACGCCGGGGACGGCTCGGCGGACGAGCCCGCAGGCCGGTCGGGCAATCGCCCCGGCCCGCCACAGGACCCCCCGGAGACCGAGGCGGACCGCCGCAGGCGGCGGGCCGTCTTCCTGCGCGAGCTCACCGAGGCCCGCGAGCTCCGGGAGCGGGTCCAGCCCCGGCGGACCAAGGAACGGCGGATGCGCGAAGCCATGCGGATGCGAACCTTCCGGATCTGACGAGGATCCGAAGCGGTTCCGGCGCGGCTCCCCCCGCAGCTCCCCCCGCGGCTCCGCCGACCGGCTGGTCCTGATCCGGCAGGCCCCGGGCGGTGGCGCCGGCGCCACACCGGCCGCCGGCCGGCCCTTCCGACACGACCTGCAAAGACGCGCTGCCGAACACCCCCCGCAAGGGCGGGCTTTCTGTCACGATTCCGATGGGACGGTCCGAACGAGCGGACCGCCTCTGGCGCGGGGGCGGCCAGATTTTCGCGTTGCCCGAGCGCGCCGACAGCCGAGACCGAGATCTTGGGAGTGTCCCTGGTGGCGTACTTCGCTGCAGTGCTTGCTCGCACCGAGGACGGGTGGGATGTGAGCGAGACGGAGCTCGACGACGTCGAAACCCTCGCCGACCTGACCGAACTGGCCCGCGACTCCACGCAGGACGACGACAGCGTCCTGATCTTCATCGAACAGGAGGACGCCTGGTTCGCCATCGTCCGGGTGGACGGCGAGGAGGACCCACGGATCTTCGTGTCCGACGGCGCCGCCGCCGCCCGCAGCTCCTACGGCTCCGTCCTCACCGACGAGCTGGTCGACCAGGCCGGTGAGAGCGAGTTCGGCGACCTGGACCACCTGGTCGTCGAGCTGGAGGAGGACGAGGAGACGCAGGAGCAGGACGAGGACGCCCGCAGCGGCGTCCCGGTCGGCCCGCTCGGCGACGCCCACCTGCTCACCGAGTTCGGCCTGGCCGCCGAGGAGCTGCTCGCCCTCAGCGGCGAGGGCGCCGTCCCGGGCGACGCCCTGGAGGAGATCGCCGAGGCCCTCGGCTGCGGCGAGGTCCTGGAGGCGGTCCGGTAGCGGGCGGTGACCAGCCCGGTGACCAGGCCGGTGCCCACCGCCGGATACCCGACACTGGATGCCATGCAGTCCGCATCCGCCCCGCAGGCCGTTCCCCGCATCGCCCCCCTGCCCGCCCCCGTCCGCCCCGACCCGGTCCGTGACCGCTGGGCGGCGCCGATGCGCCTCGCCATCGCCGAGGCCGCCCTGGCGCCGGCCACCGGCGACGTCCCGGTCGGGGCGCTCGTCCTGGGCCCGGACGGCGAGGTGATCGGACGCGGCCACAACGAGCGCGAGGCGGTCGGCGACCCGACCGCGCACGCCGAGGTGGTCGCGATCCGGCAGGCGGCCGAACGGATCGGGGAGTGGCGGCTCAGCGGCTGCACCCTGGTCGTCACCCTGGAGCCCTGCACGATGTGCGCCGGCGCCATCGTGCTGTCCCGGATCGACCGGGTGGTCTACGGCGCCCTCGACGAGAAGGCCGGCGCGGCCGGCTCGCTCTTCGACGTGATGCGCGACCGCCGGCTCAACCACCGCCCCGAGGTGGTCTGGGGCGTCCTCGCCGACGAGTGCGGCGAGCAGCTGCGCGAGTTCTTCGAGTCCCACCGCTGACGTCCGGCGCCGACTTCCGCCGGCGGCTCCCCCGCCGGCCGCCCGGCCATACGGATTTCGTGACCGCGCCACCCGTCCGGTAGAGTTCCCCTCGGTAGCGTGTCCGAGCGGCCAAAGGAGCACGCCTCGAAAGCGTGTGTGGGGGCAACTCCACCGTGGGTTCGAATCCCACCGCTACCGCCGTAGAGCCCGAGGGCCCGTCCGATCCGGACGGGCCCTCGGCGTTTCCGCGCACCCTCGAACGCGAAAAGGGCTCCGTACTCCGGGCTGATGACCACCAACGCCCGGAGAGTACGGAGCCTGGAAAGGGGGAGCGGCTCGGGGGGACGACCGCTCCCCCGGCGGAGTCCCACAACCGGCGCCGCGTCGGGGGGAAGCCGCGGCGCCCGGTCCCACAGCGGGGGGCTCCGGATCCACGCACCGGGGATTCCTGCCAGATCCTCGGCACGTCTCCCATCCTGCCGCCCGGGCCGCTTCCGGGCATCCGGAGAAAGGCCCCACTCACGGGGACCTTCGTCCCGCCGGGCGAACGCGTCGCACACTTGATAGCCCGTCCGATGGATAAGCTGCTTCCGCAGGGCCGCTCGGGGACCCGGATGGCGGCGGCCCACAGCAGGAGAGGACGACACCCGATGGCGCAGGCGAAGAAGATCGGCATGGCCCTCCTGCTCATCTTCGTCCTCTACTCGATCATCAGCTCGCCGGCCCGCTCCGCCCAGCTCGTCCAGCTCGGCTTCGAGGGCATCTCGAACGCGGCCAAGGCGGTCGGCACCTTCATGACCGGACTGATCAAGTGAGCCGTCCGGCCGCGTAGGGCCCGTCGTCCCGCCCCGGCGCACCGGCTACGGTGTGCGGGACCCTCTGTCCCCGTCCGCGAGGAGCGGCAATCGTGATCCGGCACCTGGTCCTGTTCAAGCTCAACGAAGGCGTCCGCAAGGACGACGAGCGCGCCCTCGCCGGCGCCAAGGCGTTCGCCGAGCTGGGTTCGCTGATCCCCGAGCTGCGCGAGTGGGAGTGCGGCTGGAACACCACCGAGCGGGACATCGCCCACGACTACGCGATCAACAGCCTGGTCGAGGACCGCGACGCCCTGCACGCGTACCTGACCCACCCGGCCCATCAGGCCGCGGCCGGTCAGTGGCGCGAATTCGCCACCTGGGTGATCGCCGACATCGAGGTCTGACACCCGAGGCACCCGGGCCCGTCCCCCGGACGGCCCGCCGCGCCCCGTCCGGCCACCGGACGGGGCGCCTTGCTCCGCCCCGGAACGATCCGTGCGGCGCCTGGGCGGGAAGCCCGGTGGAGCCCCGACCCCGCACCAACACACCTCCGCCGGGTGCTTGCCCGACCTGCGCCCGCCTTGTGATGCTATGACCGGTTTTGCCGGACATGGCGAGGTGGTGAAGCAGCCGCGACACCCGATCCGCAGGGCCCTTCGTTATCGACTGAGGGAGGGGTGACGTGTCCGACGAGGTACTGGCGTCGATCATCAGCCCGGCCGGCGAGCTCCGCCCGGACGGTCTGCGCGGCCCCGGCGGCCGCCCCGCGGTGGACGTCCGGACGCTGACCCGGGTGCTGTTCGAGCGGCTCGCGGAGCTGCCCCCGGGCTCCCCCGAGCGGGAGCGGGTCCGGGCCGCCCTGATCGAGGTGAACATCCCCCTGGTCCGCTACGCGGCCACCCGCTTCCGCAGCCGCAGCGAGCCGATGGAGGACGTCGTCCAGGTCGGCACCATCGGCCTGATCAACGCGATCGACCGCTTCGACCCCACCCGCGGCGTCCAGTTCCCCACCTACGCACTGCCGACCATCCTCGGCGAGATCAAGCGCTACTTCCGGGACAACGTCCGCACCATGCACGTCCCGCGCCGGCTCCAGGAGCTGTGGGTCCAGGTCAGCGGCGCGATGGAGGAGCTGACGGTGCTGCACGGCCGGGCCCCCAAGGTGCCGGAGATCGCCGCCAGCCTGCGGATCCCCGAGGAGGACGTCCGGGCCTGCCTGGACGCCGGGCGGGCCTACAACGCGGCCTCGCTGGAGGCGGCGCAGGAGCACGAGGGCGGGCTCGCCCTGCTGGACCGGCTCGGCTACGAGGACTCGGCGCTGGCCGAGGTCGAGCACCGGGACATGGTCCGCCACCTGCTGGTCCAGCTGCCCGAGCGGGAGCGGCGGATCGTGATGCTGCGGTTCTTCGCCAACCTGACCCAGTCGCAGATCAGCACCGAGCTGGGGATGTCCCAGATGCACGTCTCGCGGCTGCTCTCCCGCATCCTGACGAGGCTTCGGACCGGCAACTCCTGGGAAGACTGAGATTGCAGCGCGTTACCCTCGCGTGACATCTTGCGACGTTCGGGTTTGCCGTGGACCGTGTTCCGGTATGGAGGGGGAGGGCCCCCGCCGGGAACCTCCGTGCGACGGCCCCCGTTCAACTGTCAGTCACAAGGGGGTGGGCGCATGTCCGGAGAGCTGGGCACTGCGGAGATCCACGCTGGTCAGGCCAACGGTACGGCTGTCGCCGAGGACCGGATCCCGCTCCAGCGGGTCCCGGCCGCCGCGCCGCCCGGGCCCGAGACGCCGCCCGGCTCCGGGCTGGACACCCGGACGCTGTCGCGCTCGCTGTTCCTGCGGCTGGCCGCCCTGGAACCGGGCAGCGCGGAGCACACGTACGTCCGCGACACCCTGATCGAGCTCAACCTGCCGCTGGTCCGGTACGCCTCGGCGCGCTTCCGCAGCCGCAACGAGCCGATGGAGGACATCGTCCAGGTCGGCACCATCGGCCTGATCAAGGCGATCGACCGGTTCGACCCCGAGCGCGGGGTGGAGTTCCCCACCTTCGCGATGCCCACCGTGGTGGGCGAGATCAAGCGCTTCTTCCGGGACACCAGCTGGTCGGTCCGGGTGCCCCGGCGGCTCCAGGAGCTGCGGCTGGCGCTCACCAAGGCCGGTGACGACCTGTCCCAGCGGCTGGACCGCTCCCCCACCGTCGCCGAGCTGGCCGCCTGCCTGGGGGTCAGCGAGGAGGACGTGGTCGAGGGCCTCGCGGTGGGCAACGCGTACACCGCCAGCTCGCTCGACTCCAGCCCCAGCGAGGAGGACGGCGACGGACCGCTGGCCGAGCGGCTCGGCTACGAGGACCTCGCGCTGGAAGGCGTCGAGTACCGGGAGTCGCTGAAGCCGCTGCTGGCCAAGCTGCCGCCGCGCGAGCGCCGGATCATCATGCTGCGGTTCTTCGGCAACCTCACCCAGTCGCAGATCGGCGAGGAGATCGGCATCTCCCAGATGCACGTCTCCCGACTGCTCACCAGGACGCTGACCCAGCTCCGCGAGGGCCTGATCAGCGAGGGCTGACAGGCCCGGGGAAGCCACACCCGTCGCCGTCCTGGCAGGCCGATCGTCAGCCTGCCGGGACGGCGTCGTCCATCGCCCGGCCGGCCACTGCGGTGGCGCGTTCGTCGGTGCGCTCGACGGCTCGTTCGTCGGTGCGTTCGTCGGTGCGCAGGAAGTCCGCGAGGACGGTTCCGCGGTCGGCGCCGACGGTGTGCGCGCAGCGGGCCGAACTCGTCGGTAATGACACGGTTCAGGCCATCACTGCACAGGGCCACGGCGTGCCGCGGCGCCCGCCCGTCGACCGCCCAATAGCCGCCGGGATCACGGGCGTTGAGCGCACCGCGCGGTCCGGGAGTGGGCCCGACCAGCGCCGTTCGACCGGCTCCGGCGCCGCTTTCCGCCCGGCCCCGATTGCACCGGACTCGGTCCGCCGATCGACCGTGCGAGCACCTCCATTGCATATTCGGACTGTCACATGGCACAGCGGTGCCCGATATTGCATGAACCTGCCCAAGGCGTCGGCAAGATGTGCAAGAGTGTCATGCGCGACGACGACAGTGTAGGTGTCCGGTGGTCCGCCCAAGCCGCACGGGCGGTAACCAGGTGTAGCTCTCAGCTTCCGCTTTTTCATTCTCAATTCATTATTTGCATGGCCGGTCCGGTTCCGGTCACAATCGGCGCCTTCATGGCTTCGCCATGAACGTTGGTAACAGGTTCGCTGCACTCTCGCCCAATTGGTCCCTCGCAGAGGCCCCCCTCGACCAGGATGGGCGCCGGGCAGCCTGCTGCCCGCGAACAGCTACAGGGCAGGCGAGCGCTGAGCAGCGAGGCGCCTACCCAAGGGGAGGATCACCATGGGTCGAGCGACCCGAAGAGTTGCCGCGTGCGCGGCGGCAGTTCTGCTGGCCAGCGGCCTGCAGACCACCCTGGCCCACGGCGACACGCCGCCCAGGATCGACCTCACCATCCTGGTCATCGACGACGGAGGCCCGTCGGTCGCGGCGATCACCGCCGAGCTCAAGAACCAGGGCACCCCGTACAAGGTCGTCAACCTCAACGACACCAACCGTCCCATCATCAACTCGGCTTTCCTCAGCGACACGGTGAACGGCCAGCCCCGCGGGAAGTACCAGGGCATCGTCCTTCCCAACGAAAACCCCTTCCCCAACAGTGCGGCCGAGATGACGGCCATCGCGGGCTACGAAGCCGCATTCGGAATCCGGCAGATCGACGCGTACACGTTCGCCAGTCCTGCGGTGGGGCTGAACTACGCGGTGAATCCCGGTTACTACGGCACGCTGGACGGATTCCAGGGCGCCACCACCACGGCCGGCACTTCGGGTCCGTTCGGGTACCTCAAGGGCAGCGTGCCGTTCGAGGACAACGACCCGACCGTCAGTGAGAGTTACGGCTACCTGGCCACGCCACTGGCCAACCTGCCGGCCGGCGCCTCGTTCGTCCCGCTGGTCGACGCCGCGATACCGAGCACCACCTCGCGCGGTTCGCTGGTCGGCGAGTACACCCACGACGGCCGCAAGGAACTGGTCGTCACGTTCGTCTACAACCAGTACCAGCAGCAGTACCGCCTGCTGGCCCGCGGCATGGTCGACTGGATCACCCAGGGCGTCCACCTCGGCTACGACCGCAACTACTTCGCGGCCCACGTGGACGACGTCTTCCTGGCCGACGACCGCTGGGACACCGTGCTCAAGTGCACCCCCGGCGACGTCACCTGCCCGCCCGGCACCCCGGACACGGCCAACCCGATCCGGATGACGCCGGACGACGCCCAGCACCTCAAGCAGTGGCAGACCGCCAACGACTTCACCCTGGACATGGTGTTCAACGGTGGCGGCAGCGAGGACTGGAAGGCCGACCACCAGACCACGGTGGACCCCACGGCCAACCAGATGATCGCCGACCAGAACAGCTACCGCTGGGTCAACCACACCTACACCCACCCGTACCTGGGCTGCGTCCAGGACGTCACCGTGGTGCCGTGGCGCTGCTCCAAGGACTCCTCGGGCAAGACCGTCTGGACCGACCAGAACACCATCTCGGGCCAGATCAAGGACAACTTCGACTGGGCCGCCAAGAACGGCCTGAAGGTCGACCCGCAGGCCCTGGTCACCGGCGAGCACTCCGGCCTGCTGACCGCCCCGCAGGAGACCAGCGACAACCCGAACCTGGCGCCGGCGCTGGCCGCCAACGGCATCAAGTTCACCGGCAGCGACGCCTCCCGCGAGCCCGCCCAGCGGGCCGTCGGCTCGTCCACGCTGACCGTGCCGCGCTACCCGATGAACGTCTTCTACAACGCCGGCACGGCGAAGGAGGAGGCCGACGAGTACAACTGGATCTACACCAGCAAGGCCAACGGCGGCAGCGGCGTCTGTGAGAACAACGCCAACTCCACCTGCCTGACGCAGCCGCTGGACGTCAACACCGGCTTCCAGTCGTACATCGTGCCGCTGGAGGCCCGGATCGACCTCGGGCACGTGCTGAGCAACGACCCGCGGCCGCACTTCATCCACCAGTCGAACCTGTCCGAGGACCGGATCCTCTACCCGGTGCTGGAGAAGATCCTCGGCACCTACCGGTCGCTGCACGCCGACAACACCCCGATCGTGAACCTCGGCGAGCGCGAGATCGGCCAGGAGTTCCAGCGCCGCGCCGCCTGGAACTCGGCCGTCGCGGCCGGCCAGGTCACCGGCTACCGGGTCGGCAACACCGTCACGGTCAACGCTCCGGCCGGTGTTCAGGTCCAGGCCACCATGCCGACCGGAACTTCTCAGAAGCTGGTCATCGGATCGACCGCCTTCGGTTCGTCCTACGCCGGTACGATCTCCGGTTGGGTGTCCCCGGGCACCCTGCAGAGCAGCGTCTCCCTGCAGCTCCCCTCGGCCGGCACCCCGGCCGCCCCGGCCGCCGTCGCACCCGGCGTCGCGGCCAAGTCCGTCCCGGCCCCGGCCCCGGCGGACAAGAAGGTCGTCCCGCAGGGCGTCGCCACTCCCGTCCCGGTGGGCCCGAGCGACACCGGTCGTACCAGCGCCCCGACCCTGGTCCCCGGTAGCGGAAACCCGGTGCCCGGCAAGGACGTCGCCACCGGCGGCAACGGCGGCACCGCCGCTGCCGCCAAGAGCGGTAAGGCCACCGGGGGGGCGGCCTCGCTCGGCACCAGCACCACCGGACGCTCCGGCAACCGGTAGCCCGCAGCACCCGATGGCGGGGCCGGGCCGGTCGCCCGGTCCGGCCCTGCCTCGGGTCCCGTTCCGGCCACCCAGACCGGACACCGAAGCAAGGAACAGGAGGGGGGACAGGAGATGCGCGTCACCCTGCTCACCGAGGGGACGTATCCGCACCAGCACGGCGGTGTGAGTGTCTGGTGCGACCAGCTCGTTCAAGGCATGCCGGACGTCGACTTCGACGTCATCGCCGTCACTGGTACCGGCCAGGAACCGCTGGCCTGGGAACTGCCCGCCAACGTGCGGTCGGTCACGACCGCACCGCTGTGGGGCCCGGCCTCCGAGGCCGGACCGCCCCGCGGCAAGGAGATGCGGCGCTTCCTCAACGCGTACGAGCGCTTCCTCCACTCCATCCTCGATCCGGTCTACACCACCCACTTCGGCACCGAGCTGTACGGCTTCGCCGACCTCGCCCGGCGCGGGCTGCTCAGCCCGGCGCTGCGCAGCGAGCGCGCCCTGCGCACCCTCCAGCACGTCTGGACCCGTGACTACCTGCCCACGGCCGTCTCCCGGCCCACCATGCACGACGCCCTCAACGCCACCGACCTGCTGGAGCACGCCCTGCGGCCGCTCTCGGTCGAACCGCCCACCGGCGGCGTCGCGCACGCCGCCAGCGGCGGGCTGGCCACCCTGCCGGGGCTGATCGCCGCCCAGCAGTACGGCGTACCGTTTCTGCTCACCGAGCACGGCATCTACCTGCGCGAGCGCTACCTCGGCTACCGCACCGGCCCGTACCGCTGGCCGGTCAAGGCGCTGCTGCTCGGCTTCTACCGGATGCTCGCCGAGGAGAGCTACCGGCAGGCCGCGCTGGTCACCCCCGGAAACCGGTACAACCGGCGCTGGGAGGAGCGCGGCGGCACGCCGTCCGCCCACATCCGCACCGTCTACAACGGCGTGGACCCGGCGGCCTTCCCGCCCGCCGGGCCCGAACCCGAGACGCCGACCCTCAGCTGGGCCGGCCGGGTCGACCCGATCAAGGACCTGGAGACGCTGATCCGGGCCTTCGCCATCGTCCACCGTGAGATCCCCGAGGCGCGGCTGCGGCTCTTCGGCGGAACTCCCAAGGGCGGCGAGGCCTACCGGGACGGCTGCATAGCCCTGGCCGCCGAACTCGGCATCGCCGACTCGGTGGCCTTCGAGGGCCGCGTCGCCGACATCACCGACGCGTACGCGGCGGGCAACGTGGTCATGCTCTCCAGCATCAGCGAGGGCTTCCCGTTCACCCTGATCGAGGCGATGTCCTGCGGCCGGGCGACCGTCTCGACCGACGTCGGCGGCGTCCGCGAAGCCGTCGGCGACACCGGACTCGTCGTCCCTCCCCGCGAACCCGAACCGATGGCGGCCGCCGCGATCGAGCTGCTGCGCGACGCCGAGCGGCGCGCCCGCCTGGGCGAACAGGCCCGGCTGCGGGTCATCGAACAGTTCACGCTCCGCCAGAACATCGACGGCTTCCGGGGCATCTACACCGAACTCCTCGGCACCGCGCGCTGGATGCCGGACGGCGTGGTGGCCGTCACCGACCAGACCCCCACCACCGACTGGGACCAGCAGCTCGCCGCCGCCCAGCCGCAGCACAGCGAGGTGGGCGCGTGAACGAGCTGAGCGAGAGAACCATCAACGGGTACGTGTGCGGGGTGGAAGCATGAGTGGGCCCCTGCGGCTCGTGGAGGACGAGGGCGGCTCCGAGCGGACGATGCAGCTGCGCACCCTGCCGCTGAAGCGCCGCCGCCCCGCCCCGTCGGCGCAGCCCGAGCCCGAGGAGCAGCTCGACCTCTCCGCGGACCCGCTGGACGAGCTCGCCGAGCGGCTGCACGACATCTGCGCCGATGCCGTCCACCCGTACGAGATCGCCGCGTTCCTGGAGTCCGACGGCCTCTCCGACGAGCAGGCCGCCCTGCTGTACGGCCGCCCCGACTCGTTCACCCTCGCCGAGGAGCTGTTCGAGAAGGTCGAGCGCCGCTACCCCGGCCCGAGCTCCGAGTTCGCCAACCCGTGGCGGGCCGACCCCTGGCGCTGCGTCGTGCGCGGCCTGGTGTTCGCCCTGCCCGGGCTCGGCTACCTGCTCGGCGCCAACCTGTTCGCGGCCACCCGGATGCGGTTCGGCCTGCCCTCCGGCATGCTCGCGCTGTCCGTCGCGACGCTGGTCAGCTGGGGCTTCAACCAGGCGCTGGCACACCGCTCGTACCGCTGGCTGGGCCGGCTGCGGCGCCGCGAGGCCGCGGTCTGCCTGGCCCTCGGGGCGCCGCTGGGCGCGCTGGTCGCGTCCGCCGCGGCGTACGTGGTCGGCGGGCCGCTGGGCGCGCTCCTCTTCGCCGCCGGGCAGTCGATGTACCTGGGCGCGGCCACCGTCCTGTTGGTGCTGGGGCGGGAGAAGTTCCTGCTGCTGGCCCTGGTCCCGGCCTCGGTGGGCGCGGGCGTGGTGCTGGCCGTGGACGTCCCGCAGGTCGTGCGGACGGTCGTGCTGCTCGTCTCGCTGGTGCTGGCGGTCGGCCTGGCCGCCCGGGAGCTGCTGTTCTGCATCCGCGGCGGCGAGAAGGAGTCCGTCGAGCTGAAGCTGCCGATCCGCCAGGAGGTCCCGCACCTGCTGTTCGGCCTGGCCTGCGGCACCCTCACGCTGATCGCCGGCCTCGGCGAGACCATCCACCAGGCGGTGCAGACCGGCGCCGCGCACGGCGCGAAGGCCACCCCGACCGGACCGGCCATGATCGCGCTGACGCTCAGTCTCGGACTCGCCGAGTGGCTGCTCTTCCGCTACCGGGCGATGGCCGTGGCCGCGCTGCGCACCAGTCACACCAGCGGGCAGTTCACCCGCCGCACCGGCGGGATCCTGCTCGGCTGCCTGTTCATCTACCTCACCACCGTGGCCGCGCTGGACGCCGCCACGACCGTGCTGTGGCCCGGCGCCCCCGCGCTCGGTGTGCCGCAGCTCGGCGCGATGCTGCTCCTCGGCGGCTCGCTCTGGCTGGCGCTGCTGCTGAACGCCTTCGGGTTCAGCTGGAGCACCGCCCTCATCTGTCTGGCCGCCGCGGGTGCCGAGAGCGCCGGGCTGCTGACCGGTGCGGATCCGATCGTCCTGCAGCTGATCGGCTGCGGGGCGGCCGCCTTGCTCCTCACCGCCATCGCCGGGCCTGCGCTCGGCCGCACCACCCAGCACCGCTGAACACCGAAATCACGCACGCCCAATTCGCGTGCACCGCTCGACCCGCTCCACCTGAACACGCTCCACAACGCGCTTCACCCGAACACGCTCCACCTGAACGCGCTTCACGGCACAACTGAACCACCACCGGCCGGTCGCCACCGGGAGTCCGGCCGTTCCCAAAATCGAGAGAGCGAATCACGCATGAGCAGCGTCGCGGTCACCGGAGCCGAGGGCTTCATCGGCTCCCACCTCGTCGAGTCCCTGGTTGCCGACGGGCACCAGGTCCGGGCCATGGTCCAGTACAACTCCTTCTCGTCCTTCGGCTGGCTGGAGACCCTGTCCAAGGAGGTGCTGGACTCGGTCGAGATCGTCCTCGGCGACGTCCGGGACCCGGGCTCGGTCAACGGCCTGGTCAAGGGCACCGAGGCGGTCTACCACCTGGCCGCCCTGATAGCGATCCCGTACTCCTACCTGGCCCCGCACTCGTACGTCGACACCAACGTCACCGGCACCCTGAACGTGCTGGAGGCGGTGCGCCACCAGGAGATCCCGCGTCTGGTGCACACCTCCACCAGCGAGACGTACGGCACCGCGCAGACCGTGCCGATCACCGAGGACCACCCGATCAACACCCAGTCCCCTTACGCCGCCTCCAAGGCCGGCGGGGACCGGCTGGCCGACAGCTACCACGCCAGCTTCGGGACCCCGGTCGTCACCCTGCGCCCGTTCAACACCTTCGGCCCGCGCCAGTCGATGCGCGCCGTCATCCCGACCGTGATCGCCCAGGTCGCCGCCGGCGAGACCGAGATCACCCTCGGCGACCTGCGCCCGACCCGCGACTTCATGTTCGTCAAGGACACCGCGCACGCGTTCCGCACGGTCGGCACCGCACCCGCCGAGACCGTGGTCGGCCGGACCTTCAACGCCGGCACCGGCGGCGAGATCTCGGTCGGCGACCTGGTCTCCCTGGTCGGCAAGCTGATGGGCGTCGACCTCCTGGTGAAGGAGGACGAGCAGCGCATCCGCCCGGCCAACTCCGAGGTCATGCGCCTGGTCGCGGACGCCACCCGGCTGCGCGAGGCCACCGGCTGGGCCCCCCAGTTCACCCTGGAGCAGGGCCTGGAGCAGACCATCGAGTTCTTCCGCGACCCGGCCAACCTGGCCCGCTACAAGACCGACATCTACAACGTCTGACCGCCGTAGCGATCAATGCCCGTCCTGGTAACCAAGGTTCGTGTCCTGCACATCCTTTCCGTGGGGGAAACACCATGCATGCAGTGATCCTGGCCGGCGGTAAGGGCGTCCGCCTCCGCCCGTACACCACCGCGCTTCCCAAGCCGCTCGTCCCGATCGGCGACCAGCACGCGATCCTGGAGATCGTGATGCGCCAGCTCGCCGCCGCGGGCTTCAAGACCGTCACCCTGGCCATCGGCCACCTCGGCCACATCATCCGCGCGTACGTCGGCAACGGCTCCCAGTGGGGGCTGCGGGTCGGCTACGCCGTCGAGGACAGCCCGCTCGGCACCATGGGCCCGCTGCTCACCATGCAGGACCGCCTGCCGGAGCACTTCCTGGTGATGAACGGCGACATCCTCACCGACCTGGACTTCGCCGGGGTGCTCAAGCACCACGAGGCGTCCGGGGCACCGCTCACCATCGCCACCTACGCCCGTCAGGTGAAGATCGACTTCGGTGTGCTGACCGCCGAGTCCGGCAGCATCACCGGCTTCCAGGAGAAGCCGAGCATCGACTACCGCGTCTCGATGGGCGTGTACGGCGTGTCCCGTTCGGCGCTCGCCAAGTACACCCCCGGCCTGCCGCTGGGCTTCGACGAGCTGGTGCTGGACCTGCTCGCCGCCAAGACCCCGCCCGCCGCGTACGACTTCGGCGGCTACTGGCTGGACATCGGCCGCCCGGACGACTACGACCGGGCGAACGCCGAGTTCTCGTCCATCCGACCGGTGCTGATGCCCTTCGAGTCGGCCGGCGCCGGCCAGGGCGTGGCGGAGCTGCCGATCCCGGCCGCCCGCACCGCCCCGGACGACACGGCCGAGGCTCCCGCCACCGCGGGCGCCCAGAGTGACGGACGGGCCGCGTGAGAATCCTGCTCCTCGGCGGCGACGGCTTCCTCGGCCGTCACGCCACCACCGTCCTGCGGTCACTGCCCGGTGCCACCGTGCTGACCGCGGGCCGGCGGCCCGCCCACGACCTCCGGCTGGACCTGGCCACCGCCCAGGCCGGCCCGCTCGGCGAGGAACTCGCCGCGCTGGCACCCGACGTGGTGGTCAACTTCGCCGGCGCGGTGGCCGGCAGCGCGGTCAAGCTCGCCGAGGTGAACGCGCGCGGCCCGGCCGTGCTCTGCGAGGCGCTGCAGCTCGGCGCCCCGAAGGCCCGGCTGGTGCACATCGGTTCGGCCGGCGAGTACGGCGTCTGTCCGGCGGGCAGCTCGCTGTCCGAGGACTCCGACGCCCGCCCGGTCGGCGTGTACGGCGCGACCAAGCTGGCCGGCTCCCTCGCGGTGGCCGGCTCGGCGCTGGACGCCGTGGTCCTGCGGGTGTTCAACCCGGTCGGCCCGGGGGCACCGGCGGGCTCGCTGCCCGGCCGGCTGGCCGCCGAGCTGCTCCGGGTGGCGCCCGAGGGCGCCGACGGCGTGATCACGGTCGGCGACCTCTCCGCCTACCGCGACTTCGTCGACGCCCGGGACATCGCCCGCGCGGTCGGCCTGGCCGCCGCCGCGGACCGTCCGCTCCCCCGGGTGCTCAACCTCGCCTCCGGGCAGGCTCAGCAGGTCCGGGCGATCGCGGACGGGCTGGTCGCCGCGGCCGGCTTCACCGGCCGGATCGACGAGAGCGGGGCGGGCTCCGAGCGCTCGGCCGCGGTCTCCTGGCAGCAGGCCGACGTGTCGGCCGCCGCCCGGGAGCTCGGCTGGCACCCGGAGACGGACCTCGCCGACACCCTGCGCGACCTGTGGCTCAGCACCGCCGAGCCCGCCTCCCCACCGGTCGTCGCATGACCGGCGGGATCATCCCCGACGGCCGCCTGCTGGTGCCGCTGTACGTCCACCCCGCGGTGGACCCGGCGGCCTGGCAGGCGGTCGCCGCCGCCGACCCGGGCCGGATCGCCGCCGTCGTGCTCAACCTCGCCGACGGGCCGGGCGAGAACCCGGACAACGTCTTCGCCGAGGCCGCCGACCGACTGCGCGCGGCCGGAGTGCCGCTGGTCGGCTACACCGACACCGACTACGGCCGCCGACCGCACGCGGCGGTGGTCGCCGACATCCTGACCTACCGTCAACGCCACGACATCACCGGCGTCTACCTCGACCAGGTGGCCACCCACCCGGGTGCCCTCGCGCACTACCGGCGGCTGGCCACGGCCGCGCGCGCGGCCGGCTGCGGCACCGTGGTCTTCGGCCACGGCGAGCACCCCGACCCGGGGTACGCCGAAGTCGGCCTGGCCGACCTGCTGGTCACCTTCGAGGGCGACTGGGACACGTACCGTGCGATGACGCTCCCGCTGTGGACCGGCCGCCACGCGGCCTCCCGCTTCTGCCACCTGGTGTACGACGTCCCCGCCGAACACGCCGAGGACGCCACCGCGCTGATCGCCGCCCGCCGGGCCGGCGTCGGCTGCGCCGTACCGGGCGCCGGGGAGAACCCCTGGCGCACCCTGCCCTACGGCCTGACCGCTGCTGAACTGACCTGACCCGATCCGGAGTTCGACTACCGTGAACCGCCGTACCCGGCTCCTGCCGGCCGCCATCACCATCGCCGCCGCCCTGCTGGCGACCTCGTGCAGCAGCTCAGGCTCGGACGACGACGGCTCCTCGGCCGACGGCTCCCCGAGCAGCCCGCCCGCGGCCACCGCCCCGACCACCCCGGACGGCAGCGCGACCCCGGGCACCCCGTCGGACGCCGGCACCACGCCCCCGGCCCCCGGCACGCCCAGCGCCCCCGGCACACCCACCGCGCCCGGCGCCACCACGCCCCCGGGCGCCACCACCGCCCCGAGCACCCCCGGGACCCCGAGCGGAACTCCCGGCGGCACCACCGCCCCGCAACCGGCCGGCGCCCGCTGGCAGCCCACCCCGGGCCTCGCCTGGCAGTGGCAGCTCGGCGGCACCGTCGACCAGTCCGTGGACGTCCCGGTCTACGACATCGACGGCTTCGAGAACGACGCCTCGGTGGTGGCCGCGCTGCACGCCAAGGGCCGCAAGGTGATCTGCTACATCAACGCCGGCTCCTGGGAGAACTTCCGCCCCGACTCCGCCGCCTTCGCCAAGTCCCTGCAGGGCTCCGACACCGGTTGGAAGGGCGAGAAGTGGTTCGACATCCGCAAGCTCGACCAGCTCAAGCCGCTGATGGCGGCCCGCTTCGACATGTGCAAGAGCAAGGGCTTCGACGCCATCGAGCCGGACACCATCGAGGCCTACAACCAGAACAGCGGTTTCCCGCTCACTCCTGACGACCAGATCAAGTACAACCGCATGCTGGCCCAGCTCGCCCACGAACGCGGCCTGGCCATCGGTCTGAAGAACGACCTCGACCAGATCCCGGCGCTGCTGCCGGACTTCGACTTCGCGGTCAACGAGGAGTGCTCGCAGTTCGACGAGTGCGACCGGGTCGCGCCGTTCGTCAAGGCGGGCAAGGCGGTCTTCCACGTCGAGTACAAGCTCGGCACGGACCAGTTCTGCGCCAAGGCCAAGTCGCTCGGCTTCAGTTCGATGCAGAAGAAGCTCGACCTGAACGCCTGGCGCAAGCCCTGCTGAGCACCGGCGCACCGGTTCTCGGCGCACCGGTTTCCGTCGCGCGGGTGACCCTCGTCCGGGTCACCCGCGCGAGGATCACTTGACCGCCAGCCAGATGACGCCGCCCAACACGGCCAGCACGATGACGGCGACCAGCGCGATCACGCCGGTGCGGCCACCACCACCGCTGTTGCTGCGGCCGTAGGTGGAGACGGTGCCCGGCGCCTGCGGGGCCGCCGGGGTCTCGTCGACGAACGCCCGGAACATCTGGGTGCTGCCGGCGGGGTCGTAGTCGTTGTCAGCCATGGCACGGACTCTAACGAATCCGCCCACCTCACGGACACCCCGGACCCCTCCTGCGCGACCCCCACCACCCGGTCGCGCAACGGCGGTACGACATCCTCGTGAAGTCCGCCCGACACGCGGAATGCCGACCAGTGCGATCCGGTTGAATCCGACCATGACCGGAAACCACAGCGACGCCCCGGGCCGGGTCCGCCTCGGCGCCTCCGACCTGTCCGTCTTCCCGCTCTCCCTCGGCGGCAACGTCTTCGGATGGACGGCCGACGAGCAGCAGTCCTTCGCCGTCCTGGACGCCTACGCCGCGGCCGGCGGCAACTTCGTCGACACCGCCGACGTCTACTCGGCCTGGGCCCCGGGCAACACCGGCGGCGAGTCCGAGACCGTCCTCGGCAACTGGCTGCGCAGCCGCGGCAACCGCGACGACGTCGTGATCGCCACCAAGGTCGGCATGCATCCCGAGGCCGGCGGTCTGGGCGCGGCCAACATCAAGGCCGCGGCCGAGGGTTCGCTGCGCCGCCTGGGCGTCGAGCGGATCGACCTGTACTACACCCACCGGGACGACGACACCCCGGTCGAGGAGTTCGTCACCGCACTGGACGAGCTGGTCCGCGAGGGCAAGGTCGCCGCGGTCGGCGCCTCCAACATCGGCGCCGAGCGGCTGTCCGAGGCGCTGGCCTTCGCCGACCGCGAGGGCCTGGCCAAGTACGTCGCCGTCCAGCCGCACTACAACCTGGTCTCGCGCGGCACCTTCGAGGGCCCGCTGGCCGACGTGGTCGCCGAGCACGGCCTCGCCACCGTCCCGTACTACGCGCTCGCCTCCGGGTTCCTCACCGGCAAGTACCGCCCCGGCGGCCCAGGCGTCGACAGCGCCCGCTCCGAGGGCGCCGCCCGCTACCTGGACGACCCGCGCGGCCCGAAGGTGCTGGCAGCCCTGGACACCGTCGCCGGGGAGCACGGCGTCGCCCTCGCCACGGTCGCCCTCTCCTGGCTGGCCGGGCGGCCGACGGTCGCCGCCCCCATCGCCAGCGCCCGCACCGTCGAGCAGCTCCCGCCCCTGCTGGCAGCCACCACGCTCCGGCTCACCCCCGAACAGACCGCCCTCCTCGACGCCGCCTCCGCCTGACCCCGCCCCACCCGCAGGCTGCGAACCCGCCCCCACCCGGGCCCGTTCGCAGCCTGCGCCCGTTCCCGGCGAACCCCGCCCGGTTGGGAACGCCGTCCGCAATGATCGGACTTGGTCCACGAACGGCCCGACCCGGAACGGGACTTCGACGCCGAAGCCGGCACGGCGGCGGCATCACCAGGAATCCCGCCCGGGACGGGCTCCCTCGACGACGAGGACCGGAAGAAGTACGCGTGCCCGGCCCCCGATTCCGCAGACAATCCGGGCCCGGGCGGTAACACCCGCAGGATGACCGTCGGCCCCGCCGATCCGAGGGCCCGCGCCGGCACCGTCGACGAAATCCAGGCGACTTTCCGGGCGGTCGGCGAATCGGCCCGGAAAAAGACGGCCAACGCACCTGGCACACCGGCCCATTGGCAGATCGGGCCCGAACTGCGCAACCGATGCCTCCGCGAGGACGACCAGCCGGCCACGGTCACGCTTCGGGCCCCCGGCAGCACGCCGCTGTCGGGGGCCCGAAGCGCCCCGGCGCTACGGCCGCCCGAAGTGCGTCGGGTAGTAACCCGAGTTGAGGGTGGAGACCCGGACCGTCCTGCCGGGCCGGGGCGCCTCGACGAACTTGCCGCCGCCCAGGTAGATCCCCACGTGGTGGATCCCGGAGGCCCGGCCGCTGTCCGACCAGAACACCAGGTCGCCGCGGCGCAGCTGCCCCGCGCTGATCGGCGTGGTGGCCGCGTACTGGTCGTCGGCCACCCGCGGCAGGCTGATCCCGCTGCGCCGGTAGGCCTGCTGGACGAGCCCCGAGCAGTCGTAGCCTGACGGGCCGTTGCCGCCCCAGACGTACGGCTTGCCCAGCTGGGCGAGCGCGTAGTCGATGGCCGCCTCCATGCTGCCGGAGGCCGGTGCCTGGTCCGCCGACGGCGTGGCCGCGGGCCGGGCGGGAGCGGGATCGGCACCGCCGCCGGACTGGCCGGTGCGGCTCGCGTAGACGTCGTAGTGGCTGGTCCACCGCCACTCGCCGCTGCCGTTCTTGAACCAGTACTTCGACCCGTCCCAGCCCTGGCGCAGCCCGGAGGAGGAAGCGGAGGAGGCGGAACCGTTGGACACGGCGGCCGCCTTGCCACTGGCACCGCTGGAGCCGCCCGAGCCGCCGGACTGGCCGGTGCGGCTCGCGTACACGTCGTAGTGGCTGGTCCACCGCCACTCGCCGGCGCCGTTCTTGAACCAGTACTTCGACCCGTCCCAGCCCTGCTTCCCGGCCGCGGCGTGCGCGGACCCGGCACCGGCCGTCAGGCCGACCACGCCGGCGCCGGCCAGCACGGTGGTGGCCAGACAGGTACTCCGCACGGCACGGTGTATTCGGCTGCCGCCGGTCCCCGTCGCGGAGCGGGCGGTGCGCGGCCGGGCCGCGCAGTTCGGGCAGCCGCACCCCGCGATCGCGGGGATGCTGCCGGTGCTCTCCTCGAAGCCGATCAGGCCCCGGTCGAGGGTGGCGTCGAAATCGGCGTCGAGGTCGAGGTCGAGGCCGGGATCGGCGTACGCGCCGGTGGCTATCCTCATGCGGGTCGTCCTTCCTTCCGCCCGGCCCGTGCGGCCGGGGGCGGTACCGAGGCGGCCACTCCGGCCGGGGCGACGAAGGCGACCAGCAGCTGCTCCATCAGCGCGCTGCGGGCGGCCTCGTCCAGTTCGTGGGCGGTGGCGCGCTCCAGCCGCCGGACGGCGAGCGCCGCCGCCTCGACCGCGTCGTCCACCAGCACCGTCCGCAGGCCCGCGTCCAGGTCGGCCAGCCGACGGCGGCGCATCGACTCGGCGACCTCGGGCGCGTAGTCCAGTGCCAGCGGCTGCGCCGAGTAGACCTCCAGACCCGCCGGGGCGACCTCGGCGGCCAGTGCTCTGGTCAGCTCGTCGGCGAACCACTGCCCGTCACGCAGCGCGGGCCCGGGCGCCGCGTTGCTGTCGCACGGCAGGATGGACGCGGTGCGGGTGAGCACCGCCTGCACCTGCTCGCGCAGGTAGCTCTCGTGGTCCTCGATCGCCAGCAGCGCCCGCGCGGTGTCCTTGACCCGCCAGACGATCAGCAGCCGGACGACGATCGGAGTGCCGGTCCGGTCGACCGCCTTGACCGGCTCGCTGCGCCAGTGCCGCAGCCGCACGTCCACCCGGCGCCGGCGTAGCAGCGGGTTGACCCAGACCAGGCCGGTGCGGCGGACGGTGCCCCGGTAGCGGCCCCAGCGGGTCAGCACCCGGGTCTCGCCGCCCGCGTTGGCCAGCAGTCCGGCGAGCGCGAACACCACGAGCAGGCCGACCGCGCTGACCGCGGCGACCGACCTGGCGTCCACCTCGGCCTGGCCGCTCGCCTGCGCGGCGGCGCTGCGCAGGTCGGGCAGCGCGTCCCAGTACGGGATGACGCCGTCGCGCAGCAGCATCAGCAGCACGCCGGCCACGCCGACCAGCACCACCAGCAGGGCGATCCAGCCGGGCAGGACGGTGGCGCCGTGCTCGCGGACCGCCTGGTCGGCGCGCGGGGGGCGGCGGGAGGTGGCGGCCGCGGGGGCGCCGACCTGGACGGGCTCCGGGATCTCGGCGGTCTCCGGGGCGGCCGCCTCCAGCGGATCGCGCAGGTCGGCGGAGGCGCCGGAGGCCGGGCCGGGGACGACGACCAACGGAGTGGTCGCGGGGCCGCCGTCGACCGGGCCGAGCAGCTTGGCCGTCTTGGCGGCTGTGGCCGTGGCCAGCGGGCTGGCGCCGGAGGCGGAACGTTCCGGCAAGGCCGGTGGGAGCGCCTTGGGCAGGTGGTCGGGTCGCTGCGAAGAATCGCGGGTGACGTCCATGCACGGATCCTCGGGGTCGGTGTGTCGCGCAACGGGCGGCCCGGATCTGACGGGCAGTGCCAAGATCAGGCTAAGTTCATACGTCATCAAATGCGACATTTGAGGTGAGGTGTGTCGACATTTGCTGACGAATCGTCCGAAGCCGACCTGACGCGCAGGCACATGAATGGATGGTCGGGATGGTTCAGCGCAGGTCAGCGCCGTCGGCCACCGTCACCACGGGCGAACACCCGGCGGGTGATCAGCCCGATGGCGGCGAGCACCAGCAGGCCACCGGCGACCCCACCGCGCCAACCGCTCACGGTGGACCGAGCGGCCGCCGCCTGCGAGGCCTCCGCGGCCGCCCCCACGGGCGGCGCGCTGGGCGGCGCCGGCAGCTGCCCGGCACTCTCCCCGGCGGACCCGGGCGGTTCGGCGACTACCGGCGTCGATGACGGTGACGGTGACGGAGGCGATGACGGGGGCGATGCCAGTGACGGTGACGGTGACGACGCCACGACACCGACGGCCGCCCGGAACGGACCGGCGTCCAGGGGCGGAACGGTACGGAGCGTCGGAGGGACGGAACTGGTGGTGGTGGGGGCGGTCGGGAGGACGGTCGGGGCAGTAGGGGCGGTCGGGGTGACTGAAGCAGCGGTCGGCCCGGCCGCCGCCGGAACGGCAATCGGCAGCACGCCCACCGGCACCGGCGCGAGCGCGGGCGCATCGGGCGCCGCCCCCACAGCCGGGCTCGGCGACGAGGTGACCGGGATCGAAGGCCTGGACGGGGACGTGGACGGGGCTGGGGACACGGGCGACATCGCGGGACGGGACGGTACGGAGGAGGCCATCGCCGTGGAAGCACCGGCCGAGGGCAGCACCGGCACCGCCACGCTCGGACTCGGCCCGATCGGCACCGAAGCCGACGCCGACGGGCTCGGCACGGTCGGCACGGTCGGCACCGAGGCCACAGGGCTGGGCCGCACGGGAACCGACGCCCCCGAACTCGGCACCGCCGAAGCCGAAGCCGCCACCGACGCCGATGCCGACGGGCTCGCCACGGTCGGCACCGAAGCTGCAGGACTCGGCCGCGCAGGAGCCGACGCCCCCGAACTCGGCACCGCCGAAGCCGAAGCCGACGCCGACGCCGATGCCGACGGGCTCGCCGCCGCCGCGACGCGCACCGGCACCGCGTCCGCCGCCGCCCCGTTCCCGGCCAGATCGGTCGCCGTGACGACCAGCCACTGCTGCCCGTCCGTCAGGTCACGTGTGGCGGTGCAGGTCCAGCTGCCGTCGAGGGCCGCCGTCGCCCCGCACAGCACCGTCCGCTCGCCCGCCGCCGAAGCCGAGCCCGAGGCCGCCGAGCCGCCCGCCCGCGCCGTGACCAGCACCTTCGAGCCCGGCTCGGCCCGCCCGGTGAACGTCGGCCGGCTGACCCGCAGGGTCTCCCCGGCGGCCGGCGAGCCGAGCACCGGCTTGTCCGGCGGGACGGTGTCGACGACCAGCGCGACCGCCTGCCCGGCCGTACGGTTCCCGGCCGCGTCGACCGCGACGGGGGTGAGCAGGTGGCGCCCGTCCAGCAGGTTCTCGACCGGCAGGCAGGACCACTGGCCGTCCGCCCGGACGGCGCTGCGGCACAGTTCGGCGGCCTGGTCGGTGACCGCGACGATGCTGCCCGCCTCGCCGGTGCCGGTGAGCTGGATCCCCGGATCGTTGGTGTACTCCGGGAGGGTCAGGACGGGCGCCGCGGGCGGCGCCGTCTTCACGGTGACCCGGACGGCCTCGCCGCGCAGCACCACGCCACCGCTGGTGATCTCGACCGGGGTGAGGGAGTGCGGGCCCGCGGCGAGCGCTTCACCGGGCCGGCAGGACCAGTCGCCGCGGCGCTCGACCCGGGCCCGGCAGGCCGTGGCGTCGCCGTCCCGGATCTCCACCGAGGCGCCGGCGACCGCTCCGTCGCCGTGGATCCGCGGCCGGGCTTCGGCGAGGACGGCGCCGTCGACGGGTTCGGCGATCTCGGGCCGGGCGGCGCCGACGGTCAGTTTGATCCGCTGGTCGGTGACCTGCCCGGAGTCGGCGAAGCCGCCGGAGGGGACGAGTTGGCTGGCGTCGCGGGCGATCCGCAGCCGGGCCCAGGTGTCGCCGGAGCCGGCGCCGGTCGGGACGGTCCATTCCAGGGTCGCGGTGTCGGCGCCGGCCGGGATCTCGGTCTGCACCCGATCGGCGGGGTCGAATCGCCCGCTGTGGTCGAAGTCGATCCAGCCGGCCAGGGTCGCGGGCTGGTCGCCGACCGCCACCGGGACGGTGAGCCGGTAGTAGCGGCCGATCGCGGCCTCGGTGGGGAAGCTGATCGACGGGTCGGCGCCCTGGTACTCGCCGCGGCCGGGCTGGAGCTTGGGCGGCGGCGGGCTGGCGAAGGCGCTGCGCCGGCCGACGCCGTGGTCGAGCTGGACCAGCGGCTCGTCGGTCGGCCGGTCGGCCGCGTCCCGGTCGTCGGCGGACCGGGGGCGGGTGCGGTGCGCAGCGTTGGCGGCGTCCGCGCCGAGGAACAGGTCGGAGAGCACGTGCGAGGCGTTGCCGTAGTTCTGCGGGGCGGTGCCGAGGTCCTCGTCGACGGTGACGGTGTAGGCCTGGCGCAGGGCGGGCGGGGCGGTGGTGCTGCCGGCCTGGGCGGTGGAGCGCTGCTCGACCCGGAAGACCGCGGTGCGCAGGGTGCCGACGAGTTCCAGGGTGCCCTCGGAGACGGAGCCGGCCGCGCCGTCGGAGCTGCCGTCGGCGCCGACGGGCGCGAGGGCGTTGGCGTCGACCGTCCAGCCGGGCCAGTCGGTGCGGTTGACCAGGGTGGGGGCGGCGGGTGAGCCGCCGGTGAGGGTCAGCCGGGCCGCGGTGCTGGTGGTGCCGGACTTCCCGGTGGCGAGCGCGACCAGTCCGCTGAGGTGCAGCCGGGGGTTGCGGACCGGCCGGGAGAAGGCGAGCCGGAGCGTTCCGACGGTGCGCCAGGATCCGTCCGCCTGCGGGCGGTTCTCGGTGACGCTGAAGGTCTGCGCGGGGTTCCCGGGGTGCATTCCGTCCGCGTACGGCCCGGCCGCGCGCCCCCCGCCGGGGCGGTCGGCCAGTTCGCCGGCCGCGGCGGCCACCTCGGTGCCCGGGGTGGCGGCGAATTCGAGCTGGACGGAGAGGCCGGAGGGCAGGACCGCCCGGTGCTCCCCCGACCAGGCGTCAGGGGACTGCTGGGCCACCGAGAGTGGGGCGTTCCAACCGGTCAGCAGCCCGGCCAGGAGGACGGTCAGGGCGGCGGCCGTGCGGGGAAACTGTCGGCCCATCCGGCTCTCCTTCGCGGTCGGCTGCCGGGGTGCCGGGCAGTCTGGGCACAAGATCTGACAAAAAGGAATCACGATCCTGAACCGGTCATACTGCGACACCTGGGCTTATAGCCGGGTCCCACCCGTTTGGCGGTCATCCGAGCGACAGGACGGGATGTACCCGAAACAGATGCATTTCATCCATTAGGCCCGCAATCCAGAACGGAGCAGGCACCCGGCGCCCTCGTCCGGGCCCGGAAACGGGAGAAGCCCCCGGCCGGTGGCCGGGGGCTTCTCGCTGGTGCGCTCAGCAGGATTCGAACCTGCAACCTCTTGATCCGTAGTCAAGTGCTCTATCCGTTGAGCTATGAGCGCAAGGAACGGGCGAACCCGATCTTGCGGAGATTGGTGCGCTCAGCAGGATTCGAACCTGCAACCTCTTGATCCGTAGTCAAGTGCTCTATCCGTTGAGCTATGAGCGCTCGCCCTGATGAACAGTGCCAGCGGGGCGTTGCGGGGACAACATTACATGACCTGCGACGCGGGACGAAATCGATTGCTCCCTCCCCCCGGGCCGACCCCCTGGAGGCCGCTCCGGGCCCCCGGCGGCCCCGGCCTGCGGGGCAGGTCGGGGAGGCAGGTCGGGAAGGCCGCAGGTGGGGCCGGAACCTCCCCGGAGATGAGGAAAGCCCCGCCGACAAGATCGTCGACGGGGCTTTCCGGCTGCGGAGGCTGAGGGATTTGAACCCTCGATCAGGAATAACCCCGAAACCGCATTAGCAGTGCGGCGCCATAGACCGGACTAGGCGAAGCCTCCTCCACAGGGACCACGTCCGCGTGAGCGGACCCGTTCCGTGTGCCTGAGATGATGCCACAACCGTGGGGTTCGGCACCAACCACCGCCCACGTTACTAGGCGGGTCGACCCCGCCGCAAAGAAGAATGAGATACTGCCGTCTCCGGAGGAGCTGCCCTGAGCCGAGGAGACCTGTCGACGTGAGCAGCAGGCCGATCCGAGGCGCTGCTCGCCTCGCCGCCATACTCGACGCCCTGCCCGACGCGTTGTTGCTGGTGAACAGCAACGGCACCGTCGTGGACGCCAACAGCGCAGCCGTCCAGGCGCTCCAGACGCCCGGCACCTCGCTGGTCGGCATGGGCGTGCTGGACCTCCTGCCCGAGTTCGACCCCAGCCGGATCCCCGGCTCGATGCGCCCGGCCGCCCGCGACGGCGACGAGCCCGACCGCCCGGTCCGGATGACCGCCCGGCGCACCGACGGCACCAGCTTCCCGGTCGAGGTCTCCGGCAACGACTTCCCCGACGACGGCACCGGCGAGGGCCGCGGCTACGGGCTCACCTCGTACGACTCGTACCGCGAGCGCTCCCGCCCGTCCTCCGCGAGCGACCTGCTCCTGCTGCTGGTCCGCGACCTCTCCAGCCGGCTCGGCGTCGAGGCCGAGCTGCGCCGCCAGCACAAGCAGACCGAGATGATCCTGCGCGCCGCCGCCGAGGGCGTGCTCGGCGTCGACCTCGAAGGCCGCTGCGTGCTGGTCAACCCGGCCGCCGCGCACATCCTGGAGTACCGGGCGAGCGAGCTGGGCGGGCGCGAACTGCACCCGCTGATCCAGCACTCCCGGGCCGACGGCACCCCGCTGGCGCTGGAGGAGTCCGCGCTGCTGGACACCCTGACCTCCGGGCGCAAGCACCGGGTGCGCGGCACCGTGCTGTGGCGCAAGGACGGCCGCCCGGTCACCGTCGACCTCACCACCGCGCCGGTGCGGGACGGCGACCAGCTGGTCGGCGCGGTGATGACCTTCACCGACCGCAGCCGCGAACTCGCCCTGGTCGCCCGCAACGAACACCTCACCGCCGTCCTGGAGAGCGAACTCGGCGGCGCGCTGACCGCGCTGAACCAGCGGCTGGACGCACTCGCCGCCGACCCGGCCGGACAGCTGTGGCCGGAGGCCAACTGGACGCTGCGTCGGCTCGCCGACGAGTGCCGCCGGTTCAGCCGGCTGATCGACGGCGTGCTCGCGCACCAGCGCTCCGAGGCCGGCGAGACCGGCGAGACCGCCCCGGCGGACGGCCCGGACGCGAAGGACGGCAAGGACGGCAAGGACCGCCGCAAGCCGACCGAGCGGCGGGTGCCCGTCGCCCTGGACAAGGTGGTCCGACGGGCCGTCGAGGCGGCCGGCGAGCTGGTCGGCCCGGGCCGGGTGCGGTTCTCGGTGCACGCCGCCGCCGTCGAGGTGATCGCCGACGAGCGCCGGCTCGCCCAGGCGCTGGCCCACCTGGTCGCCGACGTCAGCGGCATCGGCCTCGCCCTGGACGCCCCGACCGCCCCCTCCCCCGGTCTGGCCGCCCCCGGCGCGCCCGCCGCGCTGCCCTCCGGCGGCGAGCAGCCGACCGTCGTCCTGGCCGCCGCCCAGCGCGGCGAGGTCGCCCGGGTCGAGATCCGCGGGTCCGGCCTCGGCGGCAGCCCCGTCCACCTGCCGATAGCCCGCGCGGTGGTCGAGCGCCACGGTGGCGTGCTCCAGCCGCACGAGCTGCCCGGCAAGGCCGGCACCACGTACGTCGTCGAGCTGCCGTTGGACCCGGCCGCCGCGAAGGCCGCCGCCGAGCGCGCGGCCGCCGAGGGCCGCTCCGACCGGCCCAAGGAGGGCGACAGCGCCGTCCTGCCCGACCTTCCGGGCATCCCGCAGCTGCCCAGCAGCGACGAGGCCGCCGAGCCGGTCGCCGACGGCGGCGAGCAGCCCGACCGCGAGATCCCGGCTCCGGCAGCGACCCCGGCTCCGGCAGCGGAGCAGCCCGCCGAGGAACCCGCCACCGAGCGGCGCGGCCGCCGCGGCCGCCCCGCCGCCGAGGAACCGGCGCCGCCGACCCGGACCGCCCCCAACGCCCCCGCCGACCAGTGGCCGAACGCCCCCGCCCGGATCGAGCGGGCCGTCCCCGAACAGTGGAACGGCACCGGCAACGACCCCGCGTACGGCCGCCAGGGACTGGCCGGTCCGGACGGCGCGCAGCGCGACCCCTGGGGCAAGGACGACGGCCGCTCCGGCCCCGCCTACGCCGTCCCCGTCGAGGGCGAGCGCCCGCAGCAGCACCGGACCGGTGGGCGCGAACCGCTCGCGCTCGGCCCCGGCACCGGTGCCGCCACCGCCGACGGCACCCCGGCGGGCGGCACGCCCGCCGCGGAAGGCGCCCCGACCGCCGACGGCGGCGAGGCCAAGCCCCGCCGGCGCCGCGCCCTGCCCCCCACCGAGGACTCCTCCGGCGGCTTCGCCCTCCCCGGCGCCCCCGACACCCCGGTGTACCCCGGCCTGGAGCACGCCCTGCCGACCGGCCCGGCGCCCGCGCAGCCCGAGCCCGCCGCCGCCCCGACCGGCCGCCGGCGCCGACTGGCCGTGCCGCCCGGCCCCGGCCAGGAGACCCCGGCCGCGCCGTCCGACCAGGCCCCGCAGGAGGACCGGCCCGCGCCCGACGGCCCCGCCGCGCTGCCGCCCGCCCGCCCGGCGCTGCCCGCCGCCGAGGACCCGTCCGGCCCGCGCCCGGTCGGCACCGGCCTCGCCGAACTCGCGCCGCCGCGCCCGCTCGGCGGTTCGCCGACCCCCGCCGCCGGACCGCAGCCGCCCGTCCCGGCCGAGGCCAGGACCGCCCCGCGCCCGATGGCCGAACTGCCCGCCGCCGCCGGCGACCGGACCGACGAGCAGCCGCCGACCATGGCCAGCCCGAACGGCCCGAACGGCTCGAACGGCGAGGGCGGCAGCGCCCGTCGGCTGCTGGTCTGGCCCGAGCCCGACCCGGCCACCCGGCAGGCCCTCCAGGAACGCGGCTACCGCCCGGTGATCGTCCGCTCCCGCGAGGAGGTGGACGCCCAGGTCGCCGGCTTCCCCGCGGCGCTCTTCGTCGACCCGCTGACCAGCCCGATCACCCGCACCGCGCTGCAGTCGCTGCGCACCGCCGCGCTCAACAGCCGCGTCCCGGTGCTGGTCACCGCCGGTCTCGGCCAGGCCACCCGGGACGCCGCGTACGGCGCCGACCCGGCCGTGCTGCTGCGCGCCCTCGCGCCGCGCGACGGCGAGCACCACGCCCCGCGCGTCCTGCTGGTCGAGGGCGACCCGGACATCGCCGCCGCCATGATCAGCAGCCTGGAGCGGCGCGGCATGCACGTCGAGCACGCGGTGGACGAGAACGACGCCGTCGCCCGGGCCAGCAGCGTGCAGCCCAACCTGGTGGTGATGGACCTGCTCCAGATCCGCCGCCGCCGGGTCGGCCTGCTGGACTGGCTGCGCGCCAACGACCGGCTGCACCGCACCCCGCTGGTGGTCTACACCTCGGTGGACCTCGACCCGCGCGAACTGCCCCGGCTGCGCACCGGCGAGACGGTGCTGTTCCTCGCCGAGCGCTCGACCAGCGCCGACGTCCAGTCCCGGATCGTCGACCTGCTCGGGCGGATCGGCGCGATGGGCGAGGCGGGCGTCGCCGCGGCGGGCTGACCGCACCCTGACGCCGAGGGCCGGCGAGATCCGCACGGCACGCGCCGAGGGCCGGCCACCCCGCTGGAACGGGGGTGGCCGGCCCTCGGCGGTCGGGCGGGCGGCTACTCCTTGCCGAGCACCGTCACGTCCAGTTCGTCCGCCGCGTAGCTGGCGCGGATCACCTTCTTGTCGAACTTGCCGACCGAGGTCTTCGGCACCGACTCGACGATCGACCAGCGCTCCGGCAGCTGCCAGGAGGCGATCCGGCCGGCCAGGAAGGCCCGCAGCTCGCTCAGCCCGGCCGTGGCACCCGGGCGCAGCACGACCGTGGCCAGCGGGCGCTCGCCCCATTTCTCGTCCGGGACGGCGACCACGGCGGCCTCGGCCACCTCGGGGTGGGCCATCAACTGGTTCTCCAGTTCGACCGAGGAGATCCACTCGCCGCCGGACTTGATCACGTCCTTGGCCCGGTCGGTGAGGGTCAGGTAGCCGTCGGCGGTGATGGTGCCGACGTCGCCGGTGCGCAGCCAGCCGTCCTCGGAGAACTTGTCGTCCGGCCGGAGCGGGTCCTGCCCGGCACCGCCGTAGTAGGCCCCGGCGATCCACGGGCCGCGCACCTCCAGCTCGCCCGCCGCGACGCCGTCGTGCGGCATCCGCTCACCGGACGGGCCGACCAGCCGGGCCTCGACGGAGGCCGGGAAGATGCCCTGGGTGACCCGGTAGGGCCACTCCTCCTCCGGGGTGAGGCCGCCGGGCGGCTGGGCGAAGGAGCCGAGCGGCGAGGTCTCGGTCATGCCCCAGGCGTGCAGCACGCGGATGCCGTGGCGCTCCTCGAAGCCCTTCATCAGCGAGGGCGGGCAGGCGCTGCCGCCTATGACCACCATGCGCAGGCTGGAGGTGTCGTAGTCGCCCGCGTCGAGTTCGTCCAGCAGGCCGCTCCAGATGGTCGGGACGGCGGCGCCGACGGTGGGCCGGACGGCGGCGATCATCTCGGCCATCGGCTTGGGCTGGAGGAAACGATCCGGCATGAGCAGGTTGGCACCGGACATGAAGGCGGCGTGCGGGATGCCCCAGGCGTTCACGTGGAACATCGGGACCACCGGCAGCGCGGTGTCGCGCGGGGTGAAGGCGAAGTTGTCGCCGGTGTTGACCTGGAGGCAGTGCAGGTACACCGAGCGGTGGCTGTAGAGCACGCCCTTCGGGTCCCCGGTGGTGCCGGAGGTGTAGCAGAGCACGGCGGCCTCGCGCTCGTCGAGGTCGCCGCGCCACGGGTAGGCGGTGGGCCGGCCCGCGATCAGCTCCTCGTAGTCGTGCACGGTGCCCGGGAAGCCGGCCAGCAGCGAGCGGTCGCCGGGGCCGTTCACCACGATGTGCCGGAGCGTCGGGGCGAGGTCCGGCAGGACGGCGGCGAGCAGCGGGAGCACGCTGCCGTCCACGATCACCGCGTGGTCGGCCGCGTGGTTGACGATGAACGACAGCTGGTGGGCGGGCAGCCGCAGGTTGAGCGTGTGCAGCACGGACCCCATCGCGGGGACGGCGAGGTACGCCTCCAGGTGGACGGCGTTGTTCCACATCAACGTGCCTATAACACTTTCCTCGGTGCAACCGAGTTCGTCGCGCAGTGCATGGGCGAGCTGTGCGGCGCGGGCACCTACCTCTGCGTACGTCCGGACGACCGGGCCAGTGCCGTCCCAGGTGGTGACCGTCGAACGGCCGTGGATCGTAGACCCGTGCTCCAAGATCCGGGCGACGGTGAGCGGTACGTCTTGCATGGTGCTGTACACGGGTCCTCCTTGACCGTCCGGCGAGCGTCGAGATCACTACTGACTAGTAGCGGGCTCGTCGCCTGCATTCTGGCGCGCCGCGGTGGCGCTGTCAGCAGGCCCGGCCGAGGTGAGACCTGTTTCTCTTCGTCCTAGGCCGCGAGCTCGTGTCCCGCCGTCTTCGACGCCCACGGGTCCGGCATCCACAACGGGTGGATCTCGACAACAACTTCTCCGGATTCATTCTTGGTCAGCGCAACACGCCTGATCAACTTCCGGATGATCGCGTTACGCTCCGAGACGAGCAGGGTTTCCCACTCGGCCATGAGGCCTACGACTACGGGGCGGAGCTCTGTGAAGGTGGGTTGGGCTGCTTCAACGGTCGTCGCTTCGAGCTGCTTAGTGATCCTCGCGCGTTCGTCGGTCAGCTTGGCCTTTGCCTTCTCGTAGACGTCATCCTCGTAGTTCTCGGGGTTCAGACTCTTGTCTACGGCAAGGTTGGTGAGAGCAGCCGTAAGCCGCTTGTGCTGCTTCTCAAGTTCCTTCCGGGCAAGGGAGGTTCGCTTCTGAGCCGCTTCAAAATCCCTTGCCTGCCTTACTTTTACAGATGGCGACTCGTCAATTCCATCTGCGTGCTGGCGAAGGAATGTAGTCACCTCTCCTTCCACTTCTGAACGGAGGATGTAGCAACCCGCACATGCGAGCTGTCCCTGCTGGGCGCGGGTTCCGCACCGGTAGGCGTATCCGCGAATGTTCTTCCCCTTCCGCTGGGCAGCGTTGACACCCGCACTGCGGCGGCATCCACCACAGTTCATCGTGCCGGTGAGCATGTAGCCGCCCTGTCGGGAGCGTGGTGCCGTGTCCTTGATGAGCTTGCGCCGCTCGACGTACTGCTGCCAGATATCGGGCCCTATGAGCTCCTCGTGTGCCCCTTCGACGAACTGATAGTTGGGGCAACTCCCGTTCGTTTTGCTCCCGTTGCACGTACAGTCACGGCTGTGTACGCGCAGCAGGCCGGCAGCGAACCCCGAGTCCATGTACCGGGTGAGGGTCGGGGTCGACCATAGGCCGCCTCGGGTCGTGCGGAAGCCCTGCGCGTTGAGCCACCCGCACAGCTTCGCGAAGCCCTTCGAGCCGGCAACGTACATGAGGTACAGGTCGACGACGGTAGGGCCGATGTCCAACTTCGGCTCGTAGAACTCCTGTTGAACCCTCTCAGTCTTCGGGTCATAGCGCCGGTGCCATGTGTACCCGAATCGTTCCCGCCCGGTCGCCGGGAGCCCCATGGAACGTCGGAGGTCATGGGTTTCGGTCCACTGTTCGCCGGCGCGGTCGCTCTCGTATGCCGAGAACTCGAAGATGATTCCCCGGTAGAGACGTCCGATCGCGGTACGGGCGTCAATGGGTTCGGTGGCGGAGACGAGTTCTCCACCCGTATTCTCAACTCGCTTGAGATTGACGGCGACACCGTCGCGGGAGCGCCCGAAGCGACTGAACTTCCAGACTGCAATGCCCTTGGCCTCTGCACGTTCGATGGCCTCGATGCCTTGCATGATCTTGCGCTTAAAGTTTCGGCCGGTCATGTCGAGGTCAGTGATCCACCGGACGATGCGCTTACGGTTCCGGCTGGCCCACTCCAGGATCGCGGCCTGCTGGATTTCGGGGCTGATCTTCTCTTCTTTCCAGGTCGAAACCCGGATGTACCCGATGTACGGTTCGAGGTCGCTCTCGATAAAGGTGTCTGCGGCGACGAGCGGCGTCACTGTGCCGCCCTCCCTCCCTGTTGGGTGCCGCGGGCCGGTGGTGCGTCGGTGACCCGCGGCAGGTACACGACGTTGTCGGCGGACTCTTGCGAGCCCGGCCGGGGATCAGATGGCTGAGGGGGTGTCAGGAGACCTTCGGCCACGTGTCGAAGCGCCAGGCGGTAGCCGGCGCTGTGGATCTCTGCACGCTCGTCCTGGCGCAGTTCGGCGGCGCGCTTCTGCTGCATGGCGATTGCGGCGGGCAGGGCTGCCAGCATCATGGCGAGCCCGACCCATGCGATATCGCGGTCGTCGCCCGACAGGCACATTGCCACCGCCACGGTGAGCACTCCGACCGTCTCGGCTGCGAGAACCGCCACGGTGCCGATCGTCCACTGCTGGCGCTCGAACACGCGCCTTCCCCCCTCGTTCAACGTGCTGCTTCCTCCCCTACGGCTCCATGCGGCGCACCTCCTGATCGCGGCGCATGGCCTCTTGGTCCTGCATGGTCTCGACCATCGAGACGAACAGCGCGACTGCGGTCTCGCTCTCGATGCCCAGTTGTGCGGCTGCCTCTTGCGGTGTGATCGGTCGGCCCTCGGGTTGCGGGGTAGCCGCCCTGCTGACTTCGTCGGCCGTGACGACTCCGGCCTTGATCAGCAGGGTGCTTAGCTCCACGCCGAGTACGGGCGCGATCTTGGCGAGCAGCGGCGCGTCGGGTGTTCCGCGGCCGGCCAGTAGTCGGGTGACGGATGAGGCGGAGATGCCTGCGTCAGCCGCGAATCTGGTGCGGCCGCCGCCCCGGGCGCCTAGGTCGTATCCGAGCTCGCGCAGGCGGCTATCTAGCCACTGAGGGAACAGGTCTTCCGCCCCGGGGGTGGCGGGGGTGCGTTGCTGCATGCGTGAAATCTACCGCGCTCGGCAGGTAGGTGGCGAGTCCATGGCGTGTTTTCACTCATGAAAACTTGCAGGTGGACGGGCATGCGATCCATCCCTGCAGCTTAGACCCTGTGCTCGAACATGCATCTGATTATGTGCGGCGCGTCACGACACGGCTGAAACTTCCTTCCATGGCAGCAAGATCCTTGTTAACTTTCACCCGCGGCAGATGATCTGCCGTGGGTGAAAGATGGGGGGTTCGTCATGGTGTACCAGCACGAGCAGCTCGTCGCGGCGGCACAAGCTGCAGGCGATCACACCGACTCAGACATCGCTGACCGGCTGAAGGTTGCCCGGGTCACTGCGTGGCGTCTGCGCACCGGCAAGACCGCGCCGAGCGCCTCGACCCTCGCGCGGATCGAGCTTGCGTACGGGCTCACCGCCGCCGACCTGCTCGGCGGTGAAGCGGCGTGACCGGGACCTCGATCACCCAAGCCCAGGCGTACGCCGCCGCACGACTCGTTCTCGACGCCGCCCGAGCTCGTCGCGATTCGATGCCGATCCGCGACGCCGCGCAGGCTGCAGCCACGTCCGACCGTTCCGCCGACGAGGTCGAGCTGATCCTGCGCCGCTTGCACGCAAGCAGCCCCCGTAGTTCGGCACAGTCAACGCGACTCGCTGCGTGAGGGCCCGATGATCCACTCTGAGCAAAGGATCGGGCTGTCTGGTCGGTGGTGGTTGGCCGCTGCCGGTGGCGCGCCGGATGCCGAGCAGGTACGGGGGATTTGGCGGGCAGCGCGGGCCGCGGGTGAGCCGCGGTGGTACCTCGACCTGATCGCGGGCATCGGCCGGCGCAAGGCCGGCGCCGCGCTGTCGAGGGCCGGCTCGTGAGCGGCCGGCGGCCGCTCGTCGAGGACCGGGTCGACCGGCCGGTGCAGCTCGCCCTCGACGGCACCGTGCACCCCTACCCAACTACTTCCCTGCCGCCGGTGCGCCGCCGGCGCCCGCCGAGACCGCCCGTCGAGGACGTCGTCGACCCGATGCCTGGGCAACTCGACGCACTCTCGTGAGCCTGTTCTGTGGCGCTGGCCCAGGCCCCTGTGGACGGCCGGCCCGCCCCTACCCGTGCGGCCCGCGGTGCGCCGCCCACTCCCCCTCCGCCGTCGCCGGCCACCCCGAACCGCCTTCCACATCCAACACACAAGAGGAGTAGGAGAGTTGAGTCACTCAGCCCGTGAATGGGTGTGGGAGAAGTCCACGACCCGAGGCACGGCCCGCCTGGTCCTGCTCGCTCTGGCCGAGCGCGTCGGCGAGTCCTGCGTCGCGTTCGGTTCGACCCGCGCTCTGGCCGCCCGCACCAACGCCTCGGAACGCGCGGTGAGCGACGCGATCAAGGCCACCATCCGGCTGGGCGAGCTTGAGCTCGTCGAGGGCCGGCGCGGGCCCTACGGCGCCCGTGTCTACCGCCTCCCGGACGCGGTCGGGTGGGTGCCCGGCGCCGCCGTCGAGGGGGGTGCAGATTCTGCAGCCCCGGCGAACGGGGGGTGCGAAAACTGCACCCTCGGGGGCGCAGGTTCTTCCGGGGAGGGTTGCAGTTCCTGCGGGGGTGGGGTGGCAGATTCTGCACCCCAGAACCAGAAGAACGAGAGTGGAACGGGAAGGAAGCAGAGGGGCGCGCGCGAGCGCGTGGGCTCTGCCGCCGTGGATGGCGCTGCTGCGATCTCTCTGCCTTCCGACTGGACCCCGGACGACGAGCTGATCGGGTGGGCCGCTGTCTCCGGCCACCTGCAGCGCCTCGGGCCCGACGGCCTCGACCACGCAACCGCGAAGTGGCACGCCCACCGGGCGACTGCGCCGGCCCGGACCGCGGGCCAATGGCGCGCTGACTGGCAGCAGTGGATCAGCCGGGAACGTCCGACCGGCCGGCCGCCGTTGCGGACCGTCGCCGGGGACGCCTCCCGCGCCCCACAAGCGGCCGACCGGAACGCCGCGTTGTTGCAGGCTGCGCTCGCCGATCTGCAGGCCCGCGGGGGTGCCCGATGAGCCCGGACGAGGTGGCGGCGCTGCTCGCGTACGCGGGCGAGCTCGATCCCCGCACCGCCAACACCGACCAGGACGAAGCCGGGGCGCAGCTTCGGCGGTGGTGTGAGCTGCTGCAGGACGTGCCGGCGGTTGCGGTCGACGGGTGGGACGCCGCGGCCGCGGTGCGGCGGCACGTCGCGTCGTCGCCGTGGCCGATCATCGCCGCGGACGTGGCCCGGCCGTGGGCCGCGCACCGTCGGGCCCTGCTCGCCCGTCACACCGACCCCCGTCCCCTGGTCGATCCGGACGACGACCAGGCGTACCGGGCCGCGATCCGTGCGCAGCGCCAGGCCGTCGCCGCCGGGCGGGTCGAGCCGCGTAGCTCGCGGGAGCTTTCCGGCGGGCCGGCCGCCTCGGTGGCCGTCCGGATCGGGCGGGCGCTTCCGGCGGCGGCTGCAGAGCAGCTCGCCGAGTTCCGGCCGGTGCGGGCGGCGCGGGAGGCCGCCGCCGCGGCCGGCAGGCCGGATGCGCTCGCGGTGTCGTGCGACTGGTGCCACGCGCCGGTTGGTGAGCCGTGTCGACGGCGCACCCTCGCACCCGGCGCGCAGGCCGGCACCTGGGCCCGGCGCCGAACCGTCCACCCGACCCGCACCGACAAGGCCGCCGTTCGTCGACAGGAGAGTGCCGCGTGAAGTCCCGTCACCGCCGCAACGCCCCGCGCAACCCGATCCCCGGGTCTGCCTACCGGCTCACTGCCACGTGGCCGGGCCGCGATCGGCCGGCTCTGTTCGAGTCGTCTGACCGCCGCCAGGTCCGGCGGGTGGCGCGCGAGCTCGCCGCGGCCGGCGCTGTCGTGATCTGTGAGGAGAGCCTCGGCTACGGCCGGTGGCGCGTGGTCGACCGGCTCGACGGTCCTGCCCTGCTGCGGGAGCAGCGGGCCGTCGAGCATGCCGCCCGCCGGGCCGCGGTCGAGCAGCGCGCCCGGCAGCGTCGAGACGAGCGGCGGGCCGTCGAGCTTGCGATCGTCGAGGCCGTGATGGTTCAGCCTCCGATCCCGCGCGACGGAGGTAGTCCGCGGGCCCGAACTGTCTCTCGGCGTAGGGGAATTCGATGATTCCGCCGTCGCGACCGGTCGATGCGCCTCCCATGCGCGCGGGTGTCCGCGCCCTCCCTTCCGAAAGGTCACAGCCCGTGTCCCTGCCCTCCCGCTTCCTCGTGCACGAGACCCGCGCCGTACGCGCGGTGTCCGTCCCCGTGTCCCTGCCCGTCGTCGCCGAGTTGCTCGACACCGTGCGCGCCGAGCTGCGTGCCGCCGGTCGGCCCGCGGTCGATGCCGAGCTCACCCTCGACGCCGTCGGGCAGCAGCTCGTCGTCGCCTACCTGGTCGATCCGCGGGACATCCCGTGAGCGCGGCCGCGGCCGATCGGCGGCCGGACGACGTCGAGCTGCTGCTGCACCTGGTCGAGCAGGCCGAGCGTGGCGCCCTGCTGCCCGACGAGGCCGCGCTGCTGCGCGAGGGGATCGTCGAGCTCGCCCGCTACCGGCAGTGGTGCGCGCAGTGGAGTACCCGGCATGCGCGGCTGCGACGGACCGCACACCAGCGGCTGCGGGCCCTGCAGCGGGCACTGCCCCGGGCGCAGCGCGGCCGGCTCGTCGAGGTCGAGCTCGCCCACGTGCGGGCCCGCCTCGACGCCGGAACGCAGCAGGGCGTCGAGGCGGTCGAGTACGAGCGCCTGCTCGCCGCCGAGCTGCTCGACGGGTGGGCGTTGGCCCGTGGCCGGGCGCGGGTCGAGCTCGCCGCGGCCGGCCTACAGCCGACGGCCCCCGCCGTGGGCGCGGCCAACGTCCCGACCGCGCCGGCCGATCGACCGGCCCCCTAGACCGGTCCGGGCGCCCCCGTTCCACACAGAGGGGCGCCCGGACCCACCAACTCACCACCTGTACAGCCTGATTGGGAGAGCAACCGTGCACCCGTCCACCCGTGTCCGTCGAGCGGTCGAGCAGTTGCGCACCGTGCGCACACAGTGGGGTGCGCTGCTCGTCGCCATCGAAACCCCGCCGGCCCCCACGTGGCCGCCCGCCCAGCTCTCGACCCACCTTGCGCAGCAGGCCGCGGACGACGTCGAGCTGCTCGTCGCCGACCGCGTCCCGCTCACCCTCCGGGAACACCCGGCCCCCGCCAACCTGTCCGCCCTCGACGCCGCGGTGCGCGTCGAACGGCTCCTCTTCGACGCCGCCGACATCCTCGCCGCCGCGGTACAGCGGCCGGTCGAACGCCGGCCAATCTCCCACCCGGGCCGGCCGGTCGCGTGGGCCGTCGACCAGGCGGACGCCGCCGACCCCCGCCGCTGGTTGTACGCGAGCGCGACGGACCCCGGGAGCCGTCAGCACGGCCTGCACTGGGCCGCGATGTTCATCGAGGGCCGACTGCTCGACGAGGACACCGAGGCGGAGCAGCGCGCCGGCGCACTCACCCGCGGTCCGGCCCTGTTCGCACTGCTGCCCGAACACCTCGCGCACGAGGCGATACGGGTTGCTGGGCAGGCTGAGCGGCTCGTGCTCGGCGCGCTGGAACTCGACCGGCGCGAGAGCGTGATCGAGGGTCGGCCGTGCCCGTGGTGCTCCGGCGAGCTCACCCTGCACACCGACCCGCAGACCGCCCCGAGCATCACCTGCTCCACCGGGCCGGCTTGCACCGCCCCGGCCGCGCCGGACCGCCACGGCCGGCGCACGTGGGTCGGCGCCGAGCTCGTCGAACTGCTCGTCGCCCTCGACCGGCCGGCCGCCGGCCGGGCCGCGTGACCCCGGGGGCGCACCCCCGCCAGCGGGCCCGGGCTGTTGCCCGGGCCCGTTTTTGGTTCCTCTCTTGCACGCATGGACTGTAATGATTACAGTACTCATTACTGCAGCGATTGCAGGGCCGGCCGCTACCCGGCACCCCACCACAAGCAGGGAGAGCACCCCATGACCACCAAGACCCCCCACCAGCCCACCGAGAAGGCGCAGGCCCCCGAACTGTGGTCGGCCGTTGTCGGCCGCGGTCGCGCCGAGCACATGTCGACCAGGAACGACGAGACCCTGTGTGGCAAGCCGGTCACGCGGTACGTGTCCGGCGACGAGTGCATCGGACTCAAGCCGTGCGGAGGATGCTGGCGCGTGTACCTCTCCCGGTGGGCCGACCCGCTCGACGAGCAGACCGTCACGTCGGCCGCCACCACCTTCGAGCCGATCCCTGACCTGACCGTCCCCCAGCACCGCCGCCGCACGGCGCAGCAGCAGGGCACCATCTCGGTGGCCGTCAACGCGTTCGAGCAGGCGGTCGCTGGTCTGCTCGATCCGAAGCCTGCCGGCCGGTACACCTTGCAGGTCTGCGACGAGACGCTCAACGTCTGCGACCGCGGCGCCTGCACCCTGCACTCGACCCGCGCCGCCGGCACCCTCGACGAGGTGCGCGCCGCCAGTGCCCTGTACCGGCACGCGTGGGCCGTCAGCCCGTCCGGCGAGCGCATCCCGCTGACTGAGCAGCCCGTGCCCGCCGCGGCCGAGCAGACGCCCGTCGAGGACCTGCCCGACGGCCCGATGCGCGTCCGGGTGCGGATGGGCTTCTCGCGGGAGGATCTCGACCGGATCAAGGCCGAGGCGGACGCCGCGCGCGCCGTGTTCGAGGCGGAGTCCGCCGCGCGGCGCGCCGCGGAGCGGGCGAAGTACGGCCCGAAGGACGAGGCGCAGCAGGCGCCCGTCGAGGGCACAGTCGTGGCGCACCGCGGGGAGGCGCGCGGGAGCCTGCCCAAGCACGCGGACCACCCGGACGTGCGGGCCGCTCTCGACGTCCTCACCGATCACGGCAAGCGCCGGACGCTGCGACTGGCCGCGCTGCAGGGCGACGACGTCGAGACCAACCTGCATGCAACCGGCGTCATGGTCGAGCCGCGCGGCGAGGGGCTCGTCGCCCTTTACTGGCTCGTCGATGGCCAGTACGCGGATGAGCGTGGCGGCCCGTGGCGGGTGCAGTTGGAGATCATCGCCGACCGCATGCGGGCGGCCGACTGGCTCATCGAGGCCGGCACCGGGCCCGTCGTGAAGGCGTGGCGCCTCTACGAGCACGCGCCCGTCGAGGTGCCGGAGGAGAGCGAGCCGGCGCCACGGTGCCGCGAGTGCTCCGGCCGCGGGTGCAACTTCTGCGACTTCACCGGCGAGAACCACCTCGGATAGGACTGCGGCCGGCCGCCGGCGTCACGGTGCGCCGGCGAATCGACGAGAGTAGGCAGTGACAGCACAACGGCCGGTCGAGCAGCCGCTCGGCCGGCCCCGCGGAAGGACACCGATGCCCGAGCAGCAGCAGGACGAGCCCCAGCTCACCTACGACGACGCCGTGCGCATCCGGCGCGAGGCGCAGCAGCTCGACCAGCAGCTCGCGCGAATCGTGGTCGAGGCCAAAGCCGGCGGCCGGTCGGCGGTCGAGATCGCACGCGATCTCCTCTACACCGAGGGCCGAGTGCATCAGCTCGTCCGCAAGCACAAGGCCGAACAAAGCGATTGAGTGACGAGACGGCCGGCCGGCGCCGCTACAACGCCGACCGGCCCCGCGGCCCCGCGAGGGACCGCGCGCACCCCGACAGAGAGCACCTGTCAGGGGCGCCACCTACCCTACGGCGGTAGGGCCCGGCGCCCGCACCCACCGCACACACAGGAGGCGCCCACCATGACCGCGAAGCCCACCACCGCGACCTACACCAAACGGCCCGCAGGCGACCAGCCGCAGACCCTGCACGAGCAGCAGGCCAGCGCGCGCATGCTCGCCGAGAAGATCGGCGCACTGTCCGCCGAGCACGACACTGCGGAGGCGCTCGCCGTACTGCGGCGCGCGCGGCAGGAAGTGGCCGCCGGCCTGCCGGTCGACGCCTGGCTCGTCCCGCTGGTGTTCGAGGCCTACCTCGACGGCCGGTTGTCAGCCGAGACGATCGCGGCCGAGCTCACCCTCACCGAGTCGCAGGTGCAGGCTGTACTCGACAGCCACGTGCTGATCGTCTCCCGCGTCGATCTGCAGACACCGGCCGGATGGGACAGCTCGGACTGCGACGAGGTCGAGCTCGTCGAGCTCGTCGACGACGACGTGCACCGAACCGCCGAGCAGTTCGCGCAGACCACCCTCGACGAGGTGCTCGCCGACTACACCACCGACGCCAAGGTCGCCGCCGCGCGGGTCCTGGTCTGGATCAAGCGCCCCGGACGGGACGCGGACGCCGTCGCGACCGCCGAACGTGCCCGGGCCTAACCCCTTGCGCCGTTATGTGTTCGTGACCTAGAGTTGGAGGCGCTTCCGGCGTGCCCGGAAGCGCCACGGTCCACGGCCCGCCACCCTCCCCCTGGTGACGGGCCGTCGCCGTCCCTACCGCCGCCCGCCGCGCCGGACCGGAACCGCAATCGCAGCGAAGCCCGTACCGAGCAGCGCCATCGCCGCCGCGTCGAGCTGCGGGTGCTTGAAGAGGATCACGACCATCACGCCTGCCGACATGGCCGAGCGCGCAAGCTCGATCACGTCAGAGGGCACCCACCCACCCCCCGGCGGCACGTCATGCCACCGCCTATCAACTTTTTCCACAGAGCGCCCTTCCTCGCGATGAGTATTGGGCGGCGCCGCTCCACACCCAGTCTGGCAGCGCCCGTCGGGGGTTCAGGCACCCAAAGTGGGTGCCTTTCACTGGTTCCAAGATCGTTCCGCCGACCCCCCTTGAACTGACCGCCGAGCAAGTGTTGCGATTTTCGATTCACAGGCAGATTCGATAAAAGTCCTTGATAGCTATAGACAACTTTCATTGTTGATGTTACATACACGGGCCAACAGCCCCTACGGCCTGTGATTGAACGAATAACGCTTTGCAACCGGCCCGCTCGACGAACCGCAGCCTCCTGGGAGGTGACCATGCGCGAGTTGATCAGTGATACGGATCGGGCCAAGGTCCGCCGCCTGCACGCCGCCGGGAAGTCCCGGAACTTCATCGCCCGCGCGATCGGACGCAGCAGCTCGACCGTGTCGAAGATCGCGGCCGACGAGGGTCTCGCGTTCACCGGCGGCGCCCGGACGGCTGCGGCTACCGCCGCGCGGCAGGAAGACCTCGCGGCGCTGCGGCGGGACTTGACGGCCCGGTTGTACCGGCGGGCCGCGGCGAACCTCGACCGGGTCGAGGCTGACATCTACACCCGCGTTGAGCTGCTGCCGACCGGTGACACGGTCGAGGTGGTGTCCGAGGACCCGCCGGCGCAGGACGAGCGCCACCACAGCCAGGCCATCGGCGGCTATCTGACGTCTGCGGCGCGGTTGGCTGAGATTGATGCCGGCACGTCCGGGCACGAGGTGCGGTCCATGCTTACCGACTTGGCGAAGGGCCTGCGGGCTGCCTTCGCCGACGAGGACGAGGGGGCCGTCGACGGGGGGTGAGCCGTGCTCGCCTCCCTTCCCCTGTCCCGCAAGCAACTTCGGTCGGTCGCACAGGCCACGGCCCGCATCAACGTGTGGCACGGCGCGGTGCGCTCCGGCAAGACCGTGGCCTCGCTGCTCGCGTTCCTGCTGGCCGTCGCCGAGGCGCCGCCGTCCGGGCTGATCCTGATCTGCGGGCGCAGCTTGCCGACGATCGAGCGCAACGTGCTGGAACCGCTCTGCGATCCGGCGCTGTTCGGGCCGGTCGCCGCGGGGCAGGTTCGGCACACCCGCGGCGCCACCACCGCTGTCATCCTCGGGCGCACCGTCCACCTGATCGGCGCCGCGGACGCCCGGGCCGAGGGCCGACTGCGCGGCCTCACGGCGTACTTGGCGTACGTCGACGAGGCCACGCTGCTCCCCGAGGCCTTTTGGGTTCAGCTGCTCGCCCGCTTGTCCGTCGACGGAGCACGGGTGTTGGCCACCACCAACCCGGACTCGCCGCGGCACTGGCTCAAGGCCGGATACCTCGACCGCGCCGGCCAACTGGACTTGCGCGCCTGGCACTTCGGGTTGCGCGACAACCCGAGCTTGTCGCCGGCCTACGTCCGGTCGTTGCACGCCGAGTACACCGGCCTGTGGCGCCGACGGATGATCGACGGCGCATGGGTAGTGGCTGAAGGCACGATCTATGACTGTTGGGACGAGCAGCAGCACGTCGTCGACGAGCTACCCACGATCACCCGGTCGTGGCTGGGGATCGACTACGGCACCACAAACCCGTTCGCCGCCATCCTGTTGGGGCTCGGCGTCGACGGCCAGTTGTACGCGTGCGCAGAGTGGCGCTACGACTCCCGGGCCCGGCGCCGACAGATGACCGATGCCCAGTACAGCGCGGCCCTACGCGGCTGGCTGTCCGGCCTCGGTGTCGACCCCGAGTGGACGTTCGTCGACCCGTCGGCCGCTTCCTTCCTTGCCCAACTCTGGGAGGACGGGCACCCAGGCGTCGCCCGCGCCCGGAACGAAGTCGTGGACGGCATCCGGACCGTGTCGACCGCACTCGCCCCCGGCCTGCTGCGAGTCCACCGCTCGTGCGACGGCCTGCTCGGCGAGCTCCCCGCGTACGCCTGGGACCCGGCCGCGGCCGCCGTCGGCGAAGACCGCCCGATCAAGCGCGACGATCACTCGGTCGACGCGCTTCGGTACGTCACGCACTCCACCCTCGCCGAGTGGCGCCACCTGGTCCCCGATCTACTGCAGGAGGTGAGCACGGATGCCCCTGCCTGACGCCAACAGCCCATGGCCGCCGCGCCGTTGGGCGCCGGAGCTCGCCGAAATGGCCGTCGATGACGCGTGGTACTCCGGTGACCCGCGCCGGCTCGCCGCCGTCTACCAGGGACAGAGCCACCGGCAGGACGGCCGACGCCGACTGTGGGGGCGCGACCGTACCCCGGACCCGGGCCGGCGCGAGCACCGGCTGCACATCCCCATGCCGGCCGACGTCGCCCGCCGCTCCGCCGGCCTGCTGTTCAGCGAACCCCCAAGGCTGACCGTGGGCGACACCGCACTGCAGGCCCGCCTCGACGAGCTGCTCGGCGAGCACGCCGAGCGCGTGCTACTCGAAGCCGCAGAGGTCTCCGCCGCGCTCGGCGGGGTCTACCTGGTCGCCGCGTGGGACGCCGAACTCGGCCCCCGCCCGCTCCTCACCACCGTGCACGCCGACGCCGCCCTGCCGGAGTTCCGCCACGGCTACCTGACCGCCGTCACGTGCTGGGAGGAGCTCGCCCGCACCGGGGCGACGGTGCTGCGCCGGTTGGAGCGGCACGAGCGCGGCCGGATCGAGCACGCCCTCTACGAGGGCACCCCCGACAACATCGGCCGCCCGGTGCCGCTGACCGAGCACCCGACGACCGCCGCGGTTGTCGACTCGCTCGGCCCGTCCGGCGCGATCGAGACCGGTATCCCTCAGCTGACCGCGGCGTACTGGCCCAACATCGGCCCCAACCGATCCCACCGCGGTTCGCCGCTCGGCCGCTCCGACCTGCAAGGGCCCGGGCGGGATCTGTGCGACGCGCTCGACGAGACGTGGTCGAGCTGGATGCGCGACATCCGGCTCGCCCGGGGCCGGCTGATTGTCCCCGCGGCCTACCTGCGCGACCGCGGCCCCGGCCGCGGCGCCACCTTCGACGAGGACCGCGAAGTCTGGCAGGCGCTCGACATCCCGCCGACCGAAGCCGGCGCCGGCATCACGCTGGCGCAGTTCGCAATCAGGGTCGCCGAGCACAAGTCGACGTCTGACGCGGTGGTGCGGCAGATCATCGAGGCCGCCGGATACAGCCCGAGCACGTTCGGGCTCGACGGTGGCGGGCCAGCCGCCACCGCGACGGAGATCGAGGCCCGGGACCGCGATTCCATGGTGACCCGCAAGGCCAAGACCAGGTATGCAGGGCCGGCGCTGGCGGACATCGTCGAGGCGATGCTGCAGCTCGACCGCGCGCTCGGATGGTCCCGGCTCACCCCGGAGCGGCCGCACGTCGCGTTCGGGCCTGCGGTCGCCAGGGACCCGCAGTCCGCCGCGCAGACCCTCGCCCTGCTCGCACAAGCGCAAGCCATCTCCACGGAGACCAAAGTCCGCATGGCGAATCCGGAGTGGGACGCCGAGGCGGTCGCCGCCGAAGTGACCCGCATCCACGCCGAGACCGGGCAGGCCGTGCCCGACCCGGTGCCGAACTTCACCGCGTAGGGGCCCGAGGGGGTGATCGTGTGCCGGTCTCCCCGTGGATGGCCGAGGATCTCGCCGACCGTGTGCGGGACCTGTACGCCGATGCCGAGCAGCGACTGCTCGGCATCGTGGCCCGGCAGATCGCCGACGGCCTCGAAGCCCCCGGGTGGGCCGTCGCCAAACTCGCCGACGTACAGCCGCTCCGGAGGGCGGCGCAGGGCGTCGTCGACGCGCTCGGCACCGCCATGTCGACCGAGGTACACGACGTCGTCGCCGAAGCCTGGAACCGGGGCGCCCGGACGGGGCTGGCCGAGCTCGGCGCCCTGGGCGACGTCGACGCCGCGCGCATCGCGGAATCGACGCCGGCCGGCCGCGCCGTCGACCGGCTCGCCATGGAGACAATCGAGCTCGTCACCGCCACGCACCGCGGCATCCTGCGCGGCGTCGAGGACGGATACCGACAGGTCGTCTCCGAAGTCGCCGCAACCCCGCTGCTCGGCATCGACACCCGCCGCCAGGCGACACAGAGGGCCATGGAGAGGTTCGCCGATCGCGGCCTGCGCTCCTTCGTCGACAAGGCCGGCCGGTCGTGGCAGATGACCAGCTACGCCGAGATGGCCGTGCGCACCGCGGTCGGCCGGGCTGCCGTCGAGGGCCAGGCCGACCGGTTGCGCGCCGCCGGCGTCGACCTCGTTCGCGTCTCCACCACACCACGCGAGTGCCCGCTCTGCCGCAAGTGGGAAGGCCGGATCTTGTCCCTCGACGGCCCGGACGGGACGCGCGAGATCGAGACCGCGCACGCCCTCGACGACGCCCGCACCGTACGGGTTCGGGTGGCCGGAAGCGTTGAGCAGGCAAGGCGCGCCGGCCTCCAACACCCCAACTGTCGCCACTCCCTGTCTGCCTTCACCCCAGGTGTCACCGCGGCCGAGGTGCCCGAGCCGTCCGACGGCACCGGGTACGAGGCCGGCCAGAAGCAGCGCGCGATCGAGCGCCAGATCCGCAAGTACAAGAAGCGCGCGGCCGCCGCCGCGACGCCCGAGGCGCGGCAGGTTGCCGAGCAGCGGGTGCGTGACTGGCAGGGCCGGATGCGCGACCACCTCGCGGCCAACCCGGAGTTGAAGCGGCTCCGCTATCGGGAGCAGCCCGGGGCGGGGAACCTGCCCGGGCCGCGCCGGCCGGTGCCGCCGGATGCGGTCGAGGCCGCGAAGATCCGGGCGGGCGACCACCGGACGCCGGCCGAGATGAGCGACGAGCAGCTCGGCGCCGCCCTGCGGCACGGCTCCCTCGACAAGCGCGACCGCGCCAAGATCGAGGCCGAGGCAGGCCGGCGGGACGAGCAGGCGCTGCTCGACCGCGTGCGGCCCGGCGGCCGGATGGCCGACCTGGTCGAGTTCAGCGACGACGAGCTCGCCCGCGCCCTGCCCATGCTCGGCGACTCCGACGTGCTACGGGTGGCGGCCGAGCTGGACCGGCGCGACATCGACGCCGCCCTGCCCGGTGCCCGCCGCGACCTGATCGCCATGTCCGAGCGGCAACTCGCCGAACGGGCCCGGCACGCCTCCGGTGACGAGCTCGCCGCGCTCGCCGCCGAGGCGGACCGCCGGCAGCTACTCGCCGAGTTGCTGCCCGGCGGCCGGCTGCTGGCGGACCTCTCGCAGGTCGCCGACGACCGTCTCGGGTGGGCGCTGCGCTACACCGACCCCGACGGGGCCGCGCGCATCGCCGCCGAGCTCGACCGCCGATACCCCGTCGACCCGCCGCCGGCCACCGCCGGCCGCGGTGTCGAGGCGCAGCTCGCCGACCGGGCCGCCCTCGACGACGCTCTGCGGCCGGGCTCCCGGATGGACGACTGGTCGTGGGTCGACCAGGCACCCGACGAACACCCCTGGGACCGCCTTCCGGCGGCTGAGCGGTGGCTCGCTGAACGGGAGTGGGCCGAGTCCGGGCGCCGGTCCGCGTTCAGCGCCCGGCAAGTCCGGCAGATGTACGACGAGTACGTCTATGCCCAGTGGCTCGACGCAGAGGACTGGTGTCGCGGATACCTGCTGACCAAGCGCGCGCAGCTCGACGGCATCGGCCCCATGAGCCTGTTCTCTGGGCCGTCGCACGTCGCGTACGCCCGGGCGTCTGAGGAACTCAAGCGCTACTGGGCTGAGGTGAGCCCACGGACCACGCTCGCCGAGTACACCGAGCAACTCACCGGGGTTCGTTCGGCCGCGGCCGACACCGCCCGCAAGACCGGCGCCGACGTTCGCAACCGGTTCTAGGAGGTGGCGAGTTGGGGTTCCGCTCCGACGTCGTGCGCGCCGTCGAAGCCGGCCGCGCCGCGGCCCGCGCCGGACAGTCGGTCACCGTTTGTCCCCACCCACGCGAGTCCATCCTGCGCGCGGCGTGGGTGCGCGGCTACGCCGCCGCCCGACCGATCACCCCGCCGCCATAGCGCGGCCCGCCCCCGCCACGGTCCGTGCCCCGCCTCGGGGGACGGGCCTTTCCCATTTCCGCCCACGGCCCGGAGGGACCAACTCCCTTGAGCATCACCGCACTTCCCATCCACTCCCGCACCGGGCTGCAGGCCGTCGGCCTGCGGCGCGACGGCCGCCCGATCTGGCCGATCCTCGGAGGTTCCGGCGACCCGGACCCCGGCACCGGTACGGGCGCACCGACCGGTGACCCGACCACCCCGCCCACCCCGGGCCCCACCGACCCGCCCGCCGCACCGGCCCCGGTTGCGCCGCCAGCCCCGGCTGGCCCGACCGCCGAGCAGTTCGCCGACGCGCAGCGCCAGGCAACCGAGGCGGCCGAGCAGCGCGACCAGTTGCAGGCCGCCCTCGACGCGATCAACAAGGCGATCAACCCCGACTCCGGCGCCGGGGCGGAGTCCGATCCGGCTCAGCTCGCCGCGCAGGTGGCCGACCGTGACCGGCAGCTCGCCGACCTTGGCGCGCAGCTCCGTACCGCGCGGGTCGAGCTCGCCGCCCACCAGGCCGCCGAGGCGGCCGGCGCACGCCCCGACCGCCTGCTCAACTCCCGCTCGTTCGCGGCCGCCGTTGCCAAACTCGACCCGGCCGGGCCCCAGTTCGCCGAGCAGCTCAAGGCCGCCATCACGGCCACGGTCGAAGCCGACCCCGACCTCTACCGCGCTGCCGGCGCTCCGCCCGCCCGGTCCGGCGGCGAGTTCCGCGGCGCCCCCACCACCCGTACCGAACCCGCGTCGCTGCTCGAAGCGATCTCGGCGCGGCTCGCCAAGTAAGGAGGGCCCTGCCCCATGGCAATCACGCTGGCTGACGCCAAGATCAACACACAGGACGCCATCGACCTACAGGTGATCGACGAGTTCGCCAAGTCGAGTTGGCTGCTCGACAACATGATCTGGGACCCCGCCGTCAACCCGGCCGGCGGCGGCGCGACCCTCAGCTACGGCTACACCCGGCTGGTCACCGAGCGTTCCGCCGCCTTCCGCCCGCTGAACACCGAGTACGCCAAGGGCCAGGCCAAGCGCCAGCGCTACAGCGTCGACCTGTCCCCGCTCGGCGGCGCGTTCGAGATCGACCGCACGATCGCCGAGCTCGGCCCGGCCGCATCTGCAGAGGTCAACTTTCAGATGCTGCAGACCATCAAGGCGGCGAACGCCTTCTTCTCCGAGCAGGTGATCACCGGCAAGCGGGTCACGACCCCGGGCGCTGAGGCAGGATTCGACGGCCTCGACAAGGCGCTCGCCGGCTCCGTGACCGAGATGGGCGCCGGTGGCTCCCTCGACTGGACCGGCACCACTCTGGGCGCCGACACGGCCAAGGTGCACAACGCGCTCGACATCCTCGACGAGTTCCTCGGACTGCTCGACGGCGTCCCGTCGGCGCTGCTGGGCAACAAGAAGACCATCGCACGCGTGCGCTCCCTCGCCCGCCGGGCCGGCTACTACAGCCGCACCGAAAACAGCTTCGGGCAGACCGTCGAGTCCTACAACGGGATTCCGTTCGTCGATCTGGGCGCGGTCGCAGGCAGCAACAACCCCGTCATCCCCATCGAGTCGCGCGACGTCGACGGCGCCGGCCCCGGCGGGCAGATCACCGGCCTGTCCGACATCTACGCCCTCCGACTCGGAATCGACGGTTTCCACGGCGTGACCACCACCAGCGGAAAGCTGGTCCGGCAGTGGCTGCCCGACTTCGATCGGGCCGGCGCGGTGAAGGTGGGCGAGGTGGAGCTCGGGCCGGTGGCCACCGTGCTCAAGGCCACCCGGGCGGCGGCGGTGCTGCGCAACGTCAAGGTGCAGTGATGTACACGATCACCTCCCCGTACGGGGACGACGGCCCGGTCGCCGGGGTCGACTTCACCGACGGCCGGGCCACCACCGATGAGCTGTCCGCAGGTGCCCGGCTGTACTTCCGGCGCCACGGCTACAAGGTCGAGCAGCTCGACGCCCCGGCCGTCGAGGCGGCCACCACCACGACCAGGCGCGCCCGCGCCAAGTAGGGGACGCGCACCGCCGCGTCGCCGATGGGGGGTGGTGCACGTCGTGGCACGCAGCTACGCCACCCCCGAGCAGCTCGCCGCATGGCTCGGTCGGCCCGCGCCCACGGATGCCGAACGACTCCTCGCCCGGGCGTCCGACGACGTCGACGCCGCGCTGCTCACCGCCTGCTACCCCGTCGACTCCACCGGCGCCCCCACCGCCCCCGCGCACGCGGCCACGCTCGCCGATGCCGCGTGCGCTCAGGTCGAGTACCAGCTCGCCGCGGGCGAGGACGGCACCGGCGCCGCGGCCCGCTGGTCGTCCGTGAGCGCCGGCTCGATCAGCCTCTCAGCGAGCAGCCCGGCCCCGGCCGGCGCGCTCGACCTCGGACCCCGGGCCCGCCGCATCCTGCAGCGCGCAGGACTGACCGGGCACGGGGTGCACTCATGGTGACCCGCGTTCCCGAGTGGCTGCTGCGCCACCGGATCACGATCGAGCCGTACCTCGGGGAGTCGGCATACGGACCGGCGTTCGGGCCGCCAGTCGTCGACGTGCCGGCCCTGGTGTCCGAGTCCGTGCGGCTCGTCCGGGCGCCGGACGGCCGACAGGTCGTCAGCCCGGCGCAGGTCCTGCTCGACCTCGACACGACCGTGCCGGCCGGTTCCCGAATCACCCTGCCCACCGGCCGCACCACTGTCCCGATCACGGTCTCAACCATCGACGCCCCGGGCCTGCCCGTACCCGCCCATCAGGAGGTGATGTGCGAATGAGTCGGCCCCGCAGTCGAGTTGAGTGGACCGGCACGGCCGTCCTACGCGCCGAGCGGGCCGCGGCCGCGCGCGGCCTTCTCGCCGCCGCCGAGCACGTGCTGCAGGCCTCCCGCGAAGTCGTGCCGATCGAAGAGGGCACACTCGCCCGCTCCGGCGTCGCCAGCGTCGACGAGCAGCAGCTCGTCGCCGGAGTCTCCTACGACACCCCTTACGCGACCAGGGTGCACGAGGATCTCAACGCCCGACACGACGCCGGCCGCAGCGCCAAGTACCTGGAGCGCCCCGCCGCCGAGCAGGCCGCGGCGGTCGAGCAGATCATCGCGGCCGCGGTCCGGCGGGCGCTTGGTGGCTGATCTCCTCGACTCCCTCGCCCGCTATCTGCAGGCCGCCGGCCTGCTCACCTACGACCCCACCGGTACCCGGGGCGACACCTTCATCGAGCTGATGCCCCCGGCGCCCGATCGCGCGGTGCAGCTCAGCCTGTACGGCGCGGGCGTCCCCGACCCGCTCAACGCTTGGGACGAGCGGTCGCTGCAGGTGCGCGTGCGGGGCACCGCCGACCCTCGCGTCTCCCGAGCCCGTGCCGAAGCGCTCTACGCGGCGCTTCACGGGCTCGCCGGTATCGACCTGCCCGGCGAACTGTGGCTCGTGCTGTGCATCGCGCAGCAGACCCCTTACCCGCTCGGCGTCGACGCCGGCGGCCGGCACGAACACGCCGTGAACTTCCGTCTCGACATCGAGGCGACCACCGACCGCCCTACCTAGGAGGTGACCATGCCGGCCCCCACCACCCCCGTACGCCCGATTGATGCCCGCGGCTGGATCTTCGAAGTCCAGGATGTGAGCACCAGCACCGAAACTTGGCTGCGCGTAGGACTCCTGACGTCGTTCAGCCACAACCCCGGCGAGAGCGAGGAAACGGAGGACATCACGTCGTTTGACGACGAAGGGTTCTTCTCCCAGGACGTCATGCAGCGTGGCGCGTCCCTCTCGGTCGAGTCGAAGTACGCCGCCGACAAGACCGGCAAGCGCGACCCGGGGCAGGCCTACATCGACGACGTGTGGACCTACCGGCTCGGCGTCGACTCCCACAACCTCGTGCGCTGGCGACACCGCAGCCAGACATCGTGGGTGGTCTGGGACGCCACGGTGACCCCCGGCGAGCAGGGCGGCGGAACCACCGAGAAGACGTCGTGGTCCGCGACGATCACCCGGTGCGGGAAGCCGACCAGCTCGGTCGTGACCCCGCCGGCCGGGGGTGGCTCGTGATCGACGACGAGCAGCTCGACCTCGACCACCAGGACCACGGCGACGGGTTCGCGGACTTCGATGCGTTCTTCGCCGAGCAGTCCCGCAGTCGCGCAGAAACGTTTCGCCTCTACGGCCGCACTTACACCCTGCCCGAGTCCCTGCCGCTGATCTTCTCCCTGCAGCTCGACCGCCTGCAGCACTCGAACGACCCCGCCGACGTCCGGACCATGCTTCGCGCCCTGGTCGGCGTCGACGCCCTCGACCACTGGGCAGAGCGGGGCATGACCGACCGCCAGCTCGGCATCCTGCTCATCTACGCCGCAGCCAACGTCCGCAGCCCCGGATCGGTGTCGATGGCGCGGGCGGCCGAGCTGCACGACGAGCAGGCCGGGGGAAAAGCCCCGGGGGCGCCGGCCCCGAACCGGGCGCAGCGCCGGGCGAAGGCGACGCCGCGGGCGCGGCGGGCGGGCTCTGGTCGGCGGTCCTGACCCACTGGGCGGCGGTCGAGGCCGACCTCGCCCGCACCTACGGTCTGAGCGCGGCCGACGTCGCCGCGTTGTCTGAGCGGCGGTTCGTCGTCCTGCTCGGAGGCCTCGACGAACGCTCGCGGTTCCGTGAGCTGTGGGCCCGTACCCCGCGCGCCATCTCGTCGCCTTCAGAGATCGCGGCTATCACCGGGCTGCCCGCCGAGGTGTAGGTCGCTGGCTGCATCAGGCCGAAGGCCACGAACTTCTACCAGCGGATCATCTGGTGATGGTTTCGCTCGGCGAGGGGGTGAGCCGAGTTGGCGCTCACCGTCGGCGAGTTGCTCGCCACCATCACCGTCGACGACTCCGGTGCCGAGCAGGGCCTGCGCCGCACCGAGCAGGGCATCCGGCGTACCGGGCAGGTCGTCGAGGACGAGGCCGGCCGCGCCGGCCAAGCCGCTGGGAAGGACCTGGGCGACGGGCTCGCCGACCAGTCCGAGCGCGGCGCCGAGCGTGCCAGTTCCGGCATCACGAAGTCGCTTAGCGCCATCAAGGGCGCGCTGATCGGTGGCGCGATCGGTGCCGCCGTCGTGGTCGGCCTGACCGAGGCCGTCGACCAGCAAAAGGGTACGAGCCTGCTCACGGCGCAGTTGGGCGCCAGCCCGGAGCAGGCCGCCCAACTGGGCAAGGCTGCGGGGAAGCTGTACTCCGGCGGGTACACCGACAGTGTCGAGACCGCGAACGAGGCACTGAAGCACCTGTGGCAGCAGGGTCTCGTACCGGCGGACTCGACTGCCGAGCACCTGCAGCAGGTTGGCGGCCGCGCGCAGCAGGTCGCCGACATCCTCGGTGAGGAAGTCGGCCCTGTCGCGCGATCCGTTGGGCAGATGCTCAAAACGGGAATGGCGAAGAACGCCGACGAGGCATTTGATGTTCTCGTGCGCGGCGCGCAGCTCGGCGCGAATAAGAGCGAGGACCTGCTCGACACTTTCAACGAATATCCGACGCAATTTCGCGATCTGGGCGTCGACGCAAAGCAGGCCATGGGCCTTATCCATCAAGGCCTCGAAGCCGGCGCGCGTGATGCCGATGTGGTGGCGGATGCTTTCAAAGAACTGAACATCCGAGTTAAGGACGGCTCTGCGGCCGACGGGCTGAAAAGCCTTGGCTTGAACGCGGATAAAATGGCGACCGCTTTCGCCAAGGGCGGGCCGCAGGCTAATTCCGCGCTCGATCAGCTCATGGACCGGCTACGGCTGGTGAAAGACCCTGCGGAGCGTTCACGCCTTTCTGTTGCGCTTCTGGGAACGCAGGCCGAGGACCTTTCGAAGGCGCTTTTCTCTCTCGACCCGTCGACCGCGGTTGCTGGGCTCGGCGCGGTCGACGGTGCCGCCAAGAAGGCTGGCGACACGATGCGCGACAACGCATCCACCCGGTGGACGCAGTTCACGCGGGGCCTGCAGCAGGGGGCTGTCGAAGTCCTCGGGTCCAGGGTGGTGCCGGCGCTCATGTCGGCCGCGGACTGGGTCGGCACCCTGGGCGAAAAGTTCGACACAGGCAAGCGGTTCGTCAGCGAGCACAGCCTCGCAGTGTCGATCGCTGCGGGCGTGATCACCGCCATCATGCTGCCGACCCTCATCGCCCTTGGCGTGCAGGGCACAGTCACCACCGCGACCCTGGTTGCAGGGTGGGTGGCGCAGGGTGCCACCGCGGTCGCCACCGGGGCGGTGTACTTGGTCACCAACGCGCAGATGGTCGCGGGTTGGGCTGCGCAGGGCGGCGCGGCGGTGGCGGCCGGTGCGCGGGTGGTCGGCACGTGGGTCCTGATGGGCACGCAGAGCTCGCTGCAGGCCGCCCGGGTGGCCGCTGCCTGGCTGATCGCGATCGGCCCCGTCGCGCTGGTGATCGCTGCCGTTGTCGGGCTGGTCGCGCTGGTCGTGTCCAACTGGGACGCCATCAAAAGCGCTACAGCGGCGGCCTGGGATTGGATTGTTGGCGTAGTTCGCGGCGCCGCACAATTCATGGTCGACGCCTTCATGACGTTCTCACTCGTCGGACTTCTGATCCGCCATTGGGACTCGATCAAGAACGGTGCGGTCGCCGGGTGGAATGCGACCACGGATTTCATCCGGGGAGTTCCTGGGAGGATCGTCGATTTTTTTCTCAACTGGACTCTTGTCGGGTTGATCATCCGTCATTGGGATGCGATCCGGTCCGGTGTGGCCGATCGCGCCGGCGCCCTGGTCGACTACGTCCGCGGCCTGCCCGGGCGCATCGCGGATTCCCTCGGGAATATGGGCCTGCTACTGATCGACAAGGGCAAGGATGTAGTCCGCGGCTTGTGGTCGGGCATTCAGTCCATGGGCGGCTGGTTGCGCGACACCCTGACCAGTTGGGCAATAAACCTGATCCCCGGACCGATCGCTAAGGCACTCGGCATCCACTCGCCAAGTCGCGTGATGGCGAGCGCAGTTGGCCGCTGGATTCCTGCCGGCATCGTGTCCGGCATCGAGGCGGCGCAGCCGCAACTCGCCGAGACCATGCGGGAGTTGGTCGAGGTGCCGGAGACTCCGGCGCTCACTGCGGCGGTGCGGGGTCCTGTGCCCACCGGGCCGGCGCCGGTCATGGCCTACGCCAGCACCCCGGCCGGGCCATCCGGGCCGCTGCTGCACATCGAGCAGTTCAACGCCGGCGGGCAGAGCCCCGACCAGATCGCGGCCGCGCTCGGCTGGCAGCTCAAGGGCAGGGGGTGATGCCGTGGCCGCGGGCGACCGCGTGCTCGCCCCCGGGCACATCCAGTTCGGCGAGCAGTTGCTGCTCGGCCCTGGCACCCCCTACCGGTGGCGCAAGCTCACCGGCTGGTCCGACAGCCCTTCGTTCGACTCCGGCACGACCAACAGGCCGGCCGGACACGGCGCCTACCCCGGCGACCTCTGGGCGCAGCCGCGCACGATCACGGTGGATGAGATCACGATCCGGGCGCCGGCCGCCCGGATCGGCGCGGCCGTCGCCGCCTTCGAGGCGGGGGCGGTGTCGCTGGTTGACGAGGTGCCGCTCGTGGTGCAGGTGGACGAGCGCGGGCCGCTGATGGTGTGGGCGCGGTGCCTGCGGTGGTCGGTGCCGACCGGCCGCGGCTACCGGGTCGGCACCATCACCGGGTGCGCGTTGCAGTTCGAGGCCACCGACCCGCGCCGCTACTCGCTGGCGGAGCAGCAGGCCGAGGCTGGACTGCCGGTCGACGAGGCCGGCCTCGACTGGCAGGCCGCCGGTGCGGTCGAGCAGGGCCTCGACTGGCACCTCACCACCCCGCCCCCGCCCGCCGGTGGCCCGGCCGTCGAGGCCGGGCTCACCTTCGGGGCCGGCGGCGCGTCCGGCAGCCTCACCGCCACCAACGCCGGCAACGCCGACGCGCCGGCCGTGCTGACCTTCACTGGGCCCGTAACGAGCCCCTCCCTTCGTTGCGTCCGAACCGGCCGGCGGTGGGAGTACGACCTCACGCTCGGCCCGGGCGAGCAGCTCGTCGTCGACGCCGCGGCCGCCACGGTCACCCTGGGCGGCGCCTCCCGGATCTACACCGTGACCGATCTCTCGGCGCCCGAGCAGCTACTCGCCGTCCCGCCCGGGGTGACCGACTTCGCGTTCCGCGGCGCCCCCGACGTCCCCCCGCACCCGGACGCCCGCGCGCTGCTGCGCTGGCGCCATGCCTACTGGTAGGAGGCACCCCGCATGACCGTGCGCGCCGCGTGGCTCCCGCCCACCGGGCAGAGCCGCACCGACACCCGCCTGTCCCCCATCGGCACCATGACCCCCACCGGACCGACCACCACCGCCCCCGGGGTCATCCCCGGCGGCACCCCGCTCCTGCTCACGTCCACTGCGCCGATGCAGGCGCAGCTCGGCGTTGGCCGCGCAGTCGTGCAGGGGAGTGTCCTTCAGGGCGGCTACCCGGTCACGGTGACCGCGCCGGAGGCGCTCACCTTCGGGGCCGGGCACCCGCAGTACGACCGGATCGACCTGATCGTCATCAGGGTGTACGACGGGTTGTTCGACGCCAGTGGCAAAGCTCTGGTGTCGGTCGAGATCGTGCAGGGCGCGCCGGCTTCCAAGCCCGGGGCGCCGGCGGCGCCGGCCTGCTCGCTGCCGCTGTGGTCGGTGCGGGTACCGGTCGGTGCGTCCGCGGGCACCGGCGGAATCCCCTGGGCAACGGCCCTGACCGACCTGCGCACCTACACCGTGGCGGCCGGCGGTGTCCGACCGGACGGCTCTACCGACCCGGGCTCCTACACCGGGCAACTGCGTGACACCGGCGCCCGCGTCGAGCGGTGGTCCGGGGCCGCGTGGGTGGCCTACCCGCAGGCCATCGGCGGCATCATGCCCAACTCGGGTCTAGCGTTCGGCACTTACGTTGGTCAGTGGCGCGACGGCGCCAACGGCCTGGAACGGTGGTCCGGTACCGGGTGGGTGCCGATGGGCGGGTGGACGTCGTACACGCCCACGTGGGGCGGTCTGGAGTCGCTCGGTTCCTCGGTACCGTCCGGCCGCTACTGCCGCATCGGGCGCCGCGTCGAGGTGGTCGCCTCGCTCGCCTGGGGCCCCGACAGTGTGCTCGGTTCGGCCAACATCACCGTGAGCCTGCCGTTCCCCGCGGTCGACGGTGCGGCCCCGCTCGGCTGGCAGGGCACCGGCCGCTACGTCGACGGCGCCGGCAACGCCTGGAAGCTGCTCACCCCGTGCATCGAGCGCGGCGCGAGCGTCGCCTACGTGTTCGCCTACCGGGTGAGCGATCTTGGCTTGGTTACCCCCGGCAGCATCGGCCTGTACTGGGGCAACATCCTGTCGACCATGCGTATCCAGATCACCTACGAGACCACCGCCTAGGGCCACCGGCCCCGGGCACCCCGGGGGGTGGTCGCGTCGCTGCCCCCCACCCCGTACCGCATCCTGATCTGCGATCTCCGCTCCGATCAACTCCTCGACGTCCTACCGCTGTGGGCCGTCAGCTTCGACGAGTACCTCGGGAAGTCGGGCTCACTGCGGGCGACGGTGCACCTCGCGACCGCCGAGCTCGCCGTCCGCGCCCGCGCCGCCCTGGTCCCCGGTCGCACCGGGCTGTGGGTCGAACGCGACGGCGCGATCTGGTGGGGCGGCATCCTCTGGACCACCAGCCTGCAGAGCGACGACCGCGGGCGCCTGCAGCTCGATCTACAGGCCGCCACCTGGGACAGCTACCTGTCCCACCGCATGCTCTACGACTCCCAAGTCGTTTACGGCGCCGACCAGTTCGACATCGTCCGCAACCTCATCTCGTACACCGCCGGGCAGCCCGGGGGCGACATCGGCATCGAAGCCGATACCGAGATCTCCGGCGTCCCGCGAGATCGGTCCTACAGCCGATACGACCTGCCGTTCATCCGGGACCTGATCGAGCAACTCTCACGTGTCGAGCACGGCTTCGAGTGGCGGATCGCATCCCTTCGCGACCCCGCCACCGGCCGACGCATCAAGCGACTGCAGCTCGGCCACCCGATCATCCGCGCCGGCCGCGGCGACATCGTGCTCACCCGCCCCGGACCGATCATCTCGTACACGTGGCCGACCGACGCCACGCGCAAAGCCAACGCCTGGCAGTCCCGCGGCGCAAGCGTCAACCGCAACCAGACTGCCGAAAGCACGCCGCTACTCTCCTCGCTGATCACCACCGCGGCGGACGTCGAGGCCGGTTGGCCGCGCCTCGACGGCAGCTCGGACTACAGCACGGTTGAACAGCAGCCCACCCTCGACGCGCACGCCCGGGCCGACGCCGACGCCCACCTCGACCCGCACACCGTGCCCGAGCTCACCGTGCGACTCGACGGCCAGATCACCCCCGCCCTGCTCGGCGCTACGGTCCGCGTGCGGATCGTCGACCTGTGGTGGCCCGAAGGGATGAGCGCCCGATTCCGGATCATCGGCATCGCAGTCACGCCCCCGGAGCGCGGGCGCCCCGAGACCGCCAAACTCACGTTGGAGGAAGACTAGTTGGCCGCGATCCCGCAGGATCTCCTCGACCGCATCCGGACCCTGGAGCGGCAGGTGCGCGAACTGTCCGGCCGCGCGCAGACCCGCCCAGCCCTCGACCAGATCCAGCACCGCCCTGTCGTCATCGCCGAAGGCGGCACCCTCCAAGTGAAGGCCAAGACCGGCCAAGAAATGGTGTACATCGGGGGAATCAGTCCGGACCACCCGGACGGCAGCGAACAGTACGGCGTTCTGATCAGCCGCGAGGACGGCTCACTCGCCCTCGCCATGTGGTCACCGGGCAAGATGCCGCAGGGCATTGATATCTACGACAGCCGCGGATCAACGATCTTCACCGAAGACCGGATCAACGGCGGTCTCGGCGTGCCCTACCTGCACACGCCGTTCTACGCCGACGGGGACCTCGACAGGTACCCAAAGACGCAGTCAGGCAGCCCTGAAGCCCTGTGGACGGCGGCACACATCCGCTACCACCCCATGCTCAACGTGGCCGCCTACGGCGCTGCGGACTTCGGCACCACCGGTGCCGTGCAGGTCTACGTCGACGGCCAGCCCTGGGGCGAGCAGCACACCATCAACTCGGGTGACTGGTACTACTTCGCCGACGGCCCGAAGCTCTGCCCCGGCGAGTACGCCGCCCTAACAAAGATCGAAATCAAGGCCTGGCGCACCGGCGGCACCGGCAACGTCTACGCCTGCGCAGCCGGATGCCTGGGCACACAGACCCGCTGACCCCAACTCCCCCTCTCTCCCCGCCCCGTGGCCGTCCGGCCCCGGGGCTTTCCCATGTCTGGAGACACCCCCTATGTCCTGGTACCCCGGCGCCGAACGCATGGAGCTGCAGCCCGAATCCGACGCCCAACCGGCCATCGTGCCCACGCAGTTCATCCTGCACAGCATCGCGGCTGAGTGGTCGCCGCGCCGCATTTACGAGTACTGGCGCGACAGCACGAACTTGGAGAGCCATTTCGGGCTCGGGTACGACGGAGCGATCGCGCAGTTCATCGGCACGCAGACGAGGGCGGACGCTAACGCGGCGGCGAACCGCCGCAGCGACGGCACCGGTGCCGTGTCGATCGAGACCGAGTCCAACAACCAGCACACCGACCCGTGGACCGACCAGCAGATCGAGCAGCTCGTCGCCCTGGGCGTCTGGCTCCACCGCGAGCACGGCATCCCGCTCCGCATCTGCCGCAGCGCCGATGACCCCGGGTACGGGTATCACGGGCTGTTCCGGTCGTGGTCGACGTCCGGCACGGCCTGCCCCGGCGACGCCCGGATCGAACAGTTCCGTACGGTCGTCTTCCCGTCGATCGTCGCCCACGCCAACGGCGCCCCGGACCCCACCACCCCCACACCGCCCCCGCCGCCGGAACCGGCCGGCCCCGCCCGCTACCGAGTCACCATTGGCGGTCAGGAGTACGGTTACGGCGCCCACGGCCCCCAGGTACGGCAGGTGGGCGAGGCACTCGTCACCGCCGGCTACGGCCAGCACTACACCGTCGGCCCCAACGAGGACTGGACGGACGCCGACACCGAGAACTACGCCGCGTGGCAGCAGAGCCTCGGATACAGCGGCGGCGACGCCGACGGCATCCCCGGTGAGCAGTCGCTGCGGCGCCTGCTCGGCGGCGCCCTGCCCGGCGAGCAGACCCTCATCGACCTCGACCAGGTGATCGCCGCCGCCCGCCGCGACCCCGGCCTCGACCAGGGCGCCACCACCTACCCCGACGCCGTCCGACCCGTCGAGGCCGCGCTCGCCGCCGAAGGCCTGCTCGACGCCCAGTGGGCCGGCGACGGCTCGTTCGGCACCCGCACCGTGGCCGCCTACGCCGCGTGGCAGCGCTCCCTCGGGTACCGCGGCACCGCCGCCGACGGCATCCCCGGCCGCGCCTCCCTCGACCAGCTCGGCGCCCGGCACGGCTTCACCGTCCGCTAACCCACCCGCCCTGCCCGGGGCCGGCCGGCCCCGGGCCCCACCAACAGGAGACTCCCTTGACCAACGCCACCCGGCGCACCATCCGCACCGGCCTGCAGACCGTGCTCGGCCTGCTCGCCGCACTCCCCCTACTCGTCTCCACCGCCGGCATCCCCGAGACCCTGCCCGGTATCGCCGTGGCCCTCACCGTAGCCGGAGCGATCACGCGCGTGATGGCCCTGCCCGCCGTCGAGCAGGTCCTGCCCGCCTGGCTCCGGACCACCGAGGAGGACCCCACCGAGTGAGCGCCCCCACCAGCGCCGGCCACCTCGACGACGTCCTGCTCTGGGCCGGCGCGGTAATCACCCTCTCCGCCGCACTCGGCCTACTCTGGCGAGCCACCCGCGGCGCCCGCCACCTCGCACAGCGCGTCGAGGACTTCGTCGACGACTGGACCGGCACCGACGACCGCCCCGGCGTCCCCGGCCGCCCCGGCGTCATGACCCGACTCGGCACCATCGAACAGCAACTCGCCACCGTGCAACACGAACTCCACCCCAACAGCGGCAGTTCACTCCGCGACGCCATCGACCGCGTCGACCAGCGCACCGCCCGCCACCTCGACCCCCCATAGACAGCACAGCGCCCCCTGTACCGGCTACGGCCGGACAGGGGGCGTTCTTGTCGTTGAGAGGAACTAAACGGCGCCGAACTCGCCGCTCCGGATGGCCGACACGAAGGACCGCCAGCCAGCGGGGGAGAAGCCAAGTTCCGGGCCCTGCCGGTCCTTCGAGTCCCGTACGGGAACGATGCCCTCGACCGGTGCTGCGCTGACTGCAACTTCAACGCACTCGCCCCCGTTGCCCTGGCTGACTGACGAGGTCTTCCAGTCGCGCGGGCGGCGCCAGTCAACAGGGATGTAAGGCGGGCGGGGGGTGGTCACGTTCAGCAGCTCCCTCATGGCGCGGTGGATCCGGCGTGCGGAGTCCGTCCAGTTCAGCGCTTCCGCACGGAGCCGATCATAGGCCCGGCTGTGCACTGCTGAGATTTCCTGATCAGTGATGAAGCGTCCGTGGCCCAGAACCTCGGTGTAGGTCCATGTGGAACCTTCCGGAAGGGTCAGCAAGTGAAAGCCTCCCTGGCCGGTCCTCTCGCCCAACTCTCGCTGAGCAACGTGCAAGTGGACGTTTGGGTATTGCTCGGAGACGGTCAACAGGTGCGCGAGCTGGTCATACATGACCATGCGTCCGCCGACATGCTGCCAGATGACCCCTTCGTCCACTATGGCGACGAGCTCAGGGCCGTCGACATCGAGGAACCGGCCCTGTCGGTGCAATCGGGCCTGGACCGTCTGCTCGATGTCGTCCGGGTCGGAGTCCGGGTTGAGATGCCGTACCAGCGCGCGGGCGTAGTTGGCTGTTTGAAGTAGGCCCGGCACGCGCTCAGTGTGCAGTCCTCGAATCCGGGTGGCCTTAGCTTCCGTGTCGGCGTACATCTGGAACCAATCTGGATGATCGATGATCCTCCAGTCGGTGTCATCGAACGACCGCATGAGTTGCCCGCTGGTACCGAACAGGGCGTCGCAGTCGTGCACGAAGTCTCGGTGGGGCTTGCGCTGGCTGCTCTCGATCTTCTGTACGAAGGATTCGGACACGTGAAGCGCCGTGGCGAGACTCAGATGGGTGGAGTAGCCGGCGGCTGTCCGGAGATCCCGAAACACCCATGCAAAGGTCTCCGGTCGCAGCGTTGTGCGCACTCGTCGTCCCGCCATCCGCAACCCCATTCCGTACATCAGGTTCTGTCGTGCTGTCAGGTATACCCCTCTGGCTTCCCCGTGCAGTTGGCTAGTTACCGCAACGCAACTCGGTAGGAGGCAACGGCATGGGCACCCTGTTCAAGCCGACGGATCGACAGCTCGTCCACGACCGGCGTAGTCGGCGGGTCGGCGTCTACATGGGCACCTTGGCCGGTAGGTACTACCTACGTCCGGAGCATGGCGGGTGTGAGTGGGCGGCGCAGCCTGTCGATGTCGAACCTGTCTGCCCGCCGCTGGAGTACGCCAACCCGGCTGGAGCCCCCAGGGGTTCGGTCGCTTCGACGTACCGGTGACCCCGCCTCGGGTCTACCTGCCGCTGGTCGGCGTGGTGGCCGTCGCCGCCCTGGCGGTCGCGCTCGTGGCGGACATGGCTATACGCGGTCAGCCGTACGGCTACCGGGCGCTCGTCGTCCTGGTCCTGTTTGGCACCGTGTTCGGCGCGGCGGTCGTCGTCGCCGAACCCCTGCTTCGAAGAGGTCAACTCCCCACAGAAGGGCACCACCTCATGAGTGAACCGCCCCCCGACCTGGACGACCCCGAGCCCGACGTGTGCCCCCCGTGCGGCACGCTGATCCGGCCCGACCCGCCGACCCCCGACGGATGCGCCGGCTGGCGGTACGACTGTGGTTGCTTCGGCTACCTGATGCCGTCGGGGTACCAGGGTGACGAAGTCCGCGTTCAGGTCTGTGGCCGTAAGCCCGTCCGGCGCCGGACCACCGCCCCGGTTCCCGCCGCGTGACGCGTGGTTCCTGGAGTCGGCTTTGGCTTCACCGGGTCACCCACCCGGTAGTCACGGCTCAGATGCTCTGGGGTCTGCACGCCCAATTTGCCTGGCCGGTAACGATGTTCAGCCCCCGACGTCGCGAGATCGTCCGTGACGAACGGGCCTATCGTCTGGCACTTCGCGCGGAACTCGACCGGCGCCGTCTGGGGCTCCCGGCGAACCCCGACCGCCCCGAACACCTTGAAGGAACGAGCGCAGATGGAGCCCCCGGCAGCACGTGAGGTCCGCGTGGAAGTCGTGCCCGCCGACGGGTACCAGCTGGAGATCGAGGGCGCACTGTCCGATCCGTACGTCACGACCGATGACATGAATCGGTACTACGAAGAGGTCATTGCTGACTCGGTCCGCCGGGAACTGTTCATCGCTGACGACGTGCCGCTCGTGCTTCTGGTCACGGACGAAGACGGAGAACTCCGCCGGATCGAGCAGTCGAAGAAGCCCGTCGAGTAGCACCTAGACCCCCGTCCCGGACGCGCAGTCATGGAAACGGCCCGCTCGGGACGGGCTCCAACTCCCGTACCACCACTCAGTGTCGGTCCTGAGTGGACGTCCCGGTACGGGAACAGCGGTCTCGTCCGTACATGCCCCCCGTCGTGGACGGGCGAGACCGCGCCCACCTGTACCTGCCAGCACAAGGAACCGCACGTGGCCCGGTGGCGAAACTGGAAGAACGGCGTTGAGGCGGCCGAACTGGCCGCGCGAACCGATGTGGAGAACAGCGGGACCGTCTCCCCGGCCGTGGCCGGTCGCCTGACTGGCCCGTCGCCCGGCTCGACCGCTGTCGACACCCAGCTCGGCACGCGGATCGGAATCGTCCACAACTACACGCGCGGGGTCGCGTACCTGCGTGAGCCCGGGTCTAACCAAGTCGTGTGGCCCTGTCCCTACCCCTACATCAGTCGCCCGACGCCCGAACAGGCCTTACGGGCGAAGCTTCTTGACGCCGGGGTTGCGCTGTACCGGGAAGACCCCACTTCGAAGAAGGGAGCTACCTGCGGTGCCGATCCCCCGACGGCTGCCGGCTGAGCCGATCGCCCCGAGTCTGTACAGCAGCATCGCGACTGCCATCTACGACGACCTGGAGTTCGACCCGGGCACTGGCTGTCGATGTCCGGAGCGGGCGGCGGGCGGCTGCGTTGACGACCTGGACCTGACTCTCCAGGGCTGGTACCTGCACACGGACGGACGAGAGGGCGTGTTCGTGCGCCGCCGCCGGGTATTGGACGCCGACTCGAAGGTCACGCTCCGCACCGAAGTGGCGTTCCGCAGCCACAACGCGCACGGCCAGCCCGTCTACTGGGCGCTCAAGTGCGCGGGCCCGCTGCACGTCGAGAACGAGTACGAGCGGGCGCGAACGTCCCGTCCGCCCGCGTCCGCGAGACTCCCGTTCCAACCGGCTACCTCCGTGGGTAGCTAGTCCGCACAACCCATCAGACTCCCGTCGGTTGAGCCGGCGGGTTGCACAACCCGTGCCCACTTCCGTGGGTACGGCCCTCCCATCTAGGAGGCAAAGTTGAGCACCATTGACACCGCCAAGCGAACCGGCCGTGAGCTGGTCGACCCGAAGCTGTTCTCCAGCGTCGCCGCGTTCGCGGTCGCGGAGCTGGGCGCGCCGAAGCAGTACGCGGACCGCATCGTGGGTCAGGCGGTCGCCTTCCTGGCGACGGTCGCGCAGTACGACGGTCCGGCGCTGATGCCGAGCGCCGCCGTAGACAAGGGCGTCCACGCCTTCTACCTCCACACGGCGGACGCCGCCGCGTGGTTCGAGAAGGTGGCCGGTCGGTTCATCCACCACAACCCCCGGCCGAACGCGGGCGGGCGCGGTAAGGCCGACCTGGGCCGCACGATCGAGGCCATGGAAAAGGCCGGGTTCGCCGTCGACCTGAAGTTCTGGGCGGAGACCCCGGATGGCCTGATGCAGTGCGACAGCGACGACGGCCGCCCGTACGGAGCCGTCGTCGGGGTCGACCCGGACGAGAGCCCCGACGACGGCGGCGGCAGCAACCCGCAGCCCGGCGACAGCGACGACGGCCGTGACTACCTCGCCTGACTCGCTAGCCTGAAGTGATCAGCCGGGCCGGTTCCCGAACGCTGGGGGCCGGTCCGGCGCCGACCTGATGGGGAGTCATGGCGTTGCACTGGCATGCATACGGGTGGATCGGACGGGAACGGGCGGAGAGTAAGAGCGTTGACGACGAGCTGCCGCCCATGGAAATTAAGTATTGGCTGAGGAAGCCCCCGCGATTGATCAGGGGCACGTTCCACGAGATCGACAAGGCGGTCGACTGGATGGCCGGGGAGCTGGCCCAGTACCCCTACCCGGAGTCCTACGGAAGCGATGACAAGGCGCGCCTGGAGTTCGTCAGGGACACGCTGGCCCAGGCTTCGGGGCGTGATGTGGTCTGGGGCTGGTACCCGAACAACAGCCAGTACGTCGCGCGCGCTCTCATTGCTTGCCCGCGCACTGTGGACGGGATCGCCTGCCCGGAAGGGCTCTAACGTTCGACCGGGTCCCGTCCGGGTTCGCCTGGGCGGGGCTCATCTCTGTGTGCGGTCCGTGACGAAGCTGCCCATCCCAGTTTCAGTCCGAATCAGCCCGTCTGCGCGCAGCGATGCCGTGACCTTCTGAACGGTCGCGCGCGCCACGCCAAAGTCCCGTTCGAGCTGTACCGCCGAAATGAGATAGCCGGGCGGGTACTCGCCGATTTCGATCTTGCGGGCGATCTCGTCGCGGATCTGTCGCCACTTGGGACGGGTCGGGTCGAACTCCATGCCACGAAGGTATCCGTCGACGGGCGCTGACGGCAGTCGGGTGCTATAGGGAGTGATGGACAGTGGTAGGGACCCCTAGTAAGGTCAACGCGACAAGAGCCCCGGCGACCGCGCCAACGGTCCCGGGGAATGGCCCTAGCTTTCTCGGAGCTAAGACATGACCCACTTTATCGCCTGGGTGTTCTTCACCTGGGCCGGCATCCTGCTGGCTGGCCTGATAGCGCTGTACCTGCCCATAGAGGCGGGGGACCCGTTCCAGGCCAAGCCCCCAGCGCCGCCCACCGCGCCGGAACCGGAGATGCCCGCACTCTGGAACATCCCGCCGCACGTAATCGAGCGCTCGAAGCCGCTGAACGCGGAAGATCACGCACCCGTCCGCCTGTACACCCCAGAGGCTCAGGAAGCCCCCGAGCCAGCCCGAGAAGACCCCGCGCCTGAACTCCCCCGACCGGCTACGGTCCGAGTGGTCCCGCTGTGGGTGGCGGTGCTGCTCGAAGACCAGCGGCAAACCGCCCGGCGGCAGGCACTCGAAGCGGCTTCGGCAGGACTGCCTGACCCCGGCTACACCTACCTGGGCGCCCAGGCGCTCATCGGGGCCGGTGCGTGATGGCAACGACGATCACCGAGACCTGCGGCGCCCAACCCCCCGACGGGAAGGCCGGACCGGCCCACAACACCCCGATCCGACCTTGCCACCGCTGTGGCGACACCCGCGACACCGTGACCGCAGTAGCCCACATCGAGGCCATCAGCGGCCCCGGCTTCACAGTCTGGGGATGCCCGACATGCACACCGCTTCTTCGCTGATCGGTTAACCAGCCTCTGCGCACGAGAAGCCCCCCTCCGGCCGGAGGGGGGCTTCTCGCTGTTCCGCCACCGCGGCCGATACCGCTCCGCCGCGTTTCCCCAGGTCAGGCTACGAGTGCTTTAGAGACGTTGTTCCACATCAGGGTCGCGACCCGGTCGTCCCCGGTCACCCCCAGTTCGTCGCGGAGCGCGTGGGCGAGCTGCGCGGCCCGCGCGCCCACCTCGGCGTACGTCCGCACGACCGGCCCGGTGCCGTCCCAGGTGGTGACGGTGGACCGGCCGTGGATGGTGGACCCGTGCTCCAGAATCCGGGCGACGGTGAGCGGGACGTCCTGCATCGTGCTGAACACGGGTCCTCCTTGACCTGGCGGCACTGGCGGCTGCGCCTGCGGCACCTACCGGGCGGTAATGCGCGCGGACGTGCCCGATTGTGCCGCCCCGCCCCGCCCGCTGTCAGTATCCCGGCTCCGTTGCCCGCGTCACGGATCGGCGTCGCGTCAGCCCGCGGTCGGGCCGTCGACGTGGTTGCGGTCGATCGTGAGGGCGGCGCCGCCGTAGGTCTCCTCGACGTTGCCGCGGTACTGGTGGACGCGCTGGTGGTAGCCCCAGAGGTCGGAGCCGAGGGCGCCGGAGTCGGCGGTGTCGGCCCGGTCGTCCCAGCGGGCGTACCAGAGGGCGTCGGGCAGCGGGGAGCTGCCGGCCCGGGCGGCGGCGGCCAGGTCGGCGATGCCGGAGTCGAGGCTGGAGTAGAAGCCGGAGCGGTAGCCGGCGGCGTGCAGGGCCTGGGTCCAGCCGACGGCGAAGTCGACCACGGCCTGGCCGCAGGCGGGGTCGCGCCGCGGGTAGGCCTCGACGTCGAGGTAGACCGGGCCGCCCTTGCCGAATCCGAGCGATCCCATCGCGTGGACGGCTTCGGTGGCCTCGTCCCGGCCCTGCTCGACCGCGTGGGCGGGGTCGATCCGGCGCGGCTTGTTGCCGAGTTCGCTGCACGGCGCCTGGAGCCCGACGTGGGCCGGCAGGAAGCGCCAGCCCAGTGCGCGGGCCTGGCGCACCCACTCGGCGGTGAGCCGGGGCTGGCCGCAGCCGCGCTGGGCGCCGCTGACGTAGATGCCGAGCGCGCCGTACGGGGAGGTCCCGTGCCAGGCCCGCAGGGTGTCGAGGGGCGGCGCGGTGCAGACGTCGAAGGCGGGGCCGGTGAAGTCGTCGTGGATCCTGGGCGGGCCGACCCGGTCGGGCAGGGTGAGGGCCCGGATGCGGGGGAGGGCGGTGGCTCCGGCGCTCACGCCCGTCCCGTCGGTGGCCAGCAGGAGCACGAGGGAGGCGGCGAACAGGGCCGCGGGGCGGAGGTAGCGCACCCGCCCTTGCTACTGACGGACCATCGGACGAACGCGGCAACCACGCCGGGCGCCCTGGGAGAGCCCACCCTTTCGGCCGTACCCGTCCACATCCGTCCCGATAGTTGTAACGAGCTTGCCCGTTTATCACTCCTTACGGCAAACTCGCCCATATGCCCAGCTCCCATCCCAGCGAAACCACCGCCCCGATGCCGGCTGCCGCCGTCGCCGAGGCGCTTGCCATGCCGCCCGCCCCCCAGGGCGAGCCCGCCGGCGAGCGGGGCAGCTGGCGACGAGGCGGGGCACCCGGCTCCACGGCACCGCCCGACGCGCCCCCCGGCCGGCCCACCGGCCGACTCCCGAAGGTCCTGCGGCGCCCGGAGAGGATCCCGGCGCCGCTTCTCTGTCTGACCGCGATGTTCCTGGTGCAGACCGGGATCGCCCTGTCCAAGCCGCTGTTCGGCCCGCTCGGGGTCAGCGGCACCACCTTCCTGCGGCTGGGCTTCGCGGCGGTCATCCTGCTCGCCGTCACCCGGCCCCGGCTGCGCGACAAGCGCCCGCGCGACCTCGCCGCGGCGGCCCTGCTGGGCGTGGCCTCGGCCGGGATGACCTTCCTGTTCGCCGGGGCGATCGACCGGCTGCCGATGGGCACCGCCGCGACCATCGAGTTCCTCGGCCCGCTCGCGGTCGCCCTGGTCTTCGCCCGGCGCGCCAGCCACCTGCTCTGGGCGCTGCTCGCCGCCGGCGGCGTCGTCCTGCTGACCCTGCTCGGCGAGGGCGGCGACGGGGGCGGGCTCGACCCGGTCGGACTCCTCTACGCCTTCGGGGCGGCCGCCTGCTACGCCGCGTACATCCTGTTCACCGACAAGGTCGGCGCCGCCTTCCAGGGCTTCCAGGGCCTGGCGGTGTCGATGACGGTCGGCGCGCTCGCCCTGGCGCCGTTCGGACTCGGCCAGGCCTGGGACGGGCTGACCGCGCCCGGCGCCTCGCCGCTGGGGCTGCTGGCCGCGGTGGCCGGGGTGTCGCTGCTGCTGCCGGTGATCCCGTACGCGCTGGAGATGACCGCGCTGCGGCGGATGCCGCAGCGGGTGTTCAGCGTGCTGGTCAGTCTGGAGCCGGCGGTCAGCGCGCTGGTCGGCCTGGTGGTGCTCGGCCAGCTGCTGGGCGTGCCGCAGCTGGCCGGGATCGGCTGCGTGGTGGCGGCCAGCGTGGGAGCCACGCTGACCGGGCGGCGGTAGGGCGGCACGGCCGGTCCGAGGGCCTGGCCCTCGGACCGTCGGACCGTTACGGCCACAGCAGGGTGCGCGACCACTCCGGGGTCCGGACCGGGCCGGTGCGGGTGTAGCGCAGCCGGACGTGCCGGCGCTGCGCGTCGCCCTGCCAGTACTCCACCTCGTGCGCCCACAGGGTGTAGACCGCGTGCCCGGCCGCGACGGCGTCCGGGGTGGCCTCCAGCCGGCGGCGGGCGACGGCGACGGCCTCGTCGTACTCGGCGAGCGAGGCCATCGGCTCGCTCTGCCGCCCGACCAGCGCGCCGACCCGGGCGTCCGGGGAGCGGGTGGCGAACTCGGCGGCGGCGACCAGGTCGGCGGCCCGCTCGACGGTGCCGCGGACCCGGACCTGGCGGCCCAGCTGGGGCCAGTAGACGGTCAGCGCGGCGGCCGGGTGGTCGGCCAGCTGGCGGCCCTTGGGGCTGTCGGCGGCGGCGGAGAAGACCCAGCCGGTGCCGGACGCGTCGACGTCGCGCAGCACCAGCACCCGGGCGTCCGGCAGGCCGTCCCCGTCGACCGTGGAGAGGGTGACCACCTGCGGGTCCGGCACGCCGGCGGCCAGCGCGGTGGCGAGCCAGTCCACGAACAGCGGGCCGGGCTCGGCGGGCGCGGCCTCGGCGTCGAAGGTCGGCAGCGGGCGGGCCATCGGCGGGCGTCCGAGCAGCAGCTCGGGCACGGACTTCGGCTCGGGCCGGTGCTCGGCCGGCTCCCGGCGGGCGTCCGGCCCGGATCGCGGATCCGGCTCCGGTGCAGGCCAGGCCTCGCCCGGGCCGGTCAGGCCCTCCTCCTCCGCCGCCATCGCGCGCCCTCTCCTCCGGTTGCCGCGGTCGCCGCCCCGGCCGGGCCGTCCTTCCCGGGCCCGGGCACGTGGTGCGCTGTCGGAGCGCAACCGTACCGCCGAACACCGACGGCTCCGGGCGCGGGCCCTCGCTGGACGCGTTCGCGCAGTCCGGGCCTGCCTCGACGGGCGGTCCCGGGCGGTCCCGGGCGGTCCCGGGCGGTGTCGGCGGCGACGGACGCTACCGGGCGGCGCCGGACGCTGCCGGCGGCGACGGGCAGCCGGCGACGAGCGGGCCCGGGCGGTTCGCTCCCGGCCCCGGACGCACTCGTGGGCGGTGCCGATGGCGGCACCGCCCACGAGGCCGGCTTCGCGGTGACCCTTTCCGCTGGCCGGTCATGCGCTGTTCTGATCCGCGCCCGGGCGGCGATTCCGCCCGGAGACTGGTTCGAGCCCCTCCGCGAGTGCTCAGCTCACCCGCGGCCGCCCACCTCCGGCGCCCCCGCCGTCGGTGGTGCCCGATCGGATCAGTGGAAGATCGGGGCGAACACGACGTTGATGTTCTTGTTGGACTGCCCGGCCAGGATGGTGCCCGCGTTGTCCTTCACCGCGAGGGTGTTGTTCTGGTTCGAGGCACCCGTCCCGGTGGCGGTCTGCTGGGTGGAGATGTAGTTGCCGTCGACCCCGCCGAACACGTTGCCCGTGCCGACGTTGGACACCACGCCGGCGTTGGAGCCGGCACCGGCGCCCGCACCGTTGTCGGCCGCCGCAGCGCCGGCGCCGGCCAGCAGCAGGCCGGCCGCGAGCGGGGCGGCGAGCAGGAGTCCGGCCACCCGGCGGGTGTGGATGCGAGCCATGAGAGCCTCCAAGAAGCTGTAAATCGTGCAATTGTCGAGCAGGGGGTGCGGGAGTTCGCCGGCCAGACGAACACCTGCGGGCTGCGACGCCGAGAGACAGACTTCCGCAACAAATCGACAAAGCACTAGTCGACGGAGCAGTTTTCGCCCGTTAGCGTGATATCCACCCGGGCTGCGCATAACGGACCGAAAATCGGACAGCGCGCCGACACACCCCTACTGAGCTGGCACTTTGCTTGGACGGCAGCCTCCCGGAGGGCCCTTCAGACAGGGCGCTCCACCGTCACGCGAGCCACCAGGCGCACCACCCCCGGCGCAGGGAAATCAGGAAACGCGCCCCCGAAAAGTTCGACCACCCTCCCATGTCGACTTTTCCAGCCATTCCCAGACCATCGGAAAGTCGTACTGAAATATGGGGGGAAATAACATCACACCATCTTGCCCGGGTTCATGATTCCCAGCGGATCGAAGACCGCCTTCAGCTGTCGCTGGAGGTCCAGCGCGACCGGCCCCAGCTCGCGCGCCAGCCAGTCCCGCTTGAGCAGCCCCACCCCGTGCTCCCCGGTGATCGTGCCGCCCAGCTCCAGCCCCAGCGCCATGATCTCGTCGAAGGAGCGCTGCGCCCGCGCCGCCTGCTCCGCGTCCGAGCCGTCGAAGATCACGATCGGGTGGGTGTTGCCGTCCCCGGCGTGGCTGACCACCCCGATGGTCAGCGCGGGCAGCGCCAGTCGCCGGGCCTCCAGCAGCAGCTGCGACTCCGCCTCGTCCTCGGCCGGCACCACCTCGGTCGCCCCGGCCGCCCGGCAGAGCTCCGCCACCCGCGCCAGCCCGGCCTCCCGGTCCGGCCCGTCGAAGGCCACCAGCAGCAGCGCCCGGGTCGTCTCCGGCAGCCCCATCCGCCCCAGGTCGTTGACCGCCCGCACGCTGACCGCGTCCATCAGCTCCATCAGCGACGGGGTCAGGCCGCACGCCATCACCTCGCAGACGGCCGCGCCCGCCGTGTCCGCGCTCGGGAACTCCGCCGCCAGCGCCAGCTGCGGCGCCGGCGCGGGCCGCAGCGCGAGCACCGCCCGGACCACCACGCCCAGCGTGCCCTCCGAGCCGACCAGCAGCCGGGTCAGGTCGTACCCGGCCACGCCCTTGGCCGTCCGGCGCCCGGTGGACAGCAGCCGCCCGTCCGCCAGCACCACGTCCAGGCCGAGCACGTACTCGCTGGTGACGCCGTACTTCACGCAGCAGAGCCCGCCCGCGCCGGTGCCGATGTTGCCGCCGATCGTGCAGGACTCCCAGCTGGACGGGTCCGGCGGGTACGACAGGCCCAACTCCTCGGCTGCTCGCGACAGTTCGGCGTTCACCACGCCGGGCTCGACCACCGCGATCCGGTTCACCGGGTCGAGCTCCAGGATCCGGTTCAACTTCACCATCGACAGCACGATGCAGCCGTCCACGGCGTTCGCCGCCCCCGACAGCCCGGTCCGCGCCCCCTGCGGCACCACCGGCACCCGCAGCGCGGTGGCGGTGCGCAGCACGTGCTGCACCTGCTCGACCGTCTCCGGGAACACCACCACGGCGGGCGCACCGGCGGCGCAGAAGCCGGCCATGTCGTGGCGGTAGGCGGCGGTCACGTCCGGATCCACCACCACCGCCCCGGCCGGAAGGCCCTGCGCCAGTCGGTCCGTCAGGTCACCCATCGCCGCCTCCACTCGCCGCCCGCCGCCTCCACCGCACTCTGCCCGCCCGCCGGGGGCCGGGCAAGTGGGCCCCGGCGGATCCGCGGGCATGAGGCCCGGCCGGATCGGGCCTACCGGCGGACCACCGGCTCCTGGAACTCCGTGACCCACCGCGCCGGGTCGTCCGGGCACTCCAGGTAGAGCTCCCGGGCGTAGCCGGCCGAGCGGTAGCCGTTCGCGTCGATGAAGCGGGCCAGCTCCTGGAAGCTCCCCATCGCCTCGTCCATCGAGCCGCGGTGCACGACCGTCGCCGCCTCCTCGATCGGCGGCAGGTCGAGCACCGCGAAGCCGTACCGGCCCGGCTCCACCGCCGGCCCGACCGGGACGGCCACCCGGATCAGCACCGTGCCCTCGCCCTCCGGCACGTCCTCGTACCGGGCGACGGACGGGCCCGCCTCGGCGATCCCGGCCTCGGCCAGCCGCCGGCACAGCTCCGCGAACAGCGGGCCGATCACCGGTCCGATGTCCTCCGGCTGGTAACTCGCGGCCACTGCGGTCAGTTCGGCCACCCGGACGGACGGCACCCGCTTCAGTACGACGTCGTGTGCGGACATGGTCCCCTCGCTCTCGATCGTCCGGAGCCTCGCCTCCACCCGGGTCAGCCGCTGCTCGTCCGCGGCGATCGCCTCGGCGAGTTGGGCCCGGCGCAGCCGCAGCATCCCGCGCAGTTCGGCCGCGTCCACCTGCTCATCCAGGACGGCCCGCACCTGCTGCAGCGTGAAGCCGAGCTCCTTGAGCGCGATCACCCGGTTGAGCCGGGCGAGTTGGGACGCCTCGTAGGACCGGTACCCGCTGACCGGGTCCACCCTGGCGGGCCGCAGCAGCCCGATCGCGTCGTAGTGGCGCAGCATCCGCACCGACACCCGGCCGTGGCTGGCGAAGTCTCCGATGTTCAACATGGTGCCCCCACTCCACCCCCTGCCACCGTGTCAGGGTCAACCCCCGCCCCCGGAAACGCGGAAGGCGGGTGCCGAGTGATCTCGGCACCCGCCCTGAGCAGGTGGTTCTCCAACCAGCGGAGAGCGTGGGATTCGAACCCACGGTACGGGGTCACCGCACGACAGTTTTCAAGACTGTTCCCTTAGGCCGCTCGGGCAGCTCTCCAGGCGGAGGTCAGCCTAACGGGTCCGGCGGGGTTCGGTGCACACCGTTTCGTGCGGGTGGGGGTCAGCTGTCGCCGTCCCGCTGGCCGAGGGTGACCTTGGTGTTGAACTGCTGGCCGTTGCGGGTGTACTCGACGTCGACGGTCTCGCCGGGCTTGTGCGTCCAGATCCGGCTGACCAGGGCGGGGCCGTTCTCGATCGGCACTCCGCCGAGCTTGGTGATGACGTCGCCCGGCTTGAGACCGGCCTTGTCGGCGGCGCCGCCGGGGGTGACGGCCGGCTGGCCCTGGATGTCGCGGGTCTGGATCTGCGCGCCGTCGCCCTTGTAGTCGTCGTTGCGCAGCACGTCGAGCTTGGCGTAGACCGGCTTGCCGGTCTTGATCAGGGTGTCGGCGACCCACTTGGCCTGGTTGATCGGGATGGCGAAGCCGAGGCCGATGCTGCCGGCCCGGCCGTTGGCGGAGGCGTTGGACTGGATCGCCGAGTTGATGCCGATCACCGAGCCGCTGGAGTCGAGCAGCGGGCCGCCGGAGTTGCCGGGGTTGATGGAGGCGTCGGTCTGCAGCGCGTTCATGTAGGAGGACTGGCCGCCGGTCTCGTCGCCGGAGGCGACCGGGCGGTCCTTGGCGCTGACGATGCCGCTGGTGACGGTGGACTCCAGGCCGTACGGCGCACCGATCGCGACGGTGGCGTCACCGACGTTGACCTTGTCGGAGTCGGCCAGCGGAAGCGGGGCCAGCTTGCTCTTCGGCGGGTTGTCGATCTTGACCACGGCGACGTCGTAGCCCTCGGCGTGGCCCAGCACGGACGCGTTGTAGGACGTGCCGTCGGCGAACTTGACGGTCAGTTTGCCGCCGTTGAGGGTCGGCGCGACCACGTGGTTGTTGGTGAGGATGTGGCCCTCGGTGTCGAAGACGAAGCCGGTGCCGGTGCCCGACTCGCCGTTGCCCTGCGCCTTGATGGTGACGACGCTGGGCAGCGCCTTCTGCGCGATGCCGGCGATCGAGCCGGGGGCGGGCTCGTTCTTCTGGGTGTTGCTGGCCTGGACGGTGGTGCTGCGGTGGTCGTCGGCGCTGTTGGTGCTGTCGTTGCGGTCCGCGACGGTCACGCCGAGCGCACCGCCGGCCACGCCGGCGACCAGGGCGACGGCGGCGATCAGGGCGACCAGGCCGCCGCGCTTCTTGCGCGGGCCGCCGGGGCCGCCGGGGTAGTCGGCCGGGTAGCCGAGCGGTCCGGCCGGGCCGCCCGGGTAGCCCGCGCCGCCGCCGGCGTCGTGGGCGGCACCCCAGCCGCCGAGCGGCTGGCCGGCGCCGAACGGGTGGTGGCCGGGCGCGGGGTGCGCGGCGGGCGCGCCGGGGGCGGCCGGGGTGCCGTACGGGTCGTGCGGGCCGGCGGCGGGGACGCCGTGGGCCGGGGTGGCGTACGGGTTGGCACCCGGCGGCAGGGCCGGGCTCTCGGCGACGGGTGCGACGGGTGCCGCCGGCGCGGCCGGGACCGGCGGTGCCGGCGGCAGGACCGGCGGCGGCGCGTCGATGTAGCCGGTGGCGGCGTCGACCGGGGCGGCCGGCGCGTCGGCGACCGGCACGGCCGGGGCCTGCGCGGGCGCCTCCGGCGCGGGGACCTTGGTGAAGGCCACCGTGGGCTGGTACCCGCCCTCGGCCGGAACACCGTCGGCCGCCACGCCCTCCGTCGGCGCGGCCTCAGCCGGTGCTGCCTCGGCGGCCGGAGCGGCCCCGGGCTCGGGGACCCGGCCGAAGGCCAGTGTCGGCTGGTGCCCGCCCGAGGCGTGGCCGTCGGAAGCGGGAACAGCCGCCGCCTGGCCGCCCGAGGGCTGCTCCCCCTGCGGCCCGGTGGGCCCAACCTCGCGCTCGGTGCTCACGAACGACCTCCATAGCTGACAGAACCAAGGACCATAGTTTTTCGTACTGCCGATTCGTTTGCCGTAAGGACCCCTCTGAATAACTCATAAGAATCCTTAGCCGCCGCCGACAGCCGGGCCGCCGACCAGGCTGTCCTGCGCCGACGACCGGGCCCACGACCGAGCCGACGGGCAACACGACCGAGCCGACGGGCAAGTCGACGGCCGAACCGGCGACCGGCCGACGACCGGAGGCTCCCCCACCTCCGCCGGGCGTCCCGCGATGCGGGCCGCACACCCCGTGGCCTTGGCGTTCACCCCCGGGCCGGTTAGCCTGTCGCTCACAACTGACACGCGGGAGCTTGGACCGTCCAGGCTGAGAGTGCGCTGGTCGACCGTACGCCACGGGATCGTGGGCGGACCGTCGAGGGGGCGCAGACCGCCGGAACCTGTCCGGGTAATGCCGGCGTAGGGAGTATCGGCCATGTCGCCTGCTTCGCCATCCTCTTCTTCGGGCGCGCCCGCGTCCAAGGGTTTCCCCGAACCGTCCCCGGCCGCTCACGGCGGTGACGGCGGTCACGCGGACCCCACCGGCACGGCGACCGCCGTCCTGGACCGCCCGGAGCGTGCCGAGGCGCCGCTCGTACTGGACACCGAGCCGCCGCGCACGCTGCGCTTCCGGGACCACTTCGCGCTCTGGATGAACCTGGGCGTCAGCCTGATCGGCTTCTCCACCGCCGCGACCGTGCTCGGCGCCAAGGGCAGCGAGCTGTCGCTGGCCGCCGCGGTGACCGCGATCGTGGCCGGCACCGTGGTCGGCACCGCGATGCTCGGCGTGGCCGCGCTGATCGGGGCCCGTACCGGCGCGCCCGCGATGGCGAACCTGCGCGGGCTGTTCGGCACCCGGCTGTCGTACGTCCCGACCGTGCTGAACATCGTCCAGTGCGTCGGCTGGGGCGTGTTCGAGCTGCTGACGATCGCGGCGGGCGCGCAGACCGTCGCCCACACCGACGGCTACCGCTGGCTGTTCGTGCTCCTGGCGGGCGCGCTGACCACCGCGCTGACCATCTGGCCGCTGGGCTCGATCGCGGTGCTGCGCCGCTTCGTGGCCGGTGCGGTCGCCGTCGCGATGGTGTACTTCACCGTCCAGCTGGGCCGCCAGGGGGTGCCCGACCCGGGCGCCGGCAACTGGCACGGCTTCCTGGGCGCCACCGACGCGATGATCGCGGTGTCGATCTCCTTCGTCCCGCTGGCCGCCGACTACACCCGGCACTCGCGCACCGCGCGCTCGGCGTTCTGGGGCAGCTTCTCCGGCTACACGATCGCCCAGGTCTGGTGCTACGTGCTCGGCCTGATGGCCCTGCTGCAGTCCGACGGCGACCCGAACAGGATCTTCGACTCCTTCCTCGGCGTCTGGGCCGGCTGGCTGTTCCTGCTGGTGCTGGTGCTGCGCGAGACGGACCAGTCCTTCGCCAACGTGTACTCGACCGCGATGTCGGTGCAGAACCTGCTGCCGAAGGTGGACCGCCGGGTGCTGACCGGCGGGATCGGCCTGCTGATCACCGTGCTGGCGCTGCAGATCGACAAGTTCACCGACACCTACACCAACTTCCTCGGCCTGATCGGCTCGGTCTTCGTGCCGCTGCTCGCGGTGCTGGCGGTGGACTACTTCTTCGGCGCCGGCCGGTACGGCTGGAACCTCTCCGCCGACGCGCCCTCGCGCCGCCTGATGCTGCTGCCGTGGGTGCTGGGCTTCGCGGTCTACCAGTTCATCGCGCCGACCGCGGTGGCCAGCTGGTGGACGGGCTTCTGGACCTCCGCCCAGGACGCCCTGCACTTCACCCCGCAGGAGTGGACGTCCGCCTCGCTGTTCGCCTTCCTGGTGCCCGCGCTGGTCACCTGGGCGCTCACCCCGCTGACCCGCAGGGCGGCGCTGAGCTGACCGACCGACACCGAAGACGGCCCCGCGGATTGGGGCCGTCTTCGCCTGCGCGTCACTTCCGCCGCCTATCGTGGGGCCCGTGACCAGCACAGACCCGTCCTCGACGGCGGCGCGCAGCACGCCGCCCGTCCAGGTGATCGCCCACCGCGGTTCCTCGCACGCCCTGCCCGAGCACACCCTGGCGGCGTACCGGCGCGCGCTCGACGAGGGCGCGGACGCGGTCGAGTGCGACGTCCGGCTGACCGCCGACGGCGAGCTGGTCTGCGTGCACGACCGCCGGATCGGCCGGGTCTCCAACGGCCAGGGCACCGTCTCGGCGATGACGCTGGCCGAGCTGGAGGCGTACGACTTCGGCGCCTGGAAGACCGGCCGCCCCAGCACCGACCCCGAGCTGCGCGGCGTGCTGCGGCTGGAGCGGCTGCTGGAGCTGGTGGTGGACTGCGGCCGCCCGGTGGACCTGGCGATCGAGACCAAGCACCCGGTGCGCTACCGCGGCCGGGTGGAGGCCGAACTGTTGCGGACGCTCGAACGCTTCAAGATCGGCGCGAACCGGGAGGGCGAGCGCCCCTCGGCCCGGATCATGAGCTTCTCCTCGGTGGGGCTGGACCGGGTGGCGGCCTCGGCGCCGGAGTACCGGCGGGTGTTCCTGTTCGAACGGGCCCTGCCGCTGGTCGGCCGGCTGCGCCCGGGCTCCCCGCTGCCCGGCGGGGCGCGGATCGCCGGACCGGGCATCGACCTGGTGCGGGCCCGCCCGCAGCTGGTGACGCGGCTGCGCGAGCTGGGGCACGAGGTGCACGTGTGGACCGTGGACGAACCGGCCGACGTGGAACTGTGCCTGGAGCTCGGGGTGTCCGCGATCATCACCAACCGGCCCGCCGAGGTCCTGGCGCAGCTCGGCCGGTGATCCGGCGTCGGACGGCGGGCCGCCCGCAAATCCACCCGCAAAGCCCGGACACAACCTGATCGTTCTGGTCGGCAGTCAAACCTTCCGGGCCCGTTATTGCCGGAATTCATGCGCCGGGGCGACGCACGGTGAGCACGGAATGACCTCAGGTCCACCCTCGGTCGCAATCGCTTGAAATGTCCTCGCGGGATCGTCCGGCGGTCGTTTCCGACGCATTACCAAGGGGCATCTCTCCCTCGGCATACGCTGAAGGAGGTCCGGGGGTGGCGTTGATGGTGGCGCGTGAAGTGCCGACTTCATCGACCATGGCAGTGCCGCACGGCCCGGCGAGTGTCGGGGTCGCACGGCGCCGACTGCGTCGAGATCTGGGTGACCGGCAGATACCGGAGCCGGTCATCGATGATGCCGTACTGATCCTTTCCGAACTGCTGAGCAACGCCTGTCGGTACGCCCGTCCGCTCGGCCCGCTGCGGGCCCTGGGGCGCGGCGCCCGGGCCGAGGTGGTGGACCAGCTGCTGGTCGGCGTCCCCTCCGGGACGCATTCCGCCACGGGCGGCCGGGAGCGCGACGAGCACGGGAGCGGAACGGACGGCGGCGTGCTGGTCCGCTGGCAGCTGCACGCCGACGGCGTGCTCACCCTGGAGGTCACCGACGGCGGCGCGACCACCCGGCCGCTGCCCGCCGGCCCCTCGCTGACCTCGCGCGGCGGTCGCGGACTGAACATCGTCGACCAGCTGGCCAGCGACTGGGGCGTGCGCGACGCGCCCGGCGAGGTGACGGTCTGGGCGGCGCTGCCCGCCCGGGCCCGGCACGCCCGGCGCACCGGTGGTGACGCCCGCAGCGCCTGAACCGACGCGCGCTCCCCACCCGTCCGCCCGGCGTGTGCCCGCGCGCCGGGGGAACGTCAGTAGGCTGCCCGGAGCAAAGGACCACCGTTCCCGGGAGAGCCGCACCATGGGCAAGAAGGCCGCCAAGAAGGCGCCGCAGCGTCAGTCCACCACCGCCGTCGCGGGCGAGGTCCCCGTGGTGGGGGCCCGCGAGAACTGCCCCTGCGGTTCGGGCCGCCGGTACAAGGCCTGTCACGGCCGGGAGGCCTCGCACGCGGTGCAGGAGCTGGTGCACCGCCCGTTCGAGGGCCTGGCGGGCGAGGCCGACTGGGTCGCGCTGCGCGAGCTGGTGCCCGCCGCCACGGTGCCGCTGACGCTGGCCGCCGGGGTGGCCGAGGGCGCCACCGGCGAGGTCCCGTCGGTGACCCTGGCCACCGTGCTGCCGCTGGCCTGGCCGGCCCTGCGCCGCCAGGACGGCTCCATCCTGCTCGGCCTGCAGACCCAGTCCTCCTCCGGCGACCTCAGCCGCGACCTCGCGGACGCCCTGGAGCTGGCGCTGGCCACCGAGCCGGGCAACCCGGTGCCGTCCCGCCGGACCGAGGCGGGCGGGCGCCGGCTCCAGGACCTGCTGGACGTCACCGCCGCGTTCACGCCCGCCGTGCACACCGGCTTCGAGTTCTGGCTGGAGGACGCCGAGACCGCGACCGGCGAGGTCGCCGCCTCCCTGGAGCGCGCCAACGCCTCGGCCATCCCGACCGAGAAGCTGGCGAGCGCCGACGCCGCCTACTGGTGCGGCACCCCCGACAAGAACCACCTGCGCTGGGTGATGACCGTGCCCGAGGAGCGGCTGCTGGACGCGCTGGCCCGGCTCAGCGCCGCCGACCAGTCCTCGCTCGGCCCGGACACCCGCCTGGTCGGCTCGTTCCGCGCGCACGGCCTGACCGTCCCGGTCTGGGACCTCCCGCTCGCCATGACCGCCGCCGACTGCGAGAAGCCGGCCGCCGAGTTCGCCGAGCGGCTGGCCTCGGTGCTCGCCGACGAGACCCCGTTGACCGCCGAGGAGCGGCGTGCCCGCGCGAACCTGGTGAACCGTCAGGTCACCTTGAACTAAAGCGCCCGGGATCCGGGTGATACGCGTCACATTGTCGCCATGGAGCCGCAATTTCCGGGCGGGCAGGGCGTCTTGGAAATTGGCGCGGGCGCGGATCCTTGTTACTGTCTAAAGAGTCCGGCCGCTGGTGCATCCCCCGTCGCCAGCGGCCGGATCTTTTGTTTTCCGCAGGGCCCCGACGAGCGGCCCGGGAACGGACCGGCGGATCAGTACGCCGAGCGACCGCTGTCCAGTCGGACCGTCGCCTCCACCAACTCGCCCAGCAGCGGCCCGACCTGCGGCAGCCACACCCCGCCGTCGGCGTCCGGGCGCGGGGCCAGCACCCAGCGCACCCGGCCGGCCGCTCCGCCGGGCGGCAGCGGCAGGAAGCCGTCCACCCCGTGATAGCGCAACGAGCCCGGCACCCAAGGGAGTTGAGCGAGCATCTCGCCGAGCGCGTCCAGCGAGTACGGGGCCACCAGCAGCGCGTACCGGCCCGGCATCGCCAGCACCGGACCGAGCGGCAGCCGCAGCGCGCCCAGGTAGACCAGCGCCCGGGCGCCGGCCGCCGCAGGCAGGCTGACCGCCGAGACCACCGAACCGGTGGCGGCCAGCACCGGAGCGTCCGGGCTCTGCCGCTCCCACCACCAGCGCACCATCCGGGCGTCCGTGGTGGCGGCCAGCAGCGACGGGTCGTGCGGGTGCGCGCCCGGCACGGCGCAGTCCTGGTCGCCGCAGGAGCACTGACCGCCGCGCAGGACGGCCCCGGGCACCACGGGCCAGCGGTGGTCGACGGCGGCCGTCAGGGCCGCGGCGAGCCGGGCAGGGCGCTGACGTGCGACGTCGTCCTGGACGGGGTGGTGGGGAGTGGCGGGCGGACACGGATCTTTCGGGTTCTCACGCATGGCGCTCGTTCCTTTCCCTGACCGCTCGGTTCGCTCCGGCCCGTCGGCACCGCCGGGACTCGTCACGCGGACCCGCGGTGGCACGGCCCCGGCGGCGCGAAGGGGGGCGGGCGGCATGGCGGGCGGCGCGGCGACGACGTGGATCACGGTGTGGAGCACGACATGAGAAGGGCCGCGCACTGGAACAGCCCCTGGAACGAGAATCCCGTATGCGACCGGATGGACGCCGCCCGGGCGCGCTTGGTTCCACCGTACGAGTGAGAGACTTCCGGCCAGCCCAGGTCCCGGGCGGCGCGGGCATACGATCCGGACGGCCGCCGGGTCCGTCCCCTCCGTTCTGCCCGCTCCCGGTCCCCTCCATTCCTCCCGACCGGACCAGCGCGCGCCCAGGCCGTACGCGCCCCCCGACCGGGTCTCGCGGATGTGGAACAGGCCACCGCGTCGTCCTGGATCTGGACATGCCCCAAATGGCCTGTGTAGAAGTGGTGGCATTGCTGTCGATCAATGACGAGTAGTAGCGAATCGAGGCGAAACGCGCCCTTTGGCCGTCATCGCTCCACACCGGCCGTACCTGGGGGTTCCGCATGGCACGTAGCACGTCAGGAGTGGCGGCATGACCGAGTCCCACCCGTCGTCGTCGACACCCTCCGAGCCGGGCGAGCCCGGCAGCGCCGGCGGGCTGACCGTCCTCGACCCACCGGGCTTCCCCGGCCCCGCCGACGCGCAGGACGGCACGGCGGACGTCCGCACGGCCCCGGCCGCCGGGGTGCAGGACCGTTTGGCCGGACGACTGTCCGATTTCGCCAGCCTGCACCGGCACACCGAACAGCTCGCCCGAGCCCGCGGCCTCGACGCCACCCTGGACACCGTCCTCGCCTCCGGCGCCGCCCTGCTCGGGGCCCGCCGCGGCGTCCTGGTCACCCGGATGCCCGGCGGCCGGCCCGGCCAGCCCGTCGGCCTCGGCCTCGACCGCGCCAGCCTCGGCGCGCTGGAGACCGTCCCGCCCGAGCAGAGCCTGCTCGCCAGGCTGCTGCGCGAACAGGACCGGCCCGAACGGCTGCACTCCCCCGACCTCGCCGAGGACCCGGCCACCGGCGCCCGGCTGCGCGAACTCGCCACCCAGCTCGGCCTCGGCGGCTGCTACGGCCTGCCGCTCGCCACCGAGGAGGACGGCCCGCTCGCCGCCGCCCTCTGGTTCTACGACGAGCCCGCCGAACCCACCGAGCGCCAGCGCGCGCTCGCCCACCGCTACGCCGGGATCGCCGCCCCGCTGCTCGCCAAACAGCTGGAGGCGGACAAGGTCCGGCGCACCACCGAGGCGCTGCGCCGCGGCCTGCTGCCCGACCGGCTCCCCCAGCCCGCCGGCCTGCGACTGGCCGCCCGGATCCTCCCGGCCGGCCTGGACCGCTCCTGCGGCAGCGACTGGTACGACGCCATCCCGCTGCCGGACGGCACCGTCGGCCTCACCGTCGGCTCCGTCTCCGGCGACGGCCCCGGCGCGGGCCCCGGCTCCGCCCCCGGCGCGGCCGCCGCGATGGGCAGGATCCGGGCCGCGCTGCGCGCCTACGCCGTCCTGGAGGGCGAGGACCCGGTGTCCGTCCTCGGCGACCTGGAACTGCTGCTCAAGACCACCGAGCCGGCCCGCACCGCCACCGCCGTCTACGCCTGGGTGGAACCCGAGGAGCGCCGGATCACCCTGGCCGGCGCCGGCCACTGCCCGCCCGTCCTGGTCGGCCGGCACGGCGCCGAGTTCGTGGAGACCTCGCTCTCCGCCCCGCTCGGCATGCTGGCCTGCTGGGAGGCCCCCGGCGTCGAGCTCACCGCCGACCGCGGCGACACCCTGCTGCTCTACACCGAGGGGCTGGCCCGCCGCTGCGGCCCGACCCTGCACGCCGGCCAGGCCAACCTGCGCCGGGCCGCCGCCGACGCCCCGCGCGACGTGCGGATCGACCCGGACCGGCTCTGCGCCCACCTGCTGGCCGTCTGCCCCGACCCCGGGCCCGGACCGGCCACCGACGACCTGCTGCTGCTCGCGGCCCGCTTCGAATAGCCGCCCCGAACAGTCGTCCCGACCCCGAACGGGCGAGCGGCCGGGCGTCCGTACCATGGACGCACGGCCGCCCGCGCGTGTCGCGATCCGACACTCCCCCGAGGGGCGGCGGTACCACCCCAAGGAGGCGTTACACGTGACCGAGGACCGCACGCCCGCAGTGGCCGAGAACCCCGAAGCCGACGGCGGCGACGAGCCGCAGCAGTTCAAGGGCCGCAAGAACGGCCTGTACGGCGAGGTCTCCGACGAGCTGGCCGCCTCGATGAAGACCGGCTGGGCCGACACCGACCTGCACGGCCTCGTCCCGGTCGCCCAGGCCCCGTACGCGGCCGAGCGCCGCGCCCGGCTCTCCGCCGCCTACCCCGGCGAGCGGCTGGTCGTCCCGGCCGGCAACCTGCGGGTGCGTTCCAACGACACCGACTACAGCTTCCGCGCCGCCAGCGAGTACGTGCACCTCACCGGTGACCAGACCGAGGACGCCGTGCTCGTCGCCGAGCCCACCGGCGACGCCGGCCACGAGTTCGCCCTCTACCTGCTGCCCCGCTCCGACCGCGAGAACGGCGAGTTCTGGCTGGACGGCTACGGCGAGCTGTGGGTCGGCCGCCGCAACAGCCTGGGCGAGCAGGAGCAGCTGCTCGGCCTGCCGGCGCGCGACGTGCGCAAGGCCGCCGAGGAACTGGCCGGGCGCACCAAGGACTCCTCGGTGCCCACCCGGATCGTCCGCGGCTACGACGCCGGCCTGGAGGACACCCTGGCCGACGTGCTGGACGCCGACCGGGACGCCGAGTTCAAGGAGTTCCTGAGCGGCCTGCGCCTGGTCAAGGACGAGTGGGAGGTCGGCGAGCTGCGCGCCGCCTGCGACGCCACCGTCAAGGGCTTCACCGACGTGGTCCGCGAGCTCGGCCAGGCCGTCGCCACCTCCGAGCGCTGGATCGAGGGCACCTTCTGGCGCCGCGCCCGGGTCGACGGCAACGACGTCGGCTACGGCACCATCGCCGCCGCCGGCCCGCACGCCACCACCCTGCACTGGGTCCGCAACGACGGCGACGTCCGCCCCGGCGAGCTGCTGCTGCTGGACGCCGGCGTCGAGACCCACACCCTCTACACCGCCGACGTCACCCGCACCCTGCCGATCGACGGCCGCTTCAACGAGCTCCAGCGCAAGATCTACGACGCCGTGTACGACGCCCAGGAGGCCGGCATCGCCGCGGTGAAGCCCGGCGCCCGCTTCCGCGACTTCCACGACGCCTCGCAGCGCGTGCTCGCCGAGCGCCTGCTCGCCTGGGGCCTGCTGGACGCCTCGGCCTACGACGTCGAGAAGGTCCTGGAGCTGGGCCTCCAGCGCCGCTGGACCCTGCACGGCACCGGCCACATGCTCGGCCTCGACGTCCACGACTGCGCCCACTCGCGCCGCGAGGAGCACGCCGACGCGCTGCTGGTGCCCGGCATGGTCCTCACCGTCGAGCCCGGCCTGTACTTCCAGCAGGACGACCTGACCGTGCCGCAGGAGTACCGCGGCATCGGCGTCCGGATCGAGGACGACATCCTGGTCACCGCCGACGGCAACGAGAACCTCTCGGCCGGCCTGCCGCGCCGCGCCGACGAGGTCGAGGCCTGGATGGCCTCGCTGGCCTGAGCCACGCACCGAGGGCCCGGCCTCCCCGTGGTGGGGAGGCCGGGCCCTCGTGTCACTTGGTGACCTTGACGGAGATCTTCTTCTCGCCGAGCACGGTCAGCTTGCTTCCGTTGTACGGAAGCGTCACCTGCGCCGAGACCGGCATGTCCCCCGGGCCGTTCCCGGCGCCCAGGGTCAGCCGGTAGGTGACCTTCCGGCTCTGCCCCGGGGCCAGGGAGAAGAGCGACGCCTGGTCCGCGATCGCGTAGCCCATGTCGCTGCCCGGCCCCATCGGCCCCGGCTTCCAGGTGTCGCCGTCCTGACGCTCCAGCTTGCCGTCGTTGGGCGTCTGCACGACCTGCACCGGCGGCGACCCCGGGTAGGGCTCCGTGACGACCAGCGGCTGCAACTTTCCGTAGGTGTTCTGGCTGGTGTTCCGGAAGGTCACCGAGAAGGTGACGACCGAACTCCCCGCCGTCAGCTGCTGACCGGCCGCCAGGCCGTCGAAGGAGACCGCGATGTCGTTCCGGTTGGCCTCCGTGGGCGGCGCCTGGCGGCCGCTCAGGTCGAGGGTGTTGACGATCGTCATCAGTCCGGGCTGGTAGTCGGCCTTGAGGCCGATCGCCGAGACGGACACGAAGTCCTTCGGCAGGGCCCACATCTGGGCCGTGAAGGCGTCGCCGCCGCAGTTGATCTGCCACTGCGACTTGCGTGCGGCACGGCCTGCCACGGTGGGTGTGCTCTTGGTCGGCCCGGCACTGTCGATCCCTCCGCTCCTGTCGAGCGTGGGGGAGTAGGACCACGCCGGGCACCAGGGCTGCGTGGTCCAACCGCTGTCGGAATCCAGGTCGGCCAGTCTCGGCCAGGTGTACGACTCCTGGTCCAGGACCGTCAGGAGCACGCCGTGCGGCAGGCAGTCACCGGCCGACGCGTCCTGCGGAGCACTCGGGCTCAGGATGCAGAGGCTGTTGGCGGCAGGATCCGGATTGACGGCCCGCCAGCCCGGCGGGATCTTGAACCTGGCGCCCCGGAAGGGGTACGTCGTCCCGGCCGGCGCGGTGGTGGCCGGGGTGGTGGCGGGGGTGGTGGGCGGCGCCGTCGTCCGGGTGCCGGCCGACGTCGGGTCGGAGAGGGGGGCACCGGTCCCCGGGTCGGCGGCGGGGCTGCCGGTGTCCGGCGAGGTGGCCGTGGGGGTCGGGGCGGCGGTCGGCTCGGGAGTCGGGCTCGGCGAGGTCGTCATGGTGGCGGCCGGCGGGGGGACGTCCTTCTTGGCCAGCGGATCGCCGTGGAAGGTGAGCAGGCCGATCGCCAGCGAGGCGGCCAGCGCGAAGACCGGCACGGCCGTCAGGTAGACCGGGCGCAGTCGCCGCACCCGGCCGCGCGGCGGTTGCGCCGGGCGCAGGTCGCGCGCGGTGATCAGCGAGGCGCGGGCGCTCATCGCCTCGCGCAGCAGCCGTTCGGTCGCCGTCTCGGCCGGCCCGTCACCGTCTCGGCCTCCGCTCTCGCGGCCGGGGAGCTTGTCGGTCATCGAACCTTCTCCAGATGCTTTTCCAAGGCGTCCAGGGCCCGGCTGGCGGTGGACTTCACGGCGCCCCGGGACAGCCCCAGGGTCTCGGCGATCTGCGCCTCCGACTGGTCGGACCAGTAGCGCAGCACCAGCACCTCGCGCTGGCGGGAGGTCAGCTCCTGCATGGCCGCGAGCACCCGTCGGTGCTCGTCGTTGAGCACCGCGTGGTCCTCCGCGGAGGCGGCGTCCGGCTCGTGCGGCGGGACGTACTCGCGGGCGGTCTTCCGGCGGCGCAGCATCGACCGGGCGCCGTTGACCACCGCGGTGCGCAGGTAGCCGAGCGCGTTGTCCAGGTCGTCCAGGTGCTCGCCGTACCGCTGGTAGAGCTGGGTGAAGGCCTCCTGGACGACGTCCTCGGCCAGGTCCTGGTGGTCGACCAGGAGGACGGCCATCCGCACCAGGCCCAGCCGGTGGGCGTGGTACAGGTCGGTCAGGGTGGGCCGGTCCTCCGCAGGCTTGCGCCCGCCGCGCAGCAGCCGGAAGCCGGAGCGGCGCTGCGCCGCCTGCTCGTCGCCCGGGCCGGCGGGCACCTCGCCGGACTCCTGCGCGCCGAACAGCACGGCGACCACTCCGCGAACGGAGAAACCGCGCCCCCTCGTCGGCCCGGCGATCGGCCCGATGGCCATGGACATGCGCGTTTCCGCTTTCCCCCGGGACGGTGGCGGCTCTCGCCGGACCGTCAGGACTCCTGATCAAGATCGTGATCGGGGAGATCCTGACAGCCGCGCTCGGCCCGCCTCTCTCCGCCCCCGTACCAATGGACGTGTGACCGGGGTGGAGGTTGCAGGTGGATCCGAGGAAGATTTCCGACCGGCCGGAACGGCTACACTCACCGCCATCCCGCCACCCGTCAGCAGGGGGTCCGCATGACCGAGCAGCACGTCGAGGGCCCGGTCGGCACCGGGCCGGGCCCGGTGCCCGTCGTGATCGGCCCCCGCCCGGAACCGGTGCACCACGTCGCGGTGTACGCCTTCGCGGGCATGGCGCCGTTCGAGCTCGGCGTGGTGGTGGAGGTGTTCGGACTGGCCCGGCCCGAACTGGGCGGCCTGCTGGCAGCGCCCTGGTACGGGCTGAAGGTGTGCGCGGACCGGCCCGGGACGGCGCTGGACGCGGTGGGCGGGTTCGCGCTGACCGCCCGGCACGGGCTGGACGACCTGGCCTCGGCCGACACGGTGGTGGTCCCCGGGGTGCCGAACGCGTTCAGCGGCGCGGTCTCCCCCGGGCTGGTCGCCGCGCTGCGGACGGCGCACGAGCGCGGCGCCCGGATCGTCTCGATCTGCTCGGGCGCCTTCGCGCTGGCCGCCGCCGGACTGCTCGACGGGCGGGAGGCGACCACCCACTGGAGGTACGCCGACCTGCTCCAGCAGCGCCACCCGGACGTGCTGGTCAACCCGGACGTGCTGTACGTCGACAACGGGAACGTGCTCACCAGCGCGGGCAGCGCCGCCGGGATCGACCTCTGCCTGCACCTGGTCCGCCGCGACCACGGCGCCAAGGTGGCCAACAGCGTGGCCCGCCGCTTCGTGGTGGCGCCGCACCGGGACGGCGGGCAGGCCCAGTTCATCGAGGCCGCCGTCCGCCCGGTCGAGGAGGAGGACGACGGGGTCGCCCGCAGCATGCAGTGGGCGATGGGCCACCTCGCGTCCCCGCTGACCATCTCGGTGCTGGCCCGCGCCGCCCGGATGTCGGACCGCTCGTACCTGCGGCACTTCACGGCCCGCAACGGCACCAGCCCGATGCGCTGGGTCGTCACCCAGCGCATCGCGGCCAGCCTGCCGTTGCTGGAGTCGCCGGAGGGGACGGTGGAGGAGATCGCGGCGGCGGTCGGCTTCGAGAGCGCCGCGACCTTCCGCCACCACTTCGGCCGGGTGATGCGCACCTCCCCGACCGCCTACCGGCGCTCCTTCGGGCGCGGGGTCGCGTAGCCCCCTCGGCCACGCGGCCCGCTCTCCGGTCTCCGGTCTCCGCCTGTGGGCTACGCCTTCTCGTGCCGGTCCGCGTTGGCGAGGATGGCGTCGTGCAGCCACTGCGCCAGGCCCGGGGCGAGGTCCTCGTAGGTGGTGGTCCACCGCGGGTCCGAGACGTACAGCCCGGCCAGGCCGCGGTGAATGGTGAACGTGCAGTCGTAGAAGTTCTGGCAGATGTGCTGCCGGTGCGCCTCGGCGAGGTCCGTGGCGACGGTGCCGTCGGCGGGTTCACCGGCGGTGAGCGCCTCGACCAGGCGGGTGTTGAGGGCGGCCATCTCCGCCTGGATCCGCTGCCAGTCGGCCTTGTCGTAGCCGCCGGTGCGGCGCTGCGACTCGGCCCAGGCCGCGGTGTCGCCCCAGCGCTGTTCGGCCTCCTGCTCCCACTCCTCCCGGTAGCCCTCGCCGAAGATCTCGAACTTCTCCTCCGGGCTCAGCTGAATGCCCATTCTTCGTGCCTCCATGGCGTGTTCGACGGCCGTGGCGAGGTCCTGGAGGTGCCTGATCCGGTCGGTCAGCAGCCGGTGCTGCCGACGGAGGTGCTCGCTCGGACTGACCGAGTCGTCGTCCAGGATCGCCGCGATCTCTTCCAGGGGGAACCCGAGTTCGCGGTAGAAGAGGATCTGCTGCAACCGGTCGAGGTCGGCGTCCCGGTAGCGGCGGTAGCCGGTCCGGGTGCGGTCCGCGGGGGACAACAGGCCGATCTCGTCGTAGTGGTGCAGGGTGCGGACGGTCACCTTGGCGATCTTGGCCACGGCTCCGACCGAGTAGCCCTCGCTGCTCATCCGGGTTCTCCCTTCGTGCTGACCACCAGCCTCCGCTCTCACGCCGCGTGAGGGTCAAGCCGTCCTCGGGGGGAGGGCCCCGGCGCTGTGACTGCGCCCGCGCCTGCGCTGGGGACCGTGCCGGTGCCGGTGCCGGTGCCCGTCAGGCTCCGGTGCCGGTCAGGACGCGCTCGCGCCGCCGGGAGGAACGGCGCCGCCCCTCGCCGTCCGCCGGGGTTCGCGGGCGGCGCGTCTGCTGGGTGGGCCAGAACAGCACGTACGCGGCGGAGACCACCACGAAGGCCAGCCGGACGAAGCCGCGGCCCGCGTCGGACGGGATGAACAGCGTCCCGCCGTACAGCGCGGCCAGCGCTATCCAGCTCCACCACGGGACGAGCCGCTTCTGCCCGACCGCGTCCCAGAGCAGGGTGCCGAGCAGGATCGAGGCCGTGTAGTAGGTGTACACGCTCGGGTCGAGCAGGATCCGGGCGTCCGCGCCGAGCAGCACCACGGCCGGCCAGCGGCCGCGCCAGACCGCGATGGTGCCGAGGCCGAGGCCGAGGGCGAACTGGGTCGGGCGGTCCCACCAGGGGGTGGCCGGGTCGGTCACCCCGAACCAGCGCAGTGCGGAGGCCGGCTGGTTGGGGATGGTGAACTTGGCGGCGGCCAGGGTGTCCAGATTGCCCAGGTAGAACGGCAGCCAGGCGACCGCCACCAGCCCGACGAACCAGAGCGCGCTGCGCAGCCAGGCGGGCCTGGGCAGCGCCAGGATCAGCGGGGCGAAGGCGATCGCCCACGGCTTGGAGTCCACCGCCAGCGCCAGGTAGACACCGACCATGGTGGGTTTGCCCCGGGCCAGGGCGTGCACGGCGAGGGTGGTGAAGAACAGCGCCAGGACGTCGTCCAGGTGCGCGAAGCGGACCGAGACCTCGACCCACATCGGGATGAACGCCAGCCCGGCGATCAGCAGGCGCTGCTGGAGCCGGCGGTGGTTGGTGCCGGTGCCCAGGTAGTACAGGGCGGCGGTGCGACCGATCAGGACCAGCATCACCAGGCCGAGCCCGGACATCGCCGCCTCGGCGATCAGCTGGCCGGTGTGGGCCGAGAACGGGGCCGTGAGCCGGGCCACGGCCAGGCTGACCGGGCCGATCTGCAGCTCCGGGTGGTGGGCGTAGAGCGCCAGCCCGCCGTCCGGGTGGTCGCTGAAGAGCAGCTGCTCACCCTGGCGCAGGTAGTGCCAGGAGAAGCCGCCGCTGGGCTCGACCAGGAAGAACCAGAGCACCGTCCAGGCCACCAGCAGAACGTGGTGTCTGCGCAGCGGCAGCCCCGCGATCCGCCCGGTCGCCGACTCGTAGTCGGTGGCCGCCCGTGCCGTGCGTGATCCCCGCACCTGTCCCTCTCCCCGCCGGTTCCGCCCCCCTCCGGCCGGACATCCTATGTGACGGAGGTGTCCCGCCCGCGCCGCCCGGAGGTCCGTCGAACGGACGGCCGGGCGGCGCGGGCGGCTGTCAGGCGGGTGCCGCCTCGGTGCAGCGGCTGGAGCGTGCCTTGCGGCCGCGGTCAGCCCTGCTGGGCCGACTTGCGGCGGCGCAGCACCACGAGGGTGCCGACACCGGCGAGCAGCACGGCGCCGCCGGCCGCGGCGATGGCGGTGGTGTCGTCACCGCCACCGGTCTGGGCCAGGGCCTTGTCGCCGTTGTCGGCGGCGGCCTTGGCCTTGGTGACGGCGGCCGGGGTGAGCGGCGGCGGGGTGAGGGTCGGGACGGCCACCGGGAAGTCGATCGGGCCGGCGGTGTCGCCGTTGCCGTCGGCCGGGGCCGGGGCGGAGGTCGACGCGGAGGCGGAGCCGGACGGCTCGCCCGTGGTCGGGGTGGTCGGCGGGACCGAGGGCGACGGCGTGGTCGGCTCGGCGCTCGGGGTGGCCGAGGTGGAGGGGGTGGCCGAGGTGGACGGGGTGGCCGAGGTGGAGGCGGTCGGCGACGTGCTCGCGGTCGCGGAGTGGGAGGCCGTCGGCGAGGTGGAGGCGGTCGGCGAGTGGGAGGCCGTCGGCGAGGTGCTCGCGGTCGGGCTGGGCTTGCCGGTGTGGGTCGGGCTGATGGTCGGGCTCGGCTTGCCGCCGCCGCCCGCCTTGATCACGAAGCCCGCGCCGCGGACGCCGTCGCAGCTGAGGTGGCCCCCGTCGACCGGCGCGTGGGTCTCGTCGTCGAGCTCGGCGGAGAACACCACCGGGACGACGCCGGCCCGGCCGAGCGGCGCCTCCGAGGTGAAGGAGACCCGGACCTTGATCGAGAAGCTCTTGCCGCGGTTCACGACGAGCAGGTCGTCGTCGGTGGGGTTGCCGTCCTGGCCGAGGGCGCCGAGCAGGGTGAGGACGGACTTGTCCTTGTCCTCGCCGCCGTCTGCGGCGACCGAACCGGTCTGCCACTGGCCGCCGGGCAGCTGGTACTGGACCTTGAGGTCCTTCGCCTTGAGCGAGCCCGCCTTGTTCTTGAACTTGAGCAGCGGGAGGAAGAGGAAGTCGTGCTTCGTCGAGTTGTCGATCTTGAAGGTGAAGTCGCGGGCGTCGCCGCCGGCGATGAAGGTACCGGGCACGCCGTTCACCGAGAGGTCGAGGCTCTGGTGGGAGGCCTTGCCGGCCGCCTGGGCGGCGGCGGACGGGGAACCGGTGGTGCCGACGGCCATGGCGCCCTGGGCGCCGGACAGCACGAGCGAGGACGCGAGCGCGGCGACGCCGGCAAGGGCAAGACTGCGACGTATGGACAAGGGAGACCTCACGGAAGAGTCCGGGCGAGGCCCGGGGCGCGGCGGGGCGGGCGGCCGTGGACGCCTCTGACCCCTCGCGAAGCTTGAAAGTCCGACGGAGATTACCGAAGGATCCGGCCACTCCGGAAGGCGGGTGTCACGCTGGGGACCGCTTACGGGACGGGAGTGCCCGAATCGCCCAATTCCGTCCAGTGGTAAGGCTTTTGCGCTTTGCCGAAAGATGACCGGAGAGTGACGGGTACACGTCCGGGGGACCGTATCGCACCGCCTCGCGTGGCGTGAAGCGATCGGTCGTGTGAACGTCCGGCGAATGCCTGGGTGAATGTCCTGTGAGGGTCGGCGCCAACGCCTTGTGCGCGCCGGCGCGAACGCCCTGCGGATGTCCGCACGAACGTCCGCGTGGACGTCCGTGCGAGCCCCCGCGTGAACGTCCGGGTGAGCGCCCGCCGGAACGGGTGCGCGGGCTCAGTCCGCGAAGAAGGACTTGGCCGCGATCAGCGCCCGCTCGTCGCGCAGCACGTCCCCGGGGCGGGTGCCGTTGCCGAGCAGCGCGCCGCCCCAGCGCATCCCCATGTACTCGGCCGTCAGCCGGAGCGTGCCGATCAGCGGTTCGGCCTTGTCGTCCTCGGTGGCGAGGGCGGTGACGCCCCAGACGGTGCCGCCGCGCATCCGGGCGCGGAAGTCCGCCCCGGGCTGCCGGAGCCAGGACGACCAGTGGTCGAGGTAGAGCTTCGCGCTGGTCGGCAGCGAGTACCAGTACAGCGGTGCGACGAAGACCAAGTCGGTGGCCGCCAACGTGGCGTCCAGCAACGTCCGTTCGTGACCGACCGGCTCGGGGTAGCGGCCGCCCTCGACGTGCCGCAGGTCCTCGAAGGGCGGCAGCGGGTGCTCGCTCAGCCGCAGCCAGCGCTGCTCCGACCCGGCCGGCAGGCTCGCCTCGGCGGCCAGCCGGGCGAGTTGCTCGGAATTGCCGCCGGCGCGCGCACTGGCATCGAGGAACAGGAAGGTGCGCGGCGCCTCGGCGCCCGTCGGCTGGTCCGCCATCGGAACTCCCCCGGTCGGTGGTGCGGATGGAGGTGCGAGCACCCCCCGCACCCCGGTTATTCCGCTTCCGGCGCACGGGAGTTCGCCCGGGAGTCCGCTCAGGCGGGCAGGCCGGCCCGGCGCCGGGCGACGGCCGCGACCGCCGCCCAGTCCTTGTCCGCGTCACCGTGGGCCAGCGCGTCCAGGAAGGCGTCCCGCAGGATGCTGCCGAACGGGAGCGGGACGTTCCGCGCGGCCCCGGCCTCCAGGGCCAGGCCGACGTCCTTGAGGCCCAGAGGCAGCCTGAACCCGGCCGGCTCGTAGCGGCGTTCGGCCACCATCGCGCCGTAGCCGGAGTAGACCGGCCCCGGGAACAGCGTGCCGGAGAACATCTCGACCAGGTCGGTCGGCCGGACGCCGTGGGCCTCGGCCAGGCTGCACGCCTCGGCCATCGACTCGATCGCGCAGGCCAGCAGGAAGTTGGTGCTGATCTTGGCGGTGTTGGCCTGTCGCGGGCTCGCACCGAAGTGCCAGGTGCGCTCCCCCATCGCGGCGAACAGCGGCTCCGCGCGGGCCAGCAGCTCCGGCGCGCCGGCGGTCAGGATGTTCAACCGGCCGGCCGCCGCGACCGGCGGACGGCCGAGGACCGGGGCGGCCAGGTAGCCGATGCCGTGCTCGGCGTGCAGCGCCTCGGCGCGCTCGGCGAGCCCGACGGAGATGCTGGCCATGTTGACGTGCAGGGTCGTCGCGGCGCCCGCGAGCAGGGCGGGGTCGAGCAGCAGCCGTTCGACCGCCTCGTCGTTGGCGAGCATGGAGACCACGGTGTCGGCGGCGTACACCTCGGCGAGCGTGCCGGCCGCCTCGGCGCCCTCGGCCACCAGGGCGGCCACCGGTTCGGGCGAGCGGTTCCAGACCCGGACGGCGTGGCCGGCCCGCAGCAGGCTGCCGGCCATGCCCCGCCCCATCGCACCCAGCCCCACGAAGCCGATCGTCGCCCCGGCCATCACGCACTCCCGTCGCCGTCACCGTCACTGTCGCCGCACTGCGGATGACTGTACGTCAGGAAACGGTGGTCTCCCGCGTACTGGACGGACTCACGCGCAGGCGCGCTCCGGCAGCCGGACGCGGCCGCGCTCCAGTTCGGTGACCACCCGGTGGCTCAGCAGCTCGTACTGGGCCTGGAGCCGGCCGGGGCGGGCCGGGCGGGCGACCGGACGGCCGGGGCTGACCAGTTCGTCCGGCCCGAACTGCTCGCGGGTGAGGTCGATCTCGATGCCGGTGGCGAAGCGGTTCCACCAGTGCAGATCCGTCCGGATCCCGCCGACGTGCACCTCGCCCATCATCAGCTCGCCGCCGAGCAGGTCGTGCACCACCATCGCCGTCACCCCGCACTGGCCGCGGGCGGGATTGTCGGGACGCCAGTGGGCCAGATCCTCGGGCGCACAGGTATCGACACCCCAGGAGGAGCGGATCGCACGTTCGATGTCGTTGAGGGTCCACGCCGTCATACCGGGAAGCCTGCCATGCACCACTGACAGCGGCACCGGCTTTTCAGAGGGCCACCCCGTGTTCTGCGGAGACCTTCTCGATCTTCACCCGAACGAGCAGTTCCCCCGGCACGCCGTTCCGGGCCCCGTACTGCTCCGCGACGTCCTCCCCCATGTACCGGGCGGCGATCCGGGTGGCCCAGGCGCGCACCTCGGCCAGGTCCTCGCTCAGCCGGGCGGTGCCCTGCACGAGGACGTACGCGAAGGGCGGCCGGTCGTCGTCCACGCAGATCATCACCCGGCCGTCGCGGGCCAGGGTGCGGCCCTTGACGGTGCCCGCACCGGTGTTGAAGACGAGCTCGTCGCCGTCCAGCAGGAACCAGACCGGCGCGACGTGCGGGCGGCCGTCGGCCCGGGTGGTGGCGAGCTTGGCGGTGCGGGTGCCCTCGGAGAGGAACGCCCGCCACTGGTCATCGGTCATCGTCGGCATACCGCACATCCTGGCCGGTCGGCCCGCCCCGCGCATCAGGGGACGGGCAACCGGCCGGGGGTCACTTCGCCAGTACGGCGACACCCGCCTGCGCGAACTGCTCGTCCAGGTCGCCGCTCGGCGCGCCCGCGACACCGATCGCCGCGACCGGGGCGCCCTTGGACTGCACCGGGGCGCCGCCGGCCAGGAACAGCGTGCCCGGGATGTCCTTGAGGGTCGGGGCCTGGGCCAGTCGCTTGGTCAGCTCCGAGGTCGGCGCGTTCCAGGAGACCGCCGTGAACGCCTTGCGCTGCGCCGACTCCGGGGACTGCGGGCCGGCGCCGTCGCCCTTGAGCAACACCCGGGTGACGCCGTCCCGGTCGACGACCGCGACCGAGACGTGCTGGCCGGCCTTGGCCGCCGCGTCCAGGGTGGCCTGGGCGGCGCGGGTCGCGGCGTCGATGGTCAGGCCGGTGCTCTGGGCGAGGTTCCTGTTCTGGGTGTCGACCTTCACCGCAGCCGGCGCGGGCGGGGTCTCGGAGGTCTCGGCGCTGGCCGAGACGGCGCCCACGGTGGCGGCGAGCGCGGCGGCGGCGAGGGTGCCGGTCAGCACCCGGGTGCGCACGGAGATCTTCTTCATGGTCCAGCTCCTCAGCGGATCGGCGAACGGGATCGGGGCCGCCGGGCGGCAGGGGTCCGCCCGGCTCCACCCCGATCCTCCGGCCGGGGCGGGGCCCGCCACATCGGCGCTCCGGCGCGACCGCGCGGGCATGATGGAGGACAACCCCGTCAACCGATCGGCTGATGCGGGACCGGGCCGAACGGGCCACCATCGAGGGATCGGTGCAGGTCGGTGCACCGGGCGTACCGAGCCCGCCGGGCACGCCGGGCACGCGGCCGAGGCGGCCGGTGCCCGTCCGGATGCCGATCGCCCGTCCAGCCAGGAGCCACCCGTGCAGCAGCCCCGCCCCGCCGCCGGTCACGACGCCGGCGACCCGGACGCGGGCCGCCTGGCGGTGCTGCTCGACTCCGCCTTCCTGCTGCTGCTCGCCGCCTCGCTCAGCCGCTACCTCACCCACCACCCCGGCAACCCCCGGATCCCCTGGGTGATCGGGCTGAGCATCGCCCTCGCCCTCGCCCAGCCGGCCGGCTCCTGGCTCGCGCACCGCCACCCGTCACCGTCACCGTCACCCGCGCCCGTGCCTGGAGCTGGGGCTGAAGCCGCGCCCGGCAACCGGGTTCCGCGGCGGCGCCGGTGGCCGCTGGCCCTGGTGGTCGCGCTCTGGGCGGTGCTGGTGCTGCTCGCGCCGAGCTTCGCCTGGTGCGCCGTCCCGCTGATCTACACCGCGCTGCGCACGCTCCCCGCGCGGGCGGCGATCCCACTCGTGGCGGCCCTGACGCTGCTGGTGGTGATCGCCGAACTCCGGCTGGCCGGCGGGGCGGACGCCACCCTCGTCCTGCTGCCGTTCGCGGTGGCCGCGCTCGCCACCGGCGTGTTCCTCTTCATGGACCGGCAGGACGCCCGGCAGCGCGCCCTGATCGCCGACCTGGTCCGCACCCGGCGCGAACTCGCCGCCACCGAACGGCGGGAGGGCACCCACGCGGAGCGCGAGCGGCTCGCCATGGAGATCCACGACACCCTGGCCCAGGGGCTGTCCAGCCAGCAGATGCTGTTGCAGGCCGCCGAGCGCACCTGGGACACCGAGCCGACGACCGCCCGCACCCACGTCCGGACCGCCGCCAAGGTGGCGGCCCGCAACCTCGCCGAGGCCCGCCGCTTCGTCCACGACCTCGCACCGGCCGAACTCGCCGACGGCCGTCCGCTCGACCAGGCGCTGCGCGCGCTCGCCGGACGGGAGGCCGCCGAGAGCGGTCTGCCGGTCCGCTTCCACCTGGACGGCACGCCCGTCCCGCTGCCCGCCGCCGCGCAGTCCGCGCTGCTGCGGATCGCCCAGGGCGCGCTGGCCAACGTCCGGGAGCACGCCGGTGCGTCGGCCGCGGCGATCACCCTGTCCTACCTCGGCGACCAGGCCGTCCTGGACGTCGCCGACGACGGGCGGGGCTTCGACCCGGGCGCGGTCGGGGCGGCCGGCGGCCGCGGGTACGGGCTGCCCGCGATGCGCGCCCGGCTGCGGCAGTTCGGTGGCACGCTGACCGTGGAGAGCACCCCCGGCGAGGGCACCGTCGTCTCCGCCGCGATCCCCCTGGAGCACCGATGAGCGAACGAACCGGACCCGCCCCCGTCCGGCTGCTGGTCTGCGACGACCACGCGGTGGTCCGGGCCGGCCTGCTGGCACTGCTCGCCAGCGCGGGCGACATCGAGGTGGTCGGCGAGGCGAGCACCGGGGAGGAGGCCGTCGCGCTGGCCGTCGGGCTGGCACCGCAGGTGGTGCTGATGGACCTCCAACTCGGCGACGGCATCGACGGGGTGGAGGCCACCCGGCGGATCACCGCCGCCCCGGGCGGCCCGCACGTGCTCGTGCTCACCACGTACGACACCGACGCCGACATCACCCGGGCGATCGGCGCGGGCGCCACCGGCTACCTGCTGAAGGCCGAGCGGCCGGAGGAGTTGTTCGCCGCCGTGCACGCCGCCGCGCGGGGCCGTACGGTGCTCTCGCCGCCGGTCGCCTCCCGGGTGATGGCACAGATGCGGACGCCCGCACCGCAGCTCACCGAACGCGAGCAGGACATCCTCGTGCAGCTGGGGCAGGGGCTGGGCAACCGGGAGATCGCCCGGGCGCTGTTCATCAGCGAGGCCACCGTGAAGACCCATCTCGGCCGGATCTACGACAAGTTGGGGGTCGACACCCGGTCCGGCGCGGTGGCCGTGGCCAAGGAGCGCCGACTGCTGCGCTGACCGGCCCTCACCTACGGCCGGCCCGGCCCGCCGGTGAACTCACTCCGCATCAGCCTGCCGGAGCACCCTCGGACGCATCCACTGCGCTCAGCGCTCGCGCGGTGTCACTGCGTGCTGCCATGATGCTCGGAATGTCGGATTCCAGCACGGCCGGCCGCCCGGCCCGCTTCCCGCCCCGGAGCCCGTCGTGCGCCCACCGAAGGGTCGCCGGGCGTCCTGCCTGGCCTCAACCCGCTGGTCCAGCGCTTGGCGGGACCTTCCGGACCGACCATCACGTTTGTGGATTTTTCGTGGATCCCACTATTGACAAACCAACCACGCGGTTTGTTAGCGTGAGACCACGACGTCCCCGGGGGTGGGGGCTCGCCGGGGCCTGTGTACCGCTCTCGCCGGAGGGTGCTGCCAGGGGGGAACGGCGAGGCTGCCGGGGAGTCGGGGGGAGCGGCAACGCGAAGCCGCGCAACGAGGCGGTGCGGAGCGAGTCCGGGGGGACTCGCTCCGCGCCTCCCCTGCGTCCACGACCCTCTGCCGCCCCAGCGCCTTCCGGCTCTTCCGGCCCCCGGTTCTTCCGGTTCCCGGTTCTTCCGCAGCCGGACAGGGCCCGGCTAGGCCATCGCGCTCCAGTACGGGCAGCACACGTTCGGCAGCGGCGCCGGGCCGCGACCGCCTGCACCCTGCAGCGACGGCAGCCGCTCCGAGCGGGCCACGCCGGGCGAGCTCGCGGTCAGTCCTGCCTCGCCCAACTCGCCGAATGTCAGGGCCAGTTGATAACCGTCCAGAGTGGCGGCGGCGACTCCTGGCCGGCTCCGGCCGGCGTTCAGCGAAGTGATCGTCCAGCCGCGCTGCCGCCAGTGCCGCTCGACCGCGTCCACCAGCGCCGCCCGCCGGACGGCCGAGACGATGGTGAGGATGTCCCGCCCCCGGGTGACGTACCAGCGCAGGTCCGGGTCCCGCCCCGGCAGCGGCAGCCGCGCGCCCGCCCTGGGCGCCGCCCCCTGCCAGACCGGCGCCGGCCGGACGGCGTCCAGGGTGTCCTGCAGCAGTGTCTCGCAGCGCTCGGCAGCGTCGAGCTGATCGACCGCCGGCGTCGGGCCGGGCCACCGGGCGGGCGGCACGACCGGCGCACCGCCTCGGCTTCCACCCGGGCATCCGACGTTCAGTTCGGCACCACCTGGCTGCACTGGTCCCCTCCACGCTCCTCCCGGCGTTCAGACCGGGCCGGGATTCCGTCACTCCTTGGACGGTGGACGTGGACGGACAGTTCCGCCTCTTACCGTTCCCACACCCTCTTCCGCACCACTCCCGCACGCCCCTCCCGCGCCCCCCGCATCCCCCTTGTCCCCCGCATCCCGCGGTTCGCTCAGGCGCTGGACCTCGGCGGCGAGTTCGTCGATGCGCCGGCTCAGGGCCTGGATGCAGACCAGGGCGATGCCGTTGGCGTCGACGACGGGGATCACGCGGGTGTTCTCGTGGTGGAAGTCGAAGGAGTCGTGCCAGTCCTGGGCCATCGGTCCGATGTGCCGCACCTGCTCGGGCTCCCACAGGTAGCGCCAGGTGCTGATGGGCAGGGCGACGACCGTCTCCAGCACCTGATGGCCGTTGACCGCCCCGGCCGGGGCGACCACGGCGGTGTCGGCGGTCTCGGTGCGCTCCGGGGCGGTCCGAGCCGCCTTCCCGGAGCGTCGGAACAGACCCATGCTCAGCGGCTCCAGTCGATCGGGACGCCCATCCCACCCGAGCACACCGCCCACGCACGTCCGGGAATCAGGGCATAGCGGACCCCGCCGCCACGCTTCCCCCCATCGAGTGAAGCCCCCGCCCGGACCCGCATTCGACCGCCGCACCACCTGTACGAGCCGCCGCCCGGTCCGTCGAGAGCCGATCATCGCGAAGTCCAGGGCGAGTTGGCAGGAGCAATCGTCGGTGGACCTCGGATTCGTAGGCCGGGGAACAACGTTGACGGTGAGTTTCCGACGGGAACTATGCTCACGGTCGGGAGCGCGGGGGGCCTTGAGACGGGCGACGGTCCTCACATGCGCCCATGGCGGGTCAAGTCACTTTTCGGGAGCTCTCATTGGGTCACGACGCGTACCGAAGGGGCGACGATCGCTACTCGGAGTCGTCGGACGAACAGCCACCCCCGAGGGATCCCCTGTCCCGTCTCGCCAAGGGCATCGTGGTCATGGTGGCCCTCGGGTTCTTCACCGCCTCGGTCGTGGCCACCGTCCGCAACCGCGACGGCCTCCCGTACCAACTGGCCGCCGTCATGGTCCTCTTGGCCCTGCTCGGCTTCCAGCTCCTGCACGCCGGCCCGTGGCGCCACAGGCGGCCGTGGTGGCCGTGGAGCCTGCTCGCCCACGGAGTGATCACCTACCTGCCGTTCCTGGCCTTCGACGGGGCGTGGGTCGGCCTCCCCGGGTCGTTCGCCGGATCGGTGCTGCTGACCGTCGCCGCGCCCAGGTCCTGGATCCTCTTCACCCTGCTGGTGGCGGGCCAGTACCCGATCTACGCGGCGCTGGGCGACAACGCCGGGCAGTGCCTCAACGCGAGCGTCTCCACGGCCGCGGGCGGGATCGTCGTCTACGGCGTGGCCCGACTGGCCGACATGACAGCGGAGTTGCGGGCGGCCCGCACCGAACTGGCGGAGCGCGCCGTGGACCAGGAGCGGCTGCGCTTCTCGCGGGACCTGCACGACCTGCTCGGCTACAGCCTCTCCGTGGCAGCACTGAAGTGCCAGATCGCCGAGCGGACCGTACTGGAGGACCCGCGGCGCGCCCGGGCGGAGATCTCCGAGGTGCTGGCGATGGTGAGGCAGGCGATGTCCGACACCCGCTGGATCTCCAGCGGCGATCTCCAGATGTCGTTGGCGCGGGAAACCCGCTTCGCCGCCTCGGCGTTGCGGGCGGCCGGCATCAGCGTGGAGGTCGACCTGGCCTACGGCACCCTGCCGCCCGAGCACGACGCCGTACTGGCGACGGTGGCGCGCGAGGCCGTCACCAACATGCTGCGGCACAGCGCGGCACGGCGCTGCGAGATCCGGGCCGTCAGGGGCGAACTCGGCGACGTGAGCCTGGTGGTGTCCAACGACGGCGTCCTGGCGGAGGGCGTCCCGGCGGAGCCGGGCGGCGGCCGGGGCATCGGCAACCTCACGGAGCGGTTGCTCGCCGTCGGGGGACGGCTGACCGCGGAGGAGGGCGAGACCGGCTGGTTCCACCTCTCGGCGGTCATCGCGGCCCCGCAGACCAGGACGACGTCCACGGCCGGCTGACCGTGCGGTCGTGGCCGCGCGGTCAGCCCGGCGGCGACGGCCACGACCGCATGGCGCCCGCTACTCCCGGAGTCCCATGGCCTCGACCGGCTCCCTGCGCAGCGCCAGCCGGGTGGTCAGCAGCACGGTGCCCAGACCCAGCAGAGCCGCCCCGCCCAGCACCGCGGCCGCCCAGGGCGCGGACACGGACGGCCAGGCCGAGCCGGTGAGCGCGAGGCTGACGGGCACCAGGACGGCGGCGGTGACGGCGGCGCCGAGGGCGAGGGCCACGCCGACCGTGATGCCCCCCTCCCAGGCCATCATGCGCAGGATCTGACGACGGGTGGTGCCCACCAGACGCAGCAGGGCGAACTCGCGCAACCGCTCGGTCGTGGCCATCACCAGGGTGTTGACGACGGCGATGGCGGTGAAGAGGCTGATCATGCCGAGGAGCAGCCGGCCGACGGCCGTGGCCGACTCCTGCCGGTGCCTGCGGGCGTCGTCGTACGCGGCCCGGTCGCTCGTACGGGCCATGGGGTAGGCGGCGGTGAGGCCTTGGAGCTCCCGGCCGACCTGCTGCGGGTCGGCGTCGGGGGCGGAGCGGACCAGGACCGTCGGCGCGAGGGGGTTCGGCGTGTGCACGGCGGCGAACTCGGTGGGCATGAGGGCGTCGGCGAACCCCAGGTCGCGGTCGTAGACGGCGACCACCGTGGCGGTGCTCTCGCTGCCGTCCGTCCAGCCGATCCGGAGCCTGGTGCCGACGCCCGCGCGGAGTCCGGAGGCCGCGCGCCGCCCCAACGCGACGCCGTCCCCGTGCAGTTGGTCCAGCGAGCCCGCGGTGACCCCGGGATCGAGCAGCTCGGACAGCTCGGCGGAATCGACCACCTGGGCGCTGACGCCCCGCGAGCCGACGGTGCCGGGCGATACGTCGGAGACCATGGTCATGGCGGGCACGACCCCGCTGACCGCTTCGACGCCCGGCAGTCGGCGGGCCGCGGCGACGAAGTCCGGCGGGAGCCCGACACCGCCGGCCTGGACCACGTGGTCGGCCCGCAGCCTTCGGCCGTCCTCGACCCCGGCGGCCTGGGCCTTGACGCCGGGGACGAACAGCACCGTGCCGGTGAAAGCCACCGCCAGCACCAGCGGGGTGACGGCGGCGGCGAAGCGGCGGGGCTGGGCGCGCAGGGCCGCGGACGCGAGGAACCCCGCCACGGGGAAGAGCCTGCCCACCGGTCCACCGATCACCACACTGGCGACCCGCCCGATCACCGGTCCGAGCAGCGCCACCCCCAGGAGCAACAGCAGGACCATGCTCTCGGCCGTGCCCGCCCCGCTCCGGCTGCCCGTGGAGGACGCCAGCACCACGGCGCACCCGGCGAGCGTCCCGGCCCCGAGCACCGCCCGCACCCAGCCGATCCGCGGCGCGGGCGCAGCGGACTCGCGCAGGGCCCGGGTCGGTTCGACCCGGGACGCCCGGCGCGCGGAGGCCCACACAGCGAGTTGCGCGGTGCCGACGGCCACGCCGACGACGGTCAGCAGTGCGGTGGGCCCGACGTGGAGCGGGACGTCGGAGCGGACCACACCGCGGTCGACGAGTACGCCGCGGAGCAGCGAGGCGACGCCGACCCCGACCGGGCATCCGACCAGCGCGGCGCCGAGGCTCAGGACCAGCGTCTCCATCGCGATCATCCGCCGCACCTGTCCCGACGTGGCACCCACGGCCCGCAACAGGGCCATCTCCCGCAGGCGTTGCTGGACGGTGAGCGCGAGCGCTCCCGCCACCACGAACACCGAGATGAACAGGGACAGGACGCCGACGGTCCCGGCGAGCGAGGCCAGGCCGTCGCCGGGCCCGGGTGTGCCCGAGAACTCCCGCTCGCCCCGCTGGTCGCCGGTGCTCACCTCGGGCCCGTACCAGAGCTCCGTCCCGGCGGTCGGGAAGGCCGTGGCAAGGACCTGCTCGACCTGCGCGGCCAACGCCTGCGGGCCGGCTCCGTCCCGTGCCGTGATGCCGATCGCGTCCGCGCCCTTGGTGGTGCCCGCGAGCCGGGCCGCCTGGTCGGAGCTGAAGAAGAGGGCGGACTGGCGGGCCAACTCCCTTGGAGGCGCGGCCAGTCCGGACACCGTGTAGGTGCGGGGGGCGGTAGTGGTGGCCAGCCGCACGGTGTCGCCGGTCCTGAGCCCGCCGCGAGCGCCCGTCGCCTCGTCGAGGACCACCTCGTCGGGGCCGGTCGGCGGGCGGCCAGAGGCCAGGCGGAAGGGGGCGAGGACGGCGCTGGTCCAGGAGTGCCCGAGGGACGCGCCGCCCTGCGGGCCGGAGAGGACCTGCCCCGATCCGGTGATCACGGCGGCGGGGAAGGAGACCTCCGGGGCGACGGTCCCGGCGCCGGGCAGTGCGGCCAGCTTCCCGATCAGCGGGTCGACGTCGGCCATCCGGGTCGAGCCGCTGATCACGACCGGGGCCGCCGCATAGCGTTCGGTGGGGGTGCCCGCACGCAGGGCGGACTCCAGCAGGACACCGCACGCGGCGGTCAGGACGAGGGCGAACGACAGTGCGGTGAAAGCACCGGCGAAGCCCGCCTTGCGGGCGCGCACCGTCTGCCAGGCCAGGAGGAGCATGCCGTTCAGCGCCTTCCCAGGTGGGTCATCCGGTCCGCGACCTGCTCGGGCGAGGGGTTGGCGAGTGCCTCGGCGAAGGAGCCGTCCGCCAGGAAGAACACCCGGTCCGCGTAGGAGGCGGCGACCGGGTCGTGCGTCACCATGATCACGGTCTGCCCCAGTCCGTCGACGACGTGCCGCAGCAGCCGCAGGACCTCCGTACCGGTGGTGCTGTCCAGGGCGCCCGTGGGCTCGTCCGCGAAGACGACCTCGGGCCGCGTCACCAGGGCCCGGGCGATCGCCACCCGCTGCTGCTGGCCGCCCGACAGCTGGGTGGGCAGGTGCCGCACCCGGTCGGCGAGGCCGGTCCGGTCGAGGACCTCCCCCAGCCAGGCCCGGTCCGCCCGACGCCGGGCCAGCCGCAGCGGCAGCGTGACGTTCTGCTCGACCGTCAGGGAGGGCAGGAGGTTGAAGGACTGGAAGACGAAGCCGATCCGCTGCCGGCGCAGGACGGTCAGCTCGGTGTCGCCGAGCGCCCCCAACTCCACGCCGGCCAGCCGGACCTGCCCGGAGGTCGGGCGGTCGAGCCCGGCGGCGCAGTGCAGGAACGTGCTCTTCCCGGACCCGGAGGGCCCCATCACCGCGGTGAACCCGCCCCGCCGGAATTCCATCGACACCTCGCGCAGGGCGTGCACGGCCCCCGCCCCGCGCCCGTACACCTTGCTCACCCCGTCGAGCCGCACCGCCAGGTCCGGCTCCGCAGTGGAACGGGCCTGTTCCGGATCGCTGGAATCCGCAGTCCGAGAGAAAACAGGAATCCCCTCCTCGATGTGGCGCCCTGCCCTCGTCCACCGCGAGCCTAGCCAGATCCACATCGCCCGCCCGGGACCTCCGACGGCGTCCGGACAGCGCCCGGGCGGCGGCCCCGGAGGCTCCTCCCCAGGTCAACCGGCCACTCAGTCCGCTGGACCGCCCGGCCGGGAGGGGCTGGACGTGGACAACCCATGGACACATCCATGCGAATCGCATGGGGCGCTCCATGGAATTCATCGCAGCCAAAAGGCCGCCCGAATACCGGGACCACACCTGTGCGGAATAACCGAACGCCGGCCTTCGGAATTCGACGAAGAAAACGTCCGGTCCGGCTTTCCGGACTTCCGATGGTTCGGCCCCTGCGTCCGGGGCCCTACGAGGGGCGAGGGCCGGCGGAGAGCCAGCCCATCTCCTCGGCGATCCGAATGGCGTCCACCCGGCTGCGTCCACCGGCCTTGGTCACCGCGGCGGCCAGGTGGTTGCGCGCGGTTCCCGCCGAAATGAACAGCCGGGCGGCGATCTCCGCGACGGAGGCACCTTCCGCGGCCAGCCGCAGGGTGTCCAACTCCCTGGGCGTCAGCGGGTTCTCGCGCGCCCCCAGGGCGGCGAGGGCCAGCTCCGGGTCGACGGCGCGCTCGCCGGCGGCCACCTTCCTGATCGCCGCGGCCAGTTCCTCGGCCGGGGCGTCCTTGCCGAGGAACCCGAGCACGTGAACGGACATCGCACTGCGCAGATGCGCGGGTCTCGCCAGCCCGGTCAGGATGAGCGTCCCGCACGTCGGGAGCTTGTCGTGCAACTCGGCCGCGGCCCGGAGCCCGTCCAGACCTGGCATGTCGATGTCGAGCACCGCCACGTCCGGCCGGACCCGCAGCGCCGTCGGCACCACCAGGTCACCGCGTTCGACGTCAGCGACGACCTCCAGATCGTCCTCGTACGCGAGGAGTGCCATCAGCGCGCTGCGCACCATGGCCATGTCCTCGGCCAACAGAACCCTGATCATCCGCGTCCTCCCCTGCCAGGCAACCCCGCCCACACAGCCCCATGAGACAACAGGGCCGCGGGCAGCCCGTATCCGATTGATCCACCATGCGTGACCGCGAGCGACGGAAACAACAGCGCGAACCCCATCGAACTACGGCCGACCCCCGCGAGCACGGACCCGGCACGGCGGACCCGAAATGGTCCGGACAACACGAGAGCCGCAGGTCAGATGACCTGCGGCTCTCGGTATGGAGCGGGCGACGAGAATCGAACTCGCGCTCTAAGCTTGGGAAGCTCATGTTCTACCATTAAACTACGCCCGCCTGATGAGCCGTCAGAGACCGCTCAATCCAGTGTCACTGTACCCCATTCGCGACTGTGGTTGCACGGCCCGCCCGGGGAGTGGTGGGGCGGGCGGGGGTGGGCGGGGGGCGTACTGTGTGGGCCGCGTACGAGTGCTCCGGCGGGTGGGTCCGGGGCGGCGAGCCACGGTGTGGAATGTCCGGAGCATCCCCTAATGTGACGCTGTCCCGGGGCGAGGTCCCGTGGGGCGCGATGAGTACGGGTGAGTACTGGGTTAGGGATGGGAAGGGGATCGATGGAGCAGCGCGCCGTCGTTCGTTGTGCCGAGGGGCACCTGTTCAGCACCACCACGTTCCCGATGCAGAACCTCGGGCCGGGCCGGCTCGGGCCCGGGCGGCTGATCCGCTGTCCGCAGTGCGGGCGGCTGAGGAGTTCGGTGCTGGCCGACGTGCGGGAGCTGTCGGCGCCGCAACTGGACCGGGCGCTGCGGCTGGAGGCCGCGGAGTTCCTGGCCTGACGGTCGACGCGAGGACGGAACGGGCCCCGGGCGGATTCGTCCGGGGCCCTGTCGTGCACGTAACCTCGAAGCGTGCTGCTCTCTGACAAGGACATCCGGACCGAAATCGACCTGGGCCGGGTCGTCGTCGACCCGTTCGACCCGGCGATGATCCAGCCGTCGAGCATCGACGTGCGCCTCGACCGCTTCTTCCGCGTGTTCGAGAACCACCGCTACCCGCACATCGACCCCTCCGAGGAGCAGCCGGACCTGACCCGGCTGGTGGAGCCCGAGGGCGACGACGCGTTCATCCTGCACCCGGGCGAGTTCGTGCTGGCCTCGACGTACGAGGTCATCTCGCTGCCCGACGACGTGGCGTCCCGGTTGGAGGGCAAGTCGAGCCTGGGCCGGTTGGGCCTGCTGACGCACTCGACGGCCGGCTTCATCGACCCCGGTTTCAACGGTCACGTGACGCTGGAGCTGTCGAACGTCGCGACGCTGCCGATCAAGCTGTACCCGGGGATGAAGATCGGGCAGCTCTGCCTGTTCCGGCTCTCCTCGCCGTCGGAGCACCCGTACGGCTCGGAGCGGTACGGCTCGCGCTACCAGGGCCAGCGCGGCCCGACGCCGTCCCGTTCGTTCCTGAACTTCCACCGCACCGACGTCTGATCCGGGCGGAGCGCACGCAGTACGGGCGGCCGACCCTCGCCGATGACGGACGAGGGGCGGCCGCCCGTCGCGTTTCCCGGGGGCTCAGGCCCGCTTGGGGCGGGTGACGGCGACCAGTTCGGTGCCGTCCTCGGAGAGCCGCAGTTCGGTGCGGAGTTCGGCGAGTTCGCCGAGGTGGTGCAGGTGGGTGCCGCCGCAGAAGATCTGCGCGCCGCCCTCGGGCAGCTCGCAGTGCCACTGGCGGCGGGCGGTGAGCTCGGGGCCGGGGACCTCGATGCGGACCGGGGCGTCGGCGGCGACCCAGGCGGCGAGCCGGGTGTTGACGGCCTCGGTGAGGGCGGGCAGGGCGTCGGCGAGGGTGGGGAGCTCGTCGGTGGCGTCCGCCGTGAAGCCCTTCTTCTTCAGCGACTTGCCGAGCCGGTAGGTGTCGGTGCTGGCCTCGGTGTCCATCACCGAGGTGGCCATCGCGAGGCTGTCGAAGTCGGGGTGGCCGAGGGCGTCGGAGCGGCCCGGGTCCTTGCGCCAGCGCGGCGCGAGGGCCTCGTTGAGGGCGAGGGCGAGCAGGTGGCAGCCGCTGTGCGAGGCGCTGAGGGCGGCCCGGCGGTCGGCGTCGACGGCGAGGACGGCGGTGCGGCCGACGAGGTCGCCGGGGTCGGTGTCGACGACGTGCAGGACCAGCCAGGACCACTCCTCGTCGCCGCGCCGGACCGGGATGTCGGCGCCGGCCAGCGGCGTTCCGCCGTCCGGGCCGACGGCGCCGGTGAGGCAGTCGACGACGGCCAGCTCGGTGCCGTCGACGGTGAGGGTGCCGAGGTCCGCGGGCTGGTCGGGCCAGGTGTGGTCGAGCGGGTGGAACGGGGTGGCCCCGGTCACGACGGCGTGCCGGCCGTCCCCCAGCGGGTGCACCGCGATCACCGTCGACTCGCCGGTCACCGCCCCGGCCGGGAAGCTGACGTGCGTGGTGGGGAGGGTCATTCCTGGCTCCGGTGACGTGTGACGTGGAACGGGTGAGGGAGTGCGGGGGTGGGGGGGGTGAAGGCTGAGGGGGTGCAGAGGGTGGACGGGCCCCGGCCCGACCGGGATCCGTCCACCATTGTGCCCTCCGACCGTCAGCCCAGGGTCGGCAGCTTGATCAGCACCAGCAGCGCGAGCAGTTGCACCGCCGAGGCGGCGGCCGCCTTGCCCCAGGGCAGGTCGTGCACCCGCCGGACCATGCTGGTCAGCAGGTACGCGCAGAACGCCCAAGTGGCCCAGCCGGCGACCTGGACGACCGCGCTGCCCGAGGGCAGCACCAGGTCGAGCAGCAGCCGGGGCGTGTCCGTCAGCCAGCCGATCAGCGCGGCCAGGCCGACCGTCGACTTCCACGGGCCGTCCCCGCCGAGCTGGCGGGCCAGCGCGTAGGTGACGCCGCCGAAGACCGCTCCGGCCACGGCGAAGCCGATCGCGGCGGCGGCGATGCCGGTCAGCGCGACGGTGAAGGTCGAGTCGACGATGTCGTCGTGGGTCAGGCCGATGCCGAGCACCGCGAGCGCGCCGTACAGCATCGAGACGGTGAGGGCGGGCAGCCAGACCTGGTGGTCGCGGGCGCGGTCGAAGGTCGCGGTGGGGGCGCGGAAGATGCCGATGAGCAGTTCGCGCCAGTGCGGGCGGGGCCCGGCGACGTGCGGGGCGGACTGGCCGCCGGCCCGGTAGACGGTGACGTTGTCCTGGCCGTACGGCGGCTGCTGCGGCCCGTAGCCGTCCTGGCCGTAGCCGTCGCCCTGCGGGTGTCCGCCCTGGTCGTAGCCCTCGGCGCCGTACCCCTCCTGCGGGTACCCGGAGTACCCGGGGTAGCCGGGGTGCCCGGCCGGTCCGGGGTGCCCGGGGTACTGGCCCTGGTCGTAGTACCCCTGGTGGGGCGGCTCCTGCGCGTACGGGTCACCGGTCGGGAAGGCCCGGGTGCCACCGGGCCGGTCGGCGGCGTACGGGTCGTAGCCGCCCTGCGGGCCCGGGGCGCCGGGGCCTCCGGGCGTGCCGTCGGGGCCGTCGGCCACGCTCCGGTGCGAGGTCGTGAAGTACTCCGGCCCGTCCGTCTGCCCGTGCCCCCCGGGCCCCGCCGGCGGCGGAGGGGGCGCCCACCTGCCGTGGGGGTCGGCGCCCTGCCCGCTGTCGTATCGATTACCAGCCACGCTCTGACGGTACCCGTCCGGCCCAATCCGCGTGGGGCCTGGACGGAGCCGGGGGCGGTTTGCAGCGAGCCTGAGACGAACGAGGCCGAAATCCCGCCGCCGAGGACGCCACCGACGACGCCGCCGACGGCCCGGCGACAGCGGCCCGGCCCGGGGTCCTACCGCTGCGCGCTGACCGAGGGCCCGTGCACCGCGGCGGCCGCGGCGGTGCCGGCCGGGCAGCCGCCCGGGCCGGCCGAGGTGCGGACCGCGCCGACCGGCAGCAGGGTGCCGCAGGCGATCCGGATGCCGTTCGGCAGCTCGTTGTCGGATTCGACGATCGCGCCGTCGCCGATCACCGCGCCGTCCAGCGCCGAGCGGGCGCCGACGGTGGCGAAGGCGCCCACGATGGAGTCCTTGACCAGGGTCTCCGGGCCGACCACCGCGCCCGGCAGGATCACGCTGCCCTCGACGATCGCGCCGGCCTCGACCACCGCGTTCGCGGAGACCACGGTGCCGCCGCTGAGCACCGCGCCGGGGTGGACGGTGGCGCCGGGCAGCAGCAGGGCGTCGCCGGTCGGGCCGGGGACGGCCGGGGAGTCGACCTTGCCGAGCACCAGGTCGGCCGAGCCGCGGACGAACGCGGCCGGGGTGCCGAGGTCGAGCCAGTACGAGGTGTCGACGACGCCGCGCAGCAGCGCGCCGGTGGCCAGCAGCTCGGGGAAGGTCTCGCGTTCGACGGACACCTCGCGGCCGGCCGGGATGCGGTCGATGACGGACCGGGTGAAGACGTAGCAGCCGGCGTTGATCTGGTCGGTGACGATCTGCTCGGGCGTCTCCGGCTTCTCCAGGAACTCCAGCACCCGCCCGCTCTCGTCGGTCGGGACGAGGCCGAAGGCGCGCGGGTCCTCGACCCGGGTGAGGTGCAGGGTGACGTCGGCCCCGGCGGCCACGTGGCCGTCGCGCAGGCCGGCGATGTCGACGCCGGAGAGGATGTCGCCGTTGAAGACCAGCACGGGTTCGTCGGGGCCGCAGGTCAGCCCGGACGCCGCGTTGCGGATCGCGCCGCCGGTGCCCAGCGGCTCGCGTTCGGTCAGGTAGACCAGCTCGATGCCGTACGGGGTGCCGTCCTGGAAGTGGTCCTCGAAGACCTCGGCCAGGTACGAGGTGGCCAGCACGACGCGGGTGACGCCGGCGGCGGCCGCGCGGGCCAGCTGGTGGGCGATGAAGGGGACGCCCGCCACCGGCAGCATGGGCTTGGGGGTGTGGGTGGTCAGCGGACGCAGTCGCGTGCCCTTACCACCGACCAGCATGATCGCCTCGGTCATGGTCTGCGCTGTTCCCCTTGTGCTCTGCGGCCCGGCCCGGCGGGCCGATACCTCCGTCGGTGGTCTGGACCCGTCCGGCCGTCCGGAACGGGTCGACCGGCGCGAGGCCGGTCTGCCGCCTACTGTATTTCCTCCCAACGGGCGGACACTCAGGCGGCCGTGCGATTGGCACCACTCCCCTACGAGTCCCGCCCCGGATCCGCCCCCGGTCCGGCCCGTCCCGGCGCCCCAAAAGCCCGGCCCGGCGGGCGCTCTCGCGGCGACCACCGGGCCGGGCAGTTGTAGCAGAACTGTCGAACAGAGGACGCTACGCGTCCACCGTCGCAGGCTCCTCGGCGGCGGCCGGCGGAGTCGCCTTCACCGAGTCGAGCAGCAGCTGGGCGACGTCGACCACCTTCAGGTGCTCCTTGGCGGCGCCCTCGTTCTTCTTGCCGTTGACCGAGTCGGACAGCATCACCAGGCAGAACGGGCAGGCGGTGGAGACGATGTCCGGGTTGAGGGACAGCGCCTCGTCCACGCGCTCGGTGTTGATCCGCTTGCCGATGCGCTCCTCCATCCACATCCGGGCACCGCCGGCGCCGCAGCAGAAGCCGCGCTCCTTGTGCCGGTGCATCTCCTGCTGGCGCAGACCGGGGACCTTGTCCATGATCTCGCGCGGCGGGCTGTAGACCTTGTTGTGGCGGCCCAGGTAGCAGGGGTCGTGGTAGGTGATCAGGCCCTCGACCGGGTTGACCGGGACGAGCTTGCCCTCGTCGATCAGGTGCTGCAGCAGCTGGGTGTGGTGGATGACCTCGAAGTGGCCGCCCAGCTGCGGGTACTCGTTGGCGATGGTGTTGAAGCAGTGCGGGCAGGTGGCGACGATCCGCTTGACCGGCGCGTCCTCCAGGGCCGCGTTCAGCGTCTCGACGTTCTGCGCGCCGAGCATCTGGAAGAGGAACTCGTTGCCCAGCCGGCGGGCGGAGTCACCGGTGCAGGACTCCTCCTTGCCGAGGATGGCGAACTTCACGCCCGCGGTGTGCAGCAGCTCGGCGAAGGCCTTGGTGGTCTTCTTGGCGCGGTCCTCCAGGGCGCCGGCGCAGCCGACCCAGTAGAGGTACTCGACCTCGGCGGGGTCGATGTCCTCGCCGATCACCGGCACTTCGATGCCGGTCTCCTTCTTGAGCTCCTTGACCCAGTCCAGGCGGGCCTTGGTGGCCATGCCCCACGGGTTGCCCTTGTTCTCCAGGTTCTTGAGCATCGTCCCGGCCTCGGTCGGGAACGAGGACTCGATCATCACCTGGTAGCGGCGCATGTCGACGATGTGGTCGATGTGCTCGATGTCCACCGGGCACTGCTCGACGCAGGCGCCGCACGTGGTGCAGGACCACAGGACGTCCGGGTCGATGACGCCGTTCTCCTCGGCGGTGCCGATCAGCGGGCGCTCGGCCTCGGCCAGGGCGGCCGCCGGAACGTCCTTGAGCTGCTCGGCGGTGGCCTTCTCCTCGCCCTCCATGTCCTTGCCGCCACCGGCCAGCAGGTAGGGCGCCTTGCCGAAGGCGTGCTCGCGCAGGCTCATGATCAGCAGCTTCGGCGAGAGCGGCTTGCCGGTGTTCCAGGCCGGGCACTGCGACTGGCAGCGGCCGCACTCGGTGCAGGTGGAGAAGTCGAGGATGCCCTTCCAGGAGAAGTGCTCGACCTGGGAGACGCCGAACACGGCGTCGTCGGCCGGGTCCTCGAAGTCGATCGGCTGACCGCCGCTGGTCATCGGACGCAGGGCGCCGAGCGCGGTGCCGCCGTCCTCCTCGCGCTTGAAGTAGATGTTGAAGAAGCCGAGGAAGCGGTGCCAGGCCACGCCCATCGAGGGGTTGATGCCGATGGTGGTCGCCCACGCGAACGAGATGCAGATCTTCAGCATCGCGAACAGGTAGATCAGGTTCTCCAGCGTGCCGTGCGACAGGCCGCCGAAGGCGGAGACCAGCGGGTACGAGACCAGGTGCTCGGGCCCGTACGAGTCGACGCCGTTGAGGGCGCCCTCCAGGGCGCGCAGCATCAGGATGCAGAGGCCGATGCCGAGGATCGTGTACTCGACGTAGAAGGCCTGCCAGGCGATCGAGCCGGCGAAGCGGGACTTGCGGCCGGACCGGGACGGCAGGCTGAGCAGCCGGATCACGATCAGCGTCGCGATGCCCAGCGTGGTGAGGGTGCCGACGAGCTCGACGAAGAGCTGCCAGAGCATCCAGTGGCCGATGATCGGCAGCGCGAACTCGGCGTCGAAGAGCTGGCCGAAGGCGTTGACGATGGTCAGCACCAGGCTGAAGAAGCCGACCGCGACGAACCAGTGGGCGATGCCCACGATCCCCCAGCGGTTCATCCGGGTGTGTCCGACGAACTCGACCGCGACGGTCTTCACCCGCTGGGCGGGCTGACCGAAGCGGGTGGGGTCCGGCTGGCCGGTCCGTACCACTTTGTAGATGTACAGCGCCGCACGGGCGGCGAGCGCGGTGCCGATCACGAACGTGACCAGCGAGATGACGATCGCTGCTAGCTGCATCGGCTCTCCGTCTCCTGCGGCTTGCTGTTGAGCGGTCTTTGAACGGTCTTGCGTGGAACGGATTGTACTCGCCGGTAACTTGCCGGGCCGACGGCCCGGACATTACCGCCCACCACCAGTACTCCAGAAGGTTCCCAAGCTATGGCGGCAGTCACGTGGCGCCACACGCCCCACGGCTGCGGGAAGGGGACCGCTCAGCAAAGTTGAGCGATGTCGACTCATCCCTGTTGACGGCACCCACCCGGTCATGCATCCTTGAGCCTGTAAAGCTCAACTCTTCCGTGGAGGTATTTACGATGGCACGCGCGGTCGGCATCGACCTCGGTACGACGAACTCGGTCGTCAGCGTTCTTGAGGGTGGCGAGCCCACCGTCATCACGAACGCCGAGGGCGCGCGGACCACGCCGTCCGTCGTCGCTTTCGCGAAGAACGGCGAGGTCCTGGTCGGCGAGGTGGCCAAGCGTCAGGCGGTCACCAACGTCGACCGCACCATTCGCTCGGTCAAGCGCCACATGGGCACCGGGTGGAAGATCAACCTGGACGGCAAGGACTTCAACCCGCAGCAGATCAGCGCCTTCGTGCTGCAGAAGCTGAAGCGGGACGCCGAGGCCTACCTGGGTGAGACCGTCACCGACGCCGTCATCACCGTTCCGGCGTACTTCTCCGACTCCGAGCGCCAGGCCACCAAGGAGGCCGGTGAGATCGCGGGCCTCAACGTCCTGCGCATCGTCAACGAGCCGACCGCGGCCGCCCTGGCCTACGGCCTCGACAAGGACGACCAGACCATTCTGGTCTTCGACCTCGGCGGCGGCACCTTCGACGTCTCCCTGCTGGAGATCGGCGACGGGGTCGTCGAGGTGAAGGCCACCAACGGTGACAACCACCTCGGTGGTGACGACTGGGACCAGAAGGTCGTCGACCACCTGGTCAAGGTCTTCCAGGCCGGCCACGGCGTCGACCTGTCCAAGGACAAGATGGCCCTGCAGCGTCTGCGCGAGGCCGCCGAGAAGGCCAAGATCGAGCTGTCCTCGTCCTCCGAGACCTCGATCAACCTGCCCTACATCACGGCCTCCGCCGAGGGCCCGCTGCACCTGGACGAGAAGCTCACCCGCGCCCAGTTCCAGCAGCTCACCTCCGACCTGCTGGAGCGCTGCAAGGTCCCGTTCCACAACGTGATCAAGGACGCCGGCATCTCGCTCTCCGAGATCGACCACGTCGTCCTGGTCGGCGGCTCGACCCGCATGCCCGCCGTCGCCGAGCTCGTCCGCGAGCTGACCGGCGGCAAGGACGCCAACAAGGGCGTCAACCCGGACGAGGTCGTCGCCATCGGCGCCGCGCTCCAGGCCGGTGTCCTCAAGGGCGAGGTCAAGGACGTCCTGCTGCTCGACGTCACCCCGCTGTCCCTCGGCATCGAGACCAAGGGCGGCATCATGACCAAGCTGATCGAGCGCAACACCACGATCCCGACCAAGCGCTCCGAGATCTTCACCACGGCCGAGGACAACCAGCCGTCGGTGCAGATCCAGGTCTACCAGGGCGAGCGCGAGATCGCGGCGTACAACAAGAAGCTGGGCATGTTCGAGCTGACCGGCCTGCCGCCGGCGCCGCGCGGCCTGCCGCAGATCGAGGTCACCTTCGACATCGACGCCAACGGCATCATGCACGTCGGCGCGAAGGACCTCGGCACCGGCAAGGAGCAGAAGATGACCGTCACCGGCGGCTCCGCGCTGCCGAAGGACGACATCGAGCGCATGATGCGCGAGGCCGAGCAGTACGCGGAGGAGGACCACAAGCGCCGCGAGTCCGTCGAGACCCGCAACTCCGCCGAGCAGCTCGTCTACTCGACCGAGAAGTTCATCGCGGACAACACCGACAAGCTCCCCGCCGACGTCAAGACCGAGGTCGAGACCGCCATCGGCGAGCTCAAGGAGGCCCTGAAGGGCGAGGACATCGCGAAGATCCGCGAAGCCTCGGAGAAGGTCTCCACCACCGCGCAGAAGCTCGGCCAGGCGCTGTACGCCAACGCCGACGCCGCCGCCCCGGCCGGCGAGTCCACCCAGGCCAAGGACGACGACGTCGTCGACGCCGAGATCGTGGACGACGAGAAGCCCAAGGGCGGTGCGGCATGACGGACAAGCCGCAGGGCGGCAAGCCCGGCGACGACTCCGCCGCCGACGAGGCTGTGATCAAGGCCGCTGAGGAGGCTGCCGCAGCCGGCGCCGCCGACTCCGGCTCCGGTGCGGGCTCCGACGAACTCGCCGCTGCCAAGCGGGAGTCGGCCGAGCGCACCGCCGACCTGCAGCGCCTGCAGGCCGAGTACCAGAACTACCGCAAGCGGGTCGAGCGCGACCGGCTGACGGTCCGCGAGATCGCGGTCTCCAACATCCTGGAGTCCCTGATCCCGGTGCTCGACGACATCGGCCGCGCCCGCGAGCACGGCGAGGTCACCGGCGGCTTCAAGTCCGTCGCCGAGTCCCTGGAGACGGTCGTCGCCAAGCTGGGCCTCCAGCAGTTCGGCAAGGAGGGCGAGCCCTTCGACCCGACCATGCACGAGGCGCTGATGCACAGCTACTCCTCGGACGTCACCGAGGACACCTGTGTGCAGATCCTCCAGCCTGGCTACCGCATCGGCGAGCGGATCATCCGCCCCGCCATGGTCGCCGTCGCGGAGCCCCAGCCGGGCACCCAGACCACGGCCGCGCCCGACGGCGAGGCGAAGTCCGGGGACGCGGACAAGTCCGACGGTGGTTCGGACAGCTGACAACCTGTGACAGCTGACAACCAGTGCGCTGCGGAGTCGTACGCCGGCCAGTACGGCGGCCGGCTCCGCAGCGCGCTGTCAACAGCGCCAGGTGAAGCGGCTGTTGACAGCGCAGCGACGATGGACATCGGGAGGTGGCGGCAGCTATGAGCAAGCGCAGCGAGCGAATCGTTGAAGAACGAATCGCCGAAAGGCGTGTGTTGCGCGGGGCGGCTGCCGAGCGGAGCGAGGTGGACGCATGAGTGGCAAGGACTACGTGGAGAAGGACTACTACAAGGTCCTCGGCGTGCCCAAGGACGCCACCGCCGCCGAGATCAAGAAGACCTACCGCAAGCTCGCGCGCGAGTTCCACCCGGACGCCAACAAGGGCGACGCCAAGGCCGAAGAGCGTTTCAAGGACATCTCCGAGGCCTACGACGTCCTGTCCGACGAGAAGCGCCGCAAGGAGTACGACGAGGCCCGCAGCCTCTTCGCCAACGGCGGCTTCCGGGCCGGCGGCCCCGGCCAGGGCAACGGCAGCTACAACTTCGACTTCGGCGACCTCTTCAGCGGCAGCCAGAACACCGGCAGCGGCGGGCTCGGCGACGTCTTCGGCGGGCTCTTCAACCGCGGCGGCGGCCGGCAGGCCCAGCCCCGGCGCGGCGCCGACGTCGAGACCGAGGTGACCCTCGCCTTCGACGAGGCCGTCGACGGTGCGACCGTCCCGCTGCGGATGACCAGCCAGGCCCCCTGCCGCACCTGCAACGGCACCGGCGCCAAGTCCGGCACCACCCCGCGGGTCTGCCCGACCTGCGTCGGCGCCGGCACCGTCAGCCGCGGCCAGGGCGCGTTCGCGCTCTCCGAGCCGTGCAAGGACTGCCGCGGGCGCGGCATGATCGTCGACGACCCGTGCGTCGACTGCCACGGCAGCGGCCGGGCCAGCTCCGCCCACACCATGCAGGTCCGCATCCCGGCCGGCGTCCAGGACGCCCAGCGCATCCGGCTCAAGGGCAAGGGCGCCCAGGGCGAACGCGGCGGACAGCCCGGCGACCTCTACGTCACCGTGCACGTCGGCCCGCACCCCGTCTTCGGGCGCAAGGGGGACAACCTCACCGTCACCGTCCCCGTCACCTTCCCCGAGGCCACCCTCGGCGCCACCATCGAGGTGCCCACGCTGAACGGGCCGGCCGTGAAGCTGAAGCTGCCCCCCGGCAGCGCCAACGGCCTCACCATGCGCGCCCGCGGCAAGGGTGCCACCCGCAAGGACGGCACCCGCGGCGACCTCCTCGTCACCGTCGAGGTCGTGGTGCCGCGGCACGTCACCGGGGACGCGCTGAACGCCCTGGAGCAGTACCGCGAGGCCACCGCCTCCGACGACCCACGAGCCGCCCTGTTCCGGGCGGCGAAGGGAGCGTGACGACCAGATGATCCCCGACAGCCCCATCGGCCCCGGCATCGGTGAAGGCCTGCCCGGCATCGGCTCCGGCCTGCCCGGCGACGGCCGCCGCACCCGGCGGCCCGCCGCCCCGCCGCAGTACGTCCTCACCGAGGACACCCCGGTGTACGTCATCTCCGTCGCCGCCGAGCTCTCCGGCTTGCACCCGCAGACCCTCCGCCAGTACGACCGCCTCGGCCTGGTCAGCCCCGACCGCACCGCCGGCCGGGGCCGCCGCTACTCCGCGCGCGACATCCAGCAGCTGCGCGAGGTCCAGCGGCTCTCCCAGGACGAGGGCATCAACCTGGCCGGCATCAAGCGGATCATCGAGCTGGAGAACCAGGTCACCGCGCTCCAGTCCCGCATCGGCGAACTGGTCGACTCCCTCGAAGGCGCCACCAGCGCCCTCCAGCAGCGCGAGGCCGCCGTCCACGCCTCCTACCGCCGCGACCTCGTCCCCTACCAGCCCCCCACCCAGTCCAGCGCCCTGGTCGTCTGGCGCCCCAAACGCTGAGACTTGGCTGAACACCTCCGGCCGCCGGCTCCCCTCCGCCCGGGGGGTGCCGGCGGCTCGGTCTTGGTGAGAGGGTGCTGTCAGCAGACACACATCGAGGCTGCACGTCGACTCCGGCCCGCGTGAAAGGCGCCTATGATCCCAGCCGGGACCGACCTGTCCAGCCCTCGTCCGGATCTGTACAACACCAAGGAGCCGCAAATGCCAGAGACGGCCGAGCCAGGGCTCACGTCAGGCGGGCTTGGTGTTCTCTCGGCCGATGCCCGGAATCTCTATCTCCACGTGGTCGGCAATCATGGCCGACTTACGCGCCAAGAGCGTGTAAAGGCCGAGACCAAGCATCTGCAAGAACTCCTCGATATCGGCCTGCTGGTGCCCGACACGGACGAGGACGATGTGCTCATCGCGGTCGACCCCCAGCAGCTTTCCGTCGGCCTCATCGCGTCGTGGCAACGCAAGGCGCTCGACCTCCTGTCCCGGGCGGAGGAACTGCCGACCGACTTGAAGGAGTTGGCAGAGGCCTTCAACACCCCGATGCAATCCGGTGGAAGTATCGAGTACGTCCGGGGAAAGGCCCTCATCAACCAGCGGCTCAGCCAACTGGCGAACAGTTGCACCGAGGAGTTCCTCGCCGCACAGCCCGGGGGACCCCGCCCGCCGGAAGCCCTCGCCGGAAGCCGTGACCGTGACCTCGCGCTGCTCCAACGAGGTGCGTTGGCCCGGACGATCTATCATCCGAGCACCCGCTACCACCCGGCCACCCGGGACTACGTCCTGGCGATCACCGAAGCGGGCGGACACGTCAGAACTCTTGACGAGCCGTACGCCAGACTCATCATCGTCGACCGGCGGACCGCGATCATCCCGGTCGCGGACGATCTGAACGTCGCGGCGTTCATACACGACCGCGCCATTATCAGCTTCCTCGTCTCCGAGATCTTCGAGCGGCACTGGAGCCACGCGCTGGAATTCGACGGCGCCCGCGTCGTCCCGCAGCAGGTGATATCAAGCCTGCGACAGACGATCATCGACCTTTTGCTCAAAGGCACCAGCCACCGCGTGATAGCCCGCAGCCTCGGGATCAGCGAGCGCACTCTCGCACGCCACATAGCGGACATGAGAGAGGACTACCAGGTGGATTCGCTCTTTCAGCTGGGCTACGTCCTCGCTCGCGCCACTCAGCACCGGGATCCGGACGGCCCTGCCTAGGTCGTCGAACCGGACGGCCCGACCCCGCGTCGCAACGCGGGATCCCGGCCAGGCCCACCCCCGACAACCCAACTGGCCCCGCCTCAGGTCCAGTTGCTGTCGTTCTCCAGCGTCATGACGCCGGTCTTCGCCTGCTGGGTCACCGAGGCCCCTCGATCCACCGAGCCGCCCTCGGAGGCCTGGAACTGAGCGCCACCGGCCAGTACGGCGATAACCACAGCGACCGTGGCCGCCGCGATGCGAACGTGTCGGATCATGCGAGGCACGCGATCACACCTTCCAAATAGTCGCAGTGTCGAGACAAATTGAGGACGTGTCCTCCAACCGCCCACATAATGCCGCAGTATCGACGTAGACGCCACAGCCCCCCTTCGGGGGGAGTGCGTCATCTCCATGCCAGGCATGGAGATGCCACCGTGCGGGAGTGGACTCGGTCCCCGGCAACGATGGACGATCAGTTCGCTCCCGATGGTCCCGGCAAGCTCACCACACTTGCCGATGTACCTTCAATCCAGTCCTTTACCTACTCATGTCGAGTGCCCGCCGAGCGGCTCTCGACATCGCCTGCCTGCTTACCCACCGGGCCCGGTGAACCCGGTCAGCCACTCCCCCGGAGTCGACAATGAGTGAGCCCTACCTGCGAGAGCACGCTGGACAGGCCCCCGAGGGCCGGCGTGCACGTGTGTTTCTGGCCGCGCCGCTGATGCGGTTGACCGGGCCGGCGGACAGTGTGGTGACGCTCGCCAGCCGGACGCGGCTGACGACGCTCCGTACCACCCTGCTCCGCAGCGGTGCCGCCGTGTACAGCGCGCACCACAGTGACGCCTGGACCGTCGCCGGGCAGGCGCCGGAGCCCCGGGTGCCGTCCGACTTCCGGGCCCTGCAGTCCGCGGACCTCGTGTTCGCCTACGTCGGGGCGCCGCTGTCGGCCGGGGTGAGCCTGGAGCTGGGGTGGGCGTCGGCGCTGCGGAAGCCGATCGTCCTCCTCGTCGACGAGGCCATCACGCACAACCCGCTGATCGCCACCATCGAGCAGGTCGCCCCCGTCCTGCCGCTGGTCTTCGACGACACCTGGTCGCAGGAGGCCCTCAACCACACCGTGGAGACCGCGCTCGACTGGGCCGGCATGGCGCTGTCCCTGCGCGAGGGCTTCTGGACCGCCCCCGGTGAGCAGTTCAACGTCCCCCGGCAGCAGCCCCCCGTCGTCGGCCGGACCGGCTACTGGCCGACCAGCGCCGCCACCGGCTGAACAGCGCTCACCCACCGGACTCCCCGCTCCTGGTCCGGGCTCCCCGCATCTGCCAGCCCAGTTGGAACAGCGTCTCCGCGTCGTACAGCTCACGCAGCCGGGCGATGTGACCGGCGATCGTCCGCTCGCTCAGCCCCAGACGGCTGGCGATCGCCCGCTGCGTGAGCCCCTGCGCGAGCAGGCGGCCGACCTGCTCGTGGATGGTGGGCTCCGCCCCGCCGACGGCGAGCACGGCCCAGTTCACGCCCTCGGCCTGCCGCCAGTGCAGTTCGAAGTCCCGCACCAGGAAGTCGACCACGGCCGGATCCTCGACGAAGGCCGCGCTGCTGTGGTCCGAGGCGGCGGGGATCACGGCGACGGCCCGACCGAAGATCATCAGCCGGGTGAACGGGACCGGTAGGACCCTGATCGCGGCGCCGAGCTCGGTCGACCTGGCAGCGAAGGCCACCGTCACCGGATCGAGTCGGGCTGACACCTCGTAGATCGTCCGCAGCGTGCCGCCTCGTGCGAGGTGGCGTCGGCTCTGCTCCAGCCCGTCGTCCAGGTGCTCCACAGGACGAGCACCCCCGGGCTGCATGGCGAGGGCCTCACTCGGATGGTCGTTCTGCACCTGGGCGATCCGGTGGCGGATCTGCAGCATTCCAGCGACGTACTCCACCCCGGGCGAACGCTCGGGGTGGCAGCGCGGCACCGCGTCGTAGGCCTGGGTCAGGTCGTCCAGCATCCTCGGCAGAAGTGCCGCCCGAGTGATCAGCCGGGCTCCCTCCTCGCGGAGTTCGGTGCCGATCCGCTCACTGACTGCGCGTGGGTTCATCGCCGAGTAGACGCCGTCCACGGCCCGCAGGACGAGCAGGCCCAGGTCGGTGAGCTGCTTCAACGCCGCCTCGTCCTCGGGGCGGGTCTCACCCACCCGGATCCGGCCGCCCTCGCCCAGGATCGCCCGGTAGAGATCACGGGCGGCGTCGTCGAGGAGGTCGAGTACGGGCTCAGGCACCGCGATCTCCCCTCATCTGCCGGACGAGTCGGAACAGCGCCTCGGCGTCGTGCGGTTCGCGCGGCCGGGCGATGTGGCCGGCCACCGTACGCTCGCTCAGGTCGAGTCGGGTATGAGGTTCGGTCACGGGGATCCCCCCGGAGCTGCCCGCCGAGGTGGAAGCGGGTGCGGGCGCGGGGCTGGCCGGTCGGCCGGGGCCCGCCCGGCGGGGCCGGGTTCATCGGTCATCGCGGGCGCCTCTCATCAGCCAGCCGAGTTGGAAGAGGGTCTGGGCGCCGTGGCGGTCGCGGAGGCGGGAGATGTGGGCGGCGACGGTGCGTTCGCTGAGGCCGAGGCGGGTGGCGACGGCGCGCTGGGTGAGGCCTCGGGCGAGGAGCCGGCCGACCCGGTCGGGGATGGTGCGGGTGGGGCCGAGGGCGGCGGAGGTTTCGGCGGTTTCGGCGCGGGCCCAGTCGCGTTCGAAGGCGCCGACCAGGAAGGTGATGGCGGCCGGGTCGGTGATGAAGGCGGCGGTGCTGTTGTCGTCGTTGGCGGAGATCACGGCGACGGTGCGGTCGAAGACGAGCAGCCGCTGGAACGGTTCGTCGAGGACACGGATGAGGGAGCCGTGCTGGGTGACCTCTTCGACGTAGGCGAGGGCGGGCGGGTCGGCGAGGGCGACCGGCTGGTAGATGGTGCGCAGGGAGCAGCCGCGCCGGAGCAGGTGGACGTCCTGGAGGAGGGCGACTTGCAGGCTGCTGGCGGGGCGGCGGCCGGGTTGGGCGGCGAGGACTTCGGAGCGGCAGTCGGAGGCGAGCTGGGAGATCCGCTGGCGGATGTGGACGTGGCCCTCGACGTGGACGGCGCCGCCGGCCCGGCCGGAGGGCCGGGGCATCGCGTCGTAGGCGCGGGTCAGGCCGTCGAGGGTGCCCGGGAGGTTCTCCGCGCGGACCAGCAGCCTGGTCGCCTCGCTGCGGAGTTCGGCGCCCAGGCGGTCGGTGACGGAGCGTGGGCTGACGGCGGTGTAGCAGTGGTCCATCGGGTTGGCGATGAGCAGGCCGAGGTCGACGAGCTGCTGGAGCGCGGCCTGGCCGGTGTCCTGGGTGTCGGTGAACGGGATGCGGCCGCCCCGGGCGAGGATCGCCAGGTACAGCTGCCGGGCGGCCTCGTCGGGTTCCTCGCCCGGTGGCTGTCCGTGCTGCGGCGCGACCGCCGGTTCCGCCGTCACGTCGCACACTCCCTGCCGGATGCTTCTCCCTCGTCGCCGCGCCCGCGCCGTCGGGCGCGGGGCTCGGCGGTCACGGTACCGGGCTCGACGTCGGCCCCCGGGGCCCGGGTGCCGTCGCACTCCGGGGTGTCCTGGGGGCCGCCGTCGCCACGCCCGTGCCTAGGCGCTTCCGTCGAGGCGGAGCAGCAACGCCTCGTCGGCTCCGGTTCCGGGGGGCCATCACCACACATGGCGCCCCGACCGGCGCTCTCCCCCCCGTTTCACGCGTGCGGGACGTTGCACCCGTGGTCAGTTCCGAAGAGCAAGTCGCCACCATCGGGCTGCGGTGCCCGGACGGCCTGGCGTGACTCCACCCTCACAGCGTGACGGCCGGTGAACAAGTGTCGCCCGAGTGCAGGTTCGCGCAATTGCAGCTATCTGCACGAGGGGTGCGGCGGGAGGGGTCGAGCGGCGGGCCGGGTTCCGGTAAAGGCCGAGGCCAGCGCGGTGACCGGGCGGTGACCGCCCGTACGGTCGGTCGGCGGTGCGCGGTCGGGCCGCGGGTGCGGGTTCCTGCAACGGCGGCGGGCCGCGGGAGGGGTCAGGCGCGCCCCAGCAGGCGTCCCCGGGCGAGCCCGGCGGCGGTCCCGCCGGCGGCGAGCATCCAGGCGGTGGCCAGCAGCAGGTAGAGCCCGGTGGCGATCGCGGTGAAGCCGCCGAACCCGGTGTGCCGGGCGAGCGCGGAGGCGCCGGTGACGCAGGTGCCGATCGGGAAGGTGTACGCCCACCAGGTCATCGCGAACGGCATGCCGGCCCGGCGGGCGCGCAGGTTGGCGGTGAGTGCGACGGCCAGCCAGAGCATCGCGACGCCGAGCACCGCGACGCCGTACAGCTCGGCGAAGGGGAGCATGGCGGGGGCCAGCGCGGGCAGCACCGGGCGGGCGGCGTCGGCGAGTTGGTGGACGGCGGTGACGGACTGGCCGAGCGGGCCGAGCACCAGGAACAGCGAGGGGGTGAGCACCAGGGTGGGCAGCTTGCTGTGGAACAGCCCGGTGAAGACCACCGGCAGCAGCACCAGGGTGGCCAGCAGGCCGATCCCGAAGAGGGCCCAGCAGGCGTACAGCATGGCCTGCTGCGGCAGCCCGGCCGGCAGGTGCGGGATGAGGGCCGGGCCGGTGGCGGAGGCGACCAGCGGGGCGACCACCGGCAGCAGCCAGGTCGGGTTGGCCTCCAGGGCGGAGACCGGGTGCCGGGTGATCATCAGGTACGGGATGCCGCCGGCGACGGCCAGCGCGTACAGGGTGCCGACGCCCCACAGCACGGCGTCGACGGCGACCGCGGGGCCGGTGCCGATCACCCGGGAGCCGAGCAGCAGGGTGCCGAGGCCGACCGAGAGCAGCGCCATCGGCGGGCAGCCGTAGAAGACGGCGGTGGCCGGGTTGTCCAGCAGCTGGGTGCGGGCGGCCTCGCGGTGCCGGGTGAGGTGGACCAGCCGGGCCGCGACCAGCACCAGCAGGGCGGCGAGTCCGAGCGCCCACATCACCTCGCCGAAGCCGATCAGCCCGGGCAGCCGGAGTGGCAGGACGGCCGCGCCGTTGCCCAGGATGGCGGTGCCCATGACGGCGGCGTACCAGTTGGGGCCGAGCTGGGCGAGGTCGAGGCGGGCACGCAGCGAGGTACGGGAGGGGCGGGTGAGCGGGCGGGCATCGGCCAAGGTGGACATGGTTCCACCGTGCCGCCCCGGGCCGGGCTCCGGTAGCGCCGCGGGCTCTATGAGGACATAGCCTGGACCTATGGCCCTCTCCCCCCGCGTCCCCGAGCTCGGCGCCCTGGAACTGCTGCTCGCGGTGGCCCGGCTGGGCAGCGTCGGGCGGGCCGCGGCCGAACTGGGCGTGAGCCAGCCGACCGCCAGCGCGCGGATCAAGGGGATGGAGCGGCAGATCGGCGTCCCGCTGCTGGAGCGCTCGCCCCGGGGCAGCCGTCCGACCGAGGCGGGTCGGCTGGTGGTCGAGTGGGCCGGGCACGTGGTGGAGGCGGCGCAGGCGCTGGACGCCGGGATCGACGCACTGCGCGAGCGGCGGGACGCCAAGCTGCGGGTGGTGGCCAGCCTGACCGTCGCCGAGTACCTGATGCCGGGCTGGCTGCTGGCCCTGGCCGAGGCCAGTCCGGGCACGGCGGTGACGCTGCGGACGGCGAACTCGGCGGAGGTCGCCGGGCACGTGCTGGCCGGGGACGCCGACCTCGGCTTCGTCGAGGGGCCGTCCACCCCGCCCGGGCTGGCCGGCGCGGTGGTGGCGGCGGACCGGCTGGTGGTCGTGGTGGCGCCCGGCCACCCGTGGGCGCGCCGCCGGGCGCCGCTGACCGGGCCGGAGCTGGCCGCCACCCCGCTGGTGCTGCGCGAGTCGGGCTCGGGCACCCGGGAGGTGCTGGAGATGGCGCTGGCGCCGTACGGGGGCGCGGTGCGGCCCCGGCTGGAGCTGGCCTCGTCCACCGCGCTGAAGGCGGCGGCGATGACCGGGGCCGGGCCGGTCTGCCTGAGCGAGCTGGCGGTGATGGAGGAGCTGGCCGTCCGGCGGCTGGTGGCCGTGCCGCTGGCCGAGGGGCTGGACCTGCGGCGGCCGCTGCGCGCGGTGTGGCCCGCCGGGCAGCGGCCGAGCGGGCCGGCCCGGGAGCTGCTGGGGCTGACCCGCCAGGTGCCCCGGGCGCAGCGGCCGCCCCGCGCGGAACGGGTGGAGCGCACGGAACGCACGGGACGCGCAGAACGGGCGTAAAAACTTGAGCGGAATAGACTCAACTTAGTGCATGCTGTACGTAGCAGCATTGAAGGACGACGAGGGAGGACCCCCCAGCAGTGGACGCCAGCAAGTTCACCACCAAGACGCAGGACGCCCTGTCCGCCGCGATCCGGCAGGCGGGCGCGGCCGGGAACCCGGACGTCAAGCCGGTGCACATCCTGATCGCCCTGCTGGAGCAGCCCGAGGGCATCGCCCGGCCGCTGCTGGAGGCGGTCGGGGCGGACGTCACCCGGATCGACGCCGAGGCCCGCCGCCAGCTGGCCGCCCTGCCCAGCGCGATGGGCTCGACGGTCGCCGCGCCGCAGCTCGCCCGGGACACCCTCGCGGTGCTCACCGAGGCCGGCAAGCGCGCCGACGACCTGGACGACCAGTACGTCTCCACCGAGCACCTGATGGTCGGCCTGGCCGCCGAGGGCGGGCCGGTCGCCGAACTGCTGACGCAGCAGGGCGCGACGGCGAAGGGCCTGCTCGCCGCGTTCAAGGACGTGCGCGGCAGCGGCCGGGTGACGTCTCCGGATCCGGAGGGCACCTACAAGGCGCTGGAGAAGTACGGCACCGACCTGACCCAGGCCGCCCGGGACGGCAAGCTCGACCCGGTGATCGGCCGGGACCAGGAGATCCGCCGGGTCGTCCAGGTGCTCTCCCGCCGGACCAAGAACAACCCGGTGCTGATCGGCGAGCCGGGCGTGGGCAAGACCGCGGTGGTCGAGGGCCTGGCCCAGCGCATCGTCGCCGGCGACGTGCCGGAGTCGCTGCGCGGCAAGCGGCTGGTCTCGCTGGACCTCAGCGCGATGGTCGCGGGCGCCAAGTACCGCGGCGAGTTCGAGGAGCGGCTGAAGGCCGTCCTGAACGACATCAAGCAGAGCGACGGCCAGGTCGTCACCTTCATCGACGAGCTGCACACCATGGTCGGCGCTGGCGCCGGCGGCGACTCCGCGATGGACGCCGGCAACATGCTCAAGCCGATGCTGGCCCGCGGCGAGCTGCGGATGGTCGGCGCCACCACGCTGGACGAGTACCGCGAGCGGATCGAGAAGGACCCGGCCCTGGAGCGCCGCTTCCAGCAGGTGCTGGTCGGCGAGCCCAGCGTGGAGGACTCGATCGCCATCCTGCGCGGCCTCAAGGGCCGCTACGAGGCGCACCACAAGGTGCAGATCGCGGACGCCGCGCTGGTCGCCGCGGCCACCCTGTCCAACCGCTACATCACCTCCCGCTTCCTGCCCGACAAGGCGATCGACCTGGTCGACGAGGCGGCCTCCCGGCTGCGGATGGAGATCGACTCCTCCCCGGTCGAGATCGACGAACTCCAGCGCTCCGTCGACCGGTTGAGGATGGAGGAGCTGGCCCTGGAGAAGGAGTCGGACGCCGCCTCGATCGACCGGCTGGCCCGGCTGCGGCGCGATCTCGCCGACAAGAACGAGCAGTTGAGCGCCCTGACCGCGCGCTGGGAGCAGGAGAAGAAGAGCCTCAACCGGGTCGGCGAGCTCAAGGAGCGGCTGGACGACCTGCACGGCGCGCTCGAACGGGCCCAGCGCGACGGGGACTTCGAGCGGGCGTCGAAGCTGATGTACGCGGAGATCCCGGCCGCCGAGGCCGAGCTCACCGAGGCCCAGGAGCGGGCGGCCGACCAGGACGCCTCCGCCTCGATGGTGAAGGAGGAGGTCGGCCCGGACGACGTGGCCGACGTGGTCGCCTCCTGGACGGGCATCCCGGCCGGCCGACTGCTGGAGGGCGAGAGCGCCAAACTCCTGCGCATGGAGGAGGAGTTGGGCCAGCGCCTGATCGGCCAGGCGGAGGCCGTGCGGGCGGTCTCGGACGCAGTGCGCCGCACCCGTTCCGGCATCGCCGACCCGGACCGCCCGACCGGCTCGTTCCTCTTCCTCGGCCCGACGGGCGTCGGCAAGACCGAACTCGCCAAGGCCCTGGCCGACTTCCTCTTCGACGACGAGCGGGCCATGGTCCGGATCGACATGAGCGAGTACGGCGAGAAGCACTCCGTCTCCCGCCTGGTCGGCGCCCCGCCCGGGTACATCGGCTACGAGGAGGGCGGCCAGCTCACCGAGGCGGTCCGCCGCCGCCCGTACAGCGTGGTGCTGCTGGACGAGGTGGAGAAGGCCCACCCGGAGGTCTTCGACGTCCTGCTCCAGGTGCTGGACGACGGCCGGCTCACCGACGGCCAGGGCCGCACGGTGGACTTCCGCAACGCGATCCTGATCCTCACCTCCAACCTGGGCAGTCAGTTCCTGGTCGACCCGGCCATCCCGGAGGACCGGAAGAAGGCCCTGGTGCTGGACTCCGTCCGGGCCGCGTTCAAGCCCGAGTTCCTCAACCGGCTGGACGACATCGTGGTCTTCGACCCGCTGGGCACCGCCGAGCTGAGCCGGATCGTCGACCTCCAGGTGGCCCGCCTCGGCGACCGGCTGCGCGAGCGGCGGCTCACCCTGGACGTCTCCGAGGCCGCCCGCGACTGGCTGGCCCTCACCGGTTACGACCCGGCGTACGGCGCCCGCCCGCTGCGCCGGCTGGTCCAGTCCGCGATCGGCGACCAGTTGGCCCGGGCCATCCTGTCCGGCCAGGTGCACGACGGGGACACCGTCCTGGTCGAGCGGGACGAGGAGGGCGACCGCCTCACCGTCCGCAGCCGCGGACTGCTGGAGAAGTAGCGGCACCGGCCCGGGCCGCCCGCACGACAGCGCGGGCGGCCCGGGCAACTCCCTTTCCAAACAGCACAGTTGACGTCCCACTCGGCTACGGTCGCACCCCGCCGCACCCCGCCGGAGCCCCGGCCGCGACGGCCCTCCACCCGGACACGCTCCGTCACCATCACCGCTCACGGCGGGCGTCGGAGCGCCCCGGACGAAGATCGACGCGTGGCCGGGTGCCCCTGTGAGGCAGGCCCCGGATGAGGCAGGATGGGAAGTGGAAAGGGCGGCCTCTCATTGCCGGCCACCACGTGCACTGAGGAAGAGGACCCCATGAGCATCGACCCGTCGTCCATCCCGTCGTTCGGCGCGCCCCAGGGCGGCGGCCAGCCCGGCGACCAGGGGCGGCCGGCCGGCCCGCCGCCGATCATCGTCCCGGACCAGGGCCTGGTGACCCAGCTGCTGGACCAGATGCAGCTCAAGCACGTCGTGGACGAGGAGGGCGACCTCACCGCCCCCTGGGAGGGCTTCCGCGTCTACTACATGTTCCGCGGCGAGCAGAAGGAGCTCTTCGCGGTGCGCGCCTTCTACGACCGCGCGTACCCGCTGGAGAAGAAGGGCGAGATCCTCGACCTCATCGACGAGTGGAACCGCGAGACCCTCTGGCCCAAGGTCTACACCCACACCCACGAGGACGGCGTGGTCCGCCTGATCGGCGAGGCCCAGATGATCGTCGGCACCGGCGTCAACCTGGACTACTTCGTCACCACCACCGCCAACTGGACCCAGGCCGCCGTCGGCTTCGAGCAGTGGATCGTCGAGCGCCTCGGCCTGCAGAACGAGATCGAGGGCGAGGACGGCGAGACCCCCGAGGGCACCAACGAGGCGTGACCCTGCCCGCCCCGCGAGCACACGGCCCGACCACTTGGCCCCAGGTGGTCGGGCCGTCCTTGTCCCCGGCCCCCGGCTGACCCAGGATGGGGCCGACGACGACGCGTGAGGAGCCACCGATGGGCAACAGGCCGCTGCTGAACCGCCGACTGGCCGACATGGGGACGACCATCTTCGCCGAGATGTCGGCCCTGGCCACGGCCACCGGCTCGATCAACCTCGGCCAGGGCTTCCCCGACACCGACGGCCCGGCTTCGGTGGCCCGGGCCGCTGCCGACGCCGTGCTGAGCGGCCGCGGCAACCAGTACCCGCCCGGCCCCGGCATCCCCGAGCTGCGGCAGGCCATCGCCGAGCACCAGCAACGCTTCCACGGCCTCGGCTACGACCCGGACACCGAGGTGCTGGTCACCGCCGGCGCCACCGAGGCCATCGCCGCCACCCTGCTCGCCCTGCTGGAGCCCGGTGACGAGGTGATCGCCCTCGAACCCTTCTACGACTCCTACGCCGCCTGCATCGCCATGGCCGGCGCCACCCGCCGCCCGCTCACCCTGCGCGCCCCGGACTTCCGCCCCGACCTGGACGAACTGCGCGCCCTGATCACCCCGCGCACCCGCCTGCTGCTGATCAACACCCCGCACAACCCGACCGGCACCGTGCTCACCGCCGACGAGCTGGCCGCCATCGCCGCCCTCGCCGCCGAGCACGACCTGCTGGTCGTCACCGACGAGGTCTACGAGCACCTCGTCTTCGGCGCCACCCACCACCCGATCGCCGCCCTGCCCGGCATGCGCGAGCGCACCGTCTCCATCTCCTCCGCCGGCAAGACCTTCTCCTTCACCGGCTGGAAGGTCGGCTGGGTCACCGCGGACCCGGCCCTGGTCACGGCCGTCCGCACGGCCAAGCAGTACCTCACCTACGTCAGCGCCGGCCCCTTCCAGTACGCCGTCGCCGAGGCGCTGCGGCTGCCCGACAGCTACTTCGACGGCTTCCGCGCCGACCTGCTCCGCAAGCGCGACCTGCTGGTCGACGGGCTCACCGCGGCCGGCTTCCGGGTGTTCACCCCCGAGGGCACGTACTTCATCACCACCGACATCACCCCGCTCGGCGAGAAGGACGGCATCGAGTTCTGCCGCGCCCTGCCGGAGCGCTGCGGCGTCGTCGCCATCCCGAACGCCGTCTTCTACGACAACACCGAGGCCGGCCGCAGCCTGGTCCGCTTCACCTTCTGCAAGCAGGACTCCGTGCTGGAGGAAGCGGTGTCACGGCTCCAGCGCCTCTGAGCCGTCGGCCGGCCGCCGCCCGAGGCCGGACAGGTGGGCGTCCAGGATCGCCCGGGCCTCGGGGGCGGTGAGGCGGCCGACGAGGACGTGCGTGGTGAGCCCGTCGGCAAGGGCCAGCAGCGTCTTCGCCTCCCGTGCGGCGTCCGGCCCGACCGCCGGCGACGCCTCGGCGATCAGCCGGGCGAACAGGCCCTCCAGGGCGGCGTAGTCGGCGTTCAGCGGGCCCGCCAGCCGCTCGTCGACGGCGGCCTGCGCGACGAAGGCCAGCCAGACCCGCGCCTGGGAGCGCTGCCCGTCGCCGAGCAGCGCCACCTCGCCGGCCGCGTGTGCCAGGAGCGCGGCGGGCGAGGGCGCCGGGTCGTCGGCGGGGTACGCCCGGACCCGGGCGGTGATCCGCTCGCCGACGTAGCCGAGGGCGAAGCGGAGCATCTCGTCCTTGGTGCGGAAGCAGCGCTGGACGGCGCCGGTCGACACCTGCGCGCGGTCGGCCACGTCGCGCAGGGTCACCCCTTCCAGGCCGCGTTCGTCGGCGAGCCGGCAGACGGCCTCGGCGATCCGCCGGCGCCGGCCGTCGTGGTCCACCTGTCTGGGCACGGGCTCCCCCTCCGGTTTATTCGATGCGCTCGTATCGGTTCCCAGGCTACGGTACCGATACGAGCGCATCGGAACGAGGAGGGGAGTACGTCATGCAGGACGCCCTGTGGCGACTGACGGCCACCGCGCAGGCGGCGGCGGTACGCGGCAAGGAGGTCTCGGCCGTCGAACTGCTCGACAGCCACCTGGAGCGGATCGGCGCGGTGAACCCGCAGGTCAACGCCGTCACCCAGGTCCTGGCGGAGCGCGCCCGGGTGCAGGCCCTGGAACTCGACCGGCGTCTGGCCGCGGGCGAGGACCCCGGCCCGCTGGCGGGCGTGCCGTTCACCGTGAAGGAGACCACCGCCATCGAGGGCGTGGCCACCACCTTCGGGGTGCCGCGCTTCCGCGACCTGGTGGCGCGGGCCGACGCTCCCCCGGTCGCCCGGCTGCGCGCGGCCGGGGCCGTACCGATCGGGCACAGCAACATGCCCACCATGATCCTGGCCGGGATGCACACCCGCAGCGAGCTCTACGGCGACACCGCCAACCCGTGGGACCGCGGCCGCACCCCGGGCGGGAGCAGCGGCGGCGACGGCGCGGCCGTCGCGACCGGCCTGGCCGCGCTCGGGCTCGGCAACGACTCCGGCGCGTCCGTCCGCGTCCCGGCCGCGTTCTGCGGGGTCGCCGGGCTGGTCCCGTCCAGCGGCCGGTTCCCCGCCGACCACCGCGCGTTCGGGCCGCAGGACCCGGGGCCGGCCTCCCAGTGGCTGGTCTCCGACGGCCCGCTCGCCCGGAGCGTCGCCGACCTCCGGCTGGCCTACGAGGTGCTGGCCGGCCCCGATCCGCGCGACCCGCGGGCCCTGCCCGTGCCGCGCTACGGCGAGCCGCTGCCCGGGCCGGTGAAGGTCGCGGTGGTGGCCGATCCGGGCGGCCACGGCGCCCACCCGACGGTCCGGGCCGCGGTCGGACGCGCGGCGGAGGCGCTGCGGGACGCCGGGTACGACGTGCGCGAGGTGGCGGACGTCCCGCGGCTCGACGAGGCCCTGGAGGTGTGCGACCGGATCACCATGACCGAGTTCGCGCCCAAGTGGCCCGCCGTACGCCGCCTGCTCGGCCCGGGCGGCGACCGCTACATCGAGCTGACGATGGCCCGGACCCCGCCCGCGACGGCCGCCGAGCTCATGGAGCTGATGGGGAGCTGGCTGGGCATCCGCCGCTCCTGGGCCGAGTTCCTGGACGAGTACCCGCTGCTGCTCGGACCGGTGTTCACCGAACCGCCGGTCGAACCGGGCATCGAGTCCCGGGACGCGGCCGGGTGGGAGCTGGTCCGCACGGCGATGCGGCTGTGCAAGGCGACCAGCTTCGCGGGGCTGCCCGCGGTGGCGGTGCCCACCGGTCTGGCCGACGGACTGCCGACCGGGGTGCAGCTCGTCGGGCGGGCGTTCCGGGAGGACCTCTGCCTGGAGGCGGCCCAGGCGGTCGAGGACCGGCTCGGGGTGCTCGCGCCGATCGACCCCCGGCCGTGAGCGGAGCAATGATGGCCCGGCGAGTGGGCCCAGTTCTTCTCAACTCGCCTGACAGTCATGGTTGGTTGACGTCTGGTTGACGATTGAATGATGTCTGTGAGGCAATTCCCTCGGCCTCGACGGAACGCTCCGACCGCCCTGCCCGCCCGGTGCGTGCAGGGCGGTGGCGCACGAGGCGTGCACCCGGCGCACTACCAGCGTGCACGGCGCACGACCCGGTCATAGGGGCGCGCGCTGTGCAGAGTCGCACACCGGGTCGATCAGAGCCGGGAAGCTGGTGTGCTCGAAACGGTGAATGCTTGACAAAGTTGGGTAAATCACCGGCGGACCCGGCGTATTCATGCTTCTCTGCTGCTGAATCTCCAGCCGGAATCCCTCCTTCCACGGTCGGCCGCGCCCAGGGCCGCACAGCCACGAACAGCCTCGCCATCGCCTAGGCCTACTCGGTGCTGCTCGGCGGGCGCGCACGGAGCTGAAACGCGGAGCCGAGCATGCTCACCACACTGCAGACCTCCTACACGGACACCCGCGCCGGTGACCTGGCCTGGTGCCTGGGCGGCGACCCGCTGCCCGCTCTCGCGGTCCGCGACCTGAGACTCGACGGAGGCGGCCACCCCGCCGCGTCCGGCACCCTCCAGCTGCGGCTGCTCGGCGCTTCGCACCAGGTGCTGATCGCCGCCGGCCCCGGCGAGTGCCTGGAGACCGTCGCCTGCCTGCCCGGCCGCCGCACCCCGCTGCCGGCCCGGGTGGCCAAGCAGGTCGGCGGCTGGGAGTACGAGTTCGCGGCCCGGATCGAGGCGCTGCCCCCGCACGACTTCGCGGCCCGCGCGCAGGAGCTGCTGGCCCTGGTCGAGGGTCACCCGCGCGGCCTGGCCGGAGTGTTCCCGGGCGACCCGAGCGCCTTCACCGCGCTGGTCACCCAGGGCGGCGCCGACCGGCTGCTCTGGCGGACCTGGCACGCCTACCCGCAGGAAGGCCGACTGGTCTGCACCCGCTCCTCGCTGGTGGTGTCCGGGGCATGACCGCCAGCCGTCCGAACAGGGTCGCCGATCCCGCCATGGCCCATGAATCGTACGCAGGAACGATTCGTCAATCCGGCGTCCCGCACTGTCCGTCGAATGGGCGCAGCTATCCGTCCCGAACGTCCCCTAGCGTTTGTTCGTGATCAACCATCCGGCCGGTCCACCCGCCCGCTCGCGAGTGGACCTCGACGACGGCGCCCCACCCCGGCCCGGGCGGAGCCTCGCCCCCCTGCCCGCCCGCCGTCGGTCCCGGCTGCGCTCCCGCCCCCGACTGGCCCGCCTCACCGTCCTGCTGGCCGCGTTCGTCTGTGCGGCCTGCGGACTCGTGTACGAACTCGAACTCGTGGCGCTCGGCGACTACCTGCTCGGGGACTCGGTCACCCAAACCTCCGTCGTGCTCTCCGTCATGGTGTTCGCGATGGGCCTCGGCTCGCTCCTCGCCAAACGCCTCACCCGGCAGCCCGCCACCGCCTTCGCCCTGGTCGAATGCGCCCTCGCGCTCACCGGCGGACTCTCCGTCCTCGCGCTCTACTCCTGCTGGGCCTGGATCGGCCGCTACCAGGCCGCCATGGTCGGCCTCACCTGCCTCATCGGCATCCTCATCGGCGCCGAGATCCCGCTCCTGATGACCCTCATCCAGCAGATCCGGCGCGAGGACGCCGGCCGCGCCGCCGCCGACCTCTTCGCCGCCGACTACGTGGGCGCGCTGATCGGCGGCCTCGCCTTCCCCTTCCTCATCCTCCCCGGCCTCGGGCCCGGCGACGGCGCCCTCGTCACCGGCGCCGTCAACGCCGTCGCCGGAGCCGCCGTCGTGCTCTGGCTCTTCCGCGAGGAACCCGCCCCCCGGATACGGCTCCTGCTCTGGGGCGGCTGCGCGCTCGTCCTCGCCCTGCTCGCCGCGGCCGCCGCCGGCTCCGGTGCCATCGAACGCGCGGCCCGGCACGCCCTCTACGGTGCGCAGGTCCGCTTCGCCGCCCGCAGCCGCTCCCAGGAGATCGTGCTCACCGGCCCCACCGAAGGCCCGCTCCGGCTCTACCTGAACGGCCGCCTCACCGTCTGCGGACCGGACGAGTACCGCGGCAACGAGGCCCTGGTCCACCCGGCGATGGCCGCCGGCCCGGACACCCGGGTCCTGCTCCTCGGCGGCGGCGACGGCCTCGCCCTGCGCGAGGTGCTCCGGCACCGCGGCGTCCGCTCCGTCCGGCTCGTCGACGCCGACCCCGCGCTCCCCCGGCTCGCCCGCACCGACCCCGGGCTCGCCGCCCTCACCGACCACTCCCTCGACGACCCCCGCGTCCACGCCACCGCCGCCGACCCGATGGCCTGGCTGCGCGGCGCCGCCACGGCCGGCGGACCGTACGACGTGGTGCTCGCCGACCTGCCCGCGCCCGCCGACGGCGGACCGGTCACCTTCCACTCCCAGGAGTTCTACGGCCTCGCCACCCGGCTGCTCTCCCCCGGCGGCCGCGTCGCCGTCCGGGCCGGCGGCGACCCGGACGGCCTCTGGCCGATCGAGTCCGGCCTGCGGACGGCAGGGCTGCAGACCGTCCCGTACGCCGTCCAGGGCAGCGCCACCGCGAGCTGCCGCCCCGACCAGCCGGGCGCCGCCCAGATCTTCCTCCTCGCGGCCGCCGCCCGGCCCCCGCTCACCCTCGCCCCCGACGCCCCACCGCCCCGCGCCCTCACCCCCGACGGCCTCCGCGGCTCCGCCACCCGGCTCGCCGCCCTCCGCCCCGCCCACCCCCCGGCCGCCCTCACCCTGCTCGGCCCCCGCTGAGCCGGGGGCGCGGGGCCGGACACCGGTGGTCCGGGGAAGTCGGGTGGCGGTGGGTGGGGACCGGGCGGGGTTGGGTCGGTAGGCTCCCTGACATGGAGCATGAGGTTGTCGTCCCGATGCCCGCCGAGTTGGTGCGGCAGGCCTTGCAGGATCCGGCTCTGCTGGCCCGTAGCGTGCCGGGGCTGAGCACCGAGCCGGCCGCGGTCGGCGGTGGGCCGGCGGAGGAGATCGGCGGCCGGCTGAAGCTGCGGATCGGCGGCTCCACCATCACGTACAAGGGCGTGCTGTCCCTGATCGAGGGGCGCGAGGGCGTGCTGACCGTGTTCGCCGAGGGCCAGGAGGCCCGCGGCAGCGGCGAGGCGACCGCCACCGTCCGGGTCAGCGTCGCGGACGGCGCCGAGGACGGTACCGCCGTGGTCCGCTTCACCGGCGACCTGAGCGCCACCGGCCGGCTCACCGAGTTCGACGGGGAGACCCTCGACGCCGCCGGCCGCCGTCTGCTGGACCGGTTCGCCACCGCGCTCGCCTCCCCGGACGCCGAGCCCGAGCCGGAGAGCGAGAGCGAGAGCGACGGCGAGAGCGACACGGAGACCTGCGGCGAGGCCGAGGCCGAGGGCGGGACCGAGGACGGCACCGAGACCGACGCCAGCGTGGTGTTCATCGAGGAGCACCAGGACCAGCCCGGCGACGACCTCGACGACGACCTGTCCGACCTGATCGCCTTCTCCGACGCCGACGCCGAGCGCTTCGGCCTGCCCACCGGCGGCGGCGACGAGGACGGGCCCGAGGAGGGCGTCGCCGAGGAGCTCCCCGCCGAGCCGCTCTTCGAGTACGACGAGGAGCCGGCGGGCGGCGGCCCCGTGCGCCGCAGCATCGTCGGCCGCTCGGCCGAGGAGGTGGACCACGCACCGCCGCGCGGGCGCTACGCCCCGGCGCTGCCGGCCCGCAGCGCCCGGGCCCGGGCGGCGTCCCGCTGGGGCGGCGAGGCCGGCGGGATCGTGGTGCCGGGTTCGGGCGGCCGCAGCGCGGTGCCGTGGATGATCGGCGGCGGGGTCGCGCTGCTGGGTGGCGCCGTGGTGCTGGTCAGGGCCTTGCGTCGGCGCTGACCGGCGGGAGAGGGCCTAGACTGGACGCTCATGAGCAACGACCGCGACGCCCTGCTGGCACAGATCAAGGACAAGGCCGTCGTACACGGCAAGGTCACCCTCTCCTCCGGCAAGGAGGCCGACTACTACGTCGACCTGCGCCGGATCACGCTGGACGGCCAGGCCGCCCCGCTGGTCGGCCGGGTGATGCTGGACGCGACCTCGCACCTGGAGTACGACGCCGTCGGCGGTCTGACCCTGGGCGCCGACCCGGTGGCCGCCGCGATGCTGCACGCCGCCGCCGCGCGCGGGCGTGAGCTGGACGCCTTCGTGGTCCGCAAGGCGGGCAAGGCGCACGGCCTGCAGCGCCGGATCGAGGGCCCGGAGGTCAAGGGCCGCCGGGTGCTGGCGGTCGAGGACACCTCCACCACCGGTGGCTCGGTGCTGACCGCCGTCGAGGCGCTGCGCGAGGCGGGCGCCGAGGTGGTCGGCGTCGCGGTGATCGTGGAGCGCGGCGGCGCGGCCGCGGTCGAGGCGCAGGGCCTGCCGTACGTGACCGCCTACGACCTGGACGACCTGGGCCTCTGAGCCCGGCCGGACCCGACAGCACGAGGGGCCGGGTCCTGTTTCACGTGAAACGTGAGACGGGACCCGGCCCCTTCGCGTGTCGTGCGCGAAGCCCCGGTGCTCAGCCGCGCCGGTGGCGGCCGCCGGTCTGCACGGGGTCGGCCTCGGCGCTCTCCACGGCGCCGCCGGCCTTCCGCTTCTTGCGCTCGCGCAGGACCTCGATCAGGATCGGCGAGATCGAGAGCAGGACGATCAGCAGCACCGCCGGGATCAGGTACTTGTCGATCACCGGGGCGAGCGCGTCGCCGAAGAAGTAGCCGATCAGCAGCATGGACTCGGTCCAGAGCACGCCGCCGATGACGTTCCACAGGAAGAACGTCCGGGCGGGCATCTCCAGGGTGCCCGCGACCGGGTTGAGGAAGGTCCGGACGATCGGCATGAAGCGGGCCAGCACCACGGCCTTGCCGGGCCCGAACTTGTTGAAGTACTCCTCCGCCTTCACCACGTACTCGCGGCGGAAGATCTTCGAATCGGGCTTGTCGAACATCTTCGGCCCGACCTTGACCCCGATCAGGTGCCCGAGCTGGGCCCCCGCGACCGCGGCCACCGGGGCGCCGACGAGCAGGACGGCGATCGGCAGCTTGGCGCCGTCGCCGAGCACCGACGAGGCGGCGTTCGACGCCGCGACGCCGGCGATGATCAGCAGTGAGTCACCCGGGAAGAAGAAGCCGACCAGCAGGCCGGTCTCCGCGAAGATGATCGCGATCAGCCCGATGGCGCCGAGGGACGAGATCAGGGATTTGGCGTCGAGGATGTTGACGGCCAGCTGGTTGTAGTCCACGGCCGCAGGATAGCGGGCCGTTCTGTACGAAGGCTTCGCCCAGCAGGTGTATCCGGTGTCCGCCGAAGGTCGCAGCAGCGGGGCGTCCGCTGACGCCGGCGGCGACGGTCCGACTGGCGGGCTCCTGCTGACCTGCGGGCACGAGTCTGGGAGGATGGCACGGGCGTCCGGTCCGCAGCGGCACACCACCCTCATTGCCGTACCGCGGAGGTCGCTCGAACCTTGGTGCCGGAGAGCCACACCGCAGCGCCGCGCGTCGGCGGCCGGCACGGAGTCGTACCGAAGGCGTACACAGCGTCGGACAGCACCGTCCGTACGCCGCAACCCGACAGGAGCGGATCGCATGCCCATCGCAACTCCCGAGGTCTACAACGAGATGCTGGACCGGGCCAAGGCGGGCAAGTTCGCCTACCCGGCCATCAACGTCACCTCGTCGCAGACCCTGCACGCCGCACTGCGTGGTTTCGCCGAGGCCGAGAGCGACGGCATCATCCAGATCTCGACCGGTGGCGCGGAGTTCCTGGGCGGCCAGCACAACAAGGACATGGTGACCGGCGCCGTGGCGCTGGCCGAGTTCGCGCACATCGTCGCCGCCAAGTACGACATCACCGTCGCGCTGCACACCGACCACTGCCCGAAGGACAAGCTGGACGGCTACGTCCGCCCGCTGCTGGCGGTCTCCGCCGAGCGCGTGGCCAAGGGCCAGAACCCGCTGTTCCAGTCGCACATGTGGGACGGCTCGGCCGAGACCCTCGCCGACAACCTGGCGATCGCCCAGGAGCTGCTGGCCCAGGCCGCCGCCGCCAAGATCATCCTTGAGGTCGAGATCACCCCGACCGGCGGCGAGGAGGACGGCGTCACCCACGAGATCAACGACGAGCTGTACACCACCGTCAACGACGCCGTGCGCACCGCCGAGGCGCTGGGCCTGGGCGAGAAGGGCCGCTACCTGCTGGCCGCCTCGTTCGGCAACGTGCACGGCGTCTACAAGCCGGGCAACGTCGTGCTGAAGCCGGAGCTGCTGCGCGAGCTGCAGGACGCGATCGGCAAGCAGTACGGCAAGACCGACCCGTTCGACTTCGTCTTCCACGGCGGTTCCGGCTCGACCGCGGCGGAGATCTCCACCGCGCTGGAGAACGGCGTCGTGAAGATGAACCTGGACACCGACACCCAGTACGCCTTCACCCGCCCCGTCGTGGACCACATGTTCCGCAACTACGACGGTGTGCTGAAGGTCGACGGCGAGGTCGGCAAGAAGAACACCTACGACCCGCGCACCTGGGGCAAGCTCGCCGAGGCGGGCATGGCCGCCCGTGTGCTGGAGGCCGCGCAGCAGCTGCGCTCGGCCGGCAACCGCCTGAAGTGAGCCCGGCGGCCGGGCTGAGCCCGGCCACGGTGTGAACGCGGATGCGCCCCCCGGTGGACTTCACCGGGGGGCGCACCTGTGGGTGGGTCTGCTGCCTCAGCAGCCGTGCGGGTCTACTGCTTCAGCTCCGCGTACGCCTCCGCGCTGCTGTCCTTCAGGAACTGCCAGCAGCGGGCCTCCTCCTCGGTCTCCTTGATCGCGCCGGCCGCCCGGGCGAGCCCGGCCAGGCAGCGCAGGAAGCCGCGGTTGCCGCGGTGCTCCCACGGCACGGGGCCGTGGCCCTTCCAGCCGTTGCGGCGCAGCGCGTCCAGGCCGCGGTGGTAGCCGGTGCGGGCGTAGGCGTAGGACTCGACGTAGCGGCCGGCCGCGTAGGCGTCGTCGGCGAGCATCGCCCAGGCGAGGCAGAAGGTCGGGAAGTCGGCGGCCACCTGGGTGGGTGAGGCCGATTCCTCCGCCAGCATGCGGTAGGGCTGCTCGTCCTCCGGGAGAAGGGTCGGGTCGGGGCCGTCGAGAAGATTCCGGTGAATCGCCATGCAGGCAGTCTGCCATCCGGGGCGCCAGGGTCAACCGCCGTCCCGGGATCGGCGGCCGCCGCCGGGCGCCTGCATACCCGGTATGTGGACATTCACCCGTTCGCCATGCCAGGGTGTCGATCATGCCCGCAGCCAGATCCGCCGCCAGGAGCGGCAGCGCCCGCGGCCGCCGACGCCGCCGGCCGCCGCGCAGGCTCGGGCCCGGCATGCTCGCGGCGCTGGTCACGGCGGTGGCGGTGCTGGGCGGTACGGCGGTCGTGCTGACCCGCTCCTCCGACGCGCCCGACGGCGGGCCGACCGCCCAGGCGCGGATCGCCCCGCCGACCGACCAGGCTCCCTCGCCCGTCGGCCCGACGCCGACCCCGACGCCGACGCCGACCGACACCCCGAGCGAGCCCCCCGCTCCGCCCTCGACGCCCACCCCCACCACGCCCGCCACGCCCGATCCCGGCCCGGCCAAGGGCGCGGGCACCTTCAGCATCGCCGCCGCCACCGCCCAGCCGGTCGGACGCGGCACCGTGCGCCGCTACCGGGTGGAGGTCGAGGACGGCATAGGCATCGACGCCGGCGCCGCCGCCACCCAGATCCACGGCTTCCTCGGCGACAAGCGCGGCTGGACCAACGACCGCAAGAACGGCTTCCAGCTGGTCGCCGGCGGCGGGTACGACTTCACCGTGAAGATCGCCTCGCCGGCCACCGTGGACCGGATCTGCGGCGCCTCCGGCCTGGACACCCACGGCGAGGTGAACTGCAACGTCGGCAACCAGGTGCTCGTCAACTCCAAGCGCTGGAACACCGGTTCACCGCAGTTCAGCGGCCCGCTCGACGAGTACCGGGCGCTGATCATCAACCACGAGGTCGGCCACCGGATAGGCCACGGACACGAGACCTGCCCCGGCCCGGGCAAGCCGGCGCCCGCGATGATGCAGCAGATCTACGGGCTCAAGGGCTGCGAGCCCAACGCCTGGCCGTACTCGGAGAACGGCACCTACCTCAGCGGACCGTCGGTGCCGTAGGACGCCCCCGAAGCGCGGCTACCCGAGCACCGGCAGGTACTCCCGCAGGTCGCTGCGCTCGCCGGAGGCGGAGACCGCCGCCGCGTCCACCGCGGCCGCCCAGTCGGCCCGGCCGGTGGCCAGCCGGATCCAGGTCAGCGGGTCGGTCTCGACCACGTTCGGCGGGGTGCCCCGGGTGTGCCGGGGGCCCTCGACGGCCTGCACGACGGCGTACGGCGGGATCCGCAGCTCGACCGCGCCGCCCGGCGTGCGGTCGGCGAAGGCGTCGGCCAGCAGCCGGGTGACGGCGGCGACGGCCTGGCGGTCGTGCGGGAAGCCGTCGAGACCGAGCGCGGCGGCCAGGTCGTCGGCGTGCACGACGGTCTCCACCAGCCTGGTCACCAGCATGTCGGCGAGTGTCATCGAACCCAGCCGGATCTCGAACCGCCGTACCGGGTCGGCGGCTTCGGGCCGGTCCAGCAGACCGGTCAGCGCGTCCGCCGCCCGGGCGAACGCCTGCGCCACCGAGGCCGCGTCCCCGCCGAAGTCGCCCGCGGCCCTCGCCCGGGCCTGCTCGTCGAGCAGCGGCGCGACCGTGCCGACCGCGGCCACCCACCCCGGCAGGTCCAACGGCGCCCGCCCCTCCAGCGGATCGTCGAGGTGCTCGGGGACGAAGTCGAGCTGGACGGCGAGGTGCGCGATCAGCTCGCGGACCGTCCACTCCCCCAGCCTGGTCGGCCGGGCCAACCACTGCTCGGCGTCCGGGCGTTCGCACAGCTGCCGGACGGCGTCGCGCAGCGCGCCGGTCTGCGCCGCGAGCGCGGTGCGCACCTTCTGCGGCTGGTAGGTACGGGGCTTGGGGGGCATGGCCCCCAACATACGCCGAGGGGCGGACGGCCCCGTCGGACCGTCCGCCCCTCGAACCGTGCGGGTCAGGCGAGCAGAGCCTCGATGACGCCGGTGTGGGCGTCCTTCAGCTCGGCCAGCGAGACGGTGAACTGGCCCTGGACGTCCAGGGATTCGCCGTCCACGACACCGATGCGGGTGGCCGGCAGGCCGCGCGCGGTGCACATGTCGTTGAACCGGAGCTCCTCGCTGCGCGGCACCGCCACGACGGCGCGGCCGGCCGACTCGGAGAACAGGAACACGAACGGGTCCGCGCCCTCGGGCACGATGATCCGCGCGCCGTGGCCGCCCTTGAGGCAGCTCTCCACGAGCGCCTGGCCGAGGCCGCCGTCGGAGAGGTCGTGCGCGGCGTCGATCATGCCGTCGCGCGAGGCGGCGATCAGGATGTCGCCGAGCAGCCGCTCGCGCTCCAGGTCGACCTTGGGCGGCAGACCGCCGAGGTGGTCGTGGACCACCTGCGACCAGGCCGAGCCGCCGAGCTCGTCCGCGGTGTCGCCGAGCAGGTAGAGCAGCTGCCCCTCCTCGGCGAAGGCGACCGGGGTGCGCCGGGTGACGTCGTCGATGACGCCGAGCACCGCGACCACCGGGGTCGGGTGGATGGCGACCTCGCCGGTCTGGTTGTACAGCGAGACGTTGCCGCCGGTGACCGGGGTGCCGAGCACCAGGCAGGCGTCGGCCAGGCCGCGGGTGGCCTCGGCGAACTGCCACATCACGTCCGGGTCCTCGGGGGAGCCGAAGTTGAGGCAGTCGGAGATCGCGAGCGGCTTGGCGCCGCCGGCCGCGACGTTGCGGTAGGCCTCGGCGAGGGCCAGCTGGGCGCCGGTGTACGGGTCCAGCTTGGTGTAGCGGCCGTTGCCGTCGGTGGCGACCGAGACGCCGAGGTTGGTCTCCTCGTCGATCCGGATCATGCCCGAGTCCTCGCCGACCGAGAGCACGGTGTTGCCGAGCACGTAGCGGTCGTACTGGTCGGTGATCCAGGACTTGGAGGCCTGGTTCGGGGAGCCGGCGACCTTCAGCAGGTCGGCCTTGAGGCCCTCGCCGGTGGTCGGGCGGGCCAGCCGCTCGCCGGTGGGGGCGTCGGCCTGCAGCGCGTCCTGCCAGCTCGGGCGGGCGTACGGGCGCTGGTAGGTCGGGCCCTCGTGGGCGACGGTGCGCGGCGGCACGTCGACGACGAGTTCGCCGTGCCAGAAGATCTCCAGGCGCTCGCCGTCGGTCACCTCACCGATGACGGTGGCGATGACGTCCCACTTCTCGCAGATCTCCAGGAAGCGGTCGACCTTGCCGGGCTCGACGATGGCGCACATGCGCTCCTGCGACTCGCTCATGAGGATCTCCTCGGGCGAGAGCGTGTTGTCGCGCAGCGGCACGGTGTCCAGCTCGACCCGCATGCCGCCGGAGCCGGCGCTCGCCAGCTCCGAGGTCGCGCAGGACAGGCCCGCGCCGCCCAGGTCCTGGATGCCCTTGACGAGCTTCTCCCGGAAGATCTCCAGGGTGCACTCGATCAGGAGCTTCTCCTGGAACGGGTCGCCGACCTGGACGGCCGGACGCTTGGTCGGCTTGGTGTCGTCGAAGGTCTCGGAGGCGAGCACGGAGACGCCGCCGATGCCGTCGCCGCCGGTGCGGGCTCCGTACAGGATGACCTTGTTGCCGGCGCCGGAGGCCTGCGCGAGGTGGATGTCCTCGTGCTTCATGACGCCCACGCACAGCGCGTTGACCAGCGGGTTGCCCTGGTAGCAGGAGTCGAAGACGACCTCGCCGCCGATGTTCGGCAGGCCCAGGCAGTTGCCGTAGCCGCCGATGCCCGCGACGATCCCGGGCAGCACGCGCCGGGTGTCCGGGTGGTCGGCCGCGCCGAACCGCAGCGGGTCCATCACGGCGACCGGGCGGGCGCCCATCGCCAGGATGTCGCGCACGATGCCGCCGATGCCGGTGGCCGCGCCCTGGTAGGGCTCGATGTACGACGGGTGGTTGTGCGACTCGACCTTGAAGGTCACGGCGTAGCCCTGGCCGACGTCGACCACACCGGCGTTCTCGCCGATGCCGACGAGCATCGCGTCCGAGTCGGGCTTCTTGTCGCCGAACTGCTTCAGGTGGACCTTGCTGCTCTTGTACGAACAGTGCTCCGACCACATGACCGAGTACATCGCGAGTTCGGCGCCGGTCGGGCGGCGGCCGAGAATCTCGCGGATGCGCGCGTACTCGTCCTCCTTGAGCCCGAGTTCGGCCCAGGGCTGGGCGACGTCCGGGGTCTGCTCGGCGTTCTTGACGGTGTCGAGGCTCATCAGGCGTTCACCAGCTGCTTCAGGACGGAAGTGAAGAAGCCCAGGCCCTCGACGGTCGGACCGGTGAGCGGCTCCACGGCGTGCTCCGGGTGCGGCATCAGGCCGACGACATTGCCGGCGGCGTTGGTGATGCCGGCGATGTCGCGGTACGAACCGTTCGGGTTGACGTCCACGTAACGGGCCACCACCCGGCCCTCCGCCTCCAGTTGGTCCAGGACGCGCTCCTCGGCGACGAACCGGCCCTCGCCGTTCTTCAGCGGAACGACGATTTCCTGGCCCGCCGAGTAATCCCGGGTCCAGGCGGTACCGGTGTTCTCGATGCGCAGCTTCTGGTCGCGGCAGACGAAGTGCAGCGAGTCGTTGCGGGTGAGCGCGCCGGGCAGCAGGTGCGATTCGCAGAGCACCTGGAAGCCGTTGCAGATACCGAGGACCGGCATTCCCAGCTTCGCCTGCTCGATGACGGTGTCCATCACGGGCGAGAAGCGGGAGATCGCGCCGCAGCGCAGATAGTCGCCGTAACTGAATCCGCCCGGCAGGACGACGGCGTCGACCTGGTGGAGATCCTTGTCACGGTGCCAGAGCGCGACCGGCTCGGCGCCGGCCAGGCGGACCGCACGCTGGGCGTCACGGTCGTCGAGGGAGCCGGGGAAAGTGACGACGCCGACGCGGGTGGTCACTTCGCCGCCTCCTCGACGCGGACGGTGAAGTCCTCGATCACGGTGTTGGCGAGAAAGGTCTCGGCGGCTTCGCGGATACGGGCGAGCGCGGCGTCGTCGACCGGGCCCTCCACTTCCAGCTCGAAACGCTTGCCCTGGCGGACGTCGGCGATCCCGGTGAATCCGAGACGGGGCAGTGCACGCTGCACCGCCTGGCCCTGGGGGTCGAGGATCTCCGGCTTGAGCATGACGTCGACTACGACGCGTGCCACTGGCACTCCCGGTGGTGTCTTCGGTGAGGCGGGGGAACTCCAGACTACCGGGGGTTTCGGGCGGGATTGCTGGCCGGGGCAGGCGACGCGCGTAGACCCGAGACCCTTACGCGACAAGGGATCCAAGCCCGTGAACCCCCGGCCGGGCCGCGCGGTTTCCACGGATTCGGCCCCCGGAACGAGAACACCCGAAGAACACCCGAATACGGCACTCCGGGACAGATCGACCCGTCCCGCACTCCGGTATCCGGCACTCCGGCGAAGACACGTGAATATCCGGAAAAGAATGCCGGACTCTTCGATTTCGACCCCCTTCGGGTGCAGAATAGGGCCACCTGTCGCGGCAAGTGCTGCGTATCCGGCGGGCCACCAGGCCTGCCCGTATGCGCTTGCGCGAGTGGGTGCACATCAGGCCCCCGGACGCACCCCGCGGACCGGCGGCCGAATTGCCCGAGAGGATTGACACCCATGGCTCAGCGTGTAGTTGTCACGCTCTCCGACGACCTGGACGGCGGCGCCGCGGCGGAAACCGTCCACTTCGGCGTCGACGGGAAGTCGTACGAGATCGACCTGTCCGTGGACAACGCGGAAAAGCTGCGGGAGGCCCTCGCTCCGTTCGTCGCGGCCGGCCGCCGCCAGAGCCGCACCGGAAAGTCCTTCCGCCGCACCGCGCTCACCCCGGACCCGGCCGCGGTGCGCGCCTGGGCCCTGTCGCGCGGCATGGAGCTGCCGGCCCGCGGACGCATCCCCAAGCACGTGTACGAGCAGTTCGCCGAGGCGAACTGACCGCCCCGGGCACCCCGGTCGCCCCGCCCGCCTGGACCGAAAGGGTGGGGCGACCACCCCGAACGATGCTGTAGAGTAATCCTCGTCGCCGCAACGGAGAGATCCGAAGAGGCGGCGGGTGCCCCACCAGGCACCGTGCGGACGTGGCTCAGTTGGTAGAGCATCACCTTGCCAAGGTGAGGGTCGCGAGTTCGAATCTCGTCGTCCGCTCGCAGTGCGCGAGCACAGCACAACTCCATAGTTAGACCTGCGGACGTGGCTCAGTTGGTAGAGCATCACCTTGCCAAGGTGAGGGTCGCGAGTTCGAATCTCGTCGTCCGCTCCAGAACGAAAGGCCCCCTCGATCGAGGGGGCCTTTCGGCATTCCCGCGCCACGCCGATCCAGGCCCATGACATTTGTCATCGCCGACCCGTGGATCTCCACCGCCGTCTCATGACGGCGCGCACTGCCCGCCCGGCCGGGTAGGCGGAAGGCTTGAGCCATGGAAACGAGCCAGCCCCTCCGCCCCGGCGACAGCGTGATCGAGGTCACCGACCTGCACCGCCACTACGGCACCGGCACCACCGGCTACCACGCCGTCCGCGGCGTCGACCTGACCGTCGGCCGCGGTGAGCTGTTCGCCCTGCTCGGCACCAACGGGGCGGGCAAGACCTCCACCATGGAGCTCATCGAGGGCCTGGCCGCCCCCACCGGCGGCACCGTCCGGGTGCTCGGCCACGACCCCCACCGGGAGCGCGCCGCCGTCCGCCCGCGGATCGGCATCATGCTCCAGGAGGGCGGCTTCCCCGGCGACCTCACCATCGCCGAGACCGGCCGCAGCTGGGCCGGCATGACCAGCGGCGCCCGTCCGGTCGACGAGGCCCTGGAGCTGGTCGGCCTCGGCCACCGCCGCGACGTCCGGGTCAAGCAGCTGTCCGGCGGCGAGCGGCGCCGGCTCGACCTCGCGATGGCCCTGCTCGGCCGCCCCGAGGTGCTCTTCCTGGACGAGCCCAGCACCGGCCTCGACCCCGAGGCGCGCGCCGCCGTCTGGCGGCTGGTCCGCGAACTGCGCGCCCAGGGCACCACCGTGCTGCTCACCACGCACTACCTGGAGGAGGCCGAGGAGCTCGCCGACCGGCTGGCCATCATGCACGGCGGCCGGATCGTCACCACCGGCACCGTCGCCGAGGTGATCGCCGGCCGGCCCTCCCGGATCAGCTTCGAACTCCCCGAGTTCACCGGGACGGCGCTGCCGGTCCTCGCCGGGGCCGAGATCACCGTCGACGGCCGCAAGGTCACCGTGCAGACCGGCGGCCTCCAGCACACCCTCTTCGAACTGCTCGGCTGGGCCCAGCAACACGGGATCACGCTCGGCTCCCTGGACGCCCGCAGCGCCTCGCTGGAGGAGGCCTTCCTCGCCATCGCCTCGGAGGCCGCCCACCAGGCCCCGCCCCAGTCGCCCGCCGCCCCCACCGCCCGCCCCGCCCGCCGCCGCCTGATCGGATCCGCCCGATGACCACCGCCACCGCCGCCAAGACCGCCGCCGGCCCGCAGAGCACCACCGCCCGCCGGCTGCTCGCCCTCGGCCGCGCCGAGGCCACCCTGCTGCTGCGCAACCGGGCCGCCCTGTTCACCGCGCTGCTGCTGCCGCTGCTGCTGATCGCCGGCCGGCACAACATGCTCAAGCAGCAGGCCGAGTCCCACCCCGGACTGGACGTCGACACGCTGCTGATCACCGGCACCATCGGCGGCATCCTCGCCTTCGTCGTCTACTACAACCTGACCGCCGCGTACGTCGCCCGCCGCAACGAGCTGGTGCTCAAGCGGCTGCGCACCGGCGAGGCCCGGGACATCGAGATCCTGGCCGGCACGGCGGTGCCCTCGGTGAGCCTCGCCCTGATGATGTGCGCCGTGGTCGGCGTCGGCGCGGCCGCCCTCCTCAAGCTCAGCACGCCGGTGAACCCGCTGCTGCTGGCCGTCGGGCTGGTCCTGAGCATCGCCGTCTTCATCGCACTGGCCGCCATCTCCAGCGCCTTCACCAAGACCGTCGAGACCGCCGGCATCACCACCCTCCCGGTGCTGCTGGTCTCCCAGTTCGGCTCCGGCCTGCTCATCCCGCTGGAGATCATGCCCCCCGGGCTGGCCGACTTCTGCCGCCTGCTGCCCACCACCCCGGCCTTCCAGCTGATCCGGATCGGCTGGACCGGCACCGACGGCTCGGCCGCCGCCACCGGCTTCGCCGGCACCTGGTCCACCGCCGCCCCGCACCTGGTGACCGGCGCCGTCTGGCTCGGCCTGGCGGTCTGGGGCGCGGTGCGCTACTTCCGCTGGGAGTCGCGCCGCTGACGCCCCCGGCGGGCACCCGCTCCGGAAGTGCGAAGGTCAGGACCCCGTTCCGCCTCTGATATGAAGGTAGCGACACGATCTTGATCGAAACGGGGAGCGATTCGATGGCCGTCCAGGGGCCGGTCCGCAGATGGAAGGGCTTCGGCAAGCCCCAACGCGCCGAGCTGTACTTCCGCTGGTCGCTCTACTTGGTGGCCTGGTGCATCGTTCCGGTGAACCTGGTGTTCAGCGCCTCCTCCGTCGAGAACCTCGACCGGTCGATCGGCGCCGTCCGGGTCACCCTGGTCGTCTCGCTCGCCTCCACCCTGCTCTGCCTCCGGGCGTTCCGCACCTCGCTCGACCACTACCTGCACCGCCCCACCGAGCACCTGCGCTGGCTGATCGTCAACAGCGGGATCTCGGTCGCCGGTTCCTGGGCCGTCCTGCTGCTGGGCCCGTCCGCCGCCGGACCCGGGCGGCCCGGAGGGCCGCCGTTCACCGCGTCGGTCGCCATCGCCCTGCTGTGCGCCGCCATCGGCCCGATCAGCGTGGGCCTGCCCCTGCGCCGGGCCTTCGCCGCCGGACTCGGACTGATCCTGCTGGTCGCCCCGGCGATGCTGCTGGCCGGGATGAGCCCCGCCACCACGGCCGGACTGGCGGTCGGGGCGGCGATCAGTCTGGCCGCCCTCGTCGGCACCTGCCGCAGCTTCGCCTGGGTGACCGCGATCATCTGGGAACTGGAGACCGCCCGCGAGGCCCAGTCCCGGCTGGCCGTCGCCGAGGAGCGGCTGCGGTTCTCCCGCGACCTGCACGACGTGATGGGCCGCAACCTCACCACCATCGCGCTCAAGAGCGAACTCGCCGTCCAGTTCGCCCGCCGCGGGCGCCCGGAGGCCGCCGACCAGATGGCCGAGGTCCAGCGGATCGCCCAGGAGTCGCAGCGCGAGGTCCGGGACGTCATCCGCGGCTACCGCACCGCCGACCTGCACGCCGAGGCGATCGGCGCCCGCGCGGTGCTGCGCAGCGCCGACGTCGCCTGCGAGATCGACCTCGGCGAGAACGCCGACCAGCTGCCGCCGCCGGTCCAGTCGGTGCTCGGCTGGGTGATCCGCGAGGCCACCACCAACGTGCTGCGGCACAGCGAGGCCGCCCACTGCCTGATCCGGCTGAACCTCCAGGACGGCCGCGCCGTCCTGGAGCTGGAGAATGACGGAGTGCCCGCCGTCCCGCTCCCCTCGCTGGGCGGCGGCACCGGACTGCGCGGCCTGCGCGAACGGCTGGCCGCCCACGACGGCGAGCTGACCATCCCCGAGACCGCCCGGGGCACCTTCCGGATGCTCGCCGCCGTCCCGCTCTGACCCGCACCCACCGACGGAGGACCGCCCGATGACCGACCCCGCACCCGTGCGCGTCCTGCTCGCCGACGACGAGCACCTGATCCGGGGCGCGCTGGCCGCGCTGCTCTCCCTGGAGGAGGACATCACCGTGGTCGCCGAGGCCGGCTCCGGCCCGGAGGCGCTGGCGATGGCGCAGGCCCACCGCCCGGACGTCGCGGTGCTGGACCTCCAGATGCCCGGCAAGGACGGCATCGAGGTGGCCACCGAACTGCGCCGGCTGCTGCCGGACTGCCGCTGCATGATCGTCACCGGCCACGGCCGCCCCGGCTACCTCAAGCGGGCGCTGGAGGTCGGGGTGCGCGGCTTCCTGCCGAAGACCGTCTCGGCGGCCGACCTGGCCGGCATCATCCGGACCGTCCGGGCCGGCGGCCGGTACGTGGACCCGGAGCTGGCCGCGGACGCGATCAGCGCGGGCGAGACCCCGCTCACCCCGCGCGAGACGGACGTCCTGGAACTGGCCGCCGACGGCACCTCGATCACCGAGATCGCCGAACGGGCGGCGCTGTCCCCCGGCACCGTCCGCAACTACCTGTCCTCGGCGGCCGGGAAGCTGGGCGCCGAGAACCGGCACGCGGCGGTGCGGATCGCCCGCGAGCACGGCTGGATCTAGGTCCGAACACGGGCACGGCTCGCGGGCGGTCGGGCGTCAGGCCCAGGCGGTGCCGGTCAGCCGCTCGTACACCTCGATGTACTTGGCGCGGGTCTGCTCGACCACCTCGGCCGGCAGCTCCGGCGGCGGCTGCTCGCTGTAGCGGTCCCAGCCGGAGGCCGGGGAGACCAGCCAGTCGCGGATCAGCTGCTTGTCGAAGGACGGCTGCGAGCGGCCGGGCTGCCACTCGTCGGCCGGCCAGTACCGGGAGGAGTCCGGGGTGAGCACCTCGTCGCCGATCAGCAGCTCGCCGTCCAGCAGGCCGAACTCGAACTTGGTGTCGGCCAGGATGATGCCGCGGTCGCGGGCGATGTCCCGGGCCCGGCCGTAGACGTCCAGGGTGGTGCGGCGCAGCTGGGCGGCCAGGTCGGCGCCGATCCGGCGGGCGGTCTCCTCGTAGGAGACGTTCTCGTCGTGCTCGCCGACCTCGGCCTTGAGCGCCGGGGTGTAGATCGGGGCGGGCAGCTCGGAGCTGTTCTCCAGGCCCTCCGGCAGGGCGATGCCGCAGACCGTGCGGTTCTCCTGGTACTCGGCCAGGCCGGAGCCGGCCAGGTAGCCGCGGGCGACCGCCTCGACCGGGACCATGTCCAGGCTGCGGCAGATCAGCGTGCGGCCCTTCCAGTCGGCGGGGGCGCCGGACGGGACCTCGGTGGAGATCACGTGGTTGGGGACGATGTCGGCGATCCGCTCGAACCACCACAGGGACAGCTGGGTGAGGACGCGACCCTTGTCGGGGATCTCGTTCGGCAGCACCCAGTCGTGGGCGGACATGCGGTCGCTGGCGACCATGACCAGCTCGCCCGACTCGGTCCGGTAGAGGTCGCGCACCTTGCCGGTGTGCAGGTGGACCAGGCCGGGCACCTGGACCGGCTCGGGCTTGGTGACAAATCCGCTCAAGGTGTCTCAGTCCTCAGGGGTCGTTCGCGGGCGTGGGGCGCGCGAAAGGGGAGGTCACTGCCCCCGCAGTCTTTCACGAACCCCCGAGGCCCCGTTTCTGGCCGAGGGCGGCCCCGTTCCGGGCGAGCGGGGCCCGGCCGAAGGAGGCCTCGTTCTTGCCGAGGCGGTCGAGCAGGTTGGCGGTGGCCCGCTGGATCCGCTCGTCGGTGAGGCCGGGGCGGCCCAGCGCGGGCGACCAGGCGAAGGTGCCGGCCGCGAACACGTACGCGCCGCTGGGCGCCCGGTACAGCGAGGTCTCCTGGTAGCGGGTGCGGCCGGCGAGGTCCTGGTACGGCGAGTGCGCGAGCAGCACCCGCTCGGTGTGCTCGGGCAGCGCCACCTTGGGGTAGTAGCGGTCGGCCTCGCCGGCGACCAGGCCGGGCAGTTCGTCGCCCTCCTGCAGGCCGGTGCCGTCCCAGAGCCAGTGCGCGGTGTGCCGGGCGATCAGCGGGACGGGCGCGGCGACCCGGCCCGAGTACTGCAGGCCGAGCACCTGCTGCTCGGGCTCGCCGGCGTCCCGCCACAGCGCGCTGGCCGAACCGGGCACCCCGGCGGCCGGGTTGCCCGGCTGGACCTTCTGCCGCTTGCGGCAGTTGAGCAGCCGGTTGGGTTCGCCGGAGGCGGCGGCGGTCAGCTCGACCCGCCAGTACATGGTGTTGGCGGACAGGAACACCAGCGAGGTGCCGTCGTCCCTGGCCTGCTCGACGGCCCGGCGCATCGGCTCGGACCAGTACTCGTCGTGGCCCGGGAAGATCAGCGCCCGGTGCCGCCCCGGGTCGACCAGGCCCGCGTGCAGGTCGGTGGCGGTGGCGTAGGAGAGGTCGTAGCCGTAGCGCTCGGCCCAGCGGATGAAGTCGTACGCGTGGCCGACGTGCAGCGGCAGCCCGGCGGTGGCGTGCGGGCGGTCGAAGGAGACCGTGACGGCCGCCTCCGGCTCGCCGACCAGGCCGCCCCGGCCGTCCCAGGCGTGGTAGAGGCTGGCGCCGCTGCGGCCGTCCTCGGGGAACAGGTTGTAGGCCTGCCAGGTCACGTCCGGGACCACCAGGAGCAATTCGGCGGCGTGCTCCCGGTCCTCGAAGTCCCGGACGGTGAACGGGATGTGGCTGCGGTGCAGCATGTCCGCGGTGGTCAGCACGGCGACGTACGCGCCGGGCTTCCAGTGCACCGGGATCTGCAACCGCCAGGAGTGCCACCAGTGGTGGCAGGAGACCGTCCGCTCGACCACCAGCGGGGCGGGCTGGGCCAGCCCGGCGATCAGCGGGCTGGACGTCATGTGGCGGGCGCCGTCGCCGCCGTAGTGGCCGATCCGCCAGACGTCCACGGTGAACTCGCGGGGCGGGTTGACGGTGACCCGGAAGTCCACCGAACCGCCGGGGCGGATCACCCCGGCCGAGGCGAAGCCCTTGATCTGCTGGTCCACGTCGTTGGCGCTCTGCGGGGTGCCGACCGGCGGCTTGGGCCGGGCGCCGGCCGCCAGCGGCCGCTGGCCGGGCGCGTCCACCGAGACGTACCAGGGGACGGCGCCCTCGGCACCGGCCAGGTACTGGTCCGGGCTGCGCAGCCAGGGCAGCGGGCCCTGACCGAAGGGGTCGGAGACGCTGTAAGCGTGCGTTCCGGACTCCCAGCGGCGGTTGAGTTCCGTGCCCACGCGCCCCTCCCAGGTGCACTTCCGCCCGGTTGGCACGTGCCCCCCGGATGTGCGTGCGGTCTAATACACCACAGAGTGCTGGCGCTCCGTCACCCTGCGGTCGCAATTGGTGCCGGGAATCTCACGCCCTCCCCCGGCCGGGCCTCCGGCCTGCGGAGACGGCCGCCCGCCGGTCGGTTTGGGGGCGCGCGCCGGAGCACCGAGCGCCGCCTGTCCGGCTCACAACCGAACGGGTTTCTCCAGACGGACATCGGCGGCGTCCAGCCAGGCCCGCAGCGGACCGTCCTGGCCCTGCTCGACGGCCTGGGCGACCGGCCCGGCCAGGTCGGTGCGGCGGATCCCGCCCAGCAGCAGCACCGGACCGTCCAGCCAGTCCAGGCCGGGCGCGCCGCCCGCGGTGTCGACGGCGGCGCAGCAGACCATCGCGGTGACGTGGTCGACCAGCAGGTCACGGCCGCTGCGGGCGGTTTCGAGCAGCGGGGCCGGGGCGGTGGTGCGGGCCAGCTGGGCGGCCAGCGCGGCGGCCAGCTGCTCCCCCTCGCCCTCGGCGAGCCGGACCAGCAGCCGGGTGAGCGTCGGGGAGCCGGGGCGGGCCTGGGGGGCGAGCCGGTCCAGGGCGGTCTGCAGGGCGGCGGCGCGGGCCCGCCAGCCGGCGTCCACCACGTCGGCCGGGTAGTCCGTCCACTCCAGCTCGTGCCAGCCTCCGGCGGCCGGGCTGCCGAAGAACAGCTCGGCGGCGAGCCGGGAGACCGCCCGGTCGACGGTGCCGGGCTCCTCCAGCAGGTCGCAGGCGGGGCGGTCGCCGAGCCGGGTGCCGTAGCCGTCGGCCAGGCGGTCGCGCCGGGACAGCTCGGTGAGGGCGGAGACGACGCCGGCGTTGAGGTGGGCGGGGTGGCGGCCGAGCCGCCAGGCGGGCAGCGCGACCCGGGTGAGCAGCCGGTCCCAGCCCGCGTAGGCCAGGCCGACCTGCTCCTGGGCGGCGATCCGCAGGCCGTAGTCGACCGTCCTGGCCTGCTCGGAGGCCCAGCTCGCGACGGAGCGCTCCAATTCGGCGGCGTGGCCCCGGCAGGCGCCGAGCAGCCGTCGGATGATCCTGCGGGTGATCCGCTCGGCGAGCGCGGCCGGACCGCGGCGGGGCGGCCGGGGCGGGCCCGCCAGGGTGGCGCCGCCGAGGCCGGGGGCGGCACCCTGGCCGGAGTCCAGGCCGGCGTCCAGGCTGCGCAGGAAGCGGCGGGCGGCGGCGATCTCCGGGTCGGCGGAGGCGGCGGTGCCGGCCACCACGGGGGCGAGCAGGGCGCGCAGTTCGCCGGCCCGCATCCACCACAGGAACGGCGAGCCGATCACCAGGACCGGGCCCGGCGGCTCGGGGTGCGTCCGGAACGGGCGGGCCCGCCGTACCGGCGGCACGTCCTCCAGCCAGCTGTCGCAGTCCGGGGTGAGGGCCACGGTGGAGGGCGCGGGCACGTCCAGCCGGTCGGCGAGTTCGTCGATCAGCCGGTACAGCTCGGGCGCCTCGGCGCGTTTCAGCGGGACGGCCGGGGTCCGGGGCGGGACGGCCCGGCGGTAGGCGCGGGCGGTCAGCCCGGCCACCAGAAGGGTGAGCGCGGCGACCGCGCAGACCACCCAGCGGGCGGCGTCCCACCCGGCGGCGTCGGAGGAGCCGGGTGCGCCGATCCGCCCGGTGAACCGGCCCGCGAGCAGGACCACCGCGACGGCGGCGGGCATGGCGGCGGCGGCCAGGGCGAGACCACGGACCCGCAGGACCGCCTGGGCATGAGCGCGCGCGGTGTCGACTGCGGCCATACGGTGCGGCACCCCCTTCGGAGCCCTCGGGCGCCCGGCGACGGGCCCTGAGCCGACTCGAAACGATCAGTTCCGACCGGGAAGCGGAGGCGTCCGATCCCCGGTAGTGCATGCTGTGTGGCGCTTCTGCCATGTTCGACGCACCGGCCCGGGTGGGTGTTCCGGATCGCCCCGGTTTCCACTCGTCCCGGTGACACCGCCCGGATTCCGGACGGTCACGACCGGTCCGGTGCGAAGCACCCGGGCACCCGCCCGGCCGGACGCCGTCCAGCATCCCCCCGTGGGAACACCGCTACCCGGCGGCGACCCCGGCGCACGGCCACGTCGCACTGCGATCCAGCGCACCATAAGGCCGGGCGCCCGGCTACGTCAGCCGGATGCGGGTGCTGTCACCCGATGGGCTGGAATCCGGCCGCCGAACGGTGCGCCGGCCCCCGGAGCCACTCCCGCCCCGGAAACGCCGCAGGGCGCTGCGTCCATGGGGGGAAATCCCACGGTGCGCGGCGCCCTGCGGGCGGAGGCGGGGCAGGCCCTACGCGGTGGCCGCCTTCAGGGCGATGTCGGTGCGGTGCTGGCCGCCCTTGAGCGCGATCCGGTCCACGGCGGCGTACGCGCGGTCGCGCGCCTCCGCCAGGTCGGCGCCGGTCGCGGTGACCGACAGGACGCGGCCGCCGGCGCTCAGCACCCGGCCGTCCTCGTCGGCCCTGGTACCGGCGTGCAGGACGAACGCGGTGCCGTCGGCCTCGGCCTCGGCCAGGCCCTCGATCGGGTCACCGGTGCGCGGCGCGGCCGGGTAGCCCTCGGAGGCGACGACCACCGTGACGGCCGCGCCCTCGTCCCAGCGCAGCGGCTCCAGCTGGTCCAGGGTGCCGGTGGCGGCGGCCAGCAGGACGGCGGCCAGCGGGGTGCGCAGCCGGGCCAGCACGACCTGGGTCTCCGGGTCGCCGAAGCGGGCGTTGAACTCGATCACCCGGGTACCGCGCGAGGTGAGCGCGAGGCCCGCGTACAACAGGCCGGAGAACTCGGTGCCCCGGCGGCGCAGCTCGTCGACGGTCGGCTGCAGGACGCTCTGCTGGACCTCCTCGACCAGCCCGGCGGGCGCCCACGGCAGCGGTGAGTAGGCGCCCATGCCACCGGTGTTGGGGCCCTCGTCGCCGTCCAGCGCGCGCTTGAAGTCCTGCGCGGGCTGGAGCGGGACGACGGTGGTGCCGTCGGTGATCGCGAACAGCGACACCTCGGGGCCGTCCAGGTACTCCTCGATGACCACGCGCTCGCAGGAGGCGGCGTGCGCCAGCGCGGCCGCGCGGTCGGAGGTGACCACCACGCCCTTGCCGGCGGCCAGGCCGTCGTCCTTGACCACGTACGGCGCGCCGAAGGCGTCCAGCGCCTCGGCGGCCTCGGCCGGGGTGGTGCAGACGTAGGAGCGGGCGGTGGGCACGCCGGCCCCGGCCATCACGTCCTTGGCGAAGGCCTTGGAGCCTTCCAGTCGGGCGGCTTCGGCGGACGGGCCGAACACCGGGATGCCGGCCGCGCGCACGGCGTCGGAGACGCCCGCGACCAGCGGGGCCTCCGGGCCGACCACGACCAGGGCGGCGCCGAGCCGCACGGCCAGGTCGGCGACCTGCGCGCCGTTCAGCTGGTCGACCGGGTGGACCGTCGCCACCTGTGCGATCCCGGCGTTGCCCGGGGCACAGTGGAGCTCGGAGACGGCGGGATCTTGGGACAGAGAGCGGCACAGGGCGTGTTCGCGGGCGCCGCCGCCGATGACGAGGACCTTCACGCTTGGCAAGGGTAGTCGGTGGCCAGTTCCGGCCGCTCTCCGGTCCCGTCCGATCCTCCAGTCGGGGCGGTCCGTACGCCGAGGATGTCGGAGAAACCTCCAACTCGGACCGGCTCGGTGCGCACCGGGTGCCCGAGTCAGGACGGCGGGTCACCGGACCCTCCCTCGGACGGGTGAAATCTCGCCGACCCCCGCATCCCTTCCACCTCGGGTTCCGGTGGCCGAATCCGGTAACGATCACCGGGGAAGCGACCCCATGGTCAGCCATTTGGCGGTAAGAAGTGCTGTTGGACAACCAACGGCAGACGTTGAGTCAGTCGATGGACCGCCAGACCCAGCAGTCCGCCCGCCACAGGGAGCCCCACAGGTGAGCCAGCCGGAAATGCAGCCCGAGGAGAGTGCCTGGGGCAAGGAGATCGGCGAGGAGGACCCGCCCGCCGCGACCATCGCCCGCCAGGAGTCCACCCGCCGACGGACCGATCTGAGCACTCGACAGTTCCCCCTCGGGGACTGGGGCGAGCCGGCCGAACGCCTGGAGGAGCTGTACCGCTGGTCCGAGGAGCGGGCGGTCGAGGCGATCGAGTGGTACCGCAAGGACCGGATCTGGAAGCGCCGCTGGGCGCGCCTGCTGCGGTTCGGCACGGCCGGCTTCGCGGTGGGCGGGGTGACCGCGCCGCTGGTCGACCTGACCGGCGTGGTCTCGCACGGCACCAGCTGGGGCTACGTCGGCCTGGCGCTCGCCGCCGCCTGCTACGGCACCGACCGGGTGTTCGGCCTCACCTCCGGCTGGATGCGTGACGTCAGCACCGCGCAGGCCCTGCAACGCCGGCTGGAGGCCTTCCAGTTCGACTGGGCGTCGGAGTGCGTGCGCGAGGTGCTCGGCCCGACCGAGGGCACCGCGGGCGAAGCCGCCGAGCGCTGCCTCGGCGTGCTGCGCCGGTTCTGCGAGGACGTCTCGGACATGGTCCGCACCGAGACCTCGGAATGGATGCTGGAGTTCCGCGCGTCCATGACGCAACTACCCACCCAGGCCCCGGGCACCTGGGGCGGGCGCAGCGAGAGCGGGGTGGGCGCCCAGGTGCGGGTGCTGCCGCCGCCGGGCACCCGACCCACCATGCCGCGCCAGCGGCCGCCGGAGGGGCCGCTGCGGTAGCGGGCGGGAAGGCGGGCCGCCTGCCGTGGCGGGCGGGCCGGTGCGGCGGCGGGGCGGACGCAGTGGGCGGATGCAGCGGGCGGTGCCTCGGACGGAAGGCCGCCCGGTGCCTCAGGCGAAAACCACCATCGAGCCCTGGGCGAGGCTGCGGGTCGCCGCCGCGTACAGGCCCGCCCAGGCGTGCCGCTCACGGGCGAAGGGGTGCAGGTCGTCCAGCGGCGGCCCGAACGGCTGCTCCAGGCCGGTCGGGCCGAGCGGCCGGGTCGGGTCCGGCGGGTTGAGCGGGTCGAGGCCCAGCGCCGGGGCGACGGCCTGCAGTTCGCGCAGCAGCCCGTGGCTGGAGCCGAGCGGACCGCCGGAGGCGAGCAGTGCGTCGTCCACCAGCGGAGCCGGGAACTCTATCGGCACGTAGGCGCCCGCGTGGTCGAAGTGCCAGACCAGGTGCGACTGTTCGGCACTGCTCTCGAACATCTCCAGCAGCTGCTCGTAGTCGCCGCCGAGCGAGTCCACCGGCGTGATGTCCAGCCCGGTGAGGCCCAGCAGGTAGGCACGGCGCAGGAAGTGCAGCGAGTCGTAGTCGAAGGCGGCTATCGGCTCGACCGCCCCGCTCAGCCCCGGTACGTACTGGTAGACCGGCACCTCGGGCAGCCCGCGGGAGGCCAACACCGCGTTGTAGAGGGCGAGATCGTCCCTGAAGGGATTGTCGGGGCTGTGGCTCAGCACGTCCACGAGCGGGACGAGCCAGAGGTCGCAGGCCATGGCCGGCAGTTCCTCTCCGGGCGACGGGGTCGCCCGCAGAGCGGGACGACGACGGGGGCGGGGTCGGTACCCGGACGGCCGTTGTGCGGGACGCCCGGTTCGACGACCGCCCACCCTACCGGCCCGGGGCCGGGCGCGGGTCGGGCCGTCCCTGCGGTGCGTCCGGGGGCGGTTCGGGCAGCCGCCGGCCGAACCGGCCGTACGACACCGAGCGCGGCTGCGGCACCAGGCCGAGGCCCAGCCCGAGTTCGCGGCCGAGCTCCCGGCCGACCTCCTCGCCCGGCCGGCGCCGGCCCCTCCCGACCTGGTCGAACGCCTGGCCGGAGGCCGGTTCGGCCGCCACCGACGGAGCGTCGGCGGACGGGGCGTCGGCGGACGGGGCCAGCGGCACGGGGCCACCGCCGTCGGGCCCGCCGCCATCGGACTCGCCGTCCACCGGTCCGCCGTCCAGGGGTTCGGTGAGCAGCCCCAGCACCGTAACCGACTCCAGCGGCCGCCCGGCCAACCCGGCCAACAGCCGGGCGGTGTACAGGTTGTACTCGCAGATGATCCGGTGCGCGCCGACCAGGTCCCGCGCGCCGATGGCGTCGACCAGGTCGAGGTGGCGGTCCCAGCAGACCTCGGCCAGAACGGGCAGGTCCCGCAGGTAGGGCGCGGCGAACATCCACGACTGCACCCGCAGCCAGTCCAGGTAGTCGCCGATCCGGCGGTTGCCGATCAGCGCGGCGACCTCCTGCCAGAACCGGCGGTCGCAGCCCACCATCACGTCCAGGTTCCCGGCCCGGGCGGCCCGGACCGCCGCGTCGGCCCGGCGGCGCAGCGAGGGCAGCCTGGCGAGGTCCGGCAGCGCCCTGCGAGCGGAGAACTGGCGGTAGTAGCTGTCGGTGACCAGCACCCGGGACTCGAAGATCTCCAGGAAGTCGTCCCAGCCCAGCTCGGGCACGGTGAACCCGCGGTGGTGCTCGGCCCGCAGCAGCCCCTGAGCACCGAGGTCGACCAGCGCCTCGCGGGCCGGGGTCGCCGAGACGCCGTACAGCTCGGCGATCTCCTTGACGGTGAAGTTGCGGCCGGCCGCCAACCGGCCGGCCATCATCTCCTCGCGCAGCGCACCGGCGATCTGCTCGCGCAGGCTGTTGCGCTGGATGACGGAACGGGTGTCGCCTGCGCCGTTGCCGGGCATGCGCGCAACCTCCTGGGGCGGGCCGATCAGGCCGCCCCTCGGCGGACCGGCCAACGAGCGGCGGGGAACACGACGAGTGCTCATCTTCTCAAACCCGCCCCGAGAAGGTACAAACCAACCCCCCGGAGGCCCCGACGCCCCCGGACTCCCCCGCCCGGGCCGGGCCGGGCGGGGCGAGGCGGGCCCGGGTCAACGCCGGCCCGGGTCAGCGCTGGACCGGCGCGGGGATCCCCAGCAGGCGGTCCCGCAGCACCGGGAACTCCTCGCGGGCCTTGCCCACCTCGGCCGGATCGAACTCGACGGTCAGCACCTGCTCCTCCGTGCCGGCCTCGGCCAGCACCCGGCCCCACGGGTCCACCACGATGCTGTGCCCGGCCTGCTCGACGCCGGCGTGCGTCCCGGCCGTGTTGCAGGCCAGCACGAACGCCTGCTCCTCCACCGCCCGCGCCCGCGCCAGCAGCGTCCAGTGCTCGCGCCGCCGGGCCGGCCAGGCCGCCGGAACCACCAGCAGCTGCGCGCCGGCGTCCAGCAGCGCCCGGAACAGCTCCGGGAAACGCAGGTCGTAGCAGGTGGCCAGGCCCAGGGTGGCGAAGTCGGTGGCCGCGGTGACGATCTCCTGACCGGCGCCCATCACCACCGCCTCGCCGCTGTCGAAACCGAAGCGGTGGATCTTGCGGTAGGTGTGCACCAGCTCGCCGTCCGGGGCGAACAGCAGCGAGGTGTTGTAGATCGGCCCGTCCGGGTCGCGCTCGACGATCGAACCGGCGTGCAGCCAGACCCCGGCCGCCCGCGCGGCCGCCGCCATCGCGTCCGACGTGGGCCCGTCCAGCGTCTCCGCGCCGTCCGACCACAGGTCGTAGGCGAAGCCGCCGAGCGGCCACAGCTCCGGCAGGACCACCAGGTCCGCGCCCTGCTGCGCCCGGACCAGCGCGGCGGCCCGGGCCCGCCGTTCGGCGGGCGGCTCGGCGTCGGAGACCCCGAGTTGGATCAATGAAGCGCGCACAGTACCACCGTCCACGGCAAGAGACCTACGATCGTCACCCGAAAGCGCTGCCCAGCTGTCTCCCGGCAGCGTAACGTGCGGTTAGCGTGTGCGCCTGGAAGCCGGACCATCCCGGCCGACCGGGGAGGCCGGGCGCAGAGGGCAAGGAAGCTGACGGAGGGCCGGAGATTCCCGTGACGGACAACCAGACCGTGCAGGCTTACACGGAGGCGTGGGCCCAGAGCATCGAGTCCATATCGGAGCTGGTCGCCCCCCTCCCCGAGGGCTCCTGGAACCGGGCCACCGAATGCCCCGGCTGGTCGGTCCGGGACGTCGTCTCGCACATCATCGCGGTCGAGTCCGAACTCCTCGGCGACCCCCGCCCGATCCACTCCCTGCCGCGTGACCTTCGCCACGTCACCACCGACTTCGCCCGCTACATCGAACTGCCGGTCGACAAGCGCCGCTGCCACACCGCTCTGGAGATGACCAGCGAGCTGGAGTACACCATCATCCGCCGCTCCCGGGCACTGCGGAACGCCAAGCAGATGCCCCTGGAGCCGGTGCGCTGGCCGGCCGGCCCGAACAGCCGCGACGTGCACTACCACGAGCTGCTGCGCCTGCGGGCCTTCGACGTCTGGGTGCACGAGCAGGACCTGCGCCGGGCCCTGGACACCCCCGGCAACCTCGACTCCCCGGCCGCCCTGATCGCCCGGGACGTCCTGCTCGGGCTGCTGCCCAAGGCCGTCGCCCACCAGGCCGGCGCCCCGGCCGGAACGGCCATGGTCCTGGACGTCACCGGCCGCGTGGAGTTCCTGCGCACCGTCCGGGTCGACTCGACCGGCCGCGGCACCGTCGACGAGTCGATCAGCCTGGCCCCCGACGTCCAGCTCACCATGGACTGGGAGACCTACCTCCGGCTCGCCTGCGGCCGCGGCCGCCCCGGCCCGGTCACCATCGACGGCGACAAGGAACTCGCCGACCGCGTCCTGTCCGCCTTCGCCGTCACCATCTGACCCCAGCCACCCCGCCGCGCACACCACCCGGCGCACACGCACCAGTGCGCGCCGGGTGCCGAATCCTGGGCCGGCGCAATCCGCCCGACGCCGTCAAGAGGTCAGAAACCCACCGGCACCGCGCTGTCGGCATGTGGCCGGTAACCATCACCCAAAGCGATGGTTAGGACGTTTCCGCAGGTGGGAAACCATACGCGAGCGGAAACCCACTGCTCGGAGTGATCAGCAAGGCGGGCTTGTATGCCTTGATGTCGAGCAAGCCCGACACCCAGCCGTTCAGGCACTGGGTCACCCGAGGCCGCATCTACGGGACAACACCACAGCTCGCCGAACTGCTTCGCGAGTACGGGCGCCGACCTGGAGTGGCATGCACAGTCGGGCCATGCCTGACTTTTAGTCAGGCATGGCCCGACTTTCGAGAAGGTTAATCACGTTTCCGCAGGTCGTTCGCCCTACATCTCGGCCGCCCGCAGCGCACACCACCCGGCGTACACGCACAAGCGCGCGCTGGGTCGGCACCACTCGTGCATCCATCCGTCAATCCAGCACCATCACCTCACCCGTTCGACCTCGTTGTTCCGGGCACCCCAGCCACCACCCGGAAGAAGGAGGGGCGTCCCCATGGACGACGAACAGCAGCAGATGGTCCTGGTCCGATCGAGCTTCCCGGTCACGGGCCAACCGATCCGAGTCGTGATGATCGACGGACAACCGTGGTTCGTCACGGCAGACGTGTGCCGAGTCCTGGGCCGAGGAAACCCGGCACACACCGTCAAAGGGCTGGAAACCCACCAGCACCGCACTGTCGACTTGCGCTCGGTAACCATCACCCGAGGTGATGGTTACGGCGTTTCCGCAGGTCAGAAAGTCTACCGACGAGGAAATCCATTGCTCGGCGTGGTGAGTGAGGCAGGACTGTATGCCCTTCTCATGAGGTCGGACAAGAAGTCCGCCCGACCGTTCCGCGCGTGGGTTACTGAAGACCTTCTCCCCTCCGTCCGCCGTGGGGACACCGACATTCCCACCCAGCAGCAGCGGATGGCGGAGACCTTGGCCGAGGCGATCGGGCAACAGGTACGGATCGTCGCCGAGATCGACCACGAGGACTGGCCCGGCCTGACCGTCCACTCGGACGGGACGGTCCACTGCCAGCACGGCGAAATGGTTCTCCACCTGCCGACCAGGGAGGAAGACAGCGGACCACCGTTCGGCGCGTACTTCGCCTGCCCGGGCGAGGAACGGGTCGGAATCCGGGCCAGCCGGATCGTCCCCGGCTGCCCGAAACTGAAGCTGGTGGACCTGATCCGCATGCGGCGCGAAGTCGCCGAACAGCCGACGCGACCGGGGGCGCATCCGGCTCGCACACCGATGATGCCTCCGGAGGGCACAGTGCTCTGTGTGATCGACCGGGTCCAGCTCTACGGACGGCCGCCGGAGGTCACCGAGGTGCTCCGGGGTATCGGGCTGTAATCGCGGGAGACCCTTGTTCTGAACAAGGGTCTCCCGCATCTTGGCAGGTCAGAAACCCTATGCCCCCGCCGCGACCTTGCGGCGCAGGCGCAGGATCATCATGGTGCCGACCGCCAGCGGGACGTACTGCCAGCAGAACGCCCAGCGGAAGGCGTCGGCCGAGTAGGAGTCGGTGCCGGCCGGGGAGAGGCCGTCCAGGAGGACGCCGATGCCGAAGAGGGTGATCATCGTGCCGATGAACCCGCCCATGTTGACGATCCCGGAGGCGGTACCGAGGCGCTCCACCGGGTTGCGGGCGCGGGCGTAGTCGAGGCCGACCAGTGAGGCCGGGCCGTTGCTGCCCATCACCACGATGATGGCGGACAGCAGCCAGATCGGCGGGTGTCCGCCGGGCCAGGCCAGGACGAGCGCCCAGCCGAGGGCGGTGGCCGTGATGACGGTGAGGACGATCGGCATTCGGGCCCGCGCCGAGACGGAGAGCACCCGGCCGAACAGGAAGCCGAAGGCCATGTTGCTGAGCACCAGCAGGGTCAGCATTCCGCCGGCCTCGGCCCGGGAGAGGCCCTGCGCCTCGACCAGGTAGGGCAGGCCCCAGAGCAGGCCGAAGGCGTTGCCGGGGAACTGGGTGGTGAAGTGCACCCAGAGCCCGAGCCGGGTGCCCGGTTCGCGCCAGCACGCGCGGACCTGCCGGCCGACGTTCGGTCGCGGCGCGGGCGGGTGTTCGACCGGCCGTACGGCGGCCGCCGGGGCCTCCTTGAGGAAGAGCGCGACCAGCGCGAAGACCGCGACGCCGAGCAGGGCGATCGCGGTGAAGGTGGGTGTCCAGCCCTCGCGGTGCAGGGCCTGTGCGAGCACCACGGTGGTGATCAGGTTGCCGCCCATTCCGGCGAGGCCGGTCAGCTGGGCGACGAACGGGTTCCGGGCGGCGGGGAACCACCGGGCGGCGAGCCGCAGCACGCTGATGAAGGTCATCGCGTCGCCGCAGCCGAGCACCGCCCGGGAGGCCAGCGCGGGGGCGAAGGAGGAACTGAACGCGAAGGCCAGCTGGCCGAAGCTCAGCAGGACGACGCCGAGGAGCAGCACCCGGCGCGGCCCGATCCGGTCGACGAGCAGGCCGACCGGTATCTGCATGGCCGCGTAGACCAGCACCTGGAGGATCGAGAAGGTGGAGAGCGCGGAGGCGCCGATGCCGAAGCGATCGGCGGCGTCCAGTCCGGCCACGCCGAGGCTGGTGCGGTGGATCACCGCGAGGATGTAGACGCTGACGCCGATGGACCAGGCCAGCCAGGCCGCGCGCCCGCCGGGCGGGGACGGCGCGGGGGCGACGGACGGCGTCGGGACTGCCGGCGGCGTCGGGTCGGCGGTTCGGGGAGCGGGGTCGGACAGGGGTGCGGCTGAACGGGCGGGCTCCACGGTCATAGTGCGACCAGACTAGTCATCCCATGATGGGACGCCCAGTGCGGGGTACGGTCGATCGTCCACGGACCACGGATCCCACGGCCCCACGGACCACGGATCCCACGAAGCACGGATCCCACGGACCCCCGGACCACGGATCCCACGGATCCCACGGACCGGGCGTCAGCCGGTCACCGTCCAGGACACCGCCCGGGTCATGTAGCGGTCCCGGAAGGCCTCGTCCCGCACCCAGTCGGTGGTGTCCCGGACGGTCGCCGTGACGGTGGCCGTCCGGCCCGGGGCCAGGTTCAGCTGGTCGGTGTCCAGCCAGGAGCCGTCGGCGGCCTGCGGCGTCACCGCGACGCCGTCCACCTTCCACTCGACCTTCAGCTGTCGCGGGCCGGTCAGCGGCACCGGCCGGACGTTCAGCCGGGGGCGCCCGCTCACCTCGCCGGGGGGCGGCGACGGGGTGTCGGTGGGCCGGATCCTGCGGTACAGCTCCTCCATGATCGCCTCGCGCGACGGCAGGTTGTAGGCGCTGCCCAGGGTGCGCATCACCGAGTCGGGGGTGGGCCGGTAGAGGCCGTTGGCGCTGCGGTAGGCACCGACCGTCCCGGCGCCGTCCGGGGACTCCGCGCCCAGCCAGCGCCACCACTTGGTCTGCTTCGTGCGCATGTCGTCGGCGTCGAGGGTGGCGAGGTTCGGGTAGTCGGCGTCGTCCGGGGCGCTGTCGTACTCGTCGCCGAGGTCCCCCACGGTGTGCCCGATCTCGTGCTGGATGATCCGCCCGGCGTCCGGGCTGCCGCCGGCCAGGGTGGTCACCCCGGTGCCGCCGGCGCCGCCGTACTCGGTGGAGTTGGCCAGGGCTATCAGGTACTGCGGCCCGGAGCTGTCGCCCGCGTACCGGGCGGTGGCGGCCTCGTCGGCGCAGAGCAGCCGGGCGGTGCCCTCGCACCAGAAGTGCATGCCGAGCGGGGTGGCGGGGTTGCGGCCGCGGCTCTCGGTCTCGGCTATCCCGGAGACCGGGGAGACCACTTCGACCCGCCGTATGTTGAAGAACCCCTGGTAGGTGCGGAACGGCTCGATGGCCATCAGCGCGTGCCAGGCCCGGTCGACCTGCTGTCGGAACAGGTCCTGTTCGGTGGCCGTGTAGCCGTCGCCGAGCAGGACCAGGGTGATCCGGTTGGCCGGGTCCCCGGTGCGGCGTATGTCGACGGTGGGGGCGGCCGTGACGGGCCGGCGGTCGGCGCGCTGTGCACTGTGCGGCGGGACCGCCCGGTCGGCGGGGGCGCCCGGCCCGATCACGCCGAACGGCGAGGGGCCGACCAGTTCCAGGGCGGCGGGGAGTACGGCGGTGGACACCAGCACGAGCGCGGCCAGACTCCGAACGAGACGGCCAGGGTTGCCAGGTGGCATACGGGTGCGTCCTCGGGGTTCCGGTCACCCGGCGTAGCCCGGGTGGTGGAGCGAAGACGTACCCGGACGGGTGTGTCACCCCTACCGCGCGCCGAAAATGTCACCGACCTGGCCGAATGACCCTCACCACACCAGTCATCCCAATGACTGGAATCTGACCGATGAAAAGCCTCTCGTCAGCGCCTGCGGAGGTTCAGCACCAGGTGGGTGCCGAGGCCGAACAGCAGGCCCCAGAAGGCCGAACCGATCCCGAACAGGCTCATCCCCGAGGCGCAGGCCAGGAAGGTCACCACCGCCGCGTCCCGCCCCCGCTCGTCCGCCACCGCCGCCGCCAGGCTGCCCTGCAGCGAGGCCAGCAGGGCGACCCCGGCGATCACCGCGATCAGTTCCTTCGGCAGGCCGGTGAACAGGCTCACCAGCACCCCGCCGAAGCTGCCCACCAGCACGTACAGCACGCCCGAGGACATCCCCGCGATGTAGCGGCGGCGCGGGTCGGGGTGGCTCTCCGGGCCGGAGCAGATCGCCGCCGTGATCGCCGCCAGGTTCACCCCCGGCGAGCCGAACGGCGCCAGCAGCAGCGACACCACACCGGTCGACCCGATCAGCAGCCGGTCGTCCGCCCGGTAGCCGAAGGCCCGCATCACCCCGAGGCCCGGTGCGTTCTGCGAGGCCAGCACCACGATCGTGAGCGGCAGCGCCAGCCCCACCGCGGCCGCCCAGGAGAACGCCGGCACGGTGAACACCGGCCGGGTCGGCCCGCCCGAGCCCAGGTGCAGCGGGAGTCCGACGGTCAGCGCCGCCAGCACCCCGCCCACCAGCAGCGCCACCGGGACGGCGTACCGCGGGGCCAGCCGCTTGGCCAGCAGGAAGGCCGCGAGGCTGCCCACCACCAGCACCGGCGCGCCGTGCACGGCGCCGAAGATCCCGGCGCCGAAGGAGAACAGGATGCCCGCCAGCATCGCGTTGACGATCCCGGTCGGCACCGCCGCGATCAGCCGGCCGAACCAGCCGGTGACCCCGAAGAGCGTCACCACCACCGCGCTCACCAGGAACGCCCCCACCGCCTCCCGGTACGGGTACGCGCCCAGGCTGGTCACCAGCAGCGCGGCGCCCGGGGTGGACCAGGCGGTGATCACCGGGGTCCTGGTCCACCAGCTCAGCGCGAAGCCGCTCAGCCCACTGCCGATGGCCATCGCCCAGATCCAGGACGCCGTGTGCGCCGCGTCCAGCCGCCCGGCGGCCGCCGCCGCGAGCACCACCACCAGCGGCCCCGAGAACGACACCGCGATGCAGACCAACCCCGCCAGCAGCGCCGGCCCCGACACGTCCCGCCGCAGCGAGCGGCGCTCCCCGCCCCCGTCCGGCACCGTCTCCGGTCGGACCGTCAGCTCTTCAGTCATTCCGGAAGTATCCCCAACACCGCAACCCGGGCTCCCGGAAAAGACTTTGAAACCACCTGCAACCCCCGGCAAGGATGCACGTCTGTACGGATGAAGGCACGGAGAGTGCGACCGGCGGGGCCGGGGCGCTTCCGCTCCGCCCGGAGCGGGGCCCGTCGCCTTCACCCGGCCACGCCGTCTTCACCCAGCCACGCCGTCGGACCCATGACCCCGGGGAGTCAGGTCATGCGCGCGTCCGCCATCGGCTGGTCCTGATCGCCGCGCGCCGCCTTCGCCCCCAGCGACGGCCGACGGGCGGGCAGAAGCGGAGAGGCCTTCCCCCACACGGCGGTGTGGGGGAAGGCCCCTTCGTGGCGTCCTGTCCGTGACGTCCCGGGCCGTCAGCCCCAGGTGATCAGGCGCTTCGGGCGCTCCAGCAGCGCGGCCACGTCGGCCAGCACCTTGGAGCCCAACTCCCCGTCCACCAGGCGGTGGTCGAAGGAGAGCGCCAGCGTGGTCACCTGACGCGGGACGACCTTGCCCTTGTGCACCCACGGCATGTCCCGGATCGCGCCGACGGCGAGGATCGCGGCCTCGCCGGGGTTGAGGATCGGGGTGCCGGTGTCGACGCCGAAGACGCCGACGTTGGTGATGGTGATGGTCCCGCCCTGCATGTCGCCCGGCGAGGTCTTGCCCTGGCGGGCGGTGTCGATCAGCTCGCCCAGCGAGACGGCGAGGCCCGTGAGGGTCTTGCCGCCGGCGTCCTTGATGTTGGGGACGATCAGGCCGCGCGGGGTGGCCGCGGCGATGCCGAGGTTCACCTGGCCCTTGATGACGATCTCCTGGGCCGCCTCGTCCCACTGCGCGTTGATCTCGGGGTGCCGCTTGACCGCGGTGAGCAGCGCCTTGGCGACCAGCAGCAGCGGGCTGATCCGGACGTCCCGGCCCAACTCGCCGCTCTCCTTGAGCCGGCGGACGAACTTCATCGTGCGGGTCACATCGACCTGGACGAACTCGGTGACGTGCGGGGCGGTGAAGGCCGAGGCCACCATCGCCTGCGCGGTCGCCTTGCGGACGCCCTTGATCGGCACCCGGACGTCGCCCGCCACGGTGACCGGCGCCGGCACCGCCGCCGCGACCTGAGCGGCCTCGACCGGCGCCGCCGGGGCGGCCTGCGCGGCGGCCAGGGCCGACGCGTGGGCGTGCACGTCCTCGCGGGTGATCACGCCGTCCCGGCCGGTCGGGACGACCGCGCGCAGGTCGATGCCGAGGTCCTTGGCCAGCTTGCGCACCGGCGGCTTGGCCAACGGCCGCTCCCCGGCGGGCTGTTCGGCCAGGACGGGCGAGGCGGTCGCGACCGGCGCGGCCGGTGCCGGAGCGGCCGGCACGACCGGAGCCGCCGGCACGACGGGCGCGGCCGGAGCCGGCGTCGCGGTGACGGTCGTCGTGGTCGTGCGCCGGGCCCGGCGCTGGGCGGTGCCGGTGCGCGGGCCGTAGCCGACCAGCACCTCGCGCCGCTCGGGCTCGGCCGGTTCGGCCGGCGCGGCGGCGACGGGCGCAACAGCGGCAGCGGCAGCGGCAGCGGCAGCGGCGACAGGAGCCGCGGCCCCGGCCTCCCCGGCGACCGCGACCGAGATGATCACGGTGCCGACGTCGACCGTCGCGCCCGCGGGGAAGAAGAGCTGCTCGACGACCCCGTTGAACGGGATCGGCAGCTCCACCGCCGCCTTGGCGGTCTCCACCTCGCACACGACCTGCCCGTCGGTGACGGTGTCACCGGGCTTGACGTACCAGCTGAGGATTTCGGCCTCGGTCAGGCCCTCGCCCACATCGGGCATCTTGAACTCGCGGAGCGAGCGAACTTCGGTGGTCATCTTCGCTCCCCCGGATCAGTACGCGAGTGCGCGGTCGACGGCGTCGAGCACGCGGTCCAGGTCGGGAAGGAAGGCCTCCTCGACGCGGGACGGCGGATACGGCGCGTGGTAGCCGCCGACCCGCAGCACGGGCGCCTCCAGGTGGTAGAAGCACCGTTCGGTGAGCCGGGCGGCCAGTTCGGCGCCCATGCCCAGGAAGACCGGCGCCTCGTGCACCACGACGGCCCGCCCGGTGCGCTTGACCGACTCCTCCAGGGTGGTGAAGTCCACCGGGGAGAGCGAGCGCAAGTCGACGACCTCCAGTCGGCGGCCGTCCTCCTCGGCGGCCGCGGCGGCCTCCAGGCAGACCTTGACCATCGGGCCGTAGGCGAGCAGCGTGGCGTCGGTGCCGGAGCGCACGATCCGGGCGTCGTGCAGTCCGAGGTCGGCGGCGTCGCCGACCTCGCCCTTGTCCCAGTACCGGCGCTTGGGCTCCAGGAAGACCACCGGGTCGTCCGAGGCGATGGCCTGCCGCAGCATCCAGTGCGCGTCGTGCGCGTTGGACGGGCTGACCACGCGCAGGCCCGCGGTGTGCGCGAAGTACGCCTCGTGCGACTCGCTGTGGTGCTCGACCGCGCCGATGCCGCCCGCGAAGGGGATGCGGATGGTGACCGGGAGCTTGATGTTCCCGAGCGCGCGGGCGTGCATCTTGGCCAGCTGGGAGACGATCTGGTCGAAGGCCGGGTAGACGAAGCCGTCGAACTGGATCTCCACCACCGGGCGGTAGCCGCGCAGCGCCAGGCCGATCGCGGTGCCGACGATGCCGGACTCGGCGAGCGGGGTGTCGATGACCCGTCCCTCGCCGAAGTCCTTCTGCAGGCCGTCGGTGATCCGGAAGACGCCGCCGAGCTTGCCGATGTCCTCGCCCATCAGGACGGTCTTCGGGTCGCTCTCCAGCGACTTGCGCAGCGCGCCGTTGAGCGCCTTGGCAATGCTGAGCTGACCGGCCATCAGAGGTTCTCCCCCGCCTCGAAGGAGGCCGCGTACTGGACGTACTCGGCCCGTTCCTCATCGACCAGCGCGTGCGGCTCGCTGTACACGTGGTCGAAGATCAGGGTCGGGTCCGGGTCGGGCATGCCGCGCACGCCCTCGCGCACCCGCAGCCCCAGCCGCTCGCTCTCGGCGTCGATCGCGGTGAAGAACTCCTCGTCGGCCAGGCCCTCCTTCTCCAGGAGGGCGCGGAGCCGGGCGATCGGGTCCTTGGCCTTCCAGGCCTCGGTCTCCTCGGTGGGCCGGTAGCGGGTGGGGTCGTCGGAGGTGGTGTGCGCGCCCATCCGGTAGGTGAACGCCTCGATCAGCACCGGGCCGTTGCCGCTGCGGGCGTGGTCGAGCGCCCAGCGGGTGACGGCCAGGCAGGCCAGCACGTCGTTGCCGTCGACCCGGACGCCGGGGAAGCCGAAGCCGGAGGCGCGGCGGTACAGCGGGATCTTGGTCTGGGTGGTGGTGGGCTCGGAGATCGCCCACTGGTTGTTCTGGCAGAAGAACACCACGGGCGCGTTGTAGACCGAGGCGAAGGTGAAGGCCTCGTTGACGTCGCCCTGGCTGGAGGCGCCGTCGCCGAAGTAGGCGATGACCGCGTCGTCGGCGCCGTCCTTGCTGATGCCCATCGCGTAGCCGGTGGCGTGCAGGGCCTGCGCGCCGATCACGATGGTGTACAGGTGGAAGTTCTTCTCGTTCGGGTCCCAGCCGCCGTGGTTCACGCCGCGGAACATGCCGAGCAGGTTGAGCGGGTCGACGTCGCGGCACCAGGCGACACCGTGCTCGCGGTAGGTGGGGAAGGCGTAGTCGCCGGTGCGCATGGCGCGGCCGGAGCCGACCTGGGCGGCCTCCTGGCCGAGCAGCGAGGCCCACAGGCCCAGCTCGCCCTGGCGCTGGAGTGCGGTGGCCTCGCCGTCGAACCGGCGGACCAGCACCAGGTCGCGGTAGAGGGCGCGCAGCTCCTCCGGGGTGGTGGTGAGCGGGTAGTCCGGGTGCTCGACCCGCTCGCCTTCCGGGGTGAGCAGCTGTACGAGCTCCGGCTGGGCGTCCTTCCCCGTGGCGCGGAGGGTGTCAGGGACGCCGGGGGCCGCCTTCTTGCGGGCCCTCGCCGTGCTTTTGACGGTCACGTTCACTCCTCGGTCTGTCCGGCCGCCCGGGGTCGCCGGTGACCGGTCCGGTCACCGCCTCGCGGGGCGCGCGTGGGTGTGCGCTCCTACTGCGGGGCAGGTGGTGATCCTGTTCCGACGGCGTCCCTCACGAGAACGTTACCCAGCGTCCGCCCTTGGCGCGCTTGCGCTAGGACGTCCTACTTGTTCAGGGCTTACAACCCCGAGGGTGCCGCGGGCAGCGCGCCGTCGGAAGGGTGGGGGTGACGGACCGCGTGACGCAGCTCTCAATTCGGGCGCCTTCAGGACACCAGCGCACGTTATCCGGGCGCGAGCCCGTACGTAAGGGGGTTCTCGGTATCGGTTTCGGACCGCCCCGGCCGGACCGCCTGACCGCGGCACCAGGGACGATAGGTCTTCCGTACGGTGATATGGGAGGCTTTGGACGTGACTGATAACGGACAAATCAGGGTTTTCCTGCTCGACGATCACGAGGTTGTCCGGCGGGGCGTGCACGACCTGCTCTCGGTCGAGGACGACATCGAGGTGGTCGGCGAGGCCGGCACCGCCGCCGAGGCGCTCACCCGGATCCCGGCGGTCCACCCCGACGTCGCGGTGCTCGACGTCCGGCTGCCGGACGGCAACGGGGTCGAGGTCTGCCGGGAGATCCGGTCCCGGCTGCCGGAGATCAAGTGCCTGATGCTGACCTCGTTCTCGGACGACGAGGCGCTGTTCGACTCGATCATGGCGGGCGCGTCCGGCTACGTCCTGAAGGCGATCCGCGGCACCGACCTGATCACCGCCGTCCGGGACGTCGCGGCCGGCAAGTCGCTGCTCGACCAGGTCGCCACCAGCCGGGTGCTGGCCCGGCTGCGCGACGGCGGCGAGAAGGAGGACGAGCGGCTGGCGCAACTCACCAAGCAGGAGCGCCGGATCCTCGATCTGATCGGCGAGGGGATGACCAACCGTCAGATCGGCAACGAGTTGCACCTGGCCGAGAAGACGGTGAAGAACTACGTCTCCAGTCTGCTCGCCAAGATGGGAATGGAGCGACGCACCCAGGCGGCGGCCTTCGTGGCACGGCACCAGGCGGACCAGCAGCACTGACCAGAACGGCGATCACAGAACTGACGACTTGTCAAGGGCCCCCGCACGGGGGCCCTAACCTCTGGCTGTGACTTTCAGCCAGACCCTCTCCTGCTCCCCGGCCCGCCCCGACCTCTCCGCGCCGCCGATAGGGACCCTCAGTCCGCCCGTCCCGCGCGCCGCACTCGCCGAGGTCCTGGGCCGCTACCGGGTGGGGGGACTGCTGACCGCCGAACCGGTCGCCGAAGGCCTGCTGAACCGCGGGTACCGGGTCACCACCGAGACCGGCGCGTACTTCCTGAAGTGCTACGTCGACGCCGCCACCGCCAGCCGCCCGAAGATCGTCGCCCACCACCGGGCGATGGCCGGGCTCCAGGCCCTCGGGCTGCCCGTCGCACCCCCGCTGACCTGCGCCGAACGAGCCGGCACGGTGGCCGGCTACGGCGGCCGGCTGTTCGCGCTGTTCCCCTGGGTGGATGGCCGACACCGGCACGGTACCGACCTCTCCCCGCCGCAGTGCGACGCGCTCGGCGCGCTGCTCGGCCGACTGCACGGCGCGCTCGACGACGTGTGCGCCCCCTTCGAACAACCCCCGGGCTACCGCACCGCCGACCCCCTCGACAGCGCCGACCTCGCCCGCGACCTGCGGCGCCACGCCCGCGCCCACCGCCCGTACGGCGACCTGGACGCGCTGGTCGAACGGAGGCTCACCGAAAGGCTGGAACTGCTCGCCGAACACGCCCACCGCCGCCCCGCCCCGCAGACCGCCCCGCCCACCGGCTGGACCCACGGCGACTTCCACGGACTCAACCTGCTGTACGGCGACGGCCCCGACGGCGGCCCGGTCGCGGCCGTCCTGGACTGGGACAAGCTCGGCCCGCAGCCGCGCGCCGAGGAGGCCGTCCGCGCCGCCACGCTGCTCTTCAACGACCGGACGTCCGGCACCCTCGACCTGGTGCGGGTCCGCCACTACTCGCAGTCCTACCGGGCCACCGGAGCCGCCACCGCCGAGCACCTGGCCGCCGCCGTCCACCGGGTCTGGTGGGAGCGGCTGAACGACTTCTGGATGCTCCAGTGGCGCTACCAGCGGGCCGACCACCGGGCCGACCCGCTCTACCCCGCCTCGGCCGGCCAGTTGACGTGGTGGTGCCAGGAGTACGAACAGGTCCTGGACGCCTTCGCCAACTGACCGGTGTCAGCCCGGCCCGATCAGGGCGTCGCCGGCGGCTGGGTCGCCGGCGGCTGGGTGGCCGGCGGGTTCGACTTGGTCGCCGGCGGCGGCGTGGCCGCCCCCGTGCTGCCGCCGCTTCCCGTGCTCGGGGTGGTCGGCGCCGTGCTGGGCGTGCCAGGCGCCGTGGTGGGCGGCTGCGTGTGGCTGGGGGTCTGGCTGGGCGACGCGGGCGTCGAGTGCTTGCCCGAACCCGGAGACGGCGACATGTTGTTGTTGCCGTTGTTGTTGCCGTTGTTGTTGCCGCCGCTGCCGCCGTTGTTGTAGCTGCCGCCGTTGCCGCCGTTCTCGGTCGGCTGCGTCGGGCGCCGGCTGCCGGTGTTGGACGCGGGCGGGCTCTGCGAGCCGCTCTGGGGCGGCGTGCTGGGCTCGGTCGTGCTGACCGCCGGGAGCGGTGTCGGCGGCACGACGTGCGAGTTCCCGGGTTCGTTGCCGCTGAACGCGAACGCCATGCCGACCCCGGCCGCGAGCAGCACGGCCGCGGTGCCGGCCACCCAGGCCCACGGCCCGCGCCGACGGCCGGAGCCGCCGTCGTCGTCGCCGTCGTAGGGGCCGCCGGCCCCCGGGTAGGGCGTCGACGGGGTATGCGGGCCGCCCGGGCCGCCCATCCCCTGGTAGGGCAGCACCGAGGTCTGGTCGCCGGGGCCGATCGCGCCGAAGGCCGCGGTGGCCGCGGTCTGGTCGGGCCGGATCACCTGGGTGGCGTCGGTGTTCCCCTGCCCTGCGGCGGCCAGTCCGGCCGTGGTGCCGGCCCAGCCCGCGCCGCCCGCGCCGTGCATCTCGCGCAGCGCGTGCTGGACGTGCGCGCGGAACTCGTCGGCGTCCTGGAAGCGGTCGTCCGGGTTCTTGGCCAGCGAGCGCAGCACCAGCTGGTCCAGCCCGACCGGCACCCGGCCGTTGGCCTGCGAGGGCGGCACCGGCATGTCCTGGACGTGCTGGTAGACCACCGAGAGCGGGGTGTCGCCGGTGAACGGCGGGCGCAGCGCCAGCAGTTCGTACAGCATGCAGCCGGCCGCGTACAGGTCGGAGCGGTGGTCGACGGGCTTGCCGAGGGCCTGCTCGGGCGAGAGGTACTGCGGGGTGCCCATGACCATGCCGGTCTGGGTCATGGTGCTGGCCGTGCCGGTCAGCGCCCGGGCGATGCCGAAATCCATCACCTTGACGGCGCCCGCGGTCGTGATGATCACGTTGGCGGGCTTGATGTCCCGGTGGACGATGCCGTTGCGGTGGCTGTAGGCCAGCGCCTCCAGCACCCCGGCGATGATGATCAGCGCCTGGTCGACCGGCGGCGCGTCCTCGTCCACCAGCAGCTCGCGGACGGTCCGGCCCTCGACCAGCTCCATCACGATGTACGGCGTGGACTCGTCCCCGGCGTACTCCTCGCCGGTGTCGTAGACCGCGACGATCGAGTGGTGGTTGAGCCCCGCGACGGCGTGTGCCTCGCGGGTGAACCGCAGCCGGGCGATGTCGTCCTGGGCCAGCTCGCCGCGGAGCAGCTTGACCGCGACCGTCCGTCCCAGCCGTACGTCCTCGGCCGCGAACACCTCGGCCATGCCGCCGCGGCCGAGCCGGTAGGTCAGCCGGTAGCGGCCGTCGCCGACCGTGCCCAGCGGCGCGGCCGTGCCGCGGCCGGGGGTCTGCGGGCCGCCCGGGGGAAACGCGCTGGTCGCGGCGTCGCTGCCGGGTCCGGGCATCCTCGGCGTCCCGCCGGTCCGGCCGTCAGCTCCGGCACCCGTTCCGTCATCCGGCTGCTGCGTCTGTGCCATCGCTCCTCGCCCCGGGCGTTCGCTCGGATCGCGGTGCCCTGTCGCTTCGTATCCCCGAACGCTACCGCCTCCGGCGCGGGCCCGTGGCACGCCCGAACCGGCCGGAAAGCGTCAGAGCAGGCCATTCCGGTCGGCCGGAAGGTCAACCACCAGCACCGCTGCGGGCCGCTCACCGGTGGTGTGCCCGCTCTTGGTCTTCGTCTTGTTGTCCTGCGCCTTGTTGACCACGATCGCGATGACGATGCCGGCCAGCACGAGCACGCCGACGATGATCCCGATGACGACCACGGCCGTCGAGCAGCCGCCGCCGCTGGGCGCCTTCGGCTGCTGGTACGGCGGCATCGGCTGCGGCGGCGGGGTGTGCGCCCGCTGCGGCGGGGCCTGCTGGAGGTACTGGGGGTGCGGCGTGTGCGGCCCCTGCGGACGCGGCGGCTGGAAGGCCGGCGGCGGGGTCCGGTACTGCGGCTGCTGCGGCGGCGGAGGCTGCTGGAGGTACTGGGGGTGCGGCGTCTGCGGCCCCTGCGGACGCGGCGGCTGGAAGGCCGGCGGCGGGGTCCGGTACTGCGGCTGCTGCGGCGGCGGAGGCTGCTGGAGGTACTGGGGGTGCGGCGTCTGCGGGGCCTGCGGCGCCGCGTGCACCGAGCGCGGGCCCTCGTTGATCACCAGCGGCGTGCTGGCCTGCAGCGGGTGCCCGCTGCCGCCGCCCTTCGCGGCCGCGATCAGCCGCTCCGCCTCGTCCCGCATCGCCGCCGCGCTCTGGAACCGGTGCGCCGGGTCCTTGCGCAGCGCCTGGGCGACGAAGGCGTCCACCGCCGGGTTGACCGACCGGTTGAGGGTGGACGGCGCCGGCGGCTCCTCCTGGACGTGCTTGTAGGCGATCGAGAACGCCGAGTCGCCGTCGAAGACCAGCTGCCCGGTGAGCATCTCGAAGAGCATCACGCCGACCGAGTAGAGGTCGGAGCGGGCGTCCACCGGCTTGCCGAGCGCCTGCTCGGGCGACAGGTACTGCGGGGTGCCGACCACCATGCCGGTCTGCGTCATCGACGTGGCGCCCGGTTCCAGCGCCCGGGCGATGCCGAAGTCCATGACCTTGACATTGCCCTTGCGGTCGAACATGACGTTGCCGGGCTTGATGTCGCGGTGCACCAGGGACATGTCGTGCGAGGCCTCCAGCGCGCTCAGCACGCCGACGATGACCCGCAGGGCCTCCTCGGTCGGCATCGCGCCGTACTGGGCGACCGCCTCGTTGATCGCCTCGCGCAGGCCCTTGCCGTCGACCAGCTGCATGACGATGTACGGGGTGCTGGAGCCGTCCGGCGCGACGTCCTCGCCGCTGTCGTACACCGTGACGATGTTCGGGTGCTCCAGCCGGGCCACCGCCTGCGCCTCGCGGCGGAACCGCTCCTTGAACGAGGCGTCCCGGCCCAGCTCGTTGTGCATGCTCTTCAGCGCGACCTGCCGGTCCAGCACGCTGTCGTACGCGAGGTGCACCGAGGCCATGCCGCCCTCGCCCAGCAGCCGCTGCAGCACATAGCGGCCGTTGCCCAGGGAGGAGCCCCCGACCGCCGCGTTGCCGTGCTCGCTCATGGTCCTCTGCTCCCCCTCGGCGCGGCCGTGGCGCCGCGACCGTGACGTTCGGTCTCGTCCGTGCGTGGTGGGCCGGGCCCGCGGGCCCGGCAGACCCCTGCCGCGGCGGTGCGACCGGCCTGCGACAGGGGTCAGGGTATCGGCTGACGCCGACGGTGATCGGTCCAGGGCCGGTCCTGCCCCCGGACCGCCGGGGCGCCTCCGGCGGCGCCCCGGCCCGGGGCGGACCGTCGTGGTACGTCCGGTGTCGGCGGCCCGTTACAGGTACGGGCCGGAACGGATGCCGCGGCCCTGGCCCGGCTCGTCCTCGTCCGGCTCGGCGCCGTGCAGACCGGGCGGCAGCGCCCGCCGCATCTGCTCCAGCTGGGCCCGCGCCGCCATCTGCTGGGCGAACAGCGCGGTCTGGATCCCGTGGAACAGGCCCTCCAGCCAGCCGACCAGCTGGGCCTGGGCGATCCGCAGCTCCGCCTCGGTCGGAATGCTGTCCTCGGTGAAGGGCAGCGACAGCCGCTCCAGCTCGGCGACCAGCTCGGGGGCCAGACCGAGCTCCAGCTCCTTGATCGAACTGGCGTGGATGTCCTTCAGCCGAGCCCGGCTGGCCTCGTCGAGGGGCGCCGCCCGGACCTCCTCCAGCAGCTGCTTGATCATGCTGCCGATACGCATGACCTTCGCGGGCTGCTCGACCATCTCGGTCACCGGGAGCTCACGCGGCAGGTCGCCCTCGTCCTCGTCCCCCGCCGAGCCGGCGAACCCCTGGCCCACGGGCAGCCCGTCCGGTCCGACGATCAGCACCTTCTGGCCGTCCTGCGACTGCCCGCCCGCGGCCTGGAATGGCTGCTGAAACGAGCGCTCGTTCATCGGATTCGTCATGAACAACATTCTCTCTCACTGGGGTTGGTCGGGCGGAAGCCCCCGTACGACCGCCGTCCTGAGCCACCGCTGACGACGGTACGCCCCCGGGCGCCGCCCCGGAATCCGTACGGATACTCAGCTCCCGGCCCGCCCCGGCCCCCCTGGGGCGCGCACACACCCCTCACGGAACCTCCCCCCGCCGCCCCCGCCCCGCGGCTCACCCCCGGCGCAGCCGCAACCCGATCAACCCCAGGCCGCAGCCGATCAACCCCAGCCCCGCGCCCAGCGGGAACTGGAGGGTCGAGGCGTCCCGCCAGCGGGCGGGCAGGACGGCGGGGACGGCGGCGGCGACGGCCTGGGCGGTCGCCGCGGCGGCGGCGTCCGGTGCGGCGTCGGCACCGGGAGCCGCCGCGTCCGGGGTGCCCTGGTCGGCCTCGGCCTGGTCCCCCGCACCGGCCGGCCCGGTGCTCCGGTCAGGAACCTGGTCGGGGTTCTGCTCGGGAACCTGCGCAGGGGTCTGCTCGGGGTTCTGCTCGGGAGCCCGGTCCGGCGCCCGCTCGGGGGCGGTGTCGGCGCGCTCGGGCGCCCACACCGCCCAGCGCCGGAACACCCGGGCGTCGCCCCGGCCGGGGCGCGGGTGCTGCGGCGGCCCGACCGCCGGAACGGCCTGGGGCTCCGGCCTGCCCACGGCGGCGGGCTCAGCGGTGAACGGGGACGGCGACGACGCCACCGGCCCGACGGCGGCGGCCGCCGAAGCGGCGGCCAGCGGGAGCGTGAGCCCGAGTACGGCCGCCGCGATCAGTCGCTGGGCCCGGCCCGGGCCGGTACGGCCGGTACGGCGGGTACGACGGTGGTGCGGCGCGGAGGGCAGCGGCCCGAGGAGGTGCGTTGGTGCGGCCACGGTCGGAGGTCCTTCCGACGGCCGACCGCGCGCGGCGGGGTCGGCGGCGGGACAGCTCCGAACCAGCCTCACACAATCCGACGATCAGGGCATTTCGGACGTTCCGCCCCAGGCCACAGACCCTCGGGCCGCAGACCCTCGGACGTCAGCCCCTCGGGCCAGGCTCAGGCCCGCAGCACGACCTTGCCGACCTGCTCCCCCGCCTCCAGCGCCCGGTGCCCGTCACCGGCATCGGTCAGCGGCAGCACCCGGTCGACCACCGGCTTCACCACCCCGGACTCCACCAGCGGCCACACGTGCTCGCGCACCGCCGCCACGATCGCCGCCTTCTCCGCCAGCGGGCGCCCGCGCAGATTGGTGGCGATCACCGCGGCGCGCTTGCGCAGCAGCGCGTTGAGGTCGAGCTCGCCCTTCACCCCGCCCTGCAGCCCGATGATCACCAGCCGCCCGTTGACGGCCAGCGCGTCCACGTTCCGCTGCAGGTACTTGGCGCCCATGATGTCCAGGATCACGTCCACCCCGGCCCCGCCGGTCGCCTCCTTGAGCACCTCGACGAAGTCCTGCTCGCGATAGTCGATCGCGATGTCGGCACCGAGTTCGACGCACCGGGCCAGCTTCCCGGCGCTGCCCGCGGTCACCGCGACCCGCGCGCCCACCGCCTTGGCCAGCTGGATCGCCATGGTCCCGATGCCGCTCGCGCCGCCGTGCAGCAGCACCGTCTCGCCGGGCCGCAGGTGGGCGGTGAGGAACACGTTGGACCACACCGTGCAGGCGACCTCGGGCAGCGCGGCGGCCTCCTCGAAGCCCAGGCCCTTGGGCAGCGGCAGCAGCTGCCCGGTCGGCACCGCGACGAGCTGCGCGTACCCGCCGCCGGACAGCAGCGCGCACACCTCGTCGCCGACCGCCCAGCCGGACACGCCCGGACCGAGGGCGACGATCCGCCCGGCGCACTCCAGCCCGGGGTAGGGCGAGGCGCCGGGCGGCGGGTTGTAGTTGCCCTGCCGCTGGAGCAGGTCGGCGCGGTTGACGGCGGTGGCCGCCACCTCGACCAGGACCTCGCCCTCGCCGGGCACCGGGTCGGGCACCTCCGCCCACACGAGTGCCTCGGGACCGCCGGGTACGGGAATCGTCATCGCATGCATGACCCGAACCTACTGCGCGTCACGGCGAGGAGCGGGCAAGGCCCGCGTCAGCCGGTCGACTTGATCACGATCACCCGGTCGGTGAGCTGGAGCACGGCGGCCTCGGGCTCGGTGTAGTTGAGCACCCGCCGGCCGCGGACCACCGCGACCACCAGGTCCTCGCACGCGCGCGGGCTGTGCCCGGCCTCGGCCCGGGTGACGGGGCGCTCGACCACGTCCAGACCGTTGCCGTAGGTGAGCAGGTCCTCCATCACCGCGCCGGCGTGCGGGCTGAGCATCGACAGGCCGAGCAGCCGCCCGGCCGAGCTGGAGCTGGTGACGACGACGTCGGCGCCGCTCTGCCGCAGCAGCGGGGCGTTCTCGTCCTCCCGGACGGCCGCGACCACGGTGGCGCCCTTGTTCAGCTGGCGCGCCGTCAGCGTGACCAGGACGGCGGTGTCGTCCCGTTCCGGCGCGACCACGACCCGGGCGGCGGTGGGCACCTCGGCCCGCAGCAGCGTGTCGGTGCGGGTGGCGTCGCCGACCACGCCGACCAGCCCGTGCCGGGCGGCCTGGTCGATCACCTTGCGCTGCGGGTCGACGACGACGATCTCGTCCTTCTTCACGCCCTGCCCGAGCAGGGTGTCGACGGCGCTGCGGCCCTTGGTGCCGTACCCGATGACGACGGTGTGCTCGCGCACGGTGGACCTCCAGCGGTTCAACCGCCACTGCTGGCGGGTTCGTTCGGTGAGCACCTCCAGCGTGGTCCCGACCAGGATGATCAGGAACACCACCCGCAGCGGGGTGATCACGAAGATGTTGGTGAGCCGGGCGCCGTCGCTGTACGGGGTGATGTCGCCGTACCCGGTGGTGGACAGCGTCACGGTGGCGTAGTACGCCGCGTCCAGGAAGCTGACCCCGTCGCCCGCGTTGTCGTTGTAGCCGTCCCGGTCGACGTAGACGATCAGCGTCGTGGCGACCAGGACGGCGAGCGCCAGCAGCAGCCGGGAGCCGACCTGCCGGAGGGCCGGCGCGCTCCGCCGGGCGGGCAGCACGATCCCGGAGTCCGACCACGGCTCGGTTCCCGGGGCGGGCACACCCCGCAGCCTGCTCATGCGGCCACCTCCCCGCTGTCGTGGGGCGCGCACGCCCCGGTGGGCCCGTTCACGGCGCCTCCAGCAGTTCGACGGGTTCGCCGGCCGCCGCGCCGCCGGGCGGGACCACGGCCAGCGCCTCGGCCCGGGCGAGGCCGCGCAGCATCGCGGGCCCGTCGAAGGCGAGCGGGACGACGCCGTCGGCGGTGTGCCGGACGGGCAGCAGCCGGGTGTCCACCGGGTGCCCGGGCAGGCCGACGGCGGTGGGTGCGAGGACCGGGGTGACGGCGGACCGCCCGCTGCGGGCGTGCAGCAGCGGCAGGGCGAGGGTGACCGTCCCGGCGACGGCGGCCAGCGGATTGCCGGGCAACCCCACCAGGTGACGCCCACCCGGCCCCCCGCTCCGGGCGGGGCCGGCCGACGGGCATGCGGGCGAGGGGAGTTCGGCCAGCAGCATCGGGTGTCCGGGGCGGACGGCCACGCCGTCCACCAGCAGCCGGGCCCCGGCCTCGGCGAGGGCCCGGTGCAGGAAGTCGACCGGGCCGGCCGCCGTTCCGCCGGTGGTGACCACGATGTCGGCGGTGGAGTGCCGCAGCGCGTCCCGGAGCAGCCCGAAGTCGTCCCGGACGGACCGCACTTCGGCCACCTCGGCACCGGCCGCCCGCAGCCAGGGCGGCAGCAGCGGCCCGAGCGCGTCCCGGACCAGGCCCGGACCGGGGACGCCCGAGGCGAGCAACTCATCGCCGAGGACGAGCAGTTCGACCACCGGGCGGCGGCGCACGGCGAGCCGGTCGTGACCGCAGGCGGCGGCCAGACCGAGCACGGCCGGACCGACCAGGGCGCCACCGGGCAGCAACGCCTCGCCGCGACGGCACTCCTGGCCGCGCGGGCGGACGTCCTGACCGGTGGTCAGCGACTGGTGGCCGCAGTCGTGCAGCAGCGTGCCGTCCGTGCGGCCGTGCTCACGGCGCAGGACGGCGGTGGCGCCGGGCGGCAGTTGGGCGCCGGTGGCGATCTCGACGGCGGCGCCGTCGGCCAGCGGCGCGGACGCGGCCCGACCGGCCAGCACCCGCCCGGCGACCCGCCAGGGGCCCGGCCCGGCGACCGCCCAGCCGTCCATCGCGGAGGTGTCGAAGGCGGGCAGGTCGGTCAGCGCGGTGAGCGGCTCGGCGAGGGTGCGGCCGAGCGCCTCGGCGAGCGGCAGCCCGACCGCCGGCAGCGGGCGCAGCCCGGCCCGGCGGGCGGCCTCGCGGGCCTGCGCCCAGCTCAGCACGCCGGGACCGGCCGACCGGGCGGCCACGGTGGTCCGGCCGACGGCGCTCACGGCTCGCCCGGCCCGTCGGCGGCGCTCCAGCGCTCGGCGAGCGCGGCGGTCCGCCGGGCGGCCTCGGCCACGGCCTCCGGCCCGCCGCCCTGCTGGGCGGCCGCGTAGCCGATCAGAAAGGCGGTCAGCGGCGCGGCCGGGCGGGCCACCCCGTGCGCGACCACCCGGGTGAGGTCGAGCAGTCCCCGGACGTCGACATCCAGGTCGATGCCCAGGTCGGCCCTGACCTCGGCGATCCAGTCTTCCAGCGTGCGCTCCATGCGCCCATGCTGCCTGATCGGCGGTTTCCCCGGAGTGTTCGCCCCGTGTGCGGCGCGCGTCGTTTCCCGCACGCACACCCGCGCGGTCCGTGCGCACGGACCGGCGGGAACGACGCAACACGCCCTACGACCGGTCGCGCTCCCGGGCCTGTTCGAGGTCCTCCCAGGTGTCGCAGTCGTAGGCGACGTTGTCGGTGTCGGCCACCAACTGCCGGGCGAGACCGCCGATGAGGCGGCGCAGCGGGAGGCCGGCCGGATCGCCGAGGGCGGCCAGCGCGGTGCGCAGCGGGGCGGTGCGGTAGGCGGCGGCGAGCGGCTGGTCGCGCCCGCCGGCGTCGACCAGGACGGCGGCCTCGACGGCCGGGCCCGCCTCGGCGAGGACGGTGACCAGCCGGTCGACGGTCCGTCGGTCCAGGAACGGCAGGTCGGCGGCGAGCAGCAGCACGGTCGGCGCGGTGACCAGGTCGAGCCCGGCGGCGACGGCGGCGACCGGCCCGCCGCCCGGCGGCTGCTCCCTGGTCCGGCGGACGCCGGTGCGCGCGGTCGGCCGGTCGGGGCCGACCACGACGGTGGTGCGGGCGCCCGTGCAGGCGGCGAGCACCCGGTCGAGCAGGGTGGTCTCGCCCACGGTCAGCCCGGGTTTGTCGGCCCCGCCGAGGCGACGGGCGGCCCCGCCGGCCGGGACGATCACGTCGTAGGGCGTCATGCGGCCAGTATCCGCCCTACTCGGCTCCGCCCGTCCCGCGCTCCGGGGACCGCCCGGGCTCCTCGGACTCCGTGGACTGCTCGGGCTCCGTGGACTCCCCGGGCTCCTCGGTGGGCTCGTCCTCGACGATCTCCGCCTCGACGATGTCGTCCTCGACGATCTCCGCCTCGACGATCTCGCCCCCTCGCGCCGCCCGGGCGGTGTTGGCGGCGGCGCCCAGTTCCAGGATGGCCGGCAGCGTCAGCTCCCCGTACCGCTCGTTCATCGCGGTGACCAGTGCCTCCGGGTCGTGCGGGTGCTCGGCCAGCAGCCGGTCGAAGTCCTGGAGGTACTCGCCGGTGAAGGCGAGCACCCGGGCGGCGTCGTCGCCCTGGTCGGGGGCGCGGTGGCCGGCGATGACCCGGTCCACGCCGAGGTCGGCGATCCGGCCGAGGTTGTGGCCCCAGGTGGTGCGCTGGGCCGGGGTGGTGTCGGCGGTCCAGACGTGGGTGCCGTTGTAGGCGAAGTCCCCGGCGATCACCGTCCGGATGCTCGGCACGTGGACGACCGTCGAGTCGCCGCAGTCGCCCTGGCCGAGCAGCAGCACGGGGATGACCTGGCGGTCGAGCATGAGGGGCTGCGGCAGCAGCGGAGCGGGGATCAGCGGGTGGTCCGGGATGTCGTCGCCGTAGACCGGCTTCCACTGGGCGACCTTGGCGGCGGCGGTGCGCCGGATGCCGTCGACCACGGCGGGCGCGGCCAGCAGCCGGGCGTCGGGGAAGAGCCTCAGCACCTCCTCGGCGCCGAAGTAGTGGTCGGGGTGGTGGTGGGTGACGACGATGGCGAGCAGTCGGCGGCCCTTGCCGGCGACCCATTCGGCGAGCTCGCGGCCGGCGCTGCGGGTGAGCTGGGCGTCGACCAGGATCGCGGTCCGCTCGCCGAGGATCAGGGTGGAGGTGGCGAAGAAGGCCGATTCGGGGCCGGTGAAGACGGCGACCTCCAGCGGGCGGGCGGGCCGCTCGTGGTCCGGGGCGGCGGCCTCGGCCGCCGTGCGCTCCGCGCCGGCGCCCTCCTCGGGCGGGGACGACGTCACTGGCTGCTCCCTCTGGTCGGCGGTCGGACTTCCTGCGCCCTACAGCATGGGAGTACCGGTGTCGGATTGCGCGGAAGGCGCGCCCGGCGGGGCACGCCTTCCGGCTCAGGTCACATCGCGGCCCGAACGGCCGGAGCCTCGGCGTCGTGGGCGGCCCGCCCCGGGGCACGGGAACGCCCGGGGCCCGTCCGTCGTGACGACGGACGGGCCCCGGGCGGTCACTTCGTGGGGGTCAGCGCTTGGCCGCGCCGCGCAGGCGGGCCAGCCGGTCGGAGACGCCCCAGGCGGTCACCCGCCACAGCGCCTCGACCACGATGTTGCGGCTCATCTTGGACGCGCCCAGCTCGCGCTCGACGAAGGTGATCGGCACCTCGGCCACCTTGAACCCGGCCTTCACCGTGCGCCAGGCCAGGTCGACCTGGAAGCAGTACCCGGCCGAGGCCACCTCGTCCATGCCCAGGCCCAGCAGGGTCTCCTTGCGGAACGCCCGGTAGCCGCCGGTGACGTCCCGGATCGGCACGCCCAGCGCCAGCCGCGAGTAGGTCGAGCCGCCGCGGGAGAGCAGCAGGCGCGACTTCGGCCAGTTCACCACCCGGCCGCCCGGCACCCAGCGCGAGCCCAGCACCATGTCGGCGCCGCGCAGCGCGCTCAGCAGCCGGTCCAGTTCCTCGGGCTGGTGCGAGCCGTCCGCGTCCATCTCGACCAGGACGTCGTAGCCGTTGTCGATGCCCCAGCGGAAGCCCGCGAGGTAGGCGGCGCCCAGGCCCTCCTTGCCCTTGCGGTGCATGACGTGCACGTTCGGGTCCTCGGCGGACAGCTTGTCGGCCAGTTCGCCGGTGCCGTCGGGGCTGTTGTCGTCGGCGACCAGCACGTGGGCCTCGGGGACCGCCGCCCGCACCCGGCCGACGATCCGCTCGACGTTCTCCGCCTCGTTGTAGGTCGGAATGATCACCAGGACCCTGCCGAGATCAGCAAAACTCTGCTGGTTCACGGTCACGTACAAACCTCTCGGCCGATGGCGGGGAGTGTCAGAACACCATCGCCCGCACTCTGGAACGCGGCTCCGCCGGCAGCCCGCCGACGGGGTGAACCACGGTGGAAACTGCTGTGCAGGGCGGAGACTACTGCGTCCTGGCATCCTACTACCGCGCCCGGGAACCACCGGTCCGGCCAGGGCACTCCCCTCCGGTACCCGCCGTTTCCTCGCGGGCGACACCGGTCGGCTAGGGTCGATGACCTTGCCCGTGTCCGGCCCCCCGCACCGTCGGGCCCGTTGCCCCGACGATCCGGCACACCCGCCACCCAGCGAAGGAGTAGGACCGCGCGCATGGACAGGCTCATCAACACCGTCCGCCCGTACGCCTGGGGGTCGCTGACCGCCCTGCCCGAACTGCTCGGGCAGGAGCCGACCGGCGAACCGCAGGCCGAGCTGTGGATGGGCGCCCACCCCGGCGACCCGTCCCGGGCCGACCGGGGCGAGGGGCCCCGCCGGCTGGACGAGCTGATCGCGGCCGACCCCGAGGGCGAGCTCGGCGCCGCGACCGTCGCCCGGTTCGGTCCGACCCTGCCGTTCCTGTTCAAGATCCTGACCGCGGGCCTCCCGCTGTCCATCCAGGCCCACCCCACGATCGCCCAGGCCCGCGCCGGGTTCGCCGCCGAGAACGCCCTCGGCATCCCGCTGGACGCCCCCGAGCGGAGCTACCGCGACGCCAACCACAAGCCCGAGATGGTCTGCGCGCTGGGCGCCTTCGAGGGGCTCTGCGGCTTCCGGCGGCCCGCCGAGGCAGCCGGGCTGATGGCCGGGCTCGCGGTGCCCGGGCTCGCCCCGCTGATCGACCTGCTGGCCGTCGAGGACGAGGCCGAGGCGCTGCGGGGCACGCTGGCCGCCATCCTCGCCATGGACGGGAAGGCCGCCGAGGAGACCGTCCGGGAGACGGCCCGGGCCCTGGCCCGCACCGACCCGGCCGGCGACTACGGGCCGTACGCCCGGATCGCCGAGGACTTCCCGGAGGACCGCGGCCTGATCGCCGCCCTGCTGCTCAACCACTTCCGGCTCCGGGCCGGCGAGGCGCTCTACCTGGACGCCGGCGTGCCGCACGCCTACCTGTCGGGCGCCTGCGTCGAGCTCCAGGCCAACTCCGACAACGTGCTACGGGCCGGCCTCACCCCCAAGCACATCGACCTGCCCGAGCTGCTGAAGGTCCTGGTCTTCGAGGCCGGCGCCCCCGAGCTGCTGCACCCCCGCCCGGTCGACGGCACCGCCGGCGAGGAGCTCTACCCCGTCCCGATCGACGAGTTCCGGCTCTCCCGCTTCGTCCTGGACGGCCGGGACCGCGAGGTCGACGGCCGCGCCCCGCAGATCCTGCTCTGCACCGAGGGCACCGCCCGGCTCACCGCCGCCGACGGCACCACCCTGGAGCTCGCCCGCGGCCGGTCGGCCTTCCTCCCCGCCACCGGCGCCCCCACCCGGCTGTCCGGCACCGCCACGACCCTCTTCCGCGCCACCGTCACCGTCTGACGGCGCCCGGGGGCCACGCGCCGAGGGCTCGCCTCCCGGGTGGGAGGCGAGCCCTCGGCGCGTCCGTGCGGCGGTCAGCCGACCCGTTGCCCCGGGCCGCCGGCGCCGACTTCGACCGGCACCTGTTCCTGGTCCTGCCCCCCGCCCTGGCCCTTCTCCCCGGACTGGCCCTTCTCCCCGGACTGAGCCGGAACGGCCCCGGCGGCCTCGCCGGTCGCGGGCGCCCCGGTCGACGCGGCGGCCGCCGGCTGCAGGGCACCGCCCGGCCAGCGGCGCTCGACCGCCTTGGCCACCTTGCGGCCCAGCTTCTGCACGGGCAGCTCCACCAGCCGGTACATCACCCAGCTCGCCAGCATGATCACGACGAGGTACTCGGCCGTCCAGATCAGCTTGCCGCCGGTCGTCGGCGGCACCTTGGGCACGTGCAGCAGCGGCTGGATGGTGTGCACCAGCGGGACGTGCAGCAGGTAGAGCGAGAAGCTGATCCCGCCGAGCCAGGTGAGCGGCTTCGGGAAGCGGCGCTTGCGCAGCGCCATGCCGATGCCGAACGTGATCCAGGCCCCGAGGTAGGAGCCGGCCCAGGCCATCCAGCCGGACGTCCAGGTGTTCTGCTCCATGCCGTCACGGTTGTACATCCAGGCGACGGCCACCCCCGCGACGAGCACGAAGCCGCAGCACATGATCGCCTGGAGGCGGTCGATCTGGCGGTTCTCGGCCCGGTAGATCGCGGTGCCCGCGAACATCGTCGCGAAGATCATCAGGGTCTCGAACATCGGGGCCCGGCTGTTGTTGTACATCAGCACGAAGCCCAGCAGGCCGAGCGTGATCGCCCCGACCCGGGTCAGGTTCGGCCGGCCGCTCAGCACGCAGGCGAAGCCGAACAGCACGATCAGGACGGAGCCCCAGACCAGGTTGCGGGTCGAGGTGATGTCACTGGTCAGCGTGTGGGAGGCGATGGAGGTGCCGAAGAGCAGCGCCACACCGGCGAAGCCGACCGCGATCGGGCCGCTGCGGCGGTGCTGGCCGACCGTGAAGAGCGCGGTGACCATGTAGTAGAAGACCATCTCGTAGCTGAGGGTCCACATGACGCCCAGGCCGTTCCAGACGCCCATGAAGTCCTGCAGCATGGTCGAGTTGGCGGCCACGTAGATCAGGTCGTGATCGGTGGCGAAGAGCGCGACCGAGCCGTCGCCCTTCGGGATGATGGCCAGCGCCACCGTGATTCCGATGATCACCGGCGGCCAGAGCCGGAAGATCCGTCCGATCCAGAACGCCCGCACGTCCCCGCGGCGCTCCAGCGAGGCCGGGATGATGTAACCGCTGACCAGGAAGAACAGCATGACGCCGTAGAGGCCCAGGTCGGCGTGCCACCAGATGAAGGACGCCACCCCGTCCGGCAGCATCTTCAGGACGTCGAAGTGGTGGAGCGCCACCACCAGGGCGGCCACGCCGCGAAGCGCGTCGAGCCAGCCCAGCCGACTGGCCGATCCGCCCGCCCGAGCCTGCTTGCTTCCCCCGGCCCGGCGGGCGGACAGCTGTCGTATCGTTTTCACCGCACGGACAGTAGCTCATCACACTGATGCGTTCGCCTCGGTGACGGTCGGACGAGGCCTCCCGAGTGCCCCCGCGGCCGTTCCTAGTCCCGGGTCATGTCGACGAAGCGCGAGTAGTGGCCCTGGAAGGCCACCGTGATGGTGGCGGTGGGGCCGTTACGGTGCTTGGCGACGATCAGGTCGGCCTCGCCGGCGCGCGGGGACTCCTTCTCGTAGGCGTCCTCGCGGTGGAGCAGGATGACCATGTCGGCGTCCTGCTCGATCGAGCCGGACTCGCGCAGGTCGGAGACCATCGGCCGCTTGTCGGTGCGCTGCTCGGGGCCACGGTTCAGCTGGGAGAGCGCGATGACCGGGACTTCCAGCTCCTTGGCCAGCAGCTTCAGGTTTCGCGACATGTCGGAGACCTCCTGCTGGCGGTTCTCCGCCCGGCGGGAGCCGCCGGACTGCATCAGCTGGAGGTAGTCGATGACGACCAGCTTGATGTCGTTGCGCTGCTTGAGCCGGCGGCACTTGGCCCGGATCTCCATCATCGACAGGTTCGGGGAGTCGTCGATGAACAGCGGCGCCTCGCTGACGTCGGGCATCCGGCGGGCGACGCGGGTCCAGTCATCGTCCGTCATGTTCCCGGAGCGCATGTGGTGCAGCGCGACCCGGGCCTCGGCGGACAGCAGGCGCATGGCGATCTCGTTGCGGCCCATTTCGAGCGAGAAGATCACGCTCGGCAGCTTGTTCTGGATCGAGCAGGCGCGGGCGAAGTCCAGCGCCAGCGTCGACTTTCCCATCGCGGGGCGGGCCGCGATGACGATCATCTGGCCGGGGTGGAGGCCGTTGGTGAGCGCGTCGAAGTCGGCGAAGCCGGTCGGGACGCCGGACATCTGGCCGTTGCGGGAGCCGATCGCCTCGATCTCGTCGAGGGCGCCCTCCATGATGTCGGCGAGCGGCGCGTAGTCCTCGTTGGTGCGCTGCTCGGTGACGGCGTAGATCTCCGCCTGGGCGGCGTTGACGATCTCGTCGACGTCGCCCTCGGCCGCGTAGCCCATGCCGGCGATCCGGGTGCCGGCCTCGACCAGGCGGCGCAGGACGGCGCGCTCGTGGACGATCTGGGCGTAGTACTCGGCGTTGGCGGCGGTCGGGACGGAGTTGACCAGGGTGTGCAGGTAGGAGGCGCCGCCGACGCGCTGCAGTTCGCCGCGCTTGGTGAGCTCGCCGGCCACGGTGATCGGGTCGGCCGGCTCGCCGCGGGCGTACAGGTCGAGGATCGCGCCGTGGACCATCTCGTGCGCGGGCCGGTAGTAGTCGGCCGGCTTGAGCACCTCGACCACGTCGGCGATGGCGTCCTTGGACAGCAGCATGCCGCCGAGGACGGACTGCTCGGCGGCGAGGTCCTGCGGGGGGACGCGCTCGAAGCCGTCCACGCCGCCCTGGCCCTCGTCGTCGCGGCGCTGCCAGCCGCCGCCACCGCTCTGCGAACCGTCGCGCGGGGCGCCGCTCCGGCCGCCCTTGCCGCCCTTCTGGAAGCCGCCCTCACGACCGCCGCCGTCCCGGTTGCCCTCCCGGCCGCCGCCCTGGCCGGAGCGGCTGCGGGAGACCGGGAGCCGGTCGCCGGGCCCGTCGGGGAAGGACGCGTCGTCGAAGGCGCCGGCCGGGAAGGGGTCCTCGGCGGGCTGCCAGTCCTCCTCCGGCGGCGGGGCGTCGTGGTCGTCGTACTGGGGGCCGGTCACGCGTGTTCCCCGATCAGCGAGTGGTGCGAGTTGGAGCGGGCCTTGCCGGTGGCTGGGTGGAGCGGAGCCGCTCCTCTTTGTACGCCACGGCACCGACAAATCGGACGCCGGGGCGGGCGGGAGTGTCGGGCGGAGGGCCCACGCTAAGGCGCCGGGAGCCGTTCAGCCAAGGCGGTTATCCACAGGGGGTGTGGACGAGCGGCCCTGGGCTGTGGAGAAGTGCCGCAAAGCTGTGGACGCCCCTGTGGAAGGCCCTGTGGATAACCAGACCATCTGTCCACCGTCAACCTGCTGACCAGGTATTACCTCTTACCGGGCCTGTGCATGAGAAATTCTTCACACGCAGCCGGACGCCCGCGGGCGCGCAGCGGGCCGAGCGCCTCGCTCAAGAATTCGAGTAATAGCCAACTACCACTAGCAGTCATTACCTGTGGATGAGTAGCCTGGAGCCCATGACCGCCCCTCCCGCAGCCCCGACCCCCTCCAGACGCCGGCACGACCGGGAGATCCTCGCACTGGCCGTCCCGGCCTTCGGCGCGCTGGTCGCCGAACCGCTGTTCCTGATGGCCGACTCGGCGATCGTCGGCCACCTCGGCACCCCGCAGCTGGCCGGGGTCGGCGTCGCCGCCGCCGCGCTGTCCACCGCGACCGGCGTGTTCGTCTTCCTCGCCTACGCCACCACCGCGGCGGTGGCCCGCCGGATCGGTGCCGGGGACCGCCGCGGCGCCGTCCAGCAGGGCGTCGACGGCATCTGGCTCGCCCTCGGCCTGGCCGTCCCGGTGGTGCTGCTCACCGTGCTGCTGGCCCCCTGGGCGGCCGACGTCCTGGGGGCCTCGGAGACCGCCGCCCCCTACGCCGTGACGTACCTGCGGATCAGCGCCCTGGGCATCCCCGCGATGCTCATGGTGATGGCCGCCACCGGCGTGCTGCGCGGCCTCCAGGACACCCGCACGCCGCTGCTGGTGGCGATCGCGGGCTTCACCGCCAACATCGGCCTGAACGCCGGCCTGGTGTACGGCGCCGGGCTCGGGGTGGCCGGCTCGGCCTGGGGCACCGTGCTCGCGCAGACCGGGATGGCCGTCGTCTACCTGGTCGTGGTGGTGCGCGGGGCGCGGCGCGAGCACGCCTCGCTGCGGCCGGACGCGACCGGCATCCGGGCCAGTGCCAGGGCGGGCGGTCCGCTGCTGGTCCGGACGGTCAGCCTGCGCGCGGTGCTGATGATCGCCACCGCGGTGGCCGCCAGGCTGGGCGACGACCAGGTGGCCGCGCACCAGATCGCCATGACGCTGTTCAGCTTCCTGGCCTTCGCCCTGGACGCCATCGCGATCGCCGGCCAGGCGATCATCGGCCGCTACCTGGGCGCCGAGGACGTCCCGGGCGCCAGGGCCGCCACCCGCCGGATGGTCGAGTGGGGCATCGGCTCGGGCGTGCTGCTGGGCCTGCTGGTGGTGGCCGCCCGCCCGCTGTACGTCCCGATGTTCACGCCCGATCCGGCCGTGCAGGGGCAGTTGGACACCGCCCTGCTGCTGCTCGCGCTCAGCCAGCCGGTCGCCGGCCTGGTCTTCGTGCTGGACGGGGTGCTGATGGGCGCCGGGGACGGCCCCTACCTGGCCTGGGCGGCGATCGCGACCCTGGCGGTGTTCACCCCGGCGGCGATCGCGGTGCCGGCCACCGGCACCGGGCTGGCCGGGCTGTGGTGGGCGATGAACCTGTTCATGCTGGTCCGCGCGGCCTTCCTGGTCGGGCGGGCGCGCGGCGGCCGCTGGCTGGTCACCGGGGCCGTCCGGGGCTGACGGCACCGGGGCCGAACGTTCCAGCACGGAACGCGCCGGAACACGACCGAGGGCCGGACTCCCGGAGGAGTCCGGCCCTCAGGCCACTGCTACGGAACTCAGGCAGCGACGACGGCGACGTCGAGGTTGGCCTGGACGTCGGCGTGCAGCTTGACCGAGACCTTGTGGGTGCCCACGGTCTTGATCGGCGAGGCGATCGCGACGGCGCGCTTGTCCACGGCCGGGCCGCCGGCGGCCTTGATGGCCTCCACGACGTCGGCCTGGGTCACCGAACCGAACAGACGGCCGGCGTCGCCCGAGCGAACGGCCAGCTTGACCTGGACGCCCTCGAGCTTGCCCTTGACCTCGTTGGCGGCCTCAAGGGTCTGGATCTCGTGGATCTTGCGGGCGCGACGGATCGCGTCGACGTCCTTCTGGCCGCCCTTGGTCCAGCGGATGGCGTAGCCACGCGGAACCAGGTAGTTGCGGGCGTAGCCGTCCTTGACCTCGACGACCTCGCCGGCGGAGCCGAGACCCGGCACCTCGTGCGTGAGGATGATCTTCATTACTTGGTCACCCTCTCTTAGCGCGCGGTGCTGGTGTAGGGCAGCAGCGCCATCTCACGGCTGTTCTTCACGGCCGTGGCGACGTCACGCTGGTGCTGGGTGCAGTTGCCGGTGACCCGGCGGGCACGGATCTTGCCACGGTCGGAGATGAACTTCCGCAGCAGGTTCGTGTCCTTGTAGTCAACGTAGTTGACCTTGTCCTTGCAGAAGACGCAAACCTTCTTCTTCGGCTTGCGAGCAGGCGGCTTCGCCATTGTGTGCTCCATTTGGGGTTCACGGCCCGGCCTGCGTCCTCAGGACGCCGGCGGCCGGGCCGCACGAAATCTGTCAGCTCTTAGAACGGGGGCTCTTCCGAGAAGCCGCCACCGGACGGGGCTCCCCAGCTGCCGCCGCCCTGCTGGCCGCCGGACGGAGTGCTGGACGCCCACGGGTCGTCGGAGGGGCCGGACTGGCCGCCGCCGCCGGAGTTTCCACCCCAGCTGCCGCCGCCCTGCTGGCCGCCACCGCCGCCCCAACCGCCCTGCTGGCCACCGCCGCCGCCCTGCTGGCCGCCGAAGCCGCCACCAGAGCCGCCGGGGCCACCGGACCGGTTGGCCCGGGTGACCTTCGCGGTCGCCGAGCGCAGGCTCGGGCCGACCTCGTCGACCTCGACCTCGAAGACCGTCCGCTTCTCGCCTTCCTTGGTCTCGTAAGACCGCTGGCGCAGTCGGCCCTGCACGATGACGCGCATGCCGCGCTGCAGCGACTCGGCCACGTTCTCCGCCGGCTGCCGCCAGACGTTGCACGTGAGGAAGAGGCTCTCGCCGTCCTTCCACTCGTTCGTCTGACGGTCGAAGGTGCGGGGGGTGGACGCGATACGGAACTTCGCGACCGCCGCACCCGACGGGGTGAAGCGCAGCTCGGGGTCGTCGACGAGATTGCCGACGAGGGTGATGACGGTCTCGCCTGCCATGGTGGTGATGACCTCTCGGGAAGATGTCCGTTCACCGCTGTTTCACGTGAAACAGCGGACGCGAGCTACCCGAGACCCGAAGGCCTCAGAGGTGGCTCAGTGGGTGTCCGGGCGCAGGACCTTGGTCCGCAGAACCGACTCGCTCAGGCCCATCTGGCGGTCGAGCTCCTTGACGACCTCAGGCGTGGCCTTCAGGTCGATGACCGAGTAGATGCCCTCGGACTGCTTGTTGATCTCGTAAGCCAGACGGCGACGACCCCAGGTGTCGACCTTCTCCACCTTGCCGCCGGCGTTCCGGACGACGGTGAGGAAGTTCTCGATCAGGGGGGAGACAGCGCGCTCCTCGACCGAGGGGTCGAGGATGACCATCACCTCGTAGTGACGCATGGGTAACCCACCTCCTTTGGACTCAACGGCCACGGTCTCTCCGTGGCAGGAGGGTTGTGCAGCGTCGGCACCGGAGCAGTGACGACACCGGCCACCGTAGCGGCCGGGTCCGACAATCGGGCCCCGCTCACCCGACGGGGTGGTCGCCCGGAAGAGGGCGCAAGGGGGCACAACTACACCAGTGCAGACGGCACAGCCTACCCGCACCCGGACGGCCGAACAAAACGCATAGGGGTTGTGAGACCGACCCAACCGCCGCAATCTGGACGGAACGGGATTCCTGCCCGTTCGTCTCCACGCCAGGAGGTGGGACACATGGCCCAGTCCGTCCACCGCATGCCCGCGCTCACACTGAACACCGACGGCCACCCGCACCCCCGCGAGAACGCCCTGGTGGGCCTCACCGCCGTGCTGGGCGTGATCGCCTTCACCACCTCGTTCTTCCACAACCTGCACCTGCTGACCTCGTGGACCGGTCTGTTCGGGATCATCACCGGGCTGCTCGGCATGTTCGTCTCGGTCACCACGGCCGAGCGCTTCGTGCTGATGATCACGCTCGGCGCCTCCGCCATCGGCTTCTACCTCGGCATCGCCCGGGGCGGCCTCTGGGGCTGAGCCGCCCCGGTCGCACCGTTCCGGAACCCTCGGCGCCCCCGTGGCGTATCTGCAAGGAGACAGGTACGCGACGGGGCGCCGTCGCGCCCGCAGCGGCGGGCGCCCGGGCCCCGGACGATAGGGTCAGCCCGAGAACCTGGGCCCACCGCAGCCCGACCGACGAGGAGCACCGAGCAATGAGCCTGCGCCTGAGGACGATCACCCGCGAGGAGCACCTCGCCTTCATCAGGAGCCGCGCCTCGGCCAGCCACATGCAGGTGCCGTCGTGGGGTGACGTGAAGGCCGAGTGGCGCTCGGAGTCGATCGGCTGGTTCGACGAGGCCAACCAGCTCGTCGGCGCCGGCCTGGTGCTCTACCGGCAGCTGCCCAAGCTCAAGCGCTACCTCGCCTACCTGCCCGAGGGCCCGGTCATCGACTGGTTCGACCGGGACCTCGACCGCTGGCTCTCCCCGATGCTCGCCCACCTCAAGTCGCAGGGCGCGTTCTCGGTCAAGATGGGCCCGCCGATCGTCATCCGCCGCTGGAACGCCCCCACCATCAAGGAGGCCATCGCCGGCAAGCAGGCCAAGCGCCTGCGCGACGTCGAGGCCGACTGGTACGAGGCGCGCGCCTTCGAGGTGGCCGACCGGCTGCGCAAGGCCGGCTGGCTGCAGGGCGAGGACGGCGGCGCCGGCTTCGGCGACGTCCAGCCGCGCTACGTGTTCCAGGTGCCGCTGGCCAACCGCTCGCTGGACGACATCCACAAGAACTTCAACCAGCTCTGGCGCCGCAACATCAAGAAGGCCGAGAAGAGCGGCGTCGAGGTGTACCAGGGCGGCTACGACGAGCTGCCGATCTTCCACCAGCTCTACCTGGTGACCGCCGAGCGCGACAAGTTCACCCCGCGCCCGCTGTCCTACTTCCAGCGGATGTGGAAGGCCCTCACCGCCGAGGACCAGAACCGGATGCGGCTCTACATCGCCTACCACGACGGCGAGCCGCTGGCCGCGACCACGATGCTGGTGGTCGGCGAGCACGTCTGGTACTCCTACGGCGCCTCGGCCAACCACAAGCGCGAGGTCAAGCCGTCCAACGCGATCCAGTGGCGGATGATGCGCGACTCCTACGCGCTCGGCGGCGGCGTGTACGACCTGCGCGGCATCAGCGACACCCTGGACGAGAACGACCACCTGTTCGGCCTGATCCAGTTCAAGGTCGGCACCGGCGGCCAGGCCGCCGAGTACCTCGGCGAGTGGGACTTCCCGCTCAACAAGCTGCTGCACAAGGCCCTCGACCTCTACATGTCCCGCCGATGAGGAGGCTGACCCGATGACGCTGTCGCTCTACCTCGACACCGAACGCTGGCGCACCCACCAGCGCTCCGTCCTCGCCGAGTTCCCCGGCCTGGTGCCGGTCGCCAAGGGGAACGGCTACGGCCTGGGCAACCACCGGCTGGCCGAGGAGGCGACGCTGCTGGGCACCGGTGTGCTGGCCGTCGGCACCGCGTACGAGGCGGCCGACGCCGCCGAGTGGTACGGCGGCGAGCTGCTGGTGCTCACCCCGTACCGGGTCGGCGAGGAGGCCCTGCCGCTGCCGCACGCCCGGGTGATCCGGACGGTGGCGAACCTGGACGCGCTGCGGGCGCTGCACGGCGCCCGGGTGGTGGTGGAGTGCATGACCTCCATGCGCCGCCACGGAGTGAGCGCCGCCGACCTCGCGGCCGTCGCCGCCGAGCTGGACGGCGTCGCCTTCGAGGGCCTGGCGCTGCATCTGCCGATGGACCGGCCGGACGGCTCCAGCCCGACCGAGGAGGTCGTCCACTGGGTGGACACCGCCCGGGCGGCCGGGGTGCCGGTGCACACCGTGTACGTCAGCCACCTCGGCGCGGCCGGCATGGAGCAGCTGGCCCAGCGCTACCCGGACATCGTCTTCCGGGCCCGGATCGGCACCCGGCTCTGGCTGGGCGACCACGGCGCGCTGGAGGTCCGGGCCACGGTGCTGGACGTCACCCCGGTGAAGAAGGGCGACCGCTACGGCTACCGCCAGCACCCCGCGCCGGCCGACGGCCACATCGTGGTGGTGGCCGGCGGCACCGCGCACGGCATCGGCCTGGAGGCGCCCAAGTACGTGCAGACCATGGCCTCCCGGGCCAAGGGCATCGCCCGGGCCGGCCTGGCGACCGTCAACAAGACCAAGTCGCCGTTCCACTGGGCCGGCAAGCAGCTCTGGTTCGCCGAGCCGCCGCACATGCAGGTCTCGCTGCTGTTCCTGGACGGCGAGACCAAGCCTCCCGCGATCGGCGAGGAGCTCGGCCTCCAGGTCCGGCACACCACCACGCACTTCGACCGCGTGGTGGACCGCTAGGGCGACCGAAGCGCCTGAGCGCGCCTACGCCTTCTCGGCCGGCTCCGGCAGTCCTGGCTCGTCCAGCCACTGCTCGGAGCCGGCCGGCGCGTATCCGGCGTAGCTCTCCTCCTCGCGCAGCGTCCGGGCGGTGCCGAGCACGAACACGTCCGGGGCCCGGTCGAGCACCCCGCCGGACGGGTCGTCGCTGCCGTCCCAGCGCACCGGGTCGCGGTCCGCCTGCAGGGCGTCGCGGACCACCACGACCACCAGGTAGAGCGTGCCCAGCAGGTGCAGCACGACCGCGAAGTGGTACCAGGCCTCGCCGATCCCGTGCTGCTTGGGCCCGGTGACGAAGCCCAGGTGGGACCAGATGCCCAGGGTGTACAGCACCTCGCAGGCCTGCCAGATCAGGAAGTCCCGCCAGCGCGGCCGGGCCAGCACCGCGAGCGGCAGCAGCCAGAGCGCGTACTGCGGCGAGTACACCTTGTTGACCAGCACGAACAGGGCGACCACCAGGAAGGCCAGCTGCGCGAAGCGCGGGCGGCGGGGCGCCGAGAAGCCGAGCCACGCTATGGCCAGGCAGCCGAGGACCATCAGCACGCCGATGTAGACGTCGAGGTCGACCAGCCCCGTGCCCCGGCTCTGCATCAGGATCAGCCAGAACGAGCCGTAGTCCTCGGCGCGGTGCTTGCTGAACACGTAGAAGGTCGACCAGCCCTGCCAGTTGGCCGCCATGATCGGCAGGTTGACCAGCAGCCAGGAGCCGACCGCGCCGGCCAGCATCACCCGGAACTCGCGCCACTTCCCGGCCCGCCAGCAGAGCACCAGCAGCGGGCCGATCAGCAGCACCGGGTAGAGCTTGGCCGCGGTGGCCAGGCCGATGAAGACACCCGCCCAGCCGGGCCGGGAGCCGGACCACCAGGCCATCGCCACGGCGGCCAGCGCGACCGCGAGGAGGTCCCAGTTGACCGTGCCGTTCAGCAGCAGGACGGGCGCGAGCGCGAACAGCAGGGCGTCCCAGGGGCGGCGGCGGTGGGTGCGCGAGAGCGCCACCACGGCGATCACCGCGCAGGCCATCAGCAGCCCCGCGTTGATCGCCCAGAACCACCGCTCCTGGTCCTGCGCGGTGCCGGCGCCGGGCGTCAGCCAGGCCGCGACCTGCATGAACAGGCCGGTCAGCACCGGGTATTCGAGGTACTGCAGATCCCCCGAGGTGCCCGGGATGCGGTCCACGTACGGGTGCAGCCCGGCCGAGAAGCCGCGGCCGGAGAACAGGTGCGGGATGTCGCTGTAGCAGGCGTGGATGTACTGCGGCGAACCCGGCTGGAACCAGGCCTGGTTGTAGCAGGGCGCCTTCTGCACCATGCCGAGCACCGAGATCACGATCACCGCCAGCGCCAGGAAGCGCGCCGGGATCCACCACGAGACGCCCAGCAGCGCCCGACGGCCCGGCGGGCCGCCGATCACCTCGCTGCCGGCCGCCGCCACCGGGTCCTCGTCGGCCGGGACGACCACGGTGTTGACCGGCGGCGCGGCCGTGGCGACGGCCGGCCCGACCGGTCCTGCGGCGTCGCCGGGCCCGGCCGGCCCTGCGGATTCGTCACGATCGCTCGACGTCATGCCGGACATCCTGCCGCACCGGCCCCACCGGGACGAGGAGGACCCCGCAACGGGCCCGGCCTCCGTCGCCCGGCGGCACGGCGAATCATGACGAAACGGCGGTGGCGGCCCTCCGGGGAGGGCCGCCACCGCCGTTCGGTTCATCCGCTCAGCGGGTGGTGGTCAGGGCAGCAGCGCGTTCTGCCCACCACCACCGCCGGTCGAGGCCGGGGTCGTAGGCCTGTTGCTCGGCTTGGTGCTCGTCGCCGGGGGGTCCGTCGGCGGCGCCGTGGGCGGGGGCGTGCTGCAGCCGAGGAAGCCGCAGCTGGTCGTCGGACCGGGGTTGGTCTTGGTGTGCGACGGCGTCTGGCTCGGCTGCGTGCCCGGGCAGTCCACGCCCGGGACACAGCCCGGGCCCTGGGTGGACACGGGCGGCTGCGGCTGGTTGTTGTTGTTGGTCGGCGGCGGCTGGTTGTTGGCCGGCTGGGTCGCGGGCGGGGCCGACGGGGTTTCGCTCGTCGTCGGCGTGGGCGTCATGCTCGGCGAGACCGGGGCGCCGGAGGAGTCCACTTCGGTGCCGACCGGCTGCGGGGTCGGGAAGTCCATCTTCTTCTCGTTGGCCAGCGCGGCCTTCATGTACCGGGTGAAGACGTCGGTCGGGATGTCACCACCGTGGATGGACTCCTTGCCGCCGGTGCCGTTGAGCGACAGCCGCTCGTGCTTGCTCGGGTCCTCGCGCCACATCGCGACGCTGGTCACCAGCTGCGGGGTGTAGCCGACCCACCAGGCCGACTTGTTCTGGTCGGTGGTACCGGTCTTGCCGGCCACCGGGCGGCCCAGTTCCTTGGCCTTGAAACCGGTACCGTTCTTCACCACGTTCACCAGCACGTCGGTGACGTTGTCCGCGACGGCCGGCTCCAGGGCGACCTTGGAGTCCTTCTTGCCGAAGCCCGGGCGCTCGATGCCGTTCACCTCGACCTTGGTGACCGAGTAGGGCTCGGCCTCCTTGCCGCTGGCCGCCAGGGTGCCGTAGGCGGTGGCCATCCGGATCGGGCTGATGGTGGAGGTGCCGAGGGCGAAGGTCGGGGTCTTCGGATCCGCGAAGCTCTCCTTCCGGACGCCCATCTGCTCGGCGATGTTGGCCACGTTCTGACCGCCGACGTCCTGGTTGAGCTGGACGAAGGGCACGTTGAACGAGTTCTGCATGGCCGCCCGCAGCGAGACGTAGCCGCGCTTGCCGGAGTCCTCGTTCTTCTGCCGGTAGGGCTTGCCGTCGTCGCCGATCACCAGCGAGCCGTCCGGCTTGCGGATCTCGGACATGTCGTCGGACAGGTAGCGGCTGTCGGCGTTGATCCGCTTCGGCTTGCCCTTGTCGTCGGTGGCCGTCTGGACGCCGATCTGCATGGCGGTCGCCAGCACGAAGGGCTTGAAGGTCGAGCCGACCTGGACGCCGATGGCGTCGGCGTTGTTGTCGAAGTGGCCGTTCTCCACGCCGTCGCCGCCGTAGAGGGCGACGATCGCGCCGTCGCCGGGGCGGATGCTGGCGGAGCCGAACTGGATGAAGGTGTCGTTGTTGGGGCGCTTCTGGGCGTTGAGGTTCTCGCCCTTGACGTCGTCGACGGCCTTCTTCAGGGCGTCGACCTTGTCCTTCTCGAAGGTGGTGTAGACCTTCAGGCCGCCCTTGTCGATCACCTGCTGGGTGATCGACTTGTCGGTGGCCACCAGGTACTTGTTGGCGGTGTCGACCAGGTAGCTGACCTCACCGTTCATGCTGGAGTTGGGCTTCACCGGGATCGGGTCGGGGAACGTGCTGCACTTGGCGCGCTCCTCCGGGGTGACGGCCTTGATCTTCACCATGTTGTCGAGGATCCAGGACCACCGCCCCTGGGCCCGCTCCTTGTTCTCCGGCTTCGTCGGGTCGTAGTACGACGCGCCCTTCAACAGGCCGGCCAGCATGGCGCTCTGGCACAGGTCGAGGTCCTTGGCGTCGACCCCGTAGTAGGCCTGCGCGGCGGCCTGGGCCCCGTTCGAGCCGCGACCGAACCAGCTGGTGTTCAGGTACCCCTTGAGGATGTCCGGCTTCTGCATCTTCTGATTGATCTTCAGCGTGATGAAGAACTCCTTCAGCTTGCGGCTGAGGGTCTGCTCCTGGCTGAGGTACGCGTTCTTCACGTACTGCTGGGTGATCGTCGAGGCGCCCTGGGTCTCGCCGCCCTTGGCCATGTTGTAGACGGCGCGGAGCATGCCCTTGGGGTCGATGCCGCTGTCCTCGCGGAAGGTCTGGTTCTCCGCCGCGATCACGGCGTTCTGCAGGTTGGGGCTGATGTCGGAGAGCTCGACGATCTGACGGTTGGTCTCGCCCTTGCGGGTCATCTCCGAGCCGTCGGCCCAGTAGTAGATCGTGTTCTGGTCCTTCATCAGATCCTTGAGCTTCGGGATCTCAGTGGTCTGGTAGAGGTAGAACACCCCGCCCACGCAGGTGGCGAAGACGATCAGGAAGCCGCTCAGCCACTGCCGCCAGGACGGCAGCCAGCGCCGGACGCCGGTCTTGCCGAAGCGCGGGTAGTCGATGAACCGCTTCTTGCCGGGGCCTGCGGCGGCGGCCGCGGACGCGGAGGCGGCGGCAGCACCGCGCCGACCGCCCTTGCCGCCCTTCTGGGCGGCCTTGCGCAACTCGGCGCGGGTCATCCGGGGTTGCTGAGCGGTCTCCCGTTCGCCGGGGGGGCGCCGGCGGCCGACGCCGTCCGAGCTCACCTCGTCCCGGCCGGGTCCGCCCTGACGGCCACCACCACCCGGGGGCTGCTGCCCGTCACCGCCCGGGCTGGGCGTCCTTCGCCGTCGTTCACTCATGTTGCAGCCACTCCTCGCCAGGCGGTTCCAGCCTGAAGGCAGGGTTCACGTCGATGCCCGCCAACCGCCCTAACCCCGGAGGTGGTCCTCGTGCACACGCGACAGCGTACGCAGCCGGGAATCCCAACTAATCGGGCATCAGTCCCCAATGACCGCAAAACGGCAGCAGATCATTACACGCCCGTTGCCAATCACTCGTGCGCGTCGGCTTGTGATCACCTTCACGCGTGCCCCCCTTGCCCGTTCCGAGGGCCCGGTTTACTGTTCTCGATATATCGAGCCGATACATCGACGCGACATACCGCCCGATGCAACGGCCGGACGACGGCCGAGAGGAAGGAGGACGACGGCAATGGGCAGGCGCTCAGGAGTGCTGGAGTTCGCCGTTCTCGGTCTGCTCCACGACGCCCCGATGCACGGCTACGAGCTGCGCAAGCGGCTCAACGTCCTGCTCGGAACGTTGCGGGCGTTCTCGTACGGAACGCTCTACCCGTGCCTGAAGAGCCTGGTCGCCCAGGGCTTCCTGGTCGAGGACAACCCGGACGTCGAGTACGTCCCGGCCACCGCGCTCAACGGCAAGCGGTCCAAGACCGTCTACCGGCTCTCCCCCGAAGGCAAGCAGCGCTTCGAGGAACTGCTCGCCGACTCCGGGCCCGACGCCTGGGAGGACGAGCACTTCGGCGTCCACTTCGCGTTCTTCGGCCAGACCGACCGGGCCGTGCGGATGCGCGTCCTGGAAGGGCGCCGCAGCCGGCTGGAGGAGCGACTGGAGAAGATGCGCAACTCGCTGGCCCGGGCCCGCGAGCGGTTCGACGACTACACCGTCGAGCTGCAGCGGCACGGACTGGAGTCGGTGGAGCGCGAGGTCCGGTGGCTCAACGAGCTGATCGAGACCGAGCGGGCCAACCGCACCGGCCGGACCGGGCCCGCAACCGGCGGCAACACCACCGCCGTACCCCACAAGACTTCGGACGGCCGTGGCCAGGAGGAAGGGTCCCAGGACCCGCCCGGGCCACCGTACGACCGCCCGGGGCGCTCCGCCCAGGAGCGCTGACACCGCGTCAGCCCTGTGCCGCGCGGCAGGAGTGGGCGCCTCGCGCCCGTACAAGCAGTCATCGAAGAAGCAGGACGAGTGCCGTCGACCCCGGCGGCCCTCATGAGATCACAGGGAGCAACCGGAATGGGTTCGGTTCGCGTAGCCATCGTGGGCGTGGGCAACTGCGCCGCGTCGCTGGTGCAGGGTGTCGAGTACTACAAGGACGCCGACCCGGCCGGCAAGGTCCCCGGGCTGATGCACGTCCAGTTCGGTGAGTACCACGTCCGCGACGTGGAGTTCGTCGCCGCGTTCGATGTCGACGCCAAGAAGGTCGGCTTCGACCTGGCCGACGCCATCGGCAGCAGCGAGAACAACACCATCAAGATCTGCGACGTGCCGCCGACCGGCGTCACCGTCCAGCGCGGCCACACCCTCGACGGCCTGGGCAAGTACTACCGGGAGACCATCGAGGAGTCCGACGAGACCCCGGTCGACGTCGTCCAGGTCCTCAAGGACCAGCAGGTCGACGTCCTGGTCTGCTACCTGCCCGTCGGTTCCGAGGCCGCCGCCAAGTTCTACGCCCAGTGCGCCATCGACGCCAAGGTCGCCTTCGTGAACGCCCTGCCGGTGTTCATCGCGGGCACCAAGGAGTGGGCGGACAAGTTCACCGAGGCCGGCGTGCCGATCGTCGGTGACGACATCAAGTCCCAGGTCGGCGCCACCATCACGCACCGCGTGATGGCCAAGCTGTTCGAGGACCGCGGTGTCATCCTCGAGCGCACCATGCAGCTGAACGTCGGCGGCAACATGGACTTCAAGAACATGCTCGAGCGCGAGCGCCTGGAGTCCAAGAAGATCTCCAAGACCCAGGCCGTCACCTCGCAGATCCGCGACCGCGAGCTGGGCGCCAACAACGTCCACATCGGCCCGTCGGACTACGTGGCCTGGCTGGACGACCGCAAGTGGGCGTACGTCCGCCTCGAGGGTCGCGCGTTCGGCAACGTCCCGCTGAACCTGGAGTACAAGCTCGAGGTCTGGGACTCCCCGAACTCCGCCGGTGTCATCATCGACGCCGTGCGCGCCGCGAAGATCGCCAAGGACCGCGGCATCGGCGGCCCGATCCTGTCGGCCTCCTCGTACTTCATGAAGTCGCCGCCGGTGCAGTACTTCGACGACGAGGCCAAGGAGAACGTCGAGAAGTTCATCCGCGGCGAGGTCGAGCGCTGAGGTCGAGCGCCGGAGTCGGCGGCGGGTGACCGCCGCCGGCCGCGCCGGAGGGCCCACGATCATCGGATCGTGGGCCCTTCACCATTTCTCGGCGAATGTTTCACGTGAAACGGCGGCCGGTTCCATGGCACTCTGGGCGGGTGGCGATCACCGAGAACGGCAGCACCCACCAGTCCGCACACCGTGCCACGCTTCTCGGTCTGCTCCGCGGCCGGGACTTCCGGCGGCTGCTGACCGCCCGGGTGCTCTCCCAGCTCTCGGACGGCGTCTTCCAGGTCTCGCTCGCCGCCTACGTCGTGTTCTCCCCGGAGAAGCAGTCCTCCCCCGCCGACATCGCCTCGGTGCTGGCCGTGATGCTGCTGCCGTTCTCGGTGATCGGCCCGTTCGCCGGGGTGCTGCTGGACCGCTGGCGCCGCCGCCAGGTGCTCTACTACGGCAACCTGGCCCGCTTCGGGCTCGGCCTGGTCACCGGCGCCCTGCTCCTGGCGGAGGCGCCGACCTGGCTGTTCTTCGCCTCGGCGCTGCTGGTCACCGCGCTCAACCGGTTCATCCTGGCCGGCCTGTCCGCCGCCCTGCCCCGGGTGGTCGAGCAGGACCAGCTGGTCACCGCCAACGCGCTCTCGCCCACGCTGGGCACGGTCGCCGCCGCCTCCGGCGGAGGGGTCGGCTTCCTGCTGCACCAGGTGATGACCCCCGGGCCGAAGGCCGACGCCGCGCTGGTCACGGTGGCCGCGCTGCTCTACCTGTCGGCCGCACTGGCCGCCCGCCGGATGGACCGCGACCTGCTCGGCCCGGAGAAGCACGGCGACCGCCCGGCGCTCGGCCAGGCGTTGGTCCGGGCCGCCGTCGAACTCGGCGCCGCCGTACGCCACTTGGTGCGGGACTGCCGGCCCGCCGTGCACGCGCTGGCCGCCGTCACCGCGGCCCGGTTCTGCTACGGCGTGCTGATCGTGGTCGTGGTGATGCTCGCCCGGTACACCTTCAACGACCCCTCCGACAGCGCGGCCGGACTGGTCACGCTCGGCCAGGCGGTCGGCCTGTCCGCCGCCGGGTTCTTCGTCGCCGCGGTGATCAGCCCCTGGTGCACCCGTCGGCTCGGCCTGGCCGGCTGGATGACGGTCTGCCTGGCGGCCCCGGTGCTCTTCGTCCCGGCGCTCGGCCTGAGCTTCACCCTGCTGCCCTGCCTGATCGCGGCGCTGCTGCTCGGGGTGGTCACCCAGGGCACCAAGATCTGCGCCGACACCGTCGTCCAGGAGTCGGTCGAGGACGAGTACCGCGGCCGGGTCTTCGCGATCTACGACGTGCTGTTCAACGTCGCCTTCGTGACCGCCGCCCTGGTCACGGCGCTGGTGCTGCCGCTCTCCGGCCGCTCGGTCGTGGTGGTCGTCGGCGTCGCCGCGGTGTACGGGCTCTCGGCACTGTTCTACCTGCGCTCCGCCCGGCGGTACGGGCCGCTCCCCGGCGACCAGGCCTCCTGAAGGCTCCTGAAGGCCCTCCGCCCCTCGGAACGGGAGCGTCCGACCGAGTCGCTAAGGTACGTCAGACCTGTCGGAGCGACAGCACTCGGCCTCGGGGGACGAACTGATGAGCACACCGCCCGGCCCGTACGGGCCACCTCCGCCGTACGGGCCGCCCCCGCAGCCGGCCCCGCCGTACGGGCAGGTGCCGTACATCCCGTCGCAGCCCCAACCCGCACCACCCGGCTTCGGACCGCCCCAGCCCGGACCGTCGCAGCCCGCGCAGCCCCAACCCGCACCACCCGGCTTCGGACCGCCCCCGGCCTACGGCCAGCAGCCGCCCGGCTACGGCGCCCAACCGCCCTACGCCCAGCAGCAGCCCGTCGGCCCGTACGGCTACCCGCCCTCCGCCCCGGCCGCCGAAGCGCCCCCCGCGAAGCGCGGCGTCAAGGCGAAGCTGCGGATCGTCGGCGTGGTCGGCGGCTGCCTCGCGCTGGCCGTCGGCTACTTCGTCAGCGGCCCGAGCGTCAGCAGCGCCAAGCCCGGCAACTGCGTCCGGGTGAGCGGCACGCGCGATGTCGAGATCGTCAAGTGCACTGATACCAAAGCGAATTACCGGGTCCTTTCGACGTTCGGCGACACCACCGACGTGAACCGCTGCCGGCAGACACCGCAGACCACCAGCGCCGTCTCGGGCAAGAGCGGACGCCGCTGGAACAAGAAGCGGTACGTGCTCTGCCTCGGCCCGATGACCCCGGCCGGCGCCCCGCTGCCGGGAAAGGCCTGACCTCTGTCGGCCCTCAACTACGTGCTCTGCCTGCAGAGCCTCCACGGCTGACCCGGCACGCCCGAGGGGTGGTCCCGGCGTCGGCCGGGACCACCCCTCGCGGCGTCGCTCAGCCCTGCTGCTCGGCCCACCAGGCCCGCAGCGCGGCCACCGCCTCGTCGTGCTCCAGCGGGCCGTGCTCCAGCCGGAGTTCGAGCATGTGCTTGTACGCCTTGCCGACCTGCGGGCCGGGCTTGAGCCCGAGCAGCTCCATGATCTGGTTGCCGTCCAGTGCCGGGCGGACGGCGTCCAGCTCCTCCTGGGCCTTCAGCTCGGTGATCCGCTGCTCCAGGCCGTCGTAGGTGCGCGACAGCGCCGCCGCCTTCTTGCGGTTGCGGGTGGTGCAGTCGGAGCGGGTGAGCTTGTGCAGGCGCTCCAGCAGCGGTCCGGCGTCGGTGACGTAGCGGCGCACCGCGGAGTCCGTCCACTCGCCGCCGCCGTAGCCGTGGAAGCGCAGGTGCAGCTCGACCAGGTGCGAGACGTCCTCGGTGAGCTCCTTGGAGTACTTGAGCTCGCGCATCCGCTTGCGGGTCATCTTGGCGCCGACCACCTCGTGGTGGTGGAAGGAGACCCGGCCGTCCGACTCGAAGCGGCGGGTGCGCGGCTTGCCGATGTCGTGCAGCAGCGCGGCCAGCCGCAGGGTGAGGTCCGGGCCGTCCTGCTCCAGGTCGATGGCCTGTTCCAGGACGGTCAGCGAGTGCTCGTAGACGTCCTTGTGCCGGTGGTGCTCGTCCCGCTCCAGCCGCAGTGCGGGCAGCTCGGGCAGCACGTGGTCGGCCAGGCCGGTGTCGACCAGCAGCCGCAGGCCCTTCACCGGGTGCTTGGCCAGCAGCAGCTTGTTCAGCTCGGCCTGGACGCGCTCGGCGGACACGATGGTGATCCGCTCGGCCATCGCGGTCATCGCGGCGACGACCTCGGGGGCCGGCTCGAAGTCGAGCTGGGCGGCGAAGCGGGCGGCGCGCATCATCCGCAGCGGGTCGTCGGAGAAGGACTCCTCGGGGGTCGCGGGGGTGCGCAGCACCCGGGCCTCCAGGTCCTCCAGGCCGTGGTGCGGGTCGACGAAGCCGCGGCCGGGCAGGTCGACGGCCATCGCGTTGACGGTGAAGTCCCGGCGGACCAGGTCCTGCTCGATGGTGTCGCCGTAGGTGACCTCGGGCTTGCGGGAGGTCCGGTCGTACGCCTCGGAGCGGTAGGTGGTGATCTCGATCAGGAAGGAGCCCTCGGGGGTGTCCTTGCGGGCGCCGACCGTACCGAAGGCGATGCCGACGTCCCAGACCGCGTCCGCCCAGCCCTTGACCAGCCTGAGCACCTGCTGCGGGCGGGCGTCGGTGGTGAAGTCCAGGTCGTTGCCGAGCCTGCCGAGCAGGGCGTCCCGCACCGAGCCGCCGACCAGGGCCAGCCGGTGGCCGGCCGCCTCGAACCGCCGGGCGATCTCGTCGGCCACCGGCGACACCCGCAGCAGCTCTTGCAGCCCCAGGGTCTGGGCCTCGCTCAGGCCTGGGACGGCCTGGACGGCGGTGCTGGAACGGTCGAGGTGCGCGGTGGACTCATTGGCAGTGGACACGGCTCACAAGAGTACGTGGCCCGACAGGTCAACCGCCCGCGCGTTTTGGGCGTCTCACCCCAAGGCCCGCAACACTGCACCACGGGCTGCATCGTTACCATGCCGGTGGACGAGTCTCGGGCACCGGACAGGGGATGCGGTGTCGCGTGCCGCCGTGAACGGCGGAGCTCCCGCGGCACCAGCGCGGCGAACAGCGTCAAGCGAAGAACGTCAAGCGAACAGCATCAGCAGCGAGCGATCGAGAACGGCGAGGGCGGAACGAGTGAGTGAGCCGGCACGGCACTCGGGCCTGGGGGCGGACCGACGGCCCGGAAGGACCGAACGCCCCGTCGAAGGGCACGGTACGGGGCGGCGCGCGGGGCGGGCGGCCCGCCGCCTCGCCGCCGTCTGCGGGGCCGCCCTGGCCCTGTTCTCGGCGGTCGCCCCGGCCGCGGCGCTACCCGCCGGGGGCGGCATCCGGCCGACCGCCGACAACGGCGTCTCGGCCGAGTACCCGGTGGAGATGACCATCGAGACGGTGGCACCGCAGGTGGCCAGCCCGAACGGCATCGTGAAGATCACCGGGCACGTCACCAACACCGGCAAGGCCGCGGTCAAGAACGCCCACGCGGCCGTCCGCAAGCCGCTGTCCAGCAAGCCGCTGCAGCGGCGCAGCGACCTGTCCCTGGTGGCCACCCGCAGCGGCCCGAGCAACTCCGACGGCGTGGAGCTGGACAGCCCGCAGTACGCCCTGCCGGAGCTGGGCCCGGGCCAGAACCAGCCCTACACCCTGAGCGTCTCGGTGAGCGACCTCGGGCTGTCCGACAGCGGCGTCTACGAGCTCGCGGTGGACGCCTGGGGCTCGACCGCCGACAACCAGCGCGACCGGCCGCTGGGCATCGCCCGGACCTTCCTGCCGTACAACCCGGGCGGCGCCGAGGCGCAGCCCAGCAAGGTCACCACGCTCTGGCCGCTGGTGCACGCGCCGGTGCTGGCCGCGCAGACCTACTCCGACAACGACCAGCCCGTCCCGGTCCTGCGCGACGACAGCCTGACCGCCGACTTCTCCCCGGGCGGCCGGCTGTACGAGCTGGTGGACACCGGGTCCAAGATGACCGGGCTGACCTGGGTGGTCGACCCGGACCTGCTGGACACCGCGTTCGCGATGACCAGGCCGTACCGGGTGCAGAAGCCGGGCCAGGACGTCGGCAAGCCGGCCAAGGACGACAACACCGTCCCCGGCACCGGCCAGGCGGCCGCCACGGCCTGGCTGGACAAGCTGCGGGCCGCCGTCGCCAAGCCGGGCGGCCAGGTGGTGTCGCTGCCCTACGCCGACCCGGACCTCGCCTCGATCGCGCACAACGGCGCCGACCTGACCGGGATGGCCACCGCCCTGGGCAAGGCGGCCACCGCCGGCCGGCTCACCGTCGAGGGCCGGCTGTCCGTCGACACCCGCTCGGACGTGGCCTGGCCGTACCAGGGCTACCTGGACCAGCAGATCGCGGGCATCGCCCAGCAGTCCGGCGACAGCCTGGTCCTGGTCAACGGCGCGAGCATGCCGGAGCCGGACGCGATGAACTACACCCCGACCGCGGTGCGCCCGATCGGCAGCGGGCAGAACGCGGTGGTCGCCGACGAGACCGTCTCCTCGCTGTTCCAGACCGACCTCGCCTCCCCGCAGGCGCAGACCAGGGCCAACCAGCGCTTCCTCGCCGAGACCTACACGATCACCCACGAGCAGCCGCAGAACCAGCGCGGCCTGCTGGTGATGCCGCCGCGCGACCTGACCGCGAGCACCGCCAAGGTGCTGGCGGACGCCCTGCAGACGGCCTCCGACAACAAGTGGCTCACCCCGGTCAAGCTGGACACCCTGGCCCAGGCCTCGCCCGACCCGAAGGCCGGCAACACCGTCCCGGCGGCCGTCGACTACCCGGCCCAGGTCCGCGCCTCGGAGCTGTCCGCGGCCGAGCTGAGCAGCACCGACGAGATCCAGCAGAACCTGGACACGCTGATGCGGGTGCTCACCCTGCCCCAGCGGGTGCGCGGCCCGTTCAGCGCCGCGATGGTCCGCTCGCTGTCCACCGAGTGGCGCACCAACGCGGCGGCCGGCAGCACCTACCGCGCGGACGTCGCCAAGTACCTGGACGAACTGACCGGGGCCGTCCGGGTGCCGAAGAAGAACGTCGTCACCTTCGCCGGCAACACCGGTCTGCTCCAGGTCAGCGTCCGCAACGACCTCACCCAGACCGTCACCAACCTCAAGCTGGTGCTCACCTCGACCCAGCCGAACCGGCTGCGGGTGGGCAAGGAGGAGGAACTGGTCATCCCCGCCTCCCAGAGCGTCACCCTCCGGTTCAACGCCGAGGCGCACAACAACGGCCCGGTCAACATGACCGCCCAGCTCTGGACCACCGGCCCCAACCCGCAGAAGTACGGCGAACCGCAGCAGTTCAGGGTGGACGTCACCTCGGTGACCAACGGCGTGCTGTACGTCTTCGCGGCCGCCGCCGCCCTGCTGCTGCTGGCCGCGCTGCGCTTCGTGCGCCAGCGCAAGCGGCGGGCCGGGCAGCCGCACGCCGACGGCGACCAGCCGGTCGACGGCCCGGCGGCGGGCGGGGCTCAGGACCCGGACGGGGACGCGAACGGGGACGCGAACGGCGAGAAGCCCGACGGCGAGGCCGGGGGCGGTGCCGGCGGACCTGCCGGGAAGGGCCCCGGTGACGGCCCCGGTGGCGGCCCCGAGGCCGGCTCCGACGGCGGATCCGCCGGGGCCGGCCCCGCGCAGACACCGCGCGGCAGCAACGCGGATGGCCGGGATCGGACCGCCAGTGATGAGAAGGTTGGTCCTTGATACCGCCGAGACCCCGCAACGCCGGGCCGGCCTCCCCCACGACAGCGAAGAGGTGACATGACCGGGCGCAGCGAGGAGCGGCCGCCGGGCCGCGGTGAGAACCGGCCGGGCGCCGAGTCGCCGTCCGGCGACTGGTACGTGGCCGACACCTACGCCCAGGACCCGTACGCGGCCGACGCGTACGGGAACCCGCAGGCCGGCCAGGACCCGTACGGTCTGCGGGCCGACCGGCCCGCGGCACCTCAGCCGCCGGCCACCGCGTACGACGTGCCGCCGCAGCTGCCGCCGCAGGGCGGCGGCTACCCGACGCCGGTGCCGCCGGCGCAGTACTCGGCGCCGACGCCGTTCGCGGCCCCGGTGCCGCCCGTGCAGCCCGGCTGGGACACCCCGGTGCAGGCCGCCTGGCAGGATGCCCCGGCTCCGGCCGGCGGCGGCCAGTGGGGCGGCCCGGAGCAGCCCCGGCCGCAGTGGGAGCCGGGCCCGGCGCACTCGACCTGGGACAGCGAGACCACCGAGTACGTCGGGGTGGACGCGCTGTTCGGCGGCCAGCAGGCGCAGGCCGCGGCCCAGCCGCCGGTGCCCCCGCCCGCCCCGGCGCACCCGACGGCACCGCCGGTCGCTCCCCCGCCCCCCGCCGCCGTGCCGCCGGTCGCTCCCGCGCCGTACCCGCCGGTGGGCGGCTACCCGGGGCAGCAGCAGTACGCCGGCCCGGACGGGCACCGCCCCTTCGTCCCCCCGATCGAGTTCGACCCGCCGCTCTCCGAGGACGAGGCCACCATGCAGGTGGCCGCCGTGGCGGTGCCGCCGGCGGTGGAGCCGCTGGCGGACCTCGTCGCCGAGGAGCGCGCCGCGCAGTACGCGCCCGCGCCCGCGGCCGAGCCCGCCCCGGCGGCCGGCGGCGGCGGCAAGGTCGCGAGCCTGCTGAACTCCAGCGCGATCATGGCGGCCGGCACGCTGGTCTCCCGCGGCACCGGCTTCGTCCGGACCATGGTGATCACCGCGGCCATCGGCGTCGCCGTCATGGGCGACTCGTACAACGCCGCGTACACCCTGCCGACCCTGCTGTACATCCTGATCGGCGGCGGCGCGCTGAACGCCGTCTTCGTGCCGCAGCTGGTGCGCAGCATGAAGAACGACGAGGACGGCGGCACCGCGTACGCCAGCCGGCTGCTCACCCTGGTGATGGTCGGGCTCGGCGGCGTGGTGTTCCTCGCGGTGCTCGGGGCCCCGCTGCTGGTGCAGCTGATCTCGCACCCGATGATGGAGAACGCGGAACGCGCCGAGACCACGGTCGCGCTGGCCCGGTACTGCCTGCCGACCATCTTCTTCATGGGCGTCCACGTGGTGATGGGGCAGATCCTCAACGCCCGCGGCCGGTTCGGCGCGATGATGTGGACCCCGGTCCTCAACAACATCGTGGTGATCTTCACCTTCGGCGCCTACATCTGGGTGTACGGCGGCTACAGCGGCACGCACGTGACCCCCGAGGGCATCTCGCCCGAGGGCATCCGGCTGCTCGGCCTCGGCACCCTGCTCGGCCTGGTCGTCCAGTCGCTGGCGATGATCCCGTACCTGCGGTCGGCCGGCTTCCGCTACCGGCCGCGCTTCGACTGGCGCGGCCACGGCCTGGGCAAGGCCGCCCGGCTGGCCAAGTGGACCTTCCTCTTCGTGCTCGCCAACCAGGCCGGCTTCCTGGTCATCACCCAGCTGGCCACCGCCGCCGGCAGCGCCGCCGAGAAGGGCGGCCACGAGGGCGTCGGCCTCGCGGCGTTCTCCAACGCCCTGCTGATCTGGCAGCTCCCGCAGGCCGTGATCACCGTCTCGATCATGAGCGCGGTGCTCCCCCGGCTCTCCCGGGCGGCGGCCGACGAGGACGCCGGCGCCGTCCGCGACGACCTGTCGTACGGGCTGCGCACCACCGCGGTGGCGGTCGTCCCGGGCGCCTTCCTGTTCCTGGCGCTCGGCCCGGCGATCGCCCGCTCGATCTACGGGATCGGCGGCGGTGACCGGGCCCTGGACAACGCCACCAACGTCGGCCTGATGCTCTCGGCCTTCGCGCTCGGGCTGATCCCGTACTCGGCCCAGTACGTGATGCTGCGCGGCTTCTACGCCTACGAGGACACCCGGACGCCGTTCTCCAACACCGTCTGGGTCGCGGTCTGCCAGGCCGGGTTCTCGGTGCTCTGCTGGTTCGCGCTGCCCGCCCAGTGGACCGTGATCGGGATGGCCTTCGGCTATGGTCTGGCCTACGCCGTCGGGGTGACGGTCGCACTGCCGAAGCTGAAGAAGAAGATCGGCGGGCTGGACAGCAAGCGGATCGGCAAGACGTACAGCCGGCTGGCCACCGCCGGCGTGCCGTCCGCGCTGGTCGGCCTCGGCGTCAGCCTGGCGGTCCAGCAGGTGCTCGACGGCTGGATGGGCAGCGTGCTGTCCCTCGTCGTGGGCGGCGGCCTCCAGCTGGCCGTGTTCGTGCTGATCGCGAAGCGCCTGCGGATCGAGGAGCTCAACGCCATGCTCGGCATGGTGCGCGGCCGGCTGGGCCGCTGATCCACCACACCGACCGACCGGACGAGCGGGCGCCCTGACCGGGTGTCAACGGGAGCCACCGGCTCCTCCGCCCGTCCGGCCGGGTGCCGGGCCGCCGCCCGCGCCCGGCTCCGCCCGGGCCGCGAGATGGCGGCCCGGTGTCGGATCTGCACCACATCTCTCCACCAGCACGCAACCGAGCGCGCCCCTCAGCGGTCGTACTCGGTGGAGAAGAGTGGGCACAATTGTCCTGGAGCACGTGGCCGCCAACCCGCGGGCTCCAGCGACTCTCTCAAGCCGGGGCGACACAAGGGGAGGCAGGACCACGGTGGCTGATGGCACCAAGGCGGTCGTCGACACGTCAGCAGCTGACGCGGCGGCGGACGAGGCCGCACTGGCCGCGGCGATCGACGAGCTCACGGCGGGGAAGGCCGCCAAGGCGGGCGCCGCCGACACCTCCTCCAAGAACCCGTCCGAGAACCCGTCCGAGGACGCGCCCGAGGACCGGGCCGCCGCCCCGGACACCCCGGTGGCCGCCGACGCGGACACCGACGCCTCCGACGCCGGCCAGGGCACCCCCCGCGGCGAGGAGACCTCGGAGATCACCGCTCCGCTCTCGGTCCACGAGATCGCCGCCGAGCTGGCCGCCGGCGGCGCCGCCCGGCGCAAGCCCGCCGCCCCGGAGCCCGCGGCCGCCAAGCGCCGCCCCACCGACCCGCAGCCCACCGTCGACCCGCGCGACACCGCCACCCTGCCCCGCACCCTCCCCGCCCCGATGCGGCACAGCGGCGACATGATCGGCCACCGGTACCGGCTCGAGGAGTGCATCTCCCAGACCGAGACCTTCAGCAGCTGGCGCGCGGTCGACGAGAAGCTGCGCCGGGCCGTCGGCGTCCACCTGATGGCCTCCGGCCACCAGCGCGCCCGCAAGGTGCTCGCCGCCGCGAAGTCCGCCGCCCTGCTCGGCGACCCGCGCTTCGTCCAGGTCCTGGACGCCGTCCAGGAGGGCGAGCTGGTCTACGTCGTGCGGGAGTGGCTGCCGCACGCCTCCGACCTCGCCAAGCTGCTCGCCGACGGCCCGATGGAGCCGCACGAGGCGTACCAGATGGTCCGCCAGGTGACCGACGCGGTCGCCGCCGCCCACCGGCGCGGCCAGGCCCACCTGCGGCTCACCCCGCGCTGCGTGCTGCGCACCGACAGCGGCCAGTACCGGATCAACGGCATCGCGGTGGACGCCGCCCTGCGCGGGCTGCCCGACGAGAACAGCACCGACGGCTCCGAGCGCACCGACACCCGCGCGATCGGCGCCCTGCTGTTCGCCGCGCTCACCCACCGCTGGCCCTACCCGGAGGACCGCTACGACCTCCAGGGCCTACCCAAGGGCCTCCAGAACGCCGCGCCGGACCAGGTCCGCGCGGGCGTCCACAAGGGCCTGTCCGAGCTGGCCGCGCGGGCCCTGTTCGACCATCCGCCGCACCACGCCGAGCCGATCACCACCCCGGAGGAGCTGACCCGGGCGATCGCGCAGATGCCCCGGATCCGCCAGCCCGAACCGGAGCTGCCCGCCTTCCCGGCCCCGCCCCGGCACAACACCCACGCGCTGCCGACCGCGCCCAACCCGACCCGGGTGGCCGACCCGGCCGTCGCCCCGCTGCCCGCCTCGTCCCGGCCGACCTCGAACCGGCGCACCCGGCGGCGGCTGCGCCGAGTCGTCAAGGCCACGGCCTGGACGGTCGCCCTGGGCGCCATCGGCGTCGCCTCCTGGCAGTTCGTGGACAACCTGCGCAACACCGGACCGGTCACCACCCCGCGGGCCACCGCCACCAGCGACGCACCGACCCCGCAGGCCAGCACCCACAACCCGACGCCGATCGCGCCCAAGGCCGCCCTCTCGTACAACCCGAAGGGCGACTCGGCGGAATCCGCCTGGGCCCTCCCGAAGGCCATCGACGGCGACCCCAGCACGAGCTGGCCGACCTACGGCTACGACGACCAGTTCGTCCCGGGCGGCTACAAGGAGGGCACCGGTCTGCTGATCGACCTCGGCTCGCCGCACGCCGTCAGCTCGGTGAGCGTCCAGTTCGTCGGCAACACCACGGCCGAGCTGCGGATCCCGAACGCCCAGGCGGCGGACAACCCGCAGAAGGCGCCGCTGACCTCCTTCACGGTCGCGGGGAAGAAGAGCGGCAACACCGTCGACTTCGCTCTCAGCACCCCGACGAACACCCGCTACCTCTTGATCTGGCTGACCAGCCTGCCGAAGGATACGGATGGCAAGTTCCGCGGGCAGGTCGCCGAGGTGAAGGTCACCGGCTGACCGGAGATACGGCCAGCGGGACGACGGCGAGGGGGGCGAGGGTGACGGTGGCGGAGGACGACGCGGCGCTGCTCGCCCGGCACGTCGCCGGCGACCCGGACGCCTTCGGCACCCTGGTGAACCGCCACCGCGACCGGCTCTGGGCGGTCGCCCTGCGCACCCTGGGCGACCGCGAGGAGGCCGCCGACGCCCTCCAGGACGCCCTGGTCTCCGCCTTCCGCGCCGCCCCCGGCTTCCAGAGCCGCTCGGCGGTCACCACCTGGCTGCACCGGATCGTGGTCAACGCCTGTCTGGACCGCGCCCGGCGCAGCGCCACCCGCCGCACCACCCCGCTCGACGAGGACCCGCGGCGCCTGGACACCCTGGTCGGCGCCGCGGAGCCGGCCGACTCCCCGGTGGTCCGGGCCGAGGTGCAGCGCGAACTGGCCGCCGCGCTCGCCGAGCTGCCCGCCGAGCAGCGGGCCGCGCTGGTCCTGGTCGACATGCAGGGCTACCCCGTCGCCGAGGCCGCCGAGCTGCTGGGCGTCCCGGTGGGCACGGTGAAGAGCCGCTGCGCCCGGGGTCGGGCCCGGCTGCTCCCGCTGGTCCGCCACCTGCGCGCGAGCGGCGGCGGGCCGGATGTTTCACGTGAAACACCGGAAACGCCGAAAACACCGACCGCCCCCGGGGCGGCCCCGCCACCTCGGCGGAACACGCCGGGGAACCCGACGGGCACCGGCACCGTCACAGGGACAGGCCCGAACACCGGTCGGACGGTTCTGGAAGGAGACGCGAGCACGCGATGACGGCCCACCTCTCCTCCCCCGGCCCCGCCGGCCCCGCCGAGGACCACCCCTCCGTCGACGAGCTCGCCGACCTCGCCGAGGGGCTGGTCGAGTCCGCCGACGCCGCCCGGACGCTGCGCCGGCACCTGGACGGCTGCGCCGAGTGCCGCGAGACCGCCGACGCGCTCGGCGAGGTCCAGGCACTGCTCGGCGCCGTCGAGGCACCGCCGATGCCCGCCGACGTCGCCGCCCGGCTGGACGCCGCCCTCGCTGCGGCCGCCGCCTCTTCCACCGCCTCCTCCGCCTCCGCAGCGACGGAGGAGGCCGAGAACGCCCCCCTCGCGGCCTCCCGGGCCGCCTCCCCTGCCCCGGCCGCCCGGGCCGCCGCGGCGCCCGCCGCACCCCCTTCCCGGCCCGCCGCGCCCACCGGCCCGGGCCGTCCCCGCCCCCGGCGGCGGCGCGCCGGCCTGCTGCTCGGCGCGACCGCCGCCCTGGCCGCGATCGCCCTCGGCGCGACCCTGCTGCTGCACCCGACCGGCCAGGGCGACCAGCACCCGGCCCTGTCCGCCGGCGCCCCCGCCTCCGCCTCCCTCGGCACCGGCGCGAGCCCCGGCACGGGGCAGAGCTCCCGCGCCGACCACGCCGCGGGCGCCGGCCCGACCTACCAGGACGACCAGCTCGCCGCCCAGGTCCAGCAGCTGCTGGCCCGGTCGGGCACCGCCCCCGGGCTGCGCCCGACCGGGCCCGCCAAGCCCTCCGCCGCGATGCCCGCCGACGGCCGCCAGGAGCTCACCACCCAGGCCTCCCCGCCGTCATCCCAGCCGTCATCCCCGCCGTCCTGCCCGGCCCCCGCCGAGGGCGTGCCGCTGGCCACCGACCACGGCAGCTACGCGGGCGCCCCGGTCGAGGTCCTGGTCTACCCGGCGCCCGGCCGGCCCGGGTTCGCGGACGTCTACCTGCGCTCCCCCGGCTGCGGCCCGGTCGTGCTGCAGCGCACCGTCCCCACCCGTTGACGTCCCGGGGAACGGAGGTCCCTGGGATCGGGGCTCCGTTCCCATGCGATCGACGAGCAGGGCGCCGCGCCGCTCCCACAGTGCGGCCGCCTGGTACTGATCCGCCTGGGAATGCGAGACACTGGTCAGTCGTTGTCCCGGGCGGCGGAGCAGAACCGCCCTCCCCGCACCTAGCGCGGGTCGCGATGCGAACCAGGAGATGCAGTGAGCGACGTCCGTAACGTGATCATCATCGGTTCCGGCCCGGCCGGCTACACGGCCGCGCTCTACACGGCACGGGCCTCCCTCAAGCCGCTGGTGTTCGAGGGGGCCGTCACCGCCGGCGGCGCCCTGATGAACACCACCGAGGTCGAGAACTTCCCGGGCTTCCGGGACGGCATCATGGGCCCCGAGCTGATGGACAACATGCGGGCGCAGGCCGAGCGCTTCGGCGCCGAGCTGATCCCGGACGACATCGTCTCGGTCGACCTCACGGGTGACATCAAGACCGTCACCGACTCCGAGGGCAACGTGCACAAGGCGCGCGCCGTGATCGTCACCACCGGCTCCCAGCACCGCAAGCTGGGCCTGCCGAACGAGGACAAGCTCTCCGGTCGCGGTGTCTCCTGGTGCGCCACCTGCGACGGCTTCTTCTTCCGCGACCAGGACATCGCCGTGGTCGGCGGCGGCGACACCGCCCTGGAGGAGGCGACCTTCCTCTCCCGCTTCGCCAAGAGCGTCACGATCATCCACCGCCGGGACAGCCTGCGCGCCTCCAAGGCGATGCAGGAGCGTGCCTTCGCCGACGAGAAGATCCGCTTCGAGTGGGACAGCGCGGTCGAGGCCATCCACGGCGACCCGAAGCTGACCGGCGTCACCCTGCGCGACACCACCACCGGCGAGACCCGCGAGCTGGCCGTCACCGGCCTGTTCATCGCGATCGGCCACGACCCGCGCACCGACCTGTTCAAGGGCCAGCTGGACCTCGACGCGGAGGGCTACCTCAAGGTCGAGGCGCCCTCGACCCGGACCAACATCCCGGGCGTGTTCGGCGCCGGCGACGTCGTGGACCACACCTACCGCCAGGCCATCACCGCCTCCGGCACCGGCTGCTCCGCCGCGCTGGACGCCGAGCGCCACCTCGCCGCCCTGGACGACCTGGAGGCCAAGGCCACCGCCGCCGTGGCGGTCTGACCTCCTCCACCGACCGACCCCCGGCGGGGGTGTGACACCCGTTTCACGTGAAACACCCCCGCCCCGGCCAGGGCGAAACAGAACGGGCCCACCCGTTGTTCACCCTGGCAGCAGCCCCCTCCGTCCGAACCCGAGGAGTTCCCGTGGCCGGCGCCACCACCACCGTCACCGACGCGACGTTCAAGGCCGACGTCCTGGACAGCGACAAGCCCGTGCTGGTCGACTTCTGGGCCACCTGGTGCGGCCCGTGCCGCCAGGTCGCCCCGATCCTGGAGGAGATCGCGGCCGAGCACGGCGACAAGCTGACCATCGCCAAGCTGGACGTGGACGCCAACCAGGCGACCGCGGCCGAGTACAACGTGATCTCGATCCCGACCCTGATCCTCTACAAGGGCGGCGAGCCGGTGAAGTCCATCACCGGTGCCCGTCCGAAGGCCGCACTGCTGCGCGAGCTGGACGGCTTCATCTAGGTCGACCGGTCGTCGACCGTACGGCGGCGGGGCTCCCCACACCAGGGAGCCCCGCCGTCGTCGTTCCCAGCCACCTCAGAACGGCCGCAGCGCCGGCTCCTTGCGCGCCCCGCCGAGCAGCCGCTCCAGCGCCACCTCCACATCGCCCCGCCAGGACAGCGTGGTGCGCGCCTCCAACCGCAGTCGCGGGTAGCGGTGGTGCGAGCGGACGGTCTTGAAGCCGACCGCGAGCAGGTGGTCGGCCGGCAGCACGCAGCTGACCGGCTCAGAACCGGCCGAGCCGAAGGCCTCGATCGCCCGCACCCCGCGCCCGAGCAGGTCCTTGGCCACGGTCTGCACCAGCACCCGGCCGAGCCCCTGCCGCTGGTAGCCCGGAACCACCCGGCTGACCATCAGCTGGACGGCGTCCGGCGAGACCGGACTGGTCGGGAAGGACTGCGACCGGGGGACGTAGGCGGGCGGCGCGTACAGCACGAAGCCGGCCGGCTGGTCGTCCACGTAGACGATCCGACCGCAGGACCCCCACTCCAGCAGCACCGCGGAGATCCACCCCTCCTTCTCCAGCTCCGGCTTCCCGGACTCCACCGCCGCCTTCCCGCTGACCGGGTCCAGCTCCCAGAACACGCAGGAGCGGCAGGTCGTCGGCAGATCGGCGAGGTTGTCCAGGGTCAGCGGAGCGATCCGGCGTCCCATGCCCCGCACCTCCTCCTCCACTTCACGGTCGAGCATGCCCCCACAAACGCCGATGGGTGCATGTTTCACGTGAAACAGTGCTCACGCGGAACATGCACCCATCGGGTGTCGTCCCCGGCCCGGCTCAGCCCTGCGACAGCCGCAGACCGTCCTCGCCCGGGGCCAGGCTGTCCAGGATCCGGTTCAGGTCCTCCACCGAACCGAACTCCAGCACCACCTTGCCCTTGCCCAGCTTGCCGCCGCGCTGCGACACCTCGACCTTGACCCGGGTGTCGAAGCGGTCCGACAGCCGGCTCGCCAGATCGTTGAAGGCCGGGGAGATCAGCTTGCCCGCCTTCGGCGCCTGGCGCTTCGGCTTCCGGTCCTCCTCCTCGGCCATCAGCGCGACGATCTCCTCGGTGGTCCGCACCGAGAGGCCCTCCGCGACGATCCGCTTGGCCAGCAGCTCCCGCCGCTCGTCGTCCGGCACCCCGAGCAGCGCCCGGGCGTGGCCGGCGGTCAGCACGCCGGCGGCGACCCGGCTCTGCACGGTGGGCGAGAGCTTCAGCAGCCGCAGCGTGTTGGAGACGTGCGAACGCGAGCGGCCGATCCGGTCGGCCAGCTCGTCGTGGGTGCAGGAGAAGTCCCGCAGCAGCTGGTCGTAGGCGGCCGCCTCCTCCAGCGGGTTCAGCTCGGCCCGGTGCAGGTTCTCCAGCAGGGCGTCCAGCAGCAGCTTGTCGTCCTCGGTGGCGCGGACGATCGCCGGGATCTGCTGCAGCCCGGCCTCCTTGGAGGCGCGCCAGCGGCGCTCGCCCATGATCAGCTCGAAGCGCTCGGGCGCGACCTGGCGCACCACGATCGGCTGGAGCAGACCGACCTCCTTGATCGAGACGACCAGCTCGGCCAGCTTGTCGTCGTCGAAGACCTCACGCGGCTGACGCGGGTTGGACGTGATCGCGTCCAGCGGCAGCTCCGCGAAGAAGGCGCCGGCCACCGGCGCCGGCTGCGCCTGCTCGGCCCGCTTCTCCGCGGCCACCCGGGCCGCCACCGTGCCGCGGCCGGTCGGCAGCGTCGGTACCGAGGTCGGCGACGTCGCGTCGGCCGCCCCCACCGGGGCCGGTGCCGGCGCGGGCGAGGCCCCGCCGTCCACCGGCACGGCGGGGCGGATCAGCGCCTCCAGTCCTCGTCCCAAACCCCTGCGACCACTCACCGATGACCCTCCGTCGTACCGTGCTGTGCCACCGGGGCTCCGTGCCCCGTACCGCTGCCGTGCCGCTGCTGCCCCAGGAGCGGGCCGCCGCCCGCCCCCACCGCGCGCAGCCCGAGCTCGCGGGCGGCCTCCAGGTAGGAGAGCGCCCCGGTCGAGCCCGGGTCGTAGGTGAGGACCGTCTGACCGTAGCTGGGCGCCTCCGAGATGCGCACCGAGCGCGGGATCGCGGTGCTCAGCACCTCCTGCGGGAAGTGCGTCCGGACCTCCTCGGCGACCTGGGCGGCCAGCCTGGTCCGGGCGTCGTACATGGTGAGCAGGATGGTCGAGACGTGCAGCGCGGGGTTGAGGTGCGCGCGCACCAGCTCGACGTTGCGCAGCAGCTGGCCCAGGCCCTCCAGCGCGTAGTACTCGCACTGGATCGGGATCAGCACCTCCCGCCCGGCCACCAGGGCGTTGACCGTCAGCAGGCCCAGCGAGGGCGGACAGTCGATCAGGACGTAGTCCAGCGGCTGCTCGTAGGCGGCGATGGCGCGCTGGAGCCGGCTCTCCCGGGCCACCAGCGACACCAGCTCGATCTCGGCGCCGGCCAGGTCGATGGTCGCGGGGACGCAGAACAGCCCCTCGACGTCCACCACCGGCTGCACCACGTCGGCGAGCGGCTTGCCCTCGACCAGGACGTCGTAGACGGAGGGCACATCGGCGTGGTGGTCGATGCCGAGGGCGGTGGAGGCGTTGCCCTGCGGGTCGAGGTCGACGACCAGGACGCGCAGTCCGTGCATGGCGAGCGAGGCGGCCAGGTTGACGGTGGTGGTGGTCTTGCCGACCCCGCCCTTCTGGTTGGCGACCACGATCACCCGGGTGGCGCCTGGGCGGGGAAGACCCTCACCCGCTCGGCCGATCGCCTGAACCGCAGCCTGGGCAGCCCTCGCGATGGGCGTGTCATCGATCTGGTCGATGGTCTCCGAGTCCTGCATGAGGGTCAGTGTTTCACGTGAAACCGGAGCGGCAACAGTCGCCGCCCGGCTGCGGCCGAGGATTCCCGAGAGCAAGGAGCGACGTTTCACGTGAAACACCATGCCCGCTATGTCGGAAATCTGACGTTGCGACACTCCGGTGTCCTCCCGTCGACCGGCCGTCACCCCGACGGCCACCGGAACGACGACGGGCGGGCGGCTCCCCCTCAGGAGGAACCACCCGCCCGTTGTCGAGCGTGTCCGGCGTCACCCGCCTCAGCGGGTGCGGCGCCGCCCGCCCCGGCTGCGCTCGCCGGTCCGGACGCCCGCGTTCCGCCCGGCCCGGGCCGCCTTCGCCCGCCGGGTCGCAGCCTTCACCCCGCCGGGGCTCTCCCCCGCCTTGACCTGGACCACCCGGGTCGAGGTCTCCAGGGTGCCCTCGCCGACCGAGATCACGCTCCACTCGACCGCGCCCAGCTTGGTCAGCCCGGCCCGCGAGTCGGCCAGCTCCTGCTCGGCGCTGTCGCCCTTCAGCGCCAGCATCTGCCCGTGCGGACGGAGCAACGGCATCCCCCAGCCGGCCAGCCGGTCCAGCGGCGCCACCGCCCGGGCGGTCACGACGTCCACCGCGAGCTTGCCGACCATCTCCTCGGCGCGGCCGCGCAGCACCGTGACGTTCTCCAGCCCCAGCTCCCGGACGACCTCCTCCAGGAAGGTGGTCCGCCGCAGCAGCGGCTCCAGCAGCGTCACCGAGACGTCCGGACGGGCCAGCGCCACCGGGATGCCCGGCAGGCCGGCGCCGGAGCCGACGTCGCACAGGGTGGAGCCGGCCGGCAGCAGCTCGGCGAGCACCGCGCAGTTGAGGACGTGCCGGTCCCAGAGCCGGGGCACCTCGCGCGGCCCGATCAGCCCGCGCCGCACGCCCGCGGTGGCCAGCAGCTCGGTGTAGCGGACCGCGGCGTCGAAACGATCACCGAAGACCTCCCGGGCGACGGCCGGGGCCTCGGCCAGCTCGGGCACCTCGGTCGCCTCGACCGCCTCGACGGCCGGCCCCGCAGCGGCCGGATTCACGTCGTCCGCCCCCGGCTGGCCAGCGGCCGCGTTCTCCGTGTCCATCTCGACCTCTCCGATCCCCGGATCCACCGACCCGCTCTCCGCACAGTTTCACGTGAAACATCTCGCGCCGGGCCCACGCCCCGCGAAGGGACGACGACCCCGCCCGCACGAGGCGGACGGGGTCGCGTCCGGTGAAGCCCACCGGCCGCCGAGGCGACCGGTCGTCGTGCTGCCGACCTCAGGCCGGCAGCACGACCACGCACCGCTCGGGCTCCTCGCCCTCCGACTCGCTGCGCAGACCGGCGGCCGCGACCGCGTCGTGGACGACCTTGCGCTCGAAGGGCGTCATCGGCCGCAGCTTGACCTGCTCGCCGCTGCTCTTCGCCTGCTCGGCGGCCTCGGCACCGAGCGCGGCCAGCTCGGAGCGCTTGCGGGCCCGGAAGCCGGCAATGTCCAGCATGAGGCGGCTGCGCTCCCCGGTCTCCCGGTGGACAGCCAACCGGGTCAGCTCCTGCAGCGCCTCCAGCACCTCGCCGTCCTGGCCGACCAGGCGCTGCAGCGCGCGGTCGTTGCCCTCACCGACGATGGAGACCAGAGCGCGGTCGCCCTCGACGTCCATGTCGATGTCACCGTCGAGGTCGGCGATGTCGAGCAGACCCTCCAGGTAGTCCGCCGCGATGTCGCCCTCCTGCTCCAGTCGGGCGATGACGTTCTCGTCGGTGCTGGCGGCGGCCTCGGCCTCGACGGCGGAGGTGGTGCCTTCCGTCACTGATGGACTCCTTCGGAGATGGGCCCAGATTGGTGGGCCGGGAACGAAGCTCTGCGCGCTGTCACAACGGGTCCAGGGCCGGTCAGGACTTCTTCTTCGGCCGCTGGCCGCCACGCTTGGGCTGCTGCCGAGCGGTGCCCGGCTTGGCCGCGCCGGGCTTGGCCGGGCCCTGCTGGGCGGCCGCCGGCTTGGCACCGGAGTCGGCCGGGACGGTGTCGGCGGGCTCCTCGGCCGGAGCCTCGGTGTCCTTGGTCAGGTCGGCGGTCTGCTGACCGGCACCGCTCTGCTGGCGCTGCGCCTTGGTCTGCTTGCGGGGCTGCTGGCGGCGCGCCTGCGCCGACTCCTCGACCACGGCGGCCGCCGCCGAGGCGGCGTCGAGGGTCGACTTGGACGGGGGCAGCAGGCCCCAGAGCGCGCCCTTGATCTCCGAACCGTCCGGGTTCAGCCGGCCGGCCTTCTTCAGACGGACCTGCCGCTCGTCCCACGCCTTGCTGCCCGGGGTCGGGTTGTTGTGGATGACGATCAGCTGCTGGCCCATCGACCAGACGTTGGTGGTCAGCCAGTAGACCAGGACACCGACGGGGAAGTTGATGCCCATCACGGCGAACATCACCGGGAAGACGTACATCAGCATCTTCTGCTGCTGCATGAACGGCGTCTTGACCGTGAGGTCGACGTTCTTGGTCATCAGCTGGCGCTGGGTGATGAACTGCGACAGCGACATCATGATGATCATCACCGCGGTGACGATCTTGACGCTGGTCTCGTGGCTGCTGACGAAGGTCGCGGACAGCGGGGCACCGAAGATGTGCGCCTTGCCGGCGCTCAGCAGCAGGTCGCCGTGGATGACGCCGATCGGCTCGCTCTTGGCGACCTTGGCGAGCACGCCGTAGAGGGCGGTGAAGAACGGCGCCTGCACGATGATGGGAAGGCAGCTGGAGAACGGGTTGGTCCCCGCCTCCTTGTACAGCTTCATCATCTCTTCGGACTGGCGCTGCTTGTCGTTCTTGTAGCGCTCCTGGATGGCCTTCATCTTCGGCTGGATCGCCTGCATGGCCCGGGTCGCCTTGATCTGCTTCACGAAGAGCGGGATCAGGCAGATCCGGATGACGACCACCATCGAGGCGATGGCCAGACCCCAGGCCCAGCCACCGTCCGGGTCGAAGATGTTGCTGTACAGCGAGTGGAACTGGACGATGATCCAGGACACCGCTGTGTACAGGGGATTCAGGAAGGAGAAGGTCACCGGTCAGGCTCCTTGGACATGTGGATTGGCCCCTCGGGGCCAATGGTCGCCGGGCCCTCGGGGTCCGGACCGGCGGGGGTCGTGGTCACCGGCTGTCCGGTGGCGGACCGGCTGCTCAGCCAGTCTCGCAGCCGCCGGTGCCACACCGGATGCTTACGCGGCGGAACGTGATCGACCCCGCCGGGCGTCCACGGATTGCAGCGCAGGATGCGCCACACGGTCAGTCCGCCGCCCTTGACCGCCCCGTGCACCTTCACGGCCTCGTAGCCGTAGTGCGAACAGGAGGGGTAGTAACGGCAGACCGGACCGAGCAGTGGGCTGATGGTCCACTGGTAGACCCTGATCAGACCCATCAGCAGGAACTTCATCGTCCTGCTCCCGTCGGCGCCGTCGTGGCGGACTCCACCTTCAGCAACCGTTTCAGCGCCGCGTCCAGGTCACGTTCGAGGTCCTGGTACGAGGCGGTCGCGGCCTGGGGCAGCGCACGCACCACTATCAGGCTACCGGCGGGCAGCCTGGAAAGACGATCACGAACGAGGTGCCGCAACCGGCGCTTGACCAGGTTGCGAACGACCGCCGGGCCGACGGCCTTGCTCACGACGAAACCCGCACGCGCCGAAGGAGTCCCCTCGGCGACGTGCGGGCGGGAGTCGCTGGTCCGGTCGGTCTGCCCCTTGGGGTCGCCTTCTCTGCTGAGATGGACGACCAGAAGGGGCCGGCCGGCCCGGCGACCGCGTTTCACCGCGGTCGCGAAGTCCTGGCGCCGCCGCAGCCGATTCTCGGAGGGCAGCACAACAGACTCTGTCGTGGATCAGGCGGACAGGCTGGTGCGGCCCTTGCCACGGCGGGCAGCCAGGATGGCGCGGCCGGCGCGGGTACGCATACGCAGCCGGAAGCCGTGGGTCTTCGCGCGACGACGGTTGTTCGGCTGGAAGGTGCGCTTGCTCACTCGGGGGCTCCTGAGGTGAATCGTAGGATGACGGGGGATCGCTTGGCCGTCACCGTGCGTCCGCGTGATCTCCCCTGATTCGGAAATCCGGCCCATCGCCCCAGTTCGGCTGGGGTTCAGGGCAATCCACGGCGCCCGTGCTGCGCGCCTTATGGAGCGGGTGGACCCGCGGACATGCGGCAGCGGCCATCGACAACTCGACCTGGTTACGGTACGCGGGACGGGGCACGAGGGTCAAACCAGCTTTTTCGAGCGGACCCCCGGAGGGCACCCGGAGCCCCCTTCGCCCACAGCCTGTGGACAACGACTTGATCCGGCTCTGTTCGCTGACTACCGTTGCAGGACTTGTCTGGTTTGTTCTTCGTGTTCTTCCTCGTGGGGTCGGTCCGCCGGAGACGGACCCGCCGATCCACAGTCTCCTGATCCACCACCCCCTGCTGGAGCCGCGGGGAACCGAGAAAGCGTGCACCAGTGGCTGATGTCAACAGCGACCTCGTCCCGGTCTGGGCGAGAGTCGTCGAGCGGCTGGTCAGCGACCCGGACGTCGGGGAGATGGACAAGCAGTGGGTGCAGCGCACCCAGCCGATGTGGATGATGCACGACACCGCCCTGCTGGCGACCCCCAACGAGCGGGCCAAGCAGGTGCTGGAGGGCCGGCTGCTGCCGCAGCTCACCGAGGCCCTCAGCCGCGAGCTCAGCCGTCCGGTGCGGATCGCCGTGATGGTCGACGCCAACGCCGTCCCGACCACCCCCGCGCCCGCCGCCCAGGCCCCGGCCGAGCCGTACCCCGGCCCGACCGGGGAGGATGCCGGCGGCTACGGCGGCCAGGACTACCAGCAGCCGTACGAGCAGGACTACGACCGGCCCCGCTACGACACCGGCGGCTACGAGCAGCGCCCCGCGCCGTACGGCGGCCCGGCGGCCGGCCCGACCTGGCCCGGCTACCCCGAGCAGGGCGGGTACCAGGAACAAGGCGGCTACCCGGAGCAGGGCGGCGGCTACCCCGACCAGAACGGGTACCAGGAGCAGGGCGGCTACCCCGAGCAGGGTGGCGGCTACCAGGAGCAGCCCCCCGGCTACCGCGAGGCCGACGAGCCGTCCCGGCCGGCGCCGCGCCCAATGCCCGGCCCGCCCTCGACCACCCAGGGCGACCTGTTCGGCGGCGCCTACGGCCCCGGCCCGAACGAGCAGCCCCGCGCCGGTGCCGGCCGCCGCGCCCTCGGCGCACGCCCGGCCGGCGGCCGTCCCGCGGACAAGAACGCGCCGGAACGCGCCACCGAGCGCCCGGCCGTCCCCGGCGTGCCCGCCCCGCCCGGCGCCCCGCCGGCCGGCGGCTCCCGCAAGGACGAGCCGGCCGCCCGGCTGAACCCCAAGTACCTCTTCGACACCTTCGTCATCGGCGCCAGCAACCGCTTCGCGCACGCGGCGGCGGTGGCGGTCGCCGAGGCCCCGGCCAAGGCGTACAACCCGCTCTTCATCTACGGCGAGTCCGGGCTGGGCAAGACCCACCTGTTGCACGCCATCGGGCACTACTCGCGCAGTCTCTTCCCGGGCACCCGGGTGCGCTACGTGTCCTCGGAGGAGTTCACCAACGAGTTCATCAACTCGATCCGGGACGGCAAGGCGGACACCTTCCGCCGGCGCTACCGGGACATGGACATCCTGCTCGTGGACGACATCCAGTTCCTCGCGAGCAAGGAGTCCACGCAGGAGGAGTTCTTCCACACCTTCAACACCCTGCACAACGCGAACAAGCAGATCGTCCTCTCCTCGGACCGGCCGCCCAAGCTGCTGACCACGCTGGAGGACCGGCTGCGCAACCGCTTCGAGTGGGGCCTGATCACCGACGTCACCCCGCCGGAGCTGGAGACCCGGATCGCGATCCTTCGCAAGAAGGCGATCCAGGAGCAACTCAACGCCCCGGCCGACGTGTTGGAGTTCATCGCGTCCCGGATCACCCGCAACATCCGGGAGTTGGAGGGCGCCCTGATCCGGGTCACCGCCTTCGCCAACCTCAACCGGGCGCCGGTGGACCTGGAGTTGGCCGGGATCGTCCTCAAGGACCTGATCCCGGGCGGGGACGAGGACGCCGGGCCGGAGATCACCGCGCAGGTCATCATGCAGCAGACCGCCGCGTACTTCGGGCTGGGTGTGGACGACCTCTGCGGATCCTCGCGCAGCCGCGTCCTGGTGACGGCCCGTCAGATCGCCATGTACCTCTGCCGGGAGCTGACCGACCTCTCGCTGCCGAAGATCGGCGCGCAGTTCGGCGGCCGCGACCACACCACGGTGATGCACGCGGACCGCAAGATCCGCTCGCTGATGGCCGAGCGCCGGTCGATCTACAACCAGGTCACCGAGCTGACCAACCGCATCAAGAGCTAGCCGCAGGGCCGGTGTCGGGCCCGTGCCGGGTCCGGTGCCGAGGTGGCCGGAAAGGGCGTCAGGAGCGATCCTGACGCCCTTTTCTCGTGTCCGCAGGTGTGCCTCGGGCGCCGGCTGGGCAGAGATGCCGTCGACGGACGTTGCGCCAGTCCACAGCCCGCGCCGAACATCTGACCGGTGATTCGAAAACCGGGGCCGCGCAGGGCAGTTGTCCACAGGGCGGGTACCTTCCCCGTAGTCCACAGGCCGGGGCGTCCGAAGTTATCCAGAATTCGTCCACAGGCGTGTCGCCGCTACGCTCTTCCGCGCAGGTCAGGTGCCTGTGGACTTGTGCACAACCGTTATCCACAGGGTGTGGACAATTGACGGGCCGCCAATGGGCCATCCGGGTTGTCCACCGGTTGTCCCCAGGGGAGGGGCGGTTATCCCCAGGTTGTCCACAGCATGATCCACAGTTCGACAAGCGTGGGGCGGCGTTCATGCCCTGGTGTGAAAGGCGTCACGTAAAGTTGACCGGCGCCCGTGGATAACCGGGCCCGGATCTGGGGACAGCCCTGGGGATAACCTGTGGATACCCAGCGTGCCCTGTGGGTAACGCTCCGCTGTCCACAGCACCGCGTGTTCGTCCACAGCCGCCGTCCACACCCGCTGTGGACAAAAAAGTGGGTCTGACCTGGGGAAACGGGGTTATCCACGGTTTCCACAGGCCCTACTACTACCACTACACATTTAGACCCATCGACTCGCTTGAAAGTGGGTGGGCCCCGAATCTGTGGACAACCGCGCCCCGACATCTGTTCGGCTTGCTTCCGCCCGTCTGCCCCGTCTGTCGGCGGAGTACGTCAGACTGTCCTCGGCGACTGGAAGCGGAGTGGCACAGCTCGGTGGACAGCCAGACCGACGATCAAGATCAGACGAACCAGAGTGCGAGCGGGAGCGCTCGATCCAGGAGGCGGTTACCGGTGAAGTTCCGGGTGGAGCGTGACGTCCTCGCGGAGGCGGTGGCCTGGGCTGCCCGCAGCCTCCCGGCACGGCCGCCGGTGCCGGTGCTGGCCGGCCTGCTGCTGACGGCACAGGACGGCAGCCTGGCGCTGTCCGGCTTCGACTACGAGGTCTCGGCCCGGGTCGAGCTGGAGGCCGACATCGAGGAGGCGGGCACCGTCCTGGTCTCCGGTCGGCTGCTGAACGACATCTCGCGCAACCTGCCGAACCGGCCGGTGGAGATCTCCACCGACGGCCAGCGGGTCAGCGTGGTCTGCGGCAGTTCCCGCTTCACCCTCCCCACCCTCCCGGTGGACGAGTACCCGGCGCTGCCCCAGATGCCGACCGCCACGGGCACCGTCTCGGGCGACGTGTTCGCCTCCGCGGTCAGCCAGGCCGCGGTGGCCGCCGGCCGCGACGACACCCTCCCGGTGCTCACCGGTGTCCGGGTCGAGATCGAGGGCGACCGGATCACCCTGGCCGCCACCGACCGCTACCGCTTCGCGGTCCGCGACCTGCTGTGGAAGCCCGAGCAGTCGGACATCTCGGCCGTCGCCCTGGTGCCCGCCAAGACGCTGCAGGACATCGCCAAGTCCCTGGGCAGCGGCGACAACGTCTCGATCGCGCTCTCCTCGGGCGGCGCGGGCGAGGGCCTGATCGGCTTCGAGGGCGCCGGCCGCCGGACGACCACGCGGCTGCTGGAGGGCGAGTTCCCCAAGTTCCGCAGCCTGTTCCCGACGGAGTTCAGCGCCGTCGCCGCGATCCAGACCCAGCCCTTCCTGGAGGCGCTCAAGCGCGTCTCGCTGGTCGCCGAGCGCAACACCCCGGTCCGGCTCAGCTTCGAGCAGGGCGTGCTGACCCTGGAGGCGGGCTCGGGCGACGACGCCCAGGCCACCGAGCGGATCGACGCCGACCTGGAGGGCGACGACATCTCGATCGCCTTCAACCCGGGCTACCTGGAGGAGGGCCTCAAGGCCATCGACTCCGCCTACGCCCAGCTGAGCTTCACCACGCCGACCAAGCCCGCGCTGCTCAGCGGCAAGGCCTCGGTGGACGCCGAGGAGGACAAGGCGTACCAGTACCTGATCATGCCGGTCCGCCTCTCCGGCTGACCTCGCGGCCGCTGCCCCGAGGCCGTCACCCACAGGCTGTGCACACCGGCTGTGCACAGCCTGTGGGCGTCCTCCCCCGGTCGGCCCGACCACAGGGAGCCGCCACCGCCGCAGCGCGTAGGCTCGGGGGCGTGCGGCAACGGCGCCGCCGGCAGGCACGTCACCACAGGTAAGGACTTGGTCATGGAGCTCGGCCTCATCGGTCTCGGCAAGATGGGCGGCAACATGCGCGAGCGGATCCGCCGCGCCGGCCACACCGTCATCGGCTACGACCGCAACCCGGACATCTCCGACGTCGAGAGCCTCCAGGAGCTCGTCTCCAAGCTGCAGGGCCCGCGGGTGATCTGGGTGATGGTCCCGGCCGGCGCCGCCACCCAGGCGACCGTCGACGAGCTCGCCGAGCTGCTCTCCCCCGGCGACGTGGTGGTCGACGGCGGCAACTCCCGCTGGACCGACGACATCAAGCACGCCGAGGCGCTGGCCGCCAAGGGCATCGGCTTCGTCGACTGCGGCGTCTCCGGCGGCGTCTGGGGCCTGGAGAACGGCTACGCCCTGATGTACGGCGGCGACGCCGAGCACGTGGCCCGCGTCCAGCCGGTGTTCGACTCGCTCAAGCCCGAGGGCGACTTCGGCTCGGTGCACGCGGGTGCCGTGGGCGCCGGCCACTTCGCCAAGATGGTCCACAACGGCATCGAGTACGCGATGATGCAGGCCTTCGCCGAGGGCTGGGAGCTGCTGGAGGCCGCCCCCGAGGTCACCGACGTGCGCGAGGTCTTCCGCAGCTGGCAGGAGGGCACCGTCATCCGCTCCTGGCTGCTGGACCTGGCCGTCCGCGCGCTGGACGACGACGAGCACCTGGCGAAGCTGCGCGGCTGGGCCGCCGACTCCGGTGAGGGCCGCTGGACCGTCGAGGCCGCGATCGACCACGCGGTGCCGCTGCCGGCGATCACCGCCTCGCTGTTCGCCCGCTTCGCCTCCCGCCAGGACGACTCGCCGCAGATGAAGATGATCGCCGCGCTGCGCAACCAGTTCGGCGGCCACGCGGTCGAGTCCAAGTAACCCGCACCTCCCCAGAAGGCGAGCGCAGTCCACAGCCATGCACGTCGCGCATCTGTCGCTCGCCGACTTCCGGTCGTACGCCCGGGTCGAGGTTCCCCTTGACCCGGGCGTGACGGCCTTCGTCGGTCCCAACGGCCAGGGCAAGACCAACCTGGTCGAGGCGGTCGGCTACGTCGCCACGCTGGGCAGCCACCGGGTCGCCACCGACGCCCCGCTGATCCGGTTGGGCGCCGAGCGGGCGGTGGTCCGCACCTCGGTGGTGGACCGCGGCCGCACCACCCTGGTCGAGCTGGAGCTGACCCCGGGCAAGGCCAACCGGGCCCGGATCAACCGCTCCGACAACGTCCGCCCGCGCGACGTGCTGGGCCTGCTGCGGACCGTCCTGTTCGCCCCCGAGGACCTCAGCCTGGTCAAGGGCGACCCGGGTGAGCGCCGCCGTTTCCTGGACGAGCTGCTGACCGCCCGGGCCCCCCGGCTGGCAGGGGTCCGGCAGGACTACGAGCGGGTCCTCAAACAGCGCAACGCCCTGCTGAAGACCGCCGCGATGGCCCGCCGGGCCGGTGGCGGCAAGGGCGCCGACCTCTCCACCCTGGAGGTCTGGGACGGCCATCTGGCAAGGGCCGGAGCCGAGTTGACGGCGTTCCGGATCCAGCTGGTGGCTTCCCTCCAGCCGTTGGTGGCGGCTGCGTACGGGCAACTGGCCCCGGGCGGCGGCGACACCGTCCTGGAGTACCGCAGCTCCTTCGAGGGCGGGCTGCCGACCAGCCGCGAGCAGGCCGAGGAGCAGCTGCTGAACGCGCTGCAGGCGGTCCGCAAGCAGGAGGTGGACCGCGGCATCACCCTGGTCGGCCCGCACCGCGACGAGCTGGTGCTCAGCCTCGGCCCGCTGCCCGCCAAGGGCTACGCGAGCCACGGCGAGTCCTGGTCGTTCGCGCTGGCGCTGCGGCTGGCCTCGTACGAGCTGCTGCGCGCCGACGGCGGCGAGCCGGTGCTGATCCTGGACGACGTGTTCGCCGAGTTGGACGCGGCCCGCCGGGACCGGCTGGCCGAACTGGTGGCCGGCGGCGAGCAGGTGCTGGTCACCGCGGCGGTCGCCGAGGACGTGCCGAAGGCGCTGGCCGGCGCCCGGTTCGCGGTCGCCGACGGCGCCGTCCGCCGGATCGACGCCTGACTCCCCCCGCACCTTCGCAATCGCCGTCCGGGCACTCCCGTAGGCTGGACGGCTCACCGGCGCGCGTCCGCGACCGTTGTCCACAGGCTGGGGAAAGGAGATCGCCGTGAGCGAGCCGGCGGAGCACTCCCCCCGGCCGGGCGACCCGGCGCCGACCGGCGCCGACCTCGCCCGCTCCGCGCTGCGGGCGGCCCGGGCCCAGGCGCGGCAGCGCGGCGAGCAGGTCCGGGAGAAGCGCGAGGCGAAGCGGCACGGCCTGCGCAGCGGAGCCCGGTCGGACGGCCGCGACCCGGTCCCGCTGGGGGCGGCGCTGAACCGGCTGCTGACCGAACGGGGCTGGGAGTCCTCGGCCGCGGTCGGCGGGGTGATGGGCCGTTGGCCCCAGATCGTCGGCCCGGACATCGCCGCGCACTGCCACCCCTCCTCCTACGACGACACCGCCGCGGTGCTCACCGTGCAGTGCGACTCCACCGCGTGGGCCACCCAACTGCGTTGGCTGGCAAGACAGTTGGTAGCCCGTCTGAACCACGAGCTGGGCCACGGCACGGTCCGCACCATCAAGGTGCTCGGCCCGGCGGCGCCCGCCCGCGGCTACGGCCGGCTGCGCGCCCCGGGGAGCAAGGGACCGGGCGACACCTGGGGCTGACCGGGTTGCCGGCCCGTCGCCGGGGGCGCGGAGCGGACCGCGATCTTCCGGAATCCCTGACAGCCCTTCCAGGCGCTCTGGGCCCCCGGGGCGAGTATCGGGACATGTCCAGAGGGGATTCAGGGCGGCATATCTGCCTTCAAGGGCTGCCAAACGCCCATCTCTGTCAGTCGTACCGGTAGACTGAGAGCCAAACACTGTTGCTAGTGGCAACCGAGTCGAAACGCCGTGGTCGCACGCCCGCCCACACGGGGCGGGAATGCGGCCCGTGCTGTGCCAGAGAGGGCGCTTCGTGGCCGATTCCGGCAACCCCAGCCAGATCCCAGACCAGACCGACCAGGCTTCCTACACCGGTAGCAACATCCAGGTGCTGGAAGGCCTCGACGCCGTCCGCAAGCGCCCCGGCATGTACATCGGCTCCACCGGCGAGCGCGGCCTGCACCACCTGGTGCAGGAAGTGGTGGACAACTCCGTCGACGAGGCGATGGCGGGGTACGCCGACACCATCGACGTCACGATCATGGCCGACGGCGCCATCCGCTGCGTCGACAACGGCCGCGGCATCCCGGTGGACATCGTCCCCGGCCAGGAGAAGCCGGCCGTCGAGGTCGTGCTCACCGTCCTGCACGCCGGCGGCAAGTTCGGCGGCGGCGGCTACGCCGTCTCCGGCGGTCTGCACGGTGTCGGCGTCTCGGTCGTGAACGCGCTGTCCACCCGCCTGTCGGTGGAGATCCACCGCGACGGCTCGCGCTTCACCCAGGACTACAAGGCCGGTGCGCCGACCGCTCCGCTGGCCACGCACGAGGGCTCCGAGCAGACCGGCACGACCGTCACCTTCTGGGCCGACCCGGAGATCTTCGAGACCACGGTCTACTCCTTCGAGACGCTGTCCCGGCGCTTCCAGGAGATGGCCTTCCTCAACAAGGGCCTCTCCATCTCGCTCACCGACGAGCGCCCCGAGCACGTGGACGAGGAGGGCAAGCCGCTCACCGTCACGTACAAGTACGACGGCGGCATCGCCGACTTCGTCGCCCACCTCAACTCCCGCAAGGGCGAGGTGATCCACCCCTCGGTGATCGACTTCGAGGCGGAGGACAAGGACAGGGCGATCTCGGTGGAGATCGCGATGCAGTGGAACTCCTCCTACACCGAGGGGGTCTACAGCTTCGCCAACACCATCCACACGCACGGCGGCGGCACCCACGAGGAGGGCTTCCGCGCGGCGCTGACCGGCCTGGTCAACCGCTACGCGCGGGACAAGAAGCTGCTCCGGGAGAAGGACGACAACCTCTCCGGCGAGGACATCCGCGAGGGTCTGACCGCGATCATCTCGGTCAAGCTCGGCGAGCCGCAGTTCGAGGGCCAGACCAAGGACAAGCTCGGCAACACCGAGGCGAAGACCTTCGTCCAGAAGGTCGTCCACGAGCACCTCAACGACTGGTTGGACCGCAACCCCAACGAGGCCTCGGACATCATCCGCAAGTCCATCCAGGCCGCCACCGCGCGCGTCGCCGCCCGCAAGGCCCGCGACCTCACCCGCCGCAAGGGCCTGCTGGAGTCCGCCTCGCTGCCGGGCAAGCTCTCCGACTGCCAGTCCAAGGACCCGGCCGAGTGCGAGATCTTCATCGTCGAGGGTGACTCCGCCGGCGGCTCGGCCAAGCAGGGCCGCGACCCGCGCACCCAGGCCATCCTGCCGATCCGCGGCAAGATCCTGAACGTCGAGAAGGCCCGGATCGACAAGGTGCTGCAGAACACCGAGGTCCAGGCGCTGATCTCGGCCTTCGGCTGCGGCATCCAGGAGGACTACGACGAGTCCAAGCTCCGCTATCACAAGATCGTCCTGATGGCGGACGCCGACGTCGACGGTCAGCACATCCGCACCCTGCTGCTCACCCTGCTGTTCCGCTTCATGCGGCCGCTGGTCGAGTCCGGGTACGTCTACCTCGCCATGCCGCCGCTGTACAAGATCAAGTGGGGCAAGGACGACTTCGAGTACGCCTACTCCGACCGCGAGCGCGACGCGCTGATCGCGGCCGGGGTCGAGGCCGGGCGCCGGCTCCCCAAGGACGACGCGATCCAGCGCTTCAAGGGTCTCGGCGAGATGAACGCCGAGGAGCTCCGGGTCACCACCATGGACGCCGAGCACCGGCTGCTCCTCCAGGTCACCCTGGAGGACGCCGCCCGCGCCGACGAGCTGTTCTCCGTGCTGATGGGCGAGGACGTCGAGGCACGCCGCTCCTTCATCCAGCGCAACGCCAAGGACGTCCGCTTCCTGGACGTGTGACGCCGCCCGACCGGCAGCGAAGCACGTACCAGTCCGCGTGAAAGGAAACTGACCACCAGTGGTCGACGACAACCGTCCCGAAGGCGAACAGCCCGAGACCTCCACAGCCGCCGAGGCCACCGCCCAGGTGACCATGCGGATCGAGCCGGTCGAGCTCGAGACCGAGATGCAGCGCTCGTACCTCGACTACGCGATGAGCGTGATCGTCAGCCGGGCGCTCCCCGAGGTCCGCGACGGGCTCAAGCCGGTGCACCGGCGCGTGCTCTACGCGATGTACGACGGCGGGTACCGCCCCGAGAAGGGCTACTACAAGTGCGCCCGCGTCGTCGGCGACGTCATGGGCAACTACCACCCGCACGGCGACACCTCCATCTACGACACCGTCGTCCGCCTGGCCCAGCCGTGGTCGCTGAGGATGCCGCTGGTGGACGGCAACGGCAACTTCGGCTCCCCGGGCAACGACCCGGCCGCGGCCATGCGCTACACCGAGTGCAAGATGATGCCGCTCGCCATGGAGATGATGCGCGACATCGACGAGGGCACCGTCGACTTCGCGGCCAACTACGACGGCCGCTCGCAGGAGCCGACCGTCCTGCCGGCGCGCATCCCCAACCTGCTGGTCAACGGTGCCACCGGCATCGCGGTCGGCATGGCCACCAACATCCCGCCGCACAACCTGCGCGAGGTCGCCTCCGGCGCGCTCTGGGCGCTGGAGCACCCGGACGCCTCCAACGAGGAGCTGCTCGAAGCCCTGATCGAGCGGATCAAGGGCCCCGACTTCCCCACCGGCGCGCTGATCGTCGGCCACCGCGGGATCGACGACGCCTACCGCACCGGCCGCGGCTCGATCACCATGCGCGCCGTGGTCGAGGTCGAGGAGATCCAGGGCCGCCAGTGCCTGGTGATCACCGAGCTGCCGTACCAGGTCAACCCGGACAACCTCGCGCTGAAGATCGCCGACCTGGTCAAGGACGGCAGGGTCGCCGGCATCGCCGACGTCCGCGACGAGTCCTCCTCCCGCACCGGCACCCGCCTGGTGGTCGTGCTCAAGCGCGACGCCGTCGCCAAGGTCGTGCTGAACAACCTCTACAAGCACACCGAGCTGCAGACCAACTTCGGCGCCAACATGCTGGCCCTGGTCGACGGCGTGCCGCGCACGCTGTCGCTGGACGCCTTCATCCGGCACTGGGTCAACCACCAGGTCGAGGTCATCGTCCGGCGCACCACCTTCCGGCTGCGCAAGGCCGAGGAGCGCGCCCACATCCTGCGCGCCCTGCTGCGCGCCCTGGACATGATCGACGAGGTCATCGCGCTGATCCGGGCCTCGGCGAGCGCCGACGCGGCCCGCACCGGCCTGATGGGGCTGCTCTCCATCGACGAGCTCCAGGCCAACGCCATCCTGGAGATGCAGCTGCGCCGCCTGGCCGCCCTGGAGCGCCAGCGGATCATGGACGAGCACGACGAGCTGCAGCGCAAGATCGACGAGTACAACGCGATCCTGGCCTCGCCGACCCGCCAGCGGGAGATCATCTCCGAGGAGCTCACCGCGATCGTCGAGAAGTACGGCGACGAGCGGCGCTCCACCCTCATCCCGTCCGACGGCGACCTCTCGATCGAGGACCTCATCGCCGAGGAGGACATCGTCGTCACGATCACCCGTGGCGGCTACGTCAAGCGGACCCGCTCCGACCTCTACCGCTCGCAGAAGCGCGGCGGCAAGGGCGTGCGCGGAGCGCAGCTCAAGCAGGACGACATCGTCGACCACTTCTTCGTGACGACGACGCACAACTGGATCCTGTTCTTCACCAACAAGGGCCGGGTCTACCGCGCCAAGGGCTACGAGCTCCCGGACGCCGGGCGCGACGCCCGCGGCCAGCACGTGGCCAACCTGCTGGCCTTCCAGCCGGAGGAGCACATCGCCCAGGTGATGGCCGTGCGCACCTACGAGGACAAGCCCTACCTGGTCCTCGCCACCCGGGCCGGCCTGGTGAAGAAGTCCGCGCTGAAGGACTACGACTCCCCGCGCTCCGGCGGCCTGATCGCGATCAACCTGCGCCAGGACGAGGAGGGCCAGGACGACGAGCTGATCGGCGCCGAGCTGGTCTCCGCCGAGGACGACCTGCTGCTGGTCTCCAAGAAGGCCCAGTCGATCCGCTTCACCGCGACCGACGACGCGCTGCGGCCCACCGGCCGCGCCACCTCCGGCGTCAAGGGCATGGCCTTCCGCGAGGACGACGAAATGCTCTCGATGAACGTCGTCCGCCCGGGAACGTACGTGTTCACCGCCACCGACGGCGGGTACGCCAAGCGCACGGCCGTGGACGAGTACCGTGTCCAGGGGCGTGGCGGCTACGGGACCAAGGCGGCGAAGATCGTCGAGGGCCGGGGCTCGCTGGTCGGCGCGCTCGTGGTCGACGACACCGACGAGATCATGGCGATCACCCTGTCGGGTGGGGTGATCCGCACAAGGGTTTCCGAAGTTCGTGAAACCGGACGTGACACCATGGGCGTCCAACTGATCAACCTCGGTAAGCGCGACGCGGTCGTGGGCATGGCCCGCAACGCGGAAGCCGAGGACGAGGAGACGGTGGAGGACGAGGTCGCGGACACCGCTTCCACCGAAACGGCTGAGGGTGCGGAGACGACGGCCGGCGGCGACGCCGAGGTCTGAACCGAACCACGGGCCGGTGCCGTCGCGTCCTGATAGAGGGGCGTGGCGGCACCGGCCGCCCACCAGTTCCGGGCAATCCCGCCGGGCGCTGGATGACGAGTGACGAAGCAGGGCGGTGCCGCCGTCCTGGTGGGAAGTGCGGGAGGACCAGGTGAGTGGAGCCACGGGTGCTGCGGGAGGACCCTCCGGCGGCCGTCCGGGCGCGCAGGGCGGGGGTGGGTACGGCGCGCCGCAGCCGCCGGCCGAGCACTCGGCCGCGTCCACCTCGCTGATGCCACCGGTCGGCGGAGCGGGACAGGGCGGCGCGACCTACGGCGGACAGACGCCCCCGCCGCCGGGGGCCCCGGCGCCGGGCGCGAGCGGGTTCTCGCAGCCGACCACCTATGCCAAGGGGCAGCCGACCCCGGCCCGGGGGACCCGGACCAGCGGCAACACCCCGCCCGGCGGCACGCCCGTCCCGGGCGCGGCGCGCCGACCGGCCCCGGCCGCCCCCGCGGCGGCCGCCGGTGTCGGCCTCGGCCGGACCCGCAAGGCCCGGCTGCGGGTGACCAAGGTCGACCCGTGGTCGGTGATGAAGGTCAGCTTCCTGCTGTCGCTGGCCGTCGGGATCATCATCATCGTGGCCGCGGCGGTGCTGTGGATGACGCTGGACTCGCTCGGCGTCTTCGACTCGCTGACCAAGACCCTCAAGGACGTCACCGGCTCGGACAGCGCCGGCGGCCTCAACCTGATGGACTACGTGGGCTTCGGCAAGGTGATGACCTTCACCTCGCTGATCGCCGTGGTCGACGTCGTCCTGCTGACGGCGCTGTCCACGCTCTCGGCGTTCATCTACAACGCGGCGGCCGGCTTCACCGGCGGCGTCGAGCTGACCCTGGCCGAGGAGGACTGACCCCGGTCGGATCCTGACCCCTGGTCAGTTCGCCGTCCACGGACGGAATGGACGGGCCCCGCAGGCTGTTGCAGCCTGCGGGGCCCGTCGGCATTTCGGGTGACAGCCGGCCGCCCGCGGCGTGCCGCCCGGGAGCGGGCCGGCCGCGGTGGGATTAGCTGGGTGGCGCCCGGTCCACGCCTGGGAGTGCCGCAGGCCGCCCCCGGTCCGCCCGACCGGGTCAGGAGACGTTCCGCAGGACGGCTGGACGGAGGCGCGCGGTGGCGAAGCTCGCAGGTCAACTGGTCGAGGCCCTGGACGGGCTGTTGGGGGTTCCGGTACCGCTGCGGGTCCAGGCCTGGGACGGCAGCGTCGCCGGGCCGCCGGGAGCCCCCACGGTCGTCCTGCGCAACCGCCGAGCCCTGCGCCGGCTGCTGTGGCAGCCGGGCGAGCTGGGCCTGGCCCGGGCCTACGTCGCGGGGGACTTGGAGCTCGCCCCCGGCATCGACCTCTACGAGGTGCTCTCGGCCGTCGCCCGGTTCGTCGAGCGGCCGGAGATCCGCCGCCTCGACCTCGGCCCGCGGGACGTGCTCGGCGCCGGCGGGCGCCGCGTCCTCGCGGCCGCGCTGCGGGCCGGGGCGCTCGGCCCCGAGCCCACGCCGCCCCGGGAGGAGGTCCGCAAGGCCCGCGGGCGGCTGCACAGCCGCAGCCGGGACCGCGCGGCCATCAGTCACCACTACGACGTCGGAAACGACTTCTACGGGCTCGTCCTGGGCTCCTCGATGGTCTACTCGTGCGCCTACTGGGCCCCGGAGGCCAAGAGCCTGGAGGCCGCCCAGGAGGCCAAGCTCGACCTGATCTGCCGCAAGCTCGGCCTCCGGCCCGGGATGCGGCTGCTGGACGTCGGCTGCGGCTGGGGCTCGCTGCTGCTGCACGCGGCCGAGCACTACGGCGTCACCGCGGTCGGCGTCTCCATCTCGCGGGAGCAGGTCGCGCTGGCCCGCCGGCGGGTCGAGGAGGCCGGCCTGGCCGGGCGGGTGGAGGTCCGGCTCCAGGACTACCGGGAGATCGCCGACGGCCCGTTCGACGCGATCTCCAGCGTCGGGATGGCCGAGCACGTCGGCTCCGAGCAGTACCGGGTCTACGCCGAGGGCCTGCACCGGCTGCTGGTGCCCGGCGGCCGGCTGCTCAACCACCAGATCGCCCGCCGCCCCGACCGCCCCGGTGAGCCGCACCGCACCAGCCCCTTCATCGACCGCTACGTCTTCCCCGATGGCGAGCTCTCCCCCGTCGGTTCCACCGTGGCCCGGCTGGAGGAGGCCGGCTTCGAGGTCCGGGACGTCGAGTCGCTGCGCGAGCACTACGGACTGACCCTGCGCGAATGGGTGGCCAACCTGGAGGCGCACTGGAGCGAGGCGGTCCGGCTGGTCGGCCGCGGCCGGGCCCGGGTCTGGCGGCTGTACATGGCCGCCAGCGCGCTCGCCTTCGAGGAGAACCGGATCGGGATCAACCAGATCCTCGCCGTCCGCAGCACCGAGGAGGGCGCGGCCGGCCTCCCGGCGACCCGCGAGGAATGGCTGCTGCGCCCGGCCGCCGGAGCGCCGCCGCTGGTCGGCGGGGTGCCCGCCGGGAACCCCGCCGGCCCGGATTTGGGAGATCGGCCATCGGTCCGCTAATCTTTCAGTGCGGCAAGGGCCTATAGCTCAGACGGTTAGAGCGCTTCCCTGATAAGGAAGAGGCCACAGGTTCAAGTCCTGTTAGGCCCACCACCGCGAAGGGCCCGGAGTGATTCACTCCGGGCCCTTCGGCGTTTCCCCCTCCGTTGCGGGAACCGCGCGTCCCGCCGGGCTGTTCTCCGGGGAGGGAACGGGGAGGGAACGTGTGGAGGGATGGTGACGACATGGCGGTCTTCTGGGCGATGAGCATCCCCGGACTGGTCTGCGCCCTGGTGGTGCTCGCGGTGGTCGACCAGCTCGCGTTACGGGCGCGGCGGTCACGCTGGGTGCCGTGGCGGGGGACCGGCCGGGAGGGGCAGATCTCGGCCACCGGCTTCGAGCAGTTGCACGCGCAGTTCGCCGCAGGCAAGCAGCACGAGCTGGACGAACGCGGCACGACCCTGATGCTGCGCGACGAGGAGGGCGAGGGGGCGCCGCCCCGGACGAAGGTCGACCTGGCGGGCGGGAAGGCCGTGGTGGTGACGCCGTCGAACCGCTCGTCGAACCGCCCGTCCGACCGCTCGTCGGGGCACCCGTCCAGCGCCCCGCCGGGCACGCCGTAGGGCCCGGCCTGGGAGGGCCGGACGTACGGCAGGAGGTGCGGCGTCAATCCTCCGCCCGGACCGCCGGGTTGGCCGCAGCGGTGGCTGGTCACGATTGGGACACTGGTGTGTATCATCGGCCGCAAGGGCAGTCTGGCACCCGGCAGCCCGCTCGCGATCGAAACACATCTGGACTCGTCGGCCCGGTCAGTCCGGCCGGAGCACCGGCTCTTGAGTCCGCCAACGCAAGAAGGACGAGGTCCCGCGGTGAAGAAGCTTCTCCTGGTCGCCCTGGTCGCCCTCGGCGGCTTCTTTGTCTACCGTCAGGTCCAGGCGGACCGCGCCGAGCAGGACCTGTGGACCGAGGCCACCGACCCGGTTCCGGCCGGTCGCTGAGCCCGGACGATCCGACGATCAACGATCTTCGGAGGCGCTTCACCGCGCCTCCAGGGCCGGCCGGCCCGGTCATCCGACCGGATCGGCCGGATCCCAGGCACCGCCCGGACGCCGCCTCGGCGGCAGGTCCGGTCGGCCCGGGGGGAGGGCGCCGGGAACGGCGCCGGAACCCGGTACGCTAGTGCCCGTCGGCACCTGCGGTGCCGTCGAGGGGCATTAGCTCAGTTGGTAGAGCGCTGCCTTTGCAAGGCAGATGTCAGGAGTTCGAGTCTCCTATGCTCCACAGCTCATCGCAGTCGTGACGCCGATCGGCCGCTGACCTGAATCCCGGTCAGTGGCCGATCGGCGTTTCCGCGTCCTCAGGGCGTGTCCGACACGCCCTGAGGGCCGGGCGACGGGTCAGTGCGGTCCGCGCGGGTCGTGCGGCTTGGGGTGGTCGCCGTTGCCGTCGTTGCCGTCGTTGTCGGGCCGGACGGGCGGTGGAGTGGGCTCGCCGGCCGTGTCCCCGGCCCGGGGTCCGGCGGGAGCGGCCGGGCCGCTCTGCGGGGCCCCGGCGGCGTTGACCGGCCCGGGGGTCGTCGCGCCGGCGGCGTGCGCACCGGCGGGTTGGTCGGCCCGGTCGGTCGGGGGCTCGACCAGCCACTCCGGGTTGCTGTGCCGGCGCCACCACTGCCAGGCCACGATCCCGCCGCCGATCGCCAGCGCACCGGCCACGGCGAGGCCGGTGGCCAGGCCGTTGCACCGCTTCCGCCGGGCGTTGCGGGCGGCGAGGTGGCTGATCTCGGCCGAGGTGACGTTGCCGTGCAGCGCGGTCAGCGCGGCGGCGCCCCGGGTCTGGGCCTCCTGGGCGACCGGGGTGACGGCGGCGCGGGCCTCCTCGACGGCCTGGACGACCCTGGGGCCGACCGTGGAGCGGGCCTGGTCGGCAGCGCGGGCTGCGGAGAGCCGGGCCGCCAGAGCGGCCTCCTGGGCGCGGTGGAAGGCCTTCAGGGCGTTCTGCTGGGCTTCGGGCGGCAGACTGGCGAAGGCGTGACCGAACTGCGGGGCGATGTGCCGGTCGTACTGGACGCGGAGGCTCTGGGCGGCCTGGGCGGCTTTCGGCCCGAAGGTGTCCAGGGCCGGGCCGAGGCGCTGCTTGGCGCCGTCCGCGAGGTGCGCGGCGGTGTCCCGGGTCTTGGTGGCCGTCTCACGAGCCGAGTCCGAAAAGGTCACGAGTCTCTCCTCCTGGGTGGCGTCCTTTATGCACATATCCACCTGAATGCTGATCATGCATGCTGATTTGTCCACCGGCATGTCGGAGTGGGCCGTACGCGGGGTGCGGAAGGAGCCGGGGAGCGGGCCCGATATCGGATCCGCCGCAGTAGGCTGGCGATTTCGGGGTCCCGTACGGGAGGGGAAGAACCTCATGCTGACCGGCTGCTACCGGCACCCGCAGACGGCCACCGGCGTCTCCTGCACCCGCTGCGAGCGGGCGATCTGCCCGCAGTGCATGGTGGCCGCCTCGGTGGGCTTCCAGTGCCCGGAGTGCGTCGGCGGCGGGCACGCCGGGACGCGGCGGGCGACCACCCGGTTCGGCGGGGCGATCGCCCAGGACGGCGGGCTGGTCACCAGGGTGCTGATCGGCATCAACGTGGTGGTCTTCGTGCTGGCCGCCTACGTGCTCACACCGCGGCTGGGCCAGGTCTGGGAGCTGTACAGCGCCGGGCGGGCCTTTCTGGGCGGTCCGGACGGCGTCGCCGACGGGCCCGCCCAGTGGTACCGGCTGCTGACCTCGGTGTTCCTGCACCTGCAGTGGTGGCACGTCGGGATGAACATGGTGGTCCTGTACTTTCTGGGCCCCGCGCTGGAGGCGGCGCTCGGCCGGCTGCGCTTCCTGGCCCTCTACCTGCTCTCCGGTCTGGGGGGCAGCACTTTTTCCTTCCTGATCGACGGCAACTTGCTCGTGTCGATGGGGGCCTCGGGCGCGATCTTCGGGCTGATCGGCGCCACGGTGGTGATGCAGCTGCGGAACCGGGGCCCGCTCGGCCCGGTGATGGCGTTCCTGGTCTTCAACCTGGTCGTCACCTTCTCGCGGACGGACATCGACTGGCGGGCGCACATCGGCGGCCTGGTGGTGGGCGCGTTGACGGCGGCCGGTCTGATGTACGCCCCGCGCGAGCGCCGGGGCCTGGTCCAGGGGCTGGCGCTGACGGGGTCGTTGGCCGTGGTGGCGGCGATGCTGATGATCGGGATGGCCCGCTACGGCGCGTGACGCTGCGGGTGTTTGTCCACAGCGGGTGCGGGGTTGTGCACAGGCTGTTCGCCGCCCAGGGTGTGGACTGCTGTTCTACGCGTGTCCTGCTGTGCGGTTTTCCCATTCCCGGGAAGTTGTGCACAGCTGTGGAAAGCCTGCGGTCGAAAGGTTATCCACAGGCTGGAGAGACTTTTCCCCAGTGTGGATAACCATGTGGATAAGCAGGACAGTCTGATGATGGGGATAACCGACCGGTTTCCCGCCCGTGTCCGGGCACGCCTGACCGCCGCCCGGCACCAGTGGTCCGAAGCGGCGGAGGTGGCTCGACCGGAGCCTCAGGAGGAGCGGAAGGTCACTTCCACTGGGTGGAGACGCCGAACCCCGCGGCGATGAACCCGAAACCGACCAGGATGTTCCAGTTCCGCCAGCTCTCGACCGGGTAGCTGCCGCTGGTCACGTAATAGGTGACGATCCAGACCAGGCCGATCAGGAACAGTGCCAGCATCAGCGGTGCGACCCAACTGCGGCCCGAACTGATCTTCACCGCGGCCGTGGTCGGCGGGGTGTAGTCGGACTTCTTGCGGAGTCGAGACTTCGGCACGAGGAGCTCTCCTGTCGATGCGCTGTGAGACCGCGCAGAGGTGCAGCGGGGGTCGGTCGGCCGGTGACGGGCGGTGCGGAACGCACGGGACCGTTCCCGCACGCGCCACCGGCGTCCGTTAGCGTAGTGGCTCGGTGGGTCTTAAGGAGATAAGGGTACGGTGCCTAATTTGTCGATTCCCCCTCGGCCGACCACTACCCGCCGCTCCGGCACCCGAATTGTCGGGCGTGCCCTGACCTGTGCGGTCTTCGCGCTCGCCGGACTGCTGTTCTACATCAGCGCGCAGACCGCCCGCGGCACCGACCTGCGGACGGACAACTCGCTGCTGAGCCTCGGCGACGTGATACGCCAGCGCAGCGCGCAGAACCAGCAGGCCCAGGCCCAGCTGGCCGACCTCCAGGCCCGCGCGCAGGAGCTCACCGGGCAGCAGGGCGGCAACCCCGCCGACGCCGCCCGGCTGGACGACCTGCGGCTCGGCGCGGCCCTGGAGCCGCTGCAGGGCGGCGGCCTGACCGTCACCCTCAACGACGCCCCGCCGAACGCCACCGCCCGCATCCCGGGCGTCCCCGAGCCCGGCGTCAACGACCTGGTCATCCACCAGCAGGACATCCAGGCCGTGGTCAACGCGCTGTGGCGGGGCGGCGCCGAGGGCGTGCAGGTGATGGACCAGCGGCTGATCTCCACCAGCGCCGTCCGCTGCGTCGGCAACACCCTGCTCCTGCAGGGCCGGGTCTACTCGCCGCCGTACGTGGTCCGGGCGGTCGGCCGCACCGATGCGCTGAAGGCCGCCGTGGACGGGGACCCGACGATCCGCAACTACCTCCAGTACGTCCAGGCGTACGGGCTCGGCTGGAAGGTCCAGGAGAGCGGTGACCTGACCCTCCCGGGATACTCCGGCACCACCGAGCTGCGGTCGGCGGGCGGGCAGCAGTAGCGGACCGGCCCCGCGGTCGTTGATCCCGGGTCTACTCTTGACCCCAGTCCGCTACGTCGAGGGAGCACCATGTACGGCTGGATCTGGCGTCACCTCCCGGGAAACACCCTGGTCCGCGCCGTCATCTCGCTGCTCCTCGTCGTGGGGATCGTCTATCTCCTCTTCACCTACGTCTTCCCGTGGGCGGAACCGTTGCTCCCCTTCGGTGACGTCACAGTGGACGGCGGCGAAGGCGCCGCGGCCGGCTGAACCGGCGGCCCTGCTCCTCCACCCTGCCGACCCCGCCCCGCATCCCACGGAGACCACGCGAGAATGACCACCCAGCCGACCGCGCCCCGCATCCTGGTCGTGGACAACTACGACAGCTTCGTCTTCAACCTGGTCCAGTACCTGTACCAGCTCGGTGCCACCTGCGAGGTGGTGCGCAACGACGAGGTGACCGTCGAGCACGCCGTCCGCCGCTCCGGGGGCGAGGACGACCAGGGCTTCGACGGGGTGCTGCTCTCCCCCGGGCCCGGCGCGCCGGAGGAGGCCGGGGTCTGCATCGGGATGGTGCACCACTGCGCGGGGATCGGCCTGCCGGTGTTCGGAGTCTGCCTGGGCCTGCAGTCGATCGCGGTCGCGTACGGCGCGGTGGTCGACCGGGCACCGGAACTGCTGCACGGCAAGACCTCGCCGGTCGAGCACGAGGACGGCGGGGTGTTCGAGGGACTGCCCTCGCCGCTGACCGCCACCCGGTACCACTCGCTGGCGGTCGAGCCGGCCACCGTGCCGGACGAGCTGGTGGTCACCGCGCGCACCGACAGCGGCGTGATCATGGGCCTGCGGCACCGCGAACTGCCCGTCGAGGGCGTGCAGTTCCACCCCGAGTCGGTGCTCACCGAGGGCGGGCACCGGATGCTCGCCAACTGGCTGGCGGAGTGCGGCTACCCAGAGGCCGTGGACCGGTCGGCCGGGCTCGCCCCGGTGATCGGCCGGGGCTGAGCGGCGTGACCGCGCTGCGTCCGGAGGGGCGTTACCAGCCGGAGGCGGGCCCGGGCGACGGACAGCCGTACGGCGGCGCGCAGTACGGCGGCCCGTACGGGGACGGCCGGTACGGCGACGGGCAGCACCACGGTGACGCGGCGGCGTACCCGCAGCCGTACCCGGCGCAGCCCGGACAGGGCGCCGCCGAGGACGCCTGGGGCGTGTACGAGCAGGCCGAGCAGCCCGCCGTGTCCGGCCCCGAGTACCCCTGGCTGCCCGACCAGACGCTCCAGCTGCGCCTGCCCCTCGACATCGGCGGGCCGGCCGCGGAGCCGGCCCCGCCCACCGGCGGCCGGGCCGAGCGCCGCAGGGCCGCCCAGGGCCGGACCTCCGTGCGCGCGGGCGTCGGCCGGCGCCGGGCGAGCGGCCGGGGCGCCGGGGCGAAGGCGCGGCCCAAGGAGTCCGCGGTCGTGGTGGCCGCGCGGCTCGTCGGGGAGCTGTGCATCACGCTCGGCGTGGTGATGCTGCTCTTCGTCTCGTACCAGCTCTGGTGGACCAACGTGCAGGCCGACGCGGCCGCCGACGGCGCCCGCAACCGGCTGGAGCAGCAGTTCGACGCCGCCCTGGCGCCGCCGACGCCCGGGCAGCCGGCTCCGGACCCGGCCAAGCCGGAGTCGTTCGAGCCCGGCAAGGGCTTCGCCATCATCTACCTGCCCAAGCTGGGGCTGAAGTTCCCGATCGCCGAGGGCACCTCCAAGCCGGCGGTGCTCGACAAGGGCCTGGTCGGCCACTACACGGGCACCGGGATGCCGGCCGACAAGGCGGGCAACTTCGCGCTGGCCGCGCACCGCAACACCCACGGCGAGCCGTTCCGGTACATCAACCAGCTCGGCAAGGGCGACAAGATCGTGGTGGAGACCGCCACCTCGTACTACACCTACGAGGTCACCAGCAGCATCCCGGAGACCTCCCCCAACAACGTGAGCGTGATCAAGCCCGTCCCCAACGGCGCCGGTTACGCGGGCGCCGGCCGGTACATCACGCTGACCACCTGCACCCCGGAGTTCACCTCCAAGTTCCGCCTCATCGTCTTTGGCAAGATGACCGAGGAACGGCCGCGCAGCCAAGGCAAGCCGGCCGCGATCACGGGCGGGTGACCGCCCGGGCACCCGGCACGAAGGGGGAGCACCGGAGATGACGGACGAGACCGCGCAGTCGGCCGAGCCGCGGGAGGAGGCCTTCCCGCCGCCCGAGGACGGCCCCGCGCCCGCCCGGCGCGGCCGCAGTCGGGCGCTGGCCGCGCTCGGCGTCTTCGGCGAGCTGCTGATCACCCTGGGACTGGTGCTCGGCCTGTTCGTGGCCTACTCGCTGTGGTGGACCAACGTCGAGGCGGACCGCTCGGCGGCCGCGGCCTCCGACCGGCTGCGCGACACCTGGGCCGCGAGCCCGTCCGGCACCCCCTCGGCCGCCCCCGGCGGGACGTCCGCCCCCGCCGCGCCGTTCGCGGCCGGGGACGCGGTCGGCTTCCTGCACGTCCCGGCGATGGGCCGGGACTACCAGGTGCTGATTCGGATGGGCACCGACAGCGACACCCTGGCCGAGGGCGTGGCGGGCGTGTACGAGCAGCCCTACCGCGCCGCGATGCCCTGGGACCAGGCCGGCAACTTCGCGCTGGCCGCCCACCGGGACGGCCACGGTGCCAAGTTCCACGACCTGGACGCGGTGCACAAGGGCGCCGCGGTCGTCGTCGAGACCAAGGACAAGTGGTACGTCTACCGGATCGACAGCACCCTGCCGGAGACGTCCAAGTACGACACCGGCATCGTCGCGCCCGTCCCGGTCGGCTCCGGCTACACCGGCCCCGGCCGGTACATCACGCTGACCACCTGCACGCCGGTGTACACCTCGCGCTACCGGATGGCGGTCTGGGGGAGCCTGGTGCGGGTGGACGACGTGGACGCCAAGCGCACCCCGCCGCCGGAGCTGCGCCGGCCCTGAGCCCGTCGGCCGCTGCCGCGGTCCGGAAGCTGGCCCGGCTGCTGCGGCCCGGCTCCGGGAACGCCCGGAACCGAGTACGCCCGAGGGCCCGTCGCAACCGCTGCGACGGGCCCTCGGGCGTACGGCCGGACAACTCCCACCAAGCCTCAGATCCAGGGGAACCAGGGCTTAGTTGTTGTTCCCCCCTTTGGTGTTGGAGGGTGAGGGGGAGAGGGGGTCACCCCCTTTGGGCGGATCGGCCGGCTTCGTGATGAGCATCACCTGGGTGTTCGGGTCCAGCTGGGTGCCGGCGGGCGGGTTGGTGCTCACGACGATGGCGTTCGGGTCCGACGGACCGGACACCACCGTGTAGAGCAGCCCGACCTTGCCCAGCTGGGAGATGGCGTCCGACAGCTTGACGTTCTGCAGCGGCGGGACCTGGGGCTTGTCCTGCATCTTGAAGATCGTCAGCGAGATCTTCGTGTTGGCCGGGGCCTTGGTGTTGGCCTGGATCGACTGCGCGGCGACGGTGTTCGCCTTGCTCTGGTCGGTGGTCTGCACCGTCTTCGAGGTGTCGACCTGGAAGCCCAGGCCCTCCAGCTGGGCCTGCGCCACCTCCTTCTGCGCGCCGGCCACGTTCGGCACGGTCACCTTCGTCTTGCCCTGCGAGACGGTCAGCTTGACCGGGGCGGTCGGGTCGCCGGGGGTGCCCGCCACCGGGTCCTGGGCGGTGACGTTCTCCTGCGGAGCGGTGTCGTCGTCCTTGTACTCGGTGGTGACGTTGGTGAAGCCGGCGTCACCGAGCGCCTTGGTCGCCTGGTCCTTGGTCTTGCCGACCACGTTCGGCAGGGGGGCCTTGGCCGGGCCGGAGGACACCTGCACGGTGATGGTGCTGTTCTCCGCGACCTGGCCGCCGACGGCCGGGTTCTGGGTGCAGACCTGGTCCTTCTTGATGTTGGCGTCCGGGCAGGCGAGCTTGTCGCCCTCGGCCACCACGAGCTTGGGACCGGCCGCGGCCGCGGCCGTCTTGGCGTCCGCCAGGCTCTTGCCGACCAGGTTCGGCACGGAGACCTTCGGGGTCTCGGTGGTGCCGGCGCCGTTGCCGTTGAACATGGCCTGGGCCACGAAGAAGGTGCCGACCAGGACCAGCACGGCGGCGACCGCCAGCACGATCCAGGAGGTGTTGCTCTTCTTCGGCGGCTGCTCGCCGCGCCGGCCGCCGTCCCGGCCGTAGCCGTCGTCGTGGCCGCCGCCCGCCGGGCCGTCGGCGTAGGCCTGGCCGTAGCCGTCGTCCTGGTAGCCGCCCTGCGGGCCGTAGCCGCCCTGCGGGCCGTAGCCGGGCTGCGCGCCGGCCTGCGGCAGCATGGTGGTCGGCCCGCCGCCGGGCTGCTGCGGCAGCACGTTGGTCTGGCCGTACGGGTCGTGCTGCTGCGGGTAGCCGTTCTGGTCGTAGCCGTACCCGGCGCCCATGCCGTACGCGGCGGCCTGCTGGGCGGCGGCCACCGGCAGGCCGTCGAGGAAGCGCTCGATGTCGTCGCGCATCTCGTCGGCGCTCTGGTAGCGGTAGTCGCGCTCCTTGGCGAGCGCCTTCAGCACGATCGCGTCGATCTCGGGGCGGACCTCGGGATCGAAGACGGACGGCGGCTGCGCCTCCTCCCGGACGTGCTGGTAGGCCACCGCGACCGGGGAGTCGCCGACGAACGGCGGGCGGACGGTCAGCAGTTCGTAGAGCAGGCAGCCGGTGGAGTAGAGGTCGGAGCGGGCGTCGACCTGCTCGCCCTTGGCCTGCTCGGGGGAGAGGTACTGGGCGGTGCCGATGACGGCCGAGGTCTGGGTCATGGTCATCCCGGCGTCGCCCATCGCGCGGGCGATGCCGAAGTCCATGACCTTGACGTTGCCCTGCCGGGTCAGCATCACGTTGGCCGGCTTGATGTCGCGGTGCACGATGCCGGCGCGGTGCGAGTACTCCAGCGCCTGCAGGATGCCGATGGTCATCTCCAGCGCGCGCTCGGGCAGCAGCCGTCGGCCGGAGTGCAGCAGCTCGCGCAGGGTGGACCCCTCGACGTACTCCATCACGATGTACGGGATGGAGATGTTGTCGATGTAGTCCTCGCCGGTGTCGTACACGGCGACGATCGCGGGGTGGTTCAGGGACGCCGCGGACTGCGCCTCGCGGCGGAAGCGGGCCTGGAACGACGGATCCCGGGCCATGTCGGCCCGGAGCGTCTTCACGGCGACGGAACGGCCGAGCCGGGTGTCATGGGCGAGGTACACCTCGGCCATGCCGCCGCGTCCGAGGACGCCGCCGAGCTCGTACCTGCCGCCTAGGCGACGAGGCTCTTCCATAGTTCCGACCCTCTCCCTCACCTGCCGGCGAGGTTGTGACGTAGGTGTCCCCGCACGCTCTGGGTGACGCCGAGCGGGTCTCGACCGGTTCTCCGGCCGGGCCGTGCGCCGTCTCGCGGGCGGCAACGGGCACACCCGCTGCTGGCGGATACGCTACCGGTCGCACCGCATCGGACCGGAGTCGGCCGTCGGCCGATATCAGACCGGTATCCGGACGGGGGTGTCGATCGTGACTTTCCACTCACGGTCGGGCCTCCTCCTCACTTGCCGAGGACGGCCTGCATCACCGCCTTGGCGATCGGGGCGGCCAGCCGGCCGCCGCTGATGCCGTCGCGGTTGTTGGAGCCGTCCTCGACCACGACCGCGACCGCGACGGACTGGCCGTCGGTGGTCTTGGCCCACGAGGTGAACCAGGCGAACGGCAGCCCGGCGTTGTCCTCGCCGTGCTGCGCGGTACCGGTCTTGCCGCCGACCTGGAGGCCGGGGATCTTGGCGTTCTTGCCGGTGCCGTTCTCCACCACCGAGACCATCAGGTCCTGCATCTTCTGCGCGGTGGCCGGGCTCATCGGCTGGGAGAACTGCTTCTCGGTGTGCTTGGAGATGGTGGTCAGCGAGGCCGAGCGCTCCTGGTCGACCAGGTACGGCTGCATCAGGCTGCCGTTGTTGGCGATCGCGGCGGACACCATGGCCATCTGCAGCGGGGTGGCGCGGGTGTCGTGCTGGCCGATCGAGTCCTGCGCGGTGCCGTCCAGGCTCGCGCTGTTCGGGAAGATGCTCTTCTCGGAACGGACCGGGGTGTCGATGGTGCTGTTGAAGCCGAACTTCTCGGCCTGCGCCCGCATCTTGTCCTTGCCGAGGTCCGCGCCCATCTTGGCGTAGACCGTGTTGCAGGACTGGTCCATCCCCGACTTGACCGTGGCGTTCCCGCACTTCTCGAGCGGCGACTCGTTGTTCAGCACCGTCTGGGTGCCCGGCAGGGTGTACGGGTCCGGCGTCGCGGTCTGGTCGTCGATGTTCTGGTACAGGCCGTTCTCGAACGCGGCGGTCGCGGTGACCAGCTTGAACGTGGAGCCGGGCGGATAGGTCTCCTTCAGCGCCCGGTTGAGCATCGGCTTGTTGGGGTCGGCGTTGAGGTCCGTCCAGGCCTTGGAGTCGCCGCTCTCGCTGCCGGCGATGGTGCCCGGGTCGTAGGACGGGGTGGAGACCAGCGCCAGGATCGCGCCGGTCTTCGGGTCGATCGCGACGGCGGCGCCCTTCTTGTCCCCCAGGCCGTCCCAGGCGGCCTTCTGGGCCTTGGCGTTGATCGTGGTGACGACATCGCCGCCGCGCTGCTGCTCGCCGGTCAGCATGTCCAGGGTGTTGCGGAAGAACAGCCGGTCGTCGGTGCCGGAGAGGATGCCGTCCTCCAGGTTCTCCAGCTGGCTGGAGCCGAAGACCTGGGAGGAGTATCCGGTGACCGGGGCGTACATCGGGCCGTCGACCCAGGAGCGCTTGTACTTGTAGCGCAGGCCGTTGACGAAGTCGGACTTCGTGACCGGCTGGCCGCCGACGATGATGTTGCCGCGCGGGTGCGCGTACCGGTCGTACTGCTGGCGCTTGTTGTTCTTGTTGGTGGCCCAGGCGTCGGCCTGGACGCCCTGCACCCAGTTGGTGCGCACCATCAGGGCCAGGATCAGGACGAGGCAGAAGATCGAGACCCGGCGGATCGGCTTGTTCATCGAGCGGGTCCTCCCTGGCCCTCGGTGGCCGGGGTCGCTTCGACCCCGGGTCGGCGGGCGCTGTCGCTGATCTTCAGCAGGATCGCGACCAGCGCCCAGTTGGCGACCACGGACGACCCGCCCTGGGCGAGGAACGGCATGGTCATACCGGTGAGCGGGATCAGTCCGGTGACCCCGCCGGCCACGACGAAGACCTGCAGCGCCATCGCCGACGAGAGCCCGACGGCGAACAGCTTGCCGAACGGGTCGCGGGCGGCGAGGGCGGTGCGCAGGCCGCGCTGCACCAGCAGGGCGTACAGCAGGAAGATCGCCATCAGGCCGGTCAGCCCGAGCTCCTCGCCGAACGAGCCCAGGATGAAGTCGCTCTTCGCGGCGAAGTTGATCAGCCAGGAACGGCCCTGGCCGAGGCCCGAGCCGGTCACCCCGCCGGAGCCGAGCGCCATCAGCGACTGGCCGATCTGCTCGGTGGCGCCCTTCGGCGGGTGTGCTCCGAAGGCGGCCATCGGGTCGAGCCAGGCGTCGATGCGGACCTTGACGTGGCTGGTGGTCATGGCGACCGCGACCGCGCCGCCGATCGACATCAGCAGGCCGAACAGGATCCAGCTGGTCCGCTCGGTGGCGACGTAGAGCATCACCACGAACAGGCCGAAGAACAGGAAGGACGTGCCGAGGTCGTTCTCGAAGACCAGGATCAGCAGGCTGAGCAGCCAGATCACGATGATCGGGCCGAGGTCGCGCCCGCGCGGCAGGTACAGGCCCATGAAGCGGCGGCTGGCCAGGGCGAGGGCGTCGCGCTTGACCATCAGGTAGCCGGCGAAGAACACCGTCAGGATGATCTTGGCGAACTCGCCGGGCTGGATGGAGAAGCCGCCCATCCGGATCCAGATCTTGGCGCCGAAGTCCTCCGCCCGGGCCGGGAAGAAGGCCGGCGCGGCGAGCAGGACCAGCGCCGCCACCATCGAGATGTAGGTGTAGCGCTGGAGCACCCGGTGGTCCTTCAGGAACACCATCACGGCGATGAACAGCCCGATCCCGAGGGCCGACCACATCAGCTGGTTCCGGGCCGCCGGGAAGTTGGCGCTCAGCAGCTTGCCGGCCTTGTCGAGCCGCCAGATCATCACCACGCCGAGACCGTTCAGCAGGGTGGCGATCGGCAGCATCAGCGGGTCCGCGTACGGCGCGAAGCGGCGCACCAGCAGGTGCGCGACCAGCGCCAGCGCGCCCATGCCGAGTCCGTAGCCGACCATGCCGCTCGGCAGCGAGGAGTCCATCGCGAGGCCCACGTTGGCGTACGCGAGGATCGGCAGCACGACGGCGAAGGCCAGCAGGGCCAGCTCGGTGTTGCGCCGGTTCGGCGCGCCCTGGAGGGAGATGGTGGTGTTGGCCCGGCGCCGGGTGGCGGCGCGGTCGGTGGCCGTCCGGCGCCTGCCGGCCCGGCCGGTGTCGTCGCTCAGGTCGTAGGTGCTCACGTGGTGACCGCTCCCTGACGGCCGGCTGCCCCGCTCGGGGCGGGCCTATGTCGGATCACGGAGGTCACTGCTTCGGGCAGGAGTCGGCCCGGCTGCGCTCCTCCTCGGTCAGCCCGGACAGGTCGCCCGACGGGCCGGTGTTCGGCGCGGCGGCGTTCGGAGCCGGGGCGGACGTGCTGGGGGCGGTCGGGGTCGGGGTGGCCGGGGTCGGGGTGGTGGGGGCCACCGGGGGGCGGGTCTTCTCCCCCGGGGTGGGCGTGACGGCCAGGAACGCGGCGTGGGTGGCCTGCGCCGCCTGGGTGCCCTGGGCGGCCGGGACGGTCCGGGCGTCGGCGACCTTCTTGCAGAGCTTGACCCAGCCGTCGAGCTCCTGGACGGTCGCGGTGGCGGCGCCCAGGCTGTTGGCCGTGATGGTCTTGTTGAGGTGCTCGGCCTGGTCCTGCGGCAGGTACTTGAGCTCGACGTCCTTGTACGCGGTGTGCACCGAGGACAGGCTTAGGCCGGCCAGGTTCTGGTTGATGCCCTGGTAGACCGCGACGTGGTCGCCCTGCTTGCCGACGTAGTACTGGTCCTGGGTCCACTGGTAGCCGAAGAACCCGGCACCGCCGAGCAGGCCGAGGGTGACCAGGACGGCCACCGAGACGGTGAGGCCCTTGCGCTTGCGCTTCGCGGGCGGCTCCTCGTCGAACTCCTCGGCGCCGTACACCGAGGGCTCGCCGGAGCCGTAGCCGTACTCGCCCTCGTAGCCCTCGGCGGGGCCGAAGCCGCCCTGGGCGGCGCCGTAGCCGGCATCGTAGCCCTCGGCCGGGCCGAAGGCGCCCTGCGGGGCGCGGCCGAGGCCGGCGGCGCGGCCGGCCGGGGTGTCGGCGATCGAGCGGTCCGCGGCGGCCGAGGACGGCGGGGTGTCGGCGACCGCGCCGACCACCACCGGGACGTCGTTGTACTGGCCGCTCGTGGTGTCCGTGGCGCCGACGTCGATGACGTCCGCCACGATGCAGGTGATGTTGTCCGGACCGCCGCCGCGCAGCGCGAGCTGGATCAGCTCCTGCACGGTCTGCTCGGGCGAGTAGTAGCTGCCGAGGGTGTCCTGGAGGGTCTGGTGGCTGACCGGGCCGGAGAGGCCGTCGGAGCAGATCAGGTAGCGGTCGCCGGCGCGGACCTCGCGGATCGACAGGTCGGGCTCGACCTGGCCGCGGCCGTCGAGCGCCCGCATCAGCAGCGAGCGCTGCGGGTGGGTCTCGGCCTCCTCCGGCGTGATCCGGCCCTCGTCGACCAGGCGCTGCACCCAGGTGTGGTCCTGGGTGATCTGCACCAGCGAGCCGTCGCGCAGCAGGTAGGCGCGGGAGTCGCCGACGTGCACCATGCCCATCCGCTGGCCGGTCCAGAGCATGGCGGTCAGCGTGCAGCCCATGCCCTCCAGCTGCGGGTCCTCCTCGACCATCTGCCGGAGCCGGTCGTTGGCACCCTGGACGGCGTCGCCCAGCAGGGTCAGCAGGTCGGCGCCCGGCACGTCCTCGTCCAGTCGGACGATCGAGCCGAGCACCTCGGAGGACGCGACCTCGCCGGCCGCGGCGCCGCCCATGCCGTCGGCCACGGCCAGCAGCCGCGGCCCGGCGTAGCCGGAGTCCTCGTTCCCCTCCCGGATCAGTCCCTTGTGGGAGCCGGCGGCGAAGCGCAGCACCAGGGTCATGCGACCTGTGCCCCCCTCTGGGTCATGGACGGGATGCTGTCCCTCATGCGCTACTACTTCCGCAGTTCGATGACGGTCCTGCCGATACGGATCGGCATGCCCGGCTGGAGCGGAGTGGGCGCGGTCAGGCGCTGCCGGTCCAGATAGGTGCCGTTGGTGGAGCCTAGATCCTCGACCGTCCACTGCCCAGTCTGATCCGGATAGATCCTGGCATGCCGGGAGGACGCGTAGTCGTCGTCCAGCACGATGGTGGAGTCGTGCGCGCGGCCCAGGGTGATGGTCTGGCCCTGGAGCGCGACGGTGGTGCCCGCCAGCGAGCCCTGCACCACCACGAGCTGGGTCGGGGCGCCGCGACGGCGGCCGCCGCCCTGGGTCTGGCCCGCCGCGGGGCCGGCGGCCGGGGCCTGCGCGGCGCGCCCGGCGGCCGGAGCGGCGGCGGCGCCACCCTGAGCGGCGTTGGCGCCGCGACGGGAGGAGCGGGGGTTCACCTTGGTCCCGAACAGGTCGCTGCGGATCACCTGGATCGCGACGATGACGAACAGCCACAGCACGGCCAGGAAGCCCAGCCGCATGACCGTGAGGGTCAGTTCTGACATGGCCGGCCCGCCTGTCGGTGAGCGAGGCGCGCGAACAACTCGGACACTACCCTTCGACCTGTCGGTAGACGATGGTGGTGGAGCCCACGACGATGCGGGAGCCGTCGCGGAGCGTAGCGCGCTGGGTGTGCTGCCCGTCCACCACGATGCCGTTGGTGGATCCGAGGTCGAGAACCATCGAAGGGGTGCCGGGGCGGATCTCGGCGTGCTTGCGGGAGACCCCGGGGTCGTCGATCCGCACGTCCGCCTCGGTCGAGCGGCCGAGCACGCAGGCCGCGCCGGTGATCTGGTGGCGCGCGCCGTTCACCTCGATCCAGCGGCGGACCGAGGCGCCGTGGCCGGCGCCGGGGAAGGCGCGGACGTTGCCGCCGGACGTCGCGGGCGGGCCCGGAGGCATCGCCGGGGGCGCGGCCGGCGGCGGGGGCGCGCCGTACTGGCCGGCGCCGGTCTGCTGCCACGGTGCGCCGGGGGCCGGCGCGGCCGGCTGGCGGTCGTAGCCGGGCTGCTGCTGCGGGGCGTACTGCTGGGGCTCCTCGGCCGCCAGGGTGCGGCTGCGCACCCGGTACAGGCCGGTGTCCAGATCGTCGGCCTTCTCCAGGTTCACCTGGAGCGGGCCCATGAAGCTGTACCGCTGGGCCTCCGCGTACTCGCGGACCATGCCGGCCAGCTCGGCGCCCAGCTGCCCGGAGTAGGGGCTGAGCCGCTCGTGGTCGTGCGGGCTCAGCTCGACGATGAAGTCGTTCGGCACGACGGTGCGGTCGCGGTTCCAGATGCTCGCGTTGTTGTCGCACTCGCGCTGCAGCGCACCGGCGATCTCCACGGGCTGGACCTCGGACTTGAACACCTTGGCGAAGGTGCCGTTGACGAGACCCTCAAGCCGCTGTTCGAACTTCTTCAGCACTCCCATGGGACACCCCCTTCCAGGGTTCGTTCGCCTGCCTGCCGACCGGATCCCGCCGGGAGTCGGTCGTGCCTACTTGCGGTACTTCCGTACTGATCGTATCCACGCCGGGCCCTTCCGTACGGTTCCCGGACAGCGTGGTGCCCGGGGGTGGGCTCGGACACACAGGGTGACGCATACCGGGTGCGGCACGCCAGGTGTGCCCGCCCGGACGGGCTCCCGTCACTCGCTCGCCCGTTCGTCGTGCATCCGTTCGGACGCGCTTCGTCCCGCCGGAGAACGGATTCGGAGCGGCCCCCCGGGTCGTGCTACTGTTTTCCACGTCGGAAGGGCCGCCCACCAGGGAGGCCGGTCCAAAGAAGCGCGAAGACCACATGGTACCGAGCGGTTCGGAAGATCGGTCGGCAACGAAGACGACACCCATGCGCGGGTGGCGGAATAGGCAGACGCGCTGGATTCAGGTTCCAGTGCCCGAAAGGGCGTGGGGGTTCAACTCCCCCCTCGCGCACAGCGAAGCCCCGCAGATCTACGGATCTGCGGGGCTTTCTCGTTGTCCCGGTCAGGAACGGGTGGCGGGCAGCTCGGCGCGGACCTCGAAGCCGCCGTCCTGGGTGGGGCCGGCGCTGAGCGAACCGCCCAGCAGCTGCGCGCGCTCGCGCAGGCCGACCAGGCCGTGGCCGCCGCCCGGCAGGATCTCGTCCGGGTGGACCGGGGGCGCGTCGTTGCGCACCTCGACCCGCAGCCGGCGCCCCTTCGCCCGGACCTTCACGTGCACCGCCGCCTCCGGGGCGTACTTGGTGATGTTGGTGAGCGCCTCCTGGACGGTGCGGTAGGCGGCCCGCTCGACCGCCTCCGGCCACGGGCGGTCACCGGGGTTCAGTTCGGTGTCGGCGGCCAGCCCGCTCTCCGCGATCAGCCGGGGCAGGTCGGCCAGCCGGGGCTGCGGGGCGAGCGGGGCGTCCGGGCGCGGGCCGGCGGTGCTGCGCAGCACCCCGACCATCTGGCGCAGCTCGTCGAGGGTGCGGACGGCCAGTTCGCGGATGGTGCGGGCGGTGGTCGCGGCGGCCGGGTCGGCGGTGCTCACCTGGAGCGCGCCGGCCTGGATGCTGATCAGGCTGACCTGGTGCGAGACCACGTCGTGCATCTCCCGGGCGAGCCGGCCGCGCTCGCTGATCAGCACCCGTTCGGCGAGCAGCCGGCTCTCCCGCTCCTGGCCGCGGGTCAGCTCGTCGAGCCGGGCGGCCAGCTCCCGCCGGGTGCGGGCGAGCAGCCCGGTGGCGGCCGGGCCGGCGGCCAGCATCACCGACTGGATGGCGTAGAGCGCGGTGTCCCGGCTGAGTTCGAGGGTCTGCTCGGACAGCGGCCAGTGGAAGAACTCGACCAGCGTGAACAGGGCCGCGCAGGGGATGACGATCCGCGGGCGGGGGCGCTCGGCGGCCACCGTGTAGACGGCGGTGATCGGGGCCAGCCAGATGTCGTCGACGTAGCTGCCGGGCATGGTGAGCAGCAGCGCCGCCACCGGGAAGCGGCGGCGCCAGAGCAGGGCGACGGCGGCCAGCGTGGAGAGCGCGATCTGCCACCACGGGGAGTTCCGGGCCACCAGGGCGGCGTCCAGGAGGGAGTAGAGGGCGGGCAGCAGCAGCATCAGCCAGGGGGCGGTGCACCAGGCCGGGAGCCGTCTGGACGGCAGCTGTTCGGTGGCCGTCATGCCCCGTCGCCGGGTTTCGGCCGGACCAGCCCGGCCCGGTGGGCGAGCACCGCCGCCTGGACCCGGTTGGCCGCGCCGAGCTTGCCGAGGATCGCGCTGATGTGGTCCTTGACGGTGCCGGTGCCGAGGAAGAGCCGGTCGGCGATCTCGGCGTTGGACAGTCCCTCGCCGAGCAGGGCCAGCACGTCGAGCTCCCGGCCGGTGAGGGTGCGGGCGAGCGAGGTGGCCTCGGCGTCCGGGCCGCCGCCGTCGACGTAGCCGCCGATCACGGTGCGGGTCACGGTCGGGGACAGGATGTTGCCGCCGGCCGCGAGCACCCGGACGGCGTGGACCAGCTGCTCGGGGGCGGTGTCCTTGAGCAGGAAGCCGGAGGCGCCGGCCCGCAGCGCGGTGCCGATGTACTCGTCGCTGTCGAAGGTGGTGAGCATCGCCACGGTGGGCGGGTCCGGCAGGGCGCGCAGTCGGCGCAGCACCGAGATGCCGTCGAGGTCCGGCATCCGGATGTCGAGGAGCACCACGTGCGGGCGCAGGCGCTGGACGTGCTCCTCGGCCTGGCCGCCGGAGCAGTCGCCGACGACCTCCAGGTCGGGGGCGGAGCCGACGATGAGGCCCAGGCCGGAGCGGACCAGGATCTCGTCGTCCACGATCAGCACGCGGGTGTCGGTGATGGTGCCTCCTCGGTTCTGGCGGCCGGGGTCGGGCGGTCCGCGCGGGTCGTTTCGAGGGTAGGGGTAGCCGGTGCGGGGCGCCGAACGGATGGCGGTCCTCACCCCCGCCACATGGCGGGGGTCGGAATCCGCTACCCGGTTCACGCAATTCTCAGGCCGGGTGGGGAACCATGGAGTTGGCTGCCCTTTGTCGGCCTGCTCCATTCAGTGGGCGCCCGGTCGAGGTGAGGGCCGCCGGTCAGTCCGTCGGGCCCCCTGCGGGCACCCGTCGCCGGGCCGTGTGCGGATGCGCCCCACTATCTGATCGTTTGGAATTGAGCTGTGTCGTCCACTGTGAAGTCGGAGCCTTCCGCCACGTCCACCGGGCCCCGGCCCGTCGGCGTGCTCGACCGCTGGCGCCCGCGGGCCGCCGCCGTCTCCGTGTGGTACCTCCGGCTGCTGGCGCTGCTGAACGTGGCGACGGTGCTGCTGGTGCCGTGGGGGAACCAGGTCAACGAGCACAACGAGGGTGAGTACTTCACCCCGTACCTGATGACCTCGGGTCTGGCCAGCGCGGTGCTGGCGGTCTTCCTGGCCATCGCGATGCGCCGGCGCAAGCGGGCCGCCTGGATCTTCAACGCGGCCCTGGCCAGCATGTTCGCGCTGCTGTACCTGCTGGCCATGGTGATGCCCGGCGAGCGGTTCAAGGACCACCCGCTCAACTACATCTCCACCGTGCTGACCTGCCTGTTCGTCCTGGCGCTGGTCATCGGGCGGAAGGACTTCACGTCCAAGGGCGACCGCTCCAACCCGAAGACGGCGGCGGCCACCTTCGTCGGCGGGCTGCTGTTCGGCGGGGTCGTCGGCGCGCTGCTGGTCTGGGCGACCAACGGGCTCGGCGGCGCGGGCTTCTGGGACCTCTTCCGCTACTCCGTCGGCCGGATGATCACGATCAACCCCTCGGAGCACCTGCGCTCGGTGATCTCCTCGCCGACCTGGGTCAACGCGGCGATCAACGCGATGGGCGCGGTGCTCTTCCTGCTGGTGCTCTACGTGGCCTTCCGCAGCCCGCGCGGCAAGGAGCTGCTGAACCCCGAGGACGAGGCGAAGCTGCGCTCGCTGCTGGACAAGCAGGGCGAGCGGGACTCGCTCGGCTACTTCGCGCTGCGCCGGGACAAGGCGGTGATCTTCTCCCCCAGCGGCAAGGCGGCGGTGACCTACCGGGTGATCGGCGGGGTCTCGCTGGCCTCGGGCGACCCGATCGGCGACCCGGAGGCCTGGCCGGGCGCGATCGACTCCTGGCTGGCCGAGGCCCGCGAGCACGCCTGGGCGCCGGCCGTGATGGGCGCCTCCGAGGAGGCCGGCGTGATCTACGCCCGGCACGGGCTGGACGCGCTGGAACTGGGCGACGAGGCGATCGTCGAGCTGGACGAGTTCTCGCTGGACGGCCGGGCGATGCGGGTGGTCCGCCAGGCGTACAACCGGGTCAAGCGGGCCGGGTACACGACGCGGATCCGCCGGCACGAGGACATCCCCGAGTCCGAGATGGCCGAACTGGTGGCCAAGGCCGACCAGTGGCGCGACGGGGCGACCGAGCGCGGCTTCTCGATGGCGCTCGGCCGGCTCGGCGACCCGGGCGACGGCCGCTGCGTGATGCTGGAGTGCCACGACGGCGACGGCGAGCTCAAGGCGCTGCTGAGCTTCGTCCCGTGGGGCCCGGACGGGCTCTCGCTGGACCTGATGCGCCGGGCCCGGGACACCGAGAACGGCCTGATGGAGTTCATGGTCATCGAGCTGCTGCAGCGTGCCGAGGAGGTCGGGCTGAAGCGGGTGTCGCTGAACTTCGCGATGTTCCGCTCGGTCTTCGAGCGCGGTTCGCGGCTCGGGGCCGGCCCGGTGCTGCGGCTGTGGCGTTCCGTCCTGGGCTTCTTCTCGCGCTGGTGGCAGATCGAGTCGCTGTACCGCGCGAACGCCAAGTACCGGCCGATCTGGGAGCCCCGCTACCTGCTGTTCGAGAAGAGCAGCGAGATCCCGCGGATCGGCATCGCCAGCGCGCGGGCCGAGGGCTTCATCGTCGCGCCGAGCCTGCCCGCCCTGTTCCGCCGCCGGCACTCCGGGGCCGCCGTGGTGGCGCCCCGCCTCCCGGTCGCGGCGCGGGACGGGAAGGGGTAGCCCTCCGCCGGGGGGCGGAGGGGACCGGGCGGTCGGATAGGGGGTGAGGTGGGGGATATCCCTCCCCCCAGAGGATGACCCTGATCCGCATCCATGCCGATGTGCATTTGTTAAGAGGCTTCTAATGTGGGAGTAGCTCAGAAAGTTCGGGGATTCGGGAGTAACGGTTGTGATGGACAGGACCCACGCGGGGGGCGTGCGGGAGGGGTCGCTGGCACTGGTCAGATCGGCCGCTGTCGCCGAGTGGGGGACGTTGTACGCGACGGTGCGGGACGCGGTGGTGCGCAAGAAGTTCGCCGCCGTCCCGATGGCCACGGCGGCGACGTTTCTGATCCTCCTGTTCAGCATCACCCAGCACCTGCCGGGCGGTGAGCACTTCGTCAACCGCATCGGGGTGGTGAAGGCGGCGCTGCCGCTGGACGTCTCGCTGTTGCGGACCCCGCTCTCGCTGTACGTGCCGGCGCTGGACCTGCCGGTCTGGGGCGCGCTGGCCCAGGTGTTCGTGGTCTTCGGCGTCGCCGAGATCGTGCTCGGCCGACGGATGACCCTGGTGGTGGCCTACACCTGCACCCTGGCGGGCACGCTGTTCGCCCGGATCGGCGTGGCGCTCGGCCCGGGCCACCTGTTCGGCTTCCCGAAGTGGGTCGCCTACGTGCGGGACACCGGGCCGTCGGCCGCGGTGGTGGCGCTGGCGATCTGCATCGCGTTCCGCTGCCGGGCCTGGCTCACCGCCGGCCTGGTGGTGGTCATGATGGTCGGCGAGGCAATCGTGCTGCCGAACCTGGCCGGGCTGGAGCACGTGGTCGCGGTGATCACCGCGCTGCTGCTCGCCGTCTCGGTCGAGGTGTTCGGGGACTTCTGGCCGCGGGTGCTGGCCGGGGTCGGGGCCGCCACCTCGGTGGCCGCGGCCGCGTCGCGCGAGGTCGCGGTGGAGGCCCGGCGGCGCCCGGCGGGCGCGCTCGTTCCCTGATCCACACGCCGTCTGACGGCCGTCGGGCAGCCGGCCGTCAGCCGTGCGGCAGGGGGAGTTCGAACCAGACCACCTTGCCGACCGCCTTGCGGGCGGTGCCCCAGCGTTCGGCGAGCTTGGTCACCAGGGTGAGGCCGCGGCCGGTCTCGCCCAACTGCTCGGCCGGCTCCAGCGACGGCAGGTTGTGGTTGTCGTCGCTGACCTCCACCAGCAGCTTGTCCACCCGGATCAGCTGGAGCTGGACGCGGTCCCGGGCCACCCGGACGGCGTTCGTGACCAGCTCGCTGACCAGCAGCTCGGTGATGTCGCTGAGCGCCTCCAGGTGCCAGCCGGCCAGCTGCTCGCGGACCAGCGAGCGGGCCCGGCGCACCTCGCGGTGGTCCACCCTGAGGTCCCAGGTCGCCACCTCGGACGGGGCGACTCCGTCGAAGCGGGCCACCAGCAGGGCGACGTCGTCCTTCCGGTCGTCCGAGTGCAGGCGCTTGAGCACCACGTCGCAGGCCTGCTCGGGGCTCTGCAGCGGGTCGATCAGATTGCCGCAGAGCGCGGCCAGGCCCGCTCCTATGTCGCCGCCCCGGACCTCGACCAGGCCGTCGGTGCACAGCACCAGCATCGAGCCGTCCGAGACGTCGATGGTCTTGGCGACGAACGGCACCCCGCCGACGCCGATCGGCGCGCCGGCCGGGATCTCCAGCAGCTCGCCGGAGCCGTCCGGGTGCACCAGCACCGGCGGGACGTGGCCGGCGCTGGCCAGCTCGCAGGTCCGGTTGATCGGGTCGTAGACCGCGTACAGGCAGGTGGCGAGGTGGTCGTCGCCGAGCTTGTGGGCCAGGTTGTCCAGGTGCCGCAGCAGCTGGCCGGGCGGCAGGTCGAGCGCGGCGAGGGTCTGCATGGCCGTCCGGAAGCGGCCCATCGCGGCCGCCGAGTGCAGGCCGTGGCCCATCACGTCGCCGACCACCAGGGCGACCCGGCTGCCGGGCAGCTGGATCGCGTCGAACCAGTCGCCGCCGACCTCGGCCTTCGGGTCGCCCGGCAGGTAGCGGTGGGCGATCTGGACGCCGGGGATCTGCGGCGGGCGGGTCGGGATCATCGAGCGCTGGAGGGTGGTGGCCACCCTGGCCTCGGCGCGGTGCAGCCGGGCGTTGTCCAGGGAGAGCGCGGCGCGGACGGCCAGCTCCTTGAGGGTGGCGGCGTCGCTCTCGTCGAAGGGGGCGCGGTCCGGCAGCCGGAGCAGCTTGAGGATGCCCAGCACGGTGCCCCGGGCGGACAGCGGCACCACCAGCATCGAGCGGCCGGAGACCACCGGGGCCAGCTGGGCCCCGCCGAGCGCGATCGCGTAGTCGACCGCGACGTCCGCGCTGATCACCGGGACCAGGACCGGCTGGTTCAGCTGCAGGGCCATCCCCGGCGGGGTGCGGCGCGGCATGCTGACCAGCGAGCCCTCGGAGAGCACGTGGTCCCAGGCGCCGCCGGTCTCGTTGTAGACCAGGGCGACCCGGCGGAGCATGGTGTCGTCGTCCGGGCGGGCGGCCGGCAGCTCGGATTCGGAGATCAGCCCGTCCACCAGGTCCACGCAGGCGAAGTCGGCGACCCGGGGGACCAGCACCTGGCAGAGCTCGTGCGCGGTGAAGCCGAGGTCCAGGGTGGTGCCGACCTTGCCGCCGACCTCGTTCAGCAGCGCCAGCTGCTCGCCGGCCTGCCCGTTGGTCAGGAACGGGCTCAGCCGCCCGGACTGGGCGCCCTCGGCGCCGGTGGGGGCGGCAGGGGTCCGGTCGGTACGGCGGGGCGGACGGCGGCGGGCGGGCGGTTCGACGGCGGCCGGCTCGATGGCGGCTCCTCCTCCGGTCGGGGGCGGGGCGGTCGCGGACGGGACCGCCGGGGCCGGGGTGGTCGTAGCCGGGGCGGTCGGCGGGACGCCCACCGGGGCGCCGGCGGCGCCGGACGGCTGGGCGGCCGCGGACCGCTCGGCGGTCTCGCGCTGGGCCGGCAGCGGGCCGGACGGCCGCCCCCGGACCATCCGGGCCGGGGGAGCGGACTGCTCGGGCTGCGGTGGCGGGCCGACCCGGGCGGCGCGCTGCTGGGCGGTCGGGTAGCGGCGGCCGAGTCCGGCGGCGGCGTGCGCGGCGGCGGCCTGCGGGTCGGCGGGCAGCACCGGCAGCACGGTGGCCGGGTCCAGCCGCAGGGCGGGCAGACCGGCCCGGTCCAGCACGTCGAGCAGCAGCGCCCGGCGGTCGGCCGAACCGGCCGGCAGCAGCCCGGCCAGCCGGTCGGCCGACAGCAGGCCGGCGCGCAGCCGGCCGGGCGGGGTCAGGGCCGCGCCCAGCCGGTGGAAGCCGCCCCGGGCGGGCGGGGCGGCGGCGAACGGCAGCAGCCGCTCGCCGAGTGCGAGCCGGGGGCCGGCGGTGCGCAGCGGCCGGGCGTCGGCGGCGAGGGCGAGCAGGCCGCCGAACGGGTCGGGCAGCGGCCAGGCCCACCAGAGCACGTCGCGCAGGTGCTCCTCGCGGTCGATGACGGCCAGCTGGCCGGCCCAGGGTCGCCCGTCGGCGGTCAGCGCGGCCAGGGTGTCCAGGGCGTCGCAGCGGCGGCGCACGGCGGACCCGGCGGCCTGGTCGGGGGCGGCGAGCGGCTCCAGGGCGGGCAGCAGTCCGCTGGCCGGCCGGTCGTGGGCGACCTCGGCGCGGTGCCCGAACAGTTCCTCGGCGGCCCGGCTCCACTGGGCGATCCGGCCGGCCCGGTCGACCAGGACGAGGGCGAGCCGGACCAGGGCGGCCACGCCGGTCGGGTGGTCACCCGGTACGGCCTCGGCGCCCGCCGGGCGCGGTGTGGAGTTGGACTCGGCCACCATGGATTCGGTCTGCTCCCGCCTGGCCGCCACGCCTGGAGGCGGCCGTCTCTCCGGAGGAAGGCACGCTGTGCGGAAACCCGGGGCGTGTCTTGTGGATCGTGCCGGGCTTGAGGGCGTGTCTGAACGAGTCCGCCGGGTGCCCGACGCCGCGTGCTGATCCGACGCGAATCATCAGACACGCCCTAGCGAAGCACGGACCGGCCCGGGCGTGATAGCGAAACGGGGAGATTCCTCAGGATCGGTTGCGTGCCGTGCGGCGCGCGCCGGTTCGCACTCCCCGTTCACCCGGACGGGGCCTTCGCGCGCGAGGGTAGGGTGGCAGGCCGGGCCACCCCGCGAGGCGGCTCCGCATGGACGCAGCCGGCCGGACGAGACAGAGGCGAGAAGTGACCGCGCAGAGCCCCGTCCGCTGGACGGACCCGCAGCAGCAGGAGCTGGAGGAGCGGGTCGCCGCCGCCGAACTCGCCTGGCTCAGCATGGACGTCGACGTGCAGACGCTGCGGGTCGAGATCGACAACTTCGCGCTGATCCACCATCAGCTGCTGGGCCCGCTCTATGCCCGGCTGGACGAGCTGGAGGCGCTGGTCGCCGAGGCGGTCGCGGCCAGGACCGGGCACCCCGAGGACCTCCGCCGGGCCGCCGAGGCCCGCCGGCAGGTCGACGAACTGCCCGACCTCGACGCGCTGTTCGACTCCGTCCGGGAGCAGGAGGCGGCCCCGCCGCCGCCCGCCGCGCCCGCCCGGGTGCGCCCCGGCCGGGACGCCCAGCGGATCTACCGCGAGCTGGTCCGCCGGGCCCACCCCGACCTCAGCACCGACCCGGCCGAGCAGCAGCGCCGGGCCGCGTTCCTGGCCCGGGTGAACGAGGCCTACGCCGTCGGCGACGCCGCCGCGCTGGAGGGCCTGTCCGCCGAGTGGTCCACCGCGCCCGAGGCCGCGCCCGGCACCGACTCCCCCGACCGGCTGGAGTGGCTGCGCCGCCGGCTGGAGTGGCTGACCGGCAAGATCACCGAGACCGCCACCGAGCAGGTCCGGCTGGAACAGACCCCGATGGGTCAGCTGCTCGCGCTGGCCCCGCAGGACCCCGACCGGCTGCTGGAGCAGCTCGCCGAGGAACTGCTCGCCAAGGCCGCCGCCCAGCAGGCCGAGCTGGAGCGGCTGCTCGGCGCCCCGGCCGCGGCGGGCGACGGCCACCGGCAACCGGTGGGCGACAATGGCACCGACCCGACCCAGCCCCAGGAGAGCCACACGATGTTCGCGCAGATCCCCTCCACCACCGCCGCCGCAGTGCCCGCCGACGCAGCCCTGCTGGACGTGCGCGAGCAGGACGAGTGGGACGCCGGCCACGTGGACGGCGCGCTGCACATCCCGCTCGGCGAGGTGATCGCCCGGATCGGCGAGCTGCCGGACGGGAAGCTGTACGTGCTCTGCCGGGTCGGCGGCCGCTCCGCGCAGGTCGTCCAGTACCTGGTGCAGCAGGGCCGGGACGCGGTGAACGTGGACGGCGGCATGTACGCCTGGGAGGGCGCGGGCCGTCCGATGGTGAGCAGCACCGGCCAGGACGCCTTCGTCCTGTAGGTCTGCTGGCTTCGTAACCCGGTGGCCCCGTCCGGCACTGTCGTGTTCACCCGGTAGGGCAGTATGGGCGCGCGACCGCGCCGGGACGGGACCCGGGCGGCGCGCCGACCGGGCCGGGGAGGCCATGACGGAGACGACGGACCGCCCGGCCGCCGGACGGGTCTGGTCGACGCCCGCGCAGCTCGTGCTCGGCCTGACCGCGGCGGTGCTGGTGGTCGGCACCGGGCTCTTCCTCGCGGCGGTGTTCCTGCACGTCGCGCCAGCCAACTCGCTGTCCCGGCAGTACCGGAACGAGGTCGACGGCCTGGTGTACCCGGAGTTCGAGCAGAACTGGCGGCTGTTCGCGCCGAATCCGCTGCAGCAGAACGTCAGCCTGGACGCCCGGGTGCGCACCGCCGCCGCCGACGGCACCACCCGCACCCGCGACTGGACCGGGCTGACCGCGCAGGACGTCGCCGCGATCCGGCACAACCCCGCCCCCAGCCACGTCGACCAGAACGTGCTCCGCCGGGCCTGGGACTTCTACGACGGCTCGCACAACCCGCAGGACGAGGCGCTGACCAACACCCGCGGCAGGCTCGCCGAGCAGTACCTCAAGCGGATCGCCCTGCAGCGGATCGGCCGGGAGGTGGACGGCGAGCGGATCCTGGAGGTCGAGTTCCGGGCCACCGCGGTGACCGTCCCGCCGCCGTCCTGGAGCGGCGAGGCCGCGCCACCGGCGCCGAAGGTGCGGGAGCTGCCCTGGTGGCCGGTTGACGACGAGGACTACCGGGAGCTCGGGTGAGCGAGGTGTCGCCGGAGGTGTCGTCCGAGCTCTCGCCTGACGTGGCGTCCGAGCTCTCGCCGGAGGCGCCGCCCGGGCAGCGGTGGTCGGAGGGCATCCCGCGCCAGGCCGGGCAACCGCCCGCCGCCGGCTCGGCCCCCGGGCCCCGGCCCGACCCGGCGCCGCGCGGGCCCGGCCCGGCCGACCTGGCCGCCCGGGCGATGGCCGCCTTCACCGGGCGCGCGCTGGGCCGCCACCAGGCCGCCGTGGTGCGGATCGGCTTCGGGCTGGTCTGGCTCGCCTACCTGCTGCGCGAGTGGCCCAACCGGCGGGAGCTGTACGGGGACCGGTCGCCCTGGTCGATGGACCTGGCCGAGCGGCTGCTGACCGACAACGGGGCGTTCACCGTGCTGCCGTGGTTCGGCGGGCGGCCCTGGTTCGAGCTGGTCTACCACCTGGCGGTGCTGGCCGCCGTCGCGGTGGTGCTGGGCTGGCGGACCAGGGCGAGCACGGTGCTGTTCCTGGTCACCGTGCTGTCGCTGCAGAACCGCAACGTCTTCCTCGGCGACGGCGGCGACAACGTCGTCCACCTGATGGCGGTCTACCTGGTCTTCACCCGCTGCGCCGAGGTGTGGTCGCTGGACGCCCGGCGGGCCCGGCCGGGGTGGGCCGGGGTGGTGCTCTGGGTGCTGCTCGGCGCCGTCCTGGCGGCCTGCCAGCTCGGCGGCTTCTCCGGCGAGAGCCTCACCTGGACGGTCCGGACCTTCCCGTACGTCGGCTGGGCGCCGTTGTTCTGGGGGCTCTGGGCGGTGGCCGGGCTCTGGTGGACGCTCGGGCGGCTGAGGCCGGACGGCGAACCGCGCGCGGTGCTCGACGCGCTGGCGAACATGGTGCACAACTGCGCGATGCTGGTGATCGCCGTCGAGGTGGTGCTGATCTACGCGACGGCCGGCTGGTACAAGGTGCAGGGCTCGCGCTGGCAGGACGGCACCGCGCTGTACTACCCGCTGCACCTGGACTACTTCACGCCCTGGCCGTGGCTGTCCGGCCTGGTCGGCTCGGCGCTGCTGCCGGTCTTCCTGATCTCGTACGGCACGGTGATCGTGCAGGTCGCGTTCCCGTTCACGCTGCTCAACCGGCGGGTCAAGAACGTGCTGCTGGCCGTGCTGCTGGCCGAGCACCTGGGGATCGCGCTGCTGCTCGGGCTGCCGGTGTTCTCGCTCGCGATGATCGCGGCGGACGCGGTGTTCCTGCCGACCGGCGCGCTGCTCTGGGCGGCGGCGCGGCTGCGGCGGATCCGGCGGTCACGAGCGCCGGTCACCGAGGACGTGGCCTAGGCTGACCCGTATGTCCTGGTTCGCCGCCCTTCGCGACACCGCGCGGACCGGACTCACCCTCGACCGGGCGCTCACCGACCCCAAGCGGGCCCTGCGCGGGGCCGTCGCGGTGGCGCTGGTGCTCTTCCCCACCCTCGCGCTCGGCGGGGTCGCGCTCGCCACCTCGGCCGCGATGGGCGCCTTCATCGCCGGCACGGCCACCTTCCAGCGCAGCTTCCGGCCCCGGGCCAGCCTCGCCGTCGCGGCCGGGGCCGGACTCGGGATCAGCACCTTCCTCGGCTACCTGGCGGCCGGGGTCCCCGGGTTGTTCCCGGTGCTGCTCGCGGTGTGGGCCTTCGGTGCCGGGCTCGCCTGGGCGATCGGGCCGACCGCCGGGGTGGTCGCGACCAACACCGTCTCGGTGATGCTGATCGTCGTCCAGCTCCCGGTCAGCGCGACCGCCGCGCTCGGACACGGGCTGGTCGCCGCCCTCGGCGGGGTCGTCCAAGCCGTCGTCATCACCCTGTGGCCGATCGGGAGCTGGAGTGCCCAGCGGGACGCCCTCGCCGACACCTATGCGGAACTCGCCGACTACGCGCGCAGGTTGAGACAGGATCCGACCGCGCATGTCGACCCGGAGCCGTTCATGACGGCCCGGCACGCCGCCGCCCTGACGCCCTGGCAGGACCGCCACCGGCCGGCCGAACTGCGCGGCCTGCGCGGCCTCGCCGAGCGCATCCGGCCCACCCTGGCCGCGCTCGCCGATCCCAAGGTGGGCGCCCCGGAGGAGGGGCCCGAACGCGACCGGGCCCGTGAGGTGCTGGCGGCCGCCGCGGAGGTCATGGACGCCCTGGCCCGGGCCGTCCGCACCGGCGACCCCGTCCGGCTGCCCCGCTCGGCGCCCACGCTCACCCTGGTCCCGCCGGACGAGGGACCGCGGTTGCAGGGGGCGGCCCGGCGGTCGGCCCGCCGACTGGGCGGGCTGCTGCGCAAGGCCGCGGACACGCTGGAGCGGGGCGACGCGGACACCATCACCACGCCCGTGATCGGCGCGGGCGGGGCGCTGCACAGGCCGTCGATCCTCCGGATACTGCCGGTCGCGCTGCGGACGGTGCGCCGGCAGCTGCGGCCGCGCTCGGCGATCTTCCAGCACGCCGTCCGGCTCGCCGGGGTGGTCACCGTCGCCTACCTGCTGGCCCGGCTGATCGGGTTCCACCACGGCTACTGGGCGCCGATGACCGCCGCGATGGTGATGCGGCCGGACTTCGCCCAGACCTACAGCCGGGGTGTCGCCCGGCTGGCCGGGACGGTCGTCGGGGTCGCCGTCTCGACGCTGGTGGTGCAGCTCACCCACCCCGGGGAGTGGGTGCTGGCCGCGCTGGCCGTGCTGTGCATCGGCGGGTCGTACCTCGCGTTCCGGACCGGGTACGCGCTGACGACGGTCGGGATCTCGACGTACGTGGTGTTCCTGCTCGGGCTCCAGGCCGGGAACCCGCTCACGACGGCCTTCGAACGGGTCGGGCTCACCCTGCTCGGCGGGTCGGTGGCGCTGGTGACGTACGCGCTCTTCCCGACCTGGCAGACCGCCCGGCTCGGGGAGCGGCTGGCCGAGTGGCTCGCCGCCGCCGGGCGGTACGCGGCCGCGGTGGTCGCCTGCTACGAGGACCCGGCCGCGCCGCGCGGGCGGGCGGTGCGGACCGCGCTGCTGGACTCCCGGGAGGCCCGCTCGGAACTGCTCCAGGCCATGCAGCGCGCCGACGCCGAACCGGGTCGGCACGCCTCCGGACTGCCCGGGGTGTCCCGGCGCCAGGTCGACCGGGCCCGGGCGGCCGTCGGGCACCTCGGACGGGTCGCCGTCCTGCTGGAGGCGCACCTGCCGGCCGCCGACGCCGACCCGGTGCCGGGGACGGCGGAGTACGCGGAGGAGCTGCGGCTGGCCACCGCGCTCGCGGGGGCGGCGCTGCTCACCGGGCAGCCGGTGGAGTTCGGCGCCGTGCGGGAGGCGCAGGCGCGGCTGGAGGAGCGGCTGGCGCAGGCGCCGGCGGGGGTGCAGCGGGACGTGGTGCGGGCGGGGACGCGGCTGCTGGGGCAGGCGCTGAAGGACCTGGAGCGGGCGCTGCGGGGGCGGGAGGACGTGCGGGGGCCGCAGTAGGCGACGTTCGCCCCTCCTGGAAGGGCGAACGTCGGGGGGCGGACAGCGGAGGGCGGATTTCGGGGGCGAACGGTGCCGGGCGTCAGGCGGCGCGGGCCGCGGCCTCCAGCCAGTTGGCGAACTCGCAAGCGAAGTGCCACTGGTGGCCGGTGCCGAGGAGGGCGGGGGCGGCCTCGGGGAACTGGACGGTGAGGCGGATCCGCAGGCCGTCCGGGGTGTCGGCGAACTCGTGCATCACCCGCAGCACCTCGGTGCCGTCGGCGAGGGTGCCGGTGCCGCCGATGCGGACCGGGAAGGCCTGGTGGCCGGGCCCGGCGATCGGGACGTCGTCGTGGAAGCGCAGGAAGAAGCGGGCCGGGCCGGTGCCGAGGGTCTCGATGATCTCGACCCGTTCGCCGGTGGAGTCGGCCAGGTAGTGCTCGGGGTTGGCGGCGAGCAGGGCGTCCCGGTCGGGGGCGTGCAGGCGGCCCTGCCACCAGGTGAGGAAGCGGTCGGCGTCGATGCCGGCGGCGGTGAGCTCGGTGACGGCGGTGCTCCACCGGCCGCCGGAGGCATGGGCCCAGGCGGCCAGGGCGGTGTCGGCGGCGGTGGTGTCGGGGGTGAGCAGTTCGCGCGTCCGGTCGTCGCCGAGGCGCTGCTTGAGCAGGCGCAGGGCGGTGCGGGCGCGGTCGAGCTCCCAGGCGAGGACGGCCTCGCGCGGGTGGCTGGTGCCGTCGATGTCGGTGTGGACGGTGAGCGCGGTGGTGGTCACGGCGTCACTCCTCGGCTCCTCAACGATGCGGAGAGATTTTCTCCGCTTCACTGGGACGCTAGCATAGGGGGAGAGAATTTCTCCGGTTAGGGAGTTGCCGATGAGGGCCGACGCGGAACGCAGCCGGCGCAGGATCCTGGACGCCGCCTGCGAGGTGTTCCTGGAACGGGGCCCGGACGCCCCGCTGGACGCCGTCGTCCGGCGGGCCGGGGTCGGCCCGGCCACCCTCTACCGGCGCTTCCCCGACCGGGAGGCCCTGGTCCGCGCCCTGGTGACCGACCTGCTGGCCCGGCTCGCCGAGGCCGCCGAACAGGCCCGTCGCGACGAGACCGACCCGTACCGGGCGCTGCGCCGCTTCGTGCACGCCGCCGCAGACCTGCGGATGGGCGCGGCGATCGTGGTGCTGCTGGAGCGGCTGGTGGTGGACGAGGGCCTGGTCGCCGTCCGCCTCGACGTCGTCACCGCCGTCGAGGCGCTGCTGCGCGCCGCCCAGGACGCCGGGCGGCTGCGGGCCGACGTGGGGATGGGCGACCTGGTGCTGCTCTGCGTCCGGGTGTCCCGCCCGCTGCCGGGCGCGCTGGCCGCGCTCGACGCGGACGGCACGCTGGTCCACCGGCACCTCGACCTCGCGCTCGCGGGGCTCGCCGCCGATCCGGACGGCCCGACCGGCCGGCCGCTCGGCTTCGACGAGGTGATCGCCGCCGCCGGCCGCCCCGGCGAGCCCGGCCCGGGCGGGACGGCCCCGGATCAGGCGGTCCTGGATCAGGTGGCTCCGGGTCAGACGGCCCTGGGTCAGACGGCTTCGGACGAGGTGGCAGAGTGAACGCCATGAACGCCGTGAACGCCATGGACGACGAGGTGCTGCGGGCGTGGCGGGCGGCGGAGCGGGAGCCGGGGGCCGTCCTGCTGGACGGGTTCCACCCGCTGAAGCACGCGCTGCGCTTCGGCGGGGACGTCCGGCGGGTGCTGACCGCCGACCGGGCGGCGCTGCTGGCCCTGGCCGGGGAACTGGCGCCGGACGTCGCGCCGGCGCTGGACGCGCTGGCGGTGGAGCTGCCCGAGGACCGGCTGCGGACGCTGGCACCCCGGCTGCACCCGACCGGGGTGGTCGCCCTGGCCGCGCGGCCGTCCGTCGACGCGAACCTGGCGGCCCTGGCCCGGCGCCCGCGCCCGGCCCCGGTGGTGCTGCTGGAGAACCCGCGCAACCTGGGCAACGTCGGGGCGGTGATCCGGCTGGCGGCCGGCTTCGGCGCCACCGGCGTGGTGACCACCGGCGATCTGGACCCCTGGCACCCGACCGTGCTGCGCGGCAGTGCGGGCCTGCACTTCGCCACCGCGGTGGAGCGGCTGGCCCTGCCGGAGCTGCCCGCCGGGCCGCTGTACGTGCTGGACCCGGAGGGCGCGGACATCCGGACGCTGCCGTTCCCGGACGACGCGCTGCTCGCCTTCGGCACCGAGCGGCACGGCGTCTCGGCGGAGCTCAAGGCGCGGGCGGACCACCTGGTCTCGGTGCCGATGCAGCCGGGGGTGTCCAGCTTCAACCTGGCCACCAGCGTGGCGATGGGCCTCTTCCACTGGATGTCGTCGAAGCCCCAGGGGTGAGGCGTGGTGCCCGCCCGGCGGGCACCACGCCGTTCAGAGCCCCTGGGCGAAGAGTCGGCGCCAGGTGTCAGGGCCGGGGTAGCCGTCGGCCTCGGCGCCGCGCCAGCCCTGGGCCTGCTGGAAGGCCTGGACGGCCCGCCGGTCGCTCTCGCTCCAGCGCGGGCCGGGGCCGACGCTGTACGAGCCGCCGAAGCCCTTGCGCACCAGCTGCTCGCCCAGCAGGCGGACCTGGTCGTTGTTCTGGCCCGGGCCGAAGTACTGCCGGCCGGGGAAGGCGGGCGCCCCGGTGCCGGGCTGGACCGGCGGCGGTAGCGGGGTGGTGCCGGCGTCGATGGCGCGGCCCTTGCCGTTGACCAGGTAGTCCCAGGTGTCCTTGCCGGGGATGCCGTCGGCCTCGGCGCCGCGCCAGCCCTGGGCCTCCTGGAAGGCCTGGGTGGCCCGCCGGTCGGCCTCGCCCCAGTGCGGGTCGGGGCCCTCGGAGTAGAACCGGGCGCCGCCGCGCTGCACCAGCAGCCGGCCGAGCTCGGTGACGTACGCGTTGTTCGCGCCGGGGCCGAACTTGTCCGCGCCCGGGAAGGCGGTGGCCGGGGCGCCGTCGTTGCTGCCGCCGGACAGGCCGGTGTAGCGGTACGGGACGTAGGCGCCGGAGTTGTTCCAGTAGGCGTACGGGGTGTCGCGCTTCTTGGTGCCGGGGGAGGTCTGCTCGTAGGCGAGGTAGCGGGTGAGGGAGGAGTCCGTCCAGCCGCCGAAGATCGTCACGTGCGAGCCGGACTGCGGGCTGGCCGGGTTGTTGTAGATCAGCACGTCGCCGGGCTGGAGGTCGGCCTTGCCGATCCGCTCGGCGAAGTTCGGCAGGGTCCAGGTGGTCTGGCTGCTGCCGAGGCCCCAGGCCATCGAGACGAAGCCGGAGCAGTCCTGGCGGTAGCCGTCCGACCAGTAGCTGCCCATGCCGTACGGCACCTGCTGGTCGACCCAGCCCTGGGCGCGCTGGATGATCTGCGCCCGGGTGGGCGGCTGGGCGGCGGCGCGCGGGGCGGCGAAGGCGCGGGCGCCGGGTGCTTGGCCGTAGAGGCCGCTGACCTCGCCCTGCGGGGTCTGCGGGGGCTGGGCGGTGCTGCTGCCGCCCGGGGTGGGGCTCGGGGTGGGGGCGGCGGTGGCGTGTCCGGCGGCGGCCGTCCCGCCGCCCACCGCGGTGCCGACGGCGGCCATCAGCACGGCGGCCCGGCGGCGGATGCTGCGGGCCGCGGCGTGCCCGCCCTCGTGCACGGGTGCGGCCTGCCGCCGGGCGCGGCGGCGGGCGCTGCAGCCCCCGCATATGCAGTCCTCGTCCGGTTCGACCTCGTCGAATTCCAGTAGCGGGGACAGGTGGTCGGTACGGGTCATGCTCCGCCTCTTTCCTGCGGTCTTCCTGGTCGACGCCTGACGGCGTGACAGGACTGGCCTTCCCGGGCCGGCCCCGCGTGTTATCGGGACCAAAGTCCCAAAGCGGGCGGAAGGTGGCACGGCGGATTGCGCCGGACGGGTGACAACCGTTCGGCGGCCCGGGCGTGGCGGGGGTGAGGGGGAGGCGCTAGTGCCGGTGCGGGGACTGGCGGAGGGTCAGGCTCGGCGGGGGTGCGCGGGCCGGTTCGAGGAGGGCGGCGGCGGTGGAGTTCGGGGGCAGCGGGACGCCGGGTGCGGCTGGACGCCGGGGGCGGCTACTGCCACTCCCAGCGGATGCCGATGTGCCCGGGCTGCTGGTCCGGGGCGAGCACGTGGGCACTCGCGGAGGCGCCGATCCAGAGCTGCTCGCGGCGGTGGTCGACGTCCGCGCCCGGCTCGCGGTCGTAGCGCTCGCAGTGCGCCGGGACGGCCGCCGGGTCGAAGTGCACCTGGAGCACGTACTCGCGCACCGGGGTGGCGAAGCGGCGGCTGTACTCCAGCGTCGGGCCGCCCGGCGGGATCTCCACCTCGTACTCGAAGACCGTGCTGTCGCCGAGCGCCAGCGGGCGGTCCAGCATCAGCTCGCCGACGGTCAGTCCGGTCTCCGGACGGCGCCGGACCCGGCCCAGCCGGCCGTGCCGCACCGAGGTGATCTCCGGGCAGCCGGTCGCCTCCTCGTCGGCCTTGTGCACGACCAGGCAGCGGCCCACGCCGCTGACGGTGGCGCGCACCACCTGGCGCATCCGCAGCAGGTTGCCGCGCCGCTCGGCGTCCACGTAGTACGAGTCGTGGATGCTCAGCCGCTCCAGTTCGCCCTGCGGCGGGGCGTCCAGCTCGGCGAAGATGTCCGCGATCTGCCGTTCGCCCGGCCAGACGTCCTCCAGGCCGAGGTGGCAGGTGTTCGCGACGGCGGCCCAGCGGCCGCGCGGGCGGGGCGGGCCGAGCAGCGAGGTGAGCGCGCTGTGCGGCAGTCCGAGCAGTTCCTCCAGCAGGTGGACGGCCCTCAGCGAGCTGGCCCGCTCGGGCTGGCTGCGTCCGCGCCGCCAGTAACTCAGCGTCGTGACGCTGACCCTGACGCCGCGTTGGGTGAGGGCGGCTCTGATCCGGTCCAGGCTGAGGCCACTGGCCTCGATGGCCAGGTGCAGGGTGTCCGCGAATCCGCCGGGGGCGGTGGCCCGCCCGGCGTGCGCGGGTGTCGGAGGCGGTGCGGGTACGGACGGGCCGGGGCGCTCCGGGCGCAGTCCGACCAGCCGGAGTCGCGCGGAGTCCTGAGGCTGCTGTGCGGCCATGCGGTGACCCTCCCCGCCAGGTGAGTTCGGAGGGGCCTGGCCGGCGCCGAGGCTCGCCGCCGACGGCTTCACCGAGCTTTGGGGAACCCTATGCACGGTCGAGAGGCTACGTCATCAGTCGTGCGTATGACAGGGGTCACGGCAGGTGAACCGAAGGGTTAGTGATCTTGAAACAGTTCGGAAACACACTCCCTCGCCGCCCGCCCCCGTCGTCCGCCGCGCCGGGCGGACGCACACCGCCGGGGCGGGCCCTGTCGGCGCCGCCCCGGCGGGGGTCAGGTGGTGCTACCCGCTGGTGGTCAGTTGACGTTCAGCGCGACGTCGTCGATCACGAAGCTGGTCTGGTTGGAGCCGTCCTCGGTGCCGGTGAACTTGATGGTCACGCTCTTGCCGGCGAAGGAGGAGAGGTCCAGGGTGCGCTTCACGTAGCCGGCGGCGGCGTTGACGTTGGAGTACGTCGCCAGCGTGGTGCCGTTGGCCTGGACGGTCAGCTTGTCGTACGCGGTGGTGCCGGTCTCCGCGGTGTCGATGTGCAGCCAGAAGGTGAGGCTGGCGGACTTGCAGCCGGCCGGCACCGAGACGGTCTGCGACAGGGTGTCGGTGTGGGCGCTGCCGTAGCCGTCCAGCCAGGCCTTCCAGCTGCCCGAGTGGGCCGCCTGCGAGGAGCTGTTGTCGATCACGCCGCTGGAGGTGGTCCACGGGGCGGCGGTGCCGGTCTCGAAGCCGCCGTTGCCGATCAGCTGGGCCGCGGTGCAGCCGCCGGTGGGCGGGGTGGTGGAGCCGCCGCCGAGCAGGGCGGTGGTCAGGCCGTCGGCGATCGGGGTGCCCCAGCCGGTGACCTGGTCGTAGCCCGTCCCGGCCGGGAAGTCCTGGTTGGAGCCGCTGGTCACGTCGTGGAAGGCGCCGGAGTAGTTGCTGCTGTTCGCGACCGCGTACAGCTTCGGGTTCGCCTCGCCCAGGACCGGCTGGCCGGCCGCCTTGGCCTTCTGGTTGAACTGGGCCGCGTAGCCCGCCCACAGCGGCGCCGCCGCGCTGGTGCCGCCGTAGACCTGCCAGGAGCCGGCCGTGTAGATCGCGAAGCCGCTCGCCGGGTCGGCGTTGGAGGAGACGTCCGGAACGGTGCGCATGGTGCCGGTGCCGGTACCGGTGCCGGTCTGCCAGGTCGGCTTGCCGAACACGGTGGAGACGCCGCCGCCGGCGCTGCTCCAGGCGCTCTCCGAGGAGTACGAGGTGCCGGACACCTGGAGGTTGGTGCCGCCGACGCCGGTCTGGTGCGGGCTGGACGCCGGGAAGTCGACCGCCTTGACCGACGAGCCGCTGGTGGAGCGGGTGCAGTCGCGGGAGCCGTCGTCACCGGAGGCGGAGAAGATCGAGATGCCCTGGGCGGCGGCCTGCTTGAAGGCGTTGTCCACGGCCGTCATCGAGGCGGCGGTGGTGTCCGGCTCGCAGGAGCCCCACGAGATCGAGATGACCGAGACCTGGTTGTCGGCCACGATCTTGTTGGCCATGTCGATCTCGCCCTGGTCGCTGTTGGGCGCCTCGTAGACCAGCTGGGTCGCCTTCGGCGCCGCGCCGCGGACGATCTCGCTGTCCAGCTCGACCTCGCCCTGGCCCCCGCCGGGGGCGGAGTCGTAGTTGGCGCCGTCCACCGAGACCGTGGAGACGGCCGGGCCGGACAGGCCGTACTGCGAGTCGTAGGTGGTCAGGTTGGAGGACGAGTAGCCGTCGAACTCCCAGAGGGCGACCGTCGTGCCGGTGCCGTCGGCGCCGGTCTTGTTCAGGTTGTAGGCGCCGTCGTACTGCGACGGGCCGAAGCCGCTCGGGGTCGAGGAGGCCGTGTGCGGGGTGACCGAGTTCGGCTTGGCCAGGCGGTTCTTGCGGACCGCGTGGTTGTCCAGGCCGCTCACGCCCTGGACCACGTCGGCCAGGTCGGCCGGGACGGAGGCGGCGGCGTCGTTGGCGAAGAAGGCGCGCTGCAGCTGCGGGTCGACGTAGGAGCTCTCGTGGGTGCCGAAGGCCTGGGAGATCTGCGCGTTGGTGCCGTGGGCGCTGACCACCTGGCGGTTGGCGCTCACCTCGGTGACGGTCAGGCCCTGGGCGGCCAGGTAGGTCTTGACCTGGTCGACGGCGGCCTGGGTCGGCCCGAACCGGGCGGTGAACTGCTCCGGCGTCAGGTACTTGCCGAACTCGGGGGTGCCGGGGGTGGCGACCGCGGCGAGGAAGCGGTCGAGGGCGGCGGTGTCACGCAGCTTCAGGCTGACGGCCACCGAGATCTGCTGCTCGGCCGGGACGTCGCCCTTCTTCTCCGAGTGGGCCACCGCCGGGTTGACGGTGTTCGGGAGCGCGACACGGGGAGCGGGGGCGGCCTGCGCGGTGGAGACACCGAGCGAGACGGCGGTCAGCGGCAGCACGGCTATCGCCGCGGCGAGGGCAAGGGAGCGGGGGCGCAACGGATCCTCCTCTGGCCGGCTGTGGGGGCCGGCAAGGGGCCAGAGCGTTCCGGAGTCGAAAACGCTGGCTAGAACATGACAGAACCAGTGCGCAAAGTGGCTCATGGTCAAGCAATTCGTTGCTAAAAAACAGTCAACTGTGGACACCCGGAATGCGGGGATTCCATACAGTGAATGGCCCGGATTCCGGAACCGGTCCCTACCGGTGGGGGACGGAAGGGACGGACGTGGAACCGGGTGGGGCCGCGCGGGAAGCATGACCGGCGTGGGCCGAACGGCGACGCGCGGGAACGGGGCGCAGGCGGCGCGGAACTATGTGAAAGGCCGGGCCCGAAAACCGGTCTGACAGCCGGTCCGGCGGCGCGCCTGGCGGGTGCGCGGGGAGGCCGCGCACCCGCCGACGGGGGTCAGGGGGTGCCGAGCCAGGCGGTCAGGGCGGTGCGGAGCTCGCCCTGGCCGGGGTCGACGGCGCCCCAGGCGGCGTAGCCGTCCGGGCGGATCAGCAGGACGGTGTCGCGCAGCTTGCCGTGCGGGTCGGCCGGGGCGGCGGTGACCATGCGGTCCGCCCAGGGCTCGGCGGCGGCCAGCTCGTCGTTGCTGACCAGGACGAACTTCCCCTCGCGCAGCGCCTCGTAGAGCCGCTCGGGGGCGGCCGGGGCGCCCTCGACGGGCTTGCGCAGCGCCGTCAGCCGCAGGTCCGGGACGCGCTTGCCGACCTGCGGGTGGGCGTCCTTCGGGGCCGGGTAGGAGATGTCGATGCCGGAGACCATCCGGGCGCCGCGCTCGGTGACCAGGTCCAGGTGGCCGCCGAGCGTGGTGAGCGCCCCGCGCAGGGCGCGGGTGGGGGCGGACTCGGCGAGGGCGAGCCGGATCAGCGCGCCGGAGGTGCGCAGCACCGTCCGGCCGACCGGGTGCCGTTCGCTCTGGTAGGTGTCGAGCAGGGCGTCGGTGGCGCGGCCCTGGAGGGCGGCGGCGAGCTTCCAGGACAGGTTGGCGGCGTCCTGGAGTCCGGTGTTCATGCCCTGGCCGCCGGCCGGGGAGTGGCAGTGCGCGGCGTCGCCGGCCAGGAAGACCCGGCCGGAGCGGTAGTTGGGGGCCTGGCGCTCGTCGCTGTGGAAGGTGGAGCTCCAGCGGACGTCGTGCAGGCCGTAGTCCTCGCCGAGGGTGGTCCGGGCGATGGTGGCGAGGCGTTCCGGCGAGGGGGTGGTGCCGTCGGGCTGCTGCTCCTTGCGGTCCCAGGCGATCAGCCGGTACCAGCCGTCGCCGAAGGGGGCGAGGAAGGAGAAGCCGGTCTCGTTGGCGCCGACGGTGATGGTGTCGGCGGGCTCGCGCTCCAGCCGGACGTCGGCGAGCATCACCGAGTCGACCACGGACTCGCCGGGGAACGGGATGCCGAGCAGGTCGCGCACGGTGGAGCGGACGCCGTCGGTGCCGACCGCGTACCGGGCGGTGAAGGTGTTCCCGTCGCGGGTCTCCAGGGTGACGCCCTCGGCGTCCTGGCGCAGGGCGGTGACCTCGGCGCCGCGCAGGATGGTCGCGCCGGCCTGCTCGGCGCGCTCCTGGAGCAGCCGTTCGACGTGGTACTGCGGCGTGATCAGGACGAACGGGAAGCGGGTGGGCAGCGAGCTCAGGTCGATGCCGAAGCGGTCGAACATCCTCAGGCCGGTGACCGGGCGGCCGGTGGCGATGAGGTCGTCGGCGAGGCCGCGGGCGTCCAGGAGCTCCAGGCTGCGGGCGTGCACGGCGAAGGCCCGGGTCAGGTTGGACTCGGCGCCGCGCTTCTCCAGGATGGTGACGCCGACCCCGGCCGCGGCGAGGTCGCCGGCCAGTAGCAGTCCGGTCGGTCCGGCACCGACGATCAGGACGTCGGTGGCGGTCGTCGGCTTCGCGGTCATGTGTCAGCTCCCGGTGTTCGGAGGGCGGTTGGACGCCGTGTCCGGCGTTCTCCCAGACTCCATCATCCAGGGCCCCTGGGGAGCTGTGAACCGCCGGGCCCCGGCGGTGGGTGACCGCCGGGGCCCGGAGCGGATCGGACGGGGCCGGGACGGCGCTCAGCCGTGCCGGCGGACCTCCACGGTGCGGAACCGGTTGGCGACGAACGCGCCGTCGCAGTAGGCCGAGTTGGCGGCCGGGTTGGCGCCGGTGCCGTGCAGGTCGGAGAAGGCGGCGGTCTGGTTGGGGTAGACGCCGCCGGTCAGGTTGAGCGAGAGCGAGACGCCGGCGTCGAGCGCGGCGGCCACCAGCAGGCCCTCCACCTCGGGCGAGGTGGTGTAGCCGGAGGCCGTCATGGCGCCCTTGTCGCGGACGGTGGTGCGCAGCAGCTCGACGGCGGCGGGGGTGGACTCGACGGCGACGGCGAAGGAGACCGGGCCGAAGCACTCGGTGCGGAAGACCGCGCGGTCGTCCGGCTTGTCGGCGTCGAGCTTGACCAGCGCGGGGGTGCGGACGGTCGCGCCGGGGAAGTCCGGCGAGGTCACCGCGCGCGGGGCGAGGGCGAGCTCGCCGTACTCGCCGCCGGCCGCGGCGGCCGAGCGCTGCAGCACGCCCGGGTTGACCACGGCGCCGAGGATGGCGGCGGCGCGGGCGTCGTCGGAGAGCAGGCCGTCGATGGCGGCGGCGAGGTCGGCGACGACCTGGTCGTAGGACTTGTCGCCCTGGTCGGTGGCGATGCCGCCGCGCGGGATCAGCAGGTTCTGCGGGGTGGTGCACATCTGGCCGCTGTAGAGCGAGAGGGCGAAGGCCAGGTTGCCGAGCATGCCCTTGTAGTCGTCGGTGGAGTCGATGACGACCGCGTTGACGCCGGCCTTCTCGGTGTACACCTCGGCCTGCTTGGCGTGCTCCTCCAGCCAGTCGCCGAAGGCGGTGGAACCGGTGTAGTCGATCAGCCGGATCTCGGGGCGGACGGCGAGGGTCTGGGCGACGGTGCCGCCCTCGTGCTCGACGGCCAGGCAGACCAGGTTGGGGTCGTAGCCGGCCTCGGCGAGCACCTCGCGGGCGGTCCGGACGGTCAGCGCGAGCGGCAGCACGGCGCGCGGGTGCGGCTTGACCAGCACCGGGTTGCCGGTGGCCAGCGAGGCGAACAGGCCGGGGTAGCCGTTCCAGGTGGGGAAGGTGTTGCAGCCGACCAGCAGCGCGAGGCCGCGCGGGACGACGGTGAACTCCTTGGTCATCACCAGCGGTTCGCGCTTGCCCTGGGGCTTGGTCCAGCCGGCCCGGCGGGGCAGCCGGGTCTGCTCGGCGTAGGCGTAGGTGACCGCCTCCAGGCCGCGGTCCTGGGCGTGCGGGCCGCCGGCCTGGAAGGCCATGCCGTAGGCCTGGCCGGTGGTGTGCATGACGGCCTGGCCGAACTCGTGGGAGCGGGCGTTGATCCGGTGCAGGATCTCCAGGCAGACGGCGGCGCGCTCCAGCGGGGTGGCGGCGGCCCAGTCGGGTCGGGCGGCGCTCAGCGCGGCGATCAGCGCGTCCGGGTCGGCGTGCGGGTAGCCGATGCCCAGCTCGATGCCGTACGGGGAGGCCTCGCCGCCGACCAGGTCGCCGTCGGCGGGGTGGCCGTCGAGGGTGAACGGCTGGCCGAGCAGGGCGTCGAAGGCGGCCTTGCCGTCCGCCGGGCCGCTCTCGCCGTACGCCTTCGGGAACTCGGGGTAGGGCGACCAGTAGTCGCGCTTGGCGGCGGCGTCGAGGGCGGCGTCCAGGGTGGCCTGGTGGCGCTCGACCAGTTCGCCGACGAGGGGGTGGGTGACCGCTGCGGACATCTGTGCGCTCCTCAGGAGGGAGGACGGGACACGTCACAGGGTAACCGAACGATCGGTCGGCTCAAGAGGGTGCAGGGGACGGAATCCGGGAGGACGTACGGGGCGGTGGCCGGAGAACGCGCGGGGGCGCGTCCGTCGTGGACGCGCCCCCGGGGGCCGGTGCGGGGCAGGGCCTACGGCACGCCCAGCTCGAAGATGACGTACCCCGCGTACCAGCCGGAGGCGACCGCGCCGAAGCCCAGCACCGCGGCCAGCACCGGCCAGCTGAGCTTGCGCATCGCCACCGCGAGCGCGATCAGCAGCGGGAACGCCGGCAGCAGGTAGCGCGAGACGTTGCCGAAGATGCCGAGGCTCCCCAGCACCGAGACGATCGTGGCCAGCGTGTAGGCGGTGAGCACCAGCGGCGGGCGCAGCCGGATCAGCAGCACGATCAGCACCGGCAGGGTGAGCACGATCAGGGTGGCGAAGAGGTCCGGCACCGGGAACGCGAACGGGTAGTCGTTGCGGCCCAGCAGCACGCCGCGGATCGCGTGCCAGGTGCCCTGGCCCCAGTCGAAGTAGTGCAGCCAGGCGTCGTGCTGGAGCCGGAAGTAGCCGCCCCACTCGCCCATCCGCCAGCCCACCCAGGCCACGTAGCCGAGCAGGCCGACCGGGGCCAGTAGCATCGCGGTCAGCGGGCGCAGGATGCCGCTCTCGCGCCGGTACAGCTCCACCAGCGCGGCCAGGCCGACCGCGCCTATCAGCGCCGCGGCGGTCGGCCGGTTGAGCCCGGTGACCAGGGTGATCACCCCGGCGGCGACCCACTGCTTGGTCATCACGCAGTAGCAGGCCCAGGCGGCCAGCGCGACGAAGGTGGAGTCCGAGTAGACCGCCCACTCGGCGCCCGAGCCCGGGGCGATCGCCCAGATCCCGGCCGCGATCACGCCCGCCCTGGGGCCGGCCATCCGGTCCACCACGGCGTAGATCCCGGCGGCGGCGAACAGCGAGGCCACCACCGAGACCAGCATCCCGGCGCCGTACAGGCCGAGGCCGGTGACGTCCGAGGTCATCCGCATCAGGCCCGGGTAGAGCGGGAAGAACGCGGCGGAGTTCTGCTCGACGGAGAAGCCGACCGGGCCGTTGGGGATCGTGACGAGTGCCGGGTGGTAGCCGAACTGGGCCACCTGCTGGTACCACCAGCCGTCCCAGGTGGCCAGCACGTCCCAGGGGTTGGCGCCGCCGCCGAACCGGGCCGGCTTCTTGAGGTAGTCGCCGGAGAAGGAGAGCAGCTTCATGAAGACGGTGAAGCCGATCAGCTTCAGCACCGCGTAGCACCACACCGCCGGCCCGAACCGGACCACCAGGGCGCGGGCGGCTTCCCGCCAGCCGCTGCCGGGAGCGCCCTCCGGATCATCGCTGCGCTGCTCGGGCACGTCGGAGGCGACGGCCGGTATTGCGTTCATTCGGACTGGACCCCACCCTGCTGGACGTGGACGATCGTCCGCCGAGTCTAGGGCCTGTGCATCGGGGCCTGGTGTGGACCAACCGACCCGATCGCGTACGGCGCCGGGCGGCCGGGGATACTCGGAGGATGGCCGATCACAGCGCGCGTACCGCCTACACCGTGGAGTCACTGCTCGCGGTGACCGTCGACGTGTTCAACGAGCGCGGCTACGACGGCACCTCGATGGAGGACCTGTCCCGGGCGGCCGGGATCTCCAAGTCGTCCATCTACCACCACGTCCGCGGCAAGGAGGAGCTGCTGCGGCTGGCCGTCGGGCGGGCGCTGGACGGGCTGTTCGCGATCCTGGCCGAGCCGGCGGCGGTGCGGGGCCCGGCGGTGGAGCGGCTGGAGCACGTGGTGCGCCGCACCGCCGAGGTGCTGCTCGCGGAACTGCCGTACGTGACGCTGCTGCTGCGGGTGCGCGGGAACACGGCGACCGAGCAGTGGGCGCTGGAGCGGCGCCGGGAGTTCGACCACCAGGTCGCCGAGCTGCTGCGGGCGGCGGTCGCGGACGGTGCGCTGCGCGCGGACGTCGAGCCGCGGCTGGCCACCCGGCTGCTGTTCGGGATGATCAACTCGATCGTGGAGTGGTACCGGCCGGGCCTCAAGGGCACCGACGGCGTCGCGGACGCGGTCGTCCACCTGGCCTTCGACGGGCTGCGCGCGCGGTAGCCGCCGCCGGCCGGCGGCCGGGTGGTCGGTCCGGGGGGACCGGTCAGTCCGGGGGGACCTGGTCGGTCTCCTCGAAGATCAGCATGGTCCGGGTGCCGAGCACCTGGGGGATGGACTGGATGCTGCCCAGCACCAGTTCCCGCAGCGCGTGGTTGTCCGCGGTGTGCACCAGCAGCAGGACGTCGAAGTCTCCGCCGACCAGGGCGATGTGGGCGACCCCGGGGAGCTCCAGCAGCTGCTCCCGGACCGTGCGCCAGGAGTTCTGGACGATCTTCAGGGTGATGTACGCGGACGCGCCCTGACCTGCCCGTTCGTGGTCGACGCGGGCGGTGAAGCCGCGAATGATGCCGTCCTCGACCATCCTGGATATCCGGGCGTAGGCGTTCGCCCGGGACACGTGCACCCGCTCGGCCACCGAGCGGATCGAGGCGCGGCCGTCCTGCTGCAGCAGCCGCAGGATCGAACGGTCGACCCGGTCGAGTCTGGACATCTGTTCAGCCGACATGACCCCCCACCCTCGCCGATTGGACGCACTGCCACCAGTCGACCGCCGCTCAGGCCGAATGTCCACCACCTTGTCACGCTTCTGGTCAAGATGAACAGACGACCGAACAATCGGTAGGGAGCCCCCGCCACCCCAGGAGGTGCCCCGAGATGACCGTTCTCGACCACAGACACCACACGGCGGTGCCCGGCTGGACCCCCGGGGCCACCGCCCCGCGGACCGACCCGGCCCCCCTGCTCCCGGACGCCTCACCGGTCCGGGTGCTCGGCACCCCCGCGCTGGAGAAGTACGACCCCGCACTGCTGCGCGAGCTGTACCGCCGCCTGGTGGTCGGCCGCCGCTTCAACCAGCAGGCCACCACCCTGACCAAGCAGGGCCGGCTGGCCGTCTACCCGGCGTCCACCGGCCAGGAGGCCTGCCAGGTCGCCGCCGCGCTGGTGCTCGGCGAGGCCGACTGGCTGTTCCCCAGCTACCGCGACACCCTCGCGGTGGTCTCCCGGGGCGTCGACCCGCTGGAGGCGCTGACCCTGCTGCGCGGCACCGCCCACACCGGCTACGACCCGCGCGCCACCCGCACCGCCCCGCTCTGCACCCCGCTCGCCACCCAGGCCCCGCACGCCGTCGGGCTGGCGCACGCCGCCCGGCTGGCCGGCGAGCCGGTGGTCGCGCTGGCCATGCTCGGCGACGGCGGCACCAGCGAGGGCGACTTCCACGAGGCGCTGAACTTCGCCGCGGTGCTCCAGGCGCCGGTGGTCTTCCTGGTGCAGAACAACGGCTACGCGATATCCGTCCCGCTCAGCGCGCAGTCCGCCGCGCCCACCCTCGCCCACAAGGCCGTCGGCTACGGCATGCCGGGCCGGCTGGTGGACGGCAACGACGCGCCCGCCGTGCACGGCGTCCTGACCGAGGCGGTCGAGCGGGCCAGGACCGGCGGCGGCCCGACCCTGGTCGAGGCGCTCACCTACCGGGTCGAGGCGCACACCAACGCCGACGACGCCACCCGCTACCGCACCGACCCGGAGGTGGCCGCCTGGCGGGAGTACGACCCGATCCTGCTGATGGACCGCTCGCTGCGCGAACTCGGCGTCCTGGACGACGCGCTGGTGCAGTCGGCGGCCGACGAGGCGGAGGCGCTGGCGGCCCGGATGCGGGCCGAGTTCCACGCCGACCCCGAGCTGGACCCGATGGCCCTGTTCACCCATGTCTTCGCCGAGCCGACCCCGCAACTGAGGGAACAGGCCGCCCAGTTGTCCGCCGAGCTGGCCGCCGAGGCCGAGGTGCAGCACTGATGAACCAGACGGCCACACCGACCCGTACGGCGAGCATGGCGCAGGCGCTCAACGCGGCGCTGCGCGACGCCCTGCGCGAGGATCCGACGGTGCACGTGCTCGGCGAGGACGTCGGCGCGCTCGGCGGCGTCTTCCGGATCACCGACGGGCTGACCGCCGAGTTCGGCCCCGACCGCTGCCTGGACACCCCGCTGGCCGAGGCCGGCATCCTCGGCACCGCGATCGGCATGGCGATGTACGGGCTGCGCCCGGTCGTCGAGATGCAGTTCGACGCCTTCGCCTACCCCGCGCTGGAGCAGCTGTTCTCGCACGTCGCCAAGATGCGCAACCGCACGGCCGGCCGGCTCCCGCTGCCGATCACCGTCCGCATCCCGTACGGCGGCGGCATCGGCGGGGTCGAGCACCACAGCGACGCCTCCGAGGCGTACTACGCGGCCACCCCCGGCCTGCACGTGGTCACCCCGGCGACGGTCGCCGACGCGTACGGGCTGCTGCGGGCCTCGATCGCCTCCGACGACCCGGTGGTCTTCCTGGAGCCCAAGCGGCTCTACTGGGGCAAGGACGCGTTCGACCCGGCCGCGCCGGTCGAGCCGATCGGCCGGGCCGTGCTGCGGCGGCCCGGCACCTCCGCCGTGCTGATCACCTACGGGCCCTCGCTGCCGGTCTGCCTGGAGGCGGCCGAGACGGCGAAGGCCGAGGGCTGGGACCTCGCGGTGCTGGACCTGCGCACCCTGGTGCCGTTCGACGACGAGACGGTCTGCCGGGTGGTGCGCTCGCTCGGCCGGGCCGTGGTGGTGCACGAGGCGAGCGGCTTCGGCGGCACCGGCGCGGAGATCGCCGCCCGGGTCACCGAGCGCTGCTTCCACCACCTGGCCGCGCCCGTGCTGCGGGTGACCGGCTTCGACATCCCGTACCCGCCGCCGATGCTGGAGCACCACCACCTGCCCGGGGTGGACCGGATCCTGGACGCGGTCGCCCGGCTGCAGTGGGAGGACCGAGGATGATGCCCGTCGTGCGCGAGTTCCGGCTGCCCGACCTCGGTGAGGGACTCACCGGGGCCGAGGTGGTGCGGTGGCTGGTCGAGGTCGGCGAGGTGATCGCGGTCGACCAGCCGGTGGTGGAGGTGGAGACCGCCAAGGCCGTGGTGGAGGTGCCCTGCCCGTACGGCGGGGTGGTCACCGCCCGGTACGGCGGGGAGGGCGAGGAGATCGCCGTGGGCGCGCCGCTGGTGACGGTCGCGGTGGCTCCGGCGGACGGGGCTTCGCTGCTGGTCGAGGCGGCGGCCGGGATGCTGGCCGAGGCGGCGGCGGAGGTGGAGCGGCCGCTGGTCGGGTACGGGGTCGCGGAGCCGGGGAAGGGCGGGCGTCGGCGTCGGGTCGGGGCTGCGGCTGCTGTTCCTCCTGCTGGTGTTCCTGCTGCCGTTCCGGTTCCTGTTCCGGCTGTTGTCCCGGTTGTCGTTCCGGCTCCCGCGCTGGTGGTGCGGACCGCTCCGGGCGTGGTGCCGGTGATCTCGCCGCTGGTGCGGCGGCTGGCCCGGGAGCAGGGGGTCGACCTGGCCGCGCTCTCCGGCAGCGGCCCGGACGGGCTGATCATGCGCGCGGACGTCGAACGGGCGGTCGCGGCGAAGTCGGCGGCCCCGACGGCCCTGACGGCTCCGACGGCCCCGACGGCTCCGGCGCCGGTCGTGCGGGAGGGCGTCGTCCCGCTGCGCGGGCTGCGCAAGGCGGTGGCCGAGAAGCTCAGCCGCAGCCACCGGGAGATCCCCGCCGTGACCTGCTGGGTGGACACCGATGCCACCGAACTGATGCTGCTGCGGCGGCAGTTGAATGCCGCCCCGGGCCCGAAGGTGAGCGTGCTGGCGCTGCTCGCCCGGATCTGCACGGTCGCGCTGGCCCGCTTCCCGGAGCTCAACTCCATTATGACGGAGGACGGTTCGGGCATCATCCGGCACTCGGCGGTGCACCTGGGCTTCGCCGCACAGGGCGAGCGGGGGCTGGTCGTCCCGGTGGTGCGGGACGCCCACGCCCGCACCACCGAGCAACTCGGCGAGGAGCTGGGCCGGTTGACCGGCGCGGCGCGCGACGGCTCGCTCACCCCGGCCGAACTGACCGGCGGCACCTTCACGTTGAACAACTACGGGGTGTTCGGTGTGGACGGTTCCACCCCGATCCTGAACCACCCCGAGGCGGCGATGCTCGGGGTCGGCCGGATCGTCGCCAAACCCTGGGTGCACGAGGGGGAGTTGGTGGTGCGCGAGGTCGTGCAGCTGTCGTTCACCTTCGACCACCGGGTCTGCGACGGCGGGACGGCGGGCGGTTTCCTGCGGTTCGTCGCGGACTGCGTGGAGCGGCCGGGGACGCTGCTGCGGCAGCTCTGAGCACGGCTCGGTCGCCCTGGGTGGTGTGCTCCGCACCCAGGGCGACGGGGCGGCGGAACGAGGGAGAGTAGCGCGTCCCGGGCCCGGGTGTCCGGGCTTCGCGTGATTTGTCGGATGAGCAGTTCGGGCGTGCCACGCTGCCTAGGCGTCAGCAGAGACAAGCCAGGTGGTGGCGCAGGGCGGCCGGAGGCGAAACGATTCTCTTGGGTACTCGAAACGTTGCGGTGAAGTCCCGCAGAACACTTCTGGTCCGCACCGGGCACGGATCGGCGGGCGCCGCCTCCGTCCCGGGCCTGCCGGAGCTCCCGGCGGACGCGGGGCCGGACGCGGCGGACGCGACGGCGGACACGATGGTGCACGTGACGGCCGAGGTGACGGCGGCCGGGATGGCGGCCGGAATGGGAGCCGCGAGGGCGGCCGGGGCGGGGCCCGAACGGCCGCCGATGCCGCTGGCACCGCCGGACCTCCCGCCGCAGATCCCGGCCGAGGCGCCGACGGCCGTCCTCCCGGCGGTGCCTGCCCTCCCGTGGGTGCCCGCCCCGCCGGTGCAGCCGCCGGCCGTCCCCGCGCCCGACTACCCGGAGCCGCCGGCGGGGCCGCCCGCCGTGCCGCCTGCCGCCCCCGCGTTCCGGCCGCTGTTCACCGACGCGCCCGGCCTCAACTGGGCTGGCCCCGGCGACAGTTGGACCAGGGCCTGGGCCGTGCAGGAGCCCGCCGGGGGCCGTCCGGCCCAGCTGTCGGCCCCGTTGGCCGCCCCGCTGCCCGCCCCCGACCACAGGGCCCCTGACAGCAGCGCCTCCGCCGTCGAACAGCCGCTCACCGTACGGGACATCGAGCTGATCCGGGCCAGCCTGGCGGTCGTCGAGCCGGTCGCCGACCGCGCCACCGCGCACTTCTACGCGCTGATCTTCCTGCACCACCCCGAGGTCCGGGCGCTCTTCCCGGCCGCCATGGACGTCCAGCGGGACCGCCTGTTCCGCGCGCTGCTGGCCGCCGCCCGCAGCGCCGACGACCCGGCCGGCCTGCGCGTCCACCTCGGCGCGCTCGGCCGCGGCCACCGCCGGTACGGCACGCTGACCGGCCACTACGGCCCGGTCGGCGAGTGCCTGGTGCAGGCGCTGGCCAGGTACGCGGGCAGCCGGTGGGACGCCGAGACCGAGCTGGCCTGGCGCCGGGTCTACCGGCTGGTCTCCTCGATCATGATCGAGGCCGCCGAGGAGGCCGCCCGCACCTCGCCGCCCTGGTGGCAGGGCGAGGTGGTCCGGCACGAGCGCCGTACCCGGGACGTCGCGGTGATCACCGTCCGGCCGGACCAGGCGTACCCGTACCGGGCCGGGCAGTACACCAGTCTGGAGACGCCCTGGTGGCCGCGGGTCTGGCGGCACTTCTCGTTCGCCTCGGCCCCCCGGCCGGACGGGCTGCTGACCTTCCACGTGAAGGCCGTCCAGGCGGGCTGGGTGAGCAACGCGCTGGTCCACCGGGCCGCGCCCGGGGACGTCCTGCGGCTGGGCCCGGCGGCCGGCACGATGACCGCCGACCACGTCGCCGGCGCGGACCTGCTCTGCCTCGGCGGCGGTACCGGCATCGCGCCGATCCGCGCGCTGGTCGAGGAGGTGGCCGAGCGCGGCACGCCGGTCGGCGCCGTCGACGTGTTCTACGGGGCCCGCCGCGCCGCCGACCTGTACGAGCTGGACGGGCTGGACGAGTTGGCCCGGCGGCTGCCGTGGCTCACGGTGCGGCCGGTGCTCTCCGGCACCGGGCCGGCCGAGGGTGCGCTGACCGGCGAACTCCCCGAGGTGGTCGGCCGGTTCGGGCCGTGGGCCGGGCGGGAGGCGTTCGTCAGCGGGCCGCCCGCGATGGTCCGCCGGGGCGTCGGGGTGCTGCTGCGCTCGGGCGTGGCGGCCGAGCGGATCCGGCACGACCTGGTGGGCGACCTCGCGGCGGGGTGATCGGGCGGCGGGGTGGTCGGGCGGCCCCGGCGGGTGAATCAGCCGGGATCGGGATCGGGAGTGGCCGGCGGGTCAGCGGGTCGGCCGGTCAGCCGGTCAGCCGAGGTCCGGGGCGAGCAGCGCGCGGACGCCCTCGATGTTGGCCGCCAGGTACGCCCGCAGCCGGGGCGGGACGACGTTGACGGACGTCACCCCCTCGCGGGTGAACGGCAGTCGGACCACCTGGTACTCGCCGTTGGGCTCGTCCACCTCGGGGCCGTGCCGTCGGCTGAGGTCCATCGAGGCGAGCCGGCAGGCGAAGAAATGCTGCACCTTGACCCCGTGCGGGTGGAGCAGGGTGCCGTCGTCATGGTGCGTGTGGCTGATGGTGTCGACGAAGGCGGGCACCACGTCGACGATCTTGCCGCCGAGTTCCTCGTCCACCTCGCGGTGCAGCGCCTCGACCACGGTGCGGTCGCCGCGCTCGACCCCGCCGCCGGGAGTGATCCAGTACGGCTGGGGCGAGCCGGGCCGGACCCGCCGGATCAGCACGATCGAGGCCGGGCCGTACGGGTCGTCCGGGTCGAGCTCCAGCAGGATCGCCCGCGCGGTGCGCTTCACCACCGGGCGGGGCGGCGGGGTTCGGTTGTCGGGGCCCATGGCGACCTCCGGGGCTGGAGCGTTGTGCGGGAGTCTCCCGCGGGACGGTCCGGCCGAAACCCGCCCGAACCGGTGCGTCCGTTCGGGGGCGGGGAGTAACTGCGGATAGATCTTGGATCGCGAAGGTGAATCTTGAACTGATCTTCCAAATGTCGATCGATTCTGATTTCTACCTTCGAATCGAAGGATTTTGCCGAGTGATCGGTGTAAGAGTGATTGCAGGGAGGTCGTCCCTGTGCTGCAATGAGCCACTATCGGGCAGATCGGAGGGCTTCGCTCCGGATGCCCTTTCTGTGCATTGACTCGGGCTGGGGGATGGACGTGGCCATGGATCAGATCGCAGAGCCGTCCAGGACGGTCCGCACCGGGCGCGTCGCCAGGTCGCCGACGCCCACCTCGCCGCCCGGCAGCCCGCCGCCGTCCACCTCTCCGTCCACCTCGCCGGGCAAGGGCCGCGGCCCCACCCTGATCGGCTCCGTCCAGCGGGCGCTGCGGCTGCTGGAGGCCGTCGGGGGATTCCGGCAGGGCGCCACCGCCAAACAACTGGCCCGCGCCGCCGGACTGCCGCTCGGCACCGCCTACCACCTGCTGCGCACCCTCACCCACGAGGGCTACCTCCGGCGCTCCGACGGCCGGTTCTTCTACGGGGAGTCGGTCAACGGCATAGGCCGGGCCGACGACCGGCAGTCCGACCGGCACGACCTGCGCACGCGGATGCAGCGGTTACGGGACGAACTCGGGGCCCCCGTCTACTTCGCGCTCTACCGGGACGGCGAGATCCACGTGGTGGACGTCGCCGACGACCCCGGCCGGCCCGCCGTCCAGCCCTGGGCCGACCTCCGCGCCACCGGTCACGCGCACGCCATCGGCCAGTGCCTGCTCGGCCAACTGTCCGAGGAGGAACGCCGTGACCACCTCGCCCGCCACCCGCCGGTCGGGCTCACCCCCTCCACCGTCACCGGCGAGGCCGCCGTCCTGCGCCGGCTCGCCTCCCTGCGACCGACCATGCCCGTCCTGGAACGTCAGGAGTACGCGCTCGGCACCGTCTGCGCGGCCGTCCCCATCACCGTCGGGCCGATGGTCGCCACCATGGCCCTCTCGCTGCCCGTCGAACAGGCCGACCGGCTGACCGTCGTCGCCGGCCAACTGCGGCGCAGCGTGGGCGCGATGGGTCCGTCGTTCGTCCTCTGACGCTCCTCGCGCCGGTACGGATCCCGTTCGTTCACCATTTGAAAAAGCACGCCTTGTCCACTACGTCCCCAAACATGGACGATGGTGACCTAACGGGGATTGGTTGCACAAAAACGTCAGAAAACGCCCCACGCACAGCAATTGACGATTCCGGCCCCACATTCGAAGCCCCCGGCCCCCGGCCCCCGCCCCCGCCCACCATCCCCGCCCCCCGCTCCACATCCCCGCTCCCCAACCCCGCCCCCACCCCACGGCCCACCCGGCCGGCCCCACGAGAGGTACTGGCGCCATGCAGCACAGCACAGTCCAGGGACACCTGGTGATGAACCTCGTGGTCTCGCACGAGCTCTCCTTCCGTATCGTGGTGGACCTGGACTACGAGCCCGACGACCCGTACGCCGTCCGGTTCACCTTCCACCTGCCCGGCGACGAACCCGTCACCTGGGTGTTCGCGCGCGAGCTGCTGCTCGACGGCATCAGCCGGCCCTCCGGCGAGGGCGACGTGCACATCCACCCGGTCGGCGAGGAGCTCACCGAGGTCTGCATCGTGCTGCACTCCCCCGAGGGGGACGCCCTGCTGCGGGCCTCGGCGCCGCCGCTGGTCGCCTTCCTGGTGCGCACCGACCGGCTGGTGCCGATGGGCCAGGAGATCACCGGGCAGGAGCTCGACGCCGAGCTCGCGGACATCCTCCGGGGATGTGAGAACGCGGGGTGAGCGGTGGTCGCACCGCCGCCACCGACGAAGGGGCCCGCGCCGGGTGAACCACCCGGGCGCGGGCCCCTCCCGTGTCGGGCCGGTCGGTGACCGGCCAGGTCGGGTTCGGCCAGTCGGTGCCCGGCCACGGCCGAGGTCAGTCGTCGTCCAGGGCCAGGTGCAGCCCCCACGAGACCAGGCTGATGATCAGCGAGCCGAGCAGCGCGGGCACGAAGCCCGTGACGTTGAAGTCCAGGTGCAGCTTCCCCGCGGCCCAGGAGGTCAGCCACAGCATCAGGGCGTTGATCACGAAGGTGATCAGCCCCAGGGTGAGGATGAACAGCGGGAACGAGAACAGCTTGACCAGCGGCTTGATCAGGAAGTTGACCAGGCCGAAGACCACGGCGACGGCGACCACCGTCAGGGCCTTGTGTCCCAGGTCGGCCTTGCCGCTCGCGAGTTGGATACCGTTGACGATCCAGGCGGCGACCCAGATGGCCACCGCGTTGATCACTGTCTTGATGAGGAAACCCTTCATGACGCCCAAGCCTGGCAGGCTCCGCCGCCCCGGGGGAAGCTCTCCTCGGACATGTTGGCGCTCCCGCCGGACATCTTGGCGCCCCCGGTCCGGTGCCCGTGGTGTTGAATGCCCGTGGCCCGCACGGAGGATGGACGAAGGAGGGGAGCAGCGGTGAAGCTGTTCCGGTTGGACGAACTGGACGTCGAACGCGCGGCGAACGACGGCGCGTACCTGCGCTTCCTGCGCGAACCGCGGATGTCCGCCGGGCTCTACGCGCTCTCCCCCGGCGACACCGACCCGCAGACCGCGCACGACCAGGACGAGATCTACCAGGTGATCAGCGGCCGCGCCGAACTGACCGTCGGCGCCGAGACCGCCACGGTCGGCCGCGGCACCGTCGTCTACGTCCCGGCCGGCACCCCGCACCGCTTCCACCACGTCACCGAGGAACTGCGGGTCCTGGTGGTGTTCTCCCCGCCCGAGGGCTGACCGTCCGCGGACCGACCGTCTAGGGTCCTGGGCATGAGCAAGAGCCTGACGGAAGAACTCTGGGCGGCCATCGAGCCGGTGTACGCCGAGATCCTCGCCCACCCCTTCATCGGCGGCCTCACCGACGGCACCCTGCCGCGTGCGGCCTTCCGCCACTTCGTCGTCCAGGACTCGCACTACCTGCGCGACTACGCCCGCGCGCTCGCCGTCTGCGCCGCCAAGGCGCCCGGCGAGGAGGACGTGCGGGCCTTCGCCGACGACGCCGTCGGCGCACTGGCGGCGGAACAGGGCATGCACGCCGAGTTCCTGACCGCCTTCGGCGGCAGCGCCGAGGAGGCCGCCGCCGAACCGGTGCTGCCCACCACCCGGGCCTACACCAGCTACCTGCTGGCGACCGTTTACGGCGGCTCCTTCGCCGAGGCCGTCGGCGCGGTGCTGCCCTGCTACTGGATCTACGCCCGGGTCGGCGAGGCGCTGCTCGCCCAGGGCTCCCCCGACCCGCTGTACGCCAAGTGGATCGCCACCTACGGCGACGAGGCGTTCCAGTCCGTCGTCCGCCGGGTGCTGGCGCTCACCGACCGCCTCGGCGAGGAGATCTCCCCGGCCGAACGGCGCCGGGTCGTCGAGCACTTCACGACCACCTCGCGCTACGAGTGGATGTTCTGGGACGCCGCCTGGCGCGGCGAGCGCTGGCCGGTCTGACCGCTGGTCGCAGGGGGTGCGGGGCCCTTCCCGGGGGTCGTCCCCGAGTCCCGCACCCGGGTCTCCCCGGGGCCCCGGGTCGGGGTGATCTAGGGGTTCTCTCCGGGCCGACGGGCCTCGTTCCGGCACTCGTGTCCCCGTACGATCGAAGTACCGAAAGCAAGCGGGATGCGGCACCGGACGGCAGCCGACCCCACGGGGAGAGAAGGAACGGTCATGGCTGAGCTCTGGAAGTCGCTGCCCTCCTGGGTGCGGAACATCGTCATCCCGGTGCTGGTCCTGGTGCTGCTCTGGAACATCCTGGGATTCGTCTTCGGTGTCGTCGGCGCCCTGCTGAGCATCATGATCAAGGTGCTGGTCGTCGCCGGCATCGCCGCCGCCGTGGTGGTCCTGGTGAAGAAGGCCGCCAAGGGCTGAGCCGCTGCCCGAGGCCCGGCCCCCTGGACGGCGGTTTCCAGGGGTCGTTGCAACACGTGGTGAGTTGATCAAGCCGCGATCAGTTTATGCAGGCGCTCGGCTGGGGTTTCCCAGCCGAGCGTTTTGCGTGGGCGGCCGTTGAGTTCGGCGGCGACGAAGGCCAGATGTTCGGGAGCGTGGACGGACAGGTCTGTGCCCTTGGGGAAGTACTGCCGCAGCAGGCCGTTGGTGTTCTCGTTCGAGCCGCGCTGCCAGGGGCTCGCGGGGTCGCAGAAGTAGACCGGGACGTCGGTGGCGATGGTGAAGCTCTTGTGGGCGGCCATCTCGGAGCCCTGGTCCCACGTGAGCGAGCGCACCAGGTGGGCGGGCAGGGTCTGGACGGTTTCCACGAGGGTGTCGCGGACCTGGTCGGCGGTGCGGCCGTTCGGCAGGTGTAGGAGCATGACGTAGCGGGTGGCGCGTTCGACCAGGGTTCCTATGGCGGACTTGCCGTCCTTGCCGAGGATCAGGTCGCCTTCCCAGTGGCCGGGGACGGCCCGGTCCTCGGCTTCGGCCGGCCGCTCGCTGATCATGACCATGGGGTCGGTGAAGCGGGGCTGGCGGCAGTTGGCCTGCCGCTGGGGTCTGCGGCGGGCCCGGCCACTGCGCAGGGCACCGGCCAGTTCGCGGCGCAGTTCGCCGCGGCCTTGGACGTAGAGGGCCTGGTAGACGGTTTCGTGGACCACGTGCATCTCCGGCCGCTCGGGAAACTGTGCCCGTAGAGCGTGACAGATCTGCTCCGGGCTCCATTTCCTGTCGAGGTGGTGCTGGATGAAGTCCCGCAGCCCGGGTATCCGGCCGATCTTGCGGGGTTTGGGACGTGGCCGGCGGGCGTCGGCCCGGGCCTGGGCCGCGTGTGGGCGGTAGGCGCCGCTCTCGGGGTGCCGGTTGCGCTTGATCTCGCGGCTGACCGTGGAGGGGCTGCGGCCCAGCTCGGCGGCGATGGTACGGACCGCCGCCCGCTCTCGAAGCCTGTCGGCGATGTGGATGCGCTCGTCCTCGCACAGGTAACGGGAGGGACCGGAAGGCGGCACCACCGCGTGAATCGGTGGTGCCGCCTTCTGCCGTCGGTCGGCGCTGCGGCCGTTGCGCCACCGACGGCCTGTCCGGGGGGTGATCCCGACGATCCTGCACGCCTCGGTGTTGCTGTAGCCCTGCTGCATGAGCCGGGAGTATGCCGCTCGCTCCCGGCTCAGCTTCACGGGCCCCTGAGCCGTCCGGTCCTTGCGGATCTCGAAGTCCAATGCATCCCCTGAACTGGGGTGTTGCAACGACTCCTAGAACCCAAGGACGGGGGGCCGGGCCTTCGGCGTTCCTGGCGCGGCGTCCGGCCTGGTGGGGCGTGCTGGACCTGCGGCGATCGGCTCGCTACGGTGTTGGGCGTCATGTGCAGGCAACACCGCCTGCCGACGCGGGAGCTCGGAGCACCGGGCTGAGAGGGCGCTGACCGGGACGTCGACGGACGGACCGACGGCTGCGTCGACCGCAGGAACCTGACCGGGTAATGCCGGCGTAGGGAGTATGAGGTCAGATGACCACGTTCGAAGCACAGCCGCAGCCTGCCCGCAGCACCGGGAACAGCGGCACTGAGGTCGGCGATACCGCCACCGCCACCGTCACCAGCGCGGGCACCGGCTACCCCACCCCGGCCTGGCGCAAGGCCTACCGCGAAGGGTCCCGGCCCGACCTGCGGGTCCCGTACCGCGAGGTGCAGCTCACCAACGGCAGGACCGTCCCGCTGTACGACACCTCCGGCCCGTACACCGACCAGGCCTACGAACCCGACGTGCGGCGCGGCCTGCCCGCCCTGCGCGACGCCTGGATCCGCCAGCGCGGCGACGTCGAGGAGTACGACGGCCGCGAGGCGCGCCCCGAGGACGACGGGATCAAGCACACCTCGCCGCGCGGCGGAAACCTGCGCAACCTGGACGCCGTCTTCCCGGGCCGCCCGCGCCGCCCGCTGCGCGGCCGCGGCGGTGCCGCCGTCACCCAACTCGCCTACGCCAAGCGGGGCGTGGTCACCCCCGAGATGGAGTTCGTGGCGCTGCGCGAGGGCCTCGCCCCCGAGTACGTGCGGGCCGAGGTGGCCCGCGGCCGGGCCGTCATCCCGGTCAACGTGAACCACCCCGAGGTGGAGCCGGCGATCATCGGCACCAACTTCCTGGTGAAGATCAACGCCAACATCGGCAACTCCGCCGTCACCTCCTCGATCGAGGAGGAGGTGGAGAAGATGACCTGGGCCACCCGTTGGGGCGCCGACACCGTCATGGACCTCTCCACCGGCCGCAACATCCACACCACCCGCGAGTGGATCCTGCGCAACTCCCCCGTGCCGATCGGCACCGTGCCGCTCTACCAGGCCCTGGAGAAGGTCGACGGCAAGGCCGAGGACCTGAGCTGGGAGGTGTACCGGGACACCGTCATCGAGCAGTGCGAGCAGGGCGTCGACTACATGACCGTCCACGCCGGCGTCCTGCTCCGGTACGTCCCGCTGACCGCCCGCCGCAAGACCGGCATCGTCTCGCGCGGCGGCTCGATCATGGCCGCCTGGTGCCTGGCGCACCACCAGGAGAACTTCCTCTACAGCAACTTCGAGGAGCTCTGCGACATCCTCGCGCGCTACGACGTCACCTTCTCGCTCGGCGACGGCCTGCGCCCCGGCTCCATCGCGGACGCCAACGACGAGGCGCAGTTCGCCGAACTGCAGACCCTTGGCGAACTCGGCCGGATCGCCCGCGAGCGCGACGTCCAGGTGATGATCGAGGGCCCGGGCCACGTCCCGATGCACAAGATCAAGGAGAACATGGATCTCCAGAAGGAGATCTGCGACGAGGCGCCGTTCTACACCCTCGGCCCGCTCACCACCGACGTCGCCCCAGGCTACGACCACATCACCTCGGGCATCGGCGCCGCGATGATCGCCTGGTGGGGCACCGCGATGCTCTGCTACGTCACGCCCAAGGAGCACCTGGGCCTGCCCAACCGCGACGACGTCAAGACCGGCGTGATCACCTACAAGATCGCCGCCCACGCCGCCGACCTCGCCAAGGGCCACCCCGGCGCCCAGGACTGGGACGACGCCCTCTCCGACGCCCGCTTCGAGTTCCGCTGGGAGGACCAGTTCAACCTGGCCCTCGACCCGGAGACCGCCCGCGCCTTCCACGACGAGACCCTCCCCGCCGAACCCGCCAAGACGGCCCACTTCTGCTCCATGTGCGGCCCGAAGTTCTGCTCGATGAAGATCAGTCAGAAGATCCGCGCCGAGCACGGCGACGGTTCCAGCGCCGTGGAGACCGAGTTCGACGCCGAGGCCCTGGCGGGCATGGCGGAGAAGTCCGCCGAGTTCGCCGCCCAGGGCAACCGGGTCTACCTGCCCCTCGCCGACTGACGTCGTTCTGTCGAAGCGCTGCTCCGGGGGTCTCGCTGTTCCCGTGGCAGCGCTTCGGCATGCCTGGGCCACGGGGCTGCACGCGGGCCACCGGGGGAGCCGGTCGCCGAGCTAGTATTACGTGGTAGTGGTAATACGTGCTACTTCGGAGGTGGGAGATGCGGCTCAACAGCAAGGGGCAGGTCACGATCCCCGCGGAGCTTCGCGAGAAGTGCGGCCTGCGTCCCGGAGACGAGGTGGATGTCATCGAGGAGGACGGCGTCCTGCGGATAGTGCGTCGGGCAGGCCACAGCACCAGGGGGCAGCGGGTGGCCCGCCGGATGAGGGGAAGCGCCGAGGGCGGCATGTCCACTGACGAGATCATGGAGTTGCTGCGTGGCGAGTAGCCGACTGAGGCTGGTCGGCTCGGGCCGGGCACGGCCGGTGACGCTGGTGGACTCCTGTGTGCTGCTGGATCTGATGACGAACGACGAGACCTGGGCCGATTGGTCGGAGGCCGCGCTGTCCAAGGCCCAGGACGAGGGCGAAGTGGTGATCAACCCGATCGTCTACGCGGAGGTCTCGGTGGCGTACGCCGCGATCGAGGACCTCGACGCCGTCCTTCCGGCCGAGGACTTCGCGCGGGAGCCGCTCCCTTACGAGGCGGGGTTCCTGGCCGGCAAGGCATTTCTGCTGTACCGCAAGCGCGGCGGGCAGAAGACCGCACCGTTGCCGGACTTCTACATCGGTGCGCATGCGGCGGTGCGCGGCTACCGGTTGTTGACCCGTGATGCCGCGCGCTACCGCACGTACTTCCCGACCATCGAGTTGATCTGCCCCTAGTCGGGCTGCGACTGGCCGAGTGAGGCCGCAGCGCATGGGCGAGCCCCCCGGAGGCCGGGTAGGGCTCGCCGCGCGTTCCGGCGGGGCGGGTCAGGCGAGGGCGGGGGCGGGTTCGAGGAGGACGGTGGCGCGGTCGGCGGTGAGGATGCCGAGGATGTAGCCGTCGTCGTCGACGACGGGCCAGACCGCCATGCGCTTGATCCGCATCGTGATCGCGGCCAGGGCCAGGCCCAGGCCCGGCCAGGCGAAGGGGCCGCGCTGGTGAGCGGTGGCGCTTATCGAGGTCCGCTCGGTGCTCAGGGGGTGCTCCAGGAAGGTGTGGAGCCCGGTGCGGGTGACCATCCCCTCGCACCGGCCGTCGTGGCCGCGGACGAGCAGGTACTCGACGTGGGCGCCGCGCAGGATGTCGTTGGCCTGGTCGACGGTGCTGTCGTCGGCTATCTGGTACTCGCAGGGCTCCATCGCGTCGGCGACCGTGAGGCCGCGGCCGGTGCATGCCGCCTGCGGGGTGTGAGTGGTCACGGTGGTCACCGCTTCCCGTCCCCGGGTGCCCGGCCGGAACGGCCCGGACGACCCTTCACCCAGAACGAAGCCGGAACGGGTACCGGGATGCGGAATGCCCTGGATGTCTTCGAGCGTACTCCCGTGACGGCAGGCCCGCCGGAGGGTGCCGCGGAGTACCGTTGGGAGACAACCGAGGACATTCCGTATACCGGTAACGGCGCTGGTGTCGCCCTGGGTCATGACAGGTCCTTGCGGACCGGACGGGCGGCTTCTGATGCTGCCGATCCCTCTTCCCGTTCCCGCCACTCCCGGGCCGTGGTCCGTGCCCGGAGTCCCGTTGCTGCCACGTCTGGTGCTGGAGCCGACGATGGCGCGGGGCGGGGTGTTCGACGGCGCCTGGTGGCCGCGTTCGAACCGGGTGCTGGCCGAACTGCCGGACTTGGTCACCGCGCTCGGCGCCCACCTGGGGCGCATCATCCGGGTGGGCCTGGACACCTCGGCCTGGGACGGCGTGCCCCGTTCCGTCGTGGTGAACGGCCTCCTGATCAGGATCAACTGGCTCACCAGCAGCAGCGCGACGATCAGCGTCACCCGCGGCTTCCAGGACCACTTCCTCCTCCTGGTCGTGCCGCCCCGCACCGACCCGGAGACGGCCTCCACGGCCATGGCGGCGGCGTCGGCGACCGGCAACCGCACCCCGGCGGCCGAACTCCTGCTGGACTGGCCGGGGTTCGGGTGTTCAGGTGACGTCGTCGGGGCTGGTGAAGGCGGGGCTGGTGTAGCCGGGGGTGGTGAAGTCGGGGGCTGGGGTGGGGACGGTGCCGGGGCTGGTGAAGTCGGGTGAGGTGTAGTCGGCGGTGGGGACGGGGCCCGGGCTGGTGAAGTCGGGTGAGGTGTACCCCGGGCTGGTGAAGTCGGGGGCGCCGGCGGGGACGGCGGGCAGGTGGGTGTGCAGGTAGGGGAGCAGGCCGCGGTCGCGCAGCGCGGTGCGCCATTCGCGGTGGGCGTCGGCGAGTTCGGCGGCGAGTTCGGGGTCGGTGCCGGCCGGGGCGGCGGCGCCGCCGTCGCGTATGGCGGTGAGGACGAGTCCGATGATGCCGATGGCCATCGCGGCGACTCCGGCGGCGAGGGCGACCCAGCCGGCGGTGACGAGGCTGCGGGCGAGGGTGAGGTCGGGGTTGGCGGCGCGCAGCAGGTAGCCGATGAGCAGCAGGACCAGGGCGGCGGTCCAGGCGAGGACCGGGGTGAGCACGGTGAGGACGGGGAAGAGCCCGGCGCCGCCGTTGGCGGAGCGCAGTTGGGTGAGCAGTCCGGGGGCGGTGGGTTCGGCGCCCGGGGGCGGCGGGGGTGTGGTGCGCAGGGTCTCGCGCAGCCGGGTGTAGTGCGTGTACTCGGTGGCGGCCGAGGCGGCGATGGCGTCGGCGTCGCGCAGGCCGCGGATGCGCAGCTGGTCGGCGGTGAGCGCGCCGGGGGCGCGCAGGGCGGTGAGGACAGTGTGGTCGCGCAGGGCTTCGGCGAGGAGGCGCTCGTATTCCGGGCGGTCCTCGGCGAGCAGCGGCGGGGGGTTGGTCATGGGGACCCCGTTCATGCGGACCCCGGTTCGCTCCGCCCCAGGGGCCGCGGGACCCTCAGGGGCGCCGAAACGGGCGCGGAGGCGAGCCGCCGGACGGGCGGCCGGGTGTGGTGTGCCTCATGTTAGGTGCGGGCGCGGCCGTGCTGACAGTCGGTTTCCGGAATTTCGCGCCCCGGCCCGCGCGCGTGCGGTGGCCCGGGCGCCGGGAACGCCCGTTCGACCGGCCCCGGTCCGCAGGCCTCAGTTGACGGGGAGTCGGGCGACGAGCAGGCGCCCTTCCATGGTGACGCCGCCGTCCATGGCCACCGCGAGGTCGTCGGCGTAGACGTAGGGGCCGGGGATGTGCGGCGGCTGGCCGTCGTCGGCGTGCACCGCGCCGGTGAGGTACGGGATGGGGCTGTGCCCGTGCACGATGCGGGTGCCGCCGTAGGTGTCGAGGAGTTCGTGGACGGCCGTCGGGCCGGCGTCGCCGCGGAAGGCGAAGCGCTTGGTGAAGCGGCGGAAGCAGTCCCACCACTCGTCGACGCCCTCGTCGGCGAGCAGGCTGTGGACGGCGTCGTTGACGTCGGGGATGGACTCGCCGTACTCCAGGTACGCGGTGGTGTCGGAGTGCAGCAGCAGGTGGCCGTCCTCCAGCGCGATGGCGGGCAGCCGGGAGAGCCAGCTGATGTGGTGGCCCTCCAGCCGGTCCAGGTCGTGCTGCTGGCCGCCGTTGAGCCGCCAGGCGGCGAGGAAGGAGGCGGTGCCGGCGGTGGACTGGACGGGTTCGTCGCCGTACCGGGCGGCGCCGAGGAAGAGCAGTTCGTGATTGCCCATCAGGGCGCGGCAGTAGCCGCCGGCGGCGGCGGCTTCGGCGGCGAGCTGCATCACGAGGTCGATGACGCCGATGCCGTCGGGGCCGCGGTCGGTGAAGTCGCCGAGGAACCAGATCCGGGAGCGGCCGGCGGACCAGTGGCCTTCGGCGTCGATCAGGCCCTGGTGGCGCAGCTCGGCGCGCAGCTCCTCCAGGTAGCCGTGCACGTCGCCGACGACGTAGAGCGGGCCGGGGGGCTCGCCGGGGCCGGGGGCGGGGTACGGGTAGCTGGGCGCGGAGGGGTCGGGCAGCGGCGGGCCGAGTTCGATGGTCGGCGGGTCATCGCGGCCGTGGTCCTGGTGGGCGGGGGACTGCTGGTCGGACAGGGTCGGCTCGTAGCCGGGGTGGTCCTGGTGGGAACCGCCGTGGTCCTGGTGGGAGCCGGGGTGGTCCTGCGGGGAGAAGAGCGGGGCGTTCTCCGGGGCGTGCACGGTGTGGTCCTGCCCGTCGGCGGGCCAGTGCTGCTCCAGGTAGCGGGCTCCGCCGTAGCCGCTGTAGGTCTCCGCTTCGTACGGCGTGCCGGGGTAGCCGGTGGCGGGCTCCGGTTCGTAGTAGGTGCCGTACGGCAGCACGTCGAGGTCCGGCTGGTGGCGGGGGCCTGAGTCGGGGTGTTCAGGCCCGGGGAAGCGGTCCTCGGGTGTCATTCGCCCATCATAGGAAGACCACTCTCCCGGCGTCGTCACCTGGTGGGTATCCAATCCTCCGGAGCGTCAGCCGGGCCGTCCCGCAAGGTCCGTTTTGTCCCGGCTCGGTATGGTCTAGACCTCGCCCGGGAGTCGGGGAGGGCTGACGGTGGTGCGCGGGCTCCGGCGCTGGGAGGACGCGCGAACGATCAGCTCGGTCGGCATCAGGGTGCCCGGTGGCGGGCCGGTGCCGGCGGTGCGGAAGCGCGGCGGGAAGAGCCGGGCGATGTCGACGCCCGTCCCCGAGTCGACGCCCTCGATGGCGTCGATGAGCAGGTTGACCACGGTGGTGCCGATCCGGCGCGGCTTGAGGGAGAGCGTGGTGATCGGCGGTTCGGTGGTGGCGTAGACGTCGCTCTCGCTGCAGCAGACCAGCAGCAGGTCGTCGGGGACCCGCAGGCCGTAGCGGCGGGCGGCGGCGAGCAGGTCGGTGCCGTTGGGGTCGAACAGGCCGTAGACGGCGTCGGGCCGGTCGGGGCGGGCGAGCAGCCGGTCGGCGGCGACGGCGCCGGCGGCCGGGTCGTGCGCGGGGTAGGCCTCGTAGACCGGCTCCTGTCCGACCTTGGTGCACCAGCCGAGGTAGGCCTCGGTGGAGAGCCGGGTGTAGGTGTCGGTGCTGGTGCCGGTGAGCAGGCCGATGCGGCGGGCGCCGGCCTCGGAGAGGTGGTCGAGGATGCCGAGCACGGCGGCCTCGTGGTCGTTGTCGACCCAGGCGGTGACCGGGCAGTTGCCGGGCTTGCCGTCGCTGACGACCGGGACGCCGGACCGGTACAGCTCGCTGACCAGGGGGTCCTGGTCGGGCGGGTCGATCACCACGGTGCCGTCCAGGGCGATGTTGCCCCAGACGTCGTGGCGGGAGGAGGCGGGCAGCACCACCAGCGCGTAGCCGCGGCCGAGGGCGGCGCTGGTGGCGGCCCGGGCCATCTCGGCGAAGTACGCGAACTCCGTGAAGGTGAACGGTTCTTCACCGTAGGTCGTGACGGTCAGCCCGATCAGGCCGGACCGTCCGGTGCGCAGGGTGCGGGCGGCCGCGGAGGGCCGGTAGCCGAGGCGCTCGGCGACCTCGCGCACCCGGCTGCGGGTCTCGTCGGGCAGGCGGCCCTTTCCGTTCAGCGCGTCGGAGACGGTGGTGATCGACACTCCGGCGGCTGCTGCCACATCCCGGATGCCGGCCCGCTCCAGACGCCGTGAGGTGGTGGGACGCCGACCGCTCTGGTTGGCTGCTGCTGTCATGGCGGACCGATCGTATGGCTCCTGACAAGGGTCTGTGACCGGCGCATCGGGAGCCCTTGGAGATACGTTTCTCCAAGAGTGAGCCGGGGTGCGCTCCTTCGATACCCGCACGAAACCAGCCGTCTTACCTCTGACATGTGCCAAAGGAACCCGGCAGAATGGCTGATCTGCGCCTGTCACCCGACCGGGCATCTCACCCCTACGGGTGAGCGCGGTCGGTATCGTTCAAGGCACCCGACCGGGGTGCCCCGGACGCGTTCCGAGATCCCCGGCACGGTGGCGATCCCACAGGTGGCGGGGGCGACCGCACCGGAGAACGCGCACCGAACACGCGCCGAACGCGTGCCGAACGCGCGCGGACAGCATCGAGAAGGAGTAGGACCGTGACGAGTACGTCAGCGCAGGGCCCGCGGCTGCGGCCGACCCTGGACGGCATCCCCACCTACAAGCCCGGCAAGCCGGCCGGCGCCGACGCGTACAAGCTGTCCTCCAACGAGAACCCGTACGACCCGCTGCCCGGCGTGCTGGAGGCGGCGGTCGCGGCGGCCGGCTCGCTCAACCGCTACCCCGACATGGCCGTCGGCGAGCTCAGCGAGGTGCTGGCCGAGCGCTTCGGCGTGCCCGTCGAGCACATCGCCACCGGCACCGGCTCGGTCGGCGTCGCCCAGTCGCTGATCCTCGCCACCGCGGGCCCCGGCGACGAGGTGGTCTTCGCCTGGCGCTCCTTCGAGGCGTACCCGATCATCACCCAGGTCGCCGGCGCGACCCCCGTCCCGGTGCCGATCACCGAGGCCGGCGACCACGACCTGGACGCGATGCTCGCCGCGATCACCCCGAAGACCCGGCTGGTGTTCGTCTGCAACCCCAACAACCCCACCGGCAACGTGATCCACCGCGCCGAGCTGGAGCGCTTCCTGGACGCCGTCCCGTCCGACGTCCTGGTGGTCGTCGACGAGGCGTACATCGAGTTCATCCGCGACCCCGAGGTGCCCAACGGCATCGACCTCTACCGGGACCGCCCCAACGTCTGCGTGCTGCGCACCTTCTCCAAGGCGTACGGCCTCGCGGGCATGCGGGTCGGCTTCGCGATCGCGCACGAGCCGGTGGCCAACGCGCTGCGCAAGACCGCCGTCCCGTTCGGCGTCAGCCAGCTCGCCCAGAACGCCGCCGTCGCCTCGGTGCGCGCCGAGCAGGCGCTGCTGGAGCGGGTGGACGCGCTGGTCGAGGAGCGCACCCGGGTGGTGGCCGGGCTGCGCGCCCAGGGCTGGGAGATCCCGGACTCGCAGGCCAACTTCGTCTGGCTGGGCCTCGGCGAGCGCTCGCAGGAGTTCGCCGTCGCGTGCGCCGAGGCCGGGGTGATCGTCCGGCCGTTCCCGGAGGGCGTCCGGATCTCCATCGGCGAGACCGAGGGCAACTCGATCTTCCTCTCGGTGGCCGAGGCGTTCCGCAAGACGCTCTGATCCCTCTCCTCTCCGTAGGGTCTTCATCCGTAGGGGCGCGCCGTTCGCGGTGCGCCCCTACGGCGTTCCCGGGGGCCTGGGCCGGTCGGCGTCGGGACCCGGGGCGCTGCCGGATGGCTGGAGATCACCGGAACTCACCGGAACTCACTGGGAGCCCGCTGGGAGTTCGGCCAACGACGGCCCACGGCGGGGCCAAGGCGCCCGCGCGAACCGGGTGGTGTGACCGGAATGCCCGGATCCGCCCGGTCAGTCTTCTCCCAGCCCGCGCCCAGGGCTCCGCAAGAGCGCCCAGGAAAGCTGTCCGGCATGAAGGTGCTCCCGCGACGGCGAGGCGTCGTCCTCGTCAACTCCGCGCTCGGCGTGGCGCTCCTGGGCGGTGCCGCCCTGGTGTACGCCACAGTGAACAGCGGCACCAGTGCCGCCGCCGGCAAGACCCAGATCCGTACGGCGACCGTGGCCAAGGGAACGGTCCTGGCCACCGTGTCCGGAACCGGCACCCTGGTCTCACCGACCGACGCGGCCCAGGACTTCGCGACCGGCGGCCGACTCACCTCGGTCAAGGTCGCGGTGGGGGACGCCGTCAAGAAGGGCCAGGTGCTCGCCACCGTCGACACCACGGCCGCCCAGCAGCAGGTGGACGCCGCCCAGGCGTCCCTGACCACGGCCAACGCCAACCTCACCAAGGCGCAGGCCGGTGTCACCACCACGACCACCCAGCCGCTGCCGGGTGCGACCTCCGGCGCCGGCGGCAACGGCGGTGGTGGTGGGGACCGCGGAGCGGGCGCGAACAGCACGCCCGCTCCGCAGACCACCACCATCACCACCACCAAGGTCGACGACGCGGCCGTCGCCCAGGCCCAGCAGCAGGTCGCCACCGCGCAGACCACCCTCGCCAACGCCCAGGCGGCGCTGACCGGCACCACCCTGACCGCCTCGGTGGACGGGACGGTCGCGTCCGTATCGGCGAAGGTCGGCGACACCGTGGGCGGCGTGAGTTCCGGCGGCTCGTCCGGCTCGTCGGGCTCGTCCGGTTCCGCCGGGTCGACCGGCAAGTCGTCCACCGGCAGCACCGCTTCGGGCGGCGCGCCGAGCGGCTTCATCGTGCTGACCAACCCGACCGGGATGCAGGTCACCGCCAACTTCTCCGAACTGGACTCGCTCAAGCTCAAGAAGGGCGAGGCGGCCACCGTCACCCTGAACGCGCAGTCCGACACCAAGCTCAACGCCAGTGTCCTGTCCGTCAGTTCGCTGCCCAGCAGCAGCGGCGGCAGCGCCGGTTCGACGGCCGTCCAGTACGCCGCCACGCTCCAGCTCAGCGGTGACACCAGCGCGCTGCGCACCGGCCTCAGCGCCACCGTCCAGGTGATCACCGGCGAGGCGGACAGCGCGCTGTCGCTGCCCACCGCCGCGCTCTCCGGCACCGGTGCCAGCCGCACCGCGACCGTGGTGCACCCGGACGGCTCCAGCGAGCGGGTCAGCGTCGGGGTCGGCGTCGAGGGCGACAGCACGGTGCAGGTGGTCTCCGGGCTGAAGGAGGGCGACAAGGTCGAACTCCCCACCACCAGCGGCGGCAACGGCTTCCCGAACGCCTCCTTCCCGGGGATCGGCGGCGGCCAGGGCCGTGGCGGCCAGGGCGGCGGCGCCGGACTGGCGGGCGTCGGCGGGGGCGGCGGTGCCGCCGGCGGCGGGGCCGGCCGGGGCGGTAAGGGCTGAGCATGCGTCACGTCATCGACAAGCGCGTCCCGGCGGCGCCCCCGCCCGTCATCCAGCTGCGCCGGATCACCAAGGCGTACGGGCACGGCGACGCCGTCGTGCACGCGCTGCACGGCCCGGAGGACCCGGACACCGGCGGCCCGCTCGGCGTCAGCCTGAACATCCACCAGGGCGACTACGTCGCGGTGATGGGCAGCTCCGGCTCCGGCAAGTCCACCATGATGAACATCCTCGGCTGCCTGGACGTCCCGACCGCCGGCCGCTACCTGCTGGACGGCATCGACGTCGGGCACCTCGACGAGGGGCAGCTCGCGCTGGTCCGCAACCGCAAGATCGGCTTCGTCTTCCAGTCCTTCAACCTGATCCCGCGCACCACCGCGCTCGCCCAGGTCGAGCTGCCGCTCGCCTACGCGGGCGTCCGGGCCTCGGAGCGGCGCCGCCGGGCCCTGGCCGCGCTCTCCCTGGTCGGCCTCGCCGAGCGCGCCGGGCACCGGCCCAACCAGCTCTCCGGCGGCCAGCAGCAGCGCGTCGCGGTCGCCCGGGCGCTGGTCACCGCACCGGCGATGCTGCTCGCCGACGAGCCCACCGGCAACCTGGACAGCCGCTCCACCGAGGAGGTCCTCGACCTCGTCGACGCGCTCAACGCCACCGGCCGCACCGTCGTCCTGATCACCCACGAGGACGAAGTCGCGCGGCACGCCAAGCGGGTGCTCCGGCTGGTCGACGGCCGGATCGTCAGCGACGTCCGGCAGGCCCCGGTGGACGGGCCGCCGCCACTGCTGCGCGAGCTGGGGGTGCCGGCGTGATCCTCTGGCAGATGCTCCGCTTCGCGGTCGGCGGCCTGGCCGCCAACAAGGTGCGCTCGGCGCTCACCATGCTCGGGGTGCTGATCGGCGTCGCCTCGGTGATCCTGCTGCTGGCCGTCGGCAACGGCTCGTCGGTCGCGGTGAAGGAGTCGATCACCTCGCTCGGCACCAACTCGCTGACGGTCAGCTCCGGTTCGGCCAGCGGCGGCGCCCGCGCCACCTCCTCGGTGAAGAAGCTGACGGTCGCCGACGCCAAGGCACTGGCCGCCGACACCGACTCGACCGCGATCAGGTCGGTCGCCCCGGTGGTCACCACCAGCGGGACGGCGCTGTACGGGGACATCTCGTACAGCCCCGGCTCGATCGTCGGCACCTACCCGGCGTACTTCGAGACCGCCAACCAGAAGGTCGCGCACGGCGAGTACTTCACCGACGACGACGTGCTCGGCTCGCGCAAGGTCGCGGTGCTCGGCGCCACGACGGCCAAGCAGCTGTTCGACACCGCGGACCCGGTCGGCAAGAAGATCGTCCTCGGCGGCACCCCGTTCACCGTGGTCGGCGTGCTCCAGGCCAAGGGCGGCAGCGGCTTCACCGACCCGGACGACGTGGTGATCGCCCCGCTGCCGACCGTGCAGAACGCCTTCACCGGCTTCGGGTCCGTCAACCAGATCCTGGTGCAGGCCAGTTCGGCCGACAGCACGACCGCGGCCCAGGCCGAGATCACCCGGGTGCTGCTCGGCACCCACGCGATCGCCGACCCGACCAAGGCCGACTTCCGGATCACCAGCCAGTCCTCGCTGCTCACGGCGAGGGAGAGCACCACGAAGACCTTCACCGTGCTGCTCGGCGCGGTGGCGGCGATCTCGCTGCTCGTCGGCGGGATCGGGATCACCAACATCATGCTGGTGACGGTCACCGAGCGGACCAGGGAGATCGGCATCCGCAAGGCGCTCGGCGCCCCGCGCGCGGTGATCCTCGGGCAGTTCCTGACCGAGTCGACCCTGCTCTCGGTGCTCGGCGCCGGACTCGGGGTGGCCGCCGGGATCGCCGGCTCGCACTTCAGCATCGTCGGCATCAAACCGGTGGTGATCCCCGAATCCGTGATCGGCGCGTTCGGCATCGCCGTCGCCATCGGCCTGTTCTTCGGCAGCTACCCCGCCAACCGGGCCGCCTCGCTGCGGCCGATCGACGCCCTCCGGCACGAGTAGGACTCCCATGAGCAACGAGATCGCCACGGTCAGCAGCAGCACGCCGGCCGAGCAGGTCGCCCTGCTCGCCACCCCGCCGGACGCCCGCGACGTCACCGCCGAGCTCGCCGCCCCGCCGCGGCGCAAGCTGCCCTGGCTCAGCCTGGTGCTGGCGGGGGGCGTGATCGCCAGTGGGGCCTTCGCGGGCGGGGTCTGGTACCAGCAGAACCACGGGACGAGCGGCGGCGCCTCGCACGCGACGGCTTCCGCCGCCGGGCAGCAGCGGGCGGCCGGGGCGGCCGGGGCGGGTGGGGCGGCTGGTGGTGGCGGATACGGGCAGAGCGGGTCCCGCCGGGGTGGGCAGGGCGGTGCTCAGGGTTCCGGTCAGGGCGCTGCTGGTCAGGGTGCTGGCCAGGGTGGCCAGGGCGGGTTCACCCGGGGCACGGTCAAGGCCGTCGACGGCACCACCGTGTACCTGACCGACGCCAACGGCAACACCGTCAAGGTCACCACCGGCGACGCGACGAAGGTCCAGCTCAACAAGGAGGGCAAGGTCGCCGACCTCCAGCCCGGCCAGAGCGTGACCGTCGTCGGCACCCCCGACGCCAACGGCGGCTACGCGGCCAGCCAGCTCGTCGAGGGCTCGGCGGCGGGTGCGGGCGGCGCGGGCGGTTTCGGCGGTGGCTTCGGCGGTGGAGGTGCTCCCAAGAACCCGTCCGGGGGCTGACCCCGTAGCTCCCGGACGCCGCGAGGCCCTCGCCCAATCCCTGGGGCGAGGGCCTTCGCATGTGGTCAGCGCTGGTTGTCGTAGTCGTCGCGGTCGCCGGGGCGCGGCATCCTGAGGGTCGCGATGACGCCGAGCGCCACGGTGACGATCGCGAGCGCGAGGAGCGCCACCAGAACGGCTCCGACGAAGAAACCCATCATCCCCACGCCTCGTCCCGTTCCACGTCGCGGAGGAGGTGGAGGAGGTTGAGCAGAGTGCTCACGGGGGCGTTGCCGAAGTCGACGAGGATGCGGCCGTCGAGGGTGGTCTCGTGGGGGAAGGCGGAGCCCCAGAGGAGACCGTAGGAGCGCCCGCGCTGGTGCACCTCGCCGAGCAGGGCGACGATCTGGGGCTGGGTGTAGTCGCGCATCCGGGGGTCGTCCGGCGCGACGGGTTCGCGGGCGGCGCTCACGCGGCGAAGTCCAGCTCGTACCAGACGGTTTTGCCGCGCTCCTGGGAGTCCACGCCCCAGCGGTGCGTGAGCCCTTCGATGAGCTGGAGCCCCCGGCCGGTCGTGGCCAGGGCGGGGAGCTGGCGTCGTTCGGGGAAGACGTCGCTCTCGTCCGAGACGGAGACCCGGAGGGTGCCGTCGAGGAGCGAGAGGAGGACGACGGGGGAGGCGGTCTTGCCGTGCCGCCAGGCGTTGACGACCAGTTCGGCCAGGGCGAGTTCGGCGAAGAAGATGGTCTCGGCGTCCCACCCGGAGCGGGTCAGGGCGTCCCGCAGGGACTGCCGGGCGAGCGCGAGCGAGGGGGTGTTGAGGGTGCACACGGGAACCTCCGCGAGGCTGCTGGTGTGGGGAGGGGGGATGCCTTCAGCGCGCGGGCAGCAGGCGCCTACTGCCCGACGAACAGGCATTGCTGACGATCCATCGGATCGATCTGAGGTTGACGATAGCGCACCGGAACTTAAATTTAGGTAGTTGCGAGGAAGATCCCTCTCCCGGGGGACGGATGGTCCTTGCCGCAGCCGACGCGGCACACTGATCCCACAGGATGTTGAGAGGACGCCATGCCAGGTCGCCACAACCCAACCCTTCGTCAGCGTCGCCTGGGCGCTGAACTGCGAAAGATGAGAGAGCAAGCAGGCCTCGGAGGCAGCCAACTTGCTCGCGTGCTCGGAGTGAGCCCTGCCCAGGTGACGCAGATGGAGAGCGGGAAGACCAGCGTCAGCGTGGACCGGCTCCGGACAGTCGCCGATGCCTGCGAGTGCTACAACCAGCCGCTCATCGACGCCCTCAACGGCATCATCACAGTGCGAGACAAGGGTTGGTGGGAGCAGTACCGCAACCACATCCCCGACGTCTTCCTCGAATCCGCCGAGCACGAGGACTTCGCGGCAACGACGATCAGGGTTTGCGCGTCGACGTTCCTTCCGGGGCTTCTGCAGACAGACGACTACACACGAGGAATCTTCAGTCGACGGATCCCTCGACTTCCTGCCGACGAACTCGATCTGCATGCCGCGTTCCGATCGGAGCGCAGAACGAGGGTCCTTCAGAGCCCTCGGAAGAAGCTCGAAGCCTATCTACATGAGTCCAGTCTGCTCACGCGCTTCGGTGGCACCGACGTGCTGCGAGGGCAGCTTCACAGCCTGATCGATGACTCCCTCAGGGATGACATAAGCATCCGCGTCATTCCCTTCACCGCCCACACCTATCCCGGACCGGTCGAGAGCCTCATCTACACCTCCGGGGAGGTGCCCGAGCTTGATACGGCCGAGGTGGAGTCATCGCAGGGCCCGATTTTCTTCGATGCCCCGAGTGAGCTTGAGTCCTATCGTGAAGTCTTCAACCGCATCGAGAAGGCTGCCCTCAGCGGCGAGGATTCGCGAGATCTAATCCATCGCACGGGCAAGAACCTGAAAGGCTGAGATGTCTCAAGACCAATGGCAGAAGTCGTCCTTCAGTAGCTCCAGCGAAAACTGTGTCGAGGTCCGTGCGGTCGCCGGGCTGGTCGAACTCCGGGAGTCCGACGAGGGCGAGGTCATTGTCCGCACCACCGCCCTCAAGTTCGCCGCGTTCCTCCAGGGCGCGAAGGCCGGGGAGTTCGACCACTTGACCGCCGACGTCTGAGCGAAACGATCCGGCGGCCCCTTGCTCGTCGCGAGGGGCCGCCGACGAGGGATCCTTGGGACCTCGTCCGATCGAACGAGAAGAGAGATGGCAGTAGGCATGACTAACTCCGGTTGGCAGAAGTCTAGTTACTCAGGTTCGAACGCCGACTGCGTTGAGGTCCGCGCGGTCGCCGGGGCGATCGAACTCCGGGAGTCCGACGAGGGCGAGGTCGTCGTCCGCACCACCGCCCACAGGTTCGCTTCGTTCCTCCAGGGTGCGAAGGCGGGCGAGTTCGACCACTTCACCGTCGACGCCTGAGCGAAACGATCCGGCGGCCCCTTGCTGCTCGCAAGGGGCCGCCGGAGTGACTGCTGTCAGTGCTGCTGGTCGGGCTGGTTGGTGGCCGGGGCGCCCGTGCCGGTGCCGGTGTTGTTCGGGTCGGTCTTGGGGGCCGGGTCGGGGATGTCGGCCATCGGCAGGGACTGCTTGGGCGTGCCGCGCAGGGCCTGGTTCATGGCGTCGCGCCAGATCGGGCCGGGGCCGTCGGCGCCGAACACCTCGGTGCGGTACTTGCCGTTGATGGTGAGGTTGCGCATCTCGACGCCGCCGTTGGGGCCGCCGAGCCAGACCGCCGTGGCGAGCTGCGGGGTGTAGCCGTTGAACCAGGCGGCCCGCTTGCGGTCCGAGGTACCGGTCTTGCCGGCGATCTGGCGGTTGTCGTCCAGGTTGAGCGCGGCGCCGGTGCCCTTGTTCTCGGTCACGCCGTTCAGGACGGTGTTCATCGCCCGGGCCGTGTCATCGGAGAACGCCTTCTCGCACTGGCCGGCCGGGACGGGGACGTCCTTGCCGTCCACGGTGGTGATCTTGTTGATGGCGATCGGGGAGCAGTGCGTGCCCTGGGCGGCGAAGGTCGCGTAGATGTTGGCCATGGTCAGCGGGCTCATCTCCTCCACTCCCAGGGCCATCGCGGGGACCTCCTCCAGCGGCTTGCCGCTGGCCTTGCTGGTGACGCCCAGCTTGTTGGCCATCTGCTTGACCGCACAGAGGCCGATCTCCTGCTCCATCTGCACGAAGTAGGTGTTCACCGAGAGGGCCATCGCCTGCTTCAGCTGGTAGGGGCCCTTCTCGCTGGCGGACTCGTTGGGCACCACCGCCTTGGGCCGTCCCTGGTTCTTCCAGGTGCCCTCGCAGGTCTTCATCGTGGGGTACTCCATCGAGTTCGGGGCCGAGTACTCCTGGGTCGCCGGCAGGCCCGCCTCCAGGGCCGCGGCCGCAACGACCGGCTTGAACGTGGAGCCGGGCTGGAAGCCGTTGCCGCCGCCCATCGCCGCGTCCACGTTGAGGTTGACGACGGTCTGGTTCTTGTTGGCGTCCAGGCCGTACGGGCGGGTCTGCGCCATGGCGAGGATCTTGCCGGTGCCGGGCTCGACCATGGTGGCGGCGGCCGAGACGGTGTCGGTGACCTTCACGTTGGAGGTCACCGCGCTCTGGGCGGCGGCCTGCTTGTCCGGGTCCAGCGTGGTGTAGATGTTCAGGCCGCCGGTGTCCCAGAACTTCTTGCGGTCGGCGGCGCTCTGGCCGAAGGCCGGGTCCTGCTTGACCACGTGCCGGACGTAGTCGCAGAAGAAGCCCATGCCGCCCTGGGCGGTGGCGGTGATGCAACCGTTCTGCGGGTCCTTGAAGTTGAGACCCAGCGGGGCGGCCTTGGCCTCCTTGGCCTGGTCCGCGGTGATGTGCTTGTTCTCGACCATCTTGTCGATGACCGTGTCCCGGCGCTTCTGCGCGGCCACGGGGTGCAGCTTCGGGTCGTACTGGGAGGGGTTCTGCACCAGCCCGGCCAGCATGGCGGCCTCGGCGATGGTGAGGTCCTTGTTGCTCTTGCTGAAGTAGCGCTGGGAGGCGGCCTCCACGCCGTAGGCGCCGTTCCCGTAGTACGTGATGTTGAGGTAGTTGGTGAGGATCTGGTCCTTCGACAGGTCCTCCTCCAGCTTGATCGCGACCTTGAGCTCCTGGATCTTGCGACCCAGGGTCTTGCGCTGCGCCTCCAGCACCGCGGCCTGGTCCTCGCCCGCCTTCTCCACGTTGACGTTCTTCACGTACTGCTGGGTCAGCGTCGAGGCGCCCTGCGAGGCGGTGCCGCTCTCGGCGTTCTTGCTGATCGCCCGGAGCACGCCCTTGAGGTCGACGGCGCCGTGCTCGTAGAACCGGGCGTCCTCGATGTCGACTTGAGCCTGTCGCATGAACGGCGACATCTGCTCAGGGGTGATGACCGTGCGGTCGCGCTCGTACACCTTGGCGATCAGGCCGCCCTTGGCGTCGAAGATCTGCGTCGCCTGGGTGAGCGGCGGGGTCTTGAAGTCGCTGGGGATGTCTTCGAAGCCCTCCGCAGTGCCCTTGGCGGTCAGCCCGAAACCGCCGGCGGCGGGCAGGGCGAGGCCCGCCAGCAGCACACCGGACACCACGCTCGCCGCCAGGAAGATCCCACCGAAGCGGGCCAGCCGAAGCGGCGCCTTGCGGGGCGGGGGGAGAGCCGCGCTGTCGGAGGCATTCCATATCGGAGGGAGATTCGATTCCATCCAGGAATGCTAGCCCGCACACCTCGCCGGTCGAACGATTTTTCGCACACAGCTGTCACGGCTGTGCAACAGATACCGGAAATCGACTTCGGCACGTCAAGTCGCATACGTACCAAATCGGCAGAATAGGAAATACGGGCCACCTGCAACCAATTCGGATCCCCCCCTGGGGAAGCGTGACCACGGACCACGCCTGCGTCCCTGCGGCTCCGCCTACCGCGCCCTCCCCCTCTCGCGACCCTGACACCACTTAGATGCCGCGAGCGGGCCAAAAGGTTGCCTACGCCCGGTGAGCCCCGACACCGACTCGCACGACCCGCCCCCATCCGCACACCTGCCCTCCCCCATCGTGCCGGTGACGGCACCTCTCCTGACGGCCAGCCACGGCACCGACGGAACTCCCCCAGCACAGGAAGTCGGCCAGCCCGACTTCCTGTGTCGACGCCACCCGTCCCCCTGTTCCCTCCGGCCCTCCCGCGTGAGGGGCCACGCCCCACTACGACGTTCGCCGCGTCCCAGCGACTCGTCTCCGTCGGCCCCTTGCTCTCCGCAAGGGGCCGACGGAAGCCAGGCATGTGGTCGCACTGCTGGCCCTCAACAGTGCTGCAGTGCTCCCGAGGTGCCCAGCAAGCCGTCCTATTCGGAAGGCTTTGGTCCAGAACGGGAAAAACCGCCCTCCCGCGTAGACAGGGCTTCGAATAGATCCCTAGCGTCGTGTCGTCCTCAACGGCAGGCTTTTCCCTGACCGATCGGCCTCTTTGAAAGGCGACCCATGGCAGCCTTGGACAAGACACTCGGCGACTGGCTGGACACGTTCGAAGTCGAGGCCTTCCGCCTGGAGACGCTGGATGACTACAGCCAGTCCGGCGGTGTGGAGGCCTATCAGGCGTTCCTCGCCGGTGAAATTCAGCCTGAGTCGTTCCGCACCGCGGCGTGGGTGAAGACTGTCGGCGATGCCGTCCAGGCCGGGAGGCGCATGTACCGGGTGCATGTCCTGTCCCGGCCGCTCACCTCGTACCTCAGGTTCGAGCTCGGCTGGGGCTACCGGCGGAACGCTCTGGCGGGCGAGGAGTTCTTCATCCTCGACACCACCAGCCGGGAGACCCCGGTCCCGGGCGTGCCCGACTTCTGGATGTTCGACAACCAGGTCGTCGGGGCCATGAGCTACGACGCCCATGGAGCTTTTCTCGGCGTCGACTTCGACGCAAGCGAGCGCGTGGAGGAGTTCGTGGCCTGGCGCGATACCGCGCTGGCCCATGCCGAACCGTTCGCGAACTGGTGGGCGAGGCATGGCGACTGAGCCACTGCTTCCTCACACGGAGAGTGCCATCGGAGCGGGTGAGTCTATGCGGGAACGTGAATGATCCTTGCCCGGCTCCCTCGGGGCTCCCTAGGGTTCTAGCCACCAATCCGCACAGATCGTGGAGGGGAACAATGGAACTCACGCGGATCGCCGGCGGTGACCCGGACTGTCGCAACGACGACTGTCCGACCGTCTACACGACGGACCGAGGCACCATCGCCGTCCAGGGCTACACCGTGCGGCGGCAGACACCTGAGGGCGAAGCAGTGGTGGAGATCCCGGAGAACGTGCTGAGGGAGGCGTTTCGTGCTCTTGGCTGGTGACTCCTGGCGCACGTTCTTCGATTCGTTCGAGAGCGAGGCGTTCCGGTTGGAGACCCGGAGTACCTACGCCATGCCCGGCGAGGACGAGGAGTTCCAGCAGTTCCTGGCTACGGGAGAGCTCCACATCCCCGCAGACGACCCGTGGCTGACTCGCGTGCGGAACTTCCGCGCGAGCGGCCGTCGGATCGGACGGGTGCATGTGCTGACCAGGCCGCTGTCCGACTACCTGCGCTATGAGTTCGCTGCCTACGCGTACAACGTCGAGGCCGGTGAGGACATTCGGATCCTGGATCTCACCGAGCGGGAGAATCCCGGTCTTCCGGACCAGGATTTCTGGTTGTTCGATGGCGCGAAGGTGGTTGACATGAGGTACCGGTCGGATGGCACGCAGATCGGCCGGGATCTCCTGGCGGATCCGAACCTGGACCAGTACCGACACTGGCGTGATCTCGCGCTGTCCCTCTCGGTTCCGTTCGCGGAGTACAGCTCAGATTGACCGTCGATCCCGGTAGGGCCGGAGAGCAACGTCGAAACCTTGCAGCGGCGCTCAAGGATCTTCGACGTGCCTCCGGCCTTTCTGGTGAACGACTGGCCGCGCGTTGCAGCATGAGCCAGAGCAAGATCTCTCGTATCGAGACAGGGAAAATCCTGCCGTCAGTCGCCGACGTCCAGCAGGTCATCAATGCGCTGGGCGTAGATGACGGATTGGCTCGGGAACTGCTCGACCTGGCCAGCGTGGCCAATGCTGAATACGAGGATGTCCGCGCCTCTGTTCGCCGCGGACTGCATCTTCGGCAGCGTGAGCTGGCAGCTCTCGAAAATGGGGCTGACCATATCCGTTACTTTCTTCCGGCGATGCCGTCCGGATTGCTTCAGACCCCCGAATATATGCGCACGGCCATGAGTCCTCCCGTCGACCCCGTCGATGGCGATGTGTCTCAAACGATCACCCTGAAGATCGAACGGCAGGCGATCCTCTACGACGAGAGCAAGCGATTCGATTTTCTGCTGACCGAATCGGCCGTCCGATGGAAGCTGTGCGCCCCTTCGGTCATGGCTGTCCAGCTGGACCGGATTGCCTCCGTCTCTCGGCTGCCGAACGTCAACGTCGGGATCATCCCACTGTCTGCCCAGGTCGCCGATGTGCCGTTCCATACCTTCACGGTCTACGGGACGAAGCTGGTGACCATCGAGCTTTTTACCGGACGGGTTGTTCTACGCGACCCCAAGGATATCGATCACTATGGGCGGCTGTTTGATTTCTTCCATGCGGCCTCGCCGTCCGAAGGCGACGTCAGGGCCCTGCTCGAACAATGGTCGGATGACTTTCGGCGTTCTCCGCATTGAGCTCGTGAAGAAAATCTATGCAGGAACCTGACTGGACGTGGCCGAGGCGCCTCCTGGAGCCTTAGCGTTATTGCCAGGCCCGATACCCGGGGTCGTCCGCAATCTGCGATTCGATGCGGCGAAACAACAAGGAGGCACAGATGTCCATCACTGTCATGAGCCGGGCGCGGGGTGTCCCGGCTTTCGGCCGGGCGGAATCCCGGCTGCCGATGGGCGCGGCCGGGGCGGTGCCCCTGCCCGAGTTGGATGGCAAGCGGGGCCCGGAGAGCCCGTTCGCCTTCCAGTTCCTGGTGCCGGTCACCGGGGCCGGGGGCATCCTCCCGGCTGACATCAACTACGACGACGACACGCAGACCTGCACCTACGAGGGACTCCCGCCCGGCGTTTACATGACCAGCACGCCGCCGAAGACGTACGGCCCGACCGAGCCGACCGGGCAAATGGACGCGCCGGACGATCCCGGAAGCAGCGACGACTGAGATGACGACCGCCGATGCCGTTCTCGTGCTCACGGGGGCGTTCGATCCCACCGCCGACCTCGTGATCGAGGAGCTGAACCGGCGCGGTACCCCCGTCTTCCGGGCGGACACGGCGTGGTTTCCGTCGAGGCTGGCCCTGTCGGCCAGCCTCGACGGGGCGGCCGGCTGGTACGGGACGCTGGCCACGGAACGACGCACGCTCGACCTCTCAGCGGTACGAGCGGTCTACTACCGTCGGCCGACCGCGCCGGAGTTTCCGGAGTCGATGTCCCCCGAGGCTCGCGGTGTGGCGTCCGCAGAGGCACGGCGCGGGTTCGGAGGTCTGCTGTCCGCGTTGCGATGCCGCTGGCTGCCGCCGCCAGGCCGTGCTGCTGACGCCGAGTACAAGCCGTTCCAGCTCCGGGTGGCGGCTGAATCGGGGCTGCGAGTCCCACGGACATTGATCACCAACGATCCTGAAGCGGCGGGGGAGTTCGCGACCGGCATCGGGAAGCCCGCGGTCTACAAGCCCTTCACGCCAATCCGCGGGACGCTCGATGGCTGCTCGGTCGCTGTGTACGCGAGTGTGCTGCAACCAGGCGACGCCGATCACCCGTCGATTTCCACCACAGCGCACCTGTTCCAGGAATGGGTGCCCAAGGCCCACGAGGTGCGGCTCACTGTCGTCGATGACCAGTTGTTCGCCGCTGAAATCCACGCCAACTCGGATGCGGCTCAGGTTGATTGGCGCAGTGACTACGACAGTCTGACGTATCGGGTCTGCGAGCCGCCGAGTGAGATCACCGTCGGGGTCCGGCGGATGCTCGAAAGACTCGCCCTTCCCTACGGCGCATTCGACTTCGTCGTTTCCCCCTCGGGCGAATGGACGTTCCTCGAGGTGAACCCGAATGGACAGTACGGGTTCATCGAGCAGGCGACTGGCCTGCCCATCACCGCCGCCATCTGTGACTACCTGGAAGGATCGACCGGGCATGACCAGCGTCCTCGATGAGCAACTCCTGCGGATCGGCTTGGCCTCGGAGATCGAGCGGGGGAGTGCGGTGCTGTCCTCGCGGGTGGTCGAGGCGTTCCTCAATGTCCCCCGGCATCCGTTCGTGCCGGTGTTCTACCGGGAGGAGGGTGGCCTCTACCGGGCCTGGTGTGCAACGGACTTGGCGGACAGCGCGTGGTTGCGGCAGGTGTACACGGACCGGGTGTTGGTGACCGAGGTCGACGGGATGCATGCGGAGGACGCGGGGCTGGACGGTCGAAAGGGCGCGGCCACCTCCTCGTCCACGCTGCCGAGTCTGATGGCGGACATGCTCGACGCGCTGGATGTCCGGCCTGGGGATCGGGTGCTGGAGATCGGGACCGGGACGGGCTACAACGCCGCTCTGCTCTGCCACCTGGTCGGCGCGGCCCACGTCACCACGGTCGACCGCACCGAGCAGTTGGTGACCACCGCCCGGGCGCGGTTGAGCGAGGTCGGGTTCGAGCCGACCGTCGTGCGGGCGGACGGGGTGGCGGGGTGCCCGGGCGGCGCGCCGTACGACCGGATCATCGCCACGTGCTCCGTGCGGAGGATTCCCCAGGCCTGGCTCGACCAGTGCGGGCCGGGCGGTCTCATCGTCGCCCCGATCGGTGGTGCCCTGGGCGGAGGCGCCCTGGCCCGGCTGACCAAATTGCCGGACGGGCGTGCGGTGGGGCGTTTCCTGCACAGGCCGGCCGGCTTCATGCCGCTGCGTTCCGGCGACGCGCCCGGCCCGCCGGCTCGCGAGCCGCGAGCCGGCGGGCGGATCACGGAGGTCGGCGCCCGGGTCCTGGACGACTACGGGTTCTCCTTCTGGGCGGGACTCCACCTCGCCCCCACGATCGTCCGGCACGGCCGCACCCTGCACGACCCTGCCGACGGCTCGGCCGCCCGCGTGCAGGACCACCCCGACGGCTCGTCCACCGTCGCCGTCAGCGGCCCCCGAGACCTGTGGCAGACCATCGAGACCGCGTACCGGACCTGGCTCGACCGCAACCGGCCCCGGCGGGAGTGGTTCACCGTCGAGACGGGGCCTGACGGGCAGTCGGTGGGCTACACGGGCCCGGACGGGTCTTCGAGCCGGTGGAAGCTCTGAGGAGGGTCACCTCGTCTTCACCAGGGCGATGTCGGAGACCGGGCCGAGGTGGGTGAGTTTGTCGGGGTTGGACACCGAGTGGACCGCCTGGATGGCGCCGTCGGCGATGTCGAGTTCCAGCACGCCGGCGATGCGGCCCTCGGTGTCATGAAGGGCAGCGCCCGGGCGGCCGTTGACGGTGGCAGGCGTCAACGTGACGCCGAGTCTGCGGTTGCGGCGGAGGCCGCCTATGAGGAGCTGGGCGACGCGGCGTAGGCCGGTGAGGGCCTTGCCGAGGGCGCGGGCCTTGCCGCCGCCGTCGCCGTGGAAGACGACGTCGGGGGAGAGGAGTCGGAGCAGGGCCTCCAGGTCGCCGCCTTCGGTGGCTTCGAAGAACCTGCGGGCGAGTTCGTCGGCCTCGGCCTTGCGTACCAGGGTGTCGACGGCCCGGGCCGAGGGGGCGAGGCGCTTGCGGGCGCGGGTGAGGATCTGGCGGCAGTTGGCCTCGGACTTGCCGACGGCGTCGGCGATCTCCGGGTAGCCGTACCCGAAGGCCTCGCGGAGCATGAACACCGCCCGCTCGGTCGGGGAGAGTGCTTCCAGCAGGACGAGGAACGCCATCGACAACGCGTCGGCCAGTTCGGCGTGTTCGGCCGGCCCCGGGCGGTCGGCGGTCGCCACGACGGGTTCGGGCAGCCACTCGCCCACGTACGTCTCCCGGCGGACCCTCGCCGACGTCAGGTGGTTGATGCCCAGCCAGGCCGAGGAGGGCGTCCTGGACGATGTCCTCGGCGTCGCCGACGGAGCCCGTCATCCCGTAGGCGATGGAGAACAGCAGCGGCCGGTAGCCGGCCGCATCCGTCGCAACTGCCGATCCCACCATGGCACTCCTCCCCCGGTTCGCCGAGCAGGGTATCCGCAGGGTACCCAACGACCCGCCGGAGACGGTGACGCAGGTCACATCCGCACCTGTCACGGCCCGCCGGGCTGCCCTGTCTCAGAGGGCACCAGCGGACAACGACAAGGGAGCGACACGATGGAAGCCCGCCTGAACCCCTTCGCCAGCCAGACCATGTCCAAGTTCCTCAAGCACCTCATCGCGGCCAACAAGGTGATCGTGGACTCGACTCTGCCGTTCGCGACGCAGGAGTTGGTGAAGCTGCGCGCCAGCCAGATCAACGGCTGCGGCTTCTGCGTCGACATGCACTTCAAGGACGCCGTGCACGGCGGGGAGGAGGCGACCCGCCTCAACCTGGTCGCGGCCTGGCGGGAGGCGACGGTGTTCACGGACGCCGAGCGTGCCGCCCTGGAGCTGGCGGAGCAGGGCACCCGCCTGGCCGACGCGGCCGGCGGGGTCACGGACGAGGCCTGGGCGAACGCCGCGAAGCACTACGACGAGGAGCAGCTCGCGGCCCTGGTGTCCCTCATCGCGATCATCAACGCCTTCAACCGCGGCAACGTGATCGCCCGGATGCCCGCCGGTAGTTACCGGCCCGGTCAGCACGCCTGAGCGGAGCCCTGACCGGAGTCCTTCCGCGGCCGGGGAGCGGCCTCCTCGGCCCCGGCCCCGGCCCCGACCGCGGTCCCGGCCCACGGGCGCCGGCTTCCCGGCCGCAGGCGTCGGGTTTTCGGCCGTCGGTGCTTCCGGGGCGTTACCGTCCGTGCGCATACCACCCAGCCTGCGCTGGGGGCCTTGTGCTGAAAAAACCGACCGATAAGGTGTTAATCCAACATTCATCGATGCCGCATAGCCTCCGGGGGCTAGCCTCATGCCGAATGCCATCGTCCGACCAGGAGGCGAAAGCCCCGTGCAAGGCACAGTCACCACACCAGGCGGGTCCGCGGTGGCCGGCGGCCCTGGCGAGGCCTTCCTCCTCGTCGTCGACGACGAACCCAACATCCGCGAGCTGCTCGCCGCCTCGCTGCGCTTCTCCGGTTTCCGGGTCGCCTCCGCCGCCAGCGGCACCGAGGCCCTCGACCTGATAGCCGTCGAACGCCCCGACCTCGTCGTCCTCGACGTGATGCTCCCGGACCTCGACGGCTTCACCGTCGTCGAGAAGCTGCGCGAGCGGACCAACCGCGGCCAGATCGCCGGGCCCGTGCACGGCCACCCCGGCGACCACCTCCCGGTGCTCTTCCTCACCGCCAAGGACGGCGTCGGCGACAAGGTCCAGGGCCTCGCCGCGGGCGCCGACGACTACGTCACCAAGCCGTTCAGCCTGGAGGAGCTGATCGCCCGGATCCGCGCCATCCTGCGCCGCTCCGGCGGGCCCGCCGAGGACGGCCGGCTCATCGTCGCCGACCTCAGCCTCGACCCGATCGCCCACGAGGTCACCCGGGCCGGCACCCCCGTCGCGCTCTCCCCGACCGAGTTCAAGCTGCTCCACTACCTGATGGCCAACGTCGGCCGGGTGGTCTCCAAGGCGCAGATCCTCGACCACGTCTGGGCCTACGACTTCGGCGGCGACCTCTCCATCGTCGAGTCGTACATCTCCTACCTGCGCCGCAAGCTCGACTCCGGCCCGGCCCACGGCCCCAAGCTGATCCACACCGTGCGCGGCATCGGCTACGCGCTGCGCCGCCCCCCGCAGGGCTGACCGGTCCGCTCCGTGTCCGCCCGGCTCTCCACCCGGCTGTCGGTGTTCCGGCGGCGGCTCTCCCGGCTGCCCCTGCCCCGGCGGCAGCTCTCCCGGCTGTTCTCCCGGTTGTCGAGGCTGTCCGGGCTGTCCCGGCTGTCCCTGCGCGCCCGGCTGCTGGTGCTCGCGCTGGTGCTGGTCACCACCGGGCTGGCGGTCAGCGACGCCGTCGTGCTCGGCACCGTCCGGGTGCAGCTGGTCGATCAACTCGACGAGCAGCTCCAGCGGTACGGGCTGCCGCTGTCCCACAAGGGCCCGGTCCGGGTCGGCACCCCGGAGGCCGGGCGCCCCGCCGTCACCGGCAAACGCAGCACCCTGCCCAGCCAGTACCTGGTCCAGTACCTCTCCTCGGACGGCAAGGTGCAGGCCGTCATGCGCCAGCCCGTCTCCGACAGCGACCCGGCGCCCCAACTCGCCGGCCTCGACCCGACCCGCACCGAACCCGACGTCCCCTTCGACCTGCCCGACCAGCGCGGCCACTACAACTGGCGGGTGCTCGTGCTGCCGATCCAGACCCCCCGGGCCCCGGCCGCCGCCAGCCCCAGCGACTACGCCTCGCCCGCCGTCACCGCGACCTACGTCATGGTGGCCGTCTCCCGCGCGGACATCGACGCCACCGTCGGCAAGCTGCGCAGCTCCTTCCTCGCGATCGGCGGCGCCGTCCTGCTGCTGATCGCCGCGCTCGGCTTCTTCGCCGTCCGCGCCGGGCTGCGGCCACTGCGCCGGATCGAGGCCGGCGCCGCCCGGATCGCCGACGGCGAACTCTCCCACCGGATGCCGGAACTCTCCCCCGGCACCGAGGTCGGGCGGCTGTCGATCGCGCTCAACGGCATGCTCACCCAGATCGAGGCCGCCTTCGCCGCCCGCGCCGAATCCGAGGCACGGATGCGGCGGTTCGTCGCCGACGCCTCGCACGAGCTGCGCACCCCGCTCGCCGGGATCCGCGGCTTCACCGAGCTCTACCGGATGGGCGCGCTGCCCACCGACGGGGACGTCAAGCGGACCATGACCCGGATCGAGAGCGAGGCCGTCCGGATGGGCGCCCTGGTCGAGGACCTGCTGGTGCTCGCCCGGCTCGACGAGGAGCGCCCGCTCGACCTCGCCCCGATGGACCTGCGCACCCTCGCCGCGGACGCGTTGCACGACCTCACCGCCCTCGACCCGACCCGGCCCGTCTCCCTCACCGGCCCGTCCGGCACCGGCGCCCCCGGCGCGGCCCCCGTCCTCGGCGACGAGGCCCGGCTGCGGCAGGTGGTCACCAATCTGGTCGGCAACGCGGTCAAGCACACCCCGCCCGGCACCCCGGTGCGGATCGGGGTCGGCGGCGCGGGCGGCGTCTGCCTGCTGGAGGTCGCCGACGCCGGGCCGGGGCTCACCGACGGCCAGGCCCAGCGGGTCTTCGACCGCTTCTACCGGGTCGACGCCTCCCGCAGTCGGCACGGCGGCGGCGGCGCCGGACTCGGCCTCGCCATCGCCACCGCGCTCACCCACGCGCACGGCGGCACCCTCACTCTGGACACCGCCCCCGGCGCCGGCGCCACGTTCCGGGTCGAACTGCCCACCAACGGTGACCGGACTTCCTGACGGCATTGTCGACACGTCAATTCGCTTGCTGACCAGGCAATGGCGGGCCGTTTTCGTTGCCGGAATGCGGCATGGAGCGTAAAGAATCCGTTTGCCTATGATCAACGTCGTCGGGACGCCAAGAACGGCCCGGCAAACGGCTTTTGCTTTCTTTCCGACCCGAAAGGGGTCATTGTGAAACTCCGCCGTACGCTGGTCTCGGCCGCCCTCGTCGCCGCCGTGATCTCGCCCGCAGCCATGTTCTCCGCGGCACCCGCCTTCGCGGAGTCGGCTTCGACGGCGCAGACCCGGAACGACACCGGCTCGATCGCGGAGCTGGAGAAGGCCGCCGCCGCGGCGGCCAAGGCCCACCAGGCCGCCGTCGCCGCCGAGGCCGCCGGGCAGACCGAGGCCACGGCCTTCATGAACAACCCGCAGCCCTACCTCGGCAAGCTCCAGGAGGCCCAGGCCGCCGCCAAGACGGCCGCCGCGGCCCACGAGAAGACCTACAACGAAGCCGTGGAGGCCTCGGCCGCGTACCGCTCCGCGAAGCCGGAGGAGCTGGAGGCGGCCAGGGTGCGGATGCTGGCGGCGTTCGACGCGGCCAACGCCGCCACCGACGCGGACACCAAGGCCAAGGCCGCCGTGACCGCCGCCGGCACGGCGCTGGACGACGCCAAGGTCGACGCGATGCGCAAGCTCCACGGGCTGCAGGAGGCCACCAAGACCGCGGCCGCCGCCAAGGCCACCGCGGACAAGGCCCTCGCCGACGCCAAGGCCGCCGCCGAGAAGCCGGCCGACAAGCCCACGGACAAGCCCGCGGACAAGCCGAGCGACAAGCCGGCCGACAAGCCGGTCGAGCAGCCCGCGCCGGCCACGGCGGAGCAGCCGGCCGCCGTCACCCCGATCTCGGACACCACCGCGTCGACCAGCTCCACCAAGCCGACGGCCAAGGCGACCACGGCGAGCAGCCAGACCAAGTCGACGACCGCCGCCACGACCGCCACGACCAAGGCGACCACCGGCTCGACCACCGAACTCGCCGAGACCGGGTCCACCCCGGCCACCCCGTACCTGGCGCTGGGTTCCGGCCTGGCCCTGAGCCTGGGTGCCGCGGCGCTCTACGTCTCCCGCCGCAAGCCGGCCCGCTCCTCCTCTTGATCCACCCGGTTCGCGCCCGCTCGGGAGGAGGGCGCGGACCCCACAGCACCCCGCACCGCAGGGCAGGCCCCCTCCCGGCCCGCCCTGCGGTTTCGCGTTTCCCGGCCCCGAAACGCCCCGATCGGCGGCATCGGTTATGGGTGGGTGCGGGACGGCCAGGTGAGCGCAGGGCTCAAGGTTCAGGTCGGGCCTCACCGAGGAGCGGCGCGACCGGATCCAGTTTGTCGATTCATCAATTCCCTTACTGTGCTCGAAAACGAAATGGAATGTGAAGAATCCGTACGCCTATGATCAGCTCTCGTCGTGCGGTCAAGGACCGTTCGGTGAACGGACTTTGCCTTCCATTCGTCCCGAAAGGGGTCATGTTGAACCTCCGCCGTACGCTGCTCTCGGCCGCCCTCGTCGCTGCCGTGATCTCGCCCGCAGCCATGCTCTCCGCGGTACCCGCTTTCGCGGAGTCGGTTTCGACGGCGCAGACCCAGAACGACACCGCCTCGATCGCCGCCTTGGAGAAGGCCCAGGCCGACGCGTCCGCTGCCGTTGATGCGGCCCGCATGCGGGCAGTCTCCGGGAGGGCCAACTTCGAGACCTTCAAGGCAAACCCGCAGCCGTACCTGATGTGGGTGCAGCGAGCCAAGGAAGCGGCTGAGAAGACCGCCGGGGTGGCAGCTGCTGCCAACAAGGAGGCCGAGGCGGCCGCGCTGGCGTTCGGATCCGCCAAGCCGGAGGAGCTGGACAAGGCCCGGGAGCGGATGCAGGCGGCCAGCAAGGCCGCCAACGAGGCGATCGACGCCGACCGCAAGGCCAAGGAGGCCGTGACCGTCGCCGAGAAGAAGCTGAATGACGTACTGGCTGCCGAGAATGCCAAGGTCGTCGAGGCTGAGGAGGCCGTTCCGGTGGCGATCAAGGCGTACCAGGCCGCCAACAAGGCGTACGCCGATGCGAAGGCGGTCGAATACGCCCGGCAGGAGGCCGAGCAGCGGAACGACAAGCCCACCGACAAGCCCACCGACAAGCCGGCCGAGCAGCCGGCCACCGTTGCCCAGGCAGCGGACACCACCGCGTCGACCGCGTCGACCAGCTCCACCAAGCCGACGGCCAAGGCGACCACGGCGAGCAGCCAGACCAAGTCGACGACCGCCGCCACGACCGCCACGACCAAGGCGACCACCGGCTCGACCACCGAGCTCGCCGAGACCGGGTCCACCCCGGCCACCCCGTACCTGGCGCTGGGTTCCGGCCTGGCCCTGAGCCTGGGTGCCGCGGCGCTCTACGTCTCCCGCCGCAAGCCGGCCCGCTCCTCCTCTTGATCCACCCGGTTCGCGCCCGCTCGGGAGGAGGGCGCGGACCCCACAGCACCCCGCACCGCAGGGCAGGCCCCCTCCCGGCCCGCCCTGCGGTTTCGCGTTTCCCGGCCCCGAAACGCCCCGATCGGGTGAACGGCGGGAGTTCACCCGACCGGCCCCTCGGGCGTGTGCGACGGTCCAGGTGCTCACTCACGCACCGGGAGATCGCTATGGACCCTGATCAGAGGTTGTGGAAGGCCTGGAAGACCATGGCCCTCCCGAAGCACACGCGCGCGGAGATCGACGAAGACAGCATCACCATCTCGGTCATCGGTGACCTCCGTCATGCAGCGGTGGGAGGTGGCCTCAGGAAGGCGCTGACGAAGCACCTTCGCGGGACGGGGTACACGGCGACGCAAGGCCGGTATGTGACCGCCGGTTTGAGGGTGATGAAACCTGACCTCGCCGTGGCACCGGACGACACGAAGGCGGTCGAACACCCTGAGGGTGTGGGGCTGTTGGCGTCCGGGATTCCCCTTGTCGCCGAGGTCGTGTGGCCCGACTGCTACGAACGCCGTGACCAGGAGTTCAAGCCGCGCGCCTACGCTTCCGCAGACATTCCGGTGTACGTGATCATCGATGACTACGATCACGGCGGTGCCGTGACCATCTTCACCGGCCCCGACCCCGAGCGCCGTGCCTACGCCGCCTCGACCCGGATCCCGTACGGCGAGGAGGCCGTGATCCCCGAGGGCCCCGCCAAGGGGTTCGTGATCGGGCCGGAGATCACCGGTGAACGCCGTGGCTGATCACGTGGCTGGTCCCGGGGTGTCGTTCCGGCGGGATCTGTCCGAGTGGCGGGTCGTGCTGGTCGCGTGGCGGCTGCTGGTGTTGCAGGCGGCGGATCCGGTGGTGGGGGCCGGGATGGCCGAGCACTCGACGTACCAGGCGCATCCGTGGCGGCGGGTGGAGCACACGCTGGGGAGCGGGCGGCGGCTGTTCTACCAGGACGGGGAGGCGCTGCGGCGGGAGGTCGCGCGGCTGGACCGGGCGCACAAGCGGATCCGCGGGACGGCGCCGGACGGGCGGGCGTACGACGCCGAGGACGCGGCGACCCGGGCGTGGGTGCTGCTGACGCTGTTCGAGTGCGTGGTCGCGATGCGTCGGCTGGGCGGGGATCCGTACGATGCCGGCCAACTGGAGGCGGCGTACCAGGAGTTCACCGGGTCGGTGGCGGCCTTCGGGCTGCCCGAGGGCGAACTTCCCGCCAGTGCGGCCGAGTTGCCCGCGTACTTCGCCCGGGCGGCGCGTGAGCGGCTGGAGCTCACCGAGGCGGCCCGCTACCTGCTGGAGGACATGCTGCGCGGGGCGCCGCGGCCGCGGCGGCTGTGGTTCCTCGGCGACGCCGGGTGGCGGGTGCTGCGGGTGGTGGTGGCGCGGGCGATCACGGCGCTGACGGTGGCGGACCTGCCGCCGGCGGTGCGGGAGCGGTTCGGGCTGGTGCGGACGCGGCGGGCCGCGCTGCTGTCCTGGCTGCTGCACCGGGGCGCCGGCGCGGTCGTCCCGCGGCTGCCGGACCGGCTGCGCTACCGCTCCCCGGAGCAGGGCGGCGCCCCGGCCCGGTGGCGTCCGCCGCGTCAGGGCCGGCGCCGGGACGCGCGCGGGTCCCGGGTGGACCGGTTCTTCCGCGAGGTGCTGGACCAGACCGGCGACGGCTTCCTCACCGTCCACGACCTGCGGGCGATGGCGCACAACGTGTGCTGGCAGCTGGAGTTGGACGAGGCCGCCGAGGCGCGGGTGTACCAGGCCTTCGACGGCTGGTGGGAGCAGCTGCGCGCGGCGATGGACGCGAACGGCGACGGAAAGGTGAGCCGGGAGGAGTTCGTGGCGGCGACCGTCGCGGGCTGCGACCGGGATCCGGCCTATCTGGAGCAGGGGCTGCTGCCCGCGCTGCGGGCCGTGTTCACCGCCGCCGACACCGACGGCAGCGGCTTCCTGGAGGCGGACGAATACCGGGCGGTGTTCGGCGGCCCGCGCGTCCATCCGGCCGAACTGTCGCACGGGTTCCGCCAGTTGGACGTGGACGGGGACGGTCGGATCACCGTGGAGCAGTTCCTGCACGGCTTCACCGAGTTCTTCACCGCCCGCGCCGACTCCACTCCCGGCACCCAGCTCCTCGGCCGGGCGTAGCGGAGAAACGGGGACGGGGCCAGGGGTCGCTGGTCCCGTCAGGCGCCCACGCCGCCCGCGACGGCGTGGGCGCCGCCGTGTCAAGCGACGGATCGGCCAAGATCGCTCCGCCAGCTGCCCGGCCGTTCGTTGTCAGGGCCGTGGGCGGCTCCGCAGACTGTCCCCACCGCCGCTGCATCCACCACCGCACCCCGCCGCACGGCCGCACACGGCCACTCCCTGCTACGTGCGGCTACACACCGTTCCGAAGGTGTCAACCCCACCCCGCCTGCGATTCCTTCGTAAGGATGATGGATACTGCTCCTTGTGAACGTGTTCACGTTCACAAGCGGACAAGCTTGCGTGGTTGTGCAGCGGTCTACAGCTATAGATGAAGTTTGTCCGAAACATGCCCTTCAACAGGGCCGGTCGGTTGGAGAGAGGGCGACGTGGAGCTGGCAATCGCTCACGAGACCATCGCGCGATGGCAATTCGGCATCACCACCGTTTACCACTTCCTCTTCGTCCCGCTCACCATCAGCCTCGCCGCCATCGTGGCCGGGCTGGAGACCGCCTGGGTGAGGACGAACAAGGAGAAGTACTTCCACGCCACCAAGTTCTGGGGGAAGCTTTTCCTGATCAACATCGCGATGGGCGTGGTCACCGGCATCGTCCAGGAATTCCAGTTCGGCATGAACTGGTCCGACTACTCCCGTTTCGTCGGCGACGTCTTCGGCGCCCCGCTCGCGATGGAGGCGCTGATCGCCTTCTTCTTCGAGTCCACCTTCATCGGCCTGTGGATCTTCGGCTGGGACAAGCTGCCGAAGAAGATCCACTGCGCCTGCATGTGGATGGTCGCCCTGGGCACCGTGCTCTCCGCCTACTTCATCCTGGCGGCCAACTCCTGGATGCAGCACCCGGTCGGCTACTCGATCGACCCGGCCACCGGCAAGGCCCAGCTCACCGACATCGCCAAGGTGCTGTTCCAGAACACCACCCTCACCGTGGTGGCCCACACCCTGACCGCCGCCTTCCTCACCGGCGCGGCCTTCATGGTCGGCATCGCCTCCTTCCACCTCTGGAAGGCCAAGCGCAAGCCGGAGAGCGCCGACCCCAAGAAGACCGCCGTGATGCGCACTTCGCTGCGGCTCGGCCTGGTCCTCGCCGTGGTCTTCGGCGCCGGCACCGCGCTCAGCGGCGACTCGCTCGCCAAGGTCATGTTCGAGCAGCAGCCGATGAAGATGGCCGCCGCCGAGGCCCTGTGGGACACCCAGTCGCCCGCGCCGTTCTCGATCTTCGCGGTCGGCGACGTCAGCAAGGGCCACAACTCGGTCGAGCTGGAGATCCCCGGGATACTCTCCTTCCTCGCCCACAGCGACTTCAACTCCTCCGTCCCCGGCATCAACGACACCGCGGCCGCCGAGGCCGCCAAGTACGGCGGCGACCCCAAGGACTACATCCCGAGCATCTTCGTCACCTACTGGGGCTTCCGCCTCATGATCGGTTTCGGGATGACCTCCTTCGTGGCCGGCCTGATCGGGCTCTGGACCACCCGGCGCAAGAAGTTCCTGCGCCCCGAGTTCCGCACCGGCGACACCGAGGTGCCCCGGCTGATGCTCACCCCCGGGCGGGAGATGGGTCCGTTCCTCACCAAGTGGAGCTGGCGGATCGGCATCCTGACCATGGGCTTCCCGCTGATCGCCAACAGCTTCGGCTGGATCTTCACCGAGATGGGCCGCCAGCCGTGGGCCGTCTTCGGCCTGATGACCACGGCGAACGCGGTCTCCCCCAACGTGAGCGTCGGCACCCAGATCGGCGCCCTCACCACCTTCACCCTGCTGTACGCGATCCTCGCCGTCGTCGAGGTCCGGCTGCTGGTGAAGTACGCCAAGGCCGGCCCGGTGGTGACCGAGCAGCCCCCCGCCAAGGACCCGACCCTGCGCGGACCGTCCTCGGACGACGACGCCGACAAGCCTCTCGCCTTCGCCTACTGAGGACCACAGGGGATCTGACATGCAACTCCACGACGTCTGGTTCGTACTGATCGCGGTCCTGTGGATCGGCTACTTCTTCCTGGAGGGCTTCGACTTCGGGATCGGCATCCTCACCAAGCCGCTCGCCCGCAACACCGCCGAACGGCGCGTCCTGATCAACACCATCGGCCCGGTCTGGGACGGCAACGAGGTCTGGCTGCTGACCGCCGGCGGCGCCACCTTCGCGGCCTTCCCGGACTGGTACGCGACCCTGTTCAGCGGCTTCTACATCCCGCTGCTGATCATCCTGGTCTGCCTCATCGTGCGCGGCGTGGCCTTCGAGTACCGGGCCAAGCGCGACGACCCGCGCTGGCAGCGCAACTGGGAGGAGGCCATCTTCTGGACCTCGCTGCTCCCGGCCTTCCTGTGGGGCGTGGCCTTCGCCAACATCGTGCGCGGCGTCGACATCGACGCGCAGAAGAACTACGTCGGCACCTTCTGGGACCTGCTCAACCCCTACGCCCTCCTCGGCGGCCTGGTGACGCTCAGCCTCTTCACCTTCCACGGCGCGGTGTTCGCGGCGCTCAAGACGGTCGGCGAGATCCGCGACCGGGCCCGGGCCACCGCCCTGCGGGTGGGCGCGGTGGCGGCCGTGCTGGCGCTGGTCTTCCTGCTCTGGACGCAGGCCGACAACGGCAACGGCCGCAGCCTGGCCGCCCTGGTCATCGCCGCGCTGGCCCTGGTCGCCGCTCTGGTGGCCAACCAACTCGGCCGCGAGGGCTGGGCGTTCATCCTCTCCGGGGCGACCATCGTGGCCGCCGTCGCGATGCTCTTCCTGGCGCTCTTCCCGAACGTCATGCCCTCCACCCTCAACGACGGCTGGAGCCTGACCGTCAGCAACGCGGCCTCCTCGCCGTACACGCTGAAGCTGATGACCATCGTGGCCGCGGTGTTCACCCCGCTCGTGCTGCTCTACCAGGGCTGGACGTACTGGGTGTTCCGCAAGCGCATCGGCGTCCAGCACATCCCCGGGCACGGCCCGGCCGCCCCGCTCGACCAGGCCTGACGCCGTGAAGCCGGTCGACCCCCGACTCCTCGGGTACGCCCGCACCACCCGTGCCTTCCTCGCCGGATCCGTGCTCCTCGGCGGGGCGGGCGCGGCCCTGGTGGTCGCCCAGGCGAGCCTGATCGCCGAGATCGTCGTCCGCGCCTTCCAGCGCCAGGCGACCCTCGGCGAACTGACCACGCCGCTGCTGCTGCTCGCCCTGACGGCCGTCGGGCGCGGGCTGGTCGGCTGGCTCACCGAACTCACCGCGCACCGGTCCGTCGCCCGGGTGAAGTCCACCCTGCGGCGCCGGCTGCTCGACCACGCCACCGCGCTCGGCCCGGCCTACCTGGCGGGCCGGCGCACCGGCGAACTCACCACCCTCGCCACCCGCGGCATCGACGCGCTGGACGACTACTTCGCCCGCTACCTGCCGCAGTTGGCGCTCGCCGTCGTCGTCCCGGTGATCGTGCTGCTGCGGATCGTCGGCGCCGACTTCACCTCGGCCGCGATCATCGCCGGCACGCTCCCGCTGATCCCGCTGTTCATGGTGCTGATCGGGATGGCCACCCAGAGCCGGATGGACCGGCAGTGGGGCACCCTGGCCCGGCTCTCGCACCACTTCCTCGACGTGGTGGCCGGGCTGCCCACCCTCAAGGTGTTCAACCGGGCCCGCGCCCAGGCCGCCACCATCGCCCGGATCACCGCCGACTACCGCCGCGCCACCCTGCGCACCCTGCGGATCGCCTTCATCTCCTCCTTCGCGCTGGAACTGCTCTCCACCCTGTCGGTCGCACTGGTCGCGGTCACCGTCGGCTTCCGGCTGGTGGACGGCACGCTCGACCTGGAGACCGGGCTGCTGATCCTGATCCTCGCCCCCGAGGTGTACTTCCCGATCCGCCAGGTCGGCGCGCTCTACCACTCCAGCGTGGAGGGCCTGACCGCCGCCGACGAGATCTTCCAGGTGCTGGAGACCCCGCTGCCCGCCGCCGGCACGGTGCCCGCACCCGCCCTCACCGGGGCCGCCGTCACCGTCGCCGACCTGGTCGTGCGCCACCCCGGCCGGACCGAGCCCGCGCTGGACGGCGCCGCGCTGACCCTGCGCCCGGGCACCACCACCGCCCTCACCGGCCCGAGCGGGGCCGGCAAGTCCACCCTGCTCGCCGTGCTGCTCGGCCTCGTCGCCCCGGACGCCGGCACCGTCCGGATCACCGCCGCCGACGGGCGGACCCACGACCTGGCCGCGCTGGAACCGGCGAGCTGGCGGCGGCAGATCGCCTGGGTGCCGCAGCACCCGCACCTGTTCGCCGGGACGGTCGCCGACAACCTGCGGCTCTACCGCCCGGACGCCACCGACGAGCAGCTGTGGACGGCGCTGCGGGCCGCGCACGCGCTCGACTTCGTGACCAGGCTGGACACCCCGCTCGGCGAGGACGGTGCCGGGCTCTCCGCCGGACAGCGCCAGCGGCTCGCGCTCGCCCGCGTCCTGCTCGCCGACGACCGGCCGCTGGTCCTCCTCGACGAGCCGACCGCCAACCTGGACGGCGCCTCCGAGGCCGCCGTCGTGGACGCCGTCCGGACGCTCGCCGAGGACCCGGCGCGCACCGTGCTGATCGTCGCCCACCGGCCGGCGCTGCTGGCCGTCGCCGACCACCGGGTCCGGCTGGCGGGGGCGCCCGCCCCGGCCGCGGCCGCGTCCTCCGCCGCGATCGAGCGGCCCGCGCACAGCGGGCGGCCGACGCCCGCCCCCGCCACGACGGAGGACGAGCCCGAGACCGCCGCCGCCACCCCGAGGCTGGCGCTGTCCGTCCTGCTCGGCGCGCTCGCCCTCGGCTGCGCCGTCGCGCTGATGGCCACCTCCGGCTACCTGATCTCCCGGGCCTCCGAGATGCCGCCGGTGCTCTACCTGATGATGGCCGTCACCTCGGTACGGGCCTTCGGCATCGGCCGCAGCGTCTTCCGCTACGCCGAACGGCTGGTCTCGCACGACGCCGTGCTGCGCACCCTCGGCACCCTGCGGGCCGCCGTCTACCGGCGACTCACCGCGCTCGCCCCGGCCGGACTGCCCGCCTTCCGGCGCGGCGACCTGCTCTCCCGGCTGGTCTCCGACGTCGACGCGATCCAGGACCACCACCTGCGCTGGCGGCTGCCGGCCGCCGTGGCGGGCGTGGTCTCGCTGGCCGCGGCGGCGGCGATGGGCGCCTTCCTGCCCGCCGCCGGGGTCGTGCTCGGGGTCGGGCTGCTGCTCGCGGGCGCGGTGGTGCCCGCCCTGGCCGCCCGCTGGTCGGCCGGTGCCGAACGGCGGCAGGCCCCCGAGCGCGGGCGGCTCGCCACCACCGTCGTCGACGCCTTCACCGGCACCGCCGAACTCACCGTGGCCGGCGCGCTGCCCGGCCGGCTCGCCGCCGTCCACGGCGCCGACGCCGCGCTCACCCGGCTGGCCGCCCGCTCGGCGGCCACCACCGCACTCGGCACCGGGCTGATCGCGCTGCTCACCGGGCTGACCGTGGCCGCCGCGGCGGCCGTCGGCGTCCAGGGAGTGCACGGCGGCGCGCTGGCGCCGGTCTGCCTGGCCGTGGTCGTGCTCACTCCGCTGGCCGCGTTCGAGGCCGTCACCGGGATGCCGCTGGCCGTCCAGGCGCGCCAGCGCAGCCGGGCCGCGCGGGCCCGGCTGGACGAGGTGCTGGAGGCCGAGGCCGCCGTCCAGGAGCCGGCCGCGCCCGCCGCGCTGCCCGAACAGCCGCTGCCGGTCGCCGTGCGCGGACTGACCGTCCGGCACCCCGGGCAGGCCGTGGACGCGCTCACCGGCGTCGACCTCGACCTCGCGGCCGGCCGCCGGATCGCCGTGGTCGGCCCGTCCGGCTCCGGCAAGACCACGCTGGCCCAGGCGCTGCTGCGGTTCCTGGAGCCGAGCGCGGGCGGCGTCACCTTCGCCGACGGCCGTCCACAGGCTGTGGACAGCCGCTCGCTCGCGGGCGAGGACGTCCGCCGGGTGATCGGACTGTGCGCCCAGGACGCCCACGTCTTCGACAGCTCGCTGCGGGAGAACCTGCGGCTGGCCCGGCCGGACGCCACCGAGGACGACCTGCGCGCCGCGCTCGCCGCCGCCCGGCTGCTGGACTGGACGCTGACCCTGCCCGACGGACTGGACACCATGGTCGGCGAGCACGGCGCCCGGCTCTCCGGCGGCCAGCGGCAGCGGCTCGCACTGGCCCGGGCCCTGCTCGCCGACTTCCCGGTGCTCGTCCTGGACGAGCCCGCCGAACACCTCGACCTGCCCACCGCCGACGCGCTCACCACCGACCTGCTGGCCGCCACCGAGGGCCGCACCACCGTGCTGATCACCCACCGGCTGGCCGGCCTGGACGACACCACCGTCGACGAGGTGCTGGTGCTGGACGGCGGCCGGGTCGCCGAGCGCGGCCGTTGGTCGGAGCTGGTCGCGGACCGGGACGGGCGGCTGCACGCCATGTGGCGGCGGGAGCGGGAGGCGGACGGGCTGCTGGAGCCGGTCGGGGCCACCTGTTAGACCCGGTCGGGGCCGCCCGTTCGGCCTGGTCGGGCCGCTCGTTCGGATCGGTCGGGGCCGCTCGTCGGGCCCGGTCAGGGCGCGTTTTCCGAGTCGCGCCCATCCTTCGGATGAAAAGCGTACAAACTAGGCTTTCTGCATGGACCCCACGCCAGAGCCCTCCGCCGCCGCGCCCGAGCCGACACCCCATCGGGTGCCGGAGATCGCCTCGCTCGGGCTGGACACCCTGGTCACCGAGGTCGCGGAACGCCTGCAGTCGGCCGCCGCGGTCACCGACCGGATGCAGCGGCTGCTGGAGGCGGTGGTCTCCATCGGCGCCGGGCTCGACCTGCACGCCACCCTGCACCGGATCGCCACCGGCGCCGCCGAACTCGTCGACGCCCGGTACGCGGCCCTCGGCGTGATCGCCCCCGGCCGCACCGGCCTGGCCGACTTCATCCACGTCGGCGTCGACGACGAGACCGCCGCCGAGATCGGCGACCTGCCCGCCGGCCGCGGCATCCTCGGCGCGCTGATCGACCGCCCCGAGCCGCTGCGGCTCGCCGAGCTCGGCGCCGACCCGCGCTCCTCCGGGTTCCCGCCGCACCACCCGGAGATGAAGACCTTCCTCGGCGAGCCGATCCGGGTCCGCGACGAGGTCTTCGGCAACCTCTACCTCACCGAGAAGAAGGGCGGCGGCGCCTTCACCCCCGAGGACGAACAGGTGGTGCACGCGCTCGCCGCGGCGGCCGGCGTCGCCATCGAGAACTCCCGGCTGTACGAGGAGGGGCGGCGCCGGGAACGCTGGATCGCCGGCGCCTCCGCCGTCACCACGGCGCTGCTCTCCACCGACCAGGCCGAGAGCGCGCTCACCGTCGCGGCCGAGCAGGTCCGGGAGCTGGCGGACGCCGCGCTCGGCATGATCCTGCTCCCGACTGAACCGACGGAGGACGGCGACGGGCAGATGCGGGTCGCCCACGCCTCCGGCGAGGCCGCCGAGTTCGTCCGGGGCGAGCTGCTGCCCAGGGAGAGCTTCGCGGCCCGGCTGCTCGCCGGGGAGAGCGTCTACCTGGACGACATGTCCAGCGACCCGACCGTCGAGATCCGGCTCGCCCGCGCCTTCGGCCCGTCGATGGCCGTCCCGATGGTCGCCGCCGGGCGGGTGCTCGGCGGGCTCTGCGTCTGGCGCCCGCGCGGCGCCCTGCCGTTCACCGACACCGAGAAGCAGCTCGCCGAGACCTTCGCCTCGCAGGCCGCGCTGGCCCTGCGGCTCGCCGAGGGCCAGCGCGACCAGCAGCGCCTGGCCGTCTTCCAGGACCGCGACCGGATCGCCCGCGACCTGCACGACCTGGTGATCCAGCGGCTGTTCGCCACCGGGATGATGCTGGAGAGCGCGGCCCGGCGGTCCGTGGTGCCCGAGGTGAAGGTCGGCATCGGCAAGGCGGTGGACGAGCTGGACGCCACCATCCAGGAGGTCCGCACCACCATCTACGCCCTCCAGCACGACAACCACGGCGACGCGCCGGACACCCTGCGCACCCGGGTGCTGCGCGAGGCCAGCCAGGCCGCGGCCGCGCTCGGCTTCAAGCCCTCGGTGAGCTTCGTCGGGCCGGTGGAGAGCCTGGTCGAGGAGAAGAACGGCCGTCAACTGCTCGCCGCGCTCAGGGAGATGCTCTCCAACACGGCCCGGCACGCACGGGCCTCCCGGGTCGGCGTCGAGATCGACGCGACCGCCCACCTGGACGACGCCGGACGGCCGGTGAGCGGCGACCCGGAGTCGCTGGACCGGGGCGGGCGCCCGGGCGTGCTGCTGACGGTGACGGACGACGGCGTCGGCATCCCGGCGGGCGGCCGCCGCAGCGGCCTGCTCAACCTGACCCGGCGGGCCGAGGCGCTCGGCGGCGCCGCCTGGCACGAGGCCGGGCCGTACGGGAAGGGCACCCTGGTCCGCTGGACGGCCCGGCTCTGAGCCCGGCCCGATCCTCCTCGGCGGTTGGCCGGTGAAAGTTAAACGAGGGAGAACTTCCCGACCAACACCGCAAGTTGTGAACGTTCTGGGCTTTCCGTGGGTCCGTGTGCACACATAGCTTTGCACCGGTCTCGGAGGGGTAACCGGACGGGGGGAGCAGTGGACGCGTCTGGCCGCGGGAACACCGCAGCAGGGGCAAGTCGAGGCGGGTTCAGGACGGAGCGCGCCCCGGACGGGCGGTACCGCTGGCAACTGAAGGCGCCGAACGGCCGGGTGGTGGCCATCACCGCCGCCATGTTCGAGACGCCCGTCGAGGCCGAGCGCGGCTTCGACGGATTACGCGTCGGCGCCGCCGAACTCACCGCGCGGATCACCCACGTCCGGGACGGCATCGGCTGGATCTGGGTCGTCCCCGGGTCGCGCAGCCTGCCCGAGGTGCGTTCCAGCCGCGCGTACGAGCGGTACGCGACCTGCCAGAACGCCTTCCGGCGCTTCGTCGTGCTGCTGGCCAAACAGCCCGCGCGGGACCTGCCCGTCCGGGACCTTCCCGCCCGGGAGCTGCCCGGGCGTGACCGTCCCGGTCGCGACCAATCGGTTCGCGACCAAGCAGTTCGTGAGCGGCTAGTTCGTGAGCAGTCCGGTCGGGAACGCCCCGCTCGCGACCTGCCGGGCCGTGAACTTCCCCGGAACACCGTCTCGTTGAGACGCCCCGATGGCCGCTGAGGGGCGCGGCCCCCGTCTGCTGATCGTCCCCGCACCCGAACGCTGCCTGGGCTGGGCGCTGCGCGCCGCCAACGGGCGGCCGCTCGGCGTGGGCGTGCGCACCTACCGCAGCGAGGAGGAACTCGCCGAGGCGGTCCGGGTGTTGCTGATCGAGCGGGCGGCCCTGCGATGTTCGGTGGCCCAGTCCGAGGGCCGGCAGTGGGTGTGGTCCGCCTACCTGCCGGCGCGCAGCACCCGGCGGACGGGGGTCGAGCCCGCGCCGGTGGCGCGCAGCGCCCGCGGCTACCTGCGGCGCGACCAGTGCCAGGCCGGCGCCGAGGGCTTCCTGTCCGGACTCCAGTGGGTGGGGCAGGAGTTGCGGCGGGGCGGTCGGGACGGCCGCTGGCCGCTGTGAGGCGGTCGGGGCCCACGTGCAGTTCCGGTGAAGCGCAGGTTTCCGGCAACACCCCGAGTCGCCACCTGGAGAAGAACGTCACCGGCCTCCGACCACCCCCTTTCCTCTCCGCCACGCCCGCGCTGACCAGTCGCTAAACCTCGTCGAACCGATGAGTCGACAATCCCGGCCCGCCCTCGACCTCCCTTCCGGCGGAACCTCCGGGCCGGACAGGATCTGCACTGCCGGAGCGGCCGCAGCGGACGCGGCCACCGGCCCCGGGCTCCCAACCAGAGCACGGGTCCACGCGATGGACGTCTCTCCCACCGGAGGAAGAGAAACATGCGTAAGACCGCTGCCAAGCTGCTCACCGTTGCCGCTCTGGCGACCTCCCTCGCCACCGTCGCCTCGGGCTCGGCCATCGCCGACCCGGCCGCCGGTGTCACCCCGGCCGCCCAGGACATCGTGGGTGTCGGCTCGGACACCATCCAGGTCCTGCTGAACCAGTTCTCGGCCGACTACAACGCCTCCCTGGGTGCCGGTTCCACCGCGCCGCGCCTGTACAGCTGGGACGCGACCGGCACCTCGCCGATCACCACCAAGACCGGTGCCACCTCGATCGCCCGCCCGAACGGTTCCGGCGCCGGCATCAAGGCCCTGGTCGCCAACACCAGCGCGACCGTGGACTTCGCCCGCTCCTCGCGCGGCCCGGCGGCCACCGACGCCCACGGCCTGGACTTCGTCGCGCTCGCCAAGGACGCCGTCACCTGGTCCGCCCCGAGCACCGGCAACGCCCCGGCGCAGCTCACCTCGGCGCAGCTGACCGCGATCTACAACTGCACCACCACCAACTGGAACCAGATCAGCGCGAGCCTGCCGAACGCCACCATCAAGCCGTTCCTGCCGCAGGCCGACTCCGGCACGCGCTCCTTCTTCCTGGGCGCGATCGGCGTGAGCACCCCCGGCGCCTGCGTCACCACCGGCCCGGAGGAGAACGAGGGCACCGACGCCAACCTGACCGACCCGAACGTCGTCTTCCCCTACTCCGTCGCCCACTACCTCGGCCAGACCGTCGGCGGCCACGGCACGGCGACCGACGCCCCCGGCAGCCTGACCCTGCGCAACATCGTGGTCAACGGCGCCACCCTGACGCCGGTCACCAACAACGTGATCAACACCAAGTTCGCCAACTCCTCCTTCGGCCGCGTGGTCTACAACGTGATCCGCGACACCGAGTGGACGGCGACCGACGCGCACGGCCAGGCGCTCCAGGCCATCTTCGGCTCCAACGGCTGGATCTGCAACGACCCGGTCGCCTCCGCCGACCTGGCGAGCTACGGCTTCCTGGCCACCCCGGCCTGCGGTGTCGCCACCCTCACCTGATCCACCCTCACCTGATCCATCCCGCACCATCCGGCGGCCACGGGCTTCGCGCCCGTGGCCGCCGGCCCACCGGCAGGACGTCTCGGAGGGAACGGGCCGGCCGATGACCGAGTCGGCCCCCGACCACCACGTCCACCTGCTGCCGACCGCGGCCGCGGTGCCGCCACCCTCACCCTCAGCGCGAAACCTTCCTCTCCCAAGGAGACCCGCATGTCCCGTACCACCGGTCGGTTCCTCGCCGGCGGCGTCGCGGTCGTCCTCGCCGTCACCGCCTTCGGCGGCGTGGCCGCGGCCGACACCGCTCCCGTTCCCACCGGCAGCGCCGTGGTGACCGAGAACAACACCTTCCTCCAGTCCGCGGCGAGAAACGGTGTATTCATCGTTCCGCTGCCGAACGCCAGCGTCTCCTACAACACCACCGCGGGCCTGGCGACGAGCCTCCCGGTGACCGGCGGCAGCGTCAACCTGCGCGGCTACTACGGCAACGCGACGCTCGGCGGCAGCCTGCTGTTCGTCGACGTCTTCACCGGCAAGAGCGTGCTCTTCAAGCAGCTCGCGTTCAGCGCCGACGACTGGCGCCTCACCGGTGTGCCGGACGGCGCCACCGACCCGGTCCTGCTGTTCAAGCCGGCCGGCCTCCAGCGGACCGAGCAGAGCGGCACCACGCAGTCCCTGACCGCGTCCGCCCTCACCGTGGACGCCGCGGGTGCGCAGTTCCTCGACAGCAAGCTGAACACCTCCTTCTTCACGAACGGTCAGGCGGTCGGTTCCTTCGCGCTGACCTTCAACGGCTGAGCACCGCTTGCCGGTTGGTCCAGGCCCGTGCCGACAAGGCGCGGGCCTGTTTTCCGTGGAGGCGTCAACTCCGGCAGCGAGGTGCCGCGTTGTGGTCTCGTACACGCGGGCGACCGGATCCGGCCATCTGCGGCTGGCCGAATGGACGGGTACCGGAATCGTTGGCCGCTCGATGCCTGATCCCCTGCGCCGCGTCTCCCGGCGGCGCGCACTAGCACGGAGGTGCCCGCCATGAGAGTCCGACCGCCCGACCGGAGACCTTTGGGCCGGTGGCGCCGCCGACTGCCCGCTCTCGCGATGGTGTGGTCGTCGGTGGTCGCTGTCGGCGTGCTGCCGATCGGCCTGGGGGCGCTGCCGCAGGCCGTGGCGGAGGACTCCGCCGTCACGGTGCCGGGGCCCAAGGTGTGGCAGCCGAACGAGGGCGTGTACGGCCCCGAGGGCAGCGTGAGCGTCGTGCAGACCAAGAACCTGGTCAACCAGGTGGTCCACGTCGGCTGGAAGGGGTTCACCCCGACCTCGGACGCCAACGGCGACCCCTGGCTGAACGGGCCGGCGCCGCGCAGCGAGCAGCCCTTCTACCAGGTGCGGGTGTACCAGTGCCGGGGCACCGACCCCAAGGTCACCGACTGCTACGACAGCACCCTGTACAACGCCGACGCGGCGGCGGGCTTCCAGCAGAAGACTCCCGCACCGGGGACGACCTTCCCCGACTACCCGTCGAACATGGTCGTCTCGGTCACGGGCGCGGACGGTTCCGGCTTCGCGGACATCGAGCTCTACACGGCCGACCAGAGCCCCACCCTGGGCTGTGACGACAAGCACCCGTGTTCGCTGGTCGTCGAGCCCAACTACGGTGGCGACTCCATCGCCTGGGCGGACAAGACCCGCAAGGGCGTCCTCGGCTGCGACAACCACAGCCTGGACCTCGACTTCGGCATGGCGTCCGACCTGAAGCTCAACGGCACCATCAACCGCTACACGAACATGAAGACGTCCGAGCAGTGCTCCTGGGAGCGCCGCACGGTGGTGCCGTTGGAGTTCGCCCCCACAGCGGCGGCCTGTCCGGACCAGCACGCGGCCTTCCGGGTGGCCGGACTCGAACCGGCCAAGCGGGCGATGGCGCAGTGGCAGGCCGGGCTGTGCCAGGGCACCGAGCCGATGTCGCTCACGTACGGCTTCGCGAACGGCGACGCGCAGGCCCGCTCGGACTTCCTGTCGGGCGGCGGCGACATGGCGCTGGCGTCCCGGCCGGACACCCAGACGCCGCCACCGCGCCCGTACGTCTACGCGCCGATCGCGACCTCGGGGATCTCCGTGGTGTTCGTCGTGGACGACCCGAACACCGGTCGGCAGATCAGGAGCATGAAGCTCAACGCGCGGTTGCTGGCCAAGCTGCTCACGCAGTCCTACGCCTCGCCCGGCGCCGCGATCCCGTCGGTGAAGGGCAACCCGATCTGCATCTTCGACGACCCGGAGTTCCAGAAGCTGAACCCGCTGCCCTCGGACGGCACGGTCTCCTGGCCCACGGGTTGCCTCTCGAACAACACCAGCCCGACGGTGTTCGGCGGCACGGCGGACATGACGTACCAGCTGACGTCGTGGATCGCCTCGGACCCCGACGCGGTGCGCTTCCTGGACGGCGAGTCCGACCCGTGGGGCATGCACGTGGACAGCTTCTACCTGCGCCCCGCCTTCTCCGGCTACCCGACCGACTCCCTCGTCCGGCAGGACTCCTCGGGGATCCCGGACGCGAAGGAGGACGCCAAGCGGAACTGGAAGCAGTTCGAGTGGAACCCGATCTCGACCGGGCTGAACGACGTGGTGCGCAAGGTGCTGTGGAACCAGCCCAACTGCGTCAACGGGGACACGAAGTCGGACGGCTCGCACGACCTGTGCCCGCCGCTCAAGATCGGGAAGCGGACGCTGTTCGCGATCATGGACACCGGTGAGGCGAAGGCCTACTCGCTGCCCGAGGCCCAACTGCTCAACCCGGCCGGCGGTTTCGTCTCGCCGGACGGCCCGGGCTTCCAGGCGGCCGTCGCCGACATGACCGTCGACCAGGCCACCGGCGTGCAGTCCCTGCCGTACGGCACGTCCGACTCGGCCCTCTCGCGTGACCAGAAGGCCTACCCGCTGACCGCCGTGCAGTACGCGATGCTCCCGACCAAGGACGTCGCGGCCGGCAAGGTGGCCGCGATGACCAAGTTCATGCGCGCGGTGACCACCACCGGCCAGGTCTACGGGTACGAGCCCGGCCACCTCGCCCCCGGCTTCCTCGCCCTGACCGCCGCCCAGCGGACCCAGGCCGGGGACGCGATCGGCCACCTGGAGGCGCAGGACGCCAAGCTGCCCGGCAACCAGGCCGCGCCGCCGAACCCGCCCGCGACCGGCGGCGACGGTTCGACGCCGGCCTCCGGTACGGGGGGTGGGCAGGGCGTCGCCCCGGTCACCCAGGTCGGTGAGGGCGGGGCGTCCGGCGGGAGCGGGGCCGCGGCCTCCGGCGAGACCGGGGACCAGGCGTCCGGCGGGTCCGGCGGATCCTCCACCGGTGGCCTGTCCGGCACCGGTGCGGGCGCCGCATCCGGTGGAGCGGGAACGGCGGCCGGTGGAACGGCGGCCGGTGGAGCGGCGGCGGGTGCCGGGGCAGGTGCCAAGCCCGGTGCGACGCCCAGCACGCCCGGCAAGCCGCTGTCCGCCGCGCCCGTCGCGGCCGGTACTCCGGCGCCCGACCGCTCCGGCGCCGCGCGGCTGCTGCTGCCCGTCGCGCTGATCGGCGGCCTGGTGCTGCTGGTCGGCGGTCCGGCGGTCCTCTTCCTGGGCGGGACGCCCGCCGGGGCGCGGGCGCTGGCGGAGGTCCGGAAGGGCTGGTCGCGGTTGCGCCGCCGTCCGTGACGGTCTGACGCGGGACACAACAGAATCACCGAAGCACGACTCGGCGGGGCCGCCGTTTCGGCCCCGCCGAGTCGTTTTCGCTTGGCTGAAGTCGCTTGGCTGAAGCCACTTGTCCGAAGTCGCTTGGCTGAAGTCGCTTGGAGTCAACGCGCGTTGCGCCTGGTACGGAATCGGCCAATGGTCCGGCCGCGCGTGATCGAAGGCAAATACCTCCCACATCAAAGGACTTGGGCGAGAAGCCCCAGTACGGACATGTCATCCGCCGATCCGGCCAGGCCGCGAGGAGTTCCCAACTCCGCCGCCGAGTTGCCGCGTTGGGCCCTCGTACACACGCACGACCCGATCCGGCCACCTGTGGATGGCCGAATGGGTACGCACCGGATCCGTCCCCCGCACCCGAGCACGGAGAGCAGACCATGACATCCGCCGCCGAGCCAGCGGCACCGTACGCCGGGGTGCCAGGCCAACCCGGCCACGGGCCCGACCGGGACGTCCCGCGCACCATCACCGCCCCCGCGACCCCGGGCGACCGGTTGTTCCGCGGGGTGCTGCGGGTCGCCGGGCTCTCAGTCTTCGCGATCATGGGGATGATCGCGTTCTTCCTGGTCCTGCGGGGCACGGACGCGCTGCGCGCGGTCGGCTGGTCCTTCCTGACCGAGCAGAAGTGGCAGACCGCCGCGCACAACTTCGGCATCGCGGCCGTCCTGCCGAACGGCCTGCTGATCGCCGTCATCGCCCTGGTGATCGCCGTCCCGGTCGCCCTCTTCACCGCGATCTTCATCTCCGAGTACGCGCCGGTCCGGCTGCGGGCGGCGCTGATCTCGCTGATCGACCTGATGGCGGCGATCCCCAGCATCATCTACGGCCTGTGGGGGCTGTTCTTCCTCCAGCCGCGCATCATCGGCTTCGTCCGCTGGCTGACCAACCACCTCGGCGACACGATCCCCTTCCTCAAGGTGCGCACCGGCGACATCGGGACCTCCTACACCTCCTCCACCTTCATCGCGGGCGTGGTCGTCGCGTTGATGATCATCCCGATCGTGACCTCGCTCAGCCGGGAGGTGTTCTCCCAGGCCCCGCAGGGCGAGCGGGAGGGCGCGTACGCGCTGGGCTCGACCCGTTGGGGGATGGTGCGCGCGGTGGTCCTGCCGTTCGGCAAGGGCGGGGTGATCGGCGCGATCATGCTGGGCTTCGGCCGGGCGATGGGGGAGACGATCGCGGTCGCGCTGATCGTCTCGCCGAGCTTCAAGACCATCACGCACATCCTGGAGAACGGCGCCAACTCGATCTCGGCGCTCATCGCGCTGCGCTTCGGCGAGTCGGACGCGCTCTCGCTCTCCGCGCTGATGGCAGCCGGCCTGGTGCTGTTCGCGCTGACCCTGCTGGTCAACGTGGCGGCCGGCTTCGTGATCAACCGGTCCCGCTCCGGGGCCTCCACCGCGGACTGAGGCGGCGTACCGACATGATCCACCGCGTCGAAGGGACGACCCGATGACCACCCTCGACCTGCCACCGGTCGCCGCGTCCGGGCCCGGAGGTCCGATGCCCTCCGGCCCCGCCGAGGCCCCCGCCGAGGCCGCGCCACCACGACCCCAGACCAAGGTGCGGCTCGGCGGTGTGACCCGCGAGGACGTGTTCACCGTGGCCGGCTCGCTGGTCGGCTCGCTGGCGCTGAACTGGGCGCTGTACGAGCGGGTGCTGCCGTTCAGCGGCGCGTTCGGCTTCCTGGTCTGCTGGTACCTCCTGTTCCTGGCGGGCTACTTCGCGCTCGGCCGGCTCCAGTGGGGCAAGCTGATGGTGCGCGACCGGCTGGTGTCGGTGGCCTCCTGGAGCTCCGGGCTGCTGGTGGTCGCGCTGATCGTCGACCAGATCGGCTACGTGGCCAGCCGCGGCTTCGAGGCGGCCCAGCACCTCAACTTCTTCACCGAGTCGATGGAGCGGACCGCCGCGCTCTCCCCGATCACCTCCGGCGGCGCGCTCAACGCGATCGTCGGCTCGCTCGAACAGCTGGGCCTGGCAACGCTGTTCGCGGTGCCGCTGGGCATCGCGGCGGCGATCTTCATGTCCGAGGTCGGCGGCCGGCTGGCGCGCCCGGTGCGGACGCTGGTCGAGGCGATGACCGCGCTGCCCTCCATCGTGGCCGGCCTGTTCATCCTCGGCGTCTTCATCATCACCTTCGGCTTCGAGAAGAGCGGCTTCGCGGCCTCGCTGGCGCTGACCGTGATGATGATGCCGATCGTCACCCGGGCCGCCGAGGTGGTCATCCGGCTGGTGCCCGGCACCCTGCGGGAGGCCTCGTACGCGCTCGGCGGCAGCCAGTGGCGCACGGTGTGGAACGTGGTCCTTCCCACCGCCCGGCCCGGTCTGGTGACGGCGGTGGTGCTCGGCATGGCGCGCGGCGTCGGCGAGACCTCGCCGGTGCTGCTGACCTCGGGCTTCACCTCGCAGTTCAACGCCGACCCGCTCCACGAGCACCAGGTGTCGCTGCCGCTGTACATCTGGAACTACGTCAAGCAGCCCTATCCCGAGATGGTCGCCCGCGCCTTCGCGGCCGGACTGACCCTGATGGTCCTGGTGCTGATCCTCTTCGTCACCGCGCGCGTGCTCGGCGGCCGCAAGCCGGGCGAGCTGACCAGGCGCCAGAAGCGCCGGATCGACCTGGAGGCGCGGCGCGCCGAGGCCGCCGCGCGAGCCGCCCGGCCGTCCGACACCGTCCGTCCGGCGATGGCGCGGACCGCGTCCGCCCCTGCGTCGGCCACCGCCCTCCCACTCCCCGGGAACAGCTGATGACCCACTCAACCACCCTCCGTCCCAGAGGAGTCCCCATGTCGTGGGAGGCTGCCGGCCGCGCCGTGGCCCGCGCGCTCGCCCTGCTGATGTCCCTGTTGCTGCTCGCGGCCGCGCCGATGCTGGGGCCGGGCTCCCGGGCCTTCGCGGCGAGCGTCGCACTGAGCGCGGACGGGTCCAGCTGGGCCGGTCCGGCCATCGACCAGTGGCGCCAGGACGTCGGGTCGCAGGGCATCCAGATCAGCTTCAACCCGGTCGGCTCGGCGGCCGGCCGCAACTCCTGGACCCTCGGGCAGAACGACTTCACCGCCTCCGACGTGCCGTTCCGCACCACGCCCGACGCCGGCGTGAACGACGCGGGCCGCCGCAACGGCCAGGGCAGCGCGGAGCAGCCGACCTACGGCTTCTCGTACGTGCCGATCACCGCCGGCGGCACCACCTTCATGTACAACCTGGTGGTCGGCGGCAAGCAGGTCCGCGACCTGCGGCTCTCGCCGCAGACCGTCGTCGACATCTTCACCAACAAGATCACCAACTGGAACGACCCGAAGATCACCGCCGACTACGGCAAGACGCTGCCCAACCTGCCGATCACCCCGGTGGTCCGCTCGGACGGCTCCGGCGCCACCGCGCAGTTCACCCGCTGGATGGAGCACACCCACAAGGACCAGTGGGACGCGTACTGCTCCTCCGTCAACGGCGTCTCCTGCGGTGACTACACCGAGTTCTTCCCGCCGTCCGGTCGGATGGTCGCCCAGAACGGCTCGGACGTCGTCGCGGGCTACATCAAGGCCTCCTCCGGCCTCGGCACCATCGGCTACGACGAGTACGCCTTCGCCAAGCGCAGCAACTGGCCGGTCGTGAAGGTGCTCAACCAGGCCGGCTACTACTCGCTGCCGACCGCCTCCAACGTCGCCGTGGCGCTCACCGCGGCGAAGATCCGCGGCGTCGACGACAACACCCCGGTGTCCGACCCGAACTACCTGCAGCAGAACCTCGACGGCGTCTACACCATGGACGACCCGCGCTCCTACCCGATCTCCAGCTACAGCTACGTGATCGTGCCGCGCTCCGGGGCCGCGCTGCCCCCGCCGCCCCGCTTCAACAACGACAAGGGCAGTGCCCTCAGCCGCTTCCTCGCCTACGTGCTGTGCGAGGGCCAGGGCGAGGCGGACGGCCTCGGCTACTCGCCGATCCCGCGCGGCCTGGTCAAGGGCGGCCTGCTGCAGACCCGGAGCATCCCCGGCAACGCCAGCCCGGTCGACCCGGACACCCTGTCCAACTGCGCCAACCCGACCTTCAACTCGGCCGGTGAGCTGACCGTCCTCAAGAACGCGCCGCAGCCCAGCCCCTGCGACAAGCAGGGCGCTCCGCTGGACTGCACCGTGCAGGGCGGCCAGGCCGTCAAGACCGGTTCGGGCACCGGAGGTTCCAGCAGCGGCGGCAGTGCCGGCGGTGCGGCCGGCGGTACCGGTGGCGGCGGCGGTACGGGTGGCACGAGCGGCGGCAGCGGCGGCGGCACGGGCCGGACCGGCAACGGTACGAGCGGTGGTGCGTCCGGCGGCACGGGCGGTGGCGGCGCGGGCACCGGCGGCACCGGCGGCACCGGGGACGGCGCCGCGGCGGCCGACGGCGCGGCCGGCACGGACCCGAACGCGGCCGACGCCGCACCGGGCGACCCGGGCACCGAGGACGTGGTCGACCCGCAGACCGGCCAGGTCGTCGCCCGCGGCCGCGGCGGCAGCACCGAGGTCGCGGCGAACGTGGTCGAGGTGTCCGGCAAGCCCGAGGACTGGACGCTGAGCACGCTCACCGCCCTCGAACTGCTCGCCGTGGTGCTCGTCCCGCCGCTGCTCGGCCGGCGGCTGCTGCGCCGGCGCAAGTCCTCGGACGGCGCCTCGTGACCGCCCCGGTGCTGGAGAAGCCGGCCGCCCCCGCGCGGCCGGCCACGCCCGCGGGCCCGCCCGCCGCGTCCCCCGCGGCCGGGCCCGCCGCCGCCCCCGGGCGGCGCCGCCTCCTCCAGGGCGCCCGGGTGGCCTGCCTGCTGGCCGCGCTGGTGCTGGGCTTCGTCGGCTACCTGTTCACGCTCTCGCACGTCCAGGAACGGCACTTCCAGTCCACCGCGTACAAGACCTTCCGGGACCAGCTCGCCCGGGCCGTCGCCCCCACCGGGGCCGCCGCCGACGGCGCCCCGGTGGCCCTGCTGGACATCCCGGCGATCGGCCTGCACCAGGCCGTCGTGGTCGAGGGCACCACCGGCCGGGACCTCATGCGCGGACCCGGCCACCGCCGGGACACCGCCCTGCCCGGCCAGGGCGGCGTCGCGGTGCTGTTCGGCCGCGGGGCCACCTTCGGCGCGCCCTTCGCCGAGCTGTCCGGGCTCCGGGTCGGCGACAAGATCGAGGCCACCACCGGGCAGGGCAAGTTCACCTACACCGTCAACGTGTACGGCGACGGCGACCACCCGATCACCGACCCGGCCCGCAACCGGCTCGTCCTGGTCACCGGGGACTCCGACTGGATCCCCGGCTCGACCGTGATGGTCGGCGCCCGGCTGGACGGCGACCCCGAGCAGAACCCCGGCGGCCGGCCCCGGACCGTCCCGTACGACAAGGCGCTGGCCGCCGACAAGGGCGCGCTGGCCACGCTGCAGCTGTGGTCGCTCGGGCTGCTCGGCGCCGTGCTCGGCGCGCTCCTGCTGGCCCGGTACTGGCGGGCCTCGGCGGCCTACCTGAGCCTCGCGCCGGTGCTCGGCGCGCTGCTCTGGGCGGTCTACGAGAACGCCGCGGCCCTGCTGCCCAACCTCTACTGAAGCGCCCCCGGAAGGCCGTACCGATGACGGATGCACCGATGACCGACACCCCGACCGCCGGCCTGGGCACGGCGGGCGCCCCGGCGACCGACCCGGCCGCCGACACCCTCACCCTCCCGCCGCTGCCGCCGGACCCGCACCCCGGCGGCGAGCCGCTGGCCGGGCTGGAGACCAGGGACGTCTCCGCCTGGTTCGGCGCCCGCAAGGTGCTGGAGCGGGTCTCGCTGGCGATGCCGGCCGGCGAGGTCACCGCGCTGATCGGCCCGTCCGGCTGCGGCAAGTCCACCTACCTGCGGATCCTCAACCGGATGCACGAGATGGTGCGCGGCGCCGCGCTCGCCGGCGAGGTGCTGCTGGAGGGCGACGACGTCTACCGCCCCGGCCGGCGCCCCGCCGAGGTGCGGCGCCGGATCGGCATGGTGTTCCAGCGGCCCAATCCGTTCCCGGCGATGTCCATCCAGGACAACGTCGCCAGCGGCCTGAAGCTGGCCGGGATCAAGGTCTCCAAGGAGGAGCGCCGGGACCTGGTGGAGACCAGCCTGCGCCGCGCCGGGCTCTGGGACGAGGTCTCCACCCGGCTGCACACCCCGGGCGGCGCGCTCTCCGGCGGGCAGCAGCAACGCCTGTGCATCGCACGGTCGTTGGCGGTCTCGCCGGACATCCTGCTGATGGACGAGCCGTGCTCGGCGCTCGACCCGACCTCCACCCGGCGGGTCGAGGAGACCATCGCCGAACTGCGCGGGCGGCTCACCATCGTGATCGTCACCCACAACATGCAGCAGGCCCAGCGCGTCTCGCAGACCTGCGCCTTCTTCCTGGCCACCCACGACACCCCGGGCCGGATCGTGGAGGCCGGGCCGACCGCGCAGGTCTTCGGCAACCCGCGCGACCAGCGGACCTCCGACTACGTGAACGGCCGCTTCGGCTAGGCCCGGCCGGTACGTCCTGGGGGGCCAGGGGGAGCTGGGGGAGCTAGGGGGCTACGGGAGCTGGGGGAGCCGCAGCAGCTCCTCCAGCACCGCCGCGACGCCGTCCTGCTCGTTGCTCACGGTGTGCAGCGGCACCGCCGCCAGCACCTGCGGGTGCGCGTTGGCGACGGCGTACGCGGTGCCGGCCCAGTCCAGCATCTCCAGGTCGTTCGGCATGTCGCCGAAGGCCACCACCTCGCTCCGGTCGATCCCGTGCCCGGCGCACCAACGGGCCAGCGTGCTGGCCTTGGTGACGCCGGGCGCGCTGATCTCCAGCAGCGGGATCGGCGCCGAGCGGGTGATCTCGGCCAGGTGCCCGGCCACCTCCCGGGCCTGGACGAGGAACGTGTCCGGGTCGAGGTCGGGGTGCTTGGCCAGCAGCTTGAACAGGCCCCGGACCGGCCCGCCGGCGCTCAGCAGCTCCTCCGCCGGGCCGACCGCGTGCTCCAGGTCGTCGCCCCACATCGGCACCGCGTACTCGGGCTCGCGGGCCCACCCGTCCGGGTACTCGAAGGCGAACGCGGTGCCGGGCAGCTTGGCGCGCAGCACCTCGACCACTGCCAGGGTGGTCTCCACCGGCAGCGGGAACGACTCCAGCAGCTCGCCGCGCCGCACGTCCACCACCGCGCCGCCGTTCGAGCAGATCGCCACCCCGTGGCCGCCGATGTGCGCGCTCACCTGCTGCATCCAGCGCGGCGGACGCCCGGTGACGAACACCACCTGCACCCCGGCCGCCTCCGCGGCCGCCAGGGCCGCGGCGGTGCGTTCGCTGACGGTGCCGCCGGCGCACAGCAGGGTGCCGTCCAGGTCGGTGGCGATGAGGCGGGGGGCGGTACGGGCTTCGGTCACCGGTCCATCTTCGCCCATCGGTGCCGCACCGGTCACCGGCGAGGACGGACCTCGTCGCGGACCCGCAGGACGGCGCCGCCGACCCGCCGGGACCGGGCCGCCGACCCGCCGGACCTGTGGCTTTCGGCCCTCAAGACGCCGTTTCCGGCCTATTCGCCCGCCGGCCGGGGTGTCCCCGGAGCGCGACGGGCAGGAGTGTGCACGGCCACCCCGTCGGCAGGAAGAGCCATGCCCACTCGCCAGCTCCGAGACGAGCCTCCCCCGACCGCCCCGCCCGCCGCCTCCCCGGACGCCTCCCGCGAGCCGGTCCTGCTCGGCGACGTCCTCTTCCACACCCTCGCCGAGATCGCCCGCCGCGCCCCCGAGCCCCGCCTCCCGGCCCAGCGCACCCGCCCGCACCCGTAGCTGTGCCACCGCCGTTGCAGGGTGCGGAATTTGATGCTGTCTCACCCCTGGTCGCGCATTGTTCGATTCCCTAAACTGCACTCCCCACCACCGGCGCCGGAGCACGTCATCGGGGCGTGCTCGGCCGCGCCGGCCGGCCCCACCAGGAGGTCTTGACATGGTCAAGCACTACTTCAAGTACGCCCTGAGCACCCTCACCGCCGCCATGTTCGCTCACATGGCCTGACCGAGTCGTCCCGGCCTGGGCCGGGGTGAGCATCCCCGGCCCAGGTTCCAGGAGGTCTCGTGTTCGGCACTGCGGTGAGTCAACTCCGGTACGGCGCATCGATCCTGCTCAACCGCAGGATCCGGCCCCAGGACCTCGGGCGGATCGCCGACGACATGGTCCGCACGCTCGCCGAGTTCGGCGAACCGGGCGCGGACTCGGCGCTGCTGCCGGGGCAGGCCGGCCAGGTCGACCCGGAGGTGCGGCGCACGGTCACCCGGCGGAGCCTGCGGGCCACCGCGCGCGCCGCCGTCCGCCACACGGCCTACTACCGGCGGACCTTCGACGACCTCGGGATCGACCCCGAGACGCTCGACACGGAGACCTGGTCGCGGGTGCCCGTCACCCCGAAGGCTGCCCTGCGCGGCCTGCCCGCCGCGTTCGTCTCCGCCGCCGCCGCGCCCGCCCTGATGGCGCTGACCACCGGCACCAGCGGCACCCCGACCGCGGTCTGGTACTCCCGGGCCGAGTTGGAGACCACGATCGCCCTCAGCACCATCTCGGCGGCCCTGACCCTCGGGCTGCGCCCCCGACACACCGTGGCCTACGCGGGCTGCTCCAGGGCCACCCTGCCGCTGGTCGTCGCCGAGGAGTCCACCACCCGGGTCGGCGCCTCGTTCGTCCAGTTCGGGACGATCGACCCCGCGCTCGCCCTGGACCGCCTCGCCGCACCGCTCGGCCTGCCCGGCAAGGCCCCGCAGATCACCCACCTCACCGCCTCCGCGTCGTACCTCTCCGCGCTCGTGCAGGAGGCCGAACAGGGCGGGTGGCGGTCCGCGGACTTCGGGCTGGAGAGCATCGGGGTGGGCGGCGAAGTGCTGTCGGCCCCCCTGCGGGAGCGGGCCGAAGCGGCCTTCGGCGCACCGGTGTCCACGTCCTACCTGATGACGGAGACGCTCCCCTCGGGCGGCACGCCGTGCTCCCAGGGGCATCTGCACCACACCACCGAGTTCGGGCACCTGGAGGTGCTCGACCCGCAGACCTGGGCGCCGACCGCGCCGGGGGAGGTCGGGATGCTGGTGCACACCCCCTTCGTGCCCTACCGGGAGTGCACGCTGCTGCTGCGGTACGCCACCGGCGACCTGGTCCGGCTGCCCGTCGGCGAGACCGGGTGCGAGTGGGCGCACCTGCCGGCCACGTCCGCCGTCCTGGGCCGCTGGTCGGGGCCGCTCAGCGCCTCCGTGCCGACCAGGGACGTCCTCGACCTGGTCGAAGCGGAGCCGGACGTGCCGCTGCCGGCCCGGTACGCGCTGACCGAGGAGCCGGACGGCGGTGCGCTGCTGCACCTCCTGGTCCGGGCGCTGCCCGCGGCGACGCTGCACCGCAGGCTGGAGGAGCGGGCGTCGGCGGCGGGGCTGCCGCTGGCCGGCATCGTGCTCCACGACGACCGGTCGAAACTGCCGCCGTCCAGTCCGGTCCGCGCGGACCTGCGGGAACACACCTTCGAGTCGGCCCGTCCGGTCGGCGTCCCGGCCGGGAGCGGCGCATGAACGCGATCCCCCTCATCGCCCTGAGCTGCTGCGTGGCCCTGCTGATGGCCGCGGCCGGGGGATACCTCGTCCGCGTGCGGATGCCCAGGCCCCCGGTGGGCGTCTACACCTCCGGCGACATCGCCGTCCTGTGCGTCGGCGTCGTGCTGGCCCCGCTGCTCTACCTCAAGCTGCCGGGCGTGGTCGTCTCGGCGCTGTTCGGCCTGGTGCTCTGCCTGGCGGTGCAGTTCACCCTGGCGCCGGTCTGCTCCGGCCGCTGGGCCTGGGGCCTCGCACTCGTGGCCGCCGGAGCCACGGCGGCGTGCAGCGGCCACCCCGTCGCGGTGCGCGCCTGTACCGACGTGATGCTCGCCGTCGCGGTGGTCGGCGTGGCCAACCTGTGGACGCAGAGCGGAATGCGGTCGGCGCACGCGGCCGGCCTGGCCGCCGTCCTGTCCTGCTACGACCTGGTCGCGACCACCCTGACGCAGGTCACCGCGAACTTCGTCACCCAGGTCCAGGGAAGGCCGTTCGCCCCGATGCTCGTCCTGACGGGCGGCAGCCCGCCGGTCGCCGTGGGCCTCGGCGACCTGCTCCTCCTCGTGCTGTTCCCACTGGTCGCCGCCAAGGCCTTCGGACGCACGGCCGCGTTGCTCGCGGCAGCCGTCGGAGTGGTCGTGACCAGTGCGGTCAGCGCGCTGTTCGCCCTGGGCGCGCTGACGGCGGGCTTCCCCCTGCTGACCGTGCTCGGCCCCCTGATCGTGGTCCAGCACGTGGTGTGGTCACGCCGCCTGGGCGGCGAGCGGACGACGGCCCGCTGGCGCGCTGGCACCACGTCGCCGGCCCCAAACCTCGACCGCCTCCAGCCGGACCCCGCCCTGACGTCGGCCCTGTCCCTCACCCCGCCCGCCGGGCTGGCACCGGGTACCTGGATCGCGATCGCCGACGGCCGGATCCTCGGCACCGGCAACTCCCCCGGCCTCGCCCGCCGCAACGCCCGCAGGCACGGCACAGCCACCCTCCCCATCGTGCGCCAACTCTGACCGGCCGCCCTTACTGACTTCGGCGCGCCAGGGTGAACTGTCCTGGTTTGCCTGACGAGTTCGGTGTGGTGGCTGTATCCGATGGTGTGTGAGATACGCGGATGGGGGCGGGCTGACCGCCTCAGGACGGCTGCGCCGGGAGACGGTGCGGATGCAGGCGGCCGAGCTGTTCGAGCAGGAGGTCAAGCCGGCAGAGGTGGCCCGGCGCCTACGGGTGAGTGTGAAGTCGGCCTACCAGTGGCACCAGTTGTGGCGCGACGGCGGGGTCGAGGCGCTGGCATCACGCGGCCCGGGTGGGTCACGGTGCCGCCTGTCCCCGCGATGCCTGGAGAAGCTCGCCGCGTATCTGGACCAGGGCCCGGCCGCACACGGCTGGGTGGAGGACCAGGTGTGGACTGCTTCGCGGGTGGCCACGCTGATCGGGCGGACGTTTCACGTCTCGTACAGCGTCTCGGGCGCTACACGGCTGATGCACAGACTCGGCTTCACTCCGCAGATGCCCGCGAGACGGGCCGCGGAACGTGACGAGCAGGCCGTGACCGCGTGGACGGAGGTGACCTGGGCGGAGGTAAAAGAGCCCGGGCGGACTGCGACGGGTGGGTCTGCTTCGAAGACGAGGCCGGCTTCACGCGCAGGCCGCCCCGTGGACGCACCTGGGGACGGCGGGGCATCACCCCTGTCGTGAAGGTCTCCGGCAGCCGCTCCGGACGTGTCTCGGTCGCTGGGCTGATCGCCGTGCGGCCGGGTTCCCGGACCAGGCTGTCCCACCGCATCCGGCGGCACACCGGTCGCAAGGGCGAGCGGCGGAGCCTGTCCGAGCGCGACTACATCGGCCTGATCGACGGAATCCACCATCTGGTGAAGGCGCCGATCGTGCTGGTCTGGGATCGGCTGAACACCCATGTCTCCCACGTGATGCGCGAGTTGGTCGCCGCCAGGAACTGGCTGACCGTATACATCCTGCCCGCCTACGCGCCGGACCTGAACCCCGTGGAGTGGCTCTGGGCGCACGTCAAGCACAGCCTGGCCAACCTCTCCTCGGTCGCCGTGGACCGTCTCGAAGCCCTCGTCCGCAACCGGCTCAAACGGCTCCAGTACCGCCCCGACATCCTCGACGGCTTCCTCGCCGGGACCGGCCTCTCCCTGGACCTGCCACCACCATCACCCTGAAACGCCGAAGTCAGTAAGCGGCTTTCAGCGCCCTTCTACCGACGGCGGCCACGGCGTTCGCGGCGTTCCCGGCTACGGGCGATGGGCCTGGCCCGGCACGCGCCGTGCGCTGGTGAACCGCTGCCGTCGCCCGCCGGCCGCCAGTTCGCCGAGGCGCTCACCGACGACGGAGACACCGGGCCGGGGCTCCTGCGCGTAGTACCAGGGCTTGCGGCGACGCAACAGTTCCTCGCCGTGCTCGCTCCAGGTGAACCCGGGTTTCCGCAGCAGCTTCCGGAACACCGAGTCGGCGGTCTCCGGGTGGGCGGTGGCCAGTCGCCGGATCGGCAGTGGCGTGATCGACTGCTCGCGCAGGTACGTGCGCAGCAGGTCCTGGTGCGGTTTGCGACCTGTGAGGGAAGGACCGGCGAAGAGGTCCCGCAACAGCCCGTAGTCCGCGTAGAAGTTGAGCCCGTCGACCTCGTCGTAGATGACTCCGACGGTGTCCGCGTCCGCAAGGTCCCGCGGCAGCTCGAAAGCCGGGAAGTCGAGGCCCGGGAGCCGCCGGCCCCGGGCGCGGTCGGGATGCCCGGCGGCGGCGTCCTCCTGCCGGTGCCGGTAGTAGGCGTTGAGCCGTTCCTCGGCTTCGGCGGGCGGAAGGACCAGTTCGTCGCTGCCGAGGAACTCGACGAACGCGTCCCGGTCCGCCCGCATCGACTCCCATCCCTGCTCGATCTTTTGGTCGGCCGTTGCTCGATCATGAACTCGCTCTGGTTCAAGCGTAGTTCGCTTGCCATGAGCGTCTCGATGTAGACCACGGCTCAAGCTTGGGGATCTTCAAGGCGACATAGGCCACAACTGGCATCGGCCTACGTCGCCATCGAAAGCCCCCTCGCCACCGCCTTCCTCCCCGTAACTCAGGTGGCCAGCAGGCTGCCTCAGCACGGTGGTCGAAAGGTGCCACTGTGGCGAGCCTGAGCAGCCCTTCCCTCGGGGCGCCGATCGTTGATGCACTCAACCGGATCTCCGCCCTGGCCACTGTCCCGGTGAGTGTCTACGATCCCCGTGATCGCGACTTCAATCACTACCTGCTAACCCACCTCGGCGCGCTGACCAGCCGGGACTCGCGCGCCGATCTCCTGACCGGTACGCACAGTCTGTGGTACGAGTACCCCTGTCTGCAGCTCCACCAGGAGCTGGCCGACCTGGACGACGCTCTGGCAGCAGTGCTCCCGCCTGTGGTGACCGCGATCGAAGGGAACTGGCCCCGGAGGCACGTGAATTGCACGACGCATTGGCCGATTAGCCCGGCAACAAGAAGGCCGACTCCCGGGAGATCGAGATCGGCTGCTGGACAAGGTCGAGCAGCAGACAGACCTTCTCGCCAAGTGGGCCGGGTCTGGCGTCGATGTGACGCTCGATGGAACGGAGTTCGTGGTCGCCCAGGGCCGCGACAGCTGAGTCCCGACGCCTGTCCGCCAGTGGCCGATCGGCCACTGACGGACAGGTTGCTCGGTGTGGGTCGGCGGCGCGAACCACGGGGAGCGAATCCTCGATCAGGCCAGCTGGGCGAGGCCCTCGGTGGCGATCTTCTCGAAGACGGCGAGGTCGTTCTCGAAGATCGAGTCCGGGACGGGCCAGTGGATCACCAACTCGGTGATGCCCAGGTCGCGGTAGGTGCCGGCCCAGTCGACGAAGGCGTCCAGCGACTGCAGCGGCTTCTCGGCGGTCGAGCCCTGGAGCAGCACCTTCTCCAGCTCGCCGGCGTCCCGGCCCCGTGCCTCGCAGGCGGCCGTCAGCTTCGCGATCTGCGCGGCGATCACGCCGGGCGCCTGCTCGACCGGCACGTCCGCGGGGCCCTTCGGGTCGCCGTACGTCACCCAGCCCTGCCCGTGCTCGGCCGCGAGCCGCAGCCCGCGCGGCCCGGCCGCGGCGACGTAGAACGGCACCCGGGGGGTCTGCACGCAGCCGGGGATGTTCCGCGCCTCGACCGCCGAGTAGTACGTGCCCTCGCGCGTCGTGGCGTCGGTGCGCAGCAGCTCGTCCAGCAGCGGCAGGAACTCGCCGAAACGGTCCGCCCGCTCCTTCGGCGACCACGCCTCCTGGCCCATCGCCGTCGCGTCGAAGCCGGTGCCGCCGGCGCCGATGCCCAGGGTGACCCGCCCGCCGGACACGTCGTCCAGCGTGATCAGCTCCTTCGCCAGTGTCACGGGGTGGCGGAAGTTCGGCGACGTCACGAGGGTCCCGAGCCGCAGGCGCTCGGTCGCGGTGGCCGCCGCGGTCAGCGTCGGGATCGATCCGAACCACGGCTCGTCGCGGAACGACCGCCACGACAGGTGGTCGTAGGTGTACGCGGCATGGAACCCGAGCTCCTCGGCCCGCCGCCAGATCTTCTGCCCCTCGCTCCACCGGTGGATGGGGAGGATCACGGTACTCAGTCGCATGGTGTCGACCCTATGCGTCGGAACGGCCGCGCGGCCCTCGCGTCTCCCGACCGGGTCGCCGAGGGTCGCCGAGGGTCGCCGAGGGTCGCCGAGGGTCGCCGAGGGTCGCCGAGGGCCGTCGAGGGCCGTCGAGGCGGATGCGACAGGTCAGGCATCGGCGGTCCGGTGGGGCCGGGGGAAATCCGTACCCGGGACGCGCGCTCCGTGCTTGACTGCCGGGCATGCAGACGACGATCAGATCGCCTTGGGGAATCACCAGTTACGGTGCGGCAAGTGTCCAGGTGGCACCCGACGTCGCCCGGATCCGGCTGGGAATCGACCGGACGGAGGGTTCGCCCGAGCAGGCCTTCGCCGCCGCGCGAGCGGCCATCTCCGGCCTGCGCGAGGCAATACGGGCCCATGGCGTCCCGGACGGGCAGGCGTCGGCCTCACGGCTCGATCTCCAGAATTCGTGGAACGGCTACGGTGCGGACCGGCAGTTCCTCGGATACCGCTGCCAGGCCGCGTTCGCCATCGAGTACCGGGACCTCGACTCCCTCGAACCGTTCCTGATCGCCGCGGTGGAGGCGGGGGCCAACCAGGTGGAGGGCGTCGACTTCGACGTCCGCAGCAAGCCGGCTCTGAGGGCGCAGGCCCGGGCGGACGCCGTCCGGGTCGCGAGGGCGAAGGCCGAGTTGTACGCGGAGGCCGCGGGCGTGCGGCTGGGCCAGGTCGTCCACATCGAGGACGTCGACCCGGAGAGCATCGGAAGCGGCCGGTACCGCGGGCACGGCGACTCCGGTGGCGTTTCCGAGGCGGACCTCGCGCCGGGTGCCGTCGTGGTCTCGGCCGCGGTCGTGCTGGGGTTCGCGATCGCCGCCCCGTAGCTTCTGGTCGCGCCGCCCGGAGTCCGGCCGGAGACCGCCGCCCCGATGTCGCCGCCGCCGGATTCCGCGTGGCCGGCCTCCGCGTGGCCGGCCCCCGCGGAGGCGATGAGGACGTGCCGACCCTGAGTGGGAGATCCTCCTCCCCTTAGGGGAGAGCCTCCGCGGCGTCATACCGCAGCAGCAGACGGGCTCGTCATTCCAGCTCATAGCCCTTGGCGCGTATGCCCGTTACGTTGAGCAGGTGTCCACTGCTGTCATCAAGACGGACGGCCTCACCAAGAGGTTCCCCCGGGTCACCGCCCTCGACCAGCTCACCGTCGAGGTGCGGCCCGGGGTGGTCGGGCTGGTCGGGGCCAACGGGGCGGGCAAGTCCACCCTCATCAAGATCCTGCTCGGCCTCGCCCCGGCGACGTCCGGCCGCGGCGAGGTCCTCGGCCTGGACGTCGCCACCCGGGGGCCGGAGATCCGTGAACGGGTCGGCTACATGCCCGAGCACGACTGCCTGCCGCCCGACGTGTCGGCGACCGAGTTCGTGGTGCACATGGCGCGGATGGCGGGGCTGCCGGCCACCGCCGCCCGTGAGCGCACCGCGGACACCCTGCGGCACGTCGGCCTGTACGAGGAGCGGTACCGGCCGATGGGCGGGTACTCGACCGGCATGAAGCAGCGGGTCAAGCTCGCCCAGGCGCTGGTGCACGACCCGAAGCTGGTGCTGCTGGACGAGCCGACCAACGGCCTCGACCCGGCGGGCCGGGACGAGATGCTGGGCCTGATCCGCCGGGTGCACACCGACTTCGGGATCTCGGTGCTGGTCACCACCCACCTGCTCGGCGAGCTGGAGCGCACCTGCGACCACCTGGTCGTGATCGACGGCGGCAAGCTGCTGCGCTCCTCCTCCACCGCCTCCTTCACCGAGGCGACGGCCGTCCTGGCGGTCGAGGTGACGGACCACCCGCAGGACGCCGTCGCGGAGCCGGGCGCCGCCGTCCGCGAACGGCTGGCCGCCGCCGGGCTGTCCGTCCAGCCGGAGGGCTCGCACCTGCTGCTGGTCCGGCTGGCCGGCGACGACACCTACGACACCATCCGCGACACCGTCGCCGGCCTGGGCCTCGGCCTGGTCCGGCTGGAGCAGCGCCGCCACCGGGTCGCCGAACTCTTCACCGACGAGAACAGGGGAGGGACGGACGATGTCGCTGCCTCCTGACACCAGGTCCGCCGACACCGGCGTCATCCACGACATCGGCTACCGCGGCTACACCGGGCCCCGGCTCGGCCGGGCCTACGCGACGCGCTCGCTGTTCACCCAGGGCCTGCGCGCCGCGTACGGGCTCGGGCGCTCCGGCAAGTCCAAGGTGCTGCCGATGCTGGTGCTCGGCGTGGTCACGCTGCCGGCCGTGGTCATGGTGGCGGTCGCCCTCGCCACCAGCGCGAAGGAGCTGCCGCTGGACTACCCGCGGTACCTGTCCTCGTTCGTGCTGGTCGTGTCGATCTTCCTGGCCTCGCAGGCGCCGGTGCTGTTCTCCCGGGATCTGCGGCACCACACCGTCCCGCTGTACTTCTCCCGCCCGATCACCCGCGCCGACTACGTCCGGGCCAAGTTCGCCGCGATGGTCAGCGCCCAGTTCCTGCTGATGGCGGCGCCGTTGCTGGTCCTCTACATCGGGGCGCTGCTCGGCGGGCTGGACTTCGGGCACAACACCGGGCACTTCCTGTCCGGCCTGGTCGCCGCCCTGCTGTACTCCCTGGTGCCGACCTCGGTGGCGGTGGTGGTCGCCGCCGCGACCCCGCGCCGCGGCTTCGGGGTGGCCGGGATCATGGGCTACCTGGCGATCAGCACGGCCGTGGTGGCGATCCTGACCCGGATCGGCACCGCCACCGAGCTCACCGTCCCGGACTCCGCCCAGTGGATCGCGCTGCTGTCGCCGAACGACCTGGTGGAGAGCCTGACCAACCAGCTCTTCGACGTCGGCGGGATGGGTGGCCGGATGCACGCGCCCGGCGGGCTCGGCGTGGTCGTCTTCACCGCCGCCGTCCTCGCGATGGTGTCCGGCTCGTACGGGCTGCTGCTGCGCCGCTACCGCAGCGTCTGATGAACCGAGGAGTTTGAGAGGGCGTCATGGCCACCATCACCATCGACAAGGTCTCCCGCTGGTTCGGGAACGTGGTCGCCGTCAACGACATCAGTATGACGATCGGCCCAGGCATCACCGGCCTGCTCGGTCCGAACGGCGCGGGCAAGTCGACCCTCATCCACATGATGAGCGGCTTCCTCTCGCCCTCCAGCGGGGCGGTCACCCTGGACGGCGCGCCGATCTGGCGCAACCAGCAGGTGTACCGGCAGATCGGCCTGGTCCCGGAACGGGAGTCGATGTACGACTACCTGACCGGCTGGGAGTTCGTGCTCGCCAACGCCGAACTGCACGGCCTCGCCGACCCGGGCGCCGCCGCCCGGCGCGCCCTGGACCTGGTGGAGATGGCCTACGCCAAGGACCGCCGCACCGGGACGTACTCCAAGGGCATGAAGCAGCGGGTCAAGATGGCCTCCGCGCTGGTCCACGACCCGGCCGTGCTGCTGCTCGACGAGCCGTTCAACGGCATGGACCCGCGCCAGCGGCTCCAGCTGATGGAGCTGCTGCGCCGGTTCGGCGCGGACGGCCGGACGGTGCTGTTCTCCTCCCACATCCTGGAGGAGGTCGAGCAACTGGCCCGGCACATCGAGGTCGTGGTGGCCGGCCGGCACGCCGCCTCGGGCGACTTCCGGAAGATCCGCCGACTGATGACCGACCGCCCACACCGCTACCTGGTCCGCTCCAGCGACGACCGCCGGCTGGCCGCCGCGCTGATCGCCGACGGCTCCACGACCGGTGTCGAGGTGGACGCGCGGGAACGGGCGCTGCGGATCGAGGCGGTGAACTTCCAGGGCTTCACCACCCTGCTGCCCCGGGTCGCCCGGGAGGCGGACATCCGGCTGTACACCGTCTCGCCGGCGGACGAGTCGCTGGAGAGCGTCTTCTCCTACCTGGTCTCCGCGTGAGGCCCGGCGTCCGAGCCACCGAACTCCCGTACCGGACCCAGGAAAGGGCCGACCGACCATGAACCCGACCGTCGCCAGGCTGACCCTGCGCGGCCTGCTGGGCCGCCGCCGCGGCCTCCTGCTGCTGGTGGTCCCCGCCCTGCTGCTGGTCATCTCGGCCGTCGCGAGCGGCACCGCCGGTGGGAACGAGCACGACCTCACCGTCAAGATCCTCGGGCAGCTCGGCCTCGGCACCCTGGTGCCGATCCTCGGCCTGGTCGTCGGCACCGGCGTGATCGCCACCGAGATCGACGACGGCTCGATCGTCTACCTGCTGGCCAAGCCGCTGCCGCGGTGGAAGATCGTCACCACCAAACTGGTCGTCGCGATCGGCACCACCTGGGTGTTCGCCGCCCTCCCGACGCTGCTCTGCGGCCTGCTGCTGATCGGCACCAGGGACGGCATCGCGCTCGGCTACACCGTGGCCGTGCTGGTCGCCGGGGCGGCGTACAGCGCGCTGTTCCTGCTGCTCGGCGTGGTCACCCGGCACGCGGTGGTGGCCGGGCTGGCGTACGCGCTGGTCTGGGAGTCGCTGATCGGCAACTTCGTGTCGGGCGCCCGGACGCTGAGCGTCCAGCAGTGGGGCCGGTCGGTGGCCGAGGCGGTCGCCGGGGACGCCGCGATCGGCGCCGACGTCTCGCTCGGGGTGGCCGTCCCGCTGTTGCTGGCGGTCACCGTGGCGGCGACGGTGCTGGCCTCGGTGAAGCTGGCCGGGCTGACCCTGGCCGCCGAGGAGTAGCCGGCCGGGGCCGACCCGAGCCGGCCTCAACGGGGTCGGCCCGGGTCGGCCTCAACGGGGTCGACCCGGGCGGAGGCCCTAGCCGAGCGTCCGGTTGCGGCCCGCGCCCCAGCCGGCCGCGCCGACCACGGTGGCCAGCACCAGCATCAGCACCAGGGTGGCCGTCCAGCCGCCGGTGAGCTGGTGCAGCGCGCCGGCGCCGACCGGGCCCGCCGCCGCGACCAGGTAGCCGACCGCCTGCGACATCCCGCCCAGCTGGGCGGCGCCGGCCGCGCTGCCGGTGCGCAGCACGATGAAGGCCAGGCCCAGGCCCAGCGAACCGCCCTGGGCGACGCCCAGGATGGTCGCCGACACCCAGGCGCCGGACACCGGCGCGATCAGCAGCAGGGCGATGCCGAGGCCGTTCAGCCCGGCCATCGCCACCGCCAGCCCGCGCTGGCGGGTCATCCGGCCGGCCAGCAGCGGCACCAGGAAGGCGCCCGCGACCTGCACCAGGTTGGAGAAGGCGAAGACCAGACCGGCCTCGCCGCGGTCCATGCCGTGGTCGGCCAGGATGGTCGGCATCCAGGCGACCAGGGTGTACACCAGCAGCGACGAGATGCCCATGAAGAGGCTGATCTGCCAGGCCATCGGCGAGCGCCAGATGCCCTCGATCGGCTTCTCGGCCGCCCGACCTGCCGCCCGACCTGCCGCCTGACCGGCCACGGGGCCGGCCGCCTGACCGGCCGCAGCGCCGGCGGAGAGGCCCGTCGGCGCCGCGACCGCCGCCCGCTCCTGCCGGGAGCGCAGCACCTGCGGCAGCCAGGCCACCGCGGCGATCAGCGCGAGCAGCGACCAGGTGCCCAGCGAGGCCTGCCAGCCGCCGCCGAGGGCGTGCTCCAGCGGCACCGACAGACCGGCCGCCAGGGTCGCGCCGACCAGCATGGTGGTCGAGTAGACGCCGGTCATCGCCGCCGCCCGGTCCGGGAACTCCCGCTTCACCAGGCCCGGCATCGACACGTTCAGCACCGCGATGGCCACGCCGATCACCACGCAGCCCGCGTACAGCGCCGCCACCGAGGGCAGCACCCGCAGCAGCACGCCCGCGCCCAGCACCAGGACCGCGCCCAGCACGACCCGTTCGGTGCCGAACCGCCGGGTCAGCCGGGGGGTGAGCGGGGCGCCGACGCCCTGGAACAGCACCGGCACGGTGGTGATCAGTCCGCTCGCGGTGGCGGAGAGTCCGAAGGTCCGCTGGATCTCGCCGACCATCGGCGACACCGCCGCCAGGCATGCGCGCATGTTCAGCGCGACCAGCAGGATGCCGGTCAGCAGCAGCGCGGGGTGGGCCAGCCGGGTGCGGACGGGAAGCGGGAGGGACGTGGTGGCAACCGGCTGCTGGGCACGGGTGACGGCCATGGGTGTGCTGTTCTTTCGTGAATGTGCGCGAGGGCGCGGAGGACGGAAGGGAGGCGGGTGCCTACGTCACTTCCGGGCCGCGATGGCGGCGAGGAGCTGCTCGACGGCCGCGGTCGGCTCGGCGAGCAGCTCACGACACGCGGCCTCGGCACGGTCCGGGTCGCCGCTCTCGATCGCGTCGACCAGCGCCGCGTGCGTGGCGACGGCCACCTCGGGCATGTCGTGGTCGCCGAAGGCCGAGGTCATCGACTCGCGCACGGAGGCGCCGAAGTAGCGGTAGACCTCGGTGAGCGCCGGGTTGTGCGCGGCCTCGACGATGGCGGTGTGGAACTCCAGGTCGTGCTCGACGGTGGCCTCGCGGTCGGTCCGCTCGGCGTGCGAGGCGATCACCTCGGCCTCGCGGGCCAGCGCGGCCCGCATCCGCTCGACGTCCTCGCGGGTGTGCCGCAGCGCGGCCAGCCGGGCGGCCTCGGTCTCCAGTGCGGCCCGGACCTCCAGGACGTCCCGGATGCCCGAGCGCTGGACGCCGCGCAGGACGGCGGCCGGGTCGCTGGTGGAGCGGACGAACGTCCCCTCGCCCTGGCGGGAGACCAGCATGCCGGCGTGCACCAGCACCCGGATCGCCTCCCGGACGGTGTTCCGGCCGACCTGCAGCTGCTCGGCGAGCTCGTGCTCGGTGGGGATCTGCGATCCCACCGGCCAGACGCCGCCGGCCAGTTGCTCGCGCAGCTGGTCGATCGCGGTGTCCACCAGGGAGCGCCGTCCGGCCGCCTGGAGGCTGTTGCCGTCGCCGGTCATGCCGGTGCTCCCTTCGTCGCTGGTCGCCGCGTCGCTGGTCAACGCCGGTCGTCGGTCATCCTACAACCGCTTGCCCGGTCATCCTACAACTGGAGGTGAACCTCCGCCGAACACCACGGCGTGATCCGGAAGAGAGCCCCTAGACGCCCGGGTAGAGCTGTTCCAGGACGACGGCGACGCCGTCCTCGTCGTTGCTCGCGGTGACCTCGTCGGCGACGGCGAGCAGTTCCTCGTGGGCGTTGGCCATCGCCACGCCGCGGGCCGCCCAGCCGAACATCGGCACGTCGTTGGGCATGTCGCCGAAGGCGATGGTGTCGGCCCCGCGGACGCCCAGGCGGCGGGCGGCGACGGCCAGCCCGGTGGCCTTGGACAGGCCCAGCGGCAGCAGTTCGACCACTCCGGCGCCGGCCATCACGACGCCGACCAGGTCCCCGGCGACGCGGCGGGCGGCCTCGGCGAGCGCGTCGTCGGTCAGGCCGGGGTGCTGGATGTAGAGCTTGCTGACCGGGGCGTCGAGCAGCTGGTCGCGGTCGACCCGGACGACCGGGAGGTCGGAGCCGATCAGCAGCTCGTAGCCGGGGCCGGCCAGCACCTGGCCGTCCAGACCGTCCTGGTTGGCGGCGACGGCCAGCTGGCCGGTCTCGGCCTCGATCTTGGCGATGGCGAGCGCGGCGAGCCGGCGGTCCAGGGTGAGGGAGGTGAGCAGCCGGTGAGCGCCGGCGTCGTACACCTGGGCGCCCTGGCCGCAGACGGCTATCCCGGTGTAGCCGATCTCGTCGAAGACCGGGCGGGCCCAGGCGGCGGAGCGGCCGGTGACGACGATGTGCAGCGCGCCCGCGCCGGTGGCCGTGGCCAGGGCGGCGCGGGTGCGCTCGGAGACGGTTTCCGCGCTGGTCAGCAGGGTGCCGTCGAGGTCGGTGGCGACCAGCCGGTAGGGCAGGTCGCCACCGCTCGGGTGCTCACCGTTGGGGGAGACGGGGCTGGGGCTGGTGGTGCTCATGGGCCGTACGTCTCCCGGGAGTTGCGGGTGGTGCGGGTGGCGCGGTGCTACTTGACCGGTTCGAGGACGGTCCGCCCGCCGAGGAACGGCCGCAGTGCCTCGGGCACGACCACCGAGCCGTCGGCCTGCTGGTGGTTCTCCAGGATCGCCACGATGGTGCGGGGGACGGCGACCAGGGTGCCGTTCAGGGTGGCCAGCGGGCGGGTCTTGCCCTCCTCGCGCATCCGGATGGCGAGCCGGCGGGCCTGGTACTCGGTGGTGTTGGAGGTCGAGGTGACCTCGCGGTACTTGCCCTGGGTCGGGATCCAGGCCTCGATGTCGAACTTGCGCGCGGCCGAGGCGCCGAGGTCGCCGGAGGCGACGTCGATCACCCGGTAGGGCAGCTCCAGCGCGTTGAGGAAGTCCTTCTCCCACTGGAGCAGGCGGCGGTGCTCGTTCTCGGCGTCCTCGGGAGTGGTGTAGACGAACATCTCCACCTTCTCGAACTGGTGGACGCGGATGATGCCGCGGGTGTCCTTGCCGTAGGTGCCGGCCTCGCGGCGGAAGCAGGACGAGTAGCCGGCGTAGCGCAGCGGCAGCTTCTCGGCGTCGAGGATCTCGTCCATGTGGTACGCGGCGAGCGGGACCTCGCTGGTGCCGACCAGGTACCGGTCGTCCTCGGCGAGGTGGTACACGTTCTCGGCGGCCTGGCCGAGGAACCCGGTGCCGTCCATGGCGGCGGGCCGGACCAGGGTCGGGGTGATCATCGGGATGAAGCCAGCCGCGGTGGCCTGCGCGATGGCCATGTTGACCAGGGCGAGCTCCAGCAGCGCGCCGACGCCGGTCAGGTAGTAGGAGCGGGCGCCGGCGACCTTGGCGCCGCGCTCGGTGTCGATCGCGCCCAGGATCTGGCCGAGCTCGACGTGGTCGCGCGGCTCGAAGCCCTCGGCGGCGAAGTCGCGCGGGGTGCCGATCTCCTCCAGGGTGACGAAGTCCTCCTCGCCGCCGACCGGGGCGGCCGGGTCGATGAGGTTCGCCAGCGAGCGGAGCAGGCGCTCGGCCTCCTCCTTGGCCGCGCCCTGCTCGGCGTCCGCGGCCTTGACCTCGGCGGCCAGCTCCTTGGTGCGCTGCAGCAGGGCGGTCTTCTCCTCGCCCTTGGCCTGGGCGACCTGCTTGCCGAGCGTCCGCTGCTCGCTGCGCAGTTCGTCGAAGCGACTGCCCGAGGACCGGCGCCGTTCGTCGGCGGAGAGGAGGGCGTCGACCAGGTCGACGTCCTCGCCACGGACGCGCTGCGAGGCGCGCACTCGGTCAGGGTCCTCACGAAGCAGGCGAAGGTCAATCACAGGCCCAAGCGTACCGGGCGGAGGCTCATCCACCGGTACGGGTTTTCCCCTGGGGATAACCGCCCGGATCCTGTGGATAACTTCTGTGGGCAACGGGCAGGGCCCGGGTTATCCACAGGATCCGGGCGGCGCCTGTGGATTGAAGGGGAGGTCGGCCCTCCGATCACCGAAGCCAGGGAATTGAGGTTTCAAACCTCATTTGACCTTCTCGGGTGAGGGAATTGAAGCACTCAGACGGGTGATTTAGTGGCACACGGGTGACTCTGGTCCGATTAGTCATCTCTACGCCGCTAACCAATGATCCGACCGAAACCGGCAGTGGCTATACCGGTTTGTCGACTCATCCCCAGGCCTGTGGATAACTTTCGGCTGTGGATAGTCCCCGCCCCTGTGGATGGCGGGTTCCGGCGCCGCGGGCCCCTGTGGACGACGGGTGCGGTCACCCTCCCCCTTCCGTCCGGCCGGGAGAAAACGATCGGAAAAGGGCGGAAAGACAAAGGGCATCGATCAGATGTTGTCGCGGTGCCCTCGCGGTGCCGGCGCGGTGCCCTCGCGTGGATCAGATGTCGCCGCGCCCGTCGAGGCACCGGGAGAGCCAGTCGGCGGCGGCCGTGAAATCGTCGTCCGAGGTGCCCGGCCGCCGGTGCGTGGAGACCTGCCGGTCGGCGCGCGGATAGGAGCCGAGGAACCGCACCTGCGGGCTGATCCGCTTCAGCCCCATCAGGGCCTCCGCCACCCGGCGCTCGGACAGGTGCCCCTCGCAGTCGATCAGGAAGCAGTAGTTGCCGATGCCCTCGCCGGTCGGCCGCGACTCGATCCGCATCAGGTTGACCCCGCGCACCGCGAACTCCTGGAGCAGCTCCAGCAGCGCGCCCGGGTGGTCGTCCGGCAGCCAGACCACCATCGAGGTCTTGTCCGCGCCGGTCGGCGAGGAGACCCGGCCCGGGCGGCCGACCAGGACGAACCGGGTGGTCGCGGTCTGCGCGTCCGCGATGTCCTTGACCAGCGGGTCCAGCCCGTAGATCGGCGCCGCGAACTCGCCCGCGAACGCCCCGTCGTAGCGGCCCTCGGCGACCAGCCGGGCGCCGTCCGCGTTGGAGGCGGCCGACTCCCACTGCGCGTCCGGCAGGTTGGCCGCCAGCCAGCGGCGCACCTGCGCCTGGGCCACCGGGTGGCTGGTCACCGTCTTGACCCCCGCCAGGTCGGTGCCCGGCCGCACCAGCAGCGCGAAGGAGATCGGCAGCAGCACCTCACGGTAGATCATCAGCGGTGCGCCGGCGGCGAGTTCGTCGTTGGTCGCGGTGACGGCGCCCTCGACCGAGTTCTCGATCGGGACGAACGCCCCGGAGGCGTCCCCGCCGCGCACCGCGTCCAGCACCAGCGGCACCGAGGCCAGCGGCACCAGTTCCCGGGTCGCGGCCTCGGGCAGGGTGCGCAGCGCCGCCTCGGTGAAGGTGCCGGCCGGGCCGAGGTAGGTGTAGCGGGTGGCCGACATGACGCCTCCGTGGGGAACAGGGGGGAACCGGGGCAGGGGTGTTGCCGAAGAAGTCACCATAACGACTCCGCCCGCCGGCCAGGAAAGCGTTTCAGTGGCCGGGACCGGAGACCGCCGCGGGCGTGCTACTCGAAGAGCTGCTGGCCGAGGTGGCCGCCGGCCGGGACGCCCGGCGGCACCGCGTACAGGCCGCTGGCCTCGTGCCGCAGGAAGCGGGAGAGGCCGTCCCCCCGGGCCAGCTTGCGCTGCACCGGGGTGAAGCCCTTGCGCGGGTCGGCCTGGAAGGCGAGGAAGAGCAGTCCGGCGTCCGGCGAGCCGTCGGGCAGCAGGCCGTCGTGGTACGAGAACCCGCGCCGCAGCATCGCCGCCCCGCCGTTGGCGGCCGGTGCGGCCACCCGGACGTGCGCGTCGGCGGGGATCGCCAGCGCGCCGTCCGGGCCCTGCGCGGCCAGGTCGACGGGGGTGCGCTCGCCGGCCCCGGCGGGTGCGCCGAGCGGCGCGCCGTCCGACTTGCGCCGCCCGATCACCCGCTCCTGCCGGTCGGTCGGCAGCGCCTCCCAGTTGTCCAGCAGCATCCGGATCCGCCGGAACACCAGGTACGAGCCGCCGGCGAGCCAGGCCGGCTGGTCCGGTCCGGCGGTGCAGAACACCTTGGCGGCGAAGCCGTCCTCGTCCGGCCGGGGGTTGTTGGTGCCGTCGATCTGGCCCATCAGGTTGCGGCCGGTCATCGGGCGCGCGGTGGCACCGGGCGTACGGGCGAAGCCGGCCGACTGCCAGCGCAGCGCCGCCGTGCCGGCCGCCTGGCGCTGCAGCACCCGCAGCGCGTGCACGGCCACCAGGGCGTCGTCGGCGCCGATCTGGACGAACAGGTCGCCGTCGCCGCGCGCCGGGTCGAGCGCGTCGGCGGGGAAGGGCGGCAGCGGTTCGAGCGCCTGCGGGCGGCGGTCGGCCAGCCCGGCCTTGTCGAACAGGGCGGCGCCGAAGCCGACGGTGAGGGTGAGCGAGCAGGGGCCGGCGTCCAGCGCCACCTGGTTGTCGGCGTCCTCGGCAGGCTCCCCGGCGGTCAGCCGCTCGGCGGTCCTCGTCCAGCGCTGGAGCAGGGTGCGCAGCCCGTCCCGCCCGGCGCCCTCGGCCAGGTCGAAGGCGGCCAGCTGGACCCGGGCCTGCTGGGGTTCGAGGATGCCGGCCTGGTGCTCGCCGTGGAACGGCACCCGGGCCGTGCCGAGCGCGCCGCCCGGCCCGGCGGCGGGCCCTGCGCCGGGGTGGCGGTCCAGGGCGACCGCCCCGGCGACGCCGGCTCCGGCGCCGGCCAGCAGCCCGGCGCCGGCGGTGCCGAGCAGGGCCCGCCGGGTGAAGCCGGCCCGGCCGGGCGCCTGCGCACCCGGTGCTGCGGGCCTCGGCACCGTGGCCCGGTCCGTCGGGGCCTGGTCCGCCGTGGCCCGGTCCGCCGGGGTGCGGTCCGTCGAGGTGTGCTCCATCGCGGTCAGCCGATCTTGAACTGCTGGGTCGGGGTGGTCTGGTCGATGTCGGAGGAGCGGATCTGCACCGACACCACCCAGGTGCCGGCCAGCGGCAGCTGCGCGGTGCCGCTCCAGCGGCCGGTGCCCTCCGGGGTGAGCGCCACCGGCAGCGGGCCGAGGTCGCGGTCCGGCAGGGTGAAGGCGAGCTGCACCTCGGGGACGTCCACCGGCTGCCCGTCCGCGCCGGTCAGCGCCAGGTGCACCTCGTTCGAACCGGTCCGGGCCGGGTTGAGGGTGACGGTCGCCGTCCCCTTGGCGTTCGGGGTGCGGCCCTTGGTGTCGTACGGGAGCTTGAGCTCCACGGTGCGGCCCGGCTCGGTCTGCGGGGCGGGCGCGCCCCCGGCGGCCGGCCCGGCGGCGGGCGCGACGGCACCGGCCTTGACCTCGCTCGCCACCCGCCCGGGCGGGGAGTTGGTGAGCATCGTGGTGACCACCAGCACCGCCACCGCGACCAGCGCCTCGACCAGCACCGAGCGGCGCAGCCCGGCCCGGGTCGGGGTCAGTCCGCGCTCGCGCCCGGCGCTCTCCCGGGCCGCCTGCTGGCGGGCCAGCTGGGCCTGCCGGAGCGGGTCCTCGGAGTGTGCGGCGGCGACGCCGACCGGCTCCGGCACAGCGGCCGGCTCGACCTCCGCCGCCTCGGCCGGGGCCGCGCGCAGCCGGGCCAGCCAGGTGCGGGAGAACCAGGCGGCGCCGAGCATCACGGCCACGCAGCCGGTCTTCACCAGCAGCAGCCGCCCGTACTCGGTGCCGGTCAGCGCGCCCCAGCTGCCGAGGCCGCGCCAGGACTGGTAGACGCCGGTGGCGGCCAGCACCGCGACCGAGCCGAAGGCGACCTTCGAGAAGCGGTCGACGACCTGCGCGCCGACCCCCTCGCGCAGCGCGACCAGCAGCGCGGCCAGGCCGCCCAACCAGAGCGCCATCGCGATCAGGTGCAGCATGCCGAGCGGCAGCGACAGCCAGACCTGGATGCCGACCGAGGCGTGGTCGGCGCCGACCCAGGTCGCCGCCAGGGCGATCGAGAGCACCAGCCCGGCGACGCCGAGGCCCAGCCGGGCCTCGCGCTGCGGCCGCTCGGCGACGCGCTGCTCCAGTTCCCGCAGCTCGGCCTCCTCGGCTTCCTCGTCGCCCGTGCTTCCGGCGCTCCCCGCGCTTCCGCCGGTCCCCGTGGTCCCGGCGCCGCCGGGCTGCGCCGCCGGCCGGGCCGGCTGCCCCAACTGGCCGACCAGCAGCGACAGGAACACCCCGCTCGCCGCGAGCAGCAGCAGCCGGGCGGCCAGCGCGGTGCCGATCCGCTCGTCCAGGGTGGCGCGCACCAGCGACAGGTCGAGGGCCTTGCCGATCCCCGAACCGCGCTCGTACGGGCCGCGCAGCATCAGCACCGCGACGGTGGAGGTCAGCAGCGCCGCCCAGCCGGTCATCAGCAGCCGCTGCATCCGGCGCCGGGTGGCGCCCTCCGGCCAGCAGATCAGTACGAACGCGGCGACGCCGGCGAGCAGCGCGAACGCCGCGTACGCGACGGTGCGCCCGGTGCCGTAGAGGGCGGAGACCAGGCCGTCGGCCTTGGCCCCCTGGAGCGCGGTGGCGGACACCGAGGTGTCCGAGGGCGCGCCGATGGAGAAGGTGAACGCGCCGCCGATCGGGTGCGAGTCCTCCGAGACGGCCCGCCAGGCGACGGTGTACGTGCCGTTGGCGAGCCCGCTGTTCAGGCCGACCCGGGCGGTGTCCGCCTTGCCGTCGGCGTGCCCGGGGTTGCCGGTGTCCACCGCCTTGCCGGCCGGGTCGAGCACCCGCACCGAGTCGCTGGACAGTGACACGGACTCGCTGAAGGTCAGCGTGACCGCCTGCGGGGCGGTGGCGACCACCGAGTTCTGGTGCGGGTCGGTGGACTCCAGGGTGGCGTGCGCGGCGGCCGGTCCGGCGCCGGCGAGCATCAGCGCGAGCAGCGCGCCGAGCGTCCCGAGCAGTCCGGCGATGCGGCGGTGGGCGGCCTTCTCCATGCTGGCGGGTCCCCTTAACTCTGGCCGGGGCGGTAGGTGAGCTCCTTGACCGGCACCTTGACCGACAGGGTGCCGGACTTGGCGAAGGTCAGGTCGAGCTCCAGCTCGTCGCCGAGGGCGGGGGCCTTCTGCCACCCCATGATCATCAGGTGGGTGCCGCCGCGGGCGAACTCCAACGCGCCGTGCGCGGGCACGTCCAGGCTCGGGACCTGCTCCATGCTCGACGGGGTCGAGCGGTGCATCGTGACGGACTCGGCGCCCGGGCTGCTCACCTTGACCAGCTGGTCCTGCCCGCCGTCGTTGCGGACGGTCAGGTAGCCGGCGGCCATCCCGCCGGCCGGGGGCAGCGGGATGTAGGAGTCGGCGACGCTCAGCTTCGCCGCCCCGCCGCCGGCACCGCCCTGACCGCCTGCTCCGCAGGCGACCAGGATGGCGCCGCCGCCCAGGGCCGTCGCCAGTACCGCGCCCGTGAGCGCCGTCCGCCGGAAGCCGAGGGTCGCGCGGCCGGCCGGGGCGTGGCCGGTCGGGGCCTTCATGCCGCGACCCCCTTGGCGAGCAGCGGCAGGTCGTGCTCGTAGGTCTTCTCCTCGGTGCCGCTCAGGTAGAGCACGTGCGCCTTGTCGTCCGAGGGGAGGAAGGCCAGCACCTGCGCGCCGTGGGTCGAGGTGACGGTGCCGTCCGCGTTGACCACCGGGTCCTCGATCAGGATGCCGAGCGACTTGGCGGCCGTCTTCACCTTGGCCAGGTCGCCGGTCAGGCCTATGAAGTCGCTGCCCATCGAGTCCAGCCAGGTGCGCAGCACCTTGGGGGTGTCGCGCTGCGGGTCGGTGGAGACGAAGACGACGTTGACCTTCTGCCGCTCCTCGGCCGGGAGCGCCTTCATCGCGACGCCGATGTCGCCCATGGTGGTCGGGCAGACGTCCGGGCAGCTGGTGTAGCCGAAGAACAGCAGCGTGGTCTTGCCGTTGGTCTGCTGCCGCAGGTCGTACGGCTGGCCGGAGGTGTCGGTCAGCTGGAGGTCGGGCTTCTCGAAGTTCTTGGTGAGCACCGTGCCCTGGTACGGCGAGTCGGACTTCTGCTTGGTGACCTTGGCGGGGGCCGAGCCGCCCCCCGAGGAGCCGCAGGCGGTCAGCGTCAGGGCGGCGGCGAGCGCGACGGCGGCCGCGCCGGCCAGGCGGGTGGTGCGGGTGGTGCGGAGCATGGGAGATCCGATCGTGCGGGGTGGGACCGCCGGCGGGACCGTACCCGGGGCGTGGGTACGGCCCCGCCGGCGGGGTGGGTCAGGAGGCGGAGCCGCTGTTCCGGCGGCGCAGGCCGAGCACGCCGACGGCGGTGCCGATCACGCCGACCACGATGCCGACCACGCCGAGCACCCGGGCGGTGGAGTCGCTGGACTTGGCGTCGGCCGGGGCCGCGGCGTGGTCGGCGCTGTCGCCGTGGGCGCCCGCGGAGGGGGAGGCGGTGACGCCACCGTGGGCGTCCTCACCGGCGGCGGCCTTGGTGAGCTTCAGGACGGGGGCCGGGTGGGCCGGCTCGGGCTGGCCGTCCTTGGACTCGTCGATCCAGCGGACGATGTCGCCGTTGTCGTAGGTCTGCAGGGTCTTGAAGACCATGCTGTCGGCGTCGGACGGCAGCGGGCCGAGCGAGACCCGGAACTCCTGGAACTGACCGGGGGCGATCTTGGTGCCGGCGTCGGCGGTCCAGGTGATCTTGGAGACGGCCTCGTTGACGTCGCTGCCGTGCACCTTGATCGGCTTGTCGAGCTTCGCCTTCTCGACGGCCGCGGTCCAGCCCGGCAGCGGCAGGGTGCGGACGGAGGCCAGCGGGTGGTCCAGCGGGAGGTTGACCTCCAGCTTCACCGTGCCGGCGGCGTCGCTCTCGTTCGGCACCCGGAAGTCGACGGCCGTGTAGCCGCCCTGGGCGGCCGCACCCGGGTTCACGGTGACGTGCGCGAACGCGGGACCGGCCAGCGCCACCACGGAGGCGGCGGCGGTGAGGGCGACGGCGGCGAGACGGCGGGTGGGAAGGGAACGCATGATGCGGTGTCTCCGATCGGAGCTCGGCGGACCGGCCCGCGTCCGGGCGACGGGAAGACCGTGCCTCGGCGGGGCCGCGCGTGGGGACGTGCTGGGGACGTGTGGGGGCGGAACCGGGGGCCGTCGGCGTGTCGGGGACACACGGGATGTCGGGGACACGCGGGACCGGCCCGGGACGCTGCGCACGACCGGGGCCCGACACGAACGGGGCGCCAGGAGCCGGATCAGTACGCGAAGGCCCCGCGCGGCGGACCGCGCCGCACCACGCTGTGCCGCAGCGCGGCACCCGCCGGAAGCGGACTCTCCCCGTCCCGGACACCGAAGGGGCGGGCCGGACCGGCCGCGCCGAACAGGCCGCGCAGCAGCGCCGCCACCAGCACCAGCGCCGACCGCAGCGGCGCCGCCCAGTGCTCCCGGGCCGCCGACGCGGTCACCCGCACCAGCCGCCACAGCGCCGCCTCACCGCGCCGCAGCCACCAGCCCGCCACCAGCGCGGCGGCCAGGTGCCCGGCCAGCATCGACGGCGTCATCCCGAACACGCCGCCCTGCCACCACGGGGCGACGGCGTACGCGTTCGGGTCCAGGCCCGCCGAGGAGACCAACTGCTCGGCGGTCGGGCTTCCGGGCAGGCCGGCCAGCGTGCCGGGGCGCGCCTCGTTGCAGATCAGCCGGCCCGCCACGGTCGGCAGGGTCAGCGGACCGGAGCCGCCGTGGTGCATGCCGGCCATGCCGCCGATCGCGGCGTGGCCGTTGAAGCCGTGGAACAGGCAGTGCAGCCCGAGCTGCCCCGCGCCCAGCGCACCGGCGATGGCCGTCAGCGAACGCTCCCGCCCACCGCAGGCCACCGCGAGCACCAGCACCGCGGCGAAGCCCGTCGCCAACGCGGTCGGCGGCACGTTCCCGCCACCCGCCAGGGCATGCCCGGCGGCCGCTATCAGCGTGCACACCAGGGCGAACGGGACGGCCCGGGCAAGCCGCAGGTCCCAGGCGGCGGCCCCCACCGGCGCATCCGGTGCGAGGGCGCCCGGGAGCGGGGCGGCGGGGAGGGCAGTCATGGCCGGGACATCATCTCACCGCCTACCTCGCCCGCGTGGGCAGGGTGGGAAATCCCTACGAATGCCCCGTTCGGCAGCGGCGTGCAGGCCGGAGAGTGCGCCACTCGGCACAATCCACGGCCTCAGTCCATCCGCCGAACGGGCGGCAGCGGGCCCCGGGCACGGTTCACCGCCGAATCGCCCGGAGATACCTAGTTGTATGTGGAGCCGCAGCCAGGAGGGACCTCCCGTGGACATCTGGTGGACTCTGCACCTCAAGCGCGACCCGGCCAGCGTCCCGCTGGCCCGGCGCATCCTGCTCGGTGCCATGGCGACGGCGGGCGTCGACCCGCAGATCGCCCACGACCTCGGCGTCGCCCTCAGCGAGGCCTGCGCCAACGCCGTCGAGCACGGCGCCTGCGGGCGGCCCGACGACGGCTTCCAGGTCACCGCCTCGATCAGCGGCGACCGCCTGCGGATCGAGGTCACCGACTCCGGCCCCGGCCTGCCCGGCCCCGTCGGCACCCCCGCCCCGGTGCTGCGCCGCCGCCCCGTCCCCCCGCCGCCGCCCCGCCCGGCCGCGCACCGCCGCCCCCGCCGCGGCCGCGCCACCGTCCCGGCCCGCGTCCTCACCGGCCACCAGCCCCGGCGCGACGGCCACCCCTACGACACCCACGTCCTCCCCGCCCGCCCCGCTGCGCCCACGCTGCGCCCCGTGGACCTCGACACCCTCCCGGACCTCACCGCCGAATCCGGCCGGGGCCTCTTCCTCATCCACGCCCTCACCGACCACGTCCAGCTCCGCAACCACCCGCTCCGGGGCGCCATCGTGAGCTTCGACAAGATCCTCAAGTGGCAGGACGGGGCCCTGCTGCGGGCGTCCTGACACGGCGAACCGATGACGACGCGCTGATACGACGAACTGATACGACGAACGCCGGGGGCGCGGACCACGGTCCGCGCCCCCGGCGTTCACCCGGGTGCAGGGTCAGCTGTGCGCGCCGGCCTTGCGGCGGCGCAGGACGAACACGGTGCCGGCGCCGGCCGCCAGGACGGCGGCGCCGCCGAGGGCGATCGGCAGGGTGTTGGAGTCGGCACCGGTCTCGGCCAGGTGCGGGCCCGCCGACGGCGAGGCGGAGGCCGAACCGTGGCCGGCGGCCGCGGGGGTGCCGGCAGTCGGCGTGGCGGCGGACGCGTCGGTCACCTTGAACAGGTCGTCGACCCGGTAGCTGCCGTCGTACCGGAGGCAGCTGTCGGTGGCGGGGGCGCCCGGCACATCCTTGGCCTCGAACTGCTCGGAGTAGCCGCTCAGCTGGGCGAAGTAGCGGGCGGTCACGGCCTTGTCGGTGGCCGCGAGACGCACCTGGAAGGTGATCTTCTGCCCCTTGGCGATCTTGTACTCGCCGAGGTCCACCTGGAGGTAGGACATGTCGCCCTTGATGCTGCTCGCGGCGGGGGTCTTCCAGTCTCCACCGGGCAGCTTGACCTGGATGGTGAACGACTCCTTGCCCCAGATGATCGGGTTGATCACCGGCTCCACCTCGCTCACGTCGGTGAAGAAGAAGTCGACGTCGACCTTCTTGAGGTCGACCGGGCCCGTGTTCTCGAAGGTCACCGTGGCCTCCTGCGCCGCGCCGCCCTTGACCAGGGTGGTCTTCGCGAGGCCGGTGCCGGTGACCTTGAGGTCCTGGTGCAGGCCGCCGCGGCAGGGTCCGCCGCTGGGCGTCGGCATCGGCGGGGTCGGCAGGTTCGTGGGCTTGCCGGTGGGCGCCGAGGTGGTCGGGGCCGGGGTGGTGGGCGCCGAAGTGGTCGGCGCCGGGGCGCTCGGGGTGGTGCTCGGGGCCGGGGTGCTCGGCGCGGGGGCGCTCGGGGTGGCCGTGGTGGAGGTGGGGGGCGGGGAGGAGGGGACTCCGACCGCACTCGCGCTGACGGCGCCGACCGTGGTGCCGAAGGAGAGCGCCATCAGCGCGGACGCGGCCAGAAGGCGAGAAGAGCGCACGTTGAGAAGCTCCAGATTGGGGTAAATGGGGTTGATTTCGGGCGACTTGAGGCCTCCGGCAGGGCCGCCGGCGCTGGTCGCGCCCGCGAACCCTACCGGTTGCGGGTGGCTTGTTTCGATCAGATTTGGCGCTAAGTGATCGATGCTGCCCGGCACGCCCGTTCGGCCACCGGTTGCCGGGGTGGCCGGGGGGTCGGACGATGGCCGCATGAAGCACCAGATGCGAGCCGAGTACGGGGCCGGGGGTGCGACCGGCGGGGTGCGGTTGTGGCACATGGTCCGGGGGGTGGAGAGCGTGGCGATGTGCGGCCGGGAGCTCGACCCGGGCGCGCAGGTGCGGGAGCCGGTGGACTGGGGCAAGACACCGGAGCTGTGCTGCCACACCTGCGGGGCGTACTACCTGCGCGAGACGCCGTACCTGTCGGCCGAACACCAGTAGTGCGTCCGGTGCGCCAACGGGTGGTCTACCGTGATCGGCATGGAGCAACCCCTCGCCCGGCCGCGGTCGTTGACCCGTGAGGCCGTCGGGCTGCGGTCCGGCGCACCGGACCTGTCCGAGCACGTCGACCGGTTCTGCGCGCTGGTCGAGCGGGTGGATCCGCTGATCCACGCGTTCGTCCCGGAGCCGGGGCGGCACGACCGGCTGCGCGCGCAGGCGCGGGCGCTGGCCGCGCGGCACCCCGAGCCGGCCGGGCGGCCGCCGCTGTACGGGGTGACGGTGGGGGTCAAGGACATCGTGCACGTGGACGGGCTGCGCACGCACGGCGGTTCGGCGTTGCCGCCGGGCGTCCTGGCGGGGCCGCAGGCCGTGGTGGTGGACCGGCTGCGGGCGGCCGGGGCACTGGTCGCCGGCAAGACGGTGACCGCCGAGTTCGCGGCGAGCGCGCCTGGACCGACCCGCAACCCGCACCATCCCGGGCACACCCCGGGCGGTTCCAGCAGCGGGTCGGCGGCGGCGGTCGCGGCGGGGCTGGTGCCGCTGGCGGTCGGCACCCAGACGGTGGGGTCGGTGATCCGGCCGGCCGCGTACTGCGGGGTGGTGGGCTTCCGGCCCACGTACGGGCGGATCCCGACGGCCGGGGTGATCCCGAACGCGCCGAGCTTCGACACCCTCGGGGTGTTCACGGCCGACCTGGCCGGGGCGGCCCTGGCGGCCGCACTGCTCTGCGACGACTGGCGGGGCGACGAGTGGCAAGGCGACGACTGGCGCGGCGGGCCGGCGGCCGGGGGCCGGCCGGTGCTCGGGGTCCCGGACGGGGCGTACCTGGACCGGGCCGAGCCGGCGGCGCTGCGCGCCTTCGAGGAGACCCTGGAGCGCTTGGCGCAGGCAGGCCTGACGGTGCGCCGGGTGCCGCTGTTCCCGGACTTCGCCGGGATCGCCCGGCAGTTGCAGACGGTCAACCGCTTCGAGCTGGCCCGCAGTCACGCCGACTGGTTCGCCCGGTTCGGCGGCCTGTACCGGCCGGAGACGGCGGCGAGCATCCGGGTCGGCCAGGGCGTCGCGGCAGAGGACCGGGCGGCCGCGCTGCAGGCCCGGGACCGGTTGCGCGAGCGGGTCGCCCGGGCGACCGCCGAGGCCGGGGTGGACCTGTGGCTGGCGCCGTCGGCGACCGGCGGGGCGCCGGAGGGCTTGCACACCACCGGGGACCCGGTGATGTCGCTGCCGTGGAGCTACCTGGGCCTGCCCGCGCTGAGCCTGCCGGCCGGGCGGACGGCGGAGGGGTTGCCGCTGGGACTCCAGGTGGTGGGCGCGCCGGGCGGCGACGAGCGGCTGCTGGCCCAGGCGGCTTTCCTGGAAGAGGCGCTGGGCGGAAGCTTAGAAGCCGCCTAGGCGAGCGCCGGGTCGGCCGGGTCGGTGGCCTCGGCGCGGAGCAGGCGCAACAGGAGGCGGCCGGCCCGCTGGTAGGGAACGTCCTCGTCGTGCAGCACGGCCTGGGAGTTGGCCGTCTCCAGGAGGGCGATCAGGGCGAAGGCGAGGTCGTCGAGGTCGGTGCCGGGCCGCAGGCCGCCGGTGGCGCGGGCCTCGGCGAGGGCGTCGGAGATCACCTGGCGCCACTCGCGGGCGCAGTCGGCCAGGGCGTCCCGGACGGCGCCGGGGCGGGCGTCGAACTCGGCGGTGACCTCGTAGAAGAAGCAGCCGCCGGGGAAGATCCGGGCCCGGGAGTAGGCGAGCCAGCTCTCGCAGAGGGCGCGGGCCCGGGCGAGGCCGGGCGGGGTGTCGGCGACCGGGGCGACGACGGCGTCGGCGAAGATGCGGCGGGCGGCGCGGACGGTGGCGAGCTGGAGCTCCTCCTTGGAGCCGAAGCCGGCGAACACGCCGCTCTTGCTGAGCCCGAGGTCGGTGGCGAGGCGCCCGATGGAGAGCGCGCCGAGGCCTTCGACGGAGGCGATCGCGACGGCGCGGTGCAGCACCGCCCGGCGGGTCTCCTCGCCGCGCAGGACCCGTCCGTCCGTGGTCGATCCGGCCATCGGCCACCTCAGTTCTCGTCGTCGTCGCCGCTGTCACCGTCGCCGTCGCGGTGCGTGCCGCCAGGGTAGCCCGGGGGTGGGCGGCGGACTTCCTGTCCATAAAACTGTACGAACGGTCGTGCTAATATCCGCACCGAGCACGGCCCCCGCACCCCGGCACGCCCGTCCGCACCGACAGGGAGACCGCATGGACCCGGCCCTCGCACTGGTTCGCACCGCCCTCAACACCACCTCGCACCTGGCGCCCCGGCTGGCCGGCCGCGCCGCGTACGAGCTGTTCCAGCGCCCGCTGCGGCGCAGCGCCGTCCGCCCCGCCGAGCGGGAGATCCACCGGCAGGCCGCCGTCGAGCGGATCGCCGTGAACGGCAAGGAGGTCGTCGTCTACCGCTGGGGCGACGGGGCCCGGCCGGTGCTGCTGATGCACGGCTGGCGCTCCCGCGCCTCGCGCTTCGCCCCCTACGTGCCCCGGCTGCGCGCGCTCGGGCTGAGCCCGGTCGCCTTCGACGCGCCGGGCCACGGCGACTCCGGCGGCCGGGCCACCACGGTGCTGGAGTACCGCGCCATCGCCGGGCAACTCCAGGACGGCTACGGCGGGTTCGAGGCGATCGTGGCGCACTCGCTGGGCGTGGCCGGGGCGTTCCTGGCGCTGCGCGAGGGAGTCCGGGCCGGGCGGCTGGTCGCCCTCGCCGGGGTCAGCGAATTCGCCTACCTGCCAGGCGCGTTCTGCGCCGGGCTCGGCCTCGGCCCGGTGATCGAGCGGGACCTGCGGCACCGGATCGAGCACGAGCTGTTCGCCGGCACCGAGGACCCGTGGCGGCGCTTCGACGCCGCGCACCGGCCCGAGGAGGTGTCGCCGCCGATCCTGGTGGTGCACGACGAGGGCGACGACGTGGTCGGAATATCGCACGCGCGGCGCCTGAAAGCCGCGTACGGTGACCGGCTGGAACTACTGGTCACCCGAGGGCTCGGCCACCGCCGGATCGTCGCCGAGCCCACCGTCATCGACAACGCGATCGGCTTCCTGTCGGCCGGTCAGGAGGTCAGTGCCGCATGAGCCGTGCCGGAGAGCTCGTCGAACTGCACGCCCGATCAATGGAGTTGGCCGCCGAGGTGGTGGACGGCCTGCGGCCGGACCAGCTGGAGCTGCCGAGCCCGTGCGCGGGCTGGACGCTGCGCCGGCTGATGGAGCACATCGTCGGCCAGCACCAGGGCTTCGCCGCGGCCGCCCGCGGCGCCGGGCCCGACCTCGCACTCTGGGCCGACGCCCCGGTCGGCGACGACCCGGCGGGCGCCTTCCGCCGTACGGGCACCGAGCTCACCGCGGCGTTCCGCGAGGCCGTGGCGGCCGGGCGTGACGTCTGGCTGCCGGAGATCCAGCACGGCGGCCCCTTCCCGCTGGCGCACGCGGTCGGCTTCCACCTGCTCGACACCCTGGTGCACGGCTGGGACATCGCGGCCGCGCTCGGCGTCCAGGCCCCGTTCACCGCCGTGGTGGACGGCGACGAGGCACTGGTGGCGACCCTGCTGGCGGTCGCCGAGGCCGTCCCGGCCGCGCCGGAGAACCGGGTGCCGGGCAAGGCGTTCGCGCCGCGCCTCGAACCGGGTGCGGCGGGCGGCCGGTTCGACCGCGCGCTGGCCCTGCTCGGGCGGGACCCGGCCTGGAAGGCCTAGGAACGCCGGTCCGGAGAGCTAGGCGTGCCGGCCGCCGCGCTGTTCGTCGGGGAAGCGCGGCCCGCCGATCAGGAAGAGCAGCGCGGCGGTCGGAAAGCCGGTGGAGGCGGCCACCAGCACGATGAACTCCCAGAACATGTCCTGCTCCTCGTCAGTCCCGGGCCGCCCGGACACCCGAAGGTGATCCCAAACCTGACAGGCCCTGATTGGCCGAATTGTCCGGTCGTTATTCGACGGTATGACCGGAATGCCCCGGCTGCCACCGGGCGGCGGGGACCGGCCCGCGCCACACCGGCGCAGGGGTCTGGGCGTGGGCCGGGGGCGGCGGCCACACTGTCGGGATGCAGCTACAGCTCGCAGGGGAAGCACGGCGGCCGGACCGCGAGAGCGAGGACTTCGCGGCGGCCTCGCCGGAGGCGCTGGTACTGCTGGACGGTGCGAGTTCGCCGACCGGCCTGGAGTCCGGGTGCCGGCACGGAACCGCCTGGTACGTCCGCCGGTTGGGCGTGCACCTGCTCGCCCGGCTCACCGACCGGGTGGACCGCTCGATCGCCGAGTGCCTGGCCGACGCCATCGTGGAGACGGCCGCGCTGCACGGCGGCCGCTGCGACCTGGGCCACCCCAACACCCCCGCGGCGATGGTGGTGGCGGCCCGCCGGCACGGCGAGTCGCTGGAGTACCTGGTGCTCGGCGACTCGCTGCTGGTGCTGGAGTACAAGGACGGCCCGCCGAAGGTGATCGGGGACAACCAACGCTTCCCCGGCGGGGAGGAACTGCGCCGGCAGGTCTGGGCGACCGTCCCCGGCTCGGCCGAGCGGGCCGCGCTGCACCTGGAGTACGCGCTGGCCGTCCGGTCCGCCCGCAACCGGGGCAACGGTCCGTGGATCGCCGCGGCCAGCCCGAAGGCGGCCGGGCACGCGGAGACCGGCTTCGTCCGGCTGGAGCGGCTGCACGCGCTGGCCGCGCTCACCGACGGCGCCTCGCGCTTCACCGAGCGCTTCGGGCTGGGGAGTTGGGCGGACGTGCTGCGGCTGCTCGCCGAGTCCGGTCCGGGCGAACTGATCGCGCAGGTCCGCGAGGTCGAGCGGGCGGACGCCGCCTGCGAGCGCTGGCCGCGCGGCAAGGCGCACGACGACGCCTCGGCCGTCTACGCGCTGTTGTAGCGCGCGGACGGCCGAGGCGCCCGGGCCGTGCGGTCACCGGGGCGGTGCGGTGACCGCCGGGATGGTGCGGTCAGTCGATCGGGTGGCCGAACCGGCCGGACTGGAAGTCCTGCATGGCCTGCTCCAGTTCGCGGTGGCTGTTCATCACGAACGGCCCGTACCAGGCGACCGGTTCGCGGATCGGCTGCCCGCCGAGCAGGATCACGTCCAGGTTGGGGTGGCGGGAGTCCTGCTTGGTGTCGGCGGTGATGGTGATGGTGTCGCCCTCGCCGAACACGGCCGCCTGCCCGGTGTGGACCGGGCGGCCCTCGGCGCCGACGGTGCCGTCGCCGTTGAGGACGTAGGCGAGCGCGTTGAAGTCCGGCCGCCACGGCAGGGTGACCTGCGCGCCCGGGGTGATGCTGGCGTGCAGCAGGGTTATCGGCGTGTGGGTGACGCCCGGGCCCCGGTGGCCGTCCAGCTCGCCCGCGATCAGCCGCAGGACCGCGCCGCCGTCCGGGGTGGAGAGCAGCTTGACGTGGCCGCCGTGGATGTCCTGGTAGCGCGGGGCGGCCATCTTGTCGGAGGCCGGGAGGTTGACCCACAGCTGGATGCCGTGGAACAGGCCGCCGGTGGCCACCAGCGACTCCGGCGGGGTCTCGATGTGCAGGATGCCCGAGCCGGCCGTCATCCACTGGGTGTCGCCGCCGCTGAGGTGGCCGCCGCCGCCGTGCGAGTCCTTGTGGATGAACTCGCCGTCGATCAGGTAGGTGACCGTCTCGAAGCCGCGGTGCGGGTGCCAGGGCGTGCCCTTGGGCTCGCCGGCGGCGTACTCCACCTCGCCCATCTGGTCCATCATGATGAACGGGTCGAGGTACTTGGTGTTGATCTTGGCGAAGGCGCGGCGGACGGGGAAGCCCTCGCCTTCGAAGCCCTCGGGTGCGGTCGCGACGGTGAGGACCGGCCGGGCGCTGGTGGCGGCGGGGTCCGGGGTGGCGACGCGCGGCAGGGTCAGCGGGTTGTCGACGGTCACGGCGGGCATGTCGGCCTCCTTCGGGGTGTTCCTCTGGCCTACGTCCACGAGATTAGTTCAATTCTCAACAACAAGCAAGTTGAAAGTTGAACCATGTGGTGACGAAGGAGCGCGGGGCTCCTCCTCCAGGATGGGTCAGCCGTACATGCGGCGCATGGTGAAGTCGACCATCTGCTCGACCGCCTTGGCGTCGAACACCATCCGGTGCTCGCCCTCCATGTCCAGCGCGAAGCCGTAGCCGGTCGGCAGCAGGTCCAGGACCTCGGCGCCGGTGACGGTGAAGTGCTTGGAGTCCTTGCCGGCGTACCGGCGCAGCTCCTTCAGCGAGCTGAACATCGGGATCACCGGCGTCGGCGTGTTGTGCAGCGCCAGGAAGCCGGGCCGCTCGCCGCGCGGGCAGTGCACCTTCGAGGTGATGAAGATGGCCTGGAAGTCCTCGACCGCCATCGAGCCCGTGGTGAACGCCCGGACGGCGTCCGCCAGCGACGGTGGCGAGGGCTCGGGGTAGAGGGACTGCTGGGACGCCTGCGACTGCGCGCCGTAGGCGTCGGGGCCGGGCATGCCGTTCATGCCCGGCTGCGGACCCGCCTGCTGCTGGTAGGGGTCGCCCGGGTATGCGTTCTGGTCATATCCGTACACACGGACAGGCTATCGGGAGCGCACCCGCCCGTGCGGGCGTCGATCCTGACAATGACTGGTCGTCCCGACTTGTGGGACGTGACCACGTTCATAGCGGATTCACCGCCAGGGGCTTGCCCAAGTTACCGCTGGGTAGCATCATGATGCGTACTGGTGGGTACGGGGCGCCCGAACGCGGCGGTCTCCCGGAAGCGACGAACCGGAGAAAACGGCCATGGGTCACTACAAGTCCAACCTGCGGGACGTGGAGTTCAACCTCTTCGAGGTGTTCGGTCGCGAGCAGGTCTACGGCTCCGGGCCGTTCGCGGACATGGACGTCGAGACCGCGAAGAACATCCTGAGCGAGATCTCGCGCCTCGCCGAGAACGACCTCGCCGCGTCCTTCACCGACGCCGACCGCAACCCGCCGGTCTTCGACCCCGAGACCAACACCGCGCCGGTCCCGGCCACCTTCAAGAAGAGCTACCAGACCTACATGGACGCCGAGTGGTGGCGTCTGGGCATCCCGGAGGCGATCGGCGGCCAGGTCACCCCGTCCTCCCTGATCTGGGCCTACGCCGAGCAGGTCCTGGGCTCCAACCCGGCCATCTGGATGTACTCCTCCGGCCCCGCCTTCGCCGGCGTCGTCCACGACGAGGGCACCGAGGAGCAGAAGAAGGTCGCCCAGCGGATGACCGACCGCCTCTGGGGCGCCACCATGGTCCTCACCGAGCCCGACGCGGGCTCGGACGTGGGCGCCGGCCGCACCAAGGCGATCAAGCAGGAGGACGGCTCCTGGCACATCGAGGGTGTGAAGCGCTTCATCACCTCGGGCGAGCACGACATGTCCGAGAACATCATCCACCTGGTGCTGGCCCGCCCCGAGGGCGGCAAGCCCGGCACCAAGGGCCTGGGCCTGTACATCGTCCCCAAGTTCGACTTCGACTGGGAGACCGGCGAGCTGGGCGAGCGCAACGGCGCCTACGCCACCAACGTCGAGCACAAGATGGGCCTCAAGGCCTCGAACACCTGCGAGATGACCTTCGGCGCCAAGCACCCGGCCAAGGGTTGGCTGCTCGGCGAGAAGGTCGACGGCATCCGCCAGATGTTCAAGATCATCGAGTTCGCCCGGATGATGGTCGGCACGAAGGCCATCGCCACCCTCTCCACCGGCTACCTGAACGCCCTGGAGTACGCCAAGGAGCGCGTGCAGGGCGCCGACATCTCGCAGTTCCTGGACAAGACCGCCCCGCGCGTCACCATCACCCACCACCCGGACGTGCGTCGCTCGCTGCTCACCCAGAAGGCCTACGCCGAGGGCATGCGCGCGCTGGTCCTGTTCACCGCCTCCGTCCAGGACGACATGGTGGCCGCCGGCCTGCGCGGCGAGCGCGACGAGGCCGCCGAGCGCCTCAACGACCTGCTGCTGCCGATCGTCAAGGGCTACGGCTCCGAGAAGTCCTACGAGCAGCTCGCCCAGTCCCTGCAGACCTTCGGTGGCTCCGGCTACCTGCAGGAGTACCCGATCGAGCAGTACATCCGGGACGCCAAGATCGACACCCTCTACGAGGGCACCACCGCGATCCAGGGCCAGGACTTCTTCTTCCGCAAGATCGTCAAGGACGGCGGCCAGGCGCTCACCGCGCTGTCCGAGCAGATCCAGAAGTTCCTCGGCGCGGCCGAGGGCGGCGACGCCCTGGCCGCCGAGCGCGAGCTGCTCGCCAAGGCCGTCGGCGACCTGGACGCCATCGTGGGCAAGCTGCTGGCCGACCTCACCTCGGTCGAGCAGGACGTCAAGAACATGTACAAGGTGGGCCTCAACACCACCCGCCTGCTGCTCGTCTCCGGCGACGTCGTGGTCGGCTGGCTGCTGCTGCGTCAGGCCGCGGTGGCCCTGGCCAAGCTGGAGGCCGGCGCCTCGGAGAAGGACGTCCCGTTCTACCAGGGCAAGGTCGCGGCGGCCCGCTTCTTCGCCAAGAACGTCCTGCCGACCGTCGCCCCGCAGCGGCTGATCGCCGAGGGCATCGACAACGAGATCATGGACCTGGCGGAGGAGGCCTTCTGAGGCCCTCGCCCCACCCGTCACCCGCCGCAGTGCCCCCAGGGGCGCCGCGAGGGGCGTGACACCTCTCCGACCGCCTGACAGCACCCTCACGTCGAAGGGCCCGGCTCCCGCCGGGCCCTTCGGCGTTGCCGCCCGTCCGCCCCGCACCCGTCGCCGAGTTCGCCCGTTTCGCACCTGTTGTTCGGGGGCCCAAGGCACAGGGCCGGGCGTGGCGATGACCGTCCGCGACCGGCGCGGATCTCTGGGTGTACGGAGTTCGGCACGGCGTCACTTCACGGTTGTGTCCTCGTTCTGCATCCGTTGGGAGGTTCCGAATTCCCTGTCCGTGTACGGGCATATGCTCAAGGTGCGAAGCCGACTCCCCATCCGGCTTCGGCCCTCCCTCGACTCAGGAGCAGTATGTCGACCGCCGCCGCCCGCCAGGCATTCTTCGACCGGACGCACAGCGACGATCTGATCGCGTTCCTCGGCACCTCGCCGTCCCCGTACCACGCGGTCGCGAGCGCCGCCGAGCGGCTGGAGAAGGCAGGCTTCCGGCAGGTCGCCGAGACCGACGTCTGGGACGGCGCCGCCGGCGGCCGTTACCTGATCCGTGGCGGCGCCCTGATCGCCTGGTACCTGCCGGAGAGTGCCCGCCCCGAGACCCCGTTCCGGGTGGTCGGTACCCACACCGACTCGCCGAACCTGCGGGTCAAGCCGGTGCCGGACACCGGCTCGGCCGGCTGGCGCCAGGTCGCCGTGGAGATCTACGGCGGTGTCCCGCTGAACACCTGGCTGGACCGTGACCTCGGGCTCTCCGGCCGCCTCGCGCTGAAGGACGGCAGCTCGCGGCTCGTCCAGCTGGACGAGCCGCTGCTGCGGGTGCCGCAGCTCGCGATCCACCTGGACCGCCAGGTCAACGACGGCATGAAGCTCGACAAGCAGCGCCACCTCACCCCGATCTGGGGCCTCGGCCCGGTCGACGAGGGCTCGCTGATCTCGTACGTCGCCGAGCGCGCGGGCGTGGACGCCGCCGACGTGGCCGGCTGGGACCTGATGACGCACGACGTCCAGCCGGCCGCCTACCTGGGCCGCGACCGCGAGCTGCTGGCCGGCCCGCGCCTGGACAACCTGCTGTCCGTCCACGCCGCCACCGCCGCGCTGGCCGCCGTCGCCACCGCCGAGGGCGCCGCCGACCTGCCGTACATCCCGGTGCTGGCCGCCTTCGACCACGAGGAGACCGGCAGCGAGTCGGACACCGGCGCGCAGAGCCCGCTGCTCGGCAACGTCCTCGACCGCACCGTCCACGCGCGCGGCGGCACCCCGGAGGACCGCGCCCGGGCGCTCGCCGGGACGATCTGCCTCTCCTCGGACATGGGCCACGCCGTCCACCCGAACTACGCCGAGCGGCACGAGCCGGGCCACCACCCGCTGCCGAACGGCGGGCCGATCCTCAAGGTCAACGTCAACAACCGCTACGCGACCGACGGCGTCGGCCGGGCGGTGTTCGCGGCCGCCTGCGAGAAGGCCGGCGTGCCGTGGCAGTCCTTCGTGTCCAACAACGCGATGCCCTGCGGCACCACCATCGGCCCGATCACCGCGGCGCGCCTCGGCATCAAGACGGTGGACTGCGGCATCGCGGCGCTGTCCATGCACTCGGCGCGCGAACTGTGCGGCGCCGAGGACCCGTACCTGCTGGCCAGCGCGATCAAGGCGTTCCTGGAGGGCTGATCGCGGGCTGATCGCGGGCTGATCCCGGGCTGATCCCGGGTGATCCCCCCTCAACGGCGAAGGGGCCCGGCGGAGTACGCTCCGCCGGGCCCCTTCCGCGTCGGACGGGCTACTCCAGTCCGGCGAGCACCAGCGGCAGCCGGCGCGCGCCGCCGGCGACCAGCTTCACCGGCACGCCCCAGTCCTGCTGGTGCACGTGGCAGGCCGGGAACTCGATCTCCGGGTCGTCGTCGCAGGACGCGGCCATCGCCGAGACGTGCAGCACGCCCTCGGTGACCTCCTCGGAGAGGACCAGCTCGCGCGACAGGTCGCTGTCCGCTCCGGCGCCGGAGACCAGCAGCTCGGGCGGGGTCGCGCTGACCAGCAGCCGGGTGGACGGGCCGTACCGCTCGTCCAGCTTCTGGCCGCTCGGCGCCGAGAACACCACGTCCAGCCGGAACGCGCCCGGCGCGACCTCGGTGGCCGCCCGCTGGGTGCGGTGCGCGACCGACTCGACCCGCACCGCCTCCTCCGGCAGCCGCAGCCTGGTCAGCCGGTGCCGGGCCGACTCGACCACCACGATGTCCCCGTCCACCAGGACGGCGCCGGACGGCTCGCGCAGATCGGTGGCCAGCGTGGTGACCTCGCCGCTCGCCGGGTCGAAGCGGCGCAGCGCGTGGTTGTAGGTGTCGCTGATCGCCACCGAGCCGTCCGGCAGCACGGTGACGCCCAGCGGGTGCTGGAGCAGCGCCTGCGCGGCCGCGCCGTCCCGGTGGCCGAAGTCGAAGAGGCCGGTGCCGACGGCGGTGTGGACCGTCCCGGTTTCACGTGCCCCGTCCGATCGACTGAGCCAACGGATCGAGGAGGTCTCCGAGTCGGCCACCCACAGCCGCTCGCCGTCCGCCGAGACCGCCAGACCGGACGGCTGGGCGAACCAGGCCTCGCCGACGGGCCCGTCCACCAGGCCCTCGTTGGTGGTGCCGGCCGCGACGCCGACCGTGCCGGCGGCCGGGTCGTACGCCCACAGCTGGTGCACGCCGGCCATCGCGATCCACACCCGGCCGTCGAACCAGGCGACGTCCCACGGCGAGGAGAGGTCCACCTCGCGGGCCGGGCCCTCGGTCGCCGAACCCTGCCACCACTGGCGGCCGGTGCCCGCCAGCGTGGTCACGGAGCCGTCCGCCAGCCGCACGCCGCGCAGCGCGTGGTTGACGGTGTCGGCCACGATCACGTCGAACTCCGAGCCCTCCGGCAGCAGCGCCAGCCCCTGCGGCTCGCTGAACCGGGGGCTGGTGCCGTCCACCAGGCCGCGCTGCCCGTCACCGATCCGGCGGACCACCGTCTCGCCGTCCTCGGCCAGCTCCACCAGCGAGTGGTGGCCGGAGTCGGCGACCAGGAAGTGCCCGTCGGGCAGCCGGACCGCCTTGCCCGGGAACTTGAGGTCCCCCGCGGTCGGCTCCGGCGCCACGTACGGGCCGTCGCCGCGGCGCAGCGTGCCCTTCGCCGCGTGCTCGGCCTCCAACTCCTCCACCAGCCGCGCGATCGCGTGCGCGTGGCCCTCGCCCGCGTGCTGGGCGACCACGTACCCCTCCGGGTCGATCACCACCAGCGTCGGCCAGGCCCGCACGGCGTACTGCTTCCACGTCGCCAGCGCCGGATCGTCCAGCACCGGGTGGTGCACCTCGTACCGGGCGACCGCGTCCACCACGGCCTGGTGGTCCGCCTCGTGCACGAACTTCGGCGAGTGCACCCCGACGATCACCACGGTGTCCCGGTGCTTCTCCTCCAACTCCCGCAGCTCGTCCAGGACGTGCAGACAGTTGATGCAGCAGAACGTCCAGAAGTCCAGGACGGTGATCTTGCCCCGGAAGTCGGCGAGCGTCAGCTCCTTGCCACCGGTGTTCAGCCAACCGCCTGCCCCGACCAGCTCGGGGGCGCGTACACGTGCACGAGATGCCATGCCTGTATCCAACCGCATCGTGGTCGGGCGGCATTCCGGGGCGTGTCGGCGGGGTGGGGGAAGGGGGGTCGTGCTGTCGTTGTCCGCATGGTCACCTCACCCCTGCTCCGGTCGGCCCTGACGGTCGCGACCGCTGTCCTGCTCGCCACCGGTGCCGGCGCCGCCTCGGCGGCCGCCGCCCGGCCTGCTCCGCGTGACGTCACCGCGGAGCAGTGCCAGGACGCCGGGGGGTGGGTGGAGGGCTCCGGGTACTGCGTGGGGGCCGAGGGCGACGACTACTGGGGGCAGCCGATCGACGGGCAGGCCGTCAACCCGCATCCGGCGCCGGGCGAGGAGGACTGAGGGCGTCAGGTCCGGGGCTGGGGCCGGGGCCGGGTCAGGTCGGGGTCAGGGCCGGGGGAGCTCCGTCTGCCAGCGGGTCTCGCCGTCCTGCTGCTCGCCGGTGGGGGTGAGGCCGAGGGCCCGGGCGACGGCGGCGGAGGCGTGGTGGTCGGGGTGGATGTGGGCGGTGACGGTGCCGACGCCGGTGGCGGCGAGGTGGGAGAGCAGGGCGCGGGTGGCCTCGGTGGCCAGGCCGCGGCCCTGCCAGGGGGTGCCGACCACCCAGGCGAGCTCGGCGGCCTCGGGGCGGACGGTGGTCTGGACGTAGCCGGTGAGGCGGCCGTCGGCGCGCAGCCGCAGTGCCCAGTTGCCCCAGGTCTCGGTGGGGTCGGGGGAGCCGGCGGCGAGCCGGGCGTAGCGGACGCGCAGGTCGTCGGCGGTGGCCGGGGAGCCGCCGGTGAAGGCGTGCAGGGCGGGGTCGGCGAGGGCGGCGGCCAGCTCCTCGGCGTGCTCGGGGCCGATCGGGAGGAGGTCGAGGCGCTCGCTGTGCAGCGGGGCGGTGGGGTCGGGACGCATGCCGCCATTGAACGCCCGTGTGCGGCGGTGCTTCCCGGCGGGCGGGGGGATCGGGTCGAATGGGGGTCACGTCGACACGGAGGAGGCCGCTGTGCGGTACCTGGTCAGGGAGAAGCTGTTCGCAGTCGGAGACGACTACTGGATCGAGGACGACCGGGGCCACAAGGCGTACCTGGTGGACGGCAAGGTGTTGCGGCTGCGGCACACCTTCGAGCTGAAGGACGCGCACGGGCGGGTGGTCGCGGTGGTGAAGGAGAAGGCGTTCACCGTCCGCGACGCGATGAAGATCGAGGACGCCGACGGCGAGGTGATCGCGACCGTCCGGGAGAAGCTGTTCACCCCGTTCCGCGACAAGTACCTGGTGGAGCTGGCCTCCGGCGGCGAGCTGAAGATCCACGGCAACCTGATCGACAAGGACTACCGGATCGAGAACCACCACGGCGACGACCTCGCCCGGATCTCCCGCAAGTGGTTCCGGATCCGGGACACCTACGGGGTGGAGATCGCCGACGGCGCCGACACCGGCCTGCTGCTCGCGATCGCCGCCTGCGTCGACCACCTGGTGCACGAGGAACACTGATCCCCCACTGAGGTCAGGGGTCTGCTTCCCCGGTCCGCCGCCCACCTCGGTGGGGTATCTTTTGCCAACCCTTGACCAGGCCGGTCGGGGATCGGCGAGCGGACCGGGGGCTGGGACCACGATGAACGACATCCTGCACGGGCTCGGCGCGGCGGCCGCCTACGGAGCCCTCGGGGTGGTGCTGCTGCTCCTCGGCGTCGGCCTGGTGGACCTGTTGACGCCCGGCAGGCTCGGCCACCAGATCTGGGTCGAGCGCAACCGCAACGCCGCCGTGCTGCTCAGCTCCGCGCTGCTCGGCATCGGCGGCATCGTCTTCACCGCGATCATGTACACCTACGCGGACTTCGCCAAGGGCCTGCTCTCGACCGCCTGTTACGGCCTGCTCGGGCTGGTGCTGATGGCCGTCGCCTTCTGGGCGGTGGACCTGCTGACGCCCGGCAGGCTCGGCGAGATCCTGGTCGAGCCGGAGCCGCACCCGGCGGTCTGGGTCTCGGCCAGCTGCAACATCGCGGTCGCGGCGGTGGTGTCGGCCGCGATCGCCTGACGGCCCGCCCGAGCGCCCGAGCGCCTGGGCGCGTCCGGCCGCACGTTCGGTTGATGGAGCGTCGGCCGACGGCCGGCGGTGGGGATGAGGATCCGACCGGGGTCGCCGACCTGCTGCGGCGGTGGGGTCCGGCCGGTAACGTACCGGCATGGCTGACCTTGAAGAACGCGCCAACGTCGTCGCGTCCGGCTCGCGGCAGGCCGGGGCAGGGGTGTCCGTCCGACGGCGCCGCGTCACCGACCTCGCCGACTGCGTCCGGGTGCTCGGCGACGTCCACGCCACCGACGGCTACCCCGCCGACTGGCCCGACCGACCCGCCGCCTGGCTCACCCCCGGGGGCCTGCTCGCCGCCTGGGTCGCCGAACTGGACGGCCGCCCGGTCGGGCACGTGGGCCTCTCCCGCAGTGCCCCCGGCGACGTCGCCCCCGGCCTGTGGAGCCGCCGCACCGGCGGCCGCCCGGAACTCACCGCCGTGATCGGCCGGCTCTACGTCGCCCCCACGGCGCGCGGCCACCGGATCGGCGCACAGCTGGCGGCAGCCGCCGTGGCGCACGCGCGGGCGCTCGGCCTCCACCCCGTCCTCGACGTCCTCGCCACCGCAGCCCCGGCGAACGCCTGCTACCGCCGCCTCGGCTGGACCTGGCTCGGCAGCGGCGAACAGCAGTGGGCCGCCGACCGCACGGTCGTGGTCCACTGCTTCGCCGCCCCGAGGGAGTAGCGGCTTCCCGCGGGCGGCCGGTGGCGGCGACCCGTCCGGAAGTGGCGACGGCACCACTGGAGCGGGGCCGTTCTTCACACGGGGATGACTTCGACGCCCTGCTCCAGGCCGACGAAGTCGCCCGCGTTCCGCGTGTAGAGCGGCAGGCCGTGGCCGGCCGCGGTTGCCGCGATCATCAGGCCCATGCGGTGGGGCGGGGGTCCCGCTTGGCCTGGATCGTGAGGGTGGTCAGGGTGCCGAACCGCCGAGCTGCCTCGCGGTCGAAGGGGAGGGTGGTGAACTCCGCCTCCACGTCCGCGAGTCGCTGGGCCCTGGCCATCATCTGCACCGGGTCCTTGGCCATGGCGACGCCCTGGGCGAGTTCGGCCAGCACGATGGACGACAGCGCGGCATCGGCTGGCAGGAGCTGTGGATCGATCTGTGGCAGATCGATCACGACGCAGGTGTCGAGCAGTCCGCGTTGGCGTCGCCCGGTCACTTCCGTTCCCACGGGTCGTCGCCGCCGATCCGGTCCTCATCGCCGTAGAAGGCGTCGGCTTCCGCGCGCGTCTGCGTCGCGTCGACCGTCGGCGCGTTCCGCCACTTTCGCTGGAGCTCCTCGACGGGGACGAATCGGCGGCGACTGCTGATCGGCCGGACTTCGGCGATCTCGGTGCCGTTGCGAGTGATGTGGTAGATCTCGCCGGCTTCGACATCGTCGAGCACGGCCTTGGACCGCGCTGCGAGTTCGCGCTGCGTGATGGTCTTCATGAGGCCAGTGTGTCGCGCCGTAATGCACCATGTCGCACTCACGGGGGCGGCCGGTTCGGCTATCCCGCCGGGCGGTCCGTGGTGGGGCGGCGGCGGAGGGCGGGGGTGGTGACGGACGGGGGCTGCCAGACGCCGTCGGGGTGGTAGACGTTGGTGCCGGGCGGGACGATGGCGTCGATGCGGTCCAGGGTGGCGTCGTCGAGGACCAGGTCGGCGCCCTTGAGGGCCGCCTCCAGCTGGTCGTGGGTGCGCGGGCCGAGGATCACCGAGGTGACGGCGGGGTGCGCCAGCGGGAAGGCCACGGCCAGTTCGGGCAGGGTGCGGCCGAGGTCCCCGGCGAGGGCGGTGAAGGCCTCGACGGCCTCCAGCTTGGCCACGGTGGTGGGCAGCGCCGGGTCGAAGCGGCCCGGGTTGATGGTCGGGCGGCCGGTGGTCAGGTCGGCCGGGCGGTCCTTGCGGTAGCGGCCGGTGAGGAAGCCGGAGGCGAGCGGGCCCCAGGTCAGTGCGCCCATGCCGAGCCGCTGGACGACGGGCAGCACGTCGCGCTCCACGCCGCGGGCGAGCAGCGAGTACGGCGGCTGCTCGGTGCGGAAGCGCGGCAGGCCGCGGCGCTCGGCGACGTGGTGCGCGTCGACGATCTGTTCGGCGGGGAAGGTGGAGCAGCCGAAGGCGCGGATCTTGCCGGCCCGGACGAGGTCGCCGAGGACGGACAGGGTCTCCTCGACGTCGGTGGTGTGGTCCGGCCGGTGGATCTGGTAGAGGTCGATCCGGTCGGTGCGCAGCCGGCGCAGGCTGTCCTCGACCGCCCGGAGGATCCAGCGCCGGGAGTTGCCGCTGCGGTTGCGGCCCTCGCCCATCGGGAAGTGCCCCTTGGTGGCGAGCACGATCTCGTCGCGGTCGCCGCGGGCGGCCAGCGTCCTGCCGACGATCTCCTCGGACTCGCCGGCCGAGTACATGTCGGCGGTGTCCACGAAGTTGATGCCGTGGTCGAGCGCGGTGTTGATGATCCGGGCGCAGTCGTCGTGGTCGGGGTTGCCGACGGAGCCGAGCATCATCGTGCCGAGGCAGTAGGTGCTCACTTCGATGCCGGTGCCGCCGAGAACGCGGTATCGCATGGTGCTGCTCCCCCTGGTGGTGGGCCGGTGGTGCGTCAGAGGCTAGGAGTTGGAGTGCACTCCATGGCAAGGGTCGGTCCGGATCCCCGTCCACCGGGGGGGAGTTCGGGCCCGTGGCGCGGAGCGGACGGGCGGGGCCGGTCGGGGTGCGTTGTTTGCGGAAACGGCAACAAAGCTTGCCGATACGGCTGGTCCGGTCGCAGCCTGGCGGTGGAGGTGAGCGCCATGGGCGACACGATGAGGACGGCAGGGCCGACGGCCCCCCGGGACGACTACGACGCGGTGGTGGTCGGCGCGGGCGCGGCCGGGCTGAGCGCCGCGCTGGTGCTGGGCCGGGCCCGGCGCCGGGTGGCGGTGGTGGACGCGGGCCAGCCGCGCAACGCCCCCTCCGCCCACATGCACGGGTACCTGAGCCGGGACGGCATGCCCCCGGCGGCGCTGCTGGAGGTCGGCCGGGCGGAGGTCGCCGGCTACGGGGTCGACCTGATCGACGCCCGGGTCGACCACGTCGAGGCCGTCGCGGATGCCGAAGCCGCGGGGACGGGCTTCGCCGTCCACCTGGCGGGCGGCCCCGTGCTGCACGCGCGCCGGGTGGTCGTCGCCACGGGCCTGCGCGACGGGCTCCCGGAGCTCCCGGGCCTGCTCGAACGCTGGGGCCGGGACGTGCTGCACTGCCCGTACTGCCACGGCTACGAGGTCCGCGACCGCCCGCTCGGCGTGCTCGGCACCGGCCCGGGCGCGGTCGACCAGGCGCTGCTGCTCCGGCAGTGGTCCGCGGACGTCGTCCTGATCACGCACATCCTCACGCCGACCGGGGCCGAGCGGGAGCGGCTCGCCGCCCGCGGCGTCCGGGTCGTCGAAGGCCGGATCACCCAGCTGGTGACGGACGCCGACCGGCTGCGCGGCGTGGAACTCGCGGACGGCCGGGTGGTGCCGCGCGAGGCCGTGTTCGTCTTCCCGCAGCCGGTGCCCCGGGACGCGCTGCTGTTCGGCCTGGAATGCGCCCGGGACGAGAACGGCTGGGTCACCACCGACCGGGCCGGCCGCACCAGCGTCCCCGGCGTCTGGGCGGTCGGCAACGTCGCCGACCCGCGGGCGCAGGTCGTCGTCGCCGCCGGGGCGGGCGCGGCGGCGGCGTTCGACCTCGACCACGACCTCGTCGCGGAGGAGGTCGGACGGGCGGTCGCCGAACACCGCGCGTCCGGCGCCGCCGTCCCCGCCTGAGCGGGGGAAGCTCCCCCCGGCACCCTTGCCCGGCGTCACCCATTCGCCGGCGTCGCCCATTCGCCGGCGTCGCCCATTCGACCGGCGTCACCCGTCCGACCGGCGTCACCCGTCCGACCTTCCGTCACCCACGATCGGAGAACCCACGATGTCCGAACACCAGCACCGGCACGGCCAGGGCCACCAGCACGGGCACCACCACGGCGACGTCCCCGCCGCCGACTTCGACTGGGACGCCCTCGCCGCCCACCTGGAGCGGGAGGCCGAACTGCGGGCCCCCGCCATCTCCGGGGCCGCGCAGTGGCTGCGGTCCCTGCGCGGCGAGACCGACGGGGTGCGGCGGGTCCTCGACGTCGGCAGCGGGCCCGGGGTGATCGCCGGACTGCTCGCGGACGCCTTCCCCGAGGCCGAGACGGTCGCCGTCGACCAGTCGGCCGCCCTGCTGGAGCGCGCCCGGGCCCGCTCCGGCGGCCGTCTGAGCACCCAGCAGGCCGACCTGCCCGCCGAGTTCGGCAAGCTCGGCGAGGCCGACCTGATCTGGTCCGGCAACGCGATCCACCACCTCGGCGACCAGCAGGCCGCCCTGACCTCCCTCGCCGCGACGCTCCGGCCCGGCGGCCTGCTGGCCGTCGCCGAACGCGGCCTGCCGATGCGCTACCTGCCGCGCGACTTCGGCCTCGGCCGGCCCGGCTTCCAGGCCCGGCTCGACGCCGTGCACGAGGACGGCTTCAGCACCATGCGCGCCGAACTGCCCGGCGCCACCGAGGAGGTGGAGGACTGGCCGGCCATGCTCACCCGCGCCGGCCTGACCCCCAGCGGCACCCGCACCTTCCTGATCGACCACCCGGCCCCGCTCGCCCGCCCCGCCCGCGAGCACCTCCACACCCAACTCGCCCGCCTGCGCGACCAGCTCGCCGACAACCTCGCCCCCGAGGACCGCACCACCCTCGACACCCTCCTCGCCGAGGACACCCCCACCGGCATCCTGAACCGCCCGGACGCCTTCTTCCTCTCGGCCATGACCGTCCACACCGCCCGCAAGGCCGCCTGACGGCCGTGCGGCCGAGCCGGCCGCAGCCGGGCGGGGAGTCTCCGCCCGGCTGCGGCAGGAGCCCACAGGCAGGAGCCCACAGGCAGAGGCCTACAGGGTGTGGCCGAGAGCGGTGATGAGGGCGGCGATGCGGGCCTCGTCACGGCGGTAGTGGGTCCACTTGCCGATGCGGGTGGCGCGGACGAGGCCGGCGCGCTGGAGCTCGGCGAGGTAGGCGGAGACGGTGGACTGGGCGAGACCGGCCTTGGCCTGGATGTGGCTGACGCAGACGCCGACCTCGCGCGGGTCGGCGACCGCTTCCTCCAGGGGGAAGTGGCGTTCGGGTTCGCGCAACCATGCCAGCAGTTGCAGGCGCGTCGGGTTGGCGATCGCCCGCAGGGCGGTGACCAGGTCAACATCCATGGCTGGAAGCGTACCGGCGTGTGACGGCAGGGCATCGGCGAACCGACGCCGGTCGGTGGGGCAGTGCGGTGCCGCCGGGTGGGGTGCCGATGCCCTGGACGAAGCATCGGTGATGGTGCGTCAGATTCCCTACGGCGTCAGGCAGGTGGCGGACGGCCCGGGCCCCGGGCCGTCCGCCGGGGCTCAGCCCTCCTGGCCGCCGAAGCGGGTGGTCCAGCCGGCCAGGTCCTCGTCGGTGATCTTGGCGAACAGCACCGGCGGCACGGTGAACGCCGTCCCGGCCGGCACCAGGTCCAGTGCCCGCGCCTGCTCCGGGCCGACCCAGGACAGGCCGACCGCCGGAGCGTCCGCGGGCAGGGCGAAGGCGCCGCGCATCGCCGCCGCCGCGGTCGGGATGAACGGCTCGGAGACCACCGCGTACAGCTGGATCAGGTTCATCGCGGTGCGCAGGGTCAGCGCCGCCGCGTCCGGGTCGGTCTTCACCTGGAGCCAGGGCGCCTTCTCGTCCAGGTACGCGTTGCCCGCGCTCCACAGCGCGCGCAGACCCTGCGCGGCCTTGCGGAAGTTGAGCGCGTCCAACTGGGCCTCGTACTCGGCCAGCAGGGCGGCGATCTGCTCGCCGAGTCGCTGTTCGGCCTCGCCGGGCGCGTGGCCGGCCGGGACGGCGTCGCCGAAGCGCTTGCGGCTGAAGGTGAGCACCCGGTTGACGAAGTTGCCGAGGGTGTCGGCGAGGTCCTTGTTGACGACGGAGGCGAAGAGGTCCCAGGTGAAGCTGGAGTCGTCCGACTCGGGGGCGTGCGCCATCAGGAAGTAGCGCCAGTAGTCGGCCGGCAGCAGTTCCAGGGCGACGTCGGTGAAGATGCCGCGCTTCTGGCTGGTGGAGAACTTCCCGCCGTAGTACGTCAGCCAGTTGAAGGCCTTGACGTAGTCGACCTTCTTCCACGGCTGGCGCGAGCCGAGGATCGTGGCCGGGAACATCACGGTGTGGAACGGGACGTTGTCCTTGGCCATGAACTCGGTGTACCGGACGCTGTGGTCGGCCTCGTACCACCAGGACTTCCAGTCCCGGGCCTGCCCGGCCGGGGCCGCGTCCGCCCACTCCTTGGTGGCGCCGATGTACTCGATCGGGGCGTCGAACCAGACGTAGAACACCTTGCCCTCGGCCGCCAGCTCCGGCCAGACGTCGGCCGGCACCGGGACGCCCCACTCCAGGTCGCGGGTGATCGCGCGGTCCTGGAGGCCCTCGGTGAGCCACTTGCGGGCGATCGAGGAGGCCAGCACCGGCCAGTCGTCGCCGTGGGCGGCGATCCACTGCTCGACCTCGTCGGTCAGCTCCGACTGGAGCAGGAACAGGTGCCTGGTCTCCCGGACCTCCAGGTCGGAGCTGCCGCTGATCGCCGAGCGCGGCTCCAGCAGGTCGGTCGGGTCCAGCACCCGGGTGCAGTTCTCGCACTGGTCGCCGCGCGCCTTGTCGTAGCCGCAGTGCGGGCAGGTGCCGACGATGTAGCGGTCCGGCAGGAAGCGACCGTCGGCGTTGGAGTACACCTGCCGGATCGCGCGCTCCTCGATGAAGCCGTTGCGCTGGAGTTCGCGGGCGATCTCCTGGGTGATCTCGCGGTTCTGCGGGGAGGAGCTGCGGCCGAAGTGGTCGAAGGACAGCCCGAAGCCGTCGTACACCGCCTTCTGCGCGTCGTGCGCCTGGGCGCAGAACTCGGCGACGGGCAGCCCGGCCTCCTGCGCGGCGAGTTCGGCGGGCGTGCCGTGCTCGTCGGTCGCGCAGATGTAGAGCACCTCGTGGCCGCGCTGGCGCAGGTAGCGGGAGTAGACGTCCGCCGGGAGCATCGACCCGACCATGTTGCCCAGGTGCTTGATCCCGTTGATGTACGGAAGGGCGCTGGTGATCAGGTGCCGAGCCATCCTCGGATGCTCCGATTTCTCCCGCACGCGCACCCCACCCGGAGTGCTGTGCCAGGCGCAGGGGTCCACTGTGGGCTGCCAAGCCTACCGCCGCCGGGCCGGGAGGACGGCGCGGTTCAGGGGGGGGCGGGCTCAGGGGCGGTGCTGCTCAGGGGCGGGTGCTGCTCGTGCTCGGGTGCGGGGGCGGGCGTGGCTCAGGGCCCGACGGAGTCGCTGTACCGGTCGAACTCCCCGGCCTTCACCCCGCGGACGAACGCGGCCCACTTGCGCGGCGTGGTCCGGACGACGATCTCGGGGCGGTCCGACTCGCGGATCTCCACCAGACCGTCGGCGGCTCTGATCTCGACGCACTCGTTGCTCTCGCCGCTGGACGAGGACTTCCGCCACTCAGTCATGAGAAGTCTTTCAGTAAGGCCCGGATGAAGTCCCGGGACTCGGCCGGCCCGAGGGCGACCGCGGCGGTCTCCTCCTTGATCTGTCGGTACGTCTGCAGTTCGGTGTCGGTGTGCACGAACTTCGGCCCGTTCGAGAGGTCGATCTGCACGGTGTCGAGCTCGGGAACGGGCCCGCGGGCGAGGTAGAGGCTCTCTCCGGACCCGGGAAAGGTGTCGACGCTGAACGGGATGGTCCGGATCTCCACCCCGGGCCGCTCGGAATGCTCCAGCACGCCGAGCAGTTGGTCGCGCAGCACCACCGCCCCGCCGAACTGCATGCGCAGCGCGGATTCGTGGATGTACGCGGCGTACGGCTTCGGACGTTCGGTGAACAGCCGCTGGCGCTGGATCCGGAACGCCGTGCGGGCGTCGGCGTCCGGCTGGGGCATGGGCGGCCGGACCCGTGCGAACACCGCGGAGGCGTACGCCGAGGTCTGCAGCAGTCCGGGGATGAAGGTGGTGTGCAGGATGGCCAGCGACTCGGCGTGGTGCTCCATCTCCGCGATGTCGATGAGCCCGCCGGGCAGCCGGCCGCGGTAGCCGTCCCACCAGTACTTGCGCCGGTCCTGCGTCATCGCGAGCAGCGCGTCGAGGTAGGGGCCGTCGGCGCAGTGGCAGGTGCGGGCCCAGAGCCGGAGCCGGTCGGCGCTGATGCCGGACTTCCCGTTCTCCATCTGCGAGATCTTGGGCAGGTCGGTGCCCAGGGTGGCGGCCAGGCTCTTGGGCGTCACGCCCACGCGTTCGCGCATCTTGCGCAGCTCGATGCCAAGGCGCTGCTGACGCACGGTCGGCGACAAGCGGGGTGGCATGACTCTCTTCTCCGGATCGCGGCTCGGGTCGATGCTTCCGGTGAAGTGTGCCGTGCTTACCCGGCCCTAGCTACTGAAATGGGGGATACCCCACGATGGAGTGAACGTTCTCCCGCTCGGTAGCAAGTCTTGCACCTCGACCCTATGGTCGTTCCCGCGTCAGTCACTGACTTGTTGTGGCCTAAACAGCCGCCAATCAGCCGTAAATACACACCAGATGCATGGTCGGCACGCTCGACATCACCGACCGGAGACTGTCATGCCGCTTCCGCTGCTTCTCACCCCCGCCCACCGCATTCCCGCCACCCGGTGAACGGCCTGCTCGTCGCCGGTTTGTCCGCCCTCCTGCTCGCCGTCCTATTCGTCGGCTGGCTGGTCTGGCTGGTCAACGCCCAACCCCGCGAACCGCGTTCCGTAAAACGCGAGTTCGTCGTCCGCCATTCCTCCGCCGCCGTCGAGAAGAAATAGCGCGCGGCAGCGGTGGCCCCCCGCCGGGAGGGGGGCCACCGGAGGGTGCGGTCAGCCGTCGCCGAAGTGGTCGAATTCGCCGCGCTTCACGCCCTCGATCCAGAGCGCGAACTTCTGCGGGGTGGTGACGATGATCGCGTCGGGGCTCTCGGATTCGCGGACCTCGATCAGCCCCCGTTCGTTGACGGACACCTCCACGGAGTCGCCGCCGTCCCGGGTGCTGCTGGTGGACTTCTGCCACTGCTGGGTCATCGGTTCCCTACTCCCATCGCGGTTCCTGCCTGGCACCCTGGACAACTCCCGGGCGGCCGTTCAGGAACGGGGGCGCACGGGGGGTCGGGCACCGCGCGAAAGGCGCTCGACGAGGCGGATCCGGGCGGCGGGCCACTCGTCGGCGAGCATCGAGAAGTAGGCGGTGTCGCGCCACACGCCGTTGGCGCGCCGCTTCTCGCGGCGGTGGACGCCCTCGTACTGGGCGCCGAGGCGCAGGATCGCGTTGCGGGAGCGCTCGTTGAGCGCGTCCGTCTTCCAGTAGACCCGGCCCATGCCCAGGTCGTCGAAGGCGTGCGAGAGCAGCAGCAGCTTGGCCTCGGTGTTGACGGGCGTGCGCCAGACCGAGCGGGCGTACCAGGTGCCGCCGATCTCGACGACCTCGTCGACGAGCCTGAAGTCGTAGTAGCCGGTGACGCCGACGGCCCTGCCGCTGGGGAGGTCGATCACGGCGAACTTCACCGCCGACCCGGCCGCCACCTCGGCGAGCCGGGCGTCGAGCATCGCGCCCAGTTCCTCCTCGGTCGCGGGCGGGAGGGAGGGGACCCAGCGCCAGACCTCCGGGTCGGGGCCGACGCCGGCCCACAGGTCGGGCAGGTGGTGGCGGCCGAGGGGCTCCAGGCGGACGTGGCGGCCGGTGAGGGTCACGGGCGTGGGCGGCTGTGCGGTCATGCCGGAAAGGTAGCGCCATGCTGCACTAGATGCAATGGATATCTGCACTAGTGCAAAATCGGAGGAGCGGGCAAAGCGAAGGGCCCTGCGGGACGTCCCGCAGGGCCCTCGACCGGATCAGGCTCAGATGAACGAGTTGATCTGGATCGTCTCGTCGCGGCCCGGGCCGACGCCGATGGCGGAGATCGGCGCGCCGGACATCTCCTCCAGCGCCTTCACGTACGCCTGCGCGTTCTTCGGCAGCTCGGCGAAGGTCTTGGCCTTGCTGATGTCCTCGGTCCAGCCCGGCAGCGTCTCGTAGATCGGCTTGGCGTGGTGGAAGTCGGACTGGTTGTACGGGAGTTCCTCGACCCGCTTGCCGTCGATCTCGTACGCGACGCAGACCGGGATCTGCTCCCAGCCGGTGAGCACGTCGAGCTTGGTGAGGAAGAAGTCGGTGAGGCCGTTGACCCGGGTCGCGTAGCGCGCGATGACCGCGTCGAACCAGCCGCAGCGACGGTCACGGCCGGTGGTGACACCGCGCTCGCCGCCGATGCGGCGCAGCGCCTCGCCGTCCTCGTCCAGCAGCTCGGTCGGGAACGGGCCGGAGCCGACGCGGGTGGTGTAGGCCTTGAGGATGCCGATGACCCGGTCGATCTTGGTCGGGCCGATGCCGGCGCCGGTGCAGGCGCCGCCCGAGGTCGGGTTCGACGAGGTCACGAAGGGGTACGTGCCGTGGTCGACGTCGAGCAGGGTGCCCTGGCCGCCCTCCAGCAGGACGACCTTGTTCGCCTTGAGCGCCTGGTCCAGGACGAGGGTGGTGTCGGCGAGGAAGGGCTTGATCTTGTCCGCGTAGCCGAGGTACTCCTCGAGGACCAGCTCGGCCGGGATGGCGCGGCGGTTGTAGAGCTTGACCAGGATCTGGTTCTTGTCGTGCAGCGCCGCCTCGATCTTCTGGCGCAGGATCGACTCGTCGAACAGGTCCTGGACCCGGATGCCGACGCGGTTGATCTTGTCTGCGTAGGTCGGGCCGATGCCGCGGCCGGTGGTGCCGATCCGGCGCTTGCCGAGGAAGCGCTCGGTGACCTTGTCCAGGGTGCGGTGGTACGGCGTGATCAGGTGGGCGTTGCCCGAGATCAGCAGCTTGGAGGTGTCGATGCCACGGTCGTTGAGGCCGCTCAGCTCGGAGAGCAGCACGCCCGGGTCGATGACGACGCCGTTGCCGATGACCGGCGTCACGTTAGGGCTGAGGATGCCGGAGGGGAGAAGGTGCAGGGCGTACTTCTGGTCGCCGATGACCACCGTGTGACCGGCGTTGTTGCCGCCCTGGTAGCGGACGACGTAGTCGACGGAGCCGCCGAGGAGGTCGGTGGCCTTCCCCTTGCCCTCGTCCCCCCACTGAGCGCCAACGAGCACGAGTGCCGGCACAGGCGTACACCCCTTCCGGTTGGGGCATCCTGCGTAGGCCGCAGTCTGCCCCGAGATAGACGAAGCCCCTGGCGCAGTAGCGCAAGGGGCTCTTGCACCGAGAGATTACCTGAGGAAGGACCGGTCGTGTCGTCCCTGTCCACGCCCGCAACCGGCGGCCCCGAGCCGCTCCTGCTGCTCCTCGACCCGGCGGCCCGGCAGACCGACGGCGAGTCGGTGCGGATCGCGAAGGACGTGCTCTGCGGAGGCGCGGACGTCAAGGTGGTCTATCCGGAGAGCCCGTCCGAACTCGACCGGGTGCTTTCGCACCGGGGTCGTCGGCGCCCGGTCGTGATCGGTTCCGACCTGGCCTTGCAGCGGGTGCTCCAAGCCCTGTACCGCCAGCGTGAGCTGGGCGCCGATCCGGTGGGCATGGTTCCGGTCGGCCGGTCGGAGGAGCTGGCCGCGGCCCGCGCGCTCGGGGTGCCGGGGGAGCCGGTCCGGGCCGCGCGGGCGGTGCTGTCGGGTGCGGCGCGCAAGCTCGACCTGCTGGTCGACGACGGCGGCGGGGTGGCGCTGGGAGGGGTGCGGATCACCGGTGCCGGGACGCGGCGTCCGGCGGGCCGTACGGGTGGTTGGCGTTCGCTATGGGCGAAACTGGCTGCGGCCGAGCAGGCGAACGCACTCGCGGCGGACGGCCGGTCCTCCGCCGAGCACAATCCCCGGGTCCGGGTCGAGGCCGACGGCCGGCTGCTCGCGGACGTGCACCGGCCGGTGCGGCTGGTCCAGCTGACCCTGCCGGGCGCCGAGGCGGACGCCGCCGGCGTGCTGGAGGTGGTGATCCGCGCACCCGGCGCCCTGGTGCGGGCCCGGGCGGAGAGCGTCTCGGTGGTCGGGCGCGGCTTCGGCTACGAGGCGGACGGCCACCCCGTCGGTCCGGTCCGCGCCCGCACCTGGACGGTCCACCCGGGCGCCTGGGGCCTGTTGCTGCCCGCCGCGTGACGCCGGGGTGAACCCCGGGTGAGCAGGCTCACTTTCGCCGCCGCCCCGACTCCCGGCCCTCCGCACACGGAACGCCCCAACAGGCGCGAACCACAAGGCCAACCGCCTCCGGCCGGAATTCCCCCCACCCGAAATCCCCACCTGGTAAGGGGTTTTGTCTACGCGCGTTACCGGCCGATCGTCAGACAATCCCGGCCGCCCGGGTTCCGGAAGCCCGTGCCCGCTGCCCTAGACTCGAAGACGTGCCACGTGGTGACGGAAGACTCAACCACGATCTTCTTCCCGGTGAGAAAGGCCCCCAGGACGCTTGCGGCGTCTTCGGTGTCTGGGCTCCCGGCGAGGAGGTCGCCAAGCTCACGTTCTTCGGCCTTTACGCCCTGCAGCACCGCGGTCAGGAATCCGCGGGCATCGCAGTGAGCAACGGCTCCCAGATTCTCGTCTTCAAGGACATGGGGCTTGTCTCCCAGGTCTTCGACGAGGCCTCCCTGGGGTCGTTGCACGGGCATATCGCCGTCGGACACGCCCGCTACTCGACCACCGGGTCCTCGGTCTGGGAGAACGCCCAGCCGACCTTCCGCGCGACCGTGCACGGTTCGCTGGCCCTCGGGCACAACGGAAACCTGGTGAACACCGCCGAACTGGCGGCGATGGTCGCCGAACTGCCCGGTGAGGAGCACGTCTCCCGCTCCGGGCGGAGCGCCGCGACCAACGACACCGACCTGGTGACCGCGCTGCTCGCCGGCCACCCGGACCTCTCCATCGAGGAGACGGCCAAGGTCGTGCTGCCCAAGGTCAAGGGCGCGTTCTCGCTCGTCTTCATGGACGAGCACACCCTCTACGCCGCCCGCGACCCGCAGGGCATCCGCCCGCTGGTGCTCGGCCGGCTGGAGCGCGGCTGGGTGGTCGCCTCCGAGACGGCGGCGCTGGACATCTGCGGCGCCTCGTTCATCCGCGAGGTCGAGCCCGGCGAGCTGATCGCCGTCGACGAGAACGGCATGCGCAGCTCCCGCTTCGCCGAGGCGAAGCCCAAGGGCTGCGTGTTCGAGTACGTCTACCTGGCCCGCCCCGACACCAGCATCGCCGGACGCAACGTGCACCTCTCCCGCGTGGAGATGGGCCGCCGCCTGGCGAAGGAGGCGCCCGTCGAGGCCGACCTGGTGATAGCGACGCCGGAGTCCGGCACCCCCGCCGCGATCGGCTACGCCGAGGCCAGCGGCATCCCGTACGGCTCCGGCCTGGTGAAGAACGCCTACGTGGGCCGCACCTTCATCCAGCCCAGCCAGACCATCCGTCAGCTCGGCATCCGGCTCAAGCTCAACCCGCTGCGCGAGGTCATCGCGGGCAAGCGCCTGGTGGTCGTCGACGACTCGATCGTCCGCGGCAACACCCAGCGCGCGCTGGTGCGGATGCTGCGCGAGGCCGGCGCCGCCGAGGTGCACATCCGGATCTCCTCGCCGCCGGTGAAGTGGCCGTGCTTCTTCGGCATCGACTTCGCCACCCGTGCGGAGCTGATCGCCAACGGGATGACCGTCGAGGAGATCGGCCGCACGCTCGGTGCGGACTCGCTCTCCTACATCTCGATCGACGGCATGATCGAGGCCACCAAGCAGCCCAAGGACAGGCTCTGCCGGGCCTGCTTCGACGGCGAGTACCCGATGGAGCTGCCGGACCCGGCACTGCTCGGCAAGCTCCTGCTGGAGGCCGAGATCAAGGGCAGCCAGCAGCCGCCGGCCGTGCGCGGCAAGCCGACCAGCGGCAGCGACCTGGACGGCGTCCAGTCGCTGCTCGGCGGGGCGGGCGCGGCCGACGCGCTGCGCCGCCCGTAACGAATCCACGGTGGGGTCCCGCGAAACGGGGCCCCACCGCTGTTCCATCCCCCACCAGACCCGAGAGGGCCGCACCGTAGTGACCAGCAACCAGAACGGCGCCACCTACGCCGCAGCCGGCGTCGACATCGAGGCGGGCGACCGCGCCGTCGAGCTCATGAAGCAGTGGGTGAAGAAGGCGAACCGCCCCGAGGTGGTCGGCGGTCTCGGCGGCTTCGCCGGCCTCTTCGACGCGTCCGCCTTCAAGCGCTACGAGCGGCCGCTGCTGGCTTCGGCCACCGACGGCGTGGGGACCAAGGTGGCCATCGCGGCCGCCATGGACAAGCACGACACCATCGGCCACGACCTGGTCGGCATGGTCGTCGACGACCTGGTCGTGTGCGGCGCCGAGCCGCTGTTCATGACCGACTACATCTGCGTCGGCAAGGTCGTGCCGGAGCGGGTCGCCGCGATCGTCAAGGGCATCGCCGAGGGCTGCGCGCTGGCCGGCTGCGCCCTCGTCGGCGGCGAGACCGCCGAGCACCCGGGCCTGCTCGGCCCGGACGAGTACGACGTCGCGGGCGCCGGCACCGGAGTGGTCGAGGCCGACGCGCTGCTCGGCGCCGAGCGCGTGCGGGCCGGCGACGTGGTGATCGCGATGGCGGCCTCGGGCCTGCACTCCAACGGCTACTCGCTGGTGCGCCACGTGCTGCTGAACGAGGCCGGCTGGAAGCTGGACCGCAAGGTCGAGGAGTTCGGCCGCACGCTCGGCGAGGAGCTGCTGGAGCCGACCCGGATCTACTCGCTGGACTGCCTGGCGCTCACCCGCGCCACCGAGATCCACGCCTTCTCGCACGTCACCGGCGGCGGCCTGGCGGCCAACCTGGCCCGGGTCGTCCCGGAGGGCCTGCACGCCCGCCTGGACCGCGGCACCTGGACCCCGCTGCCGGTCTTCCAGACCGTCGCCCAGGTCGGCAAGGTGGCCACCCTGGAGATCGAGAAGACGCTCAACATGGGCGTCGGCATGGTCGCGGTCGTCCCGCCGTCCTCGCTGGAGGCCGTGCTGGCGATCCTGGAGGACCGCGGCGTCGAGGCCTGGCTGCTCGGCGACATCGTCGAGCGCACCGGCGAGCACGAGGCCGGCGCGGCGCTCTACAACGCCTACGAGGGCTTCACCGCGGGCTGAGCCCGGCTGGACGACGAGAGGGCCCCTCCGGCGCACCGGAGGGGCCCTTCCGCGTCCTGCCGCCGGGGGCGGCGACCAACCCGGTACGTCGTCCGGTACGCGGGAACGCCGAAGACCGGCCTGGCGCGCTGGGCGCCTGGGCCGGTCGGCGAAACTACTGGCTACGAGCGGCGAGAGGCCTGCGACGGCCCGGTGCCCGGCTCGGTGTCGTCCTCGTCGTCGAGGTCGGCATAGCGGGCGGCGTACTCGGCATACGGGTCGTCGTCCTCCTCCTCCTCGATCGGCTCCGGGTCGATCGGAGCGGTGGACGGCGATGCGCCCAGCTCGTTGGACAGACGGTTAGCGTCAAACCCGCCGCTGTTGTACTTCAGCTCGCGGGCGACCTTCGTCTGCTTGGCCTTGGCCCGGCCGCGCCCCATGGGTCGACCCCCTCAACGATGGGGCTCACGGCCCCGAGTCTGACACGTGTTCATGATCAGGACCGGCCTGCCCGAATGGGAGGACCGTCCCTTGGAGCATTAACGGTACCTGTTTCCGCCGCTGGACGGTACGTCGTCGGTGTGACGTGGCGCGCACCGACCGCACCCGAGACCAGGTCTTCCCAGGTCAGGGGAGGTTTTGCGGCGGTTTGCGCGCTGTCCGGAGGTGTCTCAGGTCCGTCGTTCCAGGACCGATTATCCCCCCAAGGGGGACCTTGGATCACCCGATCGGGCGCAGAAGTGAGAATCCGGTTCCACATCGTGATGCGCGGGGGACGGCTGGGCCCCTCCCGCCCGGGGGGGCGGGTCACGGGGGTGCGGCCGCCCCCCGCGCATCCGAGGTTCCGGGGGCGCCGGATCAGGCGCGGCGGGCGCCCGGCAGCAGGACCGTGCGCAGCGCGCTGATCTCGCGCATCCGCTTCTCGGCCAGGCGGTCGGCGGCGACCGCCGGCGGGACGCCGTCGGAGGCGGCCCGGGTGAAGATCTCCAGGGTGGTGTCGAAGATCCTGGTGGCCTTGTTCTTGGCCCGGTCGAAGTTGAAGCCCTCGATCTCGTCGGCGACCTGGATCACGCCGCCGGAGTTCACCAGGTAGTCCGGCGCGTAGAGGATGCCGCGGTCCGCGAGGTCCTTCTCGACGCCCGGGTGGGCCAGCTGGTTGTTGGCCGCGCCGCAGACGATCGTGGTGCCGGACTCGCCGAGCGCGGCCACCGTGTCGTCGGTCAGCGCGCCGCCCAGGGCGCAGGGGGCGTAGACGTCCAGCCGGGCCTGCAGCAGGGCGGCGGTGTCGGCGACGACCTCCACCTCCGGGTGGGCCGCGCGGACGCGGTTCAGGGCGGTCTCGGAGACGTCGGTGATGACGACGGTGGCGCCGTCCGCGACGAGGTGGCCGACCAGGTAGTGGCCGACCTTGCCGACGCCCGCGACGCCGACCCGCTTGCCGCGCAGGGTCGGCTGGCCCCAGCGGGCCTGGGCGGTGGCGCGCATGCCCTGGAAGACGCCGAAGGCGGTCAGGATGGACGAGTCGCCGGCGCCGCCGTGCTCGGGCGAGCGGCCCGTCACGAACTGCGTCTCGCGCGCGATGACGTCCATGTCCTGCACGTAGGTGCCCACGTCGCAGGCGGTGATGTAGCGGCCGCGCAGGGACTCCACGAAGCGGCCGTAGGCGCGGAGCATCGCCTCGTTCTTGTCCTTGTCGGGGTCGCCGATGATGACGGCCTTGCCGCCGCCGAGGTCGAGCCCGGCCAGCGCGTTCTTGTAGGACATGCCGCGGGACAGGTTGAGCGCGTCCTCCAGGGCCGCCTCCTCGGAGGCGTACGGGAAGAAGCGGGTGCCGCCGAGGGCCGGGCCCAGCGCGGTGGAGTGGATGGCGATGATCGCCTTGAGCCCGGAGCTGCGGTCGTGGCAGAGGACGACCTGCTCGTGGCCGTCGCCGGGGGCGCCGTCCTGCTCGGTGCGGAAGATCCTGCTGAGCACTCCGGGTGCGGGGTGCGTGGCGGATGTCTGTACGTCGGTCACTGTGGTGACTCCAGTATCGAAGGCCCGCCTGCTGTGGTGCGGGCGCCTAGGGCGAAGCGTAGTCGTGGGAGCGTCGCCGATCCGCCCTCTTGTCCGAGCTTGTCCCCGCGGTCCGAGGGATGAGACGCCGGGGGTGCGCGGTGCGGGCGCGAACGGGTTCGGGGGCGCGCCCTCCCGGGGCCGGTCGGCGCGTGCGACCATGCAGGACGTGACCGTCGTGCGCACCTCGGTACTGCCGCCCTACGCCGCCCACCTGCGGGTCTACGAGCCGCTGGCCGCCTACCCGGAGTCCGAGCGGGCGCGCTGGCAGGCCTACGCGGCGCAGCGCGGTCCGGACGCCGTCGAGGCGGCGCAGCCGGTGGCCGAGGCCGTCCTGGAGGAGCAGCGGGAGGCGCTGGCGGAGCTGGCCGCCCGGACGCCCAGGGCGCTGCCCGAGCGGGAGAGCGGGCGGGCCTACCTGCGGGTGGTGGACGGCGTGCTGTACGTCTGCCCGTGGGCGACCAGGCTGCGCAGCTGGCAGGCGCTGGAGGAGCTGCGGGCGGCCGCGCCGGTGGCGCTGCTGGACACCGCGGTGCCGCCGGTGGCCCGGGCGGCGGCGGAGGCGGACCGGGAGCGCTGGCGGGCCGGCCATCCGGACGCCCGGCCGTGGATCCTGACCAGCCGGTGGGAGGTGCCGGTGCGCTGGTTCCTGCCGTTCGGGGACGAGGACCGCTGCTTCGTGCCGGCGCAGGAGCGGGGCAAGCCGGGGCGGGCGGCGGCGCTGTTCTACCTGGTGCCGATGGCGCAGGCGCGCCGCCGGGTGGCCCGGGCCTTCCGGGCGCTGCGTGAAGAGGTGCCGGACGGGGAACTGGTCCGGGGGGCGGAGCAGATCGGGCGGTGGCTGGAGGAATTCCATCCGCGCTCGCTGGTGGAGCTGGACTACGGGGGGCTGGTGCATTTGCTGGGGCCGGAGAGGCTGTTGGCGGACCGTTCGGCGGGCGAGCTGGAGGAGGGGCTCCGCGCGCTGCGGGCGGGGGACACCGAGGAGGCGCTGCGCGCGTACGGGGAACTGACGGCGCGCTGGCGGAGGGTGCTGGCGCTGCGGTACGCGAACTGACGTCCGACCAGCCGTGTATGACTGTAAGAGTCCTATGGCCCGAGCTGGATGACCAAGGTCCTGGTTCGGGTCAATAGCTGTCGAACGTGACACTACTCACCGTTGACGCGAACTTACCCCTATGTGCAAAAATGGGACAACCAGCCCAACTTCACGCGGGCATGCCCACTTTTGGGTGGTTCTGGAGTCGATGCGTGCTTTGCGGGGAAACAGGGGGTCTGGTCCCCTCGTAACCAGGCGTCACGGCCGTGTGACTGCCCGTTATGGGGTGGTCCATCGCCATCCGTCGCTCTTGAACCCGTGAGGGGTCAATTTTGGCGGTTTGGTCGATAGGGCTGGACGGATGGTGTAGTTGTAGACACCAGGACAAGCCGTTCGTCCTATAACCGACTCGGCCCGTCTATGCCATTTCGGGCATCGCGGGCCAAGGTGCAGAATTTGAAGGATAGAACCGCCCTGGTTCGGTTCTCCCGAGGAGGCCGCTCATGACCGCTCGTACCCCTGATGCTGAGCCCCTGCTGACGCCGGCAGAGGTCGCCACCATGTTCCGCGTGGACCCGAAGACGGTCACTCGTTGGGCCAAGGCGGGCAAGCTGACGTCCATTCGCACGCTCGGCGGTCACCGCCGTTACCGCGAGGCGGAGGTGCGCGCTCTGCTGGCCGGGATTCCCGCTCAGCGCACTGAGGCCTGATAGGCCAAAGGCTCTTTAAAGGGGCCGCTTACCGGACTCCGCCGGGTCCGGTAAGCGGCCCCTTTGCCATGCCCGCCCGCGGTGCCCGGGTACTCGGCACAACGTACGGAATGCTGAACTCCGGATAACGATTTGATGCGCATGATGCGGGGGGGATTTACAGTTAATGGCTGTACAATTTTACATATTAAATTAGTGAGGTCTTGATGGGGGTGGTACGGGGGTGCTCTCGGGAAAAGATAAGTGACGACCGTCACACCGTCTGTCACTTGTGGTCCGGACCTGGTCCGGGATAAACACCGGACGCCCAAAAGCGAGAGGCCCGGAACCTGACGGTTCCGGGCCTCTCGCACTGCGGCGATCCCGACGGGACTTGAACCCGCGACCTCCACCTTGACAGGGTGGCGAGCTAACCAACTGCTCCACGGGACCAGAGTTTTCTGATCTCGTTCACTCGCTTGCCGCGCTGCGAACAAGACAGACTGTAGCCCATGGTGGGCCCCCAGGTCGAACTGGCACCTGAGGGCCCCCGAGGAGGACGCCGCCCAGCTCAGAGCGTGGCCCTGGCGGCCTCCATCGCCTTGGTGATCCGCTTCTCCGACACCGGGCTCGGCGTGCCCAGCGACTGGGCGAAGAAGCTGACCCGCAACTCCTCGATCATCCAGCGGATCGCCAGCACCTCCGCGGACGGCTGCCGGCCGGCCGGCACCGCCGCCAGCAGCTCCCCGTACTCCCGCTGCACCTGCTGGACCTTCAGCAGCTGCTGGGCGTCCCGCTGCGGGTGGTTGGGCAGCGCCTCCAGCCGGCGGTCCACCGCCAGCAGGTAGCGCTTGAGGTCCGGCAGCCGCTGCCAGCCGGTGGCCGTGACGAAGCCCGGGTGCACCAGGGAGGCCAGGTGCAGCCGGACGTCGTTCACCGCGTTCAGCAGCACCGGGCTGCTCACCGACTTCAGCCGGGTCGAGGCCTTGTGGAAGGCGATCAGCGCGGTGGCCGTCTTCAGCGTGGTGTCCGCGGACAGGTCGTACAGGTCCGCCCGCACCTTGTCGTGCAGCGTGCCGAAGGCCGCCTCGTCCCAGGCCGGTCCGCCGGCCAGGGTCATCAGCCGGTCCGTCGCACAGGCCACCACGTCCTCGAAGAGGGCGTTCACCGAGCCGTGCGGGTTGTGCGAGAGCGCCAGCTTCGCCTGGTTGCCCAGCCGGCCCTGGATCGACTTGGCCGGGGAGGTGGTGGTCAGCATCAGCAGCCGGCGGGTGCCCTCCCACATCGACTGCGTCTGCGCCTGCGGGGTGTCGAACAGCTTCACGCCGACCGACGCCCCCTCGTCCACCAGGGCCGGGTAGGCGCGCAGCGAGTGGCCGCGCGAGCGCTGCTCGAAGGTGCGCTGGAGCACGGGCAGGCCGCCCGGCCAGGCGGTCAGCCCGCCCTGCTCGATGCCCTGGCCGGAGGCCGCCGAGGACAGCGTCTCCTTGAGCTTCGGCTTGAGCCGCAGCCGCAGCTCCTCCAGGTCCTTGGACTCGGCGAGCTTGCGGCGGCCGTCCACCACCCGGAAGGTCACCTTGAGGTGGTCCGGCACCCGCTCGTCGTCCCAGGCCTCCGGCGGCACGGTGATGGCCGTCAGGCGCTTGAGGGCGTGCTCCAGGGACGGCAGCAGCGGCTCCTGGCGGTCCTTCACCGCGCGCAGCGCCGCCTTCGCGAAGTCCGGCGCCGGCACGAAGTTGCGCCGGATCGCCTTCGGCAGCGACTTGATGTACGCGGTGACCAGCTCCGTCCGCAGGCCCGGGATCTGCCAGTCGAAGCCCTCCGCGGTGACCTGGTTGAGCACCGGCAGCGGGATGTGGACGGTCACGCCGTCCGCGTCGCTGCCCGGCTCGAACTGGTAGGTCAGCTGGAAGCGCAGCTTGCCCTGCTGCCAGTGGTCCGGGTAGTCGGCCTCCGTGACGCCGTCCGCGGAGTCGTTGATCAGCATCGACTTCTCGAAGTTGAGCAGGTCCGGCTGCTCGTGCCGGGCCTTCTTCCACCAGGAGTCGAAGTGCCGGGTGGAGACCACGTCCTCCGGCAGCCGGGCGTCGTAGAACTCGAACAGGGTCTGGTCGTCGACCATGATGTCCCGGCGCCGGGCCCGGTTCTCCAGCTCCTCGACCTCGCCGAGCAGCTTGCGGTTCTCGGCGAAGAACCGGTGGTGGGTCTCCCAGTCGCCCTCGACCAGCGCGTTGCGGATGAACAGCTCGCGGCACAGCTCCGGGTCGATCCGGCCGTAGTTGACCTTGCGCTGGGTGACGACCGGCATCCCGTAGAGCGTCACCCGCTCGTACGCCAGGACGGCTCCGGCCTTCTTCTCCCAGTGCGGCTCGCTGTACGTCCGCTTGATCAGGTGGCCGGCCAGCGGCTCCACCCACTCCGGCTCGATCTTGGCGTTGATCCGCGCCCACAGCCGGGACGTCTCCACCAGCTCGGCCGACATCACCCAGCGCGGCGGCTTCTTGAACAGGCCCGAGCCCGGGAACACCGCGAACCGGGCGCCGCGCGCGCCGCCGTACTCGCGCTTCTCCACGTCGAACAGGCCGATGTGGGAGAGCAGGCCGGCCAGCAGCGACTGGTGGATCCGGTCGGCGTCCGGCTCGGCGTCCTCGTGCGGCTCCTCGATGGTGACGCCCAACTGCTTGGCGACCGTGCGCAGCTGGGTGTAGATGTCCTGCCACTCCCGTATCCGCAGGTAGTTGAGGAACTCCGCCTTGCACATCCGGCGGAAGGCCGAGGAGGACAGCTCGCGCTGCTGCTCCCGGACGTAGCGCCACATCGCCAGGTAGGACAGGAAGTCGGAGGTCTCCGAGTTGAACCGGCGGTGCCGCTCGTCGGCGGCCTGGCGCTTCTCGGCGGGGCGCTCGCGCGGGTCCTGGATGGACAGCGCGGCGGCGATCACCATCACGTCGCGCACGCAGCCGTTCTTGTCGGCCTCCAGCACCATCCGGGCCATCCGCGGGTCCACCGGGAGCTGGGCCAGCTGGCGGCCGAGCGCGGTGAGGCGCTTGCGCGGGTCCTTCTCGTCCGGGTCCAGCGCGCCCAGCTCGTGCAGCAGGTGCACGCCGTCCTTGATGTTGCGGGAGTCCGGCGGGTCCAGGAACGGGAAGGCGGCGATGTCGCCGAGGCCCGCCGCCGTCATCTGCAGGATCACCGAGGCCAGGTTGGTGCGCAGGATCTCGGCGTCGGTGAACTCGGGGCGGGAGAGGAAGTCCTCCTCCGAGTACAGCCGGATGCAGATGCCGTCGGAGGTGCGGCCGCAGCGGCCCTTGCGCTGGTTGGCGCTGGCCTGGCTGATCGCCTCGATCGGCAGCCGCTGCACCTTGGTGCGGTGGCTGTAGCGGGAGATCCGGGCGGTGCCCGGGTCGATCACGTACTTGATGCCGGGGACGGTGAGGCTGGTCTCGGCGACGTTGGTGGCGAGGACGATCCGGCGGCTGCCGGAGCGCTGGAACACCCGGTGCTGCTCGGCCGAGCTCAGCCGGGCGTACAGCGGCAGGATCTCGGTGGACTTGAGTTTCAGCTTGTCCAGGGCGTCGGCGGTGTCGCGGATCTCGCGCTCGCCGGAGAGGAAGACCAGGATGTCGCCCGGGCCCTCGGCCTGGAGTTCCTGGGCCGCTTCGCAGATCGCCTGGATCTGGTCCCGGTCGCGGTCGGCGTCCGTCGCGTCGTCGTCCTCGTCCAGGTCGTCGACGACCGGGCGGTACCGGACCTCCACCGGGTAGGTGCGGCCGGAGACCTCGATGATCGGGGCGTCGTCGAAGTGCCGGGCGAAGCGCTGCGGGTCGATGGTCGCGGAGGTGATCACGACCTTGAGGTCCGGGCGGCGCGGGAGCAGCTGCTTGACGTAGCCGAGGATGAAGTCGATGTTGAGGCTGCGTTCGTGCGCCTCGTCGATGATCAGGGTGTCGTACTGGAGCAGTTCGCGGTCGGTCTGGATCTCCGCGAGCAGGATGCCGTCCGTCATCAGCTTGACCAGGGTGTCCTGGCCGACCTGGTCGGTGAACCGGACCTTCCAGCCGACCGCCTCGCCCAGCGGGCTGCGCAACTCCTCCGCGACCCGCTCGGCGACCGTACGGGCGGCGATCCGGCGCGGCTGGGTGTGGCCGACCAGACCGCGCACGCCGCGGCCCAGCTCCAGACAGATCTTCGGGATCTGGGTGGTCTTGCCGGAGCCGGTCTCACCCGCGACGATCACCACCTGGTGGTCCCGGATGGCCGCCAGGATCTCGTCCTTCTTCTGGCTGACCGGCAGCTCGGCGGGATAGCTGATCGGCGGGACGGCACCTCTGCGCTGCTCGACCAGCAGCTCGGCGCGGTCGATGTCGGCGGCGATCTGGGCGGCGACCTTCTGCCGGGCCTCGGGCTTGCGGACCCGACGGGCCCCCTCCAGTCGGCGCCCGATCCGCACCTGGTCGCGCAGGGTCAGCTCGGGCAGGCGGGCGGCCAGCTCACCGATACCGGGACCCTCGGCGGGTGCGGGGGCGGACTGGACTGCGGGAGAACTCACTGCGGGCATCCCTCTAGGTTCGCAAGGAGGCACGGCGGCGCGCACCTCGGTTTTCGAGCCTCTCCAGTGTCACAGCCCCCGGCGGCCGAGCGCGAACGGCGGGCCCGGGTGCCGGTGACGTCGGGCCGGGCGGCTCCGGGCCGGGCCGGGCAACGGTTCGCGGCGGTTTCGGGCTCTGGGGGTTGAGGAGGTGCTCATGGGAGCCCAGAAGACCGCGAGGGACGAGGAGTTCCGCGCGTTCACCGGCAGCGCGTGGACGCGGCTGCTCAGGACGGCGTACCTGCTCGCGGGGGACCGGCACACCGCCGAGGACCTGGTCCAGCAGGCCCTGGAGCGGGCGTACGTCGCCTGGGGCCGGGTCCGGGCGGCCGACGACCCGCACGCCTACGTGCGCCGGATCCTGATCAACGAGCACGCCCGCCGGTTCCGCCGCCGAGCGGCCGAGGAACTGGTCACCGCCGTCCCCGACCGGGCCGCACCCGAGGGCCCCGACGGCTACGCGCGGCTGGACGAACGGGCTGCGCTGCTCACGGCCCTCGGCACGCTGCCGCCCCGGCAGCGGCAGGCCGTCGTGCTGCGGTACTGGGAGGACCTCACCGAGACCCAGACCGCCGCGGCGATGGGCTGCTCGGTCGGGACGGTGAAGAGCCAGGCGGCCAGGGGCCTGGCCAAGCTGCGGGAGGCCTCCTCACTCAACGGGCTGGCGAGCATCGGAGGCGGAAGATGAGCAACGAGGACACCGGCGGCGGCGTGGGCGGCGTGGGCGGCATGGGTGGCGTGGGCGGCGAGGACATGGCCGGGGTGGGGTCTGAGGCCTCGGCGGCGCGCGTCCTGGGCGAGCTGGCCGGAAGCGTCGAGATCGGGGCCGTCCCGTACGACCGGCTGGTCGCCGGGGGACGGCGCCGGCTGCGGCGCCGGCGGCTGCTGACCAGCGCGGCGGTGGCGGCGCTGGTCGCGGCGGCCGTCGTCGGGGGGACGGCACTCGGCGGGCTCGGGCGGGGGCGGGGGCCGGGCGACGCGGCCGACGCGGGGGTGGTGGTGGCGGACGCCCGGACCGTCACCACCGCCGAGGCCGCCGCGGGCACCGCAGGCACCGCGGGCACCGCCGCGACACCGACCGCTCCCGAGCGGGATCCGTTCACCCCGGTCCGGGTCGTGGTCGGCCAGGGCACCACGAACGGCAGGCAGTGGCAGGCGTGGGCCGCGTTCTGGCCGGCGGCCGCCACCAAGGAGGACGCCCTCCGGCAGGCCCGGCTGATCTGGGCGGACCGGCACGCGGCCATCCCGCAACTGCCGGAGACCACCAGGGCGGACATCGACCGGAGCTGGCGCCCGGACGTGGACCTGGTGAACCTCTACGCCACCGTGGACGGGCAGCGCCAGGTCGACGACGCGATGCACGACACCCCCGCCCCGGGGGCGCCGGACGGGGCGATCATCGACCGGGCCACCTCCGGAGGGGGGACGATGCTCGGGCTCAAGGGCGGGGAGCTGGGCGCCTCACCGGTGGTGATCGCCGGGGTCCGGCCCCAGGTCGCGAAGGTCGTGGTCACCTGGGACACCGGCGGCGTCAGCGCGTCGGTGCCGGTCGCCCTCGGGGACTCCCCGACGCACTGGTACGCGATCGCCAAGAAGCCGGGCGCCCAGGCCCGCACCTTCACGTACTACGCGGCGGACGGCTCGGTGCTGGGCACCGACGCCAGCTGGTTCCGCTCCTACTGAACCCGCCCGGCCCTGCGCCGGCCCCGGCGCCGCCCGCGCGGCCGGCCCACCTCCCCCTCGGGCCACCCCGCCCGAGGGGGAGCCGCCCGGGATCAGCAGGGCAGCAGGTCGCCGGTGACCAGCTCGAACCCGAAGGGCTCCGGAACGGCGGAAGCCCCGCAGCGATCACGCTGCGGGGCTTCCGATCTGTGGCCAGGGCCGGGGTCGAACCGGCGACCTTCCGCTTTTCAGGCGGACGCTCGTACCAACTGAGCTACCTGGCCGTACTGCACCGTCTCTTGCGAGACGAGCGATCCCGACGGGACTTGAACCCGCGACCTCCACCTTGACAGGGTGGCGAGCTAACCAACTGCTCCACGGGACCTTGTAGTGGTTTCCCACCAAGGTCTTGCGGCACTGCTTTTTACTACGGTACTGCGTGCCCCCAACGGGATTCGAACCCGTGCTACCGCCTTGAAAGGGCGGCGTCCTGGGCCACTAGACGATGAGGGCTTGCGGCCTGTCCCGCTGTTTCCAGCGTTCGGGGACGTCGAGAAGCATATGGGATGTAGGGCGGATCGCCAAAACGGGTTTCGGCCGGGTGGGTGGGGGCCGCCCGGGGGCCGCTTGGAGCGGGGGTCAGGACCAGCCGAGCTCGTCGAGTTCGTGGTCGTCGAAGCCGAAGTGGTGGGCGACCTCGTGGATGACCGTGGTGCGGACTTCGGCGACGACCTGGTCGTGGGTCTCGCAGTGCCGGAGGGTGGGGCCGCGGTAGATGAGGATCCGGTCGGGCAGGACGCCCGCGTACCACTCGCCGCGCTCGGTGAGCGGGGTGCCCTCGTAGAGGCCGAGGAGTTCCGGGTCGGCGGGGTCGGGCTCGTCCTCGACGAAGACGGCGACGTTGTCCATCATGGCCGCGAGCTGCGGGGGAATCTGGTCGAGGGCGTCGCTGACCAGCGTCTCGAACTCTTCCCGGGTCATCTCCACCGGTTCATTGTCGGGTCTGGAGTGACGCTGTGCCAGACGGCGGGAGCCGGTGTTTGATGGGGTTATGGCGACCTCGGACGGCACGGTGGACGGCCCGGCGCGGACCCGGCCGGTGGGCGAAGGGACGGCCGCCCGGAGAAGGCCGCCGGTGTGGCGCGGACAGGGGCCGGCCGTGGCCGTGATCGCGGTGGGCGGGGCGATCGGGTCGCTGGCCCGGTACGGCGCCGGGCTGGCCTGGACGAACGGGCCGACGGCGTTCCCGTGGACGACGCTGCTGATCAACGTGGTCGGGTGCGCGGTGATCGGGGTGTTCCTGGTGGTGATCACCGAGGGGCGTCCGGCGCACCCGCTGCTGCGGCCGTTCTTCGGCACCGGGGTGCTGGGCGGCTTCACCACCTTCTCGACGTACGCGGTGGACATCCGGCGGCTGGTGGAGGAGGGGCGGCTCGGGCTCGGGCTGGCGTACCTGGGGCTGACGCTGCTGGGCGCGCTCGGCGCGGTGTGGGCGGCGGCCGCACTGACGCGCCGTCTGATCGCCCGTGGGGGCGGGGGCGTGCGGTGAGCAGGTTGAGCGGGCCGGCGCTGCGGCTGACCGTGCTGGTGGGGGAGAACGACCGCTGGCACCACCGGCCGCTGTACAGCGAGATCGTGCACCGGGCGCGGGCGGCGGGGCTGGCCGGGGCGAGCGTGTTCCGGGGGATCGAGGGGTTCGGGGCGTCGTCGCTGGTGCACACGGCGCGGCTGCTGTCGCTGAGCGAGGACCTGCCGGTGGCGGTGGTGATCGTGGACGAGGAGGAGCGGGTGCGGGCGTTCCTGCCGCAGTTGGACGGGCTGGTGGCGGAGGGTCTGGTGCTGCTGGACCGCTGCGAAGTGGTCAGGTACGTGGGGCGGGAAGGGGCTTCGGGGTGAACTGGCTGCTGGTGATGGCGGGCGCGGTGGTCGGCGCGCCGCTGCGGTACCTGACGGACCGGGCGGTGCAGGCCCGGCACGACTCGGTGTTCCCCTGGGGGACGTTCGCGGTGAACGTGGTCGGCTGCCTGGTGCTCGGCCTGGTGACCGGGGCGGTGGCGGCGGGGGCCGCGTCCCCGCACGTCCAGGCGCTGCTGGGGACGGGGCTGTGCGGGGCGCTGACCACGTACTCGACCTTCTCGTACGAGACGCTGCGGCTGGTCGAGACCGGGGCGGGGCGGTACGCGCTGGCGAACGTGGCGGGCAGCGTGGTGGCGGGGCTGGCCGCGGTGTACGCGGGGGCGGGGCTGGCCTCGGCGTTCTGGGGCTGAGCGGGCCGCCTGCCCGTCCGTCCGTCCGCCTGCCCGTCCGTCTGCTCGTCTGCCGGTTCGGCGGGCCGTGGCGGATGCGGCCCGGGCGCTTCCTGGCGCGCTGCCCGTGTCCCGTCGGGGCGGGCGCGCGTTGGGCACCGAAAAGCGGCCGCGCGAGCAGTGGGCGGCCCGGGTGGGGCGGTGGAGAGGGAGCTCGGTGGCTTCGGTGCGGGCGGTTCGGGCGGTGGTGCGTACGGCTTCGGTGCTGGCGGTGGCCGGGCTGGGGTTGACGGGGTGCATGTCGGTCGGTCCCGAGGCGGAGGTGAAGCACGGGGTGGCGCCGGTCGGGCAGGTCGGTCCGGCGGGCAAGCCGGGGGCGACGAGCGGGCCGTCGGCCTCGCCGAGCGGCGCGCATCCGGGGATCGCGTCCGGGCGCCCGGAGCGTGCGGGGGGCTTGCTGGGCGAGAACGCGCCGGCCGGGGTGACGGCTACGGTGGCGGGCGAGGTGGCATCCGGCGCGAACGGCGCGGCAGCCGGCGTGGTCCCGGTGCCGGGGGCGCCCGCCGTGGACGCCGCGCCGGCCGGCACCGGCGCGAACGGTTCGGCGGGGGGCGTGAGCGTCAGCCCCGCGCCCCGGCCGGGCGGCGGTGCGTCGGCCGGCACCGGTGGTGCGGCGGGCACCGGGGGCGCGGGCGGGGCGAGCGGGGCGGGCGGCACCGGTGAGGGCCGCTCCGGCGGCACGGCGGGCACGCCGACGGCCACGCCGAGCAGCCACCCCTCGACGTCCCCCGAGCCCGAGCACAGCTCACCCGCCGCGACCGTCCCACCGACCCCGGAGCCCTCGGCCGGCAACTCCGGTTCCTCGGCCCCGAGCCCGCATGCGGGTGGGCATTAGCGGGCTGGCCAGGGCATTTGCCTCTGATCCCGAGGTTCGTCTATGGTGGTAGATCGTTCGTTTGATTCATTTGACTGGCGCCCTATTCCCATCTGGCGCCCTTGGCGCGTTCCGGCGATCCGTGGCTGACCGCATAGAGGCGGTTGTGAAACAGAACCCCCGGACTTTGGCGCGTGCCACTTCCGGAAGGTTTTACATGTCTCTCGTTGACGACGCCCGCTTCGCCATGCCCGCGAGCGAGGCCGCCGCCGATGTCACCGACACCGCCGACACCCTCACCGACGCCGTCGAGGCCGTCGAGCCCACCGACGCCGACGTCGAGCTGAACGCCGACGCCGCCGAGGCCGAGGTCGAGGAGGCCGAGGAGGCCGCCGAGCCCACCATCACCTTCGGCGACCTGGGCCTGCACGACGACGTCGTGCGCGCCCTCGCCAAGCGCGGTGTCACCACCCCGTTCCCGATCCAGGCCGCGACCATCCCGGACGCCCTGGCCGGCAAGGACGTGCTGGGCCGTGGCCGTACCGGCTCCGGCAAGACCCTCAGCTTCGGCCTGCCGCTGCTGACCCGCCTCGCCGACGGCGAGCGCACCAAGCCCAAGCACCCGCGCGGCCTGATCCTCGTCCCGACCCGCGAGCTGGCCATGCAGGTGGCCGACGCCCTGGAGCCGTTCGGCTCGGTGCTCGGCCTCAAGCTCAAGGTCGTCTGCGGCGGCACCTCGATGTCGAACCAGATCTACGCGCTGGAGCGCGGCGTCGACATCCTGGTCGCCACCCCCGGCCGTCTGCGCGACCTGCTGAACCGCGGCAGCGCCAAGCTGGCCGACGTCCGGACCGTCGTGCTCGACGAGGCCGACCAGATGGCCGACATGGGCTTCCTGCCCGAGGTCACCGAGATCCTCGACCAGGTGCCGGCCGGTGGCCAGCGCCTGCTGTTCTCCGCCACCCTGGAGAACGAGATCGACACCCTGGTCAAGCGCTACCTGAAGAACCCGGTCACCCACGAGGTCGACCCGTCGGCCGGCGCGGTCACCACCATGACCCACCACATCCTCGTGGTGAAGCCCAAGGACAAGGCGCCGATCACCAACGCGATCGCCGCCCGCAAGGGCCGCACGATCATCTTCGTCCGCACCCAGATGGGCGCCGACCGCGTCGCCGAGCAGCTCATCGAGGCCGGCGTGAAGGCCGACGCGCTGCACGGCGGGATGACCCAGGGCGCCCGTACCCGCGTCCTCGGCGACTTCAAGGACGGCTACGTCAACGTCGTCGTCGCCACCGACGTCGCCGCCCGCGGCATCCACGTCGACGGCATCGACCTGGTCCTCAACGTGGACCCGGCCGGCGACCACAAGGACTACCTGCACCGCTCCGGCCGCACCGCCCGGGCCGGGCGCTCCGGCGCCGTCGTCACCCTGGTGCTGCCGCACCAGCGCCGTGGCGTCTTCCGTCTGATGGAGGACGCGGGCGTCGACGCCTCGCGCCACATCCTCGACCACGCCTTCGACGCCGAGGTCGCCAAGATCACCGGCGCCCGTTCGCTGATCGAGGTCCAGGCCGAGAGCGCGGCCGGCATCGCCGGTGCCGCCGAGCGCGAGCTCGCCGACATGACCCGCCAGCTGGAGCGTGCGCAGCGCCGCACCACCGAGCTGCGCGAGGAGGCCGACCGCCTGGCCGCGCGTGCCGCGCGCGAGCGGGCCGAGCTGGGCATCGAGGACGAGGCCCCGGCCGCCGAGGCGGGCGACGAGGCCGCTGCGGAGACCCCGGCCGCCGAGGTGCCGGCTCAGGCCGCCGCGCCGCAGGCCGAGGAGCGCACGCCGTCGTACCGCGAGGCGCGCACCGAGCGTCCGGCCTTCGGCCGCGACCGTGACCGCGACGACCGTGGTGGCCGCTCCGGTGGCTTCAACCGTGACCGTGACGACCGTGGTGGCCGTTCCTTCGGTGACCGCGACGACCGTGGCGGCCGCTCCGGTGGCTTCAACCGTGACCGCGACGACCGTGGCGGCCGCTCCGGCGGTTTCAACCGTGACCGTGACGACCGTGGTGGCCGTTCCTTCGGTGACCGCGACGACCGTGGCGGCCGCTCCGGTGGCTTCAACCGTGACCGCGACGACCGTGGCGGCCGTTCCTTCGGTGACCGCGACGACCGCGGCGCCCGCTCGGGCGGTTTCAACCGTGACCGCGACGACCGTGGCGGCCGTTCCTTCGGCGACCGTCCGGCCCGTACCGGTGGTGGCTTCGACCGCGACCGTTCCGGTGGCTTCAACCGTGACCGCGACGACCGCGGCGGCCGCTCCTTCGGCGACCGTCCGGCCCGCACCTTCGGTGACCGCCCGTCCTTCGGCCGGGACCGCGACGAGCGCGGCGGCAGCAACAACCGTCCGTTCGCGCGTCGTGACGACCACCGCTCCGGCGGCCGTCCGCAGGCCTCCGGTGGTGGCTTCGGCCGCGACCGTGACGACCGTGGCGGCGCCCGCTCGGGTGGCTTCGACCGCGACCGCTCCGGTGGCTTCAACCGCGACGACCGCAAGCCGCGCTGGAAGAACTGACGCCGTACGGCCGGTGGTTGACCACCGGTAGCTGAACACCTGAACACACACGACGGGCCCGCTCCACGCGCTGGAGCGGGCCCGTCGCGTTCCCCCGATGACCCCGATGACCCCGATGCCCCCGGGCACCTCCCCCGGTACCCCTCGGGCCCCCGAGGTGTTGTTCTGCGGCTGAGAATAACCTGTGGCGCGGTACGGCGGAAGTCCCGTAGCGTCCCGGACATGAGCAGCAGACTGCACGACGTGGCCCGGGTGAACGAGGAGATCGCCGAGCGGGGGAGCTACCGGGCGGCCGGTGGCGAACTCGTCACGGTGGGGGAGCAGTTGGCGGCCGCCAGGGCCGGCACGGTGTCGTACGCGCCGCCGGAGCTGGACGCGCTGCTGCGGGGCGGGGGCCCGGGGCCCGGGCCGGGTCGGCCCGGTGGGCCCGTCGGGGCGGTGGAGGTGACGGCCGAAGGCAGCATCGAGGCCGCCCGGCGCCTGGTCGAGGGCGGGGCGGGCCCGGTCGGGGTGCTCAACTTCGCCTCCGCGCGCAACCCCGGTGGCGGCTACCTGCGCGGCGCCCGCGCCCAGGAGGAGGACCTGTGCCGCAGCGCGCTGCTCTACACCTGCCTGCTGGAGGCGCCCGACTACTACGAGGCGCACCGCGCCTCCACCGACCTCCGGTACAGCCACCGGGTGATCGTCTCGCCCGGCGTACCGGTGATCCGCGGCCGGGGCGGGGACCTGCTGGCGCGGCCGTACCCGGTCACCTTCCTGACCTCGCCCGCGCCCAACGCGGGCCAGCTGGAACGGCGCTCGGCCGCCGTGGACGTCCGGGGTGTGCTCGCCGAGCGGGCCGTCCGGGTGCTCGCGGCGGCGGCCCGGCACGAGGTCCGCACGCTGGTGCTCGGGGCCTGGGGCTGCGGGGTGTTCCGCAACGACCCGGCCCAGGTCGCCGAGGCCTTCGAGGGCGCGCTCTCCCGGTACGGGGCGGCCTTCGAACGGGTGGTGTTCGCGGTCTGGGACCGCTCACCGGTCTCGGCGAACCGGGCCGCGTTCGAGGCGCGGTTCGGCGGGGCGGCGCAGCCCGGCACGGCGGTGCGCTGAGGCCGCCGCCGGGTGGCGCCTGCCGGGTGTCGCCGTCGAGGCCGGTGAGCGGGCCGGCGCGCGGCTCGCGCCGGGTGCTGCTGCTACCGCTTGCGGGCGGCCAGCGCCGTCGCGGCCGTCGAGGCCGCCGCGACCACACCGGTGACGGCGAAGACCGACGGCCAGGCGCCGATCTTCTTCGCCAGCGGATGCGAGCCGCCGAACGCCGCCACGTACAGACCGGTCAGCGCCGCCGCGGTGGCCGTGCCCGAGCTGCGGTGCCACTGCGCGGCCGCCCCGGCACCGGCCACCGCCAGTACGGCGCCGCCCAGTTCGCGCCGGCCGCTCCAGCGGGCGACGCCGTAACCGCCCACCAGGCCGCTCGCCGCGGTCAGCGCGGCGGGCGCGGCGGCCGAGAGCACGTTGGGGACCTTCGCCATCGTCGACTCCACTCGTAGAGGTTGTCCTGACTTCCTGTTCCGGCTTCCGACCATAGCCCGCCCGCCCCGCGCGCCGGTCCGGGCCTCCGGACTCCAGCAGGCCGCAGTCCCCTCCGCCGCCCTCTCCGCCGCCCTCTCCGCCGTTCTCGGCTCCGGGGCCTGTCAGCCCCCGGTGGCAGACTGCGAGCGTGACTGACACCGCGATCACCGACGGCCGCTACCGGATCCGCAACGTCGGCAGCGGCCTGCTGCTCGAAGTCGCCGACGGCAGCCGGCGCAGCGGCGCCCGCGTCCGCCAGGGCGCGGACGACGGCTCCGAGGCCCAGCTCTGGCAGCTCACCGCCGTCCACCCGGGCGGCGCCCTCTGCCACCTGGAGAACGCCGCCAGCGGCAAGCGCCTCGACGTCACCGGCGCCTCCACCGACGACGGCGTCCCCATCCAGCAGTGGTCCGCCAACGCCTTCGGTGCCCAGGAGTGGCTCCTCGAAGCCCACGTGGACGCCCCCGGCACCTACACCATCACCAGCTTCATCAGCGGCAAGCCCCTCACCGCCGCCGCGCCCCCCGACGCCACCGTCCACCAGTGGGAGGACACCGACTCGCCCGCCCAGTGGTGGCGCTTCGAACGCCAGGAGCAACACCAGGAGTAGGGCGTCTCCGGGCCGGTCAGGCCGACAGGTTGGCGCGCAGGGCGGTCAGTTCCCCGTCGGTGACGCCGTGGGCCCGGAGGTAGGCGGGGACGGAGGAGTGCTGGGTGTGGATCCAGCCCAGGGCGGAGGCGAGGAGTTCGGCGGTGACGGGGCGGGAGACGCGTTCGGTGCCGGTCTCGTCGACGTAGGGGGTGGGGCCCCGGTCGAGGCCGAGGCCGACGTTGGAGAGCAGGAAGTCGGCGGTGACGTCGGCCTCCGAGGCGCCGAGCAGGAGCTGCAGGACGGCGATGGTCAGGCCGGTGCGGTCCTTGCCGACGGCGCAGTGCACGAGGGCGGGCAGCGTGCCGGGGGCGGCGAGGCGGCGCACGACGGCGGCGAGGGACGGGCCGGCGGTCCGGGCCATGAAGGGGTAGAGCGCCGCCTGGTCCTCGGGCCAGGGCTGGTCGACGTCCTCGCGGTTGGCGGGCAGGGTCGGCAGGTTGAGGGCCTCGTGGTCGAGGCCGTGCCGCAGGTCGGGCCAGACCTCCAGCTCGACCGCACTGCGCAGGTCGAGGACGGTGCGCAGGCCGAGGGCCTTGAGGCGCCGGGCGCCCTCGTCGGTGAGGGTGTGGAAGGAGCCGGAGCGGTAGAGCACGCCCCGCCGCAGGGCGCCGATCCCGCCCGCGTCACGGAAGTTGCGCACACCGGGGATGTCGATGAAGGCATCGGTCATGGCCCCACGGTACGGGCGCGGGGCGGGCCGGCGGAAGGAAACCGGAGGGAACCTTTCAGCGCCCGCCGGAGACGTCCAGGAAGGCGTTGGTGGTGTACGAGGCGGCGGGGGAGAGCAGGAAGAGGATCGCCTCGGCGACCTCCTCCGCCCGTCCGCCGCGCCGCATCGGCAGTCCGGGGGCGACCCGGTCGACCCGGCCGGGCTCGCCGCCGAGGGCGTGGATGCCGGTGTGGATCAGGCCGGGGCGGACGGCGTTGACCCGGATCCCCTCGGCGGCGACCTCCAGGGCGAGGCCGCGGGTCATCGAGTCGACGGCGCCCTTGGCGGCCGCGTAGTCGACGTACTCGTTGGGCGAGCCGAGCCGCGAGGCGGCCGAGGAGACGTTGACGATGGCACCGCCGCGGCCGCCGTGCCGGGTGGACATCCGGCGCACGGCCTGGGCCGCGCACAGGAACGGGCCGGTGATGTTGGCGGCCCAGATCCGGTTCAGCCGGTCCTCGTCGATGTCCTCCAGCCGGCACTGCTTCTCCAGCGTGCCGGCGTTGTTCACCAGGCCGGTGAGCAGGCCGAGTTCGGCGTCCACGGTGGTGAACAGCCGCTCCACCTCGGCGGTGCGGGTGACGTCGGCCCGGACGGCGAGCGCGGTGCCGCCCTCGGCCCGGACGGCGTCCACCACGGCGGCGGCCGAGGCCTCGTCCGTGCGGTAGTTGACGCAGACCCGGTAGCCGCGCCGGGCGGCGAGCAGGGCGGTGGCGGCGCCGATGCCGCGGCCGGCGCCGGTGACGATCAGGACGCCGTCGTCGGAGGTGGTGGTCGACATGCTCGGTACGGTACCCGGCGGACCGGCCGGGCGGGCCCCGGAGCGGAAATCGTTCGCCCGGCGCGGCCCGGACCGGCGAGGATGCGGTACCGGCGCCGCAGCCCTGCCGACTGCCGGGTCGAGAAACGTCGAGAAACGTCGAGAAACGTCGAGTGGCGTCGAGAAAGTCGAGAGAGGAGATCGGCGATGTCCAACGCACCCGTACCCGCACCCGCCGTCCCCGGCACCGTCCTGCTCGTCGGCGTGGTCGGCTCCACCGCGTACGGCTTCGCCCACGCCGGCTCCGACGTCGACCGGCTGGGCCTGTACGCCGCCCCCACCGAGGAGCTGCACGGTCTGCACCGCCCGGCCGAGTCGTACGTCACCACCGGGCCCGACGTCACCCTGCACGAGGCCGCCAAGTGGTGCCGCCTGGCGCTGTCCTGCAACCCGACCGCCTCCGAGCTCGTCTGGCTGCCGGACGACCTGTACGAGATCCGCACCCCGCTCGGTGCCGAACTGGTCGAGATCCGCTCGAGTTTCCTCAGTGAGCCGGGCGTCCGGAAGGCCTATCTCGGTTACGCGGAGCAGCAGTTCCGCAAACTGCTGACCCGCGACACCACCGACCCGGCCACCCGCCGCCGGGCCGCCAAGCACGCCCGGCACCTGGTCCGGCTGGTCGAACAGGCCGTCCGGCTGCACGAGACCGGCCAGAACCAGGTCCGCCTCGCCGACCCCGGACACGTCCGCGACCTCGGCGAACGCATCGCCGACCGCCCCGCCGTCGCCGAATCCCTGCTCGCCGACGCCGCCGACCGCCTCGCCCGCCCCGGCGTCCTCCCCGCCGCACCCGACCCTCGCCCCGCCGAATCCTGGCTCCGCCGCGTCCGGGCCGCCCACTACGCTCCGCCTCCCGCCCCCGGCGCGCCCGCGCAATCCACTGGCGGAGCCCTGCGCCCCACCGGGTAGGATCACGGTGGCCCTCCCCGACCGGGACGGGGGCCGCGGGCCACTAGCTCAATTGGCAGAGCTGCGGACTTTTAATCCGTAGGTTCAGGGTTCGAGCCCCTGGTGGCCCACCGACGAAAGAGCCAGGCCAGACATCAACTGACCTGGCTCTTTCTGTATTTGACGCTTCCTCGCGGTCTGTGTGGGCGCCTTGCTAGGCCTTCATTTTGTCCCCTTTGTCCACGAGCGGGGATGGAGCGGGGATAGAGCCCCCGAAGTGCCCCCTCCGGGCCCCTTCCCACCCACGTCCGTGGGGGTCCAGTAGCCTCCAAGCTCGGACCGAATCCTCACCCTTCGTGTGCGCCCCCGATGCCGGCGCCCCGGCCTTCCCGCCGGATCACTGCCCTGAGCAATGGCCGGGCCGTACCGCCAGCCAGGCCGTGGTGGCCGCTGCCGCCACGGCGATCGCTCGGTGGAGCGCCTGGTCGAGTTCGTGCCAGGCCGTCCCGGGCCCGTACAGCGAGGTCGTGACCGCGCCGTTCTCGTCCAGCCGGACGGCCGCGCACCCTTCGATGTAGCTGCTCTTGCCGAAGCGCCGGGCGAGAGCGGCCAGGACCGGCCCGCGATCGATCAAGGCGTGGGTGAGGCCGTTGACCGCGGTTCCGACCAGCAAGGGGCCGGCCGTCAGTCGGTAGCCGCATGCTCGGGTGACGGCGATCGTTCCGGCCGCCTGTACGGCGCTGTAGGCCAGGACGTGCCGGGCAGCACAACGCCGCCCATGGGCGGAGGCGCGCAGAGTGCGTTCCCCGGGGAGGGTCGGGTTCTCAGGGGTCACCGGCGTGCCGTCCCGGTGCACGGGGTGGCTGCCGTGGAGGCGCTTGCCGTAGGCATCTCGGCTGGCCTGCGCCCACTGGTCGGCGAGTGGATGAAGCTCGCCGTAGACGGCGAGAAGCGTGCCGAGGAGCGCGAGGCGCCGGATGGTGGTGTCGCTGTTCATGGTGTCCTTTCGGGTCGGTCCTGGCGATCAGTCAGGTCCGTGGTTCGGTGTTGCGCGGAAGCAGCTCGGGCTGCTCGCCGACGGCGAGCAGCCCGAGTGGAAATTCGTGAACGGTAATATGAGCGTGGCTAGTTGTGGAATGCTTTTGGGATGGCACCGTTGTCCGAGTCGCAGTACGCAGCCCGGCTCGTGGAGTACGAGATCGATCCCGAGGTGTTGTCGGGTCACCCCTTTGAGGAGCAGGCCCGCGCGGTGCTGTTGGAGAAGCTCCGCGCCGATGGAGTGGACCGCGAGTCCGATGAAGTAGTCGATCTGGTGCGGTTGGTGGAGTGGCTGGCGTTGTGGAGGCTAGGGCCCGCCGCTGAACGGCCCCGGATTCCGGGCAGGGGGCAGCTCTACGTGTTGTCGTTCGCCGGCGCGACGAGTTCCTTCGTGAAGGTCGGGCGAACCGCCGACTTCTCGGTTCGGCTGCGCCAGCACCGTGCCAAGGCGGAGCGTGACGGGAAAGTCCTGCTCGACGCCTGGACGTCGGAGCCAGTTGCCGACGCGCACCCCTGGGAGCAAGGGGTGCTCAGAGAGCTTCGACGCCGGCACTCGGGCGAGAGCAAGGGTGAGTGCTTCTATGGCCTCGACTACGGCGAAGCGCGCAGCGTCGCGGATCAGCAGCGGATTCGGCTCACACCTCGCTCGGTGGGGCTCCCGACTGGGGAACGCCTGTACGGTCGTGTTCAGAGCGTGTCGTAGCTCGGGCGCCCGCGGTCAACTTCGGTCATCGCCCCGGGCATCCCGTCCACAGTCCCTACGATCGCCGAATGACGATCTGGAACGGCGACCCGACGGACCTGCTGCACTTCGAGCTCCCCCAGGACGTTGACCTCATCGTCTGTTGCCCTGGCCCGGTTGACTACCAGCACTTCACCATCTGGGCCCCGCGCGACGACGGTTACGACCGGCCAGTGACGATCCCCCGGAACAACCGGCTCACCCCGGGCGCCGACAACCTCCTCGCCGCCCCCGGCCTGAGCTACTGGAAGCCGCGGTGCCTGTTCTCCTTCGCCCGCTGCGCGGGCCCGCAGGACGGCCCCGGCCCGGCATGGACACACCGAGGCACCGAGCCGATCCGCACCACCGCCGGACGCAACCTCTTCGTGGAGACCCCCACCCACGGCCCGATCATCGAGTTCCCCGCGCCCGACCCCGGCACCTGGATGTGCGGCCTGTGGACCGCCCAGACGACAGAGCCGGACGGCGCAGAGGTCGACCTCTACGACGTCCGGCTCTGGCCGGCGTGACCGGGCTAGTCGGCGATGTCCACGAAGAACGGGTCCTTGTCGAGGATTCGCTCATTCGCGTACCAGGCCGACAGTGTCCCGCCGGCGCTGAGGTTGTCCGTCTTGTTCACCGGCATGATCGAGTAGTTGTTGTCATCCTTGGCCGCGCCTTCCCACGTCGACGCGAAGGGGTACTCGTCACACTGGAGGTCGTCCGCGAGCTGCCCGAAGTACTGCGTGCACATCGCCCCCACGACCGACCGGTTCCGGTTGTACCGGTCCTGCTGCGCTGCCCCGGCGCCTGGGGCGAGGCGGGTCAGCGGGATCGCTGAGTGGATGCTGCCCGGGATCACCTTGTCGCCGTCGGTTTTCTGCGGCCGTGTCCATACCCAGTTCTCCTGGGCCCACAGGATGTGCCGGGCCACGGTGCCGGCGCTGCCCGAGATCGCATACCGGTCCATCACGTTGACGTGGTCCGTGAACACGGAGCCCGCGTTCCTGTTCAGGTACGGCGCCTGATCCAGTCGGACATTCACGTTGGTGATCGCTCCCCACGTCGGGATGTCCGAGTGTGCCTGCACCTGGAGATTGCAGCGCGAGGTCTTCTCCACGTCCGTCAGCACGTCCGCGTTGTCGTAGGCCGTGACACTCATCGTCTGGCCGTCCTGCCACTGCTGGCTGGAGGTCGGGCTGATCCCGTTCTCCTGGATCAGGCACGCCGGATTGCCGCTCCCGGTGCTGGTCCACCCGACGACAAGGGCCGACGGCGCCGTGACGCCCTCGAACGAGAAGTTGTCGAACCCGACCTGTGCGGTCACCGTACGGCTGCCCGACCGCTTCGCCTGCCCGGCCACCGTGCACCGGTACTTCGTCAACCCGGCCACCGCACCGTCGACGATCGTGTAGAACCCGCACGTCGCGACGAAGCATGAGCCGAATCGGGTCGTGGTGGCGTTGGCCGGGCCGGTCGGGAACAGGGAGCGACAGTCGGCCAGAGTCGGCGCGTCGATCGCGGCCGCCAAGGCCGCAGAGGGCGGGGCCGTCGGAGAAACGGCAGCCGTGCTCGGCTGCGCCGCGGCTGCCACCGCGCTGGCGGCCTCCTCCCGCGTGCCCACGTGGGTACCGATCGGCATCGGATGGGCGGCGTCCGCCATCTGGATGGTGTAGGTGTCCCTGACCGGTGTGGCCTGGACGGCCTGTGTGCTGGTCATGAGCAGCGCGGCCGAGGCGATCACGCTGGTGAGGAGTCGAAGCGTTCCGGATCTGGACAGGAGAATGCGCATACGGGCGCCTCCGAGAGCGGTTGCGGAACATCCGACGAAGCGTCGGGGACAACCGACGTTATCGAACGTTCCAGCGAATTGTTGGCGTTCGCAGAAGCTAGCCCAGAGCGGCCCTTGTGTCCGGGTGACCAGGTTGAGGCTGTCGCCCAGGCTTGGCAGTAGTACGGCGGGTCCAGCCTGCGGCGGCCCTGATAGGGCGCGCGGACGGTTCCGGCCATGTGGAGCGGCACCGCCGCCGTGTGGTTGGCGCGGTGGGGGCGCAGCAGGCAACCGGGGGCCGGAGCAGAACACTCCGGCCCCACGGGTCTGCCCCAGGGCCGCTATGCCGCGACGATCCCGCCCGGGGCATCGTCATCGTCGGCCTCGGAGTAGTTAGCGGTGTGGAGCTGCGTGGCCTGCTCCAGGGCTTGTGCGAACGCGCCCTTCACGGCCGCCTCGTCTGTGCCACGGGCTACGACCTCGACGGGTCCGCGCAGGCCGTGTCGGAGCTCCACGGTGGTGACGGCGGCTTGGTCGGTGAAGAGGTCGTGTTCGAACTCGAAGCACGGTTGGCCGGTGAGCGGCAGCTCGTAGATGTGCTTACCGGAACGACGGTCGAGGCTCGCCACGGTGGAGTACACGTGCTCGTGGCGGGGCTGCCTTTCCCACAGCCGGCCTCGGCCGGACCAGCGGGTGCGCTTGCTCGGTATCGCGACGGGCAGGTCGTTCACCCTGGCGTAGCCGTGCGCCAGGAGGTCGTTCCACAGGTCCACGATGGCCTGGGCGTCCTCGGCGTTGGTCATGGCGACCTCGATGCCGTCGAGGACCAGCAGGTGCACGAGTGGGGCGCTGGTGGTCTTGCGGGACTTCATCGGGACGAGCGCGGCGGCTTTCTCGGCGTTCTCGCGGTCGAGGGAGGGCAGGACGGAGGTGTAGGTGTCGGCGGTCAGCACGTACGTGGCGTGGCCGAGTACCTCCTGCACGACCTTGAGGTCGGCGCCCGCGCCGAGGAGTAGCGTGGCCGCGAGGTGGCGTAGGTCGTGCAGGCGTACGGGCGGCAGGCCCAGCTTGGTGCACAGTCGTTCGAACCGGTCGGTGAGGTAGTCCGGGTGGATCTCGGAGCCGTCCTCGCGGACGAACACCTTGTCGGTCGTCGGCCATGGCCGTCCGGCTTCGGCCGCGTCGCTGCAGGCCTCGGCCATCCGGTCGCGGTGGTCTCGCACCTCTTGGAGGGTGTGGCTGTCGAGGGCGAGCGTGCGTTCGCTGTCGGCCTTCGGCTTCTTCTCGAGGGGCTTGCCGTCGACGGTCACCACCTGCCAGTCGACGGTGATGACCGCCGTCTCGAGGTTGGCCTTCGGCCAGGCGAAGCCGGCGCCCTCGCCACGGCGCAGCCCTCGGAAGATCGCCAGGTGCCAGAACGCCCGCAGCCAGTCGTTCTCGATGCCGTCGAGGAACTGGCCGGCCTGCTCCGGGGTCCACACCATCACCTTCGACGGCTTCTCGCCGGTGCGCTTCCACGCCTCCACGCGTTCCGGCGTCCACAGTAGGGCCTTCGGCCGTTTGCCGGAGGGCAGGTCGATCAAGCTCGCCCAGTTACGGCTGACCTGGCCCTTCTTGACCGCTGCCGTGAGGGCGGAGCGCAGGGTGGCGCGGATGCGCTGCATGGTCGCCGGGGAGACGATGCGCATCTGGGCGTGCGGCTTGCGCGTGGGTATCTCCGGAGCCGGGACGGGTGGAGGCGGGGCGTTCCTCTTCGGCCGCCCGGGCTTGCGACCGTAGAGCTTCTTCCACTCGGCATGCTCGGTGCGGGCCTTGGCGATCAGCGCCAGCTCGTAGGCGATGACGACGTTGCGGGCCTGGATCGCGTCGAACATGTCGGTGATCGGCTCGGCGGTCAGATCCTCCAGCTTGATGTGGCCGAGCGCGGGGATCAGGTAGATCCGCAGGTGGCTCTCGTAGGAGCTGGCGGTGGTCGGCTCCAGGGTCTTGCGCTGCCCCAGCCACTTCGTCAGGTACTGGGCGACGGTGGTGCGGTGGTCGATCACCTCGCCGCGGTCGATTTTGGCGATGGCCTTCTTCAGGTCGGCCAGGGCGGCGTCCTTGTCCGCGTAGCCGCCCTTGCGGTCCCGGTTGGGTTTGCCGTCGGGGCCGGGCTTCAGCCTGAGGTAGTACCACCAGGTGCCGTGGGCCTTCTTGCCTTTCAGTTTCGGGCAGCGGGAGCCGAGTTCGCGCATCTTGGGCTTGCCCCCGGCGTCCAGCACTGGCTGCCTGTTCTCGTCCAGGACGGGCTCACGGCAGGTGCAGCGGCGGTACACCGAGCCGGGACTGTCGTTCTTCTCGCGCTCGCTCATCTCTCTCAATCGGCCTTCAGGCCCCGCTGGTTGGGGCGGCGGTCAGGGCACGCCCACAGTCACCAAGTCCGTGCCGGTCAGGGCACAGATCGGTGTGGCCGTGGGGAGTTGGCCGTGACCATACGGCCCGTGACACGGTTGGGTCGCGCCGAGCCTGGACGGGGCCAGCCGCAGGCCTGTCGCCCTGGACGGGCGTGGACAAGGGCGGACGAAGGAACGCCGGCGCGCGGTCGCACGCGACGTGCCCGCGAGGGGCGAAAGCTTGCGGCAAGGGCGCCATTCATGGCCTGCATTTGGTCTGACCTGCACGAATATGGTCCTCGGTGTACTGGCGCAGCCGGGTGTGGCACCCACTGGGACGGCCCGCACCGGTCGTGGACGGCGGGACGGTAGACCTCGGTTCAGGTCAAGGTGCGGCCATGACGACAAGCTCCGCTCCCGCCCTTCCCGATCCGCAGGTCCAGCCGACGATGACCGTGCCCGAGGCCGGCCGACTTCTCGGCCTTGAGCGTGCCGCCAGCTACAACGCGGCCCGGCGCGGCGACATCCCGACGATCACGGTCGGCCGCCGCCTCCTCGTGCCGACCGCGAAAATGCGTGTCCTCCTGGGCCTCGACGCCCAGGTCGCGGACACGGCTGCCTGAGCGTCGCCGTCCCGCCCCTCAACCGCCGTGCCGGCCTGCGGACCCGGCACCCCACCTTGGTAGGAGATCACCGGCATGCCCTGGTTCGCCGTCGGCGACAGTACGGACGACCACCCCAAGATCCTCGCCGCGGGCAACGCGGCCACCGGGTTGTGGGTGCGCTGCGGCGCCTACGCGAGCGCCCACCTGACCGACGGGGTGATCCCCGGAGCGGTCGCGGCGAAGAACGGCACCACCACCCAGATCGCCAAGCTGCTCGCCTCCGGACTGTGGCACGAGGCCGGGCACGCGTGCGCACACTGCCCTCAGCCCCGGCGCGGTGACTACGTGATGCACGGCTACCTGGACGCCAACCCCAGCCGGGGCCAGGTCCAGGAGCGGCGCCGGCGCGCGGCCGAGAAGAAGCGCCAGCAGCGCAACCCGCCGCCCAGCGGCGACGATTCCGCCGACGATCCGGGACCAAACTGTGGCCCGTCAGGCGAGGACTACGCAGGTCAGCCACCCGCGTCCCCGAGGGACGTCCGGCATCCTCGTACGCGCCCGGCCCCTCCCCGCCCCTCCCGCAGGGAGGGGGCTGGTGTGGGTGGGGAAGGTGCGGGTGGGTGGGGGCCGGCACGCCGGCACCCCTTGCCCGATGGCTTCTGGCCGGACGCTGCGGCGCTCGCGTGGGCGGCGGGCGACGGCCACCTGGACCGCCTCGGCGGCCCGACCGGATTGGCGGCTGTGACGGCGGCGTTCACGGACTGGCACCAGGGCCGCGCCACTCTCGGCGCCGACTGGCAGGCGATGTGGCGCAAGTGGGTGCGCGAGCAGAGGCAGCAGCCCGGACTCGGGGCGTCCGGCCGCCCTGCCGGGCGCGGCCGCCGCAGCGCGGCACGGCGAGGAGCGGCCTACGCGGCGCAGGTGAGCGTGGCGGACCGGCTGGCCTCGATCGAGAACGAGATCGCCCGCGACCAGGAACCCGGGCCTGCCGACAGGCCGTTGACGCTGCTCCCCGAACCGCCCGGTGGCGGAGGCCGGCCCGCAGGCGCGGCACCGATGCCGGGACAGCGGCCGCTGATGGCCGCGCTTCCCGGAGGCCGTGCGGCCGCTCCCGGCCCGCTGGAAGTTCTGGAGGCGATCGCCGACCACGGCCAGGCCCGCGCCGTCGCCCTGTTCGGCTGGCGGAAGGTGGCGGCACTACTCGTCGGCTCCGACCCGCAGGCCGGAGAGGCATGAGCGTGCTGCCGCAGCGAGGCCTCGCCCGGTGCCGCCGGTGCGGTACGGCGGTGCACTGGACGATCACTGCCGCTGGCGCGCGGCTGGCCGTGGACGTGAACCCCTGCACGCTTGGCAACACCGCGGTCTACCGGGACGGCACCGGCACCATCCGCTCGCGCCGGCCTACCGCAGAGCTGCCGCTGCTGTCGTACGAGCGGCTGCACCTGCCGCATGCGGCCACGTGCATCGCGCGGAACCTGGAGTACAACCCTTCGCTTCCTCGCGAGTCTTGATGGTGGGGGGCTGAACAAGCCAGTAGCGGCAGGCAAGTTGAGATCAGAGCGATGGAGGAACAGGCGCGTGGCGCAGGAGTACGAGACGGTGCTGGCAGCGCTGCGCCGATGGGGGAACGTCCGGCCGACCGAGGGCGGCTGGCTGGCGCGGTGCCCGGCTCACGACGACCGGCAGGGCTCCCTGCTGGTGCTCGCCGCCGGGGACGGCCGTGTGGAACTGGACTGCCTTGCCGACGGATGCGAGACGCAGGACATCTCGGCGGCGCTGCGGCTGGGCCCGGAGTACGTGGTGGTCGCACCGCCGGCGTTCGAGGACGGCCCCGGCTGGATCTGGCCCGGGTACGTGCCGTCGGCGGGCGTGAGCCTGATCGACGGGGAGGACGGCGTGAGCACCATGGCGGTGGCCTTGGACGTCGCGGTGCGGGCGGCGACGGCGGCGGTCCTGCCGGACGGGCAACAGCCCCAGGCGGCGCGCACCGTGCTGGTGCTCGCATCGCCGCAGACCGCCGGGCAGGTGGCGGAGCTGTTGGAGGCCTGCGGGCCGGGCGGCGAACGGGTCGAGGTGGCTGCCGTCCTGGGCGGGCGCGGTGGGCAGCGAGGGCTGCGCCTGCCCGCCGACGCCGACCAGGTGGAGCGGTTCCTGTGTGAGCGGCGCCCCGAGCTGGTGGTGCTGGACCTCATGACGATCTGCCCGTACCGGGTACCCGTCGAGAGGGCGTTGCGGATGCTGGCGGAACTGGCGCAGCGCGTCGACACGGCGGTCCTGGCGGTGCGGGACGCCTCGAAGCGTGCGGGTTGGTCGTCCTCGCGCCGGGCGCAGGAGGCTTCGCGGTCCTCGCTCACGACCGCGGTGCACATGGCTGTTCACGGAGCGGACGGGGCGATGGCGCTGGTGCCGGTGTTCAGCAGCGGCTGGACGGTCATGGGCGGCCTGCAGTTCCACCAGGCGGGCCGGACCCGGCCGGTGGTGTGGAGTAGCCGCTTCGCGCGCGGCCGCGATGAGGCGATGACCGGCGCGGACCTGCCACGGCGGCGTCCGGCGAGCACCAGTGCCTACAGGCTCCTGGGCAGCATGCTGGCGGCCGGCCCGGCGCCGGCCCGGGACGTGCTGGCGGCGGCGGCCGCCGTCGGGCTCGCCCCGCGAACGGTGCAGCGGGCTCGCCGCCAGCTCGGGGTGGTCGCGACGAAGACGGGAGGCGGCTGGGTGCTGTCCCTGCCGGGCCGGGGCTCCTCGGGCGGAGGAGCCCCGGTCTCAGGTCAGTGAGTTGGCTGAGGGGTGCGGGGAGCGGTCGGGGTCGGGGAGGGGGAGGGGGCCAGCGTCGGGAGCAGGGTGGTGGCGGTCGGGGACGGGGCGGGGGCCGTGACCGTCGGGACGGTCACGATCTGCGTGGCCGTGATCGTCACGGTGACGGTCGGGGCGGGCTCGGTGATCGTCACGGCCGGGGCGGTGACGGTGATCGTGGCGGGCGTCTCGGGCAGGGTGACGGTCGCCGGGCTGGGGGCATCGGCGGGGGCGGGGCAGGTGGCTGCCGGGGAGAGGGCGGCCTGCGGGGCCGTGGTGGGGGCCGACGGGGCGGTGGCGGGCATCGGCTGCGCCGGGGCGGGGCTGATGGTCACGGCTGCCGGGTTGGCCGGGGCAGCGGCGGGGCGGGTGCTGATGACCATGCCGGTGGTGAAAGCGGTGGTGAGGGCGAAGGCGACTGCCGCGTGCCGGGCGGTGATTCGGGTGGTCAGGGCCATGGTTGGTCTCCTTGAGGCTGGGGCCGGGGGTTCGCGATCCCCGGCTGGCGGTACCAGCCTCGCAGAGAAGTTGACTCAGGTCTATAAAAAAGATCGAGGTAAATATCTCGCGGACCCCTCGGCGCGACACCTGACCGCAGGCCCGGCACCGTGGCCTGCCGATCGACACGACGAGGAGGAGACCGTGACCACGCCACTGCCCGCGGTTCCTGCGACCCGTCCCGGCAGGCTCGGCCGTCGCCTGTACGCCGACCTCGCCGCCTCGACCCCCGCCGTCCGCCGGCGCTTCTACGGAACCCTCGACGCCGCCGACTGGGCGCAGGTCCTCGCAGCGGCCAACGCGGAGGCCGGCACCCCCTACGCCCTGTGGGCCGACGACCCGGTCGGATTCGTTGAAGACGTCCTCGGCGAGTCCCAGTGGAGCCGCCAGCGGGACATCCTCGAAGCCCTCGTCGACCACCGTCGGGTCGCCGTCCCCTCGTGCTTCGGCTCCGGCAAGACCCACATCGCCGCCCGGGCCGCCGTCTGGTCCTCTGTCGTCCACCCCCCGGGCACCGCCTTGACCGTCACCACCGCCACCCGCGCCCGCCAGGTGCAGCGCCAGATGTGGCCCCACATCCGCCAGATCGTTGCCCGCACGGGACTGCCAGGCGAAGTCGGTGTCACTCAGTGGAAGATGCCCGACCACCACGGCACGGACGTCGTGGTCGCCTACGGCTTCTCCGCCCCCGACCACGACGAGTCCGCCGTCCAGGGCATCCACGCACCCCGCCTGATGTTCATCGTGGACGAGGCCGGTGGTATCGGCCGGATCATCGGCGCTGCCATGCGCGGCGCCCTCACCGGCGAACACACCCGCGCCCTGCTGATCGGCAACCCCTCGACCGACGACGAGGGCTCCTGGTTCGAGCAGACGTGCGCCGACCCTGGCGTGCATGTCCTGCCGATCAGCGTCTACGACACACCACTGCTGTCCGGCGAGCGGACCCGGCGCTGCCGCGCCTGCCCGCCCCAGGGCCCCGCCCACCTGCTCGCCACCCACCTCGTGGACCCCCAATGGGTTGAAGACACCATCCGCGATCACGGGGACGACAGCCCGTTCGTCGCGGCGAAGGTGCACGCCCGCTTCCCCCGGGGCGGCCAGGCCCGAGCCATCCCCTCCTCCTGGGTAGAGCGTGCCAGCGACACCCCGGAGCCGGACGGCCCGGACTTCACGCCCCTCAACGCCCTCGGCCTCGACGGCGAGACCAGCCTCCACCGGGTCAAGCGTGGCGCGTGGGTGCGACTCGGGGTGGACGTGGCGGCTGGCGGCGGCGACGAGTTCGCGATCGCCCGATCCGTCGGCGACCTCGTAGAGCTGCGCCACGCCGCCGCCGGCCAGGAGAACGCCGACCCGGTGGTCGTCGCCGGGGTCGTCCTGCGTGAGATCGAGGCCGCCCAACGGCTCGCCGACGCGATCGGCAGCACCACGTCGGTGCGCGTCAAGATCGACGGTGTCGGCGTCGGTTGGGGCGTGGCCGGCCTGCTGGAGGCCTGGCGGCGCGAAGGCCTCCACCGCGGGGAGATCGTCACGGTGATCGCCAGCGAGGGCACCGGCCGCGACGACGAGGCCGCGACGCTGCGCCCCTCCAGCAAGCGGGACGAGATGTGGCTGGCGATGAGGGCGCTGCTGTCTCCCCACGGCCAGGGATCGATACGGCTGCGCATCGACCGCCGTACCCAGGCCCAGTTGTCCGCGCCCAAGATGTCGACCGACTCCAGCGGGCGCACCGTCATCGAATCCAAGCGCTCGATGCAGCGGCGCGGGGTTCGCTCGCCGGACCGTGCCGAGGCCGTCCTGCTGGCGCCCTACGAGCCGCAGACCGGCCGCCGCCGCGTCCGCATGATCGTCTGATGGAAAGTCAGAAAATTCCTTGCGTGCGTGAATGCGCAAGGCAATATGCGCGCCATGCATATCTCAAGTATTCATGTTGACAGGGGAGATGAGCGAGGGTTTGGATGGCGTATCTACTGGGGCGAATCAGTCATGCCAAGCAGGGGGGTCCTGATTCCTTGGCATGAGCGCGATCCGTGTCGCCATGCTGAGGGGGAAGAATGCCAGCGCTGGAGCATCTCACCGGGATGCGCGAATTCGGGCTCAGGGAATTCCCAGGTACCGCCCCGAGCGCCCTGGCCCGCGTGATCAAGTCCGTCTCGCCCTTCCACCCTGGCGACCGCGTCTGGCCTGGCAGCCTGACCGAAACCCTCGCCGTGGCGAACCTGGACGAGTGGGCTGACACGTCCTTCGACCAGCTCGCCGCCCGTGCCGCCCGCGCAGGCATCGCGGCCCTCGCCGTCGTCTCTGCCGCCGGCTCCATCCCACCCGAGCTGGCGCACTCCATGGAGCGCCTGCGCGTCCCGCTCCTCACCCTGCCCAGCCGCACATCCTGGACCGACATCGCCGAGGCCGTGACGCGCGCGCGGCTGCACGATCTGCGTCGGGCGATCATCTGGCGCGACCAGCTGCTCGGACACCTCCGGCCCTCCCCGGACGCCCTCCACCTGGCCAGGATCGTGCGCTGGCTCGCCACGGAGCACGCAGCCCGCGTCGCACTCGTCGGCTCTGACGGAGCACTGGTCGCCACCGCGCCGCAGCACGCCGCCCACAAGCTCACCACCGTCGCCGACAAAGTCGAGGAGGTCGCGGCCGGCGCTCTTGAGTCGGCCGTTCTCGAGAGCGGCGGCGACGAGATCCGCCTCGTCGCCGTCGGGACCACCAAGCCCCGAGCCGTCCTCGCCGTCAGCCGGGAATCGCCCTTCGACCGCACGCTCACCCAGGTGATCAGCCGTACCGCCGACCTGCTCGCGCTCCACCTCAGCGTGGCCGATGCCGAGTCGGCCATCCACGGCCAGCAGGCCACCGTGTCCGCGCTGCACGTCGCCGTCCTCCAGCTCCTGATGGGCGGCGAGATCTTCAAAGCCCGGCGTACCGCGGCCAGCCTCTACCCCGGCCTCCTCGATCAGGACCATGCGCGCGTCTACCTCCTGGAGGGCCGCGCGCAGGAGCGCGACCGCCTTCGCGAGGAGTGCTGGCGAGCGGCCGCCGGTGCCGCGCTCGTCGTCAGGTGCCCGGTCTACGACTCGCACCTGATCCTCGTCGTCCCGCAGCCCAGCGCCAGCGGCGATACCTGGGACGGCGTGGGCGAGAAGCTGCGCGTCCTGGTCGCCCGCCACCCCGATTGCTACCTCGGCGGCAGCCCGGTCCGTCATATCGCCGAGACCGCCCAGTCCTACCGGGCTGCCCTGCGGGCGCTCGCCAACGCCCGGCTCGGCCGCGGCAGGGCAGCGCTCTACACCGAGCAGGCGAACCTGCCGGAACTGCTCAACGGGCTCTACCCGGGCTGGGCCACCGCCGTACTGCGCCCCCTCCTCGGGCAGCGCGCGACGGCGGACAGGGACGTGCTCATCCAGGCTCTCACCCTCACCCTGCAGTCCTCCGTGCGGGCGGCAGCCGAACTCACCGGCGCCCACCGCAACACCATCACGAACAGGGTGCGCGCCGCGGCCGGCATCCTCGGTGTCGATCTCGACAGCATCCGCGACCGTGCTGTGACCGCACTCGCGCTGGAGGCCGTGCTCATGGACGAGAGCTGCGGTGAAGCGTCGCATGTCGGACCCGCCGACCTCCAGACCTACCTGGCCAGCCCGGAGGTCGGGGTCTGGGTACGGACGTTCCTGTACCCGCTCTCGGAAGAACTGCGATGCACCCTCAAGGAGTGGGTGCTCTCCAACGGGGACACCTCGCGCGCGGCACAGGCTCTCGGCGTCCACGCGCAGACCGTCCGCAAGCGCCTGCGCACGGCCACGAGCCTGCTCCAGCGGGACCTGCTCGCCGCCGACGCACACGACGTCGTTCTGGCGATCGCCGTACAGTTCGGCATCCGGCTGCCGCTGCCCGTCCACTAGGGCCCGAGGGCGCCCGCGCCGCCGAGCGAGCCCGCCCGAGACGGACACGGCACAGACAGTCATCGAGTCAGCGCTCACTGTGTCTGATGTGCAACGGTGATACCTGGCTTGTGCATTGAGCAGATTTCCAACAGAGCGCACACCACCTACGGTCGATCAAGGGGGAATCCCCCAATCTGTAACTCGCAAAATGGAGGGGACACTTGCGAACTCTTGCCGTACTGGGGGCGAACTCCCGAGCAAATCAGACCGCCGGCAGACTTGCTGCCGCGAACTACTCCGTCCGCGCCTGGGGGGCCACGGACACCGACACCGCCTGCCGTCGACCCACCACCCACCCGACGCCCCGAGAAGCCGCTACCGGGGCCCACGCGCTCCTCACCTTGATCCAGGACATCGACGAACTCCGCGAGGTGCTGACCCACCCGGCCGCCGGTGCACTCGACGCCCTGGAGCCCGGAGCCTGGTGGCTCAACCTCGCTCCGGCAACCGACAACGTCAGCCGTGAACTTGAAGACCTCGCCCGCAGGCACGCCATCGCCTACCAGCACACCCCGCTCCTCGGCGCGGACGGACACCTGGTCGTCATCGGTCCCGAAGCCGGCGACCGCTGCGCCCGCGCCGCCTGCGACTCCATCCTGGAAGCCATCGGAGCGGTGATTCACACCGGCGCCGAGACCGCCCCCCTGGCCGTCCTCGGCATGCAGGGCTGGGACATCGAGGCCTCCATGCTGGAAGACGCCAGATCAGCGGACCAGCACTGACCACAGTGCCCCTTCGGGTATCGCCCGAAGGCCACGCGCGCGGCCACCACGCCGCACCGGACGAACGAGACGGGACCACCAGCGCCACGGGCCCGTGCAGAACAGGACGACGAACAACCGCTGCTGCCACCGGCACCCACCCACAGGGCGCCCGCTGGCGAGGGGAGCGCAGCCTTGACCACCGACAGCACAACGACCGACGACGCCAACGCCGCCATTCACGAGTGGGTGATCGCCGCGTACGTCCCTGTGGACACGCAGGGCGCCGCCTACGCGCGCCGACGCGGCATCTACCGCGTCCCGGCCACGACGAAGATCCAGAGCGCAGACGTGATCTGCACCCTCTGCCGCAGGCCCTACGACGAGGTCTGCGATCAGCCCTGCGCCGCCTCCGACCCGATGCTCCACGGAGGGCCCATCGGTACCCGCAAGCGCCGTCCCTCGCCCGAGAACCGCCACCAAGTCGCCGCGGCCGAGAACTTCCGCAAGCCGGACCCTGGGGACGCGGGCAACCGGAAGCGGGAGCAGCCGCCGGGACGCTAGGCATCGAAGTGCCTAGCCTGCCTGCCGTGACCATACCCAGCAGGCACCAGCCCCATCTGACCGACGACGTCGCGCACCTGACCGTACGCCGGGTGCGTGACGTCGTCGCCGTCGTCCTGCTCGCACTCGGCACCATCGGCCTCAACGCGGCCGCCTACGCCACCGACCCGCGCCTCGGCCTCGGCTGCACCAGCCTCCTCGCACTCTCGGTCGCCGCCGTCCTCGGTCACCACAACGAGCAGTAGGAGAACGGATGCCCCGCCGCTGGTTCCCCACCCTGCGCCGCCCCGCACCGGCCACCAAGTCCGCACCGGACTACGCCTTCAACTGGGCGCCCGCCGGCGTGCACCGGGCCCGCCCGTGGTCCGTGGAACGGGCCGTGCGTGACGGCATGGAACGCGCGGTGTGGATCTACAAGGCGGTCGACACCATCTCCAACCACGCCGCGGACCGGCCCCTGCGGGTCCGCCGGCGAAGCGGCACCTCCGACGAGCCCCTGCCACCCCATGACGTCCATCCGCTTTACCGGGCGATGAACGTCAGGGCCAACCCGGCAGAAGGCGCATGGGTGTTCAAGAAACGGGTCAGCATGCAACTGCTGCTCTCCAAGCGCGGGGTGTTCCTCGAGCCGACGTTCTCGCGCGGAGGCGACCTGCTGCGCATCGACCTGCTGCCACCCGGCCGGACCCGACCCGTGCCCTCCACCGGCAGGGACCTGATCTCCCACTTCGAGACCGTCACGATCACCGGCGAGCTGCGCCGCCTCGACGTCGATCAGGTGAGGTGGATCCGCAACCCCCACCCGCTCGACCCGTACAGCGGCATCACCCCGCTGGAGGCCGCCGGCCTCAGCGCCGACCTCGACTTCTTCACCCGCCACTACAACCTGTCGTTCGTCAACAACGACGCCAGGCCCGGAGGCGTCATCGGCATCGACGGCGACATGGAGGACGACGAACTACGCCTGCTGCGATCCAAATTCGGCACCGGCCCGTCCGCCGCCGGCGCCTGGACGGTGCTGAGCGGCGGCAACGTCACCGTCACCGACACCTCCGTCACACCCCGGGACATGGCCTACGAGACTGTCGCCGCCATCTCCAAGGTCGAACTGCTCGCAGCGTTCGGCGTCCCCGAGTCCCAACTCGGGAACGCCTCCGGTCGCACCTTCGACAACGCCCGCGCGGAGAAGACCACGTTCTGGGAGATCACCATGCCGCCGCACCTGCGGCTGATCGCCGCGGCCTTCCAGGACGACGCCGACGACGACAACGAGGTCTACTTCGACACCTCCGACGTGGACGTGCTGCGCGAACCCCGCACCAAGCGCCTGTCCGAAGCCCGCGAAGAAGTCGCCGCCGGCGTCCGCTCAGTCCGCTCCTACGCTGAACTCGCCGGGTACGCCGACGAGATCGACGACACCCCTGCCACCCGAGCCCTGTGGCTGGCCTCCGGCCGCACGGCCCTGCCCGCCCGCGCCGCCGACGCCCCGGACCTGAACACCACGACACCGCCCCCAGCACCACCTGCGGCCAAGACCCTCACGCCAGCCGCCGACCTCGTCCTGGACGAGACCGCGGCCGACTCTCTCCGAGGCCGGCTGGACGACGCTCTCCAGGCACTCGCCACCCGCTGGACCGAGCGGACTATCGCCCGGCTCAACTCCCCCCGGTACCGCAAGGGCACCCGGCACTGGGACCACCGTGGCGACACCACCGCCCGCACCGGCGCCAAGGACCTGCCCGTCGACCAGGTGATCGACGTCGCCACCTGGCAGCAGGAGGCCGCCCAGGCCCTCCAGCCCCTCATCGAGCAGGCCGCCACCACGGCGGCGACCGAGCTGCACACCGCCCTCGGCGCGACCAACACCTCCACCGTCGCCGTCTGGCCCGCGCTCGCCCCGCTGCTCACCACATGGCTCGCCGGGCAAGCGCGGGCCCTCGCCGACGACGCGGCCAGCGCCGACCGGGAGGGCAAGAGCCTGGCGGGCATCGCCGAGGCCACCCGCGACTGGGGCCGCGCCCTCGCGAACTGGGCGAGCATCACGGCTGGCCACCTCGCCACCGCCACTATCGAGAGCGCCCGAGACCAGGCCGCCGCCAGCTCCCGCACTGGTCTCGTCCGCCGCTGGGTCGCCCACGACGACGGCCGGACCCGGCCCGACCACGACGAGGCCGACGGCCAGACCCAGCCCTACGACCAGCCCTTCACCATCGGCGACGACCCGCTGCGCCACCCCGGCGACACCACCGCGCCACCCGGACAGTCCGCCAACTGCCGCTGCCGCCTTGCCTGGCGGCTCGAGCGCTGATCGCATCACCTGGCAGACGGACCGCGACCACCCCGCCGTACCCCCGTGTGAGGATGAAGCATGACCACCGGAACGCCCAGCGACCGCCAGCAGCTCAACGAGGACTGGCTGCGCAGCCGGCGCTGGGACATCCGTTACCCGAACGGCGAGCCCGTCACCACACTCGACGGGCTCGCCCAGGTGCTCCGCGTCTCCAGGCAGGAGGCTGCACGCCGGATCTTGACCCAGCCCTTCGGTAAGGCCGCGCCAGCCGGCCTACGGCAAGAGGCGGAGTCGTTGCCCGCTGAAGATGTGCAGTAGCCCGCTTCTCTGCCCGCTACTTCACCCAGACGACGGCCAGGTAGGCCGCGCCGAGAGCGAGTGTGGCGCCAGCGGCGGCAGCGCCGCGCTCCACTGCTTCGGGCACGGAACGGGTGCGCCAGTAGCGGAGCAGGCCGCTGCTGAGAGCAACGACGAGGCTCGCCAGAGCGATGGTCACGAACACGAGGGCCCGCATGGCCGCCCTTCCTGGAGAATTGGGAGAGTGTGAAGCGCGCCAGCGTTCAGCGCATGTTCAATCCGCCGGATTGAACACAACTGTACACCTGAGAGTCGAGGAGTGAGCCCCGTGGGCGACCAGAGCGGTCGGCAGCAGTTGAGCGATACCCTCGGCCGCCTGCTCGATCAGTCAGGATTGACTAAGAAAGAGCTGGCCATCCGGGGAAACCTGTCCCGGACGACCGTCTCGGCGGCGTTCAGCCCGGAGAGCCCACCCCCGTCTGATCGGACCATCGAGACGATCGCGGACACGTTGGATGCGGACCCGGCCCCGCTGTACAACCTCCTGGCGATCGCTCGGAACGAGGAGGCGCAGCAGCCGCGGCTCGAGAAGGCCGTGGCTCATAGGAGGCTGGTCCAACCGACGTGGGAGGTTGCCCGGCCGTCGGCGGACCCGCGTCTACGCGAACTCAGCTTCGACCCGCTCCGACCCGAGAACCTAGTGCGCAGCGTCGTTGACAGGTTCCGTTCGGCTATGCCCTACGACATCGAAGACGCCTCATTCTGGGCACGTGACGCAGGCATCTACGGCATCTACTACATCGGAGCTCACCGTCTCTACATGCCCATCGCCGGAAGCGGGTTTCCGCTGTACGTGGGCGGCGTTCAGAGTTCGCCGACGTCATCGAGGGCACAGCTACCTCGCCCGACCGTGAGCCATCGACTTGAGGAACACCGCCGTACTCTCTTCCAGAGCCGCGACCTTGACCCGGCGGACTTCATGGTCCAAGTGCTCTTCATCGATGACCTCTTCATCCCTCCAGTAGTCGACGCTCTGACAACGGAGTTCAAGCCGTTGTGGAACACCACACTCGATGGCTTCGCTCTCCGTAACCCGGGACGCCTCCGGCGAATCCCTCGGCCGAAGTGGCACGAGTTGCACGCCGGCCCCGATTCCTGGGCCGCCGGGCTGGAACCGAAGCGAAGTCCCACTGAGCTTGAGGAAGAGGTTCGCCAGCACTTTGCCGCTTGGCTCCGTTGAGTGGGCGTTCGGCGATGACCGCGCCGAGACGCTAGGCGGCTCTCCTGCGATGGTGCTGGTTCGACCTGAGGACGATCACCAGGAGTCCGAGTGCCCCGCCTCGCAGTTCGTGAAGTGCGCCTGCGGCTGCGCTGGAAGAACTATCCGTTCCGCGAGGACCTGCACCCTCGGGACGGCCGAGGCCGGTTCGCGCACGGCCCCGGCACGGGGCTGGACTCGCTGCTGGAGCGGATTCGGGCGGCCGCAGGTCGGCCGTCCCGGGCACCGCGTTCCGAACCTCACTTCGATGAGGAGCAGCACGGCTTGGTCTTCCGTGACGGGCAGAGCGAACGCGTCGCCAAGGCGTACAAGGCCAACGTGGTGGACGGGATTACCCGCGACCTGCGGGACATGCCGGACGAGACGCTGCTGTTGGAACACGACCGGGTCTGGCTCGACCGTGTGCGCTCGGGGGAGGTGCACGCGTACGAGGACCCGGCGACCGGGATCGCCAACTCCGTCTGGCCCAGCGAGTCCCCGGCGGACGCGTCCTGGACGCACGTCGACGCGGACCGGGCACGCGACCTCTTGCGGCACGACGCCGTCAACCAGATGGTCGCCACCTGGGCGATGACGTCCAACGACGAAGACTCCCGGGCCCTCTCCGTCCAAGAGACCGCGCGAGACGCCTTCGGGCTGCACCCGGCCGCGGACTGGCCCAGCACCGACCAGCTCGTGCGGGAGACCGCCGACCATCGAGCCGCCTTCGGAACCGGGTACGCGGCGATGCTGGCGGCGATGTGGGACCGCACCCAGAACCACCTGGCCGAGGCGGACCTCGGCTCCCTGACCGTGTGGCGGGGTGTGGCCACCCCCGACGGTCGGCCACCCGCAGGATGGGCGGCCGATGGCAGCACCCTCTCCGACCCGCTCCTGCGCCCGCTCTCCGCGTTCGCCCTCGACCCCGACACCGCCCACGACTTCGCCGTCGCCGAGGGGCCCGGCATCGTCATGAGCGCGATCGTGCCCGCGGGCAGGGTGATCGCCACACCAGTCACAGGCCTCGGCTGCCTGGACGAGTCGGAGGTCGTGATCCTGGCCGGCCCCGGGACCTGGCACTGGCGGACCGCCGAGTAACCCGCGCTGCTCGGCGCGACACCGCCCCGGGCCCGGTGGCACGCTGCCGCGACCCGATCCCGGCAGAAGGCGGCGCGGTGCACGTCCAGCTCCCCACCGTCACCCTGCGGCTGCGCCGTAAGAACAGGCTCTGGGACGAGGCTCGGCACGCGCGTGACGGCCGCGGCCGGTTCGCCCACCACCCTGGAGCCGGTCGAGTCGGTCTGCCCGGCACACTCGCGGACGACCACTCGGTCAGCCAGGCGGACCTGCTCGGCAGCCGCCACCGGTCCCCCGGCAAGGTCAAGGCCGCCATGTGCGACTCGCTTGCCAAGAAGATGGACGCCACGGACGAGATGCTGCTGTCCGAGGAGCAGCGCGGACGCCTCGCCCGGGTCCGAGACGGGCACCTCGCCGCGTACCGGCCGGAGTCCGGGGCCAACGGCTACGCCGACTACGTCGAGCAAGCCGACCTCGACAGCGGCGCCCGCCGCGAGCCCTGGGGCTACGTGAGGATGAGCGCCGAGGAATACCGGGACTTCGCGCGCGCCGAGGCCGTCTCCCACCACGTCGCCGGGTGGGCGGCGACCTCCAACGACCACAGTGCGGACGCCCTCGCCCTCCAGGAGACCGCCCGCCAGGCCTTCACCCTCGCCGACACCATGGCCTGGGACCATGGCGACGCCAACCTCGAGACTGAAACCACCCACGCTCTTGCCGAAGACGGCCCCGTGCTGCACGCCTTCCTCACCGCCATGTGGGAGACCACCCAGGCGCACTTCGCCGACCTCGGCGTCACCCACATCACCGTCCACCGCGGCTTCACCGGCGTCTACGACGACACCCACGTCAGCGGGATCGACGGTCAGGGCACGGGCATCGACCTGCCTCTGCGCCCGCTGTCGTCCTTCACCACCGAAGAGCACGTCGCCGCCGACTTCGCCACGCGCGGCGGCGAGGTCGACGTCGGCTACACGATCAGCGGCGACGTGCCGGTCACCCGCATCCTCGCTGTGCCCGGGACCGGCATCGGCTGCCTGGACGAGTCCGAGGTCGTCATCCTCGCCGGCCCCGGAGACTGGCACGTCCAGCAGGTCTACGCCGAGACCGACGACGACAACTGGTACGACGGGTAGAACGAGACCCAAGCACGCCGTCCGCCTACCGTGACCGCCACCAACCCAGCGAACGGGAGCGACACGGTGGCACCGACCCCCAGCAGCACGCTGGACCACAAGCAGGCGAGCCTCGGCGTCCTGGAGACCGACGACGACCAGGGCACCTTCACCACGCTCGTGTCGATCACCGGGCTGCGCGACCACGACGGCGACGTGATCGAGCCCGGCGCCTACGCCCGCACCCTCACCGAGATCACGCCGAAAGGCGTGTGGTCGCACGACTGGAACGTGTGGACCGCCCGCACCGAGCACACCGAGGAACTGCTGCCCGGAGACCCGCGCCTGCCCGCCGCCCTGCCGACCGGCCAGCCCTGGCCCGCCGAGGCCGGCGCGCTCCTCGTCAAGGGCCGCTGCAACCTGGCCACCCAGGCCGGGAAAGACATGTACGCCAACCTGCTGTTCTTCGGCGACCAGGTGCAGTGGTCGATCGGCTACCAGGTCCGAACGGCGAAACGCTCCAAGGGGGTTCGCCGCATCACCGACCTGGACCTGTACGAGTACAGCCCGGTGCTGTTCGGCGCGAACCCCTACACCTCGACCCTCGACCTCAAGCAGCACCCCGGCAAGGCCCGCGGGGTCCTGGCCGACACCCAGGTGGAACTGGCGCCGCTGGCCGGCACGCTGGAGGAGCGGATCGACGCCATCGCCTCCGCCGTGGAGCAGCGCCTGCGTCCCACCGAGGACAACCACCTCGAGTACGGCACGGTGCAGATCATCGGCACCTACCCGGACCGGGTCATCGCCACGGTGTGGAGCTACACCGAGGGCGGCTTCAACTCGACCAGCTGGGAGATCCCGTACACGCTCTCCGGCGACGGCGTCCCGACCGTCGCCCAGCCCAGCCCCGTCCGCCTGGTCCTCGACGTCGAGGGCACCGGTCCCGACGCGGCGCTGGCCGCCCTCGCACCCGACGTGGAACGGGTCGCCTCCCAGATGAAGACCCTGGCGGACATCCAGAGCAAGGCGGGGCGCGTCCTGTCAGGAGAGAACGCCGACCGCCTGGCCTCCGCCGTGCAGCACCTCGTCGCCGTGCTCACCGCCGCCGGCATCGACTGGCAGCCGCCCGAGCCTCCGGCTGACGAGAGCAAGACCCTGGCCATGGCGGTCCTCAAGCCGAACGAGATCAGCGCGGCGCTGGCGCTGTTCGCCGATGCGCGGACCATCAGCTGAGCGCCACCCTGGCGGTTCGCTGACTCGACGGTACGCACCGCCGGGGATTCGTGGACTGGCCGTTGCACCCGCAGGTGCCGCGGATGCTTCACTGGGCAGCAGAGGTCACCGCTTCACCGCGACGGCGGCGTAGGCGCTCACCTGGGCGTCGGTGATCCCCTGCTCGGCGACGCCCTCTGGCCGCCACCTGTGGGTCGGGCAGAGACCGGGGTCGAGGAGGTCCCAGCCATCGAAGAAGTGCTCGATCTGCTCACGGGTGCGCATGCGGACCGTGGTGCCGGCGGCGGCGTAGACCTGGGTGATGCGTTCGGCCTCGGCCGGGCCGAAGTCGGGGGTGCCGTGGCTGATCGCCAAGGCGCTGTCCGGGGCCAGAGCGTCCTTGAGCTGTCCGACGATCCGGTAGGCGTCCTGGTCGTCGGGGACGAAGTGGAGCAGGGCGTTGAGGCTGAGGGCGACCGGCGCGGTGACATCGATGGTCTTCGCCAGTTCCTTCGAGGTGAGGATCGCGGCGGGGTCGGTGACGTCGGCCTGGAGGTAGGAGGTCAGGCCCTCTGGGCTGCTCAGTAACAGGGCTTGTGCGTGAGCGAAGACGATCGGATCGTTGTCGGCGTAGAGCACCCGGGCCTGCGGATTGATCCCCTGCGCGACCTCGTGCAGGTTCGGCGAGGTGGGAATCCCGGTGCCGACATCGAGGAACTGCGCGATGCCCTGGCTGGCGAGAAGGCGCGTGGAGCGTTGCACGAAGTCCCGGTTGGCCCGCGCGGCGACCCGGGCGGCCGGGAAGACGGCGATCGCCTGGCCGGCGGCCTCGCGGTCGGCGGCGAAGTTCGTGGTCCCGCCGAGGTAGTAGTCGTACATGCGGGCGGAGTGGGCCCGGTGGAGCTGGAGATCGATCTCGTCGTCCTCGTCGTCGCGCGTCACCACCGTGCCCCCCAGCCCTATTGTTCTGCCGCGCTACCGTGCCGCGCGCCACGGCGCGCCACCGGCGGATGCTCTTGCGGTTCCTGCCCAGGACCGTTGCATGTCAACCTCGACGCCGCCCGGACGGGTGAGCCGGCCTGCACTGAACCACGATGACCAACCTAAGACACGACGACCTGACAATCGATCAGGTAATGCAGTAGTCATACTATTACCGTCAGTCATTTTCTTTGCGCCTCCTTTGCACCCAGGAGCCCCAACTGCGCTTGCATGTGCCTCAGGGGAACTCGTGTCCCCCCGAAGCACACCAGCACCGGCCGCGCGCCGGTACGGGGAGGGGAACCGTCATGCTGATCAACCGGGACGAGCCGCCCAGCACCGGCGGCCGCAGGGGAGGCCGGACCTTGACCGACACCAACGGCACGACACCGGGCGGAGCGCGCCTGACGCTCACCTTCGACGCGTTCTGCGCCACGCACGAACGCGCCTGGCTCGGCTTCGTCCGCACCCAGGTCGGCTACCGTGACGGCGGCCCCGAGCTGGTGGTGGCGGCGACCAAGCAGCACCTGCGCCGCAACTGGTCGATCGCCCTGCGCCAGGAGATTCCCGCCGCATACGCCTGGAGGCTCCTCAAGGAGCACCTCGCCGCCTGGCGCGCCGCGCAGAGCGAGCCGGTCGCCGTGCAGGCAGCGGCGCTGGACGCGGTCATCGACCACTTCCGCCGCCAGGCCCGCATCAGCCTGGAAACGCTGCCCGAGCGCATCGGCCTGATGACCGCGATCCTCGAACTGCCCGAGCGGCAGCACGACAGCGTGGTACTCAGGTACTGCCTCGACCTGGACGAACAGGAGGTCGCCGACTTCCTCGGCACCCCCCTCTCCACCCTGCGTTCCAACCTCCGTCACGCCCGCCGCCGCCTCGCCAACGCCATCGGCAGGCCCGAACTCGCCGAACGGCCAAAGGAGGAGCAGTGAGCCGACCCGCCGCCGACCAGCATCCCAGCCTCCTCGCCTGGCACGCCGACCCGCACCTCGACCTCGGTCCGGGCATGAGCACCGCCGAGGCGAGGATCTACACCTGCACCAGCGCCGCGCCGCCTGCCGCAGCCGCCCACATCACGGCGGCTCCGGCCCCCTTCCCGTCGGACCACGAGCAGGCCTTCCACGAACTGGACCTCGCCGTCGCCCTGGTCCTCAACGCGCCCCAGGCTGGCCGCTCCCTTGACCGGCTCGTGAACTCCGACCAAGTCCACCCCGAAGGCGCACTCGTCTTCGGCAGCCTGCTGTTCGTCACCAACCGGGTGGACGCTGCCCAGTTCTGGTGGCAGTTCGCTGCTGGCTCTGGCAACGCAACCGCCGCGTACCTGCTGCACCTGCACCACCTCACCCTCGGCGAGACTCGCGACGCAGCCCACTGGCGTGGCCAAGCTGAGAGCTTCCCGACCAAGCCGCCCGTCCCAAGCGCCTTCCGCGCACTCGCCCCGCTGCTGCCCGACGGGGTGCGGCGCGACATACTCGCCCGCTGCCACGAAGGCCTCCACCCACGACTCCCCGCAGCCCTCGAAGCCGTCATCAACCGCCTGACGGTCCTGTGCGACGACGAGGACTTCGGCGAGGTTCCGCAGCCCTCTCCGACACTCGCCGGACAACTCGCCCGCTGAGTCCACTGGCGCCGGCCATGCCTGAATCGAGTTTGTGATCACCGACCGGTGCCGTACAGTCGGCCTTACCGACGCGGGGTGGAGCAGCTCGGTAGCTCGCTGGGCTCATAACCCAGAGGTCGCAGGTTCAAATCCTGTCCCCGCTACCACGAACGCCGAAGGGGCGGATGCGCATCGCGCATCCGCCCCTTCGACATTCTTCCTCCCATGGCCTCTACCAGGGCCGTATTCGGCTGGCCAGGGCCCCGACCGCCTTGTTGATCTGTGGGTTCCAGCTTCGCCCGGCCGCCGCGCCGGAGATCGTCGCGTGCGAGATGCCGAGCCGTTCGGCCAAGTCCGTTGTGGAGTAGTTGCCTCGCCCGAGTTCGTTCTTCCGATGGGCGTTCCGGGTAAGTGCGCCCAGGGCGGTGGATGCCCAGGTCGCCAACACCCGGTAGCCCTCGCGCACCCAGAATTGCGTCTCGACGGCGCGGATTCCTGGTGGCAGGTCCGCGGTTTGCGCGGCCGACCACACGGCCGGTGCGATCAGATGGCGGGCGACATGCTCCTCGGCGTCCTGCACGCCCACGTGGGTCTCGACTTCGGGCGGCAGTCCGGTGTGTGCCAGCGCGGTGACCCAGCCTTCCCGCACGCGAGCGAGACAGCCCCAGGGGCCGCGGGCCCGGGCCCGCGGCCATAGACACCATGCCGCGTACCGTGCCATCCAGTCCTCGGCCTGTGCGACGGTCTCCGCCGGCCCGTACCAGGCCACCGTCGAGACGGAGCCGACCCGAAACGCCCAGCCTTCGGACGACCGAAGGAGCTGCATCGCGGTCCCGTCGATGGCCAGTTGGCGGCCTACCTCGGCGCTCTCGGCCCTGGAGGAGGGCAGTAAGGCTCCTTTTAGCGTTGGGAGTTGAGGCTTTGGGAATGGGTACACGCTGAACTCCAGAGGCCCGGCGATCCGGCCGGGCTGTGTCGGCCGATCCGGCACCATGCCGGACATCACCACCATCACCCGTCCCGCCGCAGCGTGGGCACAGCCAACTAGTCAGCAAGAAAATCGACTTGAGAACGCGGTCGAGTCGCATGCCGCACCGCCAACGTGAGGGGTGACGCTCGACGCGACACAAGCGATCAGCGGTCTCTACGGTGTGCCGATCGCCGTGGTGCCCCGGTGTTGACCGGGCGCACGGCATGGACCCCCTCCGTCCCGCGCTGGCGGGGTGGCCCGGCAACATCCCAAGGAGCGCCACACCGTGCCCACCATCGACAAGAGTCGACTCAAGGAGCTCAACGGCGCGCTGCGCGCCAAGGCCGCCGAACTGGACGGCATCAGCGCGGCCTTCACCGTCGAGGACGGCGGCGTCACTGTCTCGGCCGAGAAGGCCGCCGCGTTCCGCAAGGTTCTCGGCGAGGCGCAGGAGATCAAGCAGCTGATCACCGATCTGGAGGGCGCGGCGACCGTCCACGCCTTCCTCGCCGAGCCCACCTCTCAGCCCTTCGCCCCGCAGGACGCCGCTCTCACGGCCCACCTCGCCAGCCAGGTGAAGTCGCTCGGCCAGCAGTTCCTCGACAGCGACGAGTTCAAGGGCCTCAAGGCCGCCGGCTTCCGTGGCTCGTTCGACCAGATGGTGACCATCGACGGCAGCGCCCTGGACCAGCTCGGCCGCAAGGATGTGTTCAGCCGGAGCGCCGGCACCGCCGGTGTCCTCGGCTTCGGCGTCCCCGAGCACCTGGACATTGTGCCGCGCGCGGTGCGGCCGGGTCGCATCCGAGACCTGTTCCCCTCCCAGACCACCACCGCCAACATCTTGTACGGGGTGCGCGTCACCGGCTTCACCAACGCGGCGGCGATCGTGCCCGAGCGGGCCATGGAGGTGCCACCCGGCGGCACGGCCGCCGTCGAGGTGTACGCGCGAGCCCCGCAGTCGAGCCTGGCGTTCAAGACCGTCACCTACCCGGTCGCCGAGATCGGGCACACCCTGCCCGTGCACAAGAACACCCTCGCCGACGAGCCGCGGCTGCGCGACATCATCGACAGCGAACTCGTCGACGGCGTCAAGATGACCGAGGACAACGAGATCCTCTACGGCACCGGTGGAGACGAGAAGATCACCGGCATCGTCAACACCCAGGGCGTGCAGACCTACGCCCAGGCCGACCCCGACAAGCAGAGCGCCGCGATCCGCCGCGCCGCCACCCGCGCTTTCCTCGCCTACTTCCCGCCCAGCGGCATCGTGCTCCACCCCTTCGATTTCGAGGACCTGGAGCTGGAGACCGATAACCAGGGCGCGTACCGGGTTGCCGTCAACGTCGCCGTCGGCGCGCAGAAGATCGTCTGGCGACTCAGCGTCGTGGACTCCATGGCGATCACGCAGGGCAAGTTCCTCGTCGGGTCCTTCGGTCTGGGCGCGCGCTTGTACGACCGTGAGCAGGTAAGCGTCCAGGTGTCGACCGAGAACCGCGACAACTTCGAGAGGGGCGTGATCACGATGCGCGGCTCCGAACGGATCGGCCTGGAGGTGCCGCGCCCGGAGAGCTTCGTCTACGGCACCTTCAAGGCGACCCACTGATGGCCGCCCGCAAGCCGATCACGAGGACCGCCTCCGAGGCTGAACCACCGGCCGACCCGGTGGCCGAGCAAGCCGCCGACCTGCCGCCGGTCGAGCTGTCGGCCGCCGCACCCATCGAACCGCCACCCGAGCCCGGCGGGATGACCCCCGAGCCCGACCACCAGGACGCGGTCAGCCCGGGACTCACCGTTCACCAGCCCCTCGCTACCGATCACGTTGAGCTGGTTGACGAGGATGGCAACCCACTGCCGCGCGACCTGGAGCAACTGTTCGACCTCACCCACCCGGAGTGGACCGTGATCTACCCCCGGGTACGGATCTACCAGAACAGGACGTACGCCGGGACCAGGCGCGCGGTCACCCAACTGCTCTACGTGCCTGCGCAGTCGATCCCCCGGGCTGAGTTCGACCGATTCCGGCAGGCCCTCGGCTGGGAATAGCCCCGGTCGTCGTTAGGAGCCCGTCCCCGGTCCTGGGGGACGGGCTTCCGGCTCTCCAGCCGCCGAGTGCGACGCGCGGGCCTCCTCGGCCGGCGCCGTGTCGCGACGTGTTCTCGATCTTCCCCAACCACCCCTAATCTAGACTCCACTGAATACCCATCAGCCGGAGGACTGTGACGTGGGCGTGAAGCAAGGTGATTGGGTGGCCGCGGCTGCGGACCAGGTGATCGCCGAGAGCAAACGCCGTGACGGGGCCGCGCTGGTGTGTGCGTCCGGGATCAGCCCGTCCGGCCCTGTGCATCTCGGGAACCTGCGCGAGATCATGGTGCCGCACTTCGTGGCGGACGAACTGCGCCGCCGGGGACTGGAGTGTCGCCATGTGCTGTCCTGGGACGACTACGACCGGCTCCGGAAGGTGCCGGCCGGTGTCCCCTCGAACTTCGCCGAACACATCGGCCGCCCGCTGACCGCAGTGCCTGACCCGTGTGGAGAACACGAGAGCTGGGCGGAGCACTTCAAGGCTCCGCTCCGCGCGGCGCTGGCCAAGCTGGGTGTCGAGGTCGACGAGATCAGCCAGACGCAGATGTACACCTCTGGCGCCTACCGTGAGCAGATCGTCCACGCGATGCGCCACCGGCAGCAGATCGACGGGGTCCTCGGCCGGTACCGGACGAAGAAGGCCGCCGTCGACGCCGAGGTGGAGCAGGACGACGAGGACCTGGCCGCCGCCAGTGCCGGGAGCTACTACCCCTACCGGCCGTACTGCGAGGTCTGCGGACGGGACTCGACGACGGTCGTCAGCTTCGACGACGCCAGCACCCAGATGCAGTACCGGTGCGAGTGCGGTCATGAGGGCGGCTTCGCGCTGTCCGAGACGGACGGCGGGAAGCTGGTCTGGAAGGTCGACTGGCCGATGCGCTGGGCCTTCGAGGGCGTGACCTTCGAGGCCGGCGGCGTCGACCATTCTTCTCCGGGTTCGTCGTTCACCGTCGGGTCGCAGGTGGTGCGCGAGATCTTCGACGGGCTTCCGCCGTCGTACCTCGGATACAGCTTCGTCGGGATCAGTGGCATGGCGAAGATGAGCAGTTCGAAGGGCGGTGTGCCCACCCCGATCGACATCCTGGAGGTCGTGGAGCCTGCGGTGCTGCGGTGGCTCTACAACCGCCGTCAGCCGCGCCAGAGCTTCAGCATCGCGCTGGACGCGGAGATTCTGCGGCTCTACGACGAGTGGGATGCGCTTGGCCGGAAGGTAGAGGGGGCCACGGCCACGGAGCTGGAGGTGGCGGTGCGCGCCCGTTCGCTGGGTCCGGCGGCCGGGCCGCTGCCGTCCACCCCACGTCCTCTGCCGTTTCGAACGCTGGCCTCGGTGGCGGACGTGGCGGCTGGCGACCCGGAGCAGACCCTTCGCATCCTGCGGGACTTCACTGTCGGGGAGCCTTTGGCCAGCCTGGATGAGGCCCAACCCCGACTGGACCGCGCGCAGGCGTGGGTGAGCACCTACGTCCCGGCGGAAGAGCGGACCCAGGTGCGGGCGGAGCCGGACCGAGAGCGGCTGGAGCAGCTGTCTCCAGTGAAGCGGGAGGCGCTGAAGCTGCTGCTGGACGGTCTGGACGAGAACTGGTCGCTCGACGGGCTGACGGCGCTGGTGTACGGCGTGCCGAAGATCCAGGCGGGGCTGCCACTGGACGCCCCCGCGTCGCCGGAGCTGAAGGTGGCCCAGCGGGAGCTGTTCGTGCTGCTGTACGAGCTGCTGGTCGGCCGGGACACCGGCCCGAGGCTGCCGACTCTGTTGCTGGCGCTCGGGGCGGACCGGATTCGGTCGCTGCTGACCGTCGCGTAGGGCTGGTAGCCGGGCGGCGGTGCCGCCTGGCCGGGTCGCTGACGACGTCGATGGCCGGGCCGGAGCATGCTGCTCCGGCCCGGCCCTCAACGTTGTGTTAGGCCGTTGCGGGGAGTCCCGTGCGGGTGAGGATCTCGTCGGCGATCTCGGTGGCTGGGCGGTCCTCGGTGTTGATGTGGTCGGCGAAGGCGGGCTGGCGTAGGGCGTCGAGGCAGCGTTCGATCTGGTTGCCCTCCCAGCTGAGCGGTCCCCACTTGTCGGGACCTTCGCCGCGCTCGCGCAGGCGGTCGCGGATGGCGGCGGCCGGGGCGAGGAGGGTGAAGTGCCGGACGTCGTGGCCGGCGTCGCGCAAGGGTTGGACGATCCGGTCGAAGACGGTGTGGCGGGCGATAGTCATGGGGACCAGGATCGGGCGTCCGTAGGCGCGGGCGGCCTGGTCGAGCATGCAGTGGGTGAGCGAGGGCCAGACGGGTTCCAGCTCGAACTCCTCTGCGCGCAGGGGCTCGGGGAGCTGGGCCCAGAGCATGTGGCCGATGTCCTCGGGGTTGATGACCAGGGGCTGGGACAGGCGTTCGGCGAGCAGGGCGGTGGTGGTGCTCTTGCCGACGCCGAACGGGCCGTTGACGAAGACGATCACGGGGCCGTGAAGCCTTTCTGATTGATGATCAGAAGAGTTCGACGTAGCGGTTCGGGTGGGCTCCGGCGTCGTAGCGCAGAACAAGCACGGTGTAGCGCTGGTGGGCACGAAGGACGTTCGTGGCGTGCTTGATCTCGCGCAGGCGATCGGTCATGGCGGTGCGGACGGCGGGGTCGGTGTTGCCGCTCTGGGCGCAGGCTCGGTCGACGGTGGACTGGCAATAGTGCTCGATGGCGTCGTCGGGCTCGGGGGTGAGGGTGTGGTCGGCCTGGTGGAGGACGTCGAGGCCGGCGAAGAGGGCGAGGGCCTGGTGGCGGGTTTCCATGGGGCTGGTGATGCCGAAGACGTCGCGACGGACGGCGGCGGCGTGGTCGGGCAGGGGCTCGGGGGCCCAGAGCGGTGCGGCGAGGACGTGTCCGCCGTTGTCGAGGAAGCCGAGAAGCCGGTTCGCCATGGCGGGCGGGTCGGGGAAGAAGCCGAGGGCCGCGCCGACGGCGATGTGGCTGTAGGTGTGGTCGGGCCGGTAGGTGGTGCCATCGGCCTGGTGGTAGGTGAGGCGGAGGGTGGGGTCGAGGAGGCGGTGGTTGTAGCGGGCGAGGTTGGCCGAGTCGTGGCTGAGGTCGAAGCCGGTGGCGGCACAGCCGGTGAGGCGGGCGAGTTCGCGCGAGCTGAAGCCGGTGGTGCAGGCGACGTCGAGGAGGCGGTGCTGCGGGCCGAGGCGGGAGTGCAGGGCCCAGGTGTTGAGCGTGGCGTGGGCGCCGGGCATCACGTTGGTCTGGTTGACCATGGCGACGAAGTCGGGGTAGCTGGCGGCCCGGACGGCTTCGGCGGACCTGGGCACCGTGGGCAGGGGCCAGGTGGGCATGGTGGTCATGGAGTCCTCTCTGCGGCGCGCAGCGCGGGGGTTCGGCGTTGGGCCGGTACGGGGGTGGGACGGAGGCCGGCCAGGCGGGTAACGCTCATGCCGAAACCGACGCATGGGGGAAGTCCGCTGTCGTACAGGTCGATGACCTGCTGGTAGGTGCGGTGGGCCGGGTGGCGGTCAGCCGCGAACTGGGCGACGAAGGCGTCGGCCAGTCGGTGGGGGTCGCGTTCGTTGGCGGCGATCTCGGCGAGTTCGAGGCCGTCGGCGTAGAGCCAGATGCGCTGGGCTTGGCGGCCGGTGCCGACGATCAGGGGTGAGGCCAGGCCGGGGATGTCGGTGATCGCGGTCAGGCCGCGCAGTTGCTGGCGGACGCTGTGGCGCCACAGGCGCCGGACGAGGCGGTCGGGGTCGTCGGTGTGCTCGGCGGTGTACGGGGTGCGCTCGGCGGCCAGGGCCCGGACGGCGGTGGCGTCGGTCGAGTCGATGCCGGTGATCTCGCGGAAGGCGTCGTCGAAGCTCTGGTGGGTCAGCGGGGCGGTGAGGCCGGTGGTGGCGGTGACGAGGTCGGCCAGGTAGGTGGTGGCCTGGTCGAGGGTGAGGTCGGCGGCGTACGCCTCCAGCATCACGAACTCGACGGTAGAACGGCCGCGTTGGCCCTCGTTGCGGAAACTCGGGCCGATCTCGTAGCAGCGGGCGGTGCCAGCCGCGATGGCGGCGAGCAGGTCGAGTTCGGTGGTGACGCGCAGGTACTGGCGGCGTCCGGCGGCGTACGCCCAGGTGGTGAACGGCCGTGCGGCGCCGCCGAAGTAGCCGTCGGTGAGGACGGGGCTGATCGTCTCGCGGAAGCCGCCCGCGGCGAGGTGCGCGCGCAGCGGGCCGAGGAGCGGGGTGAGGAGGGCACTGCCAGGTAACGGCGGTGGGACTCCGGGTTCGTGGTACTCCAGGTGGCGGACGAACAGGGTCGGGCGGCCGGTGCGACTGGTGGAGCAGGTGCCCCGGGCGGTGACGAGGTCGCCGGCGTGCAGGTCGGTGGCGATGGTGGGGTCGAAGGCGAACTGGGCGTCGTGGCGGTCCCAGGCGACGTCGGCGAAGGCGATGTGGCTGTGAGTGCGGACCGCGGTGATGCGCCCGGACAGGGTGAGGACTTGGTCGGGGGCCGGCCAGAGGTCCCAGTCGGCGAGTGGGAGCGGTTCGGGGTGGCGTTTGCGGGTGTGGGTGTGGCTTCGAGGGGCCGGGGCGAGCGGGTCGTCGGGGGCGGTGAGGGTCAGCAGCAGGGTGACCGGGTCGTCGGTGCGGGGGTCGAGGAGCCACGTGGTGCGGCGGATCAGGTCGCGGTGCAGGTGGCCGTCGATGTCGGGAAGCAGGTGCAGGAGGTGGAGGACCGCGGCGGCACGCAGGGCAGTCAGGCGGCAGGGGATGGTAGCGGTGAGCGCGTGGGTGGCGGCCGCCAGCCGGGCAGGATCGGCGGGACCGTGGGGCCAGGGCGGTCGTCCGGGTTCAGCGGCGGTCGCGAGGGCGTGGTACAGGATGTCGAGCTCGCGCGGGCCCCGGGCGGGCGAGCCGGCGTGGAGGGTGACGGCGGGGTGGGGGCCGTGGCCGAGAAGGCGGGCGATGCCTGCCAGGAGTTCATCGGCGCCGTCGGCGGGGTGGGTGGTGAACAGCACGGCGGCGGCGCCGAGCAGTTCGGTGGGCGCGTCCCACGTCGTGGGTTCGGTGGAGCCGTGCGTGGCGGCGATGGCGTCGGCCAGGGTGGCGAGGCCGGTGGTGGTCATGTCGTCTCCGGTTCGGTGGGGCCGGGGCGCCACCAGGCGACGGGCGGGTCACCAGGGTTGAGTGCGGCGACGAACTTGGCTGCCTCGGTGGTCCCTTGGGCAAGGTCGGAGTCGTAGGGGGTGCCGGCGGCGTGGTGGGCGTCGCGGATGCGCTCCCGGACGGCGGGCACGATGACTGTGCCCTTGGGGGTGGCGTGCCGGTCGAAGGAGTGGACGGGCTGGAAGAGGAGGAAGGTGGAGTCCGAGCCGTGGGTGGAGCGGGGGGAGGTGTCGGGGTAGCAGGGGGCGAAGACGACGAGGAACCAGCGGATGTCGGCCAGCCGCAGCCACCAACCATCGGCGCCCGCGTGCGCGAGTTCGGCGGCCGGGTCGGCGCCGGTCGCGGCCAGTAGGCCGATGACGGTTCTCCGGACGGTGGTGGCGACGGCTTCGAGGGTGGCTCCGAGACCGGGGTCGGTGAGCTGGAGGACCAGGCCGTCGAGTTCCTCGTCTTCGACGCGGCGCGCGAAGTCGGTCAGGACGGGCCCTGCCTCCAAGCCGGCCTCGTACGGTTCGGCCCCCGGGTGGGCGGGAGCGGCCTCGATGCGGGCCCGGGCGGCGAACGGGCATGCGGATCCGCGCCGGATGGGGGCGAAGGCGCCGTCAGCCACGGGCGGCCACCGCCCAGGCGTCGAGGTGGCTGCGCGAGGGCATCGGGCCATCCGCCCCCTGGTACTTGCCGCTGTACAGCTGGTCGATCTCGCCGAAGGTCTCCCACCAGCTGACCTGCGCCACCGGCATGCCGGGGTACAGGACAATGGGCAGTGTCGCGTACATCTGCAGGGTCGAGCGCCCGTAGAAGCCGAGGTCGATGAGGTCCGCGGTGCAGTGGACGAAGCATCCCAGGCGGGCGAACCCGGACTTGGCGTGCATGATGGGGACGAGCGCGTCGCTGCCGAACCGTTCGACGGTGTGGCCCAAGACGAAGTCGCCGCGTTCGAGGAGGTACCCGGTCGACGGGATCTCGCGGTACTCGACCTCGGGCTCACGCGTCGGGTCGAGGATGTCGTCCAGGTAGACGCCCACGCGGCTGCCCAGCGCCAGGTCGTAGCTGTTGGTGGTGCAGCGACGGGGGTTGAACGGGTCGATCTTGATGCGGCCTTGTTCGACCTCCCGAGCGACCTGGGGTCCGGTGAGGATCATGACGGTGCTCCGATCAGCGGCTGGGACTCGCAGGCGTGGTTGAAGCAGGCGTAGGTCGCCGAGGTCGGCCGGATGAGCCCGGTGTTGCACCAGAAGGAAACCTGGCCGGCGACCATGCCGGGGTAGATCCGGATCGGCAGAGCCGCAACGATCTCCAGCGTCCAGCGGTGGCAGGACGTTGTGTGGCCCAGATCGGCCGAGAGCTGGAGGAACAGCCCGCGCCGCCCGTTGCTGCTGCATCCGATCAGCCGCATCGCGAACAGGCTGCTGCCGATCTGCTCCTCGGTGTGCCCGAGGTACATCCGGTGCGGCTCCAGCACGTAGCCCTCGTCCGGCAGCTCCGTCTCCACAAACGTGCCGGTGCGGTCCTGGAAGACCTTCAGCCCGCGGCCCAGGTGGTAGTTGACGGAGTTGGGGTTGACTCCGGCCGGATCGTAGGGGGAGAAGACGATGTCACCTTGGGCGATGAACCGCCGGATGGCCCCACTGGTGAGGATCACCGTTTCGCCTCCCGCTCGACGTACACCGGCAGGAAGGTCGCGGAGCGGATCACCTGCGATGCCTTCCAGGTCACCCCGTCCTCCACGTGAAGCCGACAGCCGCGCCGCAGGACGGAGCGCATCACGGCGGCCGCCTCCATGCGGGCCAGTGCCGCTCCGAAGCAGGCGTGCGGGCCGTGGCCGAAGCCGACGTGCGGGTTCGGGCGGCGGCCAGGCCGGAACTCCTGCGGTTCCTCGAACACCTCGGGGTCGCGGTTCGCCGATGCTTGGAGTAGTACAAGCCGTCGGCCCGCCGGCACCGGCACTCCGAAGACCTCGCAGTCCTCGGCAGCCGTCCGGGCGGTGATCAGCGCCGGCCCATCCAGGCGCAGGACCTCCTCGACGAACCCGGCGATGGACTCCGCCGACCCGGCCGCCGCATCCGCCAGTTCCGGGTGGTCTGCAATCGCGATGAGCAGCGCGCCGATCAGCCCCGTCGTGGTCTCGTGGCCGCCGATCAGCAGGGCGATCAGGTTGGCCACCGCCTCCTCCAGCGTGAGGCGCTTCCCCTGCTCCTCCACCTCGACCAGGGCCGAGACGATGTCGTCGACCGCTCGGGCGCGGCGGTGCCCGATGAGGTCGGTGAAGTAGTCCCATAGGCCGGCCCAGGCGGCGGCGAGCCGCTGCCCCTGGCCGCCGGTGAGAGCGGGTTCGGTGAGCAGGATGACCTCGTCGGACCACCTTTTGACGAGGCCCTGGTCGCTGTCCGGGATGCCCAGCAGCGCGCAGATCGTGTGGACCGGCAGGGGTTCAGCGATACTGCGCACCGCGTCGCCGCCGTCGGCCGCCATGAACCGGGACACGAGCGCGTCCGCCGTCGCTGTGATCTGCGGCTCCAGGGCGGCGATCCGCCGAGGTGCGAATGCCTTGGCCAGCAGGCCCCGCAACCGCTGGTGCTCTGGGGCGTCCGCGTAGAGCACCCACGATGCGACCGGTTCGAGTACCGACCGCAGCGCCGGGCTGATCTCGTCCAGCAGGCCGGCGGCGGTCGGCGCGCACACGAAGCCCGGGTGCCGAAGTAGGTGGCGAACTTCCCGATGACGTGGGAAGACGAGCCGCCCGCTGCCCAGGTCCGGACAATCGATGGCCCGGGGGCCCTCGGCCAAGGTCGTGAGCGCGGGCTTGCGCTCCGGTCCAGAGGAGAGCGCCGTTAAGACGGTGGCTTGGTCCATGTTGTTGCCTCCCATCTGCCCGAACGTCCGCGAAGGGCCTTCCCGGGCCGTCGCGAGCTGGACGGGCGTAGCACCGGGATGAGGGCCCACAGGCGGCAATCGGGCTGTGGTGTAACGAAGTTCGAGGGGGCTACGGGAGGCGCCTGCCGACCGCAGGGTGGCGCACGGCCCCGTTCCCAACCGTGAACCGATGATGACGCTACGTCAGGCAAACGGCAAGAGGGTCGGAAAGGACACTCTGTCCTTTTCGCCGAACCGGCATATGCGAGATACTGCCTAACCGCTAGCCTGTCCCAGAGAAGGGGGAGGTGCTGAAGGTGGCTGTCGAGCCGACACCGCGGCGACGCCGCCTTGCGAGCGAAGTCAGGCTTGCCCGGACCCGACTCGGCTGGAGCGTCGAACAGGCCGCCGCTGCACTCGGGTATGGCTCCGCGTCCACCATCTCGAAGATCGAGAACGGCACGCAGGGGATCAAGCCGCAGCAACTCCCGCACTTTTTCGATGTCCTCCAGATCGCCGACCCCGCCGTCCAGGAAGCCTGGCGCGAGATGGTGCGCAACGCCCGCGACCGTGACTGGCACCAGCGCTACCCCGGCGTCGCAGACGACCCACTCGGCGATTACCTCGCCAACCTGGAGATCGCCAACACCCTGTTCATCTGGTGCCCGGTAGTCGTCCACGGCCTCCTTCAGTGCGACGACTACGAGCGGGCCGTAGTCGTCGCTAGCCGAGCCTGGAAGAGTGGCGAGGACATTGAGCGCTTCATCACGGTACGGCGGAACACCCGCCTCAGCGCGCTGTCCCGCAAGACCCCGCTACGGATCTGGGCAGTACTCACCGAGGCCCAGCTCCGTCAGGAAGTCGGTGGTCGGGCCACAGCTCGCGCTCAAGTCCTTCATCTCATCGAACTGGCCCGCGCCCACCGTGACATCGTCATCCAGGTCGTCCCGCTGTCGCGCGGCGCGCACGCCGGCACGGACGGGCCCTACATGGCCTGGACGTTCCCGACCGGCCATGACTCGGTCACCATCGAGGGCATGAAGACCGCCCTTCACCTCAACGACCCCGCAACCGTCACCGACTACCACACCTGCAGCGATCACCTGAAGACCGATGCCCTGCCGCCGAAGGAATCGCTGGAACTGCTCGCTCGAATCGCCAAGGACCTCTTGTGACCCACGACTTCGCGCCCCACGCTTCCCATGTTGACGCTGACACCATCGTCACCGCTGAGGAGAAGAACCTCCTCGACCCGACGTGGGTCAGGGACCAGTTCGAACGTGCGGAGTGGCTGACGGCCAGCAGCGGTGGAACCAACTGCGTGAAGGTCGCCTTCCTCGACCGTGGACTCGTCGGGTTGGGCGACACCTTGAACCCTGACAAGGACCCTCTCCTCTTCGCGTGGACCGAGTGGAAGGACTTCCTTGAAGGCGCCAGGGCTGGGCGATTCGATCGCACCGCAGCCCCCACCGCCTAGCCGCGGGCCGCCGGCACGTCACACAGCGCCCTCGCAGCTTGAGTCTCACCCGAGACGGTGGAGAACTGCCCTGGCTGTGGTGCGCTCCATCCAAGACGACTCGGAGCGGTTGTTCGACCTCACCCGCCCCGATCAGACCCGTCGCCTTCGCCCGCTAGCGGATCTACGTCCCGGACCTACCCCGGCACCCGCCGGGCGGTCACGTGGCTGCTGTACGTGCCGGCCCAGTCGATCCCGCGCGACGAGTTCGGGCTTCTGCGGCTGGCACTTGGCCGGGGGCAGCTGTCACGAGGTCATGGAGCCCGTCGCCTTCAGGCGACGGGCTCCGGCGCGTATCTGGCCCGGCTCAGGACACTAGGCCGTCCGGCCTTGACGGAGCTGCCGGTCCACAAGAGCAGGAATTGACGCGATCTTCGCCTCGGTGAGGTGGTTCCACAGAATGCCGGACGGGCGAGGTCGAGGCGGGCACGTGATGATCTCGGTAGGCGTGACCACCAGGTCCACGTAGACGTCGTGCTCCGACGTCGGGATGCTGTCCACCAGTTGCAGCTGGTGGACCGTCGTCGCGATGACGGTGCCCGGCCCTACCAGTCCGGCCTCCGCGAGCAGCGCGTACTCCAGGTCGGAGTAGCCGGCGCCCTTGCCGATCCGGGCTCCGGAGCGATCGGCCGCGACACTCCCGAGAACGATCAGGTCGACGGGCCGCATTCCGCCCACGTCGGTCGTCGGTGCGATGGCCGCCGCCGTGCGACGGTTCGCCGCGGCCTCAGCGGGACTCGGCAGTTCAGCCGGATCGAGGACAAAGAAGGGGTGCGGAAGGGCGAGCCGGGGGACCGCCATGTAGACCAGACGCCCCTCCCGCAGGGCTATTGCCCGAACCGGCTCCTGCGCTGTGTCGGGTACCGACTTCACCACCGAGGCGGTACGCCACGCCGGAAGCTGGGCAAGCAGCTCTGCGGCCTCGTGAGAGCCGTGGAAGTCGGGGATGCTGTTGCGGACAGGTCCACGCACGGCCCCTGCGGCATCCAACGCACTCCACACGCGCTCTCGCAACGCGGACTTGTCCGCCTCGATGTTGTTGGACAAGGGGGCTCCTTCTACGGCGCAGCCATCAGGTCGAACAGCCTGTCCTGAACATCCTGCACCTCTTGGGCTGTTCGCCACGGCCTGAGTTCCCTGACTGCGGTGACGACCACGCCGATTCCGCCACCGCTCATGATGGTCTGAAGATCGTCGATGGCCCGGTTGATGGCGAAGACAGCACCGTCGAGCTGGCCTTGCCCGATGGCAGCGCGGGCAAGGTTGCCCAGCACGATCGGCCGGGACTTCGGGCCGATCGAGACGGAGCCGGCCGCAGCTTCCAACCGTCTGCGCGCGGTGCGGTGTTGCCCGAGTTCGAGGTAACACGACCCAGCGAGTCGTTCGACTTGGTCGACGGCGGCAAGGTCGCTGGCGATATCGGTGGCATCGACTGTTTCGAGGGTGCTGATCGCCTCGCCAAGCGCACGGTCGCACTCGCGGCCCTGGCGAAGCATCGCATGGGCCTCGCCAGCGTGCAGCAGCGCGAGACCCGCGAGCGCTGGGCTGATCGGTGCGGCCACCGTGGCGGCGGACTGGGCCAGGGCCAGGCCGGCTTCGGCATCCCGCGTTCCGTACAACTCGACGTACGCCGACCGTAGGAGGGCATGGCCCTGCACAGCCGGGTCGCGTAGGCGCTCACCGATGCGGGCGGCCTGATCGTAGTACGTGCGGGCTGCGGCGGAAGCCCGGCGCTGGCTCGCGTCCCAGACAAGCTTTCCCATCAGGATGGCGGTCTCGGCCTGCAAGGCGAGCACGTCCCGTGTGAGGCGACTGGAGTGGGATTGCTGGGCGAGCTGTTTGAGGTGTGCGAGTTGTTCGCTTCCCTCCGCGAGGAGTTCGGAGCCGGGGACCAGCTCGTAGCGTGCCGACAGAGCGAGGTGTGCCTCGCGTAGTTCAAGGACCGTGGTCAGATCGGCGATTGTCGGCGCGCTCGGCACCTGACTGTGCTCCACGGTTGCCGACGGACCGTCGAAGAAGACACTCAAGTCAGTGACCTTGATCTTGAGCGCTCGGGCGAGTGGCGGGTACCTCCATGGCCTGGGCTTGTCGTGCCCACGCTCCCACCTGCGCACGGTAGAGAGACTCACGGTCAACAGTTCGGCCAGCTGCTCCTGCGTAAGGCCGGCAGCTCTCCGCCATCGGACAAGCTGTCGTTGCTCCATAAATCCCCCGAAGATCCACGCCGAACAACAGTGCAGGCCACGGGCCACTTTGAACCCTAAGGGAACCATATTCGCACCAAATCCGGCCTGGTGATCGGAAGTTGATGGTGATTCCGTAGGTAGTGCATCGGGCGCGTCGTGTCTTCGACGCGAGGTCCGTTGACCCACGACCCGCAGCCTCTTCGCCCGCTGGGAGCGATGTACATGGTGGCCGTCGAACACCCGACCGTACGCCGCTGGAAGGGGCGCTACAGGGCGGATACGGACCTGGTCCCCATGGTGCGTCACAACGTGCGGACGGAGCTGGGGAAGTGGGGATGGGACGTGAACGGCGAGCGCGTCGGCGATGTACTGCTCATCCTCACGGAGTTGGTGTCGAACGCCATCCGGCACGGCAGCAGCCCGGGTGACTCCGTTGTGGTGCAGCTTGACGAGAGCGGCGGCACCTGCCGGGTCGAGGTCGAGGATTCCCGGCCCGACCGGCTGCTCCCCGGGGCCTTAACCGCCTGTGGAGAGCACGGCCGGGGACTGATCCTCGTCGACCGCCTGGCGCTCGCCGTGGGAGTGGTGACTACGGCGACGACGAAGAAGGTATGGGCGAGCGTTCTTGCCGACGACACGGGAGCCACGCGGTGAAATTCAGCAAACTTGCCCAGTTGTTCGGTCGGCGGCCTGCGCCCGGCAGTCGGCGCAGGGCTGAAATGCCTCGTCCGCGACCCTACGCGCCGCCGGCCCGCCACGTGACCGGCCAGGACGTGTTCGTTCGGGAGCGCCCTTGGACGCCGCCTGCGCCGTTTTGGTGCACGGTCACCGCCTACTACCGATTCGGGCAGCCGATCACGCTCTGGAGCGGCGGCGCGGGCAGTGTCCGCCTGGCCGTCAAGGTGCTGCGCGAGCGGGTCGAGGCGCTCGCCGACGACCTCGGCCTTCCCGAGGGCGACGAGCAGTTGCTGTGGCTGGACGCCCCGTCCGCCGAGGGGCGGGCGGCCGACGACCTCGCCAAGGGCCGATCTCACGCCATCGCGATCACCCACGGCACCGTCGTCTACATCATCAACGCCACCCGGGCCGCCGCCGCTCGCGCCGAGACCGGGGCGGCGATCAACGACCTGCTCTGTTCGGCCTGACAGGGGCGAGTCTCATGACGTACACGCGACGCGGCCGACTCCGAGTGGCCGCACCGGACTTCAACCTCGGCGCGACCTGGCTCGCCTCCGCCAACCGGGAGCCGGAAGCGGCCATCGACCGATGGCGGGCGGGCCAGCTCGCCGACATCGAAACCGGCGAGCTGTTCAACGTCCTGCGCGTCAACGGAGAACAACTCGGCATGGCCGTCTTGAAGGGCCTGCGCCTGGCCGACAGGCCAGTCGGCCCGGTGCTGCACAACCGGACCGGCCAGTGCGTCGAGTTCCTGGTCACGATCCGGGCCGCCGTGCAGTGGAGCATGTCGAGCACCGAGCTGATCGGCCGGCCCGCGGACGGTGATCCACCCGACACGGTCGCGATGCCAGCGCCCGGCATGCAGCGGTTCTCCGGGAGGAGCTGGCTTGTGCTCCCGGACGGCGAGCGCAGGCCGACCGACCTGGGCGACCTGGCCGTGGCCCTGCGGCACGCCCGCGACCTACTGCGGCGCACCGACCAATGAACTCCCGTCGCGGCCAAAGGCGGCTCTGAGGCCGCGACGGGCACCCGGCCCGCCCGTTCATCCCCCCTTGAACGGCCGGACCGGGACGGATCGGCCGTCCCCGCAGCCGATCCGCAAGCTGACCGTTCCCGGGCCGGGCGCACACGCCGGCGGGCGCGCTGCGCCCCCTGGGGACGGTCGGCTCCGATCTCCACACAAGACCAACCACGAAGCCCTGCGGCACCCCGCAGACCGGAAGGAACGACGATGCGATCCAGCTCCCGCGGGTCGACGGAGAAGGCGGCCGACCCGCCCGGGCTCCAGGACGGCACCGGCTGGACGGGCCGAGCCCCGGAGATCCTGCGCTCCTACTACCTGGGAGCGACCGCCGACGAGCTGTGCGAGTGGTACGGGATCCCCGACAGGAAGGCCTTCGGCCGGCTCCGGCTGCGCCACCACGCGCCCGTGCGCCCGCCGCACCGGTCGCGGCCCGCCTCCGCGCAGCCGGAGCGGGCCGAGACCAGGCCGAGCCCCCAGGCCCGGGAGATCACCGACGAACGGCTCGTCCTGCTGCTGCACGACCAGCTCTACGACATGCAGCAGCGGGTCCTCACCTCCTTGATGGGCCCCATCCTGCCCGTCGTCTGACACCCCCCCAGTTCATCTCGTCCGCCGACCCGTTCCCGAGGACCGTGCGATGACCGACAACGACCAGCCGCGCCTTTCGGCGAGTGCCCCCGAGCACCGGCTTCCCGTGGTGCAGGAGCCCCGGGTCCGCCCGTGCGGGCACTACGCCGACCTCACGGAAGAGGAACGCGAGGTGATGGCGCTGCTGGCCGCAGACTTGAACGCCGTGCAGATCATCGAGCACACCGGTGCGTCCGACTACGCCGTCCGGACCCGCATCGGCACGCTGGGACAAAAGCTCGGGGCGACCACGCTGCCGCAGATCACCGACATCGGGTGCCGGACGGGACTGCTGGTCCCGCCCCGGGGCGTGCTGAAGACCGCGATCTCCGTCACCGCGCTCGCCTCGTTCCAAGCTCTGGCACACGGCAGCACCCGAGAGCGGATCGCCCGCCGCAAGAAGATCTCGCAGAACACGGTCGCCAACCACTTGGCGACCGTCCGCGCCCGGATGCGTACCGCGTGGAACCCGGCGGCGGTCTACCGGGCCCACGGAGTGGTGCCCGCAGTCCTGGACGCCACCACCCCGCCCTGCCCGTTCTGCGCTGCCGGCGGCGCATCATGAACCACGCCCTGCCGCGCGTGGCGCGGCTGAAGGCTGACGGCCGCCCGAGCCCGGTCTGCGGCCTACCGAGCGAGAACGGCGGCCGCCACCGCGGCGCAGGCCTGCACCGCCACCAGGCGCCGCAGCCCCACCGGACGCGCGCGCAGCTGGCGTTCACACTGCCGCGCCCGCTCGAACAACAGCCTCTCCAGGCGCGCGCGGGTGCTCCGGACGGCCTTGCCGGGCGGCTCCTCACACACGGAGCGCAGCGCCATCCCCGCCGAGCGCAGCGTCAGCATGACTCGCGCGTAGTGCGCCTCGGCGAGTTCGGTGCCCGGAACCGGGGTGTCGTCCTGGGCCCGCTGCTGCCAGGAGCGGGTGACGGCGTCGGCGACGGCGGCGGTGTCGGCGGCCGCACGCGCGAACACGTCGCCAGGGTGGCCGGCCTGCCCCAGCAGCCGCAGCACCTCGGCGGTCTCACCCGTCAGGGCCTCGGCCAGGACGGCGAGCGCCACTGCGGGGGAGTCCTCGAACCGGGTAGCGACGTGCCAGCGGGGAACCTCCGGCAGCAGGGTGAGTGTGCCGTGCCGGGCGGCATGGTGGGCCAGGTGCGCGCCGTAGGCCGGAGCCTGCTGCCCGTGGTCGCGGATCACCAGTTCTTCGATCGGCGGCATGCGATAGACGCCGTCGCCGAGAACCGGCCAGCCGACGACGTCCGACGGGGCGGCCTCGCCAGCTGGCAGACCGTGCCGTGCGGCGACTGCGGCCAGGTGAGCCGCCAGGCCCGGCACGTCCCGGCTCACGACGAAGAAGGTCTCGCCGAACTCGGCGTTGTGCAGGCTCACGATGGCGGCCGGCTCCAGTTCGTCCACCAGCTCGGCCAGCGCCTGCTGCTCCGGCAGTCCGAACCGGTGGAGCTGGCCTCGCCAGGGAATGGGAAATGTCCATTCCGGCTGCTCCGCCAGTGCCGGGCGGTAGAAGTAGCGGTGTTCGGTGTGGAGGTCGAGCGGCATGCTTGTCCACTCGGAATTCAGCGCTGCTCCGTCGGGGTCCACGCATGGCAGGAAATTCCAGGCAACACCGTCGCGCAGCTCCGGCCGTGCGGTCATCAGGTCGGCCAGGAAAGCGACGGTCGCATACCCCACCGGCTCGTTCGGATGCGGGCCGCCGACCACCAGCACGGACCGCCTCCCCGCCCCGACCGACAGCACCTCCAGCGCCCGACCCCCACGTGACGTGCCGATCCGCCGCATCCTGCACAGCCCTGCCTCGCGCCGGGCGATGCCGCGAAGCCGCCGCGCGAGCTCTTCCACCGATGGCACCAGCTCTGCGGCCGGCACCAGCTCCGCGTAGCCGGCCAGCCGCTCGTTCAGACCGGAAAGGAAATCAACCACCGCTAAAAATCCCTTCTCGAAACCGGGCTGGAATAATCCTTGCCCGGAATTATGTGCTGCCCGAAAATGGGCATGGAAAGTGGTCGGTTAAATCCCCGGAAACCTCTTCCGGGGGAAGTTGATGAATGCTTTCATAGGTGTCGGTGAATTCGCCACCATCCCTTTCGATACCGACAGGAGTACCTTCATGGACGCCCTCCTCGCCGCCGCCACGACCGCTGACCCGCAGGACACCGAGCAGTCGCAGGACAGTGGGCTGCGCCCGGCCGCCGGCCACGAGCTGCTGGGCTGCACCGTCTCCGGCCAGTAGCCCACCGGCACCATCCACGGTGGGCCTGGCAGCGTGTCAGGCCCGCCCTCACCCCCGGTCCGCCCTCGACTCGAGGAACCCCAGTGAGTCACCTGCGACTTCGTGCCGAGCATCAGCCCACGATCCGGCCGGACGGCCGGATCCAGATCGGCTCGCTGCCCGGCCTCGCAAGCACCCTGCCCGACCTGGAAGGCTGGCGCCGGCGCCTCCTCCAGCTCCTGGACGGCACCCTGACGGCAGACCAGGCCGCTCAGACGATCACCACCGAGCACCCGGACGTCCCGGCCGCGCAGGTGCAACTGCTGCTCCTCGACCTGCTCCGAGCCGGGCACGTACAGGACGCCGCCCCACCCGGCCCGGCCGCCCGCCTGAACGCCGACACCGTCCGACTCCACCGGCGCGGTATCGAGTACTGGGAGATGGTCGACCGCAACCCCCGCCGAACCGGCGCGGACATCCAACAGGCCCTGGCTCGCTCTGCGGTGGCCGTCGTCGGCATCGGTGGCGTCGGCTCCAACGCCGCGGCCGCGCTGGCCGCCGCGGGAGTCGGCCGCCTGATCCTGGCCGACCACGACCGCGTCGAGGACTCCAACCTCAACCGCCAGGTCCTCTACACCCGCGCCGACCTCGGCCGACACAAGGTCGACGCCGCCCGCGACCGACTGCTGGAACGCCACCCCGACCTCGACCTCGTCCTGCTGCCCGAACAGATCACCCGCCAGGTGCAGTTCACGCGCCTGATGCGCAGGTGCGACCTGCTGATCCTCGCCGCTGACGAACCCGACGGCCTGCGCCTGACCGCCAACCGCGCCGCCCTCACCACCTCCCGACCCTGGATCGACCCCGGCTACCACGGCCCCGTCATCAGCACCGCCCTGTACACGCCCGGCACCGGCGACGGCCCGTGCTGGGAGTGCCTGCGCCACTTCGACGCCACCGCCTACGGACTGCCTGGCGTCCACGGTGACGTCCTGGCCGCCGCCCTGCCCCGCCCCCTCGGCAACCCCGTCATCTCCACCAGCGCACTCCTGGCGGGCGCCTACGCCGCCCACGCCGCGCTCGCCCACCTCACCGGCACCCGCAGCACGAACCCGGCAGGCGCCATCCAGCGGCACAGTCTCATCGCCCCCGCCGACCAGCCGCTGGGCCCCATCACCCACCCTCGCAACCCAGACTGCCCTTCCTGCGCCCCGTACCACCCGACCGCCGCACAGGCCGACTAGCGGAAGATCCCTGCCACCCGCTGGCCCACAGCAGCACCGTCCGGGCCCGGATGACAGGACGACTACCGCCCGCCATCCGACGAGTTCCTGCACAGCCGACTCCGAGGCCGGCTCTCTCCCGTACCCGACGGCGGCCCGCCGTCGACCGCCGAGCGCGCCGGGGCGAGAACACCGCGCTTCTGCGCATCCGCACATCACGCACCACCCATGGCGGCCGTCCGGGTTAGGGCCGCACTCCCACCACCCACCCTCGCCACAGGAGGTCCACCATGCCCGACCCGCTCATCGAGGAGCACGCCTTCCTCAGCAACACCCGCACCGCCGCCCTCACCCGGCCCGACGGCACGATCGCCTGGCTGTGCCTGCCGGACTTCGACTCCAACGCCGTCTTCGCCAGCCTCCTCGGATCCTCCGCGAACGGATCCTGGCGAGTCGGCCCGGCGACCTACACCAGCACGCCACCCGTGAGCCAGCGCCGCTACGTCGGCGACACCCTCGCCGTCGAACACGTCTGGGAAAGCACCGCCGGGACATTGGAGGTCATCGACTTCCTGCCCGCCCCGGACGCCACCGGGTACGCGCCGCCGACGATCGTGCGCATCGCCACCTGCCGCAGCGGCATGGTCCGCCTCGCCTCCGAATTCCGGCCCCGCCCCGGCTACGGCTCGCTGACCCCCGGGATGCACCAGGTGGACTACGGCACCTCCAGGCTGCGCGTGACAGCCGACAACGACACCTACTGGCTGGACGGCCCGAGCCACAGCATCAACCTCGGCGGTACCGCCTCGTGCGACATGCCGTTGCGCTCCGGACAGAGCATCGCCTTCGCCCTGACGTGGACGCGCACCGGCACCCCGGCGCCTCCCCCGATGACGGACAGCACCGCACTGGAGGCAACGAAGCGGTACTGGACCGAGTGGGCGGCCGCCTGCACCTACCAGGGCCAGCACCGGGACGCCGTCGTCCGGTCGGCGCTCACCCTCAAAGGCCTATGCGACGCCGGCGGCGCGACGGTCGCGGCCCCGACGACCTCACTGCCCGCACCCATCGGCGGCGTGCGCAACTGGGACTACCGCTACACCTGGCCACGCGACACCGCCTGGATCATGCAGTCCCTCCTGTCCCTGGGGTACACCGAAGAGGCCACCGCCTACCGGGACTGGCTGACCACCCACGTCGGCCCGGACGGCCCCACACCCCTGTACGGCCTCAACGGCGAGCCCGTCCCCGCCGAGGAAACCCTGCCCCACCTCAGGGGCTACCGCGGCTCCAAGCCGGTGCGGATCGGCAACGCCGCCGCCGGACAACACCAGCTCGACGTGTACGGCGAACTCGCAGACCTGCTCCAGCAGATCGACGACGCAGGCATCCCGCCCTGCCCCGACGCCGACCGCCTGCTGCTCGCCATCGCCCTCAACGTCGAGGCGCTGTGGGAGCAACCCGACGACGGAATGTGGGAGAGCCGGGGCACCCGCCGCCGCTACGTCTCCTCCCTGGTCTGGGCCTGGGTCGCCCTGGACCGGGCAGTCCGCGTGCTGTCCCGCCACGGTGCCGCCGACGAGGAAACCCTGCTGCGCCTGGCGGCGACCGCCGAGGCCATCCACACCGAGGTGTGCGCCCAGGGCTACGACGCTGAACGCAACACCTTCACCCAGTACTTCGGCAGCCAGGACCTGGACGCCTCCCTCCTGCACATCGCCCGCGTCCGCTTCCTTCCCCCGGACGACAAGCGAGTGATCGGCACCGTCGAAGCAGTGGAGCGCGAACTCTCCGCCGGTGGCGGCATGCTCCTGCGCTACCCCACCCACACCGACGCCGCCGACAACGTGGACGGACTGGCCGGCCACGAAGGGGCGTTCCTCGCCACCGCGTTCTGGATGGCCGAAGCCCTCGCCCTCATCGGCAGGAACGGCGAGGCCCGGGAACTACTCGACCGCCTCCTAGCGGTGCGCAGCGACCTCGGCCTCCTCGCCGAACAGTACGACCCTGCCCAGGGAATCCACCTCGGCAACTACCCGCAGGGCCTGTCGCACGACGGCCTGATCCGCGCCGCCCTGGCCATCAACGCCGCGAGCACGGTCCCCCCCGCCGACGGCGAGCTGATGCTCGCAGCGGCAGAGGGATAGCGGCGCAGCGCTGCCCACCCTCGCCGCCCACAGCATCCACCACCTCCACCCGCCGCCGCCCGCCTCCGAGCCGGTCCTCACGCTGCTGCGCCGCACGACCGGCGAGCAACGCGTCGCCGCCGAACCGCCGCACCGGCCCCTCCCCGGAGGAGCCGTCCCTCCCGGCGGACTGAGCACCCGCACCACCGCACCGACCCATGGCGGCCGTACGGGCCCGGGCCGCACCCCTTCGACCGCAGAGAAGAAGATTGAGCACTCCGCCACCCTCCGACGACGGGCTGGCAGCCCGTGATCTGGACCGCCACCTGATCAACCGTGCAGGCATCCTCGTCGACTCCCGCACGCTCGACGAGCTACCGGCCACCCGTCTGTCCGGGACCTCCCCCGTCCTCCTGGCCACGGGTACCCCCGTGCCCACCGGCGTCCCCGCACCGCTGCTGCGGCTGCTGATGCGCGCCGGTTCCATGGCGATCCCGTGCGCCCTGATCGCCGAGCGCCTCGGCCCGCAGTTGACCGGCATGCTCATCACACAGCGCATCCCCAACGTGTGGTCCGCCTCCGTGAGTGCGGCAGAGCAGCGCGAACGGGGAGCCAACGCTTACCGCGCCGCCGCCCACGCTCTCGGACTGTCGGTGGACACCTGCCTGGTCATCACCACCGACCCCGCACCGCCCGCAGCGAAGGCCAGCGGTGCGCGCCGGGTACTGCTCAGCCGCACCGGTGTCCTCAGCACTTACGCCACGGCCATCACCGGGCTGAACGAATACGAACACGCCCTCGCTCAGCTGATCGCCCTTGGACACACCTACGAGAGCGCCGCCGAGGAACTTGGCTGCTCGATCCCCAAGGCTTCCAACACCATGTTCAGGCTGATGCGCCGCCACGGCCGGAGCGACCGCACCCGCACCATCGCCGATCTCATCACCACCGGGCTGCTCGACACCACTGAGCTACGCGCCGAGCTGCCCGACAAGCTTCCCGACCTGCCCCCGCGCGTGCTCAAGGTCCTCACTCTGCTCGCCACCCACGAGGTCCGCACCGTCGCACGCCTGGCCGGCATCAGCCAGGACACCATCGGCAGCGTCATCACTCGTGCCGTCACCGCGATCGGCGCCCGCAGCCGCACCCACGCCGTCGTCACAGTTCTCCTCCTCAGCCGATCGGACCTCGCCGAATCCGATGGTGGGCGGTGAGGCTGATCGAATACCCGCGCCAGTACACCGCCGACGGCAGTCCGCCGTTGCACCCGGCCGGGACCGGTGCCGGCCGCTCGGGCTGGGAGGCCGATGCCGTCGCCCTCCTGCTCGGCACGATGCCCGGGCTGGCCGTTGTCGGAGACCCCGGCGCCACCGTGGAGACGGCCCCCGACCACCCCAGCGCCCCGGCCGCCACCACCCGTCCCGGTACCCCGGACTTCTTCACGTCACGATCCTCGGCGGCCGGACCCGACAGCGTGTGACGCCGGCTCCCCGCAGACCGATCCGGGGGCATCACACAGCCCGCCCATCCCGTCTGCTCAGGGTCGCCGAGTCGCAACGATCGACCGATCGGCTGGCCGCAGAACGGTCAGAACCGCTAACTACCCCTCACCAGAAGGCGCATTGTGACTCCCGACGAAAGCCGTGCCGCCGTCGTCGCCACGGCATCGCTCCAGGGCCTCGACCCGCGCGGAGCCGTCCTCCTCCACCTCGGTCCCCACCACACCTGGCGCCTGCCCAAGTGCGGAGCCATCGCGAAAGTTTGGCGTCCGGGCACCGACTTCGCGACGGCTTTCCGCGAGTGTCGCATCGGGTCGTGGTTGCGGCGTAACGGCATCCGGACCCCGCGGCTGGTGGGCAACTCGGCCTTCCCGGCCCCGTACGCCGAAGGCCGCTACTACCTCCACGTCACGTACACCGAGGACCTGGGCGACCGCCGTCCGAGCATGGCTGTCCTGGCCGACGTCATGAGGCGGATGCACGGCCTGGACGTGCCGCCCCGTCTGGGCCTGTGGACGTTCAGCCCGGTGCCGAAGCTCGCCCAGCGCATCACGGAACTGCCGCCGGGCGCGCTCTCCCACGACCAGGAGATGCACCTACGGGGACTGCTGGCCAACGCCCAAGCGGCCTGGTGTTCCGTGCCCTGGCCCGCTCCCAGCGTGATCCACGGCGATCCCGGGTTCGCGAACTGCCTCATGACCTCGACCGGTCCCGCACTGATCGACTTCGAGCGGACCTCGACCGGCCCCGCGCTGTGGGACCAGGCCATCTTCGCGTGGCGGCGCGACGTCTTCGGCATGCCCAGCAGCGAGTTCGAGGAGTTCGTCGGCGGCTACGGCGCCGACGTCACCACGCACGACGACGGCCGCACCTACCGTCTGCTGACCCCGCTCTTTGCGCTCACCGCTTGGCTCTACCTGGCCGAGTGCGCCCGGACCGAGCCCGAGCTCCAGGCCGAGTCAGACCGACGCCTGGCCACCCTGCTCGCCTTGCCGCCGTTCCCGTGGAGCTGGAAGTCCGCCACCGAGGCTAGGGCGAAGGCCACGCGATGACCGGCGGCGACCTCTGCCGCTACACCTGCACCACCATCCCACGCTGAGCAGAGGGACGCCGCGCCCCGCGACGTACCCCGGCCACTGCCGATGGGCGGGTGGTGAACTCGCCAGCGCCGGGGACGGGCTGCTGGAGGCGAACGGAGGCGCCGGCACTCACGCGCGTCACTGGGGCGTCGTACCTGCGGCGGTCCAGGACGACACAAGGCCGAGCCTCCGCCTACCTTCAGGTCCTCGCCACCGAGCTGCGCCAGGAGGTCAACGGTGGAGCTGATCGTCACGGCCGAGGAGATCGCCCGCCGTCTCGGCATTACCGTCCCGCTCAGCGAGGGCACCCGGCAGCGCATCGAAACGGCCATCGAGGACGCCCAAGACACCCTCGTCGCCCACCTTGGCCGGCCCCTGCTGCCCGTCCAGTACACCGAGAGCGGCGTCCACGCTGGCACCGACGGTTGGGTGCTCCACCACGCGCCCCTCATCGCGGTGATCTCCGCCGTCCTCGACACGGGCACGCCGTCGGGCCCCTTCGGCTCGCCGACCTACACCATCACCTACACCGCTGGCATCGATGCCCGCGCCGACCCGCAGACAGCCCCGCTGCGCCTGTGGGTCAGGGCGACGGCCTGCCATCACCCGCTGCTCGCGGACGCACCCGTGCGGCAGCGCCGTGTTTCCTCCGCCTCCGTGGAGGGCCAGTCGGTGACCTACGACACCGCGGCCGAGCCGCCGGTGCTGCTCGCGCCGCCGGACCTTGACACCATCGACCGGTGGCGGCTGCGTGGCCGCCGTATCTACCAGGCGCCGATCAGGCCGAACCCTCCCGGGCTCACCATCCGGGGTGGCTACGGCACGGGCCGGCTGTGATGGCTGTTCTGCTCGCCGACCGGCAGCTCGGCGTCCGTACCCGGGGAACACCCGTCCTGGACGTGCACGGCGCGGAGATGACCGGGCCGCTCGGTCCGCTGCGGGGACCGTGGCCAGGGCGGGCCATGCCGCAGACCGACGGCACGTGGCACCTGGCTCTGGACAGGCAGGCCGGCACTCTGCTGGTCGGCGACGTCGTAGCCGAGCCGGCCACCGGCACCGAGTGGACGGTGCTCGCGGCCGACGAGGTGACCAGCGCCAGCGATCCGACCCTGGGGTACGTGCGGGTGAAGGCCCGAGCCCGTACCTCGAACGGCACCCGGCCCGAAGGGCACCCCTGATGGCGCACCTCGAACTGCCCGCCGACATCGCCCAGCGTCTGGCCCCGCTGATGCTGCGGCACACACAGCTCCTGGCCGAAGAGGTCGCGGAGGAGGCCCGGCGGCGAGCCCCGGCGGCGAAGACCTGGCACATCCAGGAGGACGGCCAGGCACGGCCCACCCATCAAGCCGCCGATGGGCAGACTGTGCCCGCCCCGGTGCCGTTCAAAGTCGGCGACGCCTTCCTCGTCGGGCCCCGCGACCCGGACGGTCCGGTCGAGGAGACAGCCGGCTGCCGGTGCACGGTCACCGAGGACCCGGAAGCGGTCGCCGCGACCATCTCGGCAGGCAAGGCCGCCATCGACGGCGAGCGAACCCGCGCCGAGGTGACGTGCGACTTCCCGAGGGCAGCCGAGGCGGAGTTCGCGCACGGGGAGGGCACGCACTTCATGAGCGGCGCCACCTCGCAGGTCGCCAACCGGCACCGGTGACCGGCAGCCCCAGACGCCGGGCCTTCCTGCTGTCTGGCCCGGCGGGACGGTAGAGGTCCCGACTGCTTTCCTTCGGCCGGTCACCCCATTCCCGTTCGAAGGACCCGTCATGGCACACACCGACACCGTCAGGATCGTCCTCGCCCACCACCTCGACCGGCAGGGGAAGTCACTGCTGCCCGGCGACGAGATCGAGGTGCCGCACGATGAGGCCCGGCAACTGGTCAGCGCCGGGTACGTGGCCGGTGTGGACCCGTCCGACGCCGAGGCCGTCGCCAAGGCCCTCGCGCCCGCGGTCGAGCGCAAGCCGGCCCTGTCGAAGGCGCCGGCCAACAAGGCCGCCGAGGGCCAGGCGAGTGCGTGACCTGGCCTCCCTGGACGCCGAGGAGCTTGCCGTCACCTGGCTGTCCCAACACGACGAGCTGACCGGTGTCCTGGGAGGCCCCGGTCGGGTAGGGGCCCGCAACGCTCCGCCCTACCCGCGCATCCGCGTCACCCAGGTGCCTGGTGGCTCTGCCCCGGGGTGGCGTTGGACCGCCACCTTCCACCTCCAGGTCGAAGCGCTCGGCGACCTTGACCGCTCCACACCGCGCCCGGTGCTGCGCCTGGCGTTCACCACGGCGGTCAAGGCCCTGCACGAGCTGGCCGTGCAGGAGGGGAAGCCGGGGAGGCCGGTGGTGACCGCGGTGCGGGCTCTGTCGGCGGGCGGGTGGTTGCCGGAGCCGACCGGGCAGGGCCGGTACGTGGGCGTCGTCGCTCTCACCGCGCACCCTGCGGCCGGCTGAGGCCGGGGGATTGTGCGAGTTGCGCGACAGCCTCATGCGCGGTGAGGGGCGGGGACGGCGCGACGCTACCGCCCGGCGGGGCCTACGGTCCGACACGTCCCTGGCGCGTCCCTTGAGGAGGATCGACCGTGCCCACGGAGAGCCTGTTCGTTGCCCAGATGGCCCGGCTGTACCTGGCGCCGCCGGGTACGATCGCGCCCACGGACCCGGTGGCGGTGATGCCGACCGGGTGGACGGAGGTCGGGCTGTTCAAGCCGAGTTCGTTGGAGTGGAACACCGACCCCAAGTTCGAGGACATCAAGAGTCACCAGTTGCGGTACGCGGCTCGGACGATTCAGACCGAGGACGCGGCGACGGTCAAGGTCGAGCTTCAGGAGTGGAACGCTCGCAACATCGTCGCGGTGTACGGCGGTGGTGAGGTCACCTCCACCACCCAGAGCGGCAAGACGTTCTACCGGTACAGCCCGCCCAAGGTGGGCGGTCGCAAGCAGTTCGAGGCGGCGGTGGAGCTGATCGACGGCTCGAAGCACTACCGCCGGATCGTGCCGCTGTGCGAGCAGGTCGCGTCGGTGAACCAGAAGTTCCCCAACGACTCCGAGTCGACGCTGCCGCTGGAGCTGAAGGTGATCGGCGGGGCCGTCGGCGACCCGTGGTACGACCTGACCGACGACCCCGGATTCGCCCCGGCGGCACCGTGAACTTCCTCTGGAAGTAGCAACATTGGGCCTGTGCCCATAGGTGGCCCCTGCGCCTACTGTGGATCACGTCGGGCGGCCCTCCCCCCTGGGGCGGCCCGACCCAGCGATGCCCCGGCTACCCCCCTGGCCGGGGCATCGCCTTGTGCAGTACGGGGGCTGGCGCTCCTCGGGGCGACGCTAGCCCCCTGCGGCTCCTACGGTCTGCGGCGTTCCGTTGCCGACAGACCGAGGAGCCGACATGGCCGGGATCGACCTGGACGCCGCCCGCCGGCGCCGGCTGACCGCCGCCGCCGAGAGGGCGGGCGCCGCGCAGGCCGAATACACCGTCGGGGAGGAGCCGGTCATCCTCGGCGGCACCGAGGTGGCCGTCCTTCCGGCGGAGCTGCCGCTGGAGGTGTGGCAGCCGCTGATCGGCATCCCGTACCTGCCGCTGCTGCTGCGTTCGCTGGTGGAGGCCGCCCAGGCGCAGGGTGAGCAGCAGACGCAGGCCGCCAGCCTGATTGTGGACGTGCTCGGCTCGGAGCCGAGCCTGCCGTCCGACCTGATCGCGGCCGCCGCCGAGATGGGCCGCCGACTGCTGGGCGAGGACGGCTTCGCCCGGCTGATGGCCCAGCGCCCCAGCCACTCCGACATCCTGGAGCTGGTGCGCTACGCCTGGACCAAGTACCTGGCGGGCGGTGGCGGCCTGGGGGAACTTATCGGGCCGTCCGAGACGCCTTCGAGCGCTGGGACGACCTCGAGGCCGACTTCCAGCGGTACTACCAGCTCGATGTCCGAGGTGTCTGGCGACGGCCCGGCGACCCTCAATTCGTCGGCACCCGACGCCTCCTGACCCTGATGCGGGGACTGCCTGCTGAGGCCCTGCTGCGCCGGGACGAGGCGGAGGTCGGCGCGGATCGTTGGGGCCTGACACAGGAGCTGCTGGCGCAGCTGGTCGAGCTGGTGTCGGTGCTGGCGGCAGAGCACCGCCTGCGCCGACCGGTCGAACTGCCGCGCCCGGCCTACCTGAGCGCTGGCCGCGCGCGCGAGCGCGACGAGCAGGGCATGGCCCGTGCGGTCGCCGTGCTGCGCCGCAGCGGGAAGGCGGTCGGCCGTGGCTGAGGAGATCGACTCCGGTCGCCTCGTCGTCGAGGTCGTCGCCGACTCGTCGGGGTTCGCGACGGACGCGAAGGCCCGTGTCGACGCGGCCGTGCGCAACCTGCGGGCCAAGATCCGGCTGGACCCGGACGCTTCCGGTCTGCGTGAGCGCGTCGAAGCCGCTGCGCAGGCCACCCACGCCCGCATCAAGGTCACGGTCGACATCGACACCGCCGGGCTGCGCCAGCGCGTCAAGGCGGCCACGCGGGCCGTCAGTGCCCGCATCAAGGTCGCGGTCGATGCCGACACGTCCGGTCTGGCGGAGAAGGTGCGGGCGGCGACCGCCGGTGCCGCGTACGTGCGCGTCGGTGTCGGCCTGGACACCGGCAACCTGCGGCAGCGTGTCCGGTCCGCCGTCGAGGCCGCCGCCGCCACCGTCAAGGTCGACCTCGACGTCGAGACGGCCGGGCTGCGAGCTCGGGTCAAGGAGGCGCTGGCCGGCCTGTCGGTGCGCGTCCGGGTCGACGTCGACACCGCCGCCGCGACCACCCGCCTCGCGGAGTTCCGCGCGCTCGCGTCCCGGCCGGTCGACGTCCCGCTCAACGCTCACGGCTCCGCCGGCGGCGAGGGCGGGGGCGGGGGGCTGCTCCAAGCCGCTGAAGGCTTCGGCTCCACCGTCGCCGGTCTGGCCCGCCTGCCCGCGATGGCCTCCGGGGCGCTCGCCCTCGGCCAGGCCCTCACCCAGGTCGCCGCCGGGCTGTTCGCGATGGGCGCGGCCGCCGCGCCCGCGGTCGGGCTGCTCGGCGCCCTTCCCGGGGCGGCGGGCGCCGCCGTTCAGGGCGCGGGAACCTTGTTGGCCGCGTTCTCCGGCATCGGCGCCGCCGTCAAGGCGCTCGGCCAGGCGGACAAGCAGTCCGCCGGGGCGTCGTCCGCCTCCGCGCAGGCCCGGCAGGCCGCCGCCGACCGGGTGGCGGACGCGCAGCGCCGCCTCGGCTCCGCGCAGCGCGACAGCGACGAGCAGGCGCTTCGCGGCGCCGAGCAGGTCGCGCAGTCCCGGCGCCGGCTGGCCGACGTCCAGGAGCAGGCGGCGGCGCAGGTCGCCACCGCCGACCGGCAGCTGGCGGCGGCGGAGCTCACGGTCACCCGCGCGCACCAGGCCGCCGCGCAGGCGCAGCAGGCGCTCAACGACGCCCGGCAGCAGGCCGCCCGGACCCTGGAGGACCTGAACCGGGACGCGGCCCGCGGGCCGCTGGAGGAGCAGAAAGCGCTGCTCTCCCTGGAGCAGGCTCGCAGTCGGCTCAACCAGGTCAACGTCTCCCCGTTCTCGTCGGAGACGGACCGGCGCGAAGCGCAGATCTCCTACCAGGAGGCGGTCAACCAGCTCGATGACGTCCGCACCCGCAACCGGCGGCTCGCCGAGGACGTCAAGAAGGCCAACCAGCAGGGCGTCGAGGGCAGTGACCAGGTCGCCTCCGCGAAGGAGCAGCTCGCCCGCGCCCAGGAGGCCGAGCAGGACGCGGTCCGGGGCGTCCAGGACGCCGAGCAGCAGGCCGCCCGTGCCCGTGTCCAGGCGGTACGCGAGGTCCAGGACGCGCACAACGACCTCGACAAGTCCGTCCGTGAAGCGCAGCGCCAGCAGAAACGTTCCGCCGAGCAAGTAGCGGACGCGCAGCGGGACGTCGCCCGGGCGGTGCGGGATCAGTCCCAGGCGCTGAACTCCGCCGCCGGGGCCGCCAGCGCCGCCGAGCAGGCGCTCGACGCGCTCTCCCCCGCCGGGCAGCGCTTCGCACGCTTCATCTCCGGCACGGTGCAGCCGGCACTGCGCGGGCTGCGGAACACCGCGCAGGAGGCGCTGCTGCCGCCGCTGGAGAAGGCAATCAGCCGGGGCCTGACCCTGCTGCCGATCTTCAACGGGGCGATCGGCGAGACCGGGAAGGTACTCGGCCAGGCCGCCGAGCGCGGCGCGGAGATGGCCACGTCCGGGCCGTGGCGCGCGGACCTGGCCCAGGTCGCCTCGACCAACACCAGGGTGATCGGCTCGCTGGCGAACGCCGGTCTGAGCGCGGCCGACGGCCTGCGCAACATCACGGTCGCCGCGGCGCCGCTGCTGGAGCGGCTGGCCCGCGGTACCGAGCGCGGGATGGCCCTGGCGGCCGCGTTCATCCAGGCCCGCCGCGACGGCGGCCAGCTCGAAGGGTTCTTCCAGCGCGCGGGGGACACCGGGGCGCAGCTGTGGGGCATCCTGCGGGACATCGGCCTCGGTGTCCTGAACATCGGGCGCGCCGCCGCCCCCGCCGGGCAGCAGCTCCTCAACTCGCTGTCGGCCGCCGCGACGTCCTTCCGCACGCTCACGGGCGAAGGGGAGACGCAGGCCAAGCTCGCCGGGTACTTCGCCAACACCGTCCCCGTCCTCCAGGAGGTCGGTCGGCTGGTCGCAGCCCTCGGCGTTGCCTGGTTCAACTTCACCAACAACCCGACACTCGCGCCGCTCATCGCCCGGCTGCGCACCGACGTCCTGCCAGCAGTAGCCGAGTTGGCCGGATCGCTGGGCAACGGCGAGCTGTGGGGCCAGCTGGTTGGGCTGCTCACCTCGATCGCCGGCATCGCCGCTCAGCTCGGCGGCCTCGGCAACACCCTGTCCGGGTTCCTGTTCGTCATCCAGGCCGTCGCTTCGGCCGTGCAGGTGCTGCTGTCGATCCCCGGCATGGGCGCCTTCGTCTCGGCGCTGCTGACGATAGCTGGCGTCGCGGGCGGCATCATGTTCGTCGCCAACGCGATCGGTGCTGTGCGCGGCGCCCTGACCCTGCTGTCCGCCAACCCGATCATGCTGATCGTGGCGGCCGTCGCCGCCGTCGTCCTCGGGCTCGTGACGGCCTACCAGAAGGTCGACTGGTTCCGTAACGCCGTCAACGGCGCGTTCAGCGGGCTCGCCGACGGCGTGCGCTACGCCCTCGACAGCATGGTCTCCTTCGCGACCTGGTCCTGGGGCAAGCTGTCCGGGATCTTCGCCCCGCCCATCCGCTTCCTCGTCAACACCGTGTACGACGGCGGGATCCGGAAGGCCTGGAACTGGATCGCGGACAGCTTCGGCCTCGGCAAACTGCCCAGCTTCACCGTCGGGTTTGCCCGAGGCGGCGTCGTGCCCGGCTACGCGCCCGGGCGCGACACCGTCCCCGCCATGCTCTCCCCCGGGGAAGGCGTGCTCGTGCCGCAGGCCGTGCGCCAGCTCGGCGGAGAAGGCGGCATCACCGCCCTCAACGACGCCGCCCGCGCCGGCCGCCTCGCTGACGCCGGCGCGCCCGTGCAGGGCTTCTCCCTCGGCGGGCTCGTGGACGGCGCGGTCGACCAACTGCGCGGGTGGGCCGCCGGCGCCCTCGGCAAGGCCCTCAACCCGGTGCGGTCCTGGTTCAACTGGATGCCCGACACCGCGTGGGGCGGAGTGCTACGCGGCATGGTCAACCGGGCCGTGGACGGCGTGCTGGCGTTCGTGCGCGGCTACTCCGGCGGGGGAGTGGTGCCCGGTTATGCGCCCGGCCAGGACAGCGCCCTGGCCCGGCTTAGCCCCGGCGAAGGCGTCCTGACCCCGCAGGCCGTGCGCGGCCTCGGCGGCAGCACGGCCGTCAGCGCGATCAACGCCGCCCGCGGCCAGATCGCCGACGGCGGCCAGGGCGAGCGCATCGGCACCGTCATCTCGCCCGGCGCGATCGTGCAGTACATCACCAACCCGCTGCCCGAGACGCCGGGCGAGACCGTCAACAACCGGCTGCGGGCCCTCGCGAGCTTCGGCCTGTTCGACAAGGAGAGCGCCTGATGGCCCGCGAACGCTGGCTGGTGGACGGCTACGACCTCACCGACGGCCTGGTGCGCGACGTCGAGTACCGCGCCGGGCTGACCGCCACCCCGGCCGTCGTCGGCGCGAACGCCACCGTGCCCAACCGCATCGGGGAGCTGTGGCGGCCCAAGCACTTCGGCCCCGGCAAGTTCACCCTCGCTCTGTGGCTGGCCCCGCAGTCTGGTGGCTGGCAGGAGGTCGAAGCGGCGTGGGAGGACCTGCTGCGCATGGTCGCCCGCCCTCACCGGCTGCTCACCTTCGAGCGGCGCACCGCCGCCGGCCAGGTCCGGCGCTGCGAGGGCGAGGTGCTTTCTGCGCTCACCCCGACGCCGCTGGGCCAGAGCGGCATGCGCATCAGCCTTGAGGTCACCGTGCCCGCCGGGTACTGGGTGTCCGCCGACACCAGCACCCAGGCCAGCACCGCGGGCGCGGCCGCGCCTCAGGACCTGGCACTGACCGCGTTCGCTGACGCCACCGCGCCCATGGAACAGCTCGCCTACCTGATCACCGGGCCGATCACCGCCCCGACCGTCACCGACACCACTGACGGCACCGGCCGCGACGGCGATTCCTTCACCTACACCGGGCAGATCCCGGCCGGGCAGACCCTCACCGTCGACGCCGCCACCTGGCAGCTGACCGGCAGCGGCGGCCTCGTCCCCGACCCCGGGCGGCTGACCCTCACCGGGCCCGCGGTCCTTCGCCTGGCTCCCGGCCGACCAGGCAGCCCCCCGAGCGTGCGGCTGGCCGGCACCAACACCGGCGTCAGCACCCAGCTCGCCGTCACCGGCCGCCGCGCCTACCTGACCTGACCGGAGAACACCGTGGCCGTGCACCTGCGCGTCTTCAGCCCGAGCGGCGCCCTGCTCGGGCTGCTGCCCTACCCCGCCGACCTCAAGACGCAGGCCGAGCACAACGGTGCCGGCGCGCTGACCTTCACCTACCCGCGCAACGCCCTCGGCGCAGCCCTGCTGGCCGGTGACGACCCGCGCATCTCCCTGGTCATCGACGGTGTCGAGCAGCCGCAGCGCTACCTGCTGGAGGACGATGGCGACGACCCGGCAGACGGAGGCGGAGACGCCCGGCCGGTGCAGGTCGGCTGCCGGGGCGCCCTCGCCCTGTTGGACCGCGCCGTGATCTACCCGGTCGGCCACACTCCCGGTCAGGCCGTGCAAGGCCTTGACGCGCACTTCCCGTTCGTCAACGCCACTCCCGGGGCCGTCATCGCCACCCTCCTGCAGCGCGCCCAGGCCCGCGGCGCCCTGCCCGAGATCACGTGGGACTTCACCTCGGCCGCCGACAGCGCCGGCCGCCCCTGGCCCACCACGTACACCGTCCAGTACGACGCTGGCGGCGACCTGCTCAAGACCGTCACCTCGATCACCGGCGCCGGGTGGGCCGACGTGCGGATGGAGGGCTACCGGCTGCGCGCCTACGTGCCCGACACCGCGTGCGCCACCGACCATCCCGGGATCGTGTTGTACCTGGGCCGGGACGTCCTCAAGGGCCCCCGGCAGCGTTCACGTCGCTCGGTGCGGTCCCACCTGCTGGCCTCCGGCGACTCCGGAAACCTCGCCGAAGTCGTCAACCCGACCGCGGCCGCCCGCTACGGACGCCGCGAGGCCTTCGACGGCCGGGGCGGCATCACCGACACCACCACCCTCGCCGAACTGGCCCGCGTCACCCTCGGCGGCATGGGCGCTGCCTCCGAGGGCTTCACGATCGAGCTGGACCCGGCCGCGACCCAGCATCGGCCCGGCATCGACTACCGGCCCGGGGACTACATCCGCTACGACCAGCGGCGCACCGACCCGACCACGCTGGAGCCGCTGCGGGTGCGCACCATCGCCACCACGTACGACGACGCCGGCCTGCCCACTAGCAGCCTGGAGCTCAACGACCTGTTCGTGGAACAGCGCATCCGGGTGCAGCGGCAACTGGACGCCCTCACCAACGGCTCCGCGACCGCCTCCCGCACCCCGCTGCCGCCGCTGGGTGACCGCAACGACACCGTCGCCCCGAAGCAGCCGGACGCGGTGCTGCTCGGCTCCTGGGCCTACCTGGACCGGGACGGGCAGCAGCATGCCGCGCTCGCGGTGTCCTGGCCCAAGGTGACGCAGAACGCCGACGGCACCGTGTACGACGACGCCGGCAACTACTATGTCTCCTACCTACTACCCGGCCTGGCGACCGGAGGCCGGGACCCGCAGTGGTCCCCGGAGCAGGCCGTCAACGGCACCATCACCCACTACGACCAGCTTCCCGCCGGGCAGCGCGTCCAGGCCCGGGTGCGCACGGTGGACGCCTCCGGGAACTCCTCCACCTGGCGGCTGTCGGAGGAGATCATCCTCGCCAGCGACACCACGCCGCCCCCGGTGCCGTCGAAGCCGACGGTCACCTCGCTGATCGGCGCACTGCGGGCCGTGTGGGACGGCCGCGGCGCGCAGGGCGAGGAAATGCCCGCTGACTTCGCCGAGTTGGAGGTCCACGCCTCCACCGCGGCCGGGTTCACCCCCAGCGCGGCGACGATCGTCGACCGGCTCGCCGGAGCGGCGGCCGCCCCGATCACCGGCCTGTCCTACGGCACCACCTACTACGTGCGGTTCGTCGCCCGAGACCGCGCGGGCAACGCCTCGCGGCCATCCGTCGAGGCCTCCGCCGCTCCGACCGTCGTCATCAGGTCCGACCTCGCCGACCAGATCATCGGTACGCTCCAACTCGCGGACGCCACAATCGTCGGCGCGAAGATCGCGCTCGCCACCATCCAGGACGCCAACATCGGCACCGTCTCCGCCAGCAAGCTGACCGTGGGCAAGCTCAACGCGGACCTCACAGTGTCCGCCCGCATCAAGACCGCCGACACGGGCGCGAGGGTCGAGATCAACTCCGGCGGCATTGAAGCCTGGAACGCCGCCGGCGTGAGGACCGTCTCTGTGTCCGCGACGACCGGCGAGGTGAAACTCATCGGGGGCCTGTCCAGCGGAACGACCGGGCAGCGGATCGAGATCAACCCCGGCGGGGGCCTCCCGGAGATCCGCTTCTTCCCCACCAACGGCAACAACTACGCCTTCATCAACGCGGTCGGCGGGAGCAACGGCTCGGCGTACATCGGACTGAACAGCGGCACCTTCCAGCACAACGGGCAGTCGACGGCCTACAGGCTCTACCTGACCGACTACGTCTCCGCCCTGGAGACCATCCGCACCGACACCCAGAAGCCGTGGGGTGGCGCGGTCAGGATGACCGCCAGCGAAGGCGCCGCCCTCGTCTACCTCGAAGAGGACAAGCTTCACGGTTACGTGAGCGCCCGACAGTGGGGCGCCAACCTCGGCCGGTACAACGACGACGGCTCCAGCAGCGAACTGTGGCTCGACAACCCTGCCCTGCAGTACAGGGGCACGTTCCCGAACTACTGGTACGCCGACCCGGATCGCGGATTGTTCACCGGCACCGTTCAGATGGACAACTGGAACAGGGCGTCGCTCAGCTACGGGCCAACGATGATCTCTGACATGGTGCCGATCGCCAGCTTCCGGTGGACGCAGGCGATCCTCGGCTGGCACGTGACCGACAGCAGCCGCACCGGGTTCACCGTTGGGGTCAACGCCAACAACAGCGGGTCCGTCGGCTTCTGGTGCTTCCGCATCTGACAGGGAGGGAAGACCCCATGCCCGAGCAGTACCGAGTCCTCGCCGTCGACCAGATCACCATCGGGCCGACGCAGTGCTGGCAGGTCCGCCAGCAGCGATCCGACGGACACCACATCACGATCTTCCCGACCTCCGCACTGGAGTGGCGCGCAGCCGAGTACGACATCGACCCCGGCACCCCGGACGGCCTCGACCAGATCATCGACATGCTCCTGCACGAGCCGTTCGTTCCCGACCCCATTGAGCACCGGCACACCGACCCGGCTGCCGCCAAGGGCCTCACCGCCCCTGCCACGCAGGCGATCCACGGCCTGGCCGTCGGGGACACCGCTCCCGTCACCCTGCACAACGCGCCCGACCGGGCGACCGCCCGCGCCGCCCACCTCGAACGGATCGCCCACGTCAAACGGACCCGCGTCACCGTCACGGCCGGCCCGGCCGCAGGCAAACTCCGCGCGGCAGCAGCGCAGCCCGCAGCGGACCCCCTCGACGTGATCCGACGCAGCCACGGCATCACCCCCGAAGGCGTGGCGGCCAAGGTCGAAGTCGTGGAACAGGTCCGCCGGCAGCTCGCCCTGCCGCAACCCTCGCCTCCCGCCGATGCCGCGCCCCGCCACCTGGAGACCTTCACCACGCCGATGTGGGACGCTGCCGTGCCCCGACGCGACGACGCGCACCAGCGCGACAGCGGAGACGAGACAGCATGACCGACCGCCCCACCCCTGACCAGCTTGACCACCTGCTCGGCACCGCCGACCGCCGTCGGCTCACCCTTGCCGAAGCTGCCCTGCTGAGGGCAGGCGTTCAGGACCTGCGGAAGGCGGCCGCCAGCGCATGCACCCGATCGCCCGCCGACGACACCGCCAAGGTGACGAAGTGAACGGAGGACCCGCCACCGTGACGCAGACCACCGAGCCTGTCAGCGTGGACGCCGAGCAGTACATCGCCCGGCTGCGCACCCAGATGGCCGAAGCATGGGGCCAGACACAAGCGGAGCTGGCACTCGCCCGCGAGGAGAACACGGCGCGGGCCGCCCGCGAAGCCGACAAGGACCGGCGGATCGCCGAACTCGAGTCCACCATCGCCGAACTGCGCGGCGCCTCGACGCGACCGTAGACACCGCCGCGTCCTACCGTCCCCGACTGTGGAACGGGACCGGGACGACCAGCAGCCTCCCGCTGGCCGACGACACCGACGGAGGACCAGATGGAACGAGATCACCGGCTGGAAGACGACCCGGGACCTGATCCTGTTCCTGATCGGAACAGCAATGATCGTGCGGGAGGTGTGGACGCCGCCGATGGACCCGAGCGTGATCGTCACGGGGCTGACCCTCGCGGGACTGCCCGCCGCGCTGTCAAGGGACGAACGGCCGCCGCCACGCGAGTAGCAGCGCACGCCGGCCTGGTGACCCGCTACCGGGTCACCACCGGCTACCTGGCCGCCGCCGGCATCGCGCTCGCCGCTACCTGGCCGCTCTGAGCGCACCCCGCTCCGCACCCACCAGCGCCGGGAGACGACCGTGAACATCCTCGTGGTCGCCGGACCTGTGTCTGCGGCCGGCACTGCCTTAGAGTGATGATGTGGCCGCCGGGCCAACCGGCCGCGTGCTCTGGCAACACGCCCTTCGGGGCTGTCTCCTATCAAGGGGAGCACGCGGACCCGGGCGGGATTCGCACCCCGCGGGCCCGGCGGCCACACTTCCTAATCTCCCTTCTCCGCAGCCGATTTGGCCCCGTGGTGGGTGTTCCCACGCAGGCCGGGCCAGCGGGAGGGTGGAGGCAGGCAGCCACACCGGGGCCTGCGAACCCCGGTGCCGCCACGGAGACAAGGAAGGCACCCTGAGGTGACAGCACCAGCTCAGCAAGCACCCCCCGCGACCGAACAGGTCACCCCGCTGACGGACAACCGCGCGGAGATGACCATCGAGAAGGCCGACCAAGTCCTGGAGATCACCGGCGACCAGCGGTTCTGGACGAAGGCGCAGCGGGCCGCCCTCGCCGCCATCGGCCTCGCGCAGGCCCCGACGCACGACCTCGTCGCGTTCTTCCACATCTGCAAGTCGACCGCGTTGGACCCGTTCCGCCGCGAGATCTACTACATCCAGCGCAAGCGCAAGGTGTTCGGGCAGGACGAGCTGTACTACACCGCGCAGACCGGCATCGACGGGTTCCGGCACATCGGGCAGCGCACTGGCCGGTTCATCCGGCGCGTCGGCCCGTTCTGGACCGGACCCGAAGACGACCCGAAGTGGTGGATCGTGGGAGAGGACGGGATCAACCGCCGACGGTGGGTCGACGTGTGGCTCCACGACAACCCGCCCGCCGCCGCGATGTGCCGCATCGAACACCGCAGCATCGCCGGGGACGAGACGGTCACCCAAGCCGTCGCCGTCTTCGCCGAGTTCGCCGTCGGCAAGGACGAGTGGCAGGACGACCCGCGCACGGGCAGAGGAGTCAAGACCGGCAAGCGCATCCTGACTGGGCAGTGGCCGACCATGGGCGCCCACATGATCGGCAAGGTGGCCGAAGCCCAGGCATGGCGCATCGCCTTCCCCCGCGAACTCGTGAACATCTACGAGCACGCGGAGATGGAGCAAGCCGACGCCGCTCAGCGCGAACTGGAGCGCGAGGCAGGAGCAGCACGCCGCCGCGAGGCCCGATCCCAGAAACAGCCCGGTGTCGTCGTCCCCGGCACGGTGGTCAGCGCCTCCACCACCGAGACGGCCGATGGAGCTACGGGACAGGGCACGCCCGAGGCAGAGCCGGACACGACCTCGGCGGAACCGGCTGACGAACCCCCCACCGCAGATGAGCTGCGCCAGGAACTGCGCGCCTACGCCTCCGCGATGGGCAGCACCGTCACCAAGATCACCGACCGGTGGCGGAAGGCGACCGGGATCGGCCTCAACAAGGCGAACGCGGCGCAGCTGACCATCCTGCTCGCCGAGCTCCGCCCCTACGTTCTGTCCGCGCTCGGATCCCACCCCGAGGCGGCCGAGCACGTCGAGGCCGGCGGCCTGCTGATCCGGCTCGACGCCGACACCACCGTGTGGAGCAGAGAGGACGCCCGCGAGGGCTAGCCCGTTCCTCCCCGCCCACCCCACCCGCAGGGCGGCGCCCCGGCCGCGCGGCCCTGCGGCCTGCCCACACGGACACCTCATGCAGCCCCTCATCGAGCAAGCCCGCAACCTAGCCCGCGCCCGTCTCGTCGGCCCCAGCCCGCTCCCGTGCCGCTGCGGCGCGCCGCGTCACGCGCACCGGGGACAGAAGCGCTCCGGCGGCCACCTGCCCACCAGCTGCGCCCGCTACGGCCGTGACCCCGCTGACGTGCTCCTGGAACGTGCCCAGGCGGCAGCCCATGCCCGGCTCGGCGACGACCTCGCGGCGTCCGAGCGCACCGGACGCCGCCGACGCTCCCGCCGCCCCAAGAAGCCGGGCCAGTGGTCGATCGGCGCCTCCGACACCAGCTCCTGCCGCCGTGCGATCTGGTACCGGGAGAACCCGCCACCCGGCTACGTCCCGGCCCCTGTAGACCGGCGCGCAGCCCGGGCCGGAACCCTGATCCACGACTCGGTGTCCCGACGCCGGCGCGCCCTCTACCCGTGGCGGCTGTACGAGCAGTCCGTCACCCTGCCCGGCCTGGACCGGCCGAGCCGCTACGACGAGTACGACCCGGTCACCGGCGTCCTGTACGACTACAAGACCGCTGGGGACTGGAAGTGGGCGCTGGTCGGCGACGACGGCCCGCCCGAGACGGAGTGGGACCAGACGCAGCTGTACGCCCTCGCCCTGTACCTCGCTGGCGAGGTGGTGACCGAGGTGAGGATCATCTACTTCGAGCGCAAGAGCGGCAGCGACGAGGAGTTCACCCGCCCGTTCGACGAGCAGGCCGCCCGGCGGGCGCTCGGCCGGTTGACCGCGATCGCCACGGCCCTGGACCTGGGTACCGCGCTGCCCCGGGACAGGTCCGGGCCGAGCACCGACGTGATCTGCCGACGCTTCTGCCCGGCTCGCATCGACTGCTGGAACATGCTCCGCGCCGAGGCCGTCGGCCGTTCCCCGGAGTCGTACACCCTCGTGACCGACAAAGCCGACATCGAATGGGCCCTCGGCGAGTACGACCGGCACCGCGCCGCGAAGTCCGCTGCCGAGAAGGCGCAGAACATCGCCAAGGCGCTGCTCGACGGGGTGCAGCCCGACACCTACGGCGAGTACGAGTACGTGCGCACCGCCGGACGGCTCAAGGACCCCGAACCGGACCATCAAGGACGCGTCCGGCAGCTCGAAGCCTTCTGGGACAACCCGCCCAACGAGCGCCCGGCACTGCACGAGCTCGACTACCCGACCAAGCGGTCCCGCACGTCCGGCAACACCCAGGTCCGCCGGGTGCGCGCGGCCAAGCGCGGAGCCCCGCCGGTGCGCGGCGGCCAGTAAGGCCGCCAAATCCTGCGCGCATCACTCTCCCTGGCCAGGCGCTCCTTGCCCGCGCCTGGCCAGGCCGACCCCGGGCATCGAAACGGCCCCGCTGTCCGTCGGCTGATCTAACGTCCGCCCATCGCACGTAAGTTGAGAGGAACACCGTGACCAGCCCGTACGGCCCCGCGCCCGACGCGCCTCGATCGCCCTGGTTCACCCAGCGGTCGCCCGCTCTGCGGCCCGCCGCGCACCTCACGCCAGCGCGGCCCGCCGGGGACGCCGGCACACCGATCTACGAACAGGTCGTCGCCGAGTTCGGCGACCCGTTCAGCCGGATCGGCCCGATCCACGCCCGGTACCCGCGCCGACCTCTCGCTGGCCCGGCCGGGAACTGAACCCCCACCCCAGTACCGGAAGTTGCTCGACGCGACCTAACGCCGGGCGGGCGCCTAGGTTCCCCGCTCATGGCAGCCCCCCGCTACATCGACTACATGCCGCTGGACGAGATCCGGCCCGCCGCCCGAAACCCGAAAGGGCACGACGACGACGGGCTGGATCGTTCCGTCGAGCAGTTCGACTTCACCGAGCCCGGCCTGCTGGACGAACGCACCGACCGGCTGGTGGCTGGCCACGGCCGCTACGAGACCCTCGCGCGCCGTCGCGAAGCGGGCAAGGCCGCTCCGGAGGGCGTGGTCGTCACCGCCGACGGCACGTGGACCGTTCCCGTGGTGCGCGGCTGGGCATCGCGCGACGACGCCCACGCCGAGGCCTACCTGATCGCCTCCAACCACCTGACCACCGCCGGGGGCTGGGACGGCGAGGGCCTGGCCGAGATGATGGCCGATCTGGAACAGGTCGACCCGGGCCTGTTCGCCGCGACCGGCTTCGACCACGATCAGCTCGACGCGCTGCTCGCCGACCTAGGCCCTGATGCTTCCGGTGGCGACTCGGGCCCGGAGGAGGACAGCGACGACACGGAGCCGGAGCAGGTCACCCGCGGGGATCTGCTGGCCCTGGCCGGGGTGACCGTCGGCGAGCCCGAGCACCAGGTCGAGACCGGGCAGGTGTGGGAGCTGGGTGACCACCACCTTCTCGTCGTGGCCGAGGTCTTCGACGGCTGGCCCGCCTGGTCGCCGCTGCTCGTCGAAGGCAGTCTCTTCCTGCCCTACCCGACGCTCCTCTCACCCTTCGCCGACCGGGCTGTCGGCCGCCGCCTGGTGATGGTGCAGCCGGAGCGGTACCTGGCCGGTCACCTCCTCGACAAGTGGGCGCGGATCAGCGGTCAGACCCCCACCCTCAGGGCCGAGTCGTGACGGCGGTCCTGCCGACCGCGGGCGGCACCTTCGACCCGGCGGAACGGCCCATCTACTTCACCGCGGGCGGAGGCGAGTTCAATGCGGGCCCGCACGTGCTGATGGCCGTCAACGAGATGATGGGCGACGCCGAGGAGCAGCGACTGCGCGACCTGCTGGACGCCGGCTGCCGGGTGCTGCTCGACTCGGGGATCTTCTGGCTCACCAACCGGCACAGCCGGGCCCATGGTGTCTCCATGGACGAGGCCCTGGCCCTCGCCCCGGAGCAGATCGACGGCTTCGAGGATCTGCGCGAGCGGTACGTGTACCTGGCCCGCACCTACGGCGACTGGCTGTGGGGATACATCGAGCTGGACCAGGGCGGGCTGCTGCACAAGCGGGCGCAGCGCGCGGCCCTTCACGACCTCGGCCTCGCGCCGATCCCGGTGTACCACCCCCTGGTGGACGGGTGGTCGTACTTTGACGAACTGGCCGAGCAGTACGACCGCATCTGCGTGGGCAACATCGTCCAGGCGTCGGCCCCGGTACGGCTGCGGCTGCTGCACACGATCTGGGAGCGCCGCCAGCGGTACCCGCACCTGTGGATCCACGCGCTCGGTCTGACCGCCAACGAGTGGTGCCTGCCATTGGCCCCGGACTCCTGCGACTCCTCGTCCTGGCTGGCGCCGCTGCGCTGGAACCACCAGCGGATCGAGACGGCGATGCTGCGCCGTGTCGGCAACCTGCCCGCCGGCTTCCGCTATGCCCCGGGCGACAGCGCCTCCTACCAGGCAGCCGCCCGGCTGTGCGCGGACGCCGCGACGGCGCTGGGCACCTGCTGGAGGCACGCCGCCCAACGCGTCCAGGAGCTGACCGGCACCCCCGGCGGCACCGCGCTGGAAGGGGCGCAGCGATGAGCCCGAGCCACCAGCGCGCCGCGGTGAAGCGCACCGGCGGAGGCGCGTTCGACCCGGCCGACCGGCACCTGTACTTCGCTGCCGGGGACTCCGAGCACTACCCGCACCACGTGCTGCTGGCCACGAACGACCTGCTGACCGCCGGCCACGAGCGGAAGCTGGTCAAGCTGCTGGACGAAGGGCACCGGGTCCTGTTGGACAGCGGGATCTTCTGGCTGACCAACCAGTACAAGCGGGCCCACCCGGGCATCTCCATGGACGAGGCCCTGCGCCTGGCCCCGGAGGAGATCGACGGGTTCGATGACCTGTACTCCCGGTACGTCGAGCTGGTGCAGCGCCATGGGGACCGGCTGTGGGGCTACATCGAGCTGGACCAGGGCGGCCGGGACAACAAGGTCCGCACCCGCGCCCGCCTCGAGGGTGAAGGCCTCGCGCCGATCCCGGTGTACCACCCGCTGGTGGACGGCTGGGACTACTTCGATGACCTCGCGCAGCAGTACGACCGGATCTGCTTCGGCAACGTGGTCCAGGCGCCGAATCCGGTACGGCTGCGCCTGCTGCACACCCTGTGGGAGCGCCACCGCCAGTACCCCGACCTGTGGGTCCACGTCCTCGGCCTGACGGTCAACGAGTGGTGCCTGCCGCTCGCCCCGGACTCCTGCGACTCCTCCACCTGGCTGGGCCCTCTGCGTTGGCCCGACGTCCGCGTCGACTCCGCGTTGCTGCGCAAGGTCGGCGTGATCGACCGCGGCTTCGCGTACGACCTGGACCAGCCAGCCCACCCCACCCGCGGCCGCACCGCCTGCTGCCTGATGTGCGCGCAGATCGTCGAGGCCACCACCACCGTGTGGCGCCTCGCCCGCACCACCCGCGATGAGCTGCTGGGCCAGCAGCCCTACCCGCCCCTCACCGAACCGGAGGCACGATCCTCGTGAAGCCATCTGCCAACGTCTGGACCAAGGTCCAGCTGCCCGGATTTCACCACTGGCCCGCCGCGCCCGAGCACCGCTCCTACCTCCGGGCCCGGCACCGCCACCTGTTCCACATCACGGTCTCTGTCGCCGTCGCCCACGACGACCGCGACACAGAGTTCCACGACCTCGGCGATCTGATCCGCGGCTGGTGGGGCCCGGATGCCCGGGAGTGCGGACCGGCCTCGTGCGAGACGCTGGCGCGCACCCTCGCCGAGCACATCAGCGGCGTCGGCCTGCGGGTAACGACGGTCGCGGTGTCCGAGGACGGCGAGGCCGGCGCGATCGTTCACCTGGGAGATGCGGGGGAGCAGCGGTGAGCCACGCCGTCACCGTCCGCCACAACTTCGAGACCGCTCACCGGCTGCCGCACCTCGCGGGGAAGTGCGAGAACCTGCACGGGCACTCCTGGCTGGTCGAGGTCACCGTGACCGCCCCGGTGCTCGCGGCCGGCACCGTCGTGGAGTTCGGCGCCTTCAAGCGGGCCCTGCGCACGTGGATCGACACCTTCCTCGACCACGGCACCATGCTCGGCGCCACCGACCCCCTCGCCCCGGTCCTCGCCGGGCAGGGCAGCAAGCTGTTCCGATTCGGTGCCGACGACCCGACCGAGCAGGAGCAGCATGCCGCCGGCCTCGGCTGGCCGAGCGTGGAGGCCGTCGCCGAACTGCTCAGCCGCGTCGCCACCGAGGCCCTGCGCACCCTGCCCCGCGCGGCTGGGGCGTACGTCTCCCACGTCGGCGTGTCCGAGACCGCCGTCAACGCCGCCTCCTGGACGGCGGCCCCGTGAGCGCCCTCGTCGTCCCCGACGCGGGCCTGCCCGTCGCCGAGACCTTCGGGCCCACGATCCAGGGAGAAGGGCCGAGCGCGGGCCAGCGGGCCCTGTTCCTGCGCCTGGGTGGCTGCAACCTGGCCTGCGGCTGGTGCGACACCCCGTACACCTGGGACGGCAAGCGGTACGACCTGCGCAAGGAGATCGGCCGCGTCCCGGTGGTCGAACTCGCCGAGTGGGCAGCCGAGCACCCGCACGCGATCGTCGTCATCACCGGCGGCGAGCCGCTGCTTCACCAGCGCACCGACGCCTGGCGCTCGCTGATGGCCGTGCTGCGCTACACCACCCGCCGGGTCGAGATCGAGACCAACGGCACCCTCGCGCCGAAGCCCGTCAGCCTCGGCGTGCCGCGGCTGGTCTTCAACGTCAGCGCCAAACTGGCGAACTCCGGGATGCCGGAGGAACGGCGGATCAAGCCGGACGCCCTGGAGGCCTTCGCGGACCTCGCCCACCGCGGCCGTGCCCGCTTCAAGTTCGTCGCCGCCGGCCCGGACGACCTCGAGGAGATCGCCGACCTGGTCGACCGCTTCCGCATCCCCCCGCACGCGACCTGGGTGATGCCCGAAGGCGTCACCGCCGAGGACACCATCGACGTCGCCCGGTCCCTGGCCGACGACGTGATCGGCCACAACTGGAATCTGACGATGAGGCAGCACGTGCTGCTGTGGCCTGGAGAACGCAACCGATGACCAACCCCACCAACACCATCGACCTGACCGGTGCGACCGAGCACGCCGCCGGCCTGCTCGCCGCCCTCGGCATCCCATGCGACACCGAATCCACGGCCGCTACCCCCCGGCGGATGGCCAAGGCCCTCGCCGAGCTGACAGCCGGCGTGCGCCTGGACCCGGCCCGGCACCTCGCTGTCACCTTCCCGTCGGAGGGGGAACGGGCCGGGCTGATCGCCGCCGTCGGCGTGCCCTTCGTGGCGATGTGCGAACACCACGTGCTGCCCTTTCCCGGCCACGCCACCGTCGCCTACCTGCCGACTCCGGGAGCCCGGATCGTGGGCCTGTCCAAGCTGGCCCGTCTCGTGCAGGAGTTCGCCGCCCGGCCGCAGGTTCAGGAACGGTTGGGCCGGCAGGTCGTGGACGCCCTGGGCGCGTACCTCGACATCCAGGGCGCGGCGTGCCTGATTCGGTCCCAGCACGCCTGCATGACGCTGCGCGGTGCCCGTGCGCACGGCGCGGCGATGGTGACCACCCACCTGACCGGTGCGCTCCACGCAGACCCCGCCCGTCGCTCCGAAGTTCTCGCACTTATGCCGTCACCGTCCTGACGGGGAACGGGATTTGTGCCCAAGGAGGCCGTTCGCGCGGGAGGATGGCAGGGCCAGGCCGGGGCCGCGAACCCCGGCCGCCCACCACCAAGGAGACGACCGATGAATCTCAGGGTTCCGCTGGACCTCCCCCCGACCGCGTTGCGGCTGGGCGACCTGCGTGCCTTCCTCGGGGTACTGCCCGATGACCTGATGGTCGTCGGCGACTGCGCCGGACCGCAGGGTAGGTGCCTGACCAGGCTGGGGTGGCCGATGAAGGCGTCGGTGCTGGACGAGTCCGGCCGCCATGTGCCGGTGATTGCCCTGGCGCAGGTCCACGCCGCCGACAAGTTCGGGATGACCGTGTCGCGCCTCCATCGGCTCGTCGCCGACCTGCCGGAGGAAGCGCCGGTGGTGACGGCCTGGAGGACGCCGGAGGGACCCCGTCAGACGACCGTCGGGACGCCCGAATTCGGCGACTTGATCACCAACGTGACCACTGGGGCGGCGGTCAGGGTGGTGGTCCTGCCCGGCGTGCTCAGCGGTGCGACCGGCCGGGCGTACGACGCAATCGTCGACGGCTTCGGCTTGCACTGACCCGAAGGCCCAGCAGCCAGCCGGGCACCAGTGACGTCACTAGGTGCCTGGCTGGGTGCTGACGTCCCTGGGTCCGATGAGGGCTGGGGTGGCCGCCGGCCGCCCGGCCCGGGCGTGGCGGGCTCGCGCCGGTCAGTGCGCACGACCCCGTGAGGGTCACCCCGATGCTCTCCATGCCGACCCGGCGAGCCGTTCCAAGTTACTCGCCTCTGCCTCATCACCGTCCTTACCTGGCGAGGGAGTTGTGCCCAAGGGGGCCGATGCTGCTGGAGGATGGCAGAGCCAGACCGGGACCGCGAATCCCGGCCGCCTGAACAAGGAGACCAACGATGATGCTCAACGTTCCCTTGGAGCTCCCCGCGACCGCGATCCGGATCGGGGACCTTCGCGCCCTCCTGGGGGTGTTGTCCGCTGATCTACTGGTCGTCGCCGACTGCCCCGGGCAGGACGGTCCCGGTCGCACTCGGGTGGGATGGCCGGTGAAAGCCCCGGTACGCGACGAGTCCGGCCGACGGGTACCCGTGGTCGCGCTCCCGGAGGTGGACGGTGACGACGAGGACGCCATGACGGTGTCGCTCCTGTGCGGGCTCCTCGCGGACTTGCCCGAGAGTGCGCCCGTGGTGGCGGTCTGGGAGACCGAGGACGGCCCCCTTCAGACGACGGTCGGCGCTCCTGAGGTCGGCGACCTCATCAACGAGGCCTCCGGGCTGACGGTTCGGGTGGTTGTCCTCCCGGCCGTGCTCAGCGGTGCGACCGGCACGGCGTACGACGAGATTGTCTACAACCTCGGTTGGGAGTAGCCCGACGGGGCGACGGCGAAGCCGCTGACCACCTACTGCCGTAGTAGGTGGTCAGCGGCTTCGCCGGTGGATTTGTCGGCCGCCGGCTTGCGGACTGGTGCCGGGCCGAGGGACTGCCCCTGGCGGGGCCGCGATCACTGGACCGGAGCGACGGGCCGGATGAGGGCTTGGGTGGCCGTCGGCCGCCCGGGCTGGGCGTGCAGGCTCGCGGCGCCGGCGTGCACGACGTCGAGATGGCGCTCTCTACGCCGACCCGGCGCACCGCGTTGAGTCAGTCGCCCTTATACCATCACCACCCTTACCTGGCGCGGGAGTTGTGCCCAAGAGGGCCGACGCTGCTGGAGGATGGCAGAGCCAGACCGGGACCGCGAATCCCGGCCGCCGACAGGTCAAGGAGACCCATCATGATGCTGCTGAGTGCCCCTGAGGTGCCTGACGAGGTTCTGCGTGTCCGGGACCTGCGCAAGCACCTTTCCCTGATGCCGGACGAACACCTGGTCGCCGCAGACTTCGACGGCCTGTCCGGGGCAGCGGGCTCTCTGCTCGGCCGGCCCGTGAAGGCTACGGCGCGCGACGAGTCCGGCCGGCGGGTTGCTGTGGTGGCCCTGCCGCAGGTGCCGGTCACGGACGCGAGCGTCGTCAGGGTCGCTTTCCTGTGCAGCCGGTTGGCCGAGATGCCGGACGACGCCCTCGTGGTCACCGTCTGGGAAGACTCTGACGGCGCCCGCCAGAGCACCGTCAGCGCCCCGCTTGAGGGCGTCTACGTGAGCGAGGCCTCCGGAGTGACGATGCCCGCGGCGATCCTGCCGTACGAGCTCAGCGACGCCACCGGCTTCGCCTACGAGGAGATCGTCTGCGTCCTCGGCTGGGAGTAGCCGACGCCCCAACAGGACAGGCGGGCACCCCGTAAATTTACTGGGTGCCCGCCTGGGCGCTGACGTCCTGGTACCAGCGCCTCACATGAGGCGGTGGTACCAGGCGGGCCGCCTGCGGCCGGTGCCCGGCCGCAGGCCTGCTACCGGTGGCGGAGCAGCGACCACAGGACCGGGCCGGTGAGCCCGATGAGGGCCGAGGTGGCCGTCGGCCACCCGACCTGGCTGTGCAGGCTCGCGGTGGTCAGCGCGCCGTGGCCACAGACCGCGAGGTCTCGCCAGGTAACCGGCCGGTCCGCCGCCGAAGGCGGCGCGGAGCCTTTGAACTGTGTCATGATGGGCATCGTTCCCTTTCTGCTAATTCCATGCAGCGCGACGGAACACGCGGGCCACCCCCTGTCCGGGGTGGCCCGCTCCGCACATCGAATCCTACGGACCATCAGAGGTCCTGCCAAATCACCTTCGTATCGCTGTGAATCGTTCCAGCTCAGCGCCCGAGAGAGCGCGTGATGCGAAACCCCTCACTTCAAGGAATTCGGGCTTCGGGGTGGCCTGGAGCGTGCAAGCATGCACGCGTCGGCGCTCCCGGTTGTGCATCACAACCTCGCATAAACAACTTGCATTTGGGCACGCCAGGGCGCGTTGGATCATCCGGCATGAAGATATTATTAGTTGGAAACATTTCCACTCAAGGGTATTCAATTAAATGGATGAATCAGCCGGTATGGGTGATTAGGTAAATCCCCACCAATTTCCCACGGGTTGAATATGAATTCTTGGGCTAGTTGGGGTTTGAGGGGCTTCTGGCCTCGGTCTTCTGGTAATTCGTGAATCTAGATCGCAATTGCGAACTTGCTACTGGGGAAGACCCCTGGGTTTGTCTGGAGGGTTTGTCGAGGGATGGGCCTCGTGCTGAGCCCGGAGGGCTGCCTTCGCTGCCGGGGAGCCGTTGGCCCGCTGTTCGTCGTACTTTCACGCTCGTGAGTAGCCGCCGCGGTCGCCGTCCCGCCCTCGATCCGGAGGTGGAGAAGCGGCTCCTGGATGCCGTGCGGGCGGGCGTGCCGGTGAGCGACGCGGCGCCGATGGCCGGCGTCCACCCCAGCACCGTGTACCGGTGGCTGGAGCGAGCGGAGCAGGAGCAGCAGAGGCGCGAGGCCGGCCAGCGGGCCCGTGCGGGCGAGCAGTCCTTCTGCGAGTTCCGCGACAAGTTCATGCGCGCGCGCAGCGAGGGCAAGGCGCAGCTGGTGTTGCTGGTGCGGAAGGCGGCGACAGGCGGCCACGTGGTGCGGGAGCGTACCCGCACGGTGCGGGACCCGGAGACGGGCGAGCGGGTGGTGCAGGCCGAGCGGGACTTCGCCCAGCCGGACTGGCGGGCGGCGCAGTTCCTCCTCGCGTGCCTGGACCCGGACAGCTTCGGCCGGGCGGCGCAGGCCCGTATCGAGGTGGCGCCGGCGGCCGGTGGCGAGCTTCCGGCGGCCGCGGCGGACCAGGGGGCCGGGGTCGAACGGTTGGCGGCCCGCTTGGCCAAGATCCGGCAGGACTTCGCGGCGGAGCTGGAGGAGGACGCGGCGGTGGTCGATGCGGAGCTGGTGGAGGGCTCGGAGCCGTAGGGGCTGGTCCGTCGTTGCGGGCCGGCTGCGGCTGGGCGGCGCCGGCCAGGAGTGTCCCCTTTGGCCAGAATGCTCAACTCGTGTGCCCTCTAAGGCTGTTGTCCGGTTCTGTGCCCTTGGTGAGTGTGGGCTTAGTCGGGCCCGACGGGCCCAAGGGGGCAGGGAGTAACACACATGGCGAGCAAAGATGTTGAACTGGGCCGGGTGACTGCCGTGGTAGCTGAGCAGGTCGTTGCCGAGCTGGCGTCCGCCAACCGCGTGCTGCACAGCGTCGGTCTCGGTGAAGTGCCGGACTACGCGATCAACGGGGGCGTGCTGCTCAGCACCGTGCGGCAGGAGATCCTGAGCCTGTCCGAGGTGCGGCAGATGGTCACCCTGGCCGCGCTGTGGCGGCTGTGGGCGAAGGGGAAGAACGTCGCCGCGATGCACCCCGACATGGCGTCGGAGCTGGCGACGTACCGGCTCGGCACGCTGCCGGGGCAGCTGTTCCGCAACCTGGCCCGCCACCCGAACCTGATGGTGGTCTTCGCCGAGCCGCCCACGGTCGAGCTCAGTGTGGGAGACGGCGGCAAGGGGCGGCTGCTGGCGATCCTCTTCAGCGGGCGGCACGCCCCGGACAAGCTGCTGTGCCTGACCAGCGACCAGCGGATGGATGAGATCGCCGTCGCCGTGATCTGTGAGCCGCTCGCCGAGGACGGCACCCCGCTGCCCCCGCCGCCTGGCGGGACGACACCGGTACTGGAGTTCTGCCACCTGTCGATCCCCGCTCGGACTGGGGACAAGTTCACCGCCGAGGAACTTGCGCTGAGGATTGCCCGCAAGAGCGGCCAGGAGAAGCCGACCGACGCCCAGCGCGCGATCGTGACGAGGGCTCTGCAGGTCGCTGTCTACCTGTGCTCCTCGAAGGCGGACATCGCGGCTGCGCCCGCGCCGCGAGGCAAGGCCGCCAAACCCGGCAAGCAGCGGCGCTGGAACAAGCCGGAAAGCTTCCTACGCCTGGGCTGGCGGCTCGGCCCGCGCCTGAAGGCTGCCCGGGTACGCGCCCAGGAAGCGCGGCGCAGCGCCGCCCCGAGCACCGGCGGCACCGGCTCGGCAGGGGGCTGGAGGCAGTACACCCACCAGCGGGGCGGGCACCTCAAGACCGTCTGGTACGGGCAGGGGAAGACGCTCTCCGACTCGCGACTGATAGAGCCGTACTGGGTGTCGGAGGACCTGCTCGACGAGGACGGGCAGGCCCCCGAGGGCATCATCCGGCCTGTGAGGTAAGGCTGTTGTCCGCCTCTGCACGGGGTGGGGAGGGTGGTGGGGTCCGCCAACGCCGGGGCCCGGCGTTGGCGGACCCCCTGTTGCCGAGCCCCGCCGCGAACGGGGCCTCCCGGAGGACGAGATGACCAACAAGGACCTGACCGACCTGCCCCCCGCTCTGGCGGCTCGGCCGCGAGACGAGAAGCGAGGCCTGCCGATCCCCGCCATCAACGTGCACGATGATGGCGTCGACTTCGTGGTCATCAACGGCGAGGCCGCCCTGCGGCTGGCCCTCGCGGACTGGTGCTCGCTGTGCGGCACACCGCTTGAGGGGCCGGCCGCGTTCCTTGGCGGCCCGATGTCGGCGCAGACGGGCTGCTACTCGGACCCGCCGATGCGCGAGGCCTGTGCACAGGCGGCGCTCACGCTGTGCCCGCACATTGCCCGGTCGAATGCCCGCCGTGCTGGCGAGCGCCGCGTCGCGGAGGACTCTGCTGTGGCGGTCGGGTTCACCCTGGAGAAGCCCGAGGAGTGGGTGATGGTTCTCGCGTCCGGCTACCTCGTCGGCTCCACGCCCGCCGCGGGCGGCGGCTTGGTCCCCGTGTTCGTCGTGCGGGAGCGGCTGCGCGAGCGTCGATTCGGATACCAGGACGGCGTGTTGACCGAGACGGCCGCCGCCTGACGGCGCGACCTTAACGGCTGGCCCGGCCTAGCGTCCCGGCACACCAACCACCCGATCTGGGGAGGAAATCGTGCCGATCAGCAATCGGGCCGACCGCGGGCGGGAGGCGAGCCGATGAAGCTCGTCTCCCGCTCCGAGTGGGGCGCGGCAGCGCCCACCGGCGCCTACACCCGCATCAGCTCCACGCGCGGCGTCAAGATCCACTATGAGGGCTCGTCCGTGCCCGGCGGCCTGCTGGCCGACCACGGCCGATGCGCCGGCCACGTCCGCGACGTTCAGCGCTCCCACCTCGACAACCGGAGCGAGAACTGGATCGACATCGCCTACTCCTTCCTCGTCTGCCCGCATGGGTACGTGTTCGAGGGGCGCGGCCTGAACAGGAAGAACGGCGCGAACGGCAACCCGGCACTGAACGCGGGCCACTACGCGGTCTGCGCGATGGTCGGTACTTCGGGGATCACCTCGCCGACCGACGCGATGCTCGACGGCCTGGTGGACGCCGTCGAGTACTGCCAGGTGCAGGGCGGCGCCGGCGGCGAGGTCCGCGGCCACAAGGACGGCTATCCGACGTCGTGCCCGGGGGACGAGCTGTACTCCTGGGTGCAGCGTGGCACGCCCCGGCCCGGCGGCGGTGGGGGCGACGGCGGGACGCCCGACCCCCAGCCGGCGGGCGACAGCGCCGGCGTCTACACCGTGCAGCCGGGCGACACCCTCAGCGCCATCGCCGGGCGCTTCGAGACCGGGGTGGCGCAGCTGGTCGCGCTCAACGGCATCGCCGACCCGGACCGGATCCAGGCCGGCCAGCAGCTCCAGGTTCCGGCCCCGCCCTTCCCGGGGCGCGAGCACTTCGTGCTGGGCGCGCACAGTTCCTACGCCCAGCAGTTGCAGACCTGGCTCCAGGCGGGCGACTGGGGTCCGCCGTACCGGGTGGGGCCGAGCGAGGACATGGAGGCGCTGGACCTTCGGAAGGTGCAGGCGCTTCAGGAGTACTACGTCGGCGATCTCGGGCCTGCGGACGGGCTGACCGGGCCGTTGACGTGGCTGTACGCCTACCAGACCGCTCACGGGCTGCGGTCCCGGTAGGGGTCAACTCGGTTGCGGGGCGGGCACTTTGAGTGCCCGCCCCGCACTGAAAGTTACTGGGGTCACCTTATTTGACTCAGGTCTATTTTGTGCGAGGCTGGTCCTGCCAGCCGGGGACCGCGAACCCCCGGCCCGACGAAGGAGATAGCCCGATGACTGAAACCACCCCCGCCGACGAGACCCGCACCGAGGACGGCCCCCGCCCCCGCCGCACCCTCACCCTGCGCCTCGACGTGCGGACCCTCGTGGCACTGGGCCTGGCCGGAACCGGGTTCATCACCGGCTCCCTGGTGATGAGCCACCCGGCGGCCGCCCCGGCCCCCGGCGCCCAGCCCGCTCAGACCCCGATCGTGCCGAGCCTGACGGCCACCCCCGTGCACCTGGGCACCGAGACCCCGACGGCCCCCGCCCTGCCGACCCTGACCCCGGTCCTGACGAGCGCCCCGGGGGCCCCGGCCCCGACCGTCCCCGCCCTGAGCCCGATCCCGGTCGTTCCCGCCCTGAGCCCGGCCCCGGCCCTCCCGACGCAGACCGGCGAGCAGAACGGCCCGGCCTCGGCCCCGGCCCCGCTCCCGGCCGTGACCGTCACCGTCACCCACGTGCAGACGGCCCCGACCGTCGGAGCACCGTCCCCGACCGGCGGCCCGAGCGCCTGCGTCCCGTCCCCGTCCCCGTCCCCGACGGGGGCGGCCAGCCCGGCCCCCAGCCCGAACCCGAGCACCGACCCGACCCCGACCAGCGTGCCGGTCACCCCCGGCCGCCCGACCTCCAGCCGCTGACCCCGCGCCTGACCGGCCCCGCCCCGGCGGGGCCGGTCAGGCCCCCTCTGAAAGGACGCCCACCACCATGCGTGGCACCGCACTGCTCGTCGGCTCCCTCCTCGCCGGACTGGTGCTCGGAAGCATCAGCGGTGCCGCCATGGCCCGCAGCGCCGACGGCCCCTCTCCGGCCCCCGCCGTCACCACCTCCCGGCCCGCCGACCCCGGCTGCACCGCCCCGGCGGCCCCGGCCAAGCCCGCTGTCGGCCCGCCGAAGCCCTCCCCGGGCCCGGCCCCGGCGCCCGCGCCGCGCGCGGCGTAGGCGCCCCCGAACCCGGGCCGGGCGACGTGACCACGCACCGTCGCCCGGCCCGGAACCACCCCTAACCCACCGCAGGAGCAGACCCATGACCATCAACAAGCGCGTCCTCATCGATCGCCTCGCCCCCGTGCTCGGAGGCCGGCGGCCCGCAGCCCTCGCCATCGAGGCCGTCCTCGACGCCATCGTGCGTGCCGTCGTCGAGGGCGAGCCGGTGGCCGTCACCGGCTTCGGAACCTTCGAAGCCGTCGAGACCGCGAGCCGCAACGCCCGCAACCCCAAGACCGGCGGCAGGATCGTCGTGCCCGCGCGTCGAGTCCCCCGCTTCCGCCCCCACTCGCGGTTCCGCGACCTCGCCGACGGCCGCCGCGACCTGCCGCAGGACGGTAGCGCGATCCGCAAGGACCCCAAGGGCACCCACACCTCGACCAGGGGTGCGGAGTGAGCGGCCTCGCGGCACAACTCGCGGCGCTGTTCGCCCAGTTCCAGCCCGAGCCCCCCACTCCGTACGTCCTGCGCCGCGACATCGACGTCTCCGGCGTCTCCGGTACGGGCGTGGTCGCGGAGGGCTGCGTTTTCTCGACCGCCGCCGGGTCCAGGGGCGTCACCCGCTGGCGAGGCGAGCGCGGTTCCACCGTCGCATGGGACCACGCCGTCGACGTCGAGTCGATCCACGGCCACGACGGGGCGACGAGCGTCGTCCTCCTGCCGCTGCCGGCCATGATCCACGCGCTCACGTCCATTGCCGAACTCGGGCAGCAGCGAGGGGGCGACGAGTGGGCGCGGGGCTGGAACGAGGCGCTGCGCGCGGTCCATGGGCTGGTCGGGCGGGCCCTGGCGTCGCACCTGGCCGCCGCCGAGGAGCGCGCCGAGCCCAGCTAGATGTACTTTAGTGTTCTTTATTGACCTAGGTCTATTCCTGCGGGAGGCTGGTACCGCCAGCCGGGGACCGCGAACCCCCGGCCCGACCTAGGAGAACCGACCGATGGCCTTCAGCAACGGGACCCACCCGCCCCTGAACGACGGATCGACCGTGGAGTACCTCGGGCGAGTGGAGTCCCTGCGGCACCAGATGTTCACCGCCCGCCCCGGCACGCTCCCCTGCGACACGTACGCGGACGAGAACGGCGAGCAGCAGCACCTGTACAACCTCCTGCGCGACGACGAACTGGTGCTCAGCCACGTGCACCCGAAGGACCTCATGGACTGGACCCCGCCGACGGACGAGAACGGGCAGACGCTCGACCCCTTCGCCCCGGAACACGGCTAGCCCGAGCGGCCCGGCGGCAGGGGCCACCCTGCCGCCGGGCCCGCGCCGCCCGCCCGCCACCAGACCAGGGAGCACACCGTGGAACCGACCAGGGCCATCTACCACGGCAGCAAGACCGAACTGCACGGCCGCATCTTCACCCTCGCCACCAACGAGCGCTGCACCGGCCACCCCGAGGTGCCCTTCGGCGGGCTTGGGGAGTGCATCGTCCTCCTCGCCCCTGACGGCAGCAGCCTCCAGCACGTCCACCCGGGCAGCTTCACCGTCCTCGCCCCCGACGGCGACCCGCTCCACCGCGACGCCCAGGACGGCGACTGGACGTGGCTACCCGGCCGAGGCGAGGCGCGCTTCGCCTACGCCGAACCCGGCACCATCCCCGGGACCGCGCAGGTCCACTACTACGCGTTCACCGGCCGCTGGATCATCCTGTCCGCGCTCGTGCGCCGCGAAGACCGCACCGCCAAGCGCTCCCGTTACACCTCCCCGCAGGACCTGCTCGCCTGGCGCATCCGCGCCGCCCTGGACGACCTCGCCGCCGACTGCAACCACACCATCACCGACGCCTACGGGCGCTGCGCCGACCGCCTGGAACGGCACATGCAGCACATCGAACTTGCCCTGCCCGCTGCGTCGCGCGCCGGCCACCCGGCCGCAAGCCACTGAGAGAGGACCCCATGCGCGTCTTCACCGCCACCACCTACCAGGACGACGGCCAGGCCGTCACCCCGGTGAGCATCGCGCTCCTGCGCGAGGACGGCGTCTCCTACTACGCCATCGACAGCTCGATCGGGCGCGTCCGCATCGACCCCGCCCAGACGATCGGACCGGGCCTCGTCCACATCCCGTGGTGCGACGGCCGCCTCGACCGCCGCGACCGGGACGTGCGCACCCGTGACCGGCTCGCCTGCGAGCTTCGGTGGTTCCTCAAGGACACCCCCAGTCCCGAACTGTGGTCGTGGCGCGGGGACACCGACCACCTGGTCCTCGCCCGGATGTGCCACCGCCTCGGAGCGCTGCCCCGCGACGTGCCGGACTGGGTGGGAAGCCTGCGCCAGGAAGCCCACCGCCTCGACCTGCCCTTGCGGGACCTGCCCCGGTGGCCGCATTCCAGGGATCATCCGATGGAGACCGCCCGCCACTTCCAGCGCATCGCCCGCTGTCTGGACGCCGCAGCCGCTGCCGACCCCCGCGACCTGGACACCGCACACCGGGGCGGTGGCTGGTGAACATCCCCAACCACGCGACCCTGATCGGCAGCCTGCTGCGCGACCCGGAGTTCTACGCGGCGCCCGGCGCGCTCGCCCGGGCGAAGTTCACCCTGCTGCAGCGCCCGCGGCTCGCCGAGCCCGGCCAGCCGCGCGATCCGCAGGTCAAACAGCTGACCGTGCGGTGCGTCGTCTGGCAAGACCTCGCGTACAAGACGGCGCAGACCCTGCGGGCGAACGACCGCGTCATCGTGGTCGGGCACCTCACCCAGCGCGTGCACCAGCCGCCCGGCGAGAGCGCCCGACTGCTGGTCGAGCTGACCGTCGATGCGCTCGGCACCCTGCTGTAGAACCCGTTCGGCGTGCCCGCGCCCTGCCCGGCAGGACGCGGGCACGCCGCGCTGTTCGCCAGCCCCCGCACCCCCTGATAGACATAGACGACCCCCGGCCCCGGTCGGACCACAGCACGAAGGAGAGCACCGATGAGCGGCAAGGAGCCGGCCGCGACGCCGAAGCGCAGCAAGCCGCGCCGCACTGCGAGCCCCGGAGCACGGCTCGCCGCCGCCGTTGAGGAGCTGCAAGCCGCACTCGCGGCCGTCGAGGAAGCCGGACCGGAGCCGATGGATCTGCTCGACCAGCTCCGCGACCCGCTCGAGGTGATCGACAACACCGCCACCAAGATGCGCGAGATGCGCCTCGAAGCTGTCGTCGCCGCGTACCCCGACCGGTCCGTGCCCGTGTACCGGATCTCTGACGCCTCCGGGCTGGCCCCCGCCCTCGTGACCCGCTACGCCAAGCAGGCAGGGCTGGAACTGCGCAACCGCCGCGCGAGCAGCTAGCTGGTGACTTCGCACATGGGGTTTTAGGTTTCCAGCCAGCGGGGTCGGGTTTCGTCGATGCCGAGGAGTTCGAGCAGGTGTGCTTGGACTCCTTGGTTGATGAGGATGACGGGTGGGCTGGTGGTGGTGCCGGGGCGGAGCATGAGGTTTTCGAGGTGGTAGAGGATCATGCGTCCGGTGGGGCGGACCTTGCGGTTGTCGGGGTAGAGGCCGCCCATGGCCTGCTCGGGGCCCAGGGCCTGGCGGACCTGGCGTTCGATCAGGCAGAACACGAGCAGGGCCAGGCAGATGACGGTGATCAGGGCGGCGATGCGCCGGTTGTGTTCCAGGAAGATCGGGGCGACGGCGAGAGGGCCCTTGAAGTCGTTGTAGCGGCGCTCGACGACGCCTTGGCCCTTGTAGCGCTTGAGGACCTCGGCGGCGTCGGCCTGCTCGGGAGTGAGCCGGGTGACCAGGGCGTACCAGCCGTCGGCGGCGGCCTCGGTGTCCAGGACGTCCTGATCGAAGTGCCAGGTCAGCGACGGGCGCCCGTCGGAATCGATAGTGACCTCGGTGCGCAGGCAGGTCGCGACCCGGCGGGTCTTGGCGATCACACCGATGCGGGCCTCGACCTTGGCCGCGGTGTTGTAGAAGCGGCCGCCGGCCGAGCGCCGCAGCTTCTCCAGGTCCTCGGCGGCCCGGGCCAGGCGCTTGGCGCGGGCGGCCTGCCGGCCCTTGGCGTTGCCGGTGGAGTGGACCAGGATCCTGCGCAGCCGGTGCTGCGGGTCGCTCTTGCGTGGCCCGGTCATGACGTGGACGTCTTCCAGGACCCGGTAGGACTCCCGCTGGTCGGCGGGGGTGTTCCGGTCGCGGTCGCGGTCGTTGGCGTAGTCGACCAACGGGGCGGACCGAAGGTCGAGGGCGGCGTAGACATCCGCTTTGACCTGGGCGGCCGGGAGCGGGGCGATGAAGTCGACCCTCGCGTCCAGCAGCGCGGTGATGTTCGGGTAGGAGACGAGTTTGGAGTCCGCGACGAGCAGAAAGTCCTTGCGCTCGGCGATCTTCCGCAGGGCCTTCATCGCGCCGACGACCTGCGCGACCTCGCCCGCGCCGCCGTCGTAGACCCGGTGGAAGAGGGGGATCCCGCCGTCGCGGGTGACGGCCAGCCCGGCCTGGATCTGCTTCAGATCCACCCGCCGGTCCTTAGGGTGACCGTATCTGACTTGCGGAAAGCCCTCTTCCTGGTCCTCGTAGGCGCCGAACAGGGACATTGAGGTCATGTCCCAGTGAATTTGGGCGGTGTCGATGCCGAACTCCGCGATGGCCTGTGCGCCGACGGAGCCGGTGATCTCCTCCAGCTGCGGGGCGATGGCGTCGAGCGCGCGGGCGAGCCTGTCGTCGTTGAGCAGGTCCGGCTCGACGCCGAAGACCTCCTCGACGGCCCACGTCCTCGCCCAGTGCCCGACCCGGACCATCGAGGTCGGCGAGGACAACCGGTTGGCGACCAGGACCTCGATCACCTGCCCGTGCGTGAGGTGCGCGACCTCGCGGATCGGACACAGCTCGTCGATGATCCCGGCCACGTCCAGCCGGCGCAGAAACTCGGCAGAGGCGGGCAGAGCGCCCAGACGCCTCTCCACCACCGGGGCCAACTCCACCGTCATACGAGGACGCTGGACCCGGGAACGACGCGAACGAGATATCGACACGCCCTACCCAACGACCCGCCCTCGCCGAAGTACTGGCCACATCATCAGTTCATCCGAAACAGCTACATGCGGAGGATGGGGCTAGCCGCCGGCCATCTGCTCGCGAAGCTCGGCGAGCAGGTCGCGGCCGCTCCGGTACGCCCGGTCGGCCTCGAGGGCTTCCTGCTCCCACGCGGCCAGCTCCTCGTCGTCCATGAGCTCCCACGGGGCGGGGCCGGAGGCGACGCCGAGACTGTACTCGTCCTGCTCCTCGGCCTCGTCCTCGGCGAGCTTGCCGACCTTGCGCTTGATCCCCTCGTCGCGGTCCCGGCGCTCCAGCACCATCTCGAGGGAACCGTCCACGCACCCGAAGCCGGTGACGCGAACGAGCGGCGCGGGACGCGTCCGCGACTCGACGTAGTCGCGGAGTGCGGTCCACTTCCGCCGGCTTAGGACCGCTCGTCGGCCCGGTCCTGCGGCATCGTCGAAAGCGGTGAGGAGCGCCTCCAGCTGCGCCTGGGTCGGCAGGGCGCGCCCGGCCAGGATCAGGTCGACGGTGCTCTTCGGCACCCGGCAGCCGGCAGCTTTCGACAGGTCTTCAAGGACCTTGAGCGAGGGTTGCCCGGCCCGCGCCCGTATCCGCCTCAGCCCCAGCCCCAGGCTGGCCATGGTGCGCCTGGGGCGGCGGCTCGCAGCTGGCCCGGCCGCTGCTGGGCCGACGTGTTCGGGATCGCGGAGAACGGGAGGGGCCGCCTGCTCTCCAGCCGGCGGAGCGGAGCGCTGGACGGCCACCGCCGCCCACAAGGAGTGGATCTCCCGCTCGGCCTGGTGCCGGGCGTGCGCGTCAGCGGGGTCCGCGGCCGCACGGGCGAACGCGAGCACGGTGTCGAGACGGGGGAGACGGTGGCCGGCGGCGGCCTGGCTGAGGGTGGAGGCCCCCTTCGGCTTGTCGTCGGCCTTGGTGCGCTTGGCGAGAGCGGTGTAGGTGAGGCCGCTGGCCGCCTTCATCCGGCGCAGCGCGACCGCCAGTGCGTGCAGGTGCGGACCAGCTTCCGCCGGCAGCGGGTTGGCGCGGCGCCCCATGATCAGCGGGCCCGCCCGTCGAGCTGGCCGCCGCCAGGGCGCCCGCGGGTGATCAAGCTGCTCGCGGCGGTCGCTATCACGATCAGGGTGTCCGGGGCGGGCGTACCGGTCAGCGCCAGGACGGCGAGCACCACGACCAGAAAGGCGAGGAAGAGGGCTTCGGGGCCGGACAGGCCGCTCTGGGTGAGGGCGTTGGCCGATGAGGGCAGGAACTTCATGCGGATCTCCTGAGAGGCGTAGCGGGCGTGCCGTGCGGTCTGGCGGCGGCGCTGGGACGGTCGATCAACTCGGCTGCATCGGCGGCCGGTTACGGGTTGAGTACATCTCGATTCCGGCCCGCCCGGCTACTCCGTTCGTCTCGCGAGGTCGACCGACGTCAGACTGCCGCGAGATTCAGGTGAGTGCGCTGACCTGCCGTTTCCCGCGACTTTGATCCGCTAGCGTCCAGCCGTCTCGGCCGCTCCAGCCCGCCCCGACCTCGGGCTCGGCGCCCGCCGGGGCCGGGCTTCCGGGTGGCCGCCGACCGGTGCGGAAGTCCCCGAACTTCGCCCCTCGAAGGGTGTGCCCATGGGCGCCCGCCCAAGAATAGACTGAGGTCAAGAAAGCAGACGGAAGTCAGCTTCGTTGCCCGCCCGGACCGCGAACCCGGGCAGACCTCACAGGAGAACCCCATGCGCGACAGCGACGTCATCACCGGCCGGGCCGACCTCGGCGCGATCGACAACACCACCGGCGAGGCGGCCTTCTACTCCCACCGCCAGCCCGCCTGGCACGGCCTCGGCACCGTCACCGAGGAGGCGAAGAGCAGCGACGAAGTCCTGCACCTCGCCAAGCTGGACTGGCAGGTCGAGAAGCTGCCGATCCTGCCGATGAACAAGGGCAAGCTCGGCAAGAAGATCCCCAACCGCTTCGCCACCGTCCGCACCGACACCGGCGACTGGGTCGGCGGCCTCGTCGGCAACACCTGGACCCCCATCCAGAACCGCGAAGCCTTCACCTTCCTGGACGAGCTGGTCGGCGGCGGCCACGTCACCTACGAGACCGCCGGTGCGCTCGACGGCGGCCGGGTCGTCTTCATGTCGGTCATGTCGCCGAGCATCACCATCGACCCCGAGGGTGCGGCCGACCGCATCGACCTCTTCACGCTGTTCGCCAACAGCCACGACGGCCGCTCCGCCGCCGTCGCCATCGAGACCCCGGTGCGGGCGGTGTGCACCAACACCCTCGACCTCGCCGTCAACGAGGCCCAGCGCGTCTGGAAGGTCCGCCACACCGTCGACGCCCTTGACCGGCTGGACGAGGCCCGTCGCACCCTCGGCTTCACCGAGGACTACGCCGCAGCCCTGGAAGCCGAGGCCACCGCCCTGTACCAGCAGGCGATGACCAACCAGGAGTTCGACAAGCTGATCGCCCAGCTGTGGACGCCCCCGACCGAGGGCGCCCGCAAGAACCTGGTCGAGGCCCACGAGGGACGGCGCGACCGGCTCCACCACCTGTTCGCCGAGGCCCACACCCAGGACAACATCCGGGGCACCCGCTGGGCTGCCCTCCAGGCGATCGTTGAGTTCGAGGACTACTTCCGCACCGTCAAGACCCCCGAGGCCCTGACCGAGCAGGAGCACCGCGCCAACCTGGCGATGACCACCCTGCTGCACGACCAGAAGAGCCCGCTCAAGGACAAGGCGAAGGCCCTGCTGCTCGCGGCCTGACCCGGCGGCCGGGGGCTCACGGGCCCCCGGCCGACCGGCCCCCTCCACCTCACCCCGGCCGCGCCGCCCGACGGCGCGGCCCCACCTGGAACGAGGAACCGCCATGTCCGACAGCACCCCTTCCACCATCGAGACGGCCGACCTGGCCGACTTCGTTGCCGGCGCGCTCGGGCGCGAACCGGCCGGGCAGATCGTCCTGGTCGAGTTTGGCGAGCCCCTGCGCCTGCTCCTCGCGGACATCCCGGAGGACCCGAGCCGCTGGTCGTCCTTCGCCCGGGCGTTCATCGGCGACATCGCCGAGTTGCCCGCCACCAGCAAGGGGCAGCGCGGCGTCGCGCTGCTCGTCCACGCCCGCGACGGCCACGGCATCGAGGACATCGACTCCTGCGCCGCCGTGTGGCGCCACCTCGCCGCCGCGTGCGCGAGGTACGGCCTGACCGTGCTCGAAAGCCAGTTCATCACCCCCACCCACTGGTGGCCCCTGCCCGCCGAGCCGGCCACCGGCACCCCTGGTCCGGGAACACCCCGCGCCGCCGGGCGGCCGACGGCTGACGGGCGTCCCGGGGACGGGGCGGAGGGCGCCGCGGGTGTGGTGGCCGACGCCGTGCGCGCCTTCGCACGTGAGCTGGAAGGCGGTCACGAGGCCGTCAAGCAGCACATCGTGCCGCTGCTCGCCGCCGTGCTGACCGGTCGCCGCGACGTCGAGGAACTGACCGACGCGGAGGCGGCGCAACTGCTCCTCGCGGTCCAGAACGGAGACGTCCTGCATACGGCCTCGACGTTCTGCGAGCCCGAGGAGGTGAAGCGGGCGGTGCTGCTGTGGCCGCGCGTCGCCCTCCTGTGCGCCGACCCCTATCGCCGTATGGCCGCCGCGCCGCTCACCTTGCTCGGCGCCGCGCTGTTGCTCGACGGCGACGTGCCGGCGGCCGCAGAGGCGCTGCTGCTGGCGCTGGAGGTCAAGCCGGGGGACCAACAGGCGCGGGCGCTGATGGGCCTGGTCTGCCTGGCGGAGCTCGACCAGGTCATCGGCGCGCCGGTGGCCGTGGCGGAGTCGCTGCGGGTTTCCCTTCGCGACTGCCGCGAGGGGTAGCCGGGGCTGCGGTGTCGTCGGGGTGCCCGTCCTCGCCGGGACGGGCGCCCCGGTCCGGCCCCGACTGCGCTCCAAGCCGGGGGAATTGGGGTGTGCCCAACAGACGCGCCCTCAAATAGACTTAAGTCAAGAAAGAAGACGGAAGTCTTCTCCTGTTGCCGTTCCGGACCGCGAATCCGGACCAACCCTGATAGGGACCCATGAACGAGAAGCTGCTCGTGCTCAACGGCATCGAAGGCCTGGTTCACCTGCTGCCGCACCTTTTCGAGTACCACCCCGAGAACAGCGTGGTTCTCGCCGGCATCACCCCGACCGGTACGCCGCTCGGAATCCTCCGCACCGATCTGCCCGCCGACCCCGCCCACTGGCCGTCCATGGCCGACGAACTCGTCCGCCGACAGCAGGACGACTCCGCGTCGTTCCTGTTCCCGACCCACCGGCTCGTCGCCTACGTCTGCCCCGACCCGGCTGACCCGGACTACGGGCCGCAGTCCCGCCTCACCCACCAGCCCATCACCGACCACCTGCGCGAAGCGTGCCACCGCCGGGGGCTGGTCCTGAGCGAAGCGGTGTACGTGACCCGGTCCCGCTACTGGTCGATGCTGACGACCGGCCCCATCGACGGGCACCCCATCCCCGAACCGCCCGCAGCACTCGACTCGACCCACCTGCCGCGCAGCAGCGACGTCCTGAAGTCCTTCGCCCCCGCCACCGGGGCCCGGGCCGCCGCCATGACCGCGACCCTCGACACCGCCGTGCGCACCATGCACGCCGACATCCGCTCCGGCGGGCACCAGAGTGTCGTGGACGACGCGATCGACCTCGTGACCGCCACCATCGCCGAACTGGTCACCGGCGCCCGGCAGGCCAAGGACACCCCGGACGACCTCGCGGCCCGACTTCTGCTCGTCCTCCAGTACCGCGACGTGCTCAACACCGGGCTCATGCACTGCGAGGACCACGAGCTGACGGCCGCGAACGAGCTGTGGCTCGCCCTGGCCCGCCGCTGCCCCGCCGCCTACACCGACCATGCCGCCGCACCGCTCGCCCTCCACGCGTTCACCACATGGGCACTCGGCAACGGCGCCCCGTCCCGACTCGCCCTCCAGGCTGCCGAAGCGTGCCTCCCGGGCCAGGACCTGACGGACTTCCTCCTCAACGTCTTCAACAGCGGATCGAGCTTCCACGATCTGCGCAAGCACCTGCGTGAGGCCCGCGCTACCCGGCAGGACCCCGTCACGGGCTGAACCAGCCGTCGAGGGGGCCGCCCCACGGGCGGCCCCCGCACCACCCCAAGCCCATCCCGTGAACGGAGAGAATCTTGACCATCCGCCCGGTGCCCGCCTTCGACGTCAGGAACCCCGCACAGGCCGTCGAGGCACTGCCCTACCTGCTGGGCTTCCAGCCCGACCACGAGGGCATGGTGTTCGTCCTCACCTACGACACCCTGAACGACCGCCCGCTCTTCAGCCAGAAGCTGACGCTGCCCCGCAACGTGGAGGACCCGACGGAGACCGCCCACGACCTGCTGCACACCACGATGCACCGGCTGGAGGAGTTCAGTACCGGACCGACCAGCATCCTGCTGTACCTGTGCGCGGACGAGGAAGGCGCCCGCGACGGCCACAACGCGATGCGCCAGCACCGAGGCCTCGCGGACGCGCTGATCCTCTCGGCCGAGATCCACGGCGTGGACATCCTCGGCGTCACGTTCGTGACCCCCACCCACTGGTGGGCCTACCACGACCGCAACCCCCACTACCGGAGCGAGGGAATGCCTGTGGACGGCCCGGACAACCCCGGACCCGTCACCGTGAACGCCCTCGCGATGGGTGTCCCCACCCCGCCCAGCGGGGCGAAGATCGCCGCCGCCTTCAAACCCGTCACCGGGACCGACGCCGACACCCACCGGGCCGCGATCCGCGAAGCTGTCCGTCTGCGAGCCGAGCGAGTCCAGAGCAGCAGCTTCGACGCCGAGACGGAACGGCTCACAGCGATCCTCGACCGTCTGCTGCTGAACGGCGGCGACGGAACCCCCTTGACAGACCTCACCCCCGAGCAGACCGCCGAGTTGATCGTCGGACTGCGCCACCGGCCCCTGCGCGACGTCGCGCTCGGCTACATCGCACCGAACGAGCTCGCGCGCGCCCGCGAGCTGTGGGCGATGCTCGCCCGCCGCTGCACCAGCGACAGCACCACCTTTGTCGCCCCCCCTCTGACGCTCGCCGGGTTCGCCGCCGCCGTCGCCGGGGAGATCCCGGCCGCGCTCATCGCCACCGAACGGGCAAGGAACGCCGACCCGCGCTATCTGATGGCCGAGCTCCTGATGGAGCACATCATGATGACCGGCTCCGTGAAGGACCTCGCCGACGCGGTCCGGGAGGAGCACGAAAACCGCCTGCGCGGCCGAGACAACTGACCGACCGCCCGGGGGCGGGTGCCCGTCACTCGCCCCCGGGGCCACGGCCCGCACCGCCAGTCCGACCGCAACCAGGGGGCACACCGTGAAGCACAGCGAAGCGCAGCTCGAACCGGACGACGAGACGGCGCCGGCCGTCGCGGACCCCGCCACGGGGGAGGTCCGGGTCCTCGCCCGCCTGTGCGACACCTGCATCTACCGGCCCGGGAACCTGATGAACCTCACGCCCGGCCGCGTGCGGCAGCTCGCCGCCGAAGCTCTCACCGCCAACGGGCACATCGTCTGCCACTCGACCCTGCCCGCCCTCGCCCCACCCGGCACCAAGGGCGCGATCTGCCGAGGCTTCGCCAACGCCCACGGCAACGCCATCCTCGCGCTGCGCATCGCCGCCGCCTTCGGCCGCATCGTCGAGGTGCCGCCGCCGGCCAAGGGGGCGTGAACCAGGCGGTCTGTCCGATGTCCGTGCGCAACCGCGGTACACCAGGGATGGTTCGCAAGTCCGATCTGCCGAGAGGGCGTACAGGTAAGCCCACCACTCGATACGGTGGCGTTCCGTAGCGGAACGGATACTGAAGCCGGGGGCCAGTGTGAAGGCCAGCAGCATCACGTTCGGGAAGTTCATCGCGCTGCGCCGTACGGCGAAGGGCTGGACGCAGCTGCGTCTGGCCCACGAGCTGAACCGCAGCGAGGACTGGATGTCCCAGGTCGAACGCGACATCCAAGGCGTCAAGGACCTGGCGCTGCTACGGCGCCTCGCCGAGGTGTTGGGCAGCGACCTCGGCGAGCTGATGGCCCTGTCCCAGCCTGCCGCCGATCGGCCAAGATCCCGCGCCCGGAAGCCGGCCTCGGCTACGCTGGCGAGCACTTGCGCTGCCGAGGAGGACGATGTGCGACGCCGCCCGTTCCTGACCCTGGCGACTGCCGCCCTCTTCGCCTCTGCCACCGGCCAGGAAGCCGCGCACGCCGAGGAGAAGGCCCCGCTGGACGGGCTGGAAGACCTCCTGCTGTACGGGGCGAGCCGGATTCCGGCACCCCGCAGCGAGCCAACCCACCAGTCGGTCGCCGCTACGCTTCTGATGTCCCGTCGCGAGTTCAAGGCGGCCCAGTACGACGCGCTCGCCGAAGCACTGCCGAGCCGGATCGCCGCTGCCCAGATGGTCGGCAGCACCGAGGAGCGGGCGCGCAACGTCGCCCAGCTCTACAACCTCGCGGTCCGGCTGTGCATCAAGATCGGCGACAACAACCTGGTGGCCATCACCGCCGACCGCGCCCTCACCGCCGCCCGGGCCGGCGGCGACCCCCTCGTGGTCGCGGAGGCCCAGCGGATGGTCTCCAGCTCCTGGCGCCGCCAGGGCAGCCTGGCCCGCGCAACGGACATCGTCGTGGTCGCCGCCGAGGAACTGCTCGCCGACAACACGGTGCCCGCCACCGCCCGACTGGCCCTCCGCGGAGACCTGTACGCCACCGCGGCCTACACCGCCGCCAAGTCCGGTGACCGCGCCTACGCGCACGCCCTGATCCGGGAAGCCGCGGACAGTGCTTCAGCCGCCGGCCGAACCTCAGGCCTGGTGGACGGCATTCAGGGCGTCGCCCTGCACGAGCTGTCCGTGCACTACGAGCTCGGCGACGCAGGGAAGGCGATCGAACTGGCCTCCACGATCGACCCGGCCGCCCTGCCGACCGCCGAACGGCAGGCCAGGTTCTTCACCGACGTCGCCCGCGCGTTCGACCAGTGGGGCAAGCCCGAACAGTGCTTCAAGGCCCTGCTGGCGGCTGAGGAAGCCGCTCCGCAGGAGATCCACCGAGGCGCCGTCCGAGGCCTGGCCGGCGGCCTGCTGAGGCACGACCGAAAGCTGCCCGGCGTCCGGGACTTCGCCGCCCGAGCAGGCGTCCAGATCGTCTGACCCGTAGCCGTACTACGGCCCGTAGCCCGACTACGGATCCGCCCCCCGGCCCGGCAGTTCACTGGGAACGTCCGTACCTCCCACCCGCTGCCGAAGGCCTCCCATGCCCAAGCACAGTACCCCCCTGAACACCGCCCGCGCCCGGCACGCCGCCGCGCCGCACGGACGGTTCGACGCCCTTCTCACCGGCCTGTGGGCCGCCCTGCACCTGCCGGTCATCGTGCTGCTCGCCTTCGCCGTCGACCACCAGACCGGTACCGGCGCCCAGCCGCCGACGGTGGCCGCCGAGCCCGACCAGTTCGCACCCTAGGAGCCCTCCGTGCCCCGTCGCACCCTGGCCTCCCTCACCACCCTGCGCCTCGGCGGCCCCACCAGCGACACCCTGACCATCTCCGACCCCAGCAACTGGCCGGACCTCGTCCACACCATCAACCGGCACGGCCACGACTCCCCCCTGACCCTCGGCCACGGCAGCAACGTCATCGCCTCCGACACCGGACACCCCGGCACCGTCGCCGTCATCAACACCCGCGGCATCACCACCAAGCGGGTCGACGACACCACGGTCGCCGTCACCGTGGACGCCGGCCACCCTCTCACCGACCTCACCGCCTGGGCCGCCACCGAACACCTCGCAGGGATCGAGTACCTGGCCGGCATACCCGGCACCGCCGGTGCCGCCCCCGTCCACAACGCCGGAGCGTACGGGCAGCAGATCTCCGATACCCTGCACCACCTGCACGCCTGGGACTGGCACGCCGGCCGCATGCGGACCCTCCCCGCCCGGGAATGCCGACTGGGCCACCGCCACAGCCGCTTCAAACAGGAACCCGGCCGCTGGACCATCCTGTCCACGACCCTCCACCTCACCCGCACCGGCACCGCCGCGCCAATCACCTTCCGGCGCCTCGCAGGCGAACTCGGCGTCCCCGTCGGCGCCCGCCCACCGCTCGCCGAGGCCACTGCGGCCGTCCTTGCCGACCGCGAGCAGCAAGGGCTACTCCTCGACCCGGACGGTCCCGACGGCCGGCAGGTCGGCTCCGCCTTCCTCGACCCGACCGTCACACCCGACCAGGCCGCCCGCTGGTCCTCCGCCGGCTGCCCCGTCCACACCGGCATCGACGGCCGCTGGCGAATGAGCGCCGGCTGGCTGCTCGAACTCGTTGGCTGCCACCCCGGATACCGGATCGCCGAGGGCATCCACTGCTCGCAGCGGCGCACCCTGGCGATCACGGTCCACGGTGAGACCACGGCCACGACCTTCGTCCAGGCCCTCGCCGACCTGGCGGCGCGGGTGGACGCCAACACCGGGATCAGCCTGCGCCTTGAACCCGTTCGCGTCGGCCAGTGGCCCGCGTAGGACCCGCGCCCCGCAGCGCAGGCCGCGACGCGACGATTCAACTACGCGGCCTTTCAGGGAACTTGGTGTGCCCATCCGGCGGGCAGTTGGAGAGGTTGGAGGTGGTGGGGCTGCCAAGAGCCCCACCACCCCAACCCGTCACAGGGATCGATCCCTGCTGGACCGAAGGCCGTCATGCCAACACCGCAGCCGAAGCCCCCCACCGCCGAGACCGTCACGACCGCCCGCGACCGGCACCGCCAAGCCGCCACCGACACCAACCTCGGTCCCACCGCCCGCCGCTACCACCAGCACGCCGCCTGCGCCTACGACTGGGCACTCCAAGCCCTCGGCACCCCGACGGCCGACCGCCACCTCGGCTACGCCCACGCCTACGCCGAGCAGGCCGCCAACCACGCCCCCGCCACCACCCGGAAGACGCTCACCCTGCCTGGCCCGTTCTGCGACTGGCTGACCGAGACCAGCCAACTACCGGCCGACTTCACCGGCCACGAACGCGATGACCGCCTACTGCTCGCCTACCGCGCCGGCACCGCGCACCGGATCGACCCCTCCAGCTGGAGCCTGACGATCCCGGCCTACGACGCGATGGCGATGTACCAACTCACCCAAATCGCCCGCCGGTTCGCCGAGCACTGCTTGCCGGACAACAAGACCCACACGCCCGCCCAGGTTCGCGCGGCAGTGGCCCTCGGCAAGCGGCTGAAAGACCTCTCCGACGACATGCTTCACGAGGCCAACTGACACCCCGCCGGGCCACACCCTGGCCCGGCCTCAACCCCTCCAGGACCCCAACCATGCCGTCCTCCAGGCCACTCCTCGTGCCGACCAGCCCTATGCCCCGCCGACGCACCGACCCGACCCGCGCCTTCCAGGGCGCGCTCCTCCGTGAGGCCGAAGCCCAGCAAGCCCTCGCCGTCGCCGCCTACGAACTCCTCGCCATCGAAGTCCGGACCCAAGCCCCCGAGACCGCCGCCATCGAGTTCGAGGCCACCCTCACCTCCGACCGCATCGGCGCGCTGTGGGTGAACCCCCGCGATCACTGGTACCCGACTCCGCCGCTGCTGTGGCGGCGCGCCCCCACACTGTCCTCCGAACCGCCCTGGCTCAAGAAGGCGGACCGACTGCTGCCCACCGTGCTGCTCGGGGCGTACCTTCCCGTCACCAAGCTGGCCGACAACCGGCGCCTACTCAACCTTCCAGCCCCGGACGTGGCCGCCGCCCTCGCCTCCCGCATCCGCCGAGCCTTCCCGCAGGCGACCGCACTCCTGCTCAGCCTCGACGCACGTCCGCGCGCCATCACCGTCCAAGTCGCGAACATCGTCGGCCCCGACGGCACCTCCCTGCACGCGATCCCCAACGAACACGACTGGGCACCGCCAACCGCCCAGACGTGGTGGCGGCTCAACAAGGGCCACGTCGTCCGAGCGGTCCGCCACCTGTGGGCGCACCCCGACCACCGGACCCGCCACTTCCAGGCCCAAGGCCACGACTCCCTGATGTGGAACCAGGGCCTTCAAGCGCTCGTTCTACCCCCCATCCCGGCCCTCTCTGGACCCAAGAACCCCTGACGCCCCGACGGGCCCGTAGAAGCCCTTCTACGGGCCCGCGCGCCGACACCCAACTGCAAGGGGAAGAGAACGGCCATGGGGGCTTCAGCGCCTTGGCAGCAGCCGCCTACGCAAGGGCCGGTCACTCTCACTGGGGTGCAGCGCCCGCCGGCACTCGGCGCTGTACCGATCGACCGCCTGCTGGACCAACCCCTGGTCCTCCCGTCCAAACCGCCACTGACCCTGCACCCCCTCAATCCCTGCCTCCCGTGAGGCGATGGCCACCCAATCGCGCAGGCGTCCCACCAGCACCTCGACATGCTGCGCAGCGGACTCGGCGGTGTGCGTGACGTCGTAGGGACCCTCCACCACCACCGCCCCCACCGCCCGCGCCACAGCACCACGCTGCTCCTCCAGGTCCTGCAGCCGGGCCCGAGCCTCGACCGGATCGAACCTCTCATCCATGAAGGAGTCCAGCAGCGCGATCGCGGTGTCCCTGCGCGCATTGATGGCGGTGGAACATGCCGCGTACACCTGCCGCCGGGCCTTGCGCTCCTCGATGCCGACCTGACCCCGGCTGGTGATGCGGGCCGCGCCGAGTGTGCCCACCACGCCCAGCGTGGTACCGAGCAGCGTTCCGGCGATGCCGACTAGCGCGAGCAGTGTTGCTGAGTCCATCCGGGCATTCTCGCGGGTCGGGCGACGCGAACTGCGCCGATCCGTAGAGGACGAGGCGACCGGGCGCGATGGCTCGCCCGGTCGGGAAGTTAGCCCGGCCGGGGGTGCGGTCGGGTAGCTTGGTTCCTGATCCGCTGAGGGGAGTGGAATCCTCGCCCCTCGTGTTCGAAGATCCGAAACCGTTAAGTTTCCGGCCCGGCATCTCCCCTGGTCACCGCCAGTGGTAGCGGTTCGCCCGGCCGCCAGGTGGCCAACGCGGGGACGGTGCGGGGATGAAGCGGGGATGAAGCGGGGACGGAACCGCCTGATCCGAGGGCGGACCGGAGTAGACTGATGTGGACGGCAGGTAAGCCGTAACAGCGTGTGACCTGCGGAAACGTGGACTGACGTGGACGCAGATGTAACTAGGGCCGCTAGCTTGATTGGCAGAGCTGCGGACTTTTAATCCGTAGGTTCAGGGTTCGAGCCCCTGGTGGCCCACCGAACTGAGGCCAGGTCAGACACCCTCTGACCTGGCCTTTTGCATGTCCGCCGCCGCTGAACGCACCGCGGCACCCCGGCTGGTCGAGTAGCCGGGGTGCCGCGGTGCTGCGTGGGTCGTGGGGCGGATCAGGCCGCGGCGCGGATCGGGGCGCCGGTCTGGTGGAGGTGGGTGAGGATCTCGCGGTACGAGCGGAAGAGGCCGGTCTCGTAGTAGGTGATGTCCTTCTCGGCGCAGAAGTCACGGGTGAGGACGGCGGCGCGGCGCAGGGCCGGGGTGGGCATGCTGGGGAAGAGGTGGTGCTCGACCTGGTAGTTGAGGCCGCCCATCAGCGCGTCGATGAAGTAGCCGCCGCGGACGTTGCGGGAGGTGAGGACCTGGCGGCGCAGGAAGTCGAGCCGCATGCCGGGCGTCACCATCAGCATGCCCTTGTGGTTGGGGGCGAAGACGCAGCCCAAGTAGACGCCGAGCAGGGCCTGGTGGACGGCGAGGAAGGCGAAGGCCTTGCCGACCGGGAGGGCGGCGAAGACCAGCCCGAGGTAGGCGGCGAAGTGGGCGACCAGCAGGAAGCCCTCCAGGTAGGGGCGCTTCATGATCGGGCTGCGCAGCGCGCGGAAGCTGTTGTAGCTGAGGTTGAGGCCTTCGAGCAGGAGCAGCGGGAAGAAGAGGAACGCCTGGCGGCGGCCGATGAAGCGGGCGATTCCGCTGGCCTTCCTGGCCTGGTCCTGGGACCAGACGACGAGGTCGGGGGAGACGTCCGGGTCCCGCTCCTCGTGGTTGGGGTTGGCGTGGTGGCGGGTGTGCTTGTTCATCCACCAGCCGTAGCTCATGCCCATCAGGAGGTTGGCGACGATGCGGCCGCCGATCTCGCCGGCGCGGCGCCCGGTGAACACCTGGCGGTGCGCCAGGTCGTGGGCCATCAGTCCGAGTTGGGCGAAGACGACGGACATCGCGGCGGCCAGGACGAGTTGGAGCCAGGTGTCGCCGAGGGCGAACATGGCCCACCAGCCGCCGAGGAACGCGGCGAGGACGAGGCCCGCGCGGACGGTGTAGTAGACCGGGCGTCGGTCGAGCAGGGCCTCGGCGGTGATCCGGCCGAGCAGTTGGGCGAAGTCGCTCCCGCCGGTTCCGGGCGGGGCGGTGTCCGATGGTCCGGCGGGCGGCTGCGGCCGGGTTTTCGCGGTCGGCGTCCCCGCGGTGTCGGTGGTCATGGTGCTGAGTCTGGTCTAGGGAACGGGCCTTGAGAAACGGGGGCATCCCCCTGGGGCGGGGTGAGGAAAACCCCCGGACCGTCCCGGGCGGCTGCGGACGTGCGGCGCGTGGTGCCCGATGGTGCCGCTGGGGCGGGGAGAGGTGGCGTAGGTCACGTCGTAATCGGCTGGTTTCGGGCGTTCTGTGGCGAGCTTGTGCTGTGGTGGCCGGGGTTGGTGGTGGACCGGAGGTCAGTGATCGCGTCGGGCCTAAATATGATCGGAAGCCACGTTCATCGGTTTGTACCGATGTTCGTATGTGCAACCTGGGAACGGCTCCGACCGTCTCCCTGTGTGCGGTGCGCCAGATCGTCCGGGGCGTCGCTTCCGTCGGTGAAAGGTACGCGCATGTCAGGTCAGTGGGGCGAGGGCCCGGCTCGGGGTGAGGACGCACCCGGCGCGCTCACGACGGGGAGCGACGGGTCCGTGCCTCCGCCGCGTACCGGGGGCCGGGCGGAGGCCCGGCGCGCCGCCCAGGGCAAGGGCGGCGGCCGCGGCGGCAAGGACGGCGGCAAGGACGCGGGCAAGGACGGCGGCAGGCCGGAGGCGGCGGCCGGCGGCGGCCGGGCGGCGGCGCGCAACAGCCGCAAGCCCAAGAAGAACGTGAAGAAGATCGTCGCCTGGTCGGCGGCCGGTGTGCTGGTGCTGATCGCGGGCGCCGGCGGGGCGATCTACTTCAAGCTGAACGCCAACATCAAGTCCTTCGACGGCGACGCGATAGCGACCGACCGCCCGCCGGAGGCGCAGGCCGACGCCGACGGCAACAAGCCGGTCAACGTCCTGCTGATCGGTTCGGACAGCCGCGGCGGCAGCAACTCGGACCTCGGCGGCGGCGAGGACGGCGGCGCCCGCTCGGACACCACGATCCTGCTGCACGTCTACGCCGACCACAAGCACGCCGTGGGCATCTCGATCCCGCGCAACGCGAAGGTCCCGATCCCGCCCTGCAAGCTGCCCAACGGCAAGTGGACCAAGGGGTCGTCCAGCGACCTGTTCAACGCGGCCTTCTCGGTCGGCGGCAGCGACGGCGGCAACCCGGCCTGCGCCCAGAACACCGTCGAGAAGCTCACCGGGATCCGGGTCGACCACACCATCGTGGTCGACTTCAACGGCTTCTCCGCGATGACCAAGGCCGTGAACGGCGTCGACGTCTGCCTGCCGAAGCCCATCTACGAGGGCGACGTCAACCCCAACCTGCACAAGAAGGGCGACCTCGTCCTGCCGCAGGGCAAGCAGACCGTGCAGGGCCAGCAGGCGCTGGACTACGTGCGGCTGCGGCACGGCATCGGCGACGGCTCCGACATCGGCCGGATGAAGCGCCAGCAGGCCTTCCTCAGCTCGCTCGCGAGCAAGGTCAAGAAGGACGGGCTGAGCCCCACCAACCTGCTGCCGCTGGCCGACGCCGCGACCAAGTCGCTTGTGGTCGACCCGGGGCTGTCCTCCGCGGACAAGCTGCTCTCCTTCGGGCTGTCGCTCAAGAACATCGACATGCACGACCTCAAGTTCGTGACGGCGCCCTGGCGTTACCGCACCCAGGACAAGGACCTCGACCTGGTCCAGCCGGACGCCAACAAGCTCTGGGAGACCCTCAAGGCCGACCAGACCATCGACGGGCAGAACGCCACCGGCCAGCAGCCGGACGCCGCCGCCAGCCCGAGCGCACCGGCCGCCTCGCAGCCGGCCGCGACCAGCGCGCCCGCCGCGCCGGCCGCGGACGCCGGCAACTCGTCGATCAAGGTGGCGGTCTACAACGGGACGACCGAGAACGGCCTGGCCGGCAAGGCGACCGCGCAGCTGAAGGCCGCCAAGTTCGCCGCCACCACGGCGGGCCAGGCGGCGAGCACCAAGTACAAGACCACCATGATCGAGTACGGCTCCGGGCAGAAGGCGAACGCCGACAAGGTCGCCGCGCTGTTCCCGGGCGCCAGCGTCGAGGCCGGCAACTCGGCGGGCGTGACCCTGATCGTCGGCAAGGACTTCTCGGCGGCCAACGGCGGCGGGACCACCGGCCCGGCCACCGGGACGGGCGGCCCGGCCGCGAACGGCACCCCGGCACCCCCGGCGCCGCTGCCCACCACCGTCACCAACGACGCCCGCTCGGCGGACGACGACATCTGCGCGAACACCACCTACGGCAGCGGCGGCTGACCGCACCCGAGCCGTGGGGGCGACCCCCGGGCCGGCGCCGTCCAGGGCGCGCGGGCCCGGGGGTCGTGCCATGGTGGCCGGAGAAACCGGGGAGGCGCCCGGCACCCGGGCGGCCTGATGGACGAGGGCCCGACGCACCGGACCCCGACGCACGGGACCCAGGCACACCGGACCCGGCGCACGGACAAGGGGGGCGCGCACCGAAAGGCGGACCCCCATGCCCGAGATCGCCCTCCAGCTCGACATCGCCGCACCCCGGGCCGTCGTCCTCGCCGCGCTCAACACGCACGGCGGGCTGACCAGCTGGTGGACCACCGGCGTGGACCGGGAGGGCGACGTCCTGCTGTTCGACTTCCCCGGCGTCCCCGAGCCGTTCCGGCTGCGCCGCGAGCGGGCCGACCTGGACCGGGTGGTGTGGGCCAACGCCGGGGCCTTCCCGCCGCACTGGGCCGGCACCTGGATCAGCTGGGACCTCGCCGACCAGCCCGACGAGCCCGGCCGCACCCGGTTGCTGTTCCGGCACGGCGGCTGGCAGCCGGGCAGCGAGGACGGCGTCCCGCTGGTCGCCGGCACCTGGGCCGAACTGCTGGTCCGGCTCAAGGACTACGCGCAGAGCGGCAAGGTGCAGCCGTACTTCGTCACGGCCCAGCGGCACGACGCCGCGTGAACGGCCCCCACGGCGGCGTGAGCGGCACCACGCCGCGCGAACGGCCCGCCGGCGGCCGAACGGCCCCGGGGCCGCCCGATCGCCCGCCAGGGCGCCGTCCGGTGGCGGGATCGCGGCGCCGGGCCGATGGTGGGCGGTGTACCCGCCGTTCGCGCTGACGGCCGGCACCGGCAGCCCGGCACCGAGCGGCCGGGACCCGCCCGCCCCGACGACCACGCCGGCGACCACTGCCTTCGGGAGGCCCAGCAATGCCCGTAGTGACCGCTCCGTACAAGCCCGGCACCCCGTGCTGGATCGACCTGATGGCGAGCGACCAGCAGGCCGCGCTCGACTTCTACCGCGACCTGTTCGGCTGGCAGGGCGAGGTCGGCCCGGCCGAGTTCGGCGGCTACGCCGTGTGCATGCTCAACGACCGGCCGGTCGCCGGGATCATGGCGCGGTCCGCGCCCGAGGGCCAGCCGCTGCCGCCCGTCGCCTGGACCACCTACCTGGCCTCGGACGACGCCGCCGTGAGCGAGGCCGCCATCGCCGAGCACGGCGGCACGATCCTCTACCCGGCGATGGACGTCGGCGTGATCGGCCGGATGCTGGTCGCCGCCGACCCGACCGGCGCGGTGTTCGGCGTCTGGCAGGCGATGGACTTCATCGGCGCGGGCGTGGTCAACGAGCCCGGCGCACTGGTCTGGAACGAGCTCAACACCGCCGACACCGACGCGGCCGGCCGCTTCTACCTCCCGGCGCTCGGGCTGCGCCCGGCGACCATCCAGGGCATGGAGGGGTACTTCTCGCTCAACGTCGGCGACCGTACGGTGGGCGGCATGCAGCCGATCCCCGGGTACCTGGGGGCGGGCACGCCCTCGCACTGGATGGCCTACTTCTCGGTGGACGACACCGACTCCACCGTGGACGCCCTGGTCAAGGCGGGCGGCACGGTGATCCAGCCGCCGTTCGACATGCAGTCCGGCCGGATGGCGGTCGTCCAGGACCCGCAGGGCGCGGTGTTCGCGGTGGCGGAGGCCGCCGAGGCGCAGATGCCCGACTCGCCGTAACGGCGCCGGGCACCCCTCGCCATGACAGCGCCGGGCACCCACGAGCCCACCCGGCCGCCCACGAGCACCCGGGCAACCGGAAGCCGCCCTTCCCGCGACGCGCCGCCGGGAAATGGGCGGCTTCCCCGCGTTCCCGGGTAAGACTGCACCCATGCTGGGGCTACCGGACGACATCCGCGCATTCCTCTTCGACCTCGACGGGGTCCTCACCCAGACCGCCAAGGTGCACGCCGCGGCCTGGAAGGACACCTTCGACTCCTTCCTGCGCGCCGAAGCCGCCCGCACCGGCGGGCAGTTCGTCCCCTTCGACGCCGTCACCGACTACGACACCTACGTGGACGGCCGCCCGAGACTGGACGGCACCCGGGCGTTCCTGCACAGCCGGGGCGTCGACCTGCCCGAGGGCACCGACGCCGATCCGCCCAACACCCGTACCGTGCACGGGATCAGCCGGGCCAAGAACGACACCGTCCTGCGCCTGATCCGCGAGCAGGGCGTCCAGCCGTACGACGGCTCGGTCGCGTACGTGCACCGGCTGCGCGCGCTCGGGCTGCCCAACGCCGTGGTGTCCTCCAGCGCCAACTGCCGGGACGTGCTGCGGGCGGCGGGCATCGAGGGGCTGTTCGACGTGATCGTGGACGGCGTCGTCGCCCAGCGCGAGGGCCTGCCCGGCAAACCCGCCCCCGACACCTACCTGTACGCCGCCCGTACGCTGGGCGTCGAGCCCGCGCACGCCGCCGTCTTCGAGGACGCGCTCGCCGGGGTGGCGTCCGGCCGGGCGGGCGGCTTCGGGGCCGTGGTCGGGGTCAACCGCACCGGGCAGGCCGCCGAACTGCGCCGGGACGGCGCGACCGTGGTCGTCGACGACCTCGCCGAACTGCTGGAGGAGCAGGCATGAGTGAGCGGAGCGAGGCAGTCGCATGAGTGGCTTGGACAACTTCTCCGTCGACCCCTGGCTGATCGCCGAGCAGGGCCTGGACCTGACCGCGATGGCCCGCGCCGAGTCGCTGTTCGCGCTCTCCAACGGCCACATCGGCCTGCGCGCCAACCTGGACGAGGGCGAGCCGCACGGCCTCCCCGGCACCTACCTGAACGGTGTTTTCGAGCTCCGCCCGCTGCCGTACGGCGAGGGCGGCTACGGCTACCCGGAGTCCAGCCAGAGCGTCATCAACGTGACCAACGGCAAGATCATCCGGCTGCTGGTCGACGACGAGCCCTTCGACCTGCGCTACGGCGAACTCATCCGCCACAAGCGGTGGTTGGACTTCCGGGAGGGGATACTGCACCGCGAGGCCGAGTGGACCTCCCCGGCCGGCCGGACCATCCGGGTGCGCTCCTCCCGGCTGGTCTCGCTCACCCAGCGCGCGATCGCCGCGGTCGACTACAGCGTCGAGGCGGTGGACGGGCCGGTGCGGATCGTGATCCAGTCCGAGCTGGTCGCCAACGAGCAGCTGCCCGGCGGCGCCGCGGGCGATCCGCGGGCCTCCGCCGTCCTGGAGGCGCCGCTGCAGCCCGAGGTGCACCACGCGAGCGACACCAAGGCCGTCCTGGTGCACCGCACCCGCTACAGCGCGATCCGGGTCGCCGCCGGGATGGACCACGTGATCGACGGCCCGGAGGAGCTCGAAACCGTCGCCGAGGCCGAGGCCGACCACTGCCGGATCAGCGTCACCACCGTGCTCCGGCCCGGACAGCGGCTGCGGCTGGTCAAGTTGATGGCCTACGGCTGGTCGGGGACGCGCTCGCTGCCCGCCGTCCGGGACCAGGTGGAGGCCGCGCTGACCGCCGCCCGGTACACCGGATGGGACGGTCTGGTCGCCGAACAGGCCGCCTACCTCAAGGAGTTCTGGGAGACCAGCGACGTCGAGATCGAAGGCGACGTCGAACTCCAGCAGGCCGTCCGGTTCGCCGTCTTCCACGTCCTGCAGGCCGGCGCCCGCAGCGAGGAACGGGCCATCCCCGCCAAGGGGTTGACCGGCCCCGGCTACGACGGGCACAGCTTCTGGGACACCGAGACCTTCGTCCTGCCGGTGCTCACCTACTGCCTGCCCGGGGCCGTCAACCAGGCCCTGCGCTGGCGGCACACCACGCTGCCGCTGGCCCGCGAACGGGCCGCCCAACTCGGCCTGGCCGGAGCGGTGTTCCCCTGGCGGACCATCCGCGGCGAGGAGTGCTCCGGGTACTGGCCGGCCGGTACCGCCGCCTTCCACATCGGCGCCGACATCGCCGCCGCCGTCGCCCGCTACGTCCGGGCCACCGGGGACGCCGAGTTCGAGCGCGCGTACGGGCTCGAACTGCTCGTGGAGACCGCCCGGATGTGGCGCTCGCTCGGCCACCACGACGTCTCGGGGAAGTTCCGCATCGAGGGCGTCACCGGCCCGGACGAGTACAGCGCCGTCGCCGACAACAACGTGTTCACCAACCTGATGGCGCAGACGAACCTGCGCGCCGCCGCCGAGGCCGCCGCCCGCCACCCGCACGAGGCCGCCGAACTCGGCGTCGACACCGAGGAGACCGCCGCCTGGCGGGACGCCGCGTCCGCGATGTACATCCCGTACGACGAGGACCTCGGCGTGCACCCGCAGGCCGACGGCTTCACCCACCACCAGGTCTGGGACTTCGAGCACACCCCGCCCGAGAAGTACCCGCTGCTGCTGCACTACCCGTACTTCGACCTGTACCGCAAGCAGGTGGTCAAGCAGGCCGACCTGGTGCTCGCCATGCAGGTCCGCGGCGACGCGTTCACCGACGAGCAGAAGGCCCGGAACTTCGCCTACTACGAGCGGCTCACCGTCCGGGACTCCTCGCTCTCCGCGTGCACCCAGGCGGTGATCGCCGCCGAGGTCGGCCAGCTCGACCTCGCGTACGACTACACGGCCGAGGCGGCGCTGATGGACCTGCACGACCTCGGCGGCAACACCCGCGACGGCCTGCACATGGCCTCGCTCGCGGGTGCCTGCATCGCCCTGGTGGCGGGCTTCGGGGGGCTGCGCGACCACAGCGAGTCGCTGTCCTTCCGGCCCCGGCTGCCGGGCGGGCTGATGAGGCTCGGGTTCTCGCTGATGGTCCGCGGGCAGTTGCTGGGCGTCCAGATCACCCACGAGGGGACGACGTACACGCTGCGCCGCGGCGAGGTGCTGCACCTGTGGCACGACGGCGAGCCGGTGCAGGTGAAGGCCGGGGAGCCGGTCACCCTGCCGACCACCGCGCCGCCGGCCCAGGAGCGGTGCGGCCAGCCGCCCGGCCGCGAGCCCGCCCGGCGGCAGGCGCAGGCGGGCCTGGTCAGCGGCAAGCTCGGGCAGCAGGACCACCTGGCGGCGGAGTAGCCGCGCCGACCGGTCGTTCACCTGTTCGGGCCCGCTCCGGGTGCGGGGCGGGCCCGGCCGTCGGAGGGTGCAGGTGTCCTGCGGCAGCCGGCGGCCGGTGATTGGAGAGCACCCGTGGCGAGCGTGGCCGAACAGATGGTGGAGGTGCTCCGGCAGGCCGGGGTCGAGCGGGTCTACGGCGTGGTCGGAGACAGCCTCAACCCGGTCGTGGACGCGATCCGGCGGACCGACGGCATCGGCTGGGTGCACGTGCGCAACGAGGAGGCGGGCGCCTTCGCGGCGGCGGCCGAGGCCGAGCTCAGCGGCCGGCTCGCGGTCTGCGCAGGCTCCTGCGGGCCCGGCAACACCCACCTCGTCCAGGGCCTGTACGACGCCCAGCGCAGCGGCCTGCCGGTGCTGGCGCTCGCCTCGCACATCCCGTCCGGGCAGATCGGCACCGGTTTCTTCCAGGAGACCCACCCCGAGCGGGTGTTCACCGACTGCAGCACCTGGTGCGAGATGCTCTCCACCCCCGCCCAGTTGCCCCGGCTGATGCGGATCGCCATCCAGCACGCGCTCGGCTCGCACGGCGTCTCGGTGCTGGCCTTCCCCGGGGACGTCGCCGCGCTCCCCGCCGCCGGACCCACCGGGACCAGCCACTTCCTCACCGAGCAGGCCGTCGCCGCGCCGCCGTGGTCCCAGGTGCAGGAGCTGGCCCGGCTGCTCAACGCGGCCCGCAAGGTCGCCCTGTTCTGCGGCGCGGGGGTGCGCGGGGCGCACGGCGAGGTGATGGAGGCGGCCCGGGCCCTGAACGCGCCGGTCGGGCACTCCCTGCGCGGCAAGGAGTGGATCCAGTACGACAATCCGTACGACGTCGGCATGAGCGGCCTGCTCGGCTACGGCGCCTGCCACGAGGCGCTGCACTCCGCCGACCTGGTGCTGCTGCTCGGCACCGACTTCCCGTACGACTCCTTCCTGCCGCAGGCTCACACCGTCCAGGTCGACCACGACGCCACCCGGCTGGGCCGCCGCACCGCGCTCGAACTGGCCGTCCACGGCGATGTCGCCGCCACCCTGCGGGCCGTCCTGCCGCTGCTGGACGCCAAGCGCGACCGCGCCTTCCTCGACGAGATGCTGCGCAAGCACTGCCGCTCGCTGGAGGACGTGGTCGGCGCCTACACCCGGGACATCGAGAAGCACCTGCCGATCCACCCCGAGTACGTCGCCTCGGTGCTCGACGAGGTGGCCGCCGACGACGCGGTGTTCACCGTGGACACCGGCATGAACAACGTCTGGGCCGCCCGCTACCTCCAGCCGAACGGCCGCCGCCGGGTGATCGGCTCCTTCCTGCACGGCTCGATGGCCAACGCCCTGCCGCACGCCATCGGCGCCCAACTGGCCTGCCCCGGGCGCCAGGTGATCGCGATGGCCGGCGACGGCGGGATCGGCATGCTGCTCGGCGAACTGCTGACGGTGGCCAAGCACCGGCTGCCGGTGAAGACCGTCGTCTTCAACAACGGGGCGCTCGGCATGATCAAGCTGGAGATGCTGGTCTCGGGCTACCCGGAGTACGAGATCGACAACGGGGACGTCGACTACGCGGGGATCGCGCGGGCGACGGGCATCCCGGCCAAGCGGGTCACCGAGCCGGCGAGGGTCCGGGAGGTGCTGGCGGAGGCGCTGGAACGGCCCGGCCCCGCCCTGGTGGACGTGGTCACCGATCCCAACGCGCTGTCCATCCCGCCGTACATCACGGCCGCCCAGCTGAAGGGCTTCGCGCTGGCGGCCGGGCGGACGGTGCTCTCCGGCGGGGTCGGGCGCATGATCGACCTGGCCCGCAGCAACCTGCGCAACATCCCGCGGCCCTAGCCGAGAAGGGGGATCCGGGCCCTCTTGCCTCTGAGGCAAAAATCTTGCCCGAGCGGCACGGCGGGTGTCCACTGGTCACATGACCACCAGCCCGACCGGGGACGCCGCCCCGGGAGACCGGCTCGACGACCAGGAAGTGGCCGGCCTCGCCGCCCGCCTCCGGGAACACCGGCTCAGCAGCCGCCTGACCCTCGAAGTGGCCTCCGCCCGGGTCGGGCTCTCCCCAGCCTATCTGTCCCGGCTGGAGACCGGCCGCCGCCAACCCTCCCTCCCCGTCCTGCTCGGCCTCGCCCGCGCCTACGGCACCTCCGTCTCCGGCCTGCTCGGCGAGACCATGGCCGAACCCGACCCGGTCGTGCGCGGCGGCGCCATCGAACCCGGCCGCGCCGGGGGCTGGGGCTACCGCCGGGCCGGCGCCCCCGGCCGGGCGATGCAGGCGCTGCGCGTCCACGTGCCCCCGGGCGTGCAGGACACGGTGGTCCGGGTCCACCCCGGCGAGGAGTGGCTGTACGTCCTGCAAGGCCGGCTCAAGCTGACCCTCGGCGACCGCGTCCACCGCCTCGACGTCGGCGACTCCGCCCACTTCGACTCGCTCACCCCGCACTGCATCGCCGCCGACGCGCCGGACGGCGTCGAACTGCTCTTCGTCCACACCCTGCTGCAGAGCCCCGGCGGCGAACTCTGCCTCGGCGGCCCCGCAGCAACCCACTGACCCAACGTCAGAACCCTTGGAGGAGATCCCTCATGGCCGATCCCACCAGCCCCGAGAAGGCCGCCGCGGCCACCGCCCCGGCCGCTCCGACCCCCGCCCCGCTGACCGTCGACGCCGGCATCTCGGCCAACCGCCGGGTCGGGGTCCGCCTGGTGATCTACACCGCGGGCATCCACGCCTTCGCCGGCTTCATCATGCTGCTGTTCGAACTGGGCAACCGCAACAAGTAGTTCACCGGGGCGGTCGCGGCCCTCAGCGCTCGCGCAGCAGCTCGCAGAGGGCGTCCAGCGCGGCCGGGAAGGCGTGCTCGGGCGGGGACGCGTAGCCGATCACCAGAGCGGGAGCGGCGTCCGGGGCGGCGGCCGACCGGTCGGCGAGGTGCCAGGACAGCCCTTCGAGGGCCAGGCCGGCGGCCTCGGCCCGGGCCAGCAGCTCCGCCTCGGACGCGGAACCGGGCGGCAGTTGGAGAACGGCGTGCAGCCCGGCGGCGATCCCGGTGACCCGCACGCGCGGGGCGTGCTCGGCGAGCGCGGCGACCAGCCGGTCCCGCCGGCGCCGGTAGTGCAGCCGGCAGCGGCGGACGTGCCGGTCGTACGTCCCGGAGGTGATCAGCTCGGCGAGGGTCAGCTGGTCGAGCACCGGGGACATCGTGTCGGCCAGCGTCTTCAACCGGGCCACCGGCTCGACCAGCGCGTCCGGCAGGGCCAGCCAGGCCAGCCGCAGGCCCGGCGCGAGGCTCTTGGCGGCCGTCCCGGCGTACACCACCCGCTCCGGGTCGAGCGCCTGCATCGCGCCGACCGGCTGCCGGTCGTAGCGGAACTCGCCGTCGTAGTCGTCCTCGACGACGTACCCGTCCCGCTCGCGGGCCCAGCGCACCGCGGCGGCCCGCCGGTCGGCGGCCAGCGGCGCACCGGTGGGGAACTGGTGCGCGGGGGTGAGCAGGACGGCCCCGCACCGGCCGTCCAGCCGCTCGACCCGGGCGCCCGCCCCGTCCAGCGGCACCGGGACGGTGGCCAGCCCCGCCGCCCGGGCGACGGCGTGCTGCGGCGGCAGCCCGTACTCCTCGACCGCGAGGGCGCGGTCCCCGCGCTCCCGCAGGGCGGCGCAGAGCAGGCCCAGGCCCTGGGAGACACCGGTGCAGATCAGCAGGTGGTCGGGGTCGGTGCGGACGCCGCGGACCCGCGCCAGGTAGTCGGTGAGCGCCCGCCGCAGCTCGATCCGGCCGAACGGGCCGCCGTAGCCGAAGGCCTCGTGCGGCGCGGTGGCGAGGGCCCGGCGGGCGGCGGCGAGCCAGGCGGTGCGGGGGAAGAGCGAGAGGTCGGGCCGCCCGGCCATCAGGTCGTGCCGGACGGCCCGCCGCCCCGCCGCGGGCCGGGCCACCCGCCGGCTCCGGCCGGGCGCGGCCCGCCGGGCGACGGTGGTGCCGGAGCCCTGCCGGGAGGCGAGCCAGCCCTCCGCGGTGAGCTGCCCGTACGCCTCGACCACGGTGTTCCGGGCGATCCCGAGGTCCTCGCCGAGGGCCCGCGAGGACGGCAACCGGGTGCCGGGCACGAGCCGCCCGTCCTGGACGGCCTCGCGCAGCGCGTCCTCCAGAGCGGCCCGCAGCCCGGCCCCGGCGGCGCGCCGCTCGGTGAGGTCCAGGTGCAGGTCGCCGCCGAAGGAGGTCCAGGAGCTGCTCACGGGCCCGATTATCGCGCGGCCCGGCATCCTCGCCCCCGAGTCGGTGGCGGATCAGACCGACAGGTAGACCGCGCTGCCGACGCCGGCGAGGAAGCAGTAGAGCGCGAACGGCGTCAGGCTGTGGGTCTCGAAGTACTTGGTGAGGAAGCGCACCGAGACGTAGCCGGCGACGAAGGCGGCGATGCTGCCGGCGACGACCGGGCCGAGGACGGCGGAGTTCTCCGGCTTGAACAGCTCGGGCACCTTCAGCACGGAGGCGGCCAGGATGACCGGGGTCGCGAGCAGGAAGGAGAAGCGGGCGGCGTCCTCGTGGTGCAGGCCGCGCAGGATGCCGGCGCTCATGGTGACACCGGAGCGGCTGATACCGGGGAAGAGCGCGAGGATCTGGGCGGCGCCGATCCAGGCGCCCTGGACGAAGCTGAGCCGGGCGAGGCGGTGGTCGGAGGCGATCGCCGGGTCGAGGCCCGGTTCCTCGGCGGGCGGGGCGGCGTGCCCGGCCCGCCGGCGGCCGGTGCCGCCGCGCTTGAGCCGTTCGGCACCGAGCAGCACCAGCCCGTTGAGGGCCAGGAAGACGGCGGCCGGGACGGGCTTGCCGAGCGCGTTGCGCAGCGCCTTCTCCAGGGCGAGGCCCGCCACCCCGACCGGGATGGTGGAGATGATCAGCAGCCAGGCGAGCTTCTCGTCCCGGCTCTCGACCCGGCGGCGGCGGATCGAGCTGAAGAAGCCGCCGATCACCCGGACCCAGTCCTTGCGGAAGAACACCACCAGCGCGAACGCGGTGGCCAGGTGCAGGCCGACCAGGACGGCGAGGTAGGAGGAGCCCTCGGCGGTCATGTCGAGGTCCCGTTGGATCTTCCCGCCGATCAGGGCGGGGAGCAGGATGCTGTGGCCCAGGCTGGAGACCGGGAAGAGTTCCGTCACACCCTGCAGCAGGCCGACGCCTATCGCTTCCGGGTAGGTCAGGGTGGACATCGCGCACCTTCGCTCGGGGGTCTGGATCCGGGGGAGCCCCGCGAAGCTACTACGGGCATGTAGACGCCCGGCAGCCCCGCCGCCAGAAGTTCATCGAGCGGACGTCTGGGCGCCACCGCTGCCGATCGGTCCCCGACCGGTCGCCGGTCAGCCGTCGTCAGCCGTCGTCAGCCGCCGGACCGCGCCGCCGACCCGCCTCCGCCGAGCGGCACCCGCCGCCACGCCCCGCCGCCGACGGGCACCGGCGCGGGGGCGAAGTCGTAGCGCGGCCCGTCCGGCCCGAGCGCGAGCAGCGAGATCGAGGAGGACCCCCAGATCCGCCCGTCGCCGAAGTCCCGCCGCTGGATCAGCGCCGCGTCGTCGTCCAGCGGCAGGCCGTCGCCCGCGACGATCGGCAGCCAGTCGCCCCAGGCCCGTTCGGCGGGCCCGTCACCGGTCGGCTCCGGCCGGGGCGCGGCGGCGAGGCGGGCCCGGAAGCGGTCGGCGCGGGCGGCCATCAGCGCGCGGATCCGCTCGGAGGCCGTCCGGTTGGCGGCCATGCCCTCCAGCCCGTCGTTGAGCACCACGCTGAGGCCGACCGGCAGTTCGCGCTCCTCCAGCCGGCCGCCGCCCCAGCTGGCGACCCGGGCGCCGTCGGGCCGGACCAGGACGAGGTGGAACGGGTCGTACGGGGTGAGGTCGAGGTGGCCGATCCCGCCGTTCCGGACGGCGGTGAGCGGCAGTTCGCCGCGGGAGAGCCGGGTGTCGGCGGGGGCGAGCGGCCCGAAGCCGTTCAGCAGGCAGGCGGCGGTCCGCCGCCCGGGGTCGACGGCCAGCCAGGTGCCGCCGGCGGCGAGGTCGAGTCCGCCGACCAGGTCCGGCCGGTCCGGCCAGTGGTGGTCCGGCGGCAGCCAGTCGCGTCCGAGGTACTCGTCCCGGACGGAGAGGAGCAGCACCGGCACGGCCGCTCCCGGTTCGATGCTGACGAACGCCGTACACACGATCGTGGCCCCCTGACCTCGCCCGGCGGGGGCACGCGTGGTGGCGCCCCCCGCCGTCGATCCTCGCACTCCCGTTCGCGCGCCGGGAGTGGGCGTCCGCGCCCGGAGGCGCCCCCCGGGCCCTCCCTTTTCGGCCGCCGCCGTGCCACACTCGCCCCACGGCCGGGTGCAGACCGAAGTGGCCCAGGATTCTGTGGTTCAAATGCACCAGGAAACGGGTCCACCAGGTCCCTAGGCTGGCGTCATGACGACGAACGAGCACCAGTCGGCCGAAGCGCCCGTCCCGGCCCCCGCCCAGCGCCTCGCGCTGCACAGCCTGGCCCCCGACTTCTACCAGGCCATGATCGCGGTGGACCGCGCCTCCCGGAAGGGCATCGACCACACGCTCGCCGAGCTGGTCAAGGTGCACGCCTCGATGATCAACGGCTGCGCCTTCTGCATCGACATGCACAGCACCGACGCCCTGAAGGGCGGCGAGCAGGACCACCGGCTGCTCTCCCTCCCGGCCTGGCGCGAGACCCCCTGGTTCACCGCCCGGGAGCGGGCCGCGCTGGCCCTCACCGAGTCGGTCACCCTGCTGACCCAGGGACACGTCCCGGACGCGGTCTACGCCGAGGCCGCCGCCCAGTTCGACGAGGCCGAGCTGGCCCAGCTGATCGCGCTGATCGTCACCATCAACGCCTGGAACCGGATCGGGGTGGCCTCCCGGCTCAGCCCGGCCGCCAAGTGAGGCCCGGGACCATGACAGGGACGGCGAGCACGGTGGACGTCCAGCAGGAGAAGGCCCGGCTGCTCCGGGAGCTGCACCGGCCGGGCGAGCCGCTGGTGCTCGCCAACGTGTGGGACGCGGCGAGCGCCCGGCTGGTCGCCGCCGCCGGAGCGCGGGCGGTGGCGACGGCCAGCGCGAGCGTCTCCTGGTCGCTCGGCAGCCGGGACGGCGGCGGCGCCGACCTCGAACAGGTCCTGGTACGGACGGCGCAGGTGGTCCGCGCGGTGGACCTGCCGGTCACCGCCGACCTGGAGAGCGGCTTCGCGCGGACCGCCGCCGGCGTCGGCGAGTCCGTCGCCGCGCTGCTGGCCACCGGCGCGGTCGGCGTCAACCTGGAGGACGAGGGCCGGCCGGCGGCCGAGGCCGCCGAGCGGATCGCGGCGGCCCGGGCGGCGGCGGACGCGGCGGGCGTGCCCGCCTTCGTCAACGCGCGCACCGACGTGTTCCTGCACGGGATCGGCGCGCCGGAGGGCCGGCTGGACGACGCGGTGCGCCGGCTGCGGGCCTACGTCGAGGCGGGTGCGGACGGCGTGTTCGTGCCCGGTGTCGCGGACCGGGAGACGATCGCCGCGCTGGCCGCGGCCGTCCCGGTGCCGCTGAACGTGCTGGCGGGTCCGGGCGCGCCGTCCGTGCCGGAGCTGGCGAAGCTGGGCGTGGCCCGGGTGAGCCTCGGCCCCGGGCTGGCCGAGGTGGCGTACGCGGCGGTGCGCCGGGCCGCCGCGGAGGTGTACGCGAGCGGCACCTACACCGCTCTGGAGGGCGGGCTGACCTACCAGGAGCTGAACGGCCTCTTCTGAGCGGGCTCCTCGCGGTCCCTCCAGCGCCGAGCGGTCCGTCCAGCGCCGAGCGGTCCCTCCAGCGCCGAGCGGTCCGCCCAGCGCTGGGCGGACCGGCGGCCGGGCGGACCGGCGGCGCTGGCGCGGGCCCGGGCACGGCGAAGCCCCGGCTGCCGCCGACGGGGGGTGGCGGCAACCGGGGCGGTGCCCGGTGGGCGTGGTCGGCCGGTCCGGCTCCGGGTCAGCCGATTTGGCCGCTGAGCCCCGGGTGGGTCATCTGGTTGGTGCCGACGGCCTCCACCTCCTGGGCGGCGTGGCCGACCACCGGCAGCTTGCCGGCGGCGTGGATGGCGAGGTCGGCCGGGGAGAGGTTGAGACCGTCGGTGAGGCCCCCGGTGGCGTCCGGGGAGCTCGCGGTCTGGGTGGTGGCGGACGCCGCCGGGGCGGCGAGCGCGAGGCCCGCCATGGTGAGGGCGGCCAGGGTGGCGAGTTTCTTCATGCACTGCCGAACGACCCGGGCCGCCTTCAGGTAACCGGGCGGCTCAGACCGTCACCCGCAGGGTTCGCACGCTGTTGCTGATGAAGGAGCCGATCGGCTCCGGCGCGTCGCCCTCGGCGAGGGCCAGCCCGGGGAACCGCTCGAACAGGTGCCGCAGCGCGGTCTCGGCCTCCAGCCGGGCCAGCCCGGAGCCGAGGCAGAAGTGCGGGCCGTGACCGAGCGACAGGTGCCGGTTGGGCCGGCGGGTGACGTCGAAGCGGTCGGCGTCCGGGTGGTGCCCGGCGTCGCGGCCGGCCGCCGCGTAGGAGGCGAGCAGCGCCTCGCCGCGCCGGATCACCACGTCACCGACCTCGATGTCCTCGGTCGCGTAGCGCAGCGGGAACTGGCCGACCGGCGAGTCGTAGCGCAGCGTCTCCTCGATGACCGCCGACCACGGCTGCTCACCGGAGAGCACCAGCCGCAGCTGGTCGGGGTGGGCGAGCAGGGCCCGGACGGCGTTGGTGATCAGGTTGAGCGTGGTCTCGTGCCCGGCGACCAGCATCAGCAGCAGGGTGCCGACCAACTCGGCCTCGCTGAGCCGGTCCCCGGCCTCGCGGGCGGCGATCAGGTCGGTGGTGAGGTCGTCGCCGGGCGCGGCCCGCTTGGCCGCCACCACGGAGCCCAGCAGCGCGTACAGGGCCTGCTGCGCGGCGGCGGCCGCCGCGGGGGTGGCCGAGCTGGAGACCAGGGTGTCGGAGAGCTCGTGCAGCCTGTCCTGCTCGTCCAGCGCCAGGCCGAGCAGTTCGCCGATCACCTGCATCGGCAGCGGGTAGGCGAAGTGCTCGCGCAGGTCGAACGCGCCGTCCAGCTCGGCGACCCGGTCGAGCAGTGAGACGGTGCGGGCCTCGATCGCGGGCGCCAGGTCGGCTATTCGGCGCGGGGTGAAGGCCTGGCTGACCAGGCCGCGCAGCCGCCGGTGGTCGTCGCCGTCGGCGGTGACCATGCCGGGCACGGTGACGAAGTTGAGCAGCGGCCAGCCCTGGGGCAGCCGGCCCTCCCGGAAGGTCGTCCACAGCTGGGCGTTCTTGCCCACCCGGTGGTCGGCGAGCAACGCCTGGAGGGTGTCGTGGTGGGTTATCGCCCAGACCACCACCCCGCCAGGGAGCTCCACCAGGACCGCGGGGCCGGCCGCCCGGAGGCGGGCGTTCTCCTGGTGCTGGTCGCGTCCGAAGGGGTCGAGTCTGACGGGCTCGGGTCGGGGGTCGACGGCGGTGTCCATGCGGGCCTCTCGGGGGCTGGCGGGCGGGGCGGGGTGAAGGCGCTGTACAGCACCGGCAGGCCGAGCAGGGCCCGTGACCACGGGGACGGGCGCCATCCCAGGTCGCCGGACGGGACGGCGAGTTGGAGATCGGGCAGGCGGTGCAGCAGGGTCTCGACGGCGGTCTCGACGATGATCCGGGCCGGGTGCTGGGCCGGGCAGACGTGCCGTCCGGCGCCCCAGGCGAGGTGGGCCCGGTTGCCGCCGAGCGAGCCCTGGGCGGCGGAGGCGACGCCCTGGGCGGCCGGGTCGGCGTTGGCCGCGGCCAGGCCGAGGACGAGCATGTCGCCGGCGCTGATGTACTGGCCGCCGAGGACGGTGTCGCCGGTGGCCCAGCGTCCGGGGAAGTTCTGCGTCGGCGGGTCGCGCCAGAGCACCTCCTCCAGCGCGTCGGAGACGGTGAGCCGCCCGCCGGTGAGGGTGGCCCGGAACCGGCGGTCGGTGAGCAGCAGCCGCAGCGTGTTGCCGGTCCAGTTGATGCTGGTCTCGTTGCCCGCGACCAGCATCACCACCAGGTGGTGCACGGCCTCCTCGTCGGTGAGCGCGGCCGGGTGGGCGAGCAGCCAGGAGGTGAGGTCGGCGCTGGGGGCGGTCCGGCGGCGCCGGACCAGGTCGACCAGGATCGCCTGGAACTCGGCGTTGGCGCGCACCGACTTGGGGCCGCTGTCCACGAAGTGGCTGATCAGCTCGACCAGGTGGGGCCCGGCCTCGCGGGGCAGGCCGACCAGCTGGGTGAAGACCAGCAGCGGCAGCGGGCGGGCGTACTGGGCGATCAGGTCGGCGGTGCCGTCCGGGCCCCAGCTGTCGATGAGGTCGTTGGCGCAGGCCTCGGTGGTCTCGCGCAGCTGGCGGTGGTCGATCTGGGAGAGGGTGTCCGAGACGGCGGAGCGCAGCCGCTGGTGCTCGGCGCCGTCCAGGTTGAGCAGGGTGGGCCGCCAGGAGGTCATCGGCAGCAGCCGGGAGTCGGGGGCCAGCCGGCCCTCGGCGGGCACCCGCCAGCGGCGCGAGTCCTTGGAGAACAGCGCCTCGTTGCGGGTGAGTTCGAGCAGTTCGGCGTAGCCGAGGACGAGCCAGGCCTCGACCCCGGGCTCCAGCTCGATCGGCGCGACCGGGCCGTAGCGCTGGCGCAGCCGGGCGTACAGGCCGTGCGGGTCCTCGGCGACGGCGGGGCCGTACAGCGGGGTCAGCGGGACGCCGGCGGGCAGGCTGCCGCCGTGCGGGAACGGGCAGCCGGGGGAGGCGGTGCCGGGTTCGGGCGCGGTCATCCCTGGAGCTCCAGGATCGAGCTGCGGTGCAGGTGGTCGACGAAGTCGATCAGCAGGTCGTAGGACTGCCGCCGGTCGCGGGCGTCGCAGTGCAGGATCGGTACCTCCGGCAGCAGGTCGAGGGCGGAGCGCAGCTCCTCCTCGGGGTAACTCGGCGTGTCCGAGAAGGTGTTGACCGCCACGGCGAACGGGATGCGCTGCTCCTCCAGGCGGCCGAGCACGTCGAAGCTCTCGTCCGGGCGGCGCAGGTCGACCATGGCGATGGCGCCGAGCGCACCGCGTGACAGGTCGTCCCAGAGCGGCCAGAACCGCTGCTGCCCGGGCGTGCCGAACAGGTACAGCGCGAGCCGCGGGTTGAGCGTGATCCGGCCGAAGTCGAGCGCGACCGTGGTGGTGGTCTTGTCGCCGCGTCCGGTGAGGTCGTCGATGCCGGTGCTGGCGGCGGTCATCGTCTCCTCGGTGCGCAGCGGAGTGATCTCGCTGAGCGAGCCGACCAGGGTGGTCTTGCCGACCCCGAACGGGCCGGTGACCAGGATCTTCACCGCGCCCTGGACCGAGGACGGCAGGTACCGCGGCTCGGCGGGCAGGTCGGCGGGGGCCCCGGGGGCTTCAGCGGAGTTGGCGGAGGCCAACGAGCACCTCTTCCAGAAGGGTTGCGGGCAGGCGCTCGGCCTGCGGGACGGGCGGGAGGACCTGGACGGCGCCGAGGTCCCAGAGGTCGCCGACCAGCACCTTGACGACGCCGAGCGGCAGCCCCAGGTGGGCCGCCACCTCGGCGATCGACAGCAGGCTGTGGCAGAGCGCGAGGATGCGCCGGTGCTCGCGGTTGAGCAGGGCGTGGTCCGGGAGCTCCGGCGCCTCGGGTAACGCGCTGACCAGGCTCTCGATGGCCAGCTCGGCCCGGGTGGACCGGCTGCGGCCACCGGTGATGACGTAGGGCCGGACCGGCCCGCTCACCGGTGTCCCCCCGCCGCGTGGTCGACCCGCGGCGGGCTGGTGAGGTGGCTGCCGATCCGTTCGACCAGGACCTGCATCTGGTAGGCGACCAGGCCGGCGTCCACGGCGTCGCTGGTCACCACGGCCAGGTGTGCGCCGGCCCCGGCGGCGACGATGAACAGGTAGCCGCCGCCGTACTCGATGATGATCTGGCGGGTGGCGCTGCCCGGTCCGCCGAACCCGGTCGCGACGCCGCGGGCCAGCGACTGGAGTCCGGAGCAGGCGGCGGCGAGCCGTTCGGCGTCCTCGCGCGCGATGTTCGCGCTGCGGCCGATCTCCAGGCCGTCGTTGGAGACGACGACGGCGTGCTGGACCTGCGGGACGTTGACGATGTCGGCGAGCATCCAGCCGAGATCAGGGGTGGTGGTCATGGAACTCTCCGGAGCGCTGGGGAAGTCGGGGGGAAGCGGGCAGGGAAGGGTCGGGCTGGGCCTGGGCCCGGGCGGCCGATCGGCCGCTGGCGGTGCCGGCCTGGAACATCGCCATGAACGCCTGCGCGTCCCGGGCCGAGCGGTACGGCGGGGCGGGCGGCGGCGCGGGAGAGGCGTGCTGGGCGGGGCGGGCGGCGCGGTCGCGTCGGTGGCTCCGGCGGGGCAGCGGCGGCGGGGTGTGGGCGGCCGCGGGGGGTCGGCCGGCCGGCGGGGTCTCCACCAGGGGGTGTCCGGCGGGGTGCCCGGTCGGCCGGAGGTCGGTGCTGAACGCCCGGTCGTCCGGTCCGAGGCCGGGGACGGTGGGCGGCAGCGGTTCGGTGAGCAGGGCGTTCGGCAGCATCACGACGACGCGGACGCCGCCGTACGGCGAGGGCGCCGAGCTGAGGGTGACCCGGAAGCCGTACTGCTCGGCCAGCCGGCCGACCGCGGCGAGGCCCAGTTGCGGCACCTCGCCGAGTCGGGAGACCTCCAGGCTGGTGCCGCCGGCGAGGGCGGCGGCGGCCTTGGCGACGGCCTGTTCCGGCATGCCGACGCCACCGTCGTCGATCTCGATGACGGCTCCGTTGTGCACCGGCATCAGGGTGACGAACACCTGGGTGCTGGGCGGGGAGTAGCGGGTGGCGTTGTCCAGCAGCTCGGCGACGGCGTGGATCAGCGCCTCGGCGGCGGCGCCGACCACCGCGGTCTCGATCCGGCTGCGGACCACCACCCGCTGGAACGGCAGGATGCGGGACTGGGCGCCGCGCACGACGTCCTCCAGCGAGACCGGCTCGGGCCAGTGGCGGCCGGCCCGCGCGCCGCACAGCACGGCCAGGGTCTGGGCCAGCCGGGCCTGTTGGGCGGCGGCGTGGTCGGCCTTGAGCAGGCCCTCCAGCAACGCCGGGTCGTCGTGGGTGCGTTCCATCTCGTCGAGCAGGGCCTGCTGGTCGTGGGCCATGACGAGGATGCGGCGGGCGACGCTGAGGAAGGCCCGCTGGGTGGAGGCGGTGAGTTCCTGCTCCTGCTGGACGGCGGCCAGGTCGGCGCCGCGGCGGGAGAGTTCGGCGCCGAGCTGCTCCTGGAGCCGGGCGAGGTCGCGCCGCAGCCGGTCGGCGCGGCGGCGCTGGGTGACGGACACGGCGCGGTACCGGGCGGTGGCCACGAGGGCGAGGGCGGCGAGTACGCCGGTTGCCGTTGTGCACCACTGAGTCATCGTCACGCCGCGAATTCTAGGGTGATGATCCTACGAAGGTGTGAACGGATCTCGCCAAGTGACCGGATCTCGTCAATATCCAGTCAATACGGCGTCAAACCGGCGCCGCTCGACCGCGATCCGGGCGGCCCGAGGACGTTCGTCCCCGGTGGGGCGCCTGCGGCGCGTCGGCCGGGCCGGGCGGGAGATGGCCGAGTCATGTCCTGGGATGTGTGGGGAACGTGTGCGTGGTGTTACGGAAGGGGCGACGTCCGGTGCAGGAGCAACAGCGCCACGTCGTCCGGCCGGGACCGCCGCTCGGTCACGTTCAGCGTGAGCAGGTCGGCCAGCCGCTCCAGCGCGGGTGCCGCGCCGGCCCGGGTCGGGCCGGTCTGCCGGGCCCACAGCTCCAGCCCGCCGAGCATCCGCTGCACCGACTCGTCGTAGTCCTCCTCGCGGTCCTCGACCAGCCCGTCGGTGTACACCAGCAGCGTCTCGCCGACCGCCAGCCGGCCGGCCGTCAGCGGGTACGGCTGCCCCGGGTCCACGCCCAGCGGCGGCCCGCCCGGCAGGTCGAGCTCGACGGCCCCGGCGTCCGCGATCCGCACCGGCGCGGGATGCCCGGCCCGGGCCGCGGTCAGCGCGCCGTCGGCCGGGTCCAGGGCCAGGAAGAGGCAGGTCGCGAACAGGTCGGTGTCCAGTTCGGTCAGCAGCCGGCTGGTCCGGGCCAGCGTGGCGGCCGGATCGTGCCCGTCCGTCGCGTACGCCCGCAGGCCGCTGCGCAGCTGGCCCATCACCGCCGTCGCCTCCGCGTTGTGGCCCTGGACGTCGCCGATCACCAGCCCGATCCGGCCGTCCGGCAGCTTCAGCAGGTCGTACCAGTCGCCGCCGATCTGCATGCCCTCGGTGCTCGGCAGGTAGCGGGCGGCACTGGCGATCCCGGGCAGCCGGGGCAGGGTGCGCGGCAGCATCGCGCGCTGCAGCTCGGTGGCGCGGTGGTGGTGGGTGTCGTACAGCCGGGCCCGCTCCAGGGACTGCGCCAGGATCCCGGCGAAGGCCGAGTACAGGGTGCGGTCCTCCCGGCCGAACGCCCGCTCGGTGGAGAAGGTGATCAGGCAGGAGCCCACCTGCCGCCCGGAGGCGACCAGCGGCAGCACCGCCCAGGAGACCGGGGTGAGCGGGCCGTGCCGGCCCCGGCTCGTGTCGGGCTCGCTGAACAGCGGGGCGGAGCGGGTCAGCGCGTGCTGCATCACGTTCTCGGAGCGGTCCGCCAGCCGGGTCAGCTCGGTGCGCCTCGGCCCGCCGTACACGGTGTGCGAGACGGGCAGCAGCCGGCCCTCGTCCACCAGGTCCAGGACGATGCTGGCGGCGCCGAACGCCGGGCGGGCGACGTCGGTGACGGCGGTGGTGACGTCCCGGACGGTCACCGCCCGCGACAGCGACCGGGTGAGCGCGAGCAGCAGTGCCGTCCGGGCCCCGCCCGGGGTGGCGTGCTCCCGGGGGTGTCTCCGGTGCTGGTCCCGGTCCTGGTCCCGGTCGGAGAGCAGCCCGGCGACCCGGACCGGCCGGCCGTGGACGTCCAGCATCACCTCGCCGGTCTCCTCGATCCGCGCCACCTTGCCGCCCCCGCGCAGCACCCGGTACCCGATCCGGTACCACCCGCCGGTGGTGAGCGACTCGGCGAGCGCGGCCTGCACGTCCGGCAGGTCCTCCGGGTGGACGATCCGGTCCAGCTCCGGGGCGGAGCCGTCGGCGGTGGCGGGCTGGCCGGTGACCCGGAACGCCGCGGCGTCCCAGTAGCTCTCGCCGGTGACCAGATCGCGTTCGAAGGCGCCGTGCCCGGCGGCCCGGACGGCGAGCGACAGCATCGGGTGGGCCAGCCCGGCGGGGAGGCTCCCGGCCCCGTCCGGCGGCGCCCCGGCCGGATCCTGGGGTATCCGGGCGTCCGCGTGGTCGAGCAGGTGGGACAGCCGGTGGGCGCAGGCCTCGCCGATGGTCTCCAGGACGTCCAGGTCGCGGCGGGGGACGGTGCCCCGGTGGGCCAGCGCGAGGGCGAGGACGCCGACCGGCCGCTCGTCGACGACCATCGGCAGGGCGATCACGGCGACCATGCCGGTGCCCATGCCGGCGTTCTTGTTCGGGTAGTCGACGCTGGTGTGCTCGGGACTGAGCAGGTAGGGGCGGCGTAACCGCAGGGCCATCGCGGCGGGGAGGTCACTGGCCGGATCGACGATGCTGTAGCGCTCGTGGGCCCAGTCCGGCAGCCCGTGCGAGGCGGTCAGCCGGAGCATCCCGGCGGAATCCAGCAGGTAGAGCGCGGAACCCTCGCCGGTGATCCACCCCGGTCCCTCGGCGAGGACGGTGCCGAGCAGTTCGGCGGCGCTGGTGCAGCCGAGCAGCAAGCGCACGCAGCGCATGGGGCTGCGGGCGGTGGGACTGCTGCGCGGCCTCCGGCTCTCGTCCTCGGAGGGGGGAACCCACGGAGAGCTCAGGTCCATCGGATACCCGGCCTTTCCGCTCTCGGGGGGTGGGTGCCCTCTGGGTGCCCGAACGGGCACTTAATTCTTAATACCTTATTTCTCAGGCGGGTGCTGAAGCGGGTGAATGGTGGCCCAGACGGCGTACCAGCACCAGCGTCCGGTCGTCCGCCGCGTCCCGCGCCACCGTCCGCACCAGCCGCTCCGCCGCACCCCGGGTGAGCTGCTGCTGCGTCCGCCACGGCCGCACCACCGGCTCGGCCGCCGCCAGCAGCCGGCCCACCCCCTCGTCCAGGTCCCGACCCGGCACCTCCACCAGGCCGTCGCTGAACAGCAGCAGCGAATCGCCCCGCCGCAGCCGCCCCGACACCGCCGGATACAGCGCGCCCGACACCAGCCCCAGTGCCGGGCCGCCGTGCCCCGACCGCGCCCAGCCGCCGCCGTCCGCCCGGCGGAACTGCGCGGGCGCCGGATGGCCGGCGTTGAACAGCAGGTAGTCGCCCGTCGCCGGGCGCAGCGCGAGGTGCACCGCCGTCGCGAAGTCGTCCTCCCAGCCCATCCGCACCAGGTGGTCGTTGGCCGCCGGCAGGAACGCCTCCGGGGGCACCCGCCCCAGCAGCATCGCGAACGCGCCCGACAGGTGCGTCGAGCGGGCCGCCGCCCGGCTGCCCTTGCCCGACACGTCCACCAGCAGCAGCTCCAGCAGGTCCTCCTCGGGGCGGTGCGCGCACAGCAGGAAGTCACCCGAGAACGAGGTGTCGCCGGCCGGTGCCAGCGCACTGTCGAAGTGCCAGTCGAGCAGCCGCTCCGGAAGCCGGGCCAGCGCCCGGGTGTGCTCGGCCAGCTCCAGCAGCATCGAATCGCCCTGGGTCCCGCGCAGACCCAGCCGGTGCCGGAACCGGTTCGCGGCCAGCACCGTCACCGCGGTGGCGGCCAGGACCAGCGTCACCCCGATCCGCACCCCGAGCGGATCCCGCACCACCGCCCCCAGCACCCCGCCGGCCAGCGCCGCGCACACCAGCACCAGCAGCTGACCGCGCCGCAGCAGCAGCCCGCCGACCACCAGCGGCAGCACCAGCGCCGACGGCGGCCAGCTGTACGGCAGCACGATCGGCAGCACGCTCAGCACGGCTGTCACCCCGAGCAGCACCCCCAGCGCGTACCGCGCGGCCCGGGCGTTCCCGTCCAGCAGCCGCAGGTACCACCGCCGCGCCCTCGCTATCGGTGCGGGCACGTGGACCTCCGCCAAGGGGTCGGCGGTCCCCTGTCATGACCACCAGTCAGCCCGGCCACACTAACCCGTCCGCCCCCACCGCCCCCAGGCCCGCTGCCCGCCCGCCGCACGGGAAGTCGGCGGGTCCGACTTCTGGTGCACGCCCCACCCCGTGTGGTGGTGGTTCCGTCGTCGTCGTGGGAGGCCGGGCGGGTTGTGCCACGGCCGGCGTCTCAGGGGGTGGGCCAGGTGCGCAGGCCGGTGGTGAGGAGGGTGATGAGGCGGCTCTGGGTGGTGGCCAGGTCCTCGGCGAGCTGGAAGCCGCCGCCGATGGAGAGGGAGGCGAAGCCGTGGGCGACGGAGCGGACGGTGCGGGCGGCGTGGATCGCCTCCGCGCCGTCGAGGCCGTACTCCCGCAGGACGGCGATGATCACCCCGACGAGCCGTCCGGCCGCGCGGGTGAGGTCGTCGTCCGGCTGCGGGGCCTGGGGGAGCGCGTTGTAGCGGTGCGGGTACTCGGTGGCGTACGCGTGGTAGGCGCGCAGGACGGTGTCGACGGCGTCGTCCCCGCTGCGGCCGACGGCGGCCTCGGCGAGCCGGTCGGCGAGTTCCTCGGTGACCCGGACGGCGATGAGCCGCCGCAGTTCGGCGAGGCCGCCGCTGACGTGCTTGTACAGCGACGGGGTGGCGACCCCGGCCCGGGCGGCGACGGCGGCCAGGGTGAGGGCCTCCGTGCCCTGCTCGTCGATGAGGGCGAGGGCGTGGTCGACGACCTGCTCGGGGGTGAGTCCTACTCGGGGCATGGCGCGGGCTCTCCGTCGGTGGAAGGGGGCTGATGTGGCGGGGCGGGGCTGACGTGGGCGGGCGGGGCTCAGACGAGTTCGGCGAGGAAGGGCAGCAGGGCGTCGGCGGTGGCCTGCGGGTTGTCGGCCATCGGGTAGTGCCCGGATCCGTCGATCATGACCTTCCGTGCGTCGAGCGCGGCGGCCTGCCGGTCGGCGACGGCTTCCGGCTTCGGGAAGTCGGGGTCCTTGCTGCCCATGATGACGAGCGAGGGGCAGCGCACGGCCGCGGTCCAGCCGACGGGCGCGGAGTCCCCGCTGACGTATCCGCGGGTGGCGGTCTTGCGGCCGGGGGTGCGCATGGCGGCGACGAGTCCGGCCACGTACGTGTCGAAGTCGGCGGGCTTGGCGCCCGGGTAGGCCAGCTTGCGGTGGTAGAGGCCCCAGAAGGCGGGCGAATGGACGGTCAGGAAGCCCATGGCGCGGAGGGCGCCGCGCAGGAGGGCGCCGGGCGGGGGGTTCTCGACGAAGGCGTCGACCAGGGCGATGCCGGCGACCCGCTCGGGGGCGTCGCCGGCGGCCTTGACGACCGTCGCGCCGGTGTAGGAGTTGCCGACCAGGACGGCGCGGTCGATGCCGATGTGGTCGAGCAGGGCGAGGACGTCGGTGGCGATGGCGGCGGGGGAGTAGTCGTCCCAGACGATCGAGGATTCGCCGAAGCCGCGCAGGTCCATGGTGATGACCCGGCGGCCGGCGGCGGCCAGCAGCGGGCGGAGGTGCCGGTAGGCGGCGCGGGTGTCGAGCATTCCGGGGAGCAGCACGACGGGGGCGCCGTCGCCCTGTCGGGTGTCGTCGTAGGCGAGGCGGCCGCCGGTGACGTCGAGGTACTGGGTGGTGGGGGCGCTGGTGGCGTTCATGGGGGGGCCTCCGGAGGGCTGCCGGTGCGGGGCTTCGGTGCGGGGCTTCGGCGCTGCCGCCGATAGCCATAAAGCTAAGGCTAATAGCCTTAGCCGTCAAGCCTTCATGCCCTGCGGAGCGGGGGAGGTCGGCGAAAGGTTTGCAGGTGAAGGGTCGTTCGTTGACGTCCGATCACGTGAGGTGGCGTCAATGGTGTTCAAAGGGGTCCAGGGGTGTCCAAGGGGAACAAAACGCCCGCCGTGCCCCAGAATGCCCCGCCCGTCTCAGGTCGTCCCGGGCGAACGGCTTGGAATCAGGGCCTCCTAGGATTAACGTTTGATAACGCAGCGCGGTCGTCAACGCCGTACCCAGACGGCACCGTGCGCCGTCGCCTAATCCCACCGACCGGCCTCCGGGCAGGTCAGGGAGCCGGGGAACCACGTTCCTTGGGGTGAATCGGCGGGGCTCCGGCCCGGCCGTAGGAGACCTTCCTGCTCCGAACCCGTCAGCTAACCCGGTAGGCGCGAAGGAAGGAAAGGAGCGCGCCTCCGTGGCGTCGACGCACACTCCGGCACACCCGGCCGGCCTCGCAGCAGGTACCCGGCTCCTCGACCACCCCGGCCCGGACGGCCCCGAGTACGCGGGCCCGGAGGCCGAGACCAACCGGCACCGGATGCCGCGTCAGGTCCGCGGGACCTCCCCGCTGCTCGGCGTCACCGCCGTCGCCGCCACCCTGGGCGCCACCGGCTTCGCCTCCGCCACCCCGGCCGCCGCCCCCGCCATCGAGACCCCGGACGAGACCCCGGTCGCCCTCTCCGCCGACCCCGGCCTCGCGCTCGCCGCCCGCATCCAGCTGCAGGCCGACAGCCAGCGCACCGCCGCCGAGGAGGACGCCCGCGTCCAGGCCGCGAAGGAGGCGGAGGCCAAGGCCGCCGCCAAGGAGGCCGAGGCCAAGCGGGCCGCCGAGGAGGCCGAGCGGGCCAAGGCCGCCGCCCTCACCCTGCCGGTGCGCGACTACCACCTCACCGCCCACTACGGCCAGAGCGCCCGCTACTGGGCCCACCTGCACACCGGCCTGGACTTCGCCGCGGACACCGGCACCCCCGTCTACGCCGTCGGCCAGGGCACCATCACCTCGGCCGGCTGGTCCGGCTCGTACGGCTACCGGATCGTCGAGACCCTGCCCGACGGCACCGAGATCTGGTACTGCCACCTCTCCTCGATCATCAAGGGCTCCGGCAAGGTCGCCTCCGGCCAGCAGATCGGCAAGGTCGGCGCCACCGGCAACGTCACCGGCGCGCACCTGCACGTGGAGGTCCGCCCCGGTGGCGGCGCCCCCGTCGACCCGGAGACCTGGTTCCAGCAGCGCGGCCTCAACCCCTGACGCACCCGCGAAGCCCCGGCCGCCGGAACCAGAAGGCACCGCGGCCGGGGCTTCGCCGCGTCACTCCTGCACTGGGTCCGCCGGGTCCGCCGACTCCGCCGGGTGCGCGTCGAACCCCTCCTGCGCCGGCCCCGCCAGCCCCTCCATGCGGGCGTCGAACTCCTCCTGCGCGAGCCCGGCCAGGTACGCGTCGATCTCCTCCTGCCCCGGCTCCGGCGCGAGGTCCGGGAACTCCTCCACCAGCATTCGCGGCAGCCCGGGCACCGTCCACTCCCCGTACAGGTCGAGCGCGGCCTCCACCGCGGCCTCCTCGAACGCCCCGAAGTCCCCGGCCAGTTCGTCCGGCATCGGCTGGCCCAGCGCCGTCAGCTCGGCCAGGTTGCGGTAGCTGCGCCGCATCAGGCCCTGCTCCAGCAGCCGGCGCGCGCCGTCGGTGGCCATGCCGACCGAGATCACCCGGGTCGGGCTCCAGCCCTGCTCGTCCACCTCGTCCAGCCAGCCGGTCTGCGCCAGTGCGGCGAACCTGGCCAGTCGCTCCTCCTGCGCCAGCTCCCGGAAGCCGGTCAGCCACTCCCGCACCGCCTCCGGATCCGCGACGTCCGCCCCGTACGCGTGCAGCAGCAGCGCGTACAGCCGGGGCCAGGTCACCAGGTCGGCGCGGCGCAGCAGCCCGGCCGCGACCTCGCCCTGCCACTCGGCCTCGGCGTGCAGCCGCTCCTGGCGCTTGGCGTTGAGCCGCTTGGCGGCCCGCTGGTGGTCGGTCAGCAGCCGGACGGCGGCGCCGTACGCCAGCGGGTCCGCCTCCGGTTCGGGTTGGACGTACAGGTAGAGCCGCTCGTACAGCAGGTGCTCCACCGCGTTCGAGGTCAGTTCGGGCCAGCCGTCGTGCATCCTGCCCTCGCCCAGCTCCAGCAGGGCCAGCACCGCGCGCAGCGGCGCTTCGGCCACCGGGGTGCGGTCCTCCGCCGCCGCCCAGGCGAGCAGGTCGGAGGCCCTGGTGCGCGGGGCGAGCCGCAGGTCTTCGTCGTTCATAGCTCGAACGGTAACCGCTGGCCGGGAGTAGGGTCGGCTGCCATGGTCCCCGTACGACTCACCGGCCCCCGGCTGGCCATCCGCGAGTATCACCACACCGCAGGCGACGTGGACGCGCTGTACGGGCTGTTCGGCGACCCGGAGGTCACCCGCTACCTCCCCTTCGAGCCGCGCGACCGCGAAACCTGCGCCGACCAGATCGAGCTCTACCTGGAGGAGGCGATGGCGCCGGAGCGGGACACCTACCGGCTGGCCGTCACCCGGCGCGAGGACGCCGAGGACCCGGCGGACGCCACGCCGATCGCCCACGCCTCCCTCACCCTCGGCAACCACCGCTCCGCCCACCTCGGCTACGTGCTGGGCCGCGACGTCTGGGGCCGCGGCTACGCGGGCGAGATCGCCGGCCTGCTCTGCGAGCTCTCCTTCGAGGCCCTCGGCGTGCACCGGCTGGCGGCCCGGGTCGACGTGGACAACGCCGCCTCCGCCAAGGTGCTCCTCCGGCTCGGGTTCCAGCTGGAGGGGCGGGTCCGGCACGACCTCCACAAGGGCGGCGTCTGGTCCGACTCGTACCTGTACTCGCTGCTCGCCGACGAGTGGACCGGCGCGCCCGGCTGACGGCCCGGCGCGGACGTCCGGCGTGGGCCTGGGGGCAGCCTGCCGGGTCGGGCCCGGGGGGTTAACCCCACCCCCGATCCGCCAGGCCTCCGGATCCTCCCCGGCCCGCCGTTCGACCAGACTGATGCCATCAGCAGTCGAGAACGAGGGACCGGGGCCGGGACATGAGCATCAGCCGAAGCACGCAGGACCGTGAGTGGGACGTCCTCGGTGGTTACGGCGACGACCCGCGTCCCGCTCGGGCCCACCGGACCGAGGAGCCGCCGGCCGTCTGGCGGGCGCCGTTCTCCAAGCACTACTACCGCGAGATCGGCTACACGCTCACCGGCCTGCCGCTGTCGGTCATCGGCTTCTCCGTCTCGATCGTGCTGTTCTGCATGGGGATCGGCACCTTCGTCACCGTCCTCGGCCTGCCCGTGCTCGCCCTCCTGACCACCGTCGCCCGCGGCATGGGCCGGATGGAGCGGGCCCGGGTGCGCGGCATGCTGGCCCTGGACGTGCCCGCCCCGGAGCCGGTGCGCCAGACCCGCCCGGGCACCTGGGGGGCGATCACCGCGCGGCTGGCGGACCCGGCCGGGTGGAAGGCCGCGTTCTACCAGGTGGTGATGTTCCCGTGGGCGGTCCTCAGCTTCGCCCTGTCGCTGGTGTTCCTGCTGCTCGGCTGGGCGATGGCGCTGTACCCGCTCTACCAGTGGATCTTCCCGGCCTTCACCTCCTGGCGCGGGTACCGGATCTTCGACTTCTACGACAGCGACAACGTCCAGCACGTCTACTACATCGAGGGGGCCTGGCAGATCGCCGGCTTCTCGCTGGTCGGGGTGCTGCTCATCATCCTCACCGCGCAGCTGGTCCGCGGCCTGACCAACGTGAACCGGGCCGCCGCCCAGGGCCTGCTCGGCCGCTGAACCCCGCAGCCCTCCCCGGTCCCGCCTGCCTCCCCGGTCCCGCCTGCCTCCCCGGTCCTGTCTGCCTCCCCGGCCCCGCCCGCTTCCCCGGCCCCGCCCCCACCCGGACGTGCTCCGGATGCGGGTGGGGCCGACCCGTGTTCGGATGGCCGCGTGTCCGCCGCACACACCCCCGCCGACCCGGGCGCCCTGGGCCGGGACATCCTGGTCACCTCCCGCCCGCTGGACGAGTACTGCGACCTGTTCGACCTCACCCGGGCCCAGCTCGCCGCGCTGCCGGGCCCGGTGCTGGACTGCCCGGGCGGTGCGGCCGGCCTGGCCGCCGAGGCGCGCCGGCTCGGCTGCCGGGTGATCGCCGCCGACCCGGCGTACGCGCTCCCCGCACCCGAGGTCGCGGCCCACGCGCTGGCGGCCCGGGCGTCGATGGCCACCGCGATGGCCGCCCGCCCGCACCTCTACCCGTCGCCGCGCTCCTGCCGACCGGACCGCTACCTGCGCAGCTGGGACCGCGCCCGCCGCCTGTTCGCCGCCGACTCGGCCGCGCACCCGCAGCAGTACGTGGCCGCCGCGCTGCCCCGGCTGCCGTTCGCGGACGGCGCCTTCGCGCTCACCCTGAGCGGCTACCTGCTCTTCGCCTACCCCGAACTGTTCGGCCCCGAGCGGCAGTTGGCCGCCCTGGTGGAACTCGTCCGGGTCACCTCCCCGGACGGCGAGGTCCGCGTCCAGCCGCTGCACGACGGCCACGGCCTCCGCTGCGCCCACCTCGACCCGCTGCGGTTCGCGCTCGGCGAGCGTCGCGTCGCCAGCGAGATCCGCCGCTTCCCCCGCGCCGCGGACGGCCGCACCCGCCGCGTCCTGGTGCTGCGGGCCGCCGACCACCGCCGCCGGTCCGCCACCGAAAAGTAATGGTCTCTCCTGGTCAGCGCCCCTATACTCGCCCGCATGAGCGAGACGACCATCAGGCGAGCCGGGGCGGCTGACGCCGACCGGCTCACCGAGCTGATCCAGGCTTCCACCGCCTACCGCGGCGACTACGCGGCGATGATCGACGGCTACCGGGTCACCCCCGAGTACGTCGCCCGGCACGAGGTGTTCCTGGCCCTGGACCCGACCACCGACCTGCTGCTCGGCTTCTACGGCATGATCCGCGAACCGGCGGAACTGGACCTCATGTTCGTCGCCGACGAGGCGCAGGGGCTCGGCATCGGGCGGAAGCTGATCGCGGACATGCTGGAGCGCGCCCGGGCCGCCGGGATCACCTCGATCAAGGTGGTGTCCCACCCGCCCGCCGAGGGCTTCTACCTCCAGATGGGCGCCGAGCGCACGGGCACCCGCCCGCCGCAGGTCAAGACGCCCTGGGAGCAGCCCGAACTGCACTTCACCGTCAAGGAGTTCAGCAGCTAGCTGGGGTCGCCCGCCGACGGAGCCGACTGGACGGGCTGAGCCGACTGGACGGGCTGAGCCGACTGGACGGGCTGAGCGGGCTGAGCGGGTGGGGCCGGCTGTTCCGGCCGGCCGGGCTCGGCGGGTGAGGCCGGCTGCGTCGGGACGAAGGCCGTCGTCTCCAGCCGGGACAGTATCTTCTCCGCCAGCCAGCTGCGGTCCGACCCGTACGGGATCCCCTCCGGCAGCACCAACTGCCCGGCCACCGCGTCCCGCAGCCGCTGCGCCTCGGGGCCGGGCAGCCGGGAGAGCAGGCCCCGGGCGGCCAGCAGCGCGTGGTACTGCTCGAAGCCGGAGCGCGGACGCTCGATCGCGTCCAGCAGGCTCGGCAGGTCGGCCAGCGACGGGTCGCCCTGCATCAGTGCGAGTGCTTGGATCCGGCGGCCCTCGGAGCCGTCCGCGTACAGCGCCCGCACCTGGTCGGCGGTCAGCGCCGAGCGCCGCGCCGTCGAGCGGACCTCGGCCACCACGCCCGCCGGCCCGGACGAGGGCGAGGAGGCGGGCGGCAGCTGTGCGGCCAGCGCGGCCGACTGCTCCGCGCTGTCCCCCAGCAGCCCGAGCTGCTGCATCGCCCGGACCCGCAGGTCGTCGGCGCCCACCTTGTCGCCCCGCCGGTCGCGGTCCTGCCCGGCGAGGAAGAGGTCCAGGGCCTGGTCGGCGTCGGTCAGCACCTGCGGCAGCGCGAGCCTGGTCACCAGCCAGCCGGCCAGGAAGCCGAAGACCACGAAGTACAGCACCAGCGCCGCCGCGAACGGCACCGCGGCGTCCTCCCCGCCCAGTGCGGGGGCCAGCGCGGTGCCGAGCTGGTGCAGCCGCTCGCCGAGCGAGCCGAGCTGGGTCAGCCCGACGCCCAGCAGCACCTTGGTCAGCCAGTCGGACACCTGCTCCAGGTTGGTGTTCGGGGCGTACGAGCCCTGCGGTTCGCCGCTGCCGCTGCGCACCCGGGGCACTCCGAACAGGAAGCCGAGCGCGCCGCCGAGCACCGTCGAGGCTCCGGCCACCACCAGCCCGCCGCCGAACGCCTGCCAGGCCTGCTCCCGGTCGAGCGAGAAGAGCAGCAGCCCGAGCAGGCCCGTCCCGGCCAACGCCCCGGGCGCGGCCCACCGGGCCGTCCGCAGGGCCGTCGTGCCGCTCCGCCGCCGCGCCTTCGCCATCGCCTACCCCCTGTGCCCGCGCCGCTCCGCTCCGGAACCCGCGCCGACTCTAGCGCCGCGGCCCCACCACGGATACGACCCGGGGGCGCCCCGGACAGGACGCGGGTGACGGCGAAGAGCGGCGGAAGGCACCGGAGAGCGGTGGAGAGCGGTGGAGAGTGGTGGAGAACGCAGACAGCCCGCAGGCTGCTCCTCCGCGCCGGCCCGTGCACTGGCCTGGCGCCGAGGCACCGGGGATGTACCGGTGGGCCTGCGGGCCGGGTGACTGCTATGGATTTCGCCTGCCGGAGGCCTCAGGCCTCACCCCGCGCAGGCAGGGGCGGCTCTAGCGAGCAGCCACCTCACGCATCCTGATGGAACTCAATTCAGGATCACCTCCCTTCAGTGTGCCGCCACGATAGGCAGCCCACCGGCGGGAGGGCAACGGATTTATCGGCGGCCCGGCGGCCGTCGTCCGGGCGGTCTCCGCCGTCGGAGGCCCAGGTCCCGTTGCGGCCGGCTTTGCGGCGGAACGTTCCTTCGCCGCGCCGGGGAACGCGAAAGGCCCGGAGGACGAATCCTCCGGGCCTTTCGTTGCTACTGAGTAGCGGGGACAGGATTTGAACCTGCGACCTCTGGGTTATGAGCCCAGCGAGCTACCGAGCTGCTCCACCCCGCGTCGGTGAACGCAACACTACGGGGAAGTCGCCGAGATGGGAAATCGGTTCTTCAGACCACCCCGGCGGAGCGCCTGCCGCGCCGGGCGGCGTGCCGGGACGCCCGGGACCTGGCCCAGGCCGCGAAGCAGACCAGCGCGGCGAAGCAGGGCACCATCAGCGCCCCGTACACCACCAGGAAGCCGTCCGTGCCGAGGTCGGCGGCGGCGTTCCAGGTGCCGTGCAGCGCCATCGCCAGCAGCAGCCCGGTCGGCGCGGCCAGCCGGGCCAGCCAGCGCCGCCCGGTGGTCAGGGCGACGGCCAGGCCGATCCCGGTGAGCGCGGTGAACAGCGGGTGCGCGAAGGGGGAGAGCAGCGCGCGCAGCACGAAGGTCTGCACGGTGCCGTCGAAGTCGCGCAGGCTGGGCGGATCGCCGAGGCCGATGCTGTCCAGCCGCTGCCGCTGGTCGGTGGTGAACGCCCGGCCCAGGTAGAGGGCGTTCTCGGTGAAGGCGAAGCCGCAGGCGGTCATCCCGCCGAGCACCACCCCGGCCGCCAGGGTGCGCGGCCGGGAGCGGCGGTGCGGGCCGCCGCCGGAGGGCGGGGCCGGGCGCAGGTACGGCAGCGGGCGCAGATACGGGCGCAGCCGCAGCCGGCCCCGGGCGTGCGGACCGGCCGGGCGGCGGGCGTACGTGCGGGGGAGCCGGGGGGCCGGCAGCCGGTGCAGCAGCGGCGCGCAGGGGCGGCCGGTGCGGCGGCCGTGGCAGCGCAGCCGCTGGCCGAGCGGCAGCAGCAGCACCAGCAGGGCGGTGGCCTTGGCGGTCTCCTCGATCAGCGGGGTGGCGATGCCGGCGCCCAGCAGTTCGCCGAGCGGGCCCTGGTGCGAAGTCAGGTACCTGGCGGTCCAGTTGTTGGCCACGATGGCGACGGTGGTGGCCGCGCAGGCGCCCCAGGCGAGGCAGAACACGGTGTGCCGCAGCGGTACCCGGGCGGTCAGGTTGAGCCAGGCCAGGGCGCCGAGCACGAACGGCAGCGGCACCATCGCCAGGCCGACGCCGACCAGCAGTCCGACGGTGCCGGTCTGCCGCTGGACCAGGTGCAGGATCAGCACCCCGCAGCCGGCCAGGGTCAGTACGGCGGTGGCGGTGACGGAGGAGACCGCCACCGAGTGGCCGCGCCGGCGCGGTGCGGCGGCTCCGGACGGCGGCGGCGGTGACGCGGCGCCGACCCAGGGCGCGAGGCGGTGGGCCCGGCGCCTCCGGGGCCCCGGGATGGTCCGGGTGTCGCCGGTGCGCGGGACCGTCTCCGGTGCGTCAGCGGCGGCCTGGACGGTGGCCCGGGACCCGCCGCCGGCCGGGCTGCCCATGCGGCACAGGGTAGGCCACCGCACCCGCCCGTCGGGAGGACTCCGGACGAACCGTCCGGCCGGGGAACGGCCCACCGGTCATCGCGCGGTGGCCCGTTCGAACGGCCGACGGCGGCTCAGCGGCGGCGGAACAGCAGGTCGTGGACGACGTGCCCCTTGGCCAGCCCGGCCCGTTCGAACTTGGTGACCGGGCGCCAGTCCGGCCTCGGCGCGTAGCCGGGGATGCTGCCGTCCGGGTGGTCCTCGGGCTCCAGCCAGCCGCTGCCGTCACCCTCGGGGTGCAGGTTCTCCAGCTCCGGCGAGGCGGACAGCACGGCCAGCATCTGCTCCGCGTAGGGCTCCCAGTCGGTCGCGCAGTGCACCAGGGCGCCGGGGGCGAGCCGGGGCAGCACGAGCTCCAGGAAGGACGGCTGGACCAGTCGGCGCTTGTGGTGCTTGGGCTTGGGCCACGGGTCGGCGAAGTAGACCCGCAGGCCGGCCAGCGAGGCGTCCGCCAGCATGTCGCGCAGCAGGATCACGGCGTCGCCGGCGGCCGGCCGCACGTTCCGCGAGCCGTCGCGCTCCAGCAGGCCGAGCAGGTTGCCGTGGCCGGGGGTGTGGACGTCGGCGGCGAGGATGCCCATGGCCGGGTCGGCGGCGGCCATGGCGGCCGTGGTCTCGCCCATGCCGAAGCCGATCTCCAGGGTGACCGGCAGCTCGCCGAACAGCTCCCGCAGGTCGAGCGGGCTGCCGTCGATCGGTATGCCGTAGGCCTCCCAGCCCCGGTCCAGGGCGCCCGCCTGGGCGTTGGTCATCCGGCCCCGGCGCGGCTGGAAGCTGCGGATGCGCCGCTCGCGGTGCTGGGCATCGGTGGCCTTGTGCGGGTACATCGGCGCGGGGTATCCGGCCGGTGCGGCGGACAACCGGGCGGACGGCGAGGGCTGGGGGATCGGGGCGGTGGCAGTCACAGTTCCCCGAGTCTACGGGGCCCCCGGGCCCCTCCCGAAGGCGCTGTGACCGGGCTCATCCGCCGGCCTCCAGTGCCGCCAGCGCCCGGCGGGCCACCTCGCGGCCGATCGGCAGCGAGGCCGTGGCGGCGGGGGAGGGGGCGTTCAGCACGTGCACCGCGCGGCGCGGGGAGCGCGGGTCGGCCGGGTCGAAACCGGCGAAGGCGAAGTCGTCCAGCAGCGAGCCGTCCCGGGCCACGGCCTGGGCCCGGACCCCGGCGCCGGCCGGCACCAGGTCCTCGGGGGCGACGGCGGGCAGCAGCCGCCGCACGGCGGCGGTGAACGCCCGCTTCGACAGCGAGCGGTGCAACTCGCCCACCTCCTGGCGCCAGTGCCGCCGGGCGATCCGCCAGGCGCCGGGGAAGGCCAGCGTCCCGGCCAGGTCGCGCGGGCGCACGGTGCGCCAGTCGTAGCCCTCGCGGGCCAGCGCGGGTACCGCGTTCGGGCCGACGTGCACGTCCCCGTGGACGCCCCGGGTGAGGTGCACGCCGAGGAACGGGAAGGCCGGGTCGGGCACCGGGTAGACCAGACCGCGCACCAAGTCCCTTCGCCCCTCGGCCAGTTCGTAGTATTCGCCGCGGAACGGCACGATCCGCACCCCGGGCTCGTCCCCGGCCAGCCGGGCGATCCGGTCGCTGTGCAGCCCGGCGCAGTTCACCAGCACCTGGCAGCGCAGCTCCCCGGTGGAGGTCTGCACCGTCACGCCGTCCGCCCGCCGGGCCACCGCCCGCAGCTCGCAGCCGAGCCGGAGTTCCGCACCCGCCTCCCGGGCCAGCCGGGCGTAGGCGGTGGCGACGGCCGGGAAGTCGCAGACGCCGGTCGTGCCGACGTGCAGCCCCGCCACCCCGGTGACCTGCGGCTCGTACCGGGCGATCCCGGCCCGGTCCACCTCGGTGACGGGGATGCCGTTCGCCCGCCCGCGCTCGGCCAGCGCCGCCAGCCGGGGCAGCTCCTCCGCGCCGGTGGCCACGATCAGCTTGCCGGTGACCTCGTGCGGGACGCCCTGCTCGCGGCAGAACGCCACCAGCTCGGCGGCGCCCGCCACCGCGTACCGGGCCTTGTACGAGCCCGGCCGGTAGTAGACGCCGCTGTGGATCACCCCGCTGTTGCGCCCGGTCTGGTGGGCGGCGAAGCCGGGCTCCTTCTCCAGCACCGCGAGCCGCAGCCCCGGCCGGGCCCGGGTCAGCGCGTACGCGGTGGCGAGGCCGACGATCCCGCCGCCCACCACCAGCACGTCGAAGTCGTACGCCACCGCCCGCTCCTCGCAGTCCGCCCGGCTCCCCCGCCGCCGATGCTGCCACGCCGGGCGGGACCGGTCGAGGGCGCCCGGGCCCGGGTGGCGGTGCCGTACCCGAGTGCCCGGGCCCCTCCCGCCGGTGCGCCTCAACTGCGGCCGGGCACGCCCCCGGTCACGCCGGTGCGCCGCAACTGTCGCCGGTCACGCCGGGGCGACCAGGACCGCGCGGGCCCGTTCGGTCAGCTCCCGGACGCGGCGCTCGCCCTGGAAGGGCTCCAGGCGGCGCAGCATCTCCACCACGTACTCCCGGCTGCGCTGGGAGGAGATCCGGCCGGCCACCTCGACGGCGCGTTCGCCGGCGGCGACCGCGGCGTCCAGGTTGCCGGCCTCGGCCTCGGCCATCGCCGAGACCACCAGTCGCAGGCCGTGCGAGCGGACGAAGCCCTCGGTGGGCTTGGCCAGCGCCTCGCGGGTGAACTGGCGGACCTTGGAGGGCACTCCGAGGTCGCGGAAGCACTCGGCGGCGTCGGCGGCGAGCCGGTCGTAGGCGTAGAAGTCGATCCACGCCGGATCGGGATCCCCGGCGCGGGCCCGTTCGAGTGCGCTCTCCGCCGCGCCGAGCGCCGTCGCGCACGCCGCCGCGTTGCGGGCCTTGGCCTGGGCCCGGGCCTCCACCAGGTGGAAGAAGCTCATCGTCCGGGCGGTGGCCAGGCCCCGGTTGCGCTCCAGGGCGGCCTGGGCGAGGTCCACCGCCTCCTCGGCGAAGCCCCGGTAGCCGGCCTGGAGGCTCATCGAGGCGAGCACGTAGCCGCCGAGCGGCACGTCGGCGGCGGCCCGGGCGAGCCGCAGGGCCTGGATGTAGTAGCGCTGGGCGGCCTCGTGCTGCCCGGTGTCGAAGGCCATCCAGCCGGCCAGCCTGGTCAGTTCGGCGGTCGCGCCGAACAGCGCCCGGCCGACGGTGTCGCTGTACGAGGCCAGCAGCAGCGGGGCCGCCTCCACCCGCAGGCACTCCGGCACCATCGACGAACGCCAGTCCCCGCCGCCGTACTTGGAGTCCCAGCGGCGGGCCTCCTGGGCGGCCTCGCGGAGCTTGGCGGCGTCCGAGTGGCCGACCCGGTAGGAGGACGCCTCGCTGGGCGCGCGCGGCGCCTCCCGGGCGACCGAACCGTCCGCCGGGGTGATCAGCCAGCGGGACACCGGCGTCGCGTAGGCGGCGACCGAGAAGGTGCCGGCCAGGCTGTCGCTCCAGCGGCCGCCGCCGGGGCCGCGGCGCAGGTCGAGGTCGACCCGCCACAGGTCGGTGGCGGAGCGGACCGCCTCGGCGACGTCGCGCGGGAAGGCCAGGCCGAGTTCGGGGGCCGGGTCGGTGTCGCCGAGGCCGATCTCCTCCAGCGGCACCGGGCGGCCGAGCTTGCCGCCGATCGCGGTGGCGATCAGGTGCGGGACGGGGCCCTGCGGGACCATGCCCTTGCTGACCCAGCGGGCCACCGAGGTCTTGTCGTACCGCAGGGTCAGCCCGCGCTGGGCGCCCAGGTCGTTGACCCGGCGGGCCAGTCCGGCGTTGCTGATCTGGGCGAGGGTCAGGAGCGTGCCGAGCCGTTCGTTCGGTCCTCGTGGGCTGACGGTCATGGTGGCGGCGGCACCTCCTGCGGCCTTGTGCTCGGGGCCCGGGCGGCACCGGGCCGTAGCTGCTGTACCTAGAGTAGTCGGACGCGTTCCGACGGTTAAGAGGCCGCATTCCGGATGGCGGGATCGTGCACCCGGCGGTGCGGCGCCGGCTCCTCGCCGGGGTTGGTCCGGACCACTCGGATCGAGCCGGGGGTGCCGCACGCCGGAGCCTCGTGCTCCGGTCCTGTGTTGACGTGCGCCCGGCCGTGCCCCCTGGCTCGACCGGCTGGTCGGCGATTCGCTGGTGGTCGTGGGTCGGCCCGCCGTCGAGGACCCGGCGGGCCGGGGGATGCCGCCACCTCAATCCCCGCGGGTGGCGGTTGAGTCCGGGAGGGCATGCGGATGCCCTCCCGGGCTGGGCGACGCCTTTCGGCCATCTCGCGATGCCCATGTCAAAGGCGGCGCGGGGGGCGGTCCGGGCCGGGGAGGGGAAGGCCCGGCCCGCCCCGCGGACCACGCGCACACGTCAACACCCGTTGCCCGCAACGGGATCGCCGCCGGGGCCGGAACCGCCCCGCGGCCGGGCCCCCGGCGGAACCGGAACCGGCAACACGGGCCACGGGAGCGCCAACCGGTGGCACGATGTCTCCTGACGGCGCGCCGGTACCCGGGGCGGCCGCCACGGCACACCGCGGACCGGCGAGGAGCCGCCCGGCGGCGGAAGCGCCGTACGGGTGCAGGTCCTCGTCCGGTGGAGGCGCGATGCGGTGGCTGACGGGCTGGAGCACGGGCACGCCCCGGGCGGGCGCACCGGCGCACGAGGCACTCGGTACGGTCGCACCGATCGCCGCGCGCCCCCTGTGGACCGGACCCAACCCGCTCTGGGCCGTCGGGGACTGGCGCCCCGAGGAGATCCGCCTCGCCACCCTCCGCCCCGGCGCCCCCGCCACGGTCACCACCGGCCCCACCGCCCCCGACCCCGTCGAGGACACCCCCGCCACCCTGCGCCTCGCCGTCCTCGGCCACTGCGGCGCCACCGACGCGGAACTCGCCGCCGGCCTCGCCGCCGCCCGCGGCGGCGCCGTCCGCCACCTCACCGCCTGGCCCGGCAGCTACACCGCCGTCCTGCGCACCGGCACCCGCTCCACCCTGCTGCTCACCGACCTGGCCGGCGCCCAGCCGGTCTTCCACACCCCCTGGGCCGGCGGCACCGCGTACGCCACCGCCGCCCTCCCGCTCGCCGACCTGGTCGGCGCCCCGCTGGACACCGGCCACCTCGCCGCCCGGCTCGCCTGCCCGGAATCGCCCGAGGCCCTCGGCGCCGGCACCCCGTACCTGGGCGTCCAGCGGGTGCCGCCCGGCCACGTGCTCGCCATCCGCAGCGGCCACCCCTACCTCTCCGCCTACGACGACCCCGCCGTCCGGGAGCAGCCGCGCGACGAGGCGCCCGCCGTCCGCGAACTCACCCGCGCGCTGCTGGAGTCCGTCCGCTCCCGGGTCCGCACCACCGTGCCCGCCACCGCGCCGGGCCCGGCCGGCCGCGCCCGGCTCGGCGTCGACCTCTCCTACGGCACCGCCTCCGCCACCGTCGCCCTGCTCGCCGCCGCCGTGCCGTTGCCGCCGGTGCCCGCGGGCACGGGCCCGGAGCGCCTGCCGGCCGTCCGCGCCGGGGCCAGGAACGGCGCGGTCAAGGGCTCCTGGGCCCGCGTCGCCGCCCAAGAACCCTCCGCCCCGGAACAGTTGGCCGCCGTCACGCTCGGCGAGACCGAACCCCCCACCACCCTCGCGCTCGCCCCCGACACCCCCCGGCTGCGGCACACCGTGCTCCACCCCGGCCCCGACACCCTCCCGTACGCCGGACTGCACGCCGACGCGCCGCCCGGCCGGCTCACCGACGAGCCCGGGCCCGAACTCGTCGCCGCCGCCCGCGCCGAGGTCCGCTTCGACGCCGGCGGCACCGACCACCTCACCGGCTACGGCGCCCGCCAGGTCCTCGACGGCCACCCGGCCCGGCTCGCCGACCTCATCCGGGCCGGCCGCCCGCGCGAACTGCTGCCCCCGGTCGCCGCGCTGGCCGGTGCCGACCGGGCCGTCGTCGGCGTCCTGGCCGGCGCGCTGCGCACCCCGCTCACCGTGGTCCGGGCCGCCCACCGGCTCTCCCGGGTCCGCTACGCCGAGGCGCTGGACGACGCCGCCGCCAAGCTGACGGCCCGCCACCTCCCGGGCGGCGGCCGCACGGCGGGCGACCGTTCGGCCGGCGACCTCGCCTGGTGCGTCCCCGGCCCGGCCGCCCGCTGGCTCTCCGACGAGGCGCTCTCCTCCGTCGCCCTCCGGCTGCGGCTGGCGGCGCGCAGACCGGCGCCCGACGAACGCCCGGGCGCACACCGTGCCCGGCACGCCCTCTACCGGCACGCGCGCTCCTACCGCACCCTCGTCCACGCCGCCGAACAGCCCGGCCAGCGGCTGCACGCGCCGTTCCTCGACAACCAGGTGGTCCGCGCCGCCCGCCTGCTCCCCGACGACGTCCGCCTCCAACCCGGCGCCCGGCACGCCCTCCTGCACGCCGTCCTCACCGGCGCCGGCCGCACCGACCTGCCCCCCGACTGGGGCCGCGGCCCCCGGCCCGACCGCACCGCCCCCGCCCGGGCCGGCCTGCGCCTCGCCGCCGACGGCCTCGCCGAACTCTTCGACGCCCCCCTCCTCGCCGAAGCCGGCCTCATCGACCTCCCCGCCGTCCGCGCCGGCCTCGCCGACCCCGCCACGCCCCTCTCCCCGGCCGCCCTGGCGGGCCTCGCCGACCTGGTCTCCACCGAACTCTGGCTCCGCCGTATCCGCGCCCGCCGCCACGGAGCCTGCTGGACCGGCCTTCCGCTGGCCCAACCTCCGGCCCTCAGCCCCGTCGGTCCCTCCTGACCCCCTCCGGGCGCCGCGCCCGGCCGGGCGACGGGGTCCGGGAGCCGGGGCAGGTGATGATGGCGGGCAACGAGTCCGTCGGTGAGGAGAGCCGTGGTGGCCAGCGTGAGCCCGGAGCAGTCCGTTCCCGTCGTGCTGTCGGTGTCGGGGCGGCCGCCGACGGGGCGCCCGCCGGGGGTGCTGGCGGCCTGCGACGGATCGGACGGGTCGCTGTGGGCGCTGGACCGGGCGATGACCGAGGCGGAGCTGTTCGGGCTGCCGCTGTACGTGCTGGCCGTGGTGAACCCGGCGCCGGCCGGCTACCCGCCGGGGATGGCGGAGCTGGTGCAGGAGAGCGTCGAGACGCTGGTGGAGAGCATGGCGGACGGGCTGCGCCGGGCGGTGGTGGCCGTGCAGGGGCAGCGTTCCCGGCCGTACGCGGGGGAGATGTCGCTGCACGTGGTGCTGGGGAACGTGATCGAGGTGCTGCTGGAGGCCTCGACCCGGCAGCACACGCTGGTGCTCGGCACGCGGGGGAACGGGGGGTTCGCGCGGTTGCTGCTGGGTTCGGTGAGTTCGGCGGCGGTGCACCACGCGGCGTGCCCGGTGCTGGTGGTCCCGGCGCCCGCGGAGGGCTGATCCGGGGCGGGTTCGGGGCGGGGGCGGGGCGGGTTCGGGGCGGGGGCGGGACGGGGTCGGGGCGGGTTCGGGGTGCTGACCAGCCCGGGTCGGGGCGGCGCTGACCAGGGAGGCCGGCCGGGGTGTCGGGAATGTACCGAGATGGTTCATCGTTCACCTATCCCGACATCCGTCCCCGCCCCACCCCTGGAGTCCCCTCATGAAGGTCGAGATCTGGTCCGACATCGCCTGCCCGTGGTGCTACATCGGTAAGCGCCGCTTCGAGCAGGCCCTGGAGGGCTTCGCGGGCAAGGAGGGCGTCGAGGTGGTCTACCGGCCGTACCAGCTGGTCCCGGACGCGCCGGCGACGGCGAGCCCGCACCGCGCGTGGCTGGCCGAGCGCTACGGCCCGCAGTCGGTGGCGATGGACGCGCGGGTGGCCGAGCTGGGCCGCGCCGAGGGCATCACGTACGACTTCGACGCCGCGCTGCACGCCAATACCTTCCTGGGCCACCGCCTGCTGCACCTCGCCGAGACCGAGTACGGCGCGGCCGTCCAGGGGCGACTGAAGGAGGAGCTGCTGAAGGCGCACTTCACCGACGGTGTCGACGTCGGCGACCGCGCCGCGCTGACCGACATCGCCGTGGCCGCCGGCCTGGACCGGGCGCGGGTGACCGCCTACCTGGCGGGCGACGAGGGCGCCACCGAGGTGAGCGCGCAGCTGGCCGAGGCCCGGGAGCTGGGCATCACCGCGGTGCCGACCTTCGTGTTCGAGGGCAAGTGGGCGGTGCAGGGCGGCCAGGACGCCGAGACCTTCCGCAAGGTGCTGGAGCAGGTCGCCGCCGAGATCGGCGAGACCCGCCCGGCGCCGGTGCAGGTCGCCCCGGCGGGGGAGGCCTGCGCGGACGGCTCCTGCGCGATCTGACCCCGCACAGGCCCACCCCGCACAGCCCTACCCCGCGTGGGGCCCACCCCGCGCAGCCCCCGCCGAGGCCCGTTTCAGGAACACCTGAAGCGGGCCTCGGCCCAGTCCGCCACGTTGAGCGCCGACCAGATCCCGTGCACCGGGGTGACCACCAGCCGGATCGACTTCTGCCCGGCCAGCGGCACGTGCACCGGTACCGTGTCGTCCCCCGCGGCGAGCGGGCGGGAGCGCCACAGGGTGCCGCCGTCGCCGCCCTGGACGGAGAAGACCACACCGCCCGGCGAGAGCGTGGCGTCGTCGACCCCGGCGACCGCGTCGAAGGACGTGCAGCTGCGGTTGAGGTCGATCAGGGCGGTCGCCGGGGCGTGCACGGTGATGGCGTGCCCGTGGCGTTCGCCGCCGATCCAGGCGTTGTCGTGCTGCCAGAGCCAGTCGCTGCCCTTCTGCCGGATGCTGGGGCCGGGCGGCGGCACCCGGTTGTTGCCGGGCTTGACCACGGGCAGTGAGTCGGCCCAGAAGTCGGTGGGCGCGGGCGGCGAGGGCAGGGTCACCGTCGGGGTGGGCAGCGGCGGCACGCTGGGCGTGGGGACGACGGGGACGACCGGCGGCTCGGGCGTGGGCAGCGGCGGCACGCTGGGCGTCGGCACGGCGGGGACGTCCGGGGCCGGCGGCGGCGTGGGGGTCCGCTTGGGCGTCGTCGAGCTCGGCGTGACCGGCGACGCGGCCTTCGTCGTGGTCTGGGCGGCCGTCGGGGCGGCTGTCGGGGCGGACGTCGGGGCGGACGTCGACCGGGCGACCGGCGTCGCGCTCGGGCTCGGCTCGGACGGCGCCGGGGCGGCCGCGGCGCTGCTGGGCGCCGGGTCGGCGGGCGCGGGCGGCGCGGGTACGGGCGCGGGGGCCTGCGGCCGGGGGGTGGCGGGGGCACCGGCGGCGGGGGGCGCGGCCGTGGGGGGCTTGGGTTCGGGCGAGCCGGTGAGCGCGTACGCGGCGACGGCGGCCGCGGCCACCGCGACGGCGGCGGCGATCCCGGCCTTGGCGGCGGTGCCCAGGCCCTCGCCGGCCGCGGCGCCGGCTCCGGCCCCGCCTCCACCGGAGGCCGCACCGGCGCCCGCACCCGCTGCGCCTGCACCCGCTGCACCCGCACCGGCTCCCGCGGTTCCGGAGGTGGCCGCCGCGGTGCCCGCGGCCGCGCCGCCGACCGCGGCGACTCCGCCGACGGCCGCCGCGGCGGCGCTGAACCCGCCGACCCCGATCCAGACGAGCACGCCGGCGGGCAGCACCCCGCGCAGACCGGCGTTGATCTCGGTGAGTTCGAGGCAGGCGGCCGTGCAGCGGTCGCACTCCTGGAGGTGCCGTCCGACGTCCGCCGAGGCCCGCTTGCGCAGCGATCCGCGCGCGTACGCGCCGAGCCGGTTGGCGTACGCCTCGCAGGTGCGGTCCTGGCTGCCGGAGAGGTGTGCCTGGAGGTAGGCGGCGGCAAGCCGGTCGCGGGCCCGGTGGGCCTGGACGGCGGTGGCGTTGGCGGTCTTGCCGAGCATCACGGCGACGGTCTTCGGGGACTCCCGCTCGACCTCGGTGTGCCAGAGCACCATCCGGTCGTCCTCGGGCAGTTCGGCGTAGGCCTGCATGACCATGCGCTGGTCGGCCATGGCCATCGCCCAGGCATCGGCGCCGGGGTCGGCCAGGTCGAGGTCGACGACGGCGGCCGAGGTCTGGGCGAACACGCTGAAGTCGTCGACGAGTTGCTCGCGCCGCTCGCTGCGGGTCCAGGCGGCGGCGACGTTGCGGACGGCGGTCAGCAGGTAGGCGCGGACGGCGAACTCCGGGCCCTTGCCCGCCCTCAGGGCCTGCAGGGTGCGGGCGAAGACCTCGCCGGCGAGGTCTTCCGCGGTGAAGCTGTCCCGGCAGCAGGTGCGGGCGTAGCGGCGCACCGAGTCGGCGTGCCGGCGGTAGATCTCCTCGTACGCGGTGTCGTCGCCGGCCCGGACCCGGGCGGTCAACTCGGCGTCGGAGGCCGGGCGCTCGCCGTCGACCGGGTCGGCGGGGGCGGGCACGGTGGGGCGGGCGGGTCGGCCGGCGCCGACGAACGCCTCGGGGGCGACGCCGCCGCGGCCGGCCGGGGCCTGGCCGGGCACCCGCCCGGGGGGCAGCGAGGCGGCGGAGGCGGAGAGGGACTCGCGGCTGGGCATGCCCGCCTGGTCGGGAACGTGTCCGGCGGTCGGGCCGGTGGCCGAACCCGGTGCGGCGCCGGGTACTTGGGCCGGGCCGCCGGAGGCCGTGGCGGGGCCTTCGGACGCACTGGACGCACCGGACGTACTGGACGCACTGGACGCACTGGACGCACTGGGCGTACTGCCGGACGAGCCGTCGGCCAGTCCCCCGGTCAAGCCTCCGGACGGGCCGAAGTCGAGGCCGTACCCGTAGTCGTTCTGTTCCTCGGCGCTCACAACGGACCCCAGATTCCACGACAGCCCCCGCAGTGTGGCAGGGCGCGCCGGAGTGCGTGGGCGCACGGTTCCGCGCTGTACGGCGCCGAGGGCGCGCGAAGGGCGCGCATCGGGACATTGGCTCCAACCACGGGCAAAGGATGGCATAGCGCAGGGACGGGCGGTAGCCGGACCGGCCGGGACCCACTCTTCCGAGGAGTCGTCGCGGATGTGTTCGGCCAGCCCAGGGCGGGTGGTTGTGCACCGCCCGCACCCGGCGCGCGTGACTGGTCCGCGCGCCGGTCTCCCGTCCAACTCCCGCCCCCGCCACCGGCGGGGGCCGCACCCGTGGTGGCGCGTCAGCGTGCCCGCAGGCCGTCCAGCAGGATCTCCAGCAGCCGGTCCGAGGGGCCGGCGGTCGGCTGCCCCTCCGCCTGCTGGACCCCGGCCGAGAAACCGGCCGTGGTCGGCGCGGTGCGGGCCGCGTGCACCGGCACCGAGGCGGTCAGCACCAGCACGACGTCCGACACCGTGACGCCCGGCCGCAGTTCGCCGGCCGCACCGGCCCGGGCGACCAGGGCGGCCAGCAGTTGCAGCAGCAGCCGGGGATCGGCGTCGGCCGCCGACGGCTCGACGGCCGCACCGTTCTGCGCGTCCTCGCCGCGCAGGTCGAACCGGACGGCGGCCGGCTCGGGCACCCGCTGCTCGGGCACCCGGCCCAGCTCCTCCGCGTACCGGAACGCCTCCGGCGGCAGCAGCCGCCCGGCGCCGGTGCTGACCGCCCGGGCCAGGTAACCGGCCAGCGACTCCCAGGCTCCGCCGCCGCCGTACAGCGACTCCCGCGCCTGCGCGGTCAGCCAGGCCACCTCCTCGGCGGCGATCCGCTGGACCAGCACCTCCTTGCTCGGGAAGCGCCGGTAGACCGTCCCGACGCCGACCCCGGCCCGACGCGCGACCTCCTCCATCGGCGCGCCGTAGCCGAACTCGCCGAACACCTCGCGGGCGGCCCGCAGCACGCTCTCCAGGTTCCGCCGGGCGTCCACCCGTAGTCGGGCCCCGGGGACGTGCACGGTGGCCGGTGGTGGCTCCACCCGGTAGGGGACGCCCGGATAGGCGGCCCCGACCTCCGGCGGCAGGTCCACCGGGCCGCGCTGTTCCGGCACCATGCCCTGGCCGGCGTGCGGTGTTCCCGTTCGCCCCAACACCTGCTCCTGCTCCATCATCCCAACTCTCCCCCGCAGGCGCCCGAACCCGGACCCTGTCGTCGCCCGCCCCTGCACCCCCCGGTGCAGCTCAGCCCGTCAGAAATGACCTGATGACCCATCGCTCGTTGCCGCCCGTCCCGTTTCGTGACCACGGTTCGTGCCTCCGGGCCGGCTCGCGTCCGGCTCGGCGCGTCGGCACCGTCCGGGGCCTTGTCCGGGAACTACCCTTCCCCGGATGACTGTCCCGCAGTCGGGTTCTCGAGCCAACGCTGGAACTGGCCGTAGTGGCCGCTCCACGGTGCGTCGCCGCCGATTGTCATGGCGGTAACCGCTCCGGCACACAATCCGACCATAGTTCACGCCCGTTCGCGGCCGAAAGTCCGTCAGAAAGTCGCCCGGGCAGCACAACTGGCCCCACCCGTCGACTTCCGTCACATCCGGCGCGGTACGGACTGTGGACAAGACCGCCCCTGCCGGTCCTTCATAGGGGGGCGCGAGGGGGGACACCCCCGGCCGCGGGGCCGGGAGGAAGCGCCAATCGGCAGGAGGTGCACCATCAGAATCCTGATCGCCGGCGGAGGCTGTGCCGGGATGGCCACCGCGCTGCACCTCCAGCGCGGCCTGCGGGAACGGCTGCGACGCGGCGAGGTCGAGATCACCGTCGTCGAGCCCCAGGCCTACTTCACCTACCACCCGCTGCTGGCCGAGGTCGCGGCTGGCTCGATCGACCCCCGGCACGTGGTCGTCCCGCTCCGCCGGGCCCTGCCGGACTGCCGGGTGCTGACCGCCCGGATCACCCGGATCGAACACGCCGCCCGCCGCGCCTTCGCCGACGCCGCGGGCCCCGGAGAGGCCGCCACACCGATCGAACTCCCCTACGACGTCATGGTGGTGGCGCCCGGTTCGGTCTCCCGGACGGCGCCGGTGCCCGGTCTGGCCGAACACGGCCGCGGCTTCTCCACCGTCGGCGAGGCCGTGGGCCTGCGCAACCACGTCCTGGAACAGCTCGACCTCGCCTCCGCCACCCGCGACCCGGCCCTGCGCCAGGCCGCGCTCACCTTCGTCTTCGTCGGCGCCGGGTACGCGGGCGTCGGCGCGCTCGCCGAACTGGAGGACATGGCCCGGACCGCGGTGCGCGGCTACCACAACGTCCGCCCCGAGGACCTGCGCTGGGTCCTGGTCGAGGCCACCGACCGGATCCTGGCCGAGGAGTCGCCGGAGCTGGCCGAGCACACCCTCGGCCAGCTCCGCGAACGCGGCGTCGACATCCGGTTGCGCACCACCCTGGCGTCCGCCGCGGACCGGGTCGTCGCCCTGTCCGACGGCAGCCGCTTCGGCGCCCGCACCCTGGTCTGGACGGCCGGGGTGCGGCCGGCCCCGCTGCTGCGCGACACCGACCTGCCGCTGGACACCCTCGGCCGGGTCCGCTGCCTCGCCACCCTGCAGGCCGTCGGCCCGGACGGGCGCGCGCTGCCCGGCGCCTGGGCGGCCGGGGACTGCGCCGCCGTACCGGACCCCGACGCGGACGGGGCGCCCTGCGCGCCCAACGCCCAGCACGCCTTCGCCCAGGCCGAGCTGCTCGCCCGGAACATCGCGGTCGCCCTGGACGCCGGACCGCACGCCGCGGGCCTCGCCGAGTACCGGCCGGGCCACGCCGCCTGCTCGACCTCGCTGGGCCTGCGCCGGGCCGTCGCCCACACCAGGCGCGGTCGCCGGATCACCGGGCGGCGGGCCTGGTGGCTGCACCGGGCCCGGCACCTGCGGCGCCTGCCGAGCGCGGAGCGCCGGGTGCGGGTGCTGATGGACTGGGTGCTGGGCGGGCTGTTCTCCCGCGAGGTGGTCTCGCTGGGGGCGGCGGAGCATCCGCGTCCGGAGTTCGAGGCCGGGGCCGGACCGCGGCCCGACGGCGGTCCGGACGCCCCGCGGTGAGCGCCCCGGTGCCCCGCGCAGGGGCGGAACGGGCGGCCACGCCGGGCGGGCGACTTCCGGAATCGGGCCCTTGCCTGACAGGATCAGCCCAACCTAGTCATTACCCCGTGTGCTGATGCGCACACAAAAAGTGATGATATGCCTGGAAATCGAGGAAGCGGCCGTCGTTTGAACCTCATGCGCTGGAGCGCCCGGCTTACCGGAGTCCCTTGGCGTGCCGCCCCGCCCACCGGGGCCGGCACCGACGAGGGCGCGCCCTCCGCCGACGGCGTCGTCGTCCCCGGCCCCCGCGACCCCACCAACCTGGCCACCGCCGCCGAACTCCTCGACCTGCACAAACCCCAGAACCTGCGCGAGGTCCTCAACCGGATCCCCGCCCCGGTGGCCGTCACCTACGGCCCGCTCCACCAGCTCGGCTACGCGAACCGCGCCTACCGCGAACTCTTCGGGGACCGCACCACCGGCCTGCCCGCCGGAGAAGCCCTCCCCGAACTCGGCACCATGGGCGTCCTCGCCCTGATGGACCAGGTCATCCGCGGCGGCCGCCCGCGCAGCGTCAAGGCCCGCTGCATCCTCGGCCTCACCGGCAACCGCTACTACAACGTCTCCTGCGTCCCGCTCGGCCCCGGCGACACCGGGGACACCAGGGACACCAGGGACACCGGGGACACCTTCACCGAGGGACCGCCCGCCGGCGTCCTGATCTTCGCCGCCGAGGTCACCGACCAGGTCCTCGCCGCCGCCCGGCTCCGCGAAGCCGAACGCCGGCAGCGCGAGGCCGCCGTCACCCTCCAGCGCAGCCTCCTCCCGCAGAAGCTCGACCAGCCGGCCGACCTGAGGGTCGCCGCCACCTACCAGCCCGGCGGCGCCGAGGCCGCCGTCGGCGGCGACTGGTACGACGTCATCGCCATCGACGGCGGCCGGACCGCCCTGGTCATCGGCGACGTGATGGGGCGCGGCCTGCGCGCCGCCGCCGTCATGGGCCAGCTGCGCACCGCCGTCCGCGCCTACGCCCGGCTCGACCTGCCCCCGCACGAGGTGATGCGCCTGCTCGACGGCCTCGCCATGGAGATCGACGCCAACCAGATCGCCACCTGCACGTACGCCGTCTGGGACCCGCAGCGCCGCACCCTCTCCTACGCCTCCGCCGGGCACCTCCCCATGCTGCTGCGCTGCCCCGACGGGACGGTCCTGCGCAGTGAGGAGCAGAACGGCCCGCCGCTCGGCACCGGCGACGGCCTCCACGTCTCGCACACCCTGCGCCTGCTGCCCGGGACCACCGGCGTCCTCTATACGGACGGCCTGGTCGAACGCCGCGACGAGGACATCGACGAGGGCCTCGACCTCCTCGCCCGCACCCTCACCGGCGCGGTCGGGGCCCCCGAGGTGATCTGCGCCCGCCTCCTGCGGGCGATGGGCGTGACCTCCGAGCACGACGACGACGTCGCCGTCCTGGCCTTCCACCTGCCGGCGGAGGAGCCGGAGGAGAAGGCGGAGGAAGAGGCAGCCGAAGAGGTGGCTGAAGAGAGCGCCACCGAGGCGGAACCGGCGCTTGACTCGGCCCTGCCCGAGGTCTAGTGTTCTTCGAGCTGCCTGGCAGGGAGCACCGGACACGCGTTTGCGCGGACGGTCCCGCGGTAGCCAATCCTTTCGAAACACCACTTCCCGGTTCGGGCTGGGTCGCGTCTTGTCGCGGCTTGGTTCTTATTCGGCGTGTTCGTTTTATTGGATTGCGGCCGATTCGCTTTTCGGAGCAGGGATCGGCTAGAGTTTGAAACGTCGGACGGGGCGTCAAGCCGCAGAAGACACCAGCGAGTTGGATGAACGAAGCGCCGGAA
>NZ_CP108408.1:2587500-3587500 GCF_041435235.1 Kitasatospora sp. NBC_01300 | reverse complement strand
AGACGAAATCTGTACGGCTTGCTTGCTCATCTCCCAAGTAGCACGGGGCCCGAGAAATCCCGTGTGAATCTGGCGGGACCACCCGCTAAGCCTAAATATTCCCTGGTGACCGATAGCGGATAGTACCGTGAGGGAATGGTGAAAAGTACCGCGGGAGCGGAGTGAAATAGTACCTGAAACCGTGTGCCTACAAGCCGTGGGAGCGTCGTTCATCAGCTTGCTGGTGGGCCGTGACTGCGTGCCTTTTGAAGAATGAGCCTGCGAGTTTGCGGTGTGTAGCGAGGTTAACCCGTGTGGGGTAGCCGTAGCGAAAGCGAGTCCGAATAGGGCGGTTGAGTTGCATGCCCAAGACCCGAAGCGGAGTGATCTAGCCATGGGCAGGTTGAAGCGCGGGTAAGACCGTGTGGAGGACCGAACCCACCAGGGTTGAAAACCTGGGGGATGACCTGTGGTTAGGGGTGAAAGGCCAATCAAACTCCGTTATAGCTGGTTCTCCCCGAAATGCATTTAGGTGCAGCGTCACGTGTTTCTTGCCGGAGGTAGAGCACTGGATAGGCGATGGGCCTTACCGGGTTACTGACCTTAGCCAAACTCCGAATGCCGGTAAGTGAGAGCGTGGCAGTGAGACTGTGGGGGATAAGCTCCATGGTCGAGAGGGAAACAGCCCAGAACACCGACTAAGGTCCCTAAGCGTGTGCTAAGTGGGAAAGGATGTGGAGTCGCAGAGACAACCAGGAGGTTGGCTTAGAAGCAGCCACCCTTGAAAGAGTGCGTAATAGCTCACTGGTCAAGTGATTCCGCGCCGACAATGTAGCGGGGCTCAAGCACATCACCGAAGTCGTGTCATTGCAGCATGAAGGGCCAACGCCTGCTGTGATGGGTAGGGGAGCGTCGTGTGCCGGGTGAAGCGGCGGTGGAAACCAGTCGTGGACGGTATACGAGTGAGAATGCAGGCATGAGTAGCGATACAAGAGTGGGAAACTCTTGCGCCGATTGACCAAGGGTTCCTGGGTCAAGCTGATCTGCCCAGGGTAAGTCGGGACCTAAGGCGAGGCCGACAGGCGTAGTCGATGGACAACGGGTTGATATTCCCGTACCCGCTTTGAAGCGCCAACGCTGAACCTCTTGATGCTAAGCCCGTGAAGCCGGCCCGGAGTCTTCGGACAATGGGACGTGGTGGAGCCGGTGACCCAAGAGGGTAGTAGGTGAGCGATGGGGTGACGCAGGAAGGTAGTCCAGCCCGGGCGGTGGTTGTCCCGGGGTAAGGGTGTAGGACGAACGGTAGGCAAATCCGCCGTTCACATAGTCTGAGACCTGATGCCGAGCCGATTGTGGTGAAGTGGATGATCCTATGCTGTCGAGAAAAGCCTCTAGCGAGTTTCATGGCGGCCCGTACCCCAAACCGACTCAGGTGGTCAGGTAGAGAATACCGAGGCGTTCGGGTGAACTATGGTTAAGGAACTCGGCAAAATGCCCCCGTAACTTCGGGAGAAGGGGGGCCATTCCTGGTGACGGCACTTGCTGCCAGAGCTGGGGGTGGCCGCAGAGACCAGCGAGAAGCGACTGTTTACTAAAAACACAGGTCCGTGCGAAGCCGTAAGGCGATGTATACGGACTGACGCCTGCCCGGTGCTGGAACGTTAAGGGGACCGGTTAGCTTGGATTCGTCCAGGCGAAGCTGAGAACTTAAGCGCCAGTAAACGGCGGTGGTAACTATAACCATCCTAAGGTAGCGAAATTCCTTGTCGGGTAAGTTCCGACCTGCACGAATGGCGTAACGACTTCTCGACTGTCTCAACCATAGGCCCGGTGAAATTGCATTACGAGTAAAGATGCTCGTTTCGCGCAGCAGGACGGAAAGACCCCGGGACCTTTACTATAGCTTGATATTGGTGTTCGGTTCGGCTTGTGTAGGATAGGTGGGAGACTTTGAAGCAGCAACGCCAGTTGTTGTGGAGTCGTCGTTGAAATACCACTCTGGTCGTGCTGGATGTCTAACCTGGGTCCGTGATCCGGATCAGGGACAGTGTCTGGTGGGTAGTTTAACTGGGGCGGTTGCCTCCTAAAGAGTAACGGAGGCGCCCAAAGGTTCCCTCAGCCTGGTTGGCAATCAGGTGTTGAGTGTAAGTGCACAAGGGAGCTTGACTGTGAGACTGACGGGTCGAGCAGGTACGAAAGTAGGGACTAGTGATCCGGCGGTGGCTTGTGGAAGCGCCGTCGCTCAACGGATAAAAGGTACCCCGGGGATAACAGGCTGATCTTCCCCAAGAGTCCATATCGACGGGATGGTTTGGCACCTCGATGTCGGCTCGTCGCATCCTGGGGCTGGAGTAGGTCCCAAGGGTTGGGCTGTTCGCCCATTAAAGCGGTACGCGAGCTGGGTTTAGAACGTCGTGAGACAGTTCGGTCCCTATCCGCTGTGCGCGTAGGAGTGTTGAGAAGGGCTGTCCCTAGTACGAGAGGACCGGGACGGACGAACCTCTGGTGTGCCAGTTGTCCTGCCAAGGGCATGGCTGGTTGGCTACGTTCGGGAGGGATAACCGCTGAAAGCATCTAAGCGGGAAGCCTGCTTCGAGATGAGCACTCCCACCTCCTTGAGAGGGTAAGGCTCCCAGTAGACGACTGGGTTGATAGGCCGGATATGGAAGCCCTGTGAGGGGTGGAGTTGACCGGTACTAATAGGCCGAGGGCTTGTCCTCAGTTGCTCGCGTCCACTGTGTTGTTCTGAAACAACGACCCCAACCCGTTTGGCTACGGGGTTGGTGCGGTTGACAGTTTCATAGTGTTTCGGTGGTCATAGCGTGAGGGAAACGCCCGGTTACATTCCGAACCCGGAAGCTAAGCCTTACAGCGCCGATGGTACTGCAGGGGGGACCCTGTGGGAGAGTAGGACGCCGCCGAACAATCATTCACAGAGAACCCCCATCCGGGAAACCGGATGGGGGTTCTTTGCATTTCCGGTGACGTATCGTCGGGGCATGGACGATCAGACAGCGGTCATTGCGAACAGTGTGCTCCGCCCCGAGCAGCGCGACGGCGCCCTGCGCGTTCTGGCGGACGCCCAGGCGGTGGACGGCCGGGCTGCCGTGTCCGAGCAGGGCCGGCTTCGGCTGCGTTCCTCGGACACTCCGCGCCCCGGGGTGAGCCACTTCATCGAGAGCGAGCACGCCGACGTCGTCGGTTACGGACAGCTCGAAGTCCCGGAGGGCTCCGCCGCCAACCCCGCCGCCGAGCTGGTGGTCGACCCGGCCGCCCGCGGCCGCGGCCTGGCCCGGCCGCTGGTGGACGCGGTGCTGGCACAGGCCCACCGGGCCGGCCGCGACGCGGTGGACTTCTGGGTGCACGGCGGTCACCCGGCGGCCCGGCACCTGGCCGGCCGGTACGGGGCCGAGCTGGTCCGCGAGCTGCGGCAGATGCGCCGCACCGGGCCGCAGACCGAGGCCGTCGCCGTCCCCGAGGGCGTCGAGCTCCGGACCTTCCGCCCCGGCGAGGACGACGCCGAGTGGCTGCGGTTGAACGCGCTGGCCTTCGCCCACCACCCGGAGCAGGGCTCCTGGACGGAGCGGGACCTGGCCGAGCGGCTGGCCGAGCCCTGGTTCGATCCGGCCGGCTTCTTCCTCGCCACCCGGGGCGGCAAGGTGGTCGGCTTCCACTGGACCAAGGTGCACCCGGCCACCGCCACCGAGCCCGCGCTCGGCGAGGTCTACGTGGTCGGGGTGGACCCGGCGGAGCAGGGCAGCGGTCTCGGCCGTGCCCTGACCGCTGCCGGTCTGCGTCACCTGACCGGTTCGGACGCCGGCGAGCGCGGTCTGGAGACGGTCCTGCTCTACGTCGACGCCGACAATCCGGCCGCGGTGCGGGTATATGAACGACTGGGGTTCACCATCCACGAGGTGGACCTGATGTACCGCGTCCAGTACCGCGAGGACCAGGCGGCCTAGGACCGGACAGGACCTACAGGACCTACAGGACCTACAGGACCCGCAGGACCGGGCAGGGCCTAGCGGCTCGGGGCGGTCCGGGGCAAGGGGCCGGACGTCACCGGCCCTTGCCCCGACCGACTCAGCTTTCCTCCTGGCCATGCGGTGTTTACCGTGGATTCAATTGCTGCCGCGAAGATCACAGGATGAAGTCCGTAGTGTCTCGCTCGTGCAGAGTCGACCGCCACGTGCCGGCCGGCCCTGTACGGACCGCGCCCGGCGGGTGGGCGTTGGCCCTGGGCGAGGACGACGGCCCGCAGAGCCATTCGCGTCCGGACGACGTCCTGCTGCTGGAGGAGCTGGAGCCCATGAGCATCCCCCGCCCCGTCGCTGCCTCGCTGTCCCCGCCGGCCAGGATGTCCGGTGCGCTGGGGATACCGCCCGAGCTGCCGGCCGAGGACGAGCAGGAGTTCGACGCACTGCCGCAGGGTCGCTTCCTGGACCGCGAGCGCAGCTGGCTCGCGTTCAACGAGCGCGTTCTGGAGTTGGCCGAGGATCCGGGGATCCCGCTGCTGGAGCGGGCCAAGTTCCTCGCCATCTTCGCGAGCAACCTGGACGAGTTCTTCATGGTCAGGGTGGCCGGGCTGAAGCGCCGGATCGCGACGGGCGTCGCCCAGCGCAGCGCGTCCGGCCTCCAGCCGCGCGAGGTGCTGGACCTGATCTGGACCCGCTCGCGCGAGCTGATGGCGCGGCACGCCGCCGCCTTCCAGCAGGAGGTGCTGCCGGACCTCGCCACCGAGGGCATCGAGGTGGTCCGCTGGCCGGAGCTGGCCGAGAAGGAGCAGGCCCGGCTGCACACCCTGTTCCGGCAGAAGATCTTCCCGGTCCTCACCCCGCTGGCGGTCGACCCGGCGCACCCCTTCCCGTACATATCGGGGCTCTCGCTCAACCTGGCCGTGGTGGTGCGCAATCCGGTCTCGGGGCACAAGCACTTCGCCCGGGTGAAGGTGCCGCAGTCGCTGGCCCGCTTCCTGGAGGCCTCGCCGCAGCGTTACGTCCCGCTGGAGGACGTGATGGGCGCGCACCTGGAGGAGCTGTTCCCGGGCATGGAGGTGCTCGCCCACCACGCCTTCCGGGTGACCCGCAACGAGGACCTGGAGGTGGAGGAGGACGACACCGAGAACATCCTCAAGGCCCTGGAGAAGGAGCTGATGCGGCGGCGCTTCGGCCCGCCGGTGCGGCTGGAGGTCGAGGAGTCGATCGATCCCTACATCCTGGACCTGCTGGTGCGGGAGCTGAACATCACCGAGGCGGAGGTCTTCCCGCTGCCCGGTCCGCTCGACCTGACCGGTCTGTTCGGGATCGCCGAACTGGACCGCCCGGAGCTGAAGTACCCGAAGTTCGTGGCGGGCACCGCCCGCGGGCTGACGGACGTCGAGTCGGCGTCCCAGCCGGACATCTTCGCCGCGATGCGCGAGCGGGACGTCCTGCTGCACCACCCGTACGACAGCTTCTCCACCTCGGTGCAGGCCTTCCTGGAGCAGGCCGCCGCCGACCCGGACGTCCTGGCGATCAAGCAGACGCTGTACCGCACCTCCGGTGACTCGCCGATCGTGGACGCGCTGATAGACGCGGCGGAGTCGGGCAAGCAGGTGCTGGTCCTGGTCGAGATCAAGGCGCGCTTCGACGAGCAGGCCAACATCAAGTGGGCCCGCAAGCTGGAGGAAGCCGGCTGCCACGTGGTCTACGGCCTGGTCGGGCTGAAGACGCACTGCAAGCTGTCACTGGTGGTCCGGCAGGAGGGTGACACCCTGCGCCGCTACTCGCACGTCGGCACCGGCAACTACCACCCGAAGACCGCCCGGCTGTACGAGGACCTGGGGCTGCTGACCTCGGACCCGCAGGTCGGCGCCGATCTCTCGGACCTCTTCAACCGGCTGTCCGGCTACTCGCGCCGGGAGTCCTACCGCCGCCTGCTGACCGCCCCGCGCGGCCTGCGCGACGGGCTGGTCTCCCGGATCCACAACGAGATCGCCCACCACCGGGCCGGCCGGCCGGCGTACGTGAAGCTCAAGGTCAACTCGATCGTCGACGAGGCCGTGATCGACGCGCTGTACCGGGCCTCGCAGGCCGGCGTGCAGGTCGACGTCTGGGTGCGCGGGATCTGTGCGATCCGGCCGGGCGTGCCGGGGCTGAGCGAGAACGTCCGGGTCCGCAGCATCCTGGGTCGCTTCCTGGAGCACTCCCGGATCTTCGTGTTCGGCAACAACGGCGATCCGGAGGTCTGGATCGGCAGCGCCGACATGATGCACCGCAACCTGGACCGCCGGATCGAGGCGCTGATGCGGATCACCGACCCGGCCCACCGGGCCGAGCTGTCCGGCCTGATCGACCTCGGGATGTCGGACGAGACCGAGTCCTGGCACCTGGGGCAGGACGGTGCGTGGACCCGCCACTCGCAGGACGCCGAGAGCCGGCCGCTGCGGCACGTCCAGGATCTGCTGATCGACTCGCGCCTGCGCCGCCGGGCCGTCGCCTCGCGCTGACGCGACCACTGATGCGAGCCGCTGGAACCGTAGGGGACCGGTTCCAGCGGTCGGCCACCAGCCCCGGGGGGACGAACCCGGGGGAACGGGGATCTACCACGCCATGACCGATGCGCCGATGACGGCCCAGGCGGCCGCCACCACGACCGCCGGGGACATCCTCTCCAGCCACCTCACCGCCCAGGCCGGCGCGTTCCTGCGCGCCCTGCCGCTGACGGTGGGCGAGGTCGGCGCCAGACCGGGGACGGCCGCGGTCGTCCCGGCGGCCGGTACCGCAGACCTGCTGCGGGCGGTCCGGCGGATCGGCGGGCTGCTGCACACCTTCGGCTCCGTCTTCGAGCAGGCCTGGGCCCAGGAGTCGCGCACCGAACTGCGCTGGCTGCTCAACCTGCTGGCGCTGGAGCCCGGTTACGTCCGCCGCTCGGCCCGGCTGCTGGGCGCGCTGGACTCGCTGAGCGGCAGCGATCCGGACGGGACGGGCATGCTGGCCGGGCACGCCGGGGCGCCCAAGGCGCGGGCGCTGCTGGACCGGCAGCTGACCCTGGCCCGGACCAGGGCGCACTCCTCGGTGCTCCAGGAGCTCCGGTCGGCCCGGCTGCACGCGCTGGCGGACCGGATGACGCTGCTGGTCGGCGACGCCCCGCTGCTGGAGTCGGCGGGCGGCCGGGCGCCGGCGGTGCTGCTGCCGCAGGCGGCCGCCGCGTTCACGGCGCTGTCGGCGAGCGTCCAGCAGCTGCCGCTGCACCGGGCGGCCACGCCGTACGGCGGCGACGGGCTGCGCCGGCTGGGCGCCGTCCCGGCGGCGCGCGGCGCGGTGGACGCGGACACGGCGCTGGCGGCCGACGACGCGCCGTGGGCACGGACGCGCATCCTGGTGAAGCGGGCCCGGTACGCGCTGGAGGTGTGCGGTCGGGGGTCCGCCGAACTGGACGAGCTGGACGGGGTGCTGGGCCGGCACCAGGAGGCGGCGGACGCCGCGGTCACCGCGGCCACCGCCGCGCGGACCCCGCGGATCACCCCGGCGACCGCCTACGTGCTGGGCGTGGTGCATGCTGATCAGCGACTGGAGGTGGAGGCGGCGCGGTACGCCTTCGGCCGCCGGTGGCCCGACCTCCCGCCCGGCCTGGACGGCTGGCCGGACCTCCCCCCTGCCGAGGGCTGGGGGCATTCCCCCGCACCACGGACGGCCTGAATTGCGCGATCGCCTGAGCACCGGGCCGGCAGTGGACGCGGCCGCGACCGGGGCGGGACGTGCCCGGGTGGTCCTGGCGGCGGGCGCGGTGCTGTGGCTGCCGGGCCGGCCGAAGAAGAGCGGCCGGCTGGGGCGGCCGCGGATCGCGGTGATCCACCGGCCCAAGTACGACGACTGGAGCCTGCCGAAGGGCAAGCTCGACCCGGGGGAGGGAGTGGTCGCGGCGGCGCTGCGCGAGGTGCGCGAGGAGACCGGGTTCGCCTGTCTGCTCGGTCCGGAGCTCCCGACCCAGCACTACCTGGCGCAGGGTCGGCCGAAGGAGGTGCGCTACTGGGCGGCGGTGCCGTCGAGCGGGGCGTTCCGGCCGAACCGCGAGGTGGACCGGCTGGAGTGGCTGCCCGCCGGAAAGGCCCGCGCCCGGTTGACGCACGACCGCGACCGGTTGCTGGTCGACGCCCTGCTGGCGATCCTGGGGGCGAAGCCCGTACGGGCGAGCGACCACGCTCGGTGAAGGAACGGTGGGAGTGATCTCGTCGCGCCCTTGCCGTGACGCAACCGTGACTACCTGGCGTAGTTTCCTGTCATCCTTTCGAGGTTCACTCTCCGTTCACTTGTGACCGGCTGTCGTGTCACCTACCCGGCCTAACTTCGGGTTTACCGGAGGGCCGAACGGGCCCCGGACCACAGCAGAACCCGCGCCCGCCGTCCTCGCACGGCCCGCGCGACGGGCAATGCCACAGAAAGGGACATCCCTGTGAAGCTCCAGCGGAACGGCCGCTCCAAGGCCCTCGCCATCGGTGCCATGGCGCTCGTCAGCTCGCTGTCGCTCGCTGCCTGCGGCTCGGACGACAACGGTGCCAAGGCCGCCGGTGGCTCCAGCGGCTCCGCCTCGGCCGCCGCGGTCAACTGTGGCAAGGGCGGGACGCTGCTCGCCGCGGGCTCGACGGCCCAGGCCAACGCGATCGACGTCTGGAAGACCACCTACGGCGCGTCCTGCTCCGGCACCACCGTCAACTACAGCGGTGGCGGTTCCGGCGCCGGTGTGCAGCAGTTCAACCAGGGCAAGGTCGCCTTCGCGGGCACCGACTTCGCGCTCAAGCCCGCCGACGTCGACGCCTCCAAGACGGTCTGCACCGGTGGCAAGGCGATCGACCTGCCGCTGGTCGCGGGTCTCGTCTCGCTGGTCTACAACGTCGACAACGTCGACAACCTGGTCCTGGACGGCCCGACCTCCGCCAAGATCTTCGACTCGCAGATCACCAAGTGGAACGACCCGGCGATCGCCGCCCTGAACCCGGGCGTGCAGCTGCCGGACGCCGAGATCCAGACCGTCCACCGTTCGGACGACTCCGGGACCACCTACAACCTCACCTCCTACTTCACCAAGACCTCCGGTGGCGCCTGGACCGCGGCGCCGGAGAAGGCGTGGAAGGGCAAGGGCGGCCAGTCCGCCCAGGGCAGCGCCGGCGTCTCCGCGCAGATCAAGCAGGTCAAGAACTCCATCGGCTACGCCGAGCTGTCCTACGCGCAGAGCAACAACCTCAAGAGCGCCAAGATCGCCACCGGTGCGGCCAAGCCCGTCGAGGCGACCGCGGCCAACGCCGCCCTCACCTTCGCCTCCTCCACCGTGGTGGGCACCGACGGCGACCTCGCCCTCTCCCTGGACTACGGGACCAAGGCCGACAACGCCTACCCGATCGTCCTGGTGACCTACGAGATCGCCTGCGACAAGGGCAACAAGCCGGAGAACCTGGACAACCTCAAGTCCTTCCTGACCTACGCCGTCAGCGACGCCGCGCAGAAGGCGATCGGCGACAAGGGCTACGTCCCGCTCCCCGCCGCCATCAGCGACAAGGTCAAGGCCGCCGTCTCCTCCCTGGCCTGACCCGACAGGAGCACCGGTGGGACGGCCCCGTGAGCGAGGGGGGCCGGGGCCGTCCCACCGGAACGCACCGACCCAGCACCAACGTCCGGGGCACCGCCGCCATGGTGCCGTCCTCCTTCCGGGGCGGCACCACCAGACCGGAGTAGACAATGACTTCATCCTCCCCTGCCGCCCCGCGAGGCAGGGAACGCCGACCGCGCGACAGCCGCTTCGGCGACAAGATCTTCATGAACCTCGCCCGCGGTTCGGGCATCCTGCTGCTGGTCATCATGGCCGCGATCGCCGGCTTCCTGGCCTGGCGCGCGGGCCTGGCCCTCAGCACCAACGAGGGCAACTTCCTCACCACCTTCGAGTGGACGCCGGACGCAACGAAGCCGGTCTTCGGCATCGCCGTCCTGGCCTTCGGCACCCTCGTCAGCGCCGTCATCGCGATGACGATCGCCGTCCCGGTGGCCATCGGGATCGCGCTGTTCATCTCGCACTACGCGCCGCGGAAGATCGCCCAGCCGTTCGCCTACCTGGTCGACCTGCTCGCCGCCGTCCCCAGCATCGTCTACGGCCTGTGGGGCGCGCTCTTCCTGGTCCCGCACATGGACGGCCTGACCAGCTGGCTCAACCAGTACCTCGGCTGGACGTACCTCTTCGACCAGACCAAGAGCGGCACCCCGCGCAACCTGTTCACCGTCGGCATCCTGCTGGCGATCATGGTCCTGCCGATCATCACAGCGGTCTCCCGCGAGGTGTTCCGCCAGGTGCCGCGGATGCAGGAGGAGGCGGCGCTCGCGCTCGGCGCGACCCGCTGGGAGATGATCCGCACCGCGGTGCTGCCGTTCGGCCGCCCCGGCATCATCTCGGCCTCGATGCTCGGCCTCGGCCGCGCGCTCGGCGAGACCATCGCCGTCGCGGTGGTGCTGTCCGCGAGCAACGTGCTCTCGCTGCACATCCTCGACGCGGGCGGCGGCACCTTCGCGCAGAACATCGCGCTGAAGTTCGCCGAGGCCGGCAACAACGGGCGCGACGCCCTGATGGCCTCCGGCCTCGTCCTGTTCGTCATCACCCTGCTGGTGAACGGTGCCGCGCGACTGATCATCGCCCGCCGCAAGGAGTACTCGGGGGCCAACGCATGACCGCGGCAACGACTTCCGTCACGGCCGACGCCCGGCCGCTCAGCCGGTCGCTGACCGCCAACCGGCTGCCCAAGTGGGCCCCGGCCGCCGTCGCGGTCGGCTCGATCGCGGTCGGCTGCGGGATCGGCGCCGCCGCGGGGCTGCAGAGCCACCTGCAGTGGGGCCTGATCTCCGCCCTGCTGTTCCTGCTGGTCAGCTACGGCGTCTCGGCCCAGGTCGAGGGCCGCCGCCAGGCCAAGGACCGGTTCGCCACCTCGGTGGTCTGGGTCGCCTTCATCCTGGCCGTCGTCCCGCTGATCTCCCTGACGGTCTACACGATCCAGCAGGGCATCGGCGTGGTGAACGGGAACTTCCTGAGCCACTCGATGAAGGGCGTGATCGCCTCCGGCCCCGGCGGCGGCATCTACCACGCGCTGCTCGGCACCATGCAGCAGGTCGCCCTGGCCACCGCGATGGCCGCCCCGGTGGGTCTGCTGACCGCCGTCTACCTGGTCGAGTACGGCCGCGGCACGCTCGCCAAGACCGTCACCTTCTTCGTCGACGTCATGACGGGCATCCCGTCGATCGTCGCCGGTCTGTTCGTCCTGTCGCTCTGGAACATCGCCCTGGGCTTCAGCTACTCGGGCTTCTCGGGCAGCCTCGCCCTGGCGATCCTGATGATGCCGGTCGTGGTCCGCTCCACCGAGGAGATGCTCAAGCTCGTCCCGAACGAGCTGCGCGAGGCCTCGTACGCACTCGGCGTGCCGAAGTGGAAGACGATCCTGCGGATCGTCCTCCCCACCGCGATCGGCGGCATCACCACCGGCGTGATGCTGGCGGTCGCCCGCATCACGGGCGAGACCGCCCCGGTGCTGATGCTGGTCTTCGGCGCCGACGCCATCAACAGCAACCCGTTCGAAGGACCGCAGCAGTCCCTGCCGATGTACATCTGGCAGCAGTACTCGGTGGTCAACAACGACTTCGGCTACGCCCGCGCCTGGGGCGCCGCGCTGGTGCTGATCGCCTTCGTGATGGGGCTCAACCTCATCGCCCGGGGCATCGCACGCTGGCGCTCGCCCAAGGGCGGACACTGAGCGACCGACTGACGTACGAAGACAGACGAGAGAAGCAACGATCATGGCCAAGCGCATCGACGTCAGCGGACTGTCCGCCTACTACGGCACCACCAAGGCCATCGAGGACATCTCGATGAGCATCGAACCCCGCTCGGTGACCGCCTTCATCGGCCCCTCCGGCTGCGGCAAGTCCACCTTCCTGCGCACCCTCAACCGGATGCACGAGGTGATCCCCGGCGCCCGGGTCGAGGGCAAGGTCCTCCTGGACGACGAGAACCTCTACGCCTCGAACGTCGACCCGGTCGCCGTCCGCCGCTCGGTCGGCATGGTCTTCCAGCGCCCGAACCCGTTCCCGACCATGTCGATCTACGACAACGTGATCGCCGGCCTCAAGCTCGCGGGCGTGCGCAAGAAGTCCGTCCTGGACGAGGTGGTCGAGCGCTCGCTGAAGGGCGCCAACCTCTGGAACGAGGTCCACACCCGGCTGAACAAGCCGGGGGCCGGCCTCTCCGGCGGCCAGCAGCAGCGGCTGTGCATCGCCCGCGCCATCGCGGTCGAGCCGCAGGTCCTGCTGATGGACGAGCCCTGCTCCGCGCTCGACCCGATCTCCACCCTCGCGATCGAGGACCTGATCGGCGAGCTGAAGTCGCAGTTCACCATCGTCATCGTGACCCACAACATGCAGCAGGCGGCCCGCGTCAGCGACCGCACCGCCTTCTTCAACCTGGCCGGCGTCGGCCAGCCGGGCAAGCTGGTCGAGCTGGACGACACCCAGCGGATCTTCTCCAACCCGTCGGTCCAGGCGACCGAGGACTACATCTCCGGCCGCTTCGGCTAGGCCGGACCCCCGCCACCGGCCTCCGGACCGCGGGTCCGGAGGCGAACGGCGAGCACACAGGCTGCTCCGCGGTGCTGCATGGCGGTGCCGCCGTGGAGCATGAAGAAGGGCCCGCCCCCGAGATGTGGGGGCGGGCCCTGTCACGTGCGGGGCCGGTCAGCCCCAGAACAGGTGGGCGAACCAGTACACCAGCGCTGCGACGATGGCGGCCGCCGGCATCGTGATGAACCAGCCGAGCACGATGTTCTTGGCGACGCCCCAGCGCACCGCGCGGATCCGCTTGGTGGCCCCCGCGCCCATGATCGCCGCGGTGATCACGTGGGTGGTGGAGATCGGCGCCTTGAAGACGAACGAGGTGACGTACATGACCGTCGCGGCGGTGGCCTCGGCGGCGAAGCCCTGCGGCGGGTCCAGCTCGATGATCTTGCGTCCGAGCGTCCGCATGATCCGCCAGCCGCCCGCGTAGGTGCCCAGCGAGAGCATCGTGGCGCAGGAGATCTTCACCCACACCGGGATGCCCTCGCCGGAGTGGTGGCCGGAGATGGTGAGCGCCATCACCACGATGCCCATGGTCTTCTGCGCGTCCTGCAGACCGTGCGCCAGCGCCATCGCGGCGGCCGAGGCGGTCTGGGCGACCCGGAAGTTGCGCTTGGCCTTGTGCGGGTTGGCCCGGCGGAAGATCCACAGGATCGCCAGCATCACCAGGAAGCCGCCGACCAGGCCGACGATCGGCGAGACGATCATCGGGATGACGATCTTGTCGAGGACGCCGCCCCAGATCACGTCGATGCCGCCGGCCATGGCCGCGCCCACCATGCCGCCGAACAGCGCGTGCGAGGAGGAGGACGGCAGGCCGAAGTACCAGGTGACCAGGTTCCAGGCGATCGCCCCGACCAGCGCGGCGAACAGGATCACCATGCCCCGGTCGCCGGTGGGCGTCTCGATGATCCCCTGGGAGACGGTGTGCGCCACGCCGCTGCCGAGGAAGGCGCCGGCCAGGTTCATCACCGCGGCCATCGCCAGCGCGGCCCTGGGGGTCAGCGCACGGGTGGAGACCGAGGTGGCGATCGCGTTCGCGGAGTCGTGGAAGCCGTTGGTGTAGGTGAAGAAGAACGCAACGCCGACGACGGCGATGAGTGCAGCCATGTCCACGAGGGTCAGGACTCCTTGACGGCGATGGTCTCCACCGTGTTGGCGACGTGCTCGAACGCGTCCGCCGCCTCCTCAAGGACGTCCACGACCTGCTTGAGCTTGAGCACCTCGATGGCGTCGTACTGGCCGGAGAACAGGTGGGCGAGCAGCTTGCGGTGGATCTGGTCGGCCTGGTTCTCCAGCCGGTTGACCTCGATCCAGTACTCGGTGAGGTTCGACATGCTGCGCAGGTTCGGCATCGCCTCGGCGGTGAGCTCGGCGGCCCGGGCCAGCACCTCGATCTGCTGCTCGATCCCCTTCGGCAGCGTCTGGATGTCGTAGAGGACGACCAGGTCGACGGCCTCCTCCATGAAGTCCATGATGTCGTCCAGCGACGAGGCGAGGTTGTAGATGTCCTCGCGGTCGAAGGGCGTGATGAAGGACGAGTTCAGCTGGTGGAACACGGCATGGGTGGTGTCGTCCCCGGCGTGCTCGGCGGCGCGCATGCGCTCGACGATCTCCGCGCGGGCCGACACGTCTGATCCCAGCAGTTCCAGCAGGAGCTTCGAACCGACGACGAGGTTCTCCGCGGCGGCAGAGAACATGTCGTAGAAGCTCGTCTCCTTCGGGGTCAGGCTAAAACGCACGGAAATCTCCGATGTGCGGGGTAGGGACTGAACGATGCTAGGTGCAACCAAGCGCAATCGCGCAAACGGGGTGGTGATGGTGGAGGCGGAACCTCCTCTTCCGTTCGGCTGCCGCACCAGCTGACCCGGACCGCACACCCAGGTGCGGACGTGAGCCCCCAGTCTGACGGAACCTCGCCCGGATTGTCCCCGTGGTACGTACGGAAGACGGGGGCGCCGCTCAGACGGGTGAACCGCGCGGCGGCCCGCCCGCAGCCCGTCCGCAACCCGTTCGCGGACCGCCCGGAACCAGTCCGCAGACCGTCCGCCGACCGTCCGGAACCCTTCGGCACATGCCGCGTCGGCCGTCGGAACACCACGGACGGCCCCGGTGTTGGACACTGGTGGCCGACGCAGCCACCAGGCATCCAGACGAAGGCGGGCCGATGACCACGACGCAAGCGCGCACCGAGCCGGACCACGGGCACGGCACCGACGCGCAGGCCGACGCACCCGCCGCCCCCGCGGCCGCCGCAGGACATCAGGGCGGGCACGGCCCGCACGGCTACAGCGCGCAGAAGGACGCCCACCTCAAGCGGCTGCGCCGGATCGAGGGCCAGATCCGCGGCCTCCAGCGCATGGTCGACGAGGACGTCTACTGCATCGACGTGCTCACCCAGGTCTCGGCCGGCACCAAGGCGCTGCAGTCCTTCGCGCTGTCCCTGCTGGAGGAGCACCTGCGGCACTGCGTCGCGGCCGCCGCCGAGGAGGGCGGCGCCGAACTCGACGCCAAGGTCGCGGAGGCCACGGCCGCGATCGGCCGGCTGCTGCGCAGCTGAGGCCGGGCCGGTTCCGGGCGAGCGGGTCCGGGCCGCGCACGCCCCGGCCGCCAACACCCCCGGGCCGCGAACCCGCTAGCCGTCGGCCTGCCGCCAGGCCTCGCCGTCGGTCCGCCCCGGCTCGATCCGGTCGAGCAGCACCTCGTCGATCCGCTCGGTCGGCAGCCGGTCGCCGGTGCTGGCCGTCGCGGCGATCATCAGCTCGCCGGCCAGATCGATCTCGTCGAGGGCCGCGTCGTCGTGGCCGCCGCTGCGGCCGCCCGTGGACGACACCACCTGCACCACCCCTTCAGTGCCTCGCCAGCCCGGGCGGCAGCCACCCGACGTCCAGCCTAGGCACTTCGGAGCCCGTCCACATGGCACGGACGGGCCATCTCGGCGCCGCCGAAACGGGTGGCCGCCGCTCCCCGGGCGGCCACCCGCTCCGGCGGCGCCCCGGTTCGCCCCGGCGCCGGAGCCCTGCCCCGGCGGCCTACTTCGGGCTTTCCGAGGGTTTCATCGCGTAGATGTCCGAGGCCGGCGGCTCGGCCGCCTCCACCGGCTTGCCGAAGTCCGTCACCGAGGTGGTCGACGTCACCTTCACCTGGTCCTTGGCCTCCTTCGAACCGGCCACCCCGGCGAAGGTGAACACCTCGACCACCTTGTGCAGCCGGCCCTGGTCGTCCAGCCAGGCGTCGTACGGGACCTCCTTCACGGTGAAGGTCTGGGCCCCCATCCGCAGGCCGTCCCCGCCGCGGCCGCCGGTCGCGTCGGCCGCCTTGGCCAGGTCCAGGGTGCCGCGGTAGTGGTGCAGCGCCACCCCGTCGACGGTCTCGGTGCCGACCGCGTCCGCCTTCTGCGCCCCGCGCAGGGCGCCCGCCGCCGAGGCCGGGTCGGTGGCGCCGCTGCTGACCAGGTTGCCGTCCGGCAGCTGGCGCACGTCCAGCTTGACCCACTTGCCCTCGGGCACCTTGGCGCCGCTGTTCTGCAGGTAGACGGTGCCCGGCAGGACCACCTCGACGATCTTCCCGGTGGTCGCCGCGCCCGGCGGCACCTGGACCTCCAGCCGGCCGATCCGCTTCACGTAGTCGTAGCCGCCCGTCCCGGTGAAGACGGCCTTCTTCTCGGACGACTCGGTGACCAGCTCGGTGGCGGTGTGCGCGGAGCCGGTGCGGCCGGTGATGTCGGCGCTGTTGCGCACCGCCGTCAGCGGGTCCGCGGCGAGCTGGTCGGGGGCACCCGACTGCCGGTCGGAGGAACCGCCGCTGGAGCCGGCCGCGCAGCCGGCGGACAGGCCTGCCAGGGCGGCGGCGAGCAGGGCGGCCCCGGCCGCCGAACGCAGATGCGGCCGCGGACGGCGCCCCGGCCGTCCGCCACGCTGCTGGTCGGTCATCTTCATCCTCGCGACAACCCCCTCGGGCCCGACTGCCCTGCCGACACCACCAGGTGAGCAGAGCTCTTTCCGGGCAAACGAGTTGAGCCGCGAAGGGTTACGCGGAAAAGGTCTCGTGGACGGCATCGCGCGCCCGGTGCCCGGCGCGTTACGGTGAACCACGTGCACAGTGAGCTGCCGGCCTCCCCCGGCACCGCCCGGATGCCCGAACACCGCGTCGCGGTCAGCGAGCGCGGTTCCTTCGCCTTCGCGACCTGCAGCTGCGGCTGGTTCTCACCGGCCCGCCGCTCGCGCGACCTGGTCCGGCGCGAGGGGGACGACCACCTCGCCCTCGCCGAGAGCGGCGCTGGACCGGGGTAGCCGGGCCGGGAGGCTCACGCCGCCAGGTCGGACTCCGGCGGCTGCTCCTCGGAGCGCACCGACCCGCGCTCGCGCCCGCGCCGTCGGCCGCGCGGGCCGCCGCCGGCGCGCTCCGGCGCCCGGATCAGCGGGGCGAGGGCGGTCCGGCCCAGCGCGTGGCAGAGCGGGACGAGCACCGCCATCGCGATCGGCGCCAGCAGCAGCACCACCGCGGCGGCCAGCGCGAAGCCGCCGATCACGTCGGTCGGGTAGTGCACGCCCATGAACATCCGGCAGAAGCCCTGCAACAGGGCCAGGCCCCCGGCGATCCAGCCGAGCCGCCGGTTCACCAGGAACAGCGCCACCGCCACGCCCATCGTCATGGTCGAGTGGTCGCTGACGAAGGAGTGGGTGCCGGCCTTGCCGTCCACCAGCACCAGCAGCCCGCTGTGGTCGACGAACGGGCGCGGACGGTTCACGATCGCGGCGATCGGCAGGTTGGCCAGTTCGGCGATGGCGACGGAGAGCGGCACCCAGAGCAGCCCGGCGACGGCCACCGGCGCGTCGGGGCGGCGTCTCGCCTGCAGCCAGGCCACCAGGCCCAGCATCGCCAGGCCGATCAGGATGCCGTACTCACCGATCCACGAGACCAGGTGGTCCAGCCACTGCGGGGAGCGCTTGGCCAGTCCGTTGACGGCGTAGAGCAGGCCGAGGTCGGGGTTGGTCGTGTCGGCAAGCGGCGTCGACACGCCGCACCTCCTTCTGGTCCGCTGCAGCTGTTCGATCCGGTCGGGGCCCTTCCCGGCGCGGGAAGCTGACGGTGGGCCATCGGGACCAACGTCATCGCCGGGGCACAGCGTTCCACGGAAACGCGCGGTTATGGAAACTTGACTCAGCGTCCACAGGGCACTCACACCTCGGGGCCACGGGCGGCTCAGTTCTTCGCCGTCGGCCGCCCCGCCCCGGCGGGGTCCGGGCCGGTCGGGGCGGGTGGCGCGGCGGCTGCGGGCGGTCCGGCGGCGGGCCGGGTGGCGGCGCCGCCGGGGCTCGCCAGGGCTGCCGGGGCCACCGGGGCCGAAGGGGTGGTCGCCGCGGCCGGACTGGTCGGACTGGTCGGGCTGGTCGGCGTCGTCGAGCCCGGGCGGCTCGGGGCGCTCACGGAGCCGTCCGCGTTGCGGGCCGGCAGCGCCTGGGCGCCGTCCGAGGTGACCCGGGTCGCGCCGATGTACTCCCTGGTGTCGATCTTGTCGTAGCGGATCACCGCGCCGGTGTGCGGCGCGTTGATCATGTAGCCGCCGCCGACGTAGATCCCGACGTGGTGGATGCTCCGCGGATCGTTCAGGTCCGTCGCCCAGAACACCAGGTCGCCCGGCCGCAGCTGATCGCGCGACGGGTGCGGCCCGGCGTACCACTGGTCGTTCGCCACCCGGGGCAGCGTGATGCCCACGCTGGCGTACGCCGCCTGGGTCAGGCCCGAGCAGTCGAACCGTCCGTTCTGCGAGGGCAGCCCCTCCCCGCCCCACAGGTACGGCGTCCCGAGCTTGCTCTGCGCGAAGTAGATCGCCCCGGCCGACTGCCCGGACACCTCCACCGGCGCCGTGGGCACCGAGAAGCTGCGGGCCATCGCCTGGATGTTCCTCACGTAGCCCTGGGTCTCCTTGTACGGCGGCACCCCGTTGTATTTGGTCACCGCGTACGGGCCGGCGTTGTAGGCGGCCAGCAGGTTGGCCTGCCGGTCGCCCGGGACCTTGGCGACGTCCTTCGCGAGCGCGCAGTCGAAGGTGGCCGCCGAGGCGATCGCGTCCAGCGGGTCCCAGACGTCCTTCTTGCCGTCCCCATTGGCGTCCGTGCCGTACGCCGCCCAGGTATCGGGCATGAACTGCGCCATTCCCTGTGCCCCGACGCCCGATTGGGCCTTCGGATCGAAACCGCTTTCCTGGTAGAGCTGTGCCGCGAGCATCGGCGGCGAGATCTCCGGGCAGAGCGCGCCCCACTGCTGGATCGGTGCCTGGAACGCCGCCGGGACCGTCCCCGGCGAGAGTGCGGCGCGATTCGCCGACTGCTGCGGTGTCCCACTCGCCGCGAACGTCCCCACCGTCACCAAACCGAGCAACCCGAACGTCACAACTCCCGCAGCGGCGGCGGCCGTACCGGCCTTCCGGAGTACCATCAGCACCATCCCGACGAATCGTCAGTCGAAGTGTTCCGGAAGGCGTTGCTCACCGCAATCATCAGAGATACAAAGAGTGAGCGCTATCCTTCGTACGGTGGACATCCTCGCGTACGTGCCCGGTGCCTCACGACCAATCCGCGAGAAGTAGCCAAGTCGACATCAGATCTGGCCAAGAATAGGTACCGACCCTTCGCGCGGGCGGGGTCAGGGCCCTTGAATTTGCCTGATCGGGCGGTGAGATGGAAATGAACCTGAGCAGCGTGCACACGAACGCGATCGGCCACCTGGCCGAGGACCCACCAAAGAAGCCGAATATCGACACCATCATCGGCGGGATCGCCCCGGACTGGGGCCCGTTCGCGACCCTCGGGTCGGAGGCCAGGGTGATGGTCGAGGTCATCATGGCCGTCGCCATCCTCATCTGCCTCGGCATCGCCGTCTGGGGGGCGGCCAAACAGCGGATCGGTGCGACCGCGATGCGCGACAGCTTCGGTGCCGAACAGGGTAAGGGGCTGATCGTCGCCGGTCTGACCGGCGTGTTCATCATTGGATCACTCGGCACTCTGTTCACCATTGTCTACGGCATGGCGATCTGACGATCGGACAGCAGTAGCCAGGCCCGCCCGCCCCGGGGCCAGGTCCCCGTCCGGACCGCCCCGAGCCCACCCGCCAGCAGTCCACCCCCCGTTCCCACCCTCCGTCCGCGCCCGCCCCCGGCGGAGGGTCCCCGGAGCCGCCCGGCTCCCCGCACCAGGAGGGCCGCCGTGCCGTTGTCCGACGACCAGCCGCACACCCGTACGCGGCTGCCGGTCGGCGAACAGCCCTCCTCCCAGCCGACCCTGCGTCAGGCCCGACCGCTCCGCACCCTGCTGACCGTCCTCGTCGTCGTCACCCTGCTCGTCGTGGCCATCGCCATCGCCAACCGCGACAAGCCCGACCCCGGCAGCACCGGTCGCTCCGCCGACCACGCGGCCCCCACCGCGCCCGCCGGCGCCGGCCCCGCCCCCAGCGGCGACCAGCCCGTCGGCACCACCATCAACGGCATCGGCTCCGGCTACCCGCACACCGACCAGGGTGCCCAGTCCGCCGCCGCCAACTACGCGGTGGCGATCGGCTCCGCCGACATGTTCCGCGCCGACAGCCGCCACACCATCGTCGCCACCATCGCCGACCCGGGCGCGGTTGCGGGCCTGCAGAGCCGCCTGGACCAGGGGTTCTCTCCCGAGACGGCGGCCAGGTTCGGGGTCGATGCCCAGGGACAGCCGCCCAAGGGGATGGCGTTCGTCAGCCGGACCATCCCGGTCGGGACCAAGAGCAGCAGTTACACCGCGGAGAGCGTCAAGGTCGACGTCTGGTGCACCGGGTTGTTCGGACTGGCCGGCGAGCGTTCCACCAGGCCGGTGTCCGAGGAGTGGTTCACCCTGACACTCAGCCTGCGGTGGACCGGGACGGACTGGAAACTCACCGACTTCAGCCGAGCAGCCGGTCCGGCGCCGGTTCCGCCGGACCAGCAGGCCGCAACCGCCGAGGAGATCACTGGTGCCGTCGAGCAGTTCGGAGGCTTCCGTTATGCCCGCTGACGGTTGTTCCGGTTTCGTGCGGCGGGGCATGAGCCACCTGGCCGGTGGGGCGCTGTTCGGCGTCCTTGCGGTGGTCCTGACGGCCCACCGCGCCATGGCTGAGCCGTCGCCGACCCCGACCTCAGGGGCGACCAACACGAGTTGCCCGGGTGTTCCCCTGCCCGGCAACGACGTCTACTGCGCTCCGGGCGGCTCCGGCGCGATCCCGGGCGGTGGGGCCATCGGGAGTGTGGCCGATCCGTTGGGGTCGTTGGCCAAGGGGTGTGCCCAGGCGGCGGCTTGGGTGGTGCGGAAGCTGTCGAGCGCGATCGACGGGACGACGCAGGTGGACTTCACCAACGCGTCGTTCCTGCAGCAGTACGCGGTGGTGTTCGCCGTGTCGACGGTGATCACGCTGGTGCTGTGGCTGCTGGCGGTGACGAAGCGGGCGGTGCGGGGGGCGCCGTTGGCGACGGCGTTCACGGAGGCGATCGGCTTCCTGTGGCTGACCGTCGTGGCGTCCGCGTTCACGCCGCTGATCCTCTACACCGTGGTGAGCGTGACGGACGGGCTGACCAAGGGGATCGCGGTGGGGACGAAGTCGGACACCGGGTCGTACCTGGGCGCGTTCGCCGACACCCTGGAGAAGGGTGACATGGGCGGCGGCCCGCTGATCCTGATCATCGTGTCGCTGGTGGCGGTGCTGGCGGCGGCGGTGCTCTGGATCGAGCTGCTGATCCGGGCGGCGATGTTGTACGTGGGCGCGCTGCTGGGTACGGCGGTGTACGCGGGGTTGGTGGACAAGCAGCTGTGGAAGCACGTGCGCCGGTGGGCGGGGGTGATGGTGGCGGTGGACCTGGCGAAGCCGATCATCGTGGTCATCCTGGGCCTGGCGGGTGCGGTGGCGTCGGGGGCCGGGGCCAGCGACGACTTCGCGCGGGTGCTGTCGGGGCTGGCGATCCTGTTCCTGTCGATCTTCGCGAGTGCCGCGGTGTACCGCTTCGTGCCGGGCTTCGGCGACGAGATCATGAACATGCGCCATGCCCGGGCGAGCGCGGTGTCGGCCGGATCGGCGATGATCAACGGCACCGCGAACATGATGAAGCAGGGCATCACCACCCACGGTGACCGTGGGCCGGTCGGTGGTGGTGGCGGCGGGGGCGCGGGCGGCGGTTCGGTCGCGCCGGGCATCGCCGCGCACGCCGGGCGGACGCCGGCGCCACCAGCGCAGGCCGGGCCGCCGCAGACCTCGGTTCCGATCCGCGACAGCAACTCAGCGAAGGGAGGGTGACGGGTAAGTGAGCAGTGAACCGCTCGGCCAGTACGGAGCCCAGTACGCCCAGCCGTACGTGCACCAGCGCCGCACCTACCTGATCGGCAAGGCCCGCCCGAACGCGCCGATCGGCCGCAACCGGGAGTCCGGCGAGATCGTCCTGATCATCTTCGGGGCGTTCCTCGGCATGCTCTGGGGCCTGCTGATGCCGATCCTGCCGCTGCGGATCGGGGGCCTGATCGGCCTGCCCATGGTGGCCATCGCGGCGGTGTACGTGCCGTACCGCAGGCGGACGTTCTACAAGTGGGCGGAGATCAACCGCACCTACCGCCGGACGGTGCGGAGCGGCCGGTCGGTGTGGCGCTCGGACGTGATGGACGCCGGGACCCGGATGGACGGCCGCGAGGTGGAGGTCGGCCCGCCGCCCGGGGTGGGGCGGCTGCGCTGGCTGACCGCGCCGTTCGGGCCGGACGAGGTCGGGGTGCTGATGCACCTGGAGCGGCGGACGGTGACGGCCGCGATCGAGATCGAGGGCCCGGGTGTCGGCCTGCGCGACTCGGAGGACCAGGAGGCGCTGGTCGACCGGTTCGGCACGCTGCTGAAGCACGTCGCCAACGGGGACGGCTTCGTGACCCGGTTGCAGATCCTGGCCCGGACGCTGCCGGCCGACCCGGACGCGCACGCCAAGGACGTCGAGCGGCGCGGGGACCACGACGCGCCGCGCTGGCTGCAGGACTCGTACGACCAGTTGCAGTCGATGGTGTCGACCTCCTCGGAGCAGCACCGGGCGTACCTGGTCGCGTGCATGCACTACACCCGCGACCTGGCGGCCGAGGCGCACGCGATGGGCCGTACGGCGACCGGCCGGCGGGCCCGGGACGACGAGGGGCTGGCGGCCGTGATGGCGCGCGAGCTGACCGACATCTGCGCCCGGCTGGCGGAGGCGGACATCCGGGTGCGCCAGCCGCTGGGGCAGGCCCGGCTCTCCTCGCTGCTGCACTCGATGTACGACCCGGACCACCCGATCGACCACATCCAGGCGATGTCCCGGCGCAACGCCTGGCCGGCCGAACTGGACGCGACCAACCCGCAGTACCTGGAGGCGAAGACCCGCGAGTCGGCGACCCGGGAGCCGTGGTGCCACGCCACCGCGTGGATCAAGGAGTGGCCGCTGACGCCGGTGGGGGTCAACTTCCTGGCGCCGCTGCTGGTGCACACCCCGGACGTGATCCGGACGGTCGCGGTGACGATGGACCTGGAGCCCACCGACGTCGCGATCGAGCGGATGCTGACCGAGAAGACCAACGACGAGGCGGAGGCCAGCCGCGCGGCCAAGATGAACCGGACGGTCGACCCGCGCGACCTGGCCCACACCGGCCGGGTGGACCAGCGCGGCGACGACCTGGCCTCCGGCGCGGCCGGCGTGAACCTGGTCGGCTACATCACGGTGTCCTCGCGCAACCCCGACGCGCTGGCCCGGGACAAGCGCACCATCCGGGCCTCGGCCGGCAAGAGCTACCTCAAGCTGGAGTGGTGCGACCGCGAGCACCACCGGGCCTTCGTCAACACCCTGCCGTTCGCGACCGGCATCCGCCGCTGACGCCCGGTCCGCACCGCTCCACCACCGCCCGTCGACCAGACCAGGAGGCCGTACATGGCGCTCGGCAACCTCTCCGAGGCGTTCACCAGCCTGATGTTCGGCAAGGTGGAGACCACCCGGCTGCCGGTGCGCACCTCCACCGGCCAGGCGCAGGCGGTCTACCTGCCCACCGCTGCGCCGGGGCTGGGCGACTCGGGCGTGATCATCGGCCGTGAGGTGTACAGCGGCAAGGGGTACGTCTACGACCCCTTCCAGCTGTACGGGCAGCAGCTGCCGGCCCCGCACTGGCTGGTGCTCGGCGAGTCCGGCAACGGCAAGTCGGCGCTGGAGAAGACGTACGTGCTGCGGCAGTTGAGGTTCCGCGACCGGCAGGTCGTGGTGCTCGACGCGCAGGGCGAGGACGGCGTCGGCGAGTGGAACCTGATCGCCAACGCGCTGGGCATAAAGTCGATCCGGCTCGACCCGATGGCCGCCCGGGACGGCGGGGTGAAGCTCAACCCGCTGGACCCGGCGATCACCCAGACCGGCCAGCTGTCGCTGCTGCGCACCATCGTCGAGGTGGCGATGGGCCGGGGCCTGGAGGAGCGGGCCGGGTTCGCGCTGAAGGCCGCGCACGCCCATGTGGTGGCGACGGTGAAGGACCGCCAGCCGGTGCTGGACGACATCATCGACACCCTGCGCAGCCCCGAGCTGTCCTCGGTGGAGTCGCTGGGCGTGGCGGTGGACGAGGTGCAGTCCTGGGGCCTGGACGTGGCGCTGGTGCTGGACCGGCTGGTCGACGGCGACCTGCGCGGCATGTTCGACGGGTCGACCACCGACGGCATCGACCTGGACGCGCCGCTGATCGTCTTCGACCTCTCGCACATCGACCGGAACTCGATCGCGATGCCGATCCTGATGGCGATCGTCGGCGTGTGGCTGGAGCACACCTGGATCCGGCCGGACCGGAAGAAGCGCATCTTCCTGGTCGAGGAGGCCTGGCACATCATCAACAGTCCCTTCGTGGCGCAGCTGTTCCAGCGGCTGCTGAAGTTCGGCCGCCGGCTCGGGCTCTCCTTCGTCGCGGTGGTGCACCACCTGTCGGACGTGGTGGACGGCGCGGCGGCCAAGGAGGCGTCGGCGATCCTGAAGATGGCCTCCACCCGGACGATCTACATGCAGAAGGCGGAGGAGGCGCGGGCCACCGGCCGGGTGCTGGGCCTGCCGCGCTGGGCGGTGGAGATCATCCCCACCCTGTCGCCGGGCATCGCGGTCTGGGATGTCAACGGCAACGTCCAGGTGGTCAAGCACATCATCACCGAGGCCGAGCGGCCGCTGGTGTACACCGACCGTGCGATGACCGAGGACGCGGTGGCCGAACGGGACCGGGCCGAGCGGCAGTTGGCGGCCGAGCCGGGAGTCTGAGCGGCCGGCGGGGGGCCGGGCGGCCGGCGGGGGCCGGGCGGCTCTGCCGGGCGGGGCCGGGAGGCCCGGACGGGGGCAGCGGCCCTGGTCGGACGGCGACGGTTCGTCAGGAGGTAATCCTCTCGTTACGTTCAACGTCCTGACAGCTACGCGCGTTGACTCTAGGCTTCACAGGCGCAACACATCGCCCAGACGCCCGGTCCAGTCCACAGCGGGCGCTCCTCCAAGGTGCAGGGGACCCTCATGCTCACCGTCAGATCCCGACGCGCGGCGCTCGCCGTCGTCGCCGCCGCAGGTCTGTTCGGCACGGTGGCCGTGCCGACGGCCGCGCAGGCCGCCGACGCCAACGCCAAGCGTCACAAGACCGTCAACCTCCAGCTGCTGGCGATCAACGACTTCCACGGCAACCTGGAGCCCCCGGCCGGTTCGTCCGGCACCATCCGGGAGATCGACCCGGCCACCGGCAAGGAGGTCTCGACCCCGGCCGGTGGCATCGAGTACCTGGCCACCGAGCTGCGCAAGGCGCGGATCCCGGCCGACGACTCGATCACCGTCGCGGCCGGCGACATCATCGGCGCCAGCCCGCTCACCTCGGCGCTCTTCCACGACGAGCCGACCATCGAGGCGATGGACAAGCTCGGCCTGGACGTCACCTCGGTCGGCAACCACGAGTTCGACGAGGGCGCGCAGGAGCTGCGGCGCATGCAGGACGGCGGCTGCCACCCGGTCGACGGCTGCTACGAGCCCGGCCGCACGTTCAAGGGCGCCAACTTCAACTACCTGTCGGCCAACGTCACCGACGAGAAGACCGGCAAGCCGCTGCTGGCCCCGTACTGGGTGACCAAGTCCCAGGGCGTGAAGATCGGCTTCATCGGCGTCACCCTGGAGGGCACGCCGAACATCGTGACCGCCGAGGGCGTCAAGGGCCTGAAGTTCGCCAACGAGGTCACCACGATCAACAAGTACGCCGCCGAGCTCAAGGCCAAGGGCGTCAACTCGATCGTCGCGCTGATCCACGAGGGCGGCTACCCGGCCAGCAGCGTCTACAACTACGACTGCGGCCCGGCCGGCCAGGGCATCTCCGGTCCGATCGTCGACATCTCCAAGAAGCTCGACCCGTCGGTCGGCGCCATCGTCACCGGCCACACCCACAACGCGTACGCCTGCACCATCCCCGACCCCAACGGCGTCCCGCGCTCGGTCACCAGCGCCGCCTCCTTCGGCCGGCTGTACACCGAGATCGACATGAAGCTGGACAAGACCACCGGCGAGATCGTGCGCCCGACGGTCAAGGCCGAGAACCACGTGGTGCGCCGCACCGTCGAGAAGGCGCCCGACATGACGGCGCTGGTCGACCACTACTCCAAGCTCGCCGCCCCGATCGCCAACCGGCCGATCGGTTACATCGCCTCGGACATCAACGGCCGCGGCAACAGCGACCTGGAGAAGCCGCTCGGCGACCTGATCGCCGACGCGCAGGTGGAGGGGCTCGCCCCGGCCGCCAAGGGCGGGGCGCAGATCGCCTTCATGAACCCCGGCGGCATCCGCGCCGACCTGGTCTACAAGGCCTCCGGCGCCGAGGGCGACGGCGTGGTGACCTACGGCGAGGCGTTCACCGTCCAGCCGTTCACCAACATGATGCAGGTCAAGACACTGACCGGCGCCCAGCTGGTGCAGCTGCTCCAGCAGCAGGTCAGCGGCTCCAACGCGGCCGCGCCGAAGATCCTCCAGGCGTCCTCGGGCCTGCACTACACCCTGGACATGCGCAAGACCGGCGCGGACCGGGTGGTCGTCGACTCGATCCGGCTGAACGGCGCTCCGATCGACCCGGCCGCCAAGTATCGGGTCGCGGCCAACGAGTTCCTGGCCGGCGGCGGCGACGGCTTCCCGGCCTTCGCGGCCGGCACCGACAAGCTCGTCGGCGCCTCTGACCTGGACGTCTTCGCGGCCTACCTGGGCGCCCACAGCTCGGCGGCCTCGCCGCTGAAGGCCCCGGCGCAGGACCGGATCAAGGTCATCGGCCCGGGCGTCGACATCGACTGACCGAGCCGGTTCCGGGGCGGGTGGGGCGCTGTCGGGGCGCCCCACCCGCCCTTCCGTCATTCCGGGGCGGGGCCGCCGGGCAGCCGGACGGTCGCCAGCGCGCCCGGTCCACCGTCCCCGGCCGGGCCCAGCGACACCTCGCCGCCCGCCTCCCGGACGCTCTGCGCGACGATCGACAGGCCCAGGCCGGAGCCGGGCAGCTGCCGCGAGGACGGCGAGCGCCAGAACCGGTCGAACACGTACTGCAGTTCCTCCGGCGGAATGCCGGGGCCGTGGTCGCGGACGGTCAACAGGCCTTGGTGGAGCCGGACTTCGATGGTGCCGCCGGGCGGGCTGTACTTGACCGCGTTGTCCAGCAGGTTGATCACCGCGCGTTCGAGCCCGGCGGCGTCGCCGTGCACGAACCAGGGGTCGGTCGCGGTCTCGAAGACCAGCCCCGGGCCGCGCAGCTTCGCCCGCTCGACCGCCCGCCCGGCGATCTCGTGCAGGGCGACGAGGGTGAGGTTCGGGCCGGCCTTGGGGGTGTCGGGGCGGGAGAGCTGGAGCAGGTCGCCGATCAGGACGGTGAGCTCCTGCATCTGGGCCTTCATGTTGCCGAGCAGCTTGGTCTTGGTGGCTGCCGGGAGCGGGCGGCCGGTGTCGTTGCTGCGGATCAGCAGGTCGACGTTGGTGCGCAGGGAGGTGAGCGGCGTCCGGAGTTCGTGGCCCGCGTCGGCGATCAGCCGGGTCTGCCGCTCGCGGGAGTTGGCGAGGGCGGTGCTCATGGAGTTGAACGAGGTGGAGAGGCGGGCGATCTCGTCGTGGCCCTGGACCGGGATGGTGGTGCCGACCTCCTCGGTCCTGGCGATGTGCTCGACGGCGTCGGTGAGTTGGTCGACCGGCTTCAGGGCGGACCGGGCGACCAGCCGGCCGGCCACGGCGGCGAGCAGGATGCCGCCGACGGAGACGGAGCCGAGCAGGATGGCCAGGCCCTGGAGGGAGTCCTCGACGGGCTTGGTCGGCGCGGCGACCATGACCAGGACCGGCGGGTAGCCGGGTTTGATGTTCGGGTACCAGGCCAGCCGGACCATCGCGGGCTCACCGTTGGTGTACAGGCCGTCCCGGACGACCGACTGGCCCTTCTTCAGGCCGAGGACCTTGGCGTCACCGGGTTCGATGACGATGGCCCGCTTCGCGCCGATCGGCAGGCAGACGAGGGACAGGTCGGAGGAGACGTTCTGGGTGTCCCGCAGCGGGGGGCTGCCCATGTCGGTCGGCGGCCGGCTGGTGCGGGGGGTGGCCAGGGACTTGGCCAGGGCGTCCTGCGGGGTGTCGCCACAGGGGTAGTTCGCGCCGCGCAGCGGCTCCGGTTCGGCGCTGAGCAGGTCGGTGCGGACCTGGTTGTAGAGCTGCTTCTCCACGATGAACCAGCACGCCAGCGCGGACAGCGCGATGGCCACCGCCACCGCCGCCGAGCTCAGGATGGTGAGGCGGCTGCGCAGGGAGCGGGATCGCAGCCAGTGGACGAGGCGCTGCCGGCGGCCGGGGGTGCGGGGTGGGATCAGGGGCGGCGGCGGAACGGTGGCCCCGGTCGCGGTGCGCTCGCCCTGCTCGTTCACGCGCCGGTGCCGGCAGCCGGGCGCAGGGCGTAGCCGACGCCGCGTACGGTCTGGATGAGGCGGGGCATGCCGCCCTGCTCGGTCTTGCGGCGCAGGTACATCACGTAGACGTCCAGGGAGTTGGAGGAGGGTTCGAAGTCGAAGCCCCAGACGGCCTTGAGGATCTGTTCGCGGGTCAGGACCTGGCGGGGGTGGGCGAGGAACATCTCCAGCAGCATGAACTCGGTGCGGGTGAGTTCGACGGGCTTGCCGGCGCGGGTGACCTCGCGGGTGGCGGTGTTCATCCGCAGGTCGCCGAAGGCCAGCACCTCGCTCTCGTCCTCGGCGGCGGCGCGGGCGGCGGCCTCGGTGGCGAGGGCGTTGCGGCGCAGCAGGGCGCGGACGCGGGCGAGCAGTTCGTCGAGTTCGAAGGGCTTGGCGAGGTAGTCGTCGGCGCCGACGTCCAGGCCGGTGACGCGGTCGCCGACGGCGTCGCGGGCGGTGAGCATCAGGACGGGGACGGTGTCGCCGCGGGAGCGCATCCGGCGGACGGCGGTGAGGCCGTCCATCCGGGGCATCATGATGTCCAGCAGGACGAGGTCGGGCCGGTCGCGTTCGACGGATTCCAGGGCCTCGTAGCCGTCGGTGGCGGTGGCGACCTCGTAGCCCTCGAAGGCGAGGCTGCTCTCCAGGGCGTCCCGGAGGGCGGGTTCGTCGTCGACCACGAGGAGCCGGGCGGAGGGGTGGCCGGCCTCGGCGGGGGTGCGGTCGTCGGCGGACGGGGTCATGGGCTGCTGCCCTTTCTCGTCGGGTGGAGGGCCTGCTGGGAGTACGGGGGCAATTGTCCGTCCTACAGGTTCTGGCCGGCCTCCAGTTTCGGCAGAACCTGCTTGATGTCGTTGATCGGGATGGCGAAGCCGAGGCCGACGCTGCCGGCGCTGCTGCCGCCGCCGCCGGCGGTGGAGCTGGCGCCGCTGGGGGCGTACATCGCCGAGTTGATGCCGATGACCTGGCCGTTGGCGTTGATGAGCGGGCCGCCGGAGTTGCCGGGGTTGAGGGCGGCGTCGGTCTGGAAGGCCTTGTAGGTGGTGGTGCTGCCGCTGTTCTGCTGCGGGAGGTTGCCGCGCGTTCCGGGCAGGTTGGGCAGGCCGGGCAGGCTGGGGAAGCCGAAGCCGCCGTTGCTGCTGGTGGTGCCCTCGTCGAGCTGGACGGTGACGTCGCGGTTCTCGGCGCTGATGATGCCGGAGGTGACGGTGCCGGTGAGGCCGTCGGGGTTGCCGATGGCGACGACGGGGTCGCCGACGGCCACGGCGGAGGAGTCGCCGAGGGTGGCGGGGGTGAGGTTCTTGCCGCCGCCGGCGGTGATCACGGCGACGTCGAGGGACTTGTCGGTGCCGGTGACGGTGGCCGGGGCGGTGGAGCCGTCCTTGAAGGTGACGGTGATCTGGCCGCCGTCGGCGGCGGTGTCGATCACGTGGTAGTTGGTGAGGATCCGTCCGCTGGTGTCGAGGATGACGCCGGTGCCGGTGGCGGTGCCGTTGCCGTTCTTGACGGTGATCTGGACGACGCTCGGCGAGACGGCGGCGGCGATGGCCGGGACGTCGGCGCCGCCGTCGGAGCGGGCGGAGACGGGGCTGGCGACGGTGCTGGTGCGGGTGGCGGAGCCGTGCTGCTCGGCGGCGACGAACCCGCCGGTGACGCCGCCGATGACGGCGGCGACCGCGGCGACGGCGGTGACCAGGGCGAGCCGCCCGCGCAGCAGGCCGCGCCGGGCGCGGTTGCCGTGGCCGCCGTGCCCGCCGGGCTGGCCGGTGGTGGGCGGCTCGGGGGGCATGGGCGGGGGCGGGGTCGGGGAGTCGAAGCCGCCGGCCGAGTGGTCCTCGCGGTACCCGTAGGCGGTCGTTGCGGCGCTGCTGCCGAGGACGGTGCCCTCGACCACGCGGGGCTCGTACGGGCCGTACTGCTCGTCGTGGTGCTGCTGCTGTTCGCTCATGCCGACCAAAGTCCGCCTGGTGGATGAGGATGGCATGAGAACCGGCTCAGAAGGGTCCGAGAAGCCCGTTGGGTTCTCATAAAGCCTGGTCAGGCGGTGTACGGCGGCGGGTGGAGCGGAGTGCGCTACTCCGCTTCCCCGGTCGGGACCGCCGCGGCGCCGCCGCAGCCGCAGGAACGGCGGATCACCAGGCGGGACGGGAACTTGCGGACCCGCTCGGTGTCCGACCCGGGCACCATCAGCGAGTCGTCGAGCACCAGGTCCACGGCGGCCCGGGCCATCGCGTCGCGGTCGGAGGCGACGGTGGTCAGCGGCGGGTCGGCGAGCGCGGCCTCGGGGACGTCGTCGAAGCCGGCCACCGCGAGGTCCTCCGGGACCTTCAGGCCGACCTCGCGGGCGGCCCGCAGCACGCCGATCGCCTGGTCGTCGGTGGAGCAGAAGATCGCCCGCGGCCGGTCCGGCGAGCGCAGCACCCCGAGCGCGACCTCGTACGCGCCGTAGCGGTGGAAGGGCGCGTCGATCAGGTGGGGCTCGGTGGGCAGGCCGTGCGCGTCCATGGCGCGCTGCCAGCCCTCGACGTGGTCGATGACCGGGTCGCCGGGGGCGGGGGACTCGACCGGGCCGCCGAAGCAGGCCACGTACGGGTGCCCGTGCACCTCCAGCAGGTGGCGGACGACGGCCTCGGCGCCGCCGACGTCGTCGGTGACCACCGCGACGTCGTCGATCGCCTCGGGGCGGCGGTGCAGCAGCACGACCTTGGCGCCCTCCATCGCGGCGAACTCCTCGGCGGCGCGCTGCGAGGGGCCCTGGCTGACCAGGATCAGGCCGGAGACGCGCATGCCGAGGAAGGCCCGGACGTAGTGCACCTCGCGGTCGTCCACGTAGTCGGAGTTGCCGATCAGCACGAGCTTGCCGCGCTCGGAGGCGGCCCGTTCCACGGCGTGCGCCATCTCGGCGAAGAAGGGCTGGCGGGCGTCCGGGACGACCATGCCGATCAGGTTGGTCCGGCGGGAGGCCATCGCCTGGGCGACGCTGTTCGGCCGGTAGCCGAGCTGATCGATCGCGGCGAGGACCTTCTCCCGGGTCGCGGGTGCGACCGGGCGCGGCCCGTTGTTGATGACGTAGCTGACGACCGCGGTCGAGGTACCAGCCAGCCGGGCTACATCGTCGCGCGTCACTTTGGCCACGGGGGGGAGTCTACGCGTGTGGCGTGCGTGTCGGCAGTGGGACCTGGGGCCTTCTGCGGGTGTCCGGGGGAGCGAACCGGACAAGCCGGGCGGGGCGGCCCGCCCGGCCGTCGGTCAGGCCTCCAGCGGCGCCGAGGGGCGCTGGGCGAGCTCCGGGCGCTCGCCCTTCTCCGGCTTCTCCGGGACGACGAAGCGGTAGCCGACGTTGCGCACGGTGCCGATCAGCTGCTCGTGCTCGACGCCGAGCTTGGCGCGCAGCCGTCGGACGTGCACGTCCACCGTCCGGGTACCGCCGAAGTAGTCGTAGCCCCAGACCTCCTGCAGCAGCTGGGCCCGGGTGAAGACCCGGCCGGGGTGCTGGGCGAGGTACTTGATCAGCTCGAACTCCTTGAAGGTGAGGTCGAGCGCCCGGCCCTTGAGTTTGGCGGAGTAGGTGGCCTCGTCGACCGAGAGGTCGCCGTTGCGGATCTCCATCGGGCTGTCGTCGGTGCTGATGTGGAGCCGGCCGAGCGCGAGCCGCAGCCGGGCCTCGACCTCGGCCGGGCCGGCCGTGTCCAGCAGGACGTCGTCGATGCCCCACTCGGCGGTGACGGCGGCGAGGCCGCCCTCGGTCACCACCAGGATCAGCGGGCAGCCGATGCCGGTGGAGCGCAGCAGTTGGCACAGACTGCGGATCTGCGGCAGGTCGCGCCGGCCGTCGACCAGGATGACGTCCGCACTGGGGGTGTCCACCAGGGCGGATCCCTCGGCGGGGGCCACCCGGACGTTGTGCAGCAGCAGGCCGAGGGCCGGCAGCACCTCCGCGGAGGGTTGCAGAGCGTTGGTGAGGAGGAGGAGAGAACTCATACCCGGTAGTCCCCTTTCCGGGTCGTCGCGGTCGCGTTACGGCTGCCGCCACAGCCGGATGGCGCACGTGCTGAGGTCGGGGGGAGGTGGACGGACGTCAGAGGAGCGCCGGAGGGCCGGCCGGTGCGCAGGACGCGACGGCGCACGCGCCGAGGGTCCCGCAACCCTTGGCGCACCGTTTCTGCCCTGTTCATCCCGCGAATCCTCCGGTTCGTTCCGGTCCCGGGCGGCGGCCCGGGTGCCGGGTGGACACCCCGGCCGGCCGGGGCACGTCGTCGTGCCGCGTGGGGCGGGGCGGTTCCCGCGACGCGCCGGGGGTGGGCCGACGAATCGCAAGAATGTCCGTACTGGCGTCCTGAAAGCACAAAAGGACCCGGGGGCGACTCTGCCCGGATCCCTCTTGGACGTCGAGAATAGCCGACGGCCCTGCGCGCCGGGAGGGCTCGAATCCGGCGGTTCGCCCAATCCGGGCGCGCGCCGGGTGAGCCTGGACACAGCTTCGAGCCGTCCTCCGGGCCCCCTGGGCCAGGGCGATTGCCCCTCGTGGCGGCGGACACGCCATCATGGGACCCACATCGGCGGCGCCGTGCGAGTCCATCTTTCGGGTGGTCGGGCGGCCCGGTGGCGAGCCGGACCGGGGCACCGGGGCCGGGCGAGGACGACGAGAAGGGGTGGCCCGATGGGTGCGACCACGGAGCCCGCGAGCGGCGCCCGGGCGCGCGGGACGATCCGCTACTGGGCGGCCGCGAAGTCCGAGGCCGGGCTGGCCGAGGAGCCGTACGAGGCGGTGACCCTGGCGGAGGCGCTGGCACAGGCCAGGCGGCGGCACGCGGACCGGCCGAAGCTCGTCCAGTTGCTCGGGCACTGCTCCTACCTGGTCGACGGCTCCCAGGTCGGCGGCCGGGACCACACGACCGTGCCCCTGACCGAGGGCGGCACGGTCGAGGTGCTGCCGCCGTTCGCGGGAGGCTGAGCGGCGTGACGGACATGAACAACGCGAACCAGGGCGGCTACGGCGAGTGGCCGCAGCAGCCCCCGCCGCCCCAGCCGCCCTACCGGCATCCGCAGCAGCAGCCCCAGTCGCCGTACCCGCAGCCGCCGTACCCGCAGGCCCAGGCACCGCAGCCGGGGCAGCAGCCGCCGTACGGCTACCCGGGGTACGGGCAGCCGCCGATGGACGACGCGGCGACGACGCTGCTGCCGCCCGTCCCCGCGACGGACGACGCCACGGCGACCACGCTGCTGCCGCCCGTGCCGCCGATGGACGACGCGGCCACCACGTTGCTGCCGCCCGTGCCCCCGATGGACGACGCGGCGACGACGCTGCTGCCGCCGGTGGTCGTGTCCGGCGCGATGCCGACCGCCCCGCCGGCCTGGACGCCAGCCCCACCGCCGCCGGCGGCACGGCACGCCGCGCCGCCGCAGGCCCGGCACGCTGCTCCGGCGCCGGTCCCGCGGCAGGCGGCCCCGCCGGTGGTGACCCCGCCGACGGCGCCCCCGCAGCAGGGAGGGCCCGCCCTCGACTCGCCGACCATGACGCTCAAGCGCCCGGTCGCCCCCGGCGGCCCGGCGGGCGCCCCGGCCGCGCCGCCGTACGCGGCCGTCCCGGCGCAGCCCGCGCCGGTGGCGCCGCCCGCCGGCCCGCGCGGCCGGACCGGTTCGCCGATCATCGATCCGGGCCTTCAGCCCGCGCTGATCACCGCCGGCGTGGCCGCGCTGCTGGCCGGCGGTGCCGCGCTCGGGCAGGTGGCGCTGGCACTGGTGGTGGCGCTGCTCCAGGTGCTGACGGCGGCCGGCTGGTTCCGGCTGAACGGGATGTGGCCGGCCCGCCAGGGCATCGCGCTCGCCGCGCTGGCCGGGCTGACCGCGGACGCGGCGGTGCTGCTGGCGGACTCCGAGGGCAGCGTGGCGGCGGTGGTCGGCACGCTGGGCGGGTTCTTCCTGCTGGTCCTGGTGCTGCAGACGTTCCGTCCCTCGGACCCGAAGGAGCGGTTCTACGCGCTGACGGTGCTCGGCTCGGCCACGGTGGTGACGGCGCTGTGCACCTCGCTGCTGGTGGCCGACTGGGTGCCCGCCGGGGTGGGCGCGGTCGCGCTGGCCACCGTGCTGGCCGCGGCGCCGCTGCCCGGCCCGAAGCTGCTGGGCCCGGTGCTGGGCCTGGCGGCGGCGGTGCTGCTGGGTCTGCTGGTGGGCGCGCCGCCGGCGCTGGGGGTGCTGGCGGGGCTGGGTGCGCTGGTCGGCCGACGGGTCGCGGCGTACGACTTCCCGTCCCGGTTCGTACACATGACGGCGGGCGTGGCGCTGCCGCTGGCGGTGGCCTCGCCGCTGATCTGGATCGCCACGGACCTGCTGGCCGGCTGACATCCGGCCGACGACCGCGCGTCCCGCCCCGGAACCATGCTCCGGGGCGGGACGTCGTACGGTCGGGCGGGAACGGCCTCGGCCGGGGCCGCCGCGGAACGCCGGGCAGGGAACGCCGGGCGAGGAACACCGGACGAGGACAGCGAACGACGACGGCGACCGGCGACGACGGGGAGTGCGATGCGCGGATGGCTGAAGGCGACGATCGGCCTGGTGGTGCTCTCCGGCCTGCTGGTCGGCGCCGACCGGATCGCGGTCGGGGTGGCCGAGGACCAGGCCGCCGACCGGATGGTGAGCAGCGGCCGGATGAGCCAGCGGCCGGACATCTCGATCGAGGGCTTCCCGTTCCTCACCCAGGCGCTGTCGATGAAGCTGGACGACGTCCGGATCTCCTCCGACGGCCTGACCGTCGGTGACGGCGGCCGCCAGGTGGCGCTGCGCTCCTTCAAGGCCCGGCTGTCCGGCGTCACGGTGAGCGACAGCCTGAGGAGCGCCACGGTGGACAGCGGGACCGGCAGCGGCCTGATCTCGTACGCGGATCTCGCGCTGCTGCTGCCGCCGGCCTCCCAGCTGGTGACGGGGGCGGGCAAGCTGCCGGTGGGCGGCAACACCCGGCTGGCCCTGTCGTACGGCGGGCCGGGCAAGGTCAAGGCCGCGCTGGGGCCGATCGAGGTCGGTGAGGGTTCGGTGCACAACAGCGGGAGCACCGTCACCGCGGACGGCTTCCAGCTCAGCGCGCTGGCCGGGATGTTCGCCGGGGTCACCGACCAGCGGCTGAAGCCGATGAGCTTCACCCTCGACGCGCTCCCGGCGGGGCTGAAGCTGGCCGACAAGGACGGGGCGACGCCGCTGCCGGAGGGTCTGCAGCTGACCTTCGAGGGGAAGGGCGTCAAGCTGCTGGGCTGACCGGCCGGTCACTTCCGCTCCCGTGCCGTCCCCTCTTCCGCTCCTTCCGCTCCTTCCGCTCCTTCCTCTTCTTCCGTCTCCTGCGTTCCGCTCCGCGAGACACGCCGTCCGGCGCGTCTGGCGGAGCGGTGCCGTTTCCGCCCGTTGTGGGCCGCCCGGGGCCGCCGGTCTCGGGCGGGACGGCGGCCCCGGCAGGCCATGAAAAGGTCAAATCTCGGCATTCGGGCTATTCAGTCTCGACATTCGGTACGCTGATGACAGCGGACCTCCGGTGTCCCTAGCATCGTCGACATGAAGCGACAGACGGATCTCACGAAGCGGCGGGCGGTCGACCTGTGCCGCGTGGCCGCCTGTCTGTGTCGAATGCGCTAACTCGGCGTTTTTGCTGGGCAGTTGAAGCCCGCCGCCGATTTTCCCGGTGACCTTGCCCGGCCACCCCGGCCGGCCGTCGCCGCCGCACCCCGCAGTTCCTCGCCCGTCGGCCCGGACCGCCACCCCCGTCCCAGTATTCGGACAGGAATTCGGACCGCAGTCGCCCGGGCACCCAGCAGCACCTCCCGAGCAGAACCTTCCGCACACCGCCCTCGGATGGAGAACACCACCATGAGCCGCAGCGACGTCCTGGTCGACGCCGACTGGGTCCAGGCCCACCTGGACGACCCGAAGGTCGTGATCGTCGAGGTCGACGAGGACACCTCCGCGTACGACAAGAACCACATCCGCAACGCCGTCCGGATCGACTGGAAGCAGGACCTCCAGGACCCGGTCCGCCGCGACTTCATCGACCAGGCCGGCTTCGACGCGCTGCTCAGCGCCAAGGGCATCGCCAACGACGACACCGTCGTGCTCTACGGCGGCAACAACAACTGGTTCGCCTCGTACGCCTACTGGTACTTCAAGCTGTACGGCCACGGTGACGTCCGCCTGCTGGACGGCGGCCGCAAGAAGTGGGAGCTGGACTCCCGCGACCTGGTCGCCGAGGTGCCGGCCCGCGAGGCCACCGAGTACCGGGCGCAGGCCGCCGACTCCTCGATCCGCGCCTTCCGCGACGACGTGCTCGCGGCCATCGGCCAGCTCAACCTGGTCGACGTCCGTTCGCCCGACGAGTTCTCCGGCAAGCTGCTCGCCCCGGCGCACCTCCCGCAGGAGCAGTCGCAGCGCCCCGGCCACGTGCCGAGCGCCCGCAACATCCCGTGGGCCAAGAACGCCAACGACGACGGCACCTTCAAGAGCGACGACGAGCTCAAGGCGCTGTACGAGGCCGAGGGCATCGACCTGGCGAAGGACACCATCGCCTACTGCCGCATCGGCGAGCGCTCCGCGCTCACCTGGTTCGTCCTGCACGAGCTGCTCGGCCAGGAGAACGTCAAGAACTACGACGGTTCGTGGACCGAGTACGGCAGCCTCGTCGGCGTGCCGATCGAGCTCGGCAGCAACTGAGCCCGCGGCTCGACCGTCGTCAGAAGGGAAGACAAGACATGTGCGGTGCGAAGGCCGGCGGGCCGGACCTGGCAGGAGTTGACGTGGCGAACGAGACGATCATCCAGGGTTCGGTGACCCGCGACGGTGAGCCGGTCAACGGCTACGTGCGGCTGCTCGACGAGGGGGGTGAGTTCACGGCCGAGGTGCCCACCTCGGCGACCGGCCAGTTCCGGTTCTTCGCCCGCCCGGGCAAGTGGACCCTGCGCGCGCTGGTGCCGGGCCAGACCGTGGACCGTCAGGTGGTGGCCTCCCAGGGCACCGCCGTCGAGGTCGCGATCGCGGTCTGACCGGAACCCGGTCCGCCCGTTCCACCTGAGCCACCCGATCCGCCTGATCCACGGGCGGAGTACACCGAGGGCCCTGCCGCGGCAGGGCCCTCGGTCGTACCGTGGAGACGTGCAGACAAGGCGGCGGCGGCATTACTACTTCGCCCTGATGGGCGTCTGCCTGGGCCTGTTCGTGCTGGCCTGGGGCGTGGTGAGGTTCTTCTCCGTGCCCGCCGCGATCGGCATGTGCGTGGTCGCGATGGTGATCCCGCCGGCCGCCGCCGTGTTCGCCAACAAGCGGGACCCGGACGACGACTGGTGGAACGACCCGCGCTGGGACGACCCGAAGTGGGACGAGCCCGGTCACGACCGGGACCGCCCCGACCACGAGGAGCACCCGTAGCCGTCAGTAGACGAGTGCCTGGACGTTGTCCGCCATGATCTCGCTGACGAAGACCTGCGCGCCCGCGATCCGGACGCCCTCGACGGTGTCCTGCTGCACGATCCCCCGGCGGGCCGCACACTGGGTGCACAGCGTCACCGAGCCGTTCGCGAGGATCGCCTCCAGCAGGTCCGGAAGCGGTGCCGCGTGCGGCAGTTCGAACTCCGCCGCCCGCCCCGGCAGGGCGAACCAGGAGGACTCCCCGGTCAGCCAGAGCGAGACCTCGATCCCGCTGGCGACGGCCACCGCCGCGACGGTGAACGCCTGCGAACACCGCTCCGGCGCATCGGCCCCGGCGGTGACCTTGATGACGAGTTTCTTCGACATGGCGCCACCTTAGAGGGCTCGCGGCCCCCGCTCGCCGTCATCCCAGGATCCCTTGGGGAAACCTTGGACGGCGGGGGAAAATCGGCGCGAACGATGACGTGGTGGGGCTCACCGCGACCGGCCGATGACCGGCGGATAGAGTGAGCGGCAGCAAAATCCACCACACTGTCGCCGCCTGGGAGCCACCCGTGTCCGGTCTGGAAATCTTCTTCGACGGTCTGCTGGCCCTCATGGCCGTGCTGATCACCTGGTTCGCCATCTTCTCGGTGATGAAGCTCTACCAGGGCCAGCGCTGATCCTGCCGTACGGTTGAGGCAGCCCACACCGACGACGACAGCGACCAGGAACATGATCGAGATCCCCTCTGACCTCCACAAGGACGTCGTCCCGCTCGCCTTCCTCCTCGGCACCTGGGAGGGCGCGGGCGTTTACGCCCCGTTGCCAGATGAAGAGGGCCCTGGCACCGAGAAGTGCAACTTCGGCCAGGAGATCGTGATCCGGCACGACGGCCGGCCCTTCCTGGAGTTCCGCTCCCGCACCTGGGTGCTGGACAACGAGGGCGAGAAGGTCCGCCCGCTGGAGAACGAGCACGCGTTCTGGCGCATCACCAGCAACCACGACGGCACCAGCGGCGTCCGCGGGATCGAGATCTCGTCCGTCCGCGACGACGGCACCGTGGAGATCTGGTACGGCGAGCTGGCCGACGGCAAGCCGCAGATCGACGTCTCCACGGACGCGGTCGCCCGGATCGAGGGCTCGCCGGAGTACTCGGGCGGCAAGCGGCTGTACGGCTTCGTGAACGAGGAGCTGCTCTGGGTCGGCGAGAAGGCCGCCCCGAACGTTCCGCTGCGCCCGTACATGTCGGCCCAGCTGAAGAAGGTGCTCAGCCCGGCCCAGCTGATCAAGGACATCAACGACCTGCCGGACGACGGCATCGCGTTCTTCAAGTGAGCCCGGCGCTCCGCTGAGCGGTACGGCTTTCGCGTGAGGTAGGGACCGGCCGCCGGCCGGTCCCTACACTTGCCTCAGGACCCCCGACCTTGGCAGGGACAGCACCGTGGCGGACACCGGCACCACCGACTGGCAGCTCTCCGGCGACTGGAAGGCCGACCTGCGCGAACGCGGCTACCGGCTGACCCCGCAGCGGCAGCTCGTACTCGAAGCCGTCGACCGCCTCGACCACGCCACCCCCGACGACATCCTCTGCCACGTCCGGCAGACCGCCAGCGGCGTCAACATCTCCACCGTCTACCGGACCCTGGAGCTGCTGGAGGAACTCGGCCTGGTCTCGCACGCCCACCTCGGCCACGGCGCCCCGACCTACCACCTGGCCGGCCGCCACCACCACCTGCACCTGGTCTGCCGGGACTGCGACAAGGTCTCCGAGACCGGCACCGAGATCGCCGAGCCGCTGATCCGCAGCCTGCGCGAACAGCACGGATTCGACACCGACCTCAAGCACTTCGCCATCTTCGGCCGCTGCGCGGACTGCACCGCCAAGCTCGCGGACGGCCGGTCGTAAGCTGGCCGGTATGAAGAGCCCGCTGCTGAGCCTGCCCGGAGCCGTCCCCGCCGAAGGCGCCGACGAGGGCGTCGCCGCCCACTACGGCGACATCTTCCGTGAGCAACGCAACCTCTCGCAGGGCACGGGCTTCGTGGACCTCTCGCACCGCGGCGTGCTCACCGTCACCGGCCAGGACCGCCTGGCCTGGCTGCACCTGCTGCTCACCCAGCACGTCAGCGCGCTGGCGCCGCAGGAGGCCACCGAGGCGCTGGTGCTCTCCCCGAACGGGCACGTCGAGCACGCGCTCTACCTGGTCGACGACGGCACCACCACCTGGGCGCACGTCGAGCCGGGCACCCAGGAGGCGCTGCTGGGCTACCTGGAGAGCATGAAGTTCTTCTACCGGGTGGAGGTCGCCGACGCGACCGCCGAGTACGCCGTGGTGCACCTGCCGGCGGGCTCCACCGCTTCCGTCGAGGGCGCCGCGGCGGTGCGCGAACTCCCGTACGGGCGCGATCTGTTCGTGCCGCGCGCCGAGCTGGCGGAGCTGACCGCCGGGTACGGCCCGGCGGCGGGGGTCTGGGCGTACGAGGCGCTGCGGATCGAGGGCCACCGGCCGCGGCTGGGCTTCGAGACCGACCACCGGACCATCCCGCACGAGGTGGACTGGCTGCGCACCGCCGTCCACCTGCAGAAGGGCTGCTACCGCGGACAGGAGACCGTCGCCCGGGTGCACAACCTGGGCCGGCCGCCGCGCCGCCTGGTCTTCCTGCACCTGGACGGCACCGAGGAGACGCTGCCCCCGCACGGGACGCAGGTGCGGCTGGCCGCGGAGCCGGACGGGCGCCCGCTCGGCTTCGTCACCTCCTCGGCCCGCCACCACGAGCTGGGGCCGATCGCGCTGGCGATCGTCAAGCGGAACGTCCCGGTGGACGCGGTGCTGCTGGCCGGGACGGTGCCGGGCACCCAGGACGTGATCGTCCCGCAGTAGCCCGTGCGCCCGGCTGCGGTCAGACCTCCACGAGGACGGTGAACGGGCCGTCGTTCACCAGCGCCACCTGCATGTCGGCGCCGAACCGGCCCGTCTCCACCTTGGCGCCGAGCGCGCGCAGTTGGGCGACCACCTCGTCCACCAGGGGCTCGGCGACCGGGCCGGGGGCGGCGGCGTTCCAGGTCGGGCGGCGGCCCTTGCGGGCGTCGCCGTAGAGGGTGAACTGGCTGATCACCAGCAGCGGGGCCCCGAGGTCGGAGCAGGACTGCTCGACGCCCTCGTCGTCGGCGGGCAGCAGCCGCAGCGTCCACAGTTTGCGGGCCAGCTGGGCGGCCTTGGCCGGGGTGTCCTCGTGGGTGACGCCGACCAGGACGCAGAGCCCGGGCCCCTCGATCGCGCCGACGGTCTCTCCGGCCACGGTCACCCTGGCCTCGGTCACTCGCTGCACCACTGCTCGCATGCCGCCATTGTGCCGGAGGCCCGGGGCGGGCCCGACGGGCACCCGGCGCCGTGCTCGGCGGGCACCCGGTGCCATGCCCGGCGGCACCTTGGGGCGTGCAGGAGGGGCGCGTGTGCAGGTGGTGCACGCCGGGTGGTGCGCGCCTGCGCGGGGTCGGGCGCCGCTCTTCCTGCGGAAAGGTCCGGTCATATCAGCCACCCCCGTTCGCCAGGGGGCCGTTCGGGTGCACGGGCGGTGCGCCCGCGCCGGGCGGGGTGGCACGCTGGTGGACCGTACGGAGGGCCCGGCGCGCCATGTGGTCCGCCGCACCGGGCCGGGCTCGGCCGGGCGGTCGAGCCCGTAGGTCAGGCGTTCTGGCGGCATCGCCCCGGTGGGTGGTTCCGGCCGGGAACCGGAACCTTCGGGGGCGGCCGGGCGTGCCAACGGACGGGACGCGTGAGCCCGTCGGGGGACGGGTCGGACCGGCGGCAGGGACGCAGTGCCGCGAGCGGGCGGGATCGGACGACGGCAGGTGGGTTGGTTGATGGACGCGAGCAGCGCGGCGTGGGACCGGTCCGGGCACGTGGCGGAGGTCGCCGGGGGCGCCGGGGCCCTGGGCACGGCGATAGAGCCCGACCTGGAGCGGCTGGGCCTGGACCAGCTGCGGATCCTGCGCCGGGAGACCCTGGAGCAGGAGGCCGACCTCTCCTACCTGCGGCGGCTGCTGCACGGGCGGATGGACATCCTGCGCGCCGAACTCGACCGCCGGCCCGGAGGTCCGCCCCGGGCCGCCGGGCCGCCCGGGGCGGACGGCGCCGACGGGCCCCCCGGCGACCTGCTGGACCGCCTCCCGGCCATCCTGACCGACGCGCCCTCCACCGTGCGGCGCTCGGCCCGGCACGTCACGCTCGGGCCGCCGCGCGGCCACGAGTCCCAGCTGGAGGCGGCCGAGCTGATGGGGGACGTCCAGCTCGCCGACCTGGCCGCGCACCCGGCGGAGGAGCTGCTGGCCGCGCTGGAGCGGCTGCGCGCGCACGAGCGCGAGGTGTCCGGGCGGCGGCAGCTGCTGCTGCGGACGGCCGACGGTTGCAGCGCGGAGATCACCCGCAGGTACCGTGATGGGGAAGCACGGGTCGAGGACCTGCTCGCAGGGGGGCCGCTCTGACCGGGTGAGGTACCACGGGCGGGCGGGGCCCGGTCCACCCTCACCCCCGGAAGGCTCCCGCCATGTCCCAGTCCGCCACCCCGCCCGTCGTCCTCGCCGAGGTCATACGCTCGGGCTTCACCGAGGGCCGCCACCACGGCTCCCTGGTGCTGCTCGCCGCCGACGGCTCGGTGGAGTTCGCGCTCGGCGACCCCGACGCGCCGGTCTTCCCCCGGTCGACCGCCAAGCCGTTCCAGGCGGTGGCCACGCTGCGGGCCGGGCTGGCGATCGAGGGCGAGCTGCTGGCGCTGGCCGCCTCCAGCCACTCCGCAGAATCGTTTCACCTCGACGGTGTGCGGACCATCCTGAGCTCCGCAGGGCTCGACGAGTCCGCCCTGCTCACCCCGGCCGACCTCCCGCTCGACGAGACCGAGGCGGAACTGCTGCTCGGCTCCGGCGGCCGCCGCGCCCCCGTCCTGATGGACTGCTCCGGCAAGCACGCCGGCTGGCTGGCCGCCTGCGTCGCCAACGGCTGGGACACCGCGAGCTACCTCGACCCCGGGCACCCGATCCAGCGGCTGGCCCGCGAGGCCCTGGAGGAGGGCACCGGCGGGACCGCCACGCACGCCGGGGTGGACGGCTGCGGCGCGCCGCTGCTGGCCGTCACGCTGACCGGCCTGGCCCGCGGCTACCGCGGCCTGGTGCTGGCCGCCGAGGGCACGGCGCCCCGCCGGGTGGCCGACGCGATGCGCGCCCACCCCGAGTACGTGGCCGGCACCCGCCGGGCCGACACCTGGCTGATGCGGGCCGTCCCCGGCGCGCTGTCCAAGATGGGCGCCGAGGCCGTCCAGGTGGTGGCGCTGCCGGACGGGCGGGCGCTCGCCTTCAAGATCGACGACGGCGGCGAGCGGGCCCGCGGCCCGGTGCTGGCGGCCGCGCTGCGCCGGCTCGGGGTGACCGGCGCGGACGAGACCGTCGAGCGGATCGGGGCGGCCCCGCTGCTGGGCGGCGGGGCTCCGGTCGGGCAGGTGCGGGCGGCCTTCTAGCGGCCTCCGCGGCCTCCCGCGGCCGTCCCGGGGTGTGCCGGCGGCCTCCCCGGGGCGTCCCGGAGGCCTGACAGCGGCCTTCCAGGGGATGCGGGGCGGCCGGAGGCGGCCGTCGGCGTGCGGGCGGAGCGGCGGCGGTGCACGGTGGACCGGGGGCCGTCGCACAGCTGAGGGAGTCCGCCATGACTGACCACGTGTACCGGGTGACCGAGATCGTCGGATCCTCGACCGAGAGCGTCGACGCCGCGATCCGCAACGGGGTGGAGCGGGCCTCCCGGACGCTGCGCAACCTCGACTGGTTCGAGGTGACGCAGGTCCGGGGCCACCTGGACGGCGGCGGGGTGAAGCACTACCAGGTCGGACTGAAGCTCGGCTTCCGGCTGGAGGACTGAGCCGCTCCCACGGCCCGCCCCGGCCCGCTCGCCCGGGCCCGCCCGCAGCCCTGCCGCCGCCGGCCCCGCGCCCGGTCAGCGTTCGGGCAGCACCAGCGGAACCCCGGTGCGCGGGTGCGCCAGCACCTCGACCGGGTGGCCGTACACCTCGCTGAGCAGCGGGGCGCGCAGCACCTCGGCGACCGGCCCGTCCGCGACCGTCGCCCCGGCGTTCAGCAGCACCACCCGGTCCGCGTAGGCCGCCGCCAGGGACAGGTCGTGCAGCACCACGACCACGCCGTCCCCGGCGGCGGCGCGCTCCCGGGCGACCCGCAGCACCAGCTCCTGGTGGCGCAGGTCGAGGGCGGCGGTCGGCTCGTCCAGGAGCAGCAGCGACGCGCGCTGGGCCAGGACCCGGGCCAGCGCCACCCGGGCCCGCTCGCCGCCGGACAGCGCGGTGAACGGGCGCCCGGCAAAGGCGGCGGACTCGGTGGCGGCCATCGCCTCGGCGACCACGGCCTCGTCCTCGGCGGCGGCCGCCGTGCCGGTCCAGGGGGCGCGGCCCATCCGGACCACCTCGTCGGCGGGGAACGGGAAGGACAGCGCGGCGGACTGCGGCAGCAGCGCGCGGTGCAGGGCGAGCTCGGCGGCGCCGTAGCCGGCCAGCGGGCGGCCGCGCAGCCGGACCTCGCCGCCGTCCGGCCGGACGTCGCCGGCCAGGACGGACAGCAGGGTGGACTTGCCGGCGCCGTTCGGCCCGAGCAGCGCGACCACCTCTCCGGCGGCGACCCGCACCGACGCGCCGTCCAGCAGGGCGCGCCCGCCGATGGTCAGCCGGACGGTCTCGGCGGTCAGCAACTCGGTTCCGGGAACGGGCCGTTCGGGCACCTCCCGGAGGGTTCGCAATCTCATGCCCAGCCTCCCTGCCTGGTCCTGGTCCGGCGCAGCAGCCAGAAGAAGAACGGACTGCCGATCAGTGCGGTGAGCACCCCGAGCGGTAGCTCGGCCGGCTCGGCGACGGTGCGGGCGGCGAGGTCGGCGGCCACCAGGACCAGCGCGCCGCCGAGCGCCGAGGCGGGCAGCAGGAAGCGGTGGCCGGGCCCGGCCAGCATCCGCAGCAGGTGCGGGACGACCAGTCCGACGAAGCCGATGATGCCGCTGACCGCGACGGCCGCGGCGGTGAGCAGCGCGACGACGGTGATCAGCACCAGCCGCATCCGCTCGACGTCCACCCCGAGGTGGCGGGCCGGGCGTTCGCCGAGGGCCAGCAGGTCCAGCTTGCGGGCGTACAGCGGGGCGACGGCCAGGCCGACGGCGGCGAACGGCAGGACGGCGAGCACCTTGCCCCAGGTGGCCTGGGAGAGCGAGCCGAGCTGCCAGAAGGTGACCTGGCTGATCGCGGCGGAGTCGGCGGTGAACAGGAAGATCCCGATCAGCGCACCGCAGAAGGCGTTCACGGCGACCCCGGTGAGGATCAGCGTGACCACCTCGGTGCGGCCGCCGGAGCGGGCCATCAGGTACACCGCGAAGACGGTCAGCAGGCCGGTGGCGAAGGCGAAGGCGGTGATCGTCCAGCTGCCGAGGGCGTCCAGGCCGAGCACGATGCAGGCCACCGCGCCGACCGCGCCGCCCGAGGAGACGCCGATCACGGCGGGCTCGGCCAGCGGGTTGCCGAACACGCCCTGCATCAGCGCCCCGGCGCAGCCGAGCGAGCCGCCGACCAGCAGGGCGAGCACCACCCGGGGGAGCCGGACGTTCCACAGCACCGACTCGGGCACCCGGTCCAGGGCGTGCCCGCCGAGGCCGAGCCGGTGGGCGGCGGAGGCCAGGATGTCGCCGAGCGGGATGCGGTAGGCGCCGATGCCGGCGGCGAGCAGGGCGCAGAGCACCAGGGCGGCGGCGAGCCCGGCGGTGATCAGGGTGGTCCTGCTGACGGCGGGCGCGCTCTTCGCCCGTACGGCGGTGGTCACTTGGCGTCCGCCGGGTAGAGCTGGGCGGCGATCTCGCGGAGCACCTGGGGGGTGCGCGGGCCGTAGCTGAGCAGTTGGCCGTCCTCGATCGAGACGATCCGGCGGTCGAGGCCGGCCGGGGTCTGGGCGACGCCGGGCAGCTTGAGCAGGCCGTCGACTCCGCCGACCGAGTCCAGGCCCTTGCTCATCACCAGGATGGCGTCGGGCGCGGCCTTGACCAGGGCCTCGCTGGTGAGCGGGGTGAAGTCGCCGGTGAGGCCGGCGGCGGTGCCGGCGTCCTGGCCGCCGACCGCCTCGATCAGCGAGCCGGCGCCGGAGGCGGGCCCGCCGAGCAGGTAGACGGAGGCGCTGCCGCGCAGGTAGAGGAAGGCGACCTTGGGGTGGCGGGCGGCGGCCGGGGCGGCGGCCTTGGCCTCGTCGATCCGCTGGTCGGTGCGTTCCTTCAACTGCCGTCCGGCGTCCGGGACTCCGAGGGCGGCGGCGACGGTGTCGATGCGCGGGCCGACGTCGGCGAGCCGCTTGGCGTCGTCCAGGACGAGCAGCGGGACGCCGGCCGCGCGGATCTGCGCGATGGCCTCGGCCGGGCCGGTGGAGCGGTCGGCGAGGACGACGGTGGGGTGCAGCGACAGCACGCCCTCGGCGGACACGTCGTGGGCCTGGGTGATCACCGGCAGGGCGGCGGCCTGCCGGAAGGTGGTGGAGACGTCCCGGGCGACGACCTTGGGGCCGAGGCCGAGGCTGAACACCAGCTCGGAGAGGCTGCCGTTGAGCGGGATGATCCGCTCGGCGCTGGTGACGGTGACCTGGCGGCCGTCGACGGAGGCGGTGGTGGCCGGGAGCTGCGGGACGGGTTCGACGGGCAGCGGTTCGACCGCGTCGGGGGCCCGGGAGGAGCTCGCCGCGGCCGCTCCGCCGGTGGTGCCGGACGGGCCGCAGGCGGTGAGGGCGAGCAGCAGGCCGAGGGCGAGCAGCAGGAGGGCGGGCCCGCGGGCCGCCCCGGTTCGGATCGTACTGCTGCTCAACGCTCTTCCCTTCAGTGGGAGTTGTCGCCGATCCGGTCCTGGTGGAGGGGTTGCGGCGGGACTCTTGACTCATATATTAGGTTAGCCTTACCTGAGTTTCGCAAGGGGGGTCGGCGCCACGCCCGACCCCTCCCTTGCCGCGTCCTCCACCGCCACTGACCGCACCCCGCCGAGGAGTGATCCGCCGTGCCCCTGTCCAGCCGGCTCCGCCGTCTGGCCGCCACCCTGGTGGCCGCCCTCGCCGCCCTGCTGGCGGTGGGCCTGTCACCCGGCCCGGCGCACGCGGCGGAGGGCAAGGTCGCCGGCGGACGGCTGGACTGGGGCATCAAGCAGTCCTTCCTGACGTACATCACCGGGCCCATCGCCAAGGGGAGTTGGACGCTCAACGGCGGCGCGGCCACGGTCGGCGGCAGCACCTTCCGGTTCCACTCCGCGACCGGCGGCTACGACCCGGCGACCGGTGCGCTGACCGCCGCCTTCTCCGGCGGGGTCCGGTTCACCGGGCACCAGGAGAACGGCGCCAACGCGCTCGACCTGAGCCTCAACCGGCTCACCGTCCGGGCCGTCCAGGGCGGCGCGGCCGGGCTGTACGCCGACGTCAGCAGCAAGTCCAAGGACACCGGGCAGGTCAGCAGCGCGAGCCAGGCCAAACTGGCCGAGCTCTCACTGGGCGGCGTCGACCTGCGCGGCGCGGCCGGCACCCTGACGCTCAGCAACGTGCCGGGCACCCTCACCGACGCCGGGGCCAAGGCCTTCGGCAACTTCTACCCCGCCGGGACGGCCCTGGACCCGCTCACCCTCTCGGTCAACCTGCCTGCCGCGCAGCCGACTTCGCAGGCCCCGTCGCCGACCGCCGCGGCCACCCCCTCGGCGGCCGCCGTGCCGACGCCGTCGGCGACCGCCGAGGCCCCGAGCGCGGAGACCCCGACCGCCCCGCCCGTCGCCCAGGCCCCCGCCAGGACCGAGTTCGCGAACGGCGCCCTCGACTGGGGCGTGCGCCGCACCTTCCGCGACTACGTCACCGGCTCGATCGCCCAGGGCCGCTGGGAACTCGGCGCCGGCGCGGCGGACGGCGGCGCCTACTTCCGCTGGACCCCGGCCAAGGGCAGCTACGACCCCGCCGACGGCGGCCTCACCGCCGCCTTCGCCGGCACCGTGCGCTTCACCGGCCTGCGCAGCGGCGACGCCTACGGCCTGGACCTCACCCTCGCCAACCCGGGCGTCACCGTGGCCGGCGGCCAGGGCCGCCTGGTCGCGGACGTCTCCGGCCGGACCCTGGACGGCGCCACCCAGCAGCTCACCGGCGTCGAGCTGGCCGCCTTCGACCCGGCCGGCCTCAAGCCCGAGGGCGGCCTGCTGAAGGCCGTCGAGGTGCCGCTGAAGCTCACCGAGGGCGGCGCCAAGGCCTTCGGCGGCCTCTACCCGGCCGGCACCGAGATGGACCCGCTGAGCTTCGCCGTCGCGCTCGACCCGGCCGCCGCGCTGCCCCCGCTGCCCGACCTCGGCAGCGCCCCGGCCACCGCGCCGAGCGCCACCGCGACCCCCGCCACCAGCCCCTCCGCCGCACCCGTCGCCGCCTCCTCCCAGGGCGGCTTCCCGATGGCGGCCGTGGCCGGCGGCGCCGTGCTGGTGGCCGCGCTCGCCGTGACCGGCGGCCTGCTCGTCCGGCGCCGCCGCGCGGCCGCCGCGTCGGGCGCGGCCGACGGCCCCGGCGACGGCCCCGGCGCCGCGTCGGGCCCCGGCGACGCGGCCTGACACCCCGGAGCGTCCCCCCGCTCCCTCCCCCCGCCCCATCCGAACGGAGTACCCACCATGTCCCGCAACCGCACCCGGCTGGCCGCCCTCGCGGCCGCCACCGCCGGCCTCGGCCTGACCGCCCTCGGCGCCCCCGCACTGGCCTTCGGCGCGGGCGGCCCCGGCAGCGTCACGTACGACACCGGCTCGCTGGACTGGGGCGTGAAGGCCAGCTTCCGCAGCTACGTCAGCGGCCCGGCCTCCCAGGGCGGCGCCATCGAACTGACCGGCGGCGCCACCACCAACGCCGACGGCACCTTCCACTTCGGCCTGGCGAACGCCACGTACGACCTCGCCACCCACGCGCTGAGCTCCTCCTTCACCGGCGGGGTCCGCTTCACCGCCCACCACGGCGCGCTGGACGTCGCCCTCAGCGACCTCAAGGTCACCACCGCCGGGACGACCGGCACGCTCACCGCCGACACCGCCTCCAAGGAGTCGATGGGCGCCACCGAGGTCACCCGACGGGACGACGTGCCGCTGGTGACGTTCACCGTCGGGCGCGACACCACCACCGGGGTGCCGACGGCGGCGAAGCTGACCGAGCAGGGCGCCAAGGCCTTCGCGGGCTTCTACGCGGCCGGGACGGACATGGACCCGCTGTCGCTGCTGCTGAAGCAGAGCCCGGCGACGCCGTCGCCGACGGCCACGGCGACCGCCACCGCCACCGCTTCGCCGACGGCCCCGACCCCGACGTCGACGCCGTCCGCGACGGGCACGCCGACCGCCTCGCCGTCCGCCACCGGCACGCCGACGGCCGCGCCCTCCGCCACGCCGTCGGCCACCTCGACGCCGTCCGCGACGCAGTCGCCGAGCGCCACCGCCTCGCCGTCCGCGAGCGCCACCCCGTCCGCGACCGGGACCCCGGCGCCCACCGGCGCCCCCGGCCGGCTGCCCGTGCTGAACGGCACCCTCGACTGGAAGGTCAAGGAGAGCTTCCGCGCGTACCTGGCCACCCCGATGGCGAGCGGCAAGGTCGAGTTCGGCGGCGGCGCGGCCGACTACCGCTTCGGCGGCGCCACCGGCGGCTACAACACCGCCGACCACTCGCTGACCGCCGCGTTCGACGGCTCGGTCCGCTTCCTCGGCCACCCCGGCAAGGACGGCTGGGCGCTCGACACCACCCTCTCCAAGCTGGGCCTGACGATCGACCAGGGCGGCGCCTTCCTGACCGCCGACGTGAACGGCAAGTCCCCTGACGGCAAGGCGACGTCGCTGAGCGGCGCGCGGATCGCCAAGCTGGACGTGCCCGCCTCCGCCCTGAAGCCGGTCAACGGCGTGGTGACGCTCTCCGGCGTCCCGGCCACGCTCACCGCCGAGGGCGTCCCGGTGTTCTCCAACTACCCGGCGGGCACGGCCCTGGACCCGGTCAGCGCCACCCTGGCGTTCGACAAGGACGCCAAGCTGCCGGCCACCCCGCCGACCGCCGGGTCCGGTGTCGGTGCCGGTGGTGCCGACCAGCCCGCCGGAGGCCAGGGTTCGGGCACCGGCACGGTCGGCGGCGCCTCGCTGACCACCGGCGGCGGCCTGACCGGTGCGGGCAGCGCGGGCGGTGCGGGCGGCGTGCTGGCCGCCACCGGTTCGGACACCCCGGTGGTCCCGCTGCTGGCCACCGCGGCCGGTCTGCTGCTGGTCGGCGGCAGCGCCACCGTGCTGGTGCGCAACCGGCGCGGCGCGCGCTCCTGACGCACCCCCGGGACGCGCGACGGCCCCGGCGAGCAACCGCTCGCCGGGGCCGATCCGTTGGCGCACCCGGGCGGGTGCGCCTCGGGAGAAACGTTCAGGCGCTCAGGGGGTAGCGAGCGTCCAGGTCCCGGAAGACCGCGCCGTTGAGCACGAAGGCCCGCTTGCACTCCTCGACCACCCGGCGCCGCTCCACCTCGTCCATCGCCAGCCCGGCGGCGTCCAGCCGGGCCCGGTACTCGCGCTTGAAGGCGGCCGGGTTGTCGACCTCCTCGAAGACGTAGAACCGCACGCCGTCGCCCTTGCGCTCGAAGCCCCAGGTCTTCTCGGCGATGCCGCGGATGATCTGACCGCCGGACAGGTCGCCCAGGTAGCGGGTGTAGTGGTGCGCGATGTACCCGGCCGGCCACGTCTCGGCCAGCTCCTCCACCCGCGCGACGTACGCGGCGGTGGCCGGCAGCGGCGCCAGGCCGTCCTGCCAGTCCGGCCCGCGCAGGTGCGCCAGGTCGTGCTCGATGGCGGCGGTGCGCAGCAGCGCCCGGTCGATGAAGGGCCCGGCGAGCGGGTGCTCGGCCAGGTGTCCGGCGCGGTCCTCCAGGGCCCGGTAGACGTACCAGAGCTGGCCGGTGAGGTCGGCGTAGGCCTCGATGCCGAGCCGTCCGCCCAGCAGGTGGCTCATGAACGAGGACTGCTCCGCAGCCTCGTGCTCCTCGCTGCTGGCGGTGCGGAGCGCGGTGGAGAACGGGACGGGCTCGGGCGTGGGCATGCGGCCTCCAGGATCGGATTCGGCCCCGACTGTTTTGGTTAGCCTAACCTAACAATCCGTCTTGCCGACAGGTTGTCGGCAAGACGGCCGCGTCCGGCCCCGGACACGGCGAAGGCCGGGGCCCGCGGACGAATCCGCTAACCCCGGCCTCCGGCTGCCCCGACCTACCTCGAACTGCTCAGAACTATCTGATCGAACGAGATCGGAACGACGGCTCAGTGACCGCCCTGCTCCGCCAGACGCTTGATCGAAGCGGTGACCTCGGCCTCGGCCTCGGCGCGGCCGACCCAGTTGGCGCCCTCGACGGACTTGCCGGGCTCCAGGTCCTTGTAGACCTCGAAGAAGTGCTGGATCTCCAGACGGTCGAACTCCGACACGTGGTGGATGTCCCGCAGGTGCTCCCAGCGCGGGTCGGTGGCCGGAACGCACAGCAGCTTGTCGTCGCCGCCGGCCTCGTCGGTCATCTGGAACATGCCGATGGCACGGCACTTGATGAGGCAACCCGGGAAGGTCGGCTCGTCCAGGATCACCAGCGCGTCCAGCGGGTCGCCGTCCTCGCCGAGCGTGCCCTCCACGTAGCCGTAGTCGGCCGGGTAGCGGGTCGAGGTGAAGAGCATCCGGTCGAGCCGCAGCCGGCCGCTCTCGTGGTCGACCTCGTACTTGTTACGAGAGCCCTTCGGGATTTCGATAAGGACGTCGAATTCCAACGGTTCCTCCAAGGTAGGGACTGACAGAATCCAAGTGTCTCCTACGGGAGTGAGTGCTCAGGAAAGGGGCCGGTCGGTGGGAACAGGGGTCGGGGCGGCGCGCCGCCGCAGGGGGACGGCCGCGGGACTGTTCGGGGCGGCCCTGCTGGTCGCCGGAACGGTCCTGACCTCGGGCGGAGCGTACGCGCAGCCCTCCCCGGGCCCCGGCGGCCACAGCACCGAGCACGGCGAGGGCGACGGCCGGGGCGACGGCCGGGACGGCCGCGACGGCGGGAAGGGCGGCCGGGGGAAGGGCGACGGCAAGTCCAGGCCGGGCGACACCCCGGCCACCCGCCCGGGCGAACAGCCCGCCACCTCCGGCACCGCCGCCGGCTCCACACCCACCGGCACCGGCTCCACGGGCCCCACCGGCTCCGCCCCCGCCCCGGGCGGCGGTGCCCGCCCGGCCCCCGCCCCCGGTGCCGTCCTGGCCATCGTCGAGGCCGGCGGCTCCGCCGCCGCACCCACCGCCCAGGGCCTCCAGCAGGCGCTCGCCGCCGTCGTCGCCGACAAGAGCCTCGGCACCGTCACCTTCGCCGTCGCGGACGCCGCCGACGGTCAACTCCTCTACGGCTCCGGCGAGAACACCCCGGCCACCCCCGCCTCCACCACCAAGCTGGCCACCGCGATCGCGGCCCTGTCGCTGATCCCCGGCGACACCCGGCTGACCACCCGGGTGGTCCGGGGCGCGGACCCCGGCACGATCACCCTGGTCGGCGGCGGCGACCCGACGCTCACCGCGCTGCCCGCCGACCAGGTCCAGATCGGCGGCCAGGCGGCCGATGCCGACACCGCCCCCGCCTCGCTCGACGCCCTGGCCCGGCAGACCGCCGCCGCCCTCAAGGCGGCCGGCACCACCACCGTCAAGCTCGACTACGACCTGTCGATGTACGCGGGCAACCCGCAGCACAAGAACCACGACGGCCAGAACATCGCCCTGGTCGTCCCGTTGATGGTCGACGAGGCCAAGGTGGACCCCAAGAGCCGTGACGACGCGCCGGCCCGGGTCGCCGACCCGGCCGGGAAGGCCGCCGAGGTCTTCGCCGCCCTGCTCAAGGCCCAGGGCGTCACCGTCGACGGCACGGCCAGGCCCGCCGCCGCCCCGGCCGCTGCCGCCGCCCCCGTCCTCGGCCGGGTGGACTCGCCGACCGTCGCCCGGCTGGTCGAGCGCATGCTCACCACCTCCGACAACCAGATCGGCGAGGCGATGGCCCGTCAGGCGGCCCTCGCCGCGGGCCAACCGGCCAGCTTCGAGGGCGCCGCCACCGCCGTCACCCAGGAACTCGCCAAGCTCGGCGTGCCGATGGCGGGCGTGTCCCTGAACGACGGCAGCGGACTGCACCCGGGCAACGCCGTCCCGCCCGCCGTCCTCGTCCGACTCCTCGCCCTGGCCGCCTCCGACCAGCACCCGACCCTGCGCCCGGTCCTCACCGGCCTGCCCATCGCCGGCTTCACCGGCACCCTCGGCAAGCGCTACGGCACCGGCTCGGGCGCCGCCGACGCGGCCGGTCTGATCCGCGCCAAGACCGGGACCCTCAGCGGCGTCAACACCCTCGCCGGCACCGTCGTCGACGCCGACGGCCGCCTCCTCGCCTTCGCCGTCATGACCCGCACCACCGCCGCCGCCGACACCGCGCGCGCCGCCATGGACCGCATCGCCGCCCGTCTCGCCACCTGCGGCTGCCACTGACCCGCCCCCGCCCGCCCGCGGCCCCCGCCCCGTCGGGCGGGGTGAGGGTGTTCGTGGCGGGTGGCTGCCGCTGGCGGGTGGGAGCACGTACGGTGAGGGCATGACGAGCGCGAGTGGCGGTGCTGGCATGGTCGACTGGAATCTCGCGGTCGCAACCGCGACCAGGTTGGTGCGGCCGGGGCCGGAGGTGAGTCGGGCGGAGGCGGCGGCCGTGGTCGCCGAACTGCGCCGGCACGCGCTGGAGGCCGAGGAGCACGTCCGGGCGTTCACGGGGATGCGGTCGAGCAGTCTGACGGCGGCCGCCGCGACGCCGGTGCTGGTGGTGGACCGCCCGGGCTGGGTGCGGGCGAACGTGGCCGGCTTCCGCACGGTGGTCCAGCCGCTGGTGGAGAAGCTCCAGGCGCGCCGGGCGAGCAGCCCGACGGCGGGGGTGTTCGGCGCGGTGGGGGAGAAGGCCACCGGGATCGAGGTGGGCGCGCTGCTGGCGTTCCTGGCCGGGAAGGTGCTCGGCCAGTACGAGACCTTCGCCCCGGCGGAGCCTTCGCTGGAGGCTCCGGACAGCCCGGCGGCGCTGTTCGACAAGCCCCGGCTGGGGCCGGAGGGCCCGGGGCCGGGCCGGCTGCTGCTGGTGGCGCCGAACATCGTGCACGTCGAGCGGGAGCTGGACGTCGACCCGTCCGACTTCCGGCTCTGGGTCTGCCTGCACGAGGAGACGCACCGGACGCAGTTCACCGCGGTGCCGTGGCTGCGCGACCACATCCAGTCCGAGGTGCAGTCCTTCCTGGCGGAGACGGACGTGGACCCCGGCGCCCTGCTGGAGCGGCTGCGGGACGCGGCGGGTTCGCTCGGCGGCGGGCTGCCGGGGGCCGGGGGCCGGGACGGCATGCCGTCGGCGGGGCTGATGGAGGTCGTCCAGTCGCCGGCGCAGCGCGAGATCCTGGGCCGGCTGACGGCGGTGATGTCGCTGCTGGAGGGCCACGCGGACGTGGTGATGGACGGGGTCGGCCCGGCGGTGGTGCCGACCGTGGCGGAGATCCGGGAGAAGTTCCAGCAGCGCCGGGACCGCGGGGCGAACCGGCTCGACCTGCTGTTGCGCCGACTGCTCGGGATGGACGCGAAGCTGCGCCAGTACCAGGACGGCGCGGTGTTCGTGCGCGGGGTGGTGGAGCGGGTCGGCATGGAGGGCTTCAACCGGGTCTGGACCTCCCCGAACACGCTGCCGACCAAGGAGGAGATCCACGATCCGGCCGCCTGGGTCGCCCGCGTCGCCCGCTGAGGCGGGCGCGGACGGGGCTCGGGCAGGGTTCGGGCAGGGTTCGGGCAGGGCACGGACGGGGCTCGGACCCCAACTGCCGCGCGGTGGTCGGTGGTGGTCAAACCCGCTCGTACGAGTGGTCCAATCGGGCAGCCGGAGGGTGAAGATACGTTTCTCCATTCACCCGAACGTGGGACGGTGGTCGTACCGGTGGCGCGGGTGGCGTAGCGGGGTGCTCCTTTCTGCCACCATCTGTGAGCGCCCGGTAACAGGGCGCTCATGAAGCTGCGCGGCCCCGCCGCGTGAGCCGCCGTCCTGTCCCCTCCGTCGAGGAGTCGTCCGCCGTGGGTCCACACCCCGCAGTCGCAGCGATACGCCTGGCCGTCCGCCGCACGCTCACCGACCTCGCCGCCGAGGCCGGTATCACCTTCACCGCGCCCGTGCGCGAGCCCCGCCAGCGCCCGGCCGGGGCGCCCCTGGTGGGCGCCGCCGTCGGCACCACCCTGATCGGCAACGCCGCCCGGCACCCGTCCGGACTGCCCCGGACCCCGGCCGCCCCCGGCTCGCCGCTGGTGCTGGTCGCCGTCAGCGGCGGCGCCGACTCGATGGCGCTGGCCATCGCCGCCGCCTTCGAAGCCCCCAAGATCGGCCTGCGGGTCGGCGCCGTCACCGTGGACCACGGCCTGCAGCCCGGCTCCGCCGACCGCGCCGCCCAGGTGGCCGAACGGCTGCGCTCGCTCGGCCTGGACCCGGTCGAGGCGATCCCGGTGCGCGTCGGCCGGTCCGGCGGCCCGGAGGCCGCCGCCCGGGACGCCCGCTACGCGGCCCTGGACGCGGCCGCCGAGCGGCTCGGCGCGGTCGCGGTACTGCTCGGCCACACCCGGGACGACCAGGCCGAGACGGTGCTGCTGGGCCTGGCCCGCGGTTCGGGCTCCCGCTCGCTGGCCGGGATGCCGGCGCAGAAGGGCCGCTACCGCCGCCCGCTGCTGGAGCTGGACCGGGCAGCCACCCGGCAGGCCTGCTCCGCCCAGGCGATCCCGGTCTGGGACGACCCGCACAACTGTGATCCCGCCTACACCCGCTCGCGGGTCCGGCACGAGGTGCTGCCGGTGCTGGAGAAGCACCTGGGCGGCGGGGTGGTCGAGGCGCTGGCCCGCACCGCCCGGCTGTTCCGCGACGACGCGGACGCCCTCGACCAGTGGGCCTCCCTGGCCGAACGCGACCTCCGGACGGGTGAGGGCGCCCTGGACGCGGTGAAACTCGCCGAGCTCCCGCCCGCGGTCCGCCGCCGGGTGCTGCGGCGGGCCGCGCTGCGGGCGGGCTGCCCGGCCGGAGACCTGTTCGCGCGGCACCTGGAGACGATCGACCTGCTGGTCACCGGATGGCGCGGCCAGGGGCCGCTGCACCTACCCGGGGGCGTCGAGGCCACCCGCAGGTGTGGCACGCTGGTCTTTCGGCGGCAGGGCGACTGACGGGCGGGCATGTCCCGGGGTAGTCGGCCGCCGGCCACACAGACCCCGAACGTTTGAGGACGTATCCCCGGTGGACCAGAACGACATGGGCGCTGACCTCGCGAAGGTGCTCATCAGCAAGGACGAGATCGACGCCAAGCTCCTGGAGCTGGCCGAGCGCATCGACCGGGACTACGCAGGCAAGGACCTGCTGATCGTCGGCGTCCTCAAGGGGGCTGTGATGGTCATGGCCGACCTCGCCCGGGCCCTGCACTCGCAGGTCACCATGGACTGGATGGCGGTGTCGTCCTACGGCATGGGCACCAAGTCCTCCGGCGTGGTCCGCATCCTGAAGGACCTGGACACCGACATCGCCGGCCGGGACGTCCTGATCGTCGAGGACATCATCGACTCCGGTCTGACCCTGTCCTGGCTGCTGGGCAACCTGAGCTCGCGCGGCCCGGCCTCGCTGGAGGTCTGCGCCCTGCTGCGCAAGCCGGACGCGGCCAAGGTCGAGATCGACGTGAAGTACGTCGGTTTCGACATTCCGAACGAGTTCGTGGTCGGCTACGGCCTGGACTACGCGGAGAAGCTGCGTAACCTGCCCTTCATCGGGACGCTCGCCCCGCACGTCTACGGGGGCTGAGGGCTCCGTTCGGGCTACGGGTGGGAACAGGAGCCGGTTCCCGCCCGTTGGACCGGGGGGACCAAGAACGACGGCCGTGTCGCTGCGCTCCCGCCATGGGCGGGTGCGACTGCGGTACGGTCCATTAAAACCGCTCTTCACATGAGCACCGACCAGGATGCGCCGGCGGCACCCAGCCCGCGGCGCCGCTGAGTGGCAGGAGGGACGGGGCGGCAACGCCCCGCATGGATGGACGTCAAGCGATACTTCCGTGCGCCGATCATGTGGATCGTGCTGGCCGTCCTCGCCGTCATCGTTTTGATGCAGGTCGTTTCGGATTCGAACGGCTACAAGACGGTGGACACCGGTCAGGTCGTCGCGGCGATCGACGCGAAGCAGGTCAAGTCGGCGCAGATCACCACTGGTGACTCGAACACGATCAAGATCCAGCTGAAGGACGGCGCCACGCTGTCCAACGCCGGTACCGGCAAGACGCCGTCCGGCAGCAAGTTCCAGGCCTCGTACATCGGCGACCAGGGTGTTGCGATCGCCGACAAGCTCCAGGCCCAGATCAACGACAACGACCAGAGCACGCTCGCCGAGGGCTACACCATCAGCCCCGAGAAGCAGAGCACCTTCGTCAGCCTGCTGCTGTCGATGCTCCCGATCGTCATCATCGTCCTGGTCTTCCTGTTCCTGATGAATCAGATGCAGGGCGGCGGCTCCCGGGTCATGCAGTTCGGCAAGTCCAAGGCCAAGCTGCTCACCAAGGACACCCCGAAGACGACCTTCGCGGACGTCGCGGGCGCCGACGAGGCGGTCGAGGAGCTCCACGAGATCAAGGAGTTCCTCCAGGAGCCGGCCAAGTTCCAGGCCGTCGGCGCCAAGATCCCCAAGGGTGTGCTGCTCTACGGCCCGCCCGGTACCGGCAAGACCCTGCTGGCGCGTGCCGTCGCGGGCGAGGCCGGGGTGCCGTTCTACTCGATCTCCGGCTCGGACTTCGTCGAGATGTTCGTGGGTGTCGGCGCCAGCCGCGTCCGCGACCTCTTCGAGCAGGCCAAGGCGAACGCCCCGGCGATCGTCTTCGTCGACGAGATCGACGCCGTTGGCCGGCACCGCGGTGCGGGTCTGGGCGGTGGTCACGACGAGCGCGAGCAGACCCTCAACCAGCTGCTGGTCGAGATGGACGGCTTCGACGTCAAGGGTGGCGTGATCCTGATCGCGGCCACCAACCGCCCCGACATCCTGGACCCGGCGCTGCTGCGCCCGGGCCGCTTCGACCGCCAGATCGCGGTCGAGCGCCCCGACCTCCAGGGCCGGCTGGACATCCTCAAGGTGCACCAGAAGGGCAAGCCGATCGCGCCCGACGTCGACCTCTCGGCCGTCGCCAAGCGCACCCCCGGCTTCACCGGCGCGGACCTGTCGAACGTCCTCAACGAGGCCGCTCTGCTGACGGCCCGTTCGGACAAGAAGCTGATCGACAACGGCATCCTGGACGAGGCGATCGACCGCGTCGTGGCCGGTCCGCAGAAGCGCACCCGGATCATGTCCGAGCGCGAGAAGAAGATCACCGCGTACCACGAGGGCGGCCACGCCCTGGTGGCGGCGGCGTGCCCCAACAGCGACCCGGTGCACAAGATCACGATCCTCTCGCGCGGCCGCGCCCTCGGCTACACCATGGTGCTGCCGGACGAGGACAAGTACTCCACCACCCGCAACGAGATGCTCGACCAGCTGGCCTACATGCTGGGCGGGCGCGCGGCGGAGGAGCTGGTCTTCCACGACCCGACCACCGGCGCGTCGAACGACATCGAGAAGGCCACCGCCACCGCCCGGGCCATGGTGACCCAGTACGGCATGACCGAGCGGCTCGGCGCCATCAAGTTCGGCTCGGACAACGCGGAGCCGTTCCTGGGCCGCGAGATGGGCCACCAGCGCGACTACTCGGAAGAGGTCGCCGGGCTGGTGGACGAAGAGGTCAAGAAGCTCATCGAGAACGCGCACAACGAGGCCTGGGAGATCCTGGTCGAGAACCGCGACGTGCTCGACAACCTGGTTCTGGAGCTCCTGGAGAAGGAGACCCTGAACAAGGAGCAGATCGCGGAGATCTTCGCCACGATCGTGAAGCGCCCGGCCCGGCCGGCCTGGACGGGCTCGTCCCGTCGCACGCCGTCCACCCGGCCTCCGGTGCAGTCCCCGAAGGAGCTGGCGCTCACCAACGGCGCCGCCGCGATCGACACCGCCCCGGTGGACATCGTGAAGCTCCCGCCGCTGCCGACCGCGGAGCCGCCCGCCGAGGGCTGATCCCGCGCACCGTACGGAATGGATGCCGCGTCACCGGGGTTTGTACCCTGGAGACGCGGCATCCGTGCTGTTCAGCAAAGTCGTCCCAAGTAAGCGAGGCCCGCATGATCGACCCGGTGACGCTCGACGGTCCACCCACCGTCGGGACCTTCGACCAGAAGCGGGCCGAGAACGCCATCCGCGAGCTGTTGCTCGCCGTGGGTGAGGATCCGGACCGCGAGGGGCTGCTGGAGACCCCGGCCCGGGTCGCACGCGCCTACAAGGAGATATTCGCGGGCCTCTGGCAGGAGCCCGAGGACGTCCTCACCACCACCTTCGACCTCGGGCACGACGAGATGGTGCTCGTGAAGGACATCGAGCTGACGTCCGTCTGCGAGCACCACCTGGTGCCGTTCCGCGGCGTGGCGCACGTCGGGTACATCCCGTCCGCCAGCGGCAAGATCACCGGCCTGTCCAAGCTGGCCCGGCTGGTCGACGTCTACGCCCGCCGCCCCCAGGTGCAGGAGCGGCTGACCAGCCAGGTGGCCGACGCGCTGATGCGGATCCTGGAGCCGCGCGGGGCGATCGTCGTGGTCGAGTGCGAGCACATGTGCATGTCGATGCGCGGCATCCGCAAGCCCGGCGCCAAGACCATCACCTCGTGCGTCCGCGGCCAGCTGCGCGACCCGGCCACCCGGGCCGAGGCGATGAGCCTCATCATCGGCCGATAGCGGAACGGCCGGCCGGTCCCCTCGGACCGGCCGGCCGTCACCTGCCCGCGTCACCTGCCCGCGTCACCTGCCCGCGTCACCCGGCTGCGTCAGCCGAGCCGTTGGCCGATCCACTCCAGCGAGGACGGCAGCTCACGGGTCCAGCTGTCGAAGTTGTGGCCGCCGTCGTCCAGGTAGAGCGAGTCGACCTTGAACTGCGGGTTGGCCGCGGCGACCTGCTGGGCGTGGTCGACGAACTGGAGGGTCTGCGCGAAGTCGCCCTCCTTGCGGGAGGAGACCACCAGCAGCGAGAGGGCGGGGGCCGGGAGGTTCGTCAGCCGCCAGTCGAGGTCGCTCTGCTGGGCCAGGGCGGCGTCGCCGGCGAACAGGTCACCGCCGGTGAACTGGTCCTCCTTGACCTTGTACTCGCTGTGCAGGCCCACCCCGATGCCGTACACGTTCGGGAAGCGCATCGCCAGCCGCAGCGCGCAGCTGCCCCCGGTCGAGTAGCCGAAGACGGACCAGGAGGCGGCCGAGCGGCCGGTCCGGTAGGTGGTGCGGAGCGCCTCCGGCAGGTCCTTGGTGAACCAGGTCTCGGTGCGCGGGCCGCCGGGGACGTCCACGCACTCGGTGTCGCGCGGCGGGGCGACGGTCGGGCGGGCCATGACCACGACGGTCGGCGGCATCTTGCCGGACTTCCGCAGCTCGGCCGCGGTGCGCAGGAGCGGCAGCTCCTTGATCAGGTTGAGCGAGGTGCCGGGGAAGCCGGAGATGGCGACCAGGACGGGGAAGCGGACCAGGGCGAACTTCGGGTCGAAGTACTCGGGCGGCAGGTAGACGAACAGCTGGTCGGACAGCCCGGTCTCCTTGCCGGTGACCCGGACCGATTCGACCTTGCCGACCTCCTCGGGCGGGCCCTTGGGCAGGTCGGTGACGGTCTCCAGACCGCCCTCGTCGGTCGGCTGGAGCTGGGTGTCCGAGGCCGGGGCGCCGCTCTTGTGGTTCTCGTTGCTGGTCAGCGCGAGCTTGGTGCTGCCGGGGCTGAGCAGGTCGTCCCACGAGGTGTAGAACCCGAAGGAGTTGTTCACCGCCAGCGCCAGCACGGCCACGACCGCGACTTGAGTGACGGTCAGCAGGCCGATGCGGCCCAGCACGGGCAGCGGGCGCTGGCGCGCCAGTCGCGGCCAGAGCCACAGGGTGGTGACGAGAGCCGCAGCGCCGAGTGCGAGCAGCGAGTTCACCAGCGCGTCGCTGGTCAGTTCCATGCCGTCGGCCTTCCGGTGGGACACTGTCGGTGCACGCCTCATCGTCTGGCGGTCCGTCAGCTCCGGCCACCGCGGCTAGGCTGTCCGGATGCCCGGGCGAGCTGGGAGGGCGGGGGGAGCCACAGGCAACCGGCGCCCTAGAATGCGGCGTCCACCGTACGTACGGCGTACCGGAGGACCCTGCCGCGCCACGCGGCGGCAGGCCCTCGGCTCCGTCCCCGGCTCCACCGCAGCGCGCCCACGGCACCGGTTTACCGACCGTTTCCGGGTCCTTGGTATGCGCATTGCCTGATGAAGGAAAAGGCATTGAAGGTCCATCACACGTGCTCCCCCGGAGTGACCGGACGGCGTCCCGCAGCCTCTACGCTGAGCTTCCATGAGCGTTCCCGTGTCCGTTGAGCCGAGCCCCGAGCAGCCGCGTCGCCGACGCGGCCTGCAGACGCTTCGCACCCAGGCGGCGGCCGTTCCGAGGGCCTGGCTGCCCCGCGCGGTCGGGTACGCCTGTCTGCTGATCGGCCTGGTCGACATCGCCAGCGCGGTGTTCCCCAAGCTCCGGCACTCCAAGATGCACACCTTCACCGGGCAGCTGCCCGGCGGCACCACCTCGCTGGCCGCGGTCGGGACGATGATGGTCGGCCTGCTGCTGGTGCTGCTCGCGCACGCGCTGCGCCGGCGCAAGCGGCGGGCCTGGCGGGCGGTGTGCGTGCTGCTGCCGGTCGGCGCCGCGCTGCACATCGTGCGCTGGCACCAGGTCGGCCCGGCGGTGGTCTCGCTGGCGGTCTTCGTGGTGATGCTGGTGCACCAGCGCGAGTTCTACGCCAAGGCCGACCCGCGCACCCGCTGGCGGGCGCTGGTCAACCTGATCGTGATGGGCGCCGTCAGCGTGCTGCTCGGCCTGCTGATCGTGAGCACCCGGACCAAGTACGAGATCGGCTACCCGGCCCTGCCCGAGCGCCTCCAGCACGTCGTGTACGGGCTGTTCGGCTTCGAGGGGCCGATCCGGTACAACAACGTCCGGATGTCCGACCTGGTCGCCTACCTGCTCGGCGGGCTGGGCCTGCTGACCGCCTTCACCACCGCCTACCTGGCGCTGCGCCCGGGCAAGCCCAAGCCGGAGCTGACCCCGGAGGACGAGGAGAAGGTCCGCGAGCTGCTCACCCGGCACGGCGAGCGCGACTCGCTCGGCTACTTCGCGCTGCGCCGCGACAAGAGCGTGCTGTTCTCGCCCACCGGCAAGGCCGCGATCTCCTACCGGGTGGTCTCCGGCGTGATGCTGGCCTCCGGCGACCCGGTCGGCGACGTCGAGGCCTGGCCGGGCGCGATCAAGGTGTTCATGGCCGAGGCCCGCGAGCACGCCTGGGTGCCGGCCGTGATGGGCTGCAGCGAGGTCGGCGGCGAGGTCTGGACCCGCGAGGCGGACCTGGACGCGCTGGAGCTGGGCGACGAGGCGATCGTCGACACCGCCACCTTCTCGCTCTCCGGCCGGGCCATGCGCAACGTCCGCCAGATGGTCAAGCGGATCGAGCGCAACGGCTACTCCTGCCAGGTGCGCCGGGTCAGCGACCTCACCCCGGAGGAGAAGCACCGGATCGCCGACGCCGCCGCCCGCTGGCGCGGCACCGACACCGAGCGCGGCTTCTCGATGGCCCTCGGGCGCTTCGGCGACCCGCTGGACGACGACTGCGTGGTGGTCACCGCCCACAAGGCCCCGGAGGAGGGCGAGAGCGGCGACGACCTGAAGGCCGTGCTGCACTTCGTGCCCTGGGGGCCGGACGGCATCTCGCTGGAGCTGATGCGCCGCGACCGCGCGGCCGACCCGGGCCTGAACGAGCTGCTGATCGTCGCCGCCCTCCAGGCCGTGCCCGCGATGGGCGTGCGCCGGGTGTCGCTCAACTTCGCGATGTTCCGCTCGGCGCTGGCCCGCGGCGAGCGGATCGGCGCAGGCCCCGTGCTGCGGGCCTGGCGCGGACTGCTGGTGTTCCTCTCGCGCTGGTTCCAGATCGAGTCGCTGTACAAGTTCAACGCCAAGTTCCAGCCCGAATGGGAACCGCGCTTCCTGGTCTTCCCGAACACCCGGGACCTGCCGCGGATCGGCTTCGCCGCGATGCAGGCCGAGGCCTTCATCACCCTCGGCATGCCGCGCTTCGGCCGCCGGCGCCAGCGGGAGGGCCTGATGCCCACCCCGGGCGCCCGCGACGTCACCGAGGCCGCCTGAGGCACCGCCGCGACCAACGGGGCCCCCGCCGAGAATCCTCGGCGGGGGCCCCGTTCGATAATGGGCGCATGAGCAACTCGCCGTCCTTCTCGCTGCCGGCCGGACTGCCGCGGCTCGACCGCTGCGCCGTGATGGGTGTGGTCAACGTCACGCCCGACTCCTTCTCGGACGGCGGCCTCTGGCACGACCCCGCCAAGGCGATCGCGCACGGGCTCGCCCTGCGCGCCCGCGGCGCGGACCTGGTGGACGTCGGGGGCGAGTCCACCCGGCCCGGCTCGCAGCGGGTGCCCGAGGAGGAGGAGCTGCGCCGGGTGCTGCCGGTGGTGCGCGAGCTCGTCGCCGCCGGGGTCGTGGTGTCGGTCGACACCATGCGGGCCTCCGTCGCCGAGCAGGCCGTGGCGGCCGGTGCCGCGCTCGTCAACGACGTCTCCGGCGGGCTCGCCGACCCGGAGATGGCCCGGGTGGTCGCCGACACCGGCGCGCCGTTCGTGGTGATGCACTGGCGCGGCCAGTCCGCGGACATGGAGCGGCTGGCGGTCTACCGGGACGTCGTGACGGACGTCGTCGCCGAGCTGGCCGTCCGGGTGGACGCGCTGCTGGCGGCCGGGGTCAAGGAGGACCAGCTGATCCTCGACCCGGGCCTCGGCTTCGCCAAGACCCCCGAGCACAACTGGGCGCTGCTCGGCCGACTGGACGCGCTCACCGCGCTCGGCCGTCCCGTCCTCGTGGCCGCATCGCGCAAGCGGTTCCTGGGTACGCTGCTCGCCGACCCGCAAACCGGGGCGCTGCGCCCGGCCCGGGAGCGCGACGACGCGACCGCCGCGGTGTCGGTGCTGTCGGCCCAGGCCGGCGCCTGGGCGGTGCGGGTGCACGACGTGTCCGGCACGGCGGACGCCGTCCGGGTGGTCGCGGCCTGGCAGCACGCGGCCCGGCAAGGGGTGAGGGAGGGTCTGTGACAGGTGACGGCAGGCTGAGCGGCGGAACGGCCGGCCAGGCCCGCGAGGCGGACCTGGAGGCGGTGCTCGCGGCCAACCAGGCGCTCTACCAGGCGCTGGAGGAGGGGGACCTGGAGGCGGTCGAGGACGCCTGGCTGGGGGCCGCGGACGCGGACGACAAGGGCGGCGTGGTGTGCGTGCACCCCGGCTGGCCGGTGCTGCGCGGACGGGCGCAGGTGACCCGCTCGTACATGCTGATCATGATGAACACGGAGTACATCCAGTTCTTCCTGACCGATGTCGAGGCCGAGGTCCACGGAGATGTGGCCCTTGTCACGTGCACCGAGAACATCCTCTCCGGCGGCGAGGCGGAGGAGGAGGGGGAACTCGGTCCGCTGGTCGGCGGAAAGGTCGTGTCGACGAATCTGTTCCGCCGTACCCCGGGCGGGTGGAAGCTCTGGTCGCACCACGGTTCACCCGTTCTGACCAGCGGTGACGACGAGGACGAGGACTGATTCGGGCGGCCTTCGGAAAACGCCGCCGGGCGGTCGCCCGGGAATTCCCGAGTGGTCACCGAACGTTCACGTCAATCGCCATTCCGGTGCGCGTGGCGACGGTTCGTGCCGGGTAGGACGGTCAGACGTTGTCAGCGCCCGCGGGTAGATTCGAAACGGAGTGGCGGGTGTGCTGCCCGCCTTCGCCCCGCTCGTCCATGCCATTCTCCGGGTGGGGCCCGTCCGACTGGGAGCAGTGATTCGTTTGCTGGACCGCGTCACCCTGCGGGGGCTGCGTGCCCGGGGCAACCACGGCGTCTTCGAGCGCGAGCGCATCGAGGGCCAGACCTTCGTGGTCGACCTCGTGCTGTACCTGGACACCCGCCCCGCCGCGGCCGGCGACGACCTCACCCGCACGGCGCACTACGGCCTCGTGGCCGAGGAGGTCACCGCGATCATCGCGGGGGAGCCGGTCGACCTGATCGAGACCCTGGCCCAGCGCATCGCCGACCAGTGCCTGAAGCACGAAGCGGTCGAGGAGGTCGAGGTGACCGTGCACAAGCCCGACGCCCCGATCACCGTGCCGTTCGACGACGTGACCGTGACCATTCACCGGGGCCGCGCATGACCGCCGCCGTGCGCCCCGTTCCAGTTGCAGAGGGATCTCGATGAGCACCAGCGACCCGACCGCCTCGCCGACCACGTTCGACCTGGAGAGCCGGGTGGACTCCGCCGACACCACGCTGCACAGCCAGCGCTGCGCGGTGATCGCACTCGGCAGCAACCTGGGCAACCGCCTGGACACCCTCCAGGGCGCCGTCGACGCGCTCGCCGACACCCCCGGGCTCAAGATCAAGGCCGTCTCCGCGGTCTACGAGACCGAGGCCGTCGGCGGCCCGGACGAACAGCCCAACTACTACAACGCGGTCGTCGTGCTGCGCACCTCGCTGCCGCCGCGCGACCTGCTGGAGCGCGGCAACGCGATCGAGGACGCCTTCGGGCGGGTCCGGACGGTGCACTGGGGTCCGCGGACCCTGGACGTCGACATCCTGGCCTACGAGGGCGTGCTCAGCGACGACCCGCAGCTGCTGCTGCCGCACCCGCGCTCGCACGAGCGGGCCTTCGTGCTCGCCCCCTGGCTGGACGCCCAGCCGGAGGCCGAGGTGCCCGGGCACGGGCAGGTCGGCGAACTGCTGGACGCGCTCGGCGGCCCGGGCGCGCAGGGCGTCCGGCGGCGGGACGACATCCGGCTGACGCTGCCGGAGTGACCGGCCCCGGCCCGGCGGCCCGGTGAGGGCGGCCGGGGAACTCGACCGGGGGGCCCGGCCGTACGAGTAGGTGTCCGCCGTTCGCGCGGGTGCCCGCCCGGCCGGGCCCGGTACGGTGGCCTGGCGCCGTTGTGCCGGGCCACCGGGCGGCGGCCGGCTCTGGTAACCCCGGGAAGGACCTCCTCCGAGTGAAGCTGCTTCGCCTCCGCCTGCTGGTCGGCATCACCGCTGCTACCACGGCGCTGTCCTGGGCCGGTGCCAAGCTCTGGGCCTCCCTGGACACGCTGCCGGCCGTGCCGGTCGCGGCACCGGTGGTGCTGGCGGCGGTGGCGGTGGTCCTGCTGGCGACCGCCCTCTCGCTGCGGTCCCGGCTGAAGGCGGTGCGCGAGCGGCAGCCCGGCGCGAAGGGCGTCGACCCGCTGCTGGCGGCCCGGGCGGTGGTGCTGGGGCAGGCCAGCGCGCTGGTCTCGGCGGTGGTCACCGGCGTCTACGCGGGCGCGGGGATCTTCCTGCTCGGCGAGCTGGACGTGTCGGCGCGCAAGGACCAGGCCGTCACGGCCGGGCTCGCGGTGCTGGCCGGGGTGGCGGTGATCGCGGCGGCGCTCTGGTTGCAGCACGTGTGCAAGCTGCCGGAGAACCACGACGATCCGAGCGGCCCGGCGCCCTCGCCCCGCTGAACAGGTCTTTTTTCGTGATCTTGAGTGAAACGCCGGGTACGTGCGGTAAAACTTGCGCACTGTCAAGGGCGGAAGAGGACCCTGGGCTGACACGGCCCCAATTCGCACGCTAGTTTCTTGGCATGTCTCGCGGACGCCACCGTCATTCCTCCGTCCTCGGCCGGATCTTCCCCCCCACCGCCGCCGGCGTGCTGCTCGTCGCCGCGCTGGCCGCTCTGCTCTTCAGTCAGGACGCCGTCCTCGTGCGTTCGGTGGGTGTCGCGGCGGTGGTCGCGACGCTCGGCTTCGCGCTGCTGCTGCGGCAGCGGGACAAGGCGGCCCGGGCGGCCGCCGAGATGGCCGCGGCGCAGCGGCTGCGGGCCGAGGAGCGCTTCGAGGAGCAGCTGGCGGAGGCCGAGTACGCGGCGGAGGTCGCCGAGGAGCGGGCCACCCGGTTCGGGCGGCGGCTGACGGCGGAGAAGTCGCGGCTGGCGAAGGCCGAGACCGAGATCGCCCGGCTGCTGCGGGAGCGGGCCGTGACGGTGGCCGAACAGGCGCTCAAGGAGGCCGAGGCGGCCCAGCGGGCGCTCGCCGCGAGCCGCCCCAAGTACCCGGCCAGCCCGGCCGCGTTCGTCCGTGCGGCGTCCGTGCTGCGGCTGCTGGAGCGGCGGGCGGCGGAGCAGGAGGCGCGGCGGGAGCGGACGGCGGGCTCGGCGGTCGCGCTGCGGGCGCGTACGGCACCGGCCGCTGCGGCCCCGGCGCCCGTGCCCGCGGTGGTGGCGCCCTCGGTGCCGGCGCCGGTGGCCCCCGCGGTGCCCACTCCGGAGCAGGCTCCGGTGGCACAGGCACAGGCACAGGCACAGGACCAGAGCCGGGCACAGGCCCCGGCGCCGGTGCGGCCCGCGCCGGTGCGCCCGGCGCTGACCGCCACGGTCGGGCAGCTCGGCGGGACGCCGTCCGCTCCGGTCGCGGCGCCCGCGCAGGTGGAGCGGCAGCGGCCGCGGTCGGCGCAGTCCGGGGCGGTGCGCGGGCCGGGCTTCAGCTTCTTCGGCCGGGGTTCGGGCGCGGCCGTGCGGGCGGCGGCCCCGGCGCCTTCGGTGGGCAGCGTCGCAGAACTGGGCGAGCGCACGGACCTGGCCGACGTGGTGGGCGACGAGGCGGTGGCCGCGCAGGCGAAGGCCGAGGCGCAGGAGGCCCAGGAGGCCCAGGAAGCTCGTGAGGTGCAGGAGGCCGTGGCCGACTCGCAGGAGTCGCAGCCGGCGGCCGAGTCGGCGCCGGGTGCGCCCGCGGTGGTGGACCTGACCCCGGAGGACGAGACCGAGCTGATCCAGCTGCCGGAGCTGCGCGCCTCGCGCTGAGCCCGGGCCGGGCACGCGAAAGCGGCGCGGGACGTCGGTGTGACCGATGTCCCGCGCCGCTTTCGTTCCAGGCGGTGCGCCGGGCCGGGAGGGGCCCGGCGGGGCGTCAGAGCTGGACGCCGAAGTCCTGAGCGATGCCCGCCAGGCCGGAGGCGTAGCCCTGGCCGACGGCGCGGAACTTCCACTCGCCGCCGTTGCGGTAGAGCTCGCCGAAGATCATGGCGGTCTCGGTGGCGGCGTCCTCGGAGAGGTCGTAGCGGGCGATCTCGGCGCCGCCGGCGGCGTTCACCACGCGGATGTACGCGTTGCGGACCTGGCCGAAGCTCTGGCCGCGGGCGACCCCGTCGTAGATGGTGACGGGGAAGGTGATCTTGACGGCCTCGGCCGGCAGGCCGGCCAGGTTGACGTTGATCGACTCGTCGTCGCCGGCGCCCTCACCGGTGCGGTTGTCACCGGTGTGCACGACGGTGTTGTCCGGGCTGCTGGTGTTGTTGAAGAAGACGAAGTGCCCGTTGGAGAGCACCTTGCCGTCCGCGTTCAGGACGATCGCGCTGGCGTCGAGGTCGAACTCGGTGCCGGTCGTGGTCCGGACGTCCCAGCCCAGGCCGACACTGACCGCGGACAGGCCCGGGGCCTCCTTGGTCAGCGAGACGTTGCCACCCTTGGAAAGGCTCACTGGCATGGCGATTGCAGTCCCTTCGTTCGCTTTTTCCGGGACAACGCAATACTCCGGTGGGTTGGTTCCGCGAAGCCCGTGAATTCTTCGTGGACGTCAATCCGCCGGCAAAGGCCTGACAATGTCCTGGTCAGATCCGGGGGAACCGGCCCTGCAGCGACCAGATGTTCGGATTGTCGGCCAGCTCGGGGTGCATATCGAAGAGATCGGCGAGGGTGTCCTGGAGGAAGTCCCGGGCCTCGCGCCGCAGCTCGCCGTGGCGGACCACGGCGGGCGGCTCGTCCGGCAGCCAGGTCGCGGTGATCTCGACCCAGTTGAAGCGGCGGGCGAACCGCAGCAGCTCGGTGTTCTGGGTGAAGTCGAGGTCCGCGGTCTGCACCCGGGCGGCCCGGCCGCCGTCCGGGTCGCGGTCCAGCTCCTCGACGATGTCGCACAGCGCCCAGGCGAAGTCGAGCACCGGCACCCACCCCCAGCCGGTGGACAGCTCGGCGCCCTCGGCGTCCAGGTAGACGTCGCCGCAGAACAGGTCGTACCGCAGGGACCGCACCGGGACGGAGCGGTAGTCCGTCTGCGGGGGGTCGGGGAAGCGGTTGGAGAGGGAGTAGCCGAGCTCGATCACGTACGCCATTGTCCGGGCTGCGGGCGGTGGCGCGGAACCGGGCCGTCGGCCGCCGCGGATAACCGGGTGACCGGGCGGTACGGGCGCGGGATGATGGACGCATGCCCGAGCCCATCCGCGTACGGGGGTCGGTGGTCGTCCCCGACACCGAGCTCGTCTGGCGCTTCTCGCGTTCCTCCGGCCCCGGTGGCCAGCACGTCAACACCTCCGACAGCAAGGTCGAGCTGCGCTACGACCTGGCGGCGTCCAGAGCGCTGCCCGAGGTGTGGCGCGAGCGCGCGCTGGAGCGGCTGGCCGGGCGGCTGGTGGACGGCCGGGTGCTGGTGATCCAGGCCTCGGAGTTCCGCTCGCAGTGGCGCAACCGGGAGGCGGCCGCGGCCCGGCTGTCGGCGGTGCTGACCGAGGCGTGCGCGCCGCCGCCGAAGTCCCGCCGGGCGACCAGGCCGAGCCGGGGGATGGTCGAGCGCCGGCTGTCCAACAAGCGGCGCCGCTCCGAGCTGAAGCAGGGGCGGCAGTCGCCGCGGGGCGGCGAGTAGCCGGGGCGGTTCAGCCGAGGGCGCGGTAGCCGCCGCGGAAGTAGAGCAGCGGCCGGCCGGCCGGGCTGGGTACCGCGGCCTCCAGGACACGGCCGAGCAGCAGGGTGTGGTCGCCCGCCGGTATCCGCTGCTCGGTGCGGCACTCGACGGTGGCGAGCGCGCCGTCGATCAGCGGGGCGCCGGAGCGGGGGCCGCGGTGGTGCGGGGTGTCCGCGAACAGCAGCCGGTCGCTGAGCCGGCCCTTCATGGCGAAGCGGGAGCCGAGCGCCTTCTGCCCCTCGGTGAGCAGCGAGACCGCCCAGGTGTCGGTGCGGGAGAGCACCTCGTCCATCCGGGAGTCCTCGCGGACCGAGATCAGGACCAGCGGCGGCTCCAGCGACACGGACAGGAAGGACGTGGCGGTCATGCCGACGTCCTCGCCGTCCTCCGGGTCGTGGACGGTCACCAGGCTCACGCCGGAGGCGAGCTGGGAGAGTGCCGCCCGGAACTCGTCGGGCGTGGCGTGGGAGGCAGCTTCGGGCTGCGGGGACGAGTACACGTACCGCACGGTAGTCGGCGGCCGCCGGAATCGGCATCGGGCCGAGGTCGTAGGACCAGCGGCGCACGGGGTGCGGTTGCGGCCGGGTTCGGGACTCACCCTCAGGAGTGAAGCAAGGGGCCTGCCGGGCGGCAGCGGGCTTCAGGGCGGGGCCAATGCGGTCGACCAAGGGAAATATCCCGATAGCGCTTTATGTCCCGCTATGGGGCGGATGAGCTGATTAAGGGTGCATTAGTGTCGTGTGATTTAAGTCACAAGTGATGGCCTATTGCTGACCGAGCGTGCCGAACGCTGTGCTCCCTGTGATTCAGTTCTTCTGGCAATCGGACGATAACCAATCAAGAACTATCCGAAGCAGCCGGGGAGCCCCCGCATGGAAGCCGAGTCGGAGCCGTACGTCCGTCTCGCGACCCTCCGCACCTTGCACCGGGTCGTGGCGGACCTCAACGCTGCCCGCAGCCTGGCGGGCACGCTGCAGGCCGTCGTCGAGGGTGCGGTGCACGGGCTCGGCTTCGACGCCGCCGCGGTCAGCCTGGTCCGCCCGGACGGGGACCTCGTGGTGGCGGCCGTCTGGGAGCTGGAGGAGAGCACCATGGGCGGCCCCTCCGTCCTGCTCGGCCAGGTCGGCTCCCGGGAGTCCTGGGACCGGCTGCTCGGCGTCAGCGACCACTGGGGCACCCTGCGCTTCCTGCCGTACGACCGCGGCTGGGCCGTCGCCAGCGACATCCCGCGCTGGATCGGGGACGGCCCGCTGCCCGTCTACGCCAACGACTGGCACCCCGCCGACGGACTGCTCGCCCCGATGTACAGCGCCGGCGGCGACCTGCTCGGCGTCCTCTCGGTGGACCGCCCGCGCAGCGGCAAGCGGCCCGGGGCGTGGACCCGCGAGGCGCTGGAGATGTTCTCGCTGCAGGCCTCCATCGCGATCGGCAACGCCCGGCTGCGGGCCGAGATGCAGCGCGCGCTGGCCCGCCTGGAGAAGGAGCAGCAGGCCCTGCGGGCCAGCGAGGAGAGCTTCCGTCAGGCCTTCGAGTACGCGCCCAGCGGGATGGCCATCACCGAACTGCACGGCGCCGGGCGCGGCCAGCTGACCAGGGTCAACGACGCGCTCTGTCGCCTGCTCGGCCGCCCCCGCGCGGTGCTGCGCCAGCAGAGCTTCGCCGACCTCGTGCACCCGGAGGACCGGGCGCTGTTGGAACGCACCAGTGCCGAGAGCGGCCGGGCGGAACTGCGGCTGTCCCGGCGGGACGGCGGCTACCAGTGGGTGTGCCTGCGCAACTCGATCGTGGCGGACGCGGCCGAGGGCCCGAGCTTCCTGCTCACCCACGTCGAGGACATCGAGGACCGCAAGCGGCACGAGTTCCAGCTCGCCCACCGGGCCAGCCACGACGCGCTCACCGGCTTGCCGAACGGTGCCGAACTGAAGGCCCGGCTGGGCCGCCGGCTCTGCGCCGAGCCGCAGACCGTCGGGGCCCCCGCCGGGCCGGGCGAGCCGGCCTACCCGGCGCCGTACGGCTACCCGGCCGACTCCTACAGCGCGCACGCCGCGTACGACCGGCTGGAGGGCGCGGACCCGTACGGCGGGCCGGTGCACGGCTACGGGATGCCCGAGGGCGGCCCGCCGTACGGCCTCGCCCCGGGCTACGGGGAGCACGTGCACGCGGTGGTCCCGGCCGACCAGGGTCCGGGCGGCGAGGCGTGGTCCGTACCGTTCCGCTCCGGCGTCGCGGCGTCGCTGGACAAGGGGCTCGCGGTGCTCTTCTGCGACCTGGACGGCTTCAAGTCGATCAACGACCGGTTCGGCCACAACGCGGGCGACGCGGTGCTGGTCGAGGTCGCCCGGCGGCTGAGCCAGGCCGTCCGGGACGGCGACACGGTGGCCCGGCTCGGCGGCGACGAGTTCGTCGTGCTGGCCGACGGGATCGGCCGCGAGGAGGCCAAGGACCTGGCCCACCGGCTGCGGGGCGCCATCATCCCGCCGATGCGGATCGACGGCCGGGCGATGCGGGTGGGGGTGAGCCTCGGGGTCGGCTGGGCGGGCTGCGGGATGAGCATCGAGGAGGTGCTGCACACCGCGGACGAGCGGATGTACGACGAGAAGCGGGCCCGGGGCGGCGCGGTGCGCGGCGCGCGGGGCGAGCGTTCGCACCGACGGGCGGGCTGAACCCGCCCGGTCCTGGTTACCCACGGGTTGTCAAGGGTTCTTTTCCGGCTGTCACAAAGGACAGGTAGGGTTCCCGGGTACGACAGCGTCCATGATCTGCGCCGGCGGCCCCGCATCCCGGCGGCGCGAACCGGATGGGGGAGTTGACCACCGTGACGACCGCCGGCAACAACGGAGCGCCCGAGGGCGGTGCCCCGCAGGACGACGACCCGTTCGGCTACCTCTACCGCCCGGCGGAGGGTGCCTCCGGGCAGCCGGCCGAGCCACAGCAGGGCGTGCCCCGGACGCCGTACAGCCGTCCGATGGAGGTCGGCCGGGCCCAGTACGGGCAGCAGCCCTACCAGCCGAGGCCGCAGCAGCCCCAGTACGGTCAGCAGGCGGGGCCGCAGCAGGGCTACCCCGGCGGCCAGCAGCCGTACCCGCCGCAGCAGCAGCAGCCCGAGTACGGCACCGCGCCCACCCAGCAGACCCGTTACGCCGAGCACTCCCGGCCGCAGCCGGGGGAGGACCGGTCGAGCAGCGGCCGGAGCAAGGGCGCGGTGATCGGTGCGGTCGCGGTGGTCGCGGCCATAGCGATCGGCGCCGGGATCGCGCTCTCCAAGGGCGACCCGGACGGCGACAAGACCGCCAAGGGCGGCGTCCAGACCACCGCTGCGGTTTCCCCCAGCGCGCCGGCGACCGGCAGTTCGTCCCCGACCCCCTCGGCCTCGGCGAGCACCACCGCCCCGGCCGGGCCGTTGACCGTGGACGCGGGCCAGCTCCAGGCCCAGAACGCGCCGTCCGGCAACGGCATCAAGGGCACCAAGTCCGCCGACGGCAGCTACCTGACGCTCCAGCCCGGCGGCTCGGTGACCTGGAGCGGCGAGGTCGCCGCGGCCGGCACCTACAAGCTGAACGTGCACTACAACAACACCGGCGGGGACCTGAAGGGCGCCGCCTCGGTGAACGGCAAGGACTGGCCGAGCGGGCTGCTCTTCAAGAACTACGCGTCCGGCAAGGACCCGGCGTCCTCCTGGTTCAACACCTGGATACTCCCGCAGCTCCAGGCCGGGGCGAACACCATCACCTTCACCGTGCCCTCCGGTTCGATCCTGATCGACCAGATCACCCTCGAACCGAATGCGACCGGCTGACCGGCAGAGCGGCTGACCGGTTGAGCATCTGACCGGTTGATCGGCTGAGTCGAACGCGAGACGGCCGCCCGTCCCCGTGGGGGAAGGGCGGCCGTCGGCGTTCCGGCGGGCCGTCAGGAGGGCTTGACCACGTCGAAGCGCTCGCCGCCGAGGACCCAGCGGCCGCGACGCATGACGGCGACCAGGTCGTAGCCCTCGGAGTCGAGCACGACCAGGTCGGCCTGCTTGCCGGCCTCCAGCGAGCCGATCGAGTCGGCGAGGCCCAGCAGGCGGGCCGGGGTGGCGGACAGCGACTCGACGGCCTGGTTCAGCGTCAGGCCGTTGACGGTGAGCGAGCGCTTGAACGCGACGTCCAGCGTCAGGGTGGAGCCGGCGATGGCGCCGCCCTCGACCAGCCGGGCGACGCCGTCCTTGACCTCGACCTGGAGCGGGCCGAGCGGGTAGAGGCCGTCGCCCATGCCGGCCGCGCCCATCGCGTCGGTGATCAGGGCGACCCGGGACGCCCCGGCGGTGCCGTAGGCGAGGTCGAGCACGGACGGGTGCAGGTGCACGCCGTCGTTGATCAGCTCGACCGTGACCCGCTCGTCCTCCAGCAGCGCCACGATCGGGCCCGGGGCGCGGTGGGCGATGCCGGGCATCGCGTTGAAGAGGTGGGTGGCGACGCTCGCGCCGGCGTCGATCGCCTCCAGCGTGGTGGCGTAGTCGGAGTCGGTGTGGCCGACGGCGGCGATCACGCCGAGGTCGGCGAGCATCCGCACCGAGTCCAGGCCGCCGGGCAGTTCGGGGGCCAGGGTGACCATCTTCGCGTGGCCGCGGGCCGCGTCGACCAGCTTGCGCACCAGCGCCGGGTCCGGATCGCGCAGCAGGTCGGGGCGGTGGGCGCCGCAGCGGTTGTGGGAGATGAACGGGCCCTCGAAGTGGATGCCGGCCAGCACGCCGTCCTCGACCAGCTCGGACAGCACGGACGCCTGGCGGGCGACCTCGTCGATCTCCCCGGTGACGGTGGACGCGACCGTGGTGGTGGTGCCGTGCTCCAGGTGCGTCCGGGCGGCGAGCAGGGCCTCCTCCGCGATGCCGGAGGCGTAGGAGGCGCCGCCGCCGCCGTGCACGTGCAGGTCGACGAAGCCGGGGACGACGGTGTACCCGGTCAGGTCGAGGTCGCCCGGCTCGCTCCCGCCTCCGAGGCCGGCGATCCGGTCGCCCTCGACGGCCAGGCGGCCGCCCTCGACGACGCCGCCGGGCAGGACCAGCCGGGCGCCGGCCAGTGCGGTACGGTCACGGTCCGCGGTGGTCACGCGGTCACCTCCATGGAGAGCAGATCCCAGGCGAGCAGGCCCGCGCCCAGGGACGCGGCGGTGTCTTTGAGCATGGCGGGTACGACCTTCGGGGGCATCTGGAAGGTCAGGCGCTCGGTGACCGCCGCGCGCAGCGGGCCGAAGAGCGTGTCACCGGCCTCGGCCAGCCCGCCGCCGACGATCACCGTGGACGGGTCGAGCAGGCTCTGGGCGAGCACGATCCCGTCGGCGAGGGCGTCGACGGCGCCCTGCCAGACCGCGAGCGCGCGGTCGTCCCCGGCGTCCACCGCGGCGGCGCAGGATGCCGCGTCGGCGTCGGGGTCGCCGCTGGCCGCGGCCCAGGCACGGGACACGGCGGAGGCGGAGGCGAGCGTCTCCAGGCAGCCGCGGGCGCCGCAGCCGCACTGCGGTCCGCCCGGGCGGACCACGACGTGGCCGATCTCGCCGCCGTAGCCGTGCGCGCCGGCCTCGATCCGGCCGCCGATGCCGATGGCACCGGCGATGCCGGTGCCCAGCGCGATGAACAGGAAGCGGTCGACGCCCCGGCCGGCGCCGAGCCGGCCCTCGGCCAGGCCGCCCGAGCGCACGTCGTGGCCGAGTGCGACGGGGATGCCGGCGCGGTCGGGCCCGGCCAGGCGCTCGCCCAGGAGCTTGCGCAGCGGGAGGTCCCGCCAGCCGAGGTTGGCCGAGTAGACCGCGATGCCGTTCCTCTCGTCGATCGTGCCGGGGACGGCGACGCCGGCCGCGAGCGGGGCGACGCCGAAGCGGCCCCGGCCCTCGTCCGCCAGGTCGGCGGCGAAGTCGAGGATGGCGGTGACCACGGCGTCCGTGCCATGCTCCCGCCCGGTCGGTCGGCGTGCTTCGAACAGCACGGAGCCGTCCTGGGCGAGCAGCGCGGCCTTCATGCCGGTGCCGCCTACATCGAGTGCGATGACGTGCTTCACGGAGGACAGTTTCCCTTGGTCGGGTAGAAGAGGTCTAGTCCAGTTGTCGGATTGGTCTGGTCCAAAGTAGGTGAGCTTTGTCGCAGATGGGGGCGGTGTGAGCGGCTTTGCGCCGGGCGCCTTCCGTTCACCTTCTGTTGCGCATCGTGCAATGACGTCCGCACTTCGATAACTACTCGGCGGGCTCGGCACAGTGGTGTGGACCACCGCCCGGTGGGTTTGGCAGTGTTGCGCCTCCCCCCTCCCGGATTCCCCCGTCCGGTCGCAGTTCTCCCCTGAAGGCGGTACCCGCGTTGAACAGGCGCGCCCACGTTCCCACCCGCGTCCTCGGCACCGCGCTGGCCGGAGCACTGGTACTCACCGCCGTCAGCGCCTGCGGCGGGAAGGACGACGGGCCGGTCACCCTCAAGCTGGTCGCCGCCGACTACGGGGAGAGCGCCGACACCAGCTCCAAGCTGTACTGGGACGAGATCGCGCGCGGCTTCGAGGCCGCCAACCCCGGCATCAAGGTCGACGTCGAGGTGGACAGCTGGACCGACATCGGCAAGAAGGTCGACGACATGATCGCGGCCGGCAAGTCCCCCGACCTGCTGCAGACCGGCGGTTTCGCCGACCAGGTCGCGGCGGACCGGCTGTACCCGGCCGCCGACGTGCTCTCGATGGACACCCAGGCCAATTTCCTGGACACCTTCGCGCACGCCGGGCAGGTGCTCGGCACCCAGTACGGCATCCCGTTCGTCTCGTCCTCCCGGGTGCTCTTCTACAACAAGGCGGTCTTCCGCCAGGCCGGCATCACCCAGCCGCCGGCCACCTGGAACGAGCTGCGCCAGGACGCCGAAAAGATCAAGGCCAAGGTGCCGGGCGTGACCCCGTACGGGCTGCCGCTCGGGCCGGAGGAGGCGCCCGCCGAGTCCATGCTGTGGTCGCTGAGCGGCGGCGGCAGCCTCTCCGACGACGTCGGCAACTACACCATCGACAGCACCCAGAACCAGGCCACCTTCAGCTGGCTGAAGAACAACCTGGTGGCCACCGGGCTGACCTATCCGGACCCGGGCAAGATGAACCGCACCCCCGTCTTCCAGGACTTCGCGGCCGGGAAGGTCGCGATGCTGAACGGGCACCCGACGCTGCTGCGGATGGCCACCGCCGGGAAGATCGACTTCGGGACGGCGCCGATCCCCAAGAAGGACGGCGTGGGCAAGACCGGCAGCCTCGGCGTCGCGGACTGGATGATGGCGTTCAAGGCCAACGGGCACAAGAACGAGATCAAGAAGTTCCTGTCCTTCGCCTACTCCCGCGAGTTCCAGCTGAAGTTCGACGAGCAGTACAACCTGCTGCCGGTCACCCAGGACGCGTTCAACCAGATGACGTCCGACCCGAAGCACGAGGACCTCAAGCAGTTCGCGGTCGGGCTGACCAACGCCAGCTTCTACCCGTTCGGGGACCCGGCCTGGGGCGACGTCAGCAACCGGATCAAGGCCGGGATCGGGCAGGCCGTCACCGGGGACCCGAAGCAGGCGCTCGCCGGGCTGCAGGACGCGGCGGTCAAGGAGGCGGCCCGGGTCCGCAAGTGAACCCGGGCCGGGGCGCCCTCCGGGGGCGGGGTCGTCAGGGTCGGGGTCGTCGGTGCGGGCTCGTCAGGGGAGCGTGATGGCGTAGGCCTTGCGGAGCGTCTCGTGGACCGTCCAGGTGGTCCGGTCGCCCTCGCGCAGCACGGCGCAGTCGCCCGGGCCGACCTCCAGGATCGGGCCGCCCTCGACCTCGATGGTGGCCCGGCCGCTGAGCACCACGAACAGCTCGTCGGCCTCCACGTCGGTGACCACGCCCGGGGTGATCTGCCAGATGCCGCGCAGCTGGCGGCCGTCGGGGGACTCGGAGAGGACCAGGCCGGAGACCTCCGGGGTGCCGGAGACGATCTGGGCCGGGTCGAGCGGATCGGGTTCGAGGTCGGCGGTGGGGATGTGCACGGCGAAGCTGGGCGTGGTCATACCGCCGACGCTAGCCGGGGCGGCCGGACGCCGGAGGGCGCACAGTGTGTCCGGCTCACGCGGGAGAATGACACTCCGTAGTGATGGCGGAGGTGTCCTGGTGGGCGAGCTGAGTGAGCGGGACGTGGCGGTGCTGGCCCTGGAGGGGCGGCAGTGGCGGACGGCCGGGGCCAAGGAACGGGCGATCCGGGAGGAGCTGGGGCTCTCCTCCACCCGGTACTACCAGCTGCTGAACGCGCTGCTGGACCGGCCGGAGGCCCTGGCGCACGCCCCGGTCCTGGTGAACCGGCTGCGCCGGATCCGGGAGGCCCGGCGGGCGGCACGGTAGCGGGACGGGGCCGCGGGGTAGGGCTCGGGCATGGGCTTTGACGAGAAGTGGGCGCCGGTCACGGCTGCCGGGCGGGACGGGCTGCGGGCGATCCTGGCAGCGCCGGGTGACGCGGTGATCGCGCTGGACTTCGACGGGACGCTGGCGCCGATCGTGGCGGACCCCGATCGGGCGCGGGCGCATCCGGGGGCGGCGGCCGCGCTGCGGGCGCTGGTGCCGGCGGTGCGGGCCGTGGTGGTGGTGACGGGGCGGCCGGCCGCGCTGGCGGCGGAGTACGGCGGCCTGGACGGGCTGCCCGGGGTCGTGGTGCTGGGGCACTACGGCGCCGAGCGTTGGGAGGGCGGCGAGGTGACCGCGCCGCCGGTGCACCCCGGGGTGGCCGGGGCACGGGCGGCGCTGCCTGGCCTGCTGGCGGCGGCGGGGGCGCCCGAGGGGACGTGGCTGGAGGACAAGGGGCGCTCGCTGGCGGTGCACACCCGGCGCACGGCGGCGCCCGAGGAGGCGCTGGAGCTGCTGCGGGCGCCGGTCGGCGAGCTGGCGGCCGGGCACGGGCTGGTGGTGGAGCCCGGGCGGCTGGTGCTGGAGCTGCGGCCGCCGGGGGTGGACAAGGGCGCGGCGCTGACCGGCTTCCTGCGTGAGCGCGGGGCGGCTTCGGTGCTGTACGCGGGGGACGACCTGGGGGACGTGGCGGCCTTCGCGGCGGTGGAGAAGCTGCGTGGCGAGGGGGTGGCGGGGCTGCTGGTGTGCAGCGGCGCGGTGGGGGACGCGCCGGTGCGCGAACTCGCCGACCGGGCGGACCTGGTGGTCCCGGGCCCGGCCGGCGTGGTGGAGCTGCTCGCGGCGCTGGGTGCGGCCGTCGGCGCGGGCTGAGCCGGGCGGCGGCGCGTCGAGCGGGCTCAGCGTGCTTTGAACCGGTTCACAGCACGTCGAGCCGGTTCACAGCACGTCGAGCCGGTTCACAGCGCGTTGAGCTGGTCGAGGAACCACTGCTGCGGGGGCAGCGCGGTGGCCGCCGCCGCGAGGCGCTTGGTGCGGTCGGCGCGCTCCTCCTCGGGCATGGTGAGGCCGGCGTGCAGGGCGTCGGCGGTGGCGATGACGTCGTACGGGTTGACGGTGAGCGCGTCCTCGGCGAGTTCGGCGTGCGCGCCCGCCTCGCGGGAGAGCACCAGGGCGCAGCCGTGGTCGGACACCACCGGAACCTCCTTGGCGACCAGGTTCATGCCGTCCCGGATCGGGTTGACCAGGGCCACGTCGGCGAGCCGGTAGGCGGCCAGGGAGCGCGGGAAGTCGTCGTCGACGTGCAGGATCAGCGGCTGCCAGGCGGGGGTCGCGAACTCGGCGTTGATGTCCTCGGCGAGCCGTTGGACCTGCGCGGTGTAGGCGCGGTACTCGGCGAGGTCGGTGCGCGAGGGGTAGGCGAAGGCGATGTGCACCACCCGGTCGTGCCATTCGGGGCGGGTGCGCAGCAGGTGCCGGTAGGCCTGGAGGCCGCGGACGATGTTCTTGCTCAGCTCGGTGCGGTCGACCCGGACGATGGTGCGGCGCCCGCCGACGGCCTCGCGGAGGGCGGCGAGGCGTTCGTCGACGTCCGGGCGGTGGGAGCGCTCGCGCAGGAAGTCGGCGTCGGCGCCGAGCGCGTGCACGCCGAGCCGGGTGGTGCGGCCGGCGTGGGTGACGGTCATGGCGTCCCGGTCGACCTCGGCACCGAGCAGGTCGGCGCAGCAGTCGGCGAAGGCCAGCGCCCAGCGGCGGGTCAGGAAGCCGGCCCGGTCGGCGCCCAGGATGCCGGTGAGGACGGCCTCGGCGACGTCGTCGGGCAGCAGCCGGAAGTACTCGGGCGGGGCCCACGGGGTGTGCGAGAAGTGGCCGATCCGCAGGTCGGGGCGGGCGGCGCGGAGCAGGGCCGGGGTCAGCGAGAGGTGGTAGTCCTGGACCAGCACGGCGGCCCCGGGGGCTGCCTCGGCGGCCAGCGCCTCGGCGAAGGCGGCGTTGTAGGCGCGGTAGGCGGCCCACTCGGTGCGGAACCCGGCGTCGAAGGCGGGGGCGGTGGGGGTGGCGTAGAGCAGGTGGTGGACGAACCAGAGGGTGGAGTTGGCGACGCCGTTGTAGGCGCGGGCGAAGGTGTCGGGATCGATGTCCAGCATGCGGACGGCCTGGCCGCCCACGTCGTGCCCGGCGAGGTCGAGGCGGCCGTCCGGGGCCTCCCTGGCGGCCTGCCGGTCGGCCGCGCCGAGGGCGGCGCAGACCCAGACGGCGTCGGGGTCGTCGATGGCGGAGAGGCCGGAGACCAGGCCTCCGCCGCCGCGGCGGAGGGTCAGCGCGCCGTCGTCCGCGGTGCTGAACGACACCGGTCCCCGATTGGAGGCCACCAGGACGGGGGCGGTGCCGGTCACACTCGAACGTTCGGTCGTGAGATCGCCCATGGTTGGTACGTTGCCGGGGCTCCGGAGCGGCAAACCCTTTCGGTGGGTGTTCAGTGTCGGGTCGCGTACTCGGGCACGGTGTGCATGGGCGGGCGTTCCAGGGCGGTCACCGGGTGGGTGTGGGCGGTGAACTCCCGGCTCTGCGGGTCGCGGGTGAACTGGGTCAGCAGCGGGTGGACGAGGTCGGCCGAGGCCTTCAGCCGGTGGGTACGGTCGAGGCGTTCCAGGGCGGTGCGGTAGATGGTGGCGGCCATCCGGCCGAGGGCCTGGCCGTCCTGGTGCCGGTGGTGCCGGACGCCGACGTCCACCTGGGCCAGGGCGTCCAGCCCGACCGTCTCCAGCGCGTCGACCAGCAGGCCGAGTTCGACGCCGTAGCCGGTGGGGAAGGGGAGCCGTTCGAGCAGCGCGCGGCGGGCCGCGTACTCGCCGCCGAGCGGCTGGACGAAACCGGCGAGTTCCGGCCAGTGCAGGTTGAGCAGCGGGCGGGCGACCAGTTCGGTGACCCGGCCGCCGCCGGCCGGGACCACCGCCCCCTCGGTCTCCAGCGGCCGGTCGTACATGGCCTTGACCAGCTGGATGTCCGGTTCGGTGAGCAGCGGGCCGAGGATGCCGGAGACGAAGGCCGGGTCGAACTCGCGCAGGTCGGCGTCGACGAAGCAGACGATGTCGCCGCGGGTGACCAGCAGCGAGCGCCAGAGCACCTCGCCCTTGCCGGGGACGGCGGGCAGCCGGGGCAGGATCGCGTCGCGGTACTCCACCCGGGCGCCGGCCCGGGCGGCGACGGCGGCGGTGGCGTCGGCCGAGCCGGAGTCGACCACGACGAGTTCGTCGACCAGCGGGAGGCGCTCCATCAGCTCGCGGCGGATGGTGCGGACGATGTCGCCGACGGTGGCCTCCTCGTCCAGCGCGGGCAGCACCACGCTGACCGTGTGGCCGGTCCGGCGCTTGGCCTCCAGCAGGGCGTGCACCGGCCGGTCGACCGCGCTCCACGAGCGGCGGCGCAGCCAGGACGCCGCCTGCGGGAGCAGCGCGGGGGTCGGTTCGGCGGGCACGGGACTCTCCTCGGCGGGGTCGGTGGGACGCGCCATCTCGCGTGGCGGACGATCCCATTCGGGGTTGACGCCTTCGGATACAGTCTTCGTACAGCGGCCGGACCTTTGCACGCCGGGGTCGCCGTTGAGCACCACCACAATTTCACATGCTCATCCAGAGGGACTGAGGGAACGGCCCGTTGACGTCCCGGCAACCTTCTCGCGCGGCTGTCTGTCGACAGGCCCCGGCGGGACAGGTGCCAATTCCGGCCTGTGGCGCGACCGTGCCACGGGGAAGATGAGGAGAGAGGCCTCCGCCATCATGGCTATCGACACTGTCGCACCCGCATCCGTGGACCTCGGCCCCGCCACCGCGCTGTCCTGTCGGGAGTGCGGCACCCGCTTCCCGCTCGGTCCGAGCTTCGCCTGCCTGGAGTGCTTCGGCCCGCTGGAGATCGCGTACGACTTCGGCAGCGAGGACGCCGAGGAGCTGCGCCGCCGGATCGAGGCCGGCCCGAGCTCGATCTGGCGCTACGCGCCGCTGCTGCCCGTCCCGGCCGACGTCGCCACCAAGCCCAACCTGAACCCCGGCTGGACCCCGCTGGTCAAGGCGGACAACCTGGGCCGCGAGCTGGGCTTCACCGCGCAGCTGCACATCAAGGACGACTCGGGCAACCCGACCCACTCGTTCAAGGACCGCGTGGTGGCCTGCGCCATCGAGGCCGCGCGGGCCTTCGACTTCACGACGCTCTCCTGCTCCTCCACCGGCAACCTGGCCGGCGCGGTGGGCGCGGCGGCCGCCCGGGCCGGCTTCAAGTCCTGCGTGTTCATCCCGCACGACCTGGAGCAGGGCAAGGTCGTCATGGCCGGGGTGTACGGCGGCGAGCTGGTCGGCATCGAGGGCAACTACGACGACGTGAACCGCTTCTGCTCGGAGCTGATCGGCGACCCGGCCGGCGAGGGCTGGGGCTTCGTCAACGTCAACCTGCGCCCGTACTACGGCGAGGGCTCCAAGACGCTGGCGTACGAGATCTGCGAGCAGCTCGGCTGGCGGCTGCCGGAGCAGATCGTCATCCCGATCGCCTCCGGCTCCCAGCTGACCAAGATCGACAAGGGGCTGCAGGAGCTGATCAGGCTCGGCCTGGTCGAGGACCGGCCGTACAAGGTCTTCGGCGCCCAGGCGGCGGGCTGCTCCCCGGTGTCGGCGGCGTTCAAGGCCGGCCAGGACGTGATCCGCCCGGTCAAGCCGGACACCATCGCCAAGTCGCTGGCGATCGGCAACCCGGCGGACGGCCCGTACGTGCTGGACATCGCCCGGCGCACCGGCGGCGCGGTCGAGGACGTCACCGACGCCGAGGTGGTGGACGCGATCCGGCTGCTGGCCCGCACCGAGGGCGTCTTCGCCGAGACCGCGGGCGGGGTGACCGTCGGCGTGCTGAAGAAGCTGGTGGAGACCGGCCAGCTGGACCCGGCCAAGGAGACCGTCGCGATCAACACCGGCGACGGCCTGAAGACCCTGGACGCCGTCGCCGGGTCCGGGATGACCGCCGTCATCCGCCCGACCCTGGCGTCCTTCCACGACGCCGGCCTCGCGTCCGCCTGAACACCCCCCACCCCGCTGGGCCCCGTCCGCTAGGAGAACCATGAGCGCCAACGTCCGTATCCCCACCATCCTGCGCACCTACACCGGCGGCGCCGCCGAGGTGGCCGCCGAGGGCGCCACCCTGGGCGAGGTCATCGCCGACCTGGAGAAGAACCACGCGGGGATCTCCGCCCGCATCCTGGACGACGCCGGCAAGCTGCGCCGCTTCGTCAACGTCTACGTGAACGACGACGACGTGCGCTTCGCCGAGGGCCTGGCGACCGGGATCGCGGACGGCGCCAGCGTCTCGATCATCCCGGCGGTGGCCGGCGGCTGCTGAGCCGCGCCCCGATCGATCCGGGCACCCCGCCCGAGCCGTTCGTCCGACCGGCCGTCCGCGCGTACGGAATTCCGTTCTCCGTACGCACGGGCGGCCGGCCGCATTTCGGCGGGAATATGGCGGGGTCAAGTCGGAGTAGAGTGTGGCTCGGTTGGGAACAGGGCTTCCCCTCATCCTCACCCGCGAATCACCCGCGAATCGCCGGACGGTCGTCCGGCCGCTGAGACCGGTCGGGTGCCTGGGCCGTGAAACATGTCAGGCAGATGTCAGAATTCCCGCGGGGATTTGTAGTAATCCGTCCGCTATGTCCGGCGTGAAATGCCGAATTCCTCCCGCTTTGGCCCGTCCTGCCCCTTGGCGCGTTGCCGGAATTCCCCGCAGCTGACCCTGTTGCAGAGGGCGTCGATCCGGATACATTCAGCCGCGGTCGACGTAATCACCCGCTCACAGGGCGCCGTCAGGCACCCCCGGTGGAGGATTGCGGCGTGCACGGCTGCGCCCAGGGGGGGTTCCCCGGGCCGGCCTTCAAACCAGACCCGGGCCCGCGACCTGCGGGCGCGTGAAGGGCCAGCACAGCACTAGGGGAGTTCGGAATGGCTCAGGGCACCGTCAAGTGGTTCAACGCGGAGAAGGGCTACGGCTTCATCGCGGTCGACGGTGGTGCGGACGTCTTCGTCCACTACAGCGCGATCCAGATGGACGGCTACCGCACCCTCGAGGAGGGCCAGCGGGTCGAGTTCGAGATCTCCCAGGGACAGAAGGGCCCGCAGGCGGACATGGTCCGCGCCGCGGTGTGACCCCCTTCCGACCCCAGGAGCTCGGCGCGGCCCACGGCTGGTGACCACTCGCTTCTCGGCGGGCCCGTACGACACGCGTCGTGCGGGCCCGTCGGCGTTCCCCGGCGGGGAGTTGCGCGGGTCGGCGGGAGCGCCCCGGGCGGCTCGCGGGATCGCGATTGGGCTTGCACTCGACCACCCGGAGTGCTAATCATTGGCGTTAGCACTCACAGCGTGAGAGTGACAGCGGACCGGGTCGGTGAGGCCCCCGGGAGCGGTAGGGGAAAGGACCCCCGCACACCAGGGCCGTCCGTCGCGGGCACCCCTTGGTCCGAGCAGTCGACCGTGTCCCGGAGGACCACTTCTGATGGCCAAGATCATCGCCTTTGATGAGGAAGCTCGCCGCGGCCTTGAGCGTGGCATGAACCAGCTCGCCGACGCAGTGAAGGTCACGCTCGGCCCCAAGGGTCGCAACGTCGTGCTGGAGAAGAAGTGGGGCGCCCCCACGATCACCAACGACGGTGTCTCCATCGCCAAGGAGATCGAGCTCGAGGACCCCTACGAGAAGATCGGCGCGGAGCTCGTCAAGGAGGTCGCCAAGAAGACCGACGACGTCGCGGGTGACGGCACCACCACCGCCACCGTGCTGGCCCAGGCCCTGGTGCGCGAGGGTCTGCGCAACGTCGCCGCCGGCGCCAACCCGATGGCCCTGAAGCGCGGCATCGAGAAGGCCGTCGCCGCCGTCTCCGACCAGCTGCTGGCCCAGGCCAAGGACGTGGAGACCAAGGAGCAGATCGCCTCCACCGCCTCCATCTCGGCCGCCGACACCCAGATCGGCGAGCTCATCGCCGAGGCCATGGACAAGGTCGGCAAGGAAGGCGTCATCACCGTCGAGGAGAGCAACACCTTCGGTCTGGAGCTCGAGCTCACCGAGGGCATGCGCTTCGACAAGGGCTACATCTCCGCCTACTTCGCGACCGACCTGGAGCGCATGGAGGCGACGTTCGAGGACCCCTACATCCTCATCGCCAACTCCAAGATCGGCTCGGTCAAGGACCTGCTGCCGCTGCTGGAGAAGGTCATGCAGAGCGGCAAGCCGCTCGTCATCATCGCCGAGGACGTCGAGGGCGAGGCCCTGTCGACCCTGGTCGTGAACAAGATCCGCGGCACCTTCAAGTCCGTCGCCGTCAAGGCCCCGGGCTTCGGCGACCGCCGCAAGGCCATGCTCGGCGACATCGCCATCCTCACCGGTGGCACCGTGATCTCCGAGGAGGTCGGCCTCAAGCTGGAGAACGCCGGCATCGACCTGCTGGGCACCGCCCGCAAGGTGGTCATCACCAAGGACGAGACCACCATCGTCGACGGTGGCGGTGACAGCGAGCAGGTCGCCGGCCGCGTGAACCAGATCCGCGCCGAGATCGAGAACAGCGACTCGGACTACGACCGCGAGAAGCTCCAGGAGCGCCTCGCCAAGCTGGCCGGCGGCGTGGCCGTCATCAAGGCCGGCGCGGCCACCGAGGTGGAGCTCAAGGAGCGCAAGCACCGCATCGAGGACGCCGTCCGCAACGCGAAGGCCGCCGTCGAGGAGGGCATCGTCGCCGGTGGTGGCGTCGCGCTGCTGCAGGCCTCGGTCGCCTTCGACAAGCTGGAGCTGGAGGGCGACGAGGCCACCGGTGCCAACATCGTCAAGGTCGCGCTGGAGGCCCCGATCAAGCAGATCGCGACCAACGCCGGCCTGGAGGGTGGCGTCGTGGTGGAGAAGGTGCGCAACCTCCCCGCCGGTCACGGCCTGAACGCGGCCACCAACACCTACGTCGACCTGATCGCCGAGGGCATCATCGACCCGGCCAAGGTGACCCGCTCCGCGCTGCAGAACGCCGCCTCCATCGCGGCGCTGTTCCTCACCACCGAGGCCGTCATCGCCGACAAGCCGGAGAAGGCCGCTGCGGCCGCCGGCGGCGGCATGCCGGGCGGTGACATGGACTTCTGATCCTGATCGCACCGATCGGATCGGCTGGTTCCTGATCGTGTGGGCGGTTCCCTTCGGGGGGCCGCCCACACGGCGTTCTACCGGAGAATGGACAGATGGCTTCCGACGACATCGAGACCGCGCTGCACAACGCGCGGGCGCTGATCCTGGCCGACCTCACCGCGCGGGACGTGGCGGACGCCGCCGTCGTCTCCCTGGTGGAGCAGGCCGTGACGCACCGCCGCTGGTGGCTGGAGCAGTGGCCGGACGGCACCGAGTACGTGCTCGGGCTGGTCGCCCAGGACGTCCAGGACGCGCTGCTGGAGGCGTACGGGCGCTGGCCGCTGTGCACCGCCTGCGCCGCCGACGGGGACCCGCACGCGCTCGGCGTGGAGCCGGAGCTGGGGCCGGAGCCGCACTGGGTGTGCGGCAAGCAGGGCGCGGTGGTCGCGCCGGTGGGGGAGCTCTCCTAGAAGGCTGATGAAGATCTTGGGTTGATCCGGGCCGTGCCGTCAGGTGGTGGCCTGGATTTGCCAGGTCGTGCCGTTGTGGGCGAGTCCGAGGTTGACCAGGGTTCGCAGGTTGAGGGCGGCTGCGCGGGTGTGGAGCCAGGTGTTGTTCTTGATGGTTCCTCGGTAGCGCAGGCGGCGGCTTCGGTGTCCGACGAGCCAGGCCACGGCTCGTTCGACCGGGGGTCGCCATCGGCGGTAGGCGGCTTGCCAGGCGGGGTCGGCGGCTTGTCGGCGGGCGGTGTGCTGGAGGTCGTAGCCGGGTTGGATCCGAAGGGTCCTGCCGGTCTTGGAGGCGGTGCACCGCTCGCGGAGCTGGCAGCCGGTGCAGCGGTCACCGAAGGCCGCCGAGCGGGGTGTGTCGGGGCCGCGGTCGGGTGAGAGCGGGAGGGTGCGGCCGGCGGGGCAGGTGACCGTCCCGCCGGCGGTGTCGATCCGGAAGTCGTCGAGGATGAAACCGCCCGCGATGGCGGGTCGTTGAGGGGCGGGCTTGAAGAACAGGCGGTGTCCTGCGTCGCCGAGGGCCTGGCGGGCGCCCCCGGTGGAGTAGGCGGTGTCGCCGAACGCGTCCACCGGCTCGTCCTCGCCCGCGAGCAGGCTCTCGGCGACGGCGGCTTCGTGGTGCCGGGGTCCTGCGCCCGGGGTGAGCTCGACCTCGGTGTAGATCGTGGTCTCGGGCTCGATGGCGAGGTGGGCCTTGTATCCGTCCTGGTAGTGGGTGCGGGTCTTGTGGACGTGTCGGGCGTCGGGGTCGACGGTGGAGACGATCCGGTCAGGTGCGGTGCCCCGGGTGATGCGCCAGCGGCCGTCACGGCCGTCGGAGTCGTCGGCGGGCTCGACGTCCTGTCCGGCGACCAGGGCCAGCAGGCCGACCGCAGTGGCGGCCTTCTCGCCGAGTTGCTGCTCGGGCAGGTGCCCGAGCAGCAACAGCGCGTCGCCGACCAGGGCGTCCACGAGGTCGGCGCGGGCCTGGGCGTCGTTCCAGGCGATGCGGGGCTTGCCCGGGTCGGCGTAGTCGTGTGCGGTGCAGTGGCGGGTGGCGACCGCGTCGGCGCCGGGGACCTCGCGGATCACCGCCCGCACGGCGGCGATCAGCTGGGTCACGGTGTCCTGGGTGGCGACCGCGTCGTCCAGCACGGTGGAATCCAGCGCCCGGCGGTGCTTGCCCTTGAGGACCCCGGTCGCCTTCACCACCTCCCGCACGGCCTCGAACACGCGGTTCGGTCGGGCGGAGCGGGCCAGGCGGCGGCGGAAGTAGGCCAGGAGTGAGGAATCGAACGCGGTGTCGTGCAGGCCGAGTCCGCACGCTGCCTTCCACCGCAGGTCGCAGCGCAGTTCCTGGACCGTCTCGAAGTCCGAGAGCCCGTGCAGGGCCTGAAGAGTGATCGCGGCTGCCAGGATCTGGGGCGGCATGCTCGGGCGGCCGTTCGCCGACGGGTACATGTCCGCGAACATCACCGCAGGAAACAGCCGGCCGCGATGCTCGGCCAGGAACGCGAACACACTCCCTGCCGGAATCAGGTCCCCGCAGGTCTCCCAGACATCCGGCCCGACAGTCTCTCCGGACCATTCCCCCATCGCCACAACACAAGTCTGGCCCCGCCGCTCACGCGGCGGGGCCAGAACCCAACATCTTCATCAGCCTTCTAGCCGGCGTCCGGCCTGCGCCTGGTCCGCTTTCAGCCCGCTCGTGGTCCGCGTCGTGGACCGGGCGGCGGGAGTACTGGACCTATAGGTAGGTTGGCGATATATGTAGTCGTATGACTGAACGCTCGATGCAGGAGCCGACGCTGCTGCTGCTCACCGCCCTGGCGGACGCCCCGAGACACGGCTACGCCCTCATCCAGGAGATCGCCGCCATCTCCGAGGGCCGGGTCAAGATGCGCACCGGCACCCTGTACGGCGCCCTCGACCGGCTGCTCCAGCAGGGGCTGATCGAGGTCGCCGCGGAAGAGGTCGTGGACGGGCGGGCGCGGCGCAGCTACGCGCTGACCAGCGTCGGCCGGGAGGCGCTGGCCTCCGAGGCGGAGCGGCTGCGGGCCGTCGCCACCGAGGCGGAGCGCCGCCTCGCGAACGTCCTGTCGGCGCTGCAGGGCAAGCCGGAGCCGGAGGGGAAGTCGACGATGAGGGGGTTCTTCGCATGACGATGACCACGCCGGCGATCGGGACGCCGTCGACCGTGCTGCGGGCGGCGCTGCAGTTCTACCCGCCGCGCTACCGCCGGGAGCGCGGCGAGGAACTGGCCGCGGTGTTCGCCGACACCACGGCGGAGGCGGGCCGCTCGGCCGTCGTCCGTGAGGCGATCGACCTGGCCGCGTACGGGCTGCGGGTGCGGCTCGGGCTGACCGGCTCCTCGCTGGCCGGGCGGGTGCTCGCGCTGGCCGCGCCGATGGTCGCCGGGGCGCTGGCCGGTGCGGCGCTGGTGCCGTGGGTGAGCGATGCGGAGCGGGCCGCCCACCGGCTGACCTGGGACACCTCGTACAGCACGTACGCGCTGACCATCGCGCCGCCGGTGATCGCGCTGCTGCTCGCGGTGGCCGTCGTGACGGGGCGCTGGACGGCGGTGCGGGTCATCTCGCTGGTCCAGGCCGTCTCCGCGCTGTTCGTGCTGGCGCAGGCCGTCGTGCTGCCGCAGGAATTCGACCTCTGGGGGGTGGGGGACAGCAGCGTGTCCACCATGCCGTTCGTGCTGGGGGCGCTGGTGGTGGCCGCGGCGCCGACGGAGTTGCTGCCCAGGGCCTCCTGGCGTTCCGGCGGGCTGGCGCTGGCCTCGGTCCTCGGGGGCGGGGTGCTGGTGGCGGTCCAGCGCTGGGGCGACTCCACCTTCCCGCTGGACATGCAGTGGTTCGCGGTGCTGCTGATCGGGCCGCTGCTGCTGACCTTCACCGCGCTGCGCGGCCGGGTGCTGCCGGCGGCCGTCGGGGTCGCGGTGCTGTCGCTGACGATGTTCGCGGGCCTGTTCAACATCTGGCGCGAGGGCCGCGGGTTCTGGCACGTGCTGCCGATGGCGGCGCCGGTGCTGCTGCTCCTGGTGGCGGCCGCGGTGGCGATGCGCCGGATCGGGACCGGCGACGGGTTCGGCGGACGGTTCGGCGGATGGTTCGGCGGGGACTCCGGGAAGGGGCGCAGCCTGGCGTGACCCGGGGGGTGGGGAGAAGGGCTCGCCGGGCCCGGCCGGATGTGGCAACCTACTGATATGTCTAGACCAATTTTCGAAGTCATCGCGCTGACGCCCCAGGACGCCCAGGCTGCCGAGTCGGGCGGCGCCGACCGGCTCGAACTGGTCACCGACATGGCCGCGGACGGGCTCACCCCGTCCGTCGAGGACTTCGCCCGGATCCGGGCCGCCGTCGACATCCCGCTGCGCGTCATGCTCCGGATCCGGGACGGCTTCGCGCCCGGCGACCTGGACGAACTGGCCGCCCGGGCCGCCGCGTTGCGGGCCGAGGGCGCCGAGGAGTTCGTCTTCGGCTTCCTCCACGCCGACGGCGCCGTCGACCTGGCCGCCACCGCCGCCGTCGCCGAGGCGGTGGCCGGCTGCCGCTGGACCTTCCACCGGGCGATCGACCACAGCACCGACCGGGCCGCCCTGCGGGCCGCCGTCGGCGCGCTGCCCGGGCTGGACACCTTCCTCACCTCGGGCGCACCCGCCGGCGTCGACGCCGGGTACGAGGTGCTGCTGGCGGAGCTGGCCCGCGCGGGCGAGCCCGGGTACGGGCAGCGGATCCTGATCGGCGGCGGCCTGCGGGCCGAACACCTGAAGGGGCTGCGGGCCGAGGGCTTCGACGGCTTCCACGTCGGCGGTGCGGTGCGGGTCGACGGCTGGCGGACGCCGGTGGACGCGGCCAAGGTCGCCGAGTGGCGGGCGCTGATCGACGCCTGAGCGCGCGCGGAGGGCGGGGGCCGGTCCCGGTCGGGGCCGGCCCCCGCCGCCCGGTTCCTCAGCGCAGCTGCGCGGGCAGCGGTTCGCCGTGCAGCACCGTCAGGCCCGAGACGGCACGGGTGAGCGCCACGTACAGCCGCCGCAGGCCGGTCCGCTCGTCCGGCTCGCCCGCGATCACCGCGGCCGGCTCGTCCAGCACCACGTAGTCGTACTCCAGACCCTTGGCCAGCGAGGCCGGGACGAGCGTCAGCCGGGCCTCGGCGCTGGTCTCGGCGCCCGGGGACAGGTACGGCAGGCCGGCCGCGGTCAGCGCCTCGGCGAGCATCGGGATCCGGGCGTCGGCGGCGATCAGCCCGGTCGAGCCCTCGTGCTCCAGCGCCTCGCGGCAGGCCGCCACGACGGCGGGCGCGGCCTCCGCGTCCGGGAGGTGGCGGATCGTCAGCGAGCCGGGGGCGTCGCGGACGGAGGTCGCCGGGGCCAGGCCCGGGGCGATCGCCGGGAGCAGCCGGGAGGCGTACGCGATGACCTCCTCCGGCACCCGGAAGCCCTTGGTCAGCTCCTCGACGTGGGCGTCCGGCTTGCCCAGGTGGCGCAGCGCGTCCGGCCAGCTCGCCGTCGCCCACGGGGTGGTGCCCTGGGCGAGGTCGCCGAGGACGGTCGCCGAGCCGGTCGTGCAGCGGCGGCCGACCGCGCGGTACTGCATCGGGGAGAGGTCCTGCGCCTCGTCCAGCACCACGTGCCCGAGCGAGGGGGTGCGCTGCACCAGGTCCGTCGCCTCGTCGACCAGGACGGCGTCGGCCTGCGTCCAGCGGGCCGTCTTCACCGAGCGGCCCGGCTTGGGCCACAGCACCGCCTGCTGCTCCTCCGGGGTCAGCACGCCCTCCGCGCAGGCGGCCAGGAACTCCGGGTCGGAGAGCAGCCGCAGCACCAGCTTCGCCGGGTCGACGGCCGGCCAGCACTCCTTGGCGACCGCCTTGACCGCGGCGTTGCGGGCCACCGCGTCCTGCACCCGGTCGTCGGGGGCCTCGCCGGACTGCTCCATCTTCAGCAGCACGGTGTGCGCGATCCGCTGCGGCAGGGCGTCCCTGGCGGCGCCGTAGCGCACCTCGCGGCTCTTCAACTCCTCGATGATCGCGGTGAGCTCGTGCACCTGGACGCGCCAGCGGCGGGAGCCGCGGACCACCACGCAGGGCTCGGTGGGCAGCGTGATGCCCGCGCGCACCGCCCGGCGCAGCACCTCGGCCATCCGGGCGTCGCCCTTCAGCCGGGCCGCCTGCGGGTCGTCCTCGCCGCGCACCTCGACGTGCCCGACCAGCTGCTGCACGGTCGCCTGGTTGACGTCCAGCTCGCCCAGGGCCGGGAGCACCTGCTCGATGTAGGAGAGGAAGGCGTTGTTCGGCCCGATCACCAGCGTGCCCGTCCGGGCGAGGCGCTCGCGGTGCGCGTACAGCAGGTACGCGACGCGGTGCAGGCCCACGGCCGTCTTCCCGGTGCCGGGGGCGCCCTGGACGCAGATGGTGCCCGTCACGTCGGAGCGGACGATCTCGTCCTGCTCGGGCTGGATGGTGGCGACGATGTCGCGCATCGGGCCGACGCGGGGCTTCTCGATCTCGGCGGCGAGCAGGGCGGAGGCGGTGTCGGCCTCCGCCGGGTCGCTCAGGTGCTCGTCCTCGTAGGCGGTGAGCTCGCCGCCGGTGTAGCCGAAGCGGCGGCGGCGTTCGACGTCCAGCGGCTCGGTGCGGCTGGCCCGGTAGAACGGCTGGGAGACCGGCGCGCGCCAGTCGATCACCATCGGGTCGCCGTCGGCGTCGTGGACGTGCCGGCGCCCGATGTAGAAGCTCTCCCCGCCTCCTCCCTCGCTCAGCTCCTCGCTGATCGTGTGCAGGTAGTCCAGGCGGCCGAAGAACAGCGGGGTGTGCGAGAGGTCGGCGAGGGCGGCGATCCGGGCCTCGATCTGGTTCTGGAGGACGGCGGCGGACACCCAGGTGCCGGTCACGTCGCGCAGGTCCAGCGACTGGACGTCCTCGCGCATCGCTCGCAGCGCGGACCGGGACGCGGCCAGGTGGTCGCGTTCGCGCTGGAGGGGGTCGGTGGTGGGGGTGGCGGGCACAGCGAACCTTCCCGGCTGCGCCGGAAGCGGGCGCAGCGGATCGATGGAGCTCACGGTGGGTACGGCCGACCGGTTGCCGTGCGGTCGGCGCCTCCCCCGGCTGCCTGCGCGACTTCAGCAGGTACCACGGTTCGGGAGGGGGCAGACGGACGATCCTAGACCCGTGCGCCCCGGGGTTCCAGCCCCGCAGCTCCCGGGCCCGCAGGTCCCGGCCCCCGTACGGGCCGCAGGACGTGCGCGACGGCGGCACCGTTCCGGGCACCGCCACGCGCCTGCCGCACGTCCTACAGCACGTCGTCCGCGTCGATGATGCGGTACGCGTAGCCCTGCTCGGCCAGGAAGCGCTGCCGGTGGGCGGCGAAGTCCTGGTCCACGGTGTCCCGGGCGACCACCGAGTAGAAGTGCGCCGAGTGGCCGTCCGCCTTCGGACGCAGGACGCGGCCCAGGCGCTGGGCCTCCTCCTGGCGGGAGCCGAACGTCCCGGAGACCTGGATGGCCACGGTGGCCTCGGGCAGGTCGATCGAGAAGTTCGCGACCTTGGAGACCACCAGGACGCCGATCTCCTTGTTGCGGAACGCCTCGAACAGCTTCTCGCGCTGGGCGTTGCTGGTCTCGCCCTTGATCACGGGCGCGTCCAGCACCTCGCCGAGCTCGTCCAGCTGGTCGATGTACTGGCCGATGACCAGCGTCTGGTCCTTCTCGTGCTTCTTCACCAGCGCCTCCACCACCCGCCGCTTGGTCGCCGTGGTGGCGCAGAAGCGGTAGCGCTCCTCGGGCTCGGCGGTGGCGTAGGCCAGGCGCTCCGAGTCGGTCAGGGTGACCCGCACCTCGCAGCAGTCGGCGGGCGCGATGTAGCCCTGCGCCTCGATCTCCTTCCACGGCGCGTCGAAGCGCTTGGGCCCGATCAGGCTGAACACGTCGCCCTCACGGCCGTCCTCGCGCACCAGCGTCGCGGTCAGGCCCAGGCGGCGGCGGGCCTGGAGGTCGGCGGTGAACTTGAACACCGGCGCCGGCAGCAGGTGCACCTCGTCGTAGACCACCAGGCCCCAGTTGCGGGCGTCGAACAGCTCCAGGTGCGCGTAGGCGCCCTTCCGCTTGGTGGTCATCACCTGGTAGGTGGCGATGGTGACCGGGCGGATCTCCTTGCGCGTCCCGCTGTACTCGCCGATCTCCTCCTCGGTGAGCGAGGTGCGCTTGACCAGCTCGTGCTTCCACTGGCGGGCCGAGACGGTGTTGGTGACCAGGATCAGCGTCGTCGACTTGGCGTGCGCCATCGCGGCCGCGCCGACCAGCGTCTTGCCGGCGCCGCAGGGCAGCACCACGACGCCCGAGCCGCCGTGCCAGAAGCCCTCGACGGCCTGCGCCTGGTACGGGCGCAGCCGCCAGCCGTCCTCGTCCAGCTCGATCGGGTGCGCCTCGCCGTCCACGTACCCGGCGAAGTCCTCGGCCGGCCAGCCGAGCTTGAGCAGCACCTGCTTGATCTGGCCGCGCTCGGAGGGGTGCACCACCACCGTGTCCGGGTCGACCCGGGCGCCGACCAGCGGGGCGATCTTCTTGGAGCGCAGCACCTCCTCCAGCACCGGCCGGTCGGTGGTGGCGAGCACCAGCCCGTGCGTCGGGTGCTTGAGCAGCTGGAGCCGCCCGTAGCGGCCCATGGTGTCCGCCACGTCCACCAGCAGCGCGTGCGGCACCGGGTAGCGCGAGTACGTCACCAGGGCGTCGACCACCTGCTCGGCGTCGTGCCCGGCCGCCCGCGCGTTCCACAGCCCGAGCGGTGTCACCCGGTACGTGTGCACGTGCTCGGGGGCGCGCTCCAACTCGGCGAACGGCGCGATGACGCGGCGGCACTCGGCGGCCTTGGGGTGATCGATCTCCAGGAGAAGAGTTTTGTCGCTCTGGACGATGAGCGGTCCGTCGTTCACGCGGGGAAGCCCTCCACTGGCTGACAGGCTGGATTGACGCAGACCCTCCAGTGTCGCGCATTCCGCGGCGAACGTGGTCGGGCTCCTTCCGAACGGGAGCGGGCACCTTCCGTTCGTACGGGTGAGCGCGCCCGCGCTCCGGGCGGCGGCGCCGGGTGACCACGGTGCGCATCGCTCGTTGAGCCGGTCATGAAGAAGTCGAAGCGCGTTCTCACCGCTCTCGCCCTGATGGGCACGGCCTTCGCGGCCACCGCCTCGTCCGCCGGCTCCGCGCACGCCCTCGCGGGGATCGGGGAGGGGCCCGGCGGGCTGCTCGCAGCGCCCGGATTCCTGATCGCCGACCAGGTCGGCGGCGGCTCGCTGCCGGTCGGACAGGGGGAGATCGGCAGCCTGGCGGACAAGGCCGTCAAGGAGAAGATGAAGGAGTCGCAGGGGCACTGAGCCCGGCCCTGTCGCCGGGGTTACTCGTCGAGCTCCGCGACGCCGGTGATGCGGTGCAGGGCGAAGGTGCGGAGCTCGTCGGCGTGGTGGTCGAAGGCGGTGACGAAGCCGCCTTCGACCTTGACCGGGTCGATGATCCGCTGGCTGGCGATGCCCTCGGCGTTGAGGTAGCCGATCCACATCCGTTCGCCGAGCAGGACGGCGGTCTGCAGGGCCGCGAGGGTCTCGGCGGCGGCGGTGCGGGGCAGCTGGCGCGGGTCGGGGGTGGAGTCCCGGCGGTTGACGGTGGCGGCGCGGTCGCCGGCCCGGATGGCCTTGATGGCGGCGGCGAGCAGGGTGTCGTCCGGGGTCGGCGGGCCGTCCGGGACGGGCGCGGGGGCGGTGCGGGGCGGGGTGCGGTGGCTGTCCTGGCGGGTGATCAGGACGTCGCCCTCGGCGGACTCGGCGGCCGGGGCGTAGCCCATCGTGCGCAGGGCGGCGAGCAGGACGTCCGGGGCGGCCTGGGCGGCGAGGACGGTGGGGGCGAGCAGCCGAAGCCGCAGGTCGGCGGAGCGGCGGTCGGCGAGGACCTCGTTCAGCAGGGACGGGTCGTCGCAGCGCAGGTAGGAGGAGGCGGCGCCGACCCGCAGGATGCCGTGCCGGCGGGCGACGTCGTCGATCAGGTAGGCGAGCGGCTGCGGGACGGGCGTCCGGGAGTGCTGCTCCAGGAAGGCCCGCAGGTCGGCGGCGGTGCGTCCGGCGTCGAGGGCGCGGCGGACGGACACCGGGGTGAAGCGGTAGACGGTGGCGCCGCCCTTGGACTCGATGTCGGCGCACAGCGCGAGGGCCTGGGCGAGCGGGGTGAGCAGCGGGCCGGGGGCGATCGCGGTGAGGTCCGGTTGCAGGATCACGTGGTCGAGCGGCTGCGGCAGCAGCGGGGCGAGCACCTCGGCCGGGTCGGCTTCGGCGGTGAGCAGGGCGCGGGCGGGGGCGGCGAGGGCGCCGCGGCCGGTGACGCCGAGGAGTTCGGCCTCGGCGAGGGTCCAGGCGGCGAGGTCGTCGCGCAGCTCGTGGCCGTCCGGGCCGGTCGGGCCGCCGCGCAGCGGGCGCTGCCAGCGCAGGGTGGGCAGGAGTTCGGCGGCGGTGGCGGGGGTGCCGGGCGGGAGCTCGGCGAGCAGCGCGAGGGTGGCGCGGCGGACGGACGGGGCGAGGGTGCGGTCGAGCTCGGGCCCGAGGGCGGCGCGCGGCTTGCCCTTGCCGTCCGGGGTGCCGGTGAGGGCGGGGACGCGGGTGGCGGCGAGCCAGGCGGCGGCGAGGACGGACCAGCGTTCGGCGGTGTCCCGCTGGAGCCAGCCGTCGTAGGCCGGGGTCGGGGCCCAGCGTTCGTCGGCCTCGCCGTCGGGGGCCAGCAGTCCGGCGGCGTAGGCGAGTTCGAGCCAGAAGGCGGCCTGCTGCTCGGTGGTCTCCAGGGCCTGCGCGGTGCGCTTGAGGTCGCGGACGCCGAGGCCGCCGGCGCGCAGCGTGGGCGGCGGGGTGAGGCCCCAGGCGTCGAGGAGTTCCTCGACGGTCTTGACGGCGGTGTGGGCCTGGCCGGCCGCCGCGCCGTCCACAGCCTGTGGATCGCGCGGGGCGGCGGCCGGGGCGGGCTCGGGCTGGACCGGCTCGACGGCGCGGTGGGTGCGGCCGCCGCGCAGGTGCAGGGCCAGTTCGCGCGGCAGGACGACGCTGCCCGGCCCGCTGGGCAGCAGCAGCCCGCGGGCGAGCAGCCACTCGACGGGGCTCTGCGCGTCCTCGGCGGTGACCGGGCGGGTGGCGTCCGGGACGGTGCCGGTCGGCGGCCCCCAGACCAGCCGTTCCAGCAGCCGCAGCGCGGCCTCGGGGGCGGTGTCGAGCAGCGCCGCGCAGCGGGCGCGGTCGTTCAGCAGGGAGGCGAGCGCATCGACGGCGGTGACCGGGTCCGGGGTGGCGGGCTGCCCGGCGGAGGCGAGCAGCTGCTGCAGCCGGGCCGGGGACATCCCGACGGTCGCGTCGGAGAGGGTCGGGCCGAGGCCGGTGCGACCGGGGTTGGCGGCCGTCGGGGCGAGTGCCTCGCGGACGGCGAGGACCAGCCGCAGGCCGTTGTCCGGGCCCCAGAGCAGGGCCCGGTCGCGCAGGGTGGCGATCGCCCGGGGGAGGGCGGCGGCGACGGCGGACCGGTCGGCGGGCGTCAGCGGGGTCGCGCCGGGGTGCGGCTTGACCTTGGCCGGGCCGGTCAGCAGGGTGCGGACGGTGGCCAGGCCGGTGCCGTCCGGAGCGGTGGCCAGGACCTCGGCGACCTGCAGGGTGAAGCGGTCCAGGCGCTCCAGGGCGCGCAGCGCCGAGGCGCGGGAGGAGAGCCGGGCGGACAGCTGGGTGAGGTCGCCGGGGACGGGGTTGAGCAGGTCGGGGCGGGAGCGGAGCAGGGCGGCGATCGCGTCGTCGGGGCGGGCGCGCAACTCCTCGGCGAGGGTGCGGGGGCCGGCGGCGGACCTGCCCTGGCGTTGAGGGCCCTGCTGTGTGGTCATTCGACCTAGGTTAGTCGGGCGGGCGGACGGCGGGGTGTCCGTGCGGCGGCCCGTGGTGGACCGGCCCTCAGGACTCGCGCGCGCGGGGGCGGGGTGGGTAGCGTCACGGCCGAGGGTGGTTCGGTGGGCCGGGGTTCGGGCGCGAGGCGGGGTGTCGGTGATGACGGACGGCGAGTGGTGGCGCAGGAGTGGGCCGTGGAGCGGCCGTTCGGGGGGCGGGGAGGGGGCCTCCGGCGGGTCCGCCGGCTCCGGTGCCGCCGGCGACAAGGGCGGTTCGGGCGGTTCGGGTGCGTCCGGCGCCTCCGGTGCGTCCGGTCCGTCCGGTGCCTCCGACGGGGACAGCGTGTACGACACGGCGGCGCCGGGCGGCGGGAGCCCGTCGGTGCCGCTGGACCCGCCCCGGACGCCGCGCGCCCCGGGGGCCGGGGCGCCGCCCGTACAGCTGGACAAGCCGCCTCTCGACGGGCCCGAGGACGATCCGGGCTCCATCCCGCCGCCCCAGGTGTACAGCTCCGGCGCGAACGGCTGGGATCTGGTGCTGCTCAACTTCTCGGACGCGCCGCAGGCTCCGCCGAAGCCGATCCCCGAGCAGCGCGCCGGGGGCGGGGCGGGAGCGGCGGGTGCGCAGGCCGCCGATCCGGCGGGGGCTGGGGCTGGGGCTGGGTCTGGGGCGGCTGCGGCGGCCTCGGCGAAGGGGAAGAAGCAGCGCAAGGCCAAGTGGAGGGCGGCCGCCGCCGGGGGGAAGGCGAAGGCGCAGCCGGCCGCCCCCGCCCCCGCCGGCCAGGCCGATGCCGGTGCCGGTGCGGGCGCAAGTGCGGGCGCGGGCGCGGGCCTCGGGGCCCGGCGGCCGTCCCTGCTGGTGCTGCTCTCCTGCGGGCTGCTGATCGGCGGCGCCGCCATGAGCTTCTTCCCGGCCATGCTGGTCGGCTGGGCCCTCGGCTACCTGTCCCGCCAACTCTCCGATCTGATGCGCAAGTTCGTCATCCTCGGGATTCCGCTGATCACGATGAGCGCGGCCACCCTGCACGCCATGCAGGCCAAGCCGGGCGCCCAGGGCGGCGCGGGCGTGCAGGCCGGCGCGCAGTTCAGTCAGATCAGCTGGTCGGCGGCCCCGGGCGTGCTGCGCCTGTCGGCGGTGCTGTCGGCGGTGGTGCTGCTGCTGTTGAGCCTGCGCCGTCGTCCGCCGCAGCAGGGCTGACGCCCGGGACGAGGGCGGCGAAGCCGGTGCAGAGCAGTCGGATGCTCTGGGTGAACTTCTCGTCCTGGCCGATCCGGGGGATCAACTCGCCCATGATCAGCGGGAACTGCGCGCACAGGTCGGCGTAGAGCTCGGCGCTGACGGGCGGTGGGGCCGCCGGCTGGTTCTGTTCCTGGAGGACGAAGCCGGTGACGTGGCTGAGCAGGATGTCGGCGGCGATGCCGCAGTGGACGGTGGGCAGGCCGGCGTCGAGGAGGGTGCGCAGCAGGCGTTCCATCAGGGAGAGGCCGCCGGAGCTGAGGACACCGGGGCTCTCGGCGAGGAGCAGTGCGCCGCCGGGGTGTTGCCGGATGCTGCGGCGCAGGGTGGCGGCCTGGGCCTCGACCCGGTCCCGCCAGGTGGCGTCGGGGGGGAGGGCGGCGAGGGTCGCGGTGCCGGTGTCGTAGGCCTGTCGGCAGACGCGGTCGGCCATCAGGGTGAGCAACTCCTCCTTGCCACGCACGTGGTAGTAGAGGCTGCCGGCGTGGGCGTCGAGGCGGTCGGCGACCTGGCGCATGGACAGGTTGTGGTAGCCGACCTCCGCGAAGACGGCCATGCCCGCATCGACGATGCGCTCCTTGGTGAGCTTCATGGCTCCACCGTACAACGTTTTCCAACACCGTTCGAAAACTGTGTTAGCTTTGCCCTGCCCGGTTTTCGAACGGTGTTGGAATGCGATGGGGGAGGGGCAGTCATGGGGGCGATCCTGTTCAACGTGACCACGGCCGCGCTGATGGTCATGATGGTCAACTGCGGGCTCGGCGTGGTCGGCCGGGACACGCTGCGGGGGCGGCCGATCCCGTGGGCGGCGGTGGCCCTGACCGCGCTCGCCGTCGGCGGCGTGCTGCTCCAACTGCTCTGGTCCGGCGCCATGGACGCGCTCGACGCCGACCCCGCCAAGTCCGGCTGGTGGCGCGAGTTCACCTCGGTCTTCATGCAGAACGGCGGCCTCGGCGGCGGACTGTGGAACCTCGCCACCCTCGCCGCCGTCGCCGCGCTCGCCCAGTGGTACTGGGGCGGCCCGCTCACCCTCGCCCTCTTCCTCGCGGGCATCCTGCTGCCCGGCCGGATCGACGACCTGCTCGGCTTCGGCGACGGCCCCAGCACCGACCCCCGCAACTTCGCCGGCAGCTCCGGCGCCACCTACTTCCTCGGCGCCACCCTGGCCCTCGCCTTCCTCACCCGCACCCGCCTGCCCAAGGAGCGCGCACTGGCCGCAGGCGTCCCGGTGCTGGGCCTCGCCATGTGGCTCGCCCAGGACAACGGGCACGGCCTGGTGGCGGTCTACGGCTTCGCCCTCGGCGCGGCGGCCTGGGCGGTTCGCGGCCGGCCGGCGCGTCGGTAGCCGGGCCCGCCGCGATCCGGCCCGCCGGGCTGGATCACCCGGCTCGGCGGGCCGGACCGCTTGGCCCGGAGCTCCTCGGCCCGGCCGCGTGGTGTGGAATCCGCTCAGCGGGCGAAGCCCGCCAGCAGCTCCCGCGGGTCGAAGGCCACCCGGATCCGGGTGATCCGCCCGTTCTCTACGTGGCTCCAGTTCGCCGTCGGCGCCGGCGGCGCGATGCTCGTGTGCAGGTCGAACCAGGTGACCACGTCGTCCCCCTCGGCCACCCGGGCGTGCACCTCGATCTTCTCCAGCACCTGCCCGAGCCCCTTCAGCCGGCCAGGGCGTCCTCCGCCCCCGACACCGTGGCCAGCGGCCCCACGAAGTCGACGTCCTCCGCCAGCAACCCCCGCAGCGTCTCGAAGTCGCCCGCCTGCCAGGCCGCGAAGTAGGTCTCGGAAATCTCACGCGCAGTCTTCGTCGTCGTCATGCCTCCATCCTTCCGAGCACTCCGCCATCCGTCCAACAGATGGATCAGATCCCAGCTATCATCACTGGTTATGGAGATGCACCAGCTGCGCTACTTCGCGGCCGTCGTCGACGAGGGCTCCTTCACCGCCGCCGCGACCCGCCTGCACGTGAGCCAGTCCGGCATCAGCACCCAGGTCGGCAAGCTGGAACGCGAGCTGGGCCAGCTGCTCCTCGACCGCTCCGGCCGCCGGGTCCGCCTCACCCCCGCCGGCGAGGCCGTCCTGCCGCTGGCCAAGGACGCCCTCGCCACCCTCGAAGCCATCCAGCACACCGCCGCCGAGTTCGCCGACGCCGTCCGCGGCCGCGTCCGGCTCGGGATGATCATGGGGTGCGCGATCCCGCCGTTCCTCGACGTCGTCGCCGACCTCGGTCGCACCCACCCCGGCATCGAACTGAGCCTGCACGAGGGCCACTCCGAGCTGCTCCAGGCGCAGGTCCTCTCCGGGGCCCTCGACCTCGCGCTGATCGGTTTCGCCAAGGAGGCCGGCCCCGGTCTGGACGTCACCGTCGTCGTCGACGAGCCGATCGCCGCCGTCGTCCCCGTCGGCCACCGGCTGGACCGCCCCTCCGTCCGGCTCGCCGACCTCGCGTCCGAGAAGATCCTCTGCCTCTCCCCGGGCACCGGCATCCGCGCCGCCTACGAGCACTCCTGCCTGCAACTCGGCCTCGACCCGCGGGTGGACATCGACGCCAGCTCCCCGGCCACGCTGTTCCGGCTCGCCCAACGTGGCGCCGGCGTCGCCGTCCTCAGCCCCTCCTCCGCCGCCGGCGAGGGCCTGCGGACCGTCCCCGTCGCCGATGCGCCGGTCCGGGCCTGCCTCGGCCTGGCCGCCCGGCCCGGCCGGCACTCCCCGGCCGTGCGCCTGCTGCACGCCCGGCTCCGCGCGTCCCTGCGGGCGACGGGCTGAGGGCCTGACCGACCGGCCGGCCCGCTCAGCCGCTCACGCGCTCCAGCGCGGATCGCGCCCGGAGGCGGCCAGCGCGCGGTCCAGCGCCGGGGCACCGTCCGGCACCGCCACCGGGGCGGCGAAGCCGCCGTACTGGCGGTACAGCTCGGCGTTCTCCTCGACGACCTCCAGCACCAGCCGCGCGAGCTCCTCGTCGATCCCGATCGGACCGCCGGTCGCCCGGGCGACGTCCCAGCCGTGCAGGACGAGCTCCGCGATCAGCATCCGGGCGACGCCCTCCGCCGGTGCCGGGGAGCCGCCGAGGTCGACGTCCCCCGCCCAGGCGGCCGGGTCGGCCCAGGCCGCCACGGCGCGGTCCAGCTGGGCCGCGTAGGCGGCGGGCCAGCCGGGGTCGGCGGTGAAGTCGTGGTCGACCAGCGCCTTGGGCAGTTCGGCGCGGCGGGCCCGGTGCTCCAGGCCGTGCGAGGTGTAGAGCACCCAGTGGTTGACGAGGGCGCGGGCGTCGAAGTCCGTGCAGGGCGTCGGGCCGTCCAGCGGGTGGTCCGCCGGGACGCCGTCGGCGACGCGGGCGGCGGCCGCGGCGGCGCGGGCCAGCAGGGGGTGCAGCGGGTGGGTGTCCGGGGTCGGGTGATCGTTCATGCCCCGATCCTGCGCCGGTCGGGGCCGCCGGGTCTTGAAGAAACGCGACGGCCGGCGCCCTGACTAGGGGCGTCGGGACGGGGCTCGCGGCGGCCCGCCCCGACTGCGGCGAACACTTCAAAATAGGCAGGCTGCCTGCTAATGTTCAGCAGGTAGCCTGCCTATCTCCGCCGGGATCTCCCCAGCAGGCCCGCCCCGTCGCAGAGGTCCCGGAGGAAGCGGAAGGAACCCGGCATGCCTCTCCCCGGCGACACCCGCACCCCACCGTCAGCGGCCACGACCCCGGCGCCCGCCGGCAACCCCTTCGGCCCGCGCTTCGTGGCCCCGCTGTACCTGGGGGCCTCGCTCAACCCGGTCAACAGCTCGATCATCGCGACCGCACTGGTGGCCATCGCGGCCGCCTTGCACCTCCCCGTCGGGGACACCGCCGTCCTGATCTCCTGCCTGTACCTCACCAGCGCACTGGCCCAGCCCGCCGCCGGGCGGCTCGCCGAGGAGTTCGGGCCCCGACGGATCTTCGTCGCCGGCATCGTGCTCGTCTTCGCGGCCGGGATCGTCGGCACGCTGGCCCACTCGATGGCCGCCCTGATCGCGGCCCGGGTGCTGATCGGCGCGGGCACCTCGGCCGGCTACCCGGCCGCGATGCTGCTGATCCGCCGCCGCGCCGAACAGGCCGGGTACCGGACCCCGCCGCGCGGGGTGCTCGGCGGCCTGGCGATCACCGGCGCCGCCACCGTCGCCGTCGGCCCCGCCCTCGGCGGGCTGCTGGTGGGCTGGTTCGGCTGGCAGACCGCCTTCTGGATCAACATTCCGGTCGCCGCCGTCGCCCTGGTCCTGGCCGTGGTGGGGATCGCGCCGGACCCCGACCCGGTGCGCCTCGGTTCACCCCGCGCCCTCGCCTCCCGCCTCGACCTGACCGGCATGCTGGGCTTCGGCGGCTCGCTGGCCGCCCTGATGGTCTTCCTCTCCGCCCTGCCGCGCCCGGACTGGCCCGCGCTCGCCGCCGCCCTCGTCCTCGCCGCCGTGCTGGTCGGCTGGGAACTGCGCGCCGCCCACCCGTTCCTCGACGTCCGGCTGCTCGCCTCCAACGGGGCCCTGACCCGCACCTACGTGCGCAACGGCCTGACGCTGATGGGGACGTACGTGATCCTCTACGGGCTCACCCAGTGGCTGGAGGCGGCCCGCGGGCTGTCCGCCTACCAGGCAGGCCTGGCGCTGATGCCGATGGGCGTCCTGAGCGCCGTGACCGCCCGGGTGGTGGCACGACGGACGGGCGTGCGGCTGCCGTTGATCGCCTGCGCGGTGCTGCTGCTGCTCGGCGCGGTGGCCGTGCTGTTCGTCGGCGGCGGCACCCCGATGGCGGCGGTCGTCGCCGTCAGCGCGGTGTTCGGCCTGACCTCCGGCGCCGGGGCGATCGCCAACCAGACCGTCCTCTACCAGGAGGCCCCCGCCGCGACGGTCGGCACCGCCTCCGGACTGCTGCGCACCTTCGGCTACCTCGGCTCCATCGCCTCGGCGGCGATCACCGGCACCGCCTTCCACGACCGGGTGGGCGACGCCGGCCTGCACTCCATCGCCTGGGTGCTGGTCGCGATCTCCGCCCTCCTCCTCGTCCTGACCGTCTGCGACCGCCGACTCGCCCGGCGTGATCCGAAAGAGAGCCCCTAGATGAATGAGTCCGATGTCCTCAGTGGTCATAGGCGATGAGTGAGCGCTTGAGCGCGGCGCCGGTGTTCCAGTTGTGCCAGATCGCGGCGGCGAGGGCGAGCAGGCGTTGACCGGTGCGGGCGAAGACGCCGGCCTCGGTTCGTGCGCCGTGCTGTTCGAGACTGAGCTGGCCCTTGAGGGTGTCGATGACCGCCTCGATCCACTGGCGGACGCGGGCGAGCCTGCCGAATCGGGCAGGCTCGCCCTTGCGGTCGGGCCGGACCAGGTGCGCGCCGAGCTCGTCGGTGACGAAGGCCTCGAACGCGGCTCCGGCGAAGCCTTTGTCGCCGAGGATCACCTGGCCCCGGCGCACGAGGTGTCGGTCACGGCCGAGCATGGCCTCCATGACCTCGCGCTCGCCGAGTTTCGGGTTGGCCAGGCACCAGCTGACCGGCATGCCCTCGGCCGTGGTCAACAGGTAGAGCCGCAGACCCCAGAAGAAGCGGGAGTGACTGGCGCAGTAGCCGTACCCGGCGGTGCCGGCCAGGGCCGAGCGCTTGACCGTCTCACGGGAGGCCGCGCAGGGCAGCGGCGTGGAGTCGATCAGCCGCAGGTCGTCGTGCCAGGTCGGCACCTGCCGGGCCAGTGCGCCGACGACCTGCGGGATGAGCGGGCCGGCCGCGTTCAGACGCTTGTTGTAGCCGGACTGCCCCGGCAGGTACGGGAACAGGTGCCGCAGCCGGCCACTCGCGAAGCGGTGCCAGTGCCTCGCCGACGGGAAGCCGAGCAGTACCTGCGCCACAGCCAGGCACAGCAGTTCCGCATCCGAGAGCCTCGGAGGTCGCCCGATCCGGTGACGAGGGGCCATGTGATCGTCGATGAACACGTACAGTGCCGTCAGAAGGGTGTCCAGGTTCGTCTTCACAAACCAACCAACGGGCACCCTTCGTCATGGTCGCGGCCAACCCAACAATCGGACTCATTCATCTAGCTGTCCGCCAGGCGGTTCATGATCTCGGCGGCCCGGTCGAGCGTCTTGCGCTCGCCGGCCCGGAGGGTGGAGCCGATCACCTCGGCCAGCCACGCCTCCCGCGCCGCCGGGATCCGCTCGCACAGGTCGGCTCCGGCCGGGGTCGCGCTGAAGAGGGACTTGCGCCCGTCGTTCGGGTCCTTGGCGGCGCTGACCAGGCCGCCGGCCCGCAGCGCGGCCACGGTCTCCGCCATGGACTGGCGGCGCACGTGCTCGGCCTGGGCGAGTTCGGTCACGGTCGCCGGGCCCTGCTGCACGACGCGGTGCAGGGTGGTCAGGTGCGACCAGTTCCACGGCAGGTCGTCGATCGGGGCCTCGGTGCGCAGCCGTGCCCGCAGCCGCGTCATCGCGCGCATCAGCTCGACGGCGGTGTCCTCGGGCGGGGCCGGTTCGCTACTCACCGCGCCAGCTTATGGCAGGGTGCAGCCGTCCCCACCGGCGCCGGAACCCGGGCGTCGCGGGCCCGGAGAGTCCATGCCGGACAGGCCCTAGCCTGGCGGGTATGGACTCTCCCGACCTCGGACGCGGCGTGCTCCACCCCGCCCGCGCGGCGGAGGCGATCAGGGTGGAGCGGCTCGCGCCCGCCCCCGCCGTGGCGCGCTTCGTCGAGTTCTACTGGCTGGTCCGCTGGGACCTGCGCGGCCGGCCCCCGTACGAGCAGAAGGTGCTCGCCCACCCGAACGTGCACCTGGTCTTCGAGGCCCCGCGGGCCCGCGTCTACGGGGTCGACCGGTCGCTCTTCGTCCGCCGCCTGGAGGGCGCCGGGCACGCGCTGGGCGTGAAGTTCTTGCCGGGCGCGTTCCGTTCGTTCGCCGGGCACCCGGTGGCCGGGCTCGCGGACCGGTCGGTGCCCGCGGCCGCCTACTTCGGCCCGGAGGCGGACCGGCTGAACGAGGACGTCCTCGGCGAACGGATGCGGGACCAGGCCGCCCTCGTGGACGCCTTCCTGCTGCCCCGGCTGCCCGCGCCCGACCCGGTCGCGCAGGAGGTCGCCGCCATGGTGGAGCGGATCACCGGCACCCCCGACCTGTGCCGGGTCGACGACCTGGCGCGGGAGTCGGGCCTCACCGTCCGCCGGCTCCAGCGGCTGTTCGCCGAGTACGTCGGCGCCTCCCCGAAGTGGGTGCTGCGCCGTGCCCGCCTCCACGAGGCCGCCGAACGCGCCGACGCGGGCGGCGCGTTGGACCTGGCGGCGCTCGCGGCCGAACTCGGCTACGCCGACCAGGCCCATCTCACCCGTGACTTCACGGCCGCCGTCGGCACCTCCCCGGCCCGCTACGCCGAGGCCGCGCGGCGGGTCAGGCCTCCAGGAAGCGCTGCAGCTCGGCCAGCATGAAGTTGGCGCCGGTGTACCCGATCCCCTGGAACCACAGCTGGTCGTCCACCGGGAACGCCCGGTGCGCCTTGACCACCTCCAGCGCCTGCCAACCCGGGCTCTCCAGCACGGCGTTGGTGTCGGCCAGGCCCTGGTCGCCGAAGGTGGCGTACAGCAGCAGGTCGCCGTCCGCCTTGGCGATCTGGTCCAGCGGGATCTCGACGTCGGACTGGTCGACGTTCTGCGCGTCCGGCCGCCCCACCTGGGCGTCCGACAGCACGATCCCGGGGAAGCTCTGCTTCCCGAACAGCCGGATCCCGCCGCCCTCCACGAACCGCACCAGGCTCACCTTCCGGCCGGACGCCTTCGCCGTCGACAGGGCCTGCACCACCTGGTTGGCGTGCCGCTGGTAGGAGGCGACGAAGGCCGCCGCCGCGGCCTCCCGGCTCAACGCCTGGGCGTGCACCTGGAAGTCGGCCTTCCACGGCGCGCCGGTGGTCTGGGTGAGCACGGTCGGCGCGATCTCCCGCAGCTGGTCGTAGCGGTCGCCGTCGCGCGCCTGGTTGGAGAGGATCAGGTCCGGCCGCAGCGCCCGGATCGCGACCAGGTCCGGGGCGCCGGCCAGGCCGACCCGGTGGATCCCGGCGACCCGGGAGGCCGGCCAGTAGCTCGGGAACCGGATGTCGGCGGCCGGCAGCGCGGCGCCCACCGGGGTGATGCCGAGGGTCAGCGCGGAGTCCAGCACGTCCGTGTCGAGGACGATCACCCGCAGCGGCTCGCCCGGCACCAGCACCGGCCCGGTGGCCGCGTCCACCGTGACCGGCGGCACCGGGGTGGGCGAGGCGGACGCGCCCAGGCCGTCGGCGGTCGGCGGCGCCGACCGCCCGGTCGTGCAGGCCACGAGCGCGGCCCCGCCGAGACCGGCGAGGAACGAACGGCGGGCGATCCGGTGCATCGGCGGTCCTCGGGCGGTGAGGCTTCGGGGGCGCGCCGATTATGTCCGGTTTGGTGTGGAATTTTCGTCAGGCGTCCACGGCCGCCGCCCACGGGGCCCCCGGAACGACCAACGGCGTGCCCGTCACCGGGTCCGGTACCACCACCGACTCCAGCCCGAACACCTCCCGCACCAGCTCGGCCGTCACCACCTCGGTCGGCGGGCCCTGCGCCACCACCCGGCCGTCCCGCATCGCCACCAGGTGGTCCGCGTACCGGGCCGCCTGGTTGAGGTCGTGCAGCACCGCCACCACCGTCCGGCCGCGCTCGACGTTCAGCCGGCGGACCAGGTCCAGCACCTCCACCTGGTGCGCGATGTCCAGGTAGGTGGTCGGCTCGTCCAGCAACAGGATGTCCGTGCCCTGCGCCAGCGCCATCGCGATCCACGCCCGCTGCCGCTGGCCGCCGGACAGCTCGTCCATGCTGCGCTCGGCCAGCTCCGCCGTGGACGTCCGCTCCAGCGCCTCCGTCACCGCCGCCTCGTCCTCCGGCGACCACTGCTGCCACCAGCTCTGGTGCGGCTGGCGGCCCCGCGAGACCAGGTCCGCCACCGAGATGCCCTCCGGCGCCGTCGGCGACTGCGGCAGCAGGCCCAGCCGCTGGGCGATCCGCTTCGTCGGGATCCGCGCCAGCTCCTCGCCGTCCAGCAGCACCGCGCCCCGGACCGGCTTCAGCAGGCGCCCCAGGGCCCGCAGCAGCGTCGACTTGCCGCAGGCGTTCGGGCCGACGATCACCGTCACCCGCCCGTCCGGGATGCCGACGTCCAGGCCCTCGACGACCGTGCGCGCCTCGTAGGCCAGGGTGAGGCCCCGGGCCTCCAGACGGTGAGCGGACATCAGGAACCTCCACGACGGGAACGAATCAGCAGCCACATCAAGTACGGCGCGCCGACCATGCCGGTCACCACGCCCACCGGCAGCTCGGTCGGCGCCATCAGCCGCCGGGCGATCAGATCGGCCAGCACGACCACCAGCGCGCCCGTCAGCGCCGAGCAGAACAGCGGGACCTGCGCGGACCGGACCAGCCGCAGCGCGATCTGCGGGGCCATCAGCGCCACGAAGTCCACCGGCCCGGCGGCGCCCGCCGCGCACGAGGCCAGCACGATGCCCAGCAGCGCCATGCCGAGGCGGATCCGGTCCAGCCGCAGGCCCAGGCCGACGGCCGTCGCGTCGTCGAAGGAGATCGAGCGCTGCGCCCGCGCCGCCCACAGGACGACGGGCACGGCGGCGAGCAGCACCCAGGCCAGCCAGTCGGCCTGGTCGTAGCCGGCGCCGTTCAGGCTGCCCGTCATCCAGACCTTCGCGGCCTGCGCCTGGAAGCCGTCGCCCTTGGTCAGGAACACGGAGGTCAGCGAGGACAGGGCCACGCTGATCCCGATCCCGATCAGCACGAAGCGCTGCGCGTGCAGGCCGCGCCGCCAGGCCAGCGCGTACACCAGCAGCCCGGCCACCAGCCCGCCCGCGACCGCCGCGTACGGGGCCTGGCCGGTCGAGCCGACCACGCCGTACGCCATCAGCCCGACGACGGTGGCGGTCGCGCCCCAGGTCACGCCCACCACGTCGGGGCTGGCCAGCGGATTGCGGGCGACGGTCTGGATCAGCGCCCCGGCCAGCCCCAGCGCCGTGCCGACCAGCAGGCCCACGACCACCCGGGGCAGCCGGAACTCGCCGACCACCAGCTCGTGCGGGCTCGGCTGCCCGAGCACCACCTTCACCACCTCGACCGGGGACACGGCCGACTCGCCCAGGCAGAGCGAGGCGACGACCGTCCCGGCCAGCGCGACCAGCAGGCCCAGCGCCACCACCGCCGACCGGCGGTGCAGCAGCACGGACGCCCGCCCGGCCCGCAGCACGGCGTACCCGCGCGGGGAGACGGCGCCGCGCCCGACGGTTCGCCCGCCCTGCGCGCTCATGACGCGACCACCTTCCGGCGGCGCACCAGCGCGACCAGGACCGGGACGCCGACGAGCGCCGTCATCACGCCCGCCGGGACCTCCGACGGCGGGAAGAGGACCCGCCCCAGGGTGTCGGCGAGCAGCAGCAGGGCCGGGCCGAGGACGGCCGAGAAGGCGAGCACCCAGCGGTGGTCCGCGCCGGCGACGGCCCGCGCCGCGTGCGGGACGGCGAGGCCGACGAAGGCGATCGGCCCGGCGGCCGCGACGGCCGAGCCGGTCAGCACCGTCGCGCCGAGCGCGCCGACCGCCCGGACCAGGCCGGTCTTGGCGCCGAGGCCCTTGGCGGTGTCCTCGCCGAGCGCGAGCGCGTCCAGGCCGCGGGCCACCGCGACCACCAGCACCGTGCCGACGGCGAGGAACGGCAGCAGCTGCCAGGCCACGTCCGAGGTCCGCCCGGAGAGCGAGCCGACGTGCCAGAAGCGGAACTGGTCCATGGTGGCCGCGTCGGTCGTCAGCACCATGGTGTTGAGCGAGGCGATGAACGCGGACATCGCCGAGCCGGCCAGCGCCAGCTTGATCGGCGTGGCCCCGCCCCGGCCGCGCCCGGCCAGGCCGTACACGAGCACGGTGGCGATCACGGCGCCCGCGAAGCCGAACCAGACGTAGCCGGTGAGGGTGGAGACGCCGAAGCCGGAGATGGCGAGGACCACGCCGGCCGCCGCGCCCTGGGAGACGCCGAGGATGCCGGGGTCGGCGATCGGGTTGCGGGTGAGGCCCTGCATGACGGCCCCGGCGAGGCCGAGCGCCGCGCCGACGGCCAGTCCGACGACGGTGCGCGGCACCCGCAGCTCGCGGACGACGACGGCGTTGGCCGTGTCGCCGCCGTGCAGCAGGGCGTCGAGGGTGTCGCCGAAGGGGATGGTGCGGCTGCCGACCGCCAGGCTCAGCAGCACCGCGGCGGCCAGGACGGCCAGCGCGGCGGCGAGCCACAGTATTCGGTGGCGCGCTGTCCGTCGCGCGCCGGGCGGCGCGGTGGTGTCGGTCATGGGCCCTCTCCGCAGACAACTCAGGTAAACCTAAGTTCCCGTCGGAAGCCGGGGCAAATTGCCTCGTCCCCCCGAACCGCCCGTTGGATAGCCTGGCAGCATGCCCGAGACCCGCACCGCCCCGCTCACCGTCGGCTTCGACCTCGACATGACGCTGCTGGACACCCGGCCGGGTATCCACGCCACCTACCTGGCGCTCGCGGCCGAGACCGGCGCCCGTATCGACGCCGACCTGGTGGTCACCCGGCTCGGCCCGCCGCTGCTGGACGAGATCCGCAACTGGTTCCCGGAGGACGAGGTGGAGCACGCCGCCGCCCGCTACCGCGAGCTCTACCGCGACCTCGCCTTCGCCCCGACCGTCGCCCTCCCCGGCGCGCACGCCGCCGTCGAGGCGGTCCGCGACCACGGCGGCCGGGTCGCGGTGATCACCGGCAAGTACGAGCCGAACGCCCGCCTGCACCTGGAGCACGCCGGGCTGCACGCGGACGCGCTGGTCGGCGACCTCTGGGCGGAGACCAAGGGCGAGGCGCTGCGCGAGCACGGCGCGAGCGTCTACGTCGGCGACCACCTCGGCGACATCCGGGGCGCCCGGAGCGCTGACGCCGTCGCGGTGTGCGTGGCCACCGGCCCGTACAGCGCGGACGAGCTGCGCGCGGCCGGGGCGGACGTGGTGCTGGCGGACCTCACCGGCTTCCCGGCCTGGCTCGACGCCCACCTGGCCGGCTGAGTCCCGGCCCCGGGGCCAGGGCTCAGGAGGCGCCCGCGGACTCCACCCGGCGGCGCTGGGCCCGCGCGTTCAGGAACAGCCCGGCCAGCGCGGCCAGGAAGCCCGCCGGCATCAGCATGCTCAGCCAGTACGCGGCCGTCGGCAGCGGCGTCAGGTGCAGGAACAGCGGGACGAAGGTGACCAGGGTGGCGAGCGCGCCCAGACCGAAGACGATCGTTCCGGCCTTGACGTACACGTCGCCGGGGTCGGCGCTCTGGCTGCTCACGTCTGCTCGCTCCTCGGGGCTGGTCGGGCCGGTCCGTCCAGTCTGGCAGAGCGGCCGCCGGCCCCCGCCACCGGAGCGGTCCGGTCACGTTGCGCAGTTTCTCGGAAGCTGAACGTTTTGATCCCTGCTGGGCGGGGGTATGCAGGGGGTGCCGAGGGGTGCGACAGGTGCGCCCCGTTTCCTCAGACCCGGGGGGTGTGAGCCGATGGACCGTGCTGAGCCGCGCCCCGGCCGTGCCAGTACCGGGTCGCCCGTGATCGCGAGAACGCCGCGCCCGTACCGCCCCCAACGGGCCTTGGAACGCGGATCTTTCGCGGAACGCGGATGAGGCAGTGACGGACCGTTAGTCTGCTCCTGACAGCGTGCTGACCGTGAGCGCCCGCGGGCGCCGAGCCGAGGTCGGCTGCCTTCCCCACCACCCAGTGATCCCCGGCCAGGGCCGGGATCCCTCACACCCATTCGAGGACTGTCGAGATGCCCACCGGCCAGGTCAAGTGGTTCAACGAGACGAAGGGCTTCGGCTTCCTGTCGCGCGACGACGGCGGCGACGTCTTCGTCCACACCAAGGCGCTGCCCGCCGGTGTCACCGTGCTGAAGCCGGGCCAGCGGGTCGAGTTCGGCGTGGTCGCCGGCCACCGCGGCGACCAGGCGATGGCCGTGCAGCTGCTGGACGCACTGCCGTCGGTGGCCGCCGCGCAGCGCAAGAGCGCCGACGACATGGCGCCGATCGTCCAGGACCTGATCACCACGCTGGACGCGGTGCTGCCGGGCCTCCAGCACGGGCGCTACCCGGCCAAGGCGACCGGCCAGAAGCTGGCCGGCCTGCTGCGCGCGGTGGCCGACCAGTTCGACGTCTGACCGAGGGGGATCAGAACGCCAGCGCACCCGGGTCGAGCGGGGGCACCAGCCCCTCCGCGGCGGCCCGGGTGAGCAGGGCGCGGACGGCCGCGTAGCCGTCCTCGCCGAGCTCCGCGGTGAACTCGTTCACGTACAGGGCGATGTGCTGGTCGGCGACGGCCGGGTCCATCTCCTGGGCGTGCGCCAGCACGTACTCCCGGCTGGCGCTCGGGTCCGCCCAGGCCTGCCGGACGGAGGCGCGGACGGCGTCGGCGAGCGCGCGCAGCCGTTCGGCGCCGAGCGAGCGCCGGGCGACGATCGCGCCGAGCGGGATCGGCAGGCCGGTCTCCTGCTCCCAGGCCTCGCCCATGTCGGCCAGGCTGTGCAGGCCGTACTGCCGGTACGTGAACCGGGCCTCGTGGATCACCAGGCCGGCGTCCACCCGGCCGTCCCGGACGGCGGGCATGATCTCGTGGAACGGCAGGACGACGATCTCGCCGAAGCCGCCCGGCACCGCCTTCGCGGCCCAGAGCCGGAACAGCAGGTAGGCGGTGGAGCGCTCGGACGGCACCGCCACCGTCTTCCCGGTGAGGTCCGCGGGGGCGTCCGTGCCCGGCCGGGTGAGCACCAGCGGGCCGCAGCCGCGCCCGAGCGCGCCGCCGCAGGGCAGCAGGGTGTACTCGTCCAGGACCCAGGGCAGCGCGCCGTAGCTGATCTTCAGGACGTCCAGCTCGCCGCGCTCGGCCAGGCCGTTGGTGATGTCGATGTCCGCGAAGGTCACCTCGGGGGCGTCCGCTCCGGGCACCAGGCCGTGCGCCCAGGCGTGGAAGACGAAGGTGTCGTTCGGGCAGGGCGAGTACGCGATGCTCAGCCGTTCAGCCACGGCCGGCCTCCTCGATCAGTTCGTGGACGGGCAGTGCGGCGAAGGCCCGCTCCAGGGCGGCCAGCGCCTCGCCGATCCGCCAGGCGGCCCGGTCGCGCGGGCCGACCGGGTTGGAGACGGTCCGCAGTTCGAGCACCGGCACGCCGTACCGGGTGGCGGCCTCGGCCACGCCGAAGCCCTCCATCGCCTCGGCCAGGGCGCCCGGGTGGCGGGCGGCCAGCGCGGCGGCCCGCTCGGCGCTGCCGGTGACGGTGGAGACGGTCAGCACCGGGCCGGTGGCGGCGCCCAAGGCCCGGGCGGCCAGCGCGACGGCGGCCGGGGGAGGGGTGTGCCGGACGGTGCCGAAGCCCAGTTCGGTGACGTCGACGAAGCCCTCGGGGGTCTCGGCGCCGAGGTCGGCGGTGACGATCGCGTCGGCCAGCACGGTGGTGCCGACCGGGGCGTGCGGGGCGAACCCGCCGGCGATCCCGGCCGAGACGACCAGGCCGTAGCGGCCCCCCGAGGACGCCTGAGCCCCCAGCGCGGCGGAGGCGGCGGCCGCGGCGGCGGCCGGGCCGACCCCGCCCGCCAGGACGTCCACCGGGGCGTCCGCGGCCCGGTGCAGCGCACCGCCGGGCAGTGGCAGCGCGGTGGCCGGGCCGGGCAGGCCGCGCAGGACGGCCTCGGCCTCGGCGGGCACCGCGACGACGACGAGCAGCCGGGCCCGGTCGGGGCCCGGCTGCTCGTCGCGCTCGTCCGCGACGGCGTGTGCGGTCATCGCGGGAGCGTCAGCTGTCCTGGGTGTTCAGCTGGAAGTACCAGACGGCGATCGGGTTGTCCGAGTTCTTGTCGCCCTCGACCACGGTGACCAGGGTCTTGCCGGAGGCGTTCAGCACCTGGCTCGCCGGCTGGGAGCCGGAGAAGGTCGGGCCCTTGGCGTAGGAGAACAGGCTGAAGCGCCCGCCCTGGCCCTGCGAGCCGCCGTTGGTGAAGGCCCACCAGCCCGTGTCCGCCACGTTCGGGGAGACGCCGACGCCGACCCGGTCGCTCACCGCGACGTCGGAGGTCGGGAGGGTGCCCTCCGCGAGGGCCTGGGTGGCCTTCTGCTGGCACTCCTGCTGCAGGTCCTCCGTGATCGGGCTGCCGCCGTTGAAGCACAGCGGGTCCGCGACGATCGAGGAGTTGCCGACCTGGAGGGTCGCGCGGTGGGAGCTGTGCTCGGTCTGGCCGCTCGCGATGGCGACGGACGTGCCGACCGTGGCAGCACCGACCACGACGACGGCGCCGAGGGCGGCGATGGCACGGGTATTGAGGCTCATGCGTCAGAATCTACCGGGCTTCGTCGATCACGCTACGCGGGGGTCGGCCACCGCGTGTTGCCCGTGGCCGGTTCAGGCCACCCTGGGCGCCGTCGGGCGCCGCCGCAGGCCCACCCGGAACAGCGTGCGGACCGTCCACAGCAGCATCAGGCCCACCACCCCGGCGGCCACCGACAGACCCAGCACGCCGTTCAGCGGCAGCAGGATGCCGGCCGCGCCGCCGGCCACCCAGGACAGCTGGAGCAGCGTCTCCGAGCGCGCGAACGCCGAGGTCCGCACCGCCTCCGGGACGTCCCGCTGGATCAGCGCGTCCAGCGACAGCTTGCCCAGCGAGGCCGCCACCCCGGCCACGCCGGCGACCAGGACCACCGTCACCACGCCGTACCAGAGCGCGGCCGCCGCCGTCGCGCCGGTCGCCAGCAGCAGCATCGCGGTGACCGTCGCCTCCGGGCCCCGGGTGCGCAGCCAGGAGCCCAGCACCGAACCCAGCGCGTTGCCCGTCCCCGCCGCCAGCGCCACCAGGCCCAGCGCCAGCGTCGGCCGCAGGCCCCCGATCGGCTCGTCGCGCAGCAGGAACGCCAGGAACATCACCAGGAAGCCGACCAGCCAGCGCAGCGCCGACATCGCCCGCAGCGCCAGGATCACCGACGGGCCGACGGTGCGCAGCGAGGCCTTCGGGGCCCTGGCGTCCTCCGGCGCCCGCCCGCCGTGCACCTCGGCGTGCAGGAGGGCGCGCTGCTCGCCCTTGGCGGAGTCCACCGCGTGCGGCAGGTGGAAGGCCATCAGGGTGCCGATCACGAAGACCAGGAACGCGCCGCGCAGCGGCCAGCCCGGCCCGATCAGGTGCAGCAGACCGCCCACCCCGGCCGCCACCCCGGTGGCCAGCAGCCCGGCCAGGGTGACCCGGGAGTTCGCCTTCACCAGCGACAGCCGGCTCGGCAGCAGCCGCGGCACCACCACGCTGCGCACCACCCCGTACGCCTTGGACGCCACCAGCACGCCCAGCGCCTCCGGGTACAGCGCCAGGCCGCCGCCGGTGATCACCCCGGCCATCGTCCAGGCCAGCACCGCCCGGGCCAGCATCGACATCGCCATCGCCGCCCGGCGGCCGTGCGGCAGCCGGTCCAGCAGCGGGCCGATCACCGGGGCCAGCAGCGCGAACGGGGCCATCGTGATCAGCAGGTACAGCGACACCCGGCCGCGGGCCTCGCCGGTGGGCACGGAGAAGAAGATGGTCGAGGCCAGCGCGACGGTGATCAGCATGTCGCCGAAGGAGTTCAGCGCGTGCAGTTCGATCAGCTTCGCCAGGCCGGATTCGCCCGCGCCCTCCGCGGAGGTGGCCTTGCGGATCCGGCGGCCGGTGCCGTGCACCACCCGGCCGGTGCGGGCGCCGGCCGCGGAGGCGGTCCGGACCAGGAGGTTGCGGCTCGGCTCGGAGTCCTCTTCGCCAGGGTCCCCGTCCAGGGCGGCGAGCTGCCGGGCGTGGACGGTCGGGTCGGCGCCGGTGCCGGTCAGGGTGGCGATCGCGGCGCCGGTCTTGACGAGGCTCACGGGGGCGGTGGGCGACTCGAAATCGCCCCCCGGCTGCGGTTCGCCCGCAGCGGGGGCCGGAGACTGCTGTCGCGGCACGGCGTCCGCCTGGTCGGGGCTGTCGGCCTGCGAGGCGTGCAGTGCGTGCTGCGACGGGTCCTCGTCCGCCACATGCCCATCCTGCCCCAGAATCGCCGCAGTGACGCGGGAATCCACCCCCCTCGGCGCGGCCCCGGAACGGCCGCCACCGCCCCGGACTGTGCCGGGGCGCCGACCGGCGGGTAGCCTGCCCAAGGGCCGCGCGCCGAGCGCCGGGGCGCCGGCAGGCCCGGACGAGCGGCGCGGCCGGTATCCGCGGCGGCCCCTGGTCGCGCAGAATGGACAAGGGACTATCGAGCCGCGACGGAACAGGCAACACGCCGTGGGCGACAGAAGAACTGGGAGAGAATCGACGCCGTGAGTGCTGCGATGCGAAGCCGTACCCCCGATCGGCTCTGTGCCGAGGCCGTCGAACTCGCCCGGAAGGCGGCCGAGGAGGCCGTCGGCCCGGAGACCGTCGGACCACATCTCGGCGCCCAGGCGGACGCCGACCGCGTCGTCACCCACACCTTCGAGTGCCTGGACGCCGCCTACCGTGGCTGGCACTGGGCGGTCACCGTCGCCCGCGCGCCGCGCGCCAAGAACGTCACCCTCGACGAGGTCGTCCTGCTGCCCGGCGCCGACGCCGTCCTCGCCCCCCAGTGGGTGCCGTGGAGCGAGCGGCTGCGCCCGGGCGACATGGGGCCGGGCGACCTGCTGCCCACCGGCGCCGACGACGCGCGCCTGGAGCCCGGCTGGAGCGGCGAGGACGAGCCCGCCCCGAACTCCGCGGTCGCCCTCGCGGCCGAGGAGGACGTGGTCGTCACCGACCCGGGCATCCAGCCCGCCCCGGCCCGGGCCCGGATCAACGCCGTCGCCGAGGAGCTCGGCATGGGCCGCAGCCGGGTGCTCTCCCGGCTCGGCCTGCACCTGGCCGCCGACCGCTGGGAGAAGGCGCACGGCGCGCAGACGCCGATGGCGCAGGCCGCGCCCGCCGCGTGCGGCAGCTGCGGCTTCCTGATCCCGATCGGCGGCTCGCTCGGACAGGCCTTCGGCGTGTGCGGCAACGAGTTCGGGCCGGCGGACGGGCAGATCGTCTCCTTCGCGTACGGCTGCGGCGGGCACTCCGAGGCGGCCGTCATCCCGGCCCCGCCGGCGCCGTCCGAGCTGATCCTGGACGAGCTGGTGGTCGAGCCGATGCAGCTGCACCCGGACCGCACCTCCGGCTCGGTCGAGCCGGACGCCCCGGCGGAGGAGCTCGGGCACTCCTGACCGGCTGTCGTCGCTCGCGGCCCGCTCCACCGAACCGGTGGGGCGGGCCGCGGCGTTCGTGCGGGTGGGGGCCCCGCGGGCGCCCGGCGGCGGGGGCGCGGTCCGGAGCAGCGGCCGGGGCGGGGGAGAATGCCCCCCGTACGAAGTACAGGGCGGCGGAAGGCGGCAGGTCCAGTGGAACCTCGGATCATCGGCAGCGGCACGGACGAGCACCTCGCGGACCCCTTCGGGAGCGCCGCGCTGCGCCGGCGGGTGCTGGACGCCTGGGCCGCCTCGCCGGCCCGGTTCCGGGAGGACGCCAACGCCGAGGAGGAACTCGCGCTCGGCGGCTACCGCGACCGCCTGGTCGTCGAGTTGGCGCAGAACGCGGCCGACGCCGCGGTCCGGGCCGGGCACGGGCCCGGCCGGCTGCGGCTCACCCTCGCCGACGGTGTGCTCGCCGCAGCCAACACCGGAGCCCCGCTGGACGCGGCCGCCGTCGAGTCGCTGTCCACCCTGCGCGCCTCCTCCAAGCGCGGTGAGACGCCCGCCGTCGGCCGGTTCGGCGTCGGCTTCGCCGCCGTGCTCGCCGTCACCGACGAGCCCGCCGTGCTCGGTGCCGCCGGCGGGGTGCGCTGGTCGCTCGGCGAGGCCCGCTCGCTGGCCCAGGCGCAGCCCGCGCTGGCCGAGGAACTGCGCCGCCGGGACGGCCACGTGCCGCTGCTGCGGCTGCCGTTCGCCGCCGAGGGCCCGGCCCCCGACGGCTACGACACGGTGGTCGTGCTGCCGCTGCGGGACGCCGCCGCCGAGGACCTGACCCGCCGTCTGCTCGCCGGCATCGACGACGCGCTGCTGCTCACCCTGCCCGGCCTCGCCGAGGTCGTGGTGGAGACCCCGGAGGGCACCCGGACGCTCACCCGGGCCGCCGACGAGCCCCGCCCGGACGGCGTCACCGAGGTCACCGTGACCGACGACGCGGACGGCCGGCCGCGGCGGACCCGCTGGCAGACCGCCGGCGCCACCGGCACCCTGGCCGCCGAGCTGCTCGCCGACCGCCCCACCGAGGAGCGCGCCCGCCCGTACTGGACGGTCACCTGGGCCGTCCCGGTCGCCGCCGACGGCACCCCGCAGGCGCCCGGCATCGCGCCGGTGCTGCACGCGCCCACGCCCAGCGACGAGCCGATCGGCCTGCCCGCGCTGCTCATCGCCTCCTACCCGCTGGACTCCACCCGCCGGCACGTCGCCCCCGGCGCGCTCGCCGACTTCCTCACCGAGCGCGCCGCCGACAGCTACGCCGACCTGCTGCGCGCCCGCGGCGCCGACCTCGGCTCGCTCGGCCTCGTCCCCGGGCCGCTCGGCCAGGGCGCGCTCGACAACGCGCTCCGCGCGGCCGTCCTGTCCCGGCTGCCCGGCACGCCGTTCCTGCCGCACCCGGCGCCGGTCGAGGCGGGCACGCCCGCGCTGCGCCCCCGGGACGCCACCCTGCTGGAGGGCGCGGACGGCTCGGTGGTCGAGGCGCTGGCGCCGATCTTCCCCGGACTGCTGCCGGCCGGGCTGGAGCGCCGCACCGAGCTGCGGGTGCTGAACGTGCGCCGGGTGCCGCTGGCCGACGTGGTCGACCAGCTCGGCGGCCTGGACCGCGAGCCCGCCTGGTGGCGCAACCTGTACGCGGCGCTGGGCGCCGCCGACCCGGAGGCGCTCGGCGCGCTGCCCGTCCCGCTCGCCGACGGCCGGACCATCACCGGGCCCCGGCGCGTCCTGCTGCCCTCCGAGGACGCCGACTGGGCGGCCTTCCCCGGCTACCCCGAGTCGCTGGCCGACGCGCTCGCCGCCCTCGACCTGCGGCTTGCCCACCCCGAGGCCGCCCACCCGCTGCTCGCCAAGCTCGGCGCCGGCACCGCCACCCCGGCCGGGGTGCTCGACACCCCCGAGGTGCGGGCCGCCGTCGCCCGCTCCTACCAGGTGGCCGAGGACGACGTCGAGGCCGCGCTCGAACTGGCCGACGCCGTCCTGGCGCTGGTCAAGGTCGCCGGCCCGGTCGCCGGCGAGCACCCCTGGCTGGCCCGGCTGGCCCTGCTCGACGACGAGGGCGAGCCCGCCCGCGCCGGTGAACTCGTCCTGCCCGGAAGCCCGTTCGCGGCCCTCGCCCGGGAGGAGGACGCCGGCTGGGTGGACGACGAGCTGCTGGAGCGCTGGGGCCCGGAGGTGCTCACCGCCGTCGGCGTGCTCGCCGACTTCGTCCTCGTCCGCGCCGAGGACGTGGTGCTCGACCCGGACGACCTGGAACGGCTCGACCCCACCGCGCCCGCCGACCGCGCGGCCGGCGGCCACCCCACCGGGCTGCTCGACGAGGCGCCCGACGGCCTCGCCGACTGGGCCGAGGACGCCCTCGAAGCCCTGCAGGCCGACGACGTCGCGGGCGTCCCGCCGGTGGCCGCCGAACTGCTGGCCGTCCGCGACCTCGACCTGGTCGACGACGACGCCTGGCCCGAGGCGCTCGCCGCGCTCTCCCGCCCGCCGTACCGGGACGCCGTCGTCAACCCCGTCCGCACCCTGCTGCCGGACGGCTCCTACACCGACCTGCCGCCGTACACCGCCTGGTGGCTGCGCGACCACCCGGTGCTGGACGGCCGGGAGCCCGCCGGGCTGCGCGCGGCCGGTGCCGACCCGCTGCTGCGCGGCCTCTACGACGAGGCCCGGACGACCCTGGACGAGCAGTTCCTGCACGCGCTCGGGGTGCGCACCACGCTGGCCGCGCTGCTCGCCGAACCGCACGGCCCGGACGAGGTGCTGGACCGGCTCACCGATCAGGCCTCCGATGTCGGCCACCGCCAACTGCACGGTTTGCACAGCGCCTTGGCGCGGGTCGAGATCGAGCGGATCGAACCGGTCGACGTGGTGCGGGCGCTGCCGCCGCTCGACCCGGACACCGGCCGCCGGCCGGCCCACACGGTGATCGTCGACGCCTCCAGGGCGGTCGTCGCCGACGCGCCCGACCTCGTCCAGCTCCTGCACCCGTACCCGCTGGTGCCGGTCGCCCCGGCGCTCGCCGCCGACCTCGCCGAGCGGCTGCACGTCTCGCTCGCCAGCGAGGTGGCGGGCGGGCGGGTGCTGTCCGAGGGCGTGCTGCACCGGGTCCCCGCCGTGGTGCGGGAGCTGCTGCCCGGCTGCCCCGTCGCCTACGAGGAGCACGAGGAGCTGCTAGTGGTCGGCCCGGACGGCAACGACGCCGCCGTGGACTGGCGTTGGGACGTCGAGGCGGACGCCCCGGAGGCGCCCTACGACCCGGACGCGGCCGAGGCCGCCGACGAGGACGACGAGTTCGAGCTCCCGCCGGTGCCCGGGCTGCTGCACGCGGCCACCCCGGAGGGCCTGGCGGCTGGGCTCGCCTGGTCGGTCGGGCAGTGGCACCGGCGGTTCGAGGTGCTGGCCGCGCTCACCGATCCGGACCGGGCGTACGAGCTGTCCGCGGCGCGGGACTTCGAGGGCTGAGCGCTCAGCGGGCCCGCCCTCGGCGCTTGAACCGCAGGTAGACGACGGTGGTGGTGGTCAGCCAGACGGCCGCCACCAGGGCCTTCACGGCCGTCGGCACCCACGGCAGCGCCGGGGCGGTCACCTCGCCGGCGTTCGTCAGCCAGCGGCCGCCCACCAGGGCCAGGACCGTCAGTCCGGCGGCCAGCAGGCCGGCCAGGAAGGCGGCGAACGCCTCCACCTGCCCGGTCTCGCGCTCGGTCTCCCCACCCGTGTGGGCCATGTCGGCACCCCCGTTCGTGGTGGCCATCATGCAGGTCGGGAGGGCGGACCGCCAGAGGCGCCCCGGGCGGGCGCCGCCCCGGTCAGGTCCAGCCCCGGTCAGGAGTCGACGCGGCGCTTCATGAAGCGCCAGGCGACCTCCAGGGCCAGGCCGCAGACCACCGCGATGCCGACGCCGACCAGGGGGTCGCGGGTGCCGACCAGCGAGAGCTGGAAGAACTCCGCGAGCCAGGGCACCAGCAGGACCAGGGCGAAGGCGCCGCCCATGGTGCCGATCAGCAGCAGGCGCCACCAGTTGTAGGGGCGGGCGACGATGGCGAGCACCCAGATGGCGATCAGGAAGAGCGTCAGGGTGGCCACGCTGGTGTCGGCCTTGAGGTCGGTCGCGTGGTCGGCGCGGGCCAGCGCGTAGGCGACGAAGGTGCCGGTGCCGGCGATGACGCCGCCCGGCACGGCGAGCCGCAGGACGCGCTTCACGAAGCCGGTGCGGGCCCGCTCGTTGTTGGGGGCGAGGGCGAGGAAGAAGGCCGGCACGCCGATGGTGAGGGTGGAGAGCACGGTGGAGTGCCGGGGCAGGAACGGGTACGGCGAGTGGGTGAAGATCACCAGCAGGGCCAGCAGGACCGAGTAGACCGTCTTCACCAGGAACAGGCCCGCGACCCGCTCGATGTTGCCGATCACCCGGCGGCCCTCGGCGACCACCGAGGGCAGGGTGGCGAACGAGTCGTTGAGCAGCACGATCTGGGCGACCGCCTTGGTGGCGTCGCTGCCGGTGCCCATCGCCACGCCGATGTCGGCGTCCTTGAGCGCGAGCACGTCGTTGACGCCGTCGCCGGTCATCGCCACGGTGTGCCCGCGGGACTGCAGGGCGGCGACCAGCTGGCGCTTCTGCTGCGGGGTGACCCGGCCGAAGACCGTGGTCCGTTCGGCCGTGTCGGCGAGGGCGTCCGGTTCGGTGGGCAGCGTCCGGGCGTCCAGCGGGTGGTCGGCGCCGGGCAGGCCGAGGTGGCCGGCGACCGCGCCGACCGAGACCGCGGCGTCGCCGGAGATGACCTTGGCCTGCACCTGCTGGCCCTCGAAGTAGCGCAGGGTCTCGGCGGCGTCGTGGCGCAGCCGCTGCTGGAGCACCACCAGGGCGAGCGGGGCGAGCCCGGCGGCCGGGTCGGGGGAGTCCAGCGGGGTGGGGGTGCGGCCGAGCAGCAGCACCCGCAGGCCCTTGGCGCCCAGCTCGTCGACCTCGGTGAGCGCCGGGTGCCCGGGGGGCAGCAGCACGTCGGGGGCGCCGAGCAGCCAGCTGGCCTCGCCGCCCTGCGGCTCCAGCAGCTGCACGCCGCTCCACTTGCGGGCGGAGGAGAACGGCATCGCCTCGATCACCCGCCAGCCGTTGGCGGCCGGGGCGCCGCCGGCCTCCGATGCGCCGCCGTCGCCGCGCCCGTAGGCGTCGATGACCGCCTGCATGGACGGGTTGGGGCGGGCGTCGGCGCCGGCCATCACGCCGAGCGCGTGCTTGATGGTGTCCGGGTCGAGGGCGCCGGGCTCGCCGTCGGAGAGGACCCGCAGGTCGACGACGTCCATGCCGCCCTCGGTGAGGGTGCCGGTCTTGTCCAGGCAGACGGTGTCGACCCGGGCCAGGCCCTCGATCGCCGGGAGCTCCTGGACCAGGCACTGCTTGCGGCCCAGCCGGATCACGCCGATCGCGAAGGCGACCGAGGTCAGCAGGACCAGCCCCTCGGGGACCATCGGTACGATCCCGGCCACCATCCGGCGCACGGCCTCGCGCCAGTCGCGGCCCTCGACGGCCAGCTGGCTGATGATCAGGCCGATGGCGGTGGGGATCAGCAGGTAGGTGATGAAGCGCAGGATGCTGTTGATGCCGCTGCGCAGCTCCGACTTCACCAGGGTGAACCGGCTGGCCTCCTCGGCGAGCTGCGCCGCGTACGCCTCGCGGCCGACCCTGGTGGCGGTGAACGCGCCCGCGCCGGCCACCACGAAGCTGCCGGACATGACCTGGTCGCCGGGCTGCTTGAGGACGGGGTCGGGCTCGCCGGTGAGCAGCGACTCGTCGATCTCCAGGCCGTCCGCCTCGGTGACCTCGCCGTCGACGATCACCTTGTCGCCGATGCCGAGCAGCACCGTGTCGTCGAGCACGATCTCGGCGACGGCGATCTGTTCGACGGTGCCGTCCCGGCGGACCTCGGGGCGGGCCTCGCCGATCAGGGCCAGGCTGTCCAGGGTCTTCTTGGCGCGCAGCTCCTGGATGATGCCGATCGCCGTGTTGGCGACGATGACCAGGCCGAACAGGCCGTCCTGGATCGGACCGACGATCAGGATGATCCCGAACATCACGCCGATGATCGCGTTGAAGCGGGTGAAGACGTTGGCCCGGACGATCTCCTTGGCGGAGCGGCTGGACCGTACGGGGACGTCGTTGACCTGTCCGCGCGCGATCCGTTCGGTGACCTCGGCGGAGGTCAGTCCGCCGCGTCGGCCGGGCAGCAGCCCGAGGGGGTGCGCACCGTCGGGGCGGTCGGCGTCGCCGGGCTGCTCTTCCGCGGGGTGGGCAGGCTGCGTCATGGCACCGACTCTACGGGTGCCTTATGTCCGGTGCGTGCTACTAAAGGACTATTCAGTCCGACCGGGTGGCCGGGTCCTGGCCGTCGTTTCCGGCCGCCCGGTTCGCGGTCTCGGCGGCGCGGTCGCGGGCGATGGCGTCCCGTCGGGCGCGGCAGTACCAGAGGCCGATCAGGCCGAGCAGGCCGCCGGAGAGACAGATCCACGGCCAGGTGCCGTGGCCGTGGTCGGAGAGGGTGCCCTGGAAGGGGAGCAGCGCCAGGAAGGCGACGAACCACAGCACCGTGCCGCCGCCGACGATGGCGACGTCGTTGGCCTCCAGCGGAGGGGGCGAGGGGTGCAGCGGCTTCTTGGGCATGGGGCCTAGCGTACGGTGCGGCGGCCGGCCCTCAGGGGCCCTTGGGCTTCTACGCGCGAAGATAGCGCGTGTGCGATCGGGAAACCATACTGAAAGTTCCCCGCCCGGCCACCGTCGCCCCGGGCGTCACCCCTCCTCAGCTCCCCCACAGAGGACGCACGCATGCCTGTGGTCCAGCCGACCACCGAGTCGCCCGAACCCGCCTCCAGCGCCCCCAAGCCCCCCGCCGGCGCCCTGGACCGTTACTTCCGGATCAGCGAGCGCGGCTCCACCCTGCCGCGCGAGATCCGCGGCGGCGTCGCCACCTTCTTCACCATGGCGTACATCCTGGTGCTGAACCCGATCATCCTGGCCAGCGCCACGGACATGACCGGGGCCCACCTGGACAGCGCCCAGCTGGTCACCGCCACCGCCCTCACCGCAGGTCTCACCACCCTGCTGATGGGCGTGATCGGCAACGTCCCGATCGGCCTGGCCGCCGGCCTCGGCGTCAACACCATCGTGGCGCTCCAGCTCGCCCCCAAGATGACCTGGCCGGACGCCATGGGCATGGTCGTGCTGGCCGGCTTCGCGATCATGCTGCTGGTCGCCACCGGCCTGCGCGAGCGGGTCATGAACGCCGTGCCGCTCGGGCTGCGCAAGGCCATCGCGATCGGTATCGGCCTGTTCATCAGCCTCGTCGGCCTGGTCGACTCCGGCTTCGTCAGCCGCATGCCGGACGCCGCGCACACCACCGTCCCGCTGCAGCTCGGCGGCAGCGGGCACCTGCTCGGCTGGCCGGTGCTGATCTTCGTGTTCGGCCTGCTGCTCACCCTCGTGCTGCTGATCCGCAAGGTGCCCGGCGCCATCCTGATCAGCATCGTGGTCAGCACCGCGCTCGCCGTGGTGATCGACAAGCTCGTCGACATCCCGGCGCTCAAGTGGGGCCTGACCGTCCCGGCCTGGCCGGGCAACCCGGTCGCCGCCCCCGACTTCGGCCTGGTCGGCAAGGTCAGCCTGTTCGGCGGCTTCGAGAAGGTCGGCGTGCTGACCGGCGTGCTGTTCGTCTTCACCGTGCTGATGTCCTGCTTCTTCGACGCGATGGGCACCATCCTCGGCGTCGCCGACGAGGCCCACCTGCTCGACGAGAACGGCGACCTGCCCGGCATCAACAAGATCCTGATGGTCGACGGCATCGCCACCGCGGCCGGCGGCGCCACCTCCGCCTCCGCGAACACCTGCTTCGTGGAGTCCACCGCCGGTGTCGGCGAGGGCGCCCGGACCGGCTTCGCCTCGATCGTCACCGGCCTGCTCTTCGTGGTCGCGCTCTTCCTCACGCCGCTCGCCACCATGGTCCCGGCCCAGGCCGCGACCCCGGCCCTGGTCGCCGTCGGCTTCCTGATCCTGGCGGGCTCGATCAAGGAGATCGACTGGTCGGACCACACCATCGCGATCCCGGCCTTCCTGACGATCGTGATGATGCCGTTCACCTACAGCATCACCAACGGCATCGGCTTCGGCTTCATCGCCTTCTGCGTCCTGCGCGTGGCCGCCGGGCGCGGGCGCAGCGTGCCCGTCCCGCTGTACGCGGTGGCGGCGGTGTTCGCCTTCTACTACCTGATGCCGGCCCTCGGCCTGCTCTGACGCCGTACCGCTCCACCGGCGGCCCCGTCCTCTCCCCCTGGGGGAAAGGCTGGGCCGCCGTCGTTGTCCGGGGCCGGTGGACGCGGAGCCCGTTGTCCTCGGGGCCGGTCGGACGCCGCGCGGGAAAATGTCAAGAATGGCCCTGTGTAGCGAAGTTGACGGAGGGAATACTGCCTGGACGGACACCGGGAGGGGGCTCGACCGATGGTGCAACAGGATCCGCCCGGGGGAGACGAGGCGAAGCTGCTGCCGGAGCTGTTCTGGACGGCGGACAAGGCCTCGCTGGACGGCCAGCGCGAGACGCTGCGCTGGTACCGCGGACTGATCGCCATGCTGGTGATCGCCGCCGTGATCGGCTCGTTCCCCGGGCCGAAGGACCGCGGCTCCTTCGACAGCGTGCCGCTGTACTCGGTGGGCGCCTTCCTGATCGCCGGCTACTTCTGGTCCCGGCTGCGCCGCAGCAACCCGCAGGGGCGCTGGTACGAGGCCCGGGCGGCGGCCGAGTCGGTCAAGACGCTGGCCTGGAAGTACACCGTCCGGGCCCGGCCGTTCGACGGTGAGGCGGAGTCCGCGGACGTGGACCGCGGCTACCTGCTCCAGGTCGAGGACGTGCTGCGGGCCTTCGAGGACCCGGAGATCGTGCCGCCCGGCACCGTCCCCGAGATCACCCCGGAGATGCGGCGGATGCGGGCCGGCAGCCTGACCGCGCGCCGCATGCTCTACCTGCGCACCCGGGTCGAGGGCCAGCGCACCTGGTACCGCGCCCGGGCCGAGGCGTGCGAGACGCAGGCGGTGTCCTGGGGGCTCGGCATCGCGGCGCTGATCATCATCGGCGCGGCGGCGGCCGTCGCCCAGGCCACCGGCGCCCTCCAGGTGCACGTCTTCGGCGCCAGTTCGGCCGCGGCGGCCGCCGTCATCGCCTGGACCCAGCTCAAGCAGCTGCGCCCGCTGGCCGCCGCCTACCAGCTGGCCGCGCGCGAACTGGAGAACGTCGGCAACCAGCTCTCCGACCTGGACCTCAAGACGCCGGACGCCGAGGCGCGCTGGGCCCGGATGGCCGCCGAGGCGGAGGACGCGGTGTCCCGCGAGCACACCACCTGGCGGGCCCGCCGGGCGTTTCCGAGGTAGCGGCCGGGGCCGTCGACTCCGGGGAGCGACCGCTGCCGTCAACGTCGGCGAGCGGTCGCCGCCGTCGATGCCGGCGAATGGTCGGGGCCGTCAACTCCGGGGAGGAGCTGGGGAGATCCGGCGAAGCGGGCGCCACGCCGGGGGCACAGGTGTGCGGAGTGCGTGAGGGTCGGGCGGGAAGGCGTAGAACGTAATCATTACGTGTCCATGCCCTGGTTTCATCGCCTGCGCGCGACCCCAGTCCCTGTCCGGAGGCCCTCTTGCGCATTCTCCTGATCGCCAGCGCGTTCAACAGCCTGACCCAGCGCGTCCACACCGAGCTGCGCGGGCGCGGCCACCAGGTCGCCGTCCAACTCGCCCTCGGCGACGAGGCGATGAGGACGGCGGTGGACCGTACCGACCCCGAGCTGATCATCTGTCCGATGCTCACCAAGGCCGTCCCGCAGGACATCTGGTCCACCCGGACCGTCCTGATCGTGCACCCCGGGCCCCAGGGCGACCGCGGCCCCTCCTCGCTCGACTGGGCGATCACCGAGGGGGCGGACCGCTGGGGCGTGACCGTCCTCCAGGCCGTCGAGGAGATGGACGCCGGTGACATCTGGGCGTCCGTCGAGTTCCCCGTCACCGACTGCGGCAAGAGCGAGCTGTACCGGGGCGAGGTCGCCGACGCCGCCGTCGAGGCCGTCCTGCTCGCCGTCCAGCGCTTCGAGGGCGGGCTGTTCACCCCCGAACCGCTCGACTACGACCGGCCGGACGTCCACGGCAGGCTGCGGCCCCTGCTGCGGCAGGACGCGCGCCGGATCGACTGGGCCGCCGACGACACCGCCACCGTGCTGCGCAAGCTCCGCGCCGCCGACTCCCAACCCGGCGTGCTCGACGAGCTGTTCGGACGCGAGTACTTCCTGCACGGCGGCCACCCCGAGGACGAGCTGCGCGGCCCGGTGCCCGGCGCCGTGCTCGCCACCCGCGACGGCGCGATCTGCCGTGCCACCGTGGACGGCGCGGTCTGGATCCCCCAGCTGCGCCCGCGCCGCACCCCGGGCGGGCCCGCCACCTTCAAGCAGCCGGCCGCGACGGTGCTCGCCGGCCGCCTGCACCGGGTCCGCGAAGTCCCGGTGACGCCGACCTCGGCGGCCCACCGGGACACCTGGTCGGAGCTGCGCTACCGCGAGGAGGGCGACGTCGGCTACCTCGAATTCGCCTACGCGGGCGGGGCGATGAGCACCGGGCAGTGCCGCCGGCTGCTCGCCGCCTACCGCGAGGCCGCCGGCCGGCCCACCTCGGTGCTGGTGCTCGGGGCGCCCCGGGACTTCTACTCCAACGGGATCCACCTCAACGTCATCGAGGGTGCGGCGTTCCCGGCACTGGAGTCCTGGGAGAACATCAACGCGATGGACGACCTGGTCCACGCGGTCCTCACCACGACCGACAAGCTCACCGTCGCCGCCCTGGCCGGGAACGCGGCGGCCGGCGGCCTGATGGCGGCCCTCGCCGCCGACGAGGTGTGGTGCCGGGAGTCGGCGGTGCTCAACCCGCACTACCGGCTGATGGGCCTCTACGGCTCCGAGTACTGGACGTACACCCTGCCGCGCCGGGTCGGCGACGAGCAGGCCGCGCGGCTGACCACCGAGGCGCTGCCGGTCGGCGCCGAACACGCCCGCCGGATCGGCCTGGTGGACCGCACCTGCGGCGGGGACGCGGCGGCCTTCCGGCGCTGGGTGGTCCGGGAGGCCGCCGCGCTCGGAGCCTCGCCCGAACTCACCGGGCGGCTGGTCGACAAGAAGCGCCGCCGGTCCGCCGACGAGGAGGCGAAGCCGCTGGCCGAGTACCGGGCGGAGGAACTGCGGCGGATGCACGCCAACTTCTACCGGGCGGGCGAGCCCTACCACGCGCTGCGGCGGGACTTCGTGCACAAGGTCTGCCCGGTGGCCACGCCCGCGCACCTGACCGGGCTGCTGGGGCGGCCGGAGTGAGGCAGGGGTGGTCGCGGGAGCGAGGCGGGGGCGGTCGCCGAAAGTGAGCCGAGGGCGCCCGGCCGGGGTGGGGGACCCGGTCGGACGCCCTCGGGGCTTGGGGGGTGGGGCCCGCCCGGCTCAGCGCCTGACGCCGGCCTCGTCCCGCCGCCGCGGCTGGCGCGGGACCAACGGGGCCGCCGGGCCGAGCAGGAGCGGCTGCGTGGTGCCGCGGCTCGGCGAGACCGCGAAGGCCAGCGAGCCGAAGAAGACGTAGCAGCCGAGCCCGACCCCGAGCGGGAAGATGAACTGCAGCGCCATCACGCCGCCCTGGGTGGAGTGCGAGAAGTCGAGCCGCACCGAGAGCGCCGCCATGCCGGTGTAGTGCATCGCGCACACCGCCACGCCCATGACCGGCGCGGCCGCCAGGACGGCGAGCGTGCCGCGGATGTTCAGGGTGGCCCACAGTGCGGCCGTGGCCGCGAACACGGCGATGGCGACGGACAGTCCGACCGTGAGCCGGTCGTAGCCGAGGTGGCCGGGCAGGACCATCGCGGCCATTCCGAGGTAGTGCATCGCCGCGACCCCGAGGCCGGTGGTCAGCCCGCCGGCCAGCAGGGACAGGACGGGCCGGCGGCTGTACCCGACGGTGAACAGGCCGATGCCGACGACGGCGATGGCGACCAGCAGGCTGAGCACGGTCAGTCCGGGCCGGTAGCTGATGTCGACCCCGGTGACGGAGAAGCCGAGCATCGCGATGAAGTGCATGGACCAGATCCCGGCGCCGAGCGAGGTCGAGGCGAAGAGCAGCCAGAGCACCCGGGTGCGGCCCTGCGAGACGAGTGCCCAGCGGGCGCTGCGCAGGGCGACGAAGGCGCCGAGGCAGGCGACGAAGTACGAGACCGCCGGTGTCACCCAGCCGTGGTCGGCATGATGGATCTCACCCAAGAGAGCTCCCAGGACGGATGCGGGGGAGGAAGGGCGCCAGGCCTCGGGCGGACACGGGTGGTCGGGAGGGAACGCGGCAACGGGCGCGGGAACGGCGCCGCCGAAGGGAGACCTGGCGTGTGGTGCCCCTGACAACGGGGGACAGTAACCACTACCGGACGGTCGCACAAGGTTCGCGCTTTTCGTGAAGTCCCTGGTCAGGATGGACCTTTACGCGGTCTGCATGATCTTGGCACCAACTCCTGACACCGCCTGCGCACGGCCGCCGGGCGGTTCGTCCGTTACTCCGGGTTCGTCACTCCGGGTTGGTCACTCCAGCGGGGCTAGCCCGAACGGGTGGCCGGCCGGGTCGATCAGCACCTTGAGCGTCCGGCCGTGCTGGTACGTCGGCTCGGTCGCGCCGAGCGCGAGCGCCTTCGCGATCGCCTCGTCCAGGTCGTCCACGTAGAAGTCCAGGTGGAAGTGCTTGCCGCCGTCCGGCTCCGTCCACGGCTCCGGCCGGTAGCCCGAGACCCGGCCGAAGCCCAGCGGGCTGCCGCCCTCCGGGTTGTCCAGGATCGCGAACTGCTCGTCCAGGTGGCGGCTCTCCCAGCCCAGCAGCTCGCCGTAGAACCCGGCCAGCGCGATCGGGTCGGCGCAGTCGATGGTGACCATGGCGAGGCGGGCGAAGCCGGTGTCGTCCGGCTCGGCGGCGAGGCCGGAGGCGGGGTCGGCGGCGAGGTCGGACATGTCTGGTCGGCCCTTCCAGTCGAGATCATTCGAGACCCAGCACCAGCATCGCACCGGGCCGATCTTCCGGCGCGCGGTGAACGGACGGGGCCGGCGGGGTGGAATGGGAACGCATTTTCCTTAGCGAGAGTAATGACGTAAGCTAAAGAACATGCCCGAGATGTCCGAGCAGGACCTCGCAGCGATCAATCAGCTGCGATCGTCCACGATGCGCCTCTCCCGTCGACTCAAACACCAGCGGGTCGAGGAGTCGCTGAGCCCCACCGAGATGGGGGTGCTCGGCACCCTCGCCAGATGCGGAAAGGCGACACCGGGTGAGCTCGCCCGGAAGGAGCACGTGCAGCCGCCCTCCATGACCAGGATCGTCGCGATGCTGGAGGAGAAGGGGCTGGTGCGGCGCGAGCCGCACCCCGAGGACCGCCGCCAGGTCGTCGTCAGCAGCACCGAGCAGGCCGAGGCGATCCTCGCCGAGAGCCGCCGTCGCCGCAACGTCTGGCTCGCCGAGCTCGCCGAGGGGCTCGACGAGGAGGAGTGGGCCGTCCTCCGGGAGGCCGCGCCCGTGCTCTACAAGCTCGCACACCTCTAGGCACGCCGACCCCGGCCCGCCGGCCGGGAGAAGAAGGAGCACCGCATCACCGCAGGACCGACCACCGAAACCAGGAGCACGACGGCCGCAGTTCGGGCCGCCGCGCCGCGAGGGGAGACCACCGTGACACCGCCGGCCGCAGCCAGCGCCGCCGCCATCCGCACCGACGACCAGACCACCGACCCCGCCGCGGCAGGCGCCGCGGCCGCCGACCTCCAGGCGCCCGCCCCCACGGGGCTGCCCGGCAGCGGCGACGACGACCCCGACGAACGCACCGCGGCGGACGACCCCGCCGCTCCCGGACGCACCCACGCGTCCACGTCTCCCGCAGGTGCCCGCTTCACGAGGCCCGGGGGGATGTTCTCCTCCCTTCGCGTTCGCAACTACCGCTACTACTTCGCCGGCCAGGTGGTGTCCAACACCGGTACCTGGATGCAGCGGATCGCCCAGGACTGGCTGGTCCTCAGCCTCACCGGCAGCCCCCTCGCGGTCGGCATCACCACCGCCATGCAGTTCCTGCCGATGCTGCTGCTCGGCCTGTTCGGCGGCGTGCTCGCCGACCGGATGCCCAAGCGCCGGCTGCTGATCTACACCCAGGGCGCCATGGGCCTGCTGGCCGCCGGCCTGGCCGTTCTGACCATCGGCGGCGTCGTGACGCCGTACTACGTGTACGCCTTCGCGCTGCTGCTCGGCCTGGTCACCGTGGTCGACAACCCGACCCGGCAGGCCTTCGTGTCCGAGATGGTCGGGCCCAAGGACCTCGCCAACGCGGTCAGCCTGAACGCCGCCAACTTCCAGACCGCCCGGCTGGTCGGCCCCGCCGTCGCGGGCCTGCTGATCGCCGTGGTCGGCAGTGGCTGGGCGTTCGCCGTCAACGCGCTGTCCTTCGCCGCCGTGATCGGCGGGCTGCTCGCCATGCGGGAGAGCGAACTGCGCCCGACCGAGCCGATCGCCCGCGAGAAGGGCCAGCTGCGGGAGGGCCTGCGCTACGTCAAGGAGCGGCCCGAACTGCTCTGGCCGATGGTCCTGGCCGGGTTCATCGGCACCTTCGGCTTCAACTTCCCGACGCTGCTATCCGGCTTCGCCTACGACACCTTCAAGGTCGGCGCCGGCCAGTACGGCCTGCTGAACACCGCGATGGCGGTCGGCTCGCTGGCCGGCGCGCTGCTCGCCGCCCGCCGGGGCGTGCCCAGGCTGCGCCGGCTGGTGGCGGCGGCGCTGGCCTTCGGCTCGCTGGAGGTGGTGGCCGCGTTCGCGCCCGACTACTGGACCTTCGCGGTGCTGCTGACGCTGATCGGGGTGTTCGGACTCAGCTTCAACACCTCCGTCAACTCCACGCTGCAGCTGGCCACTGACCCCGCGATGCGCGGTCGCGTGATGGGCCTGCTGGTGCTGGTCTTCACCGGCGGCACGCCGATCGGCGCCCCGATCGTCGGCTGGGTGACCGCCTCGTACGGGCCCCGGCTCGGCCTGCTGGCCTGCGGACTGGTGTCCGCGCTGGCGGCCGGCGTGGTGGGCCTGGTGCTGGCCCGCAGCGCGGACCTGCGGGTGCGGTTCGACCTGCACCCCGGCCGTGGCGGCCGGGTGGTGGCCTTCGTGCCGCGGACCGTCACCGCCAACAAGTCGGAGCTGGCGCCCGCCTGCTGACGAGGCGTCATGCCCCGGGGCGGTGGTCCGCCCCGGGGCTTCGGTGCAGGGTCGAGGGGCTTCGGTGCAGGGTCGAGGGTCAGAGCCGGATCGCGAGGACCTGACCGGGCCAGACGCCGTCCGGCTGCTCGACCTCGAAGGACTCGGTCTCGGTGAACCCGAGTGCCCGGTACTGGCCGACCAGCCTGCGGTCGGCGCCCGCGTAGCAGTCCACCCGCAGCAGGCCGAGGCCGCGCCGGCGGGTCTCCTCGACCGCGTCGGCGATCAGCGCGGCGCCGATCCCCGAGCCCTTGCGGCTGCGGTCGGTGACCAGGATGCGGACGAACAGCTCGGGCTCGTCCACCGGGGGGATGTACTTCCCCCGCTGCTCGGACAGCACGCAGCAGCCGATGGCGCGGCCCTCGGCGTCCTCGGCGAGGCGGATCAGGAACGGTTCGGCGGCGTACCCGGCGACCTGCTCGACCCGGGCCGGGATGGTGCTGAAGGGCTGGTCCCCCCACTGGCCGGTGCGGCCCTGGCCGGCCAGCCAGCCCACGGCGCCGTCGAGCAGGGCGAGGATGTCGGGAATGTCGTCCGGTCCCCCGGTGCGGATCTTCATACGAAAGGTTCTAGCCCAAACGGCCTCGCGCGGGAAGATGTCCCCATGAGGCTCTTCGTGGCGGTCCTGCCGCCGGTCAACGCGCTCCAGGGGCTGTCGGACGCGGTGGCGCCGGTGCGCGGGCTGCCCGGGGCGGACCGGCTGCGCTGGACCACCGTCGAGGGCTGGCACCTGACCCTGGCCTTCCTCGGCGAGGTGCCGGCCGAGGAACTGCCGGAGCTGGAGGCGGGCCTGGCCGCCGTCGCCGAGGTGCATCCGGTGCACCGGCTGCGGCTGTCCGGCGCCGGGCGGTTCGGCGACCGGGTGCTCTGGGCCGGGGTGGAGGGGCAGACCTGGGCGCTGCGCAGGCTCGCCGAGGCCGTGTCCGAGGCCGCCGCCGGGGTGACCGGGGAGGTCGACGCCTTCACCTTCCACCCGCACCTCACCCTCGCCCGGGCCGGCTCCTCGCGCGGCCACCGGCGGGCCGTCCAGCGGCTCGCGGCGGCCGAGCTGGACACCCTGGCGGCCGCGCTGGCCGACTACCGGGGGCCCGAGTGGGAGGCCGCCGAGCTGCACCTGATGCAGAGCGACCTGGACGGCGGCTTCGCCCACTACTCCTCGCTGCGCGCCTGGCCGCTCGCCGACTGGAGCTGAGCCGGGGCGCGCCCGGGTCCGGGGCGGGGGGGGGGGGCCGGGATGGCCGTTGGGCCCGGGGTGGCCGTTGGGCCCGGGGCTCCGATCCGTCGGCGGATGGTCCGGAGGTACGCTCGTTGACCGTGGATCCCAAGACTCGTATGCGTATCGTGACCGGCACCCTGGTGCTGCTGCTGGTCGTCGTGCTGATCAGCTCGATGGTCGGCGGGTAGCCGGGCCGGCGGGCACGCCTACCCGGCCCGGTGGGTCGACCCCGCCGCAACGGCTGAGGGCCACCGCCCGGAGGCGGTGGCCCTCAGCCGTGCACGGGATCGCTCAGAGCTGCTCGACCACGTAGTCGATGCAGTGGGTGAGCGCCTCGACGTCCGCCGGGTCGATCGCCGGGAACATCGCGACGCGCAGCTGGTTGCGGCCCAGCTTGCGGTACGGCTCGGTGTCCACGATGCCGTTGGCACGCAGTGCCTTGGCGACGGCGGCGGCGTCCACCGACTCGTCGAAGTCGATGGTGCCGACCACCTGGGAGCGCTCGGCCGGGTTCGCCACGAACGGGCTGGCGTAGGAGGACTTCTCGGCCCACGCGTACAGCCGGGACGAGGAATCAGCCGTACGGGCGACGGCCCAGTCGAGCCCGCCGTTGCCGTTCAGCCATTCCAGCTGGTCGGCCAGCAGGAACAGGGTGGAGATCGCCGGGGTGTTGTACGTCTGGTCCTTCGACGAGTTGTCGATGGCCGTCGGCAGGTCGAAGAACGGCGGGATGTACCGGCCGGAGCCGGCGATCTCGGTGGCGCGCTCCAGGGCGGCCGGGGAGAACGCGGCCAGCCACAGGCCGCCCTCGGAGGCGAAGGACTTCTGCGGGGCGAAGTAGTAGACGTCGGTCTCGGTGATGTCCACCGGCAGGCCGCCGGCGCCCGAGGTGGCGTCCACCAGGACCAGCGAACCCTCGTCCGCGCCCACCGGGCGCTTGATCGGCATCGCGACGCCGGTCGAGGTCTCGTTGTGGGTGAGCCCGTAGACGTCGACGCCGGCCTCGGCGACCGGCAGCGGGTGGGTGCCCGGGGCGGTCTTGATGACGCTCGGCTCGGCGAGCCACGGCGCGGCCTTGACCGAGGAGGCGAACTTGGAGGAGAACTCGCCGAAGTCCAGGTGCTGGGACTTCTCCCGCACCAGGCCGAACGCGGCGATGTCCCAGAAGGAGGTGGAGCCGCCGTTGCCGAGGACGACCTGGTAGCCCTCGGGGAGCGAGAAGAGGCTGCTCACGCCCTCGCGTACGCGCTTGACCAGGTTCTTGACCGGGGCCTGGCGGTGTGAGGTGCCGAGCAGGGAGGTCTGGGTGGCGGCGAGGGCACTCAGGGCCTCGGGGCGCACCTTGGACGGTCCGCAGCCGAAACGGCCGTCTGCGGGCTTGATGTCAGCGGGGATCTGGATCTGAGCCACGCGCGCAGCCTACCGGCCGGGGAGCCGCCCGGGGTACGGTCGTCCGCCCGCTGAGACTGTGATCTTCACGGCTCCCAGCTGCGGAAACAGCGGGCCCGACGGAGGTCGGACCCGCTGCTCAGGGGTGGTGCGGACGAGGGGCGCCCGGGGCGCTCGGGGGGCGTTCGGCGGGCGCTCGGGGGCGCTCGGCGGGCTCAGTGGCCGATGGCGTCCCAGCCCTCGATCTCCTCGGGGCGGCGCGGGCCGGGGCCGATGTAGCGCGCGGCGGGGCGCACGAGCCGGCCGGTGCGCTTCTGCTCCAGGATGTGCGCCGACCAGCCCGCGGTGCGCGCACAGGTGAACATCGAGGTGAACATGTGCGCCGGCACCTCGGCGAAGTCCAGCATGATCGCGGCCCAGAACTCGACGTTGGTGGCCAGCACGCGGTCGGGGCGGCGGTTGTGCAACTCCTCCAGCGCGGCCTTCTCCAGCGCCTCGGCGACCTCGAAGCGCGGGGCGCCGAGCTCCTTGGCGGTGCGGCGCAGCACGCGGGCGCGCGGGTCCTCGGCGCGGTAGACGCGGTGGCCGAAGCCCATCAGGCGCTCGCCGCGGTCCAGCGCGTTCTTGACCCAGGTGGTGGCGTCGCCGGTGCGCTCGATCTCCTCGATCATGCCGAGCACGCGGGACGGCGCACCGCCGTGCAGCGGGCCGGACATCGCGCCGACCGCGCCGGAGAGCGCGGCCGCCACGTCGGCGCCGGTGGAGGCGATGACGCGGGCGGTGAAGGTGGAGGCGTTCATGCCGTGCTCGGCGGCGGAGGTCCAGTAGGCGTCGATGGCCTTGACGTGCTTCGGGTCCGGCTCGCCGCGCCAGCGGATCATGAACCGCTCGACGACCGTCTCGGCCTTGTCGATCTCGCTCTGCGGGACCATCGGCAGGCCCTGGCCGCGGGCCGACTGGGCCACGTAGGACAGCGCCATCACGGCGGCGCGGGCGAGGTCGTCGCGGGCCTGCTCGGCGGAGATGTCGAGCAGCGGCTTGAGGCCCCAGACCGGGGCGAGCATGGCGAGCGCGGACTGCACGTCGACCCGGATGTCACCGGAGTGCACCGGGATCGGGAACGGCTCGGCGGCCGGCAGGCCGGGGTTGAACTTGCCGTCCACCAGCAGGCCCCAGACGTGGCCGAAGGAGACGTGGCCCACCAGGTCGTCGATGTCGACACCGCGGTACCGCAGCGCGCCGCCTTCACGGTCGGGTTCGGCGATCTCGCTCTCGAACGCGACGACTCCCTCAAGCCCGGGTACGAAGTCGGACATACGACGGCTCCTTCAGTTCTGCGATCGGCGCTGCGCCGTGGTGGGGCGGCGCGCCAGTGACCGAATGGTGGTTGGCACTCGGTGCCAGAGTGACAGGCACCGGGTGCATTGCGCCATACACCACCATGGTGATGTTGCGCTTGGGCCCGCTTGACTTTTCCGCCGAGGGTCGGTCGTGCCCGGGAATCTCCGGAACCAAACGCCTGGTTCGGGACAATTCACCGTACGGGGGGCGGTCGAGCGGTGGCGGGACACCTTATCTCCCACCGGGGTTTGTCCGGAGGTAGCGGTGCCGGTTGCTTGTCGTACGGGATGATGTTGACGTGCAGACCCCGGAACGCGCCCAGTCGACGCCCCTGAGCCCCGCCACCCGGATCCTGGCCGACGATGCCCGGCCCGGACCGGACCTCACCGTGATGCGCAAGCACTACACCCACGAGGGCCTGGTCGAGGAACAGCTCGCGCCCGAGCCGATCGCCCAGTTCACCCGCTGGTTCCACGAGGCGGACGACGCCGGGGTGGTCGAGCCCAACGCGATGGTGCTCTCCACCGCCGACGCCCAGGGGCGGCCCAGCTCGCGCACCGTCCTGCTCAAGGGCTACGACGCGCGCGGCTTCGTCTTCTTCACCAACTACGGCTCCCGCAAGGGCTCCGAGCTCGCCGCCAACCCGTACGCCGCGCTGCTGTTCCCGTGGATCGCGCTGGCCCGCCAGGTGATCGTCCAGGGGCGGGTGGAGAAGGTCGGCCGGGACGAGACCGCCGCCTACTTCCGCACCCGGCCGCACGGTTCGCAGCTCGGCGCCTGGGCCAGCGAGCAGTCCAGTCCGGTCGGCGGGCGCGACGTCCTCGAACAGCGCTACGCCGAACTGGAGCGCCGCTACCCGGAGGGCGAGGGCGTGCCCGTGCCGCCGTTCTGGGGCGGGTACCGGGTGATCCCGGAGAGCGTGGAGTTCTGGCAGGGGCGGGAGAACCGGCTGCACGACCGGCTGCGCTACTTCGCCGATCCGGCCGGAGCGGGCGGGTGGCGGGTGGAGCGGCTCTGCCCGTAGCGGGCGGGTCTGCGAGGCGTTCGAATACCGGCGCGTCCGTCGGTGGGTTCGCCGTCGGGCTCGTCGGGCTCGTCGGGCTCGTCGGGCTCGTCGGGTCCGCCATCGGGCTCGTCGGGCTGGCTGTCGTGCGGTGGCGGGGGAGTGTGGGGCGCTGTCGAATCGCGCCAACTGGCCTTCGCCGACCGGTGGTTCGGATGGGGCGCGAGCGCCGGGGGAGCGGGCTCCGGCCGCGCCGGGGGAGCGGGTCGGGCCGGGGCGGCGGCCGTACGTCGGCGGAGGGGCGCCGCCAGGGTGGGTTCGGCGGCGCGACGCCGGTCCCCTGTGCGCCGGTCAGGTGCCTTCACGCGACCGCCGAGTGGGTGAACTTTTGGCGAGACTTCGCTGCGTGAAGGGGGTAGTGGGCTGTTAGGGGCGCGCAAGAGCACGGCGCAGCCCACGTGCTGGCAGTACCCTGGTCGACTAGGCCGACCTATATACCCGGCCCTGCTTCTCTCTAACCCCCATCGTGGAAGAGAATCGAACATGACACCCGCACTGGACACCATGCCCCGCACTGAACTGACGGAGCCTCAGGGTGAAACCCGGCCTTCACTGGCCGACCTCGCCCAGCTCGGCGCCGAGGAGCTCTCCACCAGGATCCGACGAGCCCTGCCCGACACCGGTGCGGGTGCGGTGCCGGTCGCGGCCTTCAACTCCTCCATCTGATCGGCCGACTGACCATCGGCTCCGGCTGAATCCGATCGACCATGACGCCAACTCCGCTGCCTTTCACCCAGTTCGTCGTGAAAGTGCACAGCCGGTGTGATCTCGCCTGCGATCACTGCTACGTGTACGAGCACGCCGACACCAGTTGGCGTCGACGCCCCAAGGTCATCGGTGACGAAGTCCTGAACAGGATCGCCGAGCGGATCGGCGACCACGCGGCCGCACACCGGCTGCCCGCCGTCCGGGTCGTCCTGCACGGGGGAGAGCCCCTGCTCGCCGGCCCGGACCGGTTACGCCACGCGGCCAAGGCGCTCCGGGCGGCCCTGCCGCCCGGCTGCGCACTCGACCTGCGCATCCACACCAACGGCGTCCAACTCGACGACGCCTACTGCGAACTCTTCGCCGAAGTCGGCATGAGGGTCGGCGTCTCGCTCGACGGCGACCGCGCCGCCAACGACCGCCACCGCCGCTTCGCCGACGGCCGCAGCAGCCACCCGCACGTCCTGCGGGCGGTCGAGCGGCTGCGCCGGCCCGCCTACCGGCACCTCTACGCCGGGCTGCTCTGCACCGTCGACATCGAGAACGACCCGGACGCCGTCTACCGCGCCCTGGCCGAACTCGACCCCCCCGCCGTCGACTTCCTGCTGCCGCACGCCACCTGGGAGGACCGGCCGAAACCGGCCGTCGACGGTGCGCGAACGCCGTACGCGGACTGGCTGTTGGCCGTGTACCGGAGATGGGACGCCGACGGCCGCCCGTTCGCCGTCCGCACCTTCGAATCCGTCCACCGGACGTTGCGCGGGCTCTCCAGCCTCACCGAATCGCTCGGCCTGGAACCGTCCGACCTCGTCGTCCTGGAGACGGACGGCAGCTTCGAACAGGCCGACAGCCTCAAGACCGCCTACGACGGCGCGCCGGAGACGGGGTACGACGTCTTCACGCACAGCCTCGACCAGGTCGCGCTGCACCCCGGCATGACCGCCCGCCAGTCGGGGCTGGCCGGGCTGAGCGCCGCCTGCCGGGCCTGCCCGGTCGTCCGCAGCTGCGGCGGCGGCCTGTACGCCCACCGGTACCGGGCCGACACGGGCTTCGACAATCCCTCCGTCTACTGCGGTGACCTCATGAAGCTCATCAACGAACTCGCCGGCGACGCCGCCGGTTCCGCCTCTGGTTCCGCTGCCGGTTCCGCCGCCGCTTCCGCTGTCGGGGCGGGTCCTTCTGTCCCCGCCCAGGCCGGGGAGCCGGTGGTGCCGGCCACCCTCACCGAGCGGCAGCTCGACCAGCTCGCCCGCGGGTACGGGGACCAGGACACCGTACGGGCCCTGTCCCGCGCCCAACTCGCCCTCACCCGGGCCATGCTGGCCGCCGCCTGGGACGCCTCCGGGCAGCCCGGATCGGCCGCGTGGGCGTTGCTGTCCGAACTCGACGCGAGCGCACCCGCCGCCGTCGACACCGTCCTCGCCCACCCGTACGCCCGCGCCTGGGCCGCCCGCCGGCTCGCCGGGGACCTCACCGTCGGGCTCGGCCCGCTGGCCGCCTTGGCCGCCGCCGCCGCCGTCCGCGCCGGGCGGGGGGACGCGGTCGCGGTGCCGGTGCGCGGCGGGTGGCTGCACCTGCCGACCCTCGGGCGGACCGCCACCCCGGACGGGGAGGCGGTCGTCACCGGCCTGGCCGACGGATTCAGCGTGCGGGTGTCCGACGGATCGGTGTCCGCCGCCCTGGACGAGCCGCTGCGGCGGGTCCGGCTGGCCGGAGGGTGGACGGTCACCCTGGAGGACGTCGACCCGCTGCGCGACAGCCACGACCACGCCGTGGCCGGCCGGCTCTCCGACGGCGAACTGCTCGACTGGACGGGCGCGTTGCGCGAAGCCTGGGAACTGCTCGGGCACGACCTGCCCGCGTACGCGGAAGGCCTCCGGGCCGGCCTCACCACCATCACCCCGCTACGGCCGGGCCCCGCCGGGCGGGACGTCAGCTCGGCCGCCCGGCAGGCCCACGGCGCGGTCGGCATCGCCCGGCCCGCGACCGCGCCGACGCTCGCACTGCTGCTCGCGCACGAGTTCCAGCACGTCAAACTCGGCGCCGTACTCGACCTGTTCGACCTCCACGACCCGGCCGACGACCAGCTGTACCTCGCGCCCTGGCGGCCCGACCCGCGCCCGCTCGAAGGCCTGCTCCAGGGCACCTACGCGCACCTCGCCGTCACCGAGTACTGGGGCACCCGCGCGCTCGCCTACGACGGGCTGCCGGGCGAGGCCGCCGACCGGGCGCGTACCCAGTTCGCGCTCTGGCGCCGGTACACCGCCGAAGCCGTCGACCGGCTGGCCGGATCCGGCGCCCTCACGGCGCTCGGCTTGCGCTTCGCCGACGGCATGCGTGAGAGCGTCGCTCCGTGGCTCGCCGTGCCGTTGCCCGCCGCCGCCGAACGGGCCGCCGAACGGGCCCGCCACGAGCGCGGCCACGCCCGCCCCGCCGAGGTCTGACCCAGAGGAGCGGCCATGCGCACCGTCACTGCTCTCACCGGCACCGCCCTCACCGATACCGCCCTCACCGATACCGCCCTCACCGCTGGGGGTCTGGTCGCCGGGTTCGCCCAACTCGGCGTCCGCCCAGGCATGGTGGTGCACGTCGAGGCCTCCCTGCGCGCCCTCGGCCCGGTGGACGGCGGCGCCGCCACCGTCGCCGACGCGCTGCTCCACGTCCTCGGCCCCGGCGGCACCCTGGTCGCCTACACCGCCACCCCCGAGAACTCCGCCACCTCGCGCATCCACCAGACCGCCACCGCCGGCCTCACCCCGGCCGAGACCGCCGCCTACCGGGCCCGGATGCCGCGGTTCGACCCGGCGAACACCCCCTGCTCGCCGACCATGGGCGCCCTCTCCGAGGAGATCCGCACCCGCCCCGGCGCCCTGCGCAGCCGCCACCCCCAGACCTCCTGGACGGCCCTCGGCCGGCACGCCCGCGAGATCACCGCCCACCACCCCCTCACCTCCCACCTCGGCCCCGAGTCCCCGCTCGGGCGCCTCTACGACCTCGACGCCAGGGTGCTGATGCTCGGCGTCCCGATGGCCCGGTTCACCGCCTTCCACCTCGCCGACCAGCGCATGCCCGACGTCCCCCTGCGTGAGTACCGCTGCGTCGGCCCCGACGGCTGGCTCACCTTCCGGGCCCCCGAGCTCGACGACCTCCACTTCGCCGACCTCGGCACCCAGGTCCTCGCCGCTGCCACCGGCATCACCACCATCCACCTCGGCACCACCGACTGCCGCCTCGTCCCCGTCCGCGAAGCCGTCGACCTCGCCGAACACCTCCTCCGCCCCTGACGGTCCCGCGCCCCCGCCCCTCCTCCAGTTCGGTTGCTCCCGTCGCCGCTTCGGCCCCGCCGAAGCGGCGACGGTCCTGTCCAGGTCTCTTGTGCGTAGGAAGTCGGCCTCACCGACTTCCTACGCACAAGGACGCGCCTACCTGTGGAGAGGGCTGGGCCTGCGCTCTCCGCACAGGCCCGGCCCGGTCATGACGTCGGCCCGCGTCCCAGGACACCTGGGACGCGGGCCGACGGATGCGGTGTTGCACAAGAAGTCGGTGGGGTCGACTTCTTGTGCGACCCTCGCAGCAGGTTCGGTGGCGACGGAGCTGTTCGGCGCGATCACGTGATCACCCGGCCCCTGACGGACTACCTCCGTTTCGAGTTCGCGCACTATGTCCACAACGTCGCGGCCGGCGAGGACATCCGGATTCTCGACCTGACCGGCCGCGAGAATCCGGGCTTACCGGATCAGGATTTCTGGATGTTCGACGAGTCCAGGGTGGTCCCGATGAACTACCGCCCGGACGGGACGCAGATCAGTCGCGAGGTGTTCGACGGCGACCCGATCCGATTCGTCGAGTGGAAGCGCTTGGCCGTATCCGAGTCGGTTCCTTTCTCGGAGTACGTGAGAGCAAGCGGCTGAGTGTCTCTGGATCCGGAACGGCTCGGACAGTCCAAGTCCGAGCTGGGGAAGAAGCTGCGAGAGCTGCGCAAGCGAGCCGGCCTGGTGGTGGGGGAGGAGGGGAGGCCGGACCTGGGCCGGTTCGGCGTGACCGTCGGTGTAGACGGTGCACAGTCCGTCTGACTGGATGATCCTGGTAACACCGTCCCGGCCCGTTGACGACCGCTCCGCGCCGCTCTAGAACGGAGCACAGGCCCCGGACACGGCAGGACGTGTCGCGGCACGGACTGCCGGGGCACCCCCGAGAGATCCTGAGGAGCAATGCCATGGCTCCAGACGACAACGGCTGCCCGGTGCTGGACATGACCGCCCGGGCCCTGCACCAGCAGAACGCGGAGCTCCGCGCCGCCGGGCCCGCCGTGCGGGTCGAACTCCCCGGCGGCATCATCGCCTGGTCCGTGACCCGCAGCTCGGTGATCCGCGCTCTGACCGGCGATCCGCGGGTCTCCCGCGACCCGCGCAAGCACTGGCCCGGCCTGGCCGCGGTGCCCGAGGGGTGGCCGATGGGCCCGATCGCGTTCCAGCAGAACTTCTTCAACCGCTACGGCGACGAACACCGCTCGGCACGACGACGGATGGCGCCCTCGTTCTCGCCCCGCCGGGTGTCCGCGCTGCGGCCCGGGATCGAGGCGACGACCACCGCCCTGGTCGGCGCGTTCCGTGACCTCGCCCCCGGCGAGGCCGTGGACATCCGCCGGGCCCTCTCGCTCCCGCTCACCATGACGGTGATCTGCGACCTCTTCGGCGTACCCGCCGACATGCGGCCGCAGATCGGCCGGTCGATGGACACCCTGCTGACGACGACGGCGACGACCGAGCAGATGACGGTCGCGCGGGCGGAGATCAACGTGGTGCTGGTCGAACTGCTGGAGCTCAAACGGCGCGACCCCGGGCCCGACCTCGCCAGCGACGTGGCCGCCGTCGGCACCGGCGGCGACACGGGCCGCGCCGAGGAGGAGTCCCGCGACGAGCTCTTCCTGATGCTCGGCGCCGGGTACGAGACGGCGGTCAACCTCATCACCAGCGCCGTCCAGGCGCTCCTCACCCACCCCCGCTACCTGGCCCAGGTCCGCGAGGGCGCCCTCGCGTGGGAGGACGTCATCGAGGAGACCCTGCGCCACGAGAGCCCGGTGATGCACATCCCGCTTCGCTACCCGCTGGAGGACATCGACCTCGGCGAGGGCGTGGTCATCCGGCAGGGCGAGCCGATCCTGCTCGGATTCGGCGCGGCCGGCCGGGACCCGGAGGTCCACCCGGACCGGCCGGACGACTTCGACCCGACCCGCCCCGACACGGAGCACCTGTCCTTCGGCTACGGCCCGCACTTCTGCCTCGGCGCACCCCTGGCCCGGCTGGAGGCCGAAGTGGCCCTGGACGGCCTCTTCGGCGCCTACCCCGGCAGTGTCCTGGACCCGGCCAGCCCGACGCCGGCCCGCCTGGAGTCCGTCATCATCAGCGGCCCGGCCGAGCTCTGGATCGTCCCGAGGCCCACCGCAGAGTGACGGCGGCACCTGGGGGAAGGGCGGCTCCCGCGAGTTCGCGGGAGCCGCCCTTCCGTCGAAGGCGGCGACGTTCCTGTCGAGCCTCCCTGTGCATAGGAAGTCGGTGGGCCCGACTTCCTATGCAGGGCCGGATGCTTCTACACAGTGGCCTCACAAGCTGTCATCGCGGCGGCCAGCACGCGTTTCCGAGTGATCCATTCCGTATTGCCGGCTTCGACTGAGCACCGTAGGGCCTCGATCATCTCTTCGTCGGCTGCAGCCGGTCTGGCCAGGTGCGCCCGCATGTAGTGCCTGAAGATTGCCGGCAACTGCTCGGGCCGGGTTGCGGCCTTGGCCTGCAGGGAGAAGAGGGGGAGGAACCAGGCTTCGAAGCTCTCCTTGATCGCCGGGGTGGCTCGGTATGCGTCGTGGAGCGGTTGAAGATCTGCCGTGTGGTTGTAGGGCAGGTGTCCGTGGAGGGCATAGCGGAGGCGGATGCCGTCGTGTTCGCGGAAGTGCAGGCCGTGGGCGGCGATGTGGTTGGCGGCATTCTGGGTGGTGGCCATGACGGCCACCTCCGCCCGGTGCCTTCGGGCTGCGGCGAGGACGGTGGCATGGATGCCGGCGCGCGGGTCGAGCACGAGGCGGTCGAGACCGACTGGCGACAGGTCGATGCCGTGGTCGCGGGTACGGGAGAGGATCAGGCGCCCTGGAACCTTGCCGACGGTGCCCTGAAGGTGTCTGGGCTGCTGTCGGTGACTGGCGTGGATGTCCGAGCGGTCGAGGATGGGGCGGTCCTTGGCGAGTTCGGCGACAAGGTGAAGGCTTGTGCGGTCCCGGGTGTCGGTGCTGCCGCAGGCGTTGCAGGGGCGGCCACCGGTACCGGTCATGTGGCCGCAGGCCCGGCAGGTGGGAACGGTCTCACGGCTGATGGTCAGGGTGCCGGCGCGGAGGTTGTTCTCGATCATCTCCAGGGCGAGGCTTGCGACCTCAGTGTCGGTGTCGGTCATGATGCCGCCTGCCGGAGACTGCCCCGGCGCGTACTTGCTCGCGATGAGGTCGGCCTCAAAGCGCTGACGGGGGATCTTCGGCCCCTCAGCCTCGCGGTGGCGGAGGTCTCCGGCGAGGGTGGCGGTGTTCCACAGGTGGGGTGCGGGCGGTGAGCCGAGGATGGCGTTGAGGGCGGCGGCGAGGCGGATGCCGACGGCCTTGCCGGGGCGGGTGCCGAAGATGAAGGTCCCGTTCTGGACAGGGCCGTTGAGGAACAGGTGTCGCACGGACTCCTCCTAGATCGGCGGGGTCGTGGTTCGCGTCCGGGTGAACCGGCCGTCTCGCAGTTCGTAGTGGAGGATCGCGGCGTTGGGCATCTTGCCCTTCCGCTCCTCGGCGAGGATCTCGGGCAGGGTGCAGGCTTCGAGTAGGGAGCGGAGTGCCACTGCGGCGGTCTGGTGGGTGAAGGCGACGATGGTGCTCGATTCCTGGAGTTCGGCCTGGGCGAGGGCGGCGAACTCGGTGGCCCGGTTGAGTACGCCTTCGGCGAGCGACTCGCCGCCACCCGGTGCGGTCCAGAGGTGCTTGCGCAGGCGGCGGTCCTCGGCGAGTTCGGGGTAGCTGTCGTTCAGCTCACGCTTGGTCATGTAGGTGGCGTCGCCGTAGTGCTGCTCGTCGAGGAGCGTGGTCTGCTGGGGCCAGCCGTCGGGGATGTCGGGCAGGGCGATCGCGGCGGTGTCGATCGTCCTGCGGTAGGTCGACGTGTAGACGCGTGGCGTGGGGCCGGCGAGCTTCGGCAGGATGCCGGCGAGCCACTGGGCCTGCCGGAAACCGTGCGGGGTGAGGCCGACGATCGTGCGGGAGATGGTGTGGGCGACGGCTCCGGTGCAGGGGCGCGGGTCCTGGTAGAAGCCGTGGTACTTGTCGGCGTTCTCGACGGACTCGGCGTGCCGGATGACGAGCAGGGCCACCGCGCGGCGCCTACGCGGCGAGGTTGGCGACGTAGGAGCCGCTGACGGTCCAGGGGGTGAGCTCGATGCCGAAGCTGCTGCGGTCGCCGTCCTGGGAGTGGACGAGTTTGCCGGACAGGTGCACGGTGTCTCCGGATCGGAACGCGCCGGTGTAGGCGCCGAGGTAGGAACGCATGTGGGTGATCCGGCGGGCGAAGGAGTCGGGCTCGTCGATGGTCGAGCTCAGGATGGTCCTGACCTTGATCCCATAGAGCGCCGGGGTGGTGAGGCCTTCGGCGTGGTCGGTGATTCTCGCGAGGAGGGAGATCTCTCCGATCTCCTTGGAGGAGATGCGGGAGAAGGGTCTGTCGCGGTCGGAGCGGATGGGTTCGCAGTTGATGTGCGCGCCGGAGCTGGAGGTGAGCCCCTGGAGCTTTCGGCGTTCCTGCTTGATGAGGGCCTCGAAGGAGCTGCCCTCCATGTACTTGGCCCGGCGGATGTACAGCCGGGTCAGGTCGTCTCCGTCGTAGGGCTTGATCAGAGCGGTCTGCTGGAACAGGTCCTGGGCGGCCTCGTAGCCCTCCGGCCCGTAGCAGACGAGGTCGATGTCCGAGCGTTCGTTGAAACAGCCGACGAGAAAGGACCCGGTGACACCCAGGAGATCCCGGGCGCCGTTCGTGGCGACCCACTCGGTGATCGCCAGGAGGTCCTTGCCTGCCGGATTGTCGGCGACCGATCCGGGTTCCTCATGGATGGCAGAGAGGGCCTGGCGGCACGAGTAGTGGACGGCGACGTCCTCGCGCGGAATGCCCGTGATGACGCAGCCGAGGGCGTCGGAGTAGACGTAGCACTCCGGTCGGTCGGCAAGGATGCCGAAGGATTTCGACACGACACTGTTCTGCCGGTAGGTCCGGCCGAACACCCGCCGGTCCCCCTTCTCGTCCGGGTGGTACTTGACGTAGCCCAGGTAGTGGCTGCCGGGGTGGCTGTCCCCGATGACCTTGAAGACGACGCCGTGGTGATCCATCAGGTAGTCACGGTCGCGGACGATGGGGACCGGCCTACCGGTGTTCAGCGGCGAACTGCTCCAGAGCGGGGAAGGCTCCGGTGTCAATCGTGGTGGACGACTCATACTGCTCAAGTCCCATCGAGAAGAGGGCGCGGCGGTACTGCCACTTGATGTGCTTGTCATGCCCTGCGGGGTGAGTGGGCCGCATGAGGGCGAGGAAGAAGAAGCACTTGACGAGCAGGAAGTCGCCCAGGTGATCGCTCACCCGCCGGCCGATCAGGGACGTGCTGGTCCGGTCGAGTGCGACGGTGTACGTGGCGCGCTGCTCCGAGGTGATGGTGTAGCCCTTGCCTCCACCTTTGAAGGCCACGATGTCGAGCGCCGGGTACACGTCGTAGCCGAACGGGATCGGTCCGTGGTGCTGCCAGTCGATGATCCCGGCCGTGAGGATGTTGGGCAGACCGTAGTCCAAGTGCCCGTGCACGATGGGGAGTCGGGACAGCCGGTCGAGGGCGTGCTCGACGGCCTGGTGGACCCGCGGCGTGTCGAAGTCCGGGTTCTCCTCGAAGACGGCCGCTGCGAAGGCCGCCTTCTCGAACCACGGGGTCGAGGGCAGAGGGTGCCTCGCCTGGGCCTGTAGGAGCTTCGAGGCGACGGCGGCCGCGGTGCTGATCACGTGGTCGCCGACCTGTCCGGCCCGCTGAGTGTCGGCCAGGGCGTCCTCGTGCAGTGAGCTGTTGCCGATGGTGCGTTCGATGGCGAAGTAACTTCCGCCTTCGAATCCGCTGTCGACAATCGCAGGTACGGGGTATCCAAGTCCGGCGGCCAGCTGCTGGAACTCGACTTCCGCCCGCAAGTCCTCTCCGCCGGTCCGCTTGTAGAGCGAGCCGTCAGCCGATCTCCAGACCGCACCCCGGGTGGCGGTCCGGTCCTTCACGAACTCCCAGGTGTTCATCGGCCCGTCCTTCTGCCGTACCGAGTCGCCGTAGCGCAGGCGTCCAGACTAGGAGGGTTCGAGCAGGCCGGACAACGATATTCCCGTCAGTGAATAAATATCACCCACGGTAAATCATCGACCATTCGCTGAGCCGCCCCCTGGCCTCGTCGCCGAAGAGGGCGGATTCTTCGAATATCGAGAAAATTTCACGATAGCGCTGGATGTCCCGGTGATCGCGAAATGCGAGACGGCCGGTGAACGACTCCACAGTGGCGAGGCGGTCGTCGTACACCGTGAACGTGTTCATTGGTCCGCGAGTAATAAGTGTCCCATATGGAATCACGCCGATTCGAACGGACGGCAGATGGGTGAGCGATGCAAGGCGGTCAATCTGGACGGCCATTGCCTGAGGAGGAAGCAGTGCCCAATTCACCGCCTGCTCCGTGAGCAGGAACGTGAATGACTTTGATTCGTCGTAGAGAGCCACCTGGCGTTCCAGCTTGCGGCCCACGATGATCGCCCTGTCGCCGGGGGAGTGGCTCAAGCTGGCCCGAATGTACTCGGGCGTGGCCAGGAGGCCTGTGATCATTGCCGGCAGGAAATATCGCAGCTCTGTCGCGTCCGACTCCAGCGACGCCAGCTCCGCCTGTCGCTTTTCGATGCCCCGGCGCCATGAGGTTCGCTTGTCCTGCCACTCGGTATTGGCCGTACGAGCCAGCGAGGATACTTCCCGGACGAGGGCGGCCGGAGCCCCAAGAGCCCTGAGGATGCGCTCCACATCGACGAGGGTCGGGGTCAGTTTTCCGGTCTCGATCTTACTGATCTTGCTCTGGGAGATGCCACAACGCACCGAAAGCCGGTCTCCTGTGAGACCGGCTTCCAGGCGGAGCCTTCTGAGCGTTTCGGCCAGATCGGACTTCGACCGGCCGAGCTGATCTGGATCGAGCGTCACCCGAGCTCTTTCAGATATTCGGAAAACGGCACGGAGTGAGCCAGGGCGATTCTTTTCCACTCGCGGTGGCGGCGCATGTCGCCGCTGACCAGCTCCCGGTTGATCTGGGTGCCGTCAGGTCGGAAGTTCAGGTGGACCGCCGAGGTGTCATCGAACAGCCACCAGTCCTGGTCGGGGATACCGAAGTTCCCTTCAGTGGCGTCCAGGATTCGAATGTCTTCCCCGGCGGCGATGTTGCCGGGGATGCCCCAGGCGAACTGGTACCGCTGGTAGTCCGTGAGGGGGCGGCGCACCACCCGGACGCGGCCGATCGTCCGCCCCGAGGAGACGAAGCCGTGCACCCTCCGGTGCCACGCCGCGTTGTGATCGACCGGCTTCGGCTCGCCGCGCAGAAAGCGGGCCAGGCTCTCTGCTTCCCTGGGCATGGTGTAGGCGGGCTGCGCCTCGAACCGGAACGCTTCGTGCTGGTAACTGTCGAAGTGAGCGCGCCACTGGTCACCATCCAAGAGCACGGATGGCCTCCTCCAGGACGTGTCGGGGAATCTCGACGGCGGACTCCCCGGTGGGCACCTTCAGGGCCGTGAAGTGGTCGCCCTGGACCACGAACGTCCCTCGGTCGGTGGCGTACACGTTCGGGCAGTCGTCATCGTCGCAGTTCGGGCCGTTGAACTTGCCGGTAAGACGCAGCAGTTGCGGGTACTCAGCCATGCTGACCCCTTCCAGGTCGAGTGCCTCCCAACCCATCAACGACGCTAAGGCCGGCTGCGGCGCCTGTCCAAGCCGTATCGGGCATATTCCTGATCTGGAATAAGAATCTTGCCGGGGGTCTCCCGCTCTGACGCTCCGGGGAGCTGTTGACCGGCGGCTCCTTGCGAGGGGCAACCGCTGGTCCGGCTGAAGTCCGTCATCATCAGAGGCCCGGCCGAGCCCTGGAGCTGATGTGCTCCAGAAAGCGCTTGGAGAAGATCGTCTCGGCACTGGTGTCGGCGAGAGAAGGTGACCCGCTTCATCGCGCCGATACGATCTTTCCACCCGTCCTGGCCGCGCTGGAGGAGCAGACGTGACACAGCAGACTGCCGAGGAACGCCCGGGAATCGCCGCCGCGATCGTGGCCCACGAAGGCCGCGTCCTGATGGTCCGGCGGCGGGTCAGCGAGGGCCAGCTCTCGTGGCAGTTCCCGGCTGGTGAGATCGAGTCCGGCGAGTCGCCCGAGCTGGCGGCTGTCCGAGAGACGGCGGAGGAGACCGGGCTCGGTGTGGCCGCGATCAAGCTCCTGGGTGAGCGCGTGCACCCGAAGACCGGCCGACTGATGTCGTACACGGCCTGTGAGGTCGTCAGCGGCACCGCCGAGGTGGTCGACACGGAGGAGCTGGACCAGCTCGCGTGGGTGGCTCTCGCCGAGATCCCCGAGTACGTGCCGTACGGGCTGTTCGAGCCGGTGCAGGAGTATCTCGATACCGCGCTCAGCGCCGATCGGTAGGCGGCGGCTCCCGCGAGTTCGCGGGAGCCGCCCTTCTGCGCTGTGTGGGTCAGGCGGTGAAGTGGTCGAACTCGCCGGCCTTGGCGCCGAGGAGCCAGGCGTTGAGCTTGGTGCGGGTGGTGGTGACGATGTGGGCGGGGTCGTCGGACTCGCGGATGTAGACCAGCTCACCCTCGGAAGCGACCTCGATGCAGTTGGTCTGCTCCCCACTGAAGCTCGACTTCTGCCAGTTGAGCTGTTCCATGCTTACCTTCCCTGTACTGCGTACCGAATGTGCTGGAGCAAGCCCCATGAGTCGCGATATGAGGGCGATAGCTCGGATGCGCTGGCCGTCAGAGGCGGGAGTGCCAGGCCTTTGAGTCGTTCGAACTGTCGCCGGAACGAGGCTACTGCTTCGGGCTCGCCAAGGAATGGTGAGCCCTGGGGCTGTTCCATCAAGACGGTGTCGAGCTTGGAGTGTCGGCCGTGAAGCAGCATGAACGGGGTGTCGGCCGAGGCGAACACGGTGCAGTCGAACGGCAGGATCTGGATGGTGACGTGAGGCAGCTTGCCGACCTCGGCCAGGTGGTTCAGCTGGTCACGCATGACGGTAGGTCCGCCGTACATCGTTCGTAGCGCAGCCTCGTGGATCACGGCATGAAATGGCGTCCCGTTCTCGACGCTCAGGATGCGTTGCCGCGACTGTCGGAACTCGACCGTCTTCTGCGCGTATTCGAGGATGACCTCGCTGTAGCCCTTGGTCTGGAGCAGGCCAGGGATCAGTAGCGTCTCGTATGTGTCCAGGCGGGTAGCGCCGTGTTCGAACTCGGCGAGATCGAGGGCTGACGTTGGAACGTAGGGCCGGTAGTCGGTCCACCAGCCCTTGCCGTTGCTCTGGCCCATGGCGAGAAGGCCTGCTCGATACTCGGGATCGTTGGCATGGCAGGCGTCGAGCCAGAGGGCCAATCGCTCAGGATTGATACCAAGCCTGCCCGACTCGGTGTGGCTGACGGCTGGTCCCTTCATGCCGACCAGCTCGCCGAGTTCTGGAAGGGACATGCCTGCGCTGGTGCGGAGACGCCGCAGCTCATCGCCAAGTCGACGCTGTCGTTCGCTGATTGCGGTCCTGAATCCCATGCACGTGCCCTTCTCGTGCAGTAGTTCGGCCAACGAGTAGGCCGCCTACTGAAAGTGTAGATCTAGATGCGGAGAGTGTTGCAGGATTGTGGTGATTGGCCCTACAGTCCACTCACCAATCACTTTGCACCGCTGGGAGATTCCCCATGTGTGACCCCAACCTCAACTCCCCCTCCCTCACCGTCTCTCGCGAGGCGTTGCGCGACACCATGGCGCGCGCCGGGTACCCCAATTCCTCCATCGGGGATGCCGAACTCGCTCTCGTGGAGCTGGTGGTGAACGCCTGGCGGCACGGGTTGACCGCCGCGCCCGTCGTCCTGGTCGCCGTCGTCCACGGGACGCTCCGCGTCACCGTCGCGGACCGCAGTCCCGTGCTGCCCGAGCAGCGGAAGCCCGACCCGTTCGCCCAGTCCGGGCGGGGGTTGATGCTGGTGGAGGGGCTCATGCACCGCTGGGGTGCGGAGCCGCAGAAGCTCGGCAAGCGCGTTTGGTTCGAGCTGGACGGCGCCGCGTGATCGCCCACCACCCGATCCACCCCGCCGACCCGGCCCTGCGGCAGCTCACCGGCCGGCAGATCACCGAACTGATCGTCGATCTCCGCACGGAGGGACGCGAGTTCGGCCTCCTCTGGCCGTCCGCCCAGTCCGGCGAGACCGATCTGAACGGCCGTGCCCTGGTCTCCATCGGCAACATCCCGGCCAGCACCTTGATCAACCTGCTGACTCTGCTGCGCGAGTTCAAGCGCCGACGGGGCCAGGCGTGACGGGCATGCTGGTCCTGATCCTGCTGGCCGCCGCCGTCGGCGGTGTCTGCCAGGCCCGGTCCGAGCGGCTGCGGGATCGACGGGATCGGACATAGGTGCCATGCATGGCACGCGGGCCCGCCTCCTCCAGGCGGGCCCGCGCCATGCCCGGCCGTGGAGGTCAGGCGATGAAGTGGTCGAACTCGCCGGCCTTGGCGCCGAGGAGCCAGGCGTTGAGCTTGGCGCGGGTGGTGGTGACGATGTGGGTGGGGTTGTCGGACTCGCGGAGGTAGACGAAGTCGCCGTCGGAAGCGATCTCGATGCAGTTGGCTTCCTCCCCGCTGACGCTCGGCTTCTGCCAGTTGAGGTGGTCCATGGCTACCTTCCTTGTACTCCGTGGCGGACGTGCTGGAGCCACGATAAGCGGGCGCACAGCCGCGTCGTTTCGGTCATGTCAATTCGTACGACTCGTTGTGCTATTCCCTTGGGTCCTCAGTCGTTCCTACACTGAGACCCCGCCGCACGGGGGCTGCGGGAACCAGGTTGCCGACGGGCCCGGGGGAGGCGCGTGTGAACGACCGTGGCTGGGACGAGGACGATGCCCGGCCGTACTTCTTCCTCTCCTACGCGCACACCCCGAAGGCCGGCACGCGCGGCGCCGGTGATCCGAACCACTGGGTGCGCCAGCTGTACCGGGACCTGTGCGAGGCGGTGCTGCAACTGACCACGGTCCCGGCCGGGGTGCCGGTCGGCTTCATGGACGAGTCCATGCACCAGGGGGAGTTGTGGGCGGAGCGGCTGTCGGAGGAGCTGGCGACCTGCCGGGTGTTCGTACCGCTGTACTCGCCCCGGTACTTCAACAGCGTCCCGTGCGGGCAGGAGTGGCACGCCTTCACCCGCCGCCCGGTGTACCCGGCGACGATCGACGCGGAGCGCACCAGTGGCATCGTGCCGGTGCTGTGGGCGCCGATGAGTCGCTACCGGCTGCCCAAGGTGGCCAGTGAACTCCAGTTCAACCACGCCAGTTTCGGGCCGGACTACGCCACCGAGGGCCTGTACGCGCTGATGAAGCTCACCTACTTCCGCTCCGCCTACGAGCTGGCCGTGCACCGGCTGGCGGCGCGGATCGTGCAGGTGGCGGAGGAGACGGTGATCCCGGTCGGGCGGCGGCTGGACTTCAACGGCCTGCCCAGTGCCTTCGACGTGAGCGCGCCGACCAAGCAGCTGCGGATCTCCGTACTCTCCTACCATCAGGGCGAGTTGCCGCCCGACCGCAATCCCGACTTCTACGGCACCCGGCGCACCGACTGGCACCCCTATCGCCCGGCCGGCTCGCCGATCGCCCAGCACGCGGTGCGGCTGGCCCGGCAGTTGGGGTTCCAGCCGACCGTGCACGAGTTCGACGACGAGGTCGAGTCCATCATCGAGGGGGAGGCGGCAGCCCCCGGCCTGCTCCTGCTCGACCGGTGGGCGCTGCGCGACCCGGACCGCCGGGAGCTCGTCCGCCGCTTCGACCGCTCGGACGCCACCTGGGTGAGCGTCCTGGAGCCGTGGAACACCGAGGACCCCGAGTGCGAGGAACGCGGCGGCGACCTCGGAGAGTTGAGCGACCAGGCGCTGCGCATCACCCGGCGGGCGAGCCGCCCCAGCTTCCTCGGCGTGACCGGCCCGACCGGGCTGAACACCCTGGAGGACTTCGACGACGCGCTGCCCCGGGCCGCCATGAAGGCCAAGTACGCCTTCGAGGGCCGCACCAGGGCCGAGCCGGAGGACCCGCCGCCGCCCCGCCCGAACCTGCGGGACGCGTTCCGGCGCGGCCCGGGCGCGGCCCCGTTCGGCCGCGACGCCCCCTTCGGGCAGGACGGCTCCGGACCCGACGACCACCCAGACCGTGACGACGGCGATGACCCCGATGACGGGATGGCGCCCTTGGGAGGACGACCCAGATGAGCGAGAACCCCACCAGGAACTTCCGCGTCGGGGGCCTCACCGTGGCCGAACTGGCCGCCCAGCGGGAGGCCGAGCGACGGTCCGTGGAGCAGGACCGCAACGGCCGGATCATCACCTTCTACTCCTACAAGGGCGGCACCGGGCGCACCATGGCGCTCGCCAACACGGCATGGATCCTGGCCGCCAACGGCTACCGGGTGCTCACCGTGGACTGGGACCTGGAGGCGCCGGGCCTGGCCAAGTTCTTCCACCCCTTCCTCGACCCGGCCTCGCTGGCCGGCACGACCGGGATGATGGACCTGATCGCCGAGTACCGCGAGGAGGCCCTGCGCCCGGTCGAGCACGCCGAGGGCTGGCACCTGGACTTCGCCAGGGTGCACCCGCACGCGCTGTCGCTGTCCTGGCCGCTGTTCCCGACCGGGGGCAGCCTGGACTTCCTGTCCGCCGGCCAGTTCAACCGGGACTACTCCGAGGCCGTCACCCACCTGGACTGGGACATCTTCTACGACCGCTTCGACGGCGGGCAGTTCTTCGACGCCCTCAAGGCCGACATGAGCAAGCGGTACGACTACGTGCTCATCGACTCGCGCACCGGACTGTCCGACATCGCCGAGATCTGCACCGTCCAGATGCCCGACGACCTGGTGGTCTGCTTCACCCTGAGCGACCAGTCCATCGACGGTGCCTCCCGGATCGCCCAGCACATCCACGACCGCTACCGCGAGCGCGGCATCCGCATCCTGCCCGTCCCGATGCGCATCGACGAGGGCGAGAAGGAGAAGGCCGACGCCGGCCGCTCCCTCGCCCGGGTCCGCTTCGACGGGCTGCCGGCCGGCCTCAACGGCGAGGAACTCGCCTCCTACTGGGGCTCGGTGGAGATCCCGTACCGGCCGTTCTACGCCTACGAGGAGATCCTCGCCACCTTCGGCGACCAGACCGGCACCCCCACCTCGATGCTCGCCGCCTGCGAGCGGCTCACCGCGATGATCACCCGGCGCAAGGTCACCTCCCTGCCGGTCATGGACGAGGAACTACGGCTGCGCTACGTGGACGCGTTCACCCGCCGCCGCCCGTCCGTCCCCGCCGACCTCTACCTCTCCTACGTCCCCGAGGACCGGATGTGGGCGGACTGGATCGAGTCCGTGCTCACCCGGGCCGGCTTCCGGGTGCTGCCCCGCGACCTCAGCGCCGGCACCGACACGCGCGAGGAGACCGAACGCGGCATCGACGCCGCCTACCGGACCGTCGCCGTGCTCTCGCCCGCCTACCAGCGCTCCCCGCAGGCCCGGGCGCTGTGGGAGTCCGTGGTCAACTCCGACCCCGCCGGCACCCGGCGCCAGCTCGTCCCCGTCCGCGTCGGCGACGTCAGGCTCACCGCACCCTTCAGCAACCGCAACCCCGTCGACCTCGTCGGCCGCGACGAGACGCAGTCCGTCCAGACCCTGCTGCGTGCCCTCGGCCGCGGCGACGTCGTCCTGACCGAGCCCAACGGCGGCGGGCCGCGCTTCCCCGGCAGCAAGCCGACCGTGTGGGACGTCCCGCCGCGCAACCCCTCCTTCACCGGCCGCGCCGCCGTCCTGGAACAACTGCGCAACCAGCTGCGCGGCGGCATGGCGGCCGTCCTGCCCACCCCCCAGACGCTGTACGGGCTCGGCGGCGTCGGCAAGACCCAGGTCGCGCTGGAGTACGCGCACCGGTTCATGTCCGACTACGACCTGGTCTGGTGGATCGACGCCGAACAGACCGAACTCGTCGCCCCCGCCCTCGCCGACCTCGCCCGCCGGCTCGGCCTGCGCGTCGGCGACTCCGTCACCGAAGCCGCCGAGGCCGCCCGGGAGGCGCTGCGCCGCGGCGTGCCCACCTCGCGCTGGCTGCTGATCTTCGACAACGCCGACGAACCGGCCGAGATCCGCCGCTTCTTCCCCGGAGGCTCCGGCCACATCCTGGTCACCTCCCGCAACCAGGCCTGGACCGGGCACGCCGAGGCGCTGGAGGTGGACGTCTTCACCCGCGGCGAGAGCGTCGAGCACCTGTGCCGGCGCGCCCGCGGCCTGTCCCGCCCGGACGCCGACCGGGTCGCCGAGGCGGTCGGCGACCTGCCGCTCGCCGTCGAGGTCGCGGCCGCCTGGCTGGACACCACCGGCACCCCGGTGGAGACCTACGTCGCCCAACTGCACGCCGAGGCGGCCCGCGCGCTGGCCGTCGCCCGCCCCGCCGACTACCCGACCCCGGTCGGCGCGACCTGGAACGTCTCCATCGGCCGGCTGCGCCAGCAGTCCCCGGCCGCCGTCCGGCTCCTCCAGCTCTGCGCGTTCTTCGCGCCCGAGCCGATCTCGATGAACCTCTTCTACAGCGACCAGATGATCCGGGCGCTGGTGAAGTACGACGCCGACCTCAGCGACAAGTTCATGCTGGGCAAGGTGATCCAGGCGATCGGCCGGTACGCGCTGGCCAAGGTCGACGCCGGCAGCAACAGCTTCCAGGTGCACCGGCTCGTCCAGGCGGTGATCCGGGCCGAGATGACCGACGACGAACAGGAGATCGCCGTCCACGAGGTGCATCGCATCCTGACCGGCGCCCGGCCGGTCCTCGGCGACACCGACGACCCCGCCAACTGGCCCGCCTTCGACGAGATCTGGCCGCACCTGTCGCCCTCCAAGGCGCACAACTGCGACGAGGCGGACACCCGCCAGCTGCTCATCGACCGCGTCCGCTACCTCTGGAAGCGCGGCGAACTCGACCGCGCCCGCGACCTCGGCCACGCCCTGGACACCGAGTGGACCAACAAGCTCGGCGAGAACGACCGGCAGACCCTGCTGCTGCGCTTCCAACTCGCCAACGTGCTGCGCTCCCAGGGCAACTACGCGGAAGCACTGGCCCTGGACGAGGACACCCTGGAACGCCAGCGGGCCCTGCTCGGCGAGCACCACCCGTACACCCTGATGACGGCCGGCTCCCTCGGCGCCGACCGCCGGGCACTCGGCCGGTTCCAGGCCGCACTCGACCTCGACCGCGAAATCCTCGACCAGTTCCGCGAGTTGTTCGGCGACGACAACCCGCGCACGCTCTCGATGGCCAACAACCTGGCCATCGACTACCGGCTCGTCGGCAACAGCGAGGCCGCCCGCGAACTCGACCAGGAGACCCTCGACCGGCGCACGGCCGTCCTCGGCCCCCGGCACCCCTACACCCTCTCCACCAAGTCCAACCTCGCCCGCGACCTGCGCGAACTCGGCGACTACCGCGGCTCGGTGGACCTGCTCCAGGAAGTCACCTCCGACCTCGGCGACGTCCTCGACCCCGACCTGCCGGAGAACCTGCGCAACGCCAAGTCCCTGGCCGTCTCACTGCGCCGCATCGGCGCGCTCGCCGAAGCCCGCCGGATCACCAAGGAGACCTACGAGCGCTACCTGGAGCGCTACGGCGCCGACGCCCCCGACGCGCTCGCCTGCGCGCTCAACCTGGCCGCCGACCACAGCGCCTCCGGCGACAAGGAGGCCGCCCGCGACCTCTGCTCCACCGTCTTCGAAGGCCACCGCCGCCTGTTCGGCGACGAACACCCCTTCACCCTGGCCTGCGCCAACAACCTCGGCATCTACCTGCGCGGCAGCGGTGACGTCCAGGGCGCCATCGAACGCGGCCGGCTCACCGTCGAGGGGCTCACCGACTCCGTCGGAGCGGACCACCCGTACACCCTCAACGCGGTGATCAACCTGGCCAACGCCTACGGCGACGACGGCCAGATCGGCCTCGCCGAGGAACTCGGCCGGGCCGCCTACCAGGGCCTGTGCGAGCGCTACACGCCCCGGCACCCGGACGCCGTCGCCTGCGAGGCCAACCTGTCGATCACCCTGCGCTCGGCCGGTCGGCACACCCAGGCCGCCGAACTGCGGGCCCGCGCGATCGGCGAGCTGATCCGGCAGTTCGGCGAGGAGCACCCCAACACGGTCGCGGCGCGCGGCTGGAAGCGGATCAACCGGGACCTGGAGCCGCAACCGGTGTAAGCGGCGGTGCAGGCGCCGGTGAGAGCACGGCCTCCGGCCGGGGGCGGCGGGTACGCTGCGGGACCATGAGCAAGCAGACGCCGCCCCCGGTCCTGGTCACCCGGCGCCTCGCGCCCGGGGTGATCGAACGGCTCACCGCGCGCCACACCGTCACCTGCCACGACTCCGACCAGGCGATGGCCCGGGCCGACCTGCTGGCCGCCGTCCGCGACCGCCGTGCCGTGCTCACCACCCTGGACGACCGGGTCGACGGCGAGTTCCTGGACGCGGCCGGGCCGTCCCTGGAGATCGTCGCCAACCACGCCGTGGGGCACCACAACATCGACCTGGCCGCCTGCGCCGAACGCGGCGTGCTGGTCTCCAACACCCCCGGCGTGCTCACCACCGCCACCGCCGACATGGCCTGGGCGCTGCTGCTGGCCGCCACCCGCCGCCTCGGCGAGGGCGAGCGCCTGCTGCGCTCCGGCAGCCCCTGGACCTGGGCGCCGAACTTCCTGCTCGGCATGGAGCTGGCCGGCACCCCGCTGGGCGTGCTCGGCATGGGCCGGATCGGGCAGGCGGTGGCCCGCCGGGCCCGCGCCTTCGACATGCCGGTCAGCTACCACAACCGCCGCGAGCTGCCGCCCGAGCAGGCCGACGGCGCCACCTGGCGGCCGCTGGAGGACCTGCTCGCCCACTCCACGGTGCTGGTCGTCACCGCCCCGCTCAGCGCCGCCACCCGGCACCTGCTGGACGCCCGCCGCCTCGCCCTGCTGCCGCGCGGGGCGGTGGTGGTCAGCATGACCGCCGGAGTGGTGGACGAGGAGGCGCTGGCCGGCGCGCTGGAGTCCGGCGCGCTGTTCGCCGCCGCCGTGGACAACTTCGAGCACGAGCCGGCCGTCCCGTCCGCGCTGCTCGCCCAGGAACGCGCCGTCCTGGCCCCGCACCTGGGCAGTGCCACCGTCGCCACCCGGCAGGCGATGGGCGGCCTGGCCGTGGACAACGTCCTGGCCGTGCTGGGCGGGGGAGCGCCGGTCACCCCGGTGACGGCCTGAGGCCTTAGCCCGCCGCCCAGGCCAGGGCGGTGGTCAGCACCCGGAAAGCGCCGAAGTGCGCGGCGCCGGGCTCCAGGAAGAGCTCGGCGCCGGGGATGTGGTCGCCCAGCCAGCGGGAGTGCTCGACCGGGGAGAACTGGTCGTCGGTGCCGTGCCACAGCCAGCTCGGCACCGCGATGTCCTCGACCTTGAACCCCCAGTCGGCGGTGAACGCCAGCACGTCGTCGATCCAGCCGTCCGCGCCGTGCCGGAACGCCTCCCGGTAGTTGCTCTGCAGCATCCGCCGCAGCCCGCTGTCGGCCACCACCTCCCGGTCGGCGGGCGACAGTTCGGGCCGCAGCCCGTTCAGCAGCCGGACCGGGTCGTCCTTGATCTGCCGGGAGCGGAACTCCATCGCGTCGGCGATCCGGCCGTGCCCGCGCTCCGCCTCCTGGTAGGCGTGCACGTTCGACGGGGTCATCCCGGCGTACCAGTCCAGGCCGGCCGCGTTGCGCGGCGCCAGGCCGACCAGCACCGCCACCCGGCTGACCCGCTCCGGCAGCAGCGCCGCGCAGGCCAGCGCGTGCGGGCCGCCGCCGGAGCGGCCGAGCACCGCGAAGCCGTCCAGCTTGAGGTCGTCCGCGATGGCCCGCACGTCGGCGGCCGCCGCGCTCACCCGGCGGCCGAACTGGCGGGTCGAGTCGCCGTAGCCGGGCCGGTCGTAGGAGATCAGCCGCACCCCCAGCCGGTACAGCACGGTGCTGCGCGGGTGCGGGCCCACCCGGCTGCCGGGCATGCCGTGCAGCAGGAACACCGGGCGGCCGCGCGGGTCGCCCAGGGATTCGACGGCGAGGGCGCGACCGTCCGGGGCCTTGACCATCCGTAACGACACCTGCGGCCTCCTCAGTGGTCCCGGTCGGTGGTGGTGCGGATCTCCCGGCGGGCCTGCCAGGTGGTGTGCTCGCGGGAGACCGCGTCCTCGGCGTCCCGGGCCAGCCGGGCCCAGAGCTCCTCGGCGTCCGCCGACTCCACGTCCAGCCGGGCCAGTTGGCGCCGGATGAGCTCCAGCTCGTCGGCGGCCAGCCCGTACGCGGCGGCCAGCGGGCGGTACTGGCGCAGCTGCGCCCACGCGGTGATCGAGGCGGCCACCGCCGAGACGGTGCCCAACGCGTCGTAGGTGAACGCGCCGAGCGCCCGCAGCACCGCGAGCACCAGCCCGAGCGCCGGGAGCACCACGCCCAGCACCCCCGCCAGGGCTCCGGCCCGGGCGCAGTACCGGGACTTGGCGCGGTACCAGTCGTGCTGCACCTGGATCCGCTCCCGCAGGTACACCTCGCGCCGCACCGCGAGCGGCTGCTCGCGCAGGTCGCGCATCGCCGCCGTGATCCCGGCGAGCTCCGCCCCGGCGCCCGGCGTGACCACCCGGCTGTCCCGGAAGGCGCCCAGCACCCCGCCGAGCTGGACGCGGTACAGGCCCTCCGCGTCCGGCAGGGTGTGCGGCGGCGGCTGGTAGGCGTCCGCCCGGACGGCGAACTTCCAGGCCAGCGTCTTGACCGACTCGGCGGCGGCCCGGCCCTCGTACCAGAGCCCCTGCGGGTTCTGCCGGCTGATCACCACCGCGAGGACGATCGCGCCGAGGTAGGCGGCGGCCGCCGGCCAGGCCCACGGCTCGCCGTCGGCCGAGCCGGTCGCGGCGGCGGCCACCAGCAGGAGCAGCTCCCAGGCGGAGAGCAGCACCGAACGCCGCTGGCCGCGCAGCGAGGCCGCGTCGGCGGCCCAGAAGAACCCGGGCAGCAGTTCCCGCTCGCGCACCCACCCCGTCCGTCCCGCCCCAGACGCCATGTCCGGCCCCCACCCGTCGCTCCGGTCGCACCGCCCTCCTGCCCCGGGCGGCTTCCCGGTACGCCTGGCCCGCCCCCGGGCCGCCCGCAATGGCCGGGATGCCCCGGTGGATTGTCCGGCCCGGGTACGTTCGGTGGGCGGGCGGACACCCTGCGTGGCCCGGCGTGCCCGTGGGCGCGACCGGTGGGCGTCAGTAGGTGTAGAGGATCCGGTCGGCGTTGTCGGCCATCTGCTTGGCGTTCCACTCGGTGCCGCCGGGGACGTTGCCGGAGCGGAACAGCGGCGGGGCCGCGGCGGTGCCCTCGGCCGCCGCGTCGGCCAGCCGGCCGACCGCCGAGGCGACCACGGCCTGCATGAGCGCGCTGGTCACGATGGTGGAGACCGGGCCGAAGGTGGTCTCGGCGGCCGGGTGGGTCAGCTCGCCGTCCCCGACCGCGATCTTGCTGTCCAGCACCACGTCGCAGTTGTCCTTCAGGTACGTGCCGGACGGGTGCGCCGGGGGCACCTCGCCCGGGTACGCCAGCGAGGTCACGCCGATCACCTTCAGACCGCGCTCCCGGGCGTACCGGGCCAGCTCGACCGGCATCACCTGGCGGCCGGACAGCGAGATCACGAACAGCAGGTCGCCGGAGGCGGCCGGGGTCAGGTCCAGGGTGGTGGTGGCCAGGCCGGACACCCGCTCCAGCGCGCTGGCCAGCGGCGCGGGCATCACCGTCACCCCCGCCATCCCGGGGACGTTCAACAGGTTCATCGGGACCAGCCCGCCGGCCCGGTAGACCACGTCCTGGGCCGGCAGCGCGGAGTGCCCGGCGCCGAAGGTGAACACCCGGCGGCCCTCGGTGATCGCCTCGGCGAGCAGCGCCGCGGCGGCCTCGATGGCGTCGGCCTCCTCCTCCCGGACCCGCTGGAGATGGGCGATCGCGGCGTCGAAGTACCGGCCGACCAGGTCGTTCATCTGTTGCCTTCGCTCTCTGCCGGTGGGGGAGCCGGCCGGGTGGGGCGGGCCGGTCGGGTCCGGGCCGCCAGTGGAGAAAGCTACGGCGAGCACCGTGGCGCCCAGGCGGCACCGCTGTCAACAGGAACGAAAACCGGGACCCGGGGCCCTTGCGCGGGCCCGGTTGTCGGTGCAGTACGTCAGAATTGGCGGTGAGGACACCGAAGAACGGAGCCAGCGGCGATGTCTGGGCTGATCGACACCACTGAGATGTACCTTCGCACCATCCTGGAGCTGGAGGAGGAAGGCATCGTCCCGATGCGCGCCCGGATCGCCGAGCGACTGGAGCAGAGCGGCCCGACGGTCAGCCAGACGGTCGGCCGGATGGAGCGCGACGGGTTGTTGCAGGTGGCGGGGGACCGCCACCTCGAACTGACCGACGACGGGCGCCGGCTCGCCGTGCGCGTCATGCGCAAGCACCGCATCGCCGAGTGCCTGCTCGTCGACGTGATCGGACTGGAGTGGGAGCAGGTCCACGAGGAGGCCTGCCGCTGGGAGCACGTGATGAGCGAGACGGTCGAGCGCAAGGTGCTCGCCATGCTCGGCCACCCGACCCAGTCCCCGTACGGCAACCCGATCCCGGGCCTGGACGAGCTGGGCGACGCCAAGGCCGAGGGCGAGGGCTTCGACGCCGCGCTCGTCCCGCTGGACACCGTCAAGCCGGGTGACGGCGGCGCCAGCGTGGTGGTCCGCCGGATCGGCGAGCCGATCCAGACCGACGGCGAACTGATGCGCACGCTGCGCCGGGCCGGGATCCGGCCGGGCTCCACCGTGCGGGTCAGCGCCGGCGTCGGCGGCGTGCTGGTCGGCACCGGGGAGAACGCGGCGGAGCTGGGCAAGGACATCGCCCAGCACGTCTTCGTCGCCCAGGCCTGAGGAACGCGCCCCCCGGGCCCGGAGGAACGCTTCCGGGCCCGGGGAACGTGCTTCCCGGAACGACGCGAAGGGCCCGCTGCTCCCCGTGCAGCGGGCCCTTTCGCCTCCCCGTTCCCTCCCTGTCCCCTCCGTCCCTCCCATCCCCTCCGTTCCCTCCCGGCCCCTCCACCGCCTCGCCCGGCTTCCCCGTCCGAGCGCTCCCTCCGGCGTCCCCTCGCACCGCAATTCCTCCCCTCGGCCGATCATGGCAATCCTTGAGCGTTGTCACTCGTCCGGGGGGCTTTCGTCCATGGTCAGCGGGTACACGGAGGCCTTATCCGCACATGCGTGTGACGGGCCTCGCCTCCGGTGGGAGACAAGGCCCGTCAGCCGGGCGCGGGGTGTCGCGCGCTGCGCGCCCTCACCCGATAGGCGGAGGGCGGCCGTTCACGGGGTGGTGAATCGGGGCAGTGAATCGGGGCGGTTCACGAGGCCGTTCACGAGACGGTGAACCAGGGTGGTGAACCAGGATGGTGAACCGCGGCGGTGAACCGTTGCCGCGCCCGTTCAGCGCACCGCTGCCGCCGGCTGGGCGGGCTGGGGGTGGGCGGCCGCGGGCGCCTCGCGTCCGCAGGCGTACGCGAGCGGGCTGATCAGCTCGGCGGCGTCGGGCAGCCAGCGGTTGAGCGCCGAGGGGGAGCGGGCCCACTGGGCGTAGCCGGTGCCGCCGATCCGGGAGGGCGGGGCGACCGTCCAGTCCCCTTCGCCGCGGGCCACCAGGTCCAGCCGACCGGGCGGCCAGCCGAGCTTGCGGAGCATCTCCGGCAGCTTGGCCGCGACCCCGGGCAGCACCAGGAAGTGCAGCCGCCGGCCGATCCGGCCGGGCGAGGCGGGCAGCACCGCGACCGGGCCCAGCTGGAGGTCCATCCGCTCCATCCGCGCCAGCGCCAGGCAGCCGGCCGTCTCCGGGACGTCCAGGACGTCGAAGGACCGGCCGGTGGGCAGCAGGATCGAGGCCTGCGGCCGCTCGGTCCACCAGCGCCGCACCGCCCCCGGCCCGGCGCTCGCCTTGCGGGCCCAGTCCGCGTCGAGCGGGTGGGCCCCCGGCAGCAGGCAGCGCCGGTCGCCGCAGGAGCAGCGGGCGGGCCCGTCGCCGTCGATCAGCCAGGCGCCGGGAGCGACCTCCCAGTGGCGGTTCTCGGCGTAGCCGACGGCTTCGATGAGCAGCGGGGGCAGTGCGGCGGTCTTGCCCTGGTCGGGGGAGTCGGGGATGTCTTCCACACGCTGCTCAACTACCGTGTGTGAGGCTGGTTACGGCCCGGCGCAAGCCGGTTGGGCGTATACCGGCAATGTCACCCGAACCGGTTACTCGACCGAGTTGAGGCGGGCGGAGGCAGGCGCAGTGGGGGCGCACAGGAGCATTTCCCAGGGCGCGTGGGGGGTGCGGATCGTCACCGTGGGTATCCCGCTGGCGTTGCTGATCGCTAACCTGGTGTCAGATTCCTTGGACGGTCGGACAGTCGGCAACAGATCAGCAGAATCGTCGCCCGCCGGCCGGGACCGGAGGGTGTGGGGAGGCGAAACCCAATGGCCGCAAGACCACTCGTCGCACGACAGCCCAACGAGCGTCTGCAGCAACTGATCCAGGAGGCCAGCTGCTCCAACGCCGGCCTGGCCCGGAGGGTCAACCTCTGCGGCGCCGAGCACGGTCTGGACCTGCGGTACGACAAGACCTCCGTCGCCCGCTGGCTGCGCGGGCAGCAACCGCGCGGGCAGGCGCCGGCGGTGATCGCCGAGGCCCTCGGCCGCAAGCTCGGCCGCAGCGTGTCGGTCGAGGAGATCGGCATGGCCGACGGCAAGAACCTCAGCTCCGGTATCGGGCTCCAGTTCGCGCCGACCCTGAACGCCGCCCTGGAGCAGGTCTGCGAGCTCTGGCGCAGCGACGTCGGACGGCGGGACTTCCTGACCGGGGCCACGGTCGCGGCCTCCGCGCTGGTGGAGCCCAGCCGGGACTGGCTGATCACCCCGCCCGACCCGGTGGTGGCCCGCACCGGCGGCCCCCGGGTCGGCCCGACCGACGTGGCCGCGATCAAGGCCACCACCACGATGCTGGTCGACCTGGACCACCGCTTCGGCAGCGGTCACGTGCGCCCGGTGGTCGTGCACTACCTCAACTCGGTGGTCTCCAGCCTGCTCGGCGGGGCGTACCGGGACGAGACCGGGCGCCAACTCTTCGCCGCGGTGGCCCGGTTGACCGAACTGGCCGGATACATGGCGGTGGACACCGGCCAGCCCGGCCTGGCCCAGCGCTACTACATCCAGGCGCTCCGGCTCGCCCAGGCGGCCGACGACCGCGGCTACGGCGGCTACGTGCTGGCGGCGTCGATGAGCCACCTGGCGGCGACGCTCGGCAACCCGCGGGAGATCGCCCAGCTCGCCCGCGCCGCGCAGGAGGGCGCCCGGACGGTCGCCACCCCGACGGCGATGGCGATGTTCTACGCCGCCGAGGCCCGCGGCCACGCCCTGCTGGGGGACGCCCGCTCCTGCGAGGCGGTGTCGGCCAAGGCGCTGGAGATGATGGAGAAGCGCCGCCCGGAGGACGACCCGGACTGGATCGTCCACTTCGACGACGCCTACCTGTCGGACGAACTGGCCCACTGCCACCGGGACTTGGAGCAGGCCGGCCAGGCCGAGCACTACGCCCGCCGGGCGCTCGACCTGCACCCGCCGACCCGGGTCCGCCGCCGCGCGGTGGACCTCGTCCTGCTCGCCACCGCCCAGTTGCAGCAGCGGGACCTCGAACGCGCCTGTGAGACGGGCGCGCAGGCGGTCCGGCTGCTGAGCGGGCTGCGGTCCAACCGGGGCGTGGAGTACCTGGACGAGTTCCGGCGCAGGCTGGAGCCCTACCGGGAGCAGCGGGTGGTCCGCGAGTTCCACGCCCGGGCGGATGCGGAGGCCGCCTAGTGTCGCGCCCGGGGCGCCAGGGCGGGTCCAAGGCCCCGGGCCCCGGCGGGGCGGGGTGAGGGGAGCGTGAGGGATGTCCCGCCCGCGTGGTCACCCGGTTCGGCGAACCGGTAGCGTGGGCGCGACGTCCAAGGAACTGTGATGCCCCCAAGAACCGACGAGATGTGGTCCGCCGTCAGCGCGCGGTCGTGCACAGGTGAGGAATCGCGTTGAGCCAGCGCCGCTCGTACCCCAACTCGGGTGACTTCAACCTGGACGACCTGTTCCGCCCCGAGCCCGGCCAGACCCAGGGCGGCGCGCCGGGCCAGCCGCAGGGTCACCCCCAGGGCCACCCGCAGGGGCAGACGGGCGTGCCGCCGGTGGGGCAGCCGTCCGGGCAGCCGGAGTACCTCGGCGAGGGCGGGCACGCGCGGCCGACCCAGGCCATGCCGGCCCAGCCCGCCCCGTGGGCCGGCGCTCCGCAGCCCGGTTACGGCGTCCCGCAGCACGAGCCGGCGCCGGAGACGCAGCACCTCCCGCCGTACCCGGGCGCGGACCCGTACGCGGGCGGGTACCCCACGGGCCAGTCCCAGGCCGGCTACCCGCAGCAGCCCGGCCCGGGCGGCTACCAGGGCTACTCGCAGGCCGGGCAGCCGCCGCCGGCGCCGGCCTACCCCGGTCAGGACTACGGGCAGAACTACGGCCAGGGCTACGGGCAGGACCACGGGCACGGGCAGGGCTACGCCCAGGACCACGGGCAGGGCTTCGACACCACCCAGGCGGGCGCGCAGGCTCCGGCCGCCCGGGGCGGCCGCCCGTCCAACAAGCTGATCATCGGTGGGGTGGTGGCCGGTTTCGCGGTGGCCGGCATCCTGGTCGCCGTCCTGGTGAACGGGGACGACACCACCCCCGCCGCCGACGCCAAGAAGACCCTCCCGGTGGCCGCCACCGGCAGCGCCACCCCCGGCACGGCGAGCGCGAGCAGCTCGGGCACCACCGTCGACCCGGCGGTCAAGGCCCAGGCGCAGCCGCTGTCGGACCTGCTCGGCACCGCGAGCGACAGCCGCTCGGCGGTGGTCGGCGCGGTCGCCGCGGTGCAGAAGTGCGACAAGCTGCCCGAGTCGCAGCAGGCGCTCACCGGCGCGGCCGGCAAGCGGCGCGAACTCCAGACCAAGCTCGGCCAGCTGAAGGCCGACAAGCTGCCCGGCGGCCAGCAGCTGGTCGAGCAGCTCAATGCGGCGTGGACCGCCTCCGCGCAGGCCGACGACGAGTACGCGGCCTGGGCCGGGGACTCACAGGCGCCCGGCGCCTGTGACCCCAAGAAGCTGGACAACCAGCACTACAAGAACGCCGTCCAGGCCAGCGGCACGGCGACCACCGCGAAGAAGCAGGCCTCGACCCTGTGGAACGCGATCGCCACCCAGACCGGCCTGCCCAGCCGCAGCGACGGCGACCTGTAGGACGGACGGGGGAACGGGCCCGCCGGCCCGCCCCTTCGTCGTCCGTCCCCCTGTCGTCCGTGCTGCGTCGGCTGTCCTTCACCGGCCGTCCTGCGCCGCCCGGGCGTCACGCCGGCGGGCGGCCCCCGGTGAGCACCCAGCGGATGTCCACGAAGCCCGGCTGCTGGAGGGTCATCCGGCCGCCCTTGACCACCTGGTAGGTGACCCAGGTGTTCACCAGCCGCGGGGACTCGGTGCTGGGCAGCATGTTGGGGGTGCCCCAGTTCAGTGGCGGGGTGAGGCCGACGTCGATGCCCTCGCCGCTGTCCAGCAGCCCGGTGACGGTCTTCTCGGTGACCTGCCGGCCGGACGCCGCGACCTTCTCGGCGACCAGCCGGAACACCTCGTACGCGACCCAGGTGGTCTGCACGCCGGGATCGGAGACGTCGATGGTGTGGCCGCCGGTGGTGTCGGCGCGCACCACCGCGCGCAGCCCGTCCCAGACCTTCGCCGACTCCGGCGGGTACCAGCTGGTGACGTAGGTGCCGGCCAGCGGGCCGGAGTCGCCGCCGGTGGAGTCGACCACCGACTGCTGGACGCTGCCGATCACCGAGGCGAACCGGGTGTTCCTCGGGTTCAGCCGGCGGTAGGAGTCCAGCAGGTTGCCGGTCGGCTCGGCGGCGAGGGCGCTGGTGACGCAGTTCGCCGCTTCGTCCTTGCCGATCGCCTTGCGGGCCACCGCCGTGTAGTCGGTGGACTGCTCGGGAGCCTTGACGTCGAGCAGCTTGATGCCGGCCGGCTTGAGCGCGTTGGCCAGGTAGCCGAGCAGGTTGTCGCCGGACGGGGTGTCCGGGCGGACGAGTGCGACGGCCTTGCAGCCGGCCTCGACCAGCTGACGGCCGCTGCCGCCGATCAGCGCGGGCATGCCGCCGTCCACCGGGTACGAGAGCGGGCTGCTGAACTCGGGCTGGGAGAGCCCGTAGCCGCCGATCAGGGGGATGCCGGCGCGCTCCAGGACGGGCATGAAGTCGAAGCCGTACTGGCTGTAGGAGCCGATCACGGCGACCGCCTTGGCGTCCACCGCCCGCTGGGCGCAGGCCTTGGCGCCTTCGGAGGTGTTGTGCTCGTTGCAGGTGAGCACCTGCAACCGGCGGCCGTTCAGTCCGCCCTTGAGGTTGACGTCCCGGCCGATCGCCTCGGCGAGGGCGGTCATGCCGGGCCGGTCGGCGGCGCCGGTGCCGGACGGGGACCAGGTCATCACGGTGAGGTCGCCGCCGTTGGTGGAGGCATCGGCCGGTCCGCCGCACGCGGAGGCCGAGAAGAGGGTGGGGAGCAGGGCCGCGGCGGTGGCGGCCGCGGCGATCGGGCGGCGGCGGCGCCGCGCGAACTGGTGCCGGGGCTGGAACGGGTCCCTTCGGCTGGTCATCGGTCTTCCCTCTCTGGGGCGCCATCCGGCGCACCGGAGCAAGCCAAGCCCCGGCGCCACACGCAGAGAGGGCCGAAGTGCGAACGGTCGGACAACGGGAGCTGAAATCCGGTGGGGCACGCGTGTAGATCGGGAGTGGAGTACGAACGGACAGGGAACGTACGATCGTTCTCCATGTCCGCCAGCACAGATTCTTCGCATCGGTCTGCCCGAAACACTTCTCGTCCGGGCCACCGCTCCAGCACGATGAACGGCATGCCGCTCAACGACCTGCCCTGGTGGCGCTGGCGAGCCCGACTGCGCTCGGCGCTGCACATGTTGTCCGACCCCGGTTTCCAGCAGGAGACCTGGCTGAACGGCCGGGAGGGGTACGGCGACGTGACCGACGCCGTCTACCGGCTGGTGGAGGACACCTGGCTGGACCACTGGTCGGCCGAGAAGTACGTGGGCACGATCTTCCGCGACTCCGCCGAGGCCGCCCTGGTCGACGTCGCGGTGCTGCGGGTGGTCCAGCTGCTGCACGAGGTCGGCGCGGACGCCCACGCCTCCGCCTACTTCGGCCACCCCGGCTGGCCGGAGGCGGTCCGGGCCGCGCGCGAGGCGCACGTCGCGCTGGCGGTGAACGACGGGGACGACCCGGACGCGGCGCCCAAGTCGCTGGACGTGCTGCGCATCCTCACCCGGGTCTGAGCCCGGGTCTGGGCCCGGGTCTGGGCCCGGGTCTGGGCCCCGGCCGACGGCGGGGCCGCCGGCCGGGTGCCCGGTCGGGTGCCCGGTCGGGCTTTCGGCCGGGCCGCTGAGCAGTGCCGTCCCGCAGTACGGGCAGCCGGGCGGCGACTGTCCAGGATGTGACACGCTGGACCACCCACGAACGCCACGACATCAGGACGGGATACCCCCAGTGGACCAGCAGCCGGCCAGCGCCCAGTACGTCCTCACGCTGTCCTGCCCCGACAAGCAGGGCATCGTCCATGCCGTCTCCAGCTACCTCTTCATGACCGGCTGCAACATCATCGACAGCCAGCAGTTCGGCGACGGGGACAGCGGGCTGTTCTTCATGCGGGTGCACTTCTCCGCCGCCGAGCCGGTCACCGCCGACAAGCTGCGGGCCAGCTTCGCGGCGATCGGGGCCTCGTTCGGGATGGACTGGCAGATCCACCCGACCGAGCAGCGGATGCGGATCGTCCTCATGGTCAGCAAGTTCGGGCACTGCCTGAACGACCTGCTCTACCGCACCCGGATCGGCGCCCTGCCGGTGGAGATCGCCGCGGTGGTGTCCAACCACACCGACCTGCGCGACCTGACCGAGAGCTACGGCGTCCCGTTCCACCACATCCCGGTCACCCGGGACACCAAGGCCGACGCCGAGCAGCAGCTGCTGGACCTGGTCGCCAAGGAGGACGTCGAGCTGGTCGTGCTGGCCCGCTACATGCAGGTGCTCTCGGACCAGCTGTGCACCGCGCTGTCCGGCCGGGTGATCAACATCCACCACTCCTTCCTGCCGAGTTTCAAGGGCGCCAAGCCCTACCACCAGGCGCACGCCCGGGGCGTGAAGCTGATCGGCGCCACCGCGCACTACGTCACCGCCGACCTCGACGAGGGCCCGATCATCGAGCAGGAGGTGGCCCGGGTGACCCACGACGTCACCCCGGACCAGCTGGTCGCGCTCGGCCGGGACGTCGAGTGCCAGGCGCTGGCCCGTGCGGTGAAGTGGCACAGCGAGCACCGGGTGCTGCTGAACGGCACCCGCACGGTGGTCTTCGCGTAGCGAGCTCGGGGCGCGCAGTCGGGACGGTCGGCGCGGTTGCTGCCGTTGCTGCCGTTGCCGCTTACGGCCGCGACAGCAGCGGCAGGGCGTGCAGCACTTCGCGGATCGCGGCCCGGTCGCCGTGCTCGCCGACCGGCAGCCGGTCCGGATCGCGGTGCGCGGCGGCCAGCTGGCAGAGCTCCAGGCCGTCCAGCACCATCGAGGCCACCGGCTCGCCGCCGGGCGGCCCCGACTCCGGTCCGTCCAGCGGTATCAGCCACTCGCCGGCCGCCGGGCCGTCGATCACCAGCCGCAGCCGCCGGCCCCGGCCTCGGCCCTGGTCCGCCACGGGCGGGAGGGCCGGCGCCCCGGCGGGCTCGGGGCGGGTGGCGCGGGCGGCACGCAGCTCGGCCAGTGCCCGCGGGACCATCCGGACCGCCAGGTCCACCATCTGCCGCAGGTGCTGGGGCGCCGGCGGGTCGTACGGGTAGGCGACCGCGCGGGCCACGTCCTCGCCGTGCACGTAGCACTCGAAGGCGCGGTCCACGAACGCGTCGCGCAGCGGCAGCACGGCGAAGCCGTAGTCGACGGGGGTGTTGCCCTGCGGGGCGAGCGCGGCGGTGCGCACCAGGTCGTGGGTCTGCCGCCGCCACCGCTCCCGCACCGACTGCGGCGGGAGGCCGGCCTGGTCGGCGACCAGCCGGGCGGTGCGCTCGGCGATCCCGGCGTACGGCCCGCCCTGCGGCGGGACCCGGGGCGGGAACAGCGGCGGGAGCCGGAGCGCCGGCGGCCGCCCGGCCGGCTCCTGCCGAGGCACCCGCCGGGCGGCCGGGGCCGGTGCGGCGCCCGGGCCGGCCGGCACCGGGTCGGGCAGACCGAGGGCGAGCGCCAGGTAGCCGTCCACGGCGGCGAGGTGGCACAGCACCTCGGCCGGGCGCAGCCGCCCGGTGCCGCCGTGCCACGGCAGGTCGGCCACCTCCTGCCACTCCTCCGGGCCGAGGTCGCGCAGCAGCGCGTCGAGCTTGGCCGTCTCCGCGGTGTACGGCATGCCCCAGGCGGGGACGGGCAGTTCGGCCGGGCGGCGGGCCAGGCACCAGTCGAGCACCTGCTGGCGCAGCGAGTTGGGCTGGTCGAGCGGCTCGTCCAGAGCGAGCCAGCCCGCCGCCTCGCGCAGCCGGACGGCCTCCTCGGCGCACTCCGGGCAGGTGCGCAGGTGCCGCTCCAGCTCGGCGGCGTCATGGCTCGGGCAGGCGCCGAGGGCCCAGGCGCCGAGCAGCGAGCGCAGGGCGTCGTGCCGCTCCTCGGTGGTGGGCTCGCTCCGCTCGCTCATGCGCCCCAGTCCCCGTCGTCCCTGTCGCCCGCGTCGCCCGCGTCGCCCGTGTCTTTCCGGTCGCCCTCGCGGCCGTGCCGTTCGTCGTGGCGGGCGCGCTCCTCGGCCAGTTCGGTGGCCAGCAGTTCCAGTCCGAGCCGCATCCGCTGCTTGGCGGCCTGCTCGCTGATGCCGAGCAGCCGGGCCGTCTCCTGGTAGGTGCGGCCGTCGTAGTACGTCACCGCGATGGTCTCACGCAGGGGTTGGGGCAGGGAGTCCACCACGTACTGCATGCGCGCGGCGGTGGCCACGGCGCGGATCTCCGCCTCGGCCGCGCCCTCGCCGCCGCCCGGTCCGTCAAGTCCGCTGCCCGGGCCGCCCGGTACCCGCTCGGCGGCCCGCCGCGCCCGCAGCCGGTCGACCGCGCGGCGGTGGGTGAGCGCGCCGATCCAGGAGCGCAGCGAGCCCTGGGCCGGGTCGAAGTCCTCGGGGTGCTCCCAGACGTGGGCGAATATCTCCCGGGTGAGCTGGGCGGCGGCGGCCTGGTCGGCGAGTATCCGCCCGGCCAGTCCGTGCACCATCGGTGCGAGCTGGTCGTAGATCTCGCCGAGCGCGGTCTCCTCGCCGCGGGCGAGGCGGCGTTGGAGCTGCTCGTCCCAGCGCGGCGCGCGGTCGGGGGTGGCCATCGGGAACCACCCTCCTGCCCGGGTTTCGCTGGCGTACCCAACGGTATCTTGCGGCCGGTCGGCGGCGGGAGCATTCCCCGAAGAACGGAACCCGGGTCCGCGGATCGTCGCCCGGTTGTCGCTCGCACCGGCGGCCCGTGTGCGGGGCGGTCCGTGGAGGCCGCTGTTCGAAGGCCGTTGGACATATGTCGCACGGGTGGTTCGCGAGTGGCGGGCCGGGCGTGCGGGGCGTCCGGAGGTAGGTTCGCCACTGCGGGGACCGGCGGGTCGGCCCGGGCCGGACGAGTGCCGGTACGAGGCTCGCGAGAGTGAACGGGACAGTATGCACTGCGCTGTCCCCCGATCGCTGGAATATGCCCGAAGCGCTTGCCGAGGCCCGTCCGCCCACTCATCCTGAGGCGTAATCGAGTCGCGGCCAGTGCGCGACGGACGAGTCGGCCCGGACGAGTTGGCCCGGACAGGACAGGTCGGGTGAGCGCCGGGCGGGAGCCCGGCCGAGGGCCCGGGTGGCACCGGGCGATGTGCGAGGGTTCGCCGGCTGGACGATCCGGCCCGATCGGGACGATGGCCGAACTGCGAGTGCGGGTGGTGGAGCGGTGCAGGTTCTTCAGGTACAGCTGGCGGTGCAGGCGGACCCCGCCGAGGTCGGCCGGGCCCGTCGGTGGGTGCGCTCGCGGCTGCTGAACCACGGGGTGGACCCGGACGCGCCGGTCGCCGAGACGGTGGTGCTGGTGGTCTCCGAGCTGGTGACCAACGCCGTGGTGCACACCGGGTGTCCGGCGGTGCTGCGGCTCTGTCTGCCGGTGGAGGAGGACCAGGCGGGCGGCGAGCCGGCCGGCCCGCTGCGGGTGGAGGTCGCCGACGCGAGCCGGACGGCCCCCGCCCCGCGGCACGCCGGGGCGGACGAGAACGCCACCAACGGGCGCGGTCTGGAGCTGGTCGAGCTGCTCTGCGAGCGCTGGGGCTGGTTCCCGGACGGCTCGGGCAAGCGGGTGTGGTGCGAGATCGGTGCGGACGCCCGGCCGACGGACCCGCTGGCGGGCGTGGACTGGGCGGCGCTGGCGCAGTAGCGGCAGCACGAGCGGCAGCGGCAGCCCGGGGCCTGCTCGGTTCGCCGCCGTTCCCGCCGCCGTTGCCGTCGGTGATCGTCGGTGGAGATCACTGGCGGAGATCACCGGCCGAAAGTTGACGCAACCATTCCGAATTTCGGACTACCCATTGACGTGACGTATCCGACTGATCACGCTTGGGTGCGGCTCTCCGTCAGTGAGGGGACGCCGAGGGGACGCCCGAACGCCGCCGCGGTGCTGTTGTCCAGGGGGACCACGCCAGCAGGGGGGCCGTGGACCGCCGGTCGCGGGCGCTCCTTGGCGAGTGCGGAGGGCGCGGCGCGGGTTCAGGGCCCGTGCGTCGCGATTGGATGGCGGCCGGCCGCGCCGTGCTCGGGGTGCACGCGGCCGGCCGCCATCCGACCCGCCGTCATCCGGCGTCGCTTTTCGGCCACTCGGCCGAGAGCCGCCCAGGGCACCCGAGGCCGCCCGGGGTCACCCGGGGACGGTGCGGAAGGTGCGCCGGTAGGCGCTCGGGGCGACGTCCAGCCGGTCGCGCAGTTGCAGCCGGAGCGAGGCGGCGGTGCCGAAACCGGACTCCCGGGCGACCTGGTCGATCGTCAGGTCGGTGCGCTCCAGCAGTTGCCGGGCCCGCTCGGTGCGTTGCACGGTGAGCCACTTCCCGGGGCTGGCGCCGGTCTCCTCGCGGAAGCGCCGGGTGAAGGTCCGCACGCTCATGCCCGCCCGGTCGGCGAGTTGGCGCAGCGCCAGCGGCTGGTCCAGGTGTTCCAGTGCCCACGCGCGGACGGCGGCGGTGCCGTGGCCGGTGGAGTCCACCGGGCTCGGGGCCTCGACGTACTGCTTCTGGCCGCCCTCGCGCCACGGCGGCACCAGGCAGCTGCGGGCCACCGCGTTGGCCACCGCGCTGCCGTGGTCGCGGCGGACCACGTGCAGGCACAGGTCCACCCCGGCGGCCACCCCGCCGGAGGTGAGGAGGTCGCCGTCGTCGGTGTAGAGCACGTCCGGGTCCAGCCGCACCTTCGGGTACAGCTCGGCGAAGCGCTGGGTGTAGCGCCAGTGGGTGGTGGCCGGGCGGCCGTCGAGCAGTCCGGCGGCGGCCAGCAGGAAGGAGCCGGTGCAGATCGACATCAGCCGGGTGCCGGGCCGGATCCGGCGCAGCGCGGCGGCCAGTTCGGGGGTGAAGGCGGTGTCGACGGTGGCCGTGCTCGCGTCGGCGGAGGCCGGGATCACCACCGTGTCGGCCCGCTCCAGCAGTTCCGGCCCGTGGTCGACGCTGATCCGGAAGTCCGCGCTGGTGGCGACCGACCGGCCGTCCAGCGTGCAGGTGGCGACCTCGTAGAGCGGCCGTCCGGCCGGGTCCTTGGCGCCGCCGAAGATGCGGGCGGGGATGCCGAGTTCGAAGGCGATCACGCCGTCGAGGGCGAGTACCGCGACCAGGTGGGCCATGCCGTTCCCCTTCGGTGGTGCGGCCGCCCGGGCCGATCGGGCCGGGTCGGCGGGTTGAGTTGGTTCGGTCGGCCGGTCCTGCCGGTTCGAGCCAGGGTACGCCGGGACCGTGGCCCGATTCTTGCGAAAGCTGTCATTCAGGCCACTCGTCGCGGCCGCGTCGCTTCGGGACACTCGTCCGCGTGACCGAACGCAACGCCCTCGCCCCCGCCCCCGCGCCCGCCCCCGAAGGACCCGTCCGCCCCGCCCGCCCGGCCCGCTTCCGGGTGCACTACGCCTGGGTGGTGGCCGGTGTCTCGCTGCTGGTCCTGCTCGGCTCGGCCGGCTTCCGGTCCACGCCCAGCCTGATGATGGACGCCCTGCACAACGAGTTCGGCTGGTCGCTCGGGACGATATCCAGCGCCACCTCCGTCAACCTGACCCTCTACGGCCTCACCGCCCCCTTCGCCGCCGCCCTGATGGACCGTTTCGGCGTGCGCCTGGTGGTGGTCTGCGCGCTGCTGACCATCTCGGTCGGCTCCGGGCTCACCATGCTGATGCGCGAACCCTGGCAACTGGTGCTCTGCTGGGGCGTGCTGGTGGGCCTGGGCAGCGGCTCGATGGCCGGCGCTTTCGCCACCACCATCACCGGCCGCTGGTTCCAGGCGCGCCAGGGCCTGGTCACCGGCGTGCTGACCGCCGCCGGGGCAGCGGGAAACCTGGTCTTCCTGCCGGTCGGCGCCTGGCTGGTCGAGCACCACGGCTGGCGCTCGGCGGTGATCGTAGTCTCGCTCGCGGCCAGCGCGGTCGCCGTCCCCGTCCTGCTGCTGATGCGCGAGCGGCCCGCCGACCTCGGCCTGCTCCCGTACGGAGCGACCGAGGAGCCCCCGGCGCCCGCCGCCGACGGCCGCGCCCTGACCCGCTCGCTGCGGGTGCTGCGGGACGCCGCCCGGAGCCGGGCGTTCTGGCTGCTGTCCGGTTCCTTCGCGATCTGCGGCGCCACCACCGCCGGCCTGGTCGGCACCCACTTCATCCCGGCCGCCCACGACCACGGCATGCCGGTGACCACCGCGGCCGGCCTGCTCGCCATGATCGGCGTCTTCGACGTGGTCGGCACCATCTTCAGCGGCTGGCTCACCGACCGGGTCGACTCCCGGATCCTGCTGGTCACCTACTACGGGCTGCGCGGGATCTCGCTGCTCCTGCTGCCGCAGCTGCTCGCCGGCTCGCTGGAACCGCCGATCCTGGCCTTCGTCGTCTTCTACGGCCTGGACTGGGTGGCCACCGTGCCGCCGACCGTCGCGCTGTGCCGCCGGCACTTCGGCGGGGACGCCCCGATCGTCTTCGGCTGGGTGCTGGCCAGCCACCAGATCGGCGCGGCCGTCGTCGCCGGGCTGGCGGGCCTGGCCCGCGACGCGCTCGGGAACTACGACCTCACCTGGTACGGCGCCGGCGCCCTGTGCGTGGTCGCCGTCGGGCTCTGCCTGGCGCTGCGCACCGGCCGGCCGGACCGCCCCGTCCCGGCCCTCGCTTAGAAAGTGTTGGGTAATCGGGTGATCACTCGTTCTTGAGGTCGTCGGCGAGGCGGCGGGCTGCTTCGGTCTCGATGGGGCCGCGTGGTTCGACCTCCTCGCCGGCGAGGCGGGCGGCCATGAGCCGGATCATGGCGACCTTGATCATCGCTTCGGCGTGCGCGGTCTTGCGCTCGTAGTCCCGTGCCAACCGTCTGCACCGTCCCAGCCAGGAGAATGTCCGCTCGACCACCCACCTGCGGGGCAGCACCTGGAAGCCTTTCACATCAGCATTGCGCGGCACCGCGACGATCTCCAGGTTCTCGCGTTCCGCCGCCCAGCCGACCAGGCCCGCATCGACGATGTTGACGTAGCCGCCGTCGACCCAGACGAGCCCGACCTGCGGGAACAGCTCCCGGATGCCGGAAAGGACGAGCTTCGCGCCCGCCCGGTCCTGCACCGAGGCCGAGTGCACCACCGCCCGCAGGACCAGCCCGCAGGTGTCCACGAGCAGGTGCCGCTTGCGGCCCCGCACGCGCTTTCCCGCGTCGTAGCCGATCGCCTCGCCGCCCTGGTGGCTGCGGGCCGACTGCGAGTCCAGCACCGCCGCCGAGGGCTGCGGATCCCGCCCGTCCGCCACCCGGACCCGCTCGCGCAGCGTCTCGTGGACCCGGCTCCACGTGCCGTCGGCCGTCCAGGCGCGGAACCACCGGTAGGCCACGTCCCACGGCGCCAGATCGTGCGGCACCAGGCGCCACGCACATCCGCTGACCAGCACGTACAACACGGTGTCCACGACCAGCCTGCGCGGGAACTTCAACGGCCGCCCTCCCCGACGCGGATCCCGCTCGGGCAGCAGAGGCTCGATCACCAGCCACTGGGCATCCGTCAACGACGAGTCGTAGGAAGGCTTGCACGCGCAGACACACATGGCGGTGATCGTCGCGGATGCCCCGCCCGCGACGATCACCGCCAGCGCATCACGCCACGAAGTTGATCAATTACCCAACACTTTCTTAGGGCCTCTCTTTCGGATCACGCCGGGCGCGCGACGCCGGAGCACGCACCTCGCTGCGTTGTCGTCGGTCGCCGATGCTCCGCATGGACTCCCTCCTCCGCCTTGCGATGCACGCACCCCGACGCCGCGCGCTGATCCGACGTGATCCGAAAGAGAGCCCCTAGATGAATGAGTCCGATTGTTGGGTTGGCCGCGACCATGACGAAGGGTGCCCGTTGGTTGGTTTGTGAAGACGAACCTGGACACCCTTCTGACGGCACTGTACGTGTTCATCGACGATCACATGGCTCCTCGTCACCGGATCGGGCGACCTCCGAGGCTCTCGGATGCGGAACTGCTGTGCCTGGCTGTGGCGCAGGTACTGCTCGGCTTCCCGTCGGCGAGGCACTGGCACCGCTTCGCGAGTGGCCGGCTGCGGCACCTGTTCCCGTACCTGCCGGGGCAGTCCGGCTACAACAAGCGTCTGAACGCGGCCGGCCCGCTCATCCCGCAGGTCGTCGGCGCACTGGCCCGGCAGGTGCCGACCTGGCACGACGACCTGCGGCTGATCGACTCCACGCCGCTGCCCTGCGCGGCCTCCCGTGAGACGGTCAAGCGCTCGGCCCTGGCCGGCACCGCCGGGTACGGCTACTGCGCCAGTCACTCCCGCTTCTTCTGGGGTCTGCGGCTCTACCTGTTGACCACGGCCGAGGGCATGCCGGTCAGCTGGTGCCTGGCCAACCCGAAACTCGGCGAGCGCGAGGTCATGGAGGCCATGCTCGGCCGTGACCGACACCTCGTGCGCCGGGGCCAGGTGATCCTCGGCGACAAAGGCTTCGCCGGAGCCGCGTTCGAGGCCTTCGTCACCGACGAGCTCGGCGCGCACCTGGTCCGGCCCGACCGCAAGGGCGAGCCTGCCCGATTCGGCAGGCTCGCCCGCGTCCGCCAGTGGATCGAGGCGGTCATCGACACCCTCAAGGGCCAGCTCAGTCTCGAACAGCACGGCGCACGAACCGAGGCCGGCGTCTTCGCCCGCACCGGTCAACGCCTGCTCGCCCTCGCCGCCGCGATCTGGCACAACTGGAACACCGGCGCCGCGCTCAAGCGCTCACTCATCGCCTATGACCACTGAGGACATCGGACTCATTCATCTAGTAGTACTTCGTTAGGTTGATTTGATCTTGTGGTCGTGGCGGTGCATGCTGCGGTCTGTGGATCTTGGTGAGGTGGAGAAGCTTCGTGGGGACCTCGGCGACTTCGTGGCCGAGGTCTTCGCATCGCTCGCGCGCAAGGATCAGCGCCGGCAAGGGGATTGCTATCTGCGCGGGCTGATGTTGGACGGGCGGCGCAAGTCGATCCAGCCGATGGCCGAGCGGCTGCCGGACGGGAACATGCAGGCGCTGCAGCAGTTCGTCAGCCAGTCGCCGTGGGACCACACGCCGGTTCTGCGGCAGATCGCACGGAAGATGACCGCCGCCCTCGCGCCGGAGGCGTGGGTGATCGACGACACCTCGTTCCCGAAGGCCGGCGACCAGTCCGTGGCCACGTCTCGGCAGTACTGCGGCGCGCTGGGCAAACGCTCTCTCTGCCAGGTCGGGGTGAGCGTCCACGCCGTCACCGACCAGGCCTCCGGCCCGCTGTCCTGGCGGCTGTTCGTGCCGCCGGAGTGGGACGATCGTGACGATGCCCGCCGCCGTCGCACCGGCCTGCCACCGGAGGTCGGGCACGTCGAGAAGTGGCGCCTGGCCGTCGACGCCCTCGAAGAGTTGATCTCCTGGGGGCTCGCCCCGCAGGTCGTGGTCGCCGACGCGGGCTACGGCCAGTCCGCCGCGTTCCGCCATGCCCTGCGCTCACGGGGCCTGGACTACATCGTGGCGGTGCGCGGCGACGAGACCGCGCACCGCCACGACGCCGAACCGGTGGCGCCCGCCTATGGCGGTGCCGGCCGCAGGACACTGCCCCGTTACCGCACGGATTCCGTCGCCCTGCACGAGCTCGCCACCGAAGGCGGGCGCCGTGCGTTTCGGCAGGTCACCTGGCGTCAGGGCAGCCGCGGGGCGATGCGCTCGCGCTTTCGCGTCCTGCAGGTGCGGCCCGCGGGGAAGATCCCCCGGACGCTCGCCGCCGCCGAGGCCGGCGGCGGCGCCGCATGGAACGGCGTCCTACCGGCCGAGACCCTGCTGGTCGAATGGCCTCCCGGCGCGACCGCGCCCACCGACTACTGGCTCACCAACCTGCCACCCGACACCGTGATCCGCCGCCTCGTGCGCCTGGCCAAGATCCGCTGGCGCATCGAGCACGACTACCGCGAGATGAAACACGGCCTGGGCCTGGACCACTTCGAGGGCCGCACCTGGCGCGGCTGGCACCACCACGTCACCCTGGTCACCGCCGCCCACGCCTTCCTCACCCTCCGGCGCCTCGACCCAAAAGTCGAGACGCCGGCCTGACCTTCTACCGAGTCCTCGACACCATCCAGGACCTGATACGGGCCTGGACCGGCGAATGCCCCACCTGCCACCGCGAGTTACCCACCACACGCCGACCGGGACGCACCCGACCACGCCAGACCTAACGAAGTACTACTAGGGCGGGTCGGGGGCCTGTCGGACCGGAGAGCTAGGCTCCGCAGCCATGGCGCTCATCTTCACCCTGGACCCGAAGCTCGACCCGGACCTGCGCACCGCCGTCGTCCGGCTGTGGGCCGACGTCACCAACGCCGGCGGCGCGGTCGGCTTCGTGGCGCCGGTGACGGAGGACGAGGTCTGGGACACCGCCGACCACCAGTTCGCCGGGGTCGCGCCGGACGGCCCGGACCGGCTGCTGGTCGCCCACGAAAGTGACACCGGTCGGCTGGTCGGCGTCCTCTTCTTCGAGTCGATGCGCTTCGGTCTGATGGAGCACTGGCGGATGCTCAAGCGGGTCATGGTGCACCCCGACTGCCAGGGCCGCGGCTACGGCGTCCGGCTGCTCGCCGAGGCCGAGCGGACGGCTCGGGAGTGGGGCCTGGAGAGCCTGCGGCTGACCGCGCGCGGCGGCCAGGGCCTGGAGCGCTTCTACACCCGCTGCGGCTACCGGGAGGTCGGCCGGGTGCCGGCCGCGGTCCGGGTCGCCCCCGGGGACGACCGTGACGAGATCACCATGTGGCTCGACCTGCGCTGATCCGCAGGACGGCCGGGCGGCGGCGGGCGGGGGACGGGCGCCCCCTTCCCCACGCCCCCCGTCAGGCATGCTTCACTGGGAGACCGGCCCCCGCCCAGACCAGTGAAAAGGATGTGTCCCGTGAGCAGCACCGGCCAGGAGAAGTCGCACGCCACGCTCCGCTACACCTCCCTGCGGGTCAGCATCTTCCTCGGCTGCCTGCTGGTCGCCCTGCTGCTCGGGCACTTCAAGATCATCCCGGTCAGCGGCCAGGCCGGAGTGATCTTCCTGTTCCTGCTGGCCGCGATCGCGTCCGCGCCGCTCAGCTACGTGCTGCTGAGCCGTCAGCGCGACGACATGTCCGCCCAGATCACCACCAAGGTCTCCGGCCTGCGCAGCCGTACCGCCGAGCGGATCGCCGCGCAGAACGCCGAGGAGGACGCCGCCGACGAGGCGGCCCGGGCGGCCGCCGTCCGGCAGAGCTGACCCCGGCCGGACCCGCAGCCGCAGCCGCCGTGCCCGACTCCGCCGCCTCGGACGCCTCCGACCCCGACCCCGCTTCCGCTTCCGCTTCTGCGGCTTCCGGGCCCGGACCGGCCGACCCGCCGTCCGGGCCGTCCGCGTCGAGCGGGTCGGCCGCGTCGCCCGAGGCAGCCGTCGAGGGGGAGGCCGGGACCTGGCCGGCCCCGGTGCGCCGGCCCACCGGCCGGGACGTGGCCAGGCTCGCCGGGGTCTCCCAGGCCACCGTCTCGCTGGTCTTCTCCGGCGCCGAGGCCGGCCGCCGGGTCTCCGACGCCACCCGGGAGCGGGTCCGGGAGGCCGCCCGCAGCCTCGGCTACCGCCCGCAGGCGGCCGGCCGGCAGCTGCGGCTCGGCCGTAGCGGGATGATCCTCCTGGCGGTGCCGAACATCCTCGGCCCGTTCTTCGGCCGGGTGCTGGAGGGCGTCCACGAGGAGGCCGGCCGGCACGGCCTGGCGGTCGTGGTCAGCTCCGGCTGGGGGAGCGCCACCCTCGCCGAGGCCGCCACCACCAGCCGCTTCGACGGCCTGCTGATCTGCTCCCCGGACGACAGCCAGCTCGGCGAACTGCCCGCCGACACCCCCGTCGTCTTCCTCGACGCCGACCCGGGCACCGACCGGGCCCGGCCGACCGTCGAACTCGACGTGGCGGGCGGGATGCGCGCCGCCGTCGAGCACCTGGCCGGGCTCGGCCACCGCCGGATCGGGCGGCTGCGCTCCACCCACTCCGCGTACACGTTCCGGGTGCGGCAGGCCGCGTTCGAGCAGGTCGCCGCCGAACTCGACCTGGAGGTCGTGGAGTTGGGTGTGAGCCTGAACGAGGGCCAGCCGGCCGCGCGGACGGTGGCGCACCGCCTGCTGGAGCGCCCGGACCGCCCGCGCGCGGTGATCTGCGACGACGACGTGGTCGCCTCCGGGGTGTACCAGGCCGCCGCCGAGCTGGGGCTGAGGGTGCCGGCCGACCTGTCGGTGGTCGGCATGGACAACGTCGCGGTGGCCGCGCTGCTGGCCCCGCCGCTGACCACCGTCGACCTGCCCGGCGAGGAGCTGGGCCGGGTCGGCGCGGCGGCGCTGGCGGGCCTGCTGCGCGGCGAGCGGGCGGCGCCCGTCCCGCCGCTGGCCACCTCGCTGGTGCTGCGCTCCTCCACCGCGCCGGCGGTCGGCGCGCCGGGGCGGGGCGCGAAGCCGTAGGCAGGAGCAGGGGAGAACGAAAGACCGCGCCCGCCGGCCAGACCCCGGTGGGCGCGGTCGTCTGTGGGGGCCTCAGCCCACCGGCACCGGCCGCACCGACGGCGCCGGCGGCACCGGGTGGAACCAGCGGCGGGCGCCGAACAGCAGCAGGGCGCCGAGCGCGATCCCGCCCGCCGCGCACAGCGCCACCGGCCGCAGCGAGTCCTCGGCCAGGTTGCCGGACACCGCGTAGCCGAGCGAGTTGCCCGTCGCGAACAGCGTCACCAGCCAGGCGAACGCCTCGGTCACCGTCCCGGTCGGCGCCAGCTCGGCGACCAGCACGAACGCCGCCGCCAGCAGCGGCGCCAGCCCGATCCCGGAGAGGAAGGCCAGCGCGGCCATCGGGTACGGCCCGGGCAGCAGCACCAGCGGCAGGTAGGACGCGGCCATCGCGAGCGCCATGACCCAGGTGCGGGTGGCCGTGCTGCTGCGCCACTTCACCGCGCCGTAGGCGAGCGCGCCGAGCAGGCCGCCGAGCGCCGCCAGCGCCAGCAGGGTGCCCGCGCCGCCGGGCAGGGCGTCGGCGTGGTGCTCGGCGTAGGCGATGAACAGCACGTTCTGCGCGCCGACCGCCCAGCCGGCCCCGGCCAGTCCGACCAGCAGCAGCACCAGGCCGGGGGAGCGCAGCGGGCCGAGCAGCCCGGCGGAGTGCGCGCGGGCCGGGGCGCGCCAGGCCCGGGCCGGGGCGGCGGTGGCCACGATCAGCGCGCCGGCCAGCCCCAGTCCGGCGGCCATCCAGAGCGCGGCGACCGGGCTGAACAGGCCGGCGATCCCGGCGACGGCCAGCGGGCCGGCCACGTAGAGGATCTGCTGGGAGGCGGAGTCGAAGGCGTAGGCGGTGTCGAGCTGCTCCTCCTCCACCACGTCCGGCCAGAGCGAGCGCAGGCAGGGTTCGAGCGGGGGCATGGCGAGCCCGGCGATCGCGGCGCCGAGCGGGGCGGCGATCCCGGAGCCGGGGGCGAGGGCGAGCAGCGCGTACCCGCCGCCGGCGAGCACGGCGGAGACGAGCAGGACGCGGGGCTGCCCGGTGCGGTCCACGATCCGCCCGAGCACCGGCCCGCCGACGGCGGCGGAGATCGCGTAGGCGGCGGTGGCCAGTCCGATCCGCCCGTACGGCGCGCCGGCCTCGCGCAGGGCGAGGGCGATCACCAGGGCGGTCATGCCGGCGGGCAGGCGGCCGAGCAGGGTGCCGAGGAGCAGGCGGCTGACATGGGGGGCGCGGAGCAGGGCGAGGTAGCCCATCGGGCGTCTTCTCCGGTCTGGGCAGGCGGGGGCGGGGACGCCGTCAAAGTTATACGTATAACTGTTCAGCGGTCAATCGGGCCGGTGGGGATGATCTGATGGTGTGTCAGCTTCGTTCGTGTCCGGATCTCGCTCCAACCTCAAACAACTACTTTGAACATCTCAAACCTTTGCTGCTAATGTGTCGGCCATGACCACCTCAGACGCATCGCGGAAGCACGGCCAGGGCTCGCTGCCCGGCGCCGCCCGCCCGTGCGCTCTGACCGGTGCTGTGGACAGCCCGCGCCGTTGTCGCGCCATGAGCTGTATCCCGGCGGCACGCCCCTGACCGGGGGCCGGGACCTCCCCGCCCGGCCCGCGCGCCGTGCCGCCTCCTCCGCCACACCCCCACCGTCGAAGCAACGCCCTCCCCCGGAGCCGCACCGTCATGTCCACAGCGCCCGAGGCGACCCCGTCGCCGTCCGTGCTCGCGAGAATCCGCAAGACCCCGTTCTGGGTCCAGATCGTCGGCGGCCTGCTGCTCGGCGTCGGCCTGGGCTACCTGGCCCGCGCCGCCGACATCTCCTGGCTGGCCACCACCCTGGAGACCATCGGCAAGATCTTCGTCCAGCTGCTCAAGCTGGCCGTCCCGCCGCTGGTGTTCACCGCGATCGTGGTGAGCGTCGCCAACCTGCGCAACGTCACCAACGCGGCCCGCCTGGCCACCCGCACGCTGCTCTGGTTCATGATCACCTCGCTGATCGCGGTGGCCGTCGGCCTGGGCCTGGGCCTGCTGACCAACCCCGGCCAGGGCACCAACCTCAAGACCGACGGCCTCAAGGCGCTCGACTCCAAGGGCTCCTGGATCGACTTCCTGACCGGGATCTTCCCGACCAACATCGTCGACGCCTTCGCCAAGGTGAACGTGCTGCAGATCGTCTTCATGGCGGTCGTGGTCGGCGCGGCGATCATCAAGCTCGGCAGCAAGGCCGAGCCGGTCCTCAAGCTCAGCGAGTCCGTCCTGGAGCTGACCCAGACCGCCCTGTGGTGGGTCATCCGGCTCTCCCCGCTCGGCACCCTCGGCCTGATCGGCAAGTCCGTCGCCAAGTACGGCTGGGACCTGCTCAAGCCGTTCGCCACGCTGACCCTCGACATCTACGTCGGCTGCGCGCTGGTGCTCTTCGTCGTCTACTCGCTGCTGCTGAAGTTCGCCGCCGGCCTGAACCCGGTCAACTTCTTCAAGGGCGCCTGGCCCGCCATCCAGCTGGCCTTCGTCTCGCGCTCCTCGGTCGGCACCCTGCCGGTCACCCGCCGCGTCACCGAGCGCCTCGGCGTCCCCAGCGAGTACGCGTCCTTCTCCGTGCCGTTCGGCGCCACCACCAAGATGGACGGCTGCGCCTCGATCTACCCGGCGATCGCCGCGATCTTCGTCGCCCAGGTCTACAACATCGACCTCGGCATCCGGGACTACCTGCTGATCGCCTTCGTCTCGGTCGTCGGCTCGGCCGCCACCGCAGGCCTCACCGGTGCGATCATCATGCTGACGCTCACCCTCTCCACCCTGGGCCTGCCCCTGGAGGGCGTCGGCCTGCTGCTCGCCATCGACCCGATCCTCGACATGATGCGCACCGCGACCAACGTCGCGGGCCAGGTGCTGGTGCCGGTCCTGGTGGCCTCGCGGGAGAAGATCCTCGACGTCGCCGCCTACAACCGCCCCTCCGGCGACCTGTACGAGGACGCGCCGTCGGCCGCCGCCCCGGCGCAGACGGACAAGGCGGCCCCGGTGGCCGCCTGATCCCCGCCGGCTCGGCGACCAGGGCCCGCCTCCGCACCGCTCCCCGGTGCGGGGGCGGGCCCTCGTGCGTGCCGCGGGGGCGCGGGTGGTGTGCTGCTCCCCGGGGCGTGCGGTCGGGAGAAAGGCCGGGGGAAGGCTGGGGGAAAAGGCCCGGGGAAAAGGCAGGGGGCCCGCCGGTTGGGCGGGCCCCCTTGGGTGTTGCTCTTGTGCTCATGGTGACGGCTGTCGGGAGCCGTCGACGGACCCGCTGGGGTCCCGAGCGATCAGAACATCAGAGGATGTCAGATGGGGGTGACGTTCTCCGCCTGCGGGCCCTTCGGGCCCTGGGTGACGTCAAAGTTCACCGCCTGGTTCTCCTCCAGCGAGCGGAAGCCGCTCGCGTTGATGGCGGAGTAGTGGACGAAGACGTCGGGGCCGCCGCCCTCCTGGGCGATGAAGCCGAAGCCCTTCTCAGCGTTGAACCACTTGACGGTTCCCGTGGCCATGCCGTTCTCCTTGCGAGGGACGTGTCGGGGCCACACCGTGTGGCACCCGGTCCGCTGCGCTGATCGCCCTGCCTCCGGACGAGTCCGAAGTTTTTCGATATTGCTGAAAAACTACAAAAAGCCCGCGGTTACATGCTCCGCAGGCTTCAAGTACTGCAAGGGGAATCAAACTGCAACTGAGGGCAACGCTAGCATGCGGTCGCTGTGACGACCAGGGGTGAACTGCGGCCCCCACGGCGCGTGTCGTAGGGCCCCGCGGGGGCCTCCCGCAGGCCTCGCGGGCGCGTGTCGGGTGCCCGGTGCAAGCCTTTGTGAACAGCAGGCATACGCTGCGGGAAAGCGCACGAACAGTACAAGGGAGCGGCGCAGTGGCAGCACCGGACGGACAATCGCGGGAGCCCCAGGAACACCCGGTCAGGCCTCGCGTCGGCCACATCCAGTTCCTGAACTGCGTCCCCCTCTACTGGGGCCTCGCCAGGACCGGCAACCTGCTGGACCTCGACCTCACCAAGGACACTCCCGAGAAGCTGAGCGACCAGCTCGTCGACGGCTCGCTGGACATCGGTCCGATCACCTGCGTGGAGTACCTGCGCAACGCCGACGACCTGCTGGTGCTGCCCGACATCGCGGTCGGCAGCGACGGCCCGGTGATGTCGTGCCTCATCGTCAGCAAGGTGCCGCTCGCCGACCTGGACGGCCGCCGCGTCGCCCTCGGCTCCACCAGCCGCACCTCCGTCCGGCTCGCCCGGCTGCTGCTGGAGGAGCGCGAGGGCGTCCGCCCCGACTACTTCAGCTGCCCGCCCGACCTCAGCTCGATGCTCGCCGAGGCCGACGCCGCCGTCCTGATCGGCGACCCGGCGCTGCGCGCCTACCTCGGCCAGGCCGCCGACCTCGGACTGACCGTCCACGACCTCGGCGAGATGTGGAAGGAGTGGACCGGCCTGCCGTTCGTCTTCGCCGTCTGGGCCGTGCGCCGCGAGTTCGCCGAGCGCCGTCCGGAACTGACCGCGGCCGTGCACCGGGCCTTCCTGGAGTCCCGCGACCTCTCACTGGTCGAGGCCGCCAAGGTCGCCGAACAGGCCGCCCGCTGGGAGGCCTTCGGCGCGGACGTGCTGGAGCGGTACTTCAGCGAGGCCCTCGACTTCTCGCTCGGCGAGCGGCAGCTGGCCGGGGTCGCCGAGTTCGCCCGCCGGGTCGCGCACGACAGCGGCTTCGCGTCGGACGTCGCGGTGCGGCTGCTGGAGCCGGCGGCGCTGCCGGTCGGCTGAGCGCGACGGGGCGCTCCGGTGCTCGGGTGCTCCGGGGCCGACGGGCAGCGGGCTGACGCGGACGCCCGAAAGGCCTGGCGTAGGCTGGTTCGGCCGTACCCGGACGCCCGCCGTCCGGGGGTCGGCAGCGCCGAGAACTGCAGTATCCGAGAGAGAGAAGGCGGCCAGGTGACCGAGCTCGCAGCGACCACCCTCGATGCGCCCAGCACCGATTTGCAGGCCGTGCTCGACCGCGCCGCCGGCGGTGGCCGGATCACCCCGGAGGAGGCGCTGGAGCTGTACCGCTCGGCGCCGCTGCACGCGCTCGGCTCCGCCGCCGACGCGGTGCGCCGCCGCCGTTACGCCGGTACCGAGCACATCGCGACGTACATCATCGAGCGCAACATCAACTACACCAACGTCTGCGTGACGGCGTGCAAGTTCTGCGCCTTCTACGTGCCGCCGAAGAGCGACAAGGGCTGGTCCCGCGAGCTCGACGAGATCCTGCGCCGCTGCGCCGAGACCGTCGAACTGGGCGGCACCCAGATCATGTTCCAGGGCGGCCACCACCCGGACTACGGCGTGGAGTACTACGAGCGCGCGTTCTCGGCCATCAAGGCCGACTTCCCGCAGCTGGTGATCCACTCCCTGGGCGCCTCCGAGGTCGACCACATGGCCCGGATCTCGGGCGTCTCGATCGAGGAGGCCATCACCCGGATCCACCGGGCCGGCCTGGACTCCTTCGCCGGCGCCGGCGCCGAGCTGCTGCCCGCGCGGCCGCGCAAGGCGATCGCCCCGCTCAAGGAGTCCGGCGAGCGCTGGCTGGAGATCATGGAGGCCGCGCACGGCCTCGGCGTGGAGTCCACCTCCACCATGCTGATGGGCACCGGCGAGACCAACGCCGAGCGGATCGAGCACCTGCGGATGATCCGCGACGTGCAGGACCGCACCGGCGGCTTCCGGGCCTTCATCCCCTACACCTACCAGCCGCAGAACAACCACCTGAAGGGCTCGACGCAGGCCACCGTCTTCGAGTACCTGCGGATGATCGCGATCGCCCGCCTGTTCCTCGACAACATCGCCCACATCCAGGGCTCCTGGCTCACCACCGGCAAGGAGGCCGGCCAGCTGTCGCTGCACTACGGTGCGGACGACCTCGGCTCGGTCATGCTGGAGGAGAACGTCGTCTCGGCGGCCGGTGCCAAGCACCGCTCCAACCTCACCGAGCTGATCCACCTCATCCGGGCCGCCGACCGCGTCCCGGCGCAGCGCGCGACCACGTACGAGCACCTGCGGGTGCTGGACGACCCGGCCAACGACCCGGTGGACCCGCGGGTCGCCTCGCACATCGCCTCCACGGCGATCGAGGGCGGCACCGCGCACCCCGAGCTGAAGATCCTGGACAACTGAGGCCCGGGGCACCGCCGTGCTGACCCTGCACCGGGCGGCCCTGGTGCTGCCCGACCCGGCCGACCCCACCGCCCCGTCCCTCCCGGACGGGGCGGTGCTGGTGCGCGGCGACCGCGTCGAGGCCGTCGGACCGTACCGGGAGCTGGCCGCCGCGCACCCGGGGGCGCGACTGCGGGACTGGGGCGCCGCGGTGCTCACGCCGGGGCTGCGCAACCCGTACGGGCACCGGCTGCTGGAGCACGCCTACCACCCGGACCCGCGCGAGGAGATCGGCGTCGAGCCGGTCGCGGACGGGCTGACGGGCTCCGTCGACGAGGGGCGCTGCGGCGCGAGCGCCCGGCGCGGGCTGCAACGGATGCTCGGGTTCGGGGTGACGGCGGTGGCCGGGCCGTTCGAGCGGGCCGCGGTGCGCACGGCCGTGGCGCGCTCCGGGCTGGTCGCGCTGCCGGGCGCCCCGGACGCGACGGACCCGGGGGACGGCCCGCTGGACCCGCTGGCGGTGCTGCCGCTCACGGCGGCCGTGCACGGCCGGGTGGCGGCGGGCGGCCGGGCCGACTTCGCGGTGTTCCCGGCCGTTGGGGAGGGCTTCGCCCAGCCATCGCCGGGCGGTTGCCTGGCCGCGGTGCTGGGCGGACGGTTGGTGTACCGGCGGCGCTGAACGGGGCCGGGAACCGGGCGGCGTACCCGCCGGTAGTCGGACTTCCTTGCGGCGCACGGCACTTCCTTCGTGTGCCGTCGAACTCCATTGTCCACCCTGTGGGGTGATTCCCCCTTCGCCGTGACCTGAGGGCCCGCCAGCGGATACGATCCCGGACAGCTCACTCCGTACCCTCACCACCTACCGCCCGTGCCCGCGGGTGGCGGGGCCGTGTCCCAGGCCCCGAAGGCAAGCCAGGACAGGAACCATGCGATCCGCGACCGTCCCCCCGCCGCGATCCCCGCGGTTGGGCCGTGGTTGGTACCTCGCCGCCGTGCTCAGCGCCGTGCTGGCCGTCGGCATGTGCCTGCTCGGCTGGCGCCAGGCCGACCAGGCCGACCGGATCGGCGCCCACCCCGTGAGAGTCGAGGGCGTCGTCACCCAGCTGCCCACCGGCGGCGGCTCCTACAGTGCCGTCAGCTACCGGGCGTCCGGCCAGTCGCACACCGCGGCCGCGCTGCCGCTCGCCGACGGCGCCAGGATCGGGGACCCGATCTGCCTGGAGCACGCCGCCGACGACCCGGGCGCGGTGCGGATCTGCGGCGACACCTACCCGCAGCCGGTCGGCGTGGGCCTGGCCCGGTTCAGCGTGCCGGTCGCGGTCGGGATGTTCGTGATCTGCGTGCTGCGCATCCGGCGGCACCGGCGGGCGCTCGCGGTCCGCGCCGGGCAGGGCCGGCTGGCCACCACCGTCGCCCTGGCGACCGGGGCGCTGGCCGACGGGATGCCCGCGATAACCCACGGCAAGCGCTCCCGGCGTCGGCGGCGGGCGGGCGGGCGGCGCGCGCAGCACTGACGGGGCGCGCGGCACCGGTGGGCCGGGCGGGGGCGCTGGACGGCGGGGGCGTGCGGCGGGGCCCGTACGGCGGGTGCGGACGCCCCGCGGCGTGCCCCGTTGGTCGGGGTGTCGGCGCCAGGGTGAACAATGGGGGCGTGACCCGAGCCTCTCTGGACAAGCAGCCGCACGAAGTCGCCGCCATGTTCGACGACGTCGCGGCCAAGTACGACCGCACCAACGACGTGCTGTCCCTCGGCCAGGCCCGCGCCTGGCGCCGGGCGGTGGCCGAGGCGGTGGCCGCCGGACCGGGGGACCTCGTGCTCGACCTCGGAGCCGGCACCGGCACCTCCTCGCTGCCCTTCGCCGAGGCCGGCGCGCAGGTCGTCCCGTGCGACTTCTCCGTCGGCATGCTCGTCGAGGGCAAGCGCCGCCACCCCGAGCTGCCGCTCACCGCCGGCGACGCCACCCGGCTGCCGTTCGCGGACGGCACCTTCGACTCGGTGACGATCTCCTTCGCGCTGCGCAACGTCCAGGACACCGACGCGGCGCTGCGCGAGATGCAGCGCGTCACCAAGCCCGGCGGCAAGCTGGTGATCTGCGAGTTCTCCACCCCGACCTGGACGCCGTTCCGGACGGTCTACACCGAGTACCTGATGCGCGCCCTGCCGCCGGTCGCCACCGCGGTCAGCAGCAACCCGGACGCGTACGTGTACCTCGCCGAGTCCATCCGCTCCTGGCCCGACCAGCCCGAGCTGGCGGCCCGGCTGCAGGAGAGCGGCTGGTCCAAGGTCGCCTGGCGCAACCTCACCGGCGGCATCGTCGCGCTGCACCGGGCGTACAAGCTCGGGTAGCCGTCGGACCGGCGGGGTGGGGGCGTGGTCGTTTCCGGCGGCGGGGACGGAACTAGACTGCCGGAGACAAAAGCCGCCGTCCCCACAGCCGCAGCTCCAGGAGAGTGTCCACCGTGACCGAGACCGCAGCCGATCTGACGAAGCCGGACAGCCCGGTCGAGAGCACGGCCGACGTCATCGTGGTCGGCGCGGGTCCGGCCGGGTCCACCACCGCGTACTACCTCGCCCAGGCCGGGCTGGACGTGCTGCTGCTGGAGAAGACCGCGTTCCCGCGCGAGAAGGTCTGCGGCGACGGCCTCACCCCCCGCGCCACCAAGCAGCTGGTGGACATGGGCATCGACGTCTCCACCGAGAACGGCTGGCTGCACAACAAGGGCCTGCGCATCATCGGCGGCGGCGTCCGGCTGGAGCTGGACTGGCCCGAGCTGTCGGCCTTCCCCGACTACGGCCTGGTCCGCAAGCGCGCCGACTTCGACGAGCTGCTGGTCCGTCAGGCCGAGAAGGCCGGTGCCCGGCTCTACGAGCGCTGCAACGTCAGCGGGCCCGTCCTGGACGAGCGCACCGGCCGGATCGTCGGCGTCACCGCCAAGCTCGGCGACGAGAAGCGGCCGGTCACCTTCCGCGCCCCGCTGGTGGTCGCCGCCGACGGCAACTCCACCCGGCTCTCGCTCGCCATGGGCCTGCACCGCCGCGAGGACCGCCCGATGGGCGTCGCCTACCGGACGTACTTCACCTCGCCGCGCCACGACGACGACTACCTGGAGTCCTGGCTGGAGCTGTGGGACACCCGCGGCGGCCAGCGCAAGCAGCTGCCCGGGTACGGGTGGGTCTTCGGCATGGGCGACGGCACCTCCAACGTCGGCCTCGGCATCCTCAACTCCTCGCCCGCGTTCGGCGAACTCGACTGGCGCGAGGTGCTCAAGGCCTGGTGCGCCGGCATGCCGGAGGAGTGGGGCTACACCCCCGAGAACATGACCGACCCGATCCGCGGCGCCGCGCTGCCGATGGCCTTCAACCGGCAGCCGCACTACACCCGCGGCCTGCTGCTCGTCGGCGACGCGGGCGGCATGGTCAACCCGTTCAACGGCGAGGGCATCGCCTACGCGATGGAATCCGGCCAGATCGCCGCCGGGGTCATCGTCCAGGCCCACGCCCGGGTCACCGAGACCGGGCGCGAGCGCGCCCTGCAGGGCTACCCGCGCGTCCTCAAGGACGTCTACGGCGGCTACTACACGATGGGCCGCGCCTTCGTGAAGCTCATCGGCAACCCCAAGGTGATGCAGCTCGCCACCCAGCGCGGCCTCACCCACCCGATGCTGATGCGCTTCACCCTCAAGATGCTCGCCAACCTCACCGACCCGCAGGGCGGCGACGCGATGGACCGCATCATCAACGGCCTCGCGAAGGTCGCGCCCAACGCGTAGCGGGCCCGGGGCCCTCTCCCGGCCCCCCTGCCAAAGGCCTCAGGGCGTCTCCTCCGCCGTCTTCCGCTCCCCGTCCGCCGGGCGGCGGGAGGCGGCGGTGCGCTGTTCGACGTAGACGAGGCGGTCGGCGAAGACCCGGGCCGCGTCGGGGGTGAGCGTCCGGAGGGCGACGAGGGCGGTGAAGACGACATCGCAGAGCTCGTGCTGGACGTCCTCCCAGCTGTGGGTGACGCCCTTGCGCGGGTTCTGGCCGGTGGCGCCGATCACCGCGGCGCCGACCTCGCCGACCTCCTCGGAGAGCTTGAGGATCCGCAGCAGGCGCTCCTCCCGGGGCGACTGCGTGCTCTGCTCGTCGAGCCACGCGACGAGGTGGTCCACGCTCTCCCAGATCCGGCTGTCCATGCGCGCTGCTCCCGTGCGGTGTCGTTGGTGCTGCCACCGTACGGGAGGCGCCGCGGGCGTACGGGAACGGCGTGGGGGCGGACGGTGCGGGGGCGGGCTCCCGGTCAGCGGGTGCTGATCTTCACGTGGCGGATGTTCACGGGGAGGGTGGGGAAGCCGTCGCCGGGGTTGTTCTGGTCGTCCTCGCCGCCTGCGGCGATCTTCTGCAGGACGTCCAGGCCCGCCGTGATCCGGCCGAACGGGGTGTAGGCGGGGGAGAGCTTGGTGTCCTTCCAGACGAAGAAGAACTGGCTGCCGTTGGTGTTCGGACCGGCGTTGGCCATCGCCACGGTGCCGGCCGGGTAGGTGGCGCCGGTCAGGTTCTCGTCCGGGAAGGAGTAGCCGGGCCCGCCGCTGCCCGTTCCGGTCGGGTCGCCGCACTGCAGGACGTAGAGCCGCTGGGTGGTGAGGCGGTGGCAGTGGCTGCGGTCGAAGTAGTCGTGCTCGGCGAGGAAGCGGAACGAGAAGGTGGTGCAGGGCGCCTTGTCGGTCAGCGCCTGGAAGGTGATCGCGCCCTGGCTGGTGCGCAGGGTGGCGCGGTAGGGCTGGGCGGCCTTCTTGGCGTCGAAGACCGGGATGCCCTTGAAGTTGTCGGCCGGCACCGCGGGCGTGTAGGCGCAGGCGGGCGCGGGCGGCGGGGTGTCCGCGACGGCGGTGCCGGTGCTCGCCGTCAGCGGGAGGACGGTGGCGACGGCGAGCAGGGCCCAGGGTGCGCGCTTCACGTGACGGGCCTTCCGAGGGGTGGTGGACGGCGGGGTTGGCATGGCGACATCATCCACGCCGGGGCGGGGATCCGGTAGGGGTAGGCAGGGATCGGTGGGGTTCGGGGCCCGCCGGGCGGATGGAGGGTCAGGAGTCCTTCGAGGGGCCGGGGTTGGCCTCGGGTGCGGAGGTGAACAGCCCGGCGCGGGCGGCCAGCGCGGCGGCGTCGGCGGCCCGTTCGGCGGTGTGGGCGTCCAGCGGCTCGCCGGTGACGAACAGCCGGTAGTAGAGCGGGGCGGTGGCGGCCCGGACCACCTCGGCGCCGTCCGTTCCGGTGGGCAACTCGCCCCGGGCGACGGCTCGTTCGGCGACCTCGGCGGCCTGGCGGTGGCGGGAGGCGAAGAAGGCGCGCAGGGCGGTCGCGCCGGCGTCGGAGCGCTGGGCGGCGAAGATCAGCGCGGTGGGGGTGGCGCCCAGGTCGGGATCGGTGAAGACGGTGAACACCTCCCGGGTGATCAGCCGCAGGTCCTCGCGGAGGTCGCCGGTGTCGGGCAGCGGCCAGGGCTGGTCGGCCGAGGCGGTCAGGGCGTCCGCGACCAGGCCGTCCACCCCTCCCCACCGCCGGTACAGCGTCGCCTTGTGGACGCCGGAGCGGCTCGCGACCGCCTCGACGGTGAGGCCGTCGTACCCCTTCTCGGTGATCTCGGCGAGCGTGGCGGCGACCACGCCCTCCCGGACCCGGGCGCTGCGGCCGCCGGGGCGCGGGGTCGGGGTGCGGGGCTCGGGGTGGTCAGTCCCGGGGTGGTTCGTCCCGGGGGTGCTCTCGTGCACGGTCGACTCCAGTCGCGTCAGGGCTTGCCGTGGCGTGGCGGTCTCGCCACGCCCATCGTAAGGCGACTTCTGTCGCGTTACGGGTGGAGTCCCGCCGACCGTCGAGCCCGGGGCCGCCGGCTCCGAGGGCCGTTCCGCACGCTTGTGAACGAAGGGTCAAGCGAGCGTTCGGACCCCCGCCACCCCTCAGGGTGAGCCGCTATAACACGTCAACATGACGCCTCTAAATTTGCTCCGGTGGACGCATAGTTGATATAGGAGCGCGGCTCTGACCAGCCGCTTCACAGGTAAATGCGACTGATTGTGACCATTTGACTTCTTTGCGTCGACAACTCTGGGCATGTTCATATTCGGCACGATTCCCATCGTGGCGTAGATCACAAAGATGACGTTGAACTGCGTGTCGCAGATCACAAGCCGACGGGCATAGGATGCGCTCGTTCCAGGCTTTGTGAACTGCCTCACATGGGGTGGATTCCGGGAACCGGAACGCGGGTTCACCACAGCGTGACCCGCCGGTTCCGATCTGCAGTCAAGGACGACTGGACGGAGGGAGCGGGGGCTATGAATGCCTACGCGCCGATCCTCGTACTCGGTGCCATCGCGGCGGCGTTCGCGGTCGGCTCCGTCGTGATGGCCTCACTCACCGGCCCCAAGCGGTACAACCGGGCCAAGTTGGAGGCGTACGAGTGCGGCATCGAGCCGACCCCGCAGCCCGTGGGCGGCGGTCGGTTCCCGATCAAGTACTACCTGACGGCGATGCTCTTCATCGTCTTCGACATCGAGATCGTCTTTCTCTACCCCTGGGCGGTGACCTTCGACGCCCTGGGGATCTTCGGGTTGGTCGAGATGCTCCTGTTCATCGCCACGGTCTTCGTCGCCTACGCCTACGTGTGGCGCCGCGGCGGCCTGGAGTGGGACTGAGCGCGGGGTGGCCGCCGCCTTTGTGAACGAGCGGACAAGCCCGAACGGGCCGACGTACCACAGGACTTGAGGGCTTCTTGAGGGCATTGAGAGGGATCTGATGGGAATCGAGGAGAAGCTGCCGAGCGGCTTTCTGCTCACGACCGTGGAGACGGCCGCCGGTTGGGTGCGCAAGGCGTCACTCTTCCCGGCCACCTTCGGTCTGGCCTGCTGCGCGATCGAGATGATGACCACCGGCGCCGGCCGCTACGACCTGGCCCGGTTCGGCATGGAGGTGTTCCGGGGCTCCCCCCGGCAGGCCGATCTGATGATCGTGGCAGGTCGGGTGAGCCAGAAGATGGCCCCGGTGCTGCGCCAGGTTTACGACCAGATGGCCAACCCGAAGTGGGTCATCTCGATGGGCGTCTGCGCCTCCTCGGGCGGGATGTTCAACAACTACGCGATCGTGCAGGGCGTCGACCACATCGTCCCGGTGGACATCTACCTGCCCGGTTGCCCGCCCCGCCCGGAGATGCTGATGGACGCCATCCTGAAGCTGCACGACAAGATCCAGCACGAGCCGCTGGGCGCGAACCGGATCCGGGCCGAGGAACTCGGCGAGGCGCTCGCCCTCAAGGCCACCCCGGTCAGCGAGATGCGGGGGCTGCTGCGATGAACGAGCAGGTACCCGAGACCCGTCGCGAGCACCCGGTCCGCGAGATCCCGGTCGAGGTGGTCGGCCGCCGGCAGGGCATGTTCGGCGCCCAGGACAGCGGTGACACCTCCGGCTTCGGCGGCCTGGCCGCGCCGATCGTGCTGCCCGGCCCGAGCGAACGGCCGTACGGCGGCTGGTTCGACGAGGTCGCCGACGAGCTGGAGGGCGCCCTGGAGGAACAGGGCCTGGACCCGGCCGAGGTGATCGAGAAGACCGTCGTCGACCGCGGCGAGCTCACCTTCCACATCGACCGCGCCCACCTGCTCCGGACCGCCCGCACCCTGCGCGACGACCCGGCGCTGCGCTTCGAACTGTGCCTGGGCGTGAGCGGCGTGCACTACCCCGACGACAAGGGCCGCGAGCTGCACGCGGTCTACCACCTGCGGTCGATCACCCACGGACGGCTGATCCGGGTGGAGGTCACCGCGCCGGACGCCGACCCGCGCATCCCCTCCGTGGTGAGCGTCTACCCGACCAACGACTGGCACGAGCGCGAGGCCTACGACTTCTTCGGCCTGGTCTTCGACGGCCACCCGGCGCTCACCCGGATCATGATGCCGGACGACTGGCTGGGCCACCCGCAGCGCAAGGACTACCCGCTCGGCGGCATCCCCGTCGAGTACAAGGGCGCCCAGATCCCGGCTCCCGACCAGCGGAGGTCGTACAGCTGATGAGTACTCGGCACCACGAAGATGCTCGGCACGACGAAGAGACCCGACCCCACGAGGAGACCGAGCAGGCAGAGTCCCGGGAGACCACCGAGGGCCGGGTCTTCACGGTCACCGGCGGCGACTGGGGCGAGGTGGTCGAGGCCGTCGGCCGGGCCGACGACGAGCGCATCATCGTCAACATGGGCCCCCAGCACCCGTCCACCCACGGCGTGCTGCGGCTGATCCTGGAGATCGACGGCGAGACGGTGAAGGAGGCCCGCTGCGGCATCGGCTACCTCCACACCGGCATCGAGAAGAACATGGAGTTCCGCAACTGGGTCCAGGGCACCACCTTCGTGACCCGGATGGACTACCTGACCCCGCTGTTCAACGAGACCGCGTACTGCCTGGCCGTCGAGAAGCTGCTCGGCATCACCGACGACATCCCGGACCGGGCCAGCGTGATCCGGGTGCTGATGATGGAGCTCAACCGGATCGCCTCGCACCTGGTCTGCCTGGCCACCGGCGGCATGGAGATCGGCTCCACCACCCTGATGATCTACGGCTTCCGCGACCGCGAGCTGATCCTGGACGTCTTCGAGCTGGTCACCGGCCTGCGCATGAACCACGCGTACGTGCGCCCCGGCGGCCTCGCCCAGGACCTCCCGCCCGGCGCCGTCGACCAGATCCGCGAGTGCGTGAAGACCCTGCGCTCCCGGATGCACGAGTACGACAAACTCGCCACCGGGAACCCGGTGTTCAAGGCCCGCCTGGTCGACGTCGGCTTCCTCGACCTGCCCGGCTGCCTGGCCCTCGGCGCCACCGGCCCGATCCTGCGCGCCACCGGCCTGCCGCACGACCTGCGCAAGACCGACCCGTACTGCGGCTACCAGGACTACGACTTCGAGGTCGCGACCGCGGACAGCGCCGACTCCTACGGCCGCTTCCTGATCCGCCTGGAGGAGATGCGGCAGTCGCTGGGGATCGTCGAGCAGTGCCTGGACCGGCTGCGGCCGGGCCCGGTGATGGTGGCCGACAAGAAGATCGCCTGGCCCGCCCAACTCGCCGTCGGCCCCGACGGGATGGGCAACTCGCTCGACCACATCCGCAAGATCATGGGCACCTCGATGGAGGCCCTGATCCACCACTTCAAGCTGGTCACCGAGGGCTTCCGAGTCCCGGTCGGCCAGGCGTACGCGGCGGTCGAGTCGCCCAAGGGCGAGCTGGGCGTCCACGTGGTCAGCGACGGCGGGACACGCCCGTACCGGGTCCATTTCCGGGACCCGTCGTTCACCAATCTGCAGACGATGGCGGCGATGTGCGAGGGCGGCCAGGTCGCCGACGTGATCGTCGCGGTGGCCGGGATCGACCCGGTGATGGGAGGCGTGGACCGGTGACAGACGTCCAGTTGGGGATGCCGGCGCTGCCGGCCACACCGTACCCCGAGGAGGTGCACGCCCGGCTGGCCGCCGACGCCGCGGAGCTGATCGGCCGCTACCCGCAGGCCCGGTCGGCGCTGCTGCCGCTGCTGCACCTGGTGCAGGCCGAGGAGGGCTTCGTCAGCCCGACCGGCATCCGGTTCTGCGCCGAGCAGTTGGACCTCACCACCGCCGAGGTCACCGCCGTCGCCACCTTCTACACCATGTACCGGCGGCGCCCGGCCGGGAAGTACCACGTCGGGGTCTGCACCAACACCCTGTGCGCGGTGCTCGGCGGCGACCAGATCTTCGACGAGCTCCAGCAGCACCTCGGCGTGCGCAACAACGAGACCACCGGGGACGGCGAGATCTCGATCGAGCACATCGAGTGCAACGCGGCCTGCGACTACGCGCCCGTGGTGATGGTCAACTGGGAGTTCTTCGACGACCAGACCCCGGAGAGCGCCAAGCGGCTGGTCGACGACCTGCGCGCGGGCCGGGAGGTCCGGCCGACCCGCGGCGCCCGGCTGTGCACCTTCAAGGAGTCCGCCCGGATCCTGGCGGGCTTCCCCGACGAGCGCCCGGGTGCCAACGACGAGTCCGGCGCGGGCGGCGCGCCCTCGATGGCCGGCCTGCGCCTGGCCAAGGGCGAGGCGCTGCCCGGCACCGGCGGCACCAAGGTCGTCGCACCCCGCCACGAAGGCACCGGTCACGAGGGCACCGGCCACGAAGGGACGGAAGCGTGATGACCGCCGCCGAGCCGGCCGAGAAGCTGCTCACCCCCGTCCTGTCCGCCTCCTGGGACGACGAACGGCCCTGGACGCTGGCCACCTACCGCCGCCACCACGGCTACGACGGCCTCAAGGCGGCCCTCGCGATGCCGCCGGACGACGTGATCGCCCTGGTGAAGGAGGCCGGGCTGCGCGGTCGCGGCGGCGCGGGCTTCCCCACCGGGATGAAGTGGCAGTTCATCCCGCAGAACGACGGCAAGCCGCACTACCTGGTGGTCAACGCGGACGAGTCCGAGCCGGGCACCTGCAAGGACATCCCGCTGATGTTCGCCAACCCGCACGCGCTGATCGAGGGCATGATCATCGCCTCCTACGCGATCCGCTGCGACCACGCGTTCATCTACCTGCGCGGCGAGGTCGTCCCGGTGCTGCGCCGCCTGCACGCGGCCGTCGCCGAGGCGTACCGGGCCGGGCTGCTCGGCCGCGACATCCTCGGCTCCGGCGTCAACCTCGACATCACCGTGCACGCCGGCGCCGGCGCCTACATCTGCGGCGAGGAGACGGCACTGCTGGACTCGCTGGAGGGCCGCCGCGGCCAGCCCCGGCTGCGGCCGCCGTTCCCGGCGATCGCCGGCCTGTACGCCTGCCCGACGGTGGTCAACAACGTCGAGTCGATCGCCTCGGTGCCGCCGATCCTGGCCCGCGGCAAGGAGTGGTTCAAGGGCCTGGGCACCGAGAAGTCCCCCGGCTTCACGCTGTACTCGCTCTCCGGCCACGTCACCAACCCCGGCCAGTACGAGGCGCCGCTGGGCATCACGCTGCGCCAGCTGCTGGACATGAGCGGCGGCGTCCGCCCCGGGCACCGGCTCAAGTTCTGGACCCCGGGCGGCTCCTCCACCCCGATGTTCACCGACGAGCACCTGGACGTCCCGCTGGACTACGAGGGCGTCGGCGCGGCCGGCTCGATGCTCGGCACCAAGGCGCTGCAGGTCTTCGACGAGACCACCTGCGTGGTGCGGGCGGTCACCCGCTGGACCGAGTTCTACGCCCACGAGTCCTGCGGCAAGTGCACCCCCTGCCGCGAGGGCACCTACTGGCTGGTCCAGCTGCTCAAGCGGATCGAGGCGGGCGCGGGCGTCGACGGGGACCTGGAGAAGCTCCTCGACATCGCCGACAACATCAACGGCAAGTCCTTCTGCGCACTGGGCGACGGCGCCGCGAGCCCGATCGTCTCCTCCCTCCAGCACTTCCGGGCCGAGTACGAGCAGCACCTGGCCGAGCGCCGCTGCCCGTTCGACCCGGCCGCCTCCACCGTCTGGGCCGACGGCCCCCGCCCCGGCCACCAGTCCGCCACCGAAAGGGAGGTGCACGCGTGACGATCACAGAGCCATCCACCTCCACGGGCGACAAGGCCGCGGTCGAGCTGGTCACGCTCACCATCGACGGCGTCGAAGTGCAGGTCCCCAAGGGGACGTTGGTGATCCGGGCCGCCGAACGGATCGGCACCCAGATCCCGCGCTTCTGCGACCACCCGCTGCTCGACCCGGCCGGCGCCTGCCGGCAGTGCATCGTCGAGATCGAGGGTCAGCGCAAGCCCGTCGCCTCCTGCACCATCCCGGTCGCCGAGGGCATGGTGGTGCGCACCCAGGTGAGTTCACCGGTGGCCGAGAAGGCGCAGCGCGGCGTGATGGAGCTGCTGCTGATCAACCACCCGCTGGACTGCCCGGTCTGCGACAAGGGCGGCGAGTGCCCGCTGCAGAACCAGGCGATGTCCACCGGTGACGCCGACACCCGCTTCGAGGGGATGAAGCGCACCTACGAGAAGCCGATCCCGCTCAGCACCCAGGTGCTGCTGGACCGGGAGCGCTGCGTGCTGTGCGCGCGCTGCACCCGCTTCTCGCAGCAGATCGCCGGGGACCCGTTCATCGACCTGCTGGAACGCGGCGCGCTCCAGCAGGTCGGCACCGGGGACGACGAGCCGCTCGACTCGTACTTCTCCGGGAACACCATCCAGATCTGCCCGGTCGGCGCCCTGACGTCGGCGGCCTACCGCTTCCGCTCCCGCCCGTTCGACCTGGTCTCCTCGCCGAGCGTGTGCGAGCACTGCTCCGCGGGCTGCGCCCAGCGCACCGACCACCGGCGCGGCAAGGTGCTGCGCCGGCTGGCGGGCGAGGACCCGGCGGTCAACGAGGAGTGGAACTGCGACAAGGGCCGGTTCGCGTTCCGCTACGCCCAGCAGCGGGACCGGATCGCCACCCCGCTGGTGCGGGTGGACGGCGAGCTGGTGCCCGCCTCCTGGCCGGAGGCGCTGGCCCGGGCCGCCGAGGGACTGCGCGGCGCCCGCGCCGGGGTGCTGACCGGCGGCCGGGTCACCGTCGAGGACGCCTACGCGTACGGGAAGTTCGCGCGGGTGGTGCTCGGCACCAACGACGTGGACTTCCGGGCCCGCCCGCACAGCGGTGAGGAGGCGGACTTCCTGGCCGCCGCCGTCGCCGGGCGCGGCGTGGACGTGGACGGCGAGGGCCTGACCTACGAGCAGCTGGAGCAGGCTCCGGCGGTGCTGCTGGCGGGCTTCGAGCCGGAGGAGGAGTCGCCGATCGTCTTCCTGCGGCTGCGCAAGGCCAGCCGCGACCGGGGCCTGAAGGTGTACTCGGTGGCGGCGTTCGCCTCCCGGGGCCTGGCCAAGCTGCGCGGCGCGCTGCTGCCGGCCGCCCCGGGCACGGAGGCGGAGTGGTTCGCCGCGCTGGCCGCCGACGAGCCGCTGAACGACGAGGCCGGGCGGGCCGCCGAGCTGCTGCGCGGCCCGGGCGCGGTGATCCTGGTGGGCGAGCGGCTGGCCGCCGCCCCGGGCGCGCTGACGGCGGTGCTGCGTCTGGCGCACGCGACCGGCGCCCGGCTGGCGTGGGTGCCGCGCCGGGCGGGCGAGCGCGGTGCGGTCGAGGCGGGCCTGCTGCCGGGGCTGCTGCCCGGCGGCCGTCCGGTGGCGGCTCAGGCCGCCCGGGCGGAGGCCGCCGGGGTGTGGGGGGTGGCGGAGCTGCCGTCCCGGCCGGGCCGGGACACCGAGCAGATCCTGACGGCCGCCGCGCACGGCGAGCTGGACGCGCTGCTGGTCGGCGGCGTCGACCCGGACGACCTGCCGGATCCGGCGCTGGCCGACGCGGCGCTGGCGGCGGTGCCGTTCGTGGTGTCGCTGGAGCTGCGGCCCTCCGCGGTGACGGCGCGCGCGGACGTGGTGCTACCGGTGGCGGCGGTGGCGGAGAAGGCCGGCGCCTTCCTGGACTGGGAGGGCCGGCTGCGGATGTTCGAGGCGGCGCTCAAGCCCGATCAGCAGATGGGCCGCCACCTGTACCCGGACCTGCGGGTGCTGACCATGCTGGCGGAGGCGCTGGGCCACCGGCTGGGCCTGCCGGACGTCCGGGCGGCCCGGCTGGAGCTGGACCACTTCACTCCGTGGGCGGGCGACCGGTCCGCGGACCCGGCCGCGCACCCCGGCGTGCTGCCCCGCCCGGCCACCGGCCAGGCGGTGCTGGCGGGTTGGCGCCAGCTGCTGGACAACGGCACGTTGCAGCAGGGCGATCCGCACCTGGCGGGCACCCGGCACCGGGCGGTGGCCCGGGTCTCGCCGGCCACCGCGAAGGAGATCGGCGCGTCGGAGGCCGGCACGTCGGAGGCCGGCGCCGAGGGGGGCGGGGCGCTGCGGCTGACCGGCCCGGCCGGCTCGCTGACCCTGCCGCTGGAGGTCACCGACTCGATCCCGGACCGCACGGTCTGGATCCCGCTCAACTCCACGCCGGGCGGCGCCCACCGCGCGCTCGGCACCACCGTCGGCCATCTGGTCACGATCGCCGTGGCCGCCCCCGAGCCGGCCGCGCGGGCCGAGGCCGCGGCGGGCGATGCGGGCAGCGAAGGGGAGGAGCGATGACTCCGCAGCCGTACGAGACGCTCCACTTCTTCGGGCAGGACCCGTGGTGGATGGTGCTGCTGAAGGCGGTGTTCTGCTTCGGCTTCCTCGTCCTGACGGTGCTGATCGCGATCGTCTGGGAGCGCAAGGTGGTGGCCTGGATGCAGCTGCGCATCGGGCCGAACCGGCACGGGCCGTGGGGGATGCTGCAGTCCCTGGCGGACGGCGTGAAGCTGGCGCTCAAGGAAGACCTGGTGGTCAAGGGCGCGGACAAGGTGGTCTACATCCTGGCCCCGATCGTCTGCGCCGTCCCGGCGTTCATGGCCTTCGCGGTGATCCCGTTCGGGCCGGCCGGCAACGAGGTGTCGATCTTCGGCACCCGGACGGCGATGCAGCTGACCGACTTCCCGGTGGCGCTGCTGTACATCCTGGCGACGGCCTCGATCGGCATCTACGGCATCGTGCTGGCCGGCTGGTCGTCCGGTTCGACGTACCCGCTGCTGGGCGGGCTGCGCTCGGCCGCGCAGATGGTCAGCTACGAGATCGCGATGGGCCTGTCCTTCGCGGCGGTGTTCATCTACTCGGGGTCGATGTCGACCTCGGAGATCGTGGCGCACCAGCAGCCGACCTGGTTCGCGGCGCTGCTGCCGGTGTCGTTCATCGTGTACATCATCGCGATGGTGGGTGAGACCAACCGGGCGCCGTTCGACCTCCCGGAGGCCGAGGGCGAGCTGGTCGGCGGCTTCAACACCGAGTACTCCTCGCTGAAGTTCGCGATGTTCATGCTGGCCGAGTACGTCAACATGGTGACCGTCTCGGCGGTGGCCTCCACCCTGTTCCTGGGCGGCTGGCGGGCCCCGTGGCCGGTGTCGACCTTCTGGGAGGGCGCCAACCACGGCTGGTGGCCGATGCTGTGGATCACGCTGAAGATCCAGCTGCTGCTGTTCTTCTTCATCTGGCTGCGCGGCACGCTGCCCCGGTTCCGCTACGACCAGTTCATGAAGCTGGGCTGGAAGGTGCTCATCCCGGTCTCGCTGGTGTGGCTGGTGCTGATCGCGAGCGTGCGGGCGCTGCGCAACGAGGGCTACGGCTTCGGCGAGGTGGTGCTGTACGTCGGCGCGCCGGTCGGGGCGATCCTGCTGCTCGCCCTGCTGCGGGACTTCCTGAAGAAGGAACCCGAGCCCGAACCCGCCCCGCCGAAGGGGGAGTTCGACCCGATGGCGGGCGGCTACCCGGTGCCCCCGCTGCCCGGACAGGAGCTCCCGCCGGTGCCGCGCCGGCGCAGCCGGGCCCCGAAGCAACTCCAGGACGCCCTCAACGGGGCCGACCATACCGAAGGGAGCTGAACCGAGATGTCGTCCGACCAGACGGAGCGGGCCGAGCGGCCCGACAAGCCGTCGATCCTCGGCCCGGCCGCCGGCTTCGGCGTGACCTTCAAGGCCATGTTCAAGAAGCGGCTCACCGAGCAGTACCCGGAGCAGAAGAAGCCCACCGCTCCGCGCTTCCACGGCCGCCACCAGCTGAACCGGCACCCGGACGGCCTGGAGAAGTGCGTCGGCTGCGAGCTGTGCGCGTGGGCCTGTCCGGCCGACGCCATCTACGTGGAGGGCGCGGACAACCGGGAGGAGGAGCGCTACTCGCCGGGCGAGCGCTACGGCGCGGTCTACCAGATCAACTACGCCCGCTGCATCCTGTGCGGGCTGTGCATCGAGGCCTGCCCGACCCGCGCGCTCACCATGACCAACGAGTACGAGCTGGCCGACTCCTCGCGCCGGGACCTGATCTTCACCAAGGAGCAGCTGCTGGTCGGCCTGTCCGAGGGCATGGTGGACTCCCCGCACTCGATCTTCCCGGGCGCCGACGAGGGCGCGTACTACCGGGGCGAGATCACCGCGGCGGCGCCCGGGACGGTCCAGCAGGAGCGCACCGACCGGGAGCGGGAGGTCCAGCAGTGACCTCCCTCAACCTGGCCGCGACCGGGACGACCTCCCTCGGGGAGGCCGTCCAGTTCTGGGTGCTCGCGGTGATCGCGGTCGGCGGCGCGCTCGGCATGGTGCTGATGCGCAAGGCCGTGCACAGCGCGCTGTGCCTGGCGGCCACGATGATGGCGCTGGCGGTCTGCTACATGGCGCAGGGCGCGGTGTTCCTGGGCGTGGTGCAGATCGTCGTCTACACCGGCGCGATCATGATGCTGTTCCTGTTCGTGGTGATGCTGGTCGGTGTCACCAGCGAGGACTCCCTGAAGGAGCAGTTGAAGGGCCAGCGGTTCGCCGCGGTGCTGTGCGGGCTGGGCTTCGGCGTGCTGCTGATCGCCGGGATCGCCAACGCGCGGCTGGACCACTTCACCGGCCTGTCCGAGGCGAACGCCGAGGGCAACGTGCCGGGCCTGGCCCGGCTGATCTTCACCCGGTACGTGTGGGCGTTCGAGGTCACCGGCGCGCTGCTGATCACCGCGGCGATCGGTGCGATGGTGCTGACCCACCGCGAGCACGTGAAGGCGCCGAAGACGCAGCGCGAGCTGGCCGCCCAGCGGGTCGTGGACAACCTCCAGCTGCCGCCGCTGCCGGCGCCGGGCGTGTACGCGCGGCACAACGCGGTGGACGTTCCGGCGCTGCTGCCGGACGGCACGATCGCCGAGGACTCGGTGATGGCGACGCTGCGCGAGCGCGGCCAGGTCCGGGACGTCAGCCAGGAGATGCTGCGGCGGATGGCCGAGCTGGAGAACACCACGGCGGACTGGCTGGGCCGGCCGTCGTCCGAGCGGCCGGCGGTCTCCGGACCGCGCAAGTCCCTGGAGCCGGTGCCGGCGTCGGTGAACGGCAAGGACGGCAACGGCGGTCCGAACGGGCTGAACGGTCTGAACGGCAACGGCGGTTCGAACGGCCTGAATGCCAAGGACGGTCTGAACGGCAAGGGCGGCCCGAACGGCCGCGCCGACGAGGAGGGAGCGGAGTGAACCCGGTCAACTACCTGTACCTCGCGGCCCTGTTGTTCACCATCGGCGCGGCCGGAGTGCTGATCCGGCGCAACGCGATCGTGCTGTTCATGTGCGTGGAGCTGATGCTGAACGCCTCGAACCTCGCCCTGGTGACCTTCTCCCGGCTGCACGGCACCCTGGACGGCCAGATCATCGCGTTCTTCACGATGGTGGTCGCGGCGGCCGAGGTCGTGGTCGGCCTCGCCATCATCGTCTCCATCTTCCGGACCAGGCACTCCGCTTCGGTCGACGACAGCAATCTGATGAAGCTGTAGGCGGAGGGCCTCGGTGAACTCTCTCATTCCGCTGCTGGTGGCGGCCCCGCTGGCCGGCGCCGCCCTGCTCCTGCTCGGCGGCCGCGCGCTGGACCGCTTCGGCCACTGGCTGGCCACCGCCCTCGCGGCGCTCTCGTTCGGCTTCGGCCTGGCGCTGTTCCGGGACATGCTGGGCCGCGAGGCCGAGCACCGGGCCGTCACCGAGCACCTGTTCAGCTGGATCCCGGTGAACGGGTTCCAGGCCGACATGTCGTTCCGGCTCGACCAGTTGTCGATGACCTTCGTCCTGCTGATCACCGGCGTCGGCACGCTGATCCACCTGTACTCGGTGGGCTACATGGCGCACGACGAACGCCGGCGCCGCTTCTTCGCGTACCTGAACCTGTTCCTGGCCGCCATGCTGCTGTTGGTGGTCGCCGACAACTACCTGCTGCTGTACTTCGGTTGGGAGGGCGTGGGCCTCGCCTCGTACCTGCTGATCGGCTTCTGGCAGCACAAGCCGAGCGCGGCGACGGCGGCGAAGAAGGCGTTCATCGTCAACCGGGTCGGTGACCTGGGCCTGTCGATCGCGATCATGCTGATGTTCACCGAGTTCGGCTCCTTCGCCTTCCAGCCGGTCTTCGGCGGGGCGGCGCAGGCGAGCGAGGGCAAGCTGACGGCGATCGGCCTGATGCTGCTGCTGGCGGCCTGCGGCAAGTCGGCGCAGGTGCCGCTGCAGTCCTGGCTGGGCGACGCGATGGAGGGCCCGACCCCGGTGTCGGCGCTGATCCACGCGGCCACCATGGTGACGGCCGGCGTCTACCTGATCACCCGCTCGTCGGCGATCTTCGACCTGGCGCCGGACGCGCAGACCGCCGTGGTGGTGGTCGGCGCGGTCACGCTGCTGTTCGGTGCGATCGTCGGTTGCGCGAAGGACGACATCAAGAAGGCGCTGGCCGGGTCGACGATGTCGCAGATCGGCTACATGGTGCTGGCGGCCGGGCTCGGCCCGATCGGCTACGCCTTCGCGATCATGCACCTGGTGACGCACGGCTTCTTCAAGGCCGGGCTGTTCCTCGGCGCCGGGTCGGTCATGCACGGCATGAACGACGAGGTGAACATGCGTCACTACGGTGGCCTGCGCAAGTTCATGCCGGTCACCTTCGTCACCTTCGGCCTCGGCTACCTGGCGATCATCGGCTTCCCCGGCCTGTCCGGCTTCTTCTCCAAGGACAAGATCATCGAGGCGGCCTTCGCCAAGGGCGGCACCGAGGGCTGGATCCTCGGCCTGTGCGCGCTGACCGGCGCCGCCGTCACCGCGTTCTACATGACCCGGGTGATGCTGCTGACCTTCTTCGGCGAGAAGCGCTGGCAGCCGGACGCGGAGGGCAACGCCCCGCACCCGCACGAGTCCCCGAAGACCATGACCATCCCGATGGTCCTGCTGGCCTTCGGCTCGGTCTTCGCGGGCGGGCTGTTCGCCTTCAACGACTCGTTCCTGAAATGGCTGGAGCCGGTCACCGGACACTCCGAGGGCAACTCGCCGCTCGCCCCGCTGGTGGTCACCGTGCTCACCACGGCCTGCATGCTGGCCGGCGTCCTCGTCTCGTACCTGATGTACGGGCGCTCCGCCGTCCCCGTGGTGCCGCCGGTCGGCTCCCCGCTCACCCGGGCCGCCCGCCGCGACCTGCTCCAGGACGACTTCAACCACGCCGTCCTGGTCCGCCCGGGCTCGGCGCTCACCGCGACGCTGGTCTACTTCGACAGCCGCGGCCTGGACGGCTTCGTCAACGGCCTGGCCGCCACCATCGGAGGCGTGTCCAGTCGGCTGCGGCGGATCCAGAACGGCTTCGTCCGCTCGTACGCGCTCTCCATGTTCGGCGGCACGCTGGTGCTGGTCGCCACGACTCTCCTGATGAGGTCCGTCTGATGACTCGCGCAGATTCCACGTGGGGGGTGCGGCCATGAGCGCGTTGCTGACCGCCACCTGTGCCGTCCCGGCGGCCGGCGCGGTGCTGACCGCCGCCCTGCCCGCCGGGTCGACCGAGCGCCGCCGCTCGACCACCAAGGCCGTCGCCCTGGGCGTCTCGGTCGTCACCCTGGTGCTGGCCGCCGTGGTGGCGACCCGCTTCGACCCGCACGGCGACCGCTACCAGCTGACCGAGTCGTACAGCTGGATCCGCTCCTTCGGCATCACCTTCTCGCTCGGCGTGGACGGCATCGGCGCCGTCCTCGCCCTGCTCACCGCCGTCCTGGTGCCGGTGGTGATGCTGGCCTCCTGGCACGACGCCGACCCGGGGCCGGCCGCCCCCGACGGCACCTTCGCCCCCGACACCTTTGAGGGCAGGCGCCGCACCCAGGGCTTCTTCGCCCTGATCCTGGCGGTGGAGGCGATGGTGGTCGTCTCCTTCTACGCCACCGACGTCTTCCTCTTCTACGTGTTCTTCGAAGCCATGCTGATCCCGATGTACTTCCTGATCGGCGGCTTCGGCGACCGGGCCGGCGGCCCCGACGCGGCGCGCCAGCGCTCGTACGCGGCCGTGAAGTTCCTGCTCTACAACCTGCTCGGCGGCCTGGTGATGCTGGCCGCCGTGATCGGCCTGTACGTGATCGCGCAGGACCAGGGCTTCGGCACCTTCGACCTCCGGACCCTCACCTCGGCGATCGCCGACGGCAGGCTCCAGCTGTCCGGCACCGCCGAGAAGGCGCTGTTCCTCGGCTTCTTCTTCGCCTTCGCGGTGAAGGCCCCGCTGTGGCCGCTGCACACCTGGCTGCCGAACGCGATGGGCGAGGCCACCGCCGGCACCGCCGTGCTGATCACCGCCGTGGTCGACAAGGTCGGCACCTTCGCGATGCTGCGCTTCTGCCTCGGGCTGTTCCCGCACGCCTCGAAGACCTTCGCCCCGGCGATCCTGGTCCTGTCGGTGATCGGGATCATCTACGGCGCGCTGCTGGCGGTCGGTCAGAAGGACATCAAGCGGCTGGTCGCCTACGCGTCGATCTCGCACTTCGGCTTCATCATCATGGGCATCTTCGCGCTGACCAGCCAGGGCCAGAGCGGCGCCACCCTCTACATGGTCAACCACGGCATCTCCACCGCCGCGTGGATGCTGGTGGCGGGCTTCCTGATCTCCCGCCGCGGCTCGCGGCTGATCGCCGACTACGGCGGGGTGCAGAAGGTCGCCCCGGTGCTCGCCGGAACGTTCCTGGTCGGCGGTCTGGCCACCCTGTCGCTGCCCGGGCTGGCCCCGTTCGTCAGCGAGTTCCTGGTGCTGGTCGGCACGTTCACCCGCTACCCGGCGATCGGCATCGTGGCGACCTTCGGCATCGTGCTGGCCGCGCTGTACGCCCTGCTGCTGTACCAGCGCACCATGACCGGCCCGGTGAAGGCCGGCGTCGGCGGGATGCCCGACCTCAAGGTCCGCGAACTGGCCGTGGTCGCCCCGCTGGTGGCGCTGACCATCCTGCTCGGCGTCTACCCCAAGCCGCTCACCGACCTGGTCAACCCCTCGGTGAACGCGACGCTCTCGCAGGTCCACGAGACCGACCCGGCGCCGGCCCACCCGGTCGCCGCCACCTCAGGAGGTGAGCAGAAGTGAGCACCACCGGCATGCTCGCCGCCGCCGGCGGCAACACCGCCAGCATCCCGGCGCCGCACCTGGAGTACGGCCAGCTCTCCCCGATGCTGGTGGTGTTCGGCGCCGCCGTGGCCGGCATCCTGGTGGAGGCCTTCGTGCCCCGCCGGTACCGGCACTGGACGCAGGTGTCGCTCGCCCTGGCCGGACTGATCGGCTCCTTCGTCGCCGTGGTGGTGTTGGCCTCCCAGGGCTTCGGCTCCACCCGGGTCGACCTGCTGGCCATGGAGTCCGTCGCGCTGGACGGCCCGGCACTGTTCCTGCAGGGCGTGATCCTGCTGGCCGCCGTCGTCGCGGTGCTCACCTACGCCGAACGGAAGCTGGAGCCCAAGGCGGGCGGCCTGCCCGCCGACGCCTTCGCGGCCCAGGCCGCCGCCACCCCCGGCGGCGAGCAGGAGCGGGCCGCGGTCCGGGCCGGCTTCGCCACCAGCGAGGTCTTCCCGCTCACCATGTTCGCGGTCGGCGGGATGCTGCTGTTCCCCGCGGCCAACGACCTGCTGACGATGTTCGTGGCGCTGGAGGTCTTCTCGCTCCCGCTGTACCTGCTCTGCGCGCTGGCCCGGCGCCGCCGGCTGCTCTCCCAGGAGGCGGCCGTCAAGTACTTCCTGCTGGGCGCCTTCGCCTCGGCGTTCTTCCTGTTCGGCACCGCGCTGCTGTACGGCTACGCGGGCAGCGTGAAGCTCGGCGACATCTCGGACGTGATCTCCGGCAAGGCGATGACCACCCCGGCGCAGCTGAGCAGCACCCAGAGTGACGCGCTGCTGCTGATCGGCCTGGCGATGCTCGCGGTCGGCCTGCTGTTCAAGGTCGGCGCGGTGCCGTTCCACTCCTGGACCCCGGACGTGTACCAGGGCGCGCCGACCCCGGTGACCGGCTTCATGGCGGCGGCGACGAAGGTCGCGGCCTTCGGGGCGTTCCTGCGGCTGTTCTACGTGGCCTTCCCCGGCCTGCGGCTGGACTGGCGGCCGGTGCTGTGGGGGGTGGCGATCCTCACCATGGTGGTGGGCGCGGTGCTGGCGGTCACCCAGCAGGACGTCAAGCGGCTGCTGGCGTACTCCTCGATCGCGCACGCCGGGTTCATCCTCACGGGCGTGATCGCCACCAACAAGCAGGGCCTGTCCTCGGTGCTGTTCTACCTGCTGTCGTACTCCTTCGTGACGCTCGGCGCGTTCGCCGTGGTCACCCTGGTGCGCGACTCCAAGGGGGAGGCGACCCACCTGTCCAGCTGGGCCGGGCTGGGCCGGCGCTCGCCGCTGGTGGCGGCGGTGTTCGCGCTGTTCCTGCTGGCCTTCGCCGGGATCCCGCTGACCTCCGGGTTCACCGGGAAGTTCGCGGTGTTCCAGGCGGCGGCGGCCGGCGGGGCGACGCCGCTGGTGATCGTCGGTGTGCTGAGTTCGGCGGTGGCCGCGTTCTTCTACATCCGGGTCATCGTGCTGATGTTCTTCTCCGACCCGAAGCCGGGCGGCCCGACGGTCGCGATCCCGAGCGCCTTCACGGCGACCGCGATCGGGGTGGGGGTGCTGGTCACGCTGGGTCTCGGCCTGCTGCCGCAGTACTTCCTGGACCTGGCGTCGAAGGCCGCGCTGTTCGTCCGCTGACCGCCTCCGGGGCGGCGCCGCCGCCCCGGGCCCGTCCGGGCCGCGCCCTCGGCGCGCGGTCCGGACGCGCGTTTGCCGCCGGCCCGCCGGCGGAGGGGCTCCGGCCCGTGTTTTCCAGCTGAATTCGCCCCCACCGCAGTACTGCCCCCACAGCCGCCCTGACCAGGGCATCCGGCCCGATCATGACAGGATCCGCACGCCCGTGCAGTGATCCACTCGTGACCGGATACCCTGCCTGTATGGCCAGCGGCGGCACTCAGGGACCAGGCCGCTAGATCGACCAGGGACAGAGGAGTGGTCTTCGTGACCGTCGTGGGACCCTTCGGGCTCAGCGTGCAGGACCGCGACCTGACCCGGGACGTTCAGGCCGGACTGGACGCGGTGGAGACGGCGCTCGCCGAGGCCGTCAAGAGCGACGTCCCGTTCATCACCATCACCGCCAGTCACCTCATCGAGGCCGGCGGCAAGCGCTTCCGCCCGCTGCTGCTGCTGCTGGCGGCGCAGTTCGGCGACCCGGGGGCGCCCGGCGTGGTGCCGGCCGCCGTCGTCGTCGAGCTCACCCACCTGGCGACCCTGTACCACGACGACGTCATGGACGAGGCCCCGGTGCGCCGCGGCGCCCCCAGCGCCAACTCCCGCTGGGACAACTCGGTGGCCATCCTCACCGGCGACTTCCTGTTCTCCCGCGCCTCCCAGGTGCTCGCCGACCTCGGCCCCGAGGCCGTGCGGATGCAGGCCGACGCCTTCGAGCGGCTGGTCACCGGCCAGATCCTGGAGACCCGCGGCCCCGGCCCGGACGGCGACCCGCTGCTGCACTACCTCGACGTGCTGGCCGGCAAGACCGGCTCGCTGATCGCGGTCTCCTGCCGGATAGGAGCGCTGATGGCCGGCGCCGAGCCGTGGATGGTGGACACCCTCAGCGAGTTCGGCGAGCGGATCGGCATCGCCTTCCAGCTGGCCGACGACGTGCTGGACATCGCCAGCGACGGCCAGGAGTCCGGCAAGACCCCCGGCACCGACCTGCGCGAGGGCGTGCCGACCCTGCCGACCCTGCTGCTGGAGCAGATGCCGGCCGACCCCGCCGACCCGGCCGACGCCCGGCTGCGCGAACTGCTCACCCTGGACCTCGCCGACGACGAGCTGCACGCCGAGGCGCTGCGGCTGCTGCGCCGCCACCCCGCGCTGGAGCGCGCCCGCCGGGAGACGCTGCGCCAGGCCGAGGACGCCCGGGCGCTGCTCGCCCCGCTGCCGGACTGCGCGGCGAAGGCGGCCCTGGAGGGGCTCTGCGACGCGGTGGCGATCCGGACCATGTGACCGGGGCGCGGCGGGCGGCGGCCCCCGGCCGGCGGATCCGCGGACGGCGGGCCGGGTGTTTACCCGGATGGGGGACACTGGCCCCTGTCAGCTCAGCCCTGCCGGGAAGGTCACCATGCGCCGTGTCGTCATAGCCGAGGACTCCGTACTGCTGCGGGAGGGCCTGACCCGGCTGCTCACCGACCGGGGCCTGGAGGTCGTGGCGGGTGTCGGCGACGGCGCCGCGCTGGTGAAGACCATCCACGACCTGGCCGCGGCCGGGCAACTGCCGGACGTCGTGGTCTCCGACGTGCGGATGCCGCCGAGCCACACCGACGAGGGCCTGCGCGCCTGCGTCGAGCTGCGCGGGCGCTACCCGGAACTGAACGTGCTGGTGCTGTCGCAGTTCGTGGAGGAGCGGTACGCCTCCGAGCTGCTGGCCGGTTCGACCCGGGGCGTCGGCTACCTGCTGAAGGACCGGGTCGCGGAGGTGCGCGAGTTCGCGGACGCGGTGGTCCGGGTCTCCGAGGGCGGCACCGCGCTGGACCCGGAGGTCGTGCAGCAACTCCTCAGCCGCAGCCGCAAGGGCGACGTGCTGGCCAACCTCACCCCGCGCGAGCGGGAGGTGCTCGGGCTGATGGCGGAGGGCCGCACCAACAGCGCGGTGGCCAAGCAGCTGGTGGTCTCGGACGGCGCGGTGGAGAAGCACGTCAGCAACATCTTCCTGAAGCTGGGCCTGGCGCAGAGCCCGGAGGACCACCGCCGGGTGCTGGCGGTGCTCACCTACCTCAACTCCTAGTCGTCCCGGCGGCCGGGCAGCTCGGGGGCAGCTCGGGCGCAGGGGAGCGGGACGTCGGACGCGGAATGATCTCCGCCGTTCGGACGTTGTACCCCGTGTGCGGTTCGGGCGCGGGCCGGTGTTTTCCCGCCGCACGTGGGAGTTCCGTCCGGGATCAAGTGCCCGCGCATAGGATGCGGGAGGTGCACCAAGCGGACGGGGCACGGGGCCGCGCCCGCGGTGGTGTGCCCTCGAGGAGGTCCGCGGCAGTGACCAGTCAGGTCGATCAGTCAGAGGCAGTGGACGGCTCGGACGGCGATGGTGGTCGTTCCGGGAACGGTGACGGACGCCCTGGTGCGGCCGTGCCCGCCGATCCAACGGCCCCGGGAGGTTCGCCGCCGAGGCACAGCAAGCCGATCCGCCGACTCGACCGGGTGATCATCCGTTTCGCCGGCGACTCGGGTGACGGCATGCAGCTCACCGGTGACCGGTTCACCTCGGAGACGGCGTCCTTCGGCAACGACCTCTCCACGCTGCCGAACTTCCCGGCCGAGATCCGGGCGCCCGCCGGGACGCTGCCGGGCGTGTCGAGCTTCCAACTGCACTTCGCGGACCACGACATCCTCACCCCGGGGGACGCGCCGAACGTGCTGGTGGCGATGAACCCGGCGGCGCTGAAGGCGAACCTGGAGGACTTGCCGCGCGGCGCGCAGATCATCGTCAACACGGACGAGTTCACCAAGCGCGCGCTGGCGAAGGTCGGTTACGCGGCGGATCCGCTGGCCGACGGCTCGCTGGAGGGCTACCACCTGCACAAGGTGCCGCTGACGACGCTGACCCTGGAGGCGTTGAAGGACAGCGGCTTGGCGCGCAAGGACGCCGAGCGGGCCAAGAACATGTTCGCGCTGGGGCTGCTGTCCTGGATGTACCACCGCCCCACCCGCGGGACGGAGACCTTCCTGCGCAGCAAGTTCGCGAAGAAGCCGCAGATCGCCGAGGCGAACATCAGCGCCTTCAAGGCGGGTTGGAACTTCGGTGAGACCACGGAGTCCTTCGCGGTCTCCTACGAGGTGCCGCCGGCCAAGCTCCCGGCCGGGCGCTACCGCAACATCTCGGGGAACCTGGCGCTCTCCTACGGCCTGATCGCCGCCGCGCAGCGCTCCGGGCTGCCGCTGTACCTGGGCTCGTACCCGATCACGCCGGCCTCGGACATCCTGCACGAGCTGAGCCGGCACAAGAACTTCGGCGTCCGCACCTTCCAGGCCGAGGACGAGATCGCCGGGATCGGCGCCGCGCTCGGCGCGTCCTTCGGCGGCGCGCTCGGCGTGACGACGACCTCGGGCCCCGGGGTGGCGCTGAAGAGCGAGACGATCGGCCTGGCGGTGTCGCTGGAACTGCCGCTGCTGGTCGTGGACATCCAGCGCGGCGGCCCCTCCACCGGCCTGCCGACCAAGACGGAGCAGGCGGACCTGCTGCAGGCGATGTTCGGGCGCAACGGCGAGGCGCCGGTGCCGATCGTCGCCCCGGCGACGCCGGCCGAGTGCTTCGACGCCGCGCTGGAGGCGGCGCGGATCGCGGTGACGTACCGGACGCCGGTGTTCCTGCTCTCGGACGGCTACCTGGCGAACGGCTCGGAGCCGTGGCGGATCCCGGAGGTGGACGAACTCCCGCTGATCAGCCCGGACTTCGCGACCGGGCCGAACCGCGAGGACGGCTCGTTCTGGCCCTACCTGCGGGATCCGAAGACCCTGGCCAGGCCGTGGGCGCTGCCCGGCACGCCGGGGCTGGAGCACCGGATCGGCGGGATCGAGAAGCAGGACGGGACGGGGAACATCTCCTACGACCCGGCGAACCACGACTTCATGGTCCGCACCCGGCAGGCGAAGATCGACGGGATCGCCGTCCCCGACGTGGAGGTCGACGACCCGAGCGGCGAGGCGCGGGTGCTGGTGCTCGGCTGGGGCTCGACGTACGGGCCGATCACCGCGGCCGTGCGGCGGGTGCGGGCGGACGGCGGGGAGGTCGCCCAGGCGCACCTGCGCCACCTGAACCCCTTCCCGGCCAACCTGGGCACGGTGCTCCGGAGTTACGAGAAGGTCATCGTGCCGGAGATGAACCTCGGCCAGCTCGCGCTGCTGCTGCGGGCGAAGTACCTGGTGGACGCGGAGTCCTACAACCAGGTGCGTGGACTGCCGTTCAAGGCGGCACAGTTGGCGGACGTGCTGTCGGCGGCGATCGGCACCCTGGACGAGGAGGACCACCGATGAGCGAGAACGGCTTCCCCTCCCTGAACCTGGTGCCCAAGGCCGAAGGGCCGCAGAGCGCCCGGGACTTCAAGACCGACCAGGAGGTGCGCTGGTGCCCCGGCTGCGGGGACTACGCCGTCCTGGCGGCGGTGCAGGGCTTCATGCCGGAGCTCGGCATCAAGCGCGAGAACACCGTGTTCGTCTCCGGGATCGGCTGTTCCTCGCGCTTCCCGTACTACATGAACACCTACGGGGTGCACTCGATCCACGGGCGCGCGCCGGCGATCGCGACCGGGCTGGCCTCCTCGCGGCAGGACCTGAGCGTGTGGGTGGTGACGGGGGACGGCGACGCGCTGTCCATCGGCGGCAACCACCTGATCCACGCGTTGCGGCGCAACGTCAACCTGAAGATCCTGCTGTTCAACAACCGGATCTACGGCCTGACCAAGGGCCAGTACTCGCCGACCAGCGAGCTGGGCAAGATCACCAAGTCGACGCCGATGGGCTCGCTGGACGCGCCGTTCAACCCGCTCTCGCTGGCGATCGGCGCCGAGGCGACCTTCGTCGCCCGGACGATCGACTCGGACCGCCAGCACCTGCAGTCGGTGCTGCGGGCGGCGGCCGCGCACGAGGGCACCGCGCTGGTGGAGATCTACCAGAACTGCAACATCTTCAACGACGGCGCGTTCGAGGCCCTGAAGCAGCCCGGCACCCGGGACGAGGCGCTGATCCGGCTGGAGCACGGGCAGCCGATCCGCTTCGGCGCGGACCTGGCCGGCGGCGTGTTCCGCGGCCCGGACGGCGAGCTGTTCACCGCGCCGGTGACGGCGGACAACGAGGCGCGGGTGCTGGTCCACGACGCGCACGCGGCCAACCCGGCGGCGGCCTTCGCGCTGTCCCGGATCGCCGACGCCGACACCCTGCACCACACCCCGATCGGTGTCCTGCGCGATGTGCGGCGGCCCGTCTACGACGAGCTGATGGCGGGCCAGCTGGCGGCCGCGCAGGCCGATCGCGGGCCGGGCGACCTGGGCGCGCTGCTGGCGGGTGGCGACACCTGGACGGTGGACTGACCGGTCCGGTCCGGTCACTGCGGCGCCCCCTCGGCCATCGGCCGAGGGGGCGCCGCAGTTTCGGGCGGGCGGTCACTGCCTGGCCCACTCGACCAATTCGATCACGACCCCGTTCGGGTCGGTGACCTGGAACAGCTTCTCGCCCCACGGCTCCTCGCGCAGCGGCAGGGTGATCTCGACCCCTTCGCCGCGCAGCCGCCGCTCCTCGCCGGCGAGGTCCTCGACGACGAACGCCAGGATGAGGCCGGACGTGGTCCGGTCGCGCTGGCCCTCGGGCAGCACCTCCAGGCCGCGCCGCAGGCAGACGACGTCGACCCCGCCGCCGGGGTGCTGGAGCGAGACGAAGCCGTCTGCCGACATCTCCTCGGTGTAGCCGAAGTGCCGCTGGAGGAAGGCGGCTGAGGCGGTGACGTCCTCGACGGTCAGGGCGAGGGTGGTGGTGGTGATCTGCATGGCGGAGCCCTCTCGTCGGCGCGGGCGCGCGGTTATCCCGTACGCAGTACACTATACATAGTACGGAGAATTGTGCGAGGGGTGTCCGCCCTGGATCCGGACGTGGGGGAAGGCGCGGGGAAAAGCCGTAGGGAGGCTCCCTGGTGGGAGCCTCCCTACGGTGCGGTGCGTCAGGTGCGGGGTGTCAGTAGACGCAGGGGATGCCGCCGTCGCTCTGGGCGTCGACCGACGGGCCCTGCACGGGCAGGTTGGCCGCCGGGTCGGACGGGGCCCCGGTCGCGCCGCCGCCCGGCGCTGCGGCGCCCGTCTTGTCGTCGGTCGCGCCGGTGAAGCCGGTGCCGAGGGTGACGACCACCCGGTCGGCGGGGGCCGACGCGGACTCCGTGGCGGTGACGCCGTAGCGGGCGGCGATCTGGTCGGCCGCCTCCTTGGCGCCCTTGCCGTAGGCCACGGTGGTGGTCTTGGGCTTCGCGGCGGCGCTGCCGGTCTTGCCCGCCTTGAAGCCCATCGCGACCAGGGCCTTGGACTCGGCGGTGGAGGAGACCCCGGCGGCCGTGGAGGCGTTGAAGACGTCCACGGTGGTGGGGACGGCGGCCTTGGTGGTGGGCGGCGCGGTCGTGGGCGGAGCGGAGGAGGCCGCCGGGGCGGGCGAGTCGCCCGCCGCCTCGGGGGCGGCCGGGGCGGAGTCGGCGTAGCCGAAGATCTGCTTGACGACCTTCTGGAGCTTCGCGGGGGTGACCAGGTTGACGTCCTGGCCGTTGCGGGTGCCGAAGCCGTCGAAGGTCAGGGTGTTGAACTCGACGTTGCCGCCGGTGAGGTTGGGGGCCTGCTGGGCGAAGTCGAGGACGTTCCACTCGTTGTCGATGACCAGGTCCTTCTGCACCACGCCGAACAGCTGCTGCAGCTTGCCGAGGTCGCTGATGACGCCGTCCTGCTTGAGCTTGTGCACGACGGAGGAGATGAAGGCCTGCTGGCGGTGGGTGCGGGCGAAGTCGCCGCTGTTGCCGTCCGGGCCGTCCAGGTTGTGGCGCTGGCGGACGAAGGAGAGCGCCTGGGAGGCGTTGAGCTTGTTGATGCCCTTGTGGAAGTCGGCACCGGAGCCCTGGCCCTCCATGGCCGGGTCCTTGGTGTCGTGGGTGAGGCAGACCTCGATCGGCTCGACGGCCTTGGCGATGTCGTAGAAGCCCATCAGGTTGACTTCGGCTATGTGGTCGACGGGCTGGTCGAGGAGCTTCTGCACGGTCTGGATGGTGGCCGCCCGGCCGGCGTCGCGGCCGGCCTTCTCCAGGTCCGCGCCCTTGAGCCCCTTCGCCTGGAGGGCCGGGGTGGCCTTCTCCTTGGCCTCGCCGTAGGCCTCCTTGATCTTGCGCATGCCGGCCTGCTTGCCGTCCCCGGTGTAGGTCATGACGTAGTCGTCACGGGGGATGGAGACGGCCTGCGCCTTGCCGCCGCCGGCGGGGATGTGCAGCAGGATCAGGGAGTTGGTGTTGTAGCCGCCGATGTCGGAGCTGTGGCCGGCGTGCAGTTCGTCCTGGACGAACTCCGGGGGCAGGTCCGTCCCGTCCATGTTCTTGCGGCTGTCGAGGCCGATCAGCAGGATGTTGACCGAGTTGTCGAGGTGCTTGGGCGCGTTCTTCTTGGTCTCGGCGATGGCGTTGGAGGTGGTCATCCCGTCCGTGAGGGACGTCACCTCGTACCAGACCACCCCGCTGGCGGCGAACACCGCGAGGGCGACCGAGCAGGCCAGCGTCCGGCCCGCGATCAGCAGGGGGGACGTGCGGCGGGTCGGGGGCGCGGCGGCGCGGCCGCCGTCCCGGGTCTGCGGGTTCTCAGCCATGGTCCCTCCTCCGGTCCCGGACCAGCCGGACCACGATCACCAGGGCGGCCGCCGCGGCGGCCGCGGCCATCACGGGAAAGTCGTGGACCACCCACTTCGCGGAGCCGGTGGCCAGGTTCTTGCCCTGGTAGGCGTCGCCGTTGGCCAGCAGTTCCGCGCCGGCCGTCACCCCCAGGACCAGCAGCGGAGTGGAGGCGAGGACCCACCACCAGCCGTTGCGGCTGCTGAGTGCGGCCGCCAGGCCGGTGCCGAGCACGGCGCCCACCAGGAAGGCCGTCCCCATGCCGGGGCCGGAGAGCTCGTCGATACCGGCGCCCACGGCCGGCAGCCCCACGGCCAGGGCCACGGGCAGGGCCGCTCCGCCGGGGCGGGGGCGGGCGGGGGCCTTGTTCGCCCGCCGGCGGGCTCCCTGGTCGGAGGCGCGCCCCGGTGACCGGCGGTCGGAGGCGCGCCCCGGTGTCCGCTGGTCGGTCGTTCGCTGGTCGGTCGTTCGCTGGTCGGCCGACCGTTGGCCGGTCGTCCGCTGGTCGGTCGTCCGCGCCTGCGTCTCCTGGCCGGGCGTTCGCCCGTGTGCCTCCTGGTTGGACGTCCGTCCTCGCCGCCCCGCCACGCACTCACCCCCGGTGTTCCCGTGCTTTGCGCCCCTGTGGCGCCTGCGCCCGGTCCTCGTGAGATGAGCCGTTGTGCGCTGCCACTTCTGGACGCTGCTGTTCGGCCGGCCGGTTCCCGCGCTCGGCTTCCGTGTTCCGGTCGGGGGCAGGCGTGCTGTTGAATTCCCTCTACACGGGTGTAGAGGTTGTAGGCAGCATAGAGCACCCTTGTTCGATGGCAACCCGGCTCAGGCGGGCTCGGGAGACACTACACCGGGCAGTTTTCGAGAGTCCCGGTAGATGAGGAGTGACGCCGTGGCGGCGACGGGCGGAGCGGGACGGCCGGAGAAGCGCAAGGCGATCACGCGGGCCGCGACGGCGGTGTTCGGGCGCGAGGGTTACGTCCGGGCCAGCATGGACGCGATCGCGGCGGAGGCCGGGGTGTCCAAGCGCACGGTCTACAACCACTTCGCCGACAAGGAGACCCTCTTCCTCTCCGTCGCGCTCCAGAACTCGGCCGAACTAACCGAGGTCATGGGCGAGTTGATGGACAAGCACCTCGACCGGGTGGTGGACCTGCGCCAGGGCCTCACCGACTTCGCGGTCGAACGGGCCCGGGCCGCCCTCTCGGCCGGGGACCGCGGCGCGCTCGGCCGGGCCATCCGCGCCGAGGTCGCCAACATCCCGGCCGACGTCCTGGAGGCGTGGCTGGAGGCCGGCCCGATCGCCTCGCAGCGCGACCTCGCGCGGCGGTTCGAGGCGATCGCGGACCGGGGCCTGCTGGCCGTCGACGACGCCCCGCAGACCGCCGAGCAGTTCACGCTGCTGACCTTCCACGGCGTCGCCGAGCGCTCGTTCTGGGGCGCCCTGCCGGTGGCGGACGAGGAGCTCGCCCGGATCGCGGCGCTCGGTGTCGACGCCTTCCTGCGGATCCACCGGGTGCCTGTGGCGCGGTGACGGCGGGCGCCTGACCGTGACACGCCGTCGGGGAGGGGTTTCGGCGGCGTGTCACGGGGCCCACTCGTGGGCGGGCAGGTCGAGGACCGGCTCGCCGACGAACCCCTCCGCCGGCCCAGGGGTGGCTCGGGCGGAGGGTGGTGGGCGCGGACCGGTCCGCTCGCCGGAGTCGGCGAACGGACCGGGGACGGGGCGGGTCCGACGGTCCGCGCCCCGGGCGGGAACCGTCGGGCCCCTCTCGGCGAGCCGTCAGCCGATCTTCCAGCGCTGGGCCGGGTCGCTGCCGTTGCAGGACGTCACCGAGGTGAGCTGGGCGACGCCGTTGGACTTGAGGCACTGGCCGGTGGCCACGTTCTGGATCAGGTACCAGCCGCGGTCCTCGCCGGTGCGGATCCACTTCTGGTTGGTCGGCATCCACTCGCCGGCCGGGCGGTTGAGGCCGTCCCAGCCGCCGGGGGTGTCCCAGAGCTGGACGGCGCCCGAGCGGGTGTCGAGGTCGACGACCTTGCCGGCCGAGCCGTGCGAGATGGCGGTGGTGCCGTCGCAGTAGCCCCAGAACGACCAGGTCTGCGCGGCGCTCTGGTTGCCCTGGTAGACGCCGATCCGCTGGCCGTTGACCTCCGTGTTGGCCGGCAGGTCGAGGACGCCGGTGGCGCCGTTGTAGACGGCGGTGACGGTCTGCAGGTTCGGCGGCAGCTCGCAGCCGGCGGCGTGCGCGGCCGGGGCGGTGACCACGGCCGCCCCCGCGACGGCCGCGACGGCGCCGAGCCCGGCGAGGAACCTGCGGGTACGGGTGACGGGTTTCATCGGGTTCTCCTTCTGGGTGTGGTGGCCCTGGGTGCGGTGGATCCGGGTGGGGTGGATCCGGGTGGGGTGGAGGCGCGGCGTCAGCCGCGCGGGACCTGGAGGGCGTCCCACTGCTTGGGGCCGGGGATTCCGTCGGCGTCGCTGCCGGAGTCGCCCAGCTTGTGCTGCCAGTTGCGGAAGGATTCGAGGTCCGCGCCGGACCACTCGGGGCCGGGGCCCTCGGCGTAGGCGGAGCAGCCCTCGGCGACCAGGCGCTCGCCCATCCGGGTGATGACGTCGCTCTTCTGGCCGTCCTGGAAGAAGTCGGCGCCGGGGAAGGGCTCGTAGCCGCCCTCGCCGCCGCCTCCGTCCCCGCCGTCTCCGTTCCCGCCGCCGTCGGCCTGGGGCCGGGCGCCGCCGTTCGGCTGGTCGGCGGCGGATGCCTCCTGCCCGAAGTAGACGGCCCCCTGGCGGTCCCGCCACTGCGGGTCGGCGAGGATGACGCCGTCGGCGAAGTCCGGGATGCCGTACCCGTACACCCAACTCGACTTGCGGTCACGGGTCTTGAGGTAGACGCCGTCGCCCTCGGAGCTGCCGTCGTCGTTGGTGTTGCCCTCGACGGTGGTGATGGTGGAGCTGGTGTAGGCGACGCAGATGCCGGTGTGGCTGCCGCCGCCGGGGCCGTAGAACACCTGGCCGCCGATCACCGGGTAGTCGGTGAAGCGGTCGCGGTCCCTGAACCAGGCGACGCCCTCCGCGCAGGAGGCCGTCACCGGGAACAGCCCGGCGTTGCCGGACTGCCGGGCGCACCAGGCGACGAACGTCGCGCACCAGGCCTCGCCCTGGGACCACTCCAGGCCGGGGACGGCCGGGGAGTACTTCTGGATGTTGTTCCAGTGCGAGCCGCTGCGGCCCTCCTGGTATCCGACCTCGTCTCGGGCGACGCGGATCAGGTCCGCCGCGTTCGAGGACATGAGGGTGGCTCCTTGCTTGCTGTGGCTGCTGTGGCTGATGTGACGACTGAGGGGGTGGGGAGGTCAGGCCTGGGCGAAGGTCTGGACGTAGCGGCCCCAGTTGCCGCGCTGGCGGGGGGTGTAGCCGATGCCGATGGAGGTGAAGTCGCGGCCCAGGATGTTGTCGCGGTGGTGCGGGCTGTTCATCCACATCTGCATGGCCTCCGCCACGCTGTTGCCCGGGGTGACGTTCTCGGCGGCCGAGCGGAACTGGAAGCCGGCGGCGTGGATGCGGTCCCACGGGTTGCTGCCGTCGGTGCCGTCGTGCTGGGTGAGGTCGTGGGACGCCATGTCGTTGGCGTGCCGCTGGGCGGCGGCGCTCAGGCGGTCGTCGAGCCGCAGCGGCTGGAGGCCGGCCCGGCCGCGCTCCGTGTTGACGGAGGCCAGCATCTCGGTGCGGAAGTCGCCGCCGGGCTGCGGCTGGGGCTGGGGCTGCGGCTGCTGCTGGCCGCCGGCGCCGCCGTTCTGGCCGCCGGCCGGGATGAGCTGCCAGCGCTGCGCCGGGTTGTTGTCGTCCTGCTTGGTGAGGGTGAGCGGGGAGCCGGGGGCGGCCGCGGTGAGGAACAGCTGGCCCTCGTCGCAGCGGGCGGTCCGGATCCGGAACCAGTCGTTGTCGATGACGTCCAGCACCCAGCGCTGGTTGGGCTGCCCGTGCTCGTTGAACAGCCAGGTCTGGCCGGTGGAGTAGTTGTAGTCGATGACGACGGCCTGGCCGGGGGCGTGCCTGCCGTTGGTGAGCTGGGTCTCCAGGAGCCAGCTGCCGCCGTCCTTGGCCCAGAAGACCCAGCCCTGGGCGGTGGTGCCGTTGGGGCCCCAGGACTGGACCGGGGTGCCCGGGCTGCTCTGGCTGGAGCGCACGTCGGCGACCGTTCCGTTCGCGGACTTGAGGGTCCAGGTCTGGCCGTTCTGCGGGAGCGTGGGCATGAGTCGCGCCTATCTTCGGTGGGAGTGGCCCCGGCTCCGCACTGGTGCGGTCCGCGACCTGACGAGAGAGAAGATCGCGGACCGCGGTAGACAAGTGATCAACAAGGGGTGGACGGCCCCCGGGGACACGCTCAGGGCCGCGGCAGGCCGTCCAGCAGGGCCCCGGTCCGCTCGGCGTCCTCGCCGAGCCCGAGCCGCTCGTACACCTCCAGCGCGTCCGCCAGGCAGGCGCGGGCCTGGCGGGGGCGGCCGAGGCCGGTGAGCGCGGTGCCCAGGGTGCGCAGCAGCGCGGCCTCCAGGGCGGCGCTGGTGCGGCGGGCGAGCGGCAGCGCCGCCTCGGCGGCGTCGGCGGCGAGCAGCCAGCGTTCGGCCTCGGCGTGGATCCGGGCGGCGAGGTCGCCCGCCGCCGCCGCGAACACCGTCACCTGGAGGGCGGCGAACTCGTCGCGGGCGCCGACGGCGTGGGCGAGCGCCGCCTCCGGGTCGCCGCACAGCCGCAGGACCCGGGCCAGGTAGTAGCGGCCGGTGGCGGCGGACACCGGGCCGGATCCGCTCATCAGGCGGGCGCCGCGCTCGGCGGCGTCCCGGGCCTCGGCCAGCCGGCCGGTCTGGGCGCAGCTGAACGCGAACTCGCCGAGGGCGCTGCCCTCGGAGCGTTCGGCGCCGAGGCGGCGGAACAGGTCGGCGGCGCGGCCGGCGTGTCGGGCGGCGTCGGCGTAGCGGCCGTGGACGCGGGCGTTGCCGCCGAGGGTGAGCAGGGCCTTGGCGAGGACGCGGACCTTCGGGCCGTCGCCGCTGCCCCCGTTGCCGCGGTCGTCGTCCTGGCAGAGCGCGACGGCCTGGCGGATGTCCTGTTCGGATTCGGCGTAGCGGTTGATGTGCCAGAGCATGCCGCCGCGCACGTAGCGGGCGAGGGCGAGCGGGCCGTGGTCGCCGCGGGCGGCGGCCTCGCGGGCGATGCGGTCGGAGAGGTCGGCGATGTCGCGGGTCTGGGTGCGTTCGGCGAGTACGGAGCCCATCCGGTCGGCGAGTTCGGCGGCCCGGTCGAGCGGCAGCGCCGGGTCGGCGCAGCTCAGGGCGATGGCGGCGGCGTGCACGCCGGCCTGTTCGCGCATCCAGCGGACGGCGGCGGGCCCGTCCGTGATCGTCTTCCCGGGGGAGCGGACGGGGGCGTCGAGCAGGCTGAGTTCGACCGGGTCGGCCTTGCGGGCGGCGCGGTCGGCGTTGCGGGCGGTGGCCAGGCAGTAGTCGACCAGCCGGTCGGCGGCGGCGGTGTGCTCGGCGGCGGGCTCCTCGGCGGCGAGCCGGCCGCGGGCGTAGTCGCGGACCAGGTCGTGGAAGCCGTAACGGCCGAAGCGGGGGGAGTGCAGCAGGTTGAGGTCGACGAGCGCTTCGAGGAGTTCGTCGGTCTCGGCTTCGCTGCGGCCGAGCAGGGCGGCCGCGCAGGGCAGCGGGACGTCCGGGGCGTCGGGCAGGGACAGCAGGCGGAAGGCGCGGGCGAGTTCGGTGTCGAGGCGGTGGTAGGAGAGGGCGAAGGTGGCCTCCACCGTCCTTTCGCCGTCGCTGAGTTCGGCCAGCCGGTGTTCCCGGCGCAGCCCGTCGGCGAGCGCGGCCAGGGTGAGCGCGGGGTCGGCGGCGAGCCGGGAGGCGACGATGCGCACGGCGAGCGGCAGCAGTCCGCAGGCCCGCACGATCTCCTCGGCGGCGCCGGGTTCGGCGTCGACGCGGTCGGCGCCGACGATCCGGGTCAGCAGTTCCAGCGCCTCGGCGGGCGGCAGGGTGTCCAGGCGCATCTGGTGCGCCCCGGCGAGGCCGGCCAGCCGGACGCGGCTGGTGACCAGGACGGCGCAGCCGGACGAGCCGGGCAGTAGCGGTTCGACCTGGCCGAGGGTGGCGGCGTTGTCGAGGACGACGAGGACCCGCCGCCCGGCCAGCGCCGAGCGGTAGAGGGCGGAGCGCTCCCCGGTGTCGAGCGGGATCTCGGCGGCGGCCACGCCGAGGGCGCGCAGGAAGCCGGCGAGTACCGCGCCCGGGTCCAGCGGGGTGCGGTCGGCGCCGCGCAGGTCGGCGAAGAGCCGTCCGTCGGGGAAGCGCCCGTGGGCCTGTCGGGCGACGTGCACGGCGAGCGTGGTCTTGCCGACCCCGCCCATGCCGTCCAGGGCGGAGACCACGACGGCTCGCCCGCCGGCCCCGGCGAGGCGGTCCACCAGGGTCTCGACCTCCTCCGTGCGGCCGGTGAAGTCGGCCAGGCCGTCGGGCAGTTGGTCGGGCGGCTGCCAGGCGGCGGCGGGTTCGGCGTGGGCGGAGGCGGAGGGGGCGGGGGCGGGCAGCAGGGACGGGTCCTCGCGCAGGATCCGCAGGTGCAGTGCGGCGGGGCCGTCCTCGGCCGTCGGAGCGGCGGCCGTCGGCGGCCGACGGGTGTCCTCGTGCCGGGTGGGCCCGTCCCCGCCGGGCGGCAGCCGGCGGCGGGCGTCCTCGTACACGGCGAGCGCCTCGGCCTTGCGGCCCGCCTGGTAGAGGGCGCGCATCAGGACGGCGGTCAGCCGGGGCCGTTCGGGGTGTTCCAGGGCGAGGGCGGCGGCCTCGGCCGTCAGGCCGGTGTGGTCGCCGATCTCCGCGTCCAGCTCCAGCCGCGTCTCCTTGGCGTGAAGTCGCTGTTCGGCGAGGCGGGAGCGGACGGCCTCGGCGTGCGGCCCGGGCAGCCCGGCCAGCGGTTCGCCGACCCACAGCCGCTGCGCGGCCAGCAGGACCTCCCGGACCTCCTGCGGCGGGGCCTGCTCGTCGCGCAGCCGTCCGGCCGTGGCCAGCAGTTCCTCCCAGCGGGCCGCGTCCACCTCCGCGTCGGGCACCCGCAGCGCGTAGCCGTCGCCGACCCGCACCAGCGGCATCCGCTGCGGATCCGGCCCGGTGTACGGCTTGAAGGCCGACCGCAGCCGGGAGACGGCCAGCTGGACGGCCTTGCGGGGGTCGGCCGGTGCGGCCCCGCCCCACACCCCCTCCACCAGCACCGGCGTCGCCACCGTCCGTCCGGCGGCGCCCAGCAGCACCGCCAGGACGGCCCGCTGCTGCGGCCGGCCCAGTTCGATCTCCCGCTCCCCGTGCCAGGCGCGCAGCGGCCCCAGCAGTCCGAACCGCAGTCCGGACGCCCCGATGTCAACCATGTCCCGTCCCCGAATGTCGTGCGGTGCCCGGATCGCGCCAGTTCTGTGCGGACGGCGGTGCCCCCTGGTCCGGTCACCTATGCTCTGTCACGGATTGTGTACTTGAAACTCATGGCTTCGAGGGGTGGGGGCATGGGGCTCGAATTCCGTGTGCTGGGGCCGCTGCGGGCCCGGTGTGACGGCCGCGAGATCGACCTCGGCCGGCCGCAGCAGCGGGCCGTGCTGGCCGCCCTGCTGCTCGCCCCGGGCCAGCTCGTGCCCACTGAACGGCTGGTCGAGGGCTTGTGGGGCGAGGATGACGCCCGTTGGCCCAAGGCCCCGGCCGGCCAGATCGGCACCCACGCGCACCGGCTGCGGCGCGCCCTCGCGGCCCCCGGCCTGTTGGTCGCCACCGCCGGTGGCTACCGGCTGGAGGTGGATCGGGCCGCCGTCGACCTGTTCCGCTACGAGGCCGGGGTGGCCGAGGCCGTCACGCTGCGCTACGACGACCCGCTGCGGGCCCGGGAGTTGCTCGCCGGCGCGCTCGCGCTGTGGGAGGGGCGCGCGCTGGACGGCGTGCCCGGCGGTTTCGCCGAACGCGCCCGCGAACGGCTCGCCGCCGGACACCACGCCGCCGTCAAGGTGCTGTACGACCTGGACCTGGCGCTCGGCCGGCACACCGAGGCGCTGCCCGCACTGGACGCGCTCGCCGCCGCACACCCGCGCGACGAGGAGGTGCAGCGCCTCCACCTGCTGGCCCTGCACCGCTGCGGGCGGACGGCCGAGGCGCTGGCCGCCTTCGAGGCGCTGCGCGAACGGCTGGACCGCGAGCTGGGGCTCGAACCGGCACCGGCGGTCGCGGACCTGCACGCCCGCATCCGGGGAGGGGACGCCGAGCTCGCGGCGCCGTCCGCCCCGGTACCGCCGCGCAGGCCCGCCCGGCCCTGCCAACTGCCGCCGGACATCCCCGACCTGGTCGGGCGGGCGGCCCAGGTGCGGGAGGCCGAGCGGATCCTGCGGGCGGCCGGTGACGGCGGTGACGGCGGTGGTGCCGACGTCGGGGCCTCGCCGGTGCTCGGCCTGTCCGGGCCGGCCGGCAGCGGCACCTCCGCGCTCGCCGTGCACCTGGCGCACACCGTCCAGGACGCCTTCCCGGACGGGCAGCTGTACGCGGCCGGCGAGACGGCGGAGCCGGGCACGGTGCTGCCCGCCTTCCTGCGGGCCCTGGGGGAGCGGCCCGTCGAGGACGCCGACGTCGGCGAACTGGGCGCCCGCTACCGGGCCGCGCTCGCCGGGCGGCGGGTGCTCGTCGTGCTCGACGGCGTCACCGACCCGGCGCCGCTGCTGCCCGCGGTGGCGGGCTGCGCGGCCGTCGTGGCCGGCGCCGAACCGGGCGCGCTGCCCGCCGACGCGGCCCGGCTGGCCGTGGGCCCGCTGGAGCCGCAGGACGCGTACGAGCTGCTGGCCCGGGTCGTCGGCGCCGAGCGGATCCGCCGGGAGCCGGGCCCGGCCGCCGAGGTCGCCGAGCTCTGCGGCTACCTGCCCGTACTCCTGCGGTCGGTGGCGGCGCGCCTCGCGGCCCGCCCGCAGTGGTCCGTCGCCGACCTGGTCCGCTGGCTCGCCGAACGGGGCGCCTGAGCGGCGCTCCGTCCGGGGGCGGGGGCTAGGGCGTGTCAGACACGCCTTAGTAGAGGTCCGAGGACATCGCCCACATGCGGATGTCGCTGGTGGGCGTGGTGACGATGGGGACCTCGCCGTCACCCCAGTAGATGGCGACGCCGCCGAGCTTCTTCACCACCAGCCGGGCGCCCGGGTGCCCGTACGTGCCGGAGGACCAGCAGACGCCCCCGGAGGCGGAGTAGACGACCAGGTTGCCGTCGGACTGCATGACCGCCTTGTACCCGCAGTGGTTCACGTTGGTGCGGGAGTCCCACACGGCCAACGGGTTCGGGGTGTTGTACCCGCGGTAGACGACCAGGTTGCCGTCGGACTGCATGATCAGCCGGGAGTTCTCGGAGTCGACGTGCCAGCCCGGGTAGAGCGGCTCGTCGTTCCAGAGCGTGTGGGTCACCGGGTCGTACGCCGCCTGCGCGGTGCCGGCCCCCAGCATCGTCCCCGTCAGCGCCAGCGCCGTCGCCGCCACCCCGACGGCCATGCGTCGCACTGCCTTCACTGCCTTCATCCCCGGGTACCTCTTTCGTCCATATCGCGCCCGTGAAAGTTCGGGGCGCCCCGTGGGACTGACCATGGGGCAAGGCGGTAGACAAACGATGAACGATCCCGTTCATGGGCGGGGGCGAGACGGCTCAGCCTCCGTGCTCCTCGTCCTCGTGGGCGGCGGCGTGGTCGGCTTGGTGGCCTGCGGCCGGGCCGGACAGCACCCGCCGGGCGTTGGCCTCGGCCTCGCGCTCGAAGCGGTCGGACGGGTCGCTGATGCTCAGCCCGGAGCCGTTGTCGGAGCCCGCCACGGGGCCCTGCCGCTGCTGGAGGACGTGGGTCAGCTCGTGGGCGAGGGTGTGCCGGTCGCCGCCGCCGTCGCCGATGACGACGTGGTTGCCGGAGGTGTAGGCGCGGGCGCCGATCTCGGCGGCGGAGCTCCGGGCGGCGCTGTCGTCATGGATCCGGACGTCCGAGAAGTCGGCGCCCAGGCGGGCCTCCATGTCGGCGCGGGTGGCGCCGTCGAGCGAGCGGCCGCCGCTGCGCAGCACGTCGTGGACGGCGGCGCCGGAGCGCTGCACCTGGCCGGCCCGCTGGAGCCGCTGGACGACGGCGGCGTTGCCGACGGACGCCTGGAGGCCGAGCAGCGCGGGTGCTGGTGTCCGGGCGGAGGCGGGAGAGCTGGTCGAGGGGGAGTGCGCCTTGTCGTCACTGTCGCGGGTCCTCATCGGCGTCCCTTCGGGTCGATGGCCGGTGAGTCCTGGATACCCCGCCCACGCCCGGAGCGGTAGGGATGGCGGGGGCAGCAACCCTGCCCCCGAGGGCATCAACGTGCTTACGAGGCAAGGGTTTTTGCGTACTGCCGTCAGCCTCGGACCGGCACCGGGTTGCTCGGGTCGTCCAGCCACACCGCATGGCGGCCGGGTGTGACCGTCAGGCCGAAGCGGTCGAAGCCGGGGCGGCCGTGGCCGTCCCACCAGCGGTAGGCGGCCTCCACCTCGTCCCAGAGGTTGCGGGGGCCGGACTGGTAGACCTCGTACTCGGTGCGGTCCCGCTCGTAGTCGGCGGAGGCCCAGGAGAGGGTGTCGCGGCTGTAGAGCCAGAGTGTGTACGCGCCGTTGTCGTAGCGCTCCGTCCGCCAGAACGCGGCGGGTACGCCGGACCCGATGACGAACTGCTCGAACCAGCCGCCGGTTTCGGGAGGAGACAGCTCGGTGCTACTTCTCACCGCATCGGCGGGCCAAGGCTCCCCGCGCAGGTAGTCCTCGAAGGGCGGCCGGTCCGTGCGCTGCTGGCGCAGCCGCATGAACGCGGAGCCTCTGGTGAACCTGCCGCTCGCGCTCGTCCCGTCCTCGCTCATGGTCAGCCTGACGATCTGCTCGCCGCCGAACTCGGTGCCGAAGGGCGCCACGATGATTCCGCCGGGGGCCGTCTGCTCCAGCCACGCGGGAGGGATCTCCAGCAGGGAGCAGGTGGCGATGATCCGGTCGTAGGGGGCGCCGTCCGACCAGCCCTGTCGTCCGTCGCCCTCGACCACGGTGGGCGCGAGCCCGACCCGGTGCAGGCTCTCCCGGGCGCCGCGAGCGACGTCGGGGTCGTACTCGACGGTCACCACGTGGTGGTTGCCGAGGCGGTGGGCGAGCAGGCCCGCGTTCCAGCCGGTGCCGGCTCCGACCTCCAGGGCCCTGTTTCCTGGGCGCACGTCGAGGTCCTGGAGCATCGAGAACACCATGGTCGGCATGGAGCTGGACGAACTCGGGGTGGTGCCGAGCCCGTCGCCCTGGTGGTCTCCGTCGTCCCACTGGGTGGTCAGCGGGATGTCCGAGTAGACGGCCTCCCGCCATGCTTCGGGCTCCTGCGACCGGTACACGACGGGGTTCTGTCGGGTGCCGTCCTCGATGCCCGGCCAGATGCGGTCCGGAACGAACAGCTCGCGGGGCACCGCGTTGAAGGAGGGCAGCCAGTCCGAGACGAGCGCGCCGCCGGCCACCAGCGCGGAGGCGAGCCCCTGAGGGCCCGCCTCCTGGTGCGTTTCGCTGGTCACTTGCCGCCGCCCGCCGGGCCCTGGCCGTCCGAGGTGTTGCCGCCCTCGTCGGACCCGCCGCCGCCGTGCCCGGCGCCCTTGTTGGAGTCGTCCTGCTGCCCGCCGCCCTTGCCGTCGCCCGAGCCGCCACCGCGCTTGCCCATGGTTTTCCCCTCTCTGTCGGTCGGGTCGGTCGCTTCCTCGAAGCTGCTGGACCCGATGGCAACACGCTAGGAACACAGGCTGGTTGGGCTCTACGACATTGCACGATCTTGCACAGATTCACCCGAGAGAGTTGATCGCCGAGGTGATCAGCGTCCGGGCGTCCGGGCCGTAGACCGCCATGTCAGCCAGTTCGGCGAACGTGTCGGCATACGTCGCGACCTCGCTGGGCTGCGTGATCGTGAGATAGCCCGAGACCAGCTCGACATTGACCTGTGCAGCGTCGAAGATCCAGAACCCCTCTACCGGCATCCGCGTCCGACCCGGCTGATCGGGCACGATGCCCAGGCTCACGCTCGGCAGCGAGCCGACCGTGAGCAGATGGCCGAGCTGCTCGATCAGCACGTCAACGCCGCCGAGTCCGTTGCGCAACACTGACTCCTCCATGAGGAAGGCAAACCGTCGGCCCCCCTCGTGCAGGACTGCTTGACGTTCCATGCGGGCCGTCACCGCTTCGGCCACGTCGTCCACCTCGACCCTGCGGCGTTGCACAGCGCGCAACACCGACTCGGTGTAGCCGCGAGTTTGGATCAATCCGGGCACAAGCCATGACGAGTACGAGCGGAAGCGTCGCGTGCGCTGGTACAGGGGCAGGCGCGCTTCCTGCGCCCGCTTGAGCCCGGACCGTTCCATGCGCCGCCAGCCGATCCACATGTCTTCGACGGTCCGCAGCGAGGCAATCAGGTCTTCGGCTTGGTCTTCCGCCCCGCACGCCTGGCACCACGCCCGGATATCGTCGGCGGACGGGGGAGTTCGGGCGTTGATGATCCGGGACGACTTCGACGGATGCCAGCCGCACAGGCGTGCGATGCCAAGCCCGGTGAGCCCAGCATCCCGGCACAGTTCGGCGAGCCGATTCGCCAGAACATGACGGGCCTGCTGGGCACTTGAAGAGGGCGAGGCAGCCATGGTGGATCAGTGAAGCCGGTACTCCTCGTGCGGTGTGGCCCGGTCCCACACCGCCTCGAACGCCGACTTCACCAGTTCGACGACGGCCGGCTCGGTGCGCCACTCACGGTCGACGACCTCACCGACACCCGAGAAGTACGTGAACAGCACCGACGACCCGTCGAACAGCCACAGGTCGGTACCGGGCAGCGCGATGTCCGCTGCCTTCCGGCGGGGAAGCCAACGGATCTGCTCGCCTGCTCGGACGTTCGGGAACGTCACGTCGTACTCGTACCGGATGTAGTCGGTGACCGGTTCGGAGATGATCCGGGCGCGCCTCATCACGACACCGCGCGCCGTCGTCTCGGTCACCACGTCCAGGAACGGGCGCCACCAGGACGACCGCTCGGCAGCAGGGTCAAGGCGTTTCCCCTGCTGCCACGCGATGAACTCGGGGTCGCTGGGCTGGTAGGCGTCGCGCATCTCAAGATGCACGGCGGAAACCTTGGCCTCGGCCAGGCCCTCAAGTACCGGGTTTGTCATCGCTCCTACTCACTGTCGGGCTTGGGGATGAACTGAAGCATGATCTTGGGAAGCCTGATGATCGTCTCGTGATCGGGCACGTCGGTGGAGTGGCCGGGGATCGAACCGATCTCCTGGCATGCCTTCACTTCGTCGTCCGTGGCCTTGTAGGACTGGATCAGCAAGTCTCCGGTCTCCTCGTCCAACCAGATCGTCGGCGAGTCCGTGTCCGGGGTGTTCGGGATGATGCCGAGGAACCTCAGGGCCATTCTCACTCCCGTAGTCGAGTGGGGTGCACCGGTGTGCGTGAGCTTCACCCTCCCGGTGGATGGCCGTCAAGAGGGCGGTGGGGCGGTTGCCGCCCGCTCGTTGGGCTCCAACGAGCGGGCGGGTGCGGCCTCCTCCTACGGGCACTTGGCCAACGCCAGATTGCCTTGCAGGACGCCGGATGACGCTCGTGCGCCGGTCAGTGGAGCTGGAAGTCCTCGTGTGGGACCGCCCGTTCCCAGACGGCCTCGAACGCGGAGTGAGAGAGCTTCACGGTTTGCGGGTCGGTGCTGATCTCGTCGTCGACGAAGTCGCCCTCGCCGCCAAAGTGGTGGACGACGAGTAGCTGACCGTCGATGAGCCAGAAGTCATTGCCGGGGAGCGCCAGGTCGGTCGTCTGTTGGCGGGGGAGCCACCGGACCTGCTCGCCGGAGGCGATGTTCCGGAACGTGATCTCGTGTTCGAACCGGATGTACTCGCTCACCGGCTCCGACACCACGCGGGCGCGTCGGACCTCGACGCCTCGGGCCGTGGTTTCGTGGATCAGCTGCAGCCACGGGCTCCACCACGACGAGCGGTCGGCCGGATCGTCCCGGTGCCCGTCGAGCCAGCGGAGGAACAGCGGGTCGTCCCGCATGTAGCCGTCGCGCATCTCAAGGTGAAGCGCGGAGTGGGTGCAGGATCGCAGCAGGTCCTCAAGTGGGGTCTCTGCGGGCATCGTTCACCTCCGGGAAGAACTGCATCGTTCGCTCGGGAGATTCGACCACGACCGCGCGCCTCTGGGAGCCGATCTTCGTGAGACGGCCGGGGATCGGTGTGTAGCGGAGATGCTTGGAGAGGAGGTCACCAGCGTGGTCGTGCCGGAAGGCTGGAATCGGCCAACGAGGAGTCATGGCAGTGCCTTTGAGGTCCGTAGGCCTGCGGATGAACGAGAGCGCCCGCTCGTCGGGATCGACGAGCGGGCGAGGGTGTGTAGCTGTGGAGTGGGTATGCCTCAAGCGCTGAAGAGGCGGCGGCGGGGAGGGCGCGCGACGACCGAGGCGTGTTTGAGGGTGCCGACGAGCTCGATGCGGAGCCGGGGCCTGGCGTCGCCGCCGCTGTCGAAGCGCTGCTTGACCTTGGAGAAGACCAGGGTGAGACCGTCGGTGTCGAGGGTGACGAGGCCCGGCGGGCTGATGATGAGCAGCTTGCCGTGCCGCAGGGACACGTCGATCTGAACGGTGTCGGCCGTGATGACCGCCTCGGTGAAGTCGAGGACGACCGTGCAGTGCTTCGGCCGCAACTCGATGTGCCGGGGGACAACCCAGCGTCCGGCCCGGGTGTACTTGCCGCCGCGTTGGTCGATGACCAGCACGTCCTTCGGCACGGCCACGGTCGATGCGAAGCCCGGCAGGTCGGTGGTCAGCTCGGCCAGCTCGCCGAGCGTCCGGGCCGAGAGCGCGGCTTCCAGTCGGGTTTCGAGCTCTTCGGGGGTGAGCCGGCCGTCTGCGGCGGCGACCTGCAGCGTTTCTACGATGCGGTCCCGGTCCTGATGGGATGCCCGTAGCGCGGGCAGGTCACTCGACATGAGGTCCACGCTAACCCAGGCCGGGCGGCCCGGAACAGGGAGTTGGACGGGGGCGGTCAGCACCAAGCGTGCTGACCGCCGGGGGTTCAGGCGAGGTGGTCGAACTCGCCGGCCTTGGCGCCGAGGATGAGGGCGCGGAGTTTGGCGGTGGTGGTGGTGAGGATGACGTCGGGGTCGTCGGATTCGCGGAGGTGGAGGATGTCGTCGGCGCCGTAGGCGAGTTCAACGCAGCTGCCGCCCTCGTTGGAGCCGCTGAACGATGACTTCTGCCAGGCCGCTCTCTCCACGTTCAGCTCCGTTTAGGCGTTGCGGATGGCTAGAGAAGGTGGTCGAACTCGCCGGCCTTGGCGCCGAGGATGAGGGCGCGGAGTTTGGTGGTGGTGGTGGTGACGATGATGTCGGGGTCGTCGGATTCGCGGAGATGGCGGAGGTCGTCGTCGCCCTGGGCAAGTTCAAGGCAGGCATCGGCGCCTTCTGCGTCGCTGTACGACGACTTTTGCCAGACGAGGTGGGACATCGGATGCCTTTCAGGTCTGAAGCTCGTAGAGGAGATGGTGAATGAGCCCCCAAGAGTCACGTGTATCGAGCTTACGCAGGGCGCCGTTGCGGTCGACAGGCGGGAGTGAGAGCTCGCTCAACTGCTGAAACTTCTGGACGTAGGCATCAACGTCGACTGGGTCTCCGAGGTGCTCCGAACGCTTCGGGCCGGAGAGGATCACCGTCGACAGCTCAAGGCACCCCGGGTCGCAGAACAGGAATGAAGCCGAGAGCGGCGCATGCCTCGGTGCAGTGAATGGCAGTACCTGGATGCTGACATTCGGCGATTCCGCCACTTCGATCAGATGAAGAAGCTGGGACCGCATGACTGTGTCTCCGGCAAAGCGCATGCGCAGCGCGGCTTCATGGATGACGAACTTGAACTGCCGGGGCTTGTCATCTGCGAGGATCCGCTGTCGGTCGCTTCGGAAACGGACCTGCGTCTGGGGTTCCCAGGGGCTCTTGGCGTGACCACCCTCGTAGATCGCCTTCGCGTAGTCGGGTAGTTGCAGCACCCCTGGGATGTAGAGCGAGTCGTAGCTGTGCAACCGGACGGAGCGGTCCTCCGTCTCGGCCAGATCCAGGGCAAGGGGCGGGACCTTTCCCTTGAATTCGGTCCACCAGCCCTTGCCATCACTCGCCCCGAGATCGCGCAAGAGGGCGGCATAGGTCTCATCCGTGCACCCGTAGCCGTCAAGAAGAGTCGCGAGCCGTTCCGAGTCGAGTGCCGTGCGCGCCGCCTCGATGTGGCTGAGCTGCGGCCCGGCGATGCCGATGAGGGCACCGGCATCCTTGACCGCCAGCCCGGCGGCCTCGCGCAGCCGCCTCAGCTCAGCGCCGAACCGCCGCTGCCGTTCGCTGATTTGGGTCCTGAGTGCCAAGGGAGGTTCCTTCCGTGTCGGGGCAGTCTCCACCCACACGAGTGAGCTTATCCAAGCTGGGTGGGTCTTCTCCGCGATTAGGTTGCACGCGTGAGCCCTGTGCTCTTACTCTCAGTGTTGCACCGGTCACATGACGGATCGTCAGTGACTCCCCCTCTCCCTCCCGGGGTCTCCCATGCGTGCTTCCAACCCTCCCGACTGGACCGCCGCCCGCACCGAGCTGTGCGACCTCCTCACCACCGCCGGCTGGCCGCCTCCCACCATCTCCGACGCCGAACTCGCCCTCCACGAACTCTTCTTCAACGCCTGGAAGCACGCCGGGAGCCTCGCGCCCCTCGTCGTTCTCTCCCTCCTCAACCACCGGCTCCGCGTCTCGGTCTGTGACGACAGCCAGGCCCTCCCGCCCGAGCCGTGCGCCCCCGTCGACCCCTACGCGCTCTCCGGCCGAGGCCTGCACCTCGTCCGTTCCCTCACCCACCGCTTCGGCGCCGACCTGCGCAAGCAGGGCAAGGCCGTCTGGTTCGAGCTCCAGTTGGACGCCGCCTGATGCCCCTTCCCCGTCGCCGCCCGATGCTCCCGACCGACCCCCGGATCCGGTACTACACCGACGACCACATCCGCACGCTCCTCGCCGAAGTCGACGAGCGCGGCCGCAGGTTCGGCCTCATCTTCCCCTCCGCCACCATCGACCGCACCATCGACGGCCGCGTCCTCGTCCGCTTCAACACCGCCCCGGCCTCCACTCTCCTCAACCTCCTCTCCCTCCTCCTCGCCGCCGAACGAGACCGCGAAGACCCGTGCGCTTCCTGATCGCCACCGCCTTCGCCGTCCTCCTCGCCCTGGCGATCGCCACCGTCGTCCTGGGCGTCATCACCGCACTCAACGTTGCAAAGCCCGACGAGGAGGACCCCTGACATGCCCGACCCCGACCCGGACCCCGGCTTCGGCCCCACCCCCCTGGCCAACGCCCTCGCCGCGACGCACTACGCCGTCGCCGCCGCCTTCAACACCGTCGCCCCCGGCGCCGCCCAGCCCGTCCCCGACGACTTCGACTGGCGCGAACTCGAATCCTTCATCTTCCACTTGGGCTTCGTCGCCGACGGCTCCGACGCCGCCCTCAACCTCTACCGCCTGCTCACCGCCGTCCAGCGCATCGCCTACCGCGAGGCCGCCGGCCGCAACGCCGCCGGCCACCCCGCCCGCCTCAACCCCCATCCCAGCCCCCACCTCAAACCCGGCCCCAACCCCCGCCCACCCTCCGCCGGATTCACCCGTGGGAGTGGTGCCGGGTGAATGCCACCGACCGCGCCCCGCGCGGCCCTTAGCGTGGGCAGGGCCAAGCGCCAGCCACCCCAGGGGAGGGGCCCGACGTGTCCGACGTCGCCGAGTACCTGCTGCTCTACGTCGAGGGCGACGCGGTCGTGGCGCATGACGCCGACCTGCACCCGCACACGTTCCCCCTCCCGCCCGGCGAGCTGGGTGCCACCATCACCCGGGCCGATGCCACCGGGGGCGCCCAACTCCTGCTGGCCGTCAGCTCGGCCGGGATCGTCTCCTGCCGCGAGATCTGACGTACCGTCAATCCCCGGGCGTGTTCCGCGCCGACCACCGTCCGCGTCTGGTTGGCTACCCGGATGCGAGGCGACAGGCGCCTCCAAGTCAAAGGAACACCGGCATGACGACAGAGCGCACCAACCCGGCGGCCCGGCTCGGGTTCCAGCCCGGGCAGGTCGTCCAGGAGATCGGCTACGACGACGACGTCGACCAGGACCTCCGCGAGGGCATCGAGTCGATCACCGGCCAGGACCTCGTCGACGAGGACTACGAGGACGCGGCAGACACCGTCCTGCTCTGGTTCCGCGACGACGACGGCGACCTCACCGACGCCCTGGTCGATGCCATCGGCCTCCTCGGAGAGGGCGGCATGATCTGGCTGCTCACCCCGAAGTCGGGCCGGGAGGGCTACATCGAGCCCAGCGACGTCAACGAGGCCGCCCAGACCGCCGGCCTCGCCTCGACCAAGGCCATCAGCGCCGCCGCGGACTGGACCGGCATCCGCCTCATCACCCCCAAGCGCTGACCCCCCCGGAGCAGGAAGTCGGCGGAGCGGGAAGTCGGCGGAGCAGGAAGTCGGCCCCGCCGACTTCCTGCTCCGCGCCCCTCGCCTCACCGCTGCGGCAGCTCGCACCCGTCCGGCCCGCAGACCTCGCCGCTGCCGTCACCGCTCGTGCCGCCACCGGCGCCGCCGACCAGCAGCGGCACCACCACCCGGCTCTCCCAGGCCTGCTCCAGCGCCGCCGTGAACGTCTCGGCCGGCTGGGCGCCCGAGACCCCGAGCCGCCGGTCGAACACGAAGAACGGCACCCCGGTGGCACCCATCGCGCCCGCCGTCGCCTCGTCCTCGCGCACCGCCTCCGCGTAGGCGTCCGGATCGGCCAGCACCGCCGCCGCGGCCTCGCCGTCCAGCCCCGCTTCGACGGCCAGTTCCACCAGCCGTCCTTCCGCGAACGCGGATCGCGCGTCGGCGAAGTTGGCCCGGTACAGCGCGTCCAGCAGCTCCCCCTGCCGCCCGTGGTCCTTGGCGAAGTGCAGCAGGCGGTGCATGTCGAAGGAGTTCGCCGCGTCGCGGCCCTCGCGGAGGTACGCCAGCCCCTCCCCGTGCGCGTTGTCCGCGATCCGGGCCTCCGCCGCCTCGGCCTGCTCCAGGCTGAGCCCGTACTTGGCGGCGATCAACGGGACGACCGGCCGTGCCTCGGCCGGCGAGTGGGGGTCGAGCTCGAAGGAGCGGTGGACGACCTCCACGTCCCCGCGGTGGGGGAACCGCTCCAAGGCCTGCTCGAACCGGGCCTTGCCGATGTAGCACCACGGGCAGTTGATGTCGGTCCAGATCTCCACGCGCACGGCGTCGCTCCCGTCTCCAGCCGTGCGGGGCCTTCCCGCACCCGGCTCCGTGGCCAACGCCGACGACCACCTGAATATTTCTCGTGATGAAATATTCAGGTGTCCGACGGGACCGGCCTCACCGCAGCCGCGCCGTCGCGAGGTGGATCCTGAACCCGTACGGGAGGTGCCCGTCCGCCGAGCCCGACGCCGCCCGGGCCTCCGTGAGGAACGCCTCGCGCAGGGCGGCGCGGTCCTCCTCGTCGAGCGGGCCCATGTCGTAGACGCCGGACACGGCCTCCCACACCCGTTCCGCCGGGCCGCCGAGGTCGATGAGGACCGTCTCCCACCCCACCGGCCCGAACCCGGCCGGCCCGAGCAGCCCGGCGAGGCCCTCGCGGCTCCGCGCCCGCCGATCGCCCAGCGCCGGGATGCGACGGTCCGCGGGGAGCGCGGCGAGGGCGGCGGACAGCCGCTCGCCGAACCGCTCATGGACCTCGCCGCCGACCATTCCGCCGCCGAGTACGCAGGCGAGCAGCCCTCCAGGGGCGAGCACCCGGGCGATCTCGGCGGTGACCAGTTCCAGGTCGCCCATCAGCATCAGCGCGAGGTGGGAGACGCAGGCGTCGAACGCGCCGTCCGTGAAAGGGAGCTCCTGCGCCCGTCCGACGGCCAGCCGGGCGCCCGCGAGGGCCGGTCGGCGGCGGGCCAGCGCGAGCGCCTCGGGGGACAGGTCGATCCCGGCCAGCTCGCGACCGCCGGTCCCGGCGAGCAGTTCGAGCAACAGCCCGTCGCCGCAGCCGAGGTCGAGCACCCGGCGGCTCCCGTCGGCGCGGTCGCGGAGGACCTGGTAGCTGGTCCTGCCGTCCGAAGCCCTGGCGCGGCCGAGCACGTCCGAGGTCAGCGCCGGATGCTCGGCGTGGAAGGCCTTCAGGAACGCTTCCTGCGATGCGGTCGTCGTCATGTCCCCGAACGTAGGTACTCGGCGCCCCGCCCGCAGGTCGTTCCGTGGATCGGCGACGGTGGCCGGGGCGGGTGCCATCGCCACTCGCTCGTACGGCAACGGCCGCATCCGCGAAGGGCCCCCGTGAGCAGGAAGTCGGCCCGGCCGACTTCCTGCTCAACTCCCACCGCTTCAGCAGGAGATGTTGCCGCCGCCGACGTCGGTGCCGAGGACGCCGACGAACTTCTTGTAGAGGTTGATGCGGTCGTTGCGCTCGTCCGGGTTCTTGCCGTTGCACTCCAGGTCGCCGTTGATGCTGCGGATGGTCTCGCCGAAGCCCTTGCCGTTGACGATGGCGTCGTGCGCGGTCATCGTCCCGGCGCCCTTCTGGGAGTTCCAGAACCAGAGGCCGGTCTTCCAGGAGACGGCCGGGTCCTTCTCGGCCAGGGAGGGGTTGTTCAGCAGGTCGATGTGCAGGGCGTCGCCCGCCGCCTTGTAGTTGAAGTTCCAGCTGATCTGGAGCGGGCCGCGCCCGTAGTAGGCGCTCTTGCCGGCGGGACAGCCGTAGGGCTGCGAGGTGTCGCAGTAGTGGCTGTAGTTGGCGGTGTTCTGCTCGACGACGTACTTCAGGCCGCCGGTCTCGTGGCTGACGTTGGCGAGGAAGGCGGCCGCCTCGCGCTTGCGGGTGGCGTCGTTGCCGGTGGTGGTGAACCCGGGGTAGGCGCTGAGGGCGTCGGTCAGGCCGCGGTAGGTGTAGAAGGAGTTCCGGCTCGGGAACATCTGGTTGAACTGGGCCTCGCTGACCACGAACGAGGCGGCGGCCGCGGGTGTGGCGTGCCCGGTGAGGGCGGTGGTGCCCAGGGCGACGGTGCTCAGGACGGCGGCCGAGGCGGCCATGGACAGGGTGCGGGAGAGCTTCATCGTCACTTCTCGCTTGTCGTCGGGGTCGGGGTGCTCCGGTGGCGCTCCGGTGGTGCTCCGGTGGGTGCATCGGTAGGTGCATCGAGGGATGCTTCGGGAGCGAAGAGCCGGGAACATCGTGGTGCGCCGATTCCGGGAAAAGGCGTAGACCAGCACCCAAACCACTCGTTCGAGGTGTATCCGGCCCAGAAGGTGGGCGTGATTCAGGCCAATTCCAGCTCGTCCGACACACCGACAAATTGATCATCCGGTCATCAGATGCGCGGGATAGCCTCGTCCGCGCACAGGGCAGACACCGCGAGCGGGGGGACGACCACATGGGGCACGCCGACGACGAGGGCGACGAGCGGCTGGCGGCGGAGGGCGAGGTGGCGGTGGCCCGGCTGGCGATCGACTCCGGAGACCTCCCGCACGCCGCCGACCACCTGGCCGACGCGATCCTCGCCGACCCCCAGCTCCCCGAACTGCACGAGGCACTGGCCGAGTTGTGCGCCGCCGCCGGAGGACCGGCCGCCGCCCGCGACCTGTTCCCGCTGGACGGCCAGGTCTACCTGGGCACCGTCGCCTGCCGGGCCCACGTCGAGGCCGCCGCCGGGGACTGGGACACCGCCGTCGGCCTGCTCGCCTCCGCGATCCAGTACGAGCCCGCGAGACCCTGGGCGCACGCCGCCTGGCTCGCCCGTGAGGACCTGCCCGCCCTCGTCGACCCGGACGCCGTCGCCCAGGCGGTGGCCCGGGCCACCGGCGGACTGCCCGACCCGCTGCCCGCCGAACTCGCCGAAGCCGTCCAGCCGTTCGAGGACTTCGTCCAGTCCGTGGTGGCCCGCCACGGCGACCACGCACTGCTGCTCGCGATGGCCTCCGGCCTCACCCGCCGCCTCGGCGCCACCGACCGCGCCGTCGAACTCGCCGAACTGGCCCACCTGCTGTCCCCCGGCTACCTGCCGTCCGTGATGCTCGGCAACGCCCTGCGCGCGCACGGCCGGCCGGAACGGGCGCTCGCCGTCTGGGAGGCCGAACTGGCCCGGGTCGAACCGGAGCGGGACAACTCCAGCAGCTACCTCGCCGTCGACGTCGCCGAGTTGTACGGCGCCCTCGGCCGCCCCGCCGACGGCCTGCCCTGGCTGGACCGCGTGCTCGCCACCGAACCCGACCACCCCAAGGCGGCCCCCGCCCGGTACGGCCTGCGGCACGCCGCCGACGGCGACACCGCCCACCTGCTCGCCCTGGCCGACCACCACCGCGCCCACCCGGACCACGAGTACGCCCAGGACCTGCTGGAACGGCTCAGCCACCGGGAACCCTGGCTCGGCATGGTCTCCGGCGCCACCGAGGCGACCGTCAACGTGCTGCACCAGGTGCTCGCCGCCCCCGGCACCACCCGCGACAGCGAGATCGAGTGCAGCGCCTCCGCCGTGGAACCGCCCAGCTCCCTGCTGGCCGTCCGCCTCGCCCTGCCGCGTTCCACCGTCGCCTACCAGTCCGTCGCCGAGCCCGACCCCCGGCTCCCACTGGCCGAACCGGCCACCCGGATCTGGGCCTGGGACGGCACCGACCCGCGCCCGGCCGTCGCCCCGCCCGCACCCGACAGCGCCGAACTCGTCCGGGCCACCGCCGAGATCGTCTGGGCGACCGTCCCCGCCGCCTACGACCACGCCGTCCGGCTGGCCGGGCTGCCGCTCGACGACCTGCTCGGCGCGCTCGTCCACCCGCCGATGCCCCGGGAGGACGAGCTCGGCCGGGCCCTGCTCGCCCACCAGCCCGAACTGTGGGTGCGGGCCGTCCAGGTCTTCGCCTGCCTCGGCATCGCCCACCACCGCACCGACCAGCCGTGGGAGGAGTCCGAGCGCCGCCGCGTGCTGGTCGACCTGCTGCTCGGGCCCGAGGACTGGGTGGTCGAGGCGGCCGGCTTCGCCCTCGTCGCGATCGGCTGGACGCACCCCGAGACCCGCGCCGACATCGCCGACCGGCTCCGGCAGCGGCTGCACTACAGCGCCCGGGCCCGCCGCACCCGTGTGGTGACCGTCCTGCGCTCGCTCGCCGCGCTGTCGCTCACCGCGCCCTGGCTGCCCCGGGCCGACCTCGACCTGGCCCGGCGGATGATCGAGCGGGCCGAGGCGCAGGAGGCCAGGGAGGCCCGGGAGGCGAGGGAAGCCCGGGAGGTCGGGGAAGCCCAGCAGGCCGAGGTGGCGCCCCAGGAACAGCCGGAACCCCGCCCCGGCCTCCTGCGCCGCCTCTTCCGGCGTGCCTGACGGGCGCTACAACACCTGACGGGCGCTACAACAGGGGGCGCCGGGCCACGCCCGTCACCCGACGTGCGTCACCCGATGCCCGGCAGCGGATCCTGGTCGACGTCGAAGCGCGCGACCCGCTCCGCCGGATCGCGGCACTCCGGGCCGAGCCGCAGGATCCGCGACTCCGGGTCGTGCAGCGGGCGGTGGCAGCGGCGGCAGGTGACGCGGGGCCGGATGGCCTCGGGGGTGTCGGTGCCCGGGAGCGGGTCCGGGCCGCCACCGCTCGGGCCGCCACCGCTCGGGCCGCTGCCACTCGGGCCGTTGCTGGTCGGGACGCTGGTCATGGAGAGACGGTAGCCCGGCCTCGGGGAACACCGGTACAGCGGTCGGCGCCGAGATCGATCACGGTCGGCCGGTGCACCGGCCGGGGGCTCCGCCGGGGTTCGCGGAAAGATCGCCGGGCGGGTCCTCAGGCCGGCTGCGCCGCGACCGGGACCGCAACCGGGACCGCGGCCTGCTCCGCTTCCGGCACCGGCCGTCCCGGACCAGCCGCCCTCGGTGCCGCGCTCGACGGGCTCCTCAGCAGCAGGGCGCAGGCCAGCGCGGCCAGCAGGGCGAGGCCGGCGGAGACCAGCAGGCACAGCCGCATGCCGTCCAGGAAGGAGTTGCTCAGCGCGGTCAGGGCCTGTCCCGTGGCGGGGCCGAGGTCGAGTCCGGCGACGGCGCCCAGGCCGTGTTCGCGGGCGGCGTCCAGGACGCGCGCGCCGGTCCGGGCCGGGACGCCGGCGTTCGCGAGCTGTTCGGGCAGGGCGTTCAGGGCGCGGGTGGTGAGCAGCGCCCCGAGGACGGCCGGGCCGAGCGCGGCGCCGACCTGGCGGATCGCGTTGTTGCCGGCCGCGGCCATCCCGGCCAGGTGGAAGGGAACGGCGGAGACCGCGGAGGCGGTCATCGGGGTGAGCACCGCGCCCATGCCGAGTCCGAGCAGTACCAGCCGCCAGGTCAGCGCCGCGTAGGAGGTGTGGGCGTCGACGCCGGTCATGGCGAACATCGCGGCGGCGATCAGCACCAGCCCGGAGGTGATCAGCACCCGCGGCGGGATCCGGTGCATCAGCCGTCCGACCGGGAGGCCGGCCACCAGCGAGGTGCCGGACACCAGCACCATCCGCAGTGCCGCCTGCATGGTGCTCAGGTGCTGGACCAGGCCGAAGTACAGGCTGAGCACGAAGAAGAAGCCGATCAGGCCGAGGAAGCTGACCACGGCCACCAGTGCGGTGGCGGTGAACGCGGGGCTGCGGAACAGCGCCAGGTCCAGCATCGGGCCGGCACTGCGGAGTTCCACCAGGACGAAGGCTCCGGCGGCGACCGCGCCGAGCGTCAGCGCGGTGATCACAGCGGGTTCGTCGAAGCCTCCCGCGCCGCCCTCGATGACGCCGTAGACCAGTGCGGTGACGGCGACGGCGGCGGTGATCTGGCCGGGCCAGTCGAGCCGGCGGCCGTGCGGGGCGCGCGAGTCGGGCAGCCGGAACGCGGCGACGGCCAGCAGGGCCACGGAGAGCGGTATCGGCAGCAGGAAGATCCAGCGCCAGGTGGTGTGCTCCAGCAGGGCGCCGCCGATCAGCGGGCCGACGGCGAGCGGGGCCGTCAGGCTCATCGCCCAGAAGCCGATGAACTTGCCCCGCTCACGGTGGTCGGGCACGGCATGGCTGATCAGCGTGAGTGTGGTGGGCAGCAGAGCGGCGGCGCCGATGCCGGAGACCGCCTGCCCGACCCACAGTGCCTGCACCGAGTTGGACAGCAGCGAGATCGCGGCGCCCAGCGCACAGAAGACCATGCCGGTCTGGAAGACCTTCTTGCGGCCGTGGACATCGCCCCAGACGCCGGTGGTCAGGATCAGCGCGGCCATCGGCAGCACGAACGCGTCCGACACCCAGGACAGTTCGGAGGTCGACGTGCCCAGCGCGCGCTGGATCGCCGGCAGGCTCACCGACACGGTGGTGACGGGCAGGTAGGCGACGAAGACACCCAGGCAGGCCATGACGAGCGTGGCGGCCCGTCCGGCCCTGAGGTCCGGCGTCGTTGTGGAGTTCACGGGGTCGTTCCTTCGGCTGCTGCGGGGGAGGCCCCGCATTCTCGGAGCGCCGCCGGGAGCGTGCGCCCGCTCCCGGGGGCGACGGCCGATGGCAGCCGCCCGTGGAGCCGCCGATCAGCTTCTCCCCGAGGCGCCCGAAACCCGCAGTCGATCCCAAGAAGCCTCCCGGAACCTCCGCCTGAGCGCCTGGCGATGGGACCATTCCTCCATGGCTGATGATCTGGACCGCAAAATCATCCACGGTTTGCAGTGCGCGCCCCGGGTCTCGTTCCGGCGGCTCGGGGAGGTCATCGGCGTGTCCGAACAGACTGTGGCGCGCCGCTACGCCGCCCTGCGGCGGGACGGCCTGCTGCGCGTCGTCGGGCTGGGCAACCCGAACGCCGACGGCCAGGCGGAGTGGATCGTCCGGCTGCGCTGCCGACCTGATGCGGTGGCACCGCTGGCCCAGTCACTGGCCCGCCGGTCCGAGGTGGCGTACGTCGGCATCGCCTCCGGCGGCTCGGAGATCATCTGCATCATCCGGTCCCCCGCCGGAACCGACCACGACGACCTGCTGCTGCGCCAGCTGCCGCGAGCGGGCGCGGTCCTGGACGTGAACGTCGACCTGGTCGTGCGCATCTACGGCGGTCCCGGAACCGCGCCCTGGACCGACCCCGACGCCTCGCTCACCCCCGAACAGGTGCGGCGGCTGACCTCCGGCCACCCCACCCCGGCAGCGGCCTCGTCGACGCCCCTGGGCGAACAGGACCTGCCGCTGCTGCGCGCGCTCGCCGAGGACGGCCGGGCCACCCACACCCACCTGGCCGAGGTCACCGGCTGGTCCAAGCCCCGGGTCGCCCGTCGCCTGGAGGCACTGGAGGCGGCCGGCTCGCTCACGTACGACGTCGACACCCTGGCCGAGCGCCTCGGCTACCGGCTCAACGCCACCCTGTGGCTGCAGGTCGACCTACCGCGGCTGCACCAGGTCGGCGAGGAGGTCGGCGGCCACCACGAGTGCGCGTTCGTCGCCGCGATCAGCGGACGCCACAACCTGATGGCCGTGGTCGCCTGCCGGGACACCCCCGACTTCTACCGTTACCTCACCGGCCGCCTGGCCCACGTCGAGGGCATCCGCGGCTACGAGATCAGCGTCCGGGTGAACCGGCTCAAGCAGTCCGCCTCGCTCGTCCACCACGGGCGGCTGATCCACCCGGCGCTCGTATGACGCCGGCACCGGGCTGCCGGCCCGCCGAGCGACCGGCCGTCGCTCCGTCGAGCCGTCGGCGGGGCCGTGAAAAGATCCCCCCATGGCCACGGACCGCAGCAGCGCAGGAGATCCGGCGCGCACCCTCGCCCTGCTCTGGGGGCTGACCGCCGAGGAGAAGCCCGGCCGGCGCGGCCCGCGGCAGGCCCGGTCGACCGGCGAGATCGCCGCCGTGGCCATCGCCCTGGCCGACGCCGAGGGCGTGGACGCCGTCACCATGCGCCGGGTGGCGCAGGAGCTCGGGCTGTCCCCGATGGCGCTGTACACCTACGTCCCCGGCAAGGCCGAACTGCTCGATCTGATGCTGGACACCGTCTACGCGACGACGCCGCGCAGCACCCCCGCCGACGACGGCTGGCGGGCCAGGGTCACCGCCGTCGCCGACGACAACCGGGCGCTGCACCGAGCCCACCCGTGGGTCTCGGCGGTCTCCACCAGCCGCCCGCCGCTCGGCCCGGGCCTGATGGCCAAGTACGAGTACGAGCTGCGCGCCTTCGAGGGCACCGGCCTGCCCGACGTCGAACTGGACGCGGCGCTCACCCACCTGCTGGGCTTCGTCCAGACCTGCGCCCGGATGGCCGCCGACGAGCGCGCCGCCCGGCAGGACAGCGCGATGACCGACGCGCAGTGGTGGGACGCCAACGCCGAACTGCTCGCCAAGGTCTTCGACGCCGAGCGCTACCCGGTCGCGGCCCGGGTGGGCGCCGCCGCCGGCGAGGCGCACGGCGGCGCGTACGACCCGGACCACGCGTACGCCTTCGGCCTGGCCCGCGTCCTGGACGGGCTGGCGGCCCTGATCAGCGAACGCTAGGCCGGGCGTCGTACTCCGCGCGGGCGGCCTCGACGGCGGGGACCCGCTGCTCGGACCAGTGCGCGAGGGCGGCGACCAGTTCGGCGGCCTCCCGGCCGAGCGGGGTGAGGCTGTAGTCGACCCGGGGCGGGATCACCGGGTGGGCCTCGCGGTGCACGAAGCCGTCGCGCTCCAGCGTCTGCAGGGTCTGCGCGAGCATCTTCTCGCTGACGCCGGAGACCCGGCGGCGCAGTTCGCTGAAGCGGTAGCCGCGCTCGCGCAGCGCACCGAGCACGAGGACGCCCCAGCGGCTGGTGACGTGCTCCAGCACGCCCCGGGACGGGCACATGCGGTCGAACACGTCGGCCGGCGGCAGCTCGCGCACCGGGACGGCCGGGCGGCCTTCCTCCAGGGTCCTCATGACTGTCCTGCCATTACCTTCATGTCAGTACCGTACTTTGAAGTGCGTACTTTCGAAAGGTTAGTGCAGTCCCTAGGGTGAGTTTCGAGGCAGGAACCCCATCGAGGCAGAAACCCACCCGAGGAGCATCCCCATGTACGTCGTCACCGGTGCCACCGGCCAGCTCGGCCGTCTCGTCGTCGAAGGCCTGCTGGCCGCGGTCCCCGCGAGCGAGGTGGCCGTCGCCGTCCGCTCCGCCGAGAAGGCGGCCGACCTGGCCGCGCGCGGGGTCGCCGTCCGCGTGGTCGACTACGACGACCCGGCGTCCCTGGCCGGCGCCTTCGCGGCCGGTGACCGGGTGCTGCTGATCTCGGGCAGCGAGGTCGGCCGCCGGATCCCGCAGCACCGCGCGGTGGTCGACGCGGCCCGTGCGGCCGGCGTCGCGCTGTTCGCCTACACGAGCGCGCCGGGCGCGGCGACCTTCCGGCTGGCCGACGAGCACAAGGCGACGGAGGAGCTGATCCGCGCATCCGGCCTGCCGTCCGTCCTGCTGCGCAACGGCTGGTACACCGAGAACTACCTGGGGGACGCGGCCGGCACGGTGGCGCGCGGCGTGGTGCTCGGCAGCGCCGGGGACGGCCGGGTGGCCACCGCCCCGCGCAAGGACTACGCGGACGCGGCGGTCGCCGTGCTCCTCGGCGAGGGCCACGAGGGCCGGGTGTACGAGCTGAGCGGCGACGCCGCGTGGAGCCTGGCGGAGCTGGCGGCCGAGCTGGCGCTGGTCTCCGGGCAGCCGGTCGCGCACCAGGACGTGGCACCGGCGGAGCACCTCGCGGCGTTGGTCGGCGCGGGCCTGCCGGAGGGCTTCGCCGAGGTGCTGGTGGACGTGGACGCGGGCATCGCCCGTGGCGAGCTGGCCGGCACCCCGGGCGACCTGGCCCGGCTGATCGGCCGCCCGACCGTCCCGCTGGCCGAGTCGGTGCGCGCCGCGCTCCAGGCCTGAGGCGCTGCGGGCCGGCGATGAGCCCCGCGTTTCCCGAGGTCAGCGATGTCATGACCAAAATGCGGAAACGGAGATGACAGCCTGCCCCTCCGCCAGCTACCGTCACCTCGACACACGCGCGCGGAGGGCAGGCGGCCATGCCAGACACAACCCAGCAGGACAGCGGTCGAGGCCTCTGGTACGGCGTCGCGGCCTACGGCATCTGGGGCCTCTTCCCCCTGTTCTGGCCACTGCTGGAGCCCGGCGCCGCCGACGACATCCTGGCCAACCGGATGGTCTGGTCCCTGCTCGCCGTGGTGCTGCTGCTGATCGCCCAGCGGCACTGGAGCTGGATACGCCCGCTGCTGCGCCAGCCCCGACGGCTCGCCATGCTGGCCGGCGCGGCCACGGTGATCTCGATCAACTGGGGCGTCTACATCTGGGGCGTCAACGCCGGGCACGTCGTCGAGACCAGCCTCGGCTACTTCATCAACCCGCTGGTCACCATCGGCTTCGGCGTCCTGGTACTCAAGGAACGGCTGCGGACGGCGCAGTGGGCGGCGGTCGGCGTCGGCGCGGCCGCCGTCGCGGTGCTCAGCGTCGCGTACGGGCGGCTGCCGTGGATCGCGCTCACCCTGGCGCTCTCCTTCGCCACGTACGGGCTGCTGAAGAAGAAGGTCGGACTGAGCGGGCTGGAGAGCCTGGCGGCGGAGAGCGCCTTCATGTTCCCGTTCGCGCTCGGCTACCTGATCTACCTGGAGGTCAGCGGGCGCGGCACCTTCGGCCACACGGTGGCCGGCTCGTACGGCTGGGGGCACTCCGGGCTGCTGATGCTCAGCGGGGTGATCACGGCGATCCCGCTGCTGCTCTTCGGCACGGCGGCCGTGCGGGTGCCGCTGACCGTGCTCGGGCTGCTGCAGTACCTGGCGCCGGTGTTCCAGTTCCTGATCGGCGTGGCGGTGTTCCACGAGTCGATGCCGCCCGCCCGCTGGGCCGGCTTCGGCCTGGTCTGGCTGGCGCTCGCGGTGCTCACCTGGGACGCGCTGCGCCAGGTGCGGGCCGACCGCGCCGGGCGGGCCGCGGCCGTGCCGCAGCCCGCCCCCGCCGAGGCGGCCGTCAGGCGCTGATGTCCCGGCTGGTGAAGCGGGACCAGGCCGCCGCGCCGAACACGGCGACGTAGGCGGCCTGGAGGCCGAGGTCCTTCCACACGTCGTCCCAGTACATCGGCTGGCGCAGGAGGTCCGCGAAGCTGAGCCAGTAATGGGTGAACAGGAACGGCCTCACGGCGTCCAGCTGCGGGAAGGCGTCCAGGATCTGCACGGTGACCACCAGCCCGACGGTCGCGGCCATCGCCGCGATGCCGCTGCCGGTGAGCGTGGAGACGAACAGCCCGATCGCCACCAGCCCGGCCAGCGAGGCCGCCACCACCCCGGCCACGAGCACCGCGCGCAACAGCGCGTCGCCGAAGCCGATGGTGTCGCCGGAGATCAGCGTCACCTCGCCGAGCGGGAACAGCGCGGCGCCGGTGGCCAGCGCCGCCGCCGCGACCGCCGCGGTGGCGGCCAGGCAGAACACCAGCCCGGCGGTGAACTTGGCGGCCAGCAGCCGGGTGCGCCCGGCCGGGGCGACCAGCAGGTAGCGCAGCGTCCCGGTGGCCGCCTCGCCGGCGACCGAGTCCCCGGCGACCACGCCGACCGTCATCGGCAGGAACACCGGCAGCGCGACCGCGAGGGCGGTGAAGACCAGGAACAGGCCGTTCTGGGTGGTCTGCGCGATGAAGTTCACCCCGCCGCCGCCCTCGTGCGGGCTGCCCGTGTTGAGCTTGACGACCACGCCGATCAGGATCGGCAGCACCGCCAGGATCCCCAGCAGCACCTTGGTGCGCATCCGGCGGAAGGTCAGGTGCAGTTCGTTGCGGAACAGCGCCAGGAACCCGGCCGCCGTCTGCGGCCTCCGCCCGGCCCGGACCGGCTGCGCACCGACCGGCTGCGCCCCGACAGGCACCGCCCCGGCCTGTGACAGCTCAGCCTGCGACATCGAAGCCCTCCCCGGTCAGCGCCACGAAGGCGTCCTCCAACGTGCCCCGCTCCAGCCCGAACCCGTGCACCCGCACCCCGGCCTCGACCAGCGCCGCACACAGCTTCGGCAGCGCCTCCTCGACCGGGGAGCCGAGCGGGCCGAGCGCGCCGAGATCGCCGTCCACCCGCCCGTCGCGGGGCAGCAGGGAGCCGACCCGGTGGGCCGCCAGCACCTCCACGGCGTGCGCCACGTCCGGCGTGCGGACCACCAGCCGGCCCTGCGCGCGGGCGGCCAGTTCGGCGACGGTGCCCTGCACCACCAGCCGGCCCCGGGACATCACCGCCGCGTGCGTGCAGACCTGCTCGATCTCGTCCAGCAGGTGCGAGGAGAGGAACACCGTGGTCCCCTCCGCCGCGACCTCCCGCACCAGCGCCCGGATCTCGCGCATGCCCTGCGGGTCCAGCCCGTTGGTGGGCTCGTCCAGCACCAGCAGCTCGCGCGGCTGGAGCAGCGCCGACGCCAGGCCGAGCCGCTGCTTCATGCCCAGCGAGTACGCGCGGGCCTTCTTGGCCGCCGCGGCGCTCAGCCCGACCCGTTCCAACGCCGTCTCGACGCGCAGGCGCCGGGTGCGCGGGTCGGCGGTCGGGTCGGCGGCGTCGAACCGGACCAGGTTGTCCCGCCCGGAGAGGAAGCCGTACAGCGCCGGGCCCTCGATCAGCGCGCCCACCCGGGGCAGCACGGAGGCGACGGACTGCGGCATCGGCTCGCCGAGGACGGTGGCCACGCCGGAGGTGGGGGCGATCAGGCCCATCAGCATCCGGATGGTGGTGGTCTTGCCGGAGCCGTTCGGGCCGAGGAAGCCGAAGACGGAGCCGCGCGGCACGCTCAGGTCCAGGCCGTCCACGGCGAGCTGGCCGCCCCGGAAGCGCTTGGTCAGGCCGCGGGTCCTGATCACGTCGTCGGGCCGGGAGGAGCCGGCGGAACCGGCGGAGGCGGCGGAACCGGGGGCGGAGGGGGAGGAGGAGGGAGAGGCGGAAGGCGCGGGGCCCGGGCGCTGCTCGGCGCCCGGACCCCCGGCCGACTCCGTAACGTCCCCCGTTACGGGAGTCTTCGTCATCCGTCAGTTCACCCCGGCGGCGTGCTGGAGCACCGGCAGGGTCACCGCGCCGGCGAACACCCGGCCGTCGTCGGTGACCAGGACGTTCACCACCTTGGTGCTGATCAGCGTGCCGCCGCCGACCGGCTTGCCGAGCGACTTCACCAGCGCCTGCGGGTTCAGGGCCGCGCCCCGGCCGCCGTGCTTGCCGCCCTTGCCGCCGTCCTGCGGCGCGTCGACGGCGCCGCCGGGCAGCTGCGCCGAGACCACGGTCGTCCAGCCCTCGCCGATCACGTTCACGCCGCCGTGGTCCTGGCCCGAGGCGTCCTGACCGGCCTTGCCCCCGGGAGCGGAACCCTCGGGCGCGAAGCCCTGCGGCACCTCGCCCTTGGCGCCCTCGTCCGCCTTGTGCTCCGTCACCTTGGCGCCCTTGGGCACGGTGAAGTCGAAGGTCTTGGCGGCCGGCTTGGCGAAGGACACGTCGGTGAAGTGGACGTCCAGCACGGTGGAACCGTCGACGCCCTTGACCACCACCGAGAGCGGCACCCCGTTGTCGGCGGCGACCGCGATCCGGACCTCGGCGACGGTCGAACCGGACTGCGCGGGCTTGACGCTCAGCTGGTACGCCTTCTGCCCGGCCACGTTGGCGGTGCCGGCCACGGTGACCGACGTGGTGCCCGCGCTCGCGGTCAGGAACTGCCGGGCGGCCTCCTGCGGGGTCGTCGGCACCCCGGTCAGCGGCGCCCCGGCGTGCTTGCCGGCGGCGTCGGGGTGCTGGGCGCCCGTCTGGCCGGTCAGGCGCACGGCGGTGTTGGTCGAGCTGTCCCAGGCCCAGGCCTGGTCGCCGTTGTGGACGACGGTGTAGCCGGCCATGTCCTCCAGCAGGTCGACCCGCTGGCGGTCCGGGCCGTCCACCGCGATCCGCAGCGTCTGGTCACCGCCGAGCAGGCCGAGCAGCTTGGCCTGCGGGTCGGCCGCCGAGGAGCCCTGGCCGCCGCCGCGCCCGGCCGCCGCGCCGAGCCCGCCGGCCGCGGCACCCAGCAGCTGGCTGGGCAGGCCGAGGTCGGTGGAGACCGACACCGTGCCGGAGAGGCTCTGCGCGTCGGAGCCGAGCACCTTGGCCACCAGCTGCTCCGGCGTCAGCGAGGGAAGTTCGGGCGGGGCGTCGGCGGCCAGTGCGGGCACCAGCCCGACCCCGGCGGCGATCACCGCGGCCACCGTCAGCGGTACCCCGGCCCGCACCAGCATGCGCCGCCGTGAGCGGTACGGCACGCCGCCGTCCACGTTGTCCCCCGCCGCCGTGTCATTGGTCATGGCGTCCTCAACTCCTCTACGAACACGAGCGATTGGCTGTGCCCCTCCATTAGAGGCCCGCACTCCGCTCCCGTCATCGCCCTGCGGGGCCAGTTCGGGGTAAACCTCACGGGTACATCGACCCTGAGACGCCCTCAGGGTTGGCTACTCCGAACGTACGACACCTGGCGTAGGGTCGCGCCATGGACGGAACCGCCATGGACGCAAGCAACCCCCCGACCGCTAACGCGATGCGGCGCGCACTGCGCCGAGCCCGGGACGGCGTCGCCCTGGACGTCACCGAGACCGCGGTGCTGCTCCAGGCCAGAGGCGAGGACCTGAACGACCTGTGTGCGAGCGCCGCCCGGGTCCGCGACGCGGGGCTGGAGGCGGCCGGACGGCCCGGCGTCATCACCTACTCCAAGAGCGTCTTCATCCCGCTCACCCGGCTCTGCCGCGACAAGTGCCACTACTGCACCTTCGTCACCGTCCCCGGCAAGCTGCGCCGGGCGGGCCACGGGATGTTCATGTCCCCCGACGAGGTGCTGGACGTCGCCCGGCGCGGGGCCGAACTCGGCTGCAAGGAAGCCCTGATCACCCTCGGCGACAAGCCCGAGGACCGCTGGCCCGAGGCCCGCGAGTGGCTCGACGCGCACGGGTACGACGACACCATCGCCTACGTGCGGGCGATGTCGATCCGCATCCTGGAGGAGACCGGCCTGCTCCCGCACCTCAACCCCGGGGTGCTCGGCTGGACGGACTTCCAGCGGCTCAAGCCCGTCTCCGCCTCGATGGGCATGATGCTGGAGACCACCGCCACCCGGCTGTGGAGCGAGCCCGGCGGCCCGCACCACGGCTCGCCGGACAAGGAGCCGGCCGTCCGGCTGCGGGTGCTGGAGGACGCCGGGCGCAGCTCCGTCCCGTTCACCAGCGGCCTGCTGATCGGCATCGGCGAGACGTACCAGGAGCGCGCGGAGTCGCTGTTCGCGCTGCGCAAGGTCTCCCGGGCCTACCACGGCGTCCAGGAGCTGATCCTGCAGAACTTCCGCGCCAAGCCGGACACGGCGATGCGCGGCATGCCCGACGCCGAACTGGACGAGCTGGTCGCCACCGTGGCGGTGGCCCGGCACGTGATGGGCCCGGCGGCCTGCCTGCAGGCGCCGCCGAACCTGGTGGACGGCGAGTACGAGCGGCTGATCGCGGCCGGCGTCGACGACTGGGGCGGCGTCTCGCCGCTCACCCCCGACCACGTCAACCCCGAACGCCCGTGGCCGCAGATCGAGCGGCTCGCCGAGCGCTCCGCGGCCGCCGGCTTCGAACTGCGCGAGCGCCTCGCCGTCTACCCCGAGTACGTGCGGCGCGGCGAGCCCTGGCTGGACCCGCGGGTGCTGCCGCACGTGCGCGCCCTCGCCGACCCGGAGACCGGGCTGGCGAACCCGGACGCGGTGGTCCGCGGCCTGCCCTGGCAGGAGCCCGAGGACCTGCCCGTCTCGTACGGGCGGACCGACCTGCACGCCACCATCGACACCGAGGGCCGCACCGGCGACCGCCGGGCCGACTTCGAGGACGTCTACGGCGACTGGGAGGTGCTGCGCGAGCAGGTGCTCGCCGAGGGCGCGCCCGAGCGGCTGGTCGGCGACCTGCGCGAGGCGCTGGCGGTGGCCGCCGACGACCCGACGCGGCTCACCGACGACCAGGCGCTGGCGCTGTTCCACGCGGACGGCCCGGCCCTGGACGCGCTCTGCCGGATCGCCGACGACGTCCGCCGGGACACCGTGGGCGAGGACGTCACCTACTGCGTCACCCGGAACATCAACTTCACCAACGTCTGCTACACCGGCTGCCGCTTCTGCGCGTTCGCCCAGCGCCGCACCGACGCCGACGCCTACACCCTGTCGCTGGAGCAGGTCGCCGACCGGGCCGCGCAGGCCTGGGAGGTGGGCGCCACCGAGGTCTGCATGCAGGGCGGCATCCACCCGGACCTGCCCGGCACCGCCTACTTCGACATCGCCCGCGCGGTGAAGGAGCGGGTGCCCGGCATCCACGTGCACGCCTTCTCGCCGATGGAGGTGGTCAACGGCGCGACCCGCACCGGGCTGTCCATCCGCGACTGGCTCCAGCGGGCCAAGGAGAACGGCCTGGACAGCATCCCGGGTACGGCGGCCGAGATCCTGGACGACGAGGTCCGCTGGGTGCTCACCAAGGGCAAGCTGCCCGCCGCCACCTGGGTCGAGGTGGTCACCACCGCGCACGAACTGGGCATCCGCTCCTCGTCCACCATGATGTACGGGCACGTGGACACCCCGAAGCACTGGCTCGGGCACCTGCGGCTGCTCGCCGAGATCCAGCAGCGCTCCCTGGCGGCCAACGGCACGGGCGGCGGCTTCACCGAGTTCGTGACCCTGCCGTTCATCCACACCAACGCGCCGGTCTACCTGGCCGGCATCGCCCGGCCCGGCCCGACCGCCCGGGACAACCGCGCGGTGGTCGCGATGGCCCGGCTGCTGCTGCACCCGCACATCCCCAACATCCAGACCAGCTGGGTCAAGCTGGGCGCGGAGGGCGCCGCCGAGATGCTCCGCTCGGGCGCCAACGACCTGGGCGGCACGCTGATGGAGGAGACCATCTCGCGGATGGCCGGCTCGGCGTACGGGAGCTACAAGTCGGTGCGCGACCTCCAGGCGATCGCCGAGGCGGCGGGCCGCCCGCACCGCCAGCGCACCACCACGTACGGCGAGGTGCCGGCCGAGCGCCGGGCGGCGGCGCTGGCCTCGGACGGGCACCTGCCGGAGCTGCTGCCGGTCCTGGACTGATCCCGCCACTTCCCTGCCACCGGCCTCCCGGTTCCCCGGCCTGCTGGTTCACCCGGCCCCGGCCTGCCGGTTCCCCCGGCCCCGCTGCCGCCCGTACGGCGGCCGGGGCCGGGAAACCGGAGCACGAGGGACGCCCTTGATTCGCTCGGGTCTTCGAATACAGTGCCAGGGCGCGCGCCGCGGCCGTGCGTCGCGCAGCCCCCTGCCCCGAGGAAAGGCGCCCCGTCGTGATGCCACTGTGGTCACGCGCCCAGCAGCAGGACTTCCGCAGCCGGGTGCGGGGCTGTCTGCTCGGCGGTGCCATCGGCGACGCGCTCGGCGCCGGCGTCGAGTTCGAGCCGCTGGAGAAGATCCGGGCCCAGCACGGCCCGCAGGGCGTCACCGGCTACGTCCCCGCGTACGGGCGCACCGGCGCCGTCACCGACGACACCCAGCTCACCCTGTTCACCGTCGACGGCCTGATCCGCGCCCACATCCGGCGCGACACCGGCAGCTGGCACCCGCCCACCGACCTGCACCTGGCCTACCTGCGCTGGGCCGCCACCCAGCGCGACTGGGGCCCCGACGAGCGCCGCCCCGACCTCGGCTGGCTCGGCCGCGAGGAGTGGCTGTACGCCCAGCGCGCCCCCGGCCAGGGCTGCCTGTCCGGCCTGACCGGCGCCGACGCCGAGTTCCTCGGCACCGTGGAGCGGCCCAAGAACCCGCACTCCAAGGCCTGCGGCACGGTGGTGCGGGCGGCGCCGTTCGGCCTGCTCACCAGCTGGGAGCCGGGCCTGGTCTTCCAACTCGCGGTGGAGTGCGCGGTGCTCACCCACGGCCACCCCACCGGCTACCTCGCGGCGGGCGCGCTCGCGGTGATCGTCCAGAGCGTGGCCCGCGGCGGCACCCTGGAGGAGGGCGTCCACCTCGCCCTGGCGCTGCTCTCCGAGCGGCAGGCGCACGAGGAGACCACCGCCGCGCTGCGGGCCGCGCTGGACGCCGTCCGGGCCGGCGAGCCGTCCGCCGACCGGGTGGAGGCGCTGGGGGAGGGCTGGGTCGCCGAGGAGGCGCTGGCGATCGGGGTCTACTGCGCGCTGGTCGCGCACGACGTGCGCTCGGGCCTGCTGCTCGCCGTCAACCACTCCGGGGACAGCGACTCCACCGGCGCGGTCTGCGGGAGCCTGCTCGGGGTGCTGCACGGTGACACCGCGCTGCCGTCGGGGCTGGTGGCCGGGCTGGAGGGGCGAGGCGCCATCCTCGAACTCGCCGACGACTTCGTGCTGGAACTGATGCACGGCACCGAACTGCACGATCCGCGCACCCCGGAGGGGCTGACCTGGGCCGAGCGGTACCCGGTGGTGCGCTGAACGGGGCGGACCGGACGGGAAGTTCGGGCGGGAAGTCCGAGCGGGAAGGTCGTTCGGGCGGGAAAGCGGTCCGGGCGGGAACGACGGTTGCCCGTAGCGTCGGCCGCCGGCGAGGGCGACGGCCACTGCTACGGGCAACCGGGCCGAGCTCGGATTCGCACCGGGGGCGCGGGGCCGGGTCGATGGCCGCCGCAGGGTCAGTGGCGGCCGAACACCCCGGTGGCCGCAGCGCTCGCGAACGCGGTCCAGGCCTCGGCGGAGAAGCGCAGCTGCGGCCCCTGAGGGTCCTTGGAGTCCCGTACCGCCACCGCCCCCGTGGCCGGCGTGGCGATCTCCACACAGGCGCCGTTGCCGCCGCTGTGGCTGCTCTTCCGCCAGCGGGTTCCGTGCTCGGAGGTGGTGCTCATCAGTGGTATCCCTCTTCAATCTCAGCTATCAGTGCCCGGCTCTCCGCCACGCCGAGTGCCGCCGCCCGCAGGTAGTCGTACAGACCGGTATAGCGGCGGACGTCCGCGTCCTTCTCCAGGTAGAGATCGCTCGTCACCCCTTCGAAGTAGACAACCGTGGAATCGGCTGACTCGGGGAACTCCAGCAGGGAGAATGTCCCGGTCATACCGGGGTGGGCCCCGGCCGAGAACGGGATCACCTGGATGGTGATGTTCGGGTGCTGGCTCAGCTCCATCATGTGCTTGAGCTGCTCGGCCATCACCTCGCGGCTGCCGACCTCGCGGCGCAGCACCGCCTCGTCTATGACGGTCCACAGGCTGCCGAGCTGGTTCTCGCCCTGGATGCGGTCCTGGCGCTTCATCCGGACCTGCACCCTGCGCTGCACGGCGAGCGCGTCGGTGTCCGGCTGGGTGCCCTCCACGACAGCCTGCGCGTACTGCTCGGTCTGCAACAGGCCCGGGACGAAGGAGGATTCGTACGCGCGGATCGAGGAGGCCTCGGCCTCCAGTCCGATGTAGACGCTGTACGGGGTCGGCATGTCGTTGAAGTCGTGCCACCAGCCGCGCTGGCGGGACTCCTTGGCCATCTCCATCAGGCTGGCGCGCATCTGCTCGTCGTTCACGAGGTAGACGTCGCAGAGGTCGCGCACGTCGCGCTGGCTGATGCTGCGGCGGCCGTTCTCCAGTCGGCTGATCTTCGACTGGGAGACCATCAGCCGGCCCGCCACCTCCTCCGCCGTCATCCCGAGGCCCTCGCGGAGTTTGCGCAGCTCCGAGCCCAGGCGCCGACGGCGCACGGTGGGATTGATGCTCGTCGACACATCGACCTCCGGCCGGACCTCTGGTGATCGTTGGATCGGCAGCCCTCGGAACACTTCGGACATTGGGACCAACCCCCCTGACTTGGAGCAGCATGTCACCTTGGGCCAGGTCGGCGTCAGGGAATCACAGCAGCGCAGTAGAACAGATCGTCGGAAAAGCACTTCTGCGAGACGGCGAGGGCCTTCGAGTGGTAATGCGGCTCAGCGGCTCGAACCGGTACGGGCTAAGGATGTGCTCCCCGGCGGCGCAGGTGCCAGAGGCACGTGCGAGGGCAGGACCGCCGGGCTCCCCGGACGGGCCCCGAAGGGCCTCCGGGGACGGCAGAGGGGCGGTCACCGGGCGACTTCCGTCGCGGGGCGACCGCCCCTCCGTGCTCCTGGTGGTGCGGGTGCTGCTTCGGTGGTGCGTCGGGTCCTTCAGCGCCGTTGCTCAGCGCCGTCGGGCGGCGTGAACGGGGCGGCGCGCGCCGTCGGGGGTGCCGCCGGGCCCGTGGTGCCGGTGGTGCTCGTCCTGCCCGCCGTCACGGGCTGCACGGGCCGTACGGGCCGCGCAGGCCGTACGGCGACCGGTGCGGCGTCCCGCGCGCCCGGGCGGTCCCGGTCAGCGGACGCCGACCCGTGAGGCGGCGACCCGCCCGGAGCCCCGGCCCGCCGCGCGGGCGCCGGAGCGCCCGGTGCCGGTGCCGGTCCCGGAACCCTGGGCAGCACGGTTCTGCTGCGCCGGCAGGCCGTTCTGCACGTCCATCACGGCGTGCGCGACCATCCCGCCCAGCGGGTCGTACCGGATCAGGTCGCGCAGCCGCGACCGCGAGGACCGGCCCTCGTTGCCCGGATACAGGTGCTTGCCCAGGCCGACGGAATGGGCCAGCGCCGCCAGCGCCGCCGTCCGCGGGTCCGGCGGCACGCCGGTGCGGATGGCGGTGTCCAGCCGCTGTTTGATCGCGGCGTTGGTGCAGTCGTCCGACGCCTGATAGCGGGTCGTCGGCAGCACCCCGCACACCTGGCCCGGCACGGCCGTGACCATGCCGCAGCGCTCCAGGTGCGCCAGGTAGGTCTGCCGCAGCCCCAGCCGGGGCCCGCCGATCCAGTGCGCCGCGCGGACCGGACTGCCGCGTCGGCGCAGCAGTTCCAGTGCGTGGTCCAGGGTCGGGTCGCCGGTCGGCCGTGCGAGCACGACTGCGATCCGGTCTCCCTCCGGTACGATCCGTCCGGCCAGGGACAGCTCGACGAGCTGGGCCCCGGCGAGTCCGAGGTCGAGGGTCTGCGGCTGCGCCGTGGTACCCGTGGTCGGGTCCAAAGCGAGCAGCAAGAGTTCCTCGGGAACAGTTCTGCGGCTCTTGCCCATCCAAGCCTCCCCGCGTGGATGAGAGACAGGGTGACGCCTCTCACACGGGCTTGTCGAGTACGCCTCCGAATCGTGACCTTGCCGCGGAGGCGGGGAACCAGGGGCGGCGGGCCCGGCGTCTGACCGGTGAACAGACCGCAGTACGCCCGTGCGACGGCAATAAGCGCCGGTCGGGCGGGGTGTGCGCGGCCGGATCGGCCGGCGGTGGCGGAGACTGTACAGGTACACGGGGCGGGGCGTCGGCTTCCCGAAATCGGGTCTGCCGGTGCCCCGCCGGGCGTTGAGGAGGCTGGGATACGTGGGCGAGTCCCCCGACAGGGTGCTGAGGGACGGCGAGCGGGCGCAGGAGCGCGAACGCGAACGGACCGGGACGGCCGGCGGTGCGGGTCCGGACCCGGACGGTGCTCCGGACGGCAACCCGAACGGCAGCCGGGAGGCCGGGACCGGCCCCGGCGACGCGCCGGCGGCGGGGGCCAAGCGCGGCTCGACCGTACAGCTCCGTGTCCGGGATGTGGACAGCAAGACCACGATGCTTCGGCTGCCGGTGGACAGTGCGACCACCGCGCTGCGGCTGCCCGAGGAGCTGACCAAGCCCGCCGGTGACGGAAGTTCCGACGTCGCGGCCGGGGAGGCGGAGGCCGTGACGGCCACCGACGGCGAGGAGGAGGCGGCCGGACGGCCGACCGGAACCGACCCGCGTCTCGCCATGCGGACGGCCGCTGCGGGTGCGGGAGCCGTGGCGGGGAGTGCGGAGAAGGGCTCGGAGAAGGGCACGGAGAAGGGGGCGGGGGAGGCCGGCGAGAAGGCCGCGTCCGAGGGCGACACGCCCGGGGCCGCCGCACCCGCCGAGGCCGCCGAACCCGCCGCGTCCGCCGCGCCCGAGAGCGACGAACCGGACGAGGCGGCAGCCGAACCGGCCGAGCCCGAGGAGCCGGCCGAGCCCGCGCCTCCGCGCGCCTCCGCCGCCGCCGTGGCCCCCAAGGCCGCCGCGTCCGGCACCGTGCCCGAGCCCCCGGCGCCGACCCCGCAGCCCGAGCCGTCCCCCGTCCCGGAGCCGGTGCCCGAGCCGCACCCGGCGCCCAAGCCCCTCCCCGAACCCGAGCCGCAGCCCGGCCCGGAGCCGCTGCCGAAGCCGACTCCCGCCCCCGTGCCCGGCCCCGCCCCGGCCCCCGAGCCACTGCCCACCCCCGACCCGCGGCCGGTGCCGCCCGTCCCGCCGCTGCCGAAGCCCGAGCCGCTGCCCCTCCCGGAGCCGCCGCCCGCGCCGGAGAACACCGCCGAGGCGATGGAGGTCCTGGCGACCCTCAACGCGCGCCCGGTCTCGCCGCTGCGCCGCGCGCTCAAGCGGATCACCATCTGGACGGCCTTCCTCGCCGTGGTGCTCGGTGCGGCGGTGGTGGCCCAGCTGCTGCGCCCGCTGCCGGACGCCAAGGTGCGGATGTCCGCCGCGGGCAGCTTCAGCTTCGCCGGCGACCCGCTCGACCTCGCCTGGCCGGCCAAGGGCCAGTCAGCCGCCGAGGTGGTCGGTGTCGGCAGCCTCGGCAGCTCCGGGCAGGAGACGCCGTCCGCGATCGCCAGCGTCACCAAGGTGATGAACGCCTACCTGATCCTGCAGAAGTTCCCGCTGAAGAAGGGGGAGAGCGGCCCGAAGATCACCGTGGACAAGCAGGCCGCGCAGGAGTCCGGCAACGTCGACGAGTCCCGGGTCACCCTCACCGAGGGCCAGGTGCTCACCGAGTACCAGGCGCTGGAGCTGCTGATGCTGCCCTCGGCCAACAACGTGGCCCGGCTGCTGGCCCGCTTCCACTCCGGCTCCGAGGAAGCGTTCGTCAAGCTGATGAACGAGACGTCGGCCAAGTTCGGCATGACCAACACCACCTACGCCGACCCGGCGGGCTTCCTCGCGGACACCAAGTCCACCGCCAAGGACCAGCTGAAGCTGGCCGAGCAGGTCATGCAGGACGAGATCTTCCGGCAGATCGTCTCCACCCCGGAGACCAGCCTCAACAACGTGAAGATCTCCAACACCAACAACCTGATCAACCCGAAGACCGGGGTCATCGGCGTCAAGACCGGCTCCAGCACCCCGGCCGGCGGCTGCCTGATGTGGGCCGCCTACAAGGAGATCGGCGGCGTGAAGCGGCTGATCATCGGCGTCACCCTGGGCCAGCAGGCCACCTCGCCCAACCCCGGCGACGGCATCCTGCCGACCGTGCTCAAGGTCAGCGGCAAGCAGATCCAGGCCGCGCAGGGCGGCCTGACCGGCCAGACCGTGGTGAAGAAGGGCGATGTCGTCGGCACCGTGGACGACGGCCTCGGCGGCAAGGTCCAGGTCGTCGCGACCAAGGACCTCGTGGTGGCCGGCTTCCCGGGCATCACCGGCACGGTCACCCTGGACGCGGCCAAGCTCGGCCACACCGCGAAGGCCGGCCAGGAGGTCGGCCTGCTGCGGGTCGGCGAGGGCGACGACAAGACGGAGGTCCCGGTGGCCCTCCAGTCCGACCTGAACCCGCCGTCCATCCAGTCCCGGCTGACCCGCACGCTCTGACACCGCGACGACGGAGGGGGAGCCGGTTCGCCCGGCTCCCCCTCCGTCGTGTTTCCGCATGTTGCGGGTGGTGCCCGTCAGCCGTCGCGTGCGCCGGGTCCCGCTCGTCGGTCGTCGCGTGCTCCGAGCCCGTCCCGTCAGTTGTCGCGGTCGAGCAGCGCGACCGTGAACCCGCCGAGCGGAGTGACCTGGTCGGGCGAGCCGTACTGCGAGCGGAGGGCCTGGGCCTGGTCCTCCGGCATGGTGGTCAGCGGGTCCTCGGTGTCCCCGAGGACCAGCAGCCAGATCCGCGCCGCCTGCCCCAGGCAGGCCTCCGGCTGCGGGCACGGAGTCGGCGACAGGTCCTCCGCGTCGTCGGCGCTCTGCGCGACGAACACCGGGTACGGGTGGACGTCCGGCGGCAGGTAGTAGCTGACGCCCGGCCACACCATCGCCCAGGCCTGGTTGCCGAGCGGGGCCGCCATTCCGTCCCCGGACCGGTAGCCCGCGGCGATCACCCCGGCCGCCGCCCGGAACGGCTCCTCCGACCCGTTGTGCGAGCCCACGTAGCGCACCGCGGGCTGCTTCGGCAGCGCCGCCACGGCCGGGAGGGCGAGCAGTCCCAGCGCCAGCAGTCCCACCGCCGCCCTGGCCGGGCCCGGAGCACGGAAACGTTTCGCCCAGGCCGCCGCGACGCCGTACACCGCGCCGACCCCGCCCCCGGCCAGCACCGCCCACGCGGGCACCGTGAACAGCATGTACCGCTCGATGAAGTACGAGGTGCCGCCCTGCGACACCACCCACACGCCCACCACCGGCAGCCCCGCGAGCAGCAGCGCCTGCCCGGCCTGCACCCGCCGGCCCGGCAGCAGCAGCGCCGGCAGCGCCAGCAGCACGAAGGCGTAGAACACCGTGTGCGAGCCGAACAGGTGCTGGCCGAAGTGCACCAGGCCCCCGAGGTTCGGCTTCTCGATCCAGCCCAGCTGCCGGTCCGACTGCTGACTGCCGAGCAGCACCACCGGCAGCACCGGCACCGCTGCCACGCCCACCGCCACCGGGTACTGCCACAGCAGCCGCCGCTCCGCCGCCCCGCGCGTGCGCCACAGGTGCAGCAGCACCAGCGCGGCCTGCCCGGCCACGGTGCTGAACGAGATCAGGTGCCCGGCGCCGGCCGCCGCCATCGCGGCGCAGTACGGCGCCCACCGCCGCCACGTCGGCCGCTCCAGCGCCCGCACCAGGAACCAGGTGGCCGCCGCGATCGCGAAGGTCACCAGCGCGTACGCGCGCGCCTCCTGCGCGTACCGCGACACCTCCGGCGGCACCGCGAACAGCAGCCCCGCGCCGACCGCCGCCACCCGGTTGCCGAACAGCCGCTCGGCGGTCAGCGCCACGAACGCGGCCGCCCCCGCCATCGCCAGCACGGAGGGTATTCGCAGCGCCACCACGGAGTCGCCGAACACCGTCGTCCAGCCGTGCATCAGCAGGTAGTACGCCCCGTTGCTGGCGTCCACGTGCTGGAGCAGCCGGAGCAGGTCGCCCAACGACCGGGTGGCCACCGTCCAGGTCGCCATCTCGTCGCGCCACAGCTCCGGCGTCCCCAGCCGGTACCCGCCCACCGCCAGCATCACCACCGCGGGCCACACCCACACCTGCCCCAGCAGTCGCACCACCGGGTGCCCAGCAGGTCTCATCGGGTCCTTCGTCTCCTTCGCACGGCGCGGCAAGGCGGTCGAACACTTTTCCGGCAGGCTACTTGACCCGCTCTGACCCCTCGTCGGCACCCGCACCCCGACCCGGCCCCGGCGCGGTCCCGACCCGGCCCCGGCCCGGAGGCCGACCGCTCCTGGACGGAACGGTCCAGGGCCACTTCCGTCCAGCCGAAGCCCCTTCCACCGCCGCCGAGCTGCGACGAAGCTGGTGATCGCCGCCAGGGAGCACCGCTCGGGGCGGCACCGGAGAGCGCGTCACCGCGGGACGCGGCCACCGGATCCCACCCTCACGTCGCAGCAGGAGAGGACACCGTCATGCTCCGCACCGTCATGACCGAGGCCACCGCGGTCACCACCCTCGCCGTCGCAGGCCGGGCCGCCACCGCGGCCGCTTCCTAGCGCCTGTCCGGGGCCGACGGCCCCACCACCTCGCCCCGGCCCCGCCGGGCCCCGTCGACCGGCCGCTCCTGCGGGGCGGCCGTCCCGCCGGGCCCGCTGCCGAGGCAGGCCGATCCGAGCGCCGTACCCCGGCCTCGCCGAGCGCCGCACCCCGCGGCGCCCCGCACCAGCGCATCGAACCAGCGCGTCGAACCGCCGCCAGGCCGACTGCTCCCGCAGGGCAGCCGACCGGAATCCGCGCGCCGCGTGAGCCGCCCGTCACCGTCGGGCCCCGGGCACCTCGAAGCCGGGCCCAGCCGCCATCCCGTCCACCACGTCCGGAGGTCCGCCATGTCCGCCAACCGTTCGAAGCTCGCCAACGTCGCTCTCGCCGGGGCCCTCGCCCTCGGCGCCGTCGTCTCCACCGTGTCGCTGACCGCACCGGCACAGGCCGTCGGCACCTCGTCCGTCAACGGCCCGATCAGCCGCTCCGAGATCATCGCCCGGGCCCAGAACTGGGTCGACCAGGCGGTGCCGTACAGCCAGAGCCTGTGGCACAGCGACAGCAACGGCTCCTACCGGCAGGACTGCTCCGGCCTGGTCTCGATGGCCTGGCACCTCGGCTCCAGCCGGGTCACCTCCACCCTCGACGACATCTCCACCCAGCTCGGCAGCCTCGACGACCTGCAGCCCGGCGACATGATCGACAACATCAGCACGCACGTCGTGCTGTTCGCCGGCTGGACCGACGGCAACCACAACACCGCCGTGGTCTACGAGGAGCCGCGGCCGGGCCTGACCGCCCGCAAGATCAACTACTCGCGCAGCTCCCTGATCAGCGGAGGCTTCAAGCCCTTCCGCTACGACAAGACCGTCGACAGCACCCCGCTGCCGCCGAAGCAGGCGCCCGTGGGCTGGGGCGCCCAGGTCGTGGTGAACGGCGGCGGCGACGTCTTCCACACCACCCGCTCCTCCAACGGGAGCTGGACCGGCTTCGGGAACGTGGAGAGCGCCGCGGGCGACATCGGCGGCGTCCAGTCCATCGCGGACGCCGGCATCAACGGCGACACCCACCTGCTCGCCGTCGGCGGCGACGGGAACATCTACCACACCATCCGCCACTCCAGCGGCAGCTGGGAGCGCTTCACCGACATCGGCCCGCAGACCAACAGGCTGGGCAACGTCACCAAGGTCTCGGCAGTCTCGATCGGCGGCGACCTGCACGTCGTCGCCGTCGCCGACGGCAGGCTCTTCCACACCGCCCGGCTCGCGAACGGCACCTGGCTGCACTTCGGCGACATCACCCCGGCGGGCGGCGCCGTGACCAGCGCCTCGGTCGCCAGCGTCAACGGCGAACTCCAGGTCGTGACGGTCTCGGGCGGCACGGTCTACCACGCCATCCGCGCCGTCAGCGGCTCCTGGTCGGGTTGGGGCAACGCCTACGACGCCGCCGGGAACGTCGGCCCCGCCCAGGACGTGGCGGTCGCCGGCACCGGATCCGACGCGCAGATCGTCGTGGTGAACAACAACGGCCAGCAGTTCCACGGCGTCCGCTACGGCAACGGCACGTGGCAGCCGTTCGCCGAGCTCGCCCCCGTGATCGGCTCGTTCACCGCCAACCGGGTCAGCGCCGCCAACATCGACGGCGAGTTCCAGGCCGTCTTCATCACCAACGACGACCGGATCATGCACACCATCCGCGACGGCTCCGGCAGCTGGGACCCGGCGTCCCCGATCCAGCTGAACGGCGTGAGCGGCAACCACTACGCCGTCTCCATCGGCGGCACCTACAACTGACCGTCCCCGCCCGCCGGTTCCACCCGCCGGCCCACCGCTGCCCCGCCGCGGTGGGCCGGCCCCCTTCGCCGCCGCCCTCCTGCCGTCGCGCCGCTCACCCCCGGCTCCGTCCCGCGCGAGCCGTCCCGCCCCTCCGAGAAGAGGTCACGATGTCCCGCGCCTCCCGCCGACCCCGCGCAGCCGCCCTCACGTTCACCGCCCTCGCCGCCCTGAGCCTGTCCACGGTGGCCGCCGGCTCCGCCCAGGCCGCCTCGGTGGCCACCTGGGACCGGGTGGCACAGTGCGAGAGCACCGGCGACTGGAGCTACTACAAGGCCGGCTGGCCGTACTACGGGGGCCTGCAGATCACGAAGAGCACCTGGGAGGCGTACGGCGGCACCCAGTACGCGCCGATGCCCCACCAGGCCACCAAGCAGCAGCAGATCCTGACGGCGGAGCGGATCCTGGCCGGCCAGGGCGCCGGGGCCTGGGCGGCCAAGTGCAACGGCGGCCTGAGCACCGACCACGCCAACCCGTACCCGTCGCCGACCGCGCCGGTGAGCAAGGCCGGCGACCTCTTCCACGCCACGCGCCTGGTGGACGGCAACTGGACGTCCTTCAGCCCGCTGGACGGCTACGCCGGCTCGGCCTTCTTCAACGGCTCGCAGGACGCCATCGCGGCGACCCCGGACGGCTCGACCCAGACGCTGGCCACCGGAGCCGACGGCAACCTGTACCACACGGCGCGCTACCCGAACGGGTCCTGGACGGGCTGGGCGCCACTGGACGGCTACGCCGGAGCGGCGCGGTTCGCGGCCCGGGCCGGGGCGATCGCCGGCATGCCGAACGGCGACACCCAGGTGATGGCGATCGGCAAGGACGGGAAGATCTACCACAACGCCCGCTACGCCTCGGGCTCCTGGCAGGGCTGGCTGCCGATCGGAGACTGGAGCGCGCAGAAGATCGCCGCCGCCGGCCTGCCGGACGGCAGCATGCAGGTGCTGATCACCGGCAGCGACGGCAACGTCTACCACAACGTCCGTGCCGCGAACGGCACCTGGCAGGGCTGGAACGGCGTCGCGGGCCTCGGCGCCGCGACCTTCCAGGCGAAGGACGTCGCGATCGCCGGCATGCCGAACGGCGACACCCAGCTGCTGGCGACCGGCAGCGACGGGAAGATCTACCACAGCGCCCGCTACGCGAGCGGCTCCTGGCAGGACTGGAACGTGGTCGACGGATACGCTGGCGCGGCGGGCTTCCAGTCCGGGAGCTTCGCGATCGCCGGCATGCCGAACGGCGACGCCCAGCTGATCGCCGTGGGCAACGACGGCGTCGTCTACCACAACGCCCGCTACGCCTCGGGCAGTTGGCAGGGCTGGTGGAGCACCTCCTTCGGCGGGCAGAAGGTCGCCGTCGCCGGCCTGCCGGACGGCAGCGCCCAGATGGTCGTCTCCCGCAGCTGAGCCCCGCCCCCGGCCCGGCGGGCAGCCGTCACCGCCCGCCCCGACGCCCCGTCGGAGCCCGGAGGGCGGCGCGCCCGGCCCCGCCGCCGGCAAGATCGCGAAGCCGCCGCCCGGGCGCCGCCCGACCCGCTACACTGAGCCGGTAGCGGCTTGCCCTCGGGCCGGCCGCCCCCGGATCCGCTTACGGGATGCAGTCGCTCCCCGGCGGATCCTCGCCTCAGTAGCTCAGGGGATAGAGCACGGCTCTCCTAAAGCCGGTGTCGCAGGTTCGAATCCTGCCTGGGGCACCACCACGCGTGGCCGCAGGCCCCCGCCCACCAGGGCGGGGGCCTGCGGCGTTCCCCGGACCGGGCGGCGCCGGGCCCGGCTCAGGCCAGGGTGAAGAGCGCGCGCGGGGCGGCCGGGCGGGCGTTGGCGGCGGCCAGGTCGGCGAGCATGGTCTCGGTCTCCCGGGCGGCGCGCAGGACGGCCGGGTCGAGGTCGACGACGACCAGTTCGCGCCGGTCCTCGCCCGCCTCGGCGAGCAGTCGGCCGTCCGGGCCCCACACCGCGCTGCCACCGCAGGTGTGCCAACCGCCGGTGTGGCCGATGTGGTTGGCGAGCACCGTGTAGAGGGTGTTGTCGAGCGCGCGGGCGGGGAACCAGGTGCGGGACTCGTGGTGGCCGTGGCCGACGCTGAACAGCGCGCCGACCAGGTAGGCGTGGCAGCCGTCGAGGGCGGCGGCGCGGGCGTGCTCGGGGAAGCCCGAGTCGTAGCAGACGCCGAGGCCGAGCCGCCAGCCGTCCAGCTCCAGGCTGCAACCGGCCGCCCCGGGGCGGTAGTAGTCGCGTTCGGTCTTGAACAGGTGCTGCTTGTCGTAGCGGGTGACGAGGCCGCCGTCCGGGCCGAGGACGAAGGCGGAGACCCGCAGTTCGTCGCCCACCTGCGCGGCGGCGCCGACGATCGCGGCGGTGCCGGTCTCGCGACAGGCCTCGGCGATCGACGCGAGGCGCGGATCGCCGGGCTGGACGGCGCACTTGAGCGGGTCGGTGCGGATCAGCTCGGGCTCGTAGCCGGAGAGGAACTTCTCGGCGAACAGCACCAGGCGGGCGCCGGCCGCGGCGGCCTCGCGGATCAACTCGGCGGCCTGGGCGGCGTTGGCGGGTATGTCACCGGCCACGTCCTGGGCCTGGACGGTGGCGATCCGCAGCGGGCGCTCGGGGTGGCGGACGGCGGCGGTGGGGACCGGGTCGGGAGATATGGCCGTCACGCTAGCGGACGGCTCCGGGCAGCCCCGGACGGCTCTGTACGGCCCTGTACGGCCTTGTACGACCTTGGACGGCCCCGGGCGACCGCACGTGGATGCCGACGGCCTCAGTGGACGGCCTCGTCCGGGTGGTCGGTGGCGGAGTCGCCCAGCGGGTCGGTGCCGCGCGGCGACCGGACCGGGGGCACGGTGATCCGCTGGACCCTCGGCCGGGTACGCCAGTTGACCCGCCGTACGTCGCGGGCGAGCGCGCCCGGTCGCCAGAGTTCGACGACGGCCGTCACGGCGCCCAGCACGAATCCGGCGGCCAGCCAGCCGGCGACCACGTCGCTCGGCCAGTGGACCCCGAGGGCGATCCTGGTCCAGCCGATGGTCAGCACCGTCGCCGCCGCCACCGCGCAGGCGGCGATCCGCCCGCGTCGGCGGACCCGGTACCAGACCAGGCCGACCAGCACCGCGCAGGTGATCGCCGAGGCCATGGCGTGCCCGGAGGGGAAGGCCGGACCGCCGGCGTGCGAGACCGGGTCGGCGAAGGAGGGCCGTTGGCGGCCGACGGCCAGCTTCAGCGCCCACTGGCCGCCCCAGCCGACCAGGGTCTGGGCGGCCACCCAGCCGGCCAGGACCCGGGCGCCGATCAGCCACAGCCAGACGGCCGCGATGCCGAGCAGGGTGCGCATCGTGACCGTGCCGCCGATGTCGGAGAGCGTCTGCACCGAGGCGGTCCAGATCCGGTGCCGCCGGGCGAAGGTGTGCAGTTCGCCGATCCAGCTCTGGTCGAGTTGCTCCAGCGGATGCCAGTGACGGGTCACCAGGGCGGCGAGGAGGCCGAACAGCGCGGCACAGACCACCGCGAGCGCCGAACCCCGCAAGAGGCGGCGGTGACGCGCAGTGACGGCGGTCGAGCTGTTGGTCAGGTGCATGGCTGACACCTTCCCAGTGTCCCGGGGCGATCAGGACCACAGGTGATAGCGATTCGGCATCGTTTGTGGGGAGAACCTGCGTGCGCCGGGGGGCGGGCGCCGGGGGAAGCCGGGGGGCGCGCGGGAACGCGCGTGCCGGTTCGGGGGTTTCACCCAGTAGAGCGACCGGTGGGGCGGCGGGCGCGTGCGCGGGGCGTGACGGAAGTGTTCGGAATCGGTCGCGGAAGCGGCACCGAAGGTGCTCGGCCGGTCACGCGGTGTCCATATCCGGGGTGAAAACCGGCAGGATACTGCATCGCGGGGAAGAATCTGAGTGACTTGGGAATGTTGTCCGGATTCTGTTCGTTGGATCGTTACGTGTGAGCCCCGGCGGGGCCCGCATTTCTTGCCCTCTCGGGGGGCAGGCAGGCAGACCTCGGCAATTCCAGCAAAGGGAGCAAGCATGGCCACCCGTGCCGTCGTTCGCGACAGGGCCGACCGGACTCGCGCGGCCCGCCCGACCAACCTTGAGGCCGACCGCGACCTGGTCGGCATGTACCTCGACGAGATCGCCAGGACACCCCTGCTCGATGCCGCCGAGGAGGTCGAGCTCTCACTGCGGATCGAGGCCGGCGTGTACGCCCAGCACCTGCTGGAGGAGGGCGTGTTCCCCGAGGGCGTGAAGCGCGAGGAACTGGAGGCGATAGCCGAGGACGCCGAGCGCGCCAAGGACGTCTTCATCCGCTCCAACCTCCGGCTCGTGGTGGCGGTCGCCCGCCGGTACCCGCGCAGCGGCCTTCCGCTGCTGGACCTCATCCAGGAGGGCAACGCCGGCCTCGTGCGCGCCGTCGAGAAGTTCGACTACGCCAAGGGCTTCAAGTTCTCCACCTACGCCACCTGGTGGATCCGGCAGGCGATCACCCGGTCGATCGCCGACCAGTCCCGCACCATCCGGCTGCCCGTGCACCTGGTCGAGGAGCTGGGGCGGATCCGGCGCGTGCAGCGGGAGAAGTCCAAGGAGCTGGGCCGGGAGGCCGAGCCGGCCGAGATCGCGGCCGAGCTGGACACCACCGAGGCCCGGATCAAGGACGTGCTGGACTGGGCCCGCGACCCGGTCAGCCTCAACATGGCGGTCGACGACGAGGGCGAGACCCAGTTCGGCGACCTGGTCGAGGACACCGGGGCGACGTCCCCCGAGGACGCCGTGATGGTGATGCTCCGCCGCGAGGAGCTGGACGGCCTGATCGGGCGGCTGGACGACCGCACGGCCTCGATCATCCGTTCCCGCTACGGGATGGAGGACGGCCGCGAGCGCACCCTCACCGAGGTGGGCAAGCAGCACGGCCTCACCCGCGAGCGGATCCGCCAGATCGAGAAGCACGCGCTGGCCGAGCTGAAGAAGATCGCCGACCACGCGGGCTTCGAGGCCGCCTGAGAACCCGAGCCACTGGGAACCCGAGCCACTGAGAACCCGAGCCAACTGCCTGCGGCTCCATCCCGCCCCGGGCCCTGGTGCGGAGCGCTCCGCACCAGGGCCCGGGGTGTGTCACGGGGCTCCTAGGCTGGAGGGACAGGACGATCCGGACGGCAGTCGACGGGAAGTGGAAGTGAGCAGGGTGAGCGAGCAGGCGCGGGAGCCGGAGCAGGGGCAGGGAGAACAGCAGGGGCGGGAGGAGCGGCCGGCGGCGCCGAAGGCCCGGCTGGTCTTCCGGGACCCGCTGGACCAGCAGTCCCGGGACGACACCGACACCGGCTGGGGTGAGCGCCCCGGGGCGGGGGAGAGCGGTGGGCGGGGGCTGGACTGGTACCTGAGCCAGCGCCCGCCGCACCACGGGGACTGAGGAGCGGTGCTCAGCGCTGCGGGGTGACCAGCGCGTCGCGGATCTCGGTGAGCAGTTGGACCTCCTTGGCCTCGGCCTCCGCCGTCGTCTCGGCGGTGCTCTTCCGCCTGGCGGCCAGCCTGTTCATGGGCACGATCAGGACGAAGTAGACGACGGCCGCCGTGATCAGGAACTGCAGCAGGGCGCTGAGCACCGATCCCCACAGGATGAGGATCCCGGACGTGACCTCGCCGGTGGCGTTCAGCTCGCAGGGGCCCTTGAGGCAGGAGCTGTAGGACGCCAGGTCCTTCGTTCCGAAGACGCCGACGATCGGATTGATGACGCCCTTGACGAAGGCGTTGACGATGTTGGTGAAGGCCGCGCCGATGACGACGGCGACGGCGAATTCGACGACGTTTCCACGCAGCAGGAATTGCTTGAAGCCTTTCATGCCGCCGTGAACGACGAAGTCGTTGCCCGGTTACGGGTGATCTTCCGTCGGACCGGATTGACAACCCGTCCGGCTCACCGGGCCGCCCGGCGGCGACGGCAGCCCGGCCCGCGCGGGCCCGACCGCGAGCGCCGCGGCCACCGCGAGCAGCACCAGCGCGGGCACCCCGGCCCGGCGCCGTACGGCGTGCCGCCAGCGGTGCCACCCGCCGGCCCCGCGCCGGATCGGTGGGAAGCGCGGCACCTCCCGCCGGGGCGGCACGGCGGGTGCGGGCAGCGGTACGGAGAGGCTCATGGTCGTCATGGTCACCACCGAGGTCGTGGGGGGCCGCTCCTGTGCGGGCCGGTCGTTCTCCGGCGACCCCTACGATGTGCGCCGCGCGCCGCCCCGGAAAGCCCTTGCCCGTAGCCTGTGGACAACTCGGGCCCTGTGGATGGATTCGTACACCCGCACGAGTGCATCCGGCCTGCCTGGGGTGACGAACCGGGACGGCGAGCGGTGACGGCGAACCGGGGCGACGAGCGGTGACGGCGAACCGGGACGGCGAGCGGTGACGGCGAACCGGGACGACGAAGGCCCGCCGCCCCGCGAAGAACGCGGGATGGCGGGCCTTGTCGATGCGCCGGGCGTCCGGCGCCGAGGTCAGCTCGCGGCCGGAGCCGGGCTGGAGGAGCTGGAAGAGCTGGAAGAGCTGGAGGACGAGGACGTCGACGACGTCGAGGACGAAGCCGGGGTCGAGCCGGACGACGACGCCGAGGAGCTGCCGGAGGAGCCTGCGCCCACCGTGCTGCTGGAGGACGAGCGGCTGTCGGTGCGGTAGAAGCCCGAGCCCTTGAACACGACGCCCACGGCCGAGAAGACCTTGCGGAGCCGTCCCTGGCAGTCGGGGCACGTGGTCAGCGCCTCGTCGGTGAACTTCTGCACCGCCTCCAGGCCGTTGCCGCACTCGGTGCACTGGTACTGGTACGTGGGCACTTGTCTTCCTCCTGGCACTCTCGCCTGATGAGTGCTAACGATGTTCAATGATGCGGCATTCCGCTGAATCAGTCCAGCGACTCCGATGTGAGATGAGCCGTGGCCGTGCCGCGCAGGCTCCTCCACCACGGCTCCGCGCCGCCCCCACCGCGCGCCGCCCACGGCTCCGCGCGGTGCGCCACCGCGTGCCCGCTCAGCCCTTGGCCGCGCCCACCAGCTGCGTCGCGGCGCCGCGCTCCGGTGCGGACGCGACCACCTGGCCCGGCCTGCCCGGCGCGGTCAGCAGGTGCCGCAGCGACACCAGCGCGATCAGGCCCAGGCCGGCGCCGGCCACCGGCACCAGGAACCCGCTGGACGGCCCGTGGCCGTCGATCAGCTGCCCGGCGATCATCTGGCCGACGGCCAGGCCGAGGCCGATGGCGCCGGTCAGCCAGGTGAACGCCTCGGTCTTGGCGCCGTCCGCGACGAGCGTCTCGACCAGGGTGTAGCCGCTGATCAGGGTCGGCGCGATGGCCAGGCCGCAGACCAGTCCGGCGGTGGCGAGCGCGATCAGGTTGGGCATCGCCCACAGCGTCGAGCAGCCCAGCACCAGCAGGGCGTAGCTCATGATCATCCGATGCTGTACGGACCGCCGCCAGGCGATCACGCCGTACAGCACGCCGGCCACCATCGAGCCGCCGGCGAAGATCCCGTACACGGTGCCGGCGGCGCCGTGCTGCCCGACCGAGTCGGCGAAGGCGTTCACCGAGACCTGCATGCCGCCGAACACGGCGCCCACCCCGAGGAAGGCCCCGGCCAGCAGCCGGACCCCGGGGGAGGCGAGCGCGGAGGCGCGCCGCACGCCGGGCTGGGGCAGCGCCCGGGCGGGCGCGGTGCGCCGCTGGGCGGCGAAGGCCAGGCCGCCGACGAGGGTCAGCGTGGCCTCGGCGATCAGCCCGGCCGAGGGGCTGACCGTGGTGGCGACGGCGGTGGCCAGGATCGGGCCGATCACGAAGGTGAACTCGTCCGTCACGGACTCGAAGGCGAACGCGGTGCCCACCTTGGCCGCGGACGAGGCGGACGCGCCGTCCGCGGTGAACTTGGCGATCCAGCGGGACCGGACCATGGCGCCGATCTGCGGAACGCTCGCGCCGGCCGGGACGGCGGCCAGGAACAGGCTCCAGGCCGGTGCGTGGCCGAGCGCCAGCGCGATCAGCGTGCCGACCGAGGCGGCGTGCACCACGACGGTCGGGACGAGGACGGCGGTCTGGCCGTACCGGTCGGCGAGCCGGCCGGTCTGCGGGCCGATCAGGGCCTGGGCGACGGCGGCGACGGCCGCGACGGTGCTCGCGGTGCCGTACGAGCCGTGGGTGTCCTTGACGAGCAGCAGGATGCCCATGCTGAGCATCGCGTACGGCAGCCGCGCGAGGAACGCCGGCGCCAGGAACGTCCAGACGCCGGGCGTGCGCAGCAGTGCGCCGTATCCGACCCGCACGGGGGCGGCGGCATCGGCGGTGCCGTCGGCAGGGGTGGCGTCGGCGGTGTCAAGCGGGGTCGCGGTGTCCGCGGGGTCGTCGACCGTTCGGCGGGCCGTCACGGTCGGTCCTTCCTGCTGCCTGGTAGCGCGGCAGGGCATGGGGTGGCCCCGACGGCGCCGAGAGTCGTCCTCTCGCGCGTCGACCGGGGTAGATACCGGGCCGGCCCGGCGTGGTGGCCGAGGTCCTGACCGCGGCCGCCGAACGGTCGCGCCAACTCTGCTTCAGGCAGATGCTGGGTGTGATCTGACCATCATACATATACGCGCGTAGATGTCGCGCGAATCCCCAGACTACAAGGCACGTCCAAAATTGTCCTGCCCATCGAAGGTGAACAGCGGGTGAGGCCTTCCGGTCCACCCGCCGCCCACCCGCCGGGCTCAGCGCCCGTTCAGCCACCCCGCGAGCTTGCCGCCCTTGTCCACGGCCCGCAGCCGCCGCTCGGCCGCCTCGCCGACCTCGTCGGTGGTGACCACCAGCAGTTCGTCCCCGCCGCGCAGCACCGTCGCCTTGTCCGGCACGAAGGAGCTGCCCTCCCGCACCACCAGGGTGACGGCGGCCCCCTTGGGCAGCCGCAGCTCGCTGACCTCCACGCCGGACATCCGGGAGCCGGGGGAGAGCGCGACCGACAGCAGGTGCCCGTGCAGCTTCTCCAGCGGGGCGGACTCGATGTCCAGGTCCTGGCCCATCGAGCCCTCGCCGATCCGCAGCTGCTTGGCCACCCAGGGCAGGGTCGGGCCCTGGAGCAGGGTGAAGACGACGACCAGGATGAAGACGATGTTGAAGACGTCCTGGGCCTTCGGCGCGCCCGACACCAGTGGGATGGTCGCCAGCACGATGGGCACCGCCCCGCGCAGTCCGGCCCAGCTGAGCAGCGCCTGCTCCCGGCCCGGCACCTTGAACGGGGTCAGCGTCAGCACCACGGACAGCGGCCGGGCCAGGAAGACCAGCACGCCGCCGATCACCAGCGCGGGGACCACTGCGGAGCCCATGGTCTCGGGCGTGCAGAGCAGGCCGAGCAGCACGAACATGCCGATCTGCCCGATCCAGGCCAAACCGTCGGCGAAGCCCCGGACGGCCGGGCCGTGCGGCAGCTTGGCGTTGCCGAGGATCACCGCGCAGATGTAGACGGCGAGGAAGCCGGAGCCGTGCAGCAGCGCGCCGCCCGCGTAGGCGAGCACGGTCAGGGCCATCACGGCGATCGGGTACAGGCCGGAGGAGGGCAGCGCGACGTGCTTGATCCCGTACGCGCCGAGCTTGCCGACCGCGAAGCCGATCGCCGCGCCGATCGCCAGCTCGGCGATGATCGTGCCGACCAGGACGTACCAGGAGTCCAGCTCGCCGGTGGTGGCGAAGGCGACGACCAGGATGACCACGGGCGCGTCGTTGAAGCCGGACTCGGCCTCCAGTAGGCCGGTGAGCCGGTGCGGCAGCGGGACCATGCGCAGGACGGAGAAGACGGCGGCGGCGTCGGTGGAGGAGACGATCGCGCCGAGCAGCATCGAGGTCCGCCAGTCCAGGCCGACCAGCCAGTGCGCGCCGGCCGCGGTGACGAACACGCTGACGCCGACGCCGACGGTGGCGAGCACGGTGGCGGCCGGCATCACGGGTCTGACCTCGCGCCAGCTGGTCTTGAGGCCGCCCTCGGCGAGGATCACCACGAGCGCCGCGTAGCCGAGCACCTGGGTCAGCTCGGCGTTGTTGAAGGAGACGCCGATGCCGTTCTGGCCCAGGGCGACACCGATCCCGAGGTAGATCAGCAGGCTCGGTAGCCCTGAGCGGGTGGATATCCGCACGGCGACCACCGCGACCAGCAGGATCACGGAGAACTCGAGGAGGAGCTGGTTCAGGTGGTCGATGTTCACGCAGTGGCACCTCGTGCAGGCAGGGGCGGGCGGGGTGTCTGGTGGTGCTGGAGGGTGCGACCCGTTAAGAAGGCGTCAATGCTCCTGTTGCGGATCGTTACTCAGTCTAACATTTTGCCATATCTTTAGTTTCTTTTCCTCCTCGGGCCCCCAACCGCCGCCTCCGGGCCTCCTCGTTGACCTCCTCCGATCCCACGGTGAGCGTCCCCCGTGCACGCCGCTCGGCCGACTCGGCCTAATGTGGTGCCCTGTCACGGCCCCCGGCCCTGGACACGCCCGCCCGCCCCGAAGTCAGGACCGCAAGGACCCAGATGCCCCGCTCGAAGAAGTTCCGGCGCGCCCGTCTGATCGTGATCGTGCTGGTCGTGCTGCTGGTGGCCGGCGTCGGCTACGGCGGCTACCGCGGGGTCACCGCGGTCCGCGCGTCCTTCCCGGAGGTCGACGGCACCGTCAAGGTGGCGGGCATGAGCGCGCCGGTCGACGTCAAGCGGGACGCCAACGGCATCCCGCAGCTCTACGCCGACACCAACGAGGACCTCTTCCGCGCCCAGGGCTACGTCCAGGCGCAGGACCGCTTCTGGGAGATGGACGTCCGGCGGCACATCACCGCCGGACGGCTGTCCGAGATGTTCGGCGACGGCCAGGTCGACACCGACGCCTTCATCCGGACCATGGGCTGGCGGCAGGTGGCGCAGAAGGAGTTCGACACCAAGCTGTCGGCCGACACCAAGAAGAACCTCCAGGCCTACGCGGACGGCGTGAACGCCTGGCTCGCCGAGCACCCCGGCGGCGAGAAGGCCTCGCTGGAGTACGCCCTGCTCGGCGCCGTCAACGGCGACTACCAGCCCGAGCAGTGGAGCCCGGTCGACTCGGTGGCCTGGCTCAAGGCGATGGCCTGGAACCTCTCCGGGAACCTCCAGGAGGAGATCGACCGCTCGCTGCTGGCCCAGGACTTCGGCCCGGACAAGATCGCCGAGCTGTACCCCGACTACCCGTACACCCGCAACGGCACGATCGTGAAGACCGGCACGGTGGCCGGCGACAACTACCGCCCCGCCGACGGCTCGCCCCCGTCCGGCGGCACCGCCACCACCCAGGGCGCGGCCACCACCAAGGCGCTGCTCCAGGGCCTCACCGACCGGATCGACGGCATGCCGCAGCTGCTCGGCCGCCCCGGCCAGGGCATCGGCTCCAACTCCTGGGTCGTCGCCGGCACCCACACCACCACCGGCAAGCCGCTGCTGGCCAACGACCCGCACCTCGGCCCCGGCCTGCCCTCGGTCTGGTACCAGATGGGCCTGCACTGCCGCACCAGCTCGCCGGCCTGCCAGTACGACGTCTCCGGCTTCAGCTTCGCCGGCATGCCCGGCGTGATAATCGGCCACAACAAGGACGTCGCCTGGGGCTTCACCAACCTCGGCGCCGACGTGACCGACCTCTACCTGGAGAAGGTCACCGGCCCGGACACCTACCAGGTCGACGGCAAGGACGTGAAGTTCGACCTCCGCAAGGAGACCATCAAGGTCGCCGGCGGCGAGGACCGCACGATCACCGTCCGCACCACCCAGACCGGCGCCCCGCTCATCTCCGACCAGAGCACCGAGCAGCAGAACGTCGGCAAGTACGCCCCCAACGGCAGCGCCGCCCCCGACCGCGGGACCGGCGGCTACGGCGTCGCCCTGCAGTGGACGGCGCTGAACCCCGGCAAGACCATGGACGCGGTGTTCGAGCTGGACCGGGCCCGCAACTGGGACGAGTTCCGGGCCGCCGCCAAGGACTTCGCCGTCCCCGCGCAGAACCTGGTCTACGCCGACGCCAAGCACATCGGCTACCAGGCCCCCGGCGACATCCCGGTCCGCGGCAAGGGCGACGGCAGCTACCCGGCCCCGGGCTGGGACTCCGCGTACCAGTGGAAGGGCTCGATCCCCTTCACCGCCCTGCCGTACAGCCTGGACCCGTCCGCGGGCTACATCGTCACCGCCAACCAGGCCGTGGTGGACCCGAGCTACAAGTACACGCTCACCAAGGACTGGGAGTACGGCACCCGGGCCAAGGAGATCACCGACCAGATCGAGGGCCTGCTCAAGAACAACGGCAAGATCTCGCCGGACGACATGCAGACCATGCAGCTGGACAACACCAGCATCATGGCCAAGACGCTCGTCCCGCTGCTGCTCAAGCAGCAGATCGACGACCCGTACGTGCGCGAGGCCCAGGACCTGCTGAAGGACTGGAACTACCACCAGGACGCCGACTCGGCCGCCGCCGCCTACTACAACGGCGTCTGGCGCCAGCTGCTCAGCCTCGCTTTCGGCCAGAAGTTCCCGGCCGACCTGCGGGCCAAGGGCAACTGTCTGCTGGTCCGCCAGCAGGACGACCCGACCAGGCCGGACAGCTCCAGCAAGATCGTCACCGAGTGCGGCACCCGCGACCCGGGCAAGGCCCAGCCGGACGGCGGCGACCGCTGGACCGAGGTGGTCCGGCAGCAGCTGGACAAGCCGGACAGCTCCTGGTGGACGTACATCGACTCCCAGCACAAGGAGCAGAAGGGCCTGGACAACCTGCTCAAGGAGGCGATGAAGGACGCCCGGCAGGACCTCACCTCGCTGCTCAGCAAGGACATCTCCACCTGGAGCTGGGGCCGCCTGCACAAGCTGACCCTGCGCGAGCAGACCCTCGGCACCGACGACTCCTCGATCGCCTCCGGCGTGGTCCACCGGCTGCTCAACCGCGGCCCGTACCGGCTCTCCGGCGGCTCGGCGGCCGTCGACGCGGCCGGCTGGAACGCGGCGGCCGGCTACCAGGTGGACTGGATCCCGTCGATGCGGATGGTGATCGACCTGAGCGACCTCGACTCCTCGCGGTGGATCAACGTCGGCGGCGCCTCCGGCCACGCCTTCCACGACAACTACAACGACCAGACCGACCTCTGGCTCAAGGGCAAGCTGCTGACCTGGGCCTACACGCCGGACGCGGTCGAGAAGGCCACCAAGCACAAGCTGGTGCTCGCCAACGGCTGACCCCGCACAACCCGCACGACCCCGGCGGCCCCGCTCCTTCTCCGGAGCGGGGCCGCCGCCGTCTCACCCCAGCCGGCGCAGCCCGGCGGGCGTGACCGCCAGGTCCACCGGGCGGTCGTGCGGCTCGGCCGGCACCTCGTCCAGCAGCTCGTGCTCGTAGAGCAGCACCGCCAGCACCGGCCGCGCGCCCGCCCGCCCCAGCCGGGCCAGCACCCGGTCGTAGCTGCCGCCGCCGCGGCCCAGCCGCAGCCCCCGCCGGTCCACCGCCAGGCCCGGCAGCAGCACCACGGAGGCCTCCGCGACCGCCTCCGGGCCGAGCCGGGGGCCGACCGGCTCCAGCAGCCCGCGCCCGGCCGGGGCCAGCTCCTGCGGGCCCTGGTAGGCGGCCCAGTCCAGGTCGTTGTCGGGCAGCAGCACCGGCAGCAGCACCCGCACCCCGCGCGCCCGCAGCGCGTCCAGCAACGGCCTGGTCCCGGGCTCGGCGCCCACCGACACGTACGCGGCCACGGTGGCGCCCGGCGCCGCCAGCTCCCCGGCGTGCCCGGCCAACGCGTGCGCGGCCTCCGCGCGGCCCTCGGCGGAGAGCGCGCGGCGCCGGGTCAACAGCCGTGTCCTCAGATCGCTCTTCTCGTTGTGCATCGGATCCTCCGCAACTCTGTGCCGCCGACCGGTCCCGCCGGCCGGCGTCATCGACGCGCAGAGCCTGACACGCGAAAGGGCGCCGCGATTGTCCACCCCGCTGCTGGTCCAGGCCCTGGCCGTGCTCAGCGCCCCCGCGCTGGCCGGCGCCACCGTGCTCGGGCTGCGGCTGCGCCGGTGCGGTGCCGAAGCCGCCGCCCGGCAGAAACGGCTGCGCGAGCGGATCGCCGAACTGGAGACCCGCTGCGCCGACCTGGAGCGCACCGCCTCCTGCGACCCGCTCACCGGCGTGTGGAACTACCGCCACCTGCAGCTCACCCTGGACCGCGAGATCGAGCGCGCCCGCCGCGCCGAGCGGACCGACCAGCCCGAAGGGCCGCGCCCGCTGGCCGTGCTGCTGCTGGAGATCACCGGCTTCGACGCGGTCGTCGCCGAGCACGGCCGCGGCCGCGCCGGCGCGGTGCTGCGCGACCTCGCCCAACGGCTGGCGATGGAGATCCGCCGGGCCGACACCCTCGGCCGCTACAGCGGGGAGGAGTTCCTGGTGGTGCTGCCGGACACCGGCGCCGAGGGCGCCGCGCAGGTCGCCGAGCGCCTGGTCTGGTCGGTCCGCCGGCACCTGCTGCTCGACTGGTCCTCCGGCCCGCGCGAGTCCCGCCCGGCCCACGGCAACGGCCTCACCGCCGCCGTCGGCGTCGCCGTGCTGCCCGAGGACGGCACCCACGCCGCCGTGCTGCTGCGCGCCGCCGACCGCGCGCTCGCCGAGGCCAGGGCGGCCGGCGGCGACTGCTGGCGGGTCCGGCCGGGCCCCGGCGACCGGTCGGCGGCGCGGCCGCCCGCCCCGCCCGCCGCCGGTGCGCAGCCCAACGCGACTGCCGAGCGTGACCGTTCGGAAAAGCCGGGTAGTCTGTCGCCCTGTGCCGGCGGGGACCCCCTCGCCCAGCCGGTCAATTCCCATACGCCTGCCGCCGTGGCCGGGCCCCGCGACGTGCTGTCCTAGCCGTCGACCGCGCCCGGCCGGGCGAAAACGTGCCTGAGTAAGGTAAACGCATGACGACGACCAACTCCCGAATCCCGGTAACCAAGGCCGTGGTACCCGCGGCCGGACTGGGCACCCGCTTCCTCCCGGCAACCAAGGCCACTCCGAAGGAGATGCTGCCCGTCGTCGACAAGCCGGCCATCCAGTACGTCGTCGAGGAGGCCTCCTCCGCGGGGCTGTCCGACATACTGATGGTCACCGGCCGTAACAAGCGGGCCCTGGAGGACCACTTCGACCGCGCCTACGAGCTGGAGGAGCTGCTCGCCCGCAAGGGCGACGAGGACCGCCTGCGCCGGGTCCGCGAATCCGTCGAGCTGGCCAACATGCACTACGTCCGCCAGGGCGACCCGAAGGGCCTCGGCCACGCCGTCTCGGTCGCCGAGCAGCACGTGGCCGGCCAGCCCTTCGCCGTCCTCCTCGGCGACGACCTGATCGACCCGCGCGACCCGCTGCTCGCCCGCATGATCGAGGTCCAGCAGGAGCTCGGCGGCTCGGTCGTCGCCCTCATGGAGGTCGACCCCTCCCAGATCCACCTCTACGGCTGCGCCGCCGTCAAGGCGAACGGCTTCGGCGAGGACGTCTTCCAGGTGACCGACCTGGTCGAGAAGCCCGAGACGAACGAGGCCCCCTCGAACTACGCCGTCATCGGCCGCTACGTCCTCGACCCGCTGGTCTTCGACGTGCTGCGGGAGACCCCGCCCGGCCGCGGCGGCGAGATCCAGCTCACCGACGCCCTGCGCGAGCTGACCACCCGCGAGCCGGAGGCCGGCGGCCAGGTCCACGGCGTGCTCTTCAAGGGCCGCCGCTACGACACCGGCGACCGCGCGGACTACCTGCGCGCTATCGTCCGACTGGCCTCCGAGCGCGAGGACCTCGGCCCGGAGTTCCGCTCCTGGCTGCGCGAGTTCGTCGCCTCCGAGCTGCAGGACTGACACGACGACAGAGAGCGAGCCGCCGATGACCGGGTCCACCCAACACACCACCGGATCCGCCGCAGCCTGCTGCGACGGAACCACGGACCCGGCACCGGCGGCCCCCCGCCTCTGGACGGTGGACGAACACCTCTCCGACGTCCTGGCCGCGGTCGGCCCGCTGCCCGCCATCGAGCTGCAACTGCTCGACGCCCAGGGCTGCCGGCTCGACGAGGACGTCCTCGCCGACGGCGACCTGCCGCCCTTCGACAACAGCTCGATGGACGGCTACGCCGTGCGCACCGCCGACACCGCCGGCGCCACCGACCCGTACCCCTCGGTGCTCACCGTCGTCGGCGACATCGCGGCCGGCGCGGGCGAACTGCCCCGGGTCGGGCCCGGCCAGGCCGCCCGGATCATGACCGGCGCCCCCGTCCCGCCCGGCGCCCAGGCCGTCGCCCCGGTCGAATGGACCGACGGCGGCACCGGCACCGGCGTGCCCGCCGACGCGATGACCGCGCCCGTCGAGGACGAGGAGGTCCGCGTCCTGCGCCCGGTCGCCGAGGGTGCCCACATCCGCCGCCGCGGCAGCGACGTCGCGGCCGGCACCAAGGTCCTGGGGGCCGGCACCCGGCTCGGCCCCACCCAGCTCGGCCTGCTCGCCGCGATCGGCCGCGCCACCGTCAAGGTCCGCCCGCGCCCCCGGGTCGTGGTGCTGTCCACCGGCAGCGAGCTGGTCCAGCCCGGCGAGCCGGTCGGTCCCGGGCAGATCTCCGACTCCAACAGCTTCACCCTCACCGCGGCCGCCCAGGACGCCGGCGCCATCGCCTACCGGGTCGGCGCCGTCCCGGACCGGGCCGACCGGCTGCGCGCCGTCCTGGAGGACCAGCTCGGCCGGGCCGACCTGATCGTCACCAGCGGCGGGGTCAGCGTCGGCGCGTACGACGTGGTCAAGGAGGTCTTCGAGTCCTACGGCGGCGTCGACTTCCGCAGGCTGCGGATGCAGCCCGGCAAGCCGCAGGGCTTCGGCCGGATCGGCGGCCCGGCCGGCGTGCCGCTGCTCGCCCTGCCCGGCAACCCGGTCAGCGCCTACATCTCCTTCGAGCTGTTCGTCCGCCCGGTCATCCGCACCATGCTCGGCGCCGCCGACGTCCACCGCCCGGTGGTCCGCGCGCTCTGCCCGGCGGCGCTGCGCTCCCCGGCCGGCCGCCGGCAGTTCCTGCGCGGCCGCTACTCGGCCGCGGACGGCACCGTCGAGCCGGTCGGCGGCGCCGAGTCGCACCTGGTCGGCGCCCTGGCCCGGGCGAACTGCCTGATCACCGTCCCCGAGGCCGTCACCGCCCTGCCCGCCGGCAGCGAGGTCGACGTGGTCCTGCTGGGCTCCTAGGGCGTGTCAGCCACGTCCTAGGTGTATTGACCATGAGCGTTGTTGACGGTGGTCGGGCTTGATCATGGCGAAGACCTCCGGTGTGGTGGAGGTGTCTAGGCTCCACACCACACACGGAGGTCTTCGTGTCCCACCGTAATGCCCGGCTGACCGTGCACGGCAGGCGGCTCCTGGTCGAACGCGTACGCGCGGGCCGTCCCGTGGCACACATAGCCGCCGAGATGGGCATCTCCCGGGCCACCGCCCACAAGTGGGTGCGGCGCTGGCGAGCCGAGGGCGAAGCAGGCCTGCACGACCGCTCCAGCCGCCCTCACACCACCCCACACCGCACCGCGGCCGCCGTCGAAGCCCGGGTCTGCGGGATACGCCGCGACCGCAAGCTCGGACCCGCCAGGATCGGGCCGATCCTCGGCATCCCGGCCTCGACGGTGCACCGGATCCTGACCAGGCACGGCCTGAACCGCCTGGCCTGGCTCGACCGGCCCAGCGGCGAACCGATACGCCGCTACGAACGCGAACGTCCGGGCGAACTCGTCCACGTCGACATCAAGAAGCTCGGCAACATCCCCGACGGCGGCGGCTGGCGCACGGTCGGCCGCGAGGCCGGCGACCGCAACCGCCAGGCCACCACCACCGAACGCAGGAGCCACAAGCCGGTCATCGGCTACAGCTACGTCCACTCCGCCGTCGACGACCACACCCGCCTCGCCTACAGCGAGATCCTCCCCGACGAACGCCAGGAGACCGCCACCGCATTCTGGCAGCGGGCCCAGGCATTCTTCGCCGACCACGGCATCACCGTCGAACGCGTCCTGACCGACAACGGCTCCTGCTACAAGTCCAAGCTCTTCACCCGGACCCTCACCGCCGCAGGGATCGCCCACAAGCGCATCCGGCCCTACCGGCCGCAGACCAACGGCAAAGTCGAACGTTTCAACCGCACCCTGCTCGACGAGTGGGCCTACCGGCAGCCGTACGCCAGCAACGCCGAACGCACCGCCGCCCTCGCCGACTTCCTCCACGGCTACAACTACCATCGCTGCCACACCGCACTCGGAGGCAAGCCACCCATCAGCCGCGTCAACAACCCTGCGGGTCAATACACCTAGGGCGTGTCCCGCGGACCAGGCCCCTCCCACGGGGTGGGGCGGGGGAGCTGTACGGTAGCGCGGTATTCCACCTGCGCGCCCCTGGAGCCACCCGTGACCACACCTCCCCCCGGCGACCGCCTCACCCACGTCGACGACCAGGGCGCGGCCCGGATGGTCGACGTCTCCGAGAAGGCCACCACCGCGCGCACCGCCGTCGCGGCCGGCCGGGTCCGGGTCTCCCCGAAGGTGGTCGAGCTGCTGCGCGGCGAGGGCATGCCCAAGGGCGACGCCCTCGCGGTGGCCCGGATCGCCGGGATCATGGGCGCCAAGAAGACCCCCGACCTGATCCCGCTCTGCCACCCCATCGCCGTCTCCGGCGTCACGGTGGACCTCACGGTCGCGGACGACGCCGTCGAGATCACCGCCACCGTGAGGACCGCCGACCGCACCGGCGTCGAGATGGAGGCGCTGACCGCCGTCGCGGTGGCCGGCCTCACCGTCATCGACATGGTCAAGGCCGTGGACAAGGGCGCCGCCATCGAGTCCGTCCGGGTGCTCAGCAAGACCGGCGGCAAGAGCGGTGACTGGTTCGCGCCGGAGGCGGGCGAGTGAGCGGGCGGAGCGAGCTCACCACCGAAAGGTCCGGGCGGATGAGGGCCCTTGCGGTCACCGTGTCCAACCGGGCCTCGGCCGGCGTCTACGAGGACCGGGGCGGCCCGCTGCTGGTGGCCGGCCTGACCGCGATGGGCTTCACCGCCGACGGCCCCCGGGTCGTCCCGGACGGCGAGCCGGTGGAGGCCGTCCTGCGCGAGGCCGTCGCGGCCGGCTACGACGTCGTGCTCACCACCGGCGGCACCGGCATCTCGCCGATGGACCTCACCCCGGAGATGACCGCCCGGGTGATCGACCGGCAGGTCCCCGGCATCGCCGAGTCCATCCGCGCGTACGGCCGGGAGAAGGTGCCGACCTCGGCGCTCTCCCGCGGGCTGGCCGGGCTCGCCGGACGTACCCTGATCGTCAACCTGCCGGGCTCGACCGGCGGCGTCAAGGACGGCCTGGCCGTCCTCGAACCGCTGCTCGCCCACGCCGTCGACCAGCTCGGCGGCGGGGACCACCCCCGGCCGGACGCACCAGCTTCCGGGAGAACGCACTGAACGCCGGTTGGCCGGTAGAACTCCACGAGGGGGAGGTCGTGCTGCGCCCGATCCGGGCCCGCGACCAGCGCGAGTGGCAGGAGGTCAGCCTCCGCAACCGGGACTGGCTGCGCCGCTGGGAGGCGACCGTCCCGCCCGGTCCGGCCGGGCAGGCCGCCGGGCCGCGCCCGACGTTCCGGCAGATGGTGCGCTTCCTGCGCGGTGAGGGCTCGGCCGGGCGGATGCTGCCCTTCGTCGTGCTCTACAAGGGCCAGCTGGTCGGCCAGCTGACCGTCGGCGGCATCACCTGGGGCTCGATGTGCTCGGCGAACGTCGGGTACTGGATCGACGAGGCGGTGGCCGGCCGGGGCATCATGCCGACGGCCGTGGCGCTTTCCGTCAACCACTGCTTCCGTACCCTCGGCCTGCACCGGATCGAGGTCTGCATCCGCCCGGAGAACGCCCCGAGCCGCCGGGTGGTGGAAAAGCTCGGCTTCCGCTCGGAGGGAATCCGCCCGCGCTATCTCCACATCGACGGCGCCTGGCAGGACCACCTGGTGTACGCGCTGACCGCCGAGGAGGTGCCGGAGGGGATGCTGGAACGCTGGCGGTCGATCAGTTCAGGCCGCGAGTCAAGTAATTGAATATATGTTCGAAAAAAATATCGATATGGCATCGCCGCGACGGCGGACTGGCACAAATACCGGCAAAATAGTCGGAGAATCAGCTTGATCACACGACACGCCGAGCCAAATTGCTGCCAGGCCTTCCCGGCGCCCGTACGGTGTGGATCGTGAGCAGTAGCGGCCTTATCTACGCCGTCATCGTAGGGGCCTGGGCCGCCTATCTGGTGCCGATGTGGCTCCGCAGGCAGGACGAACTCAACGAGGCGCGCCCGACGGAGCGCTTCAGCACCGCCATCCGCCTGCTGGCCGGGCGTTCGGGGCTGGAGCGGCGGGCAGCCCGGGCCCTGGGCGACGAACCGCGTGACGACGAGCACAGCAGCGACGGCCCTCCCGGACGGGACGGGGCCGCCTCCGGCGACCCCGCGGCGGACTCCGCGCCGCCCGCAGTGGAGCCCGAGTCCTCGCCCTCCGGCGAGCCTCCGCCCGCGCCGGTGCCCGAGCCCTCGCCCGCGTCCTCGCCTTCACCTTCGCCTTCACCTTCGCCCGAGCGGGGTGCCCGGGGAGAGCGTCCGGGCTCCGCGCCGCACGGCGGGGCGCAGCGCCGGGCCCGGCTGCTGGCCCGCCGGCGCCGGATGGTCACCGCCCTCTTCCTGGCCTTCGCGCTCGGCGCCGTGGTCGCGGCGGTGGCCGGACTGGCCTTCCTCTGGGTCCCGGCCGTCCCGGCGATCCTCCTCACCCTGTACATCGGCCACCTGCGCAAGCTGGAGCGCCAGCGCTACGAGGTGAAGCTCGACCGTGCCCGGGCCGCCCAGGCGGCCGAGCGGCTGCGCAAGCGCGAGCAGCAGCGCGCCGAGGCCCGGAGCGTCCCGGCCGAGGCCGTTGACACCCAGGCCCACACCCAGGTCCACACCCAGCCCCACGTCCGGGCCCACGCCCCGGCTCGTGCCCAGGCCCCGGCCGCCGAGGGGCGGGCCGGACGCCGCCCGCACCTGCGGCTGGCCGCCGACCCCGGCGAGGCCGCCGTCTCCGCGCCGTCCGCCTCCGCGGTGGCCGAGGCGACCGAGCACGAGGAGTGGGTCGACGGCATGCGCGAGCGCGGCGCGGCCGGCCCGGACTCCTGGGAGCCGGTGCCCGTCCCGCTGCCGACGTACGTCACGGCGCCGGTCGCCCCCCGGGTCTCCCGGGGCCTCGACCTGACGGCTCCCGGCACCTGGACCGCGGGCCGCCCCGCCGAGTCCGCCCGCAACACCCCGCTGTTCGACCAGTACGCCGAGCCGTCGGCCCCGGAGGCCCGCCCCCGCGCGGCCAACGAGTGACCTCCCCGGCCCCCGGACCAGCACCGCATCGCCGGGGGTGGTCACGGACCCCCTCCGGAAGGTGCTAGAGTTTCTTCTCGTTGGGGCTGTGGCGCAGTCCGGTAGCGCACCTCGTTCGCATCGAGGGGGTCAGGGGTTCGAATCCCCTCAGCTCCACCCAACAAGGGCCCCGCCCGGTCGTCAGACCGGGCGGGGCTTCTGCGTTGTCCGGGGGCGATCCGGCGCGGGGGTGCGGGAGTTGGCCGTGTGACGACCGTCACGGCGGGGTGGGGCGGTGAACTGACGGTCGGTCGCGCGCGGGAACAAGAGCGGGAACCGGAGCGGGAACGGCCGAGGGCCGGCCGGGGAGTCCGGCCGGCCCTCGGGGTCGGGCGAGGTGGGGCGGGGTGGGTCAGGGGCGCTGGGAGCCGGCGTAGGGGCCGGGCTGGGGGGCGCCGGACTGCGGCGGGACGGCGCCGTAGCGGGGCGGGCGGTAGCCGCGGGGGTGCCGGGTCAGGTTGTAGCCCAGGACGCCCGCCAGGGCGGCCAGGGCGCCGCCGCCGATGGTCCAGTACCAGCGGCTGTTCCAACCGGAGAACCAGCCGGTGTACCAGTGCTCCTCGGCCGCCACCGGGGCGGCCGCCTTGGCGGTGCTGGCGCCGCCGCCGGCCGGCGGGACCAGCGGGGCCTTGAGCTCGCCGCCCTCCGGCTGGGCGTTGTCCGCGTTGCCCTTGGCGCTGACGTGCAGCTGGACGGAGGTGGCCAGGCCCAGGTCGGTCTGCGGGACGTCGCTGACCGAGAGCCGCACGTAGTAGGTGCCGGGCAGCGGGTCGCCGGACCACGGCTCGGCCCAGGAGCGGATCTCGCGCAGGGTGCAGCTCAGCGTGAGCGTGCCGGTGTTCTGGTCGCCGGTGGCGTTCTGGGTGCCGGCGGTGCAGGACTGGCGGCGGCGGAGCCCGTCGAAGACCTCGGCGGACCAGGTCTGCGGGCCGTGCCGGTCGGCCGCGGGGGCCAGGTTGACGGTCAGGCCGATCGTCGGGGTCTGGCCCTCGGAGGCGCCGAACGCCCAGTACAGGTAGTCACCGGTGGAGGCGGCGACGTTGGCGTCCTGGCCGGGGGAGAGGTTGGTCGCGGTCAGGAAGGAGGTGCCGGCCTTGGTGGCCGGGGCCGGGGCGCCGCTCGCGCTCGCCGAGGGCGAGGGGGAGGCGGCGGAGGCGGTCGGGGCGGCCAGCGCGAGGGCGGGCAGCAGGGCGAGGGCGGCGAGGGCACCGCGAACGGTCGTGCGCGTGGTCGATCGCGTGGTCGGTCGCATGGTCAGTTCTCCCGCCAGACAGAGATCCGCCAGCGGGCGATCCAGCCGAACACCAGGCCGAACAGCAGTCCGGCGAGGGTGAGGGTGAGCAGCAGGATCCAGCCGCGGCCCAGGCCCATCGCCGCACCCTCGGGGGCGGACGAGGCGGTGGCCAGGTCGACGGTCAGCTCCAGCGGCAGGCCGGGGTCGGCCTGGACGCCGGCCTGCGGGGCCAGCGAGTTGCTGACGACCAGGCAGACGGTGGTCTCCGGCTTGGCGCTCGACGAGGAGGTCGGGCCGGTGGTGATGTAGCCCTTGGAGTCGCTGGTGGACCAGCGCAGGCCGGTGGAGATCACGTCGGTGCGGCTGCTGCCGGCGTCGGTGCCGCGGACCAGCTCCTGGCCGGTCGCGCTGGTGGCCTGCAGCAGGACGCCGTAGTCCCGGGCCACCGCGCGGTCCAGGCCGACGCTGACCGAGGCGCGCAGCTCCTGGCCGGACTTGACCGGGACCTTGTAGACGCGGTGCTCGGAGAACTTCTCGCGGTCGCTGTACACGCCCGGGGCGAGCACCGGGGCGCTCTCGCACTTGTCGGCGCCGGAGGTCTTCACCGGGGTCACCGCGTAGGTGTCGTTGGAGCGGTCGACCAGCTGCTTCACCTTGTCGGTGAGCTGTTCCTGGGTGCGGACGTCGGTGTAGGTGCCACCGGTCGCGTTGGCGATGCAGAGCAGCTGCTGGCGGGTCTTGTCGTCGTGGGCCAGGCCGAGGGTGTCGACGACCAGGTGGATGCCCTGGGAGGCGAGTTCACGGGCGACGTCGCAGGGGTCCGGCGGGGTGCAGGTGTCCTCGCCGTCGGTGATCAGCACCACCCGGCGGGTGGTCTCGCCCTTGCCGAGGTCCTGGGCCGCGCCGCGCAGGGCCAGGCCGATCGGGGTCCAGCCGGTGGGCCGCAGGGTGGCGACGGCCGTCTTGGCCTCGACCTTGTTGGTCTTGCCGACCGGGTACAGCTGCTTGGTGTCCTGGCAGCCCTGGGTCTTGTCGTTGCCGGGGTAGTTCGCGCCCAGGGTGCGGATGCCGAACTCGGTCTCCGCGGGCAGCGCGTCGATCACGTCGTTCAGCGACTGCTGGGCCACCGAGATCCGGCTCTTGCCCTGGATGTCCCGTTCGTTCATGGAGCCGCTGACGTCCAGGACGAGGTCGACCCTGGGGGCCTCCTTGGGCGCGGCGGCTCCGGCTGATGGTTCGTCGGCGTGGGCGGGCAGGCCGATGAGCAGCGAGGCGCCCGTTATCGCCAGGGCGCCCAGCAGGCTGCCGAGCCTGGTCTTTGGTCGTCGTCCGGTAGTCACCCGGTGATCCTAGGGATCATCAGTTCGCGATGGCCAAACGAGACCGGATCGTGCGCCACCCCGTCACGGCGTGAACTCCGGCGCGTGGAAAGGCCGTCGGGGCTGCGCGGACTTACGTCCGCCCTACCCGGGCCGGATAGCCTTCCGTGCGGGTTTCGTGCGGGTCCGGGCGGGAATGGGGGCGCGGTGGAGCTGGCGGGGGTCGGAAAACGGTACGGGCGGCGCGGGCGGTGGGTCCTGCGCGGGGTCGATCTCGCCGTCGGGCCGGGGGAGTTGGTGCGGATCGCCGGGGCGAACGGGAGCGGCAAGTCGACGCTGCTCCGGCTGGCGGCCGGGATCGAGCGGCCGACCGCGGGGCGGGTGGCCCGCCCCGGCGGTGCCGCGTACGTGCCCGAACGCTTCCCGCCCGCGCTGCCGTTCGACGCCGCCTCGTACCTGCTGCGGGTGGGCCGGGTACACGGGCTGTCGGCGGAGCGGGCGCGACGGCGGGCGGGGGACTGGCTGGACCGCTTCGGCATCGCGGACCGGGCGGGCACGCCGCTGAGCCGGCTGTCGAAGGGCACCTGCCAGAAGGTCGCGGTCGTGCAGGCGCTGCTCGCGCAGGCCCCGGTCCTGCTGCTGGACGAGGCCTGGACCGGGCTCGACCCCGACGCCAGGGCGGTGCTGGACGAGGCGGCCGCCGAGCGGGCGGCGGACGGCGGGGCGGTGCTGTTCGTCGACCACGACCCGGCCCGGCTGGCCGGGCTGACCAGCGCCGCCTACCGGGTCGGCGCGGACGGCGCGCTGCGGCCCGCCGAGGAGGCGGAGCCCGCGCCGGACGGCGGCGGCCCGGAGACGGAGGTCGAGGTGGACGTCCCGGACGGCACCCCGCTGCCGCCCCGGCTGCCCGGGACGCCGCGGCTCACCCCGCTGGGCGGCACGGCCGTGCGGCTGACCGTGCCGGCCGCGCACACGGAAGCGCTGCTGCGCCGGCTGCTGCTCGGCCGGCCGGCCGTCCGGGTGCTGGCGGTGCGGCAGCGGGAGGGGCGGCGGTGAGGCAGCTCGGGGCGCTGACCCGGTACCACCTGGAACTGCTGGTGCGCTCGCACGCCTGGCTGCCGCCGTTCCTGGCGTACGCGCTGCTGCTGGTGGTGGGGGTGTCGGCGGGCAACCCGCTGCTGGGCGACCTCGGCTACGGCGCGGCCGTGCTGCTGCCGGTGAGCGCCTGGTACGTGCGCAGCGCGCTCGGCGCGGAGCCGCCGGCCTCGCGGGCCTGCCTGGTCGCGGCGGCGGGGCCGCTGCGGGTGCACCTGGGCGCGCTGCTGGCGGCGCTGACGGCCGGGCTGGTGCTGGCGGCGGCCGAGGTGGCGGCGCTGTGGTGGCTGAGCGGGACGGTGGCCAACCCGGGGGTGGAGCGGCAGCCGCCGGTCGGACCGGCGCTGGCGGCCGGGGCGTCGGCCGCGGTGGTGTGCGTGCTGCTGGGGGTGGTGGCCGGGGCGCTGGCGAACCGGCCGGTGCTGGCGCGGCCGCAGTACGGCATCGCGGTGGCGCTGGCACTGGCCGCGCTGGCGCTGGTGGCGCCCCTCTCGCCGGCCAACGCGGCGGTGCGCGCTCTGGTCTCCGCGGCCCGCACCGGGCGGGTCGTCGTGCCGGGGGCGGAACTGCCGCCCGCCGCCGTCCTGCTGGCCGTGGCGGCGGCCGGGGTGGCGGTGCTGGCCGGGCGGCGGCCCGAGTGAGCGGAGGATTCATGCCAAGGGAGGACACACCGCAGCAAAAAGCCGATAAATATGGATATTGCTCGTTAGGGTGACGAACCTGGGTGAACCGGCTTCGTGTCGCCGGTCCATTCCGATTGGCTTCCCCCGGAACAGCGCTCCGGCTCCCCGCGACCCCCAGGACGGTCCGTGGCGACACCCCCCGCCGTGACGAGAACCGCAGCCCGGCCGAGTCGGCCGGTGCCGACCAGGCGCACCACCGAGCTGCTGCTGGTCCTGGCCGCCGTGCTGATCGCCGTGTTCGGCTACGTCGAGGTCGGCGTCAACCTGGACGGCAGGGTGCCGGCCGACGCGGCCGAGTACGGCGCCGCGCTCGGCGTGCTCGCCCTGCTGGCGCACGTCGTGGTCCGCCGGCGGGCCCGGTACGCGGACCCGCTGCTGCTGCCGATCGCGGTGCTGCTCAACGGGATCGGCCTGGTGGTGATCTACCGGCTCGACCGCGCGACCTCGGGCGTCGGCGCGGCCTCCACCCAGCTGCTCTGGTCGAGCCTGGGGGTGGCGCTGTTCATCGCGGTCGTGCTGCTGGTGCGCGACCACCGGCGGCTGCAGCGGTACGCCTACCTCGGGGCGCTGGTGGCGCTGGTCCTGCTGGTGCTGCCGATCTTCTTCCCGCCGGTGTACGGCTCGCGGATCTGGATCGTCGTCGGGCCGCTGTCCTTCCAGCCGGGGGAGTTCGCCAAGATCCTGCTGGCCGTCTTCTTCGCCGCCTACCTGGCGGTGCACCGGGACGCGCTGGCGCTCACCGGCCGCCGGGTCTGGCGCTGGCAGCTGCCCCGCGGCCGGGTGCTCGGGCCGGTGCTGCTGATCTGGGCGGCGTTCGTCGGCGTCCTGGTGCTGGAGACGGACCTCGGCACCTCGCTGCTGTTCTTCGGCCTGTTCGTGGTGATGCTGTACGTGGCCACCGCGCGCACCGGGTGGATCGTGATCGGGCTGGTCCTGGCGGCGGTCGGGGCGGTCACGGTGGGCTGGCTCTCGCCGCACGTGCACAGCCGGGTGGCGGACTGGCTGGACCCGCTGGGCTCGATCGCGGCGGGCAAGGGCGCCAACCAGATCGCCCAGTCGCTGTTCGCCTTCGCCTGGGGCGGGGAACTGGGCACCGGGCTCGGCAACGGGCACTCGGTGCTGATCGGCTTCGCCGCCAAGTCGGACTTCATCCTCGCCACCATCGGCGAGGAACTCGGCCTGGCCGGGCTCGTCGCGGTGTTCCTGCTGTACGCGCTGCTGATCTCCCGGGGGTTCCGGACGGGCATCGCGCTGCGCGACCCGTTCGGGCGGCTGCTGGCGATCGGGCTGGCCTCGATCGTCGGCCTCCAGGTGTTCGTGGTGGCCGGCGGGGTGCTCGACCTCATCCCGCTGACCGGGATGACGCTGCCGTTCGTCGCGCAGGGCGGCTCCTCGGTGGTCACCAACTGGATCATCGTGGCGCTGCTGGTGCGGATGAGCGACATCGCGCGCAGGCCGGCCCCGGCCCCGGCCCCGCCCGCGCCCGCGTCCGCGTCCGCGTCCGTGTCGGAGGAGGACTGATGGCGCGCACCCGCTCCCGTCCGCGCGCCCGGGGCAACGGGCCGCAGGGCCTGCCCGGCATCTCCGTCACCGGGCGCCGCGCGGGCGTCTTCTGCCTGCTGCTGGTCGCGGCACTGTGCGTCCAGGCCACCCGGGTGGAGGTGTTCCAGGCCAAGGACCTCAACCACAACGCCGCCAACCAGCGGCTCACCATCGAGCGGTACTCGCAGCCGCGCGGCAACATCCGGGTCGGCGCGGACACCGTGACCGGCTCCGAGCCCACCGGCGGCCGGTACGACTACAAGCGCACCTACACCGACGGCCCGACGTACGCGGCCGTCACCGGCTTCGCCTCGCAGGCGTACGGCAACACCCAGCTGGAGGGGGTCGAGGACGACCTGCTCTCCGGGACGGACAGCAGGCTGGCCGGCTGGGCGGTCTGGGACGCCGTCGCCCGCCGGCAGAACCCCGGCGGGGACGTCTACACCACCCTGAACCGGGCCGCCCAGGAGGCCGCGATGCGCGGGCTCGGCAGCCAGAAGGGCGCGGTGGCCGCGATCGAGCCGACCACCGGCCGGATCCTCGCCCTGGCCAGCACGCCGTCCTACGACCCGGGCAGCTTCGCCGGCTCCGCCGCGGCCGACCAGGCCGCCTGGAACCGGCTGCAGGCCGACACCGACCAGCCGATGCTCAACCGGGCGCTGCGCCAGACCTATCCGCCGGGCTCGACCTTCAAGGTGGTCACGGCGGCGGCCGCGCTCGCGGCCGGGGTGGTCACCGACCCCGACGCGCCGACCGACGCGCCGTACCCGTACGTGCTGCCCGGGACGACCACGCCGCTGGTCAACGACACCTCGGCGTGCGACCGGCCCGGCCAGTCGCTGGACACCGCGATGGTCTACAGCTGCAACAGCGTGCTGGGCTACCTCGGGGTGCGGACCGGGCTGGGCCCGATGGTGGCGATGGCCGAGAACTTCGGCTTCAACGACGCCAGGCTGGACATGCCGGTGCGCCCGGCCCGCTCCAACTTCGACACCACGATGAACCAGTCGCAGGTGGCGCTCTCCTCGATCGGGCAGTTCGACACCGCGGCGACCCCGCTGGTGATGGCGATGGTCGCGGCCGGGATCGCCAACGACGGGACGGTGATGCGTCCACAGCTCGTGGACAAACTGACGAAGGCCGACGGCACCGCGGTGCAGCTGATGAAACCCGCCGTGTACCGGCGGGCGATGACCCCGGCGGTGGCCGGGCAGGTGCAGAAGCTGATGACCGACGTGGTGGAGAACGGCACCGGCGGCAACGCCCGGATCGGCGGCGCGGTGGTCGGCGGGAAGACCGGCACCGCGCAGCACGGGGTGGACAACAGCGGGACGCCGTACGCCTGGTTCATCTCCTGGGCCAAGCCCGCCGGCTCGGACGCGGTGCCGCCGGTGGCGGTGGCCGTGGTGATCGCGGACAGTGCCGCCACGGACGTCACCGGCGGCGGGCTGGCCGCGCCGATCGCCCGCTCGGTGATGCGGGCGGTGCTGGGCCGCTGAGCCAGTGCTTTAGCTGCTGGGCGGCGAATCCGCCGTCTGCGAAGTGTCCGGTTTGTATAGACTGATGCGCCAATTCGTACAATGCGCCGATCCGGACTGTTCGTTTGCGACACTGGTGCTTTCGCGGGGTACTGTCCCATCTTTGTTCGGTTGGTCCCCGATGACACCCCATGGCGCGTCGAGTGACCGGCCGCCAGGACACCCTCCCCCGCCCAGAAGGACCGCAGCTGTGACCAGCAACTCTCTCGGTGCGCGTCTGCTGCGACGCAAGCCCGTCTCGTCCCTCATGGCCGAGAGCGAGGGCCGGGACGGCCCCCCGGCCGGCGCGCCCGAGGAGGGCGGACGCTCCGGCATCCACCTGCGCCGCACGATCGGCCTCTGGCAGCTGTCCTCGATCGGCATCGGCGCCACCATCGGCACCGGCATCTTCTTCGTGCTCAGCAGCGCGGTGCCCTCGGCCGGCCCGGCCGTCATCCTGTCCTTCGTGCTCGCCGCGGTCACCGCCGGGCTCACCGCGCTCTGCTACGCCGAGATGGCCTCCGCGATCCCGGTCTCCGGATCCTCGTACTCCTACGCCTACGCCACCCTCGGCGAGGGCGTCGCGTTCGGCGTCGGCATCTGCCTGCTGATGGAGTACGGCGTCTCCGCCTCCGCGATCGCGGTGAGCTGGGCCGAGTACCTGAACAAGTTCCTCCACCTGGCCTTCGGCTTCACCATCCCTGAGCAGCTGTCCGGCGCGCCCAACGACACCCACTGGTTCAACCTGCCTGCGCTGCTGCTGGTCGCGATGGTCTGCGTGCTGCTCACCCGCGGCGTCAGCGAGTCGGTGAAGGTCAACGCGGCCATGGTCGGGATCAAGATCCTGATCCTGCTGCTGTTCGTCGGCATCGCGCTCACCGGCTTCCACTCCGGCAACCTGACCCCGTTCATGCCGCTCGGCATCGGCGGCGTGCAGGTCGCCGCCTCCAGCATCTTCTTCTCGTTCATCGGCCTGGACGCCGTGTCCACCGCCGGTGAGGAGGTCAAGAACCCGCGCCGCACCCTGCCACTGGCGATCATCATCTCGCTGGTCGTGGTGACCCTGCTCTACATCCTGGTCGCCCTCGCCGGCATCGGCGCCCAGCCGTGGCAGAAGTTCCAGGGCCAGGAGGCCGGCCTCGCCCAGATCCTCCAGGACATCACCGGCCAGACCTGGCCCTCGATCGTCTTCGCGATCGGCGCGATCATCTCGATCTTCAGCATCACCCTCGTGGTGATCTACGGCCAGACCCGCATCCTGTACTCCATGGGCCGCGACGGCATGCTGCCCAAGCGCTTCGCCGAACTCTCCCCGCGCACCGGCACCCCGGTCTGGAACACCCTCGTGGTGGGCCTCGGCGTCGGCGCGCTGGCCGCCTTCGTCCCGCTGAAGGAACTGGCCGACATCACCAGCCTCGGGACGCTCATCGCCTTCTCGGTCGTCTCGATCGGCGTGATCATCCTGCGCCGCACCCAGCCCGACCTGCCGCGCGGCTTCAAGGTCCCCGGCTACCCGGTCGTCCCGCTGCTCAGCGTCGCCTTCTGCGCCTACCTGATCACCGGCCTGCACGCCGACACCTTCCGGGCCGGCGCGATCGCCCTCGCCGTCGCCGTGGTCGTCTACTTCGGCTACAGCATCAAGCACTCCAAGCTGGAGCAGCAGGCACAGGCCGCCACGGCGGACAGCTCCACCGGCCACCGCAACAGCTGAGCCGGACGAATCGGGACATGAGGGGCCGCCGACCACGACACTCGGCGGCCCCCCTCATGCCACCTCCCACGACGTGCCCCACGCCATGGCGACAGGGCCCGGCCACCACCCATAACCTTCCACCATGGTGAGCACCCGCACGCCCGGCTTCTCCCGCCCGCGCGGCCGCTTCACCGGCCGCAGCAGAACGCCGGCCCCGCCGACCCCCGCCCGAGCGCCGTCCGGACCAGGACGACCGCCCCTGGGCTTCTCCGATCGGCCGTTCCCCCGCCAGCGTGGCGAGAGCACGTTCCCGCCCACGCCCGATCGGCTGAATCCCGCCCGACTCGCCTCGATGCGCACCGTCCAACTGCTCGGCTGCCTGATCGCGGCCGGCTGGGCGGCCGCCTTCCCGCTCGTCTCCGACCTGCCCAACCAGCGGACGTGGGGCTTCATCGCGGCCCCCGCCTACGTCCTGGCCGGGCTGCTCTGCCTCACCCTGCCGCGCCGCTACGCGGCCCGCGCCGCCGCCGTGGTCGCGCTCGCCGGGGCCGTCCTCGCGCCGCTCGCCCTGCTCGCCGTGCAGGGCCGCCACCAGTCCGAGGTGATGGTGGTCGAACGCTCGGCCCACCTGCTGCTCACCACCGGCAGCCCGTACCTGCCGCACCCGGTGGTGGTCACCGACTACAACCCGTACCTGCCGGCCATGACCCTGTTCGGGATGCCGCGCCAACTGCTGGGCGACGGCTCCGACCTCGCCCAGGTCGCCGGGGACGCCCGGATCTGGTTCGCGCTGGCCTTCGTGGCCTGCCTGCTGGCCAGCTGGCGGCTGCTGCGGCCCACCCGCGAGCGCGCGCCGCTGCTGCCGCTCGCCGTGCTCACCGCCTCGCCGCTGATCTCGCTGGCCCTCGTCGTCGGCGGGGTGGACCTGCCGCTGATCGGCCTCTGCTGCCTCGCCATGGCGCTCGCCGAGCGGGACCGCACCGTCGGCGCCGGCCTGGTGCTCGCCCTCGCCTGCACCCTCAAGTGGACGGCCTGGCCGGCCCTGCCGGTCGCCGCCCTGCTGCTGTGGCGGCTGTACGGCCGCCGGCCCGCCGCCCGGACCACGCTGATCGCGCTCGGCACCGGCCTGGCCGTGCTCCTGCCCTCCGTGCTGACCCGGGCGGACGCGCTGCGCGAGCAGGTGGTGCGCTTCCCGCTCGGGCTCACCGCCATCCGCACCCCGGCCGGCAGCCCGCTGCCCGGCAAGGTGCTGGCCGGCTTCGGGCCGACCGGGCACTCCGTCTCGCTGGCGCTGATGACCATGGGCGGGATCGGGGTGGCCATCTGGCTGCTCGCCCGGCCGCCGGTGTCCGCGATTGCGGCCGCCGACCTGCTGGCCGCCGGGCTGGCGATCGCGTTCATGCTCGCCCCGGCCGGGCGGTTCGGCTACCTCGCCCTGCCGGTGGTCCTGGTGATCTGGCCGCGGCTGGCGGCCCGGCGCTGGAGCAGCCGGCGCCCGATCCCGCCGCACCGGCTGCCGGGCAGACCGGAGCCCGCCCTGCCGCGGGGCTGAGCGGGCTCCGTCCTGATGCGTGCGCCGGCCTAGCGGTTGCCGACCTTGAGCAGCGAGGCGACGGCCGGGCCGGCCGCGTCCACGCCGTGGCCGCCGCCCTGCACCTCGGCGGCGACCGCCATGTTGCCGCGGAAGGCGGTGAACCAGCTGTTGGTGGTGGTCGCGCCGGCGACCTCGGCGGAGCCGGTCTTGGCACCCGCGTTGTCGGTGATCCCGGCCATCACGTCCTTGGCCGTGCCGCCGGTGGCGGTGGCGTTCATCATCGCGCGCAGCTTGCCCGCGACGTCCGGCGCGATCTGGCGGGCCGCCGCCTGCTGCGGCAGGCCGGCGACCAGGATCGGCTGCTTAAAGGCGCCGCTCTGGACGGTCGCGGTGATCGAGGCGATGGCCAGCGGGTTCATCTGGACCTTGCCCTGGCCGATGTAGTTCATGGCCTGCTCGTCCTTGCTGCCCGGCGTCGGCGGCACCTTGCCGTCGGTGTTCGGCAGGCCGGTCTTCCACTCCAGGCCGATGCCGAACACGTCCTTGGCCGTGCTGGACAGCGTCTCGGGCTTGAGGCTGGTCAGGCCCTGGTTGATGAAGGCCGTGTTGCAGGACACCATGAAGTCCTGCTGGAGCGTGTTGTTGGGGAAGGCTCCCGGGAAGTCGTTCGGGATCGCGACCGGGTTGCTGCTCTTCTCCGGGCAGGCCACCACGGTGTCCGGGTTGACCCCGGCCTCCAGCAGCGCCGTCGAGGTGACGATCTTCATCGTCGAGCCGGGCGCGAGCAGGCCGGTGAAGGCCCGGTTCTGACCGTTGGCCGGCGCGTTCGCGAAGGCCAGCACCTGGCCGGTGCTCGGCTCGATCGCGGTGATCGACCCGGACTTGCCGCCCAGGTCCGTCATCGCCTTCTCGGCCGCCGCCTGGATGGTGTTGTCGATGGTCACCTTGAACGGCTTGCCGGGCTTGGGCTCGACGATGGTGAACAGCTTGTCCGAGGCGCCCTTGCCGGCCGGGTCGCTGATCACCACCGCGCTGCCCGCGTCCTGGTCCTTGTTCGGGTCCGGCGGCAGCAGCTTGTGGGCGTTGTCCTGGAGGGTGGACAGCAGCGCCGGGGTGAGCGAGGCGCCCTGCAGCGGCTTGCCGTTGCGGTCCACCACGGTGGACGGCGGGGCGAAGACCTGCTGGGTGGCGATCGTCTCGTTGCCGGACAGGTGAGGGTGGATCACCGTCGGCGCCCAGTGCACGGCCGGGGTGTTGTCGCTCATCTTCACGACGTTCAGGAAGCCGTTGTAGTCCCAGACCCGGTTGGTGCCGGCGAACTCGGCGCGCGCCTTGAAACCCATCAGCACACCGGTGGGGCCGGCCGAGGCGGAGGCCGACGGCGAGTCGGTGGCGCCGGGGGTCGCGCCCGCCGACGGCGTGGCCGAGGCGGAGGGCTTGGTCGGCGCGGGGGTGCCGGTGGCCGACGCGAAGGCCTGCGGGGTGGCCGGGCCGGCCGGGGCCAGGGTCAGCGCGCTCGGCTTGACCTGGTCGCGGAACGCCGTCAGCGCGGTGGTGGCCGCAGCCGGGTCGTCCGTCAGCGCGGCCGCCTTGTCCAGGTCACCGGCCGCCCAGGCCGCCAGGAAGTCCTTCGCACCGTTGGTCGCCTGCTCGGCCGAGGGCGGCTCGGCGACCACCGTGCGGGGCTTCTTCGCCGAGGACGATCCGGAGTCCGAGCCGCCCATCAGGCTGTACGCCCCGTAGCCACCGCCCGCGAGCACGGCGACGGAGACGCCGGTGATGATGCCGATCTTCGCGCCTCTGCGCATGGTGCTGTTCCCCCAAGGGTCTGCCGGACGGGCGCGACCGACCGGGGCCGGACACGCTGTTCCCCCCACCCTAGGCAGCGCCGATCGGTGCGCCGACGAAATGCCCGCGAGTTGTGACGGATCTGGTACGTGTCGTGCACCGCATACGGACGATTCAGGGAACAGCGGTGTCGATCAGATCCAGCTGTTGAACCACATCCGCTGCCGCCAGTCGTCCATCGGAATCGTCTGCCCGGTGAACAGCGGGAAGAAGAAGAGGAAGTTCCACACGATCAGCAGCACCAGCAGCCCGGCCGCCGCCGAACCGATGATCCGGCGGTCCCGGGAGGCCCCCGGCGGCCCGATCAGCGCACCGACCAGCATGGTCACCGCGAGCACCAGGAACGGGACGAACACCACCGCGTAGAAGAGGAAGATCGTCCGCTGCTGGTAGGCGAACCACGGCAGGTAGCCGGCGGCCAGGCCGCACAGCACCGCGCCCGCCCGCCAGTCCCGCCGCGCCACCCAGCGCCACAGGCAGTACACCAGCGCCACCACGGCCGCCCACCACAGCAGCGGGGTGCCGATGCCCAGCACCTCGCGGGCGCACTCGGCGGCCGTGCAGCCGCTCTGGCCCTGCTTGGGGGACTCGTAGAAGAACGAGACCGGCCGGCCCAGCACCAGCCAGGACCACGGGTTCGACTGGTAGGTGTGCGGGTCGCTCAGGTGGGTGTGGAAGTCGTAGACCGTCGAGTGGTAGTGCCACAGGGCGCGCAGCCCCTCGGGTATCCACGGGTAGTCGGTCGAGCGGCCCGCCGCCCAGTCCCGGCCCCAGCCGCCCCTGCCCGGAACGTTGCTGCTGGCGAACCAGCCCCACCAGGACGTGACGTAGACGACCAGCGACACCACCACGACCGACACGAAGGCCGGCACCACGTCCCGCGCGAGCGTCGCCAGGTACGGGCGCGGGGCCCCGGCCAGGCGGCGGGCGCCGACGTCCCACAGCACCGTCATCACGCCGAAGGCCGCCGCCACGTACAGGCCGCTCCACTTGGTGGCGCAGGTCAGGCCGATGCAGACGCCGGCCGCGATCCGGTACGGGCGCCAGCCCAGGTTCGCCCGCTGCGCGAGCACCGCGTCCGGCACCCCGCCGAGCCGGTCGGCCAGCCGGGCCCGGGTGCGGTCGCGGTCCAGCAGCAGGAAACCGAAGGCGGCGAGGATCCAGAACATCACCACCAGGTCCAGCAGCGCGGCGCGGCTGAGCACCAGGTGCAGGCCGTCCACCGAGAGCAGCAGGCCGGCCACGCAGCCCAGCAGGGTCGAGCGGAACAGCCGGCGGGCGATCCTGGCCACCATCAGCACCGACAGCGTGCCGAGCAGGGCCACCGCGAACCGCCAGCCGAAGGGGTTCATGCCGAACAGCATCTCGCCGGCGCCGATGATCCACTTGCCCACCGGCGGATGGACCACGTAGGAGGCCGTCGAGCGGTACGGGACGGCCGCGCCGGGCGTCATGATCTGCTCGTTGGCGCCGTCCGGCCAGTTGATCTCGTAGCCGCCGTGCCAGAGCGCGTAGGCGTCCTTGGCGTAGTACGTCTCGTCGAAGATGATCGCGTGCGGCTGGCCGAGGTTGGTGAAGCGCAGGATCCCGGCGAACACCGCCACCGCGATCGGGCCCAGCCAGCCGGACCAGCGGCACAGCCACGACCACACGGCCGGCGGCACGGACACGCCCAGCCGCAGCAGCAGCGGCGACGGGGGCACCACCGCCGGGGTCACCCCGGGGCCGTCCGGCATCGGCGGGACCAGGCGCTCGGCCAGCGGGGCCACCGGGCGGCCGGCGTAGCCGAACCCGGCCAGCCGCTCGCGCCAGCTGCGCGCGGCGCTGCCGGATCGGTCGGGGTGGTCCAGGTGGTCGGGTTGGTCCGGTTGATCGGGCCGCGCGGGGCTCCCGGCCTGGTCGGCGGGCCGCGGACCCGGGACGGCGGAGGACGGCAGGCCGGCCACGTCGCCGCCATCCTGCGCGGTGTGGTCTGTACCAGTGGGCGTGTGCGCCGCCGTGTCGCCGTTCATCCGCCACATCGTAGGGGCGCTTCTCGTACGTGTGACCGCTCCCTCGGAAGCTGCCCGAATCGTCACCAAAAGCCCCCGGGCCGCGGTAGCTGCAAGGATGGGGCCCGTGACAGGAGTACTCGTTCTCGCAGGCACCCCCATCGGCGACGTCTCGGACGCCCCGCCCCGGCTGCTCACCGAACTCGCCACGGCGGACGTGATCGCGGCCGAGGACACCCGGCGGCTGCGCCGGCTCACCCAGGCGCTCGGGGTGACCCCGGCCGGGCGGGTGGTCTCCTACTTCGAGGGCAACGAGGTCGGCCGCACCCCCGAACTGGTCGAGGCACTGCTCGGCGGCGCCCGGGTGCTGCTGGTCACCGACGCCGGCATGCCGTCCGTCTCCGACCCCGGCTACCGGCTGGTCGCCGCCGCCGTCGACGCCGACGTCAAGGTCACCGCGGTGCCCGGGCCGTCCGCCGTGCTCACCGCGCTCGCACTGTCCGGCCTGCCCGTCGACCGCTTCACCTTCGAGGGCTTCCTGCCGCGCAAGACCGGCGACCGGGCCCGGCAGCTCGCCTCGATCGCGGCCGAGCCGCGCACCATGGTCTTCTTCGAGGCGCCGCACCGGATCGCCGAGGCGCTCGCCGCGATGGCCGAGGCGTTCGGCGCCGACCGGCCCGCCGCCGTCTGCCGCGAGCTCACCAAGACGTACGAGGAGGTGAAGCGCGGGCCCCTCGGCGACCTGGCGACCTGGGCCGCCGAAGGCGTCAGGGGCGAGATCACCGTCGTCGTCGCGGGCGCCCCGCCGGCGGCGCCGCAGGAGCTCACCCCCGCCGAACTGGCCCGGCTGGTGGCCGTCCGGGAGGAGGCCGGGGAGCGCCGCAAGGAGGCCATCGCGGCCGTCGCGGCGGAGCTCGCGCTGCCGAAGCGGGAGGTGTTCGACGCGGTGGTGGCGGCCAAGAACGAGGCGAAGAGCGAGGCGAAGAGCGAGGCCGCGAAGGGGGCGGGGACGGGGCCGTGAAAGAGGGGTGAATTCCGGGGGGTTGCGGGACCCCGGGGGAGTCGTACCTTTGAGGGAAGGCCCCGGTAAACGCCCACGGAGCTGAAAGTTCGGTCGCGGTTTCCGGAACGATCCAGGCCTTTCGTATAGGAGTTCCCAACCCGCGTCCAACTCTTCACAAGCAGGGCATCGGCCGAGGCCGTCAGGGCATTTCCTGGAATGGAAAGACCCAGCCGGGCGAGCGCCCGGCGGGCGCTGGGAGACGGCTATGAGCGAGATGATCGGTAGCCCCCTCGGTGGCAACGCGCTGAGCGCCCCCGGCCTGGCCGGACGGCCGCACACTCCCGTCGAGACCGTGCGGGAGGCCTACTCCTTCGCCTGCCTGCGATGCGGGTACGGCTGGGAGCAGGCGTACGACATCGAGCACCACGCCGGCAAGGACGGGCACGTCGTGTTCGAATACCACGCCAACGGTGTCCGGGTACCGTCCCCGCTGCTCAAGCCGACCTGCCCGGGGTGTGGCGGACACACCGTCCGGATCATGCGCGAGGGCCGGGTCGCCACCGCCGACCAGTCCTGGCACCACGCCCCCGGCTACCCGGCGCACGCCGAGCCGGCCGGGGCGCCCCCGGTGACCGACCCCGCGAAGCCGCGCGGACGCTGGGCCCGGTTCTGGTCGCGGCTGCTGGGCTGACCGCCGGCACCGGGAGCGCACCCGGGGGCCGCCCGCCGCGAGCAGCGCGGCGGGCGGCCCCCGCCGCCGCCGGCCGGGCGGCGATCCGTCGAGGGCGGCGGGCGGCAATCCGGTCGAGGGCTGCGGGCGGGCCCGACTAAGCTTTCCGACCATGGCGGCCACTGCAGACCACAGCACCACCGGGGCGACCGCCCCGGCGTACTACGTTTCCACCCCGATCTACTACGTCAACGATCGCCCGCACCTGGGCCACGCGTACACCACCGTGGCGGGCGACGTCCTCACCCGCTGGCACCGCCAGCGCGGCGAGAAGGTGTGGTACCTGACCGGCACCGACGAGCACGGTCAGAAGATCATGCGGACCGCCGAGGCCAACGGCGTCAGCCCGCAGGAGTGGTGCGACAAGCTGGTCGAAGAGGCCTGGAAGCCGCTCTGGGAGCACCTGGAGATCGCCAACGACGACTTCATCCGCACCACCCAGCAGCGCCACACCGACCGCGTGCAGGAGTTCGTCCAGGACCTGTACGACAAGGACGAGATCTACAAGGGCGGCTACTCCGGCCCGTACTGCGTCGGCTGCGAGGAGTTCAAGCTCCCGGCCGAACTGCTCGACGGCGCCACCGAGGACGAGAAGCTCTGCGCCGTGCACAAGCGGCCGGTCGAGTGGCTGGAGGAGGAGAACTACTTCTTCCGCCTCTCCGCCTACGGCCCGAAGCTGCTGGAGTTCTACGCCGCCAACCCGGACTTCATCCAGCCGGCCTCGGCCCGCAACGAGGTGCTGCGCTTCGTCGAGCAGGACCTGAAGGACCTCTCGATCTCCCGCTCCACCTTCAACTGGGGTGTCCCGCTGCCCTGGGACGAGAAGCACGTCCTGTACGTGTGGGTGGACGCGCTGCAGAACTACATCACCGCGGCCGGCTACGGCAGCGACCCGGAGCGCTTCGCCGAACTGTGGCCGGCCTCCGTCCACCTGGTGGGCAAGGACATCCTGCGCTTCCACGCGGTGATCTGGCCCGCCATGCTGATGGCCGCGGGCCTGCCGCTGCCCAAGCGGGTCGTCGCCAACGGCTGGCTGATGGTCGGCGGCGAGAAGATGTCCAAGTCCAACCTGACCGGCATCTCGCCCACCGACCTCACCTCGCACTTCGGCGTGGACGCCTACCGCTACTACTTCCTGCGGGCGATCCCCTTCGGCACCGACGGCTCGTTCTCCTGGGAGGACTTCACCGCCCGGTACACCTCCGAACTCGCCAACGACTTCGGCAACCTGGCCTCCCGGGTCGCCGCCATGGTCGGCAAGTACTTCGACGGCGCGCTGCCGGCCGCCGCCGCCCCCGGTGACGCCGAGCAGGCCATCGCGGACGGCCTCGCCACGGCCCTCGCCACCGCCGACCGGAAGATCGGCGAGGAGCTGGACTTCGCCGGCGGCCTCGCGGCGATCTTCGAGTTCGTCAAGCAGGTCAACGGCTACCTCACCGAGCAGGAGCCGTGGAAGGTCGCCAAGGACGACTCGGAGCAGGGCCGGGCCCGCCTCGCCACCATCCTCTACACCGCCGCCGAGGCGCTGCGCGGCACCGCCGTCATGCTCAACCCGGTGATGCCGTCCACCGCCGAGAAGCTGTGGACCTCGCTCGGCGCCGAGGCCGGCCTCGGCGCGCTCGCCGCGCAGACCATCGCCACCACCGCCGACTGGGGTCGGCTGCCCGTCGGCAGCACCGTCACCAAGGGCGAGATCCTGTTCCCGCGCCTCGAAGAGAAGCCCGCCTCCTGATGTCTGCCAAGGACGACGCCCGGTCGACCCCGCCGCCACTGCCGGAACCCCTGGCCGTGGCGGTGGCCGACTCGCACACCCACCTCGACATGCAGGCCGGCACCCCGGCCGAGGGACTGGCCCGGGCCGCCTCGGTCGGGGTCACCACGGTCGTCCAGGTGGGCTGCGACGTGCCCGGCTCGCGCTGGGCCGCCGAACTGGCGGCCCAGTACGAGCAGGTGCACGCGGCCGTCGCCCTGCACCCCAACGAGGCGCCGCGGATCTTCCTCGGCGACGCGGACGGCTGGTCCGGCCAGCAGCGGAAGGCGGGCGGCGAGGCCGCGCTGGAGGAGGCGCTCGCCGAGATCGACCGGCTCGCCGCCCTCCCGCAGGTCCGCGCCGTCGGCGAGACCGGCCTCGACTACTTCCGCACCGGCCCCGAGGGCGTCGAGATCCAGAAGGAGTCGTTCCGCCGCCACATCGAGATGGCCAAGCGGCACGACAAGGCCCTGGTCATCCACGACCGCGACGCCCACGAGGACGTCATCGCCGTCCTGCTGGCGGAAGGCGCCCCCGAGCGGACGGTCTTCCACTGCTACTCCGGCGACGTCGAGATGGCCAAGGTCTGCGCCGAACACGGCTGGTACCTGTCCTTCGCCGGCCCGGTCACCTTCAAGGCCAACCAGCCGCTGCGCGACGCCCTCGCCGCGACCCCCCTCGACCGGGTCCTGGTCGAGACCGACGCGCCCTTCCTCACCCCCCACCCCTACCGCGGCCGGCCCAACGCCCCGTACCTCATCCCGGTCACCGTCCGCTCGATGGCCGACACGCTGGGGCTGCACGAGGACGAGCTGTCCACGGCGATCGCGGAGAACACGGCCCGGGCCTTCGGGTACTGAGCCGGTCGAACGAAAGTCGGATTCCGGCGGAACGATTCGGCACTCCCGGCTGCTTCTTAGGCTGGCTAGCATGAGTGCAGTGAGGGAGGTGGCGATGACCGCCGAGCCGATCGACGAACCTGTCGAGGACCGCATCGACTGGACGCATCCGCCGTCCCAGGGCTGGACGTACGAGCAGGCTCGGAAATTCGACCTGCCGTTCGCATGGGATCTGGTGGACGGAGTCATCGTGGTCCGGGGGCAGACGAATCAGTGGCACGACCAGGTGCGCGACGAGCTGTACACGGCTCTTCGTAGCGCACGCGTCGCGCCGTACGCGGCGAACGTCGAGCGTTGCGTCCTCCTGGACGAGGACAACACGGCCAAGCCGGACGTGGTGGTCTTCGACAAGACCGGTCTCGACGTCTTCGAACTGGAGTGTCTGCCGCCGGAATCCTTGGTGCTGGCCGTCGAGGTCGTTTCCCACGGCACCCGGGCCAACGACCGTTTCCGCAAGCCCGGCCAGTACGCCGAGAAGAAGATCCCGTACTACTGGCGGGTCGAGCGCGGCCTCGACAACCTGCCGATCGTGCACGAGTTCCACCGGGACGAGGAGAAGGGCGTCTACCTGCCCGTCGCCCAGCACGAGGGCGTGCTCCGCACCTCGGTGCCGTACCCCGTCGAGATCGACCTCGCCCAGGTCGTCGAACTCTGAGGGCCCCGCGCGCCCGTATCCTTGGCGCGTGAGCACCACCGACCCCACCCCTGACAGCCACCTGCTGGGCGCCGCCGACATTCGGGAGCTGGCGGCCGCGTTCGGCGTGAAGCCGACCAAGCAGCGCGGGCAGAACTTCGTCATCGACGGCAACACCGTGCGGCGGATCGTCCGGGCAGGCGGGGTGACGGCCGAGGACGCGGTGGTCGAGGTCGGCCCCGGGCTCGGGTCGCTGACGCTGGCGCTGCTGGAGGTGGCCGCGCACGTCACGGCGGTGGAGATCGACCCGGTGCTGGCACAGCACCTGCCGGCGACCGTCGCGGCCCGGATGCCCGGCAAGGTCGACAGCTTCGACCTGGTGTTCAGCGACGCCATGGAGGTCACCGAGCTGCCCGGGCCGGCGCCCACCGCACTGGTCGCCAACCTGCCGTACAACGTGGCCGTGCCCGTCCTGCTGCACATGCTGGCGACCTTCCCCAGCATCGAGCGCACCCTGGTGATGGTGCAGGCCGAGGTCGCCGACCGGCTCGCCGCCAAGCCCGGCAACAAGGTGTACGGCGTCCCGTCCGTCAAGGCCAACTGGTACGCCGACGTGAAGCGGTCCGGTGCCATCGGCCGGAACGTGTTCTGGCCCGCCCCCAACGTCGACTCCGGGCTGGTCTCGCTGATCCGCCGCGAGCCGCCGAAGACCACCGCCAGCCGCAGGGAGGTGTTCGCCGTCGTCGACGCCGCGTTCGCCCAGCGGCGCAAGACCCTGCGCGCCGCGCTGGCCGGCTGGGCCGGGTCCGCCGCCGGGGCCGAGCAGGCGCTCGCGGCCGCCGGGATCGACCACAAGCTGCGCGGCGAGATGCTCACGGTGGAGCAGTTCGCCGCGATCGCCGAGCACAAGCCGAGGACCGCCGAGCACGAGTCGGAGCTCGCCGAGCACGAGTCGGAGGCGGACTCCCAGTGATCACCGTGCGGGTTCCGGCCAAGGTCAACGTCCAGCTCGGAGTGGGCGGACTGCGCGCCGACGGGTTCCACGACCTGGCCAACGTGTTCTTCGCCGTCGCCCTCGGCGACGAGGTCACCGCCACGGCGGGGGAGGGCGTCACGCTCTCCTGCACCGGGCCGGACGCCCACGTCGTCCCCCTCGACGACAGCAACCTCGCCGCCCGCGCCGCCCGCCTGCTCGCCGCCCACCACGGCATCGCCGACCCCGGCGTGCACCTGCACATCGCCAAGGCCATCCCGGTCGCCGGCGGCATGGCCGGCGGCAGCGCCGACGGGGCCGCCGCACTGGTCGCCTGCGACGCGCTCTGGCAGCTCGACACCCCCCTCGACACCCTCCTGGAGCTGGCCGCCGAACTCGGCTCCGACGTGCCGTTCGCCCTGCTCGGCGGCGTCGCGCTGGGCCTCGGCCGGGGCGAGATCCTGCAGCCGCTCACCGTCGACGGCACCTTCCACTGGGTGTTCGCGGTCGCCGACGGCGGCCTCTCCACCCCCGCCGTCTTCCGCGAGTGCGACCGCCTGCGCGAGGAGGCCGGCACCGGCTCCAGCGACACCGACGTCCGCACCCCCGACGCCGACCCCGCGCTGCTCGCCGCCCTCGCCCAGGGCGATGCCGTCGCCCTGGCCGCAGCCCTCGCCAACGACCTCCAGCCCGCCGCCCTCTCGCTGCGCCCCGCGCTCGCTGCCACCTTGCGGGCCGGCACCGAGGCCGGCGCGCTCGGCGCCCTCGTCTCCGGCTCGGGGCCGACCTGCGCGTTCCTCGCCAAGGACGCCGACGCGGCCGCCGCCGTCGCGGAGGCGCTGCGGGCCTCCGGCACCTGCCGGACCGCGCACGCCACGTACGGGCCGGTGCCGGGGGCGGCGCTGGTGCCGTAAGGCCCCATCCGTGCCGTAGGGGCTTCGGCGGTTCGGGGCCCGCCGGTTTCGGGGCCCCGCCGCTGCGAGCGGTGAGGGCGCTTCGGCTGGCCCATTAGGCTGGGGAGATCGGGGCGTCCCCGACAGGGGTGCCCGGCCGCGACCGGCGGGCCGCCCCGAGACCACCGATCCCAGGAGCGCAGCAGACGTGGCCGTCAACCTCGCCACCATCGAGTCCGTCACGAAGGTCTACGGCACCCGCGCCCTCCTGGACGGAGTCAGCCTCGGCGTCAGCGAAGGCGACCGGATCGGCGTCGTCGGACGCAACGGTGACGGCAAGACCACCCTGATCCGGATGCTCGCCAAGCTGGAGGAGGCCGACAGCGGCCGGATCACCTGGAACGGCGGCCTCCAGCTGGCCGTCCTCACCCAGCACGACTCGCTCGACCCGACGGCCACCATCCGGCACGAGGTGATCGCCGACCGGGCCGACCACGAGTGGCTCGGCGACGCCCGCATCCGCGACATCGTCGAAGGCCTCTTCGGCGGCCTCGACCTGCCCGGCTTCGCCGACGGCCTCGACACCGTCATCGGCCCGCTCTCCGGCGGCGAGCGCCGCCGGATCGCCCTCGCCAAGCTGCTCCTCGGCTCGCCCGACCTGATCGTCCTCGACGAGCCCACCAACCACCTCGACGTCGAGGGCATCAACTGGCTCGCCCAGCACCTGCAGAAGCGCCGCTCCGCGCTGGTCTGCGTCACCCACGACCGCTGGTTCCTCGACCAGGTCTGCACCCGGATGTGGGACGTCCAGGGCGGTGCCGTGCACGAGTACGAGGGCGGCTACTCCGACTACGTCTTCGCCCGCGCCGAGCGCTCCCGGATCGAGGCCGTCGAGGAGCAGAAGCGCCAGAACCTCGCCCGCAAGGAACTCGCCTGGCTGCGCCGCGGCGCCCCCGCCCGCACCTCCAAGCCGCGCTACCGGATCGAGGCCGCCAACGCCCTGATCGCCGACGTGCCGGAGCCCCGGGACCGCTCCGAGCTGATGAAGTTCGCCAACGCGCGACTGGGCCGGACCGTCTTCGACCTGGAAGGCGTCACCGTCAAGGCCGGCCCTAAGCTGCTGCTGGAGAACCTCACCTGGCAGCTCGGCCCCGGCGAGCGGATCGGCCTGCTCGGCGTCAACGGCGCCGGCAAGACCTCGCTGCTGCGCGCCCTGCGCGACGCGTACGCCTCCGAGGGCGACGTGCAGCCCGCGTCGGGTCTGATCAAGGTCGGCAAGACGGTGCGGCTCGCCTACCTGTCGCAGGAGGTCGCCGAACTGGACCCGGCCATCCGGGTGCTCCAGGCCGTCGAGCAGGTCCGCTCGCGCGTCGACCTCGGCAAGGGCCGGGAGATGAGCGCCGGCCAGCTGTGCGAGCAGTTCGGCTTCGGCAAGGACAAGCAGTGGACGCCCGTCGGCGACCTGTCCGGCGGCGAGCGGCGGCGGCTCCAGCTGCTGCGCCTGCTGATGGACGAGCCCAACGTGCTGTTCCTCGACGAGCCCACCAACGACCTCGACATCGAGACCCTCAACCAGCTGGAGGACCTGCTCGACGGCTGGCCCGGCTCGATGATCGTCATCAGCCACGACCGGTTCTTCATCGAGCGGACCACCGACGTCGTCCACGCGCTCCTCGGCGACCAGAAGATGCGGATGCTGCCGGGCGGCGTCGACGAGTACCTGGAGCGGCGGGCGCGGATGGCCGCCTCGATCGCCGCCGCCGCTTCGGCCTCGGCGGGTGCTTCGACCGCCTCGGCTGCTTCGGCCGCCGTGTCCGGCGGTTCGGACTCCGGGACCGCCGCGTCGGCCCTGTCGGGCGGCGACCTGCGGGCGGCGAAGAAGGAAATGCAGAAGATGGAGCGGCAGATCGCCAAGCTGGACCAGAAGGAGTCCAAGCTGCACGCCCAACTCGCCGAGCACGCCGCCGACTTCTCCAAGGTTGCGGAGCTGGACGCGCAGCTGCGCGCCGTCCGGGAGGAGAAGGAGGAGCTGGAGCTGAGCTGGCTGGAGCTGGCCGAGCAGGTCTGAGTCCTGATCGGAGTCCTGGTCTGATCTCCGGCTGGAGTTCTGGTCTGATTTTTGGCCGGAGTCCTGGCCGGGACCGGGACTCCGGTCGGGCCCTACCGGGCCAGCAGGGCCTCCAGCTCGTCCGCCGCACGGCCCAGCGCACTGCGCGCCGGGTCGTGCGGCGCCGTCGGGCGGGCCGCCGCCCCGGTCGGCGGGCGGTGCTCGCGGGCCGCGGCCGTCAGCTCGTCCAGCGCCCGGCGCACCCGCCCCACCTCCGCCGGATCCGGCACCCGGCCGCCGTACCGCAGCTGCGCCGCGAACGCCGCCACCGCGCCGCCCAGCCGCTCCAACGCCGCCGTCGCCGGCAGCCACTGCTCCGCCAGCCGCCCCGTCGGCGGCGGCTCGGCCAGCCCCTGCCGCACCTCCTGGCGGGCGTCCTCCAACGCCCGGTACGCCGTACGGCGCAGCCACACCTCGGCCCGGCCCGCGTCCCCGGTGACCGCGTCCAGATAGGCCCGCAGCGCGGTGGCCGCGTCCACCAGCCGGGGCTCGATCCGGTGCCGCGGACGCTCCGGCCACAGCAGATAGCCGAAGAGCAGTACGATCGCGCTCGCGAGCACCGTGTCCAGCACCCGCGGCCAGAACTCGGCCGCGCTGCTCTGCCCGCCCAACTGGAGCAGGATCAACGCCATCGGCGTCATCGCCACCGTGTTCAGCCCGTAGTGCGCCGCCGTCACGTACGGCAGCAGGGCCACGCAGAACGCGGCGATCGCCGTCAGTACCCACGCGTCGGTCGTGAGCGACACCACGGCCGCCGTGACCGCCACCCCGAGCACCGTGCCGATCGAGCGGCTCACCGCCCGCAGGAACACCGAACCGAGATCCGGCTTCAACACGAAGGCGATCGTCATCGGCACCCAGTAGCTCTTGCTGAGCGGGTAGCTGGCCGTCACCGCCGAACCGACCGCGATGCACAACGCCACCCGCAGCCCGTACCGGACCGAACCGCGCGACAGCAGCCGCACCCGCAGCCGCCACGGATCGGGCGGCGGCGCCGGGGCGGTACCGACCTCCGCCTCCCGGCCGGCCACGGTGTCGGCCGCCGCGCGCAACGCCACGTCCAGGGCCTGCCGGGACGGCGTGTCCGGCTGCCACTGCGGAACGGCGACCTCGCCGCCGCCCCGCCGGACCGCCTCCGCCAACCGCAGCGGCACCTCCGCGACCTCGGGCGGCACCGGCCGCCACGCCCACAACAGGCCCGTCGCCGCCTCGGTGGCGGCCAACGCCGCCTCGTACATCCGGCGCAGCCGAACCGTACGGGCGGACTCCGACCCCGGGCGGTGCGGTCGAGGGAGGAGGTCCTGCAACTGGTTCAACCGGGCCGTCAACACCTGGCGCGAAGCCGCGCCCTGCGGCGTGCCCAAATCGGCCAGCGTCCGGCCGAACGCCTCGTACACGGCCGCCAGCGCACGGTTGCGCGGATCCGAGGCGGGGCGGCGGTGCGCGCCCCCCGGCAGACCCAGCACCACCACGAACGCGGCACCCGCCAGCATCATCGGCGCAGCCGCCCACCACGGATGCGGCAACGGCATCCCGCTGCCCAACGCCGCCGACACCAGCAGCAGCATCCCCGCCGCCGAACCCCGCGGGCCCGTCGCACTCAGCGCGCCGGACGCGAACGCCGTGAACGTGAGCGCCGCACCGAGCGCCACCGCCGAAACGTGCCCGTGCTGGAGGGAGGTGCCGATCAGCATGCCGAGCGCCGAAGCCAGCACCGCCGACACGATCCGGGCACCCGCAGGCCACTCGGCTCCGCGCGGTCGTTCATCGTCGCGTGCATCGCGCCCAGACCGGCGAACACCCCCAGGTCCAGCCGGTGCGCCAGCAGCCCAGCGGCCAGCGGCACCGCCATGCCCACCGCCGCGCGGGCCATCAGCGCCAGCGGCAACGGCGGCCGGGAAGGACGGGCGGCACGGGCCCACCAGGAGGGGGCGGACTCGTCTGCAGGCATCAGGTCACGTCCGTTCTGCGGCCAGGGGTCGCTGCTGTGCGACATTGCGCGGCAGATGGGGGCGTACCCGGTCCAACCGGGCGAGGCCAGTCTACCGGGGCCCGGCGCGGCACCCCCGAGGGCCGCGCATGTCAAGTTCGTACCGATCCCGCACAGGCGGGCCAAGGCCCCTGCCGACCCGACAGGGGCGGTGGCTACGATTGCGGAGGCGGAGACCGCCCCCAGGGCGGGCGGTGCACCGACCAGCACTGTACGACCGAGAAGTTGACGGTATGTTGCGGACCGGCGGTCCCGGGGTTACCCCCGAACCGCCGGCCGTACGGGGGAGAGGTGAACTGCTGTGGCAGGAGAGGTTCCACCGAGCACGGGGGCCGGTCCGGACGCGTCCGGTGACGTCACGCCATTCATGCTCAGCCACATGATGGGGTTCGGCCCCCTCGTCAGCACCGTGCAGACGAACGTCAGCGCCGCCGACCTGGTGTCCGCCTTCGGCAAGAAGGACGTCAAGGTCGAGCTCGACACGCTCACCGCGTTCGCCAAGAAGATCGAAGCCCTGCTCCAGGCCATGGAAGGCTCCCCGGCGGCCCCGTACAAACTCCAGGAACAGAAGCTGACCGGCGGAAGCTTCGCCAGCGCGGAGTTCGCCGAAGCGACGGCCCTGACCGCGGCCTACGACAAGGTGCACACCCAGCTCGTCAAGCTGCACAAGGACTTCGTGTCGCAGATCGAGGCGATGAAGATCGCGGTCGCGGCGACGGCGGGCAACTACTCGGCCAACGAGGACGACACGACGGCCGCGCAGAACGCCGTCGCGAAGAACGCGGGCGGCCCCACGCAGACGCGGGCCGACTCGACGTTCTGATGGCTGCGCCAGGAGAGACCTACGGGGAAACGGGGAGTAAGTAGTGGCAGGCGGAACGAACTTCGAGAGCTATGACCACGACAAGCTGAGGAAGATGGTCGATAGCACGGACCCTTCAAAGGTCCTGAGCCGAGGCACCCAGCTGCAGTCGGCCGGCCGTGTTCTGAAGGAACTGAGCGCGGCACTCAAGTCGCACATCGACCAGGTCCACTGGGAAGGCCCCGCCGCCGAGAGCTTCAAGACCTGGGCCGGGAACCTGCATCAGTCCGCCGGGCTGCTCGGCGACTACTCCAAGACCGCCGGCGAAGCCATGCACCAGGCCGGTGAAGCGCTCAGCACCGCAAAGTCCGCTGTGCCCGAACCGCCGCACACGGAGATCGCGACGGTCACCAAGCGCAACAGCCAGACGGTCTACATTCCCTCAAGCGTGCAGCTCGCGGTCGGTCAGTCCGTCGACGATTACATGAAGACGGTCAACAAGGGCTGGGTGACTGGGACCGAGGCCGCCCAGGCCCAGGCGAAGGTCCAGAAGGAGCATCAGGAAGCCGTCCTCCAGATGGAGAAGCTCGCGCAGGCGTACGACGCGGCGACGACGAAACTGGCCGGGCTCGGGCCAGTGGACCTCCCGGGGACGCCCACAGCTAACAAGGGCACTGACTCGGAATACACCAAGGACGCTGGATATACAGGCGGCTCCGGAGGGGCTGTTCGTAGCGCTCGCACAGGCGGTGGTGGCAGTACCAGCGGAGGTTACCGCCCGTCCGGAGGCAGCTACAGCGGCGGCTCGGTCGCGATTCGCAACCCCAGGTCGGACTCGCAGGTGTCGAGCGAGCCGGGACACACCGACCCGGTTCCGCTGCGAAGCGGTGGCCAGGTACCGCCGGCGCCGGTGGACCCGGGTTCCTCGACGCCGCCCTCTGTGCCGTCGGAACCCGTCCACCGCCCCGGTACCGGCCTCGACAGCCTGCCGACCGTACCGACCCTGCCAGGTCAGATCGGCCCGCTCGGCCCCAGTGGTGGTGGAAGCCTCCCGTCTGACGGTCCAAGTGGGATTCCCGGATACCCGGGTGGCCCCGGTGGCACCCCGGGATATCCGGGTGGTCCGGGCAGCGGCCCGGTGACCGGTTTCCCGGCCGGGGCCGGCGGCGGTTCGATCCCGGCCAAGGGCGGCGGCGGATCCGTCTCCGGCAGGGGCGGGGGCTCGATTCCCGCCCGCACGGCTCCGTTCGGCGGCGGCTCGGTGCCGGGAAAGTCCGGTGGTAGCCCGGGTCTGCCCAGCGGGACGGTCTTCGGCGCCCGTGAGGCCCAGGCGGGTCGGGCGGGAGCGGCCGGCAGCGCGGGCGGGATGGGCGGCATGCACCCAGGGATGGGTGGTGGTTCCGGAGTCGTTGGTTCGGGTGGCAGCTCGCGGGGCCGGGGCCTGACCTCGACCGGAGGAGGTGTGGTCGGCGGTCGCAAGGGACCGGCTGCTGGCGGGGAGTTCACGCCAGGTGGTACGGGTCTGCGTAACCGGGCGGCTGCTGCGGGAGCCGTTGAGGGCGAAGCCCGTTCGGGGCAGAACGGAATGATGTCCCCTGGAATGGCGGGTCACTCCGGGCGGAACGAGCGCGATCGCCGCAAGCGGGCCGACTACCTCCACGAGGACGAGGAGACCTGGACCAGCGGTACGCCGCACAGCAATCCGGACGTGATTGAGTAGGACGGCAACGACTGCCCGGTCACTGGGCTCTCCCGGTGGCCGGGCAGACCTGTTCGGGGCACGCTCCCCGGTCGACGGAGAGATTGACGAGGAGTTGTGATGGGGCGGACGAACACGCGATCTCGTTGGTGGGTGCTTACCGTCGCGCTTCTGGCGACGGGAGTCGTGGTCGGCCCGGTCGCAGAGCCGGCACTAGCCGACGGTTCCATTCGCACGGATCAATGGCATCTGGATGCGATGCATGCGCCGGAGATGTGGAAGGTCTCCAAGGGGCAAGGTGTCACGGTGGCTGTAGTGGACGGTGGATTCAAGCTTGATCACCCCGACTTGGCTGGGCAGTTCCTGCCCGGCAAGGACTTCAGTGGCAGTTCAGGTGGGGTGGGTTCATACACCGACGGGCACGGAACCCAGATGGCCAGCCTCATTGCAGGCACCGGAAAGAACCAAGGCGGCGGTGGCGCTTACGGCCTGGCGCCCGCTGCAAAGATTCTTCCCTTGAAGATCAACAACGGGTCAGTAATGCCACTCGTCACTGCTGATTTTCTTGAGCAGGTCGGACAGGCTGTCACCTATGCCGTTGACCAAGGCGCCAAGGTTGTCAGTATTTCGCAGGGAATGGATTCGGTCCCGGCCTCCCCGGGAGATGTCGCCAAGCTAAACCGCATTCTTGCGGCTGCTCGTACCAAGGGTGTCCTGGTGGTTGCCGCTGTTGGAAATGAGGCGCAGTCGGGGAATCCCGTCGAGTATCCGGGTGCGCTGCCTAATGTAGTTGGTGTCGGTGCCGTTGACCGGGACGGAACTGTAACGGCAGAGTCCGAGCAGGGGGCCCAGGTTGCTCTGGTCGCGCCCGGTGTAGACGTGATCGCCGCTTGCACGGCTCCGTCGGGATACTGCAAGGGGCACGGAACGTCCGACGCGACCGCTCTGGTTTCCGCTTCCGCCGCATTGGTGTGGTCGGTACATCCGGACTGGACGGCCAATCAAATTCTGCGGGTTCTCATCAACACGGCAGGCAAGTCGAGCGATGGGGCCATTCGAAACAACGATGCCGGTTATGGGGCGGTCAGGCCGCGGATCGCGCTGACGAGTCCTGGCGACCCGGGGCCCGCGGACGTGTCGCCGATCCCGGTTTCGGAGGCCTCGGCGCTGGCCGCTCCGTCTCCCTCGGCGAGCCCGTCGGCTACTTCGACGCCCTCGCCGAGTTCGGCCGCCCCGAGTCCGAGTGAGGTGGCCGTGGGGGCGCCGCCGGTGGAGCCGGTGGCGGGGAAGTCCTCCGGTTCGGGTGGTGTGTTGCCGGTTGTGGCCGGTGTGGTGGGCGGGTTGGTGCTGGTCGCCGGTGCGGTGTTCGTCGTGTTGCGGCGGCGGAAGGCCGGCGGGCAGCCCGTGGTGCCGCCGGGGGAAGACCCGTACGTGCGGTGATCCGGGCGCCTGCGCTGCTGCGCGCCTCCGGTGTTGAGCCGGGGGCGCGTGGGGTGGAGGTGTGCGCGGGGGTCACTCGGGTGGGGGCTGGTGGCGGGGTGGGTTGGTGTCCAGTGTGGCGGTATGGATGCGGAGGAAGCCCGGCGGGCGGGGCAGTTGAGGCGTGCGGCGGCTGCGGCGCTGATCGGTACGGCGATCGAGTTCTACGACTTCTTTTTGTACGGGACGGCGGCGGCCTGGGTGTTCGGGTCGGTGTTCTTTCCCGAACTGGGCACGGTGGGGGCGCTGTTGGCGGCGTTCTCGGTGTACGCGGTGGCGTTCCTGGCCCGGCCGCTGGGGGCGGTGGTGTTCGGGCATTTCGGGGACCGGGTGGGGCGGAAGGCGACGCTGGTGGTGTCGCTGTTGTTGATGGGGCTGTCGACGGCGGCGGTGGGGGTGTTGCCGGGCTTCGGCTCGTGGGGGTGGTGGGCGCCGGTGGCTCTGGTGGCCTTGCGGGTGTGCCAGGGCGGGGAGTGGGGCGGGGCGGCGCTGCTGATCGCGGAGAACGCGCCGGCCGGGCGGCGGGGGCGGTACGGGGCGTTCCTGCAGTTGGGGCCGACGAGCGGGTTCGTGTTGGCGAACGGGGTGTTCCTGGCGGTCCAACTCGGCCTGGACGAAAGGGCGTTCCGGGAGTGGGGCTGGCGGGTGCCGTTCCTGGCGTCGTTGGGGCTGGTGGCGGTGGGGCTGTTCGTGCGGCTGCGGTTGGAGGAGACGCCGCTGTTCCGGCCGGACGAGCCGAGGGACCGGGCGCCGGTGGTGGAGGTGCTGCGCGGGCACTGGCGCACGGTGCTGCTGGGCTGTGGGGCGATCACCGTGGGGTACGCGCTGTTCTACCTGACCACGACGTACGCGTTGGCGTACGCGACGTCCGGGCTCGGGGTGGCGAGTTCGCTGGTGCTGGTGATGCTGCTGGTGGGCGCGCTGGGCATGGGCGTGACGGTGTGGGTGAGCGCGTCGCGCAGTGACGGGTGGGGGCGGCGGCGGACGCTGTGCTGGGCGACGGGCCTGGCGGCGGGGTGGTCGCTGGTGCTGTTCCCGCTGCTGGAGACGGTGCGCCGGCCGTTGATGTTCGTGGCGCTGGCGGGTGCGCTGGTGGTGCTGGGGTGCCTGATGGGGCCGGTGGCGGCGTTCCTGCCGGAGTTGTTCCCGACCCGGGTGCGGTACACGGGTGCCGCGTTGACGTACAACCTGGGCGGCGTGGTGGGCGGGGCGACGACGCCGCTGGTGGCGACGCGGCTGACGGAGGCGTACGGGACGGCGGAGCCGGTCGGCTGGTACCTGGTGGGGCTGGGTGTGGTGGCGCTGGGGTGCCTGTGGCTGCTGCCGGAGACCGGCGGCGCGGAGCTGGGCGCGGTGGACGGCGGACGCCGCCGGGCGCCCCTCCTGGGGGCGGACCCGGCGGCGTAGGTGCCGACCGTGCGGTGCGGTCAGCCGGCGAGGGCGGCGCGGCCGGCCAGCACGACGGCGGTGTGCCGGGCGACCCGCTCGCCGAGGTACTCGGCGGTCGCGATGTCGGCCTTGTGCACGGCCTCGGGGCCGGCGTCGGACGGGCTGGAGGCGGCGGCGCCGTTGAAGAAGCCGAGGCGGTTGAGGTCGTTCTCGGTGGCGGTGGTGGCGTTCCAGCCGGGCTTGAGGCCGAGGTTGACCCAGCTCATGGCGTGCTGGGCGGCGAGGGTCTGGAAGAAGCCGAGGGTGCCGGCCTTGTCGCCGCTCTTGGAGGCGGAGTTGGTGAAGCCGGCGGCGACCTTGTCCCGCCAGGTGTCGGAGAACCAGCGCTTGCTGGTGGCCTCGGCGAAGACGTGGAAGGCGCCGGAGGCGGTGCCCATGTAGGTGGGGGAGCCGAAGACGATCGCGTCCGCGGCGTCGAGCTGGGCCCACTGCTCGTCGGTGATCGTGTCGACGGCGATCGAGACGACCTCGGCGCCGGCGGCGGCGGCGCCGCGGGCGACGGCCTCGGCGATGACGGCGGTGTGGCCGTAGCCGGAGTGGTAGGCGAGGGCGACGGTCGGGCGGATGGCGGTCATGCGGGGGCACTCCTGTACGGGAACGGGTGCGGGCAGGGGTAAGGCGGGGCAAGGCAAGGGCAAGGCAGGGGGCGACGGCGGGGCGTGCTGTCGCACCTCGACCCGCCGGGCTGGTCTCCAATATAGACCAAGTCTCCATTGGTTACCAAGGGTGGATTGGAGACCACGGGGCTACCCTGGACAGCATGACGACGGAGGAAGCGGCCCGGGTGGAGAGCGGCACCGGGCGGCAGGGGCAGGACGGGGAGGGCGGGCAGGACCGGGAGCAGGAGCTCGACGTCTTCGCCCAGCTCTGTCCCAGCCGCGCGATGTTCGCCGAACTGGCCGACAAGTGGTCGATGTTGATCCTGATGAGCCTCGCCGCCTGCGGGCAGCAGCGGTTCTCCGAACTGCAGCGCGGCGTCGGCGGGGTCAGCCGCAAGATGCTCACCCAGTCGCTGCGCAGCCTGGAGCGCAGCGGACTGGTGCGCCGCACCGTGTTCCCGGAGACACCGCCGCGGGTGGTCTACGACCTGCTGCCGCTCGGCCGGGAGCTGGCCGTGCTGCTGGCGCCGCTCGGCCGGTGGACGGAGCAGCGGACCGGGCAGATGCTGGCCGCCCGCGAGGAGTTCGACGAGGCGCACGCCGAAGGCTGACCGGGCGCACGCCGAAGGCTGACCAGCTCCGTACCGAAGGCTGACCAGCTCCGTACCGAAGGCCGGCCGGGCCCGCGCCGAGCGGCGGGTGCCCGCCCGCCGGGGGTCGGTCCGGTATGCGCCGGGGCCGCGGACCCGATTTCCCTTCCGGGCCGCCAGCCGTGTAATGTCTTCCTTGTTCGACCGGCCCGGTGAAAGCCCGGCAAGCCCCTATAGCTCAGTCGGTAGAGCGTCTCCATGGTAAGGAGAAGGTCTGCGGTTCGATTCCGCATGGGGGCTCCACTTGAAGGCCCTCGCTTCATGGCGAGGGCCTTTTGCTGTTCCCCGATCAGACCGTCGGGCGCGGCGCGGCGCAGCGGCCCGGCACGGCGGCCGAACGCGGCGGCCTAGCGGGTCGGGTACGGAATGCGCTGTGATGGTGCGTCATCGGCCGCCCGCCCATGGGGTGCGGGCGCGAGCCGAACCCCGACCGGGAGGGCGTCATGGGCGTTCGACTCGTGGTGGTCGACGATCACCGGCTGTTGGCCGAGGCGCTGGCCACGGCGTTGCAGTTGCGCGGCCACCGGGTGCTCGCGGTCGGCTGCCCGGCCGGGGTCGCGGCCGATCTGGTGGTTGGCCGGCGGCCGGAGGTGTGTCTGCTGGGGGTGGCCGCGCCGAGTGAGCCGACGGCTTTCGACGGGCTGCGCCGGATCCGCCGGGAACGCCCCGAGGTGGCCGTGATCGTGCTCGGGCCGGTGGGTGAACTGCGCGGTGTGGCGGGGGCGTTCGCGGCCGGGGCGGCGGGGTACGTGCCGAGCGACGAGCGGATCGGGGTGGTCGAGCGGGCGATCGGGCGGGCCCGGGCGGGCGAGGCGGCGGTGGCCGTGGACGTGCTGCGCGGGGCCTTCGACCAGTTGCTGCGGCCGGTCGCCGAGCCGGACGACGAGGCGGTGCGGCTGCTGCGGCTGCTGACCCGCCGTGAGGTGCAGGTGCTGGCCCGGATCGCGGACGGGGAGGACACGGCGGCGATCGCCGCCGGGATGCGGATCGCCGCGAGCACCGCCCGGACGCACGTCCAGCGGGTGCTGATGAAGCTCGGTGCGCGGACCAGGCTGGAGGCGGCTGCGGTGGCGGCCCGTACCGGGCTGCTGGAGCGGATGGCCGGTGGCTGAGGGGGGTTCGGGTTCCGTGAAACCGGCTCCCGGGCGGCCCGTTCACATGGTCCTGGGCACTCCGGCGGGCAGGGAGAATAGCCTCAGTCGTACACACGTCATCGACGGCCGCCGCTGATCCGGCGGACCGTCGCCCGCTGGAGGTCTCATCATGAGTAAGTACCTGGTCACGGGTGGCGCCGGCTACGTCGGCAGCGTGGTGGCCGCCCACCTGCTGGAGGCGGGGCACCAGGTGACCGTCCTGGACGATCTCTCCACCGGTTTCCGCGAGGGCGTCCCGGTCGGTGCCGAGTTCGTCGAGGGTCGGGTCCAGGAGGCCGGCCGGGTGCTGGACGGTTCCTTCGACGGCGTGCTGCACTTCGCCGCCTCCTCGCAGGTCGGCGAGTCGGTCGTGGACCCGGAGAAGTACTGGCGCAACAACGTGGCGGGTTCGCTGGAGCTGGTCGCGGCGATGCGTACGGCGGGTGTGCGCAAGCTGGTGTTCTCGTCCACCGCCGCCGTCTACGGCGAGCCGGAGGTCGTGCCGATCGCGGAGACCGCCCGCACCTCGCCGACCAACGCCTACGGCGCCACCAAGCTCGCCGTGGACCACCTGATCACCAGCGAGGCCGTCGCGCACGGCCTGGCCGCCGTCTCGCTGCGCTACTTCAACGTGGCCGGTGCGTACGGCGCGTACGGGGAGCGCCACGACCCCGAGTCGCACCTGATCCCGCTGGTGTTCCAGGCGGCGCTGGGCCAGCGCCCGCACATCGCGGTGTACGGCGAGGACTACCCGACCCCGGACGGCACCTGCATCCGCGACTACATCCACGTCGCGGACCTGGCCGACGCGCACCTGCTGGCGCTGGACGCGGCCAAGCCGGGCGAGCACCTGATCTGCAACCTGGGCAACGGCAGCGGCTTCTCGGTGCGCGAGGTGATCGAGTCGGTCCGGCGCGTCACCGGCCGGGAGATCCCGGTGCAGGCGGCCGGCCGCCGGGCCGGCGACCCGGCCGTGCTGGTGGCCTCGGCGGCCCGCGCCCACGAGGCGCTGGGCTGGACGCCGCGCCGCCCGAACCTGGACGACATCGTCGCCGACGCCTGGAAGTTCGCCCTGGAGAAGCACGGCAAGTAGGCCGCAGGACCCCGCAGGCGCCGCTCCCGGAGGTTCGGGGGCGGCGCCTCGGCGTTGCCCGCTTCGACCGGTGATGGCGTGAAATCCCGCCACTCGCGCACCTCCTGACGAAACTTCACCAAACCGCCACGAGGGGGTTTCCCGGCCCGTACGCTGAGTGCGGTACCGGTGGGGGCCGGCGCCCTTTTTCGGTCTCACCGGCCACCGGTGGGCGGGCGGAGTGACGGGCCCGGACCGCGGGTGCCGGGGCCGGTCCCCGCCCCCGGGCTCGGGTCGGTCTGAGCAGGGGGGTAGTGACGATGGGGCGGATCCGCGTCCTGGTGGTCGACGACCACCGGATCTTCGCCGAGGCCCTGGCCGCGGCGCTCGCCGCCGAGCCCGACGTGGAGGTGGGGGCGGCCGGTAGCGGGGCCGCGGCCGAGCGGGCGCTGGAGCGTGCCGCCGTCGAGGGGCGGGCCTTCGACGTGGTCCTGATCGATGCCGACCTGGGGGCCGACGGCGCTGCTTCGGCGGGTGTCCGGAGCCGGCCCGGCCCGGACGCGGCCGACGCGGCCCGGCGGCGGCCGGCCCCGGCGGTGCCGCCGCCCCGCCACCCGGTCGGCCCGCCGGTGGCGCAGTCCGGCGGACGCCAGGTGGACCTGCTGCGCCCGGGCGGGCGCGGCGCGGAGCCGTCCCGCTCCGACGCGTACCGGGCCGACCAGCTCAGGACCGCGCCTCCGGCACCGGACGGCATCACCCTGCTCGCCCGGGTCCGCCGCGCCCATCCGGGGCTGCGGGCGGTCGTGCTGGCCGCCGCCGACGACCCGCACCGCGCCGCCCGGGCCCTGCACGCGGGCGCCACCGGCTGGGTGGCCAAGGAGAGTTCGCTGGCCCGGCTGCTCTCCGTGGTCCGGGGGGTGCTGCGGGACGAGACGCACCTGCCGCCCGCGCTGCTGACCGGGGTGATCCGCGAGCTGACCACCGCCCGGCGGGACCGCACCGAGAGCGAGCGGCTGGTCGACACCCTCACTCCGCGGGAGAAGCAGATCCTGCGCTGCATGGTCGCGGGCCTGGGCCGGCAGGCGGTCGCGGAGCGGCTCTACCTGTCGCCGCACACCGTCCGGACGCACATGCAGAACGTGCTCGGCAAGCTCGGGGTGCACTCCACGCTGGCCGCGGTCGCGGTGGCCCGCCGGGCCGGGGTCAGCCCGGCCGAGCCGGCCCTGCCGGCGCCGCCGTCCGTCGCGACCGCGGTGGACCGGACGTGAGCCCAGGGGCGCGGGTCAGCCCGGGATGTTGTCGAACGGGGCGACCAGCTGCCGCAGGAGCGCGGCGAGTTCGCCCTGCTGGCCGGAGCTGAGCTGGGCGAGCAGTTCGCGTTCGTGCGCGAGCAGTCCGGCGAGCGCCTGGTCGGCGCGGTCGCGGCCGTCGTCGGTGAGCCGGACGAGCACGCCGCGCCGGTCGTCCGGGTCGGGCAGGCGCTTGACCAGGCCCTTGCCGGTGAGGCGGTCGATGCGGTTGGTCATGGTGCCGGAGGTGACCAGGGTCTGGGTGAGCAGTTGGCCGGGGGAGAGCTGGTAGGGGGAGCCGGCCCGGCGCAGGGCGGTCAGGACGTCGAACTCCCAGGGCTCCAGCCCGTGCTCGGCGAAGGCGGTGCGGCGGGCGCGGTCGAGGTGCCGGGCGAGTCTGCTGACCCGGCTGAGTACCTCCAGCGGCTCCACGTCGAGGTCGGGGCGCTCTCGGCGCCACGCTGCGACCAGCCTGTCGACCTCGTCCTCCATGACGATCAGTGTATCGGTGGATGTGTCGATGTGAAGTCTCTTGACGTCGAGAAATGTGCCAGCAAGGCTACCTGGGATATCTTGATGTCGAGATACTTGCGAGGTGGACCATGACCAGTCCCGTCTGGGACCCGGCGCAGTACCTGCGCTTCGCGGACGAACGCACCCGTCCGCTGCACGACCTGCTCGCCCGCGTCCCCGCCCTCCCGAACCCGAGCGATCCCGTGATCCTCGACATCGGCTGCGGCCCCGGCAACTCCACCGCGGTGCTGCGCGCACGCTGGCCGCACGCCCGCCTCACCGGCGTCGACAACTCCGCTCCGATGCTCGCCACCGCCCGCACCGGCGGTGAGCCCAGCGCCGACTATCTGCTCGCCGACGCCCGCGACTACGACCCGGCCCCGGCCGGCCCCGACCTGATCGTCTCCAACGCCACGCTGCAGTGGATCGACGGCCACCTCGACCTCGTCCCGCGCTGGGCCGGCGCCTTGCGGCCCGGCGGCACCCTCGCCTTCCAGGTCCCCGGCAACTTCGACGCCCCCAGCCACACCCTGCTCGCCGAACTCCGGCGCAGCCCCCGCTGGCGCGACCTCCTCGGCGACGACGCCGCCAGGGCCGGCGTCCACCCGCCCGAGCGCTACCTGGACGCCCTCACCGCCGCCGGCTGCACGCCCGACGTCTGGGAGACCACCTACCGCACCCTGCTCCCGGGCCCGGACCCGGTCCTCGCCTGGGTCAAGGGCACCGCCCTGCGCCCCGTCCTCACCCGGCTGGCCGACCCCGCCCGCCGGGCCGCCTTCCTCGCCGAGTACGGGGCGCTCCTGCGCGAGGCCTACCCGGCCGGGCCGTACGGCACCGTCTTCCCGTTCCGGCGGATCTTCGCCGTCGGGACCAGGGCCTGATCCCGGGGCGGGAGGGCCGTCGGCCCTTCCGCCCGCCGACCGGTCGCTCCGCCGCCGGTCCGCCCGCAGGTCAGTCCTTGCGCCCGCCGACCAGCCTCGGGTGCCGCTCCAGGCCCTCCAGCCCGTGCCAGGCCAGGTTCACCAGGTGCGCCGCGACCTGCGCCTTGTCCGGCTTGCGGACCTCCAGCCACCACTGCCCGGTCAGCGCCACCATGCCGACCAGCATCTGCGAGTACATCGGGGCCAGTCGCGCGTCGAAGCCCCGGGACTTGAACTCCAGGCCGAGGATGTCCTCCACCTGCGTCGCGATGTCGCTGATCAGTGACGCGAAGGTGCCGGTCGACTGGGCCACCGGGGAGTCCCGGACCAGGATCCGGAAGCCGTCCGTCGAGGTGTCGATGTAGTCCATCAGCGCGAACGCGGCCTGCTCCAGCAGCTCCCGCGAGTGCCCGCCGGTCAGCGCCCCCGTGACCATGTCCAGCAGCAGTTGCATCTCGCGGTCCACCACCACCGCGTACAGCCCCTCCTTGCCGCCGAAGTGCTCGTACACCACCGGCTTCGACACCCCGGCCCGCTCGGCGATCTCCTCCACCGAGGTGCCGTCGTAGCCGCGCTCCGCGAACACCGTCCGGCCGATCTCCAGCAGTTGCTCCCGCCGCTGCTTGCCGGTCATCCGGACCCGCCCGCCCCGGCGGCGCGGCGCCGGGGCGGGCGCACCTCCCGAGGCGCCCCCGCCCGCCGGTGCAGCGGTTCGCGGACGGGCCGGCGCCGCGTCGGGCGCTGCGTCCGTCCGCGTGCTCTGGTGGCCGCCTGTGCTGTCTGCGCTGCTCCCGTTCACCCCTACATCATGCTGGAAGCGACGACTCATGCGGCGCGGCGGGCGGCGATCCGCTGTGCGTCCGGCCAACGGACGTCCCGGACCCAGCCGGCCAGCTCGAACCAGCGGATCAGCCGGGCCGAGGAGTCGATCTGCCCGCGCAGCACCCCGTGCCGGGCGGACGTCGGGTCCGCGTGGTGCAGGTTGTGCCAGGACTCGCCGCAGGAGAGCACCGCCAGCCACCAGACGTTGCCCGAGCGGTCCCGGGAGCGGAACGGGCGGCGGCCGACGGCGTGGCAGATCGAGTTGATCGACCAGGTGACGTGGTGCAGCAGGGCCACCCGGACCAGCGATCCCCAGAAGAAGGCGGACAGCGCGCCCCACCAGGACAGAGTCACCAGCCCGCCGACCAGCGGGGGGAGCAGCAGCGAGATCGTGGTCCAGAGCCAGAACAGCCGGGAGATCCGCCGTATGGCCGGATCGCGGACGAGGTCCGGCGCGTACGTGAGCTGCGGGGTCTGCTCCTCGTCGAACATCCAGCCCATGTGCGCCCACCACAGGCCCTTGAGCAGGGCCGGGAGGCTCTCCCCGTAGCGCCACGGTGAGTGCGGGTCGCCGTCCTTGTCGCTGAACCGGTGGTGCTTGCGGTGGTCGGCCACCCAGCGCACCAGCGGGCCCTCGACGGCCAGGCTGCCGGCGACGGCGAGGGCGAGCCGCATCGGGCGGTTGGCCTTGAACGCGCTGTGGGTGAAGTAGCGGTGGTAGCCGACGGTGATGCCGTGGCAGGTGAGGAAGTACATGGCGACGGCGATCGCCGCGTCCGTCCATCCCAGTCCCCACCCCCAGGCCACCGGCACGGCGGCCAGCAGCGCGGCGAACGGCAGGAGGATGAACAGCCCGAGCGCGAGCCGCTCGGCGAGGCCCTGCTTCTCCCCGCCGCGGGTGGCGGACAGCCGGGTGGCGGTGTCGGTGGGATCGGGGGATTCGGTGGGATGCGCGGCGTTCCCCGCGCTCGGCTCGCCGGCCTTGGTGGTCATGGGCGTCCCTTTGCGACATCCCTGTGCGGGAGGGAGGAGCGGAGGCTACGTTGGCGTAACCTACGGCATCGTAGGTTGCGCTCCGTGGCGAAGGGAACACGCCGCCGCACGGCGCTTGAGTGAATTCACCCGACTGGATGGATGAACCGGCGGCCCGGCTTGTTCGACCGTTCCCGGCGGATCGGGGCCTGCGGATCGCGGCAGTTGATACCCATGGCAGGGCCGACTCGGGTAGGGTCTGAGCAACCATCCGCCGTGGTGTAATGGCAGCACAGGGCCCTTTGGAGGCCTTTGTCTGGGTTCGAATCCTAGCGGCGGAGCCTCTGCACGCCTCAGGTTCGGGCGTACCGCCGAACCGCCGGTATTGTCGGTGCTGCTCGGCGGACTGTGCGAATGGCGACCGGCCTCGGTCCGGTCCGGGCCCGTTCTGCCCGCTCTGTGAACCGACCGAGGAGCCTCCCCGCATGGGTGCCAATTCGCTTGCCGCCGTTGTCGTGCTCGCCGCCGGTGGCGGGACCCGGATGAAGTCGAACAAGCTGCCCAAGGTGCTGCACGAGGTCTGCGGCCGGTCGCTGGTGGGTCATGCCGTCTCGGCGGCCCGCGAACTGACGCCGGAACAGCTCGTCGTGGTGGTCGGACACCAGCGGGAGCAGGTCCAGGAGCACCTCGCGGCGCACTACCCGGCGGCCCGTCCGGTGGTGCAGGAGGACCAGAAGGGCACCGGGCACGCGGTGCGCACGGCGCTGGAGGCGCTGGCCGCCGACGGCGTGGTGCTGGACGGCACGGTGATCGTCACCGCCGGGGACTCCCCGCTGCTGACCGGGGACACGCTGCGCCGCCTGGCGAAGGCCCACGCCGGCCAGGACAACGGGGTCACCGTCCTGACCGCCGTCGTCCCCGAGCCCTTCGGCTACGGCCGGATCCTGCGGGACGAGGACGGCACCGTCGCCGCGATCGTCGAGGAGCGGGACGCCACCGCCGTCCAGCGCTCGATCGCCGAGATCAACTCGGGCGTCTTCGCCTTCGACGCCAAGCTGCTGGTCGAGGCGCTGGCCGAGCTCACCACGGACAACTCGCAGGGCGAGGAGTACCTCACCGACACCCTGGAGATCCTGCGCACCGCCGGGCACCGGGTGGGCGCCGTGGTCGCGGAGGACCACCGGGACATCCTGGGCATCAACGACCGGGTGCAGCTCGCGCAGGCCCGCCGGCTGCTGAACGACCGCCTGCTGGAGCGGGCGATGCGGGCCGGCGTCACCGTGGTGGACCCGGCGACCACCTGGATCGACGTGCAGGTGACGTACGAGCCGGACGCCCTCGTGCTGCCGAACACCCAGCTGCAGGGCGCCACCCACCTGGGCGAGGGCTGCGAGGTCGGCCCGAACTCGACCCTGACCGACACCCTGATCGGCGCCGGCGCCCGTGTGAGCAACACCACGGCGGACCGCGCCGAGGTGGGCGAGCTGGCCACCGCCGGCCCGTACGCCTACCTGCGGCCGGGGGCCAAGCTGGCCCGCAAGGCGAAGGTCGGCACCTACGTCGAGGTGAAGAACTCCGAGCTGGGCGAGGGCGCCAAGGTGCCGCACCTCTCCTACATCGGGGACACCACGATCGGCGAGGGCACCAACGTCGGCGCGGCCTCGGTCACCGTGAACTACGACGGCGTCAACAAGCACCGCACGGTGATCGGTGCGCACTGCCGCACCGGCTCCGACAACATGTTCATCGCCCCGGTGACGATCGGGGACGGCGCCTACACCGCGGCCGGTTCGGTGATCACCACCGACGTCCCGCCGGGCGCGCTCGGCGTGAGCCGGGCGCACCAGCGCAACATCGAGGGCTGGGTGGAGCGCAAGCGCCCGGGGACCACCTCCGCGCAGGCCGCGAAGGCCGCGACGGACGGGGCCGCGGACGCCTGACGGGGCGGGCGGGAGCCCGAGGGCGGTCCCGGGGCGGACGGTTTCTGCGTGGGCGCGTAACCTTGGGGTCATACGTGCGCCACTGGGCTTACGGCCCGTGTCCAGGCGTACCGACAATTCCCCCGACCCCGTGCGAGCCGGCTGCGCCTGCCCGCACGGGACGACGGGGTTCAGCGTCAGCAACGCGAGGAGACGGTGCAGTGAGCGGGATCACGACGTCGGGTGAGAAGAAACTCAAGCTCTTCTCCGGCCGTGCCCACCCGGAACTGGCGAGGGAGGTGGCCGAGGCGCTCGGGACCGAGCTCGTCCCGACCAAGGCCCTGGACTTCGCCAACGGCGAGATCTACGTCCGCTTCCTGGACTCGGCCCGCGGCGCGGACTGCTTCGTGATGCAGAGCCACACGGCTCCCATCAACCAGTGGATCATGGAACAGCTGATCATGATCGATGCGCTGAAGCGGGCCTCCGCCAAGAGCATCACCGCGATCCTGCCGTTCTACGGGTACGCCCGCCAGGACAAGAAGCACCTGGGCCGCGAGCCCATCTCGGCGCGCCTGGTCGCCGACCTGCTGCGCCAGGCGGGCGCCGACCGGCTGATGGCCGTGGACCTGCACACCGCGCAGATCCAGGGCTTCTTCGACGGCCCGGTGGACCACCTGTTCGCGCTGCCGATGCTGGCGGACTACGTGGGCGGGAGGGTGGACCGCTCCAAGCTGACCATCGTGTCGCCGGACGCCGGCCGGGTGAAGGTGGCCGACCAGTGGTGCGACCGGCTGGACGCGCCGCTGGCGATCATCCACAAGCGCCGCGACATGACCCAGGCCAACACCATCCTGTCGGCCGAGGTCGTCGGTGACGTCAAGGACCGGGTCTGCGTCCTGGTCGACGACATGATCGACACCGCCGGCACGATCTGCGCCGCGGCCGACGCGCTGTTCGACAACGGTGCGGCGGACGTCCTGGTGGCGGCCACCCACGGCGTGCTCTCCGGCCCGGCCGCGGACCGGCTGAAGAACTCGCGGGTGAGCGAGTTCGTGTTCACCAACACGCTGCCGACCCCGGCGCAGATCCAGCTGGACAAGATCACCACGCTGTCCATCGCCCCCTCGATCGCGGCCGCGATCCGCGAGGTGTTCGAGGAGGGTTCGGTCACGAGCCTCTTCGAGGGCGTGCACTGACGAAGCCCGACGGCGGCGGCCCCGGTCCGGATCGGACCGGGGCCGCCGCCGATTTCACGGGAGACCGTTCATGCGGTTAGACTCGTGAAACTGCTCGGCGAGGGATGCCGTGCGCCTGCTTGCCGGGTGCCCGCTCCGTGATCGACGCGCTGCCGGTGTCGGATTTCCGTCCGTCGGCAGAGGCCGTTACCGCCGAGTGACCCCCGAACGTACTGAGGGTGTGGCCCCGGCGGTTTTTCGCGTTGCCTGCACCCCCGCGCCAGTCTTCCCGAGGAGTGCAGTCGTGTCCGAGATCCGCATCGCCGCTGAGACCCGTTCCGAGTTCGGCAAGGGTGCCGCCCGTCGCGCCCGCCGTGCCGGCTTCGTCCCCGGTGTCGTCTACGGCCACGGCCACGCCCCGGTTCACCTGAACCTGCCGAGCCACGACCTGATGATGGCGCTCAAGACCCCGAACGCCCTGCTGGTCGTGCCGATCGAGGGCAAGGACGAGTACGTGCTGCCCAAGGCCGTGCAGCGCGAGGCCATCAAGCGCACCATCGAGCACGTCGACCTGCTGCTGGTCAAGCGCGGCGAGAAGGTCACCGTCGAGATCCCGGTCCTCACCGAGGGCGAGCTGGCCCCCGGCGGCAACCTGCTGGAGCACGTCCTGAACGCGCTGCCGATCGAGGCCGAGGCCACCCACCTGCCCGAGTCGGTCACCGTCTCGGTCGAGGGCCTGGAGTCCGGTGCCTCCGTCCTCGCCAAGGACATCGCCCTGCCGGCCGGCGTCACCCTGGCCGTCGACGCCGACGCCGTCGTGCTGCAGGTCATCGGCGCCCAGGCCGCCCCGGCCGAGGACGAGGCCGCCGAGGCCGAGGGCACCGAGGCCTGAGCCTCGCCCCACCAGCTGTGACCGCTGCCCCGGTCGCTCCCCTCGGAGCGGCCGGGGCAGCGGTGTGTCCGGGAAGATGACGTAGAGCGCGCACAGGAGGAGAGAGGGCATGGCGGACGAGTACGAGGGCCCCTGGCTGGTGGTGGGGCTGGGCAACCCGGGCGAGCAGTACGCCCGGAACCGGCACAACATCGGGTTCATGGTGGTGGACCTGCTGGCGCAGCGGATGGGCGCGAAGTTCAAGGCGCACAAGAGCCGGGCGCAGGTGGCCGAAGGGCGGCTGTCCGGCCGCCGGGTGGTGCTGGCCAAGCCGATGTCGTTCATGAACCTCTCCGGCGGCCCGGTGACGGCGCTGCGGGACTTCTACAAGGCGCCGGCCTCGGCGCTGGTCGCCGTCCACGACGAGCTGGACATCGACTACGCGGCACTGCGCCTCAAGCTGGGCGGCGGGGACAACGGCCACAACGGACTGAAGTCGATCACCAAGTCGCTGGGGCCGGACTACTACCGGGTGCGGTGCGGGATCGGCCGGCCGCCGGGCCGGATGGAGGTCGCGGACTTCGTGCTGAAGGACTTCTCCGGCGCCGAGCGCAAGGAACTGGAGTGGTTCGTGGACCGCTCGGCGGACGCGGTGGAGGCGCTGCTGTCCGAGGGGCTGGAGCGGGCGCAGGGCACCTACAACTCCTGACGCTCCATCAAGTCCGGGAGTGGTGTTACGCAACAGTCGTACAACGCTTGACGGTCCAAACCTGAATCCGTGTGAGAACCCTGTGCGGGATCGGATAGCGTCGGCCTGGTACGCGAACGAGTCCTGGGGAGTTCTCGATGCGGGGTTTTCGTCCGGTCCGCCGACTGCGGCGGCTCCGGGTGGTCCGACTGAAGCAGTTCGGACGGCGGGTCGGCACGGCCGGTGCGCTGGGGGCGGCCGGGGTGCTGCTCTCGGGCGGCGCGGTGGCGCACGCGGACGCGGTGGCCGAGCCGGATCCGGGCGTCTCCGCGGATCCCGCGGCGGCGCAGTTCGGGCCGCTGCTCGGTGAATCGATGGGCACGGACGCCGGGCTGCTGGCGGTCGGCGGCGGCCTGGTGGTCGCGGCCGGCGGCGCCGCGCTGTGGCTGAAGCGCCGGCGCGCGGGCGAGCCGGGCGAGTAGGCCGGGTGCGGGCCCTGGCCGCCCGCGCGGTGACACGACACCGGGCCGGTGCCCACGGGCACCGGCCCTTTCGCGTGCCCCGAGCCCTTCCGGTACGGGACGGGGCCGCCGCCCACCCCGGAGGGCGGACGGCGGCCCCGTCCCGTACGCGCGGTGGCGTCAGCCGGTGTTGCGCAGGCCGGCGGCGATGCCGTTGACGGTCAGCAGCAGCGCGCGGGCGCGCAGCGGGTCCTCGTGGCGGCCGGTGGCGACCTCCTCGCGCTGGCGGCGCAGCAGCGCGACCTGGAGGTAGGAGATCGGGTCGAGGTAGGCGTCGCGGACGGTGAAGGTCTGCTTGAGCACCGGGTTGTGCTCCAGCAGTTCGCCCTCGCCGGTGAGCCGGAGCACCTCGCGCAGGGTGAGGTCGTGCTCGGCGACGATCTGGTCGAAGACGTGGTGCAGGTCGGCGGGCACCAGCTGCTCGACGTAGTGGCGGGCGATCCGCAGGTCGGTCTTGGCCAGCGTCATGGCGACGTTGGACAGGAAGTTGCGGAAGAAGTGCCACTGGCCGTGCATCTCGTCGAGCACGCCGCCGAGGCCGGCCGCGCGGGCGGCGGCGAGGCCGGAGCCGACGCCGTACCAGCCGGGGACGATCTGGCGGGACTGGGTCCAGCCGAAGACCCACGGGATGGCCCGCAGGCCGTCGAGGCCGGCGCCGGAGTCGGGGCGGCGGGACGGGCGGGAGCCCAGGTGCAGCGAGGCGAGCTGGTCGACCGGGGTGGCGGCGAAGAAGTACTTCGGCAGGTCGTCCTGCTCGACCAGGGCGCGGTAGGCGGTGTGGGCGGCCGCGGAGACCTGGTCCATCGCGGCGTCCCAGCGGGCCAGTTCCTCGGGGGCCTGGCGCGGGGCGGTGTGCAGCGCGGAGGCGGAGAGGGTGGCGGAGATGGTCAGCTCCAGGTTCTCCCGGGCGAGGGAGGGGAGCAGGTACTTGTCGGAGATGACCTCGCCCTGCTCGGTGACCTTGATCTCGCCCTCCAGGGTGCCCCAGGGCTGGGCCAGGATGGCCTCGTGGGAGGGGCCGCCGCCGCGGCCGACGGTGCCGCCGCGGCCGTGGAACAGGCGCAGCCGGATGCCGTAGCGGTGGGCGACGTCGCGCAGCCGGCGCTGGGCGCGGTGGATCTCCCACTGGGAGGTGGTGATGCCGCCGAACTTGGAGGAGTCGGAGTAGCCGAGCATGACCTCCTGGACGTCGCCGCGCAGCGAGACGAGCAGCCGGTAGGAGGGGTCGGACAGCATCTCGTCGAGGATGAGGTCGGCCTTCTGGAGTTCCTCGGTGGTCTCCAGCAGCGGCACGATGCCGATCTTGGCGATGCCGCCGTGCAGGTCGATCAGGCCGGCCTCGCGGGCCAGGACGGTGGCGGCGAAGACGTCGTCGGCGCCCTGGCACATGGAGATGATGTAGCTCTCGACGATCTCGTCGCCGAAGCGCTCGAAGCCCTCGCGGATGGTGTTGAAGACGCCGAGGGTCTTGGTGCCGGCGGCGTCCAGCGGGGCCGGGGTGGGGGCGAGCGGGCGGCGCGAGCGGAGCTCCTTGGCGAGCAGCTTCTGCCGGTACTCGCGGGGCATGTCGGCGTAGCGCCAGGCCTCCTCGCCGAGGCGGTCGAAGAGCTGGCCGAGGGCGTGGTGGTGGGCCTCGGCGTGCTCGCGGACGTCCATGGTGGCGAGCTGGAGGCCGAAGGCCTCGATGGTGCGGATGGCGCGGGCGAGGCGGCCGTCGGCGATCAGCTCGCCGCGGTGGGAGCGCAGGGAGTCCTGGATGAGCCGCAGGTCGGTGATCAGCTCGCGGGTGCCGAGGTAGTCGCGGCCCTCGACGTGCGGGGTGCCCTGGGCGAGCCGCTCGCGGGTGTTCTCCAGCTTGAGCCGGACGCAGGTGGCCTTGAGGCGGTAGGGCTCCTCGGCGTTCATCCGCTTGTAGCGGGGGCTGAGCTCGGGGAGCTGGTGCAGGTCGGTGTTGAGCGAGGCGAGCAGTTCGACCGAGGCGCCGGCCAGCCGCTCGGAGGTGGAGAGGGTGCTGCGCAGGTCGTCGACGGCGGCCAGGGCGTCCTTGATGCCGTACTCGTGCTGGAGGTTGAGGACGTCCCAGGTGACCTGCGGGGTCACGTTGGGGTTGCCGTCGCGGTCGCCGCCGATCCAGGTGCCGAAGGTGAGCGGGCGGACGCCGTCGGGCAGGGTCAGGCCGACCCGGCCGAGCTCCTCGTGCAGCTCCTCCAGGACCTGGGGGACGGCGTCGCGGTAGAGCTCGTCCAGGTAGTAGACGGCGTTGCGGGCCTCGTCGGTGGGCTCGGGGCGGGCGATGCGCAGCTCGTCGGTCTGCCAGAGCAGGTCGATGACCTCGGCGAGGCGGCGGTCGGCCTGGCGGCGGGCGCTGCTGGTGCGGGCCGGGTCGGCCTGGGAGAGGCCGGCGGCGATCTCCTCGCGGTGGATGCGGTCGAGGAGTTCGCCGATGCGGCGCAGCTTGTTGAGGACGCTGCGGCGGGCGGCCTCGGTGGGGTGGGCGGTGAAGACCGGGCGGACCGCGAGGTGGGCCAGGGTGTTCTCGAGGTGCTTGGGGTCCGCCTCGGCGAGCTGGTCGGCGGTCTGGGCGAGCAGCGAGCCCTCCCGGGCGCGGCGGGTGGCGAACTCGCGGCCGCGGTGCACCTGTTCGGTGACGTTGGCGAGGTGGAAGTAGGTGGAGAAGGCCCGGACCAGCTTGGCGGCGGTGTCCAGGTCGATGTCGGAGAGGAGTTCGGCGGTGGCCTCGCCGTCGGTGCGGCTGAGCAGGCGGACCTGTTCGACCAGGCCCAGCAGCTGGGGGCCTTCCTGGCGGACGAGCGTCTCGCCGAGCAGGTCGCCGAGGCGGCGGATGTCCGCCCGCAGGGCCGCGTTGTCGGCAACTGGGCCGGTGGCGTGGACATTGGGGCTGTCCGCCGGGGTGGGGACCGGAGCGGTCACGGCTGGCTCCCTGTGGTGGTGGGGTTCGGCAACGGCTCATCGTCACAGGTCCGCCCGCGTGTGGCGGGTGTGACGCGTGCGGACCGCGCTGTCCGACGCGACCAGCATAGGTGTCGGGGCGGTCGCTGTCCGCGAGGTGGCCGGATGGCGGACAGTGACGCCGCTGGCCGCATGTGGTCTGGACCACTTGGGGGTCCGGCGAGGTGTCGGGGGCAATCCCGGTGGGGAGGGGAGGGGGTTGCCGCTTAGGCTGTCGGCCATGAGCAAGTCGCCTGGGGAGCGCGCGCCGGTCCGGTCGTTCTGGTGGTGGGAGCGGCCGCGCAGCGCCTTCCTGGACATCGGGCTGGCGGTGCTCGCCGCGCTGGAGTGCGCGCTCAGCACGATCGCCTTCCTCTTCGGCCGGGTGCACCTGGGCGCCGCCGGGCTGGCCGGCATCTCGTTGCTCGGCGTGGTGGCGGGCGGGTCGCTGGTGCTGCGCCGCCGCTGGCCGGCCGTACCGGTGCTGGTGACCCTGGTGGCGATGCCGGGGATGCTCGGCGTCCTGCTGCTGGTGGTGTCGCTGTACACGCTGGCGGCGACCTGGGAGTGGCCCACCCGGCGCTGGCGGGTGGTGGCGCTGTCCGCACTGGCCTTCGCCGAGACCGTCGCCGTGATGATGGTGTCGATGCTGACGCCCGGCGACACGGCGGTGGAGCAGCCGCCGCTCTGGGGCCAGGTGCTGATCTCGGTGCTGGTCTCCGTCGGCCTGACCGTCCCGCCGGTGGTCACCGGACTGTACGTGGGCGCGCGGCGGCGGCTGATCGACTCGCTCAAGGACCGCGCGCACGGCCTGGAGACCGAACTGGACCTGCTGGCCGAGCAGGCCCAGGAGCGTGCCCGCCGGGCCCGGCTGGAGGAGCGCACCCGGATCGCCCGGGAGATGCACGACGTGGTGGCGCACCGGGTGTCCCTGATGGTGGTGCACGCCGGGGCGCTGGAGCGGATCGTCGCCAAGGACCCGGAGAAGGCCGCGCAGAGCGCCAAGCTGATGGGCGAGGTCGGGCGGCAGGCGCTGAACGAGCTGCGGGAGATCCTCGGCGTGCTGCGGATGGACGACGAGCGCCAGCCGGAGCCGGACTCGCTGGCCGGGCTGCCCCGGCTGGTCGACCAGTCCAGGGCGGCCGGCATGGCGGTGACGCTGACCGTCAGCGGCAGCCGGCAGGAGTTCACCGGCGAGGCCGAGCAGACCGCCTACCGGGTCGTCCAGGAGGGTCTGACCAACGCGCACAAGCACGCGGGCGGCGCACAGGTGTCCGTCCTGCTCGCGTACGCGCCCAACGGGGTGCGGGTGAGCGTGGTGAACGCCTGCCCGGGCGGCGGCGGGGGCGCGGCGAAGCTGCCCAGCGGCGGCAACGGGCTGGTCGGGATGCGGGAGCGGGTGATCGCGCTGGGCGGCACCTTCTCCTCCGGGCCGGAGGCGGACGGCGGGTTCCGGGTCGAGGCGGTGCTGCCGTCCCGGCTGGCGGTCCGGGCCGAACGGCTGCGGTGACGCGCCGCCGGGCCCGGTCCGAAGATCAGACCCGGGCGCGCGTCGGCGGAGCGCCCCGGGCCGCCGTCAGGTCCCGTCGGCGGTGCGCAGCCGCTCCGGGGCGGTGCCCAGGACCAGGGTGGTGACGGCCTGGTCGATGCCGTGCCCGAGGAACCACTCGCCGGTGTGGTCCAGGCTGTAGACCCGGCCCTCCTCGTCGACGGCCAGCAGCGCCTGCCCGTACGCCTCCTCGCCGAGCGGGGCGAGCTGGGTGCCCAGGGCGCGGCCGAGGTCGAGCAGGGTGCGCGGCTGGTGCAGCCCGCACAGCGGGTCGATCAGGAACGGGGTGCGGGCCAGCTGGCGGCCCGGGCCGGCCAGGTCGAAGGCGAGGCCGCCGAACTCGGCCCAGGCCTCCACCGCCGCCGGGAACACCGCGTGCCGCAGGCCGGACGGCCCGCCGTACCCGACCAGGGCGTCGGCCCACTCCTCGGCCTGCCGTATCTGCCAGCGGCCGGGGTGCCAGCCGGCCGCCTTGAGCTCGGCGGCGACGTCGGCGGGGAAGCGCGGGCGGGCCCGCCCGGCGGGGGCGGCGGACAGGGTGGCCGGCGGTGGCGGGGGCGGGCTGGGCGGGTTCAGGGCGGACTCCAGGGCTCGGGGACAGGGGGCGTACGAGGGCGCGGTCAGCGCGCGGGCGGCCCGACGGCGACGCTCTGCACGGTGAAGTGCTCCAGCATCGGCGCGCAGGAACGGCACGGCGGGGCGTGGGTGCCGTGCGCCGGGTCGCCCTCCTCCCGGATGCGAACGGTCGTCATCCGCGAGCCCTTGAGCGCCTTGCGGGCCTCGTGCAGGGTCATCGGCTTGCGGGCGGCGCGCTTGGAGCGCCGGCCGTCGACCGCGGCCAGGTGCTGGGAGAGCAGGACGGCCTCCGGGCAGCGGCCGGTGAACCGCTCGCGCGCCTCGACGGGCAGCGTGTCCAGGAACTCGCCGACCAACGGGTGCAGGACCGGCCGTCGGGCGTCCTTGTCCCCGGCCAGGGTGTGCACCTCGCCGCCCTTGAGCGACAGCGCGGCGGCGACGGCGGGCAGCAGGCTGTCGCGGTGGTGGCGCAGCACGGGCGGGCCCGCGGGCTCACCGGTGGTCATGCGTCGTCCTCCTCCTCTGTTCCCGCTGACGGAAGGACCGGTGGGACGGTCCGGGGCAAGCCTGTCAAACGACACCGACATCCGCACAACCGGGGTGCGAGGGCGGACGAACGACCGTGCGGGACCGGCCGGGCCGTCACCCGATCCTCGCCGGACCGGGGCCGGATCCGCACACCGTCGTCACGACTTGTCCGCCGATTTCCCGAAACCACCCCCGGGCCGGGGGCACGGCCGGTACCGTTCCGGCAGCGAGGCCGAAGGGGATCCGGCCGACCGCCCGCGGACGCGCGGACGGGGCCGGACCCGGTGCCCGCGCCGGACGTTGGGGCCGCCGGGGTGGGCCCGCGCCCGCCCCGGCGGCGGAGCGAAGGGGCTCGTGGATGACGTCGGAGCAGCCCGGTCGGAACGGACCACGGCAGCGCTCGGGAGTCTGGGACGCGCAGGCCGCCAACCAGGCGCCCGGCGGGCACGTGCCCACGCCGGGCGAACCGCCCCGGCCGGCGCCGGAACGCCCGGTGGGCCTCGCCGTGGTCGGGGCCGGCTACTGGGGCCCGAAGCTGGTCCGCAACGCGCAGGACACCCCGGCGCTGCGGCTGCACTGGCTGTGCGACCTGGACGAGGCCAAGGCCCGTACCGTGCTGGGGGAGTACAGCACCGTCCGGGCGACCGGCTCCTACCGGCGGGTGCTCGACGACGAGCGGGTCGGGGCGGTCGCGGTGGCCACGCCCGCGGCCGCGCACTACCGGCTGGTGCGGGCCGCCCTGGAGGCCGGCAAGCACGTGCTGGTGGAGAAGCCGATCACCACCTCCGCCGCCGAGGCCGCCGAACTGGTCGACCTGGCCGAGCGCAGCGGGCTGGTGCTGATGTGCGACCACACCTTCTGCTACACCCCGGTGGTGCGCCGGATCCGCGAGCTGGTGCACGGCGGCGAGATCGGCGACATCCAGTTCTTCGACTCGGTGCGGATCAACCTCGGCCTGGTGCAGCCCGACGTGGACGTGCTGTGGGACCTCGCCCCGCACGACCTGTCGATCCTCGACTTCGTGCTGCCGCCCGGCGTCGAACCGGTCGGGGTGTCCGCCCAGGGCGCCGACCCGATCGGCGCCGGCCGGGCCTGCGTGGCGTACCTGACGGTCCGGCTGAGCAACGGCGCGCTGGCCCACTGCCACGTCAACTGGCTCTCCCCGACGAAGGTCCGCACCACGCTGATCGGCGGCTCCCGGCGCACCCTGGTCTGGGACGACCTCAACCCGCAGGCCCGGCTGGCCGTGCACGACCGCGGCGTCGACCTCACCCCGCCCGACCAGCTGACCGACGCGATCCGGCACCGGGCGCTGATCTCCTACCGGGTCGGCGAGATGGTCGCGCCCGCGCTGGTCGAGCAGGAGGCGCTGCGCAACGTGATGGCCGAGTTCGCCGCCGCGATCACCGAGGGCCGGGCCCCGCTCACCGACGGCCGGGCCGGGGTGCGGGTGCTCCAGCTGTTGGAGGCGGCCTCGCTCAGCCTCGAACTCGGCGGCGCCACCGTCCCGGTGGGGTCCGGGGACCGGGCGGCCGCCCGGTGAGCGCCGACATCCCGCCGGTCGAACCGATCCCGCCGGCCGACCCGATCCCGCTGGTCGACCTGGCGGCCGCGCACGCCGAGGTCGCGGCCGAGGTCCGGGCCGGCTTCGACCGGGTGCTCGCCTCCGGCGGCTACGTCAAGGGCCCCGAAGTGGACGGCTTCGAGCGGGAGTACGCCGACTTCACCGGCGCCCGGCACTGCGTGGGCGCCGGCAACGGCACCGACGCCCTCGAACTCGCCCTGCGCGCCCTCGACCTGCCGCCCGGCGGCGGCGTCGTGCTGCCCGCCAACACCTTCGTCGCCACCGCCGAGGCCGTGCAGCGGGCCGGGCTGCGCCCGGTGCTGGTCGACGCCGACCCGGCGCACCTGCTGATCGACCCCGAGCGGGCCGTCGGGGCGCTGCCCGGCGCGGTCGCGCTGCTGCCCGTCCACCTGAACGGCCAGCTCGCCCCGATGGGGCCGCTGCTGGAACTGGCCGACGGGCGGCCGGTGGTGGAGGACGCGGCGCAGTCCCAGGGCGCCCGGCAGCACGGGCGCACCGGCTACGGGCGGATCGCGGCCACCAGCTTCTACCCGGGCAAGAACCTCGGCGGCTACGGCGACGCCGGGGCGGTGCTCACCGACGACGACGAACTCGCCGCCGCCGTCCGGCTGATCGGCGACCACGGCGCGCGCGAGAAGTACCGGCACGAGCGGTTCGGCTTCAACTCCCGGATGGACGCGCTGCAGGCCGTCGTGCTGCGGGCCAAGCTGCGCCGGCTGCCCGCCTGGAACGCCGCCCGCCGGGCCGCCGCCGCCCGCTACGACGCCCTGCTCGGCGCCCTCGACGGACTGACCCTGCCGCGCACCGCGCCCGGCAACGAGCACGTCTGGCACCTGTACGCGGTGCGGATCGGCCCCGGCCGGGACCGCGACGCCGTCCTCGCCGCGCTGCGCGCCGCCGGGATCGGCGCCGGGGTGCACTACCCCGTCCCGGTCCACCTCCAGCCCGCGTTCCGTCACCTCGGCCACCGCGCGGGGGCGTTCCCGGTCGCCGAACGGGCCGCCCGCGAACTGCTCAGCCTGCCGCTGCACCCGCACCTCACCGAGGCGCAGCAGACCAGGATCGCCGGGGTGCTGGCCGGGGCGCTCGGGCAGCGGCTCTGACGATTCCCCTTCTCCCGGGCGGGGGCCCGGGCCCGGAGACGACCCCCTACGCTGGTGTCCAGCAAGCGCTTCGAGAATTTGCAGCAGCCAGTGGGGGCTCCCAGATGACGACAGGTCGGCCCGGCGTCGCCGCCGCACCGAACGCGGCGTACGCAGGTCAGGTGGTGCAGTTCCCGGACCCGGTCCGCGCGGAGCGACACCCCGCCGGGGTCCGGGTGGACGAGTACGGCTACCCGGACTTCGGCCCGTACGCCGCCGCCGCGGCCGAGGTCGCCGACCCGCCGGACGGCTTCGGCGTGGACGAGCTGCGGCTGACCGACTACGTGTCGGCCAACGCCGCGCTGTTCACCCAGGGCCACCCGCTCTGGGCCGACCTGGACACCGCCGTCGCCACCCCGCCCGGCTGGACCTGGCACCACGCGGTCGGCCGGGCCGCCCCCGGCTGGCGGCGGATGGAGCTCGTCCCGGTGGAGGTCAAGGCGCTGCTGCGGCACCACGCCGGCCTGGCCACCTCCGCCGCCGACCACACCCGCCGCGGCACCCGCCCGCTGCAGGAGCGCCGGCCCGTGCACTTCTCGCTGGCCAAGGACGGCGGCGACCCGATCGGCGTCCCCGAGGACCTGGTGCAGCGCGCCGAGGAGCGCCTCGGCTACCGGCTGCCCGGCGCCTACCGCACCTTCCTCAAGCTGGGCGGCGGCCGCGCCCCGGTCGGGGTGGCGCTGGACCCCGAGCTCGGCATGCTGCTCGACCAGCCCTTCCTCACCCTCAGCGAGGAGTACGGCACCCAGGACGTCGTGTACGCCAACAAGTGCCTGCGCGACCACCTCACCAAGGACTACCTGGGCGTCGCCTACGTGCAGGGCGGCATCGTCGCGCTCAAGGTGCGCGGCGACCGGGTCGGCTCGGTCTGGTTCCACCTGTACGACGACGCCCGCGACACCGGTGCGCCGGAGGCCCCGGAGGACCGCTGCGCCCGGCTGCTGCTGCCCTGCGGCGAGGACTTCGACGCGTTCCTGCTGCGGCTGGCCGGCAGCCCGCCGGAGCTGGAGACGGTCGCGGAGCTGATGGTGGACGGCGGGTTCGCCCGGGCCGTCCCGGTGGACTGACGTGGCCGCGGCGGTGGAGCGAGCGGGGACGACGAGGATGGGGACAGGGGTGAACCGGGCGTGGTGACGTACGCGCAGGCGCAGGAGCTCGCCGAGGAGTGGATCAACGGAGGGGTGCCGCAGCCGCAGCAGCGCGAGGTACGGGTCCGGGAGTTCGACCTGGGCTTCGTCTGCTGGGCGGTGGCTCCCGGGGACGGGACGGCGGGGCCGTCGGGTGCGGGGGACGGGTCGGCCGGCGAGGCGCGACTGGTGATCGCCCGGGACTCCGGCGCGACCACGCTCTGGCCCGCGCTGCCCGTCAACGAGGTGGTCCGGCAGTACGAGGAGGCGTACGGGCGGCCGGTCGCGGCCAACCCGGCGGGGGCGGCGAAGCCCGCGCCCGGGCCGGTCGAGGCGACGTCCTTCCTGCTCAGCCCGCCGCAGTGGCTGCAGGAGGCGGGGGCCGCGGCGATCGCGGCGGAGGCGGAGCGGCTGGGGGGCCAGGGGGCTCCGGCTGCCGCTGCTCCGGCGGCTGCTGCTCAGGCGCCGGCTCCGGCTCCGGTTGCTCCGACGGCTCCGGTGGCCGAGCCGCCCGCGCCGGTCGCTGCGGCGCCCGCCGTGCCGGCCGCGCCCGCCGCGCCTGCCGGTCCTGCCGGTCCTGCTGGTTTCGCCGTCCCGCCGCAGGCCCCCGCGCCGGTGCCGTCGCCCGGGGCCGAGGCGGCCACCGTCCTGATGCCCGAGGGGCTGCGGACCACCGGCTCCGACCTGCCCGACGCGCCCGCGCCGGCCGGGGCCGAGGCCGCGACCGTGCTGATGCCGCCGGAGGGCGGCTACGGCATGCCGCCGGTCCCGCCGCCCGCCGCCGTCCCGCCGCCCACGCCGGTGTCCGCGCCCGTGCCGCCCGCGGCCGTCGAGCCGGCGCCGACGCTGCTCGCGTCGCCGGACGCCGTGCCGGGGCTGATGGGCCTGCCGGGTGCGCCGTCCGGGCCGCCCGGCGGGGTGGAGCAGACGCCGACCGTCCTGGCACCGCCCGCCGCCGCCCCGCAGCCGGCCGCGTCGGTGGATCACGCGCCGACCGTGCTCGCCGCGCCCGGCGGCCTGCCCGGCCTGGGCGGTCCGCCCGCTGCCCCGGCTCCCGCTGCCCCGGCTCCCGCTGCCCCGGCGCCGACTGCGCCGCCGCAGGCCGGGCTCGGCCGCAACCCGGCGTCGGCCCCGCCGCCGCCTCCTCCGGCCGCGTTGCGTGGTGGCGCGTCCGGTCCGGGCGCCGCGCACGGCGTCGTGCTCGGCCGCAGTCCGGCCTCCGCCCCGCCGCCGCCCCCGCCCGCCGGGCTGCGGCACACCCCGGGGGCCGGCGCGCCCGCCGCCGGCCCCGGCGGCCGCGCGGCCGGTTCGACCCCGCCGCCCCCGCCTCCGGCGGGCCTGCGCGGGGCCGTCGCCCCGTCGCCCGCCCCGGTGCCGCCGGCCGCGCCCGCCTCCGGCGCGGCGTACGAGGCGACCCAGCTGGCCGAGGCGGTCGACCCGGCGCTGCTGGGCGCCGTGCCGGCCGACCCGGGCACCCCGCCGTCCGGCGGCCCCGCCGTCCCGCCGCCGCCCGGCGGTCCGGCGGCCCCCGCCGCGCCCGCGGCCGGGTACGGCTACCCGAACGCGGGCGGTGCGGCCCCGGCCGTCCCGCCGGCGCCCGTGCCCGGCGTGCCGCAGGGCGCCGCCGTCCCGCCGGGGGTTCCGGCGGTCGGCCCCGGCTACTTCGCCGCGCTGAGCTACCGGGGCCCGGACGGCTCCGAGCAGAAGCTGTTGCACCGCAGCGAGCCCGGGACCCCGCACCCCGAGTGGAAGATCCTCCAGGACCTGCGGCGGCTGAACGTGCCGCCGGAGCAGGTGCTGGAGCTCTACACCGAGCTGGAGTCGTGCGACCTGCCGGGCGGCTACTGCAACCGCATGATCGCCGCGTCCTGGCCGAACGTCCGGCTCACCCACACCGCCGCCTACGGCCGCGACCACGCGTCCCGGCAGGCCGGCATGGCCGAGCTGCTCGACCACCTGGACGAGCTGCACCAGCTGGCCTCCGGGGCCCAGCGGGTCCGCCCGTCCCGGGTGCCGCTGCCCGCGCCGGGGACGGTCCAGCCGCTGCCGCCGCTCCCGCCGCAGCAGCTCGCCCAGGAGCTCGTGGCGGCCTTCGGCCAGAACGTGTTCCGCTACGAGCAGCGCGCGGTCTCCCGCCAGGGCGTGCCCGAGCCGGTGTCGCAGGCCCTGGTGTGGGCGGGGCTGCCGCGCGACTTCGGCCCGTTCTTCTGGGCGCAGGCGCAGGAGGGCCGGCCGATCCCGACGCTCGCCGAGCTGGCCGCCGAGCGCGGTCTGCCCGCGGCCCCGGACTTCGGCGGCTACCTGGTGCTCGGCAACGACTACGGCCGCCAGCTCTGCGTCCAGTACGGCACCGCGAACGTGGTCGCCGTGGACGTCGACGGAACCGGCCAGCCGCCCCGGTTCGTCAACACGGGTGTACCGGAGTTCGTCCGCGCGCTGGCCCTGCTGGGCCGGATGTGGCGGCTGCGGTACGGGCTGACCCCGGACCAGGCCGGTCGCTGGACGACCGACTTCCAGGCGCAGCTCGCCGCGATCGACCCGGCGGCCCTGCAGACGACGGACACGTGGTGGGCCGTGCTGCTGGAGCAGTTCTGGGACGGCCTGCTGTAGCGGGTCGTCGCGGATCCTCGCAGGTGGGGAGGGGTCGTTCCGGTGTTTGGGACGACCCCTCCGGCATGCCGTCCCGGCTGTGCCTCGTTGGGGTTTCGCCCAGATCTGCGCAAAATAGGTCAAGAGGATGGGTCTATTCGCCCGGTCCTCGACGTATTCCGGTCCGCCAGGCGTCCGATTTCGGCCCTGGCCGCCGAACCGGTTCCGGATCCGTCCGTTCCGTCCGATCATGGGCTCCGCAGCCCGCGACATGAGGGGAAGAGCCCATGAGCGACGCCGTCCCCGAGTACGGCTTCACCTCTGCCCGGCGCGGTTACGCGCCCGAGCAGGTCGACCGAGCCCTCACCGCCCTCACCGCGCAGCGCGACGAGGCGTGGGAGCGGCTGAGCGTCCTCGGCGCCGGGCTCCGGCAGATGGAGGCCAGGCTGGCCGACATCCGCCGGGCCGCCGAGGAGGCCCCGGAGCCCGACTACGAGGTGCTCAGCGAGCAGGCCGCCGGACTGGCGGTGATGGCCCAGAACGAGGCGAGCGCCGTCCGGGAGAAGGCCGAGCGCTTCTCCGAGGACCTCCGGGACGAGGTCTACGAGGCCGGCCAGGCCCTCGGCCACGCCGCCAAGAAGTACGCCGACACCACCCGCTCCGAGGCCGACCAGGCCGCCCGGCGCACCGACGAGCGCACCCGCGCCGAGGCCGAGGGCATCCGGGCCGAGGCCGACCGGGAGAGCCGCAGCGCCCGGGACGCCGCCACCTCCTACGCCGCCAAGGTGCGGGTGGCCGCCGCCGAGGCCGGCGAGCAGGCCGAGGCCACGCTCGCCGAACTGCGCCGCAAGGCCGACGAGACCTTCGCCCAGGCCCAGACCAGGGCCGACGCCGAGGACGCCCAGGTCTCCGCGACCGCCGAGCGCCGGGTCAAGGAGGCCGAGCAGCACCGGGAGACCGTGCTCGGCCGGATCAAGCAGCTGGAGACCGACGCCCAGGCCAAGGCCGACCAGCTGATCGAGCAGGCCCGCCGGGAGGCCGAGCGGATCAACGCGGCGAGCGAACGCGAGCAGGGCGAGTTCGACGGCCGTCTGGAGACCGTGCAGAAGCACCTGGACCACATCAAGGCCACCCTGGCCTCGCTCACCGGCGCGGCGGTCGGCGCCATCGAGCCGGAGCGGCTGGCGGCGGCGGTCGCCGGGCCGGCCGTCGACGCGGCACCGGTGGACGCGGCGCCGGTGGACTCGGAGGCGGACACCGGCGAGATCGAGGTGGCCGACCTGCGGAAGGCCGTCGCACCGGCGGCGCGGGAGAAGCCGGTGGCCGGGCCGCGGATGCCGGTCGTGGGCGGGGCCGCCGGGGCCGCGAGCGGTTCCGGTGCGCCCGCCGGGGCGGTGGCGACCGGTCCGGTCGCGCCGGCCGCGGCGCCGCCGAAGCCGGTCGGACCGCCCCGGTCGGCGGAGGCCGACGGGGACGGCGAAGGGGCCGAGAAGGAGCCGCAGGAGGAGACCCGGATCATCCCGAAGATCGTCATCGTGGACGACGGCGCCGGCTACGCCACCCCGAACACGGTGAGCTACCGGCGCCGCTGACCGCCGCGTCGGCGGCTCGCCCGCGATCGGCCGGGTGAGCTTCGCGTCCTGGGCCCTGACCGCCTCCCACCTGGGGCGGTCAGGGCCTTCGCGTTGCGGTCGGCCAGTCGGCCAGTCGGCCAGTCGGCCAGTCGGCGACGGCAGCCGGCCAGGGCGGCGGACCGGAGTCGGCCAGGTCGGTCCTCGAAGACGTACGACGTCGGCCTGTCACGCCGGTGACCGCCGCATCCGTGGCGGCGGCGGTGGGCCGGAACGCGGTCCGGCAGGGCGGCGGCCATGAGTGAGGCCGAGACCCGTGGCGCCCTCCAGGAAAGGGCGCCACGGTTCCCGGCGCTTGGGCGGGCGCCCCCACCCAGGGTCGCCCGGCCTCGCACCTCCGACCCCCATCGGGGGTGCGACAGTGCCGCCACAGCCATCCCCCACGGTTGGGTGCGGCGGGCACATTCACCATGGTGCGCGATCTCCATGGACAGGCAGTGACAGGAGTATGTCCAGTTCGTGGCAGATCGCGGAGCCGAATCTGACCAGGGGCCGGACGGTTCGTCCACCGGCCGGTCCGGTGTTCCGTCCAGTGGTTCGTCCGCGGTCCGGTCACGGTCCCGTCCCGGGCTCCGCGCGGGGCCGTTCGTCGCCCCGGACGGTGGTTCGTTCCCGCCCGGCCCCGCCGGGCCGTAGACCGCGTGCGCGTCCGTGCCGCGGCGTAGGCTGGATACCCCCGGCCGCTCGGCGTGCCGGGCCGTTCGCGTTGCCCCGGCAGGCCTCTGCCGCCCGGAGGCAGCACCAGCCACGGGACGAAGAAGAGACCCTGATGAGTCTGACCGGACTGCTCGATGTCGTCGCGCGGGACTCGGCCCTCGCCGAGGCCATCGAGGCGGCGACCGCCACCGGAGCCGCGGCCGGCGGCCGCCGCCACCTGGACCTGGTCGGACCGCCCGCCGCCCGGCCGTTCGCCATCGCCGCGCTCGCCCGCGCGCTGGCCGGCCAGGCCGCCGGCGAGCGGGGCCGCCCGGTGCTGGCCGTCACCGCGACCGGCCGGGAGGCCGAGGACCTCGCGGCCTCGCTGCGCTCGCTGCTGCCGCCGGACGCGGTCGCCGAGTACCCGGCCTGGGAGACCCTGCCGCACGAGCGGCTGTCGCCCCGCTCGGACACCGTCGGGCGCCGGCTGGCCGTGCTGCGCCGGATCGTACACCCGCGGGCGGACGACCCGGCGGCCGGCCCGGTGCAGGTGGTCGTCGCGCCGGTCCGCTCGGTGCTCCAGCCGCAGGTCAAGGGGCTGGCCGAGCTGGAGCCGGTGGCCGTCCGGCGCGGCGAGTCGCACGACCTGGAGGAGGTCGCCCGACGGCTCTCCGCCGCCGCCTACGCGCGTGTCGAACTGGTCGAGAAGCGCGGCGAGTTCGCCGTCCGCGGCGGCATCCTGGACGTCTTCCCGCCGACCGAGGAGCACCCGCTGCGGGTGGAGTTCTGGGGCGACGACGTGGAGGAGATCCGCTACTTCAAGGTCGCCGACCAGCGCTCGCTGGAGATCGCCGAGCACGGCCTGTGGGCGCCGCCCTGCCGTGAGCTGCTGCTCACCGACGAGGTGCGGGCGCGGGCCGCCGAGCTGGCCGCCGAGCAGCCCGGGCTGGCCGAGATCCTGGACAAGATCGCCGAGGGCATCGCGGTCGAGGGCATGGAGTCGCTGGCGCCCGTCCTGGTGGACGACATGGAACTGCTGATGGACGTGCTGCCGCTCGGCTCGGTCGCCGTGGTCTGCGACCCCGAGCGGGTCCGCACCCGGGCCGCCGACCTGGTGGCGACCAGCCAGGAGTTCCTGCACGCCTCCTGGGTGGCGGCCGCGGCCGGCGGGGACCGGCCGATCGATCTGGAGACCATCGACGTCTCCGCCGCCTCGCTGCGCTCGCTCGCCGAGGTGCGCGAGCACGCCGCCGAGATCGGCCTGCCCTGGTGGTCGGTCAGCCCGTTCGCGACCAGCGAGTCCACCGTGAACGAGGTCCTGGAGTTCGACGCCAACACGCTCACCCTCGGCATGCACGCCGTCGAGGCCTACCGGGGCGACACCGCCCGGGCGATCGCCGACGCCAAGGAGCGGCTGGCCGCCGACTGGCGCGTCGTGATGGTGACGGAGGGCCACGGGCCCGCCTCCCGGCTCGCCGAGGTGCTCGGCAACGAGGGCATCCCGGCCCGGCTGGTCGCCGACCTCGCCGAGGCGCCCACCCGGGACGTCGTCTACGTCTCCTGCGGCTCGATCGAGCACGGCTTCGTCGACGAGGCCCTGAAGCTGACGGTCATCACCGAGACCGACCTGTCCGGCCAGAAGTCCTCCACCAAGGACATGCGCCGGATGCCGTCCCGGCGCCGCAACGCGATCGACCCGCTGGCCCTGGCCGCCGGCGACTACGTCGTCCACGAGGCGCACGGCGTCGGCCGGTACGTCGAGATGGTGCAGCGCACCGTCCAGGGCGCCACCCGCGAGTACCTGGTGCTGGAGTACGCCCCGGCCAAGCGCGGCCACCCCGGCGACCGGCTGTTCGTGCCGACCGACCAGCTCGACCAGGTCACCAAGTACGTCGGTGGCGAGGCCCCGACGCTGCACCGGCTCGGCGGCGCGGACTGGGCGAAGACCAAGCAGCGGGCCAAGAAGGCGGTCAAGGAGATCGCCGCCGACCTGATCAAGCTGTACTCGGCGCGGATGGCCGCCCCCGGCCACACCTTCGGCCCGGACACCCCCTGGCAGCGCGAGCTGGAGGACGCCTTCCCGTACGCGGAGACGCCGGACCAGCTGACCACCATCGCCGAGGTCAAGTCCGACATGGAGAAGTCCGTCCCGATGGACCGGCTGATCTGCGGCGACGTCGGCTACGGCAAGACCGAGATCGCGGTGCGCGCCGCGTTCAAGGCGGTGCAGGACGGCAAGCAGGTGGCGGTGCTGGTGCCGACCACGCTGCTGGTGCAGCAGCACTTCTCCACCTTCGCCGAGCGGTACGCCAACTTCCCGGTGTCGGTGAAGGCGCTCTCCCGGTTCCAGAGCGACAGCGAGGCCAAGGCCGTGCTGGAGGGCCTGTTCGAGGGCTCGGTGGACGTCGTCATCGGCACCCACCGGCTGTTCTCCTCCGAGACCAGGTTCAAGGACCTCGGCCTGGTCATCGTCGACGAGGAGCAGCGCTTCGGCGTCGAGCACAAGGAGCAGCTGAAGAAGCTGCGCGCCAACGTCGACGTGCTCACCATGTCCGCGACGCCGATCCCGCGCACCCTGGAGATGGCCGTCACCGGCATCCGCGAGATGTCCACCATCACCACCCCGCCGGAGGAGCGGCACCCGGTGCTCACCTTCGTCGGCCCGTACGACGAGAAGCAGATCTCGGCCGCGATCCGGCGTGAACTCCTGCGCGAGGGCCAGGTGTTCTACATCCACAACCGGGTGGAGTCGATCGACAAGGCGGCCGCCCGGCTCAAGGACCTCGTCCCCGAGGCGCGGATCGCCACCGCGCACGGGCAGATGGGGGAGAACCAGCTGGAGAAGGTCGTCGTCGACTTCTGGGAGAAGGAGTTCGACGTCCTGGTGTCGACCACGATCGTGGAGTCCGGCATCGACATCTCCAACGCCAACACCCTGATCGTCGAGCGCGGGGACACCTTCGGCCTCTCCCAGCTGCACCAGCTGCGCGGCCGGGTCGGCCGGGGTCGCGAGCGCGGCTACGCGTACATGCTGTACCCGCCGGAGAAGCCGCTCACCGAGACCGCGCACGAGCGCCTGGCCACCATCGCCCAGCACACCGAGATGGGCGCCGGCATGTACGTCGCGATGAAGGACCTGGAGATCCGCGGCGCCGGCAACCTGCTCGGCGGCGAGCAGTCCGGGCACATCGCCGGCGTCGGCTTCGACCTCTACATGCGGATGGTCGGCGAGGCGGTGGCCGAGTTCCGCGAGTCGCTGGCGAACGGCGGCGAGCCGGAGGAGGAGCCGCTGGAGGTGAAGATCGAGCTGCCGGTCGACGCGCACGTGCCGCACGACTACGCGCCCGGCGAGCGGCTGCGGCTGCAGGCGTACCGCTCGATCGCGGCGGTCAACTCCGAGGCGGACATCCAGCAGGTCCGGGACGAGCTCGTCGACCGCTACGGCAAGCTGCCCGAGCCGGTGGAGAACCTGCTGCTGGTCGCGGCGCTGCGGCTGTACGCCCGGCGGTGCGGCATCGCGGACATCACCCTCCAGGGGGCCAACGTCCGGTTCGGGCCGGTGGAGCTGCGGGAGTCCCAGCAGCTGCGGCTGAACCGGCTCTACCCGCGCAGCCAGGTCAAGGCGGCCGCCCAGCAGCTGCTGGTGCCGCGGCCGAGCACCGGGCGGATCGGCGGCAAGCCGCTGGTCGGGCGGGAGCTGCTGGGCTGGTGCAGCGAGTTCCTGTCGGCGATGTTCGACGACCTGGCGGGGTCGAAGAAGTAGCGCCCCGGCGGTCCGGCGGGAGGGGCGGGTCCGGTCGGGCCCGCCGCCCGTCCCGTCCCTGCTCCGTCCCCGCCCCGTCCCCGCCCCGTCCCCGCCCCGGGTAGGTTCGGGGTGTGACGACGAATGTTCCGGACGCGAAGCTGATCCTGCTGACGACCACCCACCGGGTGGCCCCCGGGTTGCTGGCGTGGCCGGCGTGGGAGGCGCTGCGGTCGGCGGGGCGGGTGCTGGCGGCGGACGAGGGGCACCCGCAGGTGGCCGCGGTGCGGCAGGCCGGGGTGGAGGTCGAGGTCGTGGCGGCGGGGTCGGCACCGGCGCTGGCGCGGCTGCTGACCGGGCAGCCGGGCGGGGCCGGGCCGACGGTGTGGCTGGGCAGCCCGGATGGGGATCCGGGGCTGACGGACGCGCTGGCGCGGCTGGCGGTGGAGCACGCCGGTGAGGTGCCGGAGATCGAGGTGCTGCCGGGGTCGTACGACCTGCCGGGGGCGCGGCTGCTGGACCTGGTGTCGGTGATGGACCGGCTGCGCTCGCCGGGCGGTTGCCCGTGGGACGCCGAGCAGACGCACGAGAGCCTGGTGAAGTACCTGGTCGAGGAGTCGTACGAGCTGGTCGAGGCGATCGAGGAGGGGGACCGGGAGACGCTGCGCGAGGAGTTGGGCGACGTGCTGCTCCAGGTGTTCTTCCACTCCCGGATCGCCGAGGAGGACCCGGCGGAGGCGTTCTCGATCGACGATGTGGCCGGTGACATCGTCGAGAAGCTGATGTACCGGCACCCGCACGTGTTCGGGGACGTCGAGGCGGAGGGCGCCGCCGAGGTGGAGGCGAACTGGGAGCAGCTGAAGGCGGCCGAGAAGGCGGACCGGGAGTCGGTGCTGGACGGCGTGCCGGCCGGGCTGCCGTCGCTGGCGTACGCGGCGAAGCTGGTGTCGCGGGTGCGCCGGGCGGGCTTCGCGGGCGTGCCGGACGAGCCGTACGCGCTGCCGGCGGAGCTGACGGCGCAGTCGGCGGGCCGGCTGCTGCTGGCGGTGGCGCAACGGGCGCACGACGCCGGGGTGGACGTGGACGCGGCGCTGCGCTCGGCCGCGCGCGGTTACCGGGACGCGGTGCGCGCGGCCGAGGGCCTCGGGCCGGTCGGTTAGGGCCCGGGCAGGGCCTCAGGCGGCCGTGGCGGTGTTCTCGATCGGCCGCCGCTGCCGGGGGACGACTTCGCCGATGGCCTCGCCGACGAGGGCGAGGAGCTCGGCGAGGCGTTCGAGGTCGAGGCGGGCGGGCAGTTCGGCGAGCGAGACGATCCGCTCGCCGTCGGGGCCGGCGACGCAGAACAGGTCGATGGGGCCGAGGTGCTTCTCGGCGGTGTCGACGAGGGCGGCGACGTCGCTGGGGCGGCGGATGTCGCCGCCGACGCCGACGACGGGGCAGCCCGGCCGGTCGAGTTCGGTGGCGAGGTCCTCGGCGACGCCCGCACGCTGGTCGGCGATCAGCACTCCGGCGGCGCCGGCGGCGGCGAACCGGCGGGCGAGCTCGGCTCCCGATCCGCCGTCGAGTACCGCGATGACGACGACTGACCCGCTGACCCGCATGGTCTGCTCCTCCCTGTGGGCGACACCGCACCGGCGCCCACGATTTCTGCGGAGGATCGTAGGCAGGTCCTGACCCTCCGCAACAGGGATTACCCCTCAGGTGACCAGGGTCACGCCCGCCACCCGGCCAAGAGCTGTCCAAGAGCTGTCCACGGACCGTCCACGGACTGTCCACGGAGCGTTGGCGGGCCGTCCGCCGGGTGTCGACGATCCGGCCCCGCCGGTCGCGGCCGCCGGAGGCGGTGCGGCCCCGACCCACCGGATACGGTCGACGCATGCCAGTGCAGCCCGATCCCACCGCCCCGCAGCTCTTCACCTGGGAGTTCGCCACCGATCCGTACCCCGCCTACGCCTGGTTGCGCGAGCACGCCCCGGTGCACCGCACGACGCTGCCGAGCGGGGTGGAGGCCTGGCTGGTGACCCGTTACGCGGACGCGCGGCAGGCGCTGGCGGACGGCCGGCTGTCGAAGAACCCGGCGCACCACAGCGAGCAGGCGCACCGCACCGGGCGGGTGGGGATTCCGGGGGAGCGCCAGGCGGACTTGATGACGCATCTGCTGAACATCGACCCGCCGGACCACACCCGGCTGCGCCGGCTGGTGTCGAAGGCGTTCACGCCGCGCCGGGTGGCGGAGTTCGAGCCGCGGGTGCAGCAGCTCACGGACCGGCTGATCGACGGCTTCGCGCAGCGCGGTTCGGCGGACCTGATCCACGAGTTCGCGTTCCCGCTCCCCATCTACGCGATCTGCGACCTGCTGGGCGTGCCGGCCGAGGACCAGGACGACTTCCGGGACTGGGCCGGGATGATGATCCGGCACGGCGGCGGCCAGCGCGGCGGCGTGGGGCGGGCGGTGAAGCGGATGCGGGCGTACCTGCTGGAGCTGATCCACCGCAAGCGGGCGGATCCGGGCGAGGACCTGATCTCGGGCCTGATCCGGGCGAGCGACCACGGCGAGCACCTGAACGAGAACGAGGCCGCCGCGATGGCGTTCATCCTCCTGTTCGCGGGGTTCGAGACGACCGTCAACCTGATCGGCAACGGCACGTACGCGCTGCTGCGCAACCCGGAGCAGCGCAGGCTGCTGCAGGAGTCGGTGGTGCGCGGCGAGACCGCGCTGCTGGACACCGGGATCGAGGAACTCCTGCGCTACGACGGGCCGGTGGAGATGGCGACGTGGCGCTTCGCGACGCGGCCGCTGTCGATCGGCGGGGTGGACATCCCGGTGGGCGATCCGGTGCTGGTGGTGCTGGCCGCGGCGGACCGCGATCCGGCCAGGTTCGCGGACGAGAACACCCTGGACCTGGCCCGTACGGACAATCCGCACCTGGGTTTCGGCCACGGGATCCACTACTGCATCGGCGCCCCGCTGGCCCGCCTGGAGGGGCGGAGCGCGCTGGCCACGCTGCTTTCCCGGCTGCCGGACCTGCGGCTCGCGGATAACCCGGAGAACCTGCGCTGGCGGGGCGGCCTGATCATGCGTGGCCTGCGGGAACTCCCGGTCGAATTCACTCCGGAGACCCGCTCTCCGCACGCGCCGCCGGTCACGCCGACCGACGCCCCGACACGCTGACGACACGTCTCCGGTGGCTCTCGACGCCGGGTCTGAACCAGCATCAATCCGGACATACCGCCGCCGTTGGTAGGCGATTGACCACGCGCCGTAATTTGTGTGTGATATCGGCGATATGAGCTTGTTATTGGTCTGATGATCTGTCTACTCTCCCTGGAGTTCGCAGCTGCGGACCTCGTGCGCGGAACGCCGAATCCTGCCCGCCGCGCCACGGGAAACCGACCAGACCCTGGGCAGGGGCGGGGGAACCAGGTTTGTTGCCGTTCCCCAACGGCTTGGGGTGAAGCCGCCCGAGCGGAATCGTTTCCGCTTTCGGCGGCCGGGCCACCTCCCGGTCCGAACCCGACAGCTCACCTCGCAGGCGTGCGGAGAGGGACCTCTTCATGCTGTTCGTTGGAACTGGCCGCCACCGCCGTCGCACCCAGGCCGAGAAGGCCATCGCCGTCGCCGGTGTGGCCGGCGTCGGACTCGCGATGCCGCTCCTCACCGCCACCGGCGCCTCCGCCGCCCCGGCCTCCACCTGGGACGCCGTCGCCCAGTGCGAGAGCGGCGGCAACTGGAGCATCAACACCGGCAACGGCTTCTCCGGCGGCCTGCAGTTCACGCCCAGCACCTGGAAGGCGTACGGCGGCACCTCCTACGCCCCGCAGGCCAACCAGGCCAGCAAGGCGCAGCAGATCTCGGTCGCCGAGAAGGTGCTGGCCTCGCAGGGCCCGGGCGCCTGGCCCGTCTGCTCCCAGAAGGCCGGCCTGACCAAGGGCGGCGCCCCGGCCTCCGTGGACACCTCCACGGACGCCAAGCCCGCCAAGCAGCCCGCCGCCAAGCAGACCCAGCAGGCGCAGGCCCCGAAGCCCGCCCAGCAGCCGGCCAAGCAGGCCGCCCCGAAGCCGGCCGCCCAGCAGCCCGTCCAGCAGGCCCCGCAGCAGACGCAGCCGCAGACCCAGGGCTTCTCCGGCAAGGCCGGCTGGGACGCCGACGCGAAGGTGTACTGGTACCAGAACAACGGCGCCTGGTACTGGACCAGCCACCAGAGCGTCTACCAGCAGTACGCGGGCCAGCCCGCCGCCCAGCCGCAGTACGCGCCCCGCGCCGCGCAGCCCGCGCAGTCCGCCCCGGCCGCGCAGCCCGCCGCCGCGCAGGGCGGTCACGACTACACCGTCCGGGCCGGCGACACGCTGTCGACGATCGCCGCCGCCCAGGGCGTGTCCGGCGGCTGGCAGTCGGTGTACGACGGCAACCGCGGCACCGTCGGCGGCAACCCCAACCTGATCATGCCCGGCCAGGTGCTGCACCTCGGCTGAGCGGCCCGGGCCAGGAGCGGCCCGCGCCACGCGGGCGAAGGGGGACGGGACCCGTCCCCCTTCGCCCGCATTCCCCCGTATTCGCCCGCTTCGCTCGGGCAAGCAGGTGAACTACTGGTGGGTAGCCGGGCCACACGCTGAGACGGGACCGAGGCCAGCGCGGCCCCGGGGGCCGGGGCGGTTAGGCTCTGGTCGTAACGACTCCGCAATCGTCCCGCCGGCAGCACCCAACGTCAGCCGGACCCTGCTTCCGCAAGGAGATGCCTCGTGCCGTCCATCGATGTCGTCGTAGCCCGTGAGATTCTCGACTCGCGTGGCAACCCCACGGTCGAGGTCGAGGTCGGCCTCGACGACGGCAGCACCGGCCGTGCCGCTGTCCCGTCGGGTGCCTCCACCGGTGCCTTCGAGGCGCTGGAGCTGCGCGACGGTGACAAGAACCGCTACTTCGGCAAGGGCGTGGAGAAGGCCGTCCTGGCCGTCATCGAGCAGATCGGCCCGGAGCTGGTCGGCTACGACGCCACCGAGCAGCGCCTGATCGACCAGGCCATGCTCGACCTGGACGCCACCCCGGACAAGTCCTCGCTCGGCGCCAACGCGATCCTGGGCGTCTCGCTGGCCGTGGCGCACGCCGCCTCCGAGGCCAGCGACCTGCCGCTGTTCCGCTACCTGGGCGGCCCGAACGCGCACGTGCTGCCCGTTCCGATGATGAACATCCTCAACGGCGGTTCGCACGCGGACTCCAACGTCGACATCCAGGAGTTCATGATCGCCCCGATCGGCGCGGAGTCCTTCTCCGAGGCCGTCCGCTGGGGCGTCGAGGTCTACCACACCCTCAAGGGCGTCCTGAAGGAGCGCGGCCTGTCCACCGGCCTCGGCGACGAGGGCGGCTTCGCGCCGAACCTGGACAGCAACCGCGAGGCCCTGGACCTCATCACCGAGGCCATCCAGAAGGCCGGCTACGTGCCCGGCCGCGACATCGCGCTCGCCCTGGACGTCGCCGCGTCCGAGTTCTACGAGGACGGCGCCTACCAGTTCGAGGGCAAGGCCATCTCCGCCGCCGAGCTCATCGAGTACTACGCCGAGCTGGTCGAGGCCTACCCGCTGGTCTCCATCGAGGACCCGCTGGACGAGTCGGACTGGGACGGCTGGAAGGCCATGACCGTCAAGCTGGGCGACAAGGTCCAGCTGGTCGGCGACGACCTGTTCGTCACCAACCCGGCCCGCCTGGCCAGGGGCATCGAGACCGGCACCGCCAACGCGCTGCTGGTGAAGGTGAACCAGATCGGCTCGCTGACCGAGACCCTGGACGCCGTCGAGCTGGCCCAGCGCAACGGCTACCGCTGCATGATGTCGCACCGCTCCGGCGAGACCGAGGACGTCACCATCGCCGACCTGGCCGTCGCCACCAACTGCGGCCAGATCAAGACCGGTGCCCCGGCCCGCTCCGAGCGCGTCGCCAAGTACAACCAGCTGCTGCGCATCGAGGAGATCCTCGACGACGCCGCCGAGTACGCCGGCCGCGGCGCCTTCCCGCGCTTCCGCTCCGCGGAGTAGCAGGCACAGCCGCTCCGCGGAGCAGCAGGCTCAGCCGCTCCTCGGAGCAGCGGGCACGGTCGCTCCGCCGACCGGTGAGCACGCCTGACCGGTGCCCCGCCGTTCACCCCGTAGGGTGGACGGCGGGGCACCGTCGCGACCAGGAGGGGAACGGGAGATGGCAGGCTGGAGGATCCCGGGCTTGGCGGCCCGGCCTCGCTTCACGAGCCGGGCGACCGTCCTCGTCCTGGTGCTCTGCTCGCTGGTGGCGATCCTCGCCTACCCGACGCGGCAGTTCATCTCCCAGCGCGCCGAGATCTCCGCCCAGCAGGCGAAGGCCGACCGCTCCCGCCAGCAGGTCGAGCAGCTGCGCCGGGAGAAGGCCCGCTGGCAGGACCCCGAGTACGTCAAGGCGCAGGCCCGCGCCCGGCTGCACTACGCGATGCCGGGGGAGACCCCGTACATCGCGGTGGATCCGGCCGGTCCGGCCGCCGCCCGACCCTCGGCGTCCGCCACCGGTTCCGCTTCCGCCGCCGGCCCGGCCGCCTCCGACGGCGCGCCAGGCGGCTCGGCGCGGGCCGCCAAGCCCTGGTACGCCAGCATCTGGGACTCGGTCGACGCCGCCGACACCACCGACGCCGCCGCCCCGGCCCCCGCCTCCCCCCGTCCGCTCCCACCGTCCCCCGCTGGAGACACCTCCCCCCATGACCACTGAGAACCACCCCGCCGTCTCCGACGCCGACGTCGCCGCCATCGCCGCCCAGCTCGGCCGGGTGCCGCGCGGCCTGCGCGGCGTGGCGCACCGCTGCCCCTGCGGCAACCCGGACGTCGTGGAGACGGCTCCCCGACTGCCGGACGGCACGCCCTTCCCGACGCTGTACTACCTGACCTGCCCCAAGGCCGCCTCGCTGATCGGCACCCTGGAGGCGGACGGCGTGATGAAGGAGCAGACGGCCCGGCTCGCCGAGGACCCGGAGCTTGCCGCCGCCTACCAGAAGGCGCACGAGGACTACATCGCCCGGCGCGATGCCATCGAGGTGCTGGAGGGCTTCCCGAGCGCCGGCGGCATGCCGGACCGGGTGAAGTGCCTGCACGTGCTGGTCGGCCACTCGCTGGCGGCCGGCGAGGGCGTCAACCCGCTCGGCGACGAGGCGATCGGCCTGCTGGAGGACTGGTGGGCCAAGGGTCCCTGCGTCTCCCCGGCCGAGGTCGAGGCCGCCGGTGAGCGGGTCGCCCGCAACCGGGCCAAGGACCAGGACCACCAGGCCGTGATCGAGGCCAAGCAGCAGAAGGCCGCCGAGCGCGCCGCGAAGAAGCGGGCCGCCGAGGAGTCCGACACCGGGGAGTCCGCGTGAGCATGACCCGGGTGGCCGCGATCGACTGCGGCACCAACTCGATCCGGCTGCTGGTCGCCGACCTGGACCCGGCCACCGGGGAGATCACCGACCTCGACCGCCGCATGATCATCAACCGGCTGGGCCAGGGTGTGGACCAGACCGGCCGGCTGCACCCGGACGCGCTGGCCCGCACCTTCGCGGCCTGCCGCGAGTACCGGGAGGTCATCGCCGGGTTCGGGGTCGGCCCGGAGCGCACCCGCTTCGTCGCCACCAGCGCCTCGCGGGACGCCGAGAACAGCGACGAGTACGTCGAGGGCGTGCGCGCGATCCTGGGCGTCGAGCCCGAGGTGGTGAGCGGCGAGGAGGAGGCGCACCTGTCCTTCGTGGGCGCCACCAAGGAGCTGACCGGCGGTCAGTTCCCGGCGCCGTACCTGGTGTTCGACCTCGGCGGCGGCTCGACCGAGTTCGTGCTGGGCGGTGCGGACGTGCAGGCGGCGCGCTCGGTGGACATCGGCTGCGTCCGGCTCACCGAGCGGCACTTCGGCGGCGTCGAGCTGCCCTCGCCGGAGCAGATCGAGACGGCCCGGGCGCACGTGCGGGCCGAGCTGGACAAGGCCGAGGAGGTCGTCCCGCTGCGCGGCGCGGCCACCCTGGTGGGCCTGGCCGGGACGGTCACCACGGTGTCCGCGATCGCCCAGGACCTGCCGGCCTACGACTCGGCGGCGATCCACCACTCGCGGATCGGTCGGGAGCGGGTCGCCGGGATCGCCCGCGAGCTGCTGGGCGCCACCCACGCCGAGCGCGCGGCCATCCCGTCGATGCACCCGGGCCGGGTGGACGTGATCGCGGCCGGCGCGCTGGAGCTGCTGGAGATCATGGAGCGGACGGGCGCGGCCGAGGTGGTCGTGAGCGAGCACGACATCCTGGACGGCATCGCCTGGAGTATGGCTTCCTGACCTCCTGCGAGCCTTACCCGACCGGCCCCGGCACCCCTTTCGGGGGTCCGGGGCCGGGGCGCGCCCGGACCGGTGCGGGAAAGTTCGTGAATTTCTTCACATGGCGATCCAGTCATTCGTCGCACCTGCTCGCCCGCTACGTCCGAAATGTGGGACCGAAGGTCTGCTCGGCGTGACGACCCCTGGATCGCAGGTCAAGCCTCGGTTGAGGTTTGAAAATCGAAATCACGAGCGGGAACCCGGGTGCCGTACGGATCGTTGCTGCTCAGCAGGGTGGTGTTCCGGCGTGTGCTCAGGAGGGGGCGCGCAAGGCCGTGAGTCGACGCGCTGAGCCCGGATTTGCGGCCGCGCAGTGTAGCACGGGGTGTCCAGAAGCTTGTGACCGGGCTCACGAAGGCTGCTCCGGGCGGTGCTGGATACTTTCGGATATGAGCACCACGGAGCGTCCTCGCATCCTCATTGTCGGCGGTGGTTACGTCGGCCTGTATGCCGCGATGCGCATCCTCAAGAAGATGCGTTACGGCGAAGCGACCGTCACGGTCGTGGACCCGCGGTCGTACATGACGTACCTGCCCTTCCTCCCCGAGGCGGCCGGCGGCAACGTCGCGCCCCGCAACCTCGTCGCGCCGCTGCGCAGCGCCCTCAAGAAGGCGGAGGTGCTCACCGGTGCGGTCACCGGTGTGGACCACGCCCGCAAGGTCGCCACCATCCAGCCCGCGGCCGGCGACAGCTACGAGCTGCCCTTCGAGTACCTGGTCGTCGCGACCGGCTCGGTCTCCCGCACCTTCCCGATCCCGGGTCTGGCGGAGCACGGCATCGGCATGAAGACGGTGGAGGAGGCCATCAGCCTCCGCAACCACGTCATGGCCCAGCTCGACAAGGCCGAGTCCACCGCCGACGAGGAGGTCCGCCGCAAGGCCCTGACCTTCGTCGTCATCGGCGGCGGCTTCGCCGGTGTCGAGACGATCGCCGAGGTCGAGGACATGGCGCGCGACGCCGCCAAGATCTACAAGACCGTCAGCCGTGACGACATGCGCTTCGTCCTGGTGGAGGCGGCCAACCGCATCCTCCCGGAGATGGGCCCGGACCTCGGTCTGTGGACCAAGGAGAAGCTCGAGGAGCGGAAGATCGAGGTCTACATCGAGACCTCGATGGACTCCTGCGTCGACCAGCACGTGGTGCTGAAGAACGGCCTGGAGATGGACGCCTCCACCATCGTGTGGACGGCCGGCGTGAAGCCGAACCCGGTGCTGGCCAACTTCGGCCTGCCGCTGGGCCCGCGCGGCCACGTCGACACCGCGCCGACCCTCCAGGTCCAGGGCTTCGACTACGTCTGGTCCGCCGGCGACAACGCCCAGGTCCCGGACCTCGCCTCCGGCGAGGGCGCCTGGTGCCCGCCGAACGCGCAGCACGCCGTGCGCCAGGCCGCCGTCCTCGGTGACAACGTCATCTCGGGCATGCGGGGCTTCCCGCAGAAGAACTACGAGCACAAGAACCTCGGTGCGGTCGCCGGCCTGGGCCTGCACAAGGGCGTCGCGATCCTCTTCGGCAAGGTCAAGCTGAAGGGCCGTCTGGCCTGGTGGTTCCACCGCGCGTACCACGGCGCCATGGTCCCGACCATGAACCGCAAGGTCCGGGTCTTCACCGACTGGACGCTGGCCATGTTCCTGAAGCGCGAGATGGTCGGCCTCTCCCAGATGGAGCAGCCGCGCCTGCCGATCCAGGAGGTCACGGCGCCCACGAAGCCCGTGGAGGCCGCCAAGCCGGCCGCCGAGAAGGAACTCGCCAGCAAGTAAGCGACTGAGACCCCGGTGTGGGAGCACCGGGGTATGAGTCGGAGGCCCTCCGCCCGGCAGTGTCGCCGGACCACGACCTCCGTGGTGCTCAGCCGGCCGTGCGACCGGGCGGAGTACAGAAGTAGAAGGGCCCCTGCCGAAACCCTCCGGCAGGGGCCCTTTCTCGTCGTCCGCCCGCTGGGCGGGCCCGTGAGGGGCGGTCAGTCGGTCTTGATGCTCGCCAGGATGTCCAGCTTGGACGCCCGGCGGGCGGGCCAGATCGCGGCCACCAGGCCGACCACCCCGGCCAGGGCCAGGAACAGCGCCAGCTGGCCGAACGGCAGGACGGTGGTCAGGCCGCTCAGGCTGGACTTCAGGGTGCCGTTGATCGCCCAGGCGATGAAGCAGCCGAGCAGCAGGCCGATGCCGGCGCCGAACAGCGAGATCACCACGGACTCCAGGCGGACCATCCGCTTGATGCCCCGGCGGTCCAGGCCGATCGCCCGCAGCATCCCGATCTCGCGCTTGCGCTCGAAGACCGACATCGCCAGCGTGTTGATCACGCCCAGGATCGCGACCAGCACGGACATCGCCAGCAGGCCGTACATCAGGTTCAGCGCGAAGGTGATGGTCTGGCTGAAGTCGTCGCGGACTTCTTGCTTGGACTTGACGTCGATCACTGGGTTGGCGCCGGTGGCGTCCTTGAGGGACTGCTTGAGCGCGGCGGTGGCGCCGTCCTTGCCCTTGACCAGGACGTCGGTGATGTAGGGCTTCGGCTCGTGCTTGGCGACCTCGCTGTTGGCCAGCAGGGCCGAGCCGAGCATGCCGCCCTTCTCGTACACGCCGCCGACGGTGAGCTGACCGGTGGACTGGTCGGGGTAGGAGACCGCCATCGTCGAGCCGGCGGTGAGGTGGAGCTTGGCGGCGAGGTCCTGGTCCACCAGGACCTTGCCCTGGCCGAGCGCGGCGGTGGCGCCGCTGGTCAGCTTGACCTCGGCGAGCTGGTCGAAGGAGCCGGCGTCCATGCCGGTGATCGTCACGCCGGTGCCGTCGAACTTCCAGCTGGTGGTCGTCACCGCGGAGGAGGCGGCCACCCCGGGGGCCTTGGCGATCTGCCCGGGCACCTGCTCGGACAGGCTCATGTGGTTGGCGCCCGAGACCATGTAGTCGGACTTCATCGAGCTGGTGACGGCCTTGTCGATCGCGCCGCCGACCGAGGCACCGATCACGGTGAGGCCGCTGACCAGGGTCAGGCCGATGGTGAGCGCGGCGGCGGTGGACGCGGTGCGGCGCGGGTTGCGGACCGCGTTCTGCTGGGCGAGCTTGCCCGGGGTGCCGCCGAGCCCGCGCAGCAGCGGGCCGATCAGCGCGACCACCGGGCGGGAGAGCAGCGGCAGCAGGACGAACACGCCGATCAGGGCGAGCAGGGCGCCGAGGCCGACCGGCAGGCGGCCGCTGTCGTTGCCGGTGGAGGCGCCGAAGCCGATCAGCGCGAGGCCGCCGGCGGTGAGCGCCGAGCCGATCGAGTTGCGGACCAGCAGGCTCTTCTGGCTGGTCGGCTGGTCGCCGCTGCTCATCGCCGCGACCGGGGCGATCCGGGCGGCGCGCATGGCGGGCAGCAGGGCGGACAGCACCGTCACGAGGACGCCGACGGTCAGGGTCACCGCGATGGTGAGCGGCTTGATGACCAGCGTGCCGTGCGGCATGTTCTCGTTCAGCCGGCCCATCAGGGACTGCATGCCGGCGCCGATCCCGATGCCGGCGAGCAGTCCGGCCACCGCCGCGATGGTGCCGATCGCCAGGGCCTCGACCAGCACCGAGCGGGTGACCTGCTTGCGGCTGGCGCCGATCGCCCGCAGCAGCGCGAGTTCCTTGGTGCGCTGGGCGACCAGCATGGTGAAGGTGTTGGCGATGATGAAGATGCCGACGAAGAGCGAGATCCCGGCGAAGACCAGCAGCATGGTGCGCATGCCGTCGGTGGCCTTGGTGATCATCTCCTGCTCGTCGGCCTTGAGCTTGGCGCCCGTCTCGACGTCGAAGTGCTGGTCGGACGGCACCTTGGGCTGGACCTGGGCGAGCAGCGCGTCCTCGCTGGTGCCGGGCTTGGCGGTGAGCACGATGCTGCTGAAGTGGCCGGGCTCCAGCAGCAGCTGCTGGGCGGTGGCGCGGTCGAACAGGGTGAGGGTGCCGCCGCTGTTCACCACCGGGTCGTCGGTGGTGAAGACGCCGGTGAGCTTCGCCTCGATCACCGGGCCGTTGATGGCGATCCGGACGGTGTCGCCGATCTTGTAGCCGGCCTTGTCGGCGGTCTTGCGGTCGAGGGCTATCTCCTTGCCGTTCTTCGGGCCCTGGCCCTCGGCCATCGGGTAGCGCGGGTCCTTGCCGTCCGCGGCCGGGGCGAAGTTGGCGCCCTTGGCGGCCCAGAACTGGCCGATCAGGTTGCCGCTCCGGTCGGCGACCCCGGTGAAGCCGCTGACCACGCCGCGGGCGTTGGCGGTGCCCGGCAGGGCGGCCAGCTGCTGGACGGTGGCGTCGGTGAGCGAGGCGTTGCCGCTCTCGTTCTTCACCTTGGTGCTGGCGCGGGAGCCGGCCGAGTAGTCCACGACCTGGACCGAGACGTCCGAGTAGCTCTTGGAGTTGTTGTCCCGCATGGCCTTGCCGAAGGTGTCGGAGAAGACCATGGTGCCGGCGACGAAGGCGGTGCCGAGCATGACGGCCAGCGCCGTCATGAGGAGTCGGCCCTTGTGGGCCAGCACATTGCGCAGTGCGGTGCGGTACATGGGGTGTCCTGGGTTTCGCGTAGGGGCGGCGGCTGGGCTGGCTGGCCCTGGCTGGTGGTGGCTCTAGCTGGTGCGGCCCTTGGCGTCGAAGCGGCGCATGCGGTCCAGGACGGTGTCGGCGGTGGGGTGGTGGAGTTCGTCGACGATGCGGCCGTCGGCGAGGAAGACGACGCGGTCGGCGTAGGAGGCGGCGACGGGGTCGTGGGTGACCATGACGACGGTCTGGCCGAGTTCGCGGACGGAGTTGCGCAGGAAGGAGAGGATCTCGGCGCCGGAGCGGGAGTCGAGGTTTCCGGTGGGTTCGTCGGCGAAGATGATGTCGGGCTTGCCGGCGAGGGCGCGGGCGCAGGCGACGCGTTGCTGCTGGCCGCCGGAGAGCTGGGAGGGGCGGTGGCTGAGGCGGCCGGAGAGGCCGACGGTGTCGACGACGCGGTCGAGCCAGGCCTTGTCGACCTTGCGGCCGGCGATGTCCATCGGGAGGGTGATGTTCTCCAGGGCGGTGAGGGTGGGGAGCAGGTTGAAGGCCTGGAAGACGAAGCCGATGTGGTCGCGGCGGATCTGGGTGAGCTGCTTGTCCTTGAGGCCGACGAGTTCGGTGTCGCCGATGGTGGTGGAGCCGGAGCTGATGGTGTCGAGGCCGGCCATGCAGTGCATGAGGGTGGACTTGCCGGAGCCGGAGGGGCCCATGATGGCGGTGAACTGGCCCTGCGGGAAGTCGACGCTGACGTTGTCGAGGGCCACGACGCGGGTCTCCCCGTCCCCGTAGACCTTGTTGAGGCCGGTGGCGCGGGCGGCCGCCAGGCCGGTCCGGACGGCGGTTGCGGTCGACGTGGTCACGGGGGTGCTCCTTGGTGGTCGCGGGCTGCGGGAGACGCGCTGGGCGCCTGGACGGCCGGGCCGCCAGGGGCGCCCGGCCGTACCTCCATGCTCCGCCGCGTGATCATGAGTTCTCGTCGCTCCGCCGGACGGTTGGCCTGACCACCGCTGGGCGTACGGCCAGGTGACGCCCTCCTCCTGGGGTATGACGCCGACCCTGAGCGCCGGGCGGTGGCCGGAACTCATGCACTTCGTGGCCGAATTGCGGACTGTTCGTCAGATCGCAAGGAAACATGACAACTTCCCTGGCTGGGAACATGCGAAAGGGTGAGCCGGGCGACTAGGCTCTGGGGTGGCCCGCACCGGGGGTGGAGCGCTTCTTCTCCGGCCGATGGAGGGGTCCGTCCTCAGGACGCCCGGATGGTGGAACGCAGACACGGGCAGCTTAAAACTGCTTGGCCGCGAGGCCGTGCCGGTTCGAGTCCGGCTCCGGGCACCGCTCGACTCGCGGGGGCGCCGACGGCGTCCCCGCCGGGAGTCGATCGGTGATCCTCCTCGCGGCGTATCCCGATATTTTTGCCAAGCCATTACCCTGGTGGCTGGGCGGTGCAGTGCCGCCACGGAGGGAATGTGCAATGAGAAGCAGCAACCCGGTCTTCTCGCGGGAGGGGTCCTTCACCCGCGAGCCCGGCTACGCGGGGTTCGGTACCACCACGCAGGCCGGGGGCCAGTACGGCAACAACCCCTACGCGGGGACCCCTTACGCCCAGCAGCCGCAGGCGCAGGGCCCGCTGACCGACGAGCAGCTGTACGAGATGTACAACGGGCCGTCGGCCGGCCCCGCCGCCACCGGGCGGATGACGCTCGACGACGTGGTCGCGCGCACGGCCATGACGCTGCTGACCCTGGTCGCCGGCGGTGCGGTGGCCTGGTTCGCGCTGCCGTTCGAGAACTACGGCTACGCCATCGGCGCCTCGGTGGTCGCCTTCGTCGTCTACCTGGTCATCGCCTTCAAGCGCAGTGTCAGCCCGCCGCTGATCCTGACCTACGCGGCGCTCCAGGGCTTCGCGCTCGGTGCCGTCTCACACGTCTTCAACACCATGCTGAACGGCATCGTGCTCCAGGCGGTGCTGGGTACGGCGGCGGTCTTCGCGGCGATGCTGTTCGCCTACAAGAGCGGCAGGATCCGGGTCACCGCGCGCTACCAGCGGATCGGCATCGCGATCGCCATCGGCTTCGTGCTGCTGATGCTGGTCAACATGGTCGCGATGGCGTTCGGCGCCGACATGGGCCTGCGCTCGGGCCCGCTGGGCATCGTGGTCGGCCTGGTCGGCATCGCCCTGGGCGCGTTCTTCCTGTCGCTGGACTTCGCGGCGGTCGAGGAGGCCATCGCCCAGGGCGCGCCGCAGCGCGAGTCCTGGCGGGCCGCCTTCGGGCTGACCCTGTCGCTGGTCTGGATCTACATGGAGATGCTGCGCCTGATCGCGATCCTGCGCGGCGACGACTAACCGCGCTCCCGCCGTACCACTGCCGCCGGGCCCCCGGAGCGAAACGCTCCGGGGGCCCGGCGGCGTTTAGGCTCCCTGTCATGCATGACGTACAGCTCCTGGTCGAAGCCGTCGACTCCTTGGCGGATCGTTTCCGCTCGCTGCCGCAGAGCAAACTGCTGGGCGCCGTGCCCGGGTACGAGTCCCGGGCGGGGGCCGTGCTGGCGCTGGCCCGGCGGCTGGCCGAACTGGCGCTGGCAGCGGAGGGCGGGCCGGAGCGGGAGTTCCCGGACGCCGGGGCCTTCGCGGCGGGGGACCAACTGGCCGTCGCCGGGCACGACCTGGCGGCCGCGCTGGCGGCGCTGCCGGAGGGCGACGCGGTCGCCCTGCCGGGCGGGCCGGTGGCGGCCGCGGAGGTGCTCGCCGGAGCACTGGCCGCGGTTCGGGAGACGGCGGCGCTCTGCCGATAGACGTCCGGACACGCCGAAGGCCGGCCGGGTCGGTAACCCCTTGACCCGGCCGGCCTTCGGTGTGCTGCGCCGTGTGTGCGGTGCTGCCGCGCTGCTGGGGCGGCGTCAGATGCTGGCGACCACCCGGTCGGCGAGGACGTAGACGGCCTCCTCGTCGGTGGAGAAGGTCAGCGAGTACGAGCCGGAGAAGCGCGAGCCGCCGAGCAGCCGGACGTGCTCACCGGCACGGACCGCGTCGATCAGCCGGTAGGCGGCCTCCCGGTCGCCCGGGGCCACGCAGAGCGTGGTGCTGTCGGCGAAGGCGTACACGTCCAGGGTGCCCAGCGGGCCCGGGCGGACGTCGATCAGGGCGACGGCCTCGTCGGCGAGGGTGGCCAGCCGGGTGTCGGTCCACTCGCGGGACGGCGCCTGGCTGGGCACGAAGTCGGGGTGGGAGGGGTGGCGGCGCTGGTCGGGCGCGGCGACCGGGGCGTCCTCGACGGCCTGGTCGGCGTCCAGCAGCCCGGCCTCCAGGCCGGTGGCCAGCAGGTCGGCCTCGCGGCGGGCGCGGGCGTCCCCGGTGGGCTCGGTGGAGCCGGTGGAGGCGGTGGAGGCGGAGGCAGCGGAGGAGGTGCCGGCGGAGGAAGCGCCGGCGCCCTGGCCGGGGAACGGCGACGAGCCGCCCTCGGGCCCGGGCTCGGCGGGACCCTCGTTGATCAGGTCCTCCAGCGCGGAGCGCAGCGCCTCGCCGAACTCCGGGTCCATGGTGCCGGCGTTGTCGACGGCGTCCTGCGGGCCGGTGGGGCGGGGGAAGAACAGCGGCCACTCGTCGGTGCTGGCGAACGGGCCGGTGTACGGGGAGTCGAACAGTGGTGCGTCCTCGGCCGCGCGGGCCTCCTGCTCGGCCCAGAACGCCCGGGCCTCGGTGATCTCCCGCTCGCGGTCGGCGGCGAGTGCCTCGGTGACGGCCTGGCGTATCGCGGCCTGGTCCACCGGGACGGGTGCGGCCTGGGCCGCGGCCTGCGCGTCCAGCCGGCGGGAGAGTCCCCGGAGGTGGAGCAGCACGGCGGTCGACACGGTGATCAGGATCAGCAGCAGGATGGTGTAGACGGCGCTCACGGAACGTACTCCTAGCGAGGAGTGGAACGGGGTTACGTGTCCACACTGCCGCATCCGGCGCTGTTGCCGCAGTGGCGAATGTCTAATTTGTGGGGGACTTTCGCTCTTGTCCCCAAATTGTTAGGTAACACCGTTCTACGCAGTGGAGTTGATCCGCTCCGCAGTGTCGATTTCCGAGCCGAAAACGAGCGAAAAGAGGGCCGGATCGACCTCGCGATGTGATCCGGCCCTCAATTACTCACGGTCACTCCAAACGGGTGGTCCAGACCCTTTCGGGGTGGCCCGGCAGGTCAGCTGAGGCGCTCGATCACCATCGCCATGCCCTGGCCGCCGCCGACGCACATGGTCTCCAGACCGAACTGCTTGTCGTGCCACTGAAGGGAGTTGATCAGGGTGGTGGTGATCCGGGCGCCGGTCATGCCGAACGGGTGGCCGACGGCGATCGCGCCGCCGTTGACGTTCAGCTTGTCCAGGTCGATGCCGAGATCCCGGTAGGACGGGATCACCTGGGCGGCGAAGGCCTCGTTGATCTCGACCAGGTCGATGTCGTCGATGGTCAGGCCGGCCCGCCGCAGCGCCTGCCGGGAGGCCTCGACCGGGCCGTAGCCCATGATCTCGGGGGAGAGCGCGCTGACGCCGGTGGAGACCACCCGGGCGAGCGGGGTGATGCCCAGCTCCCGGGCCTTGGTGTCGGACATGATGACCAGCGCGGCGGCGCCGTCGTTCAGCGGGCAGCAGTTACCGGCGGTCACGGTGCCGTCCGGCCGGAACACCGGCTTCAGGCCGGAGACGCCCTCCAGCGTGACGCCGGCGCGCGGGCCGTCGTCCTTGCTCACCACGGTGCCGTCCGGGAGCGTCACCGGGGTGATCTCGCGCTCCCAGAAGCCGGCCTTGATGGCGGCCTCGGCGAGGTTCTGCGAGCGGACGCCGAACTCGTCCTGCTCGGCGCGGGTGATCCCCTTGAGCGCGGCCAGGTTCTCGGCGGTCTGGCCCATCGCGATGTAGGCGTCCGGCAGCAGGCCGTCCTCGCGCGGGTCGTGCCACTCCCCGCCGCCCTCCTCGGCGCGCTTGGCGGTGCGGGCCTGGGCCTCGTCGAAGACCGGGTTCGTGGTGCCCGGCATGCCGTCCGAGGTCCCGTTCACGCTGCGCGAGACGGTCTCCACGCCGGCCGAGAGGAAGACGTCGCCCTCGCCGGCCCTGATCGCGTGCAGTGCCATCCGCGTGGTCTGCAGCGAGGACGAGCAGTAGCGGGTGATGGTGGCGCCGGGCAGGTAGTCCATGCCCATCTGGACGGCCACGATGCGGGCCAGGTTGTGGCCCTGCTCGCCGCCGGGCAGGCCGCAGCCGAGCATCAGGTCGTCGATCTCGCGCGGGTCGAGCTGCGGGACCTTGGCCAGGGCGGCCTGGATGACGTGGGCGGTCAGGTCGTCGGGGCGGACGTCCTTGAGCGACCCCTTGAAGGCCCGGCCGATCGGCGAACGGGTGGCGCTGACGATGACGGCTTCGGGCATGGCGGGCTCCTCGCTGGGTGACGGCGGACTGGCGTCCGGGAGGAAAGTTACCGCCTGGTAGATCAGGCGTCACCCGTCCCGGCGTGTGAGCTGGCCGACGTGTCGCCGGCCTCTGGAACGGCTCCTTCCCTGGCCTCCTCGGGCGCCCACGAGCCGGGCAGCCCGACCCGCAGCCGGTGGCGCAGCAACGCCCAGCGGCGGACGGCGCCCTCCGCCTCGACGGCCGCGACCTCGGTGCCCGAACGCCCGGCCGCGGCGGCGGCGGCCATCGCCACCGGCAGCACCGTCCCGCCCGGCACGGGTGCGGCCGGGCGCTCCTCCTCCGGCCAGAGGCCGAGCGCGGCGCACACCGAGGGCAGCACGGCCATCGCGGCCGTCGCGTAGCCCTGGGCGGACGGGTGGTAGCGGTCGGCGGCGAACATCTCCGGGCGCGCCGCGAACTCCGGGCCCAGCAGCGAGCCCAGCGAGACCGTCCGGCCGCCGGCCTCCACGACCGCGATGGTCTGCGCGGCCGCCAGCTGCCGGCTCAGCCGGCGGGCCACCCAGCGCAGCGGCGGGCGCACCGGCTTGATCGTCCCGAGGTCCGGGCAGGTGCCGACCACCACCTCGCAGCCGTTCGCCCGCAGCGCCGCGACCGCCTCGCCGAGCTGGCGGACGGCCAGCTGGGCCGGGCTGTGCCGGGTCACGTCGTTGGCGCCGATCATGAGCACGGCGACGTCCGGGTGGTGCGGCAGCGCCTGCTCCAGCTGGCCCGAGAGGTGGGCGGAACGGCCGCCGGTGCGGGCCACGTTGACCAGCCGGACCGGGCGTTCGGCGACCGAGGCCAGGCCCGCGGCCAGCAGCGCGCCCGGGGTCTCCCGGGCCCGCAGCACACCGAGGCCGGCGCCGGTGGAGTCACCGAGGACGGCCAGCACCAGCGGCGGCTGCGTGGCGGCGGAGCTGTCGGCGAAGGCCTCGCCGTAGACGCCGTCGGCCTTGGGCGGATCGCCCTCCAGCACGCCGATGGCCTGGATCGCCAGCTTGCTCTCGGTGAGCAGCACGCCCACCAGGCCCACGCCCAGCAGGCCGAGCCCGCCGCCGCCGTACGCCGCCGCGGTGGCGATCCGGCGGGCCACCCGGGCCCGCGAGTCCTGTGCCCCTGGCATCCGATGCCCCCTTCGCGTCCTCGTGCCGCCCCCTCCGGGGCCATGGCGATGCCTGCACCCTCCTCCTACCCGCGCCGGGGCCGGGGCTACCTGCGGGGCTGGGCCATTGGGGGAGGAGGGCGGGTGGGGGCCGCCGTGCGGGGCCGCGGCGGGGCGAGGGGCGGGTGGGGCGGAAGGGCGGGCTGGGGCGGGCGGCACGGCCTAGGCTTTGCAGTACCGAAAGCACTCGCATGCCCACTACCGGGAGGACCCCCGTGCGGTACCACAACTCGATCATCGACCTCGTCGGCAACACGCCGCTGGTCAAGCTGAACAAGGTCACCGAGGGCATCAGCGCGACAGTGCTGGCGAAGGTCGAGTACTTCAACCCCGGCGGTTCGGTGAAGGACCGCATCGCGATGCGCATGATCGAGGCCGCCGAGGCCTCGGGCGCCCTGAAGCCGGGCGGCACCATCGTCGAGCCGACCTCCGGCAACACCGGCGTCGGCCTGGCGATCGTGGCCCAGCAGAAGGGCTACAAGTGCATCTTCGTCTGTCCGGACAAGGTGTCCACCGACAAGATCAACACCCTGCGCGCGTACGGCGCCGAGGTGGTCGTCTGTCCCACCGCCGTGGCCCCCGAGCACCCGGACTCGTACTACAACGTCTCCGACCGGCTCGTCCGGGAGACCCCGAACGCCTGGAAGCCGGACCAGTACTCCAACCCGGACAACCCGGCCTCGCACTACCACTCCACCGGTCCGGAGCTGTGGGAGCAGACCGAGGGCCGGATCACCCACTTCGTGGCGGGCGTCGGCACCGGCGGCACCATCTCCGGCACCGGCAACTACCTGAAGGAGGTCTCGGGCGGCAAGGTCAAGGTGATCGGCGCCGACCCGGAGGGCTCGGTCTACTCGGGCGGCACCGGCCGGCCGTACCTGGTCGAGGGCGTGGGTGAGGACTTCTGGCCGACCGCCTACGACCGTGACGTCGCCGACGGCATCGTCGCCGTCTCCGACAAGGACTCCTTCCAGATGACCCGCCGTCTGGCCAAGGAGGAGGGCCTGCTGGTCGGCGGCTCCTGCGGCATGGCCGTGGTGGCCGCGCTGGAGGTGGCCAAGGGCCTGGGCCCGGACGACGTCGTGGTGGTGCTGCTGCCGGACGGCGGCCGCGGCTACCTGTCCAAGATCTTCAACGACGACTGGATGGCCGACTACGGCTTCCTGCCCTCGGCCACCGACGAGGCGCACATCGGCGAGGTGCTGGCCCGCAAGGACGCCATCGAGCACGAGGGCATCCCGCAGTTCGTCCACATGCACCCGAACGAGACGGTCGCCGAGGCGGTCCGGGTGCTGCGCGAGTACGGCGTCTCGCAGATGCCGGTGGTCTCCCCGGGTGCCGGGCACCCGGACATCATGGCCGGCGAGGTGATCGGCTCGGTGGCGGAGAAGCTGCTGCTGGAGGGCGTCTTCGCGAAGGAGATCGAGCTGACCGACACGCTGGACCGGGTGATGTCCAAGCCGCTGCCGGTCGTCGGTGCGGGCGAGACGGTCACCAACCTGATGACCGTGCTGGAGAAGGCCGACGCCGCGGTGGTGCTGGTGGAGGGCAAGCCGCAGGGCATCGTCACCCGCCAGGACCTGCTGGGCTTCCTCGCCGGCCGCGCCGCGCACTGACCCGTCGGCCCCGGTCCTGACCGGTCCTGACCGGCCCGACCCCGTCACCGGCTCCGGTCGGCGGGGCGGCCGAGGTTTCGTCCACGTTTTGCCCGCGGTTCGCCCACGGGCGAAGTGGTACACCGGCGTCACCTGCCCGCAGCACGCGGTTAACAACGGTCCGGCATCGTGGTGGTCAACGGCGAGACGCCGAGCGAGACGACGGCAACCGTCCGGGAGCGGCTCCCCGGCGGACGCGGTCGGCTCCGGACACGTCGGGCGGTCCTGACCCGGCCCGCCGCGTCCGCCCTCCGACCCGGCAACGGGGGAGAGGGGCCTCCGCGGGAGGCGCCGTCGTCCCGCCCCTGCCCGGCTGAGGCCGGTCGACAGGGTGCGGCGGCTCCCGCGGCACCGCGCGCCGCACGGCGCGTCTCCGCGGTTCCCGGGTGGGGGAACCGAGGCGGAGAACGGCAGGGCCGGTCCTTCTCCGAGGGACCGGCCCTTCCCGTACGCTCACACGCATGACCAGCACTGAAACCACCCAGGACGAGCCGCGCTACGTCCGGCTCAAGATCGAGCTCATCGCGGAGATCACCGACGAGGGCGCGCTCAAGGCGGCCGCCCTGAAGCAGGTGACCGAGGACGAGTACCTCGACGACGACGAGCGCGCCCAGTCCGTCGACGCCATCGAGGTGGACCCGTCGGGTTCGCTCGCCCACTTCATCGACCCGGTGGCGCTGCTCGGCGACGTGCCGGGTGTCGAGCTGGCCTCGGCGACCTGGGAGTCGGCGCAGACCGAGTTCGACCCCGAGAACGAGGGGTGGGACGAGTACGTGGTGGACGAGTCCGCCGAGTAGCGGCCTCGTCCCGCCAACTCGTCACCGCTCGTGAACGCCCGGTCTGCCCCGCAGGCCGGGCGTTTTTTCCCTGTTCACCGGGAAGTTGGGTCATCTCATACGATCGCTTACCCTTCGGAGGTGGAACCGTGCACGGGCGGATTGCGTTTCTGTATCCGTAAATGCCCGGGATGATCAGCAGGGAGACGCGACGTGACGGCACGGGACGGTCAGGGGCGGGCAGGCGGAGGCAACTGGAGCCGGCGCGGAGTGCTCGCGGGCCTGATCGGGGCGCCGGTCCTGCTGCTCGCGGCCTGCAACGACACCAAGAGCGCCGACGCCAACGGCTCGGGCGGCTCGGGCGGCTCCGGTGGAACCCCCGGCGCCGGCAGCGGCTCCGGCGGGACCAGCAGCGCGCCGAAGACCTCGACCGCCGTCATCACCGTCACTCCTGCGGACGGTGCCGCCTCCGCCAGCTTCAGCGAGCCGGTCACGGTCACCGTCAGCAACGGAACCCTGGGCACCGTCAAGGTCACCGACTCCACGGGCAAGGAACTGGCCGGCCAGCTCGCCTCCGACGGCGCCAGCTGGACCTCGGCCGCCGCCCCCGCCAGCGGCACCAAGTACACCGTGGCCGCCACCGCCGTCGACAAGGACAAGCTGGAGGCGGACGCCAACGCCACCTTCACCACGGCCACCCCGGCCAACACCTTCGTCGGCTACTTCACGCCCGAGGACGGCTCGGTCGTCGGCGTCGGCATGCCCGTCTCGATCACCTTCAGCAAGCCGATCACCGACCGCAAGGCCGTCCAGCAGGCGATCACCGTGATAGCCGAGCCGGGCGTCGAGATCGTCGGGCACTGGTTCTCCAGCACCCGCCTCGACTTCCGGCCGCAGGAGTACTGGGCCAAGGGCACCAAGGTCACCCTCAAGCTCCGGCTCAAGGACGTCGAGGGCGCCAAGGGCGTCTACGGCACCCAGTCCAAGGACGTCCGCTTCACCATCGGCCGCGCCCAGACCAGCGTCGCCGACCTCGGCGCCAAGAAGCTCACCGTCACCACCGACGGCCAGGTCAGCGCCGTCTACAAGATCTCCGGCGGGTCGCCCGAGCACCGCACCTGGGGCGGCAAGATGGTGATCTCCGAGCAGTTCCAGCAGACCCGGATGAACTCGCAGACCGTTAACCTCGGCAGCGAGTACGACATCGCGGACGTGCCGCACGCCCAGCGGCTCACCACCTCGGGCACCTTCATCCACGGCAACTACTGGTCCTCGTCGTCGATCTTCGGCGGCCAGAACACCAGCCACGGCTGCATCGGCCTCCAGGACGCCAAGGGCGCGCAGGACGGCAGCACGGACGGCTACAAGTTCTACAAGAGCTCCATGGTCGGCGACGTCGTCGAGGTCACGAACTCCGGTGACAAGACCGTCGCGCCGGACAACGGCCTGAACGGCTGGAACCTCGGCTGGGCCGCCTGGAAGGCCGGCAGCGCGGTCTGACGCCGGGAGCCGCCGGTCGGCGCCCCGACCGGCGGGCGGTCACCTCGGGTGGCCGGCCCGCCGGAACGGTCCCGGACGGTCAGCCCTGCGTGCGGGCCACGCCGATCGGGCAGGACGCGCCGGTGCCGCCGAGGCCGCAGTAGCCGTTCGGGTTCTTGGCGTCGGACAGGTACTGCTGGTGGTACGGCTCGGCCGGGTAGAACGGGCCCGCCGGGGCGATCTCGGTGGTGATCGGACCGTAGCCGAGCGCGGTCAGGGCCGGCTGGAAGGCGTCCCGGGCGGCGGCCGCGGCGGCGGCCTGGGCGGGGGAGTGGGTGTAGACGGCGGAGCGGTACTGGCTGCCGACGTCGTTGCCCTGGCGGTTGCCCTGGGTCGGGTCGTGCGCCTCCCAGAAGGTCTTCAGCAGCCGCTCGTAGGAGACCACCGAGGGGTCGAACACCACCCGGACCGCCTCGGTGTGCCCGGTCAGCCCGCTGCACACCTCCTCGTACGTCGGGTGGGGGGTGTAGCCACCCTGGTAGCCGACCAGCGTCGTCCAGACGCCGGGCAGGCGCCAGAACGTCCGCTCGGCGCCCCAGAAGCAGCCCAGCCCGAAGTCGGCCACCTCCAGGCCGTCCGGGTACGGCCCGGTGAGCGGGTGGCCGAGCACGGTGTGCGGCTCGCGCAGCGCGAAGCCCGGCGACTCCCGGCCGGGCAGCGCCTGGTCGGCGGGAACGAGCGAGGTCTTGTGGCGGTTGAACAGCACGGCCTGCTCCTGCGGGGTAGGGAGGGTTGCGCAGGATTCAACGCGGCGGGGCGCCCCCGGATTCCGGCGCCGCCAGGATTCCGCCGCGGCCCCGGTCGGCAACCGGCCCGGTTCACGGCGGGCTGGGACGTTCCGGAGGGCGCCGGGCCGTACGGCCACTAGATGAATGAGTCCGATTGTTGGGCTGGCCGCGACCATGACGAAGGGTGCCCGTTGGTTGGTTTGTGAAGACGAACCTGGACACCCTTCTGACGGCACTGTACGTGTTCATCGACGATCACATGGCCCCTCGTCACCGGATCGGGCGACCTCCGAGGCTCTCGGATGCGGAACTGCTGTGCCTGGCCGTGGCGCAGGTACTGCTCGGCTTCCCGTCGGCGAGGCACTGGCACCGCTTCGCGAGTGGCCGGCTGCGGCACCTGTTCCCGTACCTGCCGGGGCAGTCCGGCTACAACAAGCGTCTGAACGCGGCCGGCCCGCTCATCCCGCAGGTCGTCGGCGCACTGGCCCGGCAGGTGCCGACCTGGCACGACGACCTGCGGCTGATCGACTCCACGCCGCTGCCCTGCGCGGCCTCCCGTGAGACGGTCAAGCGCTCGGCCCTGGCCGGCACCGCCGGGTACGGCTACTGCGCCAGTCACTCCCGCTTCTTCTGGGGTCTGCGGCTCTACCTGTTGACCACGGCCGAGGGCATGCCGGTCAGCTGGTGCCTGGCCAACCCGAAACTCGGCGAGCGCGAGGTCATGGAGGCCATGCTCGGCCGTGACCGACACCTCGTGCGCCGGGGCCAGGTGATCCTCGGCGACAAAGGCTTCGCCGGAGCCGCGTTCGAGGCCTTCGTCACCGACGAGCTCGGCGCGCACCTGGTCCGGCCCGACCGCAAGGGCGAGCCTGCCCGATTCGGCAGGCTCGCCCGCGTCCGCCAGTGGATCGAGGCGGTCATCGACACCCTCAAGGGCCAGCTCAGTCTCGAACAGCACGGCGCACGAACCGAGGCCGGCGTCTTCGCCCGCACCGGTCAACGCCTGCTCGCCCTCGCCGCCGCGATCTGGCACAACTGGAACACCGGCGCCGCGCTCAAGCGCTCACTCATCGCCTATGACCACTGAGGACATCGGACTCATTCATCTAGGCTCGACCCATGACCGAGCACCAGCTTCCCCAGGGCTTCGAGACCCTCGCCATCCACGCGGGTCAGGAAGCAGACCCCCAGACCGGGGCCGTCGTCACGCCGATCTACCAGGTGTCCACCTACAAGCAGGACGGGGTGGGCGGCCTGCGGGGCGGCTACGAGTACAGCCGCAGCGCCAACCCGACCCGCACCGCGCTGGAGGAGTGCCTCGCGGCGCTGGAGGGCGGCGCCCGCGGCCTCGCCTTCGCCTCCGGCCTGGCCGCCGAGGACACCCTGCTGCGCACCATCCTCAAGCCGGGCGACCACATCGTGATCCCCAACGACGCCTACGGCGGCACCTTCCGGCTGTTCGCCAAGGTGCTGACCCGCTGGGGCGTCGAGTTCTCCGTCGCCAACACCCAGGACCTGGCCACCGTCCGGGCCGCGCTGCGCCCCAACACCCGCGCGGTCTGGGTGGAGACCCCGTCCAACCCGCTGCTGGGCATCACCGACCTGGCCGCGCTCGCCGAGGTCGCGCACGGCGCCGGCGCGCTGCTGGTGGTCGACAACACCTTCGCCAGCCCGTACCTGCAGCAGCCGATCGCGCTCGGCGCGGACGCGGTCGTGCACTCCACCACCAAGTACATGGGCGGCCACTCGGACGTGGTCGGCGGTGCGCTGGTGCTGGCCGACGCGAGCCTGGGCGAGGAGGTGGCGTACCACCAGAACGCGATGGGCGCCGTCTCCGGGCCGTTCGACGCCTGGCTGGTGCTGCGCGGCATCAAGACGCTGGGCGTCCGGATGGACCGGCACAGCGCCAACGCGGAGAAGGTCGCCGAGCTGCTGGCGAGCCACCCGAAGGTCAGCCAGGTGCTGTACCCGGGCCTGCCCGAGCACCCCGGCCACGAGATCGCCGCCAAGCAGATGAAGGCCTTCGGCGGCATGGTCTCGTTCCGGGTCCAGGGCGGCGAGGAGGCGGCGGTCGAGGTCTGCAACCGCGCGCAACTGTTCACCCTCGGCGAGTCGCTCGGCGGCGTGGAGTCGCTGATCGAGCACCCGGGCCGGATGACCCACGCCTCGGTGGCCGGTTCGGCGCTGGAGGTGCCCGCCGACCTGGTGCGCGTCTCGGTCGGCATCGAGTCGATCGACGACCTGCTCGCCGACCTCAAGCAGGCGCTGGGCTAGGACGCGTTCGGAGGCCCGGATCCTGTTGGGGATCCCCGGCCTCGGTGAGCCCGCCGGGGACCGCGATGGTCACCTGACACGCTGTCGACGCACCCGGCCGGAGGAGCCCCTGCGGGCTCCTCCGGCCGGGTGCGTCGCGTCATGCCCTCACGGGCTCGCGCCGGAGCGCTCCTTCAGGAGCGCTTCCAGGGACCGGGCGACGCGGAGGTGCAGTCCTCGTCCGGACCGGACTCACCGCGCACCAGGTCCCAGAGGTTCCATCCGCCCCACACGGTCCACGAGTCCGCCGAGGCCCATGAGTGCGGCGGGTGCGGGGGGCGCGGACACGGCTTCGGCGGGCACTTCTTGTCCTCGACCGTGATCGTCACGCACGGGCAGTCCGCGGTCAGTTCGACCGTGGTCACCGCGGTCTGGGGCAGTTCGTAGCCGGGAGGCGCCGAGACCTCCTGCCAGTAGTAGGTGCCGAACGGAAGGTTGTCCGCGGAGCAGACGCCGTCCGCCCCGGTGGTGCAGGGGGAGCCGACGGGGGTGTCGGGGTTGGTTCCGGTGGTTTGGAGGCCGGGGACGCCGTTGGTCTCGTGCCAGAGCTGGAAGGTGGCGCCGGCCAGTGGCTGTCCGGTGGCGGAGTCGACCTTGGTGACCGTGGTGGAGCCGGTCGGAGTGGTGGTCTTGGTGTCCTGGACGGTGACGGGGATGCTCTGTCCGTCGGTGTCGAGGACCACGGTCGTCACCGCGGGCTTCGGCAGCTCGTAGCCGGGGGGAGCGGCGGTCTCCTGCCAGTAGTAGGTGCCGAGGGGGAGGCCGCTTGCGGTGCAGAGGCCGTTGGCTCCGGTGGTGCAGGGGGAGCCGACGGGGGTGTCGGGGTTGGTTCCGGTGGTTTGGAGGCCGGGGACGCCGTTGGTCTCGTGCCAGAGTTGGAAGGTGGCGCCGGCCAGTGGCTGCCCGGTGGCGGAGTCGACCTTGGTCACGCTGGTGGAGCCGGTCGGGGCGGTGGCCTTGGTGTCCTGGACGGTGATCGGGACGTTCTGTCCGTTGGTGTCGAGGACCACGGTGGTGACGTTGAGTTCCGGCAGCTCGTAGCCGGGAGGAGCGGCGGTCTCCTGCCAGTAGTAGGTGCCGAGGGGGAGGCCGCTTGCGGTGCAGAGGCCGTTGGCTCCGGTGGTGCAAGGGGAGCCGACGGCGGTGTCGGGGTTGGTTCCGGTGGTTTGGAGGCCGGGGACGCCGTTGGTCTCGTGCCAGAGCTGGAAGGTCGCGCCGGCCAGCGGTTGCCCGGTGGCGGAGTCGACCTTGGTCACGCTGGTGGACGCGGTCGGGGCGGTGGCCTTGGTGTCCTGGACGGTGATCGGGACGTTCTGTCCGTTGGTGTCGAGGACCACGGTGGTGACGTTGAGTTCCGGCAGCTCGTAGCCGGGAGGAGCGGCGGTCTCCTGCCAGTAGTAGGTGCCCAGGGGGAGGCCGCTCGCGGTGCAGAGGCCGTTGGCTCCGGTGGTGCAGGGAGAGCCGACGGCGGTGTCGGGGTTGGTTCCGGTGGTTTGGAGGCCGGGGACGCCGTTGGTCTCGTGCCACAGCTGGAAGGTCGCGCCGACCAGCGGTTGCCCGGTGGCGGAGTCGACCTTCGTCACGCTGGTGGACCCGGTCTCGACGACCGGGGACTTGGTGTCCTTGACGGTCACCGGGACGTTCTGCCCGTTGGTGTCCAGGACCACGGTCGTCACCGCGGGCTGCGGCAGGTCGTAGCCGGGGGGAGCGGCGGTCTCCTGCCAGTAGTAGGTGCCCAGCGGGAGACCGGCCGTGGAGCAGAGGCCGTTGGCTCCGGTGGTGCAGGGGGCGCCCACCTCGGTGTCCGGGGTGGCCCCCGAGGTCTGGAGGCCGGGGACGCCGTTGGTCTCACGCCACAGCTGGAAGGTGGCCCCCGCCAGGGGCTGCCCCGTGACGGAGTCGACCTTCGCCACGCTGGTCGAGGCGGTGGGAGTGGGACTTCCGCACGCCGGAAGATCGCCGTTGAAGGGATAGGCGTGGAACTCGGTCCCGGTCATCCCCGAGCCGGAGTTCTGCAGCAGCGAACCGGTGGTGAAGAACCGTCCGTTCAGACCGGGCAGGCTCATGGTGGCGGTGCTGGCCGGGTTGCCGACCAGCACACTGCCCTGGAACTGCCCCGATCCCTTGAGCGTGACGGACGTCGCGGCGGGGAAGTTCCACAGGAGGCGCTCGCGCAGCCGGTTCCAGGGATCGGTGTCCTGGAGGCTCCCGCTGTAGGTGTTGATGGTGCGGGCGCCGCCCACGAGGTTGACGAGCACCGTCGCGTTCGCGGGGATGCCGGCGAACGCGATGCCCTGGGTGGCGCCTCCGTTCCCGGCGATGTCGAAGTCGACGTTGAAGACCTGGAGTGCGGAGGTGCCGTCACCGGTGAACAGGGTCTGGTACCCCTGGTTGACCGCGGTTCCGGTGGCGGGGCGGGGCGTGCCGACCCCGGCGTAGCACTCGCTCGCCGTCTGCAGCTGACCGCGCAGCGGCGTGTAGGCGGCCACGGCCTGTGCTTCCTGGACCTTCGTACCGACGATGGTGCCCGTGGCCGTGCCCGCGTAGCGGACGACGCCGCCCTCCGCCAGGAGCCGTTGTCCCGGGGCCACCGTGACGTTGCCTCCGGCGGTGAGGAAGTCGGCGCCGTTCGGCGGGGGGACCCGTGAGCCGACGCCGACGATGCCGATGTTGTAGACGGAGCTGGCTCCGGGGGCTTTGTTCAGGCCGAAGTTGCCGAGGGTCACCACGTGGCCCTCGGCCTCGGCGGCGGAACCGCCGACGTTGAAGTCGCCGCCGACGAAGATGTTCACGCCGTCGTCGCGGCCTGCGAAGGGACCGTTGTTGACCGGGGGGAACGTCGCGGGACAGTCCGCACCCAGGCACGGCCCGAGGCCGCCCGGGAGGCCGGCCGCGTACGCGGCCTGTGGTGCGACGAGTGACATGCCGAAGGGCACGAGCGTCAGGGCCAGGACGGAACCCACCGTCCTGCCGAGTCGGCGTCTCCAGGTGACGGTGGTCACCGGGTTCTGACTGGGCTTCACCTCAGTCCTCTCACCATGTGGACACAATGGGGCCCTCGGAGTGTTCCGGGCTGGAGGGCCGAGCATCACGACTCACTGGTGTTGTCATCTGAAAATCGTGTTAATGCACCCGTTCGGCTGTGTGTCGACGGGAGACCGGTCCGGACGCGGGGGACGGCCTCCGGCCGTCGGCGGTCACTGGCCCTGCTGGTCCGCGGTGTACGACTCCATCGCGTGGTTGAAGCGGGCCAGTAGGGCGCAGAACGCCTGCTGTTCCTCGGGCGGCCAGTCGGCCGTCAGGCGGCGGGCCAACTCGGCCCGCCCGTCGCGGACTTCGGCCAGCCGGCCGGAGCCGACCGGGGTCAGCGCGAGGCGTACGGCGCGGCGGTCGGCCGGGTCCTGGACCCGGCCGACCAGCCCGCCCGCGACCAGCGGGGCGACCTGCCGGGTCACCGTGGAGGAGTCGACGCCGAGCGACTCGGCCAGCGCCTTGACGTTGGCGGGCCCGTGCCGCTCCAGGCGGTCGAGCAGCAGGTAGGCGGCCCGGTCCAGCGCGCCGAGACCGCCGCCGGTGGTCCGGACCTGGTCCATCCGGCGGGCGAACACCGCCAGCTGGTACTGGAGTCGGGCGTGCACGGGGTCGGTGCGGTCGGTGGCCTGGGGCGAGGTCGTCGTCATCGCGGCTCACGATCGTCGTGCGGTGAGGGAGGCTCAGAAGCAGCAGCGTACGCGGGCGGGGCGGGCCCGGGAACAGCCCCGACATCCCGGATTGCCGGTGTCGACCACCGTAGGCTGGCGTTATGCACAACTGGCCGGTCACCCTCGACGACGTCCGCGGCGCCCAGAAGATGCTCGCCGGAATCGCCCGGGTGACGCCGATGGAGGGCAGCCGGTACCTGTCCGGGCTGATCGGCGCGCCGGTCCACCTGAAGTGCGAGAACCTCCAGCGCACCGGTTCGTTCAAGCTGCGCGGCGCGTACGTGCGGATCGCCGGGCTCTCGCCGGTGCAGCGGGCCGGCGGGGTGGTGGCGGCGAGCGCGGGCAACCACGCGCAGGGGGTGGCGCTGGCGGCCTCGCTGCTGGGGGTGCACTCGACCGTGTTCATGCCGGTCGCGGCGCCGCTGCCCAAGGTCGCGGCGACCCGGGAGTACGGCGCACAGGTGCGGCTGCACGGCGCGACGGTGGACGAGGCGTTGCAGGCCGCGCAGCGGTACTCGGAGGCGACCGGCGCCGTGTTCATCCACCCCTTCGACCACTGGGACGTGGTCACCGGCCAGGCGACCGTCGGGCTGGAGATCCTGGAGCAGTGCCCCGAGGTGCGGACCATCCTGGTCGGTGTGGGCGGCGGCGGCCTGCTGGCCGGGATCGCGGCGGCGGTCAAGCCGTTGCGGCCGGACGTCCGGGTGGTGGGGGTGCAGGCGGCGGGCGCGGCCGCGTACCCGCCCTCGCTGGCGGCCGGGCGGCCGGTGTCGCTGGAGCACTACGCCACGATGGCCGACGGGATCATGGTCGGCCGGCCCGGGGACATCCCGTTCGAGGTGGTCAACTCGCTGGCGGACGGCGTCCGGACGGTCTCCGAGGACGCGCTGTCGCGGGCCCTGCTGGTCGGCCTGGAGCGGTTGAAACTGGTGGTCGAACCGGCCGGGGCGGCCCCGATCGCGGCGCTGCTGGAGCAGCCGGACTCCTTCGAGGGGCCGGTGGTGGCCGTGCTGTCCGGCGGCAACATCGACCCGCAGCTGATGCAGCGGGTGCTGCGGCACGGGCTGGCGGCGGCCGGCCGGTACCTGTCGCTGCGGGTGCGGCTGGCGGACAAGCCGGGCTCGCTGGCCGACCTGCTGGGGGTGCTGACCAGGCTGGACGCCAACGTGCTGGACGTCGCGCACGTGCGGATCGACCCGCGGCTGGGGCTGACCGAGGTCGAGGTGGACCTGCACCTGGAGACCAAGGGGCCGGAGCACTGCGCGGCCGTGGTCGGCGAGCTGCGGGACGCGGGGTACGTCGTTTCCAGCTGAGGCGCCTCAGGCGCTCGGGGTGCTCGGGGTGCTTGGGGCGCTCGGGGGCTGGGTGTTTCGGGCGTCGGATGGTGCGGGGCGGGCCTCAGCGGATCCCGGTGGATGTCAGTGGTCCCTGTCACGATGGCGGAGCCCTATGCCTTGACGCGATATATCGCGTGCTGCCAGACTCGCGATACATCGCGTTCTGTGCGCCGGTAGGCGAAAACCGAGTCGCCCGCATGCCCGAAAAAGGGGCAGAGTGTGACAGATCGCCCATATTCGTCCGAGGAGATGAGGCAGGCCATGGCGCCAGCCATCCAAGCCGAGAACCTGGTCAAGACCTTCGGCGACGTACGAGCCCTGGACGGCGTGAGCCTCGACGTCCCCGAGGGCACGGTGCTCGGGCTGCTCGGCCCGAACGGCGCCGGCAAGACCACCACCGTGCGGGTCCTCACCACCCTGCTGCGCCCCGACTCGGGCCGCGCGGTGGTCGCCGGCGTCGACGTGCTCAAACACCCCAACAAGGTCCGCAGCCTGATCGGCCTGTCCGGCCAGTACGCGGCGGTCGACGAGTACCTCACCGGCTTCGAGAACCTCCAGATGGTCGGCGAGCTCTACCAGATGAGCGCCCGTCAGGCGAAGGCCCGGGCGCTGGAGCTGCTGGAGTGGTTCAACCTCACCGAGGCCAAGGACCGCACCGCCAAGACCTACTCCGGCGGCATGCGCCGCCGCCTCGACCTCGCCGCCGCGCTGGTCGTCCGGCCGCCGGTGATGTTCCTCGACGAGCCGACCACCGGCCTCGACCCGCGCAACCGGCTCGCGCTCTGGGAGGTCATCGAGACCCTGGTCGAGCAGGGCACCACGCTGCTGCTCACCACCCAGTACCTGGAGGAGGCCGACCGGCTGGCGCACGACATCGCCGTCGTCGACCACGGCCGGGTGATCGCCCGCGGCACCGCCGACCAGCTCAAGGCCCAGATCGGCGGCGAGCGGATAGAGGTCGTGGTGCACGAGCCGGGCCTGGTCACCGACGCGGTCGCGGCGCTGTCCGGGTACGCGCTGGGCGAGCCGGCGGTGGAGAAGAACACCCGCCGGATCACCGTGCCGGTCAGCGGCGGCGCCCGGGTGCTCGCCGACGTCATCCGCGAACTGGACGCCCGCGGCATCGAGATCGACGACATCGGCCTGCGCCGCCCGACCCTGGACGACGTGTTCCTCACCCTCACCGGCCACGTCGCCGAGGCGGTGGAGGAGGAGAACGGCTCCGGCGGCCACGGCCGGAGCGGCCGGGGCAAGGGCGGGCCCTCCGCTGAAGGGCTGCCCGCCGAAGGGCCGCCCGCCGAGGGGCCGTCCGCCAAGGGGCTGTCCACCGAAGGGCCGGGCGGCTCCGACGGCCAGGGACCGGACAAGCGGGCCGTCGCGGCCGGAACGGAGCGTTGAGATGAGCACCGCCACCGAGCACGCCATCGGCGAGGCGATGCCCAGGCAGCGCCGCGGCGTCGCCGCCACCCTGCACGACTCCTGGGTGGTCGCCAAGCGCAACCTGCGCCGGATGACCAGGATCCCCGAGATCGTGGTCTTCGGGCTGATGCAGCCGGTCATGTTCGTGCTGCTGTTCTCGTACGTGATGGGCGGGGCGATCAAGATCCCCGGGGCGAGCTCCAGCTCCGACTCGTACATCCAGTTCCTGATGGCCGGCATCTTCGCCCAGACCGTCACCTTCGCCGTCGCCGGTGCCTCCGCCGGGATCGCGGAGGACATGACCAAGGGCCTGGTGGACCGCTTCCGCTCACTGCCGATGGCCCGCTCCGCGGTGCTGGTCGGCCGCACCCTGGCCGACCTGTGCCAGACCGCGTTCACCGTGGTCGTGCTGGCCTTGGTCGCGCTGCTGGTCGGCTGGCGGATCCACGACGGCGTGCTCAACGCGCTCGGCGCCTTCGGCCTGCTGCTCCTGCTCGGCTACGCGTTCTCCTGGATCGGCGCGCTGATCGGCCTCTCGGTGCGCAGCCCCGAGGCGGCCACCTCGGCCGGCCTGATCTGGCTCTTCCCGCTGACCTTCGTCTCCAACGCCTTCGTGCCGGTCAGCTCGATGCCGGGCTGGCTGCAGGCGGTCGCGTACTGGAACCCGTTCAGCGCCACCGTGCAGGCCTGCCGGGACCTGTTCGGCAACCAGGTCGGCCCGGTGGACGCCGCCTGGCCGATGCAGCACGCCGCGCTGGTGTCGGTGCTCTGGTCGGTGCTGATCACCGCGGTGTTCTCCTGGCTGTCGGTGCGCAAGTACCGCTCGGCCGTGGGCTGAACCGCGCCCGGTACGCCGCGAGGGCGGCCGCGGAGTCCCTGGACTCCGCGGCCGCCCTCGTCGGTCGGTCAGGCCCGGCTAGGCCGGACCACGCCGGATCGCGTCGGATCGCGTCGGATCAGGCCTGGTCAGCCGGCGTGCGGGACGACCTTGACGATCTTCACCATGGCGGGCTTGCCGTTCGGCAGCTCGTAGGTCGCCTCGTCGCCGATCTTCTTGCCGTCGATCGCGCGGCCCAGCGGCGACTGCGGCGAGTAGACGTCCATGGTGTCGGAGCCGGCGACCTCGCGCGAGGCGAGCAGGAACTCCATGGTGTCGTCCTCGTCGCCGTCGAAGGCGACCGTGACGACCATGCCCGGGGCCACCACACCCGAGTCGGCCGGGGCCTCGCCGACCTTGGCGCGCTCCAGCAGCTGGGTCAGCTGGCGGATGCGCAGCTCGTACTTGCCCTGCTCCTCCTTGGCCGCGTGATAGCCGGCGTTCTCCTTGAGGTCGCCCTCCTCGCGCGCCGCCTCGATCTTCTGGGCGATCTCGATGCGCCAGGGCCCGGTCAGGTGATCCAGCTCGGCCTTCAGCTGGTCGTAGCCGGCCTGAGTGAGCCAGGTCACGTTCTCACTGGTCTGGGTCACGGGTGCTCCTCGTAGGTGCTGGGGCTGTGCTGAGGGCGTGAGTCGTCAGCAGGGGGTTGGTGGTGATATCGGTCGTAACTACAAAGCAACGCCCGCTCCCGTACCATCCGGTGCGGAAGGGGCGAAACCACGAGCCTAACAAGTCCTGCCGACAAGCAGAAGGGTCGTTGGCGCGCCATTGACGTCGGCGTTGCGCCACGGTGTACAGCGAATGCGCCACGGTGTACGGAGGCGGTGCGTGCCGGGCCGGGTGCGGGACTTCCTACGGATGCCCGTTCTCCCGATCGGTTATGCGCCGGTGTCCGGCAGAGTACCGGTGGTGCCCGGCAGAGTACCGGTGAGCGGGGCGCGCTGCCGGTGCGACTCGGCGGGCGGGCCTCCTGCTCCGGGCTTCTTCGCGGGCGTACTTCTTCCGGGGCCTACTTCTTCGCCGGCGTGCAGCCCAGCAGCTCGGCGGTGGTGCCGCGGGCGGTGGTCCGCAGGGTGACCACGGCGTCGTAGCTGGAGCCGCCGGCCGGCACCGGGAAGTCGGCCACCCCGACCACCGAGCCGTCCGAACCCTGCGAGCGGACCGTGCAGCTGCCGGCCGTTCCGCCGCTCTTGCGCACCGCCAGGTGCAGCTCGACCTCGGAGTCCGAGACCGCCTGGAAGGTCGGCACCGAACCGTTGATCGTGGTCTCGCGCAGCAGGTAGGAGCCGCCCAGCCAGGCCACCAGGCCCAGGCCCAGCACGCCGCAGACCGCGCCGACCACCTTCAGACGCCGGTCCGAATCGCGGTCGCCGCGCCGGCCGTAGCGCCCCTCGGGCAGCTGCGGGGTGGTGGTGCTCGCGTTCATCGGACCCAGTCCTCTCCTGACGGGAGGGGCCGCGCGGGTGGTGCGGGGGAATGCGACGCTCCTCCAGTCCGTCACTATAGGAGGGGCACGCCCGCGGCCGGTCCGGCGGGGGCGGGGCTCGACCGGGCCGGGGTTCGTCCGCGGCCGGTCCCGCGGCGACGCGGCCCCGACGTGAGCGGCTCGTACGGTGGGCGGACCGGACTTCGCGGAACGCCCGATATGTGGAAGGAACGCAAGGCGTTGACTGAGCAGTTGCGACTGATGGCGGTGCACGCCCACCCGGACGACGAGTCCAGCAAGGGCGCGGCCACCATGGCCATGTACGTCGAGCAGGGAGTGGACGTGCTCGTGGCCACCTGCACCGGGGGCGAACGCGGGTCGGTTCTCAACCCCAAGCTCCAGGGGGACCCGTACATCGAGGAGAACATCCACGAGGTGCGCCGCAAGGAGATGGACGAGGCCCGGGCGATCCTGGGCGTCAAGCAGGCCTGGCTCGGCTTCGTCGACTCGGGCCTGCCCGAGGGCGACCCGCTGCCCCCGCTGCCCGAGGGCTGCTTCGCCCTGGAGGACGTGAAGGAGGCGGCCGAACCGCTGGTCCGGCTGATCCGGGAGTTCAAGCCGCAGGTCATCACGACCTACGACGAGAACGGCGGCTACCCGCACCCCGACCACATCATGACCCACAAGATCACCATGCTGGCCTTCGACGCCGCCGGCGACCCGGACGCCTACCCGGAGGCCGGCGAGCCCTGGCAGCCGCTGAAGGTCTACTACAACCACGGCTTCCCGATGGGCCGCATCCGCGCCCTGCACCAGTACCTCACCGAGCACGGCCACGACTCGCCGTACGGCGAGTGGATCGCGGGCTGGGAGAAGAGCGGCCGCCAGGAGCGCGAGATCACCACCCGGGTGAGCTGCGGCGACTGGTTCGAGACCCGCGACCGCGCGCTGATCGCCCACGCCACCCAGATCGACCCCGACGGGCCGTGGTTCCGCGTCCCGCTGGACGTCCAGCGCGAGGTCTGGCCCACCGAGGACTACGAACTCGCCCGTACCCTGATCGACGTGGACCTGCCGGAGGACGACCTGTTCGCCGGCCTGCGCACCCCCACCCTGGCCGTCGAGGCCGCCGACACGCGCGACTGAACCACCCCCCGATGGCCCGGCTCCCCGTGAGCCGGGCCACCATAGAGATATGAGCGCCCCCGTGAACCTCGTCAACCTCGCCGCCAACCTCGCCGTCGACGACGCCAAGGTCACCCCCGGACTCCTCGGCTTCGTCGTCTTCGCCGCCCTCGGCGTGGCCACCTGGTTCCTGGCCAAGTCCATGAACCGGCAGTTCAAGAAGGTCGACTTCGCGGAGGAGCCGGAAGCCCCCAAGGAGTAGCACGCGGGCGCGCCCCGGGGTCTCCCCGGCAGTGGCGCGTCGAGGGGCCGGACTTTCCCGGGCGTTCCCGGAGGGGCGGCGCGCGCTCCGGGGTGGTGGCGGTGGCCGCCGGGCTGTTCCCGGCACTCTGGGCCGCGGGCAGCCCGGCGCTGCGGCCCCGTCGGTGCTGATCGCCTGCTCCGCCTCGCTGAGGGTGACCGCTTTCCACGGCGGGCTGGTGTCCGGCGGCGCCGAGACCTGATGGCTGTTGGAGACCGGCGCGCTGCTGGTGCCGGTCGTCCCCGCAGTGCGCCGGACCCGGGCACTCACCGCTTCGCCTTCGGATCGCCGTCGGTCGTGGTGGTCGCCCTGCTTCCGCTGTGGATCGGCTTCTCCGGAGGCTCATCCGGTCGGTCGGATAGGCCGATCGGCCGATGGTGGTGGGCCCTTGTGCCGAGGCAGGATGGTGGCACGGCGACCAGGGGCGCGAGGTTTCCCGGGGTTCCGCCGTGACGGATGAAACCGGATCGGGGGATCAGTTTGTGATTCGTATCGTCATGTCTGCCGATGATCTAGCTCGTGTACGAATTTCTGGCGATGTCGACCGGGATATGGAGGCCGTGCTCGCGCTGGAGGCTTGGCGGGTCGGCGGAGAGTTCTTTCGTCCCTGGCAGCGGGCCGTCGGCGGGCGGCTCGCGTGCCAACCGGTGCTGACCGAGCGGTTACGACGCCTTTCGGGAGCCAATGGTGGTTTCCGGGACGTTCTGCGTACGTGGGCGAATGGCCGGATCGTGTCGCCCGGCCAGGAGGGCCCGTCGACGGTGCCGCGGGCCGACATCGCCGCCGCGGTGCGCGAGTTCCACCGGGTGGCGCTGCTGCCCTGCTGGGCGGACGTCCGGGCCCGGCTGGAGGCCGAGCGGGACGTCCGCCGCCAGATCGCCGGCAGCGGCGGCGTGGACGCGCTGCTCGGCACGTTGCACCCGCGGATCCGCTGGAACGCCCCGGTACTGGAGATCCCGGCCGAGTGGGACATCGAACTCGCCCTCGCCGGCCGGGGGTTGCGGCTGGCGCCGTCACTCTTCCTGCAGGGTGCCGGGGTGCTGCTGCGGCCCCGGCGCGACGAGCCGGACGAAGCCCCGACGCTGCTCTTCGCCATGCGCCCCGACCGGATCGGCGCTCCCGTTCTGGCCGGTGCGCCGGAGACGGCGGTGTCCGCGCGGCGGGGCGAGGAGCCGCTGGCGGCGCTGGTCGGCCGGACCAGGGCGGCGGTCCTGCAGACCCTGCTGGACGGCTGTACCACTGGCGAGTTGGCCGGTCGGCTCGGGGTGACGTCCTCGGCGGTCAGCCAGCACACCGCCGTGCTGCGGGCGGCCGGGCTGATCGACACCCGGCGCAGCGGCAACGGCGTGCTGCACACCGTCACCCCGCTGGGGCGGCTGCTGCTGCGTGGCGAGACGCGGTTCGGCGAGGCGGGTCCGCGGCCGGCCAGGGGCCCCCGGCGGGCGCTGCTGTGAAGCTCCGGGCGGTGCGCGTGCTCCGTGCGAGGCCCGGGCCGACGGGCGGACGCCGGCGGAGTGGGACCGGTCGGTCGGGCCTGCCGGTCAGGCCCGGTTGCTCAGGCCCGACTCCCAGGCCCAGGTGGCGATGCCCACCCGGTTGCGGGCCTTCAACTTGCGCTGGAGGTTGGTCAGATGGGTCTTGACGGTGCCGAGGGAGATGAACAGTTCGGCGCCGATGTCGGAGTTGGTCAGCCCCTTGGAGACCAGGGCGGCGATCTCCTCCTCGCGGGCCGTCAGCGGCTCGATCGGGGAGCGGTCGACCCGGCGCGGGCCGGTGAAGTGGTGCAGGAGGCGAGTGGTGATCTGCGGGCTGATCAGCGAGTCGCCGGCCACGGCCGAGCGGACCGCCTCGGCCAGCAGTGCGGGTCCGGAATGCTTGAGCAGGAAGCCGCAGGCGCCGTTGCGCAGGGCGGTGTGCACGTACTCGTCGAGGTCGAAGGTGGTCACCACGACGACCTTCACCTCGGGGGCGATGCCGGCCAGCCGGCGGGTGACCTCCAGTCCGTCCAGCCCGGGCATCCGGATGTCGGCCAGCAGGACGTCGGGCCGCAGGGTGCGGACCGTCTCCAGAGCGGTCAGGCCGTCCTCGGCCTCGGCCACGACCTCCATGTCGGGCTGGGCCGCCAGGATGTGCCGAAACCCCTGGCGGACGCTCGCCTGGTCGTCCGCGATCACGACGCGCGTTTTCATACGGTCATGATCGCACGGGCTTTCGGTGAACTCCGAGGCGTACGCCGGGATTCCGCCGTCTATGTGTCGGATTCAGTTCCCGCTTAACACGGTTGTCACATGGCCGGGCGGCTGTGAATGATGGTTCATGTCGGAACGGGGAGGCCGCAAATTCGAAAGTTCCGGCGGAAACCGGAATGTGGTTCGGCGGAATGAGAAAAAGGGGGTGGATGTCGCGTGGACGCGAAATACGAGTCGTATACGATTGCCGGCCCAGTGTGGTACGACGCCCTGGACCAGTGTGACGACCGGGATTCCCGGTTCGCACCGGGCGGGGGCGCACTGCCCGACGGCTGGCGCAGCCGCACCCAGGGGGTGTGGGAGTGCCTGGCGCCGCCCGGCGCGCTGGAGCTGCCGGAGCAGGGCTGGAAGGTCCACGTCAGTGCCACGCCCGACTCCGCCGAGGAGACGATCGAGATCGCCTGGCGGGTCTGTCGTCAGCTCGGGCTGCCGTGGAAGTACCTGCGCAGCCGACTGGTGGTCACCGTGATGAACGCCAAGTACGCCGACCGGTCCGCCAGCGGTAAGGCCGTCACCGTCTACCCGCGCACCGCCGACGAGTTGGAGACCGTCCTCGCCGAGTTGGACAAGGCACTGGGGGGCCGGCCCGGCCCGTACGTCCTCAACGACCTGCGCTGGAACGAGGGCCCGGTGTCGGTGCGCTACGGCGCCTTCACCCTGATGTGGTGCGAACTGCCGGACGGCACCAGGGTGCCCGCGGTCAAGGATCCGGACGGCAGGCTCGCCCCGGACGCGCGGCGCCCGGTCTTCACCGTCCCCGCGTGGGTCGGGACGCCCGACTTCCTGGCCGAGCGGATCGCCGCCGGCGGCTCGGGCGCGGGGGCCGTGATCGGGCGTTACCAGGTGGTCAAGGCACTGCACTTCTCCAACGCCGGCGGTGTCTACCTCGCCGAGGACGAGGACGGCCGGCAGGTCGTCCTCAAGGAGGCCCGCCCGCACGCCGGGCTGGACGCCGCCGGGGTCGACGCCGTGACCCGGCTGATGGTCGAACGGGACGTCCTGACCCGGATCGGCCACCTGCCGTTCGTGCCGACCCTGTTCGAGTACTTCACCGCCTGGGAGCACCACTACCTGGCCATGGAGTACATCCCCGGTGAGCCCTTCAGCGCCTGGTTGGGGCGGGAGTACCCGCTCATCAGGCACCGGCCGGAGGCGCGGACCCTGGCCGGCTTCGCCGAGCTCGCCGTGGCGAGGCTCACTCAGGTCGAGGAGTGCGTAGCGGCGCTGCACCGGGAAGGGGTGGCGTTCGGCGACCTCCACCACCACAACATCATGATCCGTCCGGACGGCACCGTCGCGCTGATCGACTTCGAACTCGCGACGCCGCTCGACGCCACGCGCCAGGCTGCGCTCGGCGCCCCCGGCTTCATGGACCGCGCCATCGCCGACGCCCGCGACGCCGACCTGTTCGCGCTGGGCTGTTGCCAGCTCGCCGCCCTCATCTCGCTGACCGCGCTCACCATGCGCAACCCGGCGGTCGTCACGCGATTGCTGGACCTCGTCCAGGAATCGTTCCCGACGCTGCCGTCCGACTTCGTCGCCCGGATGACCGAACGGCTGGCCCTCTCGCCGGCGTTGCGTCCGCACCTCGCGGCCCGGCCCACAGCCGAGTCGCCGTCGACGCTCACCGCCGCCGGGCTGCTGCGCGGCATCGACGAGGCGGCCACCCCCGGGCGGGCGGACCGTCTCCACCCCGGCGACGTGGCCGGGCTCCGTCCCGGCGGAGCGCTCGGACTGGCGTACGGCGCGCCCGGCGTGCTGCTCGCCCGCCACCTGGCCGGCGTCGCACCGGACGAGGAACACCTCGACTGGCTCGCCGCCGCCGTACGGCGTGCCCCCGCCGACACGCCCACCGGGCTATACGACGGGCTGGCCGGAGCGGGTTGGCTGTTGCACCGGCTCGGGCACCCGGACGCCCCGAAGGTGGTGGACCGTCTGCTGGCCGGCCCGCTTCCCGAGGCGCTCGGCCTCCACGGCGGTGTGACGGGCATCGCCCACCTGCTGCTGGAGGTCGGGGCCACCGACGAGGCACTCGGACTGGCCGCCAAGGCTGCCGGGCGGATCGGCGAGGCCGGACTGCTGGACCGGCCCGGGCTGCTGCGCGGATGGTCCGGACCGGCGGTGCTGTTCGCCCGCTGCGCCCGGCTCACCGGCGACGCGGCCTGGGCCGAGGCCGGCGAGCGCGCCGTCCGCTGCGAGCTGCGACACGGCCGACTGGTTGACGGCATGCTGCAGATGCACAGCTCGAACCGGCTGCTGCCGTACCTGGCGGAGGGCTCGGCCGGGGTGGCCCTGGCCGCTCTTGCCTTACCCGCCGCGCAGGCCGAGGCGCTCGACGCCGACCGCGTGGTGGAGGCCGCGGCCCGGGCCGGTGCGGTCCGCGTGGTCGTCCAGGGCGGGCTGTTCAACGGCCGGGCCGGGCTCGCCTACGTCCTCTCCCAGGTCGCCGCCCGCCTGCCGCACTGGCAGGCCGAGGCGGAGGAGCAACTGCGGCTGCTGGAGCTGCACCTGGCCCCGCATCAGGACGGGCACGTCCTCCACGGGGACCAGCTGGTCCGGCTCTCGACCGACCTGGCCACCGGCTCCGCCGGCGCCCTTCTGGCGCTGGAAGCCGCCAAAAGCCCCGGGCAGGCCCTGCTCCCCGGTGCCCACCCCGTCAGCGGGTGGACGCCGGAGCGGGCGGAGCCCGGTACCACGTCCCGACGAGACAGTGAGAGGAGGTGACTGGTAATGGCCGACATTCTGGCGCTGCAGGAGCTCGACGAGGAGATCGTCGTCGACGCCCCGTTCAGCTCGCTCAGCGGGTGGAGCTGCTGATTTCAGCAGCCTGGTGGGCACGTTCCGACGAGACGGTGAGGGGAGGTGACTGGTAATGGCCGACATTCTGGCGCTGCAGGAGCTCGACGAGGAGATCGTCGTCGACGCCCCGTTCAGCTCGCTCAGCGGGTGGAGCTGCTGATTTCAGCAGCCTGGTGGGCACGTTCCGACGAGACGGTGAGGGGAGGTGACTGGTAATGGCCGACATCCTGGCGCTGCAGGAGCTCGACGAGGAGATCGTCGTCGACGCCCCGTTCAGCTCGTACAGCCTGTTCGACTGCTGACCTAGACGGTCCGGCAGTAAGAGATGACAGAGGGGGAAGGCCGCGGCGCATGCGGCCTTCCCAACTCTGCATCTTATTAATAGTTTTGAGGTGGGATAACCATGACCGTGGCATCGGACCCGAGCCCCCGTCTCGGCGGCCCGCTGGGTGGGCTGCGGCTCTGCGTCGCCGAGGTGCGGGCGTATCCCGGGCGGGTCGTGGGCGTGGCGGCCGCCTGTGCGCTGACCGCCACCGGGGTGGGTGCCTGCCTGGTGCTGCTGGAGGCGGTGCGCCGCCCGTCCTACCCGGAGGGCTCCGCGGCCGCCGTGGCGGCCCGTGACGCGCAGAACCTGCTGGGCCTGCTGCTGACGCTGCTGCTGACGTCGGCGGTGCTGGTGACCGGGTCGACGGTCGCACTCTGGACCAACCAGCGGCTCGGGCAGTTCGCCGTGCTGCGCGCGCTGGGCGTGACGGCCGGTCGGCTGCGGGCCCTGGTCGTCGCGGACGTGGCGCTGGTCGCCTTCGTTCCGGCTGCTGTTGCCTCGGCGGCCGGGCTGGCCCCGGCGGCCGGGCTCGGGCGGCGTCTGCTGGTCGAGCGCGAGCTGTTCCCCGCCGCGGTCGGCATGCCGCCCGCCGGGTTGACCTGGGCGATCGCAGCCGGTGCCTGCGCGGGCACCTGCGCCGTCGCGGTGCTCGCGGCGCTGGCCAGCGTGCTGGCGGCCGGCCGGGTCCAGCCGATCGACCTGCTCAAGGACCAATCGTTGGCCCTGGCCCCGGGCCGCCGCAACCGCGGCCGGCTGGTGGCGGGCCTCGGCATGACCGTCCTGATGTGCGGGCCGTTCCTGGTCCTGTCGGTCGTCGGGGACGTGCCGGGAGTGCTCCGCGGGATCCTGGTAATGGCGTTGGCGCTGACCGTCATCCCCACGCTCGCGGTGCTCGCGCCCTGGATCGTGCCGGTCCTCACCGGCCCGTGCTGCGTCCTGCTGCGCCTGCTGGACCGGAGGGCCGGCCGGATTGCCGCCGCCGGGCTGCGGGCCGCGCCCGCCCGGACGGCCGCGATTGCGGTGCCCGTCCTGCTGGCCGTCGGCATCGCGGTCTGCCTGCTCGGCTCAGGGAGCACGATGGGAGCCGCCGTGCAGCGGCAGACCGAGCAGGCGTTGCGCGCCGACGGGGTGGTGACGGCCGAGCCGGACCACCGGCTGCCGGTCGGGCCCCCGAGCCTTCCCGGAGGCACCGCGACGGCGCTGGTCGCCACCGAGGTAACCGCGCCGCCGAGCTTCTACGACAGCAAGCCCCGGCCCACCCGCGCCTGGGGCGTCGACGGGCCGGCCCTGCGGACCTTCCTGGACCTGGGCGAACAGCAGGGCCGACTGGACGACTTGGCGGACGACACCTTCGCCGCCGGCACTACCCAGGCGCAGGCGCACGGCTGGCAGCTCGGCCAGAGCGTGACCTTCACGCTCGCCGACGGGCAGGAAGCGCAGCTGCGGCTCGCCGCGATCTACCAGCGGGACCTTGCCTTCCCCTCCTTCGTCCTGCCCAGCGCCCTGGCCCTCGCGCACACCCCGGCCCCGCACGCCGACCAGGTGCTCCTCCATGGCGATCCGAGTGCCTGGCGGACGCAACCCGGCGAGCGGCTCGTCTCCCGGGCCGGCTACCTGGCCGACCTCCGGCCCCGCAGCGTGCAGGACGACCTGGCGTCCCGGCTGATCGTCGCAGTGGTGGCCGGCTACGCGCTGCTCGCCGTCGCCAACACCTGCGCGCTGGCCCAGCGGGACCGTCGCTCCCAGCGCGCGCATCTGCGGGCCCTCGGCCTCGGCCGGGGGCAACTGCTGCGGTGCGTGGTGTACGAGGTCCTGGCCGCGGCGCTGGTCGGGGTGGTCCTGGCGGTGGTGACGGCGGGCGTCTGCCTGGTGCCGCTGGCCAGGGCGGTCGGGCAGGGGCTGCTGCCGGCCGTGGACGTCCCGTGGACGGTCGGCGTGCTGCTCGGGGTGCTGGTCGCGACGGCCGTCCCGGCGGCGCTGGCAGCCCGTCCGTTGCGCGGCATCAGGCGCCAGTTCGCGGCGGGATCGGCGTGAGCCGGGCGGCCGGCGGGAGGCTGGGGCGGCCGTTCTGGCTGCTCTTCGGCGGCGAGTCGGCCTCCGCCCTGGGTACCGCCGCCTCGGTGGTCGCCCTTCCGGTGGTCGCCCTGCACGCCGGCGGTGACGTCCGGCAGGCCGGGCTGGCCGGCACCGCGCTCTCCGTCGGGGTTCTGCTCGCCCGGCTCCCGGCCGGGGTGATCGCCGACCGCTGCGAGCGGCGGACCCTGCTGCTGGTCTGCGACCTGGTCGGGGCGGGTGTGCTGGCCGCGCTGGCCCTGCTGGCCTCCGGTGGTCCGGCTCCGCTGTGGGCGCTGCTGGCCGCCGCCCTGCTGCTCGGCGTGGTGGGGAGCACCCTGGCGCCCGCGGAGAACGTCGCCGTGCGCTCCTTCGTCCGGCCCGAACTGCTGCCCAGGGCGCTCGGCCTGCTGCAGACCAGGGCGGCCGTCGCGCTGATCGCCGGTCCGCTGGTCGCGGGCGCGCTGCTGGCCGTCGACCCGGCCTGGGTGTTCGCCGCCGACGCCGGCAGCTACCTGGCGGCGGCCTGCTGCGCGGCGCTGCTGCCGAGGGAGGTCCGGGACGAGGTCGAGGGCGGCCCGGCCGAACGAAGCGGCCGGGCCGCGCTGGCCGAAGGCCTCCGGTTCATCTGGCGGATGCCCTTCCTGCGGTACGCGGCGGTCAACGCGGCCGTGCTCAACCTGGTCTTCAACGGCCTGCTGATCGTGGTGGTCGCCTCGGCCGGGGACACTGTCGACGTCGGCGTGCTGACCGCGGCCCTCGGAGCGGGCGGGCTGGCCGGATCCCTGTTCGCGCCCGCCGTGGCCCGGCGGCTGCCACCCGCCCGGGGCATCGCCCTCGGCACGGTCGTGGTCGCCCTCGCTCTGCCCGGCTTCACGGCGCTCCAAGGGCACTGGTCGGCAGCGGTGCCGCTCGCCGTCGCCGCGGCCGCCGGGCCGGTGGTCACCGTGCTGATCGCGGTGACCCAGATGGCCGTCACCCCGCCGCGGTTGCAGGGCCGGGTGCACAGCGGCATCGGCTTCCTCGCCCAGGTCATCGCCCCCGTCGGACCGACCCTGGCGGGCCTGAGCGCCCACGCGCTCGGGCTGACCGCCACCGTGGCCGCGGCGGCAGCGATCGTGGTGGTCCTTGCCGTGGCCGGCGTGGCTGCCACCGCGGGCCGGGCCGGCGGCCGCCGGCCCGGCCTCGCCGGGGCGGAGCCCCTTCCGGAACTGCGAAGCGACGATCCCGTGGAGGCCCGCCGTGGCTGACCCCGACCAGCCGGCGGTACCGCTCGGCCCGGCGCCCGGTTCACCGGTACCGCTCGGCCCGGCGCTCACCGCACCGGCGGATCCGTACCGCTGGCTGGAGGACATGGACGCGCCGCGCACCCGGGCCTGGCTCGCCGCACAGCAGCGCCTCCTGGACGCCCGCCCGCAGCGGGCCGACGAGCCGGCCTGGACCGCGCTGATCGACCGGGTCGGACAGGAGGCGCCCGATCGGACGCCCACCCCGCCCGCCGAAGCCGGCGGCCTGGTCTTCCGCCACGAACGCAGGCCCGACGGTGACCTCCTCACCGTCCAACGCCCCGACGGCACCCGCCACGCGCTGCTCGACGACGCGGTCCGCCGCACCGACCGGATCGCGGGCTGGTCCGCCGACCCGAGCGGCCGACTCGTCGCCGTCCAACTCCATCGGGACGGCAGGGAGAACGGAGGACTCCACCTGCTCCCCACCCGCCCCGGCGAGCGGCCCCGGCACCTCCCCGACGCGGCGCCGTACGCGACCCTCGCGTTCGCCGGTGACGCGCTGCTGTACACCGCCGGTACCCGCACCGAGCACGCCCTGACGGCCCGACACCTGAGTGACGGCACCACTCGCCGGCTCGCCCTGCCGGTGCCGGGGCCCGTCCGGCTCACCCTGTACGGCGGGCCCGGTGGCTTCCTGCTGCTGCGTACCCGCCCACAGCCGTCCGGTCCGGCGCGCTGGTGGGCCACCAGGTGGACCGGTGAAGCGGCGCCCGACTGGCAGGCGCTCGACCTGACGGGGTTCCGGGTCACCGCCTTGGACCTGAACGAGTCCGTCTGCTTCCTCGCCGCTGACCGGCTCCTCACCCTCGACCTGGCCGCGGTGGCCCGCGGTGCCGCCGACCGGCCCGCCCCCATGGAGGCGCCGCCCGCTGACGACGGGCCCGCTCCGGCTGGCCTGTTCACCCCTGCCGACCCGTTCACCGTTGACGCCATGCCCACCGCTGACGCCCTGTCCGCCGTCGGCGGGGCGAACGCAGGCCAGGTCACCGCCCTGCGGGTGCTCGGCCCCGGCCGGACGCCGCGGCTGGCGGTGCTCCGCCGGATCGGCACCACCCACCGGCTCGACCTGCACCGGCCCGGCGCCGTGGCGGATCGGGTCACCGCCCTTCACTGGTCGGCCCGACTGCGCCTCGGTGTCACCCCGTACGACGGGCAGGGGAAGGTCGGCGGGGCGGTCTGGCTGCTCGCCGACGACCCCCGGTACGGCACCTGGATCAGGCGCCTCGACGGATTCGGCCCGATCGCGATGCCCGAGCGCCGGGCGGCCCTGCGTACGCTCACCGCGGTCAGCCGGGACGGCACCCCCGTCCCGGTGACGCTCTGCGACCCGGAGCCGCAGGCCCGGCACCGCCCAGCGCCCACCGTGCTCACCGTCTACGGCGGCTTCGGCATCCCGCTGGAGCCCAGTTGGGACCCGGCCATGGAGGCGTGGCTGCGGGCCGGCGGCCGGATCGCCTGGGTGCACGCGCGCGGCGGAGGCGAGCTCGGCCCCACGTGGGCGGCCGCCGGGCGCGGGGCCGGCAAGAGCGCCACGGTCGACGACTTCCGCGCCGCCGCCGCGATGCTGGTCGAACGCGGCGAGGCTCAGGCCGGCCAACTGGGCGCGCTGGCCGCCAGCAACGGGGCGTTGGTGATCGCCGCCGCGCTCACCCGGGAGCCCGGTCTGTTCTCCGCCGCGGTCTGCGTGGCGCCCCTCGCCGATCTGGCCCGCTACCAGGTCGGCGGCCTCGGCCGGCTCTGGACCGAGGAGTACGGCGACCCGACCGACCCGCAGGCGCTGCGGGCGTTGCTCGACTACTCGCCCTACCACCGGGTGGAGCCCGGCACCGCGTACCCGGCGGTGCTGCTCGTCACCGGGGCCAACGACGCGCGGGTGCCGCCCTGGCACTCCTGGAAGCTCTGCGCGGCCCTTGGCCGGGCCACCACGGGGGAGGCGCCGGTCCTGCTCGACCACCACGACAGCGGTGGGCACCAGGGCCGCCAGGGTGCGGACGCCTGGGAGCTGGCGGCCCGGGCCCTCGCCGTGCTGGGCGCCGGCACCGGCCTGAGACCACCATCCGGCCCGTCCGGACCGCAACTCTGAACCGTCGCCCGTGCACAACCTAGGAGAGCACCGCTCATGATCGAGTCCCCGCCCCCGCCCGGTGGCCCGTCCGCCCCCGTCGCCACGTCCACCCCGGTGGCCGCGGCAGCCGTCGAGCTGACCAAGGTGCACGGGGCCGGCGGCGCCCGAGTGGTGGCGCTGGAACGGGTCTCGGTGGCGTTCCGGGAGGGGGAGTTCGCGGCGATCATGGGCCCGTCCGGCTCGGGCAAGTCCACCCTGCTGCAGTGCCTGGCCGGTCTGGAGTCCTGCACCTCGGGCTCGACCCGGATCGGCGAAACCGACCTCACCCGGCTGAACGACCGCAGGCTGACTCGGCTCCGCCGCGACCACGTGGGCTTCATCTTCCAGGCCTTCCACCTGATCCCCACCCTGACGGTGCTGGAGAACATCACCCTGCCGCTCGTCCTCGCCGGCCTCACCCCCGACCGGCAGTGGCTGCACACCGTGATCGACGCGGCCGGCCTCGGCCGACGCCTCGACCACCGCCCGGCCCAGCTCTCCGGCGGTCAGCAGCAACGGGCTGCCTGCGCCCGGGCGTTGGCCGGCCGCCCCCGGATCGTCTTCGTCGACGAGCCGACTGGCAACCTGGACTCCCGCTCCGCCGCCGAGATCCTCTCCCTGCTGCGCCATTGCGTCCGCGAGCTGGGCCAGACCGTCGTGATGGTCACCCACGACCCCGTCGCGGCCGGCCACGCGGACCGGGTGGTCTTCCTCGCCGACGGCCGGATCGTCGACGAGCTCGCCGGCCCCACCCCCGACCAGGTGCTCCGACGGATGCGCACCTTCGACGCCAACCTCGGTATCAGCCACTGGTCCGAACCGGCCTGACCCGCGGCATACCCGACGGCATCCGCAGGGCAGCGAACCAGTGGCCGTCGTACCACCCGAAGCGGGCCTGACCAGCTGATCGGCACCTCCCACCCTGCGGGGGAGCCCAACGTGCAGGTGAAAGACACACAAGCCAGTCATGCACGTAAGGCACATCCAGCCCCGACCATGCGGCGGCCCGGGGGTGAGTGTCCGGCGTGAGGACCGTGGGCCCGTCGCGCTCACCGTGCCACGCACGGGCTGTCACCCGGCGGACCGGTAGGCGCGGTTCGCTGTGGCGTGCACGGAGCCGAGCAGGCTGAGCGCCTCGACGCTGGGGCTGCCGGGTTCGGCGTGGTAGATGATCAACTGCTGGCCGGGGGCGTCCCGCACGTCGAATGCGTGGTGGGTGAGGGTCATGCCGCCGACGTCCGGGTGGTGGACGTGCTTGTGTTCGCGGGTCTTGCCGCGCACGGTGTGGGTGTTCCACAGCCGGGCGAAGTCCGTGCTGCGCGTGCTGAGTTCGTCTACGAGAGCCCGTAGGCGCGGACTATCCGGGTCGACGCCGGATGCCTGGCGCAGGTGCCCCACCACCGTCTCCGCCGTCCGGTCCCATCGGGGGTGGAACGGCCGACCTGCCGGGTCGAGGAAGACCATGCGGGCCAGGTTGTCCATCGGTTCAAAGGGCGAGTACAGGGCCTCGGCCAGGGCGTTGGCGGCCAGGATGTCCAGGGTCGGGTTGATGACGAACGCCGGAGTGCCGGGGTAGCCGTCCAGCAGGACGCGCAGGGCGGTGTCGACCTGGTCGGTGGCGGCGACGGGCCGCTGGGACGGTGCGGTTCCGGACAGTTGGTGAAGGTGCGCCTGGGCGTCGGTGTCCAGCAACAGCGCGCGGCTGAGCGCATCCACCACCTGCGCGGACGGGTGGCGTTCACGGCCCTGTTCCAGCCGGGTGTAGTAGTCCGCGTTCACCCCTGCCAGTACGGCGACCTCTTCGCGGCGCAGCCCGGCCACCCTGCGCACGCCATGGCTCGGCATCCCGACCTCGTCCGGCCGCACGGCCGCACGGCGCGCCCGCAGGAACTCACCCAGCTGGTTGTCGGTCATGTGCCCAGGCTAGGCCGCGGGCCCGGTGTGCTGCCTGGGTGTACCGCACCCAGGCGGCACACGGCCTGGGCCGCCCGCGACACCTCGCCCAGACTCGGTGCCCTACCGAGAGATGAGGGGCAGTCATGCCAGAGCGGACGATCAAGGTCGTAGCGATCACCGGTGCCAGCAGCGGGATCGGCGAGGCGACCGCCCGCCGGCTCGCCGCCGACGGCCACCGCCTGTTCCTGGGAGCACGGCGCACCGATCGCCTGGACCAACTCGTCACGGAGATCACCGCCGCGGGCGGCACGGCGGCGACCCAGCGCCTGGACGTGACCGAGACCGCCGACGTGAGGGACTTCGTGGCAGCGGCCGAAGAGCGGTACGGCCGCGTGGACGTGATGGTCAACAACGCCGGGGTGATGCCGCTGTCGCCGCTGGAGGCGCTCAGGACGGAGGAGTGGGACCGCATGATCGACGTGAACGTGCGGGGTGTCCTGCATGGCATCTCCGCCGCCTTGCCCGTGATGCGCGCCCAAGGTGGCGGGCACATCGTGAACATCGCCTCCGTCGGCGCGCACGAGGTCTCTCCCACCGCCGCCGTGTACTGCGCCACCAAGTTCGCGGTCCGTGCGATCTCCGAGGGACTGCGTCAGGAGTCCGCCGGTGACGTCCGGGTCACGCTGGTCTCGCCGGGCGTCACGGAGTCCGAACTCGCCGACGGCATCGCGGACCCGGTCGCTCGGGCGGCCATGCGGACGTACCGCGCCGTGGCCCTGCCGGCCTCCGCGATCGCGGAGGCCGTCGCCTACGCAATCTCCCAGCCGCCGTACGTCGACGTGAACGAGATCGTCGTACGACCTGCGGCGAGCGCCCAGTGACGGAAGGAACCGGAGTGCCGCACACCCCCGCTCTCGACGACCTGGCGCGCAGAATACGCGGCCTGGAGGACCGGGACGCCCTGCACGCCCTCATGATCCGCGGCTGGCGGGCACTGGACCGCAAGGACTGGCGGGCCTGGTCCGCCTGCTGGGCCGAAGACGCCGTGCTGGAGTTCGGGCCCTGGCAGCGAATCCAGGGAAGGGAGGCCATCCGCGCGAAGGTGGAGGAGGCCGAGTCGCCTTACACGAGCATCCAGCACCACATCCTCAACATGCACGTGGACGTGGAGGGCGACCGGGCGACCGGCATCGGGTACATGTGGTTCGTCGCCGACACCGCTCCCGGGAGGACCTCTGCCCCCTACTCCATGGGCGGTCCCTACGACTGGGAGTTCCGCCGTGACGGGGACGGATGGCTCTTGGCCCGGCAGCGGCTCGGGGTCCTGTGGACCGACGGCGACGACACCCTGCGAGCCTTCGAACCGGAGTGACCAGAGTGATGAGAGTGACCGGAGTGACCGGAACTACGTTGTCGACTGCTCGGTGAATCAACACGCTGGGCCGCGCGGCGGCTTCACCTCCAGCCGATCGAGTGTTGCGGCGTGCTGGGGGGTGAGCAGGTCGGACGTGGCGGACGCCGCCCCGGCCGCATGCACAAGCCGAAGGGCAAGCCACCTGGCCGGCCGCGCGGGGCCCGGCTCGCCGCAGCCGGTGTCCCGTCGCCCGGCCCCCGATGCGCGAGGATGGGGGGCATGCCGAACCGTCTCGCGGACGCGACCTCGCCGTACCTGCTGCAGCATGCCGAGAACCCTGTGGACTGGTGGCCCTGGGGGCCGGAGGCGTTCGCGGAGGCGGAGCGGCGCGGGGTCCCGGTGCTGCTCAGCGTCGGGTACGCGGCGTGCCACTGGTGCCAGTGGCACGCTGCGTAATCGACTGGTGGCAGAAAGAGTATTTTGCGCCGCGGTGCCCCCTCGAACGCCTCGGACCCCAAGGCCGCCCGGCGGCCGGATTCTCGGCGTGCTGAAGCAGATAAGGCGAGGTCACGCCAGCCCGCCTGTCCGTGCGAGACAGCCTCTCACACAGTCCCGACCTCAAGTGCGGGACCCGCACACCTCCGCCTGCTTGGCTGATTTGCACTCATGAGCCATCACGTGGTGGACGGGGATCGGCCGGGATTCGAGCCGGTAGCCCTGTAGCGGCCCGACTGGTCCTGTCCTGCCGTTGTGGCGTTCTTGGGTACGGCGTCGAAGGTGCCATCGACCGGGTCGATGGCAGTGCCACCCGCCATCCGCCTGCCCCCAACCGCCTTCGGCGTCCCCCATTGCGTTGCCGCTACCCCCTGCGCCACCTCACCCCTCCTGGATCATCCGAACACTGCTTGGGGCCAGGTCATTGCCGGCCCTCCGTCGTGCTTTCCCCGCAGGTGTCATCTTGACCTGCGCGACCGCGAGTGGGGCCGCCCATGTCGCCGAGGCAGCCCATCTGCGAGCCCTCTCGCGCTCTGAAGGTTCTGTCTTTGCCCGACAGGACGCCATCCGACTTGTCACATATTGTGCAGCTATGCGTCGGATGCGCTGTCGCTTCGGCTCCAGCGCGGGTCAGGGAGAGGGGTCGTGCTGTGTCGGACTGCGCCGAAGCGATCCACAACCGGCTTGCCGAGCTCGCCGCTCCGACGGCCAGCAGCCGGGTCATCGACCTGGGATGCGGTGCCGGACCGACGCTGCTGGCGCTGAGCCGTGTGGCTCCCGAGGCCACGTTGATCGGGATAGACAGGTCTGCGGAGTTCCTCAGGCAAGCTCAGCAGGAGCTCCATGGTCACCTCGGCTCGGTGATGGCCCTTGCTGCAGATCTTCGGACTCCGCTGCCGTGCGGGGATGAGAGTGCTGACGCTGTTCTCTCGTACAACACGGTTGAGTGCCTCCCGGACCCGGAGCATCTGCTGGTCGAGATTGCTCGGGTTCTTCGGCCAGGTGGGCGGGTGGTCCTTGCGCACGTCGACTTCGATTCTCTGGTGATCGCCGGCGCGGATGCGGACCTTGATCGGCGGGTCTGTCACGCTTTCGCGGACGACGTGCAGGGCTGGATGGATCACGCGGATGGGCGGATCGGCCGCAAGCTGGGGCTGCTGCTGGCGCGGAGTGCACTGAGGCTGGTGAGCGTCGAGCCGCTGTTGACGTGGTCGACCGAGCTGTCGGGACACGCGGAGGCCCGGATCGGAGAGATCCGAAAGGCGCTGTTGTCCGCGGACAAGCATGGTCGCGGCACAGTCACTGCAGCTGAGGTGGAGAAGTGGTACGCGGCGGTGCAGGAGGCCGATCGCCTGGGCGGGTTCTTCTTCTCCGAGCTGGCCTTCATCGCGGTCGCCGAGCGCCCAAGCGATGGGTGCCTGGCCGGCGCCACCGCTCCACCGAATGGCGTCCTGCCCGGGCATGAGGACCGCTGGGCGTCGGGGCGTTCCGCCGCTGCGTGACGGACGGCTATGGCACGGCGCGGCCCCGGAGCACGTTGTCGGCGAATGAGCAGATGGCCTTCTCCGAGACCCCGAGCGGAGCTGTGGTGTCCAGGGTGAGTACCTGGTGCTCAGGGTCGGTCCAGGAGAGTTCGGGCGCGTCGGGTGCTGGGTTGGCGCGGTAGGCGGGTGAGGGTCGGAGGGCGTCGCGGGCGTGCCGGAGCTGTTCGGGTGCGCGGACGTGGATGAGGTGGAGTCGTTCGCGGAGCAGATCTGCGGCCAGCCGCCGCTCTGCGGGCGTGGAGGTCACGAGCGTGACGATGCTGATCGGGTGCCGGAGGGCGGCCTGGGCGAGCGCCTCGATGGTGGCGATGCGGTCTTCCGGGGACCAGCCGAGGTCTCGCAGGACGCCGGTGGCGCGCTGTTCGTCGGCGTCGTACAGGACACAGTCGCGGTGCTCGGGTTGAAGGTGGGCGAGGAGTCGGCGGGCGAGGGTGGTCTTCCCGGAAGCCGGCAGGCCCATGAGCCAGAAGACCGCGGAGGCTGCTGGGTGCGTCACGCGGAGTAGCCCCATCTCTCGCACCAGTGCTTGAGCAACGGGGGGACGTCTGCGTCTTCGGGCGGCGGGGTGGCGTCCTGGATCCGGCCGGAGGCGATCTGGGGCGACCAGTCGCCGATGCCGTAGACGAACGGGCCATGGTCGTGGCGGCCGTAGTCGAGCATGGCCGGCTCCCAGGGGATGCCGATGTACTCGCACAGGGTCTTGCAGGTGACTTCCGGTTCAGCGGTCAGCTGCTCGTAAGTGACGCTGACGGAGGTGGGGACGTGGGCGGCGGCTTCGTCGAGGGCGGTGGCGAACTTGTCGACGGTGACGGCGGCTTCGGCGAGGTCGGTGGCGTCGCCGGCGCGGCGGATGGAGTCGGCGATGGCCACCGGGTGGCGGCGCAGGATGATGTAGCGGGCGTCGGGCCAGCAGGCGGTGAGGCGCTGCCAGATGAAGACGTTGCCGGGGGACTTCTCGGCGAGCACGGTCTTGCCCGCTTCGGTGAGTTGGCGGTGCAGCAGCCGGTCCCACAGGAGGTGTTCGAGGTCCTGGCGGCCGAGGTCGAGGGTGCGCATGGCGAGGTCGGTGAACTCGTCGTCGACTGTGACGGTGAGGCCGCCGAGGTGGAGTTCGTGCGGGGCGTGGACGTCGGGGTGGGAGCCGAGCAGGCAGCGCAGCAGGGTCGATCCGGAGCGGATCGGGGAGAGGATGAAGACGGGTGCGGGGACGAGGCGCTGGTCAGGCACGGAACTCCTTCTTCACCTGGTGCTCGCGTTCGGCGAAGACGCGCAGGCGGGTTTCGAGGTCGCGGCGGTAGTGGGCTGAGCCGGGGGCGGTTTTCTCGTCGCAGTGGAAGATCCGCAGCGGGAGCTGGTGCAGGTAGCCGATGCCGGGCCCGGCGGGGTGGGCGAAGGTGTGGGAGAGCCAGTCCTCGTAGTTCAGCCAGCTCTGGCCGTCGTCGTGGAACCGGTCGCCGGGGATGCCGCCAGCTGCGGCCATGACGGGCCGCGCGCGGTGGGTGTCGTAGATCAGGAAGTGGGAGGAGACCCGGTTGACCGAGCGGGCCTCGGCGTTGAGGACGGGGCCGGCGTCTTCGAGTTTCCATTGCCAGCAGTCGTGGTCGTCGATGCGCTGAGCGAGGGCGAGCTGGGGGCAGCGGTCGAAGGTGTCGGCGATCTCGGCGAGGACGTCGGTGACGCTGGGGTCGCGGAAGGCGACGACGTCGCCCTCAATGGTGATCAGGAATCGGCTCTTGTCGGTGACGAAGTGGGTGTGGATGTTGTTGGCCTGGTCGCCGGAGGCCCGGTGGCGGGTGCGCCAGCGCAGCCGCACTTCGTCGAATCCCCAGGTGGAGTGCGCGAGTTCGGTGATCTCTTCGATCGGGGCGCTCTCGGCGCCGTCCACGACGAGGACCAGGTCGTAGGGGTGGCGGGTGCCCCGGCACAGGGCGTCCAGGGTGGCGGGGATGGTGCGGCGCAGGAGTTCGACGTCGCTATGGACGAGGTAGGCGATGGTGAACGCGGGCGGGTACGCCACCGGGGTCACCACCCTGCTGGTCCGGTCACGTCCGCCGCGGCGCCGCTGTCTGGCGGGGCTGCTGTGGTGAGCAGTGCGTGGGCGTCGGTCAGCATGGCGGCGGTGAGTTCCCGGGAGTGGTCGAGGATGGCCCGTTCGATTCCGCGCTCGATGTCGTCGGGGATGTGGGGGTGGCCCACGCACATGCCCATGACCTGGTACTTGGCAGTGGTGCCGAGTCCGATGCGGTCGGCGAGGTCCTGGAGGGCGAATAGGTCGAAGACGACGGTGCCGCTGCGGTAGAGGCGGTCGGCGAAGGCCGCGGTGTAGCGGGACACGAGCGCGCGCACCGCCCCGTGGAGTTCAGGTCGGCTGTACGCCTCCTGGAGGGCGTGGGCGACCTGGTCGGGGAGGAAGACGAAGGCGCACCGGTAGAAGTCGGAGGTGCCGAGGAGGCGGAAGCTGCCGGTGCGCTCCAGCAGGTCGACCATCCGCTGGTAGGTGGCCTGGCGGCCTTCTACCAGCCGGCCGATGCCGTCGGTGCCCTGGTGTTTCATCAGGGCCCACAGCTTGAGTGATTCGAAGCCGCGGGATCCGTAGAACGGGGTGATCAGCCCGAGGTCGAGGCAGTCGGGGTCGTCGGCGCGGTCCGGGTAGCGGGCGAAGTGACCGAGCACGGCCGGGTCGCGGAAGAGCGCGTAGCTGGAGGGGTAGGAGACGAACAGGCCCTTGTGCGGGTCGAGGGCGACGGAGTCGGCGCGTTCGATGCCGGCGAGCTGGACCTTGAGCTTCTCGGAGAACAGCAGGCTGCCGCCGTGGCAGGCGTCGACGTGGAACCAGACGCCGTGCTGGGCGCAGAGGTCGGCAAGCGCTTGCAGGTCGTCGATGCCGGTGGTGCGGCAGTTCCCTGCGACGCCGACGACCATGAAGATCCGCTTGCCGGGCGGCGGTGAGGCCAGCAGGCCCGCGATCGAGGCGGGGTCGCTGGTGAAGTCGGGGGTGGCGTCCGCCCACAGGAGTCCGTCCGTGCCGAGGCCGAGGGCTTGGGCGGCGGCGAGGTAGGAGAAGTGCTCGACGCCGCCGGCGAGGAGGATCACGGGCTGCTCGGGGATGGCGCGCAGGCCGCTGTGGCGGACTTCGGGGTAGGTGTGGGCGAGGGCGGCGGCGATGGCGATGTGGTTGCTCATGTTGCCGCCGGAGGTCCACATCCCGCCGAGCGAGGCGAGGCCCTGGTAGGCGGTGAGCGGTGCGGCCTTGTAGCCGATGAGTTCCCGCAGCCAGATGATCAGCTGGGCTTCGATCACGCTGGCGGCGGGCGCGCTGCGGTCGAAGGCGATCAGGTTCTGGTTGAGGAAGGTGGCGACGATGTCCGCGGCGAGGGCGGCGATGCTGTCGCCGGTGTCAGGGAACGCGAGGTAGCGCGGGTCGGCCTGGGAGATCGACCACCTGGCGATCTCGGCCAGGGAGTCCATGAGCTGGTCGTCGCTGGTCCCGGTGTGGGGGATCGGCCCGGCGAGGCGGTCGATGAGTTGGCCGACCGTCGCGTGCCGCAGGACGCGGTGGTCGCGCAGCTCACCGGAGGTGAAGTCGAGTCCGAGGTCGACCGCCTGGTGCAGCATCCGCCGGCTGTCGTCCCGGGGACGGTTGCTCAGCAGGGCGGGCGGTTGGGGGTCAGGCACGTCCGAACTCCATTCGATACACGCAGCCTTCGCACGAGGACCAGGCGGGGCCTTCGATGAAGGAGTCCCGCAGCGACTGGTACGGCGACGCCGTCCAGATCTCGGCCATCGGCGTCTGGTGGATGTTGCCGAGCACGTTGCCCGGGCTGGACTCCATGTGGACACAGCACGGCGTGACGTCGCCGTCCTTGGTGAGGTAGCTCGCGTCCCACGGCCACGGACATACGGCGTTCGCGGCGGCCGGGGAGGTGAGGCGGGAGTAGTCGAAGATCGACAGCTGCAGGTCGTGCTCCTCGGCCCGGGTGAGGCCGGCCTCCAGGTGCGGGACGACGTCGTACGGGGGGAGGGCGAACAGGGACTCGGTGTTGAGGCTCTTGTCCTCGCCCCAGTGGTGCAGGCTCTCCACGCTGACGCGCCCCAGGCCGTGGTCGGCGACGAAGTCGACGATCGCCGGGAACTGTTCCAGGTTCGCGGCCGAGAGCGTCACGGCCGCGGACAGTCCCGTCTCCCGTCCCTCGGTCAGTGCGACCGCTTCGCGCAGAGCCGCGCTTAGCTGGGTCAGGCGCAGCCCGGAGCGCATCCGCCCGAGCGTGGCGTCGTCGGCGCCGTCGACGCTGATGGCGATCAGTCCGAGCCCGGCAGCCAGGACCGGTTCGAGACGGCGGCGCACCAGCAGGCCGTTGGTGTTCGTCGAGGTGAACACGGAGCGGTCCGTGCATGCCTGGACGTAGGCGGCGAAGTCGCGGACGATCAGTGCCTCCCCACCGCCGACGAAGGAGACGTGGCCGAGGTCGGGGAGCTGGTCGAGGAGCGCGACGAACGCCTCCAAGGGCAGGTGCCCACCACTGCTCTCGTGCACGGCCCGAAGGCAGCCGGCGCACGCGAGGTTGCACAGGTCGGTGAGCTCCACCTGCAGGTACTGCGGCATGGCGGTGGGCTGTCCGGGGGTGAGGCCGTAGCGGTCGAAGTCGTCGGTGACGAGGAACTTCCGGAACCGCTCGGGCACCGTGATCTGCGGCGCGTGTTCGGGTATCACCCGGCCACCGCCTTCCGGTAGACGGAGACGGTCTCGTCGGCGAACAGGGCGAACTCCTCCACCCTGCGGTCGAACGACGGTACCCGAGGGGCCAGTTTCTCGGATGCCGCGTCGATCGCCCGGGTCCAGGCGACCGGATCGCGGTAGTCCTCGACGAGGTGGACGCTGGGGTCGTCTGCGAGGTGGTGCATGGACGGGACGGCCGAGGACCACACCGGGACACCCAGGGCCCGGGCCTCGTACGCCACCAATGGGTGGTTCTCCCACCACTGCGAGGGCACCAGCAGCGCCCGGGCGTCGGCCAGCACCAGACCGACCTCGGCACGGGAGTGCGGGGGAAGCCAGCGCACCCGTCGATCTGCCGCGGCGACGGCGCGCATCCGCTCCTCGTAGGCGGTGTCGTCCGGCACGGTCGCGATCACCAGCGGCAGGTCGGTGAAGCTACGGCGGAAGGCGTCGAGCAGGAGATGCAATCCCTTCTCGGGCGAGCACCTGCCCAGGAACAGCAGATACCGTCCGCCGCCTGCGCTGGTGGCGAGCGGAGCCCAGACGGCTGGCAGTCCGTAGCGGGCCCGGTCGCGGACGACCTTGCCCACGTCGACGCCGGCCTTCGCCAACTCGGCGGCCTGGTGCGGCGTCTGCGTCCACAGGGCCCGGGCCCGGTCGTTCAGCCAGGCGATGTTCCGCGCCCGCCAAGAGGCCACGTCGCCGTGCGCGTTCTCGGGGGCATTGAGGCATCCGAGGCAGTCCTGGGTGGGAGCTGTCGCCGTGCACTGGGTGCCGGTGGCCCGGATGACGAGCTGGTGGTCGGGGCAGATCGCGGTGTAGTCGGTCAGCGTCGCGACCACCGGCACCCCGGCCAGGGACGGGAGGTCGAGGAACTCCAGGCCGATGCGGCTGAAGTGCAGCACATGCACGACGTCCACGGCAGGACGTGCGGCAAGCAGTCGCTCGACCCTGCGGGCCTGTTCCATCTCCTGGGCACGCCAGCCGACGGGGTAGTCGTTGCCGAGGGCAGCGGGCAGGCTCAGGTACTCGTCGGCCGTGCGACGATGCGGTGGCGGTGGCTCGCCGGCCGCGAGCCAGCTGACGTGCACGCCGCGGGCCGTCAGCGCCCGGGCGAGGTCGTCGGCCAGGATCTCCGTGCCGCCAGCGTCGTCGCCGGCGAATCGGTGGGTGGTCAGAAGGATCCGCAAGTCTCCGCCCCTCAGCAGGTGTTGCCCTGGAGACCGGCCCAGCGGCCGACCGGGGTGAGACCGGCGGGCATCCGCCCGTTCACACCGGCAGCCTCCGGGCCAGCGGGAGTCTCCGGTCCGGACAGTCGCAGCACTCCGGTGCGGGAGCGGTCGAGGACCGCGAACGGCTCGTGCAGGGTCAGCGCCGTCCAGCCGCCGTCCTCGAAGTCCACGAACACGTTCACCCCGAGCCCGGCCCCGGTCTCGCCGTGTGCGGGCAAGGGCAAACGGAGCCGCACCTGTTCCGCTTCCCAGAAGAGGTCGACGTCGGCGGCGTCCTCCCAGATGGGATCGGGGTGTGGGACGCGGCGGAAGCGATCCGTGGGTGCATGGAGCCCCCTGGCGCCGTCGCGCGTGGCACGCCACTGGTGCTCGCCCGGCCCCTGCTGGGCGGCGAGGTCATGCAGGGTAAAGCCACCCGACCCCAGCGGCTGCAGGCGAACCCTCACGGCGCGCACGGTATCGGGGGTGTCGCCCAGGTCGAGGCGGACCTCCAGCTGGTCGTCGTCGAGCGCGAGCCGGGCGCGCAGACCAGCCGAAGTCGCCAGGCCGCCCCGCAGCCGGCCAGGACCGCCCAGCGGGATGGCCGAGTCCTCGTCGTGGCCCGGATCCGCCAGGAGGCGGGCGGCTGGCAGGTAGTCGGCCTCGGGGGATGCGGCGAGCGCCTCGCTGGTGAGCCCGTACGGGGCGGGGAGCGCGTCGAGGACCTCGGGGTGCTTCTCGCGGAGCGTGATGACGAGGCGGACCGCGAGGTCGGTGATGAACCGGATCAGGTCGCACTTGACCTCGTCGGGCCGGGTGATGTCCCCGTTCGCCAACACAGCCTGGTAGTAGCAGCCGCCACCGCACACGTACCGCGACGGGCAGGTGGAGCACCCGTCACGCTGGTCGACCACCAGGTCGAGGTACCGGCTGCGTTCGCTGTCCTCCACGCCGGTGGAGGCGTGCCCGATGTGCCAGCCGGACTTCCCGATGAAGTGCGCGCAGGGGTAGAGGTTGCCGTTCGTGTCCAGGTAGGTGCCGCTCTTGCCCGCCCCGCACCGGTAGACCTGCGCCGCGCGGTCCTTCACCCGGTAGAAGAATCGCATGAAGAAGTCCTCGGAGTTCAGGGCGAGCAACCGGGCGAGGATGCCCTCCGGCGGCTGGGCGAGGAGGTGCTCGACGAGGTCGGCGTAGCCCTGGCGGAAGGCCGGCAGCGTGGCGGCGTTGAGCGCGTAGTCCTTGTCGTAGGTGGCGTTGACCGGCTTCATGTAGATGTTGCGGGCGCCGACGTCCTCGAAGAGGTGGCGGAAGATCATGGTGAAGTCGGTGCAGTACGCGGTCAGGACCGCGGAGACGCCCATGTCGGGGTAACGGGCCAGCACCCGGTCCAGGACCGGACGCACGTGGTCGTACGTGCCACCACGTCCGTTGGTGTAGAAGCGGACCCGGTCGTGGACATCCTTCGGGCCGTCGAGGCTGATGTCCTGGGGCGGGCCGAGCCGGTCGGCGAGCTCCGGCGTCATCGACAGCGTCGCGTTGGTGACCATCGGCCCGGCCCACACCACGCTGACCGGCGAGTCTGCCAGGCCCTCCTCCACCAGGGACTGGACCTCCTCGTGCATGTGCCGCACCAGCATCGTTTCGCCGGCGAGCCCGAAGTCGACGCGGCTGTACCGCGCGTCCTCCTCGACGAGCCGCTTGCGGTGGGTGGCGAGGCCCTGCACCACCGTCTCCAGGGGAATCGTCACGGGCTTGCCGTCGGCGTGGACCCGGTCGCGGAACGAGCAGTACGTGCAGCCCATGTTGCAGGAGTCGGTGAGGGAGAGCTGCGCCTGCGGGTACGCCTCGCGGTAGGACGTGATCTGGTGCACCGCTTCCGGTGCGCCGCACGGGCACGGCGCGCCCGGGGCGGTGATCTGGCCGCCGAGGACGTGGAAGACGTAGCCGTCCGCGAAGGAGACGTGTGCGGGGTCGCTGGTGGAGAGTGGAATCGCGTCGCTGATCACGGTGGACCTCTCGGGTTGAGATGGTGCGGATCGGGGCGGTACGGGAATTACGGGTTTTGCGGGCCGGGCAGTCCCAGGCGCTGGCGGAACAGGTTCAGCCGGGCGGCGAGCCGGGTGATCTCAGCGTCGGCCTGCCCGCCGGCCGGGTGGGCGGGGTCGGCTGTCTCCCGCAGGGCGAACGTGGCGTGGACGAGATCGCGCAGCTCCGCGGCCTCCTCGGCGCCGATCACCTGTGGGAGGAGGGCGAGTTGCCGCTCCACAGTCACCGGCATCCGCGCCGTGCCCGAGCCGGTGGACGCGAGGCGCGCCAGCGCGGCCCGGGATTCGAACCACAGGTACTTGGCGGTGTACTCGCGGCCCTGCTCTTCGTACTGGCTCGGGCGGCCGATGGTCTCAGCGGATGGCGGTGTCAGGACTGTCGTCGCCCAACCTGGGTCGTGAACGGCGGAGCCTGGCCGACGGAGCTCGAACCACTCGTGAAGGTCGCGGCTCGCGTTGCCGTCGGCGTTGACGAGGTCGTGCTCGACCGGGCGCGCGGCGGAGCCCTCGGCCTCCAGCCCGAGGCAGGTGAGTGCCTCGATCAGCAGGTCCTCCGCCGGCCTGTGCCCGCAGGGGAACGCTGCCGAGCTCAACTCGAAGTCGATGTCGCTGCCGAGGCCCAGTACCCCCTGGGCGCAAGAACCCCGCAACAGCAGGTCCAGCTCCTCGATCCGCAGGACGGTTAGGACGACGTCGGCGAGGCGACCGGCGATCTCCTCGGCCACCATAGCCCGCTCGCATGCCGCGTCCCAGCCGCTCACGCGAGCCAATTGGCCTATTCGCTCGGCCAGTTGCTCAAGCGACACGGCTCCGGCCAGAGGGATCGACTCGGCGGCCGAGAACAGTGCCAGGACCCAAGCCCGCCGTAATGCGGCCAGATCTGGTGGAAAAGCAGCCGGTCGACTGCCTGTCGCCAGGGCGTCCAACTGTCCGAGCAGGGACGCATAGGCGTCCTCACCGCGCTGCTCGCGCAGGTGTGCGGTCAGCACGGTGTGGAAGACGCCGAGCTTCGCGGGAAGGACGTCCTCGGCGAGGTGCCCCAGAGCGGCGGCGCTTGCCGATCCGGCCCTCGTCAGCGGGAGTTCGCTCGCGAGTGTCACCTCGATCCCGTAGCGGCGGACGTCCACGTGGGGCGCGCCCCGGGCGAACCAGCTCGCCAGGACGGTCTCGAAGTCGTCCAACACCGCCTGCTCGCCCGGTAGCGAGGTGGGGATTCGGTCCCGCAGCTTGAGGTCGTGCCCGAGCAGGTCGGACCAGGCGATGTCCCACTTCATCAGGGTCAGCTCGTTGGGGGTGGCTCCGGCCGGCACCAGGAGCGCGTCCTCCCAGTCGATCAGGACCGTCCGCCCGACCCGGCGGAACATGTTCCGCGGCACACACCCCGACGCCTCGACCCCTCGGTCCAGCAAGGCCACCAGCAGGTCGGCGACAACGGGAACGGACAGACCGTTCGCCCCGTTCCCGGCCGATAAACGCCTGCCCAGATGCGGGGAAACCAGTGCGGCACCCTGGCCGGGCAGTGGGACCAGCTCGGGAACACAGACCTCCACGGCGCCGAACCCGTCGACAGTCAACCCGCCCAGACGACGCGCGGACTCAGCGGCCAGCTCCTGCTCCGAGCGCGCAGCCCCAAGAGGCCGGAGCTTCGCCACCAGGTCGCGCCCACGGTGGCGAAACCGGTGCACCCGCCCGCCAATGTCGACGAAGTCGGGGTCATCGAAGGTGACCCGGCCGCTCGCCGTGTCGAGCGCCTGCCGAACTGAGACCGCGAGGTCCCCCGAACCACGCGCACCCCTTGTCGTTCTGCTCACTTCACTCCCCTCCCGAGTGCCGCACGCAGATGTGTCACCGTAGCCGCTCCGTCACCGTGTGTTCGATCGAATTAGCGGATTCGGCCACCGGCTTCCGGTCTGTATGGAGCCGCACGAAGCGGAACGGTGGCTCCCAATTTCTGATGATCATTCAGTTCTGCGACTCATCAATGCTGTTGGGGAGTCATGTCGTGCCGGGCGGCTACGCTTAATCGGCCTCTCGCCCGCGAGAGCATGGGACAATCGGCGTGCGGCGCCGACCGTCCACCTGGTGCGGTTGCTGTGCGACTCCCGCGGCCCGTCCGCGGATCCGCCCTCTCACAGAAGTGGTCCTTCGTTCTATGGCTACGGTCCTCTCCATCGCCGACGCGGTGCAGCAGCGCTTTGCTCAGGCGATCTCCACCGCGTTTCCCGACGCAGCGGACAGCGACCCCCAGCTGCGACGAAGTGACCGCGCCGACTTCCAGGCCAACGGGATCATGAGTCTCGCCAAGCCTCTGCGGGCCAACCCCCGTGAGGTGGCCACGCGCGTCCTGGAACACCTGGCTGCGGACGAGGTGATCGCGAGCCTGGAGGTCTCCGGCCCCGGATTCGTCAACGTCACGGTCACGGATGCCGCCATCCTGGAGCGGCTGGCCGCCCGTGCGGCGGACACCCGGCTCGGTGTCGGCAGCACCGCCGAGCCTGGCGTCACGGTGATCGACTACAGCCAGCCGAACATCGCCAAGGAGATGCACGTCGGCCACCTGCGCTCGACGATCATCGGCGACGCCCTGGTGCGTACTCTGGAGTTCACCGGCGAGAAGGTCATCAAGCGCAACCACCTCGGCGACTGGGGCACCCAGTTCGGCATGCTCATCCAGTACCTGATCGAGCACCACGACGAACTCGGCGACGACACCGAGGCCGCTGACTCCGGCCCGTCGATGTCCCGCCTCAACCGCCTCTACAAGGCGTCGCGCGCCAAGTTCGACAGCGACACCGACTTCGCCGACCGGGCCCGTCGGCGCGTCGTCGACCTCCAGGCCGGCAACCCGGAGACCGTCGCCTCCTGGCAGGGCATGGTCGACGAGTCGAAGGTGTACTTCGAGGCCGTCTACGCCCGCCTCGGCGTCCTCCTCGAAGACGCCGACGCCATCGGCGAGAGCTACTACAACCCCATGCTCGCCGAGGTCTGCGCAGACCTCGAAGCCTCCGGTGTCGCTGTCCGCTCCGACGGAGCCCTGTGTGTCTTCTTCGACGACATCAAGGGCCCCAACGGCGAGCCGACCCCGCTCATCGTCCAGAAGAGCGACGGCGGCTACGGCTACGCCACCACCGACCTCGCCGCCATCCGCGACCGCGTCGGCCTGCTCGGAGCCAACCAACTCCTCTACGTCGTCGACAGCCGCCAGGCCCTCCACTTCCAGATGGTCTTCGAAACCGCCCGCCGCGCAGGCTGGCTCCCCGACAGCGTCCGCGCCCTGCACCTCGGCTTCGGCACGGTCCTCGGCAAGGACGGCAAGCCCTTCAAGACCCGCTCCGGCGAGACCGTCCGCCTCATGGACCTCCTCGACGAAGCCGTCGACCGGGCCCGCACCGTCGTCTCCGAGAAAAGCCCGCAGCTCGCCACCGAGGAACTCGAAGACCGGGCCAAGCAGGTCGGCATCGGCGCGGTCAAGTACGCCGACCTCTCGACCTCCCGTACCCGCGACTACATCTTCGACGCCGACCGCATGGTCTCCCTCAACGGCGACACCGGCACCTACCTCCAGTACGCCTACGCCCGCATCCAGTCCATCCTGCGCAAGGCCCCCGAGGGCGTCATCCCGACCGCCCACCAGGACCTTGACCTGGAGCCGGCCGAGCGCGCCCTCGGCCTCCTCCTCGACGAGTTCGGCGCCACCATCACTCAGGTGACCGGAACGTTCGAGCCCCACCGGCTCTGCGCCTACCTGCACCACCTGGCGTCGGCGTACACCACCTTCTACGAGCACTGCCCCGTCCTCAAGGCCCCCAGCCCCGAGGTCATGGAGACCCGCCTGCTGCTCTGCCAGCTCACCGGTCAGACCCTCCGACAGGGCGTGGACCTCCTCGGCATCGGCACGCCCGAGAGGTTGTGACTCCTTCGGCGGGGCCGGTGGAACGCGGAGTGGCTGAGCTGGGCAGACAGGCCCAGGTCAGCCACCCAAGAGTCTCGCGTGCCCCAGTCGCACAAGCGCGCCGCTCCCAGTAGCGGCGCGCTTCGTCAACCTGTAGCGCCTGCCGGCTCAGACTCATGCACCACCGTGCGGCTGGCACCGGGGCGCGTAACGACAGCGCGCCCCGGTGCCAGCCGGTGGCTGATCTGAACAGAGGCGGACTTCGGGGCGGGTTCCGTAGTGGTAGGTAGGCCCAAGGGCCTGGAAGTCGACTACGCCTGATCCTCTTGATCCTTGCCATCTGCCCTCAGCAGGGCCGAGATGCGTTCCCACCTCTCTGCGGACCAGGCGGGTGACAGGGCGAGCTGCTCCTCCACCCAGGCGTCGATCTCCTCGTCGCAGTTTGCGCTCATGTGCAATCAATCTATGGAATTGCGCCGGTTTGGATAGGTGTGCTCCCGCAGTGTTAATGCCTGAATCAAGCAGCCCGCCGCGGGAGCACGCATCACGGGACTGGCGTGAGGGATGGCCTATATTTCATTTCCCGAGTGCCACGGGCGGCGGGATTCGCGAGGTGAAATATCGGCGGGCCCAGGACCGAGGGTCATGAGCCAATGCTGTTGTTGCCATTCATCGCGTCTGCGATGACCTTCAGCGATTCGGGGTCCGTGGGCGCGGAGCGGCGGTACTGCGGGTGGTCGAGGTCCATCTGGAGTGCTGCATGCTGCGGGGCCGCGTACCGAGTGCGGTCGGACCAGGCCAAGGCTTGGTGACTGAGGCGGGCGGCGGCGACGGCGAGGTGTTCGCGCTGGTAGCCCGAGTTGGTGCACATGGGCGTGATTTCGCGAGTGCTCATCGTATACCAGGGTGCGTTGAGTTCGTTTTCCTTACGCTCGTCGGCATTCTCGGAGGCGTGGCCCGGGTCGGCACGCCAGCGGGTCTTGTGCTGGCCGTGGCGCTTCTTGCCGTAATTCCGCGGTTCGGTGTACAGGAACCAGGGGTGACCTTCGGTGCGTTCGGCCGGGAAGTAGAGGTCGCTGGAGGTTTTGAGGGTCTTCTCCTTGCCACTCTTCAGCTTCTCCGTGACATAGGCGAGACGGGGCATCTCCTCCTGGTTGCAGTTGAGGCGGATGACGCTCACCGGTGCGGCGTGGACCGGAAGCCCAGTGCTGGGGAGCCACGGGCGGGAGTCGGTGGGGTCGGGTTGCTTGCCTTGCTTGTTGTTGTTGAGCCCCGGCCACATCCTGCGGCAGGCGCTGCCGTCGATGATGAGGGCGTAGGGGAGGTCGTCGAGTTCGTCGGCGAGGTCCTGCAGGGCGAGTTTGACGTCGTGGCTGGCCTGGGTCCAGCGCTGGATCTCGTTGTCGCCGTCGGTTCGGTGGAGCGGGTAGTTGGCGGCGTGGAAGCGGGCCTGGGCGGTGGGGTAGTGCTCCCAGACCGGGCTGAGGTTGCTCCAGCCGAGCATCCGCCAGGCGCCTTCAGGGGTGTCCGGTGGGATGATCACGCTGGCCGTGACGATCCGCTTGGGCTCGCCGCGGAACCTTCGGTCGGTGGCCTGCTTGCGGATGTGGACGCCGCACCAGGCCATGCGGGGGATCGAATAGGGGTCGTCCGGGCCGTAGAGCGCTTCCTCGAACCGGGCGTCGATGATGCCGCAGGAGCGGTAGAGGTCGAGGAGCCCCATGTAGACGCGATGGTCGTCGTACGGCTTCTTCGGGACGGTGAGGACCTGGTCGCCCTTGACAGCGTCTCGCTGGCGCCCGATGAGGTACTGGCTGGGGGTGAGGGTGGCGGCGAGGGCGCGCCTGGTCTGGAACTTGGCGTCGCTGTCCTCCAAGGCCCTCTCCACCTCGGAGGACTTCAACTGCTTGTGTTCCTCGCCGGCGATGGGCTTCTCGGTCTCGCACCACGCGGCCAGCATGACGCCCGGTTCGCTGTAGGCGTCGACCACGGCGCGGGTGTCCGTGGCCCGGGTCGTGACCGGGCCGTGGGCCAGAAGGTCCTTGGCGTAGTGGAAGACCGCTTCCACCCCGGGTGCCAGCGCGATGCGGTCGCCGTCGACACTGCGGTCGATGTCGGACGGGTCGAGGCGGTAGGAGTGCGCCAGGCCGTGGAGCATCCGCATGCGGGTGGACGCCTCGTAGTACAGGCACAGGATCCGCAGCGTCTTGTACCCGGCTGCTTCGATCGAGCGCTGGATGCTGGCAGGGTCGGGCAGGCCGACGAGGTCGATGTATTGGTTGTCCTTCTTGCGGGCGGCTTTCTCCGCGGCCGAGATGGTCTCGAAGGGGCGCGGCGAGAAGACACTGCCCTTGGACTTGAGCTCCAGCAGGCGGGCGGCGCCGTCGAAGGCCCTCTCGATCTGGTCGCGGAGCAGCCCCAGGTGGTACAGGCCGGCGCCGGTGCCGACGGCGAACCACTTCGGCGGAGTGGGTACGACGGGGCGGACGGGGCCCGGGGCTGGGGTGAGGAGCGTGGCGCGCTTTCCGTTCGCGTCGCGGGTGTTCCACAGGTTTCGCTCGCGCTCGACGCGGTTCTCCACCGCGTTGAGAGCGGTCCGGTCGGCGTCCAGCTTGGCGAGGATTTCCAGCGCGTAGGAGTTGGCCTGCCGCAGGCCTCGGCCGTCCAGGGTCACCTTCAGCAGTGGCCGGCCGGTTCCTTGGTCGACGAGGGCGGTGCGGGAGAAGATCAGGGCGTTGTTGACCCGCCGTACGTGGGCGTCGGTGTTGATGATCGGGTGGTCGACCGCGGTGTAGGTGGCCATCTTGACGGTCATCCTGGACATGGCGTACTGGAGCCTGCTGGAGCTTTCGTCAGTGGGCCAGTCCCGGCTGATGTCTTCGGCCTTGATGGGGTGGCCGCGGCCGGCGAAGGTCGGGCCGATGGGGTGGCCCCAGGCGACGAGGCTTCCGTCGTTGGCCGGCCGGTAGTGCACCTCGGCCCGGGTGCCCTCGTCCTTGGCGGCCTGCCAGCCGATGATCCGTTCCTTGGTCTCCCCCTTCTTGTCGACGTACTCCTCCGTGACGCCTTCCATCTGCTGGTCGATCAGGGGGACGGCGGCAAGGCGCTTGGCGATGTGCCATTTCACCGCGTCGTAGGCCCAGCTGGGTGGGTTGACCACACCTTCGTCCCCGGTGGCGAGGATGTGCTCGGCCAGCGGGAGGCGGCGTGCCGTGGTGGCGGCGATCAGCGTGGCGAGCCGGGACTCGACCTGGAAGGGGACCTCATCGAGCGGGACCTTCCGGACGATTCCTTCCAGGAAAGTGAAGACCTTCACCAGGGTCTTGGGCGTGATCTCGGTGAGGCTCACCATGTACCGCAGGTACTTGTCGAGGTGGACGTAGCCGTCGGTGAGTTGCTGCAGTACGGTCACGACGATGGAGTACGGGACGAGGAAGACGTCCTCCTCGCGTTGGTCACGGACCGCCTTGGCGTTCGCGCGGGCTGTCTTCTGAAGGCCGCGCCATTCGTTGCGGGTGTCGTCGTCGAACTCCCAGACAAGCGCCTCCATGCCTTTGAGGAGGTCGGTGGTGCAGTGGATCGCCGTGGTGTGCGCGGTCAGATCCCGCTCGGCGGCACGTCGCCCCATTTCGCGGTCCCCTTCTCTCTCGTCATCCTGGCTGGGTGGGCCGTGGGCCCGGACGTGTTACAGGCCAGCGTCGGGCACGCCCGCGTAGGACAGGAACGCGTGCAGGGCCTGGCCGTAGAGCTCGTTCATGACCCGTTTCTGCTCTCGCGTCCAGTTGCCGTGGATACGGCGGATGATGCTGGACAGGTCGGAGCTGAACTTCGTGTCGTGCAGGGAGTGGTCCACGATGTGCAGGGTCATGTCCGTCTCCCCTCGGCGTGCCCGGCCGGCGAGTTGCACGAGTTGGACGAGCATGCCCGCGATCAGTTCCTCCTGCAGCTCATGGGCCATCTGGGAGAACCGCGACGGGGAGCGCAGGATGCGCTGCAGCTGGCGCCACGACGCGTCACGGGCTGTTTCGATCGCCAGCAGCGGGTCAGCGCAGCCGCCCGGTGGAAGGGTGTTGATGCCGGCCGCGTTGACCGAGCCGTGGATCCACTCGGTGTCCTCGATGCTCAGGACCGGTCGCACGCACAGGAAGATCTCGCTGACGGCGGAGCGGGTGCCGACGACGATGTTCAGGCCTCGGGCGATCACGGCCAGCGGGGCGATGAGGATCTCGCCGTGGTCGGGGAAGTCTTCCAGTTCCTCGCGGACCATGCGGCGGACGTGAGAGGGCAGGTGCTGCTCGTAGTCCCGTTGGTGGAAGTCCTTGACCAGCAGGCAGATGCGGTGGCGCAGGCCCTCGGCCTGCGCCAGGCCGTGGGCGAGGTAAGCGCACTGCTCGTAGGAGTTGGCGGTAAGGATCACCCGCGCCCGGTCGTCCTTTCGCCCCTCCAGCCGCCGCAGCCGCCTGTCTAGGTGCTGCTCGTACAGCAGCCGGCCCAGGTCACGCAGGACGGCTGGCTTCTTGTCCGCCCAGATACCGCCTACGCGCAGAGCCTCGCGCTCATCGCCCGAGCTCGGGTCGATGACGGGGGTGGCACGGGTGACGATGGAACGCGGCCGGGTATCGGGGAGCCACCACTTCACCGGGGCATGGACGTGCTCCTGGACGGCCTGGGGGAAGTAGGCGGTGGCAGACAGCCCGAGCACCGGGCGTTGGACACCGGCGACCATGAGCGCGGTCAGTCCGCCGAGTTCGGAGACGAAGGTGTGGGGGTCGCCTTCGAAACAGCGGGACAGCAGTTCGGCCTCGGTCTCCTTGGCCTCCAAGCCGCGGATCTGGTATCCGCTGATGGAACGCCCGAGCGTGGAGAGCGGATACAGGACGGTCACCGTGCTCTTGTGCAGCCCGTCGAGGATCTTGCGGACGGAGGCCAGGTCGAGGTGGCTCAGGGCGGCGGCCTGCCGACGGAGGTTCGTCATACTGATGTCGAGATCGCCGAGGATGGTGCGAGTGGCGAGCAGGTTCACCACCGCGGCCCGGTCGTTGGCGACAGGGACGGCATTGCCCAGCAGACCATGGAGTTCTTGCTGCACGAGGGCAAGGAAGTTCTCACTGCGGGGCGCGGTCAGGGCGGCCAAGGCCCGTTGGAGGGCGTCCCAGTCCGCCGACGCGGGGTAGTCGGCGCTGCCGGCCGACTCGGGGCCGTTCCACCGCTCGGGCATGATCCGTTCGAGGAAGCCGAAGAGCTCCGGGGGAACGGCGTCCGCACTGGGAACCAGGTCGGGGAAGAGCAGCTGGAGGATCTCGCGGTCACGGGACTGGGTCAGGCGCCACCCGTCATTGTCGCGCCCCGCGGCACCCCAGCCCCCGGTCTCATTGCCGGGATTGAGCTTCAGAGCGCGGGAGCAGAGCCACAGCAGCAGGAACTCCGCCATCAAACGGGAGTGGCTCACCGGAGAGAGGAACTGTTCCTGGTTCCCGCTCGGCAGCCGCTTGGCATCCTGGTCGATCTCCCGCAGGGCACTGTCCCGTTTGCGGGAGGCCAGCACGACGGACGAGGTGCAGCGGCCGATCGCGGTCTTCTGGAAGGCGTCGACCTCATCGACGATCAGCGCGTCGAACGAGCGCAGCGCCAGTTCCAAGGCGCTCACGCCAGCGGTGCCGCGCACCTGCCCGCGCCATTCCCGCCCGTCGATGACGGCCCCGATCCGCAGGGCCCCTTCGAGAAGGTTGGCGTGGTTGGTGACCACGATGTCCGCCTCGGCCGCCGCGTAGACGGGACGGAACTTGTCGCACACCGGGATGTAAGGGCAGGCGTGCGCCTTGAAGCTGTCCGCTGTCGGCGCGAGGAGCGTCAGACAGTTCTCCTGCCCGGGAGGATAGAGACCGGGCGGGTCCATGAGAACGCGCTGCGCGCACCCGTACGCGAGGTGGGCGATGTCCCGCTGCCCTCGCAGGTCCCACTCGGTGATCTTGGTCGAGGGGGTCAGCGCGGCGTAGTCCATGGCCCGCTTGTGCATGCTGGCGGCCGACATCAGCGGGGCGCAGGTGGCCTGCTTGTCGATCTTTCCGGTTTCGAAGAGCCAGCCGAGGTCGTTGTTGATGTCCCAGGCCATGCTGAGGGTGGCACGAACGTCGGTGAGCGCGATGGCCAGCCGGTAACCATGGAGGACCGCCCACGAGGCCATGACGCGTACGAGCACCGTTTTGCCGCTGCCGGTCGGGGCGTTGAGCACCTGCAGCAGGCCGGACACCAGGTCCAGCTCGGACAGCTCACCACCGGCACTGCTCTTGAGGTCCCTGATGAACTTCGAGAGCACCGTGTGCAGGTAGGCCACCGACTTGTCGCGCTCGGACAGCCATTGCGAGACCTCCAACAGCTGCGCCACGGGCGCCGTGATCCGGTCACGGGCCGCGGCGGTGACCAGATGCGGAAGCGCCTCGTGCCCGGCCGCCTTCTCGAACAGCGGGGTGGCGCGGAACTCGATCTCGCGGCTGGTGACCCCGTGCTCGGGGCCAAGGTAAGTCGTCCTGGTCTTCCACGTACCCGGCCCGGCGAACTCCCCGGCCTTGGGCCGCTTGCCCGGAGTGAAGAACCGCCCCGTCAGGCGTTCGGCGTGGCCGAGGAAATCACCCCCGACCTTCAACAGCGCCGCCTCCGCCGTGAACGGGTCATCCCCGACCAGGGTGACCGTGCCGCCCGACCTGTCATGCCCGTCACCGTCCGAGGTGAGCTTGCCGACGAACGCCAGCACGGCCGATCTGAACGCCTTCGGGTTCCACCACTCGGCCGGCATCAGCTGCGCCACCTGGCGGACCACGCGCCGCTCGGCGAGCGTCAGCATCGGCCATTGGTCCCATGCCTGCGGCTTGCGCGCGGCGAAGTACGCCGCGTCCCTGAAGGAGGCCACCACGTTGCCATCGTTGTCCTTGCGCCTCATACAGTGCGAAGCCAAGGCCAGGGCCCCGACGAGACCGGCCTCCGCACCGCTGAGCTCCCCGTTCACGCCCGCCCCTCCCGGATCGCCGCCAGCACCTCGTCCACGTAGCCGCCCGCGGTGATCGCCCGCATCCCGTAGCCGCGGCACACCGGGTCGAGCGTCGCCACTTGCGCCTCCCGGTGGTCGGCCACCACCAGCCACTTCGCGTTGCCCTTGTCACCGGAGTCCATGTGCAGTTTGTCGACCAGGTGACTGACGAAGGTGTAGTCCTTGAAATCCGCCGGGAATGCGGCTTTTCGCTGCTGGCCGTCGTCTTTGGCGACGTGCAGGTCGATGCGGTCGCCGTCCACCCACAGCTCCGCGCGCCAACCCGTGCCCTGGAGATGGCGGTTGAGGACGCGGTGCAGTCTCAACTCGGGCAGACCGGGTACGCAGGTGCTCCGCCACACCGACCTCACCAGCGCCTTGTGGCCGTCGACGGGCTGCGCCTGCGGCACTTCGGGGACGCACCCTGTCCACAGCTCACCCTGCCGCCCGTGCGGAACGCCACACGGGAACACGGGATTCAGCACGGGCGGCTCACCCTGGGTCGGCTCGAAGCGGTAGGTCGCGCCGGTCTGCTCATGCCACGGATAGAGGCACCAGGCGCTTCCCTGGTCCCGTCCCTCGGAATGGTGCACCGAGACCTTCATCGGCCACTTACACGCAGGGCAGGGGAACCACCAGCCGCGGTAACGCGCATGCTGAGGCACCGGCCGGTAGAAGTCGACTGCCCGGGTGGGCAGGTCCAGATCTGCAAGGGCCAGCCGGTCACTGATGGCATCAGCCGGTTCCTTCTCCAGCACGACGGGGTGCTCGATCAGGTTCGTGCGATGCCGCTCGTAGTAGGGGCCCTTGATGGCACTGAAGACCGATTCCTGGCTGTGCTCGTCTTCGAGGGCCGTGAACGTGACCCGCCCGGCGAACCGGCCCACCTTCTTCGCAGCCCGGATGACCCGCTCTGCCTCCAGCCGAAAGTCGAATGCCTCTCCCGGCGTGACCCCGTCCACGTCGAGGAATCGAAGCCCGTCCAGGCTGCCCGGATCCGCCCACTCGGGCATCAGGCCCGCCATGGAACCCGTCTCTGCTCCGGTCAGCCTTTCCAGCAGACCGGTGAACCTGACACGGTGTCCTGGGCCGGCTGCGGCCATCAGCGCCCCCTGGGCCTCCATGAGCCGCTCCAGCCGGCCCGGGCCGCTCAAGTCGTCTCGTGTGAGAGCGTCCCCGCACACCGCGAAGGCCATCGCCGCGCTGAGCAGCGCCTCCGTCTGGCGGAACTGCTCCGAGTTTTCCGCCTGTTCGCTGTCCACACCGGGACGGTACGGGCGCCGACGAGCGAACTCGCCTGTTCTGCAGCAGACTTCACTCGATCAAGTGGTTTAGATCGGAAGTCTCAACGTCCGGATACAGTTCCTGATAGGCGTCAAGGTAGTCCTTCGCGTGCTGTCGCCCGCTGTCGGTCAGGAACCAGAAGTACGGGCCGCTCTCCTCGCCCTCGGGGTGGCGCAGAACGATGAACCCGCGGCTGGGGTTGCGGCCGTCCGGGCTTCGCCCGACAGCCAGGGCGTGCGGCGCTCGCCCTGCCAACGAACCGTCCACGCCGACCCCGTCGGCGCGGGCGACGCGCACCAGGACACTCCACAACCAGCGGGACAGCAGCGGTGCCGGCGCTCCCTTGCTGCTGGGAACCTTCAGGCCCGCTCGCGCGACGCTTCGCCCGTGGCGCGTCACCTCAACCAGCGTTCGGTCAACCTCGCCGACGCCGTCGACGTAGACGCGGTCCCGGTGCGTGGTGACCATGTCGCGGCGCCGCAGTGCGGCGACCGACGAGCCCACTCCCGGATCGCGCACGCCTTCCTGCCGAAGCCGCTCCTGAAGCCTAGTCAGCCCGACAAACTCCTTAGGCGCGTGGAGTGCGAGGGGCATCCTTCGCCACTCGCGCGCAGCGCTGCGGACGCCACCCATCGCATGGCTCCGCCGCTGCAGCAGTTCCTCCTCCTGGTCCTGCCAGAAGAGGCACGCCAAGTACAGACGCTGACGCTCGTTCAGTCCTTTCCACGCCGCCATCGGCCCGGACGTCTCTCCACGGCCGGACGCCCTCCTGGACAGGACCGGCACAGTCTCGTCAGCCGGCCGACTACGCCGCCAGGCATCCAACAGCACCCGCTCAGGTACCCCGTACACCTGAGCCAGGGCACGCGCTACCCTCCCGGCCATCTCCGGAGCCCCGCCATCACACTCCGGAACTGCTCGTCCGAGTTCCAGAGCCCGGAGCATCCCGGCATCGAAGCCCAAGTCCCGAGCCCATGGCTTCTCGGCCACTGCGGTAGCGGCCTGACCTACCTCCAGCCCAGCGTCCCTGCGAAGGTCCGCAAGAGTCTCGGTTCCACGAAGCCTGCCGCACAAGTCCTGCGCGTCGCACCGCAGGACAGCCAATAAACGCCCGAACGACCGATCACCAGGAGCGCTCCGCCCAGCCAGCCAGTACTGCACCGCCCGCTCGGACACGCCGACGGCCCTCGCCAGCTCGGCCGAGCCCATGCCGCGTAGCTCGATGTACCTTGCCAGCGCGGACGGAGAGAACGCGGTCTCGGTCATGTGCCCAGATAACGGTAAGAGCGTGGTCCCGGGCAACCGCCGAACAGGGACCGACTGTGTGACTCGGGTACCCATCTCCCGCCTCTACCCGAAAGCACAACCGTCCTGCATCCAATCGGATGTCCTGAGACCGAGGAGGGCCACGCCCCGGCAGAGGGTCTGTCGGGGCCGCAGACTCCGAGGTAGTTGCGGCGGGGGACACATATCATCTTCGCCGCCCTACCCCGGACTCCCGCCATCGACCATCTCGCGGCGAGGTGACGGGCGCACAGGCTCCGGAGTGGCGGTCCGCCCACGCACTTCACCATTGGGGTCAATGGTGGCGAGTTGGGCGCCCCGCATACGTCGGGGTCTCCAGGGCGCCCAGCTCCAATGCCTCATGGCCGATAACTCGACCGGTGTGACAAGTGTCTAGATCTCCTTGAACGTCGCCGAGATCCCCATCTCGTCGAGTCGTTGCCGGATCTGCTCGGCTCCCTCGGCACTCAGTACGACCTGGAATGTGCTCTGAAGGTAGCTGATCTGCCTTTCGTCCAGAGCCATGAAGAACGAACGGAACAATGCGGCAAGTCCATCAGCGGTGTCGTCATCGGCCAGGAGGTTGCAGGTGAACGAGAACACTGCCTTCTGGTCCTTGCCACCGGACTGCTGAGGGACGTCGTCGCTTGAACCGTCCGCTCCGGTGTCCTGGTGGCCGGCTGCCCCGTTCGCCTGAGTGGCGCTTGCTGCCCCTGCCCCGCTCTGTGTCGTGTCATTCGGGGCTGAGGGTTCGCTTGTGTCGGTGCAGGTGCCGTCGTGGGAAGGCTCACCGCAGGTCGGGCAGAGCTGAGGCTTCGGCTTCGAGAGCCGCAGGCTCGTGCTCGCCAGGTTGACTTGCGCAGGCCCGGTGACAGCGACCTCGGTTCCATTGCCGTCGACGATGCTCACCAGGCCCTGGTCCACGGCGTCGTGAATCGCTTGCTGAAGATCGCGATCCCCACCGTAGAGCAGCGGCAGTCTCGGAGCGCTGTAGAACGCGGCCCGGATGTCGGAGAGGGTCTTCCCGTAGTCCTGGTCGCGGAGGTTGTGGTGCAGGGCTCGGGGAGTGAACTCCCCGACATCGAAGACCTTGTCCCGCGCGGCCAGCGCCTTCCAGACCGCAGTACCGTTCAGAGCGGTGAAGTTGTCGTCATCGTAGGTGAGTTCGTCGAGGTAGCGCTCTCCGTCCGGGTCAGGCTGCGCGAGGAAGACGACGTGCTGGTAGGCCCGCTTGAGGGCCTTCTCCAGCTGCTCTTTCGCCGTGGCAAGTTCCTTGGTGCCGATCGTCTTGAGTTCGCTGTCGTTCTGCACCTCGGGCGCGGCCAGGGCTCGTTGCCGCGCCAGGTACTCCACTGCCAGGCCGCGCACCAGGCTGCGGCGCTGGGTGTTCGCCACGGCGTAGACCGCGCTGCTGGCCCACTGGACGGGGAGCTGTTGGACACCTTGCCCGAGGCCCATCGCGACGGTCAGCGCCTCCATCGTCGGCTTCTCCATGCCGTTGCGGAGGCTGAACTGGGCAGGGTCGAGCACGACGAGCCGGTTTGTGTAGGCCATGTCCAGGCCGCTGGTGGCCATGACATCGACTGCGGTGCGTTGGGCATCGGCGGGAATGAACTTGAGTTCACGGAACGGGCCGCTGTTGGCGAGCTTCTGAGCGAAGTCGGCGATGACCTGGTCCCGCTCGGTTTCGGTGATGGTGCGCCGGATGTCCTTGACGAGCATCTGGTGGGTGAGGCGGGTGGACATGAAGTAACGGGCGGGCTTGTTGTTGCCCTGGCCTCGGGCGATGTCGAGAGCGCTTATGCCCCGTTCCTGGTTGACAACCTCTTCGACGACGATGTCGGCGTCGGTGATGGTGTAGCTGGCGTGCGGGACACTGGTGGCCGCCTTGACCTCGGGCGCGCTGGCACCGCGCCCTCGACCGGGACGGAGGGTGCCGACGATGCTCACCAGGAAGATAAAGGTGGCAGCGCGTTCAGCGGCTCGCGGATTATCCCCATGCCACGGCACCTCGGGGCGTTCGAGGTCCTGGCGGCGTGCTGTTCCTGACGAACCTTCGTGGTTGACGACCTCGATTTCGGCGAGGCTTCGGTAGTTCGCGATCGTGCGGTCATCCTCCACTAGGCCGCTGCCCAGGAGCGCCTCGCGGACTGTGCTCTCCGACAGGGGAAGGTCTCCGGGTCCGATGAGTGCCGGCACCCACTCTCCCGCCTTGCCTCGCTGTTGCAGGGCGAACACGGTGGCAGCGAAGATCCGGATCGTGGATCGGACACGCTGGAATCCGGTGACTCTGCTCCACTCGTCCTTCGCCAGACTCACGAGCATCGGGTGGAAGGGGTAGCAGGCAGCAACCTCGTCCGACCAGTGGCGGCGCCAGTCAGCACCGATCTGCTCCCAGACGTGCTTGGTCCAGCCGTTGTCGCCCAGGACCGGCTCGTAGAGGCGGGCCGTCGCGGCGAGCACCTCGGCGGCTGGCTCGGTGTCGAAGAGTCGCCGCCGCAGGATGTCGGCGAAATCGCTGACCTCGGTGACCGTGGCCGGCAGGCCGTTGCGTTCGAGCAGGGTGTTGAGGTCGTCGCGGCGTTCCTTGCCAGCCGGCGAGAGCGCGGTCTTGTCTGCGTCGGAAGCGATCATCACGACGAGCATCGCCACGTGAGGGACGTCGTTGACGACGTCGAGAAGGGCGCGCAGGAACGCCATGTCCTGGGCTGCAAGATCGGGCTTCTTGGTGCCGTCGAGACCGTTGCCGATGTAGTCCAGGACCTCGTCGACGATGATCAACACAGGCCTGTTCACGGCGCGGATGGCCTCGGCGATCTTGTGCTTGTCGCTCCAAAAGGGCTGGTAGCGCTCGTAGAGCGAGTAGTCCTTGGAGAACAGCCGCCACAGGAACCGCTCGTAGAGGCTGACCGCCGGCCCGTCGAGCTCCTGCACGCCAGCACCGGCGGTCATGTTGTCGCACGGGAGGACGACCACATGCGGCCCTCCGAGGTCCCGGGCGAGCTCTCGGCCCATCTTGGCCTTCGCCCGCTCGACGACCTTCTCGCCCAGTTCGGTGGACAGCAACGCCGTGGGATTGGCAGCCAGGTGGAAGGCTCCGATGCAGGCGTGCGACTTACCACCACCCATGCCCTGGTCGAGCCGGGTGACGGCCCGAGCCTTGAGGTAGTCGTCACCGCCTCCGACGCGGACCGCGATCTCGGTGAGGAGGTCGATCAGCCGCTCGGTGGGGTGGGTGATGTCACCGTAATAGGCCGCATCCGCATACGGCGGCCGGTCCGTGGCGGTGCCGTGGACGGCGCGGAACAGCGACATTTGCACATCGTCGATCTGGCCGGAGGCGTTGAGGATCTCCTCACGGATCTTCAGGGCCTTCCACCACGGGGTCACGCTCGTCGTCACTACTTATCTCCTGGGCTGGTGAACATGGGTGCTCGTGGTGTGCTCGTCATCACATCAGCTTCAGCTGGGCGCCCTGTCGGCGCGCGCGTTCGAAGGCGCTGGCGGTGACCGCCTCGGCGGCGCTGCCGATTCCGGCCCGGGTGCGCAGGACTCGGGTGAACGCGATTGAGTCCGGGTCGTTGTCGGGAAGCCGGTCCGCGAGGAACTGGATGGCCGACCAGAGGTAGGTGTCGTCGACACCGCGCTCCGATGCCGCCAGGACCTCACCCATGGCCTGCAAGCCCTCATCGGACGCCGCGGCGAGCGCGAGTGCTACGTCGACCGCGGCGGAGTCGCCGTCGACCTTGCCGTAGTACTCACGCGAGGTGATGAAGCGGACCCCCTTGTCGGCGTCACCCACAAGATCGCGTACGGCGGCGAGGTCGAGGGAAGAAGCCAGGGCCTGCCAGCGCAGCTCGGACTTTGCCTGGACCTGTCGGCCGTAGAGCCGAATCCACCAGAGGGCGAACCGGGTGCGGGCGTCGAAGGCCGAGAGTGGCTGGTTGTTGACCTCGACAGCCATGGCTTCCTGGACCGCGGCGCGAGCCAGCGGTAGGAACGTGTGGATGTCGACTGGTCCGCCCTTGGCATCGAGGACCTCGCTGTAGCGGCCCACAACCTCCATCGCGGGGCCGGCCGCCGCCATTAGCATGTCGGCGGGCGCCAGGCCCCACCGCTCCCAGTCGGGGTAGCGGCGCTTGATCTCCGCCTTGATCTCCGCCTCGACGGCACCCTTGCGGCCGGCCGGCCGTCCGGCCGGGGCAGGACGGCAGGCCATGGTCAGCGTGGTCTCGATATTCGCCTTGCCCTGCTGCCCGCCGGATTCAGTGTTGGCCGGCCACGAGCCGGTCATCACCAGCCCCGCCTTTTCGATGGAGTGCAGCAGCCGCTGCCACACCTCGGGCTCACCATGGCCGAAGACGATCGTGACGACGCCGTCGTCGCGGACGGCCAGGCGCATCTGCGCGAAGGCGTCCGCGATGAGGTTGTCGTAGTGCTCGCGGGTGCGGTGCTCGTTCGGGGCCTCACCGCGTACCCGCTTGACGATGATCTCCTGGCTCTTGTCCTGGCAGCCGTGCGGGTCGGCGGTGACGGCAAGCTCCGGCCAGGTGTTGTGCAGGCAACGCTTGACCCAGGTGTAGAAGAGATCCGAAGCGTCCGCGTAGGCGATCATCTGGTCGTACGGCGGGTCTGTGACCACCGCGCTGAACGTCTTGGGCGGGTAGGACAGCGCGGTCGCGCTTCCGCGCTGCACCGAGGCGGGCACCCCGCGCAGGCCGGAGAACAGGTTCCGGCAGGCGGCCAGCACGTTGTCCGAGATCGATTTCCACGTTCCGGGGCCGTCGCCGATGCCGGACTCGAAGAAGTCGTGGGAGAAAGTGATGGACCCCTCGTTGACGAACAGGTCCCCGACCTGAGCACCGCCCTTGCTTTGGAACCGGGCGCCGCGGGTGGAGCGCCGCAACTTCTTCACCACGACCGCCGTCGCGTAGCCGCACAGGGCCCGCACGTAATCACGCGACAACCCGGCTGCGGTGAGCTCGTCGCCGAGTTCGTTGATGATCCGTGCCAGGCGCACGTACGAGAGGGTCTGACGGTCGACCATGAAGTCGCCGTACGTCTTCGCCCCGTAGATGCTCGGCCCGATGATGTTGTTGTTGCCGGGGGCGATCCCCTCGTCCGGGATCGCCGGGAGGAAGGGGCTGAACGCTGGCTCGAAGCCCAGCGCAGTGGTGGCCGCAGCGGCGGCCTTCCGCTCCTCGTCGGTGGGCTGGCGGAAGGTCTTCTGGCTCTTCGCGTCGATATCTGCTGCCAGGACGAGAGCGTCGCGGCCCTGGCCTTCCTGCAAGAGCCGCCGGTGCACAGCCAGCGAGTGGACGTGGCTGCAGAACACGCAGATCGCGCTCTTGCCCGGCACCTTCTTGCCGTTCTCCACGGCGTTGGTCAGCGTGGGGGCCCGGGAGGGCTTGCCCGGCGTCACGACGGCCTCCCATGTTCCGGAGGCCCGGTCCGCGGCGATGTAGAACGCCACCGCTTCGCGGGAGCCGCGAGCGGGCATCAACTCGTAGGAACCGATGAGCGGGAACGCGTGCCCGCACTCCTGGCAGGGGATCTCGACGGCCCACAGGTACCCCCATGGAAATGCGCCGTTGCTGCGAGGGTAGAAGTCGCTCATTGCAGCGGTATGCCTGGCTTGGATCTCGGCGAACAGCGTCTCAAGGTCGCCGAGCAGCCGGTCCGTGCGGGAGGTCAGCAGATGGCCGAGGTCGCCGAACGGAAGGTCAGGCTCCTGGCTCCAGTCCTCGAACGGGGCCGAGGTGAGCAGGTGGCTGGCCAGTACTGCGACCGGACTGTAGTCGACGGCGGATGCCTGGACGCCCAGGCGTGCCGACTCCAGTGGGATCATGCCGCGTCCCGAGAACGGATCAAGGGTGGTTGCGCCCTGCGGGTTGGCCTTGGCGATCTCGGCCTGCAGTTCGCCCCACGCCCCGTAGCGTCCCGTCATGGCCTCCCGGACGAGGTTCTGCAACCGGGTCTGCTCGCCGACCTCGTCGGGCCACGGCAGCAGGGAGCAGATCGTGGCGGCCTTGGCCTGGGCGGTGGGCCGCTTGGCGAACCACATGAACAGGGAGATCTCGCTATTCCCTGACCCCCAGCCCTTGTCGCTGTTGGCCGACACCTCGGCGCTGGGAAACCATCGTTCGATCATCCGGCTCATGTGTTGCTCCCCGGGGCGTTCTTGAGACTGCTACCGGGGACGCGGAAGATCGCGTTCCCGGTCATGACATTGGCAAAGAGGGTGGCAGGGTCCTGGTAGGCCCCGAAGAAACGTCCGCGGCCGTCAGCGCACTGGTCGACGACGTAGAGCCAGTACTCCTTGCGGTGCTGGGTGGCGATCAGGACCTCGTTGCCGGTCATCCGGATGCCGTCGCTGGCCGCGTTGCCCAGCAGGCCCTTGACCTCGACATGCCGGACCTGGCTGTTCCGACGCGCTTCCAGATCGTAGCCACGGCCCTCGGTGTGCACGTCCTCCACAGCCCACCCATCGTCGGCGAGGAGCTGTTGGACGTGGCGCATGGAGACCAGCTCTGCGTCTATTTCCGCCTGGACCGTGATATCAGCGGCCGCCAGGACACGGATACGGCCGATCAGCTTCGGCGCGGTCAACTGCACGTCAGCAAGGCGTTCAAGCTCGTCGAGTCGTTGCGCGGTCTGGGCCTGGAGCCGGCGCCGCAGTTCGACCCGGGCCGCGCGGTCGTCGATGTTCTCTGTCAGGCTCAGCGGCAGGTTGGTCAGATCCTTGCGCGCTTGGGCGAACCAGTCAGCGCGCACGCGCCGGTGTTCGGCGACAGTTTCATCGGCCACCTCCCGGGCAGTCGAGAGCGCCAGCCCCTCTCGGGCGGGATGGGGCGCGGTGCCGTACTGACCAGTAGGTACGAGGTTGGCCAGCGTTTCCCACCGCACCGGGCGGGCGTTGCCGCTGTCGTCGACCTTGACCAGGCTCGCCCAGATGCTCGCGCGCTTCCCGTCGCTTTCCGTCAAGGTCGCCGTGTACGCGTACAGGTCGTACGGGGTGAGACTTGTGGGGTCGGCAGCGGCGCCGGACTGGTGCAGGTCCTCGGCGAGGGAGTGTTCCGCCATGCCGATCAGATCGGTGAACCCGGGCTCGCCCGGGCCGAGCGTAATGGTGTCGCCGACGTCGATGCTCTCCGCGGCCTCGCGTACCGCGTCGCCGCTGGTGGCGATGTGGACCTCGCCAGCGCCGCCAAGGGTGACGGGGAACCTTGCCGTACCCTCCAGCGCCAGCCGGCGGAATCCGGCGCCGGCGGCCGTCGGGGAAGACTGCAGTACTCGGGCAGCGGTGAGCCGGTCGAGGTATGCCTCGACGATCGCCGGGTTGATCCGTGCGAACAGATCACGCTGAAGCAGGGTCAGCGCGGCGACGGCGTCGACCTGGCTGGCCAGACGTCGTTCGTTGTCCCGCACCTGCCTGGCAGCCCGGGTGAGCTCCTGGGACTGGACGGCCTTGGCGGCGTCGATCGCCTGTTGTTTCCTGCCTTCGTCGTTGCCGTACAGGTCGGAGAGCCACTTGTCGTAGTCAACGCCGGTGATCTCAGCCACCGCTGACAGACTGTCGAACATCTGGCCACGCAGCTCATTCGCCGCGGTGACGAAGTGGTCCAGCAGCCTGAGCAGGGTTTCACCCTCTCGCGTGTCAGTGGCGATCAGGTTGTACAGGTGGACATCACGCAACTGACCGACGCGGTGGATACGTCCCATCCGCTGCTCAAGGCGCACGAGGGACCAAGGGATGTCGTAGTTAACCAGCACGTGCGCGGCCTGAAGGTCGATGCCTTCGTTACCGGCGTCGGTGGTGACGATGACCTGGAACTCGCCTCGCATGAAGGCTCGGCGCACGTCGTCGCGTTCAGCCTTATTCTGCCGACCCGAGTACAGCTTGGCAGTGAACCCTTCGGCTTCGAGGCGTTGTGCTACCCACTGGGCCGAGTCGGCGTACTCGGTGAACACCACGGCTTGCTCGCCGTTGCCGGGAAGGACCCCGTGCGGGGCAAGGCAGTCCTCGGTGAGCCGCTTCCATTTCGACGGCTTCCAGGCCTGATCACGGAGTGTGGCGTTGATCTGGTCTGCGAGGCTCTTGATCGCTGCCCGCTCGGCCCTGCTGGCGGTCGAGCTCGTGTGGACGACCTTCGCCTCGTCGACCTCCGCCTCGTCGCCTTGCCCGTCGCCCTCGGCGATGAGAGCGGCCTCCGCCTCACTCATCGCCCCCATGTGGTCGTGGCGCCGGCGCAGTGTCTCGGCAAGCGCGTACAAACTGGAAGCGGCCCGCTTCGCGTACACCATGCGGGCAAGCGGCTGCGCGGCGGGTGGGAAGTACCTGTCGACCATGTCCAATGCGGCCTGGTAATAGCCGTATTCGACCTGCGACAGGGGGACGCTGTGGTTGTGCGCGGCGCGGCCCTTGAACAGTCGGGTCCTGCCGTCGTAGTCGACCAGGTCCTCCTTCATCCGCCGCAGGAAATGGATCGGACCCGGGCGAAGCGCACGCAGCGTCACATTGGGGTCACTGCCCGGGTCCGGGTAGATCGCCGGGTCCACAAGGTGCAGCAGGTGCCGGAAGAGCCACTCCTTGCCCCGGTGCGGGGTCGCGGTCATCAGCAGTGCCCGCGGGGTGTTCTTGGCCAGGAGGCGGCCGACTTGGTGGAATCCGGCGGCGGTAGGAGTCAGCCGGTGCGCCTCATCGAAGACCACCAGGTCCCAGCCGGCCTTGTCCGGCCGAATGGCGTCCTGTACGGCCGGGTTGACGGACGCCAGCTCAAGAGAGACCACCCACAGGTCGTTGGAATTCAGCGCGTTCTCACGCACAGTCGCCGAGGTGAGTTGGCGCAGTCCTCCGCCGAGCAGACGCTCGAAGTCGTCGACCCACTTGGTGGCCAGGTTCGCCGGGCAGACGATAATCGCACGCTTGACCAGGCCCAGTCGCTGCATCTCCCGGAGATACAGGCCGGCCATGATCGTCTTGCCTGTGCCAGGCTCGTCCGCGAGCAGGAAGCGCAGCAGCGGCTGCGGCAGCATCGCGCCGTAAACAGCCGTGGTCTGGTGCGCGTACGGCTTCAACGGGGTGGCCGCCATGGCGCTGGATTCGGCGTTGGTGGCGGCGGCATACATCCACTGGGTCCACATGGCTGCCAGCACCCTGGCCGAGTCGGCTCGACCGTCGCTGACCAGGGGCCGCACGGTCTGGGTGTCTCCGGCGGCCAGGTTCACCTCATGCCGTCGGTCCTGGTCGTCAACAAGGATGAGGTCCCACGAACCCGGGTCATCGCCGGGCAGGGCGAAGCGGACAGTGGCGAATTCGGGCACTCCGCTGGCCTGGACTCTCACTCGTTGCCCGCGTTCGAATGACACCTCGTCCTGCGGCTGATTACTCATGCGCGAGTCCCGTAGTTCGTCTGGATCCAGCGGGCCAGCAACGGATCGATCACACGCCACCCTTGACTCGTGTCTTCGATGAGCCCGCTGGCGACCAAATGCGGTGCCGCTTTCTGAGCTGTCGTCTTGGGAAGGCCCAGTGTCCGCACAGCCCGCGCGGCCATCGGGGCGCCGTACTCAGCCACCGCCCGGAGAACCTTGCGTTGGCCCACGCTGAGCCCGCTCATCGTGGCTCGTGCTTCAGGGTCGATCTGCCGCAGAGCCGCAGCAATCGCTGCATCGAGATGATCACTGGTGGCTGGCTCTCCTGCGGGGACCTCTTGCCACAGCAGGTGAGCCAACAGCATGGTCCGCTGGGGATGCCCCTCGCCCGCAGCCAGTAGCTCGTCCAGCACACCAGTCACGTCGCGGTCCCCTGCGGTAGCGAACCGCTCTTGGATCGATTCGCGGAGTTTCGCTTTGGGCAGCCGACCAAGGCGGAGCGCGGACACTGGCTCCCCCTCCCCTTCGGCAGACCCCGTGGACAGCATGTCTGGCCTGCTCCCGGAGAACAGGTAGGAGACGGCCGCCCGCTGTCGGCAAGCATGCTGCCGGATCAACGCCTCTGCCCCCGGCACACCAGCAGCAGACTGGAACTCATCGAGCACGATCAGAGTCCGCCCGCCCTCACGCTGAGCCAACAGGGAGGGAAGCTCTAGCAGAGCATTCAATGCCGCCAGCGGGTCGGCTGCGGGCCGACTATCCATGGCCGAAGCGAATCCGGACCCCGTGATCGACACTCCAGCCTGCGAGGCAGCCAAGATCTTGCTCACTGCCGGACGCACCACCTCGGGTGCGTACGACGCCCACGCCCGCTCAAGGCGAAGCACCAGGTCAGAGAAGCTCGCGACCCCGAACAGATCGGCAGTGACCACAGTCAGGCCGTCCCGCTGCCCCTCGGCCGCGATCTTGTGAATCAGGCTCGTCTTGCCGAAGCGCCGCGGTGCCACCAGCGCCATCAGCCGGCCCTCGCGGGCCCATGCCTTGATCATCTCGGCCTCTCGGCACCTGTCGACCACCTGGTCACCAGCGACTGGCCCGTCGTATTCGAACGGGCCTGTGCTGTCCCGCATCGTCGACTCCAGGAGGTGTGGTGCTGAGATCGCAAAGGTATGTCGACAGCGTACCTCCTGGTACGCCAGCGGCGTACCTCTTTGCCCAGTCCCGGGCCGACCTTCCGCAGGCGATCCGATCATGACGACGGACTCGCCCACTGGGCGTGAACACCCCGGGCCCGGAGACCGGTACCCCATGTGCGGATCGGGAGGCTGCCCGTCATCCGGTAGTGACAGAGTTGCTGGAGGCGGTTGGCCGGACTGCCTCGGCGGTTGGCTGTTGCGGGGGCCGTGGGTGTGCACGACCTTGGAGACGGTGGCTTCGCAGTCGGCGGCCACCTGGCTCATTGGGCGGGCCCACAGAGGGCAGGTCAGTCGTCCCATTCATTGAGGCAGCCGGATTTGATGAACCAGGGATTGGCGGCCAGGGCTCGATAGAGGGCGGCCTGCCAGGAGTTTCGGTTTCCGTAGCTTGCGGCCCGGTCATGGATTTCGTCGATGGCGGCCCGGTACGGCTTGCCGCGTAGATAGTCGCTGAGTGCGGCCAGCTCGGTACCCACCTGTGCCGCGTAAAGCCTGGCGAGCTTGTAAGTGGCGAAGTGCTTCTGCACGCGAGCGGTCAAGGTCGCCGACCAGTCGGGGTGCGGGGCGACGAAGAAGATGACGCCCGGCTCCGGTGGCGGGGTAAGGCGGGCTGCCAGCCATACCTGGCCGCTGACATCGTCGAAATAGGGGTGGAGCGTCTGCTCCTCGGCCAGGGCCGGTATCGCTTCGCCTTTGGCCTTGTTGCAGGGCAGGCACGCGGGGACGAGGTTGGCCGGGGTGACCGCGAGCAGCGGGTAGGCGATCTTGGGGAGCTGGTGGTCGATGGTGTCGGCGAACCCGTGCCCGCACAGCGGGCAGCGTCCCCGGCGGGCGCTTTTGACCAGCTGGTCGTAGATCTCCCGGCCCGCGCTGCCTTTGCGGGCCATGCGGCTCGTGTAGCAACTGGTGAGCTTCTTGTTGTCGCCCTTGGCAGGGTCGTTGCCGTCGGGCTGGTCCTTCAAGTGCTTCAGGGCGTGAAGTGACCCGGTGGCGGCAGCCTTCTCGTACTCGTCGGCTGCGGCAGCGACGGCGTCTTCCAGCAGTTCCAGACGGGCTTTGACCTTCGCGGGCCGGGTCTTGGAGATGCAGGCGGTGTAGACGCTGCGGGCGTCGAGGTCGGGTTGCTGGATCGGCCACATCAGGACGGTTCCCCCGGTACCCAGGCTTCATCGCCGAGGTCGCGGAGAGCGATCAGGGAGCGGACGATCATGCGTGCTTCGCCGCCAAGGCGGCCGCCGAACCGTTCCAGGATGCTGCCGAAGGATTCCCCGTCGTCGACGAGGCGGTTCAGTTCCCAGTGGAAACCGGAGGCGGTGACCTCCAGGCCGAAGACTTCGCGGGTGAGGACACCGACGTTCTCCCCGAACGTCTCGGTTTCGGGGCGGTCGGCAACGACGTGGTCACCGTAGCGGCGCAGCTTCCAGACGCAGTGGGCGGGGACTTCCTGCAAGACCACGGGGGAGTGGGTGGCGATGAGCGCCAGCCCGTTGCGGTTCGAGATCAAGCTAGACAGTACCCGGACAAAGGCCGACAGCAGGGGCGGATGGAGGTGGGTCTCCGGCTCGTCGATGATGACGAGGGTGCGCTCGCCGACGTGCTCGACCAGCCGGGTCACAGTCAGCAGTACGACCTTGTGGCCGGAGCTGAGGGAGGCGAACAGCTTGCGGGCCTTGGCCCGGCGGCTGTTGGGGCTGCGTGTCGCCTGGAAGTCTTCCAGCCAGTCCTCGGCCAGCAGACCGCTGCCAGCGTATGCCAGTGTCCGCAACGCGCTGATCCAGCGGTGCGCCTGCTCGCCGGTCAGGCAGGCCTCGACGCTCTCGGCGAAGTCGCGTTTCAGCTGCCACTGGGACTTGATGCGCGGCGCCCGTGTGCCGCCTGAGGGCATGCGCAGGCCGACGTGGGTGGTGGGGAACGACTCGTCGTCCGGGAGGAGGGGAAGGTCGTCGAAGGCGCTGAAGGAGACGCTGACGAGGTTGCCGAAGGACCGGCGCTGGCCTCGGCTGTCCTCGATGACGCGGCCGACCTCCGAGGGGTCGGCTTCTGGGTCGGCGACCGCTCTGGCCAGGCGGTTGAGCAGGACGGACTTGCCGGCGCCGTTTCGGCCGGTGAGCACGTGGATGTTGCTGGAGGGCTGGCTGTGTGGTGTCACCTGGAAGGACAGCTCAAGGCCGCCTGTGTCTGCGGTGGCCGGCGCGGGGCCCTGGTAGGAGACGTGAAAGGGCGTGATGCGGTCGCCGTCGCGTGCGATGCGCCGGAACTGCTCCTCGATCATGAACGGTTTCACGAACCGCCACAGCGAGGTCCGTGTCACCTCTTGATGGCGGGCGGTTTCGAAGATGCTGTTGTCGAAGGCCATGTCGCGCAGACCGATCAGGACGCCGCGACGTATGTCGTCACCGAGCTGGCGCAGCCGCTCGTAGTACGTGTCATCCTGTCCAACGGAGAAGAGCGTGTCGTCGAGCGAGTTGAAGTTCCGCGGCAGGTCCGGGACGCCGTTCTCGTGACCGTCCATGCCGAGCTGGCCGATTTTGACCTGGCCGATCTGGTGCACGGTGTCGTCGGAGTCGGCGATCGACAGCCGGAACAGGGTGCGGAATCCGGAGTCGTCCCACGCTTCTTTGTTCAGGAGCACCCAGGGGCGTGGACCTCTCGCGGGGACGTGCCCCGGCCCGTCCAAGACCATGAAATGCACGGCGTGCTCCTGCTCTCTTGCCTACCTCGTGCTGGCGCACCGATCCTACGGCGGCCCGGCTGGTGAGCCGCCAGCTGGCACCGGGAAGTGTCGGAGCGGATAGCAAGCGGGCAAGTCCTCCGGGGAGCGAGACTGGCGGGCTCGCCACACAGTCCGAGATCGTTCGGCAGGTTCCTCGGGGGAGTGGGATCTGCTGGCCGTTGGGTGCATGGTGTGCGCACGCGTGGACCCACCCCCTCGAAAGCTAGGTTGGGCGGCCGTGATCGTGCGACGATGCCAGCATGAATCGACTCGCGAACGCGACGTCGCCGTACCTGCTCCAGCACGCTTCCAATCCGGTGGATTGGTGGCCATGGGGAGAGGAGGCGATGAATGAAGCTAAGCGGCGGGACGTGCCCATCCTCTTGAGTGTGGGCTATGCGTCCTGTCACTTATGCTTCTAATAATTTACTGGTGTCACGTGATGGCCCACGAGAGCTTCGAGGACGCCGGGGTCGCCGGCTACCTGAACGAGCGGTTCGTCGCCGTCAAGGTGGACCGGGAGGAGCGGCCCGACGTCGACGCCGTCTACATGGAGGCCGTGCAGGCCGCCACCGGGCAGGGCGGCTGGCCGATGACGGTGTTCCTCACGCCCGACAAGGAGCCGTTCTACTTCGGCACCTACTTCCCGCCGGAGCCCCGGCACGGCATGCCGTCCTTCCGCCAGGTGTTGGAAGGCGTCGACGCCGCCTGGCGGGGCCGGCGGCAGGAGGTCGCGGAGGTCGCCGGGCGGATCCGGGCCGACCTCGCCGAGCGCGCCGCCGTCTACTCGGCCGGCGCCCACCACCCGCCCGCCGGTGCCGATCTGCACCAGGCGCTGGTCGCCCTCAGCCGGGAGTTCGACGACCGGCACGGCGGCTTCGGGGGCGCGCCCAAGTTCCCGCCGGCCATGGTCGTCGAGTTCCTGCTGCGCCACCACGCCCGCACCGGCTCCGAGGCGGCCCTGGAGATGGCCGTCCGCACCGGCGAGGCGATGGCCCGCGGCGGCATCCACGACCAACTCGGCGGCGGCTTCGCCCGGTACGCGGTCGACGCCGGCTGGGTCGTGCCGCACTTCGAGAAGATGCTGTACGACAACGCCCTGCTGCTGCGCGCCTACCTGCACCTGTGGCGGGCCACCGGCTCCCCGCTGGCCCGCCGGACCGCGCTGACCACCGCCGACTTCCTGCTGCGCGAACTGCGCACCCCCGAAGGCGCGTTCGCGTCCGCGCTGGACGCCGACAGCCTCGACGAGGAGACCGGGCAGTCCACCGAAGGCGCCTACTACGTCTGGGAGCCCGGCCAGTTGGTCGACCTGCTCGGCCCCGCCGACGCGGCCACCGCCGCCCGGCTGTTCACCGTCACCGCCGGCGGCACCTTCGAACACGGCACCTCCGTCCTCCAACTCCTCGCCGATCCCGAGGACTTCGCCGAGTACGAGACCATCCGCGCCCGGCTGTTCGAGGCCCGCACCCGGCGGCCCGCCCCCGCCCGCGACGACAAGGTCGTCGCCGCCTGGAACGGCCTCGCCATCGCCGCCCTCGCCGAGACCGGCGCCCTCCTGGAGCGCCCCGACCTCGTCGAGGCCGCCGAACGCGCCGCCGACCTGCTGCTCGCCGTCCACCTCACCCCCGACGGCCGGCTGCTGCGCACCTCCCGCGACGGCCGGGCCGGCACCAACGCGGGCGTCCTGGAGGACTACGCCGACACCGCCGAGGGCTTCCTGTCCCTGTACGCCGTCACCGGCGACGCCGCCTGGCTGCAACTGGCCGGCGGACTCCTCGACACCGTGCTCAAGCACTTCACCGACGAGGCCTCCGGCGCGCTCTACGACACCGCCGACGACGCCGAGGAACTCATCCGGCGTCCCCAGGACCCCACCGACAACGCCACCCCGTCCGGCTGGACCGCCGCCGCCGGCGCCCTGCTCACCTACGCCGCCTACACCGGCTCCGACCGGCACCGGACGGCCGCCGAACGGGCCCTCGGCATCGTCGGCGCGCTCGCGTCCCGGGCCCCCCGGTTCATCGGCTGGGGCCTCGCCGTCGCCGAGGCGCTGCTCGACGGGCCGCGCGAAGTCGCCGTCGTCGGCCCGGCCGACGACCCGGCCACCGCCGCACTGCGCCGGGCCGCGCTGCTCGGGACCGCGCCCGGGGCGGTCGTCGCGGTGGGCGCGCCGGCGGGCCCGGCGGATGGTTCGGCGGAGAGCCCGGCGGGTGCTTCGGCGGGTGCTTCGGCGGACGGTTCGGTGGACGGTTCGGGGGGTGGTTCGGCGGAGGACGGCGGCGCGGAGGTGCCGCTGCTGGCGGGCCGGCCGCTGGTCGGCGGAGCGCCCGCCGCCTACGTCTGCCGGCACTTCGCCTGCGAAGCGCCGACCACCGACCCGGCGGTCCTCGCCGAGCGGCTGGGCGTCGCCGTCGAATAAATCGCTGGTGGGAGGGGGTTCGGCCGGGCCAGAATGGGCCATGACCTGGACCTTGAGCAGCTCGTTCGACGACTTCCGGCACCACGCGGAAGAGTTCCTCGCCGCCCGCCCGGCCGAGAGCACCGTCCTGCTCACGGTCGTACACCGGCTGGCCGAACGCGGCCTGGACGTGTTCGGGCAGCGGCCACCGGTCTTCGGCTGGTGGCGCCCGGCGGACGGCGGCCCGGTCGAAGGAGCCTTCCTCCAGACACCGCCGTTCGGCCCCCGGCTCTCCTGCACGCCGGCGGCGGCAGCCGAGCTGGCGGTCGAACTGGCCGCCGCCGGGAGCGGGTTCACCGAGGTGTCCGGCGTCGGCGGAGGTGCGGACGCGGTCCGGGCCTTCGCCGCGGCCTGGACCGCCGCCACCGGTGCCGGCCAGTCCGTCCGCTTCAACGAACGGCTCTACCGGCTCGGCGAGTTGACCGCCCCGCCCCGCCCGCCCGCCGGCCACCACCGGCCCGCCGCCCCGGCCGACCGCGAACTGGTGATCCGCTGGTACGAGGAGTTCCTCGTCGAAGCCGGGGTCGACCTGCCCAACATCCCCCAGGCCGTCGACGACCGGATCGCCGCCGGCGGCCTCCACCTGTGGGAGGACGACGGCCGCCCCGTCGCCCTGGCCGGCAGCAGCCCGGTGATCGCCGGAATGTCCCGCATCGGCCCCGTCTACACCCCGACCGACCAGCGCGGACGCGGCTACGCCAGCGCCGTCACCGCCGCCGCCTCCGCCCACGCCCTCGCCCAGGGGGCAACCGAAGTCCTGCTCTACACCGACCTCGCCAACCCGACCAGCAACTCCATCTACCAGCAGATCGGCTACCGGCCGGTCGAGGACTGCCTGACCCTGGACTTCACCACGCAGGACGGAAACTACGCGTAGTCGACCGGGCGGCCGCCGACCACCTTCGTGTTGAAGGGGTCGACGGCCGCAGTCGTGGTGGGGGCCGGCAGGTGGTCCGTGTTCACGTAGGTCTGCGCGCAGGTCAGCAGATTGCCGCCGGCCGACTTCATGTCACCGGCCAGGCCGTCCAGCAGTGCCTTCCAGGCCGCGCCGCATCCCTGCAGCGCCGCCCCGCTCTGCCAACCCGCCAGACTCCCGGCCGCCTTGGCACTCGGCTCGGCCAACTTCGCGGTCTCGTCGGGCACTTTCCCGGCGACGGTCAGCGCGTTGTTCCCGGCCGCGGTCAACTCGCCCGGTTTGACGGTGAATCCTGGGTCGCTCGGCACGATGTCCCCCCGGACGTCCGATGTCGGTCGTGGGCTATGGTAGCGGCGAGTACTGGGGGGTGCACTCATGGTTGACACGGATCGGCGAGCGGGAGAGAACCGCCTCGATCTCGCGAGCCTGAAGAACGCCAAGCCGGGGGACCTGTACGCGGCGGCGGACGCCTACGACGCGCTGCACAAGGCGTACACGCAGCACACCGCCGACTGGAAGAGCGGTACCGCCGACCGGGTCCACGGATCCGGCTGGACCGGCCCGGCGGCCGACGCCGCCTTCCACTCACTGGACGGCACCACCAGCCAACTGCACGCCGCCGAAACCGAACTGGCCGCCATCGGCCAGACCCTGCGGGACCACGCCGACCTCTTCGGGCTCGCCCAGTCGAAACTCCGGCAGGCCCTCGTCGACGCCACCGCCAAGGGACTGACGGTCAGCGACACCGGGACGGTGAGCTGGCCTCCGGCGACCGGCCCCGTGGACGCCACCTGGGAGACGAAACAGAAGACGGCGGCCGAGGACGTCGCCATGCGGATCAATGCCGCCATCACGGAGGCGAGTGCGGCCGACCAGACCCTGGCGGGGCTGCTCAAGGGCTTCACCCAGCACGCCACCAGCAAGTCGGGGCTGACCCTCGCCGTCGCCGAGGCCGACCAGAAGGCGGCGAACAGCCCGGGCTCCCCCTACCTCAGGGACATGCCCGCCGTGGGGGCGCCCCCGACGGAGGTCAACAACTGGTGGAACGGCCTCGACCCGGCGGGCCGGCAGTGGTACATCGACCACCATCCGGAGAACATTGGAAACCTGGACGGGGTCCCGGTGGAGGTGCGGGACCGGGTCAACCAGACGTACCTGGACAAGCGGATGAGGGAACTCGAAGGCAGGAACCGGACGAAGGAAGAAGAGGCGGAGTACCAGAAGCTCAAACCCATCCAAGAGCGCCTCGCCCAGGATTCCCAGGCGAAGGACGGTCGGCCACCCACCTACCTGATCGGCGTCGGTACCGAAGGCCAAGGCCGCGCGATCCTGTCCTTCGGAAACCCCGACACCGCCACCGACATCTCCTCCTACGTTCCCGGGATCACGACCACCCCCGATTCGCTCGGCGCGGCGAAGTCAGGTACCACGCCCGGCACCAACGAGGCGGAAAACGCCTTGAACGTCTGGCGAGAGGCCAACAAGAAGATCAAGCCCGGTGGATCGGCGGCCTCCATCATCTGGCTCGGCTACGACCCGCCGGACATCGACATCAAAGCGGCCACGCCCGAGCGGGCGGTCAAAGGTGCACCCGACTACGCGAGGTTCGTCACCGGGCTCCGGGCGACCAACACGAACGACCAGGGCCCGCACATCACCTCGATGGGGCACAGCTACGGCTCGCTCCTCGTCGGACAGGCCACGAAGATGGCCGCCCACCAGGGGAACTACACGCTGCCGGACGACGTGGTGATCATCGGCAGTCCCGGTGTCGGCGTGACACACGCCTCGGACCTGGGGATGCCCTCCGGGCATGTGTGGGCGGGCGCGGCCGGCAACGACCCGGTCACCCAAATCCCCTCGGCGAACGCCGCGACGGTGCCCTGGCCCTTCGGCGGCTTGGTCGGCGCCGACCCGCACGACCTCTGGTACGGGAGAGACCCAGCGAGCGAGTCCTTCGGAGCCAAGCGCTTCACCGTCGACGGTTGGAGCAAGTCGTGGAGCTGGGAGGACTTCGGGATGCACACCAAGTACCTGGCCCCGGAGACCGGCGGCCCCTCGCTGGGCAACATCGCCTCGATCGTGACGGGCAAGGCCGACGACGTTCACCTGACGGAGGGCCGATGACGACCCGCTGGAAGGTGGCCGGCTCGATCTTGCTGTCGTTCGTCGTCACGGTGGCCCTCGGTGCGGTGCTGTTCGCCAACGGGTACGGGCCGTTGGCGTTGGCCGATCGATCGGGCAGGGTGGGTACGGGCGAGGGGAAGAGCCGGATCGACCGTGCCCTGCGCGCCACCATGGATGGAGTTTCGCCTTCATTCACCTATGCGGGGGCCGAGTTCGAGGTGCGGAGGGAGGACGATCTCTGGGACGGCGAGCGGAGCATGGGTTCGGCCGTCACCGAGATCGTCACCGTGCGGACCGCGGTCTCGCGGGCGAAACTGCCGACCCTGATGGATCAGGTGACCCAAGCCTGGAAGGCACTTGGTAGCCGGGTGGTCGATCGGTCGAACCCCGCCGATGAGATTCAGGCCCTGCGGGGTATGGGAGACATGGGTGGGGAGACGTTCCTGACGTTCTACGCGAGGGCTCAGCAAGACTCGAGCTACCTGGTGATGTTCAGGGCGGAGGCCATTGGGGTGCTGTACCAGCCCGCCCATGAGTACAAGCCCGTCCCCCCGCTCGTCCGGACATCACTCGACGCCAAGGTCGATGTGATCGACGACCCGTACTGGTCGCACTGACGGCGTGCCCGTCACTCCCAGTCCCACCTGATTCCCAGCAGGCACGGCCGCAGGGCCGTCGCGACCAGGTGGACGCAGTGGTGGCCGTCCAGGGTCAGTTCCTCCGTCTCGTAGGGGGCTTCGCCCGGGGAGTGGAGGGCGAAGCGGTGGCAGCGGACGGGGAGGGCGGCGGGGTGGAAGGTGATCTGGAGGACGTACTGGCCGGCGCCGGAGTTGAAGCCGCGGACGTATTCGCAGCTGGGGTCGGGGGAGGGGGCGTCGTCGAAGCCGTAGCCGAGGAGGTGGGTGTCGCCGGCGCGTAGGCGGCGGTCGAGGAGGAGTTCGGCGACGAGCAGGTGGTGGGTCTGGTCGCGGCGGATGCGGCCGGGGCGGCAGTTCTCTTCGGCGCGGACGCCGACGCGGGTGATGTCGCTGCCGGGGTCGCCCTGGTAGAGGGCGAGGTAGCGGTCGATGCCGTCGCGGTGGGCGCGGAGGGCGTGTTGGGAGTCACGGCGGGCGAGTTGGCGGTCGGGGCCGAGGCGGATGCGTTCGATGTGGGTGATGGTGTGCAGGCCGGTGTCGCGGGGGCCGACGATGGTGGCGAGCAGGTCGTCGACGGCGGTGGCGGGGGAGATGAGGTCGCGGTAGGGGCGGACGGGTGGGCCGGCGGGGGTGGTGTCGGCGGCGCGGCGGGGGCCGAGCAGGCGGGTGAGGGAGTGTTCGGGGAGGTCGAGGACGTCTTCGAGGGCGGAGACGGCGCGGAGGGATTCGGGGCGTTCGGGGCGGCGGCGGCCTTGTTGCCAGTAGCTGAGGCTGGTGAGGCCGACGTGGACGCCGCGCAGGGCGAGGTGGCGCCGGATGCGGTGGAGGGCGAGGCCGCGGGTGGCGATGGCGGTGCGCAGGGCGAGGTGGAAGGGGCCGGTGCGGAGGGCGGCGGTGAGGTCGGCCTGGTCGGTGCGGTGGATGACGGCCTCCTGGGGGACGGGTGCGGGCAGACCGTGTTTGACCGTGAATATTCACATCAGGGCGGCGGTTTGTCACCGGGCCTGGCGTGCCACGCGGGGGTCTTCGGGGTGGCGTTCACACCCGTGGCCGGTCGTTCACACCTGAACTGTGATGGTCCTGAAGGCCGTTGACCGGCTTCCGGGGGCGGCGGGATGCTCATGGCGCGATCCGGACCGCGCCCCCACACAGCACCTCGCTCCGCTTGTGCAAGGAGGCACTTCCCCCATGCCAGTTCCACGGATACGACTGCGCCGCGCGGTCTCGCTGCTCGCCCTCGGCGTGCTGGGCCCGGCGCTGACCGCGGTGGCGGCCACTCCGGCGCTCGCCGCCCCCGCCCAGGGTCTCGCTCCCGTCCAGGACCGCGCCCCGGCGCAGGTCCGCCAGGCTGCCGCGCCCGGCAGCACGGCCGATCTGGCCGGCACGTTCAAGAAGCTCAACATCACCATGCAGCAGCAACAGCAGACCAACTGGTGCTGGGCGGCGAGCGGGAACACCATCGCCACCTGGTTCGGCTACAACTACAGCCAGAACCAGTTCTGCAACGCCGCGTTCGGCCGTTCGGTCAACTCCAGTTGCCCCAACAGTCAGGCCTCGCTGGCCGATGTGCAGAACGGGCTGGACTGGGTCGGCATCAACCCGGGTTCGTACGTCACCGGCTACCTGCGCTACAACACCGTGCAGACGGAGGTGGACGCGAACCGGCCGATCGAGACCCGGATCCAGTGGAGTTCCGGCGGCGGGCACATGCACGTCGTCTACGGCTACGACACCAGCAGCAACTGGGTGTACTGGGGCGACCCGTGGCCGTCCAACTACCGCTACAACTGGGCGGACTACAACTACTACGTGAACAACAACACGTTCTCGTGGACCCACTCCCTGTACCGGATCGGCGCGTGAGGGCGACCATGACTGACCTCGGAAAGGCCCGTCGGGCCGCCGTCACCGCCCTGCTCGCCGCCGGCCTCGGGCTGGGGCTGGCCCCGGCCGCGCATGCGGACGGGGCGGCCGGCGCCCCGGTGCCGGTGCCCGCCGCGGATCTGGCGAAGGCCCGTGGTGTGGTCCAGGACCAGGCCGTCCTCGACAAGGTGGGCCACTTCTTCGCCCGCAAGGGCGTCCCGCCGACCCAGCAGCTGACCATCGGTGCGGCGCAGGAGGCGCAGGCGGCGAGCGCGGCCGCGCCCCGGCTGGCCGGCGACACCGTGCCGGTGTACACCCTGGACGCGGGTTTCGTGGCCGGCGCCCCGGGTGCGCCGGTGGCGAAGGCCGAGTTCACCGCGAGCAAGGTGGTCGCGGCGGACGGGCAGACGGCCTCGGTGTGGACGATCCGGCAGGGCGACTCCTGGCGGGTGGTCAACATCGCCTCCGGCGGTGACGAGAGCGACTATGCGGCGAAGGCGGCCGGCGGCGGTGGCGGTACGGCGTTCCGCGAGCCGCAGGTGAACGCCTGGTACGTGCTGCGCGACGGCCGGGTGCTGCCGCTGGACGACGAGGCCCGGCGCTCGGTGGGCGCGGGCGGGGTGTCGCTGGCCGCATACCAGAAGCTGGTGCACGAGCGGTACGGGGACAAGCTGCCCGGCTCGGCGTACGACCGGGAGGGCAAGGGCGGCGGCTACCAGCTGGCGGCCGACCAGGAGCGGGCGGCGGGCGGCGGTTCGGCGCTGCCGGCCGTGACGGCGGTCGCGGCCCTGGGCGTCACCGCGCTCGTGGGCGCGGGTGCGGCCGTGCGGCGCAGGGCGGGTGTCCGACGGGGGTAGGGCCTCTCGGGCACGACATGCGCGCCATGCGAGACGTGCACGCCATGCGAGACGTGCACGCCATGCACGACATGCGCGACATGCACGCGACGCGAGACAAGCGGCGGGGTCCGGCTGACACAGCCGGGCCCCGCCGTGCTGCGTGCGGCCCCGGCACGTCAGCCTGTAGTCGAGCGGGCGCGCAGCGTGATGTGTCCTGGAAGTAATGCTTCCGCACAAGGAATTGACGCAACGTTGATCTGTCGTTCGCCGCCCGGGGGCAGCTCCGGGTGACGGACGGTAGATACCATGTGGCAATCGGTCAGTGCTGACTGACGCGTGCCGAGAGCGGAGAAGGGGTGGGGCGGCCGGAGCCGACCACGAGCCCGGCGCCGGGAAAGGGGAGTCGAATGGCCGGCAGGGAGTCGAGCGCCCAGGTGTGGGGTGCGGCGGTGGTGGTGGCGTCCGCGCTCGCCGTGGTCGCGGCCTACCTGATCAACGGGGCGATGCTGGTCCTGGTCGTCGCCGGGGTCGAGGTGCTGCTGCTCATGGTCTACGTGGGCCGCCGTTGGCGGGCGCTCCACCGGCCGGCCGTCCCGCGGGGGCACCGGCCGTCGGCCGTCACCCCGGACGCCGCGCACTGCGAGCGCTGCCGCCGGGCCCGCGAGGCGTTGGACGCCCGGCAGGCGCGTGGCCGCACCGCCGGGCCGGCGGTGGAGCCGTGGCCGGAGGCCGGCACGGGGGACCACCCGCCGTACCCGCGCCGCCCGCAGGGCCGGGCACCGTACGAGCGCCCCTGGACAGCGGAGCGGGCGGTCGCCCGGTCCGTGGACCGCGCGGCCGCCCGCCGTGGCGCGCCGGGTTCAGCCGGCCGCGCTGTACGCCACCAGTGAGACCCCGACGTACTGCACGATGAACGCGCCGAGGGTGAAGGCGTGGAACACCTCGTGGAAGCCGAACCAGCGCGGTGACGGATTGGGCCGCTTGAGCCCGTACACCACGCCGCCGATGCTGTAGAGCACCCCGCCGACGATCATCAGCACCAGGACGGCGACGCCGCCGGCGTGCAGGAAGTCCGGCAGGAAGAAGGCGGCGGCCCAGCCGAGCGCAATGTACACCGGCGTGTACAGCCAGCGCGGCGCGCCGACCCAGAACACCCGGAACGCTATTCCGGCCAGCGCGCCGCCCCAGGCCACCCAGAGCAGCACCTGCTGGTCGGCGCCCTTGAGCAGCAGGATCGTGAACGGCGTGTAGGTGCCCGCGATGATCAGGAAGATGTTCGCGTGGTCCAGCCGCCGCAGCACGGCGTCCCCGCGCGGGCCCCAGTCGAAGCGGTGGTAGACCGCGCTGACCCCGAACAGCAGCCAGGCGCTGATCGAGTAGATCGCGCAGGCGATCTTGGCGGGGGTGGAGTCGGCCAGGCAGATCAGCACGATCCCGGCGGCGACGGTGGCGGGGAACATCCCGGCGTGCAGCCAGCCGCGCCACTTCGGCTTGCGTCCCGAGGCCCCGTTCTCCGCGCCCTCGTTCTCCGTGCTCTCGACGAGCTCAGCAGTCATGCGCAGCATGCTACCCGCTACCTACGGGGCCGTAGGTTACTGACGCGTAGGAAAGTGGTGATCGTCACTCTTGGACGTTTTGGAGTGTTCGGGGTGTCCGCGAAGGCGTCCGGGCCGGGATGTGGGCGACCCATTACTGGCCGGTAGTCATACTTAATGTAGTAAAAGATGAGTCAATTTCGACGCTGTGCCGCAGTTTGGCGTTGGAGCCGGAGCTACGCTGCAAGCACCCTCAGACCCCCGCTACGCCACCTCCTCGCCGAGATGGTGTGAAACGGAGCGATCGTGTCGTACGAGATCTCTGCTCTCAGCGCCTCCGCGCCCACCCGCCACCAGCGCCTGCTCGCGTGGGTGAACGAGATCGCCGAGCTCACCCAGCCGGACCGCGTCGAGTGGTGCGACGGCTCCGACGAGGAGTACCAGCGCCTCGCGGACCTGCTGGTGGCTCAGGGCACCTTCAAGAAGCTCAACGAGGAAAAGCGCCCCAACTCCTACTACGCCGCCTCGGACCCGACGGACGTGGCGCGCGTGGAGGACCGCACCTACATCTGCTCCGAGCAGGAGAAGGACGCCGGTCCGACCAACAACTGGAAGGCCCCGGCCGAGATGCGGGAGGTCTTCCAGGGCGAGAAGGGACTGTTCCGCGGCGCGATGAAGGGCCGCACGATGTACGTCGTGCCCTTCTCGATGGGCCCGGTCGGTTCCCCGCTGGCCGCGTACGGCGTCGAGATCACCGACTCCGCCTACGTCGCCGTGTCGATGCGCGTGATGACCCGCATGGGCAAGGCGGTGCTGGACCAGCTCGGCGAGGACGGCGACTTCGTCAAGGCCGTGCACACCGTCGGCGCCCCGCTGGCCGAGGGCCAGGCGGACGTGCCGTGGCCGTGCAACAGCACCAAGTACATCTCGCACTTCCCGGAGACCCGGGAGATCTGGTCCTTCGGTTCCGGCTACGGCGGCAACGCCCTGCTCGGCAAGAAGTGCTACGCGCTGCGCATCGCCTCGACCATGGCCCGTGACGAGGGCTGGCTGGCCGAGCACATGCTGATCCTGAAGCTCACCCCGCCGTCCGGCGAGGTCAAGTACGTCGCCGCCGCCTTCCCGTCGGCCTGTGGCAAGACCAACCTGGCCATGCTCCAGCCGACCGTCCCGGGCTGGAAGGTCGAGACGATCGGCGACGACATCGCCTGGATGCGCTTCGGCGCCGACGGCCAGCTCTACGCGATCAACCCCGAGGCCGGTTTCTTCGGCGTCGCCCCCGGCACCGGCGTGGACACCAACGCCAACGCCATCGACACCCTGTGGGGCAACACGGTCTTCACCAACGTCGCGCTGACCGACGACGGCGACGTGTGGTGGGAGGGCCTGACCGAGGAGCCCCCGGCGCACCTCACCGACTGGCGCGGCAACGACTGGACCCCCGAGTCCGGCACCCCGGCCGCCCACCCGAACGCCCGCTTCGCCGTCCCGGCCGCGCAGTGCCCGACCATCGCCCCCGAGTGGGAGGACCAGTCGGGCGTGCCGATCTCGGCGATCCTGTTCGGCGGCCGCCGCGCCACCGCCGTCCCGCTGGTGACCGAGTCCTTCACCTGGCAGCACGGCGTCTTCCTCGGCGCCAACATCGCGTCCGAGAAGACCGCCGCCGCCGAGGGCACCGTCGGCGAGCTGCGCCGCGACCCGTTCGCGATGCTGCCGTTCTGCGGCTACAACATGGGCGACTACTTCGCCCACTGGCTGAAGGTCGGCGCCCAGGCGGACGCCGCGAAGCTGCCGAAGATCTACTACGTCAACTGGTTCCGCAAGAACGCCGAGGGCGCGTTCGTCTGGCCGGGCTACGGCGAGAACAGCCGCGTCCTCAAGTGGATCGTCGAGCGCCTGGAGGGCACCGGCGAGGGCGTCGAGACCCCGATCGGCGTGCTGCCGACCGTCGACGGCTTCGACCTCGGCGACCTGAAGCTGTCCCAGGAGGACCTCGACCTGCTCTTCACCGTGGACGCCGACATCTGGCGCCAGGAGGCCGCGCTGGTGCCGGCCCACCTGGAGCTGTTCGGCGACCACACCCCGAAGGAGCTGTGGGACGAGTACCGGAGCCTCGTCGCGCGTCTCGGCTGAGCCTGAGCCTCAGCAGAGCGAGAGGCGGTCGCGCGGCACGAACCGCGCGCCCGCCGAGTGACAGGACGGCCGGAGTTCCCCCGGGCGGTCTTTCCCCGACCAAGGAGACCGCCCGGGCCGGGACTCCGGCCGTAGTGCTTTCCCCGTGCGCCGGGCGCGCGGGGGGTCACGGCTGGGTGCGGCCGTTCACGCCCTACGGCTGGGTGTAGCCGCTCAGGAAGTCGCCGATCCTGGTCACCGCGTCGGTGATCTCCTCCGCCCGGGGCAGTGTGACCAGCCGGAAGTGGTCCGGCTCGGGCCAGTTGAAGCCGGTGCCCTGGACCAGCAGGATGCGCTGGGAGCGCAGCAGGTCCAGCACCATCTGGGCGTCGTCCTTGATCTTGTAGACCTTCGGGTCCAGCCGCGGGAACGCGTACAGCGCGCCCTTGGGCTTGACGCAGCTGACCCCCGGGATCTCGTTGAGCAGCCGGTACGCCGCGTCGCGCGAGGCGAGCAGCCGCCCGCCGGGCAGCACCAGGTCGCGGATCGACTGCCGGCCGCCGAGCGCGGCGGCCACCGCGTGCTGGGCGGGCATGTTGGCGCACAGCCGCATCGAGGCCAGCACGGCCAGGCCCTCGATGTAACTGTGGGCCCGCTGCCGGTCGCCGGAGAGCACCATCCAGCCGGAGCGGAAGCCCGCGACCCGGTACGCCTTGGACAGGCCGTTGAAGGTGACGCAGAAGAGGTCGGGCGCCAGGGTGGCCAGCGGGACGTGCTCGGCGTCGTCGTAGAGGATCTTGTCGTAGATCTCGTCCGCGTAGACCACCAGCCGGTGCCGGCGGGCGATCTCGACGATGCCCTCCAGCACCTCGCGCGGGTAGACCGCGCCGGTGGGGTTGTTCGGGTTGATCACCACGATGGCCCGGGTCCGGTCGGTGACCTTGGCCTCGATGTCGGCGAGGTCCGGGTACCACTCGGCCTGCTCGTCGCAGCGGTAGTGCACCGCGGTGCCGCCGGCCAGCGAGACCGAGGCGGTCCACAGCGGGTAGTCGGGCGCCGGGACGAGCACCTCGTCGCCGTCGTCCAGCAGTGCGGTCATGGCCAGCTGGATCAGCTCGGAGACGCCGTTGCCGAGGAAGACGTCCTCGACGCTCAGCCCGTGCAGGCCGCGGTCCTCGTAGTGCATGACCACCGCGCGGCGGGCGGCGAGCAGGCCCTTGGAGTCGCCGTACCCGTGCGCGGTCGAGAGGTTGCGCAGGATGTCCTGGAGGATCTCCGGCGGCGCCTCGAAGCCGAAGACGGCGGGGTTGCCGGTGTTGAGCTTGAGGATGCGGTGGCCCTGTTCCTCCAGCCGCATCGCCTCGTCGAGTACCGGGCCGCGGATGTCGTAGCAGACATTGGCGAGCTTGCTGGACTGGATGACCTGCATGCCTGCCTACTTTAGGGGCACCTCCGGGCACTTCGGTGCGCGTCCCGGGACGCGCACCGAACCGCCCGGAGCGGCCTCCTTGGATCGGCAGGCGGGGGTGTCAGCCGACCTTCCAAACCAGGGGCGCGGTGTCCAGGATGTTCCCGTACGTGAGGAAGCTGGGCGGGGTCTCGTTCGGGACGAGATAGACGGCACACAGCTTGACGGACTGCCCGTCCGCGAGCGTGACCAGCGACCGGGTGTCGCACTGCGGGATCGCCTTCTGCAGGGTCGCGGCCGGCAGCGCGCCCGCCGAGTGGTCCTTGGGCTTCACCCAGACCCGCATCATGTAGGCGTCCTCGGCCAGCGGGGCGCCGGTGCGGTTGGTGAAGGAGACGGTGACGTAGTACGGCGTCTTGCCGCTGGTGCTCGTCGACGGGAGGTTGAGCGGGGCGATCTCCGCGGCGGTGCCCTTGACGATCGAGACCGCGGCGGCGTCCACCACCGAGCTCTTGCCGACGTAGCGGCCGGCGCTGCCGAGCGGCAGCGGGCGGTCGTAGCTGACCTGGGTGACGTTGTTGCCGCCGGCGGTGACGGACGGCTGCGGTCCGGCCGGGGCGGTCGGGGCGGTCGGGGCGGTCGGGGTGGCCGGGGCGGTCGAGGCCGCGGAGCCGGTCGGGGTGCCGGTCGGGGTGCCGGGAGCCGTGGAGGCCCCGGCGGTGCCGGTGGGCGGCGCGGCCGGGGCGCTCGGGACGGCCGCCGGGTCGGCGTTGTCCGGCCCGCAGGCCGACAGCGCCAGGACGAGCGCCGCCGCCGGCAGGCCGGCCGCGATTCTCCGGATGGACTGGGTCTTCGTCATGGTCGTTCCCCCGTTGGATGATGTGGTCGGTGCGCCCCGCCCGGTTCCCGGGTGCCGCACGGGCGTGCGGGCGTTGATCGAAAAGGGGGTGCGCCGGTGATGCTAGCCGCAGTCGGCGCGGTGCTGGCCGCATTTCTGGTGGCTCCGCTGCTGCGCGGGCTGGTCGCCCGGTTCGCCGTGCCGGAGGGCGAACCCTGGTGCGGTGCCTGCCCGTTGTGCGGGCGCGAGGTGCGACTGCTGCCGCCCACCGGACGCTGTCCGGGCTGCCGGGAGCGGTTGGGCGCGGGCGCCTGGTCGGTGGAGCTGGTGGCGGCCGTGGTCGCCGCCGGGCTGGCGTACGCGGCGGACGGGCCGTCGGCCGCGGCGCTGGGCTGGGCGGCCGGGCTCGGCGTGGTGCTCGGCTTCGTCGACGCCCGGGTGCGCCGGCTGCCGTACCGGCTGACCCTGCCGCTGGTCGGCGGGGTGGCCCCCCTGCTGGCGGTGGCGGCGCTGGCCGCGGGGCGCCCGGGGGTGCTGCTGCGCTGCCTGCTGGTGGCCCTCGCGGTCGGGGCCCTGCTCGAACTGGCGGTCTGGATCGGCGCGTTGGGCCCGGGTGACTCGCCGCTGGGGTTCGCCCTGGGCGGGCTGCTCGGCTGGTACGGCTGGCCGGTGGCGGTCGCCGGGTTGTTCGCCGCGGTGGTGCTCGCCGGGCTCTGGGCGATCCTGCGGGCCGCCGTCGCGCTGGCCCGCCGACGCCCGGTGCGCGGGCTCGACGTCCCGGTCGGACCGTTCCTGCTGCTCGGCGCGCTGCTGGCGGTGCTGGCCCGGTAGCCCCCGGGCCCGGGAGGCCGGACTTCCCGGGCCACCGCGACGCCACAGGTGGCGCCTGGGCCCGGGGGCCGGACCGGACCTGGCGCTACCGGGCCCGGACGCGGGAGGGCCCGCCGTACCGGGTCGGGTACGGCGGGCCCCGCCGCCGGCGCGCAGGCCCCACCCTCAAGGAGCGGCGCGCCGGTGGGGGATTGGCGGTGGGGGGTTACGGCATCTTGTGGACGAACGGGCCGACCGCGTTGGAGGACGCGTTGCCGTTGTTGGCGTCCCAGTTGGTGGACCAGGTCATCGCACCGCGGATGGTCGGCCACTTGGCCGGCGGGACGAAGCTGCCGCAGTTGTTGCCGGTGGCCAGGCAGTCCAGCGCGTTGTTCACCACGGTCGGCGAGACGTAGCCGCCGCCGGCCGCCTTGGCGGAGGCGGGGACGCCGATGCCGACCTGGTCGGGCCGCAGGCCGCCCTGGATGTGGGTGCAGACCTGCGAGGTGATGAAGTCGATGGTGCCCTGGTTGTAGACCTTGCCGTCGCAGCCGTTCATGCCGCCCGAGTTGTAGAACTGGGTGTTGACGACGGTGAGGATGTCCTTGGTGTTCAGCGCCAGCTGGAAGTAGGCGCCGGCGGTGCTGTACATCCCGATCGTCTCGGGCGCCATGGTCAGGATGAAGCCGGGGCCGACCTTGGCCTGGAGGGTGTGCAGCGCGTTGCCGAGCGGGCCGGCCTGGACGCCGTTCTCCAGGTCGACGTCGATGCCGTCGAAGCCGTAGTCCTTGATGATCGCGTAGGCGCTGTTGGCGAAGTTGTTGCCGGCGGTGGCGTCGCCGACGGTGATCGCGCCGTTCTGGCCGCCGATGGAGAGGACGACCTTCTTGCCGGCCGCCTGCTTGGCCTTGATGTCGGCGCGGAACTGCGCGTCGCTGTAGCCGCCGAGGGCCTTGGACAGGCCGGGGTCGAGGGTGAAGCTGATCGCGCCGGTCTGGGTGGGCACGGCGTCGGCGAAGGACACCGCGATGATGTCGTAGGCGCTCTGCACGTCGCCGAGGCGCTGCGGGGTCGAGCCGTTGTCGAAGTTCTGCCAGTAGCCGGTGACCGCGTGCGCGGGCAGGCCGGTGACCGGCGGGGTGGTGGCGGTCGCGGTGGCCGTGGGGGTCGGCGTCGCGGTCGCGGTGGCGGTCGGGGTCGCGGTGGCCGTCGGCGTGCCGGTCGCGGTGGGGGAGGAGGTCGCGGTGGCCGTGGCGGTCGGTGACGGGGTGGCGGTGGCGGTCGGGCTCGGGGTGGAGGGGCCGCCGGGGCCGATCAGGCTCACGTCGTCGGCGAGGTAGGCGCTCTGGCCGTACCAGCCGTGCAGGTAGACGGTGACGCTGGTGGCGTTCGCGCCGGTGGTGAAGGTGGAGGACAGCTGGTTCCAGCTGTTCTGGTTCGACCAGGTGGACGGGTCGGTGCCGCCGGTGCCGCGCGCACCGAGGTAGACGTACGGGCCCTGGACCCAGGCGCTCAGCGTGTAGCTGGTGTTGGGCAGCACGCTGATGGTCTGGGTGCACTCGGCGGTGTCGCCGGCGCCCGGGGTGGCCTGCAGCGCGCCGGTGCCGGAGTGGGCCGGGGAGGAGACGGTGGTCGCCGCGCCGGCGCAGTTCCAGCCGCCCAGCCCGCTGTCGAAGCCGCCGTTGGTGACCAGGTTGCCGACGGCCGCGCTGGCGCCGCCGGCGAAGAGGGCCAGGCCGCCGCCGGCCAGGGCGAGGGCGGTGGCGCCGGCCGCGACGGCCGGGAGGGGGCTGCGCCGGCGCTTGTGCGCGGGCTGGTTCAGCGTACGGGCCATGGGGTGACGCTCCTGGGGAGGGAGCGGCCGCCGCGGTGGGGGGCGCGGCGGCCGCGTGTGGGGGAGGGGAGGTCCGTCGTGGTGCGTGGGGTCGTCGTACCTGGGGGTGGGCGACCGCGGCGGTGCATGGTGGTGCACGGTGGTGCGTGGGGGTGGGGCGGGGCCGTGGGGTTCGTTCCGCCTTGGATCAAAAGCTGGACTAGACCATTGCCGGTCGTCAAGCATTGGACAGTCGGCTTACGGATTCCTTAAGGATTCGGAGACCGTTCCGTGTCCGCCGTCGGAGCCGTCGGGCAAGGCCCGCGACACGCCCGCCGGGGCGGACTCCGTACAGGACCGTGACCAGACCGCTACCTGCGGCTTTACCGTGTGCCTGCCCGCCGGAGTAGGCTGCGCCGGGGCGTTGACGCACCAGCTGAACGAGCACGGAGGGGCCGGGAATCATGGGTCTGCGCGATGTCGCCGAACGGACGCCGGGTCTGCGTACCCTGCTGGGCGGGATGTACGGGCTCTACGGCCGCCGGGTCGAGGTCCACCTCGCCCGCACCCCGCACCACATCGGCGTGATCCTGGACGGCAACCGCCGCTGGGCGAAGGCCGCCGGGGGCACCACCGTGTACGGCCACCAGCGCGGCGCCGACAAGATCAGCGAGTTCCTCGGCTGGTGCGACGAGACCCACGTCAAGGTCGTCACCCTCTGGATGCTCTCCACCGACAACCTCGACCGCCCCGCCGACGAGCTGGTCCCGCTGCTGGGCATCATCGAGGACGCCGTCACCGGGCTGGCCGCCGCCCGCCGCTGGAAGGTCCACCCGGTCGGCGCACTGGACCTGCTCCCGCAGCACACCGCCGACGTGCTCAAGCGGGCCGCCGAGGAGACCGCCGACATCGACGGCATCACGGTCAACGTCGCGGTCGGCTACGGGGGCCGGCACGAGATCGCCGACGCCGTCCGCTCGCTGCTCCAGGAGCACGCCGGGCGCGGCACCTCGATCGAGGAACTGGCCGAGATCCTCGACGTCGAGCACATCGCCGAGCACCTCTACACCCGCAACCAGCCCGACCCGGACCTGATCATCCGCACCTCGGGCGAGCAGCGCCTGTCCGGTTTCCTGCTCTGGCAGAGCGCGCACAGCGAGTTCTACTTCTGCGAGGCGTACTGGCCGGCCTTCCGCAAGGTCGACTTCCTGCGGGCGCTGCGGGCGTTCGAGCAGCGCAACCGGCGACTGGGCCTCTGAACGGGTGAAGTGACCGCCGTAGGGCTGGCCTACCCGGAGCCCTCGTGAGGCCAAACGTTCACCGGCAATGATCCGTCAGTTCGCCGGGGGCGCGAATGCACCGCCCCTCGCCTGGGAATACTCCAGGCAGTCCGGTCCCGAGGCCACCGGGGCAGCGGGGGCCGGCTTGCCGCGGATGACGCAGGGTCATCCGCTCTGGAGGCCTAGTGGTCAGTTCCAAGAGCCGCCGGACGCCAGACCGGCGCACGTACGTTCTCGACACCAGCGTGCTCCTGGCGGACCCGCTCGCCATGACCCGCTTCGAGGAGCACGAGGTCGTCCTGCCGGTGGTGGTCGTCACCGAGCTGGAGGCCAAGCGGCACCACCCGGAGCTGGGCTACTTCGCCCGCCAGGCGCTGCGACTGCTCGACGACTACCGCATCCGCCACGGCCGGCTCGACGAGCCGATCCCGGTCGGCGAGCTCGGCGGCACCATCAGGGTCGAGCTCAACCACTCCGACCTGTCGATACTGCCGGCCGGCTACCGGGTCGGCGGCGGCGAGGCGGACTCGCGGATCCTCGCGGTCGCCCGCAACCTCCAGGCCGAGGGGTACGACGTCACGGTCGTCTCCAAGGACCTGCCGCTGCGGATCAAGGCCAGCTCGGTGGGCCTGCTCGCCGAGGAGTACCGGGCCGAGCTCGCCATCACCTCCGGCTGGACGGGGATGTCCGAGCTGCACGTCCCGGCGGAGCAGGTGGACGCGCTGTTCGCGGCCGGCCACGACGCCGCGGTGGACGTCGAGGGGGCGGACGAGCTGCCGGTGCACACCGGGCTGGTGCTCACCTCGGAGCGCGGCCGGGCGCTCGGCCGGGTGACCGGCGACGGCCGGGTCCGGCTGGTGCGCGGCGAGCGCGAGGCGTTCGGACTGCGCGGGCGCAGCGCCGAGCAGCGGGTGGCGCTGGACCTGCTGCTCGATCCGGACGTCGGCATCGTCTCGATGGGCGGCCGGGCGGGCACCGGCAAGTCCGCGCTGGCGCTGTGCGCGGGGCTGGAGGCGGTGCTGGAGCGGGGGCAGCACCGCAAGGTGATGGTCTTCCGGCCGCTGTACGCGGTCGGCGGGCAGGAGCTCGGCTACCTGCCGGGCTCCGAGACGGAGAAGATGAGCCCCTGGGCGCAGGCGGTCTTCGACACCCTCTCCGCCGTCACCACCCCGGACGTGATCGAGGAGGTGATCTCCCGGGGGATGCTGGAGGTGCTGCCGCTGACCCACATCCGGGGCCGCTCGCTGCACGACGCCTTCGTGATCGTGGACGAGGCCCAGTCGCTGGAGCGGAACGTCCTGCTGACGGTGCTGTCCCGGATCGGCCAGGGTTCGCGGGTGGTGCTCACCCACGACGTGGCGCAGCGCGACAACCTCCGGGTGGGCCGGTACGACGGCGTGGTGGCGGTGGTGGAGAAGCTGAAGGGGCATCCGCTCTTCGCGCACATCACGCTCACCCGCTCGGAGCGTTCGCCGATCGCGGCGCTGGTCACGGAGATGCTGGAGGACATCCACCCGTGATTCGTCCCTGACCAGGACATAGTCGGACAATACGGTTAACTCTTGGTGCGGGGCCCGCTCCTGACGGGGCGGGCCCTCACCCCTTTCATCACATCGAGTGCTTTCCGCCCGGGGAACTCCCGTGCGGTGAATGTGACGTGCGCCACGCGAACGGGAATTGCGTCGACAGCGTCCGGTGCGGCATGGTGAGGGTTCTGTCAGGCCCCGCGTACGGCGTGGCAGGGCTTCCGGACTCCACGAGTCCGGGCCCGGATGGTCCACCAACTCCGGTCGGTGGACGCACAATTGAAGACCGATGAGCCGTACGCCGCCCGATTCCAACGCCCGGTCGCCTCACCTCGGCCGGACGCCGGGCCAGCACCTCCCGTGACCAGAGCACCTGCGGAGGTCAGTGCCAAGGGGCATGTTGCGCCCGCACGGTCACGCGTGGGCGATGCTGGAAGGAATCCATGTGACTCGGATCTCGGTCCGGGGAGTCGCTGTGGCCTCCGCCACCGCCGTCACCGCTGTCGGTGCCGTCGTGGGTGTGGCCTCGGGCAGCGAGGGCAAGACGACGCAGACGGTCGACGTCGCGGGCGCGACCCTGCTTGCCGAAGTCCCCTCTGGCGCCCAGGCGCAGACCATCAGTGACAACATCGGCCAGCAGGCATCCGCCCAGCAGGCCTCCGCCGACGCCGCGGCCAAGGCCGCCGCCGAGCAGAAGGCCGCCGAGGAGGCCGCGCGCCAGAAGGCCGCCGCGGACGCCCAGGCGAAGGCCGATGCCCAGGCCAAGGCCGACGCGGACAAGGCTGCCAAGGCCGCCGAGGACAAGCGCAAGGCCGACGAGGCCGCTGCCAACCGTTCCAAGGCGCGTTCGGCGATGGCCGCCACCGACAACAGCGCCCCGCCGGTCTCGGCCAGCCCCGGATCCGTCCAGGACATCGCCCGGCAGGTCGTCGGTGACGACGCCCAGTTCCAGTGCTTCAGCCAGATCGTGAAGCGCGAGAGCGGCTGGGACTACACCGCGACCAACCGGAGTTCCGGCGCGTACGGCCTGGTCCAGGCGCTGCCCGGCACCAAGATGGCCTCGGCCGGTGCCGACTGGCGCACCAACCCGGCCACCCAGATCAAGTGGGGTCTGGGCTACATGAACAGCCGCTACGGCAGCCCCTGTGGCGCCTGGTCGTTCTGGCAGTCCCACAACTGGTACTAGGAGCCGCCACCGCCCGGCGGTGGACTCTCCCGTACGGCCCCCGGCCGCTCGTCCCGCCCGACGAGCGACCGGGGGCCGTCGCGTTCCCGCCCACCGGGAGCCGGATCGGGCCGCGCCGCCCGGGCTGCGCTGACCAGTGCGCCTGCGGGCGGTGCGGACCCGGTGCGGACGCGGGGCGCGGGAAGGGGTCCTGGTCGCTTCCCGCACCGGCCGGTCCGCCGGCAGTTGGTCCGTGGTCCGAGGCCTCGCTCTCCCCGGGGGCCTCGTTTCGACTCCTCCCCAGCGATCCCGGTCCGAAACCATCTGAAACCTGACGGTTTGCCCCGGTTTGATGGCGAGGTTGTTCGAGCCGAACCCGGCGGGGGCCGGACTCGCCGGGCCGCCGCCGGGTAGCGTCATCCCTGACGGCCGTGGCGGGACCCACGGCGTACCGCCGGGCACGGCGGCTCAGCAGGGGAGCGGTGGTAGCGAGGATGGCGCGGGGCGGAAAGGCCTTCAAGGCCGTGGCCAAGGGCATGGCCGTGGTGGCGAGCGCGGCCGCCGTGATCGAACGGCGCCGGCGTGCCGCGATGGCGGCCGACCCGCACGAGCTCGCCGTCCCCGCACTGGCGGAGGCACCCGATCCGGTGCCGGCCCCGCGGGTCGAACCCGCCGCGGTTCCGGCCGCCGCCCCGGTGGCCCCCGCCCCGGTGGCCCCCGCGCCGGTGGCCCCCGCGCCGACCGCACCGCCCGGCCCGGCGCGGGAGTACCACCCCGGCCGGCCCGCCACCCCGGCCGAGGCCGTGCCCTGGGGGCTGCGGGTGGCCGCCGAGTCGACCTGGCGGCTGCTGCTGCTCGGGGGCGCACTCTACGTCGTCTTCTACATCGTCGACATGCTGAGGCTGGTCGCCTTCGCGGTGCTGGCCTCGCTGCTGATCTCCGCGCTGCTGGAACCGACGGTCTCCTGGCTGCGCCGGCACGGGGTGCCGCGCTCGCTGGCGGCGGGCGCGGTGTTCCTGAGCGGTCTGGCCGGAATCGGGCTGGTCGGCTGGTTCGTGGTCTGGCAGGTGTCCACCAACCTGTCGACGGTCACCAGCAAGGTGAAGGACGGTGTGGACCAGCTGCGGGACTGGCTGAGCACCGGGCCGCTGCACCTGACCCAGCAGCAGATCAACGACTACGCCGACCAGATCGGCAAGGCGATCACCACCAACACCGACCAGATCACCTCGGCCAGCCTGACCGGCGCGCAGATCGCCGTCGAGGTGCTGACCGCCGTGGCGCTGGCCTTCTTCACCACCTTCTTCTTCCTCTACGACGGCGCGCGGATCTGGAACTGGGCGTTGCGCGGACTGCCCCGGCACTCCCGCTTCGCCATGGCCGGCGCCGGCCCGAAGGCCTGGGCGACGCTCACCGCGTACGTGCGCGGCACCGTTGGCGTGGCCTTCATCGACGCGGTCTGCATCGGCATCGGCATCGACCTGCTGGGCGTGCCGATGGCGATGCCGCTGGCCGTGATCATCTTCCTGGGCGCCTTCGTCCCGCTGGTCGGCGCACTCGTCACCGGCACGGTCGCGATGCTGATCGCGCTGGTCACCGAGGGGCCGTGGACGGCGCTGATGGTGCTGATCGTGCTGGTCGCGGTGATGCAGATCGAGAGCCACATCCTGCAGCCGCTGATCCTCGGCCGGGCCGTCCGGGTGCACCCGCTGGGCGTCGTCCTCGGCGTCGCGGCCGGCGGCATCATCGGCGGCATCGGCGGCGCGGTGGTGGCCGTCCCGCTGATCGCCGTCACCAACACCGTGATCACCCACCTGCGCCGCCGCAACGAGGCCGGCCAGGCCGTCTTCACCGCGATGGAGGCCGCCCGCGAGGCCGCGGGCCGGACCTCCGCCGCCCCGACCGGGGACGGCTGAGGCCGGAGCACAACGCCGACGGGCCCTCCCGGACGTGGTGTCCGGGAGGGCCCGTCGGCGTCGTGCGGGGTCCGTCAGGCGCCGGCGGCGGCGAGGGCGGCCTCGGAGTCGAGGACACCCGCCACGGCCTGGAGCACGGCGGCGATCTTCATCGAGGCCTGGACGACCTCGCGCTCGACACCGGCCTTGCGCAGCACGGCCTCGTGCGAGTCGAGGCACTGGCCGCAGCCGTTGATGGCCGAGACGGCGAAGCACCAGAGCTCGAAGTCGACCTTCTCGACGCCCGGGGTGCCGATGATGTTCATCCGCAGACCGGCCCGCATCGTGCTGTACTCCTTGTCGGAGAGCAGGTGCAGCGTCCGGTAGTAGACGTTGTTCATCCCCATGATCGCGGCCGCGCCCTTGGCGGCGGTGTACGCCTCCGGGGAGAGGTTGGCCTTGGCCTCGGGCTCCAGCTCACGCAGCAGGGCGGCGCTGCGGGTGGCCATCGCGCAGGACAGCACGGTGCCCCAGAGCTGCTGGGCGGGGAGGTCGGAGTTGCCGATGACCGAGCCCAGGTTGAGCTTGAGGTCCTTGGCGTAGTCCGGGAGGGCGGCCTTCAGGTCGTCGAGGGCCATGGGTCAGCCCGCCAGCAGGGCCTGGGCGTCGAGGGTGTCCTCGCCCTTGGTCCAGTTGCACGGGCACAGCTCGTCGGTCTGCAGGGCGTCCAGCACCCGCAGGACCTCCTTGGGGTTACGGCCGACGGAGCCGGCGGTCACCATGACGAACTGGATCTCGTTGTTCGGGTCGACGATGAACACCGCGCGCTGGGCGGTGCCGTCGGCGCCCTCGACGCCGCAGGCGCGCATCAGGTCGTGCTTGACGTCGGCCAGCATCGGGAAGGGCAGGTCGCGCAGGTCCTTGTGGTCCTTGCGCCAGGCGTGGTGCACGAACTCGGAGTCGCCGGAGACGCCGAGGATCTGGGCGTCGCGGTCCGCGAACTCGTCGTTCAGCTTGCCGAACGCGGCGATCTCGGTCGGGCAGACGAAGGTGAAGTCCATCGGCCAGAAGAAGACGACCTTCCACTTGCCCTCGTAGGACTTGTGGTTGATCTCGGCGAAGGCGTTCGCGGCGTCCAGGTCGACGCAGGCGTTGAGTTCGAACTCGGGGAACTTGTCACCGATCGTGAGCACGTTCGCTTCTCCTGAAGTGAGACTGAGGGGAGTTTTGTCCGGATTCCGGACACGTCCTACGTTTCCACATCGTGGACTGATCAGGGAAATAGCTACACTTGATGTGTCTGATCGGAGATGGCTATCAGTACCGAACCGCCCACGTCGCGGCCCCGCCCCCGCAGGGCCGCCGCCGCCAAACCCGACGCCGCTGTGGCGAGCGCCACAGTCCGCAGCCCCCGGGCGCCGACCGTCGCCCAGCTCAAGGCCTTCCTCGCGGTCGCCGAGCACCGGCACTTCCGGGAGGCCGCCGCCGCCACCGGGACCAGCCAGCCGGCCCTGTCCGGGGCGGTCGCGGCGCTGGAGGAGTCGCTGGGCGCGCAGCTGGTCGAGCGTACGACGCGCAGGGTGATTATCACCCCCCTGGGTGAGCGCGTGCGCGAGCACGCACGCCGGGTGCTCGCCTCGCTGCAAGCCCTCACCGAGGAGGTCGAGGCCGCCCGCCGCCCGTTCACCGGGCCGCTGCACCTCGGCGTCATCCCGACCGTCGCGCCCTACCTGCTGCCCACCGTGCTGCGGCTGGTCCGCGACCGCTTCCCGGAGCTGGAACTGCACGTCCACGAGGAGCGCACCCCCGCGCTGCTGGAGGGGCTGGCCGCCGGGCGGCTGGACGTCCTGCTGCTCGCGCTCCCGGCCGGCGGCACCTCGCCGACCCGCGACATCCCGCTGTTCGACGAGGACTTCGTCCTGGTCACCCCGCCCGAGCACCCGCTCGCCGGGCGGATCGACGTCCCGCGCGACGTGCTGCTCGACCTGGACGTGCTGCTGCTGGAGGAGGGCCACTGCCTGCGCGACCAGGCCCTCGACATCTGCCGTGAGGTCGGTGCCGATCCCGGGGGTTCCACCACTCGCGCGGCCGGCCTGTCCACCCTGGTCCAACTGGTCGCCGGCGGCCTCGGGGTGACGCTGCTGCCCGCCACCGCGCTGGACGTCGAGGCCGGCCGCACCGACCGGCTGGCCGCCGTCCGCTTCGCCGCCCCGGCCCCCGGCCGCCGGATCGGGCTGGCCACCCGCCCGGGCTCGGCCCGCAGCGCCGAGTACGAGCGCTTCGCGGCCGCGCTGCGCGAGGTGCTGGCCGAACTCCCGGTCCGGATCGCCTCCTAGCGCCCTGTGGTCCTGCGGCCTTACTGCTTCGCGGGGGCGCCGAGGCAGAGCCCGACCGTGGTGGCCACCAGCAGGTCCAGGGCCCGCAGGGTGCCCTGGTCGGGCTGCTCGCCGGGCGCGCGCAGGGCCAGGTAGCGGTCGGTGAGGCCGTCGAAGCCGGTGAGGAAGTGGACGGCGATCTCCTCGGCGGGCGTGGCCAGTTCGAGGCCGTGCGCCTCGGCGAGGGCGGTGAGCATCTCCGCCGCGGTGCGCTCGATCCCGTGCTGGAGCGCCCGCATGATCTCCTGCAGGTCCGGGTCGCGCATCGCCAGCGCCGCGAACTCGCTCAGCAGCACGCAGCGCCCGTCCGTGCCGGTCGAACTCTCCCAGAGCGCGTGGACCAGGGTGGCGACCTGCTCGCCGAAGGAGCCGTCGCCCGGGTAGGCGGCGCGGACGTGGCCGATGAACTCGGCGGTCAGCTGCTCGACGACGGCCCGGTAGAGGTCCTTCTTGGTGCCGAAGGTGTAGTGCACCGTCGCCTGCGCCACGCCCAGCTCGGCCGCGATCGCCCGGGTGCTGCCGGCGGCGACCCCCTCCCGGGTCATCAGGTCGAGGGCGGCCTGGACCAGTTGCGGTCGGCGTTCGGAGGCGGGGACATGAGCCATCCAGCCAGGGTATCGCCATGGTCGGATAACTGCGTCGAATGATTCTGTCGCCCGATTCTGTCGACCAACTTTGTCACCTGACAAGGTTGCGCGTACGGTGGACCGCGACCTGTTTACCTGCCTGCCCGACGACCTGACCGAGGGGTCACCCATGGCCACGTACCTCTACCGACTCGGCCGCTACTGCTTCCGGAAACGGCGGGCGGTGCTGGCGGTCTGGATCGCCGTGCTGATCGCGATCGGCGGGGCCGCGGGGGCCTTCGCCGGCAAGACCAGCGACGAGTTCAAGGTGCCGGGCACCGAGGCGCAGACCACCCTGGACCGGATCAAGGACACCTTCCCGGAGCAGGGCCACGGCTCCGCCCAGGTCGTCTTCGCGGCCCCCGCGCCCGGCGGCGCCACCACGCCCGAGGCGGGCAGGGCGGTCGGCGAGGCGGTCGCCCGGATCACCGCCGTCCCCGGCGTGGCCGCCGTGCCCGACCCGTACGCCACCCACGCCGTCTCACCGGACGGCCGGGTCGCGATCGCCCTGGTCTCCTTCGACCACAAGCTCGCCGACGTCACCGACCAGCAGCGCGAGGCCGTCAAGGCCGCCGCCGAACCGGCCCGCGCGGCCGGGTTGGACGTCGCCTTCGGCGGCGACGCGTACAACCGGATGGCGCAGGTCGACGGCGGCGAGGCGATCGGTCTGGCCGTCGCCGGGGTGGTCCTGGTGATCACCCTCGGCTCGTTGGTCGCCGCCGGACTGCCGCTGCTGACCGCGCTGGTCGGGGTCGGCGTGGCGATGGCCGCGATCATGGCGCTGTCCGGCTCGTTCGAGATCATCACCACCGCGCCGGTGCTGGCCCTGATGGTCGGTCTCGCCGTCGGCATCGACTACGCGCTGTTCATCCTCTCCCGGCACCGCCGCCACCTGGACGAGGGCCTGGAGCCGGACGAGGCCGCCGCCCGCGCCACCGCCACCGCCGGCAGCGCCGTCGTCTTCGCCGGCCTCACCGTGGTCGTGGCGCTCGCCGGGCTCGCCGTCGCCGGCGTCCCCTTCCTGACCGTGATGGGCCTGGCCGCCTCCGGCGCCGTCGTGGTGGCCGTCCTGGTCGCGATCACGCTGCTGCCCGCGCTGCTCGGCTTCGCCGGCCGCGCCATCGACCGGCTGCCGGTCTGGAAGCGGGCGCTGCGCACCGGCGGCCGCACCACCCTGGGCGAGCGCTGGGGCCGCTTCGTGGTCCGCCGCCCGCTGGCCGTGCTGCTCGTCGGACTGGCCGGCCTGGGCCTGCTCGCGGTGCCCGCCGCGAGCCTCCAGCTCGGCCTGCCGGGCGGCGGTTCGCAGGCCGCCGGCACCGATGCGCGCAAGGCCTACGACCTGGTCGGCGAGAGCTTCGGGCCGGGCTTCAACGCGCCGCTGGTGGTCGTCGTGGACGCCGGGGGCGTGCCGCGGCCGGAGCAGGCGGTGCAGGGGGTGGCGGCCGGGCTGCAGACCCTGCCGGGCGTGCGGACACTGCTGCCCCCGGCCGTCGACCAGACCGGGCGCACCGCCCTGCTCACCGTCATCCCGCAAACCGGACCGGACGACGCCGGCACCAGGACGCTGGTCAACGAGATCCGCGACCAGCGCGCTCCGCTCAAGGCCTCGACCGGCGCGGACATCGCCGTCACCGGCACCACCGCCGCCAACATCGACGTCTCCACCAAGCTCGGCCAGGCACTGCCGCCGTTCCTCGCGGTGATCGTCGGCATCGCGGTGGTGCTGCTGGCGCTGGCGTTCCGCTCGGTGCTCGTCCCGCTCAAGGCGGTGGCCGGCTTCCTGCTCAGCATCACCGCCTCGCTCGGCGCGGTGGTCGCGGTCTACCAGTGGGGCTGGCTGGACGGCCTGATCGACGTGCCGAAGGTCGGGCCGGTGGTGAGCTTCGTGCCGATCCTGCTGATCGGCGTGCTGTTCGGGCTGGCGATGGACTACGAGCTGTTCCTGGTCTCCGGGATGAAGGAGCAGTACGTCCACGGGAAGGCGCCGCGGGACGCCGTGGTGGCCGGGGTGCGCGGCGGCGCCCGGGTGGTCACGGCGGCGGCGCTGATCATGGTGTCGGTGTTCGGCTCGTTCGTCTTCGGCCACGACCCGATCGTGCAGCCGATCGGCTTCGCCCTCGCGGTGGGCGTGCTGGTGGACGCCTTCGTGGTGCGGATGGCGCTGGTGCCGGCCGCGATGGCGCTGTTCGGCAAGGCCGCCTGGTGGTTCCCGAAGCGGCTGGAGAAGGTCGTGCCGCGGGTCGACATGGAGGGCGAGCAGCTGATCGCGCGGCTGGAGTCGGCGGAGCACCCGGCGAAGGAGCCGGCCGGGGTCTGAACCGCTCCCGGGCGCCCGGCGGGCCGTTCCCGTCGGGCGTCCGCGCGCCGCGGCAGCCGCTGTTCGACGGGCGGCCGCGGGCGGCTGCGGGCGGCTTCGGGCGGTTACGGCAGCCGTGGCTCGACGGGCGGTTGGGGCAGTCGCTGCTCGAACCAGACCACCTTGCCGGTGCCCAGCCGGGTGGCGCCCCAGCGGTCCGCGCACCGGGCCACTATCTGCAGGCCGCGACCGCGTTCGTCCTCCGGCCCGGTACGGCGCGGCCGCGGCAGCAGCGGGCTGTCGTCGCCGACCTCGCAGCGCAGCCGGGTGGTGCGCACCAGGCTCAGGGTGACCGGGCGGGTCGCGTGCTGGACGGCGTTGGTCACCAGCTCGCTGATCATCAGCTCGGTCGCCTCGCTGAGCTCGCCGAGCCCCCAGCGGCGCAGCGTGTGGGCGGCCAGCCGGCGGGCCCGGCCGGGCGTCTCGTTGCGCGGCTGGAGGTACCAGTGCGCGACGTCCCCGGCCGGGATGCCGTCGAAGCAGGCGCCCAGCAGGGCGATGTCGTCGCCGCGGTCGCCGGGCGGCAGGATCCGCAGCGCCTCCTGGCACAGCTGCTCGGGGGACTGCCAGCGGGCGGCGGCGATCCGGGCGCGGAGGACCTCCAGGCCGTCGCTGATCGGGCGGCTGCGGGTCTCCACCAGGCCGTCGGTGAACAGCAGCAGGGCCGAGCCGGGCGGGGCGGGCAGCTCGACCGAGTTGAAGTCCACCCCGCCGACCCCGATCGGGGCCCCGGAGTCCAGCTCCACCAACTCGGCGGTGCCGTCCGGCCGGACCAGGACGGGCGGGACGTGCCCGGCGTTGGCCAGCACCACCCGGTTGGCGATCGGGTCGTACACCGCGTACACGCAGGTCGCCAGGTGCTGTTCGCGGCCGAGCCGTTGGGCCTGCTCGTCCAGGTGGTAGAGCACCTCGTGCGGCGGCAGGTCGAGGGCGGCCAAGGTCTGGGCGCTGGTGCGCAGTTGGCCCATGATGGCGGCCGAGGTGAGCGAGTGGCCCATCACGTCGCCGACGATCAGGGCGACCCGGTTGCCGGGCAGCGGCACGGCGTCGTACCAGTCGCCGCCGACCTGCGCGCCGCGCTCGCCCGGCAGGTAGCGCTGGGCGAGGCGGACGCCGTGCGGCTGCGGCAGGCGCAACGGCAGCATGCTGCGCTGGAGTTCGTTGGCTATCTCCCACTCGCGGGCGTACCGCAGGGCGGTGTCCACCGCCAGGCCCGCCTGGGTGGCGAGGTGCGCGGCGGTCGCGGTGTCGGCGGCGTCGAAGGCGGGCCGGCCGGTGCGTTCAGGAGGGCGGCGGATCAGCACCAGCAGGCCGAGCACGGCCTTGCGGCCGCGCAGCGGCAGGGCCAGCACCGAGGTGCCCGCGGCCAGCCGGGCCAGCCCGCGGGTGCCGTACAGCTCGCGCAGCAGCGCCTCGGTGCGTTCGGCGCCGGGCGCGCCGAGCACCGCGGACTCGGCGGGGCGGCGGCTCAGCAGGGCGTGCGCGAGCGCCCCGCCGCGGGTCACCGGGGTGGCGGGGCCGGTGTCGGCGGTGGAGCGGGAGCCGTACCGGGAGCGGTGCCGGTCGTCCGCGCCGCTCGGCCGGCCGCGCCGTCCGATCCGGGTGCCGGTGCTGTGGTGGATCCGCAGCTCGTCCGGGAAGCCGGGCTCGCGCTCGACGTTGGGCAGCGGGTCGCGCAGGTGGACCACGGCGGCGTCGGCCAGCGTGGGGACGAGCACCCGGCCGATGTTGCGCAGCGTCGCGGACAGGTCGAGCGCGCTGTTGATCCGCCGGGTGGCCAGGTCGAGGTGGCCGAGCCGGCCCGCCACGTCCTCGCGCTCCGGGCGCGCGGTCGGCTGGTGCGCCGGTGCCGGTACTGGTGCCAGGGGCAGGCCGCGCTGGCCCGGGACGGCAGGCGGCTGTCCGGCCTCGGTCTTGAGCTGGTCGCGCACGGGCTGCCTGTCCTGGATTCGGTGTGGTCTCTGTGGTGGTCTGCGGTGTCCTGCTGGCGGGCCCTGCTGCCGTGCGGTGGGTCAGCCGACGCGTCGACAGCACAGGAACAGCTGTTCCTCCGGCGGCAGCGTGGTGCTGGCCGGCGCGTACGGATGCCCCGAGCACTCCTCGACGGCGAAGCCCGCCGTGACGAGAACCCGCTCCAGATCCTCCCTCAGATACCCACTGATCCGCAGCTCTCTGCCAAGGAACGGAAGCGGAACGTGATCCAGATCCGCCTCGACCATACCGAGCGCCAGCAGTCCGCCCGGCCGGAGGAGTTCGCGCAGCCGCGTGAGCACGGTCGGGATCTCGTCCTGCGGCAGCAGGATCAGTGAGAAGAACGCGGTGACGGCGGCGAACCCGTCCTTGCCCAGCGGCCCCAGTCCGGGGGCGTTCCAGACCTGCCCGGCGCGCTCGGTGGCCAGATCGAACAGGTCGATCCGATGGAACTCCGGCGGGTGTTCGCCCGGGAACCGGGCCTGCCGGGCCAGCGAGAGCATCACGTCCGAGAGGTCTATCCCGGTCACCCGTAGCCCGCCCGCGACCAGCTGCCGGACCGTCGGGTCCCCGGTGCCGCAGCCCACGTCCAGCACCCGCGCGCCGGGTTCGAGCTCGGCCAGCAGCTGCCGTCCGCAGGCCAGCTGCCCGTCCTTGGCGGGGAACGCCTCGCCGTACCCGGCGCCGATGGTGTCGAAGGCGACGGCTTGCAGGGCACGCGCCGCCCGGCGCCGCCGCACGTCGGGCCCGTCGTCTCCCGCGTCCTCGTCGACGGGGTACGAGTCGGATATCTGTCCGGTCGTCACGATTGAGAGGCACCCTTCCACCCGTGGCCTCCGGCCGGCTGCACGCGGCCGCACGGGAGCGGGATGCCGTCCGCCCCGGCGCCCGTCCTGCCTCGCCGGCCCACACGTTGCCGGCAGACACTCGTGTGTGTACTGGCATCTGAGAATATGCGTGATCTCTGCGCCATGGGGTCCCTTTCCAGCCAACTCGTCATGCTTGGGCCGGTGTGGACGGGGTTGCGGAAGCACGACGGTGCGGGCAGGGGTGGTGCGCGCCGGCTCCGCGCGCCGCATGGCGCGCCGTGGCGTAACGACTGACCTGCGGTTTCGCCGGGGCGAGGGCCGGCCGTCGGGCGTTTATCGAACGTCAATCGCCGGAGTGCAGAGTGGAGTCCAGCGCCGGGGAAGCGTTGAGGGCGCTCCCGCAGCCGGGGGGCTGCGGGGGCGCCGACGCGCACAACGGGGGTGGGGGCTCTGCCGGGGGGCGGAGACCTACGGCGCTGGGGAAGATGGGGGAGGCTCGGTGTGCTGTTGGGAGATGAGGTCCGCCACGGGGGAGGCCTCCGGCACACCGAGCCGCGTGAAGATCGCGTGCGCCTCGCGCAGGCAGGCGAGCCCGCGCGCGGGCTGCGCCAGCGCCAGCAGCGCCTCGCCGAGGGTGGCGTTCGCGAGGCCCTGGCAGTAGGCGGAGTCCAGCTCCTGGGCGATCACGAGCGACTCGTCGGCCGCCTCGGCCGCCTCGGCGTGCTGTCCGGCGGCGAGCAGGGCGGAGGCCAGGCGGGCGAGGGTGTAGCCCTCCCAGAGCGGATTCTGCTGGGCCTGGAACAGCTGGTGGGCCTCTCGCAGGTAGCCCACCGCCGCCTTCGGCTCGTCGGTGGAGGCGAGCACCACACCGGTCTGGTACAGGGTGTCGGCGAGGCAGGGGCCGTTCCTCGACGTCCGGGCCGTCGCCACCGCCTCGATGACCGAGCGGACGGCGGTCTCGGTGTCCCCCAGCTTGAGCTGTGCCCGCGCCATGTTGCCGAGCAGCCGGGCCTCGTTGATCGGAACGCGGACCACCCGGCTGATGCCGAGGGCCTGCTCGAAGAGCGGGATGGCTTCGGCGGGGCGGTTCGTCAGGCTGAGGATGATCCCCAGGTCGTTGCTCGCCGCCGACCGCAGGATCGTCATGTCGTCGGAGCGCTGGAGGCTCAGGCTCTTGCGGAGCGACTGTTCGGCGCCCTGGAAGTCATTGGTGATCGACTGCAGTGTGCCGAAGGCGAAGTGCACCCGGGCCAGGGCGGCAGCGTCTCCGTAGGCGGCGGCGTTGCGCTCGGCGGTCACCAGGAACCGGCGCATCCGCGAGCCGTGCGTGGGATCCCTGACCAGGCTGTTCAGGACGATCAGCAGGTCGACGGCCGGGCGCAGCACGAAGTCCGGTCCTCGCACGGCCGCCTCGACGGCGCTGAGCAGGAAGGTGATCTCCGTCCGCAGCCACTGCCGGGCGTCCCGGCTCGTCGGCAGGTCCAGGCCTGACGAGCCCAGGGGGTTGAGCGGTTCCGGGAGCTGGTCGTCGGGCTCGATCACCTGGGCCGCGTTGCGGACGGTCGGGATCAGCAGGTCGAGCAGGCGCAGCACCGCCCGCTCCTGCTCCTCGGTGTCCCCGATCCGCTCGTTCTGCCGCTGGGCGTAGAGCCGGAGCAGGTCGTGGTAGCGGTAGCGGCCGGGGGTGAAGCACTCCAGCATGTTCGCCTCGACCAGCGCCTCGGCGAGGTCCTCGGCGGTGTACTCGTTCGTGCCGAGCAGCGCCGCGGCGGCGGGCAGCGGGATGTCGGGGGAGTCGATCAGGGCGAGCAGCCGAAAGGCGCGGGCCTCGTCCGTGGAGAGCTGCCCGTAGCCGAGTCCGATGGTGGTCTCCACGGCGAGGTTGCCGAGCTGGAGTTCGTCCAGCCGCCGCCGTTGGTCGGCTAACCGTCTGGCCAGGTCGGAGACGCTCCAGCGCGGACGGCTGGCCAGCCGGGCGGCGGCGATGCGGACGGCGAGCGGCAGGAACCCGCAGGCGGTGACCACCTGCATGGCCGCCTCCGGTTCGGCGGCGACCCGCTGCTCGCCGACGATGGCCGAGAACAGCGCCAGCGCTTCGTTCGGGGTCAGCTCCTCGACGTCGAACAACTGCGCACCCGGGATGCCGGCCAGCCGGGAGCGGCTGGTGGCGAGCACGGCGCTGCCGGAGACGCCGGGGATCAGCGGTCGGATCTGCTCGGCGTCGCGCGCGTTGTCGAGCAGGATGAGCATCCGCCGGCTGGCGAGCAGCGACCGGTAGAGGGCGGCGCGCTGTTCGAGCGAGTCGGGGCTGTCGGTGACGCCGAGCGCGTGCAGGAAGTCGCCCAGGACGGCCACCGGGTCGGCCGGCGAGGTGCCCGCGCCGCGCAGGTCGACGTACAGCTGCCCGTCCGGGAACTCGCCGCGGACGCGGTGGGCGACGTGGACGGCGAGGGTGGTCTTCCCGACCCCGCCGATACCGGCCAACGAAGTCACCACCACGGCCTGGCCGGTGGCGTTCATCAGGACCGTCGAGAGGTCGCTCACCAGGTCGGTGCGGCCGCTGAAGTCCGATACGTCGGCCGGGAGTTGGGCGGGCGCCGGGGGAGCGGCCGGACCGTCCTCGCGGCTCGCCGGGGCGGGTACGGCCGGGAGGGCGAGCGTCGGGTCCGCCGCCAGGATGCGGGCGTGCATCGCGGACAGGCCGGCTCCGGGTTCGACCCCGAGTTCCTCGATCAGCAGCTTGCGGGTGTCGGTGTAGACGCCGAGCGCCTCGGCCTGGCGCCCACAGCGGTACAGCGCCAGCATCAGCAGTTCGCTCAGGCGCTCGCGCAGCGGGTGTTCGGCCGTCAGGCCGTTCAGCTCGCCGACGATCTCGGCGTGCAGGCCGATGTCGAGGGCGACGGCGCACAGCTCCTCGGCGGCGGCCACCTGCCGTTCGGCGAGCCGCAGCCGCTGGGTGTCGGCGTAGGGGCCGGGGATGCCGGTGAGCGGCCGGCCGCTGAACAGGTCCAGCGCCCGTGCCAGCAGCCGGTGCGCCTCGTGCTTGTCACCCGAGGCCCGGGCGGCCGCGGCCTCGGCGCAGAGCCGTTCGAAGACCGTCAGGTCGAGGGCCTCGCCGGGAATGCGCAGCGCGTAGCCGTCGGCGACCGAGATCAGCAGTTCGGAGGGCCGGCGCACCTCCCGCCGGGGCTCGATGACGGAGCGCAGGCGGGATACGTAGGTGCGCAGCGCCGCCACCGCCTGGGCCGGGTGCCGTTCGCCCCAGAGTGCGTCGACCAGGTCCTGTGTGGTGACCGGGCGTCCGGAATGCAGCAGAAGGGTGGTCAGAACTGCCTGTTGCTGAGGGGATCCGAGGGAAAGGGGCTTGCCGTCGAGCCAGGCCTGGACCGGACCGAGGACTTGGAAGCGCAGCGCAGGGGTCTGCGGCGTCTCCCGAAACTCCATGAAAGTCCCCCGATGGCCTGTGGTGTCGATTCCGTGAAAGGGCGCTCGGCGGTCCGCCGTGGTGCTTCAGCTTAGGCGGACGCCCGACTCTGCCGGACTGCAGCGCAAGCCGCACGATGTTTATCGGACATTTAATCAACCCTACGATACTGTCCGCACGCCCGTGCCACGGAGGTCGGGCGAGACACATTTGATGACCGAAAGGCGGCCGCCCAATGGCCAACGACCAGAGCGAGACCCCGGTGGCGTCGGCGCCCGAGAACGCGGCGGCGACGGACACCCCGGCCGTCGCTGTGGAGGCGGGCGAGGCTGTCGAGGGCGCGGTGGCCGCGTCCTCGAACACGACCGAGTACACCGCGCCGTCCGACGCGCAGAAGGCGGCGATCGAGAACGACCTGTTCGGGGACGAGGCCGCGCACGTGGTGGAGCCCGTCGCGCCGGCCACGGGCGGGCCGGGCAAGCGCTACGAGCCGGAAGGCATGATCTCCGGCCACCCGTAAGCCGCTCCGGCCGAAGGCCCCGTGTCCCCCGTGTCCCGGTCCGGGCACGGGGGCGCTGTGGGTTTTGGGCGTGCTCCATTCGGCACCGGCGCCCGCCCGGTGGCCGAATCCCGTCCGTGGTGCACTCATGGTGACCGGTGATATCCGTAACGTGCCCGACGGTGGGTGCGGGGCGTTCCGGAATTCCGGATTCACTCGGGGGGATTGCGGGTGGGAATGTTGCTGTTTGCGTGCTTTTTGCCGCAATTAGCGCGGAAGATCGTATTCGGCTGAATCGCGGGGCCCGGGAACGGGCGAGACCCGTCCGGGTTCGGCGGTCCATTCGCGGCCGCCGCCCTCGGGGCGCAGGTAGTGCTCCCCGCCGATGGTGTCCATGTAGATGCCGGTGCGTCCGGTCCTCCGGTCGAGGACGAGTTCACCCACGTGCGGCCGGTAGGCCGCGGAGTCGCGCTGACGGGTGCTCACCGCACTGCTCCTCGCTGTTCTGGTGCGGGTGCGGCTCCGGGTGGGGGTCGCGCCCTGGTCGCTGTCCGTGTGTGTGGTGCTCGGCGACTACCCAGCATCTCTAGAGAAGCTAATATCTCTAGAGATGTCAACAGTCGTAGCCGCTTACCGTCCGCCGCGGTCGCGCCTACGATTTGTTCGAGGGAGAGGGAGCGGCGATGACCGGCAGCAGTGGCGACAAACAGCCCAAGTACCAACGGATCGCCGACACGCTGAAGGCGGCCATCGACGACGGCCAGTACCGCGCGGGCGACCGGCTGCCGGGCGAGAACGACCTCATGGACGAGTACGGCGTGGCCCGGATGACCGCCCGCCAGGCGCTCGGCGTGCTGCAGAGCGAGGGCATCGCCGAGGCGCGCCGGGGCGCGGGGGTCTTCGTCCGGGACTTCCGGCCGCTGCGCCGGCGCGGGATCCAGCGGCTGGCGCAGGGGCAGTGGGGCTCGGGCCGCTCCATATGGTCGGCGGACATCGACAACCGCCTGCTGGTGGTCGACCAGGTGTCCGTCACCGAACGGGGCGCGCCGGAGCACGTCGCCCGGGTGCTGGGCGTGGATCCGGGCGCGTCGATGTGCGTGCGGCACCGCCGCTTCGTGCTGGACGGCAAGCCGGTGCTGCTGTCGACCTCCTACCTGCCGGCCGGCCTGGTCGCCGGCACGGCCATCACCCGCGAGGACACCGGCCCGGGCGGCACCTACGCCCGGCTGGCCGAGATCGGCGCGAAGCCCGTCCACTTCCGCGAGGAGGTCCGCTCCCGGATGCCCGGCGCGGAGGAGGCCGCCCGCCTGGAGCTGTCGGCGGGCACCCCGGTCATCCTGATCTGCCGCACCGCCTTCGCCGACGACGGCCAGGTCGTCGAGCTCAACGAGATGATCCTCGACGCCGCCTCCTACGTCCTGGAGTACGACTTCGACGCGTGAGCACGCGCAACGCGGCCGCCCCGGTCGCGACGGGCGCGGCCGGGGCGGCTGAGGGAGACCGGGGTGGTTACTCCTTGGAGCGGACCCGGAGGCTGGTGATCAGCGGGCCCTCGGTGGTCTCGCGGAAGAAGTCGTTGCCCTTGTCGTCGACCACGATGAAGGCCGGGAAGTCCTCGACCTCGATGCGCCAGACGGCCTCCATGCCGAGCTCGGCGTACTCCAGGACCTCGACCTTCTTGATGCAGTCCTGGGCGAGACGGGCGGCGGGGCCGCCGATGGAGCCGAGGTAGAAGCCGCCGTGGGCGGCGCAGGCGTCGGTGACCTGCTTGCTGCGGTTGCCCTTGGCGAGCATGACCATGGAGCCGCCGGCGGCCTGGAACTGATCGACGTAGGAGTCCATCCGGCCGGCGGTGGTGGGGCCGAAGGAGCCGGAGGCGTAGCCCTCGGGGGTCTTGGCCGGGCCGGCGTAGTAGACGGGGTGGTCCTGGAGGTACTTGGGCATGCCCTCGCCGGCGTCCAGGCGCTCCTTGATCTTGGCGTGGGCGATGTCGCGGGCGACGACCAGGGTGCCGGTGAGCGAGAGCCGGGTCTTGACCGGGTACTTGGACAGCTCGGCGCGGATCGCGGACATCGGCTGGTCGAGGTCGACGCGCACGACGTCGTCGTCCAGGTGCTCGTCGGTGGTGTCCGGCAGGTACTTGGCCGGGTCGGTCTCCAGCTGCTCCAGGAAGACGCCCTCGGCGGTGATCTTGCCGAGCGCCTGGCGGTCGGCGGAGCAGGAGACGGCCATGGCGACCGGCAGCGAGGCGCCGTGGCGCGGCAGGCGGACGACCCGCACGTCGTGGCAGAAGTACTTGCCGCCGAACTGGGCGCCGATGCCGATCTTCTGGGTCAGCTCGGTGACCTTCGCCTCCAGCTCCAGGTCGCGGAAGCCGTGGCCGGTCTTGGCGTCGCCGGAGGTCGGCAGGTTGTCCAGGTAGTGCGCGGACGCGTACTTGGCGGTCTTGAGCGCGAACTCGGCGCTGGTGCCGCCGATCACGATCGCCAGGTGGTACGGCGGGCAGGCGGCGGTGCCGAGGGAGCGGATCTTCTGCTCCAGGAACGAGAGCATGCTCGCCTCGTTCAGGATGGCCTTGGTCTCCTGGTACAGGTACGACTTGTTGGCGGAGCCGCCGCCCTTGGCCATGAAGAGGAACTTGTACGCGCCGCCGTCGGTGGCGTACAGCTCGATCTGGGCCGGCAGGTTGTTGCCGGTGTTCTTCTCGTCCCACATGGTCACCGGGGCCATCTGGGAGTAGCGCAGGTTGAGCTTGGTGTACGCGTCGAAGACGCCGCGCGCGATGGCCGACTCGTCGCCGCCCTCGGTGAGCACGTTCTGGCCGCGCTTGCCCATGACGATGGCGGTGCCGGTGTCCTGGCACATCGGCAGGATGCCGCCGGCCGAGATGTTGACGTTCTTCAGCAGGTCGAGCGCGACGAAGCGGTCGTTCGGGCTGGCCTCCGGGTCGTCCAGGATGCGGCGCAGCTGGGCGAGGTGGGCGGGGCGCAGGTAGTGCGAGATGTCGTGCATCGCCTCGGCGGTGAGCAGCCGCAGCGCCTCGGGCTCGACCTGGAGGAAGGTGCGACCGCCGGCCTCGAAGGTGGAGACACCCTCGGAGGTCAGCTTGCGGTACGGGGTCGGGTCAGCGCCCAGGGGGAGCAGGTCGCTGTACTCGAAGTCTGGCGTGGGAGCCATGGGGGCGGTCCTTAGGTTTCCGTGGTCCGGCTGCGTCGGCGAAGCACCCTCAAGGGTAGGACCCGGCTCCGCGTCGCACGCGGACAGGGCAGCCTGCGTGACCGGGCTCACTCGGCCGCACGTACGAGCGACTAGTCTTGGGCCGTGGACAACTCGCCGTCGCAGGACGATCCGGGGCAGCCGTCCGTGCCGGCGCCCGTACCGATGACCAAGCCCGAGAGCCGGCCCGAGCCGCAGCCGCAACTCCGGCCGCTGCCGGAGCCGAAGACCCAGCCGTCGCACGCCCCGGTGGCGCAGGCGGAGATGCGGGTGTCGGACGCCGACCGCGAGCGGATCGCGGAACTGCTGCGGGACGCCTACGCCGAGGGCCGGCTGGACGCGGACGAGCACGCGGACCGGATCGGGGCCGCGTACGCCGCCAAGACCTTCGGCGATCTGGTGCCGCTGACCAGGGACCTGCCGGGCCACCGGCCGCTGTCGTTCGAGAAGCCGCCGCTGGAGGCCCCGGCGCCGCGTGCGGTGACGCCGGCGCTGCCGCCCGCGCGCCAGGAGTCGCCGTCGATGGTGGCGATCTTCGGCGGTTCGTCCCGCAAGGGCCGCTGGCGGGTGGGGTCGCACCTGAAGGCGTTCGCGGCGTTCGGCGGGGTGGAGATCGACCTGACCGACGCCGTGTTCGAGTCGCCCGAGGTGGAGATCGAGGTGACGGCGCTGTTCGGCGGCGTCGAGATCCGGGTGCCGGAGAACGTGAGCCTGCACGGCGGCGGCGTCGGCATCTTCGGCGGATTCGACGTCAAGGAGCAGACGGCGGCGGACCCGTACGCGCCGGTGGTCCGGGTCAAGGGCGTCGCGGTGTTCGGCGGTTGCGAGGCCAAGCCGCGCCGGGGCAAGAAGCTCAAGGAGTGGGTGCGCAAGCAACTCGGCACCGAGTAGCCGGGGTTGACGGATCGAACGCCCGGTCGGGGATCAACTCCCGGCCGGGCGTTCCGCGTTGTCTCAGGTGCGCTCCGTAGTCGATTGCGTGCAGTGTGCATGAATCGCGGGCGGGCGGGGTAGTTCCTTCCGCACATCGCTTCTTGTACGGCTGCGCACCGGAGGCGGCCCAGCGGCCGACTCGGGGTTGGACAGCGGGGGCTCGCAGCCGGGCAGGGGAGCGAGCTTCCCCGTGTCCGAGAGTCTCGTCAGGAGTACGGCCGTGCTGCATCCGATCGAGTCCCGCACCACCTCGCCCGTCGCCGCCGCGCAGTTGCTGGAGCGCAGTCCGCAGCCGCACCCCCCGGGCGGCCAGGGCCCCCAGACCGCCGCCCAGGGCGCGTCCTCGGGCGAGGACAGCCCTTGGCACACCGGCGCGGCCTGCCGGCGGGACGAGGTGGGGCTGTTCTTCGCGCCCTCGAAGGAGCCGACGGCGGCCCGGTTGTCGCGCGAGGAGCAGGCGAAGCAGGTGTGCGCCCGGTGTCCGGTGCTGCTGGAGTGCCGCGAGCACGCGCTGGCCCAGCCGGAGCCGTACGGGGTCTGGGGCGGGCTGACGGCCGCCGAGCGGCGGGTGGTGCTGGCCCGTCGCCGCCGCCGGGAGTCGGAGCTGCGCGAGGCGACCCGGGTGGTCGCGGGGCAGCGCCGGATAGCGGGCTGACGGGGCTCCGGGTGTGCCCCGGGCCGGACGCGCCGCGGCCTCGGCGGAGGGGGATTCCGCCGAGGCCGCGGGTGCGGTCGCCCGGTGTCAGTTGGCGCGGTCGAAGTCGATCGCGCTGTAGGCCCGCAGCTTCGACAGCTTGTGGACGGAGTTGATCTCGCGGATCGTGCCGCTCTTGGAACGCATCACCAGCGAGCTGGTGGTGGCGGTCTCCTGGCGGTAGTGCACGCCGCGCAGCAGCTCGCCGTCGGTGATGCCGGTGGCGACGAAGAACACGTTCTCGCCGCTGACCAGGTCGTCGGTGGTGAGGACCCGGTCCAGGTCGTGGCCGGCGTCGAGGGCCTTCTGCCGCTCGGCGTCGTCCTTGGGCCACAGCCGGCCCTGGATGACGCCGCCCATGCACTTCATGGCGCAGGCCGCGATGATGCCCTCGGGGGTGCCGCCGATGCCCATCAGCAGGTCGACGCCGGTGCCCTCGCGGGCGGCCATGATGGCGCCGGCCACGTCGCCGTCGGAGATGAACTTGATCCGGGCGCCCGCTTCGCGGATCTCCCGGACCAGGCCGTCGTGGCGCGGGCGGTCGAGGACGACGACGGTGACGTCCTCGACGGCGCTGCCCTTGGCCTTGGCGACCCGGCGGATGTTGACGGCCGCGGGGGCGGTGATGTCGACGAACTCGGCGGCCTCGGGGCCGGCCACCAGCTTGTCCATGTAGAACACGGCGCTGGGGTCGAACATGGTGCCGCGGTCGGCGACGGCCAGGACGGCGACGGCGTTGTTCATGCCCTTGGCGGTGAGCGTGGTGCCGTCGACCGGGTCGACCGCGACGTCGCACTCGGCGCCGGTGCCGTCGCCGACCCGCTCGCCGTTGTAGAGCATCGGGGCTTCGTCCTTCTCTCCCTCCCCGATGACGACCACGCCGTTCATCGAGACGGTCGAGACGAGGGTGCGCATCGCCTTGACGGCGGCGCCGTCCGCGCCGTTCTTGTCGCCACGGCCGACCCACCGGCCGGCGGCCATCGCGGCCGCCTCGGTGACCCGGACGAGTTCGAGCGCGAGGTTCCGGTCCGGAGCCTCGGGCGCGACCTCCAGGGCGCTGGGAAGGTGGTTCGGGTACTGCGTGGTCATCGTCGTTACCTCTCTGTACGCGACGGCCAGTAAGCGCCCGACTACTGCCTGGTCGAACGCCGTGGTGAGGGTCCTGCGATCGTATCTGCCTACGAGATGACTGTCTGTGGCGCGGGTCGCCACCCGGCGCCCGACCAGGTCGGTTCGTCCCGGTTCACCCGTACGCGGGCACCCCGGGTGGCCGTACCGCCGTAGGGATGAGTCACCATGTGGGGGTGGCTGGAGAGAGCAAACGCATGAGGGGCCGGGAGACCGTACGGGACATGGTCCTGTCGATGCTGGCGGTCGGCGCCGTGGTCTGGATCGGGTACCTGTTCCTTCCGTACGACGCGAACAGCGACCCGGTGCACGTGGTCGAGTACAAGGTGGCGGCGGCCTCCGCGAAGCGCGGCGCGCCGTACCCGCTGCTCTCCCCGGACGGGCTGTCCGACCAGTGGCGGGCCACCTCGGTCGGCTACCAGCCGGCCGCGATCAGCAAGGGCAAGGGCAACGCCTGGCACCTGGGCTTCGTCACGCCGTCCGGCCAGTACGCGGCGGTCGAGCAGAGCGACGTCCCGCGCGACGCGCTGCTGGCCGACAAGATCGCGGGCGGCAAGCCGGACGGCACCTCGGAGGTCGCCGGGCGCACCTGGGAGCGGGTGCAGGGCGAGAAGTCCCGCGCCCTGACCGTGCAGACCGGTGACGCGACCACCGTGCTCACCGGCACCGCCTCCTACGAGGAACTGGCCGAGCTGGCCCAGGCGCTCAAGTAGCCCGGTCCCCCCGGGTCTCCCCCGGGGGACCGGCTTCGTACGCCCCCGCGAACGCCCCGCGGACGCGCCCGTACGACCCCGAACGCCCCCGTGCGCATACGGAGAGGGCCCGCACCGGAAACCGGTGCGGGCCCTCTCGCGTGCGGCGGATCAGACCGTGGTGACGACCTGGTCGTACTCCAGGCGCGGCGAGCGCGGGAACCACGCGTCGTCGCCCGGCTTGCCGATGTTGACCACGGCCAGCACCGAGTGCTCGCCGTCGCCGAAGAACTCCTTGTTGATGCCCTCGGCGTCGTAGCCGGTCATCGGGCCGGCGGCCAGGCCGGCGGCGCGCACGCCGATGATGAAGTAGGCGGCCTGCAGCGCGCCGTTCAGCGAGGCGGAGCGCTCGCGGACGGTGCGCTCGGAGAAGAAGACGTCCTTGGCCTGCGGGAAGTGCGGGAACTGGGTCGGCAGCTCCTCGTGGAACTCGTTGTCCGCGGCGAGGATGGCGACCAGCGGGGCGGTGCTGGTCTTGGCCTTGTTGCCGTCCGCCAGGTGCTGGACGAGGCGCTCGCGGCCCTCGGTCGAGCGGACCAGGACGACGCGCAGCGGCTGCTGGTTGAAGGCGGTCGGGCCGTACTTGACCAGCTCGTAGATGGCCTGGACCTGCTCCTCGGTCACCGGCTCGTCGGTGAAGGTGTTCGCGGTGCGGGCCTCGCGGAACAGCAGGTCCTGAGCGGCGGCGTCGAGTACCAGGGCGTCGGTGGTCATGCTTGTCTGCACCTCATGCGGGAGGGGGTTCGTCGGACTGACCGGCCGCGGCCGGTCACACCATCTCAACATGGATGAAGATTCAACGATTCCCCGGCCCACTGTGAGCCGCGTCACTGCCCGCCCGTGGCCCCGTCCTCCTCGGCGGCCAGCGCCGCGTCCAGCCGGGCCCGGGCGCCGTCCAGCCAGCGCTGGCACACCTTCGCCAGCTGCTCGCCGCGCTCCCACAGCGCCAGCGACTCCTCCAACGACGTCCCGCCGTTCTCCAGCTGCCGGACCACCTCCAGCAGCGCGTCCCGGGCGTGCTCGTAGCCCAGCGCGTCGTCCGGGGTCGGTGCCGCCGCGTCCTGCTGCTCCTGCTGCTCTGCCATGCGTGCCAGCGTAGGGGCTGGAGCCGACAGAGCCTGCGCAGCACCGACGCAACGGCCGTGGCGGGGCGAAAGCGGCAGGGCGAAGGCGGCGGGTGGGGGCAGCGGGCGAAGGCGGCGGGTGCGGGCAGCGGCGAAATCGGGTGCAGCCGGCCGGCCGGCGGCGCTACCCTCCGCCGCATGATCACGGTCCGACCCGCCGCCCCGGCCGACGCCCCCGAGCTCGTCCGGCTGCGCAACCTGATGTTCGAGGCGATGCCCAGCATGGCCGGCCTGACCGGGCCGGGGCCCTGGCAGGCCACCGCCGAGCGGATACTGCGAGAGCGCCTCGCCGCCCCGCCCGCCGAACTGACCATGCCGTCCTTCGTGGTGGACGATCCGCAGCGGCCCGGCCGGCTAGCCGCCTGCGCGGTCGGCACGCTGGAGCACCGGCTGCCCTCGCCGGGAAACCCGGACGGCCGGTTCGGCTTCGTCTTCAACATCTGCACCGACCCCGGCCACCGGCTGCGCGGCTACGCCCGGGCCTGTACCGAGGCGCTGCTGGACTGGTTCGACGACCAGCGGGTCGGCCGGATCGACCTGCACGCCAGCAGCGGCGGCGAGGCGCTCTACCGCAGCCTCGGCTTCGGCGAGCACTCCCGCGCGCTCTCCCGGCAGCGCTCCCACGAGGCCTGACCGTCGTCCACCCTGACGCCGGGCGTTCCTACGAGTCCTGGCCGTCCGCCACCGCGACGTCGAAGGCCCCGCCCGCGACCCGGGCGCGCAGCCCCTCGCCGGCCGTGACCTGCGCCGGGTCGGTCACCACCGCGCCGTCCGTCCGCTGGAGCACCGCGTAGCCGCGCTCCAGGGTGGCCGCCGGGGACAGCGCGACCACCCGGGCGAGGGTGTGCCCGAGGTCGCTCTGCGCGTGGTCCAGCCGGTGCCGCAGGGTGCGCCGGGCCCGCTCCAGCAGCGCGGTGACCTCCTGGCCGCGCCCGTCCAGCATCCGGTGCGGGGCGGCCAGCGCGGGGCGGCTGCGCACGCCGTCCAGCCCGTGCTGCTCGCGCTCGACCCGGCCGAGGACGTGCCGCCGGGCACGGTCCCGCAGCAGGAGGACCTTGGCCAGCTCCTCGCCGACGTCCGGAACCACCCGTTTGGCGGCATCGGTCGGGGTGGAGGCGCGCAGGTCGGCGACGAAGTCCAGCAGCGGCTGGTCCGGCTCGTGGCCGATCGCGCTGACCACCGGCGTACGGGCGGCCGCGACCAGCCGCACCAGCCCCTCGTCCGAGAACGGCAGCAGGTCCTCGACGCTGCCGCCGCCGCGGGCCACGATGATCACGTCCACCTCGGGGTGCTCGTCCAGCTCCCGGACGGCCGCGCTCACCCGCTCCACCGCGCTGACCCCCTGCACCGGGACGTTGCGCACCTCGAAGCGGACGGCCGGCCAGCGCCGCCGGGCGTTCTCCAGCACGTCCCGCTCGGCCGCCGAGCCGCGCCCGGTGACCAGCCCGACGCACAGCGGCAGGAACGGCAGCGGGCGCTTGCGCTCGGCCGCGAACAGCCCCTCCGCGGCGAGCCGCCGCTTCAGCTGCTCCAGCCGGGCCAGCAGCTCGCCCAGCCCGACCGGCCGGATCTCCGAGGCGCGCAGCGACAGCTGTCCGCGCGCCGCGTACCACTCCGGCTTGGCGTGCACGACGACCCGCGCGCCCTCCTGCACCACCTCCGCGACCTGGTCGAACACCGAGCGGAAGCAGGTCACCGTGAGCGACACGTCCGCCTGCGGGTCGCGCAGGGTCAGGAACACCACGCCCGCCCCCGGCCGGCGGCTGAGCTGGGTGATCTGCCCCTCCACCCAGACCGCGCCGAGCCGGTCGATCCAGCCGCCGATCAGCGCGGAGACCTTGCCGACCGGGATCGGGGCTTCGGGGGAGCTGGTGTTGGCCATGCGTACGAGGCTAGCGGCGTCCGCCGACAGGGCCGCCCGAAGCGGGGGAGCCCTGGACGCCCAGCACCACCAGCCCGACCGCCAGCCAGATCAGCCCGACGAGCTGCGCGGTCGTCGAGGCCTCGTAGACCACCGCCGCGATCACCGCGATCCCCAGGGCCGGGACGAGCAGGTGCCGCACCCGGTCCCGGGAGCCGTGCCGCACCGTGTACCAGCCGATCACCGAGGCGTGCAGCAGCGCGAAGGCGGTCAGCGCGCCCACGTTGACCACCGAGGTCAGCTGGTCCAGCCCGTCGTCCCGGTTGGCCGCCCAGACCGCCGCGGCCATCGTGATCACCGCGGCCGCCAGCAGCGCCCGGCGCGGCACCGCGGTGGCCGGGTCGACCGTGCCGAGGACGCGCGGCAGCCGCCCCTCCCGGCCCATCGCGTAGACCAGCCGCCCGGCCGCCGCCTGCCCGGCCAGCGCCGCGAAGGCCGCGCCGATCGCCTTGCTGGCCGCCACCAGGACGTGCAGCCAGTGCCCGACCCCGCTCTCGACCGTGTCGTAGAAGGCCGAGCCCTGCGCCGCCGGGTCGGCCGCCAGCTGCTGCGGGCCCAGCGGTTCCAGCAGTGCCGCCAGGTAGGTCTGGGCGACGAACAGCACCCCGGCCAGTGCCAGGCACCAGAGCACGGCCCGGGCCACCGCCGCCGAGGCGCCGACCGCCTCCTCGACGAAGGTGGCGATCGCGTCGAAGCCCAGGTAGGAGAGCACCGCGACGGACACCGCCGAGATCACCGCGGTCAGCGAGAAGGCGCCGACGGCGGTGAACGGGGTGTCCCAGCCGCGCCGGGCGCCGCCCTGGACCAGCGCCACCACGGCCGCGGCGACGAACACCGCCAGCACCGCGATCTCCAGGGCGAGCACCGCGAAGCCGACCACGGCCGCCGTCCGCACGCCGATCAGGTTGAGCGCGGTGGTCAGCACCACCGCGAGCGCCGTCCAGACCCAGCGGGAGACCCCGGGCACCAACGAGTTCAGCGCGATCCCGGAGAACAGGTAGGCGACCGCCGGGATCAGCAGGTAGTCGAGCATCGCCATCCAGCCGGCGATGAACCCGGGCCCCTCGCCCAGCCCGGCCCGCGCGTAGGCGAACACCGAGCCGGTCTGCGGCACCGCGCGCACCATCTGGGCGTACGAGAAGGCGGTGAAGCCCATCGCGACGGTCGCGGCCAGGTAGACGGTGGCGACGGCGCCGTGGCTCCTGGCGTCCAGGACGCCGAACACGCCGACCGGTGCCATCGGAGCGATGAACAGCAGGCCGTAGACCATCAGGTCGCGGACGCTCAGGCTGCGGCGCAGGCCGCCCGGTTCCGTTTGCCCGTTCGCAGAGCTCATAGACACCACATTTGAGCACCGACGACCGGGTCTGTCCGGAAAGCGCCTCCCGTCGGCGCGGCTCGGCGCCGCCCGTACGATGGAGCCATGTCCAACACCGCGCCGCGCCGTGTCCTGCTCGCCGCCCCCCGGGGCTACTGCGCGGGTGTAGACCGCGCCGTGATCGCCGTGGAGAAGGCCCTGGAGCAGTACGGGGCCCCCATCTACGTCCGCAAGCAGATCGTCCACAACAAGTACGTGGTGCAGACCCTGGAGAAGAAGGGCGCGATCTTCGTCGACGAGACGGAGGAGGTGCCCGAGGGCTCGATCGTGGTCTTCTCCGCGCACGGCGTCGCGCCGTCCGTCCACGACGAGGCGAAGACCGGCCGGCTGGCCACCATCGACGCCACCTGCCCGTTGGTCACCAAGGTGCACAAGGAGGCCGTGCGCTTCGCCGACGAGGGCTTCGACATCCTGCTGGTGGGCCACGAGGGCCACGAGGAGGTCGTCGGGACGATGGGCGAGGCCCCGGACCGGATCCACCTGGTGGACGGCGCCGAGGACGTCGCCAACGTGCGGGTCCGGGACGAGTCCAGGGTCGTCTGGCTGTCCCAGACCACCCTGTCGGTGGACGAGACCATGGCGACCGTCGGCGAGCTGAAGAAGCGCTTCCCGGCGCTGGTCAGCCCGCCCAGCGACGACATCTGCTACGCCACCCAGAACCGCCAGGTCGCGGTCAAGCAGATGGCCCCCGAGACCGACCTGCTGATCGTGGTCGGCTCCAAGAACTCCTCCAACTCCGTCCGCCTGGTCGAGGTCGGCCTGGAGTACGGCGCCAAGGCCGCCCACCTGGTGGACTTCGCCGAGGAGGTCCAGGAGGCCTGGCTGGAGGGCGTCGACACGGTCGGCCTGACCAGCGGCGCCTCCGTCCCGGAGATCCTGGTCGAGGGCGTGCTGGAGTGGCTGGCCGCGCGCGGCTACGACACGGTCGAGACGGTCAAGACCGCCGAGGAGCACCTGACCTTCTCGCTGCCCAAGGAGCTGCGCCGCGACCTGCGCGCCGAGGCGGCGGGCAAGCTGTAGGGCCGCTCCCGGGATCTCCCGGACCGCTCCCGGACCGCTCCCGGGCCCTTTCACGCAGAGCCCGGCATCCTCTCGGGGTTGCCGGGTTTTCTGCTGTGCGTCCACCCGTGCCCTCTCGTAGTTTTGTGCACAGGCTGTGGACAAGCGGTCCGCGGCCCCGGCGGAGGGTGGACGTGATGACGGCGGTATTCGGCGTGGACATCGGCGGTTCGGGCATCAAGGGCGCCCCGGTCGACCTCGCCCGGGGCGTGCTGGCCCAGGAGCGGTACAAGGTGCTCACCCCCCAGCCGTCCGCCCCCGAGGCCGTGGTCGCCGCCGTCTGCGAGGTGGTCCGCCAGTTCGACCACCAGGGCCCGGTCGGGCTCACCTTCCCCGGCGTGGTGGTCGGCGGCCGGACCAGAACCGCCGCGAACGTGGACAAGGGCTGGATCGGCCTGGACGCCGCGGGCCTGTTCCGCGAGGCGCTCGACCTGCCCGCGACCGTGCTCAACGACGCCGACGCGGCCGGGCTCGCCGAGACCGTGCACGGCGCCGGGCGCGACCAGTCGGGCGTGGTGCTGGTGCTCACCTTCGGCACCGGCATCGGCAGCGCGCTCTTCGTGGACGGCGTGCTGGTGCCCAACACCGAGCTGGGCCACCTGGAACTGCGCGGCAAGGACGCCGAACGCCGGGCCTCCTCGGCCGCCAAGGAACGGCACGGGCTGACCTGGGAGCAGTGGGCCGAGCGGGTCGACGAGTACCTGGACCTGGTCGAGATGCTGTTCTCGCCGCAGCTGGTCGTGATCGGCGGCGGGGTGAGCCGCAAGCACGACAAGTTCCTGCCGCTGTTGCGGGAGCGGGAGGCGCGGGTGGTGCCGGCCGAGCTGCGCAACGACGCGGGCATCGTCGGCGCCGCCATGGCGGCGGCCCGGGCGGCGGGCTGAGGCCGCCCGCCCGAGGCGCCGCTCAGCGGGAGCGCTGGATCCGGCGCTGGGCCACGAACCGGGCGAGCACGATCAGTGCGGCCAGCCCGGTGCCGGAGAACAGCCAGCCGGCCCGCATCGCCAGCCCGGTCGCCAGCGCCACCACCTGGGCGGTGACGCCCGAGGAGGTGACCGGCCCGAGCAGCAGCAGTGCCAGCGCGAAGGCGATCGGCCCGCTGATCGGTGCGGCCAGCAGGTCGACGTAGCGCACCCGGACGGCCAGCTGGAAGCAGACGGCCAGGTAGCCGAGGCCGAACAGCCAGCCGAGGCCGTCGAACAGCAGCCGGTCCAGGCCCGCGACGGCGAGCGTCGCCAGCACGGCGGCCACGCCCGTGCCGATGGCGGTCAGCCGGGTCGGCCGTCCGGTCCGGCGCCGCCCGTACAGCGGGGCCTCGGCGCGTCCGCGCAGCGGCAGCCGCAACCGCAGCCTGGGGGTGGCCGGGCGGGCGGTGGCGGCGGGCGGCCCGGCTACCGGGCGTAGCCGGGCGGCGGGGGCGGCGGCGGGGGCTCCGGCGGTCTCGGGAGCCCGGCCGGGCCCGGGGACGGCGGCCCCGGCCGCGCTGTTCGGCGGTCGGCGTCTGGGCCCTGGCGGCTGGGTACGGATGCTCTGCTCCACCCGCCCAACGTACGGTCCGATCATCGCCACACTGTGTAATGGACCGTTCAGGTCTTGCCCCGTGTCTCCTCGCGGAGTGCTGATGTGATCGTCGTTCAGCGGCCTGACCTGTCCGGCCCAGCCACCCGGGCGGCCCGCCGGAGTTCCCGGAGCCCCTCCCGTCGGCGACCGGGGCGTGAGGCGCTGCCCGTAGACTTGGGGGTCGGCCCGCACGGTGCCGACCCAACTCCTCCAAGCCCACGGGACTGCGCTTCATGTCGCTCACGATCGGAATCGTCGGCCTGCCGAACGTCGGCAAGTCGACCCTGTTCAACGCCCTGACCAAGAACGACGTGCTGGCGGCCAACTACCCGTTCGCCACCATCGAGCCGAACGTCGGCGTCGTCGGCGTCCCGGACGCGCGGCTGGCCAAGCTCGCCGAGATCTTCGGCTCCCAGCGGATCCTCCCGGCCACCGTCGACTTCGTCGACATCGCCGGCATCGTGCGCGGCGCCAGCGAGGGCGAGGGACTGGGCAACAAGTTCCTCGCCAACATCCGCGAGTCGGACGCGATCTGCCAGGTCGTGCGCGCCTTCACCGACCCGGACGTGGTGCACGTGGACGGCAAGGTGTCGCCCAAGGACGACATCGAGACCATCCACACCGAGCTGATCCTGGCCGACCTCCAGACCGTCGAGAAGGTCCTGCCGCGCCTGCAGAAGGAGGCGCGCCTCAAGAAGGAGACCGCCCCCGTGCTGGCCGCCGCCGAGGCCGCGCAGGCGATCCTGGAGACCGGCAAGACCCTCTTCGAGGCCGGCTTCGACACCGCCCCGATCCGCGACCTCCACCTGCTGACCGCCAAGCCCTTCCTCTACGTCTTCAACGTGGACGAGGACGAGCTGGCCGACGAGGACTTCAAGAACGCCCAGCGCGAGCTGGTCGCCCCGGCCGAGGCGATCTTCCTCAACGCCAAGATCGAGTCCGAGCTGATCGAGCTCGACGACGCCGAGGCCCTGGAGCTGCTGCAGTCGATGGGCCAGGAGGAGCCCGGCCTCGCCACCCTCGCCCGGGTCGGCTTCGACACCCTCGGCCTGCAGACCTACCTCACCGCAGGCCCCAAGGAGACCCGCGCCTGGACCATCAAGAAGGGCGCCACCGCCCCCGAGGCCGCCGGAGTCATCCACACCGACTTCCAGAAGGGCTTCATCAAGGCCGAGGTGATCTCCTTCGCCGACCTGGTCGAGACCGGCTCCATCGCCGAGGCCCGCTCCAAGGGCAAGGCCCGCATCGAGGGCAAGGAATACATCATGCAGGACGGCGACGTGGTGGAGTTCCGCTTCAACGTCTAGTGCATAACGGCGGGGCTTCTATCACCCCAGGTCGATAGCTGCAAACAAGCAGGTCAGAGCCCATGCGGCCCGGTCACTCTTCGGAGTGTTCCGGGCCGCTTCTGTGTGTTCCTCGGCATGGTGGTGACTTGGTGGTGACCAATCTGACGTGGCCTCAGCAGCCGCGACGGTGGCCTCCGCTGTCGTGCCGCTGCCGGGCATGCGTTGCTCGTGACCTGGGAGCCGTGCCCTGTCGTAGCCTCGGGAGCATGAGTTTTGATGACCACAAGATCTACTTCGAAGCCGTCACCGAGTCCCAGACGGACCGGAGCCGGTCGCCTGCGGGGTCTTACTGCGCGGGCACCCTTGAGCAGGCTCGGGCTTTCGCGCAGCTTGCCCTTGGCTGGGCAGGTGTCGATCAGGTGAGGATCAAGCCCTTCTCCGTCAGGGCCGTGACGCCGATCATGAGTGAGCTTCACGAGCGCGATGGCGTGGTCACTCACTTCGATGACGCTTGGAAGCCGGGTCCGTGGCCAGCTGAGATCCTGGCGAAGCTGGACAGCGCAGTACTGAGCTGACCATGATCCTTAGTCAATGACGTGCATAGTCGCGTTCATGCATAGACGGCCTGCCCCTGGCACCTCTAGCTTGACTGTTAGTTCGTCAACCTGGCTTGTGACAAGGAGGCTTGACATGTCTGATCGCGCAGAGCTGACCCGCCTGACCAACACCGGCAACGGGAACGGCAACGGTACGTGCGGGGAGAAGGACTGCCCCAACGTCTACCGCACGGCGAAGGGATCGTTCTTGGTCCAGGGCGACCTGGCCAACGCCTTCACCCCGCCGACGGGTGAGGGCCTGGTCGAGATCCCTGAGGAAACGCTGCGGGAGGCATTCCGTGCTCTTGGCTGGTGATGCCTGGAATCAGTGCTTCGATTCCATGCAGTCGGAGGCGTGGCGGCTCGAAACGCTGCCCACCTACACCATGCCGCAGGAAGCGGAGAAGCTGGCACGCTTTCTGAATGGGGAACGGTCACCCGAGGACTACAAGTCCGGGTGGATGGACGAAGTGGAGCAGTGGACGGCCGAGGGAAAGCGCGTCGGTCGCGTTCACATTGTTACCCGTCCGCTGTCCGACTACCTTCGCTTCGAATTCGAGTACTACTATCGGCATCACGTGAGGGCTGGCGAGGATATTCGAATCCTTGACGTGACCGACAGGGAAAACCCACTTCCGTCAGTGCAGGACTTCTGGATGTTCGACCAGTCCAAGATTGTTCTCATGAACTACAGGGCGGACGGAACGCAGATCAGCCGCGAGCTCTTCGGCGGCGACCCCACCCCCTTTGTCGAGTATCAGCGGGTGGCCGTTGCGGAATCAGTCCCGTTCTTGGAGTACGTCAGGTCGTGACGCTCAGCCCTGAGCAGCTGGGTCAGTCGAAACAGGAACTGGCTGCAACACTGAAAGAACTGCGGAAGCGAGCCGGGCTCTCAGGGGCCCGGCTCGCTGCGCGCTGCAACATGTCTCAGTCCAAGATTTCCAGGATTGAGAACGGGAAGAGCCCCGCGAGTCTCGTGGATGTGGAACAGATCCTCCGCACCCTGGAGGCCCCGGCGGAGGTACTGGCCAGAGTCACAGAGCTTGCCCGCCTGGCGAACACCGACTGGCAGAGCCTCCGAGCGCTCCGGCGGAAGGGGCTCCATCACAAGCAACAAGAGCTCGCCGGCCTGGAGTCATCATCTACGGAGTTCAGGTTCTTCCTGCTGTCGATGATTACGGGACTCCTCTCGACTCCCGAATACATCAAGGCCAGCCTTGCTCACCTTGACGGAGATCAGGGCAAGCTCATTGCGCGGAAGCTGAGTCGTCAAGAAGTCCTCTATGACACCAGCAAGAAGTTCACGTTTCTCTTGTCGGAAATGGCCGTGAGGTGGCCATTGATCCCTGCGCCGGCCATGGCGATGCAACTCGATCGACTCGTCTCCGTGTCACGGCTTCCCAATGTCCGATTCGGTGTGATCCCTCTGAGGGGGCTTATGCCGGTGGCGCCGATGGACACTTTCACGGTATATGACGCATCCTTGGTCACCATTGAAACAACCAGTGGTGTTCTGGCTCTCAGAGACTCAAAAGATGTGGCGATGCACCTGGAAGCCTTCGCGGCAATGGAGAGATTCGCTCTCTTTGGCGGGGAGATGCGGAGCCTGCTCGAACAGTGGTCCGATGACTTTCGGGGCTCGGCTCGGTAATTTATGCAGCCACGTGAATAAAATTGGAATGGCGGGCTTGAATCCCGTAGCTTGACTCCTCGCCCACAACGCCAGGTGAAGGGGAGCAAAGCATGTCCATTCCGAGGTGTACGGAGCAGAGGGCGGCCCGCAATGCCGCCGCTTGAGCTGATGGCGGCGCCCGGGGAGCCGAAGCCGGGCCTGCTGATGCGCTATGAGGTGGTGGAGGCTGCGGGGTCTCACGTCCTGCGGGATGTGGTCTTGGGCGAGTTCTGCACGCTGCCGGACCCGTCCGGCCGATCGGTGCTGCTGGCCTTCCCCGACGCCTATCACGCCCGTCTGTGGCTGATGCAGGCCGACACCCGCAAGCAGTATGCGGTGAGTACCACCCGCGTCCGCGCCGAGCAGCGCAAGAAGCCGTTGCCGGAGCACGCCGACTGGTTGCTGTTCGACCTCTACACCGAGGCGCCGGCCGAGCCGCCCACCGGCCTGGAGATGTGCGATCAGGTGGCTGCCGAGCGGACCCGACAAGCGGTCATGCGCTCGGAACGTCTGCGGTACCGGCACCAGCACTGACGCCACCCCAATTGGTCTGATGATCACGGGATTTGGTGTCGATGGGGTGGTGTGCGGGAGTGTGGGCCGACCGTGCGAGCGGCGCGCGGGAGTGGCCACCGATGAAGGGGCGAACCCATGAAGAAGATCGCTGCGAAGCTCTGGCGGATCATCCGGGGTCCGATGCAGTGGCGCGTGCTGTGGCTGTGGCACTCGAAGTTCATGGTCGGGGTCACGGGCATCGTCCGCGATGAGGAAGGCCGGGTGCTGCTGCTCAAGCACCGGATGTGGCCGGAGGGTCGGCAGTGGGGTCTGCCGACCGGCTACGCGAACGCCAAGGAGGCGTTCGAGGACACGATCGTGCGAGAGGTCCGGGAGGAGACCGGGCTCACGGTGAAGGTGTGCGAGCTGGCGCACCTGAAGAGCGGTTACAAGCTGCGCGTCGAAGTCGCCTACGAGGCGTTGTACGTCAGCGGACGGATCAAGGTCGCTTCGTTTGAGATCTTGGAGGCCCGATGGTTCTCACCGGACAATCTCCCCGAGGGGATGCAGGACTCGCACCGGCAGCTGATCAGCCGTCAGCGCTTCTGACCCTCGGACGCTCGCTCACCCCGTCGTGCCTGGGACCGAACGAGCACCTGACAGGGGACCTGGCCGGGCGCGCCGAGCTGGCGCATCTGCTGGCCGGACGGCGGTCGACGGCCGCCCTGGACCAGGCGCACCCGCACATCACGTTCTCGCTGCTGCACTGGGTCCTGGACACCTGGGCGGACGAGCCGGCGCGGGAGGTCTTCCGGCGCGGGTCGGCTCTACTGGACGACCGTTACCGGGAATTGGGGTTGCACCAGCTGTTGCCGATCGATCGGGTGTGGGTCGGGGTGCGCTCGACCCAGCCTGACGCCTTCGGCGGGTTCCACCACCCGAACCAGGGATACCGGCACGTGCAGCTGGCGTCGGTGATCACCCGGTACGGACGGCTGAGTGATCCCCGCCTGGCCTCGCCGGAACTGGTAGCGCTCGATCTCCTCCGCAGCTACGCCCATGACTGCCTTCACTGGGGGTCGTTCCGGGAGTACCGGCTCCAGGACGGGCAGCCGATACGGAGCCGGTACGGAATCAACTGGCGTGACCCTCAGGGACGGACGTACTCGGCCCCCGACCCGGACGACGCCGTTTCGACCCGAAACCTGGGCATCGTGATGGAAGGGGCGACCGACCGGGAGGCCCGGACGATCGCCGCCACGGTGGCCGATCGCCTCGGCCTGGCCGAGCGGATCGCACCGCCCGATCGGCTGGCGTTCCGTGACACCACGGGACGCCTTGAGCCGTCCGACTTCGACCACGCCGAGCCCGGGATTGCTACCCGCTTCCACCTGGCCATGGCCGGATACGAACACGGTGTCGGGGCGCGGTATCAGCACTTCCTCACCGAGGTGGGCGGCGCGGACCCGAGGACCCTGCACGGGCTCATAGTCGCTGCCATGATCAGCGGCGACCTGTCTGGCCTGACCGGCTGGCTCAACCAGCACCACGGGCACGGCGCGTTCCGCCGCATCTTCCGCTCCCCGACCTACACCGGTCCCGACCCGGACGAGTAGGCCGCCCTCGACCGCCCTGGCTGTCCGTCGTTCCCCTGTGGCGGATGGCCGGGGCACCAACACGCCCAGACGCGCCTAGAAGGCGCCTGGATGGCGCTCCGGCGGTCGGAGCCTGGCCCGCTTGCTGCGCGCGACGCTGGCGGCCCTGCCACCCTCGCTGGCGGTCTTGCTGGCGTGGTGGTACTGACAAAGCGCCTGGAGATTCCCGTACCCGTGGTCATCACCCCGGCGGAGGTGGTCCACCTGATTCGCCGGGGCTTCGCACAGTCGGCCCGTGTCGGCCCGAATGGCGCGACAGCGGTAACCATCGCGGGCGAGCACGATAAGTCGTCGCTGTGGCCAATCAGCAGGAAGCCTGGCCCGCCGATTGCCATTGTCGAATCCAGAAGCGGTCACCTTCGCCAGATGCCGTCCTTAAAGGTCATTTCGATTCGCTTCGGGTGAATGCAGAATCGCTTCGGATATTGGCCGCCGCGGTGCAGGCCGGCGGCCGTCTCGCTATTGAATGTCTCGTGGCATGCCGGGCAATGAGAGCGGGTGTTTCCGGTCCATGTGTTTCCGCATTCCCCGTGCGTGACCACGGGGTTTCTGATGTCGTAGCCCATGAGTCTCCAATGAGCAGGTAGAAGGGGCCGGAGAATCGGCTTGGAGAAATCGAGTCGCGGGAGCGGGGCCGTTGCCGGGAACCTGCCCGTTGACGGCCCTCTCGGGGTTGCTCTGCGGAACGGCGGCCTCGGGCGCGTACGCCCGCCCGTTCACGCGCGCCCACGCGTAGGGCTGGCGTCTGGCCTGGTCGGCGGCCTGGCCGGCCGAAGTGCGGGACCCGTACGGCGAGGCTTTCGCTTAGCCGCAGCCGTCCCCGAGAAGGCCGGGAGGGGGTATTCCCCAGGGCTTGGAGCCGTCCGCGACGCGGGCCAGGCGCGGCCCGGCCGGACAGGCGAGCGACGATGGCAAGTCGAACGACTCGATAGGAACGAGCGATCAACGACGAATCGAAGCGGCGATGATCGAGCCAATGCGCGTGACGCATTGAACAGAATGCAAGGAACGAGAACGACGAATCATTCAGTCGATTGATTCGAAGCGCGAAGCTCACGACTGCACTCGCCGAGAAAGACGAACGAATTGTGCGGTAGTGCATCATCGGGATGAGATCGGATGTTGAGTAGAACACCGATGGTTCGAAGTCTGGACTCGACTTCCTGTCGCTCCCTGGGATCGGTGTAGGCCCCCGAAACTACCCCCTTCCGGACGGCCCCCCACTGACGACATCCCCACGAGCAATGCGGTTTCCAGTCGCGCCGCCGCGCGTCCCGCTTTCTATCGAACCGGCATCCGGTCCGCCTGCATTCCCCTGCCATGCAATGACCTCCCTGTGAAACAACGAAAGGCCGGTCCCCCGATGAAAGAGGATCGGCCGTAGGGACCTGGAGTCGCTAGACAACCTTGGCGCGGATACCAATCGCACGCCGGGCGTCGAAGATGACCGCGCCACTGAACGCATCGACAACCGATCGCTCGGAGAGCGTATTCATGTCGGTGCCCTTTGTGTGGCGGAGGCTGTATCCCGACTTGGACAGACTCCCCGAGTAACCGGCGGACTGGAGCGCTTCGGGGGCGCCAGTTGCCAGGCAGAATGCTTCCTTGATGAACGCGACAGCACCCGTGATGAAGTTGGAGAGGTACACGGCGAAACCGAGGATGTTACCCATGTACATCTTGTCCCTCTCGGCAGCCCCCTGCTGAATCAGGGCCGCACTGCCGAAGTCGGCCGCCTTGACGAACGACGGGTCGTTCAGGATCACCTCCCGAAAGTCAGGATTCACAACCAGGACCCGACCGGACAGCGGAACGCTGTTGCCGTTCAGAATCTTGTCAGCCTTCACGAGCGCGGCATGAAAGCTCTTCATGTCGCACTCGATAGCAGTCGGAATGACCTGGCCCTGACCATCCCGATCTGTCTTGCCATCGGAGGTCACGAAGCGATTCAGTTCGGTAGCAACTCGCAGTTCGATGTCCTCGGCGACGGCATCGACCTGCGGTGCCATGACCTGCTGAGCGAAGCTCTCCAGGTTTACGGTCAGGTCCCAGGAGTCCGCCTTGACCGAGCTGTACGAATGGGTGTCGAGAACGACCGGGATCTCAGTCTCAACCAGCGGTGAATCCTCGACTGTGCCGCCCTGCGGAAGTCGCTTGGCCTTGAGCGCGGTCGGAACTCGCACGAGCACTGACTTACCACGGGCCGGCTGGAAATCAGAGATTCCCTGACGCGTGATGAGATTGGGCAGGACGAGACGCTTGGTCAGCGCTTCGAGGCCGCCGGTCAGAACGGCGGTCGAGATCGCAGACCGGTTGGCGTTGCCAGTGGAAAGAGGCATTCAGAATCCTTTAGCTGGAATGGTAGGAGTATCGGTTCCGGTCATCGGACATGGCCGGGTTCGCATGGCGATCACGGGCGCCGTACATCAGCGCTCCAAGGCTCGGCGCGGCGGGACTGTCCGGGGCCTGACCGGCGGAGCGCAGAGCTTCGACCGGCTGAGACTGGAGTGCGGCGGGCTTCACGGCCTGGGCCAGCGCGGCGGCCTGGGCCTGCATCATGGCTTCGTCTCCGGTCAGGAATGAGGCCAGGCCGGCCGGTAGGCCGTGCTCGGCGAGAAGGGTGTTCACGGCCTTCTCACGGGTGGCCTCTTCGATCTGCTGGCGGAGGCGATCGCGCTCCGCATTGGCGGCTTCGAGTTGAGCCCTCAGACCGTCCTCAACGGCGGTCTCCGTCGCCGGGTGGGCGACACCATCGGGGACAGCCTCAGCGGGCGTCGGAACGGTGATCTCGCTCAACGAAGACTCCCGTAGATCCGATCCACGAAGAGCCGGGTATCGGCATCATCGGAATCCCGAATCGTCGGCTCAATGTCGGGAGTCCTCTTACGGGACCACTCGGCGGCGAGAAGATCGGGAACCATCCCAGTCTCCTCAGCCTGCTGCATCAGGCCGTCGAACGGAATCCGAAGAGCGTTAGCCAGATGTACGTAGTGGTCAAGAGTCGGGGTCCGGTCTCCCGACTCCCACGCATAGACAGTGGTTTCCGAAACTCCGATTCGATCGGCCACCTGTCGGATGCTTAGGCCGATCTCCTGACGTCGCGCCTTAGTGCGCGTCGGATCGTACATCTCTGTTCCTCCTTCTAGTTGAGATCATTGGGAATAAAAGAAGCCCCGCCGGTGGAGGCGGGGCCTAAGGGTTCCACTGCGGGTGGAACCTTCTCTCACCTGTAGAGAGATGCCCGCTGCCCTAAATTTGGGCAGCGGGGAAGTGTGGCATCGGCCACACCGAGGGGTGTAAAAGAGAAAGCCCCGGCTACGAAGCCGGGGCATGTCTCATGGGAAGCAGCAGTGACAGAAGGGATCACGGACGTGATCCTTCATGCTCTTCTCTTCTTTCTTCGAGCTTGGAGCTTGGTCCTCCAAGCTCCTCCCTTCTTCCTTGTCTCTTTCTGCTTCCTTCTTAGTTCCCGCTGGAGCGGGAATCAAAGGGCTCTCAAGGTCACCGATGACGCTCTCTAGCAACGTCTCGTACTTCTCGGAGTTCACCAAGCAGGCCGGAGCGGACAAGCGCACGACTTCGGCCCGCCCCCTGCCCCTGCCTGTGGGCTGGAGCAGTCCGAGCCGCTTCAGCATCCGGCGGGTACTGGTGCCGGGGTGGCTGTTGCCGGTGTAGCCGAGTGCCTGGGCGAGCGACTTGTCTCCGATGAAGACCTCGCCTGTTCGGCCGTTCACATGCCGCAGCAGCGACAGAGCCCAGAGCAGGTGCTCACGGTTGAAGTCCGGGGCCGTCTCAGCGATCCAGCCGCCGGGGCCGAACTCGTCGAGGAGGAGGCGACTCCAAGCCTCCTTGACGTCGTACGTCGCCTTGAGTGCGTACCGGGGTTCGCTTGCCACCGTCACCCCTCCTGTCGGTCGATCCAGCGCTCAAGGTCGGCGGGTCGGCAGCGCAGTGACTGGCCGATCTTCTTGAACGGGATGCCCTCGGGGCGCCAGTTCTCGTACACCCAACTGCGGGGCTTTTTCAGGTAGTTGGCTACCTGCTGTACGTCCATGAGGTTGCTCATCGTGCTCCGTGGAAGGTGGCCGGCTGGGCTGGCCGGGGTGGCGCTGCTGTCTCATGACAGCGGCGCCCCTCACCCTACGGGGCATTGAACCCAAAGCTTGTCGAGTTCAATATGAGGAACCTCACGTGTGTTGAACTGGAATCGAGATGGGTTCGCCACCTATGGTCCTCGCATGACAGAAACAGGCAAAGCAACCGGGGCGGGTCCTGACCCGCTGCCGTTGGGGTGGTCGCGGCGCGCGGATGGCGCGTTGGTCTGGCAGCAGGAGCACGGCCCGTGGCGGGTCGAGATGATCTGCTCCCCAGGGGCGCCGTTCAGTGGCCCGTACGAGATGAAGGTGTGGCTCGCTGCGGGCGGCGACACGGCGCAGGAGGCCATGGACGCGGCAGAGGAGACAGACGGTATCCCGTCCGCTCTCCTGAGCCGTCTGCCGCTCGCCGAGATTAAGCAGACGGCCCGGCGTCTGGTGGCCGAAGCATCCCCGGAGGCCCCCTGGCCAGTGCCGGAGCGATGCGCCACGGACGAGGACTTCGCGCTCCTCGCGGCTGAGTTGGTGAGGATCAAGGCCACCGGTGCCAGCGCCCCGCAACAGGTTCTCGCCGATCGCCTGGGCGTCGGCAAGGCAACCATGTCCGAGCGCGTGAAGCGTGCCCGGGGGCGCGGACTCCTGGTGGCCGACCGGCTCGAACTCACCGATAAGGCACGAGAGTTCTTGGCGGCGTTCGGCGATCCTCCGGTGGCCGGCTGGCCGGCAAGGTCTCCGAAGATCTGATTCACGAGTAAGGCGAGTACCTCAGTGGCAAGTGTCCTGAAGAAGTGCGAGTGCAACACCCCGAAGTGCGGTCACCCGTGGACCGTCCGCTACCGGGAGCCGGGAGGCAGGCAGGGCCGGAAGCGTGAGAAGTCGTTCCGGCTCAAGAAGGATGCCGACGCCTTCGCGCTCAAGGTCGAGAACGACAAGAACGAGGGCGTGTTCCTCGACCCGGAGCGGGGCAAGGTGCCGGTGCACGTGTGGTCGGCCGACTGGCTGTCGCGGCACGTGGTGAACGAGTCCACCCGGAGGAACTATCAGGGGTTCATCGACAACCACCTGATACCGGCGCTCGGCCGGAAGACCATCCTCGGTGTCACGTTGGCAGACGTGAAGGCGTTGCAGGCGACGATGGCCAAGAAGCTCGCAGCGTCCACGGTGAACGATCGGCTCGGCGTGCTGTCCGCGATGTTGGGCGCAGCCGTGGATGAGAAGCGCATCCCTGAGAACCCATGCAAGGGCTTGAAGCCGCTCAAGGCCGGGACAGACGCCGTGGACCCGGACGAGGTTCCGACGCTGGCTGAGGTCAACGCCATCGCTGCGGCCATGTCGCCGCAGTACCAGTTGGCGGTGTGGCTGATGGCCGGTGCCGGGCTGCGGATCAGTGAGGCTCTGGGCTTCTCGGCCGAGTGCAAGCGTGACGGCTTCGTGCGTCTGCGTCGGCAGATCAGCAGCAAGGCCAACACCGAGGGGTGCCGTACGCGGCTGGTGCCGCTCAAGCACCGGACGGCGGACGAGTACCGGGATGTTCCGGTGGCTCCGTTCCTGGCTGACGAGATCGACGCTCACATTGCTCACTGGGGAACGGTGACCGTGGAAGGCGTCGAAGTGCTGTTCTCACCGCGTGAGCGCGGCAAGGGGTACATCCCGACGGCTTCGACCTTCGGCTATCACTGGAACAAGGCTCTCAAGGCCGCCGGGCTGGAAGGCAGCGGCTACACGCCTCACTCGCTCCGCCACTTCTTCGCCAGTACGGCCCTTGCCGGTGGCGTGCCCATCCTCGAAGTGAGCCGATGGCTCGGTCACCGGTCCATCAAGGTCACGGCTGACATCTACGGCCATCTGACCGCCGAAGCGCCGGAGCGCTGCCGTCAGGTGATGCAGGCAGCCTTGCGCCCGAAGGTCACCCTTCGTGCGGTGGCCTGAGTGGTGACTACTCGGCGGGGTGGTGACTCCGTGGTGAGTGGTGACCGGCGGAAGTGCCGGAACCCTTGGAAACACTGGGCAGGAGGCCAGTCGTGCGATGTTCCGCTTCAACGTCTAGTCGGTGACTTGGCGGCGCTTCGCCAGTCTGGCAAATGTGCAGGTCGGAAGGGGTCGGGCTCTGTCGAGTCCGACCCCTTCCGTGTCACCGTGCTGGACGGGTGCTGATGTTCTGGCTCCGGGTCGGCGGCCATCAGGCCTCGTAAACGGTGGATCGGTGTCCCACGTGGACGACCCAGATCACCAGTTCCCCGTTGTCGATCGTGTAGACGACGCGGTAGTCGCCGACGCGTAGGCGGCGACGCTCGGGCTGGGAGACGAGCGCAGTGGTGTTGAAGCCGAGGGGATCGGTCTCCAACTCGGTCAGCTTGGCCAGGATGCGCAGCGCCATGTCGCGAGGGATCTTCCGGAGTTCGGCCTGAGCCTCGGGCCGGAAGACCGTCCGGAACTCACTCATTGCGCGCCAGCGTCTCCCTCATGACGTCCTCGATCGGGATGCCGGCTGCGGGATTCGCCATGCGCTCGTCGATGATCCGGTTGATCTCGCGCTCTTCCCACTTCTGGTACTTCCGAAGTACCTCGATGGACACCACGGCGGCGACTTCTTTGCCTCGGCGCGTGATCACCGTGGGTACGTCGTCCCGGTCGGCGCGCTCCACGACCTCGGCCAGGTGCGCGCGCACGTCGCGGATGGACTCTATGGGCAAGGGCTGCGTCATGCGCTCAAGGGTACCGAGTGTTCCATGTGTACACAACGGGATCCGGGCGGTGCGGCCGGCCCGGTCAGGGGCGGATGCTGACGGTCAGGGTGCCGTCCGGGGTGGTGGTCACGGTGACGTCGTCGAGGGTGGCGGCGTGGGCGTCCGGTCGGTGGGCGGCGGCGCGGGGGCCGATGCCGATGACGCGGATGCCGGCGGCGCGGGCGGCCGTGATGCCGGCGTCGGAGTCCTCGAAGGCGAGGCAGTCGGCGGGGGCGAAGCCGAGGGCGGCGGCGCCCTTGAGGAAGCCCTCCGGGTCGGGCTTGCTGGCGCCGACGGACTCGGCGGTCACCAGGACGGGCGGCATCGGGAGGCCGGCGGCGCCCATCCGGACCCGGGCGAGCGGTTCGTCGGCGGAGGTGACCAGGGCGTGCGGCAGGCCGTCCAGGGCGGCGAGGAAGGCGCCCGCGCCGGGGATCGGGACGACGCCGTCGGTGTCGGCGCGCTCGGCGGCGAGCATCTGCCGGTTGTCGGCGAGGTTGAGTTCCACCGGGCGGTCGGGCAGCAGTTCGGCCATCGTCGCGTGGCCCTGGCGGCCGTGGGCGACGGCCAGTACGGCGACGGGGTCGAGTCCGTGCTGCTCGGCCCAGCGGTGCCAGCAGCGCTCGACCACGGCGTCGGAGTTGACCAGGGTGCCGTCCATGTCCAGGAGGAGGGCGCGAGCGGTCAGCTGGAGGGGTGTGGCGGGCATGGGGCTGCTCCTCGGGCAAGGAAGGACGAGCTCTTTGTTCCCCGATGATACAAAAGATCAGCCGAGCAGGTGGGCGTTGACCGCGCGGGCCGCCTCGGCGAGCTCCGGCAGCTCCACCACCTCGACCCCGGCCGCCGCCAGCAGGGCCGTGCCCTGGCAGTCGGTGACGAACAGGTCCGGCTCGCGCCAGGCCACCACCACCCGCGGCACGCCCGCCGCGATCAGCAGCCGGGCGCACGGCGCCGGCCGCGAGGCGCGCTGTCCGCACGGTTCGAGCGAGCTGTAGACGGTCGCCCCGCGCAGCCGCGGGTCGCCGGCCGGGAGCTTGCCGAGGGCCGCCTCCTCGGCGTGGTCGTGCGCGTCGCCCTCCCGGCTGTAGCCCTCCGCCAGGACCTCGCCGTCGGCGCCGACGATCACCGCGCCGACCGAGAAGGCCGTCGCGGACGGCGGGCAGCGGCGGGAGAGTTCGACGGCCCGGCGCAGGTGGTCGAGGTCGGTGGTCGCGGGACGGGCTCCGGTCACGGGGCGGGCTCCTTCGGGGCGTACCTGAGCAGGACGACGTCGTCCACCGTACGTGCCTCCAGCAGGCGCATCCGCCGGGCCGGGCCACCCGGGAACGCGGCCGGGCGGACGAACCGCGGCGCCTCGGCCTGGCCGACCAGCAGCGGGGCGACCGCCAGCTGGAGCTCGTCCGCCAGGCCCTGGGCCAGGAACTGGGTGTGCACGCCGCCGCCGCCCTCGACCATCAGCCGGCGCACCCCGCGCGCGCCCAGGTCGTCCAGCACCGCGCCGAGGTCCACCGCGCCGCCGAGCGCGACCACCTCGGCCAGCCCGTCCAGGCGGGGCCGCAGCACGGTCGCGCCGGCGTCCGTGGTGTAGGCGAGCCGGGCGCCGCCGGTGTGCCAGAAGCGCAGGCCGGCGTCGAGCGCGCCGCTCGCGCTGAGCGTCACCTTCAGCGGGTACTCGGCGCGGCCGTCCGCGAGCCGGGCGGCCCGGCGTGCGGGGTCGTTGACCAGCAGGCGCGGATTGTCGGCGCGCAGCGTGTTGCCGCCGACCAGGACGGCGTCGGCGGCCGCGCGTTCGGCGTCGACCCGGTCGAAGTCGGCCCGGTTGGAGAGCAGCAGGCGGTCGGGGGAGGCGTCGTCGAGGTGGCCGTCGAGGGACATCGCGGCGCTCAGCAGGACGAAGGGGCGCTGGCCGGGCATGGGCGGGGGGACCGTTCTCTCGGGTGCGCCCCCACGGTACGGCCGGCGGGGGTGCTGCGGTCGCCGGGTGATCGACAGGTGAGACGAATCTTCTCGGAATGCGGAACGTCCACTAGCGTCGAAGGCATCGCGGAAACCGACCACTCCCCAGGGGGACGCCATGACCGGACAGCAGCCCGACACCGTCTACACCCACGGCTACCAGGAGGCCGTGCTGCGCTCGCACCGCTCCCGGACGGCGGCCGACTCGGCCGCCTACCTGCTGCCCGAACTGCGCCCCGGGCAGGCGCTGCTGGACATCGGCTGCGGGCCCGGCACGATCACCGCCGACCTGGCCGAGCTGGTCGGCCCGGACGGTCGCGTGGTGGCCGTGGACACCTCCGCCGAGGTGCTGGAGCAGGCCGCCGCCTACGTGGCCGGCCGAGGCCTGTCCAACGTCGTGTTCGAGGTCGCCGATGTCCACGAACTGCCCTACCGGGAGGGCGAGTTCGACGTGGTGCACGCTCACCAGGTGTTGCAGCACGTGGCCGACCCGGTGGCCGCGCTGCGTGAGATGCGCCGGGTCGCGGCGCCGGGCGGTGTGGTCGCGGCCCGGGACGTCGACTACGCGTCGATGACCTGGTTCCCCGAGGCGCCCGCGCTGGACCGCTGGCTGGAGCTGTACGAGCGGATCGCCCGCGCCAACGGCGGTGAGCCGGACGCCGGGCGGCGGCTGCTGTCCTGGGCGCGGGCGGCGGGCTTCACCGACATCGCGGCGAGCGCCACCACCTGGACGTACGCGACGCCCGAGCAGCGCGCCTGGTGGGGCGGGATGTGGGCGGACCGGGTGACCGGCTCCGCCATCGGCCGGACGGCGGTGGAGCGGGGCTTCGCGGACCAGGCCGAACTGGCGCGGATCGCGGCCGGCTGGCGGGAGTGGAGCGCCGCCGGGGACGGCTGGTTCTCCATGCTGCACGGCGAGATCCTGGCGCGCGGCTGACCGGGGGCCGGGCCGGCGACGGGCCGAGGGCGGGGCCGGGCGGCGGGATGGGGAGCGGGACGGGCGGCGGGGTGGGAGAAACGCCCGCGCGGGCGTTCGGAAAGATCGGGTAAAGTCGCGCGTCCGCTCGTACCGGGGCCGTTCGGGCCCGTCCGGCCCGTTGCTGGAGGGGGCGAGCCGACGAGTCGAGCTGCCGAGTCGATGCCCGTACCGGCGGGCCGGGGGAGTCCACGTGTCCAAGCCTGCGTCCGAGCCGCCCGCGCCGGGGCCGGAGTCGCCCGCGGCCGATCCCCGTACACCGGCCCACGAGGCCGCGCCGGCGAAGCAGGCCGAGCGGGCGGGGCAGTCGGAGTGGACGGACCAGCCGGAGCAGCAGGCGCAGCCCGGGCAGCCCGAGCCGGTCGCGGTACCCGGCCAGCCCGGCCCCGCCGTCCCGCCCGCGCCCGCCGTCCCGCCCGTGCCGCCCCTCCCGCCCGAGCCCGCCAACCCGTGGGCCGCGCCCCTGCCGTCGCAGTCCCGGTCGCAGGCCCCGCCGCAGCCACCGCCCCCGCCGCTGCCCGCCGGCGGCTGGGCGTCGGTGCCGCCCGCCGCGCAGTCCGGCCTCCAGCCCGGCTTCCCCTACCCCCGGCCCGCCCCCGTCACCAACGGTTTCGCGGTCGCCGCCCTGGTGACCGGCCTGGTCGTGGTGGCGCCGGTGGCCCTGGTGTTCGGCATCATCGCGCTGGTCCAGATCAACCGCCACAAGGAGCGCGGCTTCGGCATGGCGTTGACCGGCCTGGTGCTCGGGGTGGTCGGCACGGTGCTGCTGTCGCTCGTGGTGGCCGGTTCGGCCTTCGAGTCCCCCGACAGCGGCCGGTTCGGCCAGTCCGTGAAGGCTCCGGCCGGGTCCGTCCCGTGGGCCGCGCTGAAGTCCGGGGACTGCTACAACACCCCCGACAACGGCAGCCGGGCCGACCCCGAGGGCGGGGACGAGACGCTCTACTGGGTCCGCCGGGTGCCGTGCTCGGCCCCGCACCACGGTGAGGTGGCCGGCACCGCCCGGATCCCCGCGAGCGACGGCCCGTCCTACCCGGGCGAGGCGACGGTCCGCCTGCGGGCCGCCGAACTGTGCCGCACGGTGCTCGACGACTACGCCCTCGACCAGTGGGCGATCCCGGACGGCATGGACGACGTCTACCTCTACCCGACCCGGGGCAACTGGAGGTCCGGCGACCGCTACGTCACCTGCGCGTTCGAGGACCGCGACGGCGAGCACCTGGGGACGGTCCGCACCGACCGGGGCAGCCTGAACCCCGCCCAGCTGGCCTACCTGGAGGCCGTCCGGGGCTTCAACGACGCCTACGCGGAGCAGCCGAGCAAGGGCTTCGCGGACGCGTCGTCCGAGTACCGGACCTGGGCCCGGCGGATGTCCACCGCCTCCCACGCGGAGGCCGCGGCGCTGAACAGGGCGTCGGTGGCGTGGCCGGCCGAGGTCAAGCCGGCGGTCCGCAAGCTGGCCGCGGCCCAGGAGGCGGCCGCCACCGCCTGGGACGCGGCGGCCTCCGGCGACGACCTGGAGGGCGACGTCCGGCGGGCCCGGGCGCTGGTGACCAAGTCGGTGCCGCTCAGCATCGAGATCCGGCGCGGGCTCGGCCTGTCCACCGGCGAGCAGGTGCCCGACCTCCAGGCCTGAGCCGCTGACGGGTCCGGGCCGTCGAGGGGGCTGATCCACCGAGGGGTCCGGGCCGCCGGGCGCGGCCGGGTTACCCGCCGTTAACCGCACCCGTACCTGCCGGTAGCGAGCCGCCCGTAGCGTCGTGGGGGCGGATCCCCGGCCCGACCCCCACGCAGGCCGGGGATACGCTCCCCGCCATGAGCGCCTTTCGGGTGATGCGGCAGGACGACAACGGCAACCGCTTCCTGGTCGCGGCCGGGCTCGACCGCGTCGCGGCGGAGCGGCTGGCGGCCGAGTTCGAGGCCCGCGGCCACAAGCAGCTGTACTGGGTCGAGGCCGAGGCCGAGGCAGCGGACGGCGAGGGGCCGGACACGCCCTAGGGTCGGGCCCATGGACAAGGCGAGCGAGAACACCGTCGAGCCCCGGATCGTCGTCGGCGGCGCCCTCATCCACGGGGGCCGGGTGCTCGCCGCCCGGCGCAGCGCGCCCGCGGCGGTGGCGGGGCGCTGGGAGTTCCCGGGCGGGAAGGCCGAACCCGGCGAGACCGAGGCGCAGGCGCTGGAGCGGGAGCTGCTGGAGGAGCTGGGCGTCCGGGCGCGGGCGCTGGAGCGGCTGCCGGGCGCGTGGAGCGTCCGGCCGGGGCTGGAGCTGCGCTTCTGGACGGCCGAGCTGCTGGCCGGCGACCCCCGTCCGCTGGAGGACCACGACGAGCTGCGCTGGCTCGGCCCGGCCGAGCTGGACAGCGTCGACTGGATCGAGCACGACCGCGACGTCCTGCCGCACGTCGCCCGGTTGCTCCATGCATAGGGCGGCCTGAGCCGGTGTGCGACGCGCGGGGTACGGGGTAGGTCAATCAGACAAGACGACCCGGCGGCCGGGATAGCCTGGGTTCTGCTGGGTATGTCACTTTTCGGCACTATTCGTCACCATCGGTGAGCCGCCCCAGCCGGCGACGCCGATCCCGACCAGAGCCGGAGGCCCCGTCGGTGTCGAGTACCGGGAACGGCGGCGGAGGAGCACGGCGGACAGGCGCCGCGGGGAGCGCAGCCGCCCGTGTCCGGCTGCGCCGGGGCGCCGGGCCCGCCGCCCCGCAGCCGTCGGCCGGCCGCCGTCGGCGGGACGCCGCCGATGCCCCCGAAGCCCCGCGGCCCGACCAGCCGGCGCCGACCCTGGCCGTCCCCGTCTCCGACCCGGGCCCCCAGCCCGGCCTGCGCAGCCGGCCCGCCCGGCCGTTCCCCGGCGGGCCGTCCGACGCCCCGTACGGCCCCGGCGCGCCGGCCGAGGGCAGTCTGCTCGACATGCTGAAGGTCGCCATCGCGATCCTGGACACCGCGGGCCGGGTGGTGCTCTGGAGCCCGGCCGCCGAGGAACTGCTCGGCTGGCCGAACGAGCTGCTGGTCGGCCGCCGGATCGACGAGCTGATCCCCGACCAGGAGCAGGTCGGCCGGATCCGGGCCGCGATCCAGGACACCCTGCGCCACGGCCGCTGGGCCGGCAACGCCGAACTGCGCGACCGGGACGGCGTGCCGATCGCGGTGGATGCCAGGATCTCCCTCCTGGTGGACGGCGACGGCACCCCGTTCCTCCAGGTCAACATGGCCGAGGCGGCCGCCGTCCGGGCCGTCGAGCACGACCTCGCCGTCCGTGACGCGCTGTTCGAGCAGTCCCCGCTGGGCATCGCGATCATGGATACCGAGCTGCGCTACACCGCCGTCAACCAGACCCTGGCCGCGATGAACGGCGTCGCCCTGGAGGACCACGTCGGCCGGACCACCGGCGAGACCCTGCCCGAGCGGGCCGCCGACGAGATCACCGCGATCCAGCGCCAGGTGTTGGCCACCGGCGAGCCGGTCATCGACGTCACCCTCGCCTCCCCGGTCACCGCCCGCTCCGGCTACCGCTCGATCTCCTACAGCCGGATGACCGACCGCTCCGGCCGGGTGCTCGGCATCTCCGGCACCGTGATGGACGTGACCGAGCGCTACCGCGCCGTCGCCAAGGTCGAACACGCCCGGCGCCGGCTCTCGCTGCTCAACGAGTTCGGCTCCCGGGTCGGGGACCTGCTCGACGCCGCCCGGATCGCCCAGGAGCTCGCCAGCTCCGTCGTCCCCCGGCTCACCGACCACTCCGCGGTGATCCTGCTGCAGGCCGTCGCGCACGGTGACGACCTGCCCCGGCACGGCCACGACCGCCGCACCTCGCTGCTCCAGCTCGGCACCGCCTCCGTCCAGGACGGCCCCGAGGTCGAGGTGATGCTCCGCCGCGGCGCCCGGATCACCTTCGCCGAGGACTCCGCCTGCGGCCGGGTGCTGCGCACCGGCGTCCCCGAACTGCTCTCCGGCGCGGACCAGCTCGACGACGTGACGTACCCCGGCGACCCGAAGACGCAGGCCGCCCACGACCTGGGCGTGCACTCCATGCTGGTCGTCCCGCTGCGCGCCCGCGGCATCGTGATCGGTCTGCTGCTGGTCAGCCGGGGCGGCTACCGGGAGGGCTTCGACCGGGACGACCTGGCCTTCACCGTCGAGCTGGCCGACCGGGCCGGCAGCTCGCTGGACAACGCCCGGCTGTACGCCCGCGAGCGCACCGCGGCGCTCACCCTCCAACGCACCCTGCTCCCGCAGCAGGTCCCGCAGCCCACCGGCGTCGAGGTCGCCTACCGGTACGTGCCCGGCAGCAGCGGCGCCGAGGTCGGCGGCGACTGGTTCGACGTCATCCCGCTGCCCGGCGACCGCACCGCGCTGGTGGTCGGCGACGTGATGGGCCACGGCCTGCGGGCCGCCGCCACCATGGGCCGGCTGCGCACCGCCGTCCGGGTGCTGGCCGCCCTCGACCTGCCGCCGGACGTCCTGCTGCGGCACGTCCACGAGCTGGCCGACGACCTGGCCCAGGGCCCGGACGAGGCGCTGCTCGCCACCTGCATCTACGCGGTGTTCGACCCGGGGACGGCCAGACTGACCGTCGCCAAGGCCGGGCACATCCCGCCCGTCCTGGTGGTGCCGGGCGAGGAGGGCGGGGAGCCGACCCGGACCGGCGGCCCACTGCGCGGCGGCGCCGGCCGGATCCTCGACCTGCCCTCCGGCGCCCCGCTCGGCGTCGGCGGCGTCCCGTTCGAATCCGTCGAACTGAAGATCCCCGAGGGCAGCCTGCTCGCCCTCTGCACCGACGGCCTGGTCGAGTCCCGGGACAAGGACCTCGACGTCGGCCTCGGCCGGCTGGTCACCGTGCTCCAGGAGCCGCACGCCTCCATCCAGGCCGCCTGCGAGGCCGTGCTCGACACCATGGAACAGGGCCGCGAGCCGGACGACGTCGCGCTGCTGCTGGCCCGGCTCGGCCACGGCCAGGCCGGTACTCCGACGGCCGGCTGGACCCTGCCCGCCGAGCCCACCGCCGTCTCCCGGGCCCGCCGGCTGGTCCGCTCCACGCTCGCCGAGTGGGGCGTCGAGGAGCTCACCGACACCGCGGAGCTGCTGGTCAGCGAGCTGGTCACGAACGCCGTCCGGTACGCCAGCGCCCCCATCGGCGTGCGGCTGACGCTCGGCGAGACGCTGCTGGTCGAGATCTCCGACCCGCTGCCCGAGCCGCCCCGGGAGCGGCACGCGGCCGAGGCCGACGAGGGCGGCCGGGGCCTGGAACTGGTCCGCCGGCTGGCGCTGCACTGGGGTGCCCGGGCCGAGGGCATCGGCAAGGTGGTCTGGTTCGAGCAGGCGCTGCCGGGTAATGAGCCCGACGAGTCATAGGGAGCGCAGCGGGTCGGGGGCGCGAGCCCGAGCGGGGGCGAGGAGGACGGAACCGCATATGCCAGCAGGTGGCCGGGGGGAGCGCGCAGCCCGGAAGGGGGCGCGGACGTGGCATTGTGGTTGCGCGGGCGGTAGGACAAAAACCTTCGCCCGATCTGATGTTGTGATGTTGAGGGCGTGTGAACGTACCCCTCGATGATGAATACTCGGTCTTCTCGACATCCGGACGGTCGCGGGTTGGAGGGGTCGGTCCGTTGAACAGCACCCCGGCGCGTAACGCGCCGAGCAGCAGCGGTCATGCTGTCGTGCCCGGGCAGGCCGGTTCACCGCACCTGCCCACGCCGGCGGACCCGCCCGGCGCGGGCCCCGTGGGCCTCGGTCACCACCCGGGGGCCGCGAACCACCCGTGGGGCGTGGGCGGCCCCGGGTCGATCTACGACTACATCCGGGTCGCCACCTTCACCATCGGCCCCGACGGCCGGATCAGCCAGTGGAGCGAGCGCGCCGCCGAGTTCTTCGGCGTCCCCGCCCCCGACGCCGTCGGCGCCGACCCGATCACCACCTTCGTCCCCCGCGAGCTCTGGCAGCGCGGACGCGCCCGGCTGGAACGCGCCCTGGCCGGCGAGGAGTGGGTCGGCACCACCCCCTACCGGGACGCCGTCGGCGGCGAGGGCCTCGCCGAGCTGTACCTGATGCCCGACAGCGCCCTGCCCACCGCCGGCGCCACCTGCCTGGCCGTCGACCTCGGCCGGCTGCGCCGGGTCGAGACCGACCTCGCCGCCTCCGAGGCCGTCTTCGGGCAGACGCCCACCGGCTTCATCCTGTTCGACGACCGGCTGCGCCTCCAGCGGGTCAACGACGCCTTCGCCTCCGGCATGGGCCTGGCCCCCACCGACCTCGAAGGCCTCACCCCGCACGACCTCTTCCCACCGTCCGAGGCCGACCGCCTCAGCGCCGCCCTGCGCAAGGTCCTCGCCACCGGCGAGCCCGTGTTCGACCTGCGCTTCCACGGCGCCGTCCCCACCCGCGAGGGCAACCGGCTCTGGGCCGTCTCGCTGTACCGCCTCAACGGCGCGGCCGGACAGCCGATCGGCGTCGCCGGGCAGGTCTCCGACGTCACCAGCCGGCACGTCGCCGAGCGCGAGGCCGACGGCGTCCGCCGCAACCTCGCCCTGCTCAACGAGGCCAGCGCGCACATCGGCTCCACCCTCGACCTGGAGACCACGGCCAAGGAACTGCTCGACGTCGTCGTCCCGCCGTTCTGCGACCTCGCCACCGTCGACCTGTACACCGCGCTGCTCTCCGGCGAGAGCGTGCCCAGCGCCGGCCGGCTCGGCGACACCGTGCTCACCGACGGCAGCGGCGAACTGCGCCGGGTCGCCGTCTCCAGCGTCATCGGCGGCGCCTCCTCGGTGCTCGGCTCGGTCACCGGCCTGCCCATCGCCGAGGCCGGCGGCACCCTCTGTTACCCGCGACGCTCCCCGCACGCCCGGGCGCTGCGCACCGGCCGCAGCGTCGTCCCCGAGCCCGGGCCCGACCCGCTGCTGCGCTCCACCCTGATCGTCCCGCTGGTCGCCCGCGACCAGGTGCTCGGCCTCGTCCAGCTCTCCCGCGCGATCGGCAGCGAGCCCTTCGACGCCCGCGACGTCGCCATCGCCGAGGAGCTCGTCGCCCGCGCCGCCGTCTGCATCGACAACGCCCGGCTCTACCGCCGCGAGCACGAGCGCGCCCTGATCCTCCAGCGCAGCCTGCTGCCCCCGGGCAACCCGGCCGCCAGCGGCCTGGAGATCGCCTGCCGCTACCTGCCCAGCAACAACAACACCGAGGTCGGCGGCGACTGGTTCGACGTCATCCCGCTGCCCGGCAACCGCACCGCCCTGGTCATCGGCGACGTGATGGGGCGCGGCCTGCGCGCCGCCGTCGCCATGGGCCAGCTGCGCACCGCCGTCCGCACCCTCGCCATGCTCGACCTGGAGCCCGGCGAGGTGCTCACCGCCCTCGACGAGATCGCCCGCGGCCTCGGTGGCGACACCGTGCCGGCCGGCCCGCCCACCCCGTACGGCCGGCTCACCTCCGCCGCCGACGAGGAGGCCCGCGAGGTCTACCTGGCCACCTGCGTCTACGCGGTCTACGACGCCGTCACCCGGCGCTGCTGGATCGCCAACGCCGGCCACCTGCCGCCCGTCCTGCTCAGCCCCGGTGAGCCCGCCCGGATGCTCGACGTCCCGCCCGGCCTGCCGCTCGGCGTCGGCGGCGAGCCCTTCGAGGAGGTCGAGCTGACCCTCCCGGACGGCGCCATCCTCGGCCTCTACACCGACGGCCTGGTGGAGAGCCGCAAGCACCAGTTGGACGAGGGCCTGCGCGGCTTCCGCACCGCGCTGTCGGCCAAGGGCAAGGGCCTCGAAGAACTCTGCGAGCACGTCCTCGGCGAGCTCAACCCGCACCACGGCGAGGACGACATCGCCCTGCTGATGGCCAAGGTGCACGCCTTCCCCGAGGACGCCGTCGGCAACTGGTTCCTGCCGCCCGAGCCCACCTCCGTCGCCAAGGCCCGTGAGCTGGCCTGCAGCTGGCTGCTGACCCGCGGCCTGGAGGAGCTCGTGGACACCACCGAGCTGCTGGTCAGCGAACTGGTCACCAACGCGCTCAAGCACGGCCGGGGCGAGATCCGGCTGCGGCTGCTGCGCGATCGCGGCCTGGTCTGCGAGGTCTGGGACGACGGTTACGCCCAGCCCCGGCAGCGGCGCGCCCAGGAGACCGACGAGGGCGGGCGCGGCCTGCAGCTGGTCAGCCTGCTGGCCGAGCGCTGGGGCAGCCGGCGGACGCCCAAGGGCAAGATCGTCTGGTTCGAGCTGGGCCTCTAGGGCGGCTGGAGGCCCTCGGCGGTTCGGCCGTCCGGGTGCAGTCGGCGGGCGGTCCGCCGTGTCGGCCCGCGTCCGGGCGCCCGGACGGCGTTCCATGGCCGCCATGCGCGTCCGCCAGCTCACCTCCGCAGCCGTCGCGCTGCTGCTCGCCGCCGGCCTCGGCGGCTGCTCCGACGGCCGGGATCCGGCCCGTACCCCCGGCCTCGCGCCGGCCTCGGCCGACCCCACCTCCGGCACCGGGGACGTCCGGACCGCCGACCGCAACGCCGTCCGGGTCGGCGGCAGGCTGCGCTGGGCCGTGGACGGCGTCCCGGCCACGCTCAACGTCTACCAGGGCGCCGCGACCGCCGACTCGGCACTGCTCGCACACGCCCTCTACCCCTCGCTGTTCCGGCCCGACGGGCACGGCCGGCTCGTCCCCGACCCGGACTACCTGGCCGGCGCCGAGTCCACCCCGCCCGGGCAGCAGCCGCAGGTCGTCACCTACCGGCTCAACCCGCGCGCGGTCTGGAGCGACGGCACCCCGCTGACGGCCGCCGACCTGACCGCCCAGCGGACCGCCCTCTCCGGCCTCGACCCGGCCTACCAGGGCGGCCGCCCGGCCGGGTACGACGCCATCGACGCGATCGCCCAGGGCGCCGACCCGCACGAAGTCCGGGTGACCTTCCGGCGCCCGTACGCCGAATGGCGCTCGCTGTTCGGCCCGCTCTACCCGGCGGCCGAGACGGCCACCCCGGCCGCGTTCAACCGGGCGCTGACCGGCGGAGAGCACCTGAGCGCCGGGCCGTACACCGTCTCCGGCTACGACGCCGCGGCCGGGCAGGTCGTCCTCACCCGCAACCCGCGGTGGTGGGGGGACCAGCCGAAGACCGACCGGATCGAGTTCATCGCCGCGCCGCCGGAGGGCCGGCTGGACGCGCTCGACCAGAACCGGCTGGACATCGCCCCGCTCACCGCGGCGGTGGACCAGGCGGTGCCCGGGTCCGCCCCGGCCGCCTCCGCCACGCCCACCGCCTCCGCCGCACCGACCGCCACGCCGACCGCCACCCCGGACGCCGCCGGTACGCCGACCGCCGAGGCGGCGCCCCCGCCCGCCGCACCCGAGGCCGCGGCGCTGGCCCTGCGGCGGGCCGAGGGGCTGCACGGCGTCATCGTGCACCGGGCCGTCGGCGCCTCGCTCACCCAGCTCACCCTCAACTCCGCCCACGGCCCGCTCGCCGACCCGGCCCTGCGGCTCGCCCTGACCCGCGCCGTCGACCGGCGGCGGATCGCCGACGCCGCGCTCACCCCGCTCGGCCTGCCCGGCGCCCCGCTGGGCAGTCACCTGCTCGCCGGCGACCAGGACGGCTACCGCGACAACAGCGCGGCCGCCGGCCCGGCCGACGCCGCCCGGCTGTTCGACGAGGCGGGCTGGAAGCGGCCCGACAACGGCGGCACCCGCACCAAGGACGACAAGGAGCTCACCCTCACCCTGCTCGTCCCGGCCGGCTCCGCGACCGCCCAGCGCACCGCCGACGCGCTCACCGCCGACCTCGGCGAGTCCGGAGTCGAGGTGAAGGCCGTGACCGCGTCCGCCGGCACCTTCGTCCAGGAGCAGCTGGCCGCCGGGGAGTACGACCTCGCCCTGTTCTCCTGGCCCGCCGGCACCAGCCCGGCGAGCGAGCAGCGGCCCGTCTACGCCAAGCCCCGGCCCGACGCCGACGGCACCCTCGACGTCGGCAGCAACTACGCCCGCAGCGGAACCGAGGAGATCGACCGGCTCTTCGACCGTGCCACCGCCGAGCTCGATCCGGCCGCCCGGCTCGGCCTGCTCCAGGAGGCGGACGTGCGGATCTGGCAGCTCGGCCACTCGGTGCCGCTCTACCAGCGGCCGGAGCTGGTCGGCGTCCGGGCGGGCGTCGCCGGCGCCGGGGTCTGGGGGTACGGCTGGCCGCGCTTCCAGGACGTGGGGTGGAGCGCTTGAGCCCGCTCCCCGGGCCCGGCGGAGCCGGTCGGGGAGCGAACACCGGGTGACGAACGGGTGGCCTGCCTGTGATCTTGATCCCGCCCGACCTGCTCGTTTCTGCTCACCTGGGCGCTTCCCCGTACGATAGGAGGAAGCCGAGGCATGTCCGTTGCCACGGCGGGTGGACCGGTAGTAGCAGGCGGAACGGGCGGCGGCGATCCAGAGGGATCGCTGGTCGGCGTCTCGCGGCCGGGCGCCGTAACCCACGATTCCAGGAGAATCCGCTAGGCATGCCCACGCGCAACGACATCCGCAACGTCGCTATCGTCGCCCACGTCGACCACGGCAAGACCACTCTGGTCGACGCCATGCTGAAGCAGGCCGGCGCCTTCGCCGCCCACCAGCACCTGGACGACCGGATGATGGACTCCAACGACCTGGAGCGCGAGAAGGGCATCACCATTCTCGCGAAGAACACCGCCGTCAAGTACCACCCGAAGGATGGTGGCGCGCCCATCACCATCAACATCATCGACACCCCGGGCCACGCCGACTTCGGTGGCGAGGTCGAGCGCGGTCTGTCGATGGTGGACGCGGTCGTCCTGCTGGTCGACGCCTCCGAGGGCCCGCTGCCGCAGACGCGCTTCGTGCTCCGCAAGGCGCTCACCGCCAGGCTTCCCGTCATCCTCTGCATCAACAAGACGGACCGCCCGGACTCCCGGATCGACGAGGTCATCAACGAGACCTACGACCTGTTCCTGGACCTGGACGCGGACGAGGACCAGATCGAGTTCCCGATCGTCTACGCCTGCGCCCGTGACGGCGTCGCCTCGCTGACCAAGCCGGAGAACGGCACCGTCCCGGCCGACAGCACCAGCCTGGAGCCGTTCTTCTCCACGCTGCTGGAGCACGTCCCGGCCCCGACGTACGAGGCTGACGCGCCGCTCCAGGCCCACGTCACCAACCTCGACGCCGACAACTTCCTCGGCCGCATCGCGCTGCTGCGCGTCGAGCAGGGCGAGCTGCGCAAGGGCCAGACCGTGGCCTGGATCAAGCGCGACGGCACCATCTCCAGCGTCCGCATCTCGGAGCTGCTGATGACCGAGGCGCTCACCCGCAAGCCGGCCGAGGTGGCGGGCCCGGGTGACATCTGCGCCGTCGCCGGCATCTCCGAGATCATGATCGGCGAGACCCTCGCCGACCCGGAGAACCCGATCGCGCTGCCGCTGATCACGGTGGACGAGCCGGCCATCTCGATGACCATCGGCACCAACACCTCGCCGCTGGTCGGCCGTGGCGGCAGCGGCAAGGGCGCGGACGCCAAGTCCAGCGGCAAGGTCGACCGCAAGGTCACCGCCCGCCAGGTGAAGGACCGCCTGGACCGCGAGCTGATCGGTAACGTCTCGCTGCGCGTCCTGGAGACCGAGCGCCCGGACGCCTGGGAGGTGCAGGGCCGTGGTGAGCTGGCGCTGGCCATCCTGATCGAGACCATGCGTCGCGAGGGCTTCGAGCTGACCGTCGGCAAGCCGCAGGTCGTCACCAAGGAGGTCAACGGCAAGACCCACGAGCCGGTCGAGCGCCTCACGGTGGACGTGCCGGAGGAGCACATGGGCGCGGTCACGCAGCTCATGGGCGTCCGCAAGGGCCGGATGGACAACATGTCCAACCACGGCTCGGGCTGGGTCCGGATGGAGTTCGTCGTCCCGTCCCGCGGTCTGATCGGTTTCCGGACCGAGTTCCTCACCAGCACCCGCGGCACCGGCATCGCGCACTCGATCCACGAGGGCCACGAGCCGTGGTTCGGCACCCTGACCACCCGCAACAACGGTTCGCTGGTCGCCGACCGGTCCGGCGTGGTCACCGCCTTCGCGATGACCAACCTCCAGGAGCGCGGCGTGCTCTTCTGCGAGCCGGGCACCGAGGTGTACGAGGGCATGATCGTCGGCGAGAACTCGCGCGCCGACGACATGGACGTCAACATCACCAAGGAGAAGAAGCTCACCAACATGCGTTCCTCGAACGCAGACGTGGCCGAGTCGATCGTCCCGCCGCGCAAGCTCTCGCTGGAGCAGTCGCTGGAGTTCTGCCGCGAGGACGAGTGCATCGAGGTGACCCCGGAGACGGTTCGCATCCGTAAGGTCGTCCTCGACGCGAAGGACCGCGGCCGCACCGCCTCGCGCGCCAAGAAGGCGTGATCCGGACGGCTTGACCGGCCTTTGGCCGGAATGCTTCGCCCCCCTTTCCCATGGAGAGGGGGGCGAACTTTTTCAACTACTCCAAGTTGTCGACGGGCGTATTAACGGAATAGCGCTCATCACTCCCAGGTGTCCGCTGAGCGAACGTGACAGTTCGTCATTCATGACGACTGTCCGTTTGGTGCCTGTCTGGCTATGTCTCTTATGTCCGGTTTTCGAAACTTACCGACTGTTCATGTGACCTAATTGAGATCGTCACTGGTCACTTTCGTGTCCGTGCGTGACGGATAGTGGGTGCAGTCAGGCTCGGGTCAAGGGTGACGCGCAGGGGTGCGCGCCGAAACCACGAGCGCGGACGGCACAGCGGGCCAGGTAACACCCGTCCGCAGTGCCCTCCTCGTTGCAACGTCGAATTCAGGAGGCACACCGATGCGTGGTGGGAGCCAGGCCAAGTGGGTTGTCGCAGCTGTTGCGGTCGCCCTCGCCGCGACTGCTTGTAGCAGTGGCGGTTCCACCGGTGGGAGCAGCTCCGATGGCGCTGCGGTCAACGCCCAGGGCGTGTTCAGCTACCAGAGCGGCGAGCCGCAGCGTCCGCTGCAGCCGGCCAACGCCATGGAGAACCAGGGCGGCCGCATCGTCAAGCAGCTCTTCCAGGGCCTCGTCGACTACGACCCCGCCACCGGCGCCCTGCGTAACCAGGTGGCCGACAAGATCGAGACCACTGACGCCAAGAACTACACCGTCACGCTGAAGTCCGGTTGGACCTTCCACGACGGCACCCCGGTGACGGCCAAGTCCTTCGTGGACTCCTGGAACTGGTCGGCGAACACCAAGAACAACCAGATCAACTCGGACTGGTTCTCCGACATCGTCGGCTACGAGGCCGTTCACCCGGAGAAGGGTGACCCGACCGCCGACACCATGTCCGGTCTGAAGGTCGTCGACGACACGCACTTCACCATCGAGCTGAGCAGCCCGGTCTCGTACTTCACGTACAAGCTCGGCTACTCGGCCTTCTACCCGCTGCCGACCGGGTTCTTCTCCGACCCGGCGGGCTACGGCCAGAAGCCGGTCGGCAACGGCCCGTACAAGTTCGTGTCGTGGGAGCACAACAAGGCCATCACCCTGGCCGCCTACGACAAGTACGCGGGCACGAACAAGGCCAAGAACGGCGGCATCGTCTTCCGGAACTACACCGCCGGTGAGGCCGCGTACAAGGACCTGATGTCGGACACCCTCGACGTCCTGGACCAGGTCGACTCGACCGACCTGCCCAAGTACAAGGACGACCTGGGCAAGCGCGCGGTCGACCAGCCGCAGGGCGCCATCCAGAACATCTCCTTCGCGCTGTACAACGCCGACTGGAGCGCTCCGGAGAAGGCCAAGGTCCGCCAGGGCCTGTCGATGGCCATCGACCGTGACACCATCACCAAGACCGTGCTGAACGGCACGCGTCAGCCCGCCGACGCGTTCGTGGCGCCCGGCGTCATGGGCTTCAAGGCCGGCAGCTGCGGCGACGCCTGCAAGTACGACCCGGCGAAGGCCAAGCAGCTCATCGCCGAGGGCAACGGTGTCCCCGGTAACAAGATCACCATCCTCTACAACTCCGATGGTGGTCACAAGGAGTGGGTCGACGCGGTCTGCAACTCGATCCGCCAGGCCACCGGCGTCGAGTGCCTCGGTGACCCGAAGCCGGACTTCAAGACCTCGCGCGACATCGTGACCAAGCGTCAGGTATCGAGCATGATGCGTACCGGCTGGGTGCAGGACTACCCGCTGAACGCCAACTTCCTGCGCGACGTCTACGGCACCGGTGCGGCGGCGAACGACGCCGGCTACTCCAGCCCGGAGTTCGACAAGCTCTCGAAGGAGGCCGACGCGGCCACCACGGTGGAGAAGACCACCGAGCTCTACCAGCAGGCCGAGGCCGTCCTGGCCAAGGACATGCCGGCCATCCCGCTCTGGTACTACAAGACCAGCTCCGGCTGGTCCAACAACGTCCAGAACGTGAAGTTCGACTCCTTCGGCAACCCGGTCTACACCGACGTCGAGGTCAAGAAGAAGTAATCGGTCGGCACCGCCTGACCCGGTGACAACGGCCGGTGCCCGTCCCATCCCCACAAGGGCGAGGACTGGCACCGGCCGTTGGCACGCCGACTTATCTCTGGCCGGGATGACGGGCCCGGCAGAGTCATACATGGAGGCACGATGGGGCGCTTTGTCGCAAGGCGACTGCTCCAGATGATCCCGGTCTTCCTCGGAACGACCGCGCTCATCTTTTTCATGGTGCACGCGCTGCCGGGTGACCCGGTGGCCGCGATGTGGGGCGACAAGGCGCCGGACCCGGCCCAGCTCGCCGCTCTGAGGCACCAGATGGGCTTCGACAAGCCGCTGGTCCAGCAGTACCTCGACTACATGGGGAAGCTGCTCACCGGTGACTTCGGAACCACCCTGGACCAGCGGCCGGTGCTCGACGTGATCACCGATGCGCTGCCGGTCACCACCCGGCTGGCGCTGTTCGCGTTCGCCATCGAGATCGTGCTCGGCGTCACCATCGGCCTCTTCGCCGGTCTGCGCCGCGGCAAGGCGTTCGACAAGAGCACCCTGGTCCTGACCCTGCTGCTGATCTCGATCCCGGTTCCGGTGCTGGGCTTCATCTTCCAGACGGTCTTCGGGCAGAACCTGAAGTGGGTCACGCCGACCGTCCAGGACAGCAACGACATCACCCAGCTGGTGTTGCCGGCGTTCGTGCTCGGCTCGCTGTCGCTGGCGTACGTGGCGCGTCTCACCCGTACCTCCATAGCCGAGAACATCAAGGCCGACTACGTCCGCACCGCGGTGGCCAAGGGCCTGCCCCGGCGCAAGGTGATCGGCACCCACCTGCTCCGCAACTCGATGATCCCGGTGGTCACCTTCCTCGGCACCGACCTGGGCGCCCTGATGGGTGGCGCGATCGTGACCGAGGGCATCTTCAACGTCAAGGGCATCGGCAACGCGCTCTACGCGGCGATCAACCACAAGGAGGGCCCGACGGTCGCCGGCTTCGTGGCCTTCCTGGTGCTCGTGTACCTGGCCGCCGGCCTGATCGTCGACCTGCTTTACGCGGTCCTGGACCCGAGGATCCGTTATGCCTGACCTGACCGAGAAGAAGACGGCCGAGGAGATCCCGGCCCAGCGTGGCGCCGACACCGCGGCGGCCAAGCCCGAGAAGGCCCGTAGCCTCGGCTCCGACGCCTGGAACGACCTGCGCCGCAAGCCGATCTTCGTGATCTCCGCGCTGCTGATCCTGCTGCTGATCGTCATCGCGATCGCCCCCGGGCTGTTCACCTCGGCGGACCCGCGCGCCGGCGACCTGCGTCTGCACTACCTGACCAAGCCGAACTACAGCCACTTCTTCCAGGCGGACTGGTTCGGCTACGACCTCCAGGGCCGCAGCATCTACGCCCGGGTGATCTACGGCGCCCGCGCCTCGGTCGTCGTCGGCATCTGCGTCACGGCGGGTGTGACCATCCTCGGTGGCATCACCGGCATGCTGGCCGGCTACTTCGGTGGCTGGGTCGACACGATCATCTCCCGGGTCACCGACATCTTCTTCGGCATCCCGCTGCTGCTCGGCGCCCTGGTCATCCTCAACGCCTTCACCTCGCGCACCATCTGGAGCGTGGTCTTCGCGCTGGTCTCCCTGGGCTGGACCCAGATGACCCGTGTCATGCGCGGTTCGGTCATCACGGTCAAGCAGGCCGACTTCGTGACGGCCGCCAAGGCGCTCGGCGCAGGCACCAGCCGGATCCTGTGGAAGCACATCCTGCCGAACGCGGTCGCCCCGGTGATCGTCGTCGCCACCATCGCGCTCGGCGGCTACATCGCCACCGAGGCGACGCTGAGCTTCCTCGGCATCGGTCTGCAGGACCCGACCATCTCCTGGGGCATCGACATCAACACCGCCCAGAAGGTGATCCGGACCGCCCCGTTCGCCCTGTTCTTCCCCGCCGGAATGCTGAGCCTCACGGTTCTGGCCTTCATCATGCTCGGCGACGCGGTGCGCGACGCCCTCGACCCGAAGCTCCGCTGAGAGAAGAGGTGACGACCCGATGACCACCGTGATCGAGAACAACAACCAGAAGAGCGGCCGACTCGAAGTTGGCACCCCGCTGCTGGAGGTCAAGAACCTCCACGTGGAGTTCCACACCCGGGACGGCATCGCGAAGGCCGTGAACGGCGTCAACTACTCCGTCGCGGCCGGCGAGACGCTCGCCGTGCTCGGCGAGTCCGGCTCCGGCAAGTCCGTGACCGCCCAGACCATCATGGGCATCCTGGACATGCCGCCCGGCAAGGTGACGCAGGGCGAGATCCTGTACCGCGGCCAGGACATGCTCAAGATGGGCAACGAGGAGCGGCGCAAGATCCGCGGCCAGAAGATCGCGATGATCTTCCAGGACGCGCTGTCCTCGCTCAACCCCGTGCTCAGCGTGGGCTACCAGCTCGGCGAGATGTTCCGGGTGCACCAGGGCGTTTCCAAGAAGGACGCCAAGGAGAAGGCCATCGAGCTGATGGACCGGGTGCGCATCCCGGCCGCCAGGCAGCGCGTCGGCGACTACCCGCACCAGTTCTCCGGCGGCATGCGCCAGCGCATCATGATCGCCATGGCGCTCTCGATGCAGCCCGACCTGATCATCGCGGACGAGCCCACCACCGCCCTGGACGTCACCGTCCAGGCCCAGGTGATGGACCTGCTCGCGGAGCTCCAGGCCGAGTACAACATGGGCCTGATCCTGATCACCCACGACCTCGGCGTGGTCGCCGACGTCGCGGACAAGATCGCCGTGATGTACGCCGGCCGGATCGTCGAGACCGCCCCGGTGCACGACCTGTACGCCAACCCGGCGCACCCGTACACCAAGGGCCTGCTCCGCTCGATCCCGCGCCTGGACCAGAAGGGCCAGGAGCTCTACGCGATCCAGGGCCTGCCCCCGAACCTGCTGAAGGTCCCGACCGGCTGCGCGTTCAACCCCCGCTGTGACGTCGCCACCGACCTGTGCCGCACGGAGACCCCGGCGCTGCACCAGGTGACCGACAAGGACGGCAAGGAGCTCACCGGCCGCCGCAGCGCGTGCCACCTCTGGAAGGAGACCCTCCATGGCTGAGCCCATCCTGGAGGTCAAGGACCTGGTCAAGCACTACCCGCTGAGCCAGGGCATCCTCTTCAAGAAGCAGGTCGGCGCGGTCAAGGCGGTCGACGGCATCTCCTTCGAGCTGGCGAAGGGCGAGACGCTCGGCATCGTCGGCGAGTCCGGCTGTGGCAAGTCCACGCTGGCCAAGGTGCTGATGAACCTGGAACGGGCCACCTCCGGCCAGGTGCTGTTCAAGGGCGAGGACATCTCCAAGCTGTCCGGCCAGGCCCTCAAGGCCGTCCGCCGCAACATCCAGATGGTGTTCCAGGACCCGTACACCTCGCTGAACCCGCGCATGACGGTCGGCGACATCATCGGGGAGCCCTACGAGATCCACCCCGAGGTGGCGCCCAAGGGCGACCGCCGCAAGGCCGTCCAGGACCTCCTGGACGTCGTGGGTCTGAACCCGGAGTACATCAACCGGTACCCGCACCAGTTCTCCGGCGGCCAGCGCCAGCGCATCGGCATCGCCCGCGGCCTCGCGCTCAAGCCCGAGATCATCATCTGCGACGAGCCGGTCTCCGCCCTGGACGTGTCCGTCCAGGCGCAGGTGATCAACCTGCTGGAGAAGCTGCAGGGCGACTTCGGCCTGTCGTACATGTTCATCGCGCACGACCTCTCCATCGTCCGGCACATCTCCGACCGCGTCGGCGTGATGTACCTCGGCAAGATGGTCGAGATCGGCACCGACGAGCAGATCTACGACAACGCCACCCACCCGTACACCCAGGCGCTGCTCTCCGCGGTGCCGGTGCCGGACCCGACGGCGCGCGAGAACCGTGACCGGATCATCCTGACCGGTGACATCCCCTCGCCGGCCAACCCGCCGTCCGGCTGCCGCTTCCGCACCCGCTGCTGGAAGGCGCAGGACCGCTGCGCCGAGGAGATCCCGCTGCTCGCGGTGCCCTCGGTGCTGAAGGGCCCGGCCGCGCACGAGTCGGCCTGTCACTTCGCCGAGGTCCGGGAGCCGGCCGCCGCCTGACTCCCCGTGGCATCCCCGGAAGGGCCCGTGGCTTCGCGCCGCGGGCCCTTCCGTCGTTCCGTCAACTCACGGGGCGTCCGGTGCACCCGTCCGGGTGCACCTGACTCGCGCCGTCGTCCGGGCGCGCTTCTCATGGGGTGTGATGCGACACACACCACGAGGAGGGACTTCCATGCCCGTAGCCGCCCGTGCTCGCTGGGTCCTCGCCGCTGCGACATCCGTGGCCCTGGTGGCCACCGGGTGCAGCAGCGGCGGCGGCGGAAGCAGCAACAGCTCGTCGGACAGCAGCAAGAGCTTCAGCTACCAGAGCAGTGAGCCGCAGAACCCGCTGCAGCCGGCCAACGCGAACGAGGTCGGCGGTGGTCGCATCATCCAGAACCTCTTCAAGGGGCTGGTCGACTACGACCCCGCCACCGCCAAGATCCGGATGCAGGTCGCCGACAAGATCGACACCAGCGACTCCCAGACCTTCGACGTCACGCTGAAGGACGGCTGGAAGTTCCACGACGGCACGCCGGTGCACGCCAAGAACTTCGTGGACTCCTGGAACTGGAGCGCGACCACCAGCAACAACCAGATCAACAGCTCCTGGTTCTCCGACATCGAGGGCTACCAGGACGTCCACCCCGGCAGCGGCCAGCCGACCGCGACCAAGATGTCCGGCCTGACCGTGGTCGACGACCTGCACTTCACCGTCAAGCTCAGCAACAAGGTCTCGTACTTCGAGTACAAGCTCGGCTACATCGCCTTCTCCCCGCTGCCGGACGCCTTCTTCAACGACCCGACCGGGTACGGGCAGAAGCCGGTGGGCAACGGCCCCTACCAGTTCGTCAGCTGGAACCACAACACCGAGGTCGTCACCAAGGCCTTCCCGGACTACCAGGGCGTCGACAAGCCGAAGAACGGCGGCATCGTCTTCAAGATGTACACCACGTCCGAGGCCGCCTACGCCGACCTCCAGTCCAGCAACCTGGACGTGATGGACCAGGTGCCGCCGTCCGCGCTGGCGACGTACAAGAGCGACCTCGGAGACCGGGCGATCGACGCCCCGCAGGGCGCCATCCAGAACATCGGCTTCACCCTCTACCAGGCCGACTGGGCCGCGCCCGACAAGGCCAAGGTGCGCCAGGGCCTGTCCATGGCGATCGACCGCGACACCATCACCAAGACGGTGCTGCAGAACTCCCGCAAGCCGGCCACCGCCTGGGTGGCCGAGGGCGTCGAGGGCTACAAGGACGGCGCCTGCGGCGACTTCTGCAAGTTCGACCCCGCCAAGGCCAAGCAGCTGATCAGCGACGGCGGCGGCGTCCCCGGCAACAAGCTGCTGATCACCTACAACTCCGACGGCGGCCACAAGGAGTGGGTCGACGCGGTCTGCAACTCGATCCGGCAGAGCACCGGCGTCGAGTGCCTCGGCGACCCGAAGCCCGACTTCAAGACCGCGCGCGCCGCGATCACCGGGCACCAGGTCAACGGCGCCTTCCGCACCGGCTGGGTGCAGGACTACCCGCTGAACGCCAACTTCCTGTCCGACGTGTACCGCACCGGCGCCGCGTCCAACGACTTCGGCTACAGCAACCCGCAGTTCGACCAGGCGGCCACCAAGGCCGACGAGGCCGCCAGCGTCGCCGACACGGTGACCGGCTACCAGCAGGCCGAGGCGGTGCTGCCGAGCGGGATGCCGGCTATCCCGCTCTGGTACTACCGCACCAACTCGGGTTACTCGACCAAGGTGCAGAACGTGAAGTTCGACTCCTTCGGAAACCCGGCCTGGACCCAGGTCGAGGTCAAGGGCTGATCCCCCGACCCCTCGCGCCGGCCCCGCCCTTCCCGCACGGAGGGCGGGGCCCGGCCCTCCCGGCCGACCGTCCCCGGCCGGCCGTGCACCCAGGGCACGTCTAGGAAGGAGGCTCGGATGGGCAGTTACGTGCTGCGGCGGGTGCTGCAGATGATCCCGGTGTTCTTTGGCACCACGCTGCTGATCTTCCTGATGGTCTACACGCTGCCGGGCGACCCGGTGTCGGCGCTGTTCGGCGAGAAGGCCGCCGACCCGGCCATCGTGGCCAGCATCAAGCACAAGTACTTCCTGGACCAGCCGGTCTGGAAGCAGTACCTGCACTACATGGGGAACCTCTTCCAGGGGGACTTCGGGACGAGCTTCACCGGCCGCCCCGTCTCCGAGATCATGGCGACCGCCTTCCCGGTCACCATCCGGCTCGCGTTGATGGCCTTCGTCTTCGAAGTGGTCCTCGGCCTCGCCCTGGGTATGGCCTCCGGCCTCCGGCGCGGCAGCGTCCAGGACACCCTGGTGCTGATCCTCACCCTGGTGGTGATCTCGATCCCGGTCTTCGTGCTGGCCTACATCGCGCAGACGATCTTCGCCACCAACCTCGGCTGGGTCACCCCGACGGTGCAGGACTCCACCGACCTCTCCCAGCTGATCCTGCCCGCGATCGTGCTGGGCTCGCTCTCGCTCGCGTACGTCGCCCGGCTCACCCGGACGTCCATCGGCGAGAACCTGCGGGCCGACTACATCCGCACGGCGGTCGCCAAGGGGCTGCCCCGGCGGACCGTCATCTCCCGCCACCTGCTGCGCAACTCGCTGATCCCGGTGGTCACCTTCCTCGGCACCGACCTCGGCGCCCTGATGGGCGGGGCGATCGTCACCGAGGGCATCTTCAACGTGCAGGGCGTCGGCAACGTCCTGTACCGGGCGATCAACCAGAAGGAAGGCCCCACCGTGGTCGGCATCGTGACCGTCCTGGTGATCGTCTACCTCGTCGCCAGCCTGCTCGTCGACCTGCTCTACGCGGTCCTGGACCCGAGGATCCGCTATGCCTGACGTCCACGACGAGAACTCGTACGAGCCGCGCCCCAAGCCCGGGGTCTCGCACCTCGACTACGCCGGGGAGCAGGGCATGGCGGTCGAGCAGGAGACCCTGGTCGAGCCCGACCCGGCCAAGCGGGAGGAGGCCCGCAGCCTCTGGGGCGACGCCTGGCGGGACCTGCGCCGGCGGCCGATCTTCCTGATCTCCGCCGTGCTGATCCTGCTGCTGGTCGTCATGGCGGTCTTCCCCTGGGCGTTCACCGACGCCGACCCGCGCAAGGCCGACCTGATCCACGACTACCTCAGGCGGCCGGACTGGACGGACTTCTTCGGTGCCGGCTGGTTCGGCTACGACGGGCAGGGCCGGTCGATCTACGCCCGGGTGGTGTACGGCGCCCGCGCCTCGATCACCGTCGGCATCTGCGTGACCCTGTCGGTCACCGTGCTCGGCGGACTGGCCGGCATGGTCGCCGGCTACTTCGGCGGCGCCGTCGACGCGGTGATCTCCCGGATCACCGACATCTTCTTCGGCCTCCCACTGCTGCTCGGCGCCCTGGTGCTGCTGAACGCCTTCACCACCCGAACGGTGTGGAGCGTGGTCATCGCGCTGGCCTTCCTCGGCTGGACCCAGATCGCCCGCGTCATGCGCGGCGCCGTGCTGACCGTCAAACAGTCCGACTACGTGGTGGCCGGCCGGGCGCTCGGCGCCGGGACGGGGCGGCTGATGTTCCGGCACATCCTGCCGAACGCGATCGCCCCCGTGATCGTCGTCGCCACCATCGCGCTCGGCGGCTACATCGCCACCGAGGCGACGCTGAGCTTCCTCGGCATCGGTCTGCAGGACCCGACCATCTCCTGGGGCATCGACATCTCCTCCGCCCAGAAGGTGATCCGGACGGCGCCGTACGTGCTGTTCTTCCCGGCCGTGGCGCTCTCCGTCACCGTGCTGGCCTTCATCATGCTGGGCGACGCGGTGCGCGACGCCCTCGACCCGAAGCTTCGCTGAGCGAGGGGAGCGCAACGTGAGTACAGCTGTGGACGCCAGCAGGTCCGAGCGGACCGCGTCGTACGAGGGGCCGCTGCTCGACGTCCGTGACCTGCACGTCGAGTTCGTCACCCGGGACGGCGTGGCCAAGGCGGTCAACGGGGTCGACTACAGCGTCCGGGCGGGGGAGACGCTCGCGGTGCTCGGCGAGTCCGGTTCGGGCAAGTCGGTGACCGCGCAGGCGATCATGGGCATCCTGGACATGCCGCCGGCCAGGATCCCGCGCGGGGAGATCCGCTTCCGCGGTCGGGACATGCTGAAGATGGGCAACGAGGAGCGGCGCAGGATCCGCGGCCAGAAGATCGCGATGATCTTCCAGGACGCGCTGTCCTCGCTCAACCCGGTGCTGACGGTGGGCTTCCAGCTCGGCGAGATGTTCCGCGCCCACCGGGGGGCGTCCCGCAAGGAGGCCAAGGACAGGGCCGTCGAACTGATGGACCGGGTGCGGATCCCGGCGGCCAAGCAGCGGGTGAACGACTACCCGCACCAGTTCTCCGGCGGCATGCGCCAGCGCATCATGATCGCCATGGCGCTGGCCCTGGAACCGGACCTGATCATCGCGGACGAGCCCACCACCGCGCTGGACGTCACCGTCCAGGCGCAGGTAATGGACCTGCTCGCGGAGCTCCAGGCGGAGTACAACATGGGCCTGATCCTGATCACCCACGACCTCGGCGTGGTCGCCGACGTCGCCGACAAGATCGCCGTGATGTACGCCGGCCGGATCGTCGAGACCGCCCCGGTGCACGAGCTGTACGCGCGCCCCGCGCACCCGTACACCCGCGGCCTGCTGGACTCCATCCCGCGGCTGGACCAGAAGGGCCAGGAGCTCTACGCCATCAAGGGCCTGCCGCCCAACCTGCTGCGGATCCCCCAGGGCTGTGCCTTCAACCCGCGCTGCCCGCGGGCGCAGGACCGCTGCCGGGCCGAGGTGCCGGAGCTGTACCCGGTCGCCGAGGACGACGGCGCCCCGCTGGCCGGGCGGGGCAGCGCCTGCTTCTTCTGGAAGGAGACCCTCCATGGCCGCTAACGGGTCCACCGCACTGGGCGCCGCGGTGCCGGAGGAGGCCGCCTTCGCCCAGGAAGTGCCGCGCGGCGAGCCGATCCTCGAAGTCCGGGACCTGGTCAAGCACTTCCCGCTGACCAAGGGCGTGCTGTTCAGGAAGCAGGTCGGCGCCGTGAAGGCCGTCGACGGGATCTCCTTCGACCTGAGGCAGGGCGAGACGCTGGGCGTCGTCGGCGAGTCCGGCTGCGGGAAGTCCACGCTGGCCAAGGTGCTGATGAACCTGGAGCCGGCCACCGGGGGATCGGTCCGCTACAAGGGCGAGGAGATCTCCCGGCTGTCCGGGTCGGCGCTGAAGGCCGTCCGCCGCAACATCCAGATGGTGTTCCAGGACCCGTACACCTCGCTGAACCCGCGCATGACGGTCGGCGACATCATCGGGGAGCCCTTCGAGATCCACCCCGAGGTGGCGCCCAAGGGGGACCGCCGCAAGGCCGTCCAGGACCTGCTGGACGTGGTCGGGCTCAACCCCGAGTACATCAACCGCTATCCGCACCAGTTCTCCGGCGGGCAGCGCCAGCGCATCGGCATCGCAAGGGGGTTGGCGCTCAGGCCGGAGATCATCATCTGTGACGAGCCGGTCTCCGCGCTGGACGTGTCGGTGCAGGCGCAGGTGATCAACCTGCTGGACAAGCTGCAGGGGGAGTTCAACCTCTCGTACATGTTCATCGCGCACGACCTCTCCATCGTCCGGCACATCTCGGACCGGGTCGGCGTGATGTACCTCGGCAAGATGGTCGAGATCGGCAGCGATGCCGAGATCTACGACCACGCCACCCACCCGTACACCCAGGCGCTGCTCTCCGCCGTCCCCGTGCCGGACCCGACGGCCAGGGAGTCGCGGGACCGGATCGTGCTCACCGGGGACGTGCCCTCGCCGGCCAACCCGCCGTCCGGCTGCCGCTTCCGCACCCGCTGCTGGAAGGCGCAGGACCGCTGCGCGGCCGAGATCCCGCTGCTCGCCTCGCCGTCCTGGCTGGGCGGGGCGGCCCGGCACGACTCGGCGTGTCACTTCGCGGCGGAGCGCGAAATCGGGCAGAGCGCGGCGGAGCGCGAGGTCGGGCAGGGCGGTACCGAGCCCGGTTAGCGGCTCGCGAGACCCAGGGCGCGCCCCCGCACCGGGGGTGCGCCCTTTCTTGTGATGGAAAAGAGACGTGCCGCGCGATTCCGCAAGTGGGGTCGGGTCGTTGATAGTTGCTCTGCGCGTACAGGTGCTCGCCGCTGCGCTGGGGGAGGGCTGCTCGGATGGACATGGTGGAGGTGATCGGCGGCGGTCGGGAGAACCTGGTGCCCGGGACCCCGCTGCTGGAGGTCGACGACCTGCACGTCGAGTTCCGTACCCGGGACGGCGTGGCCAGGGCCGTCAACGGGGTGAGCTACTCGGTGTCGGCCGGGGAGACGCTGGCGGTGCTGGGTGAGTCCGGTTCGGGCAAGTCGGTGACCGCGCAGGCGATCATGGGCATCCTGGACACGCCGCCCGGGCGGATCACCGGCGGGCGGATCCTCTACCGCGGCGAGGACCTGCTGACCATGGGCTCCAGGGCCCGGCGGTTCGTCCGGGGCCAGAAGATCGCGATGATCTTCCAGGACGCGCTGTCCTCGCTCAACCCGGTGCTCAGCGTGGGGTACCAGCTCGGCGAGATGTTCCAGGTGCACCGCGGCGCCAGCCGCAAGGAGGCCAGGGAGAGGGCCATCGAGCTGATGGACCGGGTGCGGATCCCGGCGGCCAGGCAGCGCGTCGGTGACTACCCGCACCAGTTCTCCGGCGGCATGCGCCAGCGCATCATGATCGCCATGGCGCTCTCCATGGAGCCGGACCTGATCATCGCGGACGAGCCCACCACCGCGCTGGACGTCACCGTGCAGGCCCAGGTGATGGACCTGCTGGCCGAGTTGCAGCACGAGTTCCACATGGGGCTGATCCTGATCACCCACGACCTCGGCGTGGTCGCCGACGTCGCGGACACGATCGCGGTGATGTACGCGGGCCGGATCGTCGAGACGGCCCCGGTGCGCGACCTGTACGCGCGCCCCGCCCACCCGTACACCCGGGGACTGCTCGACTCGATCCCGCGGCTGGACCAGAAGGGGCAGAACCTCCACGCCATCAAGGGCCTGCCGCCCAGCCTCCTGGAGATCCCGCAGGGCTGCGCGTTCAACCCGCGCTGCGACCGGGTGCAGGACCGCTGCCTGAGCGAACTCCCGCCGCTGGTGCCGATGGTGGACGCCGAGGGCGCCGAGCTGCCGGGCCGTCGCAGCGCCTGCCACTTCTGGCGGGAGACCCTGCACGGCTGAGGGCGCCGGGGCGCCGCCGGCGCCTACCGCTCGAAGCCGACGTTCTCCCAGACGATGTCGGACAGCCCCTGGGCGCCGATGTTGGCGAGGTTGGCGCGGGCGCCGTACAGCTGCGGGCGCTGGTAGAGCGGCAGCACGCCGGCCACCTTCCACAGCTCGCCGTCGGCCTGGTTGATCGCCTCGGAGGCGGTGGCCGCGTCGGGTGCGGCGGCGGCGCGGTCGAGGGCGGCGTCCACCGCCGGGCTGCCCGTGCCGACGTGGTTGGTGCCGCCGTTCTGGACGAAGTCGGCGCGGTTGCCGCTGGCCGGGAAGGGCGTGCCGAGCAGCGAGTACGCGGTGATGTCGAAGTCGCCGCGGTTGACGTACTTGTCGAAGAACTCGTTGGCGGCGGAGGTGACCGTGGTGACCTTGACACCGATGTCCTTGAGCGTCCTGGTGGCGCTGTCGGCCTCGCTCTGTGCCTGGGTGACGCCGGCCGGGACGACCATCCGCAGGTTCAGCTCGCGGCCGTTGCGCTTGCGGACGTCGCCGTCGAGCCGCCAGCCGGCCGCGTCCAGCTTGCGGGCGGCCTCGGCGGGGTCGTAGCGGCTGAGGCCGAGGGAGTTGTCCCGGTAGGCGTTCTGGTTGGCGACCAGCAGGTGGTTGTTGAGCGGGGCGGCGGGCCAGTCCAGGCCGTTCAGGTCGGAGCGGATGACGGCGTCCCGGTTGATGGCCTGGAAGACGGCCTGGCGGACGGTCGCGTCGCTGAGTGCCGGGGTGCGGGCGTTGAGGGTGAGCTGGCGGAAGTCGGGCCCGCCGGCCCGGCGGACGGCGGCGCCCTTGGTGCTCTTGATGGTCTGGTAGCCGGCGACGTCCGGGCCGTTGTTGAAGAGGTCGATCTCGCCCTTGGCGAAGGCGGGGGCCATGGCGTTGGGCAGCATGGCGTGGAAGACGATCCGGTCCAGCATCGGCTTGTCGCCCCACCAGGCGGGGTCGGCGACCAGTGTGATGGTCTGGGCGGCGCGGTCCAGCCGTTCGACCTTGAACGGGCCGGCGGTGACCGGGATCGCGTCCAGGTAGGCGGAGTTGAACAGCTCCGGGGTGGCGAGCCGGCTCGCGGGCAGCAGCGGGGCGTTGGCGGCGCCGTTGAACATCGACTGCCACTCGGAGAACGGCCGGTCGAAGGTCATCACCGCCTGGAAGTCGTCCTTGCCCCGCTCGACCGAGGAGACCTGTTCGAAGCCGGTGTTGCTGGCGGGCCGGTAGGCCGGGTCCTTCCCGTTCAGCGCCCGCCAGTTGGCTTCGAGGTCGCGCCAGGTGATCGGGGTGCCGTCGGACCAGTGGGCCTTCGGGTTGAGCGTCCAGACGACGACCTGCCGGCCGTCCCGCAGCTCCGCGTGGGCGTCTTGCAGGTAGGCCGGGTTGACGGTCTGGGTGCCGGCCGCGTCGGAGCGGAAGAAGGTCGGCAGCAGCGGCTTGCTGACGCTGATCGTCGAGGACTCGCTGCCGTCGGTCTGGATCGGCGACCACTGGCGGGAGAACTGGGCGATCGCCAGGTGCAGGGTGCCGCCCTGGCGCAGCTGGGAGCGCTCGCGCGGGTTGACGTCGATCGAGGTGAGCTTGGGGGCCCCGGTGGCGGACGGCCCGTCCGCGGCGGCGCCGCCCTGGCCGGAGGCGCACGAACAGAGCGTCAGTGAGAGCGACAGGGCGGTGAGACCGGCGAGCAGAGCCGTCCGGTGCTGGAGGCGGCGGCTCATCGGCGTGCTCCCCGAGGTGGCTGTGGCGGAAGGTGTGGCGTCACATCTTGCTGACCGGGAGGGGGAGTTGTCGAGGGGCGGGCCGGATGCCGGCCCGCCCCCCGATCGGTGCGGTCGTTGCTCAGGCGACGGTGAACTTGAAGGTGCGGTCCTTCTCGCCGGTCTTGTCGAGCAGCGAGGTGACGGCGTCCGCGACGTCCTGCGGGGTGATCGCGGCGCTCTGGCCGTTCTTCTTGACCTTCACCTTGTCGAACACGCTGCCCAGCTGGCCGTTCAGCGCGTCGAGGTCCCACTTGGGCACGATCTTGCCGGAGGCGTCCGGGACGAGCGTGAGCGTCTTGGCGGCGACCTGCTTGCCGAAGATCCACTTCTTGGCGCCGGCCAGGACGTACACGTTGCCGTTGAGCGCGGACTTGCCGAGGCTGTCCGCGGCGGCTTGCAGGGCCTGCGGGGAGACCTTGGGCTGGGCGGCCGTCACGGCGAGCGCGATCGGCTGCTCGGGCTTGCCGGCGGCGCGGTCGCGGTAGGCCTGCTCGACCACGTCGAGGGCGCTCGCCGAGTCGACGGCCTGGCCGGCCCGGCCGGGCACCACGACCGGGTCGCCGTTGTCGGCGAACTTGACGTAGCCCTCCTGAAGGCCCTGGCCCGAGCCGGAGGCCAGGGTGTCCAGGGCGGCCTTGAGCTTGGCCCGGTCCACCTTGACGTCCGGTGCGACCGCCTTGGTGCCGCCCTTCAGCGACTTGATGACGTCGACCGGGCTGTAGCTGTGCTGGGCGAGGCCGTCCACGGTGCCCGTGGTGTCGAAGCTCAGCCCGGCAACGGTCGGGTCGAGGTTCAGCGCCTGGTCGCCGACCTTCAGCTTGAGCGGCTGCTGGCCGGTCTTGCCGACGGTCTCGTCGAGCTGGTGGATCGCCTGGTCGCGGCTGTTGCCGCCGATGTCGGTGCCGAGCACCACGGTGCCCTTGGGGATGTCGGACTGGTTGAGCATCAGGCCGGTGCCGTACGCGGCGGCGCCGAGGAACAGCACGAAGCCGAAGCCGTACACGCCCAGCTTGACCAGCTTCTTGCCGGCGCTGGCCTTCGGCTTGGCCTTGCCCTTGGTCTTGGCGGGCGCGGGCGCGGGCGCGGACTCGGTCCTGGCCGGCTGCGGTGCGGGCCGGGGGCCCGGGGCGGGGGTCGGCAGCGGGGTGAACTCGGTGGCCTCCGGGTCCGGTCCGGGCTGCTGCGGGTGCCCGGGGGCGGTACCGGGGGCGCCGGGGAAGAGCCCGCCGGGGGCCGGGTGGGCGAAGGCGTCCTGGCCCGGTGCGGCGGGGCGCTGGGCGGCGAACGGGTCGGCACCGGCCGGGGCCGAGGCGAACAGGCCGGGCTGCGGGCGGGCTTCGCCGCCGTGCGCGGCGCCGTTCTGCGGCAGGCCCGGTATGGCGGCGGGCGGCGGGGTGCCCTCGCGGATCGGCTCGAAGCCGTCGACCGAGGTGTCCTCCGGGTCCGTCGCGCCGGCCGCCGGGCCCTGCGGGCGGGCGCCCGGGCGCGGGCCCTGCTGCGGCCGTCCGTCGGACTGCCGGCCGTTGCGCCGGCCGCCGTTCTGCTGGGCGTCCTGCTGCGGGCGGTCGTCGCGCCGGCCGCGGGCTCCGGCCGTGGGCGCCATCGGGGCGAACGGGTCGGCGGTGGGCGGCGCGAAGGGGGAGGCGGCCTCGTACACGCCGGGCTCCTCCGCCGGGGCCTGCGCACCGGGGCCGGCGGGGAACGGCGCACCGTTCGGATTCGGGGCCGGGTTCGGGGCCTGGGCCTGGGCGGGCACCGGTCGGCCGTTCGGACGGGCCGCGCCCTGGGCGGGGCGGGCACCGTTCGGGCGGGCGCCGGGGGCCGGGGCGGCCGTCGGCCGGGGCTCGGCGGCGGCGGGCGCGGCCGGGGCCTCCGGCGCGCCCGGGGTGTTCGGGGCACCGGCCGGTACGGCGGTCGGCGCCGGCTCGGCCTTCTTCTGCCGGGGCCGGAACCAGGCGCCGGTGGACTCGGCCTCGGACGTCGCCGGCGGGATCGGCGGGACCTGCCACTCCGGCGGCAGTTCCGGCGGGGTGGCCGTGCGGGCGCCGCCCTCCATCACCCCGAGGACGGGGGAGGAGGGCGCGGACCGGTGCCGCGGGCCGCCCGGCTCGGGGACGGCCGCCGGGGCCTCCTCGCCCGGGCCGTCCTCGTTCTTGACGGTGCTGCGGACCACGACCGGCGGGATCGGGCGCGACCCGGGGATGTTGATCCGGACCCGGGTCGTCAGGGTGGTCTCGGTCTTCGGGCCGTCGTCCTCGCCGCCCGACGCGGCGCCCTGGGCGGCACCGGCCCGGTCGCCGCCCGGGAGCCCCGGTGTGCCGTAGGGCGGGGTGCCCGACGGGTAGGCGTCCGGACCCGTACGCCGGGGCGTCGGGTGGGCGTTGTCAGATTCGCGGCTGCTCAATGCTGCTCTGCTCCGGGTTCGCGGGCGGGCCGTGCGGCGCGACCGCGGTTCGTGGTCGCCGGGCCTGGGCGGGCGGCGGTCGGGTACGGCGTTCTGCGGGACCACCATACTGGGAAGAACAGAGCGGCGAACGGCTTCGGACAGATCCTGATACGTCCGGTTCCTCCGGTATGAGAGTACGGCCGCGCGCTCCTGACTGCGCGTCGTGCGCGGTGCGTACGTGCCCCGCGGGCGGGTTCAGCGCGGCGGGCCGGGCACGCCCGGGAACCAGCTGCCGCGGGTCGGCAGGGTGGCGCAGATCACGCCCAGGACCGAGCCGCCGAACAGCCAGCCGAGCGAGGTGGCGTTGGACCACAGCACGTTGTCGCCCTCCGGCCGGGGCACGATCACCAGCAGCATCGCCATGAACCAGCCGGCCGCGGGCAGTGCCGCGCCCAGCCGGGTGCCGGTGACCCGTAGGCCGCCGTAGAAGGTGGCGCCGGTCGCCGCGAGCGCCAGCAGGACCCCCACGGGCGGCCACAAGGCCTGCACGAAGGATCCGCAGACCGACACCGCGACACCCAGCAGGAAGAACAGGACGTAGGCCGCGATCCGGGCGGCGCGCGGGGGCTGAGGCTCGGCCAGCCGTTCCCCGCGGGTGCCGAGGACGGCCGCCGGGAACGAGCGGCGCGGCGGCCGGGCGGCGGCGGGCTCGGTCATCGGACGCTCTCCTCGGCGGTGGCGGTGGCGGTGGGCAGCGGGTCGGCGGCGGGCGACAGCCCCGCGAACAGGTCGTCCTCGGGCCGTTCCGGCCCGGCCTGGCCGCGTACCAGCTGGTAGTACTCGGTGGCGACCAGCGGCTGGCCGAGGTCGTTGGAGAGCGCGAAGAAGGCGCCGTCCACGGTGATCTGAGTGGCGTGCGCGGCCATCGCGGCGGCCTTGCGCCCGGCGTACGCGGAGCCGTCCAGCACGGTGGTGACCACCTCGTCGGCCACCACCCCGGGAACGTCGGCGGGCCGGGCCGTCCCGGGGAAGGACGCCCGGGCGGCGGTCTCGGCGAGCCCGGCCTCGATCACCGAGCGGGGCATCCGGTTCCAGTACACCTTGGCGATCCGCCAGGCCGGGCCCAGCTCCGGGCGGTGCGCCGGATCGGCCGCCAGCTCGTACGCGCGCATCGCGACCCGGTGCGCCTGGATGTGGTCCGGGTGCCCGTAGCCGCCGTTCTCGTCGTAGGTGACCAGCACCTGCGGCCGGACCTCGCGGACCACCGCGACCAGGTGGCCGGCCGCCTCGTCGAGGTCGGCCCGCCAGAAGCAGCCGGGCACGTCGTTGTCGGGCAGGCCCATCATCCCGGAGTCGCGGTAGCGGCCAGGGCCGCCGAGGAAGCGGAGGTCGGTGACGCCGAGCGCGCGCATTGCCGCGGTCAGCTCGCCGATCCGGTACGCGCCGAGGGTGCCTTCCCGATCGGCCGTCAGATGGGCCAGCCCGGGCGGGATCACCTCGCCGCCCTCGCCGAGGGTGCAGGTCACCAGGGTGACCTGGGCGCCCTCGGCGGCGTACCGGGCCATGGTGGCGCCGTTGCCGATCGACTCGTCGTCGGGGTGGGCGTGCACCAGGAGCAGGCGGCGGCCGGTAGTCGCGGTCATGGGAGGAAGCCTAACGACCGCCGTGGCGGGGTCAGAGCTTCAGGCCGTTGATCATCCCGGCGAGGTTGCTGGTGACCTGGCTGATCGACGGCGCGATCGAGCTGGACGCCAGGTAGAAGCCGAGCAGCGCGCAGATGATCGCGTGCGCGAGCTTCAGCCCGGAGCGGCGGATCAGTACCACCACGATGACCAGCATCAGCATGGCTGCGGAGACGGACAAAGCCATGTCGGCTCACACCCCTTCTCGGGTGCGCCACCCCCTGGGGAGGGTGACGGTGGGACCGTACGGGACTTGCGGTCGGGCGACCGTGGCCGGGACGGGCCCGACGATCACTCGCCCGACCAGTCATACCCGATGAGTAAGGGGAGCATTACATTCGGTGAGTCTCCATACGCCGGGGTACGGAGGCACTCGTAGGGCGCATGGGCCGGTCGGAGGGGGTATGGGCGCCTTTGGGGCGTACTCGGGAACGATGCTCCGAACGAGTGATCACCGGCGCCCGGCAGCGGGAGTACGGCGTCGTAGGGTCTGGTGCCATGACCTCCCACACCCCTGCGGACACCTTCCCCCGGCAGTACGCGCGGACCCTGCGCTACACCGTCGGCGCGCCCCGCTCCTTCTCCGTCGCACCGGACGGCTCGCGGGTCGTCTTCCTGCGCTCCCGATCGGGCGGCGACCGGGCCAACCTGCTCTGGACCCTCGACACCGCCACCGGCGAGGAGCGGATCGCCGCCGACCCGGCCGTGCTGCTCGGCGGCGGCGAGGAGGACCTCTCGCCCGCCGAGAAGGCCCGCCGCGAGCGCAGCCGCGAAGGCTCGGCCGGCATCGTCGGCTACGCCCTGGACGCGGCCGGCCGGCTGGCCGCCTTCGCCCTCTCCGGCCGGCTGTTCACCGCGGACCTGGCCACCGGCGCCACCGCCGAACTGCCCGCCCAGGGCCCGCTGCTGGACCCGCGGGTCTCCCCGGACGGCAGCCACGTCGCCTACGCCAACACCGCCGGCGAACTGCGCCTCACCCGCGCCGACGGCACCGCCGACCGGGTGCTCGCCGAGCCCGACGGCCCGAACGTCACCTGGGGGCAGGCCGAGTTCATCGCCCAGGAGGAGATGAGCCGCGACCGGGGCTTCTGGTGGTCCCCCGACGGCGACCGGCTGCTGGTCGAGCGCGCCGACGACACCCCGGTGCGCCGCTGGTGGATCGCCGACCCGGCCAACCCGCAGCGCGAGCCCGCCGAGGTCGCCTACCCGGCCGCCGGCACCGCCGACGCCGAGGTCGGCCTCTGGGTGCTCGACCTGGACGGCGGCCGCACCGAGGTGGTCTGGGACCGCACGGCCTTCCCGTACCTCGCCCGGGTGCACTGGTCCGCGGGCGGCGTGCCGCTGCTGCTCGTCCAGGCCCGCGACCAGCGCAGCCAGCTGGTTCTCGGCCTCGACGTGGCCACCGGCGCCACCGAGGTGCTGTTCGAGGAGCGCGACGACGCCTGGCTGGAGCTGTTCCAGGGCGTCCCGGCCTGGACCCCGGACGGCAAGCTGGTCCGGATCTCCGACGAGGGCGGCGTGCGGGCGCTGGTGATCGGCGACCAGGCCGTCACCGGGGCCGACCTGCACCTGCGCTCGGTGGTCGCCGTCACCGACGCCGAGGTGCTGTTCACCGCCTCCGGCGGCGCCGCGGAGACCGACCCCGAGCCCGGCTGGATCGCCGTCGGCCGGATCAGCCACGACGGCAAGCGGCTCGGCTGGGAGTCCGCCAACGGCCGTCCGTTCACCTCCGTCACCAGCGCCGTGCACGCGGGCGGGATCACCGTGCGCGCCACCGCCGAGCCCGACCTGCCCGGCACCCTCGTCCAGGTCGCCCGCGACCTGCCCGAAGGCGTGGTCGTCGACGACGTCGCCACCATCGCCTCCTACGCCGAGACCCCGGTCATCACCGCCCGCCCGGTGTTCCGCTTCGCCGGCGAGCGCCGCATCCCGGCCGCCGTCTTCCTGCCCACCGGCTACGACCGCGAGCGGGACGGCCTGCTGCCCGTCCTGATGGACCCGTACGGCGGCCCGCACGGCCAGCGCGTCGTCCAGGCGCACAACCCGCACCTCAACTCGCAGTGGTTCGCCGACCAGGGCTTCGCCGTGGTCGTCGCCGACGGGCGCGGCACCCCCGGGCGCGGCCCGGCCTGGGAGAAGTCCATCGCCTTCGACTTCGCCGGGGCCACCCTCGACGACCAGGCCGACGCGCTGCAGGCGCTCGCCGAGGAGTTCCCGCTGGACCTCGGCCGGGTCGCCATCCGCGGCTGGTCGTACGGCGGCTACCTCTCCGCGCTCGCCGTGCTGCGCCGCCCCGACGTCTTCCACGCGGCCGTCGCCGGCGCGCCGGTGACCGACTGGGAGCTGTACGACACCCACTACACCGAGCGCTACCTCGGCCACCCGGCCGAGCGGCCCGAGGTGTACGCGGCCAACTCGCTGACCGGCTACGCCGCCGGGCTGGAGCGGCCGCTGATGATCATCCACGGGCTGGCGGACGACAACGTGGTCGCCGCGCACACCCTGCGGCTGTCCTCCGCGCTGCTCGCGGCCGGCCGCCCGCACACCGTGCTGCCGCTGTCCGGTGTCACGCACATGACGCCGCAGGAGGAGGTCGCGGAGAACCTGCTGCTGCTCCAGGTCGACTTCGTGAAGCGCGCGCTGGGCCTCTGACACCCAGCCTGACCTGCGGTCGTGCGGCCGGTACCCCTGACCCGGGTACCGGCCGCAGCCATGACATCCGTCATACCGAAGGCACGACGGCGGACACTGCCGCCGCACCCCGCCCGCACGGGACTCTGAGGTGGTGCGAACGACACCGATCGCGACACCGATCGCGACCACGGGCGCGACACCACCAGGGGAGAAGAGCGGGACGATGAGCACCGAAGTGGCCGCCTTCCGCGGCGTCGGCAAGAGCTACGGGCGGGTGCGCGCCGTGGACGACCTCAACCTCGTGCTGCGCCCGGGCGAGACCGTCGCCCTGCTCGGCCCGAACGGCGCCGGCAAGTCCAGCAGCCTTGACCTGCTGCTCGGCCTGCGCCAGCCCGACCAGGGCAGCGTCACGCTGTTCGGCGGCACCCCGCGGGAGGCGATCGCGGCCGGCCGGGTCGGCGCGATGCTGCAGAGCGGCGGGCTGATGGCCGACGTCAAGGTCCGCGAACTGGTCGAGCTCGCCCGCGACGTGCACCCGCGCGGCCGGTCGGTCGAGGAGGTGCTGGCCGACGCCGGGATCACCGAACTGGCCGAGCGCCGGGCGGACAAGCTGTCCGGCGGCCAGGAACAGCGGGTCCGCTTCGCGCTCGCGATCGCGGGAGACAGCGACCTGATCGTGCTGGACGAGCCCACCACCGGCATGGACGTCACCGTCCGGCAGGCGTTCTGGGCGAGCATGCGGGCGCAGGCCGACGCCGGGCGCACGGTGCTGTTCGCCACCCACTACCTGGAGGAGGCGGACTCGATCGCCGACCGCGTCCTCGTCCTGCACCGGGGCCGGCTGATCGCCGACGGCAGCTCCGCCGAGATCAAGGCGCGCGCCGGAGCCCGTCGGGTCGCCTTCGAACTCCACGACGCGGACGGGGAGTTCGACGAAGGCGTGCTGCGCCTGCTGCCGGGCGTGCAGTCCCTGGACGTCACCGCCCGGGTGCCGGGCGTGCGGACCGTCCGGATCCGCACCGCGGACGCCGACGCCAGCGTCGCCGGGCTCTACCGGGCGGGCCTGTACCCGCGCGGGCTGGAAGTCACCGGCCTCGGCCTGGAACAGGCCTTCCTGACCATCACCGGCGCGCAGGACCAGCGCGAGGACGCGAAGGAGACCGTGCGATGACCACCCTGATCCGGCTGGAGATCCTGCGGACCTTCCGCAACCGGCGCTACCTGGTCTTCACCATCGCCTTCCCGGCGCTGATGTACTTCTTCTTCACCCACGCCTACGGCTCCTCCCCACTGGCCGGCGGCCTGTCGGCGAAGACCTACTTCATGGTCTCGATGGCCACCTTCGGCGCGGTCGGCGCGGTGCTCACCGGCAGCGCGCAGCGGATCTCGCTGGAGCGCAAGAGCGGCTGGGTGCGCCAGCTGCGGCTCACCGCGCTGCCCGGCCGGGCGTACACCCTCGGCAAGATCGCCGCGAGCTCGGTGACCACGCTGCCGGCGATCCTGGTGGTCTTCGCGCTCGGCGCGGTCCAGGGCGTGTCGCTCGGCGCGGCGCAGTGGGCCGGTCTGGCGGCGGCGCTGTGGCTGGGCAGCTTCGTGTTCGCGGCGCTCGGGGTCGCGCTCGGGTACGCGGCGGCGCCGGACTCGGTGCAGACCATCGTGATGATCACCTACATGGTGATGGCGCTGTTCGGCGGGACGTGGTTCCCGGTGAGCGGCTCGCTGGAGAAGTTCGCCCGGTTCAACCCGGTGTACCTGTACAACCAGCTGGCCGCGTTCACCCAGCCCGGGCACTCCCTGGACACCGGCGCGGTCGCCGGGCTGGCCGCCTTCCTCGCGGTGTTCGTCGTCGCCGCGGCGGCGCTGTACCGCCGCGACACCCGCCAGGCATGATGACCGGCATGACCGAGCCGCGCCAGACCCGCCGATCCGACGAGCAGCCGGAGGCGGGTCCGGCGCGCACGTCGTTCATGACCGTCCCGGGCTCGCCGATCGAGACCAGGCGGCAGCTGCTGGTCAAGGTCAGCTGGATGCTGCTGTGGACGATCTACCTGGCCTACCCGGTGGGCAACCTGCTGCACGGCGGGCACGGGACGGCCGCCCGGGTGTTCGGCTGGCTCTGCCTGGCGGTCTTCGTCGGCAGCTACGTCCTGCTGGTGATCTTCCGCTCGATGGTCGGGATGCGGCCCCGGGCCTGTCGGCTGATCGTCGCGATGATGGTCGTGCTCGCGAGCGTCTCGGCCTTCGTCCTCGGTGAGGCCTTCCTGACCCTCTTCACCTACGCCTCGGTGTGCGTCGCCGTGATCCTGCCGGTGCGCTACGCGCTGCCCGGTGTCGCCGCCATGGCCGCGCTCACCGCCACCGTCGGCGTGCTGAGCCACGCCGGCGGCGACACCATCCCCACCCTGGCCCTCACCTCCTTCCTCGCCGGCGCCGCGATGACCGGCATGCAGCGGCTGGTCGCCACCATGAAGGAACTGCGCGAGGCCCGCGCCGTCGTCGCCCACCTGGCCGCCTCCGAGGAACGGCTGCGCCTCTCCCGCGACCTGCACGACCTGCTCGGGCACTCGCTGTCGCTGATCACGCTGAAGAGCGAACTGGCCGGGCGGTTCATGGACGCAGGCAAGGACGAGGCGGCGCGGGCGCAGGTCGCCGACATCGAGCAGGTCGCCCGGCAGTCGCTGATCGACGTCCGGGAGGCGGTGACCGGCTTCCGCCGCCCCACCCTGCCGGTCGAACTCGCCGCCGCCCGCACCGCGCTGGCCGCCGCACAGGTCAGGCTGGAGGCCGCGCCGGAACTGGCCGACACCTGGCCGGGGCTCGCCGACGAGGAGGCGGGCGCGCTGGCCTGGGCACTGCGCGAGGCCGTCACCAACATCGTCCGGCACGGCGAGGGCGCCACCGTCTGCACCGTCACGGCCGACGAGAGCTGGGAGGGCGGCGGCGAGCGCTACGCCGTCCTGGAGATCGCCGACAACGGGCGCGGACCGGGCAAGTCCCAGCCGGGCAACGGGCTTTCGGGCCTGGAGGAGCGGCTGGCCCTGGTCGGCGGGCGGCTGGAGGCCGGGCCGGGCGAGCGGGGCCGGGGCTTCCGGCTCCGGGCCTTCGTCCCGCTGCGGATGGTCACCGCGCCGGCCGGCACGGAACCCGGCCGGTCGGGTTGACCGTCCTCCCCGGCATGGCTACCGCACTCATCCTCGGTTTCGACCCGCACACCGTCCCCGGCATGGACGGCGACGGCCTGCGGGCCGTCCTCGACGCCGAACTCGCCCGCTTCGCCGACCACGGCATCGACGCGTCGATGGCCCTGGTCGCGCCCGACGAGACGGCCGGGCCCGTGATCACCGCCGCCCTCGCCGGCCGGGACTGGGATGTCGTCGTCATCGGCGGCGGCATCCGCAAGCCCGAACCCGCCCTGCCCTTCTTCGAGCTCGTCGTCAACCTCGTCCGCCGCCACGCCCCGCAGGCCGCCATCGCCTTCAACACCAGTGGCTCCGACAGTGTCGAGGCCGCGCAGCGCTGGCTCTGACCCGCGTCCGGCGCGGGAAGTCGGCCTGGCCGACTTCCCGCGCCGGTTTCCTATGCCGACGGCCGGCCGTCGGCGAGGGCGCGGCCGAACCGGAGCGCGGGGCGGTCGTCGAGGGTGAGTTCGGCGACGACCGCGAAGCCGTTGCGGGTGAGGACGGTCTGGGAGGCGAGGTTGTCGAGGGTGGTGATGGCGGTCAGCGACGTGAGGGCGTAGTCCGCGGCGGCCAGCCGGCAGAGGTGGGCGACGGCGGTGGTGGCGACGCCCCGGCCGGTCGCGTGTTCGCCGACGCGGTAGCCGAGTTCGGCGGTGCCGTCGGTGATGTCGACGAGGTTGACGCGGCCGAGGACGGCGCCGGCCGCGTCGAGGACGACGTGGAACCGGCAGACGCCGGAGTCCTGTTCGGCGAGCAGGGCGGCGTGGCGGGCCGGGAAATCGGCGAAGTAGGCGTCACCGCGGTCCGGAACGGTCCGCGCGAACCAGGCGCGGTTGGCGCGCTCGAAGGCCAGCAGGGCGTCGGCGTGGTCCGGGCGGAGGCGTTCCAGGTTCAGCATGCCGCCAGTCTGGCCCGCAGGCCTTCGGCGAGCCAGGCGAATACCTTCCGCGGCCTCTCCGGCGCCCCTCTAAGGTCGTGGCCATGAGTGACATTCAGAACGGGGCCCTGATCCGCGTGCTGCTCGCCGAGGACCAGGGGATGGTCCGGGAGGCGCTGGCGGCGCTGCTCGGGCTGGAGGGGGACATCGACGTCGTCGCGCAGGTGGGGCGCGGGGACGAGGTGGTGGCGGCGGTGCTGGCGCACGAGGTGCAGGTGGCCGTGCTGGACATCGAGATGCCGGGGATGACGGGCATCGAGGCGGCCGCCGAGCTGCGTCGGAACGCGCCGGGGACGAGGGTGGTGATCGCGACGACCTTCGGCCGGCCGGGGTACCTGCGGCGGGCGATGGAGTCGGGGGCGGACGCGTTCCTGGTGAAGGACGCGCCGGCCTCGGAGCTGGCGGAGGCGATCCGGCGGGTGCTGCGCGGGGAGCGGGTGATCGATCCGGTGCTGGCGGCGGCCGCGCTGGCGGAGGGGGCGAATCCGCTGACGGCGCGCGAGCGGGACGTGCTGGGCGCGGCGGCGGACGGGGCGGTGAACGCGGACATCGCGCGGCGGCTGCACCTGTCGGAGGGGACGGTCCGCAACTACCTGTCGATGGCGATCCAGAAGACCGAGGCCCGCAACCGCACCGAGGCGGTGCGGATCGCCCGGGAGAAGGGCTGGCTCTGAGCGCGCCCCGGCTGACTCCGAGCGCGCCCCCCGACTGGCTCCGAGCGAGTTCCCGGGCGGTCGTCAGTTGAGCCGGTGCCGGGCGGCCCGGGCCTCCTGGCGGACCTTGGCGGCGGTGTCGGGGTCGAAGGTGTCGAGGATCTGCGCGAAGGCGTCCATCTCGGCCGAGCCACCGAGGAAGTCGCCGGTGCGGACGAGGAGTTCGGCGCGTTCGAGGCGGAGCTGGGCGGGGTGGCGGGGCAGCAGGAGGGCGAGTTCGGTGGCCCAGAGCTGGGTGCGGGCGTGTTCGGGGCGGTCGGCGGCCCAGGCGCGGATGTTGCCGAGCACGCGCAGCACGAGGTCGAGCGGCTGGGCGGGGGTGAGCAGGTCGGGGTTGAACTCCTGCCCGGCGCCGCGGACCAGGCGTTCGGCGTCGTCCGGGTCGAGCAGCCGCCCGCCGTGGAAGGGGTCGGCGAGCACGTACTCGTCGCCGCCGCCCGGCCCGCCGACGGCGACGATGACGTGGCCGGGCAGCGCGATGCCGTGGACGGCGAGCCCGGCCCGCCGCCCGACCGCCATCCACACCAGGGACAGCATGATCGGCAGTCCGCGCCGCCGCCGCAGCACGTCGGGCAGCAGCGAGGACTCGAGCCGCCGGTAGTCGGACTGCCGCCCGTGGAAGCGTTCCCGCCCGCCGAGGACGGCGGCGAGCAGGGCGGCGGTCTCCTCCGGGCCGGCGGGGGCGCGTTCGGCGACGGCGAGCCGGACGGCGCTCGCGTGCCGGTCGAGGGCGGCCTCGCAGGCGGCGAGCAGGGCGTCCACGCTGGGCGGTTCCCCGGGGTCGTCCGGGTCGAGGACCGGGCCGTGTTCGGCGGCGGCGAGCAGGCAGAGCAGCACCGGGTCGGGATGCTCGGCGCGGGCGGCGGTCCGGAAGCGGTCTCTGCTCTGCTCGGTCACGGTGACGGCGACGGCTTTCGTACGACGGGCGGGCGAACGGCGGGCGAGGAGCGGCGGGCGGGCGGGGCGGCGGTGCGGGCGGGCGGTGCTACCCCTGGGGGAGAAGGGCGTAGTGGTAAGTGTGACTGGTCGTGAAGCCGAGTCCGTCATAGAGCGCGATCGCCCCGGTGTTGTCCGCCTCGACCTGGAGGTATCCACCGGTCGCCCCCTCCTCGGCGGCCCGGGCGGCGAGCACCGCCATGACGGTCGTGGCCAGCCCGGCCCGCCGGGCGTACGGCGCGACCTCGATCGCGCCGAAGCAGGCCCAGGGCCCGTCGACGACGCAGCGTCCGATCGCCAGCGGCGGCTGTCCGGGGGCGCCCGGCACGGTGGCGAACCAGACCGACGGCCCGCCGTGCAGCACCTGCCGGGCGGCCCGTTCCAGCGCCTCGTCCTCGCCGACCCGGCGGTAGAGCGAGAGCCAGGCCGGGTCGGCGGTCCGGGCGAGCCGGACCCGCTCGGGCCCGGAGCCGGCCCGGGCGAGCCCGGCCAGCGGGGCGGTGCGCACCAGGGTGGGCGCGTAACGGGCTCCCAGCCGGTCGAGCTCGGCCCGCAGCTCGTCCGGCGAGCCCGGGGTGATCACCTCGACGTACGCGGGAAGGCCGCGCGCCGCGTACCAGCGGCGGACGGCGGTGAGCGCGTCGGGCAGCGGCAGTCCGGGGTCACCGAGCGCCTGGACGGAGTTGGCGCGGCGGGTGAACCCGGCCGAGGCGCGCAGCGTCCACGCGCCGAGCGGCTCCTGTTCGACGGCCGGCCAGCCGCGGGCCGCGATCCGCTGGAGTTCGACGGGCGTGGCGGCGGGCAGCGGTGCGCGCCGGGCCGGGAAGAGCGGCACGACCTTGCCCGCGACCAGCAGCTTCTCGGGGAAGGAGACGGGGACGCCGGTCCGCGGAGCGACCGTCAGTCCATGATCGTCCCACGATGTGAGCACGCCGATCGAATCCCGGAACACCGGCCGGTCGTCCACGAACCCCGAGAGGCGCCGGACGGACACGCGTCGTCCCACGTCAGAGCGATCTATCCGGACCTCCGGACGGTCCTGGGCCGGGCCGCCTGCCGTCATCTGGGCACCTCCTGTGCATTTGCGGTCTCCGACCCGCGATACTAGGGGCGGGCATCGACGACGCCGCGCTCACCGCGCACGCGAGCAGAACAGAACGGGCCGCCACGGCCCTTCCGAGGAGGAACGACAGCGTGACCTACGTCATCGCGCAGCCTTGTGTCGACGTGAAGGACAAGGCGTGCATCGAAGAGTGCCCGGTTGACTGCATCTACGAGGGCGAGCGATCGCTCTACATCCACCCGGATGAGTGTGTCGACTGTGGCGCTTGCGAGCCGGTCTGCCCGGTCGAGGCGATCTTCTACGAGGACGACACCCCGGAGGAGTGGAAGGACTACTACAAGGCGAACGTCGAGTTCTTCGACGATCTGGGTTCGCCCGGTGGCGCCTCGAAGCTGGGCCTGATCGAGCGCGACCACCCCTTCATCGCCGCTCTGCCGCCGCAGAACGCCGACCACTGACGATCGGTGGCATCTGAGCTGTGAACACCAACAGCACGCGCGCGCCGTTCCCGGGTCACCCGGGGGCGGCGCGCCGCCCATCTGGCCGAGGAAGGCTGTCCGACCTCCTGCCGGTCTTCCCCTGGGACAAGCTGGAGCCGTACAAGGCGACCGCGCTGGCCCACCCGGGCGGTCTCTGCGACTTCTCGGTGGGCACCCCGGTGGACCCGGTCCCCGAGGTGATCCAGAAGGCGCTGGCCGCCGCCACCGACACGCCGGGCTACCCGACGGTGTGGGGCCCGGTGGAGCTGCGCGAGGCGATCGCCGGCTGGCTGCACCGCCGCTGCGGCGCCGAGATCGGCCCGCAGGCCGTGCTGCCGACCGTCGGCTCCAAGGAGCTGGTGGCCTGGCTGCCGACCCAGCTCGGCCTCGGCCCGGGCGACCAGGTCGCCTACCCGCGGCTGGCCTACCCGACGTACGAGGTGGGCGCGCGGCTGTGCGGCGCGGAGCCGGTCGAGTACGACTCGGTGGACGAGCTGGACGGTTCGCGGGTCCGCCTGCTCTGGGTGAACTCGCCGTCCAACCCGACCGGCCGGGTGCTCGGCGCGGACGAGCTGCGCCGGGCGGTCGCCTGGGCCCGGGAGCACGGGGCGCTGCTGGTCAGCGACGAGTGCTACCTGGAGCTGGGCTGGTCCGCCGAGCCGGTCTCGGTCCTGCACCCGGACGTCTGCGGCGCGGGCCACGAGGGCCTGCTGGCCGTCCACTCGCTCTCCAAGCGCTCCAACCTGGCCGGCTACCGCGCCTCCTTCGTGGCGGGCGACCCGGTGGTGGTCAGGGAGCTGCTGGAGGTGCGCAAGCACGGCGGCATGATCGTGCCGGCGCCGGTCCAGGCGGCGACGATCGCGGCGCTGTCGGACGACGCGCACGTGGCGGAGCAGCGGGAGCGGTACGCGGCCCGGCGCTCGGCGCTGCGGGCGGCGCTGGAGGCGTACGGCTTCCGGGTCGAGCACTCGGAGGCGAGCCTCTACCTGTGGGTGACGCAGGACCGCCCGTGCTGGGAGACCGTGGCCGAGCTGGCCGGACTGGGCATCCTGGTGGCGCCCGGCGACTTCTACGGGCCGGCTGGCGGGCGCTTCGTCCGGGTCGCGTTCACCGCGACCGACGAGCGGGTGGCCGCGGCCGTGGAGCGGCTGAACGCGGCCCGCTGACCGACGCCGAAGGGGCCGGTGTTCCGAGAGCGGAACACCGGCCCCTTCGCCGTACCCGGGGCGGGTTACAGCGGCAGGCCGCTGATGCTGCCGCCGTTCACGCCGCCCAGCAGGCCGCCGATCGGGCCGAGCGCGCCGGTGAGGCCGGACAGCGGGTTGTTCGGGCCGAGGTCGGCGCCGCCGAGGCGGTTGGCCGAGCCGTGCTCGGCCAGGCCCAGGACGTCGGTGCCGGGCAGGGCGGGCAGCGCGCGCGCGACGGAGCCGAGCGGCAGCGCGTCGGTGACGGCGTTGGTGCCGGGGACGGCGCCGGCGAGCTTGTCGGCGCCGGGCAGGCCCTTGGCGATGGCGCCGGTCTGGGCGAGCCCGCCGACCGGGCTGGCCGCGGCGCTGCGGGTGCCGACGCCCTTGCCGGTGACGGCCTCGCCGAGCTTGCCGGCCAGTGCGGAGGCGACCTTCGGGGTGACGGCGGAGAGCTGGCCGGTGGTGGCGGCGGTCTGGTCGACCGGGGCGGTCAGCGAGCTGGCCTTCTCGTTCGCCTCGGGGAGCTGGTGGGCGACGATGTTGCCGGCGGCGTCGGCGGAGGCCGGTACGCCCGCGGCGACGGTGGCGGCGCCGGTGCTGCCGGCGGCCTGGCCCAGCTGGTGGGTGGTGTGCTGGAGGGTGGAACCGGTGTCGGTGTTGGTCAGCTGGCCCAGCGGCGCGGCCAGGTCGCTCTTGGGCAGCAGGGCGTCGCCGCCCAGGGCGGACGCGGAGCCGGCCGCGACCAGCGGGGTCGCGCCGGCCGCCACGAGCAGCGCGGCGCTGGCGATCCGTCGCGTGAGGGGGTGAGACATGGGGCTCCTCGGAGGGTCTGGGTCCGTCACGTCCGCCGGGCGGACTGACGGTGTTACCGCTTGAGAAGCCAGATGGTTTCGGCCTGGACCAGGAAAGTGTCTGACCGACCATCGGATCGTAGGACCGCCGTGACGGCGCCTGGCGGGGTCCGTACGGCCCCGTGGGCCCGGCGCCGGGCAAGGGGAGTGACGGTTCTCCGGCGGGGCCGCCACGGCGGGCTCCCGGTCCACCGGGGTTGACCGGATTCACCCGTCCGGCGGCCACCCGAACGTCAGTGCGTCAGCCCTTGTCGGACGTGGCGAGGGTGACCTGAACGAGCTTGGTCGACGTCCCGGAGGTCTGCGGCTGCCAGCCGTCCTCCGACTTGGTCTTGCGCCAGATCTTCCCGTCGTAGGCGACCGTCGCGATGCCCAGCTGCTGGGCCTGGGCGACCGCCCAGTGGGCGACCTCCCAGCCGCTCGCCCGCTCGGCGGTGATCCCGTCGTCGGTTCCGTCGGTCGAGGAGGTCAGCGCGGCGGCGGACGGGTCCGGGGTGAGCGAGACCGCGTTCTCGGCGCCCTTGATGGTCGAGGCGTACCCGGTGGCCGGGGTCACGGTGCGGCCGAACTCGCGGCGCACCCGGTCGGACAGCACCTGGGCCCGGTCCGCGGCGGTGGGCTGGACGGCGGCCGGGGAGACGGTGGAGCCCGCCGTGGGGGAGGGCGAGTCGACCGGATCCGGCTTGGCGTAGTCGTGCACCACGCAGGAGAACGAACCGGGCTCCCGGCCGGCCAGCGCCGAGGTGAGCAGCGTCGCCTTGGTCTCGTGCTTGGCGTACGCCTGCGGGTAGCCGCTCTTCTGCACGGCCTGGGCCGCGTCGGTCAGCGGCAGCCGGGTGTAGCCGGGCACCTTGACCAGGCCGTCCAGGAACTTGTTGGTCGCGTAGACCGGGTCCCCGATCTGCTGCGCCGTGCCCCAGCCCATCGAGGGCCGCTGCTGGAACAGGCCGATCGAGTCCCGGTCGCCGCCCGCGAGGTTGCGCAGCTTGGACTCCTGCATCGCGGTGGCCAGCGAGATCGTCGTCGCCCGGTCCGGCAGTCCGCGCGAGCGCGCCACCGCGGCGATCGTCGCGGCGTTGGCCGCCTGCGGGAGCTCCAGCGTGCCGCTGCCGGCCGCGGTCTTCACCGAGCAGCCCTCGGGCTCGCCCTGTTTGAAGCCGAACCACCAGATGCCGACCACGGCCAGTCCCGCGACCAGCGCGAGGCCGAGCAGGCCGACGATCACGAGCAACAGCGCGCGCAGTGGACCGCGGCGGGGGGGCGCCAACTCCTCGCCCAGCTCCTCGCCGCTCTTTCTCCTGGCCACCGTCGCCCCTCTCGCGCCTTGCTTCTTGATCCGACACCGTACCCACTCGGACGGGTGTGCGGCGCCACCCGGTTGCGGTTGCCGGTCCGCTCGCTCCGGGGCGGGCCCGCGCGCGCCGCGTCACGGAAGCGCCACACGGGGTGCACGCCACGCGGACTAGGCTGGCGCCATGAGCAGCCCGAACCCGACGCCCCTGGACCTCACCCTCGACGGCGGCGCGCTGACCGCCCGGCTCGTCGACTTCCCGTCGGTGAGCGGCGACGAGCAGGCGCTCGCCGACGCCGTGGAGACCGCGCTGCGCGGCTACCCGCACCTGACCGTGGACCGGTACGGCAACAACGTGGTCGCCCGCACCACCCTCGGCCGCCCCGAGCGCGTCCTGCTCGCCGGCCACCTGGACACCGTGCCGATCGCCGACAACGTGCCCTCCCATGTCGAGGGGGACCTGCTCTACGGCTGCGGCACCTCGGACATGAAGTCCGGCGTCGCCGTCCAGCTGCGGCTCGCCGCCACCCTGCCCGAGCCCAACCGCGACCTCACCTTCGTGTTCTACGACTGCGAGGAGGTGGAGGCCCACCGCAACGGCCTCGGCCACCTCGCCAGGGAGCGCCCGGACTGGCTGGCCGCCGACTTCGCGGTGCTGATGGAGCCGAGCGGCGCGGTCGTCGAGGGCGGCTGCCAGGGCACCCTGCGGGCGCAGATCCGGCTCACCGGCGTGCGCGCGCACTCGGCCCGCAGCTGGCTCGGCGACAACGCCATCCACCACGCCGCCGAGGTGCTCACCCGGCTCGCGGACTACCGGCCGCGCCGGGTGGAGATCGACGGCCTGGAGTACCGGGAGGGCCTGAACGCCGTCCGGATCGACGGCGGCGTGGCCGGCAACGTCATCCCGGACGAGTGCGTCGTGACGGTCAACTTCCGCTACGCGCCGGACCGCAGCGAGGCGGAGGCGGAGAAGCACGTGCGCGAGGTCTTCGACGGCTTCGAGCTGACCGTCACCGACTTCGCCCCGGGCGCGCTGCCCGGGCTCGCCCAGCCGGCCGCCCAGGCCTTCCTGGAGGCCACCGGCGGCCAGGCCCGCGCCAAGTTCGGCTGGACCGACGTCGCCCGGTTCAGCGCGCTGGGCGTCCCGGCGGTCAACTACGGCCCCGGTGACCCGAACCTCGCGCACAAGCGGGAGGAGCACTGCTCGCTGAGCGCCATCGCGGAGACCGAGGAGCGGCTGCGGGCCTGGCTGACCAGCTGAGGTGCCGTTCCGATGATCGGCCGGTCCGACCGGCCGATCATCGGCTGAGCGCCATCTTCCGGTCGCCCAACCGACCTTCCCCTGTTGCCTGAAAACCGGGATCACCGGACGTAGGGTTTCGTCATGACAGGCACAGGAGACGAGAAGCACTACGGACACGGCCCCGAGCAGGTCGGCGTGCCGCGGAAGAAGAAGGCCTGGCCCGAGAAGCAGAAGGGCCCGGTGCTGGTGCGCCGGGACCAGGTCGGCACGAGCACCACGGACCAGCGGCTGCTGGACACCACCGGCCCGACCGACTGGCTGCACACCGATCCGTGGCGGGTGCTGCGGATCACCTCCGAGTTCGTCGAGGGCTTCGGCGCCCTCGCCGAACTCCCGCCCGCGATCAGCGTCTTCGGCTCCGCCCGGACCCCGGCCGACTCGCCCGAGTACGAGGCCGGCGTGGCCATCGGCCGGGCCCTCGCCGAGGCCGGCTACGCGGTGATCACCGGAGGCGGTCCGGGTGCCATGGAGGCCGCCAACCGCGGCGCCTCCGAGGCCGGCGGCCTCAGCGTCGGCCTCGGCATCGAGCTGCCCTTCGAGCAGGGCCTCAACGAGTTCGTCGACCTCGGGCTGAACTTCCGTTACTTCTTCGTCCGCAAGACGATGTTCGTGAAGTACTCCCAGGGCTTCGTGGTCCTGCCCGGCGGGCTCGGCACGCTGGACGAGCTGTTCGAGGCGCTCACCCTGGTGCAGACGAAGAAGGTCACCCGCTTCCCGGTGATCCTCTTCGGCAGCGCGTACTGGGGCGGCCTCTACGAGTGGCTGAAGAACACCCTGGTCGCGCAGGGCAAGGCGGCCCCGCACGACCTGGAGCTGTTCCACATCACCGACGAGATCGACGAGGTCATGAAGATCCTCGCCGACACCCGCCGGCCGACCAACCAGATCTAGGCCGGACAGGCCTGGGCCCCCGGCCCTCCGGGCCGCCTACGCCAGCCCCCGGCGGGCGACCGCCGGGGGGCGGGTGCCCCGGATCGAGGCGACCATGTCCAGCACCTGGCGGGTCTCCGCGACCTGGTGGACCCGGTAGACCTGCGCGCCCAGCCAGGCCGAGACCGCGGTGGTGGCCAGGGTGCCGAGCAGCCGCTCGTTCACCGGCCGGTCCAGCGTCTCGCCGACGAAGTCCTTGTTGGACAGCGAGACCAGCACCGGGAAGCCGGTCGCGGTCATCTCCGGCAGCCGCCGGGTGGCCTCCAGCGAGTGCCGGGTGTTCTTGCCGAAGTCGTGCCCCGGGTCGATGATCACCGCGTCCCGCCGCACACCCAGCCCCACCGCCCGCTCGGCCAGCCCGACGGTCACCCGCAGGATGTCCGCCATCACGTCCTGGTAGCCGATCCGGTGCGGCCGGGTGCGCGGCTCGGCGCCGCCCGCGTGCGTGCAGACCAGCCCGACGTCGTGGCGCGCGGCCACCTCGGCGAGCTTCGGGTCCACCCCGCCCCAGGCGTCGTTCAGCAGGTCGGCGCCCACCTCGCAGACCGCCTCGCCGACCTCGTGCCGCCAGGTGTCGACGCTGATCACGGCCTCCGGGTGGCGCTTGCGCAGCTCGGCCACGAAGGGCACGGTGCGCCGCAGCTCCTCCTCCACCGTGACCTCGTCACCGGGCCCGGCCTTCACCCCGCCGATGTCCAGGATCGCCGCTCCCTCGGCCATCGCGCGGTCGGCGGCGGCGAACGCGGCCTCGTCCGCGAAGGTCGCCCCCCTGTCGAAGAACGAGTCCGGCGTCCGGTTGACGATCGCCATGATCACCAGCTCGTCGTCACCGAATTCCCGCGGTCCCAGGCGCAGTGCCACCGATGTCTCCTCCACAGCTGCTGCGGGTGCGATGATGGCCCCCGGCCTCACAGGGACCATGCTGTCATGATCAGTTTGGTCGGGGGCACTTCGCAGCAGGCCGGCCGGGAGTTCGGGAGGACAGCTCGTGTTCTGGGTGATCGTGGTCGCCATGGCCGTGGTGGTCGGCGGCGCCGCGCTGGTGGCGCTCGGCGGGGGCGGCTCGATGCCGGAGGCGGTGCAGGACCGCATCGCCGCCCGGCTGCCGCAGGACCGTCCGCTGAGCAAGGCGGACGTGGACGACCTGCGGCTGCCGATGGCCGTCCGCGGCTACCGGATGGACGAGGTCGACGACGTCCTGGACCGCCTCGGCGCCGAACTCGCCTACCGCGACTCGCGGATCGCCGAACTGGAGGCCGCCGGCCACCTGCGCGGCGCGGTCGAGGCGACCGACGGCCCGGACGCCGGCGCCGAACCGCTGCCCGGCCTGGAGGAGTTCGCGAAGGTGGTCGAACCGGCCGTCGCGCTCACCAAGGAGCGGCCCGAGCAGGAGCGGCCCGAGGACGCGAAGCCGGTGAACGACCGGTGACCGCTCTCGCCGAGGGCGCGGTGCTCGGCGCGGACGGCCTGCGCCGCTGCGCCTGGGGCGAGTCGACCGACGACTACCGGGCCTACCACGACACCGAGTGGGGCCGTCCGGTGCACGGCGACGACGCCCTGTTCGAGCGGGTCTGCCTGGAGGCGTTCCAGTCCGGGCTGTCCTGGCTGACCATCCTGCGCCGCCGGGAGGGCTTCCGGTCCGCGTTCGCCGGCTTCGGGATCGCCGCGGTCGCCGAGTTCGGCGAGGCGGACGTGGAGCGGCTGCTCGCCGACACCGGCATCATCCGCAACCGGGCCAAGATCGAGGCCGCCATCGCCAACGCCCGGGTCGCCCGCGACCTGGACGGCGGGCTGGACGCGCTGATCTGGCGGTTCGCCGGAGCCCCGGACCGGCCGGCCCCCCGCACGATGGGGGAGGTGCCGGCCGTCACGCCCGAGTCGACCGCGCTCGCGAAGGCCCTGAAGAAGGAGGGCTTCCGCTTCGTCGGCCCGACCACCGCCTACGCCCTGATGCAGGCCTGCGGCCTGGTCGACGACCACCTGGCGGACTGCCACGTCCGCACCGCGCGCCCGGTGTGATCCGAAGAGGGCCGCTGGGCGCGCCCTAGCGGCCCAGGTAGGTCGGCTTCTCCTTGGCGATGAAGGCGCGGACCGCGATCCGGTGGTCCTCGCTCTCGCCGGCCAGGGTCTGCAGCTCGTCCTCCTTGTCGAGCAGTTCGTCCAGCGAGTGCGAGGCGCCGTACGCCAGCGACTCCTTGATGGCGCCGTAGGCCACCGTGGGGCCCGCGGCCAGCTCCCGGGCGAAGGCCCGCGCGGTGGCGGCGAGCTCCCCGGCCGGCACCACCCTGGTGGCCAGGCCCAGCTCCAGCGCCTCGGCGGCCTTGACCGTCCGGGGCAGCATCAGCAGCTCGGTGGCCCTGGCGTGCCCGACCAGCCGGGGCAGCGTCCAGGAGGCGCCCGAGTCGGCGGTCAGGGCGATCCCGGCGAAGGCGGTGTTGAAGCCGGCCCGGTCGGAGAGGACCCGGAAGTCGCAGGCGAAGGCCAGCGAGGCGCCCGCGCCGGCCGCCACCCCGCCGACCGCGGCGACGGTCGGCTTGCGCATCCCGGCCAGCGCCCGCACCAGCGGGTTGTAGTGCTCGGCGACGGTGCCCAGCGGGCTCTGTCCGGTCTCCTCGGCCCGCTTCAGCGCCGTCAGGTGCTCGTTCAGGTCCTGCCCGACGCAGAACGCGCGCTCGCCGGCCCCGGTCAGCAGCACCGCCCGCACCGCCGGGTCCGCGGCCGCGGCGGCCACGGCGTCCCGCAGCGCGACCTTGGTCGCGACGTCCAGGGCGTTCATCGCCTCCGGGCGGTTGATGGTGATGACGGCCAGGCCGCCGTCCAGCTCGTACAGCACGGAATCGGACATGGGCGAGGGCTCCCTGTGGTCGGCTCGGTGTCGGTCGTGTGCCAGGATGCCGGAGCGGACGGCCGGGTGGGGAGTGTGAGGTATCGCACCTTTCGACGGCCCGCGCGCCGCCGCCACGCCGGGGCTTATGACGGCAATTGCGGCGCTTGGGGGCGGTCCGGCCGATGTTGCACCGAGAGTGATGTTGGTCATCAGCCCGTGGCATGCGGGATAATGGCTTCCGATCAATGCGTTCGATACCGGCGGTGGACGGACTGCCGGTGCGTAGCTGAGCGGTTGCAGGAAGGGGAACGAGCATGGCGGCCATGAAGCCGCGGACGGGTGACGGCCCGCTCGAAGTCACCAAAGAGGGACGGGGCATCATCATGCGCGTTCCGCTCGAAGGCGGCGGACGCCTTGTGGTGGAGCTCACACCTGACGAGGCCGACGCCCTCGGCGAGGCCCTGAAGAAGGCCTGCGGCTGACCGCAGCGGGTGCTCGTCATCTCCTGGAGATGTGCTGCCGGGCCCGGGTACGACGTCATGTCGGCCCGGGCCCCGCGGCGTTTGGGGCCCTGCCCGGCCGCCCGGAGGCCGCGGTCCGGGGCGGCGGGGCCGCTGCCTGACGGTCCGGCTGCCTGACGGCCCTGCCGCTCGACGGTCCTACCGCTTGATGGCGCAGAGCAGTCCGTCCGAGACCGGCAGCAGCGCCGGCAGCAGCGCCTCGCTCTCCCGGACGTCCCGGACCAGGTCGCGCACCGCGCCCGTCTGGGGGTCCTGCAGCTCCGGCTCGGCCAGCCGGCCCTCCTGGAACACCCCCTCGAAGCAGACCATCCCGCCCGGCCGTAGCAGCCGCATCGCCTCCAGCAGGTACTCCCTGGACTCGGCCGGGTCGCCGTCGCAGAACACCAGGTCGTACTGGCCGTCGGCGAGCCGGGGCAGCACCTCCAGCGCCCGGCCCGGTATGAACCGCGAGCGGTTGGCCGCGAATCCGGCCGCGTGGTACGCCTCGCGGGCCAGCTGCTGGCGCACCGGCTCGGAGTCCACCGTGGTGAGCACGCCGTCCGGCCGCATGCCGCGCAGCAGGTAGACCCCGGAGACGCCCGTCCCGGTGCCGATCTCGGCCACCGCCTTGGCGTCCAGTGCCGCGGCCAGCAGCCGCAGGCACGCCCCGCCGCTGGGCCCGATCGCCCGTATCCCGGTGCGCGCGGACTGCGCCCGGGCGTAGGTCAGCACCGCGTCCTCGCCGACGTAGGTGTCGGCGAGGGCCACACGCGCGGGCCCGAACTCGCTGATGGCTGCCTCTTTCGGAGCCCCGGGTTACGGCCCGGTGCCGAGGGAAGTCGATATTTCCTGGCACAGATTACTGGCCGACCGGGAACCGCGTACGGCGGCGGGCCGTTGTCACGAAGGACCGGGTACGGGAGACCTCCCGGGCACTTTTATCCGGGCTTGACGGGTGAGGTGGATATGGTGGTGGCCCTGCTGGGCAGAAGAGCCGACCGAGGAGGTGTGGCCGAGGGCGACGTCCCCGTGCGGCGGCACTCCCGCGGCACCGCGTCGGCCCGTACGCCGAAGCCCGTGATGAACCAGCCTGCGCACTCCGACCTGGACCAGCCCGCCGCCGCGACGCCGGCCGCCGGTACCACCGAGGCCCCCGCCCTCGCGACCTTCACCGAGGGCCCCGACGCGCAGACCTGGACTCCACCCTCCTGGGAGGAGATCGTCGAGGCGCACAGCGCCCGGGTCTACCGCCTCGCGTACCGCCTGACGGGCAACCAGCACGACGCCGAGGACCTCACCCAGGAGGTCTTCGTCCGGGTGTTCCGTTCGCTGTCCACCTACACCCCCGGCACGTTCGAGGGCTGGCTGCACCGGATCACCACCAACCTGTTCCTGGACATGGTCCGCCGCCGCCAGCGCATCCGCTTCGACGCGCTCGGCGAGGACGCGGCCGAGCGGCTCGCCTCCCGCGAGCCCAGCCCGGCCCAGCACTTCAGCGACACCCACTTCGACGCCGACGTGCAGCACGCCCTGGACACCCTCGCCCCGGAGTTCCGCGCCGCCGTGGTGCTCTGCGACATCGAGGGACTGTCCTACGAGGAGATCGCCGCCACGCTGGGCGTCAAGCTCGGCACCGTCCGCAGCCGCATCCACCGCGGCCGCTCGCACCTGCGCGCCGCGCTCAAGCACCGTGCCCCCGGCTCGGCCCCCGGGCGCGAGCGCCGCGGCGGCTCGGAGGAGCCGGTGCCGGTCGGCGCCGCCGTCGAGGGCGCGCTCGCGCCGGGTGCGCGCGGACGGAGGCGATCGTGAGCGGAACCGGCCGGTCCGGGCCGGGCCAGCCGGACCCGTCCGGCCGGTCCGCGGCCAGGCGGGGCTGGGCCCTGCCCGGCCGCCGCGGCGGCGACGAACCGGGCGAGCCCGTCCTGCCCGCGCTGCCGCTGCCGGGCGAGACGGCGCTGCGCGCGGTGCCGGTGCGCCCCGCCGAGCCGGCCGCCGAGGAGCACCACCTCGGTGAGCGCCTCTCCGCGTTCCTGGACGGCGAACTCGGCCACGACTCGCGCGATCGCGTCCAGGCCCACCTGGCGACCTGCCCGCAGTGCCTCGCCGAGGTCGACGCGGGCCGGGCCGTCAAGCACCTGCTGACCCGCACCGGCACCCCCGGCCCCTCCTCCGGCCTGATGGCCCGGCTGATGGCCGTCGGCGGCCTGCCCGAGGACGATCCGGCGGACGCCGACTGGCCCGTCCGCCGCGGCAGCCGCGGTGACGACGACGACCTGCCCGGCGGCGGGGTCGCGGCCGGCGGCACGCTCGGCGGCAGCCGGCTCACCGGCGGCTCCTTCGGCCGCGGCGCAGGCGCCTCCTTCGGCGCGGGCGCGCTCGGCGCCGACACCCCGGTGCCCGGGGTCGACCCGCGGGCGTTCGGGCGCGGCGGCGCGGTGCTGCGGCCCCTGATGGGCCGGCGCAACGGCCGCCCCGAGGCCGCGGCCCGCCCCGAGAGCACCGTCCGGCCCCGCCCGGCCGCCGCCGTACGCTCCGCCGCGCCGCGCGGGCGCCGCTTCGTCTTCGCCGCCGCGGGCGCCTTCTCGGTCGCCGCGGTCACGCTCGGCGGGGTCGGCGGCCTCAGCGCGCAGAGCGAGGACCAGCACGGCAACCCGGTCAGCACGGTCGGCAACAGCGGCGGCACGGGCCGCAGCGGGGGCCTGGTCCCGATGACCGCGCAGATCCCGGTGGACTTCCCGGCCCACCCCGTCGCCGCGACCCGCGACGCGACGCCGCCGCCGGCCTCGGAGCGCAACTCGGGCGGCCTGCCCGCACTGCGCCAGCAGACCCGCTAGGCCCTGTCCGCACCTAGAGCGCCGCTCGCGCCCCGGTCGCGACGATCTCGGCCATCGGCAGGTCTTTACCACGGCTTCATCGCAGCGTGGACCATGGACCCGCCGATGGCCATTACCCTGTAGGGACCGTCGTCCGACGAGCTAGGGAGCTTAGGTGTTCAGCGATGTAGGCGGGCTGGAGATCCTGACCCTGGCCGTGATGGCGATCGTCATCTTCGGCCCCGACAAGCTGCCGAAGCTGATCCAGGACACCATGGGCTTCATCCGGAAGGTCCGTTCCTTCGCCGACAACGCGAAGGAGGACATCCGCAGCGAGCTGGGCCCCGAGTTCAAGGACTTCGAGTTCGAGGACCTGAACCCCAAGACCTTCGTCCGCAAGCAGCTCATGGGCGGCGAAGAGGACCCGCTGGGCCTCAAGGAGATGAAGGACTCGCTCGACATCCGCTCGGTCCTGGACGACAAGCCGGCGGCGCCGGTGAACGGCCGCAGCGGCAGCGTCAGCTTCGAGAAGGCCGCCGCCCCGGTGGCGGCCTCCACCGGGGCGCCGTTGCAGCCCGGCGAGCGGCCCCCGTTCGACCCCGACGCGACCTGACCGGCCCCCGGTCACACCCCGTACGACCACGCCACCGCCCCGCCCGGCCGCCCGGCTGAGCGGGGCGGCGGCGTGTGCGCCGCTATTGTGCTGATTGTTCCCGCTGAGCCGTCCGTCACATTCCGCGCTGTCGCGGACCAGGAACGGCTCCCGGGAACGCCGCGGTACGCCACGATGGGAGCGCGCCACGGCAGGCAAACGTGTGTTTGAGGAGGCCCGGGGATGGACGCGACGAGTCAGGCGGTGGGGACGACGGCCACGGCCGGCGGCCCGGTGGTCGGCGGGCAGGCCGGCCCGGCGGACCCGCTGGTGCCCTACCTGTCCGCCGACTTCCCCTGGTACGGCCTGGACGACGGCTGGACCGGCCGCCGCTACCTGATGCAGGCCGGCGCCGGAGGCCTCCGGGCCGGGGCGCCCGGCAGCGTCGACTACGGCAGCCTCGGCCACGGCGAGGAGCCGGCCAGGCAGTACGAGCCGCGCGACATGCGCAGGTTCGCGGTCGTGGTCACGGTGGCCCGCCGGGACAGCCGCCGCAGCGCCGACAACACCGGCACCCTGGAGGCGACCTCCGCCTCCTCCGCCGCCTGGCTGGCCGGCTCGGGCCTGCTCGCCTCGACCTGGCCCGGCCAGCTCGACCGCGCGCTGCGCCAGGACTGGCTGGACCAGCAGAGCACCCTCGCGTGGGACCTCGCCGACGACCTGGCCGGCCCCGGCTGGTCCACCCTCAGCCTCCCGGTGAACGGCCTGCCGCAGCCCTTCCGCTACCGCGAGTCCGAGTACGGCTGGGTGCTCGCCGGCGAGGCCCCGGGCGTCCTGCTCGGCGCCTACGGCCGCGGCGTCAGCGCCTACGGAGCCGGCTTCGCCACCGCCCCCGACCTGACCGCCTACACCCGCCCGTAGGGCGCGACGACGCCGAGTACGCCGAAGGGGCCGGGTGGTCGAACCACCCGGCCCCTTCGGCGACGCGTCATCAGAACTTGTTCTTCGGGGTCAGCCCGAGGGAGAGCCCGGAGAGGCCGCGCTGGCGGCCGCCGAGCTTGCCGGCGACGGCGCGCAGGGCGACGCCGGCCGGGGAGTCGGGGGCGGCGAGCACGACCGGGCGGCCGTCGTCGCCGCCCTCGCGCAGGCGCACGTCGATCGGGATCGAGCCGAGCACCGGGACGGTCGCGCCGACGGTGCGGGTGAGCGCGTCCGCGACGGTCTGGCCGCCGCCGGTGCCGAAGACGTCGATCATCTCGTCGCAGTGCGGGCACGGCATGCCGGACATGTTCTCGATCACGCCGACGATCTTCTGGTGGGTCTGCACCGCGATGGTGCCGGCCCGCTCGGCCACCTCGGCGGCGGCCATCTGCGGGGTGGTGACGATCAGGATCTCCGCGTTGGGGACCAGCTGGGCCACCGAGATCGCGATGTCGCCGGTGCCGGGCGGCAGGTCCAGCAGCAGGACGTCCAGGTCGCCCCAGTAGACGTCGGCGAGGAACTGCTGGAGCGCGCGGTGCAGCATCGGGCCGCGCCAGACCACCGGGGCGTTGCCCGGGGTGAACATGCCGATCGAGATGACCTTCACGCCGTGCGACTGCGGCGGCATGATCATGTCCTGGACCTGGGTGGGCCGGCCCTCGACGCCGAGCATGCGGGGCACGCTGTGGCCGTAGATGTCGGCGTCCACGACGGCGACCTTCAGGCCGTCGGCGGCCATCGCGGCGGCCAGGTTGACCGTGACCGAGGACTTGCCGACGCCGCCCTTGCCGGAGGCGACGGCGTAGACCCGGGTCAGCGTGCCCGGCTTGGCGAACGGGATCTCCCGCTCGGGGGCGCCGCCGCGCAGCAGCTGGGAGAGTTCCTTGCGCTGCTCGTCGCTCATCACGTCGAGCTCGACCTCGACGCCGGTCACACCGGGCACGCGGCCGACCGCTTCGCGGACCCGGGTGACGATGGTGTCGCGCATCGGGCAGCCGGAGACGGTCAGGTAGACCGCGACGCGCACCACGCCGCCCTCGGCGATCTCGACCGATTTCACCATGCCGATCTCGGTGATCGGGCGGTTGATCTCCGGGTCGTTGACGGTCGCCAGCGCCTGGCGTACGGACTCCTCCGTGACGCCGGCCGCGACCTCTGTCTCGTTGGCCATGCCTTGATGGTACGGCGCTCGGGGGATCCCCTAACCCGACGGTGGCGTGCCGCCGGTCACAGCGTCTCGGAGGGCTCCCGGCGCTCCTCGATCTCCTTGAGCAGGGACTGGAGTTCGGAGCGGATGAAGTCCCGGGTGGCGACCTCGCCGAGCCCGTGCCGCAGTGCCGCGACCTCGCGGGTCAGGTACTCGGTGTCCGCGATGTTGCGGTCGCTGCGGGCCCGGTCCTGCTCCATGTTGACCCGGTCCCGGTTGTCCTGGCGGTTCTGCGCGAGCAGGATCAGCGGGGCCGCGTAGGAGGCCTGGAGCGACAGCACCAGGGTGAGGAAGATGAAGGGGTAGCTGTCGAAGCGCACGTTCTCCGGCAGCAGGGTGTTCCAGGCCACCCAGATGATGATCACCACCGTCATCCAGACGATGAAGCGGCCGGTGCCCAGGAAGCGCGCGATCCGTTCGGAGAGCTTGCCGAACGCCTCCGGGTCGTAGGCGGGCAGCGAGATCAGCCCGGGCCGGGCGGTGCGGGGCTGGTCGAGCCGGGTGCGGGCCGGGCCGGCCACGGAGATCTCGGCGCGCCGCTCCCGGCCGCCCTCCCGGCCGCGCAGTTCGCGCAGCTGGCGCAGTTCCCGCAGTTCGCTCTGGAGGCGTTGGCGGGGGGACTCGTCCCGCCGCCCCTTGCGGTCAGCGTCCACCGTGCACCTCTTCCCTCGTGCCGTCCGTGTCGTCGTGGCCGTGCAGGACGGACTCGCGCCAGTCCTCCGGCAGCAGGTGGTCGAGCACGTCGTCGACGGTCACCGCGCCGAGCAGGTGGTCGGCCTCGTCGACGACCGGCGCGGACACCAGGTTGTAGGTCGCCAGGTAGCTGGTGATCAGTGACAGCGGGGTGTCCGGCGGCAGCGGGTCCAGGTCGTCGTCGACCAGCGAGCCGACCAGCACGTACGGCGGCTCGCGCAGCAGCCGCTGGAAGTGCACGGTGCCCAGGTACTTGCCGGTCGGGGTCTCGTTCGGCGGCCGGCAGACGTACACCTGCGCGGCGAGCGCGGGCTTGTGGTCGGAGACCCGGATGCGGGCGAGTGCCTCGGCCACGGTCGCGTCCGGCTCCAGCACGACCGGCTCGGTGGTCATCAGACCGCCGGCGGTGTTCTCCTCGTACGACAGCAGGCGGCGGACGGGCTCGGCCTCGTCCGGCTCCATCAGCTGGAGCAGCCGCTCGGCCTCGTCGGCGGGCAGTTCGGAGAGCAGGTCGGCGGCGTCGTCCGGGTCCATCGCCTCCAGGACGTCGGCGGCGCGTTCGTCCTTGAGCTTGCCGATGATCTCGACCTGGTCGTCCTCGGGCAGCTCCTCCAGGACGTCGGCGAGCCGCTCGTCGTCGAGCGCGGCGGCCACCTCGGCACGGCGCTTGGCGGACAGGTGGTGCATGACGCTGGCGAGGTCGGCGGCGCGCAGCTGGTCGAAGGTGGCGAGCAGGTTGGCGGCGCCCTGGTCCTGCTCGGGCAGCGTGAAGCCGGTGACGTCCTGCCAGTCCAGGGTGAGCCGTTCGCCCTTGCCCTTGCGCAGCCGGCCGGCCCGGCCGATCTGGACGAAGACCTTGCTGATCTCCCACTCGCGCATCCGGGTCTGCACCATCCCGACGTCCAGCACGGTGACGTTCTCACCGGTCTTGGACCAGGTGACGGTGCGGTCCAGCAGTTCGGCGAGCACCAGGGTCTCGGACGGGCGCTGCTCGAAGCGCCGCAGGTTGATCACGCCGGTGGCGAGCACCTGGCCGGACTCCAGGCTGGTCACCCGGGTCATCGGCAGGAAGATCCGGCGCCGGCCGACCACCTCGACCACCAGGCCCAGGACCCGCGGCGGGCGGCCGCTCAGCCGCAGCGAGACGACGACGTCACGGACCCGGCCGACCTGGTCGCCGTTCGGGTCGAAGACGGCGAGGGCGGAGAGGTGGGAGATGAAGACCCGGGTGCCTGGCCCTGCCATGAACTCCCTCGACTCGTTCGATGCCGTGCCGGGTACGCCGGGGCGCACCTGCGGGCAAGGCTACCCGCGTGTCGCGAGCCCGGCCCGACGAGGCACGGTACACAGCCGAGGAGTCCCGGGCGTGAATCTTTAGCGGCGCTTGAACAGCAGTTTGGGCAGGCCGGCCGGGACGGGGCGGCGGGTGGTGGCCGCGGTGGGCATCGGCTGGGCGGCGTGCGAGACGTCCGGCATCGCGCCCGGACGCTCGGTCAGCGCACCGGCGGGCTCCAGGCGCAGCACCCGGCACTCGCGGGCCCAGCGGTCGGTGATGGTGTCGGTGTCGGGCGCGTTCAGCCGCTTGCCCTTGAGCTCCTCGACGGCGCCCAGCCAGGCCTCGCCGCCGGGGGCCAGCTCCGAGACCCGGGCGCTCCAGCCGGTCAGCCGGCCGCCCTTGTCCTTGCTGCGGACGGTCACCACCGCGCCGGATCCGGCGGTCAGGCCGTGCAGCGGCTGCTCGCCGCCCTCGCCGACCACCACCACGGCGCCGTCGTGCCAGGCGTGCCAGAGCGGGCGGGCCTGCTCCTGGCCGTCCGCGCGGACCCAGAGGAGGCCGGACTTCTTCGCGGCCTCCTCCAGCAGGGCCTGGTCGAGGAAGTCGTCGGCGGTCGCGGCGGCGGGCGTACGGTCCATGGCGCCCAGCGTACGACCTCCGCCGTCCACGAGTTGTCTCAGCCGTCGGGCGACAGTTCCATCGGCTTGCCACGGGCCTTACCGTAGGAACGCCCGGCCCCGGCCCGGTTCAGCCCGGTCCCCGCCTCGCCCCAGCCCACGTGACCAGCAGAGGAGCGCCGTGCCCGCCGCCCGGCCCGCGACCGCCCCCGCACCAGCCGCCACCGCCACCGAGCCGGTGCACCCGCTCCCCACCGCCGACCTGCTGCTGCTCGCCGTCTCCATCGCCGGCATCTCGCTGTCCGGCCCGCTGATCAGCGCCACCGCCGCGCCCGCGCTGGCGATCGCGTTCTGGCGCAACGTCATGTCGGTCGGCGTCCTCGGCCCGTACGCGCTGCTGCGCCACCGCGCCGAACTGCGCGGGATCGGCCGGCGGGCGCTGCTGCTCGCGATCGCGGCGGGCGCACTGCTCGCCGTGCACTTCGCGCTCTGGATGCCCAGCCTGCGGATGACCTCGGTGGCCTCGGCGACCGCCCTGGTCACCACCACCCCGCTGTGGACCATCCTGCTGATGCGCCTGCTCGGCGTCCGCGCCCCCCGGATGGTCTGGCTCGGCACGGGCGTGGCCTTCGCCGGCGTGCTGGTGCTGACCGGCGTCGACCTCTCGCTCTCCCCGCGCGCGCTGCTCGGCGACGCGCTCGCCCTCGGCGCGGGCCTGGCCGCCGCCGGGTACATGCTGCTGGGCGCTGAGGTCCGCAGGACCGTCAGCACCACCGCGTACACGCTGGTCTGCTACGCCACCACGGCGGCGGGCCTGCTGGCGATCTGCCTGGTCGCCGGGACGCCGCTGGCCGGCTGGCCGGCCGGGGTGTGGTGGCAGATCGTGCTGCTGATGGTCGCCGCCCAGCTGCTCGGCCACTCGCTGAGCAACCGCGTGGTGCGCACCCTCGGCCCGTCGATCACCTCCACGGCGATCCTGCTGGAGACCCCGGGCGCGGCCCTGATCGCCGCCCTCTGGCTCGGCCAGTGGCCCCCGGTGGCGGCGTATCCGGCGGTGGTGCTGATCCTGGTGGGCCTGGTCCTGGTCGCCCGTGGCGGCCGGCGGTAGCGGCCGGCGGGCGCCGCGGGCGGCTACAGCCAGCCGTTGCGGCGGAAGCCCCGGTACATCCCGACGCAGATCAGGATGATGGCGGTGAGCACCATCGGATAGCCGTACTTGTGGTGCAGCTCGGGCATGTACTCGAAGTTCATCCCGTACACGCCGGTGATCATGGTGGGCACGGCGAAGATCGCCGCCCAGGCGGTGATCTTGCGCATGTCCTCGTTCTGCGCCACCGAGACCTGCGCCAGATTGGCCTGGAGCAGCGAGTTCAGCAGTTCGTCGAAGCCGTGCACCTGCTCGGTGACCCGGGCCAGGTGGTCGGCGACGTCCCGGAAGTACTTCTGGATGTCCGGGTCGACGAGGCGCTGCAGCGGTTCGGACAGCTGCTGCATCGGGCGCAGCAGCGGCACCACGGCTCGCTTGAACTCCAGTACCTCGCGCTTGAGTTGGTACACCCGGCCGACGTCGGCGCTGCGCCCGCCCTTGGCCGAGAAGACGCCGTACTCGATCTCGTCCACGTCGTTCTGCAGCCGCTCGGAGACCAGCAGGTAGTTGTCCACGACGTGGTCGGCGATCGCGTGCAGCACCGCGGACGGGCCCTTGGCGAGCAGCCCGGACTCGTCCGCGTCGGCCTCCAGCCGGTGCCGCAGCTCCTGCAGCGAGCCGTGGCCGCCGTGCCGGACGGTGATCACGAAGTCCCGCCCGGCGAAGACCATCAACTCGCCGGTCTCCACCACCTCGCTGGTCGGGGTGAGCTGGTCGTGCTCGACGTAGCGGATGGTCTTGAAGACGGCGAACAGCACGTCGTCGTAGCGCTCGACCTTGGGCCGCTGGTGCGCGTGCACCGCGTCCTCGACCGCGAGCGGGTGCAGGCCGAAGCGCTGGGCGATGCCCTCGAACTCGGCCTCGGTCGGCTCGTGCAGCCCGATCCAGCTGAACGAGCCGTCCCCGTCCGGGAGTTGGTGCGCGGCCTTGATCCGGCGGGCGGCCTCGCGGGGGCTGCAGGTCTCGCCGTGGCGCTTGCCGTGCTGGTACACCGCGCAGTCGACGACCGCCGAGCCGGCGCCCGCCGGGACGGTGTCGTACGCGCCGACCGCGGAACGGCGGCGGTTGGTGCGGACGGCGGCGCGCAGGCTGTTGATCATCGACATGGCAGGCTCCCTGGAACAGGAGCCGCCGCACAGCGGCGTCGGGGTCCCCCGCCGGAAGGCGGGGGAGGAGCGGGCGGCCGTGGTGCGACGGCGAAGAACACCGGTGAAGGGGGGTGAGGGTGCTCTCCCGGCCGGTTCGTCCGCGCCCGGCCTGCCCGGGCTACCTCGGCTGGATCAGCCGGTTCAGCCTGCGTGGCGAGGGGTGCGGGGAAGTCGGGGCCGGGTAGAGCTGCCGGTACTGCATGGTCGGCCGGTATCCACCGCAACCACCTCCTTCGTGCCGCCGCCCCGGGAACCTGAGGATTCCCGGTGGCCAGTCGCTCACCCTAACATCTGACCGACCATCGGCGCCCCGGGCTTTCCCGAGGCTTTGCCCGGGCCGCCCGCACACGGCCGGCCCGCCCCCGGGGGTTACGCTCACCGGCATGGCGCACGACTTCCCGCTCTTCGGCGAACCCCACGGCGGCAGCTCCCCGGCGCTCTCCCGGGAGGCGGTGCTGGCCGCCGTCGAGGCCCGGCTGATCACCACCTTCGGCGAGCCGAGCGGCCGCGCCGCGGTCACCTTCCTCGGCACCGACCGGATCGAGGTGCTGCGCTTCGGCCCGGACGCCGACGGCCTGGTCCGGTACGCGACGCTCGGCATGTCCGCCGCGCCGATGGCCGACCCGACCGCACCGGTGGCCGACCAACTGCGCGGCCCACGCGCCGAACTGGTGCTGACCGTCCGCGGCGGGCGCGACAGCGTGCTGCGCAGCCTGGCCACCCTGGCCGCGACCCCGCAGGTCGAGGGCCTGGTGGTGGCCCCCGGCGGCTCGCTGGACCTCGGCGCCCCGCTGTGGGACGGCGCGCCGTTCACCTCGGTGCTGGCCGCCGAGCCGGGCGGCCTGGTGCCGGACCTGGAGCTGGACGAGCCGGCCGACCCGGTCCGTTTCCTGCCGCTGCTGCCGATGACGCCCAACGAGGCCGGCTGGAAGCGGGTGCACGGCGCGGCCGCGCTCCAGGAGCGCTGGCTGGAGCAGGGCGCCGACCTGCGCGACCCGGACCGCCGCGGCGTCCGGCTGGACTGACCGGGGCTCAGGTCACGGGTCTCCCGTCCTGGCCCCGCGCTCCCGCCGCGCCCCCGCACCCCGGCGCGCGGCCCTCAGCCGCCGATCGGCTTCGCGCCGGTGGCCTGCGCCAGCAGCGCCTCGTACACCGCGGGGTCGGTGGTGTGCTCGCCGAGCCGGACGGTCTTGCGGCTGCCGTGGTAGTCGCTGGAGCCGGTGACCAGCAGCCCCAGCTCGTCGGCCAGGCCGCGCAGCCGCACCCTGGTCTCCTCGTCGTGGTCGGTGTGGTCGACCTCCAGCGCCGCCAGCCCGGCCGCCGCGAGGTCGGCGATCACCTGGTCCGGGACGGTCCGCCCGCGCTTGACCGCGCCGGGGTGGGCGAACACCGGCACCCCGCCGGCCGCCCGGACCAGCCGGACCGCCTCGATCGGGTCGGTCTCGTGCTTGCGCACGTCCGCCCGGGCGCCGTTGGCCAGCCACTCGGCGGTGAAGGCGTCCGACACGGTGGCCACGACGCCCGCCTCGACCAGCGCGCTGGCGATGTGCGGGCGACCGACCGAGCCGGTCCCGGCGATCCGCTGCACCTGCTCCCAGCTGATGTCCGCGCCGAGTTCGCGGCAGCGCTCGACGATCGCCCGCCCGCGCCGGAACCGGTCGGTGCGCACCAGCTCCCGCTCGCGCGCGAACTCCGGCTCGTCCGGGTCGAACAGGTACGCCAGCAGGTGCATGCTGACGCCGCCCACCACGCAGGACAGCTCGGCGCCCGGGACGACGGTCAGCCGGCTGCCGTCCGGCAGCGCGCGCACCGCCTCGGCGGCCTCGGCGTGGCCCGCGACGGTGTCGTGGTCGGTGAGCGCCACGACGTCGAGGCCCGCGGCCACGGCCGCCGCGACCAGCTCGGTCGGGCTGTCGGTGCCGTCGGAGGCGTTGCTGTGGGCGTGCAGGTCGATGCGCACGGGGCGGACTCCTGAGGGCTCGGGGTGCCGCCCAGGATAGGACAGGGCGCCGGGCCCCGGCCGGACAGGACCTATCCCAGCAGGCGGGGGGAGAGGGCCCCGCAGGGGAGCAGGTCCAGTTCGGCGCCGGCCTCGCGCAGGTCGGTGAGGACGAGTTCGTCGTACATCACCAGGGCGGACTGCTCGGGCCAGGCGACGGCCCAGAGCCAGAGGCCGCGGGCCTCGCCGACGAACACCGCGCGGTCGACCGGGGCGTCCGGAACGTGGAACATCGGGGTGGGCCGCCCGGCGGCCAGCAGTTTGGCGTCGGCGGGCTTGTAGAGGCCGACGGAGTCGCCCGGGTCGGGCCCGGGCATCCCGGCGTAGCGGGCGCCGAGGCCGACCCCCAGCTCCTCGGCGACGAGCACCAGCTCGCCGAAGCCGCCGAGCGGGGCCGGTCCGGAGCAGGCGACGGCGGTGGCCCGGGCGCCGGAGACGTCGTCGCCGACGTGGGCGATGCCGGTGTAGAGCCAGCCGACCGGGAGCGGCCAGGGCAGCCAGACGGGGACCTGCGAGCGGGCGACGGCGACGCCCAGGGCTTCGACGCTCGGTGGCAGCACGGGCTGCATCGGGTGCACGGCTCCGTGCCGGTCGCACTGCCAGGTGTCTGAGAACAGACCGGGGGCGCGGACCCGACCGGCGCACCTCGGGCAGCTTGGCTCGCCCCTCATAGGCGACAACGCTCCTCCCTCCGGACCGCCGCGTCAAGGACGATCACCCGTACGGAGGGCTCGGCGGCACCTGTCGGTGGCGGGGCCCGTTCGGCGCGGGTGGGGCGGCGCGGCACGGGCGGTTCCCGTTGGGGGATGTCCCGTGGCGGGCGGCGGCAAACGTCTACGGGCCCAGGGCCCGGACGCACTGACGCCCTGTCATCGGCGATCGCGGTGACAGGGCGTCAGTCGGGTATCGGAACGTCCGGATCGGACGCTCCCGGCTCGTCGGCGGCGGGTGAGGGCTCCCGGTCGGAGGCGCCGCGCGTGGTCAGACGGTCGGGCACGGGCGGATGAGCAGGCGCTCACCGGTGCGGGCGGCGGCCTGGACGAACTCGCGGACGGTCTCGGCGTCGGCTATCAGGCGGTCGGCGGCGGAGCCGTTGGCGTCGTCCAGTCGGACGATCTCGAAGCGCATGGTCTTCGTCATGGGCGTCTCCTCTTCTTGCCCCGTCGGTCGGGGCGATTGCGGCTGAGTGGGTACCAGCCCTTTCGGGGTCCTGCGGGTCCGGCGGTGCGGCCGGATCGTTCGGTTCGTACGTGCGGCGGTCTGCTGCGGCAAGGGCTCCCCCTGCTTGCCTGGTGCCTCGTGAACCACGGTGACGTGGTGATGCTTCCGGGTCGTTGCCCGACCGTGAAGTCCAGGTTTCGGCTGATTCGCGCCGACGCGGAGGCCGGCGATGATTCCCGGACAGAATCAAAGATTACCGTAACTAACGACTTTTGTCCTGTGTTGAGGACGGTCGAACTTCGAGAAGTGGTTCAGACCACTCTCCGGGACCGGTGCGGCTCAGGCCCAGAACGCGGCCAGCGCCTCGGCCGTGGCGGCCGGGCGTTCGGCGTTGGGGGAGTGGCCGGCGTCCTCGACGACCACCCGGCGGGCCCCCAGGCGCTCCGCCATCCCGGTCTGCTCCGGCACCGGCCAGGCGTAGTCCCGCACCCCGGACAGCACCAGCACCGGCAGGCCGGCGGTGGCGGCGGCCAGCTCCGCCACCCGGTCCGGCGCGGCGACCAGATGGCCACCGGTGACGCTCAGCGACAGCGGTACGTTGGCCAGCCAGCGGCGGTGCAGGAACTCCGCGACGGCCGGCTCCGGGCGCTGCTTCTGGTCCCCGCTGCCCTCCTCCATCTGCCGCATGACCTGCCAGATCTCCTCCAGGCTCATGACCGGCAGCACGTCCAGCAGCAGCTGGGTACGGGCCGCCTCGGCCGGGTCGATCGCGCCCGGGCCGGTGGACATCAGGGTCAGCGAGCGCCACGGCGACGGGCCGTCCGCGGCCGCGGCCAGCACTGCCTCCCGGACCACCTGGCCGCCGAAGGAGTGCCCCAGCAGGTGCGGCGGCCCGCCGTCGGCGGCCACGGCCTCGGTGAGCGCCCGGACGTCCGCGCCCAGCGCCTCGACGGCGTACGCGGCCGGGTCGTCCGGGCCGCCGGTCTCGTACTGGCCGCGCTGGTCGACGGCGGTCACCCGGTAGCCGGCCGCCGCCAGCGGCTCCAGCAGGGCGATGAAGTCCTCCTTGCTGCCGGTGAAGCCCGGCACCAGCAGCGCCGAGCCGCGCACCGGCCCGTCCGGCTCGGCCCGCAGCGCGGCGAACCCGCCGCGGCTTGTGGACAGCCGCAGCGCGCGGGCGCAGCGGGGAAGGGTGAGGAACGGCGGCGTGCTCATGGGCTGCTCTCCTGCAGGCGACTGGCCGGTGCCCCCGACCCTATCCAGCCTGTGCCGGAACGCCGGAACGCCGGAACGCCGGAACGCCGGAACGCCGGAGGGGGCGGGCCGGACCGCGAGGGGCCCGGCCCGCCCCCTCCGGGACGGGGTGCGTCAGCTCTCCGGGGTGGCCTCCGGCGCGGCGGCGGCCTTGCGGGCCCGGGTGCGCTTGCGCGGGGCCGGGACCTCGGTCGCGGCGTCGGCGGCCGCAGCCTCCGGAGCCGCCGGGGCGGTCGCGGCCTCGGCCTTGGGCTTGCGGGTGCGCGTCCGGGTGGCCGGCTTCTCCGCGACGGCGGCCTCGGTGGCCGGGGCCTCGACGACGGCCTCGACGGCCTCCGCCTTCGGCTTGCGGGTGCGCGTCCGGGTGGCCGGCTTCTTCGCGACGACGGCCTCAGCGGCCTCGACGGCTTCGACGGCCGGAGCCTCGGCCGGGGCCTCGACGGCCTCCGCCTTCGGCTTGCGGGCGGCGCGCGTCCGGGTGCGGGCGGCCGGCTTCTCCGCGACGACGGCCTCGACGACGGCCTCGGCGGCGGCCACGACGGCCACCGCGGCCGGAGCCTCGGCGACCGGAGCCGCCACGGCCGCCTCGGTCACCGCGACGGCCTCGGCCACCACGGCGGCCTCGCCGGCGGCGGCGCCGCGCGAACGGCGGCGACGGCGGCGCGGGGCCGCCTCGCCCTCGGTGCCCTCGACGGCCGGGGCCGCGGGGGCCTCGACGACGGTCCCGGCCTCGCCCTCGGCGACCGCGGAGCCGCCCCGGGTGCGGCGGCGCTCACGGGTGCGGCGCGGCTTCTCCTCGGTCGCCACGGCGGCCTCGGGGGCGCCGGTGCGGCCGGAGCCGCTGCGCGGGCCCTTGGCCCGGGCGGTGCGCGCACCGCGCCCGCCGGTCTCGCCGAGGTCCTCGACCTCCTCCGCGCCGAGCCCGGCCCGGGTCCGCTCCGAACGCGGCAGCACACCCTTGGTGCCCGGCGCGATCTTCAGCAGCTCGTACAGGTGCGGCGAGGTGGAGTAGGTCTCCTCCGGGTCGTTGAAGGTCAGCTCCAGCGCCTTGTTGATCAGCTGCCAGCGCGGGATGTCGTCCCAGTCGACCAGGGTGACGGCGGTGCCCGAGGCGCCGGCCCGGCCGGTGCGGCCGATCCGGTGCAGGTAGGTCTTCTCGTCCTCGGGGCACTGGTAGTTGACCACGTGCGTGACGCCCTCGACGTCGATGCCGCGGGCGGCGACGTCGGTGCAGACCAGCACGTCGACCTTGCCGTTGCGGAACGCGCGCAGCGCCTGCTCGCGGGCGCCCTGGCCGAGGTCGCCGTGGACGGCGCCGGCCGCGAAGCCGCGCTGGGTCAGCTGGTCGGCGACGTCGGCGGCGGTGCGCTTGGTCCGGCAGAAGATCATCGCCAGCCCGCGGCCGTCGGCCTGGAGGATGCGCGAGACGAGCTCGACCTTGTCCAGCGAGTGCGCGCGGAAGATGTGCTGCTCGATGTTGGCGACGGTGGTGCCGGTGTCGTCCGGGGCGGCGGCCCGGATGTGGGTGGGCTGGCTCATGTACCGGCGGGCGAGGCTGATGACCTGACCCGGCATGGTGGCCGAGAACAGCAGGGTCTGCCGCTTGGCCGGCAGCATGGTGATGATCTTCTCGACGTCCGGCAGGAAGCCGAGGTCGAGCATCTCGTCGGCCTCGTCCAGGACCAGCGAGCGGACCTTGGACAGGTTCAGCTTCTTCTGCCCGGCCAGGTCCAGCAGGCGGCCCGGGGTGCCGACCACGATGTCGACGCCCTTGGCGAGCGCCTCGACCTGCGGCTCGTACGCGCGGCCGCCGTAGACGGCCAGGACGCGCACGTCGCGGACCTTGCCGGCGGTCTGCAGGTCGTTGGTGACCTGGGTGCAGAGCTCACGCGTCGGGACGACGATGAGCGCCTGCGGGCCGTCGGAGAGCTGCTCCTCGGTCGCCCGGCCGGCGTCCACGTCGGCGCGCACGACGCACCGCTCGATCAGCGGGAGGCCGAAGCCGAGGGTCTTGCCGGTGCCGGTCTTGGCCTGGCCGATGACGTCGTGGCCGGTCAGCGCGACCGGGAGGGTCATCTCCTGGATGGGGAAGGGGTGGACGATGCCGACGGACTCGAGCGCCTCGGCGGTCTCCGGGAGGATTCCCAGATCCCGGAACGTCGTCTTGATGGGTTCAGCGGTGGTGGACAGGGTGCTGCCTCTTCCGTGTGAAAGGGGCCGAGAGCGAGCGGCGGGCGGGCAGCCGCACGGCTGCGTACGGGCCTGGCGGCCCTGATGCAGCTGAGCGGACGCACAACCGCGCCGGTCCCTGCGGCCGGCCGGTGCGCGCTGCCCTGTGCGGGGCGCGTCGCCGGCGGCGTCGGGGAGGATTCCCATGAGGGACCTGCGCGGGACCTTCGCCAGGGGGCGCGGTCTCGGCGGCCCTCGCTCGGCCACTGATGCGGTGCCAAGGCTTGAAGTCCAAGCCATGGTCGGAGCCGATCGGCTCTCCGACCGGGCATCCGCGTACGTGAGTACCCGTGGCTCCGGTGCGGACACGTCCGGATGGACGGTGCCGCTTCGGAGCGGGCTTGCGCGGGACACCGAGACGGCGGTGACACCGTGCGAACACGACGGGGCTCCGTACCACCATACAGTCAGGCGACGACTCGAACACGTGACGCGTCTGACATTGCCCCTCCCGACCCGGGCCGGAAGGGGTGTTCCGGCCGGTCACCCGGGCGACCGGCCGACGGCCGGCCAGGGTGGGTCCCCCGGGCCGGCGGGACTAAGGTGGCGGGTCATGGAGACCCATGGTGAGACGCAGGACGCCGCGGCCGGCTCGATCGGGGACTGGGCCGCGTGCTCGGCCGACCCCGGCTACCGGGCGGCGGTGCTGGACCTGCTCGGCGCACTCGCCTACGGCGAGCTGAGCGCCTTCGAGCGGCTCGCCGAGGACGCCAAGCTGGCGCCGGACCTCGCCGACAAGGCGGCCCTGGCCCGGATGGCCTCCGCCGAGTTCCAGCACTACCAGCGCCTGCACGACCGGCTCGCCGAGATCGGCGCCGACCCGCAGGAGGCGATGCGCCCGTTCGTCGAGCCGCTGGAGCTGTTCCACCGGATGACCGCGCCCTCGGACTGGCTGGAGGGCCTGGTCAAGGCCTACGTCGGCGACGCCATCGCGACCGACTTCTACCGCGAGGTCGCCGTCCGGCTCGACGACGACACCCGCGACCTGGTGCTCGGCGTCATGTCCGACACCGGGCACGCCCAGTTCGCGGTGGACAAGGTGCGCCAGGCCATCGAGGCCGACCCGCGCTCCGGCGGCCGGCTCGCGCTGTGGGGCCGGCGGCTGATGGGCGAGGCGCTCAGCCAGGCCCAGCGGGTGGTCGCCGAGCGGGACGCGCTGTCCAACCTGCTGGTCGGCGGCGTCCAGGTGCAGGGCTTCGACCTGGTCGAGGTCGGCAAGATGTTCAACCGGATCACCGAGGCGCACACCCGGCGGATGGCCGCCCTGGGCCTGGCCAGCTAGGGCCTGCCCGGCCCGGGCGTCAGGCCGGCCGGTGGCGCCGGGTGCGGTGGACACCGGCCCGGTGCGGGTGGTGCCGGTGCGCCGGGGCCCGCCCGGCGGCGAGGTCCGGCCGGGCCAGCGTCGTGGTCAGCACCGCCGAGGCCAGCGCCGCGGCCGCGATCGACGCCGCCGGGTAGCGCCCGTCCAGGCAGAAGTGCGCCACCGTCCCGCCGAGCAGCGCCGCCGCCAGGGCGGTGCCCAGGGTCAGGGTGCGGGCCGCCCGGAAGTACGCGGGCCGCGCCAGCAGTGCGGCCAGGCCCGCGGCCAGGCCGACGAGGGCGAAGGCGATCGACTCGACCAGCAAAACTGCCTCCCGGGGACGGGCGCGCGGCGCCGACGGCCGCACTGTCGCCGTACCCCGGCCGACCCGGCCGTACACGCAACGGTGCCCCGCTCCCTGGGGGAGCGGGGCACCGGGTGAGCAGCTCGGACGACGCCTCAGGCGGTGCCGAAGCCGACCTTGCGGGCGGCCTGCTCGCCGATCTCCACGTACGCCAGGCGCTCGGCCGGGACGATGACGCGGCGGCCGTGCTCGTCGGTCAGCGCGAAGAGCTTCTCCGAACCCTCCAGCGCCTTGGCGATCGCGCTCTGGATCTCATCGGCACTCTGCGTGCTCTCGATCACGATCTCGCGCGGCGTGTTCTGCACGCCGATCTTGACCTCCACGGCTTCCGTCCCTCCGGGGTTGCAGCCTCCACGCGCGGACACCCCGACCGCCTGGGACAAGCGTTCGCGACGACCGCGCCGTACGGCTTCACCATAGAGCACGGGATCACCGCGGCGGCGAAGGTCGGTGGATCACCCCTGCTAGAGGGCCTCTCCGCCCTCCGAGGTGGGGTGCATCGGGAAGCCCTTCAGCCCGCGCCAGGCCAGGCTGGCGACCAGTCGCGCCGCCTCGTCGCGCGGGATGTCCAGGCCCTGCGACAGCCAGTACCGGGCGGTGATCTGGGCCAGGCCGCAGACCCCGGCGGCGAGCAGCTTGGACTCCGCCTCGGGCAGGTCGGTGTCCTCCTGGATCACCTTGCTGACCAGCGTCGCGCTCGCCTCGGAGGCCCGCTCGACCCGCTCGCGCACGGCCGGCTCGTTGGTCAGGTCCGACTCGAAGACCAGGCGGAACGCGCCGGACTCGCTGGAGACGTAGTTGAAGTACGCCTCCATCGTCGCGGCCACCCGGAGCTTGTTGTCGGTGGTCGTCGACAGTGCGTCGCGGGTCGACTCGACCAGGGCGTCGCAGTGCTTGTCCAGCAGCGCCAGGTACAGCTCCAGCTTCCCGGGGAAGTGCTGGTACAGCACCGGCTTGCTGACCCCGGCGCGGTCGGCGATGTCGTCCATGGCGGCCGCGTGGTAACCCTGCGCGACGAACACCTCCTGGGCGGCACCGAGCAGTTGTTCACGGCGGGCGCTTCGCGGCAGGCGGGCACCGCGCGGGCGCTCCTGCGCCTCCTGGATGGCCGTCACGGCGCTCCTCACTTCGGTTGTTCGGGGCTGGCAAGAGGGCCGATTCTACTTTTCGGTAACCGCTTCCGCGTTCGGCGGGAGTGAGAAAAGGACCTCGGCCTCCTTGTCAGGAGCCCACAATACGGCGCTGACCTCGGCGTCGGCAGGGGTGTGACAGGGGCCGGAACGGCCGTCCGGGCCGTCGGAATCCGAACCTCGTGACGCACCGCACCGGCGGCGTCACCGAGCGCGGAGCGCGGGCCGGCATCGTGGACCCGGGGCCCCTCGCGGCGGCGAACAAGGCCACTCCCATCGTCCGCCATGAGCGGGGAGGCCGGCGACCGGCGCCCGGCCGTCGGCGCCGCCCGGTAACGGCCCGGTTCGGGGCGAGGTCACGCCCGTTCACTCGTTCAGGTGGCAACCAGGCATGTGACCGATGGATTGCCCGGGCCCGGTCCTACCTTTCTGCTGTCGGACCGAACAGGTGTGGGGGAGGCCGCGGACGCCGGGGAAATCCGGAGGGCGGCCGCACCCAGGGGGCCCGGCGGGTCGGGCCCGGCCCGCCGGAACGGGCGTGCGCCCGGGGGAACGGATCGCGGGAGGGGCGCGGCCGGACCGTCGGGCCGGACGGCCGCACCACCGCTCGGTGGTGCCCCGCCCCGGGGGAGCGTCGCGGTGTCGTACCCGGCCGACCGGACTCCTCGCCCCCGGACCGTCCCCGCCGCCGTGCGGGGCCGCCCCGGTGGCCACTCAAGCCGCTCAAGCCATCCGTCGATCCGCCCGCCCGTGATCCGCTCTGCCCTGGAGGTCTCCCGTGCGCATCGCCCTGCTCACCGAGGGTGCCGGCCCACATTCCCGGCGCGGCGCCGGAGGCTGGTGCGACCGGCTGGCCGCGGGCCTGCCGGAGCACGAGTTCGGGCTGTACCTGCTGACCGGCCAGGGCGGCCAGGGCACCGCCGAGCGGCTGTCGCCCGCCTGGCGCGGGGCGCGCGAGCTGGCGCTGTGGGGGCGCCGGCCGGGCGGCCGGGTGCCCGGCACGCTGCGCGGACGCCAGTACGCCCGGGCGTACGAGGACCTGGTCAGAGCCCTGGTGCTGCCGGGGGAGCGGGCCGGCTTCGGGGCCGGGCTGTACCGGCTGGCCGTCCTCGCCCGGGAGGACGGCACGCTGCCCGCCTTCCTCGCCTCCGCGCACGCCCGGCGCACCCTGGAGCGGGTCTGGCGGCTGCCGGGCGCGGAGACCTCGGCCGGGCAGCCGCTGGTCCGCGACGTGCTGGTCGCGGCGGACCTGCTGGAGCAGTGCCTGCGGCCGTTGTCCGCGCCCTGGTACGGCACCGGGCCCGACGGCCTCGGCGGCGCCGACCTGTGCCACGTGGTCGGCGGCGGCCCCGCGGCGCTGCCCGCGCTGGTCGCCCGGTACCTGCACGGGGTGCCGTTCGTGGTCACCGAGCACGGCCTGCACCTGCGCGAGCAGTACCTCGGCCACCGCGAGGCGCCGTACCGGTGGCCGGTCCGGGCGCTGCTGCTGGCGTACTTCCGGGCGCTCACCGAGGAGACCTACCGGCAGGCGGCCGTCCTGACCCCCGGCAGCGCCCACGACCAGCAGTGGCAGCGCCGCTGCGGGGCCGACCCGGCGCGCACCCGGGTGGTGTACGAGGGGACGCCCGCGGTGGTCCGCCCGGCGGCCGGGCCCGAGCCCGCCGTGCCGACCCTGGTGTGGGCGGGCGCGCTGGAGCCGGGGCGGGACACCGAGCTGATGCTGCACGCCTTCGCGCGGGTGCGCGCCGACCTGCCGAGGGCCCGGCTGGTGATCCACGGCGAGGAGGCCGAGCCCGGCTACCGGGCGCACTGCGCGGCGCTCGCCGAGCGGCTCGGACTGGCCGCGGCGGTGGACTTCGCCGGGCGGCCCGGCTCGCTCGCCGAGGTCTGGGAGGGCGGCACGCTGGCCGTGTTCTCCGCGCTGTCCCAGCGCAGCCCCAGGCTGCTCGCGGACGCGATGCTCAGCGGCCGGGCCGTGGTGTCCACCGACGTCGGGGTGGCCCGCGAGGTGGTCGGGCCGACCGGGCTGCTGGTGCCCGCCGGGGACCCGCGCGCGCTGGCCGGCGCCTGCCTGGCGCTGCTGCGCGATGAGGAGCGGCGCGCCCGGCTCGGGCTGGCCGGGCGGCTGCGGGCGCAGGAACGCTTCGCCGTGGAGCCGGTGATCGGCGCCTTCCGGGAGATCTACCTGGAGCTGGTCTCGCAGTACCCGGCCTTCCCCGGCGGCGCGGCCGGGGAGTCGCCGCGCCCGTTCGCCCGGCCCGCCGAGTACTGGCTCGCCGACGGCCGCCGCGCGCCGGACGGCCCGGGCGGCCAGGGTGCCCCGGACGCGGCGGACGGCCCCGGAGGACGCCACGGCGCCGGGCCGGCCGGGTCCGAGCGGCCGGAGGACGGGGGCGGTGACGCCGGCGCGCAAGAGCGCCCCGGCGCCCTCGCGGAGGCCGTCTGATGGCGGGCGGCGCGGCGCCGGGCGGCCCCGGGAGCCCGGTGGGGGACCCGGTGCGCGAGGTGATGGCCGAGCACCGGGCGCTGTGCGAGCGGGCCGTCGACCCGCTGGAGATCGCCGCCGGACTGGAGGAGGCCGGGCTCGGCCCGCAGGCCGCCGCGCGCTGCCGGCACGCCGACCTGTTCTCGCTCGCCGAGGAGCTGTACGCGCGGGTGCCCCGCCGCCCACCCGTGCCGGAGCCGCCGCGCGGCCGGGAGTGCGCCGCCGCCACCCGGGCGACGCTGACCGCCGCCGCGCTGGCCGCGCTGCCCTGCGCGGCCGTGGTCGCGCTCGGCGCCCGCTGGCCGGTGCTGCTGCCGGCCGCCGTCCCGCTGGTGCTGGTGCCCGCCCTGGCCGCGGACCCCGCCGCCGAGCCCGGCCCGCCGGACACCCGCCCCTGCGGCGCGGCGGACGGGCTGGGTCCGGCGCGGGCGCCGCGGCGGGCCGGCTCCCGGTGGCACCCGGCGGCGCTGGGGCACGGGCTGGGCCTGGCCGCGCTGCTGCTGCTCCCGCTGGCCGCGGCGGACGGGGACCGGCGGCTGACCGCCGCGCTGGTGCTGGCCGGGGCGGTGTCGGCCGGGTCGGCCGAGCGGGCGGCCCGCTGGTACCGGCAGGTCGGCCGCGGCCATCTCGGCGCGGCGGCCACGCTGGCCGAGTTCCGGTCCCGGATGCGGCCGGTGCTCCCGGTGGCGGTCGCCCTGCACCTGGCGGTGCTCGCGGTGCTGACCTTCGCCGCGCTGGCGGTGCTGACCGTCCTCGCGCCGCGCCCCGGGCCGGGCCACGGCGGGGGCCTGCTGCACCTGGCGGCCGAACGGGCCGGTGCCACGCAGTGGGCGGCGCAGGGCGTGCTGGGCCTGCTGCTGGTGCTGCCCGCGCTGCTGGCCCGCTGCGGCCGGACGGCGGCCGCCGCGGCGGGGGCGCTGGCCGGGCCCGCCGTGGCGCTCGGGCTGCTCGCCCTGGGCCGTTCCGGGCCGACGGCCGGGATGCTCGGCGGCGGCGCGGTCGCCGCGGTGCTGCTGGCGTACGCCTGGGCCGTGCTCGGCCGGGCCGGTTCGCACCGCTGAGCCCGCCCGCCGGTGCGGCCCCGGGTGCCGCCCCCTTCTCTTTGCTCTCACTCAGTCCGCTCTTGATTTTCAGTCCGCCAGGTCGTCCCCGACCTCGCTTCGTGGAAGGACGCCCCCGATGAGGGTGCTGCTGCTGGGCGCCGACGGTTTCATCGGCCGCCGGGTCACCGATCGTCTGCTCATGGACCAGGAGTTGCAGGTGACGGTGCTCGGCCGGCGCGACTCGGCCGACATCCGCTTCGACCTGACCACCGGAAGCCCGGGCGCGCTGGCCCGGTTCCTGGACGCGGTCGTGCCGCAGGTGGTGATCAACTGCGCGGGCGCCACCTACGGCAGCTCGCGCACCCTGATCCGGTCGAACACGCTGGCCGTCGCCACCGTCTGCGAGGCGATCCGGCGCAGCCGGGAGCCGGCCCGGCTGGTGCACGTCGGCTCGGCCGCCGAGTACGGCCCGGTGCCGGGCGGGGTGCCGGTGTCGGAGCAGGCCGAGCCGCGGCCGGTCGGCCCGTACGGGGTGTCCAAGCTGGCCGGGACGGAGCTGGTGCTGGCGTCGGGCCTGGACGCGGCGGTGCTGCGGGTGTTCGACGTGGTGGGCCCGGGGGCGCCGACCGCCTCGCTGTTCGGGCGGCTCGCGGAGGGGCTGCGGCGGGCCCTGGAGCGGGACGAAACCCAGGTGCGGATGCCGGACCTGTCCGGATACCGGGATTTCGTGGACGTGCGGGACGTCGCGCGGGCGATTCAGGCGGCGGCGGTGTCGGCCGCCACCGGGGTGGTCAACATCGGCAGCGGGCACGCCGTCCGGGCCCGGGACGCGGCCCAGCTGCTGGTCCGGGCGTCCGGCTTCGAGGGGGCGATCGTCGAGGAGAACCGCCAGGTCCTGCTGCCCGCGCAGGCCGGCGGCCCGGTCGGCGACCACCTGCCCGGCCACCACCTGCCGGGCCACCGGCCGGAGGGCCGGGTCGCGGCGGGGGAGCCGGTGCCGTGGCGGCAGGCGGACGTGCGCACCGCCCGGGACCGTCTCGGCTGGCGGACACAGGTGCCGCTGGAGGAGTCGCTCGGGGACGTCTGGCTGGAGACGGCCTGCCGGGTCTGAGCGGCCACCGGGAGCGCCCCGGGCCTGTCGGCACAGGCCGGGGGCGCTTTTCCGGGCTCCGGCGGGCGGTCCCACGATCCGACGCCGGCCGTCTCGCCCATCGGACGAGCTGTCTCGGAATACCGGAGGGGCGTGACACTGTTGGCCTAGGAGCCACCCGCGTGGCGGCGCAGCAACCACCATGAGGCTGGCCCAGGCCACCTGAACCAGACACCCATCGGAGTCCCCGTGTCGTTGCCACCCCTGGTCGAGCCGGCCGACGAGCTCACCGTTGACGAGGTCCGCAGGTACTCCCGCCACCTGATCATCCCCGACGTGGGCATGGCCGGGCAGAAGCGGCTGAAGAACGCCAAGGTGCTGTGCGTCGGCGCCGGCGGCCTGGGCTCGCCCGCGCTGATGTACCTGGCCGCGGCCGGTGTCGGCACGCTGGGCATCGTCGAGTTCGACGTGGTCGACGAGTCGAACCTCCAGCGCCAGATCATCCACGGCCAGTCGGACGTGGGCCGCTCCAAGGCGGAGTCGGCGCGGGACTCGGTCAAGGAGATCAACCCCTACGTCGACGTGATCCTCCACGAGGAGCGCCTCGACAACTCCAACGTCATGGAGATCTTCTCCGGCTACGACCTGATCGTGGACGGCACCGACAACTTCGCCACCCGCTACCTGGTGAACGACGCCGCGGTGCTGCTCGGCAAGCCGTACGTGTGGGGCTCGATCTACCGCTTCGACGGCCAGGCCAGCGTGTTCTGGGCCGAGCACGGCCCCTGCTACCGCTGCCTCTACCCGGAGGCCCCGCCGGCGGGCATGGTCCCCTCCTGCGCCGAGGGCGGCGTGCTGGGCGTGCTGTGCGCGTCCATCGGCTCGATCCAGGTCACCGAGGCGATCAAGCTGCTGGCCGGCGTGGGTGACCCGCTGGTCGGCCGGCTGATGATCTACGACGCCCTGGAGATGAACTACCGCCAGGTGAAGGTCCGCAAGGACCCGGACTGCGCCGTCTGCTCCGAGCACCCGACGGTCACCGAGCTGATCGACTACGAGGCCTTCTGCGGCGTCGTGTCGGAGGAGGCGCAGGCCGCCGCCGCCGGCTCGACCGTCACCTCGGCGCAGCTCAAGCAGTGGCAGGACGACAAGGAGGACATCTTCCTGATCGACGTCCGCGAGCCCGGCGAGTACGAGATCGTCAACATCCCCGGCGCGGTGCTGATCCCGAAGAACGAGTTCCTCATGGGCGACGCCCTGGAGAAGCTGCCGCAGGACCGCAAGATCGTGCTGCACTGCAAGTCGGGCGTGCGCTCGGCCGAGGTGCTGGCCGTGGTCAAGGCGGCCGGCTTCGCCAACGCCGTCCACCTGGGCGGCGGCGTGCTCGGCTGGGTCAACCAGATCGAGCCGCACAAGCCGGTCTACTAGAACGCCGGAACGCACCGGAAGGGCCCGCCTCGGCGGGCCCTTCCGCGTATCCGGTGGACGTCAGAGCGCGCCGCGGCGCTGCAGCACGTTGTAGGAGATCCAGCCCGGCAGCACCGGCAGCCAGAAGGTGAGCGCCCGGTAGAGGAAGACCGCCGGGGTGGCGACCGCCGGCGACACGTCCGCGACCGTCAGGGCGCCGATCAGGGCGACCTCGACCGGGCCGATGCCTCCCGGGGTGGGGATCGCCGAGCCGGCCGCGTTGGCGGTCAGGAAGACCACCGCGACCGCCGAGAAGCTGACGTCGCCGCCGAAGGCCTGAACCGAGGCGTCCAGGCAGGCGGTGAAGGACAGGGTCAGCAGCAGGATGCCGCCGAAGCCGGTGACCAGCTTGCTGGGCGTCTGCATCAGGTCGAGCATCCGCGGCACCACGCCGAAGAACAGCGAACGCAGCCGGCCCAGCACGAACCGGCGCAGCGGCGCGACCGCCGCCACCACCAGGGCGAGCACGGCGGCGGTCAGCACGCCGATGATCACCGCGCGGGAGGCGGACAGGTCGCCGTTGGTCTGGCTGCCGGTGATCAGGCCGAAGCTGAACAGCAGCAGCAGGTGCCCGGCCAGGCCGGCCAGCTGGGAGGCGCCGACCGAGGCCACCGCCTGGCCGGAGCGGATCCCGGCCTTCTGCAGGTAGCGGGTGTTGAGCGCGATGCCGCCGATCGCGGCGGGCGCGACCAGCTTGACGAAGGAGCCGGCCAGCTGGGCCGCGACGGTGCGCCGGAACGGCAGCTTCTCCGGGACGAATCCGGTCAGGCTCATCGCGGCGGCGACGTAGCTGAACGCGGCCGCCAGCAGGGCCGCCGCCGCCCAGACCCAGTCCATCTGGGAGAGCTTGAGCTGGGCCGGCTTGATGGTGGTCAGCGCCAGGTAGGCGGCGAAGGTGAGCGCGATCACCATGATCAGGCTCTTCGGCTTCAGCCGCTCCAGCTTGGCCGGCTCCATCGGCGCCTCGGGGGCGATCTGGAGGATCTGGCCGCGGATGCGGCTCAGCAGGTCCTCGCCGGCCACCGCGATGTCCTCCTCGGCCTGCTGCTGGGTGCGCTCGCCGGCCGCGACCTGCTCCAGCGCCCTGGCCCGGGCGACGGTCTTGCGCTCCTTGGTGAGCCGCGCGAGGTCGACCCTGGTGGAGCGGCTCATCCCGACCGGCTGGAGCAGCGGCAGCGCCTGGGCGACCCGGTCGGCGCCGAGCACCGCGTTGGCGGTGGCGACGGCCCGCTCCGGGCCGATCCGCAGCGCGAAGGTGGTGACCAGCTGGGCGACGTCGATGCGCAGCGTCAGGTCGGTGGCGGCGATGTCGCCGCCGGAGAGGTTGACCAGGCAGGCCGTCTTCTCGTCCACCACCAGCAGCGACTCGCCGGTCAGCCGGCGGTGGGCGATCCGGCGCTCGTGCAGGGCCGCCACCGACTCCCAGAGCGAGGCCATCACCTGGTCGGTGACCTCCTCGTCGGAGAGCTCGTCCAGGATGCGGCCCTCGACCTTGCCGTAGACCAGGATCGCGGCGTCCGGACCCAGCTCGGAGGTGGCGACCAGCTGCGGCGCGCGGGCGCCCGACGCGGCCGCCGCGTAGGCGATCAGGGCCTCCTGCTCCAGCGCCTGGCGCAGCGACTGCGGGCTGCGGCGCACCGCCACCGAGCGCAGCCGCAGCCGCCGCCAGGCCCGGTAGAAGAAGCCGGAGGCCTGCTGCTCGCGGTCGATGATGTGGACGTCCAGCGGCGGGCCGCTCTGCTGGGTGACGTAGTAGCGGCGGGTGCCGCCGGGCGCGTCCGGGGCGCGGTGGGCGCTCTCCGGGGTGAAGCCGACCTTGCGCAGGCCGATCATCAGGTGCTGGCCGGTGGGCCGGATGTTCGGGGAGCCGATCGCGTACAGCGTGCCGTACGCGACGGACCAGCCGATCAGGACGGTGAGCAGCAGCGACAGCGGGGTGGTGTAGCCGCCGAGCAGTTCGGTGATCCCGCTGAAGACCACCACCACCCACAGGGCGACCCGCCACCGGGGGCGGCTCGACATGCCGACCGCGGTCATGTAGGCGATCACCGGGGCGAGGTAGCCGTGCACCGGGTCGGTGAGGGTGCCGTTGCTGTCCATCGGCAGCCTGGTCAGCGCGTCCCGGATGTGGTCGGAGGCGCCTTCGGCCACCCACCAGTCGATGCCCAGCGAGACGCCGTAGGCGAGCACCGAGGCGAGCACGCCGTCGGCGACCCGCAGGCCGTCGCGTTTGATCAGCCGCTCGACCGCGAAGGCCAGCGGCACGGCGAGCACCGCGACGCTGGAGAGCAGGCCGGTGATCGTGGAGAGCACCGCGGAGAAGTGCGGCGCGTTGGTGGCGATGTCCTGTTCGATGCCGGTGGTGGTCGAGGTGGCGATGCCCGCCAGCACGAAGACGGCGACTATGCCGAAGACGCCGGCCAGGAAGCGGATCAGGTCGGACGGGCGGTGCGCCCGGGCGGCGAGCAGTGGCTCGTCGACGTCCAGGTGCGGGGTGCCGTCCAGCGGGTCGTGGTAGTCGGGCAGCGGGCGCCGGGCCGGCGGTTCGGCAGCCGCCGGTCCGGGGACGGCCGGTTCCCCGGGGGCCTCGGCGGGTTCGGCGGCTTCGGCGGGTTCTTCGGAGGCCTCGGCGGGCGCGGGGGTCTTGATCGTCAGGTCCTTGATCAGGGAGACTTCCGGCGTCGGCCCGGTCGCGGGCCCACCACCGGGAGCCGAGGGCACGGCGGCGGCGGACTCGTCGGAGTCCTCGTCCACACCCACGTCAGCCGTCCCGGTCATCTGGTCTTGTCCTCGTATCACCACTCACCGCCCCGAAGATGGTGGCATGCCTCGGCGCCCCGTGCTGGACAGGGGCCGGATCGGGCGCGGCGGATCGTTCGTACGGGGCCGCGGGTGCGCCCCCGTGAGGAAGAATGCCGCAGGTGACGGACGTAACAGACGACGGCCTCCCGGACACCCTGCCGCCCTTCGCCGAACTGGTGCTCGACCTGACCGAGCGGATTCCACCCGGCAGGGTGATGACCTACGGGGACGTTGCCGAGTACCTCGGCCAGGGCGGCCCCCGGCAGGTCGGCCGGGTGATGGCCCTGTACGGCGGCTCGGTCCCCTGGTGGCGGGTCATCCGCGCCGACGGCCGCTTCCTGCCCGGGCACGAGCACCGCGCCCTCGCCCACTACGGCGAGGAAGGCACCCCGCTGCGCGAACTCGCCGACCCGCCCCGGGTCGACCTGCGCCGGGCCCGCTGGGACGGACGGGAGCCGGGCACCGCGCGATGAGGCCGCCGCGGAACGCGCGACGAGGCCGCCGCGGACCGGGTCGCCGCGGACCGGGGATGCCGCGAAACCGCCGCGCCGACGGGAATGACGGGGCAGGATCGTAGGCTCGATACGGGCGGGCCCCGGCGGGCCCGCCCGGCCACGCCTCCAGCACAACCCCAGGATCCGCCTCCGTGAGTTCCCCGTACCGGCTCGTGCGCAGCCCGCTCGTCCAGCCCGCCCCACCCGTGCTGGACGAGTACCAGCGCGCCGTGGTCGAGCACGGCGGCGGGCCGCTGCTGGTGCTCGCCGGCCCCGGGACGGGCAAGACCACCACCCTGGTCGAGGCCGTCGCCCGGCGGATCGAGGACGGCACCGACCCCGAGCGCATCCTCGTCCTCACCTTCAGCCGCAAGGCCGCGACGGAACTGCGCGACCGGATGTCCGCCCGGCTCGGCTCCTCCTCGGCCGCCCCCCAGGCCACCACCTTCCACTCCTTCAGCTACGCCCTGCTGCGCGCCCACCAGGACCCGCAGGACTACGCCGAACCGCTGCGGCTGCTCTCCGGCCCCGAGCAGGACGTCATGGTCCGCGAACTGCTGGCCGGCGGGGCCGAGGACGCGAAACTCGGCAGCTCCCGGATCCACTGGCCGCTCGACCTGCGGGCCTGCCTGACCACCCGCGGCTTCGCCGACGAGGTCCGTGCCGTCCTCGCCCGCAGCCGCGAGCTGGGCCTCGGCGAAGCCGAACTGGAGCGCTTCGCCCAGGGCGTCCAGCGCCCCGACTGGGCCGCCGCCGCGCACTTCCTCGCCGACTACCTCGACGTGCTCGACCTGCGCGGCGTCCTCGACTACGCCGAACTCGTCCACCGGGCCGTCCTGCTCGCCGAACGCCCCGAGGTCGCCGAGCAACTGCGGCGGCGCTACGAGGTGGTGTTCGTCGACGAGTACCAGGACACCGACCCCTCCCAGGTCCGGCTGCTGCGCCAGCTGGCCGGCGGCGGTCGCGAACTCGTCGCGGTCGGCGACCCCGACCAGTCGATCTACGCCTTCCGCGGCGCCGACATCAACGGCATCCTCGACTTCCCGCAGACCTTCCGCCGGGCCGACGGCGAACCCGCCGACGTCAAGGTGCTGCGCGTCTCCCGCCGCTCCGGCGCCGTCCTGCTCGCCGCCTCCCGGGAACTCGCCCGGCGGATGCCGATGGGCCGGCTGCCCGCCGACAAGCTCGCCCAGCACCGCGCGCTGCTGCCCTCCCGCGAGGGCGGCCGGGCCGAGGTCTACACCTACCCCACCCCCGGCGCCGAACTCGACTCGATCGCCGACCTGCTGCGCCGCGCCCACCTGGAGGACGGCGTGCCCTGGGGCGAGATGGCCGTCCTGGTCCGGGCCGGCGCCCGCTCCATCCCCGGCGTACGGCGGGCGCTCAGCGCGGCCGGCGTCCCGCTGGAGATCGACGGCGACGACCTGCCGCTGCGCGAGGAGCCGGCCGTCGCCCACCTGCTGCTCGCCCTGCGGGTCTGCGCCGAGCAGGCCGCCCGCGACCGGCACGGCGACCCCGACACACCCGACCCGCTCACCACCGACCTGGCCCACGCCCTGCTCACCGGCCCGCTCGGCGGCCTCGACGGCTCCGACCTGCGCCGCCTCGGCCGCGCCCTGCGCGAGGAGGAACGCGCCGCCCTGCGCGCCGACGGGGACCCGGCCGCCCCGCGCCCGGCCGGCGACCTGCTGCGCGAGGCCCTCGCCGAACCCGAGCGGCTGATCGCCCTCGACCCCGCCCACGCCCGCCGGGCCCGCGACCTCGGCACCCTGCTGCGCAAGGTCCGCGAACGCCTCGCCGGCGGCTGCACCGCCGAGGAGGCGCTCTGGGAGCTGTGGGACGGCAGCCGCCGCTGGCGCGAACGTCTGGAACGGGCCGCCCTGCGCGGCGGCGCCGCCGGCCGCAACGCCGACCGCGACCTCGACGCGCTGTGCGCCCTGTTCGAGACCGCCGCCCGCGCCGAGGAACAGGTCACCGGCCACCGCGGCGCCCTCGACCTGCTCGCCGAGCTCGACGCCCAGGACATCGCCGCCGACACCCTCACCGTCCGGGCCGTGCGCCCCGAGGCCGTCCGGCTGATGACCGCCCACCGCTCCAAGGGCCTGGAGTGGCGCCTGGTCGTCGTCGCCGGCGTCCAGGACGGCCTCTGGCCCGACCTGCGCCGCCGCGGCTCCCTGCTGGAGGCCGACCGGATCGGCCGCGACGGCCTCGCCGAACCGCTCTCCCCGGGCGCCCTGCTCGGCGAGGAGCGCCGGCTCTTCTACGTCGCCGCGACCCGCGCCCGGGAGCGGCTGATCGTCACCGCCGTCAAGGCCCCCGCCGACGACGGCGACGAGCCCTCCCGCTTCCTGCGCGAGCTCTACCGCGAGGACGTCGACCCGCGCACCGGAAGGGTCGTGCGCCGCACCCCGCCGGTCGTCGTCGAGGACGTCACCCACCGTCCGCGCCGCCCGCTGTCCGTCGCCGCACTGGTCGCCGAACTGCGGGCCGTCACCGTCGACCCGGCCCGCTCGCCCGAACTGCGCCGGGCTGCCGCCGAACGGCTCGCCCTGCTCGCCGCCGCCACCGACGACGAGGGCCTGCCACTGGTGCCCGCCGCCCGCCCCGACCGCTGGTGGGGCCTGGCCGACGCCACCGCCGCCCCCGACCCGCTGCGCAGCGCCGACCTGCCGGTGCGGCTGTCCGGCAGCGGCCTGGAGCAACTGGAGAACTGCTCGCTGCAGTGGTTCCTGGACAAGGAGGTCAAGGCCCGCGCAGCCGGCTCCGCCGCCCAGGGCTTCGGCAACGTCGTGCACGCGCTCGCCGACGAGGTCGGCTCCGGGCGCACCCCCGCCGACCTCGCCGTCCTGATGGAACGCCTGGACACCGTCTGGGACGCGCTGGCCTTCGACGCGCCCTGGAAGTCCCAGCAGGAGAAGACCCAGGCCCGTGCCGCCCTGGAGCGCTTCCTCAACTGGCACGTGCTGGAACGCGGCCGCGACCTCGTCGCCACCGAGCACGGCTTCGACGTCACCCTCGACGCCGGCGGCGTCTCGGTGCGCATCCGCGGCTCGATGGACCGGGTCGAGAAGGACGCGGCCGGGCGCGCCTACGTCGTCGACTTCAAGACCGGCAAGCAGATCCCCACCGACAGGTCGCTGCCCGAGCACAAGCAGCTCGCCGTCTACCAGCTCGCCGTCCGCGCAGGGGCCCTCAACGAGCTGCCCGGCTTCGCCGACCGCCCCCCGGCCACCGGCGGCGCCGAACTCGTCCACCTGCGCGAGCCCGCCGCCAAGGCCGCCCAGGACGCCCCCAAGGTGCAGCGGCAGGACCCGCCGGAGGGCGAGCCGTGGATCGAGAACCTGCTCGCCGACGCGGCCGGCCGGGTCCTCGCCGAGCGCTTCGTCCCGCAGACCGGCGGCGGCTGCGACCGCTGCACCTTCCGCCGCAGCTGCTCCGCCCAGCGGGACGGGGCGCAACTCGTCGAGTGAAGGTTGTCCGCCGCTCCGGTTAACGTTGCGGGGTGACCGCCGTGCTCAGCCATCCCGACCAGCTCAAGGAGCTGCTGGGCATCCCGTTCAACCGGGAGCAGATGGCGGCCATCGGCGCCCCCCTGGAACCGGCCGTGATCGTGGCCGGCGCCGGGTCCGGCAAGACCACGGTGATGGCCGCCCGGGTGGTCTGGCTGGTCGGCTCCGGCGCCGTCCGGCCCGAGGAGGTGCTCGGCCTCACCTTCACCAACAAGGCCGCCGGCGAACTCGCCGAACGCGTGCGCACCGCCCTGCTGCGGGCCGGTGTCACCGGGGAGGACGGCGCGGAGCCGCTCGGCGAACCGGAGATCTCCACCTACCACGCCTTCGCCGGCCGGCTGCTCAAGGAGCACGGCCTGCGGATCGGCATCGAACCCGACGTGCGGCTGCTCGCCGACGCCACCCGCTTCCAGCTCGCCGCCAAGGTGCTGCGCACCGCCCGCGGCCCGTTCCCCGCGCTCACCGGCACCTTCGCCAACCTGGTCGCCGACCTGATCGCCCTGGACGGCGAACTCGCCGAGCACCTGGTCGAGCCGGACACCCTGCGCGCCCACGACGAGGACCTGCTGGACACCCTCGCCACCGTCAAGCTCACCAACGACGACCTGCGGGCCGTCCCCGCCACCGCCCGGGCCCGGCTGGAGCTGCTGCGCCTGGTCGAGGACTACCGGCGCCGCAAGCACGCCGCCGGGCTGATGGACTTCGGCGACCAGATAGCCGCCGCCGCCCGGCTCGCCCAGCAGCGGCCCGAGGTCGGCGCGCTGCTCCGCGGCCAGTTCCGGGTCGTGCTGCTCGACGAGTACCAGGACACCTCGGTCGCCCAGCGGCTGATGCTGGCCGGCCTGTTCGGCGCCGGCCCAGGGGGACCGGGCGGTGCCCACCCCGTCAGCGGCCACCCCGTCACCGCCGTCGGCGACCCCTGCCAGGCGATCTACGGCTGGCGCGGCGCCTCCGTCGCCAACCTCGACGAGTTCCCCCGGCACTTCCCGAAGGCCGACGGCCGCCCCGCCGCCCGCTACGCGCTCAGCGAGAACCGCCGCAGCGGCGGGCGGCTGCTCGCCTTCGCCAACGAACTCGCCGCGCCGCTGCGGGCCATGCACGAGGGCGTCGAGGCGCTGCGCCCGGCCCCCGGCGCCGAGCAGGACGGCTACGCGCGGGCGGCGCTGCTGCCCACCCACGCCGAGGAGGTCGACTGGCTCGCCGACTCGATCGCCCACCTGGTGCGCACCGGCACCGCGCCCGGCCGGATCGCCGTGCTGTGCCGCGGCGGCGCGGCCTTCCCGGACATCCACGCGGCCCTGGTCGCCCGCGAGGTGCCGGTCGAGGTGGTGGGCCTGGGCGGGCTGCTGCAACTGCCCGAGGTGGCCGACCTGGTGGCGGTCTGCGAGGTGCTCCAGGACCCGACCGCCAACGCCGCGCTGGTGCGCCTGCTGATCGGCCCGCGCTGGCGGATCGGCCCGCGCGACCTCGCCCTGCTCGGTCGCCGGGCCGCCGACCTGGTGCGCACCGACCGACCCGAGGGCGTGGAGGCGCTGACGGCGGCCGTCGCCGAGGCCGACCCCACCGAGGTGGTCTCGCTCGCCGACGCGGTGGAGACCTTCCTCGACGCGGAGCAGCCCGACGAACTGCCCTTCTCCGCCGAGGCCAGGGTCCGCCTGGCCCGCCTCGGCCAGGAGCTGCGCGACCTGCGCCGCTCGCTCGCCGACCCGCTGATGGACGTGCTGCACCGGGTGCTGGCCGTCACCGGTCTGGAGGTCGAACTCGCCGCCTCCCCGCAGGCGCTGGCCGCCCGGCGGCGCGAGACCCTGCACGCCTTCCTGGACGTCGCCGCCTCCTTCGCCGACCTCGACGGCGACCCCGGCCTGGCCGCCTTCCTCGGCTTCCTGCGCGCCGCCCAGGAGTACGAGCGCGGCCTGGACAGCAGCCTGCCCGGCGGCGAGGACACCGTGAAGGTGCTCACCGCACACAAGTCCAAGGGCCTGGAGTGGGACGTCGTCGCCGTCCCCGGCCTGGTCAAGGGCTCGTTCCCGTCCACCACCTCGCGCGAGCGCTGGACCAGCAGCAAGCGGGTGCTCCCGCACGCCCTGCGCGGCGACGCGGACACCCTGCCCGACGTGCGCGGCGGGTGGGACGGCAAGGCCATGACCGCGTTCAAACGGCAGCTGGCCGAGCACTCCGGCACCGAGGAACTGCGCCTGGGCTACGTCGCGTTCACCCGCCCGCGCACGCTGCTGCTGGCCTCCGGGCACTGGTGGGGGCCCAGCCAGAAGACCGTCCGCGGCCCGTCCGCCTTCCTGGAGCAGCTGCGCGAGCACTGCGAGCGGCCCGGCGCCGGGGAGGTCGAGCACTGGGCCGAGCAGCCGGAGAAGGGCGCCGAGAACCCGGCGCTGGCCGCCCCCGTCGAGCACCCCTGGCCGCTGCCGCTGGACCCGGCCGCCCAGCTGGCCCGCCGCCGGGTCGCCGAGGTGGTGCACGCCCGGCTGGCCGGCGCGCCCGCCCCCGAGCCCGAGCCGATGGCCGCCGAGGACCAGCGCCAGGCGGCCTCCTGGGACCGCGACCTCACCGCGCTGCTGGGCGAGTTGGAGCGCTCCCGGCGCACCGCCCGCGACGTGCCGCTGCCCGCCGCGCTGTCCGCCACCCAACTGCTGCGCCTGGCCGCCGACCCGGACGGCTTCGCGCGCGACCTGGCCAGGCCGATGCCGCGCCCGCCGCAGCCGGCCGCCCGGCGGGGCACCCGCTTCCACGCCTGGGTGCAGTCCCGGATCGAACCGCTGCTGCTGATCGAGCCGGGCGCGCTGCCCGGCGCGGACGACGACGGCATCGAGGACGAGCAGGACCTGGAGCAGCTCAAGGAGGCGTTCCTGCGCACCCCGTACGCCCAGCGCCGGCCGCACCGGGTGGAGGCGCCGTTCCAGCTGGTGCTCGGGGGGCGGGTGGTGCGCGGCCGGATCGACGCGGTCTACCGGGACGGTGACGTGACGTCAGTAGCCGGTGGCGCGTCACGCTACGAAGTGGTGGACTGGAAGACCCACCGCGAGGAGACTGCCGACCCGTTGCAGCTCGCGGTCTACCGGATCGCCTGGGCCGAGCAGGCGGGCGTTCCGCCGGAGCAGGTCACGGCTTCCTTCCTGTACGTCCGCAGCGGGCGGATCGTCCGTCCGGCAGGACTTCCCGACCGAAAAGAGTTGGAACGGCTCCTGATCGGGAACAGTGAAGAATGAGTCACGCAGAGCATTCAAGTCATCACGGCAGCGCCCGAAACCTGTGCGTCATGCACGTTTCGTGCCTATTGTGGGGTCGGTAACCGGTCAACCCCCGTGCTCCGGCCGCCAGCGAGGCCCGCATTCCCTAACCCTCAGTCATCACCGCAGGTGCCCCAGGGCATCGGCGTCTTCTGCTGGAGTAACGACGTTGAGCGCGACCGGATGGATCAGAGAGCGGTTCACCGGGCCGACCCCGGGACCCGCTCCGGGCACGACCGGCACCTGGCCGAGGACGGCGCTCGCGCTGCCCTTCATCGGCATGGCGCTGATCGTCGCCCTCGACTTCGTCAGCAACACCGAGGTGACGGTCGAACCGGCCCTCACCGCCGTCCCCGCGCTGGCCGCCGTGGTCAGCCACCGAACCTGGTACCCGCTCGCCATCGGCCTCTTCACCGAGGCGGTGGCCTTCCTGATGGCCTTCCGCAGCGACGCGCTCGACCAGTCCGTGCACGCCGCCAGCGTCTTCGCGATCCTGCTGGTCGCGCTGATCGGCTGGGTCAGCGCCACCCTGCGGCTGCGCCAGGAGCGGGCGCTGGCCGACGCCCAGCTCGTCGCCTCGATCGCCCGCCGGGTGCTGCTGAGGCCCGTCCCCGAGCGGGTCGGCACCGTCCAGGCGGCCGTCCACTACGAGGCCGCCGCCGCGCACGCCAGGATCGGCGGCGACCTGTACGAGGTGGTCAACACCCGGCACGGGGTGCGGGCCGTGGTCGGCGACGTCCGCGGCAAGGGCCTCGGCGCGGTCGAGACCGCCGCCGCCGTCCTCGGCGCCTTCCGCGAGGCCGCGCACCAGGAGCCCGCACTGGACCGGGTCGCCGGCTGGCTGGCCGTCAGCCTCGACCGGGCCCTGCACGAGAACGACCACCCGGGCGTGGAGGAGGAGTTCGTCACCCTGGTGCTGATCGGCGTCGGGGCGGACGGCACCGCGGAACTGGTCAACTGCGGCCACCCCTCGCCGCTGCTGCTGCGCGGCGGGGATGTCCGGCCGCTCGAACTCGCCGAGACCGTCCCGCCGCTGGGCGTCCTCGACCCGGCCGACGTCCGGCCGCCGGTGCACCGGGTGGCACTGCGGCCCGGCGACCGGGTCCTGCTGTTCACCGACGGGGTGATCGAGGCCCGCGACCGCTCCGGCGCCTTCTACCCGCTCGCCGAGCGCCTCCCGCGCTGCGCCGACGGCCGCCCGGCGGACGTCCTGCAGCGCCTGCACGAGGACGTGGTGCGCCACGTCGGCCGCCAACTCGGCGACGACGCGGCCATGCTGCTCCTCCAGTACGCGCCGGCCCCCGCCGCCGGCACCCAACTACCGCACCAGCACGGCGTCCTGACCCGGCACTAGTCCCGTGCTGGGCCCGCACTAGAGCGAGACCTCCACCAGCAGCGGCCGGTGGTCCGACACCGCCGCGCGCGGCGCCGCCGCCGGGCCGACCGCGGCGCGCGGCACGCCGACCGCCAGCACGTGGTCGAACTGCACCGCCGGGCGGTGCGAGGGGTACGTCGGGGTGCGGGCCAGGTCGTACCAGCCCTGCAGACGGGGGCGGGGCTCGCGCACCCGGCGCCGGCGCGGCTCGGCCAGGGCCGGCCGGGCCCGCCGGGCCGCCCGCAGCTCCCGGACCCGTGCCCGGGGCGCGGTGCGCTCCAGTGCGGTCGCCCCGCCGAGGACGGTGCGCGGCACCGCGCCGACCAGGTTGAAGTCGCCCAGCACCAGGTACGGCTGCGGCAGGTCCGCGATCCACCGCCGGATGCCGGCCAGCTGCGCCATGTTCCACCCGGGGACGAAGGACAGGTGCGCCGCCACCACGGTGAACGGGCCGTGGTCGCCCTCCAGCACGGCCGCCAGCGCCGCCCGCGGCTCGTCCGGCACCGGGGTGAGCCCGCGCCGGCCGGCCACCCGCAGCGGCAGTCCGAACGGGGCCGGGGCGAACCGGCGGGCCCGCCAGTGCCGCACCGGCAGCCGGGTCAGCAGTGCGGTGCCGTACGAGGGCGGGGCGCCGTCGCCGACGTCGCCGGGCCCGTACACCCGCAGGCCGTCGGGCACGGAGGGCTCCGGCACCCAGCCCGCGACCGGCGCCGGGCGCCCGTGCAGGGCGGCGGCGAACCGCCAGTCGGCGGCCCCCATGGCCTTGGCGGCCACCGCGGTCTGGTCGGTGCCGCCGGAGCGGGACTGGTGGCGGTCGACCTCCTGGAGGGCCAGCACGTCGGCGTCCAGCGCGGCCACCGCCTCCGCCAGCGGCCCGCCGGCGTCGGCGGGGTAGGGCCGCGGGGCGCCGTCCGGGGCGAGCGGCTGACCGTGCAGCAGGTTGAAGGTGGCGATGCGCAACTGGCTCACACCGCACGACGGTACCCGTTCGCCGGGGGAGGGGGCGCGGCTTGAGCCTGTGGGGCATACCGGGTATACATACTGAGTATGTCCATCCGACACGGTCTGCTCGCCCTGCTCGACCAGGGCCCGCGCTACGGCTACCAACTGCGCACCGAGTTCGAGGCGCGCACCGGCGCCACCTGGCCGCTCAACGTCGGGCAGGTCTACACCACGCTGTCCCGACTGGAACGGGACGGCCTGGTCGAGCCCGCCGGAGAGGACGACGAGGGCCACCAGTTCTACGCCGTCACCGACGAGGGACGCACCGAGCTGCGGGCCTGGTTCGACACCCCGGTGCCCCGGACCAACCCCCCGCGCGACGAACTGGCCATCAAGCTCGCCATGGCCGTCACCGTCCCCGGGGTGGACGTCTCCGCCGTCGTCCAGGGCCAGCGCCGCCACAGCATCAAGGCGCTCCAGGACTACACCCGGCTCAAGGGCCGCGCGCTGGCCGGGGAGTCACGGCCCGGCATCGCGCCGTCCGCGAGCAACGACCTGGCCTGGCTGCTCGTCCTCGACCAGCTGATCTTCCAGACCGAGGCCGAGATCCGCTGGCTCGACCACTGCGAGACCCGACTCCACCAGCACGCGGAGACCGAACAGGCCCGCGCCGCCGAAGCCGCCCGCGACGGCGGCGCCACGGCCGCCCGGCCCGCCCGCCGCCGCTCGCGCACCTGACCCCGCCCGCCGTCGCCCGCGCACCCGAACCCGCGACGGCCGCCGCTCGCGCACCTGACCGCGACGGCCCGCCCGAACCACCGGCCCGGACCCGACGCCGAGCCCACCACCAGCACAAGGGGGGAACCATGTCCCACACCGACCCGGCCCGGCAGACGCCGGTACTGCACCTGGAGAACGTCACCCGAGTCCACGGCCAAGGCGCCGCGGAGGTCCAAGCCCTGCGCGGCATCGACCTCAAGGTCCACCCCGGCGAGTTCGTCGCCGTCATGGGCCCGTCCGGCTCCGGCAAGTCGACGCTCCTCACCCTCGCCGGCGGACTGGACACCCCGACCACCGGCCAGGTCCTCGTCGAGGGCGCCGCCCTCGGCGGGCTCAACCGCAAGCAGCTCGCCCAGGTCCGCCGCCGCTCCATCGGCTACGTCTTCCAGGACTACAACCTGATCCCCGCCCTCACCGCCGGCGAGAACATCTCGCTGCCGCGCGAACTCGACGGCCTCTCCGCCCGCGCCGCCCGCCGCGAGGCGCTCGCCGCCCTGGAGGAACTCGGCATCCCCGAGCTCGCCGACCGCTTCCCCGACGACATGTCCGGCGGCCAGCAGCAGCGCGTCGCCATCGCCCGCGCCCTCATCGGCGACCGCCGCCTCGTCCTCGCCGACGAGCCCACCGGCGCCCTCGACTCCACCACCGGCGAGGCCGTCCTCGCCGTCCTGCGCGCCCGCTGCGACGCCGGCGCCGCCGCCATGATGGTCACCCACGAGGCCCGGCACGCCGCCTGGGCCGACCGCGTGGTCTTCCTGCGCGACGGCCGCATGGTCGACGAGAGCGTCAGCCAGGACGCCGCCAGCCTGCTCGTCAGCGCCGCCACCAACAGCATGAAGGTGGACGAGTGAAGCTCAGCGCCTGGCGGGTCGCCCTGCGCATCGCCCGCCGCGACGCCCTGCGCGCCAAGGGCCGCAGCGCCCTGGTGATCGCCATGGTCGCACTGCCCGTTCTCGGCGTCACCGGCGCCGACGTGGTCTTCCGCAGCGCCGACCTCGAACCCGCCGAACACGTCGTGCGCGTCATGGGCCAGGCCGACGGCGAACTGCAGATGCTCGAACGCGGCGCCATCGTCCTCCAGGCGCCCGACCCCGACAAGGGGATGTCCACCAAGAACGCCAAGGACGAGGCGAAGAACGGCGCCGCCCCCCAGTACACCCCCGCCCAGCAGCGCAGCCTCAACACCGAACCCGTCGAACTGGCGAAGCAGCTGCTCCCGCCCGGCACCGTCCTCGTGCCCGAGCGGCAGGGCCCCTACACCGCCGCCGGCAGCTCCCAGGGCCTGCTCAGCACCCGCACCACCGAGCTGGACCTCACCGACCCGATCTGGAAGGGCCGGGTCAACCTGGTCAAGGGCCGCGCCCCCGCCACCGACGGCGAAGCCGCCGTCACCCGGGACTTCCTCACCCGCTCCGGCCTCAAGATCGGCGACCAGACCGCCGTCCGCGGCCTGGAGGACACCCCCTTCACCATCACCGGCGTCGTCGAGTACCCCAGCGAACTCACGGCCACCGAGATCATCGCCCGGCCCGGCACCCTGATCAGCAAGCTCGCCAAGCTCCCCGGCGCCGACCGCAGCCGCAACGCCGGCTCCGACGCGCCCACCCGCTGGCTCGTCAAGCTCCCCTCCGGCACCCTCGACTGGCCCAAGGTCACCGAACTGGGCGGCTACGGCTTCACCCTCGCCTCCCGCGCCGTCCTGCTCGACCCGCCGGCCCGCGCCGACGTCCCCTACTACGTCGAGGCCGACAAGCACGGCGGCCCCACCCCCGGCTACCTCGACCGCACCTCCGTCGTCATCCTCGCCACCGTCGTCGGCATGGCCCTGCTGGAGATCGTCCTCCTCGCGGGCCCCGCCTTCGCCGTCGGGGCCAGGCGCTCCCGGCGGCAGCTCGGACTGCTCGCCGCCGGCGGCGGTGAGCGCGCCAACATCCGCGCCGTCGTCCTCGGCGGCGGCATCGTCCTCGGTATCACCGGCGCCGTCGTCGGCCTCGGACTCGGCATCGGCCTGGTCGCCCTGCTGCGCACCCGGGCCGAGGAGTACGCCGGCCAGCGCTTCGGCCACTTCAACCTCCAGCCGCTCGACCTGCTCGGCGTGCTCCTGGTCGGCCTGGTCACCGGCCTGCTCGCCGCCGTCGTGCCCGCCGTCCAGGCCTCCCGCCAGGACGTCGTCGCCGCGCTCACCGGCCGCGACTCGCTCAAGCCCCCGAGCCGCAAGCTCGCCCTGCTCGGCCTGCTGATGCTCGGCGGCGGCTCCGCGCTCGCCCTGCTCGGCGCCACCAGCGGCTTCGCCAACCGCAGCCTGTCCGTCCTCGGTGGCTCGGCCGTCGCCGAACTCGGCATGGTCGCCCTGACGCCCTACCTGGTCGGCCTGTTCGGCCGGCTCGGCCGCTGGCTCTCGCTCGGCCCCCGGCTCGCCCTGCGCGACTCGGTGCGCCACCGCGGCCGCACCGCGCCCGCCGTCGCCGCCGTGATGGCCGCCGTCGCCGGCACCGTCGCGGTCAGCGTCTACCTCGCCAGCTACGACGAGGGGAACCGCCGCGAGTACACCGCCGCCGCCCCCTCCGGCGCCGTCATGCTCGGCAGCGGATGGCTGCCCGCCTCCGAGGGCAAGCTGCTGCCGCAGATGCGCGACGCGGTGGAACGCAACATCCCCGCCCTCGGATCGCGCGCCGACATCCAGCGCGTCGACTACAAGGGCGACTGTGCCGACGGCGGCAGCGGCTGCGGCTACATCCAGGTCGAACTGCCCAAGGAACTGCGCTGCCCCGCCCTCGACGACACCGAGCGCAGCACCGACGAGACGGAACGCATCCTCGGCACCGACCCGCGCTGCCAGGGCATCGGCCACCGCGGCAACCACTTCAGCAACCTCTCCGCGGGCGACGCCACCCTGCTGCGCAACCTCTACGGCGTCACCGACCCGGCCGCCGGGCAGGCCCTCGCCGCCGGCAAGGCCGTGGTCTTCGACGCGAAGTACCTCAAGGACGGCAAGGTCGCGGTCGGGTTGAACGATCCGATGGAGGAGACCGACGGGCCGTCCCCCCGGAAGCGCGGCCACACCGAGATCTCCGTCGACGCCGTCCTCGCGTCCGCGGTGGTGCCGGCCAGCGGCCAGGCCGTGATCAGCCCCGACACCGCCACCCGGCTCGGCCTCACCACCTCCCCGGCCGGCTCGGTCTGGCTGCCCGACAGCTCGCCCTCCGACGGCGCCCAGCAGAAGGCCAACGGGGCGCTGGCCAAGCTCACCGACCAGGACGTCCTCTCGATCGAGCGCGGCTACCAGTCCAGGTCCGACCTGATCGGCCTCGGCCTGTCGATCTTCGCCGGCATCGTCGCCCTCGGCGCGGCCGGCATCGCCACCGGACTCGCCGCCGCCGACTCCCAGCGCGACCTGACCACCCTCGCGGCGGTCGGCGCCGAGCCCCGGATCCGGCGCACGCTCTCCGGCTTCCAGTGCGGGGTGATCGCCGCCATGGGCACCCTCCTCGGCACCGTCTGCGGGATCGTGCCGGCGGTGGCCCTGCGCAAGGTCCAGGGCGTGGCGACCTCCGTCCCCGGGATGAGCGCCGAGACGATCGCCAACAACTCGGTCGTGGTCCTCCCGTGGCTCACCATCGCGGTCACCGTGGTGGCGCTGCCGGTGCTCGCGGCGGGCCTGGCCGCGCTGCTCACCCGCTCGCGGATCTCCCTGCTGCGCCGCTCCGGCTGAGGTTCGCGCACCCTCCCGTCACCCCCGTCCGCGCCCCCTCCACTCCGGGGGCGCGGGCGGGGGTGACGGAGGTTACAGCCCCGACGGCGCCCGGCAGCCGGACGGCCGGGGCGGGCACCCGCACGGGCGAACTAAAGTCGTCCGTATGACGAGAACTCCGGACAGCGTCGTCCGCTCCTTCATCGACCAGCACCAGGCCGGCTTCCTCGCCGACCTCTCCGAGTGGCTGGCCATTCCCTCGGTCTCCGCCGACCCGGCCCGCGCCGGCGACGTGCGGCGCTCCGCCGAGTGGCTGGCCGCCAAGCTGCGCGACTCCGGCTTCCCGGTGACCGAGGTGTGGGAGACCGACGGCCTGCCGGCGGTGTTCGCCGAGTGGCCCTCCGGGGACTCGTCCGCGCCGACCGTCCTGGTCTACGGGCACCACGACGTGCAGCCCGCCGCCAAGGAGGACGGCTGGGACACGGAGCCGTTCACCCCGACTGTGGTCGGCGGACGGCTGTTCGCCCGCGGCGCGGCCGACGACAAGGGCCAGGTGTTCTTCCACACCCTGGGCGTGCGCGCCCACCTGGCCGCGACCGGCCGCACCGCGCCGGCCGTCAACCTCAAGCTGCTGATCGAGGGCGAGGAGGAGTCCGGCTCGCCGCACTTCGCCGACCTGGTCCGGCGCGAGGCCGGGCGGCTGGCCGCCGACGTGGTGGTCATCTCGGACACCGGCATGTGGTCCGAGACCACGCCGACCGTCTGCACCGGCATGCGGGGCCTGGCCGACGCCCAGATCGACCTGTACGGCCCGGACACCGACATCCACTCCGGCTCCTTCGGCGGCGCCGTCCCCAACCCGGCGCAGGTCGCCGCCGAGCTGGCGGCCGGCCTGCACGACGCCGACCGCCGGGTGGACATCCCGGGCTTCTACGACGGCGTGATCGAGCTGACCGACCGCGAGCGCGAGCTGTTCGCCGAACTGCCCTTCGACGAGGCGCAGTGGCTCAGGGTCGCCAAGTCGTACGGCACCCGGGGCGAGGCCGGCTACTCCACCCTGGAGCGGGTCTGGGCCCGCCCGACCGCCGAGGTCAACGGCCTCTGGGGCGGCTACACCGGCCCCGGCGGCAAGACCATCGTGCCGTCCTCGGCGCACCTCAAGCTGTCCTTCCGGCTGGTCGCCGGGCAGGAGGTGGAGAAGGTGCGCGAGGCCGTCCGGGAGTGGGTGGCCGCGCGGGTGCCCGAGGGCGTCCGCCACGAGCTGACCTTCCCGGGCGCGACCCGGCCCTGCCTGACCCCGCTGGACCACCCGGCGCTGCAGTCCACCGTCCGCGCCATGGGCCGGGCCTTCGGGCAGAAGATCCTCTTCACCCGCGAGGGCGGCTCCGGCCCGGCCGCCGACCTCCAGGACGTGCTCGGCGCGCCGGTGCTGTTCCTCGGCATCTCGGTGCCCTCGGACGGCTGGCACTCGGTCAACGAGAAGGTCGAACTGGACCTGCTGGCCAAGGGCGTGGAGACGGCCGCGTACCTGTGGGGGGACCTGGCCGAGAACTTCCGGCCCGGCGCGTGACCCCGCGCGGGCACACCATGGCAGTCAGATCACTCATCCGGATGATTCATCACGTGGGGATGGAACGAAGTGAGCACCGTGCCTGAGACCGAACGCCCACTGAACCTGGCACTGGCCCGGGCCGGGGTGGACCGGGCGGCCGAGCACCGGCTCGACGAGCCCTGGCTGGCCGCCGCCTGGAGCCACCCGGCCACCCGGGTGCTGCCGATCGCCGGCGGCGAGGCGTTCGTCGTCGACACCGCGCAGGGCACCGAACTCGTGCTGATGCCCTCCTTCGAGGCGCCGCAGACCGGGGACCGGTACTTCCTCGGCACTGACGAGGACGGCGTCTCGTACTTCGCGCTGGCCGGTGAGAGCCTGCCCGGGCGGCTGGACGGCGACGCCCGCCCGGCCGGACTGCGCGAGGTCGGCGCGCTGCTGTCGGACCGGGACGCCGGACTGCTGGTGCACGCCGTGGCGCTGGAGCACTGGCACCGGCTGCACAGCTTCTGCTCGCGCTGCGGGCACCCGACCGAGAAGGCCGGCGCCGGGCACGTGCGGCGCTGCACCTCCTGTGCGGCCGAGCACTACCCGCGCACCGACCCGGCGGTGATCATGGTGATCACCGACGAGCAGGACCGCTGCCTGCTCGGCCGCCAGGCGCTGTGGCCGGAGGGCCGCTGGTCCACCCTGGCCGGCTTCGTCGAGCCGGGGGAGTCGATCGAGCAGGCGGTGGTGCGCGAGGTGCACGAGGAGGCCGGCGTGCAGGTCGGCGAGGTGCGCTACGTCGCCAGCCAGCCCTGGCCCTTCCCGTCGAGCCTGATGCTCGGCTTCACGGGCCGGGCGCTGCCGGGCGGCACGGCGATCACCGTGGACGGCGAGGAACTGGCCGAGGCGCGCTGGTTCTCCCGCGAGGAGCTGCGGGCCGGGATGGAGGGGGGGGAGATCCTGCCGCCCTCCGGGATCTCGATCGCGCGCCACCTGGTCGAGCTCTGGTACGGCGGACCGCTGCCGTCGGCGGCGCGCTGGTAATCCCCGACGAATGGGGGGCGTGCGGGTTATCCCGCGCGCCCCCGTTTTTCTTTTCCCTTCCTTTCCGAATCCGCCACGATCGGATGTTCGTGGCCGGACGGGCCAGTTCTGCTACCACCGCCCGCCGTCCCGAAGCCGTCGTCAACCCGCGCGGACGACATTGCCGGAAACGGCTGAAACCCCGCCATCGCGCTCGCTACATTCACTCGGGTGACAATCCCCCGGGGCACCGCCCAATCCCCCAAATACCAGCGTCTCGCCGCCGACCTGCGCCGCCGGATCGCCGAGGGCGAGTTCACCGCCGACGCCGCACTCCCGGTCGAGAGCGAACTGGAACGCCAGTACGGAGTCGCCCGCAACACCGTCCGGCTCGCCGTCGACGTCCTGGTCAACGAAGGCCGCCTGGTCCGCCTCCAGGGCAAGGGCACCTACCTGCGGGAACACCCCGTCCTGGACCACCGCGCCTACGGCCCCACCCTGGCCCCCGCCCCCCGGGACTGCCTGGCCGTGCCCTCCGCCGTCTACCTCGGCGAGGCCGCCGAGGCCGGCCGCGAACTCACCACCGACTTCGAGATGATGATCGTCCGGGCCCGGGTCGACATCGCCGAACGGCTCGGACTGCGCCCCGGCGAGGCCATCGTGGTCCGCCGCCAACTGCGCCTGCTCGACCGCGAGCCGTACTCCATCGAGGAGAGCCACTACCGGGCCGGACTCGCCGCCGGCACCCCGCTGATGGAACCCGACCCGGTCGAGGGCGGCGACGAGGCCGTCCTCAACGAACTCGGCCGCACCGAGATCGGCGCCGTCGACCACCTGGTCGCCCGGATGCCCGGCCCCGAGGAGGCCCAGTGGTTCCAGGGCGGCCCCGGCGTGCCGCTGATGGTCCAGACCCGCGTCACCTACGACCGGCGCGGGCCCGTCCGGGTCATCGAGACCCGCTACTCGGCCGACCGCAGCCGGCTCGTCTACGGCATCGGCGACCTCAGCGCGCGCGCCACCCTGCCCGCGCCCGCCGCACCCGTCGACCCCGCCAGGGCCGACGCGCAGTGACGCGCGCCGGCCCGGACCCCGGGCCGGCCCACCTGGGCCGTTCGGGTCATGCGGACCGCTCAGACCACTCAGACCCCGAGGGCCTTCTTCACCTGGAGCAGGCTCGGGTTGGTCATCACGACCCGCTCGCCGCCGGCCTTCGGCGTCACCAGCACCGTCGGCACGGTCTGGTTGCCGCCGTTGACCGACTCGACGAACGACGCCGACGCCGGGTCCTCCTCGATGTTGACCTCCGTGTAGCCGATCCCCTCCCGGTCCAGCTGGCTCTTGAGTCGGTTGCAGTACCCGCACCAGGTCGTGCTGTACATCGTCACGCTGCCGGACATCGAGGAGGCTCCTTCAGGAAGAGGGCGTACGGTCTCAGGGCAGGAACGCCCACCGCGCGACGGTCATTCCGCACGGCCACGCTCCGTCGCACCACGACGGCGCCCGAACGGCCCCGCGCGCCCCGGTGCGCAGCGATCATCCTGCGATCACACCGTGCCTGTGGACAACCCCGCCCCCGTTGTCCCAGCGGGCTGAGAGGATGGAAAGCATGCAGGAAGACCTCTTGAGCGGCAGCCCGTCCGACGGCCCCCACGGCTCCCTCTGGGCCGACCCCACCGCCGCCACGGGCCCCGACGCCGTGCTCGCCGGGCTCGACCCCGAACAGCGCGCCGTCGCCACCGCCCTGCACGGGCCCGTCTGCGTCCTCGCCGGCGCCGGCACCGGCAAGACCCGCGCCATCACCCACCGGATCGCCTACGGCGTGCGCAGCGGCGTGTACCAGCCCCAGCAGGTCCTCGCCGTCACCTTCACCGCCCGCGCCGCCGGCGAGATGCGCGGCCGGCTGCGCCAACTCGGCGCCGACGGCGTCCAGGCCCGCACCTTCCACGCCGCCGCCCTGCGCCAGCTCCAGTACTTCTGGCCGCGCGCCGTCGGCGGCCCCGTGCCCCAGCTGCTCGAACGCAAGGTCCAGCTCGTCGCCGAATCCGCCGGCCGCTGCGGCCTGCGCGTCCAGCGCACCGAACTGCGCGACCTCACCGCCGAGATCGAATGGGCCAAGGTCACCCAGCTCGGCCCCGACGACTACCCCGCCGCCGTCCAGAAGTCCGGCCGCGACGCCCCCCGCGACCCGGCCGAGACCGCCCAGGTCTACCGCGTCTACGAGGAGACCAAGAGCCGCCGCGGCGTCATCGACTTCGAGGACGTCCTGCTGCTCACCGCCGCCATCCTGGAGGACCGCCCCGACATCGCGGACCAGGTCCGCTCCCAGTACCGGCACTTCACCGTCGACGAGTACCAGGACGTCTCCCCGCTCCAGCAGCGGCTGCTCGACCAGTGGACCGGCCCCGGCGGCGGCGCCAGCCTCTGCGTCGTCGGCGACGCCAGCCAGACCATCTACTCCTTCACCGGCGCCACCCCCGACTACCTGCTCAACTTCCGCACCCGCCACCCCGAGGCCACGGTCGTCAAGCTGGTCCGCGACTACCGCTCCACCCCGCAGGTCGTCCACCTCGCCAACGGACTGCTCAGCCAGGCCCGCGGCGAGGCCGCCCGCCACCGCCTCGAACTCGTCTCCCAGCGCGAGGCCGGCCCCGAACCCGTCTACACCGAGTACGAGGACGAACCCACCGAGGCCGAGACCACCGCCCGCCGGATCAAGGACCTGCTCGCCACCGGCGTGCGCGCCAGCGAGATCGCCGTCCTGTTCCGCACCAACGGCCAGTCCGAGGTCTACGAGCAGGCCCTCGCCGACCTCGGCGTCCCCTACCAGCTCAAGGGCGCCGAGCGGTTCTTCGAACGCCCCGAGGTCCGCGACGCCGGCGTCCTGCTGCGCGGCGCCGCCCGGGCCGGCGCCGACCCGCTCACCGCCGACGCCCCCGACCTCGCCGGCCAGGTCCGCGCCGTCCTCGCCGCCCGCGGCTTCACCGCCGAACCGCCCGCCGGCTCCGGCGCCGTCCGCGACCGCTGGGAGTCCCTCGCCGCCCTCGTCCGGCTCGCCGAGGAGTTCGAGCGCACCCGCACCGCCGCCGGCCACAGCGCCGACCTCGCCGCCTACGTCGCCGAACTCGACGCCCGCGCCGCCGCCCAGCACGCCCCCGCCGTCGAAGGCGTCACCCTCGCCTCGCTGCACGCCGCCAAGGGCCTCGAATGGGACGCCGTCTTCCTCGTCGGCCTCACCGAGGGCACCCTGCCGATCATCTACGCCAAGACCGACGAGCAGATCGAGGAGGAGCGCCGACTCCTCTACGTCGGCGTCACCCGGGCCCGCAAGCACCTCTCCCTCTCCTGGGCGCTCAGCCGCTCCCCGGGCGGCCGGGCCAGCCGCAAGCCCAGCCGCTTCCTGGACGGGCTGCGCCCCGGTTCCAGCGCCCCCGGCGCACGCACCGGCGGGCGGGGCGGGCGCGGGGGCGTGGAGCCCGGCGAGCGCTCCGCCGGACGGCGGGTCCGCGGCCCGGTCAAGTGCCGGGTCTGCGAGAAGGTGCTCACCGAGGCGGTCGAGCGCAAGCTGCGCCGCTGCGAGAGCTGCCCGTCCACCATGGACGAGGCGCTGTACGAGCGGCTGCGCGAGTGGCGGGCCCGGCAGGCCAAGAAGCAGGGGGCGCCGGCCTACGTGGTGTTCACCGACGCCACGCTGATGGCCATCGCCGAGGACGTGCCGGCCAGCCGCCAGGAGCTGGCCGTGATCTCCGGGGTCGGTGCGATGAAGCTGGACAAGTACGGGGCGGCCGTGCTCTCGTTGTGTGCGGGGGAGGAGCCCGAGGAGGATCCGGACGGCGTCGAGGACGGCGAGCCGGTCGATCCGGCGTGAGCCGGTCCGGGCGCGGTCCAGGGGAGTCTCCCGGGGGCCGCTCGGGGGACATCCGAACCCGCCGTGAAAAATAGTTTGCGCGGCATACCGGGAGCGCAATAGCCTGCCGGAGCGGTCAAGGGGACGAGATCGCACGGGGTGACACCTGTGCCGAATCCCCTGCACCCAACAGCTTCACCGAGACAGACATCCGAACATTCGGAACCGGGGCGACCTGGCTCCGCGAGACGCCGAGAGGAGGCGATGACAGTGGGAAACATCATGATCACCAAAATGACTGGCCAGACCGTTGTTGCTGCCTCCCTGCGTGCCGCCCGCCTGTGGGCGCTCGCCGAGCTCGGTGGAACCGGTCTGGGTCTCGACACCACCGGTGTCTCCGTCGTCCCCGCTGTCAGTGGCCTTGGACACACTGATGTCTGCGCCGCGGGCGGCAGGAACGTCGAAGGCACCTCCGTCGAGGCCGGTCTGTCCGGCGACTGGGCGTCGTTCGGCACGTCGCGCTCCCTGCGTGATGAGCGACCGACCCAGGCACCGAAGGCAGTCGTAGTAGCCGCCATGCATGGCGACTATGCGCAGGTCGTCGGTGCCGGAAACACCCAGAAGCAGAACGAGCAGCAGATTAACCAGGCCATGGCCGCCTTTGCGGGCGCCACGGCCGTCCGGATGCGGGCCTTCCGCGGGCCTGAACCCTGGAGAGAACGAACCTGAGTAAGCCTCAGGTCGGCACCTCCAGGGCCGCGGAACCCGTCACACCGGGATCCGCGGCCCTTCTGTTTTGTCCGGTACGCAAGACCACCCAGGCCCCCCGGGGCCTCCGGCCCAGACCCACCAGCCATCTGGGCCGGAACCACTGAAAAGACGAGGAAGACGCCACAGTGTCCACGGTCATCACGCCGCCCATCCCGTCCGTACCGCCGACAAGCCAGATCACCAAGGCCGACCAGGCCGACCCCCCGGAGGTTCTTTCCATGCAGATCAGCTCCATCGAGCAGGCCGAGGCGCTCGGGCTCCCCATCCCCTGCCGCGCCTTCGACCCCGAGGTCTTCTTCGCCGAGACGCCCGCCGACGTCGAGTACGCGAAGTCCCTCTGCGGCACCTGCCCGGTGAAGGACGCCTGTCTGACCGGTGCGCTGGAGCGTCGCGAGCCGTGGGGCGTCTGGGGTGGCGAGCTCTTCGTCCAGGGCGTCGTCGTGGCCCGCAAGCGGCCGCGTGGCCGTCCGCGCAAGACCGAGGTCATGGCGTGAACCCCGCCCACGGCGCCAGGGCCGTCCGCCGGGGAGAACAGCCCCTGCTGGACAGCTCCCTCCGCCGTTCCGTCCGGATCGCCGCCGCCAAGGCCGACGCATCCCGGCCAGCCCCCTTCCCGAGCACGCACCACGAGCAGGACCACCACATGACCGCCGCCGCCATCGATCCGACCGTCCGCGCTGAGCAGACCACCGAACTTCAGATCCAGAACAGGACCCTCGAAATGCAACTCCTCCACGAATCCCTGGCCCGGGCCCATATGCAAGAGCGCCTGCACGAGGCCGAGCACCAACGCCTCGTCACCCGGGTCGCCCGGGCCCGCCGGCTCAAGCAGCGGGCCGAGCGCGCCTCGCTGCGGGCCCGCAAGGCGATCGCCGTCGCCCTGATGTAGTCGCGGCCGTCGTCGCGCGCGGGGCCTCCCCGCGTTCCACCCCCGTCGTGCCGCAGGCCGCCCCCCGTCACGGGGAGCGGCCTGCGGTCGTCGGGGGCGGCGTTGCGGTCAGCTCTTGCGGGTGCGGCTGGCGGGCCCGCCGCTGGCCGGCTTGCGACCGGCGGGCTTCGTCGTCCCCGCAGGGTCGTCGGCCGGCTTCGCCGGCTCCTGACCGGCGAACTGGGGCAGCCACGCCAGCATCTCCGCCCGGAACGGCGCCTGGGCGCCCAGCTGGCAGAGCACCCCGATGGTGCTCAGCGTGACCCGGTGGATCAGCAGGTACGCGGGCGGCAGGTTCAGCTGCTTGCCCAGGTTGTAGGCGGGCGAGCGCGGATCGGCGATCCGGGCCGCCTGCGCGCGCATCCAGGCCCGGGTGAAGTGGAAGCTGTCCACGGCGGCCGGCTCGATGATCGGCCGCAGGTAGTCCAGCACCGCGTCCGGGTCCAGCTCGATCGAGGGCTTGACGAAGCCCTCCTCGCGCAGCATCTTCAGCACGCCCGCCGCGTCACCGTCCAGGGCCATCCGCAGCGACGCCCCGATCGGCGCGGGCAGCCCGCCCGGCAGCCGGTCCACCGTGCCGAAGTCCAGCACCCCCAGCCGCCAGCCCGATGCCGGGCCGTCGTCCTTCAGCAGCCGGAAGTTGCCCGGGTGCGGGTCCGCGTGGAGCAGACCGGTCCGGGACGGGCCCGCGAACAGGAACCGGGCCAGCAACTGCCCGGCACGGTCGCGCTCCTCCTGGGTGCCGTCCGTGATCACCTCGGCCAGCGGGGTGCCGTCCATCCACTCGGAGACGAGCACCTGGTCGGCCTGCGCCACCACGCCGGGCACCACGATGTCCGGGTCGCCGGCGAACTCCTCGGCGTGCCGGCGCTGGGCCTGCGCCTCCAGCTCGTAGTCCAGTTCCTCCGACACCCGTTCGCGCAGCTCGGCGATCAGCGGCTTGATGTCCAGCCCCGGGATCAGCGGGCCCAACAGCCAGGCCACCCGGCTCAGTTGCGTCAGGTCGGTGAGCAGCGCGTCACCCGCGCCCGGGTACTGCACCTTGACCGCGACCCGGCGCCCGTCGTGCCAGACGGCCCGGTGCACCTGCCCGATCGAGGCGGCCGCGGCCGGCCGGTCGTCGAACTCCCGGAACAGCTCGCGCCAGCCGTCCCCGAGCCGCTGGGCGAGCGCGGTGTGCACCTTGGCGGCGGGCATCGGGGGAGCGGCGTCCTGCAGCTTGGTGAGCGCGGCCCGGTACGGCCCGGCGACCTCCTCGGGCAGCGCGGCCTCGAAGACGGACAGCACCTGCCCGAACTTCATGGCTCCGCCCTTGAGTTCACCCAGGACCTTGAACAGCTGGTCGGCGGTGGCCTGCTGGAGCTCGGCCGTCACCACCTCGGCGGAGCGGCCGCCGATGCGCTTGCCCAGACCGAGCGTGGCGCGTCCGGCTATCCCCAGAGGCAGGGCGGCGAGCCGTGCCGTGCGGGTCACTGCCTTGCGCGGAAGATCGCTCACCCGGGCCTCCATTCCCTGGCCCCCCGACACCGGACGGCCCACCATCACTAGGCCATTGTGCCCGCTCCCCACCCCGCGACCGCCGGTATTTCGCCAGGCGGGGAAGGGGCGCCCGCACGTGGGACGCGACCGCTGTCCCTTTGCGGGGGAGTTGGACGGCTTGGTCCGGTCGGCCCGGCGTGGTGGGCGGACGGCGGCTGCGCGCTGAGCGGAGTGGCCGGGGGTCGTCCGACCGGAGAGTCAGCGGGGCAGGCGGAGGGCCAGGCCGTCCAGGACCACGTCGAGGCCGTAGGCGAACTTGGCGTCGCGCGTGGCGGCCGGGTCCGGGTCCGCGGAGACGGTCGAGTAGGCGTCGGTGAGGTGGGCGAAGCCCGCGGTGGCCTCCCGGGCGGCGGGCATCAGCCGGGCGATGAACGCGGCCTCGCTCTCGCCGGCCCGGGCGACGGTGGTGAGCCAGGCCGCCTCCGTGGTGCTCATGCCGACGACGTAGGAGATGACCGCGTCGATCGCCCGGACCGGCTCGGGGAAGCCGGCCGAGGTGAAGAAGGCGGTCAGCCGTTCGCCGTAGGACATCAGGTTGGGGCCGAGGTAGGCGAGGCCGGCCTGGCCGAGGACGGACGACAGCCAGGGGTGGCGCAGGGCCGTCGCCCGGAAGGCGCCGGCGGCCTCGGTGGCGGCGGCGCGCCAGTCGGGGCTGTCGGCGGGCGGGAGGGTGATCTCGCCGAAGACCTCGTCCACCGCGAGCTCCATCAGCTCGTCCTTGGTCGCCACGTGCCGGTACAGGGAGGTGGCGCCCGCGTTCAGCCGGGTGGCCAGCTTGCGCATGCTCAGGGCCTCGATGCCCTCGGCGTCCAGCATGGTGATCGCCTCGCGGACGATCGCGGCCCGGCTGAGTGCGGGCTGGTCGGGCTCGCGCTGCCGACGGGCCCACACGGACGGGATCGGGTTCGTTTCGGCGGCCATGGCGGCTCCCCTTCCCTCTGCTCCTGCTTCGCTGCGTACACCGTTCGCATCGAGCGTACAGGAGTCGGGTGTTGCGCACACTGTTCCGCAGTGCGTACAGTGTGCGCAACGAAGGATCGACGTGCGCATCGGGGGAACGGTGTGCGCAGAATGGAGGGGTGGCTGATGACAGCGCTCAACGCGACCGAGGGCCGCAACCCGCACCGCTGGTGGATCCTGATCGTGCTGTGCCTGAGCTCGCTCGTCCTGGTGGTCGACAGCATGGCGCTCACGGTCGCCGTGCCCTCGATGACGGCGGACCTCGACGCCGGCGCCCAGGACACCCAGTGGATCCTCGACTCCTATGTCCTGGTCTTCGCCGGGCTGCTGCTCACCGCCGGCAGCCTCGGGGACCGCTTCGGCCGCCGGAAGATCATGATCATCGGACTGCTGCTCTTCGGGGCGGCCTCCCTCGCGGCCACCTTCTGCACCAACCCCGGCGAGGTGATCGCGGCACGGGTCGCCATGGGCGTCGGCGGATCGCTGATCATGCCCTCGACGCTGTCGATCCTCATCACCGTCTTCGACGAGGACGAGCGCAACAAGGCGATGGCCGCCTGGAGCTCCGTGGCGATGCTGGGGCTGGTCGGCAGCCCGGTCCTCGGCGGCGTGCTGATCGACCACTTCTCCTGGCACTCGATCTTCTTCATCAACGTTCCGGTCGTCGCCCTGGCGATCCTGGCGGGCCTGCTCCTGATGCCGGAGTCCAAGGGGCCGTGGCAGAAGCCCGACCCGCTCGGCGCGGTGCTGTCCGCGGCCGGCATGACCGCCCTGGTCTGGTGGATCATCGAGATCCCGCAGCACGGCGCCTTCGGCGGCCAGTCCCTGGTCACCCTGGCCGTCGCGGTGCTCGCGCTCGGCGGGTTCGTGGTGTGGGAGAACGTCACCTCCGCGCCCATGGTCCCGCTGGCGCTCTTCAAGCACCGCAACTTCAGCGGGGGCTCGCTGTCGCTGACCCTGGTGCAGATCGGCAATGGCGGCCTGCTGCTCGTGCTCACCCAGTACCTGCAGTTCGTGCTCGGCTACTCGCCGGTCAAGGCGGGCCTCGCGTTCGTTCCGCTGGCCATCGCCGCCCTGGTCGGCAACGGGGTCGGCGCCAAGTTCGCCGCCACGATCGGCAACCGCCTGCTCATCCTCACCGGGATGCTCGTCATGGCCGCCTCCTTCGCCCTGCTGACCACCGTCACCGCCAGCACCGGCTTCACCGTCCCGGCGGTCGCCCTCGGGCTGCTCGGCCTCGGCGCGGGCCTGGCGATGCCGGCGGCGGTGGGGGCGCTGATGGGCACCATCCCGCCGGAGCAGGCGGGCGTCGGCTCGGCGCTGAACGACACCATCCAGCAGGCCGGCACCGCGCTCGGCATCGCGATCCTGGGCTCGCTACTGTCGAGCGGCTTCGCCGCCGAGATGCCCGCCGGGATGCCGGAGGAGGCGAAGCACTCCGTCGGCGGGGCGCTGGCGCTGGCCAACGGGGACGCCGGGCTCGTCCGGACCGTCCGGGAGGCCTTCACCTCGGCGATGTCGACGACCTTCACGATCAGCGCGATCGGGGTGCTGGCGGCGGCGGTCGTGGCCACGCTGGTGATGCGCGACCGGAAGGCCGGGACGGCGGCGGGGGAGCCGGTGGCCGGGGCGTCGGTGGAGGACGCCGGGATCGCCGCCTGACTTCGCTGGACCTGGCTGGTCCGCCTCGCCGTGAAGGCCGGTGCCCCAGGGGCACCGGCCTTCGGTGCGGTGGGGTGGGGTGGTGGTGTGGTGGTGCGCAGGAAGTCGGACGGGCCGACTTCCTGCGCGTGGTTCTTTGCCTGATCTCTGGGGCCCCCTCCCCCCCGCCCCCACCCTCCCCACCTCCCGCCCACCACCTCCCGCTGGCAACAGCGGATCCCCGCCTTGCATGGCCCGCGCCCTGCCCCAGGCAGGGCGCGGGCCATGGGCTCACCTGGCCATGGGCTCACCTGGCCATGGGCTCACCTGGCCATGGGCTCACCTGGCCATGGGCTCACCTGGCCATGGGCTCACCTGGCCATGGGCTCACCTGGCCATGGGCTCACCTGGCCATGGGCTCACCTGGCCGGGCGCTGGCCCGGTCCGCCGTGGCGTGGGGCCGGGCGGCTGCCGAGCCTCGCAGCCGCCGGGCCCGCGCCCGGTAGGTTCTCTCCTCGGCCAGGCCCGCGCCCGGCAGGTTCCTCTCCTCCTCACCTCGGTGGCTGCGGCTGCCAGAGGCACCCGCAGTCCGGGTGTCCGCGCAGTCGCAGACGTCGTGGCATCCCTTCGCCGGCCGACACCTCGCACCACCCGTCCACGCTCGGGGGCCGCCCGCCGTCCAGGTGGACCTGGACGTGCAGCGCCGCCAGGCCGGCCACCATCGTGGCCAGGGCCGTGTCGCAGGCCGGGGTGCGCGCCCGGCCGGGCCCGCCGTCCGCCAGCTGGGCCAGGATCCGGGGCCAGGCGGCGTCCTCGTCCTCCCGGCGCAGGACCAGGCAGTGTCCGCAGGCCGACACCCCTGGCAGCACCAGGGGCCCGACCACCCCGAACTCCTCGACCACTCCGACGTACAGGTGCGGCACCCCGGCCCGGAGCAGCAGTCGGGCCTCGTACGTCCCGCCGGCGAACGCCCCGCTCCCGTCCCGGGGCGCGAGCACCACCAGGTCGGGCGGCGGCCCGTCGGGCTTTCGCCGGGGCACGGGCACCAGTGGTCGGCCCGCCGCCCGTTGCACGGCCTCCCGGGCGGCCGTCAACCGCAGCCGCCCGACGTCCCCCGGCGGCAGTCCTGCCGGGGAGCAGTCCCCGGGGCGCACCCGGCCGCCGTCCACCACGGTGACCGTGCCCGCCCCGCCGGCCGAGAGCACGGCCGCCACGGCGGCGCCCACCCGGCCCGCGCCGCGGACCTCGATCCGGGCGCCTGCCCGCCGGGCCAGGACGGCCGGTGCGGCGCCGGGGCCGGAGTGGACCAGGGACAGCGAGGCGAGGTCGGGGCCGAGCAGGTCCCGGTGGGGCTGGGGGAAGCGGGCCAGTGCGGTGCCGGCCGCCTCCGCGTCGTCCAGTAACCCGGTCTCCTCCAGGTCGGTCAGCAGTGCGTCGGCGGGCTCCCGGCCGAGGCCGAGCTGCTCGCCGGCCTCCAGCAGTTCGGGGCGGTCCCTGGTCCCGTCGACCAGGCCGAGGAAGTCGCAGAGGGTCTTGTCGGCCTGGCCGAGCACCCCGGCGTAGCGGGTGATGGTCCCGAACTGCAGGGTGTCGGAGTCCCGCCAGCTGCGGGACAGGGCGGGCTTCAGTACGAGGCGCACGGCGATCTCCCTTCCGATCGTTTCCGGACGGCTGACCGCAGCATGCCCCATCGCCCCGACGTCGTGCGCAAAGTTATCCACAGGCCCAGGCTCATGATCACATCATCTGTTCGCAGACCCTGTGGATAACCGCCCATCCGCTCCGGCGCCGGTTTCCGGACACCCGCCGTCGACTTTTCGTTCCCGATCACTCCATGAAAGATTTCGGCCACGGCACCGGACTTCTGTCCGTGGTACCGGGTAACGTCGTGTGCCATGGCAGCCGAGCGGGACTCCCATCCACCGGCGTCGCGTCGGCGTGCCCGTGCAGCGTCCGGGTCGCAAGTGGCGGCGCCCAGCACGCGTGGGCGTCGGGACCAGGATCAGCAGGCGAGGCCCGCGTCGCCGCAGCACCCACCCGCCGCAGCGCCACCGGAGCCGCACGACCGCGGCCGGGTGGAAGTGCGCCGCAGCGCCCGTCGCAGCCGCACCGTCTCGGCCTACCGCGAGGGCGACCGCACGATCGTGCTGATCCCGGCCCGGATGTCGCACGCCGAGGAGCAGCGCTGGGTCGCGCAGATGCTGGAGAAGCTCGCCGCCCAGGAGAGCCGCCGGATCCTCGGCGACGACGCGCTGATGGACCGGGCGCGCGGGCTGTCGGCCGCCTACCTGGGCGATCGCGCCCGGCCCGCCCAGGTCCGCTGGGTCACCAACCAGAACTCGCGCTGGGGCTCGTGCACCCCCAGCGAGGGGACGATCCGCCTCTCCCACCGTCTGCAGGGCATGCCGGAGTACGTCCTGGACTACGTGCTGCTGCACGAGCTCGCCCACCTGCTGGTGCCGGACCACGGCCCGGCGTTCTGGGCCCTGCTGGAGGCCTACCCCCGGACGGAACGGGCCCGCGGCTACCTGGAGGGCGTGGTCTCGGCGGCCCGGCTGCCGCACATCCCCGGCGCCCGGCACGCCGACCGGGATGCCGATCCGGCCTGTTCCTGCGGCTGACGGCTTGACGCCCGGCCGGGAGGCGGCGGCGGAGAGGGTGGCGAGGAGAACGACGCGGGGAACGATGCGGGGAACGAAAAGAGGGGGCGCGGGCCGATCGGCCCGCGCCCCCTCTTCGCGTTTCACCTCAGCTGGTCAGCCGGCGGGCCCGTGCCACCAGGTCCCGCACCGAGTGGTCGGTCAACTCCGGCAGCCGGTCGTAGTCGAACCAGCGCAGGTCCAGCGACTCCTCGCTGATCAGCGCCTGCGCACCGGCCGGTGCCACCGCGATGTACTGGACGTCCAGGTGGGTGTTCTCCGGCCGGTCCTTGCCGGTGCAGCGGACCCGGTGCCGGTCCAGCTTGGCCGGCACCGGGACGCCGTCCAGCTCCAGCAGGGCCAGGTCGGGGATGCCGGACTCCTCGACGGCCTCCCGCAGCGCCGCCGACGCGAGGTCCCGGTCGTCGGGCTCGCAGTGCCCGCCCATCTGCAGCCAGATGCCGACCTTGGGGTGCAGGGTGAGCAGCACCCGCCCGGCCGCCGGGTCGACGACCGCCGCGCTCGCGGTGATGTGCGCGGGCAGGCAGGACCGGTACAGGCCCTCGGGCTGCTCGGCCAGGTGCGCCAGGTAGTCGAGCCGCAGCCGGTCCTGCTCCTCGTCGGCGGGGCGCCACCCGGTCAGGGTGCGCACGGCGTCCGCGTGCAGGGACATCGCCCCGGTGTCGGTGGCCGTCATGCGGTGGGCTCGCCCTTTCCGTCGGTGCCGTCGCCGTCGCCGTCCCGCTTCGGCTCCTCGCTCTTCGCCGGCCCGTCGTTCTTGGTGAGGTCCGGCTTGGCGGCGGTGCCGCCCGCGGCGGCCTCGCCGAGCAGCTTGTCGATCGCGTCGAAGTCGAGGCCGCCCTCCAGGTCGCCGGTGCCCCGGTGCACGAAGGCGTCCGGGTCGTCCAGGTCGGCGGCGGTGGGCAGCATGTCCGGGTGCTGCCAGAGCGCGTCGCGGCCCTCGATGCCGCGCGCGTCGGCGAGCAGCGCCCACAGCCGGGCGGCGTCGCGCAGCCGGCGCGGGCGCAGCTCCAGGCCGACCAGGGTGGCGAAGGTCTGCTCGGCGGGCCCGCCGGCGGCGCGGCGGCGGCGGACGGTCTCGCGCAGCGCGCCGGCCTGCGGCAGGTGCGGTTCGGCGGCGGCGTGCACGACCGCGTCGACCCAGCCTTCGAGCAGCGCGAGCGCGGTCTCCAGGCGGGCGAGCGCGGCCTTCTGCTCGGGGGTGTCCTCGGGCTGGAGCAGCCCGCCGGCCAGCGCCTCCTGGAGCGCCTCCGGGTTGTTCGGGTCGAGCTGGCCGACGAGCTCCTCCATCCGGGAGGTGTCGACCTTGATGCCGCGGGCGTAGGCCTCGACGGCGCCGAGCAGGTGGGCCCGCAGCCACGGCACGTGGGCGAAGAGCCGCTGGTGGGCGGCCTCGCGCAGGGCGAGGTAGAGCCGGACTTCGTCGGCGGGCACGTTGAGGCCCTCGCCGAACTCGGCGACGTTCTGCGGCAGCAGTGCGGCCTTGCCGGCCGGGGCGAGCGGCAGGCCGACGTCGGCGGAGCCGACCACCTCGGCGGCGAGGGCGCCGAGCGCCTGGCCGATCTGGGTGCCGAACATGGCACCGCCCATGGAGCGCATCATGCCCATCAGCGGGCCGGCCATGGCCTGCATCTCCTCGGGCAGGACGCCGCCCATGGCGTTGCCGACCCGCTCGGCGACCGGGTCGACGAGGTCCTTCCAGACCGGGAGGGTGGCCTCGATCCACTCGGCGCGGCTCCAGGCGACGGCGGTGCCGGCGCCGGAGGGGAACTCGGTGGCGCCGTCGAGCCACAGGTCGGCGAGCCGGACGGCCTCGGCGACGGCGGAGTGCTCGGCGGCGCTGACCGAGCGGTCCTTGCTCTTGCCCTCGGCGGGTTCGGCGACGACGCTCTGGCGGGCGATGTTCTTGGCGAGGTCCCAGTTCACCGGGCCGCCCTCGAACGAGAGCATCTGCCCGAGCTGCTGGAACGCGCTGCCGAGGTCGTTGGGGTTGAGGCCGCCGAACATCGCGGCGAACGGGTTGTCGGCCCCGCCGGGGCCGCCCGGGGCTCCGCCGCCGGGCATGCCGAACAGCGCGCCGAACGGGTTGCCGGCGCCGAAGCCGAACGGCTGCGCGCCGCTCTGGTCGGAGCCTGCGGAGCCCTGGTCCTTCTTCTGCTGCTCGTTGTCGGGCTTGGCCTTGCCGTCCTCGGGCTCCTCGGGCGGAACGCCGAATCCGAAGGGAAGGTCGCTCACGGGGTCCTCGATCCGGTCGGCCGTCATACGGGTGTGGCGGGAAGTGCTGCCCGCCCGGGGCACCAGCGGAGTGGGGGACTCGTGGGCGGCTCCAGTGCGGCAGGCCCGCGCCGGGTGCACCGCCGGGCCTTCGCCTCGGGCAGGATGGACGTACGTGACACACGTCCGTACGCACATAAGCTAACCGTGGAGGATGGTCGGTGAGTTCCCCGCCTTCGGACGTTCGCTCTGGGCTGACCGGAGACGAGGACGCCCCGGACATCACGGCGTCGCCGCCTCCAGCCTACGGCGGACGGCCGCTGACCGTGGCCGTCACCGGTGCCGCCGGCGTGATCGGCGAACGGGTCGCGGCCCGTCTGGTCGCCTCGCCGCACGTGCGCAGGGTGCTGGCGGTGGACGACCGGCGCGGTGAGGTGCCGGGTGTGCAGTGGCGGGTGCTGGACGTGCGCGACCCCGCGGTGGCCGAGCGGCTGTCCGGGGTGGACGTGGTGGTGCACCTGGCGATGGACTTCGGCATGGAGTCGGATCCGCGCGCCCGCAGCGCCTACAACGTGCGCGGCGCGCAGACCGTGCTGACGGCGGCCGCGGCCGCCGGGGTGCACCGGGTGGTGCTCTGCACCTCCGCGATGGTCTACGGCGCGCTGGCCGACAACGAGGTGCCGCTGGCCGAGGACTCCGAGCTGCGGGCGACCGAGGAGGCCTCGCTGGTCGGGGACCTGCTGGAGATCGAGCGCCTGGCCCGCAGGGCGCCGCGCGCCCACCCGGGGCTGCAGGTGACGGTGCTGCGTCCGGCGGTGGTGGTCGGCCCCGGCGTGGACACCGTGCTGACCCGGCACTTCGAGGCGCCGAGGCTGCTGGTGGTGGCCGGTTCCCGCCCGTGCTGGCAGTTCTGCCACGTGGACGACCTGGCGGCGGCGCTGGAGTACGCGGCGCTGGGCCTGGTGGAGGGCGAGGTGACGGTCGGCTGTGACGGCTGGCTGGAGCAGGAGGACGTGGAGCGGCTGTCGGGGATCCGGCGGATGGAGTTGCCGGCCTCGCTGGCGCTGGGCACCGCGGCCCGGCTGCACCGGCTGGGCCTGACCCCGGCCCCGGCGGGGGACCTGGCCTACACGATGTACCCGTGGGTGGTGTCCGGCAGCCGGCTGCACGAGGCGGGCTGGCGTCCGGAGCACAGCAACGAGCAGGTGCTGGCCGAGCTGCTGGGCCAGGTCGCCGGGAAGCACGCGGTGGCCGGGCGCCGGCTGGGCGGCAAGGAGGCCGCGACCAGCCTGGGGGCGGCCGGGGCTACGGTGGCGCTGGTCGGTACGGCCGCGCTGGTGCGCCGGGCCCGAAAGCGGCGCCGCTTCTGAGACCGGCGGCCCCGAGGGACGGGCAGGTTTTCTCACGATGCGGAATCCCGCCATCGTGATGCGGAACCTGCTTGCCTCAAACCACCCGGGATGGGGAATCATGGGGGCATGTCCGAGAACCACGACCCCATCCGCCTGCTCGCCATCCGCGACACCCCGCTCTCGCTGGACGAGGTGTACGAGGCGGTCGGCGACGACGCGGCCGGCGGGACGACCGTCTTCGTCGGGACGGTCCGCGACCACGACGGCGGCAAGTCGGTCACCGCGCTGGAATACAGCTGCCACCCCACCGCCGAGCAGGAGATGCGCCGGATCGCCGAGAAGGTCGTCGCCGACTTCCCGGTGCGGGCGCTGGCCGCGGTGCACCGGGTCGGCCGGCTGGAGATCACCGACAAGGCGGTGATCGTCGCCGTGTCCTGCGCCCACCGGGGCGAGGCCTTCGCGGCCGCCCGGCGGCTGATCGACGACCTCAAGCACGAGGTGCCGATCTGGAAGCACCAGGTCTTCACCGACGGCGAGGAGGAGTGGGTCGGCGCCGGCAGTTGCTGACCCGGGTGCCCCTGTGGATCGGACCGGATCGGACCGGGGCGGACCCGAAAAGGGCGATTGGCTGCGGAGAGTGGCCACCTGCGCACGGAATGCGACGAACATGCCGGGCGGGCCGGGCTCTCACTCGAACGGGTCTGGGTCAGTGGGCCGAATACTCCCTGGCAGTGAGCCGATCGGCCGTCCCGTAACCCGGACGGCGCCGGCCGCGTTGTCCGCCGGAGTGGTTAATCTGCTCATAGACACGACGAGCTGGGAGTACTGATATGGGTGCGCTCGCCTGGTTGATCATTCCGGTCATCGCCGTCCTGCTCGCCGCCCTGTGGGCGGGCTGGGCCCAGCGTGCCCCGAGAGCCACGGGGGACCCGGCCTCGCTCGCCGAGCACCGGCGCTTCATGGCCGCGATGGAACGCACCACCGCCGGAAGCGCCGCCTCCGAGGACGGTTCCGGCCGCTAGCCCGGGGGGCGCCCGCTCATCCGCGTCCCGTACTGTCGAGGCATGCCACGCCGCTCCGCGACGATGCTCGCTGCCACCCTGCTGCTCATAGCGCTGCTCTGCGTCTCGGTGCTGATGAAGGTGCCGTACACGGAGATGAGTCCGGGGCCGACGTACAACACGCTCGGCAACCAGGGGGGCAAGTCGGTGATCACCATCACCGGGCGCGACTCGTACCCGACCACCGGGCACCTCAACATGACCACCGTCCAGGTCACCGGGGCCAAGTACGAGCCCAGCCTGGTCAACGCGGTGGTCGGGTGGCTGCGCGACGACGTGATGGTCGTGCCGCACGACAACGTCTACCCGAAGGGGCAGACGGACGCCGACGCCAAGAAGCAGAACGCCGAGGAGTTCGCCTCCTCCGAGGACAGTGCCCGCACCGCCGCGCTCAACCAGATGGGCATCCCGGTCGGCACCGAGCTGATCATCAAATCGGTCACGGCGGGGGCTCCGGCGGAGGGCCGGCTGCACGCGGGCGACCAGATCGTGGCCGTCGACGGCACGCCGGTCAGCACGGCCGAGCAGGTGGTGGCCGCGGTCACCAGGCACAAGCCGGGTGAGTCGGTGGTCTTCACCGTGGTCCCGCGGGTCAAGGACGCGACCGGCAACGGCGGCGCCAACCCGGGGGACCGGACCGACGTCACCGTCCCCACCGTGCGGGCCAAGGACCTCGACCCGAAGGCCCCGGCCGAGCGGGCGGAACTCGCGGTGGTCGGCATCGGCACCACGATCCGGCACACCTACCCGTTCCAGATCGACATCGGCCTCCAGGACGTCGGCGGGCCGAGCGCCGGACTGATGTTCTCGCTCGGCATCATCGACAAGCTCACCCCCGGCGGCGACCTCACCGGCGGCCGGTTCGTGGCGGGTACCGGCACCATCGACGACGACGGCAAGGTCGGCCCGATCGGCGGGATATCGATGAAGCTGATCGCCGCCCGGGACGCCGGCGCCGAGTACTTCTTCACCCCGTCCTCGAACTGCGCCGAGGCGACCAAGAACGTCCCGTCCGGGCTGAACCTGATCAAGACGGACACGCTGGACGGCGCGCTGAAGTCGCTGGAGCAGATCCGCTCCGGGCAGACCTCCGCGCTGCCGTCCTGCGCCGTGAAGTAGTGCCGTGAAGTAATCCCGTGACGTAGTGCGGAGAACGTGAAGGGGTGCCGCCGGGGCAGCCGGGGGCTACGAGAAGGTCGCCAGCAGCGCCGCGGTCAGGCCGGGCACCAGGTCCGGGCCGGTCAGCACCTCGCGGGCGACGTCCTTGGAGCGCAGCCGCAGCGCGATCTCCTTCTTGCCGTTGCGCAGCACGGCGGCGGTGATCCGCACCTCCTCGCGCTTGGGGTGGTTGGCCACCCACTCGGCGAGCTGGGCGTCGCTGGCGTTGCGCGGGCGGGTCTGCTCGGAGCCCGGAGGCAGCATCAGGCGCTCGACGACCAGGGCGCAGCCGACCACTGCGTCGGGCCAGGCGATGGTGCCGAGGAACTTGTCCAGCTCCATGCCGGCCGGCAGCTCGTCCTGCTCGACCGGGGTGAGGCCGGCCGTGTCGTCGTCGCCGAGGCCGAGCTGGGCGGCGATCTTCGGGTCGGCCTTGCGCAGGGCGGTGCTGTCCACCAGGGCGAACAGCCGGGCCGGGAGGTCCCAGCCGAGCGTGGCGGCGTACTCGTCGATCTCCAGCGCGGCCCGGGTGAGCGGGGTGGCGGCGGGGAGCTTGGAGACGTCGTCGGGGGAGCCGGGGGTGTTGAGTGCATTGGACGCGTCGGACATGCCTCAATCCTCACACGCCGGGCGGGGGCCCGGGCGCCGGGCGCCGCCGGTGGGCCGGGGAACGGCCGGGACGGGGAACGGCGTCGTAACCGTCTGCTAACGGTGGGAACTCGGCCAAAGCCTGGTTAAGTTTCCCTGAAGACCGACTGACTCCAGACGACACAGCTGAGGTGCCACCGTGGTATTCCAGATGCCGGAACGCTCAGGGCCGGGTTTCCGGCGCAGGGTAGGGCCGCCCTCCCGGCGGGCGCGGGTGGCCCTGCTGACCCTGGGCGTGCTCGCGGTGCTGTTCCTGCTGTTCGTCATGTTCGCCGGGTTCTGGACGGACTGGCTGTGGTTCAGATCCGTCCGTTACTCCTCGGTGTTCACCACGCAGCTGTGGACGAAGATCGGCCTGTTCGCGGTGTTCGGCCTGCTGATGGCGGTGATCGTCGGCTTCAACGTCTGGCTGGCGCACCGGCTGCGGCCGCCGCTGTCGGCGATGTCGGTCGAGCAGCAGAGCCTGGACCGCTACCGGTCGGGCCTGGCGCCGTTCAAGCGCTGGGCGCTGATCGGGGTCTCGCTGGTGATCGGCCTGGTGGCGGGCGCCGCGGCGTCCGGCCAGTGGCGGACCTGGCTGATGTGGACGAACGCGACGCCCTTCGGCGAGAAGGACGCCCAGTTCGGCATGGACGTCTCGTTCTACGCCTTCGACCTCCCGTTCTACGAGTTCGTGCTGGGCTTCGCGTTCAGCGCGGTGATCGTCTCGCTGCTGACCTCGGCGCTGGTGCACTACCTGTACGGGGGGCTGCGGCTGCAGGGCCCGGGCCGTCGGGCGAGCGCGGGCGCGCAGGGGCACCTGGCGGTGCTGCTGGGCGTGTTCGTGCTGCTGAAGGCGGTGGCGTACTGGCTGGACCGGTACGCGCTGGCGGTGAAGACCGGCTCCTACAAGGGGGTCTCCGGCTGGACCGGCCTGCGCTACGTGGACGCCAACGCGTTCCTGCCGGCCAAGACGATCCTGTTCTTCGTGGCGATCATCTGCGCGCTGCTGTTCTTCCTGACGCCGGTGCGCCGCACCTGGGCGCCGGCCCTGATCGGGCTGGGGCTGATGGTGCTGTCGGCGGTGCTGATCGGCGGGCTGTACCCGGCGATCGTGCAGCAGTTCCAGGTCAAGCCGAACGAGCAGGCCAAGGAAACGCCGTACATCCAGAAGAACATCGACGCGACGCGGCAGGCGTACGGGATCGCGGACGCGCAGACCACCCAGTACAGCCCGCAGGGGTCGACGACGGCCGAGGCGCTCAAGCCGGACGCGCAGACCATCTCCGACATCCGGCTGCTGGACCCGAACGTCGTCTCGCCGACCTTCCAGTCGATCGAGCAGCAGCGCAACTACTACGCCTTCCCGAACACCCTGGACGTGGACCGTTACGGCTCCGGCACGGACAAGCAGGACACCGTGATCGGCCTGCGCGAGCTGGACCTCAACGGCGTGCAGCGCAACTGGATCAACGACCACTTCAAGTACACCCACGGCTACGGCGCGGTCGTCGCCAAGGGCAACCAGGTCAGCGACAAGGGCGAGCCGGTGTTCACCGAGTCCGGCCTGCCGGCCACCGGCGCGCTGGGCGACTACCAGCAGCGGATCTACTACGGCGAGAAGACGACGTCGTACTCGATCGTCGGCGGCTCGAACAAGGAGATCGACTACACCACCAAGACCGGCGAGAACAAGGAGTACACCTACACCGGCAACAGCGGTGTCTCGCTGGACAACCCGATCACCCGGGCCGCGTACGCGGTGCGCTTCGCCGAGCCGCAGATCCTCTACGCGGGGGCGATCACCGACGGCGCGAAGGTGATCTACAACCGGACGCCGAAGGAGCGGGTGGAGAAGGTCGCCCCGTGGCTGTCGATCGACGCCGACGCGTACCCGGTGGTGCAGGACGGCCGGGTGGTCTGGGTGCTGGACGGCTACACCACCTCGGACGGCTACCCGTTCTCGTCGAAGACGACGCTGGGCACCGCGACCAAGGACTCGCTGACCAACCAGCGCGGTGAGCTGCTGACCGTCGCCAACCAGGTCAACTACATCCGCAACTCGGTCAAGGCCACGGTGGACGCCTACACCGGCGAGGTGAAGCTCTACCAGTGGGACGAGCAGGACCCGGTGCTGAAGACCTGGATGAAGGCCTTCCCCGGCACCGTCGAGCCGAAGGCGGACATCCCGGGCACGCTGCTGCCGCACCTGCGCTACCCGCAGGACATGTTCAAGGTGCAGCGCGACCTGCTCGGCCAGTACCACGTGACCGACGCCAACTCCTTCTTCAACGGCAGCGACATCTGGCAGATCCCGGTCGACCCGACCAGCGACACCAAGCAGGTCCAGCCGCCGTACTACGTGACGGTGCGGATGCCGGACCCGCAGGTCACCTCGGCGAGCTTCTCGCTGACCACGACCTTCGTGCCCAACGGCCGCCCGAACCTGGCCGCGTTCATGGCCGTCAACGCCGATCCGGGGCCGGACTACGGGAAGATCCGCATCCTGAAGATCTCGGGGGACAACAGCGCCCCCGGCCCGGGCCTGGTGCAGTCGACGTTCAACTCCCGGCAGGAGGTGGCCTCGCAGATCTTCGCGCTGAAGAGCGGCGGTGACACCGAGCTGGAGTACGGGAACCTGCTGACCCTGCCGGTCGGCGGCGGGCTGCTCAACGTCGAGCCGGTGTACGTGCGCGGACGCGGCGCCAAGTACCCGACGCTGCAGAAGGTGCTGGCGGTGTACGGGAACGACAACGTGGCGTTCGAGAACACCCTGGAGGACGCGCTGAAGAAGGTGTTCGCCGGGGCGGCCCCGGGGACCACGCCGACCGCGCCGTCCACGCCGAACAACCCGGGGACGCCCACCAACCCGGGGACGTCGACCGGTCCGGGGACGGCGACGCCGGGCGGGACGATCTCGCCGGAGCTGCAGAAGGCGCTCGGGGACGCGGAGAAGGCGTACAACGACAGCCAGACCGCGTTCAAGAACGGCGACTGGGTGGCCTACGGCAACGCCCAGAAGGCGCTGGGCGACGCGTTGAAGGCGGCCGAGGCGGCCCGCGGCGGGAGCCCGGCGCAGGCCCCGACGCCGGGCGCGACCCCGGGCGCGACGCCGACCGGATCGCCGTCCGGACAGCCGTAGCCGGAGCCGTGGCCCGCTGAGCTGCGGCGACCGATTCCTGTTCCACCCCGCACCCGTGCTATGGTTCAACTACCGACGCGGGGTGGAGCAGCTCGGTAGCTCGCTGGGCTCATAACCCAGAGGTCGCAGGTTCAAATCCTGTCCCCGCTACTCAGTGGCCAGAGGCCCGGAGGATTCTTCCTCCGGGCCTCTGGTGTTTTTCCCCCGAAGCGGTGGGAACCGCTCCGGTACCATCAACCGTCGCCAACGACGACGGCACGGGGTTTGTGGGGCCCGAGTGTCGGGAAATCGACAAAGCGCCGAAGCAATTTCGTCGGCTTCGGGTCGGCCCCGCCCGAATTCGGCCGGGGCAGGTGTACGCGGGTTGCGGGTGGTGCGACGATGGGACACATGGGGGACGGTGCGCGGCTGCTGATCGGCCGTCGGTTCCGGCGCCTCCCCTGGGGGTCCCCCCGGCCGCGGGCCGGGGCACGATGCCGCGACACTCTGGGGGAGCGGGAGTCGGCATGAGGCTGATCGGCAAGTACGGGTCAGGCACCAAGTCCGCGGCGGCCACCGAGGCGGACACCGACGCCTGGGCGGAGAGCCCCGAGAGCCGCCCCGGAGCCCTGCCCGCCCAGCGCACCAGCGGCCTGTCCGAGCGCCCCCCGGTCGCCGGCTACGGCCCCGACAGCCTGGTCCGCGTGCCCACCCGTCAGTTCGCCGACGCCGTCCGCCCGTACGGGTCCGACGGCGCCGCCGAGGGCCCGAACGCCGCCGCACTCGACCAGGCCGGCCTGGACACCACCAGCTTCGAGACCGCGCTGGCCGCCCGCGAGAGCGCCGCGCTGGAGGCCCGCCACCGGCAGGCCGCCGACGACGGCGACCCGGACGCCGCCAGCCGGCTCGGCACCCTGCTGCTGCGCCGCGGCGACCTGGAGGACGCCGAGCCCTACCTGCGCGCCGCCGCGGCCGCCGGGACGCGCGCCGCCGCCAACAACCTCGGCGTGCTGCTGCACCAGCAGGGCCACCGCGCCGAGGCCGCCCAGTGGTGGCGCCAGGCCGCGGTGGCCGGCAGCGCCCCCGCCGCGCACGCGCTCGGGCTCCAACTGCGCGACCAGGGCGAGGAGGAGGCCGCCGAGTACTGGCTGCACTTCGCCGCCGACCACGGCCACCCGCTCGGCGCCTACGCGCTGGGCGACCTGATGGAGCACCGGCGCGACGTGCGCGCCGAGCGCTGGTTCAAGGTCTCCGCCGACGCCGGGCACCGGGAGGCCGCCTACCGGCTGGCCCGGATGCGCGAGGCCGCCGGGGACAAGGAGATCGCCGAGGCCTGGTACCGCACCGCCGCCGCCCGCGGCCACGCCCGCGCCGCGCTGCGCCTGGGCGTGCTGCTGGAGGAGCGCGCCGCCACCGACCAGCCGCTGCTGGAGGAGGCCGCCCGCTGGTACCGGCAGTCCGCGCAGAACGGCGAGCCGCGGGCCGCCTGCGCGCTGGGCTTCCTGCTGCGCGACTCCGGGGACCTGGCCGCCGCCGCCGAGTGGTGGCGGGAGGCCGCCGAGGCCGGCGACGGCAACGCCGCCAACGCGCTGGGCGCCCTGCACGCCGGCCGCGGCGAGTCCAAGGAGGCCGAGCACTGGTACCGCACCGCCCTGGACGCGGGCGACCAGAACGGCGCCTTCAACCTCGGCCTGCTCTGCGTCGCCACCGGCCGGGACCAGCAGGCCGAGCAGTGGTACCGCCGGGCCGCGTACGCCGGGCACCGGGAGGCCTGCAACGCGCTGGCCGTGGTGCTGTTGCAGCGCGGCGAGGAGACGGGCGCCGAGCCGTGGTTCTCCAAGGCGGCAGAGGCCGGCAGCGTGGACGGCGCGTTCAACCTGGGCGTGCTGCACGCCGGGCGCGGCGAGCAGCGGCAGGCCCAGGAGTGGTACGCGCGGGCCGCCGCCGAGGGCCACGGCGAGGCCGCGCTGCAACTGGCCGTCGCCCAGGAGCAGCGGGGCAACCTGGCCGGCGCGCTGGAGCGCTACCGGCAGGCGGCGTCCGGCGGGTCGGCGGAGGGCGCGTTCCGGCTGGCCTCGGTGCTGGACCGGCGCGGTGACGCGGACACCGAGGCCGAGCACTGGTACGCGCTGGCGGCCGATGCCGGGCACCGGCGGGCGCAGGTGCGGATGGGGGTGCGGGCGGCCGAGCGCGGCGCGCTGGAGATCGCCGAGAGCTGGTACCGGCGGGCGGCCGAGGCCGGCAGCCGCAGCGCCGCCTTCAACCTGGGGCTGCTGCTGGCCCGGCAGGACCGCGAGGCGCAGGCGATGCTCTGGTACACCCGGGCTGCCGACGCCGGGCACGGGCGGGCGGCGCTGCGCCTGGCACTGCTGGCGCTGCGCCGGGGGGAGCCGGTGCAGGCGGAGAACTGGTGCCGCCGGGCGGCCGACTACGGGCCGGCCGAGGTGGCGGAGCGGGCCGGGCGCCTGCTGGGCGCGCTGCACGCGGAGCTGAGCGCGTAGGGCGTGTCGGGAGGTTCCCGCCGGGCCGGGCGGGGCCGCGTCACGGCGTGCCCGTGCAGTCCGGACAGAGTCCGCGGTAGGTGACCTCGGCGGTGGTGACGGTGAAGCCGAAGCGTTCGCCGGCCGGGAGGGCGGCGAGCGGGTCGCCGTGCGGGTGGACGTCGCGGATGGCGCCGCAGCCGGAGCAGACCAGGTGCTGGTGGGCGCGGTGGGCGTTGGGGTCGTAGCGCTTGGCGCGCCCGTTGGTGGCGACCTCCAGGACCTCGCCGAGGCCGACCAGTTCGCCGAGGGTGTTGTAGACGGTCGCGCGGCTGATCTCGGGCAGGCGGGCGACGGCGCGGGCGTGCACCTCGTCCGCGGTGAGGTGCACGTGGTCGCCGTTGAGGACCTCGGCCACGACCCGGCGCTGTGAGGTCAGCCGCCAGCCGCGTCCGCGAAGTCGTTCCAGCAGGTCGCTCATGGGAACAGGGTAAGTCACGCTCTGAGATTGGTTCCAGTGTTGACTTGGACAAAGTCCAAGTTAGGATCGAGTCGTCACGACCGGATAACGCGGAGGCCCTCTTATGACGACCCAGGACGAGCTGCGCCCCACCCTCACCACGGAGGCGGGTGCCCCCGTCGCCGACAACCAGAACACCGAGACCGCGGGACCCGGCGGCCCGGCGCTCATCCAGGACCAGCAGCTCTTCGAGAAGCTCGCGCACTTCAACCGCGAGCGGATCCCGGAGCGCGTGGTGCACGCCCGCGGCGCGGCGGCCTACGGCACCTTCACGGTGACCGCCGACCTGACGCCCTACACCCGGGCCTCGTTCCTGTCCGAGGTCGGCAAGCAGACCGAGGTCTTCCTGCGGTTCTCCACCGTGGCCGGCAACCTCGGCTCGGCCGACGCGGTGCGCGACCCGCGCGGCTTCGCGCTGAAGTTCTACACCGAGGAGGGCAACTACGACCTCGTCGGCAACAACACCCCGGTGTTCTTCATCAAGGACGCCGTGAAGTTCCCCGACTTCATCCACACCCAGAAGCGCGACCCGTACACCGGCTCCCAGGAGGCGGACAACGTCTGGGACTTCTGGGGCCTGTCGCCCGAGGCCACCCACCAGGTGACCTGGCTGTTCGGCGACCGCGGCATCCCGGCCAGCTACCGCCACCTCAACGGCTACGGCTCGCACACCTTCCAGTGGCAGAACGAGGCCGGCGAGCACTTCTGGGTCAAGTACCACTTCAAGACCGACCAGGGCATCAGGAACCTCACCCAGGACGAGGCCAACCGGCTGGCCGGCGAGGACCCGGACAGCCACCAGCGCGACCTGCGCGAGTCGATCGAGCGCGGCGAGTTCCCCAGCTGGACCGTGCAGGTCCAGATCATGCCGGCGGCCGACGCGGCGAACTACCGCTTCAACCCCTTCGACCTCACCAAGGTCTGGCCGCACGCCGACTACCCGCCGGTCGAGATCGGGCGGCTGGAGCTCAACCGCAACCCCGACAACGTCTTCGCCGAGGTCGAGCAGTCGATCTTCTCCCCGTCGCACTTCGTGCCCGGCATCGGCCCGTCCCCCGACAAGATGCTGCAGGGCCGCCTGTTCGCGTACGCGGACGCCCACCGCTACCGCGTCGGCATCAACGCCGACCACCTGCCGGTGAACCGCCCGCACGCCACCGAGGCGCGCACCAACAGCCGCGACGGCCACCTGTACGACGGCCGCCACGGCCGCCAGAAGAACTACGAGCCGAACAGCTTCGGCGGCCCGGTGCAGACCGGCCGCCCGCTGTGGGCCGCCACCGCGGTCACCGGCGCCACCGGCAACCACGAGGCGCCCTCGCACGCCGAGGACGACGACTTCGTGCAGGCCGGCAACCTGTACCGGCTGTTCTCGGAGGACGAGAAGCAGCGGCTGATCGCCAACCTGGCCGGCTTCATCGCCAAGGTCTCCGCCGACCGCGAGGACATCGTCGAGCGGGCGGTCGACAACTTCCGCAAGGCCGACGCCGACTACGGGCAGCGGTTGGAGGCGGCCGTCCGGGAGCTGCGCAAGCAGTAGCCGGGACGCGCCCCGATGAGCGGCGGGCCCGGTCGACCGGAGGACTGGTCGACCGGGCCCGCACCATGTTCCGGGCGCTCGCGGCCTAGACGCTCAGGCGGCGCAGGGTCTCCTCGTGGAGGATGCCGTTGCTGGCGACGGCGTCGGCGCCGCCGGGGCCGGGCACGCCGTCCAGACCGGTGAAGCGGCCGCCGGCCTCCTCGACGATGACGCAGTTGGCGGCCATGTCCCAGAGCGACAGCTCGGGCTCGGCGGCGATGTCGACCGCGCCCTCGGCCACCATCATGTAGGACCAGAAGTCGCCGTAGGCGCGGGTGCGCCAGCAGGCGCGGGTGAGGTCCAGGAAGGGATCGAGGCGGCCGCGCTCCTCCCAGCCGGAGAGCGAGGAGTAGGAGAACGAGGCGTCCTCGATCCGGGAGACGCCGGAGACGTGGATCCGGGAGGCCTTGGTGAGGCTGCGGCCGGCGTAGGCGCCGAGGTCCTTGGCCGCCCACCAGCGGCGCTGCAGCGCGGGGGCGGAGACGATGCCGACCACCGGGCGCTCGACACCGTCCGGGCCGTCCTCCAGCAGGGCGATCAGGGTGGCCCAGACCGGGACGCCGCGGATGTAGTTCTTGGTGCCGTCGATCGGGTCGATCACCCAGCGGCGCGGGCCGGAGCCCTGGAGGCCGAACTCCTCGCCGAGCACCGCGTCGCGCGGGCGGGCGCGCTGCAGCACGCTGCGGACGAGTTCCTCGGCGGCCTTGTCGGCGTCGCTCACGGGGGTGAGGTCGGGCTTGGTCTCGACCTTCAGGTCGAGGGCGCGGAAGCGCTCCAGGGTGACCGAGTCGGCCGAGTCGGCGAGGACGTGGGCGAGTCGGAGATCGTCGTGGTAATCGGCCATGCCCGAAACCCTAGCGATCCCGCCCGGATCGGGACAGCCGGGCTCGCGGACCGGGACGGGCCCGCCGGAGGCGGTGGGGCGAGCGACGGGGCCGGGCCGGCGGCGGTCAGTGCGCCGAGCCGCTGAGCTGGAGGCCGATCACACCGGCGATCACCAGGGAGATGGACACCAGCTTCAGCACCGAGGTGGTCTCGTCCAGGAAGACCATGCCGTAGACGGCGGTGCCGGCCGCGCCGATGCCGGTCCACACCGCGTAGGCGGGGCCGACCGGCAGGCTCTTCAGGGAGAGTGTGAGCAGGCCGAAGCTGCCCAGGGCGAACACGCAGAAGCTGATGGTGGGCCAGAGCTTGGTGAAGCCCTCGCTGAGCTTGAGGTTGATCGCGAAGCCGGTCTCCAGCAGGCCGGCCAGGACCACCAAGGCCCATGCCATCGCGTGCCCTCCCTGTCGATCGACGGGTCGGACCGCGCTGTGGCCCGACCTTCCTATGATCGCCAGGCCGGCGCGGTCCGACACCTCGAACGGTCGGGAAACCCATGGGACGGTAAAACCGCCGCCGGGATCAGTCGCCCTCGCGGGCCTCCTTGCTGGCCAGCAGACGGCGCAGCGAGTAGAGCCGGGCGCCCTCGGCGTGGCCGCCGGCGACCCAGGCGTCCAGCGCGCAGTCCGGCTCGTCGTGGCTGCAGGCGCGCGGGCACTCGACGGTGCCGGGCTCCAGGTCGGGGAAGGCGTGGATGACCCGGGACGGGTCGATGTGCGAGAGGCCGAAGGAGCGGAAGCCCGGGGTGTCGATCACCCATCCCGGGTCCAGCGCCTTCTTGGAGCCCGGCTTGGCGCCGGGCGGCGGGGGCAGCCGCAGCGCCAGGGCGGACACGGTGGTGTGCCGGCCGCGCCCGGTGACCGCGTTGACCCGGCCGGTCTGCCGCTGGTGGTCCGGGACGAGGGCGTTGACCAGGGTGGTCTTGCCGACGCCGGAGTGGCCGATGAACACCGTGGAGAGGCCGCGCAGGTGCGCGCGGACGGCCTCGGCACCGGCCGTCTCCAGTTCGTCCCGACGGGTGACCACGTAGTCGATGCCGAGCGGCGCGTACGACTCCAGCAGCGGCCCGGCCGGGGCGAGGTCGGCCTTGGTGAGCACCAGCAGCGGCTCCATGCCCGCGTCGTACGCGGCCACCAGGCAGCGGTCGATCAGCCGGGGCCGGGGCTCCGGGTCGGCCAGCGCCGTGACGATGGCCAGCTGCTGGGCGTTGGCGACGACGATCCGCTCGTACGGGTCGTCGTCGTCCGCGGTGCGCCGCAGCACCGAGCTGCGCTCCTCGACCCGGACGATCCGGGCGAGCGTGTCGGTGTCCCCGGAGAGGTCGCCGACGATGTTGACCACGTCGCCCACGACGACGCCCTTGCGGCCCAGCTCGCGGGCCTTCATGGCGACGATCTCGCGTTCCTGCTTGGTGCCCGGGTCGATCAGGCAGGTCAGCCGGCCGCGGTCGACGGTCAGCACCATCGCCTCGGCGGCGTCCTCGTGTTTGGGCCGGATCCGGGTCCGCGGCCGGGAGCCCCGGCGGGCGGGGCGGTTGCGGATGTCGTCCTCGTCGGCGTCCTTGCCGTAGCGGCGCATGTGCTCAGTCTCCGCTCAGGCGTCCGCCACCGCTTCGCCGAGCAGTTCCGCCCACATCTTCGGGAAGTCCGGCAGGGTCTTGGCGGTGGTGGCCACGTTCTCCACCTCGACGCCGGGCACGGCCAGGCCGACCACGGCGGCGGCGGTGGCCAGGCGGTGGTCCTCGTAGGTGTGGAAGACGCCGCCGTGCAGCGGGCGGGGGCGGATCCGCAGGCCGTCCTCGGTCTCGGTGACGTCGCCGCCGAGGTCGTTGATCTCCTTGGCGAGCGCGGCGAGCCGGTCGGTCTCGTGCAGCCGCAGGTGGGCGATGCCGTACAGGTGGGACTCGGAGTCGGCCAGCGCGGCGACGGCGGCGATCACCGGGGTGAGCTCGCCGACGTCGTGCAGGTCCGCCTCGATGCCGTGGATCCGGCCGGTGCCGGTGAACTGCAGGCCCTCGTCGGTGAACTCGCAGGCGCCGCCCATCCGGGTGTAGATCTCGCGCAGCTGGTCGCCGGGCTGGCTGGTGTGCTTGGGCCAGTCGCGCACGGTGACCCGGCCGCCGGTGACCAGGGCGGCGGCGAAGAACGGCGCGGCGTTGGAGAGGTCCGGCTCGACCACCAGGTCGCGGCCGATCAGGGCGCCGGGGGTGACCCGCCAGACGTCCTTCTCGCCGCCGTCCTCGGGGGCGTCGACCTGGACGCCGGCCAGGCGCAGCATCTCGACGGTCATCCGGATGTGCGGCAGCGACGGCACCGGGCCGCCGACGTGCCGGACCTCGACGCCCTGGTTGTAGCGGGCGCCGGAGAGCAGCAGGGCGGAGACGAACTGGGAGGAGGAGGAGGCGTCGAGCTCGACCGGGCCGCCGTCGAGCGCGCCGGTGCCGTGCACGGTCAGCGGGAAGGCGCCGCGGCCGCCGTCGTCGATCCGGGCGCCGAGCGCGCGCAGGGCGTTGATCACGCCGTGCTGGGGGCGCTCGTAGCTGCGCGGGTCGCCGTCGAAGTGCACCGGGCCGTCGGCGAGGACGGCGAGCGGGGGCAGGAAGCGCATCACGGTGCCGGCGTTGCCGACGTCGATCGAGGCGGGGCCGCGCAGCGCGGGGGTCGGGATGACCCGCCAGGCCTCGCCGCCACCGGTGCCGCCGGAGTCGTTGTTGACCTTCTCCTCGATGCCGACGCCGAGGGCGCGCAGGCCGTCGGCCATCAGCTGGGAGTCGCGGCTGCGCAGCGGTCGGCGCACCCAGCCGGGCTCGTCGGCGAGCGCCGCCAGCACCAGGGCTCGGTTGGTGACCGACTTGGAGCCGGGGATGGTGACGGTGGCGTCAACGGGGGTGGTCGCGACGGGGGCGGGCCACAGGGTCTCGGTCATGGGGCCAAGTTTAGGGGCCGTACCGGAACGGCCCCTGCGCCAACCGCATGGCGGGACGGGGGAGGCCCGGTGCAGGGGTTGTGGCAGCCGGACCGTGCCGCGGGGGCGGCCCGGTGCGGGGCCCGGAGCAGCCGGTTCGCGCCGGGGGCGGGGTTCAGTGCAGGGGCTGGAGCAGCCAGCTCGCGCTCAGGGCGAGGCAGGCGAGGGCGGTGAGCAGGAAGACGGTGATCCAGGCGAAGCCGGGGATGTGGGTGAGGCGGGCCAGTTGGTCGGCGTCGGAGTCGCGGGCCCAGCCGATGCGGCGCTGGTGCTGGAGTTCGAGGACCGGGCGGACGGCGCCGAACAGCAGGAACCAGCAGCCGAGGTAGGCGAAGCCGGCCTGGACCTCGGCGCTGCCGAACCAGGAGACCAGGAAGAAGGCGCCGCCGGCGACCAGCACGGTGAACAGGCCGAAGGCGTTGCGGATGCGCACCAGGAGGGCGAGCAGCAGGACGACGGCCAGCCAGAGCAGCAGGGTGATCCGGCCGGTGGAGAGCAGGGCGGCGCAGCCGAGGCCGAGCAGGGCGGGGGCGGTGTAGCCGGCGGCGGCGGTGAGGATCATGCCGGGGCCGGTGGGGCGGCCGTAGGAGAGGGTGAGGCCGGAGGTGTCGGAGTGCAGCCGGATGCCGGCGAGCCGGCGGCCGGTGACGAGGGCGATCAGGCCGTGGCCGCCTTCGTGGGCGATGGTCACGGCGTTGCGGGTGACGTGCCAGAGCGGGCGGGCGAGGACGGCGAGCAGGGCGGCGCCGGCGGTGGCCAGCACCAGCCAGCCGGGCGGCGCGGGCTGGGTGCCGGTGACCTGGTTCCACAGTTCGCCGAGGTTCTGGTCGGTGGGTTGTGCGCTCATCGTCTCGTCTCCGCCTCCGTCCGCTGCGTTGGGCCGTTCGGGGCAGCCTCCCATGCGGGGACGGGCGGGCGGGAGCGGACGGTTCTCCTGGCGGGATGAAGAAGTGGTGAGCGGGGCCGGCATGGCAAGCTGGCCCGCATGTGCGGTCGCTTCGCAGCCAGTGGCAAGCCCGAGGACATCGTCGAGCTGTTCGGCGTCGAGCAGTGGGATCCGGCGGAGACGCTGGCCCCCAACTGGAACGTCGCCCCGACCACCAGCGCCTTCGTGGTGCTGGAGCGGGTGCCGAAGGGCCGGGCGCGGCCGGTGCGCCAGCTGAGGGTGCTGCGCTGGGGTCTGGTGCCGCAGTGGTCGCGGTCGGCCGAGACGGCGGTGAAGATGATCAACGCCCGTTCGGACACGGTGCACGAGAAGCCCTCGTACCGGCAGGCGTTCGTCTCGCGCCGGTGCATCCTGCCGGTGGACGGCTACTACGAGTGGCAGACGGTGCCGGGGGAGCGCGGCAAGGCGCGCAAGAAGCCGTTCTTCGTCTCCCGGGCGGACGGCACCCCGCTGGCGCTGGCCGGGCTGTACGAGTTCTGGCGCGACCGGACGGTGCCGGCCGACCATCCGGCGGCCTGGCTGGTGACCTTCACCATCGTCACCACCGACGCCGAGGAGTCGCTGGCGCCGATCCACGAGCGGATGCCGCTGTTCCTCGACCCGGGCTCCTACGACGAGTGGCTGGACCCGGGGCTGGACGATCCGGACGAGCTGCGCCGGCTGCTGATACCGCCGCCGCCCGGCGCGCTGCTGGCCACCCCGGTCTCGCCGGCGGTCGGCAGCATCCGCAACAACGGGCCGGAGCTCAAGGAGCCGTGGGCCGAGGCGGAGTACGAGACCACCCTGTTCTGACGTCTGACGCATTGAGTCCTGACGATCGAGTCCTGACAGCTGAGGGAGCCTGAGCCGGTTGGAGCGACCGACGATGACCACCGAACTCGTCCCCACCGAGGTGGGGGACGCCCGGATCAGCTACCACCGGGCCGGTGCGCCGAAGGCGCTGCTGGCGCTCGGTCACGGCGCGGGCGGCGGGATCGAGGCCCGGGACCTGGTGGCGCTGGCCGCGGCGCTGCCGGCGCGCGGGATCACCGTGGCGCTGGTGGAGCAGCCCTGGCGGGTGGCGGGCAAGCGGCTCGCCCCGGCGCCGCGCACGCTGGACCGCGGCTGGGCCCCGGTCGCCGGGCGGCTGGCCGGCCAGGGGCTGCCGCTGGTGGTCGGCGGGCGCAGCGCCGGGGCGCGGGTGGCCTGCCGGACCGGGGCGGCGAGCGGGGCGGTGGGGGTGGTGGCGCTGGCGTTCCCGCTGCACCCGCCGGGCCGGCCGGAGAAGAGCCGGGCGCAGGAGCTGCTGGAGTCGGGGACGGCGACGCTGGTGGTGCAGGGTACGGCGGATCCGTTCGGCGGGCCGCAGGAGTTCCCGGAGCTGCCGCCCGGGCACGAGCTGGTGGCGGTGCCGTACGGCGGGCACGGTTTCGACGTGCCCAAGCGGGCGCCGGTGGGGCAGGACGAGGTGCTGGAGGCGATCTGCCGGGCGGTCGGGGACTGGGTGCTGCGGGTCGTCTGAGGCGGCGGGGGCGGCCGTGAGCGGGGGGTTTCCACTCGATCACCCGTACGAGCGATTTCGGGGCGGGCGCGGGAATGCGGGCGGGGCCGGGGTGGTTGGCACTCTCGTCAGCACGATTCCCGGTTGAGAGGCAGGGCAGATGGGTTCGATCGCGTGCCCCGAGCGGTCAGAGCAGCGCGAGGCCGCCGCGGCGTTCGGCCCCGCCTGGTCCGACTGGATTGTCGCGGGCGAGAAGCCCGTCAGCCCGATATCCTCCATTTCGGGGCGGCCCGCCGTGGGTCGTGCCCGCCATGCCGAGGAGGTGGGTCCGGTCGTCGGGACCGAGCACGAGGCCGAGCCGGGCCGGGGCCCGGAGGAGGGCCAGCCCGCGGGCGAGGCGCTCACCGGTGAGGAGCTGGCCGAGGCGATCGGTGAGGATACCTTCCGGGTGTCGGCACAGGAGAGCGAGGAGGCCCGGCGGGACCGCTTCGAGCGCGACGCCCTGGGCTTCCTGGATCCGATGTACTCGGCGGCGCTGCGCATGACGCGCAACCCCGCGGACGCGGAGGACCTGCTCCAGGAGGCGTTCGCCAAGGCGTACGCGTCCTTCCACCAGTTCCGCGAGGGCACGAACCTCAAGGCCTGGCTGTACCGCATCCTCACCAACACGTTCATCAACTCGTACCGCAAGAAGCAGCGCGAGCCCCAGCGCACGGCGGCGGAGGAGATCGAGGACTGGCAGCTGGCCCGCGCCGAGTCGCACATGTCGACCGGTCTGCGCTCGGCCGAGACCCAGGCGCTCGACCACCTCCCCGACAGTGACGTGAAGGACGCGCTCCAGGCCATTCCGGAGGAATTCCGGATCGCCGTGTACCTCGCGGACGTAGAAGGCTTTGCGTACAAGGAGATCGCGGACATCATGGGTACTCCCATCGGTACGGTGATGTCCCGGCTGCACCGCGGCCGCCGTCAGCTGCGCGGCATGCTGGAGGATTACGCCCGTGAGCGCGGGCTCGTCCCGGCCGGCAGCGGGGCAGGGCAGGAAGCGAAGGGCTCGGGCTCATGAGCTGCGGCGATCCGCACGACACGGAGTGTGGCGAGGTCCTCGACCACCTCTACGAATTCCTCGACAACGAGATGGCCGAGGGCGACTGCGCCAAGCTGCGGGTGCACTTCGAGGAGTGCTCGCCCTGCCTGAAGCAGTACGGGCTGGAGCAGGCGATCAAAGCGCTGATCAAGCGCTCCTGCGGCTGCGACGACACCCCGGCCGACCTGCGCAGCAAGGTGCTGGCCAGGATCGACTCGATCCGGGCGGGGCAGCGTTCGGGCGAGCAGGTGGTGGTCGCCGTCGACACCACGGTCGAGTTGCACGTCGAGACGGACCGGCCGGCGCCGGGCGTCGGCGAGGCCCCGGAGGACCCGGCGGTCCGGCCCGGTGCCACCGTCGAGGCGGGCGCCCCGGCGGAGTAGCCGGGCGGCCGTTCAACGGCCGGGCGGAGCAAGTGGACGGGCCTGCCGGCGAGGGCGGGCCGAGCGGTCCGGACACGGAGTCAGACGGCCCCGGGAGCGTGCGCTCCCGGGGCCGCTCCCTTTGTGCTTGCATGCGCCCCTCACTCGTTCGAGTGAGTTGGCGGTGCGCCAGCAGCGTCGTCGCGCCATCATGCGTCCCTACGCCCGGGTGGCGGCCTATCCTCCTGACGGACGCTCACCGCCGGTCCGCCCGGCGAGCTGAGGCAACGCGGGCCCGGACGTCGGGGAGGTCGAGATCGCTATCGACGGCGAAGACGCGGCCCTGCCGGAGGGGGCGCTGCGCTACCTGGTGGCCGTCCCGGTGGCGGCGCTGTGCTGCCTGCTGCCGCTGCTGCCGGCCGGTGTGCCGCCCGGGGTCCCGCGCTGGCTCGGTGCCCCGGTGGACTGGCCCAAGGTCGGGCTGCTGGCCTTCCTGCACGGCTGCTGGGAGTCGCTGGCCCAGGGCCTGCCGACGCCCTGCCTGCGACTGGTCCGCCGACTGCTGCGCCGCCCGCCGCCGCCCGAGCGGGCGCCCTCCCGCCCCGGGGTCAACGCCTTCTTCCCGGTGCTGTTCGCCGGCGTGCTGATGCTGCCGCCGGCCGCCGCCGCGCTGGTCGCGGTGCCCGCCGCGGTGCTCGGCGGCCCGGGCGGGACCGACTGCCGGACCCGCCAGCTGTGGAACGGCTCCCAGCTCGCGCTGTGCGCCTTCGCCTCCGCGGCTGCGTTCCACCTGCTGTACGGGCCGCAACTGCTGCTCGGCTCCCGCTTCCCGGCCGCGCTGCTGCCCGGCTTCGCCGCCGTCGTCACGTTCTGCCTGGTCAACGGGGTGCTGGTGGGCGCGATGCTGATGCTCGCGGAGGACCGCCGGCCCGTCGTGCTGCTGCGCGGGGCGGTCGCGGTGTGCGGGCTGCCGGTGCTGGTGCACGCGGCCGGCGGGCTGATGGTGGCCGTGCTCTGGCAGGGCCCGTACGGGGCGTTCGCGGCCCTGCTGGCGCTGCTGCCGCTGTCGATCTCGGCCTGGGTGTTCGCCCAGGGCCAGCGCGAGCGGGACGCCCACCAGGCCACCGTGCAGTCGCTGGTGCAGGCCGTGGAGATCAAGGACTCGTACACCCGCGGGCACAGCGAACGGGTCGGCCGGGCCTCGGTGCTGATCGCTGGTCAGCTCGGCATGGAGGCCGAACGGCTGCGCACCCTGCGCTTCGCGGGGATCCTGCACGACGTCGGCAAGCTGGGCGTGGCCACCGAGCTGCTGCGCAGAAACGGTCCCCTCAGCGAGGCGGAGCGGCGGGCCGTCGAGGTCCACCCCGTGTACGGGTACGAGCTGGTGCGCGGGATCGCCTTCCTCGGCGAGGCGCACGCCGGGATCCTGCACCACCACGAGCGGATGGACGGCCGGGGCTACCCGAGCGGGCTGGTCGGCGAGCAGATCCCCGAGTTCGCCCGGATCATCTCGGTCGCCGACGCCTTCGACTCGATGACCTCCACCCGCTCCTACCGGCGCGGCCGCCCGGTCGCCGAGGCCGTGGCGGAGCTGGAGCGCTGCTCGGGCAGCCAGTTCGACCCGGTGATGGTCCGGGCGCTGATCGACGCGCTGGCCGGGTACGACTGGCAGCCGGTGCTGCCGCCGCCCGGGGACGGCATCCGGGCCGTCCCCGACATTCCGCTCGGGGTGCCCGAGCCGGCCCGGGCGGCGCCGGGCCGGGTGCCCGCGCAGGGCGGGAGCGTCCCCACGGCCGGGCAGCCGTGACAGCGGTCGGCCGGGAGGCCCGCGTGGTGCACGCGGTGGCGGCCGCGCTGCTGGTGTTCGCGGTGGGCGCGGTCGCGCTGCGCGGGGTGGCCGGGGCGCGGGTCGCGCTGGCGTTCACGGCGCTGATCGCGCTCGGCGAGTGCGTCCGGATCACCCTTCCGGGCGACCGCGAGCAGGCGCCGATCGGCGCGGCCGGCGCGCTGGCGTACGCCCTGCTCGGGCCGCTGCGCGGGGTGCCCGCCGCGCCCGGGATGCTCCAGGTCGTCGCGGTGACCGGCGTCGGCCTGCTGCTGGCCTGGCTGCCCGGCCTCGTGCTGCCCCGGCTCAGGGCGTGCCGCCCGGGCCGGGGCCGGCCGGGCCCGGTCCAGCGGGCCCGCCCCGGCCGCCCGCACCGGCGCCCGCCCTGGGCCGACCCGGCCCGGCGGGACAGCGCCGCCCGCCGGCTGCTCGGGGTCGGCTTCGCCGCCGCCGTCTTCCAGCCGCTCTACAACGGCGGACTGGTCGACCGCTTCTCGCCCGAGGGCCCGGCGTACGGGGTGTTCCTGACCGCCGTCGCCGCGCTGGCCGCGCTCTGCGACGCGACCCTGGCGGCGCTGCTGCGCCGGTCGGCGGCGGGCCTGGAGGGCGGGCTGCGGTTCCCGGCGGCGCTGGAGGACGAGCTGCGCTCGCTGTTCGGGATCGGCTCGGCGATCGTCGCCACCGGGATGCTGGTCAGCCTGGCGGCCGGCGAGGTCGGGCTGTGGGCGCTGCCGCTGTTCTGCACCCCGCTGCTGCTCGCCCAGGTGTCCTTCCGGCGGGCCGCGGCCGTGCGGGCCACCACCGGGCAGACCATCGCCAGCCTGGCCCGGGCCACCGAGGTGGCCGGCTACACCCCGCACGGGCATGCCCGCCGGGTCGCGGACACGGCGTGCGCGCTGGGGCGCGAGCTGGGGCTGGGCACCCGGGAACTCGCCCTGCTGGAGTACGCGGCGCTGATGCACGACGTGGGCCAGCTGTCGCTGGTCGAGCCGGTGCCGGACGGCGCGACCGCGCTGCTGCCCTGCGCCGAGCAGCAGCGGATCGCCCGGCTGGGCAGCGAGGTGATCAGCCGCACCGGGGTGCCCCGGCAGGTCGCCGAGCAGGTCGCCCGGCTGGCCGATCCGGTGCTCGGTACGGCCGGCGGGGACGGCGCGGTGCCGCTGGCGGCCCGGATCATCCGGGTGGCCAACGCCCACGACGACCTGCTGACGGCGGCCCGCGGCCGCGGGGTCGGCGAGGCGGCGGGCCGGCTGGAGGCGCTGGAGGTGCTGCGGCTGGGGCGCGGCCGGCTGTACGACGCCCGGGTGGTGGACGCGCTGGCCCGGGTGGGCGGCTAGCGCCTGTCCTGCGGCTCGGGCGCGGGCCCGAGTCCGGCGGCTGACCCGGGCTCCGGCGGAGCGCCGCGGACCGGCGGGCCTCGGTCGGGGTTGAGGCGGGGCGGCCGGGCGGGCAGGCTGGGTAGGGGCGGCCCCAACCTCGGCGGTGGGGAGCGCGGGCGGGGGCGGGCGTGGTTGGATGCGGTCGTAGCGTGGAACACCGACCCGGGGCACCGTGCCCCGGACCCCCGCGGAAGTGGATCCGGACGCGGCGGTACGGGACTTGAGCGGACGACGACGGCAGGGACGAACGTGAGGATCTTCCACCGGGCACGGCACCGGCCGTCCGCCACCTGGCGGCAGACGACCGACCGGGCCTTCACGCTGATCGGCGACGGCCGCTACGAGGACGCCGGCGCGCTGCTGGTGATGGCCGCCGACCTGGAGCCCTGGCTGTCCGACTCCTGGTTCAACCTCGCCCTGCTGCACAAGTTCCGGCGGGACTGGGAGCAGGCCCGCTCCGCCGGGCTGCGGGCCGTCGCCCTGCTGGACCGCGAGCACGGCGCCCCCGACTGGTGGAACCTCGGCATCACCGCGACCGCCCTGCAGGACTGGCCGCTGGCCCGCCGCGCCTGGCAGGCGTACGGGCTGAAGCTGCCCGGCGGCCCGGGCGGGCAGCAGGACGGCCCGGTCAGCCTGGACCTCGGCACCACCCCGGTGCGGCTCTCCCCGGACGGCGAGTCCGAGGTGGTGTGGGGCCGCCGGCTGGACCCGGCCCGGATCGAGGTGCTGTCCATCCCGCTGCCGTCCTCCGGCCGCCGCTGGGGCGAGGTGGTGCTGCACGACGGCGCCCCGCACGGCGAGCGGGTCACCGACGGGGTCGCCTACCCGGTGTTCGACGAGATCGAGCTGTGGGCGCCGTCCCCGGTGCCGACCTACGTGGTGCTGCTCCAGGCCGCCACGGCGGCGGACCGGGACGCGCTGGAGCGGGTGGTCGCGGACGCCGGCTACGCGGCGGAGGACTGGACGTCCTCGGTGCGGCTGCTCTGCCGGGCCTGCTCGGAGAGCCGGATGGCCACGGACGACGGGAACACCGCCCACCACGACCCGCACGACGACGGCGACGCCGCGCACCCCGGACACCTCAGCCACCTCAGCCAGGGCGGGGAGGCCGGAATGTCCTGGCTGGTGGAGCGCGAGTGCGGGATCGCCGCGCCCGCGCTGCTGGTCCGCTCGCTGCTGGACCGCTGGGCCGCGGCCTCGCCCGGCACGCGGGCGTACCGCGATCTGGAAGAAGTCTGTTGAGCGCGCCGCTTACCCTTGAGCGGTGTACCCGGCGAGAGCCGAATACCTGGACCATTCTCGGAAGCGGAAGCGGATAAGCAGCGATGGCGGAGCAGCAGGACCACCAGCACGACCACGACCACGACCAGGAGTCGGCGGCCGCCGAGGCCCCGCTGAAGGTGGTCGGCGAGCAGCCGGACCTCTCCAAGGGCACCGCGCGTCCGATCACCGTGGTGGGCAACCCGGTCCTGCACCGCGAGGTCAAGGACGTCACCGCGTTCGACGGTGAGCTGTCCGCGTTGATCGACGACATGTTCCAGTCGATGTACGCGGCCGAGGGCGTGGGCCTGGCGGCCAATCAGATCGGCGTGGACCTGAAGGTCTTCGTCTACGACTGCCCGGACGACGAGGGCGTGCGCCACATCGGCCACGTGATCAACCCGAAGCTGGAGGAGTACCCGGCGGACCGCCGGCGGGTGCTGGACGACAGCAACGAGGGCTGCCTGTCGGTGCCGGGCGCGTACGCCGAGCTGCCCCGCCCGGAGTACGCGGCGGTGACCGGCGTGGACAAGGACGGCCGGCCGATCCGGGTCGAGGGCACCGGCTTCTTCGCCCGCTGCCTGCAGCACGAGACCGACCACCTGTTCGGCACCCTCTACATCGACAAGCTGTCGAAGCGGGACCGCAAGGACGCGCTGAAGCAGATGGCCGAGGGCACCCCGCGGTACGCGACCGTGGCGAACGACTGACGAACCGTCGAGGGCCGGGGCGCGACAGGCGTCCCGGCCTTCGGTGTTCCCGCACTTGATTCCCCGTCGGGTGCGGCCCGTCAGCCGGGCGCCCGGCCGGTGGACTCGCGGGCGACCAGCTCCGGCGTGAACAGGTAGTCCCGGGCCTGCCCGCCGTGTCCCTCCAGCCGGCGCCACAGGGCCTCGGTGACCGCCGCGCTCAACGACGTGATCCTGGCGAACATCTTCCTGACCTCGAACGACTCCAAGACCGTCGCGGTCGGCCTCTACGGGATCATCTCCGGCCAACAGGACCAGAACTACGGGCTGTTCGCGGCCGGGGCGCTGGTGGCCTCGCTGCCGGTGATCGTCGTCTACCAGTTCCTCCAGCGCTACCTGGCCCAGGGCCTGACCGCCGGGTCGGTCAAGGGGTGATCGGTGGCGGGTGCGGCGGGTGCGGCGGGCGCGGCGGGTGCGGCGGGGGTTCGTCGGCGGGTTCGTCGGCGGGTTTGTATCCGCCGGGTATCAGGGAGTGCGCGGCCTGACGTCGATGCGGGCGAGGAGGCCGGGGCGTCCGGTATCTGCCGTATCGTGCCCTTGTCCGCCGCTGTATGCCACCGTCGCCGTTTGCCACCGCCCACCGCCCACCGCCCACCGCCCGCCGCCCGCAGCCGTCCGAGCAGGAGCCGTCCGCCCGTGTCCTCGCCCGCGCCGCCCCCGCACCCCGTCCGCGTGCTGTTGGTCGAGGACGACGAGCTGATGCGCCGCTCCTTCACCGTCGCGCTGGAACGCTACGGCTACGGGATGCGCGCCGCGGCGGACGGCCTCACGGCGCTGGAGCTGTTCCGGGACGAGCAGTTCGACCTGCTGATCCTGGACGTGATGCTGCCCGGCCTGGACGGGATCGGCCTGTGCCGCAAGGTCCGGGAGACCAGCCTGGTGCCCGTCCTGATGATGTCCGCGCGCGGCGACGGCCTCGACGTCGTCGCAGGCCTGGAGGCCGGGGCGGACGACTACGTGGTCAAGCCCGTGGACACGTACGTGCTGGTGGCGCGCATCCGCTCGCTGCTGCGGCGGGCGACGTACGCGCCACCCGCCCCGGCGCCCTCGCCCGGAGCCGCCGACGGGAACGTCCTGGTGTTCGGGGACCTCACCGTCGACACCGCCGGAATGGAGGTGTCCGTCGGCGGGGCGCCGGTGGCACTGACCCCGACCGAGCTGAAACTGCTGCTGGAGTTCGCCGCCCACCCCGGCGTCGTGCTGGAGCGGCACACCCTGCTGCGCAACGTCTGGGAGTACGGCTGGGACGGCGACAGCCGGGTCGTGGACCTGTGCGTGCAGCGGCTGCGCCGCAAGCTCGGCCGGGAGCGGATCGAGACGGTCCGCGGTTTCGGCTACAAGCTCAGGCGCTGAGAGCGGTGCACCCGACTCCCCGGCCGGTCCGCGCCCCCCTGCGCTGGAAGATCGCCGCGCTGGCCGCCGCCACCGCCTGCCTCGTCGCGGTGGCGGTCGGGGTGCTGGTGCACCTGTGGACCGCGCACGACATCCGCAGCCGGGCCGAGGCACAGGCCTTCAACGCCGTCTACTCGGCCATGGACGTCTACCGGCGCACCGGATCGCTGGCGGACGGCGCCGAACTCGATCCCGTCGACCTGCCCGCCGCCCTGCGCCACCCGGCCGACGGCGAACGGCATACGGCCTACGACGCGCACGCCGAAGGGAACTCGGGCCCGAGCTACTGGGCCGCCCAGCGCACCGGCGGGCCCGGCAGCCCCGTCCTCGCCATCCGGGTCAACCTGGCACCGCAGCTCTCCGACCTGCCCCGGCTGGACGCGGCGATGGCGGTGGCCTCGCTGGTCGCGCTCGTGGCGGCCACGCCGGCCGCGGTCTACGGGGCCGGACTGCTCGCCCGCCGGCTGCGGCGGGTCGCCGAGACTGCGGGCCGGATCTCCGCCGGGGACCTCGACGCCCGGACCGGGCCCACCAAGGGCGGCGACGAGGTCGCCGACATCGCGGCGACGGTGGATCTGATGGCCGACAGCCTCGGCCGACGGCTGCGCTCCGAACGGCAGTTCACCGCGGACGTGGCGCACGAGCTGCGCACGCCGGTCGGCGGACTGCTGGCCGCCGTCGACCTGCTGCCGGCGGGCGAGACCGAGGACCTGATCCGGGCGCGGGTGCGGGACCTGCGCGGGCTGGTCGAGGACCTGCTGGAGATCTCGCGGCTGGACGCCGGGGCGGAGGAGGTGGCGCGGGCCCGGGTGCCGCTCGCGGCCGTCGTCCGGGAGGCCGTGCTGCGCACCGGGTACGAGGCCGAGATCGCCGTGGCGGCCGAGCGGACGGCCGAGCGGACGGCGGAGCGGACGGTGGAGACCGATCCGCGGCGGCTGGAACGGATCGTCGGCAACCTCGTCGTCAACGCGCACCGGCACGGGGCCGCTCCCGTCCTGGTCACCGTCCAGGACCGTACGGTCGTCGTGCGCGACCACGGCCCCGGCTTCCCGCCGGACCTGCTGCGGCACGGCCCGCGCCGCTTCCACACCGGCGCCGCCGAGCGCGGCACGGGCCACGGACTGGGGCTGACCATCGCGCTGGGGCAGGCCCGGCTGCTCGGCGCGGAGCTGCGCCTCGACAACGCGGAGGACGGCGGCGCGGTGGCCACGCTGCGGCTGCCGGGCTGAGCGAACCGGTTGCCGGGTTGCCGGGCTGACCGCTGCGGCTTGCGGTTGCTGCAGAACTGCCGCGAAGCGGCGCGGGGACCGATACACGGCGGCGCAGGGGCCTGATACGTGCTCCGGACACCCTTCGAAGTGCACCGACCCGCACCTTGACCCGCGCCTTCGGACAGGAGCCCCTCCCGTGATCGCCAACCCCCTTGCCCTGCAAACGACCCCCGGGGTCGCGGCCGCCGTCGTCGACCTGACGAAGACCTACGGGAGCGGCGACACCCGGGTCACCGCCCTGGACCGGGTCAGCGTGGCCTTCCGGGAGGGCGAGTTCACCGCGATCATGGGCCCGTCCGGCTGCGGCAAGTCCACCCTGATGCACTGCGCGGCCGGGCTCGACACCCCCACGTCGGGGTCGGTGCGGATCGGCACGACGGAGCTGGGCGGCCTGGGCGACCGGCAGCTCACCCGGCTGCGGCGGGACCGCGTCGGCTTCATCTTCCAGGCGTTCAACCTGCTGCCCACCCTGACCGCGCTGGAGAACATCACGCTCCCGCTGTCGCTGGCCGGGCGCACGCCGGACCGGCAGTGGCTGGACCGGGTGGTGTCGATGGTCGGGCTCTCCCAGCGCCTCGACCACCGGCCGGCCGAACTGTCCGGCGGGCAGCAGCAGCGCGTGGCGGTCGCCCGGGCGCTGGTCGCGCGGCCCTCGATCGTGTTCGGCGACGAGCCGACCGGCAACCTCGACTCCCGGGCCGGGGGCGAGGTGCTCGGCTTCCTGCGCGGCTCCGTCAGGGAGTTGGGGCAGACGGTGGTCATGGTGACCCACGACCCGGTGGCCGCCGGGTACGCGGACCGGGTGGTGTTCCTGTCCGACGGGCGGCTGGTCGACGAGATGGCGCACCCGACGCCGGACCGGGTGCTGGACGTCATGAAGTCCTTCGCCGGCTGACCCCGCACCCGCCACTTCCGAAAGCTGATCATGCTGACCACAGCCCTGCGCAACGTCCTGGCGCACAAGGCCCGGCTGCTCATGACCGTCCTCGCGGTCTGCCTCGGCGTCGCCTTCGTCTCCGGCACCCTCGTCTTCGCGGACTCGACCGCCGCCGTCCAGCAGGCGGCCGCGTCCCGCACCTTCGCCGACATCGCGGTCAGCGTCACCGCGAAGGAGTCTCCCGCCGCCCCCGACCGGCCGAGTGCACCGAGCGTGCTGACGGACGCGCTGGCGCGCCGGCTCGCCGACGTGCCCGGCGTCGCGGCGGTACGGCCGTCGGTCGACGGGAGCGCCACGTTGAACGCGGCCGACGGCCGACCGCTGCGGGTCAAGCGGGGGACGAACCTCGCGGCCGCCTACGTCCCGGGGCGCGACGGCAAGGACGCCCGCTACCCCGTGGTCGAGGGGCGGGCCCCCGCCGGCGCCGACGAGATCGCCGTCGACCGGGGCACCGCGGCGGCCGGCCGGTACCGGGTGGGCGACACGATCACCCTCGCCACCGACGGCCCGGTCCTCACCGCGCGCCTGGTCGGCACCGTCACCACCGGGGACACCCGGGTCACGGCCGGCGGCACGCTCACCCTGTTCGACCGGGCCACCGCACAGCGGCTGTTCGCAACTCCCGGGCACGACACCAGCCTTGAGGTCTCCGCCGGGCCGGGCACCGGCCAGTACGAGCTGGCGGAGCGGATCGCCGCCGTCCTGCCGCCCGGCACCGCCGAGGTCACCACCGGACAGGCGCAGGCGAACCAACAGGCCATCTACGTCGGCACGTTGACCCGGGGCTACCAGAAGCTGCCGATGGTCTTCGCCGGGGTGTCGCTGTTCATCGGCTCGTTCCTCGTGGTCAACACCTTCACCATGCTCGTCGCCCGGCGCACCCGGGAGATCGCCCTGCTGCGGGCGGTGGGCGCGACGCGGCGCCAGGTGGTGCGCTCGCTGCTGGCCGAAGCAGCGCTGGTCGGGGTCGTCGCGTCGGCGGCGGGGTTCGCCCTCGGGCTCGGCATCGCGGCCGTGCTGCCCGGGCTGCTGAGCGGTGACGGGAACCAGGTGCCGAAGGGCCCGCTGGTCATCGGGCCCCGGCCGGTGGCGGCGGCCCTGTTCGTCGGGGTCGGGGTGACGGTGCCGGCCGCCTGGCTGCCGTCGCGCAGGGCGGCGCGGATCGCGCCGATCGAGGCGCTGCGGGCGGCGGCCGCCGTGCAGCCGGGCGGGCGCTCGTGGCTGCGTCCGACCGCCGGGGTGGGGCTGCTCGCGCTCGGCATCGGCCTGCTGGTCGCGCTCGCGGGTTCGGCCGAGGACGCCTCCGAGGCGAACCTGCGCAGCGCGATGCTCGGCTGCGGGGTCCTGGTCGTCGCCCTGATCGTGCTGGCGCCGACCCTCGCCGTCCCGGTGATCCGGCTGACGGGCCGCCTCACCCGGCGGTTCGGCGTCGCCGGCCTCCTGGCCCGGCAGAACGCGCTGCGCGACCCCCGGCGCACGGCGGCGACCGCCGCCACGCTGCTGATCAGCACGGCACTGGTCAGCGGACTGGCTACCATCGGCCACTCCACCGGGCAGGCCCTCGACCGGCAGACGGCGGACGGGCTCGCGGCCGACTACGTCATCAGCACCGGCGACACCATGACCGGCATCGACCCGACCGCCGTCCAGCGGGTGGCCGGCGCCCCCGGGGTACGCGGCGCGAGCGCGGTCGCCGACTCCACCGTGGTCATCGGCGGCAAGGTGCGCGAGATCTCCGGCATCGACCCGGCCGACGTGAAGTCGGGCGGCGTGGAGCCGGGCGGCGTCGGCCAGGTGATGAAGCTCGACTTCGTGAGCGGCTCCGCGCAGGACCTCGGGCCCGGCCGGATCGCCGTCTCCAACAGCGTCGCCCGCGAGACCGGTGTGAGCACGGGGGCCCAGGTCAACGCCCGCCTCGGCCGGAGCGAGGAGTTCACGCGGTACACCGTCGTGGGCGTCTACCAGGACAACCCCACCGCCCACGACGCGGTCGGTGCCCGGGGCGACGTGCAGAACCACAGCTTCAAGCCCGGCTCCGTCCAGCGGATCCTCGTCCGGGGCGACGGCGCGTCCGGGGAGGGGCTGCGGGCGGCGGTGGGCAACAACCCGCTGCTGAAGGTGCAGGACCGGGCCGAGCTGGTCCGCGAAGCGGCGGGGACGATGAGCGACCTGCTGACCCTGATGTACGGGCTCCTCGGCATCGGCGTCGTGATCTCCGCCCTCGGCATCGTCAACACCCTGGCCATGTCCGTCACCGAACGGACGCGCGAGATCGGCGTCCTGCGTGCCATCGGCATGGACCGCGGGGGCATCCGTCGGATGATCCGCCTGGAAGCCGTGACGGTCGCGGCGTTCGGCACCCTGCTCGGCCTGGCCGGCGGCCTGTTCGGCGCCTGGGCCGTCGGCGCCCTGGCCGGCGGCGCGGTCAAGCAGTACACGCTGGCCGTGCCCTGGGGGACACTGGCCCTCCTCTGCCTCGCCTCCCTCACCATCGGCGCCCTCGCCGCCGCCCTCCCCGCCCGCCGGGCCGCCACCCTCAGCCCCCTGGAAGCGGTCGCGGCAGCGTGAGCGCCCCGCCCGCCCGACGGTCCCCGCCCAGCGCCCGCGCCGGGCGGGGGACCGTCAGGGGCGGGTCGGGCACCGACTGTCCGGCCGGACCCGGTCGGGGTACACGACCATGCGGAGGCCGGACCGGCGGCTGTCGGACAAGGCCGCTCACCGGGCCCCGAGACGGCGCAGGACCGCGGACGCGGGGGTGCCCGGGGCGGTGCCGGCCTGGACGGCGGCGTGGATGCGGTCGCCCTCCGGGTCGCGGTAGAGCTGGGTGCGCAGCCACCAGCGCCGCAGGACACCGCCGATCGTCGAGTCGTCGGCCTCGCCCATCTCCCGGTAGAACTCCATCCGCTGTGCCGGCGGGAGAGCGGCGGCGACGGCGTCCTGGGTCCGCGGGATCGGCTGCTGGCTGTCGTGGTGGCCGTGCAGGGGCGCTGCGCTCACCGTTCCTCCGGAAGTCTGGTGCGGGCGGGACCGGTACCAGCGTCCTCCCTCGCGGCCCGGCCGGTACCGGGGTCGTCACGAGAGCCCCGATCTGGGTGTTCCTTCCCGGCGAAGATTGACCGGTCTCGCCGAACCCGTTCCGGGGGCCCGCCGGAGACTCCGACGGGCCCCCGCAGACGGGGCGGCAGGTCAGCCCGAGACCGGCGGCCGGGCGGTGTGCCGGGTCGGGCACGGGATGTCCGGCCGGGTCTTGTGGGGGCACGCGATCACGTAGTGGCCCGACCAGCGGCTGTCGGACACCCAGCGGGACCACACCACGTCTGCGGCACCCTCCAATTGCTCGATCGCGCGGAGTCGCCGTGCCCCGGTGGGAAGCCAAGGATCACCGCCGGGCGTGTGCTCCTCGTACCGTGCCGCAAGCCAGTCGGCCGCGTCGGCCGCCGTCTCCCAGGTGCCCCGGATCTGGGCGGCCGGCCGCAGCAGCCACCAGCCGGTCATCATTGGCGGGAGCTCCGAGAGGCCGAACCGCGCGGCCTCGATCGGACGACGCTCCGGCTCCTTCGCCAGCAGCCGGCCGTCACCGGCCCACTCGTAGCCGTGGAAGTGCAACGGTGCTTCTCCTCGGAGACGTTGAAGCCCCGGCCGCCCGCAGGGGACTGCGGGCGGCCGGGGCTGTCAGGGGACTTCAGACGGACAGCCCGAACCGCGCCGGGTCGATCCCGGCGCGGTTCAACTCCTCGGCGGTGAACAGCAGCGGCTCGCGGTCGGGACGCTTGCTGTCGCCGAGGGCGAAGACGCCGTGCTCGACCAGGCCGAGGATCACGCACGACTCGCCGCCGTCACCCCCGCCCTGGTTGCCGCCGCACGCACGGTTGAACTCGACCTGGGAGAGGTCGAGTTCGTACAGGTTGTGGTCAGTCATCGCCTGCACCTTCCGGTATCGCTTCGGGGCAGCACGGAACCGCCCCGCCCCGCCCAGGACTTGGGCGGAAGATTCAAGGGGAGGGCTGATCTGTCATCGCCACAGGCTGATGCGCATGGTGAGCTGGTCGGCTGGCACCTGGCGCGGCGGGGCGTCCGGCTCGAACAGCGGCCGGACCAGCGCCCGGCCGTTCTGCGCCCCCACGATCTCGACCAGGCACCCGGTCGTCAGGTCCTTCCGGACCGGGTTGTTGTCGATCCGCTCCATGAGTTCCGCGTGCGTACGGCGACGCTTCTGCGGACAGTTCGTGCTGCTCGGTTGAGTGAAACCCGCAGCGGACATGGTGGACTCCCGTGACTCGCGGATCGTTTCGGTGAGTCACCAAATTACGGCGGATTGGTGCCTGTTCCCGTCGTCTTTCCTGTCTCTGAAAGAACTCGCATCGGATCCTTTCGAGCTGCGCACGCATTCATCTTTCGTCCCGGCTCTGCGCTGGCCAGGTGGGCGCATCGAGCGCTGGCGCAGGAAGTCGGAATGGCCGACTTCCTGCGCCGCGAAGTTCCTCTGAGGTCGGTTCCTGTCGGGCGGATCGACTCTCGGCAGAGACCCTGTGGCGCAGGCTTCCTATTCTCGAAGAAACTCGTCTCGGATCCCCTCGACCAGTGCGCGCATGTCGTCTCCGTGTAGTGCTACGGCGTCGAATTCGGAGAATTTTGACAGATAGGCGTCGACATCTCGTGGATCGTGAGTGGTGATCTCTGAATGGAACGTCTCCACGATGACCAGGCGATCGTCATACATGCTGAAGCATGTCATTGGGAAGTCCGGCATTCGTCTGGCGAGGGGAATGGCCCCGATGGTCACGTTGGGAAGCCGGGACAGTGACACCAGGCGATCGAGCTGTGTAGCCATGACGGCAGGAGGGCAGATCCGCCAACGTAGTACGTGTTCACAGATGAGGAAGTGGAACTGCCGCTGGCGTTCGTACAACACGGCCTGGCGCTCCAGTCGAGCTGCGATCGTCTTCGTCTTCGCTTCTTCCGGCAGCTCTGGGTGCAAGGCGAAGACAGCCGAGACGTATTCGGCGCTCTGGAGCAGTCCAGGAATCAGCTGCCCCTGGAAGAGTCGGAGAAGGCCTGTTCGGGCTTCGATGGCTTTGATGGCGTGCTGATGCTTCCAGTGGCCCATCCGGCGGAGTTCCCGCCAGGCGACCTCTTCGGTCGCCGCGCCGCGGGCTGCCTCCAGGAACTCTGCTTTGGCTTCGCCTGATATGCCGAGCGCGGTCAGAATGAGGTCCACGTCCTGCACGCTCGGCAGGGTCTTGCCGTTTTCGATCTTCGAAAGTTTGGCCGGAGACATGGAAGCCCTGCGGGCGATGGTCTCGGCTGTCTTGTCCGAGGCGATCCGCAGCGCCCGCAGGGCTTTGCCCAAGTCCTTGTGCTGTTCTCTGCTCAAGCCGCCGAGTACTCCCCGAAGGGCACGGCGTTCGTCAGAGCGATCTCCCGGTACTGCTGGTACTCGCTCAGGTACTCGTCGGGCAGGAGTTCGGCTCCGAGGAACTGCCCTGCATCCGTGTAGTGCATCCGGTAGACTTGGGCGTCATCGAACAGCCAGAAGTCGTGGTCGGGTAGTCCGGCCACCTTCTGCCGAGCCGTGTCGATGATGCCGATCGACTCGCCGGCCGTGATGTTGCCGGGGTACGACGCCAACTCGTATCGGAGGTAGTCCGACAGGGGCGAGTGGAGGACGTGCACCCGGGCCACCTGCTTGCCCAGGTCGGTCATGGAGCGGACCCAAGGGTTGTCGGACGATTCGGGTGGCAGCCCCTTGCCCGCGAGGAAGTCGGCGAACTCGTCGCGTTCCTCGTCCACGTCGTAGACCGCCAGCGTTTCGAGCCGGAAGGCCGTTCGTTCGAACGTTTCGAAGAGGCGGCCGAAGTCTTCACCTTTGAGCACGAAAGTATCCCTCCAGGACCGTAGCGGGGATCACGACCGCCGACTCGCCGTCGGGCAGGTTCAACTCCGCGAGACGGGAAGGATCGGTGATCGCGTAACCCTGGACCACGTAGTCCCCGTTCTCGGCGCCCCACAGAGTGGGGCAATTCCCGTTCTTGCAGGACCCGTCCCCAGCCAGCCAACGCAGCATCAGGTGCCTCCAGTCGCCAGTGGTTCCTGTCTTGGCCGATGCTCCCGGCTCTCTGGGTGCAGGGTCAAGAACGCGATCTTTCCGGAACGGGAAAGTGGTTCAGCTGGCCCCGACCGGTGTGAACGCCGGGTGGGGGCGGGGGAGTTCGGGGGGATGGGGTGGGGGGTCGGGGCGGTACGGACAGAGGTGCCCCGCGCGGCGGTGGGCCGGGCGGGGCACCTCTGGGGTGGCTGAGCGGTTTAGAAGTCGTCGTCGAAGGCGACGGAGCCTTCGACGGCGACCTGGTACGCGGAGACGCGCCGCTCGAAGAAGTTGGTCAGCTCCTGGACGTTCTGGAGCTCCATGAAGCCGAACGGGTTGGTGGACCCGTAGCGGATCGGCAGGCCGAGGCGGGCGAGGCGCTGGTCGGCCACGGCCTCCAGGTACTGGCGCATGGAGTCGGTGTTCATGCCGGCGAGGCCGTCGCCGCACAGGTCCTGGGCGAACTGGAGCTCGGCCTCGACGGCCTCTTCCAGCATCTCGGTGACCTGCTTGGCCATCTCGTCGTCGAAGAGGTCGGGCTCCTCCTCGCGGACCGTGTCGACGACCGACATCGCGAAGTCCATGTGCATGGACTCGTCGCGAAACACCCAGTTGGTGCCGGTGGCCAGGCCGTGCAGCAGGCCGCGCGAGCGGAACCAGTACACGTACGCGAACGCGCCGTAGAAGAAAAGGCCCTCGACGCACGCCGCGAAGCAGATCAGGTTCAGGAGGAACGCGCGGCGGTCCTCCTTGGTCTGCAGCGAGTCGATGTGGTCGACGGCGTTCATGTACTTGAAGCAGAACTGCGCCTTCTGGCGGATGGAGGGGATGTTCTCCACCGCGGCGAAGGCCGCGTTGCGGTCCTCGGGGTCGGGCAGGTAGGTGTCGAGCAGCGTCAGGTAGAACTGGACGTGCACGGCCTCCTCGAACAGCTGGCGCGACAGGTACAGCCGCGCCTCCGGGGAGTTGATGTGCTTGTAGAGGCTCAGCACCACGTTGTTGGAGACGATCGAGTCCCCGGTGGCGAAGAAGGCGACCAGGCGGCCGATGAGGTGGCGCTCGCCCTCGCTGAGCTTGGCCAGGTCGGCGACGTCGGAGTGCAGGTCCACCTCCTCGACGGTCCAGGTGTTCTTGATCGCGTCCCGGTACCGGTCGTAGAACGACGGGTAGCGCATCGGGCGCAGGGTCAGCTCGAAGCCGGGGTCGAGCAGCATCTTCTCGCGGTCGGGGGTGCTCACTGGCAGGCCTCGCAGGACTCGGGGTTCTCCAGGGAGCAGGCCAGCGCGGCCTCCTCCTCCGGGGTGAGGGTCGGGGTGTTCACGGGCACGGGCGCGGGCGCGGCGGCGCGGGCGGTACCGGAGGCGGCCTGGGCGATCCGGGTCGCCGGGCGCGAGCGCAGGTAGTAGGTGGTCTTCAGACCGACCTTCCATGCGTAGGCGTACATCGAGCTGAGCTTGCCGATGGTCGGCGCCGCCATGAACAGGTTCAGCGACTGGCTCTGGTCGAGGTACGGCATGCGGGCCGCGGCCAGGTCGATCAGCGCGCGCTGGGGCAGCTCCCAGGCGGTGCGGTAGAGCGAGCGGACCTCGGCGGGCAGCCAGCCCAGCTCCTGGACGGAGCCGTTGGCCTCGCGCAGGGCGTCGCGGGTCTGCTGGTCCCAGACGCCGAGCTCCTTGAGCTCGCGCACCAGGTACGGGTTGACCTGGAGGAACTCGCCGGACAGCGTCTCGCGCTTGAACAGGTTGGAGACCTGCGGCTCGATGCACTCGTAGACGCCGGCGATGGACGCGATGGTCGCGGTCGGCGCGATGGCCAGCAGCAGCGAGTTGCGCAGGCCGGTCTCGGCGATGCGGGCGCGCAGCGCGGTCCAGCGGTCGGCCCACTGCGGGGCGGCCGTCGGGAAGTGGTCGATGTGCAGCTCGCCGCGGGCGGCGCGGGTCTCGCCGTAGGCCTCGTGGCGGCCCAGCTGCTCGGCCAGGTCGGCGGAGCGCTCGTACGCGGTGAGCATGATGCGCTCGGCGATGAGGGTGGACAGCCGCGCGGCCTCGGTGGAGTCGAAGTCGATCCGCAGCTTGAAGAAGACGTCCTGGAGGCCCATCACGCCGAGGCCGACCGGGCGCCAGCGGGAGTTGGAGGTGCCGGCCTCGGTGGTCGGGTAGAAGTTGATGTCCACCACGCGGTCGAGGAACGTCACGGCGGTGCGGACGGTGGCGTCGAGGCGCTCCCAGTCCATGGCGCCGAGCAGGTCGTCGACGGAGGCCCCCGGGGCGACGTGGGCGCCGAGGTTGACCGAGCCGAGGTTGCAGACGGCGGTCTCGGAGTCGTCCGTGACCTCGAGGATCTCGGTGCACAGGTTCGAGGAGTGCACCGTGCGGCCGGGGAGCGCGGTCTGGTTGGCGGCGCGGTTGGAGGCGTCCTTGAAGGTCATCCAGCCGTTGCCGGTCTGCGCCAGGGTGCGCATCATCCGGGCGTACAGGGTCTGCGCGGGGATGGTGCGCACGGCCTTGCCGGCCAGCTCGGCCTTGCGGTAGGCCTCGTCGAAGTCGGAGCCCCACAGGTCGACGAGCTCGGGCACGTCGGCGGGGGAGAACAGCGACCAGTCCTCGTTGGCGTTGACCCGGCGCATGAACTCGTCCGGGATCCAGTGCGCCAGGTTGAGGTTGTGGGTGCGCCGCGCCTCCTCGCCGGTGTTGTCGCGGAGCTCCAGGAACTCCTCGATGTCGGCGTGCCAGGTCTCCAGGTAGACGCAGGCCGCGCCCTTGCGGCGGCCGCCCTGGTTGACGGCGGCGACCGAGGAGTCGAGGGTGCGCAGGAACGGGACGATGCCGTTGGACTTGCCGTTGGTGCCGCGGATCAGGCTGCCGCGCGAGCGGATGCGCGAGTAGGACAGGCCGATGCCGCCGGCGTGCTTGGACAGCCGGGCGATCTGCGCGTAGCGGTTGTAGATCGAGTCCAGGTTGTCCAGCGGGGAGTCGAGCAGGTAGCAGCTCGACATCTGCGGGTGCCGGGTGCCGGAGTTGAACAGGGTCGGCGAGGAGGTCAGGTACTCCAGCCGGCTCATCAGGCCGTACAGCTCGGCGACCTCGCGCACCGACTGCTCGCTGTCGCCGACCGCCAGGCCGCAGGCGACGCGGAGCAGGAAGTGCTGCGGGGTCTCGATGACCTTGCGGGTGATCGGGTGGCGCAGCAGGTAGCGGGACTGCACGGTGCGCAGGCCGAAGTACTCGAAGCGGTCGTCGCCGTGGGCGTCGATCAGCGCGTCCAGGGCGGCGGCGTGCTTGGCGACGAAGGCGGCGGTGGTGTCGCCGATCAGGCCCTCGGCGTGGCCGACGGCGATCGAGGCGGCGAAGGAGCGCGAGCCCTGGCTGTTCGCCTCGTCGACGATCTCCAGGGCGAGCAGCCGGGCGGCGAGCTTCGAGTACTGGGGGTCCTCGGCGATCATCGACGCGGCGGCGTCCACGGCCAGCCCGCGCAGCTCGGCGAAGTCCGAGCCGGCGTGGCGGCCGCGCAGCGCGGCGGCGGCGACATGGCCGGGGTCCACCTGGGGGAGATCGACGCTGCGGTCGGTGAGCAGCCGAAGGAGCGCGCCACCGGGGTCGGAGACCGTCGGGTCGGTGGGGGCGGGGCCGGTGCCCTGGGCGGGCAGGGTGGCTGAGGCAGCGGTGGTCAAGGCGCTCTCTCCTGGCGGCGATCGGCGGTGGTGCTCGGGGGGTACCGGGCCGTTCGGGGCAGGGGAGCACGGCACGTACGCAGGAAGCGTCGCGCGACAGTGGCGTCCCCGGCCCGCCCGCGAGGCCCGGAAGGTAGTTCTCGTGCTGGCGCGGCCTCTGCGGGAGGGCCCGTGCGCACACCGTCGGCAGGTACTCGGACTCGCGGTGCGGCTGCTGGAGCCGCCCGCTCACCGCTGCGGGGCAGTCCCGGATTCGCACCGGGTTCCCCTGCATCGACAGCAGGATTGAGCATACATCTAGTGGTGTCTCTCTGATGCGACCCCACATGTAGTACGGCGCGGTGTGTCGGAGCGATAACCGGGGGTGCCGGGAGGAGGCGGGTCGGGGCCTTGGGGCGCCTCGGATCCGGGCTCCCGGCGCCCCGATTCCGAGCCCCTGGCGCCCTGATTCCGGGCCCCGTCGTCCTGGTTTCGATACGGAACGGTCACCGGGCGGACCGGTTGCCGGGGGCATGCCCTACGATCTGGGCGCATGAGCGGGCGAAGCGCCGAGGGGCGCGTTTCGCGAAGCGATCATCGAGCGAAGCGAGGGGGCGCGTGAGCGACGGAACTGGCGCACCCGGGCAGGGTCCGCAGGGAACGCCTCCCACCGGGCCGGGGGGCGCGCACGGTCAGCAGCCGCCGGTGGTGCCCGGCCCGGTGTTGCCGCCGAGCGGGGGCTTCGGGCCGCCGCCGGCCTCGTACGGGCCTCCGGTGCCGCCCGCGCCGCCGGTGGCGCCGCCCGGTCCGCCCGGTCCGCCCGGTCCGCCGGGGCAGCCTCCGCTGCCGCAGCCGGGGCAGCAGTGGCAGCCGAACCCCCAGGCGTACCCCCAGCAGCACCCGCAGGCACACTCCCAGCCGCATCCCCAGCAGCACCCGCAGTCGTACCCGCAGCCCCAGGCGCCGCAGCGCTCCGAGCCGAACTGGGAGGCGCTGGCGGACCGCAACGCGGCGGACGGCAAGCGCCGCCGCCGGCTGCGGGCCCTCGGCGTGGCGGTCGGGGTCGTCGTGGTCGGCGGACTGATCGCGGGCGGGGCGGTGCTGCTGACGAAGGGCGGCGACGACAAGCCGGTCGCCGGGCCGGTCACCTCGGCCTCCAGCCGGCCGTCCTCCGCCGCATCGGGTGCCGCCCAGAGCGCCGCGCCCAGTGCCGCCGCGACCCCGGGCGGGAACCCGTCCGGCACCCCGGGCGGCGCGCCGGACGACCCGTCGAAGCCGATCTGGGAGGCCGCCACCGACCCGGCGCCGCAGGACGCGGGGGCACTGTTCTCCGCGCTCCAGGTGACGGTCAACGGCGCCACCTGGAACCGGACCTTCGTCTCGCTGGACTCGCCCTGCTGGGACGGGAACTCGACGACCGGCGGGCTCGGCAAGGTCCTCGGTGACCAGGGCTGCCAGAAGGTGCTCCGGGCGACCTACGTCTCCGGCGACAGCGCGGTCACCGTCGGTGTGGCGGTCTTCGACCACAAGATCCAGGCCGAGACCTCGATGAAGAGCTACACCGGCCACCTCAAGGGCGCCGTCGCGCCGGGCGCGCCGGCCTTCTGCGCCACCCCGGGCTGCACCAACACGCACAACACCCTGGGCCGGTACGCCTACTTCACGGTCGAGGGCTCGGCGAAGGGCGGCGACGCCGCCGACGCCACCGCCACCGCGGCGGCCGCCGGCTTCGGCGAGCACGTGAAGGGCCAGCTGCTCCAGCGCGCCAAGGCCGCAGCCGCGGCCGCGCCGGGTGCGCCGGGGGCCGCCGCGGCCGGCTGATCCGCCGTGACGCCCCGGCCCCGGCGGGTTCGCTCGCCGGTGCCGGGGGAGTGTGGCAGGCTCTCGGGGCAGTCATTCGCACGAGTGTTCCGGTTGTGTCCGCCTGGGCCGGTGCCGGCGAGCAACCGGAGGAGCGGTCCGTGGCCCTGCCCAGAGCCCTGCGCGGCAAGCCCGCCGTCCTGGCCGCGGCCGGGATCGTGGTGGCTGCGGGCGCCGTGGCGCTGTTGCAGCGCGACGGCCGGGCCGACGGCGAACGGCCCGCCCGCGTCCCGGTGACGGTCGGCCTCCCCGGCCGCACCCTGCCGCCGGAGGTCGGCCGGGACCTGCTCGCCCGGGACCCGCAGGCCTCGCCGAACGCCCGGGCCGTCCAGCAGCTGCTCGCCGACCTGGAGGGCCGGGCCCGCACCGGGCAGAGCGGCGGGACGGTGATCGGCCAGCACGTCGAGGCGCACAACGAGCGCAACAACCCCGAGTACGGCGACTACCGCGGCACCAAGCAGGTCGGCTACTACTACAAGAAGGCCGCCGACCTCACCGGCAAGCTGCCCGGCTTCGTCGAGACCGACCTCGGCCCCGGCTACGGCCAGACCGGCTGGGGCGTCGGCGACCCGCGCTCCTACTCGGCCGGCCGGTGGCCCACCTGCCGGCCCGGCTGGCAGTACACCGACGACGCCGTCGACCTGCTCTCCGCCGTCTGGTCCGGTCACCCGCGCGCCGACGACGGCACGTACGGCACGGCCGGCGTCCAGCGCAACTGCGACGGCACCACCACCGAACTGCCCGACAACGGCGGGGGGCCGGCCGGGATCGTCGGCATGTCCTTCCACCAGCCCTACCCCGGTTCGGACGTCAAGTCCTTCGAGCAGGTGCTCTGTTCGAACTCCCCGGCCGCGAAGGACAAGGGCTGGTTCGGCCGGGTCGTCGACAGCGCGCACGACACGCCCGAGTACCGCGCGCTGATGACCGACCTGTCCTACCTGGCCGACCACCTGGAGTACCTGGCCGCCCACGACGTGCCGGTGCTGCTGCGCCCGTACCACGAGATGAACGTGCAGGACTGCTCCCGCAGGTTCTGGTGGTCGGGCCAGAAGCCGGCCGACTACCAGGCGCTGTGGCGGATCACCTACCGCTACCTGGTGGAGACCAGGGGCCTGCACAACCTGCTGTTCGTCTGGACGCCGGTGTCCTGGGACGGAGCCCCCGGCGCGGACCCGTGGGACTACTACCCGGGCTCGCAGTACGTCGACGTGGTCGGGGTGGACGACTACAGCGGCAGCCCCGCGCACCCGATCGGCACCGGCGAGGTGTGGACCAAGCGGTACTACGACGGGCTCGCCGGCTACGACAAGCCGCGGATCCTGGCCGAGTCCTTCGCCGTCCCGGTCAACTCCCGCCAGCCGGACACGCTGCGGCGCACGCCCTGGACGATCTGGACGGTCTGGGGGCAGTCGCTCACCTCGGACAACCTGACGCCGGATCAGCCGCGCAACTCCGGCGCGGACGTCAACGCCACCTACCACAGCCCGCTGGCGCTCACCGGCGGCGCCGGGCCGTTCGGCGCGAACGTCGACTGGGGTGGCCTGCACGTTCGTTGAGCCGTTCCGCACGTCCGCCGAGCGGCCCCGCAGGTCCGTCGAACCGGGCGCCGTGAGGTGCGCTACAGCGCCGAATTCCCTTGAACGGCTGGAATACCGTGTCCGTTGTGCCGTGTGGCATCCTGTGGCGGCGAAGCCGAGGGGCTGACGCCGGGACGGGCCCGGCGGGGCGGGGGTGCGGGATGGGACAGGCGCGTGCGATGCGCGCGGCCGGCGGCATCGCCGTCGGCTGGGGCGCGGTGCTGCTCGCTTGGGCGGCGTACAACTGCTTCGGCCAGGTCGGGTTCGCGACCTACCTCAAAGGCATCTTCTACTACGGCGGCACCTCGGTGGACGCCGAGACCGGCAGCCTCAACTACGGCCTGATCTACCTGCTTTCGGGAATCCTGCTGCTGCGCGGGCGCGGCTGGGCGCTCGGGGTCGCGGCCGGCGTCGCGCTGGTCGAGGGGTACAACCGGGTGCGCAGCCTGACCGGCGCGCTGCTGGACAAGCCGCAGCGGGAGTGGTTCACCAGCACCACCGAGGGCGGGCTCAAGCTCGCGACCTTCGCGCTCGGCGTGGCCGTCACCGCGGCGCTGATCCTGCTGCTGGTCCGGCTGAAGTGGCGGGAGCAGCGGGCACCGGAGGCCGCCGCGGCGTCGGGCGGCCAGGTGCACTGGTCGCTGCTGCAGACGATCCCGGCCGAGCCGGCTCCGGGCCGGCAGCCGTACCAGCAGCCGCCGTTCCAGCACCAGCCCGCCTGGCCGCAGCAACAGCAGCAACAACAGCAACAGCAGCAGGCCGCCTGGCCGGCGCAGCCGCCGTTCCAGCAGCAGCCGCAGCCCGCGTGGCCGCAGCAGCCCCCGGCCCCGCAGTCGCAGTCGCAGCCCGCTGCCTGGCCGCAGCCGGCGCCGGCCCAGCCTTCGCAGCCGGTGCCGTACGCGCAGCAGCAGCAGTCCGCCCAGCCGGCCCCGCACCCGTCGACGCTCGCCCAGCAGCCGTGGCCCGCCGCGCCGCCGGTGACGCCCGGTCCGGTCGCCCCCGGCCCGGTCGTGCCCCCGGTCGTGCCCCCGGCCGACCGCCCGCCGACGGACCGCCCGCCGCAGGACCGCCCGCCGCAGGCCTGAACCTCTGCAGCCCCGGACCGCCCACGAACGACCCGGCTCCTGCGAGGGATCGGCCGGACACCAGACGAGGAGCGACTTTCGCCATGCCATCGACAGCCCCCGCACGGACGGTGCTCACCACGTCCCGCGAGGCCGCCCGGCTCGCCGAGCGACAGATGTCGTGGAAGCCCCGGGTCCTCCCGTTCTACTTCTCCTTCACGGTCATCTTCGCCTTCTCGGTCTGGGCCTACGTGCCCAACCCCACCCCGCTCGGCTGGACGATCACCATCCTGTGGGGGATGCCGGTGTTCGGCGTCCTGATCGGCTTCCAGGGCGTGCTGATGGTCCGCCGCCGGCTGCGCCAGGTGAGCCGGATGACGCCGGCTGTGCCGGTCGAGGACGACTTCCTGATCGTGCTGGTGCCGACCATCGGCCGCCACGACACCTATCCGGCGCTGGAGCGCTCGGTGCTCTCGTACGTCGAGCACCTGCCGGCCTACTTCCCGTGGATGCGGGTGGACGTCCTCACCGAGGAGGGCTGCGCGGCCGCCGAGAAGATCGACGGGCTGGCCGCCCGCAACCCGCTGATCCGGGTGGTGACCGTGCCGAAGGCCTACGAGACGGCCAACGGCACCAAGTTCAAGGCCCGCGCCAACCACTACTCGCACGAGCTGCGGATCGAGGAGGGCGAGGCCGAGGACGACGTCTGGGTGCTGCACATGGACGACGACACCGGCGTCGGCCCGGACACCGCCGCCGCCGTCGCGCAGTTCGTCAACCGGCAGCGCCGGGCCGGGGACGACGCCAAGCACATGGCGCAGGGCATCCTGACGTACCCGCGGGAGAACGCCGTCTCCACCTTCACCTGGCTCGCCGACGCGATCCGCCCGGCCGACGACATCGCCCGCTTCCGCGCGATGACCGGCACCGGCACCCCGATCGCCGGCGTGCACGGCGAACTGCTCCTGATGCGCTCCTCGGTGGAGGCCACCATCGGCTGGGACTTCGGCCCGAAGACCATCGTCGAGGACGCCCAGATGGCGCTGAACTTCTGCCAGCGCTACCCGGGCCGCAGCGACTGGTTCAACGGGCGCTGCTACGGCGCCTCGCCGGCCGGCGTCAAGGACTTCCTCAAGCAGCGCGAGCGCTGGGCCTGGGGCCTGGTCGCGCTCTGCTTCAACAGGACGATCCCGCTGCGGTACCGGCTGTTCATCGGGATGGGCATGGTCAGCTGGGTGCTCGGTCCGCTCCAGCACGTCGGCCTGGTGCTGCTGGTCGCCTGGTTCACCGGCACCTGGAACACCTCCCCGGTCACCCAGTCCGTGGTGCTGGTCTGGTCGATCAACTTCGCCTACGTCATCTGGACGTACTGGGAGGGCCTGCGCCTGAACGTCGTCGCCTCGGCGAACCACCGGCGCAAGTGGTGGGAGCCGATCGTCGTGGTGGCGGCCATCCCGCTGTTCTCCTTCCTGGAGGGCTGGGGCGGCCTGCGCGGGCTGATCAAGTTCCTCAAGGGCGAGGAGAACAAGTTCGTCGTCATCGCCAAGCCGGCCTGATCGGAGGTCACCGCTGTGAAGCGCCCCGCCATCTTCATCCTGCCGACCGTGGTGGTCGCCGTCACCGTCGCCGTCCCGGTGGTCTGGGGGGACCACCCGCTCAAGTTCGTCCACCAGCGCCCGACCGCCGTGCACTGGGCCGGCTCCGCGACCGAGCAGGGCCGGGTCTGGGGCTTCGGCAAGGACGCGCCGCCGGCCGAGGACACCGGCCCCAAGGTGGCCCGCCCGTGGGCCAAGGGCAGCCCCGAGTGGGGCGTGCAGGTGTACTGGCTGGACGATCCGGCGGACCCGGACAACTTCGTCCAGGGCAAGGTCGACCGCATCGTCAAGTACGTGGTCGGGCTGAACGCCAACTCCCTGTCGGTGACCTTCCCGTACTACACGACGGGCACCCGGTCGAACGCCGTCGCCGCCCGGCCGACCACCCCCACCCCGGAGCGGCTGGCCCTGCTGCTGGACGCCGCCCACCGGGCGGGCCTGCGCACCACCATCCGTCCGATCATGGACGAGGACGTCTTCGACTACCTCAACACCCTCAAGTGGCGCGGCAACATCGCGCCGACCGACCGGGACGCCTGGTTCGCCAGCTACGCCGCCTTCCTGACGCCCTACCTGAAGACCGCCCAGGAGCACTCCGCGGCCGAGGTCACCATCGGCACCGAGTTCAACTCGCTGGAGGGCGACCCGCGGTGGCCCGGTCTCATCGACCAGGCGCGGAAGACCTTCCACGGCGAGCTGGTGTACGACGCGAACTTCGACAACTGGTCCAAGGGCCCGATAGCGGTCCCGGCGGACGGCACGGGCGTGGACGCCTACCCGCCGGCCAAGTCGGCCGGTGACGACGCCCCGGTCGCCGACCTGAAGGCCAGCTGGAACGCCTGGCTCGACAAGCGGGGCAGCGGTCCGCAACCGACCACCAAGCTCACCGAGGTGGGCATCCCGGCGCAGAAGGGCGCCTACAAGACGCCCGGCGAGTACTACAAGAAGACCGAGCTGAACGAGGCCGTCCAGGCGACCTGGTTCACCGCGGTCTGCCAGGTGGCGCAGGAGCGCAAGCTGCGCGGACTGTACTTCTGGTCGCTGTACTTCGGCATCGACCCGAACCTGCCGACCAACCAGGACACCCCGCGGATGGACTACGCCGGGCGCCCGGCCTCCGAGCAGGCGATCCGCGACTGCTTCGCGCAGACCTACGAACTGCCGCCGTCCTAGGCCCCGGTTACGGCGTGGTCCGGCCGGGCTTGGTCGAACTCGGCTGGCCCGTGGGCTTGGTGGCCGTCGGAGTCGGAGTCGGCGTGGGCGTGGGCGTGGGTGCGGGCGTCGGTGTCGAGGCCGGCGTCGGGGCGGCGGTGGGCGGCCCCGCCGGCGGTCCGGTCAGCCCGTCCGCGATCTGCTGCTCCAGCCACGGCGTCACGAACCGCATGCCGGCCGGAGTGAGGTGCACCCCGTCGTTGGCGGGGGTGACCCAGTGGCCGTCGCGGTCCCTCCACACGCACGTCTCGTACGGGCAGAAGAAGGTGTTGAGGTCGACCAGCCGGACGGCGCCGGCGGTGGCCTTCACGTAGGCGGCGACCTGCTGGTCGTAACAGGTGCCCCAGCCCTTGTTGATGGCGCCGTTCTCGACCCGTTCGTTCATCAGCAGCACCCGGGCGCCGGGCGCGCGGCGACGGACCTGGTCCACGGCCTGGGTGAGCTGGACGGTGTAGCGGCTCCGGTAGTCCTCCTCGCAGGGGCTGAGCCAGCTGCCGTCGAGGTACTGCTCGGCGGCGTCCCAGCCGAGGTGGATCACGACGGCCTGCGGGGCGGCGCCGGTGAGCTGCCGGTCCCACGCGGCGGCCCGGTCGCGGCACTCCCGGCTGGTGTCGAACTCCTCGCCGGAGGTGGTGCGCACCTTGTCCGGGTCGAACACGCCGCAGCCGCTGATCCCGCCGTCGACCACCCGGTAGCGGTCGCCGTGCCGGTAGAGGCCGGTGGCGAGGTCCTGGGCGAAGGAGTCGCCGAGGACGAGGACCGCGGGCTTGCCGCTCGGCCCGGACCGCATGTCGTACTGGACCCAGGCGGGCAGGTACCAGGCGCCGGTGGTGGCCACCGCCGTGGCGACGGCCAGCAGCGGGACGGCCGGGAAGGCCCGCCAGCGCAGCACCCGCAGCTTCTCGGTGCCGGTGTGCATCAGCCAGGCCAGTACCCAGGAGAGCGGCGCGCCGATGGCGAGCAGCAGTTGCGGCGAGATGTCGTCGACGTAGTGCTGGAGCAGCCAGTACACCGGCAGGTGGAGCAGGTAGAGGCTGTAGGAGATGGTGCCGGTGAGCCGCAGCGGGGGCAGCGACAGCAGCCGGACCAGCGGGCCCCGGTCGTGGCAGAGCGAGGCGGCGAGGACGGCGGCCAGCGCCGCGACCACGGCCAGACCGCCCTGGTAGAGCAGCGGCTCGTGGTAGCCGCTGACGGACAGGCTGGCCCAGACCAGGCCGCCGAGGGCCGCGGTCCCGAGCAGGGCGGGCGCCAGGGTGCCGGCCGCTGCGGAGCGGTCGAGCAGGCGCCGCCGGGAGCGGGTGGCACGGTCGCCGTCGGGGGCCGCCGCGCGGACCTGGCGGCGCAGCCGCAGGTAGACGGCGAAGGCGGCGGTGGCGCCGGCCGCGAAGCCGACCGCGCGGGTCTCGGTGCCGAGGTAGAGGCGGTCGCTGTTGTCGCCGTTCCACAGCAGCGGGGCGGCGAGCGCGGCGACGATGAACAGCCCGGCGGTGACGACGCCGGTCGCGCGCAGCGAGCGGCGGCAGAGGCCGAAGACCGCGAGCAGCAGCAGCGGCCAGAGCGCATAGAACTGCTCGGTGATGCTGAGCGACCACATGGCCGCGAGCGGGTCGATGGAGGCGAAGTGCTGCCAGTAGGCGTCGCCGCGGGCCAGTTGGGCCCAGTTGGCGACCTGGCCGAGCGCGGCGAGCGCCTGCGGGCGGAGGTCCCTGACGTCCCGTAGCGGGCTGACCAGTGCGGACAGCGCGACGACGAGGAGGACGGTGGCGAGCAGTCCGGGCAGCAGCCGCTTGGCCCGGCGGCGGTAGAAGACGCCGAGCCGGATGCCGTCGGTGCGGTCCAGTTCGCGGATCAGCACCAGGGTCACCAGGAAGCCGGAGAGGACGAAGAAGACGTCCACGCCGAACAGGCCGTTCTGGAACCAGTTGGTGTGGTACAGCAGGACGGAGGCGATGGCGAGGCCGCGCAGCCCGTCGACCGCGGGGAAGCGGACGGAGGGCGGCAGCGGCCCGCGCGGCCGGGGCGTCGGTGCGGGGATCGCGTAGCGGCTGGTGGCCGGGGGCTCGATGCCCCGGGAGGTGCGCATGTCCTGGAGCGTGGGGCCGCTCGCGGGCGTGCCGAGGCGGGGCCCGTCGTCCATGTGGTGCGTCCCCCCGGGATCGGTCGGCTGCCGCGACGTGGCATCAGACGTGATCTGTGGTTTATATCAAAAGACGTCCGTTGATCGTCTGTTGGTCACCGGGGAGGAGGAGGGCCGACGGCGCCCCGGCCGGGCTCAGAACGCCAGGCTGTAGACCATCAGGTCCATGCCCGGGTACGGGGACCAGTCGCGCTCGGGGGTGCGGCGGAAGCCGGTCCGCTCGTAGACGCGGTGGGCGGCGGTCATCTGCGGGCGGGTGGAGAACGCCATGCCGTCCAGGCCGAGTTCGCGGCTGCGGGCGATGGTGGCGCGGACCAGGGCCTCGCCGACGCCCCGGCCGCGGGCGGCCGCGGCGGTGGCGAGCATCCGGATCTCGCCCTCGCGCGGGCCGGCGATGTCGGCCCACTCGGTGCCGCCGACGGCGTAGGTCACGCAGCCGAGGACCCGTCCTTCGGCCTGGTCGACCGCGACCAGGAGTTCGGCCTCCCGGGCCCGGCGGGCGGCGTCGCGCAGGAGCTCGACGTAGCTGCTCTCGGGCGAGGTGTGGCCGTCGCCGACGAAGGCTTCGACGGTGATGCGGCCGGCGTCGTCGAGGTCCTCCGGAAGGGCCTGGCGGATGAGGATGTCCATCCCGTCAGTGTGCCGGAGCCGTCCGGGGTGGTGATCTCCGGGGTGGCCCGGACCGGGAGGGTGGCCGGGTCGGCGGAGGGGCGCAGCGAGGCGGCGGGCATGGTGCCGTACAGCCGGTCCAGGCGTTCCGGGCCGGCGGGGTAGCCGCCCGAGCGGTGCCAGTTGTCGCGGCCGGTGGCGGCGCTGCGGGCGACCTCCCGGCCGATCAGGGTGCCGAGCAGGCCGAAACTGCCGACGGCCCCGACCAGGGCGATTGCGCTTGCGAGAGTCCCGGTGTCCATGGCTCCACTCTGGCCGGGCCGGGCGGCGGCCACGAGTGGCAGGAATGACTGATCCCATCGAAAAACTGCCATCCGGCCCTTCCGTCCCCGGTGCCCGCCGGGGCATCCTGGGCGGCATGCTGAAGAACGTGGTCGCGGTGGTGCTGGAGGAGATCCACCCCTTCGAGCTCGGTGTGGCCTGCGAGGTCTTCGGCCTCGACCGCACGGCCGACGGCCTGCCCGGGTACGACTTCGCGATCGCCGGCGCCCGCCCCGGGCCGCACACGACGCACTCCGGGTTCGCGGTGGACGTCCCGCACGGCCCCGAGCGGCTGGCCGGGGCCGACCTGGTGGTGGTCACCGCGACGACGATCCGCCCGGAGTACCCGGAGCCGCTGCTGGCGGGGCTGCGCTCGGTGGTGGCGGACGGCGGCAGGGTGCTGTCGATCTGCAGCGGCGCCTTCGTGCTCGGCGCGGCCGGGCTGCTGGACGACCGCCGCTCCACCACCCACTGGCGGCACAGCGAGGACCTGGCCCGGCGCTTCCCGCGGACCGCCGTCGAGCCGGACGTGCTGTACGTGGACGACGACCCGGTGATCACCTCGGCCGGGACGGCCGCCGGCATCGACGCCTGCCTGCACCTGGTGCGCAAGGTGCAGGGCGCCGAGGTGGCCCGGGGGATCGCCCGCCGGATGGTGGTGGCGCCGCACCGGGAGGGCGGGCAGGCCCAGTTCGTGAGCCGCCCGCTGCCCGGCGGCGACGGCGACTCGCTGGCGCCGCTGCTCGACTGGATGCGCCACCACCTGGACCGGGACTGCACCGTCGAGCAGTTGGCCGCCAGGGTCCACATGTCCCCGCGCACCTTCGCCCGCCGCTTCCAGCAGGAGACCGGCACCACGCCGCACCGCTGGCTGACCGGGCAGCGGGTGCTGCTCGCCCAGCGGCTGCTGGAGTCCACCGCCGAGCCGGTGGACGCGATCGCCGCCCGCTGCGGCTTCGGCAACGCGGCCGCGCTGCGGCACCACTTCGGGCGCCGGCTGGGGACCACGCCGCTGGCCTACCGGCGCTGCTTCGCCGGCCCGGACGACGAGGCGCGACCGGACGAGCGGGCGTGACCGGACGACGAGGCGTGACCGGACGAGGCGGCGTGACCGGGCGAGGAAGTGCGACCGGACGGGGGAGTGCGGCGGCGCGTCAGTTCCCCGGGGCGAGGTGGTCGACGCTGTTCCAGCGGTCCGGGTGCAGCCGCCCGTCCTGGGCGCGCCACAGGCTGGTGGAACAGTTGCGCACCGGCGCGAGCGCGGTGAGCCGTTCCTCGGTGAGCCGCTCCAGCACGTAGCGCAGCATCAGCACCGTGCAGTCGTGCGCGACCAGCAGGACGGCCCGCCCGGCCTCCTCCTCGCAGACGTCCCGCAGCAGGCTGCGCACCCGCAGCGCGACGTCGGCCCAGGACTCGCCGCCGGGCGGCCGGTAGTACAGCTCGCCCATCTTGCGCCGCCGGGCGGACTCCTCCGGGTGCTTGGCCTCGATCGCGGCCCGCGTCAGCATCTCCAGGACGCCCAGTTCGCGGTCGCGCAGCCGTTCGTCGTGGCGCACGGCGAGGGTGACCGGGACGGCGCCGAGCCCGGCGGCCTGGGCGAGCGCGATCCGGGCGGTCTCGGTGGTGCGCACGTACGGCGAGCACCAGACGCTGCGCGGGCGGTCGGCGCTGGGCAGGGCGGCCCACCAGCGGCCGAGCGCCTGGGCCTGCTGCTGGCCGTGCAGCGACAGCGGGATGTCGGCGTCCCGGCAGCTGATCGGGACGCTGAGCGCGCCGGCGGCCTCGGCCAGCTGGAACTCGACGTTGGCGGTGGACTCGCCGTGCCGGGTGGCGATCAGCACGGACGGCAGCCGGGTGGCCGACGCCGGGCGGTGGGTGGTGAGGTGGTGCGGGCTCTGGGTGGACTGGTGCTGGCCGTTGAGGGTGGTGCCGAGTTCTGCCATGGCCGCGTGCTCCCCGTGGGTCGATCAGTTGCCGGCCGGTCGCCGGTCCGGTCTGGTGGTGCCCTGCGAAGGCGGCTGTTCATACATATGATCGCGCCGCCTTCTCCAGTGTTCACGGAGAGGGCGGCGCGATCACAGGGCGCGTGCGGCGCGAATCAGTGCGCCGCTACGGGCTCCGGCGCGTTCTTCGGCTCCTCGTCGCCGGCCTCGGCGCTGTAGTCGGCGGGCCTGGTCTCGTCCGGGCCCTCGGGCGCCTTGACGGCGCGCAGCACCAGGGTGAGCGCCACCGCGACGATCAGGTTGAGCGCGAAGGCGGTCAGGCCGATGTAGCCGATCTCGCCGATGCCGGGGATCGCGGCCGCGTTGCCGCCGAAGTGCTTGGTGGCGGGGCTCGCGATGCCGTAGGCCTTCCAGGTGCCGTAGGCCATGCCGGCCGCCCAGCCGGCGAACAGCGCCCAGTGGTGGAACCAGCGGGTGAACAGGCCGCCGACGATCGCCACGAAGGTCTGCAGGATCCACAGGCCGCCGAGCAGCTGGAGGTTGATCGCGGCCTGCTTGTCCATGCCGAGCACGAAGACCAGCGCGCCGACCTTCACCAGCAGCGAGACCAGCTTGGCGATCCGGGTCTCGTCCGCCGGGGTGGCGGCGGGCTTCAGCCACTCCTTGTAGACGTTGCGGGTGAACAGGTTGGCCGCCGCGATCGACATGATGGCGGCCGGCACCAGCGCGCCGATCCCGATCGCCGCGAAGGCCACGCCGGTGAACCAGTCCGGGAACATGTCGGCGAACAGCTGCGGCACGGACAGCTGGGCGTTGAACTTCTTGTCGCCCTTGCCGACGCCCGCCGCGATGGCCATGAAACCGAGCAGCGCCAGCAGGCCCAGCATCAGCGAGTACGCGGGCATGATCGCCATGTTGCGGCGCACCGTGCCGCGGGACTTGGAGGCCAGCACACCGGTCACCGAGTGCGGGTACATGAACAGCGCCATCGCCGAGCCCAGCGCCAGCGTCGCGTACGTCCACTGCTTGTCGCCCGGGAGGGTCAGCGAGCCGGCGGACTTGGGGGCGCTGAACTTGTGCGCGGCCGCGTCGAAGATGTGCCCGTAGCCGCCGAGCCGGATCGGGATGTAGATCACCGCGACGATGATCACGATGTAGATCAGGGCGTCCTTGACGAAGGCGATCAGCGCCGGGGCGCGCAGCCCGGAGGAGTAGGTGTACGCGGCCAGCACGCCGAAGGCGAGGAACAGCGGCAGGTCCTTGACGAACCAGTTGGCGTTCTCGCCGCCGCCGACGCCCAGCACGTCCAGCACCGCCTGGATGCCGACGAGTTGGAGCGCGATGTACGGCATGGTGGCCAGGATCCCGGTCAGCGCGACGACCAGGGAGAGCGGCCGCGAGCCGTACCGGCCGCGGACGAAGTCGGCCGGGGTGACGTACCCGTGCACCCGGGAGACCGACCAGAGCCGGGGCAGGAAGAGGAAGACCAGCGGGTAGGCGACGATCGTGTACGGCACCGCGAAGAAGCCCGCCGCGCCGGTCGCGTAGACCGCCGCCGGGACGGCGACGAAGGTGTACGCGGTGTAGAGGTCGCCGCCGAGCAGGAACCAGGTGACCCAGGTCCCGAAGCTGCGGCCGCCCAGGCCCCACTCGTCCAGGTGCGCCGCGTCGTCCGCGCGCCGCCAGCGGGCGGCGAGGAAGCCCATCACGGTGACCAGGACGAAGAACAGCACGAAGACCGTGAGGGCCGGCACGTTGACGTGGCTCATCGCGCGCCACCCGCCTTCCGCGCGGCCTTGCGGGCCTTCTCGTCCCGGTTGATCAGCAGGTACGCGGCCACGGTGAACACGGCCGACACCGGCACCCAGAGCAGCTGGTACCAGTAGAAGAACGGCACCCCGCCGACGCCGGGGTCGGTCTTGTCGTACGAGGACACCCACAGCATCGCGACGATCGGCACCAGCAGGGCGAGCCCGGCCAGCACCCGTTCGGGGGTCACCGCGGGCACCCGGTCCCCGGGTGGCTCGGGCATGACAGGTTCGACGGTATCGGGATCAGACGGCATCTTCGGCTCCGCTCCGGAGGGTTCTCCCCGTCGGCGCCGCAGCCCTCGGGGCACCGCACGCCCCCGCGAACCCGCCGAGCAGCACCATCGGTGATCGACAGTCAGTACGGCTGCGCAATCTAGGGCATGGAGTGATCCATGTCACCGGGGTCGGTGCAACTTCCCGCCATCCGGACGGCATCCGGTCGCATTCGACCGGTACCGCCCCTCCCGTGACGCGAACGGGCACCGGCGCGCGCGGGTCGCGCGCGCCGGTGCCCGTGGTGCGCGGGGGGAGTGCCCCGCCCGAACTGCTTCGCCTCGAACTGCTCCGTCCGGAACTGCTCCGCCCCGGACTGCTCCGCCCGGACTACTCGGGGCGCTTGAGCCGGGTGATGAACTTGTAGCGGTCGCCGCGGTAGATCGAGCGGACCCACTCCACCGGGTCGCCGTCGGCGTCGAAAGAGTGCCGGGAGAGCTGGAGCATCGGCAGCCCGAGGTCGGAGCCGAGCAGGCCGGCCTCGCGCGGGTTGGCGAGGGTGGTCTCGATGGTCTCCTCGGCCTCGGCCACGGTGACCCCGTACACCTCGCGCAGCGCCGCGTACAGCGAGTTGTGCTTGGCGAGGTTGCGCCGCAGCGCGGGGAAGCGCTTGGCGGACAGGTGGGCGACCTCGATGGCCATCGGGTCGCCGTTGGCCAGCCGCAGGCGCTCGATCCGCAGCACCCGGCCGCCGGGCTTGATGTCGAGCAGCGGGGCGAGCCGGTCGTCGGCGGTGATGTAGCCGATCTCGATCAGCCGCGAGGCGGGCTCCAGGCCCTGGGCCCGCATGTCCTCGGTGTAGGAGGTGAGCTGGAGGGCCTGGGCGACCTTGGGCTTGGCGACGAAGGTGCCCTTGCCCTGGATGCGCTCCAGCCGGCCCTCGACGACCAGTTCCTGCAGCGCCTGGCGCACGGTGGTGCGGGAGGTGTCGAACTGGGCGGCCAGCGCGCGCTCGGGCGGGACGGGGGTGCCGGCCGGCTGGGTCTCGGTGAGCTGGAGCAGGTGGCGCTTGAGACCGTAGTACTTGGGGACGCGCGCGGTCGGGTCGGCGCCGGCCTGCGTCGGGAGGTTTTTCACCTCGGGGTCGTTGACCTGGGCGGTGGTTCCCCCGTCGCTGCTCATCGGACCTGTTCTCCCGCTTCTCGCGGGGCCTTTACGGGCCCCGCCACATAGTTAACGGGTGACATCGTTGCATGTATGGCTACGGAACGAATACCTCATCACGCGATGAACGATGTGCGGTGTCGGCTTGATAACGGGTGGTCCGGATCGGTCGAACAGCCGTTGACAGGCCCATTGGTCTAGGCCAAGCTCCAGGCATCTGGTCTACACCACTAGGCCGGTCACTATGAATCCCCCCACCCGCTCGAAGGGGTCCGCGGCACCTTTCCCCCCGCTTTACGTGGGTCTGCCGCTGCCGCCCGACGGGGGTAACCCAGGCATCCCTCAGGAGGATGGCGTGAAGCGTCAGCTCATCGCGGCGGTCGGCGTCGCAGCAATGGTCGTCGGCCTGGCGGCCTGTGGCTCGGACGGCAAGAGCAAGGACAACGCCGGTTCGAACTCGTCGTCCGCGGCGGGCGCCAAGAACTACAGCGGCAAGACGCTGAAGGTGTGGCTGATGACCGGCTCCGCCCCGAAGGGCTGGACCGACGCGGTCAAGAGCGAGTTCGAGACCACCTACCCGGGCTCCAAGGTCGACTTCCAGATCCAGGAGTGGGACGGCATCGGTCAGAAGGTGACCGCCGCGCTGTCCGAGGGCTCGGTCGACGTCGTCGAGCTCGGCAACACCCAGACCTCCGGCTACGCGGCCTCGGGCGGCCTGCTCGACATCACCAAGGACAAGTCCGCCCTGGGCGGCGACGGTTGGAACGCCAACCAGAACGAGGCCGCCCAGCTGGACGGCAAGCAGTTCGCCGCCCCGTGGTGGGTCTCCAACCGCGTCGTCGCCTACAACAAGGACCTCTGGGCCAAGGCCCAGCTGACCGACGCGCCGAAGACCCTGGACGAGTTCTACGCCGACCTGGACAAGCTGAAGGCCACCGAGGGCGTCGTCGACCCGATCTACCTGCCGGGTCAGGAGTGGTACACCTACTTCGGTCTGCTCACCGGTGAGGGCGGCAAGATCGCCAAGAAGGACGGCGACAAGTGGGTCGGCGGCCTGTCCTCGCCCGAGGCGCAGAAGGCCTTCGAGACCTACAAGAAGCTGCAGGGCTACTCGGCCACCGGTCCGAAGGACAAGGACGAGGCCACCCCGCAGCAGAAGGACGTCTTCGGCAAGGGCAACGTCGGCACCATGATCGCCCTCGGCTGGGAGCTCCCGGCGGAGAAGGACATGCCGAAGGACAAGATCGGCTTCTTCCCGCTCCCGGGCAAGACCGCTGACAAGCCCTCCGGCGTCTTCCTCGGCGGCTCGAACCTGGCGATCGGTGCGCAGAGCAAGAACACCGACATGGCCAAGGACTTCCTGAAGATCGCCCTCAACGACAAGAACGAGGGTGCGGTCGCCGCCGCCGGCAACATCCCGAACAAGGCCGCGCTGAACAGCCAGCTCACCGGCGACTTCGCGAAGGCCGCCCAGTCCGCCTCGGCGGTCGGCGCGGTCACCCCGATCACCCCGAACTGGGCGAGCGTCGAGGACAAGCCGAACCCGATCAAGGAGTTCCTGACCGCCGCCCTCCAGGGTGGCGACTACGCGGCCACCGCGAAGAAGTACGACGACGAGATCGCGAAGCGGCTCAACCAGAAGCAGTAGGCACCGAGCGGCGTCGCTCACCGACCCCCGGCGGGGGGTCGGTGAGCGACGCCTGTCCGTCGTGGTTCGGGTTGTGAGGAAGTGAGAACGATGGCTGTGCATTCGGAGCGGGTGCAGACGCAGTCCCCGGATTCAGGGAAGGCTGCCGTGGCCGGAATTGAGACGAGTGCCGCCGGTGGTGGCGCCGACGGCACCCCCCGCAAGGGCGCCAGACCCGCGGGCGGGCCGAGCCTCGGCGCACGCCTGGCACCGTACCTGCTGCTGCTGCCCGCCACCGTGGCGACCCTCGCCCTGCTCGGCTGGCCGCTGGTGAAGACGGTCCTGCTGTCGTTCCAGAACCTCAACAAGCGCCAGTTCGTCCAGCACCTGACCGAGTGGAACGGCTTCGACAACTACAAGGAGCAGCTGACCGACCCGGACTTCTGGGCGGTCACCGGGCGCACGGTCGTCTTCACCCTGGTCAACGTCGTGCTGATCATGGTCGGCGGCACCCTGATCGGCCTGCTGCTCAACCGCCTCGGCAAGCGGATGCGGCTGCTCCTCTCGGTCGGCCTGCTGATGGCCTGGGCGATGCCCGTGGTCGCCGCGACCACCGTCTACACCTGGCTGTTCGACCAGCAGTGGGGCGTCGTCAACTGGTTCCTGGACAAGCTGGGTTGGCACGCGATGGCCGACTACAACTGGATGAGCGACCAGTACTCGACCTTCTTCGTGGTGATCCTGCTGATCGTCTGGCAGTCGGTCCCCTTCGTGGCGTTCAACATGTACGCCGGACTGACCACCATCCCCAAGGAGCTCTACGAGGCCGCCCGGATGGACGGCGCCGGCGCGTCCAAGATCTTCGGTTCGGTGATCTTCCCGAACCTGAAGCCGTTCTTCCTGGCCACGACGTTCCTGGAGATCATCTGGGTCTTCAAGGCCTTCACCCAGGTGTACGCGATCAACGGCGGCGGCCCCGAGAACCTGACCCGCACCCTGCCCGTGCACGCCTTCCTGGAGGGTTCGTCCGGGCAGCACTACGGCATCGGCTCCGCGATCGCGGTGCTCACCATCCTGATGCTGGGCGCGATGATGGCGTACTACTTCCGCATCATGATCAAGCAGGAGGACGAGCTGTGAGGCGCTCGCTCATCGGACGTACCTGGCCGAACGTGATCGCGGTCGTCCTCTTCGTCTTCTTCATCTTCCCCGTCTACTGGATGATCGCGACTGCCTTCAAGCAGGACAACGACATCATCAGCAAGACGCCGGTCTTCATCCCGTTCAACGGGACCCTCGACCACTTCACCACCGCGATCAACGCGCCCAACTTCTGGACGTACGTCACCAACAGCCTCATCGCCACCATCGGCGCGGTGCTGATCTCGCTGGTGATCGCGACCCTCGCGGCCTTCGCCATCGCCCGGATGAAGTTCCGCGGCCGCAAGGCCTTCGTCCTGGTCGTCATGGTCGCGCAGATGGCGCCGTGGGAGGTCATGACCATCGCGGTCTACATGATCTCGCGCGACAACGAGATGCTGAACAGCCTCGTGCCGCTGACCTTCTTCTACATGATGATGGTGCTGCCCTTCACCATCTGGACGCTGCGCAGCTTCATCGCGGCGGTGCCGAAGGAGCTGGAGGAGTCGGCCATGGTGGACGGCTGCACCCGCTCCCAGGCCTTCGTGAAGGTGATCTTCCCGCTGCTGGCCCCCGGCCTGATGTCGACCTCGCTGTTCGGCTTCATCACCGCGTGGAACGAGTTCCCGCTCGTCCTGATCCTCAACAAGGAGGAGGGCAAGACCCTCCCGCTGTGGCTGTCGTCCTTCAAGACCGCCTTCGGCAACGACTGGGGCGCCACCATGGCGGCGTCCACGATGTTCGCCATCCCCGTGCTGATCCTGTTCGTCTTCCTGCAGCGCAAGGCGGTCGGTGGACTGACCGACGGCGCCGTGAAGGGCTGAGAAACGTGAGCATCCTCGTCCCCACCGCCCCGGTCAGCGACCAGCTGCACCGCGACGCGCTGACCGTCCTGCAGCCCGGCTTCGTCGGCACCGAGCCGCCGCAGTGGCTGCGCCGCCACCTCGCCGCCGGGCTCGGCTCGGTCGCGCTGTTCGACCGCAACGTGGTCGACCTCGACCAGCTCGCCAAGCTCACCAAGGCGCTGCGCGAGGAGAACCCCGACCTCCTGATCGCCATCGACGAGGAGAGCGGCGACGTCACCCGGCTGGAGGCGGGCTCCGGCTCGTCCTGGCCCGGCAACCTCGCGCTCGGCGCGATCGACGACCCGGCGCTGACCCGGGACGTCGCCCGCGAGCTGGGCCGGGCGCTGGCCGCGGCCGGCGTCAACTACAACTGGGCGCCCACCGCGGACGTCAACTCCAACCCGCGCAACCCGGTCATCGGCGTCCGCTCCTTCGGCGCCGACCCGGAGCTGTGCGCCCGGCACACCGCCGCCTGGGTGGAGGGCCTCCAGTCGGCCGGCGTGGCCGCCTGCTCCAAGCACTTCCCGGGCCACGGCGACACCGCCGTCGACTCGCACCACGGGCTGCCGGTCATCGACGTCGACCTGGACGTGCTGCGCTCGCGCGACCTGATCCCGTTCCAGGCGGCGATCGCGGCCGGCACCAAGGCCGTGATGACCGCCCACATCATGATCCCGGCGCTCGACCCGAAGCTGCCGGCCACCCTCAGCCCGCTCGTGCTGCGCGACCTGCTGCGCGCGGCCCCGGCCGACGGCGGCCTCGGCTACCAGGGCCTGATCGTCAGCGACGCGATCGAGATGGGCGCCATCGCCGACACCTTCGGGATGGGCCGGGGCACCGTGCTGGCCCTGGCGGCCGGCGCGGACGCGATCTGCGTCGGCGGCGGGCTGGCCGACGAGGAGACCGTGCTGATGCTGCGCGACGCCATCGTGGCGGGCGTGCGGGCCGGCGTGCTCTCCGAGGAGCGGCTGGCGGACGCCGCCGACCGGGTCCGCTCGCTCGGCAGCTGGGGCCGGATCTCGGCCCAGGGCGAGCGGCCGGAGCCGGACCTCGCGGTCGGCCTGCGGGCCGCCCGCCGGGCGCTGAAGGTGGTCCGGGCGCCGGGCCACGAGCCGCAGCCGGTGTCCGAGCGCCCGTTCGTGGCCTCGTTCTCGGACGAGCCGAACATCGCCGTCGGCGACGTCACCCCGTGGGGCGTGGCCGGCATGCTGGCCGACCGCTTCCCCGGCACCCGCACCCGCGCGGTCTCGGCGCCCGAGGCCGCTCCCGAGCTGCTGGACGCCCTGGTCGCCGAGCTGGTGGCCGGCGCCGAGGGCCGCCGCCTGGTGCTGGTGGTCCGGGACGCGCACCGGCACGCCTGGATGTCCGCCGCGCTGGGCCGCCTGGTGGCGGCCCGGCCGGACGCCGCGGTGGTCGAGATGGGGCTGCCGCAGTCCGAGCCGGTCGGCGCGCTCTACATCGCCACCCACGGTGCCGCCCGGGTCTGCGGGCTGGCGGCCGTGGAGGTGCTCACCGGGCAGCCGGGAGCCATCGGCTGAGACCGAGGGGGGCGTCACCGGGAGTGTCCGGGAGGCGTCGGCCGACGGGCCCGTCATGCGCATGTCGCATGGCGGGCCCGTTCCGTTTTCCCGCCGTTCGACCTGCGGATCCGTCAGGTGACCGTGCTCTCTCAAGTGGGCCTTAAATCCACCTTAAGTCCCACTTAGGGTGACGGTACGGCGACTGATCGCCACGGGGTACAACGGCTCTGCAACGGCCGTGGCGACGGGGCCATTTGGCCGTTGACACCACCTATGGTCTAGGCCAGAGTCCAGTCATCCGGTTCGAAATTCAACCTCACCGGATGTGGTATCGGCCCTCCCCGAAGCTCTTCGCCCCTGCCCGGACCCTCCGTTGCGGGCGCCATCACGCTGCCGGCGGGCAACACGGCTCTAGCACCCTCGGAGGATGGCGTGAAGAAGCGTCAGCTCATGTCGACGTTCGGAATCACTGCGCTGGCGATCGGGCTGACGGCCTGTTCATCGGCCGGTACGGCGTCGAAGGACGGCAAGAGCCCCGGCGCCGACCCGAAGGCCGCGAGCGGCACCGTCACCGTCTGGCTGATGGACGACGCCCAGAAGAACTGGCCCGACCTGGTGCAGCAGGTCAACGACCAGTTCGCGGCGAAGTACCCGAACGTCACCCTCAAGCTCGCCTACCAGGGTTGGGCCGACAAGGTGACCAAGCTCGACAAGGCGATCGCCGACGGCTCCGCGCCCGACGTGGTCGAGCTCGGCAACACCGAGACCATGAAGTACGTGCTCTCCGGCGCGCTGGCCCCGGTCGACCGGACCACCTTCGACAACTCCGACAGCTGGATCAAGGCGCTCGCCAACACCTGCACGTACCAGGACAAGCTCTGGTGCGTGCCCTACTACGCCGGCGCCCGGGTCGCCATCTACAACGCCGCCACCTTCCAGCAGGCCACCGGCAGCGCCGAGTTCCCCAAGACCGAGGCCGACCTGACGGCGGCCCTGGACAAGGTCGCCGACAAGAACAAGGCCGACAAGAGCTACTCCTCGCTCTACCTGCCCGGCCCGTACTGGTACGCCGCGATGAGCTACGTGGCCGCGTACGGCGGCAGCATCGCCAAGTTCGACAGCTCCGGCAACTGGCACGGCACCCTGCACGACGCCAAGTCCCAGCAGGGCATCAGCCACTTCGTCGACCTGGTCCGCAAGTACACCAAGGGCGACCTGACGGTGAACGAGCAGAACCAGTTCGAGTCGATGGCCCGCGGGCGCGCCGGGTCCTTCTACGGCAACGGCTACGAGGCGGCCAGCGTCGTCGCGCCGGGCACCGGCGACCCGAGCCTCAAGGACACCGTCAAGATGGCCACCATGCCCGGCCCGGACGGCAAGCCGCTGCCCACCTTCATCGGCGGCTCCGACCTCGCGGTCACCGCCAAGTCCACGCAGGTCGAGCTGGCCACCGACTGGGTGCGGATGTTCACCAGCACCAAGTCCCAGCAGACGCTGGCCGACAAGGACATCCTGCCGAACAACCTCACCCAGCTGAACCCGCTGAAGAACAAGCCGACCACCGCCGCGGCGGCCAACGCGGTGCCGGACGCCTGGTTCACCCCGCTGGCCCCCGGCTGGGGCGCGATCGAGAAGCAGAAGATCCTGCCCGACATGCTGACCGGCATCCTCAAGGGCAAGTCGGTGGACCAGGCCACCAAGGACGCCGACGCCGCGATCGACCAGCTGATCAACAAGGCGTCCTGACCCCGCGCCGCCGTCCAGGCCCGAGGGCCCGTCCCGTCCGGGGCGGGCCTTCGGGTGTGCCCGCCGGGGGCGCCCCCCGTAGGATTGCGGCAGGAAACCACCGCAGCGAGTGTGCGGACTCGCCGCCGTAGAGGTCCCCTCCGGGCAACCTGCCCGGAGGGGTCGAACCATCTCATCGGAGGCACATCCTGATGTCCGACCCGCAGACTGTTTCCGTTCCCGGCCGGATCATGGCGGCGGAGATGGCCGAGCAGCCGGCCGTCCTCCAGCGCATCCTCGACGAGGGTGCCCCGAAGATCCGCCAGATCGCGGCCGAGATCGCCGCCCGCAACCCTCGCTTCGTCCTGCTGACCGCGCGCGGCACGTCCGACAACGCGGCGCTGTACGCCAAGTACCTGATCGAGATCCTGCTCGGCAAGCCGGCCGGCCTGACCTCGATGTCCACCACCACCGCCTACGGCGCCAAGCCGGACCTCACCGACGTCCTGGTCGTCACCGTCAGCCAGTCCGGCGGCTCGCCCGACCTGGTGGCCTCCACCAAGGCCGCCCGCGAGGCCGGCGCCATCACCCTCGCCGTCACCAACAACGCGTCCTCGCCGCTGGCCGAGGTCTCCGAGTTCCACATCGACGTGCTGGCCGGCCCGGAGAAGGCGCTGCCCGCCACCAAGACCTACACCGCCGAACTGCTGGCGCTCTACCTGCTGGTCGAGGGCCTGCGCGGCGGCGACGGTGCGGCGGCCAAGGACCTGCCCGGCCTGGCCGCCGCCGTCCTGTCCCGCCACGCCGAGGTGAAGGCGCTGGCCGAGCGGTACCGCTTCGCCCAGCGCCTGGTCATCACCTCGCGCGGCTACGGCTACCCGACCGCCCGCGAGGCGGCGCTGAAGCTGATGGAGACCACCTACATCCCGGCCTCCCCGTTCTCCGGCGCCGACCTGCTGCACGGCCCGCTGGCCATGGTGGACAACGTCTCGCCGGTCATCGCGATCGTCCCGGACGGCAAGGGCGGCGAGGCCCTGCAGCCGGTGCTGGACCGCCTGCGCGGTCGCGGCGCGGACCTGGTCGTGGTCGGCCAGCAGGCGCAGGTGGACGCCGCCTCGGCCGGCTTCGCCCTGCCGGCCGGCGTGCCGGAGGAGGTCCAGCCGATCCTGGAGATCCTCCCGCTGCAGCTGCTGGCCTACGAGGTCACCATCGCCCGCGGCCAGGACCCGGACGCCCCGCGCGCCCTGGCCAAGGTCACCGAGACGCACTGAGGCACGGCGCCACGCGATCGGGCCCCCGTCCACAGGCTGTGGACGGGGGCCCGACTCGTTGAGCGGCGGAGCATGGCTTCGGCGGGGGAGTGCCCGGAGAACGCGCCGCACCCCCGGAGCCCGGCGCACCCGGAAAGCACTACGGGCCACGGCGCCGACACGGGACCCTCAACCCATGCGGCACCGCAGCCCGGAGCTGTCGTCGGTCGCCGGAGTCGATCGAGAACTGTGCGGGGTCCTCGTTCGGCGGCGTCCGACCGAGGAAAGGCCTCGCGCGGTCAGGGCAGTTGCGCGGTGGGCCTCTCCTTGGTGCCCTTTCATTGTGGACTAGACCAATCTGGGTTGTCCAGGCCGCTCCCGAAATTGGTCTGGACAACTTCGGGCAGCGGGCTCCGCCGCAGGCCCGGCGCATGATCCCGTTCCCCGGTCCGCCGCGCCCCGCCCCGACCGGCGGCGCTACCCTCGCCATGTGCCCTCGCTGAACGAACTCGTCCGCCGCCACACCACCCTGACCGGGGCCGATGTGGAATGGCTCCACATGCTGGTCTCGGAGTGGCAGCTCCTCTCCGACCTCTCCTTCGCCGACCTGGTCCTGTGGATCCCCACCTGGGACGGCATCCGCTACGTCTCGGTGGCGCAGATGCGGCCCAACACCGGCCCCACCTCCTACCAGGACGACATGGTCGGCCACCTCGTCCCGCGCGGGCGCCGCCCGCTGCTGGACGCCGCCTTCGACGAGGGCCGCATCGTGCGCGAGGGCGACCCGGAGTGGCGCGAGGAGGTGCCGGTCCGGGTCGAGTCCATCCCGGTCCGGCGCGAGGGCAAGGTGCTGGGGGTGATCGCCCGCAACACCAACCTGCTGACGGTCCGCACCCCCAGCCGGCTGGAGCTCACCTACCTGCAGAGCGCCTCCGACCTGGCCCAGATGATCGCCGCCGGCAGCTTCCCGTTCCACGGCGTCGAGCAGATCGACATGGACGCCGCCCCCCGGGTCGGCGACGGCCTGATCCGGCTCGACGCGGACGGCATCGTCACCTACGCCAGCCCCAACGCCCTGTCCGCCTACCACCGCCTCGGCCTCACCACCGACCTGGTCGGCAGCCACCTGGGCCGGGCCACCGCCGAACTGGTCCCGCCCTCCCGGGCGGCCGTGCACGAGGCGCTGGTGAAGCTGGCGAGCGGCTGGGCGCCGCGGCAGACCGAGGTCGAGGTGCAGGGCGGGGTGGTGACCCTGCGGGCCATCCCGCTCAAGCCCAAGGGCACGCTGACCGGTTCGCTGGTGCTCTGCCGGGACGTCACCGAACTGCGCCGCCGCGACCGCGAGCTGATGACCAAGGACGCCACCATCCGGGAGATCCACCACCGGGTGAAGAACAACCTGCAGACCGTCGCCGCCCTGCTGCGGCTGCAGTCCCGCCGGATGGAGTCGGAGGCCGGCCGGGCCGCGCTGGACGAGGCGGTGCGCCGGGTCGGCTCGATCGCGATCGTGCACGAGACGCTGTCCCAGGCGCTGGACGAGCAGGTGGCCTTCGACGAGATCGCCGACCGGGTGCTGGCGATGGTGATGGAGCTGTCCCAGGACGGCCGGGTGGCGACCCGCCGCAGCGGCAGCTTCGGCATCCTGTCCGCCGAGGTGGCCACGCCGCTGTCGATGGTGCTGACCGAACTGCTGCAGAACGCGCTGGAGCACGCCTTCGGCCCGTCCGCCTCCGGGAACCTGGAGGTCAGCGCGCTGCGCGGGCGGGCCCCGGCGACCGGGGCGGGCTGGTCGGACAGCTGGAACGGCGGCGCCCGGCCGGAGGAGTTCCTGCTGATCACGGTGCAGGACGACGGCCGCGGCATGCCCGAGGGGTTCGACCCGCAGACGGCCGGCAACCTCGGCCTGCAGATCGTCCGCACGCTGGCCACCGGCGAGTTGGGCGGCACCTTCGACATGGTGGCCGGTCCGGACGGCGGCACCAAGGTGGTCCTGGAGATCCCGGTCCGCTGATCCGCCGGCCGGTCCGAGGTACCGGTCCGCGGTGCGGGCCTGCGGTGCGGTCCGCGAAAAGGTGCATCGAGGCGCGCGGTGGGGGCGTGCACTCGGCGAAAGCGCCGGGTGCCCACCCCACGAGCCCGGTACGGGTCGGCCCGCGCGGGGGCGCGCCAGGGTGCGGGCGCGCCGGGGCGCGCACACGGACCGGGGTGCGAAAACAGAAACGAGGCCCTGTCGACCGGGGGGGGTGGGTCGACAGGGCCTCTCAACCCGTTCCGGCCGTCGGGGGGAGTCGGCCGGAACGGGGGCTCTGGGTGGTGCGACACCTCGCCCGTGCGTTGCACACGGTGAGCGCCACAGCTCCACGATATTGCTCTAAGTGAACAGTATCAAGTGGCTGGACGGTCCGGTGTCGCGGGACCTCGCCAGGCAAGGCCCTTTGTGCGGAAGGCTTCACCAGGAGGTGCAGGGAAGCCTTTGATCATGTGTTGATCGGTGTTTCGGTTACTGCTGGTGTTACGGCGTGTGATCAGGCGGTGCGGGCGCGGTTGCGGGCGGCACGGCGCTTCATCGCGCGACGCTCGTCCTCGCTCATACCGCCCCAGACGCCGGCGTCCTGGCCGGTCTCAAGAGCCCACTGCAGGCACTGCTCCATGACCGGACAGCGGCGGCACACGGCCTTGGCTTCCTCGATCTGCAGCAGAGCAGGACCGGTGTTCCCGATCGGGAAGAACAGCTCCGGGTCCTCTTCGCGGCAGACAGCGCGGTGGCGCCAGTCCATGGTCGTCCAACTCCTCCTGCCGGCGGGGGTCACCCGGTCGGCATAATCGATGGCTTGTGAATGTGGCTTGTGAATGTGAACGCTTTCACGAATCCCGCAATAGCAAAAGAGACCAAAGGCCCGCCGGGGCCCGGGTGGTCTGTGCTAGGGAGGGATTCGGCGATTCGAGGGACGCTCCGCGGTCGACACCCGTCAGGTTCTGAGGTTGCCGTCGCTGCGATGCGTCCCGATCGCCATGTAGAGGTTCGCAAACCTCGGGCCCGGATACAACCCCCTTCAGGGAGGAATTTTTGATTCTTCGGTGTCGCCTAGCTCACAGCCAGTACTTCTATGGAGTGAAGGGGGCTTGTGCGTTCGAGAAGAAGGGTGAAACCCCCTTCCGGTCACACAATCACACGCAGTGCCCGCCGTACGCCTGTGAAACTGACGCGACTCCTGTCTCCAAGGTGGTCCCCGTCAACCTGGAACGGGGCCGGTTCCTCTGAAACCAAGGTGAAGTGTCTGACGTCGTGATAGGAGACGACGTGCTTGCCGGACGGGCCGGCCGGCGGGGCGCCTTCGCTCGAAGAGGCGTACGACCGCAGGATCTGACGGATCGTTCGGACGGTGCCGAACGCCGTCATCCGGGTGATCCCGAAGACGTCGAGATCGGTGTCGAAGGAGGCGAGCGGTGAGGGGTACACCGGGCGGTTGCCGAGGAACGTCCACGGCGAGGTGTTGCTGACTATGGCCAGGGCCAGGCCCGGCACGCCCTCGCGGCCCGGTAGTTCCAGGGCCACGGGGCCGGAACGACGCTGCTCACGCTGGGTGACGTAGTGCCGCAGCGCCTGCCCCACGTAGAGCGCGTGGGTGGACTTGCGCCCCAACCGGCGCTGTTCCTCGACCCGGCCGACCACCCCGGCGTCGAAGCCCAGGCCGGCGGTGAAGGTGAACCAGCGGTCCGGGAGCCCGTCGGTCATCGCCTTGCCCAGGCCGACCGGCCGCTCGCTCCCGTGCTCCAGCGCGTACAGCAGGGCGCCGGTGGCCTCCACCGGGTCGTTGGGCAGGCCCAGCGCGCGGGCGAACACATTGGTCGAACCGCCCGGCACCACGGCCAGTCGCGGGACCTTCTCGCCCGGGCCGTGCGCGAGCAGCCCGTTCACCACCTCGTTCACGGTGCCGTCGCCGCCGAGCGCCACCACCAGGTCGACCGTGCCGTCCTCCGAGGCCTCGCGGGCCAGGTCGCGGGCGTGGCCCCGGTACTGCGTCTCGGCCACCTCCAGCTTGAGGTCGCTGCGCAGCGCGTGGATCAGTACGTCCCTGGTGCGGCCACTGGTGGTGGTGGCCTTGTGGTTCACGACCAGGAGAGCGCGCATGGGGAAAGCCTACGGGTCGGTACGGACCAACCGGCGGCTACCCTGCTGGAGTGACCGCAGAATCCTCCGCACCCGTACCCACGGCGGGCCCCGCCCGCCCCCTGCCGCTGACCGTGGGCGCCGCCATCACCGCCCTGGAGGGCGCCGCGCTGGCCGTCGTCGGCGTCTGGGACATGGTGTCCGCGCTGTCCGGCCAGTCCAAGCAGCTCGCCCTGAACGAGTTCGGCGGTCTGGTCATCGTGCTGCTCGGCGTGCTGCCGGTGCTGGCCGCCCGCGCGCTGCTCAAGGAGCGCCGCTGGGGCCGCAGCCCGGCCGTGCTCACCAACTCGATCTGCCTGCCGATCGGGTACTACATGCTGGAGAGCGGCGGCGCGATGATCGGCGTCGGCGTGCTGGTCGCCCTGCTCGGGCTGGTCGGCATCGGCGCGCTGCTGAACCCGAAGTCGACGGCGGCCCTGTACGCGTCGCACGAGGGCTGAGCGCACAGGGCCGTCGGGGGCCGGCCGCCGGCTGAGCGGCCGTCAGTCCTACTCCTCCACCAGGAGCTTCTCCCGCAGCTGGGCCAAGGTCCGGGCCAGCAGGCGGGACACGTGCATCTGGGAGATCCCCACCTCGGCGGCGATCTGCGACTGGGTCATGTTCCGGAAGAACCGCAGCACCAGGATCTTCTGCTCCCGGGGCGGCAGTTGGGCGAGCAGCGGCTTGAGCGACTCGCGGTACTCGACGCCCTCCAGCGCCTCGTCGGTGGCGCCGAGGGTGTCCGCCACGGCCGGCGACTCGTCGTCGCTGTCCGGGACGTCCAGGGACAGCGTGGAGTACGCGTTGGCGGACTCCAGGCCCTCCAGGACGTCCTCCTCGGAGATCCCCAGGTGCTCGGCGAGCTCGTGCACCGTGGGGGAGCGCCCGTGCCGCTGGGAGAGCTCGCTGGTCGCCGTGGTGAGCGACAGCCGCAGCTCCTGGAGGCGGCGCGGCACCCGGACCGCCCAGCCCTTGTCGCGGAAGTGCCGTTTGATCTCGCCGACGATGGTCGGCGTGGCGTAGGTGGAGAACTCGACCCCGCGCTCGTGGTCGAAGCGGTCCACCGACTTGATCAGGCCGATGGTGGCGACCTGGGTCAGGTCGTCCAGCGGCTCGCCCCGGTTGCGGAACCGCCGGGCCAGGTGCTCGACCAGCGGGATGTGCATCCGCACCAGCTGGTTGCGCAGCTCGACGCGCTCCGGGGAGCCGTCGGGCAGCGCGGACAGCCGGACGAACAGCGCGCGGGCCGCCTCCCGGTCCGGTGCGCCCGAGCGGTGCGGGGCCGGGGCCGGTGCCTGGACGGGCACCGCGGTGCGGAGGTCCGCGGCCTCGTCCGCCGGATCGGACGGGGGCGGGGATGCGGGCGACGGTTCAGACGTCGGCTCGGTCGGGTGGCTCATCCGGTGGGCGTCCTTCGGGTGCGCATCGTCGTTGGCGGCGAGGCCAGGAACGCTCGCCTGGGTCGGTACGGCAGGTCCCGCCGTCGCGAGGCCGGTACGGTCCAGATCACTCACGGCCATTCCCCCGTTCCGTTCCGGGAGCACCGGGGCCCTCGGGCCCCGGCATCGTCTCGTTGGTCGTACCGCGTGGGGGGCGGTACCGGGCGCCGCCCGCCCGGCCCCTGATCGGGGACCTGGCGGACGGCCCTTGTGCGGTGCTGGTCGACGCCCCGGCTAGTGGGCGACGGGGCCGCCGCGCTTCTTGTGCAGGCTGATCGACACGGTCTTGTCCTCGCCGACCGAGGAGTCGACCTCGCCGGCCAGGGCGGAGAGCACCGTCCAGGCGAAGGTGTCCCGTTCGGGCGCCTTCCCGTCGGTGGTGGGGGCGGCGACGGTCACCTTCAGCGAGTCGCCGACCAGCCGGAACTCGCAGGTCAGGACGGAGCCGGGCACCGCCTGCTGGAGCAGGATGGCGCAGGCCTCGTCGACCGCGATCCGCAGGTCCTCGATCTCGTCGAGGGTGAAGTCGAGCCGTGCCGCCAGGCCGGCCGTCGCTGTTCGCAGGACCGAGAGGTAGGCACCCGCCGCGGGCAGCCGGACCTCCACGAAGTCCTGCACTCCGGGCTCGCCGTCGATCTGGGACACCCTCACCTCCTGGGTGACGCGCTGTGCTTCCGGGCCGGTGGCCGCGGCACTGTCTGTTGCTTGGCTCAACTGCTTCGCCCCAACTGTCCAGAGGGGTGGTGCGGTACGTACCGGTCATACCCTTCGCGGGGCGACCGGACGCCGCGTATCCGCCTGAGACCTTACCGCCTTCCGCACGCCGGCCGGGGCTCGGGAGTCACTCATGGTAAGCCATCGCGACGCAGGGTGGCAGGGGTTCGGACGGTCCGTTCAGTGTCCGCCGCCGCCGGCGGCGGCGAGCGCCTCGCCGGTGAGCCGGTAGACGGTCCAGCCGTCCATCGGCACCGCGCCGAGGGACTTGTAGAAGTCGATCGAGGGCGTGTTCCAGTCGAGCACCGACCACTCCACCCGCGCGTAGCCGCGTTCGACGGCGATCCGCGCCAGTTCCAGCAGCAGCGCCTTGCCGTGGCCGCCGCCGCGGGACTGCGGGCGGACGTACAGGTCCTCCAGGTAGATCCCGTGGGTGCCGCGCCAGGTCGAGAAGTTGAGGAACCAGAGCGCGAAGCCGACCGGCTCGCCGGTGGCGTCGTCCTCGGCGATCAGGCCGAACAGCGCCGGGTCGGCGCCGAACAGGGCGTCGCGCAGCTGCTCCTCGGTGGCCACGGCCTCCTGCGGGGCCTTCTCGTACTCCGCGAGCTCGCGGATCAGGGCGAGGATGACGGGAACGTCGGTCACGACGGCGGTGCGGATCATGCCGCGAGCCTACTGCGCGCCCCCGCCTCCGGCCCAGGCCCGGATCGGGGCCCGGGCCGGAGGCGGGCGGGTCAGCGGGCGGGGACGGTGCGCAGGTAGTCGGCCAGCGCGGTGATCGCGGCCGGGTTGCGCGGGCTCTCCACCAGGTCGACGTAGTCCAGGACGAAGATCCGGTCGTTCCTGACCGCCGAGACACCGGCCAGCGGGGGGAAGGACTTCAGGAAGGCGCGCTTGGCGTCGGCGCCGGTCTCGCCGTAGTTGTTGATCAGGATCACCTCGGGGTCGCGCTGGACCACGCTCTCCCAGCCGGCGGTGACCCAGGTGTCCGCGAGGTCGCCCATCACGTTGGTCCCGCCGGCCTTGGCGATGATCTCGTCGGCCGCGGCGAACTTCCCGGCGGTGTACGGCTTGTCCTGCCCGCTGTCGTACAGGAACACGGACGGCCGGCGCTCGGGCTGCGGGGCGGCGGCGACCTGCGCCTTGAAACCGGCGACCAGCTTGTCCGCCCGGTCGCGGACGTCGAAGATCTCGCCGAGGTTGGCCAGGTCGGTGTAGAGCGCGTCCAGCGGGGACATCACGCCGCGCTCGGTGCCCTTGCCGCTGCGGCAGGACTCGCTGAGCACGTACGAGGGGATGCCGAGGTCCCCCAGCGCCTGCGGGGTGAAGCCGCGGCCCTCGTCGAAGCCGTAGTGCCAGCCGGCGAAGACCAGGTCGGCCTTGGCGCCCAGCACGATCTCCTTGGTGATCTCCTTCTTGGAGAGCCACGCGGTCTGCTGGTAGCCGTCCTTCCAGGCGACCTGGTCGACCCGGCCCTTGTCGTCGGGCATCACGTAGCCGGCCATCCGGTCGGCCAGGCCGAGGGCGAGCATCAGCTCGGTGATGCCGACGTCGTTGGTCACCGTCCGGGCGGGCTTCTGCGGGAAGGTGAGCTTGGTGCCGCAGTTCTCCACGGTCACCGGGTAGTGGGCGGAGGCGGCGGTGGCGTCGCCGCTCGGGGCGATCTCGGCGCCGCAGGCGGTGAGCCCGAGGGTGAGCAGGGCGGTGATGGCAACGGCCTTGGTGCGCACGGGGGTTCCTTCGGGGGGTGGGTCAGATCCGGTCGAAGAGCAGTTGGACGGCGCCGGTCACCGGGTGCCGGACGGGAGTGGCCCGGACGCCGAACACCTCGGCCAGCAGGGCGGGTCGGAGCACCTCGGCGGGCGGCCCCGAGGCGACGATCCGGCCGGCCCGCAGCACGTACAGCAGGTCGCAGTGGCCGGCCGCCAGGTTGAGGTCGTGCAGCGCGGTGAGCACCGTCGGGCCGGCCTCCCGGACCAGCGCCAGCACGTCCAACTGGTGGGCGATGTCCAGGTGGTTGGTGGGCTCGTCCAGCACCAGCAGCCGGGGCTCCTGGACCAGCGCGCGGGCGATCAGCACCCGCTGCTTCTCGCCGCCGGACAGGCTCAGGAAGCCCCGCCCGGCCAACTGCTCGGCGCCGGCCCTGCGCAGCGCCTCGGTGCAGCGCGCGTGGTCGTCCGCGCCCGGGCCGCCCAGCCCGCGCCGGTGCGGCAGCCGGCCCATGGCGACCACCTCGGCCACCGTGAAGTCGAACTCGGCGGAGTGCTCCTGGGGGAGTGCGGCCACCCGCCGGGCGGCCTCGCGCGTGGTCAGCGCGTGCAGGTCCGCGCCGTCCAGCCGGACGGCCCCGGCGGCCGGCCGCAGCGCCCGGTAGACGCAGCGCAGCAGCGTCGACTTGCCGCTGCCGTTCGGCCCGACCAGCCCGACCACCTGCCCGGCGGCGGCGTCCAGGGTGACGTCGTGGACCAGCCGGGCGCCGGCCAGCTCGACCGAGACGGAGTCCAGGGCGAGATCCATCAGCGGCCTCCGAAGGAATAGCCGCGACGGCGCATCAGCAGCAGGAAACAGGGCACCCCGAGCACCGCGGTGACCACCCCGACCGGCAGTTCGGCGGGCGCCAGCAGGGTGCGCGAGACGATGTCCACCCAGACCAGCAGCAGCGCCCCGGCGAGCGGCGCGACCAGCAGCACCCGGCGGTGCCCGGCGCCGACCAGCATCCGGGCCAGGTGCGGCACCATCAGCCCGACGAAGCCGATCGCCCCGCTGACGGCCACCACCGTGCCGGTGACGGCGGCGGTCACCACGAACAGCTCGCGGCGCAGCCGATCCGGGTCCACGCCCAGCGAGGCGGCCGTCTCGTCGCCCATCGCGAGCGCGTCCAGCCGGCCGGCGGAGCAGGCCAGGTACGCCAGGCCGGCCAGCACGGTGGCGGCGGCGATCGGCACCGAGCCCCAGGTGGCGCCGCCGAGGCTGCCGAGCAGCCACATCATGGCGTCCCGGGCGGCCTCGCCGCGGGCGGCCGCGAAGACCATCAGCGCGGTGACGGCGGAGAAGCCGTAGGAGAGCGCGGTGCCGGTGAGCACCAGCCGCAGCGGGGTGAGCCCGTAGGCCGTGCGCGCCGCGAGGTAGACCAGCACCATGGCGACCAGCGCGGAGCCGAACGCGGAGGCCGAGATCGCCCACACCCCGAGCGAGGCGAAGGCGCCGAGCAGCAGCACGGCGTTGGCGCCGACGGCCGCGCCGGAGGAGATGCCGAGCACGAACGGGTCGGCCAGCGCGTTGCGCACCAGGGCCTGGACGGCGACCCCGGTGGCGGCCAGCCCGGCGCCGACCACGGCGGCCAGTACGGCGCGCGGCAGCCGGATCTCCCAGACGATCGCGTAGGCGGCGGCCTCCTCCGCCTCCAGCCGTCCGCCCGTCAGCCCGGCGGCCAGCAGCCGCAGGGCGCGGGGCAGGCCGATCCCGGAGGCGCCCAGTGCCACGCCGCAGAGCAGCGAGAGCAGCAGGGCGGCGGCCAGGCCGACGGCGAGCGGGAGGGCGGGTATTCGGCGGGCGGGCGGGCTCGTTGCGCCACTGCCCGCGGCTGCGGTGCTGCTCACGGTGCGCCTTGCCTCGGGCCGCGGGTGCGCGGGGGAGGCACCGGTCGGGGGCGGGTCCGGGCGCCATCCCCTCGCAGTCCACGGCGAGTTGTCGGGAGTTCAGCGGCCGGGGGCGATCGGGCTGGCGCGGCCACCAGGGCCGCGCTCACCGTTGCGGGTCAGCGCCGGATTCGCACCGGACTTCCCCCTCGGACGCCCTGGCAGCATAACAGTCGTAAAGGCTAGGCAACCCTTACCGGGCCCGGATGGGGCGTGGACGCACGACCGCCCCCGTCCGGGCTCGCGGACGGGGGCGGTCGGGTGGCGACGCGTCAGGCTCAGGCCTGCTTGGTCTCCCAGAAGATCTTGTCGACCTCGGCGATCAGGTCCAGCAGGGCCTGGCCGGTGGCGGGGTCGGTGGACGCCTTGGCGGCCGAGGCGGCCTTCAGGGTGTCGTTGATCAGCTGGTGCAGCTGCGGGTACTTCTCGAAGTGCGGGGCCTTGAAGTAGTCGCTCCACAGCACCGAGATGTGGTGCTTGACGGCCTCGGCACGCTGCTCCTTGATGATCAGGGCGCGGGTGCGGAAAGCCGGGTCCTCGTTGGCCTGGTACTTCTCCTGGGTGCCCTTGACCGACTCGGCCTCGATCCGGGCCTGCGCCGGGTCGTACACGCCGCAGGGCAGGTCACAGTGGGCGTGGGCGGTGGCGCGCGGTGCAAACAGACGAGAGAACATGGGAGTCCTTCCTTAGATCGTCTTCCCGCGCCCGAGATTACCCTTCCGCACCCGGGGTTTCGCGATCGGGCGGTGGGCCTAGGGCAAAAGGCGGACCCGGAACCGGGGTAATCCGGACATCGAACGGATCGAACGGGGTGACGGTCCGTACGGCAGACTGGGACCGGGCGGTCCGGGAGGAGGAGTCGTGGCGCGGAGCACGGAACCGGCGGGCGCGGAGCCGATGGGCACGGAACCCCGGGGGCGGGGCGGCGGCGCGGTGCCGTTCGGGCTGGTCGACGTGGCGGGCCCGTCGATGGTCCCGACCCTGCGCGAGGGCGACCAGCTGCTGGTGCGCTACGGCGCGCCGATCCGGCCCGGCGCGGTGGTGCTCTTCCGGCACCCCTTCCAGCAGGACCTGCTGGTGGTGAAGCGGGCCGCCGAGCGGCGTCCGAGGGGCTGGTGGCTGCTGTCCGACAACCGGCCGGTGGACAGCGACAGCCGCAGCTACGGCCCGGTCCCGGACGAGCTGGTGCTCGGCCGGGTGCTGCTGCGGCTGCGCCCGCGCCCGGCCTGGCTGGCGCCGGGGCGGCGGCTGGAGCGGCTGCTGCTGGGCACCCGGCTGGCCCGGGTGCCGGGCCTGGCCCGCCGCCTGGGCGTCTGGGCGGACGAGCTCTGACCCCCTGAGTCCTGCCCTGCCCTGCCCTGCCCTGCCCGGCCAGTGCCTAGCCGGCGGCGCCGAGTGCCGCGGCCTCGGCCTCCTGGCGCTTGCGGGCCCGGTACGCGGCGACGTTGGCGCGGGTCGCGCAGCGGTCCGAGCAGTAGCGGCGGGAGCGGTTGGTCGAGGTGTCCAGGTAGGCGTTGCGGCAGGGCGCGGCCTGGCAGATGCCGAGCCGGTCGGCGCCCAGCTCGGTCAGGTGGACGGCCAGGCCCATGCAGGCGACCGCGCTGAAGTGCGCGGTGGCGGTGGGCGAGTTGTCGGCCAGGTGCAGGTGCCAGCGCGGCCGGCCGGCGTCGTCCAGGTAGTCGTGCCCGGAGACCAGCGGGCTGACCGGGTACTCCATCAGCAGGCTGTTCAGCAGGTCGACGCCCCGGATCTCGTCGCCCTCGGCGGCGGCCTCGAAGACCCCGCGCAGCCTGGTCCGCACCGCCCGCAGCCGGGGCAGGTCGGACTCGTCGGCCTGTGCGGCGGCCCGCGAGGAGTCGGAGAACAGGCCGCGCACCGCGTCCACGGACGTCAGGGTGTCGGTGCCGCGCCCGGGCTCCTCGGTGTTCACCAGCCGAACGGCGAGATCGGCGTAAGAGGCGAGCTCCACGGAGGTCCTTCCAGAAGGTCGGTAACGGGCTGATTGCGTCCAGCCTATTACCTGGGTGGGGAAAACGTCGGCGCCCGGCAGGAGCAGCCTGCCGGGCGCCGGTCGGTACGGTTCTACAGCACCTTGGAGAGGAAGGCGCGGGTGCGCTCGTGCCGGGGGTCGGTGAGCACCTCGCGGGGGTTGCCGGACTCGACCACCACGCCGCCGTCCATGAACACCAGCGCGTCGCCGACCTCGCGGGCGAAGCCCATCTCGTGGGTGACGACCACCATGGTCATGCCCTCCTCGGCGAGGCCGCGCATGACGTCGAGGACGTCGCCGACCAGTTCGGGGTCGAGCGCCGAGGTGGGCTCGTCGAACAGCATCAGCTTGGGCTTCATGGCCAGAGCGCGGGCGATCGCGACGCGCTGCTGCTGGCCGCCGGAGAGCTGGGAGGGGTAGTTCTTCGCCTTGTCGGCGAGGCCGACCCGCTCCAGCAGGACCATCGCCCGCTCCCGGGCGGCGGCCTTGCTCTCGCCCTTGACCTGGACCGGCGCCTCCATGACGTTCTCGACGGCCGTCATGTGCGGGAACAGGTTGAAGCGCTGGAAGACCATGCCGATGTCGCGCCGCTTGACGGCGACCTCGCGGTCCTTGAGCTCGTAGAGCTTGTCGCCCTTCTGCTGGTAGCCGACCAGTTCGCCGTCCACCCAGAGGCGTCCGCCGTTGATCTTCTCCAGGTGGTTGATGCACCGCAGGAAGGTCGACTTGCCGGAGCCGGAGGGGCCGATCAGGCAGAACACCTCGCCCTGCTTGACCTCCAGGTCGATGCCCTTGAGCACGTGCACGGAGCCGTAGGACTTGTGGACGCCCTCGGCGCGGACCATCGGCTGTCCGGTGGCGGCGGCCGGGGTCTTGCTCAGGTCGGTCATACGTGACCACCTCCCTCGAGCCCCGGGACGACGTCGGCGCCGGTCTTCGGGGCGGGCTTCCCGGCGAACAGGCCCCGCAGCCGCTGCAACGGGGTGGGCGGGAGGGTCCGGTTGGAGCCGCGGGCGTAGTAGCGCTCGATGTAGTACTGGCCGATGGTCAGCAGCGAGGTGAAGAACAGGTACCAGAGGCTGACCACGATCAGCAGCGGGATGTTCTGGTAGTTCCGGGAGTAGATGACCTGACCGGCCCGGAAGATCTCCTCCAGGGAGATCACGCTGACCAGCGAGGTGGTCTTGAGCATCGAGATGGTCTCGTTGCCGGTCGGCGGGATGATCACCCGCATGGCCTGGGGCAGGACGATCCGGCGCATGGTCTGGAACCGGCTCATGCCGAGCGCGTGGGCGGCCTCGGTCTGGCCCTCGTCCACCGACTGGATGCCGCCGCGGACGATCTCCGCCATGTAGGCGGCCTCGTTGAGGCCGAGGCCCAGCAGGGCGGCGACGAAGGTCGGGATCAGGACGTTGGTGTCCGCGGACCAGAACTCCGGCCCCCACGGGACGCCGATCGACAGCTTGGCCCAGATCAGGCCGAGGAAGTTCCAGAACACCAGCTGCACCAGCACCGGGGTGCCGCGGAAGACCCAGATGTACATCCAGGCGGTGCCGGAGAGCAGCGGGTTCGGGGACAGGCGCATCACGGCGAGGACGATGCCGCCGATCACGCCCATCAGCATGGAGAGGACGGTCAGTTCCAGCGTGACGACCATGCCGTGCACGATGCTGTCGTGGAACAGGTACTGCCCGACGATGTCCCACTTGAAAGCGGGGTTGGTGAAGAGGGCGCTCAGCAGCATCGCCGCGAGCAGGGCGATGACGACGGCGCCCACCCAGCGTCCGGGGTGGCGGACCGGGACGGCCTTGATGGTCTCAGGCCGTCCCTCCTCCGCCTTCCCCTTGTCCAGAGAGTTCACGGTGTGGCCTCGGGGGAGAGATGGAGCAGGCGGACGGTCAGTTCACGGCGCCGTTGACGGTCGACTTGTCGAGGGCGCCGGACTCGACGCCCCACTTGGTGAGGATCTGCTTGTAGGTGCCGTCGTCGATCAGCGACTGGACGGCGCCCTGGATCGCGGGGGTGAGCTTGGAGCCCTTGGCGACGGCGACGCCGTAGGGGGCCACGCCGTAGGTGGAGCCGAGCTTCTCCAGCTGGCCGCCGGCCTGCTTGATCGCGTAGTCGACGACCTGGGAGTCGGCCATCATCGCCTGGTCGCGGCCGGAGACGACGGCGTTGGTGACGTCCGTCTGGAGGTCGAACTTGTCGCCGTCGTTCTGGATGCCCGGCTTCCCGGCCTTGGCGCAGTCCGGGTTGCGGGTGTCCTTGATCTCGTCGGCCTGGGTGGTGCCGGTCTGGACGGCGACCTTCTTGCCGCACAGGTCGGCGGGGTCGACCTTGTCGGGGTTGCCCTTCTTGACCGCGATGGCGCTGCCCGAGTTGAAGTAGGTCACCATGTCGACGATCTGCTCGCGCTCCTTGTTGTCCGTGAAGGACGACATGCCGAGCTGGAACTTGTTCGACTGGATGCCGGGGATGATCGCGGTGAAGCCGGAGTCCTGGACGTCGGCCTTCAGCCCGAGCTTGGCCGCGATGGCGTTGGCCAGGTCCACGTCCATGCCGATGACCTTGCCGCTGTCGTCCTTGAACTCGTCCGGCGCGTACGAGGCGTCCGCGCCGACCACGAGCTTGCCGGAGGACTTGACGTCGGCGGGGACGAGGGCGGCGAGCTTGTCGTCGGCCTTGACCGCGTTGACGGTCGCGGAGGCGTTGGGCGCGCCGCTGCCACCGTCGCTCTTGCTGCTGCTGCAGCCGGTCAGGACGAGGGTGACGGAGGCGGCGACCGCGCCGGCCGCGAGAAGCCGGGTGCGCTGGGTACGCGGGGTCATGAGGGGGATCTCCTCCTGAGGGAGAGGGGCGGGCGGAGCGCGCCGCGGGGGGCGGCACACCGGGCTGGCAGGGCCGTGCGGCGCTGTACGGGTGTATTTCGCTGTACGTCGTCGTACGTGCAGGGCCGGGTGGTGCGATGCCTGCGCGGCAGGGCCGCACAGGTTGCTACGGGGTACTGCTTCCGCCACCCTCCGCCGAGGTGGACGTCGAGCGAACCGCCTCGACCAGTGGCCGGCTCGATCCGAGATGGGGGGAATCCTGCCATCTGTGGACGGTCAGATGGCCCTCATCCAGATCAAAATCGGATAACGAGGGCCCGGGCTGTCCGCTATTCGGACTTATTCCGTGTTCCTGTCACCCCGTGCATAAGTATGCAGATCCCTCCGCCCGGTGCCCGGAGGCCCGCCGCCCCGGCGCGGATGCCGCCGTCGGCCACGGCGCAGGGGCGTGCGGCCGCCACGGTGACGCGCGGGTGTACGCGGAATGGCGGACACGCGATCCGGCCATCCCGCCCTGCCGGGCCCGGCGGCGGGTGTGTCAGAATTCGGTACCGGGTGACCCCCGAACGCTCGAACCAGACCGACGAGCCCCGACAGGCTCGGGGTGTCCGGGAACGGAAGTCATCACGTGGCTCCGTATCCGGGACGCCGACTCCCCAGCGCGTCTGCGTTCACTCCTGCGGGTGCGCGTGCCGCCATCACCGTTGCCGCCGCCGGAGCCCGGCGCTTCCGACGCCGGGCCCCAATGAGGCGACAGCTCGGCGATGAACTGCACGTGACGAGGACGAAAAGGCATAGGTGCGATGCCTTGGTCCGTCCTACGCTCGGCCCGGAAGCACTACGCGGACCAACAAGACCCATAAAACCCTCATCCGAGGGCGCCGCCCGACGGCAGCGCCCCGACCCAGCCCCCCGGGTCCGCTTCGGCGTACCCGGTTTCCGGTTTCCGGACGGGTCGTCCTGTCCGTCGGTCGCGCACCCTCGCCAGATCAATGACGAAGAGGTCATCGTGGCAGCGGAGATCATCAGCAGCACCCAGGACACCGTCGATCCGGTCGACGCCGTTTTCGCGCTCCACCGCGGCGGCAAGATGGAGATCCGGGCGACCGTCCCGGTGCGCGACGCGGACGACCTGTCCCTCGCCTACACGCCCGGTGTCGCCCGCGTCTGCACGGCCATCGCCGAGCAGCCGGAGCTGGTCAACGACTACACCTGGAAGTCCAACACCGTCGCCGTGGTCACCGACGGCACCGCCGTGCTGGGCCTCGGCGACATCGGCCCGGAGGCCTCCCTGCCCGTGATGGAGGGCAAGGCCATCCTGTTCAAGCAGTTCGGCGGCGTGGACGCGGTGCCGATCGCGCTCGCCTGCACCGAGGTCGACGAGATCGTCGAGACCGTGGTGCGGCTGGCGCCCTCCTTCGGCGGCGTCAACCTGGAGGACATCTCCGCCCCCCGCTGCTTCGAGATCGAGCGCCGGCTCCAGGAGGCCGTGGACATCCCGGTCTTCCACGACGACCAGCACGGCACCGCGATCGTCACCACCGCCGCCCTGTGGAACGCGGCCAAGGTGACCGGCCGTGAGATCGGCTCGCTGCGGGCCGTCATCTCCGGCGCCGGCGCGGCCGGCATCGCCATCGCCAAGATGCTGGTGGCGGCGGGCATCGGCGACGTCGCGGTCTGCGACCGCAAGGGCGTGGTGTACGACGGCCGCGGCGACCTCACCGACGTCAAGGCCGAGATCGCCGAACTGACCAACCGGACCGGCCTCAGGGGCACCCTGGCCGACGCGCTGGCCGGCGCCGACGTGTTCATCGGCGTCTCCGGCGGCACCGTGCCGGAGGAGGTCGTCGCGACCATGGCCGCGGGCGCGTTCATCTTCGCGATGGCCAACCCCACCCCGGAGATCCACCCCGAGGTCGCGCACAAGTACGCGGCGGTCGTCGCCACCGGGCGCAGCGACTTCCCGAACCAGATCAACAACGTGCTGGCCTTCCCCGGCATCTTCGCCGGCGCCCTCCAGGTGCGGGCCAGCCGGATCACCGAGGGCATGAAGCTGGCCGCCGCCAAGGCGCTGGCCGGTGTCGTCGCCGACGAGCTGACGCCGCAGAAGGTCATCCCCTCGCCGTTCGACGAGCGGGTCGCCCCGGCGGTCACCAAGGCCGTCGCCGAGGCCGCCCGGGCCGAGGGCGTGGCCCGGATCTGACGATCCGGGCGCCGCTGCCGGGCAGGCCCGGAGCGAGCGGCGCCGCCGACACGGCCGGGGCCGGGACACGCGTCACACCCGCGCGTGGTTCCCGGCCCCGGCCGGCGCGGCTATCGTCCGCAGCATGTTTGCTGCCTACGCCGCACGTATCGACGCCGATGACCCGCTCGGCGGACTGGAGTTGGGTGAACTCCCCGAGCCGCAGGCCCGCCCCGGATGGAGCGTGGTCACGGTCAGGGCCGCCAGCCTCAACCACCACGACCTGTGGTCGCTGCGCGGGGTCGGCCTGCCCGCCGGACGGCTGCCGATGATCCTCGGCTGCGACGCCGCCGGTGTCGACGAGCACGGCAACGAGGTCGTCCTCCACTCGGTGATCGGCCAGAGCGGCCACGGGGTGGGCCCGGACGAACCCCGGTCCATCCTGACCGAGCGCTACCAGGGGACCTTCGCCCAGCAGGTGGCCGTGCCGACCTGGAACCTGCTGCCCAAGCCCGCCGAACTCAGCTTCGAAGAGGCCGCCTGCCTGCCCACGGCCTGGCTGACGGCCTACCGGATGCTGTTCACCAACGCCGGGGTCAAGCCCGGCGACACCGTCCTGGTGCAGGGCGCGGGCGGCGGCGTGGCGACCGCGCTGATCGTCCTCGGCAAGGCCGCCGGGCTGCGGGTCTGGGTCACCGGCCGGGACGAGGCCAAGCGCCGCCGGGCGGTCGAGCTCGGCGCCGACGCCGCCTTCGAGAGCGGCGCCCGGCTGCCCGCCCGGGTGGACGCGGTGATGGAGACGGTCGGCGCCGCGACCTGGGCGCACTCGGTGAAGGCGCTGCGCCCGGGCGGCACCGTGGTCATCTCCGGTGCCACCTCCGGCCCCAACCCGAGCGCCACCGAGCTGAACCGGATCTTCTTCCTGGAGCTCAAGGTGGTCGGCTCGACGATGGGGACCAAGGAGGAACTGGCCGGGCTGCTCTCGCTGTGCGCGACCAGCGGCGTCCGGCCGGTGATCGACTCGGTGCTGCCGCTGGCCGAGGCCCGGGACGGCTTCGCGCGGCTCGCCAAGGGCGACGTCTTCGGCAAGATCGTGCTGACGCCGTGACGCCGTGACGCCGTGACGCCGTGACGCCGTGACGCCGTGACGCCGTGACGCCGTGACGCCGTGACGTCTTGTGGTCCTGGCGTCGTCCGGCCCCGACGCCGGTGCGGCCCTGACGCGGACCGGCCCGGCACGCTCCGCGGAGCGTGCCGGGCCGGTGGTGGTCCGGCGGCCTGCCGGTCAGCCGAGCAGGCGCTTCAGCCGCTCGCCGGCCGAGCCCAGCACCGAGCGGGCCTCGGCCAGCTTGTCGCCGCTCACGCCGCCGTCCCGGGCCGCGTCGCGGACCTGGTCGCGGAAGCGGTCGAGCAGCCGCTCCAGTTCGCGGGCCGGGTCGCCGTCCGGGTCGGTCCGCGCCCACGGCGGCAGGTCGGCCGGGGCGGTCGGCGTGGTCGGCTCGTCCTTGTCCAGGTCGATCTGGGTGACGGTGACCTCCTCGGCCGGCCCGTCGGCCGGATGGCCCCAGCGGGCCGCGTCGGCCAGCCCGGACAGGCCCTTGGTCAGCTCGGCCAGGCCCTCGGCCAGGCCGGTCGGCCAGTCGCCCTTCGCGGCGTGTTCGCGCACCTGCTGCTCGACCCGGCGCTTGATCCGCAGCGCCTCCTGCTGCGCGGCCGTCCGCGAGGCCTTGGCCTGCTCGCGCAGCCGGTGGGCCTCCTCCTCGGCGGCCTTCGCCTTGGCCTTGGCGGCCTTCTCCTGCTCCCGGGCGCGCTTGGCCTGGTCCTTGGCCTGCCGCTTGAACTGGGCGAACTCCTCCTTGGCGCGCTGCCAGGACTCGTTGTCGCCCCACGGGCCGGACCACGGGTCCCCGCCCTCGGCGCGGTCCGGCCGGGGGGCCTGCCGGGCGGCCTGCCACAGCTCCTCGCGCAGGTCCTTGGCGCTGTCCCGGACGTCCTCGCGGATCGCCCCGGCGAGCTGCGCCACGGAGTCGTGGATCTCCACTTCCAGGTCGTCCAACTCGCCCTGTCGGGCTTCCAGTTCGGCGCGCCCGGCGTCGGTCAGCCGGTAGACCTTGCGGCCGCCCTCGGTGCTGTGGGTGACCAGGCCCTCCTGCTCCAGCTTGGCGAGCCGGGGGTAGACCGTCCCGGCGGAGGGTGCGTACAGGCCCTGGAAGCGCTCCTCCAGCAGGCGGATCACCTCGTAGCCGTGCCGCGGGGCCTCGTCGAGCAGCTTCAGCAGGTAGAGCCGGAGCCGGCCGTGGCCGAACACGGGCGTCATCTCACGCCTCCTTGGTGAGGTCGGGCTTGCCGAGTCCGGCCGGGAGCTCCTTGACGACCACCGGCGTCTCGTCCTCGGGGTCGGGGCGGCGCAGCACGGTGACGCCGCCGGAGACGGTGGTCACGGCGAGGCTGCCCCGGCCGTCGCCGAGCTGGCCGGACAGGCGTTTGGCGCCCCAGCTGCCGCTGAGCTTGAGGCCGTCGAAGGTGCTGGAGATGTCGCCGCTGGTGGAGCCGGCCTCGACCTTGGCGTCGGCCAGCGAGGGGATCCGGATGACGACCGGGCCGCTGACGGTGGTGACCTTGATGTCGGCCGGGTTGGCGACGTCGAGGTCCAGGGTGACGGCGCCGGTGACGGCGTTGGCCTGGATCCGGTCGGCGGTGCCGGCGACGACGGTGAGCTGGCCGGAGACGGTGTTGACCTTGAGCTGGCCGGCCACCGACTGGGCGTCGACGTCGCCGGTGACGGTGTTGGCCTCGGTGCGGCCGGTCAGGCCGACCAGGGTGGCGTCGCCGCTGGCGCTCTGCACCGAGACGTGCCCGGTGATCCCGGAGACGGTGGCGCCGGCCGAGACGGTGCCGACCTTGACCTCGGCGTCGGCCGGGACGGTCAGGGTGACGCCGGCGACGCGCTTGCGCTTGAAGGAACTGAAGAAGCCCTTGACCGCGTCGACCGACTTGAGCCGGTCGCCGAACTCGCCCCAGCTGTTGATGTCCTTGTAGGTGACCGTCAGGACGCCGTCCACCAGGGTCACGTGCAGCGGCTCGCCCTGGAGCTCGGTGACCTCCAGGCGGGCCGGGCCCTCGGCCGCCACCACGTTCACCGTGCCCTCGATGATCCGCACGTGCAGCGCCCGGACCGCCTCGTCGATGGTGATCCTCTCGGGACCCTCGACCGTCCACTGGCTCATCTCTGCCGCCTCCCGTTGCCGATCGCGATGTATCGCGTTCTCTTTTAAAGACGATATATCGCGTGACGCGCAAGTCAAGCGTGCCGTCCCGGATCCCGCCCCTGAGCCGGCCCGGAGCCGCCCCCGAAGCGCCCCCTACGGGCGGGCGCGGATGCGTGAGGGGCCCGGCAGGCGATCGCCTGCCGGGCCCCTCGTCAGCGGTTCAGTGCGACGGCACCGCACCGGTCACTCGTCGTCCTCGTCGTCGAGCCGGGCCAGCCAGGTGGCCAGCCGCTCGACCGGGATCTCGAAGTCCGGGTTGAGGTCGACGAACTCGCGCAGTCGCTCGGCCAGCCACTCGAAGGTGACCTCCTCGTCGCCGCGCCGGTTCTGCAGCTCCTCGATGCCGCGGTCGGTGAAGTACACGGGTTCACTCCGGTCCGGTGGGGATTGACCTGGTCAGGATAGTCGGGGACGCCCGCGGCCCCCGTCTCCCAGGGGAGGACGGGGGCCGCGGGCGTCGGTGCTCCAGCGCCTCGGGGCGTCAGGGCCTCAGAGCGAGTAGACCTCTTCGATCAGCGCCTGCTGCTCGGCGGCGTGCCGCTTGGCCGAGCCGACCGCCGGGGACGAGGCCGTCGTGCGGGCGACGCGGCGCAGCCGCGAGCCGTTGGCGCTGCGGCCGACGACGACCTGGAGGTGGTCGACCAGGTTCATCGCGATGAACGGCCAGGCGCCCTGGTTGTCCGGCTCCTCCTGCGCCCAGACGAACTGGACGTCGTCGCCGTAGCGGGCGAGCTCCTCCTGGAGCTCGGCCACCGGCAGCGGGTAGAGCCGCTCGACCCGGACGATCGCGGTGTCGGTGACGCCGCGCTCGGTGCGGGCCGCCGCCAGGTCGTAGTAGAACTTGCCGGCGGTGATGACGACCTTGCGCACCTGCGCCGGGTCGACGGTGTTGTCACCGATGACCGGGCGGAAGGAGCCGGACAGGAACTCCTCGGTCGCACTCGCCGCGGCCTTGAGACGCAGCATCGACTTCGGGGTGAAGACGACCAGCGGCTTGTGGTGCGGGTTGTGCGCCTGCCAGCGCAGCAGGTGGAAGTAGTTCGACGGCAGGGTCGGCATGGCGACCGTCATGTTGTTCTGCGCGCACAGCTGCAGGAAGCGCTCCGGGCGGGCGGACGAGTGGTCCGGGCCCTGGCCCTCGTAGCCGTGCGGCAGCAGCAGGGTGACGCCCGAGTGCTGGCCCCACTTCTGCTCGGCGGAGGCGATGTACTCGTCCACCACGGTCTGCGCGCCGTTGACGAAGTCGCCGAACTGCGCCTCCCACATGACCAGCGAGTTCGGGCGGGTCAGCGAGTAGCCGTACTCGAAGCCCATCGCCGCGTACTCCGACAGCAGGCTGTCGTAGACGGTGTAGCGGGCCTGGTCCTCGGTGAGGTACTGCAGCGGGGTGTAGTCCTCGCCGGTGTTGCGGTCGATCAGGACGGCGTGCCGCTGGCCGAAGGTGCCGCGGCGGCTGTCCTGGCCGGCCAGGCGGACCGGGTGGCCCTCCATGAGCAGCGAGCCGATGGCGAGGGTCTCGCCCGTCGCCCAGTCGATGGTGTTGTCCTCGACGGAGGCGGCGCGGCGCTGGAGCTGCGGCAGCAGGCGCGGGTGGACGGTCAGCCAGTCCGGCAGGTTGACCTGCGAGGCGGCGATCCGCTTGACCATCTCCTGGGAGATGCCGGTCTGGATGTTGACCGGGAAGTCGGCGACCGGCTTGCCGGCGGTGGCCGGGGCGGGGGTCTGGGCGGCGTCGCGGACCTCGGCGAAGACCTTCTCCAGCTGGCCCTGGAAGTCCTGGAGCGCCTGCTCCGCCTCTTCCATGGTGATGTCGCCGCGACCGATCAGGCCCTCGGTGTACAGCTTGCGCACCGAGCGCTTCTTGTCGATCAGGTCGTACATCAGCGGCTGGGTGAACGACGGGTTGTCGGCCTCGTTGTGACCGCGGCGGCGGTAGCAGATGAGGTCGATCACGACGTCCTTGTGGAACGCCTGGCGGAACTCGAAGGCGAGCCGCGCGACGCGGACCACGGCCTCCGGGTCGTCGCCGTTGACGTGGAAGATCGGGGCCTCGATCATCCGGGCCACGTCGGTGCAGTACATCGAGGAGCGCGAGGACGCCGGGGCGGCGGTGAAGCCGACCTGGTTGTTGACCACCAGGTGGATCGTGCCGCCGGTGCGGTAGCCGCGCAGCTGCGACATGTTCAGGGTCTCCGCGACGACGCCCTGGCCGGCGAAGGCCGCGTCGCCGTGGATCTGGATCGGCAGCACCGGGAAGGTGGTGCCGCCCTGGTCCAGGATGTCCTGCTTGGCGCGGGCGATGCCCTCGACGACCGGGTCGACCGTCTCCAGGTGGGAGGGGTTCGCGGCGAGCGAGACCTTGATGGTCTCGCCGTCCAGGCCGGTGAAGGTGCCCTCGGAGCCGAGGTGGTACTTCACGTCGCCGGAGCCGTGCATCGACTTCGGGTCGAGGTTGCCCTCGAACTCGCCGAAGATCTTGCCGTACGGCTTGCCGACGATGTTGGCCAGCACGTTCAGGCGGCCGCGGTGGGCCATGCCGATGACGGCCTCGTCGAGGCGGTGCTCGGCGGCGGCGTCGATGGTGGCGTCCAGCAGCGGGATGAGCGACTCGCCGCCCTCCAGCGAGAAGCGCTTCTGCCCGACGTACTTGGTCTGCAGGAACGTCTCGAAGGCCTCGGCCGAGTTCAGCCGGCGCAGGATGCGCAGCTGCTCCTCGCGTTCGGGCTTGGAGTACGGCTTCTCCAGGCGCTCCTGCAGCCACTTGCGCTGCTTCGGGTCCTGGATGTGCATGTACTCGACGCCGACGGTGCGGCAGTACGTGTTGCGCAGCAGGCCGAGGATGTCGCGGAGCTTCATCATCTTCTGGCCGCCGAAACCGCCGACCGCGAACTCGCGCTCCAGGTCCCACAGGGTGAGGCCGTGGGTGGTGACGTCCAGGTCGGGGTGCTTGCGCTGCTTGTACTCCAGCGGGTCGGTGTCGGCCATCAGGTGGCCGCGCACGCGGTACGCGTGGATCAGCTCCATGACGCGGGCGGTCTTGTTGACCTCGTCGTCGTGGGTGGTGGCGACGTCGGTGGCCCAGCGGACCGGCTCGTACGGGATCCGCAGCGACTCGAAGATCTCGTCGTAGAACCCCTTCTCGCCGAGGAGGAGGCGGTGGATCTCGCGCAGGAACTCGCCGGACGCCGCGCCCTGGATGACGCGGTGGTCGTAGGTCGAGGTCAGCGTCATGATCTTGGAGACGCCCAGGCGGGACAGGGTCTCCGGGGCGGAGCCCTGGAACTCGGCCGGGTACTCCATGGCGCCGACGCCGACGATGGTGCCCTGGTTCTGCATCAGGCGCGGCACGGAGTGCACGGTGCCGATGCCGCCGGGGTTGGTCAGCGAGACCGTGACGCCGGTGAAGTCGTCCATGGTCAGCTTGTTGGCGCGGGCCCGGCGGACGATGTCCTCGTAGGCCTGCCAGAAGCCGAAGAAGTCGAGGGTCTCGGCCTTCTTGATGGCCGCGACGACGAGCTGGCGGTCGCCGTTCGGCTTGACCAGGTCGATGGCCAGGCCGAGGTTGACGTGCTCGGGCTTGACCAGGAAGGCCTTGCCGTTCTCCACCTTGTAGCTGTAGTTCATGCCCGGGGCGGCCTTGATGGCCTGGACCAGGGCGTAGCCGATCAGGTGGGTGAAGGAGACCTTGCCGCCGCGGGCGCGCTGCAGGTGGTTGTTGATGACGATGCGGTTGTCGATCAACAGCTTCGCGGGCACCGCGCGGACCGAGGTCGCGGTCGGCACCTCCAGCGAGGCGTCCATGTTGGTGGCGACGGCCTTGGCCGGGCCGCGCAGCTGGATCAGCTCGGGGCCGGCGGGCGCGTCCGCCGCGGCGGCGGCCGGAGCGGCCGGGGCCGGGGCGGCGGCCTTGGGGGCCGGGGCCGGGGGCGCGACGGGAGCTGCGGCGAGCGGCGCGGGGGCCGGCGCCGGAGCGGCCGGGGCGGCCGGTGCGGCGGGGGCGGTCGCGGCCGGAGCAGCAGCAGCGGGCGCGGGGGCAGCGGCAGGGGTCGGCGTGGGGCCGGCCTGGGTCGCGGCCTGGGTCACTGGGGTCACCTCGGTACCGGGCTTGTAGTCGGCGAAAAAGTCCCACCAGGCTCGGTCGACCGAGTTCGGGTCCTGGAGGTACTGCTGGTAGATCTCATCGACGAGCCACTCATTGGGACCGAAGCCAGTGGAGCTAGCCGAGCTATTGGGGGTTTCAGGGGACTGTGGCGACACGGCGGCAACCGCCCTCTTCCGCTTCCTTTTGGGATGTTTGGACAGCGGGGATTAAGGCTACGCCCCTGACCAGTGATCGCGCAGTCCCCGGGCCCCAGGCGTCGCCCAGATCACAGTCCTGACCTGCAGTTTGGCTGAAAATGTGCGTTAGAAAGCCGTATCTGAGGGGAACCGACCGCCTCCATCCATAGGGCATATCCGGACAAAACCGGACAAAGCCCCATGGGGATCATCCAATGATCTTCGTGTACGTCTGTGTCGCTTCTGTGACACATCCGACCCTCAGCGCTGCCCCGGCAGCCGGACCTCGATCCGGCAGCCGCGCGGCGACTCGGCGACCGCGATCCGACCGCCGTGCAGGTCCACCGCCCAGCGGGCGATGGCCAGGCCGAGGCCGGTGCCGCCGTCCGAGCCGGGCCCCTGGGCGGTCGCGGTGCCGCTGCGGCTGAACCGCTCGAACACCCGGCCGCGGTCGGCCGGCGGGATGCCCGGGCCCTCGTCCTCGACCTCCAGCAGCAGGCCGCCGGGCCCGCCGTCGGGCCGCGCGCGCACCGTCACGGTGCCGCCGGGCGGGGAGTGCTTGCAGGCGTTGTCGACCAGGTTGGCGACCACCTGGTGGAGCCGTTCCGGGTCCGCCACGCCGGTCAGGCCGGTCGGGCTGACCTCCAGCGCCAGCCGGACGTCGCCGCGCCGGGAGAACGCCCCGCCGGCCGTCGCGCCGTCCACGGTGACCCCGCGCAGCACGCCGTCCAGGAACTCGCGCACCTCGAAGGGGCGGGCGTCCAGGTCGACCACGCCGTCGTCGATCTTGGAGAGGTCCAGCAGGTGGGTGACCAGGCGGCCGAGCCGCTCGGTCTGCTCCAGGGCGGCCCCCAGGGTCGCCGGATTGGGCTGGACGACGCCGTCCACCACGTTCTCCAGCACGGCGCGCAGCGCGGCGATGGGCGTACGCAGCTCGTGCGAGACGTTGGCGACCAGCTCGCGGCGGTGCCGGTCGGCGGCCCCCAGGTCGGCGGCCATCTGGTTGAAGGTGGTCGCCAGTTCGCCGATCTCGTCGCGCGAGTTCACCTCGACCCGGCGGCTGTAGTCGCCGGAGGCCATCGCGCGGGCGGCGGCCGTCATCTCGCGCAGGGGGGCGGTCAGCCCGTGCGCGAGGAACTGCATGAAGAGCAGCGAGGCGATCATGGAGAAGACCATGATGATCCGGATCTGGGTCTCGGACCGGATCGCCACGACCACCATGCCGGTGGCCAGGAAGACGGAGACGATCACCAGCAGGGCGAGCTTGCCCTTGATCGAGCGGACCGGGTCGAGCGGCCGGATGTCGGCCCAGACCCGGCGGGCGGCGCGGGCGGCCAGCGTCTGCGACCGCGTGCCGCCGGTGTCCCCGTTGCGTTGCTGTGGAAAGGTCATTGGTCCCCTGTGATCCCCGCGTACGTCCCCCGCGTGGTGCGCGGCAGTTCGGGACACGGGCCCCCCGGAGGCCCGTCGCCCGAGGCTCGCCGCTAGGAGAGCGGGGCCTCCAGCGCGTACCCGACGCCGTGGACGGTACGGATCCAGCTCGCGCCGATCTTGCGGCGCAGCGCCTTGACGTGGCTGTCCACGGTGCGGGTGCCGGACGCGTCCGTCCAGTCCCAGACCTCGGCCAGCAGCTGCTCGCGGGTCAGCACGGCGCGCGGCTGCGCGGCCAGGCAGGCGAGCAGGTCGAACTCGGTGGGCGTCAGGTGGACGTCGCCCGAGGCGAGCCGGACCCGGCGCTGCACGTGGTCGATCTCCAGCTCGCCGAAGCGCAGCGAGCCGAGCGCGGGCGTGCGGGCCGCCTGCTGGGCGCGCTCGACGCGGCGCAGCAGCACGTTGACCCGGGCGGCCAGTTCGCGCATCGAGAACGGTTTGGTCATGTAGTCGTCGGCGCCCACGCCGAGGCCGACCAGCAGGTCCGTCTCGTCGTCGCGCGCGGTCAGCATCAGCACCGGCACCGGGCGCTGCGCCTGGATCCGGCGGCACACCTCAAGGCCGTCGAAGCCGGGCAGCATGATGTCGAGGACCACCAGGTCCGGCTGCCAGGTGTGGAAGCCGTCGACCGCGCCCGGCCCGTCGTGGGCCACGGCGACCTTGAAGCCCTCCGCGCCCAGCCGGGCCGCGATCGACTCCGCGATCGTCGGTTCGTCCTCCACCACCAGCACTCTGCGTTGGCTGCTCACCGTGCCGCCGCTGTGGTTGTTGTCCTGCTGAAGTTCTGTCACGGTCACGCCACCGCCCCCAGGGCTGCGGGCCGGCCACCTGTGGGGATGGCGGGCTCCGCTCGTAGTCTTGTTCCGTCGTGGACTGTGCCGGGTCCGCCGTCCCGTCGTGCGTGCGGGTCGGCGGGCGGATTGTCGCCCGCCCACTTCTCCCGCGCACTTCGCAGCGTACGGACAGCGGATGCCTCCCGGCAGGTGGACCGGACGTTTCCGGCCCGTGGGCCGGCCGTCGGGCCGCCCTCGGAGCCCACTGCACGAGTGGGCACGGGCCGATACCTTACCCGGCGATTTTTCTCTGCGTAACGGTACGTATGCAGTCGAGTTGACGCCAAGTCGCCGGTCAGAGCCCCTGTCGGCGCGCTCACCGGAAGAAGGTCTGGACCAATATCAGGAATCCGGTCGACCGGTTTCCTGACGGTCTTCACCGGCTTTTCTCAGATGCCTCTCAGAACCTCGACGTAACGTGGCCACGACAACGCCCCGCAGGGCGGGATCCGCGGCGCGCGCCGGTACGTTGGGCACCTGGGTGAGGGGCCGGTGGCTGCCGGCGTGGAGCGGAGGGCGGCATGGCTGGACTGCGGCGAGGTGCCGGACGGGTCGGGGCGTCGACCGCCGGCCCGCCGTACGGGATGCTCCGGCACGGTCTGCGCACCGGCGTCGTCGAGTGGCTGCTGGCGCGGGTGCCGACACCCCGGCGGAACCCCTTCACCCTCGGCTACCTCGCCGTGGTGGGCGCCACCACGACCTTTGCCAAACTCGCCGATCCGGAACTCGTGCAGCGGCTGCAGGAGGCCTCCAGTTCCGACGGCCACAACCTCCTGCAGCACCCCCTGCGCGCGCTGGTGCTCAGCGGCTTCTGGGTGGCCGGCGAGGTGTGGATGCCGTACCTGTGGGGATTCGCCGTCACCCTCGCGCCGCTGGAGCGCCGGATCGGCCCCGCCCGGGCGGCGGCGGTCTTCGCGATCGGGCACGTCACGGCCACGCTGCTGTCCCAGGGTGTGGTGATCACCGCGGTGGAGACCGGGCGGATGGAGGCCGGGGCGCTGGACTACCTGGACATCGGCGTCAGTTACGGCGTGCTCACCTGCCTGGGCGCGGTGGCCGGGCTGCTGCCGTGGCGCGGGCGGCTGGTCGCGCTCGGCGGCGCCGGGCTGCTGATCGCCGAGCAGATCCTCACCGAGCGGGACCTGGTCACCGCCGTGGGACACCCGGCCGCGGTGCTCACCGGGGTGGCGCTGTGGCGCTGGCTGCGCCGGGCCCAGGCCCGCCGGCCGCGGCCGAAGCCGCGGACGCGCCGGGTCGAGGCGCCGGCCGCGGGCTCCTCGCCCGCGCCGGGCGGCGCTCCGGTCCTGGACGTGCGCTGACCCTTCCGGGCGCCGCCCCCGGACGCTTTTGACGGCACTTCCCGCGCCCTTCCCCTGCTCGCTCCACACCCCCTCCTGTTCGCTCACGGCGAACACCGCCCCGGGAACATCCGGCGCGCGCCAGGCCTTAGTCAGGTCGACTCAACTTCACTGACTGGGGAGAGATCATGGCATCGACGTCCACACCGCTCACCCTGCCCGTGCTGCCGCTCGACGACGAGGTCGTCCTGCCGGGCATGGTCGTCCCGCTGGACCTCAAGGACACCGAGGTGCGCGCCGCGGTCGAGGCCGCCCGCGCGGCGGCCACCGGCACCGGCAAGCCGCAGGTCCTGCTGGTCCCGCGGGTGGACGGCTCGTACGCGGCGGTCGGCACCCTGGCCACCGTCGAGCAGGTGGGCCGGCTGGCCGACGGGGAGCCGGCCGCGCTGGTGCGCGCCGTGCGCCGGGTCCGCATCGGGGCCGGCACCACCGGCCCCGGCGCCGCCCTCTGGGTGGAGACCACGCCCTTCCGGGAGTCCGCGGTGGACACCCCGGTGGCCGGCCGGGCCGCCGAGCTGGTCAAGGAGTACAAGGCGCTGTCCACCCAGTGGCTGCGCAGGCGCGGCGCCTGGCAGATCGTCGACCGGGTGGCCCAGATCGAGGGCGTCGGCGAGCTCGCCGACAACATCGGCTACGCGCCCTTCGCCACCGCCGAGCAGAAGCTCAAGGTGCTGCTGGAGGCCGACCAGGTCGCCCGCCTGGAGTACGCGCTGACCCTGCTGCGCGACCACCTCGCCGAGGAGGAGGTCAACGACACCATCCGCAAGGACGTCGAGGAGGGCGTGGCCAAGCAGCAGAAGGAGTTCCTGCTCCGCCGTCAGTTGGAGGCCGTCCGCAAGGAACTGGCCGAGCTCAACGGCGACCCGACCGACGAGGAGGGCGACTACCGCGCCCGGGTCGAGGCCGCCGACCTGCCCGAGAAGGTCCGCGACGCGGCCCTCAAGGAGGTCGACAAGCTGGAGCGGGCCTCCGAGCAGTCCCCCGAGGGCCCCTGGATCCGCACCTGGCTGGACACCGTCCTGGAGCTGCCCTGGAGCGAGCGCACCGAGGACGCGTACGACATCGCCGGCGCCCGCGCGGTGCTGGACGCCGACCACGCCGGCCTGGCCGACGTGAAGGACCGCATCGTCGAGTACCTCGCGGTGCGCAAGCGCCGGGCCGACCAGGGGCTCGGGCTGGTCGGCGGCCGGCGCGGCGGCGCGGTGCTGGCGCTGGTCGGCCCGCCCGGCGTCGGCAAGACCTCGCTCGGCGAGTCGGTGGCCCGCGCCATGGGCCGCACCTTCGTGCGGGTCGCGCTCGGCGGCGTCCGGGACGAGGCCGAGATCCGCGGCCACCGGCGCACCTACGTCGGCGCGCAGCCCGGCCGGCTCGTGCGGGCGATCAAGGAGGCCGGCTCGATGAACCCGGTCGTCCTGCTCGACGAGATCGACAAGGTCGGCTCCGACTACCGGGGCGACCCGGCCGCCGCCCTGCTGGAGGTGCTGGACCCGGCGCAGAACCACACCTTCCGGGACCACTACCTGGAGGTCGAGCTCGACCTCTCGGACGTCGTCTTCCTCGCCACCGCCAACGTGCTGGAGGCCATCCCCGAGCCGCTGCTCGACCGGATGGAGCTCGTCCGCCTCGACGGCTACACCGAGGACGAGAAGGTCGTCATCGCCCGCGACCACCTGCTCCCGCGCCAGCGCGAGAAGGCCGGACTCGGCGGCGACCAGGTGAGCGTCGACGAGGCGGCGCTGCGCCGGCTGGCCGGGGAGTACACCCGGGAGGCCGGCGTGCGGAACCTGGAGCGCTCGATCGCCCGGGTGCTGCGCAGGATCGCCGCCCAGGCCGAACTCGGCGAGCGCGAACTGCCCGCCGCGATCGGCCCGGACGACCTGCGCGCCCTGATCGGCCGGCCCCACCACGTGCCGGAGGCCGCCCAGGCGCCGGCCGAGCGGCGCACCGCCGTCCCCGGCGTGGCCACCGGCCTCGCCGTGACCGGCGCCGGCGGCGACGTCCTCTACATCGAGGCCTCGCTCGCCGACGCCGAGACCGGCGGCACCGGACTCACCCTCACCGGGCAACTGGGCGACGTGATGAAGGAGTCCGCGCACATCGCGCTCTCCTACCTGCGCTCGCGCGGCGCCGAACTGGAGCTGCCGGTCACCTCGCTGCGCGACCGCGGCGTGCACCTGCACGTCCCCGCCGGGGCCGTCCCCAAGGACGGGCCGAGCGCCGGCATCACCATGACCACGGCGCTCGCCTCGCTGCTGTCCGGCCGCAAGGTGCGCACCGACCTGGCGATGACCGGCGAGGTGTCGCTGACCGGGCGGGTGCTGCCGATCGGCGGGGTGAAGCAGAAGCTGCTCGCCGCCGACCGGGCCGGCGTCACCACGGTGATCATCCCCAAGCGCAACGAGGCCGACCTGGACGACGTCCCGGCCGAGGTGCTGGAGCGGCTCACCGTCCACCCGGTGGCGGACGTGCGGGAGGTGCTGGAGCTGGCCCTGGAGCCGGCCAAGGTCCTGGCCGCGGCGGCCTGACCGGGCCGCGCCGGGTCGACGGGAGGACCGGCGGGAGCATCGACGGGAGGACGGCGTCTGCGCGTGCCACACTGCGGAGATGCCGTCCCCCACGCAGCGCGCCCTGGCCCGGGTGCCGGCCCGGCTGCGTCCGTTCCTGGTGCGGCACCGCAGGCTGGTGAAGTTCCTGCTGGTCGGCGGCGCCTGCTTCACCCTCACCCTGGTCATCGACTTCGAGCTGAAGTTCACCGTGCTGGAGCACAAGCCGGTGGTCGCGCTGACGGTCGCGACGGTGATCTCGACCGTCGTCTCCTACGTGCTCAACCGCCGCTGGGCCTTCCGGACGGCCGGGCACCCGCGCGAGGCACTGCTGTTCTTCCTGGTCAGCGCCATGGCGATCGCCGTCAACGACCTGCCGCTGGCACTCTCCCGCTACGCCCTGGACCTGCGCGAGCCGTACGTCGGCCCGTTCGTCCAGGAGACCGCGGACTTCCTCAGCGGGATGGTCGTCGGCACCTTCGCCGCGATGCTGTTCCGCTTCTGGGCGATGCAGCGGTGGGTCTTCACCCGGCCCGCCGAACGGGCGCACCCGAGGTACGAACCCGGTTACGCTGCACCCGAGATGCCACGGGATGCGCCATAAGGCCGTGAGGTGAGGGTTATGCGCGGGGAACCGGACGCGGTTCGGAGCGGGCCCGCCAGCCAGCAGGGGATGCGCCGGGCCAACCTGGCCCTGGTGCTCGGGGTGATCGCGCGCGCCCCGCGCTCCCGGGCCGAGGTGGCTGCCGAGACCGGGCTGACCAGGGCCGCCGTCTCCTCGCTCGCCGAGCAGCTGATCGCCGGCGGCCTGGTCGTCGAGGAGGGCCCGGCCACGCCCAGCGGCAAGGTCGGCCGCCCCGGCACCGCGCTCGGGCTCAACCCGCTCGGGCCCGGCGGCCTCGGCGCCGAGATCGGCGTGGAGCACCTCGGCGCCTGCGTGGTCGACCTGAGCGGCGAGGTCCGGACCTGGCGCCGCCGCGAGGTCCGCAACCGGGGCCGCCGGCCCGCCGCGGTCATGGCCGACCTCGCCGAACTGCTGCACGCGGCCGTCGCCGAGTCGGGCCTGCGCCCGGCGGGGCTGACCCTGGCCGTCCCCGGGCTGGTCGGCACCTCCGGCGGGGTGCTCCAGCGGGCCGCCAACCTGGGCTGGCGGGACGTCCCGCTGGCGGCCGAGCTGCGCCCGGCGCTGCGCGCGGCCGGCGCGGCCGAACTGGCCGAGCTGCCGGTCGAGGCGGACAACGAGGCCAACCTGGGCGGGCTGGCCGAACGGTGGCTGGGCGGCGGCCCGGAGGACTTCCTGTACGTCTCGGCCGAGGCCGGTGTCGGCGCGGCGATCGTGGTCGGCGGGCGGCTGCTGCGCGGGGCGCGCGGCTACGCGGGCGAGTTCGGCCACGTACCGGTCCACCCGGACGGCCACCGCTGCGCCTGCGGCGCGCACGGCTGCCTGGAGCAGTACGCGGGAGAGGCGGCCGTGCTGCGGGCGGCCGGGCCGGCGGGCGCGCGGGGCGACTGGGTGACGCTGCTCGCCGGGCGGGCCGGGGCCGGGGACGGGCCGGCCCTCGCGGTGCTGGCCGGGGCCGGTTCGGCGCTGGGCATCGCGGCCGCCGGGGCGGTCAACCTGCTGGACCCGGCCGAGGTGGTGCTGGGCGGCGGCTACGCCCGGCTGGCGCCCTGGCTGCTGCCGGCGATGCGGGCCGAGCTGGCCGCCCGGGTGACGGTGCGGCCCTGGTCGGACGAGCGGCTGACGGTGTCCCGGCTGGGCCGGCGCGGGCCGCTGTTGGGCGCCGCGGTGGGCGTGGTGCGGGCGGTCGTCGCGGACCCGGGCCGGCTCGCCTGCGGCTGACCTCCCGGCCCCGGACGCACCCGAGCCCCCGGCCGGGCGGCCGGGGGCTCGGGGTGGGCAACGCGGGGGGTCAGGCCTCGGAGGACGCCTCGGCGGCGACGATCTCGCGGCCGCCGGAGCGCGGGCCGCGCAGCACGGCCAGGTAGGCAACGCCGATGCCGACCAGCGCCCAGACCACCAGGACCACGATCGGCATGGCCAGGTTGGTGGAGCCGAAGTAGGCGATCGACTTGGTGGCACTGGTCCCGGCGCCGTTCGGGATCAGCGAGCCGATGGCCCGCCAGAACGGCGGCATCATCGGTGCCGGGTAGACGCCGCCGGCGCTCGGGTTGCCCAGCACCACGAAGATCAGCACCGCGACGCCGATGCCGATGACGTCGAACAGGCACTGCAACGCCATGGTGAACGCGCCGACCGTGAACACCACCAGGGCGCCGATGCCGGTCAGGGCCAGGATCGAGCCGGGCAGCGCGTCCAGCACCGGTCCGGCGATGATCGTGCCGCCGAGGCCGGCGCCGACCGAGTACAGCGCCAGCACGCCGAGGCGGATCAGCAGGCGGTGGACGTTGGCGGGCTTGGAGCCGGCGCTGATGCCGAGGATCGAGGCGACCAGGTAGCCGCCGACGCACCAGCCGATGACCAGGTAGAACGCGGAGAGGCCGTTGGTGTCGCCCTTGGCGAGCGGCACGACGTCCTCGACCTTGACGGTGCGGCCCTGGGACTTGTCCAGCGCGGTGGTGATGGACTCGGCGGCCTTGGCGGCGGAGGTGCCGCGGGCGCCGCCGACCAGCAGGGTGTCCTCGGTGCCGGTCGGGTTCACGACCAGCGCGGCGTAGATCTTCTGGTCCTTGATCTGCTGGGTGGCCGTCTCGGCGTCCGGGGCGGTGACGGCCTTGACGGCGTCGTCCGGCACGGATTCCAGCCCCTGGACCAGCTTGGGGGTGACCTGCGGCGGGGCGACCACCGCGATCGACAGCTCGTGCGGGGCCGGGTGGTGCAGCGCCCCGACGTACGAGGTGATGAAGCCGAGCTGCAGCAGCAGCACGCCGATCACGAGCAGTGCCGCACGCGGTGTGACCGCGCCCTTCAGTTCAGCGACGAAACCCTGCCCCGGGGCGGCCATCCACATCTCCTTGTGTATTGGGGGAAAACGGATACTTCATACCATGAACTAGTTGGCTTGTCGCACCCCGCGCGCCGCGTTCCAGCCAGTGTGGCTGCGGGATACTGGCGCGGTGAGTGACGAGGAATCCCTGCTGGCGGTGGAGCGCGAGGTCGCGTTGATGTTCCGGCGGGGCCGGGCCAGAGTGGCGGAGCTCTCACGCCGGGTGCACCCCGAGCTGGAGGGGATGGCCTACAGCATGCTCGGCTACATCGAGCAGGCCGGGCGGGTGCGGGTGACGGACGTCGGCGTGCACTTCGCGGTCGGCAAGGCCACGGTGAGCCGGCAGATCCGGGCGCTGGAGGAGCTGGGCCTGGTGGCCCGGGAGACGGATCCGCTGGACCGTCGGGCCGCGCTGGTCTCGCTGACCGAGGACGGGCGGCGGCGCTACCTGGCGGCCCGGGACGTCCGGATGCGGCGGGTGCGGGAGCTGCTGGGCAGCTGGTCGCCGGAGGACGTGGACCGCTTCGCGGTGCTGCTGCACCGCTTCAACGACGTGATCGGGGAGCCTCCGGCGGAGTGACCGGGGGCCGGGCCGCGGGGCGGGGGCCGGTCCGCGGCGGCCGGGACCGGGTCCGGGGCGGTGGCCGGGGCGGTGGTCGGGGCGAGGACTTTACTTGGGCTTGAAGAAAGTTGCCTTAGTCAACCATCGGGCCTATGGTTGCGTAAGGCAACGATTTTTTCCTGCCCGCGCACCCCCCGCCCCCGCCCACTCCTCCCGCCGAAGGACCCAGATGACCGTCACAGCCGAGGCGACCGTCGGAGCCGCCGTCGACGATCAACCGATGACCCACCGGCAGGTGATGGAGGCGCTGTCCGGCCTGCTGCTCGGCCTCTTCGTGGCCGTGCTCTCCTCGACCGTCGTCTCCAACGCCCTGCCGCACATCCTCACCGACCTGCACGGCGGCCAGTCCGCCTACACCTGGGTGATCACCGCGGCCCTGCTGACCCTGACCGCCTCCACCCCGATCTGGGGCAAGCTCTCCGACCTCGTCAGCAAGAAGCTGCTGCTCCAGATAGCCCTGCTGATCTACATCGCCACCTCCGCCCTGGCCGGCCTCTCCCAGAACACCGCCGAGCTGATCGCCTGCCGCGCCCTCCAGGGCATCGGTGCCGGCGGTGTGGTCGCGCTGGGACAGATCTGCCTGGCCGCGATGGTCCCGCCGCGCGAGCGCGGCCGTTACAGCGGCTACTTCGGCGCGGTCTTCGCACTGGCCACCATCGGCGGACCGCTGATCGGCGGCGTCATCGTGGACACCTCGTGGCTGGGCTGGCGCTGGTGCTTCTACGTCGGCATCCCGTTCGCGCTGGCCGCGATCCTGGTGGTGCAGCGCACCCTCAAGCTGCCGGTGGTCAAGCGCAAGGCGAAGATCGACTACCTGGGCGCGCTGGTCATCACCGGCGCCGTCAGCCTGCTGATGATCTGGATCACGCTGGCCGGCACGAACTACGACTGGCTGTCCTGGCAGACCGCCGCGATGGTCGGCGGCGGCCTGCTGCTGGGCGCGCTGGCCGTGGTGATCGAGCGCCGCGCCGCCGAGCCGATCATCCCGCCGGACCTCTTCAAGTACCGCACCGTCACCCTGGCCGCGGTGGCCAGCGTGCTGGTCGGCGTCGGGATGTACGGCGCGACCACCTTCCTCAGCCAGTACTTCCAGCTGGCCCGCGCCAAGTCCCCGACCATGGCCGGCCTGATGACCCTGCCGATGATCCTCGGCCTGGCGCTCGCCTCCACCGTCGCCGGCCGGCTGATCACCAAGTACGGCAAGTGGAAGGCCTACCTGGTCGCCGGCACGGCGCTGCTCGCGATCGGCTTCGGCCTGCTCGCCACCGCCCGTGTCGACACCGACTACAAGCTGCTCTGCGTCTACATGGCGATCACCGGCATCGGCCTCGGCCTGACCAGCCAGAACCTGGTGCTCGCGGTGCAGAACACGGTGCCGCGCCACGAGCTCGGCGCGGCCAGCTCCGTGGTGACCTTCTTCCGCACCATGGGCGGCGCGATGGGCGTCTCCGCGCTCGGCGCGCTGATGAACAGCAAGGTGACCCACTACCTCGCGGAGAACCTGGCCGCCGCGCACATCCCGGCCGCGAGCGCGGCCGGCGGCGGGGGCATCCCGGACCTGCACAAGCTGCCCGCCCCGATCGTCCCGCTGGTGACGGACGCGTTCGGGCACGGCGTCGGCACCGTCTTCCTGTGGGCCGCGCCGTTCGCGGCGCTGGCCTTCGTCACGGTGCTGTTCATCCGGGAGACCGCGCTGAAGACCAGCCAGCAGGGCTGACTCCGGGCGGGGACGCGCGAACGGGCCGGGGAGTGTGGATCACACTCCCCGGCCCGTTCGGTTCGTCCCGCGCGCGGGACGGCGGGAACCGTCGGACCGCGCCCTACGGCGCGGCGATCAGGACCAGGCCGTAGACGACGGCCGCGGCGCAGAGGCCGAAGCAGGCGTAGGCGCCGGCCAGGGCCAGCCGGCCGCCGCCCGGCTCCTGGGCGGCCTCGCCCTCGCGGGCGCTCAGCGCGGCCTCGCGGCGGGACAGGGCCAGGATGCCGAGTGCGAAGACGGAGACCACGGCGACGGTGATGCCGAAGCTGGCACCGGCGGTCTGGGCCAGGGCGTTCCACTTGATGTGCATGGCGGGTGCTCCTCAGCCTGCGGCGCTCAGGCCGCGACCGTGGTCGAGGCGGGGGTGGGGGCGTTCGCGGGGGCGGCGGTGGCGGGGACTTCCACCGGGGTGACCTCGTTGACGTCGTTGACGTTGTCCGCGCCGACCGGCTGGCGGCGGGAGATCAGCCACATCGCGCCGGAGCCGGCCACCAGCACGGCGCCCACCAGGACGATGCCCCAGGTGCCCTGGCGGACCAGCAGCGCGGCACCGCCCGAGACCAGCGCGGCGGCCGGCAGGGTCAGCGCCCAGGTGTAGACCATGCGGCGCACCAGGCTCCAGCGCAGCTCGGCCTTCGGGCCGCCGAGGCCGGCGCCCATGATGCCGCCGGAGCAGACCTGGGTGGTGGAGAGGCCGAAGCCCATGTGCGAGGAGGTCAGGATGACGGTCGCGGCGGCCGACTCGGAGGCGAAGCCCTGCGGCGCCTTGATGTCGGCGAGGCCCTTGCCCATCGAGCGGATGATCCGCCAGCCGCCCATGTAGGTGCCGAGCGCGATCGCGGCGCCCGCGGAGATGATCACCCAGGTGGGCGGCAGCGCGCCGTGCGGCAGGGCGCCGACCGACACCAGGGTCAGGGTGATGATGCCCATCGTCTTCTGGGCGTCGTTGGTGCCGTGCGCGAGCGAGATCAGCGAGGACGAGAAGATCTGGCCGGTCTTGAAGCCCTTGGTGGCGGTGGCCTCGTTGCCCTTGCGGGTGATCGCGTAGGCCAGCTTGGTGGCGCCCCAGGAGGCCAGGCCGGCGACCAGCGGGGAGGCGATCGCCGGGATCAGGATCTTGGAGACGACGGTGTCGAAGTTGACGCCGTTCATGCCGACGCCGACCACGGTGGCGCCGATCAGGCCGCCGTACAGCGCGTGCGACGAGCTGGACGGGAGGCCGCGCAGCCAGGTCAGCAGGTTCCAGAGGATCGCGCCCGCCAGTGCGGCGAAGATGATCTCGGGGTGGATGCCGCTCTTCTCGTTGACGATGCCGCCGGAGATGGTGGTGGCGACCTTCACGGACAGGAACGCGCCCGCGAAGTTGAGGACGGCCGCGATGGTGACCGCGACCTTCGGCCTGAGGGCTCCCGTCGCGATGGAGGTGGCCATCGCATTGGCGGTGTCGTGGAACCCGTTGGTGAAGTCGAAGGCGAGCGCCGTGATGATCACAACGGCTACCAGGAACGAGATGTGTTCCATACCCAAACAATCGTCGTAGTTGTCGCACGGACGTTGGTGTCGTCGCGACCGTAGGTCTGTTTGGTAAACGGAAGGTGAACTGAGCCGGGAATCGTGGTTCCGCTGGTGTCCCGGCGGTGTCCGGAAGCTTTCGGAGGGGTGTCGGCGGTCGCGCTGAGCTGGACATTAGCGAAGTTCGCCCCGGTTCGCTCCGGTTTGCTGAGAGCTGTCTCACAGATCAACCGAGAATTAACCTCCCAGTCCGGATGCGCCCTGTTTCCGGTGAGTAACCCGTGGGAGGATCTGCGGGATCCGGGGACGCCGGTGACCGGCTGGGGCGGGGAGGACCAACCCATGGGTGGGGCTGCACAGCGCACTGAATCGGCAGTCGTACGGCCCTGGCTGCGGGCGGCACTGCGCTGCGGAGCCGCCCTCGCGGCCGCCGCGCTCGCCCTCCCGCTCGCCGCCCAGGCCGCGTACGCCGCCCCCGATCCGGGCTCCTCGATCACCGCGGCCAGCCCGGGCGACGACCCGCTCGCCGCCGCCAAGGCCACCCTCGGCCCGCTGCTCGACCAGCTGCACACGCTCTACCAGAGCGCCGAGACCGCCACCGAGCAGTACAACGGCGCCGTCGCCAAGGTCGCCGAGCAGCAGGCCGCGCTCACCGACCTCCAGGGTCGGCTGGACCGCCAGCAGAAGCAGGTCGACGCCGGCACCGACATCGCCTCCCAGCTCGCCGCCGCCCAGTACCGCAACGGCGCCGCCTCCGCCTACGCCGAACTGCTGCTCTCCAAGGACCCGTACGAGGCCGTCACCATCGCGGAACTGCTCACCGCCGCCAGCCGCTCGCAGTCCGAGTTCCTGGACCGGCTGAAGACCGACCGCGAGGCCCTCGCCGGCCTGACGAAGCAGACCGAGGACGCGCTCAAGACCTCCCAGACGCTGGTCACCCAGCAGGACGCCGCCAAGGCCAAGGTCGCCACCGACCTCGCCTCCGTCGAGCAGCTGGTCTCCTCGCTCACCGGCGCCCAGCGCACCGAGCTGGAGAAGCTGGAGAAGGCCAAGGCCGACGAGGCCCAGCTCCTCTTCCTCGCCTCCGGCGTCCTCGGCAAGGGCGAGCGCACCCCGTCGGTGGCCGGCCGCGCCGCTGTCGCCTTCGCGCTCGCCCAGCTCAACAAGCCGTACCTGTGGGGCGGCACGGGGCCGGACTCCTACGACTGCTCGGGCCTCACCTCGCAGGCCTGGCTGCACGCCGGGCTGCCGATCCCGCGCACCAGCCAGGAGCAGTGGGCCCAGCTCCCGCACATCGCGCTGAACCAGCTGCGCCCCGGCGACCTGGTCATCTACTTCGAGGGCGCCACGCACGTCGCGATGTACATCGGCGGCGGGCTGGTCGTCCAGGCACCCCGGCCGGGCGCCGTCATCAAGGTGTCGCCGATCGGCTCGATGCCGATCCTCGGGGCGGTGCGGCCCGACCCGTCCGGCGCGGCGGACGAGGCCGGCGGCAGCTGGAAGGTGCCCGACCTGCCCGCCGGCTGGGACGCCGTCACCCCGATCGCGCCCAGCCCGGCCAACCAGGTCCCGACCGCCCCGGCCCCCGGCACGCCCGCCAACCCGCCGGCCACCACCCCGGGCACGCCGGCCACCACCCCGGGCACGCCCGCGGACACCGGCACCGGCACGCCGTCCGGCACCGGAACGCCCACCGATCCGGGCACGCCGTCCGGCACCGGCACCACCGCCCCCGGCACGCCCACGCCGACCCCGACGCCGACCCCGACCGGGACCGGCACGGGCACCCCGACCGGGACGGGCACCCCGGCGCCGACCGGCACGGGCCCGGCGACGCCCGCCCCGACCGGCACCGGCACCCCGGGTTCCACCGGCACCAGCACCGGCACCGCCGCCGCCAGCGGCTCGGCGAGCGCCGGGGCCCCGGGCAGCGCCACCGCGACACTGCCGCTCGGCAGCAACTGAGTCACGGCGAAGGCCGCCCGGCGTCCACGGACACCGGGCGGCCTTCGCGTGCGTCACGCCGGGGCGCCGGTGTCCGGCTCGAAGCGGACGACCACGGCCTTGGAGGTCGGCGTGTTGCTGATGTCGGCGGTGGAGTCCAGCGGGACGAGCACGTTGGTCTCCGGGTAGTAGGCCGCCGCGCCGCCGCGGGCCGCCGGGTAGTGGACCACCCGGAAGTGCGGGGCGCGCCGCTCGACGCCGTCCCGCCACTCGCTCACCAGGTCGACGAAGTCGCCCTCGGCCAGGCCGAGTTCGGCGGCGTCGGCCGGGTTGACCAGGACCACCCGGCGGCCGCCCTTGATACCCCGGTAGCGGTCGTCCAGGCCGTAGACGGTGGTGTTGTACTGGTCGTGCGAGCGCAGCGTCTGCAACAGCAGGCGGCCCGGCGGGACCTCGGGGGCGGTGAGCGGGTTGACGGTGAAGTTGGCCTTCCCGGTCGCGGTGGGGAAGGTCCGGGAGTCGCGCGGGCCGTGCGGCAGGGTGAAGCCGCCGGGGCGGCGGACCTTCTCGTTGTAGTCCTCGAAGCCGGGGACGACCCGGGCGATCCGGTCCCGCAGGGTGTCGTAGTCGGTGGCGAAGTCCTCCCACGGCACGGTGTCCCCGGGGCCGAGGACGGCGCGGGCCAGCCGGCAGACGATCGCGGTCTCGGAGAGCAGGCCGGGGGCGGGCGGGCGCAGGCCGCCGCGCGAGGAGTGCACCTGGCCCATCGAGTCCTCGACGCTGACGAACTGGGCGCCGGCGCCGGTGACGTCCCGGTCGGTGCGGCCCAGGGTGGGCAGGATCAGCGCGCGGGCGCCGGTGACCACGTGCGAGCGGTTGAGCTTGGTGGAGACGTGCACGGTCAGCCGGCAGCGGCGCATCGCCGCCTCGGTGACATCGGTGTCCGGGGTGGCCGCGACGAAGTTGCCGCCCATCGCGAAGAACACTCCGACCCGGCCGTCGCGCATCGCCCGGATGGTGTCCACCGAGTCGAGGCCGTGCGCGCGCGGCGGCTCGAAGCCGAACTCCTTGCCGAGCGCGTCCAGGAAGGCCGTCGAGGGCCGCTCGAAGATGCCCATCGTCCGGTCGCCCTGGACGTTGCTGTGCCCGCGCACCGGGCAGACCCCGGCGCCCGGGCGGCCGACGTTGCCGCGCAGCAGCAGGAAGTTGACCACCTCGCGGATGGTCGGGACGGCGTGCTTGTGCTGGGTGAGGCCCATCGCCCAGCAGACGATGATCTTCCGGGAGCCCAGCACCAGTCGGCCGAGCTCCTCGATCTGCTCCCACGGCAGGCCGGTCGCGGCGAGCACCTCGGCGCGGTCGGTCGCGCCCGCCTGGGCCTCGAACTCCTCGAAGCCGTGGCAGTGTTCGGCGACGAAGGCGCGGTCGACGCCGTCCTGCTCCAGGATCGTCCGGTTGAGCGCGCGGAACAGCGCGAGGTCCCCGCCGAGGCGGATCTGCAGGAACAGGTCGGTCAGCTTGGTGCCGTGGCCGACCAGGCCGCGCGCGTGCTGCGGGTTCTTGAAGCGCTCCAGGCCGGCCTCCGGCAGCGGGTTCACGCTGACGATGGTGGCGCCGGCCCGCTTGGCGCGCTCCAGCGCGGAGAGCATCCGGGGGTGGTTGGTGCCCGGGTTCTGGCCGGCCACGATGATCAGGTCGGCCTGGTAGAGGTCCTTGAGGCTGACGCTGCCCTTGCCGACGCCGAGCGTCTCGGTGAGCGCCGAACCGGACGACTCGTGGCACATGTTGGAGCAGTCCGGCAGGTTGTTGGTGCCCAGCCGGCGGGCGAACAGCTGGTACGCGAAGGCGGCCTCGTTGCTGGTCCGCCCGGAGGTGTAGAAGGCGGCGCCGTCCGGGGTGTCCAGGGCGCGCAGCTCCTCGGCGATCAGCGCGAAGGCGTCGTCCCAGGAGACCGGCGTGTAGTGGGTGGCGCCCTCGTCGAGCAGCATCGGCTGGGTGAGGCGGCCCTGCTGGCCCAGCCAGTAGCCGGAGCGCTCGGCCAGCTCGGCGACCGGGTGGGCGGCGAAGAACTCGGCGCGGATCCGGCGCTCGGTGGCCTCCTCGGCGACGGCCTTGGCGCCGTTCTCGCAGAACTCCGCGGTGTGCGTCCTGCCCGGCTCCGGCCAGGCGCAGCCGGGGCAGTCGAAGCCGTCCGGCTGGTTGACCTTGCGCAGCGTGGCGAGGGTGCGGAGGGTGCCCATCTGCTCGGCGGCCATCCGCAGGCTGTGGCCGACCGCGGGCAGCCCGGCCGCCGCGTGCTGGGGCGCGGACACCTCGGGGGCGTCCTGCGCCGGGTCGCTCTGCGGGGCCTGCTTGGCCATGACCGCTTCTCCTCGGCTCTGCTCGTCCGGCGGCCGCGACACCGGGGCCGCCGGGCCCGCCGCTTCGGCACGGGGGCTCGGGGCCCCATCCTTCCACCCGGGTGCGGACGGGGGGAGGGGGGTCGAACGGATCTTCGGGCCCCGAACCCGCTGCCGGGCCACCCCGGGGCCCGCCTTCAGGCCCCCCTCGTCCGGCCGGAGGGCGGGCGCGGCGGTGGCGGGGTGCGCTGCCCGCACGGCGGAGCAGGGGCGGCGACTGCCGACAGCGCTAGACGGGTGCCCTGGCGGCGGCGGGCGGGCGGGGGGTCGTCGACGGGCTCCGGGGCGGCGGCCGGGAGCGCGGCCAGCGCCCGCAGCAGCGCGCGGGCGGCGGCGTCGTTCTGCCGGAATCCCGGGGAGTCGGTGCGGGGCCGGGCGAAGGCGGCGGCGGCGCGCAGGCTGGTGTGCGGGCCGAGTGCGGTGCGCCGGGGGTGCGGGGCGCCGCCCAGGGCCGGGTCGAGCAGCCGGCTGTCGCCGGGGGCGATGGTGACCAGGCCGGAGCGGTGGGTGTACTCCTCGTCGGCGACCACCTCCTCCACCAGCCGCCCGGCGCGGTGCAGTTCGCGCAGCACCGGGTCGAGGGTGCGGGTCAGCTGGTGCTTGGGCAGGTACGCCTCGACCAGGGCGGTGGCGGTGACGGTGTGGCCCGGCACGGTGTCGCCGCCGGCCCGCCAGGTGCCGGTGGCCTCGTCCCGTTCGACCCGGACGCCCGCGCCCAGGAAGTGCACGATCCCGGCCTCGGAGAGGGAGAGCAGTTGGCGCAGCCGGAAGCCGGGCGGGCCGGAGGCGAGGTAGCTGAAGTAGCCGAAGAACCATCCGTCCACCTCCTCGGCGACCGAGCGGGCGGTGAGCCGGCCGGTCGCGAGGATGCGCGGGAGCTGGCCGAACAGCGAGAGCAGGGCGAGGAAGGCGCCGAGGTCGGCGCTGTGCGCGGGGTCGGCGCGGCGGTCGGCGTCGGCGGTGACGTAGGCGCGCAGGTACTGCTGGAGCTCCTCGGCGGAGCCGAGTTCGAGGCCGGCCAGCGGGTGGTCGAGCCGTTCGAAGTCGATCCGGTCGGCCGGGTCGGGTACGGCCTCGGCGACCAGGGCGGCCAGGTCGGGGGAGTACCAGTCGTGCCGGTCGAACCGGGCCAGGAACTCCGGCCAGGGCAGCGCGGTGCGTCCGGGGTGGGCGTGGAACAGCTCGTGGTAGTGCCCGAAGGCGGTCTCCTTGGCCATCAACGGCCAGAAGTCGCGCCGGAGTTCGAGCGGACCGCCGGTGGCGAGGACGGCGTCCACGGCGGCCGCGTCGAAGTACCGGGGGAGCGGGGCGGGCGGCCCCTGGAGGCGGTAGCCGGTCTTGGAGTGGTACGGGACGCCGCGCCGGGAGCCGAGGTGCAGCACCGGTTCGCGGCCGGACGGGCGGTAGCGCAGCCCGCCCCCGGTGGGCTCGAAGCGGCCGCCGCGCCCCTCGGTGAGCAGGGCGACCAGGTCGACGGAGGCCAGGCCGAGGCCGCGCAGCACGACGTGCTCGCCGGGGGCGATGCCGTCCAGGTCGGCGTCGGCGGAGTAGGCGGGCGGGAGGTGGAAGCGGCCGTGCCGGGCGGCGAAGTCGGCGTCGGCGGCGTACCGGGGGTGCGGGGCGGAGTCGAGGTGGCCGAGGGTGAGGGCGACGTGGTCGGCGGTGAGCGTCCGGCCGGTGAGGTGGACGGTCTGCGGGCCGTCGGGCGGGCCGTCGATCCGCCGGACGGTGTCCCGGTGCACGGTGACCGTGACGTGCGGGGGCAGGTCGGCGACGGCGCGGCGGAACGCCCAGTCCAGGTAGGCGCTCTGGGCCCGGCGGGTGGGGAAGTCGGTGGGCGCGAGGGTGTCCAGTTCGGCCCGGACGGCCGGGTCGGCGACCTCCCGGTAGGGCGCGAACTCCCGCCGCCGGAGCGCCCATTCGGCCAGCGAGGGGCCCGGGCGGACCGGCCCGTCGATGGTCGAGCGCTCGTCGGTGAACATGGTGACGTCCTCGGCCATCGAGTTCATCCGCAGCAGCGGGGACTGTTCGTGGCGCCAGATCCGGCCCGCGCCGGGCGGGTGCGGGTCGACCAGGTGGACGTGCAACGGCCTTTCGGCGGGCAGGAGTTCGGCCGCGTTGGCGGCGATCCGCTCCAGCAGCCCGGTGCCCCGCGGGCCCGCGCCGACGATCACCAGAAGACTCATGCCGCCACCTCGCGCAGCCGCCGCAGGGCGGCCCGGGCCCGCTGGAGCGGGGTGGGCGGCAGGCCGTCCCGGGTGGCGCCCTTGGCGTAGTGGCGCTCGACGTAGTACTGGCCTACGGACAGCAGGGTGGTGACCACCAGGTACCAGATGGTGGCGACCACCAGCATCGGGATGACCCGGTACGACTGCAGGTAGACCAGCTGCACCGAGTAGAGCAGGTCGGAGACGGCCAGCACGCTGACGATGCTGGTGCCCTTGAGGGCGCTGATCAGCATGTTCCCGGCGGTCGGCACGATCGAGCGCATCGCCTGCGGGACGACGATCCGGCGCAGCACCCGCCACCGGCCGAGGCCGAGCGCCGAGGCGGCCTCCAACTGGCCGCGGTCGACGGACAGGATGCCGCCGCGGATCACCTCGGCGGCGTACGCGGTCTCCAGCAGGGTGAGGCCGATGACGGCGGTCAGGGTGGGGCCGATCAGGTTGACGGTCTTGACGGTGACGAACTCGGGGCCGAACGGGATGCCCAGGCCGAGGGTCGGGTAGAGCGCGCCGATGTTGAAGAAGAACAGCAGCTGCACCAGCGGCGGGGTGGAGCGGAAGATCCAGATGTAGCCCCAACCCAGCGTGCGCAGCACCGGGTTGCCGGACATCCGCATGACGGCGAGGCCGGTGCCGAGGACGAAGCCGAGGGCGAGGGTGACGGCGGTGAGCCAGAGGGTCAGGGTGAGGCCGTTGAGCACCGACCCGGCGGTGAACCAGTCGGCGACCACGTCCCACTGGAAGGCCTTGTTGCGCACCACGGAGTTGACGGCCATCGCGGCCAGCAGCAGAGCGATCCCGGCGCAGACCCACTGCCCGGGCCGGCGGCGGGCGACGATCCGGGCGCCGGGGTCGGGCGGCGGTCCGGGGCGGTCGGTGGCGCCGGCGCCGGTGGGGGCGCCGACGGGGGCTGCTGTGGAGCGGGCGGGGAGGAGGTCCTGCGGGCTGGCCATGGCGGCGGCTCCTGGCGGAGGTGCGGGCGGGCGGGAGGTACGGGTGTGGTCACGTACGGCCGTCGCACCGGCCCGTGTCCCTCAACACGGCCGGCGCTGTGCACTGCACTCCGCCGTGATCGTACGCATGCGCGATCGACGGCTGTCAAGGGTGGTCCGGGCCCCGACCGGGGCCCGGCGCGGACCGGTCGCAGGGCGACAGGAGATCGCAACAGAGCGGCAATGATGGGTGGTTGACGGACCACTTGGCAGGCTGTTCAACTTGAGGCCATGTACGCCGAGCAGCCCCTGGTCACCCGCGACCACATCGACTTCGGTCGGGTGTGGTCCGCGGCGTGTCGCGGCTGACCCGGCAGCGGGCCGCCCGTCCGGCCCTGATCTCCCGCGGGGAGCCCTCCCTCGGTCTGCCCCGCCGCGGGCCGGGACCAGCCGTCCGCAGCTGACGGCGTCCCAGGCGCACGCTGCCGTCCGACGACCGCGCACTGAACTCCGGCAGTACTCCCTCGTCCACGCCTGCCTCCCACCTCCTCCCGCCGTGCGCGCGCCGACCCCACCGTCGGCGCGCCCGCCGCGCACCCGTGTCCACGGCCGCCCCGCCCCGGCCGGCTCCGGCCTGCCCACCCGCAGTCCACCGGACTCCGCTCACCCCGAAAGGTTCCGCCATGCCCGTCGAATTCCTCGGTATCGCCGCCACCGGCGACGGCTCGGAGACCACCCCCCGCTCCACCGCAGCCTTCGACCGCGACTACACCCTGCGGCTGGCCCGGGCCCACGAGGACCACGGCTGGGACCGGGTGCTCTTCGCGTACGGCGCAGGCTCCCCGGAACCCGCGGCCGCGGCGGCCTTCCTCGCCTCGCACCTGGACCGGCTGCAGATCCTGCTGGCGCACCGGCCGAACGTCTCCTACCCGACCTTCGCCGCCAAGACCTTCGCGACCCTGGACCAGATCAGCGACGGGCGGCTGACCGTCCACTTCATCACCGGCGGCAGCGACCACGAGCAGCAGCGCGAGGGCGACTTCCTGTCCAAGGACGAGCGCTACGAGCGCACCCGCGAGTACATCGGCATCGTCAAGAAGGCGTGGACCAGCCGGGAGCCCTTCGACCACGAGGGCGCCCACTACCGCTTCAACGACTTCGTCTCCGACGTCTTCCCCGTCCAGCAGCCGCGCCCCGGGGTCTCCTTCGGCGGCTCCTCGGACGCCGCCTACGCGGCCGGCGGCGCCGAGGCGGACGTCTACTGCCTGTGGGGCGAGCCGCTGGCCCGCACCGCCGAGCAGATCGAGCGGGTGAAGGAGGCGGCCCGGGCCGCCGGGCGCACCGACGTGCCGCGGATCCAGGTGGCGTTCCGGCCGATCATCGCGCCGACCGAGGAACTGGCGTGGGAGAAGGCGCACCGGACGGTGGCCGCGATCAGGGCCCGCCGGGAGTCCGGGGAGCTCGTCCGCCGGGGCCGCCCGCGCGGCGCCGCAGCGCCCGAGGCGGTGACACCCGAGAACACCGGCTCCCAGCGGCTGATCGAGATCGCCGAGGCCGGCGAGCGCTACGACCGCGCGCTGTGGACCCCGACCGCCGCGGCCACCGGCGGGGCCGGCAACTCCAACGCCCTGGTCGGCACCCCGGAGACGGTCGCCGAGGCGCTGCTCGACTACTACGACCTCGGCGTGGACATCCTCTCCGCCCGCGGCTACCACCTGCTGGACGACGCGATCGACTTCGGCCGCCACGTCATCCCGATCGTCCGCGAGGAGGTCGCCAAGCGGGACGCCGCCAAGGCCGCGGCGGCGGCCGAGCACGCCGAGCGGACCGAGCGGGACCGGCACCAGCTGATCGCGGTGCAGGCGTGAGCGCTCCGGACCGGTGGGCCGGCCCGGCGGCCGGGTTCCGCCGGGTCACCATCGACGACCCGCTGGTCGAGCCGCTGCTGCGCGAGCTCACCCACGAGTACGTCAGCCGCTACGGCCCCGAGGCGCACCAGGAGATGACCCGCTACCCCCGGGACGCCTTCGCCGAGCCGCACGGCGTCCTGCTGCTCCTGCTGGAGGACGGCGAGCCGGTCGCCGGCGGCGCGTACAAGCGGTACGACGAGCGCACCGCCGAGCTGAAGCGGATGTGGACGCACTCCGCGCACCGCCGCCGCGGCCTGGCCCGCCGGGTGCTGGCCGAGCTGGAGCGGACGGCGGCCGCCGCCGGTTACACCCGGGTCTACCTCACCACCGGTCCGCGCCAGCCCGAGGCCAGGGGCCTCTACCTGGCGTCCGGCTACACCCCGCTGTTCGACGTCGCCGCCGATCCCCTGACCATCGGCCCGCTCCCCTTCGAGAAGCACCTGCCGGTGCTGGCTCCGACCCCCTGAAAGGCCCCCCGTGAGAAGCACCACCGTCCGCCGCCGCCTGCTCGCGGCCACCGCCCTGCTGCCGGTGCTGGCGCTGGCCGCGTGCGGCTCGGACCCGAAGATCGCGGGCCCGGCGGGGGCGAGCGGGCCCGCCGCCACCGCCGTCTCCCAGGACGTCGTCTCCGGCCTCGCGAAGTCGGACGCCGCCGCCGCGCTGCTGCCCGAGGAGGTCCGCAAGGCCGGCACGCTGACCTTCGGCACGTCCTTCGGCTCGCCGCCCACCGCCTTCTACGCCGACCAGGCCACCAAGAAGCCGGCCGGGATCGACGTGGACTTCACCGACGCGGTGGCCAGGCTGCTCGGGCTGACCGTGCAGCGCCAGGAGGCCGCCTTCGAGACCATCCTGCCCGCCCTGGACAGCGGCAAGTTCGACGTCGGCACCGGCAACTTCGGGGTCACCACGGCCCGGTTGAAGACCATCGACTTCGTCACCTACATCGACGACGGCCAGGGCTTCGCCGTCCGCAAGGACAACCAGGCCGTCCAGCCGGTCACCGACCTGCTCCAGCTCTGCGGGCTGACCATCGGCACCGGCGCCGGCACCACCTTCGAGACCACGCTGAACGCGAAGCGCACCGCCTGCACCGACGCCGGGAAGAAGCCGTACGAGGTCAGGGCGTTCAGCGACCCCGGGGCCGTGCTCACCGGCCTCCAGCAGGGCCGGGTCGACGTCCTGATGTCCACCATCAACGGCCTGCGCTACCAGGCCGCGCAGGAGGCCTCCGGGACGCGCTTCCTCGGCGAGTTCCACCGGCTGGACGTCGGCTTCGCGTTCAAGAAGGGCTCGAAGCTCACCCCGGCCTTCCAGGCGGCGGTCAACCAGCTGATCAAGGACGGGACGTACGAGCGGATCCTCAGGAAGTGGGGGGTCGCCGAATCGGCGATCAAGGAGTCCCTGATCAGCCCGCCCGAACACCAGTGATCCCCGGGTCTGCCGAAGGAGCCCCCCGATGACCGCCAGCACCACCGCGACCTCCCAGGCCCAGGCCCAAGCCCAAGCCTCGGCCAAGGCCCGGGCCGAGCGGGCACCGGCGTCCGGACCCGATCCCGGTCCGGGCACCGGCACCGGCCCCGGCCCCGGCTTGGACCTCGACGAACTGGCCGGCCTGCGGGCCGTCCCCGCCCGGCACCCCTGGCGCTGGGGGATCGGGGTCGCCGCCCTCGTCGTGCTCGCCCAGTTCGCCCACGGCCTGGCCACCAACCCCGGCTGGGACTGGGCCACCTTCCGGGTCTACTTCACCGCCGACACGATCGTCCAGGCGGTCGGCCGCACCCTCGAACTCACCGTCTACGGCACCGGGCTGGGCTTCCTGCTGGGCGCCGTGGTGGCCGCGATGCGGCTGTCCCGCAGCGCGATCCTCCAGTCCGTCGCCTGGGCGTACGTGTGGGTGTTCCGCTCGATCCCGCTGATCGTCCAGCTGGTGTTCTGGTTCAACCTGTCGTACCTCTACAAGCGGTTCGGGATCGGCATCCCGTTCGGCCCGACCTTCGGGGACTTCGAGACGGTCGGCGTGCTGAGCGCGCTCGGCGCCGCCGTGCTCGGCCTCGGGCTGCACCAGGCCGCGTTCGCCGCCGAGATCATCCGCGGCGGCGTCATCGCGGTGGACGCCGGCCAGCGGGAGGCCGCCACCGCGCTCGGCATCCCGCGCTGGCGCCAGAGCTGGCGGATCGTGCTGCCGCAGGCGATGCGCGGCATCCTGCCGTCCGCCGCCAACGAGGTGATCTCGCTGCTCAAGGGCACCTCGGTGGTCTACGTGATGGCCATCGGCGAGCTCTTCTACCAGGCCCAGGTGGTCTACGGCCGGACCGGCCGGGTGGTGCCGCTGCTGATGGTCGCCACCGTCTGGTACGTGCTGCTGACCACGGTGCTGTCCATCGGCCAGTACTACGTCGAGCGCTACTTCGCCCGCGGCGCGCAGCGCACCCCGCCGCCCACCCCGCTCCAGCGCGCCCGGGCCTTCGTCCGGAGCCTGCCCGCCCGCACGCCGACCACCCGCACGCCGACCACCCGCGCGGCGACCGCGGGCACCACCGGAGGACGTCGATGACCACGCTCACCAGGACCGGACCGGCGGCCGCACCGATGGTGCAGGTCCGCGGGCTGCACAAGAGCTTCGGGCCGCTGGAGGTGCTGCGCGGCGTCGACCTGGACGTCCCGGCCGGCTCGGTCACCGTGGTGCTCGGCCCGTCCGGCTCCGGCAAGTCCACGCTGCTGCGCGCGATCAACCACCTGGAGAAGCTCGACGGCGGCTACGTCGCCATCGACGGCGAGCTGATCGGCTACCGGCGCTCCGGCGACCGGCTGTACGAGCTCAAGGAGCGCGAGGTGCTGCGCCAGCGCACCCACATCGGCTTCGTGTTCCAGAACTTCAACCTGTTCCCGCACCTCACCGTGCTGGAGAACCTGGTCGAGGCGCCGATCGCCGCGCTGCGCCGCCCCCGGGCCGAGGCCAGGGCGACGGCGCTGGCGCTGCTGGAGCGGGTCGGGCTGGCCGACAAGGCCGCCGCGTACCCCCGGCAGCTCTCCGGCGGCCAGCAGCAGCGGGTGGCGATCGCCCGGGCGCTGGCCCTGGAGCCGAAGGTGCTGCTGTTCGACGAGCCCACCTCGGCGCTCGACCCGGAGCTGGTCGGCGAGGTGCTGGACGTCATCAAGGACCTCGCCCGGACCGGCACCACCATGATCGTGGTCACCCACGAGATCGGCTTCGCCCGCGAGGTCGCCGACACCGTCGTCTTCATGGACGGCGGCGTGGTGGTCGAGCAGGGCCCGCCGGCCGAAGTCCTGGACCGCCCCCGGCACGAACGCACCCGGGCCTTCCTCGCCAAGGTGCTCTGAGCCGAGGCGTTCCTGAGCCGAGGCGTCCTGAGCCGAGGGCCTCCGGTCCTTCCCGCCGCACCGAAACCCCCTTCACCGAGCAGGAGTTCCGCCATGCCCCTACCCCGTCGCGCCCTGGTGGCCGCCGCCGGCGCCCTCGCCGCCGCCCTCGCCCTGACCGCCTGCGGCGGCGCGTCCTCGGGAGCCACGGCGGAACTCGCCCCGGCCAAGGGCAGCACCGCGCCGAACGGCGCCGTGGTGAACCTGGCGGCCGACCAGAACCGGGTGACCACGGCCAAGGTCGACGCGATCGCGGCGCTCGTCCCGGAGGAGATCAGGAGGAAGGGGACGCTGGCCGTCGTCGACTCCCTCGGCACCACCCCGCCGCTGGACTTCTACGCCAACGACGACAGGACCATCATCGGCGTCGAGCCGGACATCGCCACCCTGGTCGGCAACGTGCTCGGCCTCAAGGTCGAGTTCAACCCGGTCTCCTGGGAGAACATCTTCGTCGGCCTGGACAGCGGCAAGTACGACGTCGGCCTCTCCAACATCACCGTCACCGAGGCGCGCAAGGAGAAGTACGACTTCGCCACCTACCGGCTGGACGTCCTCGGCTTCGAGGCCAGGAAGGGCAGCGGCCTCAAGGTCGCCGGCGCCAGGGACCTGGCGGGCCGGTCGGTCGGCGTCTCCTCCGGCACCAACCAGGAGAAGCTGCTGATCTCCTGGAGCGAGGAGAACACCAGGAACGGCCTCAAGCCGATCGACATCAAGTACTTCCAGGGCACCGAGTTCTACCTGGCGCTCTCCTCCGGCCGGATCGACGCCTACGTCGGCCCCAATCCCAGCCTGGCCTTCCACGTCGCGCAGACCGGCGAGACCGAGATCGTCGGCACCTACTCGGGCGGCGGCGCGGACGTCCTCGGCAAGATCGCCGCGACCACCCGCAAGGGCAACGGGCTGGTCCAGGCGCTCAACGGGGCGCTGAACGAGGTGATCAGGAACGGCAGCTACGGCCAGGTGCTCAAGCGCTGGGGCCTGGACAACGAGGCGGTGCCGGCCTCCGAGGTCAACCCGCCCGGGCTGCCCAAGCCGTAGGGCCCGTCCGTTCACCCGTTCGCCGCCCCCCGCCGCTATGGTGACCCCTCCGGCGGCGAACACCGCCCGGACACGGCGGACTTGGGGGAGGACATGCAGCAGGGGGAGGTGCTCGACGGCCGGTACCGGCTGGACGAGTGGCTGGGCAGGGGCGGCTTCGGCGTGGTCTGGAAGGCGACCGACCAGCGGCTCGACCGCGAGGTCGCGGTCAAGCTGCTGCTGGCGGAGCACGCCGCCGACCGGGAGGCCGTCGGGCGGTTCGTCCGCGAGGCCCGCACGGCCGGCGGCCTCTCCAACCCGCACATCGTGACCGTGTACGACTACGGCCTGGTCACGACCGCCGCCGGGGGGACCCACTACCTTGTGCTGGAACTCGTCCGCGGCCGGGCCCTGTCCGACATCCTCAAGGACGGCGTCCCGGACCAGGAGGCCGCGCTGAAGTGGATGCGCCAGGTCTGCAAGGCACTGGACGCCGCGCACCGTTCGGGCGTCGTCCACCGCGACATCAAGCCCGAGAACGTGATGGTCGACGCGGGCGGCAAGGCCAAGGTGCTGGACTTCGGCATCGCCCGGCTGCTCACCCAGTCCGCGGTGCTCACCTCCACCGGCAGCGTGGTCGGCACCGTCCCGTACCTGGCGCCCGAGTGCTGGTCCGGCGCCGCCGTGGACGGCCGGGCCGACCTCTACGCGCTCGGCGTCATGCTGTACGAACTCTGCGCCGGGCGGCGCCCGTTCCGCGCCTCCTCGGCCGCCGAGTACATGTACAAGCACCTGGAGGAGACCCCGCCCCGGGTGCGCAGCACCGATCCGGCGCTGGCCGACCTGGTCGCCGGGCTGCTCGCCAAACGGCCCGCGGACCGGCCGGCCACCGCCGCCGAGGTGCTGGAACGGCTGCGCCGGATCCGACCGGGGGTGCTCCGCCCGGACGACCCCAGCCCGGAGCAGCTGCGCCGCCGGGCCGACCAGGCCTGGCGGCGCGGCGCGCAGGGCGCCCCCGGGGAGGCCGTCGAGATGCTCACCGCGCTCATCCCCGACCTCGCCCGGATCTGCGGCCCGGCCGACCCGCGCACCCTGCGCACCTGCCACGACCTGGCCATCTGGCTGGCCCAGGACGGCAGCCCGGGCACCGCCGTCGCGCTGCTGCGCGAGCTGGCCGCGGAGCCGGCCGCCGAACCGGACGTCCGGGCCGACGCGCTGCGCGACCTGGACCGCTGGCTCCGGGAGGCCGCCCGGAGCGGGCCGGGCCGGCCGCGGGCGCTGAGCCTGGCCGGCCTGCTCGGCGGCGGCCCGCAGGGCGGCTGAGGGCCCTCGCCGCCGTACGGGCGGGAGGCTGTCAACCGTGCGGGCCGCTGATTCGGCGTCTGCGGCGACTGTGGGAATTGATAGGAATCCGCCCACCGGGACTGTCTGGTTCACGGCCGGTGGCGTTGATATACCTCGTTGCCGGAGTCGGGTGCGGTGTCTTCGGCCGCCCCGGCGAGCTGCGACGAAAAGGCTGGTGACGGATCGATGAAGCTCCTCCGCGTCGGACCCCCGGGCGCCGAGCGCCCGGTCGTGCTGGGCCAGGACGGCATCGGGTACGACCTCTCCGGGCGTGCCCGGGACATTGACGGGGCCTTCCTGGCCGGGCTGGACACCGCCGCCCTGGCGCGGGACGTGGCCGCCGGGGCGCTGCCCCGGGTGGACCTCGCCGGGCAGCGGGTGGGCGCGCCGGTCGCCCGCCCGGGCAAGGTGGTCGGCATCGGGCTCAACTACCGCGACCACGCCGCCGAGGCCGGGGTCGCGGCCCCGGACGAGCCGGTGATCTTCCTCAAGCCGAGCTGCACCGTGGTCGGCCCGTACGACGAGGTGCTGGTGCCGCGCGGCGGCGAGAAGACCGACTACGAGGCCGAGCTGGCCGTCGTGATCGGCCGCACCGCCCGCTACCTGGCCGGGCACGAGGAGGCCGCGGTGGTGATCGCCGGCTACACGATCGCCAACGACGTCACCGAACGGGCCTTCCAGTTCGAGCGCGGCGGCCAGTGGGACAAGGGCAAGTCGGCGGAGACCTTCACCCCGCTGGGGCCCTGGCTGGTCACCGCGGACGAGGTGGCCGACCCGCAGCAGCTGCCGCTGCGGCTGTGGGTCAACGGCGGGCTGCGGCAGGACGGCAACACCGGAAAGATGATCTTCCCGGTGCTCGAACTGGTCCGCTACGTCAGCCAGTTCATGGTCCTGGAGCCGGGCGACGTGATCGTCACCGGCACCCCGGCCGGCGTCACCCTGGGCCACCCCGGCACGCCGTTCCTGGCCCCGGGCGACATCGTCGAGATCGAGATCGAGGGCCTCGGTCGCCAGCGGCAGGTGCTCGGCAGGGCGTAACTCCCCGCCGGCGCGGCACCGGCCGCCCCGACCCCGGGCACGGGGGTCGGGTCACCGGGCCGCCAGCACCTCGCGCAGCCGCTCGGCCCGCGACGCCTGCGGCCCCTCCAGCGCGAGCAGCACGGCCAGCACCTGCGCGGTCTGCGGGTCGTGCAGCGCGGTCGCCGCCGCCATCGCCGTGAACTGGTCCACCAGCCAGTCGCGCAGCTCGCCCACCGGCAGCGTGCGCCCCTCGTCCAGCCAGGTCAGCGACGCGCCCTCGACCACCGCGATCCACGAGCGCACCAGCAGCGTCAGCCGGGGCCCGGCCTCCCGCACGCCGAGGTGCCGCAGGGTCCGCTTGAGCGCCGCCCGCCGGACGTCGTCGACGATCGCCGAGGTGCGGGCCGTCTCCACCACCGAACCGCCGCGCAGCAGCGCGGAGTAGCCGGCGTCGTGCTCGGCCACGAAGGCGAAGTAGCCGTCCAGGACGGCCGCCAGCTGCTCGGACGGGGTCCCGGCCAGCGGGACGGCGAAGCGGCTGGTCAGCTCGTCGGCCGCGCTGCGCAGCGCGGCCTCGTACAACTGCTGCTTGCCGCCCGCGAAGTAGCGGTAGACCAGCGGGCGGGAGGCTCCGGCGGCCTCGGCGACGTCGTCCAGGCCCACCTCCTCGGGCGGCCGGGCGGCGAACAGTTCCAGGGCGACCGCGATCAGCTGTTCGCGGCGCTGCTGCACCGGCAGCCGCCGGTAGCCGGTGCGGCGCGGGCGGGGGCCGGGTGCGGCCGGGGCGGGCACCTGGCCGGTTGCCGTGGCGGGGCGGGCTTCCATGGCGGTCAGCGTAATGGGCGTGGGCCCGATCGGATCCTGTCGTGTGCGGTGGTTTCCCGAACGTGTGTTTGCGTGCGTCCGCCCGGCGGGTTCGACCGGTGCATGTCACCGATCGCCCGGTTATGGCTTGCAATCGGCCCCCGCCACGCCATGATGTCCGAATGGTTGAAGAACTGATCACCTCCGACGCCACCACCCCGCGTCGCGTCGCCGACGGTTACGTCCGGGCCCTGGCCGAACTCGACCCGCTGACCGCGGTCTACCTGGGGTTCAGCCCCGAGGACGACCGGCTGCCCGACCTCTCGCCGGCCGGTGCCGAGGCGATCGCCGACCTCGGCCGCCGCACCCTGTCGGCCCTCGCCGAGGCCGAACGCTCCGACGCCGCGCAGGACGAGGCGGAGCGCCGCTGCGCCCGGCTGCTGCGCGAGCGGCTGACCGCCTCCCTCGCCGTCCACGAGGCCGGGGAGAACTTCCGCGCGGTGCGCAACCTGGGCTCCCCGGTGCACGAGGTCCGGGACGTCTTCACTCTGATGGGGACCGACACCGAGGCCGAGTGGCAGGTGGTCGGCCGCCGGATGGCCCGCGTCCCGCTCGCGCTGGCGCAGTACCGGGAGACGCTGGCCGCCGGCATCGAGCGCGGCCTGCTGTCCGGCCCGCGCCAGGTGGCCACCGTGGTCGGGCAGCTCGGCGAGTGGCTGGAGGGGGACGTACCCGGCGGCTGGTTCGGCGAGTTCGTCCAGGGCGCGCCGGAGGGCCTGCGCGCCGAGCTGTCCGGGCCCGCGCTGGCCGCCGGGGAGGCGCTGGCCGAGCTGCGCGACTGGCTGCGCGACGTCTACGGCCCGGCCGCCGCCGACACCCCCGACACCACCGGCCGCGAGCGCTACCGCCGCTTCGTCCGCTTCTGGACCGGCTCCGACCTGGACCTGGACGAGGCCTACGCGTGGGCCTGGGGCGAGTTCCACGACCTGCTCGCGCAGATGGAGGCCGAGGCCGAGAAGGTCCGCCCGGGCGCCGACCCGATGGCGGCGATGAAGTGGCTGGAGTCGGACGGCCCGGCCGTGGAGGGCGCCGAGGCCACCCGGGTGTACCTCCAGGAGCTGATGGACCGGGCGGTCCGGGACCTCCAGGGCACCCACTTCGACCTGGCCGAGCCGATCACCCGGGTCGAGTCGAGGATCGCCCCGCCCGGCAGCGCGGCCGCGCCGTACTACAGCGCGCCCTCGCTGGACTTCAGCCGCCCCGGGCGGACCTGGCTGCCGGCGCTCGGCCGGGAGCGCTTCCCGGTCTGGGACCTGGTCTCCACCTGGTACCACGAGGGCGTCCCGGGCCACCACCTGCAGCTCGCGCAGTGGAACTACGTTGCGGACCGGCTCTCCACCTACCAGGTCAGCCTGGGCGGGGTGAGCGCCAACCTGGAGGGCTGGGCGCTGTACGCCGAGCGCCTGATGGACGAGCTCGGCTACCTCACCGACCCGGGCCACCGCCTCGGCTACCTCAACGCGCAGATGATGCGCGCGCTGCGGGTGATCGTCGACATCGGCATGCACGCGGGCCTGGACTTCCCGGCCGACTCCCCGTACCTGCCGGGCGAGCCGGTCAGCCCGGAGGCGGCCCGGGAGTTCTTCGGCCGGTACTGCGGCCTGACCCCCGACTACCTGGACAGCGAACTGGTCCGTTACCTGGGCATGCCCGGCCAGGCCATCGGCTACAAGCTGGGCGAGCGCGCCTGGCTGCGCGGCCGGGCGGCGGCGCGGGCGGCGCACGAGGCGCGCGGCGAGGAGTTCGACCTCAAGGCCTGGCACATGGCGGCGCTCTCGCAGGGCTCGCTGGGGCTGGACGACCTGGTCGACGAGCTGTCCGCGCTGTAGGGCGGACGCCGGCCCCGGGCCTCGTCCGCGAGTCCCGGGGCCGCTGGTCCTTTGGTCCGAAAAGGTCGATTTGGTGAGGTTTTTCCTTGCCATCCGCCCGTGCGGGAGCTTCGCTTGAAGGCGACTGCGTGACATCCCCGACTGCGTGACCCCTCCGTACCCCTCCGGAAGGCTGACCAGTGTCTGCGCAAACCGCCACCGGTCATGAGAACGCGGACAGCCGCCGCTGGTGGGCGCTGGCCGTCATCGCCGTCGCCCAGCTCATGATCGTCCTCGACGTCACCATCGTGAACATCGCGCTGCCGTCGGCCCAGCGGGACCTGGGCATCTCCGACGCCGACCGGCAGTGGGTGATCACCGCCTACACGCTCGCCTTCGGCGGCCTGCTGCTGCTCGGCGGACGGCTGGGCGACCTCTTCGGCCGCAAGCGCGTCTTCACCGTCGGCCTGCTGGGCTTCGCCGCCGCCTCCGCCCTCGGCGGCTCGGCGGACGGCTCCGCCATGCTCTTCGGCGCCCGCGCCCTCCAGGGCGGGTTCAGCGCCCTGCTCGCCCCCTCGGCCCTGGGGCTGCTCTCCACCACCTTCACGGACCCCAGGGAGCGCAGTACGGCCTTCGGCGTCTTCGGCGCGATCGCCGCTGGCGGCTCCGCGCTCGGCCTGATCCTGGGCGGGCTGCTGACCGAGTACCTGGACTGGCGCTGGTGCCTGTTCGTCAACGTCCCGATCGCCGCCGCCGCGGCCCTCGCGGCCACCGGCCTCCTGGAGCGCGACAGCGCCGCCAGGGGGCGCCGGGTCCGGCTCGACCTGCCCGGCGCGCTGCTCGGCTGCGGCGGCCTGCTGGCGATCGTCTTCGGCACCTCCGAGGCCGTCACCCGGACCTGGGGCGACGGGCTGGTGCTCGGTTCGCTGGCCGCCGGCCTGGCGCTGCTCGCGGTGTTCGTCCTGGTCGAGCGGCGCACCACGCACCCGCTGCTGCCGCTGTACATCGTCGCCGACCGCAACCGCGGCGGCGCCGCCCTCTCGGTCGGCCTGGCCATGATCGGCATGTTCGGCCTGTTCCTCTTCCTCACCTACTACCTCCAGGTCATCAAGCACTTCTCCCCGGTGCTGTCGGGCGTCTCCTTCCTGCCCATGACGGCCGCCATCGTGCTCAGTTCGACCGGCTTCGCGGCCCGGCTGATGACCAGGGTGCCGACCCGGAACCTGGTCTGCCCCGGGCTGCTGCTCGCCGCGGCCGGCATGGCCTGGCTGACCCGGATGACGGTCGACGGCCCGTGGGCCGGCACGGTGCTGCCCGCCGAGCTGCTGCTCGGCTCCGGCATGGGCCTGGTCTTCATGCCGTCGATGAACCTGGCCACCCTCGGGGTCTCCCCGCGCGAGGCGGGCGCGGCCTCGGCCACCATCAACTCGGCCCAGCAGGTGGGCGGTTCGTTCGGCACGGCGCTGCTGAACACGGTCGCGGCCAGTGCCACCGCGTCGTTCCTGGCCACCCGGATCGCCTCGTCGCCGGTGGTACGGGCCCAGGCCACGGTGCACGGCTACGTGGTCGCGAACTGGGTGTCGACGGGCGTCCTGCTGCTGGCCGCGCTGATCGCCTTCCGGGTGATCGACCACCGGCCGGCGCCCACGGTGACCACCGTGGGCCCGGGTGAGGCGCACGCGGGCGCCTCCGCGACCGTCCCGGCTGAGCCCCGACGAGAACCCTGAAATTTTCAGCAAGTCCTTGCAGTCAACCTCCGGCGCCTGCTTGACTCCTGGCCACCGTCCAGGAACCGAGGAGGCGCCGTCGTGCTGCCCGAGTTCGACCTGCTCGTCGTCGGCGGCTCCGGCGTCGACACCATCGTCCGGGTGGACCGGCTGGAGGTCCCGCCCGGCGACTCGCTGTTCGTCGGACCCGTCCGCGACTACGTCGGCCACACCGGAAACGGCGTCGCCCTCGGCGCCCACCGCCTCGGCCTGCGCACCGCCTTCCTCGACTTCCTCGGCGACGACCCGCAGGGCGCCCTGGTCCGCGCCTCCTACGAGCGCCACGGCCTGCACTTCGCACACCTGGTGAGCCCGCACGGCACCCCGCGCGGGGTCAACCTGGTGGACGCCGACGGCCGCCGGTTCTCCTTCTTCGACGGCCGCCACCCCGCCGACCTGCGGCTGCCGCCCGAGTTCTACCTGCCGTACGCGCGGCGCAGCCGGCACGTCCACCTCTCCATCACCGGCGTCAACCGGGACATGTACGCCGACCTCCACCGGCTCGGCCGCACCACCTCCACCGACCTGCACGACTGGGACGGCGCCAACCCGCACCACCGCGACTACGCGCTCGGCTCGGACCTGGTGTTCCTCTCGGTGGCCGGCTGCCGCGGCCGGCACGAGCAGCTGATGCGCGCGATCCTCGCCGAGGGCCGCGCCGCTGTCGTCACCGCCACCGCGGGCGCCGACGGCTGCTACCTGCTCACCCGGGACGACGACGAGGTGCACCACCTGCCGGCCGTCGACCCGGGCCGCCCGGTGGTGGACACCAACGGCGCCGGGGACGCCTTCGTCGCGGGCTTCCTCGCCGCCTGGTTCCGGGGCCGCCCGCCGCTGGAGTGCGCCCGGGCCGGCTCGGTCGCCGGTGCCTTCACCTGCACCGTCGCCGGGACGCACACCGCCTTCATCGGGGCCGAGGAGCTGGGGAGCGCGCTGGACCGCTTACGCGCCGCCGGGTGAGCTTTTTCTCATGGATATCCCAGCCACCGGTAACGACCTTTCCAGGCTGAAACGGCATAGTCGTTGATCGCACGCAGCCCCCGGAAAACCGTCGACCACTGGCAGGAGAGACAGACATGGGTCAGCACCGCCGCCCGACGTCGCGCCGCCGCCGCAGCCTGCTGGGGCCGACCCTGTTCACCGCGCTCTCGGCGGTGGTGGTGGCCGCCGTGGTCACCGGTACGCACGGGCTGAGCCTGTCCGACGCGACGGCCGCCGGGAAGGCGGCCCGCAGCTCCCGGGCCGCCGTCGCTCCGGCCGCGACCGGGCCCGCGTCCGAGGCGCCCGCCGCACCCGCACCGGTCGACGCCGCCGCTCCGACCGACAGCCCGTCCGCCGCCCCGGCCGACGGCCCGTCCGCCGCTCCGACCGACAGCCCGTCCGCCGCCCCGGCCGACGGCCCGGCCGACAGTGCGAGCGCCGACCCCGGCAGCGCCCCGGCGGCCGCCCCGACGCCCTCCGCGCCGGCCACCCCCGACACCCGCGGCGCCGTCCTCGGCACCACCGCCACCGCCGCCGCCACCCCCGAAGCCGCCACCGTGGGCGCGCTGTTCAGCGGCACCGTGGCGGCCGGTAACCACTTCTGCACCGCCAGCGTGCTGCACAGCCCCGGCGGCAACCTGCTGCTGACCGCCGCGCACTGCCTCAGCAGCGCCGGCGGCGTCACCTTCGTCCCCGGCTACCGCGACGGCTCCGCCCCGTACGGCAGCTGGCAGGTCACCGCGGTCCACACCACCACCGGCTGGTCCCAGAAGGGCGACCAGGACGAGGACTTCGCCATCCTGGAGACGGCCCCGAGCAACGGCCGCAAGGTCGAGGACGTGGTCGGCGGCAACCGGCTCGGCGCCGACGAGCCCTTCGGCGCGACCGTCCGCCTCTACGGCTACCCCGGCGACGCCGAGGAGCCCATCCTGTGCACCAACACCACCGGCCGGCAGAGCACCTACCAGCGCGTCATCGACTGCCCCGCCTACCCGTCCGGCACCAGCGGCGGCCCCTGGATCAACGTCGCCACCGGTGACGTGGTCGGCGCCATCGGCGGCTACCAGCAGGGCGGCGACACCGACGACGTGTCCTACAGCGCCTACTTCGACCACACCGTCGCCGGGCTGGTCTCCCAGGTCGAGGGCGCCTCGTCCTGAGCCCGGCCGGGCCCGCGCCGCGCGCCGCCGACCGGGCCCGGACATGACGAAGGCCCAGATCCGTGGATCAACTCCACTGATCTGGGCCTCAGTTGCACTCCTTGCGAAGTGCCCCCGGTAGGATTCGAACCTACGCACCCGCCTCCGGAGGGCGGTGCTCTATCCCCTGAGCTACGGGGGCCTGCTCGGTGTCGTCGGCGTTTCGGCCTCCGACGTGAAGAACACTACCAGGCTCCGGGCGTGGTCCGTGCACGGGTTTGCGACGGGGGCGCCGGAGTGGGTGCGAGGTGCGTCGGCGGGCGGCGAGGGGGCGGTGGAAGTGCCCAAAGGCCGGACGGGGCGGCGGGGGCGCCGATACCCTCGGTGAGGTGTCGGGAGTGTCCGGGCGGGTCCTCGTGGTGGACGACAGCGAGGTGATCCGCCAGCTGATCAGGGTCAACCTGGAGCTTGAGGGCTTCGAGGTGGTGACCGCCGCCGACGGCGCCGAGTGCCTGGAGGTGGTCCGCCGGGTGAAGCCGGACGTCGTGACGCTGGACGTGATGATGCCGCGCCTGGACGGCCTGCGGACGGCGGCCCGGCTGCGCGCGACCCCGGGGACCAGTCGGCTGCCGATCGCGATCGTGAGCGCCTGCACCCCGGCCGATCTGGACCTGGGGGAGGCCGTCGGGGTGGACGGCTACCTCGGCAAGCCCTTCGACCCGGCCGATCTGGTGGCGCTGGTGCGGCGGCTGATGACCCTGGGGGGACAGCCGGGCGGGTTTCGCCCTGAGCGAACGGAGCGGACCGATCGGGGCTGACACCGCTGACGGGAGGGCCCGCGGGCGTCCCGACCGGCAAACCGGGTGGCGGGCGGGTACCCCGTCTCGCCTACGCTTGGCGTCGTGACACCCGCAGAGCTTTCCCAGGCAGTCCAGGCCGCAGTGAGCGCCGCCGTCGAGGCGGGCGAGCTGACCGTCGCCGTGCCCGAGCACGTGATGGTCGAGCGACCCAAGAACAGGGACCACGGCGACTACGCGATCAACGTGGCCCTCCAGCTCGCCAAGGCGGCCGGCCGCCCGCCGCGAGCCGTGGCGGAACTGCTGGCCGACCGCCTGCGAGGGATCACCGGCGTCGCCAAGGTCGACATCGCCGGGCCGGGCTTCCTGAACATCACCATGGACGCCGCGACCCAGGGCGCGCTGGCGCGCACCATCGTCGAGACGGGCGAGGCCTACGGGCGCAACGAGGCGCTCAAGGGCCTGAAGATCAACCTGGAGTTCGTCTCCGCCAACCCGACCGGCCCGATCCACATCGGCGGCGTCCGCTGGGCCGCCGTCGGCGACTCGCTGGCGCGCGTGCTGCGGGCCAGCGGCGCCGACGTCACCACCGAGTACTACCTGAACGACGCCGGCGTGCAGATCTCCAAGTTCGCCGGCTCGCTGAAGGCCGCCGCGAACGGTCAGCCCGTCCCTGCCGACGGCTACGTGGGCGAGTACATCGGCGACATCGCCAAGGCGATCACCGACGGCGTCCCGGGCGTGCTCGACCTGCCCGACGCCGAGCAGCTGGAGGCCTTCCGCACCGAGGGCCTCAAGCTCATGGTGGCCGAGATCCAGCGCTCGATGCAGGAGTTCGGCACCCACTTCGACGTCTGGTTCTCGGAGAAGACGCTGCACGAGTCCGGCGCGGTCGAGAAGGCCATGGACCGGCTGCGCGAGCAGGGCCACGTCTTCGAGCAGGACGGCGCGGTCTTCCTGCGCACCACCGACTTCGGCGACGACAAGGACCGCGTCCTGGTCAAGGCCGACGGCGAGACCACCTACTTCGCCGCCGACGCCGCGTACTACCTGTCGAAGCGGGACCGCGGTGCCGAGGTCTCCGTCTACATGCTGGGCGCCGACCACCACGGCTACGTCAACCGGCTGAAGGCCATCGTGGCCTGCGCGGGCGACGACATGAACCGCAACATCGAGGTCAAGATCGGCCAGTTCGTGAAGATGCTTCGCGACGGCGAAGAGGTCCGCATGTCCAAGCGGGCCGGCAACATCATCACGATCGACGACGTGATCGAGTGGATCGGCGTGGACGCCGCCCGCTACACCCTGACGCGGTCCCCCACGGACTCCACCATCACGCTCGACATCAACGTGCTGACCAGCCAGTCGAACGAGAACCCGGTCTACTACGTCCAGTACGCGCACACCCGGATGTGCGGCGTGGCCCGCAAGGCCGCGCAGCTCGGCGTCGACAAGGGCGCGGCGGAGGACTTCAAGCCCGAGCTGCTCGCCACCGTGTGGGAGAACGACATCCTCGGTGCCCTCGGCGAGTTCCCGCGGATCCTGGCCACGGCCGGCGAGCTGCGCGAGCCGCACCGGGTCGCCCGCTACCTGGAGGACCTCGCGGGCAAGTACCACCGCCTGTACGAGAACTGCATGTTCCTGCCCAAGGGCGACGAGGAGCTCACGGACACGCACCGCGCCCGGCTCTGGCTGGTCGAGGCCACGCGAACGGTGATGGCCAACGGCCTGACGCTCCTGGGCGTCACGGCGCCCGAGCGGATGTAGGCACCACCCCCAAGTGCGCAGCGGGGGCGGCTGACGGTCAACGGAGACCGTCGCCGCCCCTCGCCATAGGTCAAGGAAGCAGAGGACATGTCTCGCTCCGCACACCCCGCAGGCCCCCGTCACGGTGACGTGCTGCCCGAGGGCCACTACGCCGCCCCGCCGGCCGACCTGAACGCGCTCGACCCCAAGGTCTGGTCGCGCACCGTCGCCCGCGACGCCGAGGGCGTGGCCACCGTCGGCGGGATCGACGTCAAGTCCCTGGCGGCCGAGTTCGGCACGCCGGCCTACGTGCTCGACGAGGACGACTTCCGGGCCCGGGCGCGGGCCTGGCGCGACGCCTTCGGCACCGAGGCGGACGTCTTCTACGCCGGCAAGGCGTTCCTCTCCAAGGCGATCGTGCGCTGGCTGCACGAGGAGGGCCTGAACCTCGACGTGTGCAGCTCCGGCGAGCTGACGGTGGCGCTGGCCGCCGGGATGCCGCCGCAGCGGATCGCGCTGCACGGCAACAACAAGACGGCGGACGAGCTCGAACACGCGGTGAAGACCGGCGTCGGGCGCATCGTGGTCGACTCCTACGAGGAGATCGAGCGGCTGGCCGCCATCGCCGCCCGCCAGGGCGTCCGCCAGCAGGTGCTGATCCGGATCACCGTCGGCGTCGAGGCGCACACCCACGAGTTCATCGCCACGGCGCACGAGGACCAGAAGTTCGGGTTGTCCCTGGGCAACGGGTCCGCCGCCGAGGCGGTGCGCCGGGTGCTCGGGCACGAGGGCCTGGAGCTGCGCGGCATCCACTCGCACATCGGCTCGCAGATCTTCGACACCGCCGGTTTCGAGGTGGCCGCCCGCCGGGTGGTCGGCCTGCTGGCCGAGATCCGCGACGAGCACGGCGTCCAGCTGCCCGAGATCGACCTGGGCGGCGGCCTGGGCATCGCGTACACCAGCGAGGACGACCCGCGCGAGCCGGCCGAGATCGCGGCCGCGCTGGCCGACATCGTGCGCCGCGAGTGCGCCGCCGCGAACCTGGACACCCCCCGGCTGAGCGTGGAGCCGGGCCGGGCGATCGTCGGCCCGACGGCGTTCACGCTGTACGAGGTCGGCACCGTCAAGCCGCTGGAGGGCCTGCGCACCTACGTCAGCGTGGACGGCGGGATGTCCGACAACATCCGGACCGCGCTGTACGACGCCGAGTACTCGGTGGCCCTGGTGTCGCGCCGCAGCGACGCCGAGCCGATGCTGGTGCGGGTGGTCGGCAAGCACTGCGAGTCCGGCGACATCGTGGTCCGGGACGCCTTCCTGCCGGCCGACCTGGCCCCGGGCGACCTGATCGCGGTGCCCGCCACCGGCGCGTACTGCCGCTCGATGGCGAGCAACTACAACCACGCCCTGAAGCCTCCCGTGCTGGCCGTCAAGGACGGCGCCGCGCGGGTGATCGTCCGGCGCGAGACGGAGGAGGATCTCCTGCGTCTCGATATCGGATGACGAAATCCTTGTCTCAGATCATGGAACGACCGTAGATCCGTGCGGGAAGTCCCCGAGACTGGTACGGACCGAAGTTCCCGGCGGCCCCCAGAATCCCGCCGGAATTACCGAAGCACGAAGAATGCAGAGCGGAGTCGGATGATGCGTACGCGCCCGCTGAAGGTGGCGTTGCTGGGTTGTGGTGTGGTGGGCTCCGAGGTGGCGCGCATCATGACGACGACGGCCGACGACCTCGCCGCGCGCATCGGTGCCCCGGTCGAGCTCGCGGGGATCGCGGTCCGCCGGGCCGGCCGGGTGCGCCCGGGCGTGCCCGAGCACCTGATCACCACCGACGCCGAGGCCCTGGTCAACCGGGGCGACATCGACGTGGTGGTCGAGGTCGTGGGCGGTATCGAGCCGTCCAAACACCTCATCCTGTCGGCGTTCCGGCGGGGCGCCTCGGTGGTCAGCGCCAACAAGGCGCTGCTCGCCAAGGACGGCACCGAACTGCACGCCGCGGCCGCCGCGGCCGGGGTGGACCTGTACTACGAGGCCGCGGTGGCGGGCGCGATCCCGCTGCTGCGCCCGCTGCGCGAGTCCCTCGCGGGGGACAAGGTCAACCGGGTGCTGGGCATCGTCAACGGCACCACCAACTTCATCCTCGACAAGATGGACACCACCGGCGCCGGCTACTCGGAGGCGCTGGAGGAGGCCACCGCGCTGGGCTACGCCGAGGCCGACCCGACGGCCGACGTCGAGGGCTTCGACGCCGCCGCCAAGGCCGCGATCCTGGCCGGCATCGCCTTCCACACCAAGGTCACCGCGGCGGACGTCTACCGCGAGGGCATCACCGAGGTGACGGCCGCCGACATCGCCTCCGCCAAGGAGATGGGCTGCGTGGTCAAGCTGCTCGCGATCTGCGAGCGGGCGGCGGACGGCGAGTCCGTCACCGCGCGGGTCCACCCGGCGATGATCCCGCTGTCGCACCCGCTGGCCTCCGTCCGCGAGGCGTACAACGCGGTGTTCGTCGAGGCCGAGGCGGCCGGCCGGCTGATGTTCTACGGCCCGGGCGCGGGCGGCTCGCCGACCGCCTCCGCGGTGCTCGGCGACCTGGTCGCGGTCTGTCGCAACAAGCTGGCCGGTGCCACCGGTCCCGGTGACTCGGTGTACACGCAGCTGCCCGCCAAGCCGATGGACGAGGTGGTCACCCGCTACCACGTCAGCCTGGACGTGGACGACCGTGCCGGTGTCCTCGCCCAGGTCGCGTCCGTCTTCGCGGAGCACGGCGTCTCCATCGACACCGTGCGCCAGCAGGGCCGCGACGGCGACGCCTCGCTCGTCGTGGTCACTCACCGTGCCACCGACGCCGCGCTGTCGGCGACGGTCGACAAGCTCCGCGCGCTGGACAGCGTGCGGGACGTGGCCAGCATCATGCGGGTCGAAGGGGAGTAAGGAACAGCCATGAACGCCGTTGCCGAGAACGTCGTCCGAGGCGCGCACACCCACCAGTGGCGCGGCCTGATCGAGGAGTACCGGGACCGCCTGCCGGTCACCGCGGCCACCCCGGTGGTCACCCTGCTGGAGGGCGGCACGCCGCTGGTCCCCGCCCAGGTGCTGTCCGAGCGCACCGGCTGCGAGGTCTACCTCAAGGTCGAGGGCGCCAACCCGACCGGCTCCTTCAAGGACCGCGGGATGACGATGGCCATCTCCAAGGCCAAGGAGGAGGGGGCGCAGGCCGTCATCTGCGCCTCCACCGGCAACACCTCGGCCTCCGCCGCCGCGTACGCGGTGCGGGCCGGGATGGTCTGCGCGGTGCTCGTCCCGCAGGGCAAGATCGCCCTCGGCAAGATGGGCCAGGCGCTGGTGCACGGCGCCAAGATCCTCCAGGTGGACGGGAACTTCGACGACTGCCTCACCCTCGCGCGTGAACTGTCCGAGAAGTACCCGGTGGCGCTGGTCAACTCGGTGAACCCGGTGCGGATCGAGGGCCAGAAGACGGCTGCCTTCGAGATCGTCGACATGCTCGGCGACGCCCCGGACATCCACGTCCTGCCGGTCGGCAACGCGGGCAACATCACCGCGTACTGGAAGGGCTACCGCGAGTACTCCGCCGACGGCCTGGCCACGCGCACCCCGCGGATGTGGGGCTTCCAGGCCTCCGGCTCGGCCCCGATCGTGGACGGCGCGCCGGTGCTCAAGCCGCAGACCATCGCCACCGCGATCCGGATCGGCAACCCGGCCTCCTGGGACTTCGCGCTCGCCGCGCGGGACGAGTCGGGCGGCCTCATCGACAAGGTGACGGACCGTCAGATCCTGTCCGCCTACCGGCTGTTGGCCGCGCAGGAGGGCGTCTTCGTGGAGCCCGCCTCGGCCGCCTCGGTGGCCGGCCTGCTGGCCAAGGCGGAGGCCGGCCTGGTCGACCCGGGCCAGCGCATCGTCTGCACCGTGACCGGCAACGGCCTCAAGGACCCGGACTGGGCGGTGGCCGGCGCGCCGCAGCCGCAGATCGTCCCGATCGACCCGGAGGCGGCGGCGCAGCGCCTGGGCCTGCTCGACTGACCTGCCGTCGGGCCCCGCGGGCGCCCGACGCCTCGACGGGCCGACCCTTTCGGGGGTCGGCCCGTCGATGTTCTCCGGTGACACTTTTGTGTCAATTACGCCGCGCATTCCGATCTGATTCCGGTACGCATTCCGGCCAGAAGCGGCAACACACCAGATCGGAGGACCACGGGGTGTACCACTGGGGAACCTCTCTTCGATACTCTGGGTTCGGCCGTGTGGCACATGCCCCGGGTCCGGCCTTCTCCAGGCCGCGCCAACGACCGTGACCGCCCGCCCCGCCGGGGCCTGTGGTCCATTCCCCGCCTTCGCACCGACGACGCGATCCGCGCCGCCCGATTTCCCCAGGAGAGTCCACCGCATGGCCGGTCCCGCGTTCCGTGCCGCCGCCGTCCGGGTCCGGGTTCCCGCGACCAGTGCCAACCTCGGCCCGGGCTTCGACGCCTTCGGCCTCGCGCTGGGCCTGTACGACGACGTGGTCGTCCGGGTCGCCGACTCCGGGCTCTCCATCGACATCGCCGGCGAGGGCGCCGACACGCTGCCCCGCGACGAGCGCCACCTGCTGGTCCGCTCGATGCGCGCCGCCTTCGACCGCCTCGGCGGCCAGCCGCGCGGCCTCGAAGTGGTCTGTGCCAACCGGATACCGCACGGCCGCGGCCTCGGCTCCTCCTCGGCCGCGATCTGCGCCGGCATCGTGGCCGCCCGCGCGGTCACCATCGGCGGCCCGTCCGCGCTGGACGACGACGCGCTGCTGGCCCTCGCCTCCGAGCTGGAGGGCCACCCCGACAACGTCGCGGCCTGCCTGCGCGGCAACTTCACCATCGCCTGGACGGACGAGGAGTCGGCCAAGGCGGTCAGCCTGGAGCCCTCCGACCGGGTCGTCCCGGTGGTGTTCGTCCCCGCTGACGAGGTGCTCACCGAGACCGCCCGCGGCCTGCTGCCGAAGACCGTCCCGCTGACCGACGCCGCCGTCAACGCCGGCCGCGCCGCGCTGCTGGTCGAGGCGCTGACCAGGCGGCCCGAGCTGCTGCTCGCCGCCACCGAGGACCGCCTGCACCAGGACTACCGCTCCTCCGCCATGCCCGACAGCGCCGCCCTGGTGGGCGCGCTGCGCGCGGAGGGCGTCCCCGCGGTGATCTCCGGGGCCGGCCCGACCGTCCTCGCGCTCACCGACGAGGCGGGCGCCGACAAGGTGCTCTCCTTCGCCGGGCACCACGGCCACGGCGGCGACCCGGCGTTCGCCGCGCACCGCCTGGAGCTCGACCGGACCGGGGCCACCGTGCTCCCGCTGGACGGCTGAACGGCCCGTCCGGGCTGCTCTTCCGGCCCGGCCCGGCCACCTGAGAGCCGGGCCGTCCGGACACGATTGGCAAGCGCAAGGCTGGGGAATGTCTGAGGGGGTCGGTAGTGTTAACCTCATTGCTGCACCAGGTGCCCTCCGGGGCTCGGTGCGCCGCGTCCCGATCCCAGCACTCCACTGCCGTGGAGTCGCGGCGATGCACGGGGCGACGATTCTCCGGGAGCCCACCGCAGCGCGTACGCAGCCTGCCTGCGCGACACGCGGCCGCATCCCGAAGCCGTGACGGCACCTGACTCCCACCCGCGGCCTCCCACCTTGAGGCCAGGACGGGCGGAGCGCGGTCCACCGTCACGCGACGGGGGCCCGGGATTCGCAGGCAAGCGTGGGGGTACGCCCGGTCGGCACACGACCGACCGGCCCGCCGCGCCACTCAGCACCACCGTGCTTCACGCACCGCACCTCGCAGCTCTCCCTCGACCGGCTTCCGCCTTTCGGGGGATCACCGCCTCGGACCGACGCAGTCGAGCGTTGGTCAGGACAGCACAACCGGTCGCCGAGCCAGACAGGCCGACGTCCGCTCCAGGGAAGGACCCTTAGTGAGCGACTCCACCGATCTGATGGGCGCGCGCCAGGACGCAGAGGCGTCGGACGCAGCCGCCGCCCCCGCGGCCCCGGCGCGGCGCCGCCGTACCGCCGCCGCCGGCCTGGACGGCATGGTCCTGGCCGAGCTCCAGAAGCTCGCCGGAGACCTGGGCATCACCGGTACCGGACGCATGCGCAAGAGCCAGCTGATCGAGACCATCAAGGAGAAGAGCGGCGGAGACCCGCTGCTCGCCGCCGGTGGTGCTCCGGCCGCCGCCAAGCGCACCGCCGCCAAGGCGGACGCCGCCGAGGCGCCGGCCGAGAAGCCGGCCCGCCGCACCAAGGCCGCCGCCGCTGCGGCCGCCGCGGCCCCGGCCGCCGCCGAGTCGCAGGCCCAGATCGAGATCCCGGTCCAGGCCGCCGCCGAGACCGCCGCGCCCGCCCGTGCCGAGCGCACCCGCCGCCGCGCCACCTCGGCCGCCGGTGCCCCGACCGCCGACGCCACGGCCGACGCCGCCGTCGCGGTGGCCGAGCCCAAGCAGGCCGAGACCCGCCAGGCCGAGACCCGCGCCTTCGAGGGCCGCGAGGAGGGCCGCACCGAGACCCGTCGCGACCGCCGCGACCGCCGCGACCGCGGCGACCGCCCGGAGCGGGCGGAGCGCCCCGAGCGCGCCGAGCGCCAGGACGGCGGCGAGGGCCAGGACGGCGACTCCCGCGAGTCGCGCCGCGACCGCCGCAACCGCCGCGAGCGCACCGACCGCCAGCCCCAGCAGGGCGGCGGCCAGCAGCAGGCCGGTCAGGGCGACGGCCAGCAGGCCCGCCAGGGCGGCCAGCAGACCCAGCAGCCGCAGGTCCAGCAGGGCGGCTACGACGACGACGAGTTCGGTGACGGCCGCCGCGGCCGCCGTGGCCGCTACCGCGACCGCCGGGGCCGTGGCGCCCGCCGCGAGGGCTTCGAGGCCGGCCCCGCCGAGCCGCAGGTCGGCGAGGACGACGTCCTGATCCCGGTCGCGGGCATCCTCGACATCCTCGACAACTACGCGTTCGTGCGCACCTCCGGCTACCTGCCGGGCCAGAACGACGTCTACGTCTCGCTCGCCCAGGTCCGCAAGAACGGCCTGCGCAAGGGTGACGCCATCACCGGCGCGGTGCGCCAGCCCAAGGACGGCGAGCGCCGCGAGAAGTTCAACGCCATGGTGCGGCTGGACTCCGTCAACGGCATGGACCCGGAGAGCGGCCGCGGCCGCCCCGAGTTCAACAAGCTCACCCCGCTCTACCCGCAGGACCGGCTGCGTCTGGAGACCGACGCGGGCATCCTGACCACCCGGATCATCGACCTGGTGTCGCCGATCGGCAAGGGCCAGCGCGGTCTGATCGTCGCGCCGCCGAAGACCGGCAAGACGATGGTGCTGCAGGCGGTCGCCAACGCGATCACCCACAACAACCCCGAGTGCCACCTGATGGTCGTCCTGGTCGACGAGCGTCCGGAAGAGGTCACCGACATGCAGCGGTCGGTGAAGGGCGAGGTCATCTCCTCGACCTTCGACCGCCCGGCCGAGGACCACACCACCGTCGCCGAGCTGGCCATCGAGCGCGCCAAGCGCCTGGTGGAGCTGGGCCACGACGTGGTCATCCTGCTGGACTCGATCACCCGCCTCGGCCGCGCCTACAACCTGGCGGCGCCGGCCTCCGGCCGCATCCTGTCCGGTGGTGTCGACTCGACCGCGCTGTACCCGCCGAAGAAGTTCTTCGGCGCCGCGCGCAACATCGAGAACGGCGGCTCGCTGACCATCCTGGCCACCGCGCTGGTCGAGACCGGCTCGCGCATGGACGAGGTGATCTTCGAGGAGTTCAAGGGCACCGGCAACATGGAGCTCAAGCTCGACCGGAAGCTCTCGGACAAGCGCATCTTCCCGGCCGTCGACGTGGACGCCTCCAGCACCCGCAAGGAGGAGATCCTGCTCGGCAGCGAGGAGTTGGCCATCGTCTGGAAGCTGCGCCGGGTGCTGCACGCGCTCGACTCGCAGCAGGCGATCGAGCTGCTCCTGGACAAGATGAAGCAGACCAAGAGCAACGCCGAGTTCCTGATGCAGATCGCCAAGACCACCCCCGGCTCCAACGACTGACCGTAGCCGGACGGTTGTCGCCCACCGAACCCCGGACCGCGCGAGCGGTCCGGGGTTCGGTGCGTCCACCCGGCTTTGTTCCAGAGTTGGGACATCATGAGGCTTTTCGATCATCTTGTCCGTTTTACTCTGGACCGTATGGCCGAGCACAAGAGGGTCCTGACCCGCCGCCGCAAGATCCTGCGGGTGGCCGCCTGCGCGTTCGCCGCGCTCGTCGTCCTCGGCGCCGGAGCGGCCGGGTACGCGTACGTCAAACTCAACGGCAACATCAAGAGCGTCGACATCAACGCCCGCCTCGGCGACGCCCGCCCGCCGGCCGCCACCGACGGCTCGTTCAACGTCCTGGTGCTGGGCTCCGACTCGCGCAACGGCGAGAACGGCGACCTGGCCGGCGGCGACACCGGCGACACCGCCCGCTCGGACACCGCGATGGTGCTGCACGTCAACCAGGACCACTCGCACGCCGAGGTCGTCTCGATCCCGCGCGACACCCTGGTCACCCGGCCCGACTGCACCGACGCCGCCGGCAAGGCGGTGGCCGGCGCCAAGCGCGCGATGTACAACAGCGCCTTCGAGGCCGGCGGCGCGGCCTGCGCGGTCAAGACCACCGAGCAGCTCACCGGGCTGCGGATGGACCACTACGTGCAGATCGACTTCGCCGGCTTCGCCCGCGTCGTGGACGCGATAGGCGGGGCCACCGTGAGCACCACGGTGGCCATCCACGACAAGGACAGCGGGCTCGACCTGCCGCCGGGCGAGCACCACCTCGACGGGCAGCAGTCGCTGGCCTTCGTCCGCACCCGGCACGGCGTCGGCGACGGCAGCGACCTCGGCCGGATCGAACTCCAGAAGCAGATGGTGAAGTCGCTGCTCCAGCAGGCCGGCGGGATCGGGATGTTCTCCAACCCGGTCAAGCTCTGGTCGATCGGCGACACCATGACCCGCAGCATCACCACCGACTCCGCGCTGGGTTCGGTGAACGCCCTGGTGGGGCTCGTCCAGGAGCTCAAGGGGATCGGGCCGGACCAGCTCGGCATGGTGACCCTGCCGGTGGTGACCGCCCCCGGCGACCCCAACCGGGTGGTCGAGCAGCAGCCGCAGGCGGACCAGCTCTGGGCGGCCCTCAAGGCCGACCGGCCGGTCCCGCAGGCGATCGTCTCGGCACAGCCCGAGAACCCGGCCCAGGCCGCCCCCACGGCCGCCCCCACGGCCCCGGCGAAGGCTCCCGCCAGGCGCTGAGCGGCGCCCGGAATATCCCGGAACACGACCCGGTTTGGGAAGATGCGGCCGGCCCTGGCAGACTGGTCCGTCGGTCCCGGTTCACGTGCGGCGTTCCCGCCGCCGACCCGGTGCCCTCCCGAACCTAGGAGAACCCCTTGAAGCCCAACGTTCACCCCGAGTACGTGGTCACCCGTGTGACCTGCACCTGCGGCGCCGAGTTCACGACCCGCTCGACCGAGGCCAGTGGCGAGATCCGCGCCGAGGTCTGCTCGCAGTGCCACCCGTTCTACACCGGCAAGCAGAAGATCCTCGACACCGGTGGCCGCGTGGCCCGCTTCGAGGCCCGCTTCGGCAAGCAGCACAGCGCGAAGGCCTAGCGCTCCCACGGCGCCGGTTCCCGGCGCCCCCGTACTCGTTCCGGGGGCGCTGGGGACCGGCGCCGTTCGCATCCCCCAGCACCCCCTCCAGCGGTTCGCACGACCGGCCGGTCCTCACCGGCTTCCAACGGTTCTCACGGGAAGAAGGCCCACGCCATGTTCGAGGCAGTCGAAGAGCTCCTCGTCGAGCACGCCGACCTCGAGAAGAGGCTGGCCGACCCGTCCGTCCACGCCGACCAGGCCAACGCTCGCAAGCTGGCCAAGCGGTACGCCGAGCTGACCCCGATCACCCGGGTCTACCGGCAGTGGCGACAGGCCGGCGAGGACATCGAGGCCGCGCGCGAACTCGCCGCCGAGGAACCGGAGTTCCTCGCCGAGGTGAAGGACGGCGAGCAGCGCCGCGAGGGGCTGACCGAGGAACTCCGGCTGCTGCTGGTGCCGCGCGACCCGAGCGACGACAAGGACGTCATCCTGGAGATCAAGGCGGGTGAGGGCGGCGAGGAGTCCGCGCTGTTCGCCGGCGACCTGCTCCGGATGTACCTGCGCTTCGCCGAGCGGATCGGCTGGAAGACCGAGATCATCGACGCCAACGAGTCCGACCTCGGCGGCTACAAGGACGTCTCGGTGGCCGTGAAGACCAAGGGCAACGCCGAGCCCGGGCAGGGCGTCTGGGCCCGGCTGAAGTACGAGGGCGGCGTGCACCGCGTGCAGCGCGTCCCCGCCACCGAGTCCCAGGGCCGCATCCACACCTCCGCGGCGGGCGTGCTGGTCACCCCCGAGGCGGAGGAGGTCGAGGTCGAGATCGTCGCCAACGACCTGCGGATCGACGTCTACCGCTCGTCCGGCCCCGGCGGCCAGTCGGTCAACACCACCGACTCCGCGGTCCGGATCACCCACCTGCCGACCGGTATCGTGGCGTCCTGCCAGAACGAGAAGAGCCAGCTGCAGAACAAGGAGCAGGCGATGCGCATCCTGCGGTCGCGGCTGTTGGCCGCCGCGCAGGAGGAGGCCGAGCGCGAGGCCTCGGACGCGCGTCGCAGCCAGGTCCGTACGGTGGACCGCTCCGAGCGGATCCGGACGTACAACTACCCGGAGAACCGCATCTCGGACCACCGCACGGGGTTCAAGTCGTACAACCTGGACCAGGTCCTGGACGGCGAACTGAACGCGGTGATCCAGTCCTGCGTCGACGCGGACGCGGCGGCCAAGCTCGCCTCGGCCCAACAGAACTGAGACCGGCGCGCCCCAGCCCGAGCGACGGCGCGAGCCGGAGCGCAGAAACAAGAGGTCGTACGGATGAACCTGCTGCTCGCCGAGGTGGCCCAGGCCACCCAGCGGTTGGCCGCGGCCGGCGTGCCGTCGCCGCGCTTCGACGCGGAGGAACTCGCCGCCTACGTCCACAACGTCAAGCGCAGCCAGCTGCACTCGGTGAAGGACGCCGACTTCGACGCCCGCTACTGGGAGGCCGTCTCCCGCCGCGAGGCGCGCGAGCCGCTCCAGCACATCACCGGGCGGGCGTTCTTCCGCTACCTCGAACTGGAGGTCGGCCCCGGGGTGTTCGTGCCCCGGCCGGAGACCGAGACGGTCGTCGAGTGGGCCATAGACGCCGTCCGCGACATGGACGTGGCCGAGCCGCTGGTCGTCGACCTGTGCTCCGGCTCCGGCGCCATCGCGCTCGCCCTGGCCCAGGAGCTGCCGCGCTCGACCGTGCACGCCTTCGAACTCGACGAGGGCGCGCTGCAGTACACCCGGCGCAACATCGAGGCCAGCCCCGACCGCGCCCGGGTCACCCTGCACGCCGGTGACGCCACCCGGGCCTTCGCCGACGACCGCTCCTGGGACGGCCGCTTCGACCTGGTGATCTCCAACCCGCCGTACATCCCGCTCACCGAGTGGGAGTACGTCGCCCCGGAGGCCCGCGACCACGACCCGCAGATGTCGCTGTTCTCCGGCGAGGACGGCCTGGACACCATCCGCGGCATCGAGCGGGTGGCCGCCCGGCTGCTGCGCCCCGGCGGCGCGGTGGTGATCGAGCACGCCGACCAGCAGGGCGGGCAGGTCCCGTGGATCTTCAACGAGGAACGCGGCTGGACGGACACCGCCGACCACCGCGACCTGAACAACCGACCGCGTTTCACGACAGCCCGCAGGGCGTCGTTGTGAACGATCGAGCGCAGTACGACAGCCCGCAGGGCGTCGTTGTGAACGATCGAGCGCAGTACGACGGCCCGCAGGGCGTCGTTGTGAGCGGTCGAGTGCCGTACGCCCACCCGAGGGGCGTCGTCGTGACCGGCCGGGCCGCGGCAGCGCCGCTCGCCCGGCCGTGCCGTGAAGACCGTGCTGTGAACGCTGTGATGAGCCATTCCGGAAGGGGACCGCACCGATGAGCCGCCGTTACGACTGTGCCGACGCCGGGGACCGCGCCACCGGCCTGCGCGAGGCCGCCTCGGCCATTCGCCGGGGCGAACTCGTCGTGCTTCCCACCGACACCCTGTACGGGGTCGGTGCGGACGCCTTCTCGCCGGAGGCCGTCGGCGACCTGCTGGCCGCCAAGGGCCGCGGCCGCAACATGCCCTCGCCCGTGCTGGTCGGCTCGCCGACCACCCTGCACGGCCTGGTCACCGACTTCTCCGAGCAGGCCTGGGAGCTGGTCGACGCGTTCTGGCCGGGCGGGCTCACCCTCGTCGCCAAGCACCAGCCCTCGCTGCGCTGGGACCTCGGCGAGACCCGCGGCACCGTCGCCGTCCGGATGCCGCTGCACCCGGTCGCCATCGAGCTGCTGAACGCCACCGGCCCGCTCGCCGTCTCCAGCGCCAACAAGACCGGTGGCCCGTCCCCGGCCACCTGCGACGAGGCGCAGGCGCAGCTCGGCGACGCCATCTCGGTCTACCTGGACGGCGGACAGGCGGACCACGCGACCGCCTCGTCCATCGTCGACGTCACGGGCAAGGTCCCGGTCCTGCTGCGGGCGGGCGCGATCAGCGTCGAGCAGCTGAGGGAGGTCGTCCCCGACCTGGAGGCCGGCAGTTGACGCCGATCGCCTCGCTCCACGCCGGGCCCGGCATAGCGCCGTACCTGAGCGTGGGCCCCAGGCCGCTGGACCACTTCCGGATCCTGTTCGTCTGCACCGGCAACATCTGCCGCTCGCCGATCGCCGAGCGGCTCACCCGGCGTGAGCTGGACACCCGGCTCAGCCCCCGGGTGGCCGGCCGGATCCTGGTGGAGAGCGCCGGCACCTGGGGCCACGTGGGCGCGCCGATGGAGGACCACGCCGCGACCGTCCTGGACGAGTACGGCGCCGACAGCGGCGGCTTCACCGGCCGCGAGCTGCTGGACGAGCACGTGGTCGAGGCCGACCTGGTGCTCACCGCGACCCTGGACCACCGCGCCCAGGTCATCTCGATGGGCCACGAGGCGGGACTGCGCACCTTCACCCTGAAGGAGTTCACCCGCCTGGTGCGGACGATAGACCCGGGCACCCTGCCCGACCCGCGCCGCGGCGCCGACGTCACCGAGCGCGCCCGCGCCCTGGTCCGGGCGGCCGCCGCGCTGCGCGGCTGGCTGCTCGCCGCCACCCCGGAGTCCGACGAGCTGGACGACCCGTACGGGGCCCCGATCGGCATGTTCCGCAACTGCGGCGAGGAGATATTCCACGCGGTCGACCCGGTGGTCACCGCGCTCACCGGCGTGCCCGCGCTGCGCTGACCGCCCGCGCCACGAGCGGGCCCGGAGGCCCCCTGACGGCCCCCCGACGGCCCGGGGACGGCCCGCGGCGACCGAGCGCCGAATGGCCCCGCGCCGACGAGCCGCCCGGCCCGGCCGGTCCTACGCTGGAGGAACCCACCCTTCCCGGCCCACGCCGGGAGGCGCCCCCACGCCGCCCCGGAGCCCCGCCATGACCGTCACCGACGCCCCGACCGGCCCGACCGCGACCAGAGGGCGCCCGTGGGCCTCCGAGGCACTGCACCGGGCCGATCCGCAGGTGGCCGACCTGCTGGCGGCCGAGGCCGAGCGGCGGGCCGAGACGGTCCAGCTGCTGGCGGGGGAGAACCTGACCTCCCCGGCCGTCCTGGCGGCGCTGACCGGGCCGCTGATCGACAAGTACGCCGAGGGCTACCCGGGCCGCCGGCACCACACCGGCTGCGCCCTGGCGGACGCCGCCGAGCTGCTGGCGATCGACCGGGCCCGTGAGCTGTTCGCCGCCCCGCACGCCAACGTCCAGCCCCGGTCGGCGACTTCGGCGATGCTGGCGGCGTACGCGGCGCTGCTGCGGCCCGGCGACGGGGTGCTGGCGATGTCGCTGGAGCACGGCGGCCACCTCAGCTGCGGCTCGCGGGCGAACTTCTCCGGCCGCTGGTTCGCCTTCACCGGGTACGGGGTGCGCGAGGCCGACGGCCTGATCGACCTCGACCAGGTGCGCGACCTGGCCCGCGAGCACCGCCCGAAGGCGATCGTGGCGGGCTCGATCTCGCACCCCCGGCACCCGGACTGGGCCGCCTTCCGGGAGATCGCCGACGAGGTGGACGCCTACCTGATCGCCTCGGTCGCCCAGACCGCCGGCCTGGTCGCGGCCGGGGTGGCGCCCTCCCCGGTGCCGTACGCGGACGTCACCGTGGCGGCCACCCACAAGCTGCTGCGCGGCCCGCGCGGGGGCCTGCTGCTGTCCACCGCGGAGCTGGCCGAGCGGATCGACCGGGCGGTGTTCCCGTTCACCCAGGGCGGGGCGGCGATGAACGAGGTGGCCGGCAAGGCGGTGGCGCTGGCCGAGGCGGCGACGCCCGCCTACCGGGCGTACGCGCAGCGGACGGTGGACGGGGCGCGGGTGCTGGCGACAGGGCTCGCGACGGCCGGGATGCGCCCGCTGACCGGCGGTACCGACACCCACCTGGTGACGGCGGACGTGAGCCCGCTGGGCGTCACCGGCGCGGAGGCCGAGCGGCGCTGCGCCGCGGCCGGACTGCTGCTGGGCAAGTGCGCGCTGCCCTACGACCCGGCGCCGGCCGCCGAGGCCTCCGGGATCAGGCTGGGCACCGGCACGGTGACCAGCCAGGGGATGGGCGGGGCGGAACTCGCCGAGCTCGCCGGGCTGATCGCCCAGGTGCTCGCCGGGGGCACGGGCGCGCGGGTGGCGAACCGGGTCCGGGAGCTGGCCCTGTCCTTCGCCGACCGGCGGTGACGAGAGCGTCATCGACGGATATTCGGATCTCCTACCCGGGAGAGCGAACCGCGATGCATGCCTTGAGCGTCCGACTCAATAAGGTGTGGGGCGTGGCGACGCACCTCGAACCCCGGGAACGCAGGGGAGTACCTTCGGTACCTCCCCGTTGGACAGTGACGCAGGAGGCCGGTGGTGCGTGAGTATCTGCTGGTGCTGTTCTGCACCGCCGCCGTCACCTACCTGTTGACCGGCCCGGTACGGAAGTTCGCCATCGCGGCGGGCGCCATGCCGCCGGTCCGCGCCCGGGACGTGCACCGCGAGCCGACGCCGCGGCTCGGCGGGATCGCGATGTTCGGCGGGCTGTGCGCGGGCATCCTGGTCGCCTCCCAGCTGGACAACCTGAGCAAGGTGTTCTCCCAGGGCACCGACATCCGCGCGCTGCTGTCCGGCGCCGGGATCATGTGGCTGCTCGGGGTGCTCGACGACAAGTGGGGCGTGGACGCGCTGGTGAAGCTCGGCGGCCAGATGATCGCCGCCGGTGTGATGGTCTGGCAGGGCGTCACGGTGATCACCCTCCCGGTGCCCGGTGTCGGCGCGGTCGCGGTGAGCCCCACCCAGGGCATGGTCATCTCCGTCACCCTGGTCGTCGTCATGGTCAACGCGGTGAACTTCATCGACGGCCTGGACGGCCTGGCGGGCGGCATGGTCTGCATCGCCGCGATGGCGTTCTTCCTGTACAGCTACCGGCTCTGGTACGGCTACACGATCACCGACGCGGCGCCCGCGGTGCTGTTCAGCGTGCTGCTGATCGGCATGTGCCTGGGCTTCCTGGCGCACAACATGCACCCCGCGCGGATCTTCATGGGCGACTCCGGCTCGATGATGCTGGGCCTGATGCTGGCGGTGGCCGCGATCTCCATCACCGGCCGCGTCGACCCGGACCTGATCAGCAGCGAGACCGGTTCGCAGACCGCGACCGTGCACGCCCTGGTGCCGATCTACATCCCGCTGCTGCTGCCGCTGACGGTCATCGCGCTGCCGCTGGCGGACCTGCTGCTCGCGGTGGTGCGCCGCACCTGGGCCGGCCAGTCGCCGTTCGCCGCGGACAAGCGCCACCTGCACCACCGGCTGCTCCAGGTCGGGCACTCGCACAGCCGTGCGGTGCTGATCATGTACTTCTGGGCCGCGCTGATCGCCTTCGGCACGGTGGCCTTCTCGGTCACCAACACCGGCCGCACGGTGGTGCTGACGCTCGCCGGGCTCTGCCTGGTCGGCCTGGTGGTGCTGCTGACGCCGCAGTTCCGGCCGCGCGCGCCGAGGGCGGTGCAGTCCTTCGTCCCGCCGCGCTACCGGCGCCGTCCGTCCGCCCCCATGGCTGAACTGTCGGCAAAGGACAAGCAACTTCTTGGTGAAGCCGACCGGGGAGCCTCCGCGCTCGACGACCACGGCCGGGCCAGCGGCCGTCGCTAGCAAGGCAGTTGATGTTGCGTCAAATGGCCTCACCCGTTCGGCTGCACCGTTGCGCCGTCGGTGTGACAGGTGCCACACATTCATGGTAAAGCTCTCATCAAATAGTTTGTGATACCGTTCACGAGTACCGAGAACACGCCGAAAGACCTGACAGGTGGAGGACTTCCGTCCCTGGTCGGTCTCCCTCGACGGGCCCGCCGCTCCAGCGGGCGGCCCGGGCGGCGGCCTCTCGGTCCGGTGTCACCCACCACCTTCTGTGCCCCGTCCCCCGTCACATCGACATGCCGCCGGAGCTGCCGACATGCCGTCCACCGACGCCCGGATCCTCCGAGGCGCCGCGATTCCCACTGCGGCCGCCGGGATCATCGCCATGGCGATCTCGTTCGCCGTCGCCGGTGGGAAGGGGCTGCTCGGCGCCCTCTTCGGCGCACTCCTGGTGATGGCCTTCTTCAGCTTCGGCCAGGTCGCGCTCGACCGGCTGACCAGGTCGAACCCGCACATCATGATGGCCGCGGCGCTGCTCGTGTACACCACGCAGATCCTGCTGGTCGGCATCGTGCTGGCGGTCTTCAAGAACACCGAGCTCTTCAACCGGCAGGCCTTCGCCTTCACCCTGCTCGGCTGCGCGCTGATCTGGACGGGGTTCCAGGTGCGCGGTGCGCTGAAGGCCAAGACCTTCTACGTCGACCCCGACGCCTCCGAAAACAAGGGCGACAAGCCCTCCGACTCGGGGCGTCAACAGTGACGAGCCCTGGCTGTCCCCCCAACGAGGGGGGCGGTGTTTATGCCGCACTGACGGACTGCTATCGTCCGTCGCAACAACGGAGTACGGGAAGCGGCCAGGTCTGTCCGAACAGCGGACGGATCGCCCCCCGGATCCGCGCAGTCTTCGATGATCCCGCTGTGGTGCGGCGCACCGGCGCGCGGGATCCGCGAGAAACCCATCAAGTTCCAGTGCCGCTCCGTGGCCGCAAACCACGCCGACACACCGAGGTTGCCGTAACCATGCGTCACGACGAAGGAGTCCGTGGTGAGTGCTGATCAGCTCACGTTCCTCGCCTCAGGCAGTTGCCACTTCGGGGACGCTGGCTGCGGCTTCCCGGCCCCGGGTCTGAACGAGTTCCAGTTCAAGCCGATCTTCTCGATCGGCAGCATCGAGTTCAACAAGCCGATGCTGCTGTCGGTCATCGTTGCTCTGCTGGTCGTCGTCTTCTTCTGGGCCGCCTTCGCCAAGCCGCGCCTGGTCCCCGGCAAGCTGCAGCTCGTCGGCGAGATCGGCTACGACTTCGTCAAGCGCTCCATCGTGCTGGAGACGATCGGCAAGAAGGGCGAGAAGTACGTCCCGATGCTCGTCTCGATGTTCTTCTTCATCTGGCTGATGAACATCATGTCGATCATCCCCTTCGCGCAGTTCCCCGTCTCGGCGGCGATCGCGTTCCCGGCCGGCCTCGCGGCGGTCGTGTGGATCACCTACATGACGCTGACCTTCAAGAAGCACGGCTTCGTCGGCGGTCTGAAGAACCTCTGCTGGCCCTCGGGCATCCCCGGCTGGGTCATGTTCATCCTGGTGCCGATCGAGTTCTTCTCGAACATCTTCGTGCGCCCCTTCACGCTCGCGGTCCGAGCCTTCGCGAACATGTTCGCCGGCCACCTGCTGATCGTGATGTTCTCCATCGCCTCCTGGTACCTGCTCAGCCCGACCCTGGGCGCGCTCTACGGCTCGGCCTCGTTCATCGTCGCCGTCGCGCTGACCGCCTTCGAGCTGCTGGTCCAGTTCCTGCAGGCCTACATCTTCGTGATGCTGGCCAGCAGCTACATCGCCGGTGCCCTCGAAGAGGCGCACTGAGCCAGGGGGCTTCGGCCCTCCTTGAACCAACCTCTCCGGATTGCCCGGTGGCCAATCACCACCGGTTCACCACCCCTGCAAAGGACAACGTCAATGAGCATCCTCGCTGAGGGCAACGTCTACGGTTCCGTCGCCTCCATCGGCTACGGCCTCGCCGCGATCGGCCCCGGCATCGGCGTCGGTCTGATCTTCGGCAACGGTGTCCAGGCCATGGCCCGTCAGCCCGAGGCTGCCGGCCTGATCCGCTCCAACATGTTCATCGGCTTCGCGCTGACCGAGGCGCTCGCCCTCATCGGCATCGTCATGCCGTTCGTCTTCGGCAACAAGTAATCCTGCCGCAGACCCATTCGAGGAAGGTCCAGATATGAGCATCGCGGTTACGCTCGCGGCCGAGGAGAAGATGAACCCTCTCCTCCCCGCGTGGCCCGAGATCATCATCGGCCTGCTCTGCTTCTTCATCGTCTTCGGTCTCCTCGGCAAGAAGCTCCTCCCCAGCATCGAGAAGGTGCTGTCGGAGCGTCGGGACGCCATCGAGGGCGGCATGGAGCGCGCCGAGGCCGCTCAGGCGGAGGCCCAGGCCCTGCTTGAGCAGTACCGCGCCGAGCTCGCCGAGGCGCGTCACGAGGCTGCCCGCATCGTCGAGCAGGCTCGCGAGCAGGGCGCTGCCCAGCTCACCGAGATGCGCGAGGAGGGCCAGCGTCAGCGCGAGGCCATCGTCGCCGCCGGCCACGCGCAGATCGAGGCCGACAAGAAGCAGGCGACTGCCGTCCTGCGCCAGGACGTGGGTTCGCTGGCCTCCCAGCTGGCTTCCCGCATCGTGGGCGAGTCCCTCGAGGACAGCGCTCGGCAGAGCGGCGTGATCGACCGCTTCCTGGACGAGCTGGAGGCCAAGGCCGCCGTTGCTCAGGGCGCGGCCAAGTGATCGGCGCCAGCCGCGAGGCCCTCGCCGCCGGCCGGCAGAACCTGGAGAGCCTGACCGACTCCACCTCGGTGGACGCGGCCAAGCTCGCCGAGGAGCTCACCGCCGTCACGGCCGTGCTGGACCGTGAGGTGTCGCTGCGCCGTGTCCTGACCGACCCGTCCCGGTCGGGTCAGGACAAGGCCCAGCTGGTCTCCTCGCTGCTGACCGGTCAGGTCTCCGGCGAGACCGTCGACCTCGTCTCCGGTCTGGTCCGCTCCCGCTGGTCGGGCTCGCGCGACCTGGTGGACGGGACCGAGGAGCTGGCCGCGTACGCCGAGGTCATCGCGGCGGACAGGGCAGGCGCCCTGGACGACGTCGAGGACGAGCTGTTCCGGTTCAGCCGGGTGGTGAGCGGCTCGCACGAGCTGCGCGCCGCGCTGACCGAGCCGAAGGCCGGCATCGCCCCGAAGGCCGCGCTGATCAAGAAGCTGCTCGGCGGCCGCGCCCACGCGGGCACCGTCCGGCTGGTCACGGCCATCGTCAACGCGCCGCGTGGCCGTAGCCTGGAGCAGGGCCTGGAGTCCTACTCGAAGCTCGCCGCCGCGCGCCGCGGCCGCGTGGTGGCCCTGGTCACCACCGCGGTGCCGCTGTCGGACACCCAGAAGGAGCGCCTGTCCGGTGCTCTGGGCCGGATGTACGGCCGCCAGGTCCACCTGAACATCGACGTCGACCCCGAGGTCGTCGGCGGTGTCCGGGTGCAGGTCGGCGACGAGATCATCGACGGCACCGTGTCGAGCCGCCTCGAAGGCGCTCGCCAGTCGCTCGAAGGCTGAGCACACCGAAGCAGCAGCACATCCGACCCTCGGTCGGGAAACCGGCTCCCCAAGGAGCCGGCACATCGGACGGCCGGTTCGGTAGACCCGGCCGAGAGTCGAATACTTGCGGCCCTCAATGGCGGGCCGAGGATCGCAAACTAGGAGAGCAGGGAAGCCTGATGGCGGAGCTTACGATCCGTCCGGAGGAGATCCGGGACGCGCTGGCCGACTTTGTCCAGTCGTACCAGCCGGACGCCGCTTCTGTGGAAGAGGTCGGCACGGTCACTGACGCGGCGGACGGCATCGCGCATGTCGAGGGCCTGCCCTCGGTCATGGCGAACGAGCTGCTGAGGTTCGAGGACGGCACGCTCGGCCTCGCGCTGAACCTCGACACCCGCGAGATCGGTGTCGTCATCCTCGGTGAGTTCGGTGGCATCGAAGAGGGCCAGACCGTGCGCCGCACCGGCGAGGTCCTCTCGGTTCCGGTCGGCGACGGCTACCTCGGCCGCGTCGTGGACCCGCTGGGCAACCCGATCGACGGTCTGGGCGACATCGCCTCCAGCGGCCGCCGCGCCCTGGAGCTGCAGGCCCCCGGCGTCATGGCCCGCAAGTCGGTCAAGCAGCCGCTGCAGACCGGCATCAAGGCCATCGACTCGATGACCCCGATCGGCCGTGGCCAGCGTCAGCTGATCATCGGTGACCGCCAGACCGGCAAGACCGCGGTGGCCGTCGACACGATCATCAACCAGCGCGACAACTGGCGCTCGGGCGACCCGGAGAAGCAGGTCCGCTGCATCTACGTCGCCGTGGGCCAGAAGGGCTCCACCATCGCGTCCGTCCGCGGCGCCCTGGAGGAGGCCGGCGCGCTGGAGTACACCACCATCGTGGCTGCTCCCGCCTCCGACCCGGCCGGCTTCAAGTACCTCGCCCCGTACACCGGTTCGGCCATCGGCCAGGAGTGGATGTACGACGGCAAGCACGTCCTGATCATCTTCGACGACCTGTCGAAGCAGGCCGAGGCCTACCGCTCCGTGTCGCTGCTGCTGCGCCGTCCGCCGGGCCGCGAGGCCTACCCGGGTGACGTCTTCTACCTGCACTCCCGCCTGCTGGAGCGTTGCGCCAAGCTGAACGACGCCCTGGGCGGCGGCTCGATGACCGGTCTGCCGATCATCGAGACCAAGGCCAACGACGTCTCGGCGTACATCCCGACCAACGTCATCTCCATCACCGACGGCCAGTGCTTCCTGGAGTCCGACCTGTTCAACGCCGGCATCCGCCCGGCCGTGAACGTCGGTATCTCGGTCTCCCGCGTCGGTGGCTCCGCCCAGATCAAGGCCATGCGCTCGGTCGCCGGCCGTCTGCGTCTGGACCTCGCCCAGTACCGTGAGCTGGAGGCCTTCGCCGGCTTCGGTTCCGACCTGGACGCGGCCTCCAAGGCCCAGCTGGCGCGCGGTGCGCGCATGGTCGAGCTGCTGAAGCAGGGTCAGTACCAGCCGTTCCCGGTCGAGGAGCAGGTCGTCTCCATCTGGGCCGGCACCACCGGCAAGCTGGACGACGTCCCGGTCGCCGAGATCCGCCGCTTCGAGCGCGAGTTCCTGGACCACGTGCGCCTCCAGCACAAGGACCTGCTCGCGGGCATCGTCGAGACCGGTCTGCTCGCCGAGGGCACCGTCGACGCGCTGACCACGGCCATCGACGCCTTCAAGCAGGGGTACCAGACCGCCGACGGCAAGCTGCTCTCCGAGCAGGCCTGAGTCCGGTAGCGAGGGAAAGGACGTAACGACCCATGGGAGCACAGCTTCGGGTCTACAAGCGCCGGATCCGCTCTGTCACCGCGACGAAGAAGATCACCAAGGCGATGGAGATGATCTCCGCGGCGCGCATCGGCAAGGCGCAGCGCGCGGTGGCCGCCTCCGCTCCGTACGCCGATGAGCTCACCCGGGCGGTGACGGCGGTGGCCACCCGGTCCAACGCCAAGCACCCGCTCACCACCGAGAACCCGAACGCCACGCGTGCCGCCGTCCTGCTGATCACGGCGGACCGCGGCCTGGCGGGCGGTTACTCGTCCAACGCCATCAAGGCGGCGCTGGCGCTCACCGAGCGCCTGCGCGGCGAGGGCAAGGACGTGGTGACCTACATCGTCGGTCGGAAGGGTCTGTCGTACTACACCTTCCGTGACCTGGCGGTCGGGAACTCGTGGACGGGCTTCTCGGACAAGCCGACCTACGGTGACGCGAAGACGGTCGCGGGCGAGCTGATCGAGGCCTTCACGGCCGAGACCGGCGGCGTGGACGAACTCCACGTGGTCTCGACAGAGTTCGTGTCCATGCTGACGCAGGACGCGGTGGACGCCCGACTGCTGCCGCTGAAGCTGGACGAGGTCCAGCTCAGCGACCAGACGTCGGCCAAGGCCGAGATCTTCCCGCTGTACGACTTCGAGCCGTCGGCGGAGGGCGTCCTCGACGCACTGCTGCCGCGGTACGTCGAGAGCCGGATCTACAACGCGCTGCTGCAGTCGGCCGCCTCCGAGCACGCCGCCCGCCGCCGCGCGATGAAGAGCGCGACGGACAACGCCGGCGAGCTCATCAAGTCGCTCACGCGGCTTGCCAACTCGGCCCGTCAGGCCGAGATCACCCAGGAAATCAGCGAGATCGTCGGCGGTGCCAACGCCCTCGCCGACGCTAGCCGCGGGAGCGAATGAGAATGACCACCACTGTTGAGCCGACCACGGCGACGGGCCGCGTCGCGCGGGTCATCGGCCCGGTCGTCGACGTGGAGTTCCCCGTCGACGCCATTCCGAACATGTTCAACGCCCTGCACGTCGAGGTGGAGAACCCCGACGGCTCGGGCAAGAAGACCCTGACCCTCGAGGTCGCCCAGCACCTGGGCGACGGCATGGTCCGCGGCATCTCGATGCAGCCGACCGACGGTCTGGTCCGTGGCACCCAGGTCACCGACACCGGTGCCGCCATCTCGGTGCCCGTCGGCCAGATCACCAAGGGCAAGGTCTTCAACGCCCTCGGCGACGTGCTGAACGTGGACCAGAAGGAGTTCGACCAGCAGGTCGAGGTCCGCTGGCCGATCCACCGCAAGGCGCCGGAGTTCAAGGACCTCGAGTCCAAGACCGAGATGTTCGAGACCGGCATCAAGGTCATCGACCTCCTCACCCCGTACGTCCAGGGTGGCAAGATCGGTCTGTTCGGTGGTGCCGGTGTCGGCAAGACCGTTCTGATCCAGGAGATGATCTACCGCGTCGCCGAGAACTTCGGTGGTGTGTCGGTGTTCGCCGGCGTCGGCGAGCGCACCCGTGAGGGCAACGACCTCATCGACGAGATGGTCGACTCGGGCGTTCTGGACAAGACCGCGCTGGTCTTCGGCCAGATGGACGAGCCGCCGGGCACCCGTCTGCGCGTCGCGCTCTCCGCGCTGACCATGGCGGAGTACTTCCGTGACGTCGAGAAGCAGGACGTGCTCCTCTTCATCGACAACATCTTCCGGTTCACCCAGGCCGGTTCCGAGGTGTCGACCCTGCTCGGCCGCATGCCCTCCGCGGTGGGCTACCAGCCGAACCTGGCCGACGAGATGGGCCTCCTCCAGGAGCGCATCACCTCGACCCGCGGTCACTCGATCACCTCGATGCAGGCGATCTACGTCCCCGCGGACGACCTGACCGACCCGGCCCCGGCCACCACCTTCGCCCACCTGGACGCGACGACCGTTCTGTCGCGCCCGATCTCGGAGAAGGGCATCTACCCGGCCGTCGACCCGCTGGACTCCACGTCCCGCATCCTCGACCCGCGGTACATCGCGCAGACCCACTACGACACGGCCCTCCGTATCAAGGGGATCCTGCAGAAGTACAAGGACCTCCAGGACATCATCGCCATCCTCGGTATGGACGAGCTGTCGGAGGAGGACAAGATCACGGTCCACCGGGCCCGTCGCATCGAGCGCTTCCTCTCGCAGAACACCTACGTGGCGAAGCAGTTCACCGGTGTCGAGGGTTCGACCGTGCCGCTGTCGGAGACCATCGAGGCCTTCAACTCGATCGCCGACGGCAAGTACGACTCCGTCCCGGAGCAGGCCTTCTTCATGTGCGGTGGCATCGAGGACCTCGAGAAGAACGCCGCCGAGCTGGCGAAGAAGTAATCGCGGCCGGTAGCAGCTGAGTGACCGTGAGGGGTGGCCCCGAGCCCGGGACCACCCCTCGCGTCGCATCGGCTGTGATTCCGGTCAAATCCGTGCCGCCGGTTTCATGCCGGGGGCGCGCGGCCGTTATTCTTACCGAAACTCCCGAGTAATCGGGGGTTGCATGAGCCTAGGAGCCCACGTTGGCTGAGCTGCACGTCGAGCTGGTCGCAGCCGACCGCAAGGTGTGGTCCGGTGCGGCCACCATCGTCGTCGCCCGTACGGCCTCCGGCGACACCGGCATCATGCCGGGTCACACCCCGGTGCTGAGTGTGCTGGAGACCGGTCCGGTCACCATCCGCACGACGGACGGCGGCACCGTGATCGCCGCGGTGCACGGCGGCTTCATCTCCTTCGCCGACAACAAGCTGTCTCTGCTCGCGGAGATCGCCGAGCTGGCGGACGAGATCGACGTCGCCCGCGCCGAGCGCGCGCTGGAGCAGGCCAAGTCGGGCCTGGACGAGCACGCCGAGCGGCGCGCCGAGGTCCGCCTGTTCGCGGCGCGCGGCCTCAAGGCCCACGTCTGAGTGCGCCAAGACCCTGGTTCAGCGGGGTCGACCGACGGTCCCGGGGACGCGTGAGCGTGACCCCGGGACTGTCGTCGTAGTTGGTAGGTCAACGCGGTCGCTTGATACGACCGATACGGGGAACGCGGGTAGCGAGGAGGTAGGTGAGCATGGTCCTCGCGCTTGTGGTGTGTGCGGCGGTCGTGGCGCTGGGTGTGATCGGCCTGGTGGCGTTCGCGGTACGACGCCGCCTGATCCAGCGGGTCGGCGGCACGTTCGACTGCAGTTACCGACTCAAAATGCCCGCCGACGCCTCGACGCAGCCCGACCTCGACGAGAACGGCAAACCCACCTCGGCCCCGGTCCCCCAGACCGACGGCAAGGGGTGGGTTTTTGGTATCGGCCGCTACAGCGGTGACTCGATCGAGTGGTTCCGGGTCTTCTCCTACGCCCCGCGCCCGCGCAGGGTGCTGCCGCGCCGGGAGATCGAGGTGCTCGGCCGGCGCTACCCGGAGGGCCAGGAGGAGCTCGCCCTGCTCTCCGGCTCGGTGGTGCTGCGCTGCCTGCACAACGGGGAGCCGCTGGAGCTGGCGATGAGCGAGGACGCGCTCACCGGCTTCCTCGCCTGGCTGGAGGCCGCCCCGCCCGGGCAGAGGGTCAACGTCGCGTAGCGACGGGACCCTCGGGGGGCAACGTCGGGCAGGGCTGGTCCCGCTCGGGGTTAACGCCGCCTAACCCGTCCGGCTACGCTGGCCGCATGGTGAATCTGACGCGTATCTACACCCGTACCGGCGACGACGGCACCACCGCGCTGGGCGACATGAGCCGGACCACCAAGACCGACCCCCGCCTGGTCGCGTACGCCGACACCAACGAGGCGAACGCGGCGATCGGCGTGGCCGTCGCCGCCGGATCGCTGCCCGAGGACATCGTCACGGTGCTCGTCCGGATCCAGAACGACCTGTTCGACGTCGGCGCGGACCTGTCCACGCCGGTGGTCGAGGACCCGAAGTACCCGCCGCTGCGGGTGCTGCCGTCGTACGTCGACCGGCTGGAGGGGGACTGTGACCACTACCTGGAGCAGTTGGAGAAGCTGCGCAGCTTCATCCTGCCCGGCGGTACGCCCGGCGCGGCCTACCTGCACCTGGCCTGCACGGTGGTGCGGCGGGCCGAGCGGGCCACCTGGGCGGCGATCGCGGAGTACGGGGACAGCGTCAACCCGCTGACCGCGAAGTACCTGAACCGGCTCTCCGACCTGCTGTTCATCCTGGCCCGGGCGGCCAACAAGGAGCGCGGCGACGTGCTCTGGGTGCCGGGCGAGAACCGCTAGCCCCGTACTTCGCGGGTCGCCGTTTCAGGTCATTGGCCAGCGGGTTTGAGTGACTTCGATGCCGAGGAGGTCGAGGAGGTGGAGCTGGACTCCTCGGCTGATCTGGACGGTGGGTGGATCGGTGACATTGCCGATCCGCAGGGTGAGTTCGCTCAGGTGGTAGAGGATCATGCGGCCTGTGGGCCGCACCCGGCGGTTGTCCGGGTAGAGGCCGACCATCGTCTGCTCGGGGCCCAGGGCTTGTCTGACCTGGCGCTCGATCAGGCTGAAGACCAGCAGGGCCAGGCAGATGACCTGGATCAAGGCGGCGACGCGGTGGTTGTGCTGCACGAACAGCGGGGTGACCGCCAGGGGGCCCTTGAAGTCCGCGTAACGGCGCTCGACCGATCCCTGGCCCTTGTACTGGATCAGGACCTGCCCAGGGTCGGCCTGCTCGGGGGCCAGCGCCGTCAGCAGCGCGTACCAGCCGTCGGCTGCCGCCTCGTCGTCCAAGACCTGCTGGTCGAAGTGCCAGGCCAGGGTGGGCCTGCCGTTGTCGTCCTCGCCGATCTCGGTACGCAGGCAGGAGGCGACCCGCCGGGTCTTGGCGATCACGCCGATACGGGCCGCGATCTTCTCGACGGTGTTGTAGTACTTGCCGCCGGCTCCGCGCTGGACCTTGTCCAGGTCCTCGGCCGCGCGGGTGAGACGTTTGTTGCGGGCGGCCTGCTGGCCCGCAGCGTTGCCGGTGGAGTGGACCAGGATTCGGCGAACGCTCAGGACCGGGTCGCGCTTGCGCGGACCGTTCAGGGTGTGGACGTCCTCCAGCACCCGGTAGACCTCGCGCCGGGCGGGGTCCTTGCCCGCGTCGCGGTCGGGCACCCAGTCCACGACAGTGGCGGCCTCCAGGTCCAAGGCGGCATAGAAACCGTCCTTGACCTGGGCCGCCGGGACAGGGGCGATGAACGCCGTCCCGGCTGCCAGCAGTGCGGCGACGTTCGGGTAGGAGACCAGTTTGGAATCGGCAACCAGCAGGAAGTCCTGTTCGCCGGCCAGCTTCCGCAGATCCTTCATCGCCCCGACCACCTGGGACACCTCAGCCGCGCCCCCGCCGAAGACCCGGGCGTGGACCGGGATACCGCCGTCACCGGTAACCGCGAGCCCGGCCTGGACCTGCTTCAGGTCCACCCGGCGGTCCTTGGGATGACCGTGCTTGATCACCGGGAACGCGTCGTCCTGGTCTTCCAGCGGGTAGGCCCCGTGGACGGACATGGACGTCATGTCCCAGTGCAACCGCGACACGTCGATGCCGAACTCGGTGATCGCCCGCGCGCCGACGGTGCCCGCGAGTTGCTCCAGCTTCGGGGCGATCGCGTCCAGTGCCCGCGCGAGGCGGTCGTCGTTGAGCAGGCCCGCCTCGATGCCCAGGACCTCCTCCACTGCCCAGGTCCGGGCCCAGTCGCCAACCCGGAACAGCGGTATCGGCGAGGTCAGCCGGTTCGCGACCAGCGCCTCGATGACCTGCCCGTGCGTCAGGTGAGCGCTCGGCGCGGACGGGCACAACCCGTCGACGATCCCGGCCACGTCCAGCCGGCGCAGAAACTCGGCAGCGACAGGCAGAGCGCCCAGACGCTTCTCCACCACAGACGTCACCACGCACTCAAGGCGCTGACGCTGGGACCGAGGCCGCGGGGACCGGGAAGTCATCGACACACCCGGCTAACGCCCACAGCCTCGCCCCGGATACGACCGAACCCCCTACTCCAACCGATTCAACGACCCGCGAAGTACGGGGCTAGCGGGCCCTCGGAACCGCAGGCAGGCTCCTCGGAGCCGCTTCTCAGAGCCGCTTCTCAGAGCCGTTTCTCCGGGACGCCGGCGACGGGCTGTTCGGCGATCGGGTCGTCCGCGTCCTGCTCGCCGGCCGGCGGCCGCTTCGGCCAGAGCGTGTAGCTGACGGCGACGACCACGTTGACCACGGCGGCGATGCCCAGCTTGAGGTACCACTGGAGGAAGGTGTCGAAGTGCGCGGAGCCTCCCGACAGCGGCACCAGCAGGGTGATCAGGCTCAGCGTGATCGCGGCCGAGACCACCGTGCGGCGGCAGATCTGCCACTCGTACCGGGACCGCGCCAGGCCGTACTTGGGTGAGGGCGGCGGCTTGGGGCCGCCGGCGAAGCGGTACATGAAGTGCCGGTCGGCCCAGCGGACCAGCGAGGGCCCGTACCCGATCGAGAAGCCCGCGTAGCTCGCCGCGAGGGCGTGCGTCCAGCTCGCGGCGGCGCCGCCGCGCAGGTCGAGCACGGTGAGCACGTACAGGGTGAGGTCCACCACCGGCAGGCCGACCAGCAGGGCGGTGCTGGTGCGGCGCCACCGCAGCAGGTAGCGAGCGGTGAGGCCGAGGCCGAGCAGGATCCAGAAGGAGATCTCGGCCGCGACGATGAGGGTGACGATCACGTTGTGCTCCCGGGCGGTCGGCGGTGCCTCCAGCCTGGCGCGCGGGCGTGGCCGCGTCGTCGTCGCCGGGTGCCGTCCCGGCCTGCACCTTTCGATGTAGGGCGGCTCCTCCGGGGACCGGAGCCGGGCGGCGCCCGGGGATGGTGAGATGGAGGTGTGCTGAGACCGACCCTCACCCCGCGCCAGGAGGACCGGGGGATCGCCCTGCTCGGTCTGCTCGGCGGAGCACTGCTGATCGCGCTCCAGGTCTACGACAACTCCTCGCGGATCCCGCGCGGGGCGGTGGTGCCGGCACTGCTGGTGATGGCGGTGCTGGAGCTGTTCCGCCGGACCAGGCCGGTGCTCACCACGACGCTGGGCGGGCTCGCCTTCGGGTACAGCATCTTCACCGGCGCCCTGCTGGCGACCAGTCTGATGTACACCGACCTGCTCTACGCGGCGGTGCTCTACGGGACCCCGAGGATGTCCCGGATCCTGCACCTGACCGGCACGGGCTCGGTGCTGGTGCTGTCCACCCTGGTGCTGATCTACAGCGACGCCTCGAACGCGGTGGCGGTGGTGGTGCTCACCGTGCTGATCTACCTGGCGCCGGTCTGGACCGGGGACGTGGTCCGCAAGCACCGCGACCGGGCGGTGAGCGAGCGGCTGCGGGCCGAACAGACCGCGCTGCTCTCGGAGATGGACCGGCGTGAGGCCGTCGTCGCCGAACGAGCCAGGATGGCAAGGGAGTTGCATGACGTGGTGGCCAACCACCTGTCGGCGATCGCGATCCACGCGACCGGCGCGCAGTCCGTCGCCCGGCGCCGCCGGCTGGCCGGGGACGACCCGCTGGTGGAGGTGCTGGCGGTGATCCGGGAGAGCAGCGTCCAGGGTTTGGCCGAAATGCGCCGCATGATCGGACTGCTGCGCGACAGCGGCGGGGGAGAGGCGGACGAGTCGTACGCGGCGCCCGACCTGGCCGCCGTGGACGCCCTGCTGGCCAAGGCCCGGGCGGCCGGCCAGGACGTCGGGCTGGACTTCGAACTCGCCGAGCAGGGCGAGCGCGGGGAGGTCCCGGTGCCGGTCCGGCTGGCCGCGTACCGGATCGTCCAGGAGTCGCTGACCAACGCGCTCAAGCACGCCGGGCCCGGACTGGTCAGCGTGCGGCTGGAGTTCGGCCCCGAGGAACTGCGGATCGCCGTCGACAGCCCGTACCGGCACGGGCCGGGCCGCGAACTGCCCGGCGCCCGGGCCGGGCTGGTCGGCATGGCGGAGCGGGCCGGGCTGCTCGGCGGCAGCTTCGAGGCGGGGCCGCGGAACGACTACTGGAGCGTGCGCGCGGTGCTGCCGCGCGGGCGGGAGAGCGGGGCAGGGGCATGACGATCCGGGTGCTGGTGGCCGAGGACCAGGCGGCGGTACGGGCGGCGCTGGTGATGATCCTGCGGGCCGAGCCGGACATCGAGGTGGTCGGGCAGGCCGCCGACGGCGAGGAGGCCGTCCGGCTGGCGCTGGAGCTGCGGCCCGACGTGGTGCTGATGGACGTGCAGATGCCCCGGCTGGACGGCGTCTCGGCGACCCGGCAGGTGGTCGCCGCCGGCGCCGGCCAGGTGCTCGTGCTGACCACCTTCGACCTGGACGAGTACGTCTACGGCGCGCTGCGGGCCGGCGCGGCCGGGTTCCTGCTCAAGGACCTGGAGGCGGACACCCTGGTCGAGGGCGTCCGGACGGTGGCGCGCGGGGACGGCATGCTGGCGCCCTCGGTGACCAGGCGGCTGATCGGCGCCTTCGCCCGGCCGGACCGGGCGGTCGGGCCGGAGACCAGGGAGGCGGTGGCCGGGCTGACCCCGCGTGAGCGGGAGGTGCTGGCCTGCATCGGGGCCGGGCTGTCCAACGGGGAGATCGCGGCCCGGCTGGAGATGGCGGAGGCGACCACCAAGACGCACGTCAGCCGGATCCTGGCGAAGCTGCGGCTGCGCAACCGGGTGCAGGCGGCGATCCTGGCGCAGGACCTCGGGCTGACCGGCTGACCATCCGACCGTCCGATGGCCAGGTCGGCCGGTCCGGTCGGACGGCCCCATCGACCGGTCTGATCGGCTGGTCACGGCGGGTCTGGGTCGCCCGACCAGGTCGGGCGCAGATCACACTCCCGATTGACACCACGGGGCCGGATTGGGCATTAGAGTCCCGGCAACGAGCGACGCGGCTCTCCGGCGGTGACCCCTGCCCTGAGCCGCCTTCAGGGCCCGCCCCAGGGCGGCGACGGCATCGGGAGACCCAGCCATGAGCAATGCGTCCAGCAAGCAGATCGCCGTGATCGGTGCCGGCCTGATGGGCGCCGGCATCGCCCAGGTATCCGCGCAGGCCGGCCACCCGGTGGTGCTGCGGGACGTCACCGAGGAGGCCCTGCAGCGCGGTCTCACGGGCATCCGCGCCTCCTACGCGAAGTTCGTCGCCAAGGGCCGGATGAGCGCCGAGGACGCCGAGGCCGCGCTGGGCCGGATCACCACCACCACCGACCTGGGCGCCGTCGCCGAGGCCGACATCGTGGTCGAGGCCGTGTTCGAGCAGTTCGAGGTCAAGGAGGGCGTCTTCCGGGAGCTCGACAAGCTCGCCAAGGACGGCGCGGTGCTGGCCTCCAACACCTCCGCCATCCCGATCACCCGGATCGCCGCCGCCACCCGGCGCCCCGAGTCGGTCGTCGGCGTGCACTTCTTCTCGCCGGTGCCGCTGATGAAGCTGGTCGAGCTGGTCCGCGGCTACAAGACCAGCGACGAGACCCTGGCCGCCGCCCGCGCCTTCGCCGAGGGCGTCGGCAAGGACGTCGTGGTGGTCAACCGGGACGTGGCCGGCTTCGTCACCACCCGCCTGATCACCGCGCTGGTCGTCGAGGCCGCCAAGCTGTACGAGTCGGGCGTCGCCACCGCCGAGGACATCGACACCGCCTGCCGCCTCGGCTTCGGCCACCCGATGGGCCCGCTGGAGACCGCCGACCTGACCGGCGTGGACATCCTGCTGCACGCCGCCCGCAACATCTACGACGAGACCCAGGACGAGAAGTTCGCCGCCCCGGAGATCATGGCGCGGATGGTCACCGCCGGCGACCTCGGCCGCAAGAGCGGCCGCGGCTTCTACCCGTACGAGGGCAAGTGAGCCCCCGCCGGAACGGGTGAACGACGACGCCCGGCGACCGGGCGGGCCGTGCGGCGGAACACCGTACGGCCCGCCCGCCCGGGGTCGGGTGAGTTTCCTCACGCCAGGTGCCGCAGACGGGTGATTTGGGCGGTAATCGAGCGTAGGTGTGGAGACTGACTGCGTATATTCCCTCGGACGAGTGAAGTTGCTTCAGATCTGGCCGGAACCAGCAACCTGCGCTGCTGGTTCGCCGTCAGAAGAGGGAGACCCGGCCCAGCACGACGAGGCTGAGACCGGACCCGGGCGAGGGGCCACGGCCCGCCCGGATGGACACCCCCACCCCCCGACCCGGCACGGCCGGGTCGGACCACCCCCGTACCGGACCGGTCAGGCGAAGGAGGAGAGCATGCGCATCACCGGCGACCACAGGGCGCTGGCCATCGAAGGCCGCCTCGACGTGCGCACCGCCGCCGATGCGCGCGCCCGGCTGCACCAGGCCGTGGACGGCGGCCTCGGCGACCTCGTGCTCGACCTCGCCCGGCTGGAGTTCTGGGACGCCACCGGCCTCGGCGTGATCATGGGCACCCACCGCAGGGCCGGCCGGATCGGCCGGCGGCTGGTGCTGCGCTCCGTCCCGGCCCAGCTCCAGCGGCTGCTGGTGGCCACCAAGCTGCACCGCATCCTGGCCGTGGACGGCGTCACCGAGGCCCACGGGATCGCCCTCTAGGGCCTGTCCGGTCCTGCCCCCGCCTGGCCCCGGCCCTCGTTCGTCCCCTGCCTTCGTTCGGTCCCCGCCCGCTCTTCGTCCGGCTCCGACCCGGCTCCGACCCGGCTCCGACCCGGCTCCGACCCGGCTCTGACCGGCCGTCGCCCGGCCCCCGACCGGGCCGCGCCTGCGCGGGCGGGCCCGGATGTGCAAGAGTCTGCCCGTCAGATGACGGCCGCCCCAGCCAGCTGCCCCCAGCCCGCGCGCGGCCGCGACCGAGACGTCAGCCGCCGGCGCGGGACGCCGGCGGCCGAGCAGGATGCGGAGCAGAACGTGGCACAGCCAACCGGGGAGTTCCGGCAGGAGGCCGCCCGCACCCGCGGCGGCGAACTCGTCTCCGGCGCCCTGCTGGTCGGCGTCGGCGCCCCGGACGGCTCCGAGGTCAGGCCCTGCCCCGAGGAGTGGCGGCCCCGCCCGCGCCGGATCGAGCGCAGCGAGCCCGCCCGGGGCCCGGTCGGCGGCGTCGGCCGTGCGGTCGGCCCGCTCGCCCTCGGTGCCGGGCCCGCCGACCTGCCGCTGCTCGACCGCGAGGCCGACGTCGCCGAACTCCTCGGCCTGCTGGCCGAGGGCCGCTCGATACGCCTGGTCGGCCAGGCCGGCTCGGGCCGCAGCGCACTGCTGTCGGCCGTCGCCGAGGCCGCCGCCGACCTCGCCCCCGGCGGCGTCGTCCAGCTCTGCGGGCACCGCCGCACCGCCGCCGACCTGCTCCAGGACCTCTTCGCGGCCACCCACCACGCCCCCGGCTACCGGCCCGACCCGGGCCAGCTGGCCGTGCACCTCGCCGAGGTCGGCGCGATCGTGGTCGTCGACGGCGCGGAGCAGTCCGGCGCCGAGCTGGAGGACCTGCTCGCCCTCGCCCCCGGCTGCGCCTTCCTGATCTCCGCCGCCCCCGGGAGCCCGGCGCTGTCGCCCGGCTCCCGCTTGCAGGACCACCTCGTCGCCGGGCTCTCCCGCTCCGCCTGCCTCGCCCTCGCCGCCCGCCAGGCCGGGCGGCCGCTGGACGTCGAGGAGAAGGCCTGGGCGGTCGACCTCTGGTTCGAGTCCGAGGGGCTGCCGCTGCGCTTCGTCCAGGCCGCCGCGCTGCTGCGCCAGCGGGACGTGGCGGTGGACGCGCTGGTCGCCGCCGAGGAGGACCGGATGGGGGTCTTCGGCGCGGTCGAGGAGCCCGTCCACGACCCCGACCCGGCCGTCCGCGAGAACGCGCTGCGCCGCACCGTCCCGCTGCCGTCCGTCGCCGAGACCGCCTCACCCGCCGTCCGGCTCGCGGAGGGGCTCAGCGAGCCCGCCCAGGCCGTCCTGAGGCTCGCCGTCGCGCTCGGCGGCGAGTGCCCCACCGCGCCGCACCTGCCCGCGCTGATCGACGTCGGCCAGGGCGAGAGCGCCCTCGCCGAACTCGCCGACGCCGGGCTGGCGGTGTCCATCGGCGGGCACCACCGGCTGACCGCCGGGGTGCTGGACCTGCTCGCCCCGCACTGGCCGGCCCGCGGCTGCCTGGACGGCGCCGCCCAGCACTTCGCCTGGTGGGTCGGGCACAGCTCGGTGTCGCTGGAACAGGTCGCGGCCGAGGCGGAGGTGGTGGTCGGCGTGCTGGTCGCGGACCGGGAGGCAGGCCGGCACGACGCCGTCGTGCGCCTGGCCCGGGCGGCCGCGCCCGCGCTGGCGCTGGCGCTGCGCTGGGGCGCCTGGGAGCGGGTCCTGCAGCTGGGGCTGGAGGCGGCCCGCCGGACGGGCTCCGGCACCGACCAGGCCTGGTTCCACCACGAGGCGGGCGTGCACGCGTTCTGCGTCCGGGAGCCGTCCCGGGCGATGGCCGAGCTGGAGACGGCGCTCACCCTGCGGGCCGCCGCCGGCGAGCAGCGCGGCGTCGCGGCGGCCGGCCGGATGCTGGACCTGCTGCGCGCCGACGGGCGGCAGCTGCCGCCCGCGGCGTCCCCCGGGCCGGCGCCCGTGCGGCGGCCCGTGATCCGCGCGATAGCCAAGGTGCCGTCCAGCCTGCGCTCCGGGACGAGGCGCCGGGTGATCGCCGCGTCGGCGGCTGTCCTCGCGCTCGGGGCGCTCGGGACGGCGGTGGCGATGAGCGCCACCGGTCCGGAGCAGCACCCGGGCAACGATCCGCACACCCGGCTCGACGACCCCGACGGCGGGCAGGGCGGGCCGCTCCCGTCCCCGCACGTCGGTGTCGGTGTCCCGACCGCGGGCGCCGGTGCCACCGGTACGGGGGCGCCAGGGGCGGGGGCGCCGGGGACGGACGCGGGGGGCGGTCCGGCGGCGGGCGGGACCAGCCCGGAGTCGTCGGCGAGCGGTGGCGCCTCGCACTCGCCGAGCGCGTCGAAGAAGCCGGGCCGTGGGCCGAGCGAGACCGCGGGGGCCACCGAGCAGTCGCAGCAGCCGCAGCCGCCCGCACCGGGACAGTCGCAGCCGCCGGCCCAGCAGTCCGGCCCGCCGCCGGGCGGCAGCGGCGGCAGTGGTGGCGGCACCGGCGGTGGCAGTGCCGGCGGTGGCAACTCCGGGGGCACTCAGCCCGGCGGAGGCACCAGCACGCCGCCCCCGTCGAAGTCGTCGACCACGCCGCCCCCGGCGACCGCGACCACCCCGCCGCCCGCCACGACGGGCCCCTCGACCGGGACGTCCAGTCCTCCGCCGACGACGCCCTCGCCGTCCGCGAGCTGACCGGTCAGAACAGCTTGAGCTTGTCGTCGTCGATGCCGCGCAGCTCGTCGTAGTCCAGCACCACGCAGCCGATGCCCCGGTCGGTGGCCAGCACGCGGGCCTGGGGCTTGATCTCCTGGGCGGCGAAGATGCCCTTGACCGGGGCCAACAGCGGGTCCCGGTTGAGGAGTTCGAGGTAGCGGGTGAGCTGCTCGACGCCGTCGATCTCACCGCGGCGCTTGATCTCGACGGCCACCGTGGCGCCGTCCGAGTCGCGGCAGAGGATGTCGACCGGGCCGATCGCGGTGGGGTACTCGCGGCGGATCAGGGACCAGCCGGCGCCGAGCACCTCCATCCGGTCCGCGAGCAGCTCCTGGAGGTGCGCCTCGACGCCGTCCTTGATCAGGCCCGGGTCCACCCCGAGTTCGTGGGAGGAGTCGTGCAGCACCTCCTCCAGCGTGATGATGAGCTTCTCGCCGGCCTTGTTCTCCACCGTCCAGACCCCGTCCGCCTCCTTGAGGGCGCACGGCGGGGACATCCAGTTGAGCGGCTTGTAGGCGCGGTCGTCGGCGTGGATGCTGACGCTGCCGTCGGCCTTGACCAGGATGAGCCTGGTGGCGGAGGGCAGATGGGCGGAGAGCCGACCGGCATAGTCGACTGAGCAGCGGGCAATTACGAGACGCACGGTCGACCACGCTAGCCCACCGGGGCCAGTTGATGCGATTCCACGACGACCGGGTGAAGAAACCGGGAACCCCGCGAACATGGAGGTTCGGCAATTCCGCTCACCGCCCGTCGCGGTCTGGCGCCCACCCCCTGGGGTCGCTACCGTACGTGACGGCACGCGTGCGGGATCGCTGTCAACGGGGACGGAGACTTCAGATGAACGATCCGACGGGATCCGGCCAATGTGGTGCACCGCCGGGTATTTCCGAAGCAATCCACAGGAATGACGGGCCCGTTCCGCCGTTGACTGCCACGCTGTTCCGAGCGCGGTCGGTGTCCGGGACGTCACGTCCCGTGGTGCCGCCGCTTTCGCAGGGTGTCAAAAACGCCCGTTCCACGGCGTTCCGGACACCACGCGCGATCCGCCCACCCTCACTGTGAGCTTGGACTACGCATGACCACCCGGGCGCCGCGCGGGTGGACCGCGAGAGGAGAATCCATGTCGCTCGACGTCTCACCGGCCCTGCTGGAAAAGGCCGAGCGGGGCGAGGTCGACGAGCGGGAATTCGTCGACTGCGTCCGCGTCTCGCTGCCGTACGCCTGGGACCTGATCAGCTCGCTGGTCGCCCAGGCGAAGGTCGACGGTACCGACTTCGCCGACAACCAGGTACCGCCGCCCAGCGAGCAGGCCCGCGGCCAGCTCCTGCGGGCCCTCGCCAGCGACGCCATCCGGGGGGCCCTGCAGCGGCACTTCGGGGTGCGGCTGGCCTTCCAGAACTGTCACCGGGTGGCGGTCTTCCTGCCGTCGGACGCCAACGAGGCACGGCACGCACGCTTCACCTCGGTCCGGGAGCAGCTGCTCAACCAGTCCGAGCAGTTGCGGGACTGCTGACCCGGCAGCACCGCCGATGCCGGGTCCTGGGTCCTGTCCGGCCCTAGCGGCCCGGAAGGTCGTCGGGCCGCCCCCGTCCCCCGGTGCGGGGGGAGGGGCGGCGGCCCGGACCGGGCCCGGCGGCTCCACCCCCGGGCTCACCCCAGCTGCGGCAGCACCTCGGAGCCGAGCCGGGCGATGTTGTGCAGGGTCGCCTCGCCGTCGCCGCTGCCCTCCGCGAGCAGCGCGAAGCGGCGGATGCCGGTCCGCTCGGCGGTGGCCAGCAGCCGGTCGGCGCACTGCCGCGGCGTGCCCACCGCGTGCAGGTCGCAGAGGAGTTCGGTGTACTCGCGCGGGTCGCGCATCTTGCGCTCCCGGCCGTCCACGGTGCGGTGGGCGCCGAGCCCGTACTCGAACCAGCCCGGCATGGCGTTCAGCAGGGTGGCGCGGGCCGCCGAGGTGCGGTCGTCGACCTGGGCCACCCCGGCCGCGACGTGCCGGCGGTTCACCCGGCGCAGCTGCTCCTCGCCGCGCCCAGCGGCCAGCCAGGCGTTGCGGTACAGCTCCAGCATGCGCAGCTTGTCGTCGTCGCCGGAGTGCATGCCGAGCAGCATCGGCAGGCCGCGTTCGGCGGCCAGCCGCACCCCGCTCGGCGAGGTGCACGCGACCACCATCGGCGGGCCGGCCACCGGCCGCCCGGACGCGTCGAGTTCATCGCCGAAGCCCTCGCCGAGGCCCTCGACGTCCTGCCGCTGGCGCGGGAACCGCACCGGGCCGGACCGCTCGCCGAGACCGAGCCAGCTGCCCAGTTCGGACCGCCGCACCGGTTCGGTGGCGCGCGGCACCACCGCCACCTCGGGGAAGGCGAACTGCGGGCCGTCCGCGCCGACCCGGGAGCCGCGCAGCCAGCGCAGCAGCAGGTCCAGCCGCTCCGGGAAGCCGTTCTCGAAGGCGTCCACGCCGCCGCCGAACACGTCCAGGTCGATCCAGGGGCCGCCGCGGCCCACCCCGAGCGTGAAGCGCCCGTCCGAGGTGAGGTGCAGCAGCGCGGCCTGCTCGCCGAGCGCCACCGGGTGGGCGGTGGAGAGCACGCTGACCGCAGTGCCGACGCCGATCCGGCGGGTGCGGCCGAGCAGCAGCGCGGCCAGCGTGGCGGCGTTGGGGCAGACCCCGTACGGGACGAAGTGGTGCTCGGCCAGCCAGACGCTGTCCAGGCCCGCGCGTTCGGCCTCGACGGCGGCCCGGACGGTGCGGTCCAGCGCCTCGCGGTGGCTCTGCCCGGGGAACTGCGCGGACAGCAGGAACGCGCCGACCCGCACCGGCGCGGTGTCCGGCGGGAGCGCGCCCGCCCGCTGCGGCACGGGCAGCGGCTCGCCCGCCGCTGCCGTGACCGGGGCGGGCGAGGTCAGCACGGGCCCGGCGGTGGGCGGTCGGACTCCGACGGGCCGACGGGTCTCGGCGCGGGCGCTGGTCTTGGTCATGGTGGGGCCTCCTCGGGTGCGCGCAGGGTCTGCGGGCCCCGCCTGTTCCCCTTGTGGGTATCCGATGTCATGTGCCAATGGCACGCGGAAACCCCGATTTCCTCGAAGATCGGGTGGATCTCGGCAAAAACGAGGGAGCGTCGGACGATGCCGTGATAGTGGCCTGTCGGAAGGGCGGCCGGCCGTAGGCTTGAACGGACCCGAAACCCGGAAGAGAGGTAGTCCGACGTGTCGCCGCGCCGCAACCGGATCAAGAGCGCCGACCCGGGCGGGAGCGCCGAGCAGGCCTCCCCGCTCGGCGGATCGCTGCGCCGCACCGAGAGCCACCAGGGCGACGACTGGGTGGTCCAGACGGTCGCCGGGACGGCCGGGCGGCACTACCGGTGCCCGGGCTGCGACCAGGAGATCCCGCCCGGGATGGGCCACGTGGTGGCCTGGCCGATGCACGGCGCGGGCGTGGACGACCGGCGGCACTGGCACCGCGCCTGCTGGGGCGCGCGGGAGCGCCGGGCCTCCAACGTCCTGCGGGGCCGCGGCGCTCCGCGGTACTGAGCCGGTCAGGCGTCCCGGTTCTTGAGCACCAGCGCGCCGCCGACCAGGGCGGCGAGCGTCCAGGCCAGGCAGATCACGAAGCCCGCCCACGGCCCGTACGGCTGGCCGTGCTGCTCGTATACCAGCAGCATCCGCGAGCCCGCGTAGTCCGGGAAGTAGTGGGCCAGGGTCCTGACCTTCGGCACCGCCGAGAGGATCGGCGAGAGCAGGAAGAAGAACGGGACCAGGACGCCCAGCGCCAGCGTCTGGCTGTGCAGCATCGTGGTGACGCCGGCCGAGAACAGGCAGAGCATCGTCAGGTACAGCGCGGCGCCGAACACCGCGCGCAGCACGTGCGGTTGGTCGAGGCTGGTGGAGTGCGAGCCGAGCAGCGCCTGGCCGGTGAAGAAGGTGACGAAGGCCGTCACCACCGACACCGCCAGGGCCATCGCGCCGAGCACCACCGCCTTGCCGGTGAGCAGGGTGCCGCGCTGCGGGACGGCGGCCAGGGTGACCCGGATCATGCCGGTGCTGTACTCGTTGCCGATGGCCAGCACGCCGAACACGATGATGGCGAGCTCGCCGAGCATGATGCCGGAGAAGGCCGTGCCGGTGGCGTCGAAGACGGCCTGGTCGCCCCGCCGGAACTCGCCGAAGTTGCTGTTGGTGAGCAGGGACAGCAGCGCGCCGATGCCGACGGTGACGACGAAGGTCAGCGCGAGCGTCCAGATCGTCGAGCGGACGCTGCGGATCTTCGTCCACTCGGAGCGCAGGATCGCCGGGAAGGACGTCATCTCAGTTCTCCTCCTGCTGGGCCGCCGCGGTCCGCGGGGCGCCGTCCGCCTTCCACTCGGCGCCCCAGACGCCGGGTGCGCCGGCCGCGTCCCGGCCCGGGCCGTCGCCCGCGTGGTACTCCACCGAGTCGGCCGTCATCTGCATGAACGCCTCCTCCAACGAGGCCTGCTGCGGGCTGAGTTCGTGCAGGACGACGCCGTGGGCCGCGGCCAGGTCGCCGAGCCGGGCGAGGTCGCCGTCGACCACCTCGTAGGAGCCACCGGGCCCGGGTTCGGACCGGAGCCCGGCGCCGGACAGGGCGTCGAGCAGGCGCTCGGGGTGCGGGGTGCGAATCCGGACGGCGGAGCGGGAGTTGCGTCGGATGAACTCCGGCATCGGCAGGTCGGCGAGCAGCCGGCCCTTGCCGATGACCACCAGGTGGTCGGCGGTGACGGCCATCTCGCTCATCAGGTGGGAGGAGACGAAGACGGTCCGGCCCTCGGTGGCGAGCCGCTTCATCAGGTTGCGGATCCAGAGGATGCCCTCCGGGTCCAGTCCGTTGACCGGCTCGTCGAACATGACGATCTCCGGGTCGCCGAGCAGTGCGGAGGCGATGCCCAGGCGCTGGCCCATGCCGAGCGAGAAGCCGCGGGCCCGCTTGCGGGCGACCGGGGTGAGGCCCACCAGGCCGAGCACCTCGTCCACCCGGCGGGTCGGGATGCGGTTGCTCTGGGCGAGCCAGAGCAGGTGGTCGCGGGCGGTGCGGCCGGGGTGGACGGCCTTGGCCTCCAGCAGCGCGCCGATGTACTTGAGCGGTTCGCTGAGCTGCCCGTAGCGCTTGCCGTCGATGGTCACCCGGCCGCTGGTGGGGCGGTCGAGGTCGAGGATCATGCGCATGGTGGTGGACTTGCCCGCGCCGTTGGGGCCGAGGAATCCGGTCACCACGCCCTGGGGGACCTGGAAGCTGAGCCGGTCCACCGCGAGGGTCCTGCCGTAACGTTTTGTCAGGTCGTGCAACTCGATCATTCGCGCTCCCTTACTCCTTGTCAGGCTAGGACAAAGCGGATATCGCGGCCCGCTGAGTGGGCCCGCCGGGCGTGCCGGAATACGGTGGGCCCATGACCCAGCCCCCCTCCGCAGTGTCCGTCCGCGAGAGCGGCACCGGAACACCCCTCGTGCTGCTGCACGCCTTTCCGTTGAACGCCTCGATGTGGTCCGCCCAACTGGACGCGCTGCCCGGTCTGACCGGCGACGAGGCCCGGGTGATCGCCCCGGACCAGCGCGGCTTCGGCGGCACCGAGCTGGGGGCCGACGAACCCTCGCTGGACCTGGTCGCCGACGACCTCGCCCTGCTGCTGGACGCGGCCGGGATCGAACGCGCGGTGGTCGGCGGGCTCTCCATGGGCGGCTACGTGGCGCTGGCCTTCGCCCGCCGCCACCCGGACCGGCTGGCCGGACTGCTGCTGGCCGGCACCCGCGCCACCGCCGACACCGACGCCGTCCGGGCCAACCGGGAGCGGATCGCGGCCGCCGTCACCGCCCGGGGCAGCGTCCAGTTGCTGCTCGACGAGGAGGTCGCCGCCGGGCAGCTCGGGCCGGACTCGCTGCACCTGGTGGAGCGGGTGCGGTCGCTGGTCGCCGCCGCGTCGCCGGCCGCCGTCGCCTGGGCCCAGCGGGCCATGGCGGCCCGGCCGGACGCGCTGGACGTGCTGGCCGGGCTGCGGGTGCCCACCGCCGTCGTCGCGGGCGCGCAGGACGGCCTGGTGGCACCGGAGGAGGCCGAAACGATGCTCCGGGCCCGTCCGGACGCCGAACTGACCGTCATCCCCGGGGCGGGCCATCTGAGCGCCCTGGAGGCACCGGAGGCGTTCAACACCGCCGTCCGCGACCTGCTGGCCCGGGTGACGGCCGGATGAGGGAGGAATCGACCGGCTGGGACTTCTCGGCGTTGGAGGTGACCGGCCGGATGCCCGTGACCAACCGCGGCGAGGGCCTGGTCGAACTGACCCTGGAACCGCTCGGCGAGGACTACTGGCTGCGCCCCGGCGAGACCTTCATCGTCACCTCGTACGGCGACCACGGCTCCGGCCACCCGTTCGAGGTGCAGTACTGGCCGGACTCGGTGTCGGTCTGGTGCACCTCGTGGTTCGGCACCGTCTCCGACGACGAGGGCAACCAGCTCAGCAGCGGGCACCAGCGGCCCGACGGGGCCTACCCCAGGTGACGCCCGCTCACCCGGGTCACCCGAGATGATGACGGTGGAAAGACGGCAGGCCCTCACCCGGGTGGGTGAGGGCCTGTCTGCTGTTCCGTACGTGCCGTCCGTTCCGCACGTACCGCCGGGCACTGCTGCCCGGCGGCGGCGTCAGCGCGACTGCTGGGCGGGCACGCCCATGGTGTCGTCGCCCGGCAGCGAGGCGGCGGCCACGGCCGCGCCGGTCAGCGTCGCCAGCATCTCGCGGACGTTGGTCAGCTGGGCGTTGATGCTGTCGCGGCGGTTGGTGAGCGCCGCCAGCTCGCGCTCGGACTCGCTGCGGATCCGGTCGGCCTTGGCGTTGGCGTCCGCCACGATGTCCTCGGACTGGCGCTGCGCCGTCTCGACGGTCTGGCGGGCGCGGCGCTCGGCGTCGGTGCGCAGCTTCTCGGCCTCCAGGCGCAGCTGCTCGGCCCGGTGCTCGATCTCGGCCAGGCGCTTCTCGGCCTTGGCCTGACGGGCGGCCAGGTCGCGCTCGGACTGCTCGCGGCGCTTGGCCAGGTTGGTCTCGAACTCCAGCGCGGCCTGGGCGGCCTTGGTGCGGGTCTCCTCGAAGAGGGCGTCCGCCTCCTCGCGCTTGTTCTGGGCGTCCTTGTTGGCCTCGGCGCGCAGCTGGGCGCTGTCGCTCTTGGCCTTGTCGACGATCCGCAGACCCTCGTCCTCCGCCTTGGCCTTGCGGTCCTTGGCGTAGTTCTCGGCCTCGGTGCGGACCTGCTGGGCAGCGGCCTCGGCGAGCTCGCGGTGCTGCTCGGAGGCGCGGTGCGCCTCGTCGCGCAGGTCCTTGGCCTCCTCCTCGGCCAGTCGCAGGATCTTCTCGACCCGGGCGCCGAGACCGGCGTACGAGGGCTCGGCCTCGGTGACCGCCGCCTGCGCGGTCTGGGTCTCCAGGTGGAGTTCCTCGATGCGCTTCTCGAGCGCGCTGATCCGGGTCAGGGCACTGTCACGGTCGGCCACCAGCTTGGTGATCCGCTCGTCGACCTGGGCGCGCTCGTACCCACGGCGCACCAGGTCGAAGCCGTGAGGGGAGTGACTGTCGCTCATGGGGTTCTGGGCTTCCTGTCGTCAAACCGCTGAGGTGGTTGAGGGAATCCTGACACGGTACCGGAGTGTCGACGGCGAGATGCCGTCGTCCCGCGGACAATGTCCGCTCAATCGGGTGGTGCGTTCTTGGAACGATTGCCGCCCGACCGGGGGGAACCAATTCCGGCACCCGCCTTGGCACCCCCGTCCTTCTTGGTGCTGCTTCCCCCGTTGGTCTGGGCGACCGGTGCCGGTGCCTCGAACGCCTCCAGCGCGGACAGCACGTCCTGCACCCTGGAGATCTCGGTGTTGATGTCCTTGCGCCGCCGCACCAGCTCGTCCAGCTCGCGCCGGCCCTCGTCGGTGACCCGCTTCGCCTCGGCCTGCGCCTCGGCGAGCAGCCGCTCGGCCTCCGCCTTCGCCAGCTCGACCTGCTCGTCCGCGCTGCGGTCGGCGTCCCGCAGCCGCTTCTCCGCCTCGGTGGCGGCGTTCTCCAGCCGCTCCTCGGCCTCGGCCTCGGCCGACTGGAGCTTGGCCTCGGCCTTGACGATCAGCGCCTCGGCGCGGCTGGTGGAGTCGGCGAGCTTGGTCTCCGCCTCCTTCAGCAGCCCCTCGGCCTTGCGGACGGCCGAGATCCGGACCTTGCTGGCCTCCGCGGACGCCTCCGAGGTGAGCTCGCCCGCGCGGTCCTCGGCGGCCGCGACCAGCGCCGCCGCCCGGTCCTCGGCCTCGGCGACGGTGGCCACCGCCTGCTCCTCGGCCTCGGTCAGCTGCTCCTGAGCGGCCGTCACCAGGGCGTCGACCCGCTCGCCGGCCGACTTCATGGCCGCCGCGTTCTCCTTGCGGGCGCGCTCGTGCAGCGCCTCCACCTCGGCGTCGGTGCGCTCGCGCAACTCCTCGGCGCGCTCGCGGATCGCGGTGGAGTCCCGGCGGGCCTCGGCGAGCAGCGTGTCGGCGTCGGACCGGCCCTTCTCCACCTCGGCCTGGCCGGCCGCCTCGCCGGCGGCGACCAGCCGGTCGGCCTCCTTGCGGGCGGCGGCGACCATCGCGTCCGCCTGCTCCTCGGCGGCGGCGGTGGTGGCCAGCGCGGTGGTCTGGGCGTCCTCGCCGAGCGACTCGGCGTCCGCGAAGGCCTTCTCCAGGACGGAGTTGGCCTGCTCGCGGGTGGCCTTGTCGAACTGCTCGGCGGCCTCCCGGGTCTCCGCGTCGTACGCGTCGGCGCGGCCGTGGGCGGCGGCGTCGTACTCGTCGGCGAGGGTGCGGGTGGCGAGCGCGTACTCCTCGGCCTCGGCGCGCAGCGCGGCGGCCAGCTCCTCGGCGTCGGCGACCAGGCCGGCCGAGCGCTCGTCGGCGGCGGCCATCGTCCGGGCGGCCTGGGCCTCGGCGTCCGCGCGCAGCTGCCCGGCGCCCTCCCGGGCCGCGTGCAGTACGGCGTCGGCCTCCGCCCGCAGGTGCTCGTCGTAGGCCTGGGCCTCGGCGCGCTGACGGCCCAACTCGGCCTCGTGGGCCTCGCGTTCGGCGGCCAGCTCGCGGTCGGTCAGCTCGCGCAGGGCGGTGGTCTCGGCGTCGGTGCGGGCGCGCAGTTCGGTGGTCTCGTGGTCGGCCAGGGCCCGCTGCTCGGCGGTCTCGGCGTCGGCGAGTTCGCGCAGGGCGGTGGTCTCGGCGTCGGCGAGGGCCCGCTGCTCGGCGGTCTCGCGCTCGGCCAGCTCGCGCAGTTCGGCGGCGGCCTGCTCGGCCCGGTCGCGGACCTCGGCGGCCTCCCGCTCGGCGGCGGCCTTCCGCTCGGCGATCTGCTCGGCGGCGGCCTCGTGCATGCCGGCCACCGACTGGCGGACCTCGGCGGCCTCCTCCTCGGCGGCCTCGACCAGGGCGGCGCCCTCGACGCCGGCGGCGGCGACCAGCTCCTCGCCGTCGACCCGGGCCTGCTCCAGGACGGCGGTGGCCTCGGCCCGGATGCTGTCGGCGGTGGCGCGGGCCTCGGACAGCTCGCGGCCGGCCTCGGCGCGGACCGTCTCGGCCTGCTCGGCGGCGAACGCCAGCTCGGCGGCGGCCTTCTCCCGGACGGCCTTGGCGTCCCGGGCGGCCTCGGCCTGGCGCTGCTCGGCGGCGCTGCGGGCGCCCTCCAGCAGTTCCTCGGCTTCGGCACGCTGGGCGGCGACGTGCTGTTCGGTCGCCTCGCGCTGCTCGGCGGTCTCGCGTTCGACGAGGGCGCGCAGTTCGGCGACGTGCTGTTCGGTCGCTTCGCGCTGTTCGGTGGTTTCGGCGGTGGTGCGTTCGGTGAGTTCGGTGGCGGCCTGTTCGGCCTTGGCCCGGACGTCGGTGGCGTACGCCTCGGCGGCGGTGCGCTGTTCGGTGGTCTCGCGGTCGGCGAGCTCGCGCAGTTCGGCGCTCTCCCGCTCGGCCAGCTCGCGCAGCTCGGTGGTCTCGCGTTCGACGAGGGCGCGCAGTTCGGCGACGTGCTGTTCGGTCGCTTCGCGCTGTTCGGTGGTTTCGGCGGTGGTGCGTTCGGTGAGTTCGGTGGCGGCCTGTTCGGCCTTGGCCCGGACGTCGGTGGCGTACGCCTCGGCGGCGGTGCGCTGTTCGGTGGTCTCGCGGTCGGCGAGCTCGCGCAGTTCGGCGCTCTCCCGCTCGGCCAGCTCGCGCAGCTCGGCGCTCTCCTGCTCGGCGAGGGCCCGCAGCTCGGTGGCGGTCTGCTCGGCCTGCTCGTGGGCGGCCTGGGCGGCGGCCAGCTGCTCGGCGGTCTCCTCGCGTTCGCGGTGCAGCCCGGCGGCGGCCTCCTCGTGCTCGCGCCGGCTCTCCTCCCGCAGCGCGTTCGCGGCGGCCTCGGCCTCGCTGCGGGTACGGGCGGCCTCGGTGTCGGCCTCGGTGCGCACGCGCTCGGCGTCGGCCACCGCGGCGTCCCGGACGGCGCTCGCCTCGGCCTGCGCCTCGGTGCTGAGGGCGGTCGCGGCGGCGTTCGCCTCGGCCCGGACCCGCTGGTCGAACTCGGTCGCGTCCCGGCGGAGTTCGGCGGTCTCGCGCTCGGCGGCGGCGCGGTTCTCGGCGGCCGCGGCCTTGGCGGCGGCGAGGGCGTCCTGGCCCTGCTGCTCGGCGGCGGCGGTGGTCTTCTCGGCCTCGGTACGGGCCCGGGCGAGGGTCTGCTCGGCCCGGCCCTGGGTCTCGGCGGCCTGCTCCTGGGCCTGCGCGCGCAGCCGCTCGATCTCCCCGGCGGCACCCGCGCGCAGCTCGTCGGCGTCGGCCTTGGCCCTGGTGAGCAGTTCCTCGGCGTTCTTCGCCGACTCCTCGATCTGCACGACGGCCTGGCGGCGGGCCTCGCCGCGCACCCGGTCGGCCTCGGCGGCGGCCTGGGCGCGCAGCTCCTCGGCCTCGGCCCGCAGCCGGGCCGCCTCGTCCTGCATCTGCTCGATCCGCTCGCGGATCGCGGCGGCGTCGTCGAGCGCGGCGTTCTGGGCCTGCTCGACGGCGGCCTGGGCCTGCTCGCGCAGGCGCTGCGCCTCGGCGGCGGCCTCGGTGCGGATCCGCTCGGCCTCGGTGGCGGCCTCGGTGCGGGCGGTCTCGGCGTCCTGGTTGGCCTGGCCGAGCACCTCCTCGGCGGTCTTGGCGGCCTTGGCGAGGTGGACGGTGGCGTCCTTGGCGCCGGCCGCCCGGCCCTCCTCCTCGGCCGCGTGGCGCAGCCGCTGGGCCTCGGCCTCGGCGTGGGCGCGGAGTTCGGCGATGTCCCGGTCGGCCTGGGCGCGGAGTTCGGCGATCGCGGCCTCGGCCTCGGCGCGCAGCTCGCCGGCCACCGATTCGGCGGTGGCCCGCAGCCGTTCGCTCTCCTCGGCGGCGGCGGCCTTGGCGGCCTCCGCCTCGGCCTGCTTGGTGGTGGCCTCGGCGCGGATCGCCTCGGCCTCCTTGGTGGCGTGGGCGACCATCCGGGCGACCTCGGCACGGGCGGTCTGCGAGCGCTGCTCGTTGGCGGCCTCGCCGTCGGCGGCCTTGCGTACGGCGGCGGCCTCGGCGTCGGCCTGGAGCTGTTCGGCGGCCTGTTCGGCCTGGGCCCGCAGCTCGGCGGACTCGCGGCGGGTGCGTTCGGCCTCGGCGATCGCCTCGGCACGCAGCCGCTCTATCTCGGCCTGGGCGTGGGCGAGCTGCTGCTCGGCCCGGATCTGCTCGGCGGAGGCCTGCTCCTTGAGCCGGCCGATCTCGGCCTTCGCGACGGCGAGCTGCTGCTCGGCGGCGGCGTGCGCGGCGGCCAGCTGCTGCTGGGCCTCGCCGCGGGCGGCGTCCACGTCGGCGGCGGCCTGGGCGCCGGCCTGCTGGGCGTGCTCGGAGGCGGCGCGCAGCAGGCGCTCGGCGTCGCTCTGGGCCCGCTGGAGGGCGGCCTCGGCGGCGGCCTGGGCCTCGCCGCGGGCGGCGTCGACGTCGGCGGCGGTCTGGGCGCGGGCCTGGTCGGAGAGCGCGACGGCCTCCGCGCGGGCGGCGGCGACCATGCGCTCGGCCTCGGCGCGGGCGTCCTGGAGCAGGCGCTGGGCCTCCTGCTCGGAGCCGGTCCTGGTCTGCTCGGCCCAGCCGTTGACGTGCTGCTCGGCGGTGCGGCGCAGCTCGGTGAGCTCGTCCTCCAGCTGGCGGCGGCGGGCGGTGAGCTCGGCCTCCAGTCGGGCGGTGCGCTCGGCGGCCTCGGCCATGATCCGCTGGGTGGCGGCCTGGGAGTCGCGCAGCTGGCGTTCGGCGTCGGCGCGCAGCTGCTGGGCCTGCATCTCGGCAGTGCGGAGCATCTGCTCGGCCTGGCCGGAGACGGCGTCGAAGGCGCGCGGCTGGGCGAGCATGCGGCGGGACTCGTGCAGCTTGGCCCGGAGCACCTCCACCTGGTAGGCGAGGTCCTCGGCATGCTCGACTGCCTTGTCCCGCTCCTTTCGAGTCCGACCCATCTCGGCCTCGAACTGGGAGAGGTGATCGTCAACCTCGTAGCGGTCGTTGCCCCGCACTCCGCGGTCCCATCCATCTCCTGGTCGCGTCCTCGACCCGGCCGGTCCAGGGCACCCGTTGTCCGGGTACTGGTCCGACTGGCTCCTTGCATCCGCAGCCGGTGGACGGCCCGCCGGTCAAGCCGGGGCCGCCCGCCGCGGTCGTCGGAGCCCTGGGCGTGGAAGCGCGGTGATGCCGCGTTCCCCCGTCCGGGTGGACTCCTGGGCGAACTCTTGCCTTGTGGAGAATGGTGACAGATCAGTGTTGCGACTGTTCAGCCGTGCCCGCGTTGTGGACTCCCCTGCGACGGGCCGGCCACCGTTGGGCGGACGGGCCTGTCATCGGCCGTGCCCGTCGCCTCCGTCCCCCGGAGCCTTCGCGCACCTGGGCATTGTAGTGGGAGCGCACTGCGGGGGAATGGCCGCGTGGTGGTTTTCCGGCTGTCGGACGAGGTTACTGACGGGTCATGACCGGCGATTCGGGGGTGCCGCCCGGTCGTGGGCGGCACCTGGCGGGGGTCAGTGGGCGTCGTGGGCGCCCGGTTCGGCGGAGGTGACCAGCTCGGTCAGGACGCCGCCGCAGTCCTTGGGGTGCAGGAAGGTGATCCGCGAACCCATCGAGCCGATCCGGGGCTCGTCGTAGAGGACCCGCACGCCCTTGGCCCGGACGGCCTCGGCGTCGCCGTCCACGTCGGCGGTGCCGAAGGCGATGTGATGCACGCCCTCGCCGTTCTTCTCCAGCCACTTGGCGACGGTCGAGTCGGGCCGGGTGGGCTCCAGCAACTGGAGGTAGGAGGCGCCGCCGTCGCCGGTGTCGTTGATCTTGAGCATGGCCTCGCGGACGCCCTGCTCCTCGTTGACCTCGGTGTGGAACACCTCGAAGCCGTAGGTGGCGCGGTAGAACTCGACCGTCCTGTCGAGGTCGCGGCAGGCGATGCCGATGTGGTCGATACGGGTCAGCACGGTGACCTCCGGGGGGCGGGTTGGGTACCTCGGGAACCAGGTGGCACCAGTGCAGCGCATCGCTGCTGACCGGCGCCAGCGCCGGACGTGCGAGTCTGCTCACACGCCGGGGGTCCACCCGGGCCGCACGCCGGGGGCTCGCCCGCGGCGGACGCCGGGGTTCACCCGGGCCGCGTTGACACGGTGTTGACTGGAAGGTGCCAGTGCGCTCGATCACACCGTCGCTCCGGTGACGGGCGGGTAACGGGTCAGTACATTGAGCGCATCCTCACCTGGCCACGACGTGCGAAGGGGCTCGTCCCATGACCAACACCACCTCTGTGATCGTTGCCGGTGCGCGGACCCCGATGGGTCGCCTGCTCGGTTCCCTCAAGGGCTTCTCCGGTGCCGACCTCGGCGGCTTCGCGATCAAGGCCGCGCTGGAGCGGGCCGGCATCACGGGTGAGCAGGTCCAGTACGTGATCATGGGCCAGGTGCTGCAGGCCGGCGCCGGCCAGATCCCGGCCCGCCAGGCCGCCGTCCAGGCCGGCATCCCGATGAGCGTCCCGGCGCTCACCATCAACAAGGTCTGCCTCTCCGGCCTGGACGCCATCGCGCTGGCCGACCAGCTGATCCGGGCCGGCGAGTTCGACGTCGTGGTGGCCGGCGGCCAGGAGTCGATGACCAACGCCCCGCACCTGCTGCCGAAGTCCCGCGAGGGCTACAAGTACGGCGCGATCGGGATGCTCGACTCGATGGCCCACGACGGCCTCACCGACGCCTACGAGAACATCCCGATGGGCGAGTCCACCGAGAAGCACAACACCCGGCTGGGCATCGCCCGCGAGGTGCAGGACGAGATCGCCGCGGCCTCCCACCAGCGGGCCGCCAAGGCGCAGGCCGACGGCGTCTTCGACGCCGAGATCACCCCGGTCGCGATCCCGCAGCGCAAGGGCGAGCCGGTGCTGTTCGGCCAGGACGAGGGCATCCGCGCGGACACCACCGTCGAGGGCCTGGCCAAGCTGCGTCCGGCGTTCGCCAAGGACGGCACGATCACGGCCGGCACCTCCTCGCAGATCTCCGACGGCGCCGCCGCGGTGGTCGTGATGAGCAAGGCCAAGGCCGAGGAGCTGGGTCTGAGCTGGATCGCCGAGATCGGCGCGCACGGCAACGTGGCGGGCCCGGACAACTCGCTGCAGTCGCAGCCGTCCAACGCGATCAAGCACGCGCTGGCCAAGGAGGGCCTGGAGGTCTCCGACCTCGACCTGATCGAGATCAACGAGGCGTTCGCGGCCGTCGCCCACCAGTCGACCAAGGACCTGGGCGTCTCCTCGGACATCGTCAACGTCAACGGCGGCGCGATCGCGCTCGGCCACCCGATCGGGATGTCCGGCGCCCGCGTGGTGCTGCACCTGGCGCTGGAGCTCCAGCGGCGCGGCGGCGGCGTCGGCGCGGCCGCGCTGTGCGGCGGCGGCGGCCAGGGCGACGCCCTGATCGTGCGCGTCCCCAAGGACGCCAGCCCGAAGGCCTGATCAGCTGACATGCCTTCGGGGCTGCGGACCGCCACGAGCGGCGCCGCGGCCCCGAAGGCATCCGCGCGAGGAGCTCCCGATGATCGATGTCGCCACGCTGGTCGAACAGGCCCGGGCGGGCCGGCCGCGGGCGGTCGCCCGGCTGATCACGCTGGTCGAGAACGCCGCCCCGCAACTGCGCGAGGCGATGGCCGCGCTCGCGCCGTACACCGGTCAGGCCTACACGGTGGGCCTGACCGGCTCGCCCGGGGTCGGCAAGTCCACCTCCACCTCGGCGCTGGTCTCCGCCTACCGGCGGCTCGGCAAGCGGGTCGGGGTGCTGGCCGTCGACCCGTCCTCGCCGTTCTCCGGCGGCGCGCTGCTCGGCGACCGGGTCCGGATGCAGGACCACGCCACCGACCCCGAGGTGTTCATCCGCTCGATGGCCACCCGCGGCCACCTCGGCGGGCTGTCCTGGACGGCGCCGCAGGCCCTGCGGGTGCTGGACGCGGCCGGCTGCGACGTGATCCTGGTCGAGACCGTCGGGGTGGGCCAGTCCGAGGTGGAGATCGCCGCCCAGGCCGACACCACCGTGGTGCTGCTCGCCCCCGGCATGGGCGACGGCATCCAGGCCGCCAAGGCCGGGATCCTGGAGATCGGCGACGTCTTCGTGGTCAACAAGGCCGACCGGGACGGCGCCGACGCCACCGCGCGCGAGCTCAACCACATGCTCGGCCTCGGCGAGGCCCGCGGGGCGGGGGACTGGCGCCCGCCGATCGTCAAGACCGTCGCCGCCCGCGGCGAGGGCGTCGACGAGCTGGTCGAGGCGCTGGAGAAGCACCGCGCCTGGCTGGAGGAGCACGGCGAACTGGCGGCGCGCCGCCGCCGTCGGGCCTCCGACGAGATCGAGGCCATCGCGCTGGCCGAACTGCGCACCCGGATCGGCGACCTGCGCGGGGACCGCCACCTGGCTGGCCTGGCCGAGCGGGTGGTGGCGGGCGAACTGGACCCGTACGGCGCGGCCGACGAACTCGTGGCCGGCCTCACCCGGGGCTGAGGACGGCGCGGGGCCGGCCCCCGGTGGGGCCGGCCCCGGTGTGCTGGGGGCGGCGCGTCAGGCGCGGCCGCGCAGGCCGCGGAGGTGTTCGGCGACCGGGGCGAGGGCCTCGTACATGGCGTCGAGCTGCTCCTGGGTGAAGCGGTCGATGAAGTGGGCCCGGACGCTGCGCACGTGGTCGGGGGCGACCCGCTGCATGGTCTCCCAGCCGTGCTCGGTGAGGTGGGCGTAGAGGCCGCGGCGGTCGCCGGGACACTCCTGGCGCAGCACCAGGCCGGCGTTCTCCATCCGGGTGATCTGGTGCGAGAGCCGGCTCTTGGACTGGAGGGTGGCGGTGGCGAGGTCGGTCATCCGCATCCGGCGGTCGGGGGCCTCGGAGAGCACCACCAGGATCTCGTAGTCGTTGATCGCCAGGTTGTGCGGCTGGAGTTCACGGCTGAGCTGGTACTCCAGCAGCTTGGCGACCTCCAGATGGGCGCGCCACATCCGCTGCTCCCTGGCGGTCAGCCAGGGAGTCTCCTCCTCGGGCTGCGACGGAGGGGTGTCCGCAGTGTTGATCGTGTGCGTATCCATGGGCTCAGCATACCCTATTTAGTTCAATCTTGTACAAGTTTACAGGCCGAAACGTCGCCCCAGATCGCCCAGATTACCGAGACCCGGCACGTTGAGGTTGCCCCCGCCGTGGCCCGACGCCGCCGGCTGCGACGGCACCCCGCCCACCGGCACGCCCGCCTCGGCGTCCACCTGGCCCACCGACCGCTCGGCCATCAGTTTCTCGCTGGACTGCAGCAGCACCTGGCCGGCGCCGATGAACTCGAACTGGTGCTCCTCGCCGGAGGCCCCGCCCAGCCCGGTCAGCCGCCGGATGCCGCCGATCAGCCCGTGCATGTAGTCGTGGTCGTAGTGGTGGCACGGCGCCGGGCAGTCCGCCCAGCCCACCAGCGCCTGCGGGTCCACCCGGATCGGCGGCTCGACGAAGTGCACCGGCCCGTTGGAGGCGGCGACGAACTTCCCGGTGCCGATCAGGGTCAGGAAGCCCGGGATGATCGACTGCTTGAGCCGCAGCGACGGGTCGAAGGCCAGCAGGTTGCCCGAGCGGACGGTCAGGTTGCCGTCGTCCAGGTCGTAGGAGTTGAGGTCGAAGGCCCGGTCGGCCAGCAGCAGCTTGCCGCGGCCCTGGGCGACCACCCAGTCCGCCGCGTGCATCGGCGAGTTGAAGTGCTGGCCGATCACCCGGTCCAGCATGCCGGCGCCGACGCCCTTGAAGGTGATGTCGCCGTAGTAGGCGACCATCTTGCCCTTCTGCAGGAAGTACGAGCCGTTCAGGTCGACCGAGAAGGCGTACGGGTTGACGTTGTCGTTCACCGGCAGGCTGTACGCGTCGTGCACCACCGGGCCGGAGCCGCCGTGCGCGCTCGGCAGCGGGGCCTGCTGGCCGCCGAACTGCTCCTGGGCGTAGGCCTGTTGGGGCTGCTGCGGGGGAGGCGGCGGCGGGTACCCGCCCTGCTGGGGGTAGCCCTGCGCGGGCGGCGGCGCGTAGCCCGGCGGGGGAGGGGCGGCGAAGCCGGGCTGGGTCGGCTGGTCGTACGGCGACTGCCCGTACGGCGGCTGCGGCGGGTAGGACATCAGAGCTTCTCCTCGCTCGCCTGGACGTACACCGCGCCCTGTCCGGACAGCTCCAGCTGGAAGGCCTCGCCGGAGCCGCGGCCGATCATGTCGCGCCAGCCCAGCGCCGTGGACAGCTTGTTCTGCACCTGGCCGCGGTGCGCCACGTACGCCTGCGGGTCGACGTGCACCGGTTGGCCCGGGACGATCGGCAGCTCGAAGACGCCGCCGTGCGCCATCACCGCGACCGAGCCCTTGCCGTCCAGCTGGGTGGTGAACAGGCCCTGGCCGGTGACCTGGCCGCGGACCATGCCCATCACCCCGCCCTGCGAGCCCATGAACATGGTGGACTGGCGCAGCGTGCCCTCGAAGGCCAGCAGCCGGTCCGCCTCGACGTACAGGGTGTCGCCGGCCAGGTCGATCACGTGCACGTGGTGGCCGCCGTGGCCGAACATCACCCGGCCCTGGCCCTCGACGGTCATCAGCGGGGTGTCCTCGTTGGCCACCCGGCGGCCGATCATCGACATCACGCCGCCCTGCCCGCCGGTGATGTTCGGCGTGAAGCGGACGTCCCCGGTGTACGCGAGCATCGCGCCGCGCTGGCTGAACAGTCGCTGCCCGGGCAGCACCACGGCCTCGACCATCTTGCCGTTGATCTTCGTGAAGCCCATCAGACGTCGCCCCCGATGGTGACCTTCTCCGACGGCTGCACGTACACCAGGCCCTCTCCGGTGAACTCCACCTGGACGGCCTCGCCGCCGCCCTCGCCGATCACCGTCGTCCAGCCCGCGCCCGACTTCAGGCTGCGGTGCAGGCTGCCGGTGTGCGCCACGTAGGCGCCCGGGTCCACCCGCAGCGGCTGGCCCTGGCCGACCCGCAGGATGATCGCGGGCCCGTTCGAGGTGACGGCGGCCCAGCCGTGCCCCTCCACCTTGGTGGTGAAGAGGCCGTTGCCGGAGGACATGCCGTTGAGCCCGGTGAAGGTGGTGCCGGTGCGCAGCGAGCCCTCCGTGCAGAGCAGGTTGTCCGCCTCGACGAACAGCGTCTCGCCGTTCAGCCGGACCAGGTTGATCTCGGTGGCCTTGTCGGCGAAGTAGCAGGTGCCCTGGCCCTTCACCTCCATGACGGTCATCTGCTCGCCGGTGAGCCGGCGGGCGACCATGCCGCGCAGGCCGTCCCCGCCGCCGGTCAGCTTCTTGAAGCTCATCTGGCCGGTGTAGGCGACCATCGAGCCGTGTCTGGCCTTGACGGCCTCGCCGGCCAACTCGACCGCGAGTACCCGGGATCCCTGGAGTCTGAACTGTGCCACGGCCGCAATCTAGCGGGCGCGGCCGGTGCGGGGGGAGGGGGAACGGCGGAACTGGTACCGGTCTGCGACAAACGCGCCGGTCACGCCCGCGCGTGCGCCCCCCGGGCGGCGTGCGGGACGGTGCCGGCCGCCTCCTCGACCTCCAGCAGCGAGGCCGAGTGGCGCTCCGCCTCGAAGGCCACCACCCCGCCGCGCAGCCCGAACAGCCGCTTGGACAGCATGATCCAGAGCACCGCGGCGATGTTCAGCACCAGCGTGCCGATCTTCACGGCGCTGACGTGCTCGCTCAGCTCGTAGCCCTCCAGCGGCAGGAAGGCGGCGGTGGCCACGACGGTGAGGTACTCGGCCCAGCGCCTGCCGAGCCAGAGGCCGACCGCCTCGACGATCTCGATCAGCGCGTAGGCCAGCAGCGCGCCCGCGACGATCAGCAGGGTGCTCTTCCGGTAGTCGAAGGTCTTGCGGATGGTGTCGACGATCGGGGAGTGTTCGAGGTCCCAGTGGAAGTGGTCGGTGACCGGCCGGAAGACCGACAGGTTCTCGTCGAAGACCCGGTGCACGGCGTCCTGGCTGTTGGAGAACTTCCAGACGGCCCAGGCCACGATGATGATCAGCAGACCGCGCAGCACCCGCTCGACGGCGAGGAAGCGCAGGATGAAGAGGTCCCGCAGCGCCTTGCCGCGCGGCACCAGCGGGGCGTCCTGCGCCGGGCCGGAGCCGTGCGGGGTGCCGAGCGCGAAGTCGCCGCAGCGCAGGCAGCGCCAGGCGTCGCCGAGGGCGGTCGCGGCGTGCAGCCGGGCGGCCAGCTCGGGCTCGGTCGGCGCGTAGGTGGTGTGGCCGCGCTTGGCGCAGGTCCTTCGGTCCCAGTCCCGCTTGAACATGTGGTCGCTACCCCCGGTCGTCCGATGTCTACGGCGCCCGGTGCGTCGGGCGCGGGCAGCAGGATAGGGGCAGCGGGTGACGGGCCGGCGCGACGAGCCGGGTTCTGGCGCACAGCTGTGACACGGACACGACGGCCGTGGGGTCGGGCACGACGGCCGTGCCGCCGGGGCGGGACACGGCGGTTGTGACGTCGGGCACGGTGCCCACCCCGGCCGGGGCTTCGGACAGGTGCTCGGTGATAATGGCCGGAAGGCTTGTGAGTCGCTTCACAAGCAGGTACGCCTCCGACCCCCGTATTGAGGTATCCATCGTGAACAGCAGCGCCGTCCACCGCCTGCGCCTGGTCTCCGGCCCCGAAGGGGTCTCGTTCATCCTGCTGCTGATCTGCTCCGTGCTGAAGCGGACCACGTCCTTCGACGGCGTCCCGGTGATGGGCATGGTCCACGGGATCCTGTTCATCCTGTACGTCGTCTTCTGGATCCAGGCCTGGCAGGCGCAGAAGTGGGACGCCAAGCGCGGCGTGCTGCTGTTCGTCCTCTCGGTGCTGCCCACCGGCGGCTTCTTCGCCGAGCGGATGCTCGCCAAGGAGGAGCGCGGAGAGCTGAAGCCGGCCACCGCGTAGCGACGAACCCCCGCCACGCGACGGTCGACAGGCTGCCGCGGCCTCCTCTCCCAAAGGGCCGCGGCAGCCTGTCGCCGTTTCTTACCGGGGGTGGCTGGGGTGTGCCGGCGCGCGCACTAGTTGACGTTGACGCCGCTCCACGCGGCCGCCACGGTCTTGTACTCGGTGCTGGTGGCGCCGTACAGGTCGGTCGCGGCCTTCAGGGTCGCCGTGCGGGCGGCCTTGTAGTTGGTGGTGGAGGTCATGTAGACGGTCAGCGCGCGGTACCAGATCGCGGCCGCCTTGGTCCGGCCGATGCCGGTGACCGTCGAGCCGTTGGAGGTCGGGCTGTTGTAGCTGACCCCGTTGACCACCTTGGCGCCGCTGCCCTCGGACAGCAGGTAGAAGAAGTGGTTGGCGATGCCCGAGGAGTAGTGGACGTCGAGGTTGCCGACGCCCGAGTACCAGGAGTCCGCGGAGCTGCCGTCCTTGGAGGGCTTGTCCATGTAGCGCAGCGGCTTGCCGTTGCCGAAGATGTTGAGCTTCTCGCCGATCAGGTAGTCCGGCGGGTCCGCGGGCAGGTTGGCCGACCACTCGACCATGGTGCCGAAGATGTCGGAGGTGGCCTCGTTGAGGCCGCCGGACTCGCCGGAGTAGTTGAGGTTCGCCGTGGCGGAGGTGACGCCGTGGGTCATCTCGTGGCCGGAGACGTCGATCGCGGTCAGCGGGTTGGTGTTGCCGGAGCCGTCCCCGTACGTCATGCAGAAGCAGGAGTCGTCCCAGAACGCGTTGACGTAGTTGGAGCCGTAGTGGACGCGGCTGGCGGCGCCGACGCCGTTGTTCTTGATGCCGTTGCGGCCGAAGGTGTTCTTGTAGTAGTCCCAGGTGGCCGCGGCGCCGTACTGGGCGTCCACGGCGGCGGACTCGCGGTTGGAGGCCAGGCCGTTGCCCCAGGAGTTGCTGGTCTTGGCGAACAGCGTGCCGTTGCCCGAGGTGGCGCCCTTGAGGTCGGTGGTGGACTGGCCGCCGCGCGTGGCGTCCTTCAGCGAGTAGGTCGAGCCGCTCTGGGTGGTGGTCAGCGTGACGCTGCCGACGTTGACGCCCTTGCCGGTGCCGGAGGCGGTCTGCACCTGCTCGCGGGTGGACAGCACCTGGCCGGTGGCGGCGTCGGTGACGACCTGCTGGCTGCTCGGGGTGCCGTCGGCCCGCTCGCCGTGGACCACCGTGCGGTGGGCCAGCCGCGGCGCGCCGTCGGCCGCCCACACCACCAGCTCGGCCGCGCCCGCGCCGTCGACCCGGCTGAGCGCCGCCTCGTCCTCGTCGGCGGCCGTCCCGACGGTCGCCTGAACCGCGGCGGTGGCCCGCTCGGCCGCCTGCCCGGCGGCGAGGCCCGGGGCCAGGCTCGGCAGCGACAGGCTGCCGTCGAAGGCCCGGTCGACCGAGTCCACCGAGCCGTCGGCGCGCTGGTGGACGACCAGGTCGCCGCCGAGCACCGGCAGGCCGGCGTAGGTCCGCTCGTAGCGCAGGTGGCGTTCACCGTTGGCGTCGGCGACGACGTCCTTGACCACCAGCCGCTCCTGGCCGCCGAGGGCCAGGGCCTGGGCGACCGGGCTGCTCTGCCCGGCGGCCACCGCGAGCAGCGCGGCGCGCTGCTGCTCCGGCGACGGGGCGGCGGCCTGGGCGGCGGGGACGATGGCGATCTGGATCACGCCGGCGAGCAGGGCGGTGGAGGAGAGTATGGCGCCGGCTGTCAGCTTTCGCTTCACGTGCGGGGGTTCCTTCCACGAAACCGCGTGTGCGCGCGGTTGCGCCGCGTACCGGGGCGCCGGGGTTGGCGCCGGGGGGCGGTAGGGCGCGGACGTGCTGCTCCCGTGCGGTACCTGACGATCCGTCGACGGGTGGGGGTGACGGATGTCGGACGGGGCTTGGGCAGAAGCATGACAATCGATGGCAGGAAATGACAGACCACGGACAGGGATTGGCCGGGATCCGCCAGTGTTGGTACGGATGGTTCGGCTGCCGCCCGGTGCCCGCTACGGGCGGTTCGTCCGGCCGGCGGGGCTCCGCCACCCCGGGAACGGGGAGGGTGGGCGTGCGAGGGCGGGCGGGCAAGAGGGTGTGCGGACGCCCGGGGCCGCCCTCCACAGGGGCCCCGGACGTCCTGTCACCGTGCGCCGTACGTCAGTTGACGTTGACGCCGCTCCACGCGGCCGCGACCGCCTTGTACTCGGCGCTGGTGGCGCCGTACAGGTCGGAGGCGGCCTTCAGGGTGCCGGTGCGGGCACTCGCGTAGTTGGTGGTGGAGGTGAAGTAGACGGTCAGCGCGCGGTACCAGATCTGCGCGGCCTTGTCCCGGCCGATGCCGGTGACGGCCGAGCCGTTGGAGGTCGGGCTGTTGTAGCTGAAGCCGTTGATGCTCTTCGCGCCGCTGCCCTCGGACAGCAGGTAGAAGAAGTGGTTGGCGATGCCCGAGGAGTAGTGGACGTCCAGGTTGCCGACGCCCGAGTACCAGGAGTCCGCCGAGGCGCCGTCCTTGCTGGGCTTGTCCATGTAGCGCAGCGGGGAGCCGTCGCCGTTCAGGTTGATCAGCTCGCCGATCCAGTAGTTCGGCGGGTTGGAGGGCAGGTTGGCGTAGAACTCGACCATGGTGCCGAAGATGTCGGAGGTGGCCTCGTTGAGGCCGCCGGACTCGCCGGAGTAGTTGAGGTTCGCCGTGGCGGAGGTGACGCCGTGGCTCATCTCGTGGCCGGCCACGTCGATCTCGGTGAGCGGGTGGGTGTTGCCGCTGCCGTCGCCGTAGGACATGCAGAAGCAGGCGTCGCTCCAGAACGCGTTCACGTAGTTGGAGCCGTAGTGCACCCGGCTGGTCGCGCCGACGCCGTTGTTCTTGATGCCGTTGCGGCCGAAGGTGTTCTTGTAGAAGTCCCAGGTGGCGGCCGCGCCGTACTGGGCGTCCACGGCGGCGGACTCGCTGTTGGAGGCCAGGCCGTTGCCGAAGGCGTTGGTCGAGTTGGCGACCAGCGTGCCGGTGCCGGAGGTCTTGTTCTTCAGGTTGACGGTCGACTGGCCGCCGCGGGTGGCGTCCTTCAGCTGGTACGAGGTGCCGCTCTGGGTGGTGGTCAGCGGGACGTTGCCGACGAAGACGCCCTTGCCGGTGCCGGAGGCGGTCTGCACCTGCTCGTGGGTGGACAGCACCTGGCCGGTGGCGGCGTCGGTGACCAGCAGCTGGCTGCTGGGGGTGCCGTCGGCGCGCACGCCCTCGACGGTGGTCCGGTAGGCCAGGCGCGGGTTGCCGTCGCTCGCCCAGACCACCAGCTCGGCCTTGCCGGTCTGGTGCACGGCCGCCAGCGGGGACTCGTCCTTGTCCGCGGCGACGCCGACGGTGGCCTGGACGGCGCCGGTGGCCTGCGCGGCGGCCTTGTCGGCGGGGATCTGCGGGGCCAGGCTCGACAGGCTCAGCTGCGCGGAGACCGCCTTGTCGACCGACTCCACCGCGCCGCGGGCGCTCTGGTGGACGACCAGGTCGCCGCCGAGCACCGGCAGGCCGGCGTAGGTGCGCTCGAAGCGCAGGTGCCGGGTGCCGTCCTTGTCCACCACGGCGTCCTTCGCCACCAGTTGCTCCTGGCCGCCGAGGGCGAGGGCCTTCGCCAGCGGGCCGGACTGGCCGCCGGCCAGGGCGAGCGCGGCCGCCTGCTGCTCGGCGGCCTGCGCCTGCGCCGCGGGGACCGGGCTGGCCTGGGCGGCGGTGCTCACCTGGACGACGCCGGTGAGCAGGGCGGTGGCGGAGAGTACGGCGACTGCTGCGAGCTTTCGCTTCACGGACGAGTCCTTCCGGGTAACCGCGTGTGGGCGGTCGCGCCGCGTCCCGGGGGCCGGGGTCGGCACCTGAGGGGCGGGACGGGCGCTGACGTGCGGACCCCGTGCGGTCGAGCGGCGGGCCACCGGTGGGTGGGGGTGGTGGCTGCCGACGGGGTTGGCGGAAAGCATGACAATCGAGCAAATCAAATGACAGGTCTTGCTCATGAATTGGCCAAGTCCCGCCAGCCGGAGGGATTGTGAACGGGCGGACAAAAGGTGCGAATCACCCGGTCTTTCAGCGGGTTACCATCCGAACCGAGGCCTGATAGTGCGGCTGCGGACCGATCGGCCGTCAACTCCGCCGCGGCCCGGTCCTGTTGCCCCGCATTCACACCGGTGCAATGTTCTGGTACGGACCTGGCAGCCCTTTTGGCGGGTTCCCGCCACGCGTCGTGCTTGTCCACCATCAGGACGGCTGGTAGCGCCCGCCCCCTCCGCCGGTACGGTAAGGAGGTGCCCAAGCCCCTAGCCCTCGACTTCGACCCGATCGCCCGCGCCGACGAGCTCTGGACCCGCCGCTGGGGCGGGGTCCCCTCGATGGCGGCGATCACCTCGATCATGCGAGCCCACCAGATCCTGCTCTCCCGGGTCGACGCGGTGCTCAAGCCGTACGGGCTGACCTTCGCCCGGTACGAGGCGCTGGTGCTGCTGACCTTCAGCCGGACCGGCGAGCTGTCGCTGTCCAAGATCGGCGAGCGGCTCATGGTCCACCCGACCAGCGTCACCAACACCGTCGACCGGCTGGAGCGGGCCGGCCTGGTCGCCCGCCGCCCCAACCCGCTGGACGGCCGCGGCGTGCTCGCCACGATCACCGGCCGCGGCCGCGAGACGGTCGAGGAGGCCACCCGGGAACTCATGGCGATGGACTTCGGGCTGGAGGAGTACGACACCGAGCAGTGTCGGCAGGTGTTCGAACTGCTCAGGCCGCTGCGGATCGCCGCCGGCGACTTCACCGACGAACGCGGCGAGGGGGCTGCGCGGGAGCGGCCGTGAGGACGGTTACCCTCGTGTGAGCGGTGCGCGGATCCGGGCGTACCGGTCGATCCCTGCCGAACGAGGCGATGAAGAGTATGAAGGCGACCCCCCTGCTGGGCTGGTACCGGGCCCTGGCCATTGCGACAGGTGTGGCCCTGCTGGTGTTCTGCGGCTTCATGGTCACGAAGTACGGCTTCGACGCGGCCGAGGACCTGACCACGTACGTCGCGATGCTGCACGGCTACCTGTACATCGGGTACTTCGTGGTGACCTTCCTGCTCGGGCAGAAGCTGAAGTGGCCGCTCGGCCGGATGATCCTGACCCTGGCCGCCGGCTGCATCCCGTTCGCGTCCTTCGTCTTCGAGCGCAAGGTGGTCCGCGAGGCCGCCGAGCGGCTCCCGGCCGGCGGCGACGCCCGCCAGCCCGCCGGCGTCTGATCCGACGCCCCGGCGAGTGCCCCTTCCCCCGCGGGGGAGGGGGCACCGCGCGTTTCCGGGCCCCGGGAGGGCGGCCCGCGGCGTTTCGGCCCCGGCATCCATCGACAGCTGCTAGGACGTCCGAGTAAATTAGTAGGACGTCCTAATAGCTGTGCCGCCCCGGTGCCGTGGCGGCCGTACGGAGCGGAGTTCGGGGTCATGGACGCCGAGGAGATCGAGCGCGGACGGCAGCGCTGGCAGCAGCGGTACGACAGCGCCCGCAAGCGGGACGCGGACTTCACCACCCTGTCCGGCGACGAGGTCGAGCCGGCGTACGGTCCCGCCCCCGGGCAGGCCGTCGAGGGCTTCGAACGGATCGGCTGGCCGGGCGAGTACCCCTTCACCCGCGGACTGCACCCGACCGGCTACCGGGGCCGCACCTGGACCATCCGCCAGTTCGCCGGCTTCGGCAACGCGCAGCAGACCAACGAGCGCTACCGGATGATCCTGGAGGCGGGCGGCGGCGGCCTCTCGGTCGCCTTCGACATGCCCACCCTGATGGGCTACGACTCCGACGACGCCAAGTCGCTCGGTGAGGTGGGCCACTGCGGCGTCGCCATCGACTCGGCCGCCGACATGGAGGTGCTGTTCAACGGCATCCCGCTCGGCGAGGTCACCACCTCGATGACGATCAGCGGCCCGGCCGTCCCGATCTTCTGCATGTACCTGGTCGCCGCCGAGCGCCAGGGCGTCGACCCGGCGGTGCTCAACGGCACCCTGCAGACGGACATCTTCAAGGAGTACATCGCCCAGAAGGAGTGGCTCTTCGCCCCCGAGCCGCACCTGCGGCTGATCGGCGACCTGATGGCGTACTGCGCCCAGGGCATCCCCGCGTACAAGCCGCTGTCCGTCTCCGGCTACCACATCCGCGAGGCCGGGGCGACGGCCGCGCAGGAACTCGCGTACACCCTCGCCGACGGCTTCGCCTACGTCGAGCTGGGCCTGTCCCGGGGCCTGGACGTGGACGTCTTCGCGCCCGGCCTGTCCTTCTTCTTCGACGCGCACCTGGACTTCTTCGAGGAGATCGCCAAGTTCCGCGCCGCGCGCCGGATCTGGGCCCGCTGGATGCGCGACCGCTTCGGCGCCAAGACCGACAAGGCGCAGTGGCTGCGCTTCCACACCCAGACCGCCGGCGTCTCGCTGACCGCGCAGCAGCCGTACAACAACGTGGTCCGCACCGCCGTGGAGGCGCTGTCCGCGGTGCTCGGCGGCACCAACTCGCTGCACACCAACGCCCTGGACGAGACCCTGGCGCTGCCCTCCGAGCAGGCCGCCGAGATCGCCCTGCGCACCCAGCAGGTGCTGATGGAGGAGACCGGCGTCGCCAACGTGGCCGACCCGCTGGGCGGTTCCTGGTACGTCGAGGCGCTCACCGACCGGATCGAGCAGCAGGCCGAGGCGATCTTCGAACGGATCCTGGACAAGGGCCGCGAGGACCACGGGATCGGCCCGATCACCTCCGGCATCCTGCGCGGGATCGAGGAGGGCTGGTTCACCGGCGAGATCGCCGAGGCGGCCTTCCAGTACCAGCAGTCGGTGGAGAAGGGGGACAAGCGCGTGGTCGGCGTCAACTGCCACCCGCGCAGCGTCACCCCCGAACTGGAGATCCTGCGGGTCAGCCACGAGGTCGAACGCGAGCAGGTGCGGGTGCTGCGCGAGCGCAAGGAGGCCCGGGACGAGGCGGCGGTGCGGGCCGGGCTGGACGCCATGCTGGCGGCCGCGCGCTCGGGCGAGTCGATGATCCCGCCGATGCTGGACGCGGTGCGCGCCGAGGCGACCCTGGGCGAGATCTGCAACGCGCTGCGCGAGGAGTGGGGGACGTACCGGGAGAACGCGTCCTTCTAGGACGTGCCGGTGGGCCGCCCCGTACGGAGCTCCGTGCGGGGCGGCTTCGCCGTACTCTCAGTCGCCCAGCAGGCTGGGGAAGGGGCCGAGCAGCAGGTTGGTGAAGCGGCGGGTCCAGTCGGCGGTGATCGGCTCGCCGCTGACCAGGACGCGGTGCTCGACCGTCCCGGCGATGGTGTCGAAGATGATGTCGATCTCCTCGCGGGCCGTCCGCGGGTCGGCGTCCGGGGCGAGTTCGCCGCGCGCCTGGGCGGCCGCCCGGCCCTGCCGGACCAGGCGCTTCTGCGGGTCGACGATGGCCTCCCGGATCCGGCGGCGCAGGTGCGGGTCGCGGGTGCCCTCGGCGAACAGCGCGAGCAGCGCGGCCTGGGTCTCGGGGCGGGCCAGCAGGTCGGCGAACTGGGCGACCACCGCCTCGATGTCGGCCCGCAGGCTGCCGAGGTCGGGCATCACCAGGTCGTCGAAGAGGCTGGCGACGGCGTCCACCACGAGTTCGTTCTTGGACGGCCAGCGGCGGTAGAGGGTGGTCTTGGCGACCTTGGCGCGGGTCGCGACGTGGCCCATGGTCAGCCCGCCCCAGCCGAGTTCGGCGAGGGCCTCGCGGGTGGCGTCGAGGATGGCGCGGTCGGCGGCGGCGCTGCGCGGGCGCCCCTTGGCCCTGGTCGTGGCACCCGCCGAGGGGGCGGGGCCGTCCGCGGTCTCCGGGCCCGTGACGTCCGGGTTCGCGGGGGGCTGGGGGGCCGGCAACCGGGCCTCCTTGCGCTCTACTGGTGAGTAACATGGGTGGGGCTGGTAACGGTAGCGGCTGTTCGCCCGTTCGGGCAGCCGGGCCGCCCCGGAAAGTGGGGCAGGTCACGTCGCGGAACCGCCGGTGGGGCTTGCGGGCGGGACCCCGGCTCCAGTTACGCTACGACTCGTAGCGAAAGCAGTGACAACCAGGCGCCGCACCCGTGGGACGGGGCGGCGCGGGCGCGGGTGGGGATCCGCGCCGAACGGTTCAGGCTACCGGGGGAGGGCCGCCGCGCCCGGGAATCCGCGCCGCACGGCCCGTGCGGGGCGACTTTCCCGAGGTTGGTTGCCCGCAGGCGGCGCGGACGGGGGAGGATGGTGCCATGCAGCCACGGAATTCGCGTCTCAACAGCTCCGCCCTGCGCGGTGCGGTCGACCTCGCCGCAGTGAAGGCAGCCGGCGAGGCTGCCCAGAAGGCCGAGCAGGCCCGGGTCGAGCGGGCCCGCCAGGCGGCCGCCGACGAAGCGGCCGGAGTCGCCCCCGCGCAGTCCGCCTACGCGCTCGTCATCGATGTCACCGAGGACACCTTCGAGGCCGAGGTCGTCCAGCGCTCCACCGAAGTGCCGGTCGTCATCGACTTCTGGGCCGAGTGGTGCGGCCCCTGCAAGCAGCTCAGCCCGATCCTGGAGGGCCTGGCCGAGGAGTACGCCGGCCGGTTCGTGCTCGCCAAGATCGACGTGGACGCCAACCCGCTGATCTCCCAGCAGTTCGGCATCCAGGGCATCCCGGCCGTGATGGCCGTGGTGGCCGGCCAGCTGGTGCCGCTGTTCCAGGGCGCGGAGAGCGCGGCCAACGTCCGCAAGGTGCTGGACCAGCTGATCCTGGTCGCCGAGCAGCGCTTCGGCGTGGTCGGCGGCGCCGGGGCCCCGGGCGAGGCGCCGGACGCCGCCCCGCAGCGGCCGGAGGACCCGGCCCTGGCCGCCGCGCACGACGCGCTGGACAGCGGCGACCTGGGCGGCGCCGTCCAGGCCTACCGGAACGTGCTGGCCGACCAGCCGGGCAACACCGAGGCCAGGCTGGGCCTCGCCCAGGCCGAACTGCTGCAGCGGATCGAGAGCGTGGACCCGCAGGCCGTCCGCGCCGCGGCCGCGGCCGACCCGAAGGACGTCGAGGCCCAGCTGCGGGCGGCCGACCTGGACCTGGTGGGCGGTCACGTCGAGGACGCCTTCGGCCGACTGGTGGACACCGTCGGCCGGACCGCCGGCGAGGACCGGGACGCCGCCCGGCTGCGCCTGCTGGAGCTGTTCGAGGTGATCGGCCCGGAGGACCCTCGGGTCACCGCGGCCCGCACCGCGCTGGCGCGCGTGCTGTTCTGACGCCTCCTCCGGTCCGGGCCCGGCCCGTCCCGGGCGGGTCCTGGCACGTCGGATGACCTGCGGTGTCGCCGGGTGATTTGGCGACAATCCGGTCAACCGGACAGAGGTTTACCAAATCTTGACAACACCCGTGGACAGTCACACTTGGTGACTGTCCACGGGTGTTTCGTTCATGTTTCCGGCGGATTTCTTCGTCACGTTTCCTTCAAGACGTCACACACGGTGCATGGCACGCCGATTTCACGGTCAACGCCGTCGGGTGTTGCATTACCCGTCAGTAAGGAACCTCTTGTGCTTCGCCCGGGATTCGAGCACGATCGGCGACGCCCGGTCCCTGACTCCACACCCTCCGATCCGGTCGGCACACCCTCCGATCCGGTCGGCCACGTGGAGCACGGGATCCCCACCGGGTGATCCGCCGACCCCGGTCGGCGGTAGGGAGGGCAGGGGGGTATCCGCGGTCCCACGGCGGTTCCTGTCCTTCGACCGGCCGCGCGGCCCTGCGCGGTCGCTGGTTGTCGCTCGGGGGTGATCGCCGATGTCGTCGGTCCTGCCCGCCGCCCCGCAAGGACGGCCGGTGGAGGGTCGGGAGTGCCGCTGTGTGCCGGCCGCTCCCGCGTCCGACGACGCCCAAGGCGCTCTCCGCTACCGAGGACGTAGCTCTCTCCCATCCCAGTCCCCCACCGGCGCGGGCGCGCCGCCGGGGAGCCGGAGATGTACGTCCTAGAAGGAGGACTCGCATGTCCCAGACCTACGGCAAGACCCGCTGGAAGCGCTTCGCCCTGGTGATGGTGCCGAGCATCGCGGCCACCGCGATGGTCGGCGCCGCCATGGCCAACAACGCGCTGGCGGCTTCGTTCAGCGTCTCCGGCCAGAGCTTCAAGGTCACCACGCCGGAGCTGCACGGCAAGAACTTCGCCCAGTTCGGCTCGATCGACGCCGAGGTGAACGGCACTCCGCACCCGGTCGCCGTCTCGGCCTTCGACGAGGCCACCATCAAGGGCCTCTGCCAGTCGGTGGTGACCGACCCCAACGTCATCCCCGGCCTGCCGTGGAAGCTGCCCAAGATCATCCTTCGCCTGGAGGCGGGCAACAGCGACGACGTCAAGAAGCAGGTCTACGCCAAGAACCTGCTGATCGACCTCGACCAGCTGAACGCGGACGCCGAGTTCACCAACATCAACATCGGCCAGGACGCCTCGACCCTCAAGGGCGAGGCCACCCAGGGCTGGAAGTCCAAGCTCGGCGGCCTGCCGTCCGGCGCGACCGGCTTCGCCCAGGCCGCCGACAAGGCCGACCTGTACAACGTGCAGCAGACCGCCTGGGCCACCTCGGCCGGCACCTTCAAGCTCCCCGGCCTGAAGCTCGCGCTGCACACCGACGGCACCGGCGAGTGCTACTAGGCCTTTGACGGGCGGCGGACCGGGCCCGGTCCGCCGCCCCGACGGCACCTGTGGGACCGGTGGCGGCGCGCGCGCCGTCGCCGGATCCCGTGTCTCGTCCATCCCTCGTTCACACCATCGAGGAGCTGCACCGTGTCCAGCGCCCTTGCCTCATTCCGGCCCGCCGAGCACGAGAACCCCGTCCAGTGGCTGCGCCGGGTGTTCCGTACCTTCCGTCGGACGCGGCCGTACTACGGCGGCCTGCTGGCCATGATCGCCGGCGTCCCGATCATGTACTTCCCGTACGCCAAGCTCTCGTTGGGCGGCATGACGGTGGCCATGGCCACCACGGCGGGCGCCGGATCGCTGATCATCGGCGTGCTGCTGATCGTGCTCGGGCTGACCGCGTGGTTCCAGCCGACCGTGCGGGTCTTCGCGGGGGTCGCCACCACCCTGCTGACGCTGGTCTCGATCCCGGTCTCCAACCTGGCCGGGTTCGGCCTGGCGCTGCTGCCGGGGCTGATCGGCGGCGGTCTGATGGCGTCCTGGGCGCCGCTGCCGGAGCCGAAGGCGCCCAAGACCGCCGTCGCCGCGAGCGTCGCCACCGAGGCCCCCGCCGCTGAGGCACCTGCCTCCGCAACACCTGCCTCCGAGGCCGCTGTCGCCGAGACCGCTGTCGCCGAGACCGCTGTCGTCGCCGAGAACGTCGCCACCGAGCCCGCGGCGGCCGAAGCGCCCACCGCGAAGCTGCCCGCACAGGCCGCGTCGAACGAGCAGGCCGCCGCCGTGGACCCGAAGGAGGCGCGGTGAGCGCGTCGGATGACCAACCGCAGCGCGCCGGTCGACACGCGGCGCCGCGCACGCCCGTCCGGGTCCGGCTGAGAGGCCGCGCGCTGGCGATGGCCGCGGTGCCGACGGCGCTGCTGATGGCCGCCGCGTACACCCCCAACCCGGCCGTCGCCGAGTCCACGGCGGGCAAGCCCTGCGGGACCGCGCCCGCCACCGTGCCGGACGTCGCGCCGCTGGAGACGCCCGTCCCCAAGAGCGAGCTGCCCGAGCCGCCGCCCGGTCCGTCCACGGCGCCTTCCACCGTTCCCTCGACGGCGCCCTCGACGGGGCCGAGCGCGATCCCCACCCAGACGCCGACCGCCGCTCCCACCCAGCAGCCCTCCGCGCCGGCCGGTACGCCGAGCGCCGGCGCGACGCCGACCGGCGCCCCGACCGGCACGGCCACCACCCCGGCGACCACGCCGCCGGCCGCCCGCTCCGCCGCCCCCGGCGGTTCGGACACGGTGCACCAGGCCGGGCTGATCGGCGACGTCCTGGGCGGCGCCAACCACCTGCTGGAGCCGGGTGGTTCACCGAGCCCGACGCCGAGTGCCAAGTCGACCGGCGCCCCCGCGCCGGAGACCACCCAGGCCCCCGCGCCGGCCGCCCCGGCCCCGCGCGCCGGGACGCCGGCCCAGCCGCAGGCCCCGACGGCCGGGGCCCCGGCCGACACCCAGCCCGGCAGCGCGCCGCCCGCCGCCCACAGCGGCGAGCAGACTCCGGCGGGCGACCAGGCCTCGCCCACCGCGCCGGCCCCCGCCGCCGGTGGCCCGGCCGGCGCCACCACGGGGAAGCCGAGCGGCAAGGCGAGCCCGAGGACGGCCTCCGCCACCCCGTCCGCCGCCGACACCCCGTCCTCCTCGCCGACCGCCAACCCCAACTGCGCGGTGGACACCCGCGGCCTGACCGCCGGCGCGCCCGCCACCGGGGACGTCGTCCCGCAGCAGAACTGGACGCTGGCGACCAGCCGGCTGGCGCTGCACGGCGCGGCCTTCCACGGCGTCTACGACGTGCGGACCCCGACCGGCACCAAGCGGGTGCTGAAGTTCGTGGTGGACAGCGTCGACATCGACAACCTCGACATGTCGACGTTGCAGGGCAACGGCAAGACCTTCCACGTGAAGGGCGCCCCCGGCTCGACCTCGACCATGCGCAAGGGCCCGGTCACGATGTACGTGGAGCGGCTGTCCGGCCACCTCTCCAAGGTGCTCGGCCTGCCGATCCCGATCGACCTGGGCGAGATCACCCTCACCCCGGACACCCTGCCGCGCTGGCTGTACGACCTGATCGGCTCGATCCCGATCCCGCTGGACCTGGAGCTGACCGGGGTCACCGCCAAGCAGGCCGGCCAGTTCGGCGGCACGCTGACCATCCCCGGCATGCGCCTGTTCAACGACGACGCGCCCTACAGCGACAAGTAGGCGACCGGCAGCCGCGCCACGGCGGCGGCGACGTCGCGAGAACGCCCGTGGGGCGGCCCTCCAACGGAGGACCGCCCCACGGGCGTCGGTGCCAGGGGGTTGGTGTTACTCGCCCCGGGTGCCCAGGTGGTGCACCTGGACCATGTTGGTGTTGCCGGGGATGCCGGGGGGCGAGCCGGCGGTGACGATGACGGTCGCGCCCTCGGCGAGCTTGCCCATGCGCAGCAGCTCCCGGTCGACCTGGGCGACCATCTCGTCGGTGGACCCGACCTGCTCGGTGACGTGCGCCTCGACGCCCCAGCTCAGCGAGAGCTGGTTGCGGGTGGCGACGTCCGGGGTGAACGCGACCACCGGGATCGGCGAACGGTAGCGGGACAGGCGGCGGGCGGTGTCACCGGACTTGGTGAACGCGACCAGCGCCTGGCCGTTCAGGAAGTCGCCCAGCTCGCACGCGGCGCGGGCGATCGAGCCGCCCTGGGTGCGCGGCTTGCGGCCCGGGTTGAGCGGCTGGAGGCCCTGGGACAGCAGCTCCTCCTCGGCCTTCTCGGCGATCCGGCTCATGGTGCGGACGGTCTCGATCGGGTACTTGCCGACGCTCGACTCGGCGGACAGCATGACCGCGTCGGTGCCGTCCAGGATGGCGTTGGCGACGTCGGAGACCTCGGCGCGGGTGGGGCGCGAGGCGTGGATCATCGACTCCATCATCTGGGTGGCGACGATGACGGGCTTGGCGTTGCGGCGGGCCAGCGTGATCAGCTGCTTCTGGACCAGCGGCACCCGCTCCAGCGGGTACTCGACGGCCAGGTCGCCGCGGGCGACCATGATGGCGTCGAAGGCGAGGACGATCTCCTCCATGGCCTCGACGGCCTGCGGCTTCTCGATCTTGGCGATGACCGGCACGCGGATGCCGACCTCGTCCATGACCTCGTGGACGTCCTTGATGTCGTCCGCGTTGCGGACGAAGGACAGGGCGATCATGTCGACGCCCAGGCGCAGCGCGAAGCGCAGGTCGTCCTTGTCCTTCTCGGACAGGGCGGGCACGTTCACGGCCGCGCCGGGCAGGTTGATGCCCTTGTTGTTCGAGAGCACGCCGCCCTCGATCACCACGGTCTTCACCCGCGGGCCGTCGACGCTGACGACCTCCAGGGCGATGACGCCGTCGTTGATCAGGATCGGGTCGCCGGGCTTGACGTCGCCGGGCAGGCCCTTGTAGGTGGTGCCGCAGATGTGCTGGTCACCGGGGACGTCCTCGGTGGTGATGGTGAACTCGTCGCCGTTGTCGACGGTCACCGGGCCGTTGGCGAAGGTCGCCAGACGGATCTTGGGACCCTGGAGGTCGGCCAGGACGCCGATGGCCTTGCCGGTGTCCTCCGAGACCTGGCGGACCTTGCGGTACCGCTCCTCGTGGTCCGCGTGGTTGCCGTGGCTCATGTTCAGTCGGGCGACGTTCATGCCCGCCTCGACGATGGCCTTCAGCTGTTCGTAGGAGTCCGTCGCCGGACCCAGGGTGCAGACAATTTTCGCTCGGCGCATATGGATCAGTCTATCCGTTCGTGTTATAGGTGCATTCGGCACGAATCGTGAGGAATCGCCGACGAAGGATTCCGAGGGGCGAGACGGCGGCCGGTCACTCCCCGGGCCGCCGGTGCACCAGGGCGAAGGCCTGCCGGGCGATCTCCAGTTCCTCGTCGGTGGGCACCACGGCGACCGCCACCCGGGCGTACGCGGGCGAGATGATCCGGGCCTCGCCGGAGCGCACCGAGTTCAGCTCGGGGTCGACCGCGATGCCCAGTTCGTCCAGCCCGGCGGTGGCCGCCGCGCGCACCGGCGCCGCGTTCTCCCCGACACCCGCGGTGAACGCGATCGCGTCCACCCGGCCGAGCACGGCGTAGTAGCCGCCGATGTACTTGCGCAGCCGGTGGATGTACGCGTCGAAGGCGAGCTTCGCGTCGGCGTCCCCGGCCCCGGCCCGGCGCATGATCTCGCGCATGTCGTTGTCGCCGCACAGGCCGCGCAGACCGCTGCGGCGGTTGAGCAGGTCGTCGATCTCGTCGATCGACAGCCCGCCCACCCGGTGCAGGTGGAACACCACGCCGGCGTCGATGTCGCCCGAGCGGGTGCCCATGACCAGGCCCTCCAGCGGGGTCAGGCCCATCGAGGTGTCCAGGCAGCGACCGCCGGCGACCGCCGAGGCGGAGGCGCCGTTGCCCAGGTGCAGGACGATCACGTTCACCTCGGCCGGGTCCTTGCCGAGCAGCCGGGCGGTGGCCCGCGAGACGTACTGGTGCGAGGTGCCGTGGAAGCCGTAGCGGCGCACCCGGTGCTCGTCGGCCACGGCCTTGTCGATCGCGTACCGGGCCGAGAACTCGGGCATCGAGGCGTGGAAGGCGGTGTCGAAGACGGCCACCTGGGGGAGGTCCGGGCGCAGCGCGCGGGCCACCTCGATGCCGGTGATGTTGGCCGGGTTGTGCAGTGGCGCGACCGGGATCAGCCGGCGGATCTCCTTGAGCACGTCGTCGGTGACGACGGTCGGCTCGGTGAACCGCTTGCCGCCGTGCACCACCCGGTGGCCGATCGCGGCCAGCTCGGGGGAGTCCAGCCCGAGGCCGTCGGCGGCCAGCTCCTCGGCGACGGCCTTCAGGGCGGCGGAGTGGTCCGGGAAGAGCTGCGGCAGCTCGCGCGGCCCGCCCGAGTGCGGGGTGTGCACCAGCCGCCCGCCGGGCTCGCCGATCCGCTCCACCAGGCCGGAGGCCAGCCGGGCGCCGTCCAGCATGTCGATCAGCTGGTACTTCACCGACGAGGAGCCGGCGTTCAGCACGAGAACGCGCGTTCCATCGCTCATGCCTTCGACTCCTTGTCGTCCTGGGCCTGGATGGCGGTGATCGCGACGGTGTTGACGATGTCCTGGACCAGCGCGCCGCGCGAGAGGTCGTTGACGGGCTTGCGCAGGCCCTGGAGGACGGGGCCGACCGCCACCGCGCCCGCCGAACGCTGGACCGCCTTGTAGGTGTTGTTGCCGGTGTTGAGGTCCGGGAAGATCAGCACGGTCGCCCGGCCCGCCACCGCGGAGCCCGGCAGCTTGGTGGCCGCGACGTGGGCGTCCACCGCCGCGTCGTACTGGATCGGGCCCTCGACCAGGATGTCCGGCCGCAGCTCGCGGACCAGCTCGGTGGCCTTGCGGACCTTGTCGACGTCCGCGCCGGACCCGGAGGTGCCGGTCGAGTACGAGAGCATCGCGACCCGCGGCTCCACCCCGAACTGGGCGGCGGTCGCGGCGGACTGGATCGCGATGTCGGCCAGCTGCTGGGCGTCCGGGTCGGGGTTGACCGCGCAGTCGCCGTACACCAGCACCTTGTCGGCCAGGCACATGAAGAAGACGCTCGACACGATGGCCGCGCCGGGCGAGGTCTTGATCACCTCGAAGGCGGGCCGGATGGTCGCGGCGGTGGAGTGCACCGCGCCGGAGACCATGCCGTCCGCGATGCCCTCCTGGACCATCAGGGTGCCGAAGTACGAGACGTCGGTGACCACGTCCAGCGCCAGCTCGACGGTCATCCCCTTGTGGGCGCGCAGCCGGGCGTACAGCTCGGCGAACTGGCGGCGCAGCGGGCTGGTGGTCGGGTCGACGATCCGGACCTGGGCGCGGTCGGTGCCGGGCTGTTCCTGCGGGAGGTCGATGCCGAGGCCCGCGGCCTTGCGGCGCACCGCGTCGGCCTCGCCGAGCAGGGTGAGGTCGCAGATGTTGCGGCGCAGCAGGATCTCGGCCGCGCGCAGCACCCGCTCCTCGGTGCCCTCCGGCAGGACGACGTGCCGCCGGCTCGCCCGGGCCCGCTCCAGCAGCTCGTGCTCGAACATCATCGGGGTGACGCGCTCGGACCGGCCGACCTCGATCAGGTTGGTCAACTCGGCCGTGTCGACGTGGAGTTCGAACAGTCCGAGGGCGATCTCGGCCTTCCGCGGACTGGCCGCGGTGAGCTTGCCCTCCAGATGGGTGAGGGTCGCGGCGGTCGGCCAGCTGCCCTCCGGGACGACCGCGACCGGGGTGCCGGGGGCGAGCCGGGCGGCCAGCGCCATCACGTTCGGGCCGGGGTGCTGGCCGAGCGTCAGCAGCACGCCGGCGATCGGCGGGGCGCCGGCGGCGTGCGCGGCCAGCGAGCCGATCACCAGGTCGGCGCGGTCCCCGGGGGTGACGACCAGGGCGCCCTCGGTCAGGGCGTCCAGGAAGGTGGGCAGCATGGCGCCGCCGAAGACGAAGCCGCGGACGTCCCGGGCCAGGCCGGCGGCGTCCCCGAGCAGGACCTCGGCGCCGGTCGTCTCGACCAGCTGGGCGACGGTCGGCGCGGCCAGCGCCGGCTCCTCCGGGATGACGTAGGCGGGGATCGGCAGCTTCTCGGTGAGCTTGCGCTGGATCCGCTGCTTGGCGCCCGGGGCGACCCGGTTGGCGATCATCGCCAGGGTCTCGCAGCCCAGGTCGGTGAACGCCCGGTGGGCGTTGCGGACCTCGGCGATGACGGCCTCCGGGTCCTCGGCGTGCCCGCCGACCACCGGCAGCACGGCGGCGCCGAACTCGTTGGCCAGCCGGGCGTTGAAGGCCAGCTCGTCCGGGATGTTGGTGTCGGCGAAGTCGGTGCCGAGCACCAGCACCGCCTGGCAGCGCCGCTCCAGCGCGCGGAAGCGGTCGACCAGGGCGGAGACCAGCTCGTCCTGCCCCCGGGCGGCCTGCAGCGCGGCGGCTTCCTCGTAGCTGAGTCCGTACAGCTCGGAACTCGGCAGGTCGATCCGGTACCGGCCGCGCAGCAGCTCCACCACGTGGTCCGAGCCCGGCTCGCCCCCGGCCCGGCGGCCGGGAGCCGCCCCCGCGTGCGCGTGCACCAGCGGCCGGAACACCCCGACCCGGTCCACCTGGCGGGTGAGCAGTTCCATGACCCCGAGTTCGACCGCCTGCCGGCCGTCCCCCCGGTCGATACCGGTCACGTACACGCTGCGCGCCACGTGGGTGTCTCCGTCCCGTCGTCTCGGAATATGGCCATATCGACCATACCTTCGCACCACGAACGGACGTCCGCGAGCAGAACGGCCGAGCCGGGGCAAGGGCCGAACGTCACGGTCCGCACGACCGGCGACCCCCGCGCGGCGAACGGCGGCACTCCGGACGTCAGGGGTCCGGGTGCCGCCGTCGGGTTCCGGTACGGAGGTCCGGGGGCCCTCAGCGGGCCGGGCGGAGCCAGAGGGTGGCGAGCGGGGGGAGGACCAGTTCGGCGGAGCGGGGCTGGTCGTGCCAGGGGGTCGGTTCGGCCTTGACCGGGTGGGAGTTGCCGATGCCGCCGCCGCCGTAGGCCTCGGCGTCGGTGTTGAGCAGTTCCTCCCACAGCTGGTCGCGGCCGTCCAGGTCGGGCAGGCCGATCCGGTGGCCGTGCCGGACGACGGGGGAGAAGTTGCAGACCGCGACCAGCGGCGAGCCGTCGGCCGCGTACCGGACGAAGGAGAGCAGGTTGTCCTCGGCGGCGCCGCCGTCGAGCCAGCGGAAGCCGTCCGGGGTGGTGTCCCGCTCCCAGAGGGCGGGGGTGTCCAGGTAGTGCCGGTTGAGGTCGCGGACCAGCCGGCGGACGCCGCGGTGGTCCTGGTGGGCGGGCCACTGCTCGTCGAGCACCCACCACTGCGGGCCCTGCTCGTGGTCCCATTCCGCGCCCTGGGCGAACTCCTGTCCCATGAAGAGCAGTTGCTTGCCCGGGTGGGACCACATGAAGCCCAGGTAGGCGCGGTGGTTGGCGCGCTGCTGCCACCAGTCGCCGGGCATCTTGGAGACCAGCGCCTGCTTGCCGTGCACCACCTCGTCGTGCGAGATCGGCAGGACGTAGTTCTCCGAGTAGGCGTACACCATCGAGAAGGTGATCTCGTTGTGGTGGAACTTGCGGTGCACCGGCTCCTTGGACATGTAGACCAGCGAGTCGTGCATCCAGCCCATGTTCCACTTGAGCCCGAAGCCGAGGCCGCCGGCGTCGGTCGGGCGGGTGACGCCGTCCCAGGCGGTGGACTCCTCGGCGATGGTGACCACGCCGGGGCAGCGCCGGTAGACGGTGGCGTTCATCTCCTGGAGGAACGCGGCCGCGTCCGGGTTCTCCCGGCCGCCGTGCTGGTTGGGCGTCCAGGCGCCGCCCTCGCGGGAGTAGTCGAGGTAGAGCATCGAGGCGACGGCGTCCACCCGCAGGCCGTCGATGTGGAACTCCTCGCACCAGTAGACCGCGTTGGCGACGAGGAAGTTGCGCACCTCCGTGCGGCCGTAGTCGAACTCCAGGGTTCCCCAGTCGGGGTGTTCGGCGCGCAGCGGGTCGGCCGGCTCGTACAGCGGCTCGCCGTCGAAGCGGGCGAGTGCGAAGGCGTCCTTGGGGAAGTGGGCGGGCACCCAGTCGACGATCACGCCGATGCCGTGCCGGTGCAGGGTGTCGACCAGGTGGCGGAAGTCGTCGGGGCTGCCGAGCCGGGCGGTGGGGGCGTAGTAGCCGGACACCTGGTAGCCCCAGGAGCCGCCGAAGGGGTGCTCCATGACCGGCATGAACTCCACGTGGGTGAAGTTCAACTCCTTGAGGTAGCGCGGCAGCTCCTCGGCGATGGCGCGGTAGCCGGTGAGGTCGGGCCGCCAGGAGGCGAGGTGCAGCTCGTAGACGGACATCGGCGCCCGGTGGTGCGCGGCGCGGGCCCGGCGGGCCATCCACTCGCCGTCCTGCCAGCGGTAGTCGGAGGAGGTGACCACCGAGGCGGTGGCGGGCGGGCACTGGGCGGCCCGGGCGAGCGGGTCGGCCTTGTCGAGCACCCAGCCCTGCCGGGTGTGGATCTCGTACTTGTACGCGGCGCCCTCGGCGAGGCCCGGGACGAAGAGCTCCCAGATGCCGGACGAGCCGAGCGAGCGCATCGGGTGCCCGGTGCCGTCCCAGTGGTTGAAGTCGCCGATCAGCCGGACGCCGACGGCGTTCGGCGCCCAGACCGCGAAGGCGGTGCCGGCGACGCCGTCGACGGTGCGCACGTGCGAGCCGAGGGCCTGCCACAGCTGCTCGTGCCGGCCTTCGGAGATCAGGTGCAGGTCGAGTTCGCCGAGGGTGGGCGGGGTGCGGTAGCCGTCGTGCTGGGCCAGCGGCTCGCCGCCGGGGTAGGTCACCAGCAGCCGGTAGTCCACGGCGTCGGCGCCGGCCACCAGCCCGGTGAACAACCCGCCCTGCTGGTGGGTGAGTTCGGCCGGTCCCTGGGTGGTCTCGACGACCACCCGCTCGGCGAACGGGCGCAGCACCCGGATCGCGGTGCCGCCGTGCACCGGGTGCGCGCCGAGCAGGGCGTGCGGGTCGTGGTGCTGCCCGCCGACCAGCCGGTCCACCTCGGACGGCGGCAGCGGCGCCTCGGGCAGGCGCAGCGAGGCCGTGGGCGGAGCCGTGACCGGTGCGGACTGCGTGACCGGTGCGGACTCCGCGACCGGTACGGACTCCTCGGTCGGGGCGGGTTCGCCGGCCGGCGCGGACTCCTCGGCCGGGACGGGCTCGGGCCGGGGCGAGTCCGGGCCGGCCAGGAAGGTGGCCGGGACGGGGCGGGTGGTGCGGCCGGGCGGGTCGAGCGGCGTCACGGCTGGGTCCTCCTGCGACGGGGGGTGGGCTAACTCCAGGGCGGCGGAACCGGGGGTGCGGGTGGGACAGGGGGGCGGGCAGGGCAGGGGGTGCGGGCGGGGCCGGGGCGGTCAGACGGTGAGGGCGAGCCGGTTGATCGCGGCGAGCGGGATCGGCAGCCAGCTCGGCCGGTGCCGGGCCTCGTACACGACCTCGTACACCGCCTTGTCGATCTCCAGGGCCCGCATCAGCTCCGGTGAGGCCGCCGGGTCGGCGCCGCCGCCGGCGGTGTAGCCGGCGCAGAAGGCGGTGCGGTTGCGCTGGGCCCAGGAGGCGGCGAGGTGGGCGAGTTCCGGGTCGACCGGGCCGCCGGCCAGCAGGTGGGCGGCCGCGTAGTCGAAGGAGCGGAGCATGGCGGCGACATCGCGCAGCGCGGGCTGGGGTTCGCGGCGTTCGTTGACGGACTTGGCGGGTTCGCCCTCGAAGTCCAGCAGCACCCAGCCGTGCGGGGTGCGCATGGCCTGTCCGAGGTGCAGGTCGCCGTGGATGCGCTGGACGGGCAGGCCGTCGGGGTGGGCGTCGGCGAGTTGCTGGAAGGCGGTGCGCAGTGCGGCCCGGTAGCGCAGCAGGCCGGGGACGGCGGCGACGGCGCTGTCCAGCCGGTCGGCCATGGTGGTGGCGAGCCGGCTGGTCTGGGCGCGGTCGAGTCGGGCGACCGGCATCGAGCGGGCCAGGACCCGGTGGACTTCGGCGGTGGCCCGGCCGAGCCGGTGGGCCTCGATGGCGAAGTTGCCGGGGGAGGGGTCGCCCTTGAGCCGGCCGACCTGGTCGAGGGCGAGCTCCCAGCCGTCCTCGGCGTCCGGCAGGTAGCGCTGGAGCAGCCCGAGGGTGGCGGGTTCGGCGCGTTCCAGCCGGCTCTCGAACCAGGCGGCGACCCGGGGGATCCGGGTGGAGCCGGCCCGGGAGAGGGCGAGGGAGAGTTCGAGGTCGGGGTTGGTGCCGGGGTGGATGCGGCGGAACAGCTTGAGGATGTACGAGGTGCCGTAGATGACCGAGCTGTTGGACTGTTCGGCGGTGGAGGCGCGGCCCGGGAGGTTGGCGGGGAGCCCGGAGCCGGGGGTCCGGCGGAAGGACAGCGAGCCGAACCGGTCGCCGGTGGCGAGGTGTTCCAGCAGCCGCCCGGTGAGTTCGGGGTCGTGGACGGCGTCGTAGAGCGCCGCGCCGTCGTACGGGCCCTGGCTGAGCCGGCCGAGCACGGCGCTGGGCTCGATGTCCGCGGGCCCCTCCGAGCGGATGCCGAGCAGGAGTTGGTAGATGTCGCCGTGCGGGGCGCCGGCCGTGGTGGCGTGCTCGACCCGCAGCAGCAGGTGCAGCAGGGCGGGGTCGCCGACCTGGAGCGGGGTTCCGACCATCGGGGTGAGGCCGGTGATGGGCCGTCCCTTTCCGGCGTACCACCGCTGGGTGGGGAGCCACTCGGCGATCAGCGGCAGCGCGGCCTGGACGAGTTCGCTGACCCCCAGGGCGGTTCTCCGGGCCCCGGTGCTCCGCGCGCCCGCCGGTGCGGCGGGGTCGGCGGGGGCGTCCTGCTGCACATGGGCTTGAGAACGGGAGGTTTCGGACATGACTCCCTTTCCCCGGAAGCGGGCGGACTGCCCGACGGGTCTGGCCGGGTCCGTCAGTCTTCCGGATTTCGGCGGCGCGGCGGCGGCGGCACGCGAGCGGGGCTCAGGTGTCACGCCTTCGTGTGGGTGGCCGTTGGGCTGTTCTCCGTACGCGGCGGTGCAGAGAACTCCGGGGGCGCAGGGGTTCAACTCGCGCCCCCGGAGGGTCTGGTGGTGCTGTGGGGCAGGGTGTGGCGGATCGTTACTTCGAGCGCCTGGTCCCGCTCAGTCGCGGCGGCTGCCGGAGCTGGAACCAGTAGAAGCCGTGGCCGGCCAGCGTGAGCAGGTAGGGCCACTCGCCGATGGAGGGGAAGCGCACCCCGCCGATCAGCTCGACCGGGTACCGTCCGCCGTACTGCCGCAGATCCAGCTCGGTCGGCTGCGCGAACCGCGAGAAGTTGTTCACGCACATGACCAGGTCCCCCTCGTGTTCGCGCACGAAGGCCAGCACGGCGGGGTTGCTGGAGGGCAGTTCGGTGTACGTGCCGAGGCCGAACGCCGGATTGAGCTTGCGGATCTCGATCATGCGACGCGTCCAGTGCAGCAGCGAACTCGAACTGCTCTGCTGTGCCTCGACGTTGGTCACCTGGTAGCCGTACACCGGGTCCATGATGGGCGGCAGACTGAGCCTGCCCGGGTCGGCGGAGGAGAAACCCGCGTTGCGGTCCGGGGTCCACTGCATCGGCGTGCGCACGCCGTCCCGGTCGCCGAGCCAGATGTTGTCGCCCATGCCGATCTCGTCCCCGTAGTAGAGGACCGGCGAGCCGGGCAGCGAGAACAGCAGGGCGGTGAACAGCTCGATCTGGTTGCGGTCGTTCTCCAGCAGCGGGGCGAGCCGGCGGCGGATGCCCACGTTGGCGCGCATCCGGGGGTCCTTGGCGTACTCCGCGTACATGTAGTCGCGCTCCTCGTCGGTGACCATCTCCAGGGTCAGCTCGTCGTGGTTGCGCAGGAAGATGCCCCACTGGCAGCCGCCGGGGATCTGCGGGGTCTTGCTGAGGATCTCCGACACCGGGTAGCGGGACTCCCGCCGCACGGCCATGAAGATCCGGGGCATCACCGGGAAGTGGAACGCCATGTGGCACTCGTCGCCGCCCGCGGTGAAGTCGCCGAAGTAGTCGACGACGTCCTCGGGCCACTGGTTGGCCTCGGCCAGCAGCACGGTGTCGGGGTAGTCGGCGTCGATCTCCTTGCGGACCCGCTGGAGGAACTCGTGGGTCTCCGGCAGGTTCTCGCAGTTGGTGCCCTCGCGGGCGAACAGGTACGGCACCGCGTCCAGCCGGAAGCCGTCGATGCCGAGGTCGAGCCAGAACCGCAGTCCGGCGATCATCTCCTGCTGGACGCGGGGGTTGTCGTAGTTGAGGTCCGGCTGGTGGGAGAAGAACCGGTGCCAGAAGTACTGCTTGCGGACCGGGTCGTAGGTCCAGTTGGAGGTCTCGGTGTCGACGAAGATGATCCGGGCGTCCGGGTACTGCTTGTCGTCGTCGGCCCACATGTAGAAGTCGCCGTACGGGCCGTCCGGGTCCGTCCGGGAGGCCTGGAACCACGGGTGCTGGTCGCTGGTGTGGTTCATGACGAAGTCGATGATCACGCGCATGCCGCGGGCGTGCGCGGCGTCCACGAACTCCATGAAGTCGGCGAGGTCGCCGAACTCCGGCAGCACCGACTTGTAGTCGGCCACGTCGTACCCGCCGTCGCGCAGCGGCGAGGCGAAGAACGGCGGGAGCCAGAGGCAGTCGACCCCGAGCCACTGCAGGTAGTCGAGTTTGGTGGTGAGCCCCTTCAGGTCCCCGACCCCGTCGCCGTTGCTGTCCTGGAAGGACCGCACCAGCACCTCGTAGAAGACCGCACGCTTGAACCACTCCGGGTCCAGGTTCTTCTTCGAGGTCTCCGGGAAGGTGTCGGGGACGGGCTCGTTCACAGTCACGCTGGGTTCCTCCGAACCGTGAGGAGGTGAGCCGGCTCGGCTGAGGGATCGAGCCGGACGTAGTTGTGCCGGCCCCAGGTGTAGACGGCGCCGGTGAGCTCGTCGTGCACCGCGTACGGGCCGTCGCCGTCGAGGGTGACGGTGGCCTCCTGGACGTGGTGCGGGTCGAGGTTGACCACGGTGACGACCTGGTCGGTGAGGCCCTCGGGGGTGGTCGCGCTCTTGGAGTAGGCGAGCACCTGGTCGTTGTCGGTGGGGTGGAAGCGCAGGTTGCGCAGCTGCTGGAGGGCCGGGTGGCGCCGGCGCAGCCGGTTCAGCACGGTGAGCAGCGGGGCGAGGGAGTCGGTGCGGGTCCAGTCGCGCGGGCGCAGCTCGTACTTCTCCGAGTGCAGGTACTCCTCGGAGCCGGGGTGGGCGGGCTCGTCCTCGTACAGCTCGAAGCCGGCGTAGACGCCGTAGCTGGGGGCGAGGGTGGCGGCGAGCACGGCGCGGACCGCGAACGCGGCGCGGCCGCCGTGCTGGAGGTAGCCGTGCAGGATGTCCGGGGTGTTGGCGAAGAAGTTGGGCCGCATGTAGGCGGCGGCGTCACCGGTGAGTTCGGTGAGGTACTCGGTGAGTTCCGGCTTGGTGGTGCGCCAGGTGAAGTACGTGTACGACTGGTGGAAACCGATCTTCCCCAGGGTGTGCATCATCGCGGGGCGGGTGAAGGCCTCCGCCAGGAACACGACGTCCGGGTCGGTGCGGGCGATGTCGGCGAGCACCTTCTCCCAGAACGCCACGGGTTTGGTGTGCGGGTTGTCGACCCGGAAGATCCGAACGCCGTGGGACATCCAGAACCGGAGGATCCGGATGGTTTCCTTGACGATTCCTTCCATGTCCTGGTCGAAGTTGATCGGATAGATGTCCTGGTACTTCTTCGGCGGGTTCTCGGCGTACGCGATGGTGCCGTCCGCGCGGTGGCTGAACCATTCCGGGTGCTTGTTCACCCACGGGTGGTCGGGGGAGCACTGGAGGGCGAAGTCCAGCGCCACCTCCAGGTGCAGGGCCTCGGCCTCGGCGACGAAGTGGTCGAAGTCCTCGATCGTGCCGAGGTCGGGGTGGACGGCGTCGTGGCCGCCCTCGGGGGAGCCGATCGCCCAGGGCGAGCCGACGTCGTGCGGACCGGCCGTCAGGGCGTTGTCCGGCCCCTTGCGGAAGGCTCGTCCGATCGGGTGCACCGGCGGCAGGTAGACCACGTCGAAGCCCATCGCGGCGACGGCCGGCAGCCGCTCGGCGGCGGTGCGCAGGGTGCCCGAACGCGGCGGCTCGACGCCGCTCGGGTCCACCACCGCACCCTCCGAGCGGGGGAAGAACTCGTACCAGGAGCCGTACAGCGCGCGCTCGCGGTCCACCTGGAGCGGCAGCGGGCGGGAGGCGCTGAGCAGTTCGCGCAGCGGGTACCGGGACAGCAGGTCCAGCACCTCGGGGGCGAGCGCGGCGGCCAGCCGGGACAGCGGCGGCAGGCCGGGGTCGCGCAGCGCGTCGGCGGCCGCCAGCACGTGCGCGCGGCCCTCCTTCTTCGGCACGCCGACCGCGGCCTGCTCCAGCAGCCGGGCGCCGTCCTCCAGGACCAGCGCGGTGTCGATCCCGGCGGGCAGCTTCACGGCGGCGGTCCGGCGCCAGGTGGCGACCGGGTCGCTCCACGCCTCGACCAGGTACGACCAGCGGCCGGGCGCGGTCGGGGTGACGTGCGCGCCCCAGCGGTCGGTGCCCTCGGCCAGCTCGCGCATCGGCGTCCACGGGCCGCCGCGGCCGCGCGGGTCGCGCAGCACCACGTTGGCGTTGACGGCGTCGTGGCCCTCGCGGAACACGGTCGCGGTGACCAGGAAGGTCTCGCCGACGACGGCCTTGGCCGGGCGGCGGCCGGAGTCGACGAGGGGGCTGACGTCCAGGACGGGGATGCGGCCGATCACGGTGTCGCTCTCTGTCGTCTTGCGGGCGGCGGGCTTGCGGGCGGAGGCCTTGCGCGGCGCGGCGCCGGAGGCGCCCTCGGCGGTGGTCCCGGCGGTCCCGGCGTCGGCGGTGGCCTTCGCGGTGGCGGCGGCGCGGCGCGTGGTGGTGGTGCGCCTGCGCGGTGCCGCGGTCCGGCCGTCCTCGGCCCCGGGTTGTCGGGCCGCTTCGGCCGGCTCGGTGCGGACCGCCCCGGCGGCCCGCGGCGCCGGCATCGCCGGATCCGTCCGAGTGTCAGAATCCATCCGTCCGGCGGATTCCGCGACCGCTGCGTCGTGGCTGTCGGCCACCGGTGTGGACTGGTCCCGCGTGTCGCCGTGCATGTCAAACTCCTGCCCGAGATCGGCGGCAGCTCCCGCGGGCCGGGGATGGGCCAGGGGAGTACCGGGAGGACTGCTGGGTGGGGAGGACGTGCGACCGGAAGCCTGCCCGCGCCGCCGTCCCCGGCAACCTGCCCGGCGCCCGCCGAGCCCTCGACGGGGGGCCCTGGAGCCGCGCGCGTCCCGGCGCGCGCCTCCAGGGGGCACGCCCCTGGGCGACCCGGTCGACCCGTGAACGAGCAGGCCGAGTACGAGGACACGCGTCGGTGCGAGGTGAGCGCCGAATGGGCTAAGAAGAAGGGGAACGATCAACGCGAAAAGGATTCGGACGTGCTGCTTCAAGGCGGACGCCACCCGCCGCCGCACTCCCCGCAGCATCAACGACCTTGAGTCATCCTCGCACCGGGGACAAGACTTTTGCAGCGGTACGACAGTAGTTTCGGGCTTTGTCCTGAGCGGATGAGCCATCGGAAATGGACCTGTTCCGCAGTGTTCATGCATTGGTAGCGCAGGACCCCGGAAATGTGCGCCGCGCGCGCCCCCCGTGCAGACCAATGCGCCGAATGCGATCTCATCAATAGGCCGAACGGATGCCCAATAGCCCACTTGACGCACTGTCATGACGGACATCGCGGCTACGCTTCACGCCGTGAAGGCAATCCGCAGATTCACCGTCCGCACCGTCCTGCCCGAACAACTCCAGCCGCTGCACGAGCTGGCCCTCAACCTGCGCTGGTCCTGGCACCCCGAGACCAGGGACCTCTTCCGGTCCGTGGACCCGGAGGTCTGGGCCGCGACCGGCGAGGACCCGGTGCGGCTGCTCGGGGAGGTCCCGGCCGCCCGGCTCGCCGCCCTCGCCGCCGACCGGCGGTTCCTGCGCAGACTCGGCGACCTCGCCGACGACCTGCGCGAGTACCTCAGCGGCCCGCGCTGGTACCAGGCCCAGCAGGAGGCCGGCGCCACCCCGCCGCCCGCCGCCATCGCCTACTTCTCCCCCGAGTACGGCATCGCCGCCGCGCTGCCCCAGTACTCCGGCGGGCTCGGCATCCTGGCCGGCGACCACCTCAAGGCCGCCAGCGACCTCGGCGTCCCGGTCATCGGCGTCGGCCTGTTCTACCGGCACGGCTACTTCCGGCAGTCCCTCAACCGGGACGGCTGGCAGCAGGAGCGCTACCCGCTGCTCGATCCGGACGAACTCGCGGTCAGCCTGCTCCGGGAGGACGACGGCACCCCCGGCCGGGTCGACCTCGCCCTGCCCGGCGGCCGCACCCTCGCCGCGCACATCTGGAAGGCCCAGGTCGGACGGGTCCCGCTGCTGCTCCTCGACTCCGACATCGAGGCCAACTCGCCCGCCGAGCGCGACGTCACCGACCGGCTCTACGGCGGCGGCAGCGAGCACCGGCTGCTCCAGGAGATGCTGCTCGGCATCGGCGGCGTCCGCGCCGTCCGCGCCTACTGCCGGCTCACCGGGCACCCCGCCCCCGAGGTGTTCCACACCAACGAGGGCCACGCGGGCTTCCTCGGCGTCGAACGGATCCGCGAGCTGGTCGCCACCGGCTCACCCGGCCCCGACAGCGTCGGCCTGGACTTCGCCGCCGCCCTGGAGTCCGTCCGGGCCGGCACCCTGTTCACCACCCACACGCCCGTCCCGGCCGGCATCGACCGCTTCGACCGCGAGCTGGTCGCCCGCCACTTCAGCGGCGACGCCGCGCTGCCGGGCGTCCCGGTCGAGCCGGTGCTCGCGCTCGGCGCCGAGACCTGGCCCGGCGGGGACCCGAAGCTCTTCAACATGGCCGCCATGGGCCTGCGGCTCGCCCAGCGCGCCAACGGGGTCTCCACCCTGCACGGCGAGGTCAGCCGCTCCATGTTCAACGGCCTCTGGCCCGGCTTCGACGCCACCGAGGTGCCGATCACCTCCGTCACCAACGGCGTCCACGCCGCCACCTGGATCGACCCGGCGGTCGTGCGGCTCGGCGCCGCCGAGATCGGCGCCGACCGCGCCGAGGACGCCATGACCACCGGCGACGCCAAGCGCTGGACGGGCCTGGAGCGGATCGGCAACACCGAGATCTGGGACCTGCGCCGCAGCCTGCGCGCCCAGCTGGTCGACGAGGCCCGCCGCCGGCTGCGCGACTCCTGGCGCCAGCGCGGCGCCGGCGAGGCCGAACTCGGCTGGGTCTCCTCGGTGCTCGACCCCGACGTGCTCACCATCGGCTTCGCCCGCCGGGTGCCCTCGTACAAGCGGCTCACCCTGATGCTGCGCGACCCGGACCGGCTGCGCGCCCTGCTGCTGCACCCCGTCCGGCCGGTGCAGATCGTGGTCGCCGGCAAGGCCCACCCGGCCGACGACGGCGGCAAGCGGCTGATCCAGCAGATGGTCGCCTTCGCCGACGACCCGGCCGTCCGGCACCGGATCGTCTTCCTGCCGGACTACGACATGGCGATGGCCCGGCACCTCTACCCGGGCTGCGACGTCTGGCTGAACAACCCGCTGCGCCCGCTGGAGGCCTGCGGCACCTCCGGGATGAAGGCCGCGCTCAACGGCTGCCTCAACCTGTCCGTCCTGGACGGCTGGTGGGACGAGTGGTACGACGGCCAGAACGGCTGGGCGATCCCCACCGCCGACGAGACCGGCGGCGTGCTCGACCCGGAGAGCAGCGAGGCCGAGCGCCGCGACGACATCGAGGCCGCCGCGCTGTACGACCTGATCGAGGACCAGGTCGCCGGCCGGTTCTACGACCGGGGCACGGACGGGCTGCCGCACCGCTGGATCGCCATGGTCCGGCACACCCTCGTCACCCTCGGCCCCAAGGTGCTGGCCGGGCGGATGGTCCGCGAGTACGTCGAACGGCTGTACACCCCGGCGGCGCTGGCCCAGCGGGAGCTGGCGGCGGCGGAGCACCACGGCGCCCTGGAGCTGGCGGCCTGGAAGGCGAAGGTCCGGGAGGCCTGGCCGGCCGTCCGGGTCGAGCACGTCGAGGCGGACTGTCCGGACGAGGCGCAGGAGCTGGGCAGCTCGCTGGCGCTGCGGGTGCAGGTCGCGCTCGGGGCGCTGGAGCCGGGCGACGTCGAGGTGCAGGCGGTGTCCGGCCGGGTGGACGAGACGGACGGCATCTCGGACGGCTGCGTGCTCGCCCTCAAGCCGGTCGGCGGGTCCGACCTGGACGGCCGGACCCGCTACGAGGGCTCGCTGGAGCTGTGCCGGACCGGCCCGTTCGGCTACACCGTCCGGGTGCTGCCGGCCCACCCCCGGCTGGCCTCACCGGCGGAGCTGGGGCTGGTGGCCCTGCCCGCCGAGTCGTCGGGGATGGACGCGGGGGTGCTGCGCTGAGGCCCTGCCGCGGGGAGCGCCGAACCAGGAGGACCTAGACCAGGCTGTCCCGCCAGGCCTGGTGGAGGGCGGCGAAGCGGCCGGATCCGTCGATCAGCTCCTGCGGGGAGCCGTCCTCGACGATCCGGCCCTGGTCCATCACCAGGACGCGGTCGGCGATCTCCACGGTGGAGAGCCGGTGCGCGATGATCACCGCCGTCCGGCCGGCCAGCACCGTGCGCATGGCCCGCTGGACGGCCTGCTCGCCGGGGACGTCCAGCGAGCTGGTCGCCTCGTCGAGGATCAGCACCGCCGGGTCGGCGAGCAGGGCGCGGGCGAAGGCGACCAGCTGGCGCTGCCCGGCGGAGATCCGGCCGCCGCGCTTGCGCACGTCGGTGTCGAAGCCGTCCGGGAGCGCGGCGATGAACTCGTACGCGCCGATGTCCCGGGCGGCCTGCTCGACCTCCTCGCGGCCGGCGCCGGGGCGGCCGATGGCGATGTTCTCGGCGACGGTGCCGGAGAACAGGAAGGACTCCTGGGTCACCATCACCACGCCGCGCCGCAGCTCGGGGGTGGCGAGGTCGCGCAGGTCCACGCCGTCCAGCCGGATCCGGCCGTCGGTCGGGTCGTAGAAGCGGGCCAGCAGCTTGGCGACCGTCGACTTCCCGGCGCCGGTCGCGCCGACCACCGCCACCGTCTGCCCGGCCGGGATCACCAGGTCGAACGGGGGCAGCACCTGCTTGCCGGTGCGGTAGGCGAAACGGGTCTCCTCGAAGCGGACCTCGCGCCCCTTGCCGGCGGCCTGCGGCAGTTCGGCGGGCGCGGCCGGTTCGGCGACGGTCGGCTCGTGGGCGAGCAGGCCGGCGATCTTCTCCAGCGCGGCGGCGGCCGACTGGTAGCTGTTCAGGAACATCGCCAGCTGGTCGATCGGGTCGTAGAGCCGGCGCAGGTAGAGCACGAAGGCGGTGAGCACGCCCAGCTCGACCGTGCCGTCGGCGACCAGGTAGGCGGCGAGCAGCACCACGCCGGTGGTCCACAGGTTGGCGGTGACGCGGGAGAGGCCGACGTAGCGGGCGATCTCCAGCAGGCCGTCCGCCGTCGCGGTGGCGGACTGCCGGTTGACCACGGCGAAGGCCTCGTCGTTGGCCTTCTCGCGGCGGAAGGCCTGCACCGGGCGGATGCCGTTCATGGTCTCGGTGAAGCGGACGATCAGCGAGGCGGCCGAGGTGCGGGAGCGGCGGTAGACCCGGCGCGATCGGCTGCGGAAGGAGCGGGCGATCAGCGCCAGCGGCAGGATCGACGCCAGCGAGACCAGGCCGAGCCGCCAGTCCAGCACCAGCAGCAGCACCGAGATGTAGCAGACCGACAGGAGGACGGTCAGCAGCTCCTGGAGGCCCTCGGAGAGCAGCTCGCGCAGCGCGTCCACGTCGCTGGTGGCGCGGGAGATGATCCGGCCCGAGGTGTAGCGCTCGTGGAAGTCCAGGCTCAGCCGCTGGGCGTGCCGGAAGATCCGGCCGCGCAGCTCCAGCAGGATGTCCTGGTTGACCCGGGCGCTGATCTTGATGAACGCCCACTGCAGCAGCAGGCTGAGCAGCGCGCAGCCCAGGTAGGCGCAGACCACCGCGACCAGCGGGCCGCTGTCGCTCTCGCGCAGTGCCGGGATGCCGCGGTCCATCGCGATGGCGACCAGCAGCGGGCCGGACTGCAGGGCCGCCTGCTGGACGAGGATCACCAGCATCGCGACGGCGATCCGGGCCCGGTGCGGGCCGAGCAGCGAGCGCAGCAGGGCCCGGGGCGCGCCGGGTGGGACGGGGATGTCCTCCTCGTCGGCCGGGGGCGGCGGCAGCTGTTCCTCGACCGGCTCGGCGGTCTCCCGTTCGGCGGGGCCGACGGGCGAGATGGTGGTGGTCATCGGGTGGTGCCCCCCTCGGAGACCAGGACGGCCTCGGGCGTCAGGGCGGACTCGCCCGACATCAGTTCGCGGTAGTGCGCGCAGTCGCGCAGCAGGTCCTGGTGGGTGCCGACGGCCTCGATCCGGCCGTCGGAGAGCACCGCGACCCGGTCGGCGAGCAGCACGGTGCTCGGGCGGTGGGCGACCACCAGGGCGGTGATGGCGCCGAGGACCTGGCGCAGCGCCCGTTCGACCAGGGCCTCGGTGTGCACGTCGAGGGCGGAGAGCGGGTCGTCCAGCACCAGGAAGGCCGGGTCGCCGACCACCGCACGGGCCAGGGCGAGGCGCTGGCGCTGGCCGCCGGACAGGCTCAGGCCCTGCTCGCCGACCTCGGTGTCCACGCCGTCCGGGAGCTTCTCCACGAAGGAGGCCTGGGCGGTGGCCAGGGCGGCGCGCAGCTGCCGGTCGTCCGCGCCCGGGGCGCCCATCAGGACGTTCTCCCGGACGGTGGCGGAGAACAGGGTGGGCTCCTCGAAGGCGACCGCGACCAGCTCGCGCAGCCGCTCCCGGGGGAGGTCGCGGATGTCCCGGCCGTCCAGGGTGATGGTGCCGGCGGTGGCCTCGTAGAGGCGGGGGAGCAGTGCGGTGAGCGTGGTCTTGCCGCTGCCGGTGGCGCCGACCAGGGCCATCGTCTCGCCGCTGCGGATGTGCAGGTCGATGCCGGCCAGCAGGTCGGGGGTGTCGTCGGGGGCGTCGGGGTAGCGGAAGCGGACGCCGGTGAAGCGGATGCCGTCGGGGGTGGTGCCGAGCCCTTCGGCGGTGCCCGGGTCGGCGGTCTCGGGCTCGTCCAGCACCTCGAAGAAGCGGTCGGTGGCGGTGGCGGCCTCGTTGGCGTAGGCGAGCAGCCAGCCCAGGGACTCGACCGGCCAGCGCAGCGCCAGCGCGGTGGAGAGGAAGGCGACCAGGGTGCCGGCGCTCAGCTCGTCGTGGGCGACCAGGTAGGCGCCGGCGGCGAGGGCGCAGCCGAGGGCGATCTCGGGCAGACCGACGATCACCGCCCAGAGGTTGGCGAGCAGCCCGGCCTTGCGCAGTTCGGTGCGGCGCAGGTCGTGGGTCTGGGCGCGGAAGCGCTCGGCCATCGTGCGGTGGCGGCCGAAGGCCTTGAGGATGCGGATGCCGAGGACGGACTCCTCGATGACGGTGGCGAGGTCGCCGTTCTGGTCCTGGGCGCGGCGGGAGGCGCCCGAGTAGCCGGCCTCGAACCGCCGGGTGAGCACGAACAGCGGGACGGCGGGCAGCAGGATGATCAGGGCGAGCCGCCAGTCCTGGGTGAACATCACCGCCGTGCCGGCGAGGAACATCACCGAGTTGACGACCAGGAAGACCAGCGGGAAGGCCAGAAACAGCCGCATGGTGTACATGTCGGCGGTGGCCCGGGAGAGCAGCTGGCCGGATCCCCAGCGCTCGTGGAAGGAGATCGGCAGCCGCTGGAGCTTGGCGAAGAGGTCGCCGCGCATGGCCGTCTCCAGCCCGGCCAGCGGGCGGGCCAGGACCACCCGGCGGGTGTAGAACAGCGCGGCCTCGACCAGTCCGAGGACCAGCAGCAGGCCGATCAGCGGCCAGAGCCCGCTCAGGTCGTGCTCGGCGAGCGGGCCGTCGACGATCCGGCCGAGGACCAGCGGGACGCCGAGGACGCTCAGCATGGCGACCAGGGCGGCGGCCACCGAGGTGGCCAACCGGCGGCGGACGGCTCGGGCGTAGGGCCACAGGCGGAGTAGGGAGCGGACCGTGGAGCGGTGCCCGGTCGCGGTGTCGTCGTCTTGTCGGTTCTCGGCCATCGTCGTGAGGGTAGGACGAGGGCGCGTCATTTCTCATCAGGTTTTTCACCCCTGACAGAACACTTCGGCGAGAACCGGCCACCCGTACGGGTGGGGCCGCGGGTGACCAGCGGGGCGCGCGGGGCCGGCCGCACGGGCCGGAGCGCGCCGCACGCGCGGCCTACACCGCTCAGGTCGTGGCGGCGGGCGCGCGCAGCAGCCGCAGCGAGCGCCCGGCCAGCAGCGTCGCGCCCTGCGGACGGGGATCGCCGCCGCCCTCGACGGTGGTGTCGACCACCGTCTCGTACGCCTCCTCCGGCGCGGCCCAGGGCTCGCCGGGGAGGGTGAACAGCACCGGTTCGTGGCCGGCGTTGAGCAGCAGCAGGAAGCTGTCGTCCAGCGTCGGCCGTCCGGCCTCGTCCCGTTCGGACATCGCGGTGCCGGACAGCAGCATGCCCAGGCAGGCGGTCGGGGTGAACCAGTCGGCCTCGGTCATCTCCTTGCCCAGCGGCGTGAACCAGGCGAGGTCCGGCTGGCCGCCCGGAGCGGCGGCCCGGCCGGAGAAGAACGCCCGCTGCCGCAGCACCGGGTGCGCCCGGCGCAGCCGGATCAGCCGGGCGGTCAGCTCGCACAGCCCGCGCCAGCGGGGATCCGCCAGGAGCGACCAGTCCAGCCAGCCGAGCTCGTTGTCCTGGCAGTAGGCGTTGTTGTTGCCGCCCTGGGTGCGGCCCAGCTCGTCCCCGGCGGTGAGCATCGGGACGCCGGTGGAGAGCAGCAGCGTGGCCAGCAGGTTGCGCAGTTGGCGCAGCCGCAGGGCGTTCACCTCCGGGTCGGTGGTCTCGCCCTCGACGCCGTGGTTCCAGGACCGGTTGTCGTCGGTGCCGTCCCGGTTGGCCTCGCCGTTGGCCTCGTTGTGCTTGCGGTCGTAGCTGACCAGGTCGCGCAGCGTGAAACCGTCGTGCGCGGTCACGTAGTTGACGGAGGCGTACGGGCGGCGGCCGCCGCGCTGGTAGAGGTCGGAGGAGCCGGACAGCCGGTAGCCCAGCTCGCGGACGTCCGGGCGGGCACCGCGCCAGAAGTCCCGCACGGTGTCCCGGTACTTGTCGTTCCACTCGGCCCACAGCGGGGGGAAGCCGCCGACCTGGTAGCCGCCCGGGCCGACGTCCCAGGGCTCGGCGATCAGCTTCACCCGGCTGAGCAGCGGGTCCTGGGAGACGGCGGCGAGGAAGGGGTGGTCCATGTCCACGCCGTCGGTGCCGCGGGCGAGGGCGGCGGCGAGGTCGAAGCGGAAGCCGTCCACGCCCATCTCGGTGACCCAGTACCGCAGCGAGTCGGTGACCAGCCGGACCACCTGCGGGCGGCGGGTGTCCAGGGTGTTGCCGCAGCCGGTGAAGTCGGCGTAGCCGCGCGGGCGGTGCGGGGCCTGGCGGTAGTAGGCGGTGTTGTCGATGCCGCGCAGCGAGAGCATCGGGCCGAGTTCGGCGCCCTCCGCGGTGTGGTTGAACACCACGTCGAGGATCACCTCGATCCCGGCGGCGTGCAGGGCGCGGACCATCCGCTTGAACTCGCCGACCTGGCCGCCGCGCGAGCCGGCCGCCGAGTAGCCGGCGTGCGGGGCGAAGTAGCCGATCGTGTTGTAGCCCCAGTAGTTGACCAGGCCGCGCGACTGGAGGTGGTCCTCGCTGGCGTACTGGTGCACCGGCAGCAGCTCGACGGCGGTCACGCCGAGGCGGGTCAGGTGGGCGACGGCGGCCGGGTGGGCCAGGCCCGCGTAGGTGCCGCGGAGCTCCGGCGGGATGTCGGGGTGGCGCATGGTGAAGCCGCGCACGTGGAGTTCGTAGAGCACCGTCTCGGCCCACGGGGTCTTCGGGCGGTGGTCGTCGTACCAGTCGTCGTCGTCGTGGACGACCACGGATCTGGGCACGTAGCGGGCCGAGTCGCGGTTGTCCCGGACGGTGTCGGCGACGTCCGCCTCCGGCCAGTTGCGGACGGCGGCGCAGACCGCGTCGTGGCTGGTGTAACAGCCGTCCACGGCACGGGCGTACGGATCGAGCAGCAGCTTCGCCGGGTTCCAGCGGGCGCCGGTCCACGGGTCCCACCGGCCGTGCACGCGGAAGCCGTACCGGGTGCCGGGGCGGACGCCGGGCAGGAAGCCGTGCCAGGTCTGGAAGTCCTGCTCGGTGAGGCGGTGCCGGGCCTCCCGGCCGTCCTCGTCGAACAGGCAGAGGTCGACCGCCTCGGCGCCGGCCGCCCAGAGCGCGAAGTTGGTTCCCTGGCGGCCCTGTTGGTCGGTCCGGAAGCGGGCGCCGAGCGGCTGCCAGCTGCCGGGCCACGGTGGCTCGGCGGTGTCCCCGCCGGGCGGCCGCACTCCGGCTTCCAGCTCCTGCCCTGACGCCATGGCCGCACCCTCCCTGGACGGGGTGTCCCGGACCCCGTTCACTTCCTCTTTCCCGGATTGCGCAGATCGGAAGCGGCTGAACGGGGGCTTACCGGCGGATGGCGGCCGATGGATGGGGGGATTTCGCGCGGCCGCGCGTGTCCCCGCCGTGATTGCCCTCGTTGTTCCCGGTATCGGGCGGTCCCGGTACCGGAGGCTCCCGGCATCGGGCGTCCCCGGTGGCGGAGGCTCCCGGTACCGGACCTTCCCGGTACCGGACGTGGACAGTGGGAGGCCCCGGAATGCGGCGCCGAGGACGGGTGTGGGCGCGGCGGGCGGCGGCGGTGGCCTGGGGCCTCGCCGTCCTGACGGGGTGCGGCGGCTCCCCGGCGGCCCCCGCGCAGGACGCCGCCGGGCCCGGGGCGCACACCCCGCCCCCGCCGCCGTCCCGGGCGGTCGTCACGGCGCTGCCCGCCGACGGCGCCCAGGACGTGCCGCCGGAGGGCCCGGTCCGGGTGACGGCGGCGCAGGGCCGGCTGGTCACCGTCCGGCTGGCCGACACCAGGGGCACCGAGGTCCCCGGCACGATCGCCCCGGACGGCGCCGCCTGGACGCCCGACGGCCCGCTGCCGCTGGGCACCGCGTACACCCTGGACGCCGTCGCCGAGGACGACCAGGGCCAACGGGCGGCCCAGCACTCGGCGTTCTCCACGATGGCCCGGGCGCACACCTTCGTCGCCTTCTTCACCCCGGAGGACGGTTCCACCGTCGGTGTCGGCATGCCGGTGTCGCTGCGCTTCAGCCGGCCGATCACGGACCGGGCGGCGGTGGAGAAGGCCGTCCAGGTGAGCGCCGACCCGCCCGTCCCGGTGGCCGCGCACTGGTTCGGCAACCAGCGGCTGGACGTCCGCCCGCAGCAGTACTGGTCGGCCGGCACCAAGGTGACGGTGTCGCTGCGGCTGAAGGACGTGCAGGGCGCGGCGGGCGAGTTCGGCACCCAGACCAAGGACCTGCACTTCACCGTCGGCCGGGCCCAGGTCTCCACCGTCGACCTGGACGCGCACACCCTGACCGTCCGGGCGGGGCAGGGCGGCAAGGTGGTGCGGGTGCTCAAGGTGTCCGGCGGCAGCCGGGACCACTCCACCTACCGGGGCGTCATGGTGGTGTCGGAGAAGTACAAGGTGACCCGGATGAACTCGCAGACCGTCGGGATGGGCGACGAGTACGACATCAAGGACGTGCCGCACGCGATGCGGCTGACCAACTCCGGCACCTTCGTGCACGGCAACTACTGGGCGGACCCGGGGGTGTTCGGCGCCGCCAACACCAGCCACGGCTGCATCGGCCTGGCCGACGCCAAGGGCGGGGCGAGCAAGGACTCCCCGGCGGGCTGGCTGTTCGAGCACACCGTCCCGGGGGACGTGCTGGAGGTGAAGGCCTCCGCGGGGGACTTCGTGCCGCCGCAGAACGGCCTCAACGGCTGGAACATGCCGTGGGAGCAGTGGGTGGCGGGCAGCGCCCTCGGGCCGGTTGCCGGGCCGGTTGCCGGGCCTGCGGTCGGGCCCTCGGTCGGGACCGCGGTCGACCCCGCCGCCGGCCCCGTCGCGCAGTAGTCGATCTTCACCGCCGATTCACCCCCGATCCACCCACCTCCCCCCGGGATCCGCTCGGACGGCCCGGCTATCCTGCTCCGGCGCGCCCTGGTCCGGCGCGAAAGATCGGCGTCCGGTGCAACTCATGGGGGCGCTCAACGCGTCAAGAGAGTGGATACCGGGAGGGGAGAAAGCGTGAAGACGGGGAAGACGGCTGACGCCGCGATACGTACCACCAGCCGTTACGGGCGCAGGGGTGCGATGGCGTTGGTCATGGGCGGGGTGCTGCTGCTCACCGCGGCCTGCGGCGACGACAAGGGCGGGACGGGCGGCGGGGGCGACAACGCGGCGCCCGCGGCGACGGCGGGTGCGGGCGGGACGGCGGCCCAGGCGGGCGCGTCGGGCGAGCCGAAGGCCTCCGCCGCGGTGCTGGCCGTCGAGCCCAAGGACGGCGCCCAGGACGTCGCACCGAGCAACGCGTTGCAGGTGTCCGTCTCGAACGGAAAGCTCACCACGGTCGAGGTGACCGACAAGAACGGCAAGCCGGTCGACGGGGCGATCACTCCGGACGGCATCGGCTGGAAGCCCGCCGCCGCGCTCACCGTCGGCATGGCGTACAAGGTGAACGCGCAGGCCAAGGACGCCGACGGCCTGGTGACCGCGTCCACCACGACGTTCACCACGCTGACGCCGGACAAGAAGGTCTCCACCAACGACAACATCAGCGACGGCGCCACCTACGGCGTCGGCATGATCGTCTCGGTGAACTTCAGCAAGACCGTCAAGAACAAGGACGCCGTCCTCAAGGGCATCACCTTCGAGACGAACAACGGCACCGAGGTGAAGGGCCACTGGTTCGGCGACAACCGGCTGGACTTCCGCCCGGCCGAGTACTGGAAGCCGGACACCAAGGTCACCATCAAGTACCGGCTGAAGAGCGTCGAGGTCGCCCCGGGCGTCTACGGCGACGTGGACAAGGACGAGCCGTTCACCATCGGCCGCTCCCAGATCGCCACCGCCGACGCCAAGGCGCACCAGATGACGATCGAGCGGGGCGGCAAGAGCACCACCGTGCCGGTCACCATGGGCGCGGAGGCCACGCCGTCCTGGAGCGGGACGATGGTGATCATGTCCAAGGAGAAGGTCACCCGGATGAACTCGCAGACCGTCGGCCTCGGCGGCGAGTACGACATCCAGGACGTGCCGCACGCGATGCGGCTGACCACCTCCGGCACCTTCGTGCACGGCAACTACTGGTCCAACGCGACCAATCCGTTCGGCAGGACCAACGCCAGCCACGGCTGCGTCGCGATGATGGACGAGAAGGGCGGCAGCGACACCTCCGTCGCGGGCAAGTTCTTCAACGACTCGATGATCGGCGACGTGGTCAAGGTCGTGAACAGCAAGGAGAAGACCGTCGCGCCCTCCAACGGGCTCGGCGGCTGGAACATCGCCTGGGCGAACTGGTAGATCCTGCCCGCCGATTGACCGGATAGTCCCGGTTCGTCGGCGCGGTGCGGACGAGCGGCCCGATCCTCACCCGTTGGGGTCGGGCCGTTCGCGTTTTCGCAGCGCACCGGGCCCCGGATGGCGCAACCTTTCCGGAGGCCGGCGCGTGTAGTGGTCGGGTCCGTGGTGTGCGCGGGGTTTTGTGCGGGGCTCCGGGTCGTGGGGTTTCGGCCCGCGGGTTTCGGTTCGCGGGTTTCGGTCTGTGGGTTTCGATCCGCGGGTTTCGGTTCGCGGGTTTCGGTTCGTGGGGTTTCCGAGGGAGGGATCGACGTTGAGGTCGATACGCAGAGTGGTGGCCGTCGGCCTGGTGGGCGGCGCGATGGCGCTGACGGCCGCGTGCGGCGGCGGGAGTGGCGGGAGCGGTAACGGGGGCGGGAGCGCGGCCAAGGCGGACCTGGGGGCCGGAACGGCCGCCGGAACGCCCTCCCCGGGCGCCGCGGCGGCGAGCAGCGCGGCGCCGAAGGTGTCGCAGGCCGTGGTGAACATCGAGCCCAAGCCCGGCACGGTGGACGTCGCGCCCGACGCGCTCAAGGTCGGCGCGACCGGCGGCAAGCTCACCACCGTCAAGGTCAGTGACAAGACCGGCGCGGAGGTGCCCGGCACCATCGCCGCCGACGGCTCCAGCTGGACCCCGTCGGCCGGCCTCGCCGTGGGCAGCACCTACCAGGTCAGCGCGATGGCCGCGGACGCCAACGGCGTGGTCGCCAGCGCGGACAGCAACTTCTCCACGCTGACGCCGACGGCCCTCGCGAAGGCCGCCGACAACGTGGACAACAACGCGACGTACGGCGTCGGCATGATCGTCTCGGTGAACTTCAGCAAGGACGTCAAGAACAAGGACGTCGTCGCGAAGGGCATCACCTTCGAGACCGACAACGGCACCGTGGTCAAGGGCCACTGGTTCGGCAACCGCCGGCTGGACTTCCGCCCCGAGCAGTACTGGAAGTCCGGCACCAAGGTGACCGTGCACTACCGCCTCAAGAGCGTCGAGATCGCCCCTGGGGTGTACGGCACCGACCGGGACGAGCCCTTCACGATCGGGCGATCTCAGATTTCGACGGTTGACGCCGCCGCGCACAAGATGACCGTCGAACTGGACGGCAAGCCGTCGGACATCGACATCACCTCCGGCTCGCCCGAACACCCGACCTGGAACGGCACGATGGTCGTCATGTCCAAGGAGGGCGTGGTGCGGATGCAGTCCAGCACCCTCCCCGGCATGAGCGGCTCCCCGTACGACCTCCAGGTGCCGCACTCGATGCGGCTCACCGACAGCGGCACCTACCTGCACGGCAATTACTGGAGCAAGCTCATCGGCGAGGACAACGTCAGCCACGGCTGCGTCGCCCTCAAGGACGTCGAGGGCGGCGGCGAATCCACCTCGATGGGCAAGTTCTACGCCGGCTCGCTCGTCGGCGACGTGGTGGTCGTGAAGAACTCCACCAAGAAGGAGACCCTCGACCCGGCGAACGGCCTGAGTGGCTGGAACGTGCCCTGGAGCGCCTGGTAGGCCGACCGGTAGCCGCCCTGGTCGGGGCGGTTCCGTGGCAACCCGGGATTGACGGCGGACGCGTCCCGGGTTGTCTGCTCCCCACCCTCGCCCCACCTTCCCCCGGCCCCTTCCGGACCCCCTCCGGGCCCCCGCCTGGCACTCTTCGCGGGGTCTCCTTGCACGCGGCATATGCCGACTCGGAGGAGATCGTTTGCTCATTGTCCGTACGCGGCCGCTTGCGTTCCGCAATGATGGACCGCATGGCGGGTTGGGGCGAAACAGATCAGTCATCAGTTCCCGGGGCCGGATTGGTCGCCGAGGCGTCGTGGATCGATGTCCAGGGCGCGCTGGCGGCGCTGGAGCGGCTCAGCTCGGAGGAACTGGAGGAGATGTATTGCGGCAGGCTGAGCGATCAGTCCGTGCCGAACGAGGTACGACTGCCGTCCCGGCCGGAGACCGGCCCGGTGGCCCGCCGACTGGTGCTGTCGGTCCTGGAGTCCTGGGACCTCCACCAGCACCTGGAGGCCGGTGAGTTACTCACCAGCGAACTGGTCTCCAACGCCGTCCGGCACGCCGCCGGACGCACCATCGGACTCCAGGTGATCCGCAAACCGGGCTGGCTCCGCGTCGAGGTCCGCGACTCCTCCCGGGCGCTGCCCTGCATGATCCTCGCCGAGCCGAAGCCGGTGACCGAGCGGGGGCGGGGCCTGCGGGTCATCGACGACCTGGCCGACCGCTGGGGTGCCGACCTGCTGCCGCGCGGCAAGGGCGTCTGGTTCGAGCTGAAGGTCCGTGAGCGGCACTGACCGTTCCGGGCTTCCCGGGTTGGTCTTTCTTGGCTTTCCGGGCCGTCCGGCCGTCCTGGTCGTCCGGGTCGTCCGGGTCTTCCCGGGAAAACGCGCAGGGCCCCCGAAGTCGCCGTGGTCCGGCGGATGGGGGCCCCTGCAAGTCATCGCGCCGGCCAAGGGGGTGCGTGCCGCGCGATGGGCGTCGGCCGTGCCAGGTCGGGCCAGCCGAAGTCTCCACGCCCAGGCCGGCGTGCTGTGCCGCCCGCCGTTGGGCTGCTTCGACTATCGCACGGATCTCAGCATGTGGGCAAACCAGGTGGCTTTGATTGAAAGGTTTGTAACCTAGTTCACCTTTGGATTTTGCATAGGTTCACGCTATTGCCTGTGAATATTCACCATCCTCGCTGTTGGGCCTCCGGTGCTTCGTCGCCCGGCCGCCAATTCCTCCGTACACCCCGCCACGCCGGAACTGCCGGGTAGCATCAGGCCCGTGAACCTGTACTGGCACGTCGTACTGCCACCGCTCAGCGCCTGATCGGGCGCACACGCCGGTGGCTCGCCCCCCTGCGCTCCCTGCTGCGGCCCCCTTCGGCCGCCGGGGGCTGCCGTGTGTGCCCGGTGCGAAACCAACTCCCTTGACGGTCTTCGACGACGGAAGTTCACGACTGTGCCGAACCGCACCTCCACTCCCGTGCCCACCCGGCCCGCCTCCTCCGCCACCGCCCGCCGCACCAGCCCGCTCGGCGGTCCGGTCCCGATCCTGGTCGCCGCACTGCTGTGGGGCACCACCGGGACGGCCAGCTCCCTCGCACCCGACGGCGCCCCTTCGGCGGGCATCGGCGCCGCCGCGCTGGTCCTCGGCGGGCTCCTCCTCTTCCTCTCCACCCGCAGCGCCCGCGCGCTGCCCCGGGCCTGCGGCCGCCGGGAGCGGTGGCAACTCGCCGTCGGCGCCGTCGCGGTGGTCGGCTACCCGGTCACCTTCTACCCGGCGGTGACCCGCGCCGGGGTGGCGGTGGCCACCGTGATCGCCCTGGGCAGTGCCCCCGTCTTCGCCGGCCTGCTCGGCTGGATCACCCGGCAGGGGCGGCCGAGCGGCCGGTGGGCCGGTGCCACGGTGACGGCGGTCGTCGGCTGCGCCGTCCTGGTGCTGGGCCCCGAACTCACCGGCGGTGGCGCGGCGGTGGACGCCGTGGGGGTGGGGCTGGCCGCGCTCTCCGGCCTCTCGTACGCCGTGTACTCGCTCATCGGCGGGAGGCTCATCTCGCGCGGGCACCCGTCCGCCGGGGTGATGGGGGCGATGTTCGGCGCGGCCGCACTGCTCGTCCTGCCGGTGCTGTTCCTCGGCGACCTGCAGTGGCTCGCCTCGCCGCGCGGCGCGGCGGTGGTGCTCCACCTCGCGGTGATCACCACCTTCCTCGCCTACCGCCTCTTCGGCCACGGGCTGCGCCGCACCTCCGCCCAGACCGCCACCACCCTCACCCTCGCCGAACCCGCCGTCGCCGCCCTCCTCGGCGTCGCCGTCCTCGGTGAACGCCTCCCCGCCGCCTCCTGGTGCGGCCTCGCCATCCTCGCCGCGGGCCTCGCCATCCTCACCGTGCCCATGGGCGCCCGCCGCCGCTGACCCCCGGGTGGCCCCACGCGCAGGAAGTCGGACGGGCCGACTTCCTGCGCAGGTGCCGTTCGGCGGTCGGCGGGCCAACACGCGGTGCCTCACCCGCTCTTGCGCCGAACCGCTTGCCGCCGGGCGCCCCGCTTGGTGGGCTTGACCGCATGGAAGAGACCACGGACAGCCGACCGCAGGCGACGTACGACCGCATCGGGGTCGGCTACCGCGCCATCCGCCGGCCCGATCCCCGACTGCACGCCCTGATCGGTTCCGCCCTCCAGGGCGCCCGGTCGGTGGTGAACGTCGGTGCGGGCGCCGGATCCTACGAACCCGAGGGCGCCGACGTCATCGCCGTCGACCCCTCCCAGGTCATGCTCGACCAGCATCCGGGCCGGCGGAAGGTCAAGGCCGGAGCCGAGCAACTGCCCTTCCCGGACGGCTCCTTCGACGCGGCGATGGCCGTCCTGACCGTCCACCACTGGCCGGATCCGGAACGGGGCCTCGCGGAGCTGCGGCGGGTCGCCCGGCGGCAGGTGGTCTTCACCTGGGACCCGGCCCACCGTCCGCAACTGTGGCTGCTGGAGGAGTACCTGCCCGAGATCCGGGAGCTGGAGGAGAGCCGCTTCACACCGCTGGCCCAGGTCGTCGACGCGCTGGACGCGCACACCGTGCTGCCCTTCCCCGTCCCGCACGACTTCACGGACGGTTACCAGATCGCCTACTGGCGGCGGCCCGAGTTCTACCTCGACCCGGTCGTCCGGCGGGCCAGCTCGACCTTCGCCCAGTTGCCGGCCGCGGTGGTGCAGCCGGCGATCGCCCGCTTGCGCGCCGACCTCGAATCCGGCGCCTGGCACCGCCGCCATGCCGAACTCCTCGACCAGGACCACATGGACTACGGGTACCGGCTGCTCATCGCGGGGGAGGTCTCCTCGGAGTAGGAAGTCGGCGGGGCCGACTTCCTGCGCGGGAGGTGCGTGGGGGTGCACTGAAGAAGTAGACCGGTCTGCATATTCCGCGCCTGGAATGTAGACCGGTCTACATAATTTCCCTCCACCCGTCGGAGGCCCGGGGCGGCGCGCTCAGATGCCGAGGTGGGTGGCGATGCCGGTGAGGACGCAGCCGAGGCCGGTTTCGAACTGCCAGGTGGGGTCGTCCTTGCGGGTGGCCTCGTGGAGGTAGCGCTGGTAGGTGGGGTAGCGGCCGGTGTCCATCAGGAAGGACATCCGGGGGGCGAGACCGGCGCGGGTCTCGTCGCCGTCGGACCAGCCGTGTTCGCGCTGGAGGGTGCGCAGGGCGAGCTCGGCGGCGACGGAGCCGTGGACGTAGCCGGTGACGGTGCGGAAGACCGCCATAGTGGTGTCGGCGTCCAGGCCGTGGTCGGCGAGGGCGGCGAAGGCGCGTTCGGGGATGGCGAGCTGGTTCGGGGTGAGGGGGACGGCGCCGGCGCGGACGATCCACGGGTGGGCCAGGTTCATGGCGCGCAGGTGGAGCGCCAGGGCGCGCATGGTGTCGCGCCAGCCGCTGGAGGGAGTGTCCAGGGGGAGTTCGCCGTGGACGAAGTCGACCATCAGGTCGATGAGTTCGTCCTTGCCGGAGACGTACCGGTAGGCGGCCATCGGGGCGACGCCGAGGGTGGTGGCGAGTCGGCGCATGGTGACGGCGTCGAGGCCTTCGGCGTCGGCGATCGCGACCGCGGCCTCGGCGATCCGGTGCGGGGTGAGGGTGGTGCGCGGCGCGGGGGCCGGGCGGGCGAGGCGCTCCCAGAGTGAGGCCTGGGGCTTGGTCTGGTCGTCGTCTCCGGTGGGGGCCTGCTGGGCGGGCATGACGGCGGGCTCCTTCCGGCTGGGGCTTCCACCGTACCACCCGGCGTGTACGGCGTATTGGAAGTAGACGGCGTACGCGCCGATGTGTACGTTGTATCTGGCAGATGCGTTGTACACATCGTCCCGGAGGGGGAACATCCATGGCCAAGGACGTTTCGGAGAAGAGCCTGAAGATCGCGGTCGTCGTCGGCAGCACCCGGAGCGGCCGGTTCGCGCCCGTCGTCGCCGACTGGCTGCTCGGCCACCTCGGTGCGCGCGGCGACATGACCGCCGACCTGGTCGATCTGGTCGAGACCCCGCTGCCGACCACCTTCCCGTCCTTCGGTGGCGAACTGGAGCCGGGCGCGGCCGAGTTGCTCGCCGCCGTCACGCCCCGGCTGGAGGCCGCCGACGCCTTCGTGGTCGTCACGCCCGAGTACAACCACAGCTTCCCGGCCCCGCTGAAGAACGCCATCGACTGGCACAACAGCCAGTGGCACGGCAAGCCGGTCGGCTTCGTCTCCTACGGCGGCCTCTCCGGCGGTCTGCGCGCCGTCGAGCAACTGCGCGTGGTGCTCGCCGAGTTGAACGCCATGACGATTCGCAACACGGTCAGCTTCCACGGCGCCGCCCAGTGCTTCGACGCCGACGGCAAGCCGCTCGACCCGGCCGCCGACGTCGCCGCCAAGAGCATGCTCGACCAACTCGCCTGGTGGGCGGAGGCGTTGCGCGACGCCCGGCACGTCCGCCCGTTCGCGGCCTGACCGGGCGGCGCAGGCGTGACCACCTCCGGTGAGAGCGCGACCGCCTCCGGTGCGGGCGTGGACACCCCCGACGAAGGGGCAACCGCCCCCGGCGAAGGGGCGACCGGCGAACGCCCGAAGCCGCCGTTGCTCGGCATCGTCGGGCTGATGCTCGGCATCTTCCTCTCGGCCCTCGACGGGCAGATCATCGGCACCGCGCTGCCGACCATCGTCGGCGACCTCGGCGGCCTGGACCAGCTCTCCTGGGCGGTCACCGCCTACCTGCTCACCTCCGCCGCCGCCACCCCGCTCTGGGGCCGGCTCGGCGACCTGTACGGACGCAAGGGCGCGTACCAGTGGGCGGTGCTGCTGTTCCTGGCCGGCTCGGCGCTGTCCGGACTGTCCCGGAACATGGGCGAGTTGATCGCCTTCCGGGCGGTCCAGGGGGTCGGCGCCGGCGGGCTGATGGTCGGCGCGCTCTCGGTGATCGGGGTGCTCGTCCCGGCCGGCGACCGGGGGCGGGTGCAGTCGGTGATCGGGGTGCTGATGCCGATCGCCTTCGTCGGCGGACCGCTGCTCGGCGGCTTCCTCACCGACCGGCTGAGCTGGCGCTGGGCGTTCTACGTCAACCTGCCGGTGGGCCTGTTCGCGCTGGCGGCGGTCGGCCTCGGCGTCCGGCTGCGGACGGAACGCGTCCGCGCGCCGTTCGACTGGGCCGGGGTGGTCCTGCTGACCGTCGGTATCCTCTCCCTCACCCTGATCGGCAGCTGGGGCGGCGTCACCTACTCCTGGACCTCGCCCCAGGTCCTCGGCGCGGTGGCCGTCGCGGCGGCGGCACTCGCCTGGTTCGCCCGGGTGGAGCGGCGGGCGCCCGGACCGCTGATCCCGCCGGCCCTGTTCCGCGACCGCAACTTCACGGTCGCCCAGATCCTCGGCTTCCTCACCGGCGCGGTGATGCTCGCCCTGGTCGGCTACCTGCCGCAGTACCTGCAGTTCGTCCAGGGCGCCTCACCGACCACCGGCGGCCTGCTCCTGCTGCCGCTGATGCTCGGCATGATGGGCGCCCAACTCCTCACCGCCCGGCTGATGGGCGGGCCCGGGGGCGAGCGGCGCTATCCGCTGATCGGCGGCGTTCTGGCGCTCGTCGGCGCGGCGCTGCTGCTGCTCCTCGGCACCGGTACCCCGACGGCCGTGGCCTCCGGGCTCACCGCCGTCGCGGGGGTGGGGATCGGCCTGTTGATGCAGAGCACCATGCTGACCTCGATGGGCGCCGTCCGGCCCCGGGACATGGGCGCCGCGATGGGGGTGGTCACCCTGCTCCGCAGCATCGGTGGCTCGCTCGGCATGGCGGCGCTCGGCGCGGTCTACGCGGCCCGGATGACGGACGTCCTCACGGAGCGGCTCGGCGCCGACCAGAGCGCCCGGCTGACCGGCGGCGGACTGACCCCCGCCGCGCTCACCGGACTGCCGGCCGGGGTCCGGGACGCGGTGGGGGAGGCGGTCACCGGCGGCCTGCACGGCGCCGTGGTCGGCGGGGTGGTCCTGGCCGCCATGGCCACCGCCGTCGCCTGCCTGGCCCGCCCGAACCCGAACCCGGGCGGGGCCGACGAGCAGGGGCCCCGGGACGGCGCGCCGACCGCGGCGCCGGCGGGCTGAACCCCGTACGCCGCCGCGAGGGGCGGCAGGAGGAACACCCCGGAACACCCCGGAACACCCCGGAACGCCCAGGAACGCCCCGGGACGCCGAGAGCCCCGGAACGCCGAGAGCCCCCGGACGGGTCCGGGGGCTCAGGCGACAGCGGGTGTGATCAGCACTCGATGACGTTGACGGCGAGGCCGCCGCGCGAGGTCTCCTTGTACTTGATCTTCATGTCGGCGCCGGTCTCCTTCATCGTCTTGATCGCCTTGTCGAGCGAGACGTGGTGCCGGCCGTCGCCGCGCAGGGCCATCCGGGCCGCGGTGACGGCCTTGACGGAGGCCATGCCGTTGCGCTCGATGCAGGGGATCTGGACGAGGCCGCCGACCGGGTCGCAGGTGAGGCCGAGGTTGTGCTCGATGCCGATCTCGGCGGCGTTCTCGACCTGTTCGGGGGTGCCGCCGAGGACCTCGGCGAGGCCGCCGGCGGCCATCGAGCAGGCGGAGCCGACCTCGCCCTGGCAGCCGACCTCGGCGCCGGAGATGGAGGCGTTCTCCTTGAAGAGCATGCCGATGGCGCCGGCCGCGAGGAGGAAGCGGACGATGCCGTCCTCGTCGGCGCCCGGGATGAAGTTCAGGTAGTAGTGCAGGACGGCGGGGATGATCCCGGCCGCGCCGTTGGTCGGCGCGGTGACCACCCGGCGGCCGGAGGCGTTCTCCTCGTTGACCGCCATCGCGTAGAGGGTCACCCACTCCATCGCGTTGGCCGGGCCGATGCCCTCGGCGCGCATCGCGCGGGCGGCCGCGGCGGCTCGGCGGCGGACCTTGAGGCCACCGGGCAGGATGCCCTCGCGGGACATGCCGGCCCGCACGCACTCCTGCATGACCTGCCAGATCTCCAGCAGCCCGGTCCGGATCTCCTCCTCGGAGCGCCAGGCCTTCTCGTTCTCCAGCATCAGGCCGGAGATCGACAGCCCGGTCTCCCGGGTGAGCCGCAGCAGCTCCTCGCCGGTGCGGAAGGGGTAGCGCAGCGCGGTGTCGTCGGGCTTGACCCGGTCCGCGCCGATGGCGTCCTCGTCGACGACGAAGCCGCCGCCGACCGAGTAGTAGGTCTTCTCCAGCAGCGTGGAGCCGTCCGCCGCGTACGCCCAGATGGTCATGCCGTTGGCGTGGTACGGCAGCGAGCGGCGGCGGTGCAGGACCAGCTGGGTGCCCGGGTCGAAGTCGATGGGGTGGGTGCCGAGGAGGTTGAGCCGCTTCTCGGTGGTGATCCGCTCGACGTCCTTGTCCGCCTGGTCGACGTCGACCGTGCGGGGGGAGTGGTTCTCCAGGCCGAGCAGGACGGCCTTCGGGGTGCCGTGGCCGTGGCCGGTGGCGCCCAGCGAGCCGTACAGCTCGGCGCGCACGCTCGCCACCTGGGCGAGCAGGTCCTCGGACCGCAGGCGCCGGGCGAACATCCGGGCGGCGCGCATCGGGCCGACGGTGTGGGAGCTCGACGGGCCGATGCCGATGGAGAAGAGGTCGAAGACGCTGAGGGCCACGGGGGACGTCCTTGTCTGTCTCGTGGAAGGACTGGCGGGCGGGGGACGACACGGGTCGGGGCACCGCGCGCACTGTCCAGTGTGCGCGGTGCCCCGGGATCCCAGGTGCCGCGGCGGGGTGAGGCCGGTCACCCCGCCCGAACGATCACCGAGGTGATCAGAGGTTCGGGTAGAGCGGGTACTTCTCGGCCAGCGCGGTGACGCGGGCCTTGAGCGCGGTGGCGGCGTCCTCGTCGAAGGCGGGCTTGAGCGCCTCGGCGATGATGTCGGCGACCTCGCGGAAGTCCTCGGCCTGGAAGCCGCGGGTGGCGAGCGCGGGGGTGCCGATGCGCAGGCCGGAGGTGACCATCGGCGGCCGCGGGTCGTTCGGGACGGCGTTGCGGTTGACCGTGATGCCGACCTCGTGCAGGCGGTCCTCGGCCTGCTGGCCGTCGAGCTGGCTGTTGCGCAGGTCGACCAGGACCAGGTGCACGTCGGTGCCGCCGGACAGCACCGAGGCGCCGGCCTCGGCGACGTCGGCCTGGAGCAGGCGCTCGGCGAGGATCTTGGCGCCCTCCAGGGTGCGCTGCTGGCGCTCCTTGAACTCCTCGGACGCGGCGACCTTGAAGGCGACGGCCTTGCCGGCGATCACGTGCTCCAGCGGACCGCCCTGCTGGCCGGGGAACACCGCGGAGTTGATCTTCTTGGCGTACTCGGCCTTGGACAGGATGACACCGCCGCGCGGGCCGCCCAGGGTCTTGTGGGTGGTGGTGGTGACCACGTCCGCGTACGGCACCGGGTTGGGGTGCAGACCGGCGGCGACCAGGCCGGCGAAGTGCGCCATGTCCACCATCAGCAGCGCGCCGACCTCGTCGGCGACCCGGCGGAACGCGGCGAAGTCCAGCTGGCGCGGGTAGGCGGACCAGCCGGCGATGATCAGCTTCGGCTGGTGCTCCTTGGCCAGGCGCTCGACCTCGGCCATGTCGACCTGGCCGGTCTTCTCGTCCACGTGGTACGCGACCACGTTGTAGAGCTTGCCGGAGAAGTTGATCTTCATGCCGTGGGTCAGGTGACCGCCGTGGGCCAGGTTCAGGCCCAGGATGGTGTCGCCCGGCTTGATCAGCGCGAACATCGCGGCGGCGTTGGCCTGCGCGCCCGAGTGCGGCTGGACGTTGGCGTGCTCGGCGCCGAACAGGGCCTTGATGCGGTCGATCGCGATCTGCTCGACCACGTCGACGTGCTCGCAGCCGCCGTAGTAGCGGCGGCCGGGGTAACCCTCGGCGTACTTGTTGGTGAGCACCGAGCCCTGGGCCTCCATGACCGCCACCGGGGCGAAGTTCTCGGAGGCGATCATCTCCAGGGTGGTCTGCTGGCGGTGCAGCTCGGCGTCGACCGCGGCGGCGATCTCCGGGTCGAGGGAGTGCAGGGACTGGTTCAGAACCGTCATGGTGTGGTCTTCCCGGGAGGAGAGAGACGGGAGCAGAGAGGGGGGAGCCTGGCGGGGCGGCCGCCGCGCTGCGGCCGCCCCGTCACGAGCGGGTCAGCCGCCGATGAAGGCGGTGTACTCGTCCGCGCTGAGCAGCTCGTCGGTGGACTCCACCTGGACCTTGAACAGCCAGCCGCCCTCGAACGGGGCGCTGTTGACCAGGCTGTTGTCGTCCAGGACGTCCTGGTTGATCTCGACGATCTTCCCGGTCACCGGGGAGAACAGGTCGCTGACCGACTTGGTGGACTCCAGCTCGCCACAGGACTCGCCCGCGGTCACGTCGTCGCCGACCTCGGGCAGCTGCACGTAGACGATGTCACCGAGCGCGTCGGCCGCGTGGGCGGTGATGCCGACCGTGGAGACACCGCCCTCGATGGCGGTCAGCCACTCGTGCTCCTTGGTGTACTGCAGGTGCTGGGGGTTGCTCATGGCGTCATTCTCCAGGATGGGAAGCGGGTACGACGAAGCGGGCCGCCGCACGGACGGCTTCGACGTGGATCAGGCGTGGATCAGGCGTGGTCCAGGCACGGTCCAGGCACGGTCCAGGCCCGGGTCGGACCTGGGCCTGGCGTGGCCCGAGCCCGGGTCGGGCATGGTGCGGGCCCGGGTCCACGGGGTCTACGGGGAGGGCTGGGCCTCAGCGGGCGCGCTTGTAGAACGGCAGCGCCACGACCTCGACCGGCTCGTGCTTGCCGCGCACGTCCACCGCGACGGTGGTGCCGGGGGCGGCGTGGGCCGCGTCCACGTAGGCGATCGCGATCGGCCGGCCCAGGGTCGGGGACGGGGCGCCCGAGGTGATCCGGCCGATCGGGGCGCCGTCGGCGGAGACCACGGTGTACTCGGCGCGCGGGACGCGCTTGCCCTCGGAGACCAGGCCGACCAGCACCCGCGGCGGGTTGGCCTCGGCCTCGGCGGCGGCCTTCTCCAGCGCCTTGCGGCCGACGAAGGTGCCCTCGTTGGTGGTCTTGTCGAAGCGCACGACCCGGCCCAGGCCCGCGTCGAACGGGGTCAGGTCGGTGGAGAGCTCGTGCCCGTACAGCGGCATGCCGGCCTCCAGGCGCAGCGTGTCGCGGCAGGACAGGCCGCACGGGACCAGGCCGCGGCCCTCGCCGGCGGCGGTCAGCGCCTGCCAGACCCCCTCGGCGTCGCCCGGGTTGCAGAAGATCTCGAAGCCGTCCTCGCCGGTGTAGCCGGTCCGGGCGAGCAGCACGTCGCGGCCGGCGACCTGGGCCGGGAGGATCGCGTAGTACTTCAGGCCGGGCAGGTCGGCGTCGGTGGTCCCGGCCAGGATCGCGGTGGCCTCCGGGCCCTGGACGGCGATCAGCGCGTAGGTGTCGCGGTCGTCCGTGACGACGGCGTCGAAGCCCTTGGCACGGGCGATCAGCTCGTCCAGCACCAGCTGGGCGTTGGAGGCGTTGGCGACGACCAGGAAGGCGTCCTCGCGCAGGCGGTAGACGATCAGGTCGTCCAGGATGCCGCCGTCCTCGGCGCAGATCATGGTGTAGCGGGCGCGCAGCACGCCCAGCGCGGAGACGAAGCCGACCAGCGCGTGGTCCAGCATCTCGCCGGCCTGCGGGCCGGTGACGGTGATCTCGCCCATGTGGGAGAGGTCGAACAGCCCGGCCCGGGTGCGGACGGCGAGGTGTTCCTCGCGCTCGCTGCCGTAGCGCAGCGGCATGTCCCAGCCGGCGAAGTCGGTCATGGTCGCGCCGAGGGCGCGGTGCAGCGCGTCGAGCGCGGTGAGGCGGAGGGACGACATGGCCTGGAACTCCTCGGTCGGGGCACTCATGGGTGCACGCGCCGGAACCGGACCCGCTCGGGGGCCGACCCTGCGCGCGGGCATGCGGCGGCGTGGGTCTCCCCATCTGTCGTCGAACCTGAGAGCTTCACCGCCCACGCGCCCGCAGCTGTTTCCAGCATCCAGGACAGCATGGTGGCTTGCACCGTGGGTGGGCGCGCGACAGGGCCGTGCGCCACTTTCCAGATGTGCCTAACCCGTGCGGTAAGGGGGCCTGAGAGATTCCGGGGAGGAGTTGCTCCTTCGGCGCCGGCTGTGCCGCCTGACGGGGCACTCCGGGCTCTCCCGCGCGGGTTCGAGCGGCCGGTATGGAGTTGTCGGTCCGCCGGCGCGCCGCGCCGTCGAACGCGCACATCATGGCACGTCCGCGCCGACGGCGGGAGAGGGGACCCGGTCACACCCCGCCACCACGGACGCAGCCCTAGACTGCTGCGCGTCGGCGCAGCAGAGGGCGGCCGACCGGCAGAGGGCGGATCAGGCGCGCATGGGGTACCCGGTGGAGCAGCAGCAGGGGTGGGGCGGGCCGGAGTCGGCGCCGCCGGGCGGCGGGTGGCCGGCCAACGAGCTGGAGCAGGTGCTGACCGCCGCGCTGGGCGACCCGGGTGCGACGCCGCGGGTGATCGAGGTGCTGGCCCGCAGCCAGGTGTGGATCCCGCTGCCGGCCGGCGGCGACCCGCAGGGGCCCGCGCTGGACCTGCCGACCATCGAGCTGGCCGGCGAGCCGTACGTACCGGTGTTCTCCTCGCAGGAGGTGTTCCTGCGGCAGGCGCCGGGGATGGCCTTCGCGGTGGCGCCGGTCTGGGAGTTCGCCCGCGGGCTGCCGCTGGGCGTGGGCATCGCGGTCAACCCGGAGGCGGCGGTGGGCATCCCGGTGCCGCCGCAGGGTGTGGCGGAGCTGCGGCGCGGCCCGCGCGAGGAGCGCCTGGCCGACCAGGAGCAGGGCCGCAACCAGGGTCGGAGCCAGGACCGGGGTCAGGGCCCGGAGGCGCCGACCGGTGGCCGGGTGGCGCTGCGCGAGCCGGTGCCGGGGGAGGACCCGGAGCACTTCCTGGCCGCCTGCCGGGTCGAACTGTCCGCCCTGCCCGGAGTGCTGACCGCACGCCGGGCGCTCGCCAGCATCGAGGGCGAGCCGACCGTGATGTTCGTGGGCGTCCAGCTGGACCAGACGGCCCCGGCCGACCCGGGTGCGGTGAACGAGGCGCTCGGCCGAGCGCTGGGAACCGCGCCGCTGCCGGGGGGCGTCCACCTCGTACTGCTCGATCTCGCCGATGACCCGGTGGTCGAGTGGCTGCTCACCCGGGTACTCCCTTTCTACGCGCGGGGTTGAGCGGGGTTCGTATCGGAGGCACGTCGCCGTGGCGGTGGCCGGTGCCGCGCCATAGGGTGCGTGCAGACGGCCGACGGACCGGCAGGCTTGAGGAAAGAGGCGCGGCGAGGTGGGCGCATGAGTGCGGGAGCGGTAGCGGGCGGTGCACCGGGGCCCTGGGGCCAGGCACCCGCCGGGCGCCCCGGAGCGGATCCGGGCGCGCTGGAGCGCGCCCTGCGCGAGGTCGCGCCGGAGCGCTACGAGGCGTACGAGCAACTGCTGCACGCACTGGCCGACGGCCAGGTCTGGATGCTGCTGTGGCACGGCACGCCGGGCAGCGCCGACGCCCAGTACGGGAACATGGAGATCAGCGGCCACGGCTACGCGCCGGCCGTCACCTCGTCCGAGCAGCTGGCGTCGTCCGGCTGGGCGCGGGCCCACGAGGTCATCTCCGGGCGGGAGATCGCCGCTTCGCTGTACCGGACCCGCTGGGGCCTGTGGCTCAACCCGCACGCGCCCGGCGGCGGGGTCGGGGTGCCCTGGGCGGACCTGCGGCGGATCGCCGCGGGCCTGGACCGGCTGCCGGCCGGGCCGTTGAAGCTGAGCGAGCCGCAGCTGAACGCCCAGCCGTTCTTCGCGCTGCTGGAGCGGCAGGCCGGTGAGGTGCGCGCGGTGCGGGCGCTGCGCCGGGCCTGGGTGCAGCCGGCCGTGGGGGAGCCGTACCTGGCGATCGGCCTGGAGCTGTACGAGAGTTCGCCGCCGGCGGTGGAGGCCGTGCGGGCGCTGATGCAGCGGGCGATCGCGGTGGCCCCGGAGGGGCTGGCGGTGTCCACCGTGGCGATGGCGGACGAGTACGACCCGGTGGCGCTGTGGATGCGGGCCCATGCGCGCCCGTTCTTCGACCGGGAGGCGGGGCGCCCGCCGACCGGCCCGTACCCGCCGGTGCCGCCTCCGCCGTACCCCGCGCAGCAGGGGCCGGGCTACGGCTACGGCACGCAGCAGCCCGCGCCGGGCTGGACCGGGCAGCCGCAGCAGCCGTGGCCCGGATACCCGGGGCGCTGACAACCAAAACCTTTCTCCAGAAGCCGACTTGATCTTGCATCAGGTCGGCTTCGGTGCTTTCCGGGCGAACTTCCGGCCGTTACCGTCGATCACCTTGACACGCCAGTTGCACCCGTGTGAAGAGGGATATGCCGAAGACGTAGGAGGTGCATGCGCACAGATCACAGTTGGGCATCTGTCGGTTGTCAGGGCTGGCGCAAGCCAGTTCGGATGGCAGAGAGTTCTGCGCAACGCACCGCGCGTACTGGGAACCCCACGAAGGTGAACGCGCACGCCGACCGCCAGAACCACGCGAAGCCCATCCCGCGTTGGGGCAGTACCCGTGCACGACGTACTGCCGCGAACACCCGTTCCAAGCACCTCCGCACGTCCGCAGCCGTACCGCCGAACCGGTGACCGGCGCCCGTGGGCCGGCCACCGTCGGCGAGGGGACCAACTGACCATGACCGCACCCATCGCAACCACCGGGAACGAACCGGAGGCACCCGCCCCCGCGAGCCCGGCCAAGAAGATCGAGGGCCGCTCCCTCGGCCAGATCGCCTGGACCCGCTTCAAGCGCGACAAACTCGCCGTCGCCGGCGGCGTCGTGGTGATCCTGCTGATCCTGCTGGCCGTACTGGCCAAGCCCATCGAGGCCCTGTTCGGCCTCGACCCCGACGCCCTGAACCAGGACCTGCTCGACGCCAACCTGGGCGGCATCCCGCTCGGTGACTGGGGCGGGATGAGCTGGGACCACCCGCTCGGCGTCGACCCCCTCCAGGGCCGTGACCTGCTCTCCCGCGTGATCGAGGGCTCCTGGGTCTCCCTGCTGGTCGCCTTCGGCGCGACCCTGCTGTCGAACACGATCGGCACCGTGCTCGGTGTCATGGCCGGCTACTACGGCGGCTGGGTGGACACCGTGATCAGCCGCATCATGGACGTCTTCCTCGCCTTCCCGCTGCTGCTCTTCGCCATCGCGATCTCGACCTCGCTGCAGGGCGGCGCGTTCGGCCTGCACGGCCTCCCGCTGCACATCATGGTGCTGATCTTCGTGATCGGCTTCTTCAACTGGCCCTACATGGGCCGGATCGTGCGCGGACAGACGCTGTCGTTGCGCGAGCGGGAGTTCGTCCACGCGGCCCGCAGCCTGGGCGCCCGAGGCCCGTTCATCCTGTTCAAGGAACTGCTGCCGAACCTGGTCGGTCCGATCCTGGTCTACTCGACCCTGCTGATCCCGACCAACATCCTCTTCGAGGCCGGCCTCAGCTTCCTCGGCGTCGGCATCCAGCCGCCGCAGGCCTCCTGGGGCGGGATCCTCCAGGACGCGATCAAGTACTACCAGGTGGACCCCCAGTACATGGTGGTCCCCGGTCTGGCGATCTTCCTCACCGTGCTCGCCTTCAACCTGCTCGGCGACGGGCTGCGTGACGCCCTCGATCCCAAGAGCAACTGACGCAACGTCAGGCCCTCCCTCCTTCCCATCCTCAAGGGGTTGATCTCACCCATGCGCAGGTCCCGTACCGTCGCCCTGACCGCGGCGGCAGCCGCCGCGGTCCTGATCGTGACCGGCTGCACCTCCGGCAGCAAGGGCTCCGGCTCGTCCTCCTCCGCCAGCGGCAGCAGCGCCGGTGGCGGCGGTGCCGACGCCGCCACCAAGGGCATCGTCAACGCCTCGGACAAGAAGGGCGGGACGGTCACCTACGAGATGAAGGGCGCCCCGGACTCCTTCGACCCGGGCAACACGTACTACGCCTACATCTACAACTTCTCGCGCCTGTACGGGCGTCCGCTGACCACCTTCGCCCCGGGCGCCGGCTCGAACGGCAACAAGCTGGTCCCGGACCTCGCCGAGAGCCTGGGCAAGGTCAGCGCGGACGGCCTGACCTGGACGTACAAGCTGCGCGCGGGCCTGAAGTTCGACGACGGCACCGCGATCAGCTCCAAGGACGTCAAGTACGCCGTCGAGCGCTCCAACTTCGCGCCGGACGTGAACTCCAACGGCCCCACCTACTTCCACGACCTGCTGGTCGACAACGAGACCCCGTACCAGGGCCCGTACAAGGACAAGACCGGTGGCCTGAACTCGATCGAGACGCCGGACGACCAGACCATCGTCTTCCACCTGAAGCAGCCGTTCGCGGACTTCGACTACCTGGTCGGCTCCCCGCAGACCGTGCCGGTCCCGCAGGCCAAGGACGACGGCGCCGGCTACGTGAAGCACGTGGTCGCCTCGGGTGCCTACAAGTTCGAGTCCTACGAGGACGGCAAGCAGCTCACCCTGGTGCCGAACACCAACTGGGACGCGAGCACCGACCCGATCCGCAAGCAGCTCGCGGACAAGATCGTGGTCCGGATGGGCATGGAGCAGTCCACCATCGACAAGGACCTGATCGCGGGCAACGCCCAGGTCGACCTGGTCGGCAGCGGCGTCGACCCGCAGACCCAGGCGCAGATCCTGCAGAACCAGAAGCTCAAGGCGAACACCGACAACGCCTACGGCGGCCGCCTGGCGTACGTCGCGATCAACAGCAAGGTCGCGCCGTTCGACAACCTGGAGTGCCGCAAGGCCGTCCAGTACGCGATCGACAAGGTCTCCGTGCAGACCACGCTCGGCGGCCCGATCCGCGGCCAGATCGCCAACACGGTGATCCCGCCGGACGTCCCGGGCCACCAGGACTTCAACACCTGGGCGACCAACGGCAACAAGGGTGACGAGGCCAAGGCCAAGGACGCCCTCAAGGCCTGCGGCAAGCCGGACGGCTTCAGCACGGTGATCACCGCCCGCACCGAGCGCGACCCGGAGGTCCAGGCCGCGACCGCGATCCAGGCCGCGCTGAAGAAGATCAACATCAACGTCGAGATCCAGAAGTACGCGCAGGGCAAGTACTTCTCGGACGCGGCCGGTGTCCCGCAGTTCACCCAGGACCACAACATCGGTCTGATGATGATGCAGTGGAGCGCCGACTGGCCGACCGGCTACGGCTTCCTGCAGCAGATCTCCGACGGCCGCGCCATCAAGGCCTCCGGCAACAGCAACCTGGCCCAGCTGAACGACCCCGAGGTCAACAAGCTGCTCGACGACGCCATCACCAACACCGACCAGTCGGCGCGCGAGAAGATCTACGGCCAGATCGACAAGAAGATCATGGACCAGGCGGTCTACGTCCCGCTGACCTACTTCAAGGTCTTCCTGTACCGCCCGGACAACGCCACCAACCTGGTGTCCACCTCGGGCTTCTCGGGTGAGTACGACTACCTGAACATCGGCACCACCAAGTAAAGAGCCTGGCTCCACATCCCTGAAGGCAGGTGAAGGCAGCGGCCGCCCGCCGCCGTCCGGAAGACCCCGGACGGCGGCGGGCCGCCGGAGCCGCCCAACTGTGTTTGCCTACATCATCCGCAGGATCTTCGCGGCCGTCGTGCTGCTGCTGGTGGTCAGCGCTGTCACCTTCGCGATCTTCTTCCTGCTCCCGCGCATCGCCGGCGAGACCACCGACCAACTGGCCACGCAGTACGTCGGGAAGAACCCCTCCCCCGAGGCGATCGCCGCGGTCAAGAAGAACCTCGGGTTCGACCAGCCGCTGTACACCCAGTACTGGAACTTCCTCAAGGGCCTGGTCAGCGGCGCCGAGTACAAGTTCGGCCCGGACCCGGTCACCTGCCACGTACCGTGCTTCGGCTACTCCTTCAAGAACCACCTGGAGGTCTGGCCCGAGCTGATCAAGCGCGTCCCGATCACCCTCTCGCTCGCCGTCGGCGCGGCCGTGCTCTGGCTGGTCTCCGGCGTCGCCACCGGCGTCGTCTCCGCGCTCAAGCCGCGCTCGGTCTTCGACCGGATCGCCATGGGCATCTCCCTCGCCGGCGTCTCGCTGCCGGTCTTCTTCACCGGCGCGGTGCTGCTCACCCTGTTCAGCTACGAGTGGCCGATCCTGGACAACCTCCAGTACGTCGACTTCGCCGACGACCCGCTGATGTGGGCCCGCAACCTGATCCTCCCGTGGATCTCGCTGGCCTTCCTCTACTCGGCGCTCTACGCCCGGCTCACCCGCGCCGGAATGCTGGAGACCATGAGCGAGGACTACATCCGCACCGCCCGGGCCAAGGGCCTGGTCGAGCGCAAGGTCGTCGCCCGGCACGGACTGCGGGCCGCGCTGACACCCGTCATCACCATCTTCGGCATGGACCTCGGTCTGCTCCTCGGCGGCGCCCTCATCACCGAGCAGGTCTTCTCGCTCCAGGGCGTCGGCGCCTTCGCCGTCCAGGCGATCGCCGACAACGACCTGCCCAAGATCCTCGGCGTCACCCTGCTCGCCGCCTTCTTCATCGTCGCCTGCAACCTCGTGGTCGACCTCCTGTACGCACTCGTCGACCCCCGGGTGAGGCTCTCGTGACCGAGCTCCAGAAGACCGAGGCGGTCGCCGCCCAGGCCCCGTCCGGCGACCCCTTCCTCTCCGTCCGCGACCTGCGGATCCACTTCGACACCGACGACGGCCTGGTCCGCTCGGTGGACGGGGTCAGCTTCGACCTGCACAAGGGCCGCACCCTCGGCATCGTCGGCGAGTCCGGCTCCGGCAAGTCCGTCACCTCGCTCGGCATCATGGGCCTGCACCGCACCAAGCGGGCCCGGATCACCGGCGAGATCCGGCTGGACGGCGAGGACCTGATCGCGGCCGGCCCCGAACGGGTGCGCCAACTGCGCGGCCGCGAGATGGCGATGATCTTCCAGGACCCGCTGACCGCGATGCACCCCTACTACACCGTCGGCGCGCAGATCGTCGAGGCGTACCGGGTGCACCACCCCCAGGCGTCCAAGAAGCAGGCCCGGGCCCGCGCGGTCGAGATGCTCGACCGGGTCGGCATCCCGCAGCCCGACCGCCGGGTGGACGACTACCCGCACCAGTTCTCCGGCGGCATGCGCCAGCGTGCCATGATCGCCATGGCGCTGGTCAACGACCCCTCGCTGCTGATCGCCGACGAGCCCACCACCGCCCTGGACGTCACCGTCCAGGCGCAGATCCTGGACCTCATCCGCGACCTCCAGGACGAGTTCGGCTCGGCCGTCATCATCATCACCCACGACCTCGGGGTGGTCGCCGAACTGGCCGACGACATCCTGGTCATGTACGGCGGCAAGTGCATCGAGCGCGGCCCCGCCGAGACCCTCTTCGACGCGCCCGAACACCCCTACACCTGGGGCCTGCTGGGCTCCATGCCGCGCCTGGACCGCGAACTCCAGGACCGCCTCGTCCCGGTCAAGGGCACCCCGCCCAGCCTGATCAACGTGCCGTCCGGCTGCGCCTTCCACCCGCGCTGCCCGTACGCCGACCGGACCGGCGGGCGCTCCACGAGCGAGCTCCCGGTGCTGGCCGAAGCCGCGCCCGGCCACCACGCGGCCTGCCACCTCCCGGCCGCCGAACGGCACCGCATCTTCGCCGAAGAGATCGCGCCCCGGCTGTGAGCCCGGCCTCGTACCACCTTTCTGGAGAGAACCGATGACGGACACTCAGGCGGCAACGGCCACCGCGCCCGCGCCCGCCCCCGACCGCGAGCCGCTGCTCCGGGTGACCGGCCTGACCCGGCACTTCCCGATCCGCGGCGGACTGCTGCGCCGCCAGACCGGTGCGGTGCGGGCCGTCGACGGCATCGACTTCACCGTCAACGCCGGTGAGACGCTCGGGGTCGTCGGCGAGTCCGGCTGCGGCAAGTCGACGATGGGCCGACTGGTCACCCGGCTCGACGAACCGACCGGCGGGAAGGTCGAGTTCGAGGGCACCGACATCACCCACCTGGGCGTCGGCGCGATGCGGCCGCTGCGCCGCGACATCCAGATGATCTTCCAGGACCCGTACTCCTCGCTCAACCCGCGGCACACCGTCGGCACCATCGTCGGCGCGCCGTTCCGGTTGCAGAAGGTGGAGCCCGAGGGCGGCACCAAGAAGGCCGTCCAGGAGCTGCTGGAACTGTGCGGGCTCAGCCCCGAGCACTACAACCGCTACCCGCACGAGTTCTCCGGCGGCCAGCGCCAGCGCATCGGCATCGCCCGGGCGCTCGCCCTCCGGCCGAAGATGATCATCGCGGACGAGCCGGTCTCCGCCCTGGACGTCTCCATCCAGGCCCAGGTGGTCAACCTGCTGGACGACCTCCAGCGCGAACTCGGCCTGACCTACCTGATCATCGCGCACGACCTCTCGGTGGTCCGGCACGTCTCGGACCGGGTCGCGGTGATGTACCTCGGCAAGATCGTCGAGATCGCCGACCGCGACTCCCTCTACGCGAGCCCGCTGCACCCGTACACCAACGCGCTGATGTCCGCGGTGCCGGTGCCCGACCCGCGCCGGCGCCAGCGGGCCGGCCGCGAGCGGATCCTGCTCACGGGCGACGTCCCCTCGCCGATCAACCCGCCCAGCGGCTGCCGCTTCCGCACCCGCTGCTGGAAGGCCCAGGACGTCTGCGCGAGCCAGGAGCCGCCGCTGACGGCGCTGAAGACCGGGCACGAGGTGGCGTGCCACTTCCCCGAGTCGGGCGAGGGGAACGCCTGACCGGCGCTGCCGCACGCACGATGCGCCGCACCGGAACACCGGCTTCATCAGCCGGTCGTTCCGGTGCGGCGCATCGTGGTGTCCGGGACTCTCAACCCGGTCGGGACGGTGCTGTGCTGATCACGCGTCAGAAGCCTGGCCCTTGCCGGCGGGCAGCCGGGTCGCCGCGGGCATCGTGAGCCCGGCCGCGAGGAAGACGGCCGCCAGCGCCACCCACCCGTACTGACCGGCCCCGACGACCGCGACCAGGGCGACCGGCGCGGCCACGTTGGCGGCTCCGCGGCCGATGGCCAGGACGCCCTGGTACTGGCCGGTGGCGTGCTCGGGAGCGAGCTGGAAGCTGAGCCCCCATTCGCCGGAGACCTGGTACATCTCCCCCCACGTGTGGGCGATCATCCCCAGGGCGAGGATGCCGGTCGCGACCAGGGTGTTCCCCCAGCCGGCGGCGCCGTACAGCAGGCAGGCGCAGCCGAGGAAGAACCCGCCGAGGCGGGAGATCCGCCCCCACAGGCCCGGGGTGGTGTCGTTGCCCTTGGAGCTCACCTGGACCTGGAAGATCACCACCAGGACCGTGTTCAGGACGATCAGGGCGCTGAACAGCCAGGCGGGTGCCTTGGTGTGGGTGACCAGCCACAGCGGAAGGGCGATCTCCATGAGGGCGCCGTTCAGCGACAGCACGGCGTTCAGCCCGGTGAACCGCAGGTACCGGAGGTCCTTGAGCGCCGCCCCCAGCGGCTGCTTCTCGCTGTGCGCGGGCGGCGGATGCCGTACGGGCATCCGGTTCAGCACGAGGGCCGACCCCGCGTAGGCCAGCGCCGCGACGACCACCATCGCCTCGTACGCGGCCCGGGTGTCCAGGTACAGGGCCAGGCCGGCGGCTCCCGCGCCGAGCGAGATCCCGATGTTGCTCACGACCTGCTGGTGCGCACGCGCGGTCACCCGCTCCTCGGGCGAGGCGATCAGGGACACCAGGGCGGGCAGGACCGTGCGGCAGCCCCGCTGCACGACGCCCACCGCGCACGCCGTGACGGCGAAAGCCCAGAAGGAACCGACGGCCAGGTAGCACAGCACCGCCGGCCCCGCGGCGACGGTGAGGACGAGCAGGACCCGCCGCGGCCCGATGCGGTCGGAGAGGTGTCCGATCGGCAGGGCCGCCAGCAGGCCGGCCAGGCTGGCGACCGTGAGCCCGATGCCCACGTCCACCATCCGCAGACCCACCACCCGTGTGAAGAACAGCACGCTGACGGTGGCGAACAGCCCGTCCCCGAGGGTGGTCAGGAACGTGGACAGCGTCAGCCCGCGCACCGGCCCGGCCGGCGGGACCGCCCTGGCGAGGGCCAGTCGGGCAGCGCCCGCCCGGGTCGGGGGAGCGGTCGTATCCGTTTTCGTCACGTGGCGGCAGCCGCCTGGAAGGTGACCGGCAGCGTCGCCAGGTAGCGCATGGTCGCGGTGCGCTGGCGCAGTGGCTCCCCGGCCGTCCGCAGGCGGGTGGGGCGCCGCAGAATGGCCTTGATCAGCGCCTGCAGCGTCACCTGGGTGAACAGGTTTCCGACGCAGGTGTGCGGGCCCCGGCCGAATGCCATGTGCTGATTCGGTGTCCGGTCCAGAATGATTTCGTCGGGGCGGGTGAATTTTTCGGGATCGCGGTTTGCCGCGCCGAAAAGCACCACGACGACGTCTCCGCGCTTGAGCTGGACGGATCCGATGACGACGGGCTCGGTGACGATGCGGCTGGTCCCCTGGACCGACGCGTCGTAGCGCATGAGTTCGTCGAAACCGCTCGACAGCAGCGCCGGGTCGCGCATCGCCTCGAATTTGTCGGGGTTCTCCAGCAGCGCCAGCATGGCATTTCCGGCGCCGGCGACGATCGAACTGTATCCGGACTGGAAGACGACCCGCACCGTGTTCCGGACGAAGGAGTCGGCGACATCCACCTCGGCGCGGTTGCCGGCGACGTGGGCCAGCAGTCCGGGGCGCGGATTGGCCGTGAACCAGGACTCGACCATTTCGCTCAGTCGGCCGCGCGCCTCGATGCCGAGTTTCCTGAGTTCCGCACCGGTCTCGATTCCGTCCCCGCCGGTTTCGGGCGCCAATCCGGCGTCCATGCTCCGCACGATGGCGTCCGATATCGCGGCGAAGGTCCTGACGTCCGGCTGCTCGATGCCCATGAGCTCCGAGATGGTCGCCAGGGCGAGCGGCTCGACGACCTCCGACATGAGGTCGAACTCCGCCCTGCCCTCCAGTCCGTCGAGCAGCGACCCGACCAGGGCCTCGCCCTGCTCGCCGACGGCCTCCAGGTCCTGGGCGCGCAGGGCGTTCATGAAGAGGCTGCGGAGCGGGCCGTGGTCCGGCGGGTCGAGGGTCTGCAGGCTCAGCCACGGCTCGGAGACCGACTCGCCGGCACGCCGCCAGTCCGTCGCGAACACCGTGGGGTCCTGCAGCACCATCTGGCAGTCGCGGTACCGGGTCAGCACCCAGCTCTGCATCTTCTCGTGCCAGTGCACGGGCTCCGACGCGCGCAGCTCCGCGTAGACCGCGTAGGGGTCGGCGAGGGTCGAGCTGTCGAGGGGGTCATAGCGGACCGGGAGTTTCATGGACAATTCCTAGGATTCTTGAACGGCCTATGAGGCCCATGTTCTCGCTGGGCCAAGAGCGCGCGCCGGACCCGGACGTATCCGGGTCCGGCGCCAATTCTCGCCGACGATACCGGGCTCTGCCGCGGTTCGGGCAATATAATTAGTCGTTGTAACGCATGGAAATTCACCTACCCGAGCTAAATGTCCCGGCCATTGCCGCGGACTGTCGACGTTCGGACATCGGGGATGCCGGTGCAATCGGCATCAGGGATTTCAGTCGTTGTAGCGCACGGAAGTCTCCTCTCCGGTTGTTCATGTTCGAAGCCCCAGTGCTTCTCTCGATGGAAATGAAACTACCACCGCCATTCGGCCCCGTCCATGAGTTAATTCCGGGATCAATTTCCCAAACCAGCCAACCCGGGCAAAGGGTGCATCGAATTCGGGAAGGAAATGCGAATTGTATTCTCCATACCGCACGACCCGCAGTATTTCGCGAATATGTCGAAATTTGGTGTTCACGTCAACTCTGCGCAGAGTGTCCGGACCGGCGGCGGTCGTCGCCCGGGCCCGCGCGTCCGGGGCGGGCCACGGAGTGCGGCCGTACGCGGAGGGGGGGAGGGTTCCGAACGGGTCATAGTTGTTCGGTGACCTCGCAGATCTTTCCCTCCGACGTGCAGCAGTCGCTGGACCTCGTCGGCATCTTCGTCTTCGCCCTCTCCGGAGGGCTGCTCGCCGTCCGCAAGAACATGGACATCTTCGGCATCGCGGTGCTGGCCGAGGTCACCGCGCTCGGGGGCGGCGTGATCCGGGACCTGGTGATCGGGGCGACGCCCGTCGCGGCGTTCAGCAACCTCGGGTACTTCATCACCCCGCTGGTCGCCGCGCTGGTGGTGTTCTTCCTGCACCCCGAGGTCGAGCGGATCAACCGGGCGGTGCAGACCCTGGACGCCCTCGGCCTCGGCCTGTTCTGCGTCACCGGCACCGCCAAGGCGCACGACTACGGGCTCGGCGCGGTGTCGGCCGTCGCCCTCGGCATGGTCACCGCGGCCGGCGGCGGGGTGATCCGCGACGTGCTGGCCGGCGAGATCCCCTCGCTGCTGCGCTGGGACCGGGAGATCTACGCCGTCCCGGCCCTGGTCGGCGCCGCCCTGGTGGCGGTGCTGATCGGCACCGACCGGCTGACCGGGGCCACCGGCACCGCCGCCGCGCTCACCGCCTTCGGGCTGCGGATGCTCGCGTTGAAGTACGGCTGGCGCGCCCCGCGGGCCTGGCACCGCAACGGTTCTCGCACCAGCGAGGAGTAGGCGAGCCGCCGTACGCGAGCGAGATCGCCTCCGCTGTGCAGAGCAGTTCCGGCACCATCCGGGCGAGTTCGGCCGGCGGCACCTGGCTCGCCGGGGCGCTCAGCGCGCAGGCCGCGACCGTCCGGCCGCCGCTGCCCGCCACCGGCGCGGCCACGCACGTCACCGGCTCCCGGTGCTCGGCCGACTCGGCCGCCCAGCCCCGCAGCCGCACCGCGGCCAGTTCGGCCGGCAGCTCCTCGGCGGGGGTGCCGTCCTCGGGCAGCCCGGCCAGCAGCACCCGGCCGATCGCCGTCCCGCCGGCCGGCGCCCGCCGCCCGATCCGGGACGCCCGGGCGGCGCCCGGCCCGGCCCAGCTCCCGGCCACCTCGTCCAGGTACAGCACCTCGCCGTCCTGGAGCACGGCCAGCTGGACGGTGTAGCCGCAGCGCGCGTTGAGCGCCGCCAGGTACGGCGCGGCGACCTGCCGGACGTCGATCTCCTCCAGCGCCCGGTGGGCCAGGGAGAGCACCCGGCCGCCGAGGCGGTAGCGCAGGTCGGGCTGGCGCTGCGCGAAGCCGTGCTCCTCCAGGGTGCGCAGCAGCCGCAGCGCGGTGGACTTGTGCACCCCGATGCTGCTCGCGGCCTGCTCCAGGGTGACCGGCCCGTCGCCGAGCGACCCGAGCAGGGTCAGGGCGCGGTCGACCGACTGCGACATGGCGCACCGCTCCTGTCCGCGCCGATGGGAAGTGAGAGATGGGACGTGGTCCCGGGAGGTGCCCGCGGGCCGGGCCGGGGCCCGTCCGCGGGAAGCGTCCGTCAGGCTAACCGCTCGGCCGCGCGCCGGGTCAAACGGGTGCCGGACACCGGTGTCCGGTGGGCGCGCGGTCCGGGAACGGCCCGGGTGACGCCCGGGAGTCGTCCGGTGGCCGTCCGGTGGCCGGATCGGTGCGCACACCGGGACGGGGCCCGGGGAGCGCCCTCTACAATCGGATGGTTATGCCATACCTGGACCATGCGGCGACCACGCCGATGCTGCCCGAGGCGATCGCCGCGATGTCGGCGCACCTGGGGGTGGTCGGCAACGCCTCGTCCCTGCACGCGGCCGGCCGCCGGGCCCGCCGGGTGGTCGAGGAGGCCCGCGAGTCGCTGGCCGACTCGCTGGGCGCCCGCCCGAGCGAGATCGTGCTCACCGGCGGGGGCACCGAGTCCGACAACCTCGCCGTCAAGGGCCTGTACTGGGCCCGCCGGGACGCCGACCCGGCCCGCACCCGGGTGCTGTGCAGCCCGGTCGAGCACCACGCGGTGCTGGACGCGGTGCACTGGCTCTCCGAGCACGAGGGCGCCGACGTCGAGTACCTGCCGGTCGACCCGCTCGGCCGGGTGCACCCGCAGGCGCTGCGCGAGGCGATCGAGCGGGACCCGTCCTCGGTCGCGCTGGTCACCGTGATGTGGGCCAACAACGAGGTCGGCACCGTCCAGCCGGTGCGCGAACTCGCCGCCGTCGCGGCCGAGTACGGCATCCCGATGCACGCCGACGCGGTGCAGGCGCTCGGGCAGGTCCCGGTCTCCTTCGCCGGGTCGGGGCTCACCGCGCTCACCGTCACCGGGCACAAGATCGGCGGCCCGTTCGGCATCGGCGCGCTGCTGCTCTCGCGCGGCGCCGCGCCCGTCCCGCTGCTGCACGGCGGCGGCCAGGAGCGCGACGTGCGCTCCGGCACCCTGGACGCGCCGGCCGCCGCCGGCTTCGCCGCCGCCGCGGCCCTCGCGGTCGAGCGCCAGCCGGAGCACGCGGTCGTGCTCGGCGCGCTGCGCGACGAGCTGATCGCCGCCGTGCTGGCCGCCGTCCCCGCCGCGGTGCTCAACGGCGACCCGGCCGCCGAGGGGCGGCTGCCCGCCAACGCGCACTTCTCCTTCCCCGGCTGCGAGGGCGACGCGCTGCTGATGCTGCTCGACGCCCAGGGCATCGAGTGCTCCACCGGCTCGGCCTGCTCGGCCGGGGTGCCGCAGCCCAGCCACGTGCTGCTCGCGATGGGCGTCGACCCGGCGCTGGCCCGGGCCTCGCTGCGGTTCTCGCTCGGGCACACCTCGGTGCGCGAGGACGTGGCGGCGCTGGTCGAGGCCATCGCCCCGGCCGTCCAGCGGGCCCGCAACGCGGGCCTGGCGTCGGTGCGGCGGTAGTTCCTCCGGGCGGTCGGGCATGTACGGCGGCCCCGTACTCTTGTAGTCACCATGACTGACTTCCCGGGTGCCCCGACCGCTCCGTCCACCGGCCGTCTGCGCGTGCTCGCGGCGATGTCCGGCGGCGTCGACTCCGCCGTCGCCGCCGCCCGCGCCGCCGAAGCGGGGCACGAGGTGACGGGTGTCCACCTGGCGCTGTCCGCCAACCCGCAGTCCTTCCGCACCGGGGCCCGCGGCTGCTGCACCATCGAGGACTCCCGGGACGCGTGGCGGGCGGCCGACGTGATCGGCATCCCGTTCTACGTCTGGGACCTCGCCGAGCGCTTCCGCGAGGACGTCATCGACGACTTCGTCGCCGAGTACGCGGCCGGCCGCACCCCCAATCCCTGCCTGCGCTGCAACGAGAAGATCAAGTTCGCCGCGCTGCTCGACAAGGCGATCGCGCTCGGCTTCGACGCGGTCTGCACCGGCCACTACGCCCGGATCGTCGACCTGCCGTCCGGGGAGCGCCAGTTGCACCGCGCCGTCGACGCCGCCAAGGACCAGTCCTACGTGCTCGGCGTGCTGGACGCGGACCAGCTCGCCCACTCCCTCTTCCCGCTCGGCGACACCACCAAGGACGTCATCCGCGAGGAGGCCGAGCGTCGCGGCCTGGCCGTCGCCAAGAAGCCGGACAGCCACGACATCTGCTTCATCGCCGACGGCGACACCCAGGGCTTCCTGGCCAAGCACCTCGGCACCGCCACCGGCGACATCCTCGACGCCGACGGCACCAAGCTCGGCGAGCACGACGGCGCGTACGGCTTCACCATCGGCCAGCGCAAGGGCCTGCGGATCGGCCGGCCCGCCGCGGACGGCAAGCCGCGCTACGTCCTCGACATCTCGCCGGTCGACAACACCGTGACGGTCGGCCCGCTGGAGGGCCTGGACGTCACCGGGCTCACCGCGATCCGGCCGCGCTGGTGCGGCACCGAGCCGCTCGCCGACGGCCGGTACACCGCCCAACTGCGCGCCCACGGCGAGGAGGTGCCGGTGAGCGCGTCGGTCGTGGACGGCGAGCTGCGGGTGCGGCTGGACACCCCCGTCCGCGGCATCGCCCCCGGCCAGGCCGTCGTCCTCTACGACGGCACCCGCGTCGTCGGCTCCGCCACCATCGCCGGCACTGAGCGCCCGGCCGTCCGCGCCTGAAACCGGGGTGAGCGCGGCCCGGCCCGCGTGATAGACCAGGTAGCACTATGAATATCTGCGTCTTCTGCTCCGCGTACTCGCTCGACGACCGCTACTCCGTCCCCGCCGCCGAGTTCGCGCGGCTCCTCGGCGAGGGCGGGCACACCCTGGTGTGGGGCGGCTCGAACGCCGGCCTGATGGGGCTGCTGGCCGACGAGGTGAAGGCGGCGGGCGGCAGGCTGGTCGGGGTGCTGGTCGAGATGCTGAGGCACAAGGCGTACGTCGGCGCCGACGAGCTGGTGATGACCGGGGACCTCGCCGAGCGGAAGGCGGAGCTGGCCGCCCGGGCGGACGCGATCGTCGTGCTGGTCGGCGGGCTGGGCACCCTCGACGAGGTGACCGAGGTGCTGGAGCTCAAGAAGCACGGCATGTTCGACAAGCCGGTGATCGTCCTGGACACCGAGGGCTTCTACGCGGGCCTGCGCACACAGATGGAGCGGATGGACGCCGAGGGCTTCCTGCCGCGCCCGCTCGCCGAGCTGATCAGCTTCGCCGACACCCCGGCTCAGGTGTTTGAGCAGCTCAAGGCCTGATTAGATCAGCACCATGGCTGCACATCTGATCACCGGCGCCGGTTCCGGCATCGGCGCCGTCCTGGCCGAGCGTCTCGCCGAGCGCGGCGACGACCTCTGGCTGTTCGCCCGCGACGCCCGCCGCGCCGCCGAACTGCGCGAGCGCTTCCCCGGGGCGAAGACCCTGGTCGGCGACCTCGGCGACCCGGCCAAGCTCTCCTGGGCCCTCGGCCACCAGGCGCTGCCCGTCGAGCTCGACTCCCTCCTGCACGTCGCGGGCATGGTGGAGCTGGGGGCGGTCGGCGAGCTGCCGGTCAAGGCCTGGCAGAGCACCCTGGCCGTCAACCTGGTCGCCCCCGCCGAGCTGACCAGGCTGCTGCTGCCCTCGCTGCGCCTGGTCAAGGGGCACGTGGTGTTCGTCAACTCCGGTGCGGGCCTCAGCGCCTCCGCCGAGTGGTCGGCCTACGCCGCGAGCAAGCACGGCCTCAAGGCGCTCGCCGACGCGCTGCGCCAGGAGGAGCACGCGAACGGCGTCCGGGTCACCTCGGTCTACCCGGGCCGCACCGCCACCGCGATGCAGGCCAAGGTGCACCAGCAGGAGGGCAAGGCCTACGACGAGAACCGCTTCATCGCCCCGGAGTCGGTGGTGAAGGCGATCCTCGCCGCCCTCGACGCCTCCCGCGACGCGGAGCTCACGGACATCACCGTCCGCCCCGGGCGCTGACCCCGCCGGGGCGGCGGCGCACTAGGCTCGGGCGGGTGAGCACCGGAGACACCTTCCCCGACCTGCGCGGCGCCGCCACCGGCGTCGGTTCGCTGCCCGGCACCGACGCGCGGGAGGCCGCCAAGACCTCCACCGGCGCGCTGGAGCAGCTGCCGTTCCTGCCCGAACTCCCCGCCCGGGGGCCGGGCGCCGACATGATCGGCCGCGGCGCCGGCCTGCTGGTCGAGCTGTTCGCACAGACCGAACCGTCCGGCTGGCGGTTCGCCGACCGCCCCGGCCGGGACACCCGGCGCGCGCACTCCTGGCTGGGCGAGGACCTGGACGCGCTGGAGGAGTTCACCCAGGGCTACCAGGGCGCGCTCAAGCTCCAGGCCGTGGGCCCGTGGACGCTGGCGGCGAGCATCGAGCTCAGGCACGGCGAGAAGGCGCTCTCCGACCACGGCGCCTGCCGGGACATCGCCGGCTCGCTCACCGAGGGACTGCGCCGCCACCTGGCGGACGTCCGCCGACGGGTGCCCGGCGCGCAGTTGGTCCTCCAGCTCGACGAGCCCTCGCTGCCCGCCGTGCTGGCCGGTTCGGTGAAGACCGCCAGCGGCTTCCAGCGGTTGCGCTCGGTGGACCGGCAGGTCGCCGAGGAGGTGCTGCGCGAGACGATCCGCGGCCTGGACGTGCCGGTCGTGGTGCACTGCTGCGCCCCGCAGGTCCCGCTGCCGCTGCTGCGCCGGGCCGGGGCGGCCGGGGTCTCCCTCGACTTCTCCCTCCTCACCGAGCGGGAGGACGACGACCTCGGCGAGGCGGTCGAGGCGGGCACGGCGATCCTCGCTGGTGTCGTGCCCTCCACTGACCAGGAGGTGTCCGACCCGGCCGGTAGTGTCCAGGGTGTCAGGACCTTGTGGCGCAGGCTCGGGTTCGCCCCGGAGCTGCTGGGCCGCCGCGTGCTGGTGACGCCGACCTGCGGGCTGGCCGGGGCGTCCCCGGCGTACGCGCGCAAGGCGCTCTCGCTTGCGGCGCGGGCGGCGCAGAGCCTGGTGGACAACCCGGAATGAGAACGTAGGAGGGCTTGCGGTGGTGGCTGTCGAGGGCTGGGAGGACGTCCCTGCGGAGGTGCGCAGGCGGCACGCCGAGCTGGTCGTGGAGATCACCGAGCACCGCGCCCGGTACTACGTGCAGGACGCCCCGGTCGTCAGCGACGCCGAGTTCGACGTCCTGATGCGCGAGCTGGAGGCGATCGAGGCCGCGCACCCGGCCCTGGTGACGCCGGACTCGCCGACGCAGGAGGTCGGCGGCGACGTCGCGGAGGGCTTCACCAAGGTCGAGCACCGCGAGCGGCTGCTCAGCCTCGACAACGCCATGGACGACGAGGAGCTGGCGGCCTGGGCGGACCGGGTCGCCCGCGAGCTGGACGGCATCGACTACCACTACCTGTGCGAGCTCAAGGTGGACGGCCTGGCCGTCAACCTCACCTACGAGCGCGGCCAGTTGGTCCTCGCCGCGACCCGGGGCACCGGCCGGGTCGGCGAGGACATCACCGCCAACGTCCGCACCATCAAGGAGATCCCGCAGCAGCTCACCGGCGACGACCTGCCCGAGCTGGTCGAGATCCGCGGCGAGGTCTACCTGCCGACCGAGGCCTTCGAGGAGCTGAACGCCTCGCTGGCGGCGGAGAACGAGCGCCGCCGGGCGGAGAACGAGGAGCGCGCCAAGGAGGGCAGGCGCCCGCAGGCGCTGGTCCACCTGTTCGCCAACCCCCGCAACGCCGCCGCCGGTTCGCTGCGCCAGAAGGACCCGCTGGTCACCGCGTCCCGTCCGCTGCACATGGTGGTGCACGGCATCGGCGCCCGGGTCGGCTTCGACATCGACTGCCAGTCGCACGCCTACGACCTGCTGCGCGCGTGGGGCCTGCCGACGGCCCGGCACAACAAGGTGGTCGGGACGCTCGACGAGGTGCGGGCGTTCATCGGGCACTTCGGCGAGCAGCGGCACTCGGTCGAGCACGAGATCGACGGCGTCGTGGTCAAGGTGGACGAGATCGCCCTGCAGGGGCGGCTCGGTTCCACCTCCAAGTCCCCGCGCTGGGCGATCGCCTGGAAGTACCCGCCGGAGGAGGTCACCGGCAAGCTGGCCGCGATCAAGGTCGGCATCGGCCGCACCGGCCGGGCCACCCCGTACGCGGTGCTGGCCGAGCCGGTGAAGGTGGCCGGCTCGATGGTGCAGTACGCGACGCTGCACAACCAGCAGGTCGTCAAGGCCAAGGGCGTGCTGCTCGGCGACACCATCGTGCTGCGCAAGGCCGGCGACGTCATCCCGGAGATCCTCGGCCCGGTGGAGAGCCTGCGGGACGGCACCGAGCAGGAGTTCGTGATGCCCTCGCACTGCCACGAGTGCGGGGCCGAGCTGCGCCCGATGTCCGAGGGGGACATCGATCTGCGCTGCCCCAACGCGCAGTTCTGCCCGGCGCAGATCCGCGAGCGGATCGCCTTCCTGGGCGGCCGTTCCTCGCTGGACATCGAGGGCCTGGGCTACGTCGCGGCGACCGCGCTGACCCAGCCGCTGGAGCCGGCCGAGGCGCCGGTGCGGGACGAGGGCGACATCTTCGGCCTGACGATGGAGCAGTTGCTGCCGATCGAGGTGCTGGTCCGCGACCAGAAGACGGGCATGCCCAAGCTGGACGACCGCACCGGCAAGGAGAAGAAGGCCACCTTCTTCGCGAACCAGAAGGGCGAGCCCAAGAAGACGGCGGGCGTGCTGCTGGAGAATCTGGAGAGGGTGAAGGAACGTCCGCTGTGGCGCTTCCTCAACGGCCTCTCGATCCGGCACGTCGGGCCGGTCGCGGCGCAGGAGCTGGCGCGGGAGTTCCGGGACCTCGACCGGATCTTCTCGGCCACCGAGGAGGAGCTGGCCGCCGTCGAGGGGGTCGGGCCGATCATCGCCCGCTCCGTCGTCGAGTGGTACCAGGAGGAGTGGCACCGGGAGATCCTGGAGAAGTGGCGCGCGGCCGGCGTCCGCTTCACCGAGGAGCCCGCCGACGAGGAGGAGGCGGAGCGTCCGCTGGAGGGCCTGACCGTCGTGGTCACCGGCACCCTGGCCGGGCACACCCGGGACGGGGCCAAGGAGGCGCTGACCTCGCGTGGAGCGAAGGTGACCGGTTCGGTATCGAAGAAGACAGATTTTGTCGTGGCCGGTGACAACCCCGGGTCCAAGTACGACAAGGCCGTTCAGCTCGGACTGCCGGTCCTGGACGACGCCGGCTTCGCCGTGCTGCTCGCCGACGGAGCGGCCGCGGCCCGTGCCCACCTCGGCCTGCCCGAGGTCGGGAAGGCTCCCGTCGAGGCCGCTCCGGAGGCCGACCCGAGCGGAGCGTGACCGAGCCCGTCTTGTTATCGTCCTGATGCAACGTCACCGGGTGTCGCGCCGTGGAAGCGGGCATTGTGTCACTGTGCGACACCCGGGCGCGGTGGCGCGTTTCCGGTTGTCCGAAAGTCTGCCCACCGGGTGGACCCCGGCATACCCTGGAGCGCAACAGAGTGTCAGCAGGGGTGGGGGCACCGGCTGAGCCGGTGCTCCGCGGGGTCGCTCCATGCCCGGCAGCTGTCGGTACCGGCACGGTGCCTCACCGTAAGGCGGCCTGACGGGGCGGGCCCGACGGAGGACAGGGCTTATGGATCGTACGACCGGCGGTGCGCCCACACGCCCGCCGCAGGGGGTGGCAGGTGCGGTCCTGCTGCTCGGCGTGCTGCTGGCCGGTGCCGCGCCGCTCATCCCGCTGGCCGTCCTGGTCTACCGGTACGAGCCCGAACTGCTGCCGCTGTTCGCGGTGCCGCTGGCGGTGCTGGTCGCCGCCTGGCGGATCGCCCGCGACCGCGCCCGTGACCAGCTGACCGACCCGCTGACGGATCTGCCCAACCGTCAGGCCCTGTTGATGGCCGCCCAGGAGGCGATCGCGGAGCGCGCGGAAGGTTACAGCGTCGGTCTCATCCTGCTCGATCTCGATCGCTTCCGATCGCTCAATGACACCCTCGGTCACACCGCCGGTGACCGGCTGCTGGTGCACATCGCCCGCCGGCTGCACCGCGCGCTGCGCTCCGGAGGCCCGGCCGGCAGCGCCACCCGGGAGTCCATCGACGACGTCTTCGCCGGCCTGCCCCGGAACTACCGGCGCGGCCGCCCGATGGTGGCCCGGATGGGCGGCGACGAGTTCGCCGTGCTGCTGCCCGGCATCAACTGCCCGGACAGCCTGGAACGGGTCGCCAAGGCGCTGATCGCCGAACTCGCCGCGCCGATCCGGCTGGACGGGCTGCTGCTCGTGCTGGAGGCCAGCGCTGGCGTCTGCGTCTACCCGCAGCACGCCCAGGACGCCGAGGCGCTGCTGCGCCGCGCCGACGTGGCGATGGGCCACGCCCAGCGCGGTTGCAGCGGCGTCGCGCAGTACGACGAGACCCAGGACGCCGACACGCCGTACCGGATAGGGCTGCTCGGCGACCTGCGGCGGGCCCTGGAGACCGGCGAGGTGCAGCTGCACTACCAGCCCAAGGTGGCCTTCGACGGCCGGGTGGTCGGCCTGGAGGCGCTGCTGCGCTGGGAGCGCCCCGGCCAGGGCCGGGTCTCGCCGGACGAGTTCGTCGGGCTCGCCGAGTCCAGCGGCCTGATGCCCCGGCTCACCGACTACGTGCTGGAGGCCGCCGTCGGGCAGCTCGCCTCCTGGCGGGAACAGGGCCTCCAGGTGCAGGTCGCGGTCAACGTCTCCCCGCGCGACGTGCTCAACCCCGGTTTCGCCCAGCGCGTCGCCGGCCACCTCGTCCGCCACCAGGTGCCCGCCCACGCGCTCCAGCTGGAGATCACCGAACGGCTGCTGCTGGACGACTCCCGCCGGGCCGCCGACACCCTCGCCGAACTGCGCGGCTACGGCGTCGGGATGTCCCTGGACGACTTCGGCACCGGCCACTCCTCGCTGGTGCGGCTGCGCAGCCTGCCGGTCGGCGAGTTGAAGATCGACCGGTCCTTCGTCTCCCGGATGGTCGCCGACGACCACGACGCGGCGGTGGTGCGCTGCTCGGTGGAGCTCGCCCACTCGCTGGGCCTGACCGTGGTCGCCGAGGGCGTCGAGGACGACGAGACCTGGGAGCGGCTGCACTGCATGGGCGTGGACGCCGTCCAGGGCTGGCTGGTGTCGGCGGCGCTGCCGGCCGAGCAGGCCACCGCCTGGCTGCGGGTGCACCGCACCGGCGCCCCGCCGGCGGAGCGGCTGGTCCCCCCGCCGGGCCGGCTGCCGTCGGCCCTCCACTCGGTGCAGGGGGGCCAGGGCCTGCCGGTCCAGCCGGTGCTGCCGCCGGCCGTCCAACCGGCGGTCCAACCGGCGGTTCAGCAGGCGGTCCAGCAGGTGGTCCAGCAGGCCATCGCGCCGGTGCTGCCCCCGACCCTCCCGTCGGTGCTGCCCTCCGTGCTGCCTCCGACCCTCCCGCAGGCCGTGCAGGCCGTGCAGGCCGTGCAGGCCGTTCAGACGGTCCAGGCCGTGCCCGCGCCTCAGCCCGTGTCGGCCGCGCAGATCGAGATCAAGGCGCCGGGCACGCAGAGTTGGGCCCGTACCAGGCCGCAGTGACGGGCGCGCACGCTTACTCGTTGGCCGGTGGCCGGGCCGGGCCCCATAGGATGGGTCCAAAGACCACGAGGACGGAGCACCGGACCGGTTGCTCCTGCCCGGGCCCGGCACCGCCTGCGCGCGGCACCGGGCCTCACCAGAACTCACCCTGAGGATCGCTGCATGCCTGGCATCACGCGCGAGGAGGTCGCCCACCTCGCCCGGCTGTCGCGTCTTGAGCTGAAGCCCGAAGAGCTGGACCACTTCGCCGAGCAGCTCGACGTGATCATCGGCGCGGTCGCCCGCGTTTCCGAGGTCGCCGGACAGGACGTCCCGCCGACCTCCCACCCGCTCCCGCTGACCAACGTGATGCGCGCGGACGAGGTGCGGCCGTCGCTCACCCCGGAGCAGGCGCTGTCCGGCGCCCCCGCCGCCGAGGAGCAGCGTTTCCGTGTGCCGCAGATCCTCGGGGAGGACTGACCGAGATGACCGAGTTGATCAAGTACACCGCCGCTGAGACGGCCTCCGCCATCGCCAAGGGCGAGGTGTCCGCCGTCGAGGTGGCGCAGGCGCACCTGGACCGCATCGGCGCCGTCGACAAGAAGGTCAACGCCTTCCTGCACGTCGACACCGAGGGCGCGCTGAACGCCGCCAGGGCCGTCGACGAGAAGCGCGCCAAGGGCGAGGAGCTGGGCCCGCTGGCCGGCGTCCCGCTCGCGCTGAAGGACGTCTTCACCACCAAGGGCGTGCCGACCACCTGCGGCTCCAAGATCCTCGAAGGCTGGATCCCGCCGTACGACGCCACGCTGACCACCCGTCTCAAGGACGCCGGCGTGGTCATCCTCGGCAAGACCAACATGGACGAGTTCGCGATGGGCTCCTCCACCGAGAACTCCGCCTACGGCACCACCGGCAACCCGTGGGACCTCTCCCGCATCCCCGGCGGCTCCGGTGGCGGTTCGGCCGCCGCGCTGGCCGCCTTCGAGGCCCCGCTGGCGATCGGCACCGACACCGGCGGCTCGATCCGCCAGCCCGGCGCCGTCACCGGCACCGTCGGCGTCAAGCCGACCTACGGCTCGGTCTCCCGCTACGGCCTGGTCGCCTTCTCGTCCTCGCTGGACCAGGGCGGCCCGTGCGCCCGCACCGTGCTGGACGCGGCGCTGCTGCACGAGGCCATCGCCGGGCACGACCCGCTGGACTCCACCTCGATCGACGCGCCCGTCCCGGCCGTGGTCGAGGCCGCCAAGCTGCGCGACGTGCGCGGCATGCGGATCGGCGTGGTCAAGGAGTTCGCCGGCGAGGGCTACCAGGCCGGCGTGATGGAGCGCTTCAACGAGTCGGTGGAGCTGCTGCGCGAGCTGGGCGCCGAGGTCGTCGAGGTCTCCTGCCCGTCCTTCACCCTGGCGCTGCCCGCGTACTACCTGATCGCGCCCAGCGAGGCCTCGTCCAACCTGGCCCGCTTCGACGCGATGCGCTACGGCCTGCGGGTCGGCGACGACGGCTCCCGCTCGGCCGAGGACGTCACCGCCCTGACCCGCGAGGCCGGCTTCGGCCCCGAGGTCAAGCGCCGCATCATCCTCGGCACCTACGCCCTCTCCTCGGGCTACTACGACGCCTACTACGGCTCGGCCCAGAAGGTCCGCACGCTCATCTCGCGCGACTTCGACGCCGCCTTCGCGGGCGTGGACGTGCTGGTCTCGCCGACCACGCCGACCACCGCCTTCCCGATCGGCGAGCGCGCCGACGACCCGATGGCGATGTACCTGGCCGACCTCTGCACGATTCCGTCGAACCTCGCGGGCAACGCGGCCATGTCGCTGCCCTGCGGTCTGGCCCCGGAGGACAATCTCCCGGTTGGCCTGCAGATCATCGCACCCGCGATGGCGGACGACCGCCTGTACCGGGTGGGCGGCGCCGTCGAGGCCGCACTCAACGACAAGTGGGGGCACACCCTGCTGGAGGAGGCACCGGCACTGTGAGCAAGATCGAGAAGGCCAAGGCCCCGTCGTCCCTCAAGGCACCGTCGTCCCTGAAGGGCTTCAAGCACAGCAAGCCGGGCCTGTGGCTGTCCATCGGCACCAGCGCCTTCGGCGCGGTCTCGGTCGTCAAGGACGTCCGGAAGGCCCGCGAGGAGAGCGACACCCTCAAGCTGGTCAACGCCCTGGTCGGCGCCGCCGCGCTGATCACCGGTACCGCCCTGCTGGTGCGCGAGCTGCGCCAGCTCGGCTCCGACGACGTCCTGCTGGGCTGAGCTGAGCGCCCCGGCCCGGCCCCGCGCGAGCGGCGGCCGGGCCCGTACCTCCCAAGTCTTTTAGTGAAGGGGACGCTGTGAGCGTCATGAACCTGGTCTCCTACGAGGACGCTCTCGCGTCGTACGACCCGGTGATGGGCCTTGAGGTCCACGTCGAGCTGGGCACCAAGACCAAGATGTTCTGCGGTTGCTCGACCGAGCTGGGCGCCGAGCCGAACAGCCAGACCTGCCCGACCTGCCTGGGCCTGCCCGGCTCGCTGCCGGTGGTCAACGCGATCGGCGTGGAGTCGGCCGTCAAGATCGGCCTGGCGCTGAACTGCGAGATCGCCGAGTGGTGCCGGTTCGCGCGGAAGAACTACTTCTACCCGGACATGCCCAAGAACTTCCAGACCTCGCAGTACGACGAGCCGATCGCCTTCAACGGCTACCTCGACGTGCAGCTGGAGGACGGCTCGACCTTCCGCGTGGAGATCGAGCGCGCCCACATGGAGGAGGACACCGGCAAGTCCAGCCACGTCGGTGGCGCCACCGGCCGCATCCACGGTGCCACCCACTCGCTGCTCGACTACAACCGGGCCGGCATCCCGCTGATCGAGATCGTCACCAAGCCGATCGTCGGGGCCGGCGAGCGCGCCCCCGAGGTCGCCAAGGCGTACGTCGCCGAGCTGCGCGAGCTGATCAAGGCGCTGGGCGTCTCCGAGGCGCGGATGGACAAGGGCCAGATGCGCTGCGACGTCAACCTGTCGCTGCGCCCCAACGGCACCGAGACCTTCGGCACCCGTTCGGAGACCAAGAACGTCAACTCGCTGCGCAGCGTGGAGCGGGCCGCCCGGTTCGAGATCCAGCGGCACGCCACGGTGCTGACCGACGGCGGCACGATCATCCAGGAGACCCGGCACTTCCACGAGGAGGACGGCAGCACCACCTCGGGCCGGATCAAGGACAACGCCGAGGACTACCGCTACTTCCCCGAGCCGGACCTGGTGCCGATCGCCCCCGCCCGCGCCTGGGTCGAGGAGCTGCGCGCGGGCCTGCCCGAGCTGCCGCGGGTGCGCCGGGCCCGGCTGCAGGCCGAGTGGGGCCTGTCCGACAAGGACATGCAGTCGGTGCTGAACGCCGGCGCCGTCGAGCCGATCCAGGAGACCATCGCCGCCGGCGCCCCGGCCGACCAGGCCCGCAAGTGGTGGATGGGCGAGCTGGCCCGCCGGGCCAACGAGACCGGCACCGAGCTGAGCGAGCAGCCGATCACCCCGGCGCAGGTCGCCCGGGTCACCGCGCTGGTCGCCGAGGGCAAGCTGAACGACAAGCTGGCCCGTCAGGTCATCGAGGCCGTGCTGGCCGGCGAGGGCGAGCCGGACGAGGTCGTCGAGAAGCGCGGCCTGGCCGTCGTCTCGGACGACTCCGCGCTCGGTGCGGCCGTCGACCAGGCCATCGCCGAGAACGAGGCGATCGCCGCCAAGATCCGCGACGGCAAGGTCGCCGCGGTCGGCGCGCTGGTCGGTGCGGTCATGAAGGCCACCCGCGGCCAGGCCGACGCGGCCCGCGTCAAGGACCTGATCCTGGAGCGGCTCGCCGTCGAGGGGCAGTAAGCACAACCCAGGGAATCTGGGCATCTTTGCCTGGGGTCCTAAGGCGCCTAAGGCGCCTAAGGCCCTCTAAGTAAGGCCTAAGGCCCGGTCTCACCTCTAAAACGAGGTGAGACCGGGCCTTTGTCGTTCCCCGGGCCCCGATCTAAGGCATCCGGGGCCCGGAAGATCGGTAGGGCTTCCGATGCGGCACCCCCCGCTGGGAGAGGAAGCTCTTACTCGACAGCGAAACGCAGTGAAACCCACAGGGGGAACCGAAAGTGATCGAGTACGAGCTCATCCAGCAGCACGCCCACGAGCTGGCCGTCCGCGCCGAGCACGAGCGCCTGGTCCGGGAGGCCAAGGAGGGACGCCGCCTGCGGCAGCGTCCGGTGGCCGCCCGCTTCCAGCGGCGCCCCGCGCGCCAGCGCGAATGCTGACGGACCGGCACCACGACGGTGCCGGGGGAGTTTCGGAGGGGGAGGCGCAGCAGGGGAGCGCCTCCCCCTCCGGGCGTTCGCCAGGGGAGATAACCCCTCGGCCCGCCACCTCCGGCTATGGCATGCTCGCCTCCATGCAGCAGATATCGGTGAGTCCCGTCTTCGTCGGCCGCGGCAGCGAGATCACCGAACTGACCGACGCGCTGCGCCGGGCCGGCTCCGGCAGCCCGCAGGCCGTGCTGATCGGCGGCGAGGCGGGCGTCGGCAAGACCCGGCTGCTGGAGGAGTTCCTGCAGCGGGCCGCCGCCGGGGGAGCGGTCACCACGCTCGGCGGCTGCCTGGAGATCGGAGCCGAGGGCCTGCCGTACGCCCCGCTGGCCGCGGCGCTGCGCCGGCTGCACCGCTCGCTGGGCGCCGAGCTGGAGGCCGCGGCGGCCGGCAGCGAGGGGCACCTGGCCCGGCTGCTGCCCGAGTTCGGCGAGGCCGACGGCGAACCCAACGACGAGTACGGCCGGGCCCGGCTGTTCGAGCACACCGCGAGGCTGTTCGAACGGCTCGGCGCGGAGCGTACCCTCGTGTTCGCCGTCGAGGACCTGCACTGGTCCGACCGCTCCACCCGCGAACTGCTCGCCTTCCTGGTCCGCACCCTGCACCGGTCCCGGGTGCTGCTGGTCGCCACCTACCGCTCCGACGACCTGCACCGCCGCCACCCGCTGCGCCCCTTCCTGGCCGAGCTCGAACGGCTGCGCACCGTCCAGCGGCTGGAGCTGGAGCGGTTCGGCCGCGGCGAGGTCGCCGCCCAGCTGGCCGGCATCCTCGGCACCGCCGACCCCGACCGGAAGCTGGTGGACCGCATCCACCGCCGCTCCGAGGGCAACCCGTTCTTCGTCGAGGAGCTGGCCACCGCCTTCGAGGACGGCTGCGGCGCCGGGCTCACCGACTCGCTGCGCGACATCCTGCTGGTCCGGGTGGAGAGCCTGGACGAGGAGGCCCAGCGGGTGGTGCGGATCGCCGCCGAGGGCGGCTCGCACGTCGAGCACGCCCTGCTGGCGGCCGTCCTGCACGACGACGAGGAGGCGCTGATCGAGGCGCTGCGGGCGGCCGTCGGCGCCAACATCCTGCGCCCGGACGGCGAGGGCGAGGGCTACCGCTTCCGGCACGCGCTGGTCCGCGAGGCGGTCTCCGACGACCTGCTGCCCGGTGAACGGCACCGGATCAACCGCAAGTTCGCGCTCGCCGTGGAGGCGAAGCCGCAACTGGTCTCCTGCGACGCCCTGCCCGCCCGGCTGGCCAACTACTGGTACCACGCGCACGACCCGGCCCGCGCCCTGCCGACCGCCCTGGACGCCGCCCGGGCGGCCCGGCGCCGCAACGCCTTCGCCGAGCAACTGGGCATGCTGGAACGGGCCCTGGAGCTGTGGGACATGGTCTCCGAGGAGGTGCTGGCGCACACCCTGCGCCCGTACGACTGGGCCGAGACCTACCCGCCCGGCTCCTGCGACCACAGCACCGCCGACGGGGACTGCGACCGGATCCAGCTGGTCGACGTGCTGGCCGAGGCGGTGGTCGCGGCCCGGCGCTGCGGCGACCGCGAGCGCGGCCTGAGCCTCGCCAGACGGGGGCTGCGGCTGGTCGACGAGGCCGTGCACCCGGTGCGCGCGGCCTGGTTCCGGATCAACCGGGCCCGGATGCTGGGCAATCTGCGCCGCTCCGGCGACGACGAGGAGATCCTGCACGCGCACCGGCTGGTCGACCACCTGCCGCCGTCCGCCGTCCAGGCCGAGGTGTTCGCGCTCGGTGCCGGGGTGGCGATGCTCAAGAAGCCCGGCCCCGAGCACATCGAGCTGGCCGAGCGGGCGATCCGGATCGCCCAGGAGGTCGGCGCGCACTCCGTCGAGGTGCACGCCCGGATGACGCTCGGCGGCCTGCGCTACGACGTGCACGGCGACGCCGACGGCGGGCTGGCCGAACTGGCCGGGGCGGTCGAGGCGGCCCGCCGGCTGGGCGTGCCCGACCTGCTGCTGCGCGGCGTCAACAACCTGGCCAGCATGCAGCGCGGGGTGGGCCGGGCCGAGGAGGCGGTGGTGCTGGCCCGCGAGGGCCTGGTCTACGCGGACGGCAACGGCCTGCTGCGCAACATCGGCACCATCCTGACCGGCAACCTGGCCGAGGCGCTGACCGACCTGGGGCGGATCCGGGAGGCCGCCGAGGTGCTCGACGCCTGCGAGCTGACCAGCCTGACCGGCACCCACGCCGAGTTCCTGGACCGGATGCGCGGCGACCTCGCGCTGCTGCGCGGGGACCTGGCCGGCGCGGCGACCATGCTGGCGCAGGCCCGGTCGGCCAACCGGGTCGGCCAGCTCCAGCACAGCGTGCCGATCAGCCGGCTGGCGGTGCGGATCGCCGCGCTCGCCGGGCGGCCGCTGGAGGCCCGGGAGGAACTGCTCGCCGTGCTGGCGGAGGAGGGGCGGCTCGGCCACGAGTCCGACGTGTACCCGCTGCTGGTCGAGGCCGCCACGGTGGAGGCCGACAATCGGGGCCTGCCGGAGGCCGCGGCGGGCCGGGCCGAGGCGCTGGCCGCGATCGCCGCGCGGGCGGCCCGGCTGCGGCCGCGGGCGCCGGTGCACCACGGCTGGGCCCGGCTGCTGGAGGGCGAACTGGCCCGCGCCGAGGCCGCCGACACCCCGGAGCAGTGGGCGGCCGCGGTCGCCGCGCTGCGCCCGACCGGGCTGCCGTACCCGCTGGCGGTCGCCCTGCTGCGGGCCGGCGAGGCCGAGGTGCTGGCCGGGCGGCGCGAGGCGGGGGCCGAACTGCTGCGCGAGGCGCGGGAACTGGCCACCGTCCGGGGCGACCGTCCGCTGCTGGCGGAGGTCGCGGGCCTGGCCGACCGGGCCGGGCTGACGCTGACCCCGGTGGCGGCCGCGCGCCCGGCCGCCGGGCCGGCCGCGATCCCGCCCGCCGGGGAGTCCTTCGGCCTCACCCCCCGTGAGCGGGACGTGCTCCGGTTGCTGGCGCGCGGCTGGAGCAACCGGCAGATCGCGGAGGAGCTGTACATCTCTCCGAAGACCGCGAGCGTGCACGTTTCCAACATCCTGGGCAAGCTCGCGGTCGCCGGCCGGGGTGAGGCGGCGGCGCTGGCGCACCGGTTGCGGCTGTTCCCGGACGATCCGGCGTAGGCCGGACCGGACCCGGGCCCTGTCCGGTCCGGGCCTCCCGCTGACCCGTGCGCCCGGCGCCGGGCCCCCGACCGTCTCCGGACCGGGTGGCCCGGGGCCGGGCGCCGTTGCGTGCTCCCGTGCGCGCCGCGTGAGCCCCCGGCCGCGCGCCGCCGCCAACCGGGCCGATCCGCCGGAATCGGGTGTATTTCCCCACTCCCTCGCCATTACTCTAAGTTGAGTGCATGTGTCATTGAGTGACGGATTTGGTGTAGGGTCCCGATCGGGAACATCGGTGCGGTGTGGTGACCGGAAGGCCGCCCACCCCCTGGGCCTCCGTCCTGACGGGGCGCCAGGCCACCGCGTACGGGCAAGAGGCGCGCGGCCGGTGGCCCGTGGCCGGGGCGCCAGGCCCCGGGCCGGAGGGGGAGAGGCCGAGTGAGCTCCACCGATACGGTGCTGCCCGGGGCCGGACGGCCGGGCGTGCCACCCGCCGACGCGTCCGAGCCCGACACGTCCACGCCCGGCGCGGCCGCAGCCGGCGCGTCCGCCCCCGGCCGGCGCGGCCCGCTGTGCCGGCTCCGGGAGAGCCGGACGCTGCCCGGCCTCGTCCTCGGCGCGCTCTGCCTGGCCTACGCCCTGGGCGCCGCCACCGGCTGGGGCTCCTACCAACTCTCCATCTTCATGGGCGACTTCGGCCTGGCCGCGGCGGCGCTCGCGGCCGCGCTGTCCTGCCTGGTGTACGGCTGCACGGCCGGCGGGCGCGCCCGCCCGGCCTGGCTGCTGTTCGGCCTCTCCTCGCTCATGGTGGCCTGCGGCAACGGCACCTGGGGCTGGTACGAACTGGTCGCCCGCAGCCCGCTGCCGCAGGACTCGCTCGCCGAGTACGCCTTCCTGCTGTTCTCCCCGCTCGCCATCACCGGCGTGCTGGTGCTCGCCCAGCGCCCGCGCTCGGCCGCCGGCTGGCTCTGCCTGCTGCTCGACGGCTGGCTGATCGCCGGCTCGCTGTTCACCCTCAGCTGGAGCCTGGCGCTCGGCCGGATCGCCGCCGGCGAGGCCGGCTCGCCGCTGCGGCTGGCCCTCAACCTGGCCTACCCGGTCCTGGACATCCTGCTGGTCAGCCTGGTCGTCGGGCTGCGCTTCGGCGGCCGGGACGGCAACCGGGCGGCCGTGCACACCGCGATGGTGGCGCTGGCCGTCACCGTCCTGTGCGACGCCCTGTTCACCTCCCCGGAGCTGCGCAGCAGCTACCGCTCGGGCGAACTGCTGGACGCCGGCTGGTTCTCCGGCAGCCTGCTGCTGGCCTGGGCGCCGTGGTCGCCGCGCTGGCGCCGCCCGCTGCGCGAGCACCCCTCGGCCGGAGGCCTGCCGCGCCGCCGGGTGGCCACCACCTTCAGCGCGCTCACCCCGTACGCGGCCGCCGCGGTGTGCACCGCCGGGATCCTCTACAACGCCCTCGGCGGGCGGGAGTTGGACCGGGTGGTGGCCGCGGCGGCCTGCACCGTCGGCCTGGCGCTCATCCTGCGCCAGGGCGTGATGCTGCTCGACAACCTCTCGCTCGCCCAGGAACTCGCCCACAAGGAGGCGCACTTCCGCTCCCTGGTGCAGGGCTCCAGCGACGTCATCATGATCGCCGGTGCCAACGGCGTGCTCTCCTACGTCTCCCCGGCCGCGCTCGGCGTCTACGGGCGGGACCCGGAGGAACTGGTCGGCGGCAACCTGCTGGACCTGGTCCACCCGGAGGACGTGGACCGGGTGCTCGCCGAGGTCCGCCGCTACCTGGCGAGGGTCCGGCTCACCGCCCACCGCTCCCCGGGCACCGCCGAGCCGTCCGCCCGGGTGGAGTGCCGGATCAGCTCCGGCGGCGGCGAGTGGCTGCACGTCGAGTCGACGGTCAGCCGGCACCGCGACGGCCTGATCCTCAACAGCCGGGACGTGACCGAACGCGTGATACTCCAGGCCCAGTTGCAGCACAACGCCTTCCACGACCCGCTCACCGACCTGCCCAACCGGGCGCTGTTCGCCCAGCGGCTGCGGGCCGCCCTCGGCGCCCGCGGCCAGCAGGGCGAGGGCGGCGCCGGGGTCGCGGTGCTCTTCCTCGACCTGGACGGCTTCAAGGCGGTCAACGACACGGCCGGCCACCAGGTGGGCGACGAACTGCTGGTGCAGGCGGCCCGCCGGCTCCAGGGGGCCGTCCGCTGCGGGGACACCGTCGCCCGGTTCGGCGGCGACGAGTTCGCCGCGCTGGTCTGCGGCCCGCTCGGCCGGCTCCAGGTCCAGGAGCTCGCCGAGCGGCTGCGGGTCGCGCTCTCCGAGCCGTACTGGATCGGCGGCGCCGAACTCGGTGTCGCCGCCAGCATCGGCATCGCCTTCGGCACCCCCGAACGCGGCCCGGCCGCCGACCCGAGGGCGGCCACCGACGAGCTGATGCGCAACGCCGACCTCGCGATGTACCGGGCCAAGTCCGAGGGCAAGGGCCGGGTGGTGCTCTACAACCCCGCGATGCGGGCCGATCTGGAGCGCCGCACCGAACTGGAGGAGCGGCTGCGGGCCGCCGTCCGCGAGGGCGGCTTCACGCTGCTCCACCAGCCCGTGGTGGACCTCGCCAGCGGCGCGGTGACCGGCGTCGAGGCGCAGGCCCGCTGGCGCTCGGCGGGCGGCCTGCTGCTCACCCCGGCCGAGTTCCTGCGCTCGGCCGACCACGGCGACGCGGCCACCCGGTTCTCCCGCTGGCTGGTCCAGGAGGCGGTGATGGCCGCGGCCAACCGGCGCGGCCAGTCCGGCCGCAGCCGCAGCGGCCCCGCGCCCGTCCCGGTCGCGGTCCGGCTCTCCACCGAGCGGCTGTGCTCGCCCGGCCTGTACGAGACGGTGGCCGCGGCGCTGCGCGACAGCCGGCTGCCGGCCGGCGAACTGGTGATCGAGGTGGCCCGGATGGGCCCGGACTCGCTCGCCGACGAACTCGGCCGCCGGCTGGCCGCCTTGCGCCGGCTCGGGGTGACCACCGTGCTGGCCGGCTACGGCGCCGGCAGCGGCTCGCTCGGCGAGCTGGCCCGGCTGCCCCTGGACGGCCTCAAACTGGACCGCACGCTGGTGCAGGACCTCGGGGAGTCCGCGCTCAGCCGCACGCTCGCCGGGCACGCCCTGCGGCTCGGCCACGACCTCGGCCTGGTCACCGGCGCCGAGGGGGTGGACCTGCCCCGCCAGGTCGCCGCGCTCCAGGAGCTGGGCTGCCGGCAGGGCCAGGGTTCGGCCTTCGCACCGCCGCTGGACGAGACCCGGCTGCGCCGGGCGCTGGTGCGCCGGGGCTACCCGCTGCCCAGGCCGCTCGGCTCGGTCTCGGCCCGGCGCGCGTACCTGGCCGCGGAGGCCCGGACGGGTGGCCGCGGGGAGGGCGGCGGGGGACGTGTCGTGCATCACCACGGTGCCCCCGACCTGCCCGAACGCCGCGCGGTGACCGGTCCAGGGCAGGGTCCGCATGGCGAGACGGTCATCCCACCTGCTTGACACGCGCCCCCGGACAGGAGGAGGGTCGTTGCCATGCGCACCCGAATTCTCGTACTTGGCGGGCGCGTCGGCTGAGCGGGCTCACACGCCCCGCTCGTGACAGACCGACGCGCCACCCCTCGCATGCCCTTGGCACGAGGGGTTTTTTGTTGCACTGACGCTGTTCCACCACCGCAAGACCCCTGGCTCCGACCGCCCGATCCGCTCCGATTCCCGGGGAGGAAGCGGGACGATTGGGGCAGAGCCGGCGATCGGCCCGAAACCGGGACCCCACCCTCGCACCACGGGGCCCGCAACCACCGGGCCGGCACATTCCGAGAAGAGACAGGCAGATGACTGAGCACGCCGCATCCCCCCGCCGCGGGGACGCCACGGCCGCCCACGCTCCCGCTCCCCAGCACGTCGTCGAAACCATGACCGGCGCCCAGTCGCTCATCCGCTCGCTGGAGGCCGTGGGCGCGGACACCGTCTTCGGCATCCCGGGCGGGGCCATCCTTCCCGCGTACGACCCGCTGATGGACTCGGCCAAGGTGCGCCACATCCTGGTCCGGCACGAGCAGGGCGCAGGCCACGCCGCCACCGGCTACGCCCAGGCCACCGGCCGGGTCGGGGTCTGCATGGCCACCTCCGGCCCGGGCGCGACCAACCTGGTGACCCCGATCGCCGACGCCTACATGGACTCGGTGCCGATGGTCGCGATCACCGGCCAGGTCTCCTCCAAGGCGATCGGCACCGACGCCTTCCAGGAGGCGGACATCTGCGGCATCACGATGCCGATCACCAAGCACAACTACCTGGTGACCGACCCCGCCGAGATCCCCCGGGTGATCGCCGAGGCCTTCCACATCGCCGCCACCGGCCGCCCCGGCCCCGTCCTGGTCGACATCGCCAAGGACGCGCTCCAGGCCACCACCACCTTCCGGTGGCCGGTCGAGCTCTCGCTGCCCGGCTACCGTCCGGTCACCAAGCCGCACGCCAAGCAGATCCGCGAGGCCGCGAAGATGCTGGTGGGCGCCAAGCGCCCGGTGCTGTACGTCGGCGGCGGCGTGATCAAGGCGCAGGCCACCGCCGAGCTGCGGATCCTGGCCGAGCTGACCGGTGCCCCGGTGGTCACCACCCTGATGGCGCTCGGCGCCTTCCCCGACAGCCACCCGCAGCACCTGGGCATGCCCGGCATGCACGGCTCCGTCCCGGCCGTGACCGCGCTGCAGAAGGCGGACCTGCTCTTCACCCTCGGCGCCCGCTTCGACGACCGCGTCACCGGCAAGCTGGACGGTTTCGCCCCGTACGCCAAGGTCGTCCACGCGGACATCGACCCGGCCGAGATCGGCAAGAACCGCCCGGCCGACGTGCCGATCGTCGGGGACGCCCGCGAGGTGCTGGCCGACCTGATCGTGGCCGTCCAGGCCGAGTTCGACGCCGGCCACAAGGGCGACTACTCGGACTGGTGGGAGAAGCTCGACGCGTGGAAGAAGACCTACCCGCTGGGCTACGAGCCGGCCCCGGGCGGCCGGCTCTCCCCGCAGCAGGTCATCGAGCGCATCGGCCGGCTCGTCGGCCCGGAGGCCATCTACGCCGCGGGCGTCGGCCAGCACCAGATGTGGAGCTCGCAGTTCATCCGCTTCGAGAAGCCGGGCACCTGGCTCAACTCGGGCGGCGCGGGCACCATGGGCTACGCCGTCCCGGCCGCGATGGGCGCCAAGGCCGGCCGGCCGGACACCGCGGTCTGGGCGATCGACGGCGACGGCTGCTTCCAGATGACCAACCAGGAACTCGCCACCTGCGCCCTGAACGACATCCCGATCAAGGTCGCGGTCATCAACAACGGCTCGCTCGGCATGGTCCGCCAGTGGCAGACGCTGTTCTACAACCAGCGCTACTCCAACACCGTGCTGCACGCGGGCCCCGACCACGACGGCATCGCGCCGCCGGCCCAGGGCACCCGGATCCCCGACTTCGTCCTGCTGTCCGAGGCCATGGGCTGCGTCGGCCTGCGCTGCGAGCGCCCCGAGGACCTGGACGCCGTCATCAAGCAGGCGATGGAGATCAACGACCGCCCGGTCGTCATCGACTTCATCGTCCACCAGGACGCCATGGTCTGGCCGATGGTCGCCGCCGGCACCAGCAACGACGAGATCCAGTTCGCCAAGGGCGTCCGCCCCGACTTCGGCGACGACCTCGACTAACGCCCCCCTCCAACTCCAGAGCGCCTGAGGAACCCCATGTCCAAGCACACCCTCTCCGTCCTGGTCGAGAACAAGCCCGGCGTGCTCGCCCGCATCGCCGCCCTGTTCTCCCGTCGGGGCTTCAACATCGACTCCCTCGCCGTCGGCCCGACCGAGCATCCGGACGTGTCCCGGATGACCATCGTGGTCAACGTCGAGGACCTCCCGCTGGAACAGGTCACCAAGCAGCTCAACAAGCTCGTGAACGTGATAAAGATCGTCGAACTCGACCAGTCCGCTGCGATCCAGCGGGAACTGGTCCTGGTGAAGGTCCGCGCCGACAACGAGACCCGGTCGCAGATCGTCGAGATCGTCCAGCTGTTCCGTGCCAAGACGGTCGACGTGTCCCCGGACGCGGTGACCATCGAGGCCACCGGAAGCTCGGACAAGCTGGAGGCCATGCTCCGGATGCTGGAGCCTTACGGCATCAAGGAGTTGGTCCAGTCCGGCCTGGTCGCCATCGGGCGCGGCGCCCGTTCGATCACGGACCGCTCGTTGCGCGCCCTCGACCGCAGCGCCTGAGCACCCCCGAGACGCCGGCCGTCTCACACCCTGAAGCACCGCCCCACACCCACCGCCGGTACGCCTACCGTAGAGAGCGCGTACCCGGCAACCACCACGCAAGGAGATGTGCCCCCGTGGCCGAGCTGTTCTACGAAGACGACGCCGACCTGTCCATCATCCAGGGCCGCAAGGTCGCGGTCATCGGCTACGGCAGCCAGGGCCACGCCCACGCGCTGTCCCTGCGCGACTCCGGCGCCGACGTCCGGGTCGGCCTGAAGCCGGAGTCCAAGTCCCGTGCCAAGGCGGAGGAGGCCGGCCTGCGCGTCGTCACCCCGGCCGAGGCCGCGGCCGAGGCCGACGTCATCATGATCCTGGTGCCGGACCCGATCCAGGCCGACGTGTACGAGGCCGACATCGCCCCGCACCTGAAGGCCGGCGACGCCCTGTTCTTCGGCCACGGCCTGAACATCCGCTTCGGCTTCATCAAGCCCCCGGCGGACGTCGACGTCTGCATGGTCGCCCCGAAGGGCCCGGGCCACCTGGTCCGCCGCCAGTACGAGGAGGGCCGCGGCGTCCCCGCGATCGTCGCCGTCGAGCAGGACGCCTCCGGCAAGGCCTTCGACCTGGCGCTGTCCTACGCCAAGGGCCTGGGCGCCACCAAGGCCGGCGTCATCAAGACCACCTTCACCGAGGAGACCGAGACCGACCTGTTCGGTGAGCAGGCCGTCCTCTGCGGTGGCACCGCCGCCCTGGTGAAGGCCGGTTTCGAGACCCTGGTCGAGGCCGGCTACCAGCCGGAGATCGCCTACTTCGAGTGCCTGCACGAGCTGAAGCTCATCGTCGACCTGATGTACGAGGGCGGCCTGGAGAAGATGCGCTGGTCGGTCTCCGAGACCGCCGAGTGGGGCGACTACGTCACCGGCCCGCGGATCATCACCGACGCCACCAAGGCCGAGATGCGCAAGGTCCTCGCCGAGATCCAGGACGGCACCTTCGCCAACACCTGGATCGCCGAGTACAAGGCCGGTCTGCCCAAGTACAACGAGTACAAGAAGGCGGACGAGGACCACCTGCTGGAGACCACCGGCAAGAAGCTGCGCTCGCTGATGAGCTGGGTCGACGACAAGGCCTGAACCGGCCTCGGGCTCTGTCCGATTTTGTAACTTCCTTGTACAAGTAGGCTGCTCTCGTCCGGGTGATTTCGCCGGACGGGAGCAGCCTGGTACCCAGCCCGTCGATACACTCCGAGTGCGCGTCAGGCCCACAGCGTCGTGCGTCTACCTACGCGGCATGCCACCTTCCCCCCGCCGTCCACGCCACCCACGTGCCGGGGGGAACCGCAGAGTTAAGGACACACTGTCGTGAGCACTGTGACATCCAAAACCGCCGTCGTCCTGATCGCCGAAGAGCTGTCGCCCGCCACCGTCGACGCCCTCGGCCCCGACTTCGAGATCCGCCACTGCAACGGCGCCGACCGCACCGAGCTGCTCGGCGCGATCGCCGACGTCGACGCGATCCTGATCCGCTCCGCCACCAAGGTCGACGCGGAGGCGCTGGCCGTCGCCCGCAAGCTCAAGGTGGTGGCCCGGGCCGGGGTCGGCCTGGACAACGTGGACGTCGCCGCCGCCACCAAGGCCGGCGTGATGGTCGTGAACGCGCCGACCTCCAACATCGTCACCGCCGCCGAACTCGCCTGCGGCCTGCTGATCTCCGTCGCCCGCAACATCGCGCCGGCCAACGCCGCGCTCAAGCAGGGCGAGTGGAAGCGCAACAAGTACACCGGCGTCGAGCTGAGCGAGAAGACCCTCGGCGTCGTCGGCCTCGGCCGGATCGGCGTCCTGGTCGCCCAGCGGATGTCCGCGTTCGGCATGAAGATCGTCGCGTACGACCCCTACATCCAGGCCGCCCGCGCCGCCCAGATGGGCGTCAAGCTGGTCACCCTGGAGGAACTGCTGGAGGTCTCGGACTTCATCACCGTCCACCTCCCCAAGACCCCCGAGACCATCGGCCTGATCGGCGACGAGGCGCTGCACAAGGTCAAGCCGACCGTGCGCATCGTCAACGCCGCCCGCGGCGGCATCGTGGACGAGGAGGCGCTCGCCAACGCCCTGCGCGACGGCCGGGTGGCCGGCGCCGGCCTGGACGTGTACGCCAAGGAGCCCTGCACCGACTCCCCGCTGTTCGGCTTCGACAACGTGGTCGCCACCCCGCACCTGGGCGCCTCCACCGACGAGGCGCAGGAGAAGGCCGGCATCGCCGTCGCCCAGTCGGTGCGCCTGGCGCTGGCCGGCGAGCTGGTGCCGGACGCCGTCAACGTCCAGGGCGGCGTGATCGCCGAGGACGTGCGCCCGGGCCTGCCGCTGGCCGAGAAGCTCGGCCGGATCTTCACCGCGCTGGCCGGCGAGGTCGCCGTCCGGCTCGACGTCGAGGTCCGCGGCGAGATCACCCAGCACGACGTGAAGGTGCTCGAACTGTCCGCGCTGAAGGGCGTGTTCGAGGACGTGGTGGCGGAGACGGTGTCCTACGTCAACGCCCCGCTGTTCGCCCAGGAGCGCGGTGTCGAGGTCCGCCTGACCACCTCCAGCGAGAGCGTCGAGCACCGCAACGTGATCACCGTCCGCGGCACGCTCGCGAACGGCGAGGAGATCGCCATCTCCGGCACCCTGGCCGGCCCGAAGCAGACCCAGAAGATCGTCGGCGTGGACGCCTTCGACGTGGACGTCGCGCTCACCGACCACATGGCCTTCTTCAAGTACGAGGACCGCCCCGGCGTGGTCGGCGTGCTCGGCCGCCACCTCGGCGACGCCGGCATCAACATCGCCGGTATGCAGGTCGCCCGCGACGGCGGCGGCGCGCTCGCCTCCATCACCGTGGACAGCCAGATCCCGCAGGACGTGCTGTCGGCGATCGCCGCCGAGATCGGCGCCCGCTTCGCCCGCTCGGTCGACCTGGGCGCCTGAGCCCGACGCCCCCGGGGCCCGGACCGCCGTTCGCCGGCGCTCCGGGCCCCGCTGCGTTCCCCAGGGTGGCTCCCGTCTCAGATACTAGGAAATCCAAGTATTCGTGCAGACACGGCCCGGGCCCGGTCGTACCGTGGAAGGGCGATACGGCGTGCCGACCCTGTAGACAGGGCGTTCGGCCCGTGTCCGCGTGCGCCTTCACGGGCAGGCGATCCCTGCCCCCGCGCGTACCCCTCCCCTTCCCGCGCCCTCTTCGGGGCGCCGCTTCCAAGGAGCCCGGTATGCCCCTCACCGCCGACCGCCACGCCACCCCCACCCCCGCCGCCACCCCCGTCCGCGCCCCGCGCCGCCGCCGGGCCGCCGAGCGGAACCCCTTCGCCGCCGCCGCCCTGCAGCGGGCGCTGGACCGCCGCGACAACGGCGGCTCGACCGGGCACCTCTGACGGGGACCGCCGGCGGGACTGCCTGTCAGGTGCTGTCGGGCGGCGCCCCCGGCGGCTTCGCCGGCCCGGCCGTTCATCCGCCGAATAGGCCGCTCGGGCTGCCGCCAGGTCACCCGGTCGAGTGCAACCGGCGTCCGTCCGAGGGAAGTTGCTCGCGCTCCCCAGCGCGATCATCCTAATTTGGGGCCCCCGGAAGGGTGATCGACGTTCGCGCGGGCGGGCGTCAGCGACACGGTGTGCGGATCAGTCCCCCTGCCGGGGGAAGAGGGCCCAGTGCGTCTGCCATCCGTCCGCCGACCCGTCACCCGGATCGGCCTCACCCTGGCCCTGCTGGCCGGGAGCGCGGCGCTCGCCGCCACCCCGGCCTCCGGCGGGCCCCCGGCGGAGCCGTCGAGGGCCGGCCGAACGGCCTCCGTCCTGCTCGAACTCGGCACCGAGCCGGTCGGCCCCGCCTGGCGGCGCGCCGCCGACGGGGCCCGGCGGGCCCAGCGCTCCCCGGAGGCCGCCCGCCGGGAGGCCGCCGACGCCGGCGCCGCCCAGCGGGCCAGGGCCGGCGACGCCCTCGACCGGCTCGCCGCGGCCGTCCACCGGGCGGCGCCCACCGCCGGCGAGCTCTACCGCACCCGCACCCTGATCACCGGCCTCGCCGTCGACGCGCCCGCCGACCGGCTGCCCGCCCTGCGCGCGCTGCCCGGCGTCCGGGCCGTCCACCCGATCGTCCGCAAACAGCGGGACAACGCCTACTCCGTCCCGCTGCTCGGCGCCCCGCAGGTCTGGGCCGGTGCCACCGGCGACGGCAACACCGGCCAGGGGGTGCGGATCGGCATCATCGACAGCGGCATCGACTACACCCACGCCGACTTCGGCGGCCCCGGCACCGAGGCCGCCTTCCGCTCCGTCGAACGCGGCAAGCCCGCCCCGCCCGACCTGTTCCCCAACGCCAAGGTGATCGGCGGCAAGGACCTGGTCGGCGACGACTACAACCCCGACCCGTCCTCCCCGCACCACCAGCCCGTCCCGCACCCCAGCGACAACCCGATCGACTGCGACCGCAACGGGCACGGCACCCACGTCGCCGGCACCGCCGCCGGCTACGGCGTCACCGCCGACGGCCACCCGTACACCGGCCCCTACCGGCCCGGACTCGACCCCGCCGGGTTCAAGGTCGGCCCCGGCGCCGCCCCCGGCGCCCAGCTGTACGCGATCCGGGTCTTCGGCTGCGACGGCTCCACCGACCGGCTCGCCCAGGCCCTCGACCTCGCCGCCGACCCCAACGGCGACGGCGACCTCGGCGACCGCCTCGACGTCGTCAACCTCTCCCTCGGCAGCCGCTTCGGCAGCCCCGACGACACCGACGCCCTCGCCGTCGACCGGCTCGCCGCCCTCGGCACCGTCGTGGTCGCCGCCGCCGGCAACGACGGCGACGTCTACGGCATCGGCGGCAGCCCCGGCACCGCCGCCCGGGCCATCGCCGTCGCCGCCTCCGTCGACCCGCACAGCGACACCGACGGCCTCACCGTGCTCGCCCCCGCCGACCTGGCCGGCGTCGTCCCGGCCCACTGGAGCGAGCGCTACAAGGGCTGGTCCAGCGCCGACGTCAGCGGCCGACTCGTGCTGCCCGCCGACCAGTCCGACGGCTGCGCCGCCTACAGCGAAGCCGACCGGCAGCGGCTCGCCGGAAAGATCGCCGTCCTCACCTGGCGCACCCGCGACTCCGAACGGGCCTGCAACTCCGGCCCCCGCGCCGACCACGCCGCCGACGCCGGTGCGATCGGCGCCCTCTACGCCGCCGACACCGACCACCTCGCCGAGATCTCCGGCAACGACCGCATCCCGGCCGCCCTGCTCGCCCACGCCGACGGCGAACGGCTCCGGCAGGCCGCCGCGGCCGGGTCGGTCGAGGTTCGTCTCGCCGCCCCCGGCAACCCGCTGCACGGCTCCGTCTCCCAGAACCAGCCCGCCCGCACCGACACCCTCACCGACTTCTCCTCCCGCGGCATCGGCGTCCCCGGCATCGTCAAACCCGACCTCGCCGCCCCCGGCGAGACCATCTGGTCCGCCCTCGTCGGCAGCGGCAGCGGCGGCCAGCGCGAGGACGGCACCTCGATGGCCACCCCGCACATCGCCGGCCTCGCCGCCCTTGTCCGCGCCGCCCACCGCGACTGGCCGGTCGAACAGCTCAAGGCCGCGCTCATGAACACCGCCGTCGACACCTGGCTCGGCGACGACCACGGCGGACCGGTCTACGGCCCCGAGCGCACCGGCGCCGGCCGCGCCCAGGTCGACCGGGCCGTCCGCACCCCCGTCGTCGCCTACGCGGCCGGCGACGGAGCGGCCGAAGGCAGCGTCGGCGTCTCCTACGGGCCGGTCGAGATCGCCGGGCCGACCGCCCTCGGCCGCGACATCGAGGTGCGCAACCACGCGGACCGGCCGCTGAGCTACCGCACCGGCTACGCGGCCGCCACCGAACTGCCCGGCGCCACCTTCGAGGTGACGCCGGGCCAGGTCGACGTCCCGGCCGGCGGCACCGCGCGGGTGCACGTCACCCTCGCCGTCCCCGGGGAGCTGGGCCGGGCCCCCGACCCCACCATCGACACCGTGCAGGACGGCAAGGCCCGCAGCTACCGCGCCGAACTCTCCGGCCGCGTCCTGCTCACCCCCGTCACCGACCCGGACCTGCCCCAACTGCGCGTCCCCGTCCTCGCCGCCCCGCGCCCGGCCACCGACCTCACCGCCACCGCCGCCGCCCGCACCACCCGGGACGGCACCGTCCTGATGCTCGGCGGCAGCGCCGCCCCCGGCAACCGGCCCGGACTCGTCACCGCCCTCACCCTCGGCGGCGAAGGCACCCGCTGGGCCGACTGCCCGCCGGACAGCGAAGCCGCCGTCGGGCCCGGGGCCGGCATCCGGCCCGACGACGGCACCGAGCCGACCGACCCCCCGCAGGACGTCTGCGTCCAGCAGCCCGGCGACCGGGCCGCCAACCTGCGGGTCGTCGGTGCCGCCACCAGCTCCGACCTGCTCTACGTGGGCGCCCAGCTCTGGGCCCCGGCCGCCACCCCGGTCGGGCTCTACGGCGTCCGGGTCTCCCTGGACACCGACGGCGACGGCACCACCGACGTCATCCTCGAAGCCGACCGGCTGCGCGGCAGCGACGTCCTCGTCTCCCGCGCCCTCGACGCCCGAACCGGCGCCGAACTCGACGTCCAGCCGCTCAACGGCCACTGGGGCGACACCGACACCGCCCTGCTGGACGGCGACGCCCTCGTCCTCCCCGTCCGACTGAGCGCTCTCCCGGGCGTCCGGGAAGGCCACAGCACCGTCCACTACGGCGTCTGGACCAGCACCGTCGCCCCCGGCACACCCGACCCGGCCGAGTCCTACTCCGCCATCGGCCTGCGCGGCACCCGCCCCGTCCTGGCCCTCGACGTCCTGCACCCCGCCGTCGACATCCGGGCCGGCCTCGGCGGCCCCGCGGCCCTCGCCACCCCGGTCCGGCCCGGGACCGTCCTCGACATCCACCGCACGCCCGGCGACACCTCCCGCCTGCTCCTGCTCCACCACCTCAACCCCGCCGCCCGCCGGAGCCAGGTGATCACCCTTCCCTGACCGCACCTGCCCGAGGGGCGGCCCGCCGACCTGGCGGGCCGCCCCTCGCGCGTTGCGGCCCGCCTCGCCGCGGTGCCGACGGCCGTTGGCCGTGCCCGGCCGCCTCAGCCCCGGTTAGTGGTCTGAGCGGCCTGGGCGGCGAGCCGGCGGGTGCGGCGGGGGGCGCGGGCCGGGCGGCGGGAGAAGCGGGTGAAGACGGCGACCAGGGCGAGGGCGGCGGCGGTGGCGGAGCTGACGGTGAGGCCCTCGGTGAGACCGGGCGGCCGGAAGGAGCAGGCGATGCGGTCGGCGCCGGCGCCGAGCGGTACGCCGATCATGCCCAGGACGGGCGTCGGCGGGACGTACCGGCCGCCGCCGGCCGCGCAGGTCCAGCCCTCGGCGGCCGGGACGGACAGCAGCGCGGTGCCGGTGGAGCCGGCCGGGAGGGTCGCGGCGAGGCTGTGCCCGCCGGCCGCCACGCCGGTCGCGCCGGTGGCGGTGAGACGGGCGACGGCGTCGTCCAGGGCGCCGGGCCGCAGGCAGCCGATCGGGCGGGCCGGGATCTGGCCGACCGTGTCGGAGCGCAGGGTCACCCGGACCGTCCCGTCGGCCGGGACCGGCCCCAGCCGGTGGATCGCGACGGCGGTGGTGGGCTGTTCGCCGTCGCTGCGGTAGGTGGTGCCGAGACCGCTGACCGTGCCCCGGTACCAGACGCCGTGGAAGTAGGCCGTGCCGCCGGGGGTGCAGGCCGCGGTGAGGACGGTGCCCTCGGCGCCGCCGGGCAGCGACCAGCCGCTGGTGCCGTGCAGGGTGGGCGCCGGGCCGCCGGCCGGGACGGGCAGCGGGGCCTCGTACACCCGGCTGCCGAGCAGCGACTCCTGCCGGGACCAGACCGAGGAGGTGTCCGGCCGGGCGCCGGGCGGCAGCACGGTGACCAGCGGCGGTGCGGCGGCCCGTCCGGGGGTGAAGCCGTCCGGGGGCGGCCCGTCGTCGAGGTGGGCGCGGACGGCGAACAGGGCCTGCCCGACCGGATCGGTGACGCTGGCGGTCTGCCGCCCGCCCGCCGTCCAGCCCGCGCCGAGGTCGTGCAGCAGCAGGGCGGCGACGGTCGGCAGGTAGCCGCTGAAGTAGCCGCCGCCCTGGCCGTCGAGCAGCAGCGGATCGTTGGTGGTGAAGGCGTGCGGACCGGGGTCGCTGCGGCCCCGGGGCCACGCGGCGCCGTCGCGCACCGCCGCGTACCCGGCCCGGACGGCGGTGGCGGAGGCGGTGCCGGCCGGGGCGGCGGCGAGCGCCGCGTACCCGGACCAGACGGCGTTGCCGAGCACCGTGCCGGCCAGCACCCAGGTCGCCAGGGCGGTGGCCCGGCGGTCGGTGTGCCGGCGGTCGAGGGTCCAGAGCGCGGCGAGCAGGACGACCCCGCCGACGGCCAGCAGTGCCCAGGTGGAGGCGCGGACCGAGTGCCGGCCCGCCGCCAGTGCGGCGATCACGGCGACCACGGCGGCGCCGCCCAGCAGGGTGAGCCGGTCCGGCCGGTGCGCCAGCGACACCCAGCCGGCCAGCACCAGCAGGCCGCTGAGCACGAACGCGACCCGGTACGGCCCGCCGGCCGGGATCGCCAGACCGTGCCAGACCAGCACGGTCGGGGTCCAGACGAAGCTGAGCACCACCAGCACCAGCGCCCCGCACCAGACCGCCCGCTCCCGGACCCGCACCCGCCGGTTGAACGGCAGCCCGCACACCAGCAGCAGCCCCAGCAGGCCGATCGCGACGTCCGGCAGCGGCCGCCCGCCGTGGGTGGCGGGCAGCAGCTGCGCGAGGTGCCCGCCGAGCCCGGACGGGCCGAGCGGCTGCACCGGGGACTCCGGCTGGGCGCCGTGCGCGGCCCGGACGGCGACGAACAGCACGGGCGAGGCGAGCAGGACGCCGGTGGTGGCCATCGTGAAGGCCCGCCCGGTGACCCGGACCCGGTGGCGCAACGGCCGGGGGGCGGCGAACAGGCGGACGGCCAGCAGCAGCCCGGCCATCAGGGTGGCCAGCGCGGCGGTGTACAGGTTGCCGGTCCAGGCGAGGGTGACGCACAGCGAGCCGGCCACCCAGCGCCGCTCGCGCAGGCACCAGTCGGCGGCCAGGCCGAGCAGCGGCAGCGAGACCAGGCCCCAGAGCCACATCGGCGCCGCCCCGCCGACGTCGAGCACCCAGGCGCAGAGCCCGTACCCGACGGCGGCGAGCGCCCGCAGCCAGTGCGGGCCGGCGTGCAGCCGGCCGAGCAGGTGGGCCATCAGGGCGGTGCCGAGGCCGATGGTGGCGAGGGTGACCAGGAGGAGCGCGAGCCGGCCCTGGTCGCGGGGGAGGAGGGCGGTCGCCCAGGAGAACGGGTTCATCAGGTAGGCGAAGAAGTCGGCGAGGAACGGGACGCCGTAGCCGCTGTTCCAGTTGAACAGGAGGTCCCCGGCCGCCCGCCCGTGCAGCAGGTCCCACAGGTGGGCGTGGTACGGCAGGGCGGCCCCGCCCGCCCCCGTCGGCCACGCCCCGCGCAGCCCCACCGCGAGCGCGTACCCGCCCACCGCCAGCCCGGCCGCGCTCCCGCAGACCAGCACCTCCCGCCGCCGCACGCCCATTGCTGCTCGACCCCGTTTCCGCGAGGAACTGCCGGACCCCGCCACCCTAAGCGCGCCCCCCGCGCGGACCCGGCCCCCAGCGCTCCCTCGAAGGGGTGGCGTCCGAGGAGGCTTTGCCGAGTAGCCTGAGAGGGCCGCCAGGATGCCGTATGGGAGGAACCATGAGCATCGCGCCGTACCCCGACTGGATTCGGCCTCCTGCTGGTGGCTACACCGCAGAGGACCTCGACCGGCTGCCTGATCTCCCGCCGCACACAGAGCTGATCGACGGGGGCCTGATCTTCGTGAGTCCGCAGACGAAGTTCCACGTGCGGGCGAAGCGCCTGCTGGAACGAGGGCTGGAGAGCGCGGTTCCCGAGGGCTGGGAGGTGTGGCCGGAGATGACGGTCACGTTGGACCGGCGAAACCGCCCGGAGCCCGACCTGCTCGTGGTGGACGAGGAGTCGGACACCGGCTACCTCCAGACGGGGTTCTCCGCCGAGCACGTGTTGCTCGCGATCGAGGTCGTCTCGGAGGAATCCCGCGAGCGTGACCGCGAGGTCAAGCCGCGAAAGTACGCGGCCGCCGGCATCCGTCACTTCTGGCGCGTCGAGTGCGATGAGGGGCGCCCGGTGGTGCACGTCTACGAGCTGGACCCGGCGACCAGGTCGTACGGACTGGCCGGGATCCACCACAAGCAGTTGAAGGTCGATCGGCCGTTCCCCGTCGGGATCGACCTGACCTGACCCGTCCGGATGGTGGACGCCTGGTGTCAGCCCCTGGGACACCGGAGTAGGGTCCGAGCATGTCTCGCACGATTCGTCTCGCAGTTGTCCCGGGTGACGGCATCGGCCAGGAAGTGGTGGCCGAAGGTCTCAAGGTCCTGGGTGCCGTGCTTCCCGCCGACGTGAAGCTGGAGACCACCGAGTACGACCTCGGCGCCCGGCGCTACCACCGGACCGGGGAGACCCTGCCGGACAGCGTGCTGGCCGAGCTGAAGTCGCACGACGCGATCCTCCTGGGCGCCATCGGCGACCCGAGCGTGCCGTCGGGCGTGCTGGAGCGGGGGCTGCTGCTGAAGCTGCGGTTCGCCTTCGACCACCACATCAACCTGCGTCCGGGCCGCCTGTTCCCCGGGGTGAAGTCCCCGCTGGCCGGTGAGCCGGCCATCGACTTCGTGGTGGTCCGCGAGGGCACCGAGGGCCCGTACGTCGGCAACGGCGGCTCGCTGCGCACCGGGACGCCGCAGGAGGTGGCCACCGAGGTCAGCCTGAACACCGCGTTCGGCATCGAGCGCGTGGTGCGCGACGCCTACCGCCGGGCCCAGGCGCGTCCGCGCAAGAAACTGACGCTGGTGCACAAGAACAACGTGCTGGTGCACGCCGGGCACCTGTGGTCGCGGATCTTCGCGGAGGTCGGCCGGGAGTTCCCGGAGGTCACCACCGACTACCTGCACGTCGACGCGGCGACGATCTTCTTCGTCACCCAGCCGGAGCGTTTCGACGTCATCGTCACCGACAACCTGTTCGGCGACATCCTGACCGACCTGGCCGCCGCCGTCACCGGCGGGATCGGCCTGGCCGCGAGCGGCAACATCAACCCGGGCGGCGAGTTCCCGTCGATGTTCGAGCCGGTGCACGGTTCGGCGCCGGACATCGCGGGCCAGGGCAAGGCCGACCCGACGGCCACCGTGCTGTCGGTCGCCATGCTGCTGGAGCACCTGGGCTTCGCCGCCGAGGCCGCCCGGGTGGAGGCCGCCGTCGCGGCGGACCTGGCCGAGCGCACCGGCACCCGCAGCACCTCCGAGGTCGGCGACGCGCTGGTCACCCGAGTAGCCGGCTGACGGGCCGGATCCGCTTGACGGACTCCGGCCCACGGGCCGGGGCCGACAACGGTCGCGGCCCGGCGGGCCGCACCACATAACCGCAGCTTGCAGCTCCCCAAGGAGCGGGCAGCTGTTCGGCACGGCCCTCTGGATGCGAGTATCGACAGTGGGTCGTGCCGTTGTGCGTTCGTTCCGGTGCTGGTTGGCCGGGGCGGGCACCCGGCGGTGGCGGCCCGGACCTACCCCACGGTGAAGGAAACAGCCATGAGCACGCCCACCCAGGCGCCCATCACGTTCGACCTCAAGCCTTCCGCCCACCCGCTGCCCACCGCGGAGCGCGAGGCCCGGCTGATCAACCCCGGCTTCGGCCGGGTCTTCACCGACCACATGGTCACCATCCGCTGGACCGAGGGCGTGGGCTGGCACGACGCCCAGCTGGCGCCGTACGCGCCGCTGGAGGTCGACCCGGCGAACATGACCCTGCACTACGGCCAGTCGATCTTCGAGGGCCTCAAGGCCTACCGCCAGGCCGACGGCTCCATCGCGACCTTCCGCCCGGAGGCCAACGCGGCCCGCTTCCAGGCCTCGGCCCGCCGCCTGGCGATGCCGGAGCTGCCGGTGGAGACCTTCGTCGAGGCCGTCGAGCTGCTGGTCCAGCAGGACCAGGCGTGGGTGCCGGACGAGCCCGAGCAGAGCCTGTACCTGCGTCCGTTCATGTTCGCCACCGAGGTCGGTCTGGGTGTCCGCCCGGCGAACTCCTACCTGTTCATGATCATCGCCTCGCCGGCCGGCGCCTACTTCCCGGGCGGCGTCAAGCCGGTCTCGGTGTGGCTGTCCAAGGAGTACGTCCGGGCCGCGCCCGGCGGCACCGGCGCCGCCAAGTGCGCCGGCAACTACGCCGCTTCGCTGATCGCCCAGGCCCAGGCCGCCGAGAAGGGCTGCGACCAGGTCGTCTGGCTCGACGCCGCCGAGCACCGGTGGATCGAGGAGATGGGCGGCATGAACCTGTACTTCGTCTTCGGCGAGGGCAAGGACGCGAAGATCGTCACCCCCGAGCTGTCCGGCGCCCTGCTGCCCGGCATCACCCGCGACTCGCTGCTCCAGCTCGCCACCGACCTCGGCTACGCCGTCGAGGAGCGGAAGATCTCCACCGACGAGTGGCAGCAGGGCAACGCGGACGGCACCCTCACCGAGGTGTTCGCCTGCGGCACCGCCGCCGTCATCACCCCGGTCGGCTCGGTCAAGTCGGCCGCCGCCGACTGGACGGTCGGCACCGGCGAGCCCGGCCCGACCACCATGGAGCTGCGCCGGGCCCTGCTGGCCATCCAGGGCGGCCAGACCCCCGACACCCACGGCTGGCTGCACAAGATCGTCTGAGGCGGCACCCGCTCCGGCCTGCTCCGTTTCGCATCGCGAGACGGGCGGGCCGGATGCCGGGACGTGTGCCAGACTGCGAACGTGTCCTCGCTGTCGCTGATTATTAACAGCAGGCGCGCCGGTCCGCAGTGACCGCTCCCGCAGGACCCGATGCGGAGCGACCACCAGCGTCCAGACCCGCGCGCAGACCTCTCGCACCCGCGAGGGGTTTTTTCGTTTTTCGGGCACCGCCCCGATCAACACAGCCTCCGGACCGGCCGGGAGCCCCCACAAGGGGCTCGGGGACACCGGAGCCGCGCGCGGGATGCTGGACAGTGGAGCCGGGACTCACAATCCGGCAGAGCAGTACGAACCTCCCCGAACGGAGAACCAGGGGTCATGACCGAGGTCAGCCGTACCGACGACAGTTTCCACGTGTTCGACACCACCCTGCGCGACGGCGCGCAGCGGGAGGGCATCAACCTGACGGTGGCGGACAAGCTGGCCATCGCGCGGTACCTGGACGAGTTCGGGGTGGGCTTCATCGAGGGCGGTTGGCCGGGGGCCAACCCGCGCGACACCGAGTTCTTCGCCCGGGCCGCCGCCGAACTGGACCTCCGGCACGCCCGGCTGGTCGCCTTCGGCGCCACCCGCCGGGCCGGCGGCAAGGCCGCGGAGGACCCGCAGCTGGCCGCGCTGGTCGCCTCGGGCGCCCCGGTCGTCACCCTCGTCGCCAAGGCGCACGACCGGCACGTGGAGCTGGCGCTGCGCACCACCCTGGACGAGAACCTGGAGATGGTCCGGGACAGCGTCGAGTTCCTGCGCGCGCAGGGGCGGCGGGTGTTCATCGACTGCGAGCACTTCTTCGACGGCTACCGGGCGAACCGCGAGTACGCGCTGGCCGTGGTCCGCACCGCGCACCAGGCGGGCGCGGACGTGGTGGTGCTGTGCGACACCAACGGCGGGATGCTGCCGGCCGGCGTGCGGGAGACCGTCGCCGACGTCCTCGCCGTCACCGGCGCCCGGCTGGGCATCCACGCCCAGGACGACACCGGCTGCGCGGTGGCCAACACGCTGGCCGCGGTGGACGCCGGCGCCACCCACGTCCAGTGCACCGCCAACGGCTACGGCGAGCGGGTCGGCAACGCCAACCTGTTCCCGGTGGTCGGCGCGCTGGAGATCAAGTACGACCGGCGGGTGCTCCCCGAGGGTCGGCTCGCCGAGATGACCAGGCTGTCGCACGCGATCGCCGAGGTGGTCAACCTGACCCCCTCCACCCACCAGCCGTACGTCGGCTACTCGGCCTTCGCGCACAAGGCGGGCCTGCACGCCTCCGCGATCAAAGTCGACCCGGACCTGTACCAGCACATCGACCCGGAGCGGGTCGGCAACACCATGCGGATGCTGGTCTCCGACATGGCGGGCCGTGCCTCGGTCGAGCTCAAGGGCAAGGAGCTCGGCTACGACCTGTCCACCGACCGGGACCTGGCCGGCCGGGTGGTGGCCAAGGTGAAGGAGCAGGAGAACCTCGGCTACACCTACGAGTCCGCCGACGCCTCCTTCGAGCTGCTGCTGCGCGACGAGGTGCGCGGCGGCCGGGAGCGCTTCTACACCCTGGAGTCCTGGCGGACCATCAGCGAGCAGGGCCCGAACGGCTTCACCGGCAACGAGGCGACGGTGAAGCTGTGGGCGAAGGGGGAGCGCCGGATCGCCACCGGCGAGGGCAACGGCCCGGTGAACGCGCTGGACCAGGCGCTGCGCACCGCGCTGGAGGGGATCTATCCGCCGCTGGCCCGGTTCGAGTTGGTGGACTACAAGGTCCGCATCCTGGAGGGCCAGCACGGCACCGGCTCCAAGACCCGGGTGCTGATCGAGTCCACCGACGGCACGTCCACCTGGTCGACCGTCGGGGTGGCCGACAACGTGGTGGCCGCCTCCTGGCTGGCGCTGGAGGACGCCTACACCTACGGGCTGATCCGGGCCGGCCTGGAGCCCACCGAGTAGCCCGCCGAGCAACTCACCGGGCAGCCCGCCGCGGCCGCGGCCCGCGGACCTCCGAACGAAGGTCCGTGGGCCGCGGCCGCAGCCGTGTCCGTCATCGGAGTCGGGCGAGGAGGGCGTGCTCGACGAGGGTGATGAGGGCGCTCTTGGCGCTGTCGCGGCGGCGCGCGTCGAGCGTGATGACGGGGGTCTCGGCGCTGAGCTGGAGCGCTTCGCGGACCTCGTCGGCGGTGTGGGGCTGGTGTCCGTCGAAGCCGTTGAGGGCGACGACGAAGGGCAGTCCGCTGTTCTCGAAGTAGTCGAGGGCGGGGAAGCAGTCGGCGAGGCGGCGGGTGTCGACGAGGACGACGGCGCCGATGGCGCCGCGGACGAGGTCGTCCCACATGAACCAGAAGCGGTCCTGTCCGGGGGTGCCGAAGAGGTAGAGGATGAGGTCTTCGTCGAGGGTGATGCGGCCGAAGTCCATGGCGACGGTGGTGGTGGTCTTGCCGGAGACGTGGCTGAGGTCGTCGATGCCGGCGGAGGCCGAGGTCATGACGGCTTCGGTGCGCAGGGGGTTGATCTCGGAGACGGCGCCGACGAGCGTGGTCTTGCCGACGCCGAAGCCGCCCGCGACGACGATCTTCGCGGAGGTGGTGGCGCGGGTGGGGGCGGCCGCGTTAGAGCTTGCGAAGTCCACTGAGGACCCTTTCGAGCAGCGTGACGTCGGGCTGGTTTCCGGATTCGCCGCCGGAAGCGGGCTGGTGGATGGCGACGAGGCCGGCCTCGGCCAGGTCGGCCACGAGGATGCGGGCCACTCCCAGGGGAAGGGAGAGCAGCGCCGACACCTCCGCGACGGATTTGACCTCCCTGCACAGGGTGCAGATCCGCTGGTGCTCGGGAAGCAGGGTGGCCAGGCGCTGCGGGTCGACGTCGGCGGAGACGAGGGCCTCCAGCGCGAGCTCGTAGCGCGGCCGGGTGCGTCCACCGGTCATCGCGAACGGCCGGATCAGCGGGCCGGAGTCGGGCTCGTCCTCGAACTCCTCGACGTGCCCGGGCTCGTGGGCCGGCCGGTGGTCGGGGGCGGGCGCCGGGTAGCCGGGCGGCGGCGTGTCGAAGGCGGGCTGCGGCTGTCGGTACCGGCCGGACCGGCCCTGCTGGTCGTACTGCTCCTGCTGCGGCTGCCCGTACGGGTGCTGGGGCTGCCCGTACTGGTGCTGGCCGTACTGCTGTCCGTGCTGCTGGCCGTGCTGAGGCTGGCCGTACTGCTGACCGTGGCCGACGCCGGGTGCTCCGAAGGCGTCATGGCCTGTGCCAGGGTACGGAACGCCGTACTGGCCGCTGCGGTCGTCGGGCGGTGTCACGGTTCCTCTCCTCACAGGGTGCGGCGGTGCGGTGCGAGCTTCGGCGCAGGTCCGGAGCCGGTGGTGCGAAGGCCGTACAACGTCCGAACCCGAGCCCGCCGAAGCGGGCCCGGGAAGGACGCGGAGGTACTTCGAATACCTGGACGGTATCCGACGGACCGTCAGTGCAGGAGACTGCCCTGGAGTTCCGCGCGGAGTGCGGGGGTGAGGACGGCGCCGGCGCGGTCGACGAGGAGGGCCATCTCGTAGCCGACGAGGCCGATGTCGGAGTCGGGGGAGGCGAGTACGGCGAGGGCGGAGCCGTCGCTGACGGCCATGAGGAAGAGGAAGCCTCGTTCCATCTCGACGACGGTCTGGTTGACCTCGCCTCCTTCGAAGATCCGGCTGGCGCCGGAGGTGAGGGAGGTGAGGCCGGAGGCGACGGCTGCGAGCTGGTCGGCGCGGTCGCGGGGGAAGCCCTCGGACATGCACAGCAGGAGGCCGTCGGCGGAGACCACCACGGTGTGGGACACCCCGGGGGTGTTGTCCACGAAATTGGTGATCAGCCAGTTCAGGTTCTGTGCGGCCTGGCTCATCTGAGTCAACTCAACGCTCCTGGTGGTTCGAGCCGCCGAAGAGATCGGTGCTTCGGTTCTGTCCGTTGCCGGACGGGTCTACCTGATCGGGGTCGATCCGGAAGCTTCCGGTGTTGCCGGCACTGCGGCCCTGCTCCACGCCGCGGCGCAGGTTGGTGAGCCGGCCGCGGACCTCCTCGGGGCTGCGGGAGACCTGCGGCCCTTCCTGCGGAGTGGGCTTGGCGTTCCCGGCCACCAGGTTCTGCTTGGGCACGCGCCGCGGCAGGCCTGCCCCGGTGGTGCCGCCGGAGGCGGGCTCGCGGGTCTGCTCGGCCTGCTGCCAGGCGCCGTCGTTGGGCGACTGCCAGGGCGAGTTGGTCGGGCCGGTCGGGCCGTAGCCGCCCAGCGCCGACACGTCGTGGCCGCGCGGCTCGTCGACCGCCGAGGTGTCCTTGGCGCCGGCGAACCAGTTCGGGGTCTCGCCGCCGGAGCCGCCGTCCGCCGGAGCGGTCGGGGCGCCGAAGCCGCCGCCCGCCAGCTGCTGGCCGGGGCGGCGCTGCGGCAGCCCGGACGGCAGGGTGGGGGTGGGCTCGGCGGCGGGCAGCGCGGGCGGCTCCGGGGTGTACGGGTGGCCGGCCGGGGCCTCCTCGGCCTGCTGGCCGTACTGGTCGGCGTAGCCGTCCTGGTAGCCCTGGTAGCCGTCGCCCTGGTAGTCCTGGCGGCCGTACTGGTCGTCGGCGTAGCCGGACTGGTCGTAGCCCTGCTGCGGGTACTGGCCGTACTGGTCCTGGCCGTACTCGTCCTGCTGGTAGCCGTACTGGTCGTCGGCGTAGCCGGGCTGCTGCTCGTAGCCCTGGGGGGCGTACTGGTCGTAGCCCTGCTGGTACTCCTCCTCGACCTCGGCGTCCAGCACCGGCGGCTCGCCGTCGTGCGGGCCGCTCTCCAGGGCCGCGCGGCGGACCTGGTCGAGGCGCTGCGAGCGCTGGACGGCCTCCAGGGCCGGGCTGAAGCCGCTGGATCCGGCGTTGCCGGTGCCGGTGAGGTGGTCGTCGAAGCCCAGCTCGGCGGCGCTGCGCGGCTGGCCGTTGGGCGCCCACTGGGAGGTCGGCTCCTGCTCGGCGAAGATCCGGGAGACGGTGAACTGCTCCTCGGGCTCCGGCGCGGCGCCCGACCGGGTGATGAACGGCGGGATCATGACCAGCGAGGTGGTGCCCGCGGACTCGCCGGAGGGGCGGAGCTGGACGCGGACGTCGTGCCGCTGGGACAGCCGGCCGACCACGAACAGGCCCATGCGGCGGGAGATGGTGGCGTCGACGGTGGGCGGCTCGGCCAGCTTCTCGTTGATCTCGGCGAAGTCGTCGGCGGTGAGGCCGATGCCCTTGTCGTGGATCTCGACCAGCACCCGGCCGTCCGGCAGGCGGGTCGCGTTGACCAGGACCCGGGTCTGCGGGCTGGAGAACGAGGTGGCGTTCTCCAGCAGCTCGGCGAGCAGGTGGACGAGGTCGGTCACGGCGGCGCCGACGACCTCGACCTCCGGGATGCCGGACAGCTCGACGCGCTCGTACTGCTCCACCTCGGAGGAGGCGGCGCGGAGCACGTCGACCAGCGGGACCGGGGTGTTCCAGCGGCGGCCGGCCTCCTCGCCCGCGAGGACGAGCAGGTTCTCACCGTTGCGGCGCATACGGGTCGCGAGGTGGTCCAGCTTGAAGAGGTTCTCCAGCTGGTCCGGGTCGGCCTCGTTGTTCTCCAGGTCGGTGATCAGCGCCAGCTGGCGCTGGATCAGGCCCTGGCTGCGACGCGACAGGTTGGTGAAGATCGCGTTGACGTTCCCTCGCAGCAGGGCCTGCTCGGCGGCGAGCGCCACGGCCTGCTGGTGGACCTGGTCGAACGCCCGGGCGACCTCGCCGATCTCGTCCTTGCCGTGCAACGGGATCGGGGTGACGGAGGTGTCGACCCGGTCGGGGTCGGTCTTGGAGAGCTTCTCGACCAGGTCCGGCAGGCGGTGGTCGGCGATCTCCAGGGCGGCGCTGCGCAGGGTGCGCATGCCGAGGATCATCGAGCGGGCGACGTAGCCGGTGAGCAGACCGGCCAGGATGAGCGCCGCGACGACGATGATCGTGTTGAGGATGGCGTCGTAGAGCGCGTTGTCCTTGAGGCCGCGGGAGTCCGTGAGGACGTCGTCCAGCAGCTGGACCTCGGTGTCACGCAGGGCCTGGATGTGGGTGTTGGCGGCCTGGTTCCAGTTCTCCGGGGTGAGACCGGAGTCCTTGGCCTCCTTGTAGGCCTGGTCGGCGGCGGCCTTGCCCTTGCTCTGGCCCTCGGCGGCGGCCTGGCTGTAGGCGGCGCCGAGGGAGAGCAGGGTCTGCATGGAGGGCGCGGTGCCGTTCGGCATCTTGTAGGCCGAGCGCTCCTGCGCGGCGGCCTGGGCGACCTGCGCGTTGGCGTACTTGCGGGCGTCCTCGGGGGCGCTGCCGGTGTTGAACTCGGTCAGCGAGACCTGCTCCAGCCGCTCCGCCACCAGGATCTGCTGGATCACGTCGGCGTTCTCGAACCGGGTGGTGGCGTTCTGGGAGATGCCGACCAGCAGGTGCAGCATGAGCGCGCGCTGGGTCGAGGCGGAGGCCTTGGCGAGGGACATCGCGTAGATCGCGCGGCCCTTGCTGGCGGCGTTGCTGGAGCCGATGCCGACCGAGTTGTCGTAGGACAGCAGCGGGGCGAACATCACCGAGTAGGCGTTGACGGTGGCGCCGGCGAACAGCTCGGCGCCGTACGCGCTGGACCGCAGGTGCGGCAGGTCGACCACCAGGGCCTGGAAGGCCTCGTGGCGGCGCGGCAGTTCGCCGGACTTGTCGGAGGCCGCGTAGGCCGCCTCGTACGCCTTCAGCGCGGCGTCCGTGCTGGCGCGGATCTTGGCGACCTTGCCGTCCGGGTCCTGCTTGGTGAGCAGGGGTATCAGCGTGGTGTCGCGCTCGATCTCCAGCGCTTCGGCGAGCTCGGTGGCCGCCTTGGCGAGTTCGGCGGTCTTCTCGGCGCGGGAGGCCTTGATGTAGCCGTCGACCGAGGTGTTCACGCGGAGGCCGCCGAAGACGAGACTGATGATCACGGGGATCAGCAGGATCGCGATCAGACGGGTCGGCACGCGCCAGTTGCGCGGGCGGAGGAAGTCGTACCGCTTGGAGGCGTCGCCGTCCGGACCGCCGCTGCGGGGTTCCGTGGACGCGGCCGGGGGCTGCGGGGCCGGGGAGGCCTGCGAGCGCTCCTCGGTGGGGGTGAAAGCGGAGAATCCGGCCGGGTCCGCTGCGGTACCGTTCGGCTCGCTCCGGCGGGGCTCGGAGCGCCGCTGCGGGGCGGGTTGCTGCTTACGCCTCACTCGACAACTACCTCTCGGCCGACTGTCGGCCATGGATCAATCCAGCGCTACCCCCGGGCCCTGGCCCGTCACCGGTGGGCCGGCGCGAGGGTTTCAGGGGTAGCTGGAATTTCAGCACGTGCAGGGATGGGGGACAAACAGCCGCAGGATGGCCCCCGCGTCGGTGCAATAGGGACATTCACCGACATGACGGAGCAAAACCGTGGTCTTCTGGCGCTGAGTGACGCTAGTTCACCACGCAGAGTCACTGTTGATCACAAAATGCCTACCGAACTGTTATCCGCTGCTTATACAGCGGGTCTTGCGCGATGCCCCTGGAGGACATCGGCCGGTAGCGGCTCCGCCCCGGGGGCCGTCACGCCGACGGCCCCCGGAGCCCGGAAGTCCGGCCCGTCATCGGAGTCGGGCGAGGAGGGCGTGCTCGACGAGGGTGATGAGGGCGCTCTTGGCGCTGTCGCGGCGGCGCGCGTCGAGCGTGACGACCGGGGTCTCGGCGCTGAGCTGGAGCGCTTCGCGGACCTCGTCGGCGGTGTGGGGCTGGTGTCCGTCGAAGCCGTTGAGGGCGACGACGAAGGGCAGTCCGCTGTTCTCGAAGTAGTCGAGGGCGGGGAAGCAGTCGGCGAGGCGGCGGGTGTCGACGAGGACGACGGCGCCGATGGCGCCGCGGACGAGGTCGTCCCACATGAACCAGAAGCGGTCCTGTCCGGGGGTGCCGAAGAGGTAGAGGATGAGGTCTTCGTCGAGGGTGATGCGGCCGAAGTCCATGGCGACGGTGGTGGTCGTCTTGCCGGAGACGTGGCTGAGGTCGTCGATGCCGGCGGAGGCCGAGGTCATGACGGCTTCGGTGCGCAGGGGGTTGATCTCGGAGACGGCGCCGACGAGCGTGGTCTTGCCGACGCCGAAGCCGCCCGCGACGACGATCTTCGCGGAGGTGGTGGCGCGGGAGGGCGCGGCCGCGTTAGAGCTTGCGAAGTCCACTGAGGACCCTTTCGAGCAGCGTGACATCGGGCGTTCCGCCCGACTCGCCCGCGGCGGCGGGCTGGTGGATGGCGACGAGGCCGGCCTCGGCCAGGTCTGCGACGAGGATGCGGGCCACACCGAGCGGGACACCGGCCAGTGCGGAGATCTCCGCGATGGACTTGACCTCACGGCAGAGGTTCACGATCCGGGCGTGCTCGGGCAGCAGGCCGCCGGTCCGCTCGGCGTTGCCGGTGGTCGAGATCAGGGCCTCGATGGCGAGCTGGTACCGGGGCCGGGTGCGGCCACCGGTCATCGCGTACGGGCGGACCAGCGGCTGCTGCTCGTAGCCGTCGGACTGCTGCCCGCCGTAGCCGCTGCCGTACCCGTTGCCGTACGAGCCGGCGGGTGTCGAGGGCGGGGTCATGGGTCCTCCTTGTGCTGCAGCCTTGGGCAGCCGGTTCCAGCTGGGGCGGTGCCAGCTGAGGCGGGATCAGCTGCCTGAGGGTAGCTGAGGGTGAGACGCCGGGGCCGGTCGGGTCGGACCCGGCGGGGGAGGTGGGACGGTGGACGGATCCCGCTCGGACTCCGGTCAGTGCAGGAGACTGCCCTGGAGTTCCGCGCGGAGTGCGGGGGTGAGGACGGCGCCGGCGCGGTCGACGAGGAGGGCCATCTCGTAGCCGACGAGGCCGATGTCGGAGTCGGGGGAGGCGAGTACGGCGAGGGCGGAGCCGTCGCTGATGGCCATGAGGAAGAGGAAGCCTCGTTCCATCTCGACGACGGTCTGGTTGACCTCGCCTCCTTCGAAGATCCGGCTGGCGCCGGAGGTGAGGGAGGTGAGGCCGGAGGCGACGGCTGCGAGCTGGTCGGCGCGGTCGCGGGGGAAGCCCTCGGACATGCACAGCAGGAGGCCGTCGGCGGAGACCACCACGGTGTGGGACACCCCGGGGGTGTTGTCCACGAAATTGGTGATCAGCCAGTTCAGGTTCTGTGCGGCCTGGCTCATCTGATTCAACTCAACGCTCCTGGTGATCTGCGCCGTTGCCGTCGGTCCGGCCACCGAAACTATCGAATCCGGGCTGCTGGGCACCATGCTGGGAGCCCGGCTGGTTGGCCTGTTCGGCTCCGGCCCGGCGGCCCTGCTGGATGCCGCGGCGCAGGTTGGTCAGCCGGCCGCGGACCTCCTCGGGGGCCCGGGAGACCTGCGGACCGGTCAGCGGCGAGGCCTCGGCGGTGCCGGAGACCAGGTTGGCCTGCGGGGTCCGCCGGGGGAGACCGGACATCGTGACGCCGTTGGTCGAGGGCTCGCGGACCTGCTCGGCACGGCGCCAGCGCTCGTCGTTCGCGGACGGGCGCCACGGGGCGTCCCCGGTGCCGGGCTGCGGCTGCTGGCCCTGCTGCGGCTGCTGCTGACCCTGCTGCGGGGCCTGGGGCTGCGGGGCCTGGGGGGCCTGAGCCTGCGCGGCCTGCTGCGGAGCCTGGGGCTGCGGGGCCTGGGCCGGCCGGCCCTGTCGGCCCTGCGGGTCGGACGGCTGGAACTCCGGCGCCGAAGTGCCGGGCCGGCGCGGCTGGTACGTCCGCGGCCGGGTCTCCTGCCCGCCCTCCTGCGGGTACCACGGCTGCTCGGCCGCACCCCCGGACGGGCCGGTCGGCAGTGCCATCGGCTCCGGCCGGGCCTGCTCCTGGCGCACCGGCTCGGGCCGGGCCTGCTCCTGACGGACCGGCTCCGGACGCGCCGGGTTCGGCACGCTCGGCAGCACCGGCTCCACCAGACCGAGGCCCAGCGGGTCACGCGGGTCGATCTGGCTGGCCTCGAAGCGCGGCCGGGCGAACTGCTGGGTGCTCTCCATCGGCGCCGGCTCGGCCGACGGCAGCGGCTGGGCCTGCTGCTGCGGCGGCAGTTGCGGCTGGCGGTCGCGCTGCGGCGCGTCCGGGCCGGGGCGCTGCGGACGGCGCTGGCCCTGCGGACCGGGCTGGCCCTGCGGGCCGCCCTGACCGGGGCCGCCCTGGCCCTGCGGGGCCGGCCGGCGCTGCGGCAGGCCCTCCTGCGGGCGGTTGCCCGGGCGGGCGCCGCCCTGCTGCTGCGGAGCGCCGCCCGGCCGGCCCGGCCGACTGTGCTGCGGCTGCTCGCCGGTCCGGGGGCCCGGACCGCCGTCGAACTCGCCACCCGGGCGCGGCCGTTCCTGGCCGGGGCGGCCCTGAGCGGGCTGTTGCTGACCGGGCTGCTGCTGACCGGGGCGGCCCTGGTCGGGCTGCTGCTGGCCGCGGCGGGGCAGGCCACCGAGGCCGCCCTGCGCCGGGCCCGGCCGGTTCGGGGCGCGCTGCGGCAGGCCGCCCTGCGGCGACTGCGGCGACTGCGGGGACTGCTGGGCCGGCTTCTGGCCCTGGGGCTGGGGGGTCTGTCGGCCCGGTCCCTGGGGTCCCTGGGGCTGCTGGCCCGGCTGGACGGGGTTCTCGCGCAGCGACTTGCCGACCTGGCGGGTCGGCAGGCCGCCGGCCCGGCCGCCGGGCGCGGCAGGGGCACCCGGGCCGGCCGGAGCACCCGGAGCACCCGGAGCGTTCGGGCCGGTCGGAGCACCGGGGCCGGTCGGGCCGGTCGGAGCGGTCGGGCCGCCCTGGCCGAGCTGCGGGCGGCCGCCCTGCGGGGCACCGCCGGCCGGGCCCTGGCCGAGCGCGGCCGGGCCGCCCTGGCCGGGCGGCACCTGGCGCTGCTGGCGCGGCGTCGGGGCGACCCCGCGCTGCTGCTTGGCCTGGGCGGGGCCGGGCCGGGCCGGGCCGCGGCGGTCGGCGGAGTTGGTGACGTCCACCGGGAGCATGACCAGCGCGGTGGTGCCGCCGGAGTCGCTGGGGCGCAGCTGGATGCGGATGCCGTGTCGCAGGGACAGGCGGCCGACCACGAAGAGGCCCATGCGGCGGGAGACCGAGACGTCCACCGTCGGCGGGTTGGCGAGGCGCTCGTTGATCTCGGCGAGGTCGTCGGGGCTCAGGCCGATGCCGGTGTCGTGGATCTCGACCAGGACGCGGCCGTCGGGCAGCGCGTGGCCGGTGACCCGGACGCGGGTCTGCGGGCTGGAGAACGAGGTGGCGTTCTCCAGCAGCTCGGCGAGCAGGTGGACGAGGTCGTTGACGACGCGGCCGGCGACCTCGGCCGACGGCACGGCGGCGAGTTCGATGCGCTCGTACTGCTCCACCTCGGAGGCGGCGGCGCGGAGCACGTCGACCAGCGGGACGGGCCTGGTCCAGCGGCGGCCCGGGTCCTCACCGGCGAGGACGAGGAGGTTCTCGCCGTTGCGGCGCATGCGGGTCGCGAGGTGGTCCAGCTTGAAGAGGTTGGCCAGCTGGTCCGGGTCGGCCTCGCGGCTCTCCAGTTCGGAGATGAGCGACAGCTGGCGCTGGATGAGGCCCTGGCTGCGGCGCGAGAGGTTGGTGAACATCGCGTTGATGTTGCCGCGCAGGAGGGCCTGCTCGGCGGCGAGGCGGACGGCCTCGCTGTGCACCATGTCGAAGGCGTGCGCCACGTGGCCGATCTCGTCGGTGGAGTCGACGGCCACCGGTTCGACCGTCGTGTCGACGTCGTGCGGGTCGCTCTCGGAGAGGGTCTTGACCAGCTCGGGCAGGCGGCGCTCGGCGACGTCCTCGGCCGCGGCCTGCAGACGGGTCAGCGAGCGCACCATCGAGCGGGCGATCAGACCGGCGCCACCGAGGGCGACGAGCAGCACCAGGGCGATGGCGGCACCGATGATGATGGCCTCGGTGTCGGCCTGGGACTGGAGGTCCTGGGCCTTGCCGTCGAGGTCCTCGATGAGCTTGGACTCGATCCGGCGCTCGGCGGTGATCTTGGCGCTGGCCTTCTCGTACCAGTCCTTGTAGGTCACCGGGTCGGTCTGGTGGATGCCGCTCGGCTGGAGGATCGAGCGCGCGTACCGGTCGGCGTCGGCGATCACCGAGTTGTAGCTGAGCTGGCCGCGCAGGTTGTCCAGGTCGTGCGCGGTGTAGATGTTGTTGAAGCTGGTGAGCGAGTTGTCGTACGAGGTGCGCAGGCGGATGCCGAAGGACTCGTCGCTGGGGCTGAGGTCGGGGCCCTTGGGGTTGGCGAGTGCGGCGCCGATCAGGGCGCGCTGCTGCGAGGTGGCGTTCTTGGCCAGCGAGAACTGCTGCAGCGAGCGGGTCGCGACGAGCAGGTCCTTGTTGTTCGACGCGAGCGCGATGTCCTGGGTGATGGCCAGCAGGTCGCGGATGATCACGTCGTAGGCGGTGATCGTCGACTGGATGTTCTGGTTGTTCTGGTACGGCGTGTTGCGCGCGTCCGAGATCGAGTTCAGGTCCCTGCGGATCTGGAACAGCAGCGCCTTCCCGCCCGAGAGTTCGAGGTTCTCGAACTTGTCCGAGGACGCGGTGAAGGTGCGGCTCAGGTCGTCGGTGGCCCTGCGGGCGGTGACGATGTCGTCGTCGAGCGGGTCGTTGGGGCGCGCGGTGATGTAGCCGGCGCTGATGTCGCGCTCGGTCTGCAGGGCGTCCGCGAGGTTGGTCGCCTTCTTGGCCAGGTCGGACAGGTTGGCCATCTGGGAGAGCTGCTGCGAGTTCTGCATCGAGGCCTGGATCCGCAGGCCACCGAGGACCAGGGAGACCAGGACGGGCAGGGCGAGCAGGGCGATCAGTCGGGTCCGGATGCGCCAGTTGCGCATCGCGAGCCGGCTCAGACCGGTGGCCCGCCGCCTGGTCAGGGTGGTCCGGAGCTTGTCCCGGGTGGACTTCCGTTCCTGGCCGTCGTCCTCCGCGTGGCCGGGGGCCTCGGGGAGCACCGGCTCGGGCGGGCCGCCGGGGGCCGCCGCCTGCTGGGGGGCTGCCACGGGCTCGTGCGACTCCGGGTTACCCGCGGCGCCGCTACCCCTTTTGAAACGTCCCTGCACTGGCGTCGCAACCTCTGGACCGGGCGTCCCGCCGCGTCGCCGCGGACCGGACGGTGTCGAGTTTCCTTCCGCTCCCCGGCTGGTCCGGGTGAGCGCGTCGCCGGGGTGGACTTCTCCCTACCCACGGTCCGTGGCATTCCAGCACAGCCGGGGAATCCCAACAAGGGCCGCCAGGACACGCCGCGCGGCGCTACCGAACGCGTGCGTGACTTCACTGACTGTGCCGTAACAGGACCGGAATACCGCATTTTTCGGACACTCGCCGGATACATGCCAACCCGGCCCGAGATCGAGAAGAGTCACAGACCTTCCGGAATGACCGTTATCGGAGATATGCCAGAAAATCCCGTTGCGGCGATATGTCGGATATCTGCAATTCGCTCATGAATTTGTGAGCAAAATCACAGTCTAATGTGTAGCTTTGGTCACGGTCCCTGTGGAATGAGATCTCGTAACCTGGCTGTCTCCGGAGCACGGCCCCGATCAGCCTGCCCAGAACCCCTCCGAATCATTCGGAATCACTCAGGTCGGTGACGATCCGCCGCGATCCGCCCGGCCGCGACCACGAGGTGCTCTCGATGTCCCAGGCGAAGAAGGCCGCCACCAAGTCCACGCTGCCCTGCCGCTCCACGGCGAACCCGCGCCGGACGACGCTGGCCTCGGTCGCGGACTTCAGCGCGATCCCGGGTGCCCGCAAGCCCGAGGAGGCCGTCACCTACGGCACCGAGCTGCCGGCCAGCACCGCCAACCCGCGCCGCACCCAGCTGATGGTCGCCCCGGCGCCCGTCGTCGTGCAGGACTGACCCGACCCCCGCTCCGACAGGGCGTCGCGGCCGCGCCACCGAGGGCGGCCGCGGCGCCCTGCGGCGTTCCCGGGCGGCTGCCGGGGCTCGCGGCCCAACCGCGCTGAACAGGGGCAAAGCGGTCAGCCGGGGCCCCACGCGATAGCCTGGACGACGATTGACGGGGCCGCGCCCACCGTGGGCGAGGCGCCCACCAGCGCCCGGGCGCGCCCCGGGCGGTCGACGAAGCGAGGGGTATCCCAGCCGTGCGCATTGCCAGGTTTTCCGTCCGGGAAGGGAGCCCTGCCGCCGGCAGCGTCTCCTTCGGCGTGGTGGAGGGCGACCCTTCCCAGCCCGACTCGCTGGTCGTCCACGCGCTGGCCGGCCACCCGTTCGGCCAGCCCCAGCCGACCGGCGAGAGTTACCGCTTCCAGGACGTCCGGCTGCTCAGCCCGATGCTCCCCAACAAGATCGTGGCGGTCGGCCGCAACTTCGCGGCGCACGCCGCCGAGCTGGGCAACGACGTCCCGGACGTGCCGCTCACCTTCTTCAAGCCGTCCACCTCGGTGATCGGCCCGACCGAGAACATCGCGTACCCGCCGTTCTCCTCGGACGTCCAGCACGAGGCCGAACTCGCCGTGGTGATCGGCCGGATGTGCCGCGAGGTGCCGCTGGACCGGGTGCCCGAGGTGATCCTCGGCTACACCTGCGCCAACGACGTCACCGCCCGGGACGTGCAGAAGCGCGAGGGCCAGTGGGCCCGGGCCAAGGGCTTCGACACCTCCTGCCCGCTGGGCCCGTGGATCGAGACCGACCTGGACCCGGCCGACCTCGCCGTCACCTGCACGGTCAACGGCGAGCTCCGGCAGGCCGGCCGCACCTCCCAGATGGTCCGCTCGGTCGCCGAGCTGATCGTCCACATCTCCGAGGCCATGACGCTGCTGCCCGGCGACGTCATCCTCACCGGCACGCCCGCAGGGGTGGGCCCGCTCAACGTCGGCGACGAGGTCGCCGTCTCCATCGAAGGCATCGGCACTCTCACCAACAAGGTGATCAAGCGTGGCTAGTGAAAAGCTCAGCGGCTCCGCCGCGGGCAACCCGGCCGTCCGGGTTCGTTTCTGTCCGTCCCCGACCGGGAACCCGCACGTGGGCCTGGTCCGCACGGCCCTCTTCAACTGGGCCTACGCCCGCCACAACGGCGGCACGCTGGTCTTCCGGATCGAGGACACCGACTCGGCCCGCGACTCGGAGGAGTCGTACGACCAGCTGCTCGACGCGATGCGCTGGCTCGGCTTCGACTGGGACGAGGGCCCGGAGGTCGGCGGCCCGCACGAGCCGTACCGCCAGTCCCAGCGGATGGACATCTACGCCGACGTCGCCCGCCGCCTGCACGAGGCCGGCCACGCCTACCACTGCTACTGCAGCACCGAGGAGCTGGACGCCCGCCGCGAGGCCGCCCGCGCGGCCGGCAAGCCCTCCGGCTACGACGGCCACTGCCGCGAGCTGACGGACGAGCAGGTCGCCGTCTACAAGCTGGAGAAGCGCGAGCCGATCCTGCGCTTCCGGATGCCCGACCGCACCCTCAGCTTCGACGACCTGGTGCGCGGCACGCTCACCTTCGAGCCGGAGAACGTGCCGGACTACGGCATCGTCCGGGCCAACGGCGCCCCGCTGTACACCCTGGTCAACCCGGTGGACGACGCCCTGATGGGCATCACCCACGTGCTGCGCGGCGAGGACCTGCTCTCCTCCACCCCGCGGCAGATCGCGCTGTACGCCGCGCTCGCCGAGATCGGCGTCGGCGACGGCACCACCCCGCGCTTCGGCCACCTGCCGTACGTGATGGGCGAGGGCAACAAGAAGCTCTCCAAGCGCGACCCGCAGGCCTCGCTCAACCTGTACCGCGAGCGCGGCTTCATCCCCGAGGGCCTGCTCAACTACCTGTCCCTGCTGGGCTGGTCGCTGGCCGACGACCGCGACCTGTTCGGCATCGACGAGATGGTCGCCGCCTTCGACATCGCGAAGGTGAACGCCAACCCGGCCCGCTTCGACCTGAAGAAGTGCGAGGCGATCAACGCCGAGCACGTCCGCAAGCTGGCCCCGGAGGACTTCGTCCGCCGCCTGGTGCCGTACCTCCAGGCCCCCGGGCTGCTGCCGGCCGAGCCGACCGCCGAGCAGCTGGACCTGCTCGCGAAGATCGCGCCGCTCACCCAGGAGCGGATGGTCGTGCTGAGCGAGATCGTGAACATGGCCGGCTTCCTGTTCGTCGACCCGGCCGACTTCACCGTCGACCCGGACGACGCCGCCAAGGCGCTGACCGCCGACTCCCGCCCGGTGCTGGAGGCCAGCGTCAAGGCGCTGGAGGCGCTCGCGGACTTCAGCCCGGAGCCGATCCAGGCCGCGCTGCGCGAGGCGCTGGTGGACGGTCTTGGCATCAAGCCCAAGTTCGCGTTCACGCCGCTGCGGGTGGCCGTCACCGGCCGCCGGGTCTCGCCGCCGCTGTTCGAGTCGATGGAGCTGCTCGGGCGCCCCGAGACGCTGCGCCGGCTGAACTCGGCCCTGGAGGCCCTGCCGGCCGCCTGAACGGGCCGCTGAGCGGACTGCGGGCCCGGCCTCGTGCCGGGCCCGCGGCGCGCCCGGACGTCACCGCCAGGTCGCCCGGCCGCTGCCTGGGGTTATCGATTTTGGAGCCGGGGCCGGCGTCGGGTAATGTTCTTTCTGCGCCGCCCGGGAGGGAACGGACGAGGGAGCGAAACCCTCCGCCCGGTCCCGAACGAGAGGCGCAACGCCTGAGAAGGCCCCGACAGGGGTTCAACTCTGGTGGGGTATGGTGTAATTGGCAGCACGAGTGATTCTGGTTCATTTAGTCTAGGTTCGAGTCCTGGTACCCCAGCGCAGTACGCAAGTCCAGCAGTACAAGTGAAGAACAAGCCCCCGTTGTGTAGCGGCCTAGCACGCTGCCCTCTCACGGCAGTAGCGCCGGTTCGAATCCGGTCGGGGGTACTGATCCCGCAAGGGATCACCTGGAATGCCCCCGTTGTGTAGCGGCCTAGCACGCTGCCCTCTCACGGCAGTAGCGCCGGTTCGAATCCGGTCGGGGGTACTGATCCCGCAAGGGATCGCCAGGAAGCCCCCGTTGTGTAGCGGCCTAGCACGCTGCCCTCTCACGGCAGTAGCGCCGGTTCGAATCCGGTCGGGGGTACTCCAGAGCATGAAGCCGGTGGGTTATCCCACCGGCGCTTGCTTTGTGTTGGGGTATGGTGTAATTGGCAGCACGAGTGATTCTGGTTCATTTAGTCTAGGTTCGAGTCCTGGTACCCCAGCCAGAAATTCAAGGCCCCGGTTTCCGGGGTCTTTTTTTGCATTCCCGGAGCATTCCGAAGGGCCCCGCGCGGTGGTGCTGCGCGGGGCCCTTTCCGGATGGCGGCGGTCAGCCGCGGCGGAGGGCCTCGGTGAGCCGGTTCGCGGCCTCGATGATGGCCTGGGCGTGCAGGCGGCCCGGGTGGCGGGTCAGCCGCTCGATCGGGCCGGAGACGGAGACGGAGGCCACCACGCGGTTGGAGGGGCCGCGCACGGGAGCGGAGACGGACGCGACGCCCGGCTCGCGCTCGCCGATCGACTGGGCCCAGCCGCGGCGGCGGACGCCGCTGAGCGCGGTGGCGGTGAAACGGGCGCCCTGCAGGCCTCGGTGCAGCCGCTCGGGCTCCTCCCAGGCCAGCAGGACCTGGGCCGCCGAGCCGGCCTTCATCGGCAGGGTGCTGCCGACCGGGACGGTGTCCCGCAGACCGGAGAGCCGCTCGGCGGCGGCTACGCAGATCCGCATCTCGCCCTGGCGGCGGTAGAGCTGTGCGCTCTCGCCGGTGACGTCGCGCAGGTGGGTCAGGACCGGGCCCGCGGTGGCGAGCAGCCGGTCCTCGCCCGCCGCGGCGGAGAGTTCGGAGAGACGGGGGCCGAGGATGAATCGCCCCTGCATGTCCCTGGTGACCAGACGGTGGTGTTCGAGTGCGACGGCGAGCCGGTGGGCCGTGGGGCGCGCCAGACCGGTGGCGGCGACCAGCCCCGCCAACGTGGCGGGGCCCGACTCCAGTGCGCTCAGCACCAGAGCGGCCTTGTCGAGAACGCCGACGCCGCTAGAGTTGTCCATGCGCTAAGACTGCAGTCTCAGTCCGCGAGACGCAAGTTCAATCTTCCGGGAAAAGCGCCACCCTGGATGCAGCAGCCCGGGAGACATCCAGGATGCGACCTCACCAGAGTGTCCGCATCGTGGACAGCGATCCGGCGTGCAGGTCGCGCGAACGCGCCCGCCACAGGGCGGCGGGAGCTCCGACCTCGACGACACGAGAAGGCCGGCAACGCGGCCGGCTGGAGGGAATCCGATGGGACGGACACTCGCAGAGAAGGTCTGGGACGACCACGTCGTGCGGCGCGCGGAGGGAGAGCCCGACCTGCTCTTCATCGACCTCCACCTGCTCCACGAGGTGACCAGCCCGCAGGCCTTCGACGGGCTGCGGCTGGCCGGCCGGACGGTCCGCCGCACCGATCTGACGATCGCCACCGAGGACCACAACACCCCCACCGTGGACATCGACAAGCCGATCGCCGACCCGGTGTCCAAGGTGCAGTTGGAGACGCTGCGCCGCAACGCCGCCGAGTTCGGCGTCCGGATCCACTCGCTCGGCGACATCGAGCAGGGCGTCGTGCACGTGGTCGGCCCGCAGCTGGGCCTGACCCAGCCCGGCATGACCGTGGTCTGCGGCGACTCCCACACCTCGACCCACGGCGCCTTCGGCGCACTGGCGTTCGGCATCGGCACCAGCCAGGTCGAGCACGTGCTGGCCACCCAGACGCTGCCGCTGGCGCCGTTCCGGACCATGGCCGTCACGGTCGAGGGCGAGCTGCCCGAGGGCGTCACCGCCAAGGACCTGATCCTGGCCGTGATCACCAAGATCGGCACCGGCGGCGGCCAGGGCTACGTCCTGGAGTACCGCGGTTCGGCGATCCGGGGCCTGTCCATGGAGGCCCGGATGACCATCTGCAACATGTCCATCGAGGCCGGCGCCCGGGCGGGCATGATCGCCCCGGACGAGACCACCTTCGACTACCTCAAGGGCCGTCCGCACGCCCCGCAGGGCGAGGACTGGGACGCCGCCGTCGCGTACTGGTCGACCCTGGGCACCGACGAGGACGCGGTCTTCGACCACGAGATCTTCATCGACGCGACCGCGCTGACCCCGTTCGTCACCTGGGGCACCAACCCCGGCCAGGGCGCCCCGCTGGGCTCCGACGTGCCGGACCCGGCCTCCTTCGCCGACCCGCAGGAGCGCGCGGCCGCCGAGAACGCCCTCGCCTACATGGGCCTGGAGGCCGGCACCCCGCTGCGCGAGGTCACCGTCGACGCCGTCTTCGTCGGCTCCTGCACCAACGGCCGGATCGAGGACCTGCGCGCGGCCGCCGCCGTCGTGGAGGGCCGCCGGATCGCCGACGGCGTACGGATGCTGGTCGTCCCCGGCTCCGTCCGGGTCGCCCTGCAGGCCGTGGAGGAGGGCCTGGACAAGGTGTTCACCGCGGCCGGCGCCGAGTGGCGCCACGCGGGCTGCTCGATGTGCCTGGGCATGAACCCCGACCAGCTCGCCCCCGGGGAGCGCTGCGCCTCCACCTCGAACCGCAACTTCGAGGGCCGGCAGGGCAAGGGTGGCCGGACCCACCTGGTGTCCCCGCAGGTCGCCGCCGCGACCGCCGTCCTGGGCCGTCTGGCCGCACCGTCCGATCTGCCCTCCGACCTGGCGGACACCAACGTGGCTGTGGAGGCCTGAGAACCATGGAGAAGTTCACCACCCACACCGGCCGGGCCGTTCCGCTGCGGCGCTCGAACGTGGACACCGACCAGATCATCCCGGCCCACTGGCTCAAGAAGGTCACCCGTTCCGGTTTCGAGGGCGGCCTTTTCGAGGCCTGGCGCAAGGACGAGTCGTTCATCCTCAACCAGCCCGAGCGGCAGGGTGCCACGGTCCTGGTGGCCGGTCCGGAGTTCGGCACCGGCTCCTCCCGAGAGCACGCCGTCTGGGCGCTGCAGAACTACGGCTTCCACGCGGTCATCTCGTCGCGCTTCGCGGACATCTTCCGTGGGAATTCCCTGAAGAACGGACTGCTGACGGTCGTCCTGCCGCAAGAGACCGTGGAACAGCTCTGGGCGCTCACCGAGAGTAACCCTTCGGCCGAGATCACCGTTGATCTGGAAGCCCGCGAAGTCCGGGCCGAGGGCGTCACCGCGTCTTTCGAACTGGACGACAACGTCCGGTGGCGGCTGCTCAACGGGCTGGACGACATCAGCATCACCCTGCGGAACGAGGCCGACATCGCGGCCTTCGAAGCGACCCGTCCGACCTTCAAGCCCCGTACTCTGCCGGTTGCCTGAGATCCCCTCAGAACAAGCATTCTGGCGATCCACCGGATGGCCCGCCTCCCCTTCGGGGGGGCGGGCCATCCGCCGTTCCGGAGCACGAGTTAGCGCCGCGGCCCACCCCGGATTGCCCATTTGGCTTTGCCGGAGAGGGCCCCGCGCAAGTACAACTGCGGGTAGATGGCACAATCAGTACATGCACCGGCACCATGAACCTCCGTACGCGGGCGGCGAACCCGCGGCTCCGGAGTCCGTGGGCCGGGGATCCGAACGCCGAATTGACGATCGGCCGGACGTCGCCTCCGCACCAGCTGAGGGGCCGGACGACCAGGAAGTCGCAGCGCTCTACGCGCTTGTGGCCGAGCGGTTGAAGCAAGCTCACGCCCGCGTGCATGCGCTGAACGTGTCTGCCGATGCAAAGACCGCTCTCTCCCGTCAACTCCTCATCGTCACCGAGACCGCCAAGCGCGATCTTCCGGAGGCGGCAAGGCGGTTGAGTCGCTTTGTACATGACCTCGACGAGGGGCGCCCGCCCGTCGCCTGAGGTCGCCGACGCGCAAATCCATTGCGACACTAGGGTGATTCGCGCGTTTGGTAATTGAAAGTCCGCAGATACATACCTAACGTGCGAAAAGAACGGATGGAATCATCCGGCGCCCGTTTCCGAAGGGGAAGACGTGAACAAGGCTCAGCTTGTCGAAGCGGTGGCCGAGCAGCTGGGCGGTCGCAAGGCTGCCGCAGAGGCCGTCGACGCAGTGCTCGACACCATGGTCCGTGCCGTTGTGGCCGGTGACCGGGTTTCGGTCACTGGTTTCGGCACCTTCGAGAAGGTGGAGCGCTCCGCGCGCTTCGCCCGCAACCCGCAGACCGGCGAGAAGGTCAAGGTCAAGAAGACCTCGGTGCCCCGCTTCCGTCCCGGCCAGGGCTTCAAGGACCTGGTCAGCGGCAGCAAGAAGCTGCCGAAGGAAGGCCCCTCGGTGAAGAAGGCCCCCAAGGGCTCCCTCACCCCGGGCAAGAGCGGCGTCGCCGCCACCCCGGCCGCCAAGCGCGCCGCCACCAAGCGTGCCGCCACGGCCGCCGCCGCCGCTCCGGCCAAGAAGGCCGCCGCCAAGAAGACGGCGACCACGGCCGCGGCCAAGAAGGCGACCACCACCGCCGCCGCGAAGAAGGCGACCGCCACCAAGAAGGCGACCACCACCGCCGCCGCGAAGAAGACCACCGCGACCGCGACCAAGAAGACGGCCGCCGCCGCCAAGAAGGCGACCACCACCGCCGCCGCCAAGAAGACCACCGCGACCGCCAAGAAGGCGACCGCGACGGCCAAGAAGACGGCTCCGGCGAAGAAGACCGCCACCCGCAAGACCACCGCGCGCAAGACCTCTGCCAAGTAGTCCCGCGCAGCGGTCCTCGGACGGCCTTCGGCAGAGAGCCGCGGCACCCCCCCTCCGTGAATTGCGGAGACCGGGTCGCCGCGGCTCTTTCGATTTCCGGGCGCTTAGTCAGGATTCCGCGACCGACGGTGACCAGGCACGGAACGCGGTGGCGGGCACGCCGACGGCGGGGGAGGAGGACCGGCGGCGGGTGGTCAGCGCGGGACGGTCAGCCCGCGGCCGGGTCGGGGAAGGTCTGCAGCGTCACGAAGACCACCCGGCGGGCCTCGCCGGTGCCCTCGGTGCGGATCCGCACCCGCTGGCCCGGCCGCAGCAGCCGCAGACCGCCGGCGTCGAAGGCGGCCGCGTCGAACGGCACCGGGGTCCCGTCGTCGAGCAGCACGGAGCCGGCCCGGGTGGCGGGGTCGAAGGTGAACGCGGTGGCCTGCATGGCAGCAGCATAGCGAGCGGCCCCGGTCGGCCGGGCGGCGTCCCGCCGGGCGCCGGTCAGGCCCGCGCCAGCCGGGCGAACAGGGCGCCGGTGTACGGGCCGAGGCCGAGCGCCGCGGCCTCGCCGAGGTCCGCGCCGGTGTCGACGTCCCGGCGCACCGACTCCACGTCCGCCAGGCGAAGTTCGAGTGCTCCGCCGGCCGCGTGCCGGGCCCGCGAGCCGTCCCCGAAGGCGGGCGAGAGCGGGCGGCCGGGGGTGCAGGCGAGCAGCGTGGTGCCGAGGCCGGGGGAGTCCGGCAGGAAGGCCCGGCCGTCCGGTGGCACGGCGCCCAGCACCTGGGCCAGTTCGACCGGGCGCAGGGCCGGCAGGTCCGCCGAGAGGGCGGCCAGCGGCGAGCGGGGGGCGAGCGCCAGGGCGGCCGCCGCGCCGTGCACCAGCGCCTCGTTGAGGCCCTCGCCGGGTTCGTCGGCGATCACCACCGCGCCCAGTGCCGCCAGTCGGGCGCCGGCCGCCGCGTCCCGGGTGACCACCAGGACCCGGGCGACGCCCGGGGTGGCCAGTGCGGCGGTGGCGGTGTCGAGCGCGAAGGCCAGCGCGAGGTCCGCCCGGTGCGGCCCGGCGTACGGGGCCAGTCGGCTCTTCGCGAGGGCGAGCGGCTTGAGCGGGAGCACCAGCGACCAGTCGGTGGTGGGTGCGGGGGGCGCGACGGGCCCGTTGGGGCGTACGGTGTCCTGGGTCATCGGCGTCATTGTGACGCCGGTCCCGGAGCCCTCGCCAGGCCGTCCGATCTGTGCGGACGTGCGTTTGATCACGCCTGCCGGGCGGGTTGGCGCGGTCGCTCGACAGCCGGTGAGCAGCCGGGCGAGACTGTTCCGCGCCCGTCACCCGGGCACCGGTCCCGTACCGGTGCGCGGCACCGGGAGGTTATGACCGCGGCACCCCACGTGCCGCTTCGGATGAGGAGGACCTGGGGTGGCCCGCCGCTCGTACGCCAAGTTCGGCAACGCCGACTACGGCATCTGGTACCGCTTCGCGGCCGTGCTGGTGAAGCCGGTGACGACCGCGCTGGTGAAGCCCGACTGGCGGGGCTGGGAGCACCTTCCGAAGGAAGGCGGCTTCATCGCCGCGGTGAACCACAATTCGATCATCGACCCGGTGATCTACGCGCACTGGCAGTACAACAGCGGCCGTCCGCCGCGCATTCTCGGCAAGTCCTCGCTGTTCTCGATTCCCTTCATCGGATTCATGCTGCGCAAGACCGGCCAGATTCCGGTGTTCCGCGAGTCCACCGATGCCGCGCAGGCTTTCCGGGCCGCTATCGACGCCGTCAACGGCGGCCAGTGCGTGCAGTTCTACCCGGAGGGCACGCTCACCCGGGACCCGGACCTGTGGCCGATGACCGGCAAGAGCGGCGTCGCCCGGGTCGCGCTGATGACCGGCGCGCCGGTCATCCCGGTCGCGCACTGGGGAGCGCACGAGATCATCCCGCCGTACGGCCGTCCGGGCTTCGGGAAGGGCAAGTTCAACCTCTTCCCGCGCCACCGGGTCACCGTGGCGGCGGGGCCCGCGGTGGACCTCAGCAAGTACCGGGGCCAGGAGCTCACCGCCCAGGTGCTCAACGACGCCACCGAGGACATCATGACGGCGATCACCGCCGTGCTGGCCGACGTCCGCGGCGAGGAGCCGCCGGCCGAGCGCTACGACATGCGCAAGGCGGCCCGCAACCGCGCCGCCGCGGCCGCCGCCGAACGCCGGCGCGCCAAGGGCGGCAACGACGACGAGGAGGGCGGCCGGTGACCCGCTGCGCAGTGATGGGGACGGGCTCGTGGGGCACCGCCTTCGCGATGGTGCTGGCCGACGCGGGCAGTGACGTCGTCCTGTGGGCCCGCCGCCAGGAACTCGTCGACGCCATCAACACCACGCACGAGAACCCGGACTACCTGCCGGGCGTGCCGCTGCCGGGCTCCGTCCGGGCCACCACCGACGCCGCCGAGGCGCTGGCCGGCGCCGACTTCGCCGTCCTGGTGGTGCCCTCGCAGACGCTGCGCGACAACCTGGCCGCCTGGACGCCGCTGATCGAGCCGCAGACCGTGCTGGTGAGCCTGATGAAGGGCATCGAACTCGGCACCGCCAAGCGGATGAGCGAGGTGATCGACGAGGTCACCAAGGTCGGCCCGGAGCGCGTCGCGGTGGTCAGCGGGCCCAACCTGGCCCGGGAGATCGCCAACCGGCAGCCCGCCGCCAGCGTCGTCGCCTGCGCGGACGAGGCGGTCGCCAAGCGGCTCCAGGCGGCCTGCCACACGCCGTACTTCCGCCCGTACACCAACACCGACGTGCTGGGCTGCGAGCTCGGCGGCGCGGTCAAGAACGTGATCGGCCTGGCGGTCGGCATGGCGGCCGGCATGGGGCTCGGCGACAACACCAAGGCGACGCTGATCACCCGCGGGCTGGCCGAGACCACCCGGCTCGGCGAGGTGCTCGGCGCCGACCCGCACACCTTCGCCGGGCTCGCCGGGATGGGCGACCTGGTCGCCACCTGCTCCTCGCCGTTGTCGCGCAACAACACCTTCGGCATGAACCTGGGCCGGGGCATGTCGCTCGAGGAGACCATCGCGGCGACCCGGCAGACCGCGGAGGGCGTCAAGTCCTGCGAGTCGGTGCTCGACCTGGCCCGGCGCAACGGCGTCGACATGCCGATCGTCGAGGCGGTGGTGGACGTCGTGCACAACGGGCGGCCCACCCAGGAGGCGCTCCAGGCCCTGATGTCCCGTTCGGCGAAGGCCGAGCGGCGCTGAGCAGGCGCTGAGCAGGCGCTGAGCGGTGCTGACGGCGGGGCGGCGGTCGGGGACGGCGGTCAGGAGCGGTGGGCCGGGGCGGCTGACGCCCCGGAAACCCTTCGCACGGTAGTCTCAAACCCGATATGAGCATCGAACAGTCCTCCCCGAACCCGTCCGCTGCGAAGCCGCGCGTCGCGCTGGTCTTCGGCGGACGCAGCTCCGAGCACGGCGTCTCGGTGGTCACCGCCGGCAGCGTGCTCAAGGCGATCGACCGCGAGAAGTACGAGGTGCTCCCGATTGGGATCACCCCCGAGGGCCGCTGGGCGCTGGTCAGCGACGAGCCCGCCCGGATGGCCATCACCGACGGCCGGATGCCGGACGTCACGGGCGTCGCCGAGTCCGTGGACGGGCAGGTCGCGCTGCCGATCGCCCCGGGCGACCGGGAGGTCGTCCTGAGCGAGCCGGGAAGCACCCCCAAGGCCCTCGGCGAGGTCGACGTGGTGTTCCCGCTGCTGCACGGCCCCTGGGGCGAGGACGGCACCCTGCAAGGCCTGCTGGAGCTGTCCGGCGTGCCCTACGTCGGCAACGGCGTGCTGTCCAGCGCGGTCGGCATGGACAAGGAGTTCACCAAGCGGATCCTGGCCTCGCACGGCCTGGGCGTCGGCCGGTACACCATCGTGCGGCCGCGCGACTGGGAGAGCGAGGCCGGCCGCGCCGCGGTGCGCGAGCGGGCCGCCGAGCTCGGCCTGCCGCTGTTCGTGAAGCCCTGCCGGGCCGGCTCCAGCATGGGCATCACCAAGGTCAAGGACCTCGCCGACCTCGACGCCGCGATCGAGGAGGCCCGCCGGCACGACCCCAAGCTGATCATCGAGGCCGGCGTGAGCGGCCGCGAGATCGAGTGCGGCGTGCTGGAGACCGAGGACGGCCCGAAGGCCAGCCTCCCGGCCGAGGTGCTGGTCGGCGACGGCTTCGACTTCTACGACTTCGAGGCCAAGTACATCGACTCGTCCGAGGTGCAGATCCCGGCGAAGCTCGACGACGAGCAGACCGCCGAGATCCGCCGCCAGGCGGTGGCCGCGTTCGACGCGCTCGGCTGCGAGGGCCTGGCCCGGGTGGACTTCTTCCTGCTGGAGGACGGCACCTGGATGGTCAACGAGATCAACACCATGCCCGGCTTCACCCCGATCTCGGCCTACCCGAAGATGTGGGAGGCCACCGGGCTGTCCTACCCGGAGCTGATCGACCGGCTGCTCCAGGCGGCGCTGCGCCGCTCGACCGGCCTGCGGTAGCCGCACGCGAACGAAGGAGGGCGGGCCGGGAAGCTCCCGGCCCGCCCTCCTCGGCGCCCTCGCGGGCTCAGCCCGGGATGGTGGCCTTCACCGCGCCGGTGAGGGCGGCGGCCGGGTCCAGCGGGCTCGCGTAGACGCCGGCCGGGGAGGTCACCTCGACGTACGCCGCACGCATGGTCGCGACGAAGCGGTAGCCGCCGTCGTCCAGTTTCTGCGACCACCACGTGAGGTCGTCGACCGTCGGCGACATGTCCGCGGCGTGCGGGCCGTTCAGCTCGTCCGGGCGGTCGATCCCGCAGCGCAGCACCGTCCGGGGTTTGGTATCCCACACTGCCACGTACGGCGAGGCGGGCGACGGGTCCCTGCGGGCGTGGCCGAGCAGCTCCTGCGGCAGGGCCGCGGCCAGCGCGCGGCAGTACTCGGCCGCCTTGCCGCCCGGTCGGGGGGCCGCCACCGATTCGTCGGCGGAGCCCCAACTGCCGAGCAGCACGACGACCGTGCAGGTCAGGGCGAGCGGCAGGGCCAGCCAGCGGACGGGCGCCGGCAGTGCCGTCAGCGCCCGGGGGATTCGGAGTTCTCTGGCCACCCGCCGATGGTAGCCGGGTCTTACAGGTGCACCACGGGACAGGTGAGGGTGCGGGTGATGCCCTCGACCTGTTGGACCTTGGCCACCACCAGGCGGCCCAGGTCGTCCACGGTGTCGGCCTCGGCCCGGACGATGACGTCGTACGGGCCGGTGACGTCCTCGGCCTGGAGGACGCCGGGAATCTCGGAGATCGACTGGGCCACGGCGGTGGCCTTGCCGACCTCGGTCTGGATCAGGATGTATGCCTGTACCACGGGGACCTCCGGCGGCCGGTTACGGGGATCGCCGCCGTGATCGCCCGGACGGTCGTCGGGGTGGGAACGGGCTCACCGGCAGTCTGATCACCACGCTACCGCGCGGTGGGCCGGGGAGGGGAGACCCCGACACCCCGGAAGGGCGTACGCTGCGCGCGGGGGCGCGACGGGGACGAGTTCAGATGGACATGCGAGAGGACGGCAGATGCAGGGGACCGTGGGCGAGCTCGGCGAGTTCGGTCTCATCAGGGAGCTGACCGCCCGGGTGCCGCTCACCGACGTGGTGGACCTCGGCCCCGGTGACGACGCCGCGGTGGTGAAGGCCCCGGACGGCCGGGTGGTGGCCACCACGGACGTCCTGATCGAGAACCGGCACTTCCGCCGGGACTGGTCCACCGCCTACGACGTGGGCCGCAAGGCCGCCGCCCAGAACCTCGCCGACGTGGCCGCCATGGGAGCGGTGCCCACCGCGATACTGCTCGGCCTGGTCGCCCCCGCCGACCTGCCCACCACCTGGGCCACCGAGCTGATGGACGGGCTGCGCGACGAGTGCCAGGTGGCCGGGGCGACGGTGGTCGGCGGCGACGTGGTGCGCGGCGACACCGTCACGCTGGCCATCACGGCGCTCGGGGACCTCCAGGGGCGCGCACCGGTGACGCGCGCCGGTGCGCAGGTCGGCGACGTGGTCGCGGTGACCGGCTGGCTCGGCTGGTCGGCCGCCGGACTCACCGTGCTGCAACGCGGCTTCCGCTCCCCGCGTGCCTTCGTCGAGGCGCACCGCCGGCCCGAGCCGCCGTACCACGCGGGCCCGGCCGGCGCCGAGTTGGGCGCGACCTCGATGATCGACGTGAGCGACGGACTGGTCGCCGACCTCGGCCACGTGGCCCGGGCCAGCGCGGTGGACATCGACCTCAAGGCCGCCGACTTCGACGTCCCGGCGCAGATGGCCGACATCGGACAGGCGGTCGGGGTGGACCCGTTGGTCTGGGTGCTGTCCGGCGGCGAGGACCACGCGATCGTGGCGACCTTCCCGCGCGGCGTCCAACTCCCGGCCCGCTGGCGGGTGGTGGGCGAGGTGACCGGCCGCCCCCGGGGCAGCCGCAGCGGCCGGGTGACGGTGGACGGCGCGCCCTGGGACCGGGTCGGCGGCTGGGACCACTTCGCCGAGTGACGGGCGGCCGCGCCGATTGTCGTACGGCACACGGCGGGTGACCCCCGGACACCGGCGCGCGGCGGACGGCGCGTGACCCCAGGACTCGCGGCGCACGGGCTTCGCGGGTCCGTTTTGCGTAGGCTGGCGACAACCGAGCCCGCCCGCCGTCTGGTGTGGGTGGTCTGAACCACTGCGAGCGGGAGCGCACCCAGTCATGCGTATCGGTGTACTGACCAGCGGCGGCGACTGCCCCGGCCTCAACGCGGTGATCCGCTCCGTCGTGCACCGGGGCACGGACGTGCACGGCGACGAGATCGTCGGCATCCTGGACGGCTTCCTCGGCCTGATCGAGGGCCGCACCCGGCCGGTCTCGCACGACGACGTCACCGGCCTGCTCACCCTCGGCGGCACCGTCCTGGGCTCCGCCCGGGTGCAGCGCGAGCGGATCTCCTGGGCGGTGGAGAACGCGAAGACGCTGGCCAGGGACATCGGCATCGACGCGCTCATCGCGATCGGCGGCGAGGGCACGCTGACCGCCGCCAGGCTGTTCAGCGACGCCGGACTGCCGGTCGTCGGGGTGCCCAAGACCATCGACAACGACATCAACGCCACCGACGCCACCTTCGGCTTCGACACCGCGGTGCACGTCGCGACCGAGGCGATCGACCGGCTCAAGACCACCGCGGAATCCCACCAGCGCGTCATGGTCGTCGAGTTGATGGGCCGTCACACCGGCTGGATCACGCTCACCGCGGGCATGGCCGGCGGCGCGCACGGCATCCTCATCCCGGAGAAGCCCTTCGACATCGAGGCGGTGGCCCGGATGGTCGACGACCGCTTCGACCGCGGCAAGAAGTTCGCCATCATCGCCGTCGCGGAGGGCGCCGCCCCGATGCCCGGCACCATGCGCTTCGACCACGGCGAGGTCGACCAGTACGGCCACCGGACCTTCGGCGGGATCGGCAACCGGCTCGCCCACGAACTGGAGAACCTGCTCGGCAAGGAGGCCCGCCCGGTCATCCTCGGGCACACCCAGCGCGGCGGAACCCCGACCGCCCGGGACCGGGTGCTCGCCACCCGCTTCGGCTGGCACGCCGTCGAGGCCGTCCACCAGGGCGCGTTCGGCCACTTCACCGCGCTGCGCCGGACCGGGATCGAGCTGGTGCCGATCGCCGACGCGGTGACCAGGCTGAAGACGGTGCCGGAGGACCGCTGGGTGGAGTCCGAGGCGGTGCTCTGAACGCACGCGGGTAGGTTGACCTCATGGCCCACCCGTCTCCCACCCCCGCCCTTGGCCGACGCGCTGCGCGCGGCCCCTCTACTGCACCCCCCCGCGTGCTCACCGTCGCCGGCTCCGACTCCGGCGGTGGCGCCGGCATCCAGGCCGACCTCAAGGCGATGCTCGCCCTCGGCGTCCACGGCATGAGCGTGATCACCGCCGTCACCGCGCAGAACTCGCTCGGCGTCCAGGGCTACTGGGAACTGCCCGCCGAGGCCGTCCGGGCGCAGTTCCGCAGCGTGGTCGACGACATCGGGGTGCAGGCCGTGAAGACCGGCATGCTCGCCTCGATCGAACTGGTCGAGACCGTCTCCGAGCTGCTGGCCGGGGTGGACGCCCCGGTGGTCGTCGACCCGGTCGGCGTCTCCAAGCACGGGGACGCCCTGCTGGCCGCCGAGGCCGTCGCCACCGTCCGCGAGCGGCTGCTGCCGGTCGCCACCCTGGCCACCCCCAACCTGCACGAAGTGACCCAGCTCACCGGCCGGACGGTCGAGGGCGAGGGGCAGATGCTGGACGCCGCCAAGGCGTTGGTCGATCTCGGGCCGCGCTGGGCGCTGGTCAAGGGCGGCCACCTGGAGGGCGAGGCCGCGGACCTGCTCTACGGCGGGCCCGGCGAGGTGCACTGGTACCGGGCGCCGCGCTACGACAACCGGCACACCCACGGCACCGGTTGCACCCTGGCCAGCGCGATCGCGGCCGGGCTGGCCAAGGGCGAGTCGCTGCCGGAGGCGGTCGGCTCGGCCAAGGAGTACATCACCGGCGCGATCGCCGGCGGCTTCGCGCTCGGCTCCGGGATCGGCCCGGTCGACCACGCCTGGCGCTGGCGCTGACCCGGCCGGTGGGCGGGCCCCCGGGCCCGCCCACCACCTCGGGTGTGGCGGGGAACACGGGTGCGGCGGGCGGTCGGCGGGAAATCAGCGGCCGGAAAGCGCGGCGGAAAAACAGTGAAGCCGGTTCATCCGAGGATGAACCGGCTTCACTGGAGGACCGGCATGCCGGTCTGCGCGTCAGCGCGAGACCTTACCGGCCTTGATGCACGAGGTGCAGACGTTGAGCCGCTTCGGCGTCCGCCCAATCACAGCGCGCACCGTCTGAATGTTGGGGTTCCAACGACGGGGGGTACGGCGGTGCGAGTGGGAGATGCTGTTGCCGAAGCCCGGCCCCTTGCCGCAGACGTCGCAGTTGGCAGCCACAGGAGTCACTCCAAGACTTCAGATCATTTACGTTCGAAAACCCCGCTGGACCAGCGGAGCACTCGCGTGAACCTGACCGGACCGAGGGGTGAGCCTGGATTGTTCCAGGCAACCGGAAGAGCATACAACGCCTCTTCCGGTTCAACGAAACTACCATGTCCGGCAGGGTGATCGCTCCGGTCGCCGGTCCGGGCGACCCTCCCCGGCCCCCGATAACCTGCCGGTATCACCCCTCGCCGCGGCCTTGGCCGTGCTGCTGCCCCGCAGGCCGTCGCGGCGTCCCACCCGGAGGAGACCTGGTGCTGCACACGCTCGACGCCCCGGCCGTGCGCACCTGGTGCCAGCTCGCCCTGCGTGCGCTCGGCCAGGCCCGCGAGGAGATCGACGCGCTCAACGTCTATCCCGTCCCGGACGGCGACACCGGCACCAACCTCTACCTGACCGTCGAGTCCGCCGCCGCCGAGGTGGAGAGCCGCTTCGCCGACCCCGCCGCCGACCCGGCCCCCGGCCTGGCCGACACCGCACGGGCGATGGCCCGCGGCGCGCTGGTCGGCGCCCGCGGCAACTCCGGGGTGATCCTCGCCCAGTGGCTGCGCGGCACCGCCGAGACGCTCGCCGAGGGCGGCGGCGCCGACCAGCTGCGGGCCGCCCTGCAACGGGCCGCCGACTCCGCCTACCAGGCCGTCGCGGAGCCCGTCGAGGGAACTCTGCTGACGGTCGCCCGGGTCGCCGCCCGGGAGGCCGTCCGGGCCGGGGACGGGCTCGCGCAGGTCGCCGACACCGCCTACCGGGCCGCCCGGGACGCGCTGCGGCACACTCCCGAACAGCTCGCCGTGCTGGCCGAGAACGGGGTCGTGGACGCCGGCGGGCGCGGCCTGGTCGCCGTGCTCGGGGCGCTCGCCGACGCCGTCGCCGGGCAGCAGCCGATGGGCCCGGTCGCGCTGCGCGGGGACGTCCGGGAGGTCGAGAGCTGCGCGGTGCACCTGAGGCCGCCGGGCCCCGGCCACCCCGCGTTCGAGGTGATCTACCTGCTCGACGCGCCCGACGAGGCCCTGCCCGCGCTGCGCGAGCGGCTCGGCGGGCTCGGCGACTCCCTGGTGGTCGGCGGCGGCGACGGCCTGTGGAACGTGCACGTCCACGTGGACGACGCGGGCGCCGCCGTCGAGGCCGGGGTCGAGGCCGGGCGGCCGCACCAGATCCGGATCACGCACTTCGCCGAGGCCGCCGCCCGGGCCGGCAGCGCCGCCGAGCGCGGCGAACGCCGGGAACGGGCCCGCGCGGTGCTCTGCGTGGTGTCCGGCGGGGGGCTGGCCGAGTTGTGCGAGCAGGCCGGCGCCGTCGCCCTGCACGCCGACCCGGACCGCCCGCCGGCCAGTGCCGAACTCGCGGCTGCCGTGCGCCGCTCGGCCGCCCGCGAGGTGGTCCTGCTGCTCAACGACCCCGAACTGCGCGCCGCCGCCGGGGCCGCCGCCGACCAGCTGCGCGAGGAGGGCGTGCGGATCGCCGTGCTGCCGACCCGCTCGCCGGTGCAGGGCCTGGCGGCGCTCGCGGTGCACGAGGGCGGCCGCCGCTTCGACGAGGACGTGGTCGCCATGACCTCCGCGGCCGGTGCCACCCGGTACGCCGAACTCGCCGTGGCCGAGGGGGAGTCCTGGACGATGGCCGGGGTCTGCCAGGCCGGGGACGTGCTCGGCCTGATCGACGGCGACGTCGCGGTGATCGGCACCGGGCTGGCCGAGGTCGGGGCGAGCGTGCTGGACCGGATGCTCGGCGCGGGCGGCGAGCTCGTCACCCTGGTCCTCGGCGAGGGCGCCGACGAGGCGCTCGCCGACCGCCTGGTGGCGCACGCCCGGCACCGGCGGCCCGAGGTCGACGCGGTGGTCTTCCACGGCGGCCAGGAGTCCGCGCCGCTGCTCATCGGAGTGGAGTAGGGCACGCCGCGGAGCCCGGAATGTCGGCCCCGTGGTGTAAACAGGGGCCTGATGGGCGCTCTCGATGAACCACTGACCAAACTCGTCGGCGACCGCACCGCGAAGGTGCTCGCCGACAGCCTCAAGCTGCGCACGGTCGGGGACCTGCTGCACCACTATCCGCGCCGCTACGTCGAACGCGGCCAGCTCACCAGCCTGGACGAGCTGGAGATCGACGAGCACGTCACCGTGCTGGCGCGGATCGAGAAGGTCACCCTGATCCCGTTCCGCGGCCGCAAGGGCGACCGGCTGGAGGTCGTCGTCACCGACGGCCGCAGCCGGCTCTCGCTGGTCTTCTTCAACCAGGGCTGGCGGCAGAAGGAGCTCAAGTCCGGCGCCCAGGGCCTGTTCGCGGGCAAGGTCGGCGTCTTCAACCGCAGCCGCCAGCTGGTCTCGCCGGACTACCAGCTGCTCGACGAGGAGGCCGGGTCGGACGCCGCCCGGCAGTTCGCCGGCCGGCTGATCCCGGTCTACGGCGCCAGCGCGCAGATGCCCAGCTGGAAGCTGTCGATCTGCATCGAGACGGCCCTCACCAAGCACCTGGGCGACGTCGGCGAGCCACTGCCCGCCGAACTGCGCGAGCGGCACGGGCTGATCCCGCTGCCCGAGGCGCTGGAGCTGATCCACCGCCCGCGCGGCCAGGCCGACCGCGAGCTCGCCCAGAGCCGGCTGCGCTGGGACGAGGCCTTCGTCCTCCAGGTCGCCCTGGCCCAGCGCCGGGCCGCCGAGTCCGCGCTGCCCGCCGTCCCGCGCAGGGCCCGCGCGGGCGGCCTGCTGGACGCCTTCGACGCCCGGCTGCCGTTCACCCTCACCGAGGGCCAGCAGAAGGTGTCCGCCGAGATCGCCGCCGACCTCGCGAGCGAGCACCCGATGCACCGGCTGCTGCAGGGCGAGGTCGGCTCCGGCAAGACCCTGGTCGCTCTGCGCGCCATGCTCGCCGTGGTCGACGCCGGAGGCCAGGCCGTGCTGCTCGCGCCCACCGAGGTGCTGGCCCAGCAGCACCACCGCTCGATCGTCGAGATGATGGGCGACCTGGCGCAGGGCGGCATGCTCGGCGGCTCCGACCTCGGCACCCGGGTGGTGCTGCTGACCGGCTCCATGGGCGTCCCGGCCCGCCGCCAGGCGCTGCTCGACATGGCCTGCGGCGACGCGGGCATCGCCATCGGCACCCACGCGCTGATCGAGGACAAGGTCCAGTTCCAGGACCTCGGCCTGGTCGTGGTCGACGAGCAGCACCGCTTCGGCGTCGAACAGCGGGACGCCCTGCGCGCCAAGGGCGAACAGCCGCCGCACCTGCTGGTGATGACCGCCACCCCGATCCCGCGCACCGTCGCGATGACCGTCTTCGGGGACTTGGAGACCTCCGTCCTCGACCAGCTGCCGGCCGGCCGCTCGCCGATCTCCACCCACGTCGTCCCCGCGCTGGAGAAGCCCAACTTCCTCACCCGGGCCTGGGAGCGCGTGCGCGAGGAGGTCGCCAAGGGCCACCAGGCGTACGTGGTCTGCCCCCGGATCGGGGACGAGGAGCCCGCCGCCGAGCTGAAGAAGAAGCGGAAGGCGGCCGAGGAGGACCTGGAGGACGTCGCCGACGCCGGTGCCGGGAGCGACGAACGGCGCCCCCCGCTCTCGGTGGTGGAGACCGCCGGGAAGCTGGTCGGGGGGCCGTTGCAGGGCCTGCGGGTGGAGATCCTGCACGGCCGGCTGGCCCCGGAGGCCAAGGACGAGGTGATGCGCCGGTTCACGGCCGGCGAGGTGGACGTGCTGGTCGCCACCACCGTCATCGAGGTCGGCGTCAACGTCCCCAACTCCACCGCGATGGTCATCATGGACGCCGACCGCTTCGGCGTCTCCCAGCTGCACCAGCTGCGCGGCCGGGTCGGCCGGGGCAGCGCCGCGGGCCTGTGCCTGCTGGTCAGCGACATGCCCGCGGGCAGCGCCGCCCGGGCCAGGCTGGACGCGGTGGCCGGCACCCTGGACGGCTTCGAGCTGTCCCGGATCGACCTCGAACAGCGCCGCGAGGGCGACGTGCTGGGCCAGGCGCAGTCCGGGGTGAAGTCCTCGCTCAAGGTGCTCTCGGTGCTGGAGGACGAGGAGGTCATCCTCACCGCCCGGACGGAGGCGACCAGGCTGGTCGCCGAGGACCGCGAGCTGGCCGCCCACCCGGAGCTGCGCACCGCGCTGGAGAGCCTGCTCGACGAGGACCGCGCGGCCTACATGGAGAAGGGCTGAGCGACATGGAGAAGGGCTGAGCGGCCGCCGCCGGCCCCGGAATTGTCAGACCCCCGCGAGAGAATGAAGGTGTTCAGGGCGCACCCCCAAGGTGCGTACCTGGCACGACATTTGGGGGTCCTGCCATGGCATTCCGTCATCTCAACGAGCTCCCGCTGGGCGACAAGGTCTTCCGGATCGAACTCGCCAGCGACGACGACCGCGAGGTCACCCTCACCCTGACCGGCTGGCGCGAGGGGGCGGCCGCCCAGCCGCTCGCCTCGGGCAAGCTCCGCCTGCCGGTCGAGGACGTCGCCTCGCTGCGGATCGCGCTCAACCGCGCGCTGCGGGCGCTGGCGATCGTCGCCGACGTCTCCGAGCCCATCCCCGACCGCGACGTGCTGCGCGAGCTGTACCCCGGCCACGGCGCCCCCTGGGTCCCGCAGCACGAGGAGGAGCTGGTCCGGCGCTTCCACGACGGCGAGACCGTCGCCCGGATCGCCGCCCGCTTCGGCCGCACCCCCGACTCCGTCCGCACCAAGCTGCGCGAGCTCGGGCACGACCCGCGCCGCCCCGAGTTCTGCCCGCCCGACGGCTGCCTGTCCTGGTCCCGCTACGCCTCGCCGGCGCTGCTCGGCGCGGCCGCCCCGGCCCCGGCGGCGGGCTCCGAGGCGAGCTGAGACGTGCCCCGGGGCCGGCTGAGGCGGGCTCCGGGGCGGTCTGAGCCGTGACCCGGAGGCCCCACCGATCCGTCGGTGGGGCCTCGACCCGTATAGCGTGGTCGGGCAGCGACGAAAGGACCTTTCCCCACCATGACCCGCGTGATCGCCGGGCTGGCCGGCGGCCGCCGGCTGGCCGTACCGCCAGGCCGGGGCACCCGCCCGACCTCCGACAAGGCCCGTGAGGCGATGTTCTCCACCCTGGAGGCGCTGCGCGGCACCCTGCACGGGGCCCGGATGCTCGACCTGTTCGGCGGATCGGGCGCGGTCGGCCTGGAGGCGCTGTCGCGCGGCGCCGAGCACGTCCTGCTGGTCGAGGCGGACGGGCAGGCGGCCCGGGTGATCCGGGAGAACGTCCGCACGATCGGCCTGCCGGGCGTGGAGGTGAAGGCCGCCAGGGCCGAGCAGGTGCTCGCGGGCCCGCCCCCGCAGACCCCGTACGACCTGGTCTTCCTCGACCCGCCGTACGCCGTGACCGACGACGAGCTGCGCGAGATGCTGATCACACTCCTGGCTGGGGGCTGGCTCGGGGAGGACGCACTCGTCACCGTGGAGCGCAGCACCCGTGGCGGCGAGTTCGGCTGGCCCGAGGGCTTCGAGGTGCTGCGCTCGCGCCGCTACGGCGAGGGCACGCTCTGGTACGGTCGCGCCGCCGCCGAGACCAGCCAGCACGAGTAGCGGGCCGAGGCCCGCAGCAGCCGTCACCCCACGAGGGAGCACCCACGCCATGCGCCGCGCCGTCTGTCCCGGTTCGTTCGACCCGATCACCAACGGTCATCTCGACATCATCGGGCGGGCCTCGAAGCTGTACGACGTCGTGCACGTCACGGTCCTGATCAACCGCAACAAGCAGGGCATGTTCAGCGTCGAGGAGCGGATGGCCCTGATCGAGGAGGTCACCGCGGACTTCGGGAACGTGGTGGTCGAGTCGTACCACGGCCTGCTGGTGGACTTCTGCCGGGAGCGCGGGATCCCCGCGATCATCAAGGGCCTGCGCGCGGTCAGCGACTTCGACTACGAGTTGCAGATGGCCCAGATGAACCACGGCCTGTCCGGGGTGGAGACGCTGTTCGTGCCGACCTCGCCGACGTACAGCTTCCTCTCCTCGACGCTGGTCAAGGAGGTCGCCTCGTACGGCGGGGACGTCTCCCACCTGCTGCCGGAGACGGTGCACCGGCGGCTGGTCGAGCGGATCGCGGAGCGCAGGGCCCAGCAGTAGGCGGGAGCGTCGGCGTCGCGGGGCGGGCGTCCGTTTCTGCCGGTTCGTCATGACTTGTCCGATGCCCGGTCGACCGGTTCGGCTCGGGCGTTGTGACCTCGCCGTGCGGTGGCCGTACAGTCTGTATTCCTGCCCCTGCGGTGAGGTTCACCGCGTCGGGCCTGCCTCCGCCGGACCGTCGGCGGCACACGGAAAGACGAAGCCCCGTGGACGTGCAGAACAAGGTCGACGAGATCGTCGCGGCGGTCGAGAACGCCCGCTCGATGCCGATGTCGGCCTCCTGCGTGGTGAACCGGGCCGAACTGATCGGCCTGCTCAACGCCCTCAAGGCGGAGCTGCCCGCCGAACTCGCCCAGGCCCAGTCGATGATGGCCGACCACGAGCAGGTGGTCGCCGGGGCCCAGGCCGAGGCCGACCGGATCATCCAGGGAGCGCACGCCGAGCGCGGCTCGCTGATCTCGGACACCGAGGTGGTCCGCCGGGCCCAGGCCGAGGCCGACCGGATCCTCGCCGAGGCCCGTGGCGAGACCGAGGCCAAGCGTGCCGAGGCCGACGACTACGTGGACAGCAAGCTCGCCAACTTCGAGGTCGTGCTGACCAAGACGCTCGGCGCCGTCGGCCGCGGCCGGACCAAGCTGCGCGGTGACTCCAGCGTCTTCGAGACCGAGTTCGACGGCGAGACGGACGGCGAGGAGTTCCAGCCGCAGCGGATCACCCCCAGCCCCGAGGTCGACGAGTACGTCGACGTGAAGCTCGCCACGCTGGAGAACGTCCTCAGCGCCACCCTGGAGGCCGTCGGCAAGGGCCGCGACAAGCTGCTCGGCAAGCGGCCGATCGACGAGCTGGGCGCCTACCTGGCCGCCGCCGACGAGGCGCAGCAGGCCAAGGAGCGCGCCGAGGCGGTGGCCGCGGGCTTCGCCACCGACGGCGAAGCCAACGGCGACGACATCGCCTGGTACCGCGAGGACGTCCCGCAGCAGCAGACCTGGCCGGAGCAGACCCCGGCCGCGGCGGGCTGGCAGGCCCCCGGCGTCGACCAGTACGCGGCCGCCCAGCAGCAGGGCGGGCAGCAGCAGGGGCAGTACGCCGAGGTGTACGCCGGCGGCTACGACCCGGCCGGCCAGGGCGACCCGTACGGTGCCCAGTGGGGGCACCAGCAGCAGGGCGCCGCGGACGGCTACCCGCAGCAGCAGCACCCGGACTACGCGGCCCAGCAGCAGCACGGGGACTACGGCTATCCGCAACAGCAGCAGCCGGGCTACGGCGCGCAGCAGTACGACGCCTACACCTACCCGCAGCAGCCCGCCGCCCCGCCGGCCGTGCCGCAACAGCAGCAGCCGGGTCTGGACGAGACCAGCTTCTTCGACACCAGCATGATCGACATGACCCGGCTCCGGGAGCTGGGCGGCCGCTGAGCCGGCCCCGCGCGGGCCCGGCGGAAGCTCCTGACGGGAGCGAAGTTGGGCCTGGCGGGAGACTCCGGTAGGCTGACCACTCCGGCCTTTTCGTGTCGGACTGTCGGCTTGCCCGCGCACCGTTGGTGCGGTGGCACCGCGATCGAAGATTCCCCATGGAAGTCAGGACACCTTGAACCGCCTCGACCACCGCGACCCCCTCGTGTTCGACACGCACGAGCTGGGACGTCGCCCGGGCTCGCTGCGCAAGGTGTCCCGCACCCTGGAGGCCCCCGCGGGCCTGGGGATCATCGACGTGATCGGCGTCCCCGAGAAGAGCGAGCTCCGGCTGGAGCTCCGCCTGGAGTCCGTGGTCGAGGGCGTGCTGGTCACCGGCACCGCCGAGGCCCAGGTCGAGGGCGAGTGCGCCCGGTGCCTGGAGCCCGTCGAGGACGACCTCGACGTCGACTTCCAGGAGCTGTACTACTACCCGGAGTCCGACGAGCGTCACCGCGCCCGGACCGCCGGGGCCGAGGACCTCGACGAGGACTCGGAAGAAGATACTTACCGGCTGGAGGGCGACTTCTTCGACCTCCAGCCGGTGCTGCGTGACGCGGTGGTGCTCGCACTGCCGCTGCAGCCGGTGTGCCAGGAAGACTGCCTGGGTCTGTGCTCCGAGTGCGGAGCGCGCCTGAGCGACGACCCGACGCACCACCACGACGCCGCCGACCCCCGGTGGGCGGCTCTGCAGGGACTCTCCGCCGCCCCCGGCGACGAGGGTGACGGGATCAAGAACAGCGACACCCGTGAGGGTCTCGCCGAGAACCAGGAGAAGTAGCCGTGGCTGTTCCGAAGCGGAAGATGTCGCGCAGCAACACGCGCCACCGTCGGTCCAACTGGAAGGCCGTTGTTCCGGCCCTCGTGGCGTGCGACCGCTGCCACGAGCCGAAGCTGGGTCACATCGCGTGCCCGAGCTGCGGCACGTACAACCGTCGCCAGGTCCTCTCGGTCTGATCGGCGGGGTGCACGGATCGATGTCGGACGGTAACTCCACCCGCAAGGCGTCCTCCGCCCCGAAGGGTTCCTCTTCGGGCGGTGGCAAGGCCGGTGGGCCGGCTTCGACCGAATACGACGTCCTGGAAGGGCGCCTCGGGTACACGCTCGAGCGCGCCCTTCTGGTGCGTGCCCTGACCCACCGCTCGTACGCGTACGAGAACGGGGGTCTGCCCACCAACGAGCGCCTGGAGTTCCTCGGCGACTCGGTGCTGGGCCTCGTGGTGACCGACACCCTCTACCGCGTCCACCCGGACGTGCCCGAGGGCACGCTCGCCAAGCTGCGCGCCGCGGTGGTGAACTCCCGCGCGCTCGCGGACGTCGGCCGGGGCCTGGAACTCGGCACGTTCATCCGGCTCGGCAAGGGCGAGGAGGGCACCGGCGGCCGCGACAAGTCGTCGATCCTCGCCGACACGGTCGAGGCCGTGATCGGAGCCGTCTACCTGGACCAGGGTCTGGACGCGGCCACCGAGTTCGTCCACCGGCTGTTCGACCCGCTGATCGAGGAGTCCTCGCAGCTGGGTGCCGGCCTGGACTGGAAGACCAGCCTCCAGGAGCTCACCGCCTCGGTGGGCATCGGGGTGCCCGAGTACGTGGTCATGGAGTCCGGTCCGGACCACGAGAAGACCTTCACCGCGGCGGCCCGGGTGGCCGGCGAGGACTTCGGCAGCGGCGTCGGCCGCTCGAAGAAGGAGGCCGAGCAGAAGGCCGCCGAGAGCGCCTGGCGGGCGATCAAGGAGAAGTACGCCGACCGGCTGCCCGCCGGGGCGTGAGGGAGCAGTAGCCTTCCTCCTGCTGATCCCTTCCGCAGGAGGCGTGTTCCCGTGCCCGAACTTCCCGAGGTCGAGGTCGTCCGCCGCGGTCTGGCGAACTGGGTCGCCGGGCGGACCGTCGCCGACGTCCAGGTGCTGCACCCGCGCGCGGTGCGCCGCCAGACCGCCGGCGCCGCCGACTTCGCCGCCCGGCTGACCGGCACCACCCTCGGCACCGCGCAGCGGCGCGGCAAGTACCTGTGGGTGCCGCTGGCCGGGGCCGGCGCGGGCTTCTCGCTGATCGGCCACCTCGGCATGAGCGGCCAACTCCTCGTCCAGGACCCGTCCGTGCCCGACGAGACGCACCTGCGGGTGCGGCTGCGGTTCACCGACGGCGGGCGCGAACTGCGCTTCGTCGACCAGCGGACCTTCGGCGGCCTCGCGGTCGAGGAGGCCGAGGACGGCGACCCGGAGGGCACGCCGCTCTCCATCGCGCACATCGCCCGCGACCCGCTCGACCCGCGCTTCGACGACGCCGCATTCGCGGCCGCGCTGCGGGCCAAGCGCACCACCGTGAAGCGGGCGCTGCTCGATCAGACGCTGATCAGCGGGGTCGGCAACATCTACGCCGACGAGGCGCTCTGGCGCTCCCGGCTGCACTACGACCGCCCGACCGCGACGCTCACCCGCCCGCAGGCCGCCGAACTGCTGGCGAACGCCCGCGAGGTGATGACGGCGGCGCTCGCCGTCGGCGGCACCAGCTTCGACAGCCTGTACGTCAACGTGAACGGCGAGAGCGGCTACTTCTCCCGCGACCTCGACGCGTACGGCCGCGAGCACGAGCCCTGCCGCCGCTGCGGCACCCCGATCCGGCGGGCCGCCTGGATGAACCGCTCCAGCTACTTCTGCCCCCGCTGCCAGCGCGTGCCGCGGGCCCGCGGCACGGGCTGACGGCGAGGGCCGGGAGCGGGGGCCGGGTAGCTCAGTGCTTGGCGAGTTCCGGCTGGTCGGTGGCCGCCTCGCCCGGGGAGCCGTGGGTGTCCTGGCCGAAGTAGGCGACCCCGACCGCGGACACCACCGCGAGCAGGAAGCCGACCACGCCGAGCCAGCCCAGGCCGGACTTGGAGGAGTCGCCGAGCCAGAGCACGCCGATCGCGCCGGGCAGCACCGTCTCGCCGACCACCAGCGCCGCCGTCGCACCGTTCACCGAGCCGATCTGCAGCGCCACGGTGTGCACGTACATGCCGCCGAGGCCGCCGACCAGGATCGCGTACAGCGCCGGGTCGGAGAGCAGCTTGGCGACGTCGAACGGGTCGATGCCGTTCAGGATGCGCACGCCGACGCCCAGCGCGCCGAAGCCCAGGCCGGAGAGCAGACCGGCGACGATCGCGCCCTTGGAGCCCATCCGCCGCACCAGCAGGCTGCCGCCGACCAGCAGCACGGTGGTGACCAGCAGCAGGCCCCAGTGGAAGGACATCGACGCGTGGTGGCCGCCCTCCGGGCCGGCCGAGACGGCCAGCAGCACCAGCGCCGAGCAGAGCACGCCGATCGAGGCCCACTCCAGCTGCTTGAGCCGGATGCCGAGCAGCTTGATGCTCAGCACCGCGGTGATCACCAGGTTGGCGCTGATGATGGTCTGCGAGAGGAACAGCGGCAGCAGCCGCGCGGCCAGCGCGCCCAGCCCGAAGCCGATCAGGTCGAGCACCGTGCCGACGATGAACTCCCAGGTGACGGCAGCCTTCGCGGTGGAGGACAGGCTCGGCCCGCCGTGCTCGGTGGTGGCACCGGCGGCGCCCTTGGCGGCCTCCTCGCGCGCGGAACGGCGGGATCCGACGGCCTGCAGGACTGAGCCGGTGCCGTAGCAGGCGGATGCCGCCACGGCGGTGACGAGGCCGATGATCACCGGGTGCTCCGATCGGGAGATGGGTCAAGAACAGGTAATGGGACCAGTGGTCCGGGACCACTATGCCCGTCCGCGCGGTACGGTCGGCACACCGCCCGGAACACCCTGGGCCCGCCGGGACGTACGTCCGGGCGCCGGCCGCAGTTCCCGCGCACCGCCCGCATCAGGGGCGAGTGGGGGAAACATCATCCCCGAGGAGGGGTGCGGCCCCGGCGGTCGGCGGGGAATCTTGTCACTACCAGTATGCGAAGGGTATGCCGTGCCTTGACGCCCGTCGGGGTAGCGTCGAGGGCATGAGAACCCTTGCACGACGTTCCCGGGGCGCCGGGCCGCTTGCCCTGGTGGCGGCGCTGCTGGGGCTGCTGCTCCTGCTCGCACCGGCGGCCTCGGCCGCGGGCGGGCTGGACGACGCGGCCTCCACCCTGAAGCAGGGTCGGGTCTACGTCGACCCGGCGATGACCAGCCGATTCAGCCAGAGCCAGGCCGACGCCCTGACCGAGAAGATCAAGAAGGCCGACAAGCCGATCTTCGTCGCGGTCGTCCCGGCCAGCGCCCCCTACGGCGAGCGGACCGTCTTCAACGACCTGCGCACCAAGGTCGGCATCGACGGCGCCTACGCGATCTGGCGCGGTGACCAGTTCGCGGCCAAGGCCGACCGCGGCGCGATGTCGCAGGGCAGCGCCGAGCGGATCGCCGGCGCCGCCTTCCGCTCCCACAACGGCGACATCGACGCCACCCTGAACGAGTTCGTCGACAGCGCCGCCCCGCAGGCCAAGGGCACCGGGGTGAACCACAGCACCTCGATCGCCTGGGTGGTCATCCCGGTCGTGCTGCTCGCGCTGGCCGGCGCCGGCGTCTTCCTCCTCTTCCGCCGCGCCAAGACGCGCAAGGAGGAGCAGGCCCGGGCCGAGCTGGAGCAGCTGCGCCGGGTGGTCGACGAGGACATCACCGCCTTCGGCGAGGAACTGGACCGGCTCGACTTCAACCCGGCCGCGACCGACGCCGACGACACCCAGCGCACCGACTACACCCACGCCCTGGACTCGTACGAGAAGGCCAAGCGGCTGATGGACGAGGCCAAGCGGCCGGACGACGTCAAGCCGGTCACCGAGGCGCTGGAGGACGGCCGCTTCGCGCTGGCCACCCTGGCCGCCCGGCGGGAGAAGCGCCCGGTGCCCGAGCGCCGTCCCCCGTGCTTCTTCGACCCGCGCCACGGCCCCTCGGTCAAGGACGTCGACTGGGCCCCGGCCGACGGCGCCGCCCGCACCGTCCCGGTCTGCCGGTCCGACGCGGACCGGCTGGCCTCCGGCCTCGACCCGGCCATCCGCACCGTCGAGACCGAGCACGGCCCGCAGCCGTACTGGAACGCCGGCCCGGCCTACGCCCCCTGGGCGGGCGGCTACTTCGGCGGGTTCGGCGGCGGCCTGCTGCCGGGCCTGCTGGTCGGCACCATGCTCGGCTCGATGATCAGCAGCCCGGCCTACGCCGCGGCGCCGATGATGGACCAGGGCTACCAGGACCAGCACGAGGGCGGCGACTTCACCGGCGCCGACTTCAACTCCTCCGACTTCAGCGGCGGCTTCGGCGACGGCGGCGGATTCGGTGGCGGGGACTTCGGTGGCGGCGGCGACTTCGGCGGCGGCGACTGGTGACCCGCTGAGCCCCACCGCGACACCCCTTGCGGCCCCGCCGGACCTCCTCCGGCGGGGCCGCTCCGCGTGGTCGACGGCCCCGTGGAGCTGTGACCGTCCGCCGCGTTCGTTAGGGTCGGGGCATGCACGGTCGCGACGCCCACAGTGAGGAACCGGTCCGGGTGACCGCCTGGGTCCGGGGAAAGGTCCAGCAGGTCGGGTTCCGCTGGTGGACCAGGGCACGGGCGCTGGAGACCGGCCTGACCGGCTACGCGAGCAACCTCGGGGACGGCCGGGTGCAGGTGGTCGCCGAGGGCCTGGCCGCCGACTGCGAACTGCTGCTGGACCTGCTGCGCGGCCCGGGCACCCCGGGCGAGGTCAGCGGCGTCACCGAGATCTGGACGGCCGTGGGCCCCGGCTACGAGGGCTTCGAGATCCGCTGAGCCCGGCCACACCCGTACGGGCCGGAACTGATCCGCAACTGCCGGTGTCATGCGGTTGCCATTCGGGCAGACTCGTGGTTGACTCCGCATCGAACGATGATCCACGAGCAGCTGGTGGACCCGGCCCGAGGCCCCCAGGCGTGACGACACCGCCAGGCAGGTGACAGGGTCGCGGTAGCGTGCGGTGATCGTGTTGACCCTTTCCGTCTTTGGTGAGACGCTGGAAACCCGCGCACACGACCGCGTTTTCCCGGCAGGCGCCTGCCCTCGTGAGCCCAGCTCACGATGGTTGTGCCGTAAGTGCCCAGCCAGCACTACCGGTGACGCGCCGCGCGTGCGTCCCCCTTCCCCCTAGACCTGTACCGTTCCGGTTCGGTCACTCAGCGTGGAGGACCATTCATCATGGCAAAGGCGCTTCTCGGGTACGTCGGCGGCCCCGACCCGCGAATGCTCTCCGAGATGCGACGGCTTCAGCAGCGCGTCCAGGACCTTGAATCCGAGCTCCTTCGGATGCAGGCCGAGAACGACGCGCTCGCCGCTGTCGCTGACGGGCACTCGCTGCTCAACAGCATCGATCTGGATCAGCGGGAGCCGGCTCTCACCTGAGTCCCGCCCGGTCCTCGCAGATCGACGCCGCTGTGCACTGAGCCGCTCCGAAAGGGACGCAGCTTGCAAGGGACGCCCGGTTGTGGCGTCCCTTCGTCGTGTCCGGGCCCGGGACGCACGGCCCGCCGGGGATACAGTCGCCGTTGACGACAGGCCCCGGGCCCTGGCGAGCGACGAGGAGACCGGCCGCGTGCACCTGAAGAGTCTGACGCTGCGCGGGTTCAAGTCCTTCGCCTCCAGCACCACCCTGCGCTTCGAGCCCGGCATCACCTGCGTGGTCGGCCCCAACGGCTCCGGCAAGTCGAACGTCGTCGACGCGCTGTCCTGGGTGATGGGGGAGCAGGGCGCCAAGTCGCTGCGCGGCGGCAAGATGGAGGACGTCATCTTCGCCGGGACCAGCGGGCGCGCCCCGCTCGGCCGGGCCGAGGTCAGCCTCACCATCGACAACGCCGACGGCGCCCTGCCGATCGACTACTCCGAGGTGACCATCACCCGGACCATGTTCCGCAACGGCGGCAGCGAGTACGCGCTCAACGGCGAGACCTGCCGCCTGCTCGACATCCAGGAGCTCCTCTCCGACTCCGGCATCGGCCGCGAGATGCACGTCATCGTCGGCCAGGGCCAGCTGGACTCCGTCCTGCACGCCGACCCGATGGGCCGCCGCGCCTTCATCGAGGAGGCGGCCGGCGTCCTCAAGCACCGCAAGCGCAAGGAGAAGGCGCTGCGGAAACTGGACGCGATGCAGGTCAACCTCAACCGCGTCCAGGACCTGGTGGCCGAACTGCGCCGCCAGCTGGGACCGCTCGGCCGACAGGCCAGGATCGCCCGCCGCGCCGCCGGCATCCAGGCCGACCTGCGCGACGCCCGGTTGCGGCTGCTCGCCGACGACCTGCTGACCCTCCGGCAGGCCGTCGAGGCCGAGATCGCCGACGAGCTGGCACTGCGGCTGCGCCGCACCACCGTCGAGCAGGAGCTGGCCGGTGTCGTCCAGCGCGAGGCCGTGCTGGAGGCCCAGGTCCAGCAGCTCGGCCCGAGCCTGGAGGCCGCCCGGCAGACCTGGTACCGGCTCTCCGCGCTCGCCGAACGCACCCGCGGCACCATTGGGCTGGCCGAGGCCCGCGCCCGGCATGCCGCCGCGGGCGGCCAGACCGAGGAGCGGCGCGGCCGCGATCCCGAGGAACTGGAGCGGGAGGCCGCACGGGTCCGCGAGGACGAGGCCGCGCTGGCCGAGGCACTGGAGGAGGCGCAGTACGCGCTGGCCGAGGCGGTCGAACGCAGGAGCGAACTGGAGCGCGGGCTGGCCACCGAGGAGCGTCGCCTGCGGGACGCCGCCCGGGCCATCGCGGACCGCCGGGAGGGCCTGGCCCGGTTGCAGGGGCAGGCCGCCGCCGCCCGCTCCAAGGCGGCCTCCGCCGAAGCCGAGATCGGCCGGCTGACCGAGGCCGGCGGGGAGGCGCTGCTGCGGGCCGAGGCCGCCCAGGCCGAGTACGAGGAGCTCCAGCGGCAGGTCGGCGGCCCCGCCGGAGACGACGAGCGGGCCGAGGCCGCCCACCAGGAGGCCCGGGAGCGGCTCGCCGCCGTCGAACGCGACCTCGCCGCCGCCCGGGAGGTGGCCGGCGCCGCCGAGCGCGAACGCGCCGGGCTCGTCGCGCGGCACGAGGCGCTCTCCCTCGGACTGCGCCGCAAGGACGGCACCGGCGCCCTGCTCGACGCGGGGGAGCGGCTGAGCGGACTGCGCGGCCCCGCGGCCGCGCTGCTGCGGATCGCCCCCGGGTACGAGGTGCCGGTGGCGGCGGCGCTCGGTGCGGCCGCCGACGCGGTCGCCGTCGACTCGCCCGGCACCGCCGCCGAGGCGCTGCGGCTGCTGCGTGCCGAGGACGCCGGCCGGGCGGCGCTGCTGATCGAGGGTGCCGGCGGGGCCGTGCTGCCGGTCGGGGGTGTCGGCGGGGCCGCGCTGTCGGCCGGGGGTGTCGCCGAACCGCTCGCCGGCGTCGGGGAGTTGCCGGACGGAGCCCGCTGGGCCGCCGAACTCGTCGACGGGCCGGCCGGATTGGTCGGCGCCGTGCGGGGCCTGCTGGCCCGGGTGGCGGTCGTCGACACCCTCGACGAGGCGTTGCGGCTGGTCGCCGACCACCCCGGGCTGACCGCCGTCACCGCCGCCGGGGACCGGCTCGGCGCCGACTTCGCGCAGGGCGGTTCCGACGGTGTGCCGAGCCTGCTGGAGACCCGGGCGGCGGTCGAGGAGACCGCCCGGGCGATCGCCGAACTCGACCTCCGTTGCACCGAGTCGGCCGGACGCCTGGCCGAACTCGCCGACCAGCGGCGGGAGTCGGCCGCCGCGGTGGAGCAACTCGCCGAACAGCAGCGGCAGCAGGAGAAGGAGCGCGCCCAGGTGGCGGGCGCGCTCGGCCGCCTCGGCGGGCAGGCCAGGGCCGCCGCCGGCGAGGCCGAGCGGCTGTCCGCCGCCGCCGCGCGGGCCGACCAGGGCCTGGCGGAACTCCTCGCCACCGCGAAGGAGTTGGCCGCACGCCTGGCGGCGGCCGAGGACTCGCAGGACGCCGGAGAGGACGAGCCGGACACCGCCGAGCAGCAGCGGCTGGCCGAGGCCGCCACCGGATCCCGGCAGGCCGAGCTGGAGGCCAGGCTCGCGGTGCGCACCCACGAGGAGCGGGTCCGCGCGCTCGCCGGCCGGGCGGACCAGCTGGACCGGGCCGCCCGCGCCGAGCGCGAGGCGCGCGCCCGGGCCGCCGAGCGCCGCCGACGCGCCGAGCACGACGCCGGGGTGGCGAACGCCGTCGCGGCGGGCGCCCGGCAGCTGCTCGCCTGTCTGGAGGTGTCGCTGTCCCGCGCGGACGCCGGGCGGGCGGCGGTCGAGCAGGCGCGCGCCGAGCGCGAGACCGAACTGCGGGCGCACCGCGAGCACGGCCGCGGCCTCAAGGAGGAACTGGACAAACTGGTCGACGCCGGCCACCGGGACGAGGTGCTGCGGGCCGAGAAGCGGCTGCGGATCGAACAGCTGGAGGCCCGGGCACTGGAGGAGTTCGGCATCGACGGCGGCGAACTGCTCGCCGCCTACGGGCCGGACCAGCCCGTCCCGCCGTCGACCCCGGAAGAAGGACAGGAGCCGGGCGAGCCGCGCCCGTACGACCGGGCCGAGCAGGAGAAGCGGCTCAGGGCAGCCGAGAAGGCGTACCAGCAACTGGGCAAGGTCAACCCGCTGGCGCTGGAGGAGTTCGCGGCACTGGAGGAGCGCCACCAGTTCCTCGGGGAGCAACTGGACGACCTCAAGCGCAGCCGGCGCGACCTGCTGGACATCGTCCGGGAGGTGGACGAGCGGGTCGAGCAGCTGTTCGCCTCGGCGTACCACGACACCGCCGCCCAGTTCGAGGGCGTCTTCGCCCGGCTGTTCCCCGGCGGCGAGGGGCGGCTGGTGCTGACCGACCCCGACCACATGCTCACCACCGGCGTCGAGGTGGAGGCCCGCCCGCCGGGCAAGAAGGTCAAGCGGCTGTCGCTGCTGTCCGGCGGCGAGCGCTCGCTGACCGCGGTGGCCCTGCTGGTGGCGATCTTCAAGGCCAGGCCCAGCCCGTTCTACGTGATGGACGAGGTGGAGGCGGCGCTCGACGAGACCAACCTGCGCCGGCTGGTCGGGATCATGGAGGAGCTGCGGGAGAGCTCCCAGCTGATCGTGATCACCCACCAGAAGCTGACCATGGAGTCCGCGGACGCCCTCTACGGCGTGACCATGAAGGGCGACGGCATCTCGCAGGTGATCAGCCAGCGGCTGCGCGAGGGGCATCGAGAGCGAGGGGCGCGCCCGATGCCTCCTCGGCGGCGCGAGGAGGCCGTTGCCTCCGGGCCGACAGACTGATCCACCGGCCTGGCCCGGGCAGATGCTCCCGGACGCTCCGATCACGGATACTGGAGCGGTTGTGACTCCTCCCCCTCGCTCGCGAGGGGGCTTCTCGTTCAGCCGTTTGACGACCTCGTGACGGCCAAGCCCTGACCGGTGCCGCACGGCACAGCGGTCAGCGTAAGGGAGGCGGCGACGCTCCGTGCGTCGGTGACCGAAGGATCACTCCGTCGTGGGATCCCGAGAAGGAGATTTATGTGGAATACGTGATCCTTGCCGTAGTCATCGCCGTGGTCGCCATCGGCGCGATCGCCGGCCTCGTCGTTTCCGGCAGACGACGCCAGCAACTGCCCCCGAAGTCGCAGTCGCCGGTCATCACGGCGCCGCCGACCACCCCGCGGGAGCCCCAGGTCGGCGAGGAGGCCGCGCCGCCGACCGAGGAGCCCCGCCGCACCGTCGAGGAGGTGCAGCTCCCCGAGACCGAGGCACCGACCGAAGCCTCGACCGGAGCCCCGGCCACGGCCCCGACCGAGGTCGAGGTCGAGGCCGCCGAGGCCGAGACGGCACCCGCCGTCGAGGTCCCCGAGCCCACCGCGGGCCGACTGGTCCGGCTGCGCTCCCGGCTCTCCCGCTCGCAGAACTCGCTCGGCAAGGGCCTGCTCTCGCTGCTCTCCCGCGAGCACCTGGACGAGGACACCTGGGAGGAGATCGAGGAGACCCTGCTGACCGCCGACGTCGGCGTGGCCCCCACCCAGGAGCTGGTCGAGCGGCTGCGCACCCGGGTGAAGGTGCTCGGCACCCGGACGCCCGACGAACTGCGCGCGCTGCTGCGCGAGGAACTCGTCGAGCTGATCGGCAAGGACACCGACCGCACGGTCCGGTCGACCAAGCACGCGGAGGGGCCGGCCGTGGTCCTGGTGGTCGGCGTCAACGGCGTCGGCAAGACCACCACCACCGGCAAGCTCGCCCGCGTCCTGGTCGCCGACGGCCGCAAGGTGGTGCTCGGCGCCGCCGACACCTTCCGCGCCGCCGCCGCCGACCAGCTGCAGACCTGGGGCGAGCGGGTCGGTGCGCGCACCGTGCGCGGCCCGGAGGGCGGTGACCCGGCCTCGATCGCGTTCGACGCGGTCAAGGAGGGCATCGCCGAGGGCGCCGACACCGTGCTGGTGGACACCGCCGGCCGGCTGCACACCAAGACCGGCCTGATGGACGAGCTGGGCAAGGTCAAGCGGGTCGTCGAGAAGCACGGCCCGGTGGACGAGGTGCTGCTGGTGCTGGACGCCACCACCGGCCAGAACGGCCTGATCCAGGCCCGGGTGTTCGCCGAGGTGGTCGACATCACCGGCATCGTGCTGACCAAGCTGGACGGCACCGCCAAGGGCGGCATCGTGGTCGCGGTCCAGCGCGACCTGGGCGTGCCGGTCAAGCTCGTCGGCCTGGGCGAGGGTGCGGACGACCTGGCGCCGTTCGAGCCGGGCGCGTTCGTGGACGCGCTGATCGGGGACTGAGGCCCCGTACGCAGGAAGGGTCCGCTCCGCGAGGGGCGGGCCCTTTCGCGTTGCCGCCCGGGAGCCGACGGGGTGCCCGAGGCCGGAGGGGTGCCCGGGACCGGAGGGGCGTGCCGAGGTGGAGGGGCGCACGCCGAGGCGTGCGAGGGCGCGCGGAGGCCTACGAGGCGAGCCAGGCCGGTTCGGCGGTGCGCTCGCGGCCGCGGTGGCAGGCGTAGGCGAGGGTGCCGAGCAGCAGCCGGGCCTCGGGCGGGCAGCCGGCGTTGTCGCGGGTGGGGCGGCGCAGCCAGCGGACCGGGCCGAGCGTGCCGAGCGCGGTGGGCGGGGCGGCGACGTAGCTGCCCTCGCCGTGGCAGGTGAGGTCGAGCGCGGCGTCGTCCCAGCCCATCCGGTAGAGCAGGTCGGGCAGTCGGCGGGCGGCGCCGGCGGCGACCAGGAACTGCAGCCGGCCGGTGGGCGGGGCGAGCACCGGGCCGACCTGGGTGCCCATCCGCTCCAGCCGGACCAGCGCCTGCAGTCCGGCCTGCTCGGGGACGTCCAGGACGTCGAAGGCGCGGCCGGCGGGGAACAGCACCGAGCCCCCGGCGCCCGTCTCCCGGGACCGGTCCTCGCCGCCCGGTACGGGATGCAGGCCGGGCGCGGCGCAGCGGTCGGAGCCGCAGGGACAGCGGGTCGGGGCGGTGGCGGAGCCGGCCGGGGCGCCGGTGGCGACCGTCCAGCCCCAGCGGCCGGTGTACTCCGCGGCGGCCTGGGACGCGGTGACCTTGGTGCGGCGGCGCGCGCCCAGCGGTGTCAACCGCAGGTGTCCCAGTCGAAGTTCGCCGAACAGGTTGTCCATGCCTCCCCCAACAGGTTCCCGTCGCCGATGGTTACGGGATGGTGACTGTGTGTTGATTGTCCGTTGCGTGGTGCGTTGTGCGGTGGCGGCGTGCAGCGCCCGGTGTGCGCCTGTCGTGGTGGTGCGCCTCGTGCGCCGCCTTGTGGCTGGCGGCACCGGTGCCGGATGGTGGGGTGGGCGAGGCGGCCGCCGATCAGGGTGGGCGTCGAACTCGCCTGTGACTGCGGTGGGTTGCCGGGGCTGCCGGGTTTCGCCGGAGGCCTTGGCGGCCCGCATGTGCCGGGCCGTCGGACTTCCTAGTGAAGCGCGTGGGCCGTGGCTTCGGTTCACTCGTGGGGGTGGCGAAAGGTGGCGTTTCGCCAGGGCCGCTCCCGTGGGCGCCGCGCGGGGCATTACGTTCAGCACACGGACGTCATCGTGGAATCGACTCCGGTCCGCCGGGGCGCGGGAGTTGGGAATCTGACGGTCCGTCCGTAACGATGGCACACCAGTGCGAGAGCGTGGTACGGCAACACCTCAGGCACGGTACGTCTGGCAAGGGCCCGAAACCGTCGGGCGTCACGATCGGGGCCCCGAGGGGGCCGGGCGGGATGGGGACGTTCCCATGGCAGAGAAGCAACCCAACGAGAAGCTGACCACCTGGTTCGCCCGCAGCGGCTGGTCCAAGGGCGAGCTGGCCCGTCAGGTCAACCGCCGGGCCCGCCAGATCGGCGCCCACCACGTGTCCACCGACACCTCGCGGGTGCGCCGATGGCTCGACGGCGAACAGCCCCGCGAGCCGATTCCCAAGATCATGTCGGAGCTCTTCTCCGAGCGCTTCGGCTCGGTGGTCTCGATCGAGGACCTCGGCCTGCGCGCCGCGATCCCGGTCTCCACCGTGGGCGGCGGCGTCGACCTGCCGTGGAGCGCGCCGCAGACCGTCCAGCTGATCAGTGACTACTCCCGCAGCGACCTGATGCTCAACCGCCGGGGCTTCCTCGGCACCTCGCTCGCGCTGACCGCCGGCGCCGCGCTGATCGAGCCGATGCAGCGCTGGCTCACCCCCGGTCCGACCGGCGCCCCCACTCCGATCCTCGCCGCGGCCAACGGCGGCGACCCGTTCACCGGCCGGCTGTCCGAGCCCGAGCTCGAACTGCTGGAGCAGACCACGGTCATGTTCCGGCAGTGGGACGCGCAGAACGGCGGCGGGCTGCGCCGCAAGGCCGTCGTCGGCCAGCTCCACGAGGTCACCGACCTGCTCCAGGAGACGTACAACGAGAACACCACCCGGCGGCTGTTCCGGCTCACCGCCGAACTCGCCCACCTGGCCGGGTGGATGTCGTACGACGTCGGGATGCACCCGAGCGCGCAGAAGTACTACGTGCTGGCCCTGCACGCCGCCAAGGAGGCCGGGGACCGCCCGTTCGGCGCACTCATCCTCACCGACATGAGCCGCCAGATGATCCACCTCAACCGGGGCGAGGACGCCCTGGAGCTGATCCACCTGGCGCAGTACGGCAGCCGGGACACCGCCAGCGCGCGCCAGCAGTCCCTGCTGTACGCGATGGAGGCGCGCGCCTACGCCACCATCGGCGAGGTGAACCGCTGCGCCCGGGCCGTCCGGCTGGCCGAGGACACCTTCACCGACATCCGCGAGGGGGAGGAGGAGCCGGACTGGCTGAAGTTCTTCTCGCCGGCCGAGCTGAACGCCGAGAACGCGCACTCCTTCCGCGACCTCGCGTACCACTCCGACAACGCCCAGCTGTACGCCTCGATGTCCGCGCCGGTGATGGAGCGCGCGGTCGACCTGTTCCGCCAGGACGGCGACCACGTGCGCTCGTACGCCTTCAACCTGATCGGCATGGCCAGCGTCCACCTGCTGCAGCGGGAGGCCGAGCAGGCCGCGGTGATGGCCGAGCAGGCGGTGGACATCGCCACCAAGGTGCGTTCGGAGCGGCTGAACTCCCGGGTCCGCAAGACCACCGAGGCCGCGGCCGCCCGGTTCAAGGGCGTGGACGCGGTGAGCCGGCTCAAGGAGCGCGTCGTCCAGGACATCCCCGAGTACGTCTCGGTGGTCTGAGCACCCCGAGCCCGTGGGCCGCGGACCCGGCCCGAGGACCCCGCCGACCGTGACGGCCGCCGCCGCCACGGTCGGCGGCCGTCGTGCCACCGACCGTCCCGTTCGGCGGCACGGTAACCCGTTCGGCCCTGCGGCACGGCCGTCGTTCACGCAGGTGTAACCCGTGCGTCGTACGCGTCACGGCCGCGAAACAACGGGCCGCACCGGCCGAAACCAGCCTTCGGCACTCTCCTCTTCATCGCCGACACCCCGGGTGGCACGGGACGGGTAATCCGGGTTTGGATCGGCTTCCACGCAGAGGAGACGCCGATGCCGGACGGCTTCAGCGCGGGCGACACCGCCTTCGTGCTCATCAGTGCGGCCCTGGTCATGGTGATGACCCCGGGCCTGGCCTTCTTCTACGGGGGCATGGTCAGGGCCAAGAGCACCCTGAACATGCTGGCGATGAGCTTCCTCTCGCTCGGCATCGTCAGCGTGCTCTGGGTCCTCTACGGGTACTCGCTCAGCTTCGGACCAGACTCCTTCGCCGGCCTCATCGGCAACCTGGACTTCCTCGGGATGCGCGGCATCGGCCTGAACGACCTCACCGGGACCATCCCGGTCACCGCGTTCGCCACCTTCCAGCTGATGTTCGCGATCATCACCCCGGCGCTGATCAGCGGCGCGATCGCGGACCGGGCCAAGTTCGGCGCCTGGGGCCTGTTCATCGCGCTCTGGGTGACCGTCGTCTACTTCCCGGTCGCGCACTGGGTGTTCTTCTTCGACGGCGGCCACGGCGGCTGGCTGGGCGACCGCAACGGCGTGATCGACTTCGCCGGCGGCACGGCCGTGCACATCAACGCGGGCGTGGCCGGCCTCGCGCTCTGCCTGGTGCTGGGCAAGCGGGTCGGCTTCAAGAAGGACCCGATGCGCCCGCACAGCCTGCCGCTGGTGATGCTCGGCTCCGGGCTGCTGTGGTTCGGCTGGTTCGGCTTCAACGCGGGCTCGGCGCTGGCCGCCAACGGCGTCGCCGCGATGGCGATGGTCAACACCCAGGTCGCCACCGGTGCGGCCCTGGTCGGCTGGCTGGTCTACGAGAAGCTCAGGCACGGCGCGTTCACCACGCTGGGCGCCGCCTCCGGCGCGGTGGCCGGCCTGGTCGCGATCACCCCGGCCTGCGGCTCGGTCAGCCCGCTGGGCGCGGTGGCGATCGGCCTGGTCGCCGGCGCGGTCTGCGCCGCCGCGGTCAGCCTCAAGTACCGCCTCGGCTTCGACGACTCGCTCGACGTGGTCGGCGTGCACGCGGTGGGCGGCGCGATCGGCTCGCTGCTGATCGGCCTGTTCGCCACCGGCGGGGTCGGCCAGACCGCCAAGGGCCTGTTCTACGGCGGCGGGCCTGCGCAGCTCGGCAAGCAGGCGATGGGCGTGGCCGTGGTCGCCGCGTACTCCTTCGTCCTCTCCTGGCTGCTGGCGAAGGCGATCGACAGGACGGTCGGCTTCCGGGTCGCCGAGGAGGTCGAGGTGGCCGGCATCGACCAGGCCGAACACGCCGAGTCCGCCTACGATTTCAGCGCGGTGGGCGCGGGCCTGGCGCGGGCCCTGCCGGGCCTGGTCGGCGCCGCGGCGGCCGCGAGGTCCGCGGAGCGGCCCGCCGCCGAGCCCGCTGCCACGGCCGCTGCCACAGCTGCCGGGAAGGCCGCCGACAGGACCACCGCCGAGCCCGCCGAGAAGACCGAGGTCGACGCCCGATGAAGCTCATCACCGCAGTGATCAAGCCGTACCGCCTGGACGAGGTGAAGGCCGCCCTACAGGCCTTCGGGGTGCACGGCCTGACCGTCACCGAGGCCAGCGGCTACGGCCGCCAGCGCGGCCACACCGAGGTCTACCGGGGCGCCGAGTACACCGTGGACCTGGTCCCCAAGGTCAGGATCGAGGTGCTGGTCGAGGACGAGGACGCCGACGAGCTGATCGAGGTCCTGGTGAAGGCCGCCCGGACCGGCAAGATCGGCGACGGCAAGGTCTGGAGCGTCCCGGTCGACACCGCCGTCCGGGTCCGCACCGGAGAGCGCGGGCCGGACGCCCTCTGAGGGCCCTCCTCCGAGGACCCTTCGTCGCGGGACCTTCGTCGAGGGACCTTCGTCGAGGGCCCCGAACCGTAGGACGCGCCGCAGGCGGGCCCGCCGTCCCCGAGGGGTCGCGGGTCCGCCGACGGCGCATCGGTGCCGGGCCGCCCGCGGACCTTCCAGTGGCCGCCCGCAGGCCGTCCGGCGCCGCCCGCTCAACCGCACGACGGACGGGACCACGCCATGACCACCGAGACCAGCCCTCCCGACTACGGCGCCGCCCGGGCCGCGCTGCTCGCCGGCCCCGGCCCGGCCGGGCGGCCCCGCCGCGCGGCTCTCGCCCGGCTCACCGACGACTGGCTGGCCGGTCTGCTCGCCGCCGCCGGCGGCCCGTCCGGCGTCGCGCTGGTCGCGGTCGGTGGCTACGGGCGCGGCGAGCTGTCCCCGCGCAGCGACCTCGACGTCCTGCTGCTGCACGACGGCCGGCTCGACCCCGACCTGCCCGAGCGGATCTGGTACCCGGTCTGGGACGCGGGCGCCGCGCTCGACCACTCGGTGCGCACCGTCGCCGAGGCCCGGGCCGTCGCCGCCGCCGACCTCAAGGCTCAGCTCGGCCTGCTGGACGCCCGCCACCTCGCCGGGGACCAGGCGCTCACCGCCGCCCTGCGCTCCGTCGTGCTCACCGACTGGCGCGCGAGCGCCCCCGCGCGCCTGCCGGAGCTGCGCGACCTCGGGCGGGAGCGGGCCGAGCGGCACGGCGAGCTGTCGTTCCTGCTGGAGCCCGACCTCAAGGAGGCCCGCGGCGGCCTGCGCGACGCCGTCGCGCTCAACGCCGTCGCCGCCACCTGGCTCGCCGACGCCCCCCGGGACGGCCTGGACGCCGCCGCCCTGCGGCTCGCCGACGTCCGCGACGCGCTGCACCTGACCACCGGCCGGGCCACCGAGCGGCTCGGCCTCCAGGACCAGGACCAGGTCGCCGAACGGCTCGGCGTGCTGGACGCCGACACCCTGCTGCGCCAGGTCTACGAGGCCGCCCGCACCGTCGCCTACGCGAGCGACGTCACCTGGCGGGCGGTGGAGCGGGTGCTCGCCGCCCGGTCCGGCCGGGGCCGCCGGTCCGCCCGGCTGGCCTTCCCGTTCACCGGCGCCGGGCGCGGCGCGGGCGCGGTGGCCCGGGGCACGGTCGCGCGCCGGCCGCTCGCCGAGGGCGTGGTCGAGCAGGACGGCGAGGCGGTGCTCGCCCAGGGCGCCCGCCCGGCCGCCGACCCGGTGCTGCCGCTGCGCGCCGCGGCCGCCGCAGCGCAGAACGGGCTCACCGTCTCGTACGCGACGGTGCGCCGGCTGGCCGCCGAGTGCCGCCCGCTGCCGGTGCCCTGGCCGGACGAGGCGCGCGAGCAGCTGGTCACCCTGCTGGGCGCGGGCGAGGCGGCCGTCCCGGTGTGGGAGGCGCTGGAGGCGGAGGGGCTGGTCACCCGGCTGCTGCCGGACTGGGAGCGGGTGCGCTGCCGTCCGCAGCGCAACGCCGTGCACCGCTGGACGGTCGACCGGCACCTGGTGGAGACGGCGGTGCGGGCCGCGGCGATGACCCGCCGGGTGGCCCGGCCGGACCTCCTGCTGGTCGCCGCTCTGCTGCACGACATCGGCAAGGGCTGGCCCGGCGACCACAGCGAGGCCGGCGAGGTCATCGTCCGGGACGTCGCCGCCCGGATGGGCTTCGGCCCCGAGGACACCGAGACCCTGGCGGTGCTGGTGCGCCACCACCTGACCCTGGTCGACACCGCGACCCGACGGGACCCGGACGACCCGGCCACCGTCGAGGCGATCACCAAGGTGGTCGGCACCGCGGCGCAGCTGGAGCTGCTGCACGTGCTCACCGAGGCGGACGCGCTGGCCACCGGCCCGGCCGCGTGGAGCGGCTGGCGGGCCTCGCTGGTGGACGGCCTGGCGGACCGGGTCGCCGCCCGGCTGGCCGGCGCCTGGGCCGCGCCCGTGGAGGCCGCGCCGACCGCCGCGCAGGAGCGGCTCGCGGTGGAGGCCGCCCGGACCGGCGGGCCCGCCCTGTCGCTGCTGGCGCAGTCCGAGGGGGCGGAGCCGGGCGCCGAGCCGATGGGCGTCGAGCTGACCCTGGCCGTCCCGGACCGGCCCGGACTGCTCGGCACCGTCGCCGGGGTGCTCGCGCTGCACCGGCTGGCCGTCCGCTCGGCCGGTCTGCGCGAGCTGGACCCGATCGGCGCCGGCCCGGTGCTGCTGCTGTCCTGGCGGGTGGCCGCCGAGTTCGGCGAACTGCCGGAGGCCGCCCGGCTGCGGGCCGACCTGCGCCGGGCGCTGGACGGCTCGCTGGACGTCGCGCGCCGGCTGGCCGAGCGGGACGCCGCCGCCCCGCGCCGCCGCGGCATCCCCACCCCGCCGCCGGTGGTCGCGGTGGCGCCCGCGGTGGCCTCGGCGACCGCGACCGTCCTGGAGGTCCGCGCGCACGACGCGCCGGGGCTGCTGCACCGGATCGGCCGGGCGCTGGACGGGGCGGGCGTGCGGGTGCGGACGGCGCACGTCTCGACGCTGGGCGCGGAGGCCGTCGACTCCTTCTACCTGACCGACGGGGAGGGGCGGCCGCTCGCCGCCGGGCGGGCGGGGGAGGTGGCGGAGGCGGTCCGGGCGGCGCTGGGCTGAGCCGCGCCGGGGGCCTTCGGGGGGTCGGTCGGCCGGGGCCGCCGGGGCCTGCCGAGGTCCGTTCCGAGGTCGTGGCAACCCGGGTGGAGACCGTACCCGGGGCGGCCGGATACCCTGGGGGGCGACGACCGTACCGATACCGATGCCGCAGAGGACCCGCGACGACGTGTTCGACACTCTTTCCGATCGCCTCGCAGCGACGTTCAAGAACCTCCGGGGCAAGGGCCGCCTGAGCGAGGCGGACATCGACGCCACCGCCCGCGAGATCCGCATCGCGCTGCTGGAGGCGGACGTCGCGCTGCCGGTCGTGCGGGCCTTCATCAAGCAGGTCAAGGAGCGGGCGGCCGGCGCCGAGGTCTCGGGCGCGCTCAACCCCGCGCAGCAGATCATCAAGATCGTCAACGAGGAGCTCATCGCGATCCTCGGTGGCGAGACCCGCCGGGTCCGGTTCGCCAAGAACGGCCCGACGGTGATCATGCTCGCCGGTCTGCAGGGTGCCGGTAAGACCACCCTCGCGGGCAAGCTCGGCCACTGGCTGAAGAGTCAGAAGCACACCCCGCTGCTGGTCGCCTGCGACCTCCAGCGGCCCAACGCCGTCAACCAGCTCCAGGTGGTCGCCGACCGCGCCGGCGTGGCCTTCTACGGCCCGCAGCCGGGCAACGGCGTCGGCGACCCGGTGCAGGTGGCCAAGGACTCGATCGAGTACGCCAAGCAGAAGCAGTACGACGTCGTCGTCGTCGACACCGCCGGACGCCTGGGCATCGACGCCGAGCTGATGCAGCAGGCCGCGGACATCCGCGCCGCGGTCAACCCGGACGAGGTCCTGTTCGTCGTCGACGCGATGATCGGCCAGGACGCGGTCACCACCGCGCAGGCCTTCCTCGACGGCGTCGACTTCACCGGTGTCGTGCTCTCCAAGCTCGACGGCGACGCCCGCGGCGGTGCCGCCCTGTCGGTCGCCCACGTCACCGGCCGGCAGATCATGTTCGCCTCCAACGGCGAGAAGGTCGACGACTTCGACGCCTTCCACCCCGACCGGATGGCCTCGCGCATCCTCGGCATGGGTGACGTCCTCTCGCTGATCGAGAAGGCCGAGCAGACCTTCTCGCAGGAGGAGGCCGAGAAGATCGCCGCCAAGCTGCGCGGCGGTCCGAAGGCGTTCACCCTGGACGACTTCCTGTCGCAGCTGGAGCAGGTCCAGAAGATGGGCTCGATCTCCAAGCTGCTGGGGATGCTGCCCGGGATGGGCCAGATCCGCGACCAGATCAACAACATCGACGACAAGGACGTCAACCGGGTCGGCGCGATCATCAAGTCGATGACGCCGGCCGAGCGCGCCGAGCCGGAGCTGATCAACGGCTCCCGCCGGGCCCGCATCGCCAAGGGCTCGGGTGTCCAGGTCGGCGAGGTGAAGAACCTGGTCGAGCGGTTCTTCGACGCCCGCAAGATGATGTCCGCGATGGCCTCCGGCAAGGGCGTGCCCGGCATGCCGGGGATCCCGGGCATGGGCGGCGGCGCCAAGAAGTCCGGCAAGAAGGCCCCGCAGGCCAAGGGCAAGCGCAAGAGCGGCAACCCGCTCAAGCGGGCGCAGGAGGAGGCCGCGGCCGCCCAGCGCCGTGCGCTCGGCCCGGGCGGCGACCAGGACCCGGCCGGCGGCGGCGCGTTCGGCCTCGGCGCGGGCAAGGGCCCGGCCGACTTCGAGCTGCCCAAGGAGTTCAAGGACCTGCTGTAGAGCGGTCCGTCGTTCGAGCGGCCCGCCGTCCGGGATCCTCCGGGCGGTGGGCCGCTCGCATGCCCGATGATGGTGGTGTGCGAGTGACGATCAGGGCCCCGCGGGCCGAGGACAAGGACGTGTACGCCGAGGCGGTCCGACGGTCCGCCGACCACATCGGGCGGTGGAACCCGGTCGAGCCGGACGGCCTGGCCGAACTGCTGGACCGCCAGGGGCCGGGCCTGCGCACCTTCCTGATCGTCGACCGGGACACCGGCGGGCTGGTCGGCAAGGTGAACGTCGCCAACATCGTGATGGGCCGGTTCTGCAACGGCGCGCTGGGCTACGACGCATACCTGCCGTTCGCCGGCACCGGGCGGATGACGGAGGGGCTGCGGCTGGTCCTGGACCGCTGCTTCGCCCCGCAGTCGGCCGGCGGGCTGGGCCTGCACCGGCTGGAGATCAACGTGCAGCCGGACAACGAGCGGTCGGTCGCGATGGCCAAGCGGCTGGGCTTCCGGCACGAGGGCTTCACCCCCCGGATGCTGTTCCTCCAGGGCGACTGGCGGGACCACGAGCGGTTCGCGCTGACCGCCGAGGAGTGGCCGGGCGCGGAGGCGTAGCCACGGGCGGGGCTCGGCCGCAGCCGCTGACGGGGCGGCGGGGCCTCTGAGCCACGGGCGGGGCTCCGGGCGGCACGGCCACTGACGGGGCACCGGCGTTCAGCCCCGGGCGGGCCCCGTCACGGCTGGTCAGGGGCGTGCTCGGCGCGGCGTTTCGGGTGGCTCGCCCGAGCCCGCGTCCGTATCGTCCGATGGGTGACCGAACCCGTGCCGCCGCGCCAGACCCCCGACCAGCCCTGGCGGTCCGAGGGCGCCCCGCCCCCGCCGCCGCCCCGCCGCCGGATGCCCGGCGGCTGGATGGGACTCGCCCTCACCGCGCTCGTGGTGTTCCTGATCTCCGACCTGCTGCTGTCCTTCTTCGGCAACGCCGGCGCCACCACGATCTCCTACACCGAGTTCAACAACCAGCTGAACAAGGGCAACATCACCAAGATCTACTCCAAGGGCGACGCGATCGAGGGCACCCTCAAGAGCGCCCAGCCCAAACCGGACGGCGGCAAGGGCGACTACACCGACTTCGCCACCCAGCGGCCGTCCTTCGCCAACGACAACCTGTGGACCACGCTGCAGCAGCAGGGCGTCGAGGTCACCGCCACCTCCCCGGTGGTCCAGCAGCGCAGCTTCCTCGCCAACCTGCTGATCTCGCTGGCCCCCATGGTGCTGCTGATCCTGATCTGGGTGCTGCTCGCCCGCCGGATGGCCGGCGGGATGGGCGCCGGCGCGCTCGGCCGCAAGGCCCCGCCCAAGCCGGTCACCGCCGACCAGGGCAAGCGCACCACCTTCGCCGACGTGGCCGGCATCGACGAGGTCGAGGCCGAACTCACCGAGGTGGTCGACTTCCTGAAGAACCCGCAGCAGTACCGCAGGCTCGGCGCCAAGATGCCGCGCGGCGTGCTGCTGAGCGGCCCGCCCGGGACGGGCAAGACCCTGCTCGCCCGGGCCGTCGCCGGCGAGGCGGACGTGCCGTTCTTCTCCGCCTCCGCCTCCGAGTTCATCGAGATGATCGTCGGCGTCGGCGCCAGCCGGGTGCGCGAACTGTTCGCCGAGGCCCGCAAGGTCGCCCCGGCGATCATCTTCATCGACGAGATCGACACCATCGGCCGCCAGCGCGGCGCGGGCGGCGGCATGGGCGGGCACGACGAGCGCGAGCAGACGCTCAACCAGATCCTCACCGAGATGGACGGCTTCACCGGCTCCGAGGGCGTCATCGTGATCGCCGCGACCAACCGCGCGGACGTGCTGGACCCGGCGCTGCTGCGCCCCGGCCGGTTCGACCGGCGGATCACCGTCAGCCCGCCCGACCGGGACGGCCGCGCCGCCATCCTGCGCATCCACACCCGGACCGTCCCGCTGGCCGGCGACGCCGACCTCACCCGGCTGGCCAAGGTCACCCCCGGGATGACCGGCGCCGAACTCGCCAACCTGGTCAACGAGGCCGCCCTGCTGGCCGTCAAGCGCAAGCAGGACGCGGTGAACGAGCGGGACCTCTCGGACGCCCTGGAGAAGGTCCAGCTCGGCGCCGTCCGGCCGCTGGTGATGCCGCAGGAGGAGCGCGAGCGCACGGCCTACCACGAGAGCGGGCACGCGCTGCTGGGCATGCTGCAGCCCGGCGCCGACCCCGTCCGCAAGATCACCATCGTGCCGCGGGGCCGGGCGCTCGGCGTCACCCTGTCCACCCCGGAGAACGACCGCTACTCGTACACCGAGCCCTACCTGCGCGGCCGGATCATCGGCGCGCTCGGCGGGATGGCGGCCGAGCAGGTGGTCTACGGGGTGATCACCACCGGGGCGGAGAGCGACCTGGAGCAGGTCACCAACATCGCCCGCGGGATGGCCGGCCGGTGGGGGATGAGCGAGCGGGTCGGGCGGCTGACCGCGGTGCCCGCCGACCCGCAGGGCGCCTACGGGCTCTCCGCCGCGCCGACCACCCTCGACGCGGTGGACGAGGAGGCCCGGCGGATCGTCGCCGAGTGCTACGAGGACGCGGTGCGGCTGCTGACCGAGCAGCGGGCCCGGCTGGACGCGCTGGCGGCGGCGCTGCTGGAGGCGGAGACGCTGGACGAGGAGCAGGCGTACCGGGCGGCCGGGGTGCCGCGGAAGAGCTCCGGCTCCGACGAGAAGTCGCTCGACCAGGCGTGAACCGGCGGGCCGGGGGCGCTCGCCGCGTTGGCGGGCGCCCCCGGTTTCTTCGCTGCCGGATCTGTTGTCGCCCGGGGCCCGTTCGGATCGCTGCCGGGGTCTCGTTCCCACTGCCGCCGGGGGTCTCGTTCCGGGCGTCGCCGTGGGCCCCGTTCCCGGCGTCGTCGGGGTCGGCCGCCGCCGCCCGCTACCGGGGCCGTTCGGCGATCAGGTAGCGGAAGACGTTCTCCATCCGGACCGAGCCGTCCGCGCGCAGGTACGGCTGCAGCGCCTCCTCCAGCTCCTTGGCCACCAGCGACGCGCCGGAGAATTCCTCGGCCGCCTCGAACAGACCGGTGGAGAGCAGGCCGCGCACCGCGCTGTCCAGGTCCGCGTAGGCGAACGGGCAGCTCACCCGCCCGCTGCCGGCCGGGCGCAGGCCGGCCGGGGCGAGCAGGTCCTCCAGCATGCCGGGCGTGCTCAGCTCGAACGGGTCGCGCGCGGTGGTCCGGCCCGCCCGCCGACGCGCCACGTCCAGCACCGGGGCGCTCTGGCAGCGCTCCGGAGGGCCCCAGGCGGCCAGCACCACGTGCCCGCCCGGGAGGGTCAGCCGGGCGGCCTCGACGACCACCGCGCCCGGCTCGACGCAACCGGGCAACTGCTCGAACACCGTCACCAGCGAATGGGCCGAGCGGGGGACGGCAGCGGTCGGCCGGGCCCCCGCGCACACCCGCAGCCGGCGGCCACGGGCCAGCTCGCGCAGCTCGTCCCGCGGCTCCTGGCCGGTGACCTGGGCACCGCGCCCGGCGGCGAGCAGCAGCGCCAGCCCGGACCGGCAGCCCAGGCCCAGCACGCTGGTCGCCGGGCCCACCTCCAGCCGGTCGTGGACCGCCTCGTAGAGCGGCACGAGCATGCGCTCCTGGATCTCCGCCCAGTCGCGCGCCCGCGCGGGCCGCGCAGCCCCGGGCTGCGGGTGGTGCGGTCGTGCGCCTGTCGGTCGTACGGTCGTGCCGGTCGTCCGAGCTGAAGCCATCGCGGCCTCCCATCCGGTCCTTCGGTGTGCTGCTACGGCTCCCCCAAAGTCCCGCCCCACTCCAGCGAACAGCGGGTCGGGCCCGGCGTCCAGAGGGGTGCAGGGTGGTGCGCGCGTGTCGCGGTCGTGCGCCCCCTGCGGTCGGCGGGTGCCGCCTCCTGCCGCCGGCGGGTGCGCGGTCGTCCGTCCGGCGGGTGCGGCGGTCGTCCGTCCGGCGGCCGCGGGCGTGTTACCGATTCGAAGTCAGGGGGCCGCGCCCCGTACCATTCGGGCCATGGCTAAGGCACCCGTTCTCACCCCTCAGGCGGAAGACTTCCCGCGCTGGTACCAGGACCTCATCAACAAGGCCGAGCTGGCCGACAACGGTCCGGTGCGCGGCACCATGGTCATCCGACCGTACGGCTACGGCCTGTGGGAGCGGATGCAGCAGGAGATGGACGCGCGGATCAAGAAGGCCGGCGCGCAGAACGCCTACTTCCCGATGTTCATCCCGCAGTCCTACCTGACCAGGGAGGCCGAGCACGTCGAGGGCTTCGCCCCCGAGCTCGCGGTGGTCACCCACGGCGGCGGCAAGCAGCTCGACGAGCCGGTCGTCGTCCGGCCCACCTCCGAGACGATCATCAACGAGTACTTCTCGAAGTGGGTGCAGAGCCACCGCGACCTGCCCCTGCTGATCAACCAGTGGGCCAACGTGGTCCGTTGGGAGCTGCGCCCGCGCGTCTTCCTGCGCACCACCGAGTTCCTCTGGCAGGAGGGCCACACCGCCCACGCCACCTACGAGGACGCCCGCGCGTACGCGTCGATGATCCACACCCAGGTCTACGGCGACTTCATGACGAACGTGCTCGGCATCGACGTCGTGCTCGGCCGCAAGACGGCCAAGGAGCGGTTCGCCGGCGCCATCAACACCCTCACCCTCGAGGGCATGATGGGCGACGGCAAGGCGCTGCAGATGGGCACCAGCCACGAGCTGGGCCAGAACTTCGCCAAGGCGTTCAACACGACCTACCAGCTCCAGGGCGCCGAGCGCGAGCACGTCTGGCAGACCTCGTGGGGCGTCTCGACCCGCATGGTCGGCGGCCTGATCATGTCCCACGGCGACGACAACGGCCTGCGGGTGCCCCCGCGACTGGCCGCCGTCCAGGCCGTCGTGCTCGCCATCAAGGGCGACGACGCGGTCATCGCCAAGGTGCGCGAGATCGGCGCCACGCTGGAGGCCGCCGGTGTCCGGGTGGTCGTCGACGACCGCACCGACACCCCGTTCGGCCGCCGCGCGGTGGACTGGGAGCTCAAGGGCGTGCCGCTGCGCATCGAGGTCGGCCCGCGCGACCTCGAGAACGGCACCGCGATGCTGGCCCGCCGGATCCCCGGCGGCAAGGAGCCCGTCTCCATCGACTCCCTGGCCGCGCTGGTCCCGGGCATCCTGGAGGAGGACCAGGCGCTGCTGCTGCGCCAGTCCCGCGAGCGCCGCGAGGCCCGTACCGTCGACGTCAAGACCATCGAGGAGGCCGCCGAGGCCGCCGCGACCGGCTGGGGCCGGATCTCCTGGGCCGACCTCGGCCCGGCGGGCGAGGCCAAGCTGGCCGAGCAGGGCGTTTCGGTGCGCTGCATTGTCGCGGCCGACGGCTCGGTGCCGCTGGCGGACGACCAGGACGGCAATATCGCGATCGTCGCCCGCGCGTACTGATGCCTGTTACCGGCAGGTAATGACCGTTGTCGGCGACATTTGCCCGGAATGCGGATGAGTAAGAATCCGGTAACTGTCCGAGAGGTGCCCCGACCGCGGACATCCCTACTGGCCGGTCAACTGCCGGTATTAACGCAATAGCGGTACGGTGTACGGCCCGTGGCCCTGTCAACTCGACGGGTCCACGGGCCGTACGTCCAGGGGGCGACAGCCCGCTCCCGGACGGAATTCACGAGGCCCGCCGAGCTGCGGCGAGCCGAACCCGGCAGGGGGTTGGTCTTGCGTCAGATCCGGAACGCGCAATTCGCGCGCGACCATGCATTCCTGGGAGTTTCCTGGGAATTCCCGAAGAACGAGAACATGCGGAACATCGGCTCGCACTCCATCGTTGGTCTAGCGTGAGCACGACACAGCCCCTCGTCCTCGCGGCCGAACTGGCCGCCGCCTGGAGTGACATCCAGGCCCACCACCAGGACCTCCCCGACCTGGCCTCGCCCGAGGCCCTGATCGGCGAATCCTCCTCGGCCTGTGGCACCCGGCTCGGTTTCGAGCGGCTCCTCCACGAGGCTGCCCACGGTCTGGCCGCGGCCCGGGACATCCGGGACACCTCGCGAGCCGGCCGCTACCACAACCGGCGCTTCCTGCTGCTCGCCTCCGAGCTCGGCTTGGCGCACCCGGTCGAACCGCACGCGAGCAGCGGCTTCTCCCAGGTGACCATGCTCAAGGAGACCCAGGAGCGCTACGCGGAGACCATCGAGCGACTGGACCGCGCCCTCGGCGCGCACCAGGAGGCGGTGGCCGGCGACGGTACGACGCGGGCCTTCCGCGGCCCGGCCGCCCGGCACGGCTCCTCCGGGGGCGGCGTCCGGGTCAAGGCGGTGTGCGGCTGCGGACGGAACGTCCGGGTCGTGCCGTCGGTGCTCGCCCAGGCGTCCATCGTCTGCGGCGCGTGCCAGCAGCCGTTCAAGATCTCGTGACCGACCGGTCCACCGGACCGGGAGATCGTTAGACCGGAACACCAGAAGACGGGGAAGGGCCGGCGGACGGCTGTGCGGGCAGCGGATCCGGCCGGAGCGAGCGGTACATCGGTGAGTTTGTGGGCGGACCGGGAGCGAGGGCTCCCGGTCGCGCCTTGTGGACGGGCCTGCGGAGGCGGTCGGGGGGCGGCCTCCGGAGGTTCGTGCGCGGTCTGCGGTCTGCGGTCTGGGGACGGCCGGGCGCGGGGCCGGGATGCGGCTGGGTGCGCGGCTCGGGTACGGCTGGGCGCGAGGCCGGGGCGCGGCTGGGATGCAGCCGGAACGCCTCCTGCGGATGGCCGAGCGAAGGCGGTTCGCGCCGGTATGGCAGAATGGACAGCTGAGTACTCGGCAGCCGAGCAGGACCCCTCTCTCCTACGGCTGGCGTGTCCCTTGAACGGCCCACGGCGCAACCCCACGCGACGGCGCGGCCGCTCACCCACGTCAACACCAGGAGAATCCACTCCCGTGGCAGTCAAGATCAAGCTCAAGCGTCTCGGCAAGATTCGCTCCCCGCACTACCGCATCGTCGTCGCCGACTCGCGCACCAAGCGTGACGGCCGCGCGATCGAGGAGATCGGCATCTACCAGCCGACCTACAACCCCTCGAAGATCGAGGTCGACACCGACCGCGCCCAGTACTGGCTGTCCGTCGGCGCCCAGCCGACCGAGCCGGTGCTCGCCATCCTCAAGCTGACCGGCGACTGGCAGAAGTTCAAGGGCCTCCCGGCCCCGGCGCCGCTGCTGGTTGCCGAGCCCAAGGTCGAGGACTTCTCGCACCTGTTCGCGAAGGCCGTCGCCGGCTTCGAGGACGCCACCACCGGTGTTGCCATCACCCCGAAGGCCAAGAAGTCGGACAAGGTCGAGGCTGAGGCCGACGCCGCCGCCGAGGCCTGAGCGTGATCGAGGACGCCCTCGACCACTTGGTGAAGGGCATCGTCGAGCACCCCGACGAGGTGCAGGTGCGCTCGCGCAACCTGCGTCGGGGCAACACCATCGAGGTGCGAGTGCACCCCGATGACCTCGGCAAGGTGATCGGCCGGGGTGGCCGCACGGCGCGCGCACTGCGCACCGTGGTCGGCGCCCTCGGCGGTCGCAACGTCCGGGTCGACCTGGTCGACGTGGACAACATTCGCTGACGCAGCTGCTCGTTCAGCCGTCAGGGCTTGTGAGGCCGACCGGGACGCATGTCGTCCCGGTCGGCCTTTTCGCGTTTCTCGCGCTTCCCGCATTCCGTCCCGCTCTAGGAACTCCAGGAGAACGATCACCGTGCAGCTCGTCGTCGGCAAGATCGGCCGCGCCCACGGCATCAGGGGGGACGTCAGTGTCGAGGTCCGCACCGACGAGCCGGAGCTCCGGCTCGGCCCCGGTGCCGTCCTGTTCACCGACCCCGCGTCGGTGGGCCCGCTGACCATCGAGTCCGGCAAGGTGCACAGCGGCCGGCTGCTGCTGCGCTTCGTCGGCGTCAAGGACCGCAACGCGGCGGAGGCGCTGCGGGGCACGCTGCTCATCGCCGAGGTCGACCCGGAGGAGAGCCCCGAGGACCCGGAGGAGTACTACGACCACCAGCTGATCGGCCTGGACGTGGTGCTGCTCGACGGCACCCTCGTCGGCGAGCTGACCGAGGTCGTCCACCTGCCGTACCAGGACCTGCTCACGGTGGAGAAGGCCGACGGGACGGAGGTGCTGGTGCCCTTCGTCCGCCAGATCGTGCCGACCATCGACCTGGAGAACCAGCGTGCCGTGATCACCCCGCCGGTCGGTCTGATCGAGCCCGAGCAGGCCGAGGTCGCCCGTGGTGCCTCCGCCGAGGGCGAGGACGCCGAGGGCGTCGAGGGTGTCGACGGCGCCGAGGGTGCGGCCGGTGCCAAGGGCGCGGAGGGGTCGAAGTGACGGTGGAGGAGGGCGCCGCGCAGGTCCAGGACGGGATGCGGATCGACGTCGTCTCGATCTTCCCCGAGTACCTGGAACCGCTGAACATCTCGCTGGTCGGCAAGGCCCGCTCCCGCGGCCAGCTGGACGTGCACGTCCACGACCTGCGCGAGTGGACCCACGACGTGCACCGGACCGTGGACGACAGCCCGTACGGTGGCGGCCCCGGCATGGTGATGAAGCCCGAGCCGTGGGGCGAGGCGCTGGACGCGGTGGTCGCCGGCGGGCCCGAGGGCCAGCTGCCGACGCTCGTCGTGCCCACCCCCAGCGGGCGGCCGTTCACGCAGGAACTCGCCCAGGAGCTGGCGAGCCGCCCGTGGCTGGCGTTCACCCCCGCCCGGTACGAGGGCATCGACCGGCGGGTCATCGAGGAGGCGGCCACCCGGATGCCGGTGGTCGAGGCCTCGATCGGCGACTACGTGCTGGCCGGCGGCGAGGTCGCCGTGCTGGTGATGGTCGAGGCGATCGCCCGGCTGCTGCCCGGGGTGCTCGGCAACGCCGAGTCGCACCGGGACGACTCCTTCGCGCCCGGCGCGATGGCCGACCTGCTGGAGGGCCCGGTCTACACCAAGCCCGCCGAGTGGCGCGGCCGGACCGTGCCGGACGTGCTGCTCAGCGGAAACCACGGCCGGATCGCCCGCTGGCGGCGGGAACAGGCCTTCGCCCGGACCCTGGCGAACCGCACCGACCTGGTCGAGCGCTGGCGCTACGGCGCCTTCGACAAGAAGGACCGGGAGGCGCTCAGCATCCTCGGCCTGGCCTGGGACGAGGAGCTCGGCCGATTTCGGTCCGTGGCCGTCGGTGTGGAAGAATAGGCCGCTGCTGTCTGTTGCTGGGCCCCCTTCGTAGGGGCCACGTGGACCGGCGCCCTCGCCACGGGGGGATCGTCGTCAGCCGATGCGGCCCGCAGCAAACCCCATTGTGACGAACTTCCGTGGGCGGCCCGTGGCGCCTGCGATGGAGAGCAACATGAGCAACAAGCTCGCTGCTGTCGACGCGGCCTCGCTGCGTAGCGACATCCCGGCCTTCCGCGCCGGTGACACCCTGAAGGTCCACGTCCGGGTCATCGAGGGCAACCGCTCCCGTGTCCAGGTCTTCCAGGGCGTCGTCATCCGCCGCCACGGCGCCGGCGTCGGTGAGACCTTCACCGTTCGCAAGGTCAGCTTCAACGTCGGCGTGGAGCGCACCTTCCCGGTGCACACCCCGGTCGTCGAGAAGATCGAGGTCGTGACCCGCGGTGCGGTTCGCCGCGCCAAGCTGTACTACCTGCGTGACCTCCGCGGCAAGGCCGCGAAGATCAAGGAGAAGCGCGACCGCTGATCCACCGTCCCCCGGCCTCGCCGGGGGATCGGATCGCTCTGAGGGGCCGGGCCACCGCACGGTAAGCTCAGCCCCCGATGAGCACGCACGAACCACCCGCGGACCGCGACGGCAGTCCCGCACCCACCGGTGCGGACTCGCTGTCGCGGTCCGCGGTCGTTTCCGGGGTCGTCCCGGGAGTCGTCTCGGGGCCCGGTGGGGAGGGATCCGACCCCGGTGGGGAACCGCGGGCGGCCGTCGGGGGTGCGCGGGAGGGCGAAGCCGCGCCCGAGGGCGAAGCCGCACCAGAGGGTGAGAACGCGCCGGAGGGTGAGCGCGCACCGGAAGGTGGGAGCGCGCCGGGGGACGAGGAGTCGGGCCACTCGCGTTTGCGGGACCTGTTGCTGCTCGTGGGGATCTGCCTGCTGGCCCTGCTGCTGGTGAACGCCTTCGTCGCGCGCCCGTTCTCGGTGCCCTCCGGTTCGATGGAGGAGACCCTGCGACCGGGCGACCGGCTGATCGCGAACCAGCTCGCCTACGCCTTCGGCGGCCACCCCCAGCGGGGCGACGTCGTGGTCTTCGACGGGACGGGCTCCTTCCTGCCGGGGTCGGCCGGGCCGACCGGCTTCTGGGACGGGCTGAGCTCGCTCGGCCGGGACCTCGGGCTGGCCCCGGCCGGGAACACGGTCTACGTCAAACGGGTGATCGGCGTCGGTGGGGACCGGGTGACCAGCACCGGCCCGGGCGGGCCGATCACCGTCAACGGGGTGCCGATCGACGAGTCCTCCTACCTGGCCCCGGGGGACCAGCCGTCGAGCGTGGCCTTCGACGTGGTGGTGCCGACCGGCAAGCTCTGGGTGATGGGGGACCACCGCAGCGCCTCCCGTGACTCCCGCGACCACCTCGGCGAGCCCGGCGGCGGCTTCGTGCCCGAGAGCAGGGTGATCGGCCGGGCGGACTGGGTGGTCTACCCGTTCTCGCGCTTGACCGGCCTGGACCGGCCCGCGGCCTTCGCTGCGACTGCGGGGACAGGCGGTCATGGGGAGCAGGGGTAGCAGAGGCAGGGGCCGGCTGGCGGATCGCCCGGCTCCGGAACCAGGCACCGGACCTGCGGATGCCGACCCCGCGAGTGGCGGATCTGACGGCGCCGGACCAGGCGACGCCTCCCCCGGGGGTGCGGGCCCAGCCGTGGTGCTGCCGGTCCGGGGCCGGGCCGATCGCCGCCGCAGCGCCCGACGCGCGGCCCGGTGGCGCAAGCGGTCGCTGCTGCGGGAGTTCCCGCTGATCATCGTGGTGGCGTTGCTGGTCGCGCTGGTGATGAAGACCTTCCTGCTCCAGGTGTTCGTGATCCCCTCCGGCTCGATGGAGCAGACCATCCAGGTGGGGGACCGGGTGCTGGTGGACAAGCTGACCCCCTGGTTCGGCAGCGAGCCGCAGCGCGGCGACGTGGTGGTGTTCAAGGATCCGGGCGGCTGGCTGGAGAGCGACCACAAGCCGTCCGACGACGGTCCGGTGCTGGGGGCGGCCAAGCAGGTCCTCACCTTCGTCGGGCTGCTGCCGTCGGACAGCGAGCAGGACTTGATCAAACGGGTCATCGGCGTCGGCGGGGACACCGTGGAGTGCTGCGACGCGCAGGGGCGGTTGAGCGTCAACGGCACGCCGGTGGACGAGCCGTACCTCGCGCCCGCCAACCCGCCGTCCCGGCAGCCCTTCAAAGTGCGGGTGCCGCAGGGCCGGCTCTGGGTCATGGGCGACCACCGGGACGTGTCCGCCGACTCCCGCTTCCACATGGGGAACCCGGGGCAGGGGACCATCCCGCTGAGCGGTGTGGTCGGCCGGGCCTTCATGAACGTCTGGCCGCTGGACCGCCTCCATCAACTTGACGTGCCGAGTTCACTCTCCTCGTTGGCGCGGGCTCCGCAGGCGCGCGGAACTGCGCCGGAATCCGTGGGCGTTGGGCCGGTTCCGATGGAACCTCCGCTCGTTATGGGTGTGTTGGGCATCCTTCCGGCCGTCGTTCGCCGGTCAGGGCGGCCGCCCGAGTGAGCCGGGCCGGGCGTCTCGCGGCCGGGCCGCGCGCGTGGGACCGCGAGCCGGATGCCTTGGAGTGATAGAGAAGTGCAGGTGCGGCCGGGAGGTCCCGGTCGTGCGTCGAGGCTGTGCTGGTGTCAGGGGAGCCCGCGATGGGCAGTCCCGAAGCGTCCATGGTCGTGGTGAGCGTGGTGCCCGCTGTGCGGCACTGTGAGCGCGGGCGCGCGGGCGTCCGCACAGCAGGGAGGAGACGTTGTGGGGGATGTGGTGATCGGCGCCCGCTCAGGTGCCGGCGAGCCCGAGGGCTCTGGCGGTCGAGCGGCCCGGTCCGCCGAGTCCGGTGCGCCCTCGGCCTCGGTCGAGGACACGGCGGCCCAGACCGCCGACGAGCATGGCGACGGGACGGAGGGCCCGACCGGGGGTTCCTCGGAGTCCCACTGGCCCGACGCCGAGTCGGCGGACCGGTCGGAGTCGCAGGCCCCCGGCAAGCAGCGCAAGCAGCGTTCCTTCTGGAAGGAACTGCCGATCCTGGTCGGTATCGCGCTGGTCCTGGCGCTGGTGATCAAGACCTTCTTCGTCCAGGCCTTCTCCATTCCGTCGGAGTCGATGCAGAACACGTTGCAGGTCGGTGACCGTGTCCTGGTGGACAAGCTGACCCCCTGGTTCGGAGCGGAGCCCGAGCGCGGCGAGGTCGTGGTGTTCCACGACCCGGGCGGCTGGCTGAACGACGAGCCGACCCCGCAGAGCAGCAACTCCTTCGTCCGGGGCGTCCAGGACGTGCTCAGCTTCGTCGGCCTGATGCCGTCGGCCAACGAGAAGGACCTGATCAAGCGGGTCATCGCGGTCGGCGGGGACACCGTCGAGTGCGAGGGCACCGGGCCGGTGAAGGTCAACGGCGTCGCGCTCAACGAGCCGTACGTCTACCAGGGCAACACCCCCTGCGGTGACCACCCGTTCGACCCGGTGAAGGTGCCCAACGGCCGGATCTGGGTGATGGGCGACCACCGCGCCGACTCGCTGGACTCCCGCTTCCACATGGACCAACCGGGCGGCGGCACCGTTCCGGTGGGCAACGTGATCGGGCGGGCCTTCGTCGTGGCCTGGCCGGTCGGCCACTGGTCGACGCTCTCGGTGCCGAACACCTTCGATCAGAAGGGTCTGGCGGCGGCCGCGCCTCTGGCGCCTCCCGTGGCCGGCGCGGTGGGCGCGGTCGTGCTGCTTCCGCTGGTGCGTCGGGTGCAGGAGCGGAGGGACGGCCGGAAGGACTCCTGAGCTCCACCGGGTTCTCCCCAGCCCTTGCGCGGGCCGTGGTACCGACGAGTAATCTGCTCGGACGTGCCACGGCCCGTCGGCTTTTCCGCCGGTGCCCCCGGCGTGCCAGTGGTGTTCTCCGGTCGGCCAGAGGTGGACGGATTCGATGAGCGGTGTCGTTGAGCAGACGGCCGACCACCCGGCTTCGCCCGCCCGTCCGGCCCGTCGGCCCGCGGCGGTGCTGCAGGGCGTCGCGATCGCGCTCGGGCTGGTGCTGATGATCGGCGGCTTCGCCCTGATCGCGATCGACTACCGGCCGTACAGCATCCCGACCGCCTCGATGTCCCCCACGCTTCGGATCGGGGACACCGTGCTCGCCCGGAAGATCGGCGGCGGGGCCGTCGGCCGGGGGGACGTCGTGGTCTTCCGGGACCAGGACTGGGGTGGCGAGCTCATGGTCAAGCGCGTGGTCGCGGTCGGCGGGGACACCGTCGCGGCCACCGGCAACGACCACCGGCTGACGGTCGACGGACAGGCGGTGGAGGAGCCGTACCTCGCGGCGCAGGGCCCGCAGGGTTCCCCGTTCAGCGTCACGGTGCCGCCGGGGCGGCTGTTCCTGCTCGGCGACAACCGGTTGGGCTCGCTCGACTCCCGCACCCACCTGGATGTCGACGGCGGGACCGTCCCGGCCGGCGCGGTGGAGGCCAGGGTCGAGGCCACCCTGATGCCGTTCGGCCGGACGGGCGACCTCGGCCGGACCGCGGCCTTCGACGGGCTTCCCGGACCGAAGGCCGGTGCGCCCGGGCCGCTGCAACCGGCCGCCTTCGCGACCGTTGCGGGTGCGGCGCTGATCCTCGTGACTTCGGCGGTGGGCGGGGTGGCGGGCCTGGCCCGCCGGCTCAGCCGGGGGCGCAGTTCCTGATCGCGGTCGTCGCGGCCAGGGCCGCTCTGCCGAACATCGCCCCGGACGGCGGTGCCGGGTGGCAGGATCGGTAGCGCCACCGACGCGAACGGAAGGAGCGTGGAGCGCTGCCATGACGGCACAACGGCGCAGGGCGGCACGGATCCTGCTGCTGGACGGGCAGGACCGCATCCTTCTCTTCCTGGGCTCCGACCCGGCCACGCCGGGGGAGGCGTGGTGGTTCACGCCCGGCGGCGGCTTGGAGCCAGGGGAGGACGTGCGGGAGGCCGCCACGCGGGAACTCGTGGAGGAGACCGGCCTGCGGGGTGTGGACCTGGGGCCCTTGGTGGCGTACGGCACGGTGTCGTTCTCCTTTCAGGGACGGCGTTACGAGCAGGATCAGTGGTTCCATCTGGCCCGGACCACGGAGACGGGTCTCGACCACTCGGGGATGGGCGAGGAGGAACACGCCCAACTGCTCGCGGCGCGCTGGTGGACGGTCGAGGAGCTGAGGGGGACCGCCGAGACGGTCTACCCGGTCGGATTGGCGGACTTCCTGGAGCGACTGCTGGCCGAGGGCCCGCCGGTCGCCCCGGTACGGCTCTGAGCGTGGGTGCGGTGGTCCACAATGGGTGGACGTGACAAGTTGAGGGGACGCCTGGATGAGTGCCGAAGATCTCGAGAAGTACGAGACCGAGATGGAGCTCAAGCTCTACCGGGAGTACCGGGACGTCGTCGGCCTGTTCAAGTACGTGATCGAGACCGAGCGACGGTTCTACCTCACCAATGACTACGAGTTGCAGGTGCACTCGGTGCAGGGCGAGGTCTTCTTCGAGGTGTCGATGGCGGATGCGTGGGTCTGGGACATGTACCGGCCGGCCCGGTTCGTCCGTAAGGTCCGGGTGCTGACCTTCAAGGACGTGAACATCGAGGAACTCGCGAAGAGCGATCTGGAGCTGCCCTCGGACGAGTCCGGCTTCGGGAACTGACGTTGGACTGCTCGGACCGGCGTTGTCCAGCGGAATTTCGCGCGATCGGGGCGTCTCACTCCTGCGGGTGACAAAAGTTATCCACAGGCCCGAGTTATCCACAGGGAACCGGAAATTCCCGGCCCCGCCGTGCGCGACGGTGCAACCTCCACGGCGGAGGTGGTCACCGTGCAGAACACGATCACGCAGGACCAGGCCGTACCGGGTGCGGCCGTACCGGACCAGGCCGGAGAGGCCACAGCGGCCGCAGCCGTGCGCGACGGCGCGAAAGACGACACGAGGGACGGCACCGGGCCGGGCCCGGGCCGCAGTACCGGCGGTCGCAGTACCAACAACGGGCTCGGCCGCTACGGCGAGCGGGTCGCCGCCCGCCGTCTCACGGAGGCCGGGCTCCGCATCCTGGACCGCAACTGGCGCTGTGTCGAGGGTGAGTTGGACATCGTCGCCCTCGACGGCGACACCGTCGCGGTCTGCGAGGTGAAGACCCGCTCCGAGCGGGGCTTCCAACAACCCAGCGAGGCCATCGGCCAGGCCAAGGCCGCCCGGTTGCAACGCCTGGCGGAGCGCTGGATGGCCGAACGCTGGCCGGGCCACTTCGCACGGCTGGCCGGTCCCGGGTACGACCCCGGGCCCACGGACCCGCACTGGCCGCCCGCTCCGCCCGGGGGCGTGCGGATCGACTTGGTGGCCGTAATCAACCGGGCCCGGGGTGCGGCCCTGGTCGACCACCTGCGGGGAGTGGTCTGAGATGGCCTTCGCCCGTACCTGTTCCGTCGCGCTGGTCGGCGTCGACGGAGTGATCGTCGAGGTCCAGGCCGATCTGGAGCCCGGGGTGGCCGCGTTCACCCTGGTCGGCCTGCCCGACAAGGCGCTGTCCGAGGCCCGCGACCGGGTGCGCGCGGCCGTGGTCAACAGCGGTGAGGCCTGGCCGCAGCGCAAGCTGACCGTCGGGCTCAGTCCGGCCTCGGTGCCCAAGAGCGGCAGTGGCTTCGACCTCGCGGTGGCCTGCGCCGTCCTGGCCGCGGCCGAGCGGCTCGACCCCTCCTCCATCGCCGAACTGCTGATCATCGGCGAACTGGGGCTGGACGGCCGGGTGCGGCCGGTCCGCGGGGTGCTGCCGTCGGTGCTGGCCGCGGCCGATGCGGGATACCAGCGGGTCGTGGTCGCCGAGCAGACCGCGCCCGAGGCCTCGCTCGTCCCGGGCGTGACCGTGATCGGCGTCCGCAGCCTGCGGCAGCTGATCGCCGTCCTGACCGGCGCGCCCGCGCCGGAGGAGCCGCCCGACCCGATCAGCGGGCGGCCGGATCCGCTGATGGCCGGCCTGATGCTGCCCAGCGCCGGCGTCCGGGGACTGGCCGACGACAAGTCGGCGCGCCTCGACCTGGCCGACGTGGCCGGACAGTACGAGGCCCGGCGCGCCCTGGAGATCGCCGCTGCCGGCGGTCACCACCTGTACCTCAAGGGCCCACCGGGCGCGGGCAAGACGATGCTGGCGGAGCGGCTGCCCGCGCTGCTTCCGCCACTGACCCAGAAGGAGGCCCTGGAGGTCACCGCCGTGCACTCGGTGGCCGGGCTGCTCCCGGCCGGGCGCCCGCTCATCGACACGGCGCCGTACTGCGCCCCGCACCACTCCACGACGATGCCGGCGATCGTCGGCGGCGGCAGCGGCCTGCCGAGACCGGGGGCGGTCTCGCTGGCCCACCGGGGTGTGCTGTTCCTGGACGAGGCACCGGAGTTTCCGGTGCGGGTGCTCGACTCACTGCGCCAGCCGCTGGAGTCGGGCGAGGTGGTGATCGCCCGCTCGGCCGGCTCACTCCGGCTCCCGGCCAGGTTCCTGCTCTGTCTGGCTGCCAACCCCTGCCCGTGCGGTCGGCATTCACGGCGGGGCGAGGGCTGCGAGTGCACTCCTGCGATGGTCAGCCGCTACCAGGGGCGGCTCTCCGGGCCGCTGCTGGACCGGGTCGACCTCCAGGTCCAGGTCGCCCCGGTGACGAGGATCGAACTCATGGAACGGGACGCCACGGCGGAGAACACCGAGACCGTCGCGGCCCGGGTGCTGGCCGCGCGGGAACGGGCGGCGGCCCGGCTGGCGAACACCCCGTGGCGGACCAACGCGGAAGTCCCGGGTCACGAACTGCGGACCCGCTGGCAGCTCGTCCCCGGCGCACTGAACGACGTCGCCCGCCAGTTGGAGCGCGGGCTGCTGACCGCCCGGGGCCTGGACCGGGTGCTCCGGGTCGCCTGGACGGTCGCCGACCTCGCCGGTCGGGACCGGCCGGACCAGCGGGACGTCCGCACCGCACTGGTCCTGCGCACCGGCGTCGAGCAGGGGCTGCCGCTGGCCGAGCGGGTCTACGGCCGACTCGGTGGCATCCCGGCCCAGCGCAGCGGGCCGGTCGACGAGCCGCCCGAAGGGCACAGCCGGTCGGGCCGGTTCGAGAAGCCCGATCGTCTCGACTGCCCCGACCCGGAGAGGCCTGACCCGGCGAGTCCTGGTTCGGAGAGGCCTGGTCTGGAAGGTCCTGGTCCGTCGGGCCGCCCCGATGCCCCTGGCCGATCCATCCGGTCCGGCTCCGCCAAGCGGTCCGGGAAACGCGACCAGAATCCGGCGAACGAGGGCGGTGAGGCATGAACCCGATGATGACGCACCTTCAACCTCCCGGCCGGGCAGAGCCCGGGTCCGGTCCCGATCCGGAGCGCCTCGCCCGCGCCGTACTCAGCCGGCTGAGCGAGCCCGGGGACGCGGTGGTCGGCCGGTGGCTCGGCCAGCTCTCCGCAGCCGACGTCGTCCGGGCGATCCGCGACGGGACGGTGCCCGCGCACCCCGGACTGGACGGGCCCCGGCTGGCCGGCTACCAGGCGAGACTCCCCGGTCTGGACCCGGTCGAGGACCTGGAACGGGTACGAGCCGTCGGTGGGCGCTTCATCATTCCGGGGGACACGGAATGGCCCAGTCAACTGGACGATCTGGGCGACGGGCGCCCGATCGGGCTCTGGACGACCGGCACGGGTTCGCTGCGGCTGTTCGCGCTCCGCTCGGTGGCGATGGTCGGCTCCCGGGCCTGCACGGCCTACGGCGCCCACGTCGCGGGGGAGCTGTCGGCCCAACTGGCCGAGCGAGGTTGGGTCGTGGTGTCCGGAGCCGCCTACGGGATCGACGCGGCCTCCCACCGAGGGGCGCTCTCCGTCGGTGGGATGACCATCGCGGTGCTCGCCTGCGGGGTCGACGTGGCCTACCCGAAGGGGAACGCCGAACTGATCCGGCGGATCGGCGCCCAGGGGCTGCTGGTCAGCGAACTCCCGCCCGGGGAGCACCCGAACCGCTTCCGCTTCGTGCTCCGCAACCGGGTCATCGCGGCGCTCACCCGGGGCACGGTGGTGGTCGAGGCGGCGATGCGCAGCGGTGCGCTGAGCACGGCCAGACGGGCACGGGACCTCAACCGCCACACCATGGGCGTCGCCGGCCCGGTGACCTCGGAACTCTCGGCCGGGGTGCACGCCCTGATCCGCAGCGGCGGCGCCACGCTGGTCACCGACTCCGCCGAGATCGCCGAACTGATCGGGGCGATCGGGGACGACCTGGCGCCGCAGCGCAGCGGCCCGGTCCTGCCCAGGGACCTGCTGGAACCGGCGGTGGCCCGGGTGCTGGAGGCCGTCCCGGCGACGGCGGAGGGCGCGCCGATCGAGCGGTTGGCCCGGCAGTCCGGACTCCCGCCGGACGAAGTGCTGCAACGGCTCTACGAGTTGGGCTCGCTCGGTTACGTCGAGCGGCACGGCGCGCACTGGCGCCTGGTGCGGAGGAGGTGACGGTCGGAACGAAGCGCACATCCGTGTCGTGGGGGAGGGGGTGTCGGAATCGCCCGGCTGACCTGCTGATCCGGTTCGTCCGTTCGCGTGCCCGGATCCGGTGACGCGAACGCCACCGGATCGGGGGACGACCGAGTGGCGGTAGCGCATTGCAGCGAGTCGGTCACGCTACGCTCCACATGCCTTCCCTATCAGCACATGACTCGGCAGAACGGCGCAGACCAACGCATGCCCACACACATTCCCGGACACAGAGTGACCGGTGGCGCCCGGTCCTCGGGAGGGCCGCGGACCGAGCGGCGCCCCGTGACTGAGTTCCCGCCCAAGGCGGCGGGGACGATGGGGGGCCTGTCGCGCCAGGGCGGCCGGCCGACGGCGGTGCCGGGCCAGCCCGCCGACGCGGTCGCCGCCGCCACCGGCGACGGCTCGGCCCGTCCGATCGCTGCCGGTGCCCTGCAGCCGGACGGCACCCCCCTGCCAGGCCCGGAGCGGGGGCCGTCCGGTCCGGGCCCCGGAGCCCAGGGGCGCACCGCGCTCGAAGAGCTCTGGCGCTCCTACAAGGAGACCGGCGACCAGCGGCTGCGCGAGCAGCTGATCCTGCACTACTCACCGCTCGTCAAGTACGTGGCGGGGCGGGTCGGGGTCGGCCTGCCTTCCAACGTCGAGCAGGCCGACTTCGTCTCCTCGGGGGTCTTCGGGCTGATCGACGCGATCGAGAAGTTCGACGTCGACCGCGCCATCAAGTTCGAGACCTACGCGATCAGCCGGATCCGCGGCGCGATCATCGACGAACTGCGGGCCCTGGACTGGATCCCGCGCTCGGTGCGGCAGAAGGCGAAGGCCGTCGAGCGGACGTACGCGACGCTGGAGGCCCGGCTGCGCCGTACGCCGCACGAGCCCGAGGTCGCGGCCGAGATGGGCATCGCGATCGAGGACCTGCACGCGATCTTCAGCCAACTGTCCCTGGCCAACGTGGTGGCCCTGGACGAACTGCTGCACCCGGTGGGGGAGGGCGGCGACCGGCTGAGCCTGATGGACACCCTGGTGGACCACGGTGCCGACAACCCGGTCGAGGTGGCCGAGGACCGCGAGCTGCGCAGGCTGCTGGCGCAGGCGGTCAACACCCTCCCCGAGCGGGAGAAGACCGTGGTGACGCTCTACTACTACGAGGGCCTCACCCTCGCTGAGATCGGCCAGGTGTTGGGGGTGACGGAGAGTCGGGTGAGCCAGATCCACACCAAGTCCGTCCTCCAACTGCGCGCCAAGCTGTCGGACATCCGGTAGCGCGGGCCGGGACCGTCCCGTCCCGGCCGACCTCCGGGTCGCGACCTCGACCACGTCGCCGGTCCGCACCCGCCCGGCCGCAATCCTGGGCCGCACCCGCCCGGCCGGAATCCTGGGCCGTTACTCCGGGCCGGATCCCCGGGTCACGCGCCCACTCGCACGCCTCGCCGCGCGCCTGCGCGCCCTCGCTCCCCGCCCAGATGCGCGGCGCCGTACCGGCCGCAGGTAGGGCTCCGTACAGTGGGAGCGTGCCGAAGATCCGAGCGGCCACGGTGGCCGAGCATCGCCAGCTGCAGCGCGCAGCCCTCCTTGACGCTGCCCGCACCCTGCTCACGGAGGGCGGCATGGAGGCGCTGACCTTCCCCGCGCTCGCTGCGCGCACCTCCCTGGCGCGCTCCTCGGTCTACGAGTACTTCCGCTCCCGGGCCGCCGTGGTCGAGGCGCTCTGCGAGGTGGACTTCCCGCTCTGGGCGGCCGAGATCGAGGCCGGGATGGAGAGCTGCGACAGCGCGGCCGACCGGATCGAGGCGTATGTCCGCGGCCAGCTGGCGTTGGCCGCGGACCCGCGCCACCGGGCGGTGGTGGCGATCTCCGCGCTCGAACTCGACGAGGCCGCGCGCGAGCGCATCCGGGCGGCGCACGGCAAGCTGGTCGGCCTGGTCGTCCGGGCCCTGGAGGATCTCGGTCACGCGCAGCCCCGGCTCGCTGCGGCGCTGCTCCAAGGGGTCGTGGAGGCGGCCGTGCGCCGGGCCGAGCAAGTGGCGGCGGGGGGCCGCGCCGGGTGTGCGGCCGAGCGCCCCGAGCTGATCGCGGACGCCGCCGTGGCCATGGCCTTGCACGGCCTCGGTCGGGCCTGAGCCGCTATCCGGCCCGGTGCGTCCGGTTCATTCGGTTCAGCTGATTCATCAGGTGCGCCCTGCGCCGCCCAGCGGCAGCAGCCGCGCCGCTCCTGCGCCGAACAGGGCCAGTGGGTCGAGGTAGCGCCCGCCGCGCAGCAGCCCCCAGTGCAGGCAGTCCCGCGCTGGGCAGTGCCGTCCGTCGGGGGCGAGCCGCCCGATCACCTGCCCGGCGGGTACCTCGGTGCCGACCGGGGCGGTGCCGGTGACGGGCAGGTAGGTGGTCCGCAAGGGAGGTGACCCCGAGCCGGGGTGGGTGACGGTCACCACCGGGCGCCCCGCCACCAGCCCGGAGAAGGTGACCACCCCGGCGGCAGCCGCCCGTACCTCCGCCCCGGGCGCGGCGGCGAGGTCCACTCCCCGGTGTCCGGCGGCCCACGGCGTGGCCGGTGGTTCGAACCGCCCGAGCACCCCGTCGGGCCCGCCCACCGGCCAGGCCCGCGCACCGTCCGAACCGGACCGGCCGGTCTCGCGGCCCCCGCCAGTACCTCCAGCGCCCTCACCCGGACCTGGGCCGATGCCCCCGCTGAGAGCGGCGCCCCGCGCCGCGCCGCCCGAAACCAGCAGCACCAGTGCTGCCAGCACGGCGACCAGCCCCCGCAGCACACCGAACGAGCGCGGCCCCAACCCGTCCGGCCCCAACCGGCCTGGCCTCAACCAATCCGGCCCCAACCGGCCCAGCCTGGAGCGGGCCGGATCGACGGCGGACGGAACCGGGCACCCAGCGCGAGCAGTCATGCCCCGAGGCTTGCTGCGCCGCCGCCCCGGTGCCACCCACTTCCGGACTCCTGTGGACAAACCGCCCTCGTGGCCGGATCCCGTCCCTCCAGTGGGTGTACGGATGCCGCCATCCGGTGTACAAGCACCGCGGCGGCCGCGTTCCCAAGGCCCGGCCGGCCCGCCTCCGTCCCGTCTCTGCCCCGTCTCCGCCCAGCTCCCGTCAGCGCGGATCCGCCCGCCCAGGGCCTCCGCCGGTCGCGGAGTCGCCCGCCCCGCAGCGCTTCCCGTACACTTCACACGCGACCCGGTCCGCCGGGTCGACTTCGCACGCCCCGCCACCGGTGGACGGACGCGGCCCGGCCGCTGCCCCCGCCAGGTGCGAGTGCCGCTCGGTCCGCCGAGCCCGCCTGGTCCCCGGACCGTGCGGGTTCAAGCGGCTCGGCACGTTCGGGGCGTCAGGCGTGGCTGTCACCTGGCTGCCACGGACAAACCGAGCCTGACCCGGCCGGACGCACCGCGCGAGCGGGGAGCGCCACCGCGCGAACCCGCCGTCCGTTGCGCGACCGCCGGGCCGTAACACCTGAGGAGCACGGCTATGGCCGTCGTCACGATGCGGGAGCTGCTGGAGAGCGGCGTCCACTTCGGTCACCAGACCCGCCGTTGGAACCCGAAGATGAAGCGCTTCATCATCACGGAGCGCAACGGCATCTACATCATCGACCTCCTGCAGTCGCTGAACTACATCGACCGCGCCTTCGAGTTCATCAAGGAGACCGTTGCCCACGGCGGCAGCGTCCTCTTCGTCGGCACGAAGAAGCAGGCCCAGGAGGCCATCGCCGAGCAGGCCACCCGCGTGGGCATGCCCTACGTGAACCAGCGCTGGCTCGGCGGCATGCTGACCAACTTCTCGACCGTCTACAAGCGCCTGCAGCGCCTGAAGGAGCTCGGCGAGCTGGACTTCTCGGACGTGGCCGGTTCCGGCCTCACCAAGAAGGAGCTCCTGGTCCTCCAGCGCGAGCACGACAAGCTGGAGAAGACCCTCGGCGGTATCCGCGACATGCAGCGCGTCCCCAGCGCCGTGTGGATCGTGGACACCAAGAAGGAGCACATCGCGGTCGGCGAGGCCCGGAAGCTCAACATCCCGGTCGTCGCCATCCTCGACACCAACTGTGACCCCGACGAGGTCGACTACAAGATCCCGGGCAACGACGACGCGATCCGCTCCGTCACCCTGCTGACCCGCGTGATCGCCGACGCCGTGGCCGAGGGTCTGAAGGCCCGCGCCGGTGTTGCCAAGGGCGACGTCAAGGCCGAGCCGGGTGCCGACCAGCCGCTGGCCGACTGGGAGAAGGACCTCATCGAGGGCGAGAAGAAGGCCGAGGAGGCCCCCGCCGCCGCCGAGGCTCCGGCCGCTGAGGCCCCCGCCGCCGAGGCTCCGGCCGTCGAGGCCCCCGCTGCCGAGGCTGCGGCCACCGAGGCGCCGGCCGAGCAGGCCTGACGTACCAAGGGTGAGGGGCACCCGCCGGTACGACACCGGTAGGTGCCCCTCTCTCCCGCGCCGGGACCGAACCATCGGTCCCGGCGTCTCCCCACGCAGACACGCGAGACGCGAGAAGAGATTCACACCATGGCGAACTTCACCGCCGCGGACGTCAAGAAGCTCCGTGAGCTCACCGGCGCCGGCATGATGGACTGCAAGAAGGCTCTGGACGAGGCTGAGGGCAACGTCGAGAAGGCCGTCGAGCTCCTGCGCATCAAGGGCCAGAAGGGCGTTGCCAAGCGCGAGGGCCGTGACGCCTCCAACGGCGCCGTCGCCGCGCTGATCGCCGAGGACAAGAAGTCCGGCGTTCTGGTCGAGCTGAACTGCGAGACCGACTTCGTCGCCAAGGGTGACAACTTCGTCCAGGTCGCCGACGCGATCGCCGCTCACGTGGCCAAGACCGCCCCGGCCGACCTGGACGCCGCCCTGGCGTCCGAGATCGAGGCCGGCAAGACCGTCCAGCAGTTCGTCGACGAGGCCAACGCGACCCTGGGCGAGAAGATCGTCTTCCGTCGCTTCGCCCAGTTCGACGGTGACGGCTTCGTCGCGGTCTACCTGCACAAGACCAGCCCCGACCTGCCGCCGGCCGTCGGCGTCCTGGTCGAGCTGGACAAGGAGAACGCCGAGGTCGCGAAGGACGTCGCGCAGCACATCGCCGCGTTCGCGCCGAAGTTCCTGTCCCGCGAGGAGATCCCGGCCGAGGACCTCGAGAACGAGCGTCGCGTCGCCGAGGCCACCGCGCGCGAGGAGGGCAAGCCCGAGGCTGCCCTGCCGAAGATCGTCGAGGGTCGCGTCACCGGCTTCGTCAAGGAGAACTCCGTCCTGGAGCAGGCCTTCGCGAAGGACAACAAGAAGACCGTCGCCAAGGTCCTCGAGGAGAACGGCGTCGCCCTCAAGCGCTTCGCCCGCTTCCGCGTCGGCGCCTGAGCCACGTTCCACCTGGTCCCCGGCACCCTTACGCTGGGAACCGCCCCCGCCCGGTGACCGGGGCGGGCGGAACGCCGAACGGGCTCACCCAGTGCCAACCGTCCACGGGCGGGCCGCGTCGGCACCATGAACGACGAGGAGGCCATTGCCGTGCAGGACACCGAACCGGTTCCCGCGGCAGTGGCCTCCTCTCGCGTACGCGCAGGCCGGGCATCCGCACACCCGCGCCTGTGAGCCAGTAGGTGCAAAAAGGAGAAGTCCATGCAGGAGACGCAGGAGACCGCGCAGGACCCCAAGGCCGGCTCGCGCCGCCGGGTGCTGCTCAAGCTGTCCGGTGAAGCCTTTGCCGGTGGTGGCGGACTCGGCGTCGACCCGGACGTCGTGCACGCGATCGCCCGGGAGATCGCCACCGTCGTCCGTGCCGGTACCGAGGTCGCGGTGGTCATCGGCGGCGGCAACTTCTTCCGGGGCGCCGAGCTGCAGGTCCGCGGCATGGACCGGGCGCGCTCCGACTACATGGGCATGCTCGGCACCGTGATGAACTGCCTGGCGCTGCAGGACTTCCTGGTGAAGGAAGGCATCGAGACCCGGGTCCAGACCGCGATCACCATGGGCCAGGTCGCCGAGCCGTACCTGCCGCTGCGGGCCGTCCGGCACCTGGAGAAGGGCCGTGTGGTGATCTTCGGCGCCGGTATGGGCATGCCGTACTTCTCGACCGACACCACCGCCGTCCAGCGGGCCCTGGAGATCCACGCCGACGTCCTGCTGATGGGCAAGAACGGTGTGGACGGCGTCTACGACTCGGACCCCCGGACCAACCCGGACGCGGTGAAGTTCGACGCGCTGGAGTACTCCGAGGTCATCGCGCGCGACCTCAAGGTCGCCGACCTCACCGCGATCACGCTGTGCAAGGACAACAACCTCCCGATGCTGGTCTTCGAGCTGCTGGCGGAGGGCAATATCGCGCGCGCGGTGAAGAGTGAGAAGATCGGCACACTCATCAGCCAGGATTCTGTCCGGGCCTGAGCAGCAATCAGCCGTACGGGACGGCGCCGTCGCCGTGACCGGCCTCGACGCCGACACCGGTCGGGACAATCGCAGATGAACCGGACAGGGAGATCACAGTGATCGAAGAGACCCTCCTCGAAGCCGAGGAGAAGATGGAGAAGGCCGTCGCCGTCGCCAAGGACGACTTCGCCGCCATCCGCACCGGCCGTGCCCACCCGGCGATGTTCGCCAAGATCGTCGCCGAGTACTACGGCACCGTGACGCCGATCAACCAGCTGGCCTCGTTCTCGGTGCCGGAGCCCCGGATGGCGGTCGTCTCGCCGTTCGACAAGACCGCGCTGAAGGCGATCGAGCAGGCGATCCGCGACTCCGACCTGGGCGTCAACCCGTCCAACGACGGCTCCCTCATCCGGGTGGTGCTGCCCGAGCTGACCGAGGAGCGCCGCCGGGAGTTCATCAAGGTGGCCCGGGGCAAGGGCGAGGACGCGAAGGTCTCGATCCGCGCGGTGCGCCGCAAGGCCAAGGACGCCATCGACAAGCTGGTCAAGGACGGCGAGGTCGGCGAGGACGACGGCCGCCGCGCCGAGAAGGAGCTCGACGACACCACGGCCAAGTACGTGGCCGCCGTCGACGAGCTGCTGAAGCACAAGGAAGCCGAGCTGCTCGAAGTCTGATGAACGACGCCCCTGACGCCCCTGGCTACTGGGGCCCGTCCGACCAGCAGTTCCAGCCCTACCGCCCGGCGCCGCAGCCCCGGCCGCAGGCTCCTCTGCAGCAGGCGCACCCGGCGCCGGGGTACGGCGAGTACCCGCCGTCGCAGGCCCAGGGCCACCCCGGTCACCCGGGCGGCGGGGCCGCCCACCCGGGTGCGCCGGGCGGCGCGCCGGGTGACCCCGGCCACCGTTCGGATCACTCGCAGCAGCCTCCGGTGTACTGGGGCGGCGACGCGGAGGAGACTCAGGTCATGCCTCCCGTACCGGCGGGCCCCGGCCCGTTCCCCGGCGTGCCGGACCAGGGCGCGCCGGCGGGCTCCGGCCGACCGGGTGACCCCGCCGCCGGTCAGTCCCGGGAGGCCGGTCGGCTGAGCGGCCCGCTGTTCCGGGACGACCGGTCCGAGGCGGCGGTGCCGGGTGTGACGGAGACGGTCGTGCTGCGCGCGATAACCGATGACGCCACCCCCGGCCGCGGCGCCCCGCCGCGCCCCGGGGCCCCGGTGCCTCCCGCGCCGCCGAGTTACCCGGCGGCCGGGCAGCCCCACTTCGTGCCGTCGTCCCATCCAGGGCAGGAGACACCCGTGGCCGCCCAGTCCGCCCCGCAGCCGCAGCCGCGCAAGCAGCGCGGTGGCCGTAACCTCCAGGCCGCGATAGGTGTGGGGGTCGGTCTCGGTGCGGTGATCATCGCCTCGCTGTTCGTGGTGAAGGCGCTGTTCCTGTTCGTCGTGATGGCCGCGGTGTCGGTCGGCGTCTGGGAGCTGACCAGCCGGCTCGCCGAGCGCAAGCAGATCAAGGCGCCGCTGGTGCCGCTGGTCGTGGGCGGCATCGCCATGATCTCCACCGGCTACTGGGCCGGGGTGCAGTGGGCCGCGGCCTCGCTCGCGCTGACCGGGCTGGCGGTGATGGTCTGGCGGATGGCCGAGCCGCCGGAGGACTACCTGCGGGACATAACGGCCGGGGTGTTCACCGCCTTCTACGTGCCGTTCCTGGCGACCTTCGTGGCGTTGATGCTGGCGGCCGACGACGGCCCCCAGCGGATCGTGCTGTTCCTGATCGTCACGATCTGCAGCGACACGGGCGCCTACGCCGTGGGCTACAAGTTCGGCAAGACCAAGCTCGCCCCGACGATCAGCCCCGGCAAGACCCGTGAGGGCCTGGCCGGCGGCATCGGCCTGTCGATGCTGGCGGGCGCCGTGCTGATGGAGCTGATCATCGACGGCGGCAGCTGGTGGCAGGGCCTGATCCTGGGCGGCTGCGCGGCGGTCACCGCGACCCTGGGCGACCTGGGCGAGTCGATGATCAAGCGCGACCTCGGCATCAAGGACATGGGCACGCTGCTGCCCGGCCACGGCGGCATCATGGACCGGCTGGACTCGCTCCTGCCGACCGCTCCGGTGGTCTGGCTGCTGCTGGCGGCCTTCGTCGGCAGTTAGGGCCTGTCGGCTCTCGGAGAGGCCCTCGACCCGGCCTCCGGCCGCGAGCGGCGGAAGGGCCCCGGACGCCTGTGCGTCCGGGGCCCTCGCACGTCCCGGCCTGCTCCCGGCGTCTGCGACACTGGATGAACCATGCCTAAGCCCGGAGAACTCACCTTTGTCGCGCCGCGCGGCGCCAAGCCCCCGCGACACCTCGCCGACCTGAGCCCCGCCGAGCGCAAGGAGGCCGTCGCCGAGCTGGGCGAGCAGCCGTTCCGTGCCAAGCAGCTCTCCAACCACTACTTCGGCCGGATGTCGAACGACCCGGAGGGCTGGACGGACATCCCCGCCGCCAGCCGGGAGAAGCTGACCGGGAGCCTGCTGCCGGACCTGATGTCGGTCGTGCGGCACGTGTCCTGCGACGACGACACCACCCGCAAGACGCTCTGGAAGCTCTTCGACGGCACGCTCGTCGAGTCGGTGCTGATGCGCTACCCGGACCGGGTCACCATGTGCATCAGCTCGCAGGCGGGCTGCGGCATGAACTGCCCCTTCTGCGCGACCGGCCAGGCCGGGCTGACCCGCAACCTGTCCACCGCCGAGATCGTCGAGCAGATCGCCGCCGGGATGCGCGCGCTCAAGGCCGGCGAGATCCCCGGTGGCGAGGCGCGGCTGTCGAACGTGGTCTTCATGGGCATGGGCGAGCCGCTGGCCAACTACAACCGGGTGCTGGCCGCGATCCGCCGGCTGACCGACCCGGCGCCGGACGGTTTCGGCCTGTCCCAGCGCGGTGTCACGGTCTCCACCGTCGGCCTGGTCCCGGCGATGAACCGGCTGGCCGACGAGGGCCTCAGCTGCCGCCTGGCGCTGTCGCTGCACGCCCCGGACGACGAGCTGCGCGACGAGCTGGTGCCGGTGAACACCCGATGGAAGGTCTCCGAGGTGCTGGACGCCGCGTGGAACTACGCGGAGAAGTCGGGCCGGCGGATCTCCATCGAGTACGCGCTGATCAAGGACATCAACGACCAGGCGTGGCGGGCGGACCTGCTCGGCCGGCTGATCAAGAACCACCGGGTGCACGTCAACCTGATCCCGCTGAACCCGACGCCGGGCTCCAAGTGGACCGCCTCCCGGCCCGAGGACGAGCGCGAGTTCGTCCGCCGGCTCCAGTCGCACGGGGTGCCGACGACCGTCCGCGACACCCGTGGCCAGGAGATCGACGGCGCCTGCGGCCAGCTCGCCGCGGCGGGCTGAGCCGGCGGGTCACCACAGGCCGGGAAGTCAGCGCAGGCCGGCGGCCGCCAGTGCGGCGGTCGCCCCGCCGGTCACCAGCAGCGTGGTGCCCACCGCCAGGGTGCGCAGCGCGACCGCGCCGAACAGCAGCCGGGGCGAGGTGCCGAGGCGCAGCAGCACGTCGGTGACGTCCCGGCGGTCGGTGCGGACCTCGGCCAACCGGGCGGCCACGGCGGCGGCCGCGCAGCCGAGCACCAGGCAGGCCTCGACGGCGGGCAGCACGTCGGCGCTGTCGGGCGTGCCGATCCAGTAGCGGATGGTGGTGAGCACCAGCGCGAGGGCGAGGGTGAGCACGGCCAGCGGCGGGCCGAGGCGTCGGGCCTGGGCGGTGAGTCCGCGGCCGGCCAGCAGCCGCAGCGGGGTGGGCCGGCCGAGCGCGAGCAGCCGCCCCGTCCAGGACAGCAACGGGCCGGTGAGCAGGGCGAGCCCGACCGCGCTGGCGGCCCAGCCGCCGAGTGCGGCGGTGCTGGTGCTGCCGAGCCCGGCGGGCAGGTGGATCGGCCGGCCGTCGGCGGCGGCGCCGGGCCGCAGGGCGATGAGTTCGAGGGCGAGGCCGATCACGGCGAGCCCGACCGGCAGGGCGACCCGCAGCGCGCCGAAGCCGGTGCCCCGGTGGGTGCGGCTGCCGGGCAGGTACTCGGTGGGCGGGACGGCGCAGGCGGCAGCGATCCCGGCGGTGAGCGGGACCAGGGCGAGCAGGGCGACCGGCGCGACGGCCGGCAGCGGCACGCCCATGCCGAGGTCGGCGGCGAGCGCGGGCCCGGCGATGTCGTTGCGCAGGACCAGGAAGACCAGCAGGGTGAGCGCGCTGCCGAGGGTGCAGGCGAGCACGACCTCACCGGCGATCAGGGCGCGGATCCGGCCGGAGCCGGCTCCGGCGGCGCGCAGGCCGGTGATCCGTTCGGGCCGCTGGGCGGGTACGGCGCGGGCGGCGACGGCCGCGAACCAGGCGACGGCGGCGAGCGGGGGCAGGCACCAGAGCAGTCGCACCAGCGCGTCCTCGCCGCCGAGCGGGTCGCTCATCGCCCGGCCGAGGGAGCGCAGCAGGAAGGCGGAGACCACGGCGGCGGCCAGCACGGTGAGCAGCCAGCGGCCGAGGTCGGGCACCCGGTAGCCCCGGGCCAGACGGAGATAGAACACGTCGACTCTTTCAGCGGCTCGGCGTCGTCAGCGGCGGGTGGCCGAGACGGCGGACGCGCCGGCCGCCCCCGGGACGGCGGGGCCGCGCGGGACGGGGGCGGCGGGGGCGGTGAGCCGTCCGTCGACGAGGGCGACGGCGCGGTCCGCGAACCGGACGAGCTCGGGGTCGTGAGTGGCCAGGACGAGGGTGAGCTGGTGCGACCGGGCCGCGCTGGTCAGTATCCGCAGGACCTGGTCGGCGGCCTCGCGGTGGAGCGGGGCGGTGGGGTCGTCGGCGAACACGACGGGCGGCAGCGGGGCGAGGGCGCGGGCGACGGCGATCCGCTGGCGCTGGCTCTGGAGCAGCCGGTCGGGGCGCTGCCGGGCGACCTCGCCGACGTCGAGGCGTTCCAGCCATTCGTCGGCGGCGGTGTAGGCGGCCTTGTTGCCGGCGCCGGCGAGCAGCAGCGGCAGGGCGACGTTCTCCCGGGCGGTCAGCTCGGGCACCAGGTGGGGTTCGGAGCCGACGAAGCCGAAGCGGTCGCGGCGCAGCCGTTCGCGCCCGGCCCGGCCGAGGGTGTGGACGGGCGCGCTGTTGAACCAGACCTCGCCCTCGTCGACGGTGAGGAGGGCGGAGAGGCAGCCGAGGAGGGTGCTCTTGCCGGAGCCGCGGGGGCCGGTGACGGCGAGCACTTCGCCCTCGCGGACGCCGATCGAGATGCCCCGGAGGGCGGGGGTGCCGTGATGGGACTTGACGATCCCCCGGGCCCACAGCACGTCGTTGTCAGGCGGTGCCGCTGACATGAGGTTCCATCCTGGGTGGCCGCAGGGATATGACAGTCGTCAGATTAGAACGACTGGGGCCTGGTGCGGTTGCGGCGCTCTGGTCCATCGCGGGCAAATCACCCGCAATCAGGCATGTTTGATCGGTCGGCAGCGCCGGAAAAACGCCGAAGGGCGGTCCCGGGGGAGTGGGACCGCCCTTCGGCGGAGGGTGGGGAAGGAGGATCAGGGGGTCAGATCTTCGCCCACGCGTCGGTGAGGCTGGTCCGCAGGATCTGCTCGATCTCGTCGAAGGTCGACTGGTTGGAGATCAGCGGCGGGGCCAGCTGGATGACCGGGTCGCCACGGTCGTCGGCGCGGCAGTACAGGCCGTTGTCGAAGAGGGCCTTCGACAGGAAGCCGTAGAGGACGCGCTCGACCTCGTCGTCGTTGAACGACTCCTTGGTGACCTTGTCCTTCACGAGCTCGATGCCGTAGAAGTACCCGTTGCCGCGGACGTCGCCGACGATCGGCAGGTCGCGCAGCTTGTTCAGGGTGCCCAGGAACGCGGCCTCGTTGTCGAGGACGTTCTGGTTCAGGCCCTCGCGCTCGAAGATGTCGAGGTTGGCCAGCGCCACCGCGGAGGAGACCGGGTGGCCGCCGAAGGTGTAGCCGTGCAGGAAGGTGTTGTCGCCCTTGTAGAACGGCTCGGCGAGGCGGTCCGAGATGATCGTGGCGCCGATCGGGGAGTAGCCCGAGGTCATGCCCTTGGCGCAGGTGATCATGTCGGGCTGGTAGCCGAACTTGTCGGCGCCGAACATGGTGCCCAGGCGGCCGAAGGCGCAGATGACCTCGTCCGAGACCAGCAGCACGTCGTGGCGGTCGCAGATCTCGCGCAGGCGCTGGAAGTACCCGGGCGGCGGCGGGAAGCAGCCACCGGCGTTCTGCACCGGCTCGACGAAGACGGCGGCGACGGTCTCGGCGCCCTCGTTGAGGATGGCCACCTCGATCTCGTCGGCGCACCAGCGGCCGTAGGCCTCGGGGTCGACCGTGCCGTCCGGGCCTTCGAGGAAGGCGGGGGCGCGGTAGATGTTGGTGTTCGGGGCCTTGTGGGTGCCCGGCACCAGCGGCTCGAACGGGGCCTTCAGGCCCGGCAGGCCGGTGATCGACAGGGCGCCCTGCGGGGTGCCGTGGTAGGCGACGGCGCGCGAGATGACCTTGTACTTGGTCGGCTTGCCGGTCAGCTTGAAGTACTGCTTGGCGAGCTTCCAGGCGGTCTCGACGGCCTCGCCGCCACCGGTGGAGAAGAAGACCTTGTTCAGGTCGCCCGGGGCGTAGTTGGCCAGGCGCTCGGCCAGCTCGACGGCCTTCGGGTGGGCGTAGCTCCACACCGGGAAGAAGGCGAGCTCCTTGGCCTGCTTGGCGGCGGCCTCGGCCAGCTCCTCGCGGCCGTGGCCGGCCTGGACGACGAACAGGCCGGCGAGGCCGTCGAGGTACTTGCGGCCCTTGTCGTCCCAGACGTAGGTGCCTTCGCCCTTGACGATCGTCGGCACGGGGGAGTTCTCGTACGACGACATGCGGGTGAAGTGCATCCACAGGTGGTCGTAGGCGGTCTTGGAAAGGTCCTTCTGCGCCGGGTCGGCTGTCATCGGGTGCCCCAGGTGTAGGTCTGTTTCCGGAGCTTCAGGTAGACGAAGCTCTCGGTGCTCCGCACGCCGGGAAGCGCGCGGATGCGCTTGTTGATCAGTTCGAGCAGGTGCTCGTCGTCCTCGCAGACCAGTTCGGCCAGGAGATCGAACGAGCCTGCGGTGCAGACGACGTAGTCGACCTCGTCGAGGGCGGCCAGCGCGTCGGCGACGGGCTCGATGTCGCCCTCGACCCGGATGCCGACCATCGCCTGGCGGGTGAAGCCGACGGTGAGCGGGTCCGTGACGGCGACGATCTGCATCACGCCCTGGTCGAGCAGCTTCTGGACGCGCTGGCGCACGGCCGCTTCGGACAGGCCGACGGCCTTGCCGATGGCGGCGTACGGGCGGCGTCCGTCCTCCTGGAGCTGCTCGATGATCGCCTTGGAGGCGGCATCGAGGGGAACGCTCGCGTTCCGGTCGCGGTTGGCCACGCCGCCACTGTGCCTGATCGTTCTCCTGTTCGCAAGCGAGGAATCTGCTGATTTCGTCGTGATCTTGGAATCCGCGTACGGATTTCATCGCCTACATGTACTGCACCTGTCGATACCGGCAGTCATGCGGCTACCCTGGCACGGTACGCGCGCAGCCCCGCAGCGCAGCGCGCGTTCCCCCAAACCAGTGGACCGCGCCGTCCAGGGCCCGGCCACCCGACACCCTTCGTGCGCCGGACCCGCCGACGTACCATGGCGCCGGAAACTGCAACGCCGCAGGCCCAGACCGAGGAGAGACCCCGTGAGCGACCTTCGCACGCTGCGCAACTACATCAACGGTGAGTTCGTCGACGCGGCGGACGGCCGCACGCTCGACATCGTCGACCCCACCACCGGTGAGGTCTACGCGACGTCCCCGCTGTCCGGTGCCTCCGATGTGGACGCCGCCATGGCCTCGGCCGCCGCCGCCTTCCCGGTCTGGCGCGACGCCACCCCGAGCACCCGCCAGAAGCTGCTGCTCAAGATCGCCGACGCGGTCGAGGCCCGGGCCGACGAGCTCGTCGAGGCGGAGGTCCGCAACACGGGCAAGCCGCGCGGGCTGACCCTCTCGGAGGAGATCGGTCCGATGGTGGACCAGATCCGCTTCTTCGCCGGTGCCGCCCGCATGCTGGAGGGCAAGGCCGCCGGGGAGTACATGGACGGGATGACCTCGATCGTCCGCCGCGAGCCGGTCGGCGTCTGTGCCCAGGTCGCGCCGTGGAACTACCCGATGATGATGGCCGTCTGGAAGTTCGCCCCGGCCATCGCCGCGGGCAACACCGTCGTCCTGAAGCCCTCGGACACCACCCCGGCCTCCACCGTCCTGCTCGCCGAGATCATCGGCGGTGTCCTCAAGGACCTGGAGCTGCCGGCCGGCGTCTTCAACGTGATCTGCGGCGACCGCGAGTCCGGCCGGCTGATGGTCGAGCACAAGACCCCGGCGATGGCCTCCATCACCGGTTCGGTCCGGGCCGGCATCCAGGTCGCCGAGTCCGCCTCCAAGGACGTCAAGCGCGTCCACCTGGAGCTGGGCGGCAAGGCCCCGGTCGTGGTCTTCGAGGACGCCGACATCGCCGAGGCCGTCGAGGGCATCTCGGTCGCGGGCTACTTCAACGCCGGCCAGGACTGCACCGCGGCCACCCGCGTGCTGGTACACGAGTCGATCCACGACGCCTTCGTCGAGGCGCTGGCCAAGGCCGCGGCCGAGACCAAGACCGGCGGCGTGGACGACGAGGACGTGCTGTACGGCCCGCTGAACAACGCCAACCAGCTGAAGCAGGTGGCCGGCTTCATCGAGCGGCTGCCCGCCCACGCCAAGGTCGAGGCCGGTGGCCACCAGGTCGGCGAGAAGGGCTACTTCTACGCCCCGACCGTCGTCTCCGGCCTGCAGCAGGATGACGAGATCATCCAGAACGAGGTCTTCGGCCCGGTCATCACCGTGCAGAAGTTCACCGACGAGGACCAGGCCGTCGACTACGCCAACGGCGTCGAGTTCGCGCTGGCCTCCTCGGTGTGGACCAAGGACCACGCCCGCGCCATGCGGATGTCGCGCCGGCTGGACTTCGGCTGCGTCTGGATCAACACCCACATCCCGCTGGTCGCCGAGATGCCGCACGGCGGCTTCAAGAAGTCCGGCTACGGCAAGGACCTCTCCGCGTACGGCTTCGAGGACTACACCCGGGTGAAGCACGTCATGACCGCGATCTAGCGGGTCGTGACGGTCGGGCGCTGTATGACCGCGATCCAGCGGGTCGTGGCGGTCGAGCGCCGTATGACCGCGCTCTGATCGCACGTCCATCGTGTGAACGGACAATGGGCCCGGGTCCTTTCGACCCGGGCCCGGTGTCTTTGCATCCTGTCGGCCGTTCGCGTGACCGGCTGACAAGATGAAACTGCACTTCGGGGCCGCGACTCCCTAGCCTTACCGGCATGAGCATCCCCACCGCTGACTCAGCCGCCGGCCAGGCGGTCAAGGCCGCCGACCGCGCGCACGTCTTCCACTCGTGGTCCGCCCAGGCGCTGATCGACCCCCTCGCGGTGGCCGGCGCCGAGGGCTCGTACTTCTGGGACTACGACGGCAACCGCTACCTCGACTTCTCCTCGCAGCTGGTCAACACCAACATCGGTCACCAGCACCCGAAGGTGGTCGCCGCGATCCAGGAGCAGGCGGCGAAGCTCTGCACCATCGCCCCCGGTTTCGCGGTCGAGGCGCGCAGCGAGGCCGCCCGGCTGATCGCCGAGCGCACCCCCGGCGACCTCGACAAGATCTTCTTCACCAACGGCGGCGCCGAGGCGGTCGAGAACGCCGTCCGGCTGGCCCGGCTGCACACCGGCCGGCAGAAGGTCATGTCCGCCTACCGCTCATACCACGGCGCCACCGCCAACGCGATCGCCCTCACCGGCGACCCGCGCCGCTGGGCCAACGAGACCGGCGTCTCCGGCATGGTGCACTTCTGGGGCCCGTACGCCTACCGCTCGAACTTCCACGCCGAGAACGAGGCGCAGGAGTGCGAGCGCGCGCTGGAGCACCTGGAGCAGGTGATCGCCTTCGAGGGCCCCGGGACGATCGCGGCGATCATCCTGGAGACCGTGGTCGGCACCGCGGGCATCCTGATCCCGCCGGCGGGCTACCTGGCCGGGGTGCGGGAGATCTGCGACCGCTTCGGCATCGTGTTCATCCTCGACGAGGTGATGGCGGGCTTCGGCCGGACCGGCGAGTGGTTCGCCGCCGACCACTGGGGTGTCACCCCGGACCTGCTGACCTTCGCCAAGGGCGTCAACTCGGGCTACGTCCCGCTGGGCGGCGTGGCGATCAACGCCGAGATCGCCGCCACCTTCGCCGAGCGGGCGTTCCCGGGCGGGCTCACCTACTCCGGCCACCCGCTGGCCTGCGCCTCGGCCGTCGCCACCATCACCGCCATGGCGGAGGAGGGCATCGTCGAGAACGCCAAGCACATCGGCGAGACCGTGCTCGGCCCCGGCCTGCGGGAGCTGGCCGAGCGGCACCCCTCGATCGGCGAGGTCCGCGGCCTCGGCGTGTTCTGGGCGCTCGACCTGGTGAAGGACCGCGGGACCCGCGAGCCGCTGGTCCCGTACAACGCGGCCGGCGCCGCCAACGCGCCGATGGCCGAGCTGGCCGCCGCCTGCAAGCAGCGCGGGCTCTGGCCGTTCGTCAACATGAACCGCCTCCACGTCGTCCCGCCGTGCACCGTCACCGAGGAGGAGGCCAAGACCGGTCTCGCGGTGCTCGACGAGGTGCTGTCGCTCGCCGACGCGCACACCGTCTGACGTACCGACCGGACGGCCCCGGGCGTCGCGCACGCCCGGGGCCGTCCCACGCTCCGGAGGCCTCCCCCATGCCCAGCAGCACCACCCCGACCCGCCCCCACAACTCCCGTACGATCCGCCGGCGTTCGGTGCTCGGCGGGGCCGCGCTGCTCGGCGCCGGCACGCTGACCGGCTGCGGCATCCCGTCCGCGTACGTCGCCGAGGACCGCCGCTCGGTCCAGGACCGCTCGGACCGCGAGCAGCGGCTCGCCTTCTCCAACTGGACCCAGTACATCGACACCGACGACCAGGGTCACCGGCCGACCCTGGACGCCTTCACCGAGCGGACCGGCATCGCGGTCACCTACACCGAGGACATCAACGACAACGACGAGTTCTTCGGCAAGATCAGCCCGGTGCTCACCCAGGGCGCCGACCCCGGCCGGGACCTCATGGTGGTCAGCGACTGGATGGCCGGCCGGTACGTCTCGCTCGGCTGGGTGCAGGCCATGGACCGGGCCAACCTGCCCAACGTCACCGCCAACCTGGACCCGCAGCTCGCCGACCCGGCCTTCGACCCCGGGCGCCGGCGCAGCGTGCCCTGGCAGTCCGGGATCACCGGCATCGCGTACAACCGCAAGGCGCTCGGCCGGGAGCTGAAGTCGACCGCCGACCTCTGGGCGCCCGACCTCAAGGGCCGGGTCACCCTGTTCGCCGGGCTGGACGAGGCGCTCGGGCTGCTGATGCTCGCCCAGGGCGCGGACGTCTCCCGGTTCGGCGAGGACGACGCGCACCGGGCGATGGACACCGTGCAGAAGATGGTCGACACCGGCCACATCCGCCGCTTCACCGGCAACGACTACACCAGCGACCTCGCCTCCGGCGCCGCCGTCGCCTGCCAGGCCTACTCCGGCGACGCCGTCCAACTGACCGCCCAGAACCCGGACATCGAGTTCGTGGTGCCGCAGGAGGGCGGCGAGCTGTGGGCGGAGAGCCTGATGATCCCCAACCGGGCCCGGCACAAGCGCAACGCCGAGCTGCTGATCGACCACTACTACCAGCCCGAGGTGGCCGCCGAACTCGCCGCGTTCGTCCAGTACATCTGCCCGGTGCCGGCCGCCCGCGAGGTGCTGGCGGCCAGTGGCGACAAGGACAAGGCCGAACTGGCGGAGAACCCGCTGCTCTTCCCGACCGACGAGATGCGCGCCCGGCTGCACACCATGCGCGACGTCACCTCGGCGGAGCGGCCCGAACTGCACAAGGTCTGGGGGCGCATCACCGGCGTGTAGGCCGCCGGCGTGCGGCGGTCAGCGGCGGACGGCGTCCAGGGCGAGCAGTGCCACGTGCAGGGAGAGACAGGACTCCACCTGGTCGAGGTCGACGCCGAGGATCCGCTCGACCTTGTGCAGGCGGTCGTAGAAGGACGGCCGGGACAGGTGCGCGGCGTCGGCCGCCGCCGACTTGTTCCGGCCCTGCTCCAGGTAGATCCGCAGCATCTGCACCAACTGGCCGTTGTGCTCGGCGTCGTGGGCCAGCAGGGGCCCGAGCTCCCGTTCCACGTAGGTCTGCAGCCGGGCGTCGTCGCGCAGCAGGTGGAGCAGGCCGCGCAGCCGGACGTCCGGCAGCCGGTAGTACGAGGCGGCCCGGCCGCCGGGCGCGTCGTGCAGGGCCGCGTCGGCGACCTGGGTGGCCTCCAGCAGGGTGCGCCGGGCGTCCCGGACGGAGCCGACCGAGGAGCCGACCGCGACCACGGGGGCCGGTGCGGCGGCGGCGTCGTCCCGGCCGGCCTCGGCCGACATCCGGCGCAGCGTGGCCGAGAAGGCGTCCAGGGCGGCGTGCTCGTCCTGCTGGGTGCCGAGCGTGATCAGCACGCCGACGCCCTCGTCGTCCAGCGCGCCGACCAGGGCGGAGAGCCGGCAGGCCCGGACGGCCCCCGCGGCGAGCTCGGTGAAGTCGCGCAGCCGGGCCTGCGCCTCCAGGGCGGCCGGGATCGGGCCGCGCCGCTGCCGCAGCACCACCCCGACCAGCCGGCGGCCCTCCAGCGGGACGCCGAGCGCCTGGGCGCGCAGGGCCACCTCGGAGACGGTCAGCGCGTGGGTGAGGATGCCGGACAGCAGGGTGCGGTGGGTCTGCCGCTCCAGGCTCTCCCGGTCGCGCACCACCAGCCGGTTGAGCGCCAGCGCGGAGGCGCCGCGCTCCAGCAGCATGGTGTGCGGGTGGGCCTCGTTCTCGGGCAGCGGGCCCGGATCCTGCACCAGGACCAGCCGGCCCCAGTCCTGGCCGCGGGCGCCGACCGTGGTCACCAGCCAGCCGCTGCGCGGGTCGTGCCCGGTGCGGCCGGGCGGGCGGACCCCGCGGGAGCGGCGCTCCCAGTCCTCCAGCAGTTCGACCTCCGGGCGGCCGGCGGTGTCGTGGGCGAGCACCTGGTGCGCGAGGTTCTCCAGGACGACCGGCGCGCCCGCCATCCGGGCCACCTGGCGGATCACCTCGGGCGGCTCGGCGCCCTCCACCACCAGCTCGTTGAACACCTGGTGGACGGCCTCGGAGGTGCGCAGCTGCTCCAGCTGGGCGTTGACCACCAGCGCGTGCACGGCCTCGGTGACGGCGACGAAGCGCAGCTCGCGGCGGAGCGTGATCAGCGGCAGGCCGCGTTGTTCGGCGGCGTGCACCAGGGCGCGGGGCAGCGAGTCGAAGTAGCGCCGGCCGTACTCGACGACCAGGCCGGCGACCCCCACCTCGTCCAGTTCGCGGACGTAGCGGGCCAGGCCCTCGCGGTCGTCGGGCAGCGCGATGCCGGTGGTGAGCACCAGTTCGCCGCCCTGGAGCATCCCGGCGACGTCGGGCAGTTCGCTCACGTGGACCCAGCGGACGGGCCGCTCCAGGTGGTCGGCGCCGGCGACGACCTGGGGCAGGCCGCGCCGCATCACCTCCAGGTCGAGCACGCGGGCGACGGTGGGGAGCATCGCGGGCCTCCAGGGCCTTGAGGGACCAGAGTGTCAGGTAAATCATCCATCGCGGCGACGACCTGTCGCCCTCGGTGAACCCTTGCACCCTGTAAGGCCCTACCCGCCGAGGTTGTCGCAGTGACCCTTGTCACGCCGGGGCGGCAGCGGGCATGGTCAGCGGGTCGGCTGTGGCGAAAAACAGACCTCACGCCGGAATCCATCGCGTTGCCGGAATGCAACAGCGGAATCCCTTGTCCGGAGTCCGCCGGACTGCCAGGATCGCGCAACCCCGGTGATCAGCCGGTCGGATTTCCCCACCGCACAACCGTGAGAATCGCGGTGGCAGTCGACCCACCGGCACTTGGAGGAACCAGATGGACCTGACCGACTTCGGCGCGGGCGCGCAGTACATCGCGGGCCGTCAGACCCGGGGGAGCGGCGAGCCCTTCCAGGTCGTCAACCCCGCGGACGGCAGCGTGGTCGAGCAGGTCGCCCTGGCCACCACCGGCGACGTCGACGCGGCCGTGGCCGCCGCGAAGGCGGCCCTGCCCGGCTGGTCCCGCGCCACCCCCGGTGCCCGCTCCGAGGCGCTGACCGCACTGGCCGCCGTCCTGGCCTCGGCGAGCGCCGACCTCGCCCGGGTGGAGACCGCGCAGACCGGCAAGCCGGTCAAGCTGGCCACCGAGTTCGACGTCCCCGGCACCATCGACAACGTGGCGTTCTTCGCCGGCGCCGCCCGCAACCTGGAGGGCAAGGCGGCCGGCGAGTACTCCGGCGACCACACCTCCTACGTGCGCCGCGAGGCGATCGGCGTGGTCGGCTCGATCTCGCCGTGGAACTACCCGCTGCAGATGGCCGCCTGGAAGGTCCTGCCGGCGATCGCGGCGGGCAACACCATCGTGCTCAAGCCGTCCGAGCTGACCCCGCTCACCTCGCTGATGTTCGCCCGGGCCTGCACCGAGGCGGGTATCCCGGACGGCGTGGTCAACGTGGTCACCGGCGCCGGACGCACCACCGGCGAGCACCTGGTCGCGCACCCGGACGTCGCCATGGTGTCCTTCACCGGCTCCACCCCGGTCGGCCGCAGGGTCGCCGAACTCGCCACCGCGAGCGTCAAGCGCACCCACCTGGAGCTCGGCGGCAAGGCCCCGTTCGTGGTCTTCGACGACGCCGACCTCGACGCCGCCGTGCACGGCGCGGTCGCCGCCTCGCTGATCAACGGCGGCCAGGACTGCACCGCCGCCACCCGCGCGTACGTCCAGCGCCCGCTGTACGACGCGTTCGTGGCCGGCGTGGCCGAGCTGTACGCCGCGATCCGGATCGGCGACCCGCTCAACCCGCACACCGACCTCGGCCCGCTGGTCTCGTACACCCACCGGGACCGGGTGGCCGGCTTCGTCGAACGCGCCCGCTCCTACGCCACCGTGGTCACCGGCGGCCGCGCGCCGGAGAAGGGCCACGACGGCACCGACCTCACCCGCGGCGCGTACTACGCGCCCACCCTGATCACCGGCGCCGCCCAGGACAGCGAGGTGGTCCAGGGCGAGATCTTCGGCCCGGTGCTGGTCGTGCTGCCCTTCGACACCGACGACGAGGGCCTGCGGCTGGCCAACGACACCCCCTACGGCCTGGCCGCCTCCGCCTGGACGGGCAACGTGCACCGCTCGCTGCGCGCCACCCGGGAGATCGCGGCCGGGTGCGTCTGGGTCAACGACCACATCCCGATCATCAGCGAGATGCCGCACGGCGGCTACAAGGCGTCCGGCTACGGCAAGGACATGTCCCAGTACTCGCTGGACGAGTACACCCAGGTCAAGCACGTCATGTTCGACACCACCGCGGTCGCCCGCAAGGACTGGCACCGCACCGTCTTCGGAGACAGATAACCCCTGCCCAGGGGCGCCGCCCCCAGGGCGCCCCGATTCGACCTCTTACCCCCAGGAGGCCCGTTCCATGGCGTTCAACGAGTTCACCGACGGTCTGCCCGAACCGGTCCGCAAGGCCTGGGAACGCAGCCTGACCAGCGGCCGGGCCGCGATCGGCCGCCGCACCCTGCTGCGGGCCGCCGCGCTGAGCGCCGGTGCGGGCACGCTGGCCGCCTGCGGGATCCCGGCGGCCAGGACCGCCGGCGGCGACTCGACCGCCAACGCCGCCAAGGACCTCTCGGACACCGAGAAGGTGGTCAACTTCTCCAACTGGCCGCTGTACATCGACACCGACGAGAAGGACAAGCAGAAGCACGGGACCCTGGACGCCTTCACCGCGGCCACCGGCGTCAAGGTCAGGTACAACGAGGACGTCAACGACAACGTCGAGTTCTTCGGCAAGGTCAAGCCGCAGCTCGCGGCCGGCCAGGACACCGGCCGCGACCTGATGGTCCTCACCGACTGGATGGCCGCCCGGCTGATCCGGCTCGGCTGGGCGCAGAAGCTCAACCCGGCGAACGTCACCACCGCGATCACCACCATCGACTCCCGCTTCCGCGCCCCCGACTGGGACCCGGGCCGGCTGTACTCCTACCCGTGGGCCGGCATCCAGGTCGTCATCGCCTACAACAAGAAGGCGACCAAGGGGAAGGAGGTCACCAGCGTCTCCCAACTGCTGGACGACCCCGACCTCAAGGGCCGGGTCACCTTCCTCTCCGAGATGCGCGACAGCATCGGGATCACCCTGCTGGACCTGGGCAAGGACCCGGCGAAGTTCACCGCCGACGACTACGACGCCGCCGTCGCCCGGCTGCAGAAGGGCGTCGACAGCAAGCAGATCCGCCGCTTCACCGGCAACGACTACGGCCAGGAGCTGTCCTCCGGCGACATCGCGGCCTGCGTCGCCTGGGGCGGCGACCTGATCCAACTGCGCGCCGACAACCCGGACATCGAGTTCGTCATCCCGGAGAAGGGCTACGTCTCCTCGACGGACAACATGCTGGTCCCAGCCCGGGCGCAGCACAAGGCGAACGCGGAAAAGCTGATCGACTTCTACTATCAGCCGAAGATCGCGGCGCAGCTGGTCGCGGGCATCGGCTTCGTCTCCGCCGTGACCGGGATGAAGGACGAGCTCGCCACCCTCGCCCCGGACAGCGCGGCCAACCCGCTGGTCGTACCCACCCCAGAGATGGCGGCCAAGTCGCACGTGTTCCGCACCCTCACCGAGACCGAGGAGAGCGACTTCGAGCAGAAGTTCTCCAAGCTCATCGGCGCCTGACCCCCACGCGCGGCCCACTCCCGGCAGAGAACCCAGGAAGACACCCATGACAGACCAGCAGCGCGACGCGGCCGCCGGCGGCGACGTCCGCCTCAGCGGCATCGGCAAGACCTACGGCGCCTTCACCGCCGTCCACCCGCTCGACCTCACCGTCCCGCAGGGCTCCTTCTTCGCCCTGCTCGGCGCCTCCGGCTGCGGCAAGACCACCACCCTGCGCATGATCGCGGGCCTGGAGGAGCCCACCAGCGGCACCGTCCTGATCGGCGGCCAGGACGTCACCGCCCTGCCCCCGTACAAGCGGCCGGTGAACACCGTCTTCCAGAGCTACGCGCTCTTCCCGCACCTCGACATCTTCGAGAACGTCGCCTTCGGCCTGCGCCGCCGCGGCCGCAAGGACGTCAAGAAGCAGGTCGAGGAGATGCTGGAGCTGGTCGAACTCGGCCAGTACGCCCGGCGCAAGCCGCACCAGCTCTCCGGCGGCCAGCAGCAGCGCGTCGCCGTCGCCCGCGCCCTGATCAACCACCCCCAGGTGCTGCTCCTCGACGAGCCGCTCGGCGCGCTCGACCTCAAGCTCCGCCGCCAGATGCAGCTGGAGCTCAAGCGGATCCAGACCGAGGTCGGCATCACCTTCGTGCACGTCACCCACGACCAGGAGGAGGCCATGACGATGGCCGACACCATCGCGGTGATGAACGGCGGCCGGGTCGAGCAACTGGGCGCCCCCGCCGAGCTGTACGAGAACCCCGCCACCACCTTCGTGGCCAACTTCCTCGGCCAGTCCAACCTGCTGCCCGCCGAGGTCACCGGCAGCGACGGCGGCGACCTGCTGCTCAGCGCGGCCGGCGTCCGCCTCGCCGTGCCCAAGGCGCGCTGCGCCACCGAGGCCAGGCAGGTCCACCTGGGCGTGCGCCCGGAGAAGATCACCATCGCGCACGCCTCCGCCGAGGTCGCCGACGGCCGCAACCGGCTGGCCGGCACCGTCCTCGACTCCAGCTTCATCGGCGTCTCCACCCAGTACGTGGTGCGCACCGACGGCGGCCAGGAGGTCACCGTCTTCGAGCAGAACATGGAGCGCGACGCCCGGATCGTCCCCGGCGCGCCCGTCCTGCTGCACTGGAACCCGGCGCACTCCTTCGCCCTGGACGCCGCGCAGGCGATCGACGCGGGCACCGCGGAGGAGGCCGCATGACCACCACCACCCCGGCCGCCCCGTCACAGGTCATACCGCTCGCGGAACCGGCGCGGAAGCCGAAGCGCAAGCTCACCGCGTACTGGCTGCTGCTGCCCGGCATCGCCTGGCTCGTCGTCTTCTTCGCCGTCCCGATGGTCTACCAGGCGTCCACCTCGCTGCAGACCGGCTCGCTCGAGGCGGGCTTCAAGGTCACCTGGCACCTCGCGACCTACTGGGACGCCCTGGTCGAGTACAAGTGGCACTTCGTCCGCTCGTTCTCCTACGCGGGCATCGCCACCGTGCTCTGCCTGGCCGTCGGCTACCCGCTCGCGTACACGATCGCCTTCAAGGCCAGCAAGCGCTGGCGCAACGTCATCCTGATCCTGGTCATCGCGCCGTTCTTCACCAGCTTCCTGATCCGCACGCTGGCCTGGAAGACCATCCTGTCCGACGGCGGGCCGGTGGTCGGAGTGCTCAACACCCTGCACGTCCTGGACGTCACCAACGCGCTCGGCCTCACCTCCGGCGACCGGGTGCTCGCCACGCCGCTCGCCGTGGTCTGCGGTCTCACCTACAACTTCCTGCCGTTCATGATCCTTCCGCTGTACACCTCGCTGGAGCGGATCGACCCCCGCCTGCACGAGGCGGCCGGCGACCTGTACGCCCGGCCGTTCACCACCTTCCGCAAGGTCACCTTCCCGATCTCGCTGCCCGGGGTGGTCGCCGGCACCCTGCTCACCTTCATCCCGGCCTCCGGCGACTACATCAACGCCCAGCTGCTGGGCTCGCCGAGCGAGCAGATGGTCGGCAACGGCATCCAGAAGCAGTTCCTGAACGTGCTCGACTACCCCACGGCTGCCGCACTGAGCTTCATCCTGATGGCCCTGATCCTGGGCATGGTGACGGTCTACATGCGCAAGGCCGGGACGGAGGAACTGGTCTGATGTCCCGGATTACCAAGTGGATACGCGCCCACCTGGTGGTGCTGGCCGGCCTGCTGGCCCTCGCCTACCTGGTGCTGCCCAACCTGGTCGTGCTCGCCTTCTCGTTCAACAAGCCGGTCGGCAAGTTCAACTACGAGTGGAACGAGTTCTCCACCGACGCCTGGACCAACCCCTGCGGCGTGGCCGACATGTGCCAGTCGCTCTCGCTCAGCCTGCAGATCGCGGTGCTCGCCACCATCGGCGCCACCGTGCTCGGCACCATGGTCGCCTTCGCGCTGGCCCGCTACCGCTTCCGCGGCCGCTCGGCCACCACCGCGATGATCTTCCTGCCGATGGCCATGCCCGAGGTGGTCATGGCCGCCTCGCTCGGGACGCTGTTCCTCAACATGCGCATCCCGTTCGGCTTCACCACCATCCTCATCGCGCACATCATGTTCTGCCTCAGCTTCGTGGTGACGGCCGTCAAGGCCCGCGTGATGAGCATGGACCCGAGGCTCGAACAGGCCGCCCAGGACCTCTACGCGACCCCCACCCAGACCTTCCTGCGGGTCACCCTGCCGCTGGCCGCCCCCGGCATCGCGGCGGGAGCGCTGCTCAGCTTCGCGCTCTCCTTCGACGACTTCATCATCACCCAGTTCAACTCGGGCCCGACCACGGTCACCTTCCCGATGTTCGTCTGGGGCGCGTCGCAGCGCGGCATCCCGGTACAGGTGAACGTCATCGGCACCGCGATGTTCATCGCCGCCGTCGCGCTGACCGTCGCCGGCCAGTGGCTGGGCAACCGCCGGAAGGCCACCGCCTGACGTACGGTCGGGTGTGGTGGCCGAACAAACCATCGCCTAAGTACAGAAAGTGGCTGATAATGCATGGACTCCGCCCGCGCACTCAGTGACGCCAGGCCCACCCCCTTCTGGCTGGAGGACCCGGGGCGGCCGGCGGCACTGCCCGCCCTGGTCGGCGACACCACCTGCGACCTGCTGGTCGTCGGCGGCGGCTACTCCGGCCTCTGGACCGCCCTCATCGCCAAGGAACGCGACCCCTCGCTGGACGTCGTGCTGGTCGAGGGCAACGAGGTCGGGTGGGCCGCGTCCGGGCGCAACGGCGGATTCTGCGCGGCCAGCCTCACCCACGGCTTCGGCAACGGCCTGCAACGCTGGCCCGCCGAACTCGCCCAGCTGGAACGCCTCGGTGCCGCCAACCTGGACGGCATCGAGGCCACCCTCAAGCGCTACGGCATCGACGCCGAGTGGGAGCGCACCGGCGAGATCGACGTCGCCACCCAGCCGCACCAGGTCGAGGAACTCCACGAGATCGCCGAGGCCGTCGCCCGGTACGGCTTCGACATCACCGTCCTGGACGCCGACGAGCTGCGCGCCGAGGTCGACTCGCCGACCTTCCTCGGCGGCCTCTGGGACAAGGAGGGCGTGGCGATGGTCCACCCCGCCAAGCTCGCCTGGGGCCTGCGGGACGCCTGCCTCGGCCAGGGCGTGCGGATCTTCGAGCACACCCGGGCCACCGACCTGCGGGAGTACGGCAGCGGCATGGCCGTCCGCACCCCGTACGGACGGGTCTTCGCCCGGCGCGTCGCACTCGGTACCAACGTGTTCCCGTCGCTGGTCAAGAGGGTCCGGCCGTTCGTCGTGCCGGTGTACGACTACGCGCTGATGACCGAGCCGCTCAGCGACGAGCAGCTCGCCGCGATCGGCTGGCGCGGCCGGCAGGGACTCGGCGACAGCGCCAACAAGTTCCACTACTTCCGGCTCTCCGCCGACAACCGGATCCTGTGGGGCGGCTACGACGCCGTCTACCACTACGGCGGCCACGTCCGGCACGAGTACGACCAGCGGCCGGAGACCTTCCGCACGCTGGCGAACCACTTCTTCCGCTGCTTCCCGCAGCTGGAGGGCCTGCGCTTCACCAACGCCTGGGGCGGCGCCATCGACACCTGCAGCCGGTTCTCGGCGTTCTTCGACACCGCCTACCGGGGCAAGGTCGCGTACGCGGCCGGGTACACCGGGCTCGGCGTCGGCGCGACGCGCTTCGGCGCCGAGGTGATGCTCGACCTGCTGTCCGGCGAGCGCACCGAGCGCACCTCGCTGGACATGGTGCGCAGCAAGCCGCTGCCGTTCCCGCCCGAGCCGGTGCGCTGGGCCGGGATCGAGATCACCACCCGCTCGCTGGAGCGCGCGGACCGCAACGGCGGCCACCGCAACCTCTGGCTGCGCACGCTCGACCGCATGGGGCTCGGCTTCGACAGCTGACCTCGTTGTCCGCGGTATCCGCGGTATCCGCGGTATCCGTGTCATCCGTGTTATCCGTGTAAGAGAGACCCGCCGTCCGCCTCTCCTTGGTGACGGCGGGTCTCGGTCTTCCCGCCGCGTCCCGACCAGGACGACCCGACCGGAACCAGCGGCAAGAAGCGGGGACAGACATGGAGAGCACCGGACTGCACTGGCTCGCCCAGGTGGCACCGGACCCGGAGGCCTTCCGGGAGCAATGGGAGCGCACCGGGCTGGGGCTGATGCTGCTACCGGCCGGCCGCCGCTGGGACGTCCTCTCCGTCCCCGGACGGCTCGGGCGCCCGGCCCTGGAGATCCTGGACACCGGCTCCTGCGGCCCCGTCCTCGCCGACTTCGGGGACGAGCACGTCAGCTTCCTGGTCCCCGTCGGCACCGCCGCCCGCTGGATCGGCACCGGCGTGCGCAGCGCGGGGGAGGGCACCTGGATCGTCGTCCCGCACCCCGAGCGCCGCAGCCGCGGGGTGCGCTGGCTGGTCCAGCCCGACGGCTCCGGACGGCTCAACGACCCGGTGCTGCTGGAGCTCGCCCTGCACGAGGCCGCGGCCGGGCTCAGCGGCTGGTGACCCCCCGGTCCGGGCCCCGGCCCCGGCCGGCGGTGGCGCGCGGGGCGGGCGGTCGCGTCAGACTGGAAACGTGACCACCGCCCCGGACGCCGTCGACGCGCCCCTTCGACCGGGCCCGGCCCAGCTGCGCCTCGCCGCACTGGCGGCCCCCGTCTGCGACCGGTACGGGCTCGCCCTGGCCGGCGGGCACGCGCTGCGCGCCCACGGCGTCGCGGCCTGCCCGCAGGACGGACTCACCCTGGTGACCGGCGGGGCCGACCTGCCGGAGGTGGCCGCCGCGCTGGGCGAGGCCTACCGCGCGGCCGGCGGCGGGGTCGCCGAACGCCCGGGCACGCCGCGGCTGGAGCAGCTCACCGTCCGGCTCGCGCTCGGCGGGCGGTCGCACTCGGTGGAGCTGCGGAAGGAGCCGCTGGCCCACCGGCCGGTGCGCTTCGACCTTGCCGTGCCCCCGCCCGGCGAGCCGGCGGCAGTCCTGCCGGTGGCGCTGCCAGTCGTCCTGCCGGTGGTCCTGCCGGTCGTCGCCCTGGAGGACGCCGCCGCGCTCACCACCGCGCTGCTGGTGGACCGCGGCATGCCACGGGACCTGGTCGACGTGCACGCCCTCACCGACTGCTACCGCGAGGGCGAACTCCTCGCGCTGGCAGCCGAATTGGACGCGGACTTCCAGCCTGCGGCGCTCGCCGACCGGCTGGAGACGCTGGCCGAGGCGGCGGACGGCCGGTTCCGGGCCCGGGGTGTCGCGGCACGAGCGGTCGGCGGGCTGAAGCGGTGGGCGCTCGCCTGGGCCCAGGACCTGCGGCTGGACCTGCTGGAGACCCAGGAGGCGGCCGACGGTCTGCACGACCCGTACCTGGAGGACGAGGAGTCCTGAACGCGGGGTGGCGGTGGTTCGCCTTGCGGGTCCGGCTTTACACGTTCGTGGTCTCTCGCACGTTTGTGCTCTCTCACGCGTTCGGCCGAGCAACCGGACGACCTGTAAGGCTGAATCCGTGATCCCCGTCAGCCTGTTCGTTGAGGCCTGGCGCGGCGGCCACCAGACTGGAGACGAACGCGGTAGCCCCGTGAATCCCGTCGCCCGGCCCACTCGCGGGCGGCGCCAGACAGGACCGGCGGCAGGACGCCGCCCGGGACTTCGGAGGCAGACGGACTTGAGCAAGCACATCACTCACTGGATCGGCGGCGAGCCCGTCGCCACCGCCGGCGCGGCGCCCCGCCGCGGTGACATCTTCGACCCGGCCACCGGCCAGGTCGCCGGCCAGGTCGACTTCGCCGGGATCGCCGAGGTCGACCAGGCCGTGGCCGCCGCCGCCTCGGCCTTCGCCGAGTGGCGCACCGCCTCGGTCGCCAAGCGCACCACCGTGCTGTTCGCCTTCCGCGAGCTGCTGAACGCCCGCCGCGACGAGCTGGCCGCGATCATCGTGTCCGAGCACGGCAAGGTCCACTCCGACGCGCTCGGCGAGATCGCCCGCGGCCTGGAGGTCGTCGAGTACGCCTGCGGCATCCCGCAGCTCGTCAAGGGCGGCTTCACCGAGCAGGCCTCCACCGGCGTCGACGTCTACTCGATCCGCCAGCCGCTCGGCCCGGTCGCGATCATCTCGCCGTTCAACTTCCCGGCCATGGTGCCGATGTGGTTCTTCCCGATCGCCATCGCGGCGGGCAACACCGTCGTCCTGAAGCCTTCGGAGAAGGATCCGTCCGCCGCCAACTTCCTCGCCGGGCTGTGGAAGGAGGCCGGCCTGCCGGACGGCGTCTTCAACGTCGTGCACGGCGACAAGGCCGCCGTGGACCGCCTGCTGGAGCACCCGGACGTCAAGTCCGTCAGCTTCGTCGGCTCCACCCCGATCGCCCGCTACGTCTACGAGACCGGTACGCGCTACGGCAAGCGCGTGCAGGCCCTGGGCGGCGCCAAGAACCACATGCTGGTCCTGCCCGACGCCGACCTCGACCTGGCCGCCGACGCCGCCGTCAACGCGGGCTTCGGCGCGGCCGGCGAGCGCTGCATGGCCGTGTCCGTCCTGGTCGCGGTCGACCCGATCGGCGACGAGCTGGTCGACAAGATCAAGCAGCGGATCGCCACCCTGAAGGTCGGCCCCGGCTGCAACGGCGACTCCGAGATGGGCCCGCTGGTCACCGGCCAGCACCGCGACAAGGTCACCTCCTACGTCGAGTCCGGGGTCGCCGACGGCGCCGAGCTCGCCGTGGACGGCCGCAAGCACCCGGTCACCGCCGAGGACGAGAACGGCGCCCCGACCTCGGACGGCTTCTGGCTCGGCCCCACCCTGTTCGACCACGTGAAGCCG
>NZ_CP108408.1:2510000-2582500 GCF_041435235.1 Kitasatospora sp. NBC_01300 | reverse complement strand
TCGACTGTCTCAACCATAGGCCCGGTGAAATTGCATTACGAGTAAAGATGCTCGTTTCGCGCAGCAGGACGGAAAGACCCCGGGACCTTTACTATAGCTTGATATTGGTGTTCGGTTCGGCTTGTGTAGGATAGGTGGGAGACTTTGAAGCAGCAACGCCAGTTGTTGTGGAGTCGTCGTTGAAATACCACTCTGGTCGTGCTGGATGTCTAACCTGGGTCCGTGATCCGGATCAGGGACAGTGTCTGGTGGGTAGTTTAACTGGGGCGGTTGCCTCCTAAAGAGTAACGGAGGCGCCCAAAGGTTCCCTCAGCCTGGTTGGCAATCAGGTGTTGAGTGTAAGTGCACAAGGGAGCTTGACTGTGAGACTGACGGGTCGAGCAGGTACGAAAGTAGGGACTAGTGATCCGGCGGTGGCTTGTGGAAGCGCCGTCGCTCAACGGATAAAAGGTACCCCGGGGATAACAGGCTGATCTTCCCCAAGAGTCCATATCGACGGGATGGTTTGGCACCTCGATGTCGGCTCGTCGCATCCTGGGGCTGGAGTAGGTCCCAAGGGTTGGGCTGTTCGCCCATTAAAGCGGTACGCGAGCTGGGTTTAGAACGTCGTGAGACAGTTCGGTCCCTATCCGCTGTGCGCGTAGGAGTGTTGAGAAGGGCTGTCCCTAGTACGAGAGGACCGGGACGGACGAACCTCTGGTGTGCCAGTTGTCCTGCCAAGGGCATGGCTGGTTGGCTACGTTCGGGAGGGATAACCGCTGAAAGCATCTAAGCGGGAAGCCTGCTTCGAGATGAGCACTCCCACCTCCTTGAGAGGGTAAGGCTCCCAGTAGACGACTGGGTTGATAGGCCGGATATGGAAGCCCTGTGAGGGGTGGAGTTGACCGGTACTAATAGGCCGAGGGCTTGTCCTCAGTTGCTCGCGTCCACTGTGTTGTTCTGAAACAACGACCCCAACCCGTTTGGTCACGGGGTTGGTGCGGTTGACAGTTTCATAGTGTTTCGGTGGTCATAGCGTGAGGGAAACGCCCGGTTACATTCCGAACCCGGAAGCTAAGCCTTACAGCGCCGATGGTACTGCAGGGGGGACCCTGTGGGAGAGTAGGACGCCGCCGAACAATCATTCACAGAGAACCCCCATCCGGGAAACCGGATGGGGGTTCTCTGCATTTCCGGACAATCTCAAGAATCCGCTCGGGCCATGTCCACCCGCAGGTGGTGCTAGGACCACCTCGCAATTGGGGTGGCATGGCCAGTGCCTGGAACGGGTCGTTCGTGAACACTTGTGGAGGACGATCGAGACCGGCATCAGGAGCTTCCGTGGCAACAGCGAGTCGAACGAGCGGCGCGACGGTGCGCGCGCAGACCGAGGCGGCCTTCGCGTCGGGCGGCCAGGGGCTGGCGCGGCTGGCTCTCCTCGTGGCGGGCGCGGTGCCGGGGCTGGTGCTGCCGGTGGGGGCGGCGGTGGCGGCAGGTGGGGTCACGGCCTCGGTCTTCCAGGATTCCTACTACCCGGTGGTCCTGTTCGGCCTCGGGCTGGCGGCCGTCGCCGGCGCCCTGGTGGCGGCCCTGTTCGTGCGTCGGACAGCGAGCCGGACGCGCCAGCAGCTGGAGCGTTGGTACGGCATCCGCCTGCCGGCCGTGTACCAGCCCCGGCCCGCGTTGGAGCTGGACGAGCGCGGGCACTGGTGGACGGGCTACTCGTACCACCGCTCCCGGACGGTCGCGAAGTACGCGCAACTGCTGCACTGGAGTGCCCGGGACCGGACCACCCGGTCGGAGATGGCCTGGCTGGCCGTCAACCCCGCCCTCGTGGTGGTGCTGGCGGGCCCGCTGGCCGTCCTGATGGTGCTGGGCATGGCCTGCATCCTGACGCCGCTGCCCGTGGACGGGTTCGGGCCGGTGCCCGCACGCCTGGTGTCGGTCCTGCTGAGCGCCGCGCTCGGGCTCGGAATGGTGGCGGTCGGGGTGCTCGTGGCGCCGTACGCGGTGCGCGGGTACGCCGAGGTGGCCCGCCGGGTACTGGACCAGGACGGCCGGGCGACGCACGCCCAGCTGACCAGGCGGGTGGCCGAGCTGACCGAGACCAGGGCGGACGCGGTCGGCGACCAGGCGGCGGAGCTGCGACGGATCGAGCGGGACCTGCACGACGGTGCGCAGGCGCGACTGGTCGCGATAGGAATGACGCTGGGCACGATCGAGCACCTGATGGACACCGACCAGGCGGCCGCCCGGGAGTTGCTCTCCGAGGCGCGGCAGTCCTCGGCCCGGGCGCTGCAGGAACTGCGGGACCTGGTCCGCGGCATTCACCCGCCGGTGCTCGCCGAACGTGGACTGGGCGACGCCGTGCGCGCCTTGGCGCTGGACAGCGCCCTGCCGACCGAGGTCTGCGTGAGCCTGCCGGACCGTCCGCCGGCGCCGGTGGAGGCGGCGGCCTACTTCAGCATCTGCGAGCTGCTGGCCAATGCGGCCAAGCACTCCGGGGCGGAGCAGGTGTGGGTGGACATCCTGTACCGGGCCGGGCTCCTGCGGATCACGGTGACGGACGACGGGGTGGGCGTGGCGGATCCCTCCCGGGGCACCGGCCTGCGCGGGATCGAGCGGCGATTGGGTACCTTCGACGGTGTCCTCGCCATCGACAGCACGTCGGGCGGTCCGACCACCATCACCTTGGAGCTGCCGTGCGAGTTGTCCTCGCCGAGGACCTCTACCTCCTTCGCGAAGGCCTGATCCGGCTGCTGGAAGCGCACGGTTTCACCATCGCCGCGGCTGTGGAGACGGGCCCCGAACTGCTGGAGGCGTTGCTGACCCACCGGCCGGACGTGGCCGTGGTCGACGTCCGGTTGCCCCCGACGCTCACCGACGAGGGGCTGCAGGCGGCGCTGAAGGCCCGCAAGGAGATCCAGGGCCTGCCGGTGCTGGTGCTGTCGCAGCACGTCCAGCAGCTGTACGCGCGGGAGCTGTTGGCCGACGGCACCGGCGGGATCGGATACCTGCTGAAGGACCGGGTGTTCAACGCCGACCAGTTCATCGACGCGGTCCGCCGGGTGGCGGCCGGCGGAACGGCGATGGACCCCGACGTGATCGCGAAGCTGATGCAGACCACCTCGCGTCGGCCCGGCCCGTTGCTGCGGCTGTCCCCGCGCGAGCGCGAGGTGCTGGAGCTGATGGCCGAGGGCTGCTCCAACTCGGCGATCGCCGCCCGCCTGGCGGTCAGCGACGGCGCGGTGGCCAAGCACATCGCCAACATCTTCACCAAGCTCGAACTGGCCCCCGCCGAGGACGCCAACCGCCGGGTGCTCGCGGTGCTGACCTACCTCAACGGAACGGCCGGGCCGAAGGGCTGACGATCCGCCCGGTCCACGACGGGCGGGTCGTCGGCCCCGGACGGTGACACGCCAGGCTGCGGAAACGCTGAAACAGGTGTACGAGTAAACTCCGGTGGGCCGAGCCCGGAGGTCGCTCAGCCGTCCGGCGCCCCGACAAGCGGGAACCGGCAGCCGAGGCAGCGTACGGCAGCAGCCGACATCCAGGGGTTGATAGACGTAATGGCACGCCCAACGCTCACCAAGGCCCATCGGGGCCTGCTCGGCCTGGTCGCGGCCGGCGCCTGCATCATCTCGGGCATCGGCTTCGCGGGCTCGTACAACGCGGTGCGCGAACTGGCCGAGGAGAAGGGCTTCGGGGCCTTCTCCTACGCCTTTCCGATCGGCGTCGACGCCGGCATCGTCGTGCTCCTCTCGCTCGACCTGGTACTGACCTGGCTGCGGATCCCCTTCCCGATGCTGCGGCAGACCGCCTGGGTGCTGACCGTCGCCACCATCGCCTTCAACGCGGCCGCCTCCTGGGGCGATCCGCTCGGCATGGGGATGCACGCCGTCATCCCGGTGCTCTTCGTGGTCGTGGTCGAGGCCTCCCGGCACGCGGTCGGCCGGATCGCGGCGATCACGGCCGACCGGCACATGGACTCGGTCCGGGTGATGCGCTGGCTACTCTCCCCGGTGCCGACCTTCAAGCTCTGGCGCCGGATGAAGCTCTGGGAGCTGCGCTCCTACGACGAGGTCGTCCGGCTGGAGCAGAACCGCCTGGTCTACCGGGCGCAGCTGCGCTTCCGGTACGGCCGTGGCTGGCGCCGCTCGGCGCCGATCCAGGCCCTGCTGCCGCTCAAGCTGGCCAAGTACGGGGTGCCGCTGGACCCGACGCTGTTCGACCGTCTGGACGAGGAGGCGCGCGAGCGCGAGGCCCGGGAGGCTCTGGCGGAGAAGGAGGCACTGGAGCTCCAGCGGCAGGACGGCCGCGCCGCCACGGCCATCGCCCCGGCCGAGGCCGCCGCCCCCGCTTCGGCCCGCCCGGAGCCGGCCCAGCAGCCGCAGCAGATACAGCAGGTCCAGGCCCAGGTCCAGGCTCAGACCCAACCCCAACCCCAACCCCAACCCCAGCCCGAACCGGCCGCGGCCCCGGCTCCGGCCGCCGTCGCGCCGATGTCCGCCGAGGTGGCCGCGCCGATGCTGGCGAAGCTGGCGGCCGTCCGGCTGCGCGCCGCGCAGGAGCCGGACGGCGTGGCGCAGGAGGCCCCGCAGCCGCAGCGCGAGGAACTGAACGTGTGGACCGAGCGCCCGGTGCGCACCACGGGCCACCCGTCCGACGCCGCCCCCGGCGGGCGGGTGCCCGGTCAGGCCTCGCCGTGGTTCAAGCCCCCGCGCCCGGTCGCCGAGGAGTCGGTCCTCCCGCCGCAGCCCCAGGCCCAGGCCGCCCAGGCGGCGGGGCTAGCCGCCGAGCCGCAGCCCCGTCACCCCGGGCAGCCCGCCCAGGCCGAGCAGCCCGTCCACGGCGAGCAGTTCGTCGCGGCCGAGCAGCCCCCCGTCCACGACGAGGAGTCCGCGCCGCGCTCGGCCCCGTCCCGGCTGGATCCGGACCTGGCCTACGACGCCCTGGTCAGCTACATGGACAACCACGAGCACCAGCCCGACCCGCAGCGCCTCGCCGAGTGGCTGACCAAGGAGTACGGCGTCACCGGCAACCGCCCGGACGGCTCGGTCCACCCCAAGGACGTCGCCGAGCTCTACCCGCAGCTGCGCGACCGCTACGCCGCCGCCGGGAGGGACTGACCCGGGCCGCCTCGGCCGGACGCTCCGTCGAACGCTCCTGCGTCCACCGCTCGGTCGGCCATTGACGCCCGTTCCGGCCGGAGCTACCTTCGCCTCAACAAACTGTTGAAGTTGTTGGTCCGGCATGGAGGAGTGCGGATGTCGCAGGTCGAGGTCGACGGTAACGGACCGACGGGCGGGGCCTCCTTCTCCGCCGCCGCCCGCGCCGCCGTGGAGGCGCTGCTCGCCCCGGTCGACGCCGACCTGGCGCGCCGCTACCCCGGCGACACCGGGACCAGGCAGCCGGTGCACACCGTCTACGTCCCGGCCGACGCCTTCGCCGCCGACACCGTGAGGGAGTGGGGCCGCCAGGCCCTGGAGGCCTTCGACACCCACGCCGGCACCCCCGCCGAGCTGGCCCGCGCCCTCGGCGTGGCCGACGACGAACTGCTCGCCGACGTGCACGCCCGGGTCCGCGCCAAGCTGGAGCGCGAGCCGGTCGAGGACCTGCGGATCGACTTCGAGGACGGCTACGGACCCCGCCCGGACGCCGAGGAGGACGCCGCCGCCGTCCGCGCCGCCGAACTGGTCGCCGCCGCCGTGGCCGAGGGCACCGCACCGCCGTACCTCGGCATCCGGATCAAGTGCATGGAGGCGGCCGTCCGCGACCGCGGCATCCGCACCCTGGAACTGTTCCTGGCCACCCTGCTGGCCGGCGGAGGCCTGCCGGACGGCCTGGTCCTCACCCTGCCCAAGGTGACCTACGCCGAGCAGGTCACCGCGCTGGTCCGGCTGCTGGAGGACTTCGAGCGCCGCGCCGGGCTGCCCGCCGGCCGGATCGGCTTCGAGATCCAGATCGAGACCACCCAGGCCATCCTCGGCCCGGACGGCCGGGCCACCGTGGCCCGGATGATCGAGGTGGCCGAGGGGCGCGCCACCGGGCTGCACTACGGCACCTTCGACTACAGCGCCTCCTGCGGCGTCAGCGCGGCCCACCAGAGCATGGACCACCCGGTCGCCGACCACGCGAAGGCGGTCATGCAGGTGGCCGCGGCCGGCACCGGCGTCCGGCTCTCCGACGGCTCGACCAACGTCATCCCGACCGGCTCCACCGAACAGGTGCACGCCGCCTGGAAGCTCCACCACGACCTGGTCCGCCGCTCGCTTGCCCGCGCCTACTACCAGGGCTGGGACATGCACCCGGCGCACCTGCCGACCCGCTACGTCGCGGTGTACTCCTTCTACCGCGAGGGCCTGGCGGCCGCCGCCGCCCGGCTGGCCGCGTACGTCGCCAAGGCGGGTGGCGACGTGATGGACGAGCCGGCCACCGCCCGGGCGCTCAGCGGCTACCTGCTGCGCGGCCTGGACTGCGGCGCCGTCGACCCGGCCGAGGTCACCGCGCTGACCGGCCTGGACCGCGCCCGGCTGGACGCCCTGGCCGGGCGCTGACCCCGCGCCCGGCCGACGAAGCCCGCCCAGGGCCTAGGCTGGCGGTGCCGCCCCGGGACGCCCGGGGTGCGCGCCGCCAGCCGTCGCCGTTTCCGGGAGAACCACCGCGTCATGTCCGCCACGCCGGAACCGACCGCCAGGCCGTACCTCACCATCCGGCGGGCCGGCAGCCACGAGACCGAGATCAAGAAGTCCCGGTTCATCTGCCACCTCGCCCGGGTCGCCGACGAGGAGGAGGCGCAGGCCTTCATCGCCGGCATCCGCAAGCAGTACTGGGACGCGCGGCACAACTGCACCGCCTTCGTGGTCGGCGACGACCAGCGCCGCGAGCGCTCCAGCGACGACGGCGAGCCCGGCGGCACCGCCGGGGTGCCGATGCTGGAGGTCCTGCGCCGACGCGGCCTGACCGACACCGCCGCCGTGGTGACCAGGTACTTCGGCGGCATCAAGCTCGGCGCGGGCGGCCTGGTGCGGGCGTACGGGAACGCGGTGTCCGAGGCGGTGGACGAGGTCGGTCTGCTGGAGCGGCGGCCGGTGTCGCTGCTCGCGGTGACGGCCGACCACGTGCGCGCGGGGCGGGTGGAGAACGACCTGCGGGCGGCCGGGTACACGGTCAGCGACCTGGCCTACGAACCGGCCGGGGTGCGGATCGAGGTGGGCGTACCGCAGCCGGAGGTGCCGGCCTTCCACGCCTGGCTGGCCGAGGCGACCGGTGGTACCGCCGTCGCGGTCCCGGCCGGCCGGACGTACGTCGAGGTGCCGGTCTGATGCCGGAGCAGACGGGCGGCGGCGCTTTCGGCCACCTATTCGGCCAGATCGCGGCCGATCCGTTTCGGAGCCTTGCGGGGCGTGCCTAGCCTGGTCCGGTCGTCGAGCAGGAAGCCGCCCCGAGATGCCCGTCGTCCAGACCGTCACCCTGCCGCCGGGGGCCAGCACCGGCTGGCACTACCACCCGGGCCGGGTGGACGTGGTGGTGCTGTCCGGGACGCTGACCCGGACCCTGCACGACGGCCGGGTCGAGGTCAGCCGGGCCGGGGACTCGCTGGTCGAGGAGGCCGGACCGGTCCACGTCCACGTGGGGCGCAACCTCGGGGACGAGCCCGTGGTGCTGATCGCGAGCTACGCCGACCCGGCCGGTTGCGCGTTGGCGGTGCCGGTCGCGGAGCCCGAGTGGAGTCGCAGCGGCGCCCGGCCCGCCGAGGCCTGACCCGCCGAGGCCTGACCCAACGATGTATGAGCAGGCCGCTCCGGCTCTGTCGCCCGCCGCCCGGCGCTGAGGGCGGGTCGGACCGGGAGCCGCGCCACGCGGTGCGCGGCTTGAGCAGATTCACCCGAACGTATTGACGTGGCCCGGAGTTGGAACTTCCGCTCCGGGCCATGGCGTTTCCTGGGCAAGGATCCGGCCGAACCGGACGAATAACCCATCGATGGAGGACACCAGACCCCACCCCGCACCACGGAGGTATGCGCATGACCTCAGACCGCTTTTCGTCGCCCGCCGGCGCCGACCTGACCGGCCCCGCGACGCCCTACCGGATGACCGTCACCACCACCCTCCCGCACCGCGAGGCCGTCGCCCTGGCCGACGAGCAGCTCGCCGCCTGGCTGAAACAGGAAGGCTGCGAGGAGCCCCCGCCGGCTCCCCGCGCCCTCACCGGGCCGCCCCCGGCCGGACCGGCCTCGACGGGGAAGGCTCCAAGCCGACCGGAACCGCCCGAACTGACGCCCCCTGGACTGACGGCGTCCGGACCGGCGCAGTCCCGACCGGCCCCCGTCGCCGAGCGACTGCGCCTGGGCGACCGCGTCCTGCTCGACCGCGACCGGGGCCCGCTGCGCGGCGGCCCGGCCGCCGGCCGCTACGACCGCCGACGCCTGCGCACCCCGACCCCGCACGGCACCCAGCAGCTCACTCTGACCGTGGCCACCGGGGCCGACGGCCCCACCTGGGTCCGGCTGGAGGCCGAGACGCACAGCACCGGCAACGGCGTGCGGACCCCCTGCCGGGTGCCGGTGCCCGAACTCGCCCGCACCCTCCTGCCGCTGCTCGACGCCACCGACGGCCCGGCCGCCGTCCACCCGGCTCCCCGGGTGATCACCGCCGGCGAGGTCGACGGCCTGATCGACGAGCTCTGCGACCCGGAGCGCAGGCTGCCCGTCGTGGTCGCCAGCGTCCCGGTGAACCTCCCGCTCGACCGCTGGGTCGAGGACGTCGTCCGCCCGCTCTGCCACCAGCTGCCCGGCCTGGCCACCGCCTACGTCCTGGACCCGGGCGCCCGGACGGGGTTCAACGTCGCGCTGGAGTACCACAGCGTCTACGGCGGAGCGGTGCGCACCTACCTGCCCGAGGTCGACCCCGCCTCCCGGTGCGACGGCGCCCGGCACCCGGTGCTCGCCCGGGGGCGAATAGAGCAGGACATCCGCCGTGCGGCCGGGCTGCTCGCCCGCGAGCCGCGCCGGCTCGCCGCCGACCTGCCGCTGCCGCCCCCACTGGCGGCCGTCCCGGTGCTGCGGGTCGCCCCGGCGCCGCGCCGCGGGGCCGTCAGCCCGGCCGGGGACGCGGTCGCCGTCCGTGCCGAGCTGGCCGCGCTCGTCCGGGAGGAGCAGCAGGACCGCGCCGAGCAGCAGGCCAGGGCCGACGAGCTGGAGCGGGTCCGGCGCACCCTGCGCCACGAGCGCCGGGACAACCGCGTGGGTCGGGACAGCCGGGACAAGCAGGACGGCCGCGAGGGTCATGAGGGCCGCGACCGTCCGGAGCTCCGCGAGCGCCACGACGGTCGGGACAGCCGGGACGGCCACGTGCGGGCCGGCTCCCGTGCCCTCACCGGGCGCCACTGCATCCTCCAGGGCGCCGCCGGGCACTTCGCCGCCAAGCCGTCCGCCCGGCCCGCGAAGCCGGAGACCTTCACCGAACTCATGTCCAGGATCGACGAGTTCCCGCTGCTGACCTTCACCGGTGACCAGAAGAACGCGCTCGCCCTGGACGGGCTCCGGTGCTCCGGCGCGGGCTGGGCCCGGCTCGCCTGGGACGGGCTGACCGCCCTTCAGGAGTACGCCGAGGCGGCGGTCCGCGGCACGGCCGGCGGCGACTTCAAACAGTGGTGCGAGCACACCCCGGAGGGCTGCCACCACTTCCCGCCCCGCAAGGCGGTGCGCGGGGAGTCCCGGACGGTGTTCAGCCACACCAAGTGGAAGCGCGAACGGATGCTGCCCGTCCCGGAGAGCGTGGACGCCTCCCGGCGCGCCTTCATGGGCGCACACCTGCGGATCGGCGGCGGCCGTACCGCGCCCCGGCTGCACTACCTCGACGATTGCTCGGGCAGTGGCCGGATCTATGTCGGCTACATCGGCCTGCACCTGACCAACACCCGGACCAACTGAGAGGCTGGGCTGACCACTGCCGCCCGTTCGGTGGACAATGTCCGGCAGGGGCGGGCCGCAGGGTCGCCGGCCGCCCCGGGCAGGCGCCGGACGAGCATGGGGGAACGACGACCGATGCAGCACTCAGCAGACGGCCAGCCCGACGGCACCGCCACCGTCCAGTTCCCCCGGCCGGGCTTCCTCGCCTCGGTCTTCAGAGAGCTCAACACCGACCAGGGGCAGGGCCAGGGACTGGACCCGGACGCCGCCGGCCCCGGCCCGGCCACCCCCGGTACACCCGGCGGCGTCATGCCCGATGACGGCGCGTCCGGTGGCGGCGTGTCCGATGACGGTGCGTCCGGTGGCGGCGTGTCCGATGACGGTGCGTCTGGTGGTGCGGCGTCCGGCGACGGCCCGGTCGAGCCCGAGGAGTCCATCGCCGCCCACGGCAGGGCCGCCGCCCTGACCCACCACCGCACGCTCACCGTCCAGGCCGAGCACGACCGGCTGGCCGACCTGCTCCGGCGGGCCGCACTGCCCGTCTCGGCCATGGACTTCGAGAGCCAGCTGCGCCACTACGAGCCCCGCCCCTACCCGGCCGACGGGCCGGAGACCGGCAGTGAGGCCGAGCCCCGCTGGGCGGACTTCGCGCCCGCCGGGCCGGCCACCGCCGACCCCGACGGCGCCCCGGCCCGCCGCCTGCTCGACTCCGGCTACCAGCGCGAACTCGCCCAGGCCCGGCTGGCCCACCAGCGTTCCCTGCGCGAGTGGCGCACCCGCCGGGCCGAGGCCGACAACCCAGCCGCCGACGAGTCCCGGCGCGTCCACGAGGCGGCCGAGGAGGCCCGGGCCCGCGCCGTGCGCGAGTACAACGAGAGCCTGGAGGAGTGCCGGCGGGCCTACCGGCTGTCCGAGCCGGCCGCCGTGGAGTCTCTGCTGGAGCGGGCGCTCGCCGCCGCCGAGACCGCCACCCAGGACCTGCCCGCCCCCTGCCGGGCGGTCTTCCGCCCGCTCACCCGCACCGCCGTGCTGGACCTCGACCTGCCGCCGCTCGACCTGGTGCCCTCGCTCACCGGCTACCGGCTCGCCCCGGACGGCGACATCGTCCCGGTCCCGCGCCCGCCGGCGGACCGGGCCACCGACTATCTGCGCCTGGTCGCCCGGCTCGCCCTGCGCGCCCTCCAGGCCGCCGACGCCGTCGACACCGACGAGATACTCGCGGGCGTCGTGCTCAACGGCTGGCTGCGCGAGCCCGGCACCGCCGAGCCGCTCTGCCTGGTCAGCGTGGACGCCGACCGCGACGCACTGGCCCGCACCCGGCTGCTGCCGCCCGCCACCCCGTACGAGGAGCGCGACGACGAAGGCGTCTACGCCGACGCCGAGCAGGACGAGGCGCTCGTCCGGCTGCGCCAGCTCGGCGCCGCCGTCACCCCGGACCCGTACGGCCGCGTGGGCGTGCAGCCCGCCGCGCAGGCGGGTGCCGCCGTACCGGCCGCACCCGATCTGTCCGCGAACGAGTTCGCCCAGCTGGTGCGCGACCTGCTCACCCGCGGCGGGCTCGCCGAGTGGAGCGTGCGGCTGCGCGGTCCGGCCGGGCTGGTCGCCACCGGTGAGGGGGCCCCGGGCAGCGCGCTGCCCGGCCGCTGGGTGGTCTGGGCCTCCCGGGGCGCCGAGCCGGTCAGCGCGGAGGAGATCGCCACCCTGGCCGAGGCCGTTCAGGAGGAGTCCGCCGAGCGCGGCCTGCGGCTGACCACCGGCCGCTTCGCCGACGAGGCCCTCGACCTCACCGGCGAGGAGAGCCACCGGCACATCCACCTGGTCGACGGCGACGGCGTGAGCGAACTCGCCCGCACCCACCTCGGCCTGCCCCTCGCCGCCGGCCGCTGACCCCACCTCCGGTCCCCGCCCCCACCCTCGTCCCCTTCCCCGTCTTCGCAGCTCACCCCGACGGACCGCCCGGCGGGCGAGCCCCCGCACCCGACCCGAGGCTGGGGAACGGGCACCGGCGGAGCAGCGGCACCCCGGGCGATCACCGCCGAACGGTCGTCCGATACGGTCGGCGGTCGGCCCGGCCACGGGCGGACCCCAGGGGGAGAGGAATGGGCAGAGCGCCCGGCAGACCACACGGCGGCACCCGCCGGCGCCCGCACGGCGGATCGACCCACCCGGAGGCGGACCGGTGACCGCCGTCCTGGTCGCCGCCGGGGCGTTCCTGATGACCCTGATCGGCGGCTTCGTCGCCCAGCGCACCGGCGACCGCCGCCACCTCGTGCTCGGCTTCGCCGCCGGCCTCATGCTCGGCGTGGTCGCCTTCGACCTGCTGCCCGAGGCCATGCGCCAGGCACCGGACGAGGTGCACGGCGTGCCGCAGGCGCTGCTGATGTTCGCGGTCGGCTTCCTCACCATCCACGTGGTCGAACGCGCGGTCGCCATCCACCGCGGCCACGAGAGCGAGTACGCCGAGCACACCCACGGCCACCAGCACGCGCACGCCCACCACGCCGGGCGCCAAGGCGTCGGCCTGACCGCCGCGCTGGCCCTGGTCGGGCACAGCGTGATGGACGGCTTCGCGATCGGCGCCGCCTTCCAGGCCGGCACCACGGTCGGAACGGTCGTCGCCATCGCCGTCGTCGCCCACGACTTCGCCGACGGCTTCAACACGTACACGATCACCCGGCTCTACGGGAACAACCGGCGGCGGGCACTGGCGCTGCTCGCGGCGGACGCGCTGGCCCCGGTGTCCGGCGCCGCGATCACCCTGGCCTTCACCATCCCCGAGCACCTGCTCGGCCTCTACCTCGGCTTCTTCTCCGGGTTCCTGCTCTACCTGGCCACCTCCGACATCCTCCCGGAGGCACACAGCCCGCACCCCTCCCGCAGCACCCTGCTCTGCACCGTCGCCGGGGTGGGGTTCATGTGGCTGGTGATCGGCCTCGCCAACTAGGCCTGGCTCGGCAGGGCCAGGGCAGCACGGGACGGGGCCTGACGCGGCGGACCGCCCGGCGCCGCCGGCCGCTCCCGCATCACCGCGCCGCGCCCGGGGGCGCCGTCCGCGGTGGTGGACCGGCCGCGAGGAAGCGGGCCTCGGCGGCGCGCAGCACGCGCAGCAGCACTTCCTGCTCGTCGGGACTGACCTCGCCGAAGTACGCCTGGGCCACCTCGTGCCGGACCTGCCCGATCCGTTCGACCGCTGCGCGGCCCGCCTCGGTCAGCAGGATCCGGACCGCCCGTCGGTCGGCCGGGTCGGGCCTGCGCTCGACCAGGCCGGCCTCCTCCAGCGCGTCGACCACGGTGGTCGCCGAGCGCGGCGCGATGTGCAGCCGCTCGGCGAGGTCGCTCAGCCGCATCGCGTGGTCCGGCAGCTCGCAACCGGGCGCGTGGGCCAGGGTGTTCAGCGCCCGGGCCTGGCCGGGGGTGATGCCGTACGGCTCCAGCTGCCACCCGGTCTGCCGGCGGATCCGCTTGATCGCCCTGGTCATCGTGTCGGCCAGCTCGGCGGCGGTGTCCGAGGCGGTGGCGTCCGAGGCCGTGGAGTCTGCCGCCGTGGAGTCCGAGGCCGTGGTGCCCGAGCCTGCGGTGTCCGGGGCGGCCGCCTCCGCAGGGGCGCCGGGCGGGCCGGGGGAGGGGTCCGCCGGGTCGGTCGGCGTGGTGGTCATCGGCGGTCTCCTCGGCAGGCGTCCGCCCCAGGGTATCGGCCGGTCCGGGGCCGGTGGCCGACGGCGGACGGCGCCCGGAGAAAAATGTTGAGCTTGGCTCAGTATCTGGGTTAGCGTAGCCCCAACTGAGGGGACCCTAAGTTCCCTCCCCGGATCCTGGAGGGCCCGTGCCCCGCTCCGAAGCCCGCGTCACCACCGACCGCCCCACCCGCTACGCCAAGCAGCTCGCCGCCCACATGGGCCGCAAGATCGAGGCCACCTTCTCCGAGGAGACCGGCCGCGGCACCCTGGTCTTCGGCGCCGGCACCGCCACCCTGGAAGCCCAGAGCGACGCGCTGCTGCTCACCGTCGAGGGCGAGCGGGAGAACCTGCCCGGCCTGGAGGACGTCGTCGGCCGCCACCTCGTCCGCTTCGGCGCCCGCGACGAACTCGTCATCGAATGGCACCGCGACAACGGCGAGACCGGCCTCGTTCACCGCAACGACGACCCCGAGGCCTGACCGCCGCCCCCGCCGCCCGGCCGGGGCAGCCACCGGGCCAGCCCCCACAGCACCAGGGCGGCCAGGCACCAGCTGGCCACCACGTCCAGCAGCCAGTGGAAGTCGCTCCACACCAGCCCCGCGCCGACGCCCACCGCCAGCAGCACCGCGCCCGCCGTCAGCAGGCGCGCCGCCCACGGTCCCGCCACCCGCACCAGCAGCAGCGCCGCCACCCCGTACGAGAGCGACGCGGTGGCGGTGTGCCCGGACGGGTACCAGCCCCACTGTTCGGGCGTCAGCGGATCACCGAGCGGGCCCGGCCGGGCGAACGCCGCCTTGGCCGGTACCACCAGCAGCGGGATCAGCCCGGCGGTCAGCGCCGCCACCGGCAGCGGCAGCCACCAGCGCCCCGCCGCCCCCGTCCGGTGCCACCGCCACGCGGCCAGCACGCCGGCCGCCAGCAGCACCGGGATCGCGGGCACGCTGTCGCCCAGGTCGGACAGGATCTGGCCCAGTTGGTCCAGCAGCGCGCTGGGGTGGTCCCGGTGGGCGGTCCGGACGGCTCCGCGGACCGCGCGGTCCCACCCGAGCAGCGGGCCGTCCGCCGCCACCTGCCACGACACCAGCAGCAGGACGACCGCCGCCGTCAGCGGCACGGCCACCGAGCGGGCCACCCGGCCCGGAACGCCGAACAGCCGCCCCGGAGCAGGGGGGAGAGCTCCGGGGCGGCTCTGGTGATCGCCGTTCCGTGCGCCCCGGGGGGTGTGGGTCGGACGGTCGGTCGATCGGTCTTCGGTGGGCGCCACCCCTCCCGGGGCGGCCTGGTCGTCCTCGCGGCACGCGTGCGGACCCGCCGTCGGGGGCGACCCCTCAGGCGACTCCGCCCATGGCTGCGGCTCGCTGTCCATCTGCGATGACACTACGTCAACAGCCCTTCCGCGCCGAGCGCCTTCAGCGATTCCCCACATCATCTTCACCCCGCCCCGGGCGGCCCTCCGGGAGCCCCGACGACCTGGTCAGACCGGGCCGCGGGCCCGTCCGACCGGCCGGTGACAACCGAACGGCCCGCGAGGACCAGAGGTCCCCACGGGCCGTTCAGCGCTGTCCGGACAACCCTCCGGAGGGGGTTCACGACCTGACGGGCGACACCGCTCAGACGGCGGCGAAAGCGCCCTCCAGGATGTCCAGGCCCTCGGCCAGGAGGTGCTCCTCGATGACCAGCGGCGGCAGGAAGCGCAGCACGTTGCCGTAGGTGCCGGCGGTCAGCACCACCAGGCCCTCGGCGTGGCACGCCTTCGCGATGGCCGCGGTGGCCTCCGCGTTCGGCTCCTTGCCGCCCGGCTTCACCAGCTCGACGGCGATCATCGCGCCGCGGCCGCGGACCTCGCCGATGATGTCGAACTTCTCCTGCATCGCCCGCAGGCGGCCCAGCATGATCTCGCCGATCCGCTGCGCCTTGCCGTTGAGGTCCTGCTCCTTCATCGTCTCGATGGCGCCCAGCGCGGCCGCACAGGCCACCGGGTTGCCGCCGTAGGTGCCGCCCAGGCCGCCCGCGTGCGCGGCGTCCATGATCTCGGCGCGACCGGTCACCGCGGCCAGCGGCAGGCCGCCGGCGATGCCCTTCGCGGTGGTGATCAGGTCCGGGACGATGCCCTCGTCGTCACAGGCGAACCACTGGCCGGTACGGCAGAAACCGGTCTGGATCTCGTCCGCGACGAACACGATGCCGTTCGCCTTCGCGTACTCCACGATCGCCGGCAGGAAGCCCTTGGCCGGCTCGATGAAGCCGCCCTCGCCCTGGATCGGCTCGATGATGATCGCGGCGACGTTCTCGGCGCCGATCTGCTTGTTGATGATCTCGATCGCCTGCGCGGCGGCCTCGGCGGCGCAGTTCTCCGCACCCGTCAGCCAGCGGTACGGGTACGCCACCGGCACCCGGTAGATCTCCGGGGCGAACGGGCCGAAGCCCTGCTTGTACGGCATGTTCTTCGCCGTCAGGCCCATGGTCAGGTTCGTACGGCCGTGGTAGCCGTGGTCGAACACCACGACGGCGGTGCGCTTGGTGTAGGCGCGGGCCACCTTCACCGCGTTCTCGACCGCCTCGGCACCCGAGTTGAACAGCGCGGTGCGCTTGTCGTGGTCACCCGGGGTCAGCTCGTTCAGCTGCTCGGCGACCGCCACGTAACCCTCGTACGGGGTCACCATGAAACAGGTGTGGGTGAAGGCGGCGAGCTGCTCGCTCGCCTTCGCCACCACGGCCTCGGCGCTGTTGCCGACGTTCGTCACGGCGATGCCGGAGCCGAAGTCGATCAGCGAGTTGCCGTCCACGTCCTCCAGCACGCCGCCGCTGGCACGGGACACGTACACCGGCAGGGTGGTGCCGACACCGGCCGCCACCGCACCCAGCTTGCGGGCCTGCAGCTCCTGCGACTTCGGACCGGGGATCGCGGTGACCAGGCGGCGCTCCTGCGGGAGCGGCGTTGCGGCGCTCATGGGGTTCTCCAGACTTCTCGGCTCGGTGCTTCGCAGGCTACGGCCGCCCTCCCCGGCCGGGCATGCGCCACTCGGTAGCACTGAGCCGTCCGACTTGTCCGGCACGGCCAGCGCGGGTGGTGCGACTACCAGCATGCCCCGCTCCACTACATTGAGCGCGGGCGTGTCGCCGGTACGGCGGCATGGGTATGGCGGCACCGACGGCGATCGGGCCGGGCGGGCGAGGGAGCGGGGCCGTACATGGCGCACGACGGGGCACACCACCACACCGATCGGACCACCACCAGACCCCCGGCCCCCATGCCGCACCAACGGCCCGGCACCCGCACCGACGGGGCCCCCGCCTTCGACCTCCCCACCTGGGCCGCGGCCCCGCGCCCGGAAGCCGAACCCGGCGTCTACCGGCTGGGCTACCGCCCGATCGACCCGGAACGGGCGGAGGCGGCCCAGGTCGCGGCCTGGCCGCTGCTCCTGCGGGCGGGACTCAACGCGGTGGTGGGGTGGTTCGCCTATCTCTACGGCACGCAGCTCCTGATGTACGTGCTCGTGTGGTTCGGCGGACAGGCCGGCATCGGCCCGCTCGCGTCGCCGTCCGAGTCCGAGGCCATGTTCACGCTGCTGGTGGCCAATGCGCTCGTGATCGGTGTCGTCGTCAAGCTCTTCGGCCGGATGGGCCGTTGGCCCGAGGTGTGGCGGCGGTACGTGTCGCCGTTGCTGTCGCGGGCGGTGACGCAGGAGCAGCCCGCGCAGGCGGAGGAGGGCGTGGCGGTGGCCCAGGTGGTGGGGCGGCTGGACCCGTGGGCCGGGCTGCGGCAGGGCGGGGCGGCCGAGGCGGCGGGGCGGCTGGAGCGGGAGGCGGTCGGGGACGTCGACTACGTGCGGATCCAGCGGGCGTGGGAGTCGGCGCAGGCGGATCCGGCGTTCGTGCCGGCCTTCGTCGAGCAGGTGGTGGCGCGCGGTGGGGCGGCCTTCGCGCACCCTTCGGAGTCGCGGGAGCTGGCGGACCGGGGTGAGCGGCACGATCTGCTGCTGGGCCAGGTCTGCCTCGGGACCGCCCAGGACGTGCCGAAGAACCCGCTGAGTCATCGGGCGGCCGGGTTCGCGCTGGATCCGGCGCTGCTGGGCACGTCGCTGCTGGCGGTGGGTCCGGCGGGGACGGGGAAGACGGCGCGGCTGGCGCGGCCGGTGGCGGAGGCGCTGTGTCTGCAGGCGCTGGCCGGTACCGCGTGCGTGGTGGTGGTGGGGGCGGCGGACGCGGATCTGGGCCCGGACGCCTGGTACGACGTGGTGATCGCGCCCGGTGATCCGGCGTCGGTGTACGGACTGGACCTCTACGGTGCGGCGCAGGATCCGGACGAGGCGGCGGCCCGGCTGGCCGAGGCGCTGCTGCCGGACGAGTTGACGGCGCGCGCGGAGAACGCCCGGACGGCGCTGCAGCAGGTGGTGGGCCCGTTCCACGCCGCGTACGCGCGCTATCCGGGGGTGCGGGAGCTGCGGGCGCTGCTGGCCGGTGAGCCGGACGTGCTGGCGGCCCTGGTGAAGGCGCTCGGGGTGGCGGGCCGGCTGGCCGTGTTCGAGCGGGACCTGGAGCACCGGGAGCGTCAGCGCGGCCGGGCGGACGATCCCGGGGCGCTGCTGGCGGACCGGCTGGCGCTGCTGGACCGGCCGGCCTTCGAGGGCGCCTTCGCGACGGACGGCACCGGGCGGCCCCCGTTCGCGATGCGGGTGCTGGACCATCCGTTGCGGGTGCGGGTGAAGCTGCCGGAGCGCAGCCATCCGGAGGCCGCGCGGATGCTGTCCCGGTTGGTGGTGGGTCAGTTCGTGCAGGCGGTGGGGGCCCGTACGGACCGTTCGTTGTTCGCGGGCCTGGTGGTGGACGACGCCTCGGCGGCGCTGGACGCGACCGCCGTGCGCGGGGTGCAGCGGATGAGGGGGGCGAACGCGGGCGTGGTGCTGCTGCTGCGCACGCTGGTGGACCTGCCGGAGGCGCTGCGGGCGCCGTTGTTCGGCGCGGTCGGCTGCCGGATGGCGTTCCCGGGGATCGCGCCGTGGGACGGCCGGCTGTTCTCGGAGGCCTGGGGGACGCACCTGGTGCAGGAGACCGCGGTGACCCACACGCCCGACACCTCGGGCGGTGTGGTGCGGCGGGCCGGGCGGTTGGGGCGGCGGGCGCTGTCGGGGACGGCGGCGCAGACGGAGTCGGTGACGACGCGGGACGTGGAGCGCTTGCGCTGGTCGCCGTCGGATCTGGCGCACGCGCTGCCGGCGGGGCACGCGGTGGTGTCGTTGACCGCGGTGTCGGGGGAGCAGGTGCCGCCGTTGCTGGTGGATCTTCGGGGCTGACGGGGCGCGGGGCGGAAGCTCGCCTTCACGGTGGATTCGGCAGTGCCGGTTGTCCGGAGCGTCCATAATGAGGGGGAGAGACCCTCACTTGTCCCATTGCCCTCTCCTCGCCCGGCCGCAACGGCGCGGTCAGGTCGATCCCCCGAAGGTGCCATGCCCCCCACACTCGCCTCCGTTGTCCGCAACAGTTCGCTCCATCTGACGGTCCTCGCCGGCGCGGACCACTTGGAGCGGCCGGTCCGCTGGGTGCACACCAGCGAGCTGGACGACCCGACGCCGTTCCTGGAGGGTGGCGAGCTGCTGCTCACCACCGGGATCAAGCTGGGCCGTACGGCGGCCCAGTTGCAGGCGTACGTGCACCGGCTGGCCGATGCCGGGGTGGTGGGGCTGGGCCTGGGGGTGGGGCTGTCGCACACGGAGGTGCCGCAGCCGCTGGTGGACGCGGCCGCGCAGCGGGGGCTGCCGCTGCTGCGGGTGCCGGAGCCGACGCCGTTCATCGCGATCAGCAAGGTGGTGTCCGCGGCGCTGGCCGCGGAGCAGTACGAGGCGGTGACGACCTCCTTCGAGGCGCAGGAGGAGCTGACCCGGGCCGCGCTGGGCAAGGACGGCACGACGGCTGTGGTGCGCCGGCTGGCGGCCCGGCTGGGCGGCTGGGCGGCGCTGTACGACGGGTCGGGGGCGCTGTCGGTGGTGGCGCCGGACTGGGCGGCGCGCCGGGCGGGGCGGCTGGCGGCGGAGGTGGACCGGCTGCGCCGGCGTCCGGCGCCGTCGAGCGCCGCGTTGCAGGGGCGGGCGCCGGGGATCGACACGGCGGACGAGGACTACGTGGTGGTCCAGTCGCTGGGGGCGGACCGGCGGGCCCGGGGCTTCCTGGCGGTGGGCACCGAGGACCGGATCACCCCGACCGAGCGGTACGTGCTGAACGCGGCGGTGGCGCTGCTGACCCTGACGCTGGAGCGCTCGCGCGAGCTGCGCCAGGCCGAGGAGCGGATGGGCGCGGCGCTGCTGCGGATGGTGCTGGCGGGCGAGGTGGCGACGGCCCGCCAGGTGGCGGTGGGGCTGTTCGGCGGTATGCCGGAGGGGACGATACGGGTTCTGGTGGCCGGGGCCGGGCCGAACGCGGAGGCCGCGGAGGCGCTCGGGGAGCTGGGGGACCGGGCCGAGCAGGCGGGTGCCCGGGTGGGCGAGAAGCTGCTGGTGGCGCGGGAGGACGGCGCGCACGGGGCGCGGCTGATGGTGCTGGCGCTGGACAACGGGGCGGTGCACCGGGCCTGTCTGGGCGCGGTGGAGGAGCACGAGGGCCTGTCGCTGGGCGTGTCGGCGCCGGCCGCGCTGGAGGACGCGGGGACGGCGCACGCGCAGGCCGAGCGGGCGCTGGCGGTGGCGCTGCGCGGTGGCCGGCGGTCGGTGGACCACGAGGAGGTCGGCGCGGGGTCGCTGCTGCCGCTGCTCGGCGAGGACGCGGTGACGGCGTTCGCCGAGGGGCTGCTGCGGCCGCTGCGCGAGCACGACCGGACGGCCCGCGGCGATCTGGTGGCCTCGCTGCGGGCGTGGCTGTCCCGGCACGGGCAGTGGGACGCGGCGGCGGCCGATCTCGGGGTGCACCGGCACACGCTGCGCTACCGGATGCGGCGGGTCGAGGAGCTGCTGGGGCGTTCGCTGGACGACACCGACGTGCGGATGGAGCTGTGGCTGGCGCTGCGCTCCGGCGAGGAGTAGGCCGCACCGAGCCGTACCGGGCCGCCCGGGCTGTGCCCCGGCGCGGCCCGGCCCGGGAGGCTCTGGACGGGATGGAGCAGCGTCGGGGGCGAACGCTCCGAGTCGGCCAATCCGGTCGGTGCGCCGCCCCACCTACCCTCGGATTCGGGTCCCACACCCGTGGGCCCGCTGACGACGAGGAGAGGGCCGGTATCACGGTGACCACCACGTACGATTTCTGGCTGGCCGGCCGACGGGCGAGCGGCGACGCCGACTTCGAGGTGCACAACAGCTGGGACGGCCGTCTGGTCGGCAAGGTGAGCATCCCGACCGAGGCCCAGGTCGAGGAGGCGCTGGACGCCGCCGTCGCCGCGCTGCCGGTGTTCGCCGCCACCCCGGCGCACGTCCGCTCGGCCGCGCTGGACCACGTGGCCAAGCGCCTGACCGAGCGCACCGAGGAGCTCGCCCAGCTCATCACCGCGGAGAACGGCAAGCCGATCAAGTGGGCCCGTGGTGAGGTCGGCCGCGCGGTGTCGGTCTTCCGCTGGGCGGCCGAGGAGGCCCGCCGGACCAACGGCGAGACGATGCGGCTGGACACCGACCCGGGCGGCGTGGGCCGTTTCGCGGTGGTGCGCCGCTTCCCGCGCGGTGTGGTGCTGGGGATCGCCCCGTTCAACTTCCCGCTGAACCTGGTCGCCCACAAGGTCGCCCCGGCGATCGCGGTCGGTGCCCCGATCATCCTGAAGCCGGCCCCGGCGACGCCGCTGTCGGCGATGGTGCTGGGCGAGATCCTGGCCGAGACCGACCTGCCGGCCGGTTCGTGGAGCATCCTGACGGTGCCGAACGACCGGATGCCGGCGCTGGTGCAGGACGAGCGCCTGCCGGTGATCTCGTTCACCGGTTCGGACAAGGTCGGCTACCAGATCATGGACTCGGTGCCGCGCAAGCACTGCACCCTGGAGCTGGGCGGCAACGCCGCGGCCGTGGTGCTCGCCGACTGGTCCTCGGAGGCCGACCTGGACTGGGCGGCCACCCGGATCGCGATGTTCGCCAACTACCAGGGCGGCCAGTCCTGCATCTCGGTGCAGCGGGTGATCGCCGACGCGTCGGTGTACGACGCGCTGGTGGAGAAGGTCGTGGCCAAGGTCAAGGCCCAGGTCACCGGTGACCCGAACGACGACGCGACGGACGTCGGCCCGCTGGTGGACGAGAACGCCGCGAAGCGGGTGGAGTCCTGGGTGGACGACGCGGTCGCCAAGGGCGCCAAGGTGCTCGTCGGCGGGGGCCGCGAGGGTGCGACCTACGCGCCGACCGTGCTGGCCGAGCTGCCCGCGGACGCGATCCTGGCCAAGGCCGAGGTGTTCGGCCCGGTCCTGTCGCTGCACCGGGTGGACGGCGTGGACGAGGCCTTCGCGGCCGTCAACGACTCGGCGTTCGGCCTTCAGGCGGGCGTGTTCACGCACGACCTGCAGACCGCCTTCCGCGCCCACCGGGAGTTGGAGGTCGGCGGTGTGATCATCGGCGACGCGCCGTCCTACCGCGCCGACCAGATGCCGTACGGCGGCGTCAAGGACTCCGGCGTCGGCCGTGAGGGCGTCCGGTACGCGATGGACGACTACACGGTCGAGAAGGTCCTGGTCCTCAGCGGCCTCGACCTCTGAGCGAACCCGTGAGCGAAGGGCCCGGTCCGGTGACCGGGCCCTTCGCCCGTTCCGGGGCCCGGTCGGCTCGGCCGTCGGGTCGGCCCGCGTCGGCCGTCGTGTCCGCCCGCGACGGAGACGGCCTCCTCGGCCGTCGCGTCCGCCCGCGACCTGTCGGGAGGCGTCCTGCGCAGGGCCCCGGGCAGGACACAATGGGCGCATGACTTCGCTCGCCCACCCGCAGCTGCGGTTCACGCCCACCGTGCAGGACCCTTCCGGCCCCCGGGAGCTGGTGATCCTCGGTTCGACCGGGTCGATCGGCACCCAGGCCATCGACGTGGTGCTCCGCAACCCGGACCGGTTCCGGGTGGTCGCCCTGTCGGCGGCCGGCGGCCGGGTGGAGCTGCTCGCCGAGCAGGCGCTGCGGCTGGGCGTGCACACGGTGGCGGTGGCGGACCCGGCGGCCGAGCCGGCGCTGCGCGCGGCGCTGGCGGCGAAGGCGGCGGGCGCGGCGCTGCCGGCGGTGCTGGCGGGGCCGGACGCGGCGACCGAGCTGGCCGCGATGGAGTGCCACTCGGTGCTGAACGGCATCACCGGGTCGATCGGGCTGCGGCCGACGCTGGCCGCGCTGAGGGCGGGCCGGGTGCTGGTGCTGGCCAACAAGGAGTCGCTGATCGTCGGCGGCCCGCTGGTGAAGGCGGTGGCGCGGCCGGGGCAGATCGTGCCGGTGGACTCCGAGCACGCGGCGCTGTTCCAGGCGCTGGCGGGCGGCACCCGGGCCGAGGTCCGCAAGCTGGTGGTGACGGCCAGCGGCGGTCCGTTCCGCAACCGGACGCGTGAGCAGCTGGCCGGGGTGACGCCGCAGGACGCGCTGGCGCACCCGACCTGGGCGATGGGCCCGGTGGTCACGATCAACTCGGCGACCCTGGTGAACAAGGGCCTGGAGGTGATCGAGGCGCACCTGCTGTACGACGTGCCCTTCGGCCGGATCGAGGTCGTGGTCCATCCGCAGTCGGTGGTGCACTCGATGGTGGAGTTCACCGACGGTTCGACGCTGGCGCAGGCCAGCCCGCCGGACATGCGGATGCCGATCGCGCTGGGTCTGGGCTGGCCGGAGCGGGTGCCGGACGCCGCCCCCGGCTGCGACTGGACCAAGGCCGCGACCTGGGAGTTCTTCCCGCTGGACGACGAGGCCTTCCCGGCGGTGGAGCTGGCCCGCGAGGTGGGCACCCTGGGCGGTACCGCGCCGGCGGTCTTCAACGCGGCCAACGAGGAGTGCGTGGAGGCGTTCCTGAAGGGGCGCCTCGCTTTCACGGGAATCGTGGACACTGTTGCCAAGGTCGTCGCCGAGCACGGCACGCCCGTGCCGGGAACTTCCCTGACGGTCGAGGACGTCCTGCACGCGGAGGACTGGGCCCGCGCCCGGGCCCGCGAGCTGGCGGCGGGCTGACGCGGCGGGTTGACGGCGTGGGCCGTTTCCGGCCGGGTGTACCCGTACCGGGTGTCCGGCCGGGCGTGACTGCGGTAAGACAAGACGACGAGCGGAGCGGCATGACGGAGGGCCAGCGGTGGCAATGGTTTTGACGGTGGTCGGCATCCTGGTCTTCGCGGTCGGGTTGCTCGTCTCGATCGCCTGGCACGAGCTCGGCCACCTCTCGACGGCCAAGCTGTTCGGCATCCGGGTGCCGCAGTACATGGTCGGCTTCGGCCCGACCGTCTGGTCGCGGAAGAAGGGCGAGACCGAGTACGGCTTCAAGGCGATCCCGCTGGGCGGCTACATCCGGATGATCGGGATGTTCCCGCCGGGTGCGGACGGCCGGATCACCAAGCGCAGCAGTTCCCCCTGGCGCACCATGATCGAGGACGCCCGGGAGGCCTCCTACGAGGAGCTCCAGGAGGGCGACGAGCACCGGCTGTTCTACACCCGCAAGCCGTGGAAGCGCGTCATCGTCATGTTCGCCGGGCCGTTCATGAACCTGGTCCTGGCCTTCGGGCTGTTCCTGACGGTCATGATGGGCTTCGGCGTCTCGACGGCGGTGCCGACCATCGGCTCGGTCGCCCAGTGCGTGGTCAAGGCCGGTTCGCCGACCGACGTGTGCCCCGCGGACGCGCCCAAGACCCCCGCCAACGAGGTCGGGCTGCGGCAGGGGGACAAGGTCCTCTCCTTCGGCGGGGACCGGATCCGCGACTACGACCAGCTCCAGGCGGACATCCGGAAGTCGGCCGGCCAGCAGGTCGAGATCCTGGTCGACCGGGGCGGGCAGCAGCTCGTCCTCAAGCCCGTCATCGCCGTCAACGACGTGCAGAAGTACGACGGCAACGGCGTGCCGCTCAAGGGCCAGACCGTGCAGGCCGGCTTCCTCGGCTTCACCCCCAAGCAGGGGGTCGTCCAGCAGAGCTTCGGGCAGTCCCTGGACCGGATGGTCGGCATGGCCGAGAACGGGGTGAAGTCGCTGGCCGCGCTGCCCGGCAAGATCCCCGGTCTGTGGAACGCCGTCGTCGGGGACTCCCCGCGTGACCCGGACTCGCCGATCGGCATGGTCGGCGCCGCCCGGGTCAGCGGTGAACTGGTGAGCATGGACCTGCCCGCCAGCCAGCGGGTGGCGATGTTCGTCAACCTGCTGGCCGGGATCAACCTCTCGCTCTTCCTGTTCAACATGCTGCCGCTGCTCCCGCTGGACGGCGGCCACATCGCGGGCGCGGTGTGGGAATCGGTCCGCCGCCGATTCGCTCAGCTGTTCAAGCGGCCCGATCCCGGGCCCTTCGACGTCGCCAAGCTGATGCCGGTGGCGTACGTCGTGGCCAGCGTCTTCATCGGTTTCACCCTGCTGGTGATGGTCGCCGACCTGGTGAACCCGGTGAAGATCAGCTAGAGCGTTCGGGTACGGCGGGTGTGCTGGGGTCCGGCGCCGTGCCGTACCGTTGAGGCCGGGTGCGCGATCGAGGCGCGCCCGGCCTCGGCCGTCCCACTGGCCGGGCGGTCGACCACACCTCAACCCCGGGGAACCCTGCGCACATGACCGCGATCTCGCTCGGTATTCCGTCCCTGCCGCTCAAGCCGCTCGCCAAGCGCCGTGTATCCCGGCAGATCATGGTCGGCAACGTACCGGTCGGCGGTGACGCTCCCGTCTCGGTGCAGTCGATGACCACCACCGTGACCGCGGACATCAACGCCACGCTGCAGCAGATCGCTGAGCTCACCGCGTCCGGGTGCCAGATCGTCCGGGTCGCCGTCCCCACCCAGGACGACGCCGACGCGCTGCCGATCATCGCCAAGAAGTCCCACATCCCGGTGATCGCCGACATCCACTTCCAGCCGAAGTACGTCTTCGCCGCGATCGACGCCGGCTGCGCCGCGGTCCGCGTCAACCCGGGCAACATCAAGGCCTTCGACGACAAGGTCGGCGAGATCGCCAAGGCCGCCCGGGGCGCCGGCGTGCCGATCCGGATCGGCGTCAACGCCGGCTCGCTCGACAAGCGCCTGCTGGAGAAGTACGGCCGTGCCACCCCCGAGGCGCTGGTCGAGTCCGCGCTCTGGGAGTGCTCGCTGTTCGAGGAGCACGACTTCCGCGACATCAAGATCTCGGTCAAGCACAACGACCCGGTCGTGATGATCAACGCCTACCGCCAGCTGGCCGCCGCCTGCGACTACCCGCTGCACCTCGGCGTCACCGAGGCCGGCCCGGCCTTCCAGGGCACCATCAAGTCCGCGGTGGCCTTCGGCGCGCTGCTCGCCGAGGGCATCGGCGACACCATCCGGGTCTCCCTCTCGGCCCCGCCGGCCGAGGAGATCAAGGTCGGCAACCAGATCCTGGAGTCGCTCGGCCTGCGCCAGCGCGGCCTGGAGATCGTCTCCTGCCCGTCCTGCGGCCGCGCCCAGGTCGACGTCTACAAGCTGGCCGAGGAGGTCACCGCCGGCCTGGAGGGCATGGAGGTGCCGCTGCGCGTCGCCGTCATGGGCTGCGTCGTGAACGGCCCGGGCGAGGCCCGCGAGGCCGACCTCGGCGTCGCCTCCGGCAACGGCAAGGGCCAGATCTTCGTCAAGGGCGAGGTCATCAAGACCGTCCCCGAGTCGAAGATCGTCGAGACCCTGATCGAGGAGGCGCTCAAGCTCGCCGAGCAGATGCAGGAGGCGGGCGTCGAGGCCGGTACGCCGACCGTCGTCGCGGCCGACTGACCACGCAGGGTCCGCGCGGTGCGCCGCGCGCAGTCTTCCGGAAGCGGGGCCGTCCGTTCGCGGACGGCCCCGCGGCCGTAGCCGGGTGGGGCCACGGAGTAGGGTGCGGCCAGATTCGTCTCAGTGAGGTGCTGTCTCGATGCTCGATCGAGGTGTGATGCTCCCCGGCTCGTTCCAGGCCGCCCGCGCCCTGGCCACCACCCGCGTGTTGGAGCCCCCCGACCTCGCGGACGCCTTGGAGATCCTCCACCGCGACCCGGTCGCCAACTCCTTCGTCGCCACCCGGGTCGAGGCCGTCGGCCTGGACCCCTGGCGGCTCGGCGGCGAGATGTGGGGCTGGTACGACGGGGACGGCGCCCTCGCCGCGCTCTGCTACGCCGGGGCCAACCTCGTCCTGGTCGACGCCGGGCCGGAGGCCGTCGCCGCCTTCGCCGAGCGGGCCCGCCGGCAGGGCCGCCGCTGCTCCTCGATCGTCGGCCCGGCCGGGGCCACCGCCGCCTTCTGGGCGCTGCTGGAACGCAGTTGGGGCCCGGCCCGCGAAGTCCGCGCCCACCAGCCGCTGTTGGCCACCGCCGTGCCCTCCGCCGAGATCGCGCCGGACCCGCTGGTGCGGCGGGTGCGGCGGGAGGAGATCGACGCGCTGATGCCCGCCTGCGTGGCGATGTTCACCGAGGAGGTCGGGGTCTCCCCGCTGGCCGGCGACGGCGGCCTGCTCTACCAGGCCCGGGTCGCCGAACTCGTCTCCGCAGGGCGGTCGTTCGCGCGTTTCACCGAGGACGGCGAGGTCGTCTTCAAGGCCGAGATCGGCGCCGTCACCGAGGGCGCCTGCCAGGTCCAGGGCGTCTGGGTCGCCCCCGGGTACCGGGGCCGGGGCCTCTCCGAGACCGGGATGGCCGCCGTCCTCGACCTCGCGCTGCGCGAGATCGCCCCGGTGGTCTCGCTCTACGTCAACGACTTCAACCTGCGGGCCCGGGCCGCCTACCGGCGGGTCGGCTTCCGTGAGGTCGGCGCGTTCATGAGCGTGCTGTTCTGAGTCCGCTCCCCGGGAGTTCTGTTCCGATCTTCGCCCGCGCCGGCGGCCCACGGGTAGTAACGTCCGAGGCATGGATCAGCTGACCGGGGTGACGATCGAGGCCATCGACCTTGCGGCCTGGGCGCCGCAGGCGCTGGAGGTCCAGGCGGTGGCGTTCGGCCTGACGGCCGAGGAGGTCGCCGTCCGGCTGCACATCGTCGGCCGGCACGCGCACCAGCCCGGGGTGATCGCGCTCGGCGCGATGAGCGGCGGCCGGCTGGTCGGCTTCGGCTACGGGATGCCCAACCAGCGCGACCACTGGTGGAGCACGGTGATCGAGCCCTACCTGGACGCGCGCGGCCACGACGCCTGGCTGGACGACGTGTTCGCCGTCACCGAGCTGCACGTGCTGCCCGAGTACCAGGGCCAGGGCGTCGGCTCCCGGCTGATCCGCACCCTCTGCGAGCGTTCCGGGCTGGAGCGCAGCATCCTCTCCGCGATCGACGCGGAGACCCCTGCCCGGCGGCTCTACCGGGCGCTCGGCTACCAGGACCTCGCCCGTGCGGTGCGCTTCCCCGCTACGGACCGGCTGTACGCGGTGATGGGGGCCCGGCTTCCGCTGCGCGGGCCGGGCGAGGCGTAGGTCTCGTAGGGCTCGTGGGGCTCGCCCTACAGCGCTCCGGCGAACTCCAGGTAGAGCTCGGCGTCCTCCCGGCGGCCGGCCGCCAGGGCCCGCAGGGCGAGGTCGACGGCCCGGAACAGCGTCCAGCCGCGCAGCCGTTCCCGGTCCACCTCCAGCGCGTCCGCGAGCTGGTGCAGCCGGCGGCGGACGGCCGCGGCCACGCCGGGGGAGCCGACCAGGGTGTCGGCCCGGTCCAGCGCCAGCCGGGCCAGGTCGAAGGCGCGCTCGCCGGCCAGCGGGCGCGGGTCGATCGCCAGCCAGGGCGCCCGGTCGGCGGCGAGCACGTTGCCGTGGTGGAAGTCCCCGTGGAGCAGGAAGGTCTCGGCGGCGGAGCCGGCCAGGCCGTCGGCGGTGTCCAGCGCCTCGGCGATCAGCGGCTCGGCCTCGGCGGCGCCGGGCAGGGCGCGGTGCCCGCGCAGCCGTTCCGCCGTGTCGGCGGTCCGGGCCGCGAGGGTCGGGAACGGGTGGTCCTCGGGCAGGGTGCTCCAGAGCCGGTGCAGCAGGCTGGTCGCCTCCAGCATCGCCTTCGCCTCGGCGAGCGAGCGCAGCGGGATGTCCCCGTGCAGCCGCTCCAGCAGCTGGACGCCCTCGGCGGGGTCGGCGTCCAGCAGCAGGACGGCCCCGCGCCCGGCCCAGTGGGCGAGCGCCGCGTGCTCCAGCGCGGTCTCGGGGGTCCGCAGGCCGGTCTTGAGGACGGCGGGGGAGAGGTCGTCGCGGTGGACGTAGGCGACCAGGCTCAGGCTGCCGCCGGGGTCGAGCACCCGCTCCAGGGTGAGGTCCCAGCGCGCCAGGTGGGCGGCCACCCGCGCGGGCAGCCCGGCCAGCCACTGCCGGCCCGGTTCGCCCTCGCTCGCCGCGACGCCGCGCGCCAGCCAGGCGGGGACGGTGATCTGCGGTGCTGCTCCCGACATGCCGACCTTCCGGTTGACGCTCCCCCGTTGGTGTTACCCGTCCATTGTCGGCCATGAACGGGAAACCGCAGGTCAGCGCCGCGGGCCCTAGGGAGTGGTGGCCGTGGGGGTGGGGAGGGGCTCGGGGATGCCGGGGAAGGCGGGGTCGGCCGCGCCCCAGCGGTGGGCGCGCAGGGCGCTGTCGCGCAGGGCGTCGGCGGCGGTGCCCCGTTGGGGGCCGGGGACGGCGGCGACCAGGTCGGCGTAGACGGCGGTGAGCCGGGTTTCGAGGTGGGCGGCGAGCTTGGTGGCGCCGGCCGTGTCGGTGACGGCGAACGGGAGCTGGTAGCCGGCGGCCGCGGCGGCCGGGGCGGCGCCGAGGGAGCCGATCAGCCGCTGCCAGGCGTCCCGCCGGGCCTCGTGGGCGGCGTAGGCGGTGCGGGCGTCGGTGCGCTGCTGGTCCTCGGGGAGCCGGGCGCCGACCACGCCGTAGCCGTAGACGGCGGCGTGTTCGGCGCCGAGGGCGCCCTGGAGGGCGGTCACCGCTGCTGCGGCGGCGGGGTCGGCCGACGGGGCTGCTGAGGGGGACGCGGTGGGCTGGTCGCTCGGGGGCGCGGTCGGCGCCTCGGTGGGGGTGGCGGCGGCCGGGGGCGGGGCGACCAGCGGGGTGGTGTCGCCGAGGGCGACGGCGTGCAGCACGTCGGAGGCGGCGACCGAGGCGAGCAGCCGGGCCAGCGGCGGCCGGGCCGCGGCCAGGTCGGCGAGGCGGGCCTGGGCGGTCTGCCGTTCGAGTGCGGCGAGCGCGGCGGGGGTGCCGACCGGCGTTCCGCTCGGCGCCCCGGTCGCTGTGCCGCTCGGCGGCGCGCTCGGTGTCCCGCCCGGGCCGGCCGGGGGCGTGGTGGAGGGCGTGGCCGGGGATGCCGGGGGGACGGAGGCGGCCGGCAGCCCGTAGGCGAGGGCGGCGCGGTGCTGGGCCACCTCGGCCCGGAGCGGCTGCAGCACGGCGGCCTGGGCGCCGCCCGGGCCGGCGAGCAGCGCGTCGTAGCCGGCCAGCAGGGTGTCGGTGGCGGCGATCGAGCGCAGGATGACCGGTTCGTCCGGGTTCGGCAGCGGGCCGCGGTTGCCGGGCGCACCGTCGCCGCCGTGGGAGCCGGTGCAGGCGGTGAGTGCGGTGAGGGCGAGCAGCCCGAGAGCCAGGTACGTCCGTCGGCTGGGCGGCTGCATGGGTGTCACTCCGGGGCGTGTGCGGGAGGGCGGCCTCCCCGCCTGCCCTTCGTAGGCGTGAATGATTACAGAATCCCCACGATTCCGGGCGGGGATTCGGATCCAGGGACGCCCCGGGAGCGGGTGTGAGCTTGCTCGCAGTGGGTGGCGTGCGCCCGGTCGGGGGTGGTCCGGAATCGGTGGTTCGCGGCTTCACCGGCTAGGCTTTGGGCCGAGCTGCCGTGACCCGGTGTGCGCCGGACCGGCGCCGGAGGGTGCGGAGCGACCTTCTGACAACAGCAGACGCGGCCGAGGAGTCCACCCGGATGAGCACCACCCACACCGACCGGCTGCGCGCGTTGCTGGAGCCGCTGGCCGTGCAGGCCGGTCTGGACCTGGAGGACGTCAAGGTCACCAAGGCCGGCAGCCGCCGCCAGGTGCAGATCGACGTCGACACCGACGGCGGCGTGGACATGGACGCCATCGCCGAGTTCAGCCGGGTGGTCGGTGAGGCTCTGGACGAGTCGGACCTGATGGGCGACGAGCCCTACCTGCTGGAGGTCGGTTCGCCGGGCGCCGAGCGTTCGCTGGACCTGCCCCGGCACTGGCGTCGCGCGGAGGGCCGACTGGCCAAGATCCACCTGGTCGACGGCGGGGAGATCGTCGCCCGGGTGCTGGAGGCGGACGAGGACGGCGCGCTGGTCGAGGTGCAGCCGGTGAAGGGCCGTGGCCGTCCGAAGGAGCGCCGGCTGGCGTACGCCGAGGTGGATCGGGCGCGCGTGCAGGTCGAGTTCAACCGCAAGGACGACAAGCTCCTCGACGAGGCCGCGGACTACGCGGACGACGACGCCTCCGAGGAGGGGGACGACGGTGCGCTGTGACCTGCGCACCGCCCGGACCATGACGAACGTGACGAAAAAAGACGAGGAGGCGTAGCCGTGGACATCGACATGAGTGCCCTGCGCACGCTGGTCAACGAGAAGAACATCCCCTTCGACCTGCTGGTCGAGTCCATCGAGTCCGCCCTCCTCACCGCGTACCACCGCACCGAGGGCTCGCGCCGCCGCGCCCGGGTGCACCTGGACCGCAAGTCCGGCCACGTCACCGTGTGGGCGACGGAGGACCCGGCCGAGCTGGACGAGGGCGCCGAGCCCAAGGAGTTCGACGACACCCCGAACGGCTTCGGCCGGATCGCGTCCAGCATCGGCATCCAGGTGATGATGCAGCGCCTGCGCGACGCCGCCGACGACCAGACCTTCGGCGAGTACGCGGGCAAGGAGGGCGACATCGTCACCGGTGTCGTCCAGCAGGGCAACGACCCGAAGAACGTGCTGGTCGACATCGGCAAGCTGGAGGCCATCCTGCCGCCGCAGGAGCAGGTCCCGGGCGAGGACTACCGGCACGGCACCCGGCTGAAGTGCTACGTCGTGGCGGTGCGCCGCGGTGTGCGCGGGGCCTCGGTGACGCTGTCGCGGACGCACCCGAGCCTGGTGAAGAAGCTGTTCGCGCTGGAGGTCCCGGAGATCGCGGACGGCAGCGTCGAGATCGCCGCGATCGCCCGTGAGGCCGGCCACCGCACCAAGATCGCGGTCTGGTCGCGCCGGGCCGGGCTGAACGCCAAGGGCGCCTGCATCGGCCCGATGGGCAGCCGGGTGCGCGCGGTGATGGGCGAGCTGCACGGCGAGAAGATCGACATCGTCGACTGGTCGGAGGACCCCCGGGAGATGGTCGCCGCGGCGCTGTCCCCCGCACGGGTGACCAGCGTGGAGATCGTCGACCTGGCCCAGCGCTCCGCCCGGGTGATCGTGCCGGACTACCAGCTGTCGCTGGCGATCGGCAAGGAGGGGCAGAACGCCCGCCTCGCCGCCCGCCTCACCGGCTGGCGGATCGACATCCGGCCGGACACCGAGGGCCAGCCCGAGGACGGCGGTCGGGACACCGACCGCTGAGCGCGGCGCTGACCGGCCGTTCGCCCCGTCAAAGCCCCCCGCCGTTCCGCCCGGGATCGGCGGGGCGGCGCCATGTCCCTTCGGAGGGGTAGACTTGCCTTCGTCTGGCCGGACGCACGTCCGAGCACGCCCGGAACGCACCTGCGTGGGCTGCCGCAAGCGAGCGGCCAAGCACCAGCTGTTGCGTGTCACGGCGGTCGAGGGCGTCTGCGTCCCTGACCCCCGTGGCGCACTGCCGGGCCGGGGCGCTCACCTGCACCCCGATCCGGCCTGCCTCGACCTCGCGGTCCGCCGTCGGGCGTTTCCCCGGGCCTTCCGCCTCCAGGGGACGCTCGACACGGAGCGGCTCCGCGAGTTCATCGGGGAGCGGACCGTCGACACCCCGGCGCCCTGAGTCCCTCAGGCCGCCCGGTGGGGCGACACCCGCTACGGCCGCCGCTCAGTGCGGCGGGAGAACCACCGCAACAAGCACGGTTCGCGGGCAGCCGCGTGCCGTGCCACCAGTCAGGTACCTCGCGATGTGGAAGTAGGTCGAGATTGCGATGAGCTCTCGATGAGTACGCGATGAGTACGCGATGGGTACGCCCATGAAGTAGCGACGGTCCGGCGGACGAGACACCCCGGACTCATAGACAGGAGTGAAGTGGCTAAGGTCCGGGTTTATGAACTCGCCAAGGAACTTGGCTTGGAGAGCAAGGCCGTCATGGCCAAGCTCACCGAGCTCGGTGAGTTCGTCCGTTCGGCGTCCTCGACGATCGAGGCGCCGGTCGTACGTAAGCTGACTGACGCGCTTGGTGTGGCCCCCACCGGTGGTGGTTCCGCTGCCAAGCCGGGCCCGCGCAAGAGCGCGGCGCCCCAGCCCGCGGGTGGCTCCGCCGCCGCGGGTGCACCCAAGCCGGGTGCTCCGACCCCGGGTCCGCGCCCCAGCGCGACCCCTGGTCCCCGTCCCACCCCGGCCGCGGCTCCCGCGGCCCCTGCGGCCCAGGCCGCGCCCGCCGCCCCGGCGGCCCCCGCCGCCGCGAAGCCGGCGGGTGGCCCGACCCCGGGCCCGCGCCCGGCGGCGCGTCCCGCCGCTCCGGCGGCCCCGGCCGCGCCCGCGGCCGAGTTCTCCTCGCCGGCTCCGGCCGGTGACACCCCGCGTCAGGCCCCGTCGGCTCCGCAGGCCCCGCAGGCCTCGCGTCCGGCCGGTCCCGCCGCCGGCGGTGCCCGTCCGGGCCCGCGTCCGGCCGGCCCGCGTCCGGGCAACAACCCGTTCACCTCGGGCAGCGCGACCGGCATGGCCCGCCCCGGCGACCGCCGTCAGGGCGCGCCGGGTGCGCGTCCCGCCGGTCAGGGCGCCCCGGGTGGCGACCGTCCGCGTCCGGGCGGCGACCGTCCGCGTCCCGCCGGTGCTCCCGGTGCTGACCGTGGCGCCCCGCGTCCCGGTGGCGACCGTCCGCGTCCCGCCGGTGCTCCCGGTGCTGACCGTGGCGCCCCGCGTCCGGGCGGCGACCGTCCGCGTCCCGCCGGTGCTCCCGGTGCTGACCGTGGCGCCCCGCGTCCGGGCGGCGACCGTCCGCGTCCCGACGGCATGCCGCGTCCGGCCGGCCCGCGCCCCGGCGCCCCGTCCCCGTCCGGCATGCCGCGCCCGAACCCGGGCATGATGCCGCAGCGTCCGGCTCCGGGCCCGCGTCCGGGCCCCGGCGGCCGTGGCCCCGGTGGCCCCGGTGGCCCCGGTGGCCGTCCGGGTGGTCCGGGTGGTGCCGGTGGCGCCCGTCCGGGCTTCCAGGGTCGTCCGGCCGGTCCGGGCTCGCGTCCGGCCGGTGGCGGCGGCTTCGGCGGTCCGCGTCCCGGTGGCGGTGCCCCCGGTGGCGGCGGCGGCTTCGGCCCGCGTCCCGGTGGTTTCGGTGGTCGTCCCGGCGGCCCGGGTGCCCGTGGTGGCACGCAGGGCGCCTTCGGTCGTGGCCCGGGCGGTCGCCCGGCGCGTGGCCGCAAGTCGAAGCGGGCGAAGCGCCAGGAGTACGAGGCCATGCAGGCCCCGTCCGTCGGCGGTGTGATGCTGCCTCGCGGCAACGGCCAGACCGTTCGCCTGTCGAGCGGCGCCTCGCTGATGGACTTCGCGGAGAAGATCAACGCCAACCCGGCCGCGCTCGTCTCCGTCATGTTCAACCTCGGTGAGATGGTCACCGCGACGCAGTCGGTCTCCGACGCGACCCTCGAGCTGCTGGCCGGCGAGATGGGCTTCATCCTGGAGATCGTCAGCCGCGACGACGAGGACCGCGAGCTGCTGGAGTCGTTCGACATCGACTTCGGTGCGAACGAGGGCGACGAGGACCAGCTGGCCCCGCGCCCGCCGGTCGTCACCGTCATGGGTCACGTCGACCACGGTAAGACCCGCCTGCTGGACGCGATCCGCAAGTCCAACGTGGTGGCGGGCGAGGCCGGTGGCATCACCCAGCACATCGGTGCCTACCAGGTCGTCACCGAGGTGAACGGCGAGCAGCGCCCGATCACCTTCCTCGACACCCCGGGTCACGAGGCGTTCTCCGCCATGCGTGCCCGTGGTGCCAAGTCCACCGACATCGCGATCCTGGTGGTCGCGGCCAACGACGGTGTCATGCCGCAGACGGTCGAGGCGCTCAACCACGCCAAGGCCGCGGGTGTGCCGATCGTGGTCGCCGTCAACAAGATCGACGTCGAGGGCGCCGACCCGACCAAGGTCCGCGGTCAGCTGACCGAGTTCGGTCTGGTGGCCGAGGAGTACGGCGGCGACACCATGTTCGTCGACATCTCCGCGCGCCAGGGCCTCAACATCGAGCAGCTGCTGGAGGCCGTGGTCCTCACCGCGGACGCCTCGCTCGACCTGCGGGCCAACCCCGAGCAGGACGCGCAGGGTATCGCCATCGAGGCCCACCTCGACAAGGGCCGCGGCGCCATGGCGACCGTGCTCGTGCAGCGCGGTACCCTCCGCGTCGGCGACTCGATCGTGGTCGGCGACGCCTACGGCCGCGTCCGCGCGATGCTGGACGAGAACGGCAACAGCCTCGCCGAGGCCGGCCCGTCCCGCCCGGTGCTGCTGCTCGGTCTGACCTCGGTGCCCCGCGCCGGCGACAGCTTCATCGTCGTCGACGAGGACCGCACCGCCCGTCAGATCGCCGAGAAGCGCTCGGCCCGCGACCGCAACGCCGCCTTCGCGCAGCGTCGGGTCCGGGTGTCCCTGGAGGACCTGGACAAGGCCATCGCCGCCGGCGAGATCGAGCAGCTCAACCTCATCATCAAGGGTGACGTCTCCGGTTCGGTCGAGGCCCTCGAGGACGCCCTCGTCAAGCTGGACGTGGGCGAGGAGGTCGAGCTCCGCATCCTGCACCGCGGTGTGGGTGCGATCACCGAGTCCGACGTCAACCTGGCGATGGGTTCGGACGCCATCATCATCGGCTTCAACGTGCGCGCCGAAGGCCGTGCGCGTACCGCGGCCGACAAGGAAGGCGTGGACGTCCGGTACTACTCGGTCATCTACCAGGCGATCGAGGAGATCGAGAACGCCCTCAAGGGCATGCTCAAGCCCGAGTACGAGGAGGTGCGCCTCGGCTCCGCGGAGATCCGCGAGGTGTTCCGCTCCTCCAAGTTCGGCAACATCGCGGGTGTCATCGTCCGCGAGGGCCTGCTGCGCCGCAACGCCAAGGCCCGCCTCATCCGCGACGGCAAGGTCGTGGCGGAGAGCCTCACCATCGAGGGTCTGCGCCGCTTCAAGGACGACGCGACCGAGGTCCGCGAGGGCTTCGAGGCCGGTGTCACCCTGGGGTCGTTCAACGACATCAAGGTCGAGGACATCATCGAGACCTACGAGATGCGCGAGAAGCCGCGTTCGTAGTCGGTGAAAGCCGGGGCCGGTCGACGGGTGGTATTTCCGTCGACCGGCCCCGGTCTCGCTGTGTAGGGTCCGGGGTAGTTCACCCGCAGCCCGGTTCCGGGCTTCCCCCCCGAGGCCTTCCAGGTCGGCGAGACCTGTCATACATGTTCGTGGGAACACTCACCTTCGACCTGCTGCTGGGCGACGTCCACTCGCTCAAGGAGAAGCGTTCGATTGTGCGGCCCATCGTGGCCGAACTGCAGCGCAAGTACAGCGTGTGCGCTGCCGAGACCGGGAACCAGGATCTGCACCGCAGGGCCGAGATCGGCCTCGCGGTGGTGGCCGGCGAAGCCGGGTACGTCACCGAGATCCTGGACAGCTGTGAGCGGTTGGTCGCCGGCCGCCCCGAGGTGCAGCTCCTCTCCGCGAGGAGGAGGTACCACAACGACGACGACGAATGAGAGCCGTGGAGACGGTCGGCGGAAGTCGCCGTTCTCACACGGATCAGGACCCAGAGCGCCCGCAAGGCCGGGCGCGGGCCGGTACTTTGGGGCGTGGGCCCCGAAGGGTGCGTAGCTCACCCGAATGCCGGACCCACTGCACGAGGAGGCAACGTGACCGACACCGCAAGGGCGCGCAAGCTCGCCGACCGCATCCAGGTGGTCGTCGCCCAGACCCTGGAGCGGCGGATCAAGGACCCGCGACTGGGGTTCGTGACCATCACCGACACCCGGGTGACCGGGGACCTGCGCGAGGCCACCGTCTTCTACACCGTCTTCGGCGACGAGACCGAGCGCGAGGCCACGGCCGCCGCGCTGGAGAGCGCCAAGGGCGTGATCCGCTCCGAGGTCGGCAAGATCGGGGTGCGCTTCACCCCGACGCTGACCTTCGTCGCGGACGCGCTGCCGGACAACGCCCGGAACATCGACGACCTGCTCGACCGGGCCAAGGCCATCGACGCGGCGGTGCGCACCACCGCCGCGGGCGCGACCTACGCCGGCGAGGCGGACCCGTACAAGGTTCCGGCGGCCGAGCGTGACGACGAGGACGAGTAGTCATGGCGGGTGAGCCGGCGAAGGCCGCCTCGCGAGCCGGTTCGACCACGGGGGCGTCTTCCACCAGCACGGTGGAGGACGCCCTCGTGGCGCTCCCGGGGCCGCGCACCGAGGAGAGCGGTTTCGAGCTGATCTGGCAGCAGGTGGTGGCGGAGATCGGGCGGGCCCGTTCGATCGACCTGATCTGCCACATCTGCCCGGACGGCGACGCCCTGGGCTCCTCGCTGGCGGCCGCGCTGGCGCTGCGCGGGCTCGGCAAGCGGGTGCGGGTCTCCTTCGGCGACGACCCGCAGATCGTGCCCGAGTCGCTGGCCTTCCTGCCCGGCCAGGAGCTGATCGTGCCGGCCGCCGAGGTGCCGGACGTCCCCGAGCTGGTGCTCTGCTTCGACGTGGCCGCGGAGAGCCGGCTCGGCCTGCTGCACGGCAAGGCCTTCGCCGCGCCGGTGCTGGTGGTGATCGACCACCACGCCTCCAATCCGGGCTTCGGCACCCACCAGCTGATCGACCCGACCGCGCCGGCCACCGCCGTCCTGGTCGACGAACTGCTGCGCCGGCTCGGCGTCGAACTCGACCAGGACCTGGCCACCTGCCTGTACACCGGCGTCGCCACCGACACCGGTTCGTTCAAGTACCGGGCCACCACGCCCGCCACCCACGAGCTCGCCGGGCGGCTGCTGGCCACCGGCATCCGGCACGACCTGATCTCCCGGCAGCTGTGGGACACCTCCTCCTTCGGCTACCTCAAGGTGCTCGCGGGCGCGCTCGACCGGGCCGTCTACGAGCCGGACGCGGCCGGCGGGCTGGGCCTGGTGTGGACCTGGGTGCCGTACCAGGACCTGGTGCTGTTCAGCGTCACGGTCGAGGAGATCGAGGGGCTGATCGACATCCTGCGCCGCCCGGCCGAGGCCGAGGTGGCGCTGGTGCTCAAGCAGGACCCGGACGGCACGCTGCGGGGCTCCTCGCGTTCCAAGGGCGCGGTGGACGTCGCCGCCGCCTGTGGGGAGCTGGGTGGCGGCGGGCACGTCTTCGCGGCCGGGTTCAGCGCCCGGGAGGACGTGGCCGCGGTGGTCGAACGGTTCCGGAGCGCGCTGCGACCGGTACGTTGATCATCTCTTGACCGCTTTTTAGAGAAAGAACTTGATGAAGCGCAAAGGCACCGGCCCGGACGGCCTGGTGATCGTCGACAAGCCCGAGGGCATCACCTCCCACGGGGTCGTCGCCAAGCTGCGATGGTTGGCCGGGACGCGGAAGGTCGGGCACGCCGGCACGCTCGACCCGATGGCCACCGGCGTGCTGGTGATCGGCGTCGAGCGGGCCACCCGGCTGCTCGGCCACCTGATGCTCACCGCCAAGACGTACGAGGCGACCATCCGGCTCGGCCAGACCACCGTCACCGACGACCGGGAGGGCGAGGTCACCGCGTCCGCCCCGGCCGACGGGGTGACCAGGGAGGCGATCGACGCCGGGATCGCCGCGCTCACCGGCGAGATCATGCAGGTGCCCTCCAAGGTCAGCGCGATCAAGATCGACGGCAAGCGGTCGTACGCGCGGGTGCGCGAGGGCGAGGACTTCGAGCTCGCGGCCCGGCCCACCACGATCCACTCCTTCACCGTGCATGGGCAGCGCGCGGCGATCGCCGAGGACGGCACGCCGGTGATCGACCTGGACGTGACCGTCGAGTGCTCCTCCGGCACCTACATCCGGGCGCTGGCCCGCGACCTGGGCGCCGGGCTCGGCGTCGGCGGCCACCTCACCGCGCTGCGGCGCACCAGGGTCGGGCCGTACTCGGTGGAGTCGGCGCACACCCTGGAGGAGTTGGAGGCCGCGGTCACCGGCGAGTCCCCGACGGGGCTGCAGGTGCTGCCGATCGGGGAGGCCGCGGCCGCCGCCTTCCCGCGCTGGGACCTGGACGAGTCGGCGGCGGAGAAGCTGTCGCACGGTGCCCGGCTCAAGGCGCCCGGGCTGGGCGTGGACGGGCCGATCGCGGTGTTCGGGCCGGACGGGCGCTTCCTCGCGCTGGTCGAGGAGACGGGCGGGCAGGCGAAGCCGGTCGCGGTCTTCGTCGGCTGACGCCCCGCAGCGCACGCGTCACCCCCGTCGGGAGTCTTCCGGCGGGGGTTTCGCTCGTTCGGGGGGCGTACCGGGAGGGGTTTCGCTCGTTCGGGAGTCGTCCCGGGAGGGGCTTCGCTCGTTCGGGGGGTGTTCCGGCGAGGTCCGGGGGCTCGTTCCGGCGAGGGAGGGGTCACCCGCCCGGGGGAGCGCGCGAGGTGAACGCCCGTGGTGAGCGGCGCAGGCGCGGTGGGGCCGCCTCCCTGGCGGGCAGGCTCCCCGGCGGCGAGCAGGTCGCCGAGACAAGCCCGCCCCCGGGCCGTCCGGCCTGCGGGGAGGGCAGTGCGAATGCCGGGATTCCTGGACGGCGACGGCGTGGCGGGAGATCCGGGGCGGTACCTGCTGCGGGTCCGCGACCTCAACGGGCGACTGCACGGCTTAGGGTTCGTCGCCGACCCGCAGGGCACCGTCCTGACCGCCCACGAGAGCGTCACCGGCCTGGACCGGATCGTCCTGCACACCCCCGGCGGGCAGACCAGGGTGCTGGGCCCGGACGCCGTACTGCCGCTGCCCGAGCACGGGCTCGCCCTGCTGCGCACCGACGCGGTCGGCGGGCTGCCCGTGCCGCCGCTGCCCGTCGCGGCCCTCGGGGCCGGGCGCGAGGTGCTGCTGCCCGCGCTGGCCGGCGAGGACGGGCGGGTGGTGGTGCTGCGCTGCGGTCTGCTCGGTGCCGCCGGGGCCGGGGCCGGTGGGGCCGGCGGGGTGCTGCTGCTCGACCCGCCGGTGGTCGCCGGCGTCGCGGTGCCGGCCGGTTCGCCGGTGCTGGACGCCCGCAGCGGCGCCGTGGTGGCCCTGGCCGTGCCCGCGCTGCGCGGGCCGCAGCACGGCGGCGCGCTCCCGGCGGTGCCGGCCGGCGGCGGCGCGGTCGCGGTCGCCCCGGCGCTGGCCGAACTGCTGGCGCGCAACGGCGCGGCCGTGCCCGGCTACGGGCCCGCGCTCAACCTGGCCGGCGTGCTGAGGCTGACCGCCGCCCAGCTGGCCGCCGCCGGGGCCGGCCCGGACCGCGTCGCCGGGCTCGCCGCCGACCGGGTCGACCGGCCCGACGGACTGGCCGGGGACGAACCGCGGGCCACCGTCACCGCCCTGGTCGGCGCCCCCGGCAGCGGGCGCTCCACCGAGCTCGCCGCCCTCGCCGCCCGCCGCGCCGGTGGCGCCCGGCCGCTGCCCACCCTCTGGCTGCGCGGCGCCGACCTGCGCGCCGAGGACCGCTCGCTCGCCGCCCCGGTGGAACGGGCCCTGGCCGCCGTCGCGGCCGAGCTGGGCATCCCGGCGCCCGCGCCGGAACCGGTGGCGGCGCTGTGCGCGGCGGCCGGGCGGCCGCTGCTGGTGGTCCTGGACGGCCCCGAGGAGGCCCCGGCGCCGCTGGACCCGCGCTGGCTGCGCGGCGCCGGGGACTGGCTGACCGGCTGCGGGGCGCGGTTGCTGACCGCCTGCGGCGAGGAGGCCTGGGTGCGGCTGGCGGCCGAGAAGTGGGGCACCGGCACCGGCCACGCCCGCTACCCGGACCAGCCGGAGCCGGGCGGCGACCTCGCCAGCGCCCCCACCGTCCGGATGGACGGCGGCGGCCCCGGCGCCCCCAGCCTCGCCGGGCACCGGCTCGGCCCGCTCCCCGCCGAGGCGGCCGAGCGGGTGCGCCGCCGCTACGGGCTGCCGCCGGGCTGGCCGGCCGACGCCGACGCGCGGCACCCGCTGGCCGTCCGGCTGGCCGGCGAGCTGTGGGCGGAGGGCCTGCGCGGGGAGCCGGCCCGCCGGGGCGAACTGTTCGCCGCCTACCTGGACCTGCGCTGCCTGCGGGTGGCCGGGCGGCTGGTCGAGGACGGCCGGCAGCGCCGCCCGGGCGCCCACCGCCGCAGCTCCGCCCGCCCGGCCGGGCCCTCCCACGGGCGGGTGCGGCGGCTGGCGGCCGCGGTGGCCGGGCGGGTGCACGAGGCGGCCCGGCGGATGCTCGGTGCCGGGCCGGGCGGCCTGGGCCGGGCCGCCTTCGAGGAGCTGTTCCCGGCGGCCGGCGGCTGGGCCACGGCCGTCCTCGCCGAGGGCCTGTTCGTCCCGGCCGGGCCCGGATTCCGGTTCGCGCACGGGGAGTTCGCGGACTGGCTGCAGGGCCTGCACCTGGACCTGGACGCCGCGCTGCGGCTGCTGCTCGGCGAGGCCGTGGACACGCCCTCCGCACCCGCGAACGGGCCGGAGGGCGCGCCTGCGCAGGGCCCCCCGCGCGGCGTCCCCCGGCACCGGATCGGCCCGGTCGCCGCCGCGCTGCGCCGACTGGCCGAGACCTGGGGCGCACCCGCCCTGGACCCGTGGCTGCACCGGCTCTGGCGCGCCCTGGACCTGCGCCCGCCCGGCAGCGAACCGGCCTGGTGGGCGGGCCGGCTGCTCACCGCCGGGCTGGCCGCCAGCCCGGATCCGGCCGAACACCGGTCTCTGCTCGACCAGTTGGCCGGCCGGATCGCCGAACGGGCGGCCGCCGAAGGCGGGTTGGACGCGCTCCCGGCGGACGGGCTCGGCGCGTTCGGCCCGGCGTTCTGGACCGGCCTCGGCCTGCCCGCCGAGGCCGAACTCGCGCTGCTGCGACGCCTGGTGACCGCCGACGGGCCCGGGCAGCCGTTCCTCGGCGCGGTGGCCGAACGGCTGCGCGCCGACCCTGTCGCGGTGTTCCCGCTGCTCTGCGCCTGGTTCGACGATCCGCGCGGCCTGCCCGGCCGCCCCGGGCACACCGTCGCCGACCTCGCCCACGACCTGCTGCACGCCCACCGCCGGCTCGCCCTGGACGAGTTGGCCGACGCCCTGGCCGACGCCGCGCACCCGAGGGCGGACGCGCTGCTCACCGTGCTCGCCACCGAGGAGCCCTCCGCGCTCTGCCGGGCGGTGGACCGCTGGAGCCACGACGGGCGGCCCGAGCGGCACGTCGCCGCCGCCGTGCACGCCCTGCACGCCGCCCCGCACGCCGTCGGCGCCGCCGCCGGACTGCTGCGGTTCACCGCGCTGACCCTGCTCGCCCGCGAGGACGAACCGGGCCTGCACGGCGCCGCCCTCGCCCTGCTGGTCGGCGACCCGGCGACCAGGGCCGAGCACCTCCCCGCCGCGCTGGCCCTGCACCGGGCCGGCGGCGACGCCTTCCTCACCCCCAGGGCGCTGGCCCCCGCCCTGGAGAGCGACCCGGAACCCGTCCTGGCCGCGCTCGCCGACCGGCTGGCGGCCCCCGGCGCGGCCGCCGCCGAGACCCTGCGGATGCTCGCCGACGCCCGCACCCCGGTGGCCACCCGGCGGGGCGCCGAACTGGCCGCCCGGCTGCTGCGCGAGCACCCGGCCCTGGCCGGCCCGGTCGCCGTCGACTACCTGGGCCGCCGCCTGGAGCGCGCTGCGACCGGCGGCCCGGCCGCCCGGCTGGAGCTGCGGGTGCTGCTCGGCGGCGCGCTGGCCGCCCGGACGGCCGGGGTGCGGCGGCCGTTCGCCCAGGTGCTGTCCGTCCCGGTGGCCGACCCGGCGGCGGACGCGCTGCGCTGCGAACTGCTGGACACCCTGCTCGCCATCGAGACCGACCCGGGGGTGCTGACCGCGGCCGTGGAGCGGCTGGCCGAGCACTGCGCGGCCGAGAATCCGGCCCGGGCCCGCGCGGTGCTGGCCCGGGCGACGCCCGGCCTGCCGGACGCGGACGAACTGCTGGTGCGCTGGGCCGGCCGCTCGGCGGCGTTCGCGCAGCTGCTCGCCCAGTGGCCGCGGGACGCCGCCCCGACCGCGCCGGACGGGCCCCGGCTGGCCCGGATGCGGGCCCTGGCGGCGGCCGGCCGCGACCCGCAGTACGCGGCCGCCGAGGCGGAGCGGGCCGTGCCCGGGCGCGTCGCGCACCCGCCGGTGCGCCCAACCCGTATTCCGGTGCCGGAGCAGGAGCAGGCGCATGGCACGCTATAGGGGTTCGGGTTTGAGCGTTTGAGCGTACAGAGGGTACGCGCCGTACGGAACAAGGAGCGGTCAGGGTGCAGCGCTGGCGTGGCCTGGAGGAGATCCCCGCTGACTGGGGACGCAGCGTCGTCACCATCGGCTCGTTCGACGGGGTGCACCGCGGGCATCAGCTGATCATCGGTCGGGCGGTCGAGCGGGCCCGCGAACTCGGCCTCCCTGCGGTGGTGGTGACCTTCGACCCGCACCCGCGCGAGGTCATCCGCCCGGGCAGCCACCCGCCGCTGCTCGCCCCGCAGGCGCGCCGCGCCGAGCTGATCGCGGGCCTCGGCGTGGACGCGGTGCTGGTGCTGCCGTTCACCCCGGAGCTGTCCCAGGAGTCGCCGGAGACCTTCGTCCAGCAGGTCCTGGTCGACGCCCTGCACGCCCGGGCCGTCATCGAGGGCCCCAACTTCCGCTTCGGGCACCGGGCCGCCGGGGACGTCGCGCTGCTCACCGAGCTGGGCCGCTCGGTCGGCTTCGACGTCGAGGTGGTCGACCTCCAGGTGAGCGGCGCCGCCGGGGCCGGCGAGCCGTTCTCCTCCACCCTGACCCGGCGGCTGGTCGAGACCGGCGACATGGCCGGCGCCGGCGAGGTGCTGGGCCGCCCGCACCGGGTCGAGGGCGTGGTGGTGCGCGGCGCGCAGCGCGGCCGCGAGCTCGGCTACCCCACCGCCAACGTCGAGACCGTGCCGCACAGCGCGATCCCGGCCGACGGCGTGTACGCGGGCTGGCTGACCGCCGACGGCGAGCGCATGCCCGCCGCCATCTCGGTCGGCACCAACCCGACCTTCGACGGCACCGCCCGCACCGTCGAGGCGTACGCCATCGACCGGGTCGGCCTGGACCTGTACGGGCTGCACGTGGCCGTGGACTTCCTGGCCTACCTGCGCGGGATGGAGAAGTTCGACTCCATCGACGCGCTGCTCGACCGGATGGCCGACGACGTCAAGCAGGCCCGCGAGCTGACCGACGGCGTCTGAGCACCGCCGCAGCACGGGGAAGGGCCCGCCGACCTGGTCGGCGGGCCCTTCGGCGTCACTGCGGGGGCTGCTGCGGGTGGCCGTAGCCGGGCGGCGGCCGGTAGCCGTCCGGCGGGGACGGCGGGGCGGGCTGCGGCGGCTGGCCCTGGACGGGCGGGTAGCCGTAGCCCGGGCCCGGCTGCGGGGCCGGCTGCTGCTGGGCGCCCGGCTGCGGCCAGGCCGTGGGGGCGGCCGGCTGCTGCGGGTAGCCGTAGCCGGGGGGCGGCGGCGGGGCCTGGCCGGGCTGCGGCGCCCACGGCGCCCCGGGGGCGGGCTGAGCGGCCTGGCCCGCCTGACCCGTCTGGCCCGCCTGACCCGGATACGGCTGTGGCTGCGGCGGGTACGGCGTGGCCTGCACCTGCTGCTGCCACCCGGACTGCTGGGCGGCGGCCTGCTGGGCCCGGACGATGTCCTCGCCGACCAGGGTGGCCAGCTCGAAGTAGGCCTCACGGACCTTGGGCCGCATCATGTCGAGGTTGACCTCGGCGCCGGCCGCCAGGCTCTCGTCGAACGGCACCACGATCACCCCGCGGCAGCGGGTCTGGAAGTGCGCGACGATGTCCTCGACCTTGATCAGCTTGCTGGTCTCGCGCACCCCGGAGACCACCGTGATGCTGCGCTGCACCAGGTCCGCGTAGCCGTGAGCGGAGAGCCAGTCCAGGGTGGTCGAGGCACTGGAGGCGCCGTCCACGCTGGGGGTGGAGACGATGATCAGCTGGTCGGCGAGGTCCAGCACCCCGCGCATCGCGCTGTACAGCAGGCCGGTGCCGGAGTCGGTCAGGATGATCGGGTACTGGCGGCCCAGCACGTCGATGACCTGGCGGTAGTCCGAGTCGTTGAACGTCGTCGAGACCGCCGGGTCGACGTCGTTCGCCAGGATCTCCAGGCCCGAGTTGAGGTCCTGCGAGGTGAACTGACGGATGTCCATGTAGCTGCGCAGGTGCGGGATGGCCGTCACCAGGTCGCGGATGGTCGCGCCGGTCTGGCGCTTGACCCGGCGGCCCAGGGTGCCGGCGTCCGGGTTGGCGTCGATCGCGATCACCTTGTCCTGGCGCTCGCTGGCCAGGGTCGCGCCGAGCGCGGTGGTGGTCGTGGTCTTGCCGACCCCGCCCTTGAGGCTGATCACGGCGATCCGGTAGCAGCTCAGCACCGGGGTGCGGATGATCTCCAGCTTGCGCGCCTTCTCGGCGGCCGCCGCCTTGCCGCCGAACTGGAACCGCGGCTGCTGGCGCTGCTGCTTGGGCTGGCTGCGCAGCAGCCGGTCCGAGGACAGCTCGACCGCGGCGGTGTAGCCGAGCGGCGCACCGTGCGCCACGGGCGGCTGCGGGGCGGCGGCGTGCGGGAACGCGACCGGCGGCGGCGCGACGGCGCCCTGCGGCGGCCACGGCTGCACCCCGCCGGACTGCTCGTGCGTCGAGCCCGGCCGCAACTGCTGGTACTCGTGCGGCTGGGGCTGGGGCTGGGCCGACTGCGGGTAGGCGGGGGCCTGCGGCCAGCCGCCCTGGCGCGGATCCACCGGCGCGGGCTGCGGGGCCGGCTGCTGCGGCTGTGCGGGCTGCGGCTGGGCGGCGGCCTGCTGGGCGGCCCACGCGGCGGCGGACTGCGGGTCGTGCGGCGGCAGCGGCTGCTGCGGGGGCACGTGCTGCGCGGGCGGCTGCGGGTACGGGTGCGACTGCGGGTACGGCTGCGGCGGGACCGGCTGGGCGGGCTGCGCCGGCGGCGCGGCCGGGGCCGGGACCGGGTACGGCGGCTGTGCGGCCGGGGCGGGCTGCGGCTGCGCCGGGGCCTCCGCCGGCCAGCCCGGGGCGACGGCCGGTGGCTGCTCGAACGCCGGGGCAGGGACGGCGGCCTGGGCAGGGGCGGGGGCCTGGGCAGGAGCGGACGCCGGGAACGGGACGTGCTGCGCCTCGGCCTGGACGGGCTGTGCGGGCGGCACGGGCTGCGCGGACACGGGCTGTGCGGGCACGGGCTCCTGAGTCGGCGTCGGGGCCGGAGCCTGGGCGGGCACCGGCGCCGGAGCGGCGGCCTGCGGAGCCTGCACCGCCGGCGGATCCTGAACTGCCGGGGCCGGGGCGGCCGGTGCCTGCACCGCCGGGGTCGGGGTCGGGGCCGCCGAGGCGTCCGTCTGCACGTACCAGGACGGGGGAGTGTAGTCGGGCGCGTCGGACCAGTCGTCGTCGTCCTCTGCCGCGTTGTCGCCGACGTAGACGCCGTCCCGATCGCTGCTCACTAGGGCTCCCTCGTGTTCGCCGCCGCTTGTTCAGCGGTGCCGTTGCCGCATCAAAGACTAGGCCGTGCGGCAACCCCCGTTGAAGGCGGCGTCGGATCCGGAGCGGCCCTCCGGGCCCGGCGCCGCCGCTCAGTCCATCCGGCGCGGACCGCCGAGAACCTGCTGCTCGGCCTGCCCGGCCACGGCCCGCACGTACTGGCGCCGCATCCGGGTGGCCCACAGCGTGAGGTCGTCGCCGAGGGTGGGCAGCGCGGCGACGTCCTCCGGCGGGAGCGACAGCACCCGGCCGGTCAGCTCCGCCTCCTGCGGGGAGATCCGCTGCACGCCCACCAGGTCGGCCGAGTTGAGCACCCGGGCCGCGTTCGGGCCCAGGTACGGCAGCAGGGTCAGGGTGGTCTGCCAGGGCGCGGCGGAGAGCCGGCTGCGCGGCGGGCGGGCGCCGAGGTCGCGCACCACCAGGACCGGCGAGGCCACCGAGGCGCCCTGCGGGCCGAGTCGGCCGACCTGGTGGACCGTCACGCACGGCTGCCCGCCGCCCGCGGCCTGCGCCAGCGGGCCCCACAGCTGCCCGCGCGCGGTCTCCACCGCGACCCGGGCGCCGATCGCGGCCGCCCGCAGCGCGATGACCTGAGCCGTCCACACGCCACCGACCAGCACCAGGTCGTACGCGCTGGGCCGGAACAGGCCGAGCACCGCGGGCAGCCCCTGCGGGTCGACGCCGATCACCACGCCGTCGTCGCCGACCGGGAAGGCCAGCGCCCCGAGGTCCGCGGCGTCCAGCACGTGCTTCTCCCGGCGCGGGCCGCGCAGCCCGAAGCCGGGCAGGATCCGGGACCGTGCCCGGGGCCGTTCGGCGCCGTGCTGCGGGCCGGGGGCCGGATAGGTCTGGTACGCCATCAGGACGCTCCTCCCAGCGGCAGGGTGGCGAGCACCCCGGGGGCCTGCTCCAGGTCGAGCCGGACCAGGCCGAGTCCGGCGCCCTGCGCCCGCGCCTCCACCTGGCGGCCGACCTGCGTCACCTCGCTCTCGCTGCGCCCGGTCACCCGCAGGTGCCCGCTGACGGTCACCGAGCCGCCGGTGCCGCGCCCGGCGGTCAGGCTGAAGGTGCTGGCCAGCGCGGGGGAGCCGGTGACCAGGTTGACCAGGTCGGGTGCGGCGATCCGGCCGGGCGAGCCGCCGGGGCGGCTGAGCTGCGGCCAGCGGGAGATCCAGTAGGTGCTGTGCCAGCGGTCGTCGATCCGCCAGGACCGGCTGCCCTCCTGGGTGCGGCGGGTGGTGCCGGCGCCGCTGCCGGTGCCCTGGCGCCCGGCCACCGCGAGCGGGTTGGCGCAGGTGGAGATGGCCAGTGCGGCGATCAGCTCGCGCTCGTCCAGCACGGTCGCGTTGAACCCGGCGCTGTTGAGCCGCCCGGCCAACTGGTCGGTCACCCGTTGCAGCGCCTTGCGGGCGCCCTCCTCGCCGCCGCCGCGGGCCCGGACGGCGGCCGCGGCGCGCTCCGGGTCGAGCTTGAGCGCCACCCAGGTCAGCCGCAGCCCGGGGGTGGCGGTGCCGTCCGGCAGCTCCCGGTAGGCGCGGGCGGCCAGCGACTGCTCGGGCAGGTGCGGGGCCGGGGCCGGCTGGGTGTGCTGGACGAGCTGCACCGACTCCAGGGTGATGTCGTCGACCTGGAGCGCCGAGCAGATCACGTCCAGGGGCAGCGGCAGCGCGGTGCGCACCGGGCGCAGCGGCTGGTCCTTGGCCTGGACGAGCAGCACCGAGCTGAGGAAGGTGCCGTCGCCGACCATGCCGGTCTCCCGGCGGACCGGGCGGCCGCCGAGGTCGGCCTCGGTGGCGTGGGTGCAGGTGCGCAGCGCCGGTTCGAGTTCCAGGGCGGGGGCCAGCGCCGGGTCGGTGCCGGCCGGCGGCAGCGTGTTGCGGGCCTGCCGGCGGCGGGACTTGAGGGCGGCGCGCACCCGCAGCAGTTCGGGGATGGTCCGGCCGCGCAGCGGGACCACGGCGAGCACCACCAGGACCAGCGCGACCGCGCCGAAGCCGGCGGCGACCGGCCGGCTGATCGTCCAGCCCACCGCGACCAGCGCGGCCGCGACCTCGACCAGGACGAGCTGTTGGAGCCTCAGCCGGCCGCCGAGCAGCCCGGGCCGGGGGTTGATCCGGAGCAGGACGGGCCCGCGACCGCCTTCGTCACGGCCGCCGCTCCCGCCGGCGGGCGGCAGTGGCTGCCCGGGCGTGCTCCCGGACGCGGGGCCGCCGCGCTGCGCCCGGCCGGAGCGGCGCGACCTCCCGCCCGTGGCCGGTCCGCGGCGTCCTGGAGCGGTCTGACTTGGCATCCCCCGGGTGACCCTCTCTGATCAGTTGCCGCGGCCCGGCTGGCCGGTGCGCGGACCGTACCCGTACCGTACTCACCGTCTGTTGCCGCATCGTAGAGGGTTCGTACGGGTTCCCGCCCGGCGGGTGCGGGGGGTGGTGCAGGCCGGTCCGACAAGGTCTGACGAGGGGGACGACGAGGATGGCATCGCGCCGGGACGAGCTGAACGCGTACACCTTCGCCCGCAAGCGCACGGTGGGGGCGTTCCTGCTGCCCGGGGGCGGCGGCAGCGACGAGGACGCGCCGCGCCCGGTGAAGGCGGTGCTGCCGAGCGTGCTGGCGGGGGCGGTGATCGTCGCCGGGTTCGGGCTGTGGGGGGTGTTCAAGCCGAGCGCGCCGCTGCACTGGGACGACGGAAAGAACGTCGTCCAGGGCAAGAAGTCGACCACCCGGTATGTGGTGCTGACCGACCCGGACGGCCGTACCAAGCGGCTGCACCAGGTGCTCAACATGTCCTCGGCGCGGCTGGTGCTGCCGGCCGACGCCAAGGTGGTGGTGGTCGACGACGGGGTGCTCGACAGTTACCCCAACCACGGTCCGACGATCGGCATCCCGTACGCGCCGGACAAGCTGCCGGCGAGGGACAACGCGGACAAGCCGATGAAGTGGTCGGTCTGCGACCGTCCGGGCTCGGACGACAAGCAGGAGACCGTCAACCAGGCGGTGTTCGTGGCGGCCGGCCCGGACGCGGCGGCGCTGGCGGCCAAGGACCGGATGCTCGGCCAGGACCAACTGCTGCTGGTGCAGCAGGCGGACGAGCAGCAGGTCTCCGCGCAGCCGGCGCCGGGCCAGCCCGCGGCGAGGCCGGGTGACGCGAAGGTGTTCCTGGTCGACGCGCAGGGCCGCAAGCACGGCATCGGCTCGCCGCAGGCGGACGACAAGGAGCGCAAGTCGCTGATCACCGCGGTCTTCGGGCCCAACGCGGTGCCGCAGCGCGTCAAGCGCGAGTGGCTGGACACTCTGGTGACGGGCAGCCCGATCACCTTCCCGAAGGTCGACGGGGTGGCGGACAGCCCGAGCCCCAACTCCTCGGTGGAGCTGGGCAACCAGGCCGACCGCCGGATCGGGCGGCTGGTGCACTACCAGGACCGCCACTACGTGGTCGGCAAGGACCGGCTCTACCTGGTGACGCCGTTCCAGGCGGAGCTGATCCGGCAGAACCCGGACTACCAGGACCTCTACAAGTACGACGGCGACAAGCGGCCGCGCAGCGACGAGATGACCCCGGCCGACCACGCCGGGCTCGGCAACGACGTCCGGCTGCCGGGCAGCGGGGACGACTGGCCGCTGAAGTCCGGTGCGCCGGCCAACAACTGGCAGGAGCGGCAGGACGCGCGCCTGGTCGTGTGCAGCACCTTCGACGGCGTCGCCGAGGACGGTCGCACGCCCCGGCGCAGCGTCTGGGCCGGGACGTCCTACCCGGCGCCGTACAACAACGGCGCGGGCGCCGCGTACGTGACGCCCGGGCACGGCCTCTTCTACCGCGCGCTGGACAACGCGGCGGGCGGCTCCGGCACCGACTTCCTGATCACCGAGACCGGTCTGCGCTACTCGGTGCCGGCCAACGGCGACGGTGGCCGCGGCGCCACCACCCCGCCCGGCGCCACCACCCCGCCCGGCGCCACCACCCCGCCCGGCGCGCAGCCGGGTCAGAGCGCGCAGCCGGGCCAGGGCGGCGCCCCGAAGACGCCCACCCCGCAGCCGGGCGCCACCACGCCCGACCAGCAGCCGCCGCAGGACGAATCGGGCGCCAACCAGGCCCGGTTGGGCTACAAGGAGCTCCAGCCGCTCCCGGTGCCGCACGAGTGGTCGGACCTCGTCCCGGCTGGCCCGCCGCTGACGGCGAAGAGCGCCGCGCAGCCGCAGAACGCCTGATCGGCCAAGCCCGGCAACGGAATTGGCCCCGGTGTCATGGTCTGGTAACTGCGCCGAGTTCGGTGTTGGGTGAGCTGCGTGTGCCGACTACAGTGCTCCTGGACATCACTCGGGTGATGGGACGGTCGGGCCGCGCTGCCCTCCGTACACGCAATGTCTGTCTCATGGGGGATGGTGGAGCATGGCTCAGGGTCAGTTCACGATGACCGCTCAGGAGATGCTGGCTTTCGCCAAGCGGATCGAGGACGCGATCGGGAAGATCGAGGCTGAGCGGCAGAAGCTCATCAGCACGGTCGATGGCATCACCGGCGGCTGGCAGGGCCAGGCGGCGAACGCCTACAAGGCCTTGCAGGACCAGGTCAACACCGACATCGCGAAGCTGAAGGAGTCGCTGACCGCGATCCAGCACGCGATCGAGCTGACCACCAAGCACTACGCGAGCACCGAGGAAGAGCAGAAGGCGCTGTTCTCCAACGCCCAGGGCTGATCAGCCGCACCGCGCTGATCACCGTTCTGTTCCGACCTTCCGCTCGGTGGGGCGCCCGCGGCTGAGCGCGGGGTGCTCCGCATCCTCGTCAAGGGAGACATCGTGTCCGACCACATCCTCGTCAACTTCGAGACCGTCCACCACGCGGCCGAGGAAGTGCGCGCCTCGGCCGGTCGCATCGACCACCTGCTGAACGACCTCAAGGGCGACGTCAACCGCATCGCGTCCAGCTGGCAGGGCGCGGCCCAGCAGGGCTACCAGGCCCACCAGACCCAGTGGGACGCGCGCGCCGCCGACCTGCAGAAGGTCTGCACGCAGATCGCCTCCTCGCTGGACGGCGCCGCGCAGAGCTACCGGACGACCGAGAACAACAACGCCAAGCTGTGGGGCAACAACTGACCACGCGTTCCCCAGCGGGAACGTGAGGGGGCGGGTGCTCGGACTCCGGGCACCCGCCCTTCGGCGCGCGGCACGGGTGGACGACATGAGGGGTGGCAGGGTGTCCGGACGCGGGTACCGGAAGGCGGCCGCGGCACTGGCCGCGCTCGCCGTGCTGGGCGGCCCGCTCGCCGCCCCGGCGCACGCGGACAGCGGACCGGGGCTGGCCGCCGCGGGCGACTGCCCGAAGAACGCGCCCGACGTGCCGACCGTGCCGTGGTCGCTGCAGCGCCTGCTGCTGGACGAGCTGTGGCAGGGCGGTCGGACCACCGGCGCGGGGGTGACCGTCGCGGTCATCGACACCGGCGTGGACGACCAGAACCCGCAGCTGGCCGGCAAGGTCCTGGAGGGCGGCAACCTGCTGGTCAACCGGGAGACCAAGGAGAAGGTCCCGGGCAGCTCCAAGGAGGACCCGGTCGGCCACGGCACCAAGGTGGCCGGCATCATCGCCGCCCGCCGGTACGACCGGACGGGCTTCGTCGGGCTCGCCCCCGACGCCACCATCCTGTCGATCCGCCAGAACGACAGCGACGGCAACGGCGACGTCTCCACCCTGGTCCAGGCCGTCAACGAGGCGGTCAGGGCCAAGGCCAGGGTCATCAACATCTCCCAGGACGTCCGCGGCGCCGGCGCCGCCGGCTTCGGCGGGTACCAGGAGCTGAAGGCCGCCGTCCAGGCCGCCGAGGACAGCGGCGCCGTGGTGGTCGCCTCCACCGGCAACGACGGCAAGGAGGGCGACACCTACCCCGGCGCGTTCCCGACCGTGCTCGCCGTCGGCGCCTCCGACCGCAACAACGAGCGCGCCCCGTTCTCCCAGTACGGCTCCTTCGTGAAGGTCGCCGCACCCGGCGTCGACATGCTCTCCACCGTCCCCAGGGGCGGCCAGTGCGTCGACAACGGCACCAGCTTCTCCGCCCCGTACGTGTCCGGGCTCGTCGCGCTGCTGGTCGGCGCCCACCCGACCTGGAAGCCGGCCCAGGTGCGGGCCTGGATCGAGCAGACCGCCCAGCGCACCCAGCGCGATCCGGACCGGTTCATCGGCTGGGGCGTGGTCGACCCGGTCAGGGCCGTCACCAAGGCCCCCGAGAGCGCGCCGTTCACCGCCACCCCGGACGCCCCCGTCCAACTGGCCGCCGCCCCGATCGTGCCCCGGCCGGTCGGCCTCGGCGAGACCCAGGCCGACCGCGACGGCCGCACCGCGACGTACGTCCTCGGCATCGGGGCGCTGCTGGTCGCGCTGCTCATCGGCGGCGGCGTCGTCCTGCGCGACCTGCGCCGCAGGTCCGCCGACTGATCCGGGTACGCAGCACCCGCCCGGTGCCCGGGGGTGTGCGGAAGAATCCTCCGCAACGCCTGTAACGTCGTGGGCTGCTCACCGCATCCAGGAAGTGTCAGGGAGCACGGACACGGGGGAGCGTTGGGCATGGGGTGGATCGGGGCGGGCCGGGAGGCCGAGGACGCCGAGTTCCTGGAGTTGGTGTCCGGCCGTACCGGCCACCTGTACCGCTCGGCCTGCCTGCTGACCAGCGGCGACACCCACTACGCCGAGGACCTCGTCCAGGAGGCCCTCAGCCGGATGTACGTGCTCTGGCGGCGCAGCGCCTGGACCGGCGGCCGGAACCGGATCGACAACCCGGCCGCCTACACCCACACGGTGATGGTGCGCACCTTCCTCGCCCAGCAGCGCCGCCGCTCCAGCACCGAGCGCCCCGTCGGGGCCGTGCCCGAGTCGGAGGCGCGGGAGGCGGACGGCGCGCTGCGGATGACCCTGCTCGACGCCCTCGGCCGGATGCCGCCCAAGGACCGCGCCGTCCTGGTGCTGCGCTACTGGGAGGACCGCAGCGTCGCGGAGACCGCCGAGGTGCTGCGCTCCTCCCCGGGGGCGGTCCGCACCCGCACCACCCGGGCGCTGGCCCGGCTGCGCGACCTGCTCGGCGACTCGCTGGCCGAGCTCGCCGCCCGCTGACCACTTCTCGTAACCCGTGACGCAAGGAGACGGTGACCACCCATGTCCGAACCGGACAAGTTCGAGGACGATCTTCTCTACGCCCTCACCCGTACGGGCGAGGGCTTCCGCACCGAGCCGTCCGACCTGCTCGCGGGCGGGTACCGGCGCGGCCGCCGCCGCTGGCGCCGCCGCTCGACCGCCGCGGTGGTGGGCGGCGCGGCCGCGCTGGCCCTGGTGGGGACCGGCGCGGTGTACCTCACCGGCTCCTCGCCGCGCCCGAGCACGGTGCCCGCGGCCGCCCCGAGCACCGCCGGGGGCAGCGGGAGCGGCTCGGCGGCCCCGGCCTCCTCCGCGGAGCCGGGTGAGGTCACCGGCGAGGAGGTGCTGGCCACCCTGCGGGGCCTGCTGCCGGGCGGCCGGACCAGCGACGAGAACGCCGGCCAGCGCCCGGGCGGCACGCTGGTCTACGACGACGGCGGGGGCAGGGCCGCGATGGCGGTCTCGGTCAACCGGGTCGGGGCCGGCAGCCCGGTCCTGACGGAGAACGGCTGCCCGGACCGGAAGCTCGTCCCGTACGACGCCTGCACCAGCGCGGGCCTGCCGGGCGGCGGCAAGCTGACCCTGTTCCAGGGCTACGAGTACCCGGACAAGCAGGCCGGCACCAAGAGGTGGTCCGCCTGGCTGGGCGGTGCCGACGGCCGCGTGATCGAGCTGACGGAGTGGAACGCCGCGGCGGAGAAGGGCGCACCGGACAGCCGCCGGACGCCGCCGCTGTCGCCGGAGCAGCTGAGGGCGGTCGTCACCGACAAGGCCTGGGACGGGATCATCGCCAGGTTCCCCGAGCCGCGGCCGGAGCCGGTGCCGGACAACGGCAAGGAGTACGGCAAGGACGAGATCCTGGCGATCGTCGCCAAGCTGCTGCCGTCCGGGCTGACCGAGACGGAGACCGGGGGCCAGCCGGGCTACGCGAACTTCGTGGTCAACGACGGCAAGGGCAAGTCCATGGTGCAGATCAACGTGCAGGACTGGTCCCGCGACGACAAGACCAAGGAGGAGCTGTTCGGCAGTGCCCAGGCGCAGCCGGACGGCACCAGGGTGGTGGTCAGCAAGCGGGGCTCCAACCCGGGCATGTGGACCGTCGACACCCTGCACGCGGACGGCCTGCGGGTGGTGATCAGCGCGTTCAACAGCGGCACCCAGCAGACCCCGGCGACCCGCAGCACCCCGGCGCTGAGCAACGACCAGCTGAAGGCGATCGCCACCGCGCCGGTGTGGAAGCTGAAGAAGTAGCGGTGCGGACGCGGCAGTGCCCCGGGCGGGTGGAGCCCGGGGCACTGCCGTGTGGGGGAGGGGTGGGGGTCAGGGCTGCTGGTCCTCGGGGAGGCTGATCACCCAGCGGGTGTCCTGGCGGGGGCGCAGGTAGAACAGCCAGTAGAGGGTGGCGGCGGCGGTGATGCCGCCGGTCCACAGCAGGGGCTCGGTGTCCAGCTGGGTCATCACGTAGACGAGGACGGCGATCAGCACCACCGGGACGGCCGGCCACAGCGGCATCCGCCAGGCGGCGGCGTGCTTGTGGTGGGCGCGGCGGGAGAGCAGCGCGGCGATCGCGACCAGCAGGTACATCCCGGTGACGGCGACGCCGGTGATGTTGCTGAGCAGCGCGCCCTTGACGAAGCAGAGCGCGGCGCCGGGCAGGCCGACGGCCAGGGTGGCGACCCACGGGGAGCCGAACCGGCCGAGGGTGCCGAAGGCCTTGTTGACCGGCTCGGGCCAGGCCTTGTCGCGGGCGGAGGCGAACAGGACCCGGGAGTTCTGGATGACCATGACGATGCCGGCGTTGATGATGGCCAGCGCGACGCAGAGGCTGATGAAGGTGCCGACCGCGGAGTTGCTCCAGGCGGTGACCATGCCGGAGATGTCGCCGGAGCTCAGGGTCTGCAGGTCGGGGGCGCCCATGGTGATGGCGACGACCGGGACCAGGATGACGGCGGAGGAGATGCCGAGCGTCCACAGCACGGTGCGCGAGACGTTGCGGCGGGGGTTCTCCAGCTCCTCGGAGAGGTAGACGGCGGTGGAGAAGCCCTGGGTGATGAACAGGGCGATGCCGAGCGCGCCGACGATGGCGCCGATGCTCACCGTGGTGGTGGCGCCGCCGTCCCCGGTGACCACGCCGTGCAGCAGGCTGGGGGCGTCGCCGTTGGCGTGGGAGAACCCGAGCACCGAGACGACGCCGGCCGCGATGACCTCCAGGACCAGGAAGACACCGGTGATCCAGGCGTTGGCGCGCAGGTCGAGCAGGCCGGCCAGGGTGGCGGCGAGCATCACGGCGGCGCCGGTCATGGCCTTGTCGAGGTGCAGCACGGGGGCGAGGTAGTCGGCGGTGCCGAGGGCGATGACCGAGGGGACGATCATCACCACGATCAGCGAGAGCACGAAGACCAGCCAGCCGGCCAGCCGCCCGGCGAGGGTGCCGACCATCGCGTACTCGCCGCCGGCGCTGGGGATCAGGGTGCCGAGCTCGGAGTAGCAGAACGCGACGGCGACGCACAGCACGGTGCCGATGGCGATGGCCAGGGCGGTGGCGCTGCCGATGCTGGAGAACAGCTCCGGGACGATCACGAAGAGCGTGGAGGCCGGGGTGACGCAGGACAGTGTGAGCAGGGTGCCGCCCACCACGCCGATCGAGCGCTTGAGTTGCTGGGGCGCGGCGGCGTCGGCGGTGTCGGCCGTCGCGGGGGTCGCGGCGCGTGGCGGGCGAAGCGTGTCGGTCATGTGGCTTCCGATCGGCTCTGTGCGGTCCTGTGGGTGGGAGCGGTATCGCCTCCGCTGGCTGTCTGCTCGGGGTTCTGGTGGGGTCGCTCCTGGGTGGCAATGGAACCTGGGCGTATTGATTGCGTCAATGGCCGAAATGCTTCGGAATCCGTTGCGCGGAAGGGCATAGACATGCGATCCGATGATCACGTACGGTCATTGCGAGCTTTGCCCGACTTGTTACCTCTGCCACATTGCAACTGAATCCAAGGTAAACAGAGTGTTGCAAGCCACCTTTCAAAGGTGTCCGTGGAGTCGGACGGCGATACGCCCAGGCGCCCCCCTGTGCGGCCGCAACCCCCGGGCGGGGTGCGGGAACCGCAGCCCCGACCCGGAAAGATCTAGGTAACGTTTCGACACCTGGGACGCGAAAGGGGCCGGGCTCCCGTGAGCCCGACCCCTCGATCACTGTCCGTAGCCGCCGGCGCGGTGCGCCGGCGCCCTCACACCAGCGGCAGCCAGCCCGTCTGGACCATCTGCCCGCCGGTCGCCCGGCGCGACACGTACACCCCGCGCCCCGGCGGCAGCGGCATCGGCTTGACCGTCCCCAGCAGCGCGCCCTCGTCCCGGTTGCCGGAGAGGATCACGCCCTGCCCGCCCAGCTCGCGCATCCGCTGCAGCACCGGCTCGTACAGCGAGCGGCCGGCGCCGCCCGCGCTGCGGGCCACGATCACCCGCAGGCCGATGTCCCGGGCGAACGGCAGGAACTCCGCCAGCGGCGCCAGCGGGTTGCCCGAGCCCGTCGCGACCAGCTCGTAGTCGTCCACGATCACGAACATGTCCTTGCCGCTGTACCAGCTGCGGTTGCGCAGCTGCTCGGCGGTGACGTCCGGGCCGGGCAGGCGGCGCGCGCAGGCCCCGCGCAGCATGTCCACGATGGCCGCCATGGCCGGCTGCGCGGCCGCGTACTCCACCAGGTACTCCGTCGGCACGGCCCCCAGCAGCGCGCGCCGGTAGTCGCCGACCACGATGCCCGCCTGGTCCGGGGTGTACCGCTCGGTGATCTGCTTGATCAGCATCCGCAGCAGCGCCGACTTCCCCGACTCGGTGTCGCCGAAGACGATGAACAGCGGGTCGGTCTCGAAGTTCACGAAGGCCGGCGCCAGCTCGGCCTCGTCCACGCCGAAGGCGATCCCGCGCTCCGGGCGCTCGGAGCCCTTCGGCAGCGAGTTCCCGTCCAGGACGGCCGGCAGCATCCGCACCTGCGGCGCGCGCGGCCCGGTCCAGGCCCCGTCGACGGCGGCGACCAGGCCGGCCACCCCGTGCTGGAGGTCGTCCACCGTGCGGGAGCCGTCCAGCCGCGGCAGGCCGGACAGGAAGTGCAGCCGCTCCGGGGTGATGCCGCGCCCGGCCAGCGACGGGACGTTCTGCGCCACCCGGCGGTCCACCTCGGACTCCATCGGGTCGCCGAGCTTCAGCTCGGTCCGGTTCTGCAGCAGGTCCTTCAGCGCCGGGCGCACCTCCGCGTACCGGGCCGCGGTGATGACCAGGTGGACGCCGTAGCCGAGGCCGCGCTGGGCGATGTCGCCGATCACCGGCTCCAGCACCTCGAACTCCTGCTTGAAGGTGTTCCAGCCGTCGATCACCAGGAACACGTCGCCGAACGCCTCGTCCGGCAGCTGCCCGGCCGCCCGGCGGGCCCGGTAGGTGCCGATGGTGTCGATCCCGGCGGCCCGGAACAGCTCCTCGCGCCGGTTCAGCACCCCGTGCACCTCGGAGACCATCCGGCGCACCTTGTCGACGTCCAGGCGCCCGGCCACCCCGCCGACGTGCGGCAGCCCGGCCAGCGACTGGAAGCTGCCCGCGCCGAAGTCCAGCAGGTAGAACTGCACCTCCCGCGGGGTGTGGGTGAGCGCGAACGAGGCCACCGTGGTGCGCACCACCGTCGACTTGCCCGAGCGCGGGCCGCCCACGACCAGGCCGTGGCCGGCCGCCCCCGCGTAGTCGACCTCCAGGACGTCGGTCTTCTGCTCGCGCGGCTTGTCCACGATGCCGATCGGCACCCGCAGCCGGCCCGCCGGGAAACCGGGCGCGGTCAGCCCGCGCTCCGGCACCACCTGGAGCGGCGGCAGCAGGTGGTCCATGCTCGGCGCCTCCTCCAGCGGCGGCAGCCACACCTGGTGCGCGGCCGGGCCCTGGCCCGTCATCCGCTGCACGAACACGTCCAGCACGGTGTCGACCAGCGCGTCGTCCCGCTCCGGGGCGAGCGGCGCCTCCTCCTCCACCGCCGGCTCCGGCGGCTCCACCCGGGCCGCGGTGAACAGCACCGGGCGGGCGTTCCCCCGCCGCCCGCCGGTCGACCGCTGCTGCCCCGGCGCCCGGTAGGGCCCCGAGACGTACGCGGCCTTGAACCGGTCCATCACGTCCTCGCCGAACTTGAGGTACCCGACGCCCGGCACCGGCGGCAGGTGGTAGGCGTCCGGCACCCCGATCGCCGCCCGCGACTCGGCCGCCGAGAAGGTGCGCAGACCGATCCGGTAGGAGAGGTAGGTGTCCAGGCCGCGCAGCTTGCCCTCCTCCAGGCGCTGCGAGGCCAGCAGCAGGTGCACCCCCAGCGACCGGCCGATCCGGCCGATCTGGATGAACATCTCGATGAAGTCCGGCTTGGCGGTGAGGAGTTCGGAGAACTCGTCGATGATCAGCACCAGCGAGGGCAGCGGGTCCAGCGCCGCGCCGGCCGCCCGGGCCCGCTCGTACTCGTGGATGTTGGCGTAGTTGCCCGCCGAGCGCAGCAGCTCCTGGCGGCGGTGCAGTTCACCCTCGATCGCGTCGCGCATGCGGTCGACCAGGGTGAGTTCGCCCTCCAGGTTGGTGATCACCGCGGAGGTGTGCGGCATGTCCGCCATGCCGGAGAAGGTCGCGCCGCCCTTGAAGTCGGCGAGGACGAAGTTCAGGATCTCCGAGGAGTGCGTCATCGCCAGCGCCAGCACCAGGGTGCGCAGCAGCTCCGACTTGCCGGAGCCGGTCGCGCCCACGCACAGGCCGTGCGGGCCCATGCCCTCCAGCGCGGCCTCCTTGATGTCCAGGTAGACGTGCTCGCCGTTCGCGCCGACCCCGATCGGCACCCGCATCCGCTCGTGCTGGGCGCGCGGGCGCCAGCTGCGCGTCACGTCGAAGGAGCCCGGGTCGCCCGAGTTCATCAGGTCGGTGAAGTCCAGGTTCGACAGCAGCGGCTCGTCGTCCCCGCCGGCCGAGAGCCGGTACGGCGCCAACTGCCGTGCCAGCGCCTCGGACTGCCAGACCGAGAGCAGGTCCGGCGTGCCGGTGTACGTCGCCCCGGAGGCCGAGCGCAGCACCAGCTCCTGCGGGCTCACCGTCACCATCAGGTGCCCGCTCGGCTCGTCCAGGTCGCCCGGCACCACCTCGATGACGGTCACCCCCTGCACGCCCTCGGGGCTCGCCAGCAGCGAGTTCGGCGGCACCCCGGCACCGTCCATCACCACCACCAGGTGCGGCTGGTCCGGCGCGGGCGCCGCGTCCCGCACGAACCGCTGTCGGCCGGCCAGCTCGTCCTGCAACAGGAACTCCAGCTCGCCCAGGTCGGTGGCGATCAGCCGGCGCGAGCCCGCGCCGTCGGCCTCCTTGCGGTGCTGGTTGTGCGGGAGCCACTTGGTCCACTCCCACTCCTCCGCCGCGCCCGGCGCCGCGGCCACCGCGACCAGCAGGTCGTCCGGCGAGTGCAGGGTGGTCAGCTGGGCGATCATCGCGCGCACGTTGCCGTACACCGAGTCCGCGTCCCCGCACACCGTGACGTGGTAGAAGGCGCGCAGCGACACCGCCAGCGGCAGGTCCTGCAAGGTGCCGTGGGCCTTCAGGAAGGAGTGCATCGCGGCCGCCGACAGCGGCTCCAGCTCGTCCATCGGCGCGGTCTGCGGCGCCACCAGCGGCGTCGACAGCTGCACCGGGCCCAGGCCCACCCGGATCTGCGCGAAGTCGCCGTCCCCGGTGCGGCGCTCCCACAGCCGCCGGCCGTCCGCCACGATCGACCACAGCTGGTCCGGCGCCGGGTTCAGGAACAGCAGCGCGCCGCGCTGGCGCTCCGCCGTGCGGCGCACCTGGCGGCGCATCTGCTGCAGGTACTTGAGGTAGTCGCGCCGCTCGTCCGCCATCGCGGTCGAACCGCCCCTGCGGGCCCGCATGATCTGCGCCAGCACCATGCCGACCGTCGAGGCGACCATCAGACCGCCCATGATCTTCATCGGGGCCGCCGCGCCCGGCGCGAAGAAGAACACCGCCGAGCCGCCCATGCCGAGCATCGGGAGGATGCTCATCAGCCAGTCCTCGCCGCCCTGCCGGGGCAGTTCGGGCGGGGCCACCAGTTCCACCGGCTCGTCCGGCACCGCCGGCGGATAGGCCCGGCCCGGGCGCTTGACCGTGATCACACCCATGTGTCATCCACCCCGCGGCGTCGATCGATCACTTCGGCATCAGCCCTCACGCAACTGGACTCGTACGACTCGTACGGCTCGTACGGGATCCACCAGGGCGAGGACGCACCACCCGGCGCCGCCCCCCGTACCGCGCGCAGGGGCCGATCCTAACGGTCGCCCCCGCACCGCCCGCCAGGCCCGCGTCCGCACCCCCGCCGGGGGCCCGGTCCGCCCCGGGGCCGGGCACGAACCGAGCGGGTAGGGTAACGCCGCGCCAACTCGCGGCCCGGTCGGGCCGGTTCCACTGCCACACCGAGCGCCGCCGTGCCGCGGCACCGTCAACAAGGGGGAGCGCCCAGTGCGTCGAAGGACCGAGGTGCGGCGATGAGCAACGCCGCCGCGACCGGCTACTGCCGGGTCACCGTCGTCGCCCCGGACCGCCGGATCGACGTCGCCCTGCCCGAGGACGTCCCGCTCGCGGACGTCTACCCCGAGGTGCTGCGCCTGGCCAACCAGAGCCAGCCCGACGGTGCGCCCACCGGCTTCCACCTGGTGCGCCGCGACGGCACCGTCCTCGACAGCGGCCTGCCGCTCGCCGCCCAGCAGGTCCGCGACGGCGACCTGCTCGCGCTGCGCCCCTTCGCCGAGTCCCTCCCGCCGGCCGTCTACGACGACGTCGCCGACGCGATCGCCAGCGCCGTCGAGACCGACCGCCGGCTCTGGAGCGCCGAACTCATGCGGGCCTTCGGCCTGATCGGCGCCGCGCTGCTGCTCGTCCTGCTCGGCTTCGCGCTCTGGTTCGCCGACCTGCGCCACGACATGCACGGCCTGCCCGGCGTCCTGGCCGGCGTCACCGCCGTCGTCCTCACCGCGCTGGCCGGCGTCCGCGCCCGGGTCTACCAGGACGCCCCCGCCGCCCTCGCACTCGGCCTCGGCGCCCTGCCGCACGCCATGATCGGCGGCAGCGGCGTCCTCGCCGTCGCCCACCCGTGGGACGGCCCCGGCCGGCTCCAGTTCCTGGCCGGCTGCGTCGCCGTCCTGGTGGTCGCCGTGCTGCTGGTCGGACTGCTCCCCGAGAAGGACGCGGTGTTCGTCGCCGCCGCCCTGGTCGCCGCCGCCGGCGCGCTCGCCACCTTCGCCGCCGTCCTGCTGCCCGACACCCCCGCCGGGCACATCGCCGCCGTCACCGGCATCACCGCCGTCGCGGCCGTCGGCTTCCTGCCCGGCCTCTCCGCCCGCTTCGCCCGGCTGCCCGTCGGCTTCAGCGCCCCGGGCCAGACCCGCACCCGCAGCCGCGACTACGACGAGGAGGCCGAGCGCGCCGAGGCCGTCCAGTACGAGCGGATCGCCCACCAGGCCCGCCGCGGCCACGAGGTCCTGGTCGGCCTGGTCGGCGGCTGCGCCGCGGTCGTGGTCGGCTCCTGCGCCGTCCTCGGCTTCACCGACCGGACGTTCCCCGAGCTGCTCGCGCTCGCCCTGGGCCTGGCCACGATGCTGCGCGCCCGGCTGTTCCGCTACACCGCGCAGGTCTTCAGCCTCACCATCGCCGGGCTGCTCGGCCTGGCGCTGCTGATCATCGGCCTGTCCCTGCACACCCCGCAGTTCATCCTGCGCGCCGCCGGCTCCACCGAGGTCGACCTGCGCACCGTCTGGCTGGCCGCCTCCATCGCGTCCGGCGCGGCGCTGCTCGCCGCGATCGCACTGGTGGTGCCCCGGCTCGGCGTCTCCCCGTTCTGGGGGCGCATCCTGGACCTGGTCGACAGCCTGACCCTGATCTCGCTCGTCCCGCTGGCGCTCGCCGTCCTGGACGTCTACCGGCTGGTCCGCGGCGCCACCGGCTGACCGGCCGGCCCGTGCCGCCCGCCCCGTCGGGCCCGTCCGGCCCGCCGACCGGCCGGGTGGGCGGCACTGGTACCCTTGGCCTTCGAGCGCAGCCGTGTGTCCGCCTCCGGTGGGTCGCAGACCGCCGGCCGCGCTCCGTCACGACACCGAGTCCTCATGAGTCCTGTGTTGTCGACCAGGACCGCTCGGTACACCCTGAAGGAGTTGCAGTGGCTCTCGCCTCTGACGTCAAGAAGCAGATCTTCGCCGAGTTCGGCCAGAAGGAGGGCGACACCGGTTCCCCCGAGGTCCAGGTGGCCATGCTCTCCCGCCGCATCGCGGACCTGACCGAGCACCTCAAGACCCACAAGCACGACCACCACTCGCGTCGTGGCCTGCTGATCCTGGTCGGCCAGCGCCGCCGCCTGCTGCAGTACCTGGCCAAGAAGGACATCGAGCGCTTCCGTACGCTCGTCGACCGCCTGGGCATCCGCCGCGGTGCCGCCGGTGGCGCCCGCTAAGACCGCCGCTCGGGGCGGCTCCCCACACCGGGGAGCCGCCCCTCGCGCGTATGCCGCGGACACCCCGGGCCGCGGCGCCCGGACATAACAACTCGCGCGTACCTCCCCAGGTGGCCGAGGATTGCACCGTAGGGTTGTGGGCATGCCCGGTGATGGCGCACCAGCGCGCCACCCGGGCAGACGAACCCGAACCCCCCGCGGGCCGAAGGCTTCAAACGGAAGCCGCCCGCATCCGAGAGAGCGTCCAGACGCGGACCGCCCGTCCCGGCCCGGCAGCCGTGAGGCGCCGGTCCTCGGTAGTGGCCCCCGGAAGCCCCGCAGACCGAGCGGAGCACCCCGGAGGCTTCGATCGAAGACCGGCCCGACTGCCGTCCTCCTTGTCAGGAGGGCCAGGGCCAGCCGGCAGGCAGCGCGGGGACGCTCTCCCGGAGACGTACGAAAGAGGAGATCTTCCAGGTGGAAGAGAACGTGTTCTACGCCGAGGCCGTGATCGACAACGGTTCCTTCGGTACCCGTACCATCCGCTTCGAGACCGGCCGTCTGGCCCGTCAGGCCGCCGGCTCCGCCGTGGCCTACCTGGACGACGACACCATGGTGCTGTCGGCCACCAGCGCGTCCAAGCAGCCGAAGGAGCACTTCGACTTCTTCCCGCTGACCGTGGACGTCGAGGAGCGCATGTACGCCGCGGGCCGCATCCCCGGCTCGTTCTTCCGTCGTGAGGGCCGGCCCTCCGAGGACGCGATCCTCACCTGCCGCCTGATCGACCGCCCGCTGCGCCCGTCCTTCGTCAAGGGCCTGCGCAACGAGGTCCAGGTCGTCTGCACCGTCATGGCGCTCAACCCCGACCACCTGTACGACGTGGTGGCCATCAACGCCGCCTCCGCCTCCACCCAGCTGGCGGGCCTGCCGTTCTCCGGCCCGATCGGTGGCGTCCGCGTCGCGCTGATCAACGGCCAGTGGGTGGCCTTCCCGACCCACAGCGAGCTGGAGTCGGCCGTCTTCGACATGGTCGTCGCCGGTCGCGTCCTGCCGGACGGCGACGTCGCGATCATGATGGTCGAGGCCGAGGCCACCGACAAGACCATCAAGCTGGTCGAGGGCGGCGCCGAGGCGCCGACCGAGGACGTCGTCGCCGCCGGTCTGGACGCCGCCAAGCCGTTCATCAAGGTGCTGTGCGCCGCCCAGTCGCAGCTCGCCGCCCAGGCCGCCAAGCCGACCGGCGTGTTCCCGGTCTTCCTGGACTACCAGGACGACGTCCTCGCCGCGCTGACCGCCGCCGTCAAGGACGAGCTCGCCCAGGCCCTCACCATCCCGGGCAAGCAGGAGCGCAACAACGAGCTGGACCGCGTCAAGGCGCTGGCCGCCGAGAAGCTGCTCCCCGAGTTCGAGGGCCGCGAGAAGGAGATCAGCGCCGCCTACAACGCGCTGACCAAGAAGGTCGTCCGCGAGCGCGTCATCAAGGACAAGGTCCGCATCGACGGCCGCGGTGTCACCGACATCCGCACCCTGGCCGCCGAGGTCGAGGCCATCCCGCGCGTGCACGGCTCGGCCCTGTTCGAGCGTGGCGAGACCCAGATCCTGGGCGTCACCACCCTCAACATGCTGCGCATGGAGCAGCAGCTGGACACGCTCTCCCCGGAGACGCGTCGCCGCTACATGCACAACTACAACTTCCCGCCGTACTCGGTCGGCGAGACCGGCCGCGTGGGTGCGCCCAAGCGCCGCGAGATCGGCCACGGCGCGCTGGCGGAGCGGGCGATCATCCCCGTGCTGCCCTCGCGCGAGGAGTTCCCGTACGCCATCCGCCAGGTCTCCGAGGCGCTGAGCTCCAACGGCTCCACCTCGATGGGCTCGGTCTGCGCCTCCACCATGTCGCTGCTGAACGCCGGTGTGCCGCTGAAGGCCGCCGTCGCCGGTATCGCCATGGGCCTGATCTCCCAGGAGATCGACGGCGAGACCCACTACGTCGCGCTGACCGACATCCTCGGTGCCGAGGACGCGTACGGCGACATGGACTTCAAGGTCGCCGGTACCCGCAACTTCATCACCGCCCTGCAGCTGGACACCAAGCTCAACGGCATCCCGGCGTCGGTGCTGGCCGCCGCGCTGAAGCAGGCCAAGGACGCGCGTCTGCACATCCTCGACGTGATGAACGAGGCCATCGACACGCCGGACGAGATGTCCCCGAACGCCCCGCGGATCATCACCATCAAGATCCCGGTGGACAAGATCGGTGAGGTCATCGGCCCCAAGGGCAAGATGATCAACCAGATCCAGGAGGACACCGGCGCCGAGATCACGATCGAGGACGACGGCACCATCTACATCGGTGCCGCCGACGGACCGGCCGCCGAGGCCGCCCGCACCACGATCAACCAGATCGCCAACCCGACCATGCCGGAGGTCGGCGAGCGCTACCTGGGCACCGTGGTGAAGACCACGACGTTCGGCGCGTTCGTGTCGCTCATGCCGGGCAAGGACGGCCTGCTGCACATCTCGCAGATCCGCAAGCTGGCCGGCGGCAAGCGCGTCGAGAACGTCGAGGACGTCCTCGGTGTCGGCGCCAAGGTGCAGGTCGAGATCGCCGAGATCGACCCGCGCGGCAAGCTCTCCCTCATCCCCGTCGTCGAGGGCGAGGAAGCCGGCGAGACCGCTTCCGAGTGAAGCGCCGCTAGCTGACCCTTGCGGCCCGTACGCCTCCCGGCGTGCGGGCCGCACCCTGTTGCCCCCGCGTTCGTCCATGCGTTCCCACGCGTGTTTCCTCTGGAGGTACCCCCCGTGGCTCAGGCCCCGGCGGCGAAGCAGCGCCCCGGCTCCACCCGGACCCTGCTCAAGGGCGCCGACGGCGCCGGCACGGTGCGCCGCACCGTCCTCCCCGGCGGCCTTCGGGTCGTCACCGAGACCCTGCCGACGGTGCGCTCCGCCACCTTCGGCATCTGGGTCGGCGTCGGCTCGCGGGACGAGACCCCGCAGCTCAACGGCGCCACCCACTACCTGGAGCACCTGCTCTTCAAGGGCACCGCGCGGCGCAGCGCGCTGGACATCTCGGCTGCCCTGGACGCGGTCGGCGGTGAGATGAACGCCTTCACCGCGAAGGAGAACACCTGCTACTACGCCCGGGTCCTGGACACCGACCTGCCGCTGGCCATCGACGTGGTCTGCGACATGGTCACCGGCTCGCTGATCCGCTCCGAGGACGTCGACGCCGAACGCGGCGTCATCCTCGAGGAGATGGCGATGGCCGAGGACGACCCGGGCGACGTGGTGCACGACCTGTTCGCCAAGGTGATCTTCGGCAGCGGCCCGCTCGGCCGCCCCATCCTGGGCACCCAGGAGACCATCAAGGTGCTCACCCGGGAGCAGATCGCCGGCTTCTACCGCCGCCGCTACCGGCCCGAGAACCTGGTCGTCTCGGCCGCCGGCAACCTCGACCACCACACCGTGGTCAAGCAGGTCGAGCAGGCCTTCGCGGCGGTGCTGGCCCGCTCCGACGCGGCCCCCGCCGAGGCCCGCCGCGGCGTCAAGGCGCTGCGCACGGCCGGCCGGGTCGAGGTGCTCAACCGCTCCACCGAGCAGGCCCACCTGGTGCTGGGCGTGCCCGGGGTGCCGCGGCACGACGAGCGCCGCTGGGCGATGGGCGTGCTCAACGCGGCCCTCGGCGGCGGGATGAGCTCCCGGCTGTTCCAGGAGGTGCGGGAGAAGCGCGGCCTGGCGTACTCGGTGTACTCGTACTCCTCGTCCTACGCGGACAGCGGCCTGTTCGGCATCTACGCCGGCTGCCAGCCCAAGCGGGTCGAGGAGGTGCTGCGGATCTGCCGCGCGGAGCTGGCCAAGGTGGTCGCCGAGGGCATCACCGAGGAGGAGCTGCGGCGCGCGATCGGCCAGATCTCCGGCTCCACCGTGCTGGGCATGGAGGACACCGGCTCGCTGATGAACCGGATCGGCAAGGCCGAGCTCAGCTACGGACACCACCTGTCGGTGGACGAGATGCTGGCGCGGATCGCGGCCGTGACCCTGGACGACGTCCACGCGGTGGCCCGTGATGTGCTGGGCGCGTACCGGCCGTCGCTGGCGCTGATCGGACCGGTCAACGACAAGCGGGCCGCCAAGCTCGCCGATCTGCTGGTGTGAGAGGACATTTCGCTATGACGCTGCGTGTCGCCGTGATCGGTGCCAACGGTCGGATCGGCTCCGAGGCGGTCAAGGCCGTCGAGGCCGCGCCGGACCTCGAACTGGTGGCCACCCTGGGCCGCGGGTCCGAGCCGGCGGAGCTGACCGAGGCCGGCGTCCAGGTCGCCGTCGAACTCACCCACCCGGACTCGGTGATGGGCAACCTCGACTACTGCCTGCACCACGGCATCCACGTGGTCACCGGGACCACCGGCTGGACGGACGAGCGGCTGGCCACCGTCCGCGGCTGGCTCGACCAGGCCCCCGAGCTGGGCCTGCTGATCGCGCCGAACTTCTCCATCGGCGCGGTGCTCGGCATGAAGTTCGCCCAGACCGCGGCGAAGTACTTCGAGTCGGTCGAGGTGGTCGAGCTGCACCACGACCGCAAGGCCGACGCCCCCAGCGGCACCGCCACCCGGACCGCGCAGCTGATCGCGGCCGCCCGCGCCGAGGCCGGCCGCCCGCAGCAGCAGGACCCGACCACCCACAGCCTGCCCGGCGCGCGCGGCGCCGACGTGGACGGGGTGCCGGTGCACGCCGTCCGGCTGCGCGGGCTGCTCGCCCACCAGCAGGTGATGTTCGGCGACACCGGTGAGACGCTCACCATCCGGCACGACTCGCTGCACCACAGCAGCTTCATGCCGGGCATCCTGCTCGGTGTGCGCAAGGTCGTGGAGACGCCCGGGCTCACCCTGGGCCTCGAACACTTCCTGGACCTGTGAGCCCGGCATGACGTCCCGTACCGGATTCTTCGTCCTGTCCGGCGTGCTGCTGCTGGTCGCCCTCCTCTGCGTCGGGGAGGGCGTCCAGCTGGTCGCCACCGGCAAGCCGCTCGGCATCGGCATCGGCCTGTGCGCCTTCGTCATCCCGGTGATCGGCGTCTGGTTCCTGCGCCAGACCGTCCGGTTCGGCCGGGCCAGCGAGCAGCTCGCCCGGGAGCTGGAGGCCGAGGGCGGCCTGCCGGTGGACGAGCTCCAGCGCACCACCGGCGGGCGGATCGACCGGGCCTCGGCCGACGCGGTGTTCGCCCGCCGACAGACCGAGGCGGAGGCCGCGCCGGCCGACTGGCGGGTCTGGTTCCGCCTCGCGGTGGCGTACGCCGACGCCGGCGACACCCCGCGCGCCCGCAAGACCATGCAGCACGCCATCAAGCTGCACAGCACCGAACCCGCAAGGAGCAACGCGTGAGCGACCAACCGACGGCCCCCAGCTTCCGCAGCGACGTCACGGTCGAGCTGGTCCGCAGCGCGGCCGCCGACTCGGACGTCATCTGGGCGGCCCGCGTCTCGACCGCGGGGGAGCAGTCCCTGGAGGCGGTCCAGCAGGACCCGGAGAAGTCCAAGGGCCTGATCAACTTCCTGATGCGGGACCGGCACGGCACCCCCTTCGAGCACAACTCGATGACCTTCTTCATCAGCGCGCCGATCTTCGTGTTCCGGGAGTTCCACCGGCACCGCAGCGGCTGGTCCTACAACGAGGAGTCCGGCCGCTACCGCGAGCTGCAGCCGGTCTTCTACGTCCCGGCGGAGGAGCGCAAGCTCGTCCAGCAGGGCCGCCCTGGCCGCTACGAGTTCGTCGACGGCACCCCCGAGCAGCACCGGACCACCACCGAGGCGATGGAGGCCGCGTACCGCGAGTCCTACGCGCGCTACCAGGAGATGCTGGCGGCCGGCGTGGCCCGCGAGGTGGCCCGGGCGGTGCTGCCGGTCGGCCTGTTCTCCTCGATGTACGCGACCTGCAACTCCCGTTCGCTGATGCACTTCCTGTCGCTGCGGACCAAGCGGGAGCACTCGGCGGTGCCGTCGTTCCCGCAGCGCGAGATCGAGATGGTCGCCGAGCAGATGGAGCAGGAGTGGGCGCGGCTCATGCCGCTCACCCATGCGGCCTTCGAGAAGCACGGCCGGGTCGCTCCCTGACCTGGGACGATAGGCATATGGGCGGAGTGTCACGCATGTCTGGATTGCGGCTTTTCTAGCCGCTCCCTACATTCATGAACACGGATTCCGGTGCTGCCCGAACCCCCGAGCGGGCAGCACCGGAATCCCATGTCACCGCCTGTTTCCGCCGCTTCGCGTGGTATGCCCCTGTCCGAACACTGGACCGGTGTGGTTACCGCCCCACCGCCTACGAGTAGCTTTGGACGCATGGCTCCGACCTCCACCCCCCAGACGCCGTTCGGCCGGGTCCTGACCGCGATGGTCACCCCGTTCACCGCCGACGGCGGACTCGACCTCGACGGCGCCCAGCGCCTCGCCACACACCTCGTGGACTCCGGCAACGACGGCCTCGTCGTCAACGGCACCACCGGTGAGTCCCCGACCACCAGCGACGCCGAGAAGGCCCAGCTCGTCCGCGCCGTGGTGGAGGCGGTCGGGGATCGCGCCCACGTGGTGGCCGGCGTCGGCACCAACGACACCCACCACAGTGCCGAGCTGGCGCGACAGGCGGAGGCCGCCGGAGCCCACGGCCTGCTGGTCGTCACGCCGTACTACAGCAAGCCCCCGCAGGAGGGCCTGTACCAGCACACCGTGCACATCGCGGACACCACCGGGCTGCCGGTCATGCTCTACGACATCCCGGGCCGCAGCGGCGTCGCGCTGAGCCACGAGACGCTGGTCCGCCTCGGCGAGCACCCGCGGATCGTCGCCAACAAGGACGCCAAGGGCGACCTCGGCGCGGCCGCCTGGGCCATCGCCCGCTCCGACCTCGCCTGGTACTCCGGCGACGACATCCTCAACCTGCCGCTGCTGTCGGTCGGAGCCGCCGGAGTGGTCAGCGTCGTCGGACACGTCGTGGCCGGCGAACTGCGTGCGATGATCGAGGCGTACCTGGCCGGCGATGTGGCCAAGGCCACGGCGATCCACCAGGGCCTGCTCCCGGTGTTCAGCGGTATGTTCCGCACGCAGGGCGTCATCCTCGCCAAGGCCGCGCTGGAGCTCCAGGGACTGCCGGCCGGCCCGCTGCGGCTGCCGCTGGTCGGCGCGACTCCCGAGGAGATCGCACGATTGACGAAGGATCTCGCCGCCGGCGGGGTACACCTGTAACAGACGAAGACGTGCGCGCCCCGGCTCGCCGGACCCTCACGGGCCCGCCGCTGGACCGGACCGACGGCGCGAGAGCACCGACCCAGTAGGAAAAACGACACTGAGTACGCACGCCATATGTCTTCAGGGGGAGGACCCCGGGCATATGGCGTGCGTCGTGAGGAGAGTCTTTTGAGTCACCCGCACCCCGAACTCGGCGCACCCCCGGCCCTGAAGGAGGGCGCCCTCCGCATCACCCCGCTCGGCGGTCTCGGCGAGATCGGCCGCAACATGACGGTCTTCGAATACGGGGGCCGCATCCTGATCGTCGACTGCGGCGTCCTCTTCCCCGAGGACGAGCAGCCCGGCGTGGACCTGATCCTCCCGGACTTCACCTACATCCGGGACCGCCTCGACAAGATCGACGGCATCGTCCTCACCCACGGGCACGAGGACCACATCGGCGCCGTCCCGTTCCTCCTGCGGGAGAACCCGGACATCCCGCTGATCGGCTCCAAGCTGACCCTCGCCCTGATCGAGGCCAAGCTCGCCGAGCACCGCATCCGGCCGTACGTGCTGGAGGTCAAGGAGGGCGAGCGCGAGCGCATCGGCCCCTTCGACTGCGAGTTCATCGCGGTCAACCACTCCATCCCGGACGCCCTGGCGGTCGCCGTCCGCACCCCCGCGGGCATGGTCGTGGCCACCGGCGACTTCAAGATGGACCAGCTGCCGCTCGACGGCCGCCTGACCGACCTGCCGACCTTCGCCAAGCTGGCCGAAGAGGGCATGGACCTGCTGCTGGTGGACTCCACCAACGCCGAGGTCCCCGGCTTCATCCCGCACGAGCGGGACATCTCGGCCGCGCTGCGGAACGTCTTCGCGAACGCCGACAAGCGCATCATCGTCGCCTCCTTCGCCAGCCACGTGCACCGCATCCAGCAGGTGCTGGACGCCGCGCACGAGTACAAGCGCAAGGTCGCCTTCGTCGGCCGCTCGATGGTCCGCAACATGGGCATCGCCCGCGACCTCGGCTACCTGAAGGTCCCCGGCAACATGGTCGTCGACGTCAAGCAGCTCGACGACCTGCCGGACAAGGAGGTCGTGCTGATCTGCACCGGCTCCCAGGGCGAGCCGATGGCGGCGCTGTCCCGGATGGCCAACCGCGACCACCAGATCCGCATCGTCGAGGGCGACACCGTCGTCCTGGCCTCGTCGCTCATCCCGGGCAACGAGAACGCGGTCTACCGGGTGATCAACGGCCTGACCCGCTGGGGCGCCAAGGTCGTGCACAAGGGCAACGCCAAGGTGCACGTCTCCGGCCACGCCTCGGCCGGTGAGCTGCTGTACTTCTTCAACATCTGCAAGCCGCGCAACCTGATGCCGGTCCACGGCGAGTGGCGCCACCTGCGGGCCGCCGCCGACCTGGGCATCGCCACCGGCATTCCGCGCAACCGCGTGGTCATCGCCGAGGACGGCGTCTGCGTCGACCTGGAGAAGGGCGTCGCCCGGATCGTCGGCAAGGTGCAGGCCGGGTACGTCTACGTGGACGGCGCCTCGGTCGGCGACATCACCGAGGCCTCGCTCAAGGACCGCAGGATCCTCGGCGAGGAGGGCTTCATCTCGGTCTTCGTCGCGGTCGACTCGGCCAACGGCAAGATCGTGGGCGGCCCGACCTTCCAGGCCCGCGGCTCCGGCATCGACGACAACGCGTTCGTGCCGGTCGCCGCCAAGCTCCAGGAGGCCCTGGACCGCTCGGCGAGCGACGGCGTGCTGGAGCCCCGCCAGGTCCAGCAGCTGGTCCGCCGGACCGTCGGCAAGTGGGTGGCGGACAACTACCGCCGCCGGCCGATGATCCTGCCGGTCGTCGTCGAGGTCTGAGCCTCCGACGGCTGGTTTGACGTGGGGCAGCCCGGTGCGTAATGTTCTCCGGGTTGCCCCACGGGACGGCCCCGCAGGAAGTCTCTCGAATGCGAATTCGAGAATGACCGCGGAAAACGGCCCGAGAAACTCTGCTAGAGTTCGGGAGCGCCGAAAGGCGAAAGCCGCTCAGGTAAATGAAACTCCGGAAAACGGGGCGGAAAACATCTGATAAGCTGAGAACACGAAAGAACGAAGCGCCCGGAGGGCCCGCTGGAAGGCGGTCCGAAGGAAGTGTCCGTTCCTTGAGAACTCAACAGCGTGCCAAAAGTCAACGCCAGATATGTTGACATCCCCGGCCTCAGAATCTTCTGGGGTTGGAGATTCCTTTTGAAGTAAAACACTAGCGAGGACGCAGTGCGCGGGGCCGCCCTATTCCGGTGGTTGCCGTGCCGCTCAACGCGAGTGCCGCCCAGTGCTTTTAATGAGGCACTGCGGGTAGACATTCACGGAGAGTT
>NZ_CP108408.1:0-2507500 GCF_041435235.1 Kitasatospora sp. NBC_01300 | reverse complement strand
CCCGTGTGGGGTAGCCGTAGCGAAAGCGAGTCCGAATAGGGCGGTTGAGTTGCATGCCCAAGACCCGAAGCGGAGTGATCTAGCCATGGGCAGGTTGAAGCGCGGGTAAGACCGTGTGGAGGACCGAACCCACCAGGGTTGAAAACCTGGGGGATGACCTGTGGTTAGGGGTGAAAGGCCAATCAAACTCCGTTATAGCTGGTTCTCCCCGAAATGCATTTAGGTGCAGCGTCACGTGTTTCTTGCCGGAGGTAGAGCACTGGATAGGCGATGGGCCTTACCGGGTTACTGACCTTAGCCAAACTCCGAATGCCGGTAAGTGAGAGCGTGGCAGTGAGACTGTGGGGGATAAGCTCCATGGTCGAGAGGGAAACAGCCCAGAACACCGACTAAGGTCCCTAAGCGTGTGCTAAGTGGGAAAGGATGTGGAGTCGCAGAGACAACCAGGAGGTTGGCTTAGAAGCAGCCACCCTTGAAAGAGTGCGTAATAGCTCACTGGTCAAGTGATTCCGCGCCGACAATGTAGCGGGGCTCAAGCACATCACCGAAGTCGTGTCATTGCAGCATGAAGGGCCAACGCCTGCTGTGATGGGTAGGGGAGCGTCGTGTGCCGGGTGAAGCGGCGGTGGAAACCAGTCGTGGACGGTATACGAGTGAGAATGCAGGCATGAGTAGCGATACAAGAGTGGGAAACTCTTGCGCCGATTGACCAAGGGTTCCTGGGTCAAGCTGATCTGCCCAGGGTAAGTCGGGACCTAAGGCGAGGCCGACAGGCGTAGTCGATGGACAACGGGTTGATATTCCCGTACCCGCTTTGAAGCGCCAACGCTGAACCAGGTGATGCTAAGGCCGTGAAGCCGGCCCGGAGTCTTCGGACAATGGGACGTGGTGGAGCCGCTGAACCAAGTCTGTAGTAGGTGAGCGATGGGGTGACGCAGGAAGGTAGTCCAGCCCGGGCGGTGGTTGTCCCGGGGTAAGGGTGTAGGACGAACGGTAGGCAAATCCGCCGTTCACATAGTCTGAGACCTGATGCCGAGCCGATTGTGGTGAAGTGGATGATCCTATGCTGTCGAGAAAAGCCTCTAGCGAGTTTCATGGCGGCCCGTACCCCAAACCGACTCAGGTGGTCAGGTAGAGAATACCGAGGCGTTCGGGTGAACTATGGTTAAGGAACTCGGCAAAATGCCCCCGTAACTTCGGGAGAAGGGGGCCATTCCTGGTGACGGCACTTGCTGCCAGAGCTGGGGGTGGCCGCAGAGACCAGCGAGAAGCGACTGTTTACTAAAAACACAGGTCCGTGCGAAGCCGTAAGGCGATGTATACGGACTGACGCCTGCCCGGTGCTGGAACGTTAAGGGGACCGGTTAGCTTGGATTCTTCCAGGCGAAGCTGAGAACTTAAGCGCCAGTAAACGGCGGTGGTAACTATAACCATCCTAAGGTAGCGAAATTCCTTGTCGGGTAAGTTCCGACCTGCACGAATGGCGTAACGACTTCTCGACTGTCTCAACCATAGGCCCGGTGAAATTGCATTACGAGTAAAGATGCTCGTTTCGCGCAGCAGGACGGAAAGACCCCGGGACCTTTACTATAGCTTGATATTGGTGTTCGGTTCGGCTTGTGTAGGATAGGTGGGAGACTTTGAAGCAGCAACGCCAGTTGTTGTGGAGTCGTCGTTGAAATACCACTCTGGTCGTGCTGGATGTCTAACCTGGGTCCGTGATCCGGATCAGGGACAGTGTCTGGTGGGTAGTTTAACTGGGGCGGTTGCCTCCTAAAGAGTAACGGAGGCGCCCAAAGGTTCCCTCAGCCTGGTTGGCAATCAGGTGTTGAGTGTAAGTGCACAAGGGAGCTTGACTGTGAGACTGACGGGTCGAGCAGGTACGAAAGTAGGGACTAGTGATCCGGCGGTGGCTTGTGGAAGCGCCGTCGCTCAACGGATAAAAGGTACCCCGGGGATAACAGGCTGATCTTCCCCAAGAGTCCATATCGACGGGATGGTTTGGCACCTCGATGTCGGCTCGTCGCATCCTGGGGCTGGAGTAGGTCCCAAGGGTTGGGCTGTTCGCCCATTAAAGCGGTACGCGAGCTGGGTTTAGAACGTCGTGAGACAGTTCGGTCCCTATCCGCTGTGCGCGTAGGAGTGTTGAGAAGGGCTGTCCCTAGTACGAGAGGACCGGGACGGACGAACCTCTGGTGTGCCAGTTGTCCTGCCAAGGGCATGGCTGGTTGGCTACGTTCGGGAGGGATAACCGCTGAAAGCATCTAAGCGGGAAGCCTGCTTCGAGATGAGCACTCCCACCTCCTTGAGAGGGTAAGGCTCCCAGTAGACGACTGGGTTGATAGGCCGGATATGGAAGCCCTGTGAGGGGTGGAGTTGACCGGTACTAATAGGCCGAGGGCTTGTCCTCAGTTGCTCGCGTCCACTGTGTTGTTCTGAAACAACGACCCCAACCCGTTTGGTCACGGGGTTGGTGCGGTTGACAGTTTCATAGTGTTTCGGTGGTCATAGCGTGAGGGAAACGCCCGGTTACATTCCGAACCCGGAAGCTAAGCCTTACAGCGCCGATGGTACTGCAGGGGGGACCCTGTGGGAGAGTAGGACGCCGCCGAACAATTATTCCGAAAAGACCCCCTCCCGTCCGGGAGGGGGTCTTTTTGCATTTCCCGGAGACAGGGCAGAAGGCTTTCACGCCGGCCCGGCCGAGGGGGCGGACGCCGTCAATATGTCGCTAAAACCGCATGATCAGTCCACTGATCAGCGGAAAATCGCCGCTCACGCCGTAGTCTCGAAGGGAAGGGGAACAGGTGTCCGGGGGTGGCCCCGGGGCAGAGCCGGATCAAGAATGGTGCTCATGGGACGAGGCAGGCTGCGCATCTACCTTGGGGCGGCCCCCGGGGTCGGCAAGACGTACGCCATGCTCGCCGAGGCGCACCGGCGACAGCAGCGTGGCACGGACGTCGTGGTGGCGTTCGTGGAGGATCACGGCCGGCGGCTCACCGCGGAGCTCGTCGACGGGCTGGAGGTCGTGCCGCGCCGGCAGCTGGTGCACCGGGAGGCCGCGTTCACCGAGATGGACGTGGACGCCGTCCTCGCCCGCCGCCCGCAGGTGGCGCTGGTGGACGAGCTGCCGCACACCAACATCCCCGGCTGCCGCAACGCCAAGCGCTGGCAGGACGTCGAGGAACTGCTCGCGGCCGGGATCGACGTGATCTCCACCGTCAACATCCAGCACCTGGAGTCGCTCGGCGACGCCGTCGAGGGCATCACGGGGGTGCGCCAGCGCGAGACCGTGCCGGACGCGGTGGTGCGCCGGGCCGACCAGATCGAGCTGGTCGACATGTCGCCGCAGGCGCTGCGGCGGCGGCTGGCGCACGGCAACGTGTACGCGCCGGAGAAGATAGACGCGGCCCTGGCCAACTACTTCCGCCCGGGCAACCTGACCGCGCTGCGCGAGCTGGCGCTGTTGTGGACCGCCGACCGGGTCGACGAGTACCTGCAGAAGTACCGGGCCGAGCAGGGCATCGAGGGCACCTGGCAGGCCCGGGAGCGGATCGTGGTGGGCCTGACCGGCGGCCCCGAGGGGGCGACGCTGATCCGGCGGGCGGCCCGGATCGCGGCCCGTGTCTCCGGCGGCGAACTCCTCGCCGTCCACATCTCCCGCTCGGACGGGCTCTCGGGCACCGGCTCCCCGCAGACGCTGATCGAGCAGCGGGCCCTGGTGGAGAGCCTCGGCGGCTCCTTCCACGCCGTCCTCGGCGACGACCCGGCCGCCGGGCTGCTGGACTTCGCCCGGGGCGTGAACGCGACCCAGATCGTGCTGGGCACCAGCCGCCGGCCGGCCTGGCAGTACCTCTACGGGCCGGGCGTCGGCACCACGGTGACCCGGGAGGCCGGTGACATCGACATCCACATGGTCACCCACGAGCACGCCGGGCACGGACGCGGGCGGGTGCCGGTGCGCCGGATCACCGACCTGGGCCGCCCCCGCACCATCGCGGGCTGGCTGATCGGGCTGGCGGGTCCGCCGGTGCTGGCGCTGGTGCTGACCGCGATCGGCGGGCTGGGCCTGTCGACCGACATGCTGCTGTTCCTGTCGCTGACGGTGTGCGCGGCGCTGGTCGGCGGGTTGCTGCCGGCGATCGGGTCGGCGCTGGTCGCCTCGTCGGTGCTGAACTACTACTTCACGCCGCCGATCCACACCTTCACGATCAACGAGCCGCAGAACATCATGGCGGTGGCGATATTCACGGTGGTCGGCATCTCGGTCGCCTCCGTGGTCGACCTGGCGGCCCGGCGCACCCACCAGGCGGCCCGCAGCCAGACGGAGGCGCAGACGCTCAGCGCGCTGGCCGGCACCGTGCTGCGCGGCGCGCCGAACGGGGACGGGGTGCTGACCGCGCTGATGGAGCAGGTCCGGGAGACCTTCGGGCAGGAGAGCGCCGCGCTGCTGGAGCGTCCGGAGCCGCTCGGCGCCTGGGTGCCGGTCGCCACCGCCGGGCCGCGCCCGCCGGAGCGGCCGGAGGAGGCCGACGTGGACGTGCCGGTCGGCGACAGCCTGGCGCTGGTGCTGCGCGGCCGGGTGCTGCCGGGGGCGGACCGGCGCCTGCTCGGGGCGTTCGCCGCGCAGGCGGCCGTGGTGCTGGAGCGCCGCCGGCTGGCCCGGGAGGCCGCGGCGGCCCGCCGGGAGGCGGAGGGCAACCGGATCCGCACCGCCCTGCTGGCGGCGGTCTCGCACGACCTGCGCACCCCGCTGGCGGGGATCAAGGCGTCCGTCACCTCGTTGCGGGCGGCCGACGTCGAGTGGGCGCCGGAGGACGAGGCGGAGCTGCTGGCCGGCATCGAGGCCGGGGCCGACCGGCTCGACCACCTGATCAACAACCTGCTGGACATGAGCCGGTTGCAGACCGGCACCGTCACCCCGCTGATCCAGGAGACCGACCTGGACGAGGTGGTGCCGTTCGCCCTCGGCGGGGTGCCGCCCGAGTCGGTGCGCCTCGACGTCCCGGAAACGCTGCCGATGATCCGGGCCGACGGCGGCCTGCTGGAGCGTTCGCTGGCCAACCTGGTCGAGAACGCCGTCAAGTACAGCCCGGACGGCGTCAAGGTGCTGGTCAAGGCCGACGCGCTGCGTCAGCCGGGCGGTTCCGGGCGGGTCGAGCTGCGGATCGTGGACCGCGGCCCGGGCGTGCCCGAGGACGCCAAGGAGCGGATCTTCGCGCCGTTCCAGCGCTACGGGGACGCGCCGCGCGGCGCCGGGGTGGGCCTCGGGCTCGCGGTGGCGCGCGGCTTCGTCGAGGCGATGGACGGTACCGTCACCGCCGAGGACACCCCCGGTGGCGGCCTCACCATGGTCGTCAGCCTGCCCGCCGCCGAGCGGCCGCCGGAACCGGGGGAGACGGCCGGCGACGGGCACGATCCGCTGTCGCGGCTGATCACGTGACGGCCGGTGGCCGGCCGCTCCGGCCTGTCGTTCCTCGCTTCCGCACGTCGTATGTTCAGCAAGTCCCATAGCCCGTAAGTCCCACAGTCCGTAAGTCCGACAGCCCTGAAAGGCGGAGCCCGTAAATGACCCGGGTCCTCGTCGTGGACGACGAACCGCAGATCGTCCGCGCGCTGGTGATCAACCTCAAGGCCCGCAAGTACGAGGTCGACGCGGCCCATGACGGCGCGAGCGCCCTGGAACTGGCCGCCGCCCGCCATCCCGACGTCGTCGTCCTCGACCTGGGCCTGCCCGACATGGACGGCGTCGAGGTGATCCGCGGCCTGCGCGGCTGGACCCGGGTGCCGATCATCGTGCTGTCGGCCCGGCACGCCTCCGACGAGAAGGTCGAGGCCCTGGACGCCGGCGCCGACGACTACGTCACCAAGCCGTTCGGCATGGACGAGCTGCTCGCCCGGATGCGCGCCGCCGTGCGCCGCGCCGAACCGGTCGCGGGCGAGGACGACTCGCTGGTCGTCACCGAGAGCTTCACCGTCGACCTCGCCGCCAAGAAGGTCAACCGGGACGGCACCGACGTCCGCCTCACCCCGACCGAGTGGCACCTGCTGGAGGTGCTGGTCCGCAACGCCGGCCGGCTGGTCAGCCAGACCCAGCTGCTCCAGGAGGTGTGGGGCCCCGCCTACCGCACCGAGACCAACTACCTGCGGGTCTACCTCGCCCAACTGCGCCGCAAGCTGGAGCGCGACCCCTCGCACCCGCGCCACTTCATCACCGAACCGGGCATGGGCTACCGCTTCGAGAGCTGACCCCGGGACGCCCCCGGTGGTCGTACGGCCTGCCGCCGGGGGCGCGGAAACCGGTACCCTTCCGGCATGAGTGGTGACAACAGCAGCGACCAGCCGCAGGGGCGCTTCCGCCGCATGCTCAGCCGGCTGACCTCCTCGGCCGAGGAGCTGCAGGCCGAGGAGCTGCGCCAGGAGAGCGCGGCGGAGTCGGGCTGCACGCCGATCGCCGGCTGCGCGGACCGCGAGCTGGTCACCGTCGCGGGCACGCTGCGCACGGTGACGCTCCGCCCGCGGGCCGGGGTGCCGGCCCTGGAGGCCGAACTCTTCGACGGTACGGAGGCGCTGGACGTGGTCTGGCTCGGCCGCCGCTCGATCGCGGGCATAGAGCCGGGCCGCCGGCTCGTCGCCAGCGGCCGGATCAGCCACGCACGCGGGCGCCGCGTGCTGTTCAACCCCCGCTATGAGCTGCGTCCGGTCGGACACGGGAGCGAATGAGCGTGAGCAACCAGCCCGGCGGCGAGTCCGCCGCCCAGCTTGACCTGGCCGCGAACCACCACGCGTCGCCCGGCCCGCACGGACCCGGGGCCGCGGCCGACGCGGCCGTCCGCGAGGCCGTCGTCGCCACGGAGGCCGCCGACAGCGCGGCCGAGGAGGCCGCCCGCAAGGCCGCCGCCTCCAAGGAGGCGGCCGACACCATTCTGCAGGCCTTCGGTGGCGTGCGCGGCATGATCGACATGACGCTGCCCGGCCTGGTCTTCATCGTCACCTTCAACATCACCCACCAGGTCAGCTCGGCCGCCTGGGCCGCGCTGGGCCTGTGCGCGGTGTTCGTGGTGACCAGGCTGGCCCGGCGGGAGACCGTCCAGCACGCCTTCAGCGGGGTGTTCGGCGTCGCCCTCGGCGCCTGGATCTCGATGAAGAGCGGCCGCGCCGAGGACTTCTACCTGCCCGGCCTGCTGTGGAACGTCGGCTACTGCATCGCCCTGGCGGTCTCCGCCCTGGTGCGCTGGCCGATGATCGGCGTGATGCTCGGCCCGGTCACCGGCGAGATGTTCACCTGGCGCAAGGAGAACCCGGGCCGGTTCGCCGCCTACACCAAGGCGACCTGGGCCTGGGTCGTGATCATGGGCCTCAAGCCGGTGATCCTCTTCCCGCTGTACTTCACCCACAACGTCAACCTGCTCGGCTGGCTCAAGGTCGCCCTCGGCATCCCGCCGATGCTGCTGGCGATGTACGTCACCTGGCAGATCCTGCTCAAGGCGCCGCCGCCGATCAAGGCGCAGTTCGACGACGACGAGGAGCCGGCCCGCTAGCCGGAGCCCCGGCCGGCAGACCCGCACGCGACGGGCGAGGGCCCGCACCCACCAGGGGTGCGGGCCCTCGCCCGTGTCCGGTCCGCGCCTTCGGCCCTACTGGGCGCCGGAGGACGCCGACAGCAGGTCCTCCAGCTCCTCCTCGCGCTCCTGCGCGGCCACGAAGAGCAGCTCGTCGCCGCCCTCCAGGGTGTCGTCCTTGCCCGGCACCAGCACCCGGCCCTCGCGGATGATCGTCACCAGCGCGGTGTCCTGCGGCCAGGCCACGTCGCCCACCCGGGTGCCGACCAGCTCGGTGTCGGCGGCCAGGGTCAGCTCGACCAGGTTGGCGTTGCCCTGGCTGAAGCGCATCAGCCGGACCAGGTCGCCGACGCTGACCGCCTCCTCGACCAGGGCGGACATCAGACGCGGCGTGGACACGGCCACGTCCACGCCCCAGGACTCGTTGAAGAGCCACTCGTTCTTCGGGTTGTTCACCCGGGCGACCACCCGCGGCACCGCGTACTCGGTCTTGGCGAGCAGCGAGACGACCAGGTTCACCTTGTCGTCGCCGGTCGCGGCGATCACCACGTGGCAGCGCTGCAGGGCCGCCTCGTCCAGCGAGGTGATCTCGCAGGCGTCGGCCAGCAGCCACTCCGCCATCGGCACCCGCTCCACCGAGATGGAGTTGGGGTTCTTGTCTATCAGCAGGACCTCGTGCCCGTTCTCCAGCAGCTCGCCCGCGATCGAGCGACCCACGGCACCGGCCCCGGCAATGGCGACCCGCATCAGTGACCCTCCTCCTTCGGCCCCTGCGCGAACGCGGCCTCGACCGCCGTCAGGTCGCCCCGGCGCAGCATCACGTGCACCAGGTCGCCTTCCTGCACCACCATCTGGGGCGAGGGCAGCACGCCCTCGCCGAGCCGGGTGACGAACGCCACCCGGGCGCCGGAGGACTCCTCCAGCACGCTGATGCGGTGGCCGACCCAGCCCGGGGCGTAGGCGACCTCGGCCAGCTGGACGCCGCCGCTCGGGTCCTGCCACAGCGGCTCGGCGCCGCTCGGCAGCAGCCGGCGCAGCATCTGGTCGGCGGTCCACCGGACCGTCGCCACGGTCGGGATGCCCAGGCGCTGGTAGACCTCGGCGCGGCGGGGGTCGTAGATCCGGGCCGCGACGTTCTCCACGCCGAAGTTCTCCCGGGCCACCCGCGCGGCGATGATGTTGGAGTTGTCGCCGCTGGAGACCGCGGCGAACGCGCCGGCCTCCTCGATGCCCGCCTCGCGCAGGGTGTCCTGGTCGAAGCCGACGCCGGTCACCCGGCGCCCGTTGAACCCGGCGCCCAGCCGACGGAACGCGGTCGGGTCCTGGTCGACCACGGCCACCGAGTGGCCCTGTTTCTCCAGGGCTCTGGCGAGGGCCGAGCCCACGCGGCCGCAGCCCATGATGACGATGTGCACCGGCGCTACCTCACCCGTCCCGTAGGGTTCTTGACCTGCGCAAACACCGTTCATCTCCCTTTCCCGCCCGGCTTCCCTGGGCGAGCGTTCTCGTGGGGCGCCGACTCACAACGTGAGTGTTGCCCGCCGACTCGTATCCGACACGCTAGCCGGTCCATAGAACGCAGTCGCGACGAAGGGGGGGACAAACGGCGGAGCCCGGCCCGGGAAGCCCCTACGATTCCTTAACGTGCCTATGCCGACTGACCTACCGAAACGCATCCTGATCGGGCGCGCCCTGCGCAGCGACAAATTGGGCGAAACACTTCTGCCCAAGCGGATCGCGCTGCCCGTCTTCGCCTCGGACGCGCTCTCCTCGGTCGCGTACGCCCCCGAGGAAATCCTGCTGACGCTCTCCGTGGCGGGTGCCTCGGCGATCCACTTCTCCTGGCAGATCGGCGTCGTCGTCGCGATCGTGATGCTCGCGGTGGTCGCCTCCTACCGGCAGAACGTGCACGCCTACCCCAGCGGCGGCGGCGACTACGAGGTCGCGACCGTCAACCACGGCCCCAAGTCGGGACTCGTCGTCGCCAGCGCCCTGATGGTCGACTACGTGCTCACCGTGGCCGTCTCGACGACCTCGGGCGTCGCCAACGTCGTCTCCGCCGTCCCCGCGCTGCGCGGCCACGAACTGACCCTGTCGGTCATCGTCGTGGTGGTGCTGATGGGCATGAACCTGCGCGGCGTCCGCGAATCCGGCACCGCCTTCGCCGTCCCGACGTACGCCTTCATGATCGGCGTCATCGGCATGGTCGGCTACGGCTTCGTCCGGCACTTCCTGCTCGGCCAGGACATGCCCGCCGAGAGCTCCGGATTCCACCTCGCCGCCACCCCCGGCAACGAATCGCTGGCCGGGTTCGCCATGGTGTTCCTGCTGCTCAAGTCGTTCTCCTCCGGCTGCGCCGCGCTCACCGGCGTGGAGGCCATCTCCAACGGCGTGCCGGCCTTCCGCAAGCCCAAGAGCAAGAACGCCGCCACCACCCTGCTGATGATGGCCAGCATCGCCGTGGTGATGTTCATGGGCATCATCTGGCTGGCCCGCCTCACCGGCGTGCAGATGGCCGAGAACCCGGCCGAGCAACTCGTCGGCTCCTCGCCCGGCTACCACCAGAAGACCGCGCTCGCCCAGATCAGCGAAGCCGTCTTCAACAACTTCACGCCCGGCTTCTACTTCGTCGCCGCCGTCACCGGCCTGATCCTGGTGCTCGCCGCGAACACCGCCTTCAACGGCTTCCCGGTGCTCGGCTCGATCCTCGCCCAGGACCGCTACCTGCCGCGCCAGCTGCACACCCGCGGCGACCGGCTGGCCTTCTCCAACGGCATCATCCTGCTGGCGATCGCCGCGATCCTGTTCGTCATCGCCTTCGACGCGGACCCCAACCGGCTGATCCAGCTCTACATCGTCGGCGTCTTCGTCTCCTTCAACATGAGCCAGTCCGGCATGATCCGGCACTGGACCCGGCTGCTGCGCACCGAGACCGACCCGGCCAAGCGCCGCCACATGCAGCGCAGCCGGGCGATCAACACCTTCGGCCTGGTGATGACCATGGCCGTGCTGATCGTCGTCCTGGTCACCAAGATCAGCCACGCCTGGATCGCGATCGCCGCGATGGTCGTGCTCTTCGTGATGATGAAGGGCATCCGCCGCCACTACGACCGGGTCTCCGAGGAGCTCATCGCCGCCGAGGAGCCGGACGACGTGGTGCTGCCCACCCGGGTGCACGCCATCGTGCTGGTCTCCAAGCTGCACAAGCCCGCGCTGCGCGCCCTCGCCTACGCCAGGCTCGCCCGCGCCCACACCCTGGAGGCCGTCACCGTCAACGTCGACCCGGCCGACACGGCGGCGCTGCGCCGGGAATGGGACGAGCGCGGCATCGAGGTGCCGCTCAAGGTGCTGGACTCGCCGTTCCGCGAGATCACCGGGCCCGTCCTCGACTACGTGAAGAACCTGCGCCGCAGCAGCCCGCGCGAGGTGGTGTCGGTCTACATCCCCGAGTACGTGGTCGGCCACTGGTACGAGCACCTGCTGCACAACCAGAGCGCGCTGCGGCTCAAGGGGCGGCTGCTGTTCAAGCCCGGGGTGATGGTCACCTCGGTGCCGTGGCAGCTGGAGTCCTCCGAGCGGCGCAAGCCGCAGAAGGCCTGGTCGGCGCCGGGTGCCGTCCGGCGTGGCGAGCCTCGGGCGCCGAAGGCCGTAAAGTCGAAGGTCCCCGTTATGCCAGACGCCACCGCTGACAGCAGCAAGGACTCCGCCCAGTGACCCGCAACACCCCGTCCCGCTCCTCCGGCTCCTCGGGCAAGGGTGCCCGCAAGGGTGCCGCCAAGCCCGGCAAGGTCGCCCGGCCGCGCTGGGGCAAGCCCGTGCGCCCGGCCGCCACCGACCGCGACGGCTTCACCGCGCAGACCGCGCCGCTCGCGCCGGGCGAGCCCGCTCCCGCGCGTCCGGCGGAAGCCGACACGGGGAAGCCGAAGGCCGCCCGTACGCAGAAGACCGACGGTGCGCAGAAGGCCGAGCGCACGCAGAAGGCCGAGCGCTCCAAGGACGGTGCGCCGAAGGGCGACCGTGCGCAGGGATCCCGCGCGCAGGCGTCCCGCACGCCGGGGGAGCGTCCGCGCAAGCAGGCGGTGCGGCCGCCGAAGGCGCTGCGCACCGCGCCGCGGGCCGCGCGGCCCGAGACGCCGTCCGGCGATCCGCTGGCCGGCCAGCGCTACGAGGTCGAGGTCGGCCCGGTCGCGCACGGCGGCGGGCACTGCGTGGCCCGGCACGAGGGCCGGGTGCTGTTCGTCCGGCACGCGCTGCCCGGCGAGAAGGTGGTCGCACTGGTCACCGAGGGCACCTCCACCTCCCGGTTCCTGCGGGCCGACGCGGTCGAGATCCTGGAGCCCGCCAAGGAGCGGATCGCGCCGCCGTGCCCGTTCTCCGGGCCCGGCAAGTGCGGCGGCTGCGACTGGCAGCACGTCACCCCGGGCGGGCAGCGCAAGCTCAAGGGGCAGGTGCTGACCGAGCAGCTGGCCAAGCTGGCCGGCCTCACCCCGGCCGAGGCGGGCTGGGACGGCAGCGTCGAGCCGGTCGGCGGCAAGCTGCCGGCCGGGCAGGTGCCGACCTGGCGCACCCGCGTGCAGTACGCGGTGGACCAGGAGACCGGGAAGGTCGGCCTGCGCAAGCACCGCTCGCACGAGGTGCAGCCGGTGGACCGCTGCCTGATCGCCGCCGAGGGCGTCACCGAACTCGGCATCGAGGCCCGCGACTGGCCGGGCATCGCCTCGGTCGAGGTGATCGCCGCGAGCGGCTCCTCGGACCGCCAGGTGGTGCTCACCCCGCGTCCCGGCGCCCAGCTGCCGCTGGTCGAGCTGGACAAGCCGGTGTCGATCGCCCGGGTCGACGACCAGGGCGACATCCACCGCGTGCACGGTCGCAGCTTCGTGCGCGAGCGGGCGACCGGGCGGACCTGGCGGGTCAGCAACGGCGGCTTCTGGCAGATCCACCCCGAGGCGCCGGACACCCTGGTCGACGCCGTCCTGGACGGCCTGGACCCGCAGTGGGGCGAGAACGCGCTCGACCTGTACTGCGGCGTCGGCCTGTTCGCGGGCGCGCTGGCCGACCGGGTCGGCGAGGAGGGCGCGGTGCTCGGCATCGAGTCCTCCAAGCAGGCCGTGGCCGACGCCCGGCACAACCTGGCCGCGCTGGACAACGTGCGGATCGAGTGCGACCGCGTCGAGACGCTGCTGCCGCGCACCGGCATCACCGCGACCGACCTGATCGTCCTGGACCCGCCGCGCTCGGGCGCGGGGCGCGAGACCGTCGCGCACCTGGTCGGCCTGGAGGCGCGCCGGATCGCGTACGTCGCCTGCGACCCGGCGGCGCTCGCCCGGGACCTGGCGTTCTTCCGCGAGGGCGGCTACCGGCCGGTCTCGCTGCGGGCCTTCGACCTGTTCCCGATGACGCACCACTTCGAGTGCGTGGCGGTCCTGGAGCCGATCGGGAAGTGACCCGGCGGCCCTCCGGGGTGCCGGCCGGCTTCGACGGGCGCTGATCGCGTTCGAGGGAGTCCGAGGCGGTCCGGGGAGCCCGGCGGAGTCCGGCGGAGTTCGGCGGACGAGACGGCAGAGGAGGCGGCACCCGTTCACACGGGTGCCGCCTCCTCGCCGTTCCGGTGCGGGACGGTCAGGGCCGGTTGTGCTCCTCTTCGTCGGCGCTGTGCGGAAGGTCGATCCCGTGCTGGGCGGCGAGCCGGAGCAGTCCGGCGATCCGGCCCTCGTACGCCTGGACGCCGTCGGCGTCCCCTTCGGCCCGGGCCGCTGCGAGGTCCCGGCGGGCCTGGGCGAGCTGCTCGCGCAGCTCCTGGTCGAACATGGCTGTCATTGCCGGCCTCCAGACCGGTCGGTGCCGCTCCGCGGAACGCGCTCAGGAGAGTTCAGAGTCCCGGAAGGTGAAGAACTCTTCAAGTCTCGCTCGCCCCGGCGGGGCGGCGTCGGGCGGGGTGGCCGCGGAGACGCTTCGCGGGTGCCGGGCCGGGCGGTCGCCCGGGTGCGGGTCAGGGAGTGGTCAGGGGGACGCAATGCGCCGGTAAAGGCCGCTGCCGGCGCGGCCGTTCGGCTCCCGGAGGGGGCTTGACGAGGTGATTCGCGCGGGGCGAAGGTGAGCGGCCGACATGTCATGTGTGCTGTTGCACAGCCACCGCCGGGGCCGCACCCTCCCGCCCGGAGCGGTCGGCCGGGAGGGTGCGGCCCTTGCGTGAGGGGGAGGGTCATGGAGCTGGAACTGCGGCACCTTCGCGTGCTGTGCGCCATCGCCGACACGGGGAGCGTCGGCAGGGCCGCCGTCCTGCTCGGCGCCTCGCAGCCCGCGACCAGTACGCAACTGCGCCGGATCGAACGCCACCTGGGCGCGCCGCTGTTCGAGCGCACGGCCGTGGGCGTCGCGCCGACCTGCTTCGGTGTCGAGGTGGTGGCCGCCGCGCGCGACCTCCTCACCCGCGCCGACTGCCTCGGCCGCCGCCCGGCGGCCCCCGGCGAGCCGGCCCGCCAGGAGCTGCGCCTGGCCGCGACCATCTCGCCGATCCTGCCCGGACTGGTCACCAGGGCCCGGCACCAGCGGCCCGACCAGCGCTTCACGGTGACCTCCGTCTACCGCTCGTCGGACATCGTCGACCTGCTGGAGCAGGGTGACGCGGAGGCCGCCGTGGCCGTCGACTACCCGGGCCGGGAACTGCGCCACTCGCCGGCCGTCGCGCACCGCGGCATCGTCACCGAGCCCGCCTTCGTCGCACTCCCGGCGGGCCACCGGCTCCGGCACCGCACCGAGATCGCCCTGGTGGACCTGGCCGAGGAGGACTGGTTCCTCACCCCCGACGACGGGGCCGGCTGGCACGGCGTGTTCTACGGCGCCTGCGCCGCGGCGGGCTTCACCCCGGCGACCGTCCACGAGTTCCTCGGCGGGCGGCTGGAGCTGCAGGAGATGATCTCCGCCGGGCTCGGGATCTCCGTCGTCCAGGCGACCACCAGGCCGCTGGCCGAAGTGGTGGTCAAGCCGCTCGCCGGGACGCCGATCTGGGTCCGCCACCTGCTGGCCTGGCGGGCCGCCGGGGTGAGCGGCGAGGTGGTGGAGACGCTGTTCGGCGCGGCGGCCGCGGCCTACCGGGACCTGATCGCCAGTTCGCCGACCTTCCAGGCCTGGGCGGCGCGGACGTACCGGCCGGTCCGGCCGTAGGGGGATCGGGTCCGGCGGCGGGGAGGCAGGGGCCGGAGGTGGGGAGGCCGGGTCCGGCCGTGGCCGGGGTGGGAGGCCGGTCCCGGTGGGGCGGTGTTATGCCGGACGCAGGAGATGTCATATGACCTGTGACATTGTTCTGGCCGGTCGCCCGATGGCAGGATCACGTCGACTTCCCCCAAGCCTCGGCAGTCGTCCAGTCACCTCCCCCACAGGAGAAGGACCCCGCAGTGCGCCTTCGCATACCCCTCCCCACGCTCATGGCCGGCGTCGTCGCCGGCTGTGCCACCGCCGCCACCCTGCTGCCCGTCCCCGCGCTCGCCGCGTCCGGGCCGGCCGCCCAGCCGTCGGCCGCCGCCCGGTCGTCCGCCGCCGCCCCGGCGACGGCCGACGCCGCGTCGGCCGTCCCGAAGCCGCTGGGGGCCTTCCTCGCGGCCGACCCCTCCGAGGCCGCCGCCCCCGCCGCCAAGCCGCTGCCGCCGGCGCTGCTGGGCCAGGCCGTGATGGGCCAGCCGGCCGGCACCGCCGTGCAGACCGCGCCCCGCCCCGCCCAGCCGCACGCACCCGCGGCCAAACCGGGCAACTCCGCGGCCCAGCCCGGCAGTTCCGCCCGTGCCCTCGCGGGCGCGGCCGGTGCGGCCGCGCCGAGCTGCGCCCCCGCCGACTTCGGCGGCCGCAGCGGCGCCGACCTGGTCTCCTTCCTCGAAGGCTCGACCACGGACTGCGTGACCACGCTGTTCAACGTCACCGGCACCGACGCGGGCAGGATCTTCAAGGAATCCCAGATGCTCACCGTCGCCAACGCCTACCAGGGCCTGGCGGCGAACTACACCGGGGACAACTCCACCGGCATCCTGCAGCTCGTGCTCTTCCTGCGGGCCGGGTACTACGTCCAGTCCAACAACACGGACGCGGTCGGCCCCTACGACGCGGCGCTCACCGCCGCCTCCAAGGCCGGGCTCGACGCCTTCTTCGCCGGCCGGCACTGGACCGACGTCACCGACAACAACGGCACCGTGCTCAACGAGGTGCTGGTCCTGACCGACAGCGCCAACCTGCAGGGCAGCTACCTGGGCGTCTACAAGCAGGTGCTGACCAGCTACAACAACTCGTACAACACCTTCCCGAAGATGCTCAAGGCGGTCAACGCCGTGCTGTCCGCGCCGCTGTGGCGGGGCAACTGGAACAGCGACTTCGTCAGCGCGGTCGGCGCCGACCCGAGCATCGGCACCGTCCTGGGCGACTTCGCGCTCAACCACAAGGACCTGCTCGGCACCGCCAACGCCTACCTCGACGTCAACGCCGGCAACGACCTCGGCCGGATGGCCGGCGACGGCCCCGTCGTCGAGGCCGCCGTCAAGGGGAAGGTCAAGGCGGTGCTCGACGGCGCCCAGATCACCGGCGTCACCGGCCCGTTGTACGTCCACACCGCCTACCAGGCCAACGCCTTCGACCCCGGCCAGTGCTCGTACTACGGCACCTGCGACCTGCCGGCGAAGCTGACCGCGGCGGTGCTGCCGAACCAGCTGGTCTGCGACAACCGCACCATCCTGACCGAGTCGCTGTCGCCCGCCGACCTGGCCGCCGTCTGCACCAGCCTGCGCGGCGAGGACACCTTCTTCCACAACCTGGTGAAGGACAACGGCCCGGTCAACCCGTACGGCAAGAACATGACCCTCGCGGTCTTCGCCAACCAGGCCGACTACCTGAACTACTCCTGGGCGATCTTCGGGAACTCCACCGACAACGGTGGCCAGACCGTCATGGACCCGACCGACCCGAACAACCGCGCCGTGTGCGTGATGTACCAGAAGTCGTGGAACGACGGCTTCACCGCCAACGTGTGGAACCTCAACCACGAGTACACGCACTACCTCGACGGCATCTACGACATGAAGGGCAACTTCTCCACCGAGATCTCCGTGCCCGACATCTGGTGGATCGAGGGCGTCGCCGAGTACGAGTCCTACGCCTACCGCGGCACCACCGACACCCAGGCGATGGCCGAGGCCGCCAAGCACACCTACAAGCTCAGCACCGTCTTCCAGAACACGTACGGCAACTCGGACTCGGTGCGCACCTACCCGTGGGGCTACCTCGCCGTCCGGTACATGTTCGAGAAGCACCCGGCCGACGTCTACGCCATGCTCGGCCACTTCCGCACCGGTGACTACCAGGGCGGCTACGCGGTCTACAACGGCATCGGCACCGGCTACGACGCCGACTTCGACGCCTGGCTCAACGGCTGCGCCGCCGGCGCCTGCTTCGCGGACGGCCCGACCGCGCTGTTCGACCAGGCCGTCAACGGCGCCACCGTCACGCTGACCGACAAGTCCGTCCAGACCGGCCCCGGCCAGATCACCGCCTGGCACTGGACCTTCGGCGACGGGACCTCCTCCGACCAGCGGAACCCGAGCCACGGCTACGCCGCCGCGGGCACGTACACCGTCGCCCTGACCGTCACCGACGCCACCGGCAGGACCGCCAGCACCCCGGCCTCGGTCACCGTCACCACCGGCACCGGCGGCGGCACCACCCTGCCGACCTGCACCGACCCGCGCACCGACGCGCTCGGCCAGAACTGCTCCCGGTCCAACCTCACCGCCACCGCCGGCAACCTCGACTACCTGTACGTCTACCTGCCGGCCGGCGTCAGCACCCTGAAGATCAGCACCTCCGGCGGCACCGGCACCGCGTACCTGTACTACAACGCGGACACCTGGGCCTCGCCGAACGCCTTCACCGCCTCCTCCACCAACGCCGGCAGCACGCAGAGCATCACCGTCACCAACCCGACGGCCGGCTACCGCTACATCAGCCTCTACGCCAACACCGACTTCAGCGGGGTGACGGTCAGCACCCAGTTCTGATCCGGTCCCGCGTTCGCTCCCGGGCGGCCAGGTCCGCGGCACCCCGCCGCGGGTCTGGCCGCCCGGCGTCCGTGGGGGCGTCCGCCGGGTGTGCACGCGCCCGGCGTGCGTGCGCCCTTGTTGTGCTAGCACTTCAGCGCTAGCTTGAGATTCATGGGTAAGAAGCAGCTGAACGTCCGGGTGGACGCCACGACCGCGGAGATGGCCCGGGAACGGGCGGAGCAGCAGGGGATCAGCATGAACCAGTACATCGAGCGCCTGGTCCAGCAGGACATGGGCGAGGCGGGGCGGGCCTTCGTCGACGCCGCCGCCCAGTTCATGAAGGAGTACGAGACGGCCTTCCTGGCCGAGTTCGCGGAGCCGGGCGACCTGAAGGACGTGCGCCGTTGAAGCTGGAGGTCGACCTCTCGTGGCTGCTCATGACCGCCGAGCAGTACACGCCCGGTGACCCGCAGGTCACCGACTACGGGTCGTTGCTCGCGGCCGTCTCCCGGCACCAGGCCGAGATCTTCGACATCGACGTCTACCCCGAACCGCAGGACCGCGCCGCCGCCCTGATGCACCAGCTGATCCGGGTGCCGGCCCTGGAGAAGACCAACGAGCTCTACGCGACCGCCGTCGCCTACGCCTACCTCGTCGCCAGCGGCTGCACCGTCGCCACCACCGCCCGAGAGGTGCGCAGCCTCGCCCGGGCCATCCGGGAGGGGCGGCTCGGCGTGTCCGGGGTCGCCGAACGGCTGGCCGGGTGGGTCGTCGACGAGGCCGAGGGGGAGGGCGTCAGCGGGGCGGAGGACGAGGACGACGACTGACCGGGTGGGCTTGCGCCCGGTCGCGTCGTCCTCGTCGTCCTCGTCGTCCGTTCCGCGGGGCTCCGGTCGGAGCTCCGACCGGTGCGCTCGGCGGGTCAGTCGCCGGGCCGGTCCGGGGCCGGCTCGGCGATCAGGGCCGTCGCGAACGGACGGAAGCCCGCCCGGCGGTAGATCCGGGCGACCTCCTCGTCGGCGGCGGACAGGAACACCGTCCGCACGCCGTTCGCCCGCGCGTGCGCGACCAGGGCCGCGGTGACCGCCAGGCCCAGCCCGCGCCGCCGCGCGACCGGCAGCGTCCCGACCCCGGCCACCTCGGTGACCGCGCCCACCGGATTGTGCTGGCCCGCGCACAGCGCGGAACCGTCCTCCAGCGCGGCGGCCAGCACGGTGGCGCCGTCGGTGATCCGCCGGGCGATCCGCTCCACCGCGCCCTCAGCCACCAACCGCCCTGCGGCCTCGGCCAGTTCGGCCGCACCCACGACGCCCACGCCGGTGCCCGGCTCGGCGAACGCCAGGTGCGGAACGGCGACCGCCGACGCCAGCTCCGGCGCGTCCGCGCCCAGCACCTCCACCCGCACCTCCTCCGGCAGCTCGGGCGCCGGGGCCGCCTCGTCCTGCGGGCCCAGCACCAGCAGCGGGTGCTCGTGCACCGCGAGCCCGGCCGCCTCCACCGCGGCCCGCAGCTCCGGACTGCGCTCGGCCACCCACTCGAAGGCCTCCGGCTCGCCCAGCTCCCGCTGGCGGGCCAGCACCCGCAGGACGTCCTCGGCGGTGGTGGCGGGGCCGTCGTGGTCGAGCGTGGGGCGGGCGTAGTAGGGCCAGCCCGCGCTCTCGCGGACGAACAGGGTCAGCGGGCCGAAGTCCTCGGCCCGTGCGGCGCTGCGCGGCACCGCGTCGTAGTAGCGCTCGATCGCGTCGAGGAGGGAAGGGTCGGGAGCATGATCGACAGAAGTCACGGCGTGCATCCAAGCAGGGGCGTCGGCGGCCCGCCACCGCATTGTTCACGGCATTGTTCCCAGGCTTCGCGCCGGGGACGCCAGGGGCGGTGACGGGCGGGGCGGTGCGTCGCGCCGGGGGCGGTGATGGGTGGGGCGGCGCGGGCGCCCGATTGTTGCTGAACGCTTACCGGCTCGCAGCGATCTTGTGCGTATACCGCGTGGCATGCTGATGCCTTGACAGCTCCGCCGAAGGGGGACGGCGGACGTCCGCACTCGGCTCGGCAAGGGGGGAAGACAGGCCCATGAGGCTCTGCTTTCTGGTGGAGGAGCACTACCGGCACGACGGCATGCCGCTCGACGTGGCACGCCGGCTCACCGCGTGGGGGCACCGGGTGGACGTGCTGCGCCCCGGGGACTCGCTGATGGCGGTCTCCGAGGCGATCCGGGCCGGCAGCCACGACGCCTGGGTGCTCAAGACCGTCTCCGGCGGGCCCGGGCTCACCCTGCTGGACGCGGCCGCCGCCGTCGGCCTCACCACTGTCAACGACGTCCGCTCCATCCGCGGCGTCCGCGACAAGGCGCTCGCCTCCGTCATCGCCAGCACCCGCGGCCTGCCCGTCCCCGTCACCTACGCCACCGCGCGCTGGGAACGGCTCGCCGAGATCCCGGCCGCCGAGTACCCGCTCGTCGTCAAGCCCGCCGACGGCAGCTCCGGACGCGCCGTCCGGCTCGTGCCCAGCCCCGACCACCTCCTCGACCTCGGCGCCGAACTCGCCGACGAGGGGCTGTTGATCGCCCAGCCCTACGTGCCCAACTCCGGCACCGACCTCAAGGTGTACTGCGTCGACGGCGAGCTCTTCGCGACGGAACGTTCCTCCCCGCTCCACCCCGGGCAGGACGTGCGCGAACGGCAGGTCCCGTTGTCCGGGGAGGTCGCGCGGATCGCGGCGCAGGTCGGTGAGGTGTTCGGGCTCGACCTCTACGGCGTCGACGTGCTGCTCGGGCCGGACGGGCCGGTGGTCGTCGACATCAACGACTTCCCGAGCTTCCGCCAGGTGCCGGACGCGGTCGCCAGGGTCGCCCGGGCGGTGCTGCGGCTCGCGCGCAGCGGGACGGCCGTGTCGGCGCCCGCGCCCGCGTTGGTGCCGGCGGGTGGTGGCGCGGGGTACGGGCAACTGGGCTTCGGCCGTGGAGAGTTCGGCGGATCCGGCTTTGACGGGGGCGGTTTCGACGGGGGCGGCCTGGGCGGGGCCGGTTTGGGCGGGGCGATATGAGGATCGGCCTGATCGCCGCCGACCCCGGACACCCGGTGCTCGCGGCGACCGCCGCCCTGCTGGCGGACCGGCACGAGGTGACGATCGTCGACCCTGACGGCCCGGCGGGGCCAGCGCTCGCCGACGTCTATCTGCTCAAGGCCCACACCCGTCGATCCCTCGCACTCGCAGGAGAGTTGGAGCGGCGCGGGGCGCCTGTCATCAACTCGGCCGCGGCCACCGAACTCTGCCAGGACCGGGTGCGGATGGCCGAACTCGCGCGCGCGGCCGACCTGCCCTTCGCGGCCACCCGCGACGCCGGGCGGCTCGCCGAACTCGCCGATCCCGCCTACCCGTTCGTCGTCAAGAGCCGCCACAGCCGGCGCCACGACCTGGTCGCCCGGGTCGACGGCCCGGCCCGGTTGCGCGAACTCGTCGCGCGCTGGCCCGACGAGCCCGTCGTCACCCAGCCGTTCGTCCCGGGGACCGGCTGGGACCAGAAGCTGTGGGTGGTCGACCGGCAGGTGTTCGCCGCCCGACGGCGGTCCGAACTCGCCGACGGCCAGGGGGAACCGGGGCAGGGGCAGGACTGGGAACCGCCCGCCGAACGGGCAGCTCTGGCCCTGCGCGTCGGCGAGGTGTTCGGGCTCGACGTCTACGGCGTCGACCTGCTCGACGGGCCCGCCGAACCCGTCATCGTCGACGTCAACGCCTTCCCCGGCATCCGTGGCCGCTCCGGCGCGCCCGAGGCGCTCGCCGCCCTCGCCCTGCGCGTCGCGACGGAGCGCGGGCGCGTCGCGCAGGCGCGGGGCCGGTAGGCCGGGCAGCGCGGCCGTCGGACCCGGGGGCGGGCTCGGCGGGCCGTCGGGGGCGAGCGGGGTCGTTAGGCTGGTCGCTCAGGGCCACCGGACCCGCAAGACCCCCGGGCGCCCGGGTCGAACGGCGAGAGAAGACGGAACGTTGCTGCAGGACATCGAGCACTACCTGGCCTGCCCCCACTGCGCGCAGGCCCTCACCCGGCACGAGCGCGCCCTGCGCTGCCCCGCCGGCCACAGCTTCGACCTCGCCAAGCAGGGCTACGTCAGCCTCCTCGCCGGCGACGCCCACACCGGCACCGGCGACACCGCCGAGATGGTCGCCGCCCGTGCCGACTTCCTCGCCGCCGGCCACTACCGGCCCATCGCCGACGCCCTCGCCGAGGCCGCCGCGGACGCCGACCCCGAAGGCCTCGTCGCCGACCTCGGCGCCGGCACCGGCCACTACCTGGCCCACGTCCTCGACGCCCTGCCCGGCCGCGTCGGGGCGGCCCTCGACATCTCCAAGTTCGCGCTGCGCCGCGCCGCCAAGGCCCACCCCCGGATCGGCGCCGTGGTCTGCGACGCCTGGCGGCCGCTGCCGCTGCGCGACGCCTCCGCCGGGCTGATGCTCAACGTCTTCGCCCCGCGCAACGGGCCCGAGATCCGCCGCGTGCTGCGCCCCGGCGCCACCCTGCTGCTGGTCTCGCCCACCGCCCGCCACCTGCGCGAACTCGTCGGCGCACTGGGCCTGTTGTCGGTCGACGAGGAGAAGCAGCGGCGGATCGACGAGAAGCTCGGCCCCTACCTGACCCCCGCCGGGCAGCGGCAGGTCGAGTTCACCCTGCGGCTCGGCCCGGACGACGTGCGCACCGTCGTCGGCATGGGCCCCAGCGCCTGGCACACCGACCCGGACCGCCTGGCCGCCGCGCTCGCCGACCTGCCGGACCCGGTCGAGGTGACCGCCTCCGTGACGGTGGCCGCCTACCGGCGCTGAACGCCGGGCGCGCGCGGGGTGCGGCCGCCACGTTGGGATGAATCTGCTGAGCAGGCACGTTTCTGCCGACCGGCCTGCGGCTAACGTCCGACGGGTGAACCGCGACGCCACCCGGCCCGCCGCGCCGGCCCACCCCCGACCGGGCGCCCCGGGGCCCGATCGGCCATCCGTAACACGTCCCACCGTCGAGGAGCTCCGGCTCACCTCGTTCAAGTCCTACCGGCGCGCGATCCTGCCGCTCGCGCCCCTCACCGTCCTGCACGGGCCCGCCGGCGTCGGCAAGTCCAACGCCCTCGACGCACTGGCCGTGCTCTCCCGGCTCGCCCTCGGAGAGGAGATCGCCGACTCCTTCGACGGGCTGCCCGACCGCACCGGCCCCCTGGCCAAACCCGTCCGCGGCGGCCTGACCGGGTGCGTCCCGCACGGGCGCGACGCCGTCATCCTCGGCTGCACCGTCCGCTCCCCGCACGGCCGCATCCGGCTCGACGTCGTCGTCCGCACCGACGGCCCGGTGCGGATCGCCCGCGAATCGCTCACCCTGGACGGCCGCACCCTCGTCGACACCGGCGAACAGGACGTCCGCAAGCGGCGCGTCAACGTCTGCTGGCACAACGACACCCGCCAGGGAGACATCCGGGCGCCCTTCCCCAGCGGCACCATGATCACCGCGCAACTGCCGCTCCGGGTGGCCGGCTCCTCCCGGGGCGAACGGCAGGTCCTCTCCGCCACCGAGGACCTGCTCACCGCCCTGCGCGAGGTCTTCCCCGTCCACCCCGTCCCCGCCCTCATGCGCGGCTGGGCCCGGCCCGACCCGCAGGCCCGGCTGCGCAGCAACGCCGCCAACATCTCCGCCGTCCTCGCCCGGCTCGGCAACGAGTGCCCGCGCCGCTACGGGCAGCTCCTGCGCGCCGTCCAGTCCGCCGCCCCGCACCCGCTGCTCGGACTCTCCCTCGCCCACCGCGGCAGCGGGCCCGACCAGCGCGTCCTCGCGGTCTTCGACGAAGGCGTCCTCGGACGCACCGGGGCCGACCAGGCCTCCGACGGCATGCTGCGCCACCTCGCGTTCGCCGCGGTGCTGCTCACCGGGGCCGGGGTGCTCGACCTCGACGTGGCCGCCGAGGTGCCGTGGGCGCACCGGCAGCTCACCGTGCTCGCCGAGGACCTCGGCGCCGGGCTCGCCACCGAACAGACCGCCTCACTGCTACGGCTGGCCCGGGACATGTCCGGGCGCAACCAGCTGCGCGTCCTCGCCGCCCTTCAGGAGCCCGCCGCGGCGCGGGAGGCGCTCGGCGCGGCCGAACCGCGGTCGGGCGCGGCCGTGCTGGTCGAGTGCCGGCGCGACCCGGACTCGGGGCACACCGTGCTGCGGCCCGAGACGACCCGGGTGCCGGCCCAGTGCGGGCGCGGGGACGGCGCCGACCCGGGGGCGGACGAGACGGACGGGTGAGGTAGACCTGGACGGGTGAACGAACGAGTGACGAGGCCGGGGGAACCGGCCGGGCCCACCGGGCCGACCCTGGAGGCCCTGCGGCAGCGGCTGGCGGACTTCGCGGCGGCCCGGCGCTGGGAGCCCTTCCACACGCCGAAGAACCTGGCGGCCGCGCTGAGCGTGGAGGCCGGCGAACTGCTGGAGATCTTCCAGTGGTTGACGCCTGAGCAGGCGGCCGCGGTGATGTCCGATCCGGAGCGGGCCCACCGGGTGCGGGACGAGGTCGCGGACGTCCTCGCCTACCTGGTGCAGTTCTGCACGGTGGTCGGAGTGGATCCGCTGGAGGCCCTCGCGGCCAAGATCGAGCGGAACGAGCTCCGCTTCCCGGTGCCGGACGGACCGGCGGACGGCGACCAGGGCGGGGCGGGTGTCAACCCGGACGTGGACGAATAATCCCTGTGAGGGACGGGAGTTATCCACAGCCCCGGACTTGTCCACAGCTTTCCCGATGACGGATGCGGCCTCGCCGACTTCGCCGCACGCTTTCGCCGTGACCACCTGACCGCCCCACCGGCGGTCGTGGTCCCACGGCGACAGCGAGCGGAAGGAGAGGCGGCCATGGAGGCGCTGCGACTGATCAAGAGGGCCCGGCACGCCCTGGCCGAAGCCAGGCACGTGCCGGATGTGCTGGCCGAGGCGCGGCAGGCCGCGCTGCTCACCGAGGCGGTGGGGGCCAGGCTGGCGGAGCTGGACGACGACGAGCTCACTGGGCTGGGGCAGCAACTGGCCGAGGCCGCGGCGCACGCGGGGGTCTGCCTGGAACGCTCGGTCGTCAGGGCCGCCGTGCTGAGCGGCGGCCGGGCCGGGCGGCTCACCGAACTCGGCGAGCTGGCACCGGCCTTGGGTGCGCTGGACGGGCTGCTGCGGGACGTCGGGGAGACGCTGGTGGTGCTGGCCTGCGGGGCCGACACCGAGAGCCTCTACTGGACGTGCATCGACGGCGTGGACGCGGTGTCGGAGTGCAAGGACCTGGCCGGGCGGCTGCGGAAGGCGGCGGGCAGGCTGGAGGGAGAGGAAGGCGCGGTGCTCGGCGGGGCGCCGGCCGAGCGGGGCTCGCCCTTACTCGTGGTCCGGCTCGGCCCGCCGGACGAGGGCGGGCCGACGGGGGAGGCGCAGGCGCCGGGCTATCGGGTGCCCGGCGTGGCCGGAGCGTCGGAGGAGGAGGTGTCCGTACCGGTGGGATAGGTGGCCGGGCCGTCCTCCCGGACGCCGGGGGACTGCAACTCGGCGAGATCCGCGGACACCGAGGCGAGCAGTTCGTGCAGCTGTTCCAGCAGGCTCTTCTGCGCGGTGGGCCGGGACGAGGTACCGGCGGCCGAGCCCGCCGGGCTGCTCGGGAGCTGCGGCGTGGCAGTTGGTTCGGTCATGACGGGACCTCTTCGGATCGGTAGTGCGGCGTGAAGCGGCCGGCGGTGGCTCGGCCCGTGCGACGGGGGTGCCTGATGCCTGGCCACCGAGGCACACGCCCCCGCCGCAGCAACCAACGAACCGCTCCGGCGGCTGGTCACCGCGCGCCACCCGATGTGGTCCAACTCCGTTACGCCGCAAGCCTCCCGGGTGATCCCGGCTTGCCGCCGCGAAGCGGCCTGGGCTAGGCGCGCGACGAGACACACCCGGCTTGCTCGGCGCCGAGCAAGCCGGGTGCCCGACCAAGCCGGGTGCCTGACCCAGCCGGGGCAGGGCCAAGGCTTCGGGCGAGGGGAAGGAGGAGAGGGCGGAGGGGAGGGAGGGGGAGGGGAGGGGGGAGGGGCCCCGCATGTCCACCGAAAGCCGTAGCACGCACTCGGGGTCCGGAGCCCGAGTCGGCTCCGGACCCCGATGGCGTGGTCCCGCAGGTCAGTTGTGGGCGTGCAGGTCGGCGTTGAGGCCGCCCCAGGAGCCGGAGCGGGCGATGACCTCGACGGCGCCGGTCTGCGAGTTGCGACGGAACAGCAGGTTGTCCTGGCCGGACAGCTCGACGGCCTTGGCCACGGTGCCGTCCGGGGTGGTGACCCGGGTGCCGGCGGTGACGTAGAGGCCGGCCTCGACGACGCAGTCGCTGCCGAGCGAGATGCCGATGCCGGCGTTGGCGCCGAGCAGGCAGCGCTCGCCGACCGAGACGACCTGCTTGCCGCCGCCGGAGAGGGTGCCCATGATCGAGGCGCCGCCGCCGATGTCGCTGTGGTCGCCGACGACGACGCCCGCGCTGATCCGGCCCTCGACCATGGAGGTGCCGAGGGTGCCGGCGTTGAAGTTGACGAAGCCCTCGTGCATCACGGTGGTGCCGACGGCCAGGTGGGCGCCGAGGCGGACGCGGTCGGCGTGGGCGATGCGCACACCGGACGGGGCGACGTAGTCGGTCATCCGCGGGAACTTGTCGATGCCGTACACGGCGAGCTGGCCGCCCTGGGCGCGGACCGCGAGGCGGGCCTGCTCGACCGCGTCCACCGGGACGGGGCCGATGCTGGTCCACGCGACGTTGGCGAGCAGCCCGAAGACGCCGTCCAGGTTCTGGCCGTGCGGCTTGACCAGGCGGTGGCTGAGCAGGTGCAGGCGCAGGTACACGTCGTGGGTGTCGAGCGGCTTCTCGTCGAGCGAGGCGATGGTGGTGCGCACGGCGACCACCTCGACGCCGCGGCGGGCGTCGGCGCGCAGCGCCTCGGCCGCGCCGGCGCCGAGTTCGGCCTCGGCCTGCTCGGCGGTCAGGCGGACGGTGCCCGCCGCGCCGGGCTCGGCGGCCAGGGCGGGGGCGGGGAACCAGGTGTCGAGGACGGTGCCGTCAGCGGCGATGGTGGCCAGGCCGGCGGCCACGGCCCCGTTCGGGAGGGAGGTCGATTCAGCAGTCACACCGTGCACGTTAACCAATGCGGGGCCCTGCTGCCGAACACGCCCGTCGTGCGGACGCGGCCGCCGGTCGGTACGCCCCCGCCGTGCGTACACGGCCGCCGACGGGCTGCGGCGGACGGCCGCCGAGCCGGAAAACCCGGTGTTCAGCGAAGGTTTGCTCGGCGATACTCGGACAGGTGTTCATGTCGATCTCCACCACCGGCAGCGTCGAGGGCCCGGCCACCGATCTCGGCTTCCTGCTGCACAAGCACCCGGGCAAGGTCCAGCGGTTCGCGACGTCGCACGGCGAGGCGCACGTCTTCTACCCCGAGGCGGGCGACGACGTCTGCACGGCAGCGCTGCTGCTGGACGTCGACCCGATCGCGCTGGTCCGCAAGGGCCGGGGCAAGGGGCGCGGCGGTTCGCCGGACTTCGCGCTCGCCCAGTACGTCAACGACCGCCCGTACGCGGCGTCCTCGCTGCTCGCGGTGGCGCTGCGGACGGTGTTCCGGTCCGCGATGAAGGGCGCCTGCCCGGCCCGGCCCGGGCTGGCGGACCGGCCGCGCCCGCTGCGGATCACGCTGCCCGCGGTGCCCGCGAACGGCGCGGGCGAGGGCGGTGGCCCGGCGATGGCGGTCCGGCTGTTCGAGCCGCTGGGCTGGCGGGTCGAGGCGGCGGCGCTCCCGTTGGACGAGGCGTTCCCGGAGTGGGGCGAGTCCCGGTACGTGCGGCTCACGCTGGTCTCGGACGCCGTGCGGCTCGCCGACGCGCTCCAGCAGCTGTACGTGCTGCTGCCGGTGCTGGACGGTGCCAAGCACTACTGGGTCGCCCCGGACGAGGTGGACAAGCTGCTCGCCGCCGGCGAGGGCTGGCTGGCCGCCCACCCGGAGCGCGCCCTGATCACCCGCCGCTACCTGTCCCGGAGCCGGGCGCTGACCCGGGTGGCGATGGAGCGTCTGGAGCTGGCCCGGCTGGCGGAGGCGGACGACCGGGAGCCCGAGGAGGTCGACAACGCGGTCGACGACCGGCCGGAGGAGCCGGCGGAGGCCGCCGGGGCGACGTCGGGGCCCAGGCCGCCGTCCCTCGCCGGGCAGCGCCGCGCCGCGATCCTCGCCGCCCTGCGGGAGGTGGGTGCGACCCGCGTCGCCGATCTCGGCTGCGGCCGGGGCGAGTTGATCGGCGAACTGCTGAAGGACGCCCGGTTCACCGAGGTGCTCGGCGTGGACGTGTCGGCGCGGGCGTTGCAGGCGGCGGCCCGCGGACTGCGCCTGGACCGGATGCCGGAGCGGCAGGCGGCCCGGGTGACGCTGACGCAGGGCGCGCTGACGTACACGGACGCCCGGTTGAAGGGCTTCGACGCGGCGGTGCTGTGCGAGGTGGTCGAGCACCTGGACCTGCCCAGGCTGCCCGCCCTGGAGTACGCGGTGTTCGGCGCGGCCCGGCCGGGGGCGGTGGTCGTCACCACGCCGAACGCCGAGTACAACGTCCGCTGGGAGAGCCTGCCGGCGGGCGCCGTCCGGCACGCCGACCACCGCTTCGAGTGGTCGCGCGCCGAGTTCCGCGCGTGGGCCGAGCGGGTCGCGGCCGCGTTCGGTTACACGGTGGTGCTGCGCCCGGTGGGGCCGGAGGACGGGGAGGTCGGCGCGCCGACCCAGCTGGCCCTGTTCCGCCTCGACACCAGCCCTGCCGAGCAGACCCCTGCCGAGCAGACCACGACCGGCACCACCCGGACCGGCCCGGCCGCGACCGACCCGACCCCGACCGCGCAGGCCCCGACCGAGCACACCCCGACCGACCCGGCCCCGACCGACCCGGCGCCCGAAGGAGGCGAATCCCGATGACCGACGAAGCGACCCCGACGCCCGAGCAGCACCAGCACCAGGAGCACGACCAGGGTCAGCCCCAGGACCACCCCGCCCCCCGCCGCCTCCCCGTCACCGACGTCTCCCTCGTCGTCCTGGTCGGCACCAGCGGCGCCGGCAAGTCGACCTTCGCCCGCCGCCACTTCCTGCCCACCCAGGTCGTCTCCTCCGACTTCTGCCGCGGCCTGGTCGCCGACGACGAGAACGACCAGTCGGCCTCCGCCGAGGCCTTCGACGTCCTGCACTACATCGTCGGCAAGCGCCTCGCGGCCGGCCGGCTGACCGTCGTGGACGCCACCAACGTCCAGCCCGAGGCGCGCCGCCAGCTGGTGCGGATCGCCCGCGAGCACGACGTGCTGCCGATCGCGATCGTGCTGGACGTCCCGCCGGGCGTGTGCGCCGAGCGCAACCGCACCCGCCCGGACCGCCAGCTGCCGGCCCACGTCGTCCCGCGCCAGCACCGCGAGCTGCGCCGTTCCCTGCGCGGTCTGGAGCGCGAGGGCTTCCGCAAGGTGCACGTGCTGCGCGGCGAGGCCGAGGTGGCGGCGGCCGAGGTGGAGCTGGAGAAGCGCTACAACGACCTTCGCCACCTGACCGGGCCGTTCGACATCGTCGGCGACATCCACGGCTGCCGCTCCGAGCTGGAGACCCTGCTGACCCGCCTCGGCTACACGCTGACCCGGGACGCCGGGGGCCGGCCGGTGGACGCGGTGCCGCCGGCGGGCCGTACCGCCGTGTTCGTCGGGGACCTGGTCGACCGCGGCCCGGACACGCCGGGCGTGCTGCGCCTGGTGATGGGCATGGTCGCGGCCGGGCACGCGCTGTGCGTGCCGGGCAACCACGAGAACAAGCTGGGCCGGGCGCTGGACGGCAAGAAGGTCAACGTCGCCTACGGTCTGCAGGAGTCGCTGGATCAGCTGGCCGGCGAGTCCGAGGAGTTCCGGGCCGAGGCGCGGGAGTTCATGCGCGGCCTGGTGAGCCACTACCTGCTGGACGGCGGCGCGCTGGTGGTCTGCCACGCCGGTCTGCCGGAGCGGTACCACGGCCGCAACTCGGGCCGGGTGCGCTCGCACGCGCTGTACGGGGAGACCACCGGCGAGACCGACGAGTACGGCCTGCCGGTGCGCTACCCGTGGGCGGAGGAGTACCGGGGCAAGGCGCTGGTGGTGTACGGCCACACGCCGGTGCCGTCGGCGAGCTTCGTCAACAACACCGTCTGCCTGGACACCGGTTGCGTGTTCGGCGGCACCCTGACGGCGCTGCGCTACCCGGAGCGGGAGCTGGTGAGCGTGCCGGCCGAACGGGAGTGGTACGCGCCGGTGCGCCCGCTGTCCACGGACGCGCCGGGCGCCCGCGAGGGCCGTCCGCTGGATCTCGCCGACGTGGCGGGCCGCCGGATCGTCGAGACCGGGCTGCACGGTCGGGTCGCCGTCCGGGAGGAGAACGCGGCGGCGGCGCTGGAGGTGATGAGCCGCTTCGCGCTGGACCCGCGGCTGCTGGCGTACCTGCCGCCGACGATGGCGCCGAGCGCCGCCTCCCGCCGGGACGGCTTCCTGGAGCACCCGCAGGAGGCGTTCGCCGCCTACCGCGCGGACGGCGTGCGGCACCTGGTGTGCGAGGAGAAGCACATGGGGTCCCGCGCGGTGGTGCTGGTCGCCCGGGACGACGCGGCGCTGGAGCGGTGCTTCGGCGTGGCCGGTCCGGGCGCGATCTGGACCAGGACGGGCCGGGCGTTCCTCGCCGACGACGGCCTGACCGCGGCCGTGCTGGGCCGGGTACGGGTGGCCGCCGAGCGCTCGGGGCTGTTCGACGAGCTGGGCACCGGCTGGCTGCTGCTGGACGCCGAGCTGATGCCCTGGTCGCTGAAGGCCGTGGAACTGCTGCGCCGCCAGTACGCGGCGGTCGGCGCGGCGGCGGGCGCCGCCCTGCCGGAGGCGCTGGCGGCCCTGGAACGGGCGGCCGGTCGCGGGCTGGACCTGGCGGAGCTGACCGCCAAGCAGGGGCGGCGCGCGGCCGACGCGCAGGCGTTCACCGAGGCGTACCGGCGGTACTGCTGGCCGACCGAGGGGCTGTCGGGCGTGCGGCTGGCGCCGTTCCAGGTGCTGGCCGCCGAGGGGGCGAACCTCGCGGTGCGCCCGCACGACGAGCACCTGGCCTGGATCGACCGCCTCGTCGCGGCCGACGAAACGGCGGCTGAAGCGGCGGCCGAAGCGCGGGCCGGAGCCGCACTCGGAGCCGCGCCCGAAGCTGCGCCCGAAACGGCGTCCGAACCGGACGGCGGCCGGGCACCGGTCCTGCACCGCACCGGCCGCCTCCTGGTGGACGCCGAGGACGAGGCCTCGGTGGCGGCCGCCACGGCCTGGTGGGAGGAGCTGACGGCGGCGGGCGGCGAGGGCATGGTGGTCAAACCGCTGGCCTCGGTGGTGCGCACGCAGCGGGGCGGGGGCCGTCCGGGCGGGCTGGTGCAGCCGGGGGTGAAGGTGCGCGGCCGGGAGTACCTGCGGATCGTCTACGGCCCGGACTACACCGAGTACCTGGACCGGCTGCGCGAGCGGTCGCTGGGCCACAAGCGTTCGCTGGCGCTGCGCGAGTACGCGCTGGGCCTGGAGGCGCTGGACCGGCTGGCGGCCGGCGAGCCGCTGTGGCGGGTGCACGAGCCGGTGTTCGCGGTGCTCGCGTTGGAGTCCGAGCCGGTCGATCCGCGCCTGTAGGCCGACGGCGTCCGGGAGGCCCACGCCTGTAGGCCGACTGGGCGCCGAGGGGGCCCGCGGCTGTAGGCCGACCGGGCGTTGAGGGGGAGTCCGCGGCGGGGCTCCCCCTCTTCCACCCCCGCCTTGTATAGAAATTCCGAGCATCGTATAGACTTGCTACTTTCCCGTACGCCCCGTCATCCCAGGAGCCCGGTATGGCCTTCAACCTCCGGAACAGGCACTTCCTCAAGGAGCTCGACTTCACGCCCCAGGAGTTCCGCTTCCTGGTGGACCTCGCCGCCGGGCTCAAGGCGGCCAAGTATGCGGGCACCGAGCAGCCCCGGCTGCGCGGGAAGAACATCGCGCTGATCTTCGAGAAGACCTCCACCCGCACCCGCTGCGCCTTCGAGGTCGCCGCCCACGACCAGGGCGCCACCACGACCTACCTGGACTCGTCCGGTTCGCAGATCGGCCACAAGGAGTCCATCCGGGACACCGCCCGGGTGCTCGGCCGGATGTTCGACGGCATCGAGTACCGAGGCCACGGCCAGGAGATCGTCGAGGAGCTGGCCGCGAACGCCGGCGTCCCGGTCTGGAACGGTCTCACCGACGAGTGGCACCCCACCCAGATGCTGGCCGACGTGCTCACCATGACCGAGCACGGCACCAAGCCGCTGGCCGGGACCGCCCTGGCCTACCTCGGCGACGCCCGCTCCAACATGGGCAACTCGCTGCTGGTCACCGGCGCCCTGCTCGGCATGGACGTCCGGATCGTCGCCCCGAGCTCCCTCTGGCCGGCCGAGGGGGTCCGGAAGGCGGCCGAGACGCTGGCCGGGGCGACCGGCGCCCGGATCACCCTCACCGAGGACGTGGCCGAGGGCGTGGCCGACGTGGACTTCCTCTACACCGACGTCTGGGTCTCGATGGGCGAGCCCAAGGAGGTCTGGGCCGAGCGGATCGAGCTGCTCAAGCCCTACCAGGTGTCGATGGACACCGTCCGGGCCACCGGCAACCCGGCCGTGAAGTTCCTGCACTGCCTGCCCGCGTTCCACGACCTCGGCACGGTGGTCGGGCGGCAGATGTACGAGGCGACCGGCATGACCGAGCTGGAGTGCACCGACGAGCTGTTCGAGTCGGCGCACTCCGTCGTGTTCGACCAGGCCGAGAACCGCCTGCACACCATCAAGGCGGTCCTGGTCGCCACCCTCGGCTCCTGAGGCGGGAGCTCCTGAAGAGGGAGCTCCTGAGGCGGGAGCTCACTTCTCCAGCTTGACGCAGGCCGCCCGGTCGCCCGCCGCGTGCGGGCCGGCCGGGGTGCCCGCGTGCATCACCAGCGAGCGGGCCTCGCCCGGCCGCGGCTGCCAGGGCACCGAGGCCGTCGCGATGCCCTCGCCGTGCGCGTCGGTGCGCAGCGCCAGCCGCAGTTCGTTGCGCCCGTTGGCGTACGCGGGGTCGGTGGACGGCTGCACCGGGTCCACGGCGTCCTGGTAGTGCGGTCCGGACGAGGCCGGGTCGGCCCCGCAGGAGCCGGTGTGCAGGTGCACCGGGAACTCGTGGTCGGGGGCGAGCCCGGTGACGGTCATGGTGAGCACCGTCCGCCCCGCGGTGGAGCGGTCGGTGACGATCCGGGTGCGCGCGCCGTACGGCACGAGGTCGTCCGCGTAGCTGACGGCGGTCGGCGGCACGAAGGCCGTCGCGGGGTCGAAGGCGGCCTCGACGACGGAGACGGGCGAGGCGGCGGAGCCCGACGAAGCGGCGGAACCCGGCGAGGCGGCGGAGCCTGGCGAGGTGACGGGGGCCCGCGGGGTGACGGGGGCCGACGAGGCGGCGGCGGGGGCGAGCAGGGCCAGCGGCAGCAGCGCGGCGGCGAGCGGAGTGGACATCATCGGGCCTTCCACGGGCGGGGCGACGGACACCGTGCTCAACGGCGCCGGGCGCCGGCGGACACCCTCGAACGGGATCGGAGGCGGGCGGGCCGCACGGGCGCGCCCCTGCTCGTCCCGTCGCCGACGGGCGGTTCCGGTGGTGAGCTGGTGTGAGCCGGTGCCGGGTCGACACCGGGCCGGTGCCGGGCCGGCAGCACTGCCGTTGCCGGCTGTCGCCGCCCGAACGGCCGCTGACCTGCGCTTTTGCCGACCCAGGCATGCCTGCGGTGGTGAAGGCGACGGCATGCACTATGGTTTATCTCGACATCGAGATAACTGCCCCATAGGATATATCTCGACATCAAGATACTTGCCGAGCGGAGCTCGCCGGCGATGCGGGCAAGGTAAGCCTAAGTAAGGCTGACCTTACCACCGTGGCGGCCGGATACCGCACGAAGCACCCAGAAGGAGTCAGTCGTGTCCGCGAACAGCTTCGACGCCCGCAGCTCGCTGCAGGTGGGCGACGAGTCGTACGAGATCTTCAAGCTCTCCGCCGTCGAGGGTTCCGAGCGGCTGCCGTACAGCCTCAAGGTGCTGCTGGAGAACCTGCTCCGCACGGAGGACGGCGCGAACATCACCGCCGACCACATCCGCGCGCTCGGCAACTGGGACGCCAGCGCCCAGCCGAGCCAGGAGATCCAGTTCACGCCGGCCCGCGTGATCATGCAGGACTTCACCGGCGTGCCGTGCGTGGTCGACCTCGCCACCATGCGTGAGGCCGTCAAGGAGCTGGGCGGCGACCCGGCCAAGATCAACCCGCTGGCCCCGGCCGAGCTGGTCATCGACCACTCCGTCATCGCCGACAAGTTCGGCACCCCGGACGCCTTCGTCCAGAACGTCGAGATCGAGTACGGCCGCAACAAGGAGCGCTACCAGTTCCTGCGCTGGGGCCAGACCGCCTTCGACGAGTTCAAGGTCGTCCCGCCCGGCACCGGCATCGTCCACCAGGTGAACATCGAGCACCTGGCCCGCACCGTCATGGTCCGCGGCGGCCAGGCCTACCCGGACACCTGCGTCGGCACCGACTCGCACACCACCATGGTCAACGGCCTGGGCGTGCTGGGCTGGGGCGTCGGCGGCATCGAGGCCGAGGCCGCCATGCTGGGCCAGCCGGTCTCCATGCTGATCCCGCGCGTGGTCGGCTTCAAGCTCAACGGCCAGCTGCCGGCCGGCACCACCGCCACCGACCTGGTGCTCACCATCACCGAGATGCTGCGCAAGCACGGTGTGGTCGGCAAGTTCGTCGAGTTCTACGGCGAGGGCGTCTCCGCGATCCCGCTGGCCAACCGCGCCACCATCGGCAACATGTCGCCGGAGTTCGGCTCGACCTGCGCGATCTTCCCGATCGACGCCGAGACCATCAACTACCTCAAGCTCACCGGCCGCGACGAGCAGCAGCTCGCCCTGGTCGAGGCGTACGCCAAGGAGCAGGGCCTCTGGCACGATCCGTCGGTCGAGCCGGTCTTCTCCGAGTACCTGGAGCTGGACGTCTCCACCGTCGTCCCGTCGATCTCCGGCCCGAAGCGCCCGCAGGACCGCGTCGTCCTGGCCGAGGCCGCGACCCGGTTCGCCGAGGCGCTGCCGACCTACTCCGCCGAGGCCTCGAAGCCGACCGTCGTCACCGCCCCCGACGGGTCGAAGTACGAGATCGACAACGGCGCGGTCGTGATCGCCTCGATCACCTCCTGCACCAACACCTCCAACCCCTCCGTCATGCTGGGCGCCGCCCTGCTGGCGAAGAAGGCCGTGGAGAAGGGCCTCACGGTCAAGCCGTGGGTCAAGACCACCCTGGCCCCCGGGTCCAAGGTCGTCATGGACTACTACGAGAAGGCCGGCCTGCTCCCGTACATGGAGAAGCTGGGCTTCAACCTGGTCGGCTACGGCTGCGTCACCTGCATCGGCAACTCGGGCCCGCTGCCCGAGGAGGTCTCGGCCGCCGTCAACGAGGCCGACCTGGCGGTCGTCTCGGTGCTCTCCGGCAACCGCAACTTCGAGGGCCGGATCAACCCGGACGTGAAGATGAACTACCTGGCCTCGCCGCCGCTGGTGGTCGCCTACGCCCTGGCCGGCAACATGAAGATCGACATCACCCGCGACGCCCTGGGCCAGGACGCCGACGGCAACGACGTCTTCCTCGCCGACATCTGGCCGTCGGAGCAGGAGGTGGCGGACACCGTCGCCGGCTCCATCGACGAGGCGATGTTCGACAAGGGCTACCAGGACGTCTTCGCCGGTGACCACCGCTGGCAGTCGCTCCCCGTCCCGACCGGCAACACCTTCGAGTGGGACGCCGAGTCCACCTACGTCCGCAAGCCCCCGTACTTCGAGGGCATGGCCAAGACCCCGAGCCCGGTGACCGACATCGCCGGCGCCCGCGTCCTGGCCAAGCTGGGCGACTCGGTCACCACCGACCACATCTCCCCGGCCGGCAACATCAAGCCGGGCACCCCGGCGGCGCAGTACCTGACCGCCAACGGTGTCGAGAAGCGCGACTTCAACTCCTACGGCTCGCGCCGCGGCAACCACGAGGTGATGATCCGCGGCACCTTCGCCAACATCCGTCTGCGCAACCAGATCGCGCCGGGCACCGAGGGCGGCTACACCCGCGACTTCACCCAGGCCGACGGCCCGGTGTCGTTCATCTACGACGCCTCGCAGAACTACCAGGCCGCCGGCACCCCGCTGGTCGTCCTGGCCGGCAAGGAGTACGGCTCCGGTTCGTCCCGCGACTGGGCCGCCAAGGGCACCGCGCTGCTGGGCGTCAAGGCCGTCATCGCCGAGTCGTACGAGCGCATCCACCGCTCGAACCTGATCGGCATGGGCGTCCTGCCGCTGCAGTTCCCGGAGGGCCAGACCGCCGAGTCCCTCGGCCTGACCGGCGAGGAGACCTTCTCCTTCACCGGCGTGACCGAGCTCAACGAGGGCCGCACCCCGAAGACCGTCAAGGTCAAGGCCGGTGACAAGGAGTTCGACGCGGTCGTCCGCATCGACACCCCCGGTGAGGCGGACTACTACCGCAACGGCGGCATCCTGCAGTACGTGCTGCGCTCGCTCATCGGCTGAACCGAGTTCTAGTTCCGGGGGCTGAGCGCCCCGGTGGCTGAGGGGCCGGACCGCATCGCGCGGTCCGGCCTCTTTTGCATGCTGCCTCTCCTGAGCCCTGCCCCTTGTGCGGTGTGCCGCGATGGACTAAACCTCTATCCCATCTGGTCCAGACCATTTGACGATCATTCAGAGAACAGGTCCGGTATGCCCACTCGCGCCTCAGCCCTGCTCGCCGCCGCCACCGTCGCCGCGCTGCTCGCCGCCCCCGCCACCGCCAACGCCGCCGACGGCGGGCACGGCCCGAAGCTGAAGGGCCAGCGGGTCGGCTACTTCACCCAGTGGGGCGCCGACAGCTCCGCCAAGCGCGTCCAGGACTCCGGCCAGGCCGGGAAGCTCACCGTCGTCAACTACGCCTTCGGCAACGTCTCCGCCGACGGCACCTGCTTCGAGACCAACGACGCCGGCCAGGGCGACGCCCACAACGACTACCAGCGCGCCTTCTCCGCCGCCGACTCGGTCGACGGCGTGGCCGACGCCCCGGGCCAGAAGCTGAAGGGCCACTTCAACCAGCTGCGCAAGCTCAAGGCGAAGAACCCGCAGCTGCGCACGGTCATCTCGCTCGGCGGCTGGAGCTGGTCCAAGTACTTCTCCGACGCGGCCGCCACCGACGCCGCGCGCAAGAAGTTCGTCTCCTCCTGCATCGACCTCTACCTCAAGGGCGATGTGCCGGTCCTGCCCGGCTCCCCGGAGGGCGGCGCCGGCGCCGCCGCGGGCGTCTTCGACGGCATCGACATCGACTGGGAGTACCCGGGCGGCGGCGGGGACCCGGGCAACGTGGTCCGCCCCGAGGACGGGCGCAACTTCACCCTGCTGATGCAGGAGTTCCGCCGCCAGCTCGACGACTTCGGCAAGAAGGGCGGCAAGGAGGGCGGCAAGAAGGGCGACAAGGGCAGGCACTACCTGCTGACCGCCGCCGTCGCCGCCAACGAGACCGTCGCCGACCGGCTCGAACTGCCCGAGCTGAGCGAGTCGGTGGACTGGCTCAACCTGATGACCTACGACCTGCACGGCCCCTGGGAGGGCAAGGGCCCGGCCAACCACCAGGCCAACCTCTACTCCGACCCGGCCGACCCGGACGCCCGCCGGCGCAGCGCCGACACGGCCGTCGACCACTACCAGGAGCGCGGCCTGCCCGCCGAGCAGCTCGTGCTCGGCGCCCCGCTGTACGGCCACGGCTGGACGGGTGTCGCGCCCGGCAAGCGCGGCGGCCTCTACCAGAGCGCCACCGCCGCCGCCCCCGACCTCTCCTACCGGGAGGTCAACGCGCTGCCCGGCAAGGTGTACGTGGACCGCGACCACGGCGCGTCCTGGAAGTACGACGGCACCACCTTCTACAGCTACGACACCGCCGAGGTGCTCACCCAGAAGGCGCGGTACGCGCGCTGGAACGACCTGGGTGGCGTGATGGTCTGGTCGCTGGACGGCGACGACGCCCAGGGCAGCGCGATCGCCGCCCTGGACCGCGGCCTGCGCCGCGACTGACGCGCCGACGCGAAGGGGCCCGCCGTGTCCGCACGGCGGGCCCCTTCACGGCCGGTTCAGGCCCGGTCGCAGGCCTGCGCCCGCAGCGCGCGGGCCAGGTCGTCGCGGCACTCCAGGACCAGGCGGCGCAGCGCCGGCGCGGCCTGCGGGTGGCCGTCCAGCCAGGCGTCGGCCTCGGCCAGGGTCTGCTCGCTGGTCTGCGCGCGCGGGAAGAACCCGCTGACGATCCGCATCGCGATCTCGATGGTCCGCTCGGCCCAGACCCGCTCCAGCAGCTTGAAGTAGGGCGCCGCGTAGAGCGCGGTCAGGTCGCGGTGGGCGGGCAGCGCGAAGCCCGCGATCTCGGCCTCGACCAGGGCGTTCGGCAGTTCCTCGGAGTCGACCACGGCCGACCAGGCGGCGGCCTTGGCCTCCGCGGTGGGCCGGGCGGCCAGGCACTGGGTGTACTGGCGCTTGCCGCTGGCGGTGTTGTCGGCGGCCAGCTCTCCGGCCAGTTCCTCGTCGCCGGCCTGGCCGGCGGCGGCCAGTGCCAGCCACAGCGACCAGCGCAGCTCCTGGTCGACCTCCAGGCCGTCGATCCGGGCGCTGCTGGCCAGCAGGCCGCGGACCAGGCCGAGGTGCTCGGCGCCGCCCGCGGTCTGGGCGAGGAAGCGGGCCCAGGCCAGCTGGTGGTCGCTGCCGGGGACGGCCTCGCGCAGTTCGCGCAGGGCGCCGTCGGCCAGCTGCCGGCCGCCCTCGCCGCGCCAGGCCGGGTCGGCGTACAGGTCGACGGCGGTCTTGGCCTGGGCGTGCAGCGACTGCAGCACGCCGATGTTGCCCTCCTGGCCGGCGAAGCGCAGCACCAGGGCGACGTAGTCGCGGGCCGGCATCAGGCCGTCCCGGGTGAGGTTCCAGACGGCGGACCAGGCGAGCGCCCGGGCCAGCTCGTCGTGGATGTCGCCGAGGCCGGTGCGCAGCGTCTCCAGGGACTCGGAGTCGAAGCGGACCTTGCAGTAGGTGAGGTCGTCGTCGTTGAGCAGCACCAGCGCGGGGCGGGGGCGGCCGGCGGCCTCGGTGACGACGGTGCGGTTGCCGGTGACGTCGAGCTCGATCCGCTCGGTGCGCACCAGGGAGCCGTCGGCGTCCCGGTCGTAGAGGCCGATCGCGATCCGGTGCGGGCGCAGTACCGCCCCGTCCTGGAGGACGGCGAGTTCGGTGATCCGGCCCTCGGCGTCGGTGGTCACCTGCGGGGTGAGCGAGTCGACCCCGGCGGTCTGCAGCCAGGCGGCGGCCCAGGCCTTGAGGTCGCGGCCGCTGGTCTCCTCCAGGACGTCCAGCAGGTCGCCGAGTTCGGTGTTGCCGAAGGCGTGGCGCTTGAAGTAGCGGCGGGCGCCCTCGAAGAAGGCCTCGGAGCCGACGTACGCGACCAGCTGCTTGAGGACGGCGGCGCCCTTGGCGTAGGTGATGCCGTCGAAGTTGAGCTTGGCGTCCTCGAGGTCGCGGATGTCTGCGGTGATCGGGTGGGTGGTGGGGAGCTGGTCCTGCCGGTAGGCCCAGGCCTTGCGCTGGTTGGCGAAGGTGACCCAGGCGGAGGAGTACCGGGTGCGGGCGCCGATCAGGCCGTAGGAGCCCATGAAGTCGGCGAAGGACTCCTTCAGCCACAGGTCGTCCCACCAGCGCATGGTGACCAGGTCGCCGAACCACATGTGCGCCATCTCGTGCAGGATGACGTTGGCGCGGCCCTCGTAGGCGGCGTCGGTGACCTTCGAGCGGAAGACGAACTCCTCGCGGAAGGTGACGCAGCCGGGGTTCTCCATGGCGCCGATGTTGTACTCGGGGACGAACGCCTGGTCGTACTTGCCGAAGGGGTACGGGTAGTCGAACTCCTCGTGGAAGAAGTCGAGTCCGAGCTTGGTGACGCCGAGGATCTCGTCCGCGTCGAAGTACTGGGCGAGGGACTTGCGGCACATCGCGGAGAGCGGGATCTCCAGGGTGGTGCCGTCGGCGAGTTCGCGGCTGTAGTGGTCGCGGGCGACGTGGTAGGGGCCGGCCACGACGGCGGTGAGGTAGCTGGAGATCGGCTGGGTCGGCGCGAACTCCCAGGTGCGGGCGGCGCCTTCCTCGGTGACCTTGTCGTGGACGGCGTTGGACCAGACGTCCCAGGCGGCGGGGGCGGTGACGGTGAAGCCGAACGGGGCCTTCAGGTCGGGCTGTTCGAAGGTCGCGAAGACCCGGCGGGCGTCGGCCGGCTCGTAGTGGGTGTAGAGGTACGTCTCGCCGTCCACCGGGTCGGTGAAGCGGTGCAGGCCCTCGCCGGTGCGGCTGTAGGCGCAGTCCGCCTCGACGGTGAGGACGTTCTCGGCGGCGAGGCCGTCGACGTGCACCCGGGCGCCGTCGTAGGCGGTGGCCGGGTCGATCGCGCGGCCGTTGAGGGTGACGGCGTGGACGGCGGGGGCGAGCAGGTCGAGGAAGGTGTCGGCGCCGGGCCGGGAGCAGCGGAACGTGACGGTGGTGGTGGAGCGGAAGGTGGCGGCGGCCGGATCGGGGGCGGAGGTCACGTCCAGCCGGACCTGGTAGCCCTCCACGGCCAGGATGCTGGCCCGCTGCTGCGCTTCGTCGCGGCTCAGGTTCTTGCCCGGCACGGCGGTACTCCTTTGTCCGGCTCGCACGGTGGTGCGTCTGTGGGTGGTGCGGTCTCGGCGCGCGGTGTGCCGCGCCCCGCAGGGGCATCCTTTCACGCCCTCCCTCGCCGGTACCATTGCACAGGCCGTCCCGGCGGGGCCGGAATCAGCGGCGGCGGGCGGGTGTTGACGAGTCGGGGTGGCGCGCCTGCCTGCCTCGTCATCACCTCACGAAGGACGACAGCCGTGACGACTGCCGCTGAGCGCAAGACCGCCGACTTCTGGTTCGACCCGGCCTGCCCGTGGGCGTGGATGACGTCCCGCTGGCTGATCGAGGTGCAGCAGCTGCGTCCGGTGGACGTGAACTGGCACGTGATGAGCCTGTCGGTGCTGAACGAGGACCGCGACCTCCCGGAGAACTACCGCGAGCTGCTGGACAACGCCTGGGGCGCGGTGCGGGTGTGCATAGCGGCCGCCCAGGAGCACGGTGACGAGGTGCTGGGCCGGCTCTACACCGAGCTGGGCCTGCGCTTCCACAACCAGGGCCTGCCGCAGAACCGGGAGACGGTCGAGGCGGCGCTGGTGGCCGCCGGGCTTCCCGTGGGGCTGGCGGACGCGGCCGACACGGACGCGTACGACGAGGCCCTGCGCGCCTCGCACAAGGAGGGCATCACCCTGGTCGGCGAGGACGTCGGCACCCCGGTGATCGCGGTGGAGGGCGCGGACGGCGAGCGGGTCGCCTTCTTCGGCCCGGTGGTCACCCCGGCCCCGAAGGGCGAGGCCGCGGCCCGGCTCTGGGACGGCACCCTGCTGGTGGCCTCCACCCCGGGCTTCTACGAGATCAAGCGGACCCGTACGGCGGGCCCGTCGTTCGAGTAGCGCGGGGCGCGCGAAGGGCCCGGTACCGCAGCAGGCGGTACCGGGCCCTCGTGGGTGCCGGGGTCAGCGGGCGGCGGCCGCGTCCCGCCGCTGCTTGACCAGGCCGGTGGCGCTCAGCAGCGCGACCAGCACCCCGGCCGCGTACAGCTGCTGCCGGTTGCCCTCGGTGGTGGTCATCAGGGCGAGGATGCCGGTCACGGCGGCCATCGCGATCCAGGTCAGGTACGGGTAGCCCCACATCTTCACGGTGAGCAGTTCGGGCGCCTCGCGCTCCAGCCGGCGGCGCATCCGCAGCTGGACCAGGCAGATGAACAGCCAGACGACCAGGATGGCCACGCCGGTGGTGTTCATCAGCCAGGTGAAGACGGTCTCCGGCCAGAACTTGGCGGCCAGCACGGCGCCGAAGCCGAACAGGCAGGAGGCCAGCACGGCCCGGCGCGGCACCCCGCCGGAGACCTTGGCCAGCGCCCGGGGGCCCTGGCCGCGGCCGACCAGCGAGTACGCCATCCGGGAGGCGCCGTAGATGTTGGCGTTCATCGCGGAGAGCAGCGCGATCAGCACCACCACCTCCATGATCGTCCCGGCGCCGGTCACCCCGAGGTGCCGCAGCACGGTGACGTACGGGCCGTCGGCGACCACCGCCGGGTCCTTCCAGGAGACCAGGGTGACGACCAGGGCCATCGAGCCGATGTAGAAGATCGCGATCCGCCACACCGCCGTGCGCACCGCGTTGGCGACGTTCTTGCGGGGGTCGTCGGACTCGGCGGCGGCGATGGTGACGGTCTCCAGCCCGCCGTAGGCGAAGACCGAGGCGAGCAGGCCGACGATCAGCCCGCTGACCCCGGTGGGCAGGAAGCCGCCCTGGCCGGTCAGGTTGGTCGCGCCGGGGGCGCCGGGGCCGATCACCCCGGCGATGCCGAGCCCGCCGAGGACCAGGAAGGCGAGGATCGCGGCGACCTTGATGGCGGCGAACCAGAACTCGAACTCGCCGAAGTTCTTCACCGCGGTCAGGTTGCTGGCGCAGAAGAAGACCATGAACAGGCCGACCCAGACCCAGGAGGAGACGCCCGGCACCCAGCCGTTGACGATCTTCCCGGCGGCGGTGGCCTCGGCGGCGACGCCGCAGCACAGCATCACCCAGTACATCCAGCCGGCCGTGATCCCGGCCCAGGGGCCGATCTCCTTCTCGGCGTGCACCGAGAACGATCCGGAGGCGGGGCGGGCGGCCGACATCTCCCCGAGCATCCGCATGATCAGCATGACCAGCAGGCCGGAGAGGGTGAACGCCAGGATGATCGCCGGACCGGCGGCCGCGATGCCGGCGCCGGAGCCGACGAACAGGCCCGCGCCGATCACCCCGCCCAGCGCGATCATCGACAGGTGGCGCTGCTTGAGGCCGTGCGCGAGCTGCTGGCCGGTGGCCGGGGCACCGTCGGCGTCGGTGGTCCCGGACGCCTTGGGCGCGGAGGTGGGGGCCATAGGGCTGGATCCAGACTGTGCGGAATGCGGCATGAGCTGTCCAATATCCGGCGACACCTCTGTTCATGCCAAGAACTGGGACCCCGGGCCCACCATGCGGACCACGCGGTGACCAAGCGGGTGCGGCCGGTGACGCAGCGTCGATATGGGCCGGAATGGGCCGGTTCCGACAACGGTCGGGGGCGGGGCTTTGTCCGAAACCGTGGCGGTGGCGTAGTGGATCACCGCGTAGGTTCACAGGTGTTCACTCACCTGAGCACCCCACAGGAGACCCCCGATGGCCACTGCCACCACCCCGATACCGCGCCGCGCCGTCCTCGCCGACCTGCTGCCCGCCGCCACCACCCGCCTCGGCGCCCAGGCCCGCGACCTGGCCCTGGTGGCCGGCGGCGCCGCCCTGACCGGCGTGGCCGCCCAGCTGTCGGTGAACATCCCCGGCTCGCCGGTGCCCGTCACCGGCCAGACCTTCGCCGCCCTGCTGGTCGGCACCGCGCTCGGCGCCCGCCGCGGCATCGCCTCGCTCGCCCTCTACCTGCTGGCCGGCCTGGCGGGGATGCCCTGGTTCGCCGAGGGCACCTCCGGCTGGACGATGCCCTCGCTCGGCTACGTGCTCGGCTTCGTCCTGGCGGCCGGCCTGACCGGCGAGCTGGCCCGCCGCGGCGCCGACCGGAGCCCGGTGAACACCGCCGTCACCATGGTCCTCGGCAGCCTCGCCATCTACGCGGTCGGCGTCCCGTACCTGGCCCTGTCGCTGCACGTCCCGCTCGCCCGGGCGGCCGAGCTCGGCCTCTACCCGTACCTGGTCGGCGACGCCCTGAAGGCCGTCCTCGCCGCCGGGGCCCTGCCGCTGGTCTGGAAGCTCGCCGCGAAGCGGTGAGCCCCCTGCCGGGCCCGGGCGCACGCGCATGCCACACTCATGGCATGCGCGTGTACCTGGGCTCAGACCATGCCGGATACGAACTGAAGAACCACCTCGTGGAGTGGCTCAAGGAGGCCGGCCACGAGCCGGTCGACTGCGGGCCGCACATCTACGACGCCGAGGACGACTACCCGCCGTTCTGCCTGCGCGCCGCCGAGCGCACCGCCGCCGACCCGGAGGCGCTGGGCGTCGTCATCGGCGGCTCGGGCAACGGTGAGGCGATCGCCGCCAACAAGGTCAAGGGCGTGCGGGCGGCGCTGGCCTGGAGCGAGCAGACCGCCGGGCTCGGCCGCGAGCACAACAACGCCAACGTGATCTCCGTCGGCGGCCGCATGCACACGCTGGAGGAGGCCACCAAGTTCGTCGAGGTCTTCCTCAACACCCCCTACAGCGGCGAGCCGCGGCACACCCGCCGGATCGAGATGCTGAGCGAGTACGAGACCACCGGCGAGCTCCCGCCGATCCCGGCCCACCACCCGCAGGGCTGATCCCTCCCCCCGTCCACCCTCCGTCGGCCGGCCGCACGCTCCACGCGGCCGGCCGCCGCCGTTCCCGGGCCCGTACGGCTGTGTCATCGGCCACAGGGCCGGGCGCGCCGGCGCCGGTACGCGCGGGGCGCGTGCGCCGCCCGCGTGGTTCGTACGCCCAACCGGCGCACGCCTCCTGACGCCGCGCCCGCCGTCGCGGCAATCGGCCGAAACCGGCTGACGGGCCCGCGCCACGGCACACCCGCTCGCGTCCGGCCCGTCGACGCCGGGCGGTGCCCGTGGATAGGGTCGGGCCCCATGGCTGGCAGACCGCCGGGCGCACCGCCCCAGACGACTGCGACGAGGCCCGGCGCCGCCACGGCGTCCGGACCCGTGACGGCCCGGTTGCGCAGGAGGCTCCGCCGGGTCCGCCGAAGGCTGCGCACGGCCGGTGTCGACTACTTCCGCGGCGGCGCCGCCGACTGGCCGGTGCTCTGCGCGCTCGCCCTGCTCGTCCCGCTGCTGATCCTGCTCAACATCTGGGCCCCCGCCTGGGCCCCGCCCACCGCGCTGGTCCTGCCGATCCTGGCCGGCGCGCTGCTGCTGCGCCCCGGCAGCCTGGTGGTGCTGTACGCGCTGGCGGCGCTCGGCCTGTCCGCCGAGTCGGTGATCCACACCGGCCAGCGGGTGGCCAGCGAGAACCCCGAGGCCTACATCTACGGCGTCACCCCGGGCGCGGCCCTGGTGGTCGGCGCCGCCGGGGTGGGCGGCCTGCTGCTGGCCCAGTTCCGGGCCAGGGTCGGCGTGCCCTGGTGGGGCGGCTCGACCATGCTGTTCGACCTGCGCGAGCGGCTGCGGGTGCAGAGCCGGGTGCCGGAGCTGCCGGACGGCTGGCACGCCGACATGGCGCTGCGCCCGGCCGGCGGGCAGTCCTTCTCCGGGGACTTCGTGGTCGCCGCCCGCACCGGCCCGGGCCAGCGGCTGCTGGAGGTGGTCCTCGCGGACGTCTCCGGTAAGGGCATGGACGCCGGCTCCCGCGCGCTGCTGCTCTCCGGCGCCTTCGGCGGCCTGGTGGGCTCGCTGCCCGCGCACGACTTCCTGCCCGCCGCCAACGGCTACCTGCTGCGCCAGTCCTGGGAGGAGGGCTTCGCGACCGCCGTCCACCTGGTGCTGGACCTGGACACCGGCGAGTACGAGCTGCTGTCGGCCGGGCACCTGCCGGGGATGCAGCGGCTGGCGGGCGCCGGGCGCTGGGAGGTCAAGGAGGCCGAGGGCCCGCTGCTCGGGATCTACGACGGTGCGAAGTTCGACGGCGTGCGCGGCCGGCTGAACCGCGGCGACGTGCTGATGCTGTGCACCGACGGCATGGTCGAGGAGCCGGGCCGGGACCTCTCCGAGGGGATGGACCGGCTGATGGGGGAGGCGGACCGGCTGGTGCCCGGCAGCGGTCCGGGCGCGGGGGCCGGTGCGGCGTCCGCGCTGATCGAGACGGTGGCCCGGGACATCAACGACGACCGCGCGGTCCTGCTGCTCTGGCGCGACTGACGCCCCTTCGGCCCGGCCGTCCGTCACCGGACGGACCGGCACATGCCGCGGGCACGTGCTGTCAAGCCGGGCAGCCGATCTTCGGCCAAATCGGCCGCCCCGTCGGCTGACCGGACCTGCGGCTTCCGTTACCCGCCCCCGGCCGCCTTCCGGCCGCTCAGCGCCGCCCCGGCGACGATTCGTCAGAACGGCTCCGCTATCGTCCCGGTCGGCGGAAACTCGTCTCGCATCGCAGGATATCGGCGTTGGGCTGACTGTCAGACCTTTACGCAATCGGCACGGTCGACCACACTGAGTCCGGGCGGGACTGTTCAGGATTCGGGGGATGGGGGGCGTCACGTGCGGCACGGCAGACAACGTTCGACCGCGCCGGGCTCCCTCGCCGGTGGTGTGCCGGTCGATCCGCGATTCCGCCTCGGGACCGTCGGACAGGCCGGGGTCCGGCTTCGCAGGTGCCGCCGGGCGGCGGCACCACGCTATGAAACGAGGAAGTGAGTCCGGGTGGCACTCTCCGTCTCCGCGCTGGTCCTGTTCGCAATCCTGTGCATCATCTTCATCCGCAACAAGCAGCTGAAGATCGCGCACGGCATCATCGCCGCCCTGTTCGGCTTCATGCTGCACGAGACCACGGTCGCGGGCTCGATCAACTCCCTGCTGGCGAACCTCGCCCACAGCATCTCGGGCATCACCGGCGGCTGACCCGGCCGGGCCGTCCGCGAGCCCCGCGAGGGGATCACCGGCCGGCCCGTCTGGCCTCCCGCCAGCGGGCGAACAGCCCCCGGGGGCGGGCCGCCGCCCGGGCGGGGGCGCGCATCGGCGCGGGTGCCGCGGCACCCGCCGCGGCGGCCTGCCCCGACGCCGTCGGCTCGGCCGTCAACAGCACGAACAGCCGCGCCCAGCACAGCCGTTCGCCCCGCGGCCAGTCCATCGCGCGCAGCGCCGCCGACGCGGCCTCCGACACCTCGCCGTCGACCCGGACCTCGGCGACGTCGTCGCCCGCCTTCCCGCCCAGGAAGAGCTTCACCCCGACCGGCCCCGGCCCGGCCAGCTGCGGCCGCAGCGCGGGCGCGAGCGCGGGCAGCACCCGGTGCTCGGCGAGCCAGCCCGCCAGGTGCTCGTTGCCGAAGCCGAAGACCGCCGCCGGCCCCTGGACGGCGTGCCAGCCGGGGAGTTCCGCGTGGTCCGCGTGGTCGGCGTGCACGCCGCGCCCGTCCGTCAGCTCGGCCAGCACCGAGGCGGTGGTGGTCGCCCACATCTTCACCGCGTTGGCGAGCTTCTCCTCCTCGGTCTTGCCGAGGCCGGCCGCGCAGTCCCACACCACCGGGGCGTCCGCCCGGCCCAGGTGCAGCACGTAGCCGAGGTCGACGTGGCCGGCGCCGTCGTCCCCGGGGTGCTCGCGCACCGCCACCGCCGTCGTCCCCGGGCCGCGCACCACCTCGCCGTCGGCGGTGAACTCCTGTCCGAGGCGTGCCATCTCCCGGACGACACAGCGCTGTATGACGGCCAGCCGCTCCTGGGGACGCACCGGGACTCCTCCACCTCGGAGCGCGGCGGGTGAGCTCCCGCTCGAACTGCGCTCGAACGCCGCCGAGGCTATCGGCCCGGCAGCCAGGCGGGAAACCGTCCGGCCTCCCCGGTTCTCCGGTCGCGGAAATGTCTGGAATGCACCAGTTTGGGAAGCGGAACCGCCCTGTGGCCGCCGGCCGGGGCCCTGCCGCCCGCCTGGAGAGCCCGCATGACCCGCGCCACCACGCCCCCTCCGCTGCCCCTGACGGCTCCTCCGGCGCCCCTTCCGCCCCTCCTGGCGGGCCCGGACGGCTCCGGCCTGGCCGCCGAGATCGAGGCCTACCTCGCCTCGCTGCCCGCTCCCGCGCGCCACCCGGTGCCGTACGTCTGCCCCCACGGCACCGCCGTGCGGCCGTGGTCCGCCGGCCACCCGGCGCCCCGGGCCACCCTGCTCGACCGGGCGCTGCGCCGACCGCCCCGCCCGGTGCCGGTCAGCGCCGCCGACCACCTGCGGCTCGCCTCCCGCTACATCGGCGCCCACGGCTGGCTGCAGGGCGCGATGTGGGACGCGGGCGGCCGGGTCTGCCTGCTCGGCGCCCAGGCCGCCGTCCTCGCGCACGGCTACGGCACCCCGGCCACCGTGCGCACCGCCCGGGTCCAGCTGATGGAGGTGCTGCACGCGACCGGCCGCCCGGCGCGCTCCCCGGACGAGTACAACGACCGCCCCGCCACCCGGGAGTCCGACGTCCACCGGCTGCTCGACCGGGCCGCCGCCCGGGCCGCCCGGCTCGGACTCTGAACCGGCCCTCGCGGGGCCGGGAGGGCCGCCCGGAAACGCCGACGGCCCCGGTGCGTGGAGACGCACCGGGGCCGGGCCGATGAGCGGGCGACGAGAATCGAACTCGCGTGACTAGTTTGGAAGACTAGGGCTCTACCATTGAGCTACGCCCGCGCGATCCCCCGGTCGTTGCCGGCCGGAAGTTCGGGGGACAGCGTACCTGGTCCGGCCGCTTCCGTGCACACCGGATTCCGCGCGCGCTCCCTCGGACCGCCCCCGAATATGTCGGCGAGCCGCCAGGGCCCGACGTGTACGCTTCCTCTCGGCACCACGGGGTGTGGCGCAGTTTGGTAGCGCGTCCGCTTTGGGAGCGGAAGGCCGTCGGTTCGAATCCGGTCACCCCGACAGTGCGGCAGGGTCTCGTCCACCGTGGCGGGGCCCTGTTCTGTTCGGGCCCGACGGTGGCGCCTGGCGTCCGCCTTTCGTGGTACCGGTAGGATGGGGCGCTGGCGGTAGTCCCTGCGGTCTCAACCCAGGTCAACCGCACGAGGGCGAGGAGTCACTCTCACCGTCCACCCCCCCACGGGAGATGCAGCTCCAACCCTTCATCGCCCGTCTCGCCCGACCCACTCGCACGGCTTCGGCCGGCGGCCGGGAACGGCGGAGGCAACCTGACCGCAAGCCCATAGGAGACCTAACCGTGAAGAGCGCCGTCGAGACTCTGAACCCGACCCGGGTTCGACTCACCGTCGAGGTGCCCTTCGAGGAGCTCAAGCCCAGCCTCGACGCGGCGTACAAGAAGATCAACCAGCAGGTCACGGTTCCGGGCTTCCGCAAGGGCAAGATCCCGGCTCGCGTCATCGACCAGCGTTTCGGCCGCGGTGCCGTGCTGGAGGAGGCCGTCAACGACGCCCTGCCGCGCTTCTACACGCAGGCCGTCGACGAGGGCAAGATCGAGGTCCTCGGCCAGCCCGACATCACCAACATCGAGGGTGTCGAGAAGATCGCCGATGGCGGTGACCTGAAGTTCACCGCCGAGGTGGACATCCGTCCGGAGATCACCCTTCCGGACTTCGCCTCCATCGAGGTGACCGTCGACCCGATCGTCGTCTCCGACGAGGACATCGAGAAGTCCCTGGAGCAGCTGCGCGAGCGCTTCTCCTCGGTCAAGGACGTCGAGCGCGCCGCGGCCGCCGGCGACATCGTGGTCGTGGACCTGATCGCCAAGGTCGACGGTGAGGTGCCGGAGGACGGCACCGCCAACGGCGTCAGCTACGAGATCGGCTCGGGCCGCCTGATCGACGGCATCGACGACGCCGTGACCGGCCTGGAGGCCGGTGGCACCGCCACCTTCTCCACCGAGCTCAAGGGTGGCACCCAGGCGGGCCAGACCTCCGAGGTCACCGTCACCGTCACCGCCGTCCAGGAGAAGGAGCTGCCCGAGCTGGACGACGAGTTCGCCCAGCTGGCCAGCGAGTTCGACACCCTGGAGGCCCTGCGCGACGACTCCCGCAAGCGCCTGGAGCGCATGAAGGAGTACGACCAGGCCACCCAGGCCCAGGAGAAGGTGCTGGACGCCCTGCTCGGCCTGGTCGAGATCGAGTTCCCGGAGAAGCTCCTCAAGGACGAGGTCGAGACCCGCAAGCACAACCTGGAGCACCACCAGCTCCAGCCGATGGGCCTCGACATCGACAGCTACCTGGAGACCCAGGGCAAGACCCGCGAGGAGTGGGACGCCGAGATCGAGGAGCAGGCGAAGAAGGGCATCAAGACCCAGTTCGTCCTGGACCAGATCGTCGCCGACGAAGAGCTGGGTGTTAACCAGGAGGAGCTGACCGAGCACCTCATCCGCCGCGCCGCCGGCTCGGGTCTCACCCCGGACCAGTTCGCGCAGCAGGTCGTCCAGGGTGGCCAGGTGCCGCTGCTGGTCGGCGAGGTCGCCCGCGGCAAGGCGCTGGCCACCGTGGTCGAGGCCGCCAAGGTCGTCGACACCGAGGGCAACGAGGTCAACTTCGACGACGAGGACGAGACGGCCGAGACCGTCGAGGCCCCCGCCGCCGAGGAGACCGCCGCCGAGGAGAAGACCGAGGCCTGAGTGCCCCGGTAACCCCTGAGGTCTGCGACGGGCCCGGACGCCGTACGGTGTCCGGGCCCGTCGTCGTCCCCCGGGGCGGGCCCGACCCTGCGCTCACAGCGAACAGTTCTGCGTGAGGGATTCTGCGGCCCGGCCTGCGCGTTAGGGTCCTTGGACAGCACCAATCACACCGTGATACCCGGAAGCTGTGCGACACCGTGACGGCCGTGGAGCGACCGTCCAAATCGACTGAGCAGGTGGCTAAGTGACGTTCCCGCAGATGCAGATGCCTGGCCCGATGGCGCCGCACGCCGCCTCTGGTGACGTGCTCGGCGGCCTGGGCGACCAGGTGTACAACCGGCTGCTCAACGAGCGGATCATCTTCCTCGGCCAGCAGGTCGACGACGACATCGCCAACAAGATCACCGCCCAGCTGCTGCTGCTGGCCGCGGACCCGGAAAAGGACATCTTCCTTTACATCAACTCCCCGGGCGGTTCGATCTCGGCGGGCATGGCGATCTACGACACCATGCAGTACATCAAGAACGACGTCGTCACCATCGCGATGGGCATGGCGGCCTCGATGGGCCAGTTCCTGCTGACCGCCGGCGCCAAGGGCAAGCGCTTCTCGCTGCCGAACGCCAACATCCTGATGCACCAGCCCTCCGCCGGCCTCGGCGGCTCCGCCACCGACATCCGCATCCAGGCCGAGCAGCTGCTGCGCACCAAGAAGCGGATGTCCGAGCTGATCGCCTTCCACAGCGGCCAGTCCTTCGAGCAGATCACCAGGGACTCCGACCGCGACCGTTGGTTCACGCCGGAGGAGGCCCTGGAGTACGGCCTGATCGACGCGATCATGCACAGCGCCGCGGACGTCCCCGGCGGCGGCGGCACGGGCGCCTGAGCCTCGGCCCGGCCCACGAGACCACAGCCACAACGCCCCGGAGGACAAGAACCCCCATGAACATCCCCAGCCTGTCGGCCGCCCAGGCCCGCGTCGAGGACATGCGCGCCGAGGGTCGCTACATCGTCCCGCGCTTCGTCGAGCGCACCACGCAGGGCATCCGCGAGTACGACCCGTACGCCAAGCTGTTCGAGGAGCGCATCATCTTCCTCGGCTCGCAGGTCGACGACGTCTCGGCGAACGACATCATGGCGCAGCTGCTGTGCCTGGAGTCGATGGACCCGGACCGCGAGATCCAGATGTACATCAACTCGCCCGGCGGCTCGTTCACGGCCCTGACGGCCATCTACGACACCATGCAGTACGTGAAGCCGGACATCACCACGGTCTGCATGGGCCAGGCGGCCTCCGCCGCTGCCGTGCTGCTCGCCGCCGGCACCCCCGGCAAGCGGATGGCGCTGCCGAACGCCCGCATCCTGATCCACCAGCCGTACACCGAGACGGGCCGCGGCCAGGTGTCCGACCTGGAGATCCAGGCCAAGGAGATCTTCCGGATGCGCGAGCAGCTGGAGCAGATGCTCTCCAAGCACTCCAACAAGCCGGTGGAGCAGGTGCGCGAGGACATCGAGCGCGACAAGATCCTCACCGCCGAGGAGGCCCTGGAGTACGGCCTCGTCGACCAGATCATCTCCACCCGCAAGACCTCGCTGACCTCCTGAGGCCGGCACCCTCCGAGGCGGGGCGCGCATCCTGCGTGCGCGCCCCGCTCCGGTTCGTCGGCGGCCTCCGCAACGGCATCTGTTCGGTATCAATTCGCCCAGGGCGTAGGGCAGACCCGGCGAAGAGGACGGAATCAGGGGCCCGGCAGAGTACCGTCGGATAGCGAGACCGATCGCCGTCGGCGTTGACGGTCCACAGCACCAGGCCCCGGAACCCCTGCGGGGCCCCTGGCGAAGGGGAAGCACCTCGTGGCACGCATCGGAGACGGTGGCGACCTGCTCAAGTGCTCGTTCTGCGGCAAGTCGCAGAAGCAGGTGAAGAAGCTGATCGCCGGCCCAGGCGTGTACATCTGCGACGAGTGCATCGACCTGTGCAACGAGATCATCGAGGAGGAACTCGCCGAGACCTCCGAGGTGCGCTTCGAGGAGCTGCCGAAGCCGCGGGAGATCTACGAGTTCCTGGACCAGTACGTGGTCGGCCAGGACCTCGCCAAGAAGGCGCTGTCGGTGGCGGTCTACAACCACTACAAGCGCGTCCAGGCCGGCGAGGCGGGCCGCAGCGGCGGCAACGGCCGCGAGGACGCCATCGAGCTGGCCAAGTCCAACATCCTGCTGCTGGGCCCCACCGGCTCCGGCAAGACGCTGCTGGCGCAGACCCTGGCCCGGATGCTCAACGTGCCGTTCGCGATCGCGGACGCCACCGCGCTGACCGAGGCCGGGTACGTCGGCGAGGACGTCGAGAACATCCTGCTCAAGCTGATCCAGGCGGCCGACTACGACGTCAAGAAGGCCGAGACCGGGATCATCTACATCGACGAGATCGACAAGGTCGCGCGCAAGAGCGAGAACCCGTCGATCACCCGGGACGTCTCCGGCGAGGGCGTGCAGCAGGCGCTGCTGAAGATCCTGGAGGGCACCACCGCCTCGGTGCCGCCGCAGGGCGGGCGCAAGCACCCGCACCAGGAGTTCATCCAGATCGACACCACCAACGTGCTGTTCATCGTCGGCGGCGCGTTCGCCGGCCTGGAGCGGATCATCGAGGGCCGGGCCGGCGCCAAGGGCATCGGCTTCGGCGCCAACATCCGCTCCAAGCGGGAGTCGGACGCCAGCGACCACTTCCGCCAGGTGATGCCCGAGGACCTGGTGAAGTTCGGCATGATCCCCGAGTTCATCGGCCGGCTGCCGGTGATCACCAGCGTGCACAACCTGGACCGCGAGGCGCTCCTGCAGATCCTCACCGAGCCGAAGAACGCGCTGGTCAAGCAGTACCGCAAGCTCTTCGAACTGGACGGCGTGGAGCTGGAGTTCTCCCGGGACGCGCTGGAGGCGATCGCCGACCAGGCGATCCTGCGCGGCACCGGCGCGCGCGGCCTGCGGGCCATCATGGAGGAGGTGCTGATGTCCGTGATGTACGAGGTGCCCTCGCGTCAGGACGTCGCCCGCGTGGTGGTCACCGGGGACGTGGTCTCCAAGCACGCCATCCCCACCCTCGTCCCGCGCGACATGATCAAGCGCGAGCGGCGCGAGAAGAGCGCCTGACCCGCGCCCGCCGCATCCGAAAGGGCCCCGCACCGACCGGTGCGGGGCCCTTCGGCGTCTCCCGGTGCCCGGAGGGTCACCGGCGGTTCCCGGCGGACTACTTGGGGACCTCGGCGACCGCGCGCAGGTCGCGGGTGTCGGCGGCGAGCTTGTCCAGGTCCGGCTTGGCGCTCGGGTCGGCCACCGTCATGACCATCACCAGGCCGCTGCTGTCGGCCCAGGAGCAGATGCCCATCATGGTCCCGGCCTCGTTCTCGCCGCCGGTGACCACGGCGCACTCCATCGCGCCGCCCTTGGGGCCGGCGTCCACCATGCGCCGGTCGTTGAGCTTGCGGCCGGTGGAGGCCATGCCCTGGAACGCCTGGTCCAGTTCCTGCTTCGGCGCCAGGACCTTGCCGTAGCCGCCGAACACGACCAGCTGCGGCTCCGACTGCGCGTTCTGGTAGAGGGCGCCCACCCCGGTGGGGTTCCAGTTGCCGTCGCCCTTGCCGAAGCTGGAGGTGAGCCCCTTCTCCAGGGTGTCGGCGACCTGGGGGTCGTCGCTCTGGCGCAGGTCCTTGAACGTGGCGGGCAGGACGATCTTCTGGGTGCCCGCGTTGCTGGCGACGTCGTAGACGAAGTAGGCGAGCGTGCCGCCGCCCAGCAGCACGAAGGCGCCGACGACGCCGAGCACGGTCCAGAGCGTCTTGCGGGACTTGCGCGGCGGCGGCACCGGCGGGTAGGCGCCGTACCCCGGGTAGGCACCGGGGTAGGCACCCGGCTCGCCGACCGGCGGGTAGCCGGGCGGCGGGCTCTGCGGCGGGATGCCGCCGTAGCCCGGCGGGGCCGGCGGGGGCGGCGGTGCGTCGTGTCCCGGCTGCGGCGGGGGGCCGTAGGGGTTCTGCTCGGTCACGCGAGGCCTCTCTGATGGCGATGCCCGGGTGCCGCCCGGCGCGGCCGGCGGCGGCGGGGACGTGGTGGTGACGTGTGGTGACGTGTGGTGGCGCGGCGGGGCGGTGCCCGGGTTACCTGGCGACGACCATGGCGTCGCGGATCGCCCGGGTCCGGTCCGCGGCCTGGGCCGGGGTGAGGCCCTGGACGCCGCCGGTCAGGCTGATCTTGCTGAAGGTGATCCGGCCGGTGGTGGACTTGTCCGCCCACACGCAGACCGTGGGCCCGGCCTTGCCCGCGATGACGCCGGCCACGCCGCAGGCGAGCTTCGCCGAGGAGCTGTGGCCGTCCTGCGCCGGGAAGTCCGTCAGCGGCGTGGACCAGGTCAGCCCGCCGGTGTCCTTCCTCGAGTCGTCGATGATCTGGCCGGGGTCGTTGAGGTCCCCGTAGACGCCGACCACGGAGAGCGTGTCGAGCGCGTCGGAGCCCTTGCTGTAGCTGGCCGCCAGCACGGTGAGGTTCTTGCCGAACTTCGCCGCCTCGGGCTTGGCCGGGTCGACGGTCTCCTCCTTGGCCGACTTCTGGGTGTAGCCGTCCGGCAGCGACTGCGGCGCGGAGATCTTGTACCGGCCGCCCTGGTCGTCGCCGAGGAGCTTCCACGCGGCGAAGCCGCTGCCGCCCAGCACCAGCGCGCCCACGACCAGGCCGACCACCAGGCCGGTCCGGCCCTTCTTCGGCGGCGGCGGGTAGCCCGGCTGGCCGTACGGGGCCTGCGGCGGGTAGCCGTACGGGGGCTGCGGGGCGCCGTACGGCTGCTGCGGGGCACCGTAGGGCGGCTGGGGAGCGCCGTAGGGCTGGCCGTCCTGCGGCGGGTAGCCGTACTGGGGCGGCTGCGGCGGGGCGCCGTAGGGCGGCGGTGGCTGCGGCGGGCCGTACGGGGGCTGGCCCCCGTACGGCTGAGGCTGTCCCTGCGGTTGTCCCTGCGGATACTGCTGGCCCTGGCCGTACATCTGCGTCCGTGCTCCCCCGCCGCACCCGCGGCCTGTCGTCGTGTCGTCCCGGGGCCCGTGCGGACACCGGACGAGTGCCCGGGAACGGTACCGTACGGTGTCCGCCACCGAGCCGATCGGGCGGGTCGCGTCCGCGCGGGGAAAGCGGTTCGTAACACGTGCCCGCGGTTACGTAAACTGTGCGTCGTGACCGACACGACGAACCAGCACCCCGTGAGCACCTTTGCCGGGGACGAAGCAGCAACTCTCCCGACGACCTACACCCCCGCGGACGTAGAGGGCGAGCTGTACGAGCGCTGGGTAGAGCGTGGCTACTTCACCGCGGACGCCAAGAGCGACAAGCCCCCGTTCACCATCGTCATCCCCCCGCCGAACGTGACCGGCAGCCTGCACCTGGGCCACGCCTTCGAGCACACGCTGATCGACGCGCTGGTCCGCCGCAAGCGGATGCAGGGCTACGAGGCGCTGTGGCAGCCCGGGATGGACCACGCCGGCATCGCCACCCAGAACGTGGTCGAGCGCGAGCTCGCCAAGGAGGGCAAGTCCCGCCACGACCTGGGCCGGGAGGCCTTCGTCGAGCGCGTCTGGAAGTGGAAGGCGGAGTCCGGCGGCCAGATCTCCGGCCAGATGCGCCGCCTGGGCGACGGCGTGGACTGGTCCCGCGAGCGGTTCACCATGGACGAGGGCCTGTCCCAGGCCGTCCAGACCATCTTCAAGAAGCTCTTCGACGACGAGCTGATCTACCGGGCCGAGCGCATCATCAACTGGTGCCCGCGCTGCCTGACCGCCATCTCGGACATCGAGGTGGAGTACCAGGACGACGACGGCGAGCTGGTCTCGATCCGCTACGGCGAGGGCGACGCCTCGATCGTCGTCGCCACCACCCGCGCCGAGACGATGCTGGGCGACACCGCGGTCGCCGTCCACCCGGACGACGAGCGCTACCGCCACCTGGTCGGCACCGAGATCGAGCTGCCGTTGACCGGCCGTCGGATCCCCGTGGTCGCCGACGCCCACGTCGACCCGGAGTTCGGCACCGGCGCCGTCAAGGTGACGCCCGCGCACGACCCGAACGACTTCGAGATCGGCCAGCGGCACGGCCTGCCCTCGGTCGCCGTCATGGACGAGCACGCGGTCATCACCGTGCACGGCCCGTTCCTCGGCCTGGACCGGCTGGAGGCCCGCTCGGCGATCGTCGCCGCGCTGCGCGCCGACGGCCGGATCGTCGCCGAGAAGCGCCCGTACGTCCACTCGGTCGGCCACTGCTCGCGCTGCAAGACCACCATCGAGCCGCGGCTGTCCATGCAGTGGTGGGTCAAGGTCGGCCCGCTCGCGAAGGCCGCCGGCGACGCGGTCCGCGACGGCAAGGTCAAGATCCACCCGCAGGAGATGGAGAAGCGCTACTTCGACTGGGTCGACAACCTGCACGACTGGTGCATCTCGCGCCAGCTGTGGTGGGGCCACCGCATCCCGGTCTGGTACGGCCCGAACGGCGAGGTCGTCTGCGTCGGCCCGGACGAGCAGCCGCCCACCGGCGAGGGCTGGCACCAGGACAACGACGTCCTGGACACCTGGTTCTCCTCCGGACTGTGGCCGTTCTCCACGCTCGGCTGGCCGGAGCAGACCGAGAGCCTGGCGAAGTTCTACCCGAACTCCGTCCTGGTCACCGGCTACGACATCCTGTTCTTCTGGGTCGCCCGGATGATGATGTTCGGCCTCTACGCGATGGACGGCACCCCGCCGTTCCACACCATCGCGCTGCACGGCATGGTCCGTGACCAGAACGGCAAGAAGATGTCGAAGTCCTTCGGCAACGTGGTCAACCCGCTGGACTGGATGGACAAGTACGGTTCGGACGCGCTGCGCTTCACGCTGGCGCGCGGTGCCAACCCGGGCGTCGACGTGCCGATCGGCGAGGACTGGGTCCAGGCGGCCCGCAACTTCGCCAACAAGATCTGGAACGCCACCCGCTTCGCGCTGATGAACGGCGCCACCGTCGAGGGCCCGCTGCCCGCGCCGGAGGAGCTGACCGCGACCGACCGCTGGATCCTGTCGCGCCTGAACAGCACCGTCGCCGAGGTGGACGGGCTGTACGAGGACTACCAGTTCTCCAAGCTGTCCGAGGCGCTGTACCACTTCGCCTGGGACGAGGTCTTCGACTGGTACGTCGAGCTCTCCAAGACCACCCTGGCCAAGGGCGGCCCGCAGGCCGACGCCGCGCGCCGGGTGCTCGGCGAGGTCCTGGACGTCACGCTGCGGCTGCTGCACCCGATCGTGCCCTTCGTCACCGACACCCTGTGGACCACGCTCACCGGTGCCGAGTCGCTGGTCATCGCCGACTGGCCGACGGACAGCGGCTACCGCGACGCCGAGGCCGAGGCCGAGATCGCCACGCTGCAGCAGGTGGTCACCGAGGTCCGCCGGTTCCGCTCGGACCAGGGCCTCAAGCCGGGCCAGCGCGTCCCGGCGGAGCTGGAGCTGGACGGCACCGTGCTGGCCGTCCACGAGGACGCGATCCGCTCGCTGCTGCGGCTGACCGTCCCCGAGGAGGGCTTCGCGGCCACCGCCTCGCTCCCGGTCGCCGGCGCCACCGTCGCGCTCGACCTCTCCGGCACCATCGACGTCGCGGCGGAGCGCAAGCGCCTCGCCAAGGACCTCGCGGCCGCCGAGAAGGAGAAGGCGCAGACCACGGCCAAGCTCGGCAACGAGGCGTTCCTCGCCAAGGCGCCGGACGAGGTGGTCGCCAAGATCCGGGGCCGCCAGGAGGCCGCCGAGGCCGACATCGCCCGGATCACCGCCCAGCTCGCGGCGCTGCCGCAGGGCTGAGTCCGAACCGGTCCGTGAGGGGCCGCACTCCGCGACGCGCGGGGTGCGGCCCCTCCGGCGTTTCCGGGCGGCTCGGCCGGGCCCGGCGGCGGTGTTCTTTTTGCTACGCCTAATAGCCCAGCAACATTGCTCCCTTCCGGCGAATATTCATCCTGGACCGGGTGAGGTCCTATTCCTTCCGAATTCATTCCGGTCTTGCCCGCGCGGGTTCGCGGAAGTTTGCAGGTCGGATGTGTACGGTGTGCACGGAGTTTCTGACGGGTGTTTCTGCTGAGCGTTCCTGCTGAGCCGACGGACGGGAGGGCATGGCGTGGTGGTGACCGAGGAATTGGCCGACGAACTTCCTGCCGAGGCGGTGGAGGAGGCCAAGGCCAGGGCGGCGACCCTGCTGCTGGCGTTCCGTCACGGCAACCAGCTCGCCTTCGACCACGAGCTGGACCTGCTCCTCGCCGAGCGCGCCGAGCGCGAGGTGACCACCCTGCTCGCCTGGATCGCCGCCGAGGCCGTCCGCAAGGCGTACGCGCCCGAGGTCGGCGACCGGGTGCTGCGGGCGATGGCCCGGCGCGCCCCGGCCGACAACGGCGCGGTCGAGGTGGACGAGGAGAGCGCGGACGCCGCCCGGTTGATCGAGGCGGTGGCCGCCGGCGAGGTGGCCGAGGTGCGCGGCCTGGTCGCCTCGACCGCAGACACCACCTTCCTGCTCGGCGGTCTTCTGCAGGGCGTCGCGATGATGCTGCCGCTGCTGCCCGAGGGCGAACTGGCCGAGATCACGGCCGAGTTGCGCCGCCGGCACGGCGGGCCCGCGGCACACGTCCCGGAGGCCCGGGCCGGGGTCTGAACCCCGGTCCGGGCCGGGGGCGTCACGGCATGGCGTGCAGGTGCGCGCCGATGGTGCCCGCGACCGGGTTGCCCGCCTTGGCGTCCCAGTTGGTCGACCAGGTCATCGCCCCGCCGATGCCCGGCCAGGTGGTGTCCGGCTTGTAGCTGCCGCAGTTGGTGCCGGCGGCCAGGCAGTCCAGCGCGTTGTCGACCACGCTCGGGCTGACGTACCCGCCGCCCGCCGCGCTGGTGGAGGCCGGCACCCCGAGCCCCACCTGGTCGGGCCGCAGCCCGCCCTTGAGCTGGATGCAGGCCAGCCCGGTGAGGAAGTCCTCGGTGCCCTGCGAGTAGACGTTGCCGTCGCAGCCGTTCATCGCACCGGAGTTGTAGTACTGCATGTTGACGATGGTGAGGATGTCCTTCACGTTCAGCGCCAGCTTGAAGTACTCCATGCCGGTCGACTGCATGTCGATGGTCTGCGGCGCCATGGTGAGGACGAACCCGCTGCCGCTCTTCGCCGCCAGCGAGTGCAGCGCCTGGCCCAGGTAGACGGAGTTGACGCCGTTCTCCAGGTCGATGTCGATCCCGTCGAAGCCGTAGCCCTGCATCAGCGCCCACGCGGTGCTCGCGAAGTTGGCCGCCGAGGTCGGGTCGCTCACCGACACCGTGCCGTTCTGCCCGCCGACCGAGAGCACCACCTTCTTGCCGGCCGCCCGCTTGGCCGCGATGTCGGCCTTGAACTGGGCGTCGGTGTAGCCGCCGAGGCGGGAGGAGAGGGCCGGGTCCAGGGTGAAGCCCAGCCCGCCCGGTGTGGTGGTGGCGTCGGCGAAGGAGACCGCGATGATGTCGTACGCGGCCGGGACGTCGCTGATCCGCTGGACGGTGGCGCCGTTGTCGAAGTTCTGCCAGTAGCCGGTCAGGATGTGCTTGGGCAGGCCGGGCGGCTTGCCGGTCGAGGTGGCGGTCGGGCTGGCGGTGCCGGTGCCCGTGGGGGAGGGGCTGCCGGTGCCGGTGGGGCTCGGGGACGTGGTGGCGGTCGGGCTCTGGGAGGGCTGCGGGCCGCCCGGGCCGATCAGCGAGACGTCGTCGGCGAGGAAGGCGGGCTGCCCGTACCAGCCGTGCAGGTAGACGGTGACGCTGGTGGTGCCAGGGCCGGTGGTGAAGCCGGTGCTCAGCTGGGCCCAGCCGGAGGAGTTCGTCCAGGTGCCGGGGTCGGTGCCGCCGGTGCCGCGGGCGCCCAGGTAGACGTACGAGCCCTGGACCCAGGAGCTCAGCGTGTACGTCGAGGAGGGCTGCACGGCGACGGTCTGGGTGCACTCGCCGGTGTCGCCCGAGCCCGGGGTGGACTGCAGGGCGTAGCGGCCGGAGTGCACGGTCGTGCTCTGGACGGCGCCGTTGCCGCAGGACCAGCCGGACAGGGTGCCGGTCTCGAAGCCGCCGTTGGTGATCAGGTCGGGGTCGGCGGCGTGGGCGCCGGTGCCGGTGGCGAGGGCGAGCCCGCTCAGGCCGAGGGCGACGGCGCAGGCCCCGGCGAGCAGGGTGTGGACGGCGCGTGGGCGCCGGTGTCGGGCAGGTGGCATGACTCCATCTCCTGTGGGGGAGGCCCGGCGGCGCGCCTGGGTGGTGGGGGTGGAGCGCCGTCCGGGGTGTCGATGGTGCGCGTGCGGGAGCTACCGACAACTCAAGTCCCTGTTGGGGAAGGAGACTTGACTCACAAGGTGGAGTAGACCAATCCGGCTGTCAAGAGGGCGCTAGGCGGCCGAAGGCCGTGCCCCGGAGTCGGCCGCCGCGGTGCCCGTCGCACCGGCGTCGGCTGTTCCGGCGCCGGCTGCTCCGGGCTCGGCCGGCTCGGCGACCGCGGCGGTGAGCGCGGCGATCCGCGCGGAGGCCAGGCCGTCGCCGTACGGGCTCGGGGTGGCCGCGAGCCGGGCGAGCCGCTCGGGGGTGTCGGCCAGCCAGGCCCGGGCCAGCTCGCCCAGGTCCTCGTCGGGGCCCACCAGCGCGGCGAAGCCCGCCGCCACCGCCTCCGGACGCTCGGTGGAGCGGCGCACCACCAGCAGCGGGCGGCCGAGCACGGTGCACTCCTCCTGCACGCCGCCGGAGTCGGAGACCAGCAGCGCGGCGTGGCTGGCCAGGCCCAGGAAGTCGGCGTACCCGACCGGCCCGGTGACGGCCAGGCGCTCCAGCAGGGCGTCCAGTGCGAAGCGTTCGACGGCGGCCCGGGTGCGCGGGTGCATCGGGAACAGCACCGGGGTGCCCGCCCGGGCGATCCGGTCCAGTTCGGCCAGCACGGCGCCCAGTGCCTCGGCGGTGTCGGTGTTCTCCGGGCGGTGCACGGTGGCCAGCACGTAGCCGTCCGGGCGCAGCCCGTGCGCGGCGAGCAGCGCGGCGCGGTCGGCCGCGGCCGGCAGCTGGCGGCGGACCACCTCGACGACGGTGTTGCCGGTGAGCGCGATCCGCTCCTCGGCGAGGGCCTCGGCGCGCAGGTTGGCGACGTTGTCCCCGGTGGCGGCGCAGAGCAGGTCGGAGACGTGGTCGACCATCACCCGGTTGTGCTCCTCGGGCATCGCACGGTCGAAGCTGCGCAGCCCGGCCTCGACGTGCACCAGCGGGATCTCCCGGGCGTTGGCGGCCAGCGCCCCGGCGAGGGTGGCGTTGGTGTCGCCCTGGACGACCACGGCGGCGGGGCGGTCCTCGGCGAAGGCGGCGTCCAGCTGGCCGAGGGACTGGGCGATCTGGCCGGCCCGGGGGCGCCCGCCGACGCCGGTGAGCAGTTCGGGGCGGGGCAGGTCGAGGTCGCGCAGGAAGCGGCCGGACATCGCCTCGTCCCAGTGCTGGCCGGTGTGCACCAGGCGGGTGGCGTCGCCGAGTTCGTGGATCAGCGGGGCGAGCTTGACCAGTTCGGGGCGGGTGCCGAGGACGACGGCGACGCTGGCGGGGGGAAGGCACATGCTCATGGGGAGGCTCCGAGGGGGGTGGGGCTGCTCAGGCTTCAGGTGCGGGGCTCAGCGCGGGACTCAGGCGCGGGGCTCAGGACTCGAGGGCGGTGGGGGCGCCGAGGGCGACCTTCTCGGCGTTGCGCCGGGTCTTGGCCCAGCCGTTGCGGCCGAGCAGCATCCGGGCGGCGGCCCGGGTGGCGACCACGAAGAGGTGGTAGGCGTAGAGCCAGATCAGGACGCCCCAGAGCAGTCCGGTGAGTCGGCCGCGGTCGGGGTGGACGAGCCGGCGGTAGGCGAAGCCCCAGAGCACCATCGGCAGGGTGGCGACCGCGAAGGCGAGCAGCATCCACGGGCCGAACCTGACGTGGAAGTCGGCGGTTTCGGCGGGGAAGAGCACCAGCCCGGCCGCGGTGATCCCGAGCGAGAGCGGGAACAGCAGGACCAGCAGGACGCAGACGACGGGCTGGAGGAAGGTGTACAGCACCTCGGCCTTGCCGGACCAGGTGTAGAAGGGGGAGCGCAGCACCCGGCCGGTGTAGCGCAGGCACTGCATGTTGCCCTGGGCCCAGCGGGTGCGCTGGGTGAGGAAGCGGCGCAGCGAGATCAGGCCCTCCTGGGAGACCTGGGTCTCGGTGACGTGGGTGAGGCGCCAGCCGGCCAGGCGCAGGTCGAGGCCGGACTCGTAGTCCTCCAGCAGGGCGCGCTCGGGCCAGGGGCGGCCGGCCCGGCCCTCCTCGGCGGTGAGCGAGTCGAGGGCGGTGAGGCGGACGAACTGGCCGTTCCCGCCGAGGCCGACGCTGCCGGTGCGGCGGCGCAGCAGCTGCATGCCGGCGTTGTTGGCCTGGAACTCGATGTCCTGCATCCGGACCAGGGCGCGGGCGAACGCGTTGGCGGTGCGGCCTCGGCAGGGCAGCGGGAGTTCGTCGTCGGCGTTGCGCATCCGCACGCCGATCTGGACGGCGCCGGTGTCGGGGCGGCCGAGCGCCTTGTCGTTGCAGACCTGGGGGAGGGTGCCGGGGTCGAGCCGTCCGTCGGCGTCGACGACGCCGATCACCACGCGGGAGCGGTCGGTGTCCTCGGGCAGCCAGGCGGTGATCTCGCGGTAGGCGGCGTTGAGGGCGGCGCCCTTGCCGATCCGGGCGTGCGGGCGGCGGCGCTGGACGAGGTGGACGCGGTCGTCGTGGGCCGCGGCGGCGAGGACGAGGTCGCGGGTGGCGTCCTCGCTGTCGTCGTCGATCACCCACAGGTGGGCCCCGGGCGCGCTGTCGCGCAGGCCGGCCAGGGTCTGGGTGACCACGGCCTCCTCGTCGCGGCAGGGGATCACCAGGTGCCACTGGAAGGCGGTCGGGTCGCCGGGCTCGGCGGGCCGGTTGTGCCGGAAGGCGTGCCGGGAGCCGGCCCAGTACAGGAGGAAGCGTCCGAAGACGAAGGCCATGTAGCCGACGAGCGCCAGTGAGACCAGTCCGGCGAACCAGACGACGGCGTCCTGGCGGAGCACGATCCAGTCGTGCAGAGCGTCGGGCATGGCGTGGTGCTCCTCGTGATCAAAGGCGGTGCGGCTCCAGGGGGTGCGAATCGATGCTTCGTTGCGGTTCAAACTCGCCAAAGAGATAGTAAAGGGGGCAAATTGGAAACCCCGACCAAAGTGGTCGTTCTCACCCCGTGAGGACGGCCCGCCAACCCTCCGTAGACTGTGGTCGTGAGCGACAAGGCCGACCCGAACCCGTACACCCTCCGCCCCGCCGACGGCGACACCGACGACACCCTGCGCGATGTCGAGGTGGAGCTCTCCAAGCGCTGGCCGGAGAACAAGCTGGAGCCCTCGCTCGACCGGATCGAGGCGCTGATGGACATCCTGGGCCAGCCCCAGCGGTCCTTCCCCTCCATCCACATCACCGGGACCAACGGCAAGACCTCCACCGCCCGGATGATCGAGCAGCTGCTCAACACCTTCGAACTGCGCACGGGCCGCTACACCAGCCCGCACGTGGAGAGCGTCACCGAGCGGATCACCCTCGACGGCGCCCCGATCACCCCCGAGCGCTTCGTCGAGGTCTACCGCGACATCGAGCCGTACGTGCAGATGGTCGACGCGGCGCAGCCGGTGCCGATGTCCTTCTTCGAGGTGCTGACCGGCATGGCCTACGCCGCCTTCGCCGACGCCCCCGTGGACGTCGCCGTGGTCGAGGTCGGCATGGGCGGCTCCTGGGACGCCACCAACGTCATCGACGCCGCCGTCGCCGTGATCACCCCGATCGGGCTGGACCACACCGACAAGCTCGGCGAGACCACCGGCGAGATCGCGGTCGAGAAGTCCGGGATCATCAAGTCCGGAGCCGTCGCCGTCGTCGCCCAGCAGCAGCTGGACGCCGCCCAGAACATCCTGCGGCGCGCCGTCGAGGTCGACGCCACGGTGGCCCGCGAGGGCATGGAGTTCGGCGTGATCCGCCGTGAGCTCGGCGTCGGCGGCCAGCTGGTGACGCTGCGCGGGCTCGGCGGCGAGGAGTACGAGGACGTCTTCATCCCGCTGCACGGCGAGCACCAGGCGCACAACGCGGTGCTGGCGCTGGCCGCGGTCGAGGCCTTCTTCGGCGTCGGCGGCGCCCGCGGCGGGCAGCTCGACGTGGACAAGGTCCGCCAGGCCTTCTCCGGTGTCTCCTCGCCCGGCCGCCTGGAGGTCGTCCGCCGCAGCCCCACGATCATCCTGGACGCCGCGCACAACCCGCACGGCGCCCGCGCCACCGTCGCCGCCCTCGGCGAGTCCTTCGGCTTCACCCGGCTCGTCGGCGTGATCGGCACCTCCGGGGACAAGGACGTGGCCGGCGTGCTGGAGGCCTTCGAGCCGATCCTGGCCGAGGTCGTCATCACCCAGAACTCCACCCACCGCGCGATGGACGTCGACGAGTTGGCGGCGCTGGCCGTCGACATCTTCGGCGAGGACCGCGTCCAGGTCGAGCCCCGGCTCGACGACGCCATCGCGGCCGCCGTCACCCTCGCCGAGGAGGAGGGCGACCTCGGCGGTGCCGGGGTGCTGGTCACCGGTTCGGTCATCACGGTGGGCGAGGCCCGCCTGCTGCTCGGGAGGAAGTGACATGAGGACCCTCTGCTCCTCGACCCTGATCGGCGAGGCGCTCCTGGCCATGTTCGCCGCGCTGGTCGCGATGCAGCTGTCCAGCGTCTCCACGGCCACGATCTGGATCGTCACCGGGATCGTCATGGCGCTGTGCATCGCGCTCTGCGGCATGATCAACCGCCCCGGTGCGGTGGCCGTCGGCTGGGCGCTGCAGATCGGACTGATCGCCAGCGGCTTCATCCTGCCGACCATGTTCGGCCTCGGCGTGGTCTTCGCCGGCCTGTGGTGGTGCTCGGTGCACTACGGCCGCAAGGTGGACGAGTTCAAGGCCGCCCGGGCCGCCGCCGAGGCGGCCGCCGTACCGGTCTAGGGCCCGGACCGGCGGGCCGACACGCCGCACACGCAAGGTAATCTCTGCCGTGTCGGCTCCCGCCCGTCGGCCCGACTGCCTTGCCGTACCGAATCCCCAGGAGACGCACCGTGTCCCAGCGCACTCTCGTCCTGCTCAAGCCCGACGCCGTCCAGCGTGGCCTGGCCGGCGAGATCATCAGCCGCATCGAGCGCAAGGCCGGCTGGCGGCTCACCGCCGTCGAGCTGCGCACCTTCGACCGGGCGACGCTGGAGCAGCACTACGCGGAGCACGTCGGCCGCCCGTTCTACGAGCCGCTGCTGGAGTTCATGACCTCCGGCCCGTCGATCGCGCTGATCGTCGAGGGCGAGGAGGTCGTCCGCGGCATCCGGATGCTGGCCGGTGCGACCAACCCGCTGGAGGCCGGGGCCGGCACCATCCGCGGCGACTACGCGACGATCACCCGCGAGAACCTGATCCACGCCTCGGACTCCCCGGAGTCGGCCGAGCGCGAGATCAAGATCTTCTTCCCGGCGCACGCCTGAGTCCAGCCGGGCGACACGCCCGAGGGACCTTGGCACTGCCCCGGTCGGGACCATTGGCCCGGCCGGGGCACTTTTATCGTGAAATAAGCAACCAGAGGTGCCGACACGGCGTCCCAATGCCCGGAGAAGCGAACACGCTCCGGACAATGGACGGTATGCCCCGCATCGACGTCCGTACCGCGCCGCGTGACTACGATGGACGCGACTCAAGGGCCCGGTAAGGCAGCTCAGCTGGCTCCGCCCGAGCGTGGGCGCGCTCTCGTCCAACCCCCATGAACTCCGAGCCCGGGAAGGCAACCACACCCCATGGCGAGCAACCTGTCGTTCATCGGCCGCGACTTGGCGATCGACCTTGGAACTGCCAACACGCTGGTGTACGTCAGGGGCAAGGGGATCGTCCTCAACGAGCCGTCCGTCGTCGCGGTGAACACCAACACCGGCGGCATCCTGGCGGTCGGTGCCGAGGCGAAGAAGATGATCGGCCGGACGCCGGGCAACATCGTCGCCATCCGCCCGCTCAAGGACGGCGTGATCGCCGACTTCGAGATCACCGAGCGGATGCTCCGCTACTTCATCCTCAAGATCCACCGCCGCCGCTACCTCGCCCGCCCCCGGGTCGTGGTCTGCGTGCCCTCCGGCATCACCGGGGTCGAGCGCCGCGCCGTGATCGAGGCCTCCTCGCAGGCCGGCGCCCGCCAGGTGCACATCATCGAGGAGCCGATGGCCGCCGCCATCGGCGCCGGGCTGCCCGTCCACGAGGCCACCGGCAACATGGTCGTCGACATCGGCGGCGGCACCACCGAGGTCGCGGTCATCTCCCTCGGCGGCATCGTCACCGCCCAGTCCATCCGGGTCGCCGGCGACGAGCTGGACAACGCGATCGTCCAGCACATCAAGAAGGAGTACTCGCTGCTCCTTGGCGAGCGCAGCGCCGAGCAGATCAAGATGAGCATCGGCAGCGCCTTCGGCCTGGAGGGCGAGAAGGACGAGCACGCCGAGATCCGCGGCCGCGACCTGGTCAGCGGCCTGCCCAAGACCGTGGTCATCTCCGCCGCCGAGGTCCGCGAGGCCATCGACGAGCCGGTCAACTCGATCATCGACGCCGTGAAGACCACCCTCGACCAGTGCCCGCCCGAGCTGGCCGGCGACGTGATGGACCGCGGCATCGTGCTCACCGGCGGCGGCGCCCTGCTGCGCGGCCTCGACGAGCGGCTGCGCCGCGAGACCGGCATGCCGATCCACATCGCCGAGAACCCGCTCGACTCGGTCGCGCTCGGCTCCGGCAAGTGCGTCGAGGAGTTCGAGGCGCTCCAGCAGGTACTGGACGCCTCCCCGCGCCGTTAGCACCACCGAGAACATCCGACACTCAACTGAACGGGCTGCCGCCCGGGCCCCACAGCCCGGGCGGCCGACCAGGTACGAAGGGGCAGTACCAGCACCGTGAGGGACACACGAGAGAGCCGGCTGCTGCTCATCCTGCTGGTGGCCGTAGCCTTCGCACTCGTCACCGTGGACATCAAGGGCGGTGAGAGCTCCCCCCTCGGCGGTGCCCGACACGCCGCCGCCAGCGTCCTCGGCCCGGTCGAGCGCGGAGCCGCCACCGTCGTCGACCCGGTCGCCGACACCGTCCGGGCCTTCCGCGACGCCGCGTCCAACAACGGCCGCACCGACGAGCTCGCCCGCGAGAACACCGAACTGCGGCAGAAGCTCGCCTCCTCCGACATGGCCACCGGGCGCACCAAGCAGCTCGACGACCTGCTGCGCACCGCCGGCGCCGGCGGCTACACCGTCAAGGCCGCCCAGGTCATCGCGATCGGCCCGGCCCAGGGCTTCTCCTGGACCATCACTATCGACTCCGGCAGCGACGACGGCCTCACCCGCGACATGACGGTGATCAACGGTCAGGGCCTGGTCGGCCGGATCACCACCGTCGCCCCGACCACCGCCACCGTGCTGCTCGCCTCCGACCCCGGCTTCTCGGCCGGCACCCGGCTGGAGGCCAGCGGCGAGATCGGCTTCGCCTCCGGCGGGGGCACCAGCCCGATGAAGGTCTCGCTGCTCAACGGCAAGGCCCAGGTCAAGGCCGGCGACCGGCTGGTCACCTTCGGCTCGCAGAGCGGCCGCCCGTTCGTGCCCGGCGTGCCGGTCGGCAAGGTCGTCGAGGTCGAGGCCACCCCGGGCCAGCTGACCAAGACCGTCCTGGTCGAGCCCTTCGTCCAGTTCACCCGGCTGGACCTGGTCGGCGTGGTGGTCGTGCCGCCGCGTGCCGACCCGCGCGACGCCGTCCTGCCGCCGGCCCCCGCCCAGACCCCGTCCGCGCCCGCCGCCCCGCCCGCCAAGCCCACTGGGGGGAACTGAGCCATGCGCCTCGCCCGCATCCCCGTCTCCGCCGGCCTGATCCTGCTCGGCCTGATCCTCCAGGTCAGCGTCTTCGGCCGGCTCCAGCTCCCGGGGGCCACCCCGGACATACTGCTGCTCGTCGTGGTCGGCCTGGCCCTGGTCTACGGGCCGTCCGGCGGCTGCGTGGTCGGCTTCTCGGCCGGCCTGCTCGCCGACCTCGCGCCGCCCTCCGACCACGCGATCGGCCGCTACGCGCTGGTGCTCTGCCTGATGGGCTACGCCGCCGGGCTGCTGCGCCCGGACCACGGCCGCCAGCGGTCGGTGTCCGGCGCGCTGATGGTGGTGGCCGCCGCGGCCGTCGCCTCCACCCTGCTGTACGCGATGGTCGGCGCCCTGGTCGGCGACACCGCGGCCCGGCACGTCGGCCTCGGCGGCCTGGTGGTCAGCGCCCTGCTGTACGACGTGCTGCTGGCGCCGTTCGTGGTGCCGCTGGTGATGCTGGTCGGCCGCCGCTTCGGGCGTGACCCGGTGACCGCGGCCGCCGATGACGACGAGGGCGGCTCCGGTCTGGGCACGCTGGCCCGCTACCGCACCACGCGCGAGTCCTCGGCCGGCCCGTCCTACAAGAAGCGGCGCATGCCCGGCTTCGCCCGGCGCCCGTAACCGGCCCGGCCCCCGACCTCCCGACTTCCCGCATCCTGGAGCGCACGAGACGTGAGCAACATCCCCGAGACCGGCCGTACCCGGCGGGTGACGATCCGTCTGGTGGTGCTGCAGATCCTGGTCCTGTCGCTGCTCGCCACCCTCGGCGGACGGCTGTGGTACCTGCAGATCCGCAACGCCAGCGTCTACACCGCCAAGGCGACCGGCAACCACATCCGCGAGGTGGTCGAACCGGCCGTCCGCGGCGAGATCCTGGACGCCTCCGGGCGGATCCTGGCCGGCAACGAGGCCCGGCTGGTGGTCTCGGTCAGCCGCACCTCGCTGCTGCAGCAGAAGGACGGCGGCAAGGCGGTGCTCGGCCGGCTGGCCGAGGTGCTGGGGATGCCCGCCAAGGACGTGCAGGAGAAGACCCGGCTCTGCGACGCCAAGACCCCGCAGCCCTGCTGGAACGGCTCGCCCTACCAGCCGATCCCGGTCACCAAGGAGGCGACCACCCAGCAGGCGATGCAGATAATGGAACGCCGCGAGGACTTCCCCGGGGTCACCGCGCAGCCCACCGCCGTGCGCCGCTACACCGGCGCCGAGGGCGCCAACATGGCCCAGGTGCTCGGCTACCTCTCGCCGGTCACCGACGAGGAGGTCAGCAAGACCGCCTCCAAGTCCGGCCTGGACCGCTACCTGCCGGCCGACCAGATCGGCCGGGCCGGCCTGGAGTCGGTGTACGACCGCGACCTGCGCGGCACCGCCGGCATCACCCAGCTGGAGGTGGACAACCTCGGCCGGGTGATCGGCACCGCCGGCGCCGCCGCCCCGCAGACCGGCAACAACCTGGTCACCAGCATCGACGCCCGGGTGCAGAAGGTGGTCGAGGACAACCTCGGGCAGGCCATGGCCGACGCCCGGAAGACCTTCGACAAGGTCACCAACCGCAACTACGAGGCCGACTCCGGCGCCGCCGTGGTGATGGACGTCCACACCGGCCGGATCGTCGCGATGGCCAGCGCGCCGACCTACGACCCCAACCTCTGGGTGGGCGGCATCACCGGCAAGGACTACCAGTCGCTGACCAGCAAGGACTCCAACTTCCCGCTGCTGAACCGGGCCATACAGGGTCAGTCCGCCCCCGGCTCGACCTTCAAGGTCGTCTCCACCACCGCCGCCGTCGAGGCCGGCTACTCGCTGGACGGGACGTACGCGTGCCCGAAGAGCATGACCATCGGCGGCCGCGAGTTCAAGAACTTCGAGAGCGAGAACTTCGGCTCCATCTCCCTGGAGAAGGCGCTGGAGGTCTCCTGCGACACCGTCTTCTACGGCCTGGCGTACGACCAGTGGATGAAGGACGGCGGCATCAAGCCGAAGAAGGAGCCGGGCGACTGGTTCTTCAAGACCGCCCACCAGTTCGGCCTCGGCGCCAAGACCGGCATCGACCTGCCCAGCGAGGTCACCGGCCGGGTGCCGGACCGGCAGTGGAAGCAGTCCTTCTACGACAACAACAAGGACGCCTGGTGCGCGCAGGCACAGAAGGGCGGCACCAGCTTCTCCGACCAGATCGCCAAGGAGAACTGCGTCGACGGCTACCAGATGCGCGCCGGTGACGCCGTCAACTTCGCGATCGGCCAGGGCGACACGCTCGTCACCCCGGTCCAGATGGCCCGGATCTACTCGGCGCTGGCCAACGGCGGCACCTTCTACCGGCCGACCATCGCCAAGGCGGTGATAAGCCCGAGCGGGGACCTCGTCCGCGAGATCGCCCCGCACGAGGACGGCAAGTTCCCCGGCTCCCAGAAGCTGCTGAGCTACATCGACCAGGCCACCGCGGGCGTCATCACCGGCGGTACCGCCGCCTGGAAGTTCGCCGGCGCCGGCTGGCCGCAGAACAAGATCGAGCTGCACGCCAAGACCGGCACCGCCGAGGTCGAGGGCAAGCAGACCACCTCCTGGCTGACCACGTACAGCAAGGACTACGCGGTCGTCATGACGATAAGCCAGGGCGGCACCGGCTCCGGCGGCTCCGGCGACGCCGTCCGCCGGATCTACCAGGCGCTGTACGGCGTCGACGACAAGGGCAACATCGACAACGGCAAGGCGCTGCTGCCCGCGCCGCAGGCCGAACTGCCGAAGTTCAACCCGGACGGCACCGCGATCGTCAAGCCGGCGGCCTACACCGCCGACACCGCCGACACCGGCAACACCGGCCACACCGCCGACACCGTCGACCCGGCGCAGGCCCTCGCGGGCCCGGGCCTCCTGGCGTCGCCGGAGCAGGCGCAGGGCGTGCCCGGACCGGCGCCGGCCTTCCTGGAACAGGTGCCGGGCGAGCCCGCCCCGGCCTCGGCGTTCCTGGACCCGGCGCAGCCGAAGGACCGGCCCGCCCCGGGCACCGCGGCCGACGCCGCACTCGAACCGAACCGCGGCCCGGGAAGGGGGCGGGCATGACCTCCTACGGCTCCTACCGGCAGCTGCGGCTGAGCCCGCAGCGCAGCGGGGTCTCCAAGGCCCTGGCCAAGGACTCGCCGCTGTGGCGGCTGGACTGGATACTGCTGCTCGCCGCGCTGGCCCTGTCGCTCGGCAGCTCCCTGCTGGTCTGGTCGGCCACCCGAGGCCGGGACTCGCTCACCCACGGCGACCCGCAGTACTTCCTGTACCGGCACCTGACCAACCTGGTCGTCGGGCTGGTGCTGTGCTCGGTGGTGATAGGGATAGGGAGCCGGCGCTTCCGCACCCTCGTGCCGTTCCTGTACATCGGCGTGATCCTGATGCTGCTCGCCACGCTCAGCCCGCTGGGCTCGACCATCAACGGCGCGCACTCCTGGATCCAGCTGGGCGGCGGCTTCTCCATCCAGCCCGCCGAGTTCGCGAAGCTGGGGATCGTGCTGGCGATGGCGGTCGTGCTGTCCGACCAGGTGGACGCGGGGGAGCGGGAGTACCCCTCGCACCGGGCGGTGTTCCGCGGCCTGGTCTGGGCCTTCCTGCCGATGTGCGTCGTGCTGCTGATGCCGGACGCTGGCTCGGTGATGGTGATGGCCGCGATCGTGCTGGGCATCCTGCTCGGCTCGGGGGCGGCCAACCGCTGGGTGCTCGGGCTGCTGGTGGCGGGCACCGTCGGGTGCGTGGCGATCTGGAAGCTCGGGGTGCTGAGCAAGTACCAGATCGACCGCTTCGCGGCCTTCGCCAACCCGCAGCTGGACCCCTCCGGCGTCGGCTACAACACCGCGCAGGCCCGGATCGCGATCGGCTCGGGCGGGCTGACCGGCAAGGGTCTGTTCCACGGGACGCAGACCACCGGGCAGTTCGTGCCGGAGCAGCAGACCGACTTCGTGTTCACGGTGGCCGGTGAGGAGCTGGGCTTCGTCGGGGCGCTGGCGATCATCCTGCTGGTCGGCGTGGTGCTGTGGCGGGCCTGCCGGATCGCCCGGCAGGCGACCGACCTGTACGGGACGATCGTGGCCGCGGGGATCATCGCCTGGTTCTCCTTCCAGGCCTTCGAGAACATCGGGATGTGCCTGGGCATCATGCCGGTGGCGGGCATCCCGCTGCCGTTCGTCTCCTACGGGGGGTCGTCGATGTTCGCGGTCTGGATCGCGATCGGGCTGCTCCAGGCGGTCCGCAGCCAGCGGCCGATAGCGGCCTGAGCGGACCGTTCGCGCGTCCGTGCGTCCGTCGAGGGCCGGCCCGAGGATCTCTCGGGTCGGCCCTCGGTGGTTCTCAACTAGGTTCTGGGGTGGGTAGTTGTTGCCCGGTTGCGCCTGGCCTGGATCTCGGTCAGAGCAGGCAGTCGACGGCGGTGAGTGCCGCGCGGACCTGGTGGGCCAGCTGCTCCTGGACCGGCACCCAGCGGGCGCCGAAGCGGTGGTGCAGCCGGCCCAGGCTCTCGGTGACGATGTCGCGGGCCCGGCCCCGGGCCGCCTCCACGGTCGGACCGCCGGTGTCCGCCAGCAGCCGCAGCACCGTCGACGCCACCCGCAGCGGGATCCGGGCCGCGACGATCTCGGCGGTGGTCACCCGGGACACCGTGAGCGGCTCGGCGCACCAGCGGGCCAGCCACTCCTCCGCCACCGACGGACAGAACTCCAGGGTGAACCCGGCCGCGCGCACCAGTGCGCCGTGCGCCGCCCGGGTGTGCGCGGGCACGTGGGCCAGCAGCCCGGAGAGCTCCTCGGCGCGCTCGCGCAGCGTCCGGGCCGCGGCGCCGACCGCCCGGTCCGCCGCCGGGTGCGGACGGCCGTCGCCGACCGCGTCCACGGCCCACATCGGCACCTCCAGCACGGCCGTCACCCCGCCGTGCCGGCCGGCGTACGACCAGGTGGACAGCTCCGGCTCGTCCGGCAGCGCCCGTGACCGGCCCGCGCCGTCCGCCGAGGGCATCAGGTAGGTGCCGGGGAAGGGGCTGGCCCAGCCGACCGCGTCGAAGGGGTCGACGTCCAGCGGGATGCCGGCCCGGCGCACCGAGGAGGCGAAGAGCTCGGGCAGCCCGGGCACCGGAGCGGTCAGCTGGATGAAGGCGCCGCCGAAGTCCACCCCGTGCATCGAGCACTGCAGGAACGGGCGCAGCTCGTCGATCAGGCCGGTCAGCGCCAGGCTCTCGGGCATCGGGGGCCGGCCCGCGTCGGCGGCCGGCAGCAGTTCGGGCTGCTCCTCGAACGAGGGGCGGAAGAAGTGCTCGTAGTGCCGGCGGGCGGTGAGCGGCCCGTCCAGCCAGCCTGCGTTGAGCGCGGCGCCGTCCGGGTCCAGGCAGAGCAGCAGGTGCCAGGACAGGCCGGGCCGGGTGGGGCGTGCCAGCAGCACCTCGGCCAGCCGCAGGGCGCCGGCCGTGCCGATCGGCTCGTTGGGGTGCGGGCCGCCGACGACCAGCACCGTGCGCGGGCCCCGGTCGACGGACAGCAGCAGCAGCGGGCGCCCGGCCCGCGAGCGGCCCACCTCGCGCAGCCGGCACCGCTCCGGGTGGCGCAGCGCGAGCCGCCGGGCCGCGGCCTCGGCCTGGGCCGGCGCGGGGTAGCGGGCGGCCCGGCTGCCGAGGGGTCGGGGCGGGCGGACCCGCCGGTCGGTGTCGGTCATGGCTCTCCTAGGGCGTGACCGCGTGGCCGCGCGGCCGCCTGGCTCGTCGGGCCGCCGGGGCGCGCTGGGGCGTCGACGGACGCTGCCTGCGGGGCCGGGGGCGGGGCCCTGCGCGCCGGGGACGGGTCGCCGGGGGGGGAGTCGGCGAGGGTTGAGCGTACGGCTCAACTCCCTTGTCCGGAAGGGGTGCAGAGGTCTCTGGCGGGGCCCTGTCAGTACCGCATGGGTGGTCCGGGCATGTCAACGGCGGACGGCGCCGGGCGGCGGGCGCGCACTGCGCGTGCCGGGGCGGGCCCTACCGGGGCGGCCGCGCCGGAGCGCGGGCGGGTGCCCGGGCCGGGCGTCGGTGAGCCCGGGGGTGAGCCAGCGGGCCTTTCCCCGGATTGGGCTACCCTTGAGGGTCACCCCTCCCCGCCGTCGCCTGCCGATGCGCGCGGCACCGAATCACGTCGTAAGGGTTCCTAGTACATGACTGTCGAATCGGTCTTCCCACGCCTGGAGGCCCTCCTCCCGCACGTCCAGAAGCCGATCCAGTACGTCGGCGGCGAGCTCAACTCGACCGTCAAGGACTGGGACGCCTGCGACGTCCGCTGGGCGCTGATGTACCCCGACGCCTACGAGGTCGGCCTGCCCAACCAGGGCGTCATGATCCTCTACGAGGTGCTCAACGAGCGCGAGGGCGTGCTCGCCGAGCGCACCTACAGCGTCTGGCCGGACCTCGAAGCGCTGATGCGCGAGCACGACGTCCCGCAGTTCACCGTGGACGCGCACCGCCCGGTGAAGGCCTTCGACGTGTTCGGGCTGTCGTTCTCCACCGAGCTCGGCTACACCAACATGCTGACCGCGCTCGACCTGGCCGGCATCCCGCTGGAGGCCAAGGACCGCACCGACGAGGACCCGATCGTCCTGGCCGGCGGCCACGCCGCGTTCAACCCCGAGCCGATCGCGGACTTCATCGACTGCGCGGTGGTCGGCGACGGCGAGCAGGCCGTGCTCGACATCACCGAGCTCGTCCGCGGCTGGAAGGCCGAGGGCCGCCCGGGCGGACGCGACGAGCTGCTGCTGCGCCTCGCCCGTACCGGCGGGGTGTACGTGCCGAAGTTCTACGACGTGGAGTACCTGGCCGACGGCCGGATCGGCCGCGTCGTGCCGAACGCCCCGGGCGTGCCGTGGCGGGTGTCCAAGCACACCGTGATGGACCTCGACGAGTGGCCCTACCCGAAGCAGCCGCTCGTCCCGCTCGCGGAGACCGTGCACGAGCGGATGTCCGTGGAGATCTTCCGCGGCTGCACCCGCGGCTGCCGCTTCTGCCAGGCCGGCATGATCACGCGCCCCGTGCGGGAGCGAAGCATCACCGGCATCGGCGAGATGGTGGAGCGCGGGCTGAAGGCGACCGGTTTCGAGGAGGTGGGCCTGCTCTCGCTGTCCAGCGCCGACCACACCGAGATCGGGGACATCGCCAAGGGCCTGGCCGACCGCTACAGCGACGACAAGATCGGCCTGTCGCTGCCGTCCACCCGCGTCGACGCCTTCAACATCGACCTCGCCAACGAGCTGTCCCGCAACGGCCGCCGCTCGGGCCTCACCTTCGCCCCCGAGGGCGGCAGCGAGCGCATGCGCAAGGTGATCAACAAGATGGTGTCGGAGGAGGACCTGATCCGCACCGTCGCCACCGCCTACGGCAACGGCTGGCGCCAGGTGAAGCTGTACTTCATGTGCGGCCTGCCCACCGAGACCGACGAGGACGTGCTCCAGATCGGCGCGATGGCGAAGAACGTCATCCAGAAGGGCCGCGAGGTCACCGGCCAGAACGACATCCGTTGCACCGTCTCCATCGGCGGGTTCGTGCCCAAGCCGCACACCCCGTTCCAGTGGGCCCCGCAGCTGTCCGCCGAGGCCACCGACGCCCGGCTGGCCAAGCTGCGCGACTCGATCCGCGGCGACCGCAAGTACGGCAAGAACATCGGCTACCGCTACCACGACGGCAAGCCCGGCATCGTCGAGGGCCTGCTGTCCCGCGGCGACCGCCGCATCGGCGCCGTCATCCGCGCCGTCTACGAGGACGGCGGCCGCTTCGACGGCTGGCGCGAGCACTTCTCCTACGACCGCTGGATGGCCTCCGCCGAGAAGGGCCTGGCCGGCACCGGCGTCGACGTCGACTGGTACACCACCCGCGAGCGCACCTACGAGGAGGTGCTGCCCTGGGACCACCTGGACAGCGGCCTCGACAAGGACTGGCTCTGGGAGGACTGGCAGGACGCCCTGGAGGAGGTCGAGGTCGACGACTGCCGTTGGACCCCGTGCTTCGACTGCGGCGTGTGCCCGCAGATGGACCTCAAGATCCAGATCGGTCCCACCGGGAAGAAGCTGCTGCCGCTGGCCGTGGTCAACGGGGCTGCCCCGCAGGGCTAGTTGACGGCGTGGGTGGCGCGGACCGGGCGGGTCCGGGACGCGTGACGTGCTCGAAGTGACGGATGGAGCCCTCCCCGGGAACCGGGGAGGGCTCCGTGCGTCGGGGGGCGGCTGACCAGGGGCGGGACGAGGGGGGTGGCGGGGCGCGTACCCTTTGAGGTGACAGAGTCCGGACAGCGGCGGCAGTCGTCGCGCCGGACGGGGACAACTGACTAAGGACTGAGCGACCCTGGCACGCCGTACGCCCGACGGTCCTCCGCCCGCGCCGACGGTGCAGCGGATCCGTCTCCGCTACACCAAGCGCGGCCGGCTCCGCTTCACCAGCCACCGCGACTTCCAGCGCGCTTTCGAGCGCGCCCTGCGCCGGTCCGCCGTGCCGATGGCCTATTCGGCCGGCTTCACCCCGCACCCGAAGGTGTCCTACGCCAACGCGGCCCCGACCGGGGTGGCGAGCGAGGCGGAGTACCTGGAGATCGGCCTGGCCGCCCTCCGTGACCCGGAGGAACTGCGGGCACAGCTGGACGAGTCGCTGCCGACCGGACTGGACGTGATCGACGCGGTCGAGGTCCGGACGCCGAACTTCGTGGAGCGCCTGGAGGCCTCCGAGTGGCTGCTCCGGCTGGACGGCGTCGAGCCGCAGGAGGCCGCCCGCGCGGTCGCGGTGTTCCTCGCCGCGGAGCGGGTCGAGGTCGAACGCGTGACCAAGAACGGCGTGCGGGTCTTCGACGCGCGCGGTCCGGTGGCGGCGCTCGAGATCGCCGCGCCGCAGGTCGTCGACGGTGCGGACACGGCGGCCGAAGCGGACCGCAATGTTCGGACCGGCCGTCCCTGTGCGATACTGCGCCTGGTAGTACGACACGCCACACCCGCCGTACGACCCGACGACGTATTGTCCGGTCTCCGTGTGACGGCCGACCTGGCGCCGCCGGTCCCCGCAGAGGTGACCAGGCTGGCGCAGGGGCCGCTCGACGAGGAGTCCGGCACGGTGACCGACCCGCTGGCGCTCGACCGCGCCGCGGCTCCGGCCGGCTGACAGCCGCCGGGGTTCGCGGGGCCGCGTCCGCCTGACGGGCGGAGGCCGGGTCCAGTGCCTCACTGGGCCCGACGGTCCTCCAGGTTCCCGCGGCTCCCCAGGGGAGCGAGCGTCGTCGCAGCACAGGCCGTCCACCTGAGGCCCGCCGACCACGAAGGTCGGTGGGCCCGGGAACCCCGTCCGGGAGCCACCCGGGGTTGGGGAACGGCGCAGCTTGGGAAAACCTCAGAAGACTGGTCAGACCAGAAGACTTTCGACACCCCGCCGAGCGGCGGGGCGCCGAGCGAGACTACGAGCCCCTGTGCGGCCTCGCGTCCGCACGGCGGCACCGTGAAAGGGTCCGGCCCGAGCATCGTCGCGATGCCGGCCGGCCACGGGTGCCGTGCCGTGCCCGGATGTGGAGCCCGGGGGCCTGACGGGAGATCCACCCGCATGCTCGATAACACCGATCCGCAGCAGAACGCGGCGACGGAACAGAACGAGACCGCCGCGACCGGCGGCGAAGGCACCTCCGCGGCGCCGCCGCGCCGCCGTCGCCGTGCGGTGTCCCGCCCGGCGGGCACCCCGCAGGGCGCGGCCGCCGAGACGGCCGAGACGGTCGTCCCTGCCGAGGCGCCCGCCGCCGAGGCGCAGGCCGCACCGGCCGCCGAGCCGGTGGCCGAGAAGCCGGTCCGGGCCCGCCGGACCCGCAAGCGCGCCGAGGCTCCGGCCGGGACGCCGGAGACGACCCCGGTCGTGGTCACCGAGCCGGCCGCCGCCGAGGCGCCCGCCGTCGCGAAGACGAAGGCGAGTGCGAAGGCGACCGCGAAGCCGGTCGAGAAGGCCGCTGAGCCGGTGGCCGAGTCGGCCGCTGAGCCGGCCGCCGAGCCGGTGGCCGAGAAGCCGGTCCGGGCCCGCCGCACCCGCAAGCGCGCCGAGGCGCCCGCCGGTGCGCCGGCCGCCGCCGAGACCCCGGCCGAGGAGCCCGCTGCCGCCGCCCCGGTGGCCGAGGCCCCCGCCGCCGAGCCGGTTGCCGAGGAGGCCCCCGCCGCTCCGGCCCGCCGGCCCCGTCGCCGCCGCGTGGTCGAGGCCGCGCCGGTCGTCGAGGCCCCCGTCGAGGAGCCCGCCGCCGCGGAGGAGCCCGTCGAGGAGGAGCCGGTCGAGGAGCCCGTGGCCGTCCAGCCCGCTCCGGCCGCCGAGCCGACCCACCGGGTGCGCCGCCGTGCGGTCCGCCCGTCCACCGCGATCTTCCAGGCTCCGGTGTTCCAGGAGCCCGCCGCCGCCCCGGCCCCCGCCGCGCAGCCGCAGACGCCGCAGCAGCCCGCCGCCGCCGCTCCGGCGCCGGTGGAGGCTCCGGCCGCCGCCGCGCAGCGCGAGGAGGACGAGTTCGAGTACAGCGGCGTCGGCCGCCGCCGCCGGGTGCGCACCTCGGTGCGGGTGCAGCCGCCGAGCCGTTCGAAGGCCGCCGAGCGGAAGGCCGCCGAGAAGGCGGAGCGGGCCGAGCGGGCCGAGAAGGCCAAGGTCATCGAGCGGGCGAAGGCCGCCGAGAAGGCGAAGCCGGTCGAGCGGGCCGTCGAGGTGCCGGTCGAGGCGCCCGTCGTCGAGGCCCCCGTCGCCGGTCCGGAGACCGAGGGCGAGTGGGAGGACGACCGTCCGTCGCGCCGTCGCCGTCGGGGCGGCCGCCGTCGTCGCCGTGGCGAGGCCGAGGAGTTCGAGGCCGAGGCCGTCGAGACCGGGCAGTCCGTCGTCGAGGAGCCGGCCGCGGACGTCGAGGAGGACGTCGAGGACGACGACGACCTGGCCGCCGGCCTGTCCTCGTCCCGTCGCCGTCGCCGTCGCCGCCGCCGCAGCGGTGAGGCCGGTGCCGTCGAGACCGCCGAGACCACCGAGGACGGGGTCCGCACGGTGGTGAAGGTGCGCGAGCCGCGCCGCCGTTCCACCGAGCCGTCCTTCGACCCGGACGAGGTGCAGTCCATCAAGGGCTCGACCCGTCTGGAGGCGAAGAAGCAGCGCCGCCGCGAGGGCCGCGAGCTGGGCCGCCGCCGGGTGCCGATCATCACCGAGGCCGAGTTCCTGGCCCGCCGCGAGTCGGTCGAGCGCGTCATGGTGGTGCGCCAGAACGGCCAGCGGACCCAGATCGGCGTCCTCGAGGACGGCGTGCTGGTCGAGCACTACGTCAACAAGGAGCAGGCCACCTCGTACGTCGGCAACGTCTACCTGGGCAAGGTCCAGAACGTGCTGCCGTCGATGGAGGCCGCCTTCGTCGACATCGGCAAGGGCCGCAACGCCGTGCTGTACGCCGGCGAGGTCAACTTCGGTGCGCTGGGCCACGGCGGCCCGCGCCGGATCGAGTCGGTGCTGAAGTCCGGCCAGTCCGTGCTGGTGCAGGTCTCCAAGGACCCGATCGGCCACAAGGGCGCCCGCCTGACCAGCCAGATCTCGCTGCCCGGCCGCTACCTGGTCTACGTGCCCGAGGGCTCGATGACCGGCATCTCGCGCAAGCTCCCCGAGAACGAGCGCGCCCGCCTGAAGCAGATCCTCAAGAAGATCGTCCCGGACGACGCGGGCGTCATCGTGCGCACCGCCGCCGAGGGCGCCTCCGAGGAGGAGCTGACCCGCGACGTCCAGCGGCTGCAGCAGCAGTGGGAGGACATCCAGAAGAAGGCCGCGACCGGCAACGCCCCCGCGCTGCTGTACGGCGAGCCGGACATGACCGTCCGGGTCGTCCGCGACATCTTCAACGAGGACTTCACCAAGGTCATCGTCTCCGGCGACGAGGCGTGGAGCACCATCCACGACTACGTCTCCAACGTGGCCCCGGACCTCGCCGAGCGGCTCCAGCGGTGGACCTCCGAGGTGGACGTGTTCGCCACCTACCGGATCGACGAGCAGCTGATGAAGGCGCTGGACCGCAAGGTCTGGCTGCCCAGCGGCGGTTCGCTGGTGATCGACCGCACCGAGGCGATGGTCGTCATCGACGTCAACACCGGGAAGTTCGTCGGCCAGGGCGGCAACCTGGAGGAGACGGTCACCCGCAACAACATCGAGGCGGCCGAGGAGATCGTGCGCCAGCTGCGGCTGCGCGACCTCGGCGGCATCATCGTGATCGACTTCATCGACATGGTGCTGGAGTCCAACCGGGACCTGGTGCTGCGCCGCCTGCTGGAGTGCCTGGGCCGGGACCGGACCAAGCACCAGGTGGCCGAGGTCACCTCGCTGGGCTTGGTCCAGATGACCCGCAAGCGGGTCGGCCAGGGCCTGCTGGAGTCCTTCTCCGAGCCGTGCGTGCACTGCAACGGCCGCGGCGTGATCGTTCACATGGAGCAGCCGAGCGCCCACGTCCACACCCCGGCCGTGTCGGCCGAGGCGGCCGCGGGCAGCAGCAAGCGCCGTCGCCGGGGCAAGGGCGGGGCTGCCGCCGAGGAGCCGCAGGCCGTCGAGGCCGCGGTGGCCGAGGTGCTCGTCGAGGGCGAGCCGGTGCGCGAGGAGATCGAGGGCCAGCTGGCCCTGGAGGTCCCGGGCGTCGAGGCGGAGGCCGTCGAGGAGGCCCCGGCCGCCCAGCCGGACCTGGTCGAGATCCCCGCCGCCCCGGCGGCTCCGGCCGGCCGCACCCGCCGCCGCGCGGTCCGCAAGGCGACGGCTCCGGCCGGTGCGCCGGGCGAGGCCGAGATCGTGGTGCTCCAGGCGCGGGCCGACGCGGCGCTGGAGGCGGCCCTGGAGGCCGCCAACACGGCCGCCCCGGCCGTGGTGACGCCCGAGGCCGTCGAGGCCGTGGAGGCCGTCGTCGAGGCGCCCGCGGAGGAGGCCCCGGCCGTCGAGACCGCGGAAGCCGTCGTCGAGGCTGCGGCGGAGGTGGCCCCGGCCGCCGAGGCCGAGGCCGAGGAGCCGGCCGCGGAGGAGGCTCCGGCGCCCAAGAAGCGGGCCGCCCGCAAGACCGCCGCGAAGAAGACCGCCGCCAAGAAGACGACCACGGCGGCCAAGAAGACCACCGCCCGCAAGACCGCGACCAAGCGGACGAGCGCGGCGGCCAAGAAGGCGGCGGCCGCCGAAGGTGATACGGCGGCCGAGTAGTGCCCACGCGCCCGGGGCGGGACCCTTCCCGCCCCGGGCCGTACGGGCCGGTTTGCCCCCCGGGCGGCCGGTCCGTATTCTTGACCCTCGGCGTGTCTACGCCACACGCTCCCGAGCACATCACCTTCCCGAAGCGCCGCGTTCGCGCGGCAGCGGGCGGGGAGAGGCCCCTGTGTCCGTACCCAGGCGGCTGGCGTCGGGAGTTCCGACCGAGTAAGGAAAGCAGGTACCGCATGTACGCGATCGTTCGCGCAGGCGGCCGCCAGCACAAGGTCGCCGTCGGCGACGTGCTGGAGATCGACCGTATCGAGGCCAAGCCGGGTGACTCGGTCGAGCTCTCGACCATCCTGATCGTCGACGGCGAAGCCGTCACGTCCGACCCGTGGGTCCTGGCCGGTGTGAAGACCCACGCCGAGGTCGTCGACCAGACCAAGGGCGACAAGATCGTCATCCTGCGCTACAAGAACAAGACCGGCTACCGCCGTCGCCAGGGTCACCGTCAGAAGCACACCGCGGTGCGCATCACCAGCATCGACTCGGTCAGCAAGTAAGGGGATAGCGAGATATGGCACACAAGAAGGGCGCAAGCTCTACCCGCAACGGCCGTGACTCGAACGCCCAGCGCCTCGGCGTGAAGCGCTTCGGCGGCCAGGTCGTCTCCGCCGGCGAGATCCTCGTGCGCCAGCGCGGCACCCACTTCCACCCGGGTGCGGGCGTCGGTCGCGGTGGCGACGACACCCTGTTCGCGCTGACCGCCGGTGCCGTGCAGTTCGGCACCCGCCGCGGCCGCAAGGTCGTCAACATCGTGGCCTCCGAGGCCTGAGTCACACCAGACTCACAGTGAAGGGTGGGCCGGAATGTTCCGGTCCACCCTTCATGCTTTACGCAGGTAGCAGCAGACTTTCGCACACTGGAGGCACACCATGACCACCTTCGTGGACCGCGTCGAACTTCACGTCGCCGCGGGTAACGGGGGCCACGGCTGCGCCTCCGTGCACCGGGAGAAGTTCAAGCCGCTCGGCGGCCCCGACGGCGGCAACGGCGGCGAGGGCGGCAGCGTCATCCTCACCGTCGACGCGCAGATCACCACCCTGCTCGAGTACCACCACTCGCCCAAGCGCAAGGCCACCAACGGCAAGCCCGGCGCGGGCGGCCACCGCACCGGCGCGGACGGCGGCGACCTCGTCCTGCTGGTGCCGGACGGCACCGTGGTGCTGGACCGCAACGGCGAGGTGCTGGCCGACCTGGTCGGGCACGGCACCAGCTTCGTTGCCGCCCAGGGCGGCCGCGGCGGCCTCGGCAACGCCGCGCTGTCCTCGGCCCGCCGCAAGGCGCCCGGCTTCGCGCTGCTCGGCGAGCCCGGCGAGGCCCGCGACATCGTGATGGAGCTCAAGTCCGTCGCCGACGTGGCCCTGGTCGGCTACCCGAGCGCCGGCAAGTCCTCGCTGATCTCGGTGCTCTCGGCGGCCAAGCCGAAGATCGCGGACTACCCGTTCACCACCCTGATCCCCAACCTCGGCGTGGTCACCGCCGGCGACACCGTCTACACCATCGCCGACGTGCCCGGCCTGATCCCCGGCGCGAGCCAGGGCCGCGGCCTGGGCCTGGAGTTCCTGCGGCACGTCGAGCGCTGCTCGGTGCTGGTGCACGTGCTGGACTGCGCCACCCTGGAGCCCGGCCGCGACCCGCTGACCGACCTGGAGACCATCGAGGCCGAGCTGTCCGAGTACGGCGGCCTGGAGGAGCGCCCGCGCCTGGTCGCGCTCAACAAGGTCGACGTGCCGGACGGCCAGGACATCGCCGACCTCACCCGGGAGTCCCTGGAGGAGCGCGGCTACAAGGTGTTCGAGGTCTCCGCCGCCTCCCGCAAGGGCCTGCGCGAGCTGAACTTCGCGCTCGCGCAGATCGTCGCCGAGGCGCGCGCCGCCAAGCCGGTCGAGGAGTCGACCCGGATCGTGCTGCGGCCCAAGGCCGTTGACGACGAGGGCTTCACCATCACCGAGGAGGACGGCGCCTACCGCATCCGCGGCACCAAGCCGGAGCGCTGGGTCCGCCAGACCGACTTCTCCAACGACGAGGCCGTCGGCTACCTCGCCGACCGGCTGGCCCGCCTCGGCGTCGAGGACAAGCTGTGGAAGGTCGGGGCGCACGAGGGCGACACCGTCATCATCGGCCCGGACGAGAACGCCGTCGTCTTCGACTGGGAGCCGACCATGGCCGCCGGCGCCGAGATGCTCGGCCGCCGCGGTGAGGACCACCGCCTGGAGAGCCCGCGCCCGGCGGTCGACCGCCGCCGCGAGAAGCAGAAGGGCCGGGACGCGGCCGAGGCCGAGTTCCTCGCCTTCGAGGCGCTCTCCAGCACCCGCCCGGCCGCCATCGACGAGGGCGACGACGAGGAGTGACCCGGCCGGTCGGGACGCGTCCCGACCGGCCCGGGCGAACGGCCCCCACCACCCTCCGGGGCGGTGGGGGCCGTTCGCGTGTCCGGCTCCGCCGGAACTGACGGGGCGTCAGGTCCGCCGGATCCGGGTCCGGGCCGGGGTCGGGACCGGCGATCCGGCCGTGGCGGCGCCGTGGCCGGGGCGGGTCCAGCCGGTGAAACCCCCTGCGGGCGACCTGCGCGGATCGCGTAGATTTCGGGGGTGACGGCCGGGCCCGGCCCGCCGCACCCGCACCACACCGGAAGGGCGTACAGCGAGATGAGCGAGGACTCACTGCGCGAGGAGGTGCTGACCGCCCGGCGGATCGTCGTCAAGGTCGGCTCCTCCTCCCTCACCACGGCGGCCGGCGGCCTGGACGCCGACCGGGTCGACGCCCTGGTCGACGCGCTCGCCAAGGTGCGCAGCCGCCCGGACGCGCCCGAGGTCGTCCTCGTCTCCTCCGGCGCCATCGCCGCCGGCCTGGCCCCGCTCGGCCTGGACAAGCGGCCCAAGGACCTGGCCCGCCAGCAGGCCGCCGCCAGCGTCGGCCAGGGCCTGCTGGTCGCCCGCTACACCGCCTCCTTCGCCCGGTACGGCATCCGGGTCGGCCAGGTGCTGCTCACCGCCGAGGACGCCAGCCGGCGCGCCCACTACCGCAACGCCTACCGCACCCTCGACCAGCTGCTGGCGATGGGCGCGATGCCGATCGTCAACGAGAACGACACCGTCGCCACCGCCGAAATCAAGTTCGGGGACAACGACCGGCTGGCCGCGCTGGTCGCCCACCTGGTCCGGGCCGACCTGCTCGTGCTGCTCTCCGACGTGGACGGCCTCTACGACGGCGACCCGGCCCGGCCCGGCACCAGCCGGATCGACCAGGTGAGCGGCCCGCACGACCTCGACGGCGTCCAGATCGGCAGCGCGGGCAAGGCCGGCGTCGGCACCGGCGGCATGGTCACCAAGGTCGAGGCGGCCCGGATCGCCACCGGCGCGGGCATCCCGGTGGTGCTCACCGCCGCCAGCCAGGCCGCCGACGCGCTGGCCGGACGGCGCACCGGCACCCTGTTCCTGCGCACCGGCAGCCGCACCTCCGACCGGATGCTCTGGCTGGCCCACGCGAGCAGCCCGCGCGGCGCCCTGCACCTCGACCCGGGCGCCGTCACGGCCGTCGTCTCCGGCGGCGCCTCGCTGCTGCCCGCCGGGGTCACCAAGGTGGACGGGGAGTTCACGGCGGGTGATCCGGTGGACCTTCTTGCCGAAAACGGCCACATCGTGGCTCGCGGACTGGTCAACTTTGATGCGAGGGAGTTGCCCCGCCTGCTCGGCCGGTCCACCCGCGACCTGGCCCAGGAGTTCGGCGCCGCGTACGAGCGTGAGGTCGTCCACCGCGACGACCTGGTCGTTCTGCGCGGCTGACCGGCCGGTGTGCCGGTACCGGCCGACCGGCAGAGCGCGGTGGGCGGGCCGCTCCGCACGGGGAGTGGCCCGGCCGCGGGCGAGGAGCGGTGCAGCCGTACCGGTCGGCCGCGGGCCGGCGGGTCCGGTGCGGGGGACGACACGACATCGCCGAACAGGAGGCCGCCGGTGGAACGCAGAAGCGAGGCGACGCTGACCGCAGGGACGGCGGGCCGGCGGCTGACCAGCATCGACGGCGGACGCGGGGACGGACCCGCCGAGCCGGCCGGTCCGCCGCCGCAGGGGCCCGGCGGGATGCGCAGGCCGCGGTCGCGGCACGCGGACCCGGGGGAGCCGCCCACCGTGCCCGAGCAGGCCCGGCTCTGGCACGTGGTGCTGAGCGTGTCCGGGCAGGTCACCCCGCTGTCCTCGCTGCGGACCTCGCTGGAGCGGCTGGCGCACGACCACTCGTTCTTCCTCACCGCCCGCTACGCCGCCGACCACGCCGAGATCCGGTACTGGGAGCAGGCCCGGGACCTGCACGACGCGGCGGCGATAGCACTGCGGCTGTGGGGCGAGCACAAGGTCACCGCGAACCTGCCGCCGTGGGAGATCGTCGGCCTGGAGGTGGTCGACCGGGCGACGTACCACAAGCGGGTGGCGGAGGGCTTCGGCGATCCGCCGCCGCACCTGGGCGGGGTGCACCCGTACTGAGGGGGACGCACCCCGGGCGCGGCCCCGGGACGAGGCCCGAAGGCGGGTGGGCCGCGGGGGAGGACCGTCCCGTCGGGCCGTCTCACCGGGCGAAATGGCCGCTCGGCGGGCCCCGCGCAGTCGTTACCCTTGGCGCATGACCAGCGACCTCGCCACCGCCGACAGCCCCGTCCTCGCCGTAGCGCGCCGAGCCCGGGAGGCCGCCGCCGCGCTCGCCCCGCTGCCGCGCAGGGCGAAGGACGCCGCGCTGCTGGCGATCGCGGACGCCCTGGTGGCCCGCAGCGCCGAGATCACCGCCGCCAACGCCGAGGACGTGGCCCGGGCCCGCGCGGCCGGCACCGCCGAGTCGGTGATCGACCGGCTGAGCCTCGACCACGAGCGGATCGCCGCGATCGCCTCCGACGTGCGCGACGTCGTCGGCCTGCCCGACCCGGTCGGCGAGGTGCTGCGCGGCTACACCCTGCCCAACGGCCTGGACGTGCGCCAGGTGCGGGTGCCGCTCGGCGTGGTCGGCATCATCTACGAGGCCCGGCCGAACGTCACGGTGGACGCCGCCGCGCTCTGCCTCAAGTCCGGCAACGCCGTGCTGCTGCGCGGCTCGGCCTCCGCCTACCGCTCCAACACCGCGCTGGTCGCCGTCCTGCGGGACGCGGTCGCCGCGGCCGGGCTGCCCGCCGACGCCGTCCAGCTCGTCCCGGGCGAGAGCCGGGACTCCGTCCAGGAGCTGATGCGCGCCCGCGGCCTGGTCGACGTGCTGATCCCGCGCGGCGGGGCCTCGCTGATCCGCACGGTGGTCGAGGGCTCGACCGTGCCCGTGATCGAGACCGGCACTGGCAACTGCCACGTGTACGTGGACGCGCAGACCGACCTGGCGATGGCCGTCGGCATCCTGCTGAACTCCAAGGCGCAGCGGGTCAGCGTCTGCAACGCGGCCGAGACGCTGCTCGTCCACCAGGACGTCGCGGACGTCTTCCTGCCGCTCGCGCTGGCCGCCCTCGCCGAGGCCGGGGTGACCGTGCACGGCGACGACGCGGTGCTCAAGGCCGCCGAGGGCGGCGCCGCCACCGTGGTGCCCGCCACCGACGAGGACTGGGGCGCCGAGTACCTGTCCTACGACCTGGCCGCGGCCGTGGTGCCCTCGCTGGACGCCGCCGTCGAGCACATCCGCCGCTGGTCCTCCGGCCACACCGAGGCGATCGTCACCACCTCGCAGGCCGCCGCCCGGCGCTTCACCCGACTGGTCGACTCGACCACGGTGGCCGTCAACGCCTCCACCCGCTTCACCGACGGCGCCGAGTTCGGCTTCGGCGCGGAGATCGGCATCTCGACCCAGAAGCTGCACGCCCGCGGCCCGATGGGCCTGCCCGAGCTGACCAGCACCAAGTACATCGTCACTGGTGACGGGCACGTGCGCGGCGAGGCGACGCAGACCGTGGGCGGGGACGCGGACGCGCGCTGAGCGCGGCCCGCGCGGCGGGCCGGCCGGGCCCCGGGGCGGTCCGCGGCGGCCCGCGTCACACGTGTGACGGACCAACTGCGATGAGCCACAGACAAATCGGCCGCCCGGTAATACGCTGAAGCCGTGGCTGACGATGTGGGGGGCTCGCCGTACCCCGACGGCGCCGATCACGGTGGTGCGGACGACGAGTTCGCCACCGTGGTCTTCGATGAGGCCTTCGTCCGGTCCGCCGCCGTGCACGAGCCGACGGCCAAGGAGCGGCAGCTCGCCGCCGCCGAGGCCCGGTTCGAGCCGGACACCGCGGGACCGGTCTGGGGCTATGACGTCACCGCCGGGGACGGGCTGCCGCTGGAGCTGCGCCCGCACCCGAGCGGACTCGACGACGACCACCTGTACCCCGATCCCTGGTCGGGCCCCGGCCGGGCGACCGGCCGCCTGGGCCGCCGCCGACGCGGCTACGACCCGGCGCGCGGGCGCGGGCGGTACGTGGCCCAGCAGCGCTGGCACCGGCCGGTGGCCTGGGTGCTCGCCGTGATCATGGGCGTGAGCCTGGTGGCCGTCGCGGTCGCGGCGATCTACCAGGGCGTGGGCGGCTCCTCCGGCGCGCCCCGGCGCCCGGAGTCCGGCAGCAGCAGCCCCGGGACCGATCCGAGGCCCGCGCCGGCCGAGCCGTCGCTCGTGGTCACGGCACCTGCGGGGTGACGTCGTAGGGCGTGGCGCGGGGGTGGTGCGCGCCGGGGCGGGCGGTTGCGGGGCGTTCCCGGGATTCTGCGGGCGCACCCTCGTGGAGGGGCGAGGGCGCGCCTTACCCTGGTGTCATGGGTGACCCGCGAGAGCCTCCTGAGGGTGCGCCCGACGGTGGTTCCGGCAATGAGGACGAGTACCGGTCCGTCGTCTTCGACGAGTCCTTCGTGCGGGCTGCCCGGATCCAGGAGCTGTCGGCCCGGGAGCGGCTGGCCGGGTCCTTCGGCCGGGCCACCCGCCCGCGGGTGCGGTTCGGCCCGCTGGGCAGCGTGCCGCGGCAGGCGCTCGCGCTGCTGCTGCTCGTGCTGCTGGCCTTCGGGGCCGCGGTGTACTTCGGGGTCAGCTCGCCGAACCGGATCTCGGCCCGGCCCGAGGGCAGCCAACTGACCGTCAGCCTGGTCGCGTTGAGCCCGGCCTCGGTGGTCCGGCCGGTCGCCGACCCGGCCAACCCGTTCGCCGCGCTGCCGGTCGGCTACAGCGACGGGGCGATCGGACTGGGCACCCCGACGGGGGCCGCCACCGAGCACTTCAGCCGGGTCGAGGTGACCAAGGCGCTCGACACCGTCCAGCGCTACCTGGTGGCCTCCTCGCTGGCCCCGGCCACCCTCGTCCAGGGCGCGACCGCCGACGTGCGGTCCTTCGTCACCCCCGGGGAGCAGGCCCAGTTCGACGCCAGCGTGACCCAGCCGGTCGACGACCGGCACCACGCGCTGACCGGCTGGCTGGTGCGCTTCGACCCGGCGCAGGTCGCGCTGGCCGCCGACACCGTGAAGGTGACCGGCGCGATGCGGATCGACGAGGCCGACGGCGGCACGCTGCAGATCACCACCGACCACACCTTCGTCTACGCGCTGAAGCCGGCCGGATCCGCGGCCGGTGCGCCGGTCACCCTGGAGACCGTCCGGCGGCAGCTGACCTTCCAGTTCGACCGGGTCGACCTGGCCTCGGCCCAGCTGCGGCTGGTGGACTCGGTGATCCAGGCCGGGCCGGAGCCCTGCACCACCTCGATGGCCGGCTTCCTCCAGCCGGTGCTGGCCACCCCGCAGGGCACCCAGGTCCCGCCGCCGGCGCCGATCGATCCGGGCAACCACGCGCAGCCGGCCTGGCAGGTGTGCGGGGTGCTGGCGCCCTAGCTCCTGTCCGGGGCGCCGGCGGCGAGCGGGAGGCGGACCACCGCGCGGGCGCCCGGGCCGGGCGGGGGCGGGTCGGTGAAGGCGGCGGTGCCGCCGACGCCGCGGGCGATCGAGCGGACCAGGGCGAGGCCCAGCCCGGCGCCGCCGGCGTCGCGGGAACGGGCGTCGTCCAGCCGGACGAACCGGTCGAAGACCCGCTCCCGGTCCCCCGGCGGGATGCCCGGGCCGTCGTCCGTGACGGTCAGCACGGCGTGCCCGTCCTCGACGGTCACCGAGACCGCGACGGCGGTGCGGGCGTGCCGGGCGGCGTTGTCGAGCAGGTTGCGCACCAGCCGGCCCAGCCGCAGCTCGCTGCCCGGGACGGGCGCGGGCTCCAGGGAGACGGCCAGGAAGGCCGGCCCGCCGGCGGACGGGTGGGCGCGTTCGGCGACCTGCTCGCCGACCAGGTCGGCGAGGTCCACCGGCTCGCCGCCGAGCGGCCCGGCGGGCTCCTCGACGGCGGCGAGCAGCAGCAGGTCGTCGGTGAGCAGTTGCAGCCGCTCGGTGTCGGTGAGCGCGTCGCGGACCACCTGCGGCCACTCCACGCCCGCCGGGTGGGCCAGCGGGACCTCCAGCGAGTTGCGCAGCGCGGCCAGCGGGCTGCGCAGCTCGTGCGAGGCGTCCGAGACCAGTCGGCGCTGCTCGTCGATCGCGTGTTCCAGGCGGCCGAGCGTGGTGTTGGTGGTCTCGGCCAGCCGGGCGATGGCGTCCCGCGAGGGCGGCACCGGGACGCGCTCGTGGAAGGCGCCGGCGCCGATCCGGGCCATGCCCCGGCGGATCGACTCCACCGGGCGCAGCGCCAGGCCGGTGACCAGCCAGGCGATCAGGGCGGTGAACAGGGTGGCGCCGGGCAGCACGTAGCGCAGCAGGATGCCGGTCGTCCGGTCCTCGGCCTGGTCGGCGGCGGTGGGGTTGACCAGCAGGTAGACGGTGACGCGCTGCGCCGGCAGGCCCGCGATGCCGGTGTACTTCTCCAGTGCCTCCGAGGACGCCTGGTCGGTGACCCGCTTGAACAGGGTGACGTCCCGGTCGGTGAGGTCGGGGCCGTCCTGCGGCGCGTGCCACAGCCGGGTGTGGACGGGCAGGTGGATCCGGATCCGGTCGGTGCGGCCCGGGGTGGCGTTCTGGGGGTAGGGCGGCATCTTGGCGAAGGGTTCGACCGGCAGGCCGGCGTACTCCTTCAGCAGGGTGCTGGCCTGGACCCAGGAGACGTCCGTGCGGGCGTCGTTCCAGACGCGGCCGGCGTCCCAGGGGCGGACCGGGAACGCCAGCTGTCCGTCCGCCAGGACCAGGACGAAGGACTCCTGCAGGGACTCGACCCAGGTCTGTGAACCGCCGGGTATGTCGTGGGTGACGAGCTGGATGCTGCGCTCGGCCTGCTTCTCGGTGACGGCCGTCCACTGGTCGTGGACCGCGCCGCCGACCCAGAGGGCGGCCACCGAGAAGGCCAGCACCGAGGCGACGGCCGCGCCGAGGGCGGCGCGGATGCGGAGCGAGGAGCGGTGCCAGGGACGCAGCAGCGGGCGGAGGCGGTCAGTGCGCATCGGGCACCAGCCGGTATCCGGCGCCGCGCACCGTCTCGATCCGGCAGCCGATGCCGGGCACGTCCAGTTTCCGCCGCAGGGCGGCGACGTAGACCTCGACGATGTTCACGTCGCCCCGGAAGGCGGAGTCCCAGACGGTGTCCAGGATGCCGCCCTTGGGGACCACTTCGCCGGGTCGGTGGGCCAGGCATTCCAGCACGGCGAACTCCTTGGTGGTGAGCCGGACCTGTCGGTCGGCGGCGGTGCAGCGGCGGGCCGCGGGGTCGATCCGCAGCGCGCCGACCGCGAGCACCGGGGGGCGGGCGGCGGCGCCGCGGCGCAGCAGGGCGCGCAGCCGGGCGGTGAGGACGACGTAGGAGAACGGCTTGCTGAGGAAGTCGTCCGCGCCGCAGTCCAGCGACTCGGCCTCGTCGTACTCGCCGGTCTTCGCGGTGAGCATCAGAATCGGTACGGAATTCCCGGCGGCGCGCAGTTCGCGGCAGACCTTGAAGCCGTTGAGGCCGGGCAGCATCAGATCGAGCACGATCGCCGAATAGGGCTCGGTGAGGGCGAGTTCGAGCCCGTGGACGCCGTCGTGGGCCAGGTCGACCGCGTATCCCTCGGCTGCCAGCCCCTGCCTCAGGGACTGCGCGAGCCGCTCCTCGTCCTCGATGATCAGTAGCCGCATGACGGACATCCTTGGGGGAATTACGTTTTCCCGCAACGGCCTTGACCGGCTTGCCCGGGATATCCGAGCTGAAGTTTTCCTCAGCTTTCCTCAGTTTCCCTTCAGTGGGGAATTCCTAGCGTCCGGCCCATGGATTTCCGACGTGTGCTGCCGTGGTCGGTGGCCGCCCTGCTCGCCCCGCTGTACGCCGCCGTCTCGCTCACCAGGTACGGCCGGTTGGAGAGTGCGGGTTTCGACCTGGGCATCTTCGAGGAGGCGGTGCGCGCCTACGCCCGGTTCGAAGCGCCGGTGGTCGCGCTGAAGGGCACGGGCTTCAACCTCCTGGGCGACCACTTCAGCCCGGTGCTGGCGGTGCTGGCGCCGTTCTACCGGCTCTGGCCGGGGGCGGGCACGCTGCTGGTGGCGCAGGCGGTGCTGGTGGCGTTGTCCGCGGTGCCGGTGACGGCGTACGCGGTGCGGGTGCTGGGGACGGCGGGCGGGGCGGTCGCCGGGGTCGCGTACGGGCTGTCGGCGGGGTTGCAGAGCGCGGTGGCGTTCGACTTCCACGAGGTGGCCTTCGCGGTGCCGCTCGCGGCGGCCGCGGTGGTGGCGCTGGCCCGGGGGCGGTACGGCCCGGCGGTGGCCTGGGCGCTGCCGCTGCTGCTGGTCAAGGAGGACCAGGCGCTGCTGGTCGCGGCGGTCGGCGGCTACGTGTGGTGGCGCGGGCGGCGCCGGCTGGGGGCGGCCACCGTGCTGGCGGCGGTGGCGGCCGGGCTGCTGGTCACCCTGGTGGTGATCCCGGCGCTCAACCCGGGCGGCGAGTACACGTACGCGCACATGGGGGAGTTCGACGGCGGGAACCCGCTGGCCCGGCTGCTGTTCCCGGCGGTCAAGGCGCTGACCGTCCTGCTGCTGCTGGCTCCGACGCTGCTGCTGGCGCTGCGCTCGCCGCTGGTGCTGCTGGCGGGCGTGCTGCTGGCGGCCCGGTTCTGGGTGGACAACCCGGTGTTCTGGCGCACCGGGCAGCACTACGACGCGGTGCTGGTGCCGCTGCTGTTCACGGCGGGGCTGCACGGGGTGGGCCTGCTGCTGCCCCGGCTGCCCCGGCTGTCCCGGCTGCCCCGGCTGGGCCGGGGGCTGCCGGTGGCGGCGGGGATGCTCGCCGTGACGGTGGCGCTGACCGCGACCGGCCCGGTGGCGGGCGTGCTGTCGGGGGACGCCCGGCGGGGCGACGGGCGGGCGGCGCAGGTGCGCCGGGTGCTGGCGGTCGTCCCGGACGGCGCGCGGGTGGCCGCCGCCAACCGCCTGGCGCCGCAGCTGACCGGGCGCTGCACGGTGTCGCTGTTCCCGTACCTGACGCCGCCGGGCGGGGCGGGCGGGGCGGGCGGAGCGGGCGGGCCGGGCGGCTGGGGGCGGCCGGTGGCGGAGTGGGTGGCGGTGCTGGAGGAGCCGGACGTCTTCCCGGTGCCGGTGGCGGAGCAGCGGCGGTTCCTGGCCGGCCTGGTCGACGGCGGCGGGTACCGGCGGGTGGCGGACGGGGCCGGGGTGGCGGTGTACCACTGGCAGCCTGGGCAGGCCGACGGCCGGTGACCCCGGGCGGGGCGCACCGGCCGTCGGCGCGGGTGCGGGGGGTCAGCCGTCGGTGCGCTCGCCCCGGTCGGTGCGGCCGTCCTCGCGGGGGGCGGAACCGCCGCGGGAGCCGCCGGTGAACGTGTCGGCGAAGGTGTCGCGGAGCTTGCCGCCGACGGTCGCGGCGCCGCCGGCCACGTCGCGGATCAGGCCCATCAGCGGGTCCTTGCTCTCCTTCACCGAGGTCGTGTAGTGGTCGGCGGCGGCCTTCCACTGCTCGCCGACCGAGGTGTCCGGGTCGTCCGTGCGGCGCGGGTAGGCGCCGGCCAGGATCGAGCGGTACTCGTCGCTCTCCGCCCACTTCTTCAGCTGGGCGACCCGTACCACCGCGAACGGGTGGCTCTGCGGCAGCAGCTGGAGCAGCTTGAGCACGCCGTCGCGCAGGTCGCCGGCCTTGTCGTACTCCTCGGCCTGCTCCAGGAAGGCGTCGACGTTCAGTTCGGCCAGGTTGTGCCCGCCGGCCAGTTTCATCAGGGCGCGCATGGACGCCTGGACGTCCTGCCCGGCGAGCAGGCCGGCCCGGTCGCTGGACAGCTCCGCCTTGCGGAACCACTCCTTGAGCGCGGTGACGATCGCCATGATCGCCAGGTTGCCGAGCGGCACCCAGGCGACCCGGGTGGCGATGTTGGTGAGGATCATCAGCATCGTCCGGTAGACCGCGTGGCCGGACATCGCGTGGCCGACCTCGTGGCCGATGACCGAGCGCAGCTCCTCCTCGTCGAGCAGCTCGATCAGGCCGCTGGTGATCACGATGATCGGGGTGTCGATGCCGATGCAGTACGCGTTGACCGTCGGGTCCTGGGTGACGTACAGGTCCGGGACCTGCTCCAGGTCGAGCACGTAGGCGGCGTCGCGCACCATGTCGTACAGCTCGGGGAACTGGCGCTCGGAGGTCTTCACGGCGGTGGCCAGGAACATCAGCCGGATCGAGCGCTCGGAGACGAGCCCGGCGAGCTTCCTCAGGACGTCGTCGAAACCGGTGAGCTTGCGCAGGGCGACCAGGGCGGAACGGTCCGCGGGGTGCTCCCAGGCGCGGGTGGAGATGTCGGGGAAGCGCTGGCGGCGCCGGCTCGGGGTCTTCGCGGTCGGGTCGGTCATGGTCTGAGTACCTCCTGGTCGACGGCGGCCCCGGCCCGGCGGCCGGCCCCCGCTGGTCTACGCCTGCAACGACTGTCCTTGCAACGTCCGCGGTTGCGTACTCGTCCCCACGGGCAGCGTACGCGCGGGCCGGGCCACGCCGCAGGGGCCGGTGGGCGCCGCCGGTGTGAGGCCGGTCTACCCTGAATGCCCTGGAGAACCGAGACCGGCCCCGGCCCCGGTACCGAGCAGTTCGAGGAGCCCCGCAGATGTCCACCGACGCGCTTGTCAGCCTGGCCGCACCCATCTCCAACGAGGCCGGCCCGGGCCTGTTCCTGCGGATCATCGTGGTGGCGTCGTTCGTCGGCGTCGGCCTGCTGGTCTGGATCATGGCGCGGGCCTTCCGCGGCAACTGAGCACCGCCGCCCCGGTTCGGGCTCACGCCCGGTCAGCGGCGGTGGGCCGCCGAGCGGTTGCCGGGTAAGCCCCCGTACGATGACAGGTGGGCCTTCACCGGCCCGGAAGAACCCCTGGTCCGTCCACCCGAGCCGAGAAGGTCCCGCCGACCATGAACACTGCCGCCGCACTCCCCGTCCTGAACCTGCTCGCCGAGAGCGAGGGGGGCAACCACGAGAGCCTGAACCCGTACCTCACGGGTGGCGCCGCACTGTTCATCCTGGCGCTCCTGCTCTTCGTGACCACCCGCTTCAACCGGGACCGCTGAGCCTCCTCCCGGGGCCGCTCGGGGAGCGTCCGGCGTACCGGCCGGCCGCTCCCTCACGCGTCTTCGGACAACCCCCACCCGGGCGTTCCCGCACCGTAACGGGCGTCGCGTAAGGTGTGGCGGCATGGGAGAGCAGGCCGGGAATCCCGGCGGACCGGAACCGGTGAAGAAGCGCCTCGGGGTGATGGGCGGCACCTTCGACCCGATCCACCACGGCCACCTGGTCGCCGCCAGCGAGGTGGCGAGCGCGTTCCACCTGGACGAGGTGATCTTCGTGCCGACCGGGCAGCCGTGGCAGAAGAGCGACCGCCACGTCACCCCGGCCGAGGACCGCTACCTGATGACGGTCATCGCCACCGCCGAGAACCCGCAGTTCTCGGTCAGCCGGATCGACATCGACCGCGAGGGCCCGACGTACACCGTCGACACCCTGCGCGACCTGCACGCCCAGCACCCGGACGCCGACCTCTTCTTCATCACCGGCGCCGACGCGCTCGCCCAGATCCTCTCCTGGCGCGACTCCGACGAGCTCTTCTCGCTCGCGCACTTCATCGGGTGCACCCGCCCGGGACACACCCTGTCGGACGCCGGGCTCCCGGTGGGCGGGGTCTCCCTGGTCGAGGTCCCCGCGCTGGCCATCTCCTCCACGGACTGCCGCAACCGGGTCGCCAAGGGCGAACCGGTCTGGTACCTCGTCCCGGACGGCGTGGTCCGCTACATCGACAAGCGGGCGCTCTACGCGCCGCACCGGACCTGACCAGGAGCGGGCGTGACCGAGCGAAGCGGCGGAGGCCAGCGGCACCAGCAGCAGCCGGAGGACTGGTCGACCGGGCAGTACCAGCAGTACCAGGGCTACCAGCAGCAGTCCGAACAGCCTCCGCAGCAGCAGTACGACCAGCAGCAGTACGACCAGTACGGGCAGCCGGTGTACACGGCGGACCCGTACGGCGGCTACCAGGAGCAGCAGCCGTACCAGGCGTACCAGCAGCCCCAACAGCAGCAGTACGACCAGCAGTACGACCAGTACGGGCAGCCCGTGCAGGCGTACCAGCAGCAGGGGGGCTACGGCTACCAGGACCCGGCGTACGGCGGATGGGGGTCGCCCGGGCCGGAGGCCGGGGGCGGCTACCAGCAGCAGGCCTACCCGGCCGCGCCGGCGGAGGGTGCGCCGGCGGCGGTCGAGCCCGAGGCCGCCGTCGCGCCCGCGCCCGTCGCCCCCGCCGCTGCTGCGCCGCCGCGCCCGCGCGTGCCCCGGCCCGCCGCCGAGGCGGCGGGCGCCAAGCCCGAGCCGCCGTCCGAACTGGTCGGCGGGGCCCGGGCCGGCAAGGGCGGCGGCAAGGGCGGCGGCAAGGGCGCCAAGGACGACTACCCCACGGACGAGTTCACCTTCGTCGACGAGGAGGAGGAGTCCGAGGACGTCATCGACTGGCTGAAGTTCGCCGAGTCCCGCAGCGAGGTGCGCGCCGAGCGCCGCCGCCGGCTGCGCAACCGGCTGATCGGCCTCGGCGCGGTGGTGGCGCTCGCGGCGGCCGGCACCGGCGGCTACCTCTGGTTCACCGGCGACAAGCAGACCGCGGCGAGCGCGGCCGGTCCGCGCCAGGTCAACGTGGTCCACCTGCGCGACCTCCAGGGCAAGGTCTCCAGTGCGCTGCTGGTCAACGACTCCACCGGGAAGAAGGGCACCGTGCTCCTGCTGCCCGACACCCTGCGGCTGCCCGGCCCCGGCGACCCGCCGGTCACCACCGTCGGCCAGGCCATGGACAGCATCGGCGCCTCCGCGACCCGCGACGGCCTGTCCACCGTGCTCGGCGCCCCGGTCGCGGGCACCTGGCGGCTGGACACCCCCTACCTGGAGATGCTGGTCTCCCAGCTCGGCGGCGTCCGGGTGGACACCAACGCGGAGACCCACGAGGGCGGGAAGCCGGACGGCAAGCTGCTGTCCGCGGCCGGCAAGAACACCCTGCTGAACGGGAAGGCCGCGGTCGCCTACGCCACCCTCCAGGCGTCCGGCGAGAACCGGGACGCCCAACTGGCCCGGTTCGGACAGGTGATGGACGCCGTGGTGCGCACCATGCCCACCGAGTTCAAGGACGCCAAGGACGACGTGCACCGGATGAACGCGGTGCTCGACCCCTCGCTGCCCGAGGACGCCCTCGCCGGGGTGCTCGCCCAGCTCGCCCAGCAGGCGAAGGACGGCCACCTCGGCACCACCGCGCTGACCGTCAAACCGGACGGCGGCCTGGACGACGCCACCGCCGGCAAGCAGGTCAAGGACGTGCTCGGCGGCACCGTGAAGTCCGCGGCCTCCGCCGACGCCCCCGCCCGGGTCTCGCTCCAGGACGCCACCGGCAACGACCAGGCGGCCGCCGCCGCACAGGTCCAGATCGTGAACTCCGGCCTGACCTTCCTGCCCGGCGGCTCCAAGACCGCCGCGCAGGCCGCCAGTGAGATCCGCTACACCGACGACGCCCGGCAGGCCGCGGCGAAGTCGCTGGCGATCAGCCTCGGACTGCCGGACACGGCGGTGAAGAAGGTCGGCGACGCCCAGAACGCGGACCTGGTGGTCGTGCTCGGCAAGGACTACCAGCCGCCGAAGAGCCAGTAGGCCGCGGCCTGCGGCCCGGGCGGCCCCGGAAAAGCGTTCCGGGGCCGCCCGGGCGGCGTGAGATCCTGGAAGGCGACCCCCGGCCAGGAGCCAGGGGTCGCCCCCCAAGCCGCCGAGCCGGAAGAACACCGTGACCGTCACCGACCACAGCCAGCAGCTCATCACCGTCGCCGCGCAGGCGGCGGCAGACAAGCTCGCGCACAACATCATCGCCTTCGACGTCAGCGAGGTGCTGTCGATCACCGACGCCTTCCTGATCGCCTCCGCCAACAACGACCGCCAGGTCCGGTCGATCGCCGAGGAGATCGAGGACCAGCTGCGCGAGCAGCTGGACATCAAGCCGGTGCGCCGCGAGGGCGAGCGCGACGGCCGCTGGATCCTGCTCGACTACCTGGACATCGTGGTGCACGTCCAGCACTCCGAGGAGCGCTCCTTCTACTCGCTGGACCGCCTCTGGAAGGACTGCCCCGAGCTGCCGCTGCCCGAGGACGCCCTGGCCACCCGCAACCGGCCCGACGCCCACACCGACGAGGCCGGCAACGTCGTCGCCCCGGCCGACGACTTCGGCAAGCCCGAGGACCTGCACTGAGCCGGGACGGGCGGGGGCCGCGCGTCGTCTTCTGGCGCCACGGCCAGACCTCGTGGAACCTGGAGTCCCGCTTCCAGGGCACCACGGACATCGAACTGACCGACCAGGGCGTCCTCCAGGCCCAGCGGGCGGCCCGGCTGCTCTCCGGCCTGCGCCCCGACCTGCTGATCTCCTCCGACCTCACCCGGGCCAAGCGCACGGCCGAGGAACTGGCCGAGGTCACCGGCCTCGACGTGCAGCACCACGAGGGCCTGCGGGAGACCTACGCGGGCTCCTGGCAGGGCCTGACCAACGCCGAGATCCGCGACCGCTTCCCGGAGGAGTACGCGGCCTGGGCGGCCGGTGAGCCGGTGCGGCGCGGCGGCGGCGAACTGGCCACCGAGGTCGCCGACCGCTCGGTGCCGGTCGTGCTGGAGGCCGTCGACAAGCTGCCGGAGGACGGGACGCTGGTCGTGGTCAGCCACGGCGGCACCATCCGCACCATGCTCGGGCGGCTGCTGGACCTGGACCCGGTCCAGTGGGAGTGCTTCGGCGGGCTGTCCAACTGCTGCTGGTCGGTGCTCGGGCAGGGGGCGCGCGGCTGGCGCCTGCTGGAGCACAACGCGGGCACGCTCCCGCAGCCGGTCATCGGCGACGACACCTGAGCGACGACGCCTGAGCGACGGGCGCGTCGCGGGGTGGGGTGGGGCGGGGCCGGGTTGCGGGCATGCAGGGCGGGCCGGGGGCTCGCCAGGGGCGTGCAGGAGCTTCGCAGGGGGCTTGCAGGGGCTCCGCGGGGGCGGATTTCGCAGTTCCGGGCCTGACCAGCTAGAGTTTTCCTCGTTCGCAGGGAAGGAACGCGGCCCGGAAGGGAAGCGGGAGATCCGACGACTGCGGGGCTATAGCTCAGTTGGTAGAGCGCTTGCATGGCATGCAAGAGGTCTGGGGTTCAATTCCCCATAGCTCCACTCCGCACCAGCGGTCCTGTTCGATCAGGAGCGCCCGTGTCGCGGGGCTGTAGCTCAGTTGGTAGAGCGCTTGCATGGCATGCAAGAGGTCCGGGGTTCAATTCCCCGTAGCTCCACAGTAGTTGAGAGGCCGCCACCCATCGGGTGGCGGCCTCTCGCGTTGTCGGGCCGCGTCCGGGGTGGGGTGGGGGCCCCGGAGGCGGCAGTGCGGGCCCCGGGGAGGGTGAGCGCGGGCTCCGGGGAGGGCGAGCGCGGGCCTGGGGGAGCGGGAACGCGGGCCCCGGGGAACGGATTCGTGGAGCACCCCCGGGACCGTGTAAAGTAGTCGATGTCGCCGAGGGAAACCGGACGGAAACGGCCGAAAGCCCCCGGTGACATCGCAGGTCAAGGGGCTGTAGCTCAGTTGGTAGAGCGCTTGCATGGCATGCAAGAGGTCCGGGGTTCAATTCCCCGTAGCTCCACAGCAGTCGAGGGCCGCCTCCCGAAATGGGAGGCGGCCCTTCGGCGTTCTGCGCATGCCACCGGCGGAACGGCGGGAAAGACCGCTACCGTCGTTCCATGGCCGATCTGGAGAGAAGGCGGAACGAGGAACTGGCCCGGATACTGCACCAGCTCGGCTGGAGTCCGGAACGGCTCGCCCGCGAGGTGAGCCTCGCCCTGCCGCCAGGCCTGGCCATCAGTTCCACCGCCCCCTACAAGTGGCGCGACCGCGGCATGGTGCCGCGCAGCCCGCACGACCAGACCGTCTGCGAAGTGCTCAGCCGCACCCTCGGCATCGCCGTCACCTACGAACAGCTCTGGGGCCGGATGGGCGGCCACCGCGGCGCCAAGATCCTCTCGCCCCGGCTGCTCACCGACCCGTGGACCGCCGACACCGCCCAGACCGCGCTGCGCGAGGCCGCCACCGACGCCGGACCCGTCCGCCTCACCGACCTCTTCCGCGGCGCCGACCTCGACCAGGCCGCCGAACGGCTCGCCTCGCCGCCCCCGCCCGTCGGGGGCGGCGAAGGGGCGCTGCGCATCGACCCCGGCCTCGTCGGCGACCTCGGCCTGTCCTACCGCAGCAAGCAGCGGCTCGAACGCTCCTGCGGCGGCGGACTCGTCCTCGGCCCCACCCGGGCCGAACTCGCCATGCTGGCCAAGCTGCTGGAACTCGGCGCCTACGACGAACGGGTCGGCCGCGAGCTCTACGGCACGGCCAGCAGGCTCGCCCGGCTGGCCGGCTGGGCCGCGTACGACCTCGGCCACGACGCGGCCGCCCAGCGCGCCTTCGTCGCCGCCCTGCGGGCCGCCCACGTCAGCGGCGACGCCCGGCTCGGCGTCGCCGTGCTCGGCGGCCTGGTGGTGCTCGCCACCCAGGGCACCGGCGGGCGCGGCCTGGACGCCGTCGCCGCGCTCAACACCGCCCTGGCCCGGCACGGCTCCGTGCTGAGCCCCGCCGGCCGGGCCCGGCAACTCGGCCGGATCGCCCGCGCGCACGGCCGCCGGGGCGAGGCCGAGCAGGCCGAGGCCGCCGCCGCCCGGGCCTTCGCCGAACTCGACGGCGTGCCCGGCACGGAGTCGGCCCGCGCCGAACTCGCCGGGATGGTGGGGGAGGGGCGGCTGGCACTCGGCCAGCACCGGATGGCCAAGGCGCTGCTCGCCGAGGCCGTCGCCGGGCTGGGGGCCGGCCGCGGGCGGTCCAAGGCGCTGCTGATGGTCCGCCTCGCCGAGACCCACCGGCGCCTCGGCGACCAGCGGGAGGCCGCCCGCACCGCGTCGCTCGCCCGGGCGCTCGCGGCGGGCATGCAGTCCGAGCGGCTGGCGCGGGCGCTGCGCGACTTCGACGCGGCGACGCGGGCGGCGTCGGCCTCGGCGGGGCGGTGAGGCCCGTACGGGGGCGGGGCCGCGTGTGGTGGGGGCTTCTCGCGTCGAAGGTGAGGCCCGTACGGGGGCGGGCCCGGGGCCGTCGGGCCCCGGTGGATACCCGGGAGCGCGCTGATCTGCTTGCGGTACCCTGAGCCCATGCGAACCGTGCGCCTGCTCCTTAGCCGGCCGCGCTGACCAGGACCGGTTACGCCCTCGGGCGGTGCCGGAGTCGGCGTGGCGTCCCCTCCTGCGAGGGGATTTTTTGTTTTCCGCCCCCGTTCACGGGCCGGCCGTGTGCGCGGTTCGCCAACTGACATCGATGGAGCTTGAAGGACCATGAGCGAGACGACCCCTGCGTCCGGCACGGCCGAGACCGCGACCGAGCCGTTCCGGTACAGCGCCGCGCTGGCGGCGGAGATCGAGTCCCGCTGGCAGGACCTCTGGGAGAAGGAGGGCACCTTCAACGCCCCCAACCCCGCCGGTGCGCTGGCCGACCCGGCGGCCGGTGACGTCGCCGCGAAGCCGCACAGCTTCATCATGGACATGTTCCCGTACCCCTCGGGCGCGGGCCTGCACGTCGGCCACCCGCTGGGCTACATCGCCACCGACGTCTACGCCCGCTACCAGCGGATGACCGGCCACAACGTGCTGCACACGCTGGGCTACGACGCGTTCGGCCTGCCCGCCGAGCAGTACGCCGTGCAGACCGGCACCCACCCGCGGGTCTCCACCGAGGCCAACATCGCCAACATGCGCCAGCAGCTGCGCCGGCTGGGCCTGGGCCACGACCCGCGCCGCTCGATCTCCACGATCGACCCGGAGTACTACCGCTGGACCCAGTGGATCTTCCTGCAGATCTTCAACTCCTGGTACGACGAGCAGGCCGGCCGGGCCCGGCCGATCGCCGAGCTGATCGCCCGGTTCGAGTCCGGCGCGAAGCCGACCCCGGACGGGCGCCCGTGGGCCGACCTGTCCGCCGCCGAGCGCGACGAACTGCTGGGCGAGTACCGGCTGGCGTACTCCAAGGAGGTGCCGGTCAACTGGTGCCCCGGCCTGGGCACCGTCCTGGCCAACGAGGAGGTCACCGCGGACGGCCGCTCCGAGCGCGGCAACTTCCCGGTGTTCAAGTCCAACCTGCGCCAGTGGATGATGCGCATCACCGCGTACTCCGACCGTCTGATCTCCGACCTGGACCTGCTGGACTGGCCCGAGGCCATCAAGCTGCAGCAGCGCAACTGGATCGGGCGCTCCGAGGGCGCCCGGGTCGACTTCGCCGTCGGCTCCGACGAGAAGATCACCGTCTTCACCACCCGGCCCGACACCCTGTTCGGCGCCACCTACATGGTGCTGGCCCCCGAGCACGGCCTGGTCGACTCGATCGTCCCGGCCGCCTGGCCCGCCGACGTGCCCGCCGAGTGGACCGGCGGCGCCGCCACCCCCGCCGAGGCCGTCGCCGCCTACCGCGCCACCGCCGCCGCCAAGTCGGACGTCGAGCGGCAGGTCGAGGCCAAGGTCAAGACCGGCGTCTTCACCGGCGCCTACGCCGTGAACCCGGTCAGCGGCGCGTCCGTCCCGGTGTTCATTGCCGACTACGTGCTGATGGGCTACGGCACCGGCGCCATCATGGCCGTCCCCGCCCACGACCACCGCGACTTCGCCTTCGCCCGCGCCTTCGCGCTGCCGATGCGCTGCGTCGTCCAGCCCACCGACGGGCGCGGCGAGGACCCGGCCGCCTGGGACGACGCCTTCGACACCTACGACTCCGCCATCGTCAACTCCTCCCGGGACGGGCTGACGCTGGACGGGCTGAGCGTCGTCGACGCCAAGGCCGCCGTCACCGCCTGGCTGGCCGAGCGCGGCATCGGCGAGGGCACCGTCAACTACCGCCTGCGGGACTGGCTGTTCAGCCGCCAGCGGTACTGGGGCGAGCCCTTCCCGATCGTCTACGACGAGGACGGCGTCATGCACGCGCTGCCCGAGTCGATGCTGCCGGTCGAGGTCCCCGAGGTCGAGGACTACTCGCCGCACACCTACGACCCGTACGACGCCACCTCCTCGCCGAAGACCCCGCTGTCGCGCAACGAGGCCTGGGTCAACGTCGAACTGGACCTGGGCGACGGCGTCCGCAGCTACCGGCGCGAGACCAACACCATGCCCAACTGGGCGGGTTCGTGCTGGTACGAGCTGCGCTACGTCGACCCGTCGAACTCCTCGGCGGTCGTCGACCCGGCCAACGAGAAGTACTGGCTGGGCCCCACGGCCACCAAGCCGGCCGGCGGCGCAGACCTGTACGTCGGCGGTGCCGAGCACGCCGTGCTGCACCTGCTGTACGCGCGCTTCTGGCACAAGGTGCTGCACGACCTGGGCCACGTCTCGTCCGTCGAGCCGTTCCACAAGCTGTTCAACCAGGGCATGATCACCGCAGACGTCTACCGCGACGAGCGCGGCTTCCCGGTGCCCGCCGCCGAGGTCGAGGAGCGCGACGGCCAGTACTTCTGGCAGGGCGAGGCCGTCAAGCGCGAGGCCGGCAAGATGGGCAAGTCCCTGAAGAATGCCGTCGCGCCCGACGACATCGCCGACGAGTACGGCGCCGACACGCTGCGCCTGTACGAGATGTCCATGGGCCCGCTGGACGTCTCCCGCCCCTGGGACACCCGCGCCGTCGTCGGCTCGTACCGCTTCCTGCAGCGGCTGTGGCGCAACGTCGTCTCGGAGGCCACCGGCGACCTGGTCGTCACCGAGGAGGAGCCGGACGAGGCGACGCTGCGTGCCCTGCACAAGGCGATCGACGGCATCCGCGGCGACATGGCCGGGCTGCGGTTCAACACGGCCGTCGCCAAGGCGATCGAGCTGAACAACTACCTGGTCAAGCGCGGCTCCACGCCGCGCGCCGTGGCCGAGCAGCTGGTCCTGATCGTCGCGCCGCTGGCCCCGCACATCGCCGAGGAGCTGTGGCGCCGGCTGGGCCACGGCGAGTCGCTGGCGCACACCGACTACCCGGTCGCCGACCCGGCGTACGTGGTGGACGAGACGGTGACCTGCGTGGTGCAGCTCAAGGGCAAGGTGAAGGCCCGGCTGGAGGTCGCGCCGACGATCTCGGACGCCGAGCTGGAGGCGCTGGCGCTGGCCGACCCGGCCGTCGTCGCGGCGATCGGCGAGGCGACGGTGCGCAAGGTGATCGCGCGGGCGCCGAAGCTGGTGAACATCGTTACCGGCTGAGGCTGAGCGGCTGAGGCTGAGGCTCAGGTCGAGGTCGCGTGGCTGGTAGGCGGCCGGCCGAGGCTGCTGGGGCGGGTGTCCTTCGGGACGCCCGCCCTTGCTCGTACCCCGGGGAGGACCCGCGGACCCTCGGGGAGATCCCCGATCTGTCCCTGATCTCCGCCGCCCGAGCCCGTTCCGTCCGCTCCGGGCCCGATCCGGCGGCTACCGTGGAACCCTCGGCAGTACGGCCCGCGTTGGGTCCGGTGGGGGCCGAAACGGTGGCGGAAGGTGGCTCGCGATGAACGCGTTCGGCGTGATGATCGGCCTGGTCCTGCTCTTCGGGATCGCGGCGTTCGTCCTGGCCGTGGTCGGCACGGTCAAGGCGGCGAAGGCCGTGGCCACGAAGATCGGGCGGCACGAGGCCAACGCCCGGCGCGCCGTGGAGAACGCCACCCTCAAGGCGAAGACCTTCACCAAGGTCGGACCGCCTGGCCAGATCGCCGCCGTCCGGCTCGGCCTGCGCACCTCGCTCGACGGCACCCGGCAGGTGCTGGAGAGCGGCCTCCCCGAGGACGGCCAGCTCGGCGAGTCCCTCGCCCTGCTCGGCAGGCTCGACACGCACGCCGCCGAACTCGACGGCGAACTGCGGATGCTGGAGCGGGAGCCGGACACCGCGCGGGTCGCGGCCAAGCTGCCGGAGCTGCGCGAGCGCGCCGAACGGATCACCCACTCCGCGGAGACCATGCGCTGGGCCGCGCAGGACCGGATGCACCGGTTCGCGGACGACGAGCTGAGCCGGCTCAGCAAGGAGTGCGAGAGCGAGGCGGGGGCGCTGCGGCACTGGGACACCTCGGGGGAGTCGTCGTCCGGGTCCTCCTCCTCCGGTGGCTCCGCTGCGGGCGCTGGTTCCGCGGGCTCTGCTGGCTCCTCTGCCGCTGCGGGTTCCGCTGCCTCCGCTGGTTCCTCTGGCTCCGCTGGCTCGACGTCTGCGGGTAAGCGTTCAGGGGCGGCCTCCGGCGGTGCTGCGCGGGCCGGGCTGACGGACGGGAAGGGGCGCCCGAGCGCGGAGGAACTGCTCGGGCTCGCCGACCCGCTGGCCAAGCTGGCCCAGCGGCTGCGGAAGCCGTCGGCGGGGCCCACGGCGGGCTGAGCACCCCGCGTCGGGCGCTGCGGCCGCGTTCCGGCGGGTGCCGCGTGCTTGTTCCGGCGGCGCCCTCGGGGCCCTTCGGGGCTCGCACCCGGGCGCTGTCCTCCCGGACGAACGGGGAGTAATCTCCGCCTCATGCCCTCTGACCTCGCACTTGTCACCGACTCCACGGCCTACCTGCCGCAGGAGACCCTCGACCGGTACGGGATCACGGTGGTACCGCTGAGCGTCGCGGTCGGTGACGCGGTCCTGTGCGAAGGCGTCGAGATCTCCCCCAAGGACGTCGCCGAGGCGCTGCGCGACAAGCAGCGGGTGACGACCTCCCGACCGAACCCCGAGGCCTTCGCCGCCGCCTATCGGGCCGCCGCCGAGGCCGGGGCGAAGGGCATCGTCTCGGTGCACATCTCCGGCGAGCTGTCCGGCACGGTGGAGGCCGCCCGGCTGGCGGCCGCCGAGGCGCCGGTACCCGTGCGGGTGGTGGACAGCCGACTGGTCGGCATGGCCCTCGGGTACGCGGTGCTGGCGGCGGCCGAGGCGATCGCGGCCGGGCGGGACCTGGCGGAGGCGGCCGAGGCCGCCACCCGGCGGGCGGCCGTGACCAGCGGGTTCTTCTACGTCGACACCCTGGAGCACCTGCGCAGGGGCGGCCGGATCGGGGCGGCGCGGGCGCTGCTCGGGTCGGCGCTGGCGGTCAAGCCGCTGCTGCACCTGGACGGGGGGCGGATCGAACCGCTGGAGAAGGTGCGCACCGCGTCGCGGGCGATCGCGCGCCTGGAGGAGATCGCGGTCGAGCGGTCGGGGGGCGGGGAGGTCGACATCACCGTGCACCACCTGGCGGCCGAGGAACGGGCCGAGCCGCTCGCGGAGCGGCTGCGGGCCCGGGTGCCGGGGCTGCGGGAGCTGTACGTGGGCGAGGTGGGGGCGGTGATCGGCGCGCACGTCGGGCCGGGGCTGCTCGCGGTGGTCGTCGCGCCGCGCTGAGCGGGTCGGTCGCGTCGGGTTGCGGGCTCTGGTCAACTTTTCGCGGCACCGATCACTCGTGTGAGTGCGCTGTTTTGTCCACAACCCCCGAGTTATCCACAGGGGTTCGGTAATTTCTGCGCACTCTGCCGAGGACTCCTACCGTCCTCGGCATGACGACCATGGGCCTGGGCGCGGCGAAGCGCCATGAGATCAACGAGACCGTCCGGCTGCGGATGGCGGCGCTGCTGCCGACCGGTGGCGGCGGCGCCGTGGGCGATGGGGCCGGGGTCGGGGGCGAGGCCGGGGCCGGCGGGCTGGTGGGTTCCGGTGCCGCGGTGGGCGCGCTCGCGTCGACCGGGCCGCCTTCGGGCGCGGTTCCGTCCGGGGCGGGGGAGCGGCCTCCGTCGGCGGGGCCTGCGCCGCCTGTGCCACCTGTGCCGTCGGAGCCGGTCAGGGCGGGCGGTGACGTGGATCCGCCGGAGCCGGGGGCCGGGTCGGGCCTTCGATTCGGCTCGGCGATGGCACTCGACCGGCGGGCGGTGGCCGGATTGGCCGTCCTGCTGCTGTTCGCGGTCGGCTACGCCGTGCAGCACTTCTGGCTGGCCAGACCGCAGGCGGTGGCCGTGCCGGCGTTGGCCTCCGCCCCGGTCTCACCGGCCTCACCGGATTCACCGGATTCACCGGGGGCGGAGGGGGCGGCGGGGGCGACATCCGCGTCCGTGCCGACTCCGGCCTCGGGCCCGGGCCTGGCTTCGGTCCCGGCGGCCGATCCCGTAGGCCCCGGGGGCGGGGCGGTCGTCGTGGTCGACATCGGCGGGCGGGTGCACCTCGCAGGGCTGCACACCCTGCCCGGCGGCTCGCGGGTGGCCGACGCCCTGCGGGCGGCGGGCGGTCCGCTGCCGGAGACGGACACCCGAAGCCTCAACCTGGCCCGGCTCCTGACGGACGGTGAACAGATCCTGGTCGGCGAGCCGGCTCAGGCCTCCGCCCCGGGCGCCGGAGCCGGCAACGGACCGCCGACGGCCGGCACGCCCAGACCGCCCGTCAGCCTCAACCGCGCCGGCCTCGAACAGCTCGACGCCCTCCCCGGCGTCGGCCCGACCCTCGCCCAGCGCATCCTCGCCTACCGCGCGTCGCACGGCTCGTTCCGCACGCTCGACCAGCTCCGGCAGGTCAGCGGCATCGGGGCGCGCACGTTCGCGGAACTCCGTCCGCTGCTGACCCTCTGACCTCCCCCCGTCCGTCCCCTTGCCCGCCTGTTCTGCCGTCCGTCCGTCCGTCGTCCGTCGTCGCCACCCGCCGAAGGGAGGTACCGCCGTGCCCGCCACCACCGAACCGAACCTGCCGAACCGCTCCACCGGTGCCGACTTCCGGCTGCTGCTTCCCGCCGTCTCGGCCTGGGTGGTGACGGCCGCGCTCCTCGGCCTGGAGCCGGGGTACGACGTCCTCGCCTTCGGCCTGGCGGGTGCCGCCGCGCTGGCGGCCGTCCTGCTGCTCGTCAGGCCCGCGCTCCTGCGCCGACGCGCGGCGGCGGTGACCTTGGCCGCCGTCCTGCTCAGCGGAGCCGCCGCCGCGGTGGCCACCCCGCTGCACACCGCCGATCTGCACCGGGGGCCGCTGCCGGAGCTCGTCCGAGCGGCCGAGCACGCCCCGCCGCGCTCCCCGGGCGAGCCCGCTCGGGTGGTGGAGGCCGAGCTGACCGTCACCGGGGACCCGAAGACCCACGCGGCCCGGGGCGGGACCACCGGCGGGCAGACCCTCCTCACCGTCGACGCGGTGGCCGACCGGGTCACGCTCCTGCCGGACGGGCGGAGCACCCGGACGCGGACCCCGGTGACCGTCATGGTCCGGGGCGCGGAATCCGGGCCCTGGCAGGGGCTGCTCCCGTCGGAGCGGCTGGCGGTTGAGGCCGAGGTGCGGCCCGCGGGAGACGGCTACGACACCTCGTGTGCGGCGCTGCTGGTCGTCCACGGCCCGCCCCGGCACCTCTCGCCGCCGAGTCTGCCGCAGCGGATCGCCGGGCGGCTGCGTGCCGGTCTGCGCACGGCCAGCGACGGGCTCCCGCCGGACGCGCGCGGACTGCTCCCGGGCCTGGTCGTGGGGGACACCTCGCGACTGCCCGACGACCTTGAGGACGCCTTCCGGGCCACCGACCTGGTGCACCTGGTGGCGGTGAGCGGGGCCAACCTGGCGATCGTCCTCGGCGCGCTGCTGGGCGCCCCGGGGCAGGCCGGCACCCCGGAACGGCGCGGGCTGGCCGCGCTGCTGGGGCTCTCGCTGCGCACCAGCGCGCTGCTCGGGACGGCGCTGACGCTGGCCTTCGTCGCCGTCTGCCGGCCGGAGCCCAGCGTGCTGCGCGCGGCCGGGACGGGGCTGATCGGCATGCTCGCGCTGGCCACCGGCCGGCCCCGGCAGGCGGTGCCCGCGCTCGCCGGGACGGTCCTGGTGCTCGTCCTGCTCGACCCGTTCCTGGCGCGTTCCTTCGGATTCCTGCTCTCGGTGCTCGCCACGGCCGGGCTGCTCGTCCTCGGGCCGCACTGGGCCGAGGCGCTGCGGTCCCGGCGCTGGCCGCACCACCTGGCGGGTGCCCTGGCGGCGACGGCCGCCGCCCAGGCCCTGTGCGCGCCGGTGACGGTGGTGCTGTCCGGGCACGTCAGCCTGGTCGCGATCCCGTGCAACCTGCTGGCCGAACTGGCGGTGGCCCCGGCGACCCTGCTCGGCTTCGGGGTGCTCGTGCTGCAGCCGCCCCTCCCGGACCTGGCCCGCCTGCTCGCGGAGCCGGCCGGCGTGCCGGTCGGCTGGCTCGCCCTGGTGGCGCGGCGCGGTGCCGAACTTCCGGGCAGCCAACTCTCCTGGCCGGGCGGGTGGTTCGGGACGGCGACGGTCGCGCTGGCCACCCTGGCGGCCTGCTGGGTGATGCCGCTCCTGCTGCCACAGCGAGCGTCGTCCGGCAAGCCCGTCCGCCCCCGGCGGCGGTGGGTGCGGGCGCTGGTGACGGGGGTCCTGCTCGTGGTCCTGCTGGCCGTGCTGCTGCGGCCACCGCAGCTCACCCGGATCGCGACCGGCTGGCCGCCGCCGGGGTGGCGGATGGTGATGTGCGACGTGGGCCAAGGGGACATGCTGGTGCTCGCGGCCGGTGCACCCGACAGTGCGGTGGTGGTCGATGCGGGGCCGGATCCGAACGCCGCCGACAGGTGCCTGCGGGATCTGGGCGTCACGGAAGTGCCGTTGTTGGTGGTGACGCACTTCCACGCCGATCACGTCGAGGGTGTGCCGGGGGTGGTCCGGGGCCGCCGGGTCGGAGCGATCGAGGGCACGACCCTGGACGATCCACCGGGTGAGGCGGCCAGGGTGGCGGGCTGGGCGGCCGGTGCCGGAGTCCCGCTGCTGCGCGCGGGGCGCGGTGAACGGCGCTCGGTGGGGCCGGGGTTGTCCTGGGAGGTGGTCTGGCCCGACGCCGGGGCGGCTGCCGAGGCTCCGGGGGCGAACAACGCGAGCGTCGCGCTGCTGGTGTCGGTGGCGGGCGGACTGCGGATGGCGTTGCTCGGGGACCTCGAACCGCCTGCCCAGGCGGCGCTGCTGGGCCGGCTGGGGCGGGTGGACGTCCTGAAGGTGGCGCACCACGGATCGGCGCATCAGGACTGGGCTTTGACCGGTGTGCTGCATCCCCGGCTGGCACTGATCTCGTGCGGCGAGGGAAACGCGTACGGGCACCCGTCCGCGCGGACGGTGGACCGGCTGCGCGCGCTGGGCGCGAGCGTGCTGCGCACCGATCGGGTGGGCGACATCGCGGTGACGGGCGGCTCGCCGGCCGTCCTCGGGGTGTCCGTGCACCCGCAGGCGGCGCACGAGGCGCGCAAGCCCCGCTCGCACGCTGCGGACGGAGCGCCCGCCTCCCGTACCGGGCGGGGCTCGCGCACCCCGCGAGCCCCGCCCGGCTGACCCCGCCCTCCTCTCTCCTCCCAGCCGTCAGGTGGGGAAGGGAAAGGGGTGGGGGTGGGGAGGAGGAGGGAGGGGAGGGGGGCGGGGCGGGGCCCGGAGAACGATTGCGGCGCGCTCCGGGCCTGCCCGGAGCGCGCCGAAGTACGGGTACCTGCGATGGCGCGTCGCACTCGACCATCAAGCGCGAGCTGTCGGCAGGGCCGGCCGGGTCAGCAGGAGATGTTGCCGCCGCCGACGTCGGTGCCGAGGATGCCGACGAAGTTCTGGAAGAGGTTGATGCGGTCGTTGCGCTCGTCCGGGTTCTTGCCGTCGCATTCGAGGGCGCCGTTGATGCTGCGGATGGTCTCGCCGAAGCCCCTGCCGTTGACGATGGCGTCGTGCGCGGTCATCGTCCCGGCGCCGCTCTGGGTGTCCCAGAACCAGAGGCCGGTCTTCCACGAGACGGCGGGGTCCCGTTCCACCTGGTACGGGTCGTCCAGCAGGTCGATGTGCAGGGCGTCGCCCGCCGCCTTGTAGTTGAAGTTCCAGCTGATCTGGAGCGGGCCGCGCCCGTAGTAGGCGCTCTGGCCGGCCGGACAGCCGTAGGACTGCGAGGCGTCGCAGTAGTGGCTGTAGTTGGCGGTGTTCTGCTCGACGACGTACCGCAGGCCGCCGGTCTCGTGGCTGACGTTGGCGAGGAAGGCGGCCGCCTCCCGCTTGCGCGTCGCGTCGTCGCCGGTGGTGGCGAACCCGGGGTAGGCGCTCAGCGCATTGACCAGGCCGTCGTACGTGTAGAAGGAGTTCCGGTTCGGGAACATCTGGTTGAACTGGGCCTCACTGACCACGAACCCGTCGGCGGAGGCGGGCGTCGCCGGAACGGCGACCGCCAGCCCGCTCGCGACTGCGGCGGCGCTCAGCACGGCCAGAACGCGGGACCGGGTCCGGGAGAGGGCGCGGGATACCGACATCTGCACTCCTTGGGTGGCGTGGACCGAGTCGCTGGGCCCCTTCGGGCAGCCGGCTCGGATGCCCGAAGATTCGTGGCCGAAGCAACGTTCGCAGAATGGCACGCACTTGGAGTGAGCAGGCGCGGAACTGACGGTGATTCACTCGACGGGGGTGTGGCTCATCGAGGGTTGACGCCGCGGTGGCCGGACCCGGTGGCCTCGCGCTCCTCGGCCCGGAACGGGCGCAGCGCCGCGTCCGGGGCCCGTCCCCCCTCGCCCGTCCCTCTCGAAGGTTCCGAACCGGGCCGGGCCCGGCCGTCGGGGTCAGCCTTCCTCGCGCCAGCCCTCGTGCTCGACGGCGATGGCGTCCAGGGCGCGCAGCAGGGCCGGGGTCCAGCCGCCCTCCGGGGGCTCGACGACGACCAGCCACTGGGCGTCCTCGGCGTCGTCCTCGCCGGCCAGGGCGTCCCGGACGAGGTCGAGCTCGCCGAGGTCGGGGTGGGCGGCGCTGAGCTCCTCGGAGGCGTCCTCGGCGGCGTCGCGGTCGGGCAGGACGAGCAGTTGCCGGGCGTGCGGGTCGTTGACGTCCGGCAGGTCGGTGGTGTGGTTCTCGGTCACCGGACCATTGTCCAGGTCGGGTGACCGGCACGGTCGGGCAGGTCGGGTCAGGCGGGCCGGGCCGGAGAAGCGGCGCCGGAGAGGCGGGGCCGGCGGCCAGGGGGGGCGGGGCCGCCCCGGGCGGGAGTGTCCGTGCCCCGTGGGATGCTGGTAGGCGATGGCCAGGAAGAGTGCACCCGACGACCTGCTCGCCCCGCTGACCCTCGCGGTCGGCCAGGAGGAGCTGCTGCTGGACCGCGCGGTCGCCCAGGTGGTGGCGGCGGCGAAGGCGGCGGACCCGGACACCGACGTGCGGGATCTGCCGCCCGGGGGCCTGCAGCCGGGCAGCCTGGCCGAGCTGACCACGCCGTCGCTGTTCGCCGAGCGCAAGGTGATCGTGGTGCGGGCCGCGCAGGACCTCTCCGCCGACTCGGTGAAGGAGGTCAAGGCGTACATCGAGGCGCCGGCCGAAGAAGTGATCATGGTGTTGGCGCACGCGGGCGGGGCCAAGGGCAAGGGCCTGCTGGACGCCGGGCGCAAGGCGGGCGGCCGCGAGGTGGCGTGCGCGAAGCTGACCAAGGCGAGCGAGCGGCTGGCCTTCGTCCGGGGCGAGTTCCGTACGCTGGGCCGCTCGGCGACGCCGGAGGCCTGCCAGGCCCTGCTGGACTCGCTCGGCAGCGACCTGCGCGAGCTGGCGGCCGCGTGCAGCCAGCTGACCTCGGACGTCGAGGGCACGATCGACGAGACGGTGGTGGCCCGCTACTACAGCGGCCGGGCCGAGGCGACGGGCTTCGAGGTGGCCGACTTGGCGGTCACCGGCCGGGCCGCGGAGGCGCTGGAGCGGCTGCGCTGGGCGCTGGCCGTGGGCCAGCCGCCGACCGGCATCACCTACGCGCTGGCCTCCGGCGTGCGCAGCATCGGGCGGCTGGCGACCACCGGGCGGAACATGCGTCCGGCCGACCTGGCCCGCGAGTTGGGCATGCCGCCGTGGAAGGTCGACCGGGTGCGCCAGCAGATGCGCGGCTGGACGGGCGACGGGGTGGCCACCGCGCTGACCGCGATCGCCCAGGCCGACGCCGCGGTCAAGGGCGGCTCGGACGATCCGGCCTTCGCGCTGGAGCGCGCGGTGGTGGCCGTCGCCCGGGCGGCCCGGGCCGGGTCCCGCCCGGCGTACTGACGGCGCGGCCACCGGACCGGACCCAGGACGAGCCGGACCCGGCTACCGGCTGCCCGGCTACCCGCCCGGCCGGCCCCCGCCGACCCGCCTGCCACCGCCTACGCGCCCAGCGAGCGGACGGCCTCCCAGGCGTCGGCCCGCAGCGCCGCCCGACCCTCCGGAGCCCCGTTCGCGCGTGACCGGCAGACGACAGCGCTCGGGCCACGGAACGCGACAGGCGCCGTAGCGGGCCTCTGGGGAGAGGCCGACTACGGCGCCTGTCGTACTGCTTCGTACACCGCACCCGCGTGGCGAACGCAGGCCGCGTGCGGTGCGAGTCTCGCGCGCCTCAGGGGTCCGGGTAGAGGGCCGGGTCCGTCCCGAGGCGGTGGGGGCCGAGGCCCCCGAGGCGTCAGGCCTGGGCGGCCGCGTTGACGCGCTTGGTGATGGCCGACTTCTTGTTGGCGGCCTGGTTGGCGTGGATGACGCCCTTGCTCACGGCCTTGTCCAGCGCCTTGGAGGCGGCGCGGGCCAGCACGGTGGCCTTCTCGGTCTCGCCGGCGGCAGCGGCCTCACGGGCCTTGCGCAGGGCGGTCTTCAGCGAGGACTTGACGGCCTTGTTGCGCAGGCGCGCCTTCTCGTTGGTCTTGTTGCGCTTGATCTGGGACTTGATGTTCGCCACGAAGGAGCCTCAGTCTTGTCTAAAAGGATTGAACGGGCTGCACCGCGCGGCCGCCGGGCAGCTGAGAGGGCATGCCGGGGCCAGGTGCAGCAGCCCACGCTACCAGGGGCCCGCCACCCGCCCCAAACCGGGCGCCCGGCCCCGCGGCCGGGCCGCCTGCGCGGTAGTGGGTCGCCTACGCACGGAGCACCGGCTCCCCGTAGTGCTCGACCTCCGGGAACGGCCGGTAGAAGCGGTGCAGCAGCTCCCGCCACCGCAGGTACTCGGCTGAGCCGCGGAAGCCCTCGGTGTGGTCCGCGAGCGTCTCCCATTCCACCTGGAGGAGGAATGGGAGACGCGTCCTTCGTCGAGGCAGCGGCGTAGCTGCAGGGAGCGGAAGCCCCGCTGGACGGCGATCAGGGGCCGGGCCTCGGCGAAGGCGGCGAGGAATTCGTCCTCCTGGCGGGGCAGGACGTCGAGCAGGGCGCTTTCGAGGATCACGGGGTGCCATCCTGCCGCCTGGCGCGGGCCCGGAGGAGGTCCGGGCGTACCGAACGGCGGCCCGCGCCGTGGTCGTGGGAGGATGGGAGGAACTATTTCGATCGGACGAGACTGTCCGGTCCCCGGGAAAACCGGTCAGCGATGACCAGGACACCCCCGGCCCCGGACCAACGGAGAATCGGACCAAGGTGCCCGCGACCCCCAGCAATGTGCCAGAGCCCAGCCGTACCGACCCGGCGCTGATCCGCAACTTCTGCATCATCGCCCACATCGACCACGGCAAGTCGACGCTCGCAGACCGGATGCTGCAGATCACGGGCGTCGTCGACCCGCGGCAGATGCGCGCCCAGTACCTCGACCGCATGGACATCGAGCGCGAGCGCGGCATCACCATCAAGTCGCAGGCGGTCCGCCTCCCGTGGGCGCCGAAGACCGGTCCGAGTGCCGGGACGACGCACATCCTCAACATGATCGACACCCCCGGCCACGTGGACTTCACGTACGAGGTGTCCCGCTCCCTCGCGGCCTGCGAGGGCACCATCCTGGTGGTCGACGCGGCCCAGGGCATCGAGGCGCAGACCCTCGCCAACCTGTACCTGGCGCTGGAGAACGACCTCACGATCGTCCCGGTGCTGAACAAGATCGACCTGCCGGCCGCCCAGCCGGAGAAGTACGCGGCGGAGATCGCGCACATCATCGGCTGCGACCCCTCGGACGTGCTGCAGGTCAGCGCCAAGACCGGCCTCGGCGTCGAGGACCTGCTGGACCACATCGTCAACACCGTCCCGGCCCCGGTCGGCGTCAAGGACGCCCCGGCCCGCGCGATGATCTTCGACTCGGTGTACGACTCCTACCGCGGCGTGGTCACCTACGTGCGTGTCGTGGACGGGCAGCTCACCAAGCGCGAGCGGATCGCGATGATGTCCACCGGCGCCACCCACGAGCTGCTGGAGATCGGCGTCATCTCGCCCGAGCCGAAGGTCGCCGACGGCCTGGGCGTCGGCGAGGTGGGCTACATCATCACCGGCGTGAAGGACGTCCGGCAGTCCAAGGTCGGTGACACCATCACCTCGATGCACAAGGGTGCGACCGAGGCGCTGGGCGGCTACAAGGACCCGCGCCCGATGGTGTTCTCCGGCCTGTACCCGCTGGACGGCTCGGACTACCCGCTGCTGCGCGACGCCCTGGACAAGCTGCGGCTGAACGACGCCGCGCTGGTGTACGAGCCGGAGACCTCGGTCGCGCTCGGCTTCGGCTACCGCTGCGGCTTCCTCGGCCTGCTGCACCTGGAGATCATCCGGGAGCGCCTGGAGCGCGAGTTCAACCTCGACCTGATCTCCACCGCCCCGAATGTGGTCTACCGGGTGATCATGGAGGACGGTACCGAGCACATCGTCACCAACCCGAGCGAGTTCCCGACCGGCAAGATCGCCGAGGTGTACGAGCCGGTCGTGCGCGGCACCATCCTGGCGCCCAACGAGTTCGTCGGCGCGATCATGGAGCTCTGCCAGTCCCGCCGCGGCAACCTCCAGGGCATGGACTACCTGTCCGAGGACCGGGTCGAGCTGCGCTACACCCTGCCGCTCGCCGAGATCGTCTTCGACTTCTTCGACCAGCTGAAGTCCAAGACCCGCGGCTACGCCTCGCTCGACTACGAGCCCATCGGCGAGCAGTCCGCCCAGCTGGTGAAGGTCGACATCCTGCTGCACGGCGACGCGGTGGACGCCTTCTCCGCGATCGTGCACAAGGACAAGGCCTACGGCTACGGCGTGATGATGGCGGGCAAGCTGCAGAAGCTGATCCCGCGCCAGCAGTTCGAGGTGCCGATCCAGGCGGCCATCGGCTCCCGGGTGATCGCCCGTGAGACGGTCCGCGCGATCCGCAAGGACGTCCTCGCCAAGTGCTACGGCGGTGACATCTCGCGCAAGCGCAAGCTGCTGGAGAAGCAGAAGGAAGGCAAGAAGCGGATGAAGATGGTCGGCCGCGTGGAGGTCCCGCAGGAGGCCTTCATCGCCGCGCTGTCCACCGACGCCGAGGCGCCGAAGGAAAAGAAGTAACCACAGGCGCGTGAGAGGGGCCCGGGCGGACGACCGCCCGGGCCCCTCCTCGTTCTCCCGCCCTCGTTTTCCCCGCCGCAGCGCACCACGGACGAGGAGCCGGGGCGGTTCGGGCCCGCCCCGGCTCGGCGCCGGCGGTGTGCGACGGTCAGTCCACCTCGGCCACGGCCTCCGCGAACTGCGCCTGGTACAGCCGCGCGTAGGCGCCGTGCGCGGCGATCAGCTCGTCGTGCGAGCCCTGTTCGACGATCGAGCCGTTCTCCATCACCAGGATCACGTCGGCGTCCCGGATGGTGGAGAGCCGGTGCGCGATCACGAAGCTGGTGCGGCCGGTGCGCAGCCGGGCCATGGCTCGCTGGATCAGCACCTCGGTGCGGGTGTCGACGGAGCTGGTCGCCTCGTCCAGGACGAGGATCGACGGCTGGGCGAGGAACGCCCGGGCGATGGTGATCAGCTGCTTCTCGCCCGCGCTGACCCCGGCGCCGTCGTCGTCGATGACGGTGTCGTAGCCGTCCGGCAGGGTGCGCACGAAGCGGTCGACGTGGGCGGCCTTGGCGGCCTCGATGACCTGCTCGCGGGTGGCTCCCTGGGCGCCGTAGGCGATGTTGTCGGCGATGGTGCCGCCGAACAGCCAGGTGTCCTGGAGCACCATGCCGATGCCGGAGCGCAGTTCCTCGCGGGACATCGCGGAGACGTCGACCCCGTCGAGGGTGATCCGCCCGGAGCTGACCTCGTAGAACCGCATCAGGAGGTTGACCAGGGTGGTCTTGCCGGCGCCGGTGGGGCCGACGATGGCGACGGTCTGGCCGGGTTCGACCTTGAGCGAGAGGTCCTCGATGAGCGGCTTCTCGGGGTCGTAGCGGAAGGACACGTCCTGGAAGGCGACCCGGCCGTGGATGGTGTCGGGCCGCTCGGACACGGCCGGTTCGGGGGTCTGCTCGGGGGCGTCCAGCAGCTCGAAGACGCGCTCGGCGGAGGCGACCCCGGACTGCACCAGGTTGGCCATGCTGGCGACCTGGGTGAGCGGCTGGCTGAACTGCCGCGAGTACTGGATGAACGCCTGCACGTCGCCGATGGACAGCGCGCCGCTGGCCACCCGCAGGCCGCCGACGACCGCGACCAGCACGTACTGCAGGTTGCCGATCAGCATCATCGCGGGCTGGATGATCCCGGAGATGAACTGCGCCCGGAAGCTGGAGGTGTACAGCGCCTCGTTGTGCTCGCGGAAGGTCTCGGCGGACTCGCGCTGGCGGCCGAACACCTTGACCAGGGTGTGGCCGGTGTACATCTCCTCGATGTGCGCGTTGAGTTGGCCGGTGGACTTCCACTGCTGGACGAACTGGGGCTGCGCCCGCTTGCCGACCTTGGCGGCGACGGCCACCGACAGCGGCACCGAGATCAGGGCGATCGTCGCCAGCAGCGGGGAGATCCAGAACATCATCGCCAGCACGCCGATCACGGTGAGCAGAGAGTTGACGACCTGTCCCATGGTCTGCTGCATGGACTGGCTGATGTTGTCGATGTCGTTGGTGACCCGGCTGAGCACCTCGCCGCGCGGCTGCTTGTCGAAGTAACTGAGCGGCAGCCGGGCGAGTTTGGCCTCGACGTCCTGGCGCAGCCGGTAGCCGGCCCGCTGGATCGCCGCGGTGGCCAGCCGGCCCTGGACGATGCCGAACAGGGCGGAGGCGAGGTAGATGACCAGCACCCAGAGCAGGACGGTGCCGATGGCGCCGAAGTCCATGCCCTGGCCGGGGGTGAAGTCCACCGAGGAGAGCAGGCCGGCGACGCCGCCCTCGCCGTGGGCGCGCAGCCCTTCGACGATCTGCGTCTTGGAGGTGCCGGGTTCGAAGCGGGCGCCGACGACGCCGGCGAAGATCAGGTCGGTGGCGTTGCCGAGGACCTTGGGGCCGGTGACGGCGCAGCCGATGCTGAGCACGCCGAGGGCCAGCACGCCGGAGATCAGGTTGCGTTCGGGGCGCAGCAGGGCGAGCAGTCGCTTGCCGGAGCCCTTGAAGTCCATGGACTTCTCGGTGCCCTGGCCGCCCATGAAGCGGCCCGGTCCGGCGGGGCCGCGGCGGGCGGCGGCGGCCTGCGAGTCGCTGGGCAGTTCGTCGGCGGTGTCCGCGGCCTTGGTGTCCGGGTCGGGCTTCGCGGGGTCGGGGGCCCCGGGGTCCACGGTTCTGGTGTCCGCGGTGCCGGGGTCCGCTGTCGCGGTGTCCGCGGTCCTGGTGTCCGCGTCGGGCTTGCCGGGGGTGGTCACGCCGCCTCCTGCTCGGTGAGCTGGGAGAGCACGATCTCCCGGTACGTCGGGTTGTCGGCCATCAGTTCGTGGTGGGTGCCGGTGCCGACGACCGCGCCTTCGTCGAGGACGATGATCCGGTCGGCGTCGCGGATGGTGGAGACGCGCTGGGCGACGATCAGCACGGTGGCGTCGGAGGTCTCGCGGGCGAGGGCCTTGCGCAGCCTGGCGTCGGTGGCGTAGTCGAGCGCCGAGAAGGAGTCGTCGAACAGGTAGACGTCGGGCTGGCGGACCAGGGCCCGGGCGATGGCCAGGCGCTGGCGCTGGCCGCCGGAGACGTTGCCGCCGCCCTGGGCGATCGGGGCGTCCAGGCCTTCGGCCAGGTCCTCGACGAAGTCCTTGGCCTGGGCGATCTCCAGGGCGTGCCAGAGTTCCTCGTCGGTGGCGTCTGGCCGGCCGTAGCGGAGGTTGCTGGCGACGGTGCCGGAGAACAGGTAGGGCTTCTGCGGGACGAGGCCGACGCTCTCGGCGATCGCCTCGGGGGCGAGTTCGCGCACGTCGACGCCGTCGAGCAGGACCTGGCCGGAGGTGGCGTCGAACAGCCGGGGCACGAGCCCGAGCAGGGTGGACTTGCCGCTGCCGGTGGAGCCGATGACGGCGGTGGTCTCGCCGGGGCGGGCGGTGATGGCGATGCCGCGCAGCACCGAGGCCTCGGCGCCGGGGTAGCGGAAGTCGACGTCGCGCAGTTCCAGGTTGCCGCGGCGCAGCACCTCGGTGATCGGCGCGGCGGGCGGGACGACGCTGGAGGAGGTGCCGAGGACCTCCTCGATGCGCTCGGCGCAGACCTCGGCGCGCGGCACCATCATGAACATGAAGGTGGCCATCATGACGCTCATGAGGATCTGCATCAGGTAGGAGAGGAAGGCGGTGAGCGCGCCGATCTGCATGCCGCCGTTGTCGATCCGGTGGGCGCCGAACCAGAGCACGGCGACGCTGGAGACGTTCACGACCAGCATCACGGCGGGGAACATGAACGACATCAGCCGGCCGACCTGGAGGGCGGTGTCGGTGAGGTCCCCGTTGGCCTTGGCGAAGCGGGCCTGCTCGTGGTCGTCCTTGACGAAGGCGCGGATGACCCGGATGCCGGTGATCTGCTCGCGCAGGACCCGGTTCACGGTGTCGATCCGGGTCTGCATGCTGCGGAACTTGGGGCGCAGCGAGCGGACGAGGAGGACGACGACGGCGCCGAGCAGCGGGATGACCGCGAGCAGCAGGCCGGACAGCGGCACGTCCTGGTTGAGGGCCATGATGATGCCGCCGACGCACATGATCGGGGCGGCCACCATGAGCGTGAAGCTCATCAGGGCCAGCATCTGGACCTGTTGGACGTCGTTGGTGGTGCGGGTGATGAGCGAGGGGGCGCCGAACTGGCCGACCTCGCGGGCGGAGAAGCTCTGGACCCGGTCGAAGACGGCGGCGCGGACGTCCCGGCCGAAGGCCATGGCGGTCTTGGAGCCGTAGTAGACGGCGCCGATCGAGCAGAGCGCCTGGACCAGGGTGATGCCGATCATCACCCCGCCCACCTGCAGGATGTAGCCGGTGTCGCCCTTGACCACGCCGTCGTCGATGATGTCGGCGTTGAGCGTCGGCAGGTAGAGCGCCGCCAGGGTGGACACCAGTTGGAGCCCCACGAGCAGCGCGATCGGTCGGGAGTACGGGCGCAGGTACGCCCTGAGGAGTCTGATCAGCACTGGCACACTCTTGTCGTCGACGGGTGGATTCGCATCCCGATTCTCGTTCTTTGGTGGACTCGTACAGGAGATTCACGAGTTGTGGACCGCAGGTTTGCCCAGTCCTTTGCCGAACCGTACGGCGGGCCCGATGGCCCGGGTTCACCGGGGCGCGGGCGGAGTCGTCGTCGGGCACCGGCGGCGCGGCGGTGTGCCGTCCGGGTCCCGCCCTCTTACGGAATGACCGGTTTCCCCCTAGGCTGCTGATTGCCCCCTTGTTACTCGCCGGTATCGCCCGGGTTGACCGGGGGCCCGGCGACCGCCCCCCACGGGCGCCGAAACCATCCCTCAGACGGCCACCCGCCCCCGGAGGTCCTCGTTGAGTTCCGCGCAGTCCCTGATCGACTCCGGCAGTGCCGACTTGGTCGCCGGGCGTCCCGCCTCCGTCGCCCACCTCTTCCTGGAGCGGGTCGCCGCCACCCCGAACGCCGAGGCCTACCGCTACCCGGCCCCGGTGGACGAGCACGCCGCGGACAGCGCCCCGGGCGCCGAGCAGTGGCGCTCGCTCACCTGGGCGCAGACCGCGGCCCGGGTCAAGGCGGTGGCCGCCGGCCTGATGGCGCTCGGCATCCAGCCGGAGGACCGGGTGGCGCTCGCCTCCTCCACCCGGCTCGAATGGATCATCGCCGACCTCGGGAACATGTGCGCGGGTGCCGCCACGACGACCGTCTATCCCAGCACCAACGCCGATGAGACCGCGTTCATCCTCTCCAACTCCGGTTCCAGAGCACTGTTCGCGGAGAACTCCGCCCAACTCGCCAAGGCCGTCGGCCAGCTCGGACAGCTGCCCGAGCTGCGGACCGTCATCCTGTTCGACGCCCCCGAGGCCGGCGCCACGGAGGCCGGCGCCGCCGGGGCCCCCGAGACTGGTACCCCCGGGGCCGACGGCCTGAACGCCCTCACCGTGCTCACCCTCGCCGAGCTGGAGCAGCGCGGCGCCGAGTACCTGGAGCAGCACCCGGACGCGGTCGAGAAGGCCGTCGCCGCGCTCGACAAGGAGCAGCTGGCCACCCTCATCTACACCTCCGGCACCACCGGCCGCCCCAAGGGCGTGCGCCTGGTGCACGACTGCTGGGCGTACGAGGCCCGGGCCCAGGAGGCCAGCGGGCTGCTGCGCTCCGACGACGTCCAGTTCATGTGGCTGCCGCTGTCGCACGTGTTCGGCAAGACGCTGATCTCCGGCCAGATCGCCACCGGCCACGTGATGGCCGTGGACGGCCGGGTCGACCGGATCATCCACAACCTGCCGGTCATCCGGCCGACCGTGATGGCCTCGGCGCCGCGCATCTTCGAGAAGGTCTACAACGGCATCGCCGGCCGGGCCCGGGCCGAGGGCGGCGCCAAGTACAAGATCTTCCGGTGGGCCGCCAAGGTCGCCCGCGAGCACGCCCGCGCCGTCCAGGAGAGCCGGATCGCCACCGGCGCCGGCACCGCCCCGCTGGGCCTCAGGCTCCAGCACGGCCTGGCCGACAAGCTGGTCTACGCCAAGATCCGCGCGGCCTTCGGCGGCCGGCTGCGCGGCGCCGTCTCCGGCAGCGCCGCGCTCGCGCCCGAGATCGGCTACTTCTTCCTCGGCGCCGGCGTGCCGATCCTGGAGGGCTACGGCCTCAGCGAGACCAGCGCCGGCTCCTGCGTCAACCGCGAGGAGGACATCCGGATCGGCACGGTGGGCCGCCCGCTGCCCGGCACCGAGGTCCGGATCGCCGAGGACGGCGAGATCCTGCTGCGCGGCCCCGGCGTCATGCGCGGCTACCACGACCTGCCCGAGAAGACCGCCGAGGTGCTGGAGGCCGACGGCTGGTTCCACACCGAGGACATCGGCGAGCTGGGCCCGGACGGCTTCCTGCGGATCACCGACCGCAAGAAGGACCTGTTCAAGACCTCCGGCGGCAAGTACGTCGCGCCCAGCGAGGTCGAGGGCAGGTTCAAGGCGGTCTGCCCGTTCGTCAGCAACATCCTCGTGATCGGCAACGGCCGCAACTTCTGCACCGCGCTGATCGGCCTGGACGAGGCGGTCATCATGCCGTGGGCCGCCGAGCACGGGCTGAAGGACAAGTCCTACGCCGAGGTGGTCGCCGACCCGCAGGTGCACCAGCTGATCGAGGGCTTCGTCAAGCGGCTCAACGCCGACCTCCAGCGCTGGCAGACGATCAAGAAGTTCCACCTGCTGCCGCGCGACCTCGACATCGAGCACGGCGAGCTCACCCCGAGCCTGAAGATCAAGCGCCCGGTGGTCGAGCGGACCTACGCGGACGCCGTCACCGCGATGTACGCGGGCGCCAACGAGGCCTGATCGGCCCCGACCCCGTACGGCTCACCGGTTCGGGTGAGCCGTACGGGACAATGGGGTCATGCCCTCCGCACTCCCCGACGGCGAACCGGTGCCGTCCGACGGTTCCCTGCCCGCATCCGCCCGCACCGGACTCGGTCAGCGGCCGTTCGGCTTCTACCTGCACGTTCCCTACTGCGCCAGCCGCTGCGGCTACTGTGACTTCAACACCTACACCGCGACCGAGCTGCGCTCCTCCGGGGCCGTCGCCTCCCAGGAGACCTACGCGGACAACGTGGTCGCCGAGATCCGGCTGGCCCGCCAGGTCCTCGGCCCGGTCGACCTGCCGGTGCAGACCGTCTTCCTCGGCGGCGGCACCCCCACCCTGCTGCCCGCCCGCGACCTGGTGAAGATGCTCGCCGCGCTGCGCGAGGAGTTCGGGCTCGCCGACGGCGCCGAGGTCACCACCGAGGCCAACCCGGAGTCCGTCGACCCGGCCTACCTGGCCGAACTGCGTGAGGGCGGCTACAACCGGATCTCCTTCGGCATGCAGAGCGCCCGCCCGCACGTCCTGAAGCTGCTCGACCGCCACCACACCCCGGGCCGCCCCGAGGCCTGCGTCGCCGAGGCCCGCGCCGCCGGCTTCGACCACGTCAACCTGGACCTCATCTACGGCACCCCCGGCGAGTCCGACGACGACTGGCGCGCCTCCCTGGACGCCGCCATCGGCGCCGGGCCCGACCACGTCTCGGCGTACTCCCTGATCGTCGAGGACGGCACCAAGCTCGCCGCCCGGGTCAAGCGCGGCGAACTGCCGATGATCGACGACGACGTGCACGCCGACCGCTACCTCATCGCCGAACAGGCCCTCAGCGCCGCCGGCTACACCTGGTACGAGGTCTCCAACTGGGCCACCACCCCCGAGGGCCGCTGCCGCCACAACGAGCTGTACTGGACCGGCGCCGACTGGTGGGGCGCCGGCCCGGGCGCGCACAGCCACGTCGGCGGCGTCCGCTGGTGGAACGCCAAGCACCCCGCCGCCTACGCCCAGGCCCTCGCCGAGGGCCGCACCCCCGCCCTGGGCCGCGAGGTGCTCGCCGAGGAGGACCGCCGGGTCGAGCGCATCCTGCTCGAACTGCGCCTCGCCGAGGGCATCCCGCTCACCCTCCTCACCGACACCGGCCGCCACGCCGCCGCCCGCCACCTCGCCGACGGCCTCCTCGCCGCCGAGCCGTACGCCGGGGGCCGCGCCGTCCTCACCCTCCAGGGCCGACTGCTCGCCGACGCGGTCGTGCGTGACCTGGTGGACTGACATTCGTTAGCGTGGACGTCAGCCGTCGGAGGGAGCGTGCGATGACCGCCATCGATGACCGGATGACCGGGATCTTCGAGAACCTGGAGGTGCCGGAGGGCGTCAAGGCCGAACTCATCAGGGGGGAAATCGTGATGATGGCGGGGCCTGACATGGTCCACAACCTCATCGTCCTGGCCATTCAGCACCAGCTTCCGTACGACCGGTGGCGTCCACTCACGACCCAGGACCTGAGGATCCCCGGCCAGGCGAGCGAACCCCAGCCCGACCTGGTCGTCTTCGAGCGCGGGGCGGTCGAGGAGCACGGACGGCTGCTGCCGTCGCCCGCCGTCACCCTGGTGGTCGAGGTGGTGTCGAAGACCAGCGTCGATCGTGACTACCGGACCAAGCGGGAGCTCTACGCCGAGGGCACCGTCCCCGCGTACCTGATCGTGGACCCGATCAAGGGTGTCTGTGTGCTGCTGACCGAGTTGGGCAAGGATCCCGGGTCCGGGCTCCCGAGGTACATGTCCGAGCGGACCAGCAAGTTCGGCGAGCCCGTCCCCATCGGTCTGCTCGACATCGGTCTGGACACCACGGACTTTCAGCAGTACGTCTGACCGACCTCACTCCGGAATCGCCACGAAGTCGATCAACTCCTCGACCTTGCCCAGCAGTTCCGGCTCCAGGTCCTTGTAGCTGTCCACCGCGGAGAGGATCCGCTTCCAGGCCGCGGGGGTGTTCACCGGCCAGCCGAGGCGGCGGCAGACGCCCTCCTTCCACTCCTCGCCGCGCGGGACGGCGGGCCAGCCGGGGATGCCGACGGAGGCGGGCTTCACGGCCTGCCAGATGTCGATGTAGGGGTGGCCGACGACCAGGACGGCGTCGCCGGTGACCTGGGCGGCGATGCGGTGCTCCTTGGTGCCGGGGAGCAGGTGGTCGACCAGGACGCCGAGGCGCCGGCCCGGGCCGGGGGCGAAGTCGGCGACGATCGCGGGCAGGTCGTCCACGCCCTCCAGGTACTCGACGACCACGCCCTCGATCCGCAGGTCGTCGCCCCAGACCCGCTCGACCAGTTCGGCGTCGTGCCGGCCCTCGACGTAGATCCGCGACTCGCGGGCGACCCGGGCCCGGGCGCCGGGGACGGCGACCGAGCCGGAGGCGGTGCGGCCCGGCGTACGGGAGGGGGCGGGGCCAGCCGGGCGCACCAGGGTGACCGTCCGGCCCTCCAGCAGGAAGCCGCGCGGCACCAGCGGGAACACCCGGAGCTTGCCGAAGCGGTCCTCCAGGGTGACGGTGAAGCCCTCGGCGGTCTTCTCGCAGCGCACCACCGCGCCGCAGAAGCCGGTGGCGGCCTCCTCCACCACCAGGTCCCGTTCGGCGGTCACCTCCGGGGCGGGCTGCTGCTTCTTCCACGGCGGGGTCAGGTCGGGTCCGTACTGGCGGCTGCGCATGAAAGCGACTATACGGACGGACCGTCAGAGGCCCGGCGCGCCCCAGACCGGGAACCAGCGGCTGAGGTCCTTCTCCAGCCGCAGGTCGTTCCCGAGCATCGCGTTGACCTGGAGCTCCAGCGGGTTGTTGCGCCGCTCCCCGCCGCCGGGCATCGGGGCGAAGGGGTAGAAGGTGCCGCGCTTGTAGAGGTAGACCAGGGCCAGCGACTGCCCGGCAGGGTTGCGGAAGCCGACCAGCGAGCAGAGCAGCTGCGGCCCGAAGCCGTTCGCCTCCAGCTCGCTGTTGACCGCGTGCAGGTCGTTGACCAGGTCCGGCAGTTCCTCGGGGGTGTGCCGGGCGAGCAGCCAGGAGTAGCCGTAGCCGTCCTTGGAGGCCTCCACCGGGACGCCGCCGCGCTCGGTGTCGGCGTCGAGCAGCGCCCGCACCTGCTGTTCGACCTGGCCGAAGGCCGCGCCCTCGACGGCGGCGAAGCAGACCGAGCCGAGCCCGGTGGGGGTGAACCCGGCCGCGGCCTCCAGGGTCAGGGCGGCGGACGGGACGCCGAACAGCTGGTCGAGGTCGGGCTTGACGGGCTTGGTGCGCCCGAACAGGGTGTCCAGGATTCCCACGGCGGTCCTTTCGGAGGAGGGAGTCGGGAGGAGTCGGGAGGGGGTCGGGAGGGCCGTAGGGGGGCGGGGCCTCAGCGGCCGAGCTGCTCGGAGATCTTCGCCAGCTCCGCGAGCCGCTTCTCCAACGTCGGGTGGGTGGAGAACAGCTGCGAGGCGGTCTCCCGGGCGCTCAGCGCGGGGGCGAAGTAGAAGGCGTTGTAGGGCTGCGCCTGGCGCAGGTCCTTGCTGGGGATGGCGGCGATCTGGCCGGTGACCTTGGTGAGCGCGGAGGCGAGGGCACTGGGCCGGCCGGTGAGCTGGGCGGCGGCGCGGTCGGCGGCGAGTTCCCGGTAGCGGGACAGGAGCCGGGTGAGCAGGAAGCTGATGGCGTAGACGACCATCGACACCAGCGGGATGATCAGGGCGACGATGGCCGCGTTCTGGTCGTTGTTGTTGCGGTTGCCGCCCATGAACCCGCCGTACATGGCGATCCGGGTCATGGCCCCGGCGAGGACGCCGAGGAAGCCGGCGATGGTCATCACCGCGACGTCCCGGTGGGCGACGTGGGACAGCTCGTGGGCGAGGACGCCCTCCAGTTCCTCGGGCTCCAGCCGGCGCAGCAGGCCGGTGGTGACGCACACCACGGCGTTCTGCGGGTTGCGGCCGGTGGCGAAGGCGTTCGGCATGTCGTTGTCGGCGACCGCCACCCGGGGTTTGGGCATGTCGGCCAGCGCGCAGAGCCGGTCGATGGTGCCGTGCAGTTGCGGGTACTGCTCAGGGGTCACCTGGTGGGCGCCCATCGCCCGTTCGGTGATCTTGTCGCTGAACCAGAACTGGGCCACGAACAGCCCGCCGGAGATCAGGACGATCAGTGGCCAGGCGCCGCGCAGCAGCACGATCAGCAGACCGGTGAAACCGACGTACAGCAGCCCGATCACGAACATCGTCACGACCATGCGGCCGGTCAGGCCGCGGTCGGGCGCGAAACGGGTGTGCTGGCCCGAGCTCGACATTGCTTGCTCCTCCATTCGCCGTCGTCTTCGATGCTGCCACCCGGACGGCCCTGCGGCACCACCCCCGCGCCGGGAACTGCGGGCAGGATCACTCCGGCCGGGCCGTTCCTGCCGTTGGGCCCGGGCCTTACACTGGCAGGTACGGTTTTGGCACTCGCAGGTTCAGAGTGCCAAAGCGGGTGCCGGAGCCGGGATCCTCCCGGAGCGGGCAGCAGCATGCGTGACACGAACGGACAACGTGCGAAGACGGAGGTGTGTGCCCCATGGCCGGTGAGGTTCGCCAGCTGGACGACCGCAAGCTCGCCGTGCTCCGCGCGATCGTCCAGGACTACGTGGGCACCGAGGAGCCGGTCGGCTCCAAGGCCCTGGTGGAGCGGCACAACCTCGGAGTCTCCCCGGCGACCGTGCGCAACGACATGGCGGCGCTGGAGGAGGAGGGCTACATCCACCAGCCGCACACCAGCGCCGGGCGCATCCCCACCGACAAGGGGTACCGCCTGTTCGTCGACAAGCTCGCCGAGGTCAAGCCGATGAGCGCTCCCGAGCGCCGGGCGATCCGGCACTTCCTGGACGGCGCCGTCGACCTGGACGACGTGGTCATGCGGACGGTGCGGCTGCTCGCCCAGCTCACCCGGCAGGTCGCGGTGGTGCAGTACCCCTCGCTGTCGCGCTCCACCGTGCGGCACATCGAGCTGGTGGCGCTGGCCCCGACCAAGGTGATGCTGGTCCTGATCACCAACACCGGCCGGGTCGAGCAGCGGATGGTCGACTGCCCGGGCCCGGTCGGCGAGACGGTCCTGGCGGACCTGCGGGCCCGGATCAACGCGCGGGCCGTCGGCCAGCGGCTGCCGGACGTGCCGGGGTTCCTGGAGGAGCTCCCGGCGGGTTTCGAGCCGCCGGACCGCCCGACCGTCAGCACGGTCCTGGCGACGCTGTTCGAAGCGCTCGCCGAGCAGAACGAGGAGCGGATCATGCTGGCCGGCACGGCCAACCTGACCCGCTTCGGGCACGACTTCCCCCTGACCATCCAGCCGGTGCTGGAAGCCCTGGAGGAGCAGGTCGTCCTGCTCCGCCTCCTGGGTGAGACGGCGGACGCCGCGATGACGGTCCGGATCGGGCGGGAGATCGCCTACGAGGGGCTGAATTCCACCTCGGTGGTGTCGGTCGGTTACGGTTCGGGCGACGAGAGCGTGGCCAAACTGGGTGTGATCGGTCCGACCCGGATGGACTATCCGGGCACAATGGGGGCGGTGCGTGCGGTGGCGCGGTACGTGGGCCAGATCCTGGCCGAGTCGTAGCACAGGCCGCCGTCGGAACCTCTGACGGCGGTGTCCAGTCGCAGCACTACTACAGGCGGAACAAGCGGAGCATTTGGTGGCCACGGACTACTACGCGGTACTCGGCGTCCGACGGGATGCGGGGCAGGACGAGATCAAGAAGGCCTTCCGGCGCCTGGCACGCGAACTGCACCCGGACGTCAACCCGGACCCGAAGACGCAGGAGCGGTTCAAGGAGATCAACGCCGCTTACGAGGTGCTCTCCGACCCGCAGAAGCGCCAGGTCTACGACCTCGGCGGTGACCCGCTCTCGCCGGGCGGCGGGGGCGCGGGCGGCTTCGGCGCGGGGGCGGCCGGATTCGGCTTCTCCGACATCATGGACGCCTTCTTCGGCGCCGCGGCCGGCCAGCGCGGCCCGCGCTCGCGCACCCGCCGCGGCCAGGACGCCATGATCCGGCTGGAGATCACCCTGGAGGAGGCCGCCTTCGGCACCACCAAGGAACTCCAGGTCGACACCGCCGTCACCTGCACCACGTGCAGCGGTGAGGGCGCGGCCCCCGGCACCTCCGCGCAGACCTGCGACATGTGTCGCGGCAGGGGCGAGGTCTCCCAGGTCACCCGGTCGTTCCTGGGCCAGGTCATGACCTCCCGGCCCTGCCCGCAGTGCCAGGGCTTCGGCACCGTCGTGCCGACGCCGTGCCCGGAGTGCGCCGGTGACGGCCGGGTCCGCGCCCGGCGCACCCTGACCGTCAAGATCCCGGCCGGTGTCGACAACGGCACCCGGATCCAACTGGCCGGCGAGGGCGAGGTCGGCCCCGGCGGCGGCCCGGCCGGCGACCTGTACGTCGAGATCGCCGAGACCACCCACACCGTCTTCCAGCGGCGCGGGGACGACCTGCACTGCACCGTCACCATCCCGATGACGGCCGCGTCCCTCGGCACCCAGGTGCCGCTGCAGACCCTGGACGGGCTGGAGGAGGTCGACATCCGGCCCGGCACCCAGTCCGGCCAGTCGATCCCGCTGCACGGCCGCGGCATCACGCACCTGCGCGGCGGCGGCCGGGGCGACCTGATAGTGCATGTCGAGGTGCAGACGCCCACCAAGCTCGACCCCGAGCAGGAGGAGCTGCTGCGCCGGCTCGCGGTGCTGCGCGGCGAGGAGCGGCCGTCCGGCCAGTTCGCGCCGGGCCAGCAGGGCCTGTTCTCGCGCCTCAAGGACGCGTTCAACGGCCGCTAGGCCCTAGGCCGGGGCCGCTCTACTGGGCCCTGGCCGTCCGCGCGGGGGTGCCGGGTTCCGCCCGGCGCCCCTTTCGCGTTCCCGATCCGCCCCACCCCCCGGAGGTTCCCCGCATGACCGCCCCCGTCTTCGTCGTCGAGACCGAGCGGATCGCCGCCGCCGCGCCCGGCTCGGTGGTGCGCCTCGACGGGCCGGAGGGGCGGCACGCGGCCGCGGTGAAGCGGCTGGCGGCGGGCGAGGCGGTGACCCTCGCCGACGGGCTGGGCCTCGGGGTGGACGGGACGGTCGCCGCGGTGCTCGGCAAGGACGCGATCGACGTCACGGTGGCCGCCGTCCGCCGGGAGCCCGAGCCGGCGCCGCGGATCGTCGTCGTCCAGGCGTTGCCCAAGGGCGACCGCGGCGAACTCGCGGTGGAGACCATGACCGAGGTCGGCGTGGACGTGATCGTCCCGTGGGCCGCCTCGCGCTGCATCACGCAGTGGAAGGGCGACCGGGGCGCCAAGGCGCTCGCCAAGTGGCGGGCCACCGCCCGGGAGGCCGGCAAGCAGTCCCGCCGGCTGCGCTTCCCCGAGGTGCGCGAGCCGGCGACCACCCGGCAGCTGGCGCCGCTGCTGGGCGGGGCGGCGTTCGCCGCCGTGCTGCACGAGGAGGGCGCCGAGCCGCTGGCGCTGGCCCCGCTGCCCGCGGCCGGGGACGTGGTGCTGGTGGTCGGCCCGGAGGGCGGGGTCTCCCCGGAGGAGCTGGCCGCGTTCGCCGAGGCGGGCGCCGGGCCGTACCGGCTGGGCCCCTCGGTGCTGCGCACCTCCACCGCCGGGGTGGCCGCCGGTGCCCTGCTGCTGGGGCGCACCGGCCGCTGGTCGTAGCCGGCCCGCCCGTGCGGGCGGAGTCCGCCCGATCGCGCACCTGGCCGACGGCACCCTCGTCACCCGGCCCACGTACGCGTACTGGCTGGAGAACTGCGGTTGGGGCGTGCAGAACCACGGCGTCGACCCGGACGTCGAGGTGCCGATGGCCCCGCCCCGCACGGCCCCGCCGATGCCCCGGGCGCAGGGCGCGCCCCCGCCGCCCCGGCGGGCGGGAGAGCGGCCGAACGGGAGGTCGGCCGGGCCGACTTCCCGCTAGGCTGCGCCCGTACGGCCCCAGACCAGACACGAACCGAGGAGAAGCCGATGGCCGGCGAGCCGCAGCCCGACTGCCTGTTCTGCAAGATCGTTGCGGGCGAGATCCCGGCGACCGTGGTGCGCAAGACCGAGCGCGTCCTCGCCTTCCGCGACATCGCCCCCAAGGCGCCGCTGCACGTCCTGGTCATCCCGCACGTCCACTACCCGAACGCCGCCGCGCTGGCCGCCGCCGAGCCGGAGATCGCCGGTGAACTCCTCGCCGAGGCGGGCGCGGTGGCCAGGGACGAGGGCGTCGAGGACTACCGGCTGATCTTCAACACCGGCGCCGGCGCCGGCCAGACGATCTTCCACGCCCACGTCCACGTGCTCGGCGGCAAGCCGATGACCGAGAACATGGTCTGACCTACGTGTCACAGCGCGAACTCGTCGTCCTCGGCACCGCCAGCCAGGTGCCCACCCGGCACCGCAACCACAACGGCTACCTGCTCCGCTGGGACGGCGAGGGCCTGCTGTTCGACCCCGGCGAGGGCACCCAGCGGCAGATGCTGCTGGCCGGCGTCTCGGCCACCCAGATCACCCGGATCGCCGTGACGCACTTCCACGGCGACCACTGCCTGGGCCTCGCCGGGGTGATCCAGCGGATCAACCTGGACCGCGTCCCCCACCCGGTGGACGTCTACTTCCCGGCCTCCGGCGAGGTCTACTTCGAGCGGCTGCGGCACGCCACCGCCTACCACGAGACGGCCGTCCTGCGGCCCCGGCCGATCGACGAGCCGGGCCCGCTGCCCGCGCCCGGCGCCCGCTTCGCGCTGGACGCCGTGCGGCTGTCCCACCCCGTGGAGTCCTTCGGCTACCGGCTGTCCGAGCCGGACGGCCGCCGCCTGGTGCCCGAACGCCTCGCCGCGCTGGGCGTCTTCGGCCCCGCGGTCGGCCGCCTCCAGCACGAGGGGGCGATCGAGGCGGACGGCCGGCGGGTCACCCTGGAGGAGGTCAGCGAGCCCCGGCCGGGCCAGCGCTTCGCCTTCGTGATGGACACCCGGCTCTGCGACGGCGTGTACGAACTCGCCGAGGGCGCCGACCTGTTGGTCGCCGAGTCGACCTTCACCGACGCCGACGCCCGGCTCGCCGAGGAGCACGGCCACCTCACCGCCGGGCAGGCCGCCAAGGCCGCCGCCGAGGCCGGCGTGCGCACCCTGGTGCTGACCCACTTCTCCCAGCGCTACCCGGACCTCGGCCAGCACCTGGCCGACGCCCGCAAGCACTTCGACGGCGAGCTGGTGGTCGCCGCCGACCTCACCCGGGTGCCCGTCCCCGTCCGGCGCCAGCCGTGAACCCGGCCCGCACCCCGTGAAAAGCGCTCGCGCCGCTCCCCGATCTGCCGCAGCATCGTCGGGTGCGGCCCCGCCGCCCGCCGCGACGGCCACGTGCGCGGCGTACCCTGGTGCCCCGGAGAGACCGATCGGCACACGACACCACGGATGGGATGAGGCAGGCCCAGCGCCGACCTATGAGTGACACATCGCAGACCCGTACGAACGGACAGTCGCGCCCCGAACCGGCCGAGGACGGTCGTGTCAGCGCCCGGATCGTCATCCCCGAGAAGCACCCGATGGTCACCCTGCTCGGCACGGCGGACTCGCTGCTGCGCGTGATCGAGCAGGGCTTCCCCGCCGCCGACATCCACGTCCGCGGCAACGAGGTGACCGCCACCGGAGCGCGCGCCGAGGTCGCCCTCGTGCAGCGGCTCTTCACCGAGATGATGCTGGTGCTGCGCACCGGCCAGCCCTTGACGGAGGATTCCGTGGAGCGCTCCATCGCCATGCTCCGCGGTGCCGCGGAGGACCCGGACAGCCCGGCGCCGTCCAAGGTGTTCACCGCGAACATCCTGTCCAACCGGGGCCGCACGATCCGCCCCAAGACCCTCAACCAGCAGCGCTACGTCGACGCGATCGACAAGCACACGATCGTCTTCGGCCTCGGCCCGGCCGGCACCGGCAAGACCTACCTCGCGATGGCCAAGGCCGTCCAGGCCCTCCAGGCCAAGGAGGTCAACCGGATCATCCTGACCCGCCCGGCCGTCGAGGCGGGGGAGCGGCTGGGCTTCCTGCCCGGCACCCTCTACGAGAAGATCGACCCGTACCTGCGCCCGCTGTACGACGCGCTGCACGACATGATGGACCCGGACTCCATCCCGCGCCTGATGGCGGCCGGCACCATCGAGGTCGCGCCGCTGGCGTACATGCGCGGCCGCACCCTCAACGACGCCTTCATCATCCTGGACGAGGCCCAGAACACCTCGCCCGAGCAGATGAAGATGTTCCTCACCCGCCTCGGTTTCAACTCCCGGGTGGTGGTCACCGGCGACACCAGCCAGATCGACCTCCCGGGCGGCACCCGTAGCGGCCTCAAGGTCGTCCAGGACATCCTGGTCGACGTGCCCGACATCCACTTCTCCGTCCTCACCAGCACCGACGTGGTCCGCCACAAGCTGGTCGGCCGGATCGTGGACGCCTACGAACGCTGGGACGCCAAGCAGGAGGCCGAGGAGAACCCCTCGCCCGCCCGCAAGCCGGCCCAGCGGCGCGGCTCCCGCGCACCCCGCCAGTCCCATCGCACCGAAAGCTGAGTACGCAGCCCGTCATGTCGATCGACATCGCCAACGAGTCCGGTTGGGACGCCGATGAGGAAGCCATCCTCGACGTCGCCCGCTTCGCCCTGGACAAGATGCGGATCCACCCGCAGTCCGAACTGTCCGTGATCCTGGTGGACGGAGCGGCGATGGAGGAGCTGCACATCCAGTGGATGGACCTCCCCGGCCCCACCGACGTGATGTCCTTCCCGATGGACGAGCTGCGCCCCGGCAAGGAGGGCGAGGAGCTGCCGCAGGGCCTGCTCGGCGACATCGTGCTCTGCCCGGAGGTCGCCGAGCAGCAGGGCAAGGCGGCCCCCTCCAAGCACTCGATGGACGAGGAGCTCCAACTGCTCACCGTCCACGGAGTGCTGCACGTCCTCGGGTACGACCACGAGGAGCCCGAGGAGGAGGAGGAGATGTTCGCCCTCCAGAAGCGCATCCTGGACGACTGGCGGGCGGGCCGGGGCCTCGGTGGTCTCTCCCCGGCCCCCACCACCCACTGAGCGCGGAGCCCGAACCCCTGTGAGTGGTGAAAGTACGAGCTTCATCCTGGGTGCCGTGCTCCTCGTCGTCCTCGGCTGGCTGGCCGCGTGCGCCGAGGCGGGCATCTCCCGGGTCTCCCGGTTCCGGGCGGAGGAGGCCGTGCGGGCCGGGCGGCGCGGCTCGGCCCGGCTGCTGACCGTCGCCTCCGACCCGATCCGCTACCTCAACCTGGCGACCCTGATCCGGGTGGCCAGCGAGATGGCGGCGGCCGTCCTGGTCACCGTGGTGTGCGTGCGCAACGTGGAGCCGATCTGGCAGGCCGTGCTGCTGGCGTTCGGCGTGATGGTGCTGGTGTCCTTCGTCGCGGTGGGGGTCTCGCCGCGCACGATCGGGCGCCAGCACCCGCTCACCACCGCGACCGCCGCCTCCTTCGTGCTGCTGCCGCTGGCCGCGGTGCTCGGCCCGATCCCGCGGCTGCTGATCCTGCTCGGCAACGCGCTGACCCCGGGCAAGGGCTACCGGGAGGGGCCGTTCGCCTCCGAGGCCGAACTGCGGGCGCTGGTCGACCTCGCCGAGAAGGACGACCTGATCGAGGACGAGGAGCGCCGGATGGTGCACTCCGTCTTCGAGCTGGGCGACACCATCGTCCGCGAGGTGATGGTGCCGCGCACCGACCTGGTGATGATCGAGCGGCACAAGACCGTCCGGCAGGCGCTCACCCTGGCGCTGCGCTCGGGCTTCTCGCGGATCCCCGTGGTCGGGGACAGCGAGGACGACGTGGTCGGCATCGTCTACCTGAAGGACCTGGTCCGGCGCACCCACATCAACCGGGAGGCGGAGTCCGAGGAGGTCGGCGCGGTGATGCGCCCGGCCGTCTTCGTCCCGGACTCCAAGCCGGCCGGCGACCTGCTGCGCGAGATGCAGCAGCGCCGCTCGCACGTGGCGATCGTGATCGACGAGTACGGCGGCACGGCCGGCCTGGTCACCATCGAGGACGTCCTGGAGGAGATCGTCGGCGAGATCACCGACGAGTACGACCGGGAGATCGCGCCGGTCGAGGACCTCGGCGACGGCTCGTACCGGATCACCGCCCGGCTGCTGGTGGAGGACCTGGGCGAGCTGTTCGGCATCGAGCTGGAGGACGAGGACGTCGAGACCGTCGGCGGCCTGCTGGCCAAGCACCTCGGCCGGGTACCGATCCCCGGCTCGGCCTGCGAGATCCCGCTGCCCGAGCCCGCCGGCACCGGGCTGACCGGCATCCTGCTGACCGCCGAGTCCTCGGCCGGGCGCCGCAACCGGATCGGCTCGATGGTCGCGACCCCGGTCCGCAAGGCCGCGGAGGCCGGGGTCGAACCCGGCGAGTAGCGGTCGCGCCCGGGCGGAGCGACCATGGACAGCATGACGCATCAACTTCGCGCGGAGTACGGCCCGCAGGGTGCGACCGGCGGGGTCAAGGTCTGGCACGTGGTGCGCGACGGAGACCCCGCGGTGGCGCTCTGCGGCCGCAGCCTGGCCGACGACGCCGAGACGCGGCCCGAGCAGGAGTGGGGCACCGGGCTGCGCTGCTGCCAGCAGTGCGGTTCGCTCTACATGCACGAGGTGCCGCACATGCAGGGGAGCCATCCCTACAGCTAGGCCGGCGTGGCCGGTAGGCCGGCCAGGCCATGGTGGAGGTCACCATGAAGCTGCAAGACGAACTGCCCGTGAACAGCCGGCTCGCCACGGTGTGGCGGATCGGGGCGGGGCTCGGGGGGATCTTCCTGATCGTGTTCGGGTGCCTGGGGCTGGCCGATCACCCGGGCTTCCTCGCCACCCACGGCGACCGGATCGCCGGGCTGTCGACCAACGGGGCGCTGAGCATCCTGTCCATCGTGGCGGGCGCGATCCTGGTGGCGGGGGCGGTGGTCGGCGGCAACTTCGCGTCCAACCTGAACATGGTGGTCGGCGTGCTGTTCGTGCTGTCCGGCTTCTACGGCCTGACGGTGCTCGGGCGGCCGGACGCCAACATCCTGAACTTCCGGATGTCGAACGTGCTGTTCGCCTTCATCTTCGGAGTGATCCTGACGACCTTCGGGATGTACGGCCGGGTGAGCAGTCACCTGCCGCACGACAACCCGTTCTGGCGCGAGCGCACGGAGCACGAGGCGGCGCGGCCGTCCGGCCCGAAGACCTTCGTCAAGGTCCTCAACCCGAACCCCGGTCCGACCCACCCGGTCGGCCACTGAGCGGCCGCGGGGGCCGCCTATGCTCGGCGGCATGAGTGACATCGTCGAGCTCGACCCCGAAGACAAGAAGATCATCACCCTGGCCCGCTCGGCCCGCGCCCGCAACGGCGTCGCCGAGGGGGCCGCGGTGCGTGACGAGACCGGCCGGACGTACGTGGCCGGGACGGTCGCGCTGGAGTCGCTCCGGCTGAGCGCGCTGCAGACGGCGGTGGCGATGGCGGTGGCCAGCGGCGCGAAGTCGCTGGAGGCGGCGGCCGTGGTGAGCGAGGCGGAGCAGCCGGCCGAGGCCGACCTGGCGGCCGTCCGGGACCTCGGCGGGGCCGGGACGCCCGTGCTGCTGGCCGGTGTGGACGGGACGCTGCGGGTGGCGGCCGAGGCCCGCTGAGGGCTGCTGGGGCCGCCGGGGGCCCGCCGGGGGCTTGCAGGGCCCGCTGCGGCGGGCGACGGCGGCGGCCTGGCGAACACCTGCCCGAACCGAGCCGATAGTCTCACCGGGGGAGTGAACTCGGTGAGGGGGCTGGGCACATGGGGGCGGTGGCGTTCTTCGCCGGGCTGCTGCTGTTCGTGATGGGGATGGGCAAGTGGCAGGAGACCGGCTCGCCGTACTGGCTCTGGGGTTCGGTCGCCTTCCTGGTGCTGCTGGTGGTGATGTCGGTGGTCTCGCGGGGCGGCCGCAAGGGCTGATCGGGCGGTGCGGGCGGGCCCGGACAGCGCGACTCCGGTGATCAGGGAGAATGGAGCACATGAGTGCCCCTTCCTCCTCGTACCGCTCCGGCTTCGCGTGCTTCGTCGGCCGACCCAACGCGGGCAAGTCGACCCTGACCAACGCTCTGGTGGGGACGAAGGTCGCGATCACCTCCGACCGCCCGCAGACCACCCGGCACACCGTGCGCGGCATCGTGCACCGCCCGGACTCCCAGCTCGTCCTGGTCGACACCCCCGGCCTGCACAAGCCGCGCACCCTGCTCGGCGAGCGCCTCAACGACCTGGTCCGCAGCACCTGGGCCGAGGTCGACGTGATCGGCTTCTGCCTGCCCGCCGACCAGAAGCTCGGCCCCGGCGACAAGTTCATCGCCAAGGAACTCGCCGAGGTCAAGAAGACCCCCAAGGTCGCCATCGTCACCAAGACCGACCTGGTCGACTCCAAGCGGCTCGCCGAGCAGCTGATCGCCATCCACCAGCTCGGTGAGGAACTGGGCATCGAGTGGGCCGAGATCATCCCGGTCTCGGCCGTCGGCGACAAGCAGGTGGAACTGGTCGGCGACCTGATCACCAAGCTGCTGCCGGAGGGCATGCCGCTCTACCCGGACGGCGACCTCACCGACGAGCCCGAGCAGATCATGGTCGCGGAGCTGATCCGCGAGGCCGCCCTGGAGGGCGTCCGGGACGAGCTGCCGCACTCGCTGGCCGTCGTGGTCGAGGAGATGCTCCCGCGCGAGGGCCGCCCGGCGGACCGCCCGCTGCTGGACATCCACGCCAACGTCTACATCGAGCGGCAGAGCCAGAAGGCGATCGTCATCGGCGCCAAGGGCGCGCGGCTCAAGCACGTCGGCACCACCGCCCGCAAGCACATCGAGGCGCTGCTCGGCACGCCGGTCTTCCTGGACCTGCACGTCAAGGTCGCCAAGGACTGGCAGCGCGACCCGAAGCAGCTGCGCAAGCTCGGCTTCTGAGCCCCGGCTCCCAGCGAAGGCCCGCCCCGGATCCGTCGACTTGGGTTCTAGGAGTCGTTGCAACACCCCAGTTCAGGGGATGCATTGGACTTCGAGATCCGCAAGGACCGGACGGCTCAGGGGCCCGTGAAGCTGAGCCGGGAGCGAGCGGCATACTCCCGGCTCATGCAGCAGGGCTACAGCAACACCGAGGCGTGCAGGATCGTCGGGATCACCCCCCGGACAGGCCGTAGGTGGCGCAACGGCCGCAGCGCCGACCGACGGCAGAAGGCGGCACCACCGATTCACGCGGTGGTGCCGCCTTCCGGTCCCTCCCGTTACCTGTGCGAGGACGAGCGCATCCACATCGCCGACAGGCTTCGAGAGCGGGCGGCGGTCCGTACGATCGCCGCCGAGCTGGGCCGCAGCCCCTCCACGGTCAGCCGCGAGATCAAGCGCAACCGGCACCCCGAGAGCGGCGCCTACCGCCCACACGCGGCCCAGGCCCGGGCCGACGCCCGCCGGCCACGTCCCAAACCCCGCAAGATCGGCCGGATACCCGGGCTGCGGGACTTCATCCAGCACCACCTCGACAGGAAATGGAGCCCGGAGCAGATCTGTCACGCTCTACGGGCACAGTTTCCCGAGCGGCCGGAGATGCACGTGGTCCACGAAACCGTCTACCAGGCCCTCTACGTCCAGGGCCGCGGCGAACTGCGCCGCGAACTGGCCGGTGCCCTGCGCAGTGGCCGGGCCCGCCGCAGACCCCAGCGGCAGGCCAACTGCCGCCAGCCCCGCTTCACCGACCCCATGGTCATGATCAGCGAGCGGCCGGCCGAAGCCGAGGACCGGGCCGTCCCCGGCCACTGGGAAGGCGACCTGATCCTCGGCAAGGACGGCAAGTCCGCCATAGGAACCCTGGTCGAACGCGCCACCCGCTACGTCATGCTCCTACACCTGCCGAACGGCCGCACCGCCGACCAGGTCCGCGACACCCTCGTGGAAACCGTCCAGACCCTGCCCGCGCACCTGGTGCGCTCGCTCACGTGGGACCAGGGCTCCGAGATGGCTGCCCACAAGAGCTTCACCATCGCCACCGACGTCCCGGTCTACTTCTGCGACCCCGCCAGTCCCTGGCAGCGCGGCTCGAACGAGAACACCAACGGCCTGCTGCGGCAGTACTTCCCCAAGGGCACAGACCTGTCCGTCCACGCTCCCGAACATCTGGCCTTCGTCGCCGCCGAACTCAACGGCCGCCCACGCAAAACGCTCGGCTGGGAAACCCCAGCCGAGCGCCTGCATAAACTAATCGCGGCTTGATCAACTCACCACGTGTTGCAACGACCCCTGGAAACCGCCCGATCGGGCGGGCCTTCGGCGTGTCCGGGAGCCGGTGGGGTCAAGCAGGATCAAGCGGGATCAGGCAGGATCAGGCGCCTTCGCGCAGGACCAGCGACACCAGTTCGCGCTGCGAGTCGGTGAGCTTCGGGTCGGCGCAGTAGACCGTCCGGCCGTCGACGGTGATCTCGTAGTGGAAGCCGTCCGGCACCCCGTACGAGGGCGCCCGCAGCCCGCCCGCGACGGCCTCGCGGGCGAGCGCGTGGACGTGCGGGGCGTCCGTGCGGTCGACGGTGTCGAGTTCCGCATGGCGGACGATCCCCGCGAAGCCGCCGGTCCGGGTCACCTGGATACGCATGGTGTCCATGGTGCTACCAGGGGAGGGAGTTTGCCGGTCTTTTCCCGGACCGTGACCTTAAGCGCGGCTCAACCCGGCCTCAACCGTCCTCGCTCGGGGCCGTCTGAGGGGTTCGGCCGAGGCCTGAGGGGTTCAGCCGGGGCCTGATGGGGTTCAGCCGGGGCTGACGCCGACCTGCGCCCAGGAGGCCGTCACGGTGTCCGCCACCGAGGACTGGTCGGGGTAGCGGGCCTTGGCGGCGGCCACGGTGGCCCGGGCGAAGGCGGTGAAGTCGGCGCCGGCGGTGAGCCGGCCGCCGGTCAGGGCGTCGTACCAGATCCGCCCGGCGCGGTCCCAGGCCTGGCCGCCGAGGGCGGTGGCCAGCAGGTAGAACGCGTGGTTGGGGATGCCGGAGTTGATGTGCACGCCGCCGTTGTCGTCGGTGGTGTCCACGTAGTCCCGCATGTGCGCGGGCTGCGGGTCCTTGCCGAGCCGGGGGTCGTCGTAGGCGGTGCCGGGGGCCTTCATCGAGCGCAGCGCCACGCCCTGGACGCCGGGGGCGAGCAGGCCGGCGCCGATCAGCCAGTCGGCGTGGGCGGCGTCCTGGCCCAGCGAGTACTGCTTGACCAGCGAGCCGAAGACGTCGGAGACCGACTCGTTGAGCGCGCCGGGCTGGTCCTGGTACTGCAGGCCGGCGGTGAACTGGGTGACGCCGTGGGTGAGTTCGTGGCCGATGACGTCGACGCAGGCGGTGAAGTCGCCGAAGATCTCGCCGTCGCCGTCGCCGAAGACCATCTGGTGGCCGTTCCAGAAGGCGTTGTCGTAGTCCTGGCCGTAGTGCACGGTGGCGTCCAGGCGCAGCCCCCGGTTGTCGATCGAGCGGCGGCCGAAGACGGTGGCGTACAGGGCGAAGGTGTCGCCGAGGCCGTCGTAGGCGTGGTTGACGGACTGGTCGGCGACCGGGGCCTGGCCCTCGGTGCGGACGGTCCGGCCGGGCAGCCGCTGGCTGTGGGCGGTGTCGGCGATCAGCCGGCTGGGGGTCGGGCCGGTGCTGACGGGCGGGGGAGGGGCGAGGCGGGCCGCGCGGTGCGCGGTGTCGAGCAGGAGGGAGCGGACGGCGGGCTCGTGACCGGCCTCGGCGAGGCGGTCCAGGACGTACGGCGGGACGATCGCGCAGATCGGAACTGCTGCAGTCATGTGGCCCAGGGTGAGGCCTCGATGACCGGTTGTCACCACTCTTGGCGCGACCGGTCGGTGTCTCAAGGGGTGGAACGGTGGCCCGGATCACTTCGGGGGCGCGCGGCCCTGGGTTACGCTGGGGCCATCATGCGCAACGGGCTGCTTCTTCTTAGCTGCCGCGTCGAGGGCCTGTAGTCCACAGGGCCGGCTCCCTCGCCGCGGGGATCGAGCTGTGCGCGTCATCCGGCGATCCAACGGAGGGTCGCGAGCGGCAGCTGCCGGCCAGTCGGTGTCGACCACCCCGACCCGCCCCCGCACCACGCATCACAGGAAGCCGAGAGTCATTCCATGACCGAGCAGAGCTCCGCCGCGCCCATCCCCGCCGGTCGCGCCTTCGTCGACCGCCCCACCCCGATCACCGCCGCGTCCGTGCGCCAGCTGCCCTCCGGCATGCGGTACGGGCGCTACCTGCCGTTCGACACCGTGGACCTGCCGGACCGCACCTGGCCGAGCAAGGTGATCACCAAGGCGCCGCGCTGGCTCTCCACCGACCTGCGGGACGGCAACCAGGCGCTGATCGACCCGATGTCCCCGGCCCGCAAGCGCAAGATGTTCGACCTGCTGGTCGCGATGGGCTACAAGGAGATCGAGGTCGGCTTCCCGTCCTCCGGCGCCACCGACCACGCCTTCGTGCGGTCGCTGATCGAGGAGGGGGCGATCCCCGAGGACGTCACCATCTCGGTGCTGACGCAGGCCCGCGAGGAGCTGATCGAGAAGACCGTCGAGTCGCTGGTCGGCGCCCCGCGCGCGACGGTCCACCTGTACAACGCGACGGCGCCGCTGTTCCGCCGGGTGGTGTTCCGCAACGACCGGGCCGCCACCAAGGCGATCGCCACCGACGGCACCCGGCTGGTGATGGAGTACGCGGAGAAGCTGCTGGGCGAGGAGACCGTCTTCGGCTACCAGTACTCGCCGGAGATCTTCGTGGACACCGAGCTGGACTTCGCGCTGGAGGTCTGCGAGGCGGTCATGGACGTCTGGCAGCCGGGCGAGGGCCGCGAGATCATCCTGAACCTGCCGGCCACCATCGAGCGGGCCACCCCGAACGTGCAGGCCGACCAGTTCGAGTGGATGTCGCGCAACCTGTCGCGCCGCGAGTTCGTCTGCCTGTCGGTGCACCCGCACAACGACCGCGGCACCGCCGTCGCCTCCGCCGAACTGGCCTACATGGCGGGCGCGGACCGCATCGAGGGCTGCCTGTTCGGCCAGGGCGAGCGGACCGGCAACGTCGACCTGGTGACCCTGGGCATGAACCTGTTCTCGCAGGGCATCGACCCGCAGATCGACTTCTCCGACATCGACGAGGTGCGCCGCACCGCCGAGTACTGCAACCAGATGGAGGTGCACCCGCGCCACCCGTACGCCGGCGACCTGGTGTACACCTCCTTCTCCGGCTCGCACCAGGACGCGATCAAGAAGGGCTTCGACGCCCTGGAGGCGGACGCCGCGGCGGCGGGCGTCCCGGTGGGGGAGCACACCTGGGGCGTGCCGTACCTGCCGATCGACCCGAAGGACGTCGGCCGCACCTACGAGGCGGTCATCCGGGTCAACAGCCAGTCCGGCAAGGGCGGTGTGGCGTACGTCCTGAAGAACGACCACAAGCTGGACCTGCCGCGCCGGATGCAGATCGAGTTCTCCCGGATCATCCAGGCCAAGACCGACGCCGAGGGCGGCGAGGTCACCCCGGCCGAGATCTGGCGGGTCTTCGAGGACGAGTACCTGCCGACCCCGGACAACCCGTGGGGCCGGATCTCGCTGAGCGGTTCGCGCACCCTGACCACCGAGGACGGCCGGGACGCGCTGATCGCCGGCGCGCTGGTGGACTCGGTACCGGTGACCCTGACCGGTGTCGGCAACGGCCCGGTCTCCGCCTTCACGGACGCGCTGGCCCGGATCGGCCTGGACGTCCGCGTCCTGGACTACGCCGAGCACGCGCTGAGCGAGGGCGGCGACGCCCAGGCCGCCGCGTACGTCGAGTGCGCGGTGGACGGCAAGGTGCTGTGGGGCGTCGGCATCGACGGCAACACCGTGCTGGCCTCGCTGAAGGCGATCATCAGCGCCGTCAACCGGGCACAGCGCGGGTAGTTCGTACGAGTGAGATGTGGCGGGGCCGTCCTCCGGGGCGGCCCTTCGCCGCGCCTGGGGCCAGTTGTGTCCTGCGCCACATTTTTTCGGGTCGGAAGCCGTTCGAGGTACTGACACGTGCCGGTAACCATGGCAACATCGATCCACCGGAAAGCCGGGTCGGTGGGACGGCCTCGGTGTCCGGTCGCGTGACCTGCCCATTGTTGTGCAGGCCGTCTGCCATGTCTGGGGAGTGGCGCCGTGACCAGGTTGTGGGGTGTTCGCCCGCGGTGGCGGACTGACGTTCTCGGTGACTTCTTCTGCCCGGGCTGTGGCGGGGACCGCAACTACCGCCGGCAGCACGGTCGGCGGTGGCTGCGGTTGCTGGGGACCCCGGTGGCCCCGCTCGGCCCGGTGATCGGCAGCGTGCAGTGCACCAGCTGCCACGGCCGCTACGGCGTCGAGAGCCTGGAACAGCCCACCTCCGTACGGCTCGGTGCGATGCTGCGGGACGCGCAGTACACCATCGCGCTCGCCCTGCTCGCGGCCGGCGGCACCGCGCACCGCGCGGCCCGCGAGGCGGCCTGCACGGCGGTGCGCGAGGCCGGGTTCGAGGACTGCGGCGAGGCCCAGGTGCTGGCCGCGCTCGCCGCGCTGTCCGGGCTCGGCGGCGAACTCTACGACGCCCACGGGATGGCCGGCGGCCTGGCCGTGGAACTGCACGCGGTGCTCGAACCGCTCGCCCCGCACCTGGCCCACCAGGGCCGGGAGCGGCTGCTGCTGCAGGGCGCGGCGATCGCCCTGTCCGACGGGCGCTACCTGCCGCAGGAGCGCGAGGCGCTGGCCGCGGTCGGGCGCTGTCTGGATCTACCGCAGTCGCGGGTCGGGGCGCTGCTGGAGGCGGCGACCCGGGCTCCGTACTAGACCTTCTCCGCAGCAACCCGGACCCTCTCCGCAGCAACCCGGACCTCCTCCGCAGGGCGGACGTCCTCCGCAGTACCGGGCCCGCTCCGCGGTGCCGGGCCTGCCGCGCAACCCCCGAGCCATCTCCGATCCCCCACAAAACGGGCCCGCAATCCCCCTCCGGGCCCGCCGTGACCCGCACCGCTCGGTCCTCCCCCACGGACTCGGTGCGGGCAACACGGCTGTCGGCGGCCGGGGCGCGCCGTGGGGGAGAATGGCTCCCATGAGTCTTTTCCGGGACGACGGCGTCGTGCTGCGGGCGCAGAAGCTCGGCGAGGCCGATCGGATCATCACCCTGCTGACCCGGCACCACGGCAAGGTGCGGGCGGTGGCGCGCGGGGTGCGCAAGACCAAGTCCAAGTTCGGCGCCCGGCTGGAGCCGTTCTCGCACGTGGACGTGCAGTTCTTCAGCCGGGGGAGTGAGCTGATCGGCCGCGGGTTGCCGCTGTGCACCCAGGTGGAGACGATCGCGCCGTACGGCGGTTCGATCGTCACCGACTACGGCCGCTACACCGCCGGGACGGCGATGCTGGAGACGGCCGAGCGGTTCGCCGAGAACGAGGGCGAACCGGCCGTCCAGCAGTACCTGTTGCTGGTGGGCGCCCTGCGCACGCTGGCGGCCGGGCTGCACGAGTCGCACCTGGTGATGGACGCCTTCCTGCTGCGCTCGCTCGCGGTGAACGGGTACGGCGCGAGCTTCACGGACTGCGCCAAATGCGGGCTGGAGGGGCCGAACCGTTTCTTCTCCCTGCCCGCGGGCGGGGTCCTCTGCCCGGACTGCCGAGTGCCCGGATGTGCCGTACCCTCCCCTGAGACACTGGTACTGCTCGGGGCGCTGCTGTCAGGGGACTGGCAGACGGCCGATTCCTGCGAGCCGAGGTACTGGCGGGAGGGCAGCGGCCTGGTCGCGGCCTATCTGCAGTGGCATTTGGAGCGGGGCATCCGCTCGATGAGATACGTGGAGAAGTGAGCACATGGCAGCGCGACGGCTCTTCGGCGGCGGCAAACAGAGGGAGTACCTCCCCCCGACCCCGCACCCCAGTGGCGCAAAGCCCCCGAAGATTCCCGGTGAGCTGGTCCCCGACCACGTCGCCATCGTGATGGACGGCAACGGCCGCTGGGCCAAGGAGCGCGGACTGCCCCGCACCGAGGGCCACAAGGTCGGCGAGTCGGTCGTGCTGGACGTCCTCAAGGGCGCGATCGAGCTCGGCGTGAAGAACATCTCGCTGTACGCGTTCTCCACCGAGAACTGGAAGCGCTCGCCCGACGAGGTGAAGTTCCTGATGAACTTCAACCGGGACGTCATCCACCGCCGGCGCGACGAGATGGACGCGATGGGCGTGCGGGTCCGCTGGGCGGGCCGGATGCCGAAGCTGTGGAAGAGCGTCGTCCAGGAGCTCCAGGTCGCCGAGGAGCAGACCAAGGACAACGACGCCGTCACGCTCTACATGTGCGTCAACTACGGTGGCCGGGCCGAGCTCGCGGACGCCGCGGCGGCCCTCGCGGCCGACGTCGCCGCCGGGAAGCTGGACCCGAAGAAGGTCAACGAGAAGACCCTCGCCAAGTACATGTACCACCCGGACATGCCGGACGTGGACCTGTTCCTGCGCCCCAGCGGCGAGCAGCGCACCTCCAACTTCCTGCTCTGGCAGTCCGCGTACGCCGAGTTCGTGTTCCAGGACGTGCTCTGGCCGGACTTCGACCGCCGCGACCTGTGGCGCGCCTGCGAGCAGTACGCGAGGCGCGACCGCCGCTTCGGCGGGGCGATCCCGAACGAGGTGCAGCCCGAGCCGCTGGACCTGCCCACCCAGCGCTGACGCGGTACGGCGGAGGTACGGCGAAGGGCCCGTGGGAATCGCTCCCACGGGCCCTTCGCCGTACCGGTGCTCCGCTGCTCAGGCCTTCTTGGCGCACTCCGCGCAGGTGCCGAAGATCTCCAGGGTGTGCGCGATGTCGCTGAACCCGTGCTCCGCGGCGACCGCGTTGGCCCAGCGCTCCACCGCCGGGCCCTCCACCTCGACGGTGGCGCCGCAGTGCCGGCACACCAGGTGGTGGTGGTGCCCGCTGCTGCACCGGCGGTAGACGGCCTCGCCGTCGGCGGTGCGCAGCACGTCCACCTCACCGGCGTCGGCGAGCGACTGGAGGGTGCGGTAGACCGTGGTCAGACCGACGGAGTCCCCGCGGTGCTTGAGCATGTCGTGGAGCTCCTGCGCGCTGCGGAAGTCCTCGATCTCGTCCAGGGCCGCCGAGACGGCGGCACGTTGCCGGGTCGAGCGGGCGCGCGGCGACGGGCCTGCGGTGGTCACCGTGGGTCCTCCTGGGGTGGTGGGCGTCTCGCACCTCATTGTGCCAGCCCTGCCCCCCGCTCCGGAGTGATCGCGTCGGAGGAACCGCGGCCCGGGAGTTGCCCCGGGATCTGCCCCGGGATCTAATCCGGGGATCGACCCGGGAATTGTTCCGGCAGGGCGACGTCGCAGACCTTCGGTCCGGGGTCCGTGACACCCCTGCGGTGGCGCCGTCGGGCGAGCGGCGCGGCGAGCAGGCTGAACACCGCGAAGACCGCGATGGCGAGCAGCACGATGGCCGGGCCGGAGGGCACGTTGAGGTGGTAGGAGCCGGTGACGCCGGCCAGCGAGACCACCACGCCGAGCGCGATCGAGGCCGCCTGGGTGGCGGCGAAGGACCGGGTGAGCTGCTGGGCGGCGACCACCGGGACCACCATCAGGGCGCTGACCAGCAGCAGCCCGACCACCCGCATCGCGACGGTGACGGTGACGGCGGCCATCACCGCGAGCAGCAGGTTGAGCGTGCGCACCGGCAGGCCGGTGACCCGGGCGAAGTCCTCGTCCTGGCAGATCGCGAAGAGCTGCCGGCGCAGGCCGACGGTGACCGCGACGACCACCGCGCCGAGCACCGCGATGGTGATCAGGTCGGTCGGGGCGACGGTGAGGATGGAGCCCCACAGGTAGCTCTCCAGCGAGCCGGCGCCGGCCTGGGCGGAGAGCGAGACGAGCAGCTTGCCGCAGGCCATGCCGCCGTAGAAGAGCATCGCCAGGGCGATGTCGCCGCGCTGGTTGCCGCGCGAGCGGACCAGTTCCATCGTGACGGCGCCGAGCACGCAGACCAGCACGGCCATCCAGACCGGGCTGGTCTGGAAGATGAAGCCGAGGCCGACGCCGGTCATCGCGACGTGCCCCATGCCGTCGCCCATCAGGGCCTGCCGGCGCTGCACCAGGTAGATGCCGACGGCCGGGGCGGTGATCCCGACCAGGACGGCGGCGAGCAGGGCGCGCTGCATGAAGTCGTAGGAGAGCATCTCGGTCATGCCAGCAGCCTCGGCGGGGTGTGGTCGGCGTGCGGGTGCACGTGGTCGTGGCCGGGCAGCGCGTGCAGGCCGGTGTTGGGCACGGGCGGGCCGTCGTGCGCGACGCAGCCGTCCCGCAGCACCACGGCGCGGTCGATCAGCGGTTCCAGCGGCCCGAGTTCGTGCAGCACGAGGAGGACGGCGGCGCCGCGGGAGACCTCGGCGCGCAGGGTGTCGGCGAGCACCTGCTGGCTGGCGGCGTCCACGCCGGCCATCGGCTCGTCCATGATCAGCAGGTCGGGGGTGCCGACCAGGGCGCGGGCGATCAGCACCCGCTGCTGCTGGCCGCCGGACAGGTCGGCGACGCCGTCCCCGGCGCGCTCCAGCATGCCGACGGCGGCGAGCGCGCGGTCCACCGCCGCGCGGTCCCGGCGGCGGAACGGCAGCAGCCGGTGCTGCGGCAGCCGCCCGGTGGAGACCACTTCGCGCACGGTGGCCGGCACGCCGGAGGCGGCGGTGGTGCGCTGCGGGACGTACCCGATCCGGTGCCAGGCGCGGAAGCCGGCGTACGGGATGCCGAACAGCTCCAGCGTGCCCTGCCCCAGCGGGACGGAGCCGATCACGGCCTTGACGGTGGTGGACTTGCCGGAGCCGTTGGCGCCGAGCAGGGCGACCACCTCGCCGGGCTGGACGGTGAGGTCGACGCCGCGCAGCACCGGCCGACCGCCGCGCGAGGCGACGGCGTCGCGGAGGCGGACGGCCGGGGGTATCGGGTGGGTCATGGTGCTGTCGTCCCGTCAGCTGGTGGGGGTGCCGGTCGCGGTGGGCGTGGTGCCGGTCGTGGCGGGGGTGGCGCCGAGGGCGGCCTGGAGGTTGGCCAGGTTCTGCTTCATGACCGAGAGGTAGTCCTCCTTGGCCGGGTCCTTGACGCCCTCCAGCGGGTCCAGGACGGCGGTCTTGAGTCCGAGGTCCTTGGCGACGGTGTCGGCGAGCTTGGGGCTGACCAGGGTCTCGAAGAAGATCGTGGTGACGCCGTTGTCCTTGGCGGCCTTCTGCACCTCGGCGAGGCGGGCCGGGGTGGGCTCGGACTCGGGGTCGACGCCGTTGATGGCGACCTGGGTGAGGCCGTAGTGGTCGGCGAGGTAGCCGAAGGCGGCGTGGCTGGTGACGAAGGTCTTGGACTTGGCGTCCTTCAGGCCGTCCCGGAACTCCTGGTCCAGCGCGGTCAGCCGGCCGACCAGGTCGTCGGTGTTCTTGCGGTAGTCGTCGGCGTGGGCCGGGTCGGCCTTGGCGAAGCCGTCGCCGACGCTCTTGGCGATCGCCGCGTAGCGGGTCGGGTCGAGCCAGATGTGCGGGTCGCCGGCCGGGCCGTCGTGCTGGTGGCCGTCGGCCTCGGTGGTGCCCTCGTCGAGGTGGTGGTCGACCAGCGGGCTGGCGGCGGTGGCGTCGATCTTGTACTTGGCCGAGGACTGGCCGACGGCCTGGTCGACGGTGGGCTGGAGGCCCTTGAGGTAGATGATCGCGTCGGACTTCTGGACGGTGGCGACCTGCTTGGCGGTGAGCTCCAGGTCGTGCGGCTCGACGCCGGCCGCGGTGAGGTCGGTGACCGCGACGTGCTCCTTGCCGATCTGCTGGGCCAGGTACTCCATCGGGTAGAAGGAGGCGACGACCTTCAGCTTGCCGTCGGCGCTCTGGGCGCTGCTGCTGCCACCGCAGGCGGTCAGGACGAGGGAGGCGGTGAGGGCGGTGGCGGCGATGGCTATGGAGCTGCGGGTACGTCGTCCGATCATCATGACAATCATTCTCATCTTATCTGGAAATGATTGTCAACTCACTCGGACGGGTGAACGGCAGGTGGCCGTGGCTGGGAGGGGCCGGACGATACCGATTTGAACCCCGTACCCATATGGCCGGTAACCTGAGGTATTCGGGTACGCGCAACCAGCCGTGCCCTGACCGTGCCGTACGTACTGAAGAGAGCACTGTGGCCGCCGACAAGATCGACACGATCGTCAGCCTGAGCAAGCGCCGTGGCTTCGTCTACCCCTGCAGCGAGATCTACGGCGGCACGCGTGCCGCCTGGGACTACGGGCCGCTGGGTGTCGAGCTGAAGGAGAACATCAAGCGCCAGTGGTGGCGCACGATGGTCCAGGCCCGTGAGGATGTCGTCGGACTCGACTCGTCGGTCATCCTGGCCCGCGAGGTCTGGGAGGCCTCCGGCCACGTCCAGACCTTCAACGACCCGCTGACCGAGTGCCTCTCCTGCCACAAGCGCCACCGGGCCGACCACCTGGAGGAGAAGTACGAGGCCAAGCACGGCTTCCCGCCGCCGAACGGCCTCAAGGACGTCAACTGCCCCGACTGCGGCACCAAGGGCCAGTTCACCGAGCCCAAGGACTTCTCGGGCATGCTGAAGACCCACCTCGGTGTCACCGAGGAGGCCAGCGGCCTGGCCTTCCTGCGGCCCGAGACCGCCCAGGGCATCTTCACCAACTTCAAGGCCGTCCAGACCACGTCGCGCAAGAAGCCGCCGTTCGGCATCGCCCAGACCGGCAAGAGCTTCCGCAACGAGATCACCCCCGGCAACTTCATCTTCCGCACCCGCGAGTTCGAGCAGATGGAGATGGAGTTCTTCGTCAAGCCGGGCGAGGACGAGCAGTGGCACGAGTACTGGCTCCAGCAGCGCTGGGACTGGTACGTCGGCCTGGGCCTGCGCACCGAGAACATGCGCTTCTTCGAGCACCCGAAGGAGAAGCTCTCCCACTACGCCAAGCGCACGGTGGACATCGAGTACCGCTTCAACTTCGGTGGTAGCGAGTTCTCCGAGCTGGAGGGCGTGGCCAACCGCACCGACTACGACCTGCGGGTGCACAGCGAGGCGTCCGGCCAGGACCTCAAGTACTTCGACCAGGAGAGCGGCGAGCGGTACTTCCCGTACGTCATCGAGCCGGCGGCCGGCCTCAACCGCGCCATGCTGGCCTTCCTGATCGACGCCTACTTCGAGGACGAGGCGCCCAACGCCAAGGGCGTCATGGAGAAGCGCGTCGGCATGCGGCTCGACCCGCGCCTGGCCCCGGTCAAGGTCGCCGTCCTGCCGCTGTCGCGCAACGCCGACCTCTCCCCGAAGGCCCGCGGCCTCGCCGCCGACCTGCGCACCGCGTGGAACGTCGAGTTCGACGACGCCGGCGCCATCGGCAAGCGCTACCGCCGCCAGGACGAGATCGGCACGCCGTTCTGCGTCACCGTCGACTTCGACACCCTTGAGGACAACGCGGTGACCGTCCGCGACCGCGACACCATGTCGCAGGAGCGCGTCTCGCTCGACCAGGTCAAGGCGTACCTGGGTGCGCGGCTGATCGGCTGCTGAGCCCGCTCCGCCCGTCTGGAGCCCTCGTTCGCCCCGGTCCGTCCGGGGCGGGCGGGGGCTCCCGCGTGTTCCCGCCGTTTCCGCCCCTGCTCACCGTCTGCGCTCACCGTCTGCCCCAGCGGGAACGGGGGGCCGCGGCCGGTTCGGTCGGCAGGCCGGCGCCGCGCAGGGCGGCCAGCGTCGTCCGGTGCCGGGCGCCGTCGGCGAGCAGCGCGGCGAGCAACCGCCCGTACAGCTCCGGGCTGGTGTCCAGCGCGGCCGCCAGCTTGACCAGTTCCACCGGCGGGCGCAGCGCCGCCAGCTCGTGCAGCAGGACGGTCGCGAGCTCGGCCGGCAGCTCCGTCGCCAGCGCGGCCAGCTCCGCCGTCGGCCGGCCGGCCGCCTGGCGCAGCAGCGTCCGCACGTCGGCGTGCCGGCCCGTGCGGCGCAGGCCGGTCGCCAGCGCCGTGAGCTCCGGCGTCGGCGCCGAACCCCACTCCCACAGCAGGGTCGCGCCGTCCGCGCCCTGCCCGGCCCGCTCCAGCGCGGCCAGCAGGGCGGGCAGGGCCGACGCCGGGTAGCCCCAGAACGCGTGGAACAGTTCCGCCGCCTCCTCCGCCAGCCCCAGCTCGCGAAACTCCGCCAGCATCGTCACCGCCTGCTCGGGGGCGCACTGCGCGGCGCTCCTGGCCAGGTGCAGGGACGCGCCCGTCGGGCCGCGCCGGGAGAGCATGCCGGCCAGCAGCGCGGCGTCCGCCGGATCGAGGCCGGTGGCCGCCCGGGACAGCAGCTCCGTCGCCTCGGCGAAGGCGCCGGCGCGGTGCAGGGCCGCCACCCGCTCGGCGAGGGCGCCGATGTCGGGTCGGGCGGGCCGGTCGGATCGCTCGGGTCGGTCGGGTCGGTCCTGGGGCGGCGGGGCCTGGGCCGGTTGCGGCTCCGGCTGCCGGCTCCGCAGCCGGTTCTCCAACGCCTCCAGCCGGTCGCTCAGTTGGAGGCAGCGGGCGCCCAGGCCCTCGCGCAGGGTGCGCGCCTGGGCCAGCTGCCGCAGCAGGTCCCCGTCCGGCCGCTGGCGGCCCGGCGACGCCCGGATCGCCTCGTTCAACCGCCGCTCCCGCTGGCTCGCGTAGCGGCTCGCGCGCAGTAACTCGTCCAGCTCTGCCCGGAGTTCGTACGCCTGTTGCTCGCCCTCCGGGTCCTGGCCCGCAGGTTGTGCCGTCGGCCGCATGCGCATGATCGCCCCACCCCGTCCATCTCTCCCCTGACTGCGGGACATCCTGGCGTCGCTATGTGGCGGGGGAGTTAAGGGAGCACGTCCAGTCGTGCGCGACTGGTGTCAAGGAGCGCGCAGACGGCGGTCGTTGCGAGAAGTGCGCCGGTCGCGCTCCGCAGCAGGGTCGCCTCGTAGTACGAGCCGGGTGCGACCGCGGCGACGGCGTACCCGACGGCCGCCCCGACCAAGGCGGCGGGGACCAGGCGGACCGTCCGCACCGCCGGCAGGAGCACCACGAGCCCTGCGGCGGCGGCCAGTTCGGGGGTGCCGAAGGAGACGCCGTAGCGGACGGCCAGCGCGGGGACGAAGAGCAGGACGAGGGCCCGCCCGAGCGTGCCGGTCAGTGCGGTGGTGTGCGGGCCGGCCGGACCGCCGCTCCACGGCACGAACCGGGTGGCGGTCAGGACCGCCAACGCGACCAGCGCACCGGCGAGATGGTCGCCGAGCCGGGCCAGGTCGTACAGCAGCGCGGTGTCGTACAGCGTCAGCATCAGCGTGCCGAACGCCCACAGGTCGAGCGTGAACAGCACCGGGCCACGGGGTGGCCGGGCCCGTTCGCGCGAGGCCAGCCAGACGAGCAGCGGCGGTGTGACGAGCGCCGAGGCCGTCCGCAGCACGATGTCGTCCACCGTGTACGGATTCCGCAGGTCCCACTCCACGGCGCAGAACGCCACCGTGTACGAGGCGGCCGCGAGCCCGGTCAGCGGCGAGCGCACCGCCCGGACGTAGAGGCCGTGGTCCAGGCGTCGCAGCACGGCGGCGAACGCCAGCAGCACCAGCGGGAGTTCGAGGAACGCCTGGACGCGGAGCACGGTGGGCGCGAGCAGTTCGGGCGCGGGGAAGTGCGCCGCCAGCCAGTCGACCGCCGGGTTGCCGCGCGGCACGTCGAACCACCCGGGCGGCAGGTAGCGGGCGATGAACGCCGTACTCCCGCCCCGCACCCGCTGCACGTACACGGCGAACAGCACCTGGTTCAGGTAGACGAGCGCCACGACCAGCGCCAGCGCCCCCTCCGGGCCGAAGCGCCCCCCGCGCCCCGGCCGGGCCTCCCGCCGCCACACCCCGGGCGCCAGGGCCAGCGCGGCGGCGGCCGACACCACCACCGTGCCGTCCAGCACCGGGCCGACCGCCCTCATGCGGCCAGCCGTGCCCGGGCCTCCATCAGGGCGAAGCCGAGCAGGTTCAACCCCCGCCACTCGTCGGGCCGTTCCGCGCGGATGTCGTCGGCCGCGAGCCCGATGCCCCAGATCCGGTCCACCGGGCTGGCCTCGACCAGGACGCGGTCGCCGGTGCCCAGCAGGTAGGCGCGCAGCGCCTCGTCCTGGCCGAACTTCGCGACGTTCCCCTCGACGACCAGCTCGAACCGGCCGGCCGTCCAGGCCGCGTCGTCGAACCCCTCGACCAGCCGCCCCAGCTTCTTCGCCTCGGCCGGCGTGCGGGCCGCCAGCACCTGCTGCTCGATGGCCTCGTCCCCGAACATCCGGGCCTTCCCCGCCATCATCCAGTGCTCGGCGGACGCGTACGCCACCCCGTCGACGGTGAACTCCCCGGGCCACCACTGGCTCAGGCACTCCCGCCGCGTCCCCCCGCCCTTCCGCTCGGTGTGCCCCCAGAACATCAGCCACTTCGGCCGCACCCCGGCGGCCGTCAGCGCCGCCAGCTCCGCCCGGCTACGGACGTCGGCGGGGCTCCCCACGCGCATCTCGCTCATATCGTCATTCTGACGCAAAGGGGGCTGTCGGGCCAGCGGGTTTTCGGTGGCCGGTCGGGTCAGCCGGCGGGCAGGGCGTTCGCCATGTCCCGGAAGCGGGGCGACACCCGCATCATGCCGTCCGAGCCGACGTTGAGGTTCTCGATCCAGCCGTCCCGGTACCAGAAGAGCGACGGGGTCAGCGGGGCCGGATCGCCGGCCGCGAGCTCCTTCGACAGGTCGATCAGGAAGCGGATGGCGTTCAGCGACAGGCTGGTGCGGATCGGCACCGCGCAGAGCGTGTTGTTCGTCGGCAGGGCGACCAGGGCCCCGTTGGGCAGCTCGATGCCCCCTCCCAGGGCGTTCTCCAGGCGCAGCGCGTGGGCGGCTCCGGGCCAGGCCCCCATGCCGTTGACGGTGTGGATGGTGTCGCCGTTGGACGCGTCGAAGACCTGCCGGTTCAGTTGCTCGCCGGCCAGGTTCGCGAAGGCCCGCTCCCACAGCTCGGCCCGGCTGATGCTCCACTGGTCGGCGGCGTGTTCGGCTATCGACAGGGCCTCGGTCCTGCCGGCCCGCTTGCCGGCGTCCACGCAGAGGACGACCGACAGCTCGTCGTCGATCTGCCGCGCCATCGGATCGGGCCCCAGGCCGCGGCTCCTGGTGATCAGGAGCCGCAGCCGGTCCCGGACCTCGAAGACCGAGATCTTCGCCAGCTCCTGGCACGGGCCGTGCTCGTCGCACAGCGGCCTCGGAAGGTTCTTGCGGCTGCCGAACAGCGGCATGGGTGACTCCCCGGGTGGTTGCGGTGGTCGGACCGAGCCACAGCATTCCATCGGTCGGCCCCGCCGTCCCGCGATCACCCGATTTCCGGAGGTGTTCTGCCGGAGGTGTTCTGTCGGTGGGTCAGATGGCGGCGTGCTCCCAGCGGAGGGCGGGGTGGCCGTCGATCCAGTAGCGGGTCGCCCGGTCGGTGATCCGCAGGCGGACGGCGGTGAGGTCGGGGCGGCCCGCCTCCTGCCAGGCGGTGAGGATGCGCTCGACCTCGTCCCACAGGGCGACCGGTCCGCTCTGGTGGACCGTCCAGCCGTAGGTGTCGTCGGCGACCTCGGCGACGGATCCGGGGGTGGCCAGGCAGTAGATCGACTCCAGGTCCGCCCCGACCGATACGGTGAACCGGGAGTCGGGGAAGGCGAGTTGGGCGAGGAGGGCCGGTGTCGGTTCGTTGAGGAGGGTGGGGGAGACGTGCGCCGGCCGCTTCGGCGCGGCCGCCCCCGTCCGGGCCGCGAGGCCCCCGGCCCGGGCCGCCGGGGGCTCGGGCCGGACGGGCGGGAGGGTGGAACGGCCGATGAACCGGCCGTCGGCGGTGCCGTCGGCGGCGACGGAGACCCTGGCCAGGCCGGCGCCCTCGGGCCAGGTGCCGACCGTGGCCAGGATCGCGCCTCCCGGCCTGGTCTGCCGGACCCAGGCGTAGGGGATGCGGCGTACCGCGTGGGTGGCGATCACCCGGTCGTGGGTGACCTCGGGATCGCCCTCGGCGGTGCTGACGTTGCGCTCGCCGAGGAGGTGGCGGAGCAGGGCCGTCGAGTAGCCCGTGCCGGTGCCGATCTCCAACGCGGTGTGCCCGTCCTCGGCGCCCAGGGCGTCGATCACGCGGACGGTGGCGGCGGGGGCGGTGGTGGAGGCGGTGGGGAAGCCCCGGACGGGTGTGGAGACCTGGTCGGCGGTCAGATGGCCGTTGAGCTGGGTGACCAACGACCGGTTGCTGTGGGCGAGTTCGACCCACTCGGCAGGGTCGGCATTGAGCTCGGTCACCGGACGCCAGCGGCGCCCGCCGGTGGACACGAACACCCCGGGGCGCAGGAACGGCTCCCGGGGTACGGCCTCCACGGCCGCCCGCAGCGCCGGGCCGGTCAGGGCGCCGTCCGCCTCCAGCCGGTCGGCGAGCGCGCGGCGGGCGGCGGCGGTGTCCGGGGTCATGGTTCTCCTCCCTGGGGCGGCTGTGTGCACCTTCGCAAGCGCCTCACCGGCCGTGCCCCCTCGTGGTGCGCCGAGGCCTAGGAGTAGTGCTTGTGCAGGTCGTCGCTGATCAGCCCGGTGCCGTGGTGGACGGCCTGGCTGGAGTACGTCCCGCGCAGTTGGGCGGCTTGCGCGGTTCGCTGGTGTTCGATCAGCAGCCCCTCGGTGTCGTCCGAGTGGCCGCTGCGGGCGCGCTCTCGGCGACCCAGGAAGACGGTCGTGCCGATGATGGTGGCCACGAGTGCGACCAGGAACGCGATGACGAAGGTCATGAGGTCTCACCTTTCCCCCGGGCCTGGATCGTCCCATGACGAACCATCTCCACGGAAGGGCCAATTCCACCCGACCCGCCGCACGAGAAGTCGACCGGGCCGACTTCTCGTGCGGCGCGCCACGGGTTTCGGGGCCCGTTTCATCGAGCAGATCGGGGAGGGGGCATGACAACTCCCCCTTCCAGAGGTCGATGTGAGGAGTCCGCATGAGCCCCACCCGTCGTGACGTCCTGCGCTGGGGAGCCGGTGCCGGCGGCGCCCTCCTGGCCGCCGCCGCGTTCAGCCCGGACGCGGCAGCAGCAGCGGCGGCACCCGCAGCCGTACCCGCAGTCGCAGCCGTCGGCCCGTCCGCCTGGATGAGCGCCCTGGACGACGCCACGCCGCTGACCGCCCTGACGATCCCCGGCACCCACGACTCCTGCTGCACCGACCCGCTGCACGGCACCGAGTGGTCCCACACCCAGAACTGGGGCCTGCCCGAACAACTCCAGCGCGGCATCCGCTTCCTCGACATCCGCTGCAACGGGCTCGCCGGGACGGCCGACGAACTCGGCATCTACCACAGCGACAACTACCAGTACGTCCGTCTCCAGGACGTCCTCGACCAGTGCCGCGCCTTCCTCGCCGCCAACCCGGGCGAGGGCCTGGTCATGCGCGTCAGGAACGAGTACGCGGGCGGGAACCGGCTCGACGACACCGAGTTCCAGCACCGGATCAACCACTACCTGGACGACCTCGGCTACCGGAGCCTGTTCTGGACCAACCCCTGGTGGCCCACCCTCGGCCAGGCCCGCGGTCGCGTCGTCCTCGCCGCCGACTTCGCCAACCCCTGGTCCGTCATCCAGTGGTCGAGCGCCACCAACACCTGGTTCGCCACCCAGGACACCTTCCAGGGCATCAGCCTCGCCGCCAAGTCCAAGGCCGTCACCGACTGGTTCGACCGCGCCTTCCTCGACCAGGGCTCCCCGCGGATGTACGTGAACTTCACCAGCTACGCCAACGGCGGCTGGCCCAAGGTCAACGCGGCCGCCATCATGCCTCCCGTCCGCGACTACCTGGACGCCCGCCGCCAGCAGCCCGCCCACTTCGGCATCGTCCCGATGGACTTCCCCGACTTCCACACCGACGTCCTGCAACTGCTCATCGACAAGAACTTCATCGGCCGCTGACCAGCCCCCGAACCGGCCCGCCGACTCGCCGTTGCAGGCTCCCCACCGCTGGGTAGCCTGCCGGCATGCCTGATCCCTCCCCCCTCGCGCTCCCCACCCGTTTCGACGGCGACCCCGACCGTGTCGCACTCGTCATTCCCGGGGTCGGTTACTCGCCCGCCAGGCCGCTGCTCCACTTCGCCCGGGCCGTACTCGTCCACCACGGCTGGACGGTGCAGGAGTTGTGGTGGCAGGTCCCGCACGACTTTCCCCAGCTGACCGTGGACGACCGGATCGCGTGGGTCGAGCGGCAGGTCGGCGGGGCCGTCGCCGCCGAGGGGGAGGCCTGCCGTCTTCTGGTCGGCAAGTCCTTGGGCTCGCTCGCCTGTGGCATCGCAGCCGATCGGAGGATGGCGGCGGCCTGGCTGACGCCCGTCCTGACGCTCGACCAGGTGGCCCGCTCCCTGCGCCGATCCGAAGCGCCGACGCTCCTGGTCGGCGGGAGCGCCGACAAGCTGTGGGATCGGCAGGTCGCCGGGTCGGTGGGGCACGAGGTCCTGGAAGTGCCCTCGGCGGACCACTCCCTTGAGCTGGCGGATGATCCCGTGGGGTCGGTCGGGGTGCTGCGGCAGGTCGTCTCGCGGCTGGACCGCTTCGTCGGCTCGCTCGAAATCTAGAAGGCGGTCGGCCACTTCCTCCGGGGCGCCGACGGGTTCACGCCTCCCGGGTGGCGGACTGCGCAGGTGCGGCCGACTCGGTGCCGGTGATGCCCCGCGGCGTGGCGGCGGCCCCGCGATCGGGTGTCGATCGCGGGGCCGTTGCCGTCGCCGTGGCCCGTGGGGCCGGTGGGCTCAGCCGATGGAGCGGGGGAGGCGGGTGGTCAGGTACAGGATGACGAAGGAGCCGATGAGTTGGAGGCCCAGGCAGAGGGCGAGGGCGCGGTCCATGCCGAGGCCGGGGGAGAGCGACAGGTAGAGGGTGCCGAGGGTGGCGACGCCGAGGGCGAGGCTGGACTGCTGGCCGGTGGCCAGGACGCCGCTGCCGACGCCGGCCCGGGCGGCGGGCACCTTGGCGAGGACGACGCGGAACAGCGGGGTGCCGATCAGGCCCTGTCCGATGCCGGCGAGGGCGACGCCGGGCGCCATCCGCAGCGGGGAGAAGTGCGACCAGTCGGCGAGGACGGTGACGGCGAGGGTGGCCAGGCCGGCGGCCTGGATGACGGCGCCCGCGCTCAGCACCCGGCTGCCGTAGCGGCCGATCAGGCGGGGGCCGGAGAGCGAGGCGGTGAAGTAGCCGACGGCCATCGGCACGAGTGCCCAGCCGGCCGCGACCGGACCGAGGTGCAGGCCCTGCTGGAGGGCGACGGCGATGACGAACATGAAGCCGCCGAAGCCGGCGAAGTAGGGCAGGGCGATGCCGAGGCCGCGCCGCATCTCGGGGATGCGCAGCAGGGACGGCGGCACCAGCGGGGTGGCGCCGCGCTGCTCCGCCCGGCGTTCGACCAGCACGAAGGCGGCGGCGAGGACGGGGAACAGCCCGAGCAGCACCCAGGACCAGAGCGGCCAGCCCGCGGCGCGGCCCTCCATCAGCGGGACGAGCAGGGCGAGCAGCGAGGCGGTGAGCAGGACGGTGCCGGGCACGTCGACCCGGGCGGCCCGGGCAGCCCGGCTCTCCGGGACGTAGCGGACGGCGAGGACCAGGGCGAGCAGCGCGAACGGCACGTTGAGCAGGAAGACGGAGCGCCAGCCGGTGCCGAACAGGTCGGCGGCGACGAGCATGCCGCCGAGCACCTGGCCGATCACGACAGAGATGCCGCCGACGGCGCCGTAGATGCTGAGGGCGCGGCCGCGCCGGGCGCCGTCGGTGGCGGCGGTGATGGTACCGAGGACCTGCGGGATCAGCAGTGCGGCCGAGGCGCCCTGGGCGGCGCGGGCGGCGACCAGCGTCCAGGCGCCGGGGGCGAGGCCGCAGGCGAGCGAGGTGAGGGCGAAGGCGGCGGCGCCGACGACGAAGAGCCGGCGGCGGCCGAAGATGTCGCCGAGGCGCCCGCCGAGGACGAGCAGGACGGCGAAGGCGATGCCGTAGCCGGCGGCGACGAGTTCGAGGACGGCGGGCCCGGCGGCCAGGTCGTGGTCGATGGTGGGCAGCGCGACGTTGACGATGAAGAAGTCGAGCATCGGCAGGAAGGCCCCGAGCAGGACGGTGACCAGCCCGGCGGTGCCGAGGGAGGGGGCGGCGGTGCGGGCGGCGGTCGCGGTCGCGGTGCCGGGGGTGGTGGCGGTGCGGACCGGGTCGGGGGCGACGGCGAGTTGTTGGGTCACGGGTCCTACGATCCGCCTGGCCGTACCCTGGTACCAGAGTGTGGTTATCCAGGTATAAGAAGTACCTGGCAACAGGCTCCGGGCTGGCGCATGCTAGGAACCATGAGCCTCACCAGCCCGGCCGCGCAAGCCCGGTCCGCCTCGGTCGCGCAAGCCCGGACCACCCCGACGACGCATGCCCGGACCACCCCCGACGACGCCCGCCGGCACGACCTGGCGGCCTTCCTGCGCAGCCGCCGCGAGCGGATCGCACCCGACCAGGTGGGCCTGCCCCCGACCGGCCGCCGCCGCACGCCGGGGCTGCGCCGCGAGGAGGTCGCGCAGCTCGCCGCCGTCGGGGTGACCTGGTACACGTGGTTGGAGCAGGGGCGCGACATCCAGGTGTCCACCCAGGTGCTGGACGCGGTCTCCCGCGCCCTGCTGCTGGACCCGAGCGAGCGCGCGCACCTGTTCACCCTGGCCGGCGCGGAGGATCCGGCGCCGGTGAGGGAGTGCCCCTCGGTCACCCCGAGCGTGCGGCTGGTGCTGGAGCAGATGGCGCCGTACCCGGCCGTGGCCGTCAACACCCGCTACGACGTGCTCGCGTACAACGCCCAGTACACCGCGATCGTCGGCGATCTCAGCGAACTGCCGCCCGAGGACCGCAACTTGATGTGGCTGGCGTTCGCCCCCTCGCGGTTCCGCGAGGTGCTGATCGACTACCGGACCGAACGCGTCGGCATGGTGGCCCGGTTCCGTGCCGCGATGGCCGACCACAGCGCGGAGCCCGCCTGGAAGGCACTGCTGGCCCGGCTCAAGGCCTCGCCGGACTTCGCGGAGGTCTGGCAGCGGCACGAGGTGATGGGGCCGAGCAACGGGATCAAGCGGTTCCAGGTGCCGGGTGTCGGGCTGCTGCGCTGCGAGTACACCAGCTTCTGGCTGGGCCCCCGACTCGGGACGCGGATGATCACGTACACCCCGCTGGACGAGGAGACCCGCGCGCTGATGAACGAGCTGCCCGGCAGCTTCTAGCCCCGCCGACGGCTTCTAGCGGGTGGCGAGGACGGCACGCCCGAGCAGCACGCACACCACCGCGAGCGGCAGTTCGACGCCGAGTGCCATCACCAGGGCGGCGAGCACCGCGTGGCCCGGGCCGGCGCAGGCGATGTCGGCCAGCGCGTCCCCCGCGAGCAGCAGGGCCACCGCACCGCCGGCCCAGCCGGCGGCGGCGTTGCGCCGGCGCAGCAGGGCGTCGAGCGAGAGCAGCGCGGAGAACTCCAGCAGGTCGAGCACCACCCACGGGGTCTCGTGGCAGGCGGCGAGGACCGCGAGCCAGGGCAGCAGCGCGACGGCGGCCACGACCGGCACCCGCTCGAAGCGGGCGGGCAGGACGAGGGCGGCGGCCGGGCGGCCGGCGAGGACGGCGGTGCTCATGCGGCCCCTCCGGCGACCGAGGCCCCTCCGGCGACCGCGGCCTCGCCCCGGCGCCGCACCCGCTCCAGCGGCTGCCGCTCGGTGGTGTCCCCGCCGGGGTGCCGGACCAGCACCCCGGTGTACGGGCCCTCGGCCCAGGCGAGCCAGAACCGCCCGGCGACCGTGACCACCTCGGCGCCGACGGCCGGCCGCTCGAACCGGAACGGCCCGGCCGACCAGAGCGACCGCACGGACCGGAGCGACCGCACGGACGGGAACGGCCGCACGGATCCAAGCGACCGCCCGGCCCGGAACGGCCCGGCCAGCCTCCCGGCGGTGAACGCCACCGAAGGCGCACCGCCGTCGGCCGCCAGCCGGCCCCAGGCGAGCACGTGCTGCGCCCGCCCGCCGGCCGGGCTGCGCCGAGCCCCGCGCAGCAGCTGCGGGGTGAGCCGGGCGGCGACCAGGACATCGGCCAACTCGCCGTCCTGGTACACCTCCAGCGCGGCCCGGCCGCGGCGGCCGACCAGGCTGCGGACCGACCAGGGCCCGGCCCCGACCGGCAGCGTCCCCTCCGGCCCCGCCGTCCGGCGGTGCGCGTCCCCGGGAACACCCCCGTGGCTCCCGGGGACGGGCCGCCGGTGCGGCGGGGTGGCGGAGTGCGATGCGGTGCTCGTCATGCCGTCCAGCTTCCCGTCGATCATGGGCCGCTGTCGGTGGTGCCGTGCTCCGAATCCGGGGTGTACCTAGATACACCCCGACCGTGAGCCCCCCTTCATGGCGGCCGTTGATCATGGCGCCCTACGCTGTCGGTCATGCCCTCCACCACGTTGCGCCGAGCGCTCGTCAGGAGCCTTCGGCGCCCCCCGTGGTCGCCCGAGGCCTGGCGGGACACCCGCTTCATAGCCGCCGGCCTCCCGATGGCCCTGCCGGTCTGGCTGGCCGCCACCGAGTCCAAGCTGCTCTTCCCGATGACGGTCCTGGTCCTCATCTGCACGCGCCCGCTCACCGCCGCCCAGCGCGGCCGGCTGCGCGCCCTGCGCGGGGTGGAGGTGTCGCCGCCGCGCCCGGGCGAGCCGTGGGCCTGGCTGCCGGGCCGGCTGCTGCTGGGGCTGACCTGGCGCCAGAGCGTCCACCACCTGCTGGCCGGCCCGCTGTTGGCGGTGGGCGCGCTGGTGGTGCTGTACGCCTGGGGCGCCGGCGTGGTGATGGCCAGCGTGTACGGCTGGGTCTGGCTGATGCCCGTCGGCAGCCCGCTGCGTTCGGAGCTGGCCGGGCTGGACGTGGTGATCACGGTCGCCGGGGTGCTGCTGCTGGCCGTGATGCCCTGGCTGGCGGCGTTGGCGGCCTGGCTGGAGGTGCGCACGGCCCAGCTGCTGCTCGGCCCCAACCGGGCGGAGGCGCTGGAGCGGCGGGTCGAGGAGATCGCCGAGAGCCGGGCCGGGCTGGTCGACGTGGTGGACGCCGAGCGCCGCCGGATCGAGCGGGACCTGCACGACGGCGCCCAGCAGCGCCTGACCTCCCTCGCGATGAACCTGGGCCTGGCCCGGCGCACCCTCAAGGACGTCCCGCCCGAGGTCATGCAGGTGATCGTGGACGCGCACGAGGAGGCGCAGGCGGCCATCGACGAGCTGCGCGACCTCGTCCGCGGCCTGCACCCGGCGGTCCTGGAGGACCGCGGCCTGGACGCGGCGCTGTCCGGCATCGCGGCCCGCGCCCCGCTGCCGGTGCGCCTGGACGTGCACCTCGCCGAGCCGGTCGCCCCGACCGTCGAGGCGGTCGCCTACTTCACCGTCTCCGAGGCCCTGACCAACGTGGCCAAGCACGCCCGCGCCCAGCGGGTCGACCTCTCGGTGCGGACGGTCGGAGGCCGGCTGCGCCTGGTCATCAGCGACGACGGCGTGGGCGGCGCGGACGCCTCCCGCGGCACCGGGTTGACCGGCCTGCGCAAGCGCGCCGCCTCGGTCGACGGCACACTGTCCGTTCTCAGCCCCCTCGGGGGCCCCACCACCATCACCGTGGAGTTGCCGTGCGCGCTGTGATCGCCGAGGACTCGGTCCTGCTGAGGGTCGGCCTGGTCAAGGTCCTGGAGGCGGTGGGCTTCGAGGTCGCCGCCGCCGTCGGGGACGCCACCGAGCTGCTGGCGGCCGTCGAGGAGCACCGCCCGAAGGTGGTGGTGGCGGACGTCCGGATGCCTCCGGGCTTCCACGACGAGGGCGTGAAGGCCGCCATGGTGATCCGCCAGCAGTGGCCGGACGTCGCCGTGCTGCTGCTCTCCCAGTTCGTGGAGGAGCGCTACGCCGCCGACCTGCTGGCCACCAACACCAGCGGCGTCGGCTACCTGCTCAAGCAGCGGGTGGCCAACGTGGACGACTTCGTGGAGGCGCTGCAGCGGGTCGCCGCGGGCGGCACCGCGCTGGACCCGGAGGTGGTGGCCCAGCTGCTGGTGCGCCGCCACCGGGACCCGCTGGAGAAGCTGACCCCGCGCGAGCGGGACGTGCTCGGCCTGATGGCGGAGGGCCGCTCCAACGCCGCGATCGCGGCCGCCCTGGTGGTCAGCGACAGCGCGGTGGCCAAGCACATCAACTCGATCTTCACCAAGCTCGACCTGCCGCCGGCCGACGACAGCCACCGCCGGGTGCTGGCGGTGCTGCGGTTCCTGGAGGTCGGGTAGTCGTGGGCGGACCGAGGAAGGCGTGGGGGCGGAAGGCCTGGCGGACCACCGGGACGCTCGCGATCGCGGTCGTCATGATCGCCGCCGGGATGCAGACCTGGGCGATGGTGGTGCAGGAGCAGACGACCTCGACGCAGCCGTACAACGTCGTCATCCACAAGCTCCGGCTGGACACCGGCAGCGCCTCGGTGCGGATCAGGGCGGGCCGCGAGGGCCGGGTGGTGGTCCGGCAGAACCTGGACTGGATGGTGCGCAAGCCGTCGGTGTCGACCACCTTCGACGGTGACGTGCTCACGGTCGGCATGGAGTGCCGGAAGTTCCTGCCGTTCGCCGACTTCGGCTGCGGTGCCCAGATCGAGCTGGAGGTGCCGGCCGGTACCGACGTGTCGGGGCAGGTGAGCTCGGGCAGCGTCGAGGTGGACGGCCTGAGCGGCGGCGTCCGGATCGACCTCACCTCGGGCGAGCTGAAACTGACCGGCACGTCCGGGCAGGTGTACGCGCACGCCACCTCCGGGATGGTGCAGGGCACCGACCTGAGCTCGGAGCAGGTGTACGCGGAGACCACCTCGGGGGCGGTCGACCTGGCCTTCTCCAGGGCGCCGCGGTCGGTGGACACCAGGAGCGGGTCCGGCTCGGTGAAGCTGGCCCTGCCGCAGGACTCCCACTACGCCTTCAGCGGCGAGGTCGGCAGCGGCAGCCGCCACATCGACCCGAGCCTGGCGGACCCGGCCAGCCCGAACCGGATCCACGGCTCGGTCACCTCGGGCTCGATCACGATCGACCCGGCCTAGCGAGGCCGTGGGAGACCCGGAGCGGCCCGGAAACCGGGGCTGACCCGAGTGGGGGACAATGGAGAGTCCCGTTCCCCTGCCCCGAGGTCAGCCGCGCATGACAGCCACGCCCGCACCCACCGCGCCCGACGCCGAGTTCGCGCCGCTGGACATCGGCCCGATCCGGGTGTGGCCGCCCGTCGTGCTGGCGCCGATGGCCGGCATCACCAACGCGCCGTTCCGCACCCTCTGCCGCGAGCAGAGCGGCGGCAAGGGCCTGTACGTCTCCGAGATGATCACCACCCGGGCCCTGGTCGAGCGCAACGCCAAGACCATGCAGCTGATCAAGTTCGACGCCAGCGAGAAGCCGCGCTCGATCCAGCTGTACGGCGTGGACCCGGTGACGGTCGGCAAGGCCGCCCGGATGATCGCGGACGAGGGCCTGGCCGACCACATCGACCTCAACTTCGGCTGCCCCGTCCCCAAGGTGACCCGCAAGGGCGGCGGCTCGGCGCTGCCGTACAAGCGCAACCTGCTGCGCGAGATCCTGCGCGAGGCCGTGGCCAACGCGGGCGACCTGCCGGTCACCATGAAGATGCGCAAGGGCATCGACGACGACCACCTCACCTACCTGGACGCCGGCCGGATCGGCGCCGAGGAGGGCGTGTCCGCGATCGCCCTGCACGGGCGCACCGCCGCCCAGCACTACGGCGGGACGGCCGACTGGTCGGCGATCGCCCGGCTGCGCGAGTCCGTTCCGGCGCACGTCCCGGTGCTGGGCAACGGGGACATCTGGTCGGCGGACGACGCGCTGCGGATGATGCGGGAGACCGGCTGCGACGGCGTCGTGGTGGGCCGCGGCTGCCTGGGCCGGCCGTGGCTGTTCCGGGACCTGGTCTCGATCTTCGAAGGCGAGGTCGACTATGCCCGTCCGGACTTCGGCTACGTGGCGCGGGCCATGGTGCGGCACGCGCAGCTGCTCGGCGAGTGGATCGGGGACGAGGCGCGCGGCGTGATCGACTTCCGCAAGCACGTCGCCTGGTACACCAAGGGCTTCTCGGTCGGCTCGGAGCTGCGGGTGAAGCTGGCCAACTCCTCCTCCCTGGTCGAGCTGGCCGAAACCCTGGCCCTGGTGGAGCAGTCCCAGGCCTGGCCGGCCGGTGCGGACGGGCCGCGCGGGCGTACCGCCAGCAACAACCGGGTGGTGCTGCCCGAGGGCTGGTTGGACGATCCGTACGACTGCGCCCGACCGGGGGCGGACGCCGAATCGGACACCTCTGGCGGATGATCTGTCCGTAGTGGCGAAATCGGCCCTCCCGGGGCCATTGCCACTCGGTCCCAGCCCTCTTGTCCAATCTGGACAGGAGGGCTCCTTTTCGGCGGTCCGATGTCACGGAACGGGCACGTTTCTGGACGGAGTGCGACGATCGGCGGAGGCGGACTACGTTCGACCGGTGAGATGCACTGGTGACGCTTGCCACATGCGGTGGCGCCTGACGGCGGGTCAGTGGACGAAATGGACAGGTCGACTGTGAATCGCTTCCCGAAGCCGGTGGGCCGGTGATCGGCCGATCCGGGTGCAGGAAATCAAGCCGGGGCAACGCGGGCGACCCGCGACCGCTACCCAGCGTCCGAATCGTGCGATCTTCGTGTTTCCATTCGTTCAAGACTTGAAGGCGGGCTAGCGTCATCCGGACGATTTCACCAACAGAGGTGAACGCCTTTATGTGCATTCGATCTATCGGGTTACCCCCGGGTACCGGCCTCGTACGGCCTATTCGGGGCAGAGAAGAACCTTCGAAATGGGTATGTTCTCCGGCGTCAGGGCAACCGCGTACGAGGAGACCGACCCGTGCCGTCCCAGCAGAAGTTTGTTTACTCCTTCACTGAAGGAAACAAGGACCTCAAGGACCTTCTCGGCGGCAAGGGCGCGAACCTGGCCGAGATGACCAACCTTGGCCTCCCCGTCCCTCCGGGGTTCACCATCACCACCGAGGCCTGCAAGGTCTTCCTGGAGACCGGCAGCGAGCCGGCCTCGCTGCACCAGGAGATCAGCGCCCACCTGGACGCGCTCGAGCAGGAGATGGGCAAGAAGCTCGGCCAGCCCGACAACCCGCTGCTGGTGTCGGTGCGCTCGGGCGCGAAGTTCTCCATGCCCGGCATGATGGACACCGTCCTGAACATCGGCCTCTCGGACGCCTCGGTGGTCGGTCTCGTCGCCCAGTCCGGCAACGAGCGCTTCGCCTGGGACTCCTACCGCCGCCTGGTCCAGATGTTCGGCAAGACCGTGCTGGGCGTCGACGGCGAGCTGTTCGAGGAGGCCCTGGACGAGGCCAAGCACGCCAAGGGCACCGCCAACGACCTGGACCTGGACGCCGCCGACCTCCGGGCACTCGTCGAGGTGTTCAAGGGCATCGTCGAGCGCGAGACCGGCCGGGCCTTCCCGCAGGACCCGCGCGAGCAGATGGACCTCGCCATCCACGCCGTCTTCCACTCCTGGAACGGCGACCGCGCCCGCCTGTACCGCCGGCAGGAGCGCATCCCGAACGACCTCGGCACCGCGGTCAACGTCTGCAGCATGGTCTTCGGCAACCTCGGCGAGGACTCCGGCACCGGTGTCGCCTTCACCCGCGACCCCTCCACCGGTGCCCAGGGCGTCTACGGCGACTACCTGTCCAACGCCCAGGGCGAGGACGTCGTCGCCGGCATCCGCAACACCCTGCCGCTGGCCGAGCTGGAGAGGCTCGACAAGAAGTCGTACGACGAGCTGATGACGATCATGCAGACGCTCGAGAACCACTACCGCGACCTCTGCGACATCGAGTTCACCATCGAGCGCGGCAAGCTCTGGATGCTGCAGACCCGCGTCGGCAAGCGCACCGCCGCCGCGGCCTTCCGGATCGCCGTCCAGCTGGTCGACCAGGGCCTGATCGACCTGGACGAGGCCCTCATGCGGGTCACCGGCGGCCAGCTCTCGCAGCTGATGTTCCCGCGCTTCGCCCCGAACTCCGAGTCCCAGCAGATCGCCTGGGGCCTCGCCGCCTCGCCCGGCGCCGCCATCGGCAAGATCGTGTTCGACTCCTACACCGCCGTCAAGTGGTCCCGTTCCGGCGAGAAGGTCATCCTGGTCCGCCGCGAGACCAACCCGGACGACCTGGACGGCATGATCGCCGCCGAGGGCATCCTCACCTCGCGCGGCGGCAAGACCTCGCACGCCGCCGTCGTCGCCCGCGGCATGGGCAAGACCTGTGTCTGCGGCGCCGAGGAGCTGGAGGTCGACACCAAGCGCCGCCGGATGACCACCGCCGACGGCATGGTGCTGGAGGAGGGCGACGTCGTCTCCATCGACGGCGCCACCGGCAAGGTCTACCTCGGCGAGGTCCCCGTCCTGCCGTCCCCCGTCGTCGAGTACTTCGAGGGCACCCTGCACGCCGGCGCCGACGTCCAGGGCGGGCTCGTCCAGGCCGTCCACCGGCTGATGGCGCACGCCGACGTCCGCCGCCGGCTCGCCGTGCGCGCCAACGCCGACAACGCCGAGGACGGCGGGCGCGCCCGCCGCTACGGCGCCCAGGGCATCGGCCTGTGCCGCACCGAGCACATGTTCCTCGGCGAGGAGCGCCGCAAGGAGGTCGAGCACCTGATCCTGGCGGACAACGACAAGGACCGCGAGCTCGCCCTCTCCACCCTGCTGCCGCTGCAGAAGGGTGACTTCCTGGAGCTCTTCCAGGCCATGGACGGCCTGCCGGTCACCGTCCGCCTGCTGGACCCGCCGCTGCACGAGTTCCTGCCGGACATCACCGAGCTGTCGGTGCGCGTCGCCCTCGCCGAGGCCCGCAAGGACCCGAACGAGAACGACCTGCGCCTGCTCCAGGCGGTGCACAAGCTGCACGAGCAGAACCCGATGCTGGGCCTGCGCGGCGTCCGCCTCGGCCTGGTCATCCCCGGCCTGTTCGGCATGCAGGTCCGCGCCATCGCCGAGGCCGCCGCCGAGCGCCGGCTGGCCGGCGGGGACCCGCGCCCCGAGGTGATGATCCCGCTGGTCGGCACCGTCCAGGAGCTGGAGCTGGTCCGCGACGAGTGCGAGCGCGTGCTCGCCGAGGTCGCCCAGTCCACCGGCGTGCAGCTGGACATCAAGCTCGGCACCATGATCGAGCTGCCGCGCGCCGCGGTCACCGCCGGTCAGATCGCCGAGGCCGCCGAGTTCTTCTCCTTCGGCACCAACGACCTCACCCAGACCGTGTGGGGCTTCTCCCGGGACGACGTGGAGGCCTCGTTCTTCACCGCGTACCTGGAGAAGGGCATCTTCGGGGTCTCCCCGTTCGAGACCATCGACCGCGACGGCGTCGGCGCGCTCGTCAAGCACGCCGTCGAGGCCGGCCGGGCCACCCGCCCCGACCTCAAGCTCGGCGTCTGCGGCGAGCACGGCGGCGACCCGGACTCGGTCCACTTCTTCCACGAGGTGGGGCTGGACTACGTCTCCTGCTCCCCCTTCCGGATCCCGGTGGCGCGCCTGGAGGCAGGCCGCGCCGCCATCGAGACGGCGGGCAGCGACCCGCGCTGAGAGAGGGTAGGCATCCCCTCCTCGGCCGCGGGCCGGACTGACCGCTTCCCTCCCCGTCGGGAGGGCGTACACCGGAGCTCGGCGCAGGAGAACCGGCGTACGTAACAACGGCCGGGCGGGAACGGACAATGGCGTCCGTCCCCGCCCGGCCGTCCGTCTGTGCCCGGCCGCCCGTCCCGGCCGGCCTTCCCTAGTAAGCCGGATGTGGCGGCGGCCACGTGTGTAGCTGGCCGGGCGGCGCCCGCGGGCCTGCCAAGCTGGGGCGCATGACCAGACGTAAAAGCCCGCTCGTCGTCGTGGCCGTCCTGATCCTGGCCCTCGTCGCCGGCATCGGGTACCTGCTCGCCGGCAAGGGCGGCAGCAGCCACCCCAAGGCCGCCGCGAGTGCCACCGCCGCCTCGGCGGGCTCCTCGGCCTCCAAGTCCTCGGCCCCCAAGCCGTCCCCGCCCGCCGGCGGCACCCCCGCCCCGAGCGGCACCTGGGTGCCCGCCGACCCGGCGCTCGCCGACGTCTGCCGCAGCAAGCTCCCCAGCCAGGCCCAGGACACCCTCGGCCTGATCGCCAAGAACGGCCCGTACCCGTACAACCGCGACGGCATCGTCTTCGAGAACCGCGAGAGCCGCCTGCCGAAGAAGTCCGGCGGCTACTACCACGAGTTCACCGTGGTCACCCCGGGCTCCAACGACCGCGGCACCCGTCGCGTGGTCACCGGCGGCTCCGGCGAGCAGTACTGGTCGCCGGACCACTACGCGACCTTCCAGGAGATCGACCCGCGCTGCTGACACCCCGAACCGCGTGACACCCCGCGCCCGCACCCCTCACCGGGCCCGGCGCCAGCTGATCCGGCGGTGGGGGCCGTGCGGGCCGGTGGTGAGGAGGGCGGTCAGCTCGTGGAACACCGGGACGGGGTCGCGCCGGAGCTGGACCGGGGTGGTGCGGACCACGGGGAGCCCGACGGCGGTCAGCCGGTTGGCGCGGGCCAGGCCGCGTTCGTGGTCGGCGGGGCGCAGGTGCCAGGCGCGGGAGTCGATCTCCAACGCCACGCAGGCGTGCGGCCAGTAGGCGTCCGGGACGGCGAGGAAGCGGCCGTCCAGGAAGAGCACCGGGTTCCACAGCGGCTCGGACAGGCCCGCGTACGCGAGGAGTTCGCGGGCCTCGCCCTCCACCGCCGACCGCACTCCGGCGGTGAGGTCCTCCACCACCCGGGCCACCTGCGGCAGTGCGAGCGCGCCCGGCCGGGCCAGCAAGTGGTCCAGCAGCTCGCCGAGTTCGCAGTGCCGCCGCTGGACGGCCTCCGCGCACAGCGCCCGGAACCGGCGCTGCCCGGTCTCGCCCGGCGCGAGGTCGGCCAGCGCCCGGGCGACGGTGGTGCTCCACAGCCCGTCGTCCCGCTCGAAGCCGCCCGGCAGCGGCCCGGCCGACCGGTGGATCCGGACGAACTCGCGGTCGCCGACCCGGCGTTGGGCGGGGATCAGGACGTCGATCCGGGCCAGGTCGGCCGGGTGCCCGGCGCTCGGCAGCCCCGCGTCGGCCAGCACCGCGTCCCCGGTCAGCAGCACCTCCCCGGCCTGCGGTGCCCGCCCCTTGGGGCTCGCGTACGCCAGCGCGGCGCGCAGTCGCTGATGCGCCGTCAACCGGCCGGACTGCAGGCAGATCACCCGGGGCAGCACCTGTTGCCAGGGCCCGTCGGGGCGCAGCCGGTGGGCGATGGTGCCGGACGGCACGCCGATCCGGCGCAGTTGCGCCCGGGTGACGATGTGCTGCTGGTCGGCGCCGAGCAGCACGACGGGGTCGAGCGGGTTCACGCGGGTCATGCCCGGGGTGCTGCCCACCAGGGTCGGATGTATGCGAAACATCGCCCGTCGGGGGAGCCTACGAGAATGAGGTTGACGCGGCACCGGTCGAACCGCTGAGCTGAGCGCCATATGACGACTCCACCCAGCGGCCCCGCGCTCGACGCGCTCAACGGCCTTTCGGTAGGCGATGCCTACGGTGCACAGCTCTTCGTCCCGGCCACCGCCGCCGCCCATGTCGCCGCCCGCACCGACCCGCCCGGCCCCTGGCCGTGGACCGACGACACCGAGATGGCCTGCTCGCGGCCGGCGGCGACATGGACACGGTGGCCGCGATCACCGGGGGAGTGGTCGCCGCGCGCACCGGGACCGAGGGCGTTCCGGCCGCGTGGCTGGCCGCCCGCGAACCGCTGCCCGGCTGGGCGTTCCCCGAGCCGGGCGGCGTCCGGCCCGCCCCGGAGTGCGAGGGCCGTCTGAAGCCCATGCTGCTGCCCCGCGCCTGCCCGGTGCCGGACGTGGTCTGGACGGACGAACAGTGGCAGCGGATCCGGGCCGGGCTGCGCCCCCGGGAGATGGAGGACACGTGGGTGTCCCACACCGCCGAGGGCGTGCTGCACCTGCACCGCAGCTGGACCGGCTTCGAGATCTGGAGCGTCCGGGTCGCCCCGGTGCGCGGCGGCTGGCGGCCCGGGTCGGCGCTGGCCGAGGCGCACCCCGACCGTTTCCGGGGAGCTGCCGATCCGGAGCTCCTCGCCCGGGTCCTCGACTTGGCCGCCAGGGGCTACGGGTGGCGGCCGTAGCCCCCTTCGGGCCGTGATCGGGCGTCCGCTTCAGGCCGTGATCAGGTGCCCGGGGCCGCCGCCGTGTCTAAGGCACTCCTGGTTGATCGCCGGATCCGGGGCGCTGGGAGAGGTGGCGGCGGCGATCCGCAGCTCGATGATGTCCCGCACCGCGGGCCACTCGTCGTCGAGGATCGAGTAGAACGCGGTCGAGCGCACCACCCCGTCGAGCCCGCGCGAGTGGGCCCGGCGGACGCCCTCGGAGGTGGCGCCGAGCCGCTCGATGGCGGTGCGCGAGCGCTGGTTGCGGGCGTCGGCGCGCAGCGAGATCCGTTGCACCCCCCAGGTCTCGAAGGCGTGGCGCAGCATCAGCAGCTTGGCCTCGGTGTTGATGCCGGTGCCCTGGGCGCGCGGCGAGAGCCAGGTGTTGCCGATCTCGGCGGCGTCCGGGACGGCCGTGGCCGGGTCGCCGAACGGCACCCCGGGCGCCGGCGGCCAGACCATCGGCCCCTGCCAGTAGTCGAGTTCCAGGAAACGGGTGGAGCCGACGACCCGGCCGGTTGCCACGTTCACCGTCGCGAACGGCAGCGACCGGCCCGCGGCCTGGTCGGCGAGGGCGCGCGCGATGTAGTCGCGGGCCGCTTCGAGGCCGTGCGGGACGGGCGTGAAGGCGTAGGTCGTACGGTCTTCGGCGCCGGCCTCGGCGATGGCCGAGGCATGGTGCGCGGCGAGGGGCTCCAGCCGCACGGTGCGGCCGGTGAGGATGACAGGTACGGGCACGGAACCTTCGGTCCTTCATCGGTCGGAGGGTGCCCACCGTGCCGGGGTACGGCTCGGGAGGCAGGGACAGTCGCCCCGGCCCCGGAGCACGCCCGCCGGTACCCGCGCACGCCGGAGAGCCGGTCGGGCGGGGCGGGGGCGGCGGCCCGGAGGCGGGCAGCGCGGTGCCGGAACGGACTCGGGTCCACGGACCGGTCCGGCGGGGATGAGCGAGGGGACAGTGTGCGTCCGCGAGATGGCCGATGAGGAAACGGGAGCGCGAAGGAAACAGGCGGCCAGATGAAGGCAAGATGCGTCGTGTGGGCTGGCCGAGCACCGGTCCGGGACGTGGCCGACGGCGTTACGGGACGACGTGACGACGACGCGACGATGCGAGGCAGCGAGAGGACGATACCCGTCAGAAGGCGGTGCGTCACTTCGCGGCACGCGAATGGCGGTGCGGGCTGCTGCGACCCGCCCCCGGACGGGCCGTTGAACACCCGTGACCAGGGGCTTTCCACCCGGGTGCGATCATGGTCCGGAGCGGTCCGGAGAGGCCGTCGGACCCGCCGCCGGGCGGGTCGGGAATTCCGGCGGTGCCCGGCACGCTGGAGAGGACGAGAAGCCGGTACGTCGTGACGAGTAGAGAACGGGGTTGGGTGCGCGGTGCGTGACTTCCAGGCGCTGTACGAGCTGGATCAGCAGGGCGTGGCCGCGGTGGCCGCGGCCACCGCGGAGCTGCGCGACACCGGTGCGGGCCTCGTGCTGCTCCAGCACTTCGAGGGCTTCATGGACGCCGGCGAGGCCGGCGGCCAGGTGGTGGCCCACCTGCTGGAGACGGGATCGCCGCAGGTGGTGGCCCGTTTCGACCACGACCGCCTGGTCGACTACCGGGCGCGCCGCCCCGCGATGGTCTTCGACCGGGACCAGTGGTCGTCCTACGAGCCGCCGGAGATCCTGCTCCAGCTCGTCCGCGACGGCGCGGGCGCGCCGTTCCTGCTGCTCACCGGCCCCGAGCCGGACGTCGAGTGGGAGCGCTTCGCCGGCGCCGTCCGCGAGCTGGTGGAGCGCTTCGAGGTCCGGCTGGCGGTGGACTTCCACGGCATCCCGATGGGCGTGCCGCACACCCGCCCGGTCGGCCTGACCCCGCACGGCAACCGGCTCGACCTGGCGGCCGGCTACCCGCAGTGGTTCGAGCAGGCGCAGGTCCCGGGCAGCGCCCAGGCGCTGCTGGAGTACCGCCTGGCCGAGGCCGGGCACGACGTGCTGGGCTTCGCCGTGCACGTCCCGCACTACGTGGCGCGCTCGGAGTACCCGGCGGCCGCCGTGCTGATCCTGGAGGCGGTGCAGTCCGCCACCGGCCTGGTGCTGCCGGGCACCCGGCTGCGCGAGCGGGTCGGCGAGGTGTACGCCGACATCGAGGAGCAGCTGGCGCACGGGGACGGCGAGTTGCGCTCGGCGATCCGCGGCATGGAGGGCCAGTACGACGCGGTGGCGGGGGCGGAGGGCCGGGAGAGCCTGCTGGCCGAGCCGGTGGACCTGCCGTCGGCGGACGAGCTGGGGCGGCGCTTCGAGCAGTTCCTGGCCGAGCACGAGCGCGGCGCGGAGTAGGCCCGGAGTGGGCCGGGGCGGGGGGTAGACCCGGGCGGGGAGTAGGTCCGGCACGGAATCGGCCTCGCAGGGGCGGGAACCGGCCGGGTCGGCGACGGCGCCGGGAGTCACGGGAGTCATTCGCGGGCCCCGTTCGTTGGTGGTGGCGGCGTCGGGGGACGCGCCGCCGTACGGAGCTGCCCGTGACGCCTATCCCCCGGGGGGATGCCATGCCCACGACCATGTCCAGGACCATCCGCCCGGCCGTCGCCCTGACGGCCGGGCTCGCCGCGCTGCTGCTCGCCGGGTGCACCCCCGCGGACGGCGGGGCGGACGGCTTCGCGGGCGCGCTGCCCGCCAAGAACGCCAAGACCACGCCCCCGCCGAACGGCCCGTACGTGGCCCTCGGCGACTCGTACACCGCCGGCCTGAAGCTCGCCCCGCAGGTGGGCGAGCCGAAGGGCTGCTCCCGCTCGGGGGCCAACTACCCGTCCCTGGTGGCGAAGGGGCTCGGGCTGCCGGCCGGCCAGTTCCAGGACGTCAGTTGCAGCGGCGCCCGCACCGGGGACCTGACCGGCGCCCAGGAGACCGACCACGGCACCAACCCGCCCCAGCTGGACGCGCTGAACGCGGCCACCCGCCTGGTGACGGTCGGCATCGGCGGCAACGACGCGGGCTTCATGGAGGTCGTCAAGGAGTGCGCCAAGGAGAACCTGGTGGACGCGGTGAAGGGCATCGTGGGCGCCACCCGCGCCTCCTCGCCCTGCCGCGAGCACTACGCCTCCGGCGGGACGGACGAGGTGCAGCGCAAGGTCGACGCGGCCGGTGAGCAACTCGGCCGGATCCTGCAGGACATCAAGCACCGCTCCCCGCAGGCCCGGGTGTACGTGATCGGGTACCCGACGCTGCTCCCGTCCGACCCGGCGAGCTGCCGGCCGGTGCTGGGCAAGGCGGTCGCGGCGGGGGACCTGGGCTTCCTCTCGGAGAAGGAGCAGCAGCTCAACGGCATGCTCAAGCGGCGGGCGGAGGGCGCCGGCGCGGTGTTCGTGGACGCGGCCGCCCCCTCGGCCGGGCACGACATGTGCGCGGGCCAGGCCACCCGCTGGGTCGAACCGCCCTTCCCGGCCCCGGGCCTGGCGGCGATCCACCCCAACGCCAAGGGGCAGGAGGCGGTGGCCGCCGTCGTCCTCAAGGCCGTCCGCGGCTGAGGCCGTACGGCAGGCAGCGGGCCGGGGCGGACACCAGCGCGTACCGCAGGATTCACGCTCCGGCCCACGCCCCTTCGTGCGCGGCACACCCCGGCTGTCGGGGGCGCGGCGTACCGTGAAGGGCATATGGATGACACCGCGCACCGCCTCGCCGCCGCCCCGCTCCCGTACGACCACGCCGCCGAGGCCCGCTGGGTCCCCGAACCGGACAAGCGCCCCGGCCGCACGGCGTTCCAGCGCGACCGCGCCCGGGTGCTGCACTCGGCGGCGCTGCGGCGGCTGGCCGGCACCACCCAGGTGGTCGCCCCGATGCGCAGCGACTTCCCCCGCACCAGGCTCACCCACTCCCTCGAATGCGCCCAGGTGGGGCGGGAGTTGGGCGCCGCCCTGGGCTGCGACCCGGACCTCGTGGAGGCCGGCTGCCTGGCCCACGACATCGGCCACCCGCCGTTCGGCCACACCGGCGAGGAGGCGCTCGACCAGGCCGCCGAGGCCTGCGGCGGCTTCGAGGGCAACGCGCAGTCGCTGCGCATCCTCACCCGGCTCGAACCCAAGCGCTTCGCCCCGGAGGGTGAGCACCCCGCCGCCCGGCTCGCCCCCTGGCCCGGCCGCAGCGTCGGCCTCAACCTGACCCGCGCCGCCCTCGACGCCGCCACCAAGTACCCGTGGACGCGCGGCGCCCACCCCGCCGACCCGGCCTCGCCCAAGTACGGCGTCTACGCCGACGACCTGCCGGTGTTCCGCTGGCTGCGGGCCGGCTCCCCGGCCGGGCGCAAGTGCTTCGAGGCCACCGTCATGGACTGGTCCGACGACGTCGCGTACTCGACCCACGACGTCGAGGACGGCCTCCAGGCCGGCCACATCGACCCGGCCGCGCTGCGGGCGCCGAGCGAGCGGGCCGAACTCTTCAAGGTCGCCGAGCGCTACGCCCCGGACGCCGAGCCGGAGGAGCTGGCCGCCGCCCTCGACCGGCTGCTCGCCCAGGACCGGTGGCCCCAGGAGTACGACGGCACGGCCCGTGCCCGGGCCGGGCTGAAGGACCTCACCAGCCAGCTGATCGGCCGTTTCTGCCTGGCCGCCGAGCAGGCCACCCGGGCCCGCTACGGCCCCGGCCGGCTCACCCGGTACACGGCCGAGCTGGTGGTGCCGCGGGGCGTCCGGCTGGAGGTCGCGGTGCTCAAGGCGGTCGCCGTCCGCTACGTGATGCAGCGCGACGAGCAGGCCCAGCTGCGGGCCCGCCAGCGGATCGTGATCGCCGAGCTGGCGTACGTGCTGACCCAGCGCGCCCCCGAGGGCCTGGACCCGGTGTTCGGCGCGCTCTACCGCGAGGCCGAGGACGACCGGGCCGCGCTGCGCGCGGTCATCGACCAGATCGCCACCCTCACCGACGCCTCCGCCCTCGCCCTGCACGCCAGGCTCGTCGGCGCCTCCTGGGCCTGACCGCCCGCGGGCCCCGGCGCCCGGCGTCCGGCCGCTCGGGCGCAACCGCCCGGCGCCCGACCGCGCGCGGTGCAACGGTCCCGGCGCGACCGGACCGCCGGGAAACCCCGGCCACCCCAGTAGACTTCCGGGGTGGCCGGGCGGATCAGGGACGAAGACGTACAAGCGGTGCGCAGCGCACTGCCGATCGACGCCGTGGTCGGCGACTACGTTCAGCTCACCAACGGTGGCGGCGGCGAGTACAAGGGCGTCTGCCCCTTCCACGACGAGAAGTCCGCCTCGTTCTACGTGAACCCCGCCAAGGGCGTCTTCCACTGCTTCGGCTGCCAGGAGAACGGCGACACCATCGCCTTCCTGATGAAGATCGAGCACTTCACCTTCGCCGAGGCCGTCGAGCGGATGGCCGCCCAGGCCGGCATCACCCTGCGCTACGAGGAGGGCGGCTACAGCCCCCGCCACCAGCAGGGCGAGCGGACCCGCCTGGTCGAGGCGCACAAGGTGGCCGCCGCCTACTACCGGGAGCAGCTGGCCTCGGCGGAGGCGGAGATCGGCCGCCGCTTCCTGGCCGAGCGCGGCTTCGACGAGGAGGCCGCGAAGACCTTCGGCGTCGGCTACGCCCCGGTGGGCTGGGAGCACCTCGTCCGCTACCTGCGCGGCAAGGGCTTCACGGACAAGGAGATCCTGCTCGGCGGCCTGGCCTCGCAGGGCCAGCGCGGCGGCCTGATCGACCGCTTCCGGGGCCGGCTGGTCTGGCCGATCCGGGACATTGCGGGCGAGGTGGTCGGCTTCGGCGCCCGCCGCCTGCGCGAGGACGACAACGGCCCGAAGTACCTGAACACCCCCGAGACGCCGATCTACAAGAAGTCGCACGTGCTGTACGGCATCGACCTGGCGAAGAAGGAGATCGCCAAGTCGGGCCGCGCGGTCGTGGTCGAGGGCTACACCGACGTGATGGCCTGCCACCTGGCGGGGGTCACCTCGGCGGTGGCCACCTGCGGTACGGCCTTCGCCGAGGACCACATCAAGATCATCCGTCGGCTGCTGATGGACACCTCGCAGTACCGCGGCGAGACGGTCTTCACCTTCGACGGCGACGCGGCCGGCCAGAAGGCCGCCCTGCGGGCCTTCGAGGACGACCAGAAGTTCGCCGCGAAGACCTCCATCGCGGTCAGCCCGGGCGGCATGGACCCGTGCGAGCTGCGCCTGGCCCAGGGCGACGAGGCCGTCAAGCAGCTGATCGACAACCCCGTCCCGCTGTTCGAGTTCGCGCTGGTCTCGGCGGTGTCCAAGCACCGGGTGGAGACGCCGGAGGGGCGGTCGGCGGCCCTGGAGGAGGCGGCCCCGATCGTCGCCAAGATCAAGGACCGCTCGATCCAGCACGAGTACGCCGTCCGCCTGGCCGGCATGCTCGGCATCCTGGACGAGCCCTTCGTCGTCCGCCGGGTCTCCCAGCTGGCCCGCTGGGACCGCGAGCGCCAGCAGAACCCCCGGGGCGCCGACCGCGGCCGCCGCGTCGAGCCCGCGCCGGTGCGCCCGGCGCAGCCCGCCTTCCGGCTCAACCCGCGCGACCCGGCCCAGTTCGTCGAGCGGGAGCTGCTCAAGCTGGCGCTCCAGCACCCGGACCTGGTCAGCCCGGCCTTCGACCACTACGGCGAGGACGAGTTCCCCACCCTGCCGTACACCGCCGTCCGGCAGGCCATCGCCAAGGCCGGCGGCGCCGCGTACGGGGCGACGCTGCCCGACTTCACCAGCGCGGTGCGCGAGGCGGCCCCGGACGACCAGGTGCGCTCGCTGGTCACCGAGCTGACCGTCGAGCCGGTGCGCTCCCGCCGGAAGGTGGACGCGGTCTACGCGGGGGAGTTCCTGGTCAAGCTGCGCCTGCTGGCGGTGGACCGGCGGATCGCCGAGGTCCGCGGCTACCTGCAGCGGCTCGGCCACCGGGCCGACGCCGAGCAGCAGCACGCGGTGCAGACCGAGCTGTGGCAGCTCCAGCAGTACGGCCAGCAGCTCCGCAGCCAGGGCGCGGCGGGGCTGTAGGAGCGCGGCGGGGCCGGGGGAGCGGCCCAGAAAGTCGGCGCACGAGTCTCGGCCACGGAGTGTGGCGTACCGCACACTGGAGGGCGTCCCACCTCCGTTCAGCGCGGGTCCGCCAGAGTCGCGCCCGCCCCGAGGGATGCCCGTGGACCGAGGCTTCGCCGCGACCTCCAGCCCGACCGCCGCACCGACCGCCGCACCGACCTCCAGCCCGACCGCCGCACCGGCCGGCGCGCTGAGCGCCGCACCGCCCGGGGAACGGGAGGCGGACCACGGCCGGGCCGGGGCCGCGCCCCCGGACGGCGCCCGAGGCGCGCCGGAGGGCCACCCCGAGGCCCCGGAGACGGACCCCGACGCCGACGACCCGGAGCCCGAGGCGGAGGACCCGGAGCCCGACGACGGGGACGAGGAGGAGCCCCGCCCGCCGGCCGAGGGCGACGCCGGCCCGGCACCGGACCTGCTCCGCCAGTACCTGCGCGAGATCGGCCGGGTCCGCCTGCTCACCGCCGCCGAGGAGGTGGAGCTGGCCCGCCGGGTCGAGGCAGGACTGTTCGCCGAGGAGCGGTTGAACGGCGACCCCCCGCCGCCCGACCCGCTGGCCCGTGAACTGGACACCTTGGTGGTGCGCGGCCGGATCGCCAAACGCCGGCTGATCGAGGCGAACCTGCGGCTGGTGGTGTCCGTCGCCAAACGCTACGTCGGCCGCGGACTGACCCTGTTGGACCTGGTCCAGGAGGGCAACCTGGGCCTGATCCGGGCGGTGGAGAAGTTCGACTACGCCCGCGGCTACAAGTTCTCCACGTACGCGACCTGGTGGATCCGGCAGGCGATGAGCCGGGCGCTGGCCGACCAGGCCCGGACGATCCGGGTGCCGGTGCACGTGGTCGAGCTGATCAACCGGGTGATCCGGGTGCAGCGAGCCCTGCTGCAGGAGCGCGGGCTGGAACCGACCCCGGCCGGGATCGCCGCCGTCCTGGAGCTGACCGAGGAACGGGTGCGCGAACTGCTCCGGCTGGCCCAGGAGCCGATCTCGCTGCACACCCCGGTCGGCGAGGAGGACGACGTCGCGCTCGGCGACCTGATCGAGGACGCCGACGCCGCCTCACCCGCGGAGTCCGCCACCTTCCTGCTGCTGCGCCAGCACCTGGACGCCGTCCTGGCCACCCTGGGCGAGCGGGAGCGCCAGGTCGTCCAGCTCCGCTACGGGCTGGACGACGGCCGCCCGCGCACGCTGGAGGAGATCGGCACGGTGTTCGGCGTGACCAGGGAGCGGATCCGCCAGATCGAGTCGAAGACGCTGATCAAGCTCCGCGACCACGCCTTCGCGGCGCAACTGCGCGGGTACCTCGACTGAGCGGCCCGCCGGGGGCGGGCGGGACCGGCCTAGGACTGGCCTAGGACCGGCCCGGGGAGGGCTGTGCACTGGCGGGCTGCGCGCCGGCGGGCTGCGCGTCGGTCGGCTGTGCCGGGGAGGGCGGGTCGGTGGCCGCCGCGTCCGGGCCGGTGCCCGGGGGCGGTGAGGCGGGGCCGATCGGGATCGGGGTGGAGGCCACCACGGCGGCCAGGCCGGAGACGGGCGAGGTGCAGACGTGCCCGGCCGGCTGGTACCCGCAGACCTGGAAGGTGACGGCCGGGTCGGCCGCGTCCAGCATCGACGAGTAGTTGTCGTAGCCCCAGTGGATGAGCGCCGTCTCGCTCTGGCCGGAGTCGTCGCTGATGGTCGCGTAGTCGTTCGGCTCGCCCTCGGTGATCGCCGCCCAGGCCGCCTGGCAGGTCTGGCTGTACCGGAGGTAGACGACGACCTTGCCGATGACGTCGGTCTGCAGGGTCCGGGCGTCCTTGCCGCAGCCGGTGGCCTTGGGGTCCTTGTGCGCGCAGCCGACGGCCTGGCAGACGGGAGCGCCCGGGGCGGGCTTGGCCGTGGTGGCGGTCGGGACGGGCTCGGCGACGGTCTGCGGCTGCTCCTGGTGCCGGGTGGCCCGCAGGCCGACCAGCACCAGCAGGGCCGCCAGCAGGGCGGCGCCCGCCAGCAGCGTCGCCGGGCGCCGCCACCACGGCACGGGTGCCGGCCCGGCGCCGCCGGGCTCGCCGGGTGCGGCGGTCAGGTCGAGCAGGTCGGTCACGTCGGTCACGTCGGAGGCGGCAGGTGGGGCGGAGGCCGCGGGTGTGGCGGGCGCGCCGGTCCGGTCCGTCGGGGGCTGTGCCGTCGGGGTCTGCGCCGCCGGGGCCTGCTCGGGCGCCGTCGGCGCGGCGGGTTCCTCCGGGGCGGCGGGCTCGCCGTCCTCCTCGGGCCCCGCCACGGCCCGCTCCCACAGCGCCCGCAGGGCCGGGCCGTCGCAGTCCACCGCCCTGGTCAGCGCTTCCAGCGCCTGCCCGGTGATGACCCGCTTGCCGTTCAGCCAGCGCTCCCAGGAGGCCCGGCTGTAGTGCGTCCGGGCGGCCAGCTCGGACAGCGAGAGTCCGGCGGCGTCCTTGATGACCCGGAGCTCCTCGGCCAGGAGCCGGGCGGGTCCGGACAGCTCTTCGGGCAGGTTCTTCCAGGCGGAACCCATGGGGCCTTCCAACGGTGCGAGACGGGAACGGGGGACGGGGGGAGCGGAACGGGCTCCGGCCGGGGCCGTCCGGGTGTCTCCGCTTCTCCAAACCCATCGGTCCGGCGTCCCAAACCCCAGGTCATGGCGCTGAGACGGACGGAAGTGTCTCACAACCCCCGGGAACGCTCGCATGTGCACGTGTCCGTCGTGCACAGTTCTCTGGTCGGCGCGGTTCGCCGCCCGACGGCGTCGTTCGGACGCGGACCGGTCACCGGTCCCCGCTCCGGCAGCACGTCCCGATTCCCCCACCGACCGGGGCAGCCTCGCGGGGGGAGGCTGCCCCGGCTCGTCCGGGACGCACGGCGGGGAGGACGCTACGAAGCGCCCTCCCCGCCGTGATCACGCCCCACCGCGTTCACTCCCCACCGCGTTCACGCGCCGGCGGACACCCGCCCTAGTGGTGGAAGCCCGACCGGGCCGGCACCCCGAGCTCCTTGAGCGGGCCGGGCTGGCGCCGCAGCTCCGGCAGCAGCCGGGAGAGGTCGGCCAGCAGCAGGTCGGCGAGGTCCAGCGAGAAGCCGTTGCGGCAGACCACCCGGAGCACCGACAGGTCCGTCCGGTTCGCGGGGAAGGTGTACGCGGGCACCTGCCAGCCGCGCTCGCGCAGCCGCCGCGAGACGTCGAACACGTCGAACGGCTCGTCGTCGGCGGTGGTGAGGGCGAAGACCGGCAACTGGTCGCCGCGGGTCAGCAGCCGGAAGCCGCCCAACTGCCCGATCGCTTCGGACAGGTGGATGGCGACCTCGCGGCAGGCGCCCTGGACGGCCCGGAAGCCGTCCCGGCCGAGCCGCAGGAAGACGTAGTACTGCGCGACGACCTCGGCGCCGGGGCGGGAGAAGTTGAGCGCGAAGGTCGGCATCTCGCCGCCGAGGTAGTTGACCCGGAAGACCAGTTCCTCCGGCAGCGCCTCCTGGTCGCGCCACAGGGCCCAGCCGACGCCGGGGTAGACCAGGCCGTACTTGTGCCCGGAGCTGTTGATCGAGGCGACCCGGGGCAGCCGGAAGTCCCAGACCACCTGGGGGTCGAGGAAGGGCGCCACCATGCCGCCGGAGGCGCCGTCCACGTGCACCGGGACGTCGAGGCCGGTGCGTTGCTGGAGGTCGTCCAGGGCCGCGCAGATCTCCGCGATCGGCTCGTAGGAGCCGTCGAAGGTGGAACCGAGGATGCCGACCACGCCGATGGTGTCCTCGTCGCACAGGGCGACCGCGTGCTCGGCGTCGAGGTGGAAGCGCTCGCCCTCCATGGGCGCGGTGCGGGCCTCGACCTCCCAGAAGGTGCAGAACTTCTCCCAGCACACCTGCACGTTGACGCCCATCACCAGGTTGGGCCGGGCCCCGGCCGCGTAGCGCTCGGCGTTGCGGTGCATCCAGCGGCGCTTGAGCGCCATGCCGGCCAGCATGCAGGCCTCGCTGGAGCCGGTGGTGGAGCAGCCGACCGCGGCGTCCGGGTCGGGGGCGTGCCAGAGGTCGGCGAGGATCGCCACGCAGCGCCGCTCCAGTTCGGCGGTCTGCGGGTACTCGTCCTTGTCGATCATGTTCTTGTCCAGGCACTCGGTCATCAGCCGGGTGGCCTGCGCCTCCATCGAGGTGGTGACGAAGGTCGCCAGGTTGAGCCGGGCGTTGCCGTCCAGCATCAGCTCGTCGTGGATCAGCTGGTACGCGGTGTCGGCCGTGACGGGCCCCTCGCCGAGCCGGTGCAGCGGCGGTGCCAGCTTCATCGAGCCCAGTGGGTCGGCGGCGCCCACCAGCGGACCGATGCTCAGCCGGCGGTCGTTGCCGGCCCCCTTGTGCAGCGCCATGGCGTCCTGCCGCCCTTCGAGCCGGTGGCCGTGTCCCGTCCCACGCTGCCACCGGCCGCCGGGTGACGCATCTTCACCGGCCGGTGAGGCCGCCGCAGCCGAGGTCGGGCCGCCGCAGCAGGGGTCAGGCCGCCGTCTCCGGGTGGATCTGTTCGCGGGCGGCGCGGTACTGCTGGCGCACCGCCGAGCCGATCGCCAGGTCCTGCTCCCCGTCCGGCTCGACGGTCTCGGCGTCCGGCAGCTCCCACTCCGGCGGCTCCGGGGTGCCGGCCAGCGCCCAGGCGGCCTGCCGGGCGGCCCCGCGGGCGGCGTGGGCGCCCGGCGGCGGCACCACGACCGGGACGCCGAACAGCGGCGGGGCGATGTGCCGGACGGCGGGCAGCCGCCCGGCCGCGCCGAGCAGGAACACCCGCCGCACCGCGACGCCCTGGGCGCGCAGCACGTCGAGGGCGTCCGCGATGTTGCACAGCATGCCCTCGACGGCGGCCCGGGCCAGGTGCTGCGGCGTCATCGAGTCGGCCCGCAGGCCGGTCAGGGTGCCGGCCGCGTGCGGGAGGGCCGGCGTCCGCTCGCCGTCCAGGTAGGGGAGGAGCACCAGCCCGTACGCGCCGGGGGAGGAGTGCAGGGCGAGGTCGCTCAGGCCGTCCAGGTCCCGGCCGAGCATGGCGGCGGTGGCGCGGAGCACCTGGGCGGCGTTGAGGGTGGCGACCATCGGGAGGTGGCGGCCGGCGGCGTCGGCGAAGGAGGAGATCAGCCCGGTGGCGTCCACCACGGCCCGGTCGTGCACGGCGAAGATCGTTCCGGCGCTGCCGAGCGAGACCACCGCGTCGCCGGGGCGCAGCCCGAGGCCGAGCGCGGCGGCCATGTTGTCGCCGGTGCCGGCCGAGATCAGCAGGCCCTCGGGGGTGTGCCCGGCGGGTTCGGCGGGGTCGAGCACCTCCGGCAGCCGCAGCTCGTGGCCGAGCGCCAGCTCGACCAGGTCCTGCCGGTACTCGCCGGTGATCGGGGACCAGTAGCCGGTGCCGGAGGCGTCGCCCCGGTCGGTGGTGCGGCGCCTGGGGTGGCCGAGGAGCTGCCAGACCAGCCAGTCGTGCGGGAGCAGCACCTCGGCCACCCGGCGGGCGTTGGCGGGCTCGAACTCGGCCAGCCAGCGCAGCTTGGCGATGGTGTAGGTCGGGCTGGGGACGGCGCCGATCGCGGCGGTCCAGGCGGCCGGGCCGCCGAGCGCGTCCAGCAGCTTGGCGGCGGCGCCGCTGGAACGCGGGTCGTTCCAGAGGATCGCCGGCCGGACCAGCACCCCGCCCGCGTCCAGCCCGATCATGCCGTGCTGCTGCGCGCTGACGCCGATGGCCCGGACGCCCTCCAGCAGGCCGCCGGCGGCGGCGTCGCCGAGCGAGTGCAGCCACAGCTGCGGGTCGGCCTCGCCGGGGCGGGTGTCCGGGTCCTCGGGGACGGGGTGCGGCGCCTTGCCGGAGCGCAGGACGGCGCCGGTGTCGGCGTCGCACGCGACGATCCGGGTGCGGTTGGTCGAGCTGTCTATCCCCGCGACGATGGCCATGTCGAGATCATGCCTCAGCCCGGCCCGGGACGCGTCCGGGCCGGGTGAGGTGTTGCCCGTTCGGGACGGGACGCAGGGCCCCGGTACACCCTGGCGTCACCGTCCCGTCACGGGCGGAAGGTACCCCAGCCGTCGTCCTCGGCCCGGGAACGGTTGAAGTACGGCACCCGGTCGGTGACGGCGTTCGGCAGCCGGTCGCCGACCTTGTCCGCGACGGCGCCGGCGGCCTTCCCGGCGACCGCGCCGGCCTGCTGCCTGGCTCGGTCTGCGGCGCCCTGCACCGTGGGGTTCTGGGCGATCTGCCGGGTGACCTTCGTGATCTGGTCGTAGCGCCGGCGCCCGGCCCTGGAGCCCAGGACGTAGCCGGCCGCGAACCCCGCGGCCAACGACAGCTTCCACATGATCGGATCCACCCTCTCCTGGCGGCCTTCTGCCGCATTGCCCTACCCGTCCGTCGGGACGGCGAACCGTCCGTGCCCCCCAGCATCCCCGGGGGCCGTGCCGGGCGCGCGCCGGGCACGCCGCGCGGGAGGCCGCGCGGGAGCCCCGGGGGCGGTCCGGCGAAAGCGATTGGCGGACCACCCCCCCGAGTGCGCTAATGTATGTCCCGCAGCGAGCGCCGAGGAGCCCGGGGAACCGGGGGCCGAGGCGGAAGCCGATCCCCCATAGCTCAATTGGCAGAGCAGCCGACTGTTAATCGGCAGGTTATTGGTTCGAGTCCAATTGGGGGAGCTCGGGAGAGGTCTTGCAAGAGCCCTCCTCCCGTCCGTGGTACGGAAGTTCGGTACCGCGATCCCGCATAGCTCAATTGGCAGAGCAGCCGGCTGTTAACCGGCAGGTTTTTGGTTCGAGTCCAAATGCGGGAGCTTCATCGGGTCCGCCCGGTGACTGCTCAGAGCGAAGGCCCCTCGGATGACCGGGGGGCCTTCGTGTTGCCTTCGTCACCTCGCGACGGCCGGGCGGCTCGGGCGGCCGCCTCCGGAGCCCGGGCGGCCGCCTCCCGGGGCTGGGCGGTTGCCCCCGGGTTCGGGCGATTGCCTCGCGGGTTCAGGCGGTCGCTTCCCGGTAGAGCGCGGAGACCCGCTGGTCGAAGGTGACGCTGTAGGAGGTGCCGGCCGTCTCGCCGCCCTCCTGGTAGCCGCCGATCACGCCGACGACCGCGCCGCTGTCCGTCACCCACGGGCTGCCGCTGGTGCCGTCGGTGTAGCCGTCGCAGTCGAAGCGCTCCTGGGTCGGGCTCTGCGAGCGGGTCCTGGCCGCGCAGGTGATCGGCTCGTCGCGCTCGTTCGGGTAGCCGGTCACCGAGACGGCGAGCCCGAAGCCCTGGCCGGTGGCGATCGGGTTGCCGCCGACGGCGTCCTCGACCTGCTTGCCGCCGACCGTGCCGACGGTGACGAAGGCCACGTCGTACTCGGGGTCGTCGTCGTCCGCCCAGCGCGGGTCGACGGTGATCGACTTCACCGGCCAACTGCCGTACGGGATGAAGCCGTTGCGGTAGCCGGGGGTGAACACCAGGCCGTCCAGCAGGCCGATCCGGCGGTTCTGCACGCAGTGCGCGGCGGTGACCAGCAGGTTGTGCCTGGGGCTGCGGACGACGCTCGCCGTGCAGGCCCGGGGGCCCTGCGCGGTGCGGACCGAGAGGGTGCCGATCCGGTCGCGGGTGTTGCTCTGCTGCGCGACCTCGGCGGCGGGCGCCTGGTCCTGCTCGCCCCCGTCGCACGCGGTTCCGGCGGCGAGCAGCAGGGCCGCCAGCGCGACCGTCCGTGCGGCGCGCGGGGGCCGTGCCGGGCGGGGGGCCATCGGGGCTCCGTCTCGTTCCTCGGGGCGGGCACCGGGTCCGTGCGTTCCGCCGTTCGAGAGGAAGATCTATCAGGCCGTGCCCGGCGGCGCCACTGCCGCCCCTCCGGTCAGCCGGTGGCCCGGTCGTAGAGCGCCTGGACGCGGTCGCCGAAGTAGCTGCTGTACGAGGTGTCCGGGCTGTCGCCGCCCTGCTGGTAGCCGCCGATCACGCCGACCACGGTGCCGGTCCTGGTGCTCGGGTCGAAGTCGGTCACCCAGGGGCTGCCGCTGGTGCCGCCGGTGTAGTCGGGGCAGTCGATCCGCAGCTGGGTGGAGCTCTGCTCGGTGGTGTTGTTGGCGCAGGTGATCGGGACGTCGCTGGTGCCGGGGTAGCCGGTGATCCGCACGGGCAACTGGTAGCCGAGGCCGATGCCCAGCTTGTTGGCGCCGAGCACCTGCTGCACCTGCTGCCCGTTCTGGGCCTGGACGACCGCGAAGGCGACGTCCACGTCCGGGTCGGCGTGGTCCTTCCAGCCGTCGTCGACGGTGACGGCGATCAGCGGCCAGACGCCGCTTGGGGTGTCGCCGTTGCGGTAGCCGGGGACGAAGACGAGGTCGCTGCGCTGGCCGAGTTGGGGGTCCCAGACGCAGTGCGCGGCGGTGACGATGAGGTTGAGCCCGGCGCTGTCGACGACGCTGGCGGTGCAGAAGTGGTCGCCGTCCGCGTTGCGGGTGAAGACGGCGCCGACCAGGCCGTTGAGCACGGTGGCCCTGGCGGTGCGGGTGACCCCGGTGTGCCTGGCGACGGCGCCCCTGAGCCGCTGCCGGCTCCAGCCGTGGCCGCCGCCGGAGGCCGGGGCGGATCCGGAGGGGCGGGCGGAGCGGGTGGCCGGAGCCGAGCTGACCGTCGGAGCGCCCCCGCCGGGCCCGGCCGAGGTGGTGCAGCCCGCCGCGGCCAGCAGTACCGCGAGCGCCCCGGCCGCGGCTCCCGTCCCACGTGTCGTCATCCGTCCAGGCTGCCCGTGCGGCCGTCCGGGCGCCACCCGAACTGCGCAATCAGGACAGGCGCACGCCTGTGCGCACCCGTGCGCGCCCCCGGCGCGCACCACGGGTGATCGACCGGCTATGCTGCGCGGGACGTCCTTTCGGGGCCGTCTGCTGCTGCCGTGGTCGACGACCGGCGCACGCGGCGAACCGGGGCGGTAGCTCAGCCGGTTAGAGCAGGGGACTCATAATCCCTTGGTCGTGGGTTCGAGTCCCACCCGCCCCACCTCGAACAGCCGTCAGGGCATGAGTAAAAACGATGCCCTGACCTGGCAAAACGTGCAGGACTTCGATCGGAACTGTAGAGCATGAGGCGCCCCGCCGGTCTGGCGCCGCGCCGAGATTCACCCGCCAGTGGACATGACGAGGGGTTCGCCCCCGGGCTGTCGGCAGCGTCCCGGCCGAGTGGTGCCGTCCGCCCACCGAGCGCAGCCAGGTCGCGCCGTTGCCCTCCTGCGGAGGGGGCCGTGATGGGCGGGCGGGTCAGGAACGTCTTGAGTTTCCGTCAGGGAAGTCGACCGGTTCCAGGCCCGGGTGTGGACTCCCAAGTGAACCTCGAATCCGTGGAATTCCTTTATCAATGAGCGCCATCCGGAAATCTGGCAGTATGTCTGGTTCTTCGACTATTGCTCGAAATTCGCCCGTCAGCCATGGATTCAAGCGGAATCTTTGCGTCCGAACCGGCGGTCCGGAGTTCCTCCCGCCGGGGCCGGGGTTGCCCATCCGGCGCGTGATAGGGTCCTGAATTCATGACCCGGCGCATACCAGGCCGGGTCGGCTTGGGGGAATCCAGGTGGCCCGGTGTCCTCGGGTCGCCATCGGAAATTCGGGCGCGCCGGCGGGGGACGCATGCGTGAAGGTGTGCAGTCGTCCACCTGTGCCGGGGGCTGTCGGCGCGACTTCTGCTTTCTTCACACACCATGCCCGGACTCACCGGACCATCGGTTCTGAGGATTCCGGGTCTTCTGACCGGGGGGATGAGAAGAATCGTGTACTTTCGCGTTCTCGGAGCACTTGCAGTGGAGACGGACGGCGGGACGCCGCGCACTCCGCAGGCGTTGAAGCTCCGGGCCTTGCTGGCGCTGTTGTGCCTGAACGACGGCCGCCCACTGTCCGCGTCGCAGCTCATCGACTCCCTCTGGTCGGGGGCGCCGCCGCGCACCGCGTCCACCGCCCTGCAGGTGTACGTCTCCCGGCTCCGCAAGCATCTGGCGGGTGCGGGCTTCGATGTGTCCGGGCTGCTGACCAGGCCGCCCGGCTACATGATGGAACTCGCCCCGTTCACCCTGGACCTGCACAGCTTCGAATCGCTGTGCCTGCGCGCCGGGGAGCTGCGGGCGGTGGGCCGGCTGGAGGAGGCCTCGGAGCTGCTCTCCCGGGCACTCGGGCTGTGGACCGGCCCGGCGCTGGCGGACCTGTCCACGGTTCCGGCATTGCAGAGCCTGGGCCACCAGCTGGACGAGAAGCGGTCGGCAGCGCTGGAGGAGCGGGCCGAGACGGAACTGCTCCTGGGACGGCACAAGCCGCTGGTCGGCGAGCTCTACGGGTTGATCGACGAACAGCCGATGCGGGAGACCTTCCACGGTCTTCTCATGCTCGCGCTGTACCGCAGCGGCCGGCCGGCCGAAGCCCTCATGATCTACAACCGCATCCGGCGCTTCCTCATCGACGAGATCGGCATCGAACCGGGGCCCAGGCTGCGGCAGTTGCAGCAGTCGGTCCTGGCCCGGGACGCCGGCCTCGAAGAGCACACGCTCGCCCATCTCGCCTGCTGAACGGGCTGACCGCATCCCTACGGCTCGTCCGGCCCCGCGACGCGCTCCGCTCGCGGGGCCGGACGAGCCGTACCGGCTCCCGCCCCCGCGAGCCCCTGCCGCAGCGGCTTGCGGCCCCACCGGGGCCGGCCGAGGGTGATGAAGGCCTCCGCCTGCATCGCCGCGAGCCCGATCCGCGGCAGATCGCGGGTGTGCGGGAAGACCAGGAAGCGCGGCACCCACTCCGGCTGGAACTTGGCGTTGAACTTGTACAGCGACTCGATCTGGAACCAGCGCGAGAGCAGGACGAGCAGCCCTCGCCAGGCCCGCAGCACCGGTCCCGCGCCGAGCCGTTCTCCCCGGGCCAGGGCTGAGCGGAACATCGCGAAGTTGAGCGAGACCCGGCGTATCCCGAGGGCGGGCGCCGCCTGGAGAACGGCGACGATCAGCAGCTCGTTGAGGCCGGGGTCGGCGGCGCGGTCCCGGCGCATCAGTTCCAGCGAGATTCCCTCGGGGCCCCAGGGGGCGAAGTGCAGCACGGCGGCGAGGTCGTCGGCATCCGGCTTCCCGCCCGCCTCGTCCGATCCGACGTCCGGGGAGTGGTGTGCGGTGACCACCACGCAGCCGGTGTCCTCCGCGTCACCGAAGCGGCCGAGGGCGGTGGAGAAGCCCCGCTCGATGTCGGTGCCGCGCCAGCGGGCCGCCGCGGCCGCGATCCGCGCCCGCTCCGCGTCGTCGAGGTCGCGGACCCGGCGGACCTTGCAGGAGTAGCCGTTGCGCTCGACGCGTTTGACCATCTGGCGCACATTGCGCATGACCCGCCCGCTCAGCGAGAAGTCGGCCGTGTGCACGACCGCTTCGTCACCCAGCTCCAGGGCGTCCAGTCCCGCTTCGCGCGTCCACACCTCGCCGCCGGTTTCGCCGCACCCGATCACGGCGGGCACCCAGGCGTGCCGCCTGGCCTCGTCCATGAACGCCTTGATCGCTCCGGGCCAGGCCTCGACGTCGCCGATGGGGTCGCCGGAGGCGAGCATCACACCGGACTCGACGCGGTAGGCGATGGCGGCCTTGCCGGTCGGCGAGAACAGCACGCTCTTGTCACGCCGCAGCGCGAAGTACCCCAGCGAGTCGCGTTCCCCGTGCCGTTCGAGCAGCTCACGCACCCGGGCCTCGTCGTCCGCGGAGAGCTCCGCCAGCGGTTTCTCGGGCCGCAGGAACAGGTAGGAGGTGGTCAGCAGGGTGATCAGACCGAGCGCGCCGAGTGAGTAGCCGACCAGGTCCGCGACCCGATCCGAGGTGTAGCGCACCGGCCCCTCGACTCCGACGAGCCCGTACGCGGTGTGCCGCAGCCGCTCCTCCGGCGAGGGCGAGCCGGCCTCGTAGTCCGGGTGCACATTGGTGATCAGCAGCCCCAGCACGAGGGAGACGCCGCCCACCGCGACGAAGCTCAGCAGCGCCCGCCAACGGGTGCGCGGGTCGGACAGCGCGTAGAACTCCCGCCGGTACAGCAGCACCACCAGGAGCAGCGCGAACGACATCACACCGGTGGCGGTGGTGTGCCACCGCAGGAGGTGCAGCAGCCCGCCCACCGGGAGCAGCACGACCACCGCCCGCCAGGCCCGCCGCTTGCGGCGGCGCAGCGCGTGCGCCAGCAGCACGAGCAGCACGCCGACCATCAGCGAGCCGACCGCGGTCACCGTGGTGGTGCCACCGGGCAGTTGACCGGCCAGCAGGCGCACCCGACTGTGGCGGAAGCCGGGGAAGACGGCGGCCGCGAGGTCGATCAGCCCGATCAGCAGGCAGGCGTACGCGGCGAGGGCGGGGACGCGCGGCCGGGGCGCCGGGGTGGTCAGGCCGCGAAGGATGTGCGCTGCCGGGCGACGACTCGTTGCCGGATCCGGGCGGGGAGGCGCTGGATTGTTCATAGAGCGCGAATCTAAAGCCGGATCAGGGGATTTCAGTCATCCTGGAGAATGATATCCGACGGGATTAAGGGGCGCTTTAGCGGGGTGAAATGCAAGTGGCGTGCATGTGGAGGTTTAGCGCCCGCGTCTAGCATTCTTCTCGTAGTGGAGTCAGGCGGGGCCGGGTTGTCCGGTCGGGACCGCGATGTGCTTTTCTTCCCGTTGCTTCCCGAATTTCCCGTGTGTCCTCCGCATTCTGTCCTTTTATTCGGTGGGAACCCGCCGGCCGGTGCGCACCATGAGGAGTGTGAGAGAAGTGTCAGGGTCAGGATCCGGCGACATGCGCCTTCCCGTGTCAACGGCCCAGCGTGAGATGTGGCTGGCCGAACAGGTCGATCCGACCGCTCCGCAGCAGCGCGTCGGTGAATACCTGGAACTCCACGGGGCCATCGACCGACGGGTCTTCGAAACGGCGATGCGGCAGGCCGTCGCGGAGGCCGTCCCGATGCACGCCGTGTTCGTCGAGGAGGACGGTGAGCCCCGGCAGTGCGTGACCCCCTTCTCCGACTGGGAGTTCCCGGTCCTCGACGTCTGCGGCGAACCGGACCCCGCGGCCGCCGCGCTGGCCTGGATGCGGGCCGACCTGTCCCGCCGGATGGACCTTTCCCGAGGGCCGCTCTTCTCCTACGCGCTGTTCGGCCTGGGGCCGGATCGCAGCTTCTGGTACCTCAGCGCCCACCACGCGGTCGCGGACGGGCACACGGGCGCGCTGATCGCCCAGCGGGTGTCCGAGCTCTACGCCGCCATGACCGCGGGACTCCCCCTGCCGGCCGGCCGGTACGGGGCCATCCGGAAGATGCTCGCGGACGACGCGGACTACCAGGCCTCCGACCGGGGCGCGGCGGACCGGGCGTACTGGACGACCCGGTTCGCGGACGGACCGGAAGTCGCCACCCTCGCCTCCCAACCGCCGGGCGGGCCCGCCGCCCAGGGACAGGCCAGTCACACCGGCAGCCTCTCCGTAGCCGAGACCGAGCAGCTCAAGGCCGCCGCCCGCTCGGCCCGCACCCACTGGTCCGTGCTGGTGATCGCCGCCGCGGCCGCCCAGGTCCACCGGCTCACCGGCGCACAGGACGTCATCCTGAGCCTGCCGATGGCCGCCCGCACCGACGCCGCGGCGCGTACCACGCCGGGGATGTACTCCAACGCCCTGCCCCTGCGCGTCACGGTCCGCCCGGACCTCACGCTGCACGAGCTCGTCCGTGAAGTCGCGGTTGGATTCCGGGAGATGATCCGGCATCAGCGTCACCGCGGTGAGCGCCTGGGGCGCGACCTCGGCCTGCCGGACACGGGGCGCTACCGGACCGGTCCCATGGTCAACATCATGGCCTTCGACTACGACCTGCAGTTCGCCGGTCGGCCCGCCACCGCCCACCACCTGACCCAGGGGATCGTCGAGGACCTGTCGTTCACGGCCTTCGACCGCGCGGACGGCCTGGGGCTGCGCATCGATCTGGTCGCCAACTCGGCCCGCTACGAGGCCGACGAGCTGGCCGCGCACCACGCGCGCTTCCTGCGCCTCCTGCGCGCCTTCAGCACGGACCGGGACATGCGGGTCGGCTCCGTCGACCTGCTCACCGAGGGCGAGCGGACCCGGTTGCTCACCGAACTCGGCGGCCCCGAGCGCGAGTACCCGGAAGCCGGCCTCCCGGAGCTGTTCGCCCGGCAGGCCGAGGACACCCCGCACCTGCCGGCCGTGGTCTCGGCGGAGACCACGCTGACCTACCGGGAGCTGGATACCGCCTCGAACCGGCTCGCCCGGCTCCTCATCTCGCGGGGCGTCGGGCCCGAGCGGATCGTCGCCGTCGCGTTGCCCCGCTCGGCCCTGCTCGCCGTTGCCGTCCTCGCCGTCCTCAAAGCGGGCGGCTGCTACCTCCCCGTCGATCCCGAATATCCCGCCGAGAGGCTGTCGTTCATGCTGAGCGACACCGTGCCCGCCGTCGTGCTGACGACTGTGGACACGGCCCAGCGGCTGCCGCACACGGACGCCCCCCGGCTGGTCCTCGACGAGTCCGGCACCCTGGGCGAGCTGGACCGGTTGGCCGGCACGGGGATCGACGACGAGCAGCGGCCGGGCCGGCTCGACCCGGCGCATCCCGCGTACGTCATCTACACCTCGGGCACCACCGGCCGGCCCAAGGGCGTGGTGATGCCGGGGCGGGCGATGGTCAACCTCCTGTCGTGGCACGACGAGGCCTTCCCCTCGGCCGCCGGGGCCAGGATCGCCCAGTTCACCGCGCTCAGTTTCGACGTGTCCGTGCAGGAGATCCTGTCCGCGGTGCTGTTCGGCAAGACCCTGGTGGTGCCGGCCGAGGAGGTCCGGCGCGACCCCAAGCTGCTCGCCGCCTGGCTTGATGCGGAGCGCGTGAACGAGCTCTTCGCCCCCAACCTCGTCCTGGAGGCCCTGTGCGAGGCGGCCCTCGACCAGGGGTGGACCATCCCGTCGCTGCGGGTCCTGGCGCAGGGCGGTGAGGCGCTCACCCCGAGCCGCCAGGTACGCGCGTTCGTGCGGGGCAGCGTCGGGCGCCGGCTGCACAATCACTACGGCCCGAGCGAGACCCACCTGGTGACGGCCCACACCCTGGCGGCGGACGTCGACGCGTGGCCGCCCGCCGCCCCGATCGGCCGGCCGATCCCCAACATCAGGGCGTACGTCCTGGACGCCGGCCTGCGCCTGGCCCCGGAGGGGGTGCGCGGAGAGCTGTACCTCGCCGGGGCCGGGGTCGCCCGGGGCTACCTGAACCGCCCCGGACTCACCGCCGTGCGGTTCGTCGCCGACCCGTACGGGCCGCCGGGCAGCCGGATGTACCGGACCGGGGACGTGGTCCGCTGGCTGCCCGACGGGCAGTTGGAGTACCACGGCCGGTCCGACGACCAGATCAAGATCCGTGGATTCCGGATCGAGCCCGGCGAGATCAGGGCGGCCCTCGCCGCCTGCCCCGGTATCGTCCACGCCGAGGTGGTGGCCCGCGAGGTCAGGCCCGGGGACCGGCGGCTCGTCGGATACGTCGTGCCGCAGACGCGGGGGTGCGACACGGCCGCGGTGCGCGAGTTCGTCCGGGCGAGGCTGCCGGCCCACCTGGTGCCCTCGGCCGTCGTCGAGCTGGCGGAGCTTCCGCTCACGCCGAACGGAAAGCTGGACCGCCGGGCGCTGCCCGAGCCCCGGCTCACCGGCGGCGCACCGGCCCGCGAACCGGCCACCGAGCAGGAGCGGGTCCTGTGCGGCCTCTTCGCCCAGGTACTGGAGGTGCCCGCGGTCGGTGTCGACGAGAACTTCTTCGACCTCGGCGGGCACTCCCTCCTCGCCGCCCGCCTCGTCGCGCGGATCAGGGCCGCGCTCGGCACGCCGCTGGAAGTGCACGCCCTGTTCGAGTCCCCGAGCCCGGCCGGGCTCGCACGGCGGATCGCGGACCCGTCGTCCGGCGCCGCGCCGCAGTCCCTGTTGCCGTTGCGCGCGGAGGGCTCCCGGCCCCCGCTGTTCTGCGTCCACCCGGCTGCCGGAATGGGCTGGCCGTACGCGGGGCTCCTGCCGCACCTAGGCCCCGACCAGCCCGTGTACGCGCTCCAGGCGCGGCGCGGCCCCGGGGAGGCGCCGGGCTTCCCGGCCACCGTCGAGGACATGGCCGCCGACTACGTGGCACAGATCCGTGCGGTGCGCCCCGGGGGCCCCTATCGGATCCTCGGCTGGTCCTTCGGCGGGCTGGTGGCCCACGCCATGGCCACCCTCCTGGAGCGCGAGGGCGAGGTGGTCGACCTGCTCGTGATGGTGGACTCCTATCCCGTGGACGACCGGCTCCGGGCCGACCTGCCAGGGTTCAGCGAGGACGAGTTCGACCGCACCCTGCTCCAGTCGGTCGGCGACGACGATTCCCTCCTCGGGGACGACCGGGCCCGGGCCGCGCTCCGCGACGTCTACCGCAACGACCTCGACCTGATGGCCGGGTTCAGGCCCGGCAGGTTCCACGGCGGACTGCTGTTCTTCCGGGCCGCGGAGTCCGACCCCGGCGACCCGTACGAACCGGGCCGCAGCACCGCGGCGGCCTGGGCGGGCCACATCGGCGGCGCGGTCGAATCCCACGACGTGCCGGCCACCCACCACCGCATGATGCGGCCGTCGGCCCTGGCGGAGATCGGGCCGCTCCTCGCCGCGCGGCTGCGGTCCGCGGACGCGTAACGGCCCCGCCCCGAGGCGACGGCCCCACCAACCCCGGCGCACCCGCGCCCCGAGGACCAGGAGGTCCACCGGAATGACAACCACCCCGACCCACCCCGAGCACACGGGCGTCGACGCCGAGCTGGCGGAGGTGCGGTCACTGGCCCGCCGTGGCATCGAGGGCCGGACGGACCATCACGGCCCCCGGCTCCTGCGCAGGCTCGCGGAGGGCCGGCATGGCGGCCCGTACGAGCACTTCGAGGTGCGTCCGTCGGGACCGCTGATCGGCGCCGAGATCCACGGCATCGACCTGCGCACCCCGCTGAGCGACGAGGTGTTCGGCGAGCTGGACCGGGCCCTGCTCGAATGGAAGGTGCTGTTCTTCCGCGACCAGGACCTCACCGCCGAGCAGCAGCGGGCCTTCGCGTGCCGGTGGGGCGCGATCGAGGGGCACCCGTTCCTGCCGGCGGGTACCGGCGAGGACGTCGTGCGGCTGGAGAAGGGCAAGCAGAACCCCGGCTTCGAGAACGTCTGGCACTACGACTTCCCGTGGATCGAGCGCCCCCCGCTCGGCGCCGTCCTGCGCATGGTGGAACTGCCCGAAGGGGGCGGCGGCGACACCCTGTTCACGGATGCGGCCGCCGCGTACGACAACCTCCCGGACGAGGTGAAGGCGCGCATCGACGGGCTGAAGACGGTCAACGACTTCACCCCGTCGGCCAACTACCGTGAGCTGATGACGGACGAGCAGCGGGCGCACTTCCAGGGGGTCTACCCGCCGGTGGAGCACCCGCTGGTGCGCACCCACCCGAAGACCGGGCGCAAGACGCTGTTCCTGACGTCGATCTTCACCACCCACATCGCGGGCCTGCCGGCGGACGAGAGCGAGGAGCTGCTGGCCTACCTCTTCCGCCAGCTGGAGTACCCCGAATACCAGGTGCGCTTCCGCTGGGAGGCGAAGTCGATCGCCTTCTGGGACAACCGGGCCGTGCAGCACTACGCCACCTCGGACTACCACCCGAACCGCCGGGTCGTGGACCGGACCGCGATCGCCGGCGACCGGCCGTTCTGACCTGAGCACCCGGTCCGGCACGCCCCGCACCCGCCACTCACGTCATACGGAGGAACACCCATGCATCTCAGCGAAGAACAGATCGCCCGATACCACGAGGACGGGTTCCTCCTCGTGGAGTCCGTGCTGGACGACCGGGAGGTGGAACGGCTCCGGGCCGCGTTCCAGCGCGACTGCCGCGTTCACGGTCCGCAGGTGATCAGGGAGGAGTCCCGGGACGAGGTGCGCGCGGTGTACGCCTCGCACCACCGGCAGCCCGAGTACGCCGGGCTGATCCGGGACCCCCGGATGCTCGCGCCGGTGCGGCAACTGCTCACGGACGACGTGTACGTGTACCAGCTCAAGATCAACGCCAAGCCGGCGTTCGGCGGCGAGAAGTGGTCCTGGCACCAGGACTACGTCGCCTGGCGCCTCGCCGATCGGCTGCCCGCCCCGCTCCAGGTCAACGTCGGCGTCTTCCTCGACGCCGTCGACGAGTTCAACGGCCCCATGATCTTCGTGTCCGGATCGCACCGCCACGGCCCGGTGCGCGGCAGCCGCTCGGCCGAGGCCAAGTCCGCCCAGCACCTGGACCCGGAGGACATCGCGCTGACTCCCGACCAGCTCTCCACCCTGGTCGCCGAGCGCGGCATGGTCAGCCCCAAGGGCCCGGCCGGCTCCCTCGTCTTCTTCTCGCCCGAGATCGTGCACGGCTCCGCACCCAACATGTCACCCTTCCCACGCCGACTGCTCATCGCCACCTACAACGACACCGCCAACCTGCCGAGCTGGACCGGTGAGCCGCGGCCCGACTACGTCGTGTGCCGCGACACCGAGCCCCTGCGCATCCTCGACGCCCCCTTCCTCGACGCCCTCGAAGGGGTGTCGGCGTGATGCGCGGGAAGGCCGTCGTCCTGGAGGAGTTCGGCCGGCCGCTCGCGCTGCGGGAGTACGAGGTCCCGCCCGCCCCGGTCGGGGGGATGCTCGTCGCCTGCCGCCACGGCGGGATCTGCGGCACCGACCTCCACCTCCAGCAGGGCCACCTGCCGATCCCCACCCCGCTGGTCCTCGGCCACGAAGGCCTCGGCACCGTCCACGAGCTCGGTCCGGACGCCCCCGGGCACGACGCCACGGGAACCGCACTGAAAACCGGCGACACCGTGATGTGGGCGTCCTCGATCGCCTGCGGCTCCTGCGTCCCGTGCCGGCTGCACCGTGAGCCGACCCTGTGCGAGAACCGCCGTACCTACGGGGTCAACCGCTCCACCACCGACGGCCCCGAGCTCTCGGGCGCCTGGGCCGAGTTCATCGTGCTGCAGGCCGGTACGACCGTCGTGAAGCTGGACGACGGCATCGACCCGCTCGCCGCCATGTCCCTGGCCTGCGCGGGGCCGACCGTGGTGCACGCCCTCCTCGAACGCAGGCCGGTGCGCCTCGGCGAGACGGTCGTGGTCCAGGGCAGCGGTCCGGTGGGCCTCGCGGCCGCCGCGTTCGCCCGGCTCGCCGGGGCTGCCAAGGTCATCCTCGTGGGCGGCCCCGACAGCCGACTGGCCCTCGCGGCCGCCGCCGGCATCGGTGACGTGCACCTCGACATCACCGCGCCCGGCGACGCCGAGGCCGTCCTGGACCGGGTCCGCGCGGAGACCGGAGGAGCCGGGGCCGACCTCGTGATCGAGTGCGCGGGCGTGCCCGGGGCGGTCGCGCAGGGCCTCACCCTCGCCCGCCGGGGCGGCTCCTACCTGGTCATCGGCCAGTACACGGACGCGGGCGACACCCTGTTCAACCCGCACCAGATCGTCTACCGGCAGCTCGATGTCGTCGGATCCTGGGCGTTCACCGGCGCGCACCTCGTCGAGTACGTACGCCTGCTGCCCGCCCTCACGGCCCGCTTCGACCTGGCCAGCCTGGTGTCGTCCTACCCGCTGCACGACCACGGGACCGCGCTCGCGGCCGTGGCGGACGGTTCGGTGATGAAGGCGGTCCTCACGAACCCGTAGGTGTGTGCGAGGTGGTACGCGTGCGGAGCCGCCGGACCCCGTCCGGCGGCTCCGCACGCATGTCGGCGGCCGGACACGATCTAGTGGGGGGTCGCCGTCGGGACGGCGTCGGCCTTCTCGGCCTCGGTGTCACCGGACCCGGTACTGCCGTTCTGCTGCCTGGCGTTGATGAGGAGGAAGGCGACGGTCGCGGCCACGGCGAGGATGCCGACGGCCCACCAGATCGCGGTGGCGTAGCCGTGCACGGCCGCCGCGTTGGCCAGCTTGGCCGGGTCGGCGCCGGAACGGGCCTTCTCGGCGAGCCAGTTGGTGGTGGCACCGGCCGCGATGGTGTTCAGCAGGGCGGTGCCGATGGAGCCGCCGACCTGCTGGGAGGTGCTGACCATGGCGGAGGCCACGCCGGCGTCCTGCGGCTGCACGCTGCGGGTGGCCAGGCTCATGGCGGGCATGAACGCCGTGCCCATTCCGAGGCCGAGGAGCACCTGTGCGGGCAGGATCAGGCCGACGTACGAACTGTCGACCTTGATCTGGGTGAGCAGCGCGATGCCGAGGGCCGAGGTCAGGAAGCCCGGACCCATCAGGAGCCGGGGCGGCAGCCGGGTCATCAGCCGGGTGCCGATCTGCGTCGACCCGGTCACCATGCCGACGATCATGGGCAGGAAGGCGAATCCGGTGCGGACCGGCGTGTAGCCCTTCACGACCTGCAGGTAGTAGGTCAGGAACAGGAAGAGCCCGAACATGCCGATGACGGCCAGCCCCAGGGAGAGGTAGATGCCGCCCCGGTTGCGTTCGGTCACCACCCGCAGCGGCAGCAGGGGGGCCGGGGCCTTGCTCTCGACCAGGACGAACACGCCGAGCAGGACCACCGAGGTGATGAAGAGCGCGACGGTGACGGGGGCGGTCCAGCCGTCGGACTCGGCACGGGTGAACCCGTACACCAGCGACAGCAGGCCGGCGGTGGCGAGGACGACGCCGGGGAGGTCCAGCCGGGCGCCGTTGCGGGCGCCCGTCGGCTCGCGCACCACGGTGACGGCGCCGAACACGGCCGCGACGGCGAACGGGATGTTGACGAACAGCGCCCAGCGCCAGTTCAGGTACTCGGTCAGCGCGCCGCCCATGATCAGGCCGACGGCCCCGCCGGCACCGGAGATCGCGCCGTAGATCCCGAACGCCTTCGCCCGCTCCTTGGGTTCGGTGAAGGTGACCGCGAGCAGCGAGAGCGCGGCCGGGGCGAGCAGTGCGCCGAACACGCCCTGCAGGGCGCGGGCGGCGAGCAGCATCCCGGGGCTGACCGCGAGGCCGCCCAGCGCGGATGCGCCCGCGAAGCCGAGCAGGCCGATGATGAACGCGCGTCTGCGGCCGGTGAGGTCGGCGATGCGGCCACCGAAGAGCAGCAGGCTGCCGAACGCCAGCGAGTAGGCGGTGATCACCCACTGCCGGCTGCCGTCGGAGATGCCGAGGTCGTGCTGGGCCGAGGGCAGGGCGATGTTCACGATGGTCGTGTCGAGCACGACCATCAACTGGGCGATGCCGATGAATAACAGCGCTTTCCAGCGCTGTGGGTCCGACTGGGCGGTTGCGGGCATGACGCCTCTCAGTTGGCCGGGCGGCAGGGGTGGGCGGAGCTGCTCAGGGCGCCTGTTCCAGCGAGGGCAGCAGGGTGGGCAGCAGTTCGGCGACCACGTCGACTGCGGCGCGCCACGCTTCGTCGCTGCCGGGTCCGCCCGGGGCGGTCCGGGCGAGGATGCCTTCGCGGGAGGCGAGCAGGAACATGGCGAGGCTCTGCGCGTCGACGCTCGTGCCGTGCCGCTCCAGCAGGCGGGCGAGGGCCTCGGTGACGGCCTTGTCGTGTTCGTGGAGCCGTGCGCTGAGCTCCGGGCTGCGGGCCGCATCGAGCCGGAACTCCAGGAAGAGCAGGATCCAGCCCCGTTCGTCGGGGTCGACCGCCAGGAGCAGTTCCCCGATCCGTCGGGCCGCCCCCGGAGCCGGATGCTGCAGCAGGCCCTCCAACTGGTCGAGCCGGTGCGCGGAGTGATGGTCGAACAGCGCGAGGACGAGGTCCTGCTTGCTCTCGAAGCTGGAGTAGAAGGCCCCCCGGGTGTACCCGGCCGCCGCGCACACGTCCTCGATGGTGGTCTTCGCGTACCCCTGCGCGACCAGCACCTGCCCGGCGGCGTCGAGCAGCCGGGCACGGGTGTGAGCACGCCGGCGGGGCGGGCGGCCGGAATCGGTGGAAGCAGTCTTCGATGGAGCCACGCGGGAACGATACATCATGTATTTAATACGCCGCGTATCAAACTGTCGTATCGCCGACCGGAGTTGACGGTGGGGTCGCCTTCCCGGCGGATGCGGCCGAGCCCCTGGCACGGTGCGCAGAAAAAGTGATATCACTTTGACAGCTGGATCGGAAACACTCGCTGGAGGAGCTGGTCTCATGGCCACACCGCGTTCTGCCGTCGACGTCGAAGGCGGCCCCGTCCTCGACCTCCCGGCCCCCAAGATCACCGAGCGGGTCATCACCGGTGCCGCGGGGCTGCCGGTGCTCGGAGGGACGCTGCTCGGCCTGCTCGCGGGGATCGGGGCGACCATCGCCGGCGGTCTCCAACTGGCCGGCGGGTCCAAGGCGCTGGGGATCACCCTGCTGACCGTCGGGCCGCTGGCCGTCCTGGGCGCGCTGCTGCTGCTGTGCGGGCTGACCGTGGTCTCGCCCGGCCAGGCGCGGGTGGTCCAGCTGCTCGGCCGCTACCGCGGCACCATCCGCGCCGAGGGCCTGACCTGGCTGAACCCGTTCACCAGCCGCCGCCGGATCTCCACCCGGATCCGCAACCACGAGACCGAGACCAACAAGGTCAACGACGCGGACGGCAACCCGATCGAGATGGCCGCCGTGGTGGTCTGGCAGGTCGAGGACACCGCCAAGGCCGTGTTCGAGGTGGACGACTACAGCGACTTCGTCGCCATCCAGACCGAGACCGCCGTCCGGCACATCGCCAGCAGCTACCCGTACGACGCCCACCGCGAGGGCCAGTTGTCGCTGCGCGACGGCGCGGAGGAGATCAGCCGGATGCTCTCCGCCGAGATCGCGGCCCGGGTCGTCTCGGCCGGGGTGCGGGTCGTCGAGTCCCGGATCACCCGGCTCGCCTACGCGCCCGAGGTCGCCCAGGTGATGCTCCAGCGCCAGCAGGCCGGGGCCGTGGTCGCGGCACGGCGGCTGATCGTCGAGGGCGCCGTCGGTATGGTCGAGGAGGCGCTGGACCGGCTCGCCGAGCGCGACGTCGTCGAACTGGACGAGGAGCGCAAGGCCGCCATGGTGAGCAACCTCCTGGTGGTGCTCTGCGGCGACCGGGGCACCCAGCCCGTCGTGAACACGGGCTCCCTCTACCAGTAAGGCGCGGCGTTGGCGACGGAGCGGAAGAAGATCCTGCTGCGACTGGACCCGGCGGTCCATGACGCACTGGCCCGGTGGGCCGCGGACGAGCTGCGCAGTGCCAACGCGCAGATCGAGTTCCTCCTTCGCCGTGCCCTCAGCGACGCGGGCCGGATGCCCGGCGACGCGGCCCGTCTTCCCCGGCGCGGCCGACCGCCCAAGGAGAACCCGGAGACCGGCGGTTCCGACGCCGGGTGAACGGGCCCATCCACCGTCCATCTGCTTGGAGTCCATCGTGGACCTGCCCATCACCCTGCCGGAGAAGCTCTACCTGCTCGCCTACAACCCCGAGCGCGAGCGGCTCACCGCCACCGCCAGGCTCGACCTGGTGCTGCGGGCCGCCGCGCTCGCCGAACTCCTGCGGCGCGCGCTGATCCGCGACGACGGCCGGCACCCGGCCGCCGTCGACGGAGCATCGGCCGACGGCCTCGACCCGCTCTCCGCCGCGATGCTGGAGCAGATCCGGCAGGGCCGGCGGCGCACCTGGCAGAGCTGGGTCGGCCGCCGCCAGGGCCCGGCGGCCCGCGCCGCGCGGGTGGTCCGGGACGGGCTGGCGGCGTCCGGGCGGATCCGGCTCGAACAGCGCCGCGCGCTCGGACTGTTCCCGTGCACCCGGGTCGTCCTGCCGGAGCAGCGGGTGCGCAAGTCGCTGGTGGCGTCGGTGGGTTCGGCACTGAAGGCGCCGCTCAGCCGGGTCGACCCGGCGGACGCCGCGCTGGTCGCGCTGGTCGACGCGGCCCGGCTCGGAGCCGTCCTGACGTGGCGCCAGAGCCGCGAGTTCCGCACCCGGATCGACAAGCTGGCCCCCGCCGCGGGCCCCGTCCCGCGCGCCCTGCGCCGGGCCATCAACACCCGCAACGCCGACGCCGCGGTGGTCTGACCCAGCCGGTGTGCTCCGAACGAGAGGCCCGGTCGCCGACACGGCGGCCGGGCTTCCCGCGTTCCGGGCCCGCGTCCGCGCTCGCGTCTGCGCCTGTGCCGCGCCCGCGCCTCATCCACCGATCGGTTGATCCGCCCTCCACCGCGCCCGCCCGCAGCTCTGACCGGCCGGTCGATCCGCGGCCGGGGCCCCGCGCGGGAAGCTCGTCGCAGGCCGGAAGAACCGGCCGGACCGGCGGGGACGAGCGGGAGGGAGCGGCGCGATGGCCGTGATCGAGGTGGCGGGGCTGTGCAAGGCCTACGGGCGGCGCCAGGTGCTGGAGGGGGTCTCCTTCGGCGTGGAGCGCGGCGAGGTGTTCGGCCTGCTGGGGCCGAACGGCGCGGGCAAGACGACCGCCGTGGAGTGCTGCGAGGGCCTGCGCCGGCCCGATGCGGGGACGGTCCGCGTCCTCGGCCTGGACCCGGTGAAGGACGCCCACCGGCTGCGGCCGAGGATCGGCATCCAGCTCCAGCAGGCCCAGTTGCAGGGCGCGCTGCGGGTCGGCGAGGCGCTGGAGCTGTACGCCGCGCTCTACCCGGACCCCCGGGACTGGCGCGAGCTGCTCGACGAGTGGGGGCTCGCCGACCAGCGCCGGACCCCGTTCGACAAGCTCTCCGGCGGCCAGCGCCAGCGGCTGCTCATCGCCCTCGCCCTGATCGGCAACCCCGAGGTGGCCTTCCTGGACGAGCTGACCACCGCGCTCGACCCGCAGGGCCGCCGGGACACCTGGGAGCTGATCCGGCGGATCCGCGACGAGGGCGTGACGGTGGTCCTGGTCTCGCACTTCATGGACGAGGTCGAGGCGCTCTGCGACCGGGCCGCCGTCCTCGACGGCGGACGGATCGTCGCCACCGGCACCCCCGCGGAGCTGATCGCCCGCTCCGGCACCGGCGGCACGCTCGGCTTCCGCCCCGCCGGGCCGCTGGACACCGCCCGGCTGGCGGCCCTGCCGGGGGTCACCGGGGTCGAGGAGCGGGACGGCCGGGTCGAGGTCTCCGGCGTCGGGGACTTCGCCGACGAGGTCACCGGCCTGCTCGCCCGCGAGGGGATCGTCGTCACCGGGCTGCGGATCCGCGAGCACAGCCTGGACGACGCCTACCTCGCCCTGACCCGCCACGACGCCTGAGCCGCCACGACGCCTGACCCGCCGTCACCACGTCCGAGGGGACCACCACCGTGAACCGCACCGCCCACCGCACCTCCCACCACGCCGCCCACGCCGTCCGCCGCCTGGCCGTCGCCGAGGCCCGCCTGTTCCTCCGCGACCCGCTGACCGCCTTGTTCGGCCTCGCCTTCCCCGTCGTGCTGTTCCTCGTCCTCGGCTCCGTCCCGGCCCTGCGCAAGACCTCGCCCGACATGCACGGCATGAGCACCATCCAGCTGTACGCGCCGATCCTGGCCGTCTTCACCCTGCTGCTGCTCGGTCTCAACGGCCTGCCCTCGCTGCTCTCCTCCTACCGCGAACGCGGCGTGCTGCGCCGGATGTCCGCCAGCCCCGTCCGCCCGGCGCTGCTGTTCGGCGCGCTGCTGCCGCTGTACCTGGGCGTCGCCGTCGTCTCGGTGCTGCTGGTGGTGGCGGCCGGGCCGCTGCTCGGGGTGTCGCTGCCGCGTCAGCCGCTGGGGTTCCTGCTGGCCTTCCTGCTGGCCGCCGCCGCGCTGCTGTCGGTCGGCCTGCTGCTCGCCGCGGTCGTCCCGTCCGCCAAGGCCGGCAACGCGGTCGGCGCGCTGGCCTTCTTCCCGATGATGTTCTTCTCCGGGATCTGGCTGCCGCGCGAGTTCTCGCCGGCCCTGCTCAACCGGATCGGCGACTTCACCCCCAGCGGCGCCGCCGTCCAGACCCTGCAGGACGCCTGGTCCGGGCACTTCCCGCACGCCGTGGGCCTGCTCACACTCGCGGCGTACGCGGTGCTCGCGGGGGCCGCGGCTGCCAGGCTGTTCCGGTGGGAATGATCATGCGGCCACCGGCCGACGAGAGCGCGCTCGGCGACTGGTTGGACCGGTTGGACCGGCTGATCGGCCCGCTCTGCTTCGTCGCCCTGCTGCTCGCCACCGCTCTGGCCCTGCTGGTCCCCGTCCCGACCGCGCGCTCCGCGGCCGCCACCCTCCCGGTGGCGGCCGCCGCTTTCCTGTGGCTGGTCCTGCGCTCGGTGCTCGACCGCACGCCGGGGCCGGAGGGCCGCGCCCGGTACGCCGGCGCCCACTTCGTCGTCCTGCTGGCGCTGACCACCGTGCTGGTGCTGGACAACCCGATCTTCGGCTTCTTCGCCTTCACCGGCTACCTGCACGCCGCCCAGTACCTGTGGGGCCGGGCCCGGATGGCGGGCGCGGCCGCGGCCACCGTCCCCACCTCGCTCTCCCAGGTCGGCGGGGCCCTGCCCGACAGCCCGGCGGAGTTCGGCGGACTGCTGACGGTCGTCGCCTTCAACCTGATGGTGGTCGGGTTGCTGTTCGCGCTCCGCGAGGTCGCCGACCGGCTGAGCGCCCGCCGCAAGGCCGCCAACGCCGAACTCGCCGAGGCCAACCGGCTGCTCACCGAGACGCTCGCCGAGAACGCCGGACTGCACGCCCAACTCCTCGTCCAGGCCCGGGAGGCCGGGGCCGCGGACGAGCGCCGCCGGCTCGCCCGGGAGATCCACGACACCGTCGCCCAGGGCCTGGCCGGGATCGTCACCCAGCTCCAGGCCGCCGACCAGACCCGCGCCCAGGACGCCGCGGCCGCCGAGCGGCACCAGGCGAACGCGGCGGCCCTCGCCCGGGAGAGCCTGACCCAGGCCCGCCGGGCCGTCCACGCGCTGCGCCCGATCGAGCTGGAGCGGGCCGCGCTGCCGGAGGCGCTGGCGGAGCTGGTCGAGCAGTGGCGGGAGCGCAACGGCGCCGCCGCCGGGCTGACCGTCACCGGCGAGGCCCGCCCGCTGCACCCCGAGGTCGAGGTGACCCTGCTGCGGATCGCCCAGGAGTCGCTGGCCAACGCCGCCAAGTACGCGCGGGCCTCCCGGGTCGGCGTCACCCTCTCGTACATGCCCGACCTGGTCACCCTGGACGTCCGGGACGACGGCGTCGGTTTCGACCCGGCCGCCGAGCCCGTCTCCCGGGCCACCGGCGGCGGCTACGGCCTGGACGTGATGCGCCGCCGCGTGCAGCGCCTGGCCGGGCGGCTCGACCTGGAGACCGAACCGGGCGCCGGCACGACCGTGTCCGCGACCCTGCCGGCGATCAGCATGGAGGAGTAGCACCGTGAGCGACGCGACGACGATCAGACTGCTGTTGGTGGACGACCACCCGGTGGTGCGGGACGGGCTGCGCGGGATGTTCACCGCCGCCCCCGGCTTCGAGGTGGTCGGCGAGGCGGGGGACGGCGCCGAGGCACTGGTCCTGGTCGCCGCGCTGCGCCCGGACGTGGTGCTGATGGACCTGCGGATGCCGCGGATGGACGGCGTCACCGCGATCCGCGAGATGGCCGAACGCGGCCTGCCCGGGCGGGTCCTGGTGCTCACCACCTACGACACCGACGCCGACGTGCTGCCCGCCGTCCGGGCCGGCGCGACCGGCTACCTGCTCAAGGACGCGGCCCGGGAGGAGCTGTTCCACGCCGTCCGGGAGGCCGCCCGCGGCGCCTCGGTGATCGCGCCGACCGTCGCCGCCAAGCTGCTCGGCCAGGTCCGCGCGCCCGTGCGGGAGCCGCTCAGCCCGCGCGAGCTGGAGGTGCTGGAACTGGTCGCCTCCGGGGCCACCAACCGGGAGGCCGCGGCCCGGCTGTTCATCAGCGAGGCCACGGTGAAGACCCACCTGATCCACGTCTACGCCAAGCTCGACGTCAAGGACCGCGCCTCCGCTGTCGCCACCGCCTACAACCTGGGGCTGCTCACCCCGACCGGCCGGCCGTAAGCTGGCCGGGTGCTCGAACCCGCCCTGCTGCCGACCCCGCTGGTGGACTGCACCGACGAGGTGTTCGCGCGGGCCGGGGTGGAACTGCGGCTCAAACGGGACGACCTGCTGCACCCGAGCGTCCCGGGCAACAAGTGGCGCAAGCTCGCGCCCAACCTGGCGGCCGCCGTCGCCCAGGGCCACACCCGGCTGCTGACCTTCGGCGGGGCGTACTCCACCCACCTGCGGGCGGTCGCGGCGGCCGCCGGGGCGCTCGGCCTGGAGAGCGTCGGGCTGGTCCGCGGCGAGGAACTGGCCGACCGGCCGCGCAACTGGTCGCTGCGGGCGGCCGAACGGGACGGGATGCGGCTGGAGTTCCTGACCCGCGCCGAGTACCGGGAGGCCACCGGCCGCGCCGACGCCGGCCCCACGGCCGGTCCGCAGGGGCGCTGGGGCCCCTGCCTGGTGCTCCCGGAGGGCGGCTCCAACGCGCTGGCCGTGACGGGCGCGGAGGCGATCCCGGCCGAACTGCCCGACCTGGGCGGGCACGACGTGGTCTGCTGCCCGGTCGGCACCGGCGGCACCCTGGCGGGCATCGCGGCCGGCCTGCCGCCGGGCGCGCGGGCGCTCGGCGTGGCCGTGCTGCGCGGCGGCGAGGGCTACCTGGAGGGCGAGGTCACCCGGCTCCACCGGGCTGCCCACGGCCGGGAGTTCGACAACTGGCGGATCGACCACGCGCACCACGGCGGCGGCTACGGCAAGGTCCCGGCCGAACTGGCGGCCTTCGCCGAGCGGTTCGAAGCCCGGCACGGCATCCCGCTGGAACGCCGCTACGTGGCCAAGCTGCTGGTCGCGCTGACCGGCCTGGCCGCGGCCGGAGCCTTCCCCCGCGGCACCCGGCTCACCGCCGTCGTCACCGGCCTGCCCGACCCGGAGTAGACCCGGACCCTAGTGGATCCGGAGCCGGAGCGGGCAGGCCCCGGAACGGCTCATCCGAAGGTCAGGTCGGCGCACGGGTCGGTGTCGGCGCCGCGGGTGTTCTCCGCTATGCCGGTGGGCACGCCGCTGGGCACGCCGCTCGGGTCGGCGGTGGCGGGGGCGGAGGGCTTCGCGCCGGGGCCGCTGCCGACCGCGTCCAGCTTGGTGGCGGGGTTGGGCCGGTAGTCGCGGCCCAGGGTGACGGTGATGCCCTCGGAGCCCGGCTCCTCGACCGCGCGCGCCCCCGGGAAGAGCGCGGCCACCTGGTCGGCGGCGCCCTTCAGGGCCGGGTCGTAGCTGATCTCGGTCTGCAGCCGTCCGCCGGCGGGCTTGCCGAGCGTGACGTTCTGGAAGCCCCGGGCCCGCAGCGCCTCCCCGCCGGAGGTGGACAGGCCGGGGGTGCCGACGCCGTTGACCACCAGCACGGGGGCCGCGGCCTGCTCGGGCGTGAGCGGCGCGGAGGGGCCGGCCGTGGCTCCCGGGGTCGCGCCGTCGGGGCCGGGGGCGGTGGGGGAGGGCGCCGGGGTGTCGGTGCCGGAGGTCTTCTGGCCGTCCAGGGTGCGGTCCTCGCGCAGCAGCCGCCACAGCGTGTTGGCGTCCGGCTGGACGAGCTGGACGCGCTCGCCGGCGAAGCGCCAGGGCGCGGTCACGAAGGTGATGTCGGACAGCTTGATGTCCTGGAGCGAGCGGGCGAAGTCCACCAGCTTCATCGCGGTGCCGAGCCCCTCGTCCACGGTGAGCGAGCGGGTGGCCGCGTCGGCGAGCGGGAGCAGCGTGGGCAGGGAGAAGCCCTGGTCCTGCACCTTCTTGATCATCGAGGAGACGAAGGCCTGCTGGCGCTTCATCCGCCCGATGTCGGAGTTGTCGCCGAAGCCGTAGCGGGCCCGCAGGTAGTCCACGGCGGGCTGGCCGGAGAGCTTCTGCATGCCCTTCTGGAGGTGTATGCCGTGGGAGTCGACGTTGTTGGGGACGCAGACGTCCACGCCGTTGATGGCGTCGGCCATCGCGGCGGCGCCCTTGAAGTCGACCACGATGGTGTGGTCGATCCGCAGCCCGGTGAGCGTCTCGACGGTGTTCTGGGTGCAGGCGGGGTTGCCCTTGGGGAACTCGCCGATGGTGAAGGCCGAGTTGAACATCTGGTTGTTCCGGGGCGTGGTCCAGGTCCCGCTCGGCAGCTTGCAGGACGGGATGGTGACCAGGGTGTCCCGGGGTATGGAGACGCCGACGGCGTGCTTGTGGTCGGCGTAGACGTGCACCAGCATCGCGGTGTCGGAGTGGCCGACGCCCTCGTCGCCGCCGCCGATCGCGCTGTTGCCGTCGTCGCGGGTGTCCGAGCCCAGCACCAGGATGTTCACCGGCAGTTGGGCGCCGGGCGTGACCGGGGCGGGCGCGGGCGGGCGCTCGGTGGCGACGCCGCCCGGGTCGAAGGTGGTGATGTTGTTGTCCAGCCGGTGGTAGAACCAGGCCCCGGCGCCCACGACGGACAGCACCAGCACGGCGGCCAGGCCGATGGCTGTCCGCAGGTAGCGGCGCCTGCGCGTGCTGCTGCCCATCCTCCGTGTCCCCCCGTCTTTCCGTCTCTCGTGTTCGATGTTCGAACATTAGACGTTTCGACGGGCGGTTCGGTTACCTCCGGCGGTGGCCCGGATTTCGCTCCGGGGCTGTGATGCTGGTCACGCTCCGGGGCCGGAGGCGCCGGTGAGCATCCGGCGGAGCAGGTCGCGCAGGACGGCCCGCTCGTCGTGGCCGAGGGCGGCCAGCGGCTCGCGGGCGAAGTTCAGCGATTCGCGCAGTTCCTCGGAGGCGGTGGCGCCGGTGCCGGTGGCGGCGACCAGCTTGACCCGGCGGTCCTGCCGGTCGGCCTCCCGGGTGACGAAGCCGCGGGCTTCGAGCCGGTCGACGATGCCGGTGATGTTGGACGGCTCGCAGCTGAGTGTCTGGGCGATCTGGCGCATCGGCATGGGGCCGCGGCGCAGCAGGGCGAGCACCTTGGCCTGGGCGCCGGTGAGCGAGCGGGCGGCGGCCGCCTCCTCGTACTCGCGATGGAACAGCGCGACCAGGTTGGCCATCAGATCGACGACCTCGCGGGTGATCTCGTCGGACTGCGGCGTGGCGGCCTGGGTCGACTGGGTGTCCATGTCCGAGAGTCTACCTGAAAAGTTGACAACATGAACCTTTCATGCCCATCGTTACTTCAGTAGCTCAACCTTTCATGCATCGGAACCACCTAAGGAGCGCCTCCCATGGCAGAGCAGGCCGCACCCGCGACCGCCCGTGAATGGCACCTCGCCGCCCGCCCCCAGGGCTGGCCGGTGCCGACCGACTTCGCCCTGGTCGAGGCCCCGGTCCGGACCCCGGGCCCGGGCGAGATCCTGGTCCGCAACGCCTTCCTCTCGGTGGACCCGTACATGCGGGGCCGGATGAACGACGTGAAGTCCTACGCCCCGCCGTTCCGGCTCGGCGAGGCCATGGAGGGCGGCGCGGTCGGCTACGTGGTCGCCTCCGGGGCCGAGGGCTTCGCCCCGGGCGACGTCGTCCTGCACGGCCTCGGCTGGCGCGAGTACGCCACCCTGGACGCCCGCCAGGCGGTCAAGGTCGACCCGGCCGCCGCCCCGCTCTCCGCCTACCTCGGCGTGCTCGGCATGCCCGGCCTGACCGCCTACGCCGGGCTGCTCGCCGTCGGCGCCCTCAAGAAGGGCGACAAGGTCTTCGTCTCCGGCGCGGCCGGCGCGGTCGGCAGCATGGTCGGCCAGATCGCCAAGCTCAAGGGCGCCTCGCTGGTGGTCGGTTCGGCCGGCTCGGCGGAGAAGGTCGCCAAGCTGGTGGACGTCTACGGCTACGACGCGGCCTTCAACTACAAGGACGCCCCGGTCCACGAGCAGCTGGCGCAGGTCGCCCCCGACGGCATCGACCTCTACTTCGACAACGTCGGCGGGGAGCACCTGGAGGCCGCGATCGGCGCGCTCACCGTGCACGGCCGCGTCGTGCTCTGCGGCGCGATCGCCCAGTACAACGACACCACCGCCCCGGCCGCCCCGCGCAACCTCGCGCTCGCGATCGGCAAGCGGTTGCGCCTGGAGGGCATGCTGGTCAGCGACCACGCGGCGCTGCAGTCCCAGTTCGTCGCCGACGTGGCCGGCTGGCTGGCGTCCGGCGAACTGCGCCACGATGAGACCGTGGTGGACGGTTTCGAGCACACCGCGGACGCCTTCCTCGACCTGCTGCGCGGCGTCAACACCGGCAAGATGGTGGTCCGCCTGGGTGGCTGACCCTCCGTCAGTTCGCCGACCGCCCCGCCGCCCCCCACTAGGGCGTGCGGGGCGGTTTGCGTACGGGCGCGGGGTGATCGGCCGCACTACCGCATTCCGGCCGGATCCGAAAGTGCGTCATCCACGGTGCGGGGCGGCGCGGTACGGTGGGTCCCGCCCGGCAATGGGGCCGTTCGGGGGAGAGATCCGGCCGAGGGGTAGACCTCGTTGAGGATTCGACTAGCATTGAGCGAAAGCCTGTCCGTTTTGCTCAATTTAGTAGCTTAATGTCGGCTAACGTGGGTAACTGTGGATCAACTGCAGGCACGAGGCAGCTGGGGAAGGCGACCCTCGTCCACAGCCTGGAGGTCCCGGTGACGACACGTGGAGTTCTCTACATCCACTCCGCGCCCCGCGCGCTGTGCCCGCACGTCGAGTGGGCCGTCGCGGGGGTGCTGGGTGTGCGGGTGAGCCTGGACTGGATCCGCCAGCCGGCCTCGCCCGGACACTGGCGTGCCGAGCTTTCCTGGCAAGGGGAGCCCGGTACGGCCTCGAAGGTGGCCTCCGCACTGCGCGGCTGGCAGCTGATGCGGTACGAGGTCACCAGTGAGCCCTGCGCCACGGCGGAGGGTGAGCGGTACAGCAGCACGCCCTCGCTCGGCATCTTCCACGCCGTCACGGGCATCCACGGCGACATCCTGATCCCCGAGGACCGGCTGCGCGCCGTCCTGCTGCGGGCCCGCAGCGAGGGGGCCGACCTGGAGGCCGAGATCTCCCGGCTGCTGGGCAAGCCCTGGGACGACGAGCTGGAGCCGTTCCGCTACGCGGGCGAGGGCGCACCGGTGCGCTGGCTGCACCAGGTGGTCTGAGCCGGCGGGCGCACGACGCGGCGTATGAAGAGGGGCCGGCGCTCACTGCGAGCGCCGGCCCCTCTCGGTGCGTTCGGACCCGGTGCGTACCGGGTCGGTGTGCGGACTACCGGGAGCGGAAGGCCAGCACCACGTTGTGGCCGCCGAAGCCGAACGAGTTGTTCAGCGCCGCGATCCGGCCCTCGGGCAGCGGGCGGGCCTCGCCGCGCACGATGTCCGCGTCCACGTCGTCGTCCAGCTCGTCGACGTTGATGGTCGGCGGGGCGATCCGGTGGTACAGGGCCAGCACGGTGGCGACGGTCTCGATGCCGCCGGCGCCGCCCAGCAGGTGGCCGGTCATCGACTTGGTGGCCGAGATGGCGATGTGGTCGAGGTCGTCGCCGAGCTCCTTGCGCAGCGCCTTCAGCTCGGCGGTGTCACCCTGCGGGGTCGAGGTGGCGTGCGCGTTGACGTGCACGATCTCGGCCTTGTCCAGGCTGTTGCGGTCGAACAGGTCGGCCAGCGCGCGGGCCACGCCGGCGCCGGTCGGTTCGGGCTGGGCGATGTGGTGGGCGTCCGAGGACAGGCCCTGGCCCACGGCCTCGCAGTAGATCCGGGCGCCGCGCGCCTCGGCGTGCTCGACCGACTCCAGCACGACCACGCCGGCGCCCTCGCCCAGCACGAAGCCGTCCCGGCCCTTGTCGTACGGGCGGGAGGCGCCCTCGGGGTCGTCGTTGTTCTTGGACATCGCCATCATGTTGGCGAACGCGGCGATCGGCAGCGGGTGGATCGCCGCCTCGGTGCCGCCGGCCACCACGACGTCGGCGCGGCCGGTGCGGATCATCTCGATCGCGTAGCCGATCGCCTCGGCGCCGGAGGCGCAGGCGGAGACGGGGGTGTGCACACCCGCGCGGGCGCCGACCTCCAGACCGACGTTGGCCGCCGGGGAGTTGGGCATCAGCATCGGGACGGTGTGCGGGGAGACCTTGCGGGCGCCCTTCTCCTTCAGCACGTCGTACTGGTCGAGCAGGGTGGTCACGCCGCCGATGCCGGAGGCGATGACGGTGCCGAGGCGCTCGGGGGCGAGCTTGGAGGAGTCGTCGGTGGCCGGCGTCTCGTAGCCGGCGTCGGCCCAGGCCTCACGGGCGGCGATCAGCGCGAACTGGGCCGAGCGGTCCAGCTTGCGGGCCAGCGGCCGGGGGAGGATCTCGCCCGGCTCGACGGCCGTGCGGGCGGCGATCTTGACGGGCAGCTCGGCGGCCCACTCCTCGGTCAGGGCCGCCACTCCGGAGCGCCCTGCGACCAGGTTCTCCCAGGTGGTGGCGGCGTCGCCGCCCAGCGGCGTGAAGGCGCCGATACCCGTGACGACCACGGTACGGTTTTCAGCGGTCACTGGTTCTTCTTCTCTCACGATCGTGGGGTCGGCGGCGAGCCGAGGAAGGGCCCGGCCGGGCGCCCGGTGGGGCGTCCCGGCCGGCGGGTCGGCCAGGCTCGGGGGAGCCGGGCCGACGAGTCAGCCGTCCGAGGCGTCGAGAACGCCGGACGTGCTGGAGGGATCGAACGGGTCGATCGCTCAGGCGGCGGCGTTGGTGAGGATGTAGTTCACCGCGTCGCCGACGGTCTTCAGGTTCTTGACCTCGTCGTCCGGGATCTTGACGTCGAAGCGCTCCTCGGCGGCCACGACGACCTCGACCATGGACAGCGAGTCGACGTCCAGGTCGTCCGTGAAGGACTTCTCGAGCTCGACGTCCTCGGTCGGGATACCGGCGATCTCGTTGACGATCTCGGCGAGACCTTCCAGAACCTCGTCCTTGGTAGCCATACTGGCTGCTCCTCTTCGGTGTTGAACGCGTCCGACCGGCGGCCGGACACAGGCTTTGCGGAATGAGTGGGGCGAAACGCGCCTAGGGGAGCGTAACGACTGCCGCGGCGTACACGAGACCCGCCCCGAACCCGATGATCAGTGCGAGGTCGCCGCTGCGGGCCTCGCCGCTCTCCAGCATGCGCTCCATCGCCAGCGGGATGGAGGCGGCGGAGGTGTTGCCGGTCTCGGCGATGTCGCGGGCGACCGGCACCGAGTCGGGCAGCTTGAGTGCCTTGATCATGGCGTCGGTGATGCGCATGTTGGCCTGGTGCGGGATGAACGCGCCGAGCTGGTCGGCGGTGACCCCGGCGGCGTCCAGCGCCTGCTGGGCCACCTTGGCCATCTCCCACACCGCCCAGCGGAAGACCGGCTGGCCGTCCATCCGCAGGGCCGGCCACTTGGCCTCCTCGCCCACGCCGTTGACGGCGTCGGGCTTGGCGAAGGCGGTGTCCCAGGCCTGGGTCTGCGAGATGACGTCGGACTGCGAGCCGTCCGAGCCCCAGATCAGCTTGCCGATGCCGGGCGTGTCGGACGGGCCGACGATCGCGGCGCCGGCGCCGTCGCCGAAGATGAACGCGGTCGAACGGTCCGACTGGTCGGTCAGGTCGCTCAGCCGCTCGACGCCGATCACCAGCACGTACTCGGCGCTGCCGCCGCGGATCATGCCGTCGGCCAGGCCCAGGCCGTAGCCGAAGCCCGCGCAGGCGGCCGAGATGTCGAAGGCCGGGGCGGTGCCGCAGCCGAGCCGCTCGGCGATCTCGGTGGCGATCGCCGGGGTCTGCTTGAGGTGCGAGACGGTCGCGACGATCACGCCGCCGATCTGGTCCGGGGTGATCCCGGCCTGGGCGATGGCCTTGCCGGAGGCCTGCACCGACATCTCGGCGACGCTCTCCTCCGGCCCGGCCCAGCGGCGCTCGGCGATCCCGCTGCGGGTGCGGATCCACTCGTCCGAGGAGTCGATCCACTCCAGCACCTCGGCGTTGGGGATCACCCGGACCGGGCGGTAGCCGCCCACGCCGAGGATGCGCGCGTACTGCGCGCCCTCGGACGGGCGGATCTGCGGCTTCGTCATGCCTGGGTCTCCTGATCCTGACCGCCGTGCTCCGCGACGAGCGCGCGGGCCTTGTCCAGGTCGGCGGGGGTCTTGAGGGCAAGCGTCGCCACACCCTTGAGGTTGCGCTTGACCAGTCCGGTGAGGGTGCCCGCGGGGGACAGCTCGATGACGGCGGTCGCACCCAGCTGCCCGAGGGTCTCCATGCAGAGGTCCCAGCGGACCGGGTTGGAGACCTGCGACACCAGGCGGGTGAGCACCTCGGCGCCGGAGGCCACGACCTCGCCGTCCTTGTTGGAGACGTAGCGGACCAGCGGGTCGGCCACGGTCAGCGTCGGGGCCAGCGCGGCCAGCCGCTCGACACCCGGGGCCATGTGCTCGGTGTGGAAGGCGCCGGCCACCTTCAGGGCGACCAGCTTGGCACCGGCCGGCGGGTCCGCCTTCAGCGTCTCCAGCTGGGCCAGCGTGCCGGCGGCCACGATCTGGCCGCCGCCGTTGTTGTTGGCCGCGGTCAGGCCGTGCTCGGCCAGCTTCGCCGCGACGACCTCCGGGTCGCCGCCGAGCACGGCGATCATGCCGGTCTCGGTGACGGCGGCGGCCTCGGCCATCGCCCGGCCGCGCTCGCGGACGAAGGTCAGCGCGTCGTGCGCGCTCAGCACCCCGGCACCGGCGGCGGCGGTGATCTCGCCGACGCTGTGGCCGGCCACGGCGCCGACCAGCTTGCGGGCGACGTCCTCGTCCGGGAACAGCTCACGGGCGGTCATCAGACCGGCCGCGACCAGCAGCGGCTGGGCGACGGCGGTGTCCTTGATCTCCTCTGCGGAGGCCTCGGTCCCGGCGTGCACCAGGTCGAGCCCGGCGACCTCCGACCAGCCGCGGAGGCGGTCGGCGACACCGTCCAGCTCCAGCCAGGGGCTGAGGAAACCGGGGGACTGGGCACCCTGTCCAGGGGCGACGATTACGAGCACGGTTCAACCCTCTCTCGCCAGGCGCCCAGGGGCGGGTAGGCGACGGTAACGAAGAAAACCATCCGGGATTGTAAGGTCCCTACAGGCGGTTCAGCTCGGCTCCCCGGCCGCGGTGAGTCGGCCGAGGGCGAGTGCGATCCGCAGCGTGAACGCCGAACGCACGTCGGACGGGGCGTACCCCGTGACGTCGGTCACACGTCGTAGCCGGTAGCGCACCGTATTGGGGTGGACGAAGAGCATCCGGGCGGCGCCCTCCAGCGAGGAGGCCTGCTCCAGGTAGACGCTCAGCGTTTCCAGCAGGGCCGAGCCGGCTTCGTCCAGCGGTGTGTAGATCTCCTCCACCAGCTGGCGGCGGGCGGCCTGGTCGCCGGCCAGCGCTCGCTCGGGCAGCAGGTCGTCGGCCAGCACCGGGCGGGGCGCGTCCGGCCAGGCGGCGCAGGCCCGCAGGCCGGCCGCGGCGGCGTGCGCCGAGCGGGTCGCCGAGAGCAGGTCCGGCACGGTCGGGCCGACCACCACCGGGCCCGGCGCGAACTGGCCGATCAGCGCCCGGGCCGCGTGCACCGGCTCCTTGTCGCCGCCGACCACGACCACCAGGCGCTTGCCCAGCACCCCGGTCAGCACGTGCAGCTTGGCGTACCGGGCGGCCCGGCGGATCGCCTCGACGACCAGCTCGCTGTCGCCGTCCGGGGCGCTGCCCATCACCACCCGGACCTGGCTGGGCTGGCCCCAGCCGAGCGCCGCGGCCCGCGACAGCACGCCCTCGTCCGCGTCGCCGGACAGCAGCGAGTTGACCACCAGCGCCTCCAGCCGGGCGTCCCAGGCGCCGCGCGCCTCGGCCGCCTGGGCGTACACCTGGGCGGTCGCGAAGGCGATCTCCCGGGCGTAGACCAGCACCGACTCGCGCATGTCCGCCTCGTCGCCGGGGGCGGCCACCTCCTCGATGGCCTCCTCCATCACCTCGATCGTGGTGCGGATCAGCTCGACGGTCTGGCGCAGGGTGATCGCCCTGGTCAGCTCGCGGGGGGCGGTGCCGAAGACGTCCGTGGAGATCGCCTGGGCGGCGTCCGGGTGGCGGTACCACTCGGTGAAGGCGGCGATGCCGGCCTGGGCGACCAGGCCGATCCAGGAGCGGTGCTCCGGCGGCATCCGCCGGTACCAGCCGAGCTGGTCGTCCATCCGGGAGATCGCGGCGGTGGCCAGCTTGCCCGAGGACTTCTCCAGCCGCTTGAGCGTCGCGGCCCGGCGCTCGGCCCGCTCGGCGGCGATTCTGCGCTCCTGCGCGGTCAGGCGGGGCGCCGCCCGGCCGGGGCGGTCGCGGCCGGCCCTGGGGGCCGGGCTCTTCCCGGTCGGCTCGGCTGTGGGACTGGGTTCGCTCTTGGAGTTCGCGGAAGCGGCTGGCACAAGGACAAGACTGCCTCACGTGAGTGACTGCTCGTGCACACCCCCCGGTGCAGCGGCACGGTGGTGCCGGTCACACCCACTACCGTGGGGCCCGTGACAGACGACGCCGCCCGCCCCCGCGCCGACCTGCGCCGCACCGCCGAGCGCTACCTCTCCACCCCGGCCGAGGGCGTCGAGACCCGACACGCGTTCTCCTTCTCCGGCCACTACGACCCGAAGAACACGCACTTCGGCGCGCTGCTCGCGTGCAACGAGGAACTCCTCGCCCCCGGCGCCGGGTACGAGGAGCACAAGCACCGGGACACCGAGATCCTCACCTGGGTGCTGGAGGGCGCGCTGGCGCACCGGGACTCCCAGGGGCACGGCGGGGTGGTCCGCCCGGGGATGGTCCAGCACCTCGGCGCCGGCTCCGGCGTCACCCACACCGAGCGCAACGTCGGCGGGGCCGCCGGTCCGGTCCGCTTCGTCCAGATGTGGCTCCAGCCGGACGTGTTCGACGCGCCCCCGGTGTACGGGCTGCGCAAGGTGGAACCGGCCGACGGCGGGTTGACGCTGCTCGCCTCCGGGCTGGAGCGCGACGCCGGGACGGACGCCCTGCGGCTGCGCCGCGGCGACGCCGCGCTCTGGCTGGCGACGGCGGGGCCGTGGCAGCCGCTGCCCGCACTGCCCGAGGCCGCCTGGCGGTACGCGCACCTGACCGCCGGCTCGCTCGGCTACCGGACGATCCCGGGGCCCAAGGGCGGCGGCCGCTCGATGGCCCCGGGCGACAGCGTGCGGATCACCGGCGACGCCTTCGCCGACCCGACGGCCGGCGAGACCGGCGCCGAACTCCTGCTCTGGGAGATGCACTCGCCGGTCTCGTACGGCTAGGGGCCGTCCTTTCAGCCTTCGAGTCGTTCAGCTGTCCAGTTCGGCCAGGACCGCGTCCGAGCAGGCCGGCCAGACCTCGGCGGCCCACGGGCCGAAGTCCCGGTCGGTGAGCGCGACGCAGGCCACGCCGGCCTCCGGGTCGACCCACAGGAAGGTGCCGGACTGGCCGAAGTGGCCGAAGGTGGCGGGCGAGTTGGCGGTGCCCGTCCAGTGCGGGGCCTTGCCGTCGCGGATCTCGAAGCCGAGGCCCCAGTCGTTCGGCCGGCGGTGGCCGTAGCCGGGCAGCACGCCGCTGGTGCCGGGGAAGGCGACCTCGCGGGTGGCCTGCCGGACGGTGGACGGGTCCAGCAGCTTCGGGGACTGGAGCTCGGCGGCGAACCTGACCAGGTCCGCGACGGTGGACAGGCCGCCGGCGCCGGCCGGGGACCTGTGCGCGGTGTTCAGCAGGGTGTCGTGCATGCCCAGCGGCTCGAACACCGCCTCGGCGGCGTACCGGGAGAACTCGATCCCGGCGGCGTCGGACAGCGTCCGCGCCAGCGCGTCGAAGCCCGCGTTGGAGTACAGCCGGCGGTTGCCGGGCTCGGCGAACACCCGGTCCTCGTCGAAGCCCAGGCCGGAGGTGTGCGCGAGCAGGTGGCGGACGGTCGAGCCGGCCGGCCCGGCGGGGTCGTCCAGCTCGAAGACGCCCTCCTCGACCGCGACCAGCACCGCGTACGAGGTGAGCAGCTTGGTCACCGACGCCAGCGGGAAGAGGTGCTGCTGCGGCCCGTACGTGCCCAGCACCGCGCCGTCCGCCCCCCGGACCACCGCCGCCGCGGCGTGGGGCACCGGCCAGTTCTCGATCATCCGCAAGCTCTCCATGCGCCCGACTCTAACGAAGGCCCGAAAACGGGTGGCGGGAGCACCCGGGTGCGAGGCTTGCTTGGAGTGCACTCCAACTCGATAGCGTCGTCGTCACCGCTCACCACAGGGGGTAACCGATCATGGCCACGCTCGCACCCGTCCAGCTCGACCTGCGGACCTGCGCCGACGTGTACCAGCGCCCGGTCGGCGATCCGGACCGGACCCCGCGGCACACCATCAGCGAGGTCGCCGTGGCCAGCGGGCTCACCGCCCACACCCTGCGCTGGTACGAGCGGATCGGCCTGCTCGACCCGGTCGACCGCTCCGCCAGCGGCCAGCGCCGCTACTGCGACGCCGACCTCCACCGGCTGGCCTTCCTGGGCCGGCTGCGGCTGACCGGCATGCCGATCGCCGACATGCTCCGCTACGTGGAGCTGGCCCGCGAGGGTGAGCGGACCTACGAGGCGCGGCGCCAACTGCTGGTCGACCAGCGCGAGGAGGTCCGCCAGCGGGTCGCCGACCTCCAGGCCACCCTCGCCGTCCTCGACTACAAGATCGACCTGTACTCCGGCCGGATCGCCGCGTCCGACGAACCGGCCGTCCGCTGCCACGAGTAGCCACCACCAGCACGCCGCACGCGGAGTACGCCGCAGCGGAGTGCGCCGCACGCAGAGGAAGAAGCAGAACGATGACCGTCTCCGTCCTCCCCACCGTCCAACTCGGCACCGACGGCCCGCTCGTGGGCGTGCAGGGCCTCGGCTGCATGGGCATGAGCGACTTCTACGGCCCGACCGACCGGCCCGAGGCGCTCGCCACCCTGGACGCCGCCCTGGAAGCCGGCGTCACCCTGTTCGACACCGCCGACGCCTACGGCTTCGGCCGCAACGAGGAGCTGATCGGCCCCTTCGTCCGCGCCAACCGCGACCGGGTGGTGCTCGCCACCAAGTTCGCCCTCGAGCGCACGGAGGACGACCCGGGCCGCCGCAGCATCCGCAACGACCCGGCGTACATCCGGGCCGCCGTGGATGCCTCGCTGCGCCGCCTCGGCGTGGACGAGATCGACCTCTACTACATGCACCGCCGCGACCCGGCCGTGCCGCTGGCCGACTCGGTCGGCACCATGGCCGAGCTGGTCCGGGCCGGCAAGGTGCGCCGGCTGGGACTGTCCGAGGTGACGGGCGCCGAACTGCGCGAGGCGTACGCGATCCACCCGATCGCCGCGCTGCAGTCCGAGTGGTCGGTGTTCGCCCGGGACGTCGAGCGCACGGCGGTGCCGGCCGCGGCCGAACTGGGCGTCGCCTTCGTGCCGTACTCGCCGCTCGGCCGGGGCTTCCTCACCGGGGCGTTCCAGGCCGCCGAGCAGCTCGCGGCGGACGACGTCCGGCGCACCCAGCCGCGCTTCACCGGCGCCAACGCGGCGGCCAACACCGAACTCCTGGCGCCGCTGCGGGAGATCGCGACGGCCCGCGGGGTGACCCTCGCGCAGGTCGCGCTGGCCTGGGTGCACCAGCGGGCCGAGGTGCACGGGCTCACCGTCGTGCCGATCCCCGGCACCCGCAGGCGCAGCCGGCTCGCCGAGAATACCGCGGCCGCCACGCTCCGGCTCACCGCCGAGGAACTGGCTCTGCTGGAGCCGGTGGCGGGCGAGGTCGCCGGGGACCGCTACCCGGACATGCGCCTCACCCAGGTCGGCCGGGAGTAACGGCGGCCGGGGGAGCGGTCGGCCGCTCCCCCGCCCGTCCCGGGTGCCTTCTCAGACCTCCCGGCCCAGCCAGGCGGCCAGCCGGGTGTGCACGTCGGCGTCCGGGGCGACCGGCCGCACCTCGCCGAACGGGACCGGCCCGCCGCGGTGCTCGGCCGACAGGACGGCCTGGGCGACGGCCAGCGCGGCGTGCGCCAGGGCGTCGTCCAGCGGCTGCCGGGAGTCGAGCGCCCGGGCGATGTCCCAGGTGTGCGCGACCGTCTCCATCAGGTAGCCGCCGACCGCGGCCCGGCCGGGCACCACGCCCCAGGGCGCGTGGGCCGGGCGGTCCAGCGCGGCGTCGTCCGCCCAGGCCGCGGCGGCCCGGGCGCGGGCCCGGTCCAGCGCGCCCGGCCAGGCGTCGTCCGCCAGGTCCCCGGTGGCAGCGGCGACGTCCTCGGCCCGGCCGCCCTCGCCCAGGTAGGCGAACCGGTGGATGCCGCCGACCACGTGGCTCAGCAGCTCCCGCAGGGTGAACGCGCTGCACGGGGTGGGCCGGTCGAGGGCGTCCGGGGTGATCTCGGCGAACAGCTTCTCCAACTGGCCGAGGGCGAGCAGGTACTGCGGGCGGGCGTCCTGGACGGAGTTCACGAGGAATCAGCTCCCTGGGGTGGTACGGGATTTCGGTCTCGAACGGCAATCTCCCAGTAAAACCTGACAACCGCCGTCAGGATTGCTGGGATTCTGCTGCCATGAAGGCCGACCGCCTGCTCTCCATCCTGCTCCTGCTCCAGACCCGCGGCCGGGTGCCCGCCACCGAACTGGCCGGGCGCCTGGAGGTGTCCGTCCGCACCATCTACCGCGACGTGGAGTCGCTCTCCGCCGCTGGCGTGCCGGTGTTCACCGAACGCGGCCGGCACGGCGGCATCAGCCTGCTGCCCGGCTACCGCACCGACGTCACCGGACTGACCGCGGACGAGGCCCGGGCGCTGTTCGTGCTCTCCGCCCAGGGTGCGCACAGCGACCTCGGGCTGGACGGCGCGCTCGGCTCGGCGCTGCGCAAGGTGATGGCCGCGCTGCCGGCCCCGCACCGCCCGGCCGCCGAGCGGATCACCGAGCGGATCCTGGTCGACCCGGCCCGCTGGCTGCAGAGCGGCCCGGCCGCCGGCGCCGCGACCGGCCCCGAACTGGGCGAGCTGCAGTACGCGGTGTTCGCCGACCGGCGGCTGCGGCTGCGCTACCGGCACAGCGGCACGCCCGCGCCGGTGGAGTACACCGTGGACCCGTACGGGCTGGTGAGCAAGGCCGCGGTCTGGTACCTGGTGGCCGATCTGCACGGCGAGCCCCGGCTGTTCCGGGCCGACCGGGTGCTGGCCGCCGAGACCACCGAGGAGGCGGTGCGCCGCCGCGCCGGAGTGGGGCTCGGGGATGCCTGGGCGGTGCTGCGCGAGCAGGTGGAGCGGCTGCCGAAGGAACTACCGGTCCGGGTGCGGGTGCGGCGCGGGCGGCTGGACATGTTCGTCCGCATCCACGGCGGCCGGGTCACCGCGCCGCCGCCGGAGGCGGGCGCCGGGCCGGCCGAGGAGTGGGTCGAGGTGGCGATGGTCTTCCCGGCGCCGGCGGCCGTCCGCGCGCTGCTCGCCTTCGGCGCGGACGCCGAGGTGATGGCCCCGCCCGCGGCCCGCCGCGAGCTGGCCCGGGCGGCGGCGGACGCGCTGCGCCTCTACCAGGAGTAGGGAGGGCTTAGCTTGATCTTTAACCAGGTGGCTCGAACGGCCTGTCGAACTTGATCACTCGTTTCGGTAACTGCCTTACACGGGAGCGGCCTTCGTCTGATCCTGTGCTCCGACCAAGGATGCACGCAATCAAGACGAAGGCCGTGGGATGAGTATGTTGCACGATGGCGTCGGCAAGGGCGCGTTCGGTGAACTGTCACGCTTCCGAGGGGAGTTCTACGACTGCTTGATCCGGCGTGGGGACGCGTTGTTCGAACTGACCGACGCGGTGCTGTGCGCCGACGGGCCGGTCAGATCACTGGTGGAGCTCTCCCTGGTGGGCGAGCACCGCCGCGGCCACGGCGGGCTCTACGCCGCCCTGGCCCGAGGCCGGATCGATGTCGATCACATGCGGCGGGCGCTCACGGCGGTCCCGCTGCCGCGAGCGGCCGACGGCCGGCTCGTGCTCGCGGTCGACATCACCTGCTGGCTGCGGCCGGACGCCCACACCTCGCCCGAGCGGATCCTGTGCCACACCTACGGCCGGGGCAAGGACCAGCACATCCCCGTACCGGGCTGGCCCTACTCGGTCATCACCGCCCTGGAGACCGGCCGCAGCTCGTGGAGCGCACCGTTGGACGCGCGCCGCCTGGCGCCGGGCGAGGACGCCGCGACCGTCACCGCACAGCAACTGCGCGAGCTGGTGCAACGTCTCATCGACGCCGGTCAGTGGCGCGCCGGAGACCCGGACGTGCTCGTCGTCACGGACGCGGGCTACGACGTTCCCCGCCTCGCCTTCCTCCTCAGGGACCTGCCCGTGCAGGTACTGGGGCGGATGCGTTCGGACCGCGTCCTGCGCAGGGCCTGCCCGCCCCGGCCGCCCGGCACCAGGGGCCGACCGCCGAGGCACGGCGGCGAGTTCGCCTTCGGCGACCCGACCACCTGGGGCAACCCGGACACCCGGACCGTCACCGAGACCCGCCTCTACGGCACCGCGACCGCCAGGTCCTGGGACCGCCTGCACCCGCGGCTCACCCACCGATCCGCCTGGGTGGTGGATACGGGGACCCTGCCGGTGATCGAAGGCACCGTGATCCGCCTGGACGTCGACCACCTGCCGAGCGGTGCGACCCCGAGGCCGGTATGGCTGTGGTGGTCCGGCACCGACGCCACCGCGGCCGACGCCGACCGGCTGTGGCAGGCGTTCTTGCGTCGCTTCGACATCGAGCACATGTTCCGGCTGTTCAAACAGACCCTGGGCTGGACCCGTCCGAAGATCCGCACACCCGAGGCCGCCGATCGTTGGACCTGGCTGATCCTGGCCGCCTACACCCAGCTCCGCCTCGCCCGGCCCCTCGCCGCCGACCTCCGGCACCCCTGGGAACGGCCCGCACCACCCGAACGCATGACCCCCTCCCGCGTCCGGCGAGGATTCAGGCACATCCGCCGCAAGACCGCCTGCCCAGCCGCCGCACCGAAATCCAGCCGACCAGGACCAGGCCGGCCCCCCGGGCGCAAGAACACGACAGCGACCCCACGCCATGACGTCCACATCGTCGGCAAAACGGACACCAAGACGCCACCGGCGAAGAAGAACCCACAGGTCATCCACCCTCGACCTCGCCGCACAGGTTAAAGATCAAGTTAGGGCGTGTCTGACAATTCCCGCCGGGCGCGCGACGCCGGGCATCCCGGCTGAACGCACCGGCGAAACGTCCAAGTACGACCCAGTACGAGGACGCTTCGCCGGCACGCCCAGCCGGGCGCCCAACGCCGCGCGCTGATCCGACGCGAATTGTCAGACACGCCCTAGGAGTTCGGGGCGGGGCGGACGACGTCCTGGTAGTGGCCGAGCGAGATCGCCGCGAAGTTGTGCAGGCTGTCGGTGCCCTCGGTGAAGTAGCCGTTGTGGCCGGCCGCGCGGGCCGAGGAGATCTGCTCGGCGCCGAAGCCGCCGGCGGTCGGGTCGGCGCCGTGGCCGAGGCCGCCGACCTCCAGGTACGGGACGTTGCCGATCCAGTCGGTGGGGTTGCGGGTGGCCCAGACGTGCACGCCGGTGCCCAGCTCGCTGGTGCTCTGCACACCCATGCCGGGGCTGCCGAACACCATCAGGTCGGTGATCCCGGAGGTGTCGGAGGGGGAGGCGGCCGCGCGCGGGATCTCGGGGGCGGCGTTGCCGCAGACCACGGAGCCGTACGAGTGACAGAGCAGCGCCGGGGGTGCGTCCGGCCGGGTGGTCTCCTTGAGCCCGGCGAGCAGCCGCTGCAGCCGGGGCGCGCCGACGTCGGCGAGCCGGGAGGTGACGGCGTCCGGGCCGAGGCCGGACGGGGTGACGTAGCCGGTCCAGGCGATCACCGCGGTGCGGGTGTTCGGCGCCTGCCGCTGCTCCTCGGTGTACAGGGCGCGGGCCATGCCGGCCGGGGAGCGCAGCGGTTCGGCGGCCTGGTCGAAGTGGCCGAGGTCGGCGTCCGAGCCGGGGACGACGACGGAGATCCGCTCGGCGTCGGCGAGGTCGCCCCACACCTCGGTGATCAGGCCGCGGCCGCGCGGGTCGAAGGCGAGGATCTGCCGGTCGGGGCCGAGCAGGTGCTCGACGTCGTTGGCGCGGGAGACGGCCAGCTCGCGGGTGTCGGCGTCGAGCTTGTGGTCGGCGGCGCGGGCCCGGGCGCTGTCGCGTTCGGCGGCCAGCGCGATCTTGTTGGCGCGGTAGCGCAGGTCCAGCGGGGCGCCGTCGAAGTTGCCGACGACCAGCGGGTAGTCCCGGATCAGCCGGTCCAGCTCGGTGGGGGCGAGCGAGGCGAAGAACGCGGCGGCGGCGGCCGGGGTGGTGGTGGCCGGGTCGGGCAGGGTGCGGTCGAAGCTGTGGTCCTGGACCCAGGCGGCGCTGCCGGCCGGGGGTGTGGAGATCGCCAGCTGTTCGGTGGAGGCGGCCGCCTGGGCCGCCGCGGCGCCGGCGTCGGCGAGCACGGCACAGCCCGCGAACGCCCCGATCAGTACCCGCTTCCAGCGCCGACGGTTGCGCACCGCACCAACTCCCTTAGGGCCCGTCACCGTTTCTCGGGCGGTGCCCGGAGGGTGCAACAAGACTGCCTGCTTCCCTGCGCAAGCGTAGGGCGCCCGGAGAGGCGACGCGCCCGCCCAAACTGTGGGATGGCTCACATGAACCGACGGTGTCGTTTCAGCGTCCCGGAGTGGCCCGCACATCGAATTCGCGCACCATCCGCTTGGGCGCCGTGCGCCGCCAGGCCTCGACGACGAGGTCGCGCAGCTCCGCCGGATCGACCAGGTCCAGCCGGACGCTCACCCAGCCGTGCCGCCCGACGTACGGCGCGCTGGAGAACACCTCGGGCTCGGCGGCGAGCAGCTCGGCCTGGTCCTCGGGGGAGGCCTTGACGGTGACGGACCGGCCCCCGGGCGCGCCCATCGCGAAGATCCGGCCGCGGATCCGCAGGGTCTCGATGTCCCAGGTCGGCTCCTGTGCGGCCTCCGGCAGGGCGAGCGCGATCGCGCGGAACTCCTCGAACGTCACCATGCCCGCAGCGTAGGGCAGGGGGCCGACAGCGCGCGGGCCCGGGCCGGGGGCTCGGAGGGATGCGGACCGGAGGGCTCCGGAACCGGTTCCGGAACGGCCGGAGGGGCGCGGACCGATCGGTCCGCGCCCCTCCGGTGCCTCACTCTCCGGCGCAGGTCACACCATGCCCAGCGCGTACGCGGCGAACAGCGCCGCGCCCGCCGCGGCCAGCGCCTTCCCGGCCCGGGAGAAGGCCGTCCACGGACCGTCGAACCGCCGGGTGAACCACCCGATCGCCACCAGCACAGCCGCGAACAGCGGAATCAGCGCCACCCGGGCGGCCACCCAGCCGATCGAGTCCGGCGCGGTGGTCAGCCCCGGCACGGCGCCCAGGCCGGCCGCGCCGGGCACCGCCACCGCGAGCATCGCGCTCTGGTGCCAGCAGAAGATCGTCATCGCCGAGAGGTTGACCACCACCACCGGCAGCCACAGCAGCGGACGGCAGGTCAGCAGCCGGCCCAGGCGATCCCGCAGCAGCACCGCGGCGCCGCACTGCGTCGCGGCCAGGGCCAGCACCAGCAGGGACGGCGGGTGCGAGTTGGTCCGCTCCATCCCGGGCACCCCGACCATGCTGGCCGGGTAGTGGAACGCCAGCAGCAGCGTGGCGAACAGCGCGCCGCCGCCGACCAGCAGCACCCGGGCCACCGGGCGGCCGAGCCGACCCTGCGCCCACAGCACGCCCAGCTGGTAGCCGAACAGCCAGCCCGGCAGGATGTTCAACAGCCCGACCCAGGACGGCACCGCCTCCGCCCACGGCCCGTACCGCAGCAGGTCGACGGCGGCGACGGCGGCCACCAGGACGCCCGCCGACCAGCCGCCCAGCCGGCGCCCGGCCGCCACGCACAGCGGGGTGAGCGCGGTCAGCCCCAGGTAGACCGCGATGTACCAGAGCGGCTGCACCACCAGCGTCGCGCCGGTCCGCACGGTGTCCCCGGGGACGCCGAGCGCGGGCAGCAGTGCGATCAGCAGCGCCCAGACGGCCGTCACCCCCAGCACCGGGCGCAGCAGCCGCACCGACCGGCCGCGCAGCCAGCCCAGGTACGTCACGCCCTTGGCCCGGGCCCGCTCCAGCGACTGGACCGAGGAGTGGCCGCCGACCAGGAAGAACACCCCGAGCATCTGGAGCACCCAGCTGATCGGGGCGAGGCCGCCGAGCGAGGAGAGCGGGCTCGCGTTGTGCAGGGCGCCGTCGGCGGAGAGCGTGAAGCCGCCGAGCAGCCAGTGCCCGACCGGCACGGCGAGCAGGGCGAGGGCGCGCAGCCCGTCCAGGGCGCGGTCGCGGGTCTCGGGGGTGCGGGCGTCGACCTGGTGGGCGGCGCGGCGCAGGGCGGTCAGCGGGTGGGCCATGGCGGTGCTCCTTTCGGTGAGGCGGTCGGTGGTCAGCGGTCGAGGCCGAGCGCGATGGCGGCGAAGGCGGTGAGCGAGGCGGTGCCGGGGGCGAAGTAGCCGGCGTGGCCCTCGGCTCCGGTGGCGGGCAGCGGGTGGGCGCCGAAGCCGGGGGCGGTCGGGTCGGCGCCGTGGCCGAGGCCGAGCACCGAGACGTAGGGGACCCGGCCGATCCAGTCGGAGTCGTTGCGGGCGGTGGCCCAGAGCGGGACGCGCGGGTCGAGGGCGGCGGCCGAGCCGACGCCCATCCCGGGCGAGCCGAGGACGACCACGCCGGAGGCCTGGTCGGGCCCGGGGCGGGCCAGCCCGCAGACCACCGAGCCGTAGCTGTGGCAGAACACCGTGGCCGGGGCCTGCGGGCGGGTGCTGACGGCGAGTCCGTCGAGCAGCCGGGTGAGTCGCGCGGCCCCGGCCCGGGCCAGGTCCTCGGTGGCGGCGCCCAGGCCGATCCCGACCGGGGTGGTGTAGCCGGTCCAGGCGATGACGGCGGTCTGCCGGTCGGTGGCCCGGTAGAGCGAGCGGGCCATGCCGGCGGGGGTGCCGTACGAGCCGGGGGAGCGGTCGAAGTTCTCCAGGTCGTTGTCCGAGCCGGGGACGACGACGGCGGTGCGGGGGGCGGCGGCGAGGTCGCCGAAGACCTCGGCGACCTCGCCGCGGCCGCGCGGGTCGAAGACGAGGATCCGGCGGTCGCCGTCCAGCAGGGCGCGGTAGCGCTCGGCGCGGGTGCGGGCCTGCTCGTGGTCCTGCGGGGTGAGTGCCGGGTCGGTGGCCCGGGCGAGTTCGCGGCCGAGCTCCGCGGTGAGGGCCAACGTGTTGGCCCGGTAGCGGAGTTGGACCGGTGCGCCGTCCAGGTTGCCGACCACCAGCGGGTGCCGGACGGCCAGCGCGTCCTGCTGGGCGGGCGTCAACCCGGCGAAGAAAGCGGCGACTTCGGCCGGGGTGGCGGTGGCCGGGTCGGGCGGGTGGATGCCGAGCGCGGTGTCGGCCACCCAGGCGGCGCTGCCCGGCGGCGGGCCGGTGACGGCCTGTTGGGCGTCGGTGGAGAAGCCGCCGAGACCGAGCACCGCGGCCAGCATCACCGTACTGGCCGCGATGGCTCTCTTGACCCGAAACTTCCCCATGTCCGGCCCCTCCCTCGTCCGTTCGACTTCGACGGAAAGGAAGGTAGAAATGCGACGGCCCCGCGGACGTCACACCGCGGGGCCAACTCCCGGGTGCTACCGGGGTACTACTCGGGGTACCACGGGGGGTGCCGCCCGGACGGGGGCGGCCGGGACCACCGGCCCGGCGGGCGTCACTGGCCCGGCGTCACCAGGCCGGACTCGTAGGCGAGGACGACGGCCTGGGCGCGGTCGCGCAGGTCGAGCTTGGCGAGGATGCGCCCGATGTGGGTCTTGACGGTCTGCTCGGCCAGGACCAGCCGGCCGGCTATCTCCTGGTTGGACAGGCCGCGGGCGATCAGCTCCAGCACCTCGGTCTCACGCGGGGTGAGGCCGTTGAGCCGCAGTTTGGGGTCGCGCCGCCGGGCCGGCCGGTTGCGGGCGAAGTCCTCGATCAGCCGGCGGGTCACCGAGGGGGCGAGCAGCGCCTCGCCGGCCGAGACCACCCGGACCGCGGAGATCAGGTCGGCCGGCGGGGCGTCCTTGAGCAGGAAGCCGCTGGCCCCGGCGCGCAGCGCCTCGTACACGTAGTCGTCCACGTCGAAGGTGGTCAGCATCATCACCTTGGGCCGGTGCGCGCCGGGGACGGCCGGGTCGAGCAGTCGGCGGGCGGCCTCCAGGCCGTCCATGACGGGCATGCGGACGTCCATCAGCACCAGGTCCGGGTGGGTGCGGCCGCTCACCTCCAGGGCCTGTGCGCCGTCCGCCGCGTCCCCCACCACGTCGATGTCGCTCTGGGCGTTGAGCAGGGCGGCGAAGCCGGCCCGCACCATGGCCTGGTCGTCGACGATGATCACGCGGATGGTCATGCGGGCTTCTCCCGGGGGGTTTCGAGGGGCAGGACGGCGGCGACCTTGTAGCCGCCGTCCGGCATCGGGCCGGTCTCCAGCCTGCCACCGACCAGCCGGGCGCGTTCCCGCATTCCGATCAGTCCCTGTCCGGTGCCCTCCATCGAGGCCTCCAGCGACTCGGTGTGCCGGGGCGGGGCCGTGTTCACCACGGTCAGCAGCAGGGTGGCGCCCTCGTCGACCAGGGATATCCGGGCCCGCGAACCGGGCGCGTGGCGCACCACGTTGGCCAGCGCCTCCTGCACGATCCGGTACGCGGACAGGCCGACCGCCTTCGGCACCGCCTCGGCCAGCCCAGGATCCACCACCAGCTCGGCCGGGACCCCGGCCCGCCCCACCGTCTCGATCAGCTGCGGCAGCTGCTCGATCCCGGGCTGCGGCACCTTCTCGGCGGCGGACTCCTCGCTGCGCAGCACGCCCAGCAGCCGGCGCATCTCGGTCAGCGACTCGCGGGCGGTGCCGGCGATGGCGGTGAACTCCTCGGTGGCCGCGGCCGGTACGCCGGTGATCCGGTACGGCGCGCTGGCCGCCTGCACGGCGATCACCGACATGTGGTGGGCGACCACGTCGTGCAGCTCCCTCGCGATCCGGGCGCGCTCCTCCAGCAGGGTGCGCCGCTCGCGTTCGGCCTCGCTGATGTGCTCCTGTTCGGCGAGCAGCCGGCGGGCCTCGGTGCGGTCCTGGACGGCCCAGCCGAGCAGCAGGGCGGCGCCGCCGAGGGCGACCAGCAGCATGGTGGTGCCGTCGTCGGCGTGCGGGAAGCCGAGCGTGGTGGTGAGCAGGGTGAGCAGGATCGTGGCGATCCAGACCGCGATCAGGGTGGCCCGGCTCTCCCGCAGCGCGAGCGCGATCAGCAGGAAGACGTACGCCAGGACCATCGGCGCCGTCCACGGCCAGGTGCCGCCGAACTGGTGGTGCCGGGCGGTGATGGAGGCCGTGGTGACGAGGGTGGCCGCGCTGATCCACCAAGCGGCCAGCGGCCGGGTGATGGCGAGCAGCAGCGGCGCGGTCTGGGCGACGGTGAGCGCGCCGGCGATGGGCACGGCGACGCCGTAGAAGTCGACCAGGGCGGCGATCCCGGTGGGGATCAGCGAGGCCTGCATGATCAGCGCGACGACGTACGGAAGCCGGCGCAGCCAGGCGCGGGGCGAGTCCCCGAGCAGCGGGGTGGACCCGCCGGTCGGGGTGGTGAGGTGGTGCCGGAGCGAGCGGAGCAGCCGGAGGGCCTGCGCGCGGACTTCGGTCGTGGTGATCGTCTTCATCGCGGGCCAGCCTAGGAGGGTGCTTGTCCGCCCGTCGTCGCACTGGGGTCGAACATCGGAGTGCTACCGGAGTAGGGGGTGCTACCCGGGTACTACTGCGGGCGGGACCGTTCCGGGGGCCGGAGCGGTGCCCGCGGTACTACTGCGGGCCGGTGCGCCAGTGGCCGGCCAGGGCCGGGCCGAGCTGGTCGAAGTGGCGCTCGATGACGGCGACCATGCCCTCGGGCCCGGCGGGTTCCTGGTCGGGGGTCCAGGACAGGTGGGCGGCGCGCAGTACGCTGCCGAAGACGGCGGCGAGCACGGTGGGGCGCAGGTCCTCGACCGGGTCGAGGCCCTCGCGCTCGGCGAGCACCCGGACGACCACCCGTTCCTGCTCGGTGACCCGGCGCAGGTGGGTGGCGAGCAGGGTGGGGGTCTCCTCGATCATCCGCATCAGTTCGAGGGCGGTGGTGATCGAGCGGGGGCCGGTGCGGTGTTCGGCACCGAGTTCGCGCCAGGACTGGACGATCGCGGCGCGCAGGGCCTGGAGCGGGGACTCGTGGGCCGGGCGGCGGCAGAGGCACTCGATGAAGTAGTCCTCGGCGTCGGCCATCACGGCGAGCGCGACCTCGTCCTTGTTGGCGAAGTAGCGGAAGAAGGTGCGCTGGGAGACCTCGACGGCGGAGGCGATCTCGTCGACGGTGGTGCGGGCGAAGCCCTGGCCGAGGAAGAGCACGTGGGCGGCCTGGACCAGGGCGTCCCTGGTCTGCTGCTTCTTGCGCTCGCGCAGCCCTGGCAGCCGTTCGGGGGTGCCCGGGGCGGCGGTGGGGGTGGGGGTGCGAGCGGCCATGGCGGGGCCTTCCGAGCGCGTGCGGGCGGGGTGAGGAGCACAACCTTAGCGCTCTGACAAATGTCAGCCAGAGTCAGAAGTCAGTGTTTGCCGAATGTCAGTGGCTGACATAATCTGCCGGAAGTGGCGCTCGCCGACCGGGCACTCGTGGGGACGGGTGGGTCGCGGCGCCACGCCCACGTTCCGTTCTCTGCCACGCCCCCGGAGGGCCCCAGATGAGCCAGTCCGTCGTCAAGAACGCCAAGGCGGACGTCCCGCCGCAGCGCACGCCACCGGGCGGGGGAGGGCTCAAGGGACACCCCTGGCTGACCCTGCTGACCGTCGCGGTCGGCGTGATGATGGTCGCCCTGGACGGCACGATCGTCGCCATCGCCAACCCCGTCATCCAGGCGGACCTGAAGGCCGCGCCCTCCGAGATCCAGTGGGTGACCAGCGGCTACCTGCTGGCCCTGGCGGTCTTCCTGATCACGGCCGGCAAGATCGGCGACCGGTTCGGCCACAAGAACACCTTCCTGGTCGGCGCCGTCGGCTTCGCCGCCACCTCGGCCGCGATCGGCTTCGCCGGCAACATCCAGACCGTGATCGCCTTCCGGGTGCTCCAGGGCCTGTTCGGCGCGCTGCTCCAGCCGGCCGCGCTCGGCCTGCTGCGCGGCGCCTTCCCGGCCGAGAAGCTCAACATGGCGATCGGCATCTGGGGCGGCGTGATCGGCGCCTCGACCGCGGCCGGCCCGATCGTCGGCGGCCTGCTGGTCGAGCACGTCAACTGGGAGTCGGTCTTCTTCATCAACATCCCGGTCGGCCTGATCGCGCTCGGCCTCGGCCTGTGGATTCTCAAGGACGTGCGGGCCGAGAAGGCCGCCAAGTCCTTCGACCTGCCCGGGATCGCGCTGCTCTCGGTGGCGATGTTCGCGCTGGTCTTCGGCATCATCAAGGCCCCCGAGTGGGGCTGGGGCGACGCCCGCACGCTGCTGTTCCTGGGCGGCGCGGTGGTCCTGATGGTGCTCTTCGCGTTCTGGCAGGCCCGGGCGAAGGAGCCGCTGATCCCGCTCAGCCTGTTCCGTTCGGTGCCGCTGTCGGCGGGCACCCTGCTGATGGTGCTGATGGCCTTCGCGTTCTTCGGCGCGATCTTCTTCGTGACCTTCTACCTGCAGAACGTGCACGGGATGTCGCCGGTGTCGGCCGGCGTCCACCTGCTGCCGATGACCGGCATGATGATCATCGGTTCGCCGGTGGCGGGCATCGCGATCGGCAAGCTCGGCCCGCGGATCCCGATCGTGGCCGGCATGCTGATCACCACCGCCGCGATGTTCGGCATGTCCACCCTGGACGCGGGCTCCGGCACCGGCGTGATGTCGCTCTGGTTCGTCCTGATGGGCCTCGGCATCAGCCCGGTCATGGTCGGCGCCACCGAGGTGATCGTCGGCAACGCCCCGCTGGAGCTGTCCGGTGTGGCCGGCGGCCTCCAGCAGGCCGCGATGCAGGTCGGCGGCAGCCTCGGCACCGCGGTGCTCGGCGCGCTGATGGCCGCCAAGGTCGGGGACGTGCTGCCCGGCAACTGGGCCAAGGCCGGCCTGCCGCCGGTCCAGGGCGCCGAGGGCGAGGGCCTCAAGCAGGCCGCTCAGCTCGGCATCGCCCCGCCGGCCCCGGCCGGCACCCCGCAGCAGGCGGTGGACGCGATGGCGGGCGCCGTGCACGACTCCTTCGTCAGCGGCATGTCGCTCGCCTTCGCGGTCGCGGCCGTGGTGGCCTTCGCCGCCGCCGTGCTCGGCCTGCTCACCCGCCGGGGCACCGTCGACGCGGGCCCGGCCGTGCACATCTGATCCCGCGCCACGTCTGATCCCCGCGCGACCAACGATCGACGACCGACGACCAGCGGCCCCGGACTCGATGGAGTCCGGGGCCGCTGCGCGCCGTCGTCCGCCGCCCCGGGCCGGTGACGGTGCCCGGGTACGCCGAAGGGCCGGACCTCCGTGCTCGGAGGTCCGGCCCTTCAGGGTCTAGCGGGTGATCAGGCGTCGCCGCCGGCGGCGCCCGGGTCGGCCGCGGCCACGTCGAGCAGCTGGTAGCGGTCGATCGCGTCCTTCAGCGCGCTGCGGTCGACCTTGCCCTGCTTGGCGAGCTCGGTGAGCACCGCCAGGACGACCGACTGCGCGTCGATGTGGAAGAAGCGACGCGCCGCACCGCGGGTGTCGGCGAAGCCGAACCCGTCGGCACCCAGCGACTGGTACTGACCGGGCACCCAGCGGGAGATCTGGTCCGGCACCGCGCGCATCCAGTCGGACACGGCGACGACCGGGCCCTCGGCACCCTGGAGCTTCTGGGTGACGTACGGCACGCGCTGCTGCTCCTCGGGGTGCAGCAGGTTGAACTCCTCGGCCTCCACCGCGTCGCGGCGCAGCTCGTTCCAGGAGGTCGCGGACCAGACGTCGGCCTTGACGTTCCACTCCTCGGCGAGGATGCGCTGGGCCTCCAGGGCCCACGGCACGGCCACGCCGGAGGCGAGGATCTGGGCCGGGATCTGGCCGGCGGTGCCCGGCGCGTACTTGTGCAGACCCTTGAGGATGCCCTCGACGTCCACGTTCTCGGGCTCGGCCGGCATCTTGATCGGCTCGTTGTAGACGGTCATGTAGTAGAACACGTCCTCGCCGTGCGGGTGCTCGGCACTGGTGCCGTACATCCGCCGCAGACCGTCCTGGACGATGTGCGCGATCTCGAAGCCGTACGCCGGGTCGTACGCGACGACGCCGGGGTTGGTCGAGGCCAGCAGCTGCGAGTGGCCGTCGGCGTGCTGGAGGCCCTCGCCGGTCAGCGTGGTGCGGCCGGCGGTGGCGCCGATCACGAAGCCGCGGGCCAGCTGGTCGGCCATCTGCCAGAACTGGTCGCCGGTGCGCTGGAACCCGAACATCGAGTAGAAGACGTACACCGGGATCAGCGGCTCGCCGTGGGTGGCGTAGGAGGAGCCGGCGGCGATCAGCGAGGCGGTGCAGCCGGCCTCGGAGATGCCGTCGTGCAGCATCTGGCCGGTCGGCGACTCCTTGTAGGCCAGCAGCAGGTCGCGGTCGACCGACTCGTAGGTCTGGCCGAGCGGGTTGTAGATCTTCGCCGACGGGAAGAGCGAGTCCATGCCGAAGGTGCGGTACTCGTCGGGCGCGATCGGCACGAAGCGGTTGCCGATGCCCTTGTCCCGCATGAGGTCCTTGAGCACCCGGACGAACGCCATGGTGGTGGCGATGGTCTGGTTGCCGGAGCCCTTCTTGACCGCCTTGTACGCGTCGTCGCCGGGCAGTTCCAGCTGACGCGGGCGCACCTTGCGGGTCGGCACGTAGCCGCCCAGCTCGCTGCGGCGGTCGTGCATGTACTGGATCTCTTCCGAGTCGCGGCCCGGGTGGTAGTAGGGCGGGTAGCCCTCGTCCAGCTGCTTGTCGGTGATCGGCAGGTGCAGCCGGTCGCGGAAGCGCTTCAGGTCCTCGACCGTCAGCTTCTTCATCTGGTGGGTGGCGTTGCGGCCCTCGAAGTTGGGGCCGAGCGTCCAGCCCTTGACCGTCTGGGCGAGGATGACCGTCGGCTGGCCCTGGTGCTCGCGGGCCGCCTTGAACGCCGCGTAGATCTTCTTGTGGTCGTGGCCGCCGCGACCCAGGTGCTGGACCTGCTGGTCGGTCATGCTCTCGACCATCTTGCGCAGGCGCAGGTCGCTGCCGAAGAAGTGCTCGCGGATGTACTGACCGGTCTCGGTGGCGTAGGTCTGGAACTGGCCGTCCACCGTGGTGTTCAGCTTGTTGACCAGGACGCCGTCGCGGTCCTGCGCGAGCAGCGGGTCCCAGCTGCGGTCCCAGACCAGCTTGATCACGTTCCAGCCGGCGCCCCGGAACTGGGACTCCAGCTCCTGGATGATCTTGCCGTTGCCGCGGACCGGGCCGTCCAGGCGCTGCAGGTTGCAGTTGACCACGAAGGTCAGGTTGTCGAGGCCCTCGCGCGCGGCCAGCGACAGCTGGCCCAGCGACTCCGGCTCGTCCATCTCGCCGTCGCCGAGGAAGGCGTAGACCTGCGAGTCGGAGGTGTCCTTGATCCCGCGGTGCTCCAGGTAGCGGTTCATCCGGGCCTGGTAGATCGCGCCGAGCGGGCCGAGGCCCATGGACACGGTCGGGAACTCCCAGAAGTCCGGCATCAGCCGCGGGTGCGGGTAGCTGGAGAGGCCGTACGGGGCCTTCGACTTCTCCTGGCGGAACGCGTCGAGCTGCTGCTCGGACAGTCGGTCCAGCAGGAACGCGCGGGCGTAGATGCCGGGGGAGGCGTGGCCCTGGAAGAAGATCTGGTCGCCGGACTCGCCCTCGGCGTCCTTGCCGCGGAAGAAGTAGTTGAAGCCGACGTCGTACAGCGACGCGGAGGAGGCGAAGGTGGCGATGTGCCCGCCCACGCCGATGCCCGGGCGCTGCGCCCGGGAGACCATCACGGCCGCGTTCCAGCGGGTCGCGTTGAGGATCTTGCGCTCGATCTCCTCGTTGCCGGGGAAGAACGGCTCGTCCTTGGTCGCGATGGTGTTGACGTAGTCCGTGCTGCGCATCTCGGGCACGGCGACACGCTTCTCGCGGGCGCGCTCGATCAGGCGGAGCATCAGGTAGCGGGCGCGCTCGCGCCCCCGCTCGTCGATGGCCGCGTCAAGCGACTCCAGCCATTCCGCGGTCTCCTCGGGATCGAAGTCCGGGACCTGACTCGGAAGGCCGCCAATGATGATCGGGTTGCGATCGGATCCGGAAGCCACGCTGTTCCTTCACTGTCGGTCGAAACTGAGGTGTGTCGCGCCGCCTCCATCGTGCTACCGCGCTCGGAGATCCGTCATCTCTACCGATCGGTAACCGTTCCGCCTGGTGGGCGGGACGGTCTGGCGGTGCGCGGTCCGGGCGACTTCGCCCGCCCCGCACACCCCCGGGTGCTACGTACAGAGGTGGTCCGACCTGGTGTCCCGTCCGCCCGATGGCGGGCGGCCGGGGTGAGGGCCAACAGGAGACTCTACGCCCGCGCACGCGCGGACCCGAATGCCGTTCGTATCTCGGGCATCCGTACGCCCTGTGGGCCGGGACCACCCGAAGCATCCTTGTCTCATGCAGAGAAGGGCAAATCGGTGTGATTCCCGACACAACGAACGGCGTGTCCCCGCTGTGGCACGTCAACCTTTGGGGGGGATCGGGGGTCGGGTACTTGCGCGAACCGCCGCGCCCGTGTGGACTACGGCCACAGCCTCGGCATGGATGCCGGGCCGAATACTGGAGGTTATTCCCGTGAGCGCGACCGCGGACCCCGCGGACAAGTCCAACCCGGCGACCCGTCTCGGCTTCGAAGAGGGCCAGATCATCCAGGAGCTGGGGTACGACGACGACACTGACCAGGATCTCCGCGAAGGCATCGAGGAGCTCACCGGGACGGATCTCGTCGACGAGGACTACGACGACGTCGCCGACGCCGTCCTGCTGTGGCACCGCGACGACGACGGGGACCTCACCGACTCCCTCGTCGACGCCCTGGAGTACCTGGCCGAAGGCGGTCTGATCTGGCTGCTGACGCCCAAGACCGGGCGCGACGGCCACATCGAGGCGTCCGACATCGCGGACGCGGCCCGCACCGCCGGTCTCTCCCAGACCAGCTCGATCGCGGTCGCCAAGGACTGGGCGGCCACCCGGCTCGCCACCAAGTCCACGGCCAAGCCGGCCGGCAAGCGCTGAGCGGGCTCTGAGGCCCCGCACCGGGCCCCGCCGGAGGATCCCTCCGGCGGGGCCCGACCGTTTTCCGGGTCCGGAACCGGGTTCGGAGCCGGGTCCGGAACCGGCGGCGCCGCCGCCCCCGTCGTCACGGAGCGTGGTCACGCGGGGGCGTTCCCACCCCGGGGCCGACCCGGAAACGCGTTCGCCCAGGGCGAAAGCGGTGGAGCGCGCGGGTGCCGCCCTCATCCATTCGGCGGAACGTGCCCGAACGGATGCGAGGATGGCGCTGGCCGCGCCGCCCGCGCGGCGCGGTCGCGTCAGAAAGGTCACGCTCATGGCCATCGAGGTCGGCACCGAGGCTCCGGACTTCGAGCTCAACAACCAGCACGGCGAAGCGGTCCGCCTCTCCGACTTCCGGGGCGAGCGGAACGTCGTCCTGGTCTTCTACCCGTTCTCCTTCACCGGCGTCTGCACCGGCGAGCTCGGTGCCATCCAGCGGGAGCTGGCGCAGCTGCAGAGCGACCGGGTCCAGGTGCTCGGCGTCTCCTGCGACTCGCAGTTCACCCAGCGCGTCTTCGCCGAGCGGGAGGGCCTGGAGTTCCCGCTGCTGGCCGACTTCTGGCCGCACGGCGAGGTCGCCCGCGCCTACGGCGTCCTCGATGAGCGGAAGGGCTGCCCCGTGCGCGGCACCTTCGTGATCGACACGGCGGGCACGGTGCGCTGGAGCGTCGTCAACGACCTCCCGGACGCCCGGGACGAGCAGGAGTACCTGAAGGCCCTCGCCGCCCTCTGAGGCCCCGCGTGGGGCCCGTGGCGGTGGCCGCGGGGCCCGGGCCCCGCGAACTTCGAACAGCCGCGCCGGGCCCGTTCGCACGTACGGACGGGAACCGCGCACTACGCTCGGTCCGTTGGTCGGGTGGGGCACGTGAGCCGCTCGCCGGCCGGCGCCTCGAACCGCACCACGGGGGCACCAGGGCGTGCCTCCCGATTCTTGGAGGACAAGTGGGTGTCAGCCTGAGCAAGGGCGGCAATGTCTCGCTCACCAAGGAGGCCCCGGGGCTTTCGGCCGTGGTCGTCGGCCTGGGCTGGGACGTCCGGACCACCACCGGGACGGACTTCGACCTGGACGCCAGCGCGCTGCTCTGCAACGAGCAGGGCAAGGTCGCCTCGGACGGGAACTTCGTCTTCTTCAACAACCTGAAGAGCGCGGACGGCTCCGTCGAGCACACCGGTGACAACCGCACCGGCGAGGGCGAGGGCGACGACGAGGCGATCAAGGTCAACCTGGCCGGCGTCCCGGCGGACGTCCAGAAGATCGTCTTCCCGGTCTCGATCTACGACGCCGAGAGCCGCGGGCAGAACTTCGGCCAGGTCCGCAACGCGTTCATCCGCGTGGTGAACCAGGCCGACAACACGGAGCTGGCCCGCTACGACCTCTCCGAGGACGCCTCCACCGAGACCGCGATGGTCTTCGGCGAGCTGTACCGCAACGGCGCCGAGTGGAAGTTCCGGGCCATCGGCCAGGGCTACGCCTCCGGCCTGCGCGGCATCGCCCAGGACTTCGGCGTCAACGTCTGACCGGACGACACCGGTCGACACCGGGCGACACGACGCGACACGGGGCGGCGGCGGACGACGCCGGCCGCCCGGCGCGGGAGCCTTGTACGGGGCGGCCCCGGACCTCCAGAGGTCCGGGGCCGCCCCGGCTTCGTGTCGGCTCCGTGCGCTGCGAGGATGTGAGTTCAGGAAGTTCAGCCGGCCAAACGGGGCCGGCCCGGGCCGTGGGGGACTACACCTTGTAGGCGCGCCCCGGGAGAAGGCAAGGGAGGAAGAACAGTCATGGTGGTCACGCTCGCCAAGGGCGGGAACGTCTCGCTCACCAAGGCCGCGCCGAACCTGACGCAGGTCCAGATCGGCCTCGGCTGGTCCGCCCGTTCGACCACGGGCGCACCGTTCGACCTCGATGCGAGCGCCCTGATCTGTGGTGGCGGCCGGGTGCTCGGTGACGAGTACTTCGTCTTCTACAACAACCTCAAGAGCCCCGAGGGCTCGGTCGAGCACACCGGTGACAACCTCACCGGCGGCGAGGACGACGGCGACGACGAGGTGGTCCTGGTCAACCTGGAGCTGGTGCCGGCGCAGGCGGACAAGGTGGTCTTCGCGGTGTCGATCTACGACGCCGAGGCGCGGCTGCAGAACTTCGGGCAGGTCCGCAACGCCTACATCCGGGTCGCCAACTCCCTCGACGGCCAGGAGATCGCCCGTTACGACCTGTCCGAGGACGCGTCCAGCGAGACCGCGATGATCTTCGGCGAGCTGTACCGCTACGCGGGTGAGTGGAAGTTCCGCGCGGTGGGCCAGGGCTACGCCTCCGGCCTGCGCGGCATCGCCCTCGATTTCGGCGTAAACGTACAGTAAGGGCGAAAAGGCGAAAATCAGAACAATCGCACCCAACCTACGATCATGAGAACAGAAGGCAGTGCGGGGGTGACCTGACCGGGCCCGGCCCGGTCAGGGCGTCTCGGGACGAGGCCGCCCCCGGCACGGCCCGAAACCCGAAAGGTAACCAAGTCCCGTGTTCCTCCGCACTTTCGGCTGGTCGTTCGCGATCACCGTCCTAGGCCTGATCGCGGCCGGACTGCTCTGGGGGGCCCAAGGATTCGGCATCGTGCTGATCCTCTCCATCCTGGAGATCTCCCTGTCGTTCGACAACGCGGTGGTCAACGCCACGGTGTTGAAGCGGATGAACCCGTACTGGCAGAAGATCTTCCTGACCGTCGGCGTGCTCATCGCCGTCTTCGGCATGCGGCTGGTCTTCCCGCTGCTGGTGGTCGGCCTCACCGCGAAGCTCAACCCCGCGACGGTCATCGACCTCGCGCTGCACTCCGACAAGACGCACGCCGGCCTGACCTACGGTCAGTACCTGGAGGCGGCCAACCCCGCCATCGCGGCCTTCGGCGGCGTCTTCCTGCTCATGATCTTCCTCGACTTCGTGTTCGACGACGAGAAGGAGCATAACTGGCTGGGCTGGATCGAGCGCCCGCTACAGAAGGTCGGCAAGCTGGACGCCTTCTCCAGCGTCGTCGCGCTGGTCGTGCTGGTGCTGGCCTCCAACTTCTTCGCCGAGGAGCACGCCGAAACCGTTCTGCTCGCCGGCGTCCTCGGCCTGATCACCTATCTCGTGGTCGGCGGCCTCTCCTCGATCTTCGAATCGGGCCTGGAGGAGGACGCCGAGCGCGAGGAGGAGGCCGAGAAGTCCGGCAAGTCGATCCTCCAGGTCGGCGGCAAGGCCGCGTTCTTCCTCTTCCTCTACCTGGAGGTCCTGGACGCCTCGTTCTCCTTCGACGGCGTGGTCGGCGCGTTCGCCATCTCCAGCGACATCTTCCAGATCACCCTGGGCCTGGGCATCGGCGCGATGTACATCCGCTCGCTGACCGTCTTCCTGGTCCGCAAGGGCACCCTGGACGACTACGTCTACCTGGAGCACGGCGCGCACTACGCGATCGGCGCGCTCTCGGTGATCCTGCTGGTCGGGATCAAGTACCACATCCCGGAGATCGTCACCGGTCTGATCGGCGTCGCCTTCATCGGGCTGGCGCTCGGCTCGTCGATCCTGCGCAACCGGCGCGAGGCCGCGCGGGACGAACCGGAACTGGTGAGTACGAGTACCGGCGAATAGCCCGCCGGGTACGCGAAACGGCCGCCTCCGGGAATCCGGGGGCGGCCGTTCCGCGTCGCGGTGGGCCCGCTCAGCCGAGCTGCTGCTCGATCGCGCGCAGCTTGCGCTCCAGCGAGTCCAGCTTGGGCATCGACAGGGTGTCGTCGTCGGCCGTCAGGTCGATGGCCGAGCTGCGGTAGGACGAGCCCGAGCCCGATCCGGCGGACGAGGAGGAGTAGGACGACGAGTAGGGCGAGGAGGACGCCGAGGAGGACGGCGCGTACGACGAGCCGACGGCGGCACGCGGGCGGCGGCCGGCGTCCAGCGCGGCCGGCTCCAGCGGGCCCGAGCCGGCCTGGTGCGAGGAGGCGGTGTCCGACTCGGCGGCTAGGGCAGGCTCCGTAGCGGTCTGGCCGTCGCCGGCAGCCGTGAGCGCGGGCACCTGGCGGCCGCCGCGGGCCCGGGCGAGCATGCCGCCCTGGCGGGAGATGGCCTTCAGCTCGGCCCGCTCGCGGCGGTCGGCCGTGCGGGCCCGCACCTTGGCGTCCAGCTTGGCCTGGCGCTCCTCGCGCACCTCCTCGACCGCCTCGTCCAGGCTGCGGACGTTCTCCAGCAGCATCAGCGACCAGGCCGCGTAGGTCTCGCGCGGGGCGCGCAGCCAGCGGACGATCCGGATCTGCGGCAGCGGGCGCGGCACGAGCCCCTGCTCGCGCAGCGCGGCCTTGCGGGTCTGCTTCAGCGCGCGGTCGAACAGGATCGCCGCCGAGATCGACATGCCGGAGAAGAACTGCGGGGCGCCGTCGTGCGACACGCCGCGCGGCGCGTGCACCCAGTTGAACCAGGCCGAGGCGATCGCGAACACCCAGACCAGCAGGCGGGAGCCGAGCGCGGCGTCACCGTGGCTGGCCTCGCGGACGGCGAGCACCGAGCAGAACATCGCGGCGCCGTCGAGACCGAACGGGACGAGGTACTCCCAGCCGCCGGACAGGCCCAGGTTCTCCTTGCCGAAGCCCACCAGGCCGTGGAAGGACAGTGCGGCCGCGACACCGGCGCAGCAGAACAGCAGCGTGTAGGAGGAGATGCCGTAGATCATCTCCTTGCGCCGCCGACGCTCCTCGCTGCGCTCCCAGGAGTCGCCGGCCTCTTCCTTCTTCGTGTTCTTGAAACGCAGCGTCGCCAGCAGGACGGCGACGAACAGCAGGGCTGCGCCGCCGACGACGGTCCAGACCAGCTGTATGGAGGTCAGGTTCATTGCGGGTCGGGCCTCGGGTTTCCGCAGGGGACGGGTTCACAGAGCGACACAGGCGGTCAGCTCCCGGTACTCGGGTCGCGCCTGACGGTTCGTTCGTCGCCGCACGGCGTACCCGCCGCACCCGCGCAGGGGCGGACGGGACACCTGTGCGGCTAGACGATATCGCGTCCGAAGGGGCGGCATGTTACGGGAGGGGGGCTTCCTCCCGCCAATCGACCCACCGGCCGCCCCACTCGTCGACCCGGCGGTGAGCGCCGGGGGGCCCGACGGGGTAGGGGAGGGGAAGGTTTGGGTATCCGAGGGCCGGGCTGATGCCCGATCATGGAGCGGCGGACCGTCAGATCGCCTGACGGGAGCAGGGGGAGAGGGCGGGATGGTCTCGATCTGGGAGTACCTGCGCGGGGAGCGGAACTACACCTTCGACAACCCGGGCGGTCAGCACAAGGTCATACTCACCAAGTCGACCCCGCAGCACGCGATCACCGGGTCCGCGGCCACCACCGGCTACCTCTACGTCAACCTGCACTGGACCACCCGCTCCGGGGCCGTCCGGCCGAGTGCCCGCGAACGCGCCAAGCGCCTCTTCAGCCCCCGCATCCTGCGCCCGCTAGAGCCGGACTCGGTGCAGAACGAGCAGGTCAACGTCGACCTCGACCTGGCGTGCATGTACGAACTGTCCGACGGGAGCAGCGGCGTGGTGCAGCCGCTCGGCGGCTACTTCGGCGACCTCCGGGAACCGCCGTACATCAAGCTCAGCGGTGACGACCAGTACGGGGCGCCGTCCGGCGAGACGATGTACGTCAACCTGGAGAAGAAGGACAAGTTCAAACGGCTGCTGATCTTCGTCTACATCTACGACGGCACGCCGGCCTTCGAGCAGTCCCACGCGGTGGTGACGATCGTGCCGCAGACCGGGCCGCGGATCGAGATCAAGCTGGACGAACGGGCCCGGGCGGCGCGCTCGTGCGCGGTGGTGCTGATCGAGAACGCGGGGGACAACCAGCTGACGGTGCGCCGCGAGGTGCGGTACGTCAACGGGTTCCAGGCGGACATCGACCGGCTGTACGGGTTCGGGATGCAGTGGCAGCGCGGGTACAAGAGCCAGGGCGGTTCCGACTAGGGGCTCTCTTCCGGATCGCGCCGGGCGGCGGTGGTGTTCTGAGCGTGCCGGTCAGCGGGGCTGGAACTGCGGGCCCTGCGGCGGCAGGGCGAACTCCTCGCCGGTGGGCGGCTGGGCCGGGGCAGGGGCAGGGGCCTGGGCCGGCGGTTGCGCGGGGGCCTGGGTCGGCGGCTGCTGGCCGGTGCCGGCGTGCGGGTAGCCGTAGCTGCCGGGGTGCTGCTGCGGGGCGGGCTGCTGCTGGTGCGGGTAGCCGTAGCCGGTGCCCTGCTGCTGCGGGTACGGCTGGGGGGTGGGGTGCGGGTACCCGTAGCCGGTACCGGGCTGCTGGTGCGGGTAGCCGTAGCCGGTGCCGGGCGGCTGCTGGGGCTGTGGCTGCTGCGGGTAGCCGTACCCGGTGCCGGGCTGGTGGGCCGGGGGTGCGGTCGGGGCCGGTGGCGCGGCCGGGGGAACGGTGGGCGGCGCGGTCGGCGGGGGCGGCACCGTGCCCGGGGCGGCCGCGGCGGGCTGCTGCTGGGGCCGGCCCTGGGGGGTGGCCGACGGCTGCGGGACGGCCGGGGCCAGGGTGAAGGTGCCGGGCTCGGGCGGGGCGGTCGGGCGCGGGGCGGGCAGCGGGGTGCTGCGCGGGTCGACGGCGGCGGTGGCGGTAGGGGTGGCCGTCGAGGCCGCTGCCGGGGCCGCGTCGGACTCCGCCTCGTCGTCGACGGTGATGCCGAAGTCGGTGGCCAGGCCGATCAGGCCGGAGGTGTAGCCCTGGCCGATCGCCCGGAACTTCCAGGCGCCGGAGCGCCGGTACAGCTCGCCCGCGACCAGGGCGGTGACGTTCTCGCCGTCGGAGATCGCGAACTCGGCGAGTGCGGGCGTGCCGTCCCCGGCCGTGGCGTCGAAGAGCAGCAGGCGGAGCCCGGGCACCGCGCGGAAGGAGCCGCCCTCGGAGGAGCCGGCCAGCACCACCCGGTCGACGTCGGCGGGCAGCTTGGCGAGCTCGACCTCGATCGTGTCGATGATCTCGGCGCCGCCGGAGGTCTGCTGCTTGGGCAGGTGGCGCACCAGGCCGGAGGGGTGCCGCGGCTGGTTGTAGAAGACGAAGTCGGCATCCGAACGGACCTTGCCGGTGGCGCCGAGCAGCAGCGCGGACGCGTCCACGTCCGGCGCACCGGGCGTGGCGCTCCAGCGCAGCACGGCGCGGACCGCCGCGGCCGGCAGTGCGATGTTGGCGCCCTTGGCCATCACGTGCGTCATAGCCGACCATCCTGCCCGTTCGCCACCCCTTCGGACAACGTGACCGGGACCGTCGGAACCGGGTCGAACTTTGCCAAGACTTGCGCTTGCCGGGGGTTTGCCGGTGCTCGACCCGTGATCGGTGATCTGGACGGCGATGTTCCGGGAGTTCAGTGCCGAGGAACCGGGGACGGCCGGAATCCGTCCGTACGATGGGCGGTCCAAGGGCCCGCCGGGGTCGGGCGGAGGGGGGCCCGCCGGCGCCCGTCCGGGAACCACGGAGCCCCGTGGACCGGTTAACCATGGTGTCGCACCGCTGGATCGCGGTGTCGTCCCGCGCCGCCGCACGCCCCGGCAACGGACCGGTGGCCGTCAAACCTCTGAGGAGAGCACCTTGCGCCATTTCGGCCACCTCGCCGACGACGTACGCGGTCGCCTCTTCCTCGAACCGCCCCGGCCGTTCACCGCGCGGAGCGAGGCCGCGGTGCTGGCCACCGCCCTCGGCGGCACCCTCTACAGCCCCGCCACCCGGCCCGCGCTGGCCGCCGACATCCGCAAACAGGCTGCTCGGGGCGTGGTGTCGATGGTGCTCTGCCTGGAGGACGCGATCGCCGACCACGAGGTGGACGCGGGGGAGCGGAACCTGATCGAGCAGTTGAATGACCTGGTCAGGGATTTCACCGACTGCACACAAGGCCACCCCCTGCTCTTCATCAGAGTTCGAGCCGCCTCCCAGATCCTCGACCTGGCCGAGCGACTCGGGCCGGCCGTCGAGCTGCTGAGCGGGTTCGTCCTGCCGAAGTTCACCGCGGAGACCGGCGGCGCGTACCTGGCCGCCCTGGCCGCCGCCGAGGCCGCCACCGGGCGCCGGCTGTTCGCCATGCCCGTCCTGGAGTCACCCGAACTCGCCCACCTGGAGACCAGGCGCCAGCAGCTCTTCGGCATCGCCGACCTGCTCGCCGGGCACCGGGAGCGGGTGCTCGCCGTCCGCCTCGGCGTGACCGACCTCTGCTCCGCGTACGGCCTGCGCCGCTCGCCCGACCTCACCGCGTACGACGTCGCCCTGGTCTCGGCGGTGATCGGCGACGTGGTCAACGTGCTCGGCCGGGCGGACGGCACCGGGTACACCGTCACCGGTCCGGTCTGGGAGTACTTCCCGGTCCAGGAAAGGATGTTCAAGCCGCAGCTGCGCCGCACGCCGTTCGCCGAGGCCCCCGGGACGGCCCGGGCCTCCGGCGAGGAGGTCCGCCGGCGGATCATCGAACACGACCTGGACGGGCTGATCCGGGAGGTCGAGCTCGACCGGGCCAACGGCCTGCTCGGCAAGACCTGCATCCACCCCAGCCACGTCCCCGCCGTGCACGCCCTCTCGGTGGTCACGCACGAGGAGTACTGCGACGCCCGGGACATCCTCCGGCAGGAGCAGGACGGCGGCGGGGTCCTGCGCTCGGCGTACACCAACAAGATGAACGAGGCCCGGCCGCACCGGGCCTGGGCGGAGCGGGTGCTGCTGCGGGCGGAGGTGTTCGGGGTGGCCCGGGAGGACGTGAGCTTCGCGGATCTGCTCTCGGCCTGCCTGTGCGGGGGGTGAGGGGGCTGTCCGCGGTTGGCCTGAACGATCCGACCGATCCGACCGCCGACTGACTCCGACCGATCCGACCGATCCGACCGATCCGAAGACCGCACCACCGCACCATGCGAAGGCAGGACCAGCAGTGACAGCACAGCAGACGTGGACCGGCCGTTGGGTCGCCGACCGGGCCGGCATCGCCCTGACCGGATCGGACCGCCTCCCCGAACTCGTGGGCCTGGCCCTGCGTGCCCAGAACCCGAAGCGCGCCCACCTGCTGGTCTCCACCGTGCTCGGCAAGCACGTCCCGCAGCGGCCCGCGGTCGTCCACGGCGTCGGGCTCGAACTCGGCCGTCAGGTAAGAGAGTTGCTAGGCGGCGAGGCCGCCGGGCGGGCCGTCGTCCTCGGCTACGCGGAGACGGCCACCGGCCTCGGCCACAGCGTCGCCGACGGCCTCGACGCCCCGTACCTGCACTCCACCCGCCGCCCGGTGGCCGGTGTGCCCCCGCTCGGCGGCTTCGAGGAGGAGCACTCGCACGCCACCTCGCACCTGCTGCTCCCCGCCGATCCCGAACTCCTCACCGGCAGCGGCCCGTTGGTGCTGGTCGACGACGAGTTCTCGACCGGCCGCACAGTCCTCAACACCATCCGCGAACTGCACGCCCGCCACCCCCGCGACCACTACGTCGTCGTCGCCCTGGTCGACCTGCGCTCCGCCGCCGACCGCCGCCGGCTCGCCGACACCGCCGCCGAACTCGGCGTCCGGCTCGACCTGGTGGCCACCGCCAGCGGCGCCGTCCAACTGCCCGCCGACGTCCAGGACCGCGCCGAGCGGCTGATAGCCGAGGCCGCCCCCGCCCCCGCCGCGCCCCCCGGAACGCCCGCGCCGCTCGCCCGGGTCGACCTGGACTGGCCCGCCGGGCTCCCCGACGGCGGCCGGCACGGGTTCACCGCCCGCGACCGCGCCCGACTGGACGCCGCCCTGCCCCGCCTGGCCGGACAGCTGGCCGACGCACTGCCCGCCACGGCGCGGCGCGTGCTGGTCCTCGGCTTCGAAGAGCTGATGTACGCCCCGCTGCGGCTGGCCGGCGCACTCGCCGACCGGCTGGGCGGCGACCGCGTCCGCTACTCCACCACCACCCGCTCGCCCGTCCTCGCCGTGGACGACCCCGGCTACGCCATCCGCACCCGCCTCGCCTTCCCCGCCCACGACGACCCGCAGGACGACGCTTCGCGCGAGCGCTACGCCTACAACGTCGCCCCCGGCAGCGACCCGGCCCGCCGCTTCGACGCGGTCGTGCTGGTGGTCGACGACGTCGCCGACACCCCCGCCCTGCGCGAGGGGGAGCGCGCCCTGCTCGGCCAGCTGCGGCAGGTCACCGACCAGGTGGTGCTCGCGGTGCTGCCCTCCCACCGGCCTTCCCCCCGGCCGTCCGGGCTGCCGTCCCAGCCGCCTTCCCACGTGCCTCCCCGCCTGCCGTCCGGGCTGCCGTCCCGCCTGCCGTCCCCGTTGTACGGCCCGGCGTTCTCCTCCTACCGGCCCGACGAGGTGGCCTGGCTGCTCAAGGACCTCTCCGGCGTCCCGCTCGAAGCCCCCACCGAGGAGCGCGAGGAGGCCGTCCAGAACGGCGGCGCGCACTACGCCGAATCGCTGCCGGTCGAGTACCAGCCCAGCCCCGAGTACCAGGAGCTGTTCCACCAGGCGCTGCGCGCCTCCGCCCGCCGCATCGCGCTCGCCGCCGGCACCGTCGCCGAGACCCTGCTGCGCGAGCGCGGCCCCGGCCTGGTGCTCGCCTCGCTGGCCCGGGCCGGCACGCCCGTCGGCATCCTGATCCGCCGCTGGCTCGCCCACGTCCACGGCCTCGACACCCCGCACTACGCCGTCTCCATCGTCCGCGGCCGCGGCATCGACCCGGTCGCCCTGCGCTACCTGGCCGCCCACCACCGCGCCGGCGACGTGGTCTTCGTCGACGGCTGGACCGGCAAGGGCGCGATCACCCGCGAACTCGCCGAGGCCCTGGCCGGCACCGGCTTCGACCCGGACCTCGCCGTCCTCGCCGACCCCGGCCGCTGCGCGCGCACCTACGGCACCCGGGACGACTTCCTGATCCCCTCCGCCTGCCTCAACTCCACCGTCTCCGGCCTGGTCTCGCGCACCGTGCTGCGGCCCGGCCTGATCGGCCCGGACGACTTCCACGGCGCCAAGCACTACGCCGAACTGGCCGGCGCGGACGTCTCCGCCGCCTTCCTCGACACCGTGGCCGACCACTTCGACGCCGTCCGCCCGGAGGCCGTCGCCGCCGCCGACCGGCTGTCCACCGCCCCGGACCGCACGCCCGACTGGGCCGGCTGGGCCGCCGTCGAGCGGATCAGCACCGAGTACGGCATCGACAGCGTCAACCTGGTCAAGCCCGGCGTCGGCGAGACCACCCGGGTGCTGCTGCGCCGCGTCCCCTGGCGGGTCCTCGCCCGGCGCGGCGCCGGCGCCGACCTCGACCACGTCCGGCTGCTCGCCGCCCAGCGCGGCGTCGAGGTCGAGGAGGTGGACGGCCTGCCGTACTCCTGCGTCGGCCTCATCCACCCCCGCTACAGTCGAGGAGCGACCGGGGCCTCCGGTAGGACCGTTGTGGTGAAGGAGTCCTGATGAACGCCGATGTCCTCGTCGCCAGCGACCTCGACCGGACGCTCGTCTACTCCAACCGGGCCCTCGCCCTGGACGTCCCCGACCGGCTCGCGCCCCGGCTGCTCTCCGTCGAGGTGCACGACGGCAAGGCGCTCTCGTTCATGACCGAACAGGCCGCCGCGCTGCTCGTCGAACTCGTCCGGCAGGCCTGGTTCGTCCCCGCCACCACCCGCACCCTCGCCCAGTACGAGCGGATCAACCTGCCCGGCCCGACGCCCGGTTGGGTCCCCGCGTACGCGATCTGCGCCAACGGCGGGCACCTGCTCGTCGACGGCGTGCCCGACCAGGACTGGCGCACCGAGATCACCGCGCGGCTCGCCTCCGGCGCGGCCCCGTTGGAGGAGGTCGTCCGGCAGCTCGCCCTGAGCGCCGAGCCGGAGTGGACGCACAAGCGCCGCGTCGCCGACGGGCTGTTCGCCTACCTCGTCGTCGAGCGCGCCGCACTGCCCGCCGGCTGGCTCGACGAGCTGACCGGCTGGTGCGCCGAACGCGGCTGGACGGTCTCGCTCCAGGGCCGCAAGGTCTACGCCGTCCCCGCGCCGCTCAGCAAGAGCGCCGCCCTCGCCGAAGCCGTCCGGCGCACCGGCGCGAGCACCGTGCTCGCGGCCGGTGACTCGCTGCTCGACGCCGACCTGCTGCTCGCCGCCGACGCCGCCTGGCGGCCCGGGCACGGCGAACTCGCCGACGGCGGCTGGACCGCCCCCGGCGTCACCGCCCTCGACGAGGTGGGGGTGGCGGCGGGGGAGGAGATCGTCCGACGCTTCCTCGCCCGGGTGGCCGTCACGCCCGTCACGCCCGTCGCGACCGTCATGCCCGCCGCGCCCGCCGCGCCCGTCGCGCCCGTCGTTTCCTGAGAGGAAGCGGGAGCGGTCAGCCGCAGCAGCCGCCGCCGCAACAGCCCCCTCCGCCACCACCGTTGCCGGAGGGGGCCTGGCGCGGGGCGCCGCCCGAAGCGGAGCCGGTGACGGCGACGGCGGACAGCAGCTTCACGGTGTCCTCGTGGCCCTGCGGGCAGACGGCGGGGGCGCCGGCCTGCGCCATCGGGCGGCGGAGTTCGAAGGTGGCTCCGCAGGAGCGGCAGCGGAAGTCGTAGCGTGGCATACCGGCAGGGTACCCAGGCGGTGCCCTGCCAGTGCCCTGCCAGTGCCCTGGCTGCGTCCTACCGGGGTCCTGCCGGGGTGCTACCGGTGCCCGCCCAGATCGCCGCGGATCAGCCCGATCACCTGCGCCGCCGTCTCCCGCACGCCCGCCAGCTCGGTCAGGAAGTGCCAGTAGTCGGGGTGCCGGCCGGCCGCCTCCAGGGTGGCCACGGCCCGGTCCAGCCGCGCCACCGCCTCGTCCAGCGGGGCGGCGTGCCGTGGGTCCGGCGCGCTGCGGCCCGTCATCGCCAGCCGCTGCGCGTCGCGCAGGGCGAACCGGGCCCGCTCCACCTCCCGGTGCGGGTCGTGCTGCACCTCGTTCAGCTGCCGCAGCCGCTCGTTCACCGCGACCACCGACCCGTCCGCGGTGTCCAGCAGCGCGCGCACCGTACCGATCGCGCCCGTCGCGTCCGCCCAGCGCTGCTCGTCCCGGGCCCGGGCGGCCTCGGCGAGCTTGCGCTCCGCCGCCCGCCCGGTCTCCGCGACCTGCTCCGACACCCGCTGGAGGTCCTGCCAGCAGGCCGCGCTGAACCGGCGGCGCAGCTCGCTCAGCGCCGGCTCGACCGTCTCCGCCTTGGTCTCCAGCGCCTGGATCCGGGTCCGCAGGCTCGCCACCCGCCGGTCGATCTCCCGTGCCCGCTCCGGCAGTTGACCGGCGTCGGCCGCGATCGCCTCGGCGCGCTGCCGCACGTCGTCCGCGCGCCGCAGCGTCGGCGCCACCCCGTGCCGGGCCGGCCCCTCGTTCAGCAGCCCGAGCTCCGGCGCCAGTTCGGCCAGCCGGGCCGCCAGGTCGTCCGCCCGCAGCCCGGCGCCGCGCACCGCGTCCAGCGCGTTGCTCGCCTGGAGCAGCGCGCGCTTCGCCTGCTCCACCGCCGGGGTGACCCGCATCAGCTGCTGCTCGGCGCGCTGGAGGATCGGCTGCAGCCGCTGGAGGAAGTCGTTCAGCTCCGCCCGGGCCGAGCCGAGCTGCCCCTTCACGTCCTCCAGCTGCCGCCGGGCCCGCGCTGCGGTGCCGGCGTCCAGCGCCTCGTCGTCCAGGTCGTACGCGTCCAGCGCGCCCAGGTAGTTCACGGTGACCTGGTCCACCCGGCCGGTGATCCCCGCCAGGTCCGCCAGCGCCCGGCGGGCCGTCGCCTCGTCCTCGGCCGCCCGGACGGTCTCCACCGCCAACTGCACCTCGCGCTGCGTCGAGTCCAGGTCGTAGAACGCCTCCTGCGCGGCGTCCCGGGCCGCCTTGGCGTCCGCCCGCACACCCTCCCCGCCGCGCCGGCCCCACCAGCCGCCCGTCCCGGCCGAGGCCAGCCCCAGCGCACCCAGCGCACCCGCCAGCACCACCGGCACCACCAGTGCGTCGGCCAGCGCACTCCCCGCCCGACGCCACCCCCGCCCGCTCCCGCCGGCCACCGTCACTGCGCGCTCCCTGCTCCGACCCGCTGATCCACCCCCATTCTTCCCGATCACCCCACCGCACCGGCACCCCCACCCGTCCCACTCCCCGACCACCCGCACCACAGCACCCCCCGGGACCAGGTACCCTAGGCAGTCGTCGTGCCCCCACCGGGCCGCGACAGGGGGCGCGTAGCTCAGTGGTAGAGCGCTGCTCTTACAAAGCAGATGTCGGCGGTTCGAAACCGTCCGCGCCCACAGCAAGAGGGGTGTGGGTCCGCGAGGGCCCGCGCCGAGATCGAAGAACATCGAGAACACATCACGCCGCAGCTCCTGCGGCTGGAGCCTCAGGGCGGCCGACTCGGCAGCGAGTTCGGCCGCTTTTCTGTTCGGCCGACTCCGGGGCCTTCGAGTGGCGGCGGCCGGAATCCTTCCCGTGGCCGCGACCCGCCCGGTGGTTCCGGCGTGAGATCGCCGCCTCGACACGCTGCGTGAACTCCCACCGTGGGCGATGTCCGCATTGCACAGTGTGCGCAGGTTTGTGACTGTGCTGAGGAGGCCGCGATGCCCCTGACCCTCCGACCGTTCGCCCCGTACGGGTGAGCGGGCCCACTGCCGGTGCGGTGCCGACGTTGGAGCTGGAGGACATCCAGGGCACCGTGCTGCGCCGTCGTCCGGACGTCTACCACGGTGTCTACCTGCTCTACCGGATCGACGACCCGGCCGCGGCGAAGCGGTCGCTGCGCGAGGTCCTGCCGGAGGTCACCAGCGCGGCGGACTGGGAGCGGCCCCGCCCGTTCACCCTCAACGTCGCCTTCACGTACCGGGGGCTGGCCCGGCTGGGCGTGCCGCCGGGTTCGCTCGCCTCGTTCTCCCCGGAGTTCCGGGCCGGCATGGCCGCCCGGAAGGAGGTGCTGGGAGACCTCGGTGCCAGCGACCCCGGCAACTGGCCCCCGCCGCTGGGTGGCCCCGACGTGCACATCGGGGTGGTGATCATCGCGTCGGCCCCCGATGGGCTCCGCGAGCCGGTGGCGGCGGCCGGGCGGCTGTCCGGGGTGAGTCTGGTCTACCGGCTCGACGTCGGGTCCCCGGTCACCGGGCGCGAGCACTTCGGGTTCCGGGACGGCATCTCCAGCCCGTACCTGCTCGGCAGCACCGAGCGGCCGCTGCCCGGCCAGGACGCCGTCCAGCCCGGCGAGTTCCTCTTCGGCTACCCGGACGAGTCCGGGGCGGCGCCGGCGGGGCCCGCGCCGGACGTGCTCGGCCGCAACGGCTGCTACCTGGCCTTCCGCCAGATGCACGCGGACGTGGCCGCGTTCCGCAGGTACCTGCGGGACCGGGCCCGCTCGCCCGAGGACGAGGAACTGCTCGCGGCCAAGATCGTCGGCCGCTGGCGCAGCGGTGCGCCGCTGGCGCTGGCGCCGGAGCACGACGATCCGGACCTGGGCGCCGATCCGATGCGCAACAACGACTTCCGCTACCACGACGACCCGCGGGGCCTGCTCGTCCCGCGCGGCGCGCACATCCGGCGGGCCAACCCGAGGGACGGCCTGGCGGACACCGTGGTCGACACCGGCATCCACCGGGTGCTGCGGCGCGGCGCGGCGTACGGCCCGCTGCTGCCGGCCGGGGCCCTGGAGGACGACGGCGCGGAGCGCGGGATCATCTTCATCTTCATGGGCGCCAGCCTGTCCCGGCAGTTCGAGTTCGTGCAGCAGGTGTGGCTCAACGACGGCGACTTCGCGGGCCTCGGCCCCGAGCAGGACCCGCTGGTCGGCAACAGCGGCGGCGCCGGTGTGCACACCATCCCGGCCCGCCCGGTCCGGCGCCGACTGACCGGGCTGCCCCGGTTCGTGACCGTGCGCGGCGGCGAGTACTGCTTCCTGCCCGGCCTCGCCGCGATCGCCTGGCTCACCACACTGCCCGACCCGGCCGGCGGCCCGTCCGCCGCGCCGCACTCATCGACATCGGAGGACGACAGGTGACCCCACCCGAGACGAACTTCACCCCCGTGCGGTACTCACCCGGTCTCGTACCACCGGAGCCGGACTTCGACCGGCACCTCCAGCAGTGCGTCGAGGTCGTCGAGGACTTCGAGCGGGGCTCGGTGGCGGGCGAGGGCGAGAACCGTGCGGTCCGCTTCGCCCACGCGAAGGCGTACGGGCTGGTGCGCGGCACGTTTGAGATCCTCGACGGCGTGCCGCCCGAGTACGCGCAGGGCGTCTACGGCAGGCCCGGGCCGCACGACGCGCTGGTCCGCTACTCCAACGGGCTGTCCCACCTGGGTGCCGACCGGATGCTGGGCAACGTCGTGGGCATGGCCACCAAGGTGTTCGGGGTGGACTCCACCACCACCCTGCCGGACGAGGCCGTGAGCCGCACGATGGACTTCAACATGATCAACGGGCCGATCTTCTTCTGCAACACCGCGGCCCACTACACCTTCCTCTCGAAGCTCTTCGTCGACCTGCCGAAGTACCGGCTCGACGGCCGCCGGGGCAACCACCAGATGTACTACGACTGGGTCACCGGGTACGGCACGCTGTCGCCGGAGGAGTGGGCCTGGGACGAACTCGGCGCGATGCTGCGGCTGGGCGCGCGGGCCCGTTGGCAGAACCTCCTGCTGTCCTCCTTCTTCTCCATGGGCGCGGTGCGCCACGGCGACCACGTCGCCAAACTGCGGATCCGCCCGACGGACGCGTCCTCGGCGGGAGTTCAGGTCCGCGACCTCGACCCGACCGGCCGGGACGAGGTCTTCCGGCCCGCCCTGGTCGGCGAACTCGCCCGGTCGGAGCAAGAGTTCGACTTCCAGGTGCAGCTGTGCGCCTCCCTGGAGACCATGCCGGTCGACGACCTCACCGTCGAATGGGAGGAGCACGAGTCCCCGTTCGTGACGGTCGCCAGGCTGCGCTTCCCCCGTCAGGACATCGGCGGCGAGCACAACCTCGCCGCCGCTGACGCGCTCTCGTTCACGCCGTGGCGCTGCCCGCCGGAGCACGTGCCGCTGGGCTCGATCCAGACCGTCCGCAAGGAGGTGTACCGGCGCTCGTCGGTGCTGCGCCACGAGCTGAACGGCCAGCACCGCGCCGAGCCGGCCTCGGCCGCCGACGTGCTTCCCGACCCGTCCTGACGCTTCGCCCGAAAGGAATCCAGATGTACGACTTCGACCCGTCGACCTACCGGCCGATCTCACCGGACGTGTCGGTCGAGGAGATCGCCAAGGCCTTCCAGAGCCCCCGTCAGCAGACCGAGGGCGTCGGCCTGCGGGCGGTGAACCGGTCGGAATTCACCCTGATCGCGCCGGTCATCCAGCCGACCGGGCCCGCCGTCTTCCTGGAGCGCGCCGAGAAGGCCTGCATCGAGGCGCCCTACTGGGAGAACCGCCTCGGGACGGTCCACGACCTGCGGGTCGCACTCGTCAACGACGGTCATCAGGTGCTGTTCTGCGCGACCTACAGCGACGAGTTCAAGCCCTACGTCATCGACGTCATCCGCTTTGCCACCCCCTGGATCGACCACATGTTCAACGACGTGGCGGCCGGCTATCCGGGCCTGGCCTCCGACCAGGCGATCGACTACATCGCGAAGTACCAGGTGCAGGCCAACGTCTGGTACGGCGGGCCGAACCCGGAGGCCAGCCCCAGGGACATCGGCAAGGCCATCGCGGTGGCCGCCGCGTTCGACGACCTGCTGGACGCCGCCCAGAGCTGACCGCGTGCGTCGACGGGCGGGCCGGCGCCCGTGCGGGAGGGGGCGGGGCTCGGGAGGCGGGGTGGGGCGGGCTGTGTTTGGGTGGCTGCACACCGCTTGGGAGAGGTGATCCTCCGTGACCATGCCCCCGTTCGGATCGAGCGATCCGTTCTCCGATCTGCTCAGCCGCTTCTTCGGGATGAGTCCGATGGCCTCCCCGCCCGCCGTGCAGCGGGTGCCGATCGGGCGGCTGCTGAGCGAGTCCTCGCAGGAGCTGCTGGGGCTGGCCGCGCACCGGGCCGGCGAGGACGGGACCAGCGATCTCGACACCGGGCACCTGGCCTGGGCGGCCACCCGGGTGGAGCCGTCGCGTCGGATGCTGGAGCGGGCGGGGATCGACCCGGACCAGCTGGCCGGTGACCTGGAGCGGGCGCTGCCGTCCGGGGATGGGGCGGCGGTGGGTGACGGGCAGCCCGCGCTGACGCCGTCGGCCAAGCGTGCGCTGCTGGCGGCGCACGCCCGCTCGCAGGCGGCCGGGGCCTCGTACATCGGGCCGGAGCACATCCTCGGCGCGCTGCTGGACCAGGAGCGGTCCGGGGCGGGGACGGCGCTGCGCAACGCGGCGCCCTCGCAGGAGGCGCTGAAGACGGTGCTGGAGGGCCGCGGCGTCGGCGGGGAGCGCAGCAGCACGGGCGCGCACCCGAGCGAGACGCCGACGCTGGACGAGTACGGGCTGGACCTCACCGAGGCGGCGCGCTCGGGTCGGCTGGACCCGGTGGTCGGGCGGGCCGAGGAGATCGAGCAGACCGTCGAGATCCTGTCCCGCCGGACCAAGAACAACCCGGTGCTGATCGGCGAGCCGGGCGTCGGCAAGACCGCGATCGTGGAGGGCCTGGCGCAGCGGATCGTCTCCGGGGACGTGCCGCAGAGCCTGCGGGACAAGCGGGTCGTCACCCTGGACCTGACCGCCCTGGTGGCCGGCTCCAAGTACCGGGGCGAGTTCGAGGAGCGGCTGAAGAAGGTGATCGACGAGGTCACGGCGGCCGAGAAGAGCGTGATCCTGTTCCTGGACGAGCTGCACACCGTGGTCGGCGCGGGTTCCGGCGGCGAGGGTTCGATGGACGCCGGCAACATCCTCAAGCCGGCGCTGGCACGCGGCGAACTGAGCGTGGTCGGCGCGACGACGCTGGACGAGTACCGCAAGCACGTGGAGAAGGACGCCGCGCTGGAGCGCCGCTTCCAGCCGGTGCTGGTGCCCGAGCCGAGCGTCGACGAGACGGTCGAGATCCTGCGGGGGCTGCGGGACGCGTACGAGGCGCACCACCAGGTGCGGTTCACCGACGAGGCGCTGGACGCGGCGGCGACGCTGTCCGACCGGTACGTCAGTGACCGCTTCCTGCCGGACAAGGCGATCGACCTGCTGGACCAGGCCGGCGCCCGGGTGCGGCTGCGCAGCCTGAGCGGTTCGACCGAGGCGACTGGCGTGCAGGACCGGATCACCAAGCTGAAGCGGGAGTTGGACGAGGCCGTCGTGGACGAGGAGTTCGTGCGGGCGGCCAACCTGAAGGCCGAGCTGCGGCAGACCGAGGACGAGCTGGCGGCCGTCGCCGAGTCCCGGGAGGAGGTCGTCGACGTGACCGCCGACGACATCGCGCAGGTGCTGTCCTCCCGGACCGGCATCCCGGTCGCGGAGTTGAACGCGACCGAGCGGGAGCGGCTGCTCAAGCTGGAGGAGCACCTGCACGAGAAGGTGATCGGCCAGGACGAGGCGGTCACCGCGGTCGCCCAGGCGGTGCGCCGCGGGCGGGCCGGGATGGGCGACCCGGACCGGCCGACCGGCTCCTTCCTCTTCCTCGGGCCGACCGGCGTGGGCAAGACCGAGCTGGCGAAGGCGCTGGCCGCGCTGCTGTTCGGCGACCCGGACCGGATGATCCGCTTCGACATGAGCGAGTTCCAGGAGAAGCACACCGTCTCCCGGCTGGTCGGCTCCCCGCCCGGGTACGTCGGCTACGACGAGGCCGGGCAGCTGACCGAGGCCGTCCGCCGCAAGCCGTACAGCGTGCTGCTCTTCGACGAGGTGGAGAAGGCGCACCCGGACGTCTTCAACCTGCTGCTCCAGGTGCTGGACGACGGGCGGCTGACCGACGCCCAGGGGCGGACGGTCGACTTCCGCAACACCGTGGTGATCATGACCAGCAACATCGGCTCGCAGCGCATCCTCGACCACGCCGGGAACGTGGACGAGATCCGCGGCGACCTGATGCGCGACCTGCACCAGCAGTTCCGGCCGGAGTTCCTGAACCGGATCGACGAGGTGATCGTCTTCCACGCGCTCACCCGGAAGGACCTGCTGTCGGTGGTCGGTCTGCTGCTGGAGCGCAGCCGGCGCCGGCTCAAGGCGCAGGACGTGCAGTTGGAGGTCACCGAGGCGGCCAAGGAGTGGCTGGTCAACCGCGGGTACCAGCCGGAGTTCGGGGCCCGGCCGCTGCGCCGGACGATCCAGTCGGAGCTGGACAACCGGGTGTCCAACCTGCTGCTGGACGGCACGGTGCGGGAGGGCGACACGCTGATCGCGGAGGTGAGCGACGGCGACCTGGTGGTCACGCTCGCCCGGCCGGAGGCGTCGGCGACCTTCGAGGAGGCGGAGAAGAAGGCGCAGGAGAAGGCGCAGGAGAAGGCGCAGGAGAAGGCGGGGGAGGGGGCGCAGGAGGAGGCAGGGGAGGCCTGATCCGTCGGAGATCCGCCCCGCCGCCGGACGGTCAGGCGGCGGGGCGGCGCGTACCTACGCCTGCGGGAAGACCTCGCGCAGCAGCGGCTCCGGCAGCCCGCGCTTGCGCCACTCGCGCGGGTAGCCGAGCGAGACCTCCTCGAACGGGACGCCGTCGTAGCTGGTCTTGCGGGGGATGTGCAGATGGCCGTAGATCATCGCCGCGGTGTTGAAGCGGCGGTGCCAGTCCGCGGTCAGTTCGGTGCCGCACCACTGGGCGAACTCGGGGTACCAGAGGATCTCGGTGGGGTGGCGGACCAGCGGGTAGTGGTTGACGAGGACGAGCGGTACGTCCGGGTCGCAGGCCGCCAGCCGCTGCTCGGTCAGCCGGACGCGCTCGCGGCACCAGGAGTCGCGGTCCGGGAACGGGTCCGGGTGGAGCATCCGCTCGTCCGCGCAGACGATGCCGCTCTCGTAGGCGGCCGCCAGGGACTCCTCCTTGGTGGTCGTGCCCGGCGCGCGGAAGGAGTAGTCGTACAGGAGGAAGAGCGGGGCGATGCGGACCGGCCCGCCGGCGCCCTGCCAGAGCGGGTACGGGTCCTCGGGGGTCAGCACGCCTAGGTTCCGGCAGAGGTCGACCAGGTGGTCGTAGCGGGCCACGCCGCGCAGCTGCACCGGGTCCTCGGGGTGGGTCCACAGCTCGTGGTTGCCGGGGGCCCACACCACGCGGGCGAAGCGTTCGGCGAGCAGCCCGAGCGCCCACTCGATGCTGGTGGTGAGCTCGGCGACGTCTCCGGCGACGAGCAGCCAGTCGTCGGGGCTGGTGGGCCGGAGCTTCTCCACCAGGTCGCGGTTCTCCTGGTAGGAGATGTGCAGGTCGCTCACGGCGAGCAACCGCCCACCCGCCCCCGTGGGCTCCGACGGCGCGTCGCTGCGGTACTCGGTAGTCACTCCTGCCCCCTGTGGTCACCCGTCCGATGTCGCCACAGTACGTGGCGGACGGGGGCCGTGGGGCGGGTTGACGCGATCGGCGGTGCGACGGGAGGGGCCGGCGCACCGCCGCCACCGCGCGAACGAGCCATTGCGGCCGAAGTGTTTTCTTGGTGTCGTCTTGACTCTTGACAGTGAGTCATGTCCGCGACAGCTTTGGTGCACCCCCACACCGAGAGGTCTCTCATGAAGAAGCCGCTCATAGGCATGCTCGCCACCGTCCTGGTCGCCGGAGCAACCGCCCTCGCCGGCGCCCTCCCGGCCCAGGCCGCCGCGGAGGCCCCCGCCGCGGTGTCCGCCGCGGCCCAGGACGGCCAGTCCCTGAGCGCCCAGGCCCAGGTCACCGACACCAAGGCGGCCCCCCGCGCCGTCAACTTCGCCGGGACGGTGGCCCTCAACAACTGTTCCGGTTCGCTGGTCCGGATGCCGGGCTCGGCCGCGAGCGACCCGGCCCTCGTCCTGTCCAACGGCCACTGCCTGGAGTCCGGGATGCCCGGCCCCGGCGAGGTGATCCTCAACCAGCCCTCCAGCCGGACCTTCACCCTCCTCAGCTCCACCGGCAGCGGGCTCGGCACCCTGCGCGCGACCAAGGTGGTCTACGGCGCCATGACCGACACCGACGTGTCGATCTACCAGCTGAACACCAGCTACGCCTCGATCCAGTCCCGGTACGGGATCGCCCCGCTGACCATCTCCGCGGCCCACCCCACGCAGGGCACCTCGATCAAGGTCGTCTCGGGCTACTGGAAGAAGATCTACTCCTGCTCGATCGACGGCTTCGCCTACCAGTTGAACGAGGCCGACTGGACCTTCAAGGACTCGGTCCGCTACACCTCCGGCTGCAACGTGATCGGCGGCACCTCCGGCTCGCCGGTGGTGGACGCGAACACCGGGCAGGTGGTCGCGGTCAACAACACGATCAACGAGAACGGCGAGTCCTGCACCCTCGACAACCCGTGTGAGGTCGACGAGAACGGCTCGGTGACGGTGCACCAGGGCATCGGCTACGCCCAGGAGACCTACGGCATCCCGGCCTGCTTCGCCGCCGGCAACCGCTTCGACCTCACCCTGCCCGGCTGCACCCTGGTCCGGCCCTGACCCGACCGTCGCGAAGGCCGATCCGAACTGGCCTGCCTGGCCTGGCCTGACCTGAACCGACCGCCGCCCCGTGCCCGACCGCCACGTCGTGACGGAACCGGGGCGACCCCGCTGACCAGCACCGATCCCCGATGGGCCACCCGCGAACGGCGGGTGGCCCATTCGGCCGTCCACCGGGCGGCCGCCGCACCACCCGCGCCGCGCTGTCGTCCCGACAGGGCGGCAGTCATATCCGCGTGACCAATGGAGAGTTGATGACCACCACGCTGCGAAGGCTGCTGGTTTCCGTCCTGCTGATACCGCTGCTCGCGCTCGGCGGCCTGGCGACCCCGGCGCTGGCCGCCGGTGCCCAGGGCGCCGACGCCGCCGGGGCCGCCCACGGCCGGAGCCCCGCCGACGACCCGAATGCCGACATCAAGGACCGGCTGGCGGCGATCCCCGGGGTGACGATCACCGAGGAGAAGCCGACCACCACCGGCCACCGCTACTTCCTGCTCACCTACACCCAGCCGATCGACCACTTCCGCCCCTGGCTGGGCACCTTCCAGCAGCGCTTCAGCGTGCTGCACCGGGGCTACGACCGCCCGACCGTCTTCTACACCAACGGCTACACGCTGGGCACCAACCCGTCCCGCACCGAGCCGACCCGGCTGGTGGACGGCAACCAGGTGTCCATCGAGTACCGGTACTTCACCCCGTCGCGCCCCGAGCCGGCGGACTGGTCCAAGGCCGGCATCCGCCAGCAGGCAGCCGACTCGCACCGGCTGGTGACCGCGCTCAAGCGGATCTACCAGCAGGAGTGGCTCTCCACCGGCGCCAGCAAGGGCGGCATGTCCTCCACCTACTTCCGCCGCTTCTACCCGGACGACGTCGCGGGCACGATCGCGTACGTGGCGCCGAACAACACCGACGTCAACGACTACGCGGCCTACACCAACTTCTTCCGCACCGTCGGCACCCCCGAGTGCCGGGCCGCGCTGAACGCCGCCCAGCGCGAGCTGCTGGTGCGCCGCGACCGCCTGGAGACCCGCTACGTGGCCGACAACAAGGCCGCCGGCTCGACCTTCAACACCCTCGGCACGCCGGACCGGGCGTACGAGGCGGGCGTGCTCGACGTGGTCTGGGCGTTCTGGCAGTACAGCACCGAGGCGGACTGCGCCAAGGTCCCGGCCGCGGCCACCGCGACCGACGACGCGCTGTACGCGTGGTTCGACTCGCAGTCCGGCATCACCGGCAACAGCGACCAGTCGCTGGCGAAGTACACCGCGTACTACTACCAGGCCGCGACCGAGCTGGGCGCGCCGTTCTTCGACGTCTCGCACCTCAAGGGCGTGCTGCACTACGACTACAAGGAGCTGTACGCGGCCCGGTCGTACGTGCCGAAGGACATCCCGATCTCCTTCAACCCGAACACGATGCGGGACATCGACCGCTGGGTGAAGCACGACGCCGAGCGCATCATCTACGTCTACGGCGGCAACGACCCGTGGGGCGCCAAGCCGTTCAAGCTCGGCCGGGGCAGCGACGACAGCTACGTCTACACCGTGCCGGGCGGCAACCACGGCTCCAACATCGGCCAGCTGCCGGCCGCGCAGTCGGCGGAGGCGACCGCCAAGGTGCTGGAGTGGGCCGGCCTGGGCGACCAGGACGCCGCCCGCTCGCTCGGCAAGAAGCAGCAGATCCCGCCGTTCGGCCCGCTCGACGAGGAGGGCCTGAAGCTGGAGTCGCAGCGCCACCCGCTGTAGAGCCACCCGCTGTGACCGGCAGGTCGTAGCACCGTGTGACGCCTTGGAGGAGGCCGCCCCCGGCCGGGGGCGGCCTCCTCGCGCGTCCGGCGGGGCCGACCCGCCCGGGACGGGCTCCGTCCGACCCCTACCTGAAGCAATGAATCGGTGCTTCAATACTTTCATGGCCTACCGACGCACGCCCGCCGTCCAAGCCCGGCTGGACGCCCAGCGCGAGGCCGTGCTGCAGGCGGCCGCCCTGCTGCTCGCCGAACGCGGCTACGGCGGCTGCACGATGGCCGCCGTGGCGGACCGCGCCGGGATCGCCACCGGCAGCCTCTACCAGCACTTCGCCAACAAGGCCGAGCTGTCCGTGCAGCTGTTCCGCCGGGTGGTCACCCGCGAGATGGCGGCCGTCGACGCGGCCGTCGCCCTCCGGGAGGGCCCGCGGCAGCGGATCGCCGCGGTCGTCGAGACCTTCGCCGCCCGCGCCCTGCGCGCGCCCCGGCTGGCGTACGCGCTGCTGGTCGAGCCGGCCGACGCGGTCGTGGACAGCGAGCGCCTGGTGTTCCGCCGGGCGTTCCGAGACGTGATCGCCACCGAGATCGCCGCCGCCGTGGCGAGCGGCGAACTCCCCGAGCAGGACCCGGTGCTGACCGCCGCCGCGCTGGTCGGCGCGGTCGGCGAGGCGCTGGCCGGCCCGCTCGCGGCCGCGCCCGTGCCTGCGGCGACGGCCGCACCCACGGAAGCGGCCGCGCCCACGAAGCCGGCGGGCACCACCGACGTGGTCCCCGCCCTGGTCTCCTTCACTCTGCGTGCCCTGGGAGGACGCGATGACAGCGACGCATGAGGTCACCAACCAGGTGCCCCTGCCGTACGGACACGACACCGCCGCCGATCCGACCCTGCTCGCCGCCCTGCACCGGGCCGGCGCCGGCTGGGCCGAGGCCGAGCTGCACGAGCTCGGCCGCCTGGCCGGCTCCGAGCAGGCCGCCGAGTGGGGCCGGCTGGCCAACGAGAACCCGCCCGTGCTGCGCACCCACGACCGCTTCGGCCACCGCGTCGACGAGGTCGAGTTCCACCCGGCCTGGCACGAGCTGATGCGCACCGCCGTCTCCCACGGCCTGCACGCCGCGCCCTGGCGGGACGAGCGGCCCGGCGCGCACTCCGCCCGGGCCGCCAAGTTCTTCGTCTGGGGGCAGGTCGAGGCCGGCCACACCTGCCCGATCTCGATGACCTACGCCGCCGTCCCGGCCCTGCGCGCGAACCCCTCCCTGGCGGGCGAGTTGGAGCCGCTGCTGGCCGCCACCACGTACGACTTCGGGCTGCGCGAGCCGCGCACCAAGCGCGGGCTGATCGCCGGCATGTCGATGACCGAGAAGCAGGGCGGCTCGGACGTCCGCACCAACACCACCACCGCGACCCCGCACCCGGACGGCACCTACCGGCTGACCGGCCACAAGTGGTTCACCTCGGCGCCGATGTCCGACCTGTTCCTGACGCTCGCCCAGGCGCCGGGCGGGCTCAGCTGCTTCATGCTGCCGCGCGTCCTCCCGGACGGCACCCGCAACCGCCTCCAGCTGATGCGGCTCAAGGACAAGCTCGGCAACAAGTCCAACGCCTCCGCCGAGCTGGAGTACGACGGCGCGGTCGGCTGGCTGGTCGGCGAGGAGGGGCGCGGGGTGGCGACCATCATCGAGATGGTCAACATGACCCGCCTGGACTGCACCGTCGGCGCCGCCTCCGGCATGCGCTACGGCGCCACCCGGGCCGTCCACCACGCCCTGCACCGGCGCGCGTTCGGCCGGCCGCTGGTGGACCAGCCGCTGATGCGCAACGTGCTCGCCGACCTGGTGGTGGAGTCCGAGGCGGCCACCGTCGTCGCGATGCGGCTCGCCCGGAGCACCGACCTGGCCCTGGCCGGGGACGAACCCGAGGCGCTGGTAAGGCGGTTGGGCCTGGCGGTGGCCAAGTACTGGGTCTGCAAGCGCGGCCCGGCACACGCCGCCGAGGCGCTGGAGTGCCTGGGCGGCAACGGCTACGTCGAGGAGTCCGGGATGCCCCGGCTCTACCGGGAGGCGCCGCTGGTGTCGATCTGGGAGGGCGCCGGCAACGTCGCCGCCCTGGACGCGCTGCGCGCCATGGCGAAGCGCCCGGAGACGGTCGAGGCCTTCCTCGGCGAGCTCGACGCCGCCGCCGGGGCGGACCGCCGGCTGGACGCGGCCGTCGCCGACCTGCGCAAGCAGCTCACCGACCAGGCCGACCTGGAGTACCGGACGCGCCGGCTGGTCGAGTCGATGGCGCTGGCCTTCCAGGGCGCGCTGCTCGTCCGCCACGGCAGCCCGGCGGTGGCGGACGCGTTCTGCGCCACCCGCCTCGCCGGCGACCGCGGCTCCGCCTTCGGCACCCTGCCGTCCGGCGTCGACACCGCCGGGATCATCGACCGGGCCCGCCCGGTGCCGGCGTGAGCGAATCCCAGGAGGTCCGCGCGTTCTGGCAGGCCCTGGGCCTGCCGGGCCTCATCGACGTGCACACCCACTTCATGCCGAAGAACGTCCTCGACAAGGTGTGGGCGTACTTCGACGCGGCCGGCCCGCTGGTGAACCGGCCCTGGCCGATCACCTACCGCGAGGCCGAGGAGCAACGCGTCCAGCGGCTGCGGGACTTCGGCGTCCGGGCGTTCACCTCGATGCTCTACCCGCACAAGCCCGGCATGGCCGGCTGGCTGAACGCATGGTCGGCCGACTTCGCCGCCCGCACCCCGGAGTGCCTGCACACCGCGACGTTCTTCCCCGAGCCCGAGGCGCCCGGCTACGTGGCCCGCGCGATCGAGGACGGCGCCCGGGTGTTCAAGGCGCACGTGCAGGTCGGCGGTTACGACCCGGCGGACCGGCAGCTGGACGAGGTGTGGGGGCTGCTTGCCGAGACCGGCACCCCGGTGGTCACCCACTGCGGGTCCGGACCGGTGCCGGGCAACTTCACCGGCCCCGGTCCGATCGGCGAGGTGCTGAAGCGCCACCCCGGACTGGTCCTGGTGGTCGCCCACCTCGGCATGCCCGAGTACCGCGACTTCCTCGACCTCGCCGAGCGCCACCCGGCCGTCCGGCTGGACACCACGATCGCCTTCACCGACTTCGCCGAGGCCGACGTGCCGTTCCCGCGCGCCGAACTGCCCCGCCTGCGCGGCCTCCGGGACCGCGTCCTGCTCGGCAGCGACTTCCCCAACATCCCGTACCGGTACGTGCACCAGCTGGAGGCGCTGGCCGGGCTGGGCCTGGGGGAGGAGTGGCTGCGGGCCGTCTGCCACGACAACGCCGCCGGGCTCTTCGGGCTGCCGGGCTGAGGCGGCCGGTCGCCGGGGGCGCGGCTCTGAGCGCCCCCGGCTGCCGGCCTGGCCCCGACCTCGGCTGGGGGCCCTTACCTGCGGGGTAATCGACGCCCGGCGGCCGGGCGGGCAGGGTGGGGGGCCCGGCGGGCGTCACCGCCGCCGGGCCCATCCCCGTCAGGAGGCTGATCCGCCATGTCCGCGAACACCCTCACGCCCGCCCGCCCCGGCTCCACCTCCCCCCTGTGGACGGTGCGCGGCGTGCTCGCCCTGGACGCCCTGGTCACCGGCGGCAACGGCCTCGTCTACCTGGCCTTCGCCGGCCCGGTCGGCGAACTGCTCGGGGTCGGCCGCAGCGTCCTGCTCGCCCTCGGGCTCTTCCTCACCGGCTACGCCCTCGGGGTCGGCGCCCTGGCCGCCCGCCGGCGGCCGCCGCGGCTCGCGGTGCAGGCGGTGATCGACCTCAACGCCGTCTGGGTGGTGCTCAGCCTGGTGGCGATGGCGGCCTGGCTGGAGCCGACCACGGCCGGCGCCGTCTGGATCCCGGTGCAGGCCGTGGTGGTGGCCCTGTTCGCCGTCCTCCAGTTCACCGCGCTGCGCCGACGCGACGGGGGTGGCGGCCGCGACGGGGGTGTCGGCCGCGTCGGGGGCGTCGGGGGCGGCACCGAGGGGCGCCGCACCTGAACCGGGGTCAGCGCTCCGGGCCGACCGCGTCCTGGAGGAACCGCACCGTCTCCGCGTCGGCTGGCAGGAGGGTCTCCATGGCCAGCTCGGAGACCGTCACGTCCAGCGGCGTGTTGAAGGTCGTGATGGTGGACAGGAACGACAGCACCCGCCCCTCGTGCCGGATCCGCATCGGCAGCGCGAACGGGAACGGCCCGGCGCCGTCCGCCTGCTCCCCGCCCGGGCCCGGGTCGTCCGCCGCCGTCGGGTAGCCGGCGACCTCCTCGTACAGCCGTCGCAGCGCCTCGCCGCGCAGCAGCTCGATCCGGTGCTCCACCCGCTCCAGCAGGTGCCGCCGCCACTGCGGCAGGTTCACGATGCGCGGCGCCAGCCCCTCGGGGTGCAGGGCGATCCGCATCGCGTTGAGCGGCGGTTCCAGCAGGTGCGGGGCGACGCCGTCGAGGAGCAGCCCGAGCGAGCGGTTGGCCGCCAGTACCCGGAAGGTTCCGTCGACGACCAGTGCCGGGTACGGGTCGTGGGCGGCGAGCAGCCGCTCCAGTCCGCCGCGCAGCGCGTCCATCGACGGGTCGTCCAGCGGCGTCTCGGGGAAGTGCGGGGCGTAGCCGGCCGCGAGCAGCAGGGTGTTGCGTTCGCGGACCGGGACGTCCAGGTGCTCGGCGAGCCGCAGCACCAGCTCCCGGCTCGGGCGGGACCGGCCGTTCTCGACGAAGCTGAGGTGCCGGGTCGAGGAGTCCGCCCGCAGGGCTAGTTGCAGCTGGCTGAGCTGCCGCCGTTCGCGCCAGCCGCGCAGCAGCGGACCGACTCCGGTACCCGTCGGGCTGCCCATGCCCGCCATGATCGTCATGGCCAGGACGGTACTGGACCGGGCCCGCCCCGGGGGAGAGGGCCTTCCGGCCAGGGAAGCGTGGCGCCGGGCGGCGTGGTTCCGGACGGCGTGGCGTCGGGCGGCACGGCTGGGCGGTGGAGTCCCTCGTTCGGTACGGCTTCGGGGGCCCGGCTCAGACGCCGGTGCTCGACCCCGGCCGGATGACCATCAGTACCACGACCACCGCCCACAGCAGGTTGAACACCCCGGCCGTCATCGGCAGCAGCCGCAGGCCCTGGACGGCCTTGGCGTGCTGCTCCGGCGCGGTGTCGGCGCCGAGCGCGTCCACCGCGGCCTGCTGCCCGGGCAGGACGAAGAGCAGCAGCGAGAGCGCGGCGATCGCGGTGAGCACCATCGAGACGATGATCCAGGACTGCCCGAGCACGTCCATCACCTGGGCGAGGCCGATGCCCATCACCGGCACCGCGACCCCCAGCAGGGCGTAGACCTGGGTGATCCGGTGCAGGATGCGCAGCACGCCCGCGTCCGCGGCCTGGTCCGGCCCGCCGGCCAGCGCGGCCTTGGCCCGGCGTGGGAACATGCTGACGGCCACCGCGACCGGGCCTATGAACAGGACCGACGCGAGGACGTGCAGGCTCAGCAGGAACTTGGCCATGGCGGGGACACCCTTACATCCGGCGGTGGGCAGCTGGTGCGGCGGGCGTCCGGTGGCGGCGCGCCCGCGATCAGGCACGCTAACACCGCTTATCCGGGGGCCCGCCGCGCGGGTGGGCGTGCTCGTTCCGCAGGGCGGCGGAGTTCCGCCCTGGTCAGCCCACCCTGTCTGGCCAGCTCGCCCTGCCTGGTCAGCCCGCCGTCGTCAGCTGGACGATCCTCGGCGCGGCGGTGCTGACCGCCGCGACGGCGGCGCCGTGCTCCGGGTCGGCCCAGTCGAGCAGGTGCAGATCCTGGTGGCGGCTGCGCAGCGGGGCGCCGGGCGGGACGTCCAGGGGCAGGTCGGACAGGTCGACGGAGGCCAGGGTGTCCAGGGTGGCCCGCCCGATCTTGATCAGCGACTCCTTGCGCACCCACAGCCGCAGGAACGCCTGGTCCGGCTCCGGTGCCGCCTCGACCAGGCGCAGTTCGGCGGGGGAGAGCACCCGGCGGGCGACGGCGCCCAGCGATCCGCCGCGCGCGGCCAGCTCGACGTCCACCCCGACCGGCTGGTGGCCGGCTCCGGCGGCGACCACGCCCCGGGTGTGCGACAGGCTCACGTGCACCTCGGGGTGGTCCGGCAGGTACGGCTTGCCGTGGTCGGCCAGGCCGCAGTCCGGGCACTGCTGGGCGAGTGTGAGCGAGGCCGCCGGGACGTCGAGCAGCCGGGCGGCGCAGAGCCGGACCAGCACGTGGCCGGCGGTGAAGTCGATCCGCCCGGACTCGTGCCGGAAGCGGGCGGCGCGTTCGAGTTCGAGGGGGGTGAGCAGGTGCTCGCCCGCTTCGGGGTGCCGCAGTACGGCGTCGGCGGACGCGACGGCGACGAGCGGCGTGCTCTGGTCCTGGGCCTCGGAGGTCATTGCTCCAACCTAACGGGCGCGGACGTCGGGCGGGGGCGGCGCGGAGGTCGTCCGGGCAGGGCCGGTGGGAGACGACTGCTGCGCCGCGCGGTGGATTTTCGGATCGGATCTGAGGATCTGTAGGGTAGGAATCGCCCGATTTGAGGTTGGATGTCCCGGATCTGCGGGATCGCCAGCAGATAGTACGAACGGGGCAGGTTGTGCGCACCTGCTCCTTTTCCTATGCGCGGAGGAATGTGTCGATGGGTCAGGGCACCGGTACGCCGGATCACAGAACGACCGCCGTGAGAAGAGAACCCGCCACCCGCAGGCGCCGGACCGTCCGGGTCGCCGTGGCGACCTTCGTCGCGGCGCTGCCGCTGGCGGCCGTGCTGACGGTCGGTTCGGCCGCGCCGCTCGCCCCGCCGCTGGGCGCCTGCACGGGCCCCGACTGCCCCGCCACCTGGCCGCCGCCGAACAACGGCGACTTCCCCGGCCGGGACGCCAGCATCAACGTCTTCACCGGCGGCAACTACACCGTGACCGGCCGCGCCGCGGAGGCAGAGGGCAAGATCGTCGCGCTGGGGAACCTGACCGTCGAGAAGAACGGCGGCGGCATCTACAACATGGGCGTCGTCGGCGTCGGCTCGCGCGTCGTCCCGCCCAACGGCAGCGACTTCGTCACCACCGGCGGCAACGTCGACGTCGTGACCGGCAACTCGATCCTGATCGGCGGGAGCGACTCCAACGGCCCGGCCTTCGGCAACCTGCGCCACGCGGGCAGCGTCACCGGCACCGTCAGCATCGACCCCACCGGCGAGTCGATCCAGGACCCGAACGCCGCCGCCCCGTACCAGACGGTGCTCACCCAGATCGAGGAGATCTCCGACTGCGTGGGGAAGGCCGCCGCGACCGGCACCGTCGACATCTCCTCCAGCCAGGCGACCTTCACCGGTGACGGGACCAGCCTGAAGCAGGTCTTCAACGTCACGCAGAACCTCGCCTCACCGAGCGGCGGGCAGATCGGACTGGTCTTCGACAACATCCCGGCCGGGGCCACCGTCGTGGTGAACATGCTCGGGGACAGCCCGATCATCAACACCTACACGGGCACCGGCCTGGCCGGGGACCAGACCACCGACATGCGGTCGAAGCTGATGTACAACTTCCCGACCGCGACCTCGGCGCAGATCCGCGGCAGCGCCCAGTTCCAGGGCTCGGTCCTGGCCGGCAACCCGGGCGGCACCACGACCATCGCCCAGCCCGGGATGAACGGCCGGGTGTACCTCGCGGGCAACCTGATCCACACCGGCACCGGCGGCTACGAGATCCACAGCTACCCGTTCGACGGGGACCTGCCGGACTGCCAGACGACGCCGAGCCCGTCGCCGTCGACCTCGCCGTCCTCCTCGCCGTCGTCGTCGCCCTCCTCTTCGCCGTCGTCGTCCCCGTCCTCCTCGCCGTCCTCCTCGCCGTCGTCGTCCCCGTCCTCCTCGCCGTCGGCTTCGCCCTCTTCCTCACCGTCGTCGTCCCCGTCCTCGTCGCCCTCGGCCAGTCCGTCCAGCTCGGGCCCGGCTCCGACCAGCCACCACCCGTCCGAGCACCCGACCAGCCACCACCCTGGCGGCGGTGGTGAGCTGCCCTCCACCGGCGCGGGCAACGCCCCGGTGGTCTTCGGCCTGGCCGGCGTCGGCCTGCTCGGCCTCGGCGGTCTCGCCGTCCTGGCCGCCCGCCGTCGCGGCCGCCACAGCTAGCACCGGCAGGGAACGCCTGAACGGTTGAACAGCGGCAACAACGGCAACAACGGCCCAGGCCGCCCGGGTCGACCCCGACCGGGCGGCCTGGGCCGTGTCGGCGGCCCGCCGCGGGCATGCGTCGGCCCCTCGCCCCGCACGGGCGAGGGGCCGACGGCGGTTCAGCGGGAGCGGAAGAAGCGGTCCACCGTGCGGCGGCTGGCGGCGACGGCGTGCACCGGTTCACCGACCACCCGGCCGGCCAACGTTACGGCCAACTCTCCTACGTCCTGGCGGAGTTGTTCGGCAGCCGCGGCCCGGTCGGCGGCGATCCGCGCGTGGGTGGCGGTGACCAGCCGGTGCCGGTCGCGGACACCCTCCGCGCGGGCCGCGGCGACGGCCGCCGCACCCTGCTCGGCGTACTCCTGCCGGATCCGGGCCGCCTCGTGCCGGGCCTGGGCCAGTTCCTGCCGACCGGCGTCGTGGGCGGCCTCCGCTTCGGCGCGGATGGCTTCGGCGCGTTCGGCGCGGCCCTCGGTCGCGTCCCACCGCTCGGTCTGGATCCGCTCGACGCGGGGGAGGATGCGGTGGCCCAGCGTCCACGTGATCAGGAAGAACAGGGTCAACCCCAGGGCCAGCATGAAGGGTTCGGGCGAAAGCGGTCCGAGTTCGATGTTCACGCAAACCTCCCCTTGCGGCTGACGGTCAGTCAATCGAGAGGTTTCCCAAGGGTGATGGGAGTCGAACTTTACCGGGGCATGACGTGCGTCACTGTCCCGTGGCGGACCGCGCCGCGCCGCCGGTCCTCAGGTCACCTCGCCCCGGCGGGAGAACCGCTCCTCCCGCCACTCCCCGCCGGCCAGCACCTCGGCCAACTCCCGGGCCGCGTCCCAGACGTCGGTGTACGAGACGTACAGCGGGGTGAAGCCGAACCGCATGAGGTCGGGTGCGCGGAAGTCCCCGATCACGCCGCGCGCGATCAGCGCCTGCACCACCGGGTAGCCGTCGGCGTGCCGCAGCGCGACCTGGCTGCCCCGCCGGGCGTGCTCGCGCGGGGTCACCACCTCGATCCCGTCCAGGCCCTCGACCAGTCCGATGAACAGGTCGGTCAGGGCCAGGCTCTTCGCCCGGACGGCGGCCGGGTCGACGCGCTCCCAGACGTCCAGGCTCGCGCCCAGCGCGGCCTGCCCGAGCAGCGACGGCGAACTGGTCAGGAAGCGCCCGATGCCCGGCTTGGGGTCGTACCCGGGCTCGAAGGCGAACGGGCGGGCGTGCCCGAACCAGCCGCTCAGCGGCTGCCGCGGGCCGGTCGCGAGGTGCCGCTCGGCGACGTACAGGAAGGCCGGCGAGCCGGGGCCGCCGTTCAGGTACTTGTAGGTGCAGCCGACCGCGAAGTCCGCTCCCGCGGCGCCGAGTTCGACCGGCAGCGCGCCCACCGAGTGGCAAACGTCCCAGATCATCAGCGCGCCCGCGGCCTGCACCCGGGCGGTGATCCCGGGCAGGTCCAGCAGCTCGCCGGTGCGGTAGTCCACGTGCGAGAGGACGACCGCGGCGACGTCGCCGTCCAGGTGCCGGTCCAGCTCCTCGGGCCGGACCAGCACGCTGCGCGCGCCCTCGACCAGGCCGGTGGCGCCCTCGGCGATGTACAGGTCGGTCGGGAACGCCTCGCCGTCGCCCAGCACCGTGCGCCGCCCGGGGCGCAGCCGCAGCGCGGCGACGAGCACCTTGAACAGGTTCACCGAGGTGGTGTCGCAGACCACCACCTCCTCCGGCCCGGCCCCGACCAGCGGGGCGATCCGCCGCCCCAGCCGGTACGGCTGCTCGAACCAGCCGGCGTCGTTCCAGCTGCGGATCAGCTCCCGGCCCCACTCCTCCTCGACCACCTGCCGCACCCGCTCCGCGGTGCGCACCGGCAGCGCGCCGAGCGAGTTCCCGTCCAGGTAGACCACCCCGTCCGGCAGGGCGAACTCCTTGCGGAACGCCGCCAGCGGGTCGACGGCGTCCAGCGCCGCGCACTCCTCGCGCGTGACCATGCCCATCCCCTCGTTCACAGCTCGTCCCGGATCGTCCACAGCTCCGGGAACACGTCCTGTTCGGCGGACCGGCGCAGCCAGCTCAGCCCGCTGGAGCCGCCCGAGCCGGGCTTGCCGCCCATGGTCCGCTTGACCGCGGACAGGTGGCGCTGGCGCCAGCGGGTGACCCGCTCGGCGACGTCCAGCAGTGCCTCGGCGAGCGGCTGCAGGCCGGCGTGCTCCGGGTCGGTGTAGACCAGGCGCCAGGCCGCGGCGACGTCGTCGCCGGCGCGGTAGCGCTGCTCGGAGGGCTCCGGGTGCAGCGGCAGGCCGCGCCGGGCCAGCAGGGCCAGCGCGTCGTCGTACAGGCCGGGGGAGCGCAGCGCCTCGGTCAGCTCGGCCTGTGTCCGCGGCATCCCGTCGTACATCGTGAGCAGGGCGGCGTTCTTGTTGCCGAGCAGGAACTCCAGGTGCAGGAAGGCCGCGGACTGGAAGCCGGAGGCCTGGCCGAACGCCGCGCGGAAGCCGTTGAACTCCTGCGGCGTCATGGTGGCCAGCAGGTCCCAGGACTCCACCAGCACGTCCTGCACGTGGGTGCCGCGCCGCAGCGCGGCCAGTGCGGCGGGCAGGTCGTCCTCGCGCAGCGCGCGCTGGGCGAGCGTCCACTCGTGCCGCAGCAGGTCGAACAGCAGCTCCATCACCTGCGTGGTGACGATGAACGACAGCTCGGCCGGCACCTTGCTGCGCGGGTGCTGGAGGCTGTGCAGCTCGTCCAGGCACACGTAGCGGGCGTACGGGGTGCCCCGATCCGGCTCCCCGCGCCGATCGAACGACAGGCTGGGCGTCTCCACCGTGTCGTGCCCCATCCCGATTCCTCCTGATCCACCCGGGCCCGTCGCCCGGACCGGCGACCAGACGGACGGCCTGGTTCCACCGGGGTGCCCATTGTGCGGCGGTGCGACCCCCCGGTTGAATGGTCGACGGACACCGCAACCGCGATCCGGGCTGTTATTCGCGAGGCGTTCGGCCGATTCGCTTTACGATCGCGAAACCACCCATTCCAGTCACTCCGGGAGCCGCCATGGACGCCGTCGACCGCCGCCTGCTGGCCGAGTTGCAGACCGACGCCAGGCTCTCCTACAACGAACTCTCCCGCCGGGTGAGCCTGTCCGCACCCGCGGTGGCCGAACGGGTCCGCCGACTGGAGTCCGACGGCGTGATCACCGGGTACCACGCCCACGTGGACCTCAGCCGGGCCGGACTGCCGATCACCGCGCTGGTCCAGATCCAGTGCTACGGCCCGCGCTGCGTGCTGCGCGACCCCCAGGTGGCCGCCTGGCCGGAGGTGCTCCAGTTGCACCGGGTCACCGGCGGGGCCTGCTGCGCGCTGCTGGTCGCGGTGCCCACGATGGCCGATTTCGAGGCCCTGTGCGACCGGCTCGGCGGCTACGGCCAGCCGTCCAGCTCGATGATCCTCTCCAGCCCGGTGCCCTGGCGGCCGGTGGTCGCGCCCGCCGGGGCGTAGCGCCACGGCATCATGGCGCCGGCGCGACCGACGAGCGGCCCGGGGCCGGAACGGTAGGTTCCTCGGCATGCCGAACGAGCGTCACATCCTGCTGCTGCCCGGGAGCCTGCGGGCCGGTTCCGCCAACGAGACCGTGCTGCGCACCGCCGCCGCCGTGGCCGCCGCCACCCCGGGCCTGCGGGCCACCTACTACGCGGGGCTGGCCGGCCTGCCGCACTTCAACCCGGACCACGACACCGACCCGCTGCCCGGGCCGGTGGCCGCCCTGCGCGCCGCCGTCGAGGCCGCCGACGCGCTGCTGGTCTGCACCCCCGAGTACGCCGGGACGCTGCCCGGCTCCTTCAAGAACCTGCTGGACTGGACGGTCGGCGGGACGGAGATCGCGGACAAGCCCGCCGGCTGGATCAACGCGGCCGGCCCGGGCCGGGGCCAGGGCGCCGAGGCCACCCTGCGCACCGTCCTCGGCTACACCGGCGCGGCCGTGGTGGACGGGGCCTGCGTCCGCATCCCGCTGGACCGCGGGGCGGTCGGCCCGGACGGACTGGTCGCCGATCCGCTGGTGCGGGAGCGGATCGGCGAGGTGCTGGCCCGGCTGGCGGCGGCCGCGGCCTGAGGGGTGGCGGCCTGGCGGGCGAGGGTCTGACGGGTGACGGCCTGACGGGCGGCGGCCGGGCTCAGTGCCCTTCGGGCAGGTGGACCCCGAGCCCGGCCAGGCCGGTCAGGAACAGCTCCACGCCGACCGCCGCCAGCAGCAGCCCGAGCAGCCGGGAGAGCACCTCCAGCGAGGTGCGGTGGGTGCGCTGCATCAGCGGCGCCAGCAGGGCCACGCAGACGTAGTTGATCACCACGACCGCGAGGTAGGCCCCGCCGATGGTGGCCTTCCAGCTCCAGTCGTTGCGGGCGAGCGAGGCGACCAGCACGGCGGTGACCGCGAGCGGGCTGGCGATGTACGGCAGCAGCAGTTCGCGGATGCCGTCCACCATCGGGTTCGGCAGGTGGTCGTCGTCCTCGTTCTCGCCGCCGAGGTGGAAGCCGAAGACCAGCGCGACCGCGTAGATGAAGAAGATCGTCCCGCCGGCGAGCTGCAGCGACTGGTCGCTGATGTGGAAGAGCGTGGTGACCTCGTCCGCGGTGAAGCCGAGCACCAGGCCGATCACCGCCGAGATGATCGTGCTCCACGCCGCCAGCCGTCGCAGTTCCCGGGTGCTCCGGGTGGAGGCCAGCCGGGCGAAGGCCAGCAGGACCTTGGGCGGGCCGACCACGGCGAAGAAGGTGATGAAGGCGCTGCTCAGGTTGAAGACGAACATGCGCCAAGCATGACCGCGGCGGCCGGTGCGGCCGCTCCGCCACGCCACGCCCCGCGGTCGGGCGTGGCGTGAATCTCGTCGGGGAGCGGTTCATTCCCGGTCGCCGACGAATTCGCCCGGATGGCCGTCCCGGCTCGAACGGGTGCGCGCTCTCGGCTCCCATGGAAGTCGGATCACCTCCCCGGGAACGAGGGTGCGACATGTGTCTGAACCGTAAGGACCTGGGCCTGCTGGCCCTGCGCGGCGCGGTCGGCGGGGTGCTGATCGCGCACGGCACCCAGAAGCTGTTCGGCTGGTTCGGCGGCGGAGGCCTGGAGGGCACCGCCCAGGCGATGGAGCACATGGGCTTCCACCCCGGTCGGCAGAGCGCCATCGCGGCGGGCGCCGGTGAGGCGGGCGGCGGCGTGCTGCTGGTCGCCGGGCTGGCCACCGGGGCGGCCGGCGCGGTGGTGGCCGGGACGATGGCCGGCGCGGTGGCGGTGCACGCGCCCGGGGGCTTCTTCGCGACCTCCGGCGGCTACGAGTACCCGGCCTTCCTCGGCGCGGCCGGGCTGGCGCTCGGCCTGGCCGGTCCGGGGCGGTACTCGCTGGACCACCTGACCTGCCACGTCCTCGACCAGCCCTGGATGGGCCTGGTGGCCTTCGCGGGGTCCGTCGCCGGGGCGTACGGCGTGGTGGCGCGGCGCCGGCACGTGGTGCGGCTGCGCGAGGAGCGGGCCGCGATGGAGGCGGACGAGCAGGAGGGCTCGGGGCTGTCCTGACGCACCGGCGGCCCCCGGGCGGCCCGCACCGGCCTTGCCCCGCCCCGGTCACCCGGAGGCACCAGTCCTGCTGGCGGCCCCCGGGCGGCCCTCGGAGGGTGGTCGGGAGGCGTGCCGGGCAGCCCGGCGCCGGGGCAGAAACGAGGGACCGCATGGACCGCATGGACCGCCAGCCGCTCACCCGGATAGGTTCGAGGCCGCGGGTCACCGCGCGGCGGCCGGACGCGCCGCCGGTGCGCCGCCGACGCCGGGCGGTGGCGGGGGCGTTGGCCACCGCCATGGTCGCCGCGGCGGGGCTGGCGGGCTGCTCCTCCGGAAAGAGCGCGAGCAGCGTGGCCACCTCGGCCTCCGCCGCGATCGAGCGGGGCGCCTCGGCCGCGGCCTCCGCCGCCTCGGCGCTGGCCTCGGTGGCGGGCGGGGCGGGGGCGGTGATCGCCTCGGCGGAGGCGCGGGCCTCGGCGGCGGTGTCGGCGGCCTCCTCGGCGGTCGCCGGGATCAAGGGCGGGTTGGACGCCAAGGGGGACGTGGCCGTCGGGGCGGTGAGCACCGGCTCGGACGGCAGGGCGCAGGTGGAGCTGACGATCACCAACCACGGGCAGCAGTCGTACCGGTACGTGATCCAGGTCGACTTCACCGACGACTCCGGCGCGGTGCAGGACGCGACCGCGGTGACGGTCGAGGACGTGGCGGCCGGCCGGAGCGCCCAGGCGACCGCGCGCAGCAACCGGGACCTCTCGGGCAGCCTGAAGGCCGTGGTGGCGAACGCGCTGCGCTACTGACCTCCTGCCACCGACTTCCCGATACGGGCTCCCCGCTGCTGGCGCGCAGGTCAGCGCCGGTGTCGGGCGGGGGGCGAACCTTAAGCGCGGCTCAAGGCCCAACGGGACCCCTTGACGGGGGAGTTGGTCTAGTCCATTTTTATTGCCCAGGTGCAGGGAGCCCCTGAACCGGCGTCAACGGCCTCGTGTCGCGGGCGCCGGTTCGGCACATCCCGGTGTCCGTCCAGGCCCGATCCCGCTGATCCCGCTCGACTTCCCCGCACGATTCCCCGCACTGAGCTGTCATGTCCCGGTCGTCCGACCCCACCTCGGGCGCGCCCCCACGGGACGACGGAAATCCCCCACAACCAGGAGTCACGCACCCATGCTGCGTTCACGCATTGAAAGGGCCGGGACCCCGGCTCCGACGGGCGGCCGTCGACGCCGCCCGAAGAGCCTGGCCGCCGTCGCGGCCGGCACCGCCGCCTCCGTGCTGCTCGGCGCGGGCCTCGCGCTGACCGGCGGCGCCGCGGCCAACGCCGCGACCACCAACACCACCGGCGCGGCCGCCACCAGCGGCGGCATCAAGGTCGCCTACTACGACCAGTGGTCGGTCTACGCCAACGCGTACTACCCGAAGACGATCCAGGACACCGGCGTGGCCGGGAAGCTCGACTACCTGATCTACGACTTCGCGAACATCCACCCGACCGACCTGGGCTGTTTCGAGGCGACCAAGGCCGCCGACACGAACGACAACAACCCCAACGCGGGTGACGGCGCGGCCGACGCGTTCGCCGACTACCAGAAGAGCTTCGGCGCGGACATCTCGGTCGACGGCGTCGGCGACGTCTGGAACCAGCCGATCGCGGGCAACTTCAACCAGCTGAAGAAGCTGAAGGCGAAGAACCCCAACCTCAAGATCCTGCTCTCGATCGGTGGTTGGACCTACTCCAAGTACTTCTCGCCGGCCTCCGCCACGGACGCCTCGCGCAAGCACCTGGTCTCGTCCTGCCTCGACATGTTCATCAAGGGCAACCTCCCGAGCGACGCCGGCTACGGCGGCCCGGGCTCCGGCGCCGGCATCTTCGACGGCATCGACATCGACTGGGAGTACCCGGGCGGCGGCGGCCACACCGGCAACATCTCCAGCCCGGCCGACAAGCAGAACTTCACGGCGCTGCTGAAGGAGTTCCGCACCCAGCTGGACGCCCAGGGCAAGGCCGACAACAAGACCTACGCCCTGTCGGCGGCGGTCGGCGCCGGCCAGGACAAGATCATGAACGTCGAGACCGACAAGATCGGTCAGTACCTCACCTTCCTCGACGTCATGACCTACGACATGCACGGCGGCTGGGACGCCCAGGGGCCGACCAACCACCAGGCCGCGCTCTACGCGGGCCCGAACGACCCGTCGACCCCGGTCAAGCCGGGCCACGGCAAGTACTCGATCGACAACGCCATCAAGGCGTGGACGGTCGGCGACGCGGACTACGGGATCCCCGGCGGCTTCCCCGCGAACAAGATCAACATGGGTGTGCCGTTCTACTACCGCGGCTGGACCGGCGTCCAGAACAACGGCAAGAACGGCCTGTTCCAGCCCGCCGCCAGCCCGGCGACCGGCGCGGCGATGTCCGGCAACGTCCCCGGCATCCAGATGTACAAGGAGCTCGCGGGCTTCGTCGACAACCCGTCCAGGACCTTCTGGGACGACGACGCCAAGGCCACGTACTTCTACGACGGCAACACCTTCTGGAGCGGTGAGGACACCCGGTCGATCCAGGCCAAGCTCGACTACGCGCACTGCAACGGCCTCGGCGGCTCCTTCGCCTTCTCGCTGTACGACCTGGGCACCAAGACCGGCCTGTTCGACACGATGGTGAACGCCACCAACGGCTCCGCCGCCGGTTGCCCGGCCCCGCCGACCGGCACCCCGAGCAGCACCGCGACCCCGACCCAGACCCCGACCGGCACGCCCACGGGCACGCCGACCGGCACCCCCACGGGTACCCCGACCGGTACCCCCACCGGCACCCCGACCTCGCCGGCCGGCTGCCCGGCCGCCCCGAGCTGGGACGCCAACACCACCTACGCGGCCGGCGGCACCAAGGTCTCGTGGAAGGGCCACTACTACACCAACAAGTGGTGGACCAAGGGCGATGACCCGAGCCAGAGCGGCCAGTGGGGCGTCTGGACCGACAACGGCGCCTGCTGACCCCTCGGGCGGCACGCACTGAGGGCCTGACGGACCCTCGCAGCACCTGAACCAAGCAGTCCGGCCCGCCGGGGGGAGCGCCCCCGGCGGGCCGGACTCGTTGCGTTTCGGGGACGCGACCCGGGCGTGCGGCCCGGGCGCGCGGCTCAGGCCGGGTCGGCGGTGCGCCCGGGCGCGTCCGGCCGGCTCTCCTCGATCCGCCGCAGCATCCGCGCCAGCATCGCGGACAGCACGGCCCGCTCCTCGCCCGTGACGTCCTGGAGCAGTTCCTCCTCGAACACCGCCGCCATCCGCATCGACTCCAGCCACTTGTCGCGGCCGTTCTCGGTGAGCTCGATGATCACCCGGACCCGGTTGGTCTCGTCGCGCTCCCGGGTGACGAGGTCCTCGGCCACCATCCGGTCGATCCGGTGCGTCATCGCGGCCGGGGTGAGCCCGAGCCGCTTGGCCAGCTCGCCCGGTCCGAGCTGGTACGGGCTGCCGGAGACCACCAGCGCCTTGAGCACCTCCCACTCGGCGCCCGTGATTCCGAGCACAGTCAGCTGCCGGTCGTAGGCCACGCCCATCCGCCGGGCGACCCGGGACAGGGTCTGCACGATGGTCTCCACCTGGGGGTCCACGGTGGGGAATTCCCGCTGGTAGACGGCCACCTGCTCGGCGATGCCGAGCTCCCTGGCGGTGGCCGGAGCGGGCTTGTCCGTAGTCATGCGGACCAGTGTCGCACGGAGACGTGCATCCCTTAAGCCTTTGACTCGACACTCTTCCGGTGCTAAGACTTTATCTCGTCAAACTTTAGCTCTGAAATCTTCTGGACCTTAAGAGTATCCAGTTGAATCCAGGAAGGGATGTGCACGGTGACCGGCACGGTGAAGCAGCAGAGGCAGCAGCGACGCGGGGCGGGCGGCCCGCTGCGCCGCGTCCAGATCGGCAACGCGCTCAGCGCGTTCGGCAGCGGCTTCACGATGCCGTACATGTTCGTGTACGTGGACCAGGTGCGCGGGCTGGGTTCGCTGGCGGCCGGGATGGTGTTCACCGTCTTCGCGCTGGCGGCGCTCGTCGTCCTGCCGTTCACCGGTCGCGGCATCGACAGGTACGGCCCCCGCCCGGTCCTGCTGGCCGGTACGGCGCTCGCCGCCACCGGCGCGTTCGCCTTCGGCCACGCCGCCGGCACCCCGGCCCTGCTGGTCTCCTCCTTCCTGTTCGGCGCGGGTGTCACCACCTGCCAGCCGGCGCTCGCCACGATGATCGTCCGCTGCTCGACGGCCGCGACCCGCTCGCACGCCTTCGCGCTCCAGTTCACCCTGGTCAACCTGGGCATGGGCATCGGCGCCCTGGTCGGCGGCCAGATCGTGAACGTCGCCGACCCGGCCAGCCTCACCCGGTTGTTCACCATCGAGGCGGCGACCTTCCTCGGCCTGGCCCTGGTCACCGGCACCGCCCGGATGCCGGCCAACCCGCTGATCCCCCTCCAGGAGAAGAGCGACGGCCCGACCGGCCTGCGCGCGCTGGTCGCCGACAAGGCGATGCTGCGGCTCTGCGCGCTCGCCGGGCTGATCTTCTTCACCTGCTACGGCCAGTTCGAGTCCGGCGTCGCGGCCTTCGCCACCGACACCGTCGGCACGCCGCCCTCCACCCTGGGCTTCGCGATCGGCGCCAACGCGCTGACCATCGTCGTCCTGCAGATGTTCATGGTGCGGATCACCGCGCGCCGCCGCCGCACCACCGCGATGGCCGCGGCCGGCGTGGTCTGGCTCGGCGCCTGGGCGATGGCCCTGGTGGCCGGCCTGATCCGGACCGAGACCATGGCCGCCACGGTCGCGATCGTCTCGATCTACGCCCTGTTCGGCGTCGGCGAGTCGCTGCTCGCGCCCACCATGGGCCCGATCGTCGCCGACCTCGCCCCGGCCCGGCTGCTCGGCACCTACAACTCCGGGTACGCCCTGGTGAAGCAGATCGCCATCGCGGTCGGCCCGGCCGTCGGCGTGCTGCTGGTCGGCTCCGGCACCTGGCCGCTCTACCTCGCGGCCATGGCGGGCTCCACGCTGCTGGTCGTCGTCCTGGCGCTGCGGCTGCGCCCGTACCTCACGCCGGAGCAGGACAACGCGGCCCCGGCCGTGGTCCGCACCACGGTCGTCCGGGAGTTGCAGACGGCGGCGTGACCGCCGACGTGGGGCTGTGGGCGGCTGCGTGACCGCCGACGGGGAGTTGCGGACGGCGGCGTGACCGCCGATCGAACAGGCGTGTCGACGGGCGCCGGCCAGGTCACCTGGTCGGCGCCCGTCGCGCTTGGCTTCGCGACCACCGCCACATAGTGTCAGTGGCTGTTGGCCGCCCGGCCCGGTCGGTACAGGAGACCCGGCCGGCACAGGAGACAGGCGAATCGGCGAGGCAATGACGCAAGCGGCGCTCACGCACCCCCCGGCGGCCCAGGCCCCGGCCCCCGCCGCCCCGGCACCGGCCCGGGGCCGGCTGCTCCGCCTGTCGGCCGACTGGTCCGGCTGGCTCGGGCCGATCGGCGTCGCGCTCTTCGCGGGCCTGCTGCGGTTCTGGAACCTCGGCTACCCCAACGCCTTCGTCTTCGACGAGACGTACTACCCCAAGGACGCCTGGTCGCTGCTGCGGCAGGGCTACGAGGGCAGCTGGCCGGACCACGCCAACGCCGACGTCCTGGCCGTCCCGCAGCACATCCCGCTCACCTCCGCGCCCGAGTTCATCGCCCACCCGCCGCTCGGCAAATGGGTGATGGCGATCGGCGAACAGCTGTTCGGCCTGCACCCCTTCGGCTGGCGGTTCATGACCGCCCTGCTCGGCACCGTCACCGTGCTGATGCTCGCCCGGATCGGCCGCCGGCTCTTCGGCTCCACCCTGATCGGCTGCACCGCGGCCCTGCTGATGGCCGTCGACGGCCTCCAGCTGGTGATGAGCCGGGTCGGGCTGCTCGACGGCATCCAGATGTTCTTCGTGCTCGCCGCCTTCGGCAGCCTCCTGATCGACCGCGACCACGTCCGCGCCCGGCTGGCCGGCATCACCGACGGCGACGGCGACCGCGTCCGGCTCGGCCTGCGGCCCTGGCGGATCGCCGCCGGGGTGCTCCTCGGCGCCGCCTGCGCCGTCAAGTGGAACGGCGCGATGATCCTCGCCGCCTTCGGCCTGCTGACCGTCCTGTGGGACCAGTCCGGCCGACGCGGGGCCGGCGCCCGCCGCCCCTGGCGCTCGATGCTGCGCCGCGACGCCGTCCCCGCCTTCCTCGCCATGGTCGGCTCCGCCCTGGTGGTGTACGTCGGCGCCTGGGCCGGCTGGCTCGCCAGCGGCGGCAACGGCGAGGGCGGGTATGACCGGCACTGGGCCGACGGCCGTCCCGGCCTGTCCCCGGACACCTTCCTCGGCGTCCCGCTGCCGCAGGTGTCGATGAGCTGGGTGCCCGCGCCGCTGCGCAGCCTGTGGCACTACCACTCGCAGATGTACGACTTCAACACCGGGCTGAGCACCCCGCACACCTACCAGTCCAACCCCTTCAGCTGGCTGGTCGTCGGCCGCCCCGTCTCCATGTACTGGGAGCAGGTCCCGAACGGGCAGCACGGCTGCACCGCCACCGGCGGCTGCGCGTCCCAGATCCTCGGCCTCGGCACCCCGCTGCTCTGGTGGACGGCCTGCTTCGCCCTGGTCTACCTGCTGTGGCGCTGGTTCTTCCGCCGGGACTGGCGCTCGGGCGCCGTGCTGTGCGCCGTCGCCGGGATCTACCTGCCCTGGTTCCAGTACCAGGAGCGGACCGTCTTCTCCTTCTACATGGTCGTCCTGGTGCCGTTCCTGTGCCTGGCCGTCGCGCAGATGCTCGGGGCGATCCTCGGCCCGGCCGGATGCAGCCCCGAACGCCGCCGGATCGGCGCGGCCGGCGCCGGGCTGATCGTGCTCGCCATCGTCGCCTGCTTCGCCTTCTTCTACCCGCTGTACACGGCGGAGGTGATCCCGATGACGTCCTGGCAGGACCGGATGTGGTTCACCAGTTGGATCTGACACCGGTGACCCTGTCCGCCGCGGGCGGCCAGCTGCTACCCGTCACCCCGATGCTCGGGGTGGTCACCGCCGCCCTGCTGCTGGCCGCCGTCGCGGTCGCCGGCCGGGGCCTGCTCGGCCACGGGCACGCGGTGCTGCGGGCCGGACTGCGCGCGGTGGTGCAGCTGGCCGCCGTCGCCGCGGTGATCAGCTGGGTGGTCGGCTCGCTCTGGTGGTCGGCGCTGTTCGTGCTGCTGATGTTCACCGTCGCGGTGCGCACCGCCGGGCGGCGGATGACCCCCGGCCCCGGCTGGGTCTGGGCGGCCGCGCCGATCGGCGCCGGCGTGCTGCCGGTGCTCGCCCTGCTGCTGGCCGTCGGGCTGCTGCCGGCCAAGGGCCTGTCCGTCATCCCCGTCGCCGGCATCCTGATCGGCGGCGCGCTCACCGCCACCTCGCTGGCCGGGCGGCGAGCCCTCGACGAGCTGCGGCAGCGCCGCGGCGAGGTGGAGGCGGCCCTGGCGCTCGGCTTCGAGGACCGCGACGCCCGGCTGGAGATCTGCCGCACCGCCGCCGCGACCTCGCTGGTGCCCGCCCTCGACCAGACCCGGACGGTCGGCCTGGTCACCCTCCCCGGCGCCTTCGTCGGCATGCTGCTCGGCGGGGCCTCGCCCGTCCAGGCGGGGGCGGTGCAGCTGTTCGTCCTGGTCGGGCTGCTGGCGGTGGAGTCGGTGGCGATCGTGGTGGTGCTGGAGCTGGTCGGCCGGGGGCTGGTGAGCGCGGGCTGGTGAGCGTGGGTTGGTGAGGGGGGGAGTGCTGGGGGACCGGGCCGCCTTGGGTACCGGACGTGGTCGGGTACCCTTGAGCACGTTGAAGGGGAGTAGCCCTCCACCGGACCGTCGACATACTGGCCCTCACGGGCCCGGCGCCCGGGGCACCCGATCCTCCGGGGTCGGTGCCGGCGAGACCTTCGGCCGCAGTGCTGTGACCATGACCAGTGCTGTCGGGCCGAAGCGTCCCCTGACGGACCTGCGGAGGCCGGGCAGCCCGACCGAGGGACCCTTTCTGATGAGTTTGACCGTGGCCGCGCTGACGTTCGGCATCATCTTCCTGGCCGAACTGCCGGACAAGACCGCGCTGGCCAGCCTCGTACTCGGCACCAAGTACCGTGCCAGCTACGTCTTCGCGGGTGTCGCCGCCGCGATGGGCGTTCAGGTCGTCCTCGCGCTCGCCGCCGGGCACCTGCTCTCGCTGCTGCCGCACCGCTGGGTGGAGGGCGTCACCGGCGTGCTGTTCCTGGCCGGCGCGGCCATGCTGCTGTTCCACGGCGGGGGCGACGACGAGGAGGGGCACGCCGCCAAGGAGCCGTCCTCGAACAGCTTCTGGAAGGTGGCCGGGGCCAGCTTCGTGGTCGTCGCGGTCGCCGAGTTCGGTGACCTGACCCAGATCATGACCGCCAACCTGGCCGCCAAGTACGCCGATCCGCTGGCCGTCGGCCTCGGCGCCTGGCTGGCGCTGTGCGCGGTCGGCGGGCTCGCCATCGTGGGCGGGCAGAAGCTGCTCAAGTACGTGCCGATGAAGCTGATCATCCGGGTCGCGGCCGCGATCATGGTGGTGCTGGCGGGCATCAGCATCTTCGGGGCGATCACCGGCTGACCCCGGTCGGTCAGCAGGTGGTGCGCTTGTCCAGGGCGGCGCGGGTGTAGGGGCCGTAGACGCCCTTCTTGTCGCCCTGGACTCCCTGCATGCGCTGGAAGTAGCTGACGTAGCTCGCGGTTTCGCCGTCGTAGGTGCCAGTCACCGGGACGTCCATCCAGCACAGGGCGACGCTCAGCTTCGACTGCATGGTGGAGACCTCGGGGCCGGACATCCCGATCTGCAGGACTTGGGAGGTCGGCGTCGCCGTCGCGGACGGAGTGGGCGTCGGGGTCGGCGTCGGCGTCGCGGTGGTGGGGGTGGGCGTGGGGGTCGGGGGCGCGGTCGGGACGGAGGCCGGGGCCGGGGGAGCGGCGGCGACCGGGGCCTGGGTGGTCGGCGTCGGCGCCGGGGTGGCCGTCTTCGTCGGGCTCGGCTTGCGGGTGGGGGCCGACGTCGGGCTCGGCGCCTCGCTGGTCGGCGGCGGCGTGGCCGGGTCCGTCGGTGCCGGGGCGGTCGGCTCCACCGGCGCGGGCGCCAGCGTGGTGGGCAGCGGCTGCGCCTGCCGGGTCGTCGGGGCGGGCGAGGGCGTCACCGCGTACGCGATGCCGATGGTGAGCGCGACCAGGCCGGCGCCCACCCCGGCCAGCAGCAGCTTGTGCCGGGCCAGCGGGTTCTGCGCGGCCTGCTCGGCGGCTCTGCGCGCGGCCCGGCCGCCGACGGGCTCCGGTTCGGGCCCGGGCGCCGCGTGGTCGAAGGGGAAGACCCCGAGGTCGCCGCCGGACGCGGCCTGCGGGGCCGTCGCCGCCGCGTAGGCGCCCGGCCCGGAGGCGGGCACCGGCGGCAGCACGGTGGTGGCGTAGGCGTCGGCGTCCGGCCCCAGCGGGGGAACCACGGGCGGGGCGGGGTGCACGGGGGCCGGTTGTCCCGGGGCGACCGGCGGCAGGACGGTGGTCGCGAACGGGTCGGCGGCGGGGACGTCCGCCACGGGCTCCTCGGCGACCTGGCCGACCGCCTGCGGCACGTACGGGCGGACCAGCGGCGGGCCTTCGAGGTGCGGGAGGACGGCCGTCTCGGTGAGGCTCGGGTCCGGGACGCAGCCGCACCCGGTGGAGCGTGCGGTGCCGCACGTCGGGCAGTGCTGGTCCGGCATCGGCCGGTCCTCCTCGGTTCTCGGGCGGTCTCCGTGCCCCGGGGCGGTTCCCGGGCTCACGATCGCGCCTGATTATGCAGGACGTCCCGGAGGGGGGACAGGGGCGTCCGGACCCGGGCGGGGGTGTTGTGCCGGTTGGTGGCGGTTGTTTCCCGAGGAACGGTCGGGGAGCGGCGGATGTCCCCGGCGCCGGCGGTCGGGTCGGTGCGTCGGGTGCGGTCGGGTCGGTGCGGTGTGTCCTGGGTCGGTGGGCCGGGCGGCTACGTTCGGCTCAACCAGAGGGAGCAAACCGGGGCATTTCTGACAGCATGGTGAGCTGGGAGTGATCATCCGCACGGGCCCGCCGCCTCGGCCGGGGCCCGCGAGCCTACGGAGCCGCCATGACGGACTCGCGCGCCGCGTCCGACCGCAGCCCGGCGTACGAGCCCGGCCCGCCGGAGGTCACCGTCCCCAACCTCTGGGTGCCGATCGGCGCCCTGCTGCTGGCGATGCTGCTCGCCGCCCTCGACCAGACCATCGTCTCCACCGCGCTGCCCACCATCGTCAGCGACCTCGGCGGCCTGAACCACATCTCCTGGGTGGTCACCGCCTACCTGCTGGCCTCCACCGCCGCCACCCCGCTCTGGGGCAAGCTCGGCGACATGTACGGCCGGAAGCGCTTCTTCCAGGCCTCCATCGTGATCTTCCTGCTCGGCTCGGTACTCTGCGGCATCGCCCAGAACATGGGCGAACTCATCGCCTTCCGCGCGCTGCAGGGCCTGGGCGGCGGCGGGCTGATCGTGCTCACCCAGGCCATCGTCGGCGACCTCGTCTCCCCCCGGGACCGCGGCAAGTACCAGGGCCTCTTCGGCGCCGTCTTCGGCGTGACCAGCGTCCTCGGACCGCTGCTCGGCGGCCTGTTCGTCGACAACCTCAGCTGGCGCTGGGTCTTCTACATCAACCTGCCGATCGGCATCGTCGCCCTGGTGGTGATCGCCGCCGTCCTGCACGGGCAGGAGGTCAGGCGCCGGCACCGGATCGACTACCTCGGCACCGTGCTGATCGCCGCCGTCGCCACCTGCCTGGTGCTGATGACCTCCCTCGGCGGCACCACCTGGGGCTGGACCTCCTGGCAGATCGTCGGGCTCGGCGTGCTCGGCCTGGTGCTGCTGCTCGCCTTCGTCCTGGTCGAGCGGACGGCCAGCGAACCGGTGCTGCCGCTGCGGCTGTTCCGCTCCCGGACGTTCAGCCTGGTCGCGGTGATCTCCTTCGTGGTCGGCTTCGCGATGTTCGGCGCCCTCACCTACCTGCCGACCTTCCTCCAGGTCGTCATGCAGGTCTCGCCCACCCTGTCCGGCATCCACATGCTGCCGATGGTGCTCGGCATGCTGTTCACCTCGATCGGCTCCGGCCAGATCGTCGCCCGCACCGGCCACTACCGGATCTTCCCGATCGCCGGGACGGCCGTCACCACCGTCGGCCTGCTGCTGCTCTCCCGGCTCGACGAGCACAGCAGCACCACCGAGATGAGCCTCTACTTCCTGGTCTTCGGCCTCGGGCTGGGCCTGGTCATGCAGGTCCTGGTGCTGATCGTGCAGAACTCCGTCGGCTACCAGGACCTCGGCGTCGCCACCGCCGGCGTCACCTTCTTCCGCTCCATCGGCGCGTCCTTCGGCGTCTCCATCTTCGGCACCCTGTTCGCCGGCGGGCTGCGCGAGCGGCTCGCCGACGCCCTCGCCGGGCTGCCGCTGCCGCCCGGCTTCCACCCCGAGGCCATCACCTCCGACCCGCGGGTGGTCACCCGGCTGCCCGTCGCCGCCCAGGAAGCCGTCCACCACGCGTACGCCGAGTCGATCACCAGGGTGTTCCTGTACGCGGTGCCCGTCGCGCTGGTCGCCTTCGTGCTGTCGCTGTTCCTGCGCGAGCAGAAACTGCGCTCCACCGTCACCGCACCCGACCTGAGCGAATCCATCGGCGTCAACCCCGTCCAACGCTCGTCGCTGGACGAGATCGCCCGCGCGCTCTCGGTGCTGAGCTCCCGCGAGGCCCGGCGCGACCTCTTCCGGCGGATCACCGAGGTGGCCGGGCTGGACCTCCAACCCGCCTCCAGCTGGCTGCTGTTGCAGATGCACCACCACGGCTCGGTCGAGCCGGCCGAACTCGCCGAGCGGCGCATCATCCCGATCGCCGTCATCGAGAGCGCCGTCCGGGAAGTCGAGGGCCGGGGCCTCGCCGTCCGCAGCGGTGGGCTGCCGCTACGGCTCACCGAACCGGGGGCGGAGGCGGCCGTCAAGCTGGTCGCCGCCCGGCGCACGCAACTCGCCGACCTGCTCGGCGACTGGGACGAGCAGCAGTACGCCGACCTCGCCGACCTGCTCACCCGCCTCAGCTCCACCCTCTGCGCCGACCGGCGCGACCGCCCGGACCGGCCCGCCCACGAGCCGCCGTACCGGGGCGAGGGGCGGTCGTTCTAGCCCGCCTTGCAGGGGGCCTGGCCGGAGAGCCAGGTGACGGCGGCGGCGAGCGCGGGGTCGTCGTCCTTGCGGGGGTCGGCCGTTTCGACCGGCTCGTCCGGCTCGATCGGGCCCTCGTGGACCCGGCCGGTGCGGTCGGCCTCGGCGGCGCCGGTGAGCAGCAGGACGGCGCCGTCCGACAGCCGGTGGGCGGCGTTGCCGGTGGGCACCCCGTAGGTGGGCTGGCCGAAGCTGCGTGTGGCCGGGCGGCCGATGAAGGCGATGGCGACCGCCTCGCCCGCGCTGCCGGTCGCGCGGCCGGCGAGGACGGCGACGGGCGTTTCGGGCGCCTCGTCGTGGTGGGTGGGTGCCTCGTCCTGGTGGGAGGGTGCCTCGTCCTGGCGGGTGGCGGGGGAAGCCTGCGGGGCGTCGTCCAGGTACGGCACGCCGTCGCGGACCGACCAGGTGCTGCGGGTGCCGTCCGCGGTGACGAAGGCGCCCAGCGGGCCGTCGCCGAGGATCGGCGCCGCGACGGCCAGCGGGGCCCACATCCCGCCCCCGGTCTCGCCGCGCAGGTCCACCACCCAGCCGCAGGAGCTCACTTCGGCGACGGCGGCGACGGCGGCGCGGCCGCGGGTGACGTACTCGGCGTAGGTGTGCTCCGATCCGTTCACCGCCGGGAGGGTCAACTGGGCGATGCGGCCGGGGAGTTGCCGGGTGGTCGGGGCGTTCACGGCCTCCGGGTCGGCGTCGACGTTCGCCGCCTGGTCGGGTGGGTAGAAGCGGCTGTGGTGGTCGTCGAGGGCGGTGACGGCGGCCCTGATCGCGGTGTGGGTGTCGGCCGGGGTGCGAGCCGTGGCCGCCTGGGCGAAGGCCTGGGTGCGGAGCTTCGGCCAGTCCACCTTCGCGGTGTTGAGGGACTTCTGCTGGATGAGGTCCAGGGCCTCCGAGAGGTAGCCGCGGGCCTCGGGGGACATGTGCTCGGGGGGCGGTGACCCGGGGGCCGGCGACTCGGGGGCCGGTGACTCGGGGGCCGGCGAGGAGCAGGCCGCGAGCGCCAGTACGGCCGCCGCTGCGACCGTTCGTCCCAGTCGTCTCATCCGCTTCCCCCCCCTGTGGTTCGTACCGTTCCTGATTCTTCCTCACGGACCGCCGAACCAGCGAGGGGTGTCGAGGCGGAACGGGTCGCCGGGGGCGAGCAGGCGCAGGGCCGTCTCCACCTCGCGCAGGCGCTCCTCGCCGAGGGTGGCGGACCACTCGGCGCGCAGCTCGTCGAAGATCCGGGCGGACCGGACCAGGCAGTCCACCCCGCGGGCGGTCAGCCGGACCACCTTGCGGCGGGCGTCGGCCGGGTCGCCGCCGCGTTCGACGTAGCCGAGCTGCTCCAGGTTCTCGATGGTCTTGCCGGCGGCCTGCTTGGAGACGCCGAGCCGGCGGCCGAGGTCGACGGCGGTGGTGCCGTGCGGTCCGATCGCCTGGAAGACGAAGCCATGCATGGGCCGCAGGTCGGGGTGGCCTTCGCGGGCGATGCGCTCGTGCAGCTCGTCGATGATCGTCCGGAAGGCGAGCAGCAGGCGCAGCGGCAACTCGAAGCCGGGCGGGGCGGGTTCGTTGGTGGGAATGCCGGTGGGAGTGCCGGTGGGAGTGCCGGTGGGAGTGCCGGCGGGAGTGCCGGTGGGCGTGCTCGCGGGCTCGCTTGACATAGGTAGACAACCTCATTGACCATATAGACAACGCCATTGACCATCTTAGGGGGTTCCCTCGCCATGCCCGTGATCCGCCACGCCGACGCCCGTCGCACCGAGACGCCGAACGCCGTCATGACCACCTACGCCTCACCCACCCAGGGCTCAACCGCCCTCGCCCTGTGGCAGGTCGACATGACGGCCGGCAAGAGCGGCCCGCTGCACGCCATGGACGTCGAACAGATCTGGACGCTGCTCACCGGCACCGCCATCGTCACCCTCCCCGACGGCCCGGTGCCCCTCGCCGCCGGCGACACCCTCGTCCTCCCCGCCGACCTCGCCCGCCGGATCGCCACCGCCGACGGCTTCACCGCCGTCGTCGCCGGCCCGTCCCCCGCCCACGCCTACAACCCCGACGCCGTCACCCCCGAAGGCGCCTGCGGCCTCGCCCCCCGCGACGCCGAGCGCCTCCTCCCGCCGTGGATCGCCTGACCCGCGAGGCGGTCCGGGCACGGGTGCGGGGACGGTCGAGGGCCCACCCCTGACCGTCCCCGCCTGGTCCTGGCCGCTACTTCCGGTCGTCGATGTCGTCCTGCAGGTCGTCCAGGTTCTGCTGGCCCTGCTGCTCGGTCTGGGCGGCCTTCTGCTGGGCGTCGTCCCCCTTCGGGGGCTTGTTGCCGAGGCGGGACTTCGCTTCCTCCTCCAACTGCTCGGCCTTGTCCCGGAACTTGTCGCCGATACCCATGGCTGTGCCCCATTCGGTTGGATTTCGGGTTCTCCAACCAGGCTTGCACGCCCCCTCTCCGCCTGCACTTCGGGCAAGTTGCCGCAGAGCGTCACGATCGACAGCCCCCGGATCGCCCGACCCGCCCACTGGTCGCACCGGAAGCAGCAGCCTTGGCCTGTCTCCGGGTCGAACGCGATGGGTTGATCACACAGCGGACAGTCCACAGGTCTCCTGCGGGCTCAGGTCGGACTCCCCGCACTTGATGGCGCCGGTGAAGTCCGCCCACGCCTCGCGGGTCACGGTGACCACCTCGCATCTGACCTCACCTGATAAGGGTGGGACGGTGCGGCGGCTCTTGTTCAGTGGCGCTGGGGGCAGCCGTAGCGCCCGCCAACGAGGGCTTAGGGTCGCCTTATCGGGTGCCTTTGTTTCGTGTGTCCGGACTGAACCCGCCTGTTCAACATCCCAGTTGGTGGATCTTGGGTCCGGAAACGGCATCACACTCAGGGCGCGTGCTTCGAGCTGTGGCCGGGACCGTTGGCGGCCACGGCCGGGAACTTCCGGAGCGCCCCGCCCAGCCGGCCGGACGAGCGATGAGAACGGCGATGGTTTGGTGACGGACAGTCATGGGAAAGCCCAGGCGCGTCGGCAGCGAGCCGGCCAGTGAGGAGACAGTCATGCCCGAGACCACGCCCAACTCAAAGGGCCCGGCTCCGATCAAGCTCACGCCCGGGACGACCGAACCCGTGCTGGTCCCGGCCGATCAGGTCAAGCCCGAGGATATCGGCACACTGTCGATCGAGTACCGGGACGGTCAGCCCGTCGTTGTCGTCAGCGGCGGGACGGCCATTCCAGCGGGGCTCACGGTCGTGGACGGCGCCGGGAATGCTCTCGCGGCGTACACGGCTGGGCCCACATCCGCCACCACCCGGTTGGCGCCTGTGGTGGACTACCTCTGCTCGCGCTGGTGAACTGGTGCCGCCCCGGTACGGACCTCTCAGAGCCCGTACCGGGGCATCGTGCTGTCAAAATGGCGGACGCCAGAGACAGCGAAAGGGCCGTCCACCCACAGCGGGGCAGACGGCTCCCACGGCAGGCGCGGCGGCTACGACTCGGAGTCCTCCAAGTGCCGGTACAGCGTCGCCCGACTGATCCCGAGCGCCTTCGCGATACTGCTCACGCTCTCCCCCTTGGCGTGGCGGTCGTCAATCAGCGACCAGGCGAACCGGTCCAGCTTCCACACGCACAGGGTGTCTCCGGGGCGGACGTAGTCCTTGGACCACGCTTGCGGCTGTCCGGGGAGCTTCGGGTGCATCCGCTCTGCCCGCTGCTTGATCTCGCTGTTCGGCACGAAGCCGTCCGGCGCTGCTTCGAAGTTGGCCGCCACCCAGTCGGCGAACGGGTCGGACTCCTCCCGGGATTCGCCGGTGGCCCTGGTGACTCGTTCCGGCTCGTTCAGGCCGTGCTTGAACCACTCGGCGGCGCCCCGGACCGCCCATGCCGCTGTGCCTTCCGCTTCGGCCAGTAGGCGGCCCTTGAATCCCTTGTCCTCCCTTCCGATGAACGACTCGTCCCACGGGACGCAGCGGAGCCGCCGCCAGATGCCTTCGTCGGTGCCTCGGATCGTCGGCTTGTCGTTGCCGGACATGATGAGCAGAGCGGTCGGTGTGAAGTCTTACGCGGGCTTGGCCACCAACGACCCGTTACGGTCGTTGCACTGCTTCTCCCAGAGGTCCCGGCCCGACTTGCCGATGTCTTCGAAGTGGCCGTTGTTCTCCCAGCCCTTCGCGAGAATCAGGGCTTCGGTCTTCGTTCGCTGGGCAGCCGGGCGAAGCTTGAGAGTCGTCCTCACGCTTCCTTGACTGTCGCATGTAGGAGACTGCTCGCACGTGGTCAAGGTCAGGTGCCCAGGTAGGGGGCCTAATGATGAGAGGTGTCATGTGAGTAGCGTCGTCAAGATCAACGTACTGACGGTTCCCGCCGAGCAGCGGGAGGTCCTGGAGCAGCGCTTCGCCTCCCGCGCCGGCGCGGTGGAGAACTCGGACGGCTTCGAGTGGTTCGAGCTCCTCCGCCCCGTCGAGGGCACCGACCAGTACCTCGTCTACACCCGCTGGCGCAGCGAGGAGGACTTCAAGGCGTGGATGGAGGGCCCCATGCAGGCCGCCCACCGCCCCGCCGCCCCGGAGGGCGAGGCCCCCAAGCGCCCTGCCGCCTCCGGCTCCACCCTCTGGTCCTTCGAGGTCGTCCAGTCCGCCGGCCCCAAGGCCTGACGCCTCAGGTCACTCTGCGGTTTCTCTTCGGGCCCTTCCCCAGTCTGGGGGAGGGCCCGAAGTGCCTCTCAGCCGCCCGCGAGGATCGAGAGATGCGCGGCGGCGGACTGGGACAGGCTGTCGAGGAGGGCGCGACCCTTCGCCGCCGTTCCGAGGGAGGGCTGCCCGATGATGCCGTTCTTCGTGTACCCGGCCATGCCGAGCGTGAGCAGGTGCGGGCGCTCGGGGGCGGAGTGGTCGTCCCGCTCGATGCCGTCGCGGATGAGCTCCGGGGCACCGTGAAGGAGGAGCGACACCTCCGACTCGCCGCCGTGCATGTCCTCGGCGCCGCTGCTCACCAGGCCCGCTGCCTTGCGGGCCTGGTGCCAGTCCTCGCGGACCGGGAAGAGGGCGATGTGCGGGCCGGAGGTGTTGGCCTCCTGGACGACGTTGGAGAGGACGTAGTTGCCCCCATGGCCGTTCACGATGAGCAGGCCGGGAACGCCGGACGCCTGGAGCGACTTCCAGATGTCGTTGACGACGGCGTAGAGCGTGGCGGCGCTGATGCTGACGGTTCCGGGCATGTGGGCGTGCTCTTGCGAGCAGGACACCGTGATGGGCGGCAGGAGGAACAGGCCGTGGTCGGCGGCGATGCGTTGGGCGATCAGGCCGGCGACGACGGTGTCGGTGGTGAGCGGCAGATGGTCGCCGTGCTGCTCGAAGCTGCCGACCGGCAGTACGGCGATCTTGGCGCCGCGCCGGCGTTCGTCTGCGGAGGTGGCGGCCGTGATCAGTGCGTCCATGGCCCCACCCTCTCTCATCAGCCTGTCGCAGGTCGAGAGGGCGCCGTACCGCTCATCAGCTTCAACCGGCCGGTGAAGACGGCGACTTCGGACACGGTGTGCCACCGCCGGAGGGCCTTGTCCGCGGCGGACAGCTCCGCCATCGCTCGCGCGGACTCGGTGTCGATGGCGATCGACAGCGCGCGGTCCGCCGCTGCGGCGGCCTGCTCCGGCTCGCCGGACACCGCGTAGGCGCGGGCCAGCCGGGAGAGGTACACGCCTTGGTCGTTGCGGTACACCGGAGGGAGCGCCCGGAGCTCGGCCTCGAACATGGCCACCGCCGTGAGCGGGTCGCCCAGTTCGAGCAGGCAGTTCGCGCGCTGCATCTCGATGTACGTCGGCGTGCAGTAGGCCATGTCGAGGGCATCGTCGCGGTGCTCGTCGTCCGGTGACGCGGCCAGCTCGTGGGCCTCGTCGAACTTGGCCTGGGCGAAGCGCTGGTTGCCCATGAGCGCGTGCTCCTGGGCCTCCTGCTGCGCGGCCAGGGCTCGGATGCGCGGGGTCGCCTCGGGTGAACGCTGGGCGGCGCGTGCCAGCCCGACGGCCTGCTGCGCGTTGCGGCGGGCCGTCGCCTGGTTGCTCTTCCTGAACAGGAGGTAGGCGGCCATGACGTCGTCGCCGGACTCCTGCGCCCACTCCATGGCGCGGTCCGACCAGTACATGGCCTGGTCGAAGTCGCCCAGGTCCTGGTTCAGCCAGCCCAGGAACTCGGCGGTCCGGGCACCGATGGCGAGGATCTCGGCCCGGGCGCTCCCGTCGGCGGATTGCTGGAGACGGTCGATTACTTCGACGTGCCGGGCGACCGGATCGAGCGCGTGGCGGGATCCCAGAAGGTTGGCGGTCCTGTAGTGGCCGGGCATCACCTCGCGGAGGTGGCCGACGAAGAACTCGGGGTCGACGGGCGGGCTGGGCCTTGCGACGGCGAGTTGGGGATCGATCACACCGCGCCTCGCCTGGGGTGGCGCAGCTGCTCGCTCCCAATCCCGGGTGGCCAGGCCCACCATGTGACCCGGGATGTGGAGGCCGTCCGCGATGCGTTCGACGAGATCGATCTTCTCGATCCGCCGCTTCCCAGCCATCACCTCGCCGACACGGCTCGGGGTCAGGTCGCAGGCTCGCGCGATGAGCGACGGGTAGACACTGGCCAACTTGAGCAGCCGGAATACGGCAGCGAAGTCTCGCTGTCGGCACGCGGCGATCATCTCGGGATCGGCGAGCAGACCTGATGGAAGCCGGTCCGGAAGGCGAGCTTCGGTCACCATTGCCCCCGCTGTCGATCAGTGCTCCCTGAGCGGAAGTTGATTGACAGTGAGTTTATCCACCTTGGGTATTCAGCCTGGGTACGTCGACCGCATCGCCTCCCGGCAGCCTGGAGCCACGGGCCGGAAGACCCGTTCCGGCCGCTGTCGAGCATCGGGAGGGTGGTGCACGTGATCAGCTCGGGAGAATCCCGGGACGACGCTGAGTCCAATGAGTCGCGCGTCGGGATAACCACGTTCGGGGCGATGCTCACCCGGCACCGTAAGTCCGCCGGCATGGCCAGGGACCACCTCCGGAAGTTCCTTGCAGAGGTTCCCGACGGCGCGGCCCTCGCGATGGATGGGCAGCTCGTGCTCACCGAGTTGGTGTCCAACGCCGTGGTCCACGGGCGGGTTTCGCCGGATAGGGAGATTGCCGTCCGGTTCGAGCTGATCTGCGGCCACCTTCGCATCGAGGTGCACGACGCGAGCAGCGAGAAGCCGACGATCCGGCGGTCGACGGTGTCCGACGAGCTGTCGGGTCGGGGACTGTTCCTGGTGGAGGCCCTGTCCGTGGAGTGGGGCTGCGCGCCCCGCCCCGAAGGTTTCGGAAAGATCGTCTGGGCCTTGGTCGGCCCGGGAAGCGGTGCCAGATGAGGACCGGTCGGGCGTTCGGATCGGCGGCGACGCGATGCCTCTACTGCGGTGCGGGCCTGCGGAAGGCCGTGACGCGGAACATCGTGGTCAACGGACAGACGGTGGGCGTCCACATGTGGCACCCGCGTCGTGAGGGGGAGGTGTCGGCGCGATGACGGCGTTTCGGGATCACGACGGGACGGGTTCGGCTTCCGCCGGCGGGGAGGCGGGAGCGGCGTCGTGCCCGTTTCCGGTGGTGGTGGAAGTCCGCGGCGTGACGGACCCCGCACGTTTCTCCCGGCTTCCGGACGCGCTGGCCGCGCTCCTGGGATCGCTCCGTGCCCTCCCGCTCAGCACGGATCAACAGGACTACTTCACCGAGTTGTTCGGCCCGTCCGCCGTGCAGAAGATCGGGCATCGGCTGGCCACTTTCGGCGAGGTGCGGACGCTGGCGTTCGTCGGCCTGACCCCACACCTGGTCCGTCTCTACTTGGCCGAGTACTGACCGCCGGCGAACGGCCCCGGGCCTTACGAATCACCGGGTAAATCGGGTAAATCGGGTGACCAATGCGCCCCGGGGCTTCTGCGCCCCGGGGCGCTCTGGGCGGCCCGTTCTGTCGTCGGAGGGGCGGGCGGAGCTTGCGGGTGGGCGGTTGTGTGGGGGTTATCGGTGTTGGGGGCCGTAGAAGGCGGTGGGTGCGCCGGTTGTGAGGGCCCAGTAGCGGTCGCCGTAGGACCAGTGCCACCACTCGGTGGGGTAGTTGACGAGGCCGGCGCGGGTGAGGGTGTGGCTGAGGAGTTGCCGGTTGGTGCGGGCTTCGGGGGAGAGACCGGCGGCGTCGGTGTAGCAGGCGCCGGCGCTTTCTTCCGGGTTGGCGTTGACCCGGGTGCCGAGGTCGAGTTCGTGGCCGTCGGCGTCGGCCAGGGTGAGGTCGACGGCGGCGCCGTCGCTGTGTGGTGCGATCTCGGGCGGGGAGACGTAGCGGCTCGCGGCCGAGCGGAGCCGTGCGGCCGGCCAGTCCGGGTGTGCGGCGCGCAACTCGGCGGCGTACTCGTCGAAGTAGCGGCTCTGGAGGGCCGGCGGGCGGTAGCCCTCGACGAAGAGCAGCCGCAGGCCGTCCGGGAGGTGCGATTGGGCGTCGAGGAGCCGGTCGAGCACGCCGGACCGCAGGTGGGCGAACGCCCCGGTGTCGTCGCGCTTGCGGTCGTCCAGCAGGAGTTCGTGCTCGCGTACGTCCAGGAGGCGGTCGCCGCAGTCCTGGACGGGGACGGCGGCCACCTGCGGGTCGGACATGAGGATGATCTCGGTCAACAGGGTCTCCTGGGGAGGAGGGAACGGCGGTGCGGACCCGGCGGTCGGTGGGGTGTCCGCCACCGCCCCGGGTGTTGGGGCGGTGGCGGACGGGTGGTTCAGATGAGGGCGGCCTCGACCAGGTCGGCGGCCCTGGCCGCGCTGCCGCCCGCGCGGACCTCGCGGCTGAGCTCGGCCAGCCGGGCGGTCACCGCCGGGTCGCCGGTCAGTTCCAGGACGGCGGAGCGCAGCGCCTCCGGGGTGGCCTCGGGGGTGTCCAGCCGTCGGGCGACGCCGAGTTCGACCAGCCGGTCCGCGTTGTCGAACTGGTCGGCGGCCTGCGGCACCGCGACCATCGGCAGCCCGCAGTACAGGCCCTCGCTGCACCCGCCCATTCCGGCGTGGGTCACGAACGCGTCGGCCTGCTGGAGCACGGCGAACTGCGGCACCCACTGGTGCACTTCGATGTTGGCCGGGATCGTACCCAGTTCGGCCGGGTCGGTTGCCTGGCCGACCTGGAGCACGACGTGCCAGCCGGGCAGGTCGCCGAAGGCCTCCAGGCACGCGCGGTAGAAGTCGGGCTGGCGGGTGAAGGTGGAGCCGAGCGAGACCAGCAGCACCTTCTGCGCGCCCTCCGGACGGGTCCAGCCGCCCTGGTGCTCGCGGGCGCCGAGGCAGGGCCCGGCGAAGGAGAAGATCTGGGGATCGACCAGCTCGATCTCGGGCTGGAGCACCCGCGGGATGAGCGCCAGCCCGCGATCCGGGCGCAGCATGTACCCGAACGGCTCGTCCGTCGACACGCCGTTGTCGGCGAGCCACTGCGCGAACCGCTCCGGGATCTTCTCCGCCTCCAAGGCCTCCCGCGCCATCTCGAAGCGCGCCAGGTGAGAGTCCTCCCGGATGATCATGGAGGGCGAGATCAGCATGGACGGCACGCCCCAGCCGTCGGCCAGCGCCCGGCCCGCGTACGCCATGAAGTCGTACAGGACGAGGTCGGGCCGGTCGTCGTGGAAGGCCTCGCGCAGTCGCGGCAGCATCGCCTGCGCCTCCTCGAAGATCATGGTGTGCACGCCGGCCCCGATGTTGGGGTCGACCCCGCCCTTGACGATCGACAGGGTCGTGTCGTGGGGCACGAGTTGGGCGCCGGTGGATTCGATCTGCTCGGCGAACGACGGGTCGTTGACATAGCTGACCCGGTGGCCGCGGGCGACCAGCTCCCGCATCACCTCCAGGCTGGGGTTGACGTGGCCGTGCGCCGGGATGTTCACCATGGCGATGTGTGCTGGTCGGGACATGTCTGGCCCTCTCCTCGTATCTCGTTAGGTGTCCTGCGTTCGGCTGGCTGACTCGACGTCAACTTGCCTTTCAGCACAGTACGTAACGTTGGCAATCGTTGCGGTGACGAGGGGTGGGGTTCGGCCGAAGATCGGGTGGTGTGGAGGATCACATGGAGGGGCGTGAGGGGGGCGGTCGGAGTGAGGCGGGGGCGGTCGGGGTGAGGCGGGCGGCCGGGGGCGAGGCCGTCCACATGGCGCACGTCCACGGCCGAGCAGTCGCTGTGCGATCGCGGGGGCGGTGCGTGACGGCGCGGCGCGGAGCCGGCGCCTCGTGGGCCGGTTGGATCTCGGGATCCGGGCCCTGAGGCGAAAGTGTGGGCCGACGCTGGTTGTTAGGGTCCGGGCATGGTGCGTTTGAAGATCGAGATACCTGTCCCGGAGAGTCATGTCGAGAAGGTGATCGATGCTCTCCAGGCAGCCGGCGCGGGGCGGGTCGGCGACTACGCCCGGTGAGCCAGCACCTGGCGGGTCACGGGGACGTGGAGGCCCTTGCCCGGTTCTCGGCCCTACGACGGTGAAGTGGGCGAAGTGCAGCAGGGCGAGGAGAGCAGGGTCGAGTCCGTGTGCGATGCCGAGCAGGCCGCGGCTGTGCTGCGAGCAGTGCGCGCGGCTCATCCGTACGAGGAACCGGTCATCCACTTCCTGCCTTTGTACGAGCCGGGCGTCGAACGATGACCGAGCTGTAGCCGCAGAGGCCCCTGGTTTACGCGTGCGGCGCTCCGTGCTCAAGGTAGGCGGTCTCGCCCTGTGTCCGGGCGGCGTATGCGGCGTGGACTCGGCGGGCGAGTCGGGGGATGAGGAGCGCGTCGAGTCGGTCGACGTGGTGAAAGCAGTACTCACCGATCTCGACCTGGTCGACGTTGATGCGGTCGAGTTCGGCGGTCGGGAGAACCCCTCCGTCGAAGACGAAGAGGAGCTTGTCGCCCTCGGCGGGGTGGGGTGCCCAGTCGGCGACGAGCAGGCGGCCGATCGGCGGGGTGATGCCGAGTTCTTCCTTGACCTCCCGGGCCGCTCCCTCGCTCGGGGTCTCGCCCTCATGCAGGTAGCCGCCGGGGATCTCCCAACCGGGCTTGTATGTCGGCTTCACGAGGAGGATGCGGTCCTCCTCGTCGAAGAACAGCACGCCGGCGGCGGTGCGCGGTCGGGCCAGGGCTTCGTGCGGGGAGTCGGTCACGGCGAGACTGTAGTCGCCGTGACCGACTCCCCTGGGCAGCTGGATGCGAGGCGTGCCCAATTCCGTTCTCCGGCTGCCTTGGTCGACCCGGCGGCCCTACGCTGATGGCATGGCTGTGGATCCCGCTCTGCCCGTAGGCCGGCGCATCCAGTACTACCGGGAGCGCGCCGGGAAGTCTCGTCCGGTGTTGGCCGCGCTGCTGGGGCGGTCGCCGAGTTGGCTGAAGCAGGTGGAGAACGGGGCGTTGCTGCCGCCGCGCCTGCCGATGCTCGTACGCATCGCTCAGCACTTGGGGGTTGATGATCTCTCGTTGCTGACGGGCGACGTCAGCATGCCCAGGGCGCTGTACTCAGGCGTGGAACACGCGGCGCTGGACTCCGTCCGGCGGGCGGTTGACGGTACGCAGCTCGGGTCGGCCGGTGGGCCGGTACCCAACCTCGACCACATCGAGGCTCAGTTGGCGAACGCCTGGCGGACCAGGACGACCAGAGGCGACCACCGGACCGCCTTGGCGGAGCTGCTGCCGGCGCTCGTGTCGGCGGCCTCCCTGGCAGTTGCGCATCAGGACTGCGCCGATCGGCGTCGGGCAGAGGTGATGTACGCCGGCGCACTGAACCTGACGCAGATGTATGCGGCCTTCCAAGGGGACGGCAACCTGGTCTGGCGGGTCGCCGAACGGGCGCTGGCCACCGCACGGGCATCGGACGACCGGCGGGCGATCGCGCAGGCGTGCTGGTTCCTGGTGGAGGCGTTCCGGAAGTCCGGGCAGTGGGACAGCGCCCAGTCACTGACCGAGGAAGCTCTTCGCCTGCTGGACCCCGTCCGCGGGGATTCGCCGGAACTGGCCTCGGCGTGGGCGGACATGGCCTTCCACGCCGCCGTCACGCATGCGGTCGCCGGTGAGGCCGGTGAGGCCTGGGGCTGGATCGACCGGGCGGCGGCTGTCGCCGAGTGCCTTCCCGCGGGCTTCTGGAGCGCCCCGACTTCGGGCTCCCGCCAGGCCGTCGGGCTGCACTCGGTCACTGTGGCGGTCGAGCTTCGCCAGACCGGCACCGCACTTCGGTGGGCCCGGCGGTTGCCGGCGGCCGAGGTCACGGCGATTCCGCGCCGTGGACGCCATCTGATCGAGGTCGCGCGGGCACACGCCCTTCGCGGGGAATCGGCGTCTGTGGTGGAACTGCTCACGGACGCCGTTGCGGTCGCGCCCGAGACGGCCCGGTGGAACGAGGAGACGCGGGCCATGGTCCGAGGGCTGATTGATGGCCGTTCGCCGGTTCAGGAGGCCGGGCGTCGACTCGCCGAGTCCATCGGGATGGCCGCGTAGAGGGCTGCCGGAGTTGGTGGCAGAAACCCTGCCCCTTCGCGCAGTGACGAACCCGTAGCGTCAAGTGACGTTGCGGGTCCGGTGCGTAAGGGAGTGCACGAATGGCGCAGGACGGAATTGCCGTTGCGAGGGCGGCCAGGCTGTCGCGGCAGGTGGTGCGGGAGTTGGATCCGGCTGCCACGCACGGGTACGGCATCCGCTGGGACCCGGCGGCGCGTTGCTACCGCGTCCGTGACGAGCAGGGCGGCGAATGGCTGCGGGGCGGCGACGGAACCATTCGGGCCTTCGTGCGGTTCGAGGCCGCGAACGGCGAGTGGCTGCGGCTGCGGCGCGAGTACCTGGAAGCCCGTGTGCGGGAGGCGAACCGGGTGTCGCGGTGGAACTGATGGAGGCGGGTCGCGGCGCCCCTTCGGGGTCGGGCGGGACTGTGATGCCGAACTGGCCTTCCGCGGGCCGGAGTCCGCTGCCCGGTTCGACTGTTCCGGACGGTCACTTCGGTGCCCTCCGTCTCAACCCGAGCAATATCTGGTCTTGGCAAGGACTTCGAGAGGAGAAGCGCATGGGCACGCATGGCGGAGGGTCCGGCGGCGACGGGCCCGGCAAGGCGGGCGGGGGCAAGGGCGGTGGGCACTCCGGGAAGCCGGACACCACGCCGCACGACGGCAAGCGGGACGCGCCGCCCACCAACCTGCCCAAGCCGTCGAAGCCTTGAGGGGAGTGCTCGCATGAACTGGGGCGCATTGGTCGACGGCCTCCGAGAGTCCGGGGCGCTGTCGGCGGACTGGGATTCGACGTTCCGAGCCGTGCCGCGCCGGCTGTTCGTGCCGGACAGGATCCACTGCGAGGGCGAGTGGATCGACCGGGGCGAAAGCCGATGCCGGTGGGACGAGTTGGTCGACTCGGACATCCCGCTGGTGACCCAGCTGGACGAGGACGGCACCACGCCGTCCTCGTCCAGCTCCATGCCCACGGTCGTGGCGCAGATGCTCCGGCACCTCGATGTCGAAGAAGGCATGCGGGTGCTCGACGTGGGCACCGGCACGGGGTGGACGGCAGGGTTGCTGGCGCACCGGCTCGGGGCGGAGAGCGTCACGACGGTGGAGCTGGACCGCGACCTCTCCGACGGCGCGCGGTGCCGGCTGGTGGCGAACCGCCTGCCAGCCACCACCGTTGTCGGAGACGGAACGCTCGGGCATCCGGCGGGCGCGCCGTACGACCGGGTCCACGTCACTGCGGCCGTGCAGCGCGTCCCTGGTGCGCTGATCGAGCAGGCGGTGCCCGGCGGCGTCATCGTCGTGCCCTACGGCACGCCGTTCTGCAACGGCGGTCTGCTGAAGCTCACCGTCTCCGAGGACGGGGCCTCGGCGAGCGGGCCGTTCGTCGAGGACGTCGCGTTCATGTGGGTGCGCGACCAGCGGCCGAGGAGTGGGCAGTTCGATATCGAGGACGTCCGGCGCGGTCCGTCGGGGATCGATCCCGTTGCCGTGGCCGACCACACCGATGCCGCTTTCGCGGTCGGCCTGCGGCTGCCGGATCTCCTCCGGCAGGAGGTGTGGGCGGGCTATGACCGGTTCGGCACCGGCCGGTTCGAGGTCTGGGACGGTGTGTCCTACGCCCATTGCCGCCTCGCCGACTGGGATGGCGAGCACGCCGTATCGCAGTCCGGTCCCCGGAGCCTGTGGGACGAGGTGACGGCTGCCCACGCCTGGTGGCAGCGCCAAGGCGCGCCCGGGCTCGATCGGTTCGGGGTGACGGTCACCGTCGCAGGTGAGCACCGGGTGTGGCTGGATGGCCCGGACTGTGTGATCGGCTGACGGCAGCGGCTGGGAGTGCGCCCCGGGCTTGTGGGGCTGGGGCGCGCTGGGGGGTGTGCGCTTGCGCCGCCCGTTTGGGTGATGTGGTGGGGAGTTTGACGCTCGGTTAGCGCATTACGGTGATCATTGGGTCGGCGCGGGCCTTCGGAGTGACGGCCTGTCCGCGACAAAAGTGAGCCCCGGCGGTGCGCTAACACCCCGGGGAATGGCACTAGGAGTAAAGGCTCCCGAATGCACATTCATCGTATCCCGAAGCACTCGCCCGGGTACACGATCCTCGACAACGGCCACGTCGTCCGGAAGCACTCGCTGAGTTGGGCGGCGCGTGGGCTGCTCAGCTACCTGCTCAGCCTGCCGGACGGTGCGCGGGAGGACATCCGGACGCTGGCGGCGAAGAGCGTCGAGGGCCGGGCGACGGTGGCGCGGGCGCTCCGTGAGCTGGAGGCGGCCGGGCACTACGTGCGGCGGACGCAGCGGGATCCGGTGACGGGGCAGGTGCGGACGATCGTCTCGGTGCACGAAGTGCCGGTGACGGGCAAGGCGGTTCACACCGTGCCGCCGCTTCCCGCGTCCCCGGCCGCCGGTGGGCCCGGAGCTGGGGTGGCGTGCGCCGGGAAGGCGGGAAGCCCTTCCGAAAAGGTGAGGGTGAAGGAAGCGGAAGTTCCCTCCGTCCCTCCGTCCGGGAAGTTGACGGCGGGCATGGCGTTGCTGCTCGAACTCGGGCGCAGGGATCCCCGGATGGCGTTGGCGGGCAAGCCGCTGTGCGATCAGGCCGCGCGGGTGGAGGGGCTGCTCGCGGGCGGGTGGAGCAGGGAGGCGCTGGCGGGGATTCTGGCCGCGCCCTTGCCGGAGAGGGTCACGCACAGCGTGGGGGCGGTGCTGGCGGGGAGGTTGGCGAAGGTGCCGCCCGTTCCGTTGACCTCGTTGACTCCGCTGGACGGCGGCGGGTCGGGGCCGCGTCGGCATGAGTGTCCCGGGCGGGACGGCTTGTGCGGGCGGCCCGTCGCGGGCGCCGGGCAGGTGTGCGGGGAGTGCCGGGCTCCGAGGGGGTTGCGGGCCTTGCCGTAGTCGACCTCGGGGCGGGGAGACGGAGTTCACCCACTCGGCGGCTGGGAGTCCGGCGGCTGGAACGCGACCGGCGCGTCGAAGGCGGCCCGGCGGGTGGCGCGGCGCAGGGCGCGAAGGACGGCGGTGCCGAGGGTGAGGCAGAGGACGACGGTGAGGGCGGCGCGGGGGAGGTCCCAGCCCAGCGACGTGGTGAGGCAGTAGGCGGCGAAGCGGACCAGGTTGGCGGGCAGCGGGTCGCCGGGGACGAAGGAGATGGAGCCGGAGAGCCCGGCGATGTACGGCCAGCCCTGGAGGTTCATGATCGTGCCGTAGAGGACGGAGGCCAGCGCGCCGTAGCCCGCGAGCAGCCAGAGCTCGCGCCGGCCGCGCAGACGTGCGGCGCCCGGGAGGAGGCCGGCGCCGAGGCAGACCCAGCCCATGGCGAGCATCTGGAACGGCAGCCAGGGCCCGACGCCGCCGGTGAGCAGCGCGGACGCGAACATCGACAGCGAACCGAGGACGAAGCCGAAGCCCGGCCCGAGCACCCGGCCGGACAGCACCATGAGGAAGAACATGGGCTCCAGCCCCGCCGTGCCCGCGCCGAGCGGCCGCAGTGCCGCGCCCGCCGCCGCCAGCACCCCGAGCAGGGCCACGGACTTGGCGTCCAGGCCGGGAGCGCCGCCGCCCGCCGTGCGGCCCTCGGAGATCTGGGCGATGACGACGGCGAGGAGCAGCGGCAGCAGCAGGGCGAACAGCCAGGGGGCGTCGGTGGCGTGGCCGACCAGGGCGGACTTGGTGGAGGCGAGCAGCGGCCAGCCGAAGGCCGTCACGCCGACGAGGGAGGTCAGGAGCAGGGCCGTCACGGACCGGCGGCCGAGGGGCACGGGGCGACCGGCAGGAACACCGGAGGGAACGGGGCGGCTCATGCGCTCAGTGCCTCCGCGACCTGGCGGACGGTGAGCCACGGGCCGGGTGCCAGCACCTTGGCGACCTGCGGGGCGAACGCGGGGGAGGAGACGACGACGTCGGCCGTCGGGCCGTCGGCGACGATCTCGCTCTCGGCCAGGATCACCGTGCGGTGGGCGAGTTCGGCGGCGAGTTCGACGTCGTGGGTGGCGAGCAGGACGGCGTGGCCCTGTGCCGCGAGGTCGCGCAGGATCTCCACCAGCCGGGCCTTGGCGGCGTAGTCGAGGCCGCGGGTCGGCTCGTCGAGCAGCAGCAGCGGGGGCCGGGCGGTGAGCACGACGGCGAGCGCGAGGGTGAGCCGCTGGCCTTCGGAGAGGTCGCGCGGGTGGGCGGTGTCGGCGATGCCGGGCAGCAGCCGTTCGACCAGGGCGCGGCAGGTGCCGGGGGTGGCGTCCGCGTCGGTGTCGGCGGCGGCGCACTCGGCGGTGACGCTCTCGCCGTAGAGGAGGTCGCGCGGGTCCTGCGGGACGAGGCCGACCTGGCGGATCAGTTCGGCCGGGCGGGTGCGGTGCGGGGTGCGGCCGCCGACCGTCACCCGGCCGGAGGCGGGGGCGTGCAGGCCGACCAGGCTGCCCAGCAGGGTGGACTTGCCGGCGCCGTTGCGGCCCATCAGGGCGGTGATCTCGCCGGGGTGCAGTGCCAGGTCGACGCCGCGCAGGGCCTGGACGGGGCCGCGCCGGACGGCGAGGCGCTCGGCGGTGGCGGTCGGTGCGGTGGTCGGAGCGGCCGCAGCGGACGCGCCCGGGTGCAGGCCGTCCAGCTGGGAGCGCAGCCCGGCGGCCTTGCGGCGGGCGTCGCGGACGGACAGCGGCAGCGGCCGCCAGCCGGCGAGCCGTCCGAGGCCGACCACCGGCGGGTGCACCGGCGAGTGCGCCATCACCTCGGCGGGCTCGCCGAGGACGGGCGGGGCGCCCGGGGTGAGCAGCAGCACCTGGTCCGCGTACTGGACGACGCGCTCCAGCCGGTGCTCGGCCATCAGCACGGTGGTGCCGAGGTCGTGCACCAGCCGCTGGAGGACGGCCAGCACCTCCTCGGCGGCGCCCGGGTCCAGCGCCGAGGTGGGCTCGTCGAGGACCAGGACGCGCGGGTGCACGGTGAGCACCGAGCCGATCGCGACGCGCTGCTGCTGGCCGCCGGAGAGGGAGGTGAGGGCGCGGTCGCGCAGGTCGGCGAGGCCGAGCAGGTCGAGGGTCTCCTCGACCCGGCGCCGCATCACGTCGGCGGGCAGGCCCAGGGACTCCATGCCGTAGGCGAGTTCGTCCTCGACGGTGTCGGTGACGAAGTGCGCCAGCGGGTCCTGGCCCACCGTGCCGACCAGGTCGGCGAGTTCGCGCGGCCGGTGCTCGCGGGTGTCCCGGCCGCCGACCGTGACCCGGCCGTGCAGGGTGCCGCCGGTGAAGTGCGGGACGAGCCCGCTGACCGCGCCCAGCAGGGTGGACTTGCCGGAGCCCGACGGGCCCACCAGTAGGCAGAGTTCGCCTTCGGGGACGGTCAGGTCGACGTCCGCGACGGCGGGGGCGGCGGCGTCCGCGTACCGGACGGAGACCTGCTCGAAGGTGATCACGAAGCCCTCCGGGGCGGGGTCGGGGCGGCGAACGCCGGTACCAGGCCGAGCAGTACGGCCAGTACGGCGGCCAGCGGCAGCGCGGGGACGGTCGGCGGGACGACGGTGGGCGCGAAGGCGGCCGGGTCGCGCGTGGACAGGTAGATGGTCAACCCGGCGACGGCGGCGCCAGATCCGGCGGTCAGCCACTCGGGAAGTGCCCAAGGATCGGGCCGGTAGCGGGTCCTGACGGATCGTCGGCTGCCAAGCAGCAGCCCGGCGAAGGCGGCGGCCAGGCCCAGCAGCAGCACCGGCGGCGCCCAGCCCGCGCCGCCCGCGGTCAGCAGCCCGTACGCGGCCAGGCAGATCCCGAGCAGGCCGGCCAGGGTGAGCGCGGCCGTCGCCCGGGCGAGCCGGCGCGGGACGTCCGCGGTGCGGCCGAAGCCGCGGGTGTCCATCGCCGCGGCCAGCGCCACCGAACGCTCCAACGCGCCCTCCAGGACGGGCAGTCCGACGCTCAGCACGGCGGCGATCCCCCGGTCGGTGCGGCCGCGTAGGCGGCGGGCCGCCCGCAGCCGGCGGACGTCCGCGACCAGGTTCGGCGCGAAGGTCATCGCCACCACCACCGCCACGCCCGCCTCGTACAGCGCGCCGGGCAGGGCGCGCAGCAGGCGGGCCGGGCTGGCCAGCGCGTTCGCGGCGCCCACGCAGACCAGCAGGGTGGCCAGGCGCAGCCCGTCGTACAGGGCCGCGAGCAGGCCCTCCACGGTCACCCGGCCGCCGATCCGCACTCCCTGCGCCCAGACGGGGAGCGGCACTTCGGGCAGGGTGAACAGCACGTGCGTGCCCGGAATCGGCGAGCCGAGCAGCACCGCGAACACCAGCCGGATGCCCAGCACCAGCAGGCCCAGCCGCAGGAACGCGCCGTACGAACGCGACCAGGGCGCGTCGCCGCGCCGGGCCGCGACCACGTACCCGGCGACGGCGGCGAGCAGCAGCAGGATCACCGGATTGGTGGTGCGGGTCGCCGCCGCGCCCAGCCCGAGCGCCCACAACCACCAGGCCCCGGGGTGCAGTTGCCGGGGTCCGGTGGGCGGGCGGGTGGTGCGGGCGGTGCTCATGGGTCAGTCCAGGTGGAGGGGTCCGGAGGGGGGAGCGGCTCGGGGGGCTTCAGGAGGTACGGCGGCGGCGCGCCTGCCAGACGGCACCGCCGGCCAGCACGGCGATCAGCGCGCCACCGGCGATCAGGCCGACGTCCGGGCCGGAGTCCGAGCCGCCGCCGTCGCCGGACGGGCCGGCCGGCTTGGCCGCCGACCCGAGCTGGTCGGCGCACCCGGCCTTCGGGAAGCCCGCGATGGCGCAGAGCAGGCCGTTGGCGTCGTAGCGCAGCGGCGGGGCGACGGCGGCCAGCACCTCGGCCGAGGTGGCGTTGGAGACGACGCTGGCGCACGCGCTCCGCTGCTCGGGCGGAGTCTCGGCGGAACCGGAACCGGAGCCGGAAGCCGAGCCGGAGCCGGAAGCCGAGCCGGAACCCGAGCCGGTGTCGGCGGCGGTGCCGAAGTCCAGCACGACGGCGACCCGCTTGCGGCCCGCCTGCGCGGGCGTGTCCGCACAGACGGCGGCGAAGTCGCCCGCCGTCCGGGGCCGCGCCGCATCCTGCCCACCGTCCGGACTCACCGCGAACCGCCACCCGTCGACGGCCCCGTCCGGCGGCACGGCGACGGCCGGCCCCTGCTGCTGGTACAGCCACCCGTCGCCGCCGGCACGCCAGAACGACCAGTACCGGTACCCGGTCGCCGCCGGCGCACCGGCGGAGGCGACCAGCAGGAGCACCGCACCGAGCAGCGCACCGAACAACGAGCCGAGGCCGCGGCGGCCCAGGCGCGCGGGGCGGGGTGTCACAGGTTCTGGCCGCGCTTGCGCTGGAGGCTGAGGAGGAGGCCGCCGCCGAGGCCGACGAGGAGCCCGACGATGATCAGCCAGTACTGGCCGATGCCGTCGTCCTTCTTGGACGTCGCCGTCGTCGGGGCCGCGCCGGCGGTGGCCTTGAGGGCCGGGCCGAGGGCGGTGAGCTCGGCGGTCAGCGGGGCGGTGTCGCGCTGGGCGGCCTGGGTGACGAGCAGGAGGCTGGCGGTGGCGGCGGCGTCGGTGCCGCCCTTGGTCCAGCCGGCGCCTTCCTTGGCGAGCCAGTCGACGGCGCCGGCGGCCTGCTGGGGGTGGCCGCTCTGGATGAGGCCGAGGGCGGCCCAGGCGGTGGCGTTGTAGTCGGGGGTGGGGGCGGCGCCGGGGGTGGTGAGGGTGAGGTGGTGGTCGCCCGCGGCGAGCTGGGCGGTGAGGTACGCCCCGGCGGCCTCGCCGGAGTCGGCGTGCGCGACGGGAGTAGCCGTGGCGGAGGCGGAGTCGCAGGCGAGGGCCTTGGGGGCGGCGTCGGTGCGGGCGGTGGTGGCGACCGGGAGGTGGCCGCCGGCGGCGGCGAGCGAGGCCTGGGCGCTGGCGAGGGCGTTGGGGGCGAGCGCGCCGGAGGACGGGTCGGGCTGGTAGGCGAAGGCGCCGCGCTGGTCGGCGGGGGCGGCGCAGCCGAGCTGGAAGAGGGCGAGCCCGTCGAAGGCGTTCTTGCCGGCCTTGGCGACGCCGGCCGGGTCGGCCTTGGCGGCGAAGAGGGCGTTCACGGCGAGGCCGGTGGAGTTGGCGTCGCCGGGGCTGCCGGGGTTGTAGGGCCAGCTGCCGTCGGCGTTCTGGGTGGCCTTGAGCCACTGGACGCCCTTGTCGACGGCTTCCTGGTGCCCGCCGAGGGCGACGAGGGCCTGGACGGCGACGGCGGTGGCGTTGCTGTCCTCGGTCTTGGGGTCGCAGGCGGCGCCGGCGGCCCGGAAGGAGGGCCAGCCGCCGTCCTCGCACTGCTGTTCGGTGAGCCAGCCGACGGCGGAGTCGGCCGGGACGGCCTTGGCCGCCGCGAGCGCGGTGAGCGCGAGGGACTGCCGCCAGACGCCGTCGTACGTCGGGTCGCCCTTGCCGTAGAGGCCGTCGGGGACGGCGGCGGCGGTGGGCGCGGGGCTGTCGGCGAGGGCCGGTCCGGCGGCGGCGCCGGCGAGGAGCGCGGCGGACAGGGCGGCGGCGCCCAGGCGGGCGGCGGTGAGCATGGTGGAGGTGTGCCTTTCGGTGAGCGGTGGTGGCCCGGCGGGGCCGTTCCGTAGTCCTCGACGGTGCCGGGCGGTGCGCGTGGCGGGCCCGGGCTGGCCGCTCGCCCCTCCACGGGCGGTCCGACTCGCCCGGGCCGTCACGGGGGCCGGGCTCACGGTTGCGGGGTCAGCGCCGGATTCGCACCGGCTTCCCCCGGGGGAGGGACGGGATGAAGTTGTGCTGTCCGTCGACTTTAACCGCCGGGCGCGGCCGACCCCTCCTGCCCGGGCAGGAACAGGTTCCAGTCAGGGCAGGGTGAGCAGCCGGGCCGCGGTGTGCAGGTCGGCCCGGACCTCGGCGATCGAGGCGCGGCCGGAGAGCCAGGCGACCAGGGCGGAGTGCCAGGTGTGCTCGATCACCCGGACGGCCGCGCGCTGGCTCTCGCTGGGTGGCCCGGACTGGCCGATCGCGTCCAGGATGAGCTGGCCGGTGGCGGTGCTGACCTGGTCCACCTCGGCGCCGACGGAACGGTCCGCGAAGGACAGCGCCCGGACCATCGCCTCGGCGAGCAGCGGCTCGCGCTGGAGCGCGTGGAAGGCGCGGGTGAGCGTGTCGGCGACCCGCGGGGCCGGCTCGGGGTCGGTCGGCGGGTGGCGCCGGATGTGCTCCTGGAGGCCCTGCAACTGCTCCAGCATGACCGCGACCAGCAGGTGCACCTTGGACGGGAAGTACCGGTAGAGCGTGCCGAGGGCGACCTGGGCGGTCTCCGCGACCTCCCGCATCTGCACCGCCTCGTACCCGCCCCGGGCGGCCAGGGCGGTGGCGGCCCGCAGGATCCGGCGTCGGCGTTCGGCCTGGCGGGCGGTCAGCGGCGGCTCGCCCGGCTGTGCGGGGGGCGGGGTGGTGGGGCTCGTGGAGGTGGTCGGCGGCGGCAAGGAGTGCTCCCGGGGCGCGTGGGTGGCGGCGTGCTCCACAAGGTCGGCAGGGTCGGCGTGGCGGGAATCACCAGCCCTGGCTCCTGAGGGAAAGCTACGGGCCGGTATCTTCGAGGTCTCTCATTGTTCACATGGTCGATGACGAGTTCCACAGCCACTGAAACCTGATCTACTTTAGCGACCGGCGGCAGCGCCGTCGCCGAGGCAGAGACAGCAGCAGCACAGGAATAGCAGCTAGAGATGAGGGCCCGAGGATGACCGCGCAGCCGCTGCGGATTGCCCTGCTGTCGTACCGCGGGGACCCCTTCTGCGGCGGTCAGGGCGTGTACGTGCGCCACCTCTCCCGTGAGCTGGCCGGGCTCGGCCACCACGTGGACGTGATCGGTGCCCAGCCGTACCCGGTGCTGGACGAGGTCGAGGGCCCCGGTTCGGTGCGCCTGGTCGAGCTGCCCAGCCTGGACCTCTACCGCGCCGAGGACCCGTTCCGCACGCCCGCCCGCGGCGAGTTCCGCAGCCCGGTGGACGTGCTGGAGTTCGCCACCATGCGCACCGGCGGCTTCCCCGAGCCGCTGACCTTCTCGCTGCGCGCCCGCCAGTACCTGGCCCGGCACAAGGGCCGCTACGACGTGGTGCACGACAACCAGACGCTCGGCTACGGCCTGCTGGGCCTGGCCCGGCACGGCTTCCCGCTGGTCACCACGATCCATCACCCGATCACCGTGGACCGGCAGTTGGAGCTGGACGCGGCCACCACCCGGGTCAAGCGGCTGTCGCTGCGCCGCTGGTACGCCTTCACCCGGATGCAGCGCCGGGTCGCCGCCCGGCTGGACCACGTGATCACCGTCTCCGGCACCTCGCAGCGCGAGATCGCCGAGCACCTGGGCGCCGCGCCGGGCGCGATCTCGGTGGTGCCGATCGGCGCCGACACCCGGCTCTGGTCGCCCTCCGAGGCGATCGCCCGCGTCCCCGGACGGATCGTCACCACCTCCAGCGCGGACGTCCCGCTCAAGGGCCTGGTGTTCCTGGTCGAGGCGCTGGCGAAGGTGCGCACCGAGCGCCCCGCGCACCTGGTGGTGGTCGGCAAGCCGCAGAAGGAGGACGGCCCGGTGGCGGAGGCGGTGCGCCGCTTCGGGCTGGCGGACCACATCGAGTTCCGCAGCGGCCTGACCGACCAGGAGCTGGTCGACCTCTACCGCTCGGCCGAGGTGGCCTGCGTGCCGTCGCTGTACGAGGGCTTCTCGCTGCCCGCCGCCGAGGCGATGGCCACCGGTACCCCGCTGGTCGCCACCACCGGCGGCGCGATCCCCGAGGTGGCCGGGCCGGACGGGGAGACCTGCCTGGCCGTGCCGCCGGGGGAGCCGGACCGGCTGGCGGCGGCGCTCGGCCGGCTGCTGGACGACCCGCGGCTGCGCGCCCGGCTCGGCGCGGCCGGCCGGGAGCGGGTGCTGGCCCGGTTCACCTGGGCGCGGGCCGCCGAGCTGACCGCCGACGCCTACCGGGCGGCGATCGCCACCGGTGCCGGCGCCCGGGCCCGCTCCGGGCCGGGCTGGCGGTACGTGCCCTGAGTCGCTCCGGCCGCCCTGCGCGGCGCCCGCCCGGCGGCCCCGGCCGCCCGGTGCGGAGCGGTAGCGGATCGAACTGACGCGGCGTCAAGTTCGCTTGGTAGCAAAAGGAATGGGAGCCCTGCAGTGCTGACCGTCGATTTCTCGCGCTTCCCGCTCGCCCCCGGCGACCGGGTGCTCGACCTGGGCTGCGGCGGGGGCCGGCACGCGTTCGAGTGCTACCGCCGCGGCGCCAACGTGATCGCCCTCGACCAGAACGCCGAGGAGATCGCCGAGGTCCAGAAGTGGTTCGCCGCGATGGAGCAGGCCGGTGAGGCCCCGGAGGGCGCGTCGGCGGTCGCGATGGAGGGCAACGCGCTGGCGCTGCCGTTCGAGGACGACTACTTCGACAAGATCATCATCTCCGAGGTGATGGAGCACATACCGGACGACAAGGGTGTGCTCAACGAGATGTTCCGGGTGCTCAAGCCGGGCGGGCTGCTCGCCGTCACCGTGCCGCGCTGGCTGCCCGAGAAGATCTGCTGGACGCTGTCCGACGAGTACCACGAGGTCGAGGGCGGCCACATCCGGATCTACCGGGGCGACGAACTGCTCGGCAAGCTCAAGGACGCCGGCCTGGAGCCCTACGGCACCCACCACGCGCACGCGCTGCACTCGCCGTACTGGTGGATCAAGTGCGCGGTCGGCGTGAACAACGACAAGGCGCTGCCGGTCAAGGCCTACCACCAGCTGCTGGTCTGGGACATCGTCGGCACCCCGGTGATCAGCACCCTCACCAAGGCCGCCGAACGGGCGCTCAACCCGGTCATCGGCAAGAGCTTCGTCGCCTACGCGTCCAAGCCGCGGCGGACCGAGCCCGGGCGCGTGGACGCATGACCGCCGCCGTCCCCGAGGCACTGCTGCTCGACGGGGTGCTCGACGCCGAGCAGGCCGCCGGCACCGTCCGCAGCATCCTGGCCGAACAGCGCCCCGACGGCGCCATACCGTGGTTCGCCGGCCACCACCTCGACCCGTGGGACCACACCGAGGCCGCCATGGCCCTCGACACCGCCGGCGAGCACGCCGCCGCCGAGGCCGCCTACCGCTGGCTCGCCGCCACCCAGAACCCGGACGGCTCCTGGTACGCCGCCTACACCGACGGCGCCGTCACCGACCGGGCCAAGGAGACCAACTTCTGCGCCTACGTGGCCGTCGGCGTCTGGCACCACCACCTCAGCGCCGGCGACGACGCCTTCCTGGAGTGGATCTGGCCCGTCGTCCGGCGCGCCCTGGACTTCATCGTCGGCCAGCGGCTGCCCGGCGGCCCGATCGCCTGGCGCCTCGACGAGGACGGCACCGCCACCGACGAGGCGCTGCTCACCGGCTCGTCCAGCATGCTGCACGCGCTGCGCTGCGGGCTGGCCATCGCCGAGTACCTGGAGGAGCCGCAGCCCGACTGGGAGCTCGCCGCCGGCCGGCTGGGGCACGCCATCACCCACCACCCCGAGCGGTTCCTCGACAAGGGCCGCTACTCGATGGACTGGTACTACCCGGTGCTCGGCACCGGCCTGCGCGGCGACGCGGCGCTGGAGCGGATCGACCGGGACTGGGACCGCTTCGTCGTCCCCGGCCTCGGCGTGCGCTGCGTCAGCGACCGCCCGTGGGTGACCGGCGGCGAGAGCGCCGAACTCGCCCTCGCGCTCTGGGCGATCGGCCGCTCCGATCGCGCCGTGGAGATCCTGCGCTGGATCCAGAAGCACCTGCGGCACGAGGACGGCTCCTACTGGACCGGGTACGTCTTCGAGGACGACGCCGTCTGGCCGGAGGAGCGCACCACCTGGACGGCCGGCGCGCTGCTGCTCGCGGTCGCCGCGCTCGGCGGCGACCCGGCGACGGTCGCGGTCTTCGGCGGGGAGCAGCTGCCCGCCGGGCTGGTGGTCCAGGACTGCTGCTGAGGTCCGTGGCCGTGGCCGTTGCCCCTGCGACGGCTGGGGCCCGTACGGGCAACGCGAAGGGGTGGGACCGGAGAGATCCGGTCCCACCCCTTCGTCGTACGGGCGGGGCGTCAGCCGCGCTGGATGCCCGAGGTGTCGGCCAGCAGGCCGACGGTGCCGTCCTGCAGCTGGGCGACCAGCGCGCTGCCGCGCTGCTCGACCGCCAGGTACCAGGTGCCGGGCACCAGCTCGCCGACGGGGGCGCCCGCCGGGTTGTCCTTCGACGCCAGCGGGCGCGGGGCCGGGACGGCGAACCAGAACGGCGCGAAGTCGGCCGCCGGGGCGGCCGGGGTCGGCTGCGGCTGCGCGGCCGGGACCGGCTGCGGGGCGGCGGCCGCGTCCTGCGGCTGACCGGCCTGCACCGGCTGCGGCTGGCCGGCCGCCGGGTAGCCGTAGCCACCGGGCTGGGCGCCGTACGCCGGGGCCTGGTTCGGGTCCTGGCCCGGGGCCGGGTAGCCGTACTGGCCGGGCTGCGCCGGCTGGCCCGGGGCCGGGTAGCCGCCCTGGTAGGGGACGGCCGCCGGACGGTCGGCGACCAGCGGGGCCTTCAGCGCGGGCACCAGCGGCGCGGCCGCGGCCGCACCGGCCAGCACGATCAGCGCGATGAGGCCGAGCCAGGCGCCGAAGCCGTGCCCGAAGCTGCCGCCGGCCGGGCCGCCGGCCAGCGACCACAGCGACGTCCACAGCGCGACGACGGCGAAGGAGATGCCCCACTGGTCCAGCCGCAGGCCGAGCACCTGGCGCCCGGCCGCGGCCTCGCCCTGGAAGCGGTGCAGCAGGATCAGCACGGCGGCGGCGATGCCGAGCAGGTAGATCGAAGGCAGGATGGGGAACAGCTGGGTGCTCCACGCGTTCTGCGACGTGTCGCCGCAGTACCGGCCGGTGCAGTCCACCGTCCAGTAGGGCAGGAAGGAGGCGATGAAGAGCAGGACGGCCGCGCCGGCGACGGCGGCGTCTCCCCTGGTGAGAGCGCGCAGATTCACTAACGTTCCCCTCGTTGACGTGTCGTGGACGGCGGTTCGTGCGGTCGGGCTGACCGGCCGAAACTCCCGAACGGACCAGAAGCCTAGGCCCAACCGCACCGCCGGTGCACGGCGGGACCGGGAATGGGGCGAAGTCGTTGCCAAAGGCGCGACCCGGGCGTCGCGCACGCCGTCGGCCGCCCCGGCCCAACTCCCTTACCGGGTGGTCAGATACGCCGTCAGCGCGTCGGCGATCCCCTGGGCCGCCCGCTGCCGCCACTGAGGATCCGTCATCCGTTTGGCGTCCACCGGGTTGCGCATGTTACCGCACTCGATGAACACCTTCGGCACCGTGGACAGGTTCAGGCCCCCCAGGTCGGAGCGGGTGTCCAGGCCGTCGCTCGCGGTGTAGTCCGCGTACGGCTCGCCCGTCGCGGCGCGGAAGTGCTCGCGCAGCAGCAGGCCGAGCCGGCGCGAGGGCTCGACGATCGCCGCGTTGTCCGCCTTCCCGGCCGCCACCTTCGCCGGGAGGATCACGTGGAACCCGCTGCCGCCCGCCGGACCGCCGTCCCCGTGCACCGACAGGGCCACGTCGGCGTGCGCGTCGGCGCCGGCCCGGGCGCGCTCGTCGATGCAGGGGCCCCACGGGCGGTCGCCGTCCTGCGCCAGCACCACCGTCGCGCCGCGGGCGGCCAGGATGGCGCGGGCCCGGTGGGAGACGTCCAGGGTGTACTCGGCCTCGGTGTAGCCGGAGTTGGTCTCGGTGCCGGTGGTGTCGCACTGCTTGCGGGAGTTGCCGATGTCGACCAGGCGGTTGATCTCGGCGGTGTGCGCGGAGTTGCCGGGGTTGTGGCCGGGGTCGAGCAGGATGGTGCGGCCGGTGAGCGCGGTGGGGGAGACCGGGGTGTCCGACGGGGCGGGCGTCGTCGGGGTGGGCGGAGTGGTCGGCGTCTGGGCCGGGGTTCCCGGTGCGGTGGTTTCCGGGGTGGCGGTTGCGGCCGGGGAGGTGGTTGCGGCCGGGGAGGTGGCCGGCGCGGCGGTGCCGCCCGCCGCCGCGGTGTGGCCGAGGGACTGCCAGCCCAGCCAGCCCGCCAGGCAGAGCGGAACGGCCGCGCCCACCGCGGTGGTGGCGCGCAGCAGGGTGGAACGGCGGGGCGGTCGGGAGTTCGGGCCGGTCACGGGTGGATCAGATCCTGTCCTGGGTGCGCGGGGTGAGGCCGTAGGTGTCGGCGATCGGCTTCCACTTGCCCGCGAAGTCCTTCTTCGCCTGGGTGGCCTGCGGGTTGAGCTCGTCGGCCCGCTTCTTGTCGGCGGTGGTCGGGGCCGAGCCCGAGCAGCCCTGGCCGGCGACCGCCCGCGCCCAGTTCGCGTACGCCCGGTCGATGTCGGCCGACAGCTGCCAGGCGGACTTCAGCGACGCCATCGCGTCCGCGCCGCCCGGCACGTCGGAGGCGTTCAGCTTGGCGAGCTTGCGCAGCAGTTCGTCGCGCTGCTTGGCGCCGTTGTCGAACACCTGCGCCGCGCTCTCGATGTCGGCCTTCGCCGGGCAGCTGCTCACCTTGGCGACCGCGCTGCCGATCGGGGCCTTCGCGCTCTCGCCCTCGGTGAGCAGGCCGTCCAGGGCCTGCGCCTGCGTCTTGGCGTTGGCGCCGGCACCGCTCGCGGTCGGGGACGGCGCCGGGGCGGACGAGGCCGGGTCGCCGGCGCCGTTCGGCGTGGCGTCCGTACCGGTCGCCGGGCCCGTCGGCGGGTTCCCGGTGGACGTCGCGGAGGCGGACGGCGGGGCGGGCGCGGCCTGGTCCTTCTTGTCGCCGCTGTTCCGGGCGGCCACCAGCAGGCCGCCGCCGACCGCCACCACCAGGAGCAGCGCGAAGCCGATCAGCAGCGGTGCCTTCCGGTTGTTCGGGCGGTCCTCGTCGTCCGGGTCCTCGTAGCCGGCGGGATAGGCGGAGGGGTGGTCGGCGGGGTAGTCGGGCTGCCCCTGGTACGGGACGTACGGGGGCTGCTGCGGGCCGGCGGGCGGCTGCGGCGGGTACACGTAGCCGGGGCCGGGGACCTCGCCGGACACGTAGCCGGGCCCCGGGGTCTGCGCGGACGCGTGGGAGGGGAACGGCGCCGGCGGCGGTACGGACGGCGGCTTCGGGGCGGCCAGGTAGGGGCGGGCAACCAGCGGCGGGCCCTGGTCCCCGACGGCGCCGGCGGCGGGCGGCAGCGCGGCCCCGTCCTGCGGTGCGGCGGGCTGGGCGGGGGCGGGCTGCGCCGGGGTGGGCTCGGCGGGTCGCTGCGGGCCGCGCACCCAGCCGCCCGCGCCGCCGCGTGCGGTGGGGTCCCAGACTGCCGGAGCGGTGTTGTGCTGGTCCGTCATGTGCCGCTAGCCCCCACCGTCCGCCGATGCTCTGCCTGGTGCTGCGCGGACACCGTACCGTTCGAACCTCCGCCCGACAGCTCCGGCACGACGTTAGAGCATCCGTGCAGGGCTGTGGGGCCGCTCGGCGGATCGGGCGGCGGTTTGGGTGGTGGGCGGCGGGTGGTGGGCGGTCAGCTCGTGGCGGTCCGGCGCAGGACGCGCAGCGAGCCCGTCACCGAGACCTCCTCGAAGCCCTCGGCCAGCGCCCGCAGGTACACCCGGTACGGGGCCTGGCCGCCGTCCGCCGGGTCCGGGAACACGTCGTGCACCACCAGCAGCCCGTCCGGCGCCAGGTGCGGGGCCCAGCCCTCGTAGTCGCCGGTCGCGTGCTCGTCGGTGTGCCCGCCGTCGATGAACACCAGGGCCAGCGGCCGGCCCCACAGCGCCGCGATCCGCGGCGAGCGGCCCACCAGCGCCACCACGTGCTCCTCCAGCCCGGCGGCGTGCAGCGTCCGGCGGAACCGCGGCAGGGTGTCCATCAGCCCCACCTCCGGGTCCACCAGCGTCGGGTCGTGGTACTCCCAGCCGGGCTGCTGCTCCTCCGAGCCGCGGTGGTGGTCCACCGTCAGCGCGGTCGTCCCGGTCTCCCGGGCGGCCGCCGCCAGCAGGACCGCCGAGCGGCCGCAGTAGGTGCCGATCTCCAGCACCGGCAGCCCGGTGCGCCGCGCCGCCGTCACCGCCGCCGCGTACAGCGCCAGCCCCTCGTCCGCCGGCATGAACCCGGTGGCCGCCTCGAACGCCGCCAGCACCTCGGCCGCCGGGCGGACACTCTCCAGCAGGTCGGACATGACGGTGCTCCTCGGGCTCGGGACGTGCGCGAACGCGTTCGACCCGGACCCTACTCGACGGTAGAGGGGCGGACCACAGCGGCCCTGGAACGTGTTCTAGTCGGGTCGGGGCGCCCGTGCCAGAATCGGGCCCGACCGTGGAAACCGAGCACACGAGGCACACCGGGAGCAGCCCCATGCGCGCAGCCGTCCTGCACAAGACCGGCCAGGAGACCCTCGACGTCCGGGAGGACGTGACGGCCGTCGGCTTCGGGCCGGGCGCCGTACGGGTCCGGATGCGCGCCGCCAGCCTCTGCCACTCCGACCTCTCGGCGATGAGCGGCGTCCTGCCGCAGCCCGCGCCGTTCGTCCCCGGGCACGAGGGCGCCGGGGAGGTCGTGGAGGTCGGTGCGGGCGTGACCGGCCTCGCCCCCGGCGACCGCGTGGTGCTCTGCTGGATGGCGCCCTGCGGCCGCTGCGCGCACTGCGAGCGGGGCCGTGGCCACCTGTGCATCGCCAGCCTGCGGCGGCTCGGCGCGCCCGGCTTCCGCTTCGAGGACGGCGGCGCGGCGGTCGAGGCCTCCGGGTTCTACGGCACCGGGGCGTTCGCCGAGGAGGTCGTGGTCGCCGCGGACGCCGTCATCAAGGTGCCCGCCGACCTGCCGTACGAGGCCGCCGCGCTGATCGGCTGCGGGGTGACCACGGGCGTCGGCGCCGCCGTCAACACCGCCCGGGTCGAACCCGGCGCCTCCGTCGCGGTGATCGGCGCGGGCGGGGTCGGGGTCGCCACCGCGCAGGGCGCCCGGGTCTGCGGCGCCGCCCGGATCACCGTCGTCGACCCGGTCGTCTCGCGCCGCGAGCGGGCCCTGGCCTTCGGCGCGACCGAGGCGATCGCCCCCGAGGACCTCAAGGCGACGGCGAAGGGCCTGCCCGGCGGCGGCTTCGACTACGTCTTCGAGGCCGTCGGCCGGTCCGCCACCGTCCGGGCCGGCTACGACGCGGCCCGGCGCGGCGGCGCGGTCGTGGTGATCGGCGCCGGCGCGCAGGACGACCTCGCGCAGTTCACCATGGGCGAGCTGTTCTTCAACGAGAAGCGCCTGCTGCCCTCGCTCTACGGCGGGGCGCCGGTGGCCCGCACCATCGCCCTGGTCGTCGACCTGTGGCGGGCCGGGCGGATCGACCTCGACGGCATGATCAGCCACCGCGTCGACCTGTCGGACGTCAACGAGGCGATCGCCCAGATGCGCAGCGGCGAGGCGCTGCGCACGGTCGTGACGCTGGGGCGCTGAGCCGCGGGCCCTGCCCGAGCCCCGAGCCCCGAGCCCGGGACCCAGGATGCGACGAGGGCCCGTCGGGGGTGCCCCCCCTCCCCCCCCCGACGGGCCCTCCCGGTGCGGGTGTGGTCAGCCCCGGTCCGCCGCGGCGCGGTGCCGGCCGTGCGGGTCGGCCTCGGGCTTGTCGTCGGCGGCGGAACGGCCCCGGTGCCGGCCGTGCGACGAGGTGTCCCCGGCGGTGCTCTCGTCGGCGCCGGTCCCGTTGGCCGTGGGTCCGGTGGTGTCGGTGAGGGTGTCGGACATCAGAAATCGTCTTTTCCGTGCGGAGGGTGCAGGTCATCGGCGCCCGGCCGGCGCTTGGCGGCGCGCGGTCGGGTCCTCGATCGGGTGCTCGGTACGCGCCACAGCCGGTGATCGCGGCCCGTGCCCCGGCCACCATAACGGCCGGAACGGACGAGATCCTATCGAGATCATGACGCGCGACCCGCCGTCGAACCCAGCCAGTGACCGACCAACTCGCGGTACAGCGGGGACAGCACCTGAAGATCGCCGTGCCGGGCGAGCACCCCCCGCCCGCCGTCCAGCAGCAGCACCCGGTCCGCGCGCAGGGCCGAACTGATCCGGTGCGCCACCACGACGAGAGTCCCGGGCCGGGCGGCGAACGCCCGCTCGACCCGCTCCTCCGCGCGCGGGTCCAGATGGCAGGTCGCCTCGTCCAGCACCACGACCGGCGCCGGCGACAGGTACGTCCGCACCAGCGCGATCAACTGCCGCTCCCCGCCCGACAACACGCCCGGATCGGGCAGGACGGCCTCCGGGCCGCCCAGCCGCGCGACCAGTCGATCGGCCCCCAGCACGCGGACGGCGCGGGCGAGTTGCTCCTCCGTGACCTCCGGGGAGAGCCAGGTCAGATTGGACCGCACCGGCCCCGGGAACACGTACGCCTCCTGCGGCACCAACGCCACCAGCCGCGCCCGCGCGGCCCCCGCCAGCCCGTCCGGCCGTACTCCGCCCACCGACACGGCCCCGCCCGTCGGCGCCAGCACCCCGGCCAGCAGGGCCGCCAGCGTCGACTTCCCCGCCCCGCTCACCCCCACCACGGCCACGTGCTCCCCGGGCCCGAATCCGACCTCCAGCCCCTCCAGTACCGGCGCCCCGGCCCCGTCGTGCCCGTACCTCAACCCGCTGACCAGGACCTCCGCCTCCGGCCCCGCGGCTGCCCCGGGCGGCGTGCTCGGGGGCGCGTCCGCCGGGGGGTCGCCCGTGGTGGCGGCCAGGCGGTCCAGGACGACGGCGAGGTTGAGCAGCCAGCCGCCGACCGTACCCGCCAACGTCCTTACCGCCGGGTCGAGTTGCTGCAGCAGATAGGTCGCGACGCCGAGCAGTTCGCCGGGGGTCAGGGCCTCGCGGGCGAGCAGCCATGGCGCGGCGGCGAGGACGGCCAGCACGGGCAGCCGGCCGCCGAGGGCCACGACCAGCGCGCGCAGGGCCGAGGCCCGGCCCAGGGCGCGGGAGGCGGCGGCGCTCGCCCGGGCGGCCCCGGTCAGCGCCTCGGCGACCTGCTCCCGGGTGCCCGTGGCCTGCACGTCGCGCAACCCGTGCAGCGCCCGCCCCGCCTCGGCGGCCAGCCGCTCCTCGGCGAGCACGACCGCCCTCCGCCGCGCCACCAGCGGGCGCAGCAGACGGAAGAAGAGGAACCCGGCGGCGAGCAGTGGCAGCAGGACCAGCGGCAGGACGACGGGCGCCAGCAGCGCCAGGCCCACCAGGGCGGCGACCAGGGTGACCCCGACGCCGCGCAGGGTGCGCAGCAGGGTGGCGGTCAACTGCCGCGCGGACTCGACCTGTTCGGTGAGCCGGGCGACCTCGGCCGGATCCGCCGACGGCCGGGCGAGCGCGCTGTGGACCACCCGCTCGACCAGGGCGTCCCGCAACGGCTCCACCACCCCCGCCAGGTGCGGGAACCCGGCCCGTGCCGCGTACGCCCGGACGGCCATCGCGGCACCGAACCCGGCCAGCCAGGCCACCCCGGCCCCCGGCCGCCCGACCAGGAACCCCTGGTCGACGGCGGCCGAGACGAACAGCCCGGACAGCAGCGGCGGCAGCGCCTCCACCCCGGACCACCCGAGCAGCCGGAGCAGCGGTCCGCGGGTGACGGCCAGTTGCCGGAACAGCAGCACCCATCCGGGGGAGGCGGACGCGGGAAGTCGGCGTCGCCGACTTCCGGTGCCGGGCCGGCGTGGGGCCCCGGCCGGTGCGGGCCGTGGTGCGGCACGTCGGCGATGCCGACTTCTCGTGCCAGGTGCCGGAGCGGGTGGGTGCGCGGGAAGTCGAACCGGCCGACTTCCTGCGCCGCCGTCGGGCCGGGAGCGGTGGCGGGCCATCAGACGGCGGCCGTCTGGAGGGCGGTGTCCGACAGGGCGGCGCGGTAGTCGGGGTCGGCGAGGAGGGTGGCGTGCGGGGCGAGGGCGCGCAGACGGCCGGCGTCGAGCCAGGCGACGAGGTCGGCGCGGGCGGCGACGGCGGCGCGGTGGGCGACCACCAGCCGGGTGCGGCCGAGGGTGGCGCGGTCGAGGGCCTCGGTGACCAGGTACTCGGTGGCGAGGTCCAGGCCCGAGGTGGCGTCGTCGAGGACGACGACCCGGGCGGGCTGGGCCAGGAGCCGGGCCAGGCCCAGGCGTTGCAGTTCGCCGCCGGAGAGCCGGAGTTCGTCGAGCGGGGTGTCCCAGCCCCGGGGCAGCCGCTGGAGGAAGCCGTCCGCGCGGGCGGCCGCCGCCTCGGCGGGCCCGGCGCCGGCCAGCGCGTCGCGGACCGTACGGCCGGTCAGGGCGGGCCGGGCGAAGGCGTAGCCGACTGCGTGCCGCAGTTCGGCCGGGGCCAGCGCGTCCACCGGGACGCCGTCGATCAGTACGGCGCCCTCGTCGGGGTCGCGCAGCCGCCCGGGCAGCGCGGCCAGCAGGGACTTGCCGGAGCCGGAGCGCCCCACCAGCGCGACCGTGCGGCCGCCGGGGATCGTCAGGTCGAGCGGGCCGAGCAGCACCCGGTCGCCGTCGCGCACCACCACGCCGCGCAGGACGACCTCCCCGTAGCCGCCGGCGGGGAGGGCCGCCAGGCCGGGTTCGGCCGGGCGGACGGCCAGCAGTTCGTCGGCCCGGGCCTGCCCGGCGCGGGCGTGCGCCACCGCGACCAGCGCCTCGACCTGCTCGAAGAGCCCGGCGCCGAGGGCCGCCCAGCCGGCCGCGGCGGCGAGCGCCCCGGGGGCCAGGGCGCCGTCGGCGAGGAGCGCTCCGGCGGTGGCGAGCACCGCGACCTCGACCACCGCGATCAGCAGGGTGGCCTGCCAGGCGGTGCGCCGCTGCGCCGCCCAGAGCGCCTGCCCGGCGGCGGCGAGTTCCGGCAGCGGCGCCAACACCCGTGCCGCCTCGCGCTGTTCGGCACCGGCGGCGTGGATGCTGCGCAGTCCGGTGAGGGCGCCGCCGAGCCGGGCGGCCAGGTCGGCCTGGACCTCCTGGTAGCGGGCGAATACCGGCCCGGCCTCGCGCAGGAAGAGCCGGATCAGCACCACGCCGGGGACGACGCCCGCGAAGAAGGCGAGCGCCAGCCACGGCGACAGCAGCCCGAGCCCGACGATCGCGCCCGCCGAGGTGAGCAGCGCCGTGGCCGCGCAGAGGACGGCGGGCAGCCGGCCGCCCGCGTCGCCGGCCGAGCCCAGCAGGCGGGCGGCGAGGTCGCCGGGCGGTGGTCCGTGGCGGAGCCGGCCGCCGGGCCCGAGGGCGAGCAGGTGGCGGACGAGGCGCCCGCGCAGGGCGGCGGTGGCCTCGGCGGAGCAGGCCGGGCCGGCCGCGGCGGCGGTGGCGTCGGCCGCGGCGGCCACGCCCAGGACGAGGACGAGCCGTACGAAGGCGCCGGGCCCGGGCCGGTGGCCGAGGGCGGCGTCGACGGCCGCGGCGAGGGCGGCGGGCAGGGCGAGCGTGGTGGCGGCCCCGACCGGCAGGGCGATGCCGAGTGCGAGGGTCCAGCCGGTGGGGCGGCGGGGCAAGTCGGAGCTCCCGTCGGAACGTTGAGTCGGGGGGTCGGGCACGTGCGGGGAAACGGACGGTGCCGCCCTCGCCTGTCCGGACAGGCGGGGACGGCACCCACGGCTCACCGCCTGGATCAGCTGTTGGTGAAGATCAGGCAGGTGAGGATGAGACAGGTGTACTGGCAGCCGGCGCCGTGGCCGGTCAGCTCGACGGACTCGGTCTCCGGCAGGTCCTGCAGCGCCGCGAGGTCGGTCTCGAAGTCCACCATGTTCTCCATGATCGGGTTCCTCCCCTGGAACTACGCCCGCCGCGATCTGCCTGCGGGCATCGGGTGTCGCCCCCGGGCGGCTCGGTCCGCCGCGCCGGGGTGGTGCCCCGGGCCGCGTCGGGCCCGGGAGTCTGCGTGGTGAAGGTGTCGACGTCCTGGGGTGTCGAGGAGTCGAGGTGTCGAGGAGTCGACGTCCTGACGGGTCGAGGTGTCGACGTACCGAGGTGCCGGGGCTCCGGTCAGCCCGGTCGGCCGGTCCGCAGGAAGGCGGCCAGCAGCTCGTGCAGCACGGCCGCGCCCTCCTCGGCGAGCACCTCGTGCCCCGATCCGGCCGCCTCGACGTACCGGAAGTCCGCGCCCTCGACCCGCCCGATCCGCAGCAACTCGTGCCGCAGCGAACGGGACTGGCTCACCGGCACGACCTCGTCCCGGTTGCCGTGCACCACCAGCAGCGGGGCGCTCAGCCGGTGCGCCAGCTGGAGGACGTCGCGCGGGCCGCGGGCGTCGGTGATCGGCTCGTCGCCGGCCAGCCGGGTGGTCAACGCCCGTACGGGGGCCGCCGCCTCGGCCAGCAGCCGGGCGCCGGACAGGAACGGTGCGACCACCGCGCAGCGGGACACCTGCTCGGCCGGCGCGTGCGCGGCCGCCAGCAGCGCCAGGAACGCGCCGTAGCTGACCCCGAACAGGGCCGGCGGCTCCAGCCCGAGTGCCGCGCGCTGGCCGGCGATGCCGTCCAGCAGGTACAGCACGTCGTCCAGGTCGGGCCCGCCCCAGGCGCCCCGGATGGCCATCGCGTGCGCCACCCCGTAGCCGGTGGAGCCGCGCTGGTTCGGTGCGATCACGGCCAGGCCCTCGGCGGCCATCCGCTGAAGGGCCGGGTCGAACTCCAGCCGCCAGGCGTCCGCCGGGCCGCCGTGCAGCGCCAGCACCAGGTGCGGGCTGCTCAGCCAGGTGTCCCCGCCGTACACCACGGCCTCCAACGGACCGGCCGGGCCAGCGAGTTCGAGGCTCTGCGCGGGCTGCCAGCGGCCGCCGTCCCCGGGTGCGGTGCTGCCGTCCACCCGCCAACCCGGCGGCGGGGTGCGGGGGGTGCGCGGACCGCCGGGCTGCCAGGGCAGCACGGTGTCCCGCCACGGGCCGGGCAGGCCGGAGCCCAGCGGCGCCAGTTGCAGGGGCAGCGGCATCGGCATCGGGCCGGACCCGGCCCTCGCCGGGCCGTGCGCCAGCAGCGCGTCCACGTCCAGGGCGGCCAGCGCCGCCGGGTGGTCGGGCGAGGAGTACGGGAGCCGCAGCGCCGCCCTGCCCCAGTGGCCGACCGCGCCGAGCCGGCCGGGCGGCACCGGCAGCTGGTCCAGCCGGCCGGCGGCGGCCCGCCACAGGGCGAGCGCGGAGCCGGCGCCGTGGTCGACCTGCACCGCCACCTGCGGGCCGTCCGCCGTCCGCCGCAGCGCGACCGGCCGCAGGAACATGCCCGCCACGTGCAGGCACTCCGGGAACCGCAGCGGTTCGCCGCCGCCCAGCACGCCCCAGCCGAGCCGGTCGGTGCCCGGTGCGTCGCTGCGCACCATCGCGAACCGGCTGTCCGGGTCGAACAGCACCAGCCGGTCGTTGCTGCGCTCGCCGATCTCCAGCAGCGGGGTGGTCGTGCCGCTGCGCAGGTCCAGCGCCACGGTGCGGACGAGCCCCGCGTTCACCCGGTCCAGCGCCAGCAGTGCCCCGGCGTGGTCCAGCCAGGCGCCGCCGCCGTGCAACCCCGCGATCTCGGCGATCCGTTCGGGCTCGCTGCCGTCCGTCCGCACCAGCCAGGCGGTGGTCGCCGGGCGGGTGTCCGTCCCGAGGGCGAGTGCCACCGGCGTCCGAGGACCGGCCCCGGGGGGCGTCGGGACCGGCAGCAGCCGCAGCCCGGGCATCCGGATCGTGGCCAACTGCTGTTCCACGGCGCCGTTCTCGCCGTACGAGAGGCGGACCAGGTCGTGCCGATCGCCGTCGTGCCGGCAGACCAGCACCGAGCCGTCCGGCAGCGCGACCAGTTGCGAACGCAGGCTCTCCGACCGGTTGCCGGGCAACGGCAGCGCCAGCGGAGTGGCCGGCCCGCCGTCCGAGGGCAGCCGCCAACTCTCCACGTACCAGCCGCCGTCGGCGGCCGAGGCGAGGCAGGCGGCGTGACCGCCGTCGGCGGCGAAGGTGAAGCTCAGCCGGCGCAGCGCCTGCGCGACGGTCCGGGTGGCCACGTTCATGCCCCGCTCACCCCGCTGCCCGTGCCCTGGATCCGGCGTACGGCGGGCGGCACCGGATCCACCCAGAGCCGGGGGCCGCCGTGCCGCAGCCGCAGCAGGAAGGCCAGCGCGCCCGCCGCGCCGGTGCCGTAGCCGGCCGCGCAGCCCGTCCCGGTCTCGTCCGGCAGTATCAGCAGGCCGCCCCGCAGCGCCGACCGGGCGGCGATCAGCTGTGCCAACTCCTCGGCGCCGGAACGGAATTCGGGCTCGGCGGCGACCTCGGCGAGGTCGAGCAGGTACTCGCCGTCGCCGGCCAGGCCGTGGCAGGCGCTCACCCCGCCGTGCCAGCGTCCGGCCAGTACGGCCCGCCCGGCGGCCAGCGCCAGCCCGTGCGCGGTGGCGTCGCCGGTGGCCCGCCAGAGGCGCAGCAGGAAGGTGCCCACGCCGGACGAGCCGCTGCACCAGTGCGCCAGCCGGACGCGGTCCGGATCGCCCGCGCTCTGCGGCCACCAGGCGCTCTCGTGCGGCGCGTCCCAGCGGACGGTCGCGGCGAGCGTGTGCCCGGCCTCGACGGCGCCGGCCAGCAGTTCGCGGTCACCGGTCGCCTCGGCGGCGGCCAGCAGGAAGGCGCCCACACCGGCCACGCCGTGCGCGAAGCCGAGATGGGTGATCCCGGCGAGCGCCGAGTCGAAGTCCGCCGGCACCGGCCACACCCGGCCGTACGGCTCGGGCCGGGCGGCGGCGAGCAGGGCGTGGCCGCAGTGGGCGGCGCGGTCGAGGAAGGCCGGGTGGCCGACGGGTTCGGTGGATTCGGCGGATTCGGTGGTGAATCCTTCGGCGGCGAAGCGGAGTTGGGTGAACCCGGCGCCGGCCGCGCCGTGGCAGACGTCGGGGTTGGGCCACTCGACGGGGATCCGCCGGGCGAGCGCGGCGGCCCGAACGGCCAGCCCCTCGTCGCCCAGTGCCCGGGCGGCGTCCAGCAGCGCCCAGGCCGTCCCCGAGCGCCCGAAGTGCAGCCCGGGCAGCACCACCGGCTCGGCGGCCAGGCGCCGTTCGATCCACCCGGCGGCCGTCCGCGCCGTCCGCGCGGCCTCCGCGCGCACCCCGCCCGGCAGGCCCTCCGTCGCCACCGCCCGCGCCAGCACCGCCAGCACCCCGGCGGCGCCGTGCTGCACGTTGCACGGATCCGTCCGCTCCCCGGCGGGCACGACCGGCCACAACCGGTCCCGCCGCCGGGGCGTGGCCGTGGCGGCCAGCTGCCGCAGGCCGTCGCACAGCACCCGGTCGAGGAGGCCGGCCGACGTGCTGCGGGCGGCGTCCGGCTCGGCGCCGTCGGGTCGGACGGCAGCCCGGAGGCCGCCCGCCGTGGCGGCCGCATCGGTCGCATCGGTCGCATCGGTCGCATCGGTCGCGGAACGGTCGTCGTGGGTGTCGCCGGAGTGCTCGGCGGGCGTGGCCCGGTGGGCCGCAGCGCGCGGCGGCGGAGCCGCGGCGGTCCGCATGGCACCGGCCCTGGCGGGCGCGGCACTGCCGTCGGCGGCCCGTTGCGGGGGTGCGGTGGCGGCGGCACCGGTCGCGCAGGCGGCCTGCGGGCCGTCGGGGCGCCCGGTGTGCGCGGTCCGCCGGTTCGGCGCCTGCCAGAGAGGGGTGACGGCGGCGGTGCTCTCCTGGCCGTGCGCGGCACCGGGGGCCCCGCCCTGGCGTGCGTCACCGCCGCGCCCGGCGCCCGCAGTGGCTCCGCCCGTGAGCGCCGCCCTGACCTGGGCGAGGCTCCAGCGCTGCCCCGGCTGTTCGGCCCGGAGGCCGAGGACGGCGGGGGCGAGGCGGCGGGCGGTGGTGCCGGTGCGGGCGGCGAGGGCGAGCCAGCGGCCGAGGCGCTCGGTGACCGGGCGGGCCCGGGGGAGGTCGTCCGGGAGCAGCGGGTCGTGGCCGGTGGCGAGGAGGAAGAGCAGGCCGCCGAGGGCGTACAGGTCGACGGCCGGGTCGGCGACGCAGGTGCCGTCGTGGACGAGGCCGAGCCGGCCGGGCCCCTGTTCGGGGGCGCGGTAGCCGGGGGTGCCGGCGGAGCCGGCGGGGCGGCCGGTTTCGGCGGCGAGTTCGAGGTCGACGAGCCGGAGGCGGCCGTCGGGGCGGACCATCACGTTGCCGGGGGAGAGGTCGCGCAGGACGAGCCCTTGGGCGTGCACCTGCTCGACGAGGTCGAGGAGGGCGTGCGCGACCGGTCCGGCTTCGGCCCAGTCGACGTCGGGGCTGCCGTCGCGCCGCAGCCGGGCGGCGACCCACGCGCCGAGCGGCTGTCCGGCGATTCGTTCCTGCACGAGGAAGAGGGAGTCGTCCCGTTCGATCAGTTCGATCGGGTGGGGTGCCAGACCCTGCCCGTCCAGCCGGGTCAGCAGGGCGGCCTCGTGCCGCAGGGCGTCGCGGGCGTCGGTGCCGGCCCGGTCGACCTCGATGTGCGCGCGGGCCTGCTTGACCACGACCTCGGCGCCGCTCGCGGCCTCCCGGCCGAGGAAGACCCCGCCCTTGGTGCTGTGCCGCACGGCGGCGGTGATCGCGTACCGCTCGGCGAGCAGCACGCCCGCGCCGCGCTTCGCCCCCGGCCGGGCCGCACCGGTCTCCAGCGGGTCCCTGGCCCAGGACGGCGCCCGGTAGGAGGCGCCGCGCACGTCCTCGGCCCGTTCGCCGTCCGGCCCGTGCAGGACGGAGCGGTACTCCCCGTCGTGGCCGAGCTCGGCGCGGGCGGCGAAGGCGCCGTACCGGTAGTGGACCAGGCTGCCGGGCCGGTAGGGGCGGTCGGAGAGCACGACGGGCCCGGGGAGTCCGGCGGTGGCCCGGTCGAGTCCGGCGGCCAGCCGCCGGAACTGGGCGTCGTCGGCCGGGTAGACGGTGATGAACTTTCCCGCCGAACCCCGATCGCTGTTACGGGAGTTGAGCTCGCGCAGCCGCTGCTCCCCGGCGGCGAACTTGAACGGGCACGGGTCGTCGGCGAGAGTCCGTACGACGGCCGCGAGCACCGCCTCGCCCGCCGCCGAGGCCGCGCTGACGTGCAGCTTCCAGCCCTGCTCCGGGAGTGGAACCGACGCGGGCGGCCTGGCCGTGCACCAGAAGCCCCCGGCGGTGACCTCCCAGTCGCCGCCGCCTCCCCGGCCGCCGGCGTCCGCCAGCGCCGCCCGCGTCGTCTCCGGCCACGGTCCGGCCGCATCCGGCCCGTGGCCCGCCGATTCCCCGCCCCCGGCCGTACGCAGCGATGTGCCCGCCGCCATTCGCCACCACATCCCTTCGTCTCGTCCGCCGCCCGCGGGTGCCCACTGCTCCGGCACCCGGGCGTGCGGCCCGGCCTGATCGGTTTCCTCGGAAGGAGCGGGAGTGCCGCCCCTGAACGGGAGTGCCGCCTCGGTGTGGCGTGCCGCCCCGGTGCGGTGCACCGCCCTGGTACGGCGGTGCCGCGCCTGGGGCAGGAGCCCCGGCCGCGCCCGCCCCGGGCCCGGTCTCGCCAGGGCCCGTGTCCGGCGGAGCGCCTTCCCGACCCCCGGTCGGGGCAACTGTCGGGGCAACTCCCGTTCGCAGGACTGAAGTTACTTTCGAGGCGGGAGTGGCTCAACGTAGAGCCGGTCACTTCACTCGTAAGGGTGATCGGGAGGCGGTTTCGAATTCGTGCGAGGGCTCCCGTGTGAGCAGTGGGCGCCGGGCGCGGGGGCGCGTGCGACCGGCGCCGGCCCCTCCCGGGCGCCCCCGCCACAGGTTGACGCGCGTCCGTACGCCACCGGCACCCGTGTCCGAACCGCGCCGCCGCCTCGCCGCCGCCGCACACCCGCCGCCGTCCCCGCCGCACCGGCCGCCCCGCTGCCGCCGCACCGCCGCCCAGGTCGCCGAACGGCCGAGGCCCGACCGCCCCCGCGCGCACGGTAGTCTCGACAGGTGCCGAAACTGTCCGACGTCATCACCGCGCTCGAAGAGGTCTACCCGCCGCAGTGGGCGGAGGCCTGGGACGCCGTCGGCCTGGTCTGCGGAGACCCCCAGGCCGAGGTCGGCCGCGTGCTGTTCGCCGTCGACCCCGTGCAGGCGGTCGTCGACGAGGCCGTCGAGTGGGGCGCCGACCTGGTGGTCACCCACCACCCCCTCTATCTGCGCGGCACCACCAGCGTCGCCGCGACCACCTTCAAGGGCCGGGTCGTGCACACGCTGATCAGCAACGGCATCGCCCTGCACGTCGCGCACACCAACGCCGACCACGCCGACCCCGGCGTCTCGGACGCGCTCGCCGAGGCCGTCGGCCTGCGGGTGACCGGCCCGCTGGTGCCGGACCCGACCGACCCGCTGGGCCGCCGCGGCACCGGCCGGATCGGCCTGCTGGAGCCCCCGCTGCCCCTGTCGGCCTTCGCCGCGCAGGTGGCCGAGGGCCTGCCGGCCACCGCCACGGGCGTCCGGGTCTCCGGCGACCCGGACCGGCTGGTGAGCCGGGTCGCGGTGTGCGGCGGCTCGGGCGACAGCTTCTTCGCCGAGGTGCGGGCGGCCGGGGTGGACGCCTACCTCACCGCCGACCTGCGCCACCACCCCGCGTCCGAGGCCGCCGAGGCGGCGCCGGTCGCCCTGGTCGACGCCGCGCACTGGGCCACCGAGTGGCCCTGGCTCGCCCTGGCCGAGCGGGCCCTGCACGCCGCCGCCGACCAGCGCGGCTGGGCCGTGGAGACCAAGGTCTCCCACCGGGTCACCGACCCGTGGACCGCGCACGCCCCCATGTCCTTCACCGCCTGACCCGATTCACAGGAGCCTTCCCCTTGAACGCCGCGCCCGCCGACCAGATCCGCCTGCTCGACCTCCAGGCCTTCGACTCGAAGCTCGACCAGCTGGCCCACCGGCGCCGGAGCCTGCCCGAGCACGCCGAGATCGAGAAGGCCTCCGCCGACCACACCGCGCTCAAGGACCTGGTGGTCGCCGCCGAGGCCCAGCAGGGCGACACCACGCGCGAGCTGACCAAGGCCGAGCAGGACGTGGAGCAGGTCCGCACCCGGTCCGCCCGCAACCAGCAGCGCCTGGACTCCGGCGCGATCACCTCGCCGAAGGACCTGGAGAACCTCCAGCACGAGATCGGCTCGCTGGCCAAGCGCCAGGGCGACCTGGAGGAGATCGTGCTGGAGGTCATGGAGAAGCTGGAGAGCGCCCAGACCCGGGTGACCGAGCTGACCGCGCGCCTCCAGCACTCCACCGTCGTCCTCACCGAGGCCGAGACCCGCCGGGACGCCGCCTTCGCCGAGATCGACACCGAGGCCGACAAGGTCAAGCGGGACCGCGAGACCGTCGCCGCCGTCATCCCCGCCGACCTGCTGAAGGTCTACACCAAGCTGCGCCAGACGCAGGGCGGCGTCGGCGCGGCCCGCCTCTACCAGCGCCGCTGCGAGGGCTGCCGCACCGAGTTCTCCATCACCGAGTTCAACGCCATCAAGGCCGAGCCGGCCGACAAGGTGGTCCGCTGCGAGAACTGCTCGCGGATCCTTGTCCGCACCGCCGATTCGGGCGCCTGACCCGGTGGCGGCTCGCTTCATCGTCGAGGCGGACGGCGGGTCCCGGGGCAACCCGGGGCCGGCCGGCTACGGCGCGGTGGTCCGGGACGGCGACACCGGGCAGATCATCGCCGAGGCCGCCGAGTTCATCGGCCACGCCACCAACAACGTGGCCGAGTACAAGGGCCTGATCGCCGGTCTCAAGGCGGCCCGGGAGCTCGACCCGGACGCCTCGGTGGACGTCCGGATGGACTCCAAGCTGGTCGTCGAGCAGATGTCCGGGCGCTGGAAGATCAAGCACCCCGACATGCAGCCGCTCGCCGCCGAGGCCCGCACCGTCCTCCCGCGCGCCCGGGTGACGTACACCTGGATCCCGCGCGAGCGGAACAAGGACGCCGACCGGCTCGCCAACGAGGCGATGGACGCGGGCAAGGCCGGCCGCCAGTGGGAGCCCCGGCCGCGGGCCGCCGCGGTGGTGGACGAGCCGCCGCTGGAGACCGCCGCCCCCAAGGCCGGCTGGGCCGCCCCCGCCGACCTCGGCACCCCGACCACGTTCGTCCTGCTCCGCCACGGCGAGACCGCGCTGACCCCGCAGAAGCGCTTCTCCGGCAGCGGCGGCAGCGACCCGGAACTGTCCGACAAGGGCCGCTGGCAGGCCGCGCGGGCCGCCGAGGAACTGGCCGCCCGCGGCAGCATCCAGGCCGTGGTGGCCTCGCCGATGCGCCGCACCCGGGAGACCGCCGAGATCGTCGCCGCCCGGCTCGGCCTGGAGGTCCGGTACGAGGACGGGCTGCGCGAGGTCGACTTCGGCGACTGGGAGGGCCTGACCTTCGCCGAGGTGCAGGAGCGCCACCCGGAGGACCTGGCGGCCTGGCTCGGCTCGGCGAAGGCCAAGCCCACCGGCAGCACGGAGAGCTTCACCACGCTCACCCACCGGGCCGGCGTCGCCCGGGACAAGATCATCGCCCGGCACCCCGGCAGGACCGTGCTGGTGGTCTCCCACGTCAGTCCGATCAAGACGCTGGTCCGGCTGGCGCTCGGCGCCCCGCCGGACGCGCTGTACCGGATGGAGCTGTCCGCCGCCTCGTTCTGCGCCGTCCAGTACTACGCGGACGGCAACGCCTCGCTGCGGCTGCTCAACGACACCTCGCACCTGCGCTGAACGCCCGGCTCCGGGAGGGGTGCCCCCTCCCGGAGCGGGCTCAGTGCACCTCGGTGACCACCACGTCCAGCTGCCACGGCTTGCGCGCGGTGCCCTCGGCGGCGAGCTCCACCCGGTGCCCCAGGCCCCGCAGTGCGTCCAGCAGCTCGCCCGGCGTCTTCGGCTCGATCCCCGCGACCAGCAGGTCCCGCACCAGGCGCCCCTTGGTCGCCTTGTTGAAGTGGCTGACGACCGTGCGCTTGCCGTTGCGCTCCTGGAGCACCCGCACGGTCGCCGTCCGGGAGGCCACCTCGCCGGCCGGCTTCCACGCCGCCGCGTACGCCGAACTGCGCAGGTCCAGCACCAGCCCGTCCGCCACCTCCGGCAGCACCGACGCCATCGCGCCCCGCCAGTACGCGCCGAGCGCCCCCGGGCCGGGCAGTTTCACGCCCATCGAGCAGCGGTAGGGCGGAATCCGGTCGGAGATCCGCACGGCGCCCCACAGGCCCGAGAAGACCAGCAGCGACCGCTCGGCCCGGCCGTACGCGGCCGCGTCCAGCGTGGCCAGACCCAGGTTGTCGAACAGCACCCCGGTGTACACCTCGCCCGCCGGACGGGCACCCGCCGCCGGCAGCCCGGCGTTGCGGGCGATCTCGCCGCGCAGCCCGGGGCTGAGCCCCAGCACCTCCGCGGCGGTGTCCTCGTCACCCCGGCACAGGCCGACCAGCGCGTCCAGCACCTCGCCGCGCGCGGCCGTCAGCCCGGGCAGCGACAGCCGGTCGAGCGCCACCGGCACCCCGTCCCCGGACGCGGCCTTGCCCTCCGAAGGCGGCAACAGCACCAGCACAGCGGACTCCTCAACACTCTGTGGCGGATGAACCCCGCCACCCTACGCAAAACCGGCCCGCCCCGGGCGGCCCGTCCGGCCCCGGCTACTCGGCGTTACCGGCCCCCGCGACCACGGCCGTCCCGGCCGCCAGTGCCAGGCAGAGCGGCGAGTAGTACCGGGTGTCCAGCCGCTTGAACCGCTCCGACCGCTCGACGACCCTCCCGAACAGCACCAGGCCGCCGACGCCGCGCGCCAGCATCACCCCGGCCACCGCCCGCACCCCGGCCCGCCGCAGCCGCCGCGGCCCCACCGCCGGCAGCACCCCGGCCTCCGCCCCCACCAGGTACGCGGCCGCCCCGAGCAGCCCCGCCACCCTGACGCAGGCCGCCGGGGACGGTACTCCGTCGCCCGCGCCGACCACGGTGTCCGCGAACTCCTCCGGCGTCCGCAGCGGCCACGGCGTCACCGCCCACACCGCGTGCAGCGCCCCCGTCGCCGCCAACACCCCCGACACCGCAGCCCCGGTCGCCTTCACCACACCCATCGCCCGAACCCCCTCCGTGAACGACCACTCCACCCCACCCTACGAGCGCTCACACCCGGCCCCCACCCCGCCCGGGCCCCGTGGACCAAGGCCGCCGCCCTCGGTCAGAGCCTGGCCCCGCACCCGGAGGGCGCGGTGGCCCAGCGCCGGCAGTCCGGCAGCACCGGCGGCCCGGCGCGTCCGGCGGGGTGATCCGTCCGGAATCACCCGATTCGCCCTACGCTGCCTGCATGCCTCGCCGAAAACTGCGCGTCAAGGCCGCCGACTCCGCCCGGATCAACACCGAACTGACCGAACTCCGCGCCCGCCTGGAGATCCACACCGAGTGGCCGGAGCCGGTGCTGGCCGAGGCGGAGGAGGCGGCCGAGCGCCCCCGGCTGCCCGAGCACGACGCCACCGACCTGCCGCTGTTCACCGTCGACCCGCCCGGCTCGCGCGACCTCGACCAGGCCATGCACCTGCTCCACCGCCCCGGCGGCGGCTACCGCGTCTACTACGCGATCGCGGACGTCGCCGCCTTCGTCCGCCCGGGCGGCGCCATCGACGCCGAGGCCCGCCGCCGGGTCGAGACCCTGTACTTCCCGGACCACCGCGTCCCGCTGCACCCCACCCGGATCTCCGAGGACGCCGCCAGCCTGCTGCCCGGCGAGCCCCGGCCCGCCCTGCTCTGGCAGCTGGACCTGGACGCCGACGGCGCCGTGGTGCTCGCCGACCTGCGCCGCGCCCTGGTCCGCTCGCACCGCCGCCTCGACTACGCGGCCGTCCAGCGCGCGGTGGACCTCGGCGGCGCCGACGAACAGCTCGCCCTGCTCGCCACCGTCGGCCGGCTGCGCGAGGAGCAGGAGCGCGCGCGGGGCGGGATCAGCCTGCCGGTGCCCGAGCAGGAGGTCGAGGAGACCCTGCACGGCTACGTCCTCGACTACCGCGCGCCCGGCCCCGCCGACGGCTGGAACGCGCAGATCTCGCTGCTCACCGGCATGGCCGCAGCCGAGCTGATGCTCGACGCGGGCGTCGGCCTGCTGCGCACCCTGCCCGCCGCGCCCGCCGCCGCGTACGAGCGGCTGCGCCGGATCGCCGCCGCGCTGGACGTGGACTGGCCGCAGACGCTCCCGTACCCGGAGCTGATCCGCTCCCTGGACCCGGACGCGCCGATGGACGCCGCCTTCCTCAACGCGTGCACCGGCCTGCTGCGCGGCGCCGGCTACCACGCCTTCGACGAGTCCCGGGGCCTGCCCGCCCCGGCCGACCCGGGCCACGCCGCGCTCGCCGCGCCGTACGCGCACTGCACCGCGCCGCTGCGCCGGCTCGGCGACCGCTTCGCGCAGGAGGTGTGCGCGGCGGTGGCGGCGGGGGAGGAGGTGCCGGACTGGGCGCGCGAGGCGCTGCCCGCCGTGCCGGGCCTGATGGCGAGCGGGGACCGCCGCGCGGCCGAGGTCGAACGGGCCTGCGTGGACCTGGTGGAGGCGGAGCTGCTGGCCGGCCGGGAGGGCGAGGACTTCACCGCCGTGGTGATCGACGTGGACGAGCGACGGCCCGCGGCCGGCACCGTGCAGCTGCGCCGGCCCGCCGTCCGGGCCCGTTGCGACGGCGCCGATCCCGGGGCGGTGCTGCCGCTCGGCGGGCTGATCCGGGTCCGGCTGACGCAGGCCGACCCGCTCACCCGCACCGTCCGCTTCGCCGCCGTCTGACCCCCCGGACGTCCACGCGACCCCGGCGCTCCCCCCGGCGCCGCCACCCGGACGGTCCGTCACACGGCCCCCGAGCGCCGCCCAGGTGGGAGGATCGGTCCCGTGCCCGAAGCCCAGCCCTCCGGCGCCCCGGGGCGCCGCCGTCGACTGCTCGTCCTGGCGATCTGCTGCCTGAGCCTGTTCATCGTCGGCCTGGACAACACCGTGGTGAACATCGCCCTGCCGGCGATCCAGCGGGACCTGGACGCCCCGGCGTCCGGGCTGCAGTGGATCATCGACGCCTACACCCTGGTCCTGGCCTCGCTGCTGATGCTGTTCGGCTCGGTGGCCGACCGCTTCGGCCGCCGCCGGGTGTTCCAGATCGGGCTGCTGTGCTTCGCGCTCGGCTCGCTGCTGTGCAGTCTGGCGCCGAGCCTGGAGTGGCTGGTGGCGTTCCGCGCGCTGCAGGCGGTCGGCGGTTCGATGCTGAACCCGGTGGCGATGTCGATCATCACCAACACCTTCACCGACCCGAAGGAGCGGGCCCGGGCGATCGGCGTCTGGGGCGGCGTGGTCGGCATCTCGATGGCGCTCGGCCCGCTGCTGGGCGGCTTCCTGGTGGAGGGCGCGGGCTGGCCGTCGATCTTCCTGATCAACGTTCCGGTCGCCGTGGTCGCGATGCTCCTGACCGCCCGTTACGTCCCGGAGTCGCGCTCGCCCCGGCCGCGCCGGCTGGACCCGGTCGGGCAGCTGCTGATGATCGTCCTGCTGGGCTGCGGCACCGCGGCCATCATCGAGGGCCCGGGCAGTGGCTGGACGTCCCCGCTGATCCTCGCCCTGGCGGTCGTCGCCGTGGCCGCGCTGGTCGCCTTCCCGCTGTGGGAGCGGAGGGTGGCCGAGCCGCTGGTGGACCCGCGGTTCTTCGCCAGCGCGCCGTTCACCGGCGCCACCGTCACCGCGGTCTGCGCCTTCTCGGCCCTGGGCGGCTTCCTCTTCCTCAACACGCTCTACCTGCAGAACGTCCGGCACTACGACCCGTTCGAGGCGGGCCTGTGGACGCTGCCGATGGCCGCGATGATGCTGGTCTGCGCGCCGCTGTCCGGCCGGATCGTCGGCAGCCGGGGCCCGCGCGGGCCGCTGGTCGCGGCCGGTCTGGGCCTGGTCGCGAGCGGGCTGCTGCTGACCAGGCTGGCCGCCGACTCCCCGGCGGCGCTGCTGCTGGCGGCGTACGCGCTGTTCGGCTTCGGCTTCGGCATGGTCAACGCGCCGATCACCAACGCGGCCGTGTCCGGCATGCCGCGCGCCCAGGCGGGGGTGGCCGCGGCGGTCGCCTCGACGAGCCGCCAGATCGGCCAGTCGCTGGGGGTGGCGGTGATCGGCACGGTCGTCACCTCGGCCGTGGTCGGCCCGGTGGCGACGGGCTTCGCCCCGGCCAGCCACGCCGGCTGGTGGATCCTGGTGGGCCTGGGCGGCGCGATCCTCCTCCTCGGCCTGGCCACCACCACCCCGTGGGCGACCGCGACCGCCGTCCGGGTGGCCGCCCGCCTCGGTGGCGAGCCGCCCGCGGTCCGCTCCGGTGTACGGGAGGCCCCACCCGAGCGGCTACGATGACCACTACGGCGGAAGAGCCGGCCGGGCGGTCGCGACGGGTCCCTGACCCGCCGAGGAACGTCCGGGCTCCACAGAGCAGGGTGGTGGGTAACGCCCACCCGGGGTGACCCGCGGGACAGTGCCACAGAAAACAGACCGCCCACCGCTTCGGCGGCGGGTAAGGGTGAAACGGTGGTGTAAGAGACCACCAGCGACCGGGGTGACTCGGCCGGCTCGGTAAACCCCACCTGGAGCAAGGTCAAGATCGGTGCCCTCGGGCACCGTGCGCGGATGACCGAGGGCTGCTCGCCCGAGTCCGCGGGTAGACCGCACGAGGCTGTCGGCAACGGCAGTCCTAGATGGATGACCGCCTCCCCGGGCCGCGCGAGCACCCCGGGAGACAGAACCCGGCGTACAGGCCGACTCTTCCGCCGCCCCAGCTTGACCGAGGCCCCCTGATCTGCGAAACCGCAGGTCAGGGGGCCTTTGTCGTGAGGTCGCCCAAGTGCAGGCCGACCGTTCCGCCTGCCCGCCGTTATGCGGGGCGGGCGCCGACGGCGTCGCGGATCTGGTCGCCGAGGCCGCCGTTGACGCGGGCGCAGTTGGCGCAGCAGAAGAAGCGGCCGGCCACTTCGACGCCGTGGCCGACGATGCGGACCTGGCACTGCTCGCAGCGCGGCGCGAGCTTCTCCATCGCGCACTCGAAGCTGTCGAAGGTGTAGGTGTCGCCGGTGATGGTCCTGATCTCGAAGGCGAGCCAGTAGTCGTTGCCGCAGGTGACGCAGGTGGCCATGGCGGCCGTCTCCTTCCGGTGGGGGCCGGCCGGCCGGGGTGGCCGGGCAGCCGTTCCCAGTCTCGGAGGGCCGTGCGGGGGCGGCCACTCGACGGCGTCGTCAGGCGGGCCGGGCGGCCAGCTCCTCCAGGGCCCGGACGGCGCGGTCGGCGTCGTCGGCGGTGACGAACAGGTGGTCGTGGTGGAAGCCGGCCACCACGTTGCAGCTGATCCCCTCCTCGGCGAGGCGCCCGGCGACGGCCGCGGTGAGGCCGACGGCCTCCAGGGCGGAGTGGATCTGCAGGGTGATCCAGGCGGCCACGTACTCGTAGCGCAGCCCGAGCGCGTCGGCCTCCTCCTGGGTGACGACGACCGTGACCCCTTCGGGTTCGGCGACGGTCACCACCGGCCGCATGCCCGCGGGCACCTTGGCGGGCAGCGTGCAGTAGACGTACCGCCCCGGGTTGAGCAGCGGGCGCATCCCGTGCAGCAGCTTCGCGAGGTCTCGTTCACCGGCCATGCCCGTCACCGTAGCGGGCGGACGGGGCCTGGGTGGCGGGGTGGGGTGCCGATGCGCCGTTCGTGTCGGAATCCGTTGACGAGCGACAGTCACCGATATATCGTCGAGCTATCGAGACAGTAACTCGACTGGCTCGGTGAACGAGGAGGTGAGCGCCATGCGCTCAGGAAACCGAGGGAATCCGGGAATGCGGTTCAGCGGCGAGGGTCCGCGCGGTGGCTGGCGCCGCGGGCCGGGGCCGGACTTCGAAGGGCGGGAGTTCGAGGGCCGGGCGGCCTTCGGCGGCTTCGGCCCGCCGCCGTTCGGCGGCGGTGGCCCCGGGCGGCCGATGGGCGGCCCGTTCGGGCACGGCTTCGGCGGGCGCCGCGGTGGTCCGCACGGGCGGCGCGGCGGCCGGGCGCGGCGCGGGGACGTCAGGGCCTCGCTGCTGGCGCTGCTCAAGGAGCGGCCGATGCACGGCTACGAGATGATCGCCGAGATCTCCGAGCGGACGGGTGGGGCCTGGCGGCCGAGCCCGGGCTCGATCTACCCCAACCTCCAGCTGCTGGAGGAGGAGGGCCTGATCACCGCGGAGGAGGTCGGCGGCAAGCGGCTGGTCTCGCTCACCGAGGCGGGCCGGGCCGAGGCCGAGGCGGGGCCCGCCGAGCCGTGGGCGGAGGCCGGCCGGGAGGTCGACTGGGAGGCCGTCCAGGAGGTCGGCCAGGCGCTGGCCGCGGTCGACCAGGCGATCCGCCAGGTGATGGCGACGGGCACCGAGGCGCAGCGCGCCAAGGGCCTGGTGGTGCTCACCGAGGCGCGCAAGAAGCTGTACCTGATCCTCGCCGAGGAGGACTGACCGCGGTGGGGGGCTGGGCACAGGCGGTGCGGCTGCTCAGGGGTGGACCGTGAACAGGGCCACGCAGGCGAGCAGCAGCACCGCCCAGCCGAACCAGAGCCAGCCGTTGGGGCCGATCACCACGGTGTAGACGCACACCGCCACCAGCAGCGCCCCGGTGACGCCGGCGACCTGCCGGTTGTGGTGCGCGACCGCCTGGGGGCGGCTGCGGGGGTGCCGTGCCGTTCTCGCCATGCCGTCCTCCCGGGGAGGCTGGGGGGCGGCGGCCGGTGCGGTCGGCGCGGCCGTCAGCCGGACGCGCGGGCGGTGGCCGCCTCGTCGAACTCGTAGCGCCAGTGCCAGCTGATGCCCCGCACCTGCTTGGACCGGACGTACACCAGTGTGCGCGCGGGGGAGTCGCCGTGCGCGGGGACCGGCACCTTGTAGGTCTTCGGCACGCCGAACATCGGCCCCAGCGGGATGGGGAGGATGCGGCCGTCCAGGGGGCCGCCGACGAATTCGGTGTCCGCGCTCTTCACCCCACCAGGGTCTCACCTCCGCACGGGTGACCGGCGCACACGCCCGGGCCCTCCGGCCGGGTGCGGGGAGTGTGACCGGAGAGGCACCGCCCCCGGTCATCCGGAGGCCCCGCGCACCCTTATCCTTCCTGTTACGCCCCCGGGGTTCACCCGGGTCAGCGGGCCCCGTACGGGCCGGGCAGGGCGCGGATCCGCGCGCCCTCCGGCCGACCTGGCGCGGACAGCGTGCTGCCGCGACTGCGTACCGTGACCCGGGCGTCGGCCCTCCGGTGACCCCGGTTCCCGGTCGGCAGGGCGTGGACAGCAGGGCCGAGCACCGCCCCGGGAAGCAGCGGGGGGCGCTGTGCGTTGCGTCGGAGTGGTACGTCGAACGCTGTGCCGCACCAGGTACGGCAGTGCGCGGAAGGGGCCCGATGGAAGCCGGCGGCAGGTGGACGACCTGGTGGCAGAAGCGTGAGCGTCAGCGGGCCCGGTCCGGTGAGGTGGACGGCCCCGCCGCCCGGCTCGATCAGCTGCTCGGCGCGGTGCGCGCCGGATTCCCGCTCGCGCCGGCCGCGCATCCGGCCGGCTACCGCTGTTCCTGCGACCGGGTGGCCTGTCCGGCCCCGGCCCAGCACCCGGTCTCCTTCGCCTGGCAGACCCAGGCCACGACCGATCCCGAGCAGCTCGCCCGCTGGCTCGCCCGCGATCCGCAGACCAACTTCATCACCGCCACCGGCCGTGCCCACGACGTCCTGGACGTCCCGGTCGAGGCCGGCCGGCTGGCCCTGGAGCGGCTGACCGAGCGGGGCGTCGAGGGCCCGGTCGCCGCCGTCGGCGAGGACCGCTACCTGTTCTTCACCGCCACCCGCGGCACCCCGCAGGACGAGGACGAGTGGTGGCCGAGCGTCCTCGACTCCACGCCGGACACCATGTCCGAGCACCCCGGCCTGCGCTGGCACTGCCGCGGCTCGTACACCCTGCTGCCGCCGGCCGCGCTGCCGGACGGCTCGCAGGTGCGGTGGCTGCGCGGGCCCGAGCAGCCGCTGCCGGACCCGCTGCGCGTCCTGGACGTGCTCACCGACGCGTGCACCGAGGTGGGCGCCGTCGCCGAGGAGCAGTGGCTCATCGGCTGAACCGGCGCCCGACCGGGGGTCACGGCAGGGTGAGGACCTCCGCGCCGTCCGCCGTGACCACCAGGGTGTGCTCGAACTGGGCGGTGCGCTTGCGGTCCTTGGTGACGACCGTCCAGCCGTCCGGCCAGATCTCGTAGTCGTAGGTGCCCAGGGTGAGCATCGGCTCGATGGTGAAGGTCATCCCCGGCTTGATCACCTCGGTGGCCCGCTCGCTGTCGTAGTGCGGGATGATCAGGCCGGAGTGGAACGACGTGTTGATGCCGTGCCCGGTGAAGTCCCGCACCACGCCGTAGTCGAAGCGCTTGGCGTAGGACTCGATGACCCGCCCGATCACGTTGATCTGACGACCGGGCTTGACGGCCTTGATCGCCCGGTTGAGGGATTCGCGGGTCCGCTCGACCAGCAGCCGGGACTCCTCGTCGACGTCGCCGACCAGGTAGGTGGCGTTGAGGTCGCCGTGCACCCCGTGGATGTACGCGGTGGCGTCGATGTTGACGATGTCGCCGTCCTGGAGCACGGTCGAGTCCGGGATGCCGTGGCAGATCACCTCGTTGATCGAGGTGCAGACCGACTTGGGGAAGCCGCGGTAGCCGAGGTCGGACGGGTACGCGTCGTGGTCGCACATGTAGGTGTGGGCGACGGCGTCCAGCGCGTCGGTGGTGACGCCGGGGGCGATCAGCTTGGCGGCCTCCGCCATCGCCTGGGCGGCGATCCGGCTCGCGATCCGCATCTTCTCGATCGTCTCGGCGGTCTGCACCTCGGGCCCGGTGTACGGCGTCGGGGCGGGCCGACCGACGTACTCGGGGCGCGCGATGTGCGCCGGGACCTTGCGGGTGGGGGACTGGATGCCGGGTACGAGAGCCATGGCCGCGAGTCTATCGGCCGACCCCGGCGCGCCCGGGCGGTGTGCGCGGCGGCCCCGGCCGGGGAATGATCGGTACGACCCCATCGAATCGACGGGAGGGCACCATGCCCCTGGGATTCCACCGCAAGCCGACCGGCAAGCCCGGCGAGTGGTTCTACTGCATCAAGCACGGCAAGGTCGAGGAGGGGCCGGAGTGCCCCGCCAAGGACCGCCTCGGCCCGTACGACAGCCCGGAGGAGGCCTCGCACGCCCTGCAACTCGCCGACGAGCGCAACCGGGAGTGGCGGCAGGGGGACGAGCGCTGGAACGACACGCCGAAGGACGGCGGCGGCCAGTAGCGGCCGGGGCGGCGTCCGGCGTCCGGCTTCTGCCGTCCAAGCCGTCGCCGTCCAAGCCGCCGCCGGCCGGCCGCCGTCAGTCCGTCGCCGCGGCGGCCTCCCGTTCGTGCTGCTGCTCCCGCTCGCGCTCCGCGCGCTCGTGCTCGGCGCGGACGGCGGCGGTGTGCGGGTCGGTGCGGTCGTCGTAGGCGAGCAGCTTGGGCAGCGCGGCGGCCACCACGAGGACGGCGGCGACGCAGATCAGACCGCCGCTCCAGACGGCGGCGCGGACGCCGACCAGCCCGGCCATGGTGCCGGCCCGGACCTGGCCGAGCTGGGGGCCGACGGAGTAGCTGAGCAGTTCGACGCCGGCCATCCGGCCGCGCACCTCGTCCGGGATGGACTGGTTCCACATGGTCGAGCGGGCCAGCCCGCTGATCTCGTCGGCGCCGCCGGCCAGCGCCAGGCCGAGCAGCACCAGCCAGATGCTCCCGGACAGGCCGGCCAGGGCCATGGCCGCACCCCAGCCGACGGCGGCGACCACCAGCAGCCGGCCGTGCCGGTGGATCCGGGACGTCCAGCCGCTGGTCGCCCCGACCAGCAGGGCGCCGGCCGCGGAGGCCGCGTACATCGGGCCGAGCGCCCAGTCCGCGCCCAACTCGGAGGCCAGGAAGGGGAAGACGGCCACCGGGAAGGCGAACAGCATCGCGCAGAGGTCGATCGTGTAGGTGCCGAGCAGGTCCTTGCGGCTCCACGCGTACCGGACGCCGGTGAGCACCGCCCGCACCGACGGCCGCTCGGCGCCGGTGGCCGGCGGCACCGCCCGGATCCGGACGAGCAGCAGCAGCGAGGCGGCGAAGGTGACCACGTCCAGCGCGTACGCCGTCCCCACCCCGGAGAACGCCACCACGACGCCGGCCAGCGCCGGCCCGGCCACCGAAGCGGCGTTGCGGTACAGGGAGTTGAGCGCGAACGCGGCGGTCAGGTGCTGGTGCGGGACGATCCGCGGGGTGAGCGAGTCGAGGGCCGGGCGCTGCAACCCGTCGCAGGCCGCGACCAGCGCGGCGACCAGGTAGATCGGCCAGAGCAGCGGGGACGGCAGCAGCGCGTTGAGCAGCAGCAGGCCGGCGAGCAGGCCGAGCCCGGCCTCGGCCCGCAGCACCAGCTTCCGGCGGTCCAGGGCGTCGGCGAGGGCGCCGCCCCACAGGCCGAAGACGATCAGCGGGACGAGCTCGACGGCGCCGATCAGGCCGACCGCGAAGGAGGAGCCGGTCAGCTCCTTGATCTGCATCGGCACGGCGACGTAGGTGAGGTAGCTGCCGAAGCTGGTGACGCAGCCGGAGAGCCAGAGGAAGCGGAAGTCGCGGGAGGCGCGCCAGGGCGAGAGGTCGGGCGCGAGCGAGCGCAGCAGCGTGCGCGACCGTCCGGAGGCGCCGGGGGGATGCGGGGGTTCGTCGTCGTTCACGAACCAGCATCCTCGAACGCGGGCTACCGGGTTCGCAAAGGGTTTTTCAGCCCGACACACGGCCGTCACGGTCGGGCCGGGGCTGGCCGGGGGGCGGGTCGGGCCCGGGCTACCAGCGGCTGATCGCGGGCGGTGCGGTCAGCCGGCCGGCGAGTTCGGCGAGCCGGTCCAGCGCGGTGCGGCGGGCCCGGGGCCGCCCGGCGGCGGCGCTGACCAGGTGCTGGGCGAGGTCGAAGGGCTCCTCGTCGGTGGTGCCGACGGCGAGCCGCTCGTGCGCGAGCCCGCCGAGGTCGCCCGGCTCGGCGGGGGCGGCGCCGTCCAACGCGAGCACGGTCGCGCCCTGCCGGCGGGCGTCCTGCACCCGTTCCAGCAGCGGCGCGCCGGCCGCCTCCGGCGCCACCACCAGGACGGTGGCGCCGCGCCCGGCCCCGGTGAGCCGACTCAGGCCGTGCGCGAGGTGCGCCGGGGCGCCGGGCGGCGGAGCGTGCCGCAGCAGGGTGGGCGCCAGCCGGGGGACGGCCGACCAGGCGGCCTCGTCCGCCAGGTGCGCGGCCAGGTGCCAGGGCTCGTACGCCTCGGTGCCGATCAACAGCAGCTCGCCGGCCCCGCGCCGCGACACCGAGCGCCGCAGCGACCCGGCGAAGCCGCCGACCGCCTCCAGCCAGCCGGTGCCCACCAGGTGCTGCCGGAGTGCCGAAACTCTCACCGCGTCCATGCGGCCCAGAATGTCGCGTCCGGCCGGGGGTTTGACAGGATCGGCCCATGACTTCCCTCGATTCAGCGACAAAGCCGGCCCACGAACTGCCGGACGTCTCACACCTGGTGGTCGGTGTCCTCGGCGGCACCGGCGACCAGGGGCGTGGCCTGGCCCTGCGACTGGCCAAGGCCGGCCAGCAGGTGATCATCGGCTCGCGCGACGCGGCCCGGGCCGAGGCCTCCGCCGCCGAACTGGGCCTCGGCGTGCGTGGCGCCGACAACGCCACCACCGCCCGGGAGAGCGACGTGGTGATCGTCGCGGTGCCCTGGGACGGGCACGCCCCGACCCTGACCGCGCTGCGCGAGGAACTGGCCGGCAAGATCGTGGTCGACTGCGTCAACCCGCTCGGCTTCGACAAGCAGGGCGCGTACGCGCTGAAGCCGGAGGAGGGCAGCGCCGCCCAGCAGGCCGCCGCGCTGCTGCCGGACTCCCGGGTCACCGCCGCCTTCCACCACCTCTCGGCGGTGCTGCTCCAGGACGAGTCGGTGGAGCAGATCGACACCGACGTCATGGTGCTCGGCGAGGAGCGGGCCGCCACCGACATCGTGCAGGCCCTGGCCGGCCGGATCCCCGGCATGCGGGGGATCTTCGCGGGCCGGCTGCGCAACGCGCACCAGGTGGAGTCGCTGGTGGCCAACCTGATCTCGGTCAACCGCCGCTACAAGGCCCACGCGGGCCTGCGGGTGACGGACGTCTGAGACCGGGCCGTCTGAGAGTGGACGGTCCGGGACCGGACAATCCGAGATCAGACCGTCCGGGACCGGCCGCTCCGGGATCCGGTCGAGCCGTGTCGGCCTCACCCCTGGACCAGCTCCGGAGGTGAGGTCGGCGACAATGGGTGCGGCCGCAACCCGGCCGACCGCACCCGGCCCTAGGAGCCTCCCGCCATGCCCCGCACGTCCCTCTTCGCCCTGATCGTCGTCGTCCTCGCCTTGGCCGCCGCCGTGGTCTCGCTGACCCAGGGCTTCTGGCTGGGCCTGATCTGGCTCCCGATGGCCGGTGTGGCGAGCAACGTGCTCTGGATGAACCGCCGCCGCGCGAAGATCGCCGAGGCCACGGCCGCCGCCGCGGCAGCCGAGCAGGGCTAGCCGGCTAGTTCTTCCAGAAGCTGAACAGGTACCGGCCGAGCGTCGCGTAGTCCTGGTCCACGCCGAACAGGTTCATCAGGTCGTGGATGACCCCGAAGAAGAACGAGTTCACCGAGGGCTGCCACAGCAGCGCGAACACGGCCAGCAGCCCGTACGGCGCGAACGGCTCGACCGCGCGCCGGGTCTTGTACGACAGCCAGGGCTCGACGATCCCGTAGCCGTCCAGCCCGGGCACCGGCAGCAGGTTCAGCAGGGCGGCGCTGAGCTGGAGCAGGCCGAGGAAGCCGAGCGCGGCCGCGAACGGCGAGACGTTCAGCTCGTAGCCGTTCCAGACCGCGTGCACCGTCGGGTCGTCCAGCCAGCCGGCGCCGATCGGGATCAGCAGCAGGGCCGCGCACACCAGGTTCACCAGCGGCCCGGCCGCCGAGATCAGGCTGTGCTTGAGCCGGCCCTGGATCCGGTCCCGCTCGATCCAGACCGAGCCGCCGGGCAGGCCGATGCCGCCCAGGATCACGAAGACGATCGGCAGCACGAAGCTGAGCAGCACGTTGGTGTACTTCAGCGGGTTGAGCGTGAGGTAGCCCTTGGCGCCGACGGTGATGTCGCCGCCGTGCAGCGCGGTGCGGGCGTGCGCGTACTCGTGCAGGCACAGCGAGACCATCCAGCCCGCCACCACGAACAGGAACACCCCGAACGCGGCGTTCCCGTAGCCCGAGTACACCGCCCAGCCGGAGGTGGCGAGGACGGCGAGGAGCACCCAGAACACCGGGCTGATCCGGCGGTCCTCGCTGCGTGAGCGCTGCGTGGCGGCGAAGGTCATGGTGTGGGTGCTCCGGGTGTCCGAGGAAAAGCGGCCAGGGGATCGATCATGCCGGGCGGGCCGGTGACCGGACAAGCCGTCCCGGGTGAACGTCCGAGGGCCCTGTCCGGGTTCCGCCGCCGGTGAGGGGCCCCTGGACAATTGTGCGCCCCGATCGCCGCCCATCGACCAGAATGGACCGGTGTACTACGGCATCCTCGGGACCACGACGGCCCACCACGACGACGGCACCCCGGTGCCGCTAGGCGGCGCCCGGCTACGGGCACTGCTCACCGCGCTCGCCCTCCGGCAGGGCCGCCCGGTGCCCGCCGACCTGCTGGTGGACGAGGTGTGGGAGGCCGAGCCGCCCCAGGACTCCTCCGCCGCGCTCCAGACCCTGGTCGGCCGGCTGCGCCGGACCGTCGGCCGGGACGAGATCGGCTCCGGCCCGGCCGGGTACTGGCTGACCGACCCGGCCACCGACCTCGCCGAGTTCCAGCGGCTCGGCGCCGAAGGCCGCCGCGCCCTCGACACCGGGGACCACGCGCTCGCCGCCGAGCGGCTGCGCGCCGCCCTGGCGCTGTGGCGCGGCCCCGCCCTGGCCGACCTGCCGGACCGCGGCGGCCCGGCCGCCCGGCTGGAGACCCAGCGCGAGGAGGCCCGCCGCCACCGGATCACCGCCGAACTCGGGCTCGGCCGGGCCGCCGAACTGGTCGCCGAGCTCACCGAGCTCTGCGAACGGCAGCCGCTGGACGAGCCGTTGCAGCAGCTGATGATCCGGGCGCTGCACGAGAGCGGGCGCACCGCCGAGGCGCTGCGCCACTACGAGCGGACCAGGCGCGCCCTCGCCGAGGAGCTCGGCGTCGACCCGGGGCGCCAACTCCAGTCCCTGTACGCCACGTTGCTGACCCCGGCCGAGGTCGAACCGGCGCCCGCCCCGGCGCCGACCGCGCCCGTGCCCGCGCCGGAGTCCATACCGGCCCCGGTGACCCAGCCGACCCCACCGACCCCGCCGGCCGCCGGGCGGCCCGGGGCGCCCCAACCCCCGCGCGTCGGCGGCAACCTGCGCGGCCGGCTGACCAGCTTCGTCGGCCGGGAGAGCGATCTCGCCGCACTGCGCGGGACGTTGACGGAGCGCCGGATGGTCACCCTGACCGGCCCCGGCGGCTCCGGCAAGACCAGGCTCTCGATCGAGGCCGGCCGCGCCGAGCAGTCCGCCGGGCACTGGCCGGACGGCGTCTGGGTGGCCGAACTCGCCCCGCTGGAGACCCCGGACGCGGTGCCCGCCGCCGTGGTCTCCGCGCTCGGCCTGCGCGAGATCGTGCTGCACAGCGGCGGCATGGTCGCCGAGGTGATCGAGAAGCGCGCCGAGGACCCGGTGCGCCGGCTGGTCGAACACTGCGGCCACCGCCGGATGCTGCTCGTCCTGGACAACTGCGAGCACCTGATCCAGGCCGCCGCCGACCTCGCCGACATCCTGCTCACCGAGTGCCCCGAGCTGACCGTGCTCGCCACCAGCCGGGAGCCGCTCGGCGTGCCCGGCGAGACCGTGCTGCCGGTCGAGCCGCTGCCCGACCCGGTGGCGCTGCGCCTGCTCACCGAGCGCGCCACCGCCGCCCGACCCGGCTTCGACCCGGACACCGACCCGGCGGCCTGCGCCGAGATCTGCCGCCGCCTGGACGGCCTGCCGCTGGCCATCGAACTCGCCGCCGCCCGGCTGCGGGTGATGACGGCACGCCAGATCGCCGACCGCCTGGACGGCCGGTTCGCCCTGCTCACCGCGGGCAGCCGCACCCTGCTGCCGCGTCAGCAGACCCTGCGCGCGGTGGTCGACTGGAGCTGGGACCTGCTGGGCAAGCGCGAACGGGCGGTGCTGCGCCGGCTCTCGGTGTTCGCCGGCGGCTGGCAGCTGGAGGACGCCGAGGCGATCTGCGCGGACGGCGTCGAGGTGGTCGGCGGGGAGGTCGCCGACCTGCTGCTGTCGCTGGTCGACAAGTCCCTGCTGGTGGCCGACCTGGACGACGGCAGCCTGCCGCGCTACCGGATGCTGGAGACCATCCACGAGTACGCGACCGAGCGCCTCGCCGAGTCCGAGGAGGAGCGCGACGCGACCGGGGCCCGCCACCTGACGCACTTCCGTACCATCGCCGCCACCGCCTTCCTGAACATCCACGGCCCCCAGCAGCTGCACTGGCTGACGGTGCTGGAGCGCGAGCTGGACAACATCCGGGCCGCGCTGAGGCGCGCCATCGACCTCGGGGACGAGGAGCAGTCGCTGGTCCTCACCCTCGGCATGAGCTGGTACTGGTCGCTGCGCGGCTACAGCATGGAGGCCCGCGGCTGGTACGACGCCGTCGCGGCGCTCGGGCCGGATCCGTTCGGCCCGAAGCCGCCCGTACCGCTGGAGCGGGACGTGCTCTCCTACGGCCTGCCGATGCCCGAAGGGGTCGTCGAGGAGGCCCGACGACTGCTCGCGATGTACCGGCTGATGGGCATGTTCGAGGGGAACCTGGACGTGCTCGGCAACCCGGTGGCGATCGCCGTCGCGGAGCAGCTGCTGGAGGTCTACACCCCGGAGCTGCCGCAGGCCTACCGGTTCCCGGGCCTGATGCGGGTGTTCGGGGCGTTCCTGGCCGGCCGGCTGGAAATGATGAGGAGCCTGCTGGACGACGCCGTCCGCGGCTGCGAGGAGCACGGCGGGCCGAACGACCTCGCGTTCATCCTGCAGCTCCGGGCCAAGATGCTGAACGACTGGCCGGGCGGGGCCGACCAGGGAATCCTGGACGGCCAGCGCTCCCTGGAACTGTTCGAGCAGGCCGGCAACCTCTGGGGGGTCTCCCAGGCCCTGTCCGCCCAGGGCGAGTCGCTGGCCAACCGGGGCGATCCGGAGGCGGCCGCCGTCGCGTACGAGCGGGCGATCGAGCTGGCCGAGGAGCTGGGGACGCCGCACGAGGTGCCGATGCTGCGGGTGAACCTCGGCTCCGCCCTGCTGGAGCAGGACATGGAGCGCGGCGAGCGGATCATCCGGGAGACGCTGGCCGGGCTGGATCACCACAGCGCGGACCACTCCTCCACCGGCGCGCTGCTGTTCGGCGGCCTCACACTCTGCGGCGTCCACATGCTGCGCGGTGAGTACGCGCAGGCGCTGGCCGAGCTGGACCGGATGGAGGCGACCAGCGTCGGCAGCTTCGCCCCGGGGATCGTGACCGGGATGCTGACCACCACCCGGGGCTGGATCACCGCCCGGGCGGGCCGGCCGGACGAGGGGCTCGCGATGCTGCGCGAGGGGCGGACGCTGCTGCGCGAGACGTCGCGCACGAGCGGCTTCGGCGAGCAGATGACGGTCATGGTGGTCCCCGCGGTGGTGGGGGTGCTGCGCGCCTTCGCCGAGCGCGACGGCGACCTGGAGCGGGCCCGGCAGGCCACCGTGCTGCACGGCGCGCACCACGTGCTGAACGGCCCGAAGGGCGGCTACCTGGACCGCGTCGAGCGCGGCCGGGCGGCGACCGACCTGCGGGCCCAGCTGGGCGACGCCGCGTTCGAGGCCGCCCACGCCGCCGGCGAGGGCCTGACCCCGGAACAGGTCCGGGAGCGGATGTACGAGTGGATCGGCTGACCGGCGTCCGTCCCTGGTCACCGGCCAGCCGTTCCGCCGGCCGGCCCCGTCCCCTGGTGCCGGCCGGTCGCCCCCCGGCCCTCCCCCGCGGAGGGCCGGCGGCCGTTCTCAGGTCCGCTTGCGGAAGCGGGCGACGGCGAGCGGCGCGAAGATCGCGGTGGTGGCCACCGACCAGATCAGCACGACCATCACCGGGTGGGCCAGCGGCCCCTGGCCGTTGAGCAGGGAGCGGGAGGCGTCGGCGAGCGCCGACAGCGGGTTGACCTTGGTGAAGGCCTGGAGCCAGCCCGGCATGGTGTCGGTCGGCGCGAAGATCGAGCTGCCGAACTGCATCGGCATCAGGACCAGCATGGCCACGCCCTGGACGGCCTGGGCGCTGCGCAGCGCCATGCCCAGCAGCATCGAGACCCAGACGATCGACATGCCGAACACCAGCGACAGGCCGACCGCGGCCACGACCTCCAGCGGACCGGTCTTCACCTCGAAGCCGATGCACATCGCGAAGCCGATCAGGATCACGAAGGAGAGCAGCGCCCGGCAGGTCTCGGCGGCCATCTTGGAGAGCAGGACGGAGGCCCGGCCGATCGGCAGGGTCCGGAAGCGGTCCATCACGCCGGTCTGGAAGTCGCTGTTCAGGCCGGTGCCGACGGCCATCGCGAGGGTGAGGCCGGTCTGCCCGAGCAGGCCGGGGATCATGTACTGCTTGTAGGAGTCCTGGTTGCCGGAGACGGCGCCGCCGAAGACGTAGACGAACAGCACCGTGAAGATGACCGGCATCAGCACGGCGTCGAACATCGACTCCGGGTCGGCCTTGATCCGCATCAGGTTGCGCCGGGTCAGTGCGCCGACGTGGCGGAAGGTGCCGGACAGGCCGATCCGGGAGTCCTCCACCCGGGCGGGGGCGATGGTGGCGGTGGTCATGCGACGGGCTCCTTGGCGAGGCTGGGGGCGGCGTCCGCGGTGTCGGCGGGCTTGCCGGTGATGGCGAGGAAGACCTCGTCGAGGCTGGGCACCTTGGTGTCGATGCCGGCTATCGCGAAGCCGCGGGCGCCGAGCACCCCGATGACGGTGGTCAACTGCTCGTCGTTGGTGATCGGCACCGCGAGCAGGCCGGTGTCGGTGGAGACGGTGGCGCTGGTGATGCCGCGGTCGTGCAGGCAGCGGGCCATCTCGGGCAGCTCGGCCGGATCGGCGGCGCGGATCTGGAGGGTCTGGCCGCCGACCTTGGCCTTGAGTTCGGCCACGCCGCCGTTGGCGATCACCCGGCCGCGGTCGATGACGGTCAGCTCGTCGGCGAGCTGCTCCGCCTCCTCCATGTACTGGGTGGTGAGCAGCACGGTGCTGCCCTCGGCGACCATCCGCTGGACCTCGTCCCAGACCTCGTTGCGGGTGCGCGGGTCGAGGCCGGTGGTGGGTTCGTCCAGGTAGAGCACCTTGGGGCGGCCGATCATGCTGGCGGCCAGGTCGAGGCGGCGGCGCATGCCGCCGGAGTAGGTCTTGGCGGTCCGCTTGGCGGCCTCGGTGAGCGAGAAGCGCTCCAGCAGCTCGGCGGCCCGGGCCTTGGCCTCGCGGCTGGGGAGGTCGAGCAGCCGGCCGATCAGGTAGAGGTTCTCGTACCCGGAGAGGAGTTCGTCGACGGAGGCGTACTGCCCGGTGAGGCCGATGGTGCGGCGCAGCTGCTTGGGCTGGCGCAGGACGTCGTAGCCGCCGACGAACGCGGTGCCGGCGTCGGGCTTGATCAGGGTGGAGAGGACCCGGACCAGGGTGGTCTTGCCGGCGCCGTTGGGGCCGAGCACGCCGAGCACGGTGCCCTCGCGGACGGTGAGGTCGACCCCGTCGAGGGCCTTGGTGGTGCCGTAGTGCTTGACGATGCCGCGGACTTCGACGGCGTTGCCCGCGGCGGTCCCCCGGTCGTTCGGGGCGGTGGCGATTCGTGTCATGCCCCTAGGTTGTCCGGCCCGGCTGTCAGCGGGCTGTCATGAGGGGGGCGGGCCAGGCGCCGCGCTGTCAGACCGCTGTCACCGGGGGAGCGGGTACACGGCAGCGGCCCCGCTCCCGGGCGGGGGAGCGGGGCCGTCGGGGGTCCGGGACCTAGCGGAAGCTGTGCTCCGCCGCCGGGAAGGCGCCGCCGCGGACGTCCTCGGCGAAGGCGCGGGCGGCGTCGCCGAGGACGGTCCGCAGGTCGGCGTACTGCTTGACGAACTTGGGCACCCGGCCCGCCGTCATGCCGGCCATGTCGGTCCAGACCAGGACCTGGGCGTCGGTGTCGGGCCCGCCGCCGATGCCGACGGTCGGGATGGTCAGCTGCTCGGTGACCTGGGCGGCCAGCTCGGCCGGCACCGCCTCCAGTACGACCGCGAAGGCGCCCGACTGCTGGACGGCCTTGGCGTCGCGCAGCAGCTGGTGCGCCGCCTCGTCGCCGCGGCCCTGGACGGGGTAGCCGCCGAAGGCGTGCACGGACTGCGGGGTGAGGCCGATGTGCGCCATCACCGGGACGCCGGCCTCGACCAGCAGCTCGATCGAGCGGGCGCTGCGCTCCCCGCCCTCCAGCTTGACCGCGCCGACCCCGGCCTCCTTCATCAGCCGGGCCGCGTTGCGCATGGCCTGCGCGGGGGACTCCTGGTAGGAGCCGAACGGCAGGTCGGCGACGATCATCGCGCGCTTGGTGCCGCGGACGACGGCGGCGGAGAGCATCACCATCTGATCCATGGTCACCGGCACGGTGGTCTCGTAGCCGAGGTGGCAGTTGCCGGCGGAGTCGCCGACCAGCAGGACGGGGATGCCGGCCTCGTCGAACACTCCGGCGGTGAGGGCGTCGTAGGCGGTGAGCATCGACCACTTCTCGCCGCGCTGCTTGGCGCTGGCGAGGTCGCGGACGGTGATGCGGCGGTTGGTGACCCCGCCGTAGAGGGTGGCGGTCGCCGCCTGGTTCTGGGCAGGCGAAGGCGAAGAAGCGTTCATCGAACGGACTCCTGAAGGGTTGTCGTCTCGTGGCGCCGTGCGGCGTCCCCGGATCACCTCCATGCTTGCACGCCCCGGCGTGCGCGCAAAGGGGCGTGCGGGCGGTCGGGTGCGATCTGCGGCACACCGGCGAGCGCGGGCGGCCCCGGGCTTTGCCGCGTTTTTACGAAACGGAGTCGTCTCGTATCGTAATGGCCGCTACCCTGGTGCCGGGGGGTTACGAGACGACCATGGCTCGGAATTGCCCGCCAGTGCCACACCACCACGGACGGGAAGACCAATGACCACCGCAGCCGCGCCACCCCGCGTGCCGGAAGCCATCCACCGCCGACGCTGGGCGATCCTCTGCACCCTGGTGCTCGCCCTGCTCGTCGTCGTCCTCGACAACTCGATCCTCAACGTCGCGATGAAGACCATCGCGACCCCCGCGCCGGTCGGCCTCGGCGCCAGCCAGAGCGACCTGGAGTGGTCGATCAACTCCTACACCCTGGTGTTCGCCGGGCTGCTCTTCACCTCCGGCCTGCTCGGCGACCGCTTCGGCCGCAAGCGCGCGCTGCTCGGCGGCATGGTGGTCTTCGGCATCGCCTCGCTGCTCTCCGCGCTGGCCGCCTCGCCCGGTGAACTCGTGGGCTACCGCGCCCTGATGGGCGTCGGCGCCGCGCTCGCGATGCCCGCCACGCTGGCCATCATCATGAACGTGTTCGAGCGCTCCGAGCAGCCCAAGGCGATCGGCATCTGGGCCGGCGCGGTCGGCCTGGCCATCGCCATCGGCCCGATCACCGGCGGCCTGCTGATCGAGCACTTCTGGTGGGGCTCGGTCTTCCTGGTCAACGTCCCGATCGTGATCGTCGCGGTGATCGCGATGATCGTCCTGGTGCCCGAGTCCAAGGACCCGAACCCCGGCAAGCTCGACCCGATAGGCGTGCTGCTGTCGATCATCGGCCTGGTCGCGCTGATCTACGGCATCATCAAGGGCGGCGAGCTGGCCGACTTCACCGCCGCCGAGGCCTGGGTGCCGACGCTGGTCGGCGTGCTGGCGCTGGCCGCCTTCGTCTGGTTCGAGGGCCGCACCCGCTTCCCCGCGCTGGACGTCACCTGGTTCCGCAACAAGGTGTTCAGCGCCTCCGTCGTGGTCGTCGGCGTGGTCTTCTTCGCGCTGATGGGCGTCTCCTTCTTCGGCGTCTTCTACATCCAGAGCGTGCGCGGCTACAGCGCGCTCCAGGCCGGCCTGCTGATGCTGCCGCTGGCCGTCGCCCAGCTGCTGTTCGCGCCGCGGGCCCGGCTGGTGGTCGACCGCTTCGGCGTCGCCGCCACCGCCGCCGTCGGCATGCTGCTGATCGCGGTCGGCTTCGTCGGCTACACCCTGCTGGGCGTCGACACGCCGATCTGGGTGCTGATCGTGCTCGGCCTGCTGATGGGCACCGGCATGGCGCACGTCATGCCGCCGGTCACCGTCGCGATCATGGCCTCGCTGCCCCGCGAGAAGGCCGGCGCGGGCTCGGCCGTCAACAACACCTTCCGCCAGGTCGGCGGCTCGCTCGGCGTCGCCGTGCTCGGCGCGGTGCTCTCCACCGTCTACCGCGACGGCATGACCGACACGCTCAACCAGCTGCCCGACGACCTGCGCGGCAAGGCCGGCGAGTCGCTGGAGGCCACCCTGGCCATCGCCGAGCGGATGGGCCCCAAGGGCGCCGCGCTGATCGGCCCGGCCGACGACGCCTTCGTCAGCGCCATGCACGTGGTGGCCTCGCTCTCCGCGGGCATCACGGTGGTCGGCGCGCTGATCGCCTGGTTCCTGCTGCCGCGCCGGTCGGCCGCCCCCGGCGGCCCGGCCGGGAAGGCCGCCGAGCAGCCCGACCAGAGCCGCAAGGCCGTGGCCGCGGACGCCTGACCCTCGATCGCACTGAGCGACAATGGCCCTGTCACCCGGGTGAACCCCCGGGCGGCAGGGCCGAGGTCCAGGACGGCGGCCGCCACCCGGCCCGGTCCACGGACCACCATCGGAAACGGAACGGCGCCCGTGCGCCACGCGGACAGCGAGGGAGTACAGCGGGGATGAAGACGGACACCCCGGCCGCCGGAGCCGGACAGCCCTGCGCCGCCGTACGCCGCGGCCGCCCGCGCAGCGAGGCCGCCGAGCAGGCCATCTTCGCCGCCGTCGAGGACCTGATGGCCGGCGGCACCGCGCTGTCCGAGCTCACCATCGAGGGCATCGCCGCCGCGGCCGGCGTCGGCAAGGCCACCATCTACCGGCGCTGGCCCAACAAGGAGGCCCTGCTGGTCGACGTGGTCAGCCGGCTGGAAGTCCCGATGCCCGCGCCGACCGACGGCACCGCCCGGGACCACCTGATCGAGATGATCGACTACATGCGCCGGCGCGGCCTCGCCAAGCGCTCCCGCTGGGTGCTCAAGGCCGCCCTCGGCCAGATGCAGGGCCTGCCCGACCTGTACAGCGCGTACCGCGACCGGGTGATCAAGCCGCGCCGGGAGGCGGGGCTCACCCTGATCCGCCGCGCCATGGACGAGGGCGTGCTGCGGTCCGACCTCGACGTCGAGCTGCTCGGCGACATGCTGATGGGCCCGATCCTGTACCGCAGCATCCTCTGGGACGACTCCGACCTGGAGGACCCGGACCTGGCCCGCCGGATGGTCGACTCGCTGCTCGAAGGCCTGGCGCCGCACGCGGCCTCCGGCTCCCGCGGCTGAACGCGCTCCCGCGCCCCGGACCCCGCGCCCCGGTCCCGTACCCGCAGCGACCTGCGTCCGACCTGCACCGACCTGCGTCCGACCTGCACCGACCTGCGTCCGGCGTGGCCTGGCTCACCAAACCGGGCCACGCCGGAACCCGCTCCGACGGCCCCGCGTCTGTCCCGGCATAGGCTGAGCCGGGTATCCGATCAAACCGGCACCAGTCCGGCACCCGCCCGTACCCCACGGGCCGGACACCGGACCGGCGACGGCACGAACAACGGGAGCCACGGATGACGCAGGCGGACAGGACCGACCGGAGCACGGCCGGGCCCTGGGGCGAGGCGGGCGCCCCGGCCCCCGCGGGCCGTCCCGGAGGGTTCCTGGGCCTGCGGCACTGGGGCCGGGACGGCCGCGGCGCCACCACCTGGCGGCGCGGCCTGGTGGTCGCGGTGCTGGCCGTGCTCACCGCCCTGCTGATGGCCCTCCACGCCGACGTCCCCAACAGCGCCGGCAACCTCGGCAGCCTGCTGGAGACCTTCCTGCCCTGGATCGGCCTGGCCGTCCCGGTGCTGCTGGTCCCCGCGCTGCTGCGCCGTTCCGCCACCGCGCTGATCGCGCTGCTGCTGCCCGTCGCGATCTGGCTCAACCTGTTCGGCGGCCTGCTCAGCGACAAGAGCGGCGGCACCGGCGACTGGACGGTGGTCAGCCACAACGTCGCCGCCGCCAACCCCGACGTGCCGGGCACCGTCCGCGGCCTGGTGGCCTCCGGCGCCCAGATCGTCGCCCTCCAGGAACTGGCCGGCAAGCCGCTGCGCGACTACGAGAGCGGGCTCGCCGAGGCGTACCCGTACCACGAGGTGGAGGGGACGGTCGGCCTCTGGTCGAAGTACCCGATCAGCGGAGTCTCGCCGGTGGACCTCAAGATGGGCTGGACCAGGGCGTTCCGGGCCCAGGTCGCCACCCCGCAGGGCCCGGTCGCGGTGTACGTCGCGCACCTGCCGTCGGTGCGGCTGAAGGCCGAGGGCGGCTTCACCGTCGACCAGCGGGACGTCAGCGCGCAGGCGCTCGGCGACGCGATCCAGGCCGAGCCGGTGAAGAAGGTGCTGCTGCTCGGCGACCTCAACGGCACCATGAACGACCGCAGCCTGGCGCCGGTCACCTCGCAGATGCGCTCGGCCCAGGGCGCCGCCGGGGACGGCTTCGGCTTCAGCTGGCCGGCGTCCTTCCCGATGGCCCGGATCGACCAGATCATGAGCAAGGGCGGCCTCGCGCCGGTCGACTCCCGCACCCTGCCCCGGGACGGCAGCGACCACCTCGCGGTGGCCGCCACCTACCGGTTCAACTAGCTGGGTCAGCCCCGCCGCCAGCGGTTGGTGATCGGCAGGCGGCGGTCCCGGCCGAAGTTCTTGACCGAGATCTTGGGGCCCGGCGGGTACTGCCGCCGCTTGTACTCGGCGGTGTCGACCAGCCGGACCACCCGGTCCACCACGGCCGGGTCGAAGCCGGCCGCGACGATCGCGTCCCGCCCCTCGTCGCCCTCGATGTAGCGGGCCAGCACGCTGTCCAGCAGGTCGTAGTCGGGCAGCGAGTCGCTGTCCTTCTGGTCCGGCCGCAGCTCGGCGGACGGCGGCTTGGAGATGGTGTTCTCCGGGATCGGCGGCACCTCGCCGCGCCGCTCGGCCTCCTCGTTGCGCCAGTGGGCCAGCCGGAAGACCAGCGACTTGTAGACGTCCTTGATCGGCCCGAACGCGCCCACCGAGTCGCCGTACAGGGTCGAGTAGCCGACGGCCAGCTCGCTCTTGTTGCCGGGCGCGAGCACGATGTGCCCCTCCTGGTTGGAGATCGCCATCAGCAGGGTGCCGCGCAGCCGGGACTGCAGGTTCTCCTCGGCCAGGCCGGTCAGCTCGGTCGCGCCCAGGTAGGCGTCGAACATCGGGGCGATGGAGACGGTGCGGTAGTGCAGCCCGGTACGGCGGGCCAGCTCGGCCGCGTCGTCCCGGGAGTGCTGCGAGGAGTAGCGGCTGGGCATCGAGACGCAGTACACGTTCTCGGCGCCGATCGCGTCCACCGCGATGGCGGCCACCAGTGCCGAGTCGATGCCGCCGGAGAGGCCGATCAGCACCGAACGGAAGCCGTTCTTGGTGACGTACGCCCGGGTGCCGGAGACCAGCGCGGCCCAGATCTCCGCCTCGTCGGACAGCCGCGGCGCCACCTCGGGGGTCGGGGTGTCCGCGGGCGCGGCCTGCGGCTCGCCGCCCAGCTCGGTGCGGACGAGGTGCAGGCCGTCGCTCAGCAGCAGGCCGTCGGTGTGGTCGCCGCCGGCGGCCGGCAGGTCGAGGTCCAGCACCAGCAGGTGCTCCTCGAACTGCGGGGAGCGGGCCAGCACCACGCCGTCCGCGCCGACCACGATCGAGTCGCCGTCGAAGACCAGCTCGTCCTGGCCGCCGACCATGTTGACGTAGGCCAGCGGGCAGCCCGCCTCGGCGGCCCGGCGCCGGACCAGCTCCAGCCGCTGGTCGTCCTTGTTCCGCTCGTACGGCGAGCCGTTGACCACCAGCAGCAGCCCGGCCCCGGCCTCGCGGGCCGCGGTGACCCGGCCGCCGTCCTGCCAGATGTCCTCGCAGATGGCCAGCGCGACGTCCACTCCGTGCAGCCGCAGCACCGGCAGCTGCTCGCCCGGGACGAACCAGCGGTACTCGTCGAACACGCCGTAGTTGGGCAGGTGGTGCTTGGCGAAGCGGGTCACCACCTCGCCCCGGTGCAGCACGGCGGCGCAGTTCTGCGGGGAGCCGGCCGGGCGGCCGAACCTCGGCGAGGCGTGCTCGGAGCGCCCGAGGTAGCCGACCACCACCGGCACCTCGCCCAGCCCGTCGGCGGCCAGCCGCCCGGCCAGCTCGACCAGCGCGCCCCGGGACGCCTCGACGAAGGAACTGCGCAGGGCGAGGTCCTCGACGGGGTAGCCGGTCAGGGCCATCTCGGGGAAGGCGACCAACTGGGCGCCGGCCTCCACGGCCTGCCTGGTCCAGCGCACCACCTCATCGCTGTTGCGGGCGATGTCACCGACCCAGGGGTCGATCTGGCTCAGGGCGAGACGGAGATTGGGCATGCCTCCGAGTGTAATCGTCGATCTGACGCAATGTGCTGCCCGGGGGGTCGGACCGGGGTCCGGACTGCCGTCCCGCGCGGTGATCGGCCATGATGGGGGCAGTCGCGTCCGGGGGTCTTCCGGGCGTAACACGAGCGTAAAGAGCAGAGGTGAGACTGTCCCCATGGGCAAGCAGCAGCAGTTCGTGCTTCGGACGCTTGAGGAGCGTGACATCCGGTTCGTCCGGCTGTGGTTCACCGACGTGCTCGGGTTCCTGAAGTCGGTCGCGGTGGCTCCGGCCGAACTGGAGCAGGCCTTCGAGGAGGGCATCGGCTTCGACGGCTCGGCGATCGAGGGCTTCGCCCGGGTCTACGAGTCCGACATGATCGCCAAGCCGGACCCGACCACCTTCCAGATCCTGCCGTGGCGCTCGGAGACCCCCGGCACCGCCCGGATGTTCTGCGACATCCTGATGCCCGACGGCTCGCCGTCCTACGCCGACCCCCGGTTCGTGCTCAAGCGCACCCTGGAGAAGGCCTCCGCCCAGGGCTTCACCTTCTACACCCACCCCGAGATCGAGTTCTTCCTGCTGAAGAACCTGCCCGGCGACGGCACCCCGCCGATCCCCGCCGACCAGTCCGGCTACTTCGACCACACCCCGCGCGGGGTCGGCCACGACTTCCGCCGACAGGCCATCACCATGCTGGAGTCGATGGGCATCTCGGTGGAGTTCTCCCACCACGAGGGCGCCCCCGGCCAGCAGGAGATCGACCTGCGCTACGCCGACGCGCTGTCCACCGCCGACAACATCATGACCTTCCGTCTGGTCATGAAGGAGGTCGCGCTGGAGCAGGGCGTGCACGCCAGCTTCATGCCCAAGCCGTTCTCCGACCACCCCGGCTCGGGCATGCACACCCACCTGTCGCTGTTCGAGGGCGACCGCAACGCCTTCCACGAGACCGGCGCCGAGTACCAGCTCTCCAAGGTCGGGCGCTCCTTCATCGCCGGCCTGCTCAAGCACGCCGCCGAGACCGCCGCCGTCACCAACCAGTGGGTGAACTCCTACAAGCGGATCTGGGGCGGCTCCCAGCGCACCGCCGGCGCCGGCGGCGAGGCCCCGTCCTACATCTGCTGGGGCCACAACAACCGCTCGGCGCTGATCCGGGTGCCGATGTACAAGCCCGGCAAGCAGGGCTCCACCCGGATCGAGGTCCGCTCCCTGGACACCGGCTGCAACCCGTACCTCGCCTACGCCGTCACCCTCGCGGCCGGCCTCAAGGGCATCGAGGAGGGCTACGAGCTCCCGCCGGGCGCCGACGACGACGTCTGGGCGCTGTCCGACTCCGAGCGCCGCGCCCTCGGCATCCAGCCGATGCCGCAGAACCTCGGCGAGGCGATCGACCTGATGCAGCGCAGCGAGCTCGTCGCCGAGACCCTCGGCGAGCACGTCTTCGACTTCTTCCTGCGCAACAAGCGGCAGGAGTGGGAGGAGTACCGCTCCGAGGTCACCCCGTTCGAGCTGCGCAAGAACCTCCAGGTGCTGTGAGCACCTGAGGCTCCCAAACACCTCCGGGCCCGCTGTCGTTCGATCGGATGACAGCGGGCCGTCCGCTGGGGTGGGATCGCTTCCCCAATGGCGGTATGTGAAGATCCTGTGACGGACAGTTGTGGTCCGATGGGCGTGCTCGTCCGTTCCGTCCCGAGAGGATCCCATGCCCTCCTCCGCTGTCAGCCGCGCCGCCGCGGCCCGCCTGCTCGCCCGCCGGGCCGTCGTCGCGGGCGCCGCCCTCGCCGCCGTCGCGAGCCAGCTGCTGGCCACCCCGGTCGCCGACGCCCGTGGCTCCGGCTCCGGTTCGTCGAACCCGCGCCCGCGCGCCGAGACCATCGCCGAGAACCCGCTGCCGTTCACCACCCGCTTCCAGGGCGACTTCCACGGCTCCGTCACCAGGATCAGCAACTCGCTGATGACCTGTGACGAGACCAAGCCGCCGGTCGACCCGGCGCAGCCGCCCTGCGAGGACGCCCGCAAGGGCCTCGGCAGCATGCCGATCAACAACAAGTACGAGATGAAGTACATCAACATCGACCCGGGCTCCATCGGCCCGCTCGGTGACCCGATCTACTCCGCCAGCTCCGCCGACCTCGGCCTGATCGACGGCTCCAAGGTCAAGTACGCCCGGCTGTACTGGGGCGGCACCCGAGGCATCGGCGACACCGTGCTGCCGGAGAACCAGATCGACGAGGTGTACCTCAAGGTCCCGGGCGAGAAGCAGTACCGGGACATCGCCAACGACCAGCCGTCCATCGGCTACATCACCACCGACGTGGAGAGCAGCTACCAGGCCTCCGCCGACATCACCGACCTGGTCAGGAACGCCGGCAACGGCACCTACACCGTCGCCAACATGGACTCGGTGGTGAAGCCGCACAGCTGGGGCGGCTGGACGATCGTCGTCGCGTACGAGAACGACTGCAAGCCGATGCGGCACATCCACCTGTGGGACGGCTTCCAGGTCGAGCTGCCGGACAGCCCGACGCGGCAGATCAAGCTCACGGGGCTGCAGACGCCGCAGAGCGGTCAGCTCCACGGCAAGCTCGGCTGGGTGGTCTACGACGGCGACCTCAAGTGGACCGGTGACACCCTGTCGGTCAAGTCCACCAACGGGCCCGAGACGCTGTTCTCCGACATCAACCACGCGCCGGACGACGCCTTCAACTCCACCATCGAGGAGCTGACCCCGGAGGACCAGTTCGCCCGCAACCCGTACAACCGCAACAACTTCGGCTACGACTCCAACCGCTGGGACATCTCGCCGTACCTGCGCAACGGGGACACCGACCTCACCACCACCTTCAACACCCAGAAGGACGGCTACGACATCGGCGTCTTCTACGCCTACGTCAACCTGGACGGCTCCACCGACGCCTGACCGGCCGCCGCCCGGCGCCGCTGCCGACCCACCCGCACCGCGCGGGCCGGCAGCGGCGCCGCCGCGTTCCCGCCGGGCCGGCGCGGCGAGCCGCGCAGCAGCCGCTCGCACGGCCGCTCCACCCAGCGGTACAGGCCCGCCGCCACCGCCAGCGACCCCCCGGCCAGCAGCAGCCAGACCCCGAGCGCCGCCGCCCCGGGCGCCGGGCGGCCCGACTCGGCGAGCCAGCAGCGGATGCCGATCTCGTGCACCAGGTACCAGGCGTAGGACCACTCGCCGAGCCGCACCGCCGTCCGCCCGGCCAGACCTCGCCCGACCGGTCCCCGTCCGGCCGGTCCCCGTTCGCCCGGCGGCCGGGGTGCCGCACCGGCCGCGTCCCGCTGGGCCGCCGCCACCAGCAGCGCCGCGAACAGGGCCGCCGGCACCAGCTGGGAGGCGCTGTACGGGCCCCACCACAGCGCGTCCGGGACGGCCGCGTGCCAGGGCGCCAGCAGCAGGTGCCAGCCCGCCACCGCCGTGGCCGCCGCGCCGAGCCGCACCCGGGGGAGCAGCCCGTGCCGCACCGCCAGCCCGACCGCCACCCCGAGCACGAACTGCGGGGTACGGGCCAGCGGCAGGTAGTCCAGCAGCCAGCCGCGCACCGTCGGATCGGCCGGCAGCAGCGGGCCCGCCGCCCACAGTGCCGGGCCGAGCGCCGCGCACACCGCCGCCACCGGCAGCCAGGCGCGGCGGCGCGGCGCCAGCAACCGCAGCAGCAGCGGGAACAGCAGGTAGAACCAGGCCTCGGCGCCCAGCGACCAGGACGCCGGATTGCCGCCGTACACCGTCGCCTGCGCCCACGGGTGCACCAGCAGCAGCGACCAGAGCGCGGCCGCCACCGGCAGCGCCGTGCCGATCGCGGCGTCCGCGCCCAGCGACAGCACGGTGCTCAGCACGTGCAACGGCCAGATCCGGGCGAACCGGCGGCGGGCGAACGCCCCGGCGGGGACGGGCGAGCCGCCGTACGTCCAGGCCAGGACGAAACCGGACAGGACGAAGAAGAACGTCACCCCCGAGCGCCCGTACCAGGCGAGCGGATCGAGTACCGGCAGCCCTCCGACCTTGCGGGACAGGTGGTAGAGCACCACCAGCAGGGCCGCCCAGAAGCGCAGCCCGGTGAGCGAGGGCAGGCGGCTGGGCATCGGCGCTCCGGGATGGGACGGGATGGGCGGGGTGAGGCGGTCGGCGCCGGGAGAACGAGCGCGGCGGGCCCGAGGTCACGGACGGGCGGCGCGGCGCGCGGCGGCGGGCCGTCCGGTGGTCGTGTCCGGTGGTCGTGTCCGGCGCCGGGCCGTCAGGGCGCGTAACCTGCTGGGGCGGACGGATGGAGGGGCCATGGCGGTGGACGAGCAGCGGGCCGGGAGCCGGGTCAGCCGGCCGGAGATCAGGCTGGTCAGGCGCGGGTTCACCGACCCGGCGCAGGCGGTGCGGCTGCTGGCGGGCCCCGGCCTGGAAGGCCTGGCCGACGACCCCGTGCTGCTGGACGCGCTCGGCGCCACCGCCGACCCCGACCTCGCCCTGTTCGGCCTGGCCCGGCTGCTGGAGGCCGCCGACGAGGCCGAACGGCGCACCCTGCGCGACACCCTCACCACCTCCAAGCCGCTGCGCGACCGGCTGCTCGGCGTGCTCGGCGTCTCCACCGCGCTCGCCGACCACCTGGCCCGGCACCCGCACGACTGGCACATGCTGGTCACCTTCGAGCTGCGCGACATGCACCCCGGCCCGGAGGACTTCCGCCGCGCGCTCGCCGAGGGCGTCCGGCGCGGCCGGGAGGGCGGCCGCAGCCCGGCGGACGCGCTGCGCGTCGCCTACCGCCGCTGCCTGCTCGCCATCGCCGCCCGCGACCTCACCGGCACCACCGACCTCGCACAGACCGCCGCCGAACTCGCCGACCTGGCCGGCGCCACCCTGCAGACCGCCCTGGACCTCGCCGCCGAGCAGGACCAGGACGCCGCCCGGGCCTGCCGGCTCGCCGTGATCGGCATGGGCAAGTGCGGAGGCCGCGAACTCAACTACGTCTCCGACGTGGACGTCATCTTCGTCGCCGAGCCGCGCGAGGGCGTGGACGAGCACGAGGCCGTCAAGGCCGCCACCCGGCTCGCCGCCGCCCTCACCCGGCTCTGCGCGGACACCACCGGCGAGGGCACCATCTGGCCGGTGGACGCCAACCTGCGCCCCGAGGGCCGCAACGGCCCGCTGGTGCGCACCCTGGCCAGCCACCTCGCCTACTACCAGCGCTGGGCCAAGACCTGGGAGTTCCAGGCGCTGCTCAAGGCCCGCCCGGTCGCCGGGGACGCCGAACTCGGCGCCGCCTACCTGGAGGCGCTGGCCCCGATGGTCTGGCAGGCCGCCGCCCGGGACAACTTCGTCACCGACGTGCAGCAGATGCGCCGCCGGGTGATCGACTCGATCCCCGCCACCGAACTGGACCGCCAGCTCAAGCTCGGCCCCGGCGGGCTGCGCGACGTCGAGTTCTCCGTCCAGCTGCTCCAGCTGGTGCACGGCCGCACCGACCCGGCGCTGCGCAGCGGTAACACCCTGGAGGCGCTGGCCGCGCTCTCCCGCGGCGGGTACGTCGGCCGGGCGGACGCCGTCTCGCTGGACACCGCCTACCGCTTCCTGCGCTCCCTGGAGCACCGGATCCAGCTCTACCGGCTGCGCCGCACCCACCTGATGCCCACCGGCGCGGAGGACCTGCGCCGGCTGGCCCGCTCGCTGGCCGCGCTGATCAACGACGACACCCGCTCCGACCCGGTGGCCGCGCTGCAGCGCGAGTGGAAGCGGCACGCGGTCGAGGTCCGGCGGCTGCACGAGAAGCTGTTCTACCGGCCGCTGCTCGACGCCGTCGCCGAACTGCCGCCGGGCGCGGCCGGGTTGACCCCGGACGCGGCCCGGGCCCGGCTGGAGGCGCTGGGCTACGCGGACCCGGCCGCCGCGCTGCGCCACCTCAGCGCGCTCGCCTCCGGGGTGAGCCGCAAGGCCGCGATCCAGCGCACCCTGCTGCCGGTGCTGCTCGGCTGGTTCGCCGACTCGGCCGACCCGGACGCCGGGCTGCTCAACTTCCGCCAGGTCTCCGACGCGCTCGGCCGCACCCCCTGGTACCTGCGGCTGCTGCGCGACGAGAGCGCCGCCGCCGAGCAGCTGGCCCGGGTGCTGTCGGCCGGCCGGCTCGCCCCCGACCTGCTGCTGCGCGCCCCCGAAGCGGTCGCCATGCTGGGCGACCCGCAGGGCCTGGCGCCGCGCGGCCGGGCCGCCCTGGAGCAGGAGATACTGGCCGCCGTCGGCCGGGCCGGATCCACCGCCGCGGCCGTCGCCGCCGCCCGCTCGGTGCGCCGCCGGGAGCTGTTCCGGACCGCCGCCGCGGACGTCCTCGGCCGCCTCGGCGATGACCCGGCCGAGGCGCTGGACACCGCGGGGGAGGCGCTGACCGCGATCAACGCCGCCACCCTCCAGGGCGCGCTGCGCGCCTGCACGGCCGGCTGGGAGGCCGAGCACGGCGACCTGCCGACCCGGATCGCGGTGATCGCGATGGGCCGGTTCGGCGGCCACGAGCTGGGCTACGGCTCGGACGCCGACGTGCTCTTCGTCCACGAGCCGCTGCTCGGCTCGCTGGAGCAGGACGCCGCCCGGGCCGCCCAGGCGGTCTGCAACGAGCTGCGGACCCTGCTCGGCGCGCCGTCCACCGAGCCGCCGCTGCTGGTCGACGCCGACCTGCGGCCGGAGGGGCGCAGCGGCCCGCTGGTGCGCACCCTCGCCTCGTACGCGGCGTACTACCGGCGCTGGTCGCACGCCTGGGAGAGCCAGGCGCTGCTGCGGGCCGAGCCGGTGGCCGGGGACGAGGAGCTGGGCGCGCGGTTCCGGCAGCTGATCGACCCGCTGCGCTACCCCGGCGTCGGGGTGCCGGAGCGGGACCTGGTGGAGATCCGCCGGATCAAGGCGCGGATCGAGGCCGAGCGGCTGCCGCGCGGCGCCGACCCGACCACGCACACCAAGATCGGCCGCGGCGGGCTGGCCGACGTGGAGTGGACGGTGCAACTGCTCCAGCTCCAGCACGGGCACGAGCTGCCGGCCCTGCGCACCACCCGGACCAGGGCCGCGCTGGCGGCCGCCGCCGGAGCCGGGCTGGTCGGGCGCTCGGACGCGCAGGTGCTGGACGCGGCCTGGGTGCTGGCCTCCCGGGTGCGCTCGGCGGTGATGCTGGTGCGCGGGCGGCCCGGCGACAGCTTCCCCGGGGAGGCCCGGGAGCTGGCCGGGGTGGCCCGCTACCTCGGGTACGGCGCCGGGCACAGCGGCGAGCTGGTGGACGACTACCGGCGGACCACCCGGCGGGCCCGGGCGGTGGTGGAGCGGCTGTTCTACGGCGGCTGAGGCCGGCGGCCGAGGTCCGGGCACGCGAAAGGGGCCCCGGGTGGGGGCCCCTTCGGTTCGTCCGGGTCCGGCAGCTCTACCGGCGGGCGCCGGTCGCCGCGGGTTCGCTCCACTGCTCGGGGACGGTGATCGGCTCCTCCGCCGCCTCCCGGGCGGGCACCTGGGGCAGTTTGTAGACCCAGGAGTGGTACAGCCAGCGGGCGGTGAGGAAGCCCACGGCCAGGCAGAGCTCGCCGCCGACGGCGTCCATCCAGAAGTGGTTGGCGGTCGAGACGATCACCGCCAGGGTGGCCAGCGGGTAGAGCAGGCCGAGCACCCGGACCCACGTCCGGCGGGCCAGGTAGAAGATGGCCAGCCCGCACCACATCGACCAGCCGATGTGCATCGAGGGCATCGCCGCGTACTGGTTGGACACGTGCGCGGCGGGCCCGGAGGCCATCGAGCCCCAGGTGCCGTGCACCTTCACGGTGTCGATGAAGCCGCCGTCGGTCATCAGCCGGGGCGGTGCGAGCGGGAAGAAGAAGAAGCCGATCAGGGCGATCGCGGTGGTGGCGAACAGCACGGTGCGGGCGGCGACGTAGCGGCCGGGGTGGCGGCGGTAGAGCCAGACCAGCACGCCGATCGTCACGACGAAGTGCAGCGTCGCGTAGTAGTAGTTCATCCCGGTGATGAGCCACCCGACGCTGTTCGCGGCGTGGTTGATCGAACGCTCGACGGCGATGCCCAGCGACTGCTCCAGGTCCCAGATCCAGCGCGCGTGCTTCTGGGCTATCGAGGCCTGTTCCGGGACGGCGTTGCGGATGATCGAGTAGATCCAGTAGCTGATCCCGATCAGGGCCAGTTCGAACCAGATCTTCGGCCGGGCCGGTGAGCGCCGCTGGTCGCGGATGCGGCCGCGCAGTGCGGCGATACGGGACTGAGTGGCGCGGGCGGCTCCGTCGGGCAGGCGTCCCGAGGAGGCCGACCGTGCTCCGGAACCGTCACCACGCGCCGCTTCGGCGCGCTGTTCGCGGCCGTGCTGGATCTTGGTCGGTTCCCCCATGGACGAGAAGTCTGCCAGACGTCCCGTCGCCGTCCGATCATCCCCTGGCAGTGGATTCTTCACCGGCTGTCCCCCTTGAGGGCTAGGGGGCGGCTCCCACCGGGGTAGGGGGTGCGGTCGGGTCTGGTGCTTACCGGCGGGACAGGCATACGTCCCATTGTTACGCCGACCGCTCGAAGGGCGTAATCGGGGTGGCGGCAACGGTCCTGGCCTGGAGTTTCCCGGAACGAAACGGTTTCTGCATCTTGCTGAAACATATTGCAGGCCGCTAGCTTCCAGGGAACTCGCTCACCCCTTCCCCTAAGGGAGACCCTCAGTGGCCGATGTCCGGCTCCGCCCCCGGCGGAGCACCCCCCGACGCAGACCCGGCCGCACGGCCGTCCTGCTGGCCGCCGCACTGACCGCCGCCACCCTCGGCAGCGCGCCCGCGGCCCTCGCCGCCGCCCCGCCGGCCCCGCCCTCGGACGCCGCCCTGGCGGCCACCGCAGGGCGGCACGACCTCACCCGCGAGCAGTTCTACTTCGTCCTGCCCGACCGCTTCGCCGACGGCGACCCCGCCAACGACACGGGGGGCATCACCGGCGGCCGGCTGGACCACGGCTTCGACCCGGCCGACAAGGGCTTCTACCACGGCGGCGACCTGGCCGGCCTGATCCAGCGGCTCGACTACATCCAGAACCTCGGCACCACCGCGATCTGGATGGCCCCGATCTTCAAGAACAAGCCGGTCCAGGGCAGCGGCGACCAGGCCTCGGCCGGCTACCACGGCTACTGGATCACCGACTTCACCCAGGTCGACCCGCACTTCGGCACCAACGACCAGCTCAAGGACCTGATAGCCAAGGCCCACGCCCGCGGCATCAAGGTCTTCTTCGACGTCATCACCAACCACACCGCCGACGTCATCGACGACGCCGAACAGCAGCACGGCTACCGCTCCGTCGGCGCCTACCCGACCCTCGACGCCGACGGCAACCCCGTCGACGAGACCGCGATCGCCGACGCGGGCGCGCCCTGGCCGCGGCTCACCAAGGACTCCTTCCCCTACACCCCGGTCTTCCGCAAGCCCGCCGACGCCACGGCCAAGACCCCGTCCTGGCTCAACGACCCCGCGCTCTACCACAACCGCGGTGACTCGACCTTCGTCGGCGAGTCCGCCACCGAGGGCGACTTCAGCGGCCTGGACGACCTCGACACCCAGAACCCCCGGGTGGTGAAGGGCTTCGAGAAGGTCTACCAGCAGTGGGTCAAGGACGCCGGCGTGGACGGCTTCCGGATCGACACCGTCAAGCACGTCAACATGGCGTTCTGGCAGCAGTGGGCGCCCGCGCTCAAGGACTTCGCCGCCAAGCAGGGCAACAAGAAGTTCTTCATGTTCGGCGAGGTCTACTCCGGCGACCCGGCGATCACCTCGCCGTACGTCACCAAGGGCAAGCTCCAGGCCACCCTGGACTTCCCGTTCCAGGGCGCCGCCCGCAGCTACGTCTCCCAGGGCGGCTCGGCGAAGAACCTCGCCGACGTCTACGGCCAGGACTACCGCTACACCACCGCCGACACCGACGCGTACGAGCTGCCGACCTTCCTCGGCAACCACGACATGGGCCGGTTCGGCTCCTTCCTGCTCGCCGACAACCCGGGCGCCGACGAGGCCACCCTGCTGAAGAAGGACCGGCTCGGCAACGAGCTCCAGTTCCTCACCCGCGGCCAGCCCGTCGTCTACTACGGCGACGAGCAGGGCTTCACCGGCGCGGGCGGCGACCAGGACGCCCGGCAGGACATGTTCGCCTCGAAGACGCCCTCCTACAACGGCGACCGGGTGCTCGGCGGCCCCTCCGGCCCGGCCGACCGGTACGGGCAGGGCGGCGCGCTCTACCAGGACGTCGCCGCGCTGGCCAAGCTGCGCCGCGACAACCCGGCGCTCGCCGACGGCTCCCAGATCGAGCGCTACGCCGCCGACGGCGCGGGCGTGTACGCCTTCTCCCGGATCGACGCCGGGCAGCGGACCGAGTACCTGGTGGCGGTCAACAACGCCGCCGAGGCGAAGACCGTCACCCTGGACACCTTCTCCGCCGGGACGGGCTTCGACCGGATCTACCCGGCAACGGGCGGGAAGGTGACCTCCGGCGCCGACCGCAAGGTCACCGTGACCGTGCCGGCGCTCTCCTCGGTGGTGTTCAAGGCGGGCGCCGCGCTCGCACCCACCACGGCGGCGCCGCAGCTCTCCGTGCAGCCGCCGGCCGACGGTTCGAGCGGCACCGTCACCGTCGGCGCCACGACCGGCGGCGGCTTCAACCGCGTCACCTTCGCCGCCCAGATCGGCACCGGGCCCTGGCAGACCCTGGGCACCGCCGACACCGGGAGGAACCTGGTCACCCAGGACCTGGGCGCCACCGCCCCCGGCACGGTCGTCCGCTACAAGGCGGTCGTCCAGGACTCCAGCGGCCGGCTGCGCTCCGCCACCGCGAGCTTCACCACCGGCGCCCCCGCGCCCAAGCCGGTGCCCACCGCCGGCGCCCGCCCGTACGCCGTCGTGCACTACAACCGGCCGGACGGCGACTACGACGGCTGGAACCTCTACGCCTGGGGCGACCTCGCCGACGGCGAGGCCACCCCGTGGCCGGCCGGGCACGCCTTCACCGGCCGGGACGCGTACGGCGCCTTCGCCTACGTGAAGCTCAAGCCGGGCGCCTCGGACGTCGGGTTCGTCGTCGAGAAGAACGGCGTCAAGGACGTCGACGCCGACCGCCACGTCGACGTCGGCGCCACCGGCGAGGTCTGGCTCCGGCAGGGCGACCCGGCCGTGCGCACCGCGAACCCGGGCCCGGCGAACACCCAGCCCGCCAACACCGCCGTCCTCCACTACAACCGGCCCGACGGCGACTACGACGGCTGGGGCCTGCACGACTGGACCGGCGCCGCCACCCCCACCGACTGGGGCAAGCCGCTGATGCCGGTGCGCCACGACGCCTTCGGCGCCGTCTTCGAGGTGCCGCTGGCCCCCGGCGCGACCAGCCTCAGCTACATCCTGCACAAGGGCAACGACAAGGACCTGCCCACCGACCAGTCCCTGGACCTCGCCGTCGACGGCCGCGAGGTGTGGCTGCTCGGCGGCCGCGAGGGCCACCTGCTGCCGCAGAACGCCGCCGCCTCCGCGCAGGTGGACCTCGGCACCGCCAAGGCCCAGTGGATCGACGCCAGGACCGTCGTCGTCCCGGCGGCCTACGGCGCGGGCGACGCCGCCCTGGCCGGCGGCACCAGCGCCCAGCTGGTGTACGACCCCGAGGGCGGCATCCGCGCCGACAAGGGCGTGCTGACCAAGCCCGGCCGGTGGATCCGGCTCAACGCCGCCCAGGGCGGCCTGACCGCGGCACAGAAGGCCGCGTTCCCGCACCTGGCGGGCTACCGGGCCTTCACCGTGGACGCCCGGGACACCGCGCGCGTCCCGGCCGCGCTGCGCAGCCAGCTGCTGTTCACCGAACACCTGCCCAGCGGCGCCGTGCTGGCCGCCACCGGCGTGCAGACCCCCGGCGTGCTGGACGACCTCTACGCGCGCCGCACCGGCCGGGTGGACTTCGGCCCGGCCTACTACAACGGCAAGGTGGCGCTGTCGGTGTGGGCGCCGACCGCGCAGGAGGTGTCCGTCCAGGTCTTCGACGGCGCGACCGGCGGCACCCCGAAGACGCTGCCGCTGAAGCTGGACGACGAGACCGGCGTCTGGGAAGTCGTCCGCGACAAGGGCGAGTTGGACGGCAAGTACTACCTGTACCAGGTGAAGGTCTGGGCGCCCTCCGTCCAGCAGGTGGTGGTCAACACCGTCACCGACCCGTACTCGGTCGCGCTGTCCACCGACTCCAGGCGCAGCCTGGTCGCCGACCTCGCCGCCAAGGAGCTCAAGCCCGCGGGCTGGGAGGAGCAGAACGTCCCCGAGGCCGTCCCGCCGGCGCGGCAGCAGATCCAGGAACTGCACGTCCGGGACTTCTCGGTGGAGGACACCACTGTCCCGGCCGCCGAGCGCGGCACCTACCTGGCGTTCACCGAGTCGCAGTCGGCCGGCATGCGGCACCTGCGGGAACTCGCCCAGGCCGGGGTGACCACCGTCCACCTGCTGCCGACCTTCGACATCGCCACCATCCGGGAGAACCGGGCCGACCAGAAGCTGCCGGCCTGCGACCTCAAGTCCCTGCCCCCGGACGGTCCGAAGCAGCAGGAATGCGTGGCGGCCGTCGCCGCCGACGACGCGTACAACTGGGGCTACGACCCGTTGCACTACACCGTGCCGGAGGGGTCCTACGCCACCGAGCCTGGGGGCACCTCCCGCCCGGAGGGTGGGGGAGGCACGGCGCGCACCGTCGAATTCCGGCGGATGGTGCAGGCGATGCACGAGGCCGGGCTGCGGGTGGTGCTGGACGTGGTCTACAACCACACCGCCGCCGGCGGCCAGGCCGAGCACTCGGTGCTGGACAAGGTCGTCCCCGGCTACTACCAACGGCTGGACGGCAACGGCAAGGTCACCGCGGACAGCTGCTGCGCCGACACCGCGCCCGAGCACGCCATGATGAACCGGCTCGTGGTCGACTCGGTGACCACCTGGGCCCGCGAGTACAAGGTCGACGGCTTCCGCTTCGACCTGATGGGCCTGGACCCGAAGTCCACCATGCTGGACGTGCAGGCCGCGCTGCGGAAGATGACGCCCGCCTCGGACGGCATCGACGGGAAGAACGTCTTCCTCTACGGCGAGGGCTGGAACTTCGGCGTCGTCGCGAACAACGCCCGGTTCGAACAGGCCACCCAGCTGAACCTGGCCGGCACCGGCATCGCCACCTTCGACGACCGGATGCGCGACGCCGCCCGCGGCGGCAACTTCATGCTGAACTCCGCCCCGCAGCAGGGCTTCGCCTCGGGCCTGTACACCGACCCCAACGGCTCGCCCGCCAACGGCACCCCGCAGGAGCAGAAGGACCGGCTGCTGCACCAGATGGACCAGCTGAAGGTCGGACTGACCGGCAACCTGGCCGGCTACTCCTTCACCGACAGCTCGGGCCGGGCCGTCACCGGCGCGCAGGTCGACTACAACGGAGCCCCGACCGGGTACGCGGCCAAGCCGGGCGAGGCGGTGGAGTACGTGGACGCCCACGACAACACCGACCTGTTCGACGCGCTCGCGTACAAGCTGCCGACCGGCACCACGCCCGCCGACCGGGCCCGGATGCAGGCGCTCGGGCTCTCGCTCACCGCGCTCACCCAGGGCGCGGGCTTCGCCCAGGCCGGCAGCGACCTGCTGCGCTCCAAGTCGCTGGACGCCAACTCCTACGACTCGGGCGACTGGTTCAACGCCATCCACTGGGACCCGTCGCAGGGCAACGGCTGGGGCCGGGGCCTGCCGCCGGCGACCGACAACAAGGAGATGTGGCCGACCGCGCAGTCCCTGCTGGCGAACCCGCGGCTGACCGTGGGGGCGGCCGACATCCGCGCGACCTCCGCGCAGTACCAGGAGTTCCTGCGGATCAAGCAGTCCTCGCCGCTGTTCTCGCTGCCCACCCTGGCCGCCGTCCAGCAGCGGCTGTCCTACCCGCTCTCCGGCACGCCCGGTGAGACGCCCGGGGTGATCACCCTGCACCTGGACGGCGCCGGGCTGAAGGGCGCCGAGAAGGGCGTCACCGTGGTGTTCAACGCCACGCCCACCGCGCAGACGCAGACCGTGGCGGCCCTGAAGGGGACGGGCCAGGCCCTGCACCCGGTCCAGGCGGGCGGCGCGGACGCGGTGGTGAAGCAGTCCGGCTTCGACGCCGTGACCGGCACCTTCACCGTGCCGGGCCGCACCGTGGCGGTGTTCGTCCAGGGCTGATCGACGAACGCCGGAACCCCCGGGTCCCGCACCGCCGTCGTGGCGGTGCGGGACCCGTTTCGTTTTGGCCGCCCGATGGCCGGAAAGCACCGATGGCACGGCCGGAAGCGTGATGTGCCGCCCCCGCCCGGCGCCGTCGGCCACCGGGTGGTGCGGGCGGGGACCCTGAGCGCTGGTCAGTGACTTCCGGAAGTGATCGAACATTCCCCGGATCATGAAAACCGTGTTCATGAGTTCTCAAAGGGGTAACACAACTGATGAACAGTCGTGCATACGGTTTCGGTAATGAATCGGCCATTCCGTGGCATGCATCTGTCATTAACGACTCGTTTGCTGCCACGATTCCTGCGGCTGCAGACGAGGGGGCCCCACCCCCCGGTGCGGCTGACCAGTTCAGGTGCAGCGCGTCCCAAACCTGCCACGACTTGTGAGCACCGCAATCGCACCCCCGTCGCACACCGCGGGCGGGGGCCCCCACTGCGCCGCAACCCTGCGGCCCAGGTTTCTCTCCACCGGTGCGAACCCGCGCCGGTCGGAAAAGGAGTCCGCATGTCCCGTTACGCTCACGCCCGGAAGGCCGCGGTTGTCATGGCCGCAACCACCGCGCTGCTGGTGACCGGCATACCGGTCATCGCGCAGGCCGCGACGCCCGACGCCCCGTCCGCCGTCGCCGCCCAGCAGTCGGACCGGGCCGCGCTGATCGCCTCCGCGACCCAGCAGTCCGCGTCCTTCGCCCAGGCCCTGGGCCTGAGCAGCCAGGAGAAGCTGGTCACCAAGGACGTCGTCCAGGACACCAACGGCGGCCGCCACCTGCGCTACGAGCGCACCTACGCCGGACTCCCGGTGCTCGGCGGCGACCTGATCGTCCACCAGGACGCCGCGGGCGCCACCAAGAGCGTGACCAAGGCCAGCGAGGCCGACCTCAGCGGCGTCAGCACCACCCCGGCCCAGGCCGCCCCGAAGGCCCAGGCCGCCGCGCTCGCCGCCGAGCAGGGCGCCGCCGTCGACACCGCGCCGCGCCTGGTCGTCTGGGCCGCCGACGGCACCCCGAAGCTCGCCTGGGAGACCGTCGTCTCCGGCCGCGAGTCCGACGGCACCCCGAGCAAGCTGCACGTGGTCACCGACGCCGCGACCGGCGACGTGCTCAGCAAGGCCGACGGCATCAAGCGCGGCTCCGGCAACGGCGTGTTCGTCGGCAACGTGCCGCTGACCACCACCCAGAGCGGCTCGACGTACTCGCTGAAGGACGCCACCCGCGGCGGCCAGTACACCACCGACATGAAGAACGGCACCTCCGGCAACGGCACGCTGTTCAGCAAGTCGAGCGACACCTGGGGCAACGGCCAGGCCAGCAACCGCGAGTCCGCCGCCGTGGACGCCCAGTTCGGCGCGGCCGCCACCTGGGACTTCTACAAGAACACCTTCGGCCGCAACGGCATCCGCAACGACGGCGTCGGCGCCATGAGCCGGGCCCACTACGACACCGGCTACGTCAACGCGTTCTGGGACGACAGCTGCTTCTGCATGACCTACGGCGACGGCTCGGGCGACACCCACCCGCTCACCGAACTCGACGTCTCCGGCCACGAGATGAGCCACGGCGTCACCTCGGCCACCGCCAACCTGAACTACTCGGGCGAGTCCGGCGGCCTCAACGAGGCCACCTCGGACATCTTCGGCTCGATGGTCGAGTTCTACGCCAACCTGCCCGCCGACAACCCGGACTACCTGATCGGCGAGCTGATCGACATCAACGGCAACGGCACGCCGCTGCGCTACATGGACAAGCCCTCCAAGGACGGCACCTCCGCCGACTCCTGGTACTCGGGCGTCGGCAACCTGGACGTGCACTACTCGTCCGGTGTCGCCAACCACTTCTTCTACCTGCTGGCGGAGGGCAGCGGCGCCAAGGTGATCAACGGCGTCAGCTACAACAGCCCGACGGTCAACAACATCACCGTCGGCGGCATCGGCCGGGACAAGGCCCAGCAGGTCTGGTACAAGGCGCTGACCGCGTACATGACCTCCACCACCAACTACGCCGCCGCCCGCACCGCGACCCTGAACGCGGCCACCGACCTGTACGGCGCGAACAGTGCCGAGTACAACGCGGTCGCCACGGCCTGGGCCGCCGTCAACGTCGGCTCGCTGCCCAACCCCGGCGGCATCACCGTCACCAGCCCGGGCAACCAGTCCACGGCGGTCGGCGGTGCGGTGAACCTCCAGATCAAGGCCTCCGGTGGTACGGCGCCGCTGTCGTACAGCGCGACGGGTCTGCCGGCCGGGCTGGCGATCAACGCCTCCACGGGTGCGATCACCGGTACCGCCACCACGGCGGGTTCGTCGAACGTGACGGTGACGGTGAAGGACTCGGCGGGCAAGTCCGGTACGGCGAGCTTCACGTGGACGGTGACCGGTGGCGGTGGCGGCACCTGCACGCCGGCGCAGCTGCTGGGCAACGCGGGCTTCGAGACGGGCTCGGCGGCGCCGTGGACGACCAGCTCCGGCGTGGTGGACAACAGCTCCTCGCAGGCGGCGCACGGTGGTTCGTGGAAGTCGTGGCTGAACGGCTACGGTTCCTCGCACACCGACACGCTGGCGCAGACGGTGACGATCCCGGCGGGCTGCAAGGCGACGCTGAGCTTCTGGCTGCACATCGACACGGCTGAGTCGGGCAGCACCGCGTACGACAAGCTGGCCGTGTCGGTGAACGGCACCACGCTGAAGACGTACTCCAACGCGGACGCCGCGGCGGGCTACCAGCAGCGGACCTTCGACCTCTCGTCCTACGCGGGCCAGACGGTCACCCTGAAGTTCACCGGCACCGAGGACGCCTCGCTGCAGACGAGCTTCGTGATCGACGACACCTCCATCCAGACCGGCTGAGTCCGGACCGGGCCCCCGCGGGCCCGGTGAACCAGGACAGGTGAGGGGCCCGGCGGCTACGGCTGCCGGGCCCTTGTCGTGCGTCCGGGCCCAGGCGGTGCAGAAACGTTCCTCCCGAGCCCTTGACGCTCTCTCCCGGCGGCCCTAGGTTCAGCGCTGCAAGTTTCCGGCAAGTTACAGAAACTTCCTGCATAGCTCTTCCCGCACGGCTCACCCCCGGCTGCCCCCACCCCAGCCACCCCCAGGAGACGACGTGGTCACCACCGCCCCCACCCGCCGGACCGCCCGCGCGGCCGGCGCCCTCGCCGCCTCGGCGGCCCTCGCGCTCTCGCTCGCCACCTCCCTCGGCGCCCCCGCCGCCCAGGCCGCCCCACCCGCCGACAACGGCAAGGACGTCACCGCCACCCTCTTCGAGTGGCGCTTCGACTCGGTCGCCCAGGCCTGCACCTCGACGCTCGGCCCGAAGGGCTACGGCTTCGTCGAGGTCTCGCCGCCCCAGGAGCACATCCAGGGCCCGCAGTGGTGGACCTCCTACCAGCCCGTCAGCTACCGGATCGCCGGGCGGCTCGGCGACCGGACGTCCTTCAAGAACATGGTCGACACCTGCCACGCCGCCGGGGTCAAGGTCATCGCCGACGCCGTCGTCAACCACATGACGGCCGGCTCCGGCACCGGCACCGGCGGCACCGCGTACACCAAGTACACCTACCCCGGCACCTACCAGGACCAGGACTTCCACACCTGCCGCCAGCCGATCACCAACTACCAGGACCGCTCCAACGTGCAGAACTGCGAGCTGGTCAACCTCGCGGACCTGGACACCGGCAGCGCGTACGTCCAGCAGACCATCGCCCGCTACCTGGACGACCTGGGCTCCCTCGGCGTCGACGGCTACCGGATCGACGCCGCCAAGCACATCGCCGCCGGCGACCTCGCCGCGATCAAGGCGAAGACGGCCAACCCCAAGGCCTACTGGGTGCAGGAGGTCATCTACGGCGCCGGCGAACCGGTCCAGCCCACCGAGTACACCGGCACCGGCGACGTCGACGAGTTCCGCGTCGGCACCGACCTCAAGCGGATGTTCACCAGCGACAAGCTCGCCAACCTGTCCGGCTGGGGCGCCTCCTGGGGGTACCTGCCGAGCGGGCAGGCGCGCTCCTTCATCGACAACTGGGACACCGAGCGCAACGGCTCCACCCTCAACTACACCTACGGCAACACCTACACGCTGGCCAACGTCTTCCTGCTCGCCTCGCCGTACGGCGCGCCCAACGTCTACTCCGGCTACGCCTTCACCAACAACGACGCCGGCCCGCCCAACGGCGGCACCGTCAACGCCTGCTACCAGGACGGCTGGAACTGCACCCACGCCTGGCGGCAGATCGCCAACATGGTCGGCTTCCGCAACGCCGTCGCGGGCACCGGCGTGACCAACTGGTGGTCCAACGGCAACAACGCGATCGCCTTCGGCCGCGGCAACAAGGGCTACGTCGCGCTCAACCACGAGAGCGGCCCGATCACCCGGACCTTCCAGACCGGGCTCGCGGCCGGCACCTACTGCGACGTCCAGCACGGCGACCCGCAGCCGGGCGGCGGCTGCACCGGCCCGACCTACCAGGTGGGCGCCAACGGGCAGTTCACCGCGACGGTCGGCGCGGGCGACGCGATCGCGCTGTACGTCCCGGGCGGGTCGGCGAACGCCTCCGGCGCCTCGTTCAACGTCAACGCGACCACCGTCAACGGCCAGAACGTCTACGTGGTCGGCGACATCGCCGCGCTCGGCGGCTGGGACCCGGCCAAGGCGCTGCCGCTCTCCTCGGCCGGCTACCCGGTCTGGTCGCTGTCGCTCGCGCTGCCGGCCGGCACGGCCTTCCAGTACAAGTACGTCCGCAAGGACGCGAGCGGCGCGGTGACCTGGGAGTCCGGGGCCAACCGGACGGCGACCGCGCCGGCCTCGGGCCTGGTCACCCTGAACGACACCTGGCGGCCGTAGGGCCCCGGGCGGCGCGCCCGTGACACCTCCGCGACACCTCCGGGCCGCCCTCGGGCCGCCCCTGGACCCCCGTCAGCCTGGCCTGACGGGGGTCCCTCGTGCGAGTGGCCGTGCCGGTTCAAACCTCGGCCGGCGAAGCGGCGCTGACACGATCGCGGGATGAGAACCACCCCCCTCGTCCTCGACCTCGAACTGTGCGGCGGCCGCTGGGACGGCCACCGCAAGCGCGTCAACGCCGCCGCCCCGCCGCCCGCACTGCGGATGCTGCTCCGGGCCCGCCTACCCGCCGCGGAGAGCGGCGAGTACTGGCCGACCACCAGCGTCTACCGGCTGGACGGCGACCGCGCCGGCTCGCTCCGCTACCGCCACTCGCACGACGAGTGATCACCATCGGGTATAACTCCCGGCCCTGGAAAAGGGGTTGGGTTAGGGTGGGGACATGGTTGCGAACTGCAAGGAAGAAGTGGCCGTGAACGAACCGGAGTTCGTCAGCGCTCCCGCCCTGATTCTTCAGTCCCTCGCCGCCGACCCCGACCGACGGGCCATCACCACCGCCGACGGCGTCGAACTCACCGCCGGCGACTTCGCCGCCGCCACCTACCGCCTCGCCCACGAGCTCGTCGCCCGGGGCGTGGTGCGCGGCGACACCGTGACCCTGCTCGCCGGCAACACCGCCGAGGCGCTGAGCGCCCGTTACGCGGCAGGCCTCGCGGGTGCGCGGGTGGTGAACCTCTACGACGGCATGAGCGCCTCGACCCTGGCCGAGATCGCGACGAGCGTCGACACCGCCGTCCTGCTCGTCGACGCCGAACGGTACCCGGTGGCCGCCGAGTTGCTGCCCCTGATCGACGTGCCGGCCGTCCTGCGTCTCGGCCCCGGGCCGGACGCGATCGGCGAGGACGTGATCGCCGCCTCCGCCCACCGGCCCGCCGAGCCGCCGGCCGTCCGGGTCGGCCCGGACGACGACTGGGGCATCCGGCACACCGGCGGGACCACCGGAATCCCGAAGGGCATCCGGAGCCTGCACGGCGCCTACCGGAAGGTCTTCGACGCCCCCGGCCGCATGGCGAGCGGCGCGCCCCGCTTCCTCGCCGCCACCTCGCTCGCCCACCTCGCCGGGCTCTTCTCCGACCTGACGCTCCACCACGGCGGTGCGGTCGTCCTCCAGCGCTCCTTCGACCCCGGCGCGGTGCTGGCCGCGATCGAGCGCGAACGCATCACCGACCTGTGGGTGCTGCCGCCGCTGCTCTACCAGCTGCTCGACCACCCGGCGATCGGCCGCACCGACCTGTCCAGCCTGCGCCGGGTCTCGTACGGCGGCTGCGCGGCCTCGCCCACCCGGGTGCGCGAGGCGCTCAAGGTGTTCGGGCCGGTCCTGTGGAGCGGCTACGGGCAGTCGGAGGCGCAGAACATCTGCATGCTCGCCCCGCACGAGCACGACCGGGTCGGGCACGGCGGCCAGATCGCGGTCGGCCGACCCCTCCCGGGCATCGAGGTGGTGATCCGGTCCGCCGACGGCGCCGAGCTGCCCACGGGGGAGCAGGGCGAGATCCACGTCCGCTCGGACACCGTCATGGCCGGGTACTGGAAGCGGCCCGACCTGACCGCCGAGGTGCTGCGCGACGGCTGGCTGAACACCGGCGACATCGGCTACTTCGACGCGGACGGCTACCTCTACCTGGCCGACCGGCTCAAGGACAAGATCATCGTGGTCGGCGGGCACGTCTACCCGTCCGAGGTCGAGGACCTGCTGCTCACCCACCCGGCGATCGCGCAGTGCGCGGTCTTCGGGGTGCGCGACGCGCAGGAGGCGGAGCACGTCCACGTCGCCGTCGTCGCCGCGTCGGGGCAGCGGCCGGACCTGGAGGAGGTCCGCGCGTTCGTCACGGCCCACAAGGGGCGGATCTACGCGCCGGAGGCCCTGCACGTCGTGGCCGCGATCCCGCTGACGGCGGTGGGCAAGCCGGACAAGAAGCGACTGCGCGAGTCCGTGGCGGACTGATGGCGGGAGGCCGACGGCGGACCTCCGGCGGGCAGCCCGGGGACAGGGCCCTAGCCCCGCCCGACGTACGGCATGGCGGTCGCCATCACGGTGGCGAACTGCACGTTGGCCTCCAGCGGCAGTTCGGCCATGTGTCGGACGGTGCGGGCCACGTCGGCCACGTCCATGGTCGGCTCGACCGCGATCCGCCCGTCCGCCTGCCGCACCCCGGTGTTCATCGCGGCGGTCATGTCGGTCGCCGCGTTGCCGATGTCGATCTGCCCACAGGCGATCCGGTACGGGCGGCCGTCCAGCGACAGCGACTTGGTCAGCCCCGTGACCGCGTGCTTGGTCGCGGTGTAGGCGATCGAGTGCGGGCGCGGGACGTGCGCCGAGATCGAGCCGTTGTTGATGATCCGGCCGCCCTGCGGGGCCTGCGCCTTCATCTGCCGGAACGCGGCCCGGGCGCAGAGGAACGCCCCGGTCAGGTTGAGGTCGACCACCGCCCGCCAGGCCTCGACCTCCAGGTTCTCCACCGGCACGGCCGCGCCGAAGGTGCCGGCGTTGTTGAACAGCAGGTCCACCCGGCCGAAGCGCTCGACGGCTCCGGCGAACAGCGCGTCCACCGCCGCCGGGTCGGTGACGTCGGTCGGCACCACCGCGGTCGGGGTGCCGCCCAGGCGGGCGGTCTCCCGCAGCGGCTCGGCCCGCCGGCCGGCCAGCACCAGCCGCCAGCCGGCCGCGGCCAGTTCGGCCGCCACGGCCCGGCCGACTCCGCTCCCGGCTCCGGTGACGACGGCGATCTGCTGGGGCATGGCGTTCTCCTGGGTCTGCTCGGGTCTGCTCAGGTCTGGTGGGCTTCGGCTTCGGCTTAGGCTGGGCGCGGGTCGGTCGGGGCGTGAGCCGATCGTTGCGGATGCGGCGGCTGCCGTCACTGGTCGAAGGCCCCAAAATTCGCACCCCCGGACAGGTCTCGGACCGTGCTCCCCGCCGTCCGGCCCCCGCCGACCGGGGGGAGCGGTGAAGGCCTTTACCTGATCGCGAACAAACATTGGATTTCCGGTGGCCACCGCGCAACCGGGCCACCCCGGTCCACGTCATAAGATCGCAGGAAGGCGCGCCACCGCGAGGGAGGACGCGCCGCCACCCCGGGGACCGCAGCAGCGCCGCGCCCCCGGCCTGTCCGGCCCCACCGGGGGGCCACAGCCCGGTCAGACGGACCGGGCGTGTCATCGGTCGGAGAGTCCTCACCGTGCTTAGGCAGTCGTCCCGTTCCCGCGCCGTCCTGACCGGCGCCGCCGTGCTCGCCCTGGCCGCCTCGCTGGCGGCCTGTGGGAGTTCCGGTGGCGGGAAGGGGGACAGCGCCAAGGCGGCCGGCACCCCGGGTGCGACCGGTACCGGCGCCACGGGGGGTTCGCCCAGCGCCGGTGGCGGCGGTACGCCCGCGCCCACCACCGCGGAGCCCGCGGCCGCCACCGGGAAGGTGCTGATGCCCACCGGTCCGGCCGCCACCCTGAGCAAGGCCCGGGACACGTCCGCCGGTCCGATCATGGTGACCACGGTGACCGGCGCGAAGTCCGGCGTCTCCGGCAAGGTCTGGGTCTGGCTGCCGCCCGAGTACAACGACCCCAAGTTCGCCAAGACCGGTTTCCCGGTGCTCACCCTCTTCGCGGGCGGCCAGAGCAACGGCTACAACACCTGGACCGACAACCAGCTGCCGATCCAGGAGGAGAACGAGCAGCTGGTCAAGGCGGGCAAGTCCCACCCGTTCATCATGATCATGCCGGTGCAGAACTTCAACAGCGACGAGCACAACGCGCTGGACTGCTCCGACATCCCGGGCCAGCCCAAGATGGGCACCTGGATGTCCCAGGACCTCCCGGACTTCGTCCGCGCCAACTTCCGCACCGTGAAGGGCCGCGACGGCTGGGGCGTGATGGGCGCCTCCACCGGCGGCTTCTGCAGCGCCAAGCTCGCCCTCCAGCACCCGGACGTCTACAAGGCCGCCGTCCCGATCGACGGCTACTACGTTCCCGACTCGGGGCTGTGGAAGGGCCACGACGCCGAGCGGCAGGCCAACAACCCCGACGTGCTGGTCGCCCAGGGCAAGGCCGACGTGAAGATGCTGGTCACCGCGGGCGGCGCCAACCCGTACGAGACCAAGCTGGTCAAGGGCTGGGTCGCCAAGGCCGCCCCGCCGGTGTCGCTGGAGTACTACGAGCAGCCCGGTGGCAAGCACCTGACCTCGGACTTCAAGAAGATGATCCCGGACACGCTGCAGTGGCTCACCAAGAACCTGGCGGGCCCGGAGGCCGACTGATCCCAGCCGCACGACGACCCGCGCGGCCGTCCGCACGACGCGCCGTACGACGACCCGCAGGCCGTGGGCCCGGGGCACCCAGGTGCCCCGGGCCCACGGCGTTCCGGCAGCGTCCGGAGGCCGGGGCGGGCGATCGCGGGGCGGCACCCGCGCAGCGCGGCTTCCCCCGCGCATATGCCTGTGACCTGCGCGTCAATCGGACATTGATTCACTTTTGATCGACTGTGAGCACCTTGGATGGGGCCGCTCCACCGGCTGGCCCCGCCCGCCCCACGACGTCGTGAAGAGAGTGCCATGCCGATCCATCTACTGCCCCAGCCGTCCCCCTCCGTGCCCGAGCAAGCGGGGTCCGGGGTCGACACCCGGGGCGCGGCCGTGCCCGTGCGGGCCGTCGGCGAGGAGCCGGCGACGGCCCGCTTCGCCGGACTGCGGCTGGTGCACGCCGCGCTGCGCCGGGACCTCGCCCGGCTGCCCAACGCCCTGCGGCTGCTCCAGCCCGGCGAGGACGACGCCGGCGAGGCGCTGCTGCGGCACTGGAGCTTCGTGACCGCGATGCTGACCTGCCACCACGAGCAGCAGGACAGCCGGATCTGGCCGATCGTGCGCCGCTTCGCCCCCGAGCTGCGGCTGCTGCTCAACTGGCTGGAGGCGGACCACCACAACCTCGACCACTCGTTCACCCGGGTCACCACGCTGGTGCGGATCGCCAGCCGGGACACCGGCAGCGCCTGGCCGGTGGCGTACGCGATGGAGGACCTGGCAGCCCGGCTGGAGACGCACCTGCGGATCGAGGAGCGCCAGTTGCTGCCCCGGATGGAGCGGGTGGTCCCGGAGGGCTCCCGGCTCGGCGGCCTGGGCGAGCTGATGGACCTGCTGCGCTCGGCGGACGGCCCGGGGACGGCGGACGCGCTGGCCTGGCTGCTGGAGGGTGTGGAACCGGCGCTGGTGGAGCGGCTGTTGGCCGAGTGCGACGACGACGTGGCCCGCAACTGGCCGCACTGGCAGGCCACCTACCAGCGCTGCATGGCGCCGCTGTGGGGTCCGGCCGGTGCGCGGGGCAGCGACCTGGGCGGTGTCGCCGACTGACCGCCGGTCCTTTTCGCGGCCCGTCGATCTACGCGCGTGGCATACCTCTGAGGCATATGCCGAGCCTTTCCGGAATCCGATCCAGCAGTTCCAACTCCCCTCGTCCCCTAGGGGATTCGACCCATCGCCCTCGGGGTCGCGATCGTTCGGGCGCTCCGGGGCCGGCCAGGGGGTGCGTACCGCCGACGGCCGATGGCGGGGCGCGTGCGGGCGCCTACCGTCGACGCCATGACCACAGCGAGCACCCCGAACTCCCACCGAACCCCTGCCCGGCGCCGTTTCGGGCCCGCCGTCCGCCGCCCGGCGCTCCTCGCCGCCGGCGCCGTCCTCACCCTCGGCGCCGGACTGACCGCCTGCGACGGCGGTGTCGCGCTCTGCCTCGACGACGACAGCTGCGACGTCGTCGTGCGCACCGATGACGCCGAGGCCTCCAAGACCCTCCAGGTCTTCGGCGGCGACCGCACCGTGAAGATGACCGTCAGCCACATCACCGACAGCACGGTCGAGGTCGTGGTCGGGGACGAACGGAAGACCGTCGGCAAGGGCGCCGAGGCCGCCGTCGGCACGGCGAAGGTCACCCTGCGCAAGGCGGACAAGGGCGACCGCTACGCCGAACTGCACGTCACCCGCGGCTGACGTTCACCGCCCGCACGCCCGCACGCCCGCACGTTCACCGTCCGCACGCATGGACGCCCACCCGACGCCTCCCCGGTGCCCGCTCGGGTCCGTACCGACCGGCCGGGGGTGCGACTCAGTCCGAGGCGAGCCGGAACTCCAGGTTCCCGAACCGGACCTGGTCGCCCGGCCGGACCCGCACCCCGCCCGCGATCCGGCGCCCGTTCACATGCGTGCCGTTGGTCGAGCCCAGGTCGTACAGCACCCAGCCGCCGCCCTCGCGCCGCAGTTCGGCGTGCCGTCGGGACACCGAGGCGTCGTGCAGCCGCAGCCCCGAGCCGGGGAACCGACCGATCGTCAACTGCCCGGCCCCGGTCTCCGGCAGGCTCAGCCCGGGCAGCCGTTCGGTGCGCCAGGCCCGGCGCAGCCGGTCCCCGAACGCGGAGACCCGGCCGACCGTCCGCAGCAGGAAGCGCTCGACCGGGCTCCCGGTCGGCAGCCCGGTCATCGCCTCGTCCAACTCGCCCCGGCTGGTGGCGTGCAGGACGATCTCCATCCGGCCGAGGAAGGTGTCGTGCGACAGCCGTCCGCTGCCCGCTCCGTCCTTGAGCACCCCGAGCGCCTGGTCCCGTTCGGCGTCCGAGGGGCGGACCGCGCCGGAGGGCCGGACGGCGCCGGTGCGGAACTCAGGAGACGTCATGGCCCGATTGTCGGCTCGGCCGGCTCGGACTGTCCAGATCACGCCGGGTGCCGGCGCGCGGTGAGTACGTCACTGCACTCCAGACGCCCGGTGCGCCACCGCGGTTCCGGGTGGCCGGGTGGCCGGGTTGCCTGGTGCCGGGGTGGCCGGTGCGCGGATGTCAGGAGGTCAGCCCTTCCGGGCGGCCGCCAGGATCTTCTCGGTGGTGTGCAGGAACCGGGAGGTGACCGCACCCCGGTAGGCCTTGCCGAACAGTTCCCCGGTGACCCACTTGCCGTCCCGCAGGTGGACCACCACGTACGCGGCGCCCGGGTCGGCGCCGACCACCTCGTGGTCGCCCTTCGGCGAGAGGCGGGGGAGGGCGAGGTCGGCGGGCAGCGGCTCGGAGAGGAAGGCCACCACCAGCCGGACGTCGGGCGTCACCTCGACGCTCTTGAACGGCTCGGCGGCCAGCAGCGCGGCCACCTCGTCGACCGTCCGCAGCAGCGTGGGCACCGGGTAGCCGAGGGACCGTTCCAGGTGCTCCTCGATGCGCCGGGTGAGGGCGGCGCGGTCCGGCTCGTCGGTGGTGAAGAAGACGTTGCCGCTCTGGATGTAGGAGCGCACGCCCCCGAGCCCCAACTCGGCGAAGAGCGCCCGCAGCCGCTCCATCCGCACCGTCCGGCCGCCGACGTTGATCGCCCGCAGGAACGCGATGTACGTGGTCGTGGTGGTCACTCCGCCAGTCTGGCACCGGCCCCTGACACCCGGCGGTTGTCGGTGCCCGGTGCCAGACTGGCGCCATGGCCACCTGGCAGGATTTCGAGCAGCAGGCACCCGAGCTGGCGCCCCTCGTGCGGGCCCGGTTCGAAGCCGAGAAGCACCACGTCCTGGCGACGCTGCGCAAGGACGGGTCGCCCCGGGTGAGCGGTACGGAGGTCGACTTCGTCGGCGCCGACCTGATGCTCGGGTCGATGTACGGCTCGGCCAAGGCGCGCGACCTCCAACGGGACGGCCGCTTCGCGCTGCACGCCCATCCGGGGGACGAGACGATGGCCGGCGGGGACTCCAAGGTCTCCGGCCGCGCGGTCGAGATCACCGACGAGGCCGAACTTTCCGCCTACGCGGCCGATCTGCCCGAGCCGCCGCCGACCGCCTTCCACGCCTTCCGGCTGGACCTGGAGCAGGTGGTGCACACCGCCGTGGGGGAGGGCCACCTGTGGGTCCTCAACTGGCACCCGGGCCGGCCGGTGCAGCGGATCCAGCTGCACTGACCGGCCCCGGACGCCCCGGACGCCTCGGAGGCTCCGGACACCTCGGAGGCTCCGGACGCGCCGCTCCTACGGCAGGACGGACTTGACCGCCTCGGGGGTGCGGGCCACGACGGCGTGGCCGTCGTCCGCGGTGATGATCGGGCGCTGGATCAGGATCGGGTGCTCCGCCATCGCCGCGATCCAGCGGTCCCGGTCCGCCGGCTCCCGGGACCACTTCCGCATCCCCAGGTCCTTGGCGACCTGCTCGTCGATGCGGGTGATGTCCCACGGCTCCAGGCCCAGCCGCTCCAGCACCTGCTCCAGCTCGGCCGCGGTCGGCGGATCCTCCAGGTAGCGCCGCACGGTGTACTCGGCCCCGACGGCCTCCAGCTCGCCGAGCGCCGACCGACACTTGCCGCAGCGCGGGTTGATCCAGATCTCCATACCGGCAACCCTACCGAGCCGCCCGACGGCCGGGCGCCAACCCGCCCGGCCCGGCGCCCCCGCCGGACGCGCACCCGGGCCTCCGCCGGTCGAGCCCCCGGTCCGGCCCGGCGCCCCCGCCGGACGGGAACTCCGCTGCACCCTCCGGTGGTTCACGCAGCAGGAACGTGGCCTCTGGGAGGGGAGCACCGGATGGACGGCGCGGCGATCATCGAGGAACTGCTGACCAGCGAGGGCCGGGCCGACCCGTACCCGCTGTACGCGCGGGCACACGCGCTGGGCGCGGCGGTGCCCGCCGGGCCGGACACCTTCCTGGTGGCCGGCCACGCCGCGGCCGACAAGGTGCTGCGCACCCCCGCCTTCGCCGTCGCGACCGCCGACATGATGGCGGAGCTGACCCCGGAGTTCGCCGAGCACCCGTCGCTGGCGCTGTTCGGCCGCTCGATCCTGCAGCGCAACGCGCCCGACCACCCCCGGGTCCGCTCGCTGATCGCCTCGGTCTTCACCGCCCGCCGGGTGGCCGCGCTGCGCCCGGCGGTGGAGGAGGCGGTCGCCGGGCTGCTGGACGGGATGGCCGAGCAGGGCGCCGACGGCTCGCCGGTGGACTTCATGGACGCCTTCGCCTTCCGGCTGCCGGTCGGGGTGATCTGCGAACTGCTCGGCGTCCCCGAGCGGGACCGCTACCGCTTCCGCGACCTCGCCTCCGACCTCACCGTCGCCCTGGAGTTCATCGACGACCGCTCCGAGCTCACCGAGGCGGACGAGGCCGCCGACGAACTGGCCGGCTACTTCACCGAGCTGGCCGCCGAGCGCCTCGCCCGCCCGCAGGACGACCTGGTCACCGACCTGGCCCGGATCGCCGTCGACGACCCTGAGCGGCTGCCCGCCCGGGAACTGCTGGCCAACCTGGTGCTGCTGCTGGTGGCCGGCTTCGAGACCACCACCAACCTGCTCGGCAACGGCCTGGCCCTGCTGTTCCGCCACCCGGAGGCCGCCGCCGGGCTGCGCAGCGGCGCGATCACCCCGGCCGGCTTCACCGACGAGGTGCTGCGCTTCGACTCCCCGGTCCAGCTCACCTCCCGGGTGGCGCTGGCCGAGGGGCTGGCCGTCGACGGGCTGCCCGTGCCGGTCGGCAACGTGGCGCTCCTGCTGCTCGGCGCGGCCAACCACGATCCGGCCCGGTACGACCGCCCGGAGGTGTTCGACCCGACCCGCCGGGACAGCCAGCCGCTGAGCTTCGGCGGCGGCCCGCACTACTGCCTGGGCGCCCAGCTGGCCCGACTGGAGGCCGAGGTCGCGGTGCCCGCCCTGCTCGACCGCTTCCCCCGGCTGGCCCCGGGCGGCGTGCCGGCCCGGCGGGACCGCCTGGTCCTGCGCGGCTTCGAGACCCTGCCGGTGATCGTCCGCTGATGACCGTCTCGCCGCTGACCGCCCACCCGGCCCGGTTGTCGGCGCGCCCGCCGACCCGTCCGCCGGCCGGGGCCGGGTCGGTCACCGTCCGCCGACCGGCCCTGACGCCCCGCTTCCGGGCCCGGCCGGCCCCGGAAACCGGGACGTTCGGCCGTTCGTGGCCGGGTCCTCCGTAGGAGAGCATGGAGGGACGAACCGGTCATACCGACCGGTCGGCCAGGAGGACCCCACCGTGCCCGTAGCACCCCGCCCGGAGCATCCGGCGGCCGTGGAACCCCGGGCACCGCGCTGGGTGCCCTGGCTGCCGGTGCTCCTCCTGCTGCTCGACCTGGCCGCCGAGGCGGTCGTCCCGGACGCCGTCGCGGCCGGCTTCCTGCTGACCGCGCTGCCCGTGGTGGCGGCGTTCAGCTACGGCCCGGTGCTCACCGCCACCACCACGGTCGGCGCCCTGGCGCTGCAACTGGTGCTGGCCGTGCGGGCGGGCCACATCGACGAGCAGCACCACGTCTGGGTCTACATCGCCACGCTGCTCTCCGGGGTGATGGGCACCGCCCTGTCCTGGCAGCGGACCCGGCAGAACCGCACCCTGCTGCACGCCCGTACCGTCGCCGAGACCCTGCAGCGCACCGTGCTGCGCCCGGTGCCCGAGCGGGCGGGCGGTCTGCGGGTGGCCGGCCTCTACCGCCCGGCCCAGGCCGAGGTCCTGGTCGGCGGGGACCTGTACGAGGTGTGCGACACCCGCTTCGGCGTCCGGGTGCTGCTCGGCGACGTCCGCGGCAAGGGCCTCGGCGCCGTCCGTACGGTGGCCGACGTGCTCGGCGCCTTCCGGGCGACCGCGCACGACACCCCCGACCTGGTCGACCTCGCCGACCAGCTGGACCGTGCCGTCCTGCGCGACGCCGCCGACCGGGGCGACGACGAGCTGTTCGTCACCGCCGTCCTGCTGCAGTACCGGCCGGGCTCCGACTGCGTGGAGATCGTCAACCGGGGCCACACCACCCCGCTGCTGCTCACCGAGCACACCATCACCCCGGTGTCCTGCGCGGACGAACTCCCGCTCGGCCTGGCCCACCTCGGGCCCCCCGACGAACGCGGCAAGCCGACCGCCGTCGCGCTGCCCCCGGGCCACACCGTCCTGCTCTACACCGACGGTGTGAGCGAGGCCCGGGACGCCACCGGTGCCTTCTACCCGCTGGCCCCCCGCCTGGCCGCCCTCGGCACCACCTCGCCCGACCGGCTGGTCTCCTTCCTGGCCCAGGACGTCCACGAGTACGCCGGCCTGCTCGCCGACGACCTCGCCGTCCTGGCGCTGACTCCGGAGCGCCCGTAGGCCTTCCCCGGGTGAACTCCCGCAGCCCGAGCCCCCGGTTCCAGCCCTGCCCGCCTGCCCGCCTGCCCGCCTGCCCGCCTGCCCGCCTGCTCGTCTGCCCGCCTGCTCGTCTGCTCGCCTGCTCGTCTGCTCGCCTGCCCGCCTGCCCGCCTGCCCGTCTGCTCGCCCGCCTGCCTGCCCGTCCGCCTCCGACAACGCGCCAGTGGCGCCGCTGGGGGCGGCGCCACTGGTGTCGATCGGTGTTCAGTTGTCCGTCGTCGGTGTCAGCTGTGTCGTCCGGGCCGCCGGTAGACCACCGCGCACAGCGCCACACCGCCCAGGACGGCGAGGGCGCCGAGGGCGGCGATCAGCGCGTCGGGCGCCGAGCCGCCGGTGTTGGGCAGCGTCCCGCCGCTCGCCGACGGACTCGCGCTGTGGGTCGGGCCGGCGGTCGGGGTCGTACTGCCGGACCGGGTCGCGGTCGGCGAGGGGGACGTCGACGGCGTCGGCGAGGACGTCGGCGACGGGGACGACGTCGGGGAAGGCGAGGAGGTCGGGGACGGGGACGGCGACGGGGACGGCGACCCGGTGGGGGTGGTCGGCAGGATCACGCCCATGTCGAGGTCGAGGTCGCGCTGCCCTCCGCTGAGCGTGACGGTCTGGGTGATGCCGGTGGCCGGGTCGGCGTCCGAGTCCTTGGCCGGATCGGTGCCGACGCCCCGCTTGGTGACGACGGCGCCGTCGGGCAGGGTGGACAGGTCGAACTGCACCGCGTAGCTGCCGTCGGGCAGGTGGTCGAAGAGGTAGTGGCCGTTCCGGTCGGTCACCGTGGTGACCGGCTTGCCGTTCTTGTCGCGGACGGGCTGGCCGTTGCCGTCGAGCAGCTTCACCGTGACGCCGGCGATGCCCGGGTCGCCGGGCTTCTGGATGCCGGAGCCGTCCACGTCCTGCCAGACGAAGTCGCCGAGCGCGTTGTCGGAGGGCTTGGTCTGCTTGACGGCGACGCCGACCTTGGCCGGCTCGGCGGGCAGCAGCTGGCGGCCGCTGGCGTCGGTGGCGGTGAAGGCGAAGCTGTTCCAGGCGTACTCCCCGTCGGGGGCGTCCACCGAGGCGACCATGGGCCAGGTCAGGGTGAAGGCCTCGCCGGAGGCCAGGCTGCCGGGGCGGCGGACCCGGAACCAGGTGGCCGTTCCCGGGCCGGGGAAGGTGCTGCTCCAGGTGGCGCTGCTGTTGCAGCCGGTCCGGTTGACCAGGGCGGCGTCGACGCACGGGTTGGGGTCGGTGGTGTACTCGATCCCCACGGTCGGGTCGCTGGTGGTGATCGGCTGGCTCAGCGACGGGGTCCAGGCGCTGCCGCGCGGAGCGTCCTGGGTGAGGACGTAGTTGTCGCCCGGGGTGGGGAGCTTGTCGTAGGCGATGAAGTCGGTGACCGGGTCGGGCGAGTCGTTGCGGACGGTCATCCGGTAGGAGATCCGGCCGCCGGGGGTGGCGCTGCCGATGCTGACGTAGTCGGCGTCCAGGTCGCCCATGACCTCCTTGTACGAGCGCAGCACGCTCGGCACGTCCACCTGGATCCGGGAGGAGGCGTGGCACATGAGCTCGGAGGTGTCGCCGTTGCCGTTGAGGTCCAGCACGTCCGGCGTGCTGCCGCTGTCGGAGCCGGAGAACATGCAGGAGACCGGCGCGGTCGGCTGGTCGACGGTGACGTAGATGTCGTTGGTCAGCTCGCCGGAGCGGATGCTGCTGGCCACCTGGACGTCGAAGAGCATCCGGTAGGCCAGCGCGTCGTGCAGGTACGTCATGTCGGGCGCGCCGGGCGGCCATTCCATCCGGACGATCTGGCGGCCGTCCGGGCCGGGGGTGACGGTGATCGACTGGGGGGCCTTGGCGTCCGGGTAGTTCGGGTCCGGGCGGGCGGAGCCCTCGACGTAGACGACACCGGCCGGGAGCACGTCGTACAGCACGAGCGGGCGGGTCAGGTCGCGGCCGCTGCGGTTGTACGGGATCACCTGGAAGGTCGCCATGCCGCCGGGTGCGGAGAGCTCGCCGGCGACGGTGGTCTTGGCCGCGCCCAGGTTGGTCGCGGCGGTGACGGTGGTCGAGGCGCAGGCGTTGGCGGCGGAGGTGCTGGTGCCGTCGCCGGCGGTGGTGTCCAGACAGTTGGTCAGCGGGCTGGGGGCCGGGCGCCCGTCGTGGCCGGGGGTGACGACCTGGGTGATCACCTGCACCGAGTTGCCCGGGCTCCAGCCGGTCGGGATGGGGCCGTCCCAGGTGAACCTGAGGCCGTCGAGCCGGCGGCCGGCCGGGATGCCCAGCTCGTCGAGGGTCGGGTCGCCGGCGCCCTGGACGAAGGTGATCCGGCGGGCGCTGGACCCGTCCAGCGGGCTGGACGGGCTGAAGGTCAGCCAGGTCGGGTCGCCGTCGAGGCGGTACTGCAGGGTGAGCCCGATGCTGGTCGGGTTCCACGGCTCCAGCTGGAGGGACTGCGGGAAGAGCCAGTTGTACAGGCCGTCGGTGGTGCCGGCGCCGGGGTCGGTCATGGTCAGGCTGGTGGCCGGGCCGGAGGTGTTGGTGGCCGACAGGCTGAAGGAGTCGAGGTCGCCGGAGACGACGCTGTCGCGCCACACCTTGCTGGCGGTCACCATCACACCGGTGGCCGGGGGCCGGAACTGACCGGTGGTGGTACTGGCGGTGTCGAGCTCGCGCTCGGCGTCCGGGCCGATCGGGTCGCCGTACAGGTCCACGGTGTTGTCGGAGGTCGTCCCGTCCGGGAAGTCGGCCTCCGGGTAGTTGACGACCAGCACACCCGGCAGTTGGCAACCGCCGCGGCCGTTGCCGGAGCGGAACTCCCCGATGTCGTAGCCCCAGGTGTTGGGGCCGGGCGCGACCTGGCTCCAGCCGGGCGAGCGGCCGGTGTCCACCACGGCGCCGGGCGGCAGGGTGTCCAGCAGCCGGCTGGTGTCCAGGTCGACGTTGGGCACCAGGTCGGTGGCGCAGGCGCTGAACTGGTAGGTGACGGTGCGCCCGTCGCTGCTGGAGGTCTGGATGCCCTTGGTCACCGTGTACTGCGGCTGCACCTGGGCCTTGGTGTCGGCGGTGGCGGTCTGGCTGGGCTCACCGGTGGCCGTCATGGTGGCCGAGTTGGTGGAGGCCGCCCCGTCGGGGGTGGTGAAGTTCGGGTACTTCATCGTCACCGTGATGGTGGCGGTGGTGCCCGGGCTGAGGTCCTTGAGCCTGATGTCCATGGTGCCGCCCATCGCGCCCGCCGCGGGCACCGTGGAGGCGGCCTGGTCCACCGAGGAGGGGTCGGGCGTCCAGCCGACGAACTGCATGTTCGACGGCAGGGTGTCGGTGATCCGCCCGTCGGTGCACTCGGTGATGGAACAGGTGTACCGGAGGGTGTAGGTGACGTTCTCCCCCGGGGAGGCGGTCGCCTTGTCGACGGATTTGGTGAAAGAGATCGCGGCCTGGGCCGGCGGCGCCAGCACGCTGCTGCCGAGCAGCGAACCGGCCAGCAGGGCCAGCACCGAGGCGATCCGCCCGGTCCGGAAGTGAATGCGCATCTCGGAAGTTCATCCGACCGTCCGACCGTCCCTCCCCCGACGCAACGCACAACCCCACACTTCCACCCGATCGGCCCCACCCGCCGAGAGGGCCCCGCCGCGCTCGAGAAGAGCGCGACGGGGCCCTGAACAGGCTTCGTGCCCGCACCGGCAACCGCGATTTAGAGGTCGTAGTACAGCTCGAACTCGTGCGGGTGGGGGCGGAGGGCGATGGGGGCGATCTCGTTGGTGCGCTTGAAGTCGATCCAGGTCTCGATCAGGTCCGGGGTGAAGACGTTGCCGGCGAGCAGGTACTCGTGGTCGGCCTCCAGGGCGTCGAGGACGGCCGGGAGGGAGGCGGGCACCTGCGGGACGTTGGCGTGCTCCTCGGGGGCCAGCTCGTAGAGGTCCTTGTCGACGGGCTCCAGCGGCTCGATCTTGTTGCGGATGCCGTCGAGGCCGGCCATCAGCATGGCGGAGAAGGCCAGGTACGGGTTGGAGGAGGGGTCGGGCGCGCGGAACTCGATGCGCTTGGCCTTGGCGTTGGAGCCGGTGATCGGGATGCGGATCGCGGCCGAGCGGTTGCGCTGGGAGTAGACGAGGTTGACCGGCGCCTCGAAGCCCGGGACCAGGCGGTGGTAGGAGTTCACCGACGGGTTGGTGAAGGCCAGCAGCGAGGGGGCGTGCCGGAGCAGGCCGCCGATGTAGTAGCGGGCGGTGTCGGAGAGGCCGGCGTAGCCCTGCTCGTCGTAGAAGAGCGGCGAGCCCTCGGTCCACAGCGACTGGTGGACGTGCATGCCCGAGCCGTTGTCGCCGAAGATCGGCTTGGGCATGAAGGTGGCCGTCTTGCCGTTGCGCCAGGCGACGTTCTTGATGATGTACTTGAACAGCATCAGGTCGTCGGCGGCGTGCAGCAGGGTGTTGAACTTGTAGTTGATCTCGGCCTGGCCGGCCGTGCCGACCTCGTGGTGCTGGCGCTCGACCTCTAGGCCGGACTTGGCCAGTTCGAGCGACATCTCGGCCCGCAGGTCGGCGAAGTGGTCCACCGGCGGGGTGGGGAAGTAGCCGCCCTTGTACTTGACCTTGTAGCCGCGGACGTCGCCCTCGGCGGCGCCGGAGTTCCAGGCGCCGGCCTCCGAGTCGATGTGGTAGAAGGACGCGTTGGCGCTGGTCTCGAAGCGGACCGAGTCGAAGACGTAGAACTCGGCCTCGGGCCCGAAGAACGCGGTGTCGGCGATGCCGGAGGAGGCGAGGTAGGCCTCGGCCTTCTTGGCGACGTTGCGCGGGTCGCGGCTGTAGGCCTCGCCGGTGACCGGGTCCTGGATGAAGAAGTTGATGTTGAGGTGCTTCTCGACCCGGAAGGGGTCGAGCCGAGCCGTGGCGAGGTCCGGGACCAGGGCCATGTCGGACTCGTGGATGGCCTGGAAGCCGCGGATCGACGAGCCGTCGAACATCAGGATCTCGGACGGGTCGAAGGTCGCCGCAGGTACGGAGAAGTGCTGCATGACGCCAGGCAGGTCGCAGAAGCGGACATCGACGAACTTCACGTCGTTGTCCTGAATGAACTGCTTCACTTCGGCGGCGTTGTTGAACATCCATCCTCCTCGGCGTGCGAATGGGGCTCACCCTAGGAACGGGCCGTTTCCGGCCGGTGACCCGGTCGTTTCATAAATGTTAACCACGCCCGCCGATCGGGTGGCAAAGCTGTACGGGACGGGGCAAAACGCACCGCCGTCAGGCTCGGCTCTTTCCAAGTGGTCTGGACCACTTGGAAAGCTCCGGCGGCACGATTCACCCGCCCGTGGCGTTCGGGGGAGCCGGTGGCGGTGCGGACGGGTCGCCCGGTTAGTGTGGATTCGTGGACACCAGAGAAGCGTTGGGATCGTGGATCGACGGCCCGAAGGCGGCCGCCGAGAAGATGGGAGCCGACTTCGGCTTCCGCGGCGAGCGCCTCGGCCTCCCCAAGGAGGGCCCCGGCTCGATCGCGGGCCCCGGCCGCCGGATCGGCGCCCTGTTCGTGGACGGCTGGCTGGTCGCGCTGATCGCCTACGGGCTGATCGGCAAGGGCAGCCCGGCCGAGGCGAACCTGTGGACCAGCCCGCTCTACTTCCTGGTCGCGGCGGTGCTGCTCGCCACCACCGGGACGACCGTCGGCAAGCGGCTGTTCGGCCTCCGGGTGATCCGCCTGGACGGCGGCCGCGCGACCATCCCGCAGGTGCTGCTGCGCACCCTGCTGCTCTGCCTGGTGGTACCGCCGCTGGTCTGGGACCGCGACACCCGCGGTCTGCACGACAAGGCGGTCGGCACCGTCGAGGTCCGGATCTAGTCGGGATCCGGTCCGGATCTGTCGAGGCCCGGACCCAGGCCGGACCCAGGCCGGACCCAGGCCGGATCCAGTCCGGCCCCAGGGCCGGACGACCTTGCCGCACAACACTGAACGGCCCCGCCGCGGGATCTCCGCGGCGGGGCCGTTCAGTGTTGTGGTCGGGGGAGCGTCAGCGGGCCTGGCCGCCCTTGGGCATCCGGGCACCCTTGGGCATCGGGCCCTTGGGGATCGGCGCCTTGGAGAGCAGGTCGCCCAGGGCGCGCAGACGGTCGTTGGTCTCGGTGACCTGGGAGGCGGTGATGGCGCGGGGCAGTCGCATCAGGTGGATCTGCAGCTTCTTGAGCGGGATCTCGCCCTCGCCGGTACCCACCACGATGTCGTGCACCGGCACGTCGCCGACGACCCGGGCCATCTTCTTCTTCTCGGAGGCCAGCAGCTGGCGCACCCGGTTCGGGTTGCCTTCGCCGATCAGCGCGATTCCGGCCCGGCCCACCGCACGGTAGACCGCGTCCTGGTTGCGGGTGACCGCGACCGGGGTGGAGTTGGAGCTCCAGCCGCGTCGGATGTTGTTCAGCACCGCCGCAACGGCGCCCGGCTGCCCCTCCATCTGTCCGAACGCCGCGCGTTCGGCCCGGCGCCCGAAGACGATCGCCATGGCCAGGAAGGCCACGATGAAGCCCAGGATGCCCAGGTAGATCGGGTGGTCGATTGCGAAGCCGATGGCGAGGAACACGCCGAAGGTCAGCAGGCCGACGCCGGCGATGATCAGGCCGATCTTGGTGTCGACCTTCTTGGTCATGGTGTAAGCCAGGCGGATCTGCTTCAGTCGCCCGGGGTTCTCGGATGTTTCCCTCGCCATAACGCTCATGGTACGTGGCACGGGTACGGGATATCCAAGCCCGGGTACCCGTTCGCCTCGATCCGTGACTCGTGTGCCCTGTGCCGTCGCACACAGCGACCGTCGGCCACGGTGGACGGCCCCCGGCGCGGTCGCGTCGGGAGCGTCACCGTCGTGGCGGTGACGTCGCCGCCCGGGCGTCGTGGCGGCGGTCCGCCGCGTACTGGCGGTTCTCGCAGACCGCCGCCCAGGCGTTGCGCCGGGCCTGCTGCTGGCCACTCGCCAGCAGGACGCTCTCGGCGAGCCGCAGCGCGACCCCCACCGACCGGATGCGCATCCGCATGCCGAACAGCTCCCCTCGTGGCTGAGAAGAATCGAACGATCGCAACGAGTCCATCGTCACCATCCCGTGTTACCAGGCGGTGACCAGGCAGTCAAAGTGCGGTGAAACCGAAAGGGCGGAGCCGAGGCCCCGCCCTTCGCTTGCGCACCGGATGGCTCAAAAGCACCGGATCAGCAGGATCTGCCGGCTCAACCAGCCCAACCGACCCGACCGGCCCCACCGGACCAGCCGACCCGACCGGCCCAACCGACCGGACCAGCCCAGTAGATCCGACCGGATCAGACCGCGGCCTGCGCGCGCCGCTCCAGCGCCTGCCGGTACAGTCGCCCGGCCCGGTAGGAGGAGCGCACCAGCGGGCCCGACATGACCCCGGCGAAGCCCAGCTCCTCGGCCTCCTGCTGGAGCTCGACGAACTCGTGCGGCTTGACCCAGCGCTCCACCGGGTGGTGGCGCAGCGAGGGGCGCAGGTACTGGGTGATGGTGATCAGCTCGCAGCCGGCGCCGACGAGGTCGGCCAGCGCCTGGCTGACCTCCTCGCGGGTCTCGCCCATGCCGAGGATCAGGTTGGACTTGGTCACCAGCCCGGCCGCGCGGGCCTGGGTGATGACGTCGAGCGAGCGCTCGTAGCGGAAGGCCGGGCGGATCCGCTTGAAGATCCGCGGCACCGTCTCGACGTTGTGCGCGAGCACCTCGGGGCGGGAGGAGAAGACCTCGGCCAGCTGCTCGGGCACCGCGTTGAAGTCGGGGATCAGCAGCTCGACGCCGGTACGGCCGCTCTCGCGGTCGGCGGTCAGCGCGTGCACCTGGCGCACGGTCTCGGCGTACAGCCAGGCGCCGCCGTCCGGCAGGTCGTCGCGGGCGACGCCGGTGATGGTGGCGTAGTTGAGGTCCATCGTGACGATGGACTCGGCGACCCGGCGCGGCTCGTCGCGGTCGAAATCGGCGGGCTTGCCGGTGTCGATCTGGCAGAAGTCGCAACGGCGGGTGCACTGGTCACCGCCGATGAGGAAGGTCGCCTCGCGGTCCTCCCAGCACTCGAAGATGTTGGGGCAGCCGGCCTCCTGGCAGACGGTGTGCAGCCCCTCCTTCTTCACCAGCGACTGGAGGGCGTTGTACTCCGGCCCCATCTTCGCGCGGGTCTTGATCCACTCGGGCTTCCGCTCGATGGGGGTCTCGCTGTTGCGGACCTCCAGGCGGAGCAGCTTCCTGCCGTCGGGCGCGACAGCGGACACGTGCGACTCCTAGAACTAGACGGGGTACCCCCAGGGTACGCCTGTGGTTGTAAGGCCTTTGCGCGGCCTGTTGCCCTGCAATCGCAGGGCAACAGAGCTACTGGCCGGTAGATTCCCGGGGGAGAACCCGGAACAGGACACGGGGAAGATTCCGGAGCAGGACCCGAGCACGGGCCTGCGGGCGGACCCGGGCGAGGACCCGGGCCCGGGTCAGCGGGTGAGCGCGGGTTCGGGCAGCTCCGCGAACACGTCCGCCAGGTGCCGCTCGACCATCGGCAGCGCCTCGCCGACGGTGAAGTCGCGCCCCAGCTCGCCGGCGAGCGAGGCGACACCGGCGTCCCGGATGCCGCACGGCACGATCCGGTCGAACCAGGTCATGTCGGGGTCGCAGTTGAGCGCGAAGCCGTGCATGGTGACCCCGCGGGCGACTCGGACGCCGATCGCGGCGAGCTTGCGGTCGTCGCCGCGCTGGCCGGCGTTGGACGGCGCGTACTCGGGGCCGGCCAGCCGCGGGTCGATGCCCAGCGGCAGGCCCATCCGCAGGGTCAGCTTGCCGATGTCCACCACCTGCGCCGGGTCCACCACGGCGTCCGGGATGGAGTCGCCCAGCACCCAGACGCCGCTGCGGCCCTCGACCCGGGTGGTTCCGACGCCGAACCCGGCGCAGGCGCGGATCAGCGCCTCCTCCAGCCGGCGGACGTAGGCGACCACGTCGATCGGGTCGGGCAGCTTGACGATGGGGTAGCCGACCAGCTGGCCGGGGCCGTGCCAGGTGATCTCCCCGCCCCGGTTGACCTCGACCACCGGGGTGCCGTCCAGCGGCAGGTCGGCGGGGTTGGTGCGCTTGCCCATCGTGTAGACGGGCTGGTGCTCCAGCAGCAGCACGGTGTCGGGGATCTCGTCCGCGACCCGCAGCGCGTGCAGGCGCTGCTGCTCCTCCCAGGCCTCCTGGTAGGCGATGGCGCCCTCGCCTGTCCCCATTCGAACGAAACGTACGTTCTCGCTCACCGCTGCCGCTCCTTGCCAGGCGTTCGAGACCAACCTCGCCACTGTACGCCCACGCCCGTACGGACGGTTCAGCCGCCCGTACGGGCCGTTCAGGCGGCCGCACGGGCCGCGCCCGCGAGGACTGTTCGGCCCCCCGCAAGGGCTGCTCAGCTCCCCCGCGAGGACCGTTCAGCCCCTGCGAGGACTGCTCGGCCCCCGCAAGGACCGCTCAGCCCCCCGCGAGCAGCTGCAGCCGCAGCGCCAGCTGGAGTTCGAGCGAGCGCTCGGGGTGGTTCCAGTCCGGGCCGAGCAGCGCCTCGACCCGGTCCAGCCGCTGGACGACGGTGTTCACGTGGACGTGCAGTTCGTCCTTGGCGCGGGTGAGGCTGCCGCCGCAGTCGAAGTAGGCGCGCAGGGTGCGGACCAGTTCGGTGCCGCGCCGGGCGTCGTAGGCGAGCAGCGGGCCGAGCGCCGAGCCGACGAAGCCGTCCACGTCGTGCCCGTCGCCGAGCAGCACCCCGAGGAAGCCCAGCGCGCGGGCCGAGGCGCCCTCCCCGGCGCGGCCGAGCACCCGCAGCGCCCGGACGCAGCGCAGCCCCTCGGCGTACGAGGCGGCCAGCGCGGGCGGGCCGGCGGCCGGGCGGCCGGCGCCCACGGTGACCGGGAACCCGGCCAGCCGGGCCAGCCGCTCGGCGGCCTGCCGCGCGGCCTCCTCCGGGTCGCCGGCCTCCGGGACCAGCAGCACGACCGCCTCGCCGTGCTCGGCGCTGACGCCCCGGGAGCCGAACAGGTACCGGCGGGCGGCGCCGGCCAGTCGGCCGCGGTCGGGGACGGGGGGCCCGGCGGGTTCGGCCGGTTCGGCGACCAGGACCAGGTGCGGGCGGGCGAGGTCGACGCCGAGCCGGCGGCCGCGCGCGGTGAGCCCGGCCGGATCGCGGTCGGGGGCGGTCAGCAGGTCGGTGAGCAGCTCGCCGCGGACCCTGTTCTCGGTCTCGGCCACCGAACGGCGCAGCAGCAGGAGCAGCGCGGTGACCACGCTGGCCCGCTCGAACAGCCGCCGGTCCGCGTCGTCGAGGCCGGGGCGTCCGCGCAGCACCAGGGTGCCGAGGGCGTCGTGCCCGGCCAGCACCGCGCACACCCACAGCTCGCCGTGCCGGACGGACCGCCCCTCGGCCCGGGACGCGGCGACCGCCTCCGCCAGTTCGCCGGCGGGTGCGGACCGCCCGGCCAGCGGCTCGCCCTCGGCGTCGAGGACCGCTATCTCGCCGCCCAGCAGGGCCGCGACGGCGGCGGCGACGTCCGGGACCTCGGCGCCGCGCAGCACCAGGTCGGTGAGCCGGTCGTGGGCCTGCTCGGCGCGCTGGACGGCGGCCGAGTGGGCGCGGACCAGTTCGTTGGCGCTGTTCAGTTCGGCGAGCGCGGCCCGGGTGTCGGCCAGCGACTTGGCAGTGTCCAGGGCGATCGCGGCGTGCGCGGCCAGTGTGCACAGCAGCGCCACCTCGTCGGGGGAGAAGGCGCGGGGCGAGCGGTCGGCGGCGAACAGCACCCCGATGACCTCGCCGCCGAGCAGCAGCGGCACCCCGATGATCGCCACCAGGCCCTCGTCGAGCACGCCCGCGTCGATCGTGCCGGTGTGGTGGAACCGTTCGTCGGTGCGGTAGTCGGGGGTGGCGTACGGGCGGGCGGTCTGCGCGACCAGGCCGCCCAGGCCGTGCCCGAGGCTGAGCCGCAGGGTCTGGAACAGGACGGAGACCGAGCCGTCGGTGACCCGCATGTAGGTGTCGCCCGCGGCCTCGTCCGGCAGGGTCAGGTACGCGGTGTCGGTGCCGAGCAGCATCCGGGCGCGGCGGACGATCGCCTGGAGGACGGTGTCCAGCTCCCGGGAGGCGGCGAGGTCCCCGGCGGTGTCGAACAGCGCGGTCAACTCCGCCTCCCGGCGCCGGTGCTGACGCAGCGTGCGGTGCACCCGCAGGGCCTGCCAGGTGGCGTCGTCGATCTCGGCGAGGACGGCGGCCGGCGCCCCGCGGCGGCGGGCGTCGGCCAGCACGTCGGCGAAGTCCTCGGTGGCGGCGCCGGAGGCGAGCAGGTCGAGCAGCCGCCGCAGCGCGGGCGCGGCGCTTTCGTGAGGGTGGTTCATGGTGCGTGCCGCCAATCGGCGTCGGGTCCGGCGGAAGCGCGATCGTAGCGGCTCCGCCGTCAGGCGGTGGCGGGCTTGGCCGCCACGGCGGCGGCCTCCGCCTCCACCGCCGTCTCGACGTCCGCCAGGTCGCTGCCCCTGGTCTCCCGCCCGCACAGCACCGCGAGCACGGTGATCGCCGCCGCGATCGCCACGTACACGGAGATCGGGGTGGCGTTGCCGTAGTCCTTGAGCAGCGCGGTCGCGATCAGCGGCGCGGGCGCGCCGGCGGCCACCGAGGCGAACTGGGCCCCGATCGAGGCGCCCGAGTAGCGCATCCGGGTGGCGAACAGCTCGGAGAAGAACGCCGCCTGCGGTGCGTACATCGCGCTGTGGAAGACCAGTCCGACCGTCACCGCGACCAGCAGCTGTCCGAACGACCTGGTGTCCACCAGTCCGAAGAAGACGAACGCCCAGACGCCCACCCCGACGGCGCCCACCAGGTACACCGGCTTGCGTCCGACCCGGTCGGACAGTGCTCCGAACAACGGGATCAGCCCGAACTGGATCGCCGAGCCGATCAGTACGGCGTTCAGCGCGGTCTGCTTGGAGAAGTGCGCGTGGGTGACGGCGTACGTCAGGACGAACGTGGTCATCACGTAGTACGAGATGTTCTCCGCCATCCGTGCGCCCATCGCCACCAGCACCTCCCGCCAGTGGTTGCGCAACACCGCCACCAGCGGCGGCTGTTCGGCGGTCTTCCGCTGCTGCTGGGCCGCCAGCGCCTGCTTGAACAGCGGCGACTCGTCCACCGCCAGCCGGATCCACAGCCCGACCCCGACCAGCACCGCCGACAGCAGGAACGGCACCCGCCACCCCCACGACAGGAACGCGTCCTCCGACAGGACCGCCGTCAGCAGCGACAGCACCCCCGCCGCCAGCAGGTTCCCGGCCGGCGCCCCGCCCTGCGGCCACGACGCCCAGAACCCGCGCCGCCGCTGGTCCCCGTGCTCCGACACCAGCAGCACCGCCCCGCCCCACTCCCCGCCGAGCGCGAAGCCCTGCACCAGGCGCAGCACCGTCAACAGCACCGGCGCCGCCGCCCCGATGGAGCTGTAGGTGGGCAGCACCCCGATCAGCGTGGTCGACCCGCCCATCAGCAGCAGGCTGACGACGAGCAGCTTCTTCCGCCCGATCCGGTCGCCGAAGTGCCCGAACACCAGGGCCCCGATCGGTCGCGCGGCGAACCCGATCGCGTAGGTGAGGAAGGACAGCAGCGTCCCCGTCAGCGGATCGGTGTTCGGGAAGAACAGCTTGTTGAACACCAGCGCGGCCGCTGTTCCGTACAAGAAGTAGTCGTACCACTCGATGGTGGTCCCGATGAGGCTGGCGGCCACGACCCGAGGGAGTGAGCGGGTGGCTGCCGTGGCTGGTGCGGAGGCGTTCATGGTCACCACTTCCGGGCGGGGGGAGGATGTCGCCCCCGGGGCGGCGCCCCCGGGGAATGTCGTCCCCGGGGGCGCCGCCCCGGGGGACGTCGCCACAAGGTAGGGAGGCGCGTTCCCCGGGACTATGTGGGCCGCCCACATAGTCCCGGGGGTCGGCCTGGGGAGGACGGCCAGGTGCCGTCGCTCAGTGCGCCGTCCAGCCGCCGTCGACGGGGAGGCTGGCGCCGGTGATGTAGGAGGCGGGCGGGGAGCAGAGCCAGAGGGCGAGTTGGGCGATCTCCTCGGGCTCGATGAGGCGCTTGACGGCCGTGCGTTCGAGCATGATCTGCTCGACGACCTCGTCCTCGCGGATGCCGTGGGCGAGCGCCTGGCTCGCGATCTGCTTCTCCACCAGGGGAGTTCGGACGTAGCCCGGGTTGATGCAGTTGCTGGTGACGCCGTAGGGGGCACCCTCCAGGGCGACGGTCTTGCTGAGGCCCTCCAGCGCGTGCTTGGCGGTGACGTAGGCGGACTTGAAGGGGCTGGCCCGCAGTCCGTGGACGGAGGAGATGTTGACCACCCGGCCCCACTCCTGCTCGTACATGTGCGGGAGAGTGCGGCGCAGGATGCGGAACGGCGCCTCGACCATGACGCGTTGGATGAGGGTGAAGCGGTCGGGCGGGAACTCGTGGACGGGCGCGACGTGTTGGAGGCCGGCGTTGTTGACCACGATGTCGGCGTCGGCCGGCAGGGCCTCCACGGCCTCCGGGTCGGCGAGGTCCGCGACGACGGCGTGGCCGCCGATCCGCTCGGCCAGCTCCCGGGCCGGGCCGGCCGCGAGGTCGACGACGTAGACCCGGGCGCCGGCCCCGGCGAAGGCCTCGGCGCAGGCCCGGCCGATGCCCGAGGCGGCCCCGGTGACCAGGGCCGTCCGGCCGTCGATCGGGCGGGCTGTAGTGGTGTCCATGGCCGAGAACGCTAGGAAATCCGGGGGCCCGGCTCCCATGTGGTGGTCCACCACAGCATCCGGGTGGTCTGTGGTGTTCACCGCCATGACGGGCGATCGACGGTTCGACCGCGGAAGGCCAAACCCGCGCCGACCGCGCTTCCCCACAATGGGCGCGGTTGCTTCACCCGTTCGGAGGATTGCTCGGTCAGATCCACCCATAGCGCCCGAATGCTCGCTACATTCACGCCGATTCCCGACAGGGGGCGCCGCCCCAGGCAGCCGAAGTGCTGGTAGAGCCCGGTGCGACGTCCGAGAGGTGTTGACTGACATGCCCCAACGGCCTGCAACCGACAGCCCGGCGTACGGACCGCTCGACCCGCTCGGCCACCACCGAGGCCCGGTCGGCCGGAACCTGCCGGACGCCCCCGACGCCCTGACCGCCGACGCCCCGACCGCCGACGAACTGCGGCTGCCCGCGCAGGCCACAACCGACCGGCACGAACCCGCCGTCCCCGCCCCCGGGCCGGTCGGCGGCCACTCCGGGCACTCCGGCCCGGCCCCGCAGAACGGCCAACTCGCCGCGCTCATCGAGGAGGCCGGCTTCTCGCACGCGGGCCTGGCCCGCCGGGTCGACCAGCTCGGCCTGGAGCACGGCCTCGACCTGCGCTACGACAAGACCTCGGTCACCCGCTGGCTGCGCGGCCAGCAGCCCCGCGGCGCCACCCCCGCGCTGATCGCCGAGGTCTTCACCCGCCGCCTCGGCCGCCGCCTCACCGCCCAGGACCTCGGCCTGGACGCCTGCGCCCCGGTGTACGCGGGCCTGGAGTTCGCCGAGACCCCGCAGGAGGCGGTGGACATCGTGGCGAGCATGTGGCGCAAGGACAACGGCCCGCAGTCCGAACTGCGCCGGATCGCCTTCACCCCGGCCGGCCTGGTCGTCCCCAGCCGGGACTGGCTGATCGGCCGCACGGACGAGCGCGTCGCCCGGGACGGCTCGACGATGGCCCGCCCCGACGTCGCCACCGGTCCGCCCACCGGTCCGCCCGCCGCCACCGCCGGTACCGCCGGTACCGCCGGCACCGCGGCATCCACCGCGCCCGCCCAGAGCGTGCCCCCCGCGCCGGGCGCTCCCCCTCCGAGCCCGGCGCGCGGCCAGGCCCACCACGGGGCCCCCGGCATGCGCCCCGTCCCGGGCGCGGCCGTCCCCGCCGGGCCCACCATCGGCCGGGTGCCCACCCAGAGCCGGCGCCCGCCGACCGCCGTCGAGCCGCCGTACACCGAACCGGCCCGCGAGTCGCGCCCCGCCCTGCGGGTCGGCCGCGGCGACATCGCCGCCATCCGTGCCGTCGGCGACCTCTTCCGGGCGCTCGATCACGCCTACGGCGGCGGGCATGCCCGGCAGGCGCTGGTCCGCTACCTGGAGAGCGAGGCCGAGCCGATGCTGCGCGGCCGCTACGGCGAGCAGATCGGCCGGGCGCTGTTCGGCGCCGTCGCCGACCTGACCAGGCTGGCCGGCTGGACGTCCTTCGACATCGCCGCGCACGGCCTCGCCCAGCGCTACTTCGTCCAGGCGCTGCGCCTGTCCCAGGCCGCCGGGGACCGCGCGCTCGGCGGGTACGTCCTGGTGACGATGAGCCAGCAGGCCGTCCACCTGGGCCACGGCCGGGAGGCCGTCCAACTGGCCAGGGTCGCCCAGCAGGGCGTGGGAACCGCCGTGCCGCCGGTGGTCCAGTCGCTGATGCACGCCGCCGAGGCGCGCGGACACGGCCTGCTGGGCGACGTCCGGGCCTGCACCACCGCGCTGGTGCGCTCCGAGCGGGCACTCGCAGCGGCCCGGGTCGGCGACGAACTGCCCTCCTGGGCCCGGTACTTCGATGAGGCCCAGCTCTCCGACGAGTTCGCCCACTGCTACCGCGACCTCCAGCAGTGGCGCACCTCCGCGCAGCACGCCGAGAAGTCGCTGCGGCTGCGCTCACCCGCCTACGCGCGCAGCCGGATCTTCTGCCGACTGGTGCTGGCCACCGCCCGGCTCGGCATGGGGGACCTCGACGAGGCCTGCACCATGGCCACCGACGCGCTGCGGGCGGCGGGGGAGATGCGCTCGGCCCGCTCGCTGGAGTACGTCCGGGACTTCCACCGCCGCCTCACCCCCTACCGGGGCAGTCCGGTGGCCCGTGCCTTCGAGGAGACGGCCCGCCAGGCCGGCGTGATCTGAGGACCCGTCGAAGAGGGGCCGGCCGGGCGAGCCCCGGCGGCCCTGGAAACCCGTCCGGCCCGGGCCCGCCCCGGGCCGAAGGGCCCGTCCGCCCGGCACCGGCACCGGCTCCGAGTGCCCCGGCGGCGGGTGGGACCGCCCCGGCGGCGGGCGGGAGCGAAGCGGCTCACCAGCTCTCGGCCCGGACGCGCGGCTGCCCGGCCTCCGGCGCGGCCGGCCGGACGCTGCCGCCGCGCACCCGCTGCGCCACCAGCGGGAACACCAGCACCGAGAGCATGCCGGCGCCGACCAGTGCGGCCGCCGTCGAGGACGGCAGGTGGCCGTCGTCCACCTCGATGGTGGTGATCACCACGACCAGCGGCAGCGCCGTCGCGCCGTAGAGCCCGAGCGCCGTGCGGTCCCGCCGGCCGAGCCCGGCCGGGGCGAGCAGCCCGGCGGGCAGCCCGCGCACGGCCAGGAGCAGCAGCAGGAACACCGGGACGAGCAGTATCGTGCCGGGATCGTCCAGCAGGGCGGCCAGGTCGAAGTTCATCCCGCTGACCACGAAGAACACCGGCACCAGGAAACCGAAGCCGATGCTCTCCAGCTTGGCCTCGATCACCTCCTCCTCGGCCCGGCGGATGTCGGAGAGCAGCAGCCGGGAGACGATCCCGGCGGTGAAGGCGCCGAGCAGCATGTCCAGGTCGAGCCAGATCGCGGCGGCCACCATGACGGCGAGCACCAGGATCACGGCCCGGACGGCGAACTGCCCGGAGGTGCGCAGGGTGCGCTTGATGAGCCGGGTGGCCCAGGCGGGCCGGGGGCGGCGTGCGCCGAGGACCGCGACGGCGGTGATCACCGCGAAGGCGCCGAGGATGACGGCCGTCCGGACCGGGGAGTTGCCGCTGAGCAGGATGGCGATCGCGATGATCGGCCCGAACTCGCCGACCGCCCCGGTGGCCATCACCAACGAGCCGAAGGGGGTGGGGAGTTCGCCGGAGTCGCGGAGGATCGGCAGGATGGTCCCGAGGGCGGTGGTGGTGAGCGCGAGCCCGGCGAAGGCGCCGTTCAGCGGGTCCCGGTTGACCAGCGCGCCCACGCCGAGCGCCACCACGAGCGAGACCAGCCACGCGGTGCCCGCCCGTTTCAGCGGGCCGCCGCGCAGCTTGGCGAAGTCGATCTCGTACCCGGCCAGGAACATCAGCATGGCCAGGCCGAACTGGGAGAGCGCGTTGACCAGTTCGTCGACGTGCGCCCAGTTCAGGACGTCGGGGCCGATCAGGACGCCGAGCAGGATCTCGAACACGACGGTCGGGACGGCGATCCACCGCAGCAGACGGTCGGCGAGCAGCGGCGCGGCGACGGCCGCGGCGGGGATCAGGATCAGGGCCACCGGCTGGACGGCGGCGCTCACCGCGCAGCCGGCCGTACGGTGTAAATCATCCGATGAGCGGTCATGTCGGCATCCTGGCACGTCGCCGCTCCGTCGCCCATCGGCAGGTCGTCAGCGTGTCCCGGGAGCCAAGAGCCGAGAGCCGAGAGCCGGCCGGGCTCAGGCCGCCGCCTCGGCCTCCCGGGCGTCGGCCGGGACGCCGAAGTCGCGCAGCACCGCCTGCGCCGCCCGCCGCCCGGAGACCAGCGCCCCCTGCACGGTGCTGGTGTCCCGGTGGTCCCCGGCGACGTACAGCCCGGCCAGCACCCGCACCGGGCGCCGGGGGTTGTGCGGCGGCGGCATCGCGGGCAGCGCGTCCGGGACGTGCCGCACGTTCAGGAACTGCCAGCCGGTGGTCGAGGTGCCGTACAGCTCGGCGAGCCGGGCCCGGACCGCCGGTTCCAGCCCGGCCGGGCCGCCCGCGTCGAAGGAGCGCCGCGCGAGCACGGTGGTGGCGATCAGTGCCTGCCCGGCGGGGGCGTAGGAGGGGTGCAGTTCGCTGAGCACCAGCGAGTGCGAGACCAGCGGCGGCTGCCCGCCGGGCCGGTCGCCGTCGAGCAGCAGGACGGCCTCGCCCAGCGGGGTGCGGTCGGCCGCGTGGTAGAAGGTCGTGACGGGGTGGAAGTCCGGCAGCCGTAGCCCGGGCAGCAGTTCGGCGGCGGAGCGGGCGTCGGTGGCGAGGACGACGGCCTGGGCGCCGATCCGCCCGTGGGCGACGGTCTCCACGCCGTCGGCGGTGATCGAGGTGACCTGCACCCCGGTGCGTACGGTGCCGGCGGGCAGGGTGGTGGCCAGCTGGGCCGGCACGGCCGCGATCCCGCCGGCGGGCAGACAGAGCCGTCCGCGCGCGTAGGAGCGCAGGACCAGGTCGGCGATCCGGCTGCTGGTGCCGAGGGCGGGGTCGCTGAGCAGCGCGCTGAGCAGTGGCCGCAGGAAGCCGTCGAGGGTGCGCGGGGCGAGCCCGTGGCCGGCCAGTGCGCGGGCGGTGGTGGTCTCCGGGCGGGCCTTGAGGCGGCTGGCGGGGGTGGTGGCGAGCCGGCCGAGCCAGCTGCCGAGCCGGGCCTTGTCCAGCGGGCTGCCGAGTGGGGCGCGGGTGGCGGCCTGCCGGGCGGTGGTGAGCTGTGGGTCCCCGGTGCGGTAGCGGCGGCCGGCGCTGTGCACGAGGACTCCGGCGGCGAGCGGGCGCAGGTCGAGGCGGTCGAGGTCGAGGACGCGGCGGAGTTCGGGGAAGGCGGTGTTCAGCAGGTGGCTGCCGTCGTCGAGCCGGAATCCGTCCAGTTCGCGGGTGGCCATCCGGCCGCCGATCCGGTCGGTGGCCTCCAGGATCTGCACGGTGAGGCCGCGACCGGTGAGCGTGCGTGCGGCGGCCAGGCCGGCGAGTCCGGCGCCGATGACGATGACGTCAGGGTCGGACGGGCGGCGGGCGCGGCGGGTGAAGTCGTATGTGGGCACTGGCGTGCTCCCTCCCTGGTCCCGGGGCTCCGGCCGACGCAGGCAGCGGGGTGCCGGGACACGGTCCGACGGTGTGATGCCCAGTCAGTGTGAGCATCAGACAAGCGCATCGGGCCCGATCCAAGGGGCGAGAGGGGGCGTGCGGCACCGGACGGGAGCGCGGTCACGGACAGTGCGCCGTTGGGGCCGGGTTCCGGGGTCGGCGGGCGCGCACGGTCACCGGGGGCGTGCGACGCGCCTGGTGTGTGCTCCCGTGCGCCCCCTCCCGGAGCCCCGTCCGACCCCCACCCGATCTCCGCCCGGCATATGCCCCTGGCCAGCGCGAATGCCGTAGCCGCCGTACGCAGCGGGACGTACCGGAGCCCTGCGGCGGAGCCCGTGGCGGAGCCCCGCGGCGGACCGCAGGGCTCCGCGACGCCGGTCACCCCCGGCGTCACTCACAGCACCGTGCGCACCATCCCAGCACCACTCCCCGCGCCGCGCACACCGCCACTCACAGCGTCGCGAGTACCGCCACTCACAGCGCCGCGCGCACCGCCGAGTCCACGTCCGGGTGCGCGAAGCGGAAGCCCGCGTCCAGCAGCCGCCGCGGCACCACCCGGTGGCTGCCGACCACCTCGACCGCCAGCTCGCCGAGCACGAGCTTGAGCACCGCCTCCGGCACCGGGAACGGGGTCGGCCGCCGGAGCACCCGCCCGAACGCCGCCGTCAGCTCGGCGTTGGTGACGGGGTCGGGCGCGGTGAGGTTGACGGCGCCCGAGAGGTCGTCCCGGTCGATCAGGAACCGCAGCGCGGCGACCTGGTCGGCCAGCGAGATGAAGCTCCAGTACTGCCGCCCGTCGCCGAGCCGCCCGCCCAGCCCCAGCTTGAACAGCGGGAACAGCCGCGCCCCGGCCCCGCCGGCCGCGGACAGCACCATCCCGGTGCGCGGGTGGACGACCCGGATGCCGGCCAGCTCGGCCGGCCGCGCGGCCGCCTCCCACTCCACGCAGACCTCGGCCAGGAAGTCGTCGCCGGCGGGGGAGTCCTCGTCGATCACCCGGTTGCCGGTCTGCCCGTACCAGCCGACGGCGGAGGCGCTGACCAGCACCCGGGGCGGCTTCTTGAGCGCGGCCAGTGCGACGGCCAGCGTCTCGGTGCCGAGTGCCCGGCTCTCCCGGATCTCCCGCTTGTAGGCGTCCGTCCAGCGGTGGTCGCCGACTCCGGCGCCGGCCAGGTGCACGACCGCCTCGACCCCGGCCAGTCCGTCCTGATCGACCTGGCCGAGCAGCGGGTTCCAGCCGATGGCCGTGCTGCCGTCGGGCTGCGGGCCCGTCCTGGAGCGGCGCCGGACGAGCCGGACCACCTCGTGGCCGTCCGCCAGCAGGGAGCGGACGAGAGCCGAACCGATCAATCCCGTGGAGCCCGTGACAGCGATGCGCATGCGTCCATCCTCCCAGTTCCCGAAGCCCTGTCATGTCGGCATGCGTCTCATTAGCATGACGCGCATGCACGAGGACAATCTGATCATCCGCCCAGCTCAGCCCGAGGACGAGGGTGAACTCGCGGTTCTCAACCGTGCCGCCTGGTCCCCGCTGGCCGACGTCTCCCCGCAGCCGCCCGAGGAGGACGGCCTCTTCGACGAACGGCACACCCCGGAGCAGTACCTGGTCGCCCTCCTGGCGGGCCGGGTGGTCGGCTACGTCCGCCAGGTCCCGCCGACCCCGCTGGCCAGCAACCGGCACGTCCGGCAGATCCAGGGCCTGGTCGTCGACGGCACGGTCCGCGGCCGGGGTGTCGGCCGGCGCCTGGTCGAGGCGGCCTGCGAGGCCGCCCGGGCCGCGGGCGCGCGCAAGCTGACCCTGCGGGTGCTCGGCTGGAACACCCCGGCCCGCCGCCTCTACGAGGGCTGCGGCTTCGTCGTCGAGGGCTCGCTGGCGGAGGAGTTCCTGATCGACGGGTCCTACGTGGACGACATCTGGATGGCCCGCCGCCTGGCGGACTGACCCGCCCGACCGGCCTTGCCACCCGCCATATCTGACGATCAGTCAGGTACGGCGGGTGGTGCAGAGTCGTGACCGATCCGCTCTGTCTGGACCAGCACCCCGCCGGGTACCGTACGGCCGTGAGCAACTCGACGCCCCCCGGGTGGTACCCGGTCCCCGGTGCGGACGGCACCCCCGGTCACGAGCGCTGGTGGGACGGCAACGCCTGGACCAGCGAGGTACGCCCGCTCCAGGGCGGCGTCGGCCACCTCGCCGACGCCCCCACCCAGGGCTGGCAGCCCCCCGGCCGGCAGCCCGGGTACGGCTACGGCGGCCCGCAGGACGCCCCCGGCTACGGCTACCCGGGCAGCGCTCCCGCCCCGGGCTACGGCTACCCGGGCCAGGACGGCTACTACCCGGCCCAGGACGGCTACCCGGCCCAGGGCGCGGGCTACGGCTACCCGGCGCCGGGCTACCCGCAGCAGCCGGCGCCCCGCCGGATGAGGCCCGGCCTGGTCGTCGGCATCGCGGTCGCCGTCCTCGCCGTGGGCGGGATCGTCGCCGGGATCGCGCTCAGCGGCGGCTCCCCGCAGGCCGACCCGGTCCCGAACCCGACCGTCACCATCACCCGGGGCGCCGGCCCCGCCCCGAGCCCCACGGCGGGCACGCCCGCCCCGACGCCCACCCCGACGCCCGCGCCCAAGCCGGCGCCGACCGTCAGGAGCACTGTCCCGGACACCCAGCACGCGATCACCGTCCCGGTGTTCGACGGCTGGGACGTGGCGCCCAACTCCCCGCACTCCACGGTCTACCTGGGCACCGGCCGCTACTCCTGCCCGGACGGCAGCTCCTGCATCCGCGGCCAGTTCTCGGTCGAGAAGGACACCGTCCAGGGCGTCACCGCCAAGGCGGCCGCCGAGGCCACGATGCCCGCGTACGCCGGCCAGATCTTCACCGGGATCAGCTCGCACACCGACTCCGGCTCCGGCTACACGAGCGTCGCGGGCGTGGCCGGCTACGCCGTGCGCTGGCACATCCGCACCGCGGACGGCACCCAGGGCTACGTCCTGCTGGCGGCCGTCCCGGCCAAGGGCGGCGGCTTCGTGGTGTTCGAGGGCGGGGTGGACGACACCCCGAGCGCGCCGGACGCGGCCGTGCTGGACCAGATCCTCAAGGGCGTCAGGCAGGACGGCACGTCCGGCGGCGGCAGCACCGCCTGACGCGTCCGGCCCCGCTCATGCCGTGGGCGTGTCTGACACGCCCTAATCCCCGTAGCGCTCCCAGAGCTTGGGAAACCGTTTCGCCATGACGTCCGGGTCGTCGAAGTCCAGCGCGGCCCCGGCCGGTCGGCCGGACTGTCGCCCGCCCACCTCGGGCAGCGGCAGCCCGGTCAGCTGCTCGTACGCCTCGTCGGCGGCGTAGCCGAGGTCCTCGGCCTCGCCGTCCTCCTCCTCGTCGAACTCGGGCAGCAGGTCCGCCAGGTCGTCCGGTTCGAACAGAGCGCCCTCGAAGACGTCCCGGCCCTGGCCGATCAGCCAGCAGCGGAAGTAGTCGAAGGTGTCGTCGGAGGCGCCGTCGAGCAGCAGGTAGGCGGCGCCCCAGAGGTCGTGGCGGTAGGCCCGCTGGAACCGGGCCTCGAACAGCCGGGCGAAGTCGATGACGTCGTCCGGGGTCAGCTGGACCAGCCGTTCCACCAGCCGGTCGGCCTGCTCGTCCGGATCGCCGTCGGCGTCCTCCCGGGTCTCGTCGATCATCTGCCAGAAGTCGGTCTCGTCCATCACCGCTCCAGCATCCCCGTTCGCCAGCCCCCGCGCATGCCATGGCCCGGCGAAACGCTGGTGATGTTCGACGCAGCCAGGCGCGGTCGTCGCAGCCCGAGACGAGCGGGCGCGGCCGGAAGCAGGCGCACGACGGGCGGCCCCGGGCAACGGCGGAGCCCCGCGCCGTCCGGGGACGACGCGGGGCTCCGTGCAGCCGAAACCGCGGACCAGCAGTGGTGCCTTACAGGCCGAGCTCGACCTCGAACTCGCCGGCCTCCAGGATCTCCTTGACCGCGACCAGGTAGCGGGCGGCGTCGGCGCCGTCCACCAGGCGGTGGTCGTAGGAGAGCGACAGGTAGGTCATGTCGCGGATGCCGATGGCGGTGCCGCCGTCGGCCTCGATGACCACCGGGCGCTTGACGGTGGCACCGATGCCCAGGATGGCGACCTGGTTCGGCGGCACGATCACGGTGTCGAACAGCGCACCGCGCGAGCCGGTGTTGCTGATGGTGAAGGTGGCGCCGGACAGCTCGTCCGGGGTGATCTTGCTGTCGCGGACCTTGGCGGCCAGCTCGGCGGTCTTCTTCGAGATGCCGGCGATGTTGAGGTCGCCCGCACCCTTGATGACCGGGGTCATCAGACCCTTCTCGGAGTCCACCGCGATACCGATGTTCTCGGTGTCGAAGTAGGTGATGGTGCCCTCGGCCTCGTTGATCCGGGCGTTGACGACCGCGTGGGTCTTCAGCGCCTGGGCCGCGGCCTTGACGAAGAACGGCATCGGGGACAGCTTGACGCCCTCGCGGGCGAGGAAGCCCTCCTTGGCCTTGCCGCGCAGCGACATGATCTTGGTGACGTCCACCTCGACCACGCTGGTCAGCTGGGCCTGCTCGTGCAGGGCCTTCAGCATGTTGTCGCCGATGACCTTGCGCATGCGGGTCATCTTGACCGTCTGACCGCGCAGGGCGGACGGCGCGGCGGCGGCCTTCGGCGCAGCGGCCGGAGCGGCGGCGGCGACCGGGGCCGGGGCGGCCTTGGCGGCCTCCGCGGCGGCGACGACGTCCTGCTTGCGGATGCGGCCGCCGACGCCGGTACCGGCGACGGAGGACAGCTCGACACCGTGCTCGGCGGCGAGCTTGCGCACCAGCGGGGTGACGTAGGCGTCACCGGCGTCGGCCACCGGGGCAGCCAGCGCGGCCGGGGCGACGGGGGCCGGAGCGGCGACCGGAGCGGGCGCGGCCGGGGCCACCGGGGCCGGAGCGGCGGCGACGGGAGCCGGAGCAGCCGGGGCGGCCGGAGCCGCCGGGGCGACGGGGGCCGGAGCAGCGACCGGAGCGGGCGCGGCGACCGGAGCCGGAGCGGCCACCGGGGCCGGGGCGGCGGCGACGGCACCCGCGGCGCCGATCAGCGCGAGCTGGGCGCCGACCTCGGCGGTCTCGTCCTCGCCGACCAGGATCTTCACCACGACACCGGCGATCGGCGACGGGATCTCGGTGTCGACCTTGTCGGTGGAGACCTCGAGCAGCGGCTCGTCGACCTCGACCGTCTCACCCTCGGCCTTCAGCCAGCGGGTGACGGTGCCCTCGGTGACCGACTCGCCCAGCGCGGGCAGCAGGACCGGGGTGGCGTCGGCGGCCGGAGCGGCAGCCGGAGCCGCCGGGGCGGCAGCGGCGACCGGGGCGGGGGCGGCGGGCGCCTCCACGGCCGGGGCCGGGGCGGCGACGGGCGCGGCCTCGGCGACCGGGGCCGCAGCGGCGACCGGGGCACCGGAGCCGTCGTCGATGATCGCCAGCTCGGCGCCGACGTCGACGGTCTCGTCCTCGCCGACCTTGATCGAGGCCAGGATGCCGGAGGCCGGCGACGGGATCTCGGTGTCGACCTTGTCGGTCGACACCTCGAGCAGCGGCTCGTCGACCTCGACACGCTCACCCTCGGCCTTCAGCCAACGGGTGACGGTGCCCTCGGAAACGCTCTCGCCCAGCGCGGGCAGTGTTACTGAGACCGCCATGGTTTCAGCGACTCCTATCAAGTCTTGCGTACTGGAAATGGGGGGTGGTGGCGTGATCAGTCGTGCGCGTGCAGCGGCTTGCCGGCCAGCGCCAGGTGCGCCTCGCCCAGGGCCTCGGACTGGGTCGGGTGCGCGTGGATGAGCTGCGCGACCTCGGCCGGCAGGGCCTCCCAGTTGTAGATCAGCTGAGCTTCGCCGACCTGCTCGCCCATGCGGGCGCCGACCATGTGGACGCCGACCACGGCGCCGTCCTTGACCTGGACGAGCTTGATCTCGCCGGCGGTCTTCAGGATCTTGCTCTTGCCGTTGCCGGCCAGGTTGTACTTGAGGGTGACGACCTTCTCCTTGCCGTACAGCTCGACGGCCTTGGCCTCGGAGATGCCGACGGAGGCCACCTCGGGGTTGGAGTAGGTCACGCGCGGGACGCCGTCGTAGTCGATCGGCACCGGCTTGAGGCCGGCCAGGCGCTCGGCGACCAGGATGCCCTCGGCGAAGCCGACGTGGGCCAGCTGCAGGGTCGGGGCGAGGTCGCCGACGGCCGAGATGGTGGGCACGTTGGTGCGCATGTACTCGTCGACCAGGACGTAGCCGCGGTCCATCGCGACGCCGTTCTCCTCGTAGCCGAGGCCGGACGAGACCGGGCCGCGGCCGATGGCGACGAGCAGCAGGTCGGCGTCGATCTGCTTGCCGTTCTCGGTGGAGACGCGGACACCGGCCTCGGTGTACTCGACGCCCGAGAAGCGGGCCTTCAGCTCGAACTTGATGCCGCGCTTGCGGAACGCGCGCTCCAGCAGCTTGGAGGAGTTCTCGTCCTCCAGCGGGACGAGGTGCGGCAGCGCCTCGACGATGGTGACCTCGACGCCGAAGGACTTCCAGACCGAGGCGAACTCGACGCCGATCACGCCGCCGCCGAGGATGACGGCCGACTTCGGGATGCGGTCGAGCTTGAGCGCGTGGTCCGAGGAGATCACGCGGTTGCCGTCGATCTCCAGGCCCGGGATCGAGCGCGGCACGGAGCCGGTGGCCAGGACGATGTGGCGGCCCTCGATGCGCTGGCCGTTGACGTCCACCGAGGTCTGCGAGGAGAGCTTGCCCGCGCCCTGGATGAAGGTGACCTTGCGGGAGGCGACCAGGCCCTGGAGGCCCTTGTACAGGCCGGCGATGACGTCGTCCTTGTACTTGTGGACGCCGTTGATGTCGATGCCCTGGAAGGTGGCCAGAACGCCGAACTCGGCGGCCTCCTTCGTCTCGTCCGCGATCTCGGCGGCGTGCAGCAGAGCCTTGGTCGGGATGCAGCCGCGGTGCAGGCAGGTGCCGCCCAGCTCCCCCTTCTCGACCAGGGCGACGCTCAGGCCCAGCTGAGCGGCGCGGAGCGCCGCGGCGTAACCGCCGCTTCCGCCTCCGAGAATGACTACGTCGAAAACGGTGCTGGCGTCGTTCGCCACGTCACGTCCTCCATGCAATGGGGTGGGTCGCCGGGCCGGTCGCGGTCCGGTGGGGTCGGAAGCCTTTGTGAGGCGCCCAGTCGTGCCGGAAATACATCTTCGCACTTGTTCGCGGTGGCTGATGTCCGGGTCCACCCCAGGGGTGTCCCCCAGAGCGGTCACCGGGGCGGGAATACCCCCCACGGAAGGGCATCATTGCAGCTCAACGCGGGGTTGACAGCCGCCGGACGGGCGTCGGCGCGGCCCTGCGGCGCCACCTCTTCCGCAGGGTGGAACAAAGTTTCGCCCGCAGCGAACAGAGGTGCGGAGCGGGGCCCTGGCCTACTCGCAGGTAACCGGAGCCTGTGCGCGAACGCCGACGGGGGCCCGGCGCACGCGCGCCGGACCCCCGTCGAATCGGTGCCTGATCAGGCCTTGCCGCCCGCCGCGGTCTGCTCGGCGAACCGGACCAGGGTGCGCACCGCGCTCGCGGTGCCGCCCTTCGGGGTGTAGCCGAACGGCGCGCTCTCGTGGAACGCCGGGCCGGCGATGTCCAGGTGGGCCCAGTCGATGCCCTCGGCCACGAACTCCTTCAGGAACAGGCCGGCCACCAGGCCGCCGCCCATCCGCTCGCCCATGTTCGCCAGGTCGGCGATGGTCGACTCGGTCATGCCCTTGCGCAGCTCGGCCGGCAGCGGCATCGGCCAGGACTGCTCGCCGACCTCGCCCGAGACGGTGTGCAGGGTCTCGCGCAGCTCGTCGTTGTTGGACATCACGCCGAAGGTGCGGTTGCCCAGGGCCAGCACCATGGCGCCGGTCAGGGTCGCCACGTCGACGATGACGTCCGGGTTCTCCTCGCCGGCGCGCACGATCGCGTCGGCCAGCACCAGACGGCCCTCGGCGTCGGTGTTCAGCACCTCGACGGTCTTGCCGCCGTACATGCGCAGCACGTCGCCGGGGCGGGTGGCGGAGCCGGACGGCATGTTCTCGGCCAGCGCCAGCCAACCGGTCACGTTGACGGCCAGGCCCAGGCGCTTGGCGGCCACCACGGCGGCGAACACGGCGGCGGCGCCGGCCATGTCGCACTTCATGGTCTCGTTGTGGCCGGCCGGCTTCAGCGAGATGCCGCCCGAGTCGTAGGTGATGCCCTTGCCGATGAAGGCCAGCGTGGCCTTCGCCTTCGGGTGGGTGTAGGCCACCTTCACCAGCCGCGGCGGGTTGGCCGAGCCGTTGCCGACGCCCAGCAGGCCGCCGAAGCCGCCCTTGAGCAGCGCCTTCTCGTCCAGCACCTCGACCTTGAGGCCGTGCTCCTTGCCGGCCGCCTGGGCGATCGCGGCGAAGCTCTTCGGGTTCAGGTCGTTCGGCGCGGTGTTGACCAGGTCACGGGCCCGGTTCATCTCCTCGCCGACCGCGGCGGCGCGCTCCACGGCCGCCTTGGCGTCCTTGCTGCCCTTGCGGGGGGCCAGCACGACCAGCTCGCCGACCGGCTCCTTGCCGCTGCCGTCGGCCTTGTAGGTGCCGAAGGCGTACGAGCCGAGCAGGCCGCCCAGCGCGACGGCCTCGACCTCGTCCGCGGACTCGGTCGGCAGGGCCAGCGCGGCCTTCTTGGCGCCGGTCAGGGTGCGGGCGGCGACACCAGCGGCGCGGCGCAGCGCCTCCAGCTGGTAGCCGGCCTCGGCGGCCTCGCCGAGGCCGACCGCGAGCACGAGCGCGGCCTTCAGGCCGGCGGGGGAGGGCACCTTGACGGCCTCGCCCTCGGCGCCGGTCGCGCCCAGGGTGCTGAGGACCTCGGTCAGCTTGCCCTCGAACGCCTCGTTCACGGCCTCGGAGCCGGGGGCCAGCACGATGCCCTTGGGGCCCTTGGCGACACCGACCACCAGGGCGTCCGCGCGCAGCGAGGCGGCGGAGGAGGTGCTCACAGACAATGCAGTCACGTAATGCGTCCTGTTCTTTCGCGGTCCACGGCCGGTTGCGGCGAGGCTGCCGCACCGGCGCAACCCGCCGTCGCAGGCCGGACCGCCCGGCACGCCCCGGGTCCGGGCCCCCTGGCGCGCGCACCCGCGCAGTTCGCGGCCACGCACACCAGAGGCCCCGGCTCCTCGGGTCACGCCGGGCGGGCAGGACCTGCGGCGGTGCAGGGCTGCGGTGCTCCCCGCATGGTAGTCCGCATGGTGGGATCACGCGCCGCCCGGTATCAGCCGAGCAACGCCAGGGCGAACAGCGAGGCGGTCGCGGCGGTTTCCGCCATCGCGCCGAGCACGTCCCCGGTGATTCCGCCGAACCGCCGTACGCAGCGCCGGAGCAGCAGCTGGGCACAGCCGACGCCGAGCACAACAGCCAGGGGGAGACGGAAGGTTGACGATCCGTCAAACATCCCGAGTGCGGCCAGGGCGAGCGCCGCGGCGGCCGTCCCCGCGACCGCTCCGGCGGGTGCCACGGTGCCCGCCACCATCGCGCCCAGGCCGCCCGGCCGGGCGGCCGGCACCGACCGCAGGCAGCCCCAGGCGAGCGCGCACCGCGCGGTCACCGCCGACGCCAGCACCGCGAGCGCGCCGCGCGTGGTCGACTCGGCGAACTGTCCGGCCAGCGCCGCGATCTGGGCCAGCAGCACGAGAACGAGGGTCAGGACGCCGAACGGGCCGATGTCGGACTGCTTCATGATGCGCAGCGCGTCCTCGGCCGGTTTCCCGCTGCCCAGGCCGTCGGCCACGTCCGCCAGGCCGTCCAGGTGCAGCCCCCGGGTGAGCGCGGCCAGCACACCCACCGCCGTCACCGCCCCGAGCAGCCCGCCGGCTCGCCAGGCCACCAGCGCCCCCGCCCCGGCGGCCGCCGCGCCGAGCACCAGCCCCACCACCGGGGCCGCCGTCATCGCCCGCGCCGCCGCGGCCCGGTCCCACCGCTCCACCCGCACCCGCAGCACGGACAGCGTCCCGAACCCGAACCGGAGCCCCTCGGCCCAACTGGCGCCCTGCACGACGTGTTTCCCTCCGAACGGAAGCGCCCCGTCCGATGTGCCGGACGGGGCGCCGATGATCCTGGTGCCGCGGGTTGCCGCGGGTCTCCTACAACCGTCTTTCCTACAGCCGCCGCAGCAGGTCCGCCGCCGACGGCAGCTTCGGCTGCTCCTTCGGCGCCGACGGCACGAACGGCCGCGGGGCCTCGTCCGCGAGCGCGTCGCCCGCGGCCTGGAGCAGCGGCAGGGCCAGCAGCGCGCCGAGGCCCTCGCCCATGGTGATCCCCTGGTCCTGCAACGGCGTCAGGGTGAGGCGGTCGTAGGCCTTGGCCTGGGCGGGCTCGCCGCTGGACTGCCCGGCCCGCCACCACTCCGGCGCCCGGAAGGCGATCCGCTGCGCGACCAGCGCGCAGGCCGCCGAGACGACGCCGTCCAGCACCACGGGGAGCCGTCGCACTGCGGCCTGGAGCAGGAAGCCGGTGATCGCCGCGAAGTCGGCCCCGCCGGTGGCGCCGAGCAGCGCCAGCTGGTCGCCGAGGACGGGCCGGGCCCGCCGCAGGGAGTCGCGGATGGTGGCGCACTTGACCATCCAGACCCGGTCGTCGACGCCCGAGCCGCGCCCGGTGACGGCGGCCGCGTCCGTTCCGCACAGCGCGCCGACCAGGACGGCGGCGACGGTGGTGGCGCCGACGCCGAGGTCGCCGAGCAGCACCAGGTCGGTGCCGGCGTCGGCCTCCTCGTCGGCGACGGCCATGCCGGCCCGGAAGGCCCGCGCGGTCTCCTCGGGGGTGAGCGCGTCCTCGACGTCGATCCGGCCGGAGCCGCGCCGGATCCGGTGGGTGACCACGTCGTCCGGGAAGTCGGCGGGGTCGGCGTCCACCGCGACGTCGACGACCCGCACCTCGGCGCCGTAGCGCCGGGCCAGCCGGGTGACCGGCGCGGTGCCGTCCAGGACGGCGCGCACCCGCGCGGCGGTACCGCCCTTGGCGGGCAGCCGGGACACCCCGAGCGCGGCCACGCCGTGGTCGGCGGCGAACAGCAGCACCTTGGGGGCCGACACCGGCCGCACGGGGGATCGCCCCTGTACGGACGACAGCCAGCTGCCCAGCTCCTCCAGCTTGCCGAGCCCGCCGCGCGGTCGGCCGGCCTCCTGCCAGCGTTCCTCGGCGGCCCGTCGGGCGCTCTCGTCGGGGCGCTCGACGAGCGAGGAGAACGTATCGAGATCCACGGTCGTGTCCATCGTCCGGAAGGCTACACGCCGCAGATGTTCAGGCGGCGGCTGGCTTGACGGTCAGAACCTGCCCGGCCACGACCAGCAGCACACGCTCGGAGGCGTCCGCCACGGCCATGTTCAGCCGGCCCAGGGTGTCGCGGAAGCGCCGGCCTGCGGCGGTCGCCGGGACGACGCCCATCCCGACCTCGTTGCTGACCGCGACGGCCGTCCGCCCGGTGGCCGCCCAGGCCCGCGCCAGGGCCTCGCAGCGCCGCTGGACGGCGGCCTCCCCGCCCGCCGCCCAGACCGCGTCGTCCCAGGCGCCGCACTCGTCCATCACGGCGGTCAGCCACAGTGCCAGGCAGTCGACCAGCACCGGCGCCGGGTCGGTCCGGTCGGCCAGCACGGCCTCCAGGTCGCAGGTCTCGGCGGTGCGCCAGCTCGCCGGCCGCCGCTCGCGGTGCAGGGCGACCCGCTGGGCCCACTCGGCGTCGCCGTCCCGGGTGCCGCCGGTGGCCACGTACAGGACGTCCGGGCGGTCGGCGAGCAACTGCTCGGCCCGGGTGGACTTGCCGGAGCGGGCGCCGCCGAGCAGCAGCGTGCGGGGGAGCAGGTGGTGGGTCGCCATGCCGCCCATCCTGCCCGACCGGGCATCCGGACCGTCCGGCCAGGCATACGGAAGATCGGGCCGGGCAGGCTAAGGTGCGCAGCACGCAGGCAGCGTCGTCGGTGGGAGGAGCCGGGCATGGTCTGGACGTGGCGGTACGAGAAGGCGGACGGCACCGCGGTGGTGCCGGAGGGCGCTCAGGAGGAGTTCGCCGGCCAGGGGGACGCCGAGACCTGGATCGGGGAGTCCTGGAAGCAGCTCGCCGAGGACGGCATCGACACGGCGGTCCTGCTGGACGACGACCGGGTGATCTACTCGATGAGCCTGCACGAGGCGTAACCGCCGTCGCGGGGCCGCTACTTGGCCCCGACCACGTGCAGCAGCGCGGCGACCTGCCGGTACGGGTCGGTGCGGCCGGCCCGGTCCTCGGCCTCCAGCAGCTGGGCGAGCTGCCGCCCGTCCACCGGCGGGGTCGCGTCGTCGGGCGCGTTGTCGGTGAAGACCCGTACGCCGTACCAGTGCTTCAGCGGCACCGACACCTCGGAGAGGGTGACGGTGAGGTCGGTGAGGCGGTCGGCGCGGGCGGCCAGCCCGAGCCGGTTGTAGTACCGGTCGCTCTCGAAGGCGTGCAGGGCGGCCCGCCAGTCCCCGGCGGCGGCGGGCCGCAGGGCGAGCGCGTCGCGGTTGCGGACCAGCAGCGAGAGCAGCCCGCCCGGGGCCAGCAGCCGGGCCAGCGAGGCGATCATCGGGTCGGGGGCGGGCAGGTACATCAGGACGCCGTGGCAGAGCACCACGTCGAAGCTGCGCGGGCCGAACCAGCGCCCGCACTGGTGGGCGTCGCCGCTGAGGAGTTGCAGCCGGCCGGCGACCTCCGGCGGTTCCTCGGCGAGCGCCCCCTGGGCGACGCCGAGCGCGACCGGGTCGGAGTCGATGCCGGTGACGTAGTGGCCGGCCCGGGCCAGGCGCAGCGCCTGGGTGCCCTGGCCGCAGCCGATGTCGAGGACGCGCTGCCCGGTGCGGCCGGCCAGCTGCTCGGCGAGCTGCCGGGAGACCAGCTCCTGGCGGACGAAGTTGCGCAGTCCGCCGAGCCGGTCCAGCCAGGCGCCGGTGCCGCCGGCGAAGGAGCCGCTGCGCGAGGGCAGCCGGCGCTCCTGGCCGATCCGGTCGTGGCCGCCGTCCCCCTGACCCGGCAACGCGTACAGGCCGGGCCCCTCCCAGGAAGGGGGGGCCCAGCCGGAGTCCACCGGTTCGGCGGTCAGGGCTTCTCCCCGCGCCGCACCTGCGGCTTGGGCAGTCGCAGCCGGCGCATCTGCAGGATGCGCATCAGGCCGTAGGCGACCGCGCCGCGGGTGTTCTGGCCGGCGAAGCGCTCGGCGAACTGCTTGCGCAGACCGAAGCCGAGGCGGACGAAGTCCAGGATCACCAGCACGAAGAACAGCAGGAACAGCAGCGTGGACAGCAGCTGGATGGCGGGCACCTTGATGATGCTCAGCACCAGGATGACCACGGCGGCGGGCAGGAAGAACTCGGCGAGCGACCAGCGGGCGTCCACGTAGTCGCGGGCGAACTTGCGCACCGGGCCCTTGTCGCGGGCCGGCAGGTGGCGCTCGTCGCCCTCCAGCAGCGCGGTGCGCTGCTTCTCACGCTCGGAGCGCATCCGCTCGCGGGCCTGGCGGGCGGCCTCCTTGCGGTCCTTGGGCACCGTCACCCGGGTACGCCGGTTGGCCTCGGCCTCACTGCGCTTGGGCGTTGGCCGGCCCTTCTTGGCCTGGGGGTGGCGGGTCTCGTCCGGCTTCTCCAGCACGGTGGCGGAGGCGGCTGCATCATCTGAACGGCGTCGGAACACACCACCAGCGTACGGGGTGCCGGGCGGCTTCTCGGGGTCCCCTCGGACCCAAACGCGTATCGATCCGCGAGGCCGACCGCCCGCCGGGGTTTCCCGGCCCCTTCCCGTAGGGGATCAATCGGATGGACTATGGAGGGGATGAGAGGCGGATCCACCCGGGGGAGGAGGAAGTCCGCTGGTCGCTGTAGCAGTCTTGTAGCAGGCAGGTGCACTGCGGCGACGGGCTCGCTGCACATACACTCGTCGTGTCTGGTATCGAGATAGAGACCGCAGGCCGGAGAAGGGGGCACCCGAGGCCCATGAGCGACGGAATCATGAAGCGTATGGGGTTGATCTTCCGCTCCAAGGCGAACAAGGCCTTGGACCGGGCGGAGGATCCCCGAGAGACGCTCGACTACTCCTACCAGAAGCAGCTCGAACTGCTGCAGAAGGTACGGCGTGGCGTCGCGGACGTCGCGACCTCGCGCAAGCGCCTGGAACTCCAGCTGACCCAGCTCCAGCAGCAGTCGGCGAAGTACGAGGACCAGGGCCGCAAGGCGCTGTCCCTGGGCCGCGAGGACCTCGCGCGCGAGGCGCTGACCCGCCGGGCCAACATGCAGTCCCAGATCACCGACCTGGAGACGCAGTACCAGGCCCTCCAGGGCGAGGAGGAGAAGCTCACGCTCGCCTCCCAGCGGCTGCAGGCCAAGGTGGACGCCTTCCGCACCAAGAAGGAGACCATCAAGGCCACCTACACCGCCGCTCAGGCGCAGACCCGCATCGCCGAGTCCTTCTCCGGGATCTCGGAGGAGATGGGCGACGTCGGCCTGGCCATCCAGCGGGCCGAGGACAAGACGGCCCAGATGCAGGCCCGGGCCGGTGCGATCGACGAGCTGCTGGCGTCCGGCGCGCTCGACGACTCCAGCGGTCTCGGCCGCAAGGACGACATCGAGGCCGAGCTGGAGCGGGTGGCCGGCGGCACCGACGTCGAGCTGGAACTGGCCCGGATGAAGGCCGAGCTGGGGGGCCCGTCCTCCGGTCCGGCCGCGATCGAACAGGGCAAGCCGCAGCAGCCGGAGGCCCACCCCCAGCAGGACACCCCGCGCATCAACTACAACAAGTGATCTGAGCTCCATCCCACGAACCAGGGAGACGCACGGCATGATCATGAGGGTCATGGGTGAGGGGCAGTACGAGGTGGGCGATGACCACCTGAACCTGCTCAACGAGCTCGACGCCGAGCTCGTCACCGCAGTGGAGTCGGGGGACGAGGAGCACTTCCGTCGGGCCTACGGCAAGCTGCTGGACGCGGTGAAGCAGTTCGGCACTCCGGTGCCGCTGGATTCACTGGCGCCGTCCGAGCTGATCCTGCCGAGCGCCGAGGCGACGATCGACGAGGTCCGCGAGCTGTTGATGGCCGACGGCGAGGGAGTGATCCCGGGCTACCCCGAGTAGCCGCCGCGGCTGGTGCCAGACGAAAGGGCGGGTCCCCTCCGGTGGGAGGGGACCCGCCCTTCGTCGTGTCCCGGTGGCCGGGCCAGGTCGGCCCGGCCCGGGTCGGCTACGGCAGGGCCAGCATCCGGTCCAGCGCCGCCTTGGCGTACTTCTCGGTCTCCGGGTCGACGGTGATCACGTTCGGCACCCGGCCCTCGACCAGCGACTCCAGCGCCCAGACGAGGTGCGGCAGGTCGATCCGGTTCATGGTGGAGCAGAAGCAGACCGTCCGGTCCAGGAAGACGATCTCCTTGTCCGGGTGGGCCTTGGCCAGGCGGCGGACGAGGTTCAGCTCGGTGCCGATGGCCCACTTGGAGCCGGGCTCGGCGGCGTCCAGCGCCTTGATGATGTACTCGGTCGAGCCCACCATGTCGGCGGCCGAGACGACCTCGTGCTTGCACTCGGGGTGCACCAGCACGGTGACGCCGGGGATCCGCTCGCGCACGTCGTTCACCGAGTCCACGCTGAACCGGCCGTGCACCGAGCAGTGGCCGCGCCACAGGATCATCTTGGCGTCCCGCAGCTGCTCGGCGGTCAGGCCGCCGTTGGGCTTGTGCGGGTTGTACAGGACGCAGTCGTCCAGCGAGAGGCCCAGATCGCGCACCGCGGTGTTGCGGCCGAGGTGCTGGTCGGGCAGGAACAGGACCTTCTGGCCCTGCTCGAAGGCCCACTCCAGGGCGCGCTCGGCGTTGGAGGAGGTGCAGATGGTGCCGCCGTGCCTGCCGGTGAAGGCCTTGATGTCGGCGGAGGAGTTCATGTACGAGACCGGGACGGTGACGTCGGCTATGCCGGCGTCGGTCAGCACGTCCCAGCACTCGGCGACCTGCTCGGCGGTGGCCATGTCGGCCATCGAGCAGCCGGCCGCGAGGTCCGGGAGGACGACCTGCTGGGCGTCGCCGGTCAGGATGTCGGCGGACTCGGCCATGAAGTGCACGCCGCAGAAGACGATGTACTCGGCCTCCGGGCGGGCCGCGGCGTCGCGCGCGAGCTTGAAGGAGTCGCCGGTGACGTCGGCGAACTCGATCACCTCGTCGCGCTGGTAGTGGTGTCCGAGGATGAAGACGCGGTCACCGAGCGCGGCCTTGGCGGCGCGGGCGCGCTCGACGAGGTTCGGGTCGGAGGCCGGGGGGAGGTCGCCGGGGCACTCGACGCCGCGCTCGCTGTTCGGGTCGGCCTCGCGGCCGAGCAGCAGCAGAGCGAGCGGCGTCGGAGTGGGGTCGACGCCGTGGGTCTCGGTGATGGTGGTGGTCACGGGCGGGTGCCCTTCTGTGCGGCCGATCAAGCCTGAAGCCTTTTCGTCTAACTGACGCTATCTATGATAACCGGTTAGCGTCAGAGTGACGATGGCCATCCTGTCGATGTGACGAGAACCGCTCGCCGAATCGGACCCTGGCGGAACCGGATGACCGTTTTGGGGTGGTCCTCGCGTGGCCGAATCGATATCCGGCCGGGCCCGGGTATGGCTGAGGCCATGAAGGCAATCGCGATCAACCGCTACGGCGGCCCCGAAGTCGTCGAGTACACCGACCTGCCCGACCCCAAGGTCGGCCCGGACTCGGTCCTGGTGCAGATGCGGGCGGCCGGGGTGAACCCGGTGGACTGGAAGATCCGGGACGGCGCCCTGGACGGCCTGCTGGACGCGCACTTCCCGCTCGTCATGGGCTGGGACCTGGCCGGCGTGGTCCGCGCCGTCGGCGGCGGCGTCACCGAGTTCGCGCCCGGCGACGAGGTCTACGGCTACGTCCGCAAGGACACCGTCGAGCACGGCACCTACGCCGAACTCGTCTCCGCCCCGGTCCGCACCCTCGCCCGCAAGCCGGCCGCACTGGACTGGGCCCAGGCCGGCGGCCTGCCGCTGGCCGGGCTCACCGCGCTGCAGAGCCTCAAGGCACTGCGGCTGCGGGCGGGGGAGACCCTGCTGGTGCACGCCGCGGCCGGCGGGGTCGGGCACCTGGCCGTCCAGATCGCCCGGGCCCTCGGCGCCCGGGTGATCGGCACCGCGGGCGAGCGCAACCACGACTACCTGCGCGGCCTCGGCGCCGAGCCGGTGCTCTACGGCGAGGGCCTGGCCGACCGGGTCCGGGCGCTGGCCCCGGGCGGGGTCGACGCGGCCCTCGACCTGGTCGGCCACGGCGCCGTCCCGCTCTCGGCGAGCCTGGTGGCGGACCAGAGCCGGATCGCCTCGATCACCGACTTCGGGGTCAAGGCCCTCGGCGGCCACTACGTCTGGGTCCGCCCGGACGCCGCAGACCTCGCCGAACTGGCCGCGCTCGCCGACGACGGCCGGCTGACCGTCACCGTCGCCTCCACCTTCCCGCTCGCCCAGGCGGCCTCCGCCCAGGCGCTCAGCGCCGAGGGCCGCACCCGGGGCAAGATCGTCCTGCTGGCCGACTGACGGCGGACCGGCTGCCGACCGGCGGCGGACCACCGGCCGTCATCTGCGAGCGGTGAACTCGCTCCTGACATCCGCCAGAATGGTTGGCGAACCGTTTCGGCAGCCGCCCCTACCGCCCTCCGTCCGAGGGCCCGCCGCCCGAGGCCGCAACCGACCCGTACGACCCGTGGAGCCCCGCACCGATGACCAGCAGCCGAGCGCACGAGGTGGTCGGGGCCGACCTGGACGAGACCGACCGGCTCCTGCTCGCCCGGCTCGGCCGCGACGGCCGCGCCTCGTACGCCGAGATCGGCCTCCAGGTCAACCTCTCCGCCACCGCCGTGCGCCGCCGGATCGACCGGCTGCGGGCGCGCGGCGTGGTGCGGGGTTTCACCGTGGTGCTCGACCCGTCGGTGCTCGGCTGGCAGACCGAGGCCTTCGTCGAGGTCTACTGCCGCGAGCGGACCGCCCCCGAGGAGATCCTCGCCAGCCTGCGCCAGTTCCCCGAGGTGATCGCCGCCTGGACGGTCACCGGCGACCCGGACGCCCTGGTCCACCTGCGCGCCGCCGACATGCGCCACCTGGAGGCCGTCATCGAGCGCATCCGCCGCGAGCCCGGCGTCCAGCGCAGCCGCTCCTCGGTCGTCCTCTCCCAGCTCATCGGCTAGGGCGCGCCCGACGATCCCCGCCTGACCCGCCTGCCCCCGTCCGGCCCCCTCCGGCGGGTGCGCAGGAATCCTGCGCGGACCGGCCCGAAGACGCCCGAAAGCTGCCTGACCAGCCGGGTTCCGACGCGCGGCGAACCCCTCCCGCTGCCTACGCTGATCACGTCCGGTCCACGCGGTGAACCGCCCCGCCGACCGGGCATCCCCCGACACCCCACAGCCGAGAGGGACAGCCGTGTCCGCAGCCCCCGACCGCATGCACCGGCCCGACAACGAACTGGTCGACCTGGTTTTCGACTACATGCGGGACCGGCTGCAGTACGACCCCGTCCCGCTCGACCACCCCGGTGACGGCGAGCACCTGCGCGCCCAGCTGGCCGGTCTGCTGAACGCGGACGGCAACGCCCCCGCCGACGTGCTCAAGCTCTACGACCACGAGCTGTCCCGCGCGGTGATCTCCGCCGACAGCCCGCGCTACCTGTCGTTCATCCCGTGCGCCCCGACCAAGGCCGCGCTGCTCTTCGACATGGTGGTCTCCTGCGCGTCCCTGCAGGGCATCTCCTGGCTGGAGGCGGCCGGCGCGATCGCCGCCGAGAACCAGGTGCTGCGCCTGATCGCCGACCGCGCCGGCCTGCCCGCCTCGGCCGGCGGCACCTTCGTCTCCGGCGGCTCCGCGGGCAACCTCTCCGCCCTCGTCGTCGCCCGCGACACCGCCCGCCGCAAGCTCGGCGTCGGGCCGGAGGCGCGGCTGCGGATCGCCGTCGCCGACCAGGTCCACTCCTCGGTCAAGAACACCTTCAACATCATCGGCGTCGAGGCCTTCAAGGTCCCCACCGTGAACCGCCGGTTCACCGGCGAGGCGCTGCGTGCCGCGCTGGCCGCCGACCCGCACCCGGAGACCGTCATCGCGGTCGTGGGCACGGCCGGGACGACCAACGAGGGCATCGTCGACGACCTCGAGGGCCTGTCCGAGGTCGCCCGCGAGCGGGACCTGTGGTTCCACGTCGACGGCGCCTACGGCGGCGCGGGCCTGTTCGCCCCCTCGGTGCGTGAGCGCTACAACGGCATCGAGCACGCCGACTCCTTCGTCGTCGACCCGCACAAGTGGCTGTTCGCCCCCTTCGACTGCGCCGCGCTGATCTACCGCAACCCGCAGCTCGCCCGGGCCGTGCACACCCAGGACGCCTCCTACCTCGACGTCCTGCACACCGAGGGCGACGAGTGGAACCCCACCGACTACGCCTACCACCTCACCCGGCGCGCCCGCGGCCTGCCGCTGTGGTTCTCCCTCGCCGTCCACGGCACCCAGGCCTACACCGACGCCATCGAGGCCGGCCTCACGCTCGCCCGGGACACCGCCCAGCTCATCCGCGACACCGACCACCTGGAGCTGCTGTTCGACCCGCAGCTCTCGGCCGTCTGCTTCAAGCGCAAGGGCTGGACCAACGAGGACTACTACCGCTGGTCGCAGCAGCTGCTCGCGGACCAGATCGGCTTCGTCACCCCCACCGGCTGGGACGGCGAGACGGTCGCCCGCTTCGCCTTCCTGCACCCGGGCACGACGATGGACATGGTCCGCGAGATCCTGGACACCATGGCCTGATCGGCCCCCGGTGACCCGTGGCCCCCGTCGGAGCAGGCAGCCGGCGGGGGCCCCGCCGTCCCGCCGTCCAGTCGTTCCGCCGTCCCGTGGTTCACAGGAAGGCGCCGCTCGGCAGGTACGGCGCCGGCGGCCGCATCCCGCGCAGCCCGACGAAGCCCCGGCTCTGCGGGGTCAGCCCCACCTCCAGGCCGACGTCCAGCGCCCACTCCTGCTCGGCGGTCAGGAACTCCACCCGCGCCTCGACCCCGTCCGGCACCCGGGCCAGCGCCTCGCGCAGCAGCCGGGCGGCGATCCGCTTGGTGGTGGCCGCCAGCAGCTTCACCTCGCCGCCGTCCCGGTAGCAGTAGCCGCTGCCGGCCAGCGCGTCGGCGATCAGAAGTTCCTCGAAGTGTCCCAGCATCAGTTCGTGGTCCGGGCCGTGCGCGGACCCGCGCAGCCGCCGGTCCACCGAGTCCAGCAGGTGCCGGTGGACGGCGCCGCCCCGGTGCACCGGGATGTCCCCCGGGTCGAGCAGCCCGGCCCGGTCCACCCGCCCGGTCAGCCGCATCGCCGGGTGCAGGGTGAACCCGGCCAGCCGGTAGCGGCGGGCCGCCGCCGGGGACGCCGACGCGCAGACCATCCCGCGCAGGCAGCCCCGCGAGTGCGCCGCCGCCCGTTCCAGCAGCAGCCGCCCGACGCCCTTGCCCTGCGCCTGCGGCCGGACCGCGAACAGCGACGGCGCCCACAGGCCCTCCCGGCGCATCGACAGCACCGCGCCGACCGGCTCCCCGCCGCTCTCCGCCAGCCAGCAGCCCTCCGGATCGGTGCGTGCCAGGTGTCTGGTCCGGGCGAGCTGCAACGGGGTCGGTACGGCCGCCGGACCGGGCAGGGCCGGATCGGCGAACGCGGCGAGGGAGAGCTCCTGGACGGCCTCCGCGTCGGCGGCGGTGTCCCTGACCTGGCGCAGGATCATGGCCACCATCCTGGCGTCCGCGGGCCCGGCCCGGGGCCGGTTCCCCGGATTCCGCGGCTCGGGCGGTGACCCATCCTCCCGGGTTGTGCGAGCATGGGGAGCGTAGGGGACGCGGGTGGCACACCCGGCCCACGGAAATTCCGCCACCAGCAAAGCCGACGAAGACGATCGCCGTTCGGGAAATGAATCCGGACGGCCGTTGGTTGGCACTGGGGGCAAACCGTCGTCAAAGACCGGGAGAAAGCAGATGACCGTCCAGGACGAGACCACCGTCGAGAGTGGCATCCTCCTTACCGATGCCGCCGCGGCCAAGGTCAAGGGCCTGCTGGAGCAGGAGGGCCGCGACGACCTCGCACTTCGCGTCGCCGTCCAGCCCGGTGGCTGCTCCGGCCTGCGTTACCAGCTGTTCTTCGACGAGCGCTCGCTCGACGGCGACGTGCTCAAGGACTTCGACGGTGTCAAGGTCGTCACCGACCGGATGAGCGCCCCGTACCTGGGCGGCGCCACCGTCGACTTCGTCGACACCATCGAGAAGCAGGGCTTCACGATCGACAACCCGAACGCCACCGGCTCCTGCGCCTGCGGCGACTCGTTCAGCTAGGCAGCACCGCTCGACGCTCGTTCGAGCCGCGGTACGGAGGCGGCCCCGGGGATCATCCCCGGGGCCGCCTTCCGCGTTCCGCACCGTCGTCGCGGTTGCCGGGTCGTCGCGGCTACTGGCCGGCGACATCCGGAGTGACCGGGTCCGGGCCCATGTGCGGATCGGCCTCCAGCGGCACGTTCTGGCCGCTCGACTGGTCGGTCACCGTCCGCCCGGCCAGCGGCGAGCGCAGATCGGCGGACACCGACTGCCGCTTGGCCAGCGCGTTGCAGACCTGCCCGGGCTGCACCGGCGCCGCCACCACGATCCTGACGTCCACCCGGCCGGCGTGCGACTCGTCCGCCTTCAGCGCGTACTTCTGGCAGACCCCGCCGAAGAAGTAGACGGTCAGCCCGTTGCTGCCGTCCACCCGGTAGGAGACCGCCGGGCGCGCCCCCGACCCGGCCGGGTCGGGCTCGCCCACCGCGATCCCGGGGCCCGGGGGAGTGCCCCCGGAACCGGCCGTCGACGGCTGCCCCGGGGCGGGCGAGGCCGCGGTGGGGGCCCACTTGGTCGGCGGCGTCTGGCCGGGCTGGTCCGACGTGGCCGACGGGCTCGCCGTCGGAGCCGGCGCGGACGGGGCGCCGGAGGACGCCGGGGCCTCCGGGGAGGTGCTCGCGCCCGCCGAGGTCGTGGCCGCGCGCGCCGCCGCCGAGTCCGACGAGGTCTTGCCGTCCCCGTTGCACCCGGCCACCGTCACCACCGCCGCCAGCGCAAGGCCCGCCAGGGCCACCGCCCGCCGACCGCGCCGGGGCATCGTCTCCAGGTCCATCTGCACATCCTCCCGAGGGCTCAGCGGTGCCGCCCGCTCGGCCGCTCCGCGCGGATGTGACGTGACCCGGTCGGATCCGGTTCCACTCCGGTTCCACCCGCCCCGGGCCGGGGCGGGCGCCGGGTCACATGCCGTACTCGGCCATCCCGGCGACCAGCCGCTGCGCGTCGGACGGCACCCGGAACCCCTCCCGGGCGGGCGCGGCCGGCTCGGGGCCGGTCGCCAGCAGCGGCCAGAACCGGCGCAGCCGCCGGGACGAACTCACCAGCGCGTCGAGGCTCTCGCCGTCGGCTTCGGTCCGCAGGGCGGGCAGCGGGGCGTGGCTGGGCATCATCGGGCATCGCTCCGATCCATGGCCGTGGCCGCACTGCCACGGTCGACGACGGGGCCCGCCCGGCTCGGCGGGGCCCCTGCTGCCGACCCTAGGCCGGGGTTCGGCCCACCCACCAGTGCTACCCGGAGGTAGTACACGTTCGACGGTGACGGGTGCCACGATGGCACTGCGGGCCGGCGGATTGCGGCGGTCTTGCTGCCGCCCGCCCCCAGCCCGGTACCGTGTGTGGGTTCACCCGTGCTTGCCCGTTGGCCCCGCAGCCATCCTGAGGAGACCTCCCGTGCGTATCGCCGTCGCCGGCTCGATCGCCACCGACCACCTGATGACGTTCCCCGGTCGGTTCGCCGACCAGCTCGTCGCCGAGCAGCTGCACACCGTGTCGCTGTCCTTCCTGGTCGACACCCTGGACATCCGCCGCGGCGGAGTCGCGCCGAACATCGCGTTCGGCATGGGCGTGCTCGGGCTGCGCCCGATCCTGGTCGGCGCGGCCGGCGCGGACTTCGCCGAGTACCGCAGCTGGCTGGAGCGCAACAACGTGGACTGCAACTCCGTCCACATCTCCGAGACCCGGCACACCGCCCGCTTCATGTGCACCACGGACGAGGACCACAACCAGATCGCCTCGTTCTACACCGGCGCCATGGCGGAGGCCCGCAACATCGAGCTCAAGCCGATCGCCGACCGCGTCGGCGGCCTCGACCTCGTCCTGATCGGCGCCGACGACCCGCAGGGCATGGTCCGCCACACCCAGGAGTGCCGCACCCGCGGCTTCGCCTTCGCCGCCGACCCCTCCCAGCAGCTGGCCCGCCTGGACGGCGACGACATCCGCGAGATCGTCGACGGCGCCGCGTACCTCTTCACCAACGAGTACGAGGCCGCGCTGATCGAGAGCAAGACCGGCTGGGACGCCGAGGAGATCCTCACCCGGGTCGGCACCCGGATCACCACCCTGGGCAGCAAGGGCGTGCGGATCGAGCGCAAGGGCGAGGCGGCGATCCTGGTCGGTTGCGCCGCCGAGGAGGCGAAGGTCGACCCGACCGGCGTCGGCGACGCCTTCCGGGCCGGCTTCCTGGCCGGCCTGTCCTGGCAGCTCGACCTGGAGCGCGCCGCCCAGCTCGGCTGCATGCTCGCCACCCTGGTGATCGAGACCGTCGGCACCCAGGAGTACGAGCTGCGCCCGACCGCCTTCCTGAAGCGCTTCGAGGACGCCTACGGCGCCGAGGCCGCCGCGGACATCCGCGCGCACCTGGTCAAGTAGTCCGCCGGACGACGAGGTAGGCCGAGCCCCGGTCGCCGCCGTAGTCGGCGGCCGGGGCCTCGCCCGCGTACTCCTGACCGCGCATCCCGCACCAGGCCGGGATGTCCAGCCGGGCGGCCTCGTCGTCCGCGAGCACGGCGACCGTGCCGCCCTCCGGCACCTCGCCGATCCGCTTCGCCAGTTCGATGACCGGCAGCGGGCAGCGCTTGCCCAGCGCGTCGATCACCAGCAGGGGCCCGGCCGCCGGCTCCGGCTCCGGGGCCGGCAGGTCCAGCCCGAGCGGCGCCCGGACGCCCGCGACCAGCTCCGGCAGCACGGTGAGGAAGCGTTCGACGTCGGCCTCGGCCGTCCCGGGCGGCAGCGAGACCCGGACGTTCCCCTCGGTGAGCACCCCCATCGCGGCCAGCACATGGCTCGGCGTCAGGGTGGAGGAGGTGCAGGAGGAGCCGGAGGAGACCGCGAAGCCCGCCCGGTCCAGTTCGGTGAGCAGCACCTCGCCGTCCACGTACAGGCAGGAGAAGGTGACGATGTGCGGCAGCCGCCGCACCGGGTCGCCGACCACCTCCACCTCGGGCACCAGCTGCGGCACCCGGGCCCGGATGCGCTCCACCAGCGCGTGCAGCCGGGCGTTCTCCCGCGCGGCCTCGGCCCGGACGGCCCGCAGCGAGGCGGCCGCGGCGACGATCGCCGGGACGTTGACGTAGCCGGGCACCCGCCCGCCCTCGCGTTCGTCGGCCGGCAGCGGCGAGGCGTACCGGACGCCCTTGCGCACCGCCAGTACCCCGACGCCGGGCGGCCCGCCCCACTTGTGCGCGCTGGCGGTCAGCAGCGACCAGCCGGCCGGGACGTCCATCCGCCCGACGCTCTGCGCCGCGTCGACCAGCAGCGGGACACCGGCCTCGCGGCAGTGTCCGGCGACCTCGCCGACCGGCTGGACCGTCCCCACCTCGTGGTTGGCGCTCTGCAGGACGGCCAGCGCGGTGTCCGCGCGCAGCAGCGCGGCGAACACGTCCGGGTCGACCCGGCCGCCGCGGTCCACCGGCGCCACCGAGACGGTGCCGCCGCCCGCCTCCTGACGCTCGGCGACGTGCAGCACGCTGGAGTGCTCGACCGCCGAGTGCACCAGGTGGCCGCCGCGCCGCCGGTGGCCGGCCAGCCCGCCCAGCATGCCGAGTTGCACCGCCTGCGTCCCGCTCGCGGTGAAGGCGATCTCGTCCGCCCGGGCGCCCAGGGCCTCGGCCACCGTCTCGCGGGCGGCGTCCAGCAGCATCCGGGCCTGCCGGCCGGAGCGGTACAGCCGGGCCGGATCGGCCCAGCCCTCGTCCAGGGCGGCGGTCAGCGCCTGTCGTGCGACGGGGTGCAGCGGGGCCGTCGAGGCCGCATCGAAGTACACGGTCACATTTAACGACACACCCGGAGCCGTTCCGGTCCGACGACGTCGCTTACCGGCCGTCAGTCGATCACCCCGAATGTCCGCTTCGTCCGCGTCCGACGGACCGTCACCCGCGTAGTTCGAGGTCATCCCCCGATCGGGCGTAAGGACCTCGAATGCCTACGATGACCTGCGGCGCAGCCCCTGCCGGGCCTGATCGGGCGACCGGGCGGCGCGTTACCGGGGGCTGCCCGTCAGGAGCGCATAAGGCTGGAGTAGGGTTTGGCCCGCATAAGCATTCAAACCGTGCCCGTGGACGGGTCGCCGGGGAGGCTCACAATCCTCCGCGGGGCGACGCGAAGGCGGGCGAGACTTCGGGAAGGCGCTACGTGAGTCCCAACGGCTCCGACCGCTCGCCGCGGCGCACGATGCGGCGGAAGCTGCCTCAGGCGCTGGCACTGGGCCTCGTCATCGCGACCGCCACCGGCTGCTCGGCCAACGACCTCCCCAGGCTTGGCCTCCCGAGCCCCGTCACCAAGGAAGGGCCGATGGTCCTCCAGATGTGGCAGGGCTCCTGGATCGCGGCTCTGGTGGTCGGCGTACTGATGTGGGGTCTGATCATCTGGAGCGTGATCTTCCACCGGCGCAGCCGCACCGGCGTGGAGGTCCCCCCGCAGACCCGGTACAACGTGCCCATCGAGGCGCTCTACACCGCGGTCCCCATCATCATCGTGTCGGTGCTCTTCTACTTCGTCGCCCGCGACGAGTCGAAGCTGATCGCCGTCTCCGAGAAGCCGCAGCACACGGTCAACGTGGTCGGCTTCCAGTGGAGCTGGGCGTTCAACTACGAGAACACCGAGGACCCCGACCCGGCCAACAAGGACGCCGCGTACGACGTCGGTACGCCCAAGGAGGTTCCGACCCTCTGGCTGCCGGTCAACGAGTCGGTGCAGTTCCGGCTGACCTCGCGTGACGTCATCCACGACTTCTGGCCCGTCAACTTCATGATGAAGATGGACGTCGTGCCGGGCGTGGTGAACAGGTTCGAGGTCACCCCCACCGTCAAGGGCGAGTACATGGGCAAGTGCGCGGAGCTCTGTGGCGTCGACCACTCGCGCATGCTGTTCAACGTCAAGGTCGTCGACCGCGCCGACTACGACAAGCACCTGGCGGACCTCCGGGCCAAGGGCCAGACCGGCGCGTTGCCCTCCGGCATCACGACCATGGGAAGTGAAGAGAAGTGACCATCCTCAACGAGCCCGCCGCGGCCGGCGGGGGCGCCGGGGCCGTCACGGTCGGGGCGCAGCGGACCCGCAAGCCGGGTTCGACCATCATCAAGTGGCTGACCACCACCGACCACAAGACGATCGGCACCCTGTACCTGGGCACGTCGTTCGCCTTCTTCCTGATCGGCGGCATCCTCGCGCTGGTCATGCGTGCCGAGCTGGCTCGTCCCGGGACCCAGATCCTGTCGAACGAGCAGTTCAACCAGGCGTTCACGATGCACGGCACGATCATGCTGCTGATGTTCGCGACGCCGCTGTTCGCCGGCTTCGCGAACTGGATCATGCCGCTCCAGATCGGCGCCCCGGACGTGGCGTTCCCGCGTCTGAACATGTTCGCGTACTGGCTGTACCTCTTCGGTTCGACCATCGCGGTGGCGGGCTTCCTGACCCCGAACGGCGCGGCCAACTTCGGTTGGTTCGCCTACTCCCCGCTGTCGGACGCGGTCCGTTCGCCGGGCGTCGGCGCCGACATGTGGATCATGGGTCTGGCCTTCTCCGGCTTCGGCACGATCCTCGGTGCGGTCAACTTCATCACCACGATCATCTGCATGCGCGCGCCCGGCATGACGATGTTCCGGATGTCGATCTTCGTCTGGAACGTCCTGCTGACCGCCGTGCTGGTCCTGCTGGCCTTCCCGGTCCTGGCCGCCGCGCTGTTCGCCCTGGAGGCGGACCGTAAATTCGGGGCCCACGTATTCGATCCCGCCAACGGCGGGGCGATGCTGTGGCAACACCTGTTCTGGTTCTTCGGCCACCCCGAGGTGTACATCATCGCGCTGCCGTTCTTCGGCATCGTGTCGGAGATCATCCCGGTCTTCAGCCGCAAGCCGATGTTCGGCTACTCCGGCCTGATCGCGGCCACCATCGCGATCGCCGGTCTGTCCGTGACGGTGTGGGCGCACCACATGTACGTCACCGGGCAGGTGCTGCTGCCGTTCTTCTCCTTCATGACCTTCCTGATCGCGGTCCCGACCGGTGTGAAGTTCTTCAACTGGGTCGGCACCATGTGGAAGGGCTCGCTGAGCTTCGAGACGCCGATGCTCTGGACGGTCGGCTTCCTGGTCACCTTCCTCTTCGGTGGTCTGACCGGTGTGCTGCTGGCCTCCCCGCCGATCGACTTCCACGTCTCGGACTCGTACTTCGTCGTCGCCCACTTCCACTACGTGGTCTTCGGCACCGTCGTCTTCGCGATGTTCGCCGGCTTCCACTTCTGGTGGCCGAAGATGACCGGCAAGATGCTGGACGAGCGCCTCGGCAAGATCACCTTCTGGACGCTGTTCTTCGGCTTCCACACCACCTTCCTGGTCCAGCACTGGCTCGGCGCGGAGGGCATGCCCCGCCGCTACGCCGACTACCTGGCCTCGGACGGCTTCACCACGCTGAACACCGTCTCGACCATCGGCTCGTTCGTGCTCGGCGCCTCGATGCTGCCGTTCCTCTACAACGTGTGGAAGACGGCCAAGTACGGCGAGAAGGTCGAGGTCGACGACCCGTGGGGCTACGGCCGTTCGCTGGAGTGGGCGACCTCCTGCCCGCCGCCGCGGCACAACTTCCTCACCCTGCCCCGGATCCGCTCCGAATCCCCGGCCTTCGACCTCCACCACCCGGAGATCGCCGCGCTGGACTACCTGGAGAACCACGGTGAGCCGGCCAAGCACCTCGCCGGCGTGACCCCGGCGAAGTACGACGCCCCGAAGCTGGAAAAGGGCAAGAAGGAGGGCGACGTCTGATGAAGGAACAGGGAAAGATCTTCCTCGGCCTGGCCGTCTTCGTCCTCGCGATGGCCGTCACCTACGGCCTGTGGACCAACCACTCGGAGCACGGGATCGAGGCGGCCGGCACCACGGCGCTGTTCCTCGCCTTCGCGCTCTGCGCCTTCATCGGGTACTACCTCGCCTTCACCGCCCGCCGGGTGGACAGCGGCGCGGGTGACAACCCCGAGGCCGAGGTGGCGGACGACGCCGGCGAGCTGGGCTTCTTCGCCCCGCACAGCTGGCAGCCGCTCTCCCTGGCGATCGGCGGTTCGCTGGCGTTCCTCGGAGTGATCTTCGGCTGGTGGCTGCTGTTCTGGTCGATCCCGATCATCCTGATCGGCCTCTTCGGCTGGGTCTTCGAGTTCTACCGGGGCGAGAACCAGAACCAGTAGGTTCCCGGGTTCCGCCGACGACGACAGGGCCGGTCCTCCCCGCACGGGGAGGACCGGCCCCGTTGCGTCTCCAGGGTGACGAAACCACTCACCCGGGTGAACACGGGGTCGCTCCGATGTCGCTCAGGCCAGCCTCGTTCCTACGATCTGAGCAATCGTGCGGACCCTCGGAGGCGTTTCATGGCCGACAGGCGCGGAATCGCAGGTATCGGCGGCATCTCGCTGACCCTCGTAGTACTGGCCCCGCTGGCCGCCTGCTCGTCCGGCGGCGGCGAGGCGGTCGGCCCCCACCGGATCGACGCGGCCGCGCTCGTCCACCTCTCGGCCGAGGGCGGGGGCAAGGTCGACCCCTCCAAGCCGGTCACGGTGACGTCCGTGCCCGGCAGCCGGCTCACCGACGTCACCGTGACCGGCCCGGACGGCCGGGTGGTGGCCGGTCAGCTCGCCGAGGACCAGCACAGCTGGCAGACCACCGGCCGGCTGAAGGCCGACACCGACTACTCGGTGCGGATCGCCGCCGACGACGGCAAGGGCGGCCGCGGCGACACCACCGCGGACTTCAGCACCCTCGCCGCCCAGCGCCTGCTCACCGCCAAGCTGGGCCCGGACTCCTCCGGCAGCGGCATCTACGGCGTCGGCCAGCCGCTCACCGTGCAGCTCTCCGAGGCCGTGCAGGACCCGCAGGCCCGCCAGGAGGTCGAGCGCGTCCTGACCGTCAGCTCCCAGCCCGCCGTCACCGGCGCCTGGTACTGGGTGGGCGACAAGGAACTGCACTTCCGCCCGCAGGAGTACTGGCCGGCCGGGACGACCGTCTCGCTGTCCTTCGACGGCACCGGCGTCCGGATCGAGGACGGCCTCTACGGCGGCGACCGCAGCACGCTGGGCCTGCGGATCGGCGCCCGGGTCGAGACGCTGGTCGACGCGGCCGCCCACCAGCTCACCCTCAGCCGTGACGGCGAGCTGGTGCGGAGCATCCCGGTGACCACCGGCAAGCCCGGCTTCGACACCCGCAACGGCGTCAAGGTGGTGCTCGGCCAGGAGCGGTCCGTCCGGATGAACGGCGAGACGATCGGGATAAAGGTCGGGAGCTCGGAGTTCTACGACCTCGACGTGGAGTGGGCCACCCGCGTCACCTGGAGCGGCGAGTACGTCCACGCGGCGCCCTGGTCGGTCCGCTCGCAGGGCCTGGAGAACGTCAGCCACGGCTGTACCGGCATGAGCACCGAGAACGCCAAGTGGTTCTTCCAGAACACCAGGGTGGGGGACCTGGTGACGGTGGTGAACAGCCGCGGCGCCACCATGGAGCCGTTCGGCAACGGCTTCGGGGACTGGAACATCTCCTGGACGGACTGGGTCAAGCACAGTGCCCTCGGACAGCCCGTCAGCACCACCGCACCGGCCTCCCAGGCCCACGCCTCGGGGATGATCCGCCCGGAGGTCTGAGGGCCCCTGGAGGGCCTTCTCAGCCCTCCTGGTAGGCAAGCCGCAGGGCGGCGTCCACGGCGGCCAGCGCGTCCGCCCGCGGGAGCCCGAGCCGGGTCGCCCGCTCGGCGTACTCGGCGGCGGCCGCGGCGGCCAGCCGGTGCGCGGTGTCGCCGGTGGCCGCGATCAGCGTGCCGCGCCGGCCGTGGGTCTCCACCACGCCGTCCGCCTCCAGCTCCCGGTACGCCCGGGCGACCGTCCCGGCGGCCAGCCCCAGCTCCTCGGCCAGGGCCCGGACGGTGGGCAGCCGCAGCCCGGTCGGCAGTTCGCCGGAACGGGCCCGCTCGGCGATCTGGGCCCGGATCTGCTCGTACGGGGGAGTGGCGGCGGCGGGGTCGACGGACAGCTGCACGGGAGCTCCTGGAGGGTGCGGACGGGGGACGGGAAAGCCCGAGGGCCGCCGACCAGAAGAACTCTGGTCAGCGGCCCTCGGGTGTGACGCTGCGGGGCGTACGGGATCAGTGGTGGCCGTGGCCGCTGGTGATCTCGTGGTGCTCCTCGGAGGTCGGCTTGGGGATCTGCGCGCCGCCGCCGTAGAAGCCGCGGGACAGCTTGGCCCGGGTGCGGCCGAGCAGGCCGGCCTTGGCGGCCACGCCGTTCTCGTCCGTCTGGGCCGGCAGCTCGACCGGCTGCACCTGCTCGTGCGCGGTGAGCTTGTACAGGTCCTTCTGCGGCAGCTGGGCGTGCACCTCGACGAACTCGCCGTGCGGCAGGCGCTTGATGACGCCCGTCTCGCGGCCGTGCAGCACCTTCTCCTTGTCCCGGCGCTGGAGGCCGAGGCACCAGCGCTTGGTGACGATGAAGGTGATGACCGGCACCGCGAAGAAGCCGACGCGGACGAAGTAGGTGATCGAGTTGATCGACAGGTGCAGGTGGGTGGCGAACAGGTCGTTGCCACCACCGACCAGCAGCACCAGGTACAGGCTGATCCAGGCGGCGCCGAGCGCGGTGCGGACGGGCGCGTTGCGCGGGCGGTCCAGGATGTGGTGCTCGCGCTTGTCGCCGGTGATCCAGCCCTCGATGAACGGGTAGACCGCGATCGAGACCAGGACCAGCGGGAAGATCATCAGCGGGATGAAGACACCCAGGTTCAGGGTGTGGCCCCACAGGCCGACCTCCCAGCCCGGCATGACGCGGATCAGGCCTTCGGAGAAGCCCATGTACCAGTCGGGCTGGGCGTCCGTGGACACCTGGTCCGGGCGGTACGGGCCGTACGCCCAGATCGGGTTGATCGTGGCGATCGCCGAGATGGCGGCGATCAGGCCGAACACCAGGAAGAAGAAGCCACCGGCCTTGGCCATGTAGACCGGCATCAGCGGCATGCCGACGACGTTCTTCTCGGTCTTGCCCGGGCCCGCCCACTGGGTGTGCTTGTGGTAGAAGACCAGGATCAGGTGCGCCACCAGCAGGCCGAGCATGATGCCCGGGATCAGCAGCACGTGGATCGTGAAGAAGCGCGGCACGATGTCGTGGCCGGGGAACTCGCCCCCGAACAGGAACATCTGGATGTAGGTGCCGACCAGCGGGACGGCGAGGATCGCGCCTTCCATGAACCGGATACCGGTACCCGACAGCAGGTCGTCCGGCAGCGAGTAGCCGAAGAAGCCGTCGAACATGCCCAGGATCAGCAGCAGGAAGCCGAAGACCCAGTTGATCTCACGCGGCTTGCGGAACGCGCCGGTGAAGAACACGCGCATCATGTGCACGAGCATCGCGGCCACGAAGACCAGGGCGGCCCAGTGGTGGATCTGCCGGATCAGCAGACCGCCGCGGACCTCGAAGCTGATGTCCACCGTCGAGGCGTACGCCTCGGACATCCCGATGCCCTTGAGCGGCACGTACGAGCCGTTGTAGACGACCTCGGCCATCGACGGCTTGAAGAACAGCGTCAGGTAGACACCGGTCAGGATGATGATGACGAACGTGTAGAGGCAGATCTCGCCGAGCATGAAGGACCAGTGGTCCGGGAAGATCTTGCGCAGGTTGGCCTTGGCGAGGGAGTAGATCCCCACCCGGCCGTCCGTCCAGTCAGCAGCGGCCTCCCACTTGTTGGCGGGCTTGGCGCGCGTGCTGGCGGGCTTGGCGGCACCGGTGGTGCTGCTCGTACTCATCGAGCACGCTCCCAGTAGCTCGGGCCGACGGGCTCGTCGAAGTCGCCGGTGGCGACCAGGTAGCCCTTCTCGTCAGTGATGATCTTCAGCTGCGGCAGCGGGTGGCCGGCCGGGCCGAAGATCACGCGCGCGCCGTCCGCCAGGTCGAAGGTCGACTGGTGGCAGGGGCAGAGCGCGTGGTGGGTCTGCTGCTCGTACAGGCTGATCGGGCAGCCGACGTGGGTGCAGATCTTGGAGTAGGCGAGGATGCCCTCGAAGCCCTTCTCCCGCGACCGGTCGTCCTTGATGTCGTCCGGCGCGATGCGCACCAGCATCAGGGCGTCCTTGGCGATCGCCTGCTGGAAGTCCTCGTCGTGGACGTGCAGACCCTCGGGCATGGCGAAGGTCAGCGAGCCGATGACGATGTCCTCGGCCTTCATCGGCAGGTTGGTGCTCATGTTGATGAGCTGCAGCGGCTGGGCCGGGGTCGCCTCGTTCCAGCCCGTCTCCTTCAGCTTCTTCTCGGGCAGCGGCCCGAGGTCGCGGAGCAGGACCACGCCGGAGAGCGGGACCAGCGCCATGGAGCCGATGAGGGTGTTGCGGATCATCTTGCGGCGGCCGAAGCCGGACTCGGCGGCACCGGTCTTGAACTGCTCGATGACGTCCGCGCGGACCTCGTCGTCAGCCTCGATCGGGTGGCGCTCGGCCGGCAGCTCGACGTCCGACATCAGCGTGCGGGCCCAGTGGACCGCACCCGCGCCGATCATGAACAGCGCGACGCCCAGGGTCAGGCCGAGCGCGAAGTTCAGTGCGCTGACGTGACCGAGCGGGAAGATGTAGACGATCTTGTCCGGGTCGATGGCCACGTACGAGGCGATGAAGCCGATGGTGGCGAGCATCGAGACCACGAACATCAGCGAGACCTGACGCTCGGCCCGCTTGGCGGCCCGCTCGTCGATGTCGGTGCGGCGGGGCTCGTGGGCCGGCAGGCCCGGGTCGGCGAACGGGTCGCCGTGCGCGGCGACGTCACCGGCGGAGCCGTGTGACTCCGGAAGCTTGTCTTCTGACATGTCGTGGCTCATGACTTCTTGGCCTTGGTGGTGTGGGCGGCGACCCAGATCGCGACCGCGATGAGCGTGCCGAGACCGAAGATCCAGCCGAACAGACCCTCGGTCACCGGACCGAGGCTGCCGAGCGTGAGACCACCGGGGTTGGGCTCATCGGAGGTGGTGTGGCGGACGAAGGCCACGATCTGCTTCTTCTGCTCCTCGGGCATGGTGGTGTCCGGGAACGACGGCATGTTCTGCGGGCCGGTCTGCATGGCCTCGTAGATGTGCTTGGCGTCCACGCCCTCCAGCGACGGGGCGTACTTGCCCTTGGTCAGGGCACCGCCCTGGCCGGCGAAGTTGTGGCACTGGGCGCAGTTGGTGCGGAACAGCTCGCCACCCTTGGAGATGTCATCCGGGTTGGTCGAGGTGTACTGCTCCGGGGTCGGCGTCACCGGGCCGGGGCCGAGCGAGGCGACGAAGGCGGCGAGCTGGTCGATCTCCGCCTGCGAGTAGATGTTCTTCTTGCGCGGCACCTGGGCGCCGGGCTGCTGGGCCGGCATGCGGCCGGTACCGACCTGGAAGTCGACGGAGGCGGAGCCGACGCCGACCAGGCTCGGACCGTCGCTGCTGCCCTGGCCGTTCAGGCCGTGGCACGAGGAGCAGCCCACGGCGAAGAGCTTCTTGCCCTCATCGATCGCGAGCGACTGCGCGGCGACGTCGGCCTGCGCCTTGTCGGCGGGCGCGAACGCGGCGTACAGCCCCCCGGTTGCCGCCAGGGCGAGAAGTAGGACGACCAGCGCCGCCAATGGGTGGCGCCGTCGTGCGGAGAGCTTTTTCACGGAATAACCCCGGTGTCAGGATCTGGTCGACTGGTGGGTGCACCCGGCGGCCGGTCTGGCCGGCACGAGGCTGCCTGTCTAGGGCTGCGCGCGCGGTCGGTCGGTGGGAGCGTCGCCACCGGCAGAATCGGCCCGACGCCGGTGAGGGCGGGGACCGAAGCCGGTGGCCAGCGACCTGATCAGCTGGTTACTTGATCAGGTAGATGGTCGCGAACAGGCCGATCCACACGACGTCGACGAAGTGCCAGTAGTACGACACGACGATCGCGGCGGTGGCCTGCTCGTGCGTGAAGCGCTTGGCTGCGTACGTCCGTCCCAGGACCAGCAGGAAGGCGATCAGACCACCCGTCACGTGCAGACCGTGGAAGCCGGTGGTCAGGTAGAACACCGTGCCGTACGGGTCGGAGGACAGCGAGAGGCCGTCCTTCTTGACCAGCTCGGTGTACTCGAAGATCTGGCCGCCGATGAAGATCGCGCCCATCACGAAGGTGATGACGAACCACGAGCGGAGCTTCTTCACGTCCCCGCGCTCGGCAGCGAACACGCCGAGCTGGCAGGTCAGCGAGGAGAGCACCAGGATCGTGGTGTTGACCGAGGAGAAGGGCACGTTGAGGGCGTGCGCCTTCTCGGTCCAGAACTCGGCTCCCTTGACGGAGCGGAGCGTGAAGTACATCGCGAAGAGGGCCGCGAAGAACATCAACTCGGAACTGAGCCAGACGATCGTTCCGACGCTGACCATGTTCGGCCGGTTGACCGATCCGTGCGCGTGCCCGGTTTCTACTGCTGTTGCTGTCGCCACGACGGACATTATGTCGGTCCCTTATTCCGTCTTCACGCCGGGGGGTGTCCCTCGGAGTGTCCGGTGCGTGCGGTATGCCCCCCTGGAGGGCGGTGGGGGGTCCCAATGGCGGCTGAGCAGCGGCGTGTCCCTTTTCTGACGGTTCCTCGAAGGGGCCCGCGACCCCGTTGCCCAGCGCGTCGTTGCACGCATGGCGGAGCCTCCGGGGGTAATGCGCGGGCCCCTTATCGGCCGTACGGGTGGTCTGGACGGGTCCGGGTGACGGGCCGTCCTCCGGGCGGGTGAGTCGCGGGCGCGGCGGCTTGAGGAGGAAGGTCCGCGAGGGGGACTCGGCGACAGGTGATCGGGAGTAGCATCCGGATCAGGCGAACGTGGTCCGGATCACACTTGAGGGAGCAGGGCCCATGGCGTACACGACCGACGAGACGCTCACCGTCCTCGTCTACAGCGATGACCGCAACACCCGCGAGCAGGTGCTGACGGCACTCGGCCGCCGGCCCGTCGAGGACCTTCCGGAACTTTCCTACCTGGAGTGCGCGACCACCCCCGCGGTGCTGAAGGCACTGGAGAAGGGCGGCGTGGACCTCTGCATCCTGGACGGCGAGGCGGTGCCGGCCGGCGGGCTCGGGCTCGGCCGCCAGCTCAAGGACGAGATCTACGGCTGCCCGCCGGTGCTGGTGCTGATCGGCCGGCCGCAGGACTCCTGGCTGGCCGCCTGGAGCCGGGCCGACGCCGCGATCTCCCGCCCGGTGGACCCGGTGGCGCTCGCCGAGGCGGTCGCCACCCTGCTGCGGGCGCGGCTGGCCAAGCGGGCGCCCGTCAGCCGCTGAGCGGTGCCGTCTCAGGACCAGAGAAGAGGCCGCCGCGGGGACCCCGCCGGTCGATAGGCTGACTCCATCCGTACGGACGTCCCCCCGACGCGGGGAACCCGACAACAGCTGGAGTCAGCCATGGTGAACGTGAACCCTGCGAACGGTGGTACCGCACCCGCGCAGGTGGTCCGCACCTGGCCGGACGTCCTGGCGGCGCTGTTGAAGGGGGAGGACCTCGACCGCTCGGCCACCGCGTGGGCGATGGACCGGATCATGAGCGGCGAGGCGTCCCCCGTCCAGGTGGCCGGGTTCATGGTGGCGCTGCGGGCCAAGGGCGAGACGGTCGACGAGATCACCGGCCTGGTGGACGCGATGTACGCGCACGCCGAGCCGCTGGACATCCCCGGCCCGGCCGTGGACATCGTCGGCACCGGCGGCGACCGGGCCAAGACCGTCAACATCTCCACCATGTCGGCGATCGTCGCGGCCGCGGCCGGCGCCAAGGTGGTCAAGCACGGCAACCGGGCCTCCTCCTCGGCCAGCGGCTCCTCGGACGTGCTGGAGAAGCTCGGCGTCCGCCTCGACCTGTCGGCCCGGCGGGTCGCCGAGATCGCCGAGGAGGTCGGGCTGACCTTCTGCTTCGCGGCCAAGTTCCACCCGTCGATGCGGCACGCCGCCACCGCCCGGCGCGACCTCGGGGTGCCGACCGCGTTCAACATCCTCGGCCCGCTGACCAACCCGGCCAAGGTCACCTCGCACGCGATCGGCTGCTTCGACACCCGGCTCGCCGGACTGATCGCCGGCGTGCTCGCCCGGCGCGGCTCGACCGGCCTGGTCTTCCGGGGCGACGACGGCCTGGACGAGCTGACCATCACCACCACCTCGCAGGTGTGGATCGTGCGGGACGGGACCGTCACCGAGACCGCCTTCGACCCGCGGGACGTCGGCGTCGAGCTGGTCGGCATCGAGGCGCTGTGCGGGGCGGACCCCTCGTACAACGCCGAGGTCGCGCGGCGGCTGCTGGCCGGCGAGCGCGGGGCCGTGCGGGACGCCGTCCTGATGAACACGGCGGCGGCGCTGGTCGCGCTCGACCTGGGCGAGGCGCCGCTCACCGAACAGCTCGCGGCCGGCATGGCGCGGGCGGAGCGGGCCATCGACTCGGGCGCGGCGCAGGAGCTGCTGCGGCGTTGGTCGGAGGCCACCAGCCGGGTGTGAGGCGGTACTTGGGAGCCCGTGCCGGAACGCCGGCGCGGGCTCCTCGGCTGTCCGGATGGTGGATGCCTGTTTGACCACTCGCTGGGCGCGACCTAGAGTCTTGGCCAGGTCATGAGTGACAGCGCCAAGCCCCAGCTTGCTGTCCGGCAACCCTCCGTCCGTGGCGGGGTGCCCTGGGTGAGGACCGGGTCGCTCGGCGAATCGTCCGTGCGGCAAGCGCGGACACCCGACGACTTAGCACTCCCGGGGTCCCACACCCCCAGAAGGAGTGCATCCTCATGTCCGTCTCCCACCCGTCGCCCGCCGCCACCCTTGTCTCGACGCGCTCCGCGCGGCAGCCTCGTGTTGAACTCTGCGCCCCCCTCGCCGTCCTCGGCCACGACGTGCAGGTCCCGCTCGCCAGCGGCGAGAAGGTCGGGTACGCGGCCCTCGACTACGCGGCCAGCTCCCCGGCGCTCCAGCGGGTCTGGGACGACGTCTCCGCCTACGCCCCCTACTACGGCAGCGTGCACCGCGGCGCCGGGTACCTCTCCCAGCTGTCCACCGACCTGTTCGAGCAGAGCCGCCGCACCGTCGCCGAGTTCCTCGACCTGCGCGAGGGCGACCAGGTGGTCTTCACCCGGGCCACCACCGACTCGCTGAACCTGCTCGCCTCGGCCGTCCCGGCCGGGACCCGGGTGTTCGCCTTCGAGACCGAGCACCACGCCTCGCTGCTGCCCTGGGCGCACGCCGGGCTCGACGTCCACTACCTGCGCGCGCCGCGCTCGCACGCCGAGGCGGTCGCCGCCCTGGACGCCGCGCTCGCCGAGGCGCCCGAGGGCCCCAAGCTGCTCTGCGTCACCGGCGCCTCCAACGTGACCGGCGAGCTGTGGCCGGTCGCCGAGCTGACCGGGACCGCGCACCGGCACGGCGCCCGGGTGGTGCTGGACGCCGCCCAGCTGGCCCCGCACCACCGGGTCTCGGTGCGCGAGCTGGACGTCGACTGGATCGCCTTCTCCGGCCACAAGATCTACGCGCCCTTCGGCGCCGGCGTGCTGGCCGGCCGGGCGGACTGGCTGGACGCGGCCGACCCGTACCTGGCCGGCGGCGGGGCGACCCGGACGGTGGCCCGGGAGAGCGACGGCTCGGTGGCCGTCCAGTGGCACTCCGGCCCGGCCCGGCACGAGGCCGGCTCGCCGAACGTCATCGGCGCCTACGCGATCGCCTCGGCCTGCCGGGCGCTGAGCGAGGCGGGCTTCGACGCGCTGGAGGCCCGGGAGCGGCAGTTGATCGCCCGGCTGACCGCCGGGCTGGCGGAGATCCCGCAGGTCAAGGTGCTGAACCTGTTCGGCGCCGAGGCGGCCCGGGTGGGCGTGCTGTCCTTCGTCGTCCAGGGCTGGAACAGCTCGCACTTCTCGGCCGCGCTGTCCGCCGAGTACGGCATCGGGGTCCGCGACGGCCTGTTCTGCGCGCACCCGCTGCTGCGCACCCTGCTCGGGGACGAGGAGGTCTCCCCCTCCGAGTGCGGGGCGCCCGAGCCGTCGCTGCCCGGTGAGCGCAGCCTGAACGCGATCCGGGTGAGCTTCGGGGCCGGGACCCCGGACGAGCACGTCGACCGCTTCCTGACCGCCGTGCGCGAGCTGGTCACGGACGGTGCCGCGTGGGACTACCGCAACGAGGGCGGGCGCTGCGTCGCCACCGTGCAGGTCGACCGGGGGCGTCAGCAGGGCTGAGGGGCCCGGTCGGCGGGGCCGAAGGGGCCTACTCGTCCAGGCCGAGGGCGAAGGCGGCCTCGAGGTCGTGCTGGGAGTAGGTGCGGAAGGCGATCTGGGTCTCGGTGTGGGCCACGCCCGGGACCTTGTTCAGCCGGCCCGGGATGACCGCGGCCAGATCGTCGTGCCGGCGCACCCGGACCATCGCCACCAGGTCGTAGCCACCGGTCACCGAGTACACCTCGCTGACGCCCTCGATGGCCGCGATGGCCTCGGCGATCTCCGGGATGCGGTCGACACTGGTCTTGATCAGGACGATGGCGGTGATCACTGTTCGGGCTCCTTTGTGGGGTGCCGCCAGCGTATCGGGCGTCAGCCGGGTCGTCTCGGGTGGTGGCTGACCGCCGTGCAGGCGTGGAGGAAGCCCGCCGAGAAGCCGATCACGTGGACCAGATAGGCCACGCCGGGCCCGGCCGAGTGGACCGACCACCACTGGAGGGCGAACCAGAGGCCGAGCACCAGCCAGGCCGGGAAGCGCAGCGGCAGGAACAGCAGCAGCGGGACGAGCGTCGTCACCCGGGCGCGCGGATGGAAGCGCAGGTAGGCGCCGAGGACGGCGGAGATCGCGCCGGAGGCGCCGATCAGCACCAGGGTGGAGCCCGGGGAGTGCGCCTCGGCGAGGGCGAACCCGTACGTGGCCAGGCTGCCGGCGGCCAGGTAGAAGACGGCGAACCGGGCCCGGCCCAGCCGCTGTTCGACGGTGGGGCCGAAGACGTGGAGGAAGAGCAGGTTGCCCAGCAGGTGCAGCCAGCCGGCGTGCACGAAGAGCCCGGTGAGGACGGACAGCGCCGGGTGCTTGCCCGGGGTGGGCGCGGCCGGGCAGCCCGGGGCCGGGTCGGGGGCCTGGGCCAGCTGCTCGGCGGTCAGTGGCCGGCCGGCCAGCACCTCGGCGGGGATGACGCCCCAGTGCTGCTCGTACCGCTGCTCCGCGCAGAGCCGGGACTGGCCGGTGCCGTACAGCGGGTTGAGCCCGGCGGCCGGGCCCAGCAGGAACACCAGGGTGTTGAGCGCGATCAGGGCGTAGGTGACCGCCGGGGCGGGCACGGACGGGTGCTCGCCCCGCGCGTCGGTGTGCCCGGGGGCCGTCAGTGCCATGCGGCCAAGCATCCCTCCGTGTCGGGCGTGTGACACGGCCTTGTACGGCAGGTGGACTAGCCCGCTCGTTCTCCTGACCGGTGGCCGGGATGGTTGCCCCAGGCAATAGGCTTGGGGCGGGCATTCCCGCCTCCCGCCGCCGACGCCGGGGCTCCGGGGGGAGCGCCTGGCCCACCCAGGGACCACCCGAGAGGACCCCCGATGACCGTCCCCGCCCTGACCGCCGAGACGCGCTGGCGCTGCACCCTGTGCGGAAACCTCACCCGCTTCGACGTGACCCGCACCGCGCGGGTCACCGAGTTCCTGCACTTCGACCTGGCCGGCGAGTCCAAGGTCGAGGAGACCGAGGTGCTGAGCGAGACGATCGAGTCGGTGCGCTGCCGCTGGTGCAACGCCGTGGACCAGGTCGAGCTGGTGGCCCGTCCGGGCGCCGAGGGCGCGGAGGCCTCCGCCGAGCAGGGCTGACGCCCGACGGCGCGGGGGGCGGGTGCGCGGCGCGCCTGCCCGCCGCGCTGGGACAATACAGACAGGACGCACGGAGCGTGACGACAGGGCGGCGGCCGCGGGCCGTGACCCCGTAGGACCAGGATCGGAGCCGAGGACGTGGTGGACGCAGCGAGGGAGCCCGCCGAAGCGCAGGGGCTTCAGCCCGCTGCGGCCGTGCAGGCGCGGGCCGCCGACGCGGCCCCGTCCGAGCCCGCGGCCGTCGGCGGGGCGGCAGGTTCCGGTGAGCCGGCGGGGCCCGATGAGTCGGTGGGCTCCGGCGGGGCGGCGGGTTCCGGCGAGGTGGCGCCGGAGCGTGCTGCCGAGAAGCTGGACCGGCCGCTGCCCGAGGGCGTGCGCCGGCGCGTGGTCGGCCTGGCCTCGGACGCGCTCGGCGGGCTGCCGCCCGGCGAGCTGCCGCAGAGCCTGCGCCAGTACGTCAAGTTCACCCCGGCCCGGCGGGCCAAGTACGCGGCCACGGCGCTGGCCGCGGCGCTGGAGTCGGAGCCGGCGTTCCGGGTGCGGATAGCGGAGCGGCTGAGGCTGGGCCAGCCGGATCTGGTGAAGGCGTTGGAGTCGGGCAGCGTCCCGGGCGCCGCCGATCCGATGGACGTCGCGGCCGCCGCCTACCTGGTGCGGTCGGCCGGCTGGAGCCGGCTGGTGGCCGAGGCCGGGGAGGAGGCCGAGCGGGCCGGCGCCGAGGGCGCGGCCGCCGAGGCCACCCGGTTGGTGGAGAAGTTGCAGGCGGAGCTCGCCGAGCTGCGGTCCGCCGCCCGGGCGGACCTGGATCGGCAGCGCGCGGAGTCCGAGGACGTCCGCCGGGAGGCAGAGTCGCTGCGGAAGAAGGTGCGCTCGCTGGAGAGCGACACCCGCCGGGCGCAGGCCGAGACCAGGCGGCTGACCGCCGAGCTGGAGGCCGCGAGGGCGCAGGCGGCCACCGAGCGTGGCGCGGCGGAGTCCGAGGCGCGGCGGCTGCGGCACCGGGTCGGCGAGCTGGAGACGGCGGCCGAGCAGGGCCGCCGGTCGGCCCGCGAGGGCCGCAGCGTCGAGGACATGCGGCTGCGGCTGCTGCTGGACACGGTGCTGCAGTCGGCTCAGGGGCTCCAGCGGGAGCTGGCGCTGCCGGTCTCCCAGATCCGGCCGGGGGACCTGGTGGAGGCGGTGGTGCCGGGCGCGGCCTCGCCGCACGACGTGGCCCGGCGCGGTCTGGCCGACGACGATCCGGCGCTGCTGGACCAGCTGCTGGCGATCCCGCAGGTGCACCTGGTGGTGGACGGCTACAACGTGACCAAGACGGGCTATCCGACGCTGCCGCTGGAGCAGCAGCGGATCCGGCTGCTGGGCGGGCTGGCGATGCTGGCCCAGCGCACGCAGGCGGAGGTCACCTGTGTGTTCGACGGGCAGGACCTGGACGTTCCGGTGATCATGGCGCCTCCGCGCGGGGTGCGGGTGCGGTTCAGCCGGACCGGCGAGACCGCGGACGAGCTGATCCGCCGTCTGGTGCGGGCCGAACCGCAGGGCCGTCCGGTGGTGGTGGTGTCCACCGACCGGGAGGTCGCGGAGGGCGTGCGGAAGGCCGGCGCGCGCCCCGTGGCTTCCGTTCTGCTGCTGAACCGGCTGGCGCGGCCCTGACGGCTTCCGCGACGGGATGACGCCTGGTCAGCGCCCGGTTTGCGGCGGTGTGCACATCCGGTGAAGCCTGCGGGGGAAGTGGAGTTCACGCCTTCGGGGGAGTGGCAAAACCCGTGGATCTTCCCTAGGGTGTGGCGTCAAACCTATTTTCCGGATTCTCACCTGATTGGGTGAGGCCGATGGAAGAAGGAGCAATTCCCTTGGCCTCGCACCGCCGTCCCAAGCAGCCGAGCCGCGCCCGGGTCTCCGTGCTCACCGCTGCCGCGGCGACCGCGGTCGCCCTCTCCGCGCAGGTCGCCGCGCACGCCGCGCCCCAGCCGAGCAAGAGCGACGTCAAGGCGCAGATCGACCAGCTCCAGCAGGACCAGGAGCAGGCGGCGGAGAAGTACAACGGCGCCAAGGAGCGGGCCGACCAGCTCCGCAAGCAGTCCGACCAGCTGCAGGACAAGGTGGCCCGCAGCCAGGACGAGATGACCCAGCTGCAGACCGGCCTGGCCGGCGTGGCGGGCGAGCAGTACCGCACCGGCGGCATCGACCCGTCCGTCCAGCTGATGCTCTCCTCGGACCCGTCGGGCTACCTGGAGAAGGCGTCCAGCGCCCAGCAGGCCAGCGCCAGCGAGTCCGAGGCGCTCAAGGGCCTGCTGGACCAGCAGCGCCGGCTGGACCAGGAGAAGTCCGAGGCCGCCGCCGTCCTGGCCTCGCTCGACTCCACCACCAAGGACCTGAACCAGGCCAAGACGGACGTCAACCAGAAGCTGAAGGCCGCGCAGGACCTGCTGAACTCGCTCAGCGCCTCCGACCGCGCCGCGCTGCGGGCTCAGCAGCAGCAGGACGACCGCGCCTCGCGCGGCAGCGACCGTGCCGACCTCGGCAGCCTCCCGCAGGCCGGCGGCTACGCGGGCGTGGCCGTCGCCAAGGCGATGAGCAAGCAGGGCTCGCCGTACGTGTGGGGCGCCACCGGCTCGACCACCTTCGACTGCTCGGGCCTGATGGTCTGGGCGTACGGCCAGGCCGGCGTCTCGCTGCCGCGCACCTCGCAGGAGCAGGGCAACGTCGGCACCAGGGTCTCGCTGGACCAGGCCCAGCCGGGCGACCTGGTCATCTACGGCCCCGACCGGCACCACGTCGGGATGTACATCGGCAACGGCATGGTGGTCCACGCGCCGCACACCGGTGACGTGGTGAAGGTGATGAAGGCCGACGCGATGCCGATCAACACGATCCGCCGGGTCTGACGTCCCGACACGCCCGAAGGGCCCGTCCGGGCCTGTGATCCACGCCACCCTCGGACCGGGGGTGGCGTTCGGGTTTTGTCCGCAGCATGACGCCCCGATGAAGAGTGATCAGCTTTACGTACGGCGGTGATCACTATGTGTCATATTCACAAAAGAACTTTGGTCTTCTTCCGTCTTTTTTCTGACAAGGATTTGAACGGATCACGGTTCAGTTACTAGGGTCGTGCCCCGAACCACCGCACTCCCGATCGCCCAGCCAGGGTGGCGGCGGTGGTTTCCGTCGAGTTCGTGACGCAGCGGGGCGGGCCCAGTGCCTGCCCGACGGGGAGCCCAGCAGTCGGGGGTGCTGTCGAACGGAGCCGGGGAACCACGTTCCTCCGGGGTGAATCGGCGCCAGGTCGGCCGGTGGAACGGCCGTGAGGCGTCGTAGGGCACGCTTCCGGCCCGAACCCGTCAGCTCACCCGGTAGACGGCGTAGGAAGAAGGAGTCCGCCTTCGTGGCGTCCCATCGTCGTCCCAAGCCCGCCAGTCGCACCCGAGTCTCGATCATGACCGGCTTCGCCGCGGCGGCCGTCGCGCTGTCCGCGCAGTCCGGCGCCCACGCCGACCCGCAGCCGACCAAGGACCAGGTCAAGGAGCAGGTCGACCAGCTCAACGACCAGGCCGAGGTCGCGACCGAGAAGCTCAACGCCGCCCAGGAGAAGCAGCAGCAGCTGCAGAAGCAGGTCACCGACCTGCAGGACCAGGTGGCGCGGCAGCAGGGGCAGGTGACCGACCTGCAGGGCGGCCTGGCCGAGATCGCCGGCGAGCAGTACCGCAACGGCGGCATATCCCAGACCGTCCAGCTGATGTTCTCCGCCAGCCCGGACACCTTCCTGAGCCAGGCCGACACGCTGAACCAGGCCGGCGGCACCCAGAAGGGCCAGCTCAAGCAGCTCCAGGACGAGCAGCGCAAGCTCGACCAGGTGCGCTCCGAGGCCCAGGGCAAGCTCGCCGAGATGGAGACCACCACCCAGCAGCTGAAGAGCGCCAAGGACGAGGTCCAGGGCAAGCTCAAGGCCGCGCAGGACCTCTTCAACACCCTGTCCGAGCAGGAGCGCCAGGCGATTCGCGCGGCCGAGGAGAAGGCCGCCGCCGACGCCAAGGCGAAGGCCGACGCCGCCGCCAAGGCCGCCCAGCAGCAGCAGGCGGCCCAGCAGGCCGCCGACCGCTCCTCCCGCGACAACAACCGCAACGACCTGAGCGCGTCGCAGGCCCCCGCCGCGCCGGTCAGCAAGCCGAGCGCCGGCAGCTCGCGCGGTGCCGCGGCGCTGTCCATCGCCGCCTCCAAGATCGGCAGCCCGTACGTCTACGGCGCCTCCGGCCCCGGCTCCTTCGACTGCTCGGGCCTGATGGTCTGGGCGTTCAACCAGGTCGACGTCTCGCTGCCGCGCACCTCGCAGGAGCAGGCCCACGCCGGTACCCGGATCGGGAGCGACCTCTCCCAGGCCCAGCCCGGCGACCTCCTGATCTTCTACGGGGACGCCCACCACGTCGGCATCTACGCGGGCAACGGCCAGGTGCTGCACGCGCCGAAGCCGGGCGCGTCGGTCCGCTACGAGGCCGTCAGCAACATGCCGCTGACCTCCATCGTGCGGGTCTGATCCCAGCGCAGGTCCTCCCAGGCCCGGCCTTCCACCACGGAAGGCCGGGCCTGCGGCTTTTCCGGCGACTCGGACCGGTGTCCGATTAAGGGTCAAATATTCGGGTTGGCAGGGGTTTGGACTCGGTTGCCCGGACTCGCTAACGTCTGCCACCGGACTCCGCTTCCAGGGCCGCCCGCGTTGGTGCGGCGGCGGGGTCCGACCGCCGGATCGGAGCCGTTGCCGCCATGCCCGTGCACCGTCGTTCCCAACTGTTCGCCCGTGCGCTGGTGCTGACCGCGGCCGCCACCACCGCCCTGGGCGTGACGACGGGCGGCAGCGCCCAGGCCGCCCCCGCCGCGCCGGACGCGCCCACCCGCAAGGACGTCAAGGCGCAGGTGGAGCAGCTCTACGGCGAGGCCGAGCAGGCGTCCGAGAAGTACAACGCCGCCCAGGAGGCGCAGCAGCGGCTCCAGGGCGAGACGACCGTCCTCCAGGGCGAGATCGCCGTCGCCCAGGACCAGCTCAACCAGTTGCGCGGCGACCTCGCCACCGTGGCCGGCGCCGAGTACCGCGGCGGCGGCATGGCCCAGACCGTCCAGCTGATGCTCTCCACCGACCCGGAGGGCTACCTGTCCCGGGCCCGCACCCTCGACCAGGCCGCCGAGCGGCAGGAGGAGACCCTGCACGAACTGGCCACCCGCCAGCGCCGGCTCGACCAGCGCCGCACCGAGACCGCCGGCAAGCTCGCCGAACTCGACCAGGCCCGCCGCTCGCTCGCCGACAGCAAGCAGCAGATCCAGCAGCGGCTCACCAAGGCCCAGCGGCTGCTCAACAGCCTGGGCGTCGCCGAGCGGGCCCGGATGGCCGCCCAGGACGCCCGGGAGGCCGAGCAGCGCGCCACCCGGGGCACCGACCGGCTGGACCTCGGCACGGCCCCGCCCGCCTCCGAGCGCGGGGCGGCCGCGCTGGCCGCCGCGGTGGGGATGATCGGCTCGCCCTACCTCTACGGATCCACCGGGCCCCGCGCCTTCGACTGCTCCGGCCTGATGTACTACAGCTGGCGGCAGGCCGGAGTGACCCTGCCGCGCACCTCGCAGGCCCAGGCGTACGCCGGGCAGCGGGTCAGCCTCTCCGAAGCGCGGCCGGGAGACCTGGTGATCTTCTACCGGGACATGCACCACGTCGGGATGTACGCCGGCGGCGGGGTGATCGTGCACGCCCCCTACCCGGGCGCCAGGGTCCGCTACGAGAGCGTCAACGCGATGCCGGTCACGGGGGTGGTCCGGCTCTGAGCCCGGCACCGTCCGACCCCGACGCCCCCCACCCGACAGACGGCGCCCGCCGGACGCTGTCCCGGCGCGGTGCGCTGTTGCTCGCGGCCGGCGGGCTGGCCCAGCTGTCGTTGCCGCCGGCCGCCCCGGCGGCCTCCTCGGCGGCCGGGCGGGCGTCGGACCGGTGGGCGTCGGACCGGCGGGCCGAGGTGGCCGCGCTGCTGGACGCGCGGGCCCGGGCGCTGCCCTCCTGGTCCGGACCGGCGGCGATCGAGGCCGGCTACCGCAACCTGGTGCTCGGCGCGGACGCCGGGCCGGAGCGCCTCACGGCCGCCGCCGACCTGGCGGTCCGGATCACCGGGTACGACGACTACCCGGTGGTGTACCCGCGCCGGATCGACCTGGTCCGGGCCGGCGGCGGCTGGCGGGTCGACCGGGAGGAGAGCGCGAGCGGGCCCCCGGCGCTCTGGGACCTCGGCTCCGCCCGGTCCGCGGCGGGCGCGCACTGCCTGGTGCTCGGCCTGGCCGACGGGCCCGACCCGGCCCCCCTGGTCGCGGTGGCCGACCGGGCCGCACCCGCCGTGAGCGAGGTCTGGGGCACCGGCTGGCCGGGCCGTCTGCTGCTCGAAGTGCCCGCCACCGCCGAGCAGTTCGCCCGGCTGCTGGAGGTCGACCCGGCGGGCTGGGCGGGCATGGCGGCGGTCACCTCGGCCGCCCCCGGCGCGCCCTGGCACACCCCCGCCGACCGGGTGCTGGTCAACCCCGACACGTTCGGGCGGCTCAGCGACTTCGGCCGGCAGGTGGTCGTCACCCACGAGGCCACCCACGTCGCGACCAGGGCCGACACCCGGGCCTGGACGCCGCTCTGGCTCTCCGAGGGCGTCGCCGACTGGACCGCCTACCGGGGCTCCGGCCGGCGCCCGCAGCAGATCGCCCCCGAGCTGGCCCGGGACGTCGCCGCCGGCCGGCTGCCCACCGCGCTGCCCGCCGACCGGGACTTCACCGCGGGGGCCGACGGCATCGCCCAGGCGTACGAGCAGGCCTGGCTCGCCTGCGAGCTGATCGCCCGGCGCTACGGGCCCGAGCGGCTCGTGGCGTTCTACCGGGCGGTCGGCGCGGCCGACGGGCAGGGGGAGGACCGGGACCGCCGGCTGGACCGGCTGCTCCGGGCCGGACCGGGCGTGGGCCTGGCCCAGTTCACCCGGCTCTGGCTGGACGAGGTGGCCGCGCTGCGCGGTTGAAGGCGCGCGTCGTTCAGCGCCGTTGCCTGGCCGGGGTGCCGGGCCGCTGTCCGGCCGGGGTGCCGGGCCGGTCGATGCCGTCCAGCAGGTCCTGCTCGTAGGCGATGCCGGGGCGCACCGGGTAGGCGCCGGCGGGCACCGGCTCGGGCTTGGCCAGCACCACCGTCGCCGGGAGCTGTGCCGGCCCGCGGGTGGCGCGCCAGAGCCGGACGCAGGAGAGCACGGTGGCGGCCAGCAGCAGCAGGTTGCGCAGGCTGAGCACGGTGACGCCCCAGGGCTCGCTGGCGAGGATCCGGCTGAACATCAGCGGGAACTCGGCCAGCGTCAGCGGGCAGGCGAGCAGGATCAGCAGGGCCACCGGCCGCTGGCTGCTGCCGCGCACGGTCAGGCAGACGGCGGCGACGCCGATCAGCCAGACCAGGTACTGCGGGCTGATCACCCGGCTGGTGACGGTGAAGATGAGCAGCGCGCTGAGCGCCGCGTCGTACATGGTGGCCGCGTTGCGGCGCTTGGCGGTGAAGCGCCAGAGCAGCAGCCAGGCGAAGCCCAGCACGGTGCCGGCCATCATCACCTTGCTGATCACGGGGACCCACGGCCCGAGCATCTCCGGGGAGCCGTAGTTCATGGTGACCTTGCCGTCCCAGGCGTCCGCGAGCCGGGCGAAGTGCAGCGGCAGCGCGCCGAGCGACTCCACCTCGATGCCGCGCTCCTTCTGGAAGGCGAGGAAGCCGAAGGCGCCGTTCATCCCGGCCGCGAGCAGGAAGCCCACCGAGACGGCGGTGGCCGCGGCCAGCGTCCAGGCGCGGCGGGTGCGGCGGCCGGAGGGGGTGCCGATCAGGGCGAGCAGCGGCCAGATCTTGATGATCCCGCCCAGGCCGAGCAGCATCCCGCCGATCGCCGGGCGGCGGATCAGCGCCAGCAGGCCGGCCAGGGCGATCGCGGTGACGATGATGTCCAGCCGGTTGTAGACCATCGGGCCGAGCAGCGGCACGGCCACCACCCACATCCAGGCGCCGGTCAGTGCCCGGCCCCGGCGCAGTCCGGTGCGGACCAGCAGGGCGGTGGCGGCGATGTCGGCGATCCCGCAGATCACCCAGAAGGAGACCAGGTACGACCAGGGCAGCAGGCCGGGCAGCAGGATCACCAGGGCCGCGCCGGGCGGGTACTGCCAGGTCACGTCGTCGAACGGGAAGGTGCCGGTCTGCAGGACGCCGTACCAGGCGTGGTAGATCATCCAGACGTCCGCGGTGATGTCCCCGCCGATCCCCTTGATCACGCCGGTCATCAGCAGCACCAGCAGCGTCCGGGTGGCCAGCCAGGTGGCGCCGAGTGCGGCGAGCGCCCCGAACGGGCGGCCGGGGGCACGGGCCGGCTCCTGCCGGGCGGCCGGCGTCGGGCCGGGGCCGGCGGCGCCGCTGGGTGTACCGGACTCGGTGGCCGGGGCCAACTCCACTGCGCTCCCTCGTTCGTCTCGGACGTCCCACCGGAGGCGCCGCGCGACGGACGCCCGGGCGGTCGGCGGGGCGGGCGCGGCACGCTGGGCCGGGCCGCCACCGGCCGCCTAGGTTCTAGGACTGACCCGGGGGTGAAACGGTTGCCGAGCGCGGATCCGTTCCCGGCGGGTCATGGTGTTGACCTATCGTACGGATCACCCAGCGGTACACCGAGCACCCCCCGACAAGCGAGCCGTGGCCTGAATGCACCGAACCTTGATCGTCACCAACGACTTCCCGCCCCGCCCCGGCGGCATCCAGGCCTTCGTGCACAACATGGCTGTACGTCAGCCCGCCGGGAGCATCGTGGTGTACGCCTCCACCTGGCGGGACGGCAGCGAGGTGGCCCGCTTCGACGCCGAGCAGCCGTTCCCGGTGATCCGGGACCGGACGAAGGTGATGGTTCCCACACCGCGGGTCACCCGGCGGGCCGCCGAGATCCTGCGGGCGGAGAAGTGCGACTCGGTCTGGTTCGGCGCCGCCGCCCCGCTCGGGCTGATGGCGCCCGCGCTGCGCCGGGCCGGTGCGGCGCGGCTGCTCGGCATGACCCACGGGCACGAGGCCGCCTGGGCGCAGCTGCCGGCCGCCCGGCAGCTGCTGCGGCGGATCGGTGCGGGCACCGACGTGCTGACCTACCTGGGGGAGTACACCCGGTCCCGGATCGCGGGCGCGGTCGGGCCGCAGGCCGCGGCCCGGATGGTGCAGCTGCCGCCGGGCGTGGACGAGACGACCTTCCACCCGGGCTCGGGGGGCGCCGAGGTGCGTCGCCGGCTCGGGCTGGCGGACCGGCCGGTGGTGGTCTGCGTCTCCCGGCTGGTGCCGCGCAAGGGCCAGGACACGCTGATCGAGGCGATGCCGCAGATCCTCGCCGACGTGCCGGACGCCGTGCTGTTGATCGTCGGCGGCGGCCCGTACCGGGCGGACCTGGAGAAGCTGGCCGACGCCAAGGGGGTCCGGGCCTCGGTGCGCTTCACCGGCTCGGTGCCGTGGGAGGAGCTGCCCGCCCACTACGGGGCCGGGGACGTCTTCGCGATGCCCTGCCGGACCAGGCGCGGGGGGCTGGACGTCGAGGGGCTGGGCATCGTCTACCTGGAGGCCTCGGCGACCGGTCTGCCGGTGGTCGCGGGCGACTCCGGCGGCGCGCCGGACGCGGTGCTGGAGGGCGAGACCGGGTACGTGGTGCCGGGCGGCTCGGCCGCCGCGGCCGCCGAGCGGATCGTCCGGCTGCTGGGCGACGAGGAGCTGCGGCGGCGGATGGGCGAGGCCGGGCGGCGCTGGGTGGAGCGCTCCTGGCGCTGGGACCTGCTGGCCGGGCGGCTGACCTCGCTGCTGGCGGCCTAGAAGCCGGCTTGGACCTGTGAGCGGGCCCCGTCTCCTTCGCCGGAGGCGGGGCCCGCTCACGGCTACTTCTGGTAGATCGCCTCGATGTCGGCGGCGAAGTCCTTCAGCACGAGGTTGCGCTTGAGCTTGAGGGAGGGCGTCAGGTGGCCGCTCTCCTCGGAGAACTCGGTGTCCAGCAGGCGGAACTTCTTGACCGCCTCGGCGTGCGAGACGGCCGCGTTGCCGTCGTCCACCGCGGCCTGGAGGGCGGCCAGCAGGTCCGGGTCCTGGCTCAGCTCGGCCACCGTGGCGGTGGCGGGCTTGCCGTTGAGCTCCTTCCACTTGGGGAAGAAGTCCGGGTCGACGGTGACCAGGCAGGCCACGAAGGGCTTGCGGTCGCCGACCACCATGACCTCGCCGACCAGCGCGTGCGCCCGGATGCGGTCCTCGATCACGGCCGGGGCGACGTTCTTGCCGCCCGCGGTGACGATGATCTCCTTCTTGCGGCCGGTGATGGTCAGGTAGCCCTCGGAGTCGAGCGAGCCGAGGTCGCCGGTGGCGATCCAGCCGTCCTTGAGGGTGTCGGCGGTGGCCTGCGGGTTGTTCCAGTAGCCGGTGAAGACGTGCGGGCCCTTGAAGAAGACCTCGCCGTCCTCGGCGATCCGCACCGAGGCGCCGGGGACCGGCTGGCCGACCGTGCCGATCTTCGGCTTGTCCCACGGGTTGAAGGCGGTGGCCGCGCAGGTCTCGGTCAGGCCGTAGCCCTCCAGGACGGTGAAGCCGATGCCCCGGTAGAAGTGGCCCAGCCGCTCGCCGAGCGGGGCGCCGCCGGAGATGGCGTGGGTGGCCCGGCCGCCGAGGGCGGCGCGCAGCTTGCTGTAGACCAGCTTGTCGAAGACCGCGTGCTTGATCCGCAGGACCAGGCCCGCGCCGCCGGCGTCCAGCGCCCGGCTGTAGGCGATCGCGGTGTCGGCGGCCTTGTCGAAGATCTTGCCCTTGCCGTCGGCCTGGGCCTTGGCGCGGGCGGTGTTGTAGACCTTCTCGAAGACTCTCGGCACGCCCAGGATCAGGCTCGGCCTGAAGGCGGCCAGCTCGGCGGTGACGTCCCTGATGTCGGAGACGTGGCCCAGCTTGATCGGCGCCATCGCGGTGGCGATCTCGGCGATCCGGCCGAGCACGTGGGCCAGCGGCAGGAACAGCAGGACGGAGCTGTCGCCGGTGCGGAACAGCGGGGCCAGACGCTCCACCACGTTGCCGCACTCGGCGAGGAAGTTGGCGTGCGTCAGCTGACAGCCCTTCGGGCGGCCGGTGGTGCCCGAGGTGTAGACGATGGTGGCGATCGAGTCGGCGGTCGCGGTCGAGCGGCGCTCCTGCACCGCCCCGTCCGGGACGTCCTTCCCGGCCTCGGTCAGTGCGGCGATCGCGCCGCCCTCGATCTGCCAGGTGTGCTTCAGCCCGGTGAGCCGGCCGCGGACCTCGTCGACCACCTTGACGTGCTGGGCGGTCTCGGTGACGACGGCGACCGCGCCGGAGTCGCCGAGGATCCACTCGACCTGCTCGGCGGAGGAGGTCTCGTACACCGGGACGGTGATCGCGCCGGCCGTCCAGATCGCGAAGTCCAGCAGCGTCCACTCGTACCGGGTGCGGGACATGACGCCCACCCGGTCGCCCGGCTCGATGCCCGCGGCGATCAGGCCCTTGGCGGCGGCGTGCACCTCGGCCAGGAACTGCACCGAGGTCAACTCCTGCCAGCGGCCGTCCACCTTACGGCTGAGCACCGCGACGTCCGGGTGCTCCGCTGCGTTCCGGTGCACAGGGTCGGAGAGATTACCGCCGCTGGGTACCTGGTAGAGAGCCGGAAGGCTGAAGTCGAGCAAGACTGCTCCTCGTTCGCGACGCTGCGGGACGGCAGGACGTTACTGCCCGGTAGGCAGCTTCGACCAGGGGGGTCGGCTCCGGTGTTCGAAGTGTCACACCCGGCCGGGTCCGACCAGGCCGTGACCGGGTCGTTCGAATGGCACCCTACGACAGCCCTGATGTGACCGGCCGGTAGCATGCCCCGCCGCCCGGCGCCGGGCCCCCGCCGAGCCACGGCCCGCGCGGCCGAGCCGATCGCCGGTCGCGGTAGCCTGCTCCGGGCGGACAAGGCCGAGCACGCTCGACCGGACCGGCAGGCAGAGGGACGACGCGGAGGGCCATTCCATGGCGGAGCACACCAGGTCGAGCATCACCATCGACGCGACCCCGGCCACGGTCATGGCCGTGATCGCCGACTTCGCCGCCTACCCGGCCTGGACCGGCGAGGTCAAGGAGGTCGAGGTCCTGGAAGCCGGCGAGGACGGCCGCGCCGCCCAGGTCCGCCTGCTGCTCGACGCCGGCGCCATCCGCGACGAGCACGTCCTCGCCTACACCTGGGACGGCGACCGCGAGGTCGGCTGGACCCTCGTGCGCAGCCAGATGCTCCGCTCGCTGGACGGCTCCTACTCCCTCGCCCCGCTCTCCGGCAGCCGCACCGAGGTGACGTACCAGCTCGCCGTGGACGTCAAGATCCCGATGCTCGGCATGATCAAGCGCAAGGCCGAGAAGGTCATCATCGACCGCGCCCTGGCCGGGCTGAAGAAGCGCGTCGAGGACGCCGACGGCAAGAAGCCCGTCCAGGGCTGACGCGGCGGAACGGGGGCCGACGGCATGACGGCGACACGCACCATCCTGGTCAGCGGCGACGCGGGCGCGCCCGCGGTGGCCGCCGCCACCGCCCTGCACGCGGCCCGGCGCGGCCACCGCACCTGGCTGCTGGCCGCCGACGACCCGCACCGCGCCCTGGACGGCGTCCTCGGCACCCGCCTGGAGCCCGAACCGGCCCGCTACGCACCCGGCCTGACGGTCTCCCGGATCGACGAGCAGGCCGCCTTCCGGTACGCCGCCGGCGAGCTCACCGGCCGGCTCAAGCCCGCCCTCGACCTGCTCGGCGCAGAGCAGCTCGACCCCGAGGAGCTGACCGCCCTCCCCGGCATCGCCCGGATCGCCCTGCTGCGCGCCCTGCCCGCCGCCGACCAGGACGTCCTGGTCGTGCTCGCCCCGCCGCCCGCCGAGCTGATCGCCACCCTCGCCCTGCCCGAGCAGCTGGAGCGCTACCTGGACCGGCTCGTCCCCGAGCAGCGGCAGGCCGCCCGGGCGCTGCGCCCGCTGCTGGCCGGCCTGGCCGGCGTGCCGATGCCCGCCGAGTGGCTGTACGAGGGGCGGACCAAGGCCGCCGCGGTGCTCGCCGAGTCCCGCGCCGCGATCGCCGCGCCCGGCACCAGCGTGCGCCTGGTCGTGCCCGCAGACGGCCACCCGTACCAGGAACTGGGCCGGATCCGGGCCGGGTTGGCCCTGCACGGCCACCGGCCGGACGCCGTCGTGGTGCACGGCGTGCTGCCCGAGGGCGCGGTCGACTCGCCGGACCCGTGGCTGGCCGCGCTGGCCCGCCGCCGCCGGGAGGAACTGGCCGAGCTCGCCGCCGAGACCGACGCCCCGGTGCTGGCCACCGGACTGGCCGAGGCCACCCTGGAGGCCGTCGCCGACCGCCTGTACGGGGACGGGCCCGGCCCGGAGCGGCTGGCCCCCGAGCCCTGGCCGGTCGAGGACCGCCTCGCCGAGGAGGGCCTGCTGGTCTGGCACCTCGCGCTGCCCGGTGCCGACCGGGCCGAGCTGGACCTCGTCCGGCGCGGCGACGAGCTGGTCGTCGGCCTCGGCGCCCACCGCCGGGTGCTCAGCCTGCCGTCCGCGCTGCGTCGCTGCACGGTGGCCGGCGCGAGCCTGCACGACGGGGCGCTCTCGGTGCGGTTCGCGCCCGACCCGGCGCTCTGGCCCCGGGTCTGAAGCCCTTTCGGGGCCCCTACGGGCTGTCCGGTAGCGTCGGGCCCGAGGGCCGCGGGGTGCGGCCACGGCTGAGGAGGCGCCCGCGATGACCAGCACCGACGACCGGACCGAGCCCACCGCCGAGCCGGGCGGTCCGCAGGCCCACCCGTTCGGACCGGAGCTGGGCCCGCTGGTGGACGAGGTGCGCAAGCTCGCCTCCGCCGTCGGCCAGAAGGCGCAGGAGGCGAGCGCCGACACCCTGATCACCCTCTCCGGGCTGGCCGACCGGCTGCGCACCCAGCAGCCCGAGGTCTACTCCCACCTCGCCGCCGCCGGCTCCGGACTGGCCGCCGCGGGCACCGAGCTGCTGGCCGCCTACCGGGCCGCGGTGGCCGGCCACGAGCACCGCTGGACGGCCGGCGAGAGCGCCGCCACCGAGCGGATCGACCTCGACACGCCTGACGAGGCGTCCGCCAAGCAGTGAATCCGTAACCTTCGAACCGTGATCGCGTTGCTCTGGTGCGTGACGAAGCGGGCGATTAGGTACGACTTTTGAAGCGTAGCGGCGCGGTTGGTCCATGATTGTCTTCGGTTAATGTATGCGAGGCTGTGTACGGGGGGCAGGGTTGGGCGGTACCGTTCCGCCCAGCGGGAACGAGTGAATAGCTGAGGGACACATGGCTCTGACCATCGGCGTCGATGTCGGCGGGACCAAGATCGCGGCAGGCGTGGTCGACGAGGCGGGCGCGATCCTGGCCCGGACCAGGGTGCCCACCCCGGCCGATCCGCAGTGGGCGGTCGATGCCATCGCGCAGGCCGTGCGCGAGCTCAAGGAGCAGCACCCCGACGTCACCGCCGTCGGCGTCGGCGCCCCCGGCTTCGTGGACAGCAACCGTTCCACGGTGATCTTCGCTCCCAACATCGACTGGGAGAACGAGCCGCTGCGCGGCCGCATCGAGGAGCTCGCCGGCCTGGACACCGTCGTCGAGAACGACGCCAACTGCGCCGCCTGGGCCGAGTTCCGCTTCGGCGCCGCAGCCGACCACCAGGACATGGTGCTGATCACCGTCGGCACCGGCATCGGCGGCGGCATCGTCCTCGACGGCCGGCTGCACCGCGGCCGGTTCGGCGTGGCCGGCGAGATCGGCCACCTCAACATGGTCCCCGACGGCCTGCCCTGCGGCTGCGGCGGCAAGGGCTGCTGGGAGCAGTACGGCTCCGGGCGGGCGCTGCGCCGCTACGGCCGGGAGAAGGCCGCCGCCGACCAGGTGCGCGGCCGGCGGATGCTGGAGCTCAACGACGGCGTCGCCGAGACCATCCGCGGCATCCACATCACCGAGGCGGCCGAGGAGGGCGACCCGCTCGCCCTGGAGTGCTACGCCGAACTGGCCGACTGGCTCGGCCGCGGCATGGCCGACCTCGCCGCGCTCTTCGACCCGGGCGTCTTCGTGCTCGGCGGCGGCGTCTCCGACTCCGGCCGCCTGCTGCTCGACCCGGTCGCCAAGGCCTTCGAGCACTACCTCACCGGCGGCATCCACCGCCCGCGCGCCGAGGTCGTGCTGGCCTCGATGGGCTCCGCCGCCGGCATCGTCGGCGCCGCCGACCTGGCCCGCACCGCGTAGCCACCCCCCGAACCCGCCGGCGGCGGTGCGACCGGACCCCGACCAAACCCGGACGCGCCGCCGCCGACGCACGCCCCCGGCCCTGCCGTACGGTCGTCCCACGCACCACGTACGTACGGGGAGGACCAGGACCATGACCACGGCACCCGCCGGACCGCCGCCGCCCGGCCCGCGCCGGCTGCGCCTGCTCAGCTACAACATCCGCTCGCTGCGGGACGACCGGCGGGCGCTGGCCCGGGTGATCCGGGCCTGCGCGCCCGACCTGGTCTGCATCCAGGAGTCGCCGCGCTACTGGCGGCCCGAGGGCCAGGCCGCCTGGCTGGCCCGGAGCACCGGGACGGTCGTCCTGGCCGGCGGCGGCCGGACCGCCGCCGGGCCGCTGCTGCTCGGCCGGCCCGGTGCGGCGCAACTGCTGGGCGTGCACGACCGGCTGCTGCCCAAGACCCGCGGCCTGCACGCCCGGGGCTTCGCCACCGCGCTGCTGCGACTGCCCGGAACGGCGCCGTTCACCCTCACCAGCTGCCACCTCAGCCTGGACGCCGACGAGCGCTACGGCCAGTTCGAGCTGCTGCTCGACCAGCTCGGGATCGCCGAACACGGCATCGTGGCAGGGGACTTCAACGAGCACCCGGACGGCAGGGGCTGGCAGCTGCTGGCCGCGCGGCTCCAGGACGGGTACCCGACCGCGCCCTGGGGCGGCGAGTTCACGTCCGTCCCCGAGCGCCCCTACCAGCGGATCGACGCCGTGTTCGCCACGCCCGGGATCACCGTCCTCGGCTGCGGGGTGCCGCACGGGCTGCCCGGCGTCACCGAGGCCGACCTGCGCGCCGCGACCGACCACCTGCCGGTGCTCGCGGTGCTGGAGCTGCCGGAGGCTCCGGATAGGACCTAGACGACGGCTCCGTTGTCCGGGTCCTCGGGCTCGTCCTCGTCGCGGTCCTTCATCCGGGTCACCAGGGTGACGAAGCCGCCGAGGAAGGCGGTGATCCCGACCCAGGCCGGCCAGCCGGCGATCTCCCGCCACACCACCGCGTCGAACAGCAGCAGGGCGGGGCCGCCGAGCACCGCGAGCCAGGCGAACTTCGCGGTGACGTCGGCGGTCGGCAGCGGCGGGGGCTCCGGCGGGACGTAGTGGTCCTCGTCGGTCTCCTCGGCCAGCTCGAAGTCGCGCGGGCCCGAGCCCGCCGCCGGCATCACCGGCCGACCGGAGCGGGGGCGGGGCTGCGGGGCGAGGTCGGCGAGGTCGTCCGGGTCGGTCCGGGAGCCGGGGGCGTCCTTGAAGCCGCCCTTCAGCTCGCTCTGGGCGCGGAGGTTCTCGACCTCCGGCCAGTTGGGGTTGGTGAGGTCCACGGGGTCGTCGAACTGGGCGACCAGGGCGGCGAAGATCTCGTCCTGCTCGGCCTGGCTGCGCTCGGGGGCGCGCCGGGTGCGGGGCTCCGCGGGCGCGGCGGCCTCCGGTTCGGCCGGGCGCCGGTCGGCGGCCGTGGCTTCGGCGGCCTCCGCGGCCGGGGCGGTGACGCCGTCCGCCCCCGGACGGTCCGCCGGGGCGCCGCTCTGCGCGCTGCCGTCCTTCGCCGTGCCGTCCTTCGTCGCGCCGTCCTCGCGGGGTGCCTCGTCCCCGCCGCCCGCCGTGCTGCTCTCGTGCACTTCCGGCCCTTCAGCCATGGTGATCGTCGGATTCGACCCCGGTGACGCCCACCGCGTGCGCGGGGGCCAGCCGTCGGATGAAGTCCTGGCTGGCCGCGAATATTTCCGCCGCGTCGTGGTCCAGCGTCGCGACGTGGAAGCTGCGCTGGCACAGCCGCTCCGTCACGTCGGTCGAGGATATCCGGGCCAGCACCAGTTCCGAGTTGGCCGGCGAGACGACGTGGTCCTGCGGACTGCGGAAGAGCAGCACCGGCTGGGTCACCTGCGGCAGCCGCCGTCGGACGTCCCGCCACAGCCGGCTCAGCGACCAGGCGGCGTTCAGCGGCGTCCGGTCGTAGCCCAGTTCGACCGTGCCGGGCTTGGCGATGTCGTCGGCGATCCCGGGCACGCTCGGCACGAGGTGCCGCAGTACCGGCAGCAGCACACTCGCGGGGTTGTCCGAGCGCACCGACGGGTTGACCAGCACCAGCCCGGACACCGCCGGACCGTGCAGCGCGGCCAGCCGCAGCGCCAGCGCGCCGCCCATCGACAGCGCGCAGACGAAGACCTGCTCGCACTCGGCGGAGAGCGTCAGCAGTTCGTGCTCGACCTCGGCGTACCAGTCCTCCCAGCGGGTGACCTGCATGTCCCGCCACCGGGTGCCGTGCCCGGGCAGCAGCGGCAGCGACACGCTGAACCCGGCCGCCGCCAGTTCCTCCGCCCAGGGCCGCAGCGACTGCGGCGACCCGGTGAAGCCGTGGCACAGCAGCACCCCCACCGGTCCGCCGCGGTGGCGGTACGGTTCGGCACCGGGCAGCAACGGCATGGCGGACTCCTTCGCGGGCGGGTGGCGCTGGGGGAGGAACGCTGGAGGGGGAGGCTGCGGGAATCCGCATCGTCCCACGGCCCCGCCCGGGACGTACACCCCTCATGGCGGCCCCCGCGCGGGCCGCGCACCCCTCGCGGCGGCCCCCGCGCGAGTGCCCGTGGGAGTCCGGCGGCGGCCCGCCGGGGCGGGGCGGGGCGCGGGCCGACCCCACGGGGCATTAGGATCGACCGGTCCGCATAACAGGAGGCCCGGGTTGTTCTACCGACTGATGAAGATGATCGTCGCGCCACTGCTTCGGATCTTCTTCCGGCCGTGGATCGAGGGTGAGGAGAACATCCCCACCGAGGGCGCGGCCATCATCGCGAGCAACCACCTGTCCTTCTCGGACTCCTTCTTCTTCCCCGCGCTGATCAAACGCCGGGTGACCTTCATCGCGAAGGCCGAGTACTTCAACACGCCGGGCATCAAGGGCCGGCTGACCGCCGCGTTCTTCAAGGGCGTCGGCCAGCTGCCGGTGGACCGCTCGGGCGTGCGCGGCGCGGGCGAGGCCGCGATCCGCAGCGCCATCGCGGTGCTGGACGGCGGCGAGCTGTTCGGCGTCTACCCCGAGGGCACCCGCTCGCCCGACGGCAAGCTGTACCGCGGCAAGGTCGGCGGCCTGGCGCGCGTCGCGCTGGCCACCGGTGCGCCGGTCATCCCGGTCGCCATGATCGACACCGAGAAGGTCCAGCCGCCCGGCCAGGTGATCCCCAACTTCGGCATCCGCCCCGGCATCCGGATCGGCCGCCCGCTGGACTTCTCCCGCTACCACGGCATGGAGAACGACCGCTTCATCCTCCGTTCGGTGACGGACGAGGTGATGTACGAGATCATGCGGCTCTCCGGCCAGGAGTACGTGGACATCTACGCGACCGCCGCCAAGCGGCAGATCGCCGACGACAAGAAGAAGGCCGACGCCGAGCGCAAGGCCGCCGCCAAGGCGGAGAAGGCGGAGGCGGAGGCCGAGAAGGCCGCCGCCGACAAGGCCGCCGCGACGGAGAAGGCCGAGCAGTCCGGGCAGGAGCCGAAGGAGACCGGGTCGGCCTGACGACCGCGGGGCACGGCCCAGGGGAGGGGCGGAAGGATGACGGACGGCGAGAGAACCGGGGCGGTCGGCGGCGCGGTCGCGGCCGGGGGCATGTCCGTCGAACTGCCGTTGTGGAAGGCCATCTCGTACTTCCGGGTGCTGGCCCTCTGCTACGCCCTGCTGCGGTACCTCAACTCCTACCTGGACTTCCTGCACCCCGTCGCCGGCTGGATCTTCCTCGGCACGCTCACCCTCTGGACGCTCGCCAGCACCCGGGCCTTCGCCGGCCCGCAGCGCTGCACCTGGTACGTGCTCGGCACCGACCTCACCCTCGCCGTCACCGGCATCGTGATGAGCGGCCTGACCGACGACCCGGTGCGGATCAGCCACGGCGCGCCCACCCTGCCGACCATCTGGGCCGCCGGTACGGTGCTCGGCTTCGCCGGCAAGGGCGGCTGGCGCTGGGCGGCCGCCGCGGGCACGGTGATCGGCGTCGCCAACATCCTCGGCCACGGCGGCCCGACCGGCGACAACATCCACAACATCATGCTGCTGATGGTGGCCGGCTGCGCCATCGGCTACGTCATCGAACTGGCCCGCGCCAGCGAGGCGACGCTCACCCGGGCGCTCCAGGTCGAGGCGGCCACCCGGGAGCGCGAGCGGCTCTCCCGGGACATCCACGACGGCGTGCTCCAGGTGCTCGCCCTCGTCCAGCGCCACGGCGCCGAACTCGCCGCGCGGCCGGCCGAGGGCGCTGCGGCCGGTGGACGCCCGGGCGGTGACGCCGACTTCGCGGAACTCGGCCGGCTGGCCGGCGAGCAGGAGCGCGCCCTGCGGGCGCTGATGACCGGCGGCCCGATCCCGGCGCAGCGCCCGCAGGAGCGCGGGGCCGGGGAGCCGCAGGACCTCACCGCGCTGCTGCGCCCGTACGCCGACGAGCGGATCACGCTGTCCGCGCCCGGCGGGCCGGTGCTGCTGCCCGCCGGGGCGGCCGGCGAACTGGCCGCGGCGGTCGGCGCCGCCGTCGACAACGTCCGCCGGCACGCCGGGGAGCGGGCCCGGGCCTGGATCCTGGTGGAGGACGAGCCGCAGGCCGTCACGGTCAGCATCCGCGACGACGGCCCCGGCTTCGCCCCCGGCCGGCTCGGCGAGGCGGAGCGGGCCGGGCGGCTGGGCGTCTCCCAGTCCATCCGCGGCCGGCTGCTGGACCTCGGCGGAACGGCCGAGCTGTACTCGGCGCCCGGCGAGGGCGTCGAGGTCGAACTCCGCGTCCCGAGGAAGGGCTCTGATGACCGATCAGCCGACGACTGACCGGCCGGTGCGGGTGATGGTCGTGGACGACCACCCGATGTGGCGCGACGCCGTCTCGCGGGACCTCGCCGAGGCCGGGCTGGACGTGGTGGCCACCGCGGGCGACGGCGAGGAGGCCGTCCGCCGGGCCCGCGCCTGCTCGCCGCAGGTCGTCGTGCTGGACCTCAACCTGCCCGGTCTGCCCGGCGCCGAGGTGTGCCGCCAGGTGGTCGCGCAGGACCCCGCGGTGCGGGTGCTGGTGCTCTCGGCCAGCGGCGAGCACCAGGACGTGCTGGAGGCGGTGAAGTCCGGCGCGACCGGGTACCTGGTGAAGTCGGCCGGGCGGGAGGAGCTGCTGGACGCGGTGCGGCGCACGGCCGTGGGCGACGCCGTGTTCACCCCGGGCCTGGCCGGCCTGGTGCTGGGCGAGTTCCGCCGGCTGGCCGCCGAACCGGCCCCGGCCTCCGCGCCGGCCGTCCCGCAGCTGACCGCGCGGGAGACCGAGGTCCTGCGCCTGGTGGCCAAGGGCCTGTCGTACCGGCAGATCGCCGACCGGCTGGTGCTGTCGCACCGGACGGTGCAGAACCACGTCCAGAACACGCTCGGCAAGCTGCAACTGCACAACCGGGTGGAACTGGTGCGGTACGCGATCGAGCAGGGGCTGGACGACGACATCTGACGGGTCCGGCGGGTCCGGCCGCGGCGGCGATGCCGCGTGCGGTGGGGGCCGGTCCGGGACCGGCCCCCACCGGCCGCTCAGCCGCGGACGGCCGCCGCCTCGCGCAGCAGGCCCGCCACGATGCCGACGCCGTCGCGGGTCAGCACCGACTCGGGGTGGAACTGGAGGCCGGCGAAGCCGGGACCGCGCAGCGCGTGGACGTCCCCGGTGGCGGCGTCCCGGGCGACCTCGACGCCCTGCGCGGCGAGCCGGGCCGCGTCGGCGTCCGAGCAGCGCGCGGTGAACGTGTTGTAGAAGCCGACGGTGTGCTTGGTGCCGAACAGGTCGACGCTCTCCTGCGCCCCCTGGTACGGGACGTCCTTGCGGCCCAGCGCCAGCCCGAGCTCGCCGCAGAGCAGCTGGTGGCTGAGGCAGACCGCGAGCAGCGGCGCGGTGCGGGCCCCGGAGCGGACCGCGGCCAGGGCGTCCGCGACGACCGGCCGCAGCAGGGCCATCTTGGGGTCGTCGGCGAGCGCCGGGTCGCCGGGCCCGGGGCCCAGCACCAGCGGCCCGCGGTGCGCCGCCAGCAGCGCGGGCAGCCCGGGCGCGTCGTAGCGGACGACGCTGACCTGGTGGCCGATCGAGGTGAGCAGGTGGGCGAGCATCGAGGTGAAGGTGTCCTCGCCGTCGACCACCAGGGTCGGCGTGGGCTCGGTGACCACGGTCGGCGTCTGCATCCGCAGCCAGAACGGGGCGAGGTCGGCCCGCCGGGCGTCCAGGGCGGCCTGGACGCGGTGGTCGTCGGCGAGCCGGGGGCCGGTGGGGCCGGGCAGCCGGGCGGGCGCGGGCCGGGCGCCGATCGCGGTGAGCACCCCGGCGGCCTTGGCGTGGGTCTCGGCGACCTCGGACTCGGGGACGGAGTGGCGCACCAGCGTGGCGCCGACCCGGACGACCAGGCGGCCGGTGGCCGGGTCGATGTCGGCGGTGCGGATGCAGATCGGCGAGTCCAGCAGCTGCCCGCCGCTGGCGGAGCGGCCGATCAGGGCGAGCGCGCCGGAGTAGTAGCCGCGCCCGCCGGGCTCGTACCGCTTGATGACCCGGGTGGCGTTCTGCACCGGGCTGCCGGTGACGGTGGCGGCGAACATCGTCTCGCGGAGCACCTCGCGGACGTCCAGCGAGGTGCGTCCGCGCAGCTCGTACTCGGTGTGGGCGAGGTGGGACATCTCCTTGAGCCGGGGCCCGAGCACCTGGCCGCCGAGGTCGCCGACCGTGCACATCATCTTGAGCTCCTCGTCGACGACCATCGTCAGCTCCTCCAGCTCCTTGGGGTCGTGGAGGAACCGGAGCAGCGAGTCGATGTCGGAGCCGCCGGCCGGATAGCGGTAGGTGCCGGAGATCGGGTTCATCACGACGGTGCCGCCGCTCTGCCGGACGTGCACCTCGGGGGAGGCGCCGACCAGGACGCGCTCGCCGGTGTGCACCAGGAAGGTCCAGTAGGCGCCGCGCTCCTGCTCCAGCAGCCGCCGGAACAGGGTGAGCGCGAGGGCGGGCGAGAAGTTCTCCAGGGTGGCGCCGAAGTCGCGCCGGATCACGAAGTTGGCGCCCTCGCCGTTGCCGATCTCCTCCTCGATCACCCGGCGGACGATCGCGGCGTACGCCTCGTCGTCGATGTCGAACGAGCCGTCGGTGAGCGAGACCGGCGACTGCGGCAGGGCGGCGGTGAGTTCGGCCAGCGGCAGGGTGTGCTGTTCGGCCACCGAGAGGGCCTGCAGCGGGGTCCCGTCGTCGTGCGCCTCGAAGCCGCGCTCGCGGATCTGCCGGTACGGGACGAGCGCGAGCAGGTCGTGCACGGGGCCGTCGGCCGGGACGCCGGTGCGGACCGGCAGGTCGGCGAGGTTCCGGTAGCTGTCGACGGTGCCGACCAGCACCTCGACGGTGTCCGGGGCGAGCCGGGGGGTGCGGCGGTGCAGCAGGGCGAACGCGGGCGCGTCGGGAGCGGTGAGGCGGGCGAGCAGGTCGGCGGTGGCGGTCACGGAGCGGCTTCCTTCCGGGGGACTGGTGAGGTGCGGTGCTGGGATCCGCTCCCGGAGGGCCGTCTGCGCATACGCCGACGGCCGCCCCGAGGGGCGGCCGTCGTGTTCGTCTAGGAACGCGCGATCGGTGGGCCACCCTTGGGGGAGGCCCACCACCAGGAGTGGGTGTGGGGCGCGTGCATGGTTCGAGCGTAGCGGATCGTGCGGGGAGGGTGAGCCCGGTCACTTGTTTGTCCGAGTTATGTCTCACCCCTCGGGCAATGGTCACGAATCGCTCGCGTCACCCCGTAGCCTTGGTGGTGTGACCGTGACGACTGAGACATCGAGGACTGGCCACTCCTGGCAGTCCCTGCCCGCGGCGCAGCAGCCTGAATGGCCGGACCAAGAGGCTCTGCGCAAGACCCTTGCCGAGCTCGCCTCGTATCCGCCGCTCGTGTTCGCCGGCGAGTGCGACCAGCTGCGCGCCCGGCTCGGCGCCGTGGCGCGCGGGGAGGCCTTCCTGCTGCAGGGCGGCGACTGTGCCGAGGCCTTCGACGGCGTCTCGGCGGAGCACATCCGCAACAAGCTGAAGACCCTGCTGCAGATGGCCGCCGTGCTGACGTACGCGGCCTCGGTGCCGGTCGTGAAGGTGGGCCGGATCGCCGGCCAGTACTCCAAGCCGCGCTCCAAGTCGACCGAGACCCGCGACGGCGTGACGCTGCCGGTCTACCGCGGCGACTCGGTGAACGGCTTCGAGTTCACCCCCGAGTCCCGCATCCCGGACCCGGAGCGCCTCAAGCGGATGTACAACGCGTCCGCCGCGACGCTGAACCTGGTGCGCGCGTTCACCACCGGTGGTTACGCGGACCTGCGCCAGGTGCACGCCTGGAACCAGGACTTCGTGCGCAACTCGCCGGCCGGCCAGCGCTACGAGCAGCTCGCCCGGGAGATCGACAACGCCCTGGCGTTCATGAACGCCTGCGGTGTGGCGCCGGAGGAGTTCAAGACCGTCGAGTTCTTCTCCTCGCACGAGGCGCTGATCCTCGACTACGAGACCGCGCTGACCCGCGTGGACTCGCGCACCGGCGAGCTGTACGACGTCTCCGGCCACATGGTGTGGATCGGCGAGCGCACCCGCCAGCTGGACCACGCGCACATCGAGTTCGCCTCGAAGGTCCGCAACCCGATCGGCGTCAAGCTCGGCCCGACCACCTCGGTCGACGAGGCACTGACCCTGATCGAGAAGCTGGACCCGGAGCGCGAGCCCGGCCGCCTCACCTTCATCACCCGGATGGGTGCGGGCAAGGTCCGCGACCACCTGCCCACCCTGGTGGAGAAGGTCACCGCGTCCGGCGCCCAGCCGGTGTGGATCTGCGACCCGATGCACGGCAACACCTTCGAGGCCTCCAGCGGCCACAAGACCCGCAGCTTCGACGACGTGCTCGACGAGGTCAAGGGCTTCTTCGAGGTGCACCGCGCGCTGGGCACCCACCCGGGCGGCATCCACGTGGAGCTGACCGGCGACGACGTGACCGAGTGCGTCGGCGGTGGCGACGAGGTGCTGGTCGACGACCTGCACACGCGCTACGAGACGGCCTGCGACCCGCGGCTCAACCGCAGCCAGTCGTTGGACCTGGCGTTCCTGGTGGCGGAGATGTACCGCGGCCAGTGAGCTGCCACGGGTGAGCCGCCGTCGGCGGGTCACCGCTGAGCGAATGTGACGAAAGCCCCTCCGGATTCGGGGTCCCCGAGCCCGGAGGGGCTTTTTCGTACCCGGAACGCCGGGTAAGGTGAGGCTTAGTGAAGTAAGGCAAGCCTTAGTCAAGATCGTTCCGCCGGTCGGCGCCGCACCACCCTGGAGAGTCCGCGATGTACGTGTGCATGTGCCATGCGGTCACCGAGGACCAGGTGAAGAAGGCGATCGACGCCGGGGCCGGCACCCCGCGCCAGATCGCCCGGGGCTGCAAGGCCGGCACCGACTGCGGATCCTGCGTCCGCCGGATCCAGGCCCTGCTCGGCGAGCACGGCGCCCGGCCCTGCCCGACCGCCCGCCTCGCCGCGAAGCTCGGTCTGGCCGACCCGCAGGACCAGGCCGCGCCCGCGCCGGTGGCCACCGCGACCCGGTCCGCCCCGACCCCGGTCGCCCCGCTGCGCGCGGCCTGAGGGCTCAGGAGTCCGGCTGCTCGATCACCTGGGCGAGGTAGAGCGCCTCGCCGAGCTTCTCCAGGAGCTCCAGCTGGGTGTCGAGGTAGTCGATGTGGTGTTCCTCGTCGGCCAGGATGTCCTCGAAGATGTTCGCCGAGGTGACGTCGTTCTTGGCGCGCATCACCACGATCCCGCGCTTCAGGCGGTCGATCGCCTCGACCTCGATCTGGCGGTCCGCCTCGAACATCTCCTTGACCGTCTGGCCGATCCGGACGTGGAACAGCCGCTGGTAGTTCGGCAGCCCGTCCAGGAAGAGGATCCGGTCGGTGAGGGTCTCGGCGTGCTTCATCTCGTCGAAGGACTCGTGCCGGGTGTACTTGGCGAGCTTCGTCCAGCCGAAGTTCTCCTGCATCTTGGCGTGCAGGAAGTACTGGTTGATCGCGGTGAGCTCCGCGGTGAGCTGCTCGTTGAGGAACTCGATGACCTCTGGGTCGCCCTGCATGGCTGGTGCCTCCCTGCGCTACGGCCTGTTGTGACTCCTGCGCTGCGCATCCTGGCATCGAAATGGGAGGAAGTTCCAGTAAGTTCACACTCACTAGGACATGTTTTGGAATATCCGATTTGGGCCGATACGGGCTCGGCCACCGGCTCTTGAGGGCGGGGCGCGTGGTCGCGCCAAGGGGCGCGCACGGCGCGTCGGCCGCCGTCTGTCACCATGGAGTCATGGGTCAGTCCGAACAAGAACCACTTCCGCCGTCTGACCCGAGGCTCCCCCCGGGGCAGCGCGTGCAGCGCGGCTGGCCCGCCCTGCACTACGGGCCCGTACCCCGCTTCAAGCCGCTGACCTGGGACCTCCAGGTGTTCGGCGCCACCGCCTCGGCGGAGAAGCACAGCTGGGACTTCGAGGCCTTCCACGCCCTGCCGCGCACCACCGTCGTCGCCGACCTGCACTGCGTCACCAAGTTCACGCTGCTCGGCAACGAGTGGTCGGGCGTGCCGGCCGCCGCCCTCCTCGACCTGGAGCCCCCCGCGCCCGGCGTCACCCACGTGATGGTCTGGGCCGAGTACGGCTACAGCGCCAACCTGCGGCTGGCCGACTTCGCCGACCTGCGGACGATCTTCGCCACCCACCGCAACGGCGAGCCGCTGACCGCCGAGCACGGCTTCCCCGTCCGGCTGATCGTCCCCGGGCTGTACGCCTGGAAGGGCCCCAAGTGGGTCCGCGCGGTGGAGTACATGCGGGCCGACCGCCGGGGCTTCTGGGAGGAGCGCGGCTACCACAACCTCGCCGACCCGTGGCGCGAGCAGCGCTACTCCCACCAGGAGGAGCCGGGCGACGGCCCGCTGCGCTGAGGGCGGGCCGACGTCCGGAGGAATCCCCTCAGGAGCGAGGAATCTCCTTGGAGCGAGGAATCCCCTTAGAAGAAGGGGAAGTTGACCGTCACCGCGGTGTGCTGAGGGCGCCGCTCGCCGGCCGCCGGGGACTGGCTGGACACCTTGCCGGTGCCGAACAGGTTGACCCCGCTGGTCTGCATCGTGAAGCCGGCCGCCTGGAGCGCCTTCGCCGCGTCGTCCTTGCTCATTCCGGTGACGTCCGGGACGGGCACCATGCCCTTGCTGACCACCAGCGAGACCGCGGTGTTCTCCTGGAGCAGCTGCCCGGCCGCCGGCGAACTGCTGATCACCACGCCCTCCGGCACGGTGTCGTCGTACGTCCCGGTCACGCCGCCCCTGGTCAGCTGGGCCGCGGTCAGCGCGTCGGCGGCCTGGTCGGCGGTCTTCCCGGCCAGGTCCGGCACCGCGATCCGCTTGGGGCCCCGGGAGACGGTCACCGTCACGGTGTCGCTCTTGCGGGTCCGCGCGCCCACCCCGGGGTCGGTGGCGATCACCTGCCCGGCCGGGACGCTCTCGCTGAACACCTCGACGAAGCGGCCGTGCATGCCGTCCTTGTCCAGGATCCGCTGCGCCTCGGCCCGGTCCTTGCCGAGCACGCCGGGCACCGGCCCGTACAGCCCCTCGGACAGCCCGTACGTCGCGCCGCCGACCGCCAGCACCAGGGCGGTCAGCGCGGCGACCCAGATCAGCGGCTTGCGGGGGAGGCGGCGCAGCAGGCCGGGCCGGCGCCCGCGCACCGGGGTCGGCTCGTCGTACGGGCGCGGCTCGACCAACAGCTGGTCCAGCAGCTCCGCCGGCACGTCCAGCACGCTGGTGGGCTCCGGCGCCGCGTCGACGGGCCCTGCCGGCTGCTGGATCACCGAGGTCGGCTCGCTGGTCGGGTAGCGCGGGCTGGGCCGGGTGGAGGCAGGCGGTTCGGCGTCCAGCTCGGCCGGGGTGAGCGTGCGGCGGATCCGCTGGAGGGCGGCGAGCAGCTCGACGGCGTCGTACGGGCGGGCGTCGGCCGTCCGGGCGCAGGCGCCGGCCACTATGGCGTCCAGCCCGGGGCCGACGGCCGGGGCGATCAGCGAGGGGGCGGGGACGTCCTCGTGCAGGTGCTTGTACATCACCTGGACGGGGTTGTCGCCGGTGTGCGGGCGGCGGCCGGTGAGCATCTCGTAGAGCAGGATGCCGGCCGCGTAGACGTCGACCCGCTGGTCGGTGGGGGCGTCCGGGAGGATCTGCTCGGGGGCCAGGTAGGAGACGGTGCCGAGGACCGTGCCGCCGGTCGCGGTGCTGGTCGAGGTGGGTGCGCCGTCGGCGGTGCCGAGGACCCGGACCAGGCCGAAGTCGGCGACCTTGACCAGCCCGTCCTCGGTGATCAGCACGTTCTCCGGCTTGACGTCCCGGTGCACCAGCCCGGCCCGGTGGGCGGCGCCGAGGGCGGCCAGCACCGGCTCCAGCACGTCCAGCGCGGCCCGCACGGACAGCGCGCCGCGGTCGCGCAGCAGGTCCCGCAGGGTGCGGCCGGGCACGTACTCCATGGCGAGGAAGACGTTCGCGCCGTCCGCGCCCTGGTCGAAGACGTTCACCACGTTCGGGTGGGAGAGCCGGGCGACGGCCTTGGCCTCGCGGATGAACCGGGTGGTGAAGCCGTCGTCCCCGGCCAGCGCGGGGTGCATCACCTTGAGGGCGACGACCCGGTCCAGCCGGGTGTCGGTGCCTCTGTAGACGGTGGACATCCCGCCGGTCGCGATGCGCTGCTCGACCCGGTACCGGCCGTCGAGCAGGGTACCGATCAAGGGGTCGTGCAGTGCCATGTCCACCCGAAGAGTCTAGGCCTCCGGCTGTCGGCCGGACCCGGAGGACATCGCCTCCGGGCCCGGCTGTGCCCGGTTTGTGACACGGCACACGCGGGCGGGTGCCGGGCGCCGGAGCGTCAGAACGCCGGGTGCTCGCGGGTGTCCAGCTCCGCCCGGCCGGCCATCGCCGAGGAGGCCTCGGCGTGGAACCGGCGCGGGATGCGGCCGGCCCGGTGGGCGAACCGGCCCGCCTCGGCGGCGTGCCGCATCGCCTCGGCCATCAGCACCGGGTCCTGCGCCCTGGTCACCGCGGAGGCGAGCATCACCGCCGCGCAGCCCAGCTCCATCGCCAGCGCGACGTCCGAGGCGGTGCCGGCGCCCGCGTCCAGGATCACCGGGACGCCCGCGCCCTCCACGATCAGCTGGAAGTTGTGCGGGTTGCGGATGCCCAGGCCGGAGCCGATCGGCGAGCCCAGCGGCATGATCGCCGCGCAGCCGACGTCCTCCAGCTTGCGGGCCAGCACCGGGTCGTCGTTGGTGTACGGCAGCACCGTGAAGCCGTCGTCGACCAGGGTCTCGGCGGCGTCCAGCAGCTCGATCGGGTCCGGCAGGAGGGTCCGCTCGTCGGCGATCACCTCCAGCTTCACCCAGTCGGTGCCGAGCGCCTCGCGGGCCAGCCGGGCGGTCAGCACGGCCTCCCCGGCGGTGAAGCAGCCCGCCGTGTTGGGCAGCACCCGGATGCCGTTGCGGGTCAGCACGTCCAGGACGGAGCCCTGGGTGCCGGCGTCGACCCGGCGCATCGCCACGGTGGTCAGCTCGGTGCCGGAGGCCAGCAGCGCCCGTTCCAGGATCTCCAGGCTGGGCGCGCCGCCGGTGCCCATGATCAGCCGGGAGCCGAAGGACTCCCCGGCGATGGTCAGCAGGTCGTCAGCCATGTCAGCCTCCCTGGACGGCGGTGAGGATCTCGATCCGGTCGCCCGCCGACAGTTCCGTGGCCGGCCACGAACTGCGGGGCACCACGGCCTCGTTGAGGGCGGCGGCGACGCCGCTGTGGGCGGCGCTGAGGGTGGCCACCACCTCCGCGAGGGTGGTCGTGGCGGACACCCGGCGGGGCTCGCCGTTGACGGTCAGCCCGATCTCGGTCGGCGCGGTCCGGGTCGGCGCGGTCTGGGCCGGTGTGGTCTGGGGTGGTGCGATCTCGGTCATGCGGAGGCCTTCGCGGTGGAGCGGTCGGGGGAGAACCGGGTGGGTGTGAACGGCTGTGCAAGCTCAGGGAGTTCGCCGGTCGCCAGGTACTCGGCGAGCAGGTCGGCGGTCACCGGGGTGAGCAGCACGCCGTTGCGGTAGTGGCCGGTGGCGGCGACCAGCCCGGGCAGCGCGGTCGGGCCCAGCAGCGGGGCGTTGTCCGGCGAGCCGGGCCGCAGCCCGGCGGAGGTCTCCAGCAGCGGGAGTTCGGTGATGCCCGGCACCAACTCGTGGGCGTCGCGCAGCAGTTCGTACACCCCGCCGGCGGTGACGGTGGTGTCGTAGCCCTGTTCCTCGGTGGTCGCGCCGATCACCAGCTCGCCGTTCTCCCGGGGCACCAGGTACAGGTGCTGTCCGCGCACCACCGCGCGGACGTTGCGGGACAGGAACGGCCGGTACGCCTCGGGGATCCGCAGCCGCAGGATCTGCCCCTTCACCGGGCGGACGGCCGGCAGCACGCCCTCCGGCAGCCCGGGCAGCCGGTGGCTGTGCGGGCCGGCCGCGAGCACCACCTGGTCGGCCCTCCGGGTCTCGCCGGTGCCGAGCCGGGCGCCGGCCGCGCGGCCGCCCTCGACCAGCAGCCCGACGGCCTCGGCCCGGTGGACCACGACCCCGGCGAGCCCGCAGGCGGCCACCAGGGCGGTCAGCAGCCGGCGGGGGTCCACCTGGTGGTCGTCCGCGACGTGCAGGCCGCCGCGCACGCCGGGGGCGAGCATCGGCTCCAGCCTGCGGGCCTCCCGGCCGGTCAGCCAGGCCGAGTCCAGGCCGAGCCGCTGGTGGAAGGCGTGCAGCTCGCGCAGTTCCTCGCGGTCGTCGGAGTCCAGCGCGACGGCGATCGTGCCGCACCGGCGGTACCCGGTGTCCAGGCCGCCGCTCGCCTCGGTGAGCGCGGCGGCGAAGTCCCCGTACCGCTGGTTGGAGGCCATGCCGAGGCGCAGCAGCGGCTCCTCGCCGTACTGCAGCTCGGTGACCGGGGCGAGCATCCCGGCCGCGACCCCGGCCGCCCCGCCGCCGGGGGAGGGGTCGACCACGACGATGTTCCTCAGCCCGCGCTGGGCGGCGCGCCAGGCGACGGCGAGGCCGATGATGCCCCCGCCGATCACCAGCACGTCGGCGTGGGTTTCCTCGGGCAAGCGTGACAAGGCTGCTCTTCTCCCTTCGCCGGAATGACCCGGATCAGGTTCGGACGGTCGCGGGCCGTGCCAGCCCGCCTCTCAGCCCGGTACGCCGGGCTCCCGTGATGGTGCCCCCACCATAACGCCGGGGGCGGGCCCGGCCGAAGGCCCGTACGCGGGGTGGACGGGCCGATGGCCCCGGCAGGGCGCTGAGTACAGTGACGGGCGTGGCAGAGCTGAACGCAACGGATCAGGTGGTCGTCGTCGGGGCCGGGCTGGCCGGGGCGCAGTGCGCCCTGAAGCTGCGGCAGGGCGGCTGGCGGGGGCGGATCACGCTGGTCGGGGAGGAGCCGCACGCGCCGTACGACCGGCCGCCGCTCTCCAAGGACGTGCTGCTCGGCGAGGCCGACGCCACCACCCTGGACATCGACTACCCGCAGCTGGGCATCGAACTGTTCACCGGCCGCCGCGCCACCGGCCTCGCCCCCGGCGTGCTGCACACCGACGCCGGTGACCTCCCGTACGACGCCCTGGTGATCGCCACCGGCGCCACCCCGCGCGCCCTGCCCGGCGCCGAGCGCGCGCACCTGCTGCACACCCTGGACGACGCGCTGGCGCTGCGCGCCCTGCTGCGGCCCGGCCTGCGGCTGGTGCTGGTCGGCGCGGGCTGGATCGGCGCCGAGGTGTCCACCGCCGCCCGCGCGGCCGGCTGCGAGGTGACGGTCGTCGAGGCGGGCCCGGCGCCCGTCCCCGGCGCGCTGCCGGCCGAGGTCGGTTCGGCGATGGCCGCCTGGTACGCCGAGGCCGGCGTCGACCTGCGCTGCGGGGTCGGCGTGGCCGCCGTCGAGGAGGGCGCGGTGCTGCTCGCGGACGGCTCGCACCTGCCCGCCGACGAGGTCGTGGTCGGCGTCGGCGCCCGGCCCGCGACGGGCTGGCTGGCCGGCTCCGGCGTCGAGCTGGACGGCACCGGCGCCGTCCTGGTGGACGGGCGGCTGCGCACCGGCCTGCCCGGCGTCTTCGCGGCCGGGGACTGCGTCAGCTACCCGTCCGCCCGCTCCGGTGCCCGGCTGGCCGTCCAGCACTGGGACCACGCGTTGCAGTCCGGCGAGGCCGTGGCGGCCGCCGTCCTCGGCGCGGACGCGCCGCCGTACGACCCGGTGCCGTACTTCTGGTCGGAGCAGTTCGGGCGGATGGTCCAGTACGCCGGGCGGCACGCCGAGGGCGACGAACTGCTGTGGCGCGGCGGTCCTCAGGACGCCTCCTGGACGGCGCTCTGGCTGCGCGACGGGGTGCCGAGCGCGCTGCTGGCCGTCGACCGGCCGCGCGACCTGACCCAGGGCCGCCGGCTGATCGAGCGCGGCACCGCGCTGGACCGGGCCCGCGCGGCGGACCCCTCGGTGCCGCTGAAGTCGGCGGTCGCGGGGTAGCGGCTGGTGCGCGGGGGGCTGTGGAGGTGGCAGTCTGGTGGCGTGAGTGAGATTGAAAGCAAGATTGAATCCCTGGTTTCCGAGTGGATGTACCTGCCCGACATCTCGGAGCAGTGGGGGGTGCGCGTCACCGAGGTGCGCGACCTGGTCCGCAGCGGCGGGCTGATCGCCGTCCGTCGGGGCCCCAACAAGTCGCTGCAGGTCCCTGCGGCGTTCATCGACGGCCAGGGGCTGGTCAAGCACCTGTCCGGCACCCTGACCGTGCTGCGCGACTGCGGGTACAACGACGTGGAGATCCTGGAGTGGCTCTTCACCGAGGACCCGTCGCTGCCCGGCAGCCCGATCCAGGCGCTGCAGGAGAACCGCGGCACCGAGGTCAAGCGGCGCGCCCAGGCGATGCTGATCTGATGGCGGCGGACACACCGCGCCGGCGGCTGGCCGACGCCCGGCTGTACCTGTGCACCGACGCCCGCCGGGAGCAGGGCGACCTCGCCCAGTTCCTGGACGCGGCGCTGGCGGGCGGGGTGGACATCGTCCAGCTCCGCGACAAGGGCCTGGAGGCCAAGCAGGAACTGGAGGCCCTGGAGGTCTTCGCGGACGCCTGCCGCCGTCACGGCAAGCTGCTGGCCGTCAACGACCGCGCCGACGTCGCGCACGCGGCCCGGCCGGACGTGCTGCACCTCGGGCAGGACGACCTGCCGGTGCCGGCCGCCCGGGCGATCCTCGGCGACGAGGTGCTGATCGGCCGGTCCTGCCACGCCGAGTCCGAGGTGGACGCGGCGGTCGCCGAGCCCGGTGTGGACTACTTCTGCACCGGCCCGGTCTGGCCGACCCCGACCAAGCCGGGCCGCCCGGCGCCGGGCCTCGGCCTGGTCTCGTACGCGGCCGAGCAGAGCACCGACCGGCCGTGGTTCGCCATCGGCGGCATCGACCTCGGCAACCTCGACGAGGTGCTGGCCGCCGGCGCCCGCCGGATCGTCGTGGTCCGGGCGATCACGGCCGCCGACGACCCGCGGGCCGCCGCCGCCGAGCTCGCCCGGCGGGTGCGCTCGGCCTGACGGCCCCGGGGGCCGTCACCGTTCTCCGTACCTGCGGATCCCCCTGCGTGCGGATCTCAGTACTTGCGGACGGTGGCGGCCTCGGCCAGGGCCAGCAGCACCGTGCGGGCCTGCTCGTCGGCCAGCGGCGCCGCCGCCAGCGCGGCCAGGGACTGCTCCATCAGCTCGTCGATCCGGCGCTCCACCCGCTCGGGCGCGCCGCTGCGGGCCACCAGGTCGCGCAGCCCGGTGACCTCCTCGGGCGCCAGGTCCGGCGCGCCGAGCCGCTCGTCCAGGTGCCGGGCGTCGGCGGCCGGCAGGCCCCGCATCGCGTGCGCCACCAGCAGGGTGCGCTTGCCCTCGCGCAGGTCGTCCCCGGCCGGCTTGCCGGTGACCGCCGGATCGCCGAAGACGCCGAGCAGGTCGTCCCGCAGCTGGAAGGCCTCGCCCAGCGGCAGCCCGAACGCCCCCAGCGCCGCCACCAGCTCCGGGCCGGCGCCGGCCAGCAGCGCGCCGACCTGGAGGGGCCGCTCGATCGTGTACTTCGCCGACTTGTAGTGCAGCACCGTCTGCGCCCGGTCGAGCGCGCCCTCGTCGGCGGAGTCGCCGGCCACCGGCTCCAGGACGTCCAGGTACTGGCCGACCATGACCTCGGTGCGCATCAGGTCGAACACCGGCTTGGCGGCCAGCACGGCGGCCGGTTCCAGGCCCGAGCGCAGGAACAGCTCGTCGCACCAGATCAGCAGCAGGTCGCCGAGCAGCACCGCCGCCGAGGCGCCGTACTGCTCGCGGTCGCCGCGCCAGCCGTTCGCCCGGTGCAGCGCCTCGAAGCGGCGGTGGATCGAGGGCAGGCCGCGGCGGGTGTCGCTGCGGTCCATCAGGTCGTCGTGCACCAGGGCGCTCGCCTGGAGCAGTTCCAGCGCGGCGGCCGCGTTCGCGATGCCCTCGCCGCCGGCCGGGCCGCCGGCGCCGCGCCAGCCCCAGTAGCAGAAGGCCGGGCGCAGCCGCTTGCCGCCGTCCAGCAGGAAGTCGCGCAGGGCGTCGGCGGCGGGCACGAGCTGCGGGGAGATCTTGTCCAACAGGGCGGACTGGCCGTCCATGAACGCGGCGAGGGCGGCGTTGACGCGCGCGCGGACGTCCTCCACGTCTATGGGGTTGGCCGGCCGGTTGCTGGACGAGGTCACGATGAGGCTCCGCTGGTTCGCTGGGGTTCAGCAAGCGTAGCGGGGTGGCCGGGAACGGATGTGCGAGCGGGCGTGTGCGCGGGCGTGCGGGCGCACCGGGCGCGGGACCCGAACGCCGGTCGGAATTCGTCGGCCCACGGATGGAATCACGGATGGAATACGGACGGAACGCGGATGGAATGTCGTCCACCACTTGTCTCAATCCGTGGTACCGAGTTGTCCGGCCCCTTCGAACGCCCGATAACCTGCCAGCATGGCACTCGGCATCGCTTCCACCAGACCGGACCGCGCACTGACGGTCCGCGAACTCCTGGCAGCAGGAAAGCGGTCCTTCTCCTTCGAGTTCATGCCCCCGCGCACCGAGGTCGGCGAGCAGCGACTCTGGGACGCCATCCGTCGGCTCGAACCGCTGGACCCCAACTTCGTCTGCATGACGTACGGCGCCGGCGGCTCCTCGCGCGAGCGCACCGTCAACATGGTCGGCCGGATCGCCACCGAGACCACGCTGACCCCGGTCGCCCACCTGACCGCCGTCGACCACTCGATCGCCGAACTGCGCAACATCATCGGCCAGTACGCCGACCAGGGCGTGCGCAACGTCCTCGCGGTCCGGGGGGACCCGCCCGGCGACCCGATGGGCGAGTGGGTCAAGCACCCCGACGGCGTCACGTACGCGTACGAGCTGGTCGAGCTGATCAAGGGCATCGGCGACTTCTGCGTCGGCGTCGCCGCCTCGCCGAACATGCACCCGCGCTCCACCGACTGGGACGAGGACATCCGGCACTTCGTCGGCAAGGTCCGGGCGGGCGCCGACTACGCGATCACCCAGATGTTCTTCGAGGTCGACGACTACCTGCGGCTGCGCGACCGGGTCACCGCCGCCGGCTGCGAGACGCCGATCATCCCGGAGATCATGCCGGTCACCAACGCCAAGCAGCTGGAACGCTTCCCCCAGCTGAGCGGCTCCGCCTTCCCCGCCGACCTGGAGGCCCGGCTGCGGGCCGCCGTCGACGACCCGGCGGCGCTGCGCGCGATCGGCATGGAACACGCCACCGCGATGGCCGAACGCCTGCTCGCCGAGGGTGCGCCCGGCCTGCACTTCATCACGCTCAACCACTCCACGGCGACGCTGGAGATCTACCAGAACCTCGGCCTGCACCAGCGCCACGCGTAGGCCCCGTCCGGGGCCTCGCCCGCCCCCGCCCGGGGCCCGCGGACCCGGACGTCCACCGGCCCGTCACCGCCCCGACGGTGACGGGCTCGGTCGTGTGCGCCCCGGCCGCGACCGGCGGGAACGCGATGCGGTACCCCGGCCGTTGAACCGGTACAGTCGCCGCACACGCGCGGCGAGCGCGGGCACGCGACTGGAGGTAGCGGGCGGATGGGCATCGGATACCTGCTGCTGTACGTCGCGTTGGCGGTGGTGGCGCTCTGGCTGGTCGCCGAGGTCCTGCTGCAGAACCGGGCCCCGCTGCACTGGCGGGCCCTCGCCCTGGTCGGCTTCCTCGGAGTGGCCGCCGGCATGGTGCTCGGCTCCGTCCCGGTGATCGGCGCCGGCGCCGCCCTCTTCGCGGCCGGCCAGACCTTCGTCACCCTCTCCGTCAAGCGCGGCTACCGGGCCGGCTGGTCGCTGCGCAAGGCCGACGGCTCGCTGCCCGGCCCGCTCGCCAAGGTGCCCCTGCTCGGCGCCCTCACCGGCGGCGCGGCCGCCGTGGCCGCGGTCGAGGCCACCGAGAAGCGGATCGGCGAGGTCAGCGCCGTCGAGGAGGCCCCGGTCGCCGCCCCCGACCCGGTCGCCGAGGACGTCCCCGAGGTCGAGCAGACCGCCTCCTTCGAGATGCAGGAACTCGCCCAGGACGGCGTCTACGCGCCCGCCTACTACGAGCAGCAGCAGGCGCAGGCGCCGCACGACCCCTACGCCGAGGCCTACCAGTCCGGCTACGACAACGCCGCCCAGCCGCAGCCGGCCTACGAGCAGCAGCAGTGGCAGAGCCAGCAGCAGCCCGCCTTCGCCTACGACCAGGGCTACGGGGCCTACCCCCAGCAGTCCGACCCGTACAACGGCTACCCGCAGCAGGACCAGTACCAGTCCTACCCGCAGCAGCAGCCCGGCTGGGAGCAGCACCCCCAGCAGCAGTGGCAGACCCCGCAGCAGCACCCCGAGCAGCACCTGGAGCAGCACCCCGGCCAGCAGCCGGGCCAGCACCCCCAGGGCATCCCGCAGCAGCAGTCCTACGACCACACCTACGGCTACCAGCAGCAGAACACCTGGCCCCAGGGCTGAGCTCCGGCGCCGGGGCCGCTACGCGGGGCCGATCAGGTTGGCGGCGATGCAGGCGGACATGCCGGCCCGGGCCAGTCCGCCGCCGGGGTGGGCCGCCCCGCCGATCAGGTAGAGGCCGGGGACGGGCGACTCGTTGGCGGGCTGGAGCCATCCGCCGCCGTCTCCGGCGAGCGCGGGGCGGGGGACCGACCCGCCGAGGGCGCCGGTCTCCCGGCGGGTGTCGTCCGGGGTCCGCGCGACCCGCCACAGCACCCGTTCGCGCAGGCCCAGGCCGGCGGCGTCGGCGTGCGCCAGCAGCTGGTCCGCGTAGCGCTCGGCGATCCCGGGCGCCGTCCAGTCGACGTCGCCCTGGGCGGGGACGGTCGCGGTCAGCACCACGCTCTCGTGCGCGTCGTCGGGGCGCAGCGAGGGATCGTCCGGGCGCAGCACCTGGAGGGTCGGGCGCTCGCAGGGCGGGCCGGGGACGGTCAGGGTGTTCTGTTCGGCCGCCGGGTCGGCGGCGTGCACCACCGTCCGGTGCGGGGTGCCGGCCGGCCGGGCGCCGCGCAGTGCGAGCAGCACGCTGAACCGGCCGGGGACCCCGGACGGCTCCCGGTGGTCGGGTCCGGGCTCCGGCCCACGGGCGGGGCCGTCACGGAACAGCGTCCTGGCGTCCATCGAGGAGACCACCAGGTCCGCGTCGATCCGGCCGCCCGGGGTGTCGACGCCACGGGCCCGGCCGTCCTCGACCAGCACCTCGGTGACCGGGGTGTCGAAGCGGAACTCCACCTTGCGCAGCTCGCAGCGCCGGTGCACCGCGTCCGCCAGGGCCCGCAGGCCGCCCCGGACGTACCAGACGCCGAAGGACTGCTCCATGTACGGCAGCACGGTGGCCCCGGCGGGGGCGGACCCGGGGGGCAGGCCGAAGCGCAGGGCGTGCTCCGCCAGCAGGGCGGTCAGGCCGGGGTGGCCGCCGAGTTCGCGGGCGGCGACGTCGGCGAGGGTCCACGGGCGGGGCCGGCCGAGCCGGGCGAGCAGGCCGCGCCGGGGCGGGACGGGGTAGGGGTCGGTGTGCAGCGGCGACCGGTCGGCCGGGAGCGGTTCCTCCAGGAGCGGGCGGCGGGTGGCCTCCCAGACCGTCCGGCCGTGGTTCATGACCGCGCTCCAGCGGGCGCCCGAGCCGGCGCCGAAGGCGGCGTCCAGGGCCTGGCTGACGCCGCCGCGGGAGGCGTTGGGCAGGCTGACGGCGGTGCCGTCCGGGAACAGGTGCCGGCTCTCCGGGTCCACCGGGGCGAGGTCGACGAGCTGCTCCAGCGGCTCCTTGCCGGTCTTCAGCGCGAGGTCGCGGTAGACGGCCGGGAGGGTCAGCAGGCCGGGGCCGGTGTCGAACGCGAAGCCGTCGCGCTCGTACCGGCCGACCATGCCCCCGTACGTGCCGCCGGCCTCGCAGACCGTCACCCGGTGTCCGAGGCTGGCCAGCCTGGAGGCCGCGGCGAGCCCGCTCATTCCTGCGCCGATGATGACGATCCGTGCCATGGCACCTGATCCTAGGCCGTGACCTGGGCCGGGCCCGGCGGGCGCCGTCCTCAGGGCCTCGGGACGTACGGCCGGTCCGCCTCCTGCTCGCGGGCGGCGGACCGGGCCTCGCGGGCGGCGCGGCGTTCGCGGCGGCGGGCCCGGAAGGCGCGGATCCGGTTGACCGCGAACCCGACCAGCAGCAGGCCGACGGCGAGCAGGACGGCGGCGATCGAGGCGGCCAGCCAGGGGTGGAAGATCGCCAGGGAGACCAGCCCGGCCACCGACAGGTCCTCCGCCATGCTGACCGCGATGTTGCTGGCCGGTTCGGGCGAGGTGTTGACCGCCATCCGCAGCGAGGCCTTGACCAGGTGGCTGACCAGCGCCGTGGTGCCGCCCATCGCGCCCGCCGCGACCTCGCCGAGCGAGCCCGGGTCGGTGCTCGCGATCAGCGCGCCGACGGTGGCGCCCGCGATCGGCCGGATCACGGTGTGCACGGAGTCCCAGAGGCTGTCGACGAACGGGATCTTGTCGGCCACCGCCTCCAGCAGGAACAGCACGGCGGCCGCGACCAGCACGTCGGTGCGCTCCAGTGCGGGCGGCACCGAGTCCGCGCCGCCGAAGCGGCCCAGCAGTCCGAGCAGCAGCACCACCGCGTAGGCGTTGATGCCGCTGGCGAGTCCGCTGGTGAAGATCAGCGGCACGATCGTCATGGCTTCCCCCTCCTCATCGCTTTCCCCCTCCTTCTCGTGGCCGTGGCCGGTCCGCTCCGGCCACGCCGTACCGTACCCGGACGTGCCGGGTCGGCCCGCCGGTTCCGGCCACGGCCGGGTCCGGGGCCGACGGATCTGAGTACGCGTACTCAGATCCGGGGTTGAGTACGTCAGCGGATGGCCCGCCGACCTGCCGGGACGGGAGAGTGGTGGCACCGGGACGGCGGCGCGTCGGGCGCCCCGCCCCGGGTGGCGGATCCGTCCGCCCAGCCGGCAGATGAGGGGTCGGCGGGGCGGCGGCGGAGGTCCGCCGCGGGAGCCGGTCACGGGCCTCGCACCGCCGACACGGGGCGGCGGAGCGGGCCGGGGGGAGACCGGCCACCAGAGGGGGAGAGCTGGCCACCGCCGCCTGTGGGGAACGGCGGAGCGGCGGCGTACGGCGGCGGCACAGGACCTGGGGGGACAGGCCGGTGCCCGCCGCCGCTCACCCGTTCCGGGCCGCGTTGTCAGTGGTCCCGTTCACGATGGAGGGGCACGGACCGCCCGGTCCGCGCGCTGCCTCGGAACGGGGGAGACCATGACCATCAGCCGTCCTGAGCCCGTCACCGCCCGCCTCCACTCCGCCGCCCTGCCGTCCTCCCCGGGCGGGCGCCCGGGTGGCGGGGACGTCCACCCCGTGCTGCGCCGGACCGCCGCGCCGCCGGCCGCCCTCGACCTGCTCGCCGACGCCCACCGCACGCTCGACCGGGCCCGCGTCCTGGAGGACCCGCTGGAGCGGTACGCCACCGCCCACCTGGCCGCGCTGCGCACGGTGGCGGCCGTGCTCGCGGTCCGTGGGCGGCCGGAGAAGAGCGCGCGCCGCCGCAAGGCCATCCGCAGCGCCTGGGAGGTGCTGCCCGAGATGGCCCCCGAGCTGGCCGAGTGGGCGCTCTACTACGCCGCCGGCGCCCGCCGCCGGGCCGCCGCCGAGGCCGGGATCAGGGGTGCCGCCTCGGCCCGTGACGCCGACGACCTGGTCCGCAACTCCGCCCTGTTCCTGCGCCTGGTCGAGCGCCTGCTCGGCCTGCGCCCGACCCCGCCGGCCCCGCGGCTGCCGCTGGACGGCGACGACCCGCCGGGGGTGACGGGCCCCGCCACCCGCCCGGTCTAAGGTGGAGGCATCCTGATCGATCTGCATGTGCCGAGGAGCCCCGCCTTGTACCCGACGCGTCCCCGCAGTGCCCTGCGTACCGCCGTGGTGTGGGAGGTGGTGCGGGCCGCCCTGGAGAAGCGGGCGGCCGAGCTGGACCAGCCGGTCCTCGACGTGGTCGACACCGGTGGCGGCACCGGCAACTTCGCCGTGCCGGTGGCCAAGCTCGGCCACCGGGTCACCGTGGTCGACCCCAGCCCGGACGCGCTGTTCGCGCTGGAGCGCCGGGCCGCCGAGGCCGGGGTGACGGCGCTGGTCCGGGCCGTCCAGGGCGACACCCAGACGCTGCCCGAGCTGGTCGCCCCCGGCACCGTGGACGCGGTGCTCTGCCACGGCGTGCTGGAGGTCGTGGACGACCCGGCGGAGGCGCTCGGCAGCCTGGCCGGCACCCTGCGCCGGGGCGGCCTGGTCAGCCTGCTGGCCGCCAACCGCAACGGCGCCGTGCTGGCCCGCGCACTGGCCGGCCACTTCACCGAGGCCCGTACGGTGCTGTCCGCGACCGACGGCCGCTGGGGCGAGCAGGACCCGATGCCGCGCCGCTTCACCGGCGAGGAGCTCAGCCGGCTGGCCGAGGGCGCGGGCCTGCGGGTGGAGTCGGTGCACGGCGTCCGGGTCTTCGCCGACCTCGTCCCCGGGGTGCTGGTGGACGCCGAGCCGGGCGCGATGGAGGCGCTGCTGAAGCTGGAGGAGGCCGCCGCCGAGCAGCCCGCGTTCCACGCCGTGGCGACCCAGCTGCACCTGCTGGCCACCCTGGCCTGAGCGAGCGAGGGACCGTCCGCCGCCGTACGGTTCGCGCACCGTGCGGCGGCGGTTCGCCTTCCGGACGCCCCCCGGCCTCGTCCGGGTGGTCCCGAACCTGCCCAGCTCCGGACCGATTCCACCCGTTCGGGCACTTGTCCGCGTCTCGTGGCGTTGAGCCGGGTGCGGCCGTGCCCGGTCGAAGTGGCCCGTCCCACGCGGCGCAGACCACTCCGTAACGGGCCCACGGACCGTATGATCTGGGTAAAGCCGGAAAGCATGACAGCCGGATGCGTGGGGCATATGGACGACACGGGCCGGGTCCCCCCGCACAGGCGTCCGACCGTGTGCCCCGAAGGCTGATTGGACTTTGCCTCCCCGACCGGGGTGGCGGACCGGTCGCACCCGCGACCGACGAGTAGGAGGACTCCGTGCCGCTCTCGGAGCACGAGCAGCGACTGCTCGACCAGATGGAGCGAGCGCTGTATGCCGAAGATCCCAAATTCGCGACGGCGCTTGAGGGAACCGGGCTGCGCACCTACACCCGCCGGCGGGTGTACCTGGCCGTTGCCGGCTTCGTGGTGGGCATCGGCCTGCTGATGGGCGGCATGGTCGTCCCCGACCAGATCTGGGTCAGCGTCGTGGGCTTCCTGGTGATGCTCGGGTGCGCGGTGTTCGCCGTGACCGGCTGGCGCCGCGGCCCCGCCGGCCAGGGCTCCGGCCCCCGGCCGGCCGCCGCGCCCCGCCGCAAGGCCGGGATGATGGACCGGGTGGAACAGCGCTGGCAGCGTCGTCGGGACGAGCAGGCCGGCGGTTTCTGAGCCGCGTACACGCTGGACGAACGCCGGGGCGGGCAGTCGATCGACTGCCCGCCCCGGCGTTCTCGTGTCCGTGCGACGGCCCGTTCGCCCGGGCCCCGCTCAGGACTCCCTGGAGGCCTGCTCGGACTCCGGTTCGCGCTTGCGCCGGGAAACCACCCGCCGCACCGGGCCGCTGACCGCGGCGGACACCCGGCCGACCCTGGTGCCGACCGCCTCCCGGGCCGCCCGCAGGGCGTCGGAGATCCGCCACCACAGCTGGGCCGAGGACGGCGGCAGCAGTACCGCCCTGGTCCGCCCGGTCCGGCTGGCGGTGGCCCGCAGGCCCTGCCGGGCGGTCCGGACGTCGGCCGACAGCGGGGCGGTGGTGACCTGGCCGGCCGGGGCGTAGAGCACCCGTTCGGTGGCCAGCGCCAGCCGCCCGGCGGCCGCCGCCGAGTCCGCGTCCAGCGCGGCCTTCTCGGTGATCCGCCGGGCGGCCGAGCGCGGGGTGCGTGACTCGTCCGGGGGAATTCCGAGGTCCCAGGCGGAGTCGATCAGCTCGTCCCAGGCGGCCAGCACCTGGGCGTCGGTGAGCTCGGCCGGGCCGCCGCCGGGCCCGCGCCGGCCGCCGGAGCCGAGCCGACGCCGGCGCAGCGCCGACCGCCAGAGCATCGGCACCAGCAGCAGCGCGATCACCAGCACCACCACGGCGGCGCTGCCCAGGACCTGCCCGGACAGCAGCCAGGAGTCCTCGGCGGCACTGCTGACGGCCTTGCTCTTCCCGCCGCACTCACCCAGCTGGCGCTGCTTCGCGTCGCAGTCCTTGCTGTCGGTCGGCGTCGCGACCGGCGCCGAGCTCTGCGCGGAGGCGGTCGGCTGCTGGGTCGGCGCGCTGGTCGGGGTGGTGGACTGCTCGGTGTAGCGGGGCTGGACGCCGCGGCTCGGGGTGGGCTCGAAGCGCAGCCAGCCGTAGCCCGTGAAGTACAGCTCGGGCCAGGCGTGGTACATCCGGCCGGTCACCGAGTAGACGTTGCCGCCCTTGGCGTCGCCGGGGGTGAAGCCGACGGCCACCCGGGACGGGATCTTCAGGGTGCGGGCCATCGCCGCCATGGTGGAGGCGAAGTGGACGCAGAAGCCCTTGCGGTCGCGCAGGAAGACCGCGATCGCGTTGCTGCCGGTGCCGCCGTTGACCGCGGTGTCGTACTGGAACTGCGGGCCGGTGAACCAGCTCACCAGCGCCATCGCCCGGTCGTAGTCGTTCGTCGCCTTGGCGGTGACCTCGTGGGCCTGCTGCGCGACGACCGGCGGGAGGTCCTGGGGGAGGGCGGTGTAGTGGTCCCGGATGTCCTGCGGCGCGGTCGACGCGGTGCGCAGCTCGTTCGCGGTGGGCCGCACGTCCAGCGCGCTGACGTGGTAGCGCAGGCTGCGGATCGCCCGGTCGTTGGTCGGCAGGACGGTGCGGGTGAACGGGTCGAGCTTCCAGTCGGACCGGTTGGGGACCTGGACGGAGGCGGCCGGGTAGGGCATCGGCAGCCAGCTCTTCTCCAGCCGGTCGCTGATCTGGAACTCGCCCTCGATCCGGGGGAGGTTGGCGTCCCGCAGGCCCTCGGGGGCGGGGAACGAGGACGGGAGGTCGTTGACCGTGGTGCTGCCGAGCCGCCAGTTGGTGCCGTCGAACTGGTCCAGCGCCCCGGTGCGCAGGTAGATCTGGTCGGCGAGTTCGCTGTCCAGGGTGTAGCTGAGCAGTTCGTTGTTGGTGGGCTTGGTGACCGCCGACTCCAGGCTGACCAGCGGGTCGAGGCTGGTGGCCGACCCGATGGAGCCCTTGCCCGAGGACCCGCCGGAGTCGGGGCTCAGCAGGCCGGAGTCCCAGTGCGGCAGGACGACCGGCAGCAGCAGCGCCGCGACCAGCGCGAGGACGCCGACCTGCTGGCCGCCCGGGCTGACCCGGCCGGAGCTCGTCGATTCGCGCGAGCCGCCGTGGAAGACCCGGCCCCAGCGGGAGACCCGGTCCTGCCCCTCGGCGAACAGCAGCACCAGGTAGCCGGCCGACGCCAGGGCGAACCAGAGCCAGCTGCCGTGGTCCCCGGAGAGCCCGTTGCCGACCGAGTACAGCGCCAGCAGCGGCAGCCCGGCCAGCGCCGAGCGCCGGTACGTCACGGCGACGGTGTCCACCACGACGGCGACCAGGCCGACCGAGGCGACCAGGATCAGCCGCAGGCCGGGGTTGGGCGGCGCCGGGATGGCGTACACCTGGATGTCGTCCAGGCCGGAGCTGACGACGTGGTCGAGGGCGCGCAGCGAGGACGGCCCGGGCACCACGCCGCCCAGCAGCGAGGCGGAGCCGGCGAAGCCGATCAGGATCAGCAGGAACAGCACCAGCAGCTGGCCGACCGGCACCGTCCAGCGGTACAGCGGGGCCCGCCGCAGGCCCGCGCCGACCGCCGCGATCACCGCGATCACCAGGAAGGCGTGGGTGACCCAGCTCCTGGTGGTGAGCAGCGGGGTCAGGCAGAGCGACGCGAGGGCGGTGGCCAGCGCCGAGTAGACGGTCAGTTTGGCCCGGGTGGTCACGCGCCGGTCTCTTCTCGGTAGGGGGAGGTCGTCTTGGCGCCGTCGGCGGCCTGCCAGAGGTCCGGGACGGAGTCCCCGGAGCTGACCGGCAGGACGGTCCAGCCGGCCTCGCGCAGCTGCCGGACCCGGTTGCGGAACTCGTCGCCGCCGGTGTTGGGGGCGAGCATCCGCAGGCCCGCCCAGGTGCCGGTGTCGAGGAGGAACGCGACGGCCCCGCCGGTGCGGTTGCGCAGCCGGGCCAGCCGGGCGGTCTGCGCCTCGTCGAGTTCGCCGAGCACGGCGACCAGCAGTCCCTCGCCGCCGGCGCGCAGCGGCTCCTCGGCGCGGGAGAGGCCGGCGCCGTCGGACAGGTCGGCCACCGCGAGCGCGTCCAGGATCAGCCCGGAGGCGTCGGCCGCGGTGTTGCCGCCGCCGGCGCCGGGGCCGGGCACCCACTGGCCGGTGTCGGTGAGCAGCTGGGTCTGGTAGCCGCGCTCCAGCAGGTGCACGGCGACCGAGGCGGCGCAGCTCACGGCCCACTCGAAGGAGGAGGCGGGGCCGCTGCCCCGGTGGCCGATCTCCCGGGTGTCCAGCAGGACGGTCGCCCGGGCCCGCTGCGGCTGCTCCTCGCGGCGCACCATCAGTTCGCCGTACCGGGCGGTGGACTTCCAGTGCACCCGGCGCAGGTCGTCGCCGGGCCGGTACTCGCGCAGGATCACGTCGTCGTCGCCGGCCAGCGCCAGGGTGCGGGCACGGCTCTCGCCCTGGCCGCCCCACTCGCCGCTCAGCCGCACGTGCGGCAGGGCCTGGACCTGGGGGACGACGGTGAGGACGTCGGAGGCGGAGAAGGAACGGTTCACCTCGCACATCCCGAACGGGTCGGACAGCCGCAGCTGGAGCGGCCCGAGCGGGTAGCGGCCGCGCAGGTCGGAGCGGACCCGGTAGGAGACCTCGCGGTGGCCGCGCGGCTCGACCCGGTCCAGCACGAAGCGCGGGCGCGGCCCGAGCACGTACGGGACCTTGTCCTCCAGGAGCAGCAGCCCGGTGGGCACCCGGGAGACGTTGTCGACCCGCAGGTGGACCCGGGCCTCCTGGCCGGCCACCGCGCGACGCGGGCTCAGCCGGCGGCCGCTGGCCACCCGGTAGCGGGTGTTGGCGACCACCAGCGCGGCGGCCAGCGGCAGCGCGGCGAGCAGCACGCCGACGCGCAGCAGCGCGTCCTGGTCGAGCAGGTAGGCGCAGCCGACCGCGGTGACGCCGGCGGCGAGGAAGGAGCGCCCCCGGGTGGTGAGGCCGCGCAGCCCGGCCCGCAGTCCTGACGTCGGGTCGGACGGGGCCACCTCAGCCCCTCCGGCCGGCCGGGCCGCCCTGCGGGCGCGGCAGCGGCAGCCGGGCGACCAGGTCGGTCACGATCTGCTCGGCGGTGCGGCGGCTGAGCTGGGTCTCGGCGGTCGGCATCAGACGGTGCGCGAGGACGGGCACGGCCAGGCGCTGGATGTCGTCCGGGGTGACGTAGTCGCGCCCGTCGAGCGCGGCGGCGGCGCGGGCGGCCCGGACCAGGTGCAGGGTGGCGCGCGGCGAGGCGCCCAGCCGCAGCTCGTGGCTGGTGCGGGTGGCGCCGACCAGGTCGACGGCGTAGCGGCGGACCGGGTCGGCGATGTGCACGCTGCGCACCAGGTCGACCAGCTTGAGGATGTCGGCGGCGTGCGCCACCGGCTGGAGGTCCTCCAGCGGGCTGGCGCCGGAGTGCACGTCGAGCATCGCGAACTCGGCCTCGGGGCTGGGGTAGCCGATCGAGATCCGGGCCATGAAGCGGTCCCGCTGGGCCTCCGGCAGGGGGTAGGTGCCCTCCATCTCGACCGGGTTCTGGGTGGCCACGACCATGAACGGCGAGGGCAGCTCGTAGCTGGTGCCGTCGATGGTGACCTGGCGCTCCTCCATCGACTCCAGCAGCGCGGACTGGGTCTTGGGCGAGGCGCGGTTGATCTCGTCGCCGACCACGATCTGCGCGAAGATCGCGCCCGGGCGGAACTCGAAGTCGCGCTGGTGCTGGTCGTAGATGTTGGTGCCGGTGACGTCCGAGGGCAGCAGGTCGGGCGTGAACTGGATGCGGCGGACGGTGCAGTCGACCGAGCGGGCGAGCGCCTTGGCCAGCATGGTCTTGCCGACGCCGGGCACGTCCTCCAGCAGCAGGTGGCCCTCGGCGAGCAGGACGGTCAGGGCGATCCGGACGGCCTCCGGCTTGCCCTCGATCACGCTCTCGATGTTGGCGCGGATCCGGTCCACGACCGCGGCGAGCTCCGGAAGTCCGGCCCGGTGGTACCCGTCCGTCCCCTGGCCGCCCCCCGCAGGACTGCCGAGACCGGCCTGATCGCTGTAGCTCGTCACCCGTATACGCTCCCTGGCACCCTGTGCCCGCCTCACCCCGAGGCCGGACCCCACCCCATGCTTGACGCGGCCTTCCCGGGGGCGGTTCCGTCGGGGATCCGGCGCCGGGACAGCGGCCTGCGGCCTGGCCGCCCCAGGTGGTTCGGGGTCTGACCGGCAGGCGCATTCTCCCCTGACCGGTGACCAGAAGTCACCCTCGGGACGGCCCGGATGCCCGGACGCCGTTGGCCGGGCGGTGCGCGGTGCGGGGCGGTGGTGCGGGTACGGGGTTCAGTGGATTTCGCGCAGGAGCCCGGTGTGGACGTCGAAGACGAAGCCGCGGACGTCGTCGGTGTGCAGCAGGAAGGGCGAGGTGCGGACCCGCTGCATGGACTGGCGGACGTCGCCGTCGAGGTCGACGAAGGCCTCCACCGCCCACTGCGGGCGCTGGCCGACCTCCAGCTCCAGCTCGCGGCGGAAGTCCTCGGTCAGCCCGAGCAGGCCGCAGCCGGTGTGGTGGATCAGTGCGACCGAGCGGGTGCCGAGGGCGCGCTGACTGATGGTGAGGGAGCGGATGGTGTCGTCGGTGACGACGCCGCCCGCGTTGCGGATGACGTGGGCGTCGCCCAGTTCGAGGCCGAGCGCCGCGAACAGGTCGAGGCGGGCGTCCATGCACGCGACCACGGCGATCTTCTGGACCGGGCGGGCGTCCATGCCGCCGTCCCGGAAGGTCACGGCGTACTCGCGGTTGTCCGTGACGAAGCGGTCGATGATGGCGGGTCGCGGGGAGTCGGCAGCGTCGGTCGGCGTCGGCCGGTCGGGGGTCACTGTCATGGTGGCGACGTTAGTGCGATTCGGGCGTCCGCGGTGGGGAGGAGAGCTACAGATCGGGCCGCTGTGATCGAGCGCATCACCACAACAGGAGGACCGTGGGAGGACCGTTCCACGCGTTCGGGAGGGTTTGTCCGGGCTGGTCCCGGAGCGCCCGCGGGACGGGTGTGCGGGTGGGGCGCGCGGCCGCTCCCGCGGGCCCCCGGCCGGCACCTCCGTGGGGCCGCTCCCACGGCTGCGACCTGCGGTGATCCGTACCGCCGCCCGGGTGGTGCGCCGGAGCGGACCATTGACTGGCGGGGCCCGCGCGATAGAGTTTGCGGCGCAGTGGAGCACACCCGCCGGATCCCGTCAACCGGGCTTTTCCGGCCCGGGTGGCCCGGTCGATGCGGCCCGTGGCCTCCACCCGCTCCGTGCCCACCTGGCGCACCTTCCCCGGCGCCGGGCGGTCACGATCTTCCCCCTGGAGCGGGCGGGGACCACGGGCCGCGTCGTCGCGTCGAGCAGTGGTGGGCGAGAATGGTCGGAGCTCCCGGTCGTCGGGCTGCTCCGCACCTGAGGAAGGGCGCCACCGCGCATGACCACCAACGATCCGGGCCCCAAGCACGTTCCGGTCATGCTGCAGCGGTGCATGGACGCCCTGGCTCCGGCGATCTCGCGCCCCGGGGCGGTGGTGGTGGACGCCACCCTCGGCCTCGGCGGGCACAGCGAGGCGCTGCTCACCCAGTTCCCCGAGGTGCGGCTGGTCGCGGTGGACCGCGACCCGCAGGCGCTGAAGCTCTCCGGCGAGCGGCTGGCGCCCTTCGGCGACCGGGCCACCCTGGTGCACGCCGTCTACGACGAGATCCCCGAGGTGCTGGAGCGCCTGGACATCGACCGGGTGGACGGCGTCCTGTTCGACCTCGGCGTCTCCTCGATGCAGCTGGACGAGGCCGATCGCGGTTTCGCGTACGCGCAGGACGCGCCGCTGGACATGCGGATGGACCAGACCCGGGGGATCAGCGCGGCGGAGGTGCTGAACACCTACAGCCACGGCGCGCTGGCCCGGATCCTCAAGGTCTACGGCGAGGAGCGGTTCGCCGGGAAGATCGCCTCGGTGATCCTCCGGGAGCGGGAGAAGGAACCGTTCACCAACAGCGCGCGTCTGGTGGAGTTGGTGCGGAACGCCATTCCGGCGGCGACCCGCCGGACCGGCGGGAACCCGGCCAAGCGGACGTTCCAGGCGCTGCGGATCGAGGTCAACGGCGAGCTGGAGGTCCTGGACCGGGCGATCCCCGGTGCGCTGGAGGCCCTGACGATCGGCGGTCGGATGGTCGTGATGTCCTACCAGTCGCTCGAAGACCGGCTGGTGAAGCAGTACTTCGCCGCCGGATCGACCAACACCGCGCCGCCGGGGCTGCCGTTCATCCCGGAGGAGCACCAGCCCTGGCTCAAGCTGATCACCCGTGGTGCCGAGCTGGCCACGGAGGAGGAGATCGAGGAGAACCGGCGCGCCGCGCCCGTACGGCTGCGGGTGGCGGAGAGGATCAGGGACCGTAGCAAGCGGGGCTGAAACGTTGGCCCCGGCGGGGTCCGAAGGGCGGAGGAGAGCAGTGGGGCCGGTGGCCGGTGGGGTCCGGGCGGGGCGGGGATCGTTCCCCGGACAGGGCAGGGCGCGGATCACGGTCCGGCCGGGGCGGCGTCCGGTGCGGGGGCGCACGCCGTTCGCGGTGCTCGTGGTGGTGCTGCTCGCGGCGGGGCTGCTCGGGCTGCTGGCGCTGAACACGGCGCTCAACGAGGGCTCCTTCGAACTGTCCCGACTGCAGAAGCAGACCACCGTGGCGACCGACGAGAAGCAGGGCCTCCAGCACCAGATCGACCAGTCCTCGGCGCCGGACGCGCTGGCCCGGCGGGCCGCCGAGCTGGGCATGGTCCCGGCCGGCGGGATGGCCTTCCTGGACGTCCCGAACGGCGGCAAGGTGATCGGCACGCCCGGACCGGCGCAGGACAGCCCGCCGGTCAAGCGCTCGACGGTCGACCCGTGGCCGATGAGGCAGCCGGCGCCGAGCGCCCCGACGGGTGCGCCCCCGGCGAGCGCGCCCCCGGGCGCACCGAGCCCGGCGGCCACGGCCGGTGACTCCGTGGTCCAGATCAATCCGGCCTCCCCGGCCGCGCCCGCGCCGTCGACCGGAGGTGCGGGCCGATGAGCACGCCACGTCAGCCGTCAGGAGGCTCCGGCAACGGCCGCCGCCAGCCGCCCAAGGGCGCCGCGCCCCGCGCGGCCGCGCCGCGCGGCCAGTCCGCCGGCAAGGCCCAGCCTGCGAAGGGGCAGCCGGTCAAGGGACAAGCCGCGAAGGGACAGCCCGTCAAGGGCCAGCCCGCGAAGGGGCAGTCGGCCAAGGGCCAGCCCGCCAAGGCCGCCGCCGCCCGTACGCCCCGGGCACCGCAGCAGCGCCGCCCCGAGGGCCGCCCGCCGGCCCGGAGCCAGGCCGCCGTCCGGCCGCGCCGCCCGCTGCGCCCCAAGGCGCTCCGGCTGGCCGAGCCCAAGCGCCGCCTGCGGGTGATCACCGTGGTGATGTCGCTGGTGTTCTCGGTGTTCGCCGGCCGCCTGGTGCAGCTCCAGCTGCTGGACTCCGACGCGCTGGCCGCCGACGCCAACACCAACCGCTACCTGAACATCCCGATCACCGCCGAGCGCGGCTCGATAACGTCCTCCGACGGGGTGGCGCTGGCCGCCACCGTCGACGCGTACGACATCACCGCCGACCCGGCGATGTTCACCCCGGCGGCGACCGGCATCCCGGACGCCCCGGAGCAGGCGGCCGCCCTGCTGGCGCCGATCCTCGGCGTGCCCAAGGACAAGATCGCCGCCGACCTGCACACCCCCAAGACCCGCTACAAGCGGCTCGCCGCCCAGCAGACCCCGGCCACCAAGAGCCAGATCAGCGACCTCAAGGCGGGCCTGGAGAAGCAGGCCGGCTCGCGGACCTGCCAGGCCCAGAAGCGGCTGCTGACCAAGGCCGCCGACCAGGGCGGACGCACCCGGGTCGACAACGAGTGCGCCAACCCGCTGGCCGGGGTGTTCAACCGGGAGACCCAGAAGCGGATCTACCCCGCCGACGGGCTGGCCGCCAACCTCGTCGGCTTCGTCAACGGCGAGGGCGAGGGCGCCGGCGGCCTGGAGCTCCAGTACCAGAAGCAGCTGGCCGGCAAGGACGGGCACAGCAGCTACGCCCAGGCGGGCGGCCGGCTGGTGCCCACCGCCGGGGGCTCGATGGACCCGGCCGTGCCCGGCACCGACGTGAAGCTGACCATCAACCGGGACATCCAGTGGGCCGCCCAGCGGGCGCTCACCGACCAGGTCGCCAACTCCGGGGCGGAGAAGGGCTACGTCGTCGTCCAGGACGTGAAGACCGGTCAGGTCCTCGCGATGGCCACCGCGCCCGGCTTCAACCCGAACGACCTGAGCACCGCCAAGCAGTCCCAGATGGGCAACGCCGCGCTGGTCGACGCGTACGAGCCGGGCAGCACCGCCAAGCTGATGACCCTGGGCGCCGTCCTGGACACCGGCAAGGCCACCTGGGACACCAAGGTCACGGTGCCCTACCCGCTGGTCCGGGCCGGCCAGCAGTTCAAGGACGACGTCAAGCACGACACCTGGTACCTGACCCTGGCCGGGGTGCTGGCCAAGTCCTCCAACATCGGCACCATCGAGGCCATGGAGACGCTCGGCGACGGCGACCAGCTGAAGGCCAACCAGGTCCTGGACAGCTACATGCGCAAGTTCGGCGTCGCCCAGCCGACCGGCCTGAACTTCCCCGGCGAGACGGCCGGGAAGCTCAAGAAGCCGGAGGACCTGGTCGCCTCGGAGAAGTACAACACCTCCTTCGGCCAGGGCCCGATGCAGATGAACGCGCTGCAGGCCACCTCGGTCTACTCGACCATCGCCAACGGCGGCGTCCGGGTCGCGCCCAGCATCGTCCAGGGCACCACCAGCCCGGACGGCAAGTACACCGCGACCCCGCCGGGCGAGCAGACCAGGGTGGTCAGCGAAGAGACCGCCAAGACCCTCACCTCGATGCTGGAGTCGGTCGTCGACGACGAGCAGGGCACCGGCGGCAAGGCCGCCATCCCCGGCTACCGGGTCGCCGGCAAGACCGGCACCGCCAACCGGGGGGCCGCCAACGGCGTCGGCTACGACGGCTACACCGCCTCCTTCATCGGCTTCGCCCCCGCCGACGCCCCCCGGTACACCGTCTCCTGCACCCTCCAGGGGCCGGTCAACGGCCACTTCGGCGGCCAGCTGTGCGGACCGGTGTTCAAGCAGGTGATGGAGTTCACCCTGAAGACCATGCAGGTCCCGCCCAGCGGCAGCGAGGCGCCCAACCTGCCCGTCGAGTGGAAGCCGTGAGCGAGCATGAGCAACGAGCGGGTCGGGTCGGACGGCGGCGCGGCGAAGGGCCGGTTTGGCCCTGGACACCCTTCGGCGGATAGCCTTCCCGCCGTGCCGAAACCCGATCAAATCACCGTGAGTCCGCCCCGCCCGGCCGGGACCGCCGCCCTGCCGCTCGCCGAACTGGCCCGCCAGCTGGGCCTCGACCCCGTCGAGGGGGGCCTCGTCAGCGGCGTCACCCACGACTCCCGGGCGGTGCGCCCCGGCGACGTGTACGTGGCCTTCCCCGGCGCCAACCACCACGGCGCGGCCTTCGCGGCCCAGGCCGCGGCGGCGGGCGCGGCGGCGCTGCTCACCGACCCGGCCGGCGCCGAGCTGGCGGCCGGCACCGGCCTGCCGCTGCTGGTCGTCGACCGGCCGCGGGCCCGGATGGGCGAGCTCGCGGCAGCCGTCTACGGCCGCCCCTCCGAGCGGCTGCTGATGATCGGGCTGACCGGCACCAACGGCAAGACCACCACCTCCTACCTGGTCGAGGGCGGCCTGCTCGGCGCCGGGCGCGCCCCCGGGGTGATCGGCACCGTCGAGATGCGGGTCGGCGAGGAGCGGATCAAGAGCGAGCGCACCACCCCCGAGGCCACCGACCTGCACGCGATCCTCGGCGTGATGGCCGAGCGCGGCGCGGACGCGGTGACCATGGAGGTCTCCAGCCACGCGCTGGTCTACGGCCGTACCGACGGGGTGACGTACGACGTCTCGCTGTTCAACAACCTCACCCCCGAGCACCTCGACTTCCACCCGGACATGGAGGACTACTTCCAGGCGAAGGCCCGGCTCTTCCAGCCCGGCAAGTCCCGCCACGGCGTGGTCAACGTGGACGACGAGTACGGCCGCCGGCTGGCCGCCGAGGCCAAGATCCCGGTGACCACCTTCTCCGCCACCGGCGCCGTCGAGGCCGACTGGCGGGCCGTGGACGTCCAGCTCGGCCCGGTCGGCTCCACCTTCCGGGTGCTCGGCCCGGACGGCGCCGAGGCCGACGCGGCCGTGCCGCTGCCCGGCCCGTTCAACGTGGCCAACGCGCTCGCCGCGATCACCCTGCTGGTCGCCGCCGGCCTGCCGCTGGAGCGGGCCGTGGCCGGCGTCGCCGCGGTGCCCGGCGTGCCGGGCCGGCTGGAGCGGGTGGACGCCGGACAGGCGTTCGTCGCCGTGGTCGACTACGCGCACAAGCCGGACGCCCTCCAGGCCGTCCTCGGCTCGCTGCGCGAGGTCACCAAGGGCCGGCTGCACGTCGTCGTCGGCTGCGGCGGGGACCGCGACCCGCACAAGCGCGGCCCGATGGGCGCCATCGCCGCCCGGCTCGCCGACACCGCCCTGCTGACCAGCGACAACCCGCGCAGCGAAGACCCGCTGGCGATCCTCGCCAGCATGCTGACCGGCGCCGCCGCGGTGCCCGAGGCCGAGCGCGGGACCGTCCTGGTCGTCCCCGACCGGGCCGAGGCGATCCGCATCGCCGTCGCCCGCGCCCACGCCGGGGACACCGTGCTGGTGGCCGGCAAGGGCCACGAACTTGGCCAGTACGTACGAGACGAGATCCGCCCCTTCGACGACCGGGAGGTGCTGCGCGAATCCATCACGCAGACCACGGCCGCCCGGGGCGACCGAGGAGTAGAGCAGCAGTGATCGCACTGACCCTCGCCGAGGTGGCCGCCGCAGTCGGGGGCACCCTGGACGGCGCCGACCCCGGCGCCCTGGTGACCGGCCCGGTCGAGGTCGACTCGCGGAAGGTACGCCCCGGCGGCCTGTTCGCGGCCTTCGTCGGCGAGCGCGTGGACGGCCACGACTACGCGGCCGTCGCGGTCGGGGCCGGCGCCGTCGCGGTGCTGGCCGACCGCCCGGTCGGCGTGCCCGCCATCCTGGTCGACAGTGTGGTGGACGCGCTCGGCAAGCTGGCCCGGGCCGTGGTCGCCCGCGCCGAGGGCACCGCCGTCGTCGCGCTGACCGGCTCGGCCGGCAAGACCAGCACCAAGGACCTGATCGCCCAGCTGCTGCAGCGCCTCGGCGACACGGTCTACCCGCCCGGCTCGCTCAACAACGAGATCGGCCACCCGATGACCGCGCTGCGGGTCGAGCCCAGTACCCGGCACCTGGTCATGGAGATGGGCGCCCGGCACAAGGGCGACATCGAGTACCTCACCTCGATCACGCCGCCCCGGATCGGAGTGGTGCTGAACGTCGGCACCGCGCACGTCGGCGAGTTCGGCTCGCAGGAGGCGATCGCCGAGGCCAAGGGCGAGCTCGTCGAGGCGCTGCCCGCCGACGGCGCCGCGATCCTCAACGCGGACGACCGGCTGGTGCGCGCGATGGTCAGCCGTACCAGAGCGAAGGTGGTCCTGTTCGGGGAATCCCCGGACGCCCACGTCCGGGCGACGGACGTTCGGCTGGACGCCGCCGGACGGCCGTCCTTCACGCTCACCACCCCGGCCGGTTCCGCGCCCGTGCAGCTGCGCCTGTACGGTGAGCACCACGTCTCGAACGCCCTCGCCGCCGCTGCGGTGGCGGTGGAGCTCGGGATGTCCGTCGACGACACCGCGACCGCCCTGGGCGAAGCGGGTGCGCTGTCCCGCTGGCGCATGGAGGTCGTCGACCGGGCCGATGGTGTCACCGTCGTCAACGACGCCTACAACGCGAACCCCGACTCGATGCGGGCCGCGCTGCGGGCGCTGGTCTCGATGGGGGGACGCGGCCCGGAGCGCCGCCGCACCTGGGCGGTGCTCGGCGAGATGCGGGAGCTCGGCGAGGAGAGCCTGGCCGAGCACGACGCCATCGGGCGGCTCGCCGTCCGACTGGACGTCACCAAGCTGGTGGCGGTCGGTGGACGCGAGGCGGCCTGCATGGAACTCGGCGCGAGGAACGAAGGTTCGTGGGGTGAGGAGTCGGTGCTGGTGTCCGACGCGGACGCGGCGGTCGAGCTGCTGCGCAGTCAACTTCGGCCAGGGGATGTGGTCCTGGTGAAGGCGTCCCGTTCGGTGGGGCTGGAGAAGGTGGCCGAGGCCCTCCTCTCGGACGGTGTGGCCGCGTAATGAAGCAGATCCTCTTCTCCGGCATGATCGGCCTGATCCTGTCGCTGGTCGGTACCCCCGCCCTGATCAAGCTGCTCGCCCGGCAGGGCTACGGCCAGTACATCCGTGACGACGGGCCGAAGGCGCACCACAGCAAGAAGGGCACGCCCACCATGGGCGGCATCGCCTTCATCCTGGCGACCCTGATCGCCTACTTCGGGACCAAGGCGATAACGGGCGAGAGCCCGACGGCCTCCGGCCTGCTGGTGCTCTTCCTGACGACCGGTCTGGGCCTGGTCGGCTTCCTGGACGACTACATCAAGGTGGTCAAGCGCCGCTCGCTCGGTCTGCGGGCCAAGGCGAAGCTGGCCGGCCAGTCCATCGTCGGCCTGGCCTTCGCCGTGCTGGCGCTGCAGTTCCACGACGACCGCGGGCTCACCCCGGCGTCCCAGCACCTGTCCTTCGTGCGGGACTACGGCTGGTCGATCGGCCCCGTGCTGTTCGTCATCTTCGCCTACTTCATGATCGCCGCGACCTCCAACGGCGTGAACCTGACGGACGGTCTGGACGGCCTCGCCACCGGTGCCTCGGTGATGGCCTTCGGCGCCTACACCTTCATCGGCGTCTGGGAGTACGGGCAGAGCTGCGCCTACTCCGTCACCGCGACCGTCAGCTGCTACGACGTCCGCGACCCGCTGGACCTCGCGGTGGTCGCCGCCGCCCTGATGGGCTCCTGCTTCGGCTTCCTCTGGTGGAACACCTCGCCCGCCAAGATCTTCATGGGCGACACCGGCTCGCTCGCCCTCGGCGGCGCCCTGGCCGGTCTGGCGATCTGCTCGCGCACCGAACTGCTGCTGATCCTGCTCGGTGGCCTCTTCATGATCATCACCCTGTCGGTGATCATCCAGGTCGGCTCGTTCCGGATGACCGGCAAGCGCGTCTTCAAGATGGCACCACTGCAGCACCACTTCGAACTCAAGGGCTGGAGCGAAGTCCTGGTCGTGGTCCGGTTCTGGATCATCCAGGGGCTCTGCGTGGCCGTCGGCCTCGGCCTCTTCTACGCGGGATACCGGACCGGATGACGAACCCCCAGTTGATCGATTCGCAGTTCGCGGACCTGCCCGTCGTCGTCGCCGGGCTCGGCGTCTCCGGCATCAGTGCCGCGCGCGTCCTGCACGACCTCGGTGCCCACGTCACCGTGGTGGACGGCGGCAGCGGCGCGGGCCTGACCGCCCGGGCCGCCGAGCTGGAGGCGCTCGGCGTCACCGTCCGCCTCGGCGACGGCGACAGCCTGCCCGAGGGCACCCGGCTGGTCGTCACCTCGCCCGGCTGGGCGCCCGACCGCCCGCTGTTCGCCGCCGCCGCGGCGGCCGGCATCGAGGTCTGGGGCGACGTCGAACTCGCCTGGCGCCTGCGCCGGCCGCTGCCCGCCACCGGCGAGCCCGCCCCCTGGCTGGCCGTCACCGGCACCAACGGCAAGACCACCACCGTCCAGATGCTGGCCTCGATCCTCACCGCCGCCGGCAGGCGCACCGCCGCCGTCGGCAACGTCGGGGTGTCCGTCCTGGACGCGGTCCTCGCCGAGGAGCCGTACGACGTGCTCGCCGTCGAGCTCTCCAGCTACCAGCTGCACTGGGCGCCCTCGCTGCGCCCGCACTCGGCGGTCGTGCTCAACCTGGCCCCCGACCACCTCGACTGGCACGGCTCGATGGAGGCGTACGCCGCCGACAAGGGCCGGATCTACCAGGGCAACACCGTCGCCTGCGTGTACAACCTGGCCGACCCGGCCACCGAGGCGCTGGTCCGCGAGGCCGACGTCGAGGAGGGCTGCCGGGCGATCGGCTTCGGCCTCGGCGCGCCCGCCCTGTCGAACCTCGGCGTGGTGGACGGGCTGCTGGTGGACCGCGCGTTCGTGGCCGACCGGGCCAAGAACGCGGCCGAGCTGGGCGCCGTCGAGGACGTGCACCCGCCGGCCCCGCACAACATCGCCAACGCGCTCGCCGCGGCGGCGCTGGCCCGGGCGTACGGCGTCGAGCCGAAGGCCGTCCGGGAGGGCCTGCGGGCCTTCCGCCCGGACGCCCACCGGATCGCCGAGGTCGGCGTGGTCGGCGAGGTCACCTACATCGACGACTCCAAGGCCACCAACACCCACGCCGCCGCGGCCTCGCTGGCCGCCTACCGGCCGGTCGTCTGGATCGCCGGCGGCCTGGCCAAGGGCGCGACCTTCGACGACCTGGTCCAGGGCGCGGCCGGGCGGCTGCGCGCCGCAGTGCTGATCGGCGAGGACCGCGCGCTGATCCGGGAGGCACTGGAGCGACACGCTCCGGATGTCCCGGTGATCGAGGCGGCCGAGGGCCAGACTGGCGCGGTGGCGATGGCGGAGGTCGTCCGGACGGCCGCCTCGCTCGCCCGGCCGGGTGACACGGTGCTGCTGGCACCGGCCTGCGCCTCGATGGACATGTTCACCAACTACGGCGAGCGCGGCGACCTCTTCGCCGCCGCGGTCCGGCAGCTGGCGGACCGCGGGGAGTGAGCCGAAGGGCCGTACCGGGCCGGAGCGGCCCGGCGGCGGGTGAGCCGTGAAGAGAGAGTGAGCGGGGAGTGGCTGGGCAGGGCAGGGCGGGTTCCGGAGCACCGGAGCGGGATGCCGCCGAGCCGTGGCGCGTGATCTCGGCCACCACGACCAAGTACAAGTCGGCCGGACCGCTGGCCCGGGTACGGGCCTTCCGGTACCGGGTGCGGTACTGGCTGGACCGGCCGCTCACGCCCTACCTGCTGGTCATCGGCACGACGCTGCTGCTGGTGGTGCTCGGCCTGATGATGGTCTTCTCGGCCTCGCAGATCCTCGCCCTGGGCCAGCACCACTCGGCGCAGTACTACTTCCTCAAACAGCTGATCGCGGCCATCCTCGGCCTGGTCCTGCTGATCGGCTTCGCCTCCGTGCCGCTGGCGGTGCTGAGGGTGATCGTCTACCCGGTGATGTTCGGGGTGATCGGCGCGCTCGCGCTGGTCGCCGTGCCCGGCATCGGGGTGCGGATCAACGGCAACCAGAACTGGCTGGACTTCGGCTTCTTCCAGTTCCAGCCCTCGGAGTTCGCCAAGCTCGCGCTGGTGCTCTGGGGCGCCGACCTGCTCGCCCGCAAGCAGAAGGCCGGCACCCTCACCACCTGGAAGCACCTGCTCGTCCCGCTGGTGCCGGGCGCCCTGCTGCTGCTCGCGCTGATCATGCTCGGCGGCGACATGGGTACCTCGATGATCCTGGTGGCGATGCTGTTCGCGCTGCTCTGGATGGTCGGCGCGCCGCTGCGGCTGTTCGTGGCCACCGTCGGGGTGGCCGTGGTGGTCTGCACCGCGCTGGTGATCACCGTCCCGCACCGGGCGGAGCGCCTGGGCTGCATCGGCGTCACCAAGCCCGACCCGGACGGGGCCTGCTTCCAGGCGCTGCACGGCGTGTACTCGTTCGCGCTCGGCGGAGGCTTCGGCACCGGTCTCGGTGCCGGCGTGGAGAAATGGGGCCAGCTGCCCGAGGCGCACACCGACTTCATCTTCGCCGCGACCGGCGAGGAACTGGGCCTGGTGGGGACGCTGTCGGTGATCGGTCTCTTCGCGGCACTAGGCTACGCGGGTATCCGTGTGGCCATCGGTACGAAGGACCCCTTCGTCAGGTACGCCGCGGGAGCCGCCACCACCTGGATCATGGCGCAGGCCATGATCAACCTGGGGTCGGCGCTGGGACTGCTGCCCATCGCGGGCGTCCCGCTCCCGCTGTTCTCCTACGGCGGTTCCGCCATGCTGTCGGCCATGTCCGCGATCGGTGTGCTGCTGTGCCTGGCGCGCAGCACCTCGGGCGCGAAGGCGGCGCTGGCCGCCCGGAGCAAGAACTCCCGGATCAGGAGACGACTGGCCCGGGTGCTGCCACGACGACGAACCACAGCGCGCCCGGCCCCGGGGCCGGCACGCAGGGAGCGGTGAATTTCGGTGCATGTCGTACTCGCCGGCGGGGGGACCGCCGGTCACATCGAGCCGGCGCTGGCCCTCGCGGACGCCCTCCGCAGGCACGACCCGTCCATCGGGATCACCGCCCTGGGAACCGAGCGCGGACTGGAGACCCGGCTGGTGCCGGAACGCGGCTACCAGCTGGAGCTGATTCCGGCCGTCCCGCTGCCCCGCAAGCCCACCCCCGAGCTGATCACCGTCCCCGGCCGGCTGCGCGGCACCGTCCGGGCCGCCCAGGAGATCATCGAGCGGGTCAACGCGGACGCCGTGGTCGGCTTCGGCGGCTACGTCGCGATGCCCGCGTACCTGGCCGCCAAGCGGGCCGGGGTGCCGATCGTGGTGCACGAGGCGAACGCCCGTCCGGGCCTGGCCAACAAGATCGGCGCCCGCTACACGGACTTCGTCGCGGTCTCCACGCCGGACAGCAAGCTGCGCGACTCCCGGTACATCGGCATCCCGCTGCGCCGGACCATCGCCACCCTGGACCGGGGCGCCGCCAGGCCGGAGGCCCGGCACTACTTCGGCCTCGACCAGCGGCTGCCCACCCTGCTGGTCTCCGGCGGCTCCCAGGGCGCGCGCCGGCTCAACGAGGTGGTCACCGCGATCGCCCCGCGGCTCCAGCAGTACGGCGTGCAGATCCTGCACGCCGTCGGCCCGAAGAACGAGCTGCCGCAGGTCGAGGACATCCCCGGGATGCCGCCGTACCGCGCGGTGCCGTACGTCGACCGGATGGACCTCGCCTACGCGGCGGCGGACCTGATGCTCTGCCGGGCCGGCGCCATGACCGTCGCCGAGCTGGCCGCCGTCGGGCTGCCCGCCGCGTTCGTCCCGCTGCCGATCGGCAACGGCGAGCAGCGGCTGAACGCCCAGCCGATGGTCAAGGCCGGCGGCGGCCTGCTGGTGGACGACGCCGAGCTGACCCCGGAGTGGGTGCTGCAGAACGTGCTGCCGGTGCTCACCGACCCGCAGCGGCTGTGGGACATGAGCCGGGCCGCCGCGGAGTTCGGCCGCCGGGACGCCGACGACCTGCTGGTCGGCATGGTCTACGAGGCGATCCAGGCCTCCCGCGGCGGTCGCCGCCGTGGCTGACGGCCGGCTCGCCGACCCGCTGGAGGAAGAGCTGGAGGCCGAGGAGTCCGCTCCTCGGCTCCGGCTCTCCCGGCGGGGCATCGTGGTGCTGAGCGTGCTCGGCGCCGCGGTGCTGGGCGTGCTGGCCTGGGTGGTGTTCTTCTCCTCGGTGCTGGACGTGCGCGAGGTCGCGGTCCAGGGACCGAAGGACGAGAAGCTGACGGCGGACCAGGTCCGCGAGGCGATCGGCGGGATCGGTGACGGCCCGCTGGCCAGAGTGGACCTGGACGCCGTCCAGCGCCGGGTGGAGGCGATCCCCCGGGTGGCGAAGGCCGAGGTGTGGCGTGGCTGGCCGCACACCCTGCGGGTGAAGGTCGTCCAGCGCACGGCGGTGGCCGCCGTCAAGGGGGAGGACGGTCAGTTCACCCAGGTGGACGCCACCGGCGTGAGCTTCGCCACCGAGGCGGCCCCACCGGAGGGGGTGCCGGTGGTGGAACTGCGGCTCAGTCAGCAGGCGAAGGACGCGGACGGGGTGATCTCCCGTTCGCAACTGGTTCAGGGCGCGGTGTCGGTGGCCGCCGGACTGCCGCCGGAGGTGGCGAAGCGGGCCGGAGCGGTGCTGGTGCACTCGTACGACGATATTCAGCTGCAGCTCAGCGGGGGTGCGACGGTGCGCTGGGGGAGCCCGGAGCAGACCGATCGCAAGGCCCGGGCACTGGTCGCGTTGATGGCTCAGAAGGGCTCGAACTTCGACGTGAGTGCGCCGGAGGCGCCGGCGGTGTCGGGATGATCCGGTAGGTTCTGTGCCTGAGGGAGGGGTTGACGCTGTGAAGTGTCGGCCCGACCCTTGGTGGTCACCCCGGTTTCATGTGCCGGCCGATGATCACATAGGCTCAAAAGAAAAGGGGAAGCTCGGCGTGTTCGTTGAAACACGTGCCTGGAGCCACCTAGTGTCCTGTGTCACCAGACTGTGCCCCCTGGTGATGTGACGGAGGCACAGGACTAACCCTAAAGGTCAAGTTTAGGGTTGGGGTCGGCGGTCGGCATTTCGGACATTCAGTCAGAAACCAGGCTCCCTACCCATCGACATCCGTCGGTACGATCCCCCGTCGGGTCGGGCCGACCCGGAAATTCGAGGCGAGAGGCCTTCGACGTGGCAGCACCGCAGAACTACCTCGCAGTCATCAAGGTCGTCGGAATCGGCGGCGGTGGTGTCAACGCCATCAACCGGATGATCGAGGTCGGTCTCAAGGGCGTCGAGTTCATCGCGATCAACACCGATGCGCAGGCCCTCCTGATGAGCGACGCCGACGTCAAGCTCGATGTGGGCCGTGAACTCACCCGGGGCCTCGGCGCCGGCGCCAACCCCGAGGTCGGCCGCAAGGCCGCCGAGGACCACCGCGAGGAGATCGAGGAGGTCCTCAAGGGGGCCGACATGGTCTTCGTCACCGCGGGTGAGGGCGGCGGCACGGGCACGGGCGGCGCGCCCGTGGTCGCCAACATCGCCCGTTCGCTCGGCGCCCTGACCATCGGCGTGGTCACCCGCCCCTTCACCTTCGAGGGCCGCCGCCGCGCCAACCAGGCCGAGGACGGCATCGCGAGCCTGCGCGAAGAGGTCGACACCCTCATCGTGATCCCGAACGACCGGCTGCTGTCCATTTCGGACCGCCAGGTCAGCGTGCTCGACGCGTTCCGCTCGGCCGACCAGGTCCTGCTCTCCGGTGTCCAGGGCATCACCGACCTGATCACCACCCCCGGCCTGATCAACCTCGACTTCGCCGACGTCAAGTCCGTCATGTCGGAGGCCGGTTCGGCGCTCATGGGCATCGGCTCGGCCCGCGGCGAGGACCGCGCCAAGGCGGCCGCCGTGATGGCGATCTCCTCGCCGCTGCTGGAGGCCTCGATCGACGGCGCCCGCGGCGTGCTGCTCTCCATCTCGGGCGGTTCCGACCTCGGTCTGTTCGAGATCAACGAGTCGGCCCAGCTGGTCAGCGAGGCCGCGCACCCCGAGGCCAACATCATCTTCGGTGCGGTCATCGACGACGCGCTCGGCGACGAGGTCCGGGTCACCGTCATCGCGGCCGGCTTCGACGGCGGGCAGCCGCCGGCGATCGTCCGCGACCCGGTGGTCAAGGCCACCCCCGCCGCCGCGGCCACGCCGCCGGCCGCCCCGGAGCGCCCGGCCACCCGGCCGTCCTACGGGAGCATCGGCTCGGTGACGTCGCGTTCGGAGGGGGAGACCCACGCCGCGCCGCGCGCCACCGAGACCGTGACCACCGCCCCGGTGCCGCCGCAGGTGCAGCCGGTCCGGCAGCCGTTCGTCGAGAGCCCGGCGGAGGAGCTCGACGTCCCGGATTTCCTTAAGTGATCGATCACGCCGTACGCGCGGGTGCTCACTTCGCCTTCACCGACAGGTGGGGCGGGGTGAGCACTTCGCCGTACGGGGAGCTCAACCTCGGCGGGGCGGTGGGGGACGACCCCGGGACCGTCCGGGAGAACCGGGCGATCGCCGCCGGGGAGCTCGGGCTCGACCCGGCCGACGTGGTCTGGATGAACCAGGTGCACGGCGCGCAGGTCGCCGTGGTGACGCAGCGCCAGTCGCCGGGGGAGGCCCCCACGGTGGACGCGGTGGTCACCGACCGGCCGCTCGCGCTCGCCGTCCTGACCGCGGACTGCACTCCGGTGCTGCTGGCCGACCCGGTGGCGGGCGTGGTGGGCGCGGCCCACGCGGGCCGGCCCGGGCTGGCCGCCGGGGTGGTGCCCGCGGTCGTGCGGGCGATGGTCGAACTGGGGGCCGAGCCCGGCCGGATCGCCGCGGCCACCGGCCCGTCGGTCTGCGGCCGGTGCTACGAGGTGCCGGCCGGCCTGCGGGCGGAGGTCGCCGCGGTGGTGCCCGCCGCGTTCGCCGAGACCTCCTGGGGAACGCCGGCGCTGGACGTGTCCGAGGGGGTCGCGGCCCAGCTGGCCGCCGCCGGGGTCACCGAGGTGGTGCGGTCACCGGTCTGCACCCTCGAATCCGCGGATCACTACTCCTATCGCCGCGAGCAGCGCACCGGCCGGCTCGCGAGCTACGTCTGGTTGGGCTCTGATCATTGATGACGAACGACATCTACGGACCGTTCCCGGGTGGTCGCGGTGGCCTTCCCGACCAGGGCTGGCTGGAGACCCTGACGGAGGGGCAGCGGGCCCGGTACGACGAGCTGGGGACCAACCTCGACGTGGTCGAGCGGCGGATCGCCGACGCCTGTGCGGCTGCCGGACGGCCGCGTGACGAGGTCACCCTGGTCGTCGTCACCAAGACCTACCCCGCCGAGGACACCGCGCTGCTGGCCGGACTGGGTGTGACGGATGTCGCGGAGAACCGCGACCAGGACGCCGCACCCAAGGCAGAGCAGTGCAGAAACCTTCCTCTTGACTGGCACTTCGTCGGACAGCTGCAGACCAACAAGGTCCGCTCGGTCGTCCGGTACGCGAACCACGTGCACTCGGTGGACCGGCTGCGGCTGGTCGGGTCGCTCTCCGCGGCGGTGCTCAAGTCCGAGCGCCCGGAGCTGGGTTGCCTGGTGCAGGTGGCCCTGGACAAGGAGCACGGCGAGGGGGCCCACCGGGCCGGAGTCGCCCCGGAGGATGTCGCGGAACTCACGGACGCGATCGCCGACACGCCCGGCCTGCGGCTGGACGGTGTGATGACCGTCGCTCCGCTGGCCGGTCCGCTCGCCGGGGACCCGCTCCGTGCCTTCGAGCGGCTGACGGAAATCGCAACCGCAGTACGCACGACCCATCCTGCTGCCACCATGGTCTCCGCAGGGATGAGCGGTGACCTTGAGCAGGCGATTGCCGCCGGGGCGACACATGTGCGCGTCGGAACGGCGGTACTCGGAGTGAGGTCACCCCTCAGGTAACGTCACCGGGTAGTAGATCAGACTGCAGGACAAAATAGGACAGAATCTAGCAGCTCCTCGGAGCGCTAGCGAACCGTGGATCGCAGCTCCGCGGCCCCCACCCCAAGAACTCTGACCGGCCGTCGGCCTGACGGGCCGTCGTGGGTGGACCGCGGAATCCGCAGGCAGGGCCGCACGGCCTGGCCGCCGGGACGGAGCCGGTCCGCACGGAGCGAGCAGAGCGAGCGACCATCGGAAGGTGCGCGTCTCGCGAAGCCGCCACCGAGCGCCAGCGAGGTGGCTATGAGCGGAGGAGACAGGAGCATGGCCGGCGCAATGCGCAAGATGGCGGTCTACCTCGGCCTCGTGGAGGACGAGACGTACGACGGTCAGGGGTACGACCCTGACGACGACTACGACGCGGACCCCGAGCCGATTCGAACGGGACAGCGGACCGAGGACATCCCCCGGCCGGCCGCCGCGCCCGCCCCGGTCTCCTCGATCACTCCGCAGCCGGTCCCGGCCGCGGTGCCGATCCGGCAGGAGACCCCGAGGATGGCCCCAGTGTCGTCCATCACACCCGAACGCCGCCACAACCTGGAGAAGAGCGCCCCGGTGATCATGCCCAAGGTAGTGAACGAACGAGAGCCCTACCGCATCACCACGCTGCACCCGCGGACCTACAACGAGGCCCGTACCATCGGGGAACAGTTCCGTGGCGGGACCCCCGTGATCATGAATCTGACCGAGATGGACGACACCGACGCGAAGCGACTCGTAGACTTCGCCGCTGGACTCGTCTTCGGTCTGCACGGCAGTATCGAGCGCGTGACACAGAAGGTGTTCCTGCTGTCGCCTGCTAACGTCGATGTCACGGCGGAGGACAAGGCTCGGATCGCCGAGGGTGGGTTCTTCAACCAGAGCTGACCCGGCCACGACTTTACGTGTGGATCTGATCAACAGTGGATTAGCGACAGGTGACGAGCGGCGGGCCCAAGGGCCCGGAACCGGGGAGAGGGAAACGCGATGGACATCGTGTGGGCGGTGCTCTACTACGCCCTGACCGTCTTCCTGGTGTTCCTGCTCGTGCGACTGGTCATGGACTGGGTCTTCCAGTTCGCGCGTTCGTGGCGGCCCGGCAAGGCCATGGTCCTGGTCCTGGAGGCCACGTACACTGTCACGGATCCGCCGCTCAAGCTTCTTCGGCGGTTCATTCCGCCGTTGCGTTTCGGGGGCGTGGCGCTCGACCTGTCCTTCTTCGTACTGATGATCATTGTGTATGTCCTGATCTCGCTTGTGCGGCCCTAGTCGTAGGTGAGCGATGCGACAGGATGCCGGTGTGCCGACGATCACGTTGAGGTGAAGAGATGCCATTGACCCCCGAGGACGTTCGGAACAAGCAGTTCACGACCGTCCGCCTGCGCGAAGGCTATGACGAGGACGAGGTCGATGCCTTCCTCGACGAGGTCGAAGGAGAGCTGACCCGCCTGCTTCGCGAGAACGAGGACCTGCGCGCCAAGCTGGCCGCCGCGACTCGCGCCGCCGCGCAGAACCAGGCGAACATGCGGAAGGAGCCGCCGCAGGACGCCCGTTCCGGCGCTCCCGTCCCGGCCGCCATATCCGGCCCGCCGGTTCCCGGCCAGCAGGGCCCCGGCCCGCAGCAGCAGATGGGCCCCGGCGGTCCGCAGCAGCAGCAGATGGGCGGCCCGCAGCAGCAGCAGATGGGCAACCAGCCGCTCGGCCTGCCCTCCGGCGCCCCGCAGCTCCCCGCCGGCCCCCAGCAGATGGGCGGCCCGCAGCAGCAGATGAACCAGACCATGGGCGGCCAGCAGCAGCTGGTGCAGCCGATGGGCGGTCAGATGCTCCAGCCCATGGGCGGCCCCGGTGGTCCGCAGCAGATGGGCAACCCGATGGGCCAGGGCATGGGCCAGCAGCAGCAGATGCAGCCGATGGGCGGCCCCATGGGCGGCCCGCAGCAGCAGCAGATGGGCGGCCCGCTCGGCGCCCCCATGCAGCAGCAGGGCCCCGGTGGCGACAGTGCCGCCCGCGTCCTGGCGCTCGCTCAGCAGACCGCCGACCAGGCGATCTCGGAGGCCCGTTCCGAGGCCAACAAGATCGTCGGCGAGGCCCGCAGCCGCGCCGAGGGTCTGGAGCGCGACGCCCGTGCCAAGGCCGACGCCCTGGAGCGGGACGCGCAGGAGAAGCACCGCGTCGCGATGGGCTCGCTGGAGTCCGCGCGCGCCACGCTGGAGCGCAAGGTCGAGGACCTGCGGGCGTTCGAGCGCGAGTACCGGACGCGCCTGAAGTCGTACCTGGAGACCCAGCTGCGCCAGCTGGAGTCGCAGGCCGACGACTCGCTCGCCCCGCCGCGGATCCCCGCCACCGCGTCGCTGCCGCCGGCGGCCTCGTCGATGGCTCCGGCCGGTGCCGGTGCGATGAGCGGTGCCCCGGCCTTCGGTGGCAACCAGCCGGCCTTCGGCGGCAACGCGCCGTCGTTCGGCGGTCAGAGCTCCTTCGGCGGCAACCCGCCGGCGCCGAGCTTCGGCGGCCAGGCGTCCGGTGGCAACACCGGCGCGCCGCAGATGCAGCCGGCCGGGATGACGCAGCCGATGGCGGCCGTCCGCCCGCAGCCTCCGCAGCCGATGCAGCAGGCTCCGGCGCCGATGCGGGGCTTCCTGATCGACGAGGACGGCGACAACTGAGGTTGTAGCGCGACCTTTTGAGAGCGCCCCCTGTTCAACCCACGGGTCGGACAGGGGGCGCTCTGCTGTGTACGGATGGGGACGGGGGACGGGCGCGCGGGGTGGTGACGTCGCTCCGGGGGCGCGCGGGTACGGCGAAGCCGCCGTCGCCCCGGGCGGGGTGACGGCGGCTTCGGAGCGGGTCAGGCCTTGCGGAGCTGGAAGGCGAGGCCGAGGGCTTCGTCGGCGAAGGTCTCGGAGTCCCAGTCGGCCGTGCCGGCGGCGAAGTCGGTGGCCAGGACCTCCTCGGCGACGAGGGGGCCGTGCTCGGCGATGGCCTCGGCGGTCTCCTCGGTGGTGGCCCGCCAGCGCAGGACGATCCGGTCGGCGACGTCGAGGCCGGAGTTCTTGCGGGCCTCCTGGATCTGGCGGATGGCGTCGCGGGCGACGCCGAGCCGCCTGAGCTCCGGGGTGATGGCCAGGTCGAGGGCGACGGTGGCACCGGACTCGTTGGCGACGGCCCAGCCCTCGCGCGGGGTCTCGGTGATGATCACCTCGTCCGGGGAGAGGGTGACCGGCTCGCCGTTCAGCTCGACCGAGGTCTCGCCGTCGGCGCGCAGTTCGGCGGCCAGGCGGGCGGCGTCGGTGGCGGCGACCGCCTTGGCGACGTCCTGCACGCCCTTGCCGAACCGCTTGCCCAGGGCGCGGAAGTTGGCCTTGGCGCTGGTGTCGACGAGCGAGCCGCCGACCTCGGCGAGCGACTCCAGGGTGGAGACGTTGAGCTCCTCGGCGATCTGCGCGCGCAGGTCGGCGGGCAGCTCGTCCCAGCCCTGGGCGGCGATCAGCGCGCGGGACAGCGGCTGACGGGTCTTCACGCCGGACTCGGCGCGGGTGGCCCGGCCGAGCTCCACCAGGCGGCGGACCAGCGCCATGTGCCGGGAGAGGTCGGTGTCGATCAGCGACTCGTCCGCCTGCGGCCAGGTGGCCAGGTGGACCGAGGCCGGGGCGTCCGCGGCGACCGGGACGACCAGGTCCTGCCAGACCTGCTCGGTGATGAACGGGGTCATCGGGGCCATCAGGCGGGTGACCGTCTCCAGCGCCTCGTGCAGGGTGGCGAGCGCGGCCGCGTCGCCCTGCCAGAAGCGGCGGCGGCCGCGGCGGACGTACCAGTTGGACAGGTCGTCGACGAAGCCGGACAGCAGCTTGCCGGCGCGCTGGGTGTCGTACGCCTCGAAGGCGGCGTCGACCTCGCGGACCAGGGTGTTCAGCTCGGAGAGCACCCAGCGGTCCAGCTGCGGGCGGTCGGCCGGGGCCGGATCGGCCGCCGAGGGGGACCAGCCGGCGGTGCGGGCGTACAGGGCCTGGAAGGCGACGGTGTTCCAGTAGGTGAGGAGGGTCTTGCGGACCACCTCCTGGATGGTGCCGTGGCCGACCCGGCGGGCCGACCAGGGCGAGCCGCCGGCGGCCATGAACCAGCGGACGGCGTCGGCGCCGTGCTGGTCCATCAGCGGGATCGGCTGCAGGATGTTGCCCAGGTGCTTGGACATCTTGCGGCCGTCCTCGGCCAGGATGTGGCCCAGGCAGACGACGTTCTCGTAGCTGTTCTTGTCGAACACCAGGGTGCCGACCGCCATCAGCGTGTAGAACCAGCCACGGGTCTGGTCGATCGCCTCGGAGATGAACTGCGCCGGGTAGCGCTTCTCGAACAGCTCCTTGTTCTGGTATGGGTAGCCGTACTGGGCGAAGGGCATCGAGCCCGAGTCGTACCAGGCGTCGATGACCTCGGGGACCCGGGTCGAGGCGCCGCCGCACTCGCGGCAGGCGAAGGTCACGTCGTCGATGTACGGGCGGTGCGGGTCGAGCTCGCTCTGGTCGGTGCCGGTGAGCTCGGAGAGCTCGGCCAGCGAGCCGACGCAGGTGAGGTGGCCCTCCTCGCAGCGCCAGATCGGCAGCGGGGTGCCCCAGTAGCGGTTACGGCTGAGCGCCCAGTCGATGTTGTTGTTCAGCCAGTCGCCGAAGCGGCCGTGCTTGACGTTCTCCGGGTACCAGTTGGTGGCCTCGTTCTCCCGGATCAGGGCGTCCTTGACCGCGGTGGTGCGGATGTACCAGGACGGCTGCGCGTAGTAGAGCAGCGCGGTGTGGCAGCGCCAGCAGTGCGGGTAGCTGTGCTCGTACGGGAGGTGGCGGAAGAGCAGGCCGCGCTCCTTGAGGTCCGCGACCAGGGCCTCGTCGGCCTTCTTGAAGAACTGGCCGCCGACCAGCGGGACCTCGGGGGCGAAGGTGCCGTCGGCGAGCACCGGGTTGACCACCGGCAGGCCGTACCTGCGGCAGGTCGCGAGGTCGTCCGCGCCGAAGGCGGGCGACTGGTGGACGATGCCGGTGCCGTCCTCGGTGGTGACGTAGTCGGCGTTGAGGACGTAGTGCGCGTTCTCGATCTCGACCAGGTCGAACGGGCGGCGGTAGGCCCAGCGCTCCATCTCGGCGCCGGTGAAGGACTCGCCGGTGGCCTCCCAGCCCTCGCCGAGGGCCTTGGCGAGCAGCGGCTCGGCGACGACCAGCTTCTCCTCGCCGTCGGTGGCCACCACGTAGGTGACCTCCGGGTGGACGGCGGCGGCGGTGTTGGAGACCAGGGTCCACGGGGTGGTGGTCCAGACCAGCAGCGCGGCCTGGCCGGCCAGCGGGCCGCTGGTCAGCGGGAAGCGGACGAAGACCGAGGGGTCGACGACGGTCTCGTAGCCCTGGGCCAGCTCGTGGTCGGACAGGCCGGTGCCGCAGCGCGGGCACCAGGGGGCGACCCGGTGGTCCTGGACCAGCAGGCCCTTGTCGAAGATCTGCTTGAGCGACCACCAGACGGACTGGACGTACGACGGGTCCATCGTCCGGTAGGCCTCGTCGAGGTCGACCCAGTACCCCATGCGGGTGGTCAGCTCGGTGAAGGCGTCGGTGTGGCGGGTCACCGACTCGCGGCACTTGGCGTTGAACTCGGCGATGCCGTACGCCTCGATGTCCTGCTTGCCGGAGAAGCCCAGCTCCTTCTCGACGGCGAGCTCGACCGGGAGGCCGTGGCAGTCCCAGCCGGCCTTGCGGGCGACGTGGTAGCCCTTCATCGTCCGGAAGCGGGGGAAGACGTCCTTGAAGACGCGGGCCTCGATGTGGTGCGCGCCGGGCATGCCGTTGGCGGTCGGCGGGCCCTCGTAGAAGACCCACTCGGGGCGGCCCTCGGACTGCTCCAGGCTGCGCTGGAAGATCTTGTTGTCCTGCCAGAACGACAGGATCCGGTGTTCGAGGGCGGGCAGGTCCACCTGTGCGGGGACGGAGTTGTAGGTGCTCATCGCGGGCGTCATACCTCCGGCGGATGTGAACGGGATCCGACGGAGGGACGAGACGGCGAGCCGCCCCGCGGTACCACCCTCCTTGGCCGCGGTGCTGCTGCGGCCCTCTTGTTTGGGCTTGCTGCCGGGTCTAGTGGGCCGGCCCGCGCGGTGGCGGGCGGCCGTTCTTCCGGCGGCTCCGGGGTGATCTTCCCGTCGTGCACACCCCCGGGCTCGCACCATCCCCGGGTCGCTGGTGGCTGCGTACGTCGGTACTCGTCCCATCTGCGCCTTGCAGGGCCAGTGTATCGGCCGGGCGAGTCGGTTTGTCCAAATCGTTTTTCCCCGGGGTGGACGGCCGGGGCGCTCCGGGGCCGGCGGCGGTGGTGGTTAGGCGGGGGTGATCTGGGCACAAGTCTGGTCAGCGCGCGGGGCGTGGCGGCTGGGGCGGCTGCCTGGGTGGGATCATCATGGGGCGTCGGAATGTCATGTTGTGACCGGTTTTGATCGGGATTATCGTTCCGGCACTGGAGGCCGCCGGGAACCGGCGGCTCGATTCGTTCGTAGATGGGGTCGAAGCCATGGCTGAGAAGGCAACCGGCGCGGGTACCGCCACCAAGCGGGCACGCAAGGCCGTGGCGGCCGATCCAGGGGAGGGGACCGTGACCACTACCGCACGGCAGAAGAGCAGCACCGACACCGTCACCGTGCCGCGCGGCGCCGAGTCGGTGGACCCGGCCACGTTGCCGGTCCGGCCCGGCGAGGACCCGTGGACCACCGACGAGGTCCACGAGCTGCACACCGAGCTCATCAGCGAGCTGGAGCGGCTGCAGAACGAGATCGACGCCGCCGAGGCGGCCATCTCCGGCCTGATGCGTGACTCCAACGACGGAGCCGGTGACGACCAGGTGGACGCCGGTACGAAGAACATCTCGCGGGAGAGCGAGCTCGCGCTCGCCAACAACGCCCGGGACAGCCTCGCCCAGACCGAGCGGGCCCTGACCAGGCTGGAGGGCGTCGGTTTCGGCACCTGCGAGTCCTGCGGGCAGGCCATCGGGAAGGCCCGGATGCAGGCCTTCCCCCGGGCCACGCTCTGCGTGCAGTGCAAGGCCAAGCAGGAACGCCGCTGACGCGGCCGACCGGGGCGGCGCAGGGGGTCGGGCTTGCCGTACGCTCGACCCCGTAACGTCGCCTGATTCCTCGGGACACCTCCGGTTCGGAGGTGTCCGGTACGGCGACCACGGGCCCACCCTCTCCCCCACCTCCAACCGGGGGAGCTCCACCGGCAGCGGAGCGGATCATCAGTACGCAAGGTTCCCCCCAGACGCGGGACGACGCCGTCCCGACCCCCGCCGAAGCCGTGGAGGTGGCCGTGGCCGAGCCCGCGGAGCCTGCTGAGCCCGCCGAGGCGACCGCCCCGGCCGCGGCGGAGGCGCCGAAGGGCCGTCGGCGGGTCGGCGTGCTGATGGTCATCGCGCTGCTCGCCTTCCTGATCGACCTCGGCAGCAAGCTGCTGGTCGTGGCCCGGCTGGAGAACCACGCGGCGATCAAGGTGCTCGGGGACGTCGTCACCTTCCAGGTCATCCGCAACTCCGGTGCCGCCTTCGGCATGGGGCAGGCGCTGACCGTCGTCTTCACGATGATCGCCTCGGCCGTCATCGTGGTGATCTGGCGGATCGCCCGCCGGCTGTACAGCCTGCCCTGGGCGATCGCGCTCGGGCTGCTGCTCGGCGGGGCCCTGGGCAACCTCACCGACCGGCTGTTCCGCTCGCCGGGCGTCTTCCGCGGGCACGTCGTCGACTTCATCTCCGTCCAGCACTTCGCCGTCTTCAACCTCGCCGACTCGGCGATCGTCTGCGGCGGGATCCTCGTGGTGCTGCTCTCCTTCCGGGGCAGCAACCCGGACGGCACCGTCCACCAGCAGGGCGGCAAGAGCGAGTAGCAGGGGCCCCGGGCGGTCGGGCGGGCGGCGGAGGGCCGCGGTTCCGGCATACTCGTACGGGTGAGTACCGCAGCGCAGATCCGCAGCCTCCCCGTACCCGACGGCCTGGAGGGCGAGCGCCTCGATGCCGCCCTCGCCCGGATGTTCGGCTTCTCCCGGACGAAGGCCGCCGAGTTGGCCGCCGAGGGCAAGGTGACGCTCGACGGCGCCGTGGCCGGAAAGTCGGACCGGGTGACCGCAGGCTCCTGGCTGGAGGTCGAGATCCCGGCCCCCGCCGCCCCCGTGCGGATCATCGCCGAGCCGGTCGAGGGCATGCGGATCATCCACGACGACGAGGACATCGTGCTCGTCGACAAGCCGGTCGGCGTCGCCGCCCACCCCAGCCCCGGCTGGACCGGCACCACCGTCATCGGCGGGCTCGCCGCGGCCGGCTACCGGATCTCCACCTCCGGCGCCGCCGAGCGCCAGGGCGTCGTGCACCGGCTGGACGTCGGCACCTCCGGGCTGATGGTCGTCGCCAAGTCCGAGCGCGCGTACACCGACCTCAAGCGGCAGTTCCACGACCGGATCACCGAGAAGCGCTACCACGCCCTCGTGCAGGGGCACCCGGACCCGCTGAGCGGCACCGTGGACGCCCCGATCGGGCGGCACCCCAGCTCGGACTGGAAGTGGGCCGTGACCAAGGACGGCAAGCCGTCCGTCACCCACTACGACCTGATCGAGGCCTACCGCTCGGCCTCGCTGCTCGACATCAAGCTGGAGACCGGGCGCACCCACCAGATCCGGGTCCACATGTCCGCGCTGCGCCACCCCTGCGTGGGCGACCTGACCTACGGCGCCGACCCGACGCTGGCCAAGCGGCTCGGGCTGACCCGGCAGTGGCTGCACGCCGTGTCGCTCGGCTTCGAGCACCCGGCGGACGGGCAGTGGGTCGAGTTCTCCAGCGAGTACTCGCCCGACCTGCGCAAGGCGCTCGACATCATCTCGTCGGAGAGCTGAGATGACGGCGGCCATCCGGACCGCGGCGGGCGCCGCGGACCTGGCGCTGGTGCGGGACGTGCGGCGCGAGGTGTTCATCGTCGAGCAGAACGTGCCGGAGGAGCTGGAGTACGACGAGTACGACGCGACCTCGGTGCACCTGCTGGCCGTGGCGGCGGACGGGACCGCGCTCGGGACCGGACGGCTGATCTTCGGGGAGCAGGCGCTGAAGCTCACCGGGGGCGTCGAGGGCCGGGTGCTGCTCGGACGCCTCGCGGTGGTGTCGGCCGCCCGGGGGACCGGGCTCGGGGCCCAGCTGGTGCGGGCGATCGAGGCGGCCGGGCTCGACCGCGGGGCCGTCGAGGTGGAGCTGCACGCGCAGGTGCGGGCGCTGGGGTTCTACGAGCGGCTGGGGTACGCGGCCGAGGGCCCGGTGTACGAGGACGCGGGGATACCGCACCGGACGATGACGCGGGTGCTGTAGGGCGCCTCCTGCGGATCCCCGTACCCCCGGTGGGGTGCGGGGATCTTCGTCGTCCCGTGCCGTACCGGGGCGCAACGGGGTGAACGGGGCGGAAGCGGCGGCTTCGGCGGTGGCCTTATCGGACGCCTACCCGGGGGGCGGATACGATCAGCCCCCATGGAGTTCGGTGGGGCTTGGCGCCGGTGGCGCAGCCGGGGTACGACGGTGCGGCGCAGGGTGGTGGCCGGTGCGGTGGCCCTGGTGGTGGTGGCCGGGGTCGGTACGGCGACGGTGGCGTCCGGCGGTGAGCCGGCGGTCCATCAGGAGGACCGTTTCCTCGCCATGCCGGAGACCCCCGGCAGCGACCAGCAGGTCCAGGTGGACACCTCCTTCTTCACCACCGGCAGCACTCCGCGCCCGGCGGTCCTGCTCGCGCACGGCTTCGGCGGCTCCAAGGACGGCGAGCGCGAGCGCGCCCAGCAGCTGGCCCGGCAGGGCTACGCGGTGCTGACCTGGTCGGCGCGCGGCTTCGGGCACTCGGGCGGGAAGATCGGCCTCAACGCGCCCGACCGCGAGGTCGAGGACGTCAAGCACCTGGTGGACTGGCTGGCCCAGCGGCCCGAGGTGCAGCTCGACGGGCCCGGCGACCCCCGGGTCGGCATCACCGGCGCCTCGTACGGCGGCGCCGTCTCGCTGCTGGCCTCCGCGTACGACCACCGCATCGACGCGGTGGCCACCCAGATCACCTGGTGGAACCTGGCCGACGCGCTGTTCCCGCAGGGCGTGCAGGGCTCGGGCGCCGTCGACGGCGTGTTCAAGAAGCTCTGGGCCGGGATCTTCTTCACCACCGGCGCGGCCGGTGACCTCGGGCCCTCCGGCGGCGCGCCGCGCGGCGGCGGGGCCGGGCAGGGCGCGCCGGGGCAGGGCGGGTCGGGGCAGGGCGGCGACGCCGCGGGCGGGCCGGTCGGCTGCGGGCGGTTCCTGGAGTCGCTCTGCCAGATGTACGACCGGGTCGCCACCGCCGGGCACGCCGACCCGGAGGCCGTCGCGCTGCTGGACCGCTCCAGCCCGTCCTCGGTGGCCGCGCAGCTCAAGGCGCCCACTCTGGTCGTGCAGGGCCAGCAGGACTCGCTGTTCCCGCTCGACCAGGGCGACCGGATCGCCCGGGCCGTCGCGGCCAACGGCGCGCCCGTCGCGGTGGACTGGTTCGCCGGCGGGCACGACGGCGGCACCGACACCAGCGCCCGGGTCGACGACCGGGTCACCGCCTGGTTCGACCACTACCTGAAGGGGCGGGGCGACGACACCGGCCCCGCGTTCCGCGTCACCCGCACCGGGGGCGTCGACTCCACCGGCTTCCAGGCCGTGCTGCGCGGCGCCTCCGCCGACCGCTACCCGGGCCTGGGCGGAACCGGCTCCCACGGCGTCGAACTGGCCGGCGGCGAGCAGACCATCGCCAACCCGCCCGGCGGCGCCCCGCCCGGGATCTCGACGCTGCCCGGGATCGGCGCGCTCAGCCAGGCCGCCTCGCTGGGCGCCGGGCTGTCGCTCGACTTCCCCGGCCAGCACGCCGCCTTCGACTCCGCGCCGCTTTACCAGCCGCTGCACCTGACCGGGCAGCCCACCGTGCCCGTCCAGGTGCACGCCGACCGGCCGGACGCGGTGCTCTTCGCCAAGCTGTACGACGTGGGCCCGGACGGCAAGTCCGTGCTCCCGCAGCAGCTCGCCGCCCCGCTGCGGGTCACCGGCGCCGACGCGGGCCGCACCGTCACGGTCGCGCTGCCCGCCGTCGACCACACCTTCGCCGCCGGGCACCGGCTGCGGCTCGTCCTGGCCGCCACCGACCTCGCGTACGCCTCGCCCGTCGAGCCCGCCACCTACCGGGTCGCGCCGGCCGGGGCGCTCACCGTGCCGACCGACGACGGACTCGTCACCGAGGCCACGCCGCTGCCCGCGCGCACCTGGCTGCTGCCGCTGGCGGCCGTCGTGGTGGCGCTCGGCCTGGTGCTGTCGCCCCGGCTGCTGCGCCGCCGTCGGCGGGGGGCGGGCGACGGGCCGGCGTACGATCCGGCGCTGGCCGGGGTGCCGTTGCAGATCACCGGCCTGAGCAAGCGCTACAAGGGCGTTCAGGACCGTTACGCCGTACGGGAGTTGGGCTTCCGGGTGGAGCAGGGGCAGGTGCTCGGCCTGCTCGGGCCCAACGGCGCCGGCAAGACCACCACGCTGCGGATGCTGATGGGCCTGATCCGGCCCGACGCGGGCGAGATCCGGATCTTCGGCCACCTGGTGCGCCCCGGCGCACCGGTGCTCTCCCGGGTCGGCGCCTTCGTCGAGGGCGCGGGCTTCCTGCCGCACCTCACCGGCCGGGCCAACCTGCGGCTGTACTGGCAGGCCACCGGCCGGCCGGAGGAGGACGCCCGCTTCGACGAGGCGCTGGCCATCGCCGGTCTCGGCGAGGCGCTCGACCGTGCGGTGCGGACCTACTCGCAGGGCATGCGGCAGCGGCTCGCCATCGCGCAGGCCATGCTCGGGATGCCGGACCTGCTGATCCTCGACGAGCCGACCAACGGGCTCGACCCGCCGCAGATCCGCGAGATGCGCGAGGTGATGATCCGGTACGCCGCCGCCGGCCGTACCGTCATCGTCTCCAGCCACCTGCTCGCCGAGGTCGAGCAGAGCTGCACGGACCTGGTGGTGATGGACCGCGGGCGGCTGATCACCACCGGCGCCGTCGGCGAGATCGTCGGCGCGGGCGAGCTGCTGTTCCTCGGCGTGCCCGCCGGGTACGAGCCCGGGTCGGTCGTCGAGAAGGTGGGCGGGCTGGCCGGGGTCGGTTCGGCGGAGGCCGTCGAGGGCGGGCTGCTGGTGCGCCTGGACGGGCTGGCGGCGCACGAACTGCTGGCCGAACTGGTGCGCCTCGGCGTGCCGGTGGAGAGCGCCGGGCCGCAGCGGCGGCTGGAGGACGCGTTCCTGTCGTTGATCGGAGGTACGGCGTGAGCAGCGGCGTGAGCGGTGGGGCGAGCAGTGACGTGAGCAGTGACGTGAGCGGTGATGTGAGCGGCGTCGTGTCGGCGGACCACGCCGAGGGGTACCGGGCGGGCCGGACGCTGCCGCTGCGGGTGGAGGCGATGCGCCAACTGCGGCGCCGCCGCACCCTGGTGATCGGCGCGGTGCTGGCCGCCCTGCCGTTCGTGATGCTGGCCGCGTTCCAGATCGGCGGCACCCCGAGCCGCCCCGACCGGACCACCTTCATCGACCTGGCCACCGCTTCCGGGCCCAACTTCGCCGCCACCATGCTGTTCGTGGGCACCGGCTTCCTGCTGGTCATCCCGGTGGCGCTGTTCTGCGGCGACACGGTCGCCTCCGAGGCGAGCTGGTCCTCGCTGCGCTACCTGCTGGCCGCGCCGGTGCCCCGGGCCCGGCTGCTGGTCCGCAAGTTCGCGGTCGGGCTGGCGTTCTCGGCGGTGGCGGTGGCGATGCTGCCGCTGATCGGGCTGCTGGTCGGCACCGCCGCGTACGGCTGGGGGGACCTCAAGCTGCCCACCGGGGCCAGCCTTTCGGCCGGGGAGGCGCTGCCCCGGCTGGCCGTGGCGGCGGCCTACGTGTTCCTCGCCGAGATCGTGATCGCCGCGCTGGCGTTCTGGCTCTCCACGGCGACGGACGCGCCGCTGGGCGCCGTCGGCGGGGCGGTGTTCGCGTCGATCATCACCGGGGTGCTGGACGCCGTCACGGCGCTGGGGGGCCTGCGGGAGTGGCTGCCCGCGCACTGGCAGTACGCCTGGGCGGACGCCCTGCAGCCGCAGTTGGAGTGGGGCGGCATGGTGCAGGGCGTCTCGCTGTCGCTGTCGTACGCGGCGGTGCTGCTCGCGCTGGCGTTCCGGGGGTTCGCGCGCAAGGACGTGGTGTCGTAGGGCCGTCGTGCTGCGGGCCCGCCGCGTGGGTGCGGCGGGCCCGGGGCGGATGCCCGGGGGGCCCGGGGCGGGGTCAGGCGATCGGGGCGTTCGCGCGCTCGATCCGCTGGGTGCCGGTGCGGGTGCGGTAGGAGCGGGTCCAGCTGCTGGTCGCGTCCTTGCGGGTGCGGTCGGAGAGGACGTAGTAGTCCATCTGGGTCTGCTCGGGCGTGATGTCCAGGACCCCGTAGCCGTGCGAGTCCAGGTCGACCCACTTGACGTGCGGGTTGGCCGTCCTGATCGCGGTGGCGGCCGCCAGTGAGACGGTCTGCGGGGCGACCTTCAGCAGGTCGTCGACGTTGTCGGAGGTCACCGAGGTGACCACGAACTCGGTGGCGACGCTGCCGGACAGCGGGTAGGTGGCGGCCTCGTTCGGGACGTCGGCGGCCCAGGCGGAGTGGATGTCGCCGGTCAGGAAGACGGTGTTGGTGATGCCGTTCGCCTTGAGGTGGCCGAGCAGCTCGCGGCGGTCGTGGGTGTAGCCGTCCCACTGGTCGGGGTTGACCGCCACGCCCTCGCCGGGCAGGCCGAGCAGCTTGGCCAGCGGGCGCAGCAGGTAGTCGGGCAGCGAGAGGAAGGCGACCGGGGAGATCATCACCTCGTTGCCGATCAGCCGCCAGGTGGTGTCGGAGGCGGACAACCCGGCCTTGAGCCAGTCCAGTTGGGCGCGGCCGGTGAGGGTGCGGTCGGCCGAGTCGACGGCGCCGCTGCCCGTCTTCGCCTGCTGGGAGCGGAACGAGCGCTGGTCCATCAGGTGCAGGTCGGCGAGCTTGCCGTAGCGCAGGCGGCGGTAGGTGGTGCCGGCGATCGAGGGCCGGACCGGCATCCACTCGAAGTAGGCCTGCTTGGCGGCGGCCATCCGGTCGGCCCAGGCGCCCTCGGTGCCCGGGGTGTGGTTCTCGGCGCCGCCGGACCAGGCGTCGTTGGCGAACTCGTGGTCGTCCCAGATCGCGATGGTCGGGAGCTTGGCGTGCAGGGCCTGGAGGTCGTCGTCGGTCTTGTACTGGCCGTGCCTGGTGCGGTAGTCGGCGAGGGTGAGGATCTCGTGGGTGGGGGCGTGCGGGCGCACGACCGTGCCGCGGGCGCAGAACTCGCCGGTCCTGTACTCGTAGATGTAGTCGCCGAGGAAGAGGAAGGCGTCCAGGTCGCCGCGGGCGGCGAGGTGGCGGTAGGCGGAGAAGTAGCCGCCCTCCCAGTTGGCGCAGGAGGCGACGCCGAACCGCAGCCGGGAGAGGGCGGCGTCGGTGGCGGGGGTGGTGCGGGTGCGGCCGGTGGGGGAGACGGCGTTGCCGGTACCGGCGGTGGTGGTGGCGGTGAAGCGGTACCAGTAGGGGGTGTCCGGGGTCAGGCCGCGGACGTCGGCCTTGACGGTGTGGTCGGCGGCGGCGGTGGCGGTCACCGTGCCGCTCGCGACGACGCGGGTGAAGGCCTGGTCGGCGGCCAGCTCCCAGCGGACTTCGGTGTCGGGGCCGAGGCCCGAGCCGGGGAGGGCCTCGGGGCGGGGCGTCACCCTGGTCCAGAGCAGGACGCCGTCGGGGAGGGGGTCGCCGGAGGCTATGCCGTGCAGGAAGCGGGGGGCGGCTTCGGGGCCCTGTGCGGCCTGTGCGGCCTGGGCGGCCTGGGCCGGCTCGGCGGCTTCGGCGGGGGTGGGGAGGGCGATCGGGAGGGCGGCGGCCAGCGCGCCCGCCTTCAGGACCTGGCGGCGGCGCGGGTGGGCGGGGGTCATGTCATGGACAAGATCGTTCACGTCCGGAAGGTTACCCGTTAGTAAAGCGTAGGTAAATCAGGTGAACTGACGACCTGTTGTGAAGCGGGCGCGCGTGGTTGCCCGGGGCCGGCGGGCCGGGGAAGTCGGGTCGCCGGAACATGCGGGATCATGGGGGAGTACCCGCCCTCAGCTGCCGAAGGACCCCGACCGTGGCCCAGATCGTCCTCTTCCACTCCGCCCTCGGGCTGCGCCCCGCCATCCACGCCGCCGCCGACCGGCTGCGCGCCGCCGGGCACACCGTGCACACCCCGGACCTGTACGACGGGCGGACCTTCGACGACATCGAGGCCGGACTGGCGTACCAGGAGGAGGTCGGCGGCAGCGAGGAACTGCTGCGCCGGGCCGTCACCGCCGCCGCTCCGCTGTCGGACGGCGGCCTGGTCTACGCGGGCTTCTCGCTCGGCGGCTCGCTCGCGCAGAACCTCGCCCTCGCCGACGAGAAGGCCCGCGGCCTGCTGCTCCTGCACGGCACCTCCGACCTGCGCGAGGACGCGGCCACCGAGATCCCGGTGCAGCTGCACGTCGCCGAGCCGGACCCGTTCGAGACCGAGGACTGGCTGAACGCCTGGTACCTGGGGATGCGGCGGGCCGGGGCCGACGTCGAGGTGCACCGCTACCGGGGCGCCGGGCACCTGTTCACCGACACCGAGCTGGCCGACTACGACACCGAGGCGGCGGAGCGGGCCTGGGCCATCGCGCTGGACTTCCTCGGCGAGCTGGATTCCTGACCGGGAGGCGAGGGGGCGTCGGGGCGGCCGGTCAGCCGGCGAGCCCCGGCACCACCAGGCCGGACTCGTACGCGATCACCACGGCGTGGGTCCGGTTCTGCGCGCCGAGCTTGGTCAGCACGTTCCCGACGTGCGTCTTCACCGTCTCCAGGCTCACCCTGAGCGACTCCGCGATCTCCGGGTTGGACTGGCCCGTGGCCATCGACCGCAGCACCTCCTCCTCCCGCACCGTCAACGCCGCCCGGGGCAGCGCCTCGGCGGAGTCCAGCGGGCGGGCGGAGACCATCCGGCGCAGCGCCGCCGGGAAGAGGATCGCCTCCCCGGCCGCCGCCACCCGCACCGCCTCCGCGATCTGCCGCACCGGAAGCCGCTTCAGTACGAAGCCGCTCGCCCCCGCGCTGAGCGCGGCGGTGACGTAGCCGTCGTTCTCGAAGGTGGTGATCACCACGACCTTCGGCGGCGCGGCCGACTCGGCCAGCAGTTGCCGGGTGGCCTCGATCCCGTTGCGGCGCGGCATCCGTACGTCCATCAGGACGACGTCCGGCCGAAGCTGCTGCGCCTGCTCGACCGCGGCGACGCCGTCGGCCGCCTCGCCGACCACCGTGATCCCCGGCTGCACCGAGAGCAGGGTGCGCAGGCCGCTGCGGGTCACCTCGTCGTCGTCCGCGATCAGGAGGGTGACGGGGGTGTTGCCCGGGGTGTTGCTCCGGTCGTCGGGCGTGGCGTCGGTGGGGTCGGGGCCGGTCATGCCGACAACCGTACGGGCAGCTGCACGGCCAGCCGCCAGGCCCGGGGCCCGTCCGGCCCGGCCTCGATCTCGCCGTGCAGCAGCCGGACCCGCTCGGTCAGGCCCGGCAGGCCGTGGCCGGACGTCGGGAAGGCGCCCTGGCGCGGGCCCGTCCCGGTCCGGTTGACGACGCTGAGCTCCAGGGTGTCCGGCCCGGCCGCCACCCGGACCTCGATCGGGCCGCCGGCTCCGTGCCGCAGCGCGTTCGTCAGCCCCTCCTGGAGGATCCGGTACGCCGCCCGGGAGAGCGTCCCCTGCACCTGCGCCAGCTCGCCGGACAGCTCCGGCTCCACCACCGCGCCGGCGTGCCGCAGCCGGTCCAGCAGCTCCGGCAGGTCGGCCAAGGTGCGGGCCGGGGCCGCCCCCGACTCCTCCTCGCGCAGCGCGCCCAGCACGTAGTCCAGGTCCTCCAGGGCGGCCCGGGTCGACTCCTCGATGCTGCGCATGGCGGCCCGAGCCGCCACCGGGTCGGCGGAGAGCACCTCGCCCGCCACCGCCGCCTGGATCGTGGCCGCCGTCAGGGTGTGCCCGATCGAGTCGTGCAACTCGTGGGCCAGCCGGTTGCGTTCGGCGAGCCGGCGCTCCCGGTGCGCCGCCATCGCCAGCCGCTCGGCCGCCGACGGCCCCAGCAGCTTCGGCGCCAGAGCGCGCAGGGCGCTCGCCACCGCCGCGCACACCACCGGCGCCAGCAGCAGGCAGGCCGCCGCCACCACCCAGCTCCAGGCGCCCGTCACCTGCACCGACCGGCCGGGCCAGCTCAGCCGGGCGTCACCGGAGACCCAGCCGCCCGGCAGGGCCACGGCCGCGCCGAGCAGGACGAGGCTGACCAGGCCCCCCAACCAGCCCAGCGCCACGTGCAGCAGCAGCCACAGCGGGGTGCGCCAGCGGTCGGTGCCGGGGAGGTCCGCCGCCAGGGTGCCGGGCGCCGGATCCGGCAGCGGCACCCTCAGCAGCCGGCGGGCACCGCTGATCAGCACCCGCCGGGTGGTGCGGGCCAGCCCGACCACGGCGAGCAGCGCCGCCCAGACCAGCAGGGTGAGCACCGCCTGCGCGAGGTAGGGGGCGGACGGCCAGGCCATCGCCGGCAGCATCGCGAACGGCAGCAGCGGCAGGCTCGCCAGTGCGCCGAGGAAGGCGAACAGCACACCCGAGTACGTGGAGCCGCGCAGCAGCGGCCGGATTCCCCTGATCATGATCACCAGTATTGCGGCGCAGCTCATGGGGGGCCTCCCCCGATCGGGGGAGCGTTCGGTCCGGCCTTTCGGCTCGGGTGGGAGAGCTACGGCGAGGCGGCCCCGGCGGCATCGGCGCGGCCCCGGGTGAGCAGGCGGGTCGTGCTGCCGTCGTCCTCCGCGATGTCGCGGACGTGCCGGAAGCCGATCCTGCCCAGCAGCGCCAGCGAAGCGAGGTTGGCGTCGGCGACCGTCGCGTGCACCTCGGTCAGTCCCAGGGCGGTGAAGCCGTAGTCGACGACCGCGGCCGCCAGTTCGGTGCCCAGGCCGCGGCCCCACGCCTCCGGGGCCAGCGCGTAGACGATCTCGAAGCCCTCGACCACGGTGGTGGGCTTGATCTCGGCGTGCCCGACGAGGCGGCCGCCCTGCCGGACGGCCCAGACGTCGAACCGGTTCGAGGCGTAGACCTGGCTGAAGATGCGGCCGAACAGGGCCCGGTCCTCGGCCTCGGACTGCGGGCCGTCGCCCATCCACCGGGACACCTGCCGGTTCTGGAACAGCGCCACGAAGTCCTCTTCGTCCGCGAGGACGTACGGGTCGAGCAGCAGGCGCCGGGTACGCAGGGTCGGGGTCACGCCGGGCGACGGTACGGGGGCCGCCGCCCGCCCGGCAAGCGGTTTTCGGGAGGCCGGAGCACCGGTGGCGATCGCGGTCGAACGGGTGTCGGGGCGGCGTCGTGGGGATCACATCGCGGGCTCCGAACGGGCGGATATCATCCGGGAATGGTCAACCTTCGCACCCGCACGGTGGTTTTCGATCTCGACGGCACGCTCTGTTTCGACGGGCGGACGATCGACAGTCGGATCCTGGCGGCGATCGGGGAGTGCGAGCGGGCCGGGTACCGGGTGGTCTTCGCGTCGGCCAGGCCGGTGCGGGACATGCTGCCGGTGCTCGACGGCGCCTTCCCGGCCGCGATGCTGATCGGCGGGAACGGGAGCCTGGTGTCGGTCGACGGGCAGGTGCGGGCCCGGGCCGTGTTCGAACCGGCGGTGCTGGGCGGGCTGATGGCGGCGGTCGCGCGCCACGAGGCGGGCTACCTCGCGGACGGGCCCTGGGACTACGCGTACACCGGGCCGGTGGACCACCCGATCCGGGGCCGCGTCGACCAGGGCGGCCTGGCGAGCCGGGTGGAGCTGGCCGAGCTGCCCGAGGTGGTGAAGTTCCTGGTCGTCGAGGCGTCGGACATGGCGGCACTCGCCGAGGCCGGCCGGGGGCTCGGGCTGATGGTGAACCACCACCTCGACGAGGCGATCATCGACTTCGCGCCCGGTTCGACGACGAAGTGGGAGGCGCTGACGTCGATGGGCATCGGCGCGTACGCGGCCTTCGGCAACGACATCAACGACTTCGACCTGCTGCGCAACGCCGAGCGGGCGGTGCGGGTCGGCACGCACTCCGGGCTGGACGGCGTCGCCCATGTCAGCGTCGCGGCCGAGCCGGAGGCGGTGGCGGCGGAGATCGCGCTGCTGGCGCGGGCGGCGGAGGAGCGGTAGAGCGCCAGGGCCTGGCCACCGCAGGTGCCTGATCCGGGCATCGAGGTCGCCGCAGCGCAGGAAGTCGGACAGGCCGACTTCCTGCGCTGCTTTCATGTGACGCAGGTCACGCCGAACGCAGAACCTGCGCGCGGTCGCGGGCGTCTGGCTGGTGTGAGATCACGCAGGAGAGCACTGGACGAGCTGGACGAGGAACGCCTCGTCCGGCTGATCGCCAGAAGTGACCGCGCGGCGTTCGACGAGCTGTACCGGCGCACGTCGCCGTGGCTGGCGGTGCGGCTGCGCCGCCGCTGCGCGGACGAGCAGATCGTCGCCGAGGTCATGCAGGAGACCTATCTGGCGGTGTGGCGCGCGGCCGGCGCGTTCGCCGGGAGCGCCGTCGGCGGGACGGCCGTCGGATGGCTGTGGACGATCGCGGCGCGCCGCCTCGTCGACGCCTTCCGCCGCCGCGCCCACCACGCCGAACCGCCGGCCGCCGCCGCCGAGCGGGCCGTGGTGCCCGCGGCGGAGGAGGAGGCGCTCGCCGGGACCGTCGGCGGCGACGTGGGCGACGCCCTGCGGCGGCTGGCGCCGGAACTCCGAGACGTACTGCAGGCGACGGTGCTCGACGGGCTCTCCGTCCGGGAGACAGCCGTCCTGCTCAGACTGCCCGAAGGCACGGTCAAGACCCGTGCCCGCCGGGCCCGGATCGCGATGCGGGAGGCGCTGGCATGAACGCGGAACACGCGTCGAGGCGGCTGATCGACGACTACGCGCGTGGTGACACGGCGATGGCCGCGGACACGGTGTGGGCGCTGGAAGCCCACCTGGAGACGTGCGCGCCGTGCCGGAGCCTGTTGGCGGCCTCCGTGGCCACCGAGGCGCCCGGCGTCGCCGCGCTCGTCGACACCGTCCGGGCCGGTCTGGACGCGCAGTTGGACGCGGCCGTCGGGGCACCCCGGCGGCGGCACCGCCCGACCTGGGTGTCGGCCTGGCTGACCCCGGCCATGACCCCGTGGCTGGCGATGACCGCCGTCGTCACCCTGATGGCGCTGCTGCTGGACGTGGCCGCGCCGGCGAAGGTCTTCGGCGGCTCCTCGATGGTGGCGCTGATCGCGCCGGTGCTGCCGCTGTGCGGTGTCGCCGCATCGTGGTCGCGCGGTCTGGACCCGGCGCACGAACTGACCGCCTCGACCGCCCGGGCCGGCCTGGCCCTGCTGCTCAGGCGCACCACCGCGGTCCTCGTGGTGGTCGTGCCCGGGCTCCTGCTGGGGGGATGGCTGACCGGGAACACGACGGCCGGGCAGTGGCTGCTGCCCTCCCTGGCCTTCACCTCCACCGCCCTGGCGCTGGGCAGCGTGGTCGGCGTGACCCGCGCCGCCGTGGGGCTGGTGGCCGCGTGGGGCGCCGCCGTCGTGGTACCCGCCTTCGTCACCGGCCGCATCCCCGCCGTCCTCGAACTCGCCTTTCACCGCGACCAGTTGCCCGTGTGGGGGCTGCTCCTCACGCTCGGCATCTGCGCCGTGATCACCCGCAGGGACGCGTACTCAACGCTGTGAAACCCATGTCCACCCTGGAAAGGGACCATCGCATGACGTATACGGCGAGCGCGGCCGACACCGCGCCGAAGACCTACGCCTGGGAGATCCGGGCCAGCGGCCTGAGGGTACGCGTCGGACGGAGCAAGATGGCCGTCGACGGGCTCGACCTCTCCCTGGGCATCGGCGCCCACGGGCTCCTCGGGCCCAACGGGGCGGGCAAGACCACCCTGATCCGGACGCTGGCCACCGTGCTGCGCCCCACCGAGGGCGAACTGGAGATGCTCGGCACCCCCCTGGGGGGCAGGGTGGGCGACCACCGGGCCCTGCGCCGTCAGATCGGCTACCTGCCGCAGGACTTCGGCTACTACAAGCGCTTCACGGTGCGCGAGTTCGTCGAGTACATGGCCTGGTTGAAGGAGGTGCCGAAGGCGGACATCCCCGGGGCCGTCCAGCGGGCCGTGGAACGGGTGGGCCTGGCGGACCGCGCCGACCACCGGATGAAGACCCTGTCCGGCGGCATGGTGCGGCGGGCCGGCATCGCCCAGGCCATCGTCAACTCCCCCGCGGTGCTGCTGCTGGACGAGCCGACGGCCGGCCTGGACCCGGCGCAGCGGCTGCGCTTCCGCGAGCTGCTGCAGGACCTGGGCCGCGACACCTGCGTGGTCGTCTCCACCCACCTGGTCGAGGACGTCGCGGCCGCCTGCTCCGACGTGGTGCTGTTCGCCGACGGCCGCCTCGTCTTCCAGGGCACGCCGGACGAGCTCGGTGCGGCGGGCACCACCGACCACCCGGGCGACAGCCCCCTGGAGCGCGGCTACTCGGCGCTGCTCCGCAACTCCGGCCAGCAGGGGAGCGCCTGGTGAACGGACGTGTGCTGCGGACGGAGCTGAGGCGCTCCGCCGCCCCGTGGGCCGGCATCGTCGTGCTGGCCGGCAGCCTGGCGGTCTTCTTCCCGTTCGACGCGTTCTGGTGGCACGGCACCGCGGCGTGGACGGCCCAGTGGACCACCATGGCCATGTGGACCCGGTCCCTGCTGGCCTTCTGGTGGCCGTTCGTGATCGGCATCGGGGCGGTGTACGGGCTGCGCGAATCCCGCTCGCGGATGACCGAGCTGCTGACGACCACGTCGCTGCCGGCCTGGCGCCGTGCCGCGCTGCCGGCCGGTGCGATCGGGCTCGCCGCGGCGGTGGGCTTCGGTCTGCTGGTCCTGGTGGGCGGAGCCCAGGTGGCGGCCGGTCCGACCACCTACGCAGCCCTCGGCTGGCTGCCGATCTCGCTGGTGGCGGTACTGGCCCTGGTCGCGGGTGCCGTGTTCGGCATGGGTGTCGCGCGGGCGCTGCCCTCCACCCTCACCCCGCCGGCCCTGGTGGTGATCGTCTTCGTGGGGACGGGCCTGTTCCTGCGCATGAACAACGAGGGGTTGGTGCCGACGGGCGGGGTGTCGAACCGGTTCGCCCAGCTGTCCCCGGCGACCGTGGAGCCGCGGCAGATGCTGCTGACCCTGTCCGGCTCCGTCCACCTCGGCCAGACGCTCTGGCTGCTCGGCCTGCTCGCCACCGGCTTCGCGCTGCTGGCGGCCGTGACCCGCCGGGCCCAGTTGCTCGCGGTGACTCCCGTCCTGGCCGGTCTGGGCCTGGCCCTGCTGGTCCTCCCGGCCGCCGCGCGCGACACCTACGTCGTCGACAAGGCCGCCGCGGCGCTGGTGTGCGACGGGCCGGTGTGCGTGACGCAGGCGAGCCGTTCACACCTCGCCGAGCTCGCGCAGCGCAGCAAGGAGGCGATGCCCGTGCTGCGCGACGCCCTGGGCGACAAGGCACCGGCCTCGGTGCGGGAGGACACCACGCTGCACGAGCTCGCCGAGGCGCGCGAACTCTCCGCGGACGTGCTGCTGGTCGACTTCAACGACCGGATGCTCGCCGACGCGAAGGGCGAGAAGCTGACCCGCGCGCTGATCGCCAGGGGCCTGGCACCGAGCTGCTACCCGGACAACGACAAGGAGGGCGGGGGGAGCCACGACATCCCCGCCCAGAGCATCGCCGTGAGCTGGGCCCTCCACGACACCCAGCTCCAACCGCTGCAGGAGAAGGGCACCAGCCGGTACGCGCTGGAGACCTGGGCGGAGGCCGACCTCGCGTGGCAGAAGCTGATGGCGCTGCCGCCGGCCGAGCAGCGCTCGCGGATCGTCGAGCTGCACGCCGCCGCGCTCTCCTGCGAGGCGTACAAGCAGGTTCCGAAGCTGGCCGGGGGAGCGTCGCGATGAGGTGGCTGATGCTGTACGCGCGTTCACGGCAGGTGTCCACGTCGGCCGCCGCGGTCGCGTTCACCGCGCTGGTGGTGTGGGCCTTCAACCGGGGCGGCGGCGGCACGGGTGCGATGGACGCGGACGCGATCAACCCGATCGTGTACTTCGTGCTCGCCGCGAGCGTGGCGGCCGGCTCCGTCGGGCTCGGCGGGCAGGACCCCGCACTGGACAGGACGGCCGCGATCCGGTGGGTGCCCCGCCGGGCGGCGCACGCGCTGCTGATCGGTGTGGTCGCGGGTGCGGCGCTGCTGGCGGTCCAGGCGGTGGGGCCGAGGTTCGCCCCCACCGAGGTCGTCGTCCGGGACGCCGCGGGCCTGGCCGGCCTGGCCGCGTTCGGGACGGTGCTGTGCGGGGCGCACCTCGCCTGGACCCTGCCGACCGCGTGGCTCGCGTTCGCCGTCCTCTCTCCGCCGCTGCCGCCCAACACCGTGGGGAAGGCGTTCGGTTGGATGTCCTTCCCCCCTGGCACGGAGGCGTCGACCTGGACCGCGGTGGCCCTGCTGGTGACCGGCGCCGGGGCCTACGCCCTGGCGGGGCCGCGCAGGTAACGGGCCCGCCGCGCGCCCCGCTTCCCCTCGGCGAGTCGGGGGAGCGGGGCGTTCTGCTGCGGGCCGTCAGTCGCGGCTGCCCAGGGTGTCGCGCGAGACCTGCCAGAGCAGCGCGGCCGCCTCGGGGTCGAGGGCGTGCGCGGAGACGCCGTTGCGGGCGCTGAGTTCGCCGCGGACGGCTTCGTTGCAGTCCTCGAAGTAGCGGCCGCTGACGCCCGCCAGCAGCGGTGAGGCCGCGAGCAGGACGGAGGTCGCCGCGCCCTGCTCGGTGGTCTTCCACAGCAGCTCGGCGCCGTTGGCGGCCTGGGCGCGCAGCCGGTCGAGCTCCTCCTCGGAGACGTGGCGCTGGAGGGCGGTGCGGATGCCGCCGGGCATCAGGGCGTTGACGGTGATGCCGTCCGCCGCCCAGCGCTTGGCGGCCTCGACCGCGAACAGGACGTTGGCGGTCTTGGACTGGCCGTAGGCGGACCAGGGCTCGTAGGCGCGCTCGCGGAAGTGGATGTCCTCGAAGACGACGGGGGAGCGGTGGTGCGCGCTGGAGCTGACGGACACGACGCGGGCGCCGCCGTCCCGGGCCAGGGCCGCGTGCAGGCCGGTGGCCAGCGCGAAGTGCCCGAGGTGGTTGGTGGCGAACTGGAGCTCCCAGCCCTCCGGCGTGCGGAGTTCGGGCGAGGCCATCACGCCGGCGTTGTTGACCAGGATGTGCAGGGGCCCGTCCCAGGCGGCGACGAACGCGGCGACGGAGGCCTGGTCGGCGAGGTCCAGCGGTGCGACCCGGACGTCCTTGTTGCCGGTGGTCGCGGTGATGTCCTCGGCGGTGCGGGCGCCGGCGTCGAGGTCGCGGACCGCGAGGGTGACCTGTGCGCCGGCCGAGGCGAGGGCGCGTGCGGTCTCGACGCCGATGCCGGAGGCGCCGCCGGTGACGACGGCGCGGCGGCCGGTCAGGTCGACGCCGGAGATGACCTCGGCGGCGGTGGACTCGGCGCCGAAGGGGGTGGTGAGGCGCGGGGTGTTGGCGTTCATGATCTTCCCGTCTGGCTGGGTGACCGGAGCTGGGGGTGCGCGGGAGAGGGCGGCCGGTAGAGTGGAAACCGGAGGGCCCTCCGCATGTCTCCAGGCTAAGCGGAGCATCCTCCGTTTGCAACCCGAGGAGGACCAGCCGTGACCACCGCCGACCCCCGGCCGCTGCGCGCCGACGCGCGCCGCAACCGCGACCGACTGATCGAAGTGGCCGCACGGGCCTTCGCCCAGGACGGACCGGACGCGACGCTCGGGGCGATCGCCAAGGAGGCCGGCGTGGGCATCGGCACCCTCTACCGGCACTTCGCCACCCGTGAGGAGCTCGTCGAGGCGGTCTACCGCAGCGAACTCGCCAAGCTGTGCGACTCCGCCGCGGAACTGCTGGACGGCACGGAACCCGACGCCGCGCTGCGCGCCTGGATGGACGGCTTCGTCCGCTACATGACCACCAAGCGCGGGATGTCCGACGCGCTGCGCGCGCTCATGGCCTCCGGCGGGAACCCCTTCTCGCACAGCCGGGCGATGCTGACCGCCGCGATCACGCAACTCCTGCGGGCCGGGGCCGAGTCGGGCGTGCTGCGCGCCGACGTCGAACCGGAGGACGTGCTGTTCAGCCTCAGCGGCCTGTCCATGGCCGCGACCACCCCCGAGCACCACGCCCGGATGGAACGCCTCCTCGACCTCCTGATGGACGGCCTGCGCTACCACGCCGCCTCCGGGCGGGGCGTCGGCTGAGAAGAACGGACGAAGGGCGCCAACCGTACGCGGCTGGCGCCCTTCGTCGTGACCGTGGCCGGGCCGGCCCGGCCCGGCCGGTCAGAGGAGCTGGAAGGTCCACTCCTGCTTCCAGCCGCCCTCGCAGCTCCACACCCCGAGCTGCTTGAAGTCGGAGTCGTGGGTGAGGCAGTTGTCGTCGTCGATCTGGACCCGGTACTTGCCGTTGCCGAGGCCGACGAACTGCCACTTCTGGTTGGGGGTGCCGCCCCACGCCTGCTGCTCGGCGACGTAGGTGTCGGGGTTCTCGGTGAGGTTGTACCCGAGGTCGTTGACGATCCGGTAGCGGTCCCCGCCCAGCGGCTTGATCGTCCAGGTGGACCCCTTGTACCCCAGGATCCCGCCCACGATCGGCGCCCCCCAGGTCGAGGTCTCGGTGGGGGCCGACGCGCCCAGGCCGTTGGAGAGCTTCAGGAACAGCGGCCGCTCGGTCGGGACGGTCGGCTTGGTGTCCGGCTTCGGGTCCGGCTTCGGCTTGGGGTCCGGCTTGGGCTTCGGGTCCGGCTTCGTCGGGTTGGTCGGGTCGGTCGGGGTGATCACGCCGCCGGACGCGGACTCCAGCACCCACGCCTGCTGCCAGCCCGACTTGCACGTCCACACGCCGAGTTGCTTGAAGTCGGCGTCGTGGGCGAGGCAGTCGTCGTCGGAGATCCGGATCTGGTACTTGCCGTTGCCGACTCCGACGAGCTCCCACTTCTGCTGGGAGGAGTTGCTCCACGGCTGGAGTTCGGCCATGTAGTTGCCGTTCTCGGTGAGTTCCAGCCCGTACGAGCTGGTGATCCGGTAGCGACCGCCGCCGACCGGGGTGAGCTTCCACTTGGACTCGTTGCCACCCCGGATCCCGGCGACGACCGACGCGCCGGCGGAGCCGTTGACCGGGACGGCGCCCAGGCCGTTGTCGAGCTTCAGGGTCACGTCGGCGCCGTTGCTACCGCCGCCTCCGCCGGGCGTGGGCGGGTTGGTGGTCGGCGGGGTGCCGCCCCAGGCCCAGTTCTGGTTGGGCGCGTCGCGCCGGTCCTCGGAGCCGCAGGCCCAGGCCGCCACCGTGCTGCCGTTGGCGGTCTGGCCGTTGAAGTCGTCGATGCAGACGTCCTTGGACCGGTCCTCCATGTCCGTCATGTGCCGGAAACCGCCGCCGGCCGACATGTTCCAGCGCTGACCGGGGATCTCCAGGCAGTCCCAGACCTGGAGCTTGGTCCCGTTCGCGGTCCTGTTGGCCTCCAGGTCGAGGCACTTGCCGTTGGCCGCCTGGAGCTTGTACCCGTTGTAGGTCCACTTCTGGGCGTCGCTGCCGTTGCACTCCCACATCTGCACGGGGGTGCCGTTCGCGTTGCCGTTGCCGTTGACGTCCAGGCAGGCGTGGTAGCCGGGGCTGGAGTCGGGGGTCAGGCTGCCGGTCCTGGTGCCGTAGCCGGACCGCGCGGGGAAGTGGATGGTGCGCACGTCGCCGTCGCACTTGTAGGGCCGCGCGGTGCCCGCCCGGCAGGTCCACGGCTCCTTCTTGACGGTGTCGCCGTCATTGCCGATGAACGCCCAGTTCATGTAACCGCCGTCGCCGCGGTTGCGAATGGTCGAATCCCCCTGGAAGACCCAGATCCGGAATATGTCGTAGCCGGAGGGCTCCTTCTTCTCCTTGTCCAGGAAATGGTTGAGCTTGTAGGTGGTGTCGATCAACACCCCCTTCATGTCGGACTTGTACTCGTTCTTGAACCACTCGGTGTCATACAGGTCGGTGCCCACGGTCTTGAACACCATGACGTTGAACCCGGGAAACCTCGCGCTCAACTTCGACGCGGTGCTCTGGGTGAACTCCGCGTTGTCCAGCTTGTTGAGGTTGGCGGCGTTGCGCATGAGCCTGATCGTGTCGAAGGCGGAGCCGATCAGCGCGGTCATGCAGTTGCCGCCGCCCACCGAGGCCGGGGTGCCGCAGGTCTTGTCCACGGGGGCTGCCGCAGGCGCGGCCTGGGCCTGTGCGCTCAGGCCGGAGACCATGGCGACTGCGGCGATCCCGCAGGCCAGGGCGCGTTTGAGGCGGGACAGGGATTTCATATCGGATTCATCTTTCTGGTCGGCAAAGATGGATCGTAGGTTCCGGAATCCTCCGTCCCGCGACTCCATACGGAATCCATATGGCGGGCCGGGAGGTCTTGACGCCTTTTCACGCACCGCCCCGGAACGGTGGACTCCGCGGACCGGGCAGCAATGCCGGTGGCCGGCCGTGGAAAGGTCGAGGACCCGCGCCGGGCGGGTCAAGCCGGCGCCCCGTGCGGCCCTTCCGGGCATCGACCCGCCAGTGCCGCTCTGCCGAACGGCAGATGCCTGACGATTCATCATGTGCTGGGGGGCGCACCGTTCCTCCGTCGTGCGTAGGCTCGGCCCGTGCAGACCGAACCGATGCCTGACACGCGTCGCCGCCGCGCGGTGTATGCGGCGGCGACGGCAGTGGTCGCGGCTCCGGCGGTGATCTCCCCGGCGAGTGCGTGGATCGGGGTCGTTGCCGCCGTCGCGGCGATGGCGGCCGCGATCCTGCGCCGGCCGCTGGGTCCGGTCGCCCCCGTCCTGGTGGCCGGCCTGGTCGCGGGGCTCTCGCTCGTCGCGGACGCCGCCTATCCCGGACCGCGGGGGTTGGTGCTGCCGTGGCTCCCGGTCGAATTCGCGGCCATGCTGGTGCTGGCCGGGAGGGTGATCCGGCGGGAGCCGGTCCGCCGAGCCGCCCTGGCCGGTTCGGCGTTGGCACTCGCGCTGATGGCGCTCCCGCTGCGCTTCACCCTCCTGCTGCCGCAGGCGGTCCTCGCGCCGTCGGTGGTCGCCGTCGCCATGGCGACGTTCCCGGTGGCCGGCGCCGTCGGCGTCGGGCTCTACCTGCGGGGCCAGGACAACCAGCGGGCCCGCGCCGTCCAGCGGGCCCGCCGGGAGCAGCGGCTCGCCGTGGGCAGGGACCTCCACGACTTCGTCGCCCACGAGTTGACCGGGATCCTGCTGGAGGTCCAGGCCGCCCAGGTCAGCGCCTACGACGAAGAGGAGAACAGGGAGCTCCTGACCCGCCTGGAGGCGGCCGGTCTGCGGGCGCTGGACTCGATGGACCACACCCTCCGGACGCTGCGCGACCCGGAGGCGCCCGCGCTCGCCGAGCCGCCGCCGACCAAGGTCCACGGCCTCGCCGACCTGCCGGAGTTGGTGGAGCGCTTCCTGGCGTCCGGCACGACCGGCGGCTCCCTGGAACTGGAGCCGGGCCTGGCGGGGACCGCCCCGCACCCGATCCAGGACGCGGCCTACCGCGTCGTCCTGGAGGCGCTGACCAACGTCCGCCGGCACGCCCCGAGCGCGGACCGGCTGGAGGTGGAGGTGGTTCGCGTCCCGGGCCCCGCCCTGCGGGTCACCGTCACCGACGGCGGACGGCAGGGTGGCCCCGGCGGTCTGCCGGACCGCCGACCCGGCGGCGGTGGCACCGGCCTGGCCGGCTTGTCCGAGCGGATCGGCGCCCTCGGCGGGGACCTGTCGGCCGGACCGCACGCCCGTGGCTGGCGTGTCCGTGGGGAACTGCCGCTGCGACCGGGCCGGACGGGGCGGGGCTGACGGGCTGGAGCTGACGGGTTTCTGACGGTCCGGAGGTTGCCTGCCGTCTGTCGGTGGGTGGGGCTAGGGTGTGAGCTGCGGCCACGCCGGTGGGTACCGGTGGCCGCACCGGCGTTTCCGTCGCCAGTGCCATGGCGACGGACGCGGACGCAGAAGATGGGAGGGCCTGCGAAGTGTCGACAACGTCAGAGTTCCGTGGCTTCAACCTGGTGCGGCGTGGTTACGAGCGCCAGCAAGTCGACCGCTACCTCAGTGCCCTGTCCGAAGCCGGTTCACCGCCGCCCCCGCCGGCGTTCGAGGTCGTGTGGCGGGGCTACGACCGCGAGCAGGTCGACGCGCGCATCGCGGACCTCCTGCGCGGCAGGGGCACCAGAGGCTAGGGGCTAGATCAGGCGGGCCGGATCCTCGGCAGCTCGGTTGAGACCAGTTCGGCGGCGCGTACGGGGTCGCCGTGCGCGCGGGTGAGCAGGGCCTCGATGTCGTAGCCCGTCGGCTCCGAGGCTGCGTGGATGTCGAGGGAGCGGTCCCAGCCGCAGCGTTCCATCGAGACGGCGGCGTCCAGGTCGGGGCGGAGCCGGTGGAGCGTGCAGACGAGCTCCCAGGCGAAGGCGTCCAGGCGGGCCCGCCGTACCGGGTTGCAGGCGTTCACGGCGTCGGTGATCCAGTCGTCGCCGGGCTTGTACTCCGGGAGGGACGGCAGGAGTTCGGGGGCGCCCGTGATCGGCTCCGCGCTGAAAGTGAGGACGTGTGCGCCCTCGGGGTTGCCGACCAGTTCGGCCAGGAGCGGGACGACGCGGGGGTCGCGCCGACCGGCCAGTCCGTGGATTGCTTCCATCCGGGTCTCGTCGTGCTCGTCGGCCGTCCGCGCCCAGAGCGCGGCCCGGATCGCGGGGCTGTCCGCCCGGGACTGGACGCCGAGGGTGAACGTCGCCCAGTCGCGGACGTGCGGGTTCTGGTCCTGGGTCAGCCCGATGAGGGTGTGGATGTCCGGCCCGTCCGGCAGCCCGGTGAGGACCTCCGCGAACGAGCGGGCCACCTCCTCGCGGACCTCTGCGGCGGGGTGCCCGGCGAGGGCGACGAGGACGGGGACGGCGCGCGGGTCGCGCGTCTTCTCGATCGCGCGCGCCAGGGCGCGCAGCACGTGCTCGTCGGTCTCCCGCTGGGCGAGGGCGACGAGCGCGGTGGCCGTTTCGGTGCGGACTGCCTCGTGGTGGTAGTTGGTGTCGCGCAGCAGGTCGCAGCCCACCGCGCGCTCGATCGGATCGGCGGAGCCGATGAGCTCCAGGCCGAGCGGCAGCGCCGCCTCGTCGGCCGCCGCCCGCCACAGCACCGGTGCGTACTCGTTCCAGCCGTCGTGGTCGTCCGGGTCGTCCGAGGCGGTGATGGCGCGCTTTGCCGACAGTGCCCGCGTGACCAGTTCCGCCACGGTGTCCGTTTCCATGCGGGCATTCTGGTGCACGAAACCGCGAGTGCGCGCGGGAATTGTCGGCCCGACCGCGCTTCCGGTCCACGGCCGCGTCGGCGCCGGCGGGCGTGTGCGGGCGTGTGCGGGTGTCGCCGGATGTCCCCGAGAAGGATCTTGACGTGGTCATGAGCAGGGGTGATCATAGCGGAGCGCCGCGCAACGTCGATGTGCAAGAAGGTCGTTGAAGGCGCTCGACCTGGGTCGTCAGGGGATTTCCCGGACAGGACCCATCCCTTTCGAAGGGTCGGCAGTGCGGAAGCCGGCCGGCTGCGGAGTCGGCCTTGACGAAAGGGAGTTGGTGGACGTTACGAGGTTGTGGGTCCGTTGGTGTCGATCCGTTCGCTCGGGTGCGGCCTTCGCGGCGGGATGGTTCGGCCATGGCCGGGCTGCGGCCGCCGACCCCCCGGTGGCGCCGATGCTGCTCGCCGCCGCCCGGAACAACTCGTCCTGGTGCGAGGCGATGTGCCGGGCGCACGGGTTCTCCGGAGAAATCTCCGACGTCGCGTGGGTGAATCTGAAGAAGAGCCTCACGTACTACCCGAACCTGGTGATCCTGAGCCCGACGATGTCCGGCTCGGAGGTTCTCGACGTCCTGCGGGAGGCGCCGCTGGGACCGCTTTTCGTCAAGGACAGTTTCGCCAACGCCGACCTCCTCCCGGGGAACTACCGAGTTCTCATCGAGGCGGAGTGGATCCACCGGCCGGCCGCCGTCGCGGCCCCGGCGCCGGTGGCGTCACGGGACGGTGCCGACCAGCGGTGGCGGCGTGTCACCGGCGCCGATGGGCTGCGGACGTGGGAGCAGGCATGGACGGGTGGCGGCGACACGTCGGTGAACACCTTCCCCGAAACCCTTCTGCTCGATGACGACGTGGTCTTCCTCGGGGGATTCTCGGGCGACAGCCTGGTGGCGGGAGCCGTGCTCCACCTGAGCCACGGTGTGGCGGGGGTGACGAACGTCTTCGGCCCCCCGGGGGAATCCGCCCGGACCTGGGCCGGTCTCGTCTCCTGTGCTCACGAAGAGGCGCCGGGGGTCGACCTGGTCGGATACGAGCGGGACGCGGAGCTGGCGGCCGCCGAGGCGAACGGATTCGCGCCGTTGGGGCCGGTCCGGATTTGGCAGCAGATCGCCGAAAGCCAATAGACACCTGCCCGTTCCGCGCGGAGGGGTGCAGAAGAAGTCCGATGAAGTCCACGGGGAGATCAGGAATGAACTCAGCAACCGAGAGAGAACTCGGCGCCGCACGCAGAGCCCTGCGTTTCACCATCCGCTACCTCAGCTATCCGATCCTCATGGTGCTGACGCTCGGGGCATCCATCACCCTGGTCGACACCTCGTTCCCGCAGTGGGCCATCGTGCCGATGGTCACCCTGTTCGCCTCGGTGTACGTGGCCGTCCTGGAGCGGGTCCAGCCGTTCTACGAGGGCTGGAACCGCTCGCGCAAGGACGTCGTCTCGGACGCCACCTCCAGCCTGGTGGCCCTGTTGGTGGTCGCCCGGCTGATCGAGCCGCTGTTCCTCTCGGTCCTGTTCGCCGGATCCGTCCTGCTCTCCGAAGAGCTGGACAGCACGTTGTGGCCGACGAGTTGGCCTCCCGTCGCCCAGGCCGCGCTGGCGCTCCTGGTGGGAGAGTTCTTCTACTACTGGATGCATCGCTGGATTCACGGTTCGCGGGTCTTCTGGCGCTTCCACGCGGTGCACCACAGCTCGGAGCGGCTCTACTGGCTCAACTCCGCCCGGTTCCACCCCGTCGACTTCTTCCTCGACGACGTGGCGATCGTCTTCCCGCTGGCCCTGACCGGGTGGACACTGCACAGCATCTCCGGCCTGATCATCCTTCTGACCTTCTACAACTGCCACGGCGTCACCATGCACTCCAACATGGACGTCCGGCTGGGCCCGCTGAACTACCTGGTGCCCGGACCGGAGGGGCACCGCTGGCACCACTCCAGGGACCTGCGCGAGGCCAACAAGAACTTCGGCGGCAAGGTCGTCGTGTGGGATCTGCTGTTCGGGACCTTCTACCTGCCCGCTGACCGGATGCCGCCCGAGGACATCGGCCTGGCCGACCAGGTCCGGCTGCCGGACTCCTACGTCGGCCTGCTGCTGGCTCCGTTCCGCTGGTCCAAGCTTCCGCTGCGCAAGACCGAAGCGGCTTCCGGTGCCGTCCTGGTCGAGGAAAAGGCGGGCACCGCCTGATCCTGCGCCGGGCGTGCGGGCGGGACTTGGGCGTGGTGGTCGAAATCGCCGGCCTCGGCTGCTTGAAGGCGTCGTATCCAGGCGCCGCCGCCCGCTCGTGTGCGCGAGTGCGTCGCCACTTCGGCGACTGCTACTTTTAGCGGCGATATGACTACCATCAGTCATCTGGAAAGGGACAATTCTGTGCGAAGGCCCCTCAAGGTCGCTCTGGTCCCCACCGTCGCCCTCGCGTTCTCGGCGATCGGTCTGCTCCCCGCATCGCCTGCCGTCGCGGCCTCGACCACCTGGTCGTGCGCCTCTTCGGCGTGGCGCTACCCCGTCTCCCACTTCGAGGTCAGGGCCATGCTCTGCCTGGGAGAGAGCCTCGGCCAGCTCACGCCCAGCCTCACCAGCGAATGCAAGCAGAACGACGCGCTGGCCGGCTGGCAGGCCAAGGAGTGCACCGCCACCAACCTGAACTACCGTCTCACCGCCCCCGACGGGACCGTCTACAACGGCAAGCTCCCCGACGGCACGGGGTACAACTTCGACATCTACGGCACCACGACCTACAAGTGCGCTGCCGGTGACTGGACCTACGAGCAGCAGTCCACGCACACCCTCAACACCTATGCCGGTGGCTCGGGAGACACCTCCCAGACTCAGACGATCAACGTCGCATCCTGCTCCTGACAGCGCGCCTGACGGCTGGTCGGGTCGGCTCGGAGCCGGCCTGACCGGCCTTCCCCGGTGGTTGTTCTGCGCAGGAAGTCGGGCCGGCCGACTTCCTGCGCAGTGGGGTGTTGGGCGGCCCTGTGCCGAGTCGGAGCGCGAGTTGGGCATCGATCGACATGGGTCGAACTCGCGTTCTAGGATTTCCGATCGTTCGTGCAACAGGCTGAAGTCGACGTCAACGGGCGGGAGCGGTTCGGGCATGGCAGAGATCGTCTTGTTCCACCACGCGCAGGGGCTGACCACCGGCGTCGTCGGCTTCGCCGACGAGCTGCGTGCGGCCGGGCACGTCGTGCACACCCCCGACCTGTTCGACGGGCGCACGTTCGACTCCGTCGAGGAGGGCGTCGGCCACGCTCAGCAGGTCGGCTTCGGCGAGATCATCGAGCGCGGCGTCCGCGCGGCCGAGAGCCTGCCTCGGCGGGTCGTCTACGGGGGCTTCTCCCTCGGGGTGCTCCCCGCCCAGAAGCTGGCGCAGACCCGGCCGGGCGCCCGGGGCGCGCTGCTGTTCTCGGCCTGCGTCCCGGTCTCCGAGTTCGGCACGGAGTGGCCCGGCGGCGTGCCGGTACAGGTGCACGCGAAGGAGGCCGACCCGTTCTTCGCCGAGGACAGCGACGCCGCCCGCGCTCTCGTCTCCGGTTCCGCCGACGCGGAGCTGTTCCTGTACCCCGGAGACCAGCACCTGTTCGCGGACGGCTCGCTGCCGTCCCACGACCCGGAAGCCGCCGCGCTCCTGACGCGACGGGTGGTCAGGTTCCTCGACGCGCGGTGAGGCGTCTCGCGGTCCGCCGGCGGCTCGGCTGCGCCCGCAACGGTCGGCGCAAGAGGCCATCTGGGCGGGGAAAACGCAACTTCGACAGGGGCCGCGGAGGCGGCTACCTTCACCCCTGGTCCTCGGCGATCGCCCACGGTCGTACGGGAGTTCCCTCGGGCTGCGCCGCCCGTGGCCGGGCCCACAGCAGGCACCTCCAACCAGGGAGAGACGCATGGCTCATCTTGCGCTGTACACGTTCGGTGTCCTGAAGTCACCTCTCGCCGATCCCGCCCCTCTCACGCGCGAACTCCACGACACCGGCGAGACCGTCTACCGGACGATCAGCCGGCACCCCGGGTACCTTGCTCATGCCGAAGCGGCAGGCGGCGGCCAGGGCCCGCATTTCGACCTGGACTGGGGCGCATGGGGAGAGTTCGCCGCGCCGGCCTGGTACGGCAAGGGCCGTACGGCGGAAACCACCGCCCTGGCCGCGACCCTCTCCCTCTGGACCGACCCGCACTCCGCCTTCGACGCCATCTACACCGGCCTGCACCGTGAGGCGCTGAACAGGCGTCACGACTGGTTCGAGAGGACCGGACGCCCGGCTTACGCGTTCTGGTGGGTCGCCGACGGCGAGATACCCACCTGGCAGGACGGGGTGTCGAGGCTGGAACACCTCCACGACCACGGCTCCGCGCCGCACGCCTTCACCTTCCACCACGCGTTCGCCCCGGACGGAACTCCGACCAGGATGAGGCCCGGAGTGCGACCGCGGACAGGTGGAACCCGGCCGGGCAGGTCGGAACTACCGCAGACGTGTCGCCGTCCGGACGAAGTCGGCGACGGCCCTGGACCGACTGTGCGGTGGCCAGGCGATCACGGTGGTGACCTGCGGCGCGTCCAGCACGGGCACGGCCGCGAGGTCACCGTGCAGCTGGGCTCGGCACGACTCCGGTGAGACCGCGCAAGCCCGGCCGAGCGCGACGAGCTGCAACAGCTGCGCGTGGTCGCGGACCTGGGGCCCGGGGCCCGGTGGGTAGGTGCCGTCGGGGCTGGGCCAGCGCGGCAGCGGCAGGCCCGGCAGCCCCGTGATGTCGGCCATGTGCACATGGTCCCGGACGGTGAGCGGATGCCCGGCCGGCAGGACCACCACCTGGCCCTCCGTGCCGAGTTCTTCGGTGTGGAGCCTGTCCGTCGAGTCGAACGGCCGGTGCAGCAGCGCCACGTCGGCCCGGCCCTCGAACAGAAACCGTGCCTGCTCGGCCGGGCCGCACAGGATGACGTCGACGGGGACTGCGCCGGGTTCGGCGGCGTACGCGTCGAGCAGTTCCGCCAGCAGTTCGCTGGACGCGCCGGCCTTCGTGACCAGGACCAGGCCGGGCCGGCCGGCGGGGGAAGCGGCGGCGCGGCGGGTCCGACGCTCGGCGGCGTCGACCGCCTCCAGGGCCGCCCGACCCTCGACCAGCAGGACCGAGCCGGCCCCGGTCAGCGTGACGGTGCGACTGGTCCGATCCAGCAGCGTTGCCCCGAGCCGGCGTTCGAGCCGCTGGATCGCCCGTGACAGCGGCGGTTGCGCGATCCCGAGGCGCTGCGCGGCGCGCCCGAAGTGCAGCTCCTCGGCGACAGCGACGAAGTAGCGCAGTTCCCGGGTCTCCATCCGGCCACGGTACTCCGGATCAATACCCGGACGGTATCGGTGTCGACCCGATCGGTCTTGGACCCCGACCGGGGGCCGACGGCAGCATGGCCCCATGAGCGAACGAACGACTGCGCTGGTCACCGGCGCGAACAAGGGAATCGGCTACGAGATCGCCGCGGGCCTGGGCGCACTCGGCTGGAGCATCGGCGTCGGCGCCCGCGACGACCGGCGCCGCGAGGCCGCGGTGGAGAGGCTGCGCGCCGCCGGCGTCGACGCGTTCGGCGTACCGCTGGACGTGACCGACGACGCGAGCGCGACCGCCGCCGCCCGGCTGATCGAGGAACGGGCCGGGCGCCTGGACGTGCTCGTCAACAACGCGGCCATCACCGGCGGCATGCCCCAGGAACCCACCCTGGTCGACCCCGCCACCATCCGGACGGTCGTGGAGACCAACGTGATCGGCGTCATCCGCGTCACCAACGCGATGATGCCGCTGCTGCGGCGCTCCGCCTCGCCGCGGATCGTGAACATGTCCAGCAGCGTCGGCTCCCTCACCCGGCAGTCAGGAGCCGCCGCCGAGCAGACGGCGGGTCCGGTGGCCGTGGCGTACGCGCCGTCGAAGACGTTCCTGAACGCCGTCACCCTCCAGTACGCCCGGGAGTTGAGCGGCACGAACATCCTGATCAACGCCGGCTGCCCCGGCTACGTCGCGACCGACCTCAACGGCTTCCGCGGCGTGCGCACCCCCGAACAGGGGGCGGCGATCGCGATCAAGCTCGCGACCCTGCCCGACGACGGCCCGACCGGCCAGTTCTTCGAGGACGCCGGCGTAGTGCCCTGGTGATGCGCACGGCGGCCTCACCCGAAGAGGTGAGGCCGCCTCGCCGCCCGCGCCATCTGGGCCCGTTGGTTGTTCGGCGCAGGAAGTCGGGTCGGCCGACTTCCTGCGTCGTGGTGTGTCCAGTGCTGTGACCGGGATGGTCCGACGTGATCGGAAGGCGGCTCGCGGGACGAGCGCGCGCGCAACGGCTGGTATTACTGGGGCATGCAGGAAGAGACGGCACGCTCCGCGATCGACACCTTCATCTCCGCGTTCAACGCCTCGGACGACAGCTATGTGACTGCCCTGCTCTCCCAGGCCCTGACCTCGGACGTGGTCTTCTGGGGGCCGTTGGGTCGCAGCGAAGGAATCGCGGCGGTCGAGCAGTTCGTGCTGGACATCCGGCACCACCCGGCGGGGGCCGGCACGATGGCGCGCTGCTCGGCGGTGGACATGCCTGGCGAGTGGGCCCGGTACCAGTGGGTCTTCACCACGCCGGACGGAGGCCCCCGCCTGGCGGGAACGGACGTCGTCCATCTGCGGCGGAGCCTCATCGACCAGGTCATCGTCTTTGCGGGGGAGATCGAGCCGTCCGACTCCTGAGTCGTCCTGCTGGCGCTGTCCCTCTCGTGAACTCGCCCCTTTCGGCACTCCGGGGCTGCGGTTCGCGGCCGGTCAGGCTGCGGCGTCGAGGGGGCGCCGGCCCCAGCGGCGAACCTGCGCGGTCACAGCACTGGGCGTGGTGGTCGAACTCGCCGGCCTTGGAGGCCTGGAGGAAGGCGGCGAAGCGGGCGGGTACGTCGGTGTACGGGCCGGGGCGGTGGCGGGCGTGCGGGCGGGCCCGGGCAGGGGGCGTACGGGGCGACCCGGACCACCTCGAACACGGATCTGACTAATCATCACATCCCTTGCACATTTCTCCTATTGTCCTCACACCCCCCTCATCGGCGGCTAGCCTTCCCAGGGGCGCCGCGAGGGCGGCGCGGGGAGGGGAAGCGATCAATGAGAGCTCTTGCGAGGACGGCCCGCTGGACGACGGCGGTGGCCACCACGGCGGCGCTGCTCGCACTGGCGGGCGGGCCCGCCGCGGCCACCACCCCGGTCCCCGGCGTCGAGGCCACCGTCGCGGTGGGCCGCGGCGACGTGGTGCCGGTGGTCAGCCCGGACGGCACCACGGTGTACGTCACGGTGGCCGACGCGAACAACAGGATCGCGGTGAGGGCGGTCGACACCCAGACCGGCCAGGTCACCGGCCAGGACAGCACCGGCAACCACAACTGGTCCTCGATCACGGCGCTCAGCCCGGACGGCTCGCGGCTCTACGTCCTGAACCTCGACGTCGTGACCGTGTGGGACACCGCTTCGCTGACCGTGCTCGCCTCGCTCCCCGTGCCGGACCAGCCGCGCCCGGAGCGCTGGACCGAGGGGAAGCTCAACGAGTTGGCGCTCAGCCCGGACGGGGCGACGCTCTACGTCACCCAGGACGGGTCGTCGGGGATCCGGTCGAGGGGCGACGGGCGGGTCCTGAGGTTCGACACCGCGCGGCTGGCGTTCACCGACGCGGTGCCGGTCCCGGCGATGAACGTGAACGGGCTGGCGGTCGGAGCGGACGGCCGCGACGTCTACGTCGGCGCCAACGTGGGCGTCGTGCACCTGGACACCAGCGGAGCCGTGCCGTCCGTCGTCGGCAGGATCCCCGCCACCGCCACGGTGTACGGGCACGAGTTGGCGCTCACCCCCGACGGCGGCCGCCTGCTCGCCGTGAACGCCTCGGGCAGCGGCGCGGCCGACGTCGTCGACACCGCCACCGACACCGTCGCCGCACACCTCGCACTGACCAACGGGTACGCCAACCTGCACTTCCCGCGTGCCGGCGCGGACAGCACCCGCTTCTACGTCACCACCGGCACGTCCACCATCAGGGGCTCGGTGCTCGCCCTCGACGCCGCCACGGGCGCCGCCGTCCCGCAGGAGTCGCTGATCGGCCTGACCGACGGGGCCATCAGCGGTCTCGCCCTGGGGCCCGACGGCCACACCTTCTACGTGGGCGGCTACACCGGGAGCACCGCCGTCCTGCGGATCGTCCGGCACTAGGTATAAAACTGCCGGACGTTGGTGACACATGGCTCTCCGACCATGACGGAGATCTGCCATGCCCCCTTCGCCGCAACAGCAGCAGCAGGACCGCCAGGCCCAGCGGCGCCTGGCGGTCCTGAGACACGCCGAGGAAGTCACCGGGAACGTCTCCCTGACCTGCCGGTACTACGGGATCAGCCGCAACTGCTTCTACAAGTGGCAGCGGCGCTACCAGGAGGAAGGGCTTGAAGGCCTGCGCGACCGCTCCAGCGCGCCCCACCACTGCCCGCACGCCACCGACGCCGACATCGTGAACAAGATCGTCTATCTGCGGCAGAACTACCACTTCGGCCCGATGAAGATCCGGATGTACCTCAAGCGGTACCACGACATCGACATCGCCTGCTCTGCCGTCTACCGCATCCTCAAGCGCCTGGGTCTGAACCGCCTGCCCGCGTCCCAGCGCTACAAGCGCCACGATCAGCGCCACACCCGCTACGAGAAGCAGCTGCCCGGCAACCGGGTCCAGATCGACGTCAAGTTCATCGAGCCGATCGGCGCCCCGGCCCAGACCGCCTCCACTGCCCCGGCACCGGTCACCGGGCCGGCCCCCGGAACCCGCCGCCGGGCCAAGTACTACCAGTTCACCGCGATCGACGACTGCACCCGGCCGCGCGTCCTGCGGATCTACCCGCGGTGCGACCAGAAGACCGCAGTCCAGTTCCTGGACTACGTCCTGGAGCGACTGCCCTTCCGCGTCGAGGTCGTCCAGACCGACAACGGCGCCGAGTTCCAGTCCGCCTTCCACTGGCACGTGCTCGACAAGGGCATCGCCCACCCCTACATCAAGCCGGAATCCCCGCACCTCAACGGCAAGGTCGAACGCTCACACCGCATCGACGCCGAGGAGTTCTACCGCCTGCTCGCCGGTGTCGTCGTTGACGACACCGGCGTCCTCAACGACAAACTCCGAGAATGGGAGGACTACTACAACTACCACCGCCCGCACGGCGCTCTCGGCGGCCAGACACCCTACGAACGCCTCAAGCAGAAGACCCAGACCCGGCTGTAACCAAGCTCCAGCAGCTGCACATCTAGGCGTGGTGGTCGAATTCGCCGGTCTTGGCTGCCTGGAGGAAGGCGGCGAAGTTGGTGGGGGTGGTGGGGATGGTGAGGTGGGCCTCGTCGGACTCGCGGAGTTCGACGACCCCGTCCACCGTGCGCACCTCGACGCAGTCGCCACCCGATCCGCTGAAGGACGACTTCTGCCACTTGGTGTTAGTCATCTGGGGTCCCGTCGGTTGTTTGGCGCAGGAAGTCGGGTTGGCCGACTTCCTGCGCTGTGGTGTGTCTAGGCGTGGTGGTCGAATTCGCCGGCCTTGGCTGCCTGGAGGAAGGCGGCGAAGTTGGTGGGGGTGGTGGGGAGGGTGAGGTGGCCCTCGTCGGACTCGCGGAGTTCGACCGTCCCGTGCACCGTGCGCACCTCGACGCATTCGTTGTTCGCGGCGCTGTAGCTGGACTTCTGCCACTCAGGCTTAGGCATATGCGGTCTTCACGTCCTTCACGACGGATCGAATGAAATCGCGCGATCCTTCTTCGGGAAGCGAAGTGGAGTCCAAGCGAGAGAAGATGGCGCGGTGCTTGGTCAGGTCTGCTGGCGAGTCGAAGAAGAGTGCACCTTGGGTCACGTCCATCTGGATCGTGTCCAGTTCGGGGACTGAGCCTTCGGCGAAGGTGAGGTTCTCGCCGGATCCCGGGAAGGTGTCGACGGCGAACGGCACAACGCGGACCGAGATGCCAGGTTGTTCAGAGAGGTGGAGGAGCGCACCAAGCTGATCTGCAAGAACTCTGGGGCCGCCGAACTGCATGCGCAGTGCAGCTTCATGGACGAACACCTTCAAGGGCACCGAACGAACGACCTCCTGTCGTTTGATGCGAAAGGCCGTCCTGGCCTCGATGTCTTGCTGTGGCAGGGGAGGGAAGATTCGAGCGAACACGGCAGATGCGTAGTCGCGGGTCTGGAGCAGGCCGGGGATGTAGGTAGTGGTGCAGATGGTCAGCCGCGCGGCGTGGCTTTCCAGCTCTGCCACCTCAAGGAAGTCGATCGTCAGGGCGCCGCGGTACTCCTCCCACCAGCCCTTGCCGCGTTCGGAGGCCATGTTGGCAAGGGCGTCGATGAGCGGCTGGTTGGCGCAGTTGCAGGCCGAGGCGACGGTTCTCAGTCGCTCAGGGCTGACGCCGATCTTTGCGGTCTCCATCTGTGTCATCTGGCCCGGGCTGATTCCGAGCATGCGGGCGAGCTGACTGCCGCCGAGGCCGGCTTGCTCCCGCATCCGTCGCAGCTCGGCGCCAAGCCGTCGTTGACGGAGGGTCGGGTTGGAGCGAAGGGCCATGGCGTCCTCTCTACCGGTGTTCGGGCCAGTGTGTCGCGCTTGCGGCATGCAGGTCCATCTGCGCTGGGAACCACGGTAGAGGGAACTTTTCGGTGGAGACCTAAAAATTCAGGCGGCGTGCGCTATGGTCGATATCACAACGATCCGACGGATCGTCAGTAATGCCCGCTTGCTGGGCTTTCGGCGGCATGTCCGCCGGTTCTTCCCTCACCATCACGCCTCGGGAGAACTCCCATGCGTCACCTCAACACGCCCTCCCTCGCCATCTCCCGCCAGTCGCTCCGCGACGCGATGGGTCGTTGCGGGTACCCGACCTCGGTCACCGACGACGCCGAACTGGCGCTCGTGGAACTGCTCGTCAACGCCTGGCGGCACGGCGGCACCCCTGCGCCGCTCGTCCTCATCCTCGCCGTCGGATCCACCCTCCGGGTGTCCGTCAGCGACGAGAGCCCGATCCTCCCCAAGAAGCAACAGCCGGCGCCCCTCGCCCAGTCCGGCCGGGGTCTCCAACTCATCGAAGGACTCACCCACCGCTGGGGCGTGGACCCCCAGGAGCGCGGCAAGTCCGTCTGGTTCGAGCTGGACGCCGCCTGATGTCCTTCCCCCTCCCGCGCCGTCGCCCCATGCTGCCGACCGACCCCCGGATCCGGCACTACACCGACGACCACATCCACACGCTCCTCACCGAAGTCCAGGAACGTGGTCGGAGGTTCGGCCTGATCTGGCCCTCGGCCACCACCGACAAGACCATCGACGGCCGCATCCTCGTCCGCTTCAACGCCGCCCCCGCCTCCACCCTCCTCAACCTCCTCTCCCTCCTCCTCGCCGCCGAGCGAGGCGACGACTCGTGCGTTTCCTGATCGCCACCGCCTTCGCGGTCCTCCTCGCCCTGGCGATCGCCACGGTCGCCTTGGGCGTCATCACCGCCCTCCGCGCGACCCCGCCCGACGAGGACGCCTGACCCCCAGCCCCTGACCCCCACCCCCAGCCCCCGCCGCCCAGCCGTCGGGGGCTAAGGGACGATTGGGCACGTGGCACAGCGGAGATACGAGTACGCCCCGGCAGGCACCCTGCCCGGGCTGTTGCAGCGCGGCCGGGGCCTGGGCGCGCAGATGGCGGCGGAGGACCCGGCGGCAGCCGCCGAGCTGGTCTACGGGTGCATCCGCTGGGACTGGCGCTGGGACCGAGAGGCGGACGACCGGCACCTCTACCTGGCACGGCTCGTCCGGGACCTGGAACTGCCGGTCGGACCGATCGTCGAACTGCTGGCCGGGGACGAGGACACCTGCCTGCGGGCCACCGGAGTCCTGGAGCTGCTGGCGCTCGGCGGCTCCGCCGAGGCCCGGGACGCACTCCGTACCCACGTCCGCGAGGAGGACCCGGCGGCCGGGCAGGACGTACCCCAGCGGCGTGACCCCCGCGGCCCCCGCGGCTCGAAGGACCCGGCCCCCGGGCGGGACAGCGCGAGCCCGTGCACCCTGCTGCCGGAGCACGGCGGCGGCGCGAGTGATCCGTCCGTGGCGACGGGCGAGCTGGAGCGGCAGTGGGCGGCCCAGGAGTGGTGCGGCCCGGTGCACACCGCCCGGGGCCTGGCCCGGTTCGGCCCCGAAGCCGCCGGGGCCGCGTCGCTGCTGCGCCGCTTCTGGCTGTGGACTCCGCACTCCTCCGAGCGCCCCGCCTACCTGGAGGCACTGGCCGCCGTCGCCCCCGCCGGGCTGGCCGAGGTGTACACCGAATGCCTCTGGGACTGCGAGGCCGACGCCCGCCTGCTGGCCGTCGCGCACGCCCCCGACCGCCCCCACGTCCGCGATCGCCTCGCCCACCTGCGGGACGATCCGATGGAGCGGCCGGAGGTCCGCGAGGCCGCCGGGGCGCGACTCGCCGGGCTGAGCTCGGGAGGCTCCGAGCCGGAGGGAGCAGCCTCCGAAGGGGAGCTAGAGTAGACGGGTGAACGTGTGAGTGATGGTCCGGACCCCACGAGGTGGTCCGGGCCACATCCGTTTCCAGGCACCTTCCGTGACCTGCGCGTACCCGCGCGTTCGCCGGCCCACCAGACCCGCACTCGCCTCCGGAGGCCCCGCCTTGAGCGATCAGCCGTTCGCGCATCTGCACGTCCACACCGAGTACTCGATGCTGGACGGTGCCGCCCGGCTGAAGCAGATGTTCAAGGAGGTCGAGCGGCTGGGCCAGACCCACGTCGCGATGACCGACCACGGGAACATGTACGGCGCCGCCGAGTTCCACAAGCAGGCGACCGCCGCCGGGATCACCCCGGTGATCGGCATCGAGGCGTACGTCGCGCCGGAGTCCCGCTCCAACACCAAGCGCATCCTGTGGGGCCAGCCGCACCAGAAGCGGGACGACGTCTCCGCCTCCGGCGCCTACACCCACAAGACCATCTGGGCCCGTAACAAGGAGGGCCTGCACAACCTCTTCAAGCTGACCTCGCGCTCCTACGCCGAGGGCTGGCTGGTGAAGTGGCCCCGGATGGACAAGGAGCTGATCTCCGACCTGTCCGGCGGCCTGATGGCCACCACCGGCTGCCCGTCCGGCGAGGTGCAGACCCGGCTGCGCCTGGGCCAGTTCGACGAGGCGGTGAAGTCGGCCGCGGACTACCAGGACATCTTCGGCAAGGAGAACTACTTCCTGGAGCTGATGGACCACGGCCTCGACATCGAGAAGCGGGTCCGCGACGGGCTTCTGGAGATCAGCAAGAAGCTGAACATCCCCCCGGTCGTCACCAACGACTCGCACTACACCACCGAGGCCGACGCCGGGGCGCACGACCTGCTGCTCTGCGTGCAGACCGGCAAGAACCTCTCGGACCCGGACCGCTTCCGCTTCGACGGCACCGGCTACTACATCAAGTCGGCCGCCGAGATGTACGCCCTGGACTCCTCGGACGCCTGGCAGGAGGGCTGCCGCAACAGCCAGCTCCTCGTCGCCTCCCGGGTCGACACCGAGGGCATGTTCAAGTTCCGCAACCTCATGCCGCGCTTCCCGATCCCGGAGGGCTTCGAGTCCGAGGCGGACTTCTTCAAGTCCCAGGTGTGGAAGGGCATGGACTGGCGCTTCCCGGGCGGGTACGACGAGGAGCACAAGAAGCTCGCCGAGTACGAGATGGACACCATCATCCAGATGGGGTTCCCGGCGTACTTCCTCGTGGTCGCCGACTTCATCATGTGGGCCAAGCAGCAGGGCATCGCGGTGGGCCCCGGCCGTGGTTCGGCGGCCGGCTCGCTGGTCGCGTACGCGATGGGCATCACCGACCTCGACCCCATCCCGCACGGCCTGATCTTCGAGCGCTTCCTCAACCCCGAGCGCATCTCCATGCCCGATGTCGACATCGACTTCGACGAGCGCCGGCGCGGTGACGTGATCCGGTACGTGACCGAGAAGTGGGGATCCGACAAGGTCGCCATGATCGTCACGTACGGCACCATCAAGGCGAAGGCCGCCATCAAGGACTCCTCGCGCGTCCTCGGCTACCCGTACGCGATGGGCGACCGGATCACCAAGGCGATGCCGCCGGACGTGATGGGCAAGGGCATCCCGCTGTCCGGCATCACGGACACCAGCCACCCGCGCTACAGCGAGGCCGGCGAGATCCGGGGGCTCTACGAGACCGACCCGGACGTGAAGAAGGTCATCGACACCGCGCGCGGCATCGAGGGCCTGATCCGCCAGCCCGGCGTGCACGCGGCCGGCGTCATCATGTCCGCCGAGCCGCTGACCGACCACATCCCGGTCTGGACCCGGCACACCGACGGCGTCACCATCACGCAGTTCGACTACCCCACCTGCGAGGGCCTCGGCCTTCTCAAGATGGACTTCCTCGGCCTGCGCAACCTGACGATCATGGACGACGCCGTCAAGGCGATCGAGAAGAACAAGGGCATCAAGATCAACCTGCTTGATCTGCCCCTGGACGACAAGCCGACCTACGAACTGCTGGCACGCGGCGACACGCTCGGCGTCTTCCAGCTCGACGGCGGCCCCATGCGCTCGCTGCTGCGCCTCATGAAGCCCGACAACTTCGAAGACATCTCCGCCGTCCTCGCGCTGTACCGACCGGGCCCGATGGGCGTCAACTCGCACACCAACTACGCGCTGCGCAAGAACGGCCAGCAGGAGATCACCCCGATCCACCCGGAGCTGGAGAAGCCCCTGGAGGAGATCCTCAAGCCGACGTACGGCCTGATCGTCTACCAGGAGCAGGTGCAGAAGGCCGCCCAGATCCTCGCCGGCTACTCGCTCGGCCAGGCCGACCTGCTGCGCCGGGCCATGGGCAAGAAGAAGAAGGAGATCCTGGAGGCCGAGTTCGTGCCCTTCCAGAAGGGCTGCCGGGACCACGGCTACTCGGACGCGGCGATCCAGGCGGTGTGGGACGTCCTGGTCCCCTTCTCCGGCTACGCGTTCAACAAGGCGCACACCGCCGGGTACGGGCTGGTCTCGTACTGGACGGCCTACCTCAAGGCGAACTACCCGGCCGAGTACATGTCCGGCCTGCTGACGTCCGTCAAGGACGACAAGGACAAGTCGGCGATCTACCTCAACGAGTGCCGCAAGATGGGCATCCAGGTGCTGCCGCCGGACGTCAACGAGTCGGACTCGGACTTCACCCCGCACGGTGACACGCTCGTCCGGTTCGGCCTCACCGCGATCCGCAACGTCGGCGGCCCCGTCGTCGAGTCGATGATCCGCACCCGCAAGTCGAAGGGGAAGTTCAGCTCCTTCCCGGACTTCCTCGACAAGGTGGAGTCGGTGGTCTGCAACAAGCGGACCGTCGAATCGCTGATCAAGGCGGGCTCCTTCGACTCGCTCGGGCACACCCGCAAGGGCCTCAGCGCGCAGTTCGAGCCGATGATCGACAACGTCGTCGGGGTCAAGCGCAAGGAGGCCGAGGGCCAGTTCGACCTGTTCGGCGGGGACGCCGTCTCCGACGAGCCCAGCTTCGGCCTCGACGTCGTCTTCTCCGAGGAGGAGTGGGAGAAGTCCTTCCTGCTCACCCAGGAGCGCGAGATGCTCGGCCTGTACGTCTCCTCGCACCCGCTGCACGGCATCGAGCACGTGCTCGCCGACAAGGCGGACTGCGCGGTGGCCGACCTCGCCGAGCGGCCCGACGGCACCATCGTCACCATCGGCGGCATCATCTCGGGCCTCCAGCGCAAGATGACCAAGCAGGGCAACGCCTGGGCGATCGCGACCGTCGAGGACCTCGCGGGCTCGATCGACTGCATGTTCTTCCCCGCCAGCTACCAGCTCGTCTCGGCCCAACTCGTCGAGGACGCCGTGGTGTTCGTGCGCGGCAAGCTGGACAAGCGGGAGGACGTGCCGCGACTGATGGGGATGGAGCTGTCCGTCCCGGACCTGTCGAACGCGCACGCCGAGGCGCCGATCATCATCAACATCCCGAGCGTGAAGATCACCCCGCCGCTGATCGCCCGGCTCGGCGAGGTGCTGGGCAGCCACCGGGGCACCACGGAGGTTCGGGTGCGGCTGGAGGGCCGCAACAAGACGACCGTGCTGCGGCTGGACCGGCACCGGGTGAAGTCGGACCCGGCGCTGTTCGGCGACCTCAAGCAGCTGCTCGGGCCGAGCTGCCTGGCGGGCTGAGCCGGATGCGGCGCTGATCCCCCGGGTGTGCTCCGGGGGATCAGCCGTGCCCGCCCAGGCCCGGGGGGACGGCCGTGTGCAGGGCGGAGACGAAGGCCGAGATGGCCGGGTGCGAGCCGGCGCCCGCGCGGAAGGCGGCCCGGGTGCGGCGGTACATCGGCAGCCGGGTGAGGACCACGCCGGGCGGGGGCTGCGCGGCACCCAGCTGCGGGACCAGGGCCACGCCCTGGCCGGCCGCCACCAGGGCCAGGACGGTCGCGAAGTCGTCGATCTGGTGCCGGATCCGCGGCGCGAACCCGGCGGCCTCGCAGGCCCGGACGGCCATGCTGTGGCAGAGCGTGCCCCGCGGCGCCATGATCCACGGCGCGCCGCGCTGCTCGGCGACGGTGCCCGGGGCGCGGGCCGCCAGGTACATCGGCTCGGTGAACACCGGACGGGTCACCGCCAGGCCCGGCTCCGGATCGGCCGGGACGAGGTCGTACTCGTGGACCAGCGCGACGTCCAGCTCGCCCGCGCGCAGCGCCGCCGCGACGCCCGCCGGATCCACCTCGGTCACCATCGGCTCCAGGCCCGGATGCCAGGCGGCCAGCTCGCCCAGCACCGCCGGGATGATCGCGCGGGCCGCCGACGGATAGGTGCCGATCCGCAGCGGGCCGGCCAAGCCCCGCCGGGCGTGGGCGAGTTCGGCGCCCGCCTGCTCCAGCAGGGCGAGCACCGCCTCGGCGTGCCGGACGAGGTTGCGCCCGGCCGGAGTGAGCGCGACCCGCCGCCCGGTGCGCTCCAGCAGCGGGACGCCCGCCTCCTTCTCCAGGACGGACAGCTGCTGGGACACCGCCGAAGGGCTGAAGGAGAGCGCCTCGGCGACGGCGGCGATGGTGCCGAGGTGGGCGAGTTCGCGCAGCAGGCGCAGGCGTCGGACGTCGAGCATCGGCTCAGCTTACGAGAAGCATCACGAATGTGAACTGGACCTGGGTGATCGGCGGGCCGCAGGATCGTGCCCATGGAACTCACCGGTATCCACGTCCCCCTGATCACGCCCTTCGCCGCGGACGGCACGGTCGCCCTGGACGCCCTCGCGGTGCTCGCCGCCGAACTGCTGGAGGCCGGCGCGGCCGGGCTGGTCGCCCTCGGGACCACCGGCGAGCCCGCCGCGCTGAGCGAGGACGAGCGCTGGGCCGTGGTCGAGACCGCCGCGGCCGCCTGCGCCGGCCGCGGGGCCCTCCTGACCGTCGGCGCGCACGGCGGCGACACCCGCTCCACCGCCGAGTCGCTGGCCGCGCTCGGCAAGCGGGTGCCGCAGGCCGCGGCCGCGCTGGTCACCGTCCCGGCGTTCCTGCGGCCGGGCGAGGCCGGGACGGTCGCGCACTTCCGGGCGCTCGCCGAGAGCAGCCCGCTGCCGCTGGTCGCCTACCACATCCCGTACCGCACCGGGCAGCAGCTGTCCGCCGCCGCGCTGCTCGAACTCGCCGCGCTGGACGGCGTGGTGGGCGTCAAGTACGCGACCGGGGGAGTGGACCAGACGGCGGTGGAACTGCTCGCCGCCGCCCCCGCCGACTTCGCGGTGCTGACCGGGGAGGACGCCTTCCTGTCCCCGCTGCTGGCGCTCGGCGCGGCCGGCGGCATCCTCGCCTCCGCCCATCTGGCCACCGCCAGGTTCGTCGAGCTGACGCAGGCCTGGCAGGCCGGGGACGCCGCCCGGGCCCGGGCGCTCGGGCACCGGCTCACCGGGCTGGCGCTGGCCGCCTTCGCCGCGCCGAACCCGACGGTGATCAAGGGCGTGCTGCACGCCCAGGGCCGGATCCCCACCCCGGACGTCCGGCTGCCGCTGCTGCCGGCCGGGGAGGCGGAGGTCGAGGCGGCGCTGAAGCTGGTGAGTGGTCTGGACCATTAGTCGCTCTCACACCGTGGAACAGCAGGCCGCCGCACTCGCGTGACAAGGCATGATGGGCAGAGTGCGGCTGTAGACAGCACCATCCAGAGGAGTAGTCGGAATGAAGATCGGCATTGTCGGGGCCACCGGCCAGGTCGGCGGCGTGGTCCGCGAGATCCTGGCGGAGCGCGCTGGTCGTGAAGGCGGACTGGGCCCGGTCGAGCAGCTGCGGCTGTTCGCCTCGGCCCGCTCGGCCGGACGCACCCTGCCGTGGCAGGGCACCGAGGTCACCGTCGAGGACGCGGCCACGGCCGACTACACGGGCCTGGACATCGTGATCTTCTCGGCCGGCGGCTCCACCTCCAAGGCCCTCGCCCCCAAGGCCGCCGCGGCCGGCGCCGTCGTCATCGACAACTCCTCCGCCTGGCGCCGCGACCCCGACGTCCCGCTGGTCGTCTCCGAGGTCAACCCCGGCGCCATCGCCGACCGGCCCAAGGGCATCATCGCCAACCCGAACTGCACCACCATGGCCGCCATGCCCGTGCTGCGCCCGCTGCACGAGGAGGCCGGCCTCGCCGCGCTCGTCGTCTCCACCTACCAGGCCGTCTCCGGCAGCGGCGTGGCCGGCGTGGCCGAGCTCCAGGACCAGGCCGCCAAGGTCGTCGACGGCGCCGCCGCGCTCGCCCACGACGGCTCCGCCGTCGAGTTCCCCGAGCCCAAGGTCTACCAGCGCCCGATCGCCTTCAACGTGGTGCCGCTGGCCGGCTCCATCGTCGAGGACGGCTCCAACGAGACCGACGAGGAGCAGAAGCTCCGCCACGAGAGCCGCAAGATCCTCGGCATCCCGGGCCTCAAGGTCGCCGGCACCTGCGTGCGCGTCCCGGTCTTCTCCGGCCACTCGCTCCAGATCAACGCCCGCTTCGAGCGCCCGATCAGCCCCGAGCGCGCCGCCGAACTGCTCGCCGCCGCCCCCGGCGTCGAGCTGTCCGACATCCCCACCCCGCTCCAGGCCGCCGGCCAGGACCCGAGCTACGTCGGCCGCATCCGGGCCGACGAGACCGTCGAGCACGGCCTGTCGCTGTTCGTGTCCAACGACAACCTGCGCAAGGGCGCCGCGCTCAACGCCGTCCAGCTGGCCGAGCTGGTCGCCGCCGAGCTCAAGGGCTGACACCCGGCCCCGCCGGGCCGTGGGCGCTCGCACCTGGCGGCGAGCGCCCGCTCGCACCACCCGGCGTGACCAAGGGCGGGCCCCGTCGTTGAACGGGGCCCGCCTTTGCGTTCCGTTGGGCTTGCCGTTGCGGTACCGCGACATCCGTCGAGGTTCGGCGCGCGAACCAGGGGGAAAAGGTGACCCAACGATCGGGCGGCCACGGGGGCCCCTCACCCCACCACGCCCGGACGACGGGCGGATCCGCGCCCACCCGGCCCGACCCCCCAACACGAGGGCGAGTGGAAAGAGGTGCGCGATGGACCGCTGTGTCGTCCTGGTGGATGCCGGATACCTGCTGGGCGCCGCCGCCAGCCTGCTCGCCGGTGACCCATCCCGTTCCAGAGTCACCGTCGACCACACCGCGCTGATCACCGCGCTGCGCGAACGCGCCGAGGCCGAGACCGGACTGCCGCTGCTGCGCATCTACTGGTTCGACGCCGCCCCCGACCGGCGCCCGATGCCCGAACACCGCCGGCTGCGCGTCCTGCCCCGCGTCACCGTGCGGCTCGGCGCCCTCACCCGCGCCGAAGGGCGCTGGGTGCAGAAGGGCGTGGACGCCGCCATGCACGCCGAACTCTCCGAACTCGCCCGCAACCGGGCCTGCGCCGACGTCGTCCTGATCACCGGCGACGGGGACCTGCTGCCCGGCATGATGACCGCCAAGGAACACGGCGTGGCCGTCCACCTGTGGGCGCTCCAGGCCGCCGACGGCGACTTCAACCAGTCCGAGGACCTGGTCGGCGAGGCCGACGAGCGAAGAGTGCTCGACCGGGAGTGGATCGAGGGCTCCTTCAGCCTCCGGGAGAACGCCAGCGTCTTCCCCGCGCCCGGCGCCCGCCAGGAGATCGCCAAGATCCTCGCCGCCCCGCCCGTCGGTCCGCCCGTCGGCCCGCCCGTGGTGGCACCCGCCGCGGCGCCGGTCGTGGCGCCCCCGGTCGTCCAGCCGGCCGCCGTCGCGCCGGCCGCCGTGCCCGCTGCCGCCGTGCCCGCTGCCGTCGGGGCCTCCGCCGTCGGGGCCGTCCCAGGGGCGGTTCCAGGGGCGGTTCCAGCGGCGGGGCGGCCCCAGCCGGCCGCCGCTCTCAAGGTCGTCCCCACCCCCAAGGACCTCGCCGGGCGCACCCCCGCCGTCGCCTCGGCCGTCAACGGGCACGGCGGCACCGGACTCGCGAACGGCCACGGCGGCAACGGGCTCGTCAACGGGCACGGCGCCAACGGACACGGCGCCAACGGGCTCCTGAACGGGCAGGCGAACGGGCACGGCACCAACGGGCAGGCCGTCGGCTCGACGGGCGCCGCCGGACAGGCCGGCCCCGTCCTGCGCTGGTCCTCCGACCGCGGCTGGGTCGACCGCCCCGCCCCCGAACCCGCCGTCACCGCCGGCGACAGCCTCCCCACCCTCGCCCACCTCACCACCGCCGAACAGCGCTGGGCCGACCGCGAGGAGGACATCACCTCCATCGGCGGCGACGCCCACGAAGTCGGCCAGGTCTTCGCCCGCCGCTGGAGCGACCGACTGGGCGACGTCGAACGGCTCACCGTGCTCTGGCCCGACTACCCCCGCATCCCGCACCGGGTCGACGGCGAACTCCTCCGCTACGCCGCCCGCTTCGGACTGCTCGCGCACAAGGACGACCAGATCGACGAACACGACCGCTACGCCATCCGGGCCGGATTCTGGAAGGAACTGGCGGTCCGGGTGCCCGGCGGATCGATGGTCGTCGTGGACGACTGACGGGCGCACGGCCCGGGTTGGACCCGGCGGGCCGCGCGCCGGTTTTCGGTGATCAGGCCCCCTTGTCCGGTTCGCCCGTGCGAACGCGTAAAGTCTTCGGTCGTGAACGAGTCGGCAGGGCGAGCACCCCAGAACACCCCGCCGTGCGTCGCCGTGCGCGACCTCGTGAGGACCTATCGCACCGGGCGCGGAGCCGGTGCCACCGAGATCCGGGCCAACGACGGAATCAGCCTCACCGTCCGCCAGGGCGAGATCTTCGGACTGCTCGGACCCAACGGGGCCGGCAAGTCCACCCTCGTCCGCCAGCTCACCGGCCTGCTGCGGCCGGACTCCGGATCCGTCGAACTCCTCGGCCACGACATCGTCCGCCACCCCGAACGGGCCGCCCGGCTGCTCGGCTACCTCGGCCAGGAATCCAGCGCCCTCGACGAACTGACCGTCGCGCTCGCCGCCGAGACCACCGGACGGCTGCGCGGCCTCACCCGGGCCCGGGCCCGCGCCGAAGCCGCCGACGTCCTCACCGAACTCGGGCTCGAACCCCTCGCCCAGCGGCCGCTCGCCAAGCTCTCCGGCGGCCAGCGCCGGCTCGCCTGCGTCGCCGCCGCCCTCGTCGGGGAACGGCCGCTGCTCGTCCTCGACGAACCCACCACCGGCATGGACCCCGTCGCCCGGCGGGCCGTCTGGACCGCCGTCGACCGGCGCCGCACCGAACGCGGCGCCACCGTCCTGCTCGTCACCCACAACGTCATCGAGGCCGAGACCGTGCTCGACCGGGTCGCCGTCATCGACGACGGGCGGGTCATCGCCTGCGACACCCCCGGCGGACTCAAGGCCCTCGTCGACGGCGACGTCCGGCTCGACCTGGTCTGGCGGGACGAGGCGCCGCTCGCCGTCCCCGCCGTCGCCGCACTCGCCGAACGGGCCGAACGCACCGGCCGCCGCTGGACCGTCCGCACCACCCCCGAACAGGCCCGCGAACTGGTCGCCGCCGTCACCACCGGCCCGGCCTTCGCCGCCCTCGACGACTTCACCCTCGCCACCCCGAGCCTTGAGGACGCCTACCTCAAGCTCGGGGGCCGCCACGGAGGACTGGCCAAGTGACGCTGCTCTCGGTGCCGCCGCAGGCCACCGCCCCCGCGACCGGCGGCACCCCCGCCCCGCTCGCCCCCGCGGCCCGGCTGCTGCCCGCCCTCGCCGCCGTCTACCGGGCCCAGCTCGCCCGGGCCCGGGTGGCGCGGATCCCGCTGCTGTTCGTCGCCACCTTCCAGTCCGTCGGCATCCTCGTGATGATGCGGGGCGTGGTGGACGCCGGGCAGACCTCGGCCGCGCGGTCCGTGGTCGCCGGCTCCAGCGTGCTGGTGGTGGCGTTCGTCGCCCTCAACCTGCTCGCCCAGTACTTCGGGAAGCTGCGGGCCACCGGCGGACTCGACCACTACGCGACGCTGCCCGTACCCGCCGCCTCGGTGGTGCTCGGCGCGGCCGCCGCCTACGCCTCGTTCACGCTGCCCGGGACGGTCCTCACCGCGGCCTTCGGCGCCGTGATGTTCGGGCTGCCGCTCGGGCAGCTGTGGGTGCTGCTGGCCGTCGTCCCGCTCGCCGGGGCCGCCCTGTCCGGGCTCGGGGCCGCCTGCGGGCTGCTCGCGCCCCGCCAGGAGATCGCCACCATGCTCGGGCAGCTCGGCATGTCGGCGGCGCTGCTGCTCGGCGTGCTGCCCGTCGACCACCTCCCGCAGCCCGTCCTGTGGCTGCGCGACCTGCTGCCCTCCACGTACGGCGTCGAGGCCTTCGCCCGGACCTTCGAACCCGACCCGGACTGGGCGCTGATCGCGGGCGACCTCGCCGTCTGCGCGGGCGTCGGCGTGGTGTCGCTGGCGATCGCCACCTGGGCCTACCGGCGGGCCGTCTCCCGGTAGGGGGCGTCCCGGGGGTCGTCCGGGGTCCGCCGGGGTCCGGCTCCGCGAGGTACGGGGCTCGGGTTCCGGGAGGCACGGGCGACGGCTCGTCCCGGCCGCGATCGTGAAACGATGGGGTCCGTGACCGTACCGAACACGCCTCCGGACCCCACCCGCGCCGACGCGGACGCGGTGCCGGACATCACCCCCGATCCGTACGCGCCGCCGCCCGCCCCCGACGCCGGGACCCCGCCGCCGGACGGCCTCGTGGTCGCGCAGTCGCCGGGCCCCACGCTCAAGGAGCGGCTGCTGCCCGAGCTGCGGCTCGGCGCGGGCACGGTACTGGCCTGCATCGCGGTCGGACTGGTGATGGCGGGGCTGTGGGTCTGGCTCGCGCCCAAGGTGCCGCTGGTCGTCGACGGCGACCGCATCCTCTACGCCGACCCCGAGGGCGAGCAGCGGGCGGGGGCCGACGCGGTCTTCGCCCTGATCGCGCTCGGCGCCGGCCTCCTGACCGCGCTCGGGGCCTTCCTGGCCACCCGGCAGCGCGGCGGCGGCATCGCGGTCGCGCTCGGACTGGTGGTCGGCGGACTGCTCGGCTCGGTCGGCGCCTGGCGGCTCGGACGGTGGCTCGGCCCCAGCAACGACCTGATCGCCGAAGCACGGCGGGTCGGCAACGGCGGGCACTTCGACGCGAGCATCGACCTCGGCGCGCTGGGGGCGCTGCTGGTGTGGCCGATGGCGGCGATGGTGGTGCTGCTGGCGCTGTCGGCGACGTTCGGCAAGCGCGAGGAGGACCCGCCGCCGTACTGGGCCGGGCCGTACGGGGCGGCTGCGCCGCAGGCCCCTGCGGACGGCGCTGTGCGGCCGGAGGACGGTGCTCTCCCGGACAGCGCTGCGCGGGCGGACGGCACTGTGCGGGCGGACGACGGTGCTCGGGCGGACGACGGTGCGAGGCCGCAGGGCGCCGCGCGGCCGGGGGAGCGCGGGCAGGGCTGACCGGGTGGGCCCGGGCCCACCCGCGGGTGGGCCCGTCGGCCGGGGTCAGCGGGCGATCGGTGCGGTGCGGGCGCCGGTCAGGGTGACCAGGTCGGCCGGGGCGAGTTCGACCTCCAGGCCGCGGCGCCCGCCGGAGACGTAGACGGTGGGATGGGCGAGCGCGCTGGCGTCGACCACCGTCCGCAGCGGGCGGCGCTGGCCGAGCGGGGAGATGCCGCCCAGGACGTAACCGCTGCTGCGCTCGGCGGCGGCCGGATCGGCCATGGCGGCGCGCTTGCCGCCGACGGCGGCGGCGAGGGCCTTGAGGTCGAGCTGCCCGACGACCGGGACCACGCCGACGGTGAGCACGCCGTCCACGTCGGCGACCAGGGTCTTGAAGACCCGCTCGGCGGCGACGCCCAGGGCCTCGGCGGCCTCGCCGCCGTAGGAGGCGGCGGCCGGGTCGTGCTCGTAGGCGTGCACGGTGAACGGGACGGCGGCGGACTCCAGGGCGACGGTGGCGGGGGTGCCCTGTCCGCCCTTCTTCGCCTTCTTCGCCATGTGGGGCTCCTTCTTCGCCGTGTGGGTTTTCCGGATCAGCGTGCGGGTTTCCCGGATTACGTGCGGGCTTCCCGGGTCCGCGTGCGGGTTTCCCGGGCCAGCGTGCGGGCTTCCCGGATCAGTTGGGGCTGAACGACTGGCGGGTGAGGTCGACCGCGGGCAGCGACGGCAGCCAGCTGAGCACGGAGCTCTCGCGGCGCAGCAGGTCGAGCTCGGTGCGCAGCCGCTGGGCGGTGTCGGGGCAGGCCAGCAGCTGCTGCTTGACCGGGGTCTCGAACACCGAGGCGGCGGCGACCAGGTAGGAGAGCACCTGCGGGTCGTCCGGGAGCTCCTGGCGTCCGACGGTGCTGGCCTCGCGGGCCCCGGCGAGGCGCTTCTGGTAGACCCGGAAGGCCCGCTCGACCTCGGCGGCGAGGGCGCCGGAGCCTTCGCCGGGCTGTTCCTCGACGAGCTCGGCCTCGCCGGTCAGGTACGGGCCGGAGACGTCCGCCGAGCGGAGCCGGAACCGGGTGGTGCCGGTGACCAGCAGCTCGTAGCGGCCGTCGGGCTGCTCCTGGACGGAGGCGACGTCGGCGACGCAGCCGATGTGGAACATCGCCTCCAGCGGGTCCCCGGTGGCGGTGCCGAGGCCGTCGAGCGGCCCGGCCGGGCCCTCGTCGGGGCGGACCGGGGCGACCTCGCGGCCGTCCTTGATGGCGAGCACGCCGAAGCGGCGCGGCGTGTCGGCCGGTAGTTGGAGCAGGTCGGCGACGAGACGGCGGTAACGCTCCTCGAAGACGTTCAGGGGCAGCACGAGGCCCGGGTAGAGCACGTTGTTCAGCGGGAAGAGCGGGAGCCGTTCTGTCACGGCGGACAGCGTAGTTCCCCGCGCGGTCGCGGCGCGTCGGGGTTGTGCCCGACGGCGGGCCCGAGGGCGGCCCGCCGGGGTGGTCAGCCCCGTTGCAGCATGCGGGTGGCGCCGGCCACGACGGTGGTGGCGAGCAGCCAGCCGACGATCACCAGCCCGGCGGAGACGTACTGGCTGAGGCCCCCGGGGTTCCAGCCCTGCTGGCCGAGCTCGACGACCGGGACGAGCTGGCTGAAGGTGTACAGCACCGGGTTCCAGTGCGGGTGCTCGTCGGCCTTCAGCGGCTCCAGCGGGTGGGTGGCGAACCACACGCTGCCCAGCGCCCAGGCGAGCAGCAGCCACAGGCCGGCCCGGCCGGGGCGGTAGCCGTAGCCGACGGTGGCGTCCTGGACCCGGCCCCAGATCCGGGCGGGCAGCGGGAGGGTCCGGTGGCGGCGGCGCTGCTTGGCGTACAGCACCTCGCGGGCGTCGTCGTCGGCGCCGTCGCGGCGCAGGGCGGCGGCGAGCTGCTCGTAGGACTCGGGCTGGAAGTCCACCGAGGAGCCCTCCAGCCAGGCGATCCGCTGCTGGACGCTGAAGGGCCCGACGGGGCGCAGCACCTCGTAGACGAAGCCGGTCAGGCCCAGGTGGCGGCCGCGCGGCCAGGCGTCCGGGGTGTCGACGAGGTTGCCGACCCGGGCGCGGGAGAGCGAGACGGTGCCGGTGGGGCGGACCCGGCAGGTGAACCGCAGCTCGGGGGTGTGGATGCGGCGCAACGAGAGCTCGTCGTCACCCTCCAGGTGGAACTCGCCGGAGATCAGGCAGGCGCTCTCGAATCGGGCGTCGGAGAGCCGGACCCGGCCGAAGGCGCGGAACGGGGTGCTGGGGGCGCCGGGCGGCGGGTTCTGGCCGTAGCCGGAGCCGTAGTAGCTGCGGGAGCCGAACCAGCCGCCGTCGGCGGAGCTGGTCAGGTAGAGGGTGTGGCCGACGGTGAGCCGGACGGCGTTGAGGCAGGTGCGGTTCTGCGGGACGGCGTGCAGTTGGGCGCCGCGCAGCGACAGCCGGCCGCCTATCCGGGCCGTGCGCAGGCTCAACTCGCCTTCCACGTCCACGCGTTCGGCCTCGAAGTCCTGGTGGACGGCCAGGCCGTCGGCGGACAGCGCGCGGCCGTAGCGGTCGCCGCCCAGGACGGTCTGGTTGAGCAGCAGGTCGGTGCCGACCTTGGCGTCGGTGAGCCGTACGCCCTCGGGTATCCGGCAGCGGGCCAGGTGGAGGTCGCCGGTGGTGGTGAGCCGGGAGGCCTCCAGGCGGGGGATCAGACAGGTGACGAAGCGCAGCGTGGAGGCCGAGGCCTCCGAGATGAGGATCTTGCGCTCGAAGCGGCACTCGCGGAGCTCGACGTAGTGGCCGATGGCGCCGCCGGCCAGGTTGAGCGCGCCGGTGACCAGCACACCGGTGAGCCGCAGCGAGGCGACCCGCCCGGTGGCGGCGGCCGGGCCGGCCAGCAGCAGATGGGCGAGGACCTTGGCCCGGACGGTCCGCCCGGGGCCCCAGACGGCGTCCCCGAAGGGGTCGTCGGCGGCGGCGTCGCCACTGCGCCGGTCGAAGACGTTGCCGCGACGGAAGGCCTCCCAGAGCTCACGCTCCGTGTCGGTCCAGCCCTCCGGGGCGTGCTCCAGCATGCTTTTCCCCGTCCCCCCGGTCGTCTCGCCTTTCGTATCACGGACTGAAATGCGGGGCCAGGGGTTCCGGCCACTCCTTACACTGGGTGGCGTGATCTCTCGAATCGACCTCCGCGGCTCGCTGGACGACCCGCGTGACCTGCTGCCCCGTGCCGAGTTCGACGTGGCGGCCGCCCTGGAGAAGGTGCGGCCGATCGCCGAGGACGTACGCCATCGCGGGGTCGCGGCCGTGATCGAGATCACCGAGCGCTTCGACGGCGTCCGGCTGGAGTCGACCCGCGTCCCGGCCGAGCAGCTCACCGAGGCCCTGGAGACGCTGGACCCGAAGGTGCGGGCCGCGCTGGAGGAGTCGATCCGCCGGGCCCGCGCCGTGCACGCCGACCAGCGCCGCACCGAGCACACCACCAAGGTGGTGCCGGGCGGCACCGTCACCCAGCGCTGGGTGCCCGTGGAGCGCGTCGGCCTGTACGTGCCGGGCGGGCTGGCCGTCTACCCGTCCTCCGTGGTGATGAACGTGGTGCCGGCCCAGGAGGCGGGCGTCCAGGGCATCGCCGTGACGTCCCCGCCGCAGAAGGCGTTCGGCGGGCGCGTCCACCCGACCATCCTGGCGGCCTGCGCGCTGCTCGGCGTGGACGAGGTGTACTCCGTCGGCGGCGCCCAGGCCGTGGCGATGTTCGCGCTGGGCACCGAGGAGTGCGCGCCGGTCAACATGGTCACCGGCCCCGGCAACATCTACGTGGCCGCCGCCAAGCGCTTCTTCGCCGGCCGGATCGGCATCGACTCGGAGGCCGGCCCGACCGAGATCGCCGTCCTCGCCGACGACAGCGCGCTGCCGTCCGACGTGGCCGCCGACCTGATCAGCCAGGCCGAGCACGGACCGACCTCCGGCTCGGTGCTCGTCACCGACTCGCCGGCGCTGGCCGACGCGGTCGAGGCGGAACTCGCCGTCCAGGTCGCCAGGACCAAGCACAGCGAGCGGGTCGCCGAGGCGCTGGGCGGCCGGCAGTCCGGGATCATCCTGGTCGACGACCTGGAGCAGGGCCTCACCGTGGTCAACGCCTACGCGGCCGAGCACCTGGAGATCCAGACCCGGGACCCGCACGCGGCGGCCGCCAGGGTCGTCAACGCGGGCGCCGTCTTCATCGGCCGCTGGACCCCGGTCTCGCTGGGCGACTACGCGGCCGGCTCCAACCACGTGCTGCCCACCGGCGGCTGCGCCTGCCACTCCTCGGGCCTGTCCGTGCAGACCTTCCTGCGTGGCGTCCAGGTCGTCGAGTACGACCGGGACGCGCTCGCGGACGTCGCCGCGCACGTGGTCAACCTCGCCAACGCCGAGGACCTGCCCGGGCACGGCGACGCGATCAAGGCGCGCTTCGACTGGACGGTGCCGGGATCGTGACTGCTGCTACTCCTTCTGTGACTCCTGTTACTTCTGAGGTTGGTGCGACGCGGGTGACTCGGATCGACGACCTCCCCATCCGCGACGAGCTGCGCGGCCAGTCCCCGTACGGTGCGCCGCAGCTGGACGTGCCCGTCCAGCTGAACACCAACGAGAACCCGTACCCGCTCCCCGAGGAGCTGGTCGCCCGGATCGCCGAGCGCGTCGCCGAGGCCGCCCGCAACCTCAACCGCTACCCCGACCGGGACGCCGTCGAACTGCGCGAAGGCCTCGCCGCGTACCTCGGCCGGACCACCGGCTTCGCCGTCACCCGGCAGCAGGTCTGGGCCGCCAACGGCTCCAACGAGGTGCTCCAGCAGCTGCTGCAGACCTTCGGCGGCCCCGGCCGCAGCGCGCTCGGCTTCGAGCCCTCCTACTCGATGCACGCGCTGATCTCCCGGGGCACCGGCACCGAGTGGATCTCCGGCCCGCGCAACGACGACTTCACCATCGACCTGGACGCCGCCCTCGGCGCGATCGCCGAGCACCGGCCGAACGTGGTCTTCATCTGCTCGCCGAACAACCCGACCGGCACCGCCGTCGCCGCCGACACCGTGCTGAGGCTCTACGAGGCCGCACAGGCCGCCGGGCCCAGCCTGGTCGTCGTCGACGAGGCCTACGTCGAGTTCTCGCACCGGGCCTCGCTGCTGCCGCTCATCGAGGGCCGCCCCAACCTGGTGGTCTCCCGCACCATGTCCAAGGCCTTCGGCGCGGCCGGGCTGCGCCTGGGCTACCTGGCCGCCGACCCGGCCGTGGTGGACGCGGTGCAGCTGGTCCGCCTGCCGTACCACCTGTCGTCCGTCACCCAGGCCACCGCGCTGGCCTGCCTGGAGCACACCGACACCCTGCTCGGGTACGTCGGACGGCTCAAGGAGGAGCGCGACCGGCTGGTCGACGCGCTGCGCGGGCTCGGGCTGGAGGTCACCGACTCGGACGCCAACTTCGTCCAGTTCGGCCGCTTCGCCGACACCCACGCCGTCTGGCAGGCCATCCTCGACCAGGGCGTCCTGGTCCGTGACAACGGCGTCCCCGGGTGGCTGCGCGTCACCGCCGGCACGCCCGCCGAGAACGACGCCTTCCTGGACGCCGTCCGCACCGTGATCAAGGAGCTGTAACCCGTATGTCCCGCATCGGACGCGTCGAACGCACCACCAAGGAGACCGCGGTCCTGGTCGAGATCGACCTCGACGGCACCGGGAAGACCGACATCTCCACGGGCGTCGGGTTCTACGACCACATGCTCGACCAGCTCGGCCGCCACGGTCTCTTCGACCTCACCGTCAAGACCGACGGCGACCTGCACATCGACACCCACCACACCATCGAGGACACCGCCCTCGCGCTCGGCGCCGCCTTCAAGCAGGCGCTCGGCGACAAGGTCGGCATCTACCGCTTCGGCAACTGCACGGTGCCGCTGGACGAGTCGCTCGCCCAGGTCACCGTGGACCTCTCCGGCCGGCCGTACCTGGTGCACACCGAGCCCGAGCGCATGGCGCCGATGATCGGCTCGTACGACACCACGATGACCCGGCACATCCTGGAGTCCTTCGTGGCCCAGGCGCAGATCGCCCTGCACGTCCACGTGCCGTACGGGCGCAACGCCCACCACATCGTGGAATGCCAGTTCAAGGCGCTGGCCCGAGCCCTGCGCTACGCCGCCGAGCGCGACCCGCGCGCGGCCGGAATCCTCCCCTCGACCAAGGGTGCACTGTGAGCAAGGCAGCCCTCGCCCTCATCTTCGTCGGCCTCTTCCTGGCCGGCGGCGTGATCTCGTTCTGGAAGCAGAAGCTGCCCAAGGGCGTCATCCTGGTGCTCGCGTTCGGCTCGGTCATGTGCCTGGCCTCCGGCATCATGCGCCTCTAGCCACACGTAGAGAGACTGGACACCTGAACATGGGCAAGAACGTCGTCGTCCTGGACTACGGGTCGGGCAACCTCCGCTCCGCGCAGCGCGCGCTCGAACGGACCGGGGCGGACGTCACCGTCACCTCCGACTACGACACCGCGATGAACGCGGACGGCCTGCTCGTCCCCGGCGTCGGCGCCTTCGAGGCCTGCATGCGCGGCCTGAAGTCCGTCCGGGGCGACTGGATCATCGGCCGCCGGCTCGCCGGGGGCCGCCCCGTCATGGGCATCTGCGTCGGCATGCAGATCCTCTTCGAGAAGGGGGTCGAGCACGGCGTGGAGACGGCCGGCTGCGACGAGTGGCCCGGCGTCGTCGAGCCGCTGGACGCCCCCGTCATCCCGCACATGGGCTGGAACACCGTGGACGTGCCCGAGGGCAGCCGGATGTTCGCCGGCCTCGACCCGCAGACCCGCTTCTACTTCGTGCACTCCTACGGTGTGCGGCACTGGGAGCTGGAGACCCACAGCGCACGGATCCACGCCCCGCTCGTCACCTGGGCCACCCACGGGCAGCCCTTCGTCGCCGCCATCGAGAACGGCCCGCTCTGGGCCACCCAGTTCCACCCCGAGAAGTCCGGCGACGCCGGCGCCGCCCTCCTGACCAACTGGGTCAACACCCTCTGAGCTTGGAAGAGTTGTGACTATGAGCCGCCTCGAACTGCTTCCCGCCGTCGACGTCCGGGACGGCCAGGCCGTCCGCCTGGTCAAGGGCGCGTCCGGCACCGAGACCTCCTTCGGCGAACCCCTCGCCGCCGCCCTCGCCTGGCAGAACGCCGGCGCCGAGTGGCTGCACCTGGTCGACCTCGACGCCGCCTTCGGCACCGGCACCAACTACGAGCTGCTGCGCGAGGTCACCGGCCGCCTCGACATCAAGGTCGAGCTGTCCGGCGGCATCCGCGACGACGAGTCGCTCGCCAACGCGCTCGCCACCGGCTGCACCCGGGTCAACCTCGGCACCGCCGCCCTGGAAGCCTCCGAGTGGGTCGCCAAGGCCATCGCCGAGCACGGCGACAAGATCGCCGTCGGCCTGGACGTCGTCGGCACCACCCTGCGCGGCCGCGGCTGGACCCGCGACGGCGGCCAGCTCTTCGAGGTGCTGGAGCGGCTCAACCAGGAGGGCTGCGCCCGCTACGTCGTCACCGACGTCAACCGGGACGGCACCCTGACCGGCCCCAACCTGCAGCTGCTGCGCGACGTCTGCGCCGCCACCGACCGCCCCGTCGTCGCCTCCGGCGGCGTCTCCTCGCTCGACGACCTGCGCGCCATCTCCGGCCTGGTCGGTGCGGGTGTCGAGGGCGCCATCGTGGGCAAGGCACTCTACGAGCAGAAGTTCACCCTCGAAGAGGCCCTGGAGGCGGTTTCAGGATGACGGAACGTCGGATCGTGCGTGGCAGGGTCGGCGGATCCTCCCCCTGGGAGGACCAGTTCGGCTACTCGCGGGCGGTCGCCGCGGGGGACCACGTGCACGTGGCCGGCTCCACCGCCTGGGTGGACGGCCGGATCGAGCACGAGGGAGACCCCTTCCGGCAGACCCTCGCCGCGTTCGGCGTCGGGCTCAACGCCCTTGCCGCGTACGGTCTGACGGCGGACGACGTGGTCCGCACCCGGATGTACATCACCCACGTCCGCGACGCCGACGAGGTGGGCCGCGCCCACCACCAACTCTTCGACGCCGCCCGCCCGGTGGCCACCATGGTGGTGGTCGACGGGCTGATCGACTCCCGGATGATGGTCGAGATCGAGCTCGACGCCTATCGATCCGGGCTGGCAAAGACCCTGGAAGGCAAACAGCCGTGACCCTCGCCGTACGTGTCATCCCCTGCCTGGACGTCGACGCCGGGCGGGTGGTCAAGGGCGTCAACTTCCAGAACCTGCGCGACGCCGGCGACCCGGTCGAGATGGCCAAGCTCTACGACGCCGAGGGCGCCGACGAGTTGACCTTCCTCGACATCACCGCCTCCTCCGGCGACCGGGAAACCACCTACGACGTGGTCCGCCGCACCGCCGAACAGGTCTTCATCCCACTCACCGTCGGCGGCGGCATCCGCGCCGTCGAGGACGTCGACAAGCTGCTGCGGGCCGGCGCCGACAAGGTCGGCGTCAACACCGCCGCCATCGCCCGGCCGGAACTGGTCCGCGAGATCGCCCAGCGGTTCGGGCGGCAGGTCCTGGTGCTGTCCGTGGACGCCCGGCGCTGCCCCCCCGGCACCGAGACCGCGTCCGGGTACGAGGTCACCACCCACGGCGGGCGCAAGGGCACCGGCCTCGACGCCGTCGAATGGGCCGGGCGCGCGGCCGAACTCGGCGCCGGCGAGATCCTGCTCAACTCGATGGACGCCGACGGCACCAAGGACGGGTACGACCTGGAGATGATCCGGGCCGTCCGCAAGACCGTCTCCGTGCCCGTCATCGCCTCCGGCGGCGCCGGCAAGCTGGCCGACTTCGCGCCGGCCGTCGAGGCGGGAGCGGACGCGGTGCTCGCCGCGAGCGTCTTCCACTTCGGGGACCTGCGGATCGGGCAGGTCAAGGACGCGCTGCGGGAGGCCGGGCACCCGGTGCGGTGACCGTCCGTACGGCTTGAGGGCCCGCCGCTCCGGCTTCGGAACGGCGGGCCCTTCCGCGCTCTCAGGCCTTCCGTCTCACGCTTCCCGCGGCTCGCCCTTGATCAGCGCGAACGGCGTGCCGTGCGGATCCGCCAGCCAGGCCAGCCGGCCCACGTTCGGCACGCTCTCGGCGGGCATCAGCACCGAGCCGCCGGACGCCGTCGCCTTCGCGATCACCGCGTCCACGTCGTCGGCGGCGAAGTACGGCGTCCAGGCGGAGGGCTGGCCCGGCTGCATCGTCGGGGCGATGCCGCCGAAGGCCGTGGCCTGCTGGTCGCCCTCGGAGGTCGAGATCACCCGGTAGTCCATGCCCGGAGCCGGCTCGAACTTCTCCACCCGCCAGCCGAACAGCGCCTGGTAGAAGCCGAACCCGGCGCTCTGGTCCGAAGTGTGCAGCTCGGACCAGACCAGCGCGCCGTCCTCCGACACCACGTCCAGGCCGGTGGTCGTACCCGGCTGCCAGACCGCGAACCTGGCCCCCTGCGGGTCGGCGAACTGGGCGAACCACCCCTCGCCCATGACGTCCATCGGCGGGACCAGGACCGAACCGCCCGCCTGCTCGGCGGCCTGCGCGGTGGCGTTCACGTCGGCCGTACGGAAGTACGTCGTCCAGGTCGGCTGGTCACCCTCGTCGAGCGGGCCGACGGCGCCGACCGTCCTGCCGCCCAGCTGGAAGAAGCCGTAGCCGCCCGCCTCCGGGCCGCCGGACTGGAACGTCCAGCCGAAGACCTTGCCGTAGAACTCGGCCGTGGCGGGGATGTCCGGGCTGCCGAGGTCGATCCAGCAGGGCGCGCCGGCCGGAAAGTCGGTGGTGAGCATGAGGTGGTGCCCCTTCGACGGAAGACGTGACCAGGCCGGCTCCGTCGGGCGCGCGCACGCACCCTCCCCGACCCTCTGCGAGTCTGCACCCGACCACTGACATCCGCAGCCGGGGCCCTCTCTCAATGGCCCCGGCCGGGTGGAGCATGACCTTATAGCGCCTCTGTGTGTCAAGCAGCTGCGGCAAGTTGGGTGCGATGGTCGCGTTTCATGATCCGGTAGACCACGTTGGACAGGCGCCGTTTGAGGGCTCGGCGGGCCTCGGACGGGGTCTTTCCTTCGGCGATCTTGCGCTGGTAGTACTCCTGGCCGCGGCCGCCGTCGCGAATCTGGACGACAGCGATCACGTGCAGGACCGAGTTCAGGGCACGGTTGCCGCCGGTGTTGAGCCGGTGGCGGACGTTGTTGCCGCTGGAGGCGTCCAGGGGCGCGCTGCCGGTGTAGCTGGCAAAGTGGTGCTCGGTGGGAAATCGGGTGATGTCGCCGACGTGGCCGAGGACCTTGGCGGCCAGCACGGTGCCCAGCCCGGGCAGGCTGGTGAGGGTGGTGCGGGTCGCGGCCAGCGCGTCGCGCATCTGGGCCTCGTTGTCCTTGACGAGGCGATCCAGGCGTCGCAGGTCGGCGAGCAGGTCGCGGGCTATGTCGCGGCGGCGGTTGTCGGTCGCGGTGACGGGGCGGATGCGCTTCATCGCGGCGGCGGCCTTGTCGGCGGACAGGCCGGTGGCCACGCCTCCGGGCAGAAGGCCGCGAAGGACCGCGTGCAGCCGGTTGAGCACACGGGTGCGCTCGTGGACCAGGTCGTCGCGCCGTTCGGTCAGCAGCCGCAGCACCGTGGACTGGTTCTCGGCCGCGACCTCCCGCAGGTCCGGGCGGAACAGGGCGACCTGGGCGACGTGGCGGGCGTCGGTCTCATCGGTCTTGTGGTTGCCGCCGGTGCTCAACGGCCACGCCCGAGCGGACAGCGTGGACGGCACGTCGACCACGGGCTCGTCGGCAGCCGCGAGCTGCTGGGCGAGGGATCGGCCGAGTGCGCCTTCGACGGCGAAGCGCCGCTCGGGCCACTTCTCGTACCAGGACATGAGCTGGCGGAACGTGCCAGCGTTGACGACGAAGCGGCGCTGGGCCAGTTGGTGGCCGGAGGCGTCGACGGCGACGGCGGTGTGGGAGGACTTGTGCGGGTCGATACCGATGAGGATCACGGGCAGCCGGCCTTGCGCTCGAAGCGACGGGAGGTGGACGGCGGTGGGCATCCTGACTTGAAGTGGTGTCACGTCCATGCCTCTGTCGAGCCACACCGCACGGGTGTCGGCCGACGGCGGCACGCTATTAGAGAGCCAGCCCGTGGGCGGCATGGAGCACTGCGGGCCCGTGCCAACCGACACCCTGGACAGGAACCGGCACCCCGGCGCCACGGACCAAACGGTGTTCGGCGGGGTGGACTCCCACGCCGACGCGATCCACCTCGCGGTGATCACCGACCGCGGCGGCCACCTCGCCGACGCCGAGTTCCCCATCACCGCCGCCGGCTACAGCGCCGCGATCGCGTTCCTGACCGCCCACGGCACTGTGAGCGCGGTCGGCGTGGAGGGCACATCCTCCTACGGCGCCGGCTTCACCCGAACCGCCCGCCGCGCCGGCCTGGCCGTGGTGGAGGTCAACCGGCCCGATCGGGCCGAACGCCGCCGGATCAGCAAGTCCGACCCCATCGACGCCTACGTCGCTGCCCGCGCGGCCCTGTCCGGCCGGGCCGACGCCGCCCCCAAGGACGACACCGTCGCCGGCATACGCGCCCTGCACAACGCGGCCCGCTCCGCCGTCAAGGCCCGCACCGCCACCCTGAACCAGATCACGCACGCCCTCATCAGCGCGCCCGACGACATCCGCGCCAAGTACGCTGCTCTGCAAGGCGACAGGCGAACCGACGCCCTGGCTCGCCTGCGTCCTGTCGGCGACGCGGTCCATGTCGCGGTCCTGACCGCGCTCAAGACCCTCGCCCGGCGCGTCAATGCCCTGACCGACGAACACGACGCCCTCACGGCGGCGCTCGACGACCTGGTCACCGGCCTCAACCCCGGCCTGCGCGCGACCTACGGGGTCGGCCCCGACACCGCCGCTCAACTACTGGTCACCGCCGGCGGCAACCCCGACCGGCTCCGCAAGCGAGGCGTCCTTCGCCGCCCTGTGCGGCGTCGCACCCGTCCCGGCCTCCAGCGGACGGACCAACCGCCACCGCCTCTCCCGAGGCGGGGACCGGGCAGCCAACGCCGCGCTCTACCGGATAGCCCTGTGCCGGATGTCCAGCGACCGGCGCACCCGCGACTACGTCGCCCGCCTGACCGAGGCGGGCCGCACCAAGAAGGAGATCATCCGCCTCCTCAAACGCGCCATCGCCCGCGAGATCTTCCGCTGCCTCACCACCACCGTCGCAGTCCCCGAGATCGCCGACCTGCGACCCGCCCGCCAGGCCGAGAACATCACCCTTACCGCCGTCGCCAACCACTTCGGGGTCTGGCCAGCCACCATCTCCACCCTCGAACGCGGAATCCGCCGAGACGACGACCTCGCTAACGCCTACCGAGAATGGCTCAATGCCGCTTGATGACCCATAGGAGCATCATCCGCAGCCGGGGCGCCCGGCCGGAGACCTCAGCCACGCCCCCGGAACCGGTCCCACCGCTGAGCCGCCCGGTTCAGCCCGGCAGCCCACGGGTCCGGATCGTCTCCGGCGATCTCGGCCCACATCCGGGCCTGAGCCCGTGCGAAGACGTCCACCACCGCCGGATCGCCGGCCCGCTGCCGGGCAGGAACCTGGCAGTTCGTCGGCAGTCACCCCCATGAGCCGCAGTGGGTCGTCCCGACCGCAGTGTGGCGGGGCCCTCGGGGAATCCGCGGGCCGCATCACTCCCACACCTCAGCGTGCGATCAGCTCGCGAACCGTATCGCTGACCTCGGGCAACTCGCTGGGGAGGGCCTACTGGTGGGCGTCGTGTTCGGTGAGGACGACCGGTTCGGTCTTCTCCACGGTGACGGCGAATTCGAACTGGCGGGTGGTGCCGCCGCAGCTGTTCCGGCAGTCGAAGTGGCCGATTTAGTCGGTGACCTGGCCGATGGTCAGTCCGGTCTCCTCGGAGGTCTCCCGGTGGAGGGCGTCCAGGATGGTCTCCCTGGCCTCAACGTATTGCTCTTCTCCGGCGAGGGCCCAAGGCCAAGTCCGTGCAAGGCACGTGGGATCTTCCGGTCGGCAAGAGCGAACCAGGAGAACCGATCACCGAGACAGCAGTTCGCGAACTCAGTGAGGAGGCCGGGCGCGTTGTTGCTTCCGAGGATTTGCAACTCGCCAACGCATCCGTGGTGTCGTGGCGTCGAGGCTTCCAACGGCTTCCTGACCGTCGTTCTCGTGATTTCACCGGTGGTCCGGTGAAATCACGAACGGAAAGCCGGCCAAGCACTCGGACGCCGGGTGGGTTGGCGTTGGCGCCGTACCGGAGGAATCCGTCTCCGTTACCAGAGAAGCCCTGATCAAGTGGCTGGAACATCTTCCCCGACTCGTGGCAGAACCAGTTTCTGGTTGGGCTTGCCGCCATGGTTCCGGAATGTGCTGGATCGGCGGAGATGTCATGGAATTAAATTCCTGCCGCGAGTCACGTAGGCGTTTCTTTTGTTGCGGCCCCCCGCGTCGCTCTTTGCGCTTTTTCTTTTTTGCGTCTAAATTTCTATTTTTAACCTCGATCTTGCATGGCGGCTCGCCGGCTCGGCTGGCGGGCCGTTCTGTTTGCCTGGGCTGGGTTTTCTTCCTGAAGAGATATCGAGGGCCCGACTTTCGTGTCGGGTGGGCGCCGGGTTTCACGGTTCCGGAAAGCGGTCGGCTGCTTGTCGGGATGAGGTGATGTTGCTGGTCTGCCAGGGTTCGGCAGGGCGTGCAGGCGGGCGAACAGGCTGGTGAGCACGCTGGTCCAGGGCCAGTGGCGGGCCAGTCGGAGGTAGCGGCACCGCCCGGTTGTGACGAGTTGGGCGGCGGCGGAGAACAGCCGCAGCCGTATGCGTTTGGGCTCCCGGCGGCGTGCGGGCCCGGTCAGGGCGTTAGGTGAGCAGGTCGAGCGCGATCTGAATGATATCCAGCCATATCCGGTTCTGGGCGATGTCGTGCAGGGGCGGGTTGCGCAGGCCGGTGTCGCGGGCGCGCCGGCGGTGCCGCAGCTCCAGTCGCGCGATTGGGCCGCCCGTGGTGGCAAGGCAGGTCAGGCGCATGCCGTCGGCGTCGGTGAAGCGCAACTGGGCTCCAGGGTGGGGCCGTTCCTTGCGAACGATCACGCATCGGACAGCCCCGCTCGTGAAAACGAGGCTAGACCTGGACGGCCCTCTCGCGGCCCCGCAACCACTCCAGTAGCGGTTCTTCCACCTGTTCCACCTCCGCACCCACACCCGTCCCGCCAACCCGACGGGCGCACTCTCGTAGGAGGCGAATCGGGAAATCGGCAGGCAAATCACCGCATCTCCAATCGCCTCAACGAGAGCCATGCCCATCGTGGTTGGTGCCCCTGCTTGCTTAATCAGCCAGCGGGTGTCAGTCGAATTCGAAAATTTATGGAAGAAGTTGAGATTTTGTAACAACTACGTTTAGGTTATCCGTTTTGAGCGAATCCGTCATGGTCGAGAGTAAATCAACTCAGAAGATCTTTGCTGACGCTTCGTCATGCGATAGTGTCAACCCTCGGGGGGCCCGGCCGGACGAGGCCGGGCTTGCAAGCCCCGCAACAACAGACAGGGAGTACCTGCTGATGATCTCAAGTGGCTTGCGCTCAACCATCGCGAAGGTATCGATAGTCGGCGCGTTCGCGTCCGCCGCGCTCGCTGGTGTCACGCCGCCGGCACTCGCCGCTGGTACCAGCGGGACGACGAACGGCTGCTACTCCACCTGGGGCAGCACCGGCTCGAACGCTCACTGCACCAACCCGAGTGTGTCCCAGGACGGCAACTACCGGAACTACGGCAACTGCTACTACTCTTCAGACCAGTACTCCGGTTGGGTCTGGTTCGGCAAGGGATCGTACGTCGACGGCTGGGGTCAGGTCGACTGCACCTTCTCCATCAACTACTCGTACGTCCTCTACAGCTGATCAATATGCACAGCGTAGCCGTGCGCCGCACACCTCTGGTGCGGCGCACGGCTACCGCATGAAAGGCGTCCAGTGGAACCGGCAGTTCGCATCACAGGGTTGTCCCAGGGCTACGGCAAGAAAACAATCATCTCAAGCCTGGACCTCAAGATTACCGGGGGAGTCTTCGGCCTGCTCGGACCTAATGGCGCAGGGAAGACAACTCTGCTGCGAACACTCGCAACGGTATCGCCCCCGCGTTCCGGTAGCATCGAGATTCACGGCCGGGCAGTCGTATCAGAGAGGTCCGCGCGACTGGTACGGCGCCAGATCGGTTTTCTGCCACAGGACTTCGGGTACTTTCCGAGCTTCTCGGTGTACGACTTCGTGCGCTACTGTGCCTGGCTGCGCGAAGTCCCGTCAACGCGTACGCACGCGGCCACCCTTGAGGCGATCGACCGGGTTGGTCTTGGCGACCGGATAAAAGCAAAGATGAAGGCTCTCTCGGGCGGCATGCTGCGTCGCGCGGGGATCGCCGCCGCTCTCGTGGGGTCCCCCCGACTGGTGCTGCTCGACGAGCCGACCGTCGGGCTCGATCCAGCGCAGCGACTCGAGTTCCGCGAACTGATCCGATCCCTCGCCGACACCGCCGTCGTTCTCAGCACCCACCTCGTCGAAGACGTCAACGCGGTGTGCGACGAAGTCGCGGTGATGACGGAGGGTACGTTCGCCTTCCGTGGAACGCCGGTCCAACTCGGCGACCTGGCAAGGCCGGACATGCCCGGAGACACCGCCTTGGAACGTGGCTACATGACTGCGCTCGCCGGGCGAACGGCAGGCATCCGGTGATGCTCTACTGGATGGAACTGCGGCGCTCGCCGCTGCGCTGGTGGTTCCCCCTCCTCATCGCCGCCGACCTCGGTACCCTCTTCGGGCGGAGCCGCTGGTGGATTGGCCAGTGGGTACAGACCAGCGTCCAGGTGCAGATCCCCGCCTTCTACTTCGCCCCCCTTCTCGCAGCCGCCGCCGCCTGGGCAGCCGGGCGCACCGTTCGCCACCATCTCGATGCGCAACTGGCGATCAGCGCCCGGCCGCGATGGCAGGTCGACCTGACCCAGCTCTCGGCCACGCTTACCTACGGCCTCGTCGCCTATGGCGTCGGCGCCGTGGTCGCGGTTGTCGCAAGTTACCCGAAGGCCGGAGCGGGCTTCCTCTGGCCCAGTTACCTGTTGCTCGGCTCGGCGCTGCTGATCAGCTTCGCGAGCGTGGGACATCTTGTCGGGCTCTGGGTGAAGTCGCAGTTCACAGGACCACTGATCGCCGGCCTCGGCACCATGGTCCTCATCGCCTGGGCCGGTCCGCCAAGTGCCCTCGGCCTCTACGTGATCAACGGCGCGCCCTTTCAGAAAGTTGCCGTGCCCGCGCTACTCGCCCGCTGCCTGGTCGCCGTCCTTCTGGTTGCCGCCGCCGGCCTCGTGCGGAGGCACTCCCTGCTGTCGACCAGCCGTATCTGGGCCGGTGCCGCTTCCCGCGTCATGGCCGTTTCGATCTGCGCCCTGCTGTGTGCGGCACTGGTAGGACTGGTCGCGACAAGCCCCGTGCAAGTACCCCGTGCTGCCCCGAACCGGCCCGTCTGCACAGATGGCGCCCCCACGCTGTGCCTCTGGCCGGAGGACAAGGTGTATCTCCCCAAGGCGCAGACGATGGCAGAACACATGCGGCAGCTGCCAAGCGGGATGTTCACCGTCCCCACAGCTTTCTACGAGCGCGGCCTGCGCGGCGACGCCGCGCACATGTACGAGGACTTCTACATCCTTGAGGGCTCCATGTGGGATTCGTCCGAAACGATGGCCGGTGGAATCATGTCGGCCTCCCGACCCACTTCCCCCGGCTGCGGGTTCCCCCCCAGCTCTCGGATGACTCCGGAGTTCATCCACTCCAGCGGGGAACTGAACATGTGGCTCGCGATGCGGATCTTCGGAGGGGGGCAACCGGCCGGCATGCACGGTGGTCCGCCCGGCGTGGACCTGGACGCGATCGCCCACGTACTCACAGAACCCGAGGGTACCCAGGCCCAGTGGGCACAGCAGCGAGTCGAGGCGGTTCACTATGCCTACTGCGGGTGATGACCACTCAACCACACGACTCGAAACCCTGAGGCGATACGCGAGAGGTCATCATGCCGTCGGCCTCGTAGTGGGCCTGATCGTACTCACGGGCTGTGACGCTGCGTTCGGCTCTCAGGTCTTGGCGTTCCCGGTCCAACACGGCGGAGAAATGAGCGGCATTCCCATGCGCCGAGAACTACCCGTCGCCTTTGCTGCGATCGCCGCCGGCAGCCTGCATAGCAGGATGAACCAGCTCGAACTCGCGGCCAGCCGCGCGCTGCGCAGGTACGAGACACTGCATCTTCTCACGGTCATCCTTGCCACGGTCGTCCTCGTCGGCAGCACTGAACTTGCGGTATCCGACGGAACACTCGCCATCGTGCTCACGCGAGCCCTGCTTGTCTGGTTCGGCCTGGCGCTGCTCTCCGGGCGTTTCTTCGGGCGCTGGTTGTCGTGGATCCTGCCAGTAGCAACGATCTTCCCCATTACCTACTTCGGTCAGGACGAGCAGGGGCGGGTCCAGTGGTGGGACTGGACCGGGCAGCCGCCGTCCAGCGTGGGGTGTGCGGCCATTGCCGTCGTCAGTATGGCTGTCGGGATCGGCGCCTTCTATCTGACGCCTTGGCACCTCCACGCACTGCGGAGAATGAGGCTCCGCGGTGAGAAGCCCCCGGTTGGCCCTCGACCTCATGTGGATGAGCCGGCCGACGATGTGGCGAGAGTGAGGATCGAGGAGTCGGGTTGATCCGCTCGCCGTCCGCGTGACCGCTCATACCGCCGGGGTCGGCCGACCGGTGAGTGGTTCGGGATGGCGGTAGCCTCCGGCGGGAGGCGCTGAGCGTCGCTGGACCGGCTGGTGGACGACTGGTCGGTCAGCCCGACGTGGCGCGGGCGCCGCTGTTGACCGGATCTGGTGCCGTCCCTCGGTGCACCGCGGGGCGACACTCGAATTCCTGTCCCCTTGTTGTTCTTTGTTCATGATGTGTCGCCCCTCCTGGTGAAGGAGGGGCGACACATCATTTTTCCCTCTTTAAGGCAGGGGGAGGACGTGGCGGAGGGCTTCGAGGGCGTCGGGGGAGCCGTCTGCGGTGAGGGTGGTGTGGGTGCCGCGGCCGTAGGTGAAGAGGACCAGGTCGCCGGGTTCGCCGGTGAGTTGGACGGTGGGGGAGCCGGTGGGGCCGACGGTGAGGGACTGGCCGTCGGGGCGGCGCAGGGTCAGGCGGACGGGGGAGCGGCGGCCGGCTTCCAGGCGGGCCAGGAGCGGCAGGCGGCGCCACAGGGCTTCGGCGCGGCCGGCGGGCACCGGGGAGGGTGTCCAGTCGTCGGCGGCCCGCAGGACGTCCTCGGCGTGCACGTAGTACTCGACGGTGTTCGCGGCCTCGTCGGCGCCGGGCAGGGCGAACAGGGAGAACACCGGCGGGCCGGAGCGGAAGAGCTTCAGCAGCTCCTCGTACGGGCGCTCGGCGTACGCCGACTGCACCCGGTGGGTCCAGTCGGCGAGGGCGCCGACCCGGATGCCGGCCGCCGCGTCGGCGCGGCGCTCCCGGATCACCAGGTGGGCGGCGAGGTCGCGGGTGGTCCACCCGGCGCAGAGGGTGGGGGCGTCCGGCCCGGCGGCGGCCAGGAGTTCGGCGAGACGGTGGCGCTCGGCGAGGGCGTGGTTCGACATGGCGTCACCTTAGGGTGTGACGGACCGCGGTCAGTGCAGGTTGCCGGTGAGCTTGGGGCCGCCCTGCTTGTTGGAGGCCGTCAGGGTGCAGGTGTAGTCCCGCCAGCCCTGCTGGTAGTTGGCCTGGGCGGGGCCGAACTGGCGGCCGTAGTACGTCTTCCCGTCGGTCTGGCGGGCCTTGGCGGCGGCCTCGGCCTCCTTGCAGCCCTCGCGCATGGCGAGCGCGATCGGGATCTCGCCGGTCAGGCCGTCGGCCAGTTTCAGGTCGGCGATCACCTGGCCGTCGTGCTCGCCGGTGCAGGGGCGCTCCTCGGCCTTGGTGATCACCGGGCTGAGCTGGGGGTGGTCGAAGCAGGCGCCGACCGGGAAGAAGGCGTACGGCGGGGTCTTGGTCGGGGTGGGCGTCGGTGTGGGGGTGGGCGTCGGGGTCGGGGTGGCCGTGGGGGTGGGCGGGGGCGGCGCGGCGGCGGGCTTGCGCTCCTCCGGCCAGAGCAGGACGGTGGCCACCACCGCGAGCAGCACGGCCAGGACGGCCACGACGGCGAGGACCAGGCCCCGGGACGGGCGGGAGTCGGCGGCTGCGGGCGGCTGCTGCTCGGAGGTCATGGCCATGAGGATGGCCCACGCGGGGCCCGCCCGGCAGGCGGTTGGCCGAAATCGCCCCTTTACGGCGATGTTCGGGGTGGGGCGGGGCAGGCTCCCGGGCCAGACTCCCCGCGGCGCGGATCCGGCCCGGCGGTTGTGAGCGCACCGAGCAGGGGCACACCGCACAGGGGCACAGGCCGCACCGGGGCGGCGGGCCGGACTGCAACAATGGCCCCATGTCCACCACACCCGCCACCCCCGGCACCACCGCCCTGGCCCCCGAGATCGCCGCGCGCCTCAAGCGCACCGAGGACGGCCTGCTCCCGGCGATCGCGCAGCAGTACGACACCGGCGAGGTGCTGATGCTGGGCTGGATGGACGACGAGGCGCTGCACCGCACGCTCACCACCGGCCGCTGCACCTACTGGAGCCGCAGCCGCCGCGAGTACTGGGTGAAGGGCGACACCTCCGGCCACGCCCAGGCGGTCAAGTCGGTGGCGCTGGACTGCGACGGCGACACCCTGCTGGTGAAGGTCGACCAGACCGGTGCCGCCTGCCACACCGGTGACCGCACCTGCTTCGACGCCGACGTGCTCCCGCTCGCCTGACCCCTCCTCCTGCTCCTCCTACCGGAACTCCAGAAGGTGCCGCTCGCCATGGATCTCGAAGCCTTCCGCAAGCTCGCCGTCGACACCCGGGTCATCCCGGTCACCCGCAGGCTCCTCGCGGACGGTCTCACCCCGATCGGCCTGTACCGCAGCCTCGCCGAGGAACGGCCCGGCACCTTCCTGCTGGAGTCCGCCGAGCAGGGCCGCAGCTGGTCGCGCTACTCCTTCGTCGGCGTCCGCAGCGCCGCCGTCCTCACCGTCGGGGAGGACGGCGAGGCCCGCTGGCTGGGCACCCCGCCGGTCGGCATCCCGACCGGCGGCGACCCCCTGCAGGTGCTGCGCGCCGCGCTGGAGGCGCTGCACACCCCGCGCCGCGACGACGACGGCCTGCCGCCGCTCACCGGCGGCCTGGTCGGCTACCTGGGCTACGACGTCGTCCGCCGGCTGGAGAAGCTGCCCGACCTCAACCCGGACGACCTGCGGCTGCCCGAGCTGACCATGCTGCTCGCCACCGACCTCGCCGTGCTCGACCACGTCGACGGCACGGTGCTGCTGATCGCCAACGCCGTCAACCACAACGACCTCGCCAGCGGCGTGGACGAGGCCTACGCGGACGCGGTGGCCCGGCTGGACGCCATGGAGGCCGACCTGCTCAAGCCGGTCGACCCGGGCCTGGCCACCTTCACCCCGGCCGGGCCGGGCGAGGCCCGCTCCCCGTTCGGCGGCGCGCCGTACCGGGCGGCGGTGGAGGTGGTCAAGGAGCGGATCCGGGCCGGCGAGGCCTTCCAGGTCGTCCCCTCGCAGCGTTTCGAGGCGCCCTGCCCGGCCTCGGCGCTGGACGTCTACCGCGTGCTGCGCACCACCAACCCCAGCCCGTACATGTACCTGTTCCGCTTCCCGGGGCCGGACGGCACCGCCGAGGGCGGCTTCGACGTGGTCGGCTCCAGCCCGGAGGCGCTGGTCAAGGTGACCGGCGGCGAGGCGATGGTGCACCCGATCGCCGGGACGAGGCACCGCGGCGCCACCCCGCACGAGGACGCGGCGCTGGCCGCCGAACTGCTCGCCGACCCCAAGGAGCGGGCCGAGCACCTGATGCTGGTCGACCTGGGCCGCAACGACCTGGGCCGGGTCTGCGAGCCGGGCAGCGTGGAGGTGGTCGACTTCATGCACATCGAGCGCTACAGCCACGTGATGCACATCGTCTCCACCGTCACCGGCCGGGTGGCGCCCGGGCGGACCGCCTTCGACGTGCTGACCGCCTGCTTCCCGGCCGGCACCCTGTCCGGCGCGCCCAAGCCCCGCGCGATGCGGATCATCGAGGAGCTGGAGCCCACCCGCCGCGGCCTGTACGGCGGCTGCGTCGGCTATCTGGACTTCGCCGGGGACTCCGACACCGCGATCGCGATCCGCACCGCCGTGCTGCGCGACGGCACCGCCTTCGTGCAGGCCGGCGCGGGCGTGGTCGCGGACTCGGACCCGCACGGGGAGGACACCGAGTGCCGCAACAAGGCGGCGGCCGTGCTGCGGGCCGTCGCCACCGCCAATACGCTGCGGACGCCGGAACTGTCGTGAGTCGCCGGTCGTGAGTCGGCAGTCGTGAGCTGTCAGCCGTGAGTCGTCGAGGGAGGCGGCCGGGATGTCCGAGGTGTCGCCCGACGAACTGCGGCGGGTGGTCGTGCTCGACGCGGCCGCCCAGATCGAGGACCAGCTGGGCGGGCACGGCCGGGTGCTGGCCGGCGCCGTGACCGACGCCCCGGCCGGGGCCCCCGACCTGGTCCCCGACCTGACGGTGACCGCCCCGGGGGCGGAGCCCGACGGCCGGGGCCGGTACGCCGGGGGCGACGTCGAGGCCGTCCTGGAGGTGGCCCGGCCGCACCTCGCCGAGGCGGCGCTGGCGTACGCGCGCAGCGGGATCCCGCTGTACGTGGTGGTCGACCCGGCGGCGGCGGCCTGCACCGTGCACACCGCCCCGTCCGCCGACGGCGGGTACCGGGAGGCGGAGCGGGTGCCGTTCGGCAACGACCTGTTCCTGCCGCTCGCCGGGCGGACGCTGGTGCTGCGGACGGACGAGTTCCCGGCCGGGCCGCCCACCCCGGGTGCGGGGCCGGACGCCGGGCGGGGGATAGTGGACGGGTGAGCGCACCTGACCAGACCCCCGTACCCGCCCCGCCGGCCCCCGCGTCGGGCCGCCGGACGCTCGGCGTGATGCTCCTGCTGACCGTGCTGAGCGCCGTGCTGGTGCTGACCGCCGTCGGCCGGGTCTGGGCCGAGGGCCGGGCCGGCACCCTGGCGGTGTCCGTCTCCGGCGGCGCGATCTCCGAACTCCCGGGCGGGCTGGCCCTGGTGGGGCTCGCGGCGGCCGTCGCGGTGTTCGCGGTGCGCGGCGCGGGCCGGCTCGCGGTCGGCGCGCTGACCCTGCTGGCGGGCCTCGGCGCGGCCGCCGCCTCGGCCGCGGGCGCCGGGGACACCGCCGCGCTGGACGCCGAGGCGGCCCGCAAGCTGGCGCTGTCCGGCTCGGCGGCCACCGAGGTCGGCCACACCGGCTGGCCCTGGGTGGCGCTGGCCGGCGGGCTGCTGCTGGCCGTCGCCGGGCTGCTCACCCTCCGCTACGGCCGGAGCTGGCCGGCCATGGGCAGCCGCTACGAGGCGCCCACCCGCAAGGCCCCGGCGAAGAGCGACACCCCGGCCGACCTGTGGAAGGCGCTGGACCGGGGCGAGGACCCGACCACGGTCTGAGCGCGGGGCCTGGGCACCCTGGGCACCGGTCCTGAGCCGCCGGGCCTCAGCGGGCCGCAGCAGGCCTCGGCGGGCCCCGGCGCCGGTGTGACGCGATAGACCCGCCACCCGCTTTGGGCCGCCGGTGTGTGGCCCGGCACAATGGAACCCGTCAACCCGCCGGCGGCCCCGCAGGCCCGGCCGGGCCCCGAGAGGCTAGGAGCACCACTCAGATGGCAGCAGCAGCACACGGTCACACCACCGCCGCCTGGACCGGCGTGACCATCACGTTCATCGGTTTCGGGATCGCGGGGGTCGCGATGATCCTCCCGTCGGTGATGCTGGTCTGGGCCGGCATTGCGGTCATCCTGGCCGGCGGTGTGGTCGGCAAGGCCATGTCGATGGCGGGCATGGGCAAGCAGCCGAGCGCCAACGTGTACACCTCGCACGAGGAGCAGCGCGCGGCCCGGGCCGCCGTCGCCGCCTGACGACGAACTCCTCGCAGCAGAGCAGTGGATACGAATCGCAGCAGTACCCACTCGTAGCAGTACCGAACGGCGGGCGCGCCACGCCCGCCGTTTCGTTCTGTCCGGGCCCGGCCCGGGCAGAATCGGGGCGTGACCTCCGCCTCCACCACCTCCGCCCTGCCGCCCGTCCTGCGCCGGCTCGGCCCGCCGCTGGCCGCGCTGGCGGCGGTGGCCGTCCCCACCGTCTACGTCGCCGCGGTGGACCCGAACACCCCCGGGCACTACCCCGACTGCCCCTTCCTGGCCGCCACCGGCTGGTGGTGCCCCGGCTGCGGGGGGCTGCGCTGCGTCCACGGGCTGGCCCACGGGGACTTCACCGGCGCGCTGCACGACAACGCCGCGGCCGTCCTGCTGTTCGGCGTCCTGGCGCTGCTGTGGCTGCGCTGGGCCTGGGCCGCGCTGACCGGCGCCGGGCCGCGGCCCAGGCCCCCGCTCGGGGCCCGGCGCTGGGTGCTGATCCTCCTGCTGCTGCTGGTGTTCACGGTGGTGCGCAACCTGCCCGTCGGGGCGGGGCTGGCGCCCCTGCTGGTTTGATCGCCCACGCCGACGGGTAGCGACCCGCGCAGGCTCACGCACCGGTCCACACCGGGGCCCGTACATCGGTCCACTTGGTCCGCAACCCGCGTCCGGGCACCGCCGGAGAACCGGTGAAACCGCAGTTGGGAGCCGCCCAGGGGGGCGTCCGGCACGCGAGACGCACACCGGGCGGATGCGCCCCGCGCCCCCGGGTGCCGATACCATCGAAGTGCCGCCGGGCCACCGCCCGGACGGCTCGTCGCCGGCGAACGAACAGAAATGTTGGGGGCACTTCGCGTGAGCGAGCGAACCATTGACAGGTGCGTGTTGCGCGCAGCGCCTGCTGAGCGAAGCGAGGTGTGCGCATGAGTGTGCTCGACACGATCATCGAGGGGGTCCGTGAGGACCTCGCCGAACGACAGGCCCGGGTCTCCCTGGACCAGCTGAAGGAACTCGCCGCCAAGGCCCCCGAGGCCAAGGACGGCGTCGTCGCGCTCAAGGGCGACGGGGTCCGGGTGATCTGCGAGGTGAAGCGCTCCAGCCCGTCCAAGGGCGCGCTGGCCGCGATCGCCGACCCGGCGGCCCTGGCGAGCGACTACGCGGCCGGCGGCGCCGCCGCGATCAGCGTGCTCACCGAGCAGCGCCGCTTCGGCGGCTCGCTGGCCGACCTGGACGCCGTCCGCGCGGCGGTGGACACCCCGCTGCTGCGCAAGGACTTCATCGTCACCGCCTACCAGCTGTGGGAGGCCCGCGCGCACGGCGCCGACCTCGCGCTGCTGATCGTCGCCGCCCTCGACCAGTCGGCCCTGGTGTCGCTGATCGAGCGGGCCGAGTCGATCGGGCTCACCCCGCTGGTCGAGGTGCACGACGAGGAGGAGATCAAGCGCGCGGTGGACGCCGGGGCGCGGATCATCGGCGTCAACGCCCGCAACCTCAAGACCCTTGAGGTGGACCGCAACACCTTCGGCAACGTCGTCCACGCCATCCCGGACAACGTCGTCAAGATCGCCGAGTCCGGCGTGCGCGGCCCGCTGGACGTGATCTCCTACGCCAACCTGGGCGCCGACGCCGTCCTGGTCGGCGAGTCCCTGGTGACCGGCAAGGACCCGCGCGCCGCGGTCGCCGACCTGGTCGCGGCCGGCGCCCACCCCGCCGTCCGGCACAAGGACTGACCCGCCGACATGAAGATCGCCACCCGCCTCGCCCCCGGTTGCCGCCCGCGCGGCTGCCGCGCGCCCGCACGCCGGGTGCTGGGGCGGCGGGTGCGCTACGTGATCGGCTGCGAGCCCGGGCAGGTGCCGGGCCGCCGATGGCGACGGACATCCGGCTGAGCCCAGCCACGAGACGTCCCTGTCGTCATCTCCCGAAGGACTCCACCATGTCCGACAAGTCCGCGAAGGACTACCTGCCCGGCGCCCAGGTGCCGGATGCCCGAGGCTACTTCGGTGCCTACGGCGGCCGCTTCATCCCCGAGGCGCTGGTCGCCGCCGTCGAGCAGGTCGCCGAGGAGTACGAGAAGGCCAAGGCCGACCCGGCCTTCGCCGCCGAACTCGACGGCCTGCTCAAGGACTACACCGGCCGCCCGAGCCCGCTGACCGACGTGCACCGCTTCTCGGCCGAGGCGGGCGGCGCGCGCGTCCTGCTCAAGCGCGAGGACCTCAACCACACCGGCTCGCACAAGATCAACAACGTGCTGGGCCAGGCCCTGCTCACCCGGCGGATGGGCAAGACCCGGATCATCGCCGAGACCGGCGCCGGCCAGCACGGCGTGGCCACCGCCACCGCCTGCGCCCTGTTCGGCTTCGACTGCACCATCTACATGGGCGAGGTCGACACCCAGCGCCAGGCGCTGAACGTCGCCCGGATGCGGATGCTCGGCGCCGAGGTGGTGTCCGTCACCTCCGGCAGCCGCACCCTCAAGGACGCCATCAACGAGGCGTTCCGCGACTGGGTCGCCAACGTGGACTCCACCCACTACCTGTTCGGCACCGTGGCCGGCCCGCACCCCTTCCCGATGATGGTCCGCGACTTCCACCGGGTCATCGGCGTCGAGGCCCGCCAGCAGGTGCTCGACCGCACCGGGCGGCTGCCCGACGCCGTCGTCGCCTGCGTCGGGGGCGGCTCCAACGCGATGGGTATCTTCCACGAGTTCATCCCCGACGCCGGCGTGCGCCTGATCGGCTGCGAGGCCGCCGGCGAGGGCGCCGACACCCCCAAGCACGCCGCCACCCTCACCAAGGGCGACCCCGGCGTGCTGCACGGCTCGCGCACCTACGTCCTCCAGGACGAGGACGGCCAGACCATCGAGTCGCACTCCATCTCCGCCGGCCTCGACTACCCGGGCGTCGGCCCGGAGCACGCCTGGCTGAAGGACACCGGACGGGCCGAGTACCGCCCCGTCACCGACGACGCCGCCATGCAGGCGCTGCGGCTGCTGTCCCGCACCGAGGGCATCATCCCGGCCATCGAGAGCGCCCACGCGCTGGCCGGCGCCCTGGAGCTGGGCCGCGAGCTCGGGCCCGAGGCCACCATCCTGGTCTCGCTCTCCGGGCGCGGCGACAAGGACATGCACACCGCGGCCGAGTACTTCGGCCTGTACGACGAGCCGGCCGCCGGTTCGGCCCACGACGCGGCCCACGGGGGTAAGTGACCATGGCATCGAAGCTCAGTGGCATCCTGGCGGCCGCCAAGGCCGCGGACCGCGCCGCACTGATCGGCTACCTGCCGGGCGGCTTCCCGACCGTCGACGGCGGCATCCGGGCGATCAACGCGCTGATCGAGGGCGGCTGCGACATCGTCGAGGTCGGCCTGCCGCACTCCGACCCGGTCCTGGACGGCGCCGTCATCCAGACCGCCGACGACATCGCGCTGCGCGGCGGCGTGCGGATCAAGGACGTGCTGCGCACCGTCCAGGAGGTCGCCACCGCGCACCCCGAGGCGGCGGTGCTGGTGATGACGTACTGGAACCCGGTCGACCGCTACGGCACCGCGCGCTTCGCCGCCGACCTCGCCGCCGCGGGCGGCGCCGGCTGCATCCTGCCGGACCTGCCGGTCGAGGAGTCCGAGGAGTGGCGCAAGGCGGCGGACGAGCACGGGCTCGACACCGTGTTCGTGGTCGCCCCCAGCAGCAAGGACCCGCGCCTGGCCGAGGTCACCGCGGCCGGCAGCGGCTTCGTCTACGCGGCCGCCGTGATGGGCGTGACCGGGACCCGCGCCCAGGTCGGCTCGCTCGCCGAGGACCTGGTCGCCCGCACCCGGGCCACCACCGACCTGCCGGTCTGCGTCGGCCTCGGCGTCTCCACCCCCGAGCAGGCAGCCGAGGTGGCGGGCTTCGCCGACGGCGTGATCGTGGGCTCCGCGTTCGTGAAGCGGATCCTGGAGGCCGGCGACGACGAGGCGGCCGCGCTGGACGCGGTGCGCGCCCTGGCCGGCGAGCTGGCGGCGGGCGTCCGCCGGCGCTGACCCCCGTACCACCTGACGGCCCGCCGCCTCCTCGGAGGCGGCGGGCCGTCGCGCTCGCGTGCGCCCGGCTCGCCGGGCGGCGGCGCTCGCGCGGCCCCGAACGGGTGAACAGCGACGGGCACACGCATCAGCCGGGGTTGACCGGCGTTGAGTGGAGGGACGAGTGCACGAACGAGGTGCACGGGGGTTGCCGAGCGAACGAAGGAGTGAGCCGGTGCCGGGTCTCCATCGGGCCGTTCTGCTGCGGGCGGCCGCCGCCGCGCTGGCGCTCGGCGCCGCCGTCGGAGCGCACACCGAGGTGGGGCAGGCGCTGGCCAAGCGCGGTGCCGAGCGGGCCGTGCGGGACGCGTACGCCTGCGCCGAGGCGGCCCGCTGGGACGCCGCCGAGCGGGCCGCCCACCCGCACCACGACGGCCGCGCCGACCTGTTCGACCCCGGCCGCCCGCCCGGCTGCCGCTCCTGAGGGCCGCGCCGACCTGATCGACCACGGCCGGCCGCCCCTGAACGGACGTTCGCCGGATTCGGACACACCATCACCAGACGTCACCCATCCGGCTTAATTCCTGAATATGGAGGAACCGTCCTTCATCCCTTACGGTTCATCAGGAAGTGAACGAGTTTCCCGAGGGGGGTTCCCTGATGGCCGGCCCGGCAGCGCAGCCCGGTGACCCGGCGCCCGCGCCGCCCGCGCCGCCCGCCCGGCGGCCGGTGCCGGCCTGGAGTCCGTGGCTGGGCACCGTCGTCCGGCTCGGCCTCGCGGTGGTCTGGGGCTGGGCCGGCCTGGCCAAGATCGCCGACCCGGCGGAGGCCGCCCAGGCCGTCCGCGCCTACGAGATCCTGCCCGAGGGCCTGGTCAAGCCGGTCGGCTACGCCCTGCCCTTCCTGGAGCTGGCGCTCGCCCTGCTGCTGGTGATCGGCCTCGGCGTCCGGATCGTCGCCGGCGTCTCCGCGCTGCTGCTGCTCACCTTCATCGCCGGGATCGCCGCCGCCTGGGCGCGCGGCATCTCGATCGACTGCGGCTGCTTCGGCGGCGGCGGGCACGTCGACGCCTCGCAGACCGAGTACCTCCAGGAGATCCTGCGCGACACCGGGTTCCTCCTGCTGGCCGGGTGGCTGCTGTGGCGGCCCCGCACCAGGTTCTCGGCGGACGGCCGGCTGGCGAGCTGACCGACCGGCCCCGCGGCACCCCCACCCCACCCCACGAAGGCCCTCCCCGATTGTGGATGTCAAGGCAATGAGCGAGAAGAACCGAGAAGGCAAGCGCACCGCCCGCGAGCGGATGCTGGAACAGCGGGCGGCCGACGAGGCCACGTCCAGGCGCAGGAAGAAGCTGTTGGTGGGCGGCGCGGTGCTCGTGGTGATCGCCGCCGCCGTGGTCACCGGCGTCGTGGTGCAGAACCAGCGCTCCAAGCCGGAGACCCCGGTCGCCGCCCCCGCCGGGACGATCGGCGACAAGAACCTGGTCATCCCGGCCGGCTCGGCCAACGCCCCGGCCGTCCTCACCGTCTACGAGGACCCGCGCTGCCCGGCCTGCGGGATCTTCGAGCGCGAGTTCTCCTCGACCGTCGACCAGCTGGAAGACGCCGGCAAGATCTACACCAACTACCACATCGTGTCGTTCATCGACCGGGCCGTCCCGGGCAAGGGCTCCAAGGCCGGCGCCAACGCGCTGGCCTGCGCCCAGGACGCCGGGCACTTCCGGGACTTCCACGACGTGCTGTACCGCAACCAGCCGGACGAGACCAGCGACGCCTTCGGCGACAAGGCCGTCCTGATCAACCTCGCCAAGCAGGTCGACGGCCTCGACACGCCCGCCTTCCAGGCCTGCGTCAACGACAACAAGTACGGCGGATGGGTGTCGTCCGTGCAGCAGGACTTCGACAAATCGAGCTACAAGTCCACCCCGACCGTGCTGCTCAACGGCCAGCCGATCTACCCCAAGAACGGCGCCGAGGAGATCACCCCGGCGAACCTGGTGAAGTGGGTCGACGCCGCCAACCAGGGCAAGCAACTGGGCACCGCGGGCTCCAACGGGCAGACCCCCGCGCCCACCAGCACCGCCTCGGAGGCCAACAACCCGTCGCCGACCGCGGGCTGAGCCCCGCACACCGCCGGGTGACCGCCGCCGCCTCCTCCCCGTCCGGAGGGGGCGGCGGCGCCGTTCCCGGTGCCCGTTGTTCGGCATCTGTGACCCCGGGGGTGTCCAGCAGGGGCCGCAGACCCTGTAGCGTCGGAACCGCCATGGATATCGCCTACATTCCCAGCCCGTCGCGGGGCGTCCTGCAACTCGGACCGATCCCGCTGCGCGCCTACGCCTTCTGCATCATCCTCGGTGTCGTCGTGGCCGTCTGGCTCGGCAGCAAGCGCTGGGTCGCCCGGGGCGGTGCCAAGCACACGGTCGGCGACATCGCCGTCTGGGCCGTGCCCTTCGGCCTGGTCGGCGGCCGGCTGTACCACGTGATCACCGACCACCAGCTGTACTTCGGGGCCGGCAAGAACCCCTGGAACGCCTTCAAGATCTGGGAGGGCGGCCTCGGCATCTGGGGCGCCGTCGCGCTCGGCGCGGTCGGGGCCTGGATCGGCTGCCGCCGCCGGGGCGTGCCGCTGCCCGCGTACGCGGACGCCATCGCGCCGGGCATCGCGCTCGCGCAGGCGATGGGCCGCTGGGGCAACTACTTCAACCAGGAGCTGTACGGCCGGCCGACCACGCTGCCGTGGGGCCTGGAGATCCACAAGACGCTCCCGGGCGGCGAGGTCGTCAAGGGCGTCTACCACCCGACCTTCCTGTACGAGTCGATCTGGTGCGTCGGGGTCGCGCTGCTGGTGATCTGGGCCGACCGCCGCTTCAAGCTGGGGCACGGCCGGGCCTTCGCGCTGTACGTGGCCGCGTACACGGTGGGCCGGTTCTGGACCGAGTGGCTGCGGATCGACGAGGCGCACGTCTACTTCGGCCTGCGGCTGAACGACTGGACGTCGATCGTGGTGTTCGTCGGCGCCGTGGTCTACCTGGTGGTCGTCGGCAAGAAGCGGCCCGGCCGGGAGGACCCGGCGAGCATCGACCCGCTGGCCGACGAGGAGGGCGAGGCGCAGGGCCCGTCCGACAAGGCGGCGGCGTCCGAGAAGGCCTCGGTGTCCGGCAAGGCCGCGGTGTCCGAGAAGTCGGGCAAGGCCGAGAAGGCCGGCAAGGCCGCTCCGGCGGACAAGGCCGGCGGGAGGCCCGCGCCGTCCGAGAAGGTCGCCGGGGCCGGTGAGACCGCCGAACTGTCTCAGTCCACGGACGAAAAGGCGGACGCGGAGGCAGCCTCCGAAGCCGTCGAGAGCGCCGACAAGAATGCCAAGAACCTGACCTGACCTGGGAGTTCCCCCCGCTTCGGCCGCCCGCGCGATGCTCGCGCAGGGCGGCCGAAGCGCTGTTCGGACAGCCTTACTTTGCTGGAAATGCGCAGGTCAGACGGTCTACGGTCGGGGCAGACGAATCGAACGGAGGGGAACTGCCGTGAGCGCGACCACCCTGGAGCCCGAGGCCGGGCACCACCCCCGCATACCCGCTGCCGGGCACCACCGGGACGTGAACGGCGGCTGGCTGCGGCCCGCCGTGTTCGGGGCGATGGACGGCCTGGTCTCCAACTTCGCGCTGATGACCGGCGTGGTCGGCGGCTCGGTGTCCAGCGGCACGGTGGTGCTGACCGGGCTCGCCGGGCTGGCGGCCGGCGCCTGCTCGATGGCGGCGGGGGAGTACACCTCGGTGGCCTCGCAGGCCGAGCTGGTGCAGGCCGAGATCGAGGCCGAGCGGCTGGAGCTGAGCCGCAACCCGCACGGCGAGCTGGCCGAGCTGGCGCAGCTGTACATCACCCGAGGGGTGGAGCCGGACCTCGCCCACGAGGTGGCCCGGCAGCTGTCCGCCAACCCGGACCAGGCCCTGGAGATCCACGCCCGGGAGGAGCTGGGCATCGACCCGAACGACCTGCCGTCACCGTGGGTGGCCGCCGGGTCGTCCTTCGTCTGCTTCGCGGTGGGCGCGCTGCTGCCGCTGCTGCCGTACCTGCTGGGGGCGACCTCGCTGGTGCCGGCGCTGCTGCTGTCGGTGGTGGGGCTGTTCCTGTGCGGCGCGGTGGTGGCGCGGGTGACGGCGCGCAGCTGGTGGTTCAGCGGGCTGCGGCAGCTGGTGCTGGGCGGGGCGGCGGCCGGGGTGACGTACCTGCTGGGGTGGCTGATCGGCGGACACGTCGGCTAGGTCCTGTCCGGCCGGGGTGTGTGTGACGACCCGGAAGAGTGCATGACTATGCCGGGCAGTGCGTGACGTTCCGCACACGGCTGCCGGGTGGCGCCTGGCCTAGTCTCACCATTCGGGCCTCGGGGCCGAGGATTCGCATCCGCGGGTGAGCCCTCGGGATCGATTCACAGGCGTCCTTGATCGTCCCGTGTGGCGATCGGGTTTCGCCCCTGTTTCAGGCGGCCGACCGCCGGGCACAATCGAGGGGACGCGCATTGTGGCGCGTCCTCTCATTCCCCCCTTGACCTGCGGATCAGTCCGCCATGTGGACGAGATATTCCACTTCCCGGGATCTTGGGCATCATGTAACTTGCACGAAATCGCATCAGGGCCAACGTCGTCCCTCCTTGCACCACACAGCCGAAAGACGACGACGGGAGAGCCGATGCTGCCTGCATCCATGCACTCCGCCAACGAGCCCCAGGCCGGCGCAGCCCGCCAGCCGTACGCGCTCGTTCCGGATGCGCGACCTACCGCTCAGGGCCTGTACGACCCGCGAAACGAGCACGACGCCTGCGGCGTCGGTTTCGTCGCCACGCTGACCGGCATCGCCGACCACACCATCGTCGAACAGGCGCTGACCGTCCTGCGCAACCTGGAGCACCGCGGCGCCACCGGCGCCGAGCCGGACTCCGGTGACGGCGCCGGCATCCTCACCCAGATCCCGGACGCCTTCCTGCGCGGCAAGGTCGACTTCGAGCTCCCCGCCGCCGGCTCCTACGCGGTCGGCATCGCCTTCCTGCCCGACGAGGACGCCGCCGACGCGGACGCCGTCGCCCGGATCGAGGCCATCGCGGCCGAGGAGGACCTCACCGTCCTCGGCTGGCGCGAGGTCCCCGTCACCCCGGACCTGCTCGGCGCCACCGCCCGCAGCGTCATGCCGCGCTTCCGGCAGCTCTTCCTCGCCAAGGAGGGCCTGGCCGGGATCGAGCTCGACCGGACCGCCTTCGTCGTCCGCAAGCGCTCCGAGCGCGAGGTCGGGGTCTACTTCCCGTCGCTGTCCGCGCGCACCATCGTCTACAAGGGCATGCTGACCACCGGCCAGCTGGAGCCCTTCTTCCCCGACCTGTCGGACCGCTCCTACGCCTCCGCCGTCGGCCTGGTGCACTCGCGCTTCTCCACCAACACCTTCCCGAGCTGGCCGCTCGCCCACCCGTACCGGTTCGTCGCCCACAACGGCGAGATCAACACGGTCAAGGGCAACCGCAACTGGATGAGCGCCCGCGAGTCCCAGCTCGCCACCGACCTCATCCCCGCCAACCGCAACGGCCGGGGCCTGGAGCGGATCTTCCCGGTCTGCACCCCGGAGCACTCCGACTCCGCCTCCTTCGACGAGGTCCTGGAGCTGCTCCACCTCGGCGGCCGCTCGCTGCCGCACTCGGTGCTGATGATGATCCCGGAGGCGTGGGAGAACCACGCCACCATGGACCCGGCCCGCCGCGCCTTCTACCAGTACCACTCCAACCTGATGGAGCCCTGGGACGGCCCGGCCTGCGTCACCTTCACCGACGGCACCCAGATCGGCGCCGTGCTCGACCGCAACGGCCTGCGCCCGGCCCGCTACTGGATCACCGAGGACGGCCTCGTCGTCCTCTCCTCCGAGGTCGGCGTGCTCGACATCGACCAGGAGAAGGTCGCCAAGAAGGGCCGCCTGCAGCCCGGCCGGATGTTCCTCGTCGACACCGCCGAGGGCCGCATCGTCGGGGACGAGGAGATCAAGTCCTCCCTCGCCGCCGAGCACCCCTACGCGGAGTGGGTCGCCGCCGGGCAGATCCAGCTCGCCAAGCTGCCCGAGCGCGAGCACATCTTCCACACCCACGCCTCGGTCACCCGCCGCCAGCAGACCTTCGGCTACACCGAGGAGGAGCTGCGGGTCATCCTCGCGCCGATGGCCAAGACCGGCGGCGAGGCGCTCGGCTCGATGGGCACCGACTCGCCGATCGCCGCGCTCAGCGAGAAGCCGCGCCTGCTGTTCGACTACTTCGTCCAGCTCTTCGCGCAGGTCACCAACCCGCCGCTGGACGCCATCCGCGAGGAGCTCGTCACCTCGCTGCTCAGCAACCTCGGCCCCGAGGGCAACCTGCTGGCCGCCGAGGCCGCCGCCTGCCGCTCGGTCGGCATCACCTTCCCGGTGATCGACAACGACGAGCTGGCCAAGCTCGTCCACATCAACCACGACGGCGACCAGCCCGGCCTCAAGGCCGTCACGCTCTCCGGCCTCTACAAGGTCGCCGCCGGCGGCCAGGGCCTGGCCGCCCGGCTGGCCGAGATCGCCGCCGAGGCCGACGCCGCGATCGCCGACGGCGCCCGGATCGTCGTGCTCTCCGACCGGCACTCCGACGCCGAGCACGCCCCGATCCCCTCGCTGCTGCTCACCTCCGCGATCCACCACCACCTCATCCGCACCAAGCAGCGCACCCAGGTGTCGCTGCTGGTCGAGGCCGGCGACGTCCGCGAGGTGCACCACGTCGCGCTGCTGATCGGCTACGGCGCCGGCGCCGTCAACCCGTACCTGGCCATGGAGTCCGTCGAGGACCTCGTCGCCCAGAAGGTGTTCATCCAGGGCGTCGAGGCCGAGAAGGCCATCAAGAACCTGATCAAGGCGCTCGGCAAGGGCGTGCTCAAGGTCATGTCCAAGATGGGCATCTCGACCGTCGCCTCCTACCGCGGCGCCCAGGTCTTCGAGGCCATCGGCCTCTCCCAGGAGCTGGTCGACGGCTACTTCGCCGGCACCACCACCAAGCTCGGCGGCATCGGCCTGGAGGAGATCGCCAAGGAGACCGCCGCCCGCCACGCCAAGGCCTACCCGGCCTCCGGCATCCCGGCCGCGCACCGCGCGCTGGAGATCGGCGGCGAGTACCAGTGGCGCCGCGAGGGCGAGCCGCACCTGTTCGACCCGGACACCGTCTTCCGGCTCCAGCACTCCACCCGCAACCGCCGGTACGACATCTTCAAGCAGTACACGGACCGGGTGAACGAGCAGTCCACCCGCCTGATGACGCTGCGCGGCCTGTTCCAGCTGGACGCCCTCGGCCGGACCCCGATCCCGGTCGAGGAGGTCGAGCCCGTCTCCGAGATCGTCAAGCGCTTCTCCACCGGCGCCATGTCGTACGGCTCCATCTCGCTGGAGGCGCACGAGACCCTCGCCATCGCGATGAACCGCCTCGGCGGCAAGTCCAACACCGGCGAGGGCGGCGAGGACCCGGACCGCCTGTACGACCCCGAGCGCCGCTCGGCCATCAAGCAGGTCGCCTCCGGCCGCTTCGGCGTCACCTCCGAGTACCTGGTCAACGCCGACGACATCCAGATCAAGATGGCCCAGGGCGCCAAGCCCGGCGAGGGCGGCCAGCTGCCCGGCCACAAGGTCTACCCGTGGGTCGCCAAGACCCGGCACTCCACGCCGGGTGTCGGCCTGATCTCGCCGCCGCCGCACCACGACATCTACTCGATCGAGGACCTGGCGCAGCTCATCCACGACCTCAAGAACGCCAACCCGGCCGCCCGCATCCACGTGAAGCTGGTGTCCGAGGTCGGCGTCGGCACGGTCGCCGCGGGCGTCTCCAAGGCGCACGCCGACGTGGTGCTGGTCTCCGGGCACGACGGCGGCACCGGCGCATCCCCGCTGACCTCGCTCAAGCACGCGGGCGGCCCCTGGGAGCTCGGCCTCGCCGAGACCCAGCAGACCCTGCTGCTCAACGGCCTGCGCGACCGCATCGTCGTGCAGACCGACGGCCAGCTCAAGACCGGCCGCGACGTCGTCATCGCCGCGCTGCTCGGCGCCGAGGAGTTCGGCTTCGCCACCGCGCCGCTGGTCGTCTCCGGCTGCATCATGATGCGCGTCTGCCACCTGGACACCTGCCCGGTCGGCGTCGCCACCCAGAACCCGGTGCTGCGCGAGCGCTTCTCCGGCAAGCCCGAGTTCGTGGTCAACTTCTTCGAGTTCATCGCCGAGGAGGTCCGGGAGATCCTCGCCGAGCTGGGCTTCCGCACGATCGAGGAGGCCGTCGGCCACGCCGAGCACATCGACGCGGCCGCCGCCATCGACCACTGGAAGGCCGCCGGGCTCGACCTGGCCCCGCTCTTCCACGTCCCCCAGCTGCCCGAGGGCGCGGCCCGCCACCGCACCACCTCCCAGGACCACGCGCTCGACAAGGCCCTGGACAACCAGCTGATCACGCTCGCCGAGGACGCCCTGGAGCGCGGCGAGACCGTCCGCATCCAGCTGCCGATCCGCAACGTCAACCGCACCGTCGGCACCATGCTCGGCCACGAGGTGACCAAGCGCTACCGCGGCGAGGGCCTGCCCGAGGGCACCATCGACGTCACCTTCACCGGCTCCGCCGGGCAGTCCTTCGGCGCCTTCGTGCCGCGCGGCGTGACCCTGCGGCTGGAGGGCGACGCCAACGACTACGTCGGCAAGGGCCTCTCCGGCGGCGTCGTGATCGTCCGCCCGGCCCGCGACGCCGCGGCCATCGGCAACGACGCCCAGAACCACGTCATCGCCGGCAACACCATCGGCTACGGCGCCACCTCCGGCCGGATCCACCTGCGCGGCAAGGCCGGCGAGCGCTTCGCCGTCCGCAACTCCGGCGCCACCCTGGTCGTCGAGGGCGTGGGCGACCACGGCCTGGAGTACATGACCGGCGGCCGGGTCGTCATCCTCGGCGAGACCGGGCGCAACCTGGCGGCCGGCATGTCCGGCGGCATCGCCTACGTCCTGGACCTGCGCCCCGCGAACGTCAACGACGGCCTGGTGGGCATCGAGGCCCCCTCCGCCGCCGACCGCGACTGGCTGCGCGAGACCGTGCAGCAGCACTACGAGGAGACCGGCTCCACCGTCGCCGCCGAACTCCTGGCCGACTGGGGCAGCGGGGTCTCCCGCTTCTCCACGATCATGCCGACCGACTACAAGGCAGTGCTCGCCGCCAAGGACGCCGCTGAGCGCGATGGCCTCTCCGAGGCCGAGACCACTCGCAAGATGATGGAGGCGGCTAATGGCTGACCCCAAGGGCTTCCTGACCACGCCCAAGCAGCTGGCCGAGCGGCGACCCGTCGACGTGCGCCTGCGGGACTGGAACGAGGTCTACGTCGAGCGCAGCCTCCTGCCGATCATCACCGAGCAGGCCGGCCGCTGCATGGACTGCGGCATCCCGTTCTGCCACAACGGCTGCCCGCTCGGGAACCTCATCCCCGAGTGGAACGACCTCGCCTACCGGGACGACTTCGTCGGCGCGATCGAGCGGCTGCACGCGACCAACAACTTCCCGGAGTTCACCGGCCGCCTCTGCCCGGCGCCCTGCGAGTCGGCCTGCGTGCTCGGCATCAACCAGGACGCGGTGACCATCAAGAACGTCGAGGTCACCATCATCGACAAGGCCTGGGACCGCGGCGGCGTCACGCCGCAGGTCCCGGAGCGGCTGTCCGGCAAGACCGTCGCCGTCGTCGGCTCCGGCCCGGCCGGCCTGGCCGTCGCCCAGCAGCTCACCCGGGCCGGGCACACCGTCGTCGTGTACGAGCGCGCCGACCGCGTCGGCGGCCTGCTGCGCTACGGCATCCCCGAGTTCAAGATGGAGAAGCGCCACATCAACCGCCGCGTCGAGCAGATGCGCGCGGAGGGCACCCGCTTCCGCACCGGCGTGCACGTCGGCGAGGACATCACCGGCCAGCAGCTGCGCGAGCGCTTCGACGCCGTCGTCGTCGCCGCCGGCGCCACCACCGCGCGCGACCTGGCGGTGCCCGGACGCGAGCTCAAGGGCGTCCACCAGGCCATGGAGTACCTGCCGCTGGCCAACAAGGTGCAGGAGGGCGACTTCGTCGAGTCGCCGATCAGCGCCAAGGGCAAGCACGTCGTCGTCATCGGCGGCGGCGACACCGGCGCCGACTGCGTCGGCACCGCCCACCGCCAGGGCGCGGCCTCCGTCACCCAGCTGGAGATCATGCCGCGGCCCTCCGAGGAGCGCCCCGGCCACCAGCCCTGGCCGACCATGCCGATGACCTACAAGGTCACCTCCGCGCACGAGGAGGGCGGCGAGCGGATCTACTCCGTGAACACCACCCGCTTCACCGGCGACGAGGACGGCAACGTCCAGGAGCTGCACCTCGTCGAGGTCGAGTTCAAGGACGGCCGCTTCGAGCCCGTCCCCGGCACCGAGCGGGCCATCCCGGCGCAGCTCGTCACCCTGGCCATGGGCTTCACCGGCACCGACGTCCGCAACGGCCTGGTCGAGCAGCTCGGCGTGGACCTGGACGCGCGCGGTAACATTGGCCGCGACGGCCGGTTCGCCACCAATGTCGATGGCGTGTACGTCTGCGGAGACGCCGGCCGCGGTCAGTCGCTGATCGTCTGGGCCATCGCGGAAGGCCGCTCGGCCGCAGCCGCGGTGGACAAGTACCTCGGCGGCAAGACCCCACTGCCGGCCCCGATCCGTCCCACCGACCGCCCGCTGGTCGTCTGACGGGCCGACCGGCCCCCCGAACCCCCGGTGCCGCATCGCCGGGAGCTCAACCCGCTGCCCCCGCCAGCGTCGCCGGGCCAACGCGGTCTCCTGGCGCCTGCCCTCTTCCCCGACCAGTTGGAGGGCGGGCGCCGTCGCGTTCCCCCGCTCTACCCCGAAGCCGGCCGGCCCGTCAAGGGTCGTGTCAACTCTCAGACATTTCCCAGGACTTGGGTCTACCGTAGGCCCGTTCCGGACGCCGCGCGGGAGGGCCTGACCGGACGGACTGTTGTTCGTCGGTGCCAGGTGGCAGACTGCCGCCGACGGCCGGGGGGCTGCTGCGCGAGTGCGGAGGTTGACGCGATGAGCACGACTCAGACAAGCGGAGGCGCCACGGTACGGCGCCTGCTGCTCGGCACCCAGCTGCGCAAGCTCCGCGAGGCCAGGGGCGTCAGCCGCGAGGAGGCCGGCTACTCGATCCGCGCCTCCGAGTCCAAGATCAGCCGGATGGAACTCGGCCGGGTCGGCTTCAAGGAACGCGACGTCGCCGACCTGCTCACCCTCTACGGCGTCGAGGCCGAGCAGGAGCGCGCCACCGTCCTCGGACTCGTCCGGGACGCCAACGCCACCTCCTGGTGGCACGAGTACGGCGACGTGCTGCCCGCCTGGTTCCAGAACTACGTCGGCCTGGAAGAAGCCGTCGCCGAGATCCGCAGCTACGAGGTCCAGTTCGTCCACGGGCTGCTCCAGACCGCCGACTACGCCCGCGCCGTCATCGCCGCCGGCGGCCACGTCACCGACCCCGGCGAGATCGAACGCCGCGTCGAGGTCCGGCTCAAACGCCAGGCCCTGCTCACCGCCGAGAGCGGCCCCCGTCTGCTCGCCATCCTCGACGAGGCCGCGCTGCGCCGCCCCTGGGGCGGCCCCGAGCTGATGCGCAACCAGATCGACCGGCTGCTCGAACTCGGCGAACTGCCCAACGTCCGGCTCCGGGTGCTGCCGCTGGGCTGCACCGGACTGAGCGCCGAGAGCGGCGCCTTCACCGTGCTCGGCTTCGCCGAACCCGAACTCGCCGACGTCGTCTACGTCGAACAGTTCACCACCGCGCTCTACCTCGACAAGCCGGCCGAGGTCGCCGAGTACCGCCACGCCATGGAAGGGCTGCTCGCCGACAGCCTCGACCCCGAACAGACCCGGCAGCTCCTGTACTCCGTACGCCAAGAGCTCTGAGACGTCAGTACGATGATGCCCAATCAGACCGGGCCGTAGCGGCTCGCCCGCCGACGTTCCCCGAACCGGCACGAGAGGGATCAGATGTCGTACTTCTCCGAGTTGGCGCTGCAGTACATCGACGGCGAATGGTGCAGCGGCAGCGGCTCCTGGGACATCGTCGACGTCGACCCCTACACCGGCGACAAGCTCGCCACCATCACCGTCGCCACCACCGCCGAGGTCGACCGGGCCTACCGGGCCGCCGAACGGGCCCAGAAGCAGTGGGCCGCCACCACCCCCTACGCCCGCCGGCTCGTCTTCGAACGCGTGCTGCGCCTGATCGAGGAGCGCGAGGAGGAGATCACCCACGCCATCATGGCCGAACTCGGCGGCACCGCGCTCAAGGCCGCCTTCGAACTCTCCCTGGTCAAGGACATGCTGCGGGACTGCCTGCGGGTGGCCCTGGGCCTGGAGGGCCGGCTGCTGCCCTCGATCACGGAGGGCCAGGAGAACCGCCTCTACCGGCTGCCGGTCGGCGTCGTCGGCGTGATCAGCCCGTTCAACTTCCCGCTGTACCTCTCGATCAAGGCCGTCGCCCCCGCCCTCGCCCTCGGCAACGGCGTGGTGCTCAAGCCGCACCAGGAGACCCCGATCGTCGGCGGCACCCTGATCGCCCGGCTCTTCGAGGAGGCGGGCCTGCCGGCCGGGCTGTTCAACGTCGTGGTCACCGACATCGCCGAGATCGGCGACGCCTTCATCGAGCACCCGGTGCCCAAGGTCATCGCCTTCACCGGCTCCGACCGGATCGGCCGGCACGTCGCCACCGTCGCCGCCGCCAACTTCAAGCGCACCGTGCTCGAACTCGGCGGCAACAGCGCGCTGATCGTGCTCGACGACGCCGACCTCGACTACGCCGTGGACGCCGCCGTGTTCAGCCGCTTCGCCCACCAGGGCCAGGTCTGCATGGCCGCCAACCGCATCCTCGTCGACCGCTCCGTCGAGGCCGAGTTCACCGCCAAGTTCGTCGCGAAGATCTCCTCGCTCACCGTCGGCGACCCCAAGGACCCGGCCACCCAGATCGGCCCGCTGATCAACCCCGTCCAGGCCGACACCATCACCGCCCAGGTCGACCAGGCCATCGCCGCCGGCGCCACCGCACTGCTGCGCGGCACCACGGTCGGCAGCCTGATGGAGCCCGCCGTCCTCACGGGGCTGGCCGAGGACGCGCCGATCCTCCAGCGCGAACTCTTCGGCCCGGTCGTGCTCGTGGTGCCCTTCGACGGCGAGGACGAGGCCGTCCGGCTCGCCAACGACAGCCCCTTCGGGCTCAGCGGCGCGGTGCACACCGGCGACGTCGAGCGCGGCGTCCGGGTCGCGCACCGGATCGAGACCGGCATGATCCACGTCAACGGCGGGACCATCGCCGACGAGCCGGCGGTGCCGTTCGGCGGGGAGAAGAACTCCGGCATCGGGCGGCTCAACGGGGAGTCCACGGTGGACGCGTTCACCACCGTGAAGTGGATCTCCGTCCAGCACGGGCGCACGGCCTTCCCGTTCTGAGCGTGATCGTTCTGGCGGTGCGGCTTTCGGCGGTGCTTTGACGGCTCTGCTTTCGGCGGTGCCGCCCTTGAGGGTGCCGCTTCGGACAGCGCGAGGCCCCCGGCGGATGGATGCCGCCGGGGGCCCGAGAGCGGTCCTGGGTCAGCTCACGCCGAGTTCACCGAGCTGGAGGTAGTAGTCGCCGAACTGGTCGGCGCTCAGCCGGGTTCCGGCGACCTTCACGTACCGGGCCGTGGTCGGAGCGAAGGTGAGGACCTGCGGCGCCGCGCCGGGGCGCGGCGTGCCCGTCCGGGTGGCGACGGTCGACCAGGTGGAGCCGTCCGCCGAGACCTGGACGGTGTAGTCCACCGGGAAGCCCAGACCGGTGTTGGCACCGTCGTTGCGCGGGGTCAGGCTCACCCGGCTGATCAGGCTGGGGCCCTGGAGGTCCACGGTGACCCACTCGTTCGCGACCGGCCCGGCGGAGCGGGCGCTGCTCCAGCCCATCGAGTAGTCGAGCGTGGAGTTCGCGATCCCGTCGTTGACCGCGGCCGGCCGCCAGCTGTACGGGCCCGCCGAACTCGACGCCTGGACCGGCCGGTTGACCGCCAGCTCGCCGCCCGCCGCCTCGATCTCGGCGAACTGCATCCGGTACTGGCCGTTCGGGTCGGTGCCGAGCCTGGTCCCCGTCACCCGGACGTAGCGCACGTCGGCGGGCTGGAACGGGAAGGTCTGGACGGAGGCGTCCGACGGCTTCGGGTAGTTCTTGCGGTCGGCGACGGTCGACCAGGTGGAGCCGTCCGCGGAGACCTGGACGGTGAAGTCCACCGGGAAGCCCTTGCCGGCGGCCGGACCGTCGGCGCGCGGGTGGAGGTCCACCCGGCTGATCCGCCTGGTCGCGCCGAGGTCCAGCTGCGCCCACTCGCTGTGGTCCGCGTTCACGTCGGTGTTGCTGCTCCAGCCGTTGGTGCCGGTGGCCAGGCCCCGGCGCCCGTCGGTCAGCGCGGCCGTGCTCCAGCCGTCGCCCTCGTACGTGCTGGAGGTGACGACGGCGGCGTTCTCCGCCGGGTCGGTGCCCGGGTTGAGCCGCACGTGCTCGAAGCGGGCGGACGCCCCGCCGGTGGCGAGGCCGAAGCCGCCGACCGGGTAGCCCTGGTCGGTCACGGTGAGCAGTTGGACGGCCCCGGCGTACACCTTGATCGTGCCGCCCTGGGCGGACACCCGCAGGCTGACCGTCTGGCCCGGGGTGTAGCCCGGCACCTTGGCCGACGCCAGCGGGACGCCGCTGCGGTTGACGAACACCTCGCCGGTGTTGCGCAGCGCGACCAGGTACCCGGTCTGCGACTCGGTCGGGTTCTGGTTGCGGACCACCATGCCCGCCCAGTTGGTGTCGCCGCCGTCGGCCCGGACTCCGGTGATCCGGACGTCGACGGAGGCCGAGACGTCCTGGTACGCGCGCCCGGTCAGGCCCGCGACCACGTCCCAGCCGGAGTTGGCGTCACCCTGCACGTACCCGCCGTCCCCGGCCGCCGACCAGGAGCCGCGGACGGTGCGCCAGGAGGCGTCCTTGTCCGCGCCGAAGTCGTCGGTGAACGGGAAGGCCGCGTCCGGGGCGGGGGAGGCGAGCGCGTCGAGGAGCTGCTTGTGCCGCTGGTCGGCCGCCGCGCCGGAGGTGGAGAAGCTGGTGGTGCCGCTGATCAGCGAGCCGAGGAGCGCGCGGGCCAGCACCGGCTTGGTGGCGGAGAGCTGGTGCAGCAGCTCGTAGTCCTGGATGCCGGCGAGCAGGGCCTCGCTGCGGACGCTGTCGTAGACGCCGTAGGTGGCCTTGTTGGGACGGACGAGGTAGAAGTCGCCGTCCATCCTGCCGTTGAAGGTGTCGAGGGGGGCGTAGTTGTTGCTGGGGTCGGTCCAGATGTTCCAGCCCCAGTGCAGGAAGCCGTTGCCGCCGGCGGACGCCACCATCCACGGCGTCAGCCGGGAGTCGGACAGGGGGTAGCTGATGTAGCGGTTGAGGTGCTTGTCGGTGGGGTTGTTGCAGTAGTAGAGCCAGAAGTCCTTCCCGGAGAGGCGGAGGTTCTGGTAGTACGCCGTGTTCTCGTCGTACTGCGGCCCGCCGATGGAGGTCACCGTGCTGAGCGAGCCGTCGATGCCGGGGACCGGGCTCTGACGGGACTCGTTGCTCAGGCCGGCCGGGAACGCGCGCTTGTAGTGGTCGTAGAGCCAGACCGCGTTCCGGGTCTGGGTGGTGTCGGCGGGGTTGGGCTCGTCGACGGCGCTCATGTAGAAGACGTCGCTCCAGCGCCGCCCCGGGGCGCAGGTCGGACCGGAGTCCAGGCACTTGGTGTCGAGGTGGTCCTTGAGCGCCTTGAACACCGTGTCCAGGTACGTGCCGGCCGCGTCCGAACCGGCCTGCTGGGGCGGCGAGGCTGTACGGGGTGTTCTCGACCAGCGCGTCGTAGTAGCTCGACCCGCCGTCCGGGGGCTCCTGGTGGTCGTTGCCCGTCCAGTCGGTCTTCTTGTCGACGTTCGGGTGGTTGTACTCCCGGTTCACGGTGATCCGCGAGGCCGGGATGGTGGCCCCAACCCGATGGGCCACGACGTGACGGGCCCGGACATGACGAGGAGCCCCGGCCGCGGTTGCGGCACGGGGCTCCTCGGTTCAGCGGAAAGGGGCCGGGCGGGCTAGAACACCGGCTGGCCGGCGCGCACCAGGCGCCAGGAGTCGGTGAAGAAGTCGGCCGGGTCGATGACGCCCTTGGCCTTCACCCAGGCGATCATCGTGTTGCGGATCTCGTCCGAGTTCGACCAGACCAGCTTGGCCTGCGCCACGTGCGGGAAGTTGCCGCCGCCGTTGGCACGGTAGTTGTTGACCGCCAGGACGAACTGCGCGGCCGGGTCGATCGGCTTGCCCTGGAACGACAGGTTGACGATCCGCTTGCCCTTCGGCTGCGCGATGTCGATGTCGTAGCTCAGCCCGTACACCGAGTCGTAGTTGTAGTCCGGCGTGGTCTCCGCACCGGTCAGCGCGTCCTTGTCGACCGGAGCGCCCGGGGCCAGCTGGTTGTAGTACTTGGCCGAGAACTCCAGGTAGTCCTTCAGCTGCGCACCCGTCAGGACGCGCGCCTCCAGGGTGTTCTCGTAGATGTACAGACCCGCCGCGTCGCGCAGCTTCACCTGGCCCGCCGGGATCAGCGCCGTCCGGTTGAACGGCGCCGCCTGCGCCAGCACCGGCAGGTTGGCGTACTGCCCGCCCGCCAGCGCCGCCTTCACCGCGTCCGCCTGCACCCGGCCGATCAGGTCGATGATCGGGGTCGCCCGGAACCGCGCCTCGGCGATCGACAGGTCCGTCTTGCAGGTGCCGATCTGCTGGTTGACGTACGCCACGACCTTCTTGTGCTGCTCGGTCAGCGCGTCCACGATCTCCGGGTTCTCCGGCACGGTGTTGGAGTTCAGCACCCGCGAGGACACCGAGAGGACCTTCCACGCGCCGTCGGCGAACTCGACGTCGAAGTCGAAGCAGCTCAGGCGCTGGCCCCAGCACAGCGGCTCGGAGAGCACCACGGTCCTGCCGGTCTTCTTGTTGACGATCAGCCGCTGCGCCACCTCCTTGTGGGTGTGGCCCACCAGCACCGCGTCGATGCCCGGAACGGTCTCGGCCATCTCGCCGGAGGCGTCCTCGGGCCAGGGCAGCTGGTCGCCGTAGGTGGTCGGCTCGTCGATGCCGGAGTGGGCGGAGACGACGATGACGTCCGCGCCCGCGGCCTTCATCCGGGGCACGTACTTGGCGGCCGTCTCGACGATGCCCGGGAAGACCATCTTGCCGGTGACGTTGGCCTTGTCCCAGATCGCGATGCCCGGGTTGGTGAGGCCGAGGATGCCGACCTTCAGCGGGGTGTCCTCGTCCAGCCACACCTCCTTGATCACGTACGGCTTGAAGGCCGGCTTCTCGTTCTTCGCGTGCAGCGCGTTGGCGCCCAGCAGCGGGAACTCCAGCTGGTCCTCGAAGGCCTTCAGGGTGGGGATGCCGTAGTTGAACTCGTGGTTGCCGAGCGCGGCGGCGTCGTAGCCCATGAGGTTCATGGCGACGGCCATCGGGTGGTCGGGCACGTTGTCGCCGTCGGTGGCGATCGGCTCGATCCGGGCGTAGTAGTAGGTCAGCTGGGTGCCCTGGATGATGTCGCCGGAGTCGATCAGCAGGCAGCGGTCCCAGCCCTTCTCCTCGCGGACCTGGTTGGCCAGGGTGGAGATCTTGGCGAGGCCGACGTCGTTGTGCGCCTTGTCGGCGTACACGGCGTCGGTGAAGTAGTCCCAGTTGAGCACCCGGCCGTGCAGGTCGGTGGTGCCCATGACGGTGAAGGCCTGCTTGCGGCCCTTGCGCTTGCCCTTGGCGGCCGCCGGAGCCGGCTCGGCGGCCACGGCGGCGGGGGCGGCGGCGACGACTGCTCCGCCGGTCAGGGCGGCGCCGGCGGCGGTGGCGGCGGACCGGGTGACGAAGTCACGGCGGTTCAGGGGCATGGACGACTCTCCCGGGTGGGGACTGACGGGCCGATGGTCCGTCAACTGGTGTTCGGGTGGCGTGCCGACGCGCATCGACGCGCGTAGAAGGACGCGCGTAGAAGTGTGCCGTGCGGGCCCGGCCGGTGGATAGTCCTCCGACGTTTCCAGCAGGTGAGATCTTGGCGACTCGTTCGTGACGGGGGTGCGCGGAGGGCGGGGTGGTAAGGGGCCCTGCCCGGGTCTCCTCGGGCAGGGCCCTCAGGTCAGGGCCCTCAGGCCAGGTCCGCGACCAGTAGGCGCACCTCGCGGCCGAGCTCCGCCTCCGGGTCCGGCGCGTCCGGCCCCGCCCACGGCCGCCAGGTCAGCGCCCGCAGGTAGCCGGCCACCGCCACCGGCAGCCGGTGCCGCACGATCCCCTCGGGCACCGGCCCCGGCTCCGCCGAGCGCAGCGCCGCCAGCAGGCCCGCCACCCCCGCCGAATCCGGTAGCGGCACCGTGGCCAGGTAGTCGGCCAGCGCCGCGAGTTCGGGATCGGGCCGCGGTGCGGGCTCCGGCTCGGGCTCCGGTCGCGGCCCGGGCGTCGGTGGCAGTAGCAGCGGATCGCCGGGCAGGACGACGGGCAGGACGACGGGCGGCTCCGTCCGCGGGCCCGGCGTCAGCAGCGCGCCCGCCCCGTACAGCCCCGCCACCACCGCCGGCCACCACGCCCCGCCCAGCCCGGCGAAGTGCAGCCCCAGCCCCACCGCGCCGCCCCCGCAGCCGACCAGGTTCCGCGCCGACTCCAGGTACCGCAGCACCCGCCGGCCGAACCCGTCACTGGTAGCCACGGATCTCCTCGAACACCCCGTCCAGCGAACCCGACCCGTCGAACAGCTTGCCGCCGCTCACGTCCGCGATCCCCTGTAACTGGCTCACCGCCGCCTCCCCGAACTTGATCGGGAACACCGGGATCGACTTCTGCCCGGCCGGCAGCCCGTCGTGGAACCGCTTGAAGTCGCCGTCCGAAGCCCCCTCGTTGCTCTCCCCGTCGGTCATCAGCACGATCGACGTGAACCGGTCGTCCCCCGCCGCCGACTGCTGCCGGTCGATCACCCGGTACGCCTCCTCCAGCGAGTCGTACAGCGCCGTACCCCCCGACGCCGCCAGCGACTGCACGTCCGCGTCGATCGACGCCAGCTCCGCCTCCGGGCCCGGCTTGCTCCCCGAGGCCGGCACCGCGTGCGTCCTCGCCCACTTCACCTTCGACGCGAAGGAGATCAGCGTCACCTCCTCGCGGTCCCGGAAGCGGCGCACCGCCCGGGTGTCGTCCGCCCCCGTCAACCGGCCCAGCGCCGACTTCAGCGCCGAGATCCGCGAACCCTCCATCGACCCCGAGGTGTCCAGCACGTACACCGTCCGCGACGGCCGCCGCAGCTCGTTCTGGTACGAGGCCAGCAGCCCGTCCGCCACCGCCCGGCTCCCCGGGAACGGCAGCTCCCGCCGCCGGTCCGCCGGCAGCCCGGCCGCCGGCGACACCCCCGGCGCCACCGGGCGGCGCAGCGTCACCTCGGAGATCCGTTTCTGCACGTCCTCCTTCAACAGGTACGCCGTCAACCGCTGGAAGGAGTCCCGCTCCCGCTGCGCGGACGAGGACAGCAGCGACAGCGGATAGTCCGCCGACACCACCCCGTCCACCGGGCGGATCACCGTCAACTGCTGGTCCGCCGCCAGCGACTTGTTCATCGACAGCAGCACCGACTCGTAGTTCACCAGCGCCCCGACCTTGCCCGGCTCCGCCCGGGTGTACGCCTGCGCCAGCCAGCCCGAGGAGCCCGACGTCAGCTTCTGGCCGGTGAAGAACTGCTTCAACTGCGGCGCAGCCTTCTGCACGTCCCCCTCGGTCAGCGCCGCCCCCGCACCCGAGAACGCCGACGCCACCGCCACCAGCGTCGAGAAGCCCGAGTTCGACCGGGACGGGTCCGCCATCCCGTACGCCAGCTTCCCGGCCGACGCCGCATCCCCGATCTGCGCCCAGGAGACCTTCGAGCCGTCCCCCCAGCCGAGCTCGTTGAGGACCGAGGAGCGCACCCCCACCGCCACCGGCGACACCATCACCGGCGTCTCCGACAGCACCTTCGACTTCCCCGCGTCGTCCAGTCGCAGGTACTGGTTGGACGGGAACCACACCGCGTCGTACTTGCCGCCCGCCCGGCCCGAGGACACCGCGTCCGCGCCGTCCAGCGAGCCCGTCCAGGAGAACTGCACCGTCACCCCGGTCGCCTTCCGGGCGTCCTCCAGGATCGGCGCCAGGTCCTGCAGCTCGCTGCCGGCCAGCACCCGCAGCACCCCCGCCTGCGCCGTCGTGGCCGGCGGGTCGGACGGCTTCGGGCCCGGCGGGGTGGAGGTGCAGGCGGTGGCCGCCAGCAGGGTCGCCAGCGCAGCGACCGGCCAACTGTGCTTCTTCATGCGGGAGTTCACTGAGCCTTCCCCTTGGCGGCCTTGATCAGCCTGGTCAGGACGTCGGGCACGGGAATCTGCGGCTGGTTGACCTTCGCCGCCGCGAGATTGGGCGCCAGGACCGGGGTCTTGCCCTTCACCAGCGCGGCGAAGGCGTCCGGGTCGTCCTGCGGGCGGAAGCCGAACTTCGCCTCCAGCCGCCGCAGTTCGGCGTTGTCGTGCAGCAGGGCGGCCAGCCGCCGGCCGTTCGGCGTGCGGCCGACGATGGTGTGGTCGGTGTAGATGGTGGTGTCCGGGTACAGCACCACCATGTCGCCGGTCGACTCGCCCTTCAGCACCATCGCGGCGGCCTGCGACTCGTACGCGAGCACCAGCGGATTGCCGACCCCGGCCAGGAAGGCCTTGAACGGCTCGTCGCTGCTGCTCTTCTGGCCGCCCTGGATCGCCGTCGCCGTGCGCAGCACGTCCTTGGTGGCGTCGATCCCGGCCTGGTCGTAGACCACCTGGCGGTTGTTCAACAGGTACGACAGCAGGGCGATGTGCAGCGCCCCCGAGGAGGACGTCTCCGGGTCGGTGGTGGTGAGGAACACCGGGCCCTTCAACTCCGCGTGCTCGGCCGCGCCCGTGAGGTCCGGCCAGGTGCGGCCGGCCTTCAGCGCGGCCAGGTAGGCGTCCATCCGGAACGTCCACAGCCCGGTGGAACTGTCCAGGGTGGCCAGGCCGTTGCCCATCAGGACGTCCGCCACCGGGCGGTGCGCGAGGATCACCAGCGGCGAGTAGAACGGCTGGACCGGGACCTCCTTGATGTTCCAGTCCGCGCGCAGCTTCTCGGCCGGCGGCTGGCTGGCCGGGAACGCGAAGTCCTTCGCGTCGCCGTCCATCAGCCAGGAGCCGATGCTCTCCGCGTTCACCTTCATGCCCTGCTTGGCCAACTCGGCGACGACCTGCGGATCCTGGAAGAAGTCGCGCTTCTCCGAGCCGATCAGGCCGGAGACGGTGACGATGTCGCCGCCCGGGCCGTCCTGCGGGATCAGTGCGTACGTCACCCCGCCCAGCAGGGCCAACGCCGCCAACACCCCCAGAGTGCGTCTCATGCCGAACGCCTCCCCCTCGTCCGCTACGTCGTCCGGGTGGTCACCCGGAGGTGACGAGCGTCCCGCCGGGCGAGGAGCGGTGGCCGAACCGACAGTGAACCAAGGGTGAACACCCCTTCACGGGTTCGCATCGGAAGGCCGGACGGCGACGGCACCCGGGCAGGTGCTCGTACACCGGTCCGAGGATGTGTCAGATTGTTCAACTCGCCTTACGGCAAAGGTCATCCCGCCGTCCGGACCCGCGTCGTGGTTACGCGCCGGTAATGCCTACCCTCAGCAGTATGCGCCGAGCAAAAATCGTCTGCACCCTCGGGCCGGCCACCGACTCGTACGACCAGATCAAATCCCTGGTCGACGCCGGAATGGACATCGCCCGTTTCAACCTCAGCCACGGAACCCACGACGAGCACGAGGAACGCTACCGCCGCGTCCGCAAGGCCGCCGACGAGAGCGGCCGCAGCGTCGGCATCCTCGTCGACCTTCAAGGCCCGAAGATCCGGCTCGACACCTTCGCCCACGGCCCCGTACTTCTCGAACGCGGCGACGAGTTCACCATCTCCACCGACAACGGCGTCGTCGGAGACAAGGACATCTGCGGCACCACCTACCCCGGCCTCGCCGCCGACGTCACCCGCGGCGAACGCATCCTCGTCGACGACGGCCGGGTCACCCTGGAGGTCGTCGAGGTCGACGGGCCGCGCGTGCGCTGCCTCGTCATCGAAGGCGGCCTCGTCTCCGACCACAAGGGCCTCAACCTCCCCGGCGTCGCCGTCTCCGTCCCCGCACTCAGCGACAAGGACATCGCCGACCTGCGGTGGGGCCTGCGCACCGGCGCCGACCTGGTCGCGCTCTCCTTCGTCCGCAGCGGCCGCGACATCGAGGACGTCCACCGGATCATGGCCGAGGAGGGGCGCCTCGTCCCCGTCATCGCCAAGATCGAGAAGCCGCAGGCGGTCGACAACCTGGAATCCATCGTCGACGCCTTCGACGGCATCATGGTGGCCCGCGGCGACCTGGGCGTGGAGATGCCCCTCGAACAGGTCCCGCTCGTCCAGAAGCGCGCCGTCAAGCTCGCCAAGCGCAACGCCAAGCCGGTCATCGTCGCCACCCAGATGCTCGACTCGATGATCAACGCCTCCCGGCCCACCCGGGCCGAGGCCTCCGACGTCGCCAACGCCGTCCTCGACGGGACCGACGCGGTGATGCTCTCCGGCGAGACCTCCGTCGGCAAGTACCCCGTCGAGACCGTCAAGACCATGAGCCGCATCATCGAGGCCGCCGAAACCGACATCCTCGCCGCCGGACTGCCGCCCCTGACCACCGGCAACAAGCCGCGCACCCAGGGCGGCGCCGTCGCCCGCGCGGCCGCCGAGATCGGCGACTTCCTGCACGCCAAGTACCTCATCGCCTTCACCCAGTCCGGCGACACCGCCCGCCGGCTGACCCGCTACCGCTCGCCCATCCCCGTCCTCGCCTTCACCTACGAACCCGCCGTCCGCAGCCAACTCGCCCTCACCTGGGGCGTCGAGACCTTCCTCGGTCCCTTCGCCCCCACCACCGACCAGATGGTCGAACAGGTCGACGCGGCCCTCCTGTCACTCGGCCGCTGCCAGAAGGGCGACATCGTCGTCATCACCGCCGGCTCCCCGCCCGGCCTCGCCGGCTCCACCAACCTCGTCCGCGTCCACCACGTGGGGACCCTGGACAACTGACGGCCCCTGGGCGGCATCCCTCGTGTGAGGGATGCCGCCCAGGACGGAAAGAGCGCGATGAACGAGCACACCCCCTGGCGCGAGCTCCGCGAGGAGATCCTCAACCACCCCGGCGCGGGCGCAGCCTACGAGGCCGCCAGAGCCCGATTCGAACAGGACGAACAGGTGGAGCCGGATCCCGAGGGTGACTGAACCACTCTGCCGCTGTCAGTACTTGGGGCCGATGTGGGCGTCCATGAGGGCGACGGAGTCCTTGCGGGCGACGGAGATGTTGGTGGCACCGGTCGGCCGGGCCGCGGCCTTCCACTGGACGCCGACGGCGTCGAGGGTGGCGGTGAACAGGCCGATGATGTCGGTCGAGGTGTTGGTGAAGAAGTACCGCGGGTACTCGTAGCGCTTCTTGACGCCGCCGACCGTTCGCGTCGTCCAGTTGGTGATGCGGCAGCCGTCGGAGTGGATCAGGCCGCGCAGGAACTCCCACGGGTGGGCGTCGACGATCTCCTGCTGCCAGGGCGCGAGGGAGATCGACCGTCGGTGCTTCGGGCCGGGGCCGTGCTGGGGGAAGAGGCAGGGCCAGTGCTTGCTGGTGCTCACGACACTGGTGCAGCCCGGTGCGCGGACGCGCTGAACCCCGTTGAGCGGCATGACGGCGGAGACGGCTCGCTGGCATTCGTCGATCAGGCCGGGCCAGGCGTCGCAGCACGCGATGCGGAGGGCGTAGACCTTGCGGCGGCCCTCGCTGACACAGCCGTCGCCGAGGTAGAGGCCGAGGAGGTAGGCGTAGTCGGCGCGCGGGCGTGACGGGTCGAGCCGGCCGCCGCGGACCGGGCACTCGGCGGTCATCCGCGGGCTGGGCACGGCACCGGAGGCCCACGCGCGGATCGCGGACCGGGATATGCCGGTCGTACGGCTGACCTGGCTGAAGGTCAGCCCGGTCGCGTGGAGGTCGAGCGCCCGCTGCCGCGTGGCCGTGTCGTACATGCCGCTGTCAGTACTTGGGGCCGATGTGGGCGTCCATGAGGGCGACGGACTCCCTGCGGGCGACGGAGATGTTGACCTGGCCGGTCGGGCGGGGGACCGAGGCCTTCCACGAGACGCCGACGGCGTCGAGGGTGGCGGTGAAGAGGCCGATGATGTCGGTGGAGGTGTTGGTGAAGAAGTAGCGCGGGTACTCGTAGCGGCGGACGACGCCTTTGACGGTCCTGGTCGTCCAGTTGGTGATCCGAGTACCGTCCGAGTGGATCAGGCCGCGCAGGAACTCCCAGGGGTGGGCGTCGACGATCTCCTGCTGCCAGGGTTCCAAGGCGATGGTGCGCTCGTGCTTCTTTCCCGGGCCGTGCTGGGGGAAGTAGCAGATGAGGTGTGTCGAGTACATCTTGACGTTGTGGCTGCCGGGCCGCCGCACGCGGCAGGGCGTGAGGTTCGGCAGGACCTGCCTCATGGCCGTTTCGGCGGCATCCATGATTCCCGGCCACTTGTCGTCACAGGATATGAACAGACTGGGGACTCGATGCTGTTTGGGGTGGCTGATGTGGCCATCGCCGAGGTAGAGCCCGAGTAGATACGAGTAGGCGGGGCGGTTCAGTTCGTCGCCGTGGCAGTGCATGCAGGAGGTGCGCTTGCGGCCGGGGAGTTCGCCGCGCTTGGCCAGGTCCTGATGCTTCCACCAGGAGACCGTGCCGCAGGGAACGGCCAGTCGGCGGGCGGTCTCCGCAGTGCCGACGCCGCTGCGGAGGAGACTGACGGCCTGCTCGCGCACAGATCGGTCGTACATGTGACCGAGATTGCACGGTCGAGGGGATGTCGGCATGCAAACAAAGAGAGCTTCACCCGTGTGGGTGAAGCTCTCCGGCTGTTGGACCGAATTAGGCTTCCTTCGATTCGAAGGTTAGGTGCCCCGAGTGGGATTCGAACCCACACTGTATGGTGTTTGAGACCACTGCCTGCTGCCGATTGGGCTATCGGGGCCTACGATTCGAAGGCGGTTGCCCGAATCGATTAACTCAAACATACCGTGTCTAGGTACCCTCGTGCATGCAGTACCCCGCCGGAACTAGGAGCCCCGTGAGCACCGCCGACGAGCAGGCACAGCCGCTTGAGACCGATTCGCCCCAGATCACCCGGATTGTGATCGCCGAGGATGAGGCGCTGATCCGCCTTGACCTCAAGGAGATGCTCGAAGAGGAGGGGTACACCGTCGTCGGTGAGGCCGGGGACGGGGCCACGGCGGTGAAGCTGGTGGAGGAGCTTCGGCCGGACCTCGCGATCTTCGACGTGAAGATGCCGGTGCTGGACGGGCTCTCCGCCGCCGAGCAGATCCACGAGAAGCACCTGGCGCCGGTTCTGATGCTGACGGCGTTCTCGCAGCGGGAGCTGGTGGACCGGGCGCGGGACGCCGGGGCGATGGCGTACATCGTGAAGCCGTTCAGCAAGGCGGACCTGGTGCCGGCGATCGAGATGGCGGTGTCGCGGTACACCGAGATGCGGACGCTGGAGGAGGAGATCGCGGATCTCACCCAGCGGCTGGAGACCCGGAAGCTGGTGGACCGGGCGAAGGGCGTACTGCAGACGAAGTTCGGGCTGAACGAGCCGGCGGCGTTCCGGTGGATCCAGAAGACGTCGATGGACCGTCGGATGACGATGGCCGCGGTGGCCGAGGCGGTCATCGAGGAGGGCGCGGCCCAGGACCGCAAGAAGGCGGACGAGGACGCGTCCGAGTAGCCGGATGCGAGGAGGGCCCGGCGGACCTCGTCCGCCGGGCCCTTCGCGTGTGTGGATGCGTGGAGGTGTCAGTCCTCGCCGAGGTAGGCCTTGCGGACGGACTCGTCGTGCAGGAGGTCGGCACCCGTCCCGGAGAGGACGATGCGGCCGGTCTCCATGACGTAGCCGCGGTCGGAGAGGGAGAGGGCGGCCTGGGCGTTCTGTTCGACGAGCAGGATGGTCGTGCCGGCGGCCTTGAGCTCGATGATGGTCGCCATGATCTTCTGCATCATCAGCGGCGACAGGCCCATGGACGGCTCGTCGAGCATGAGCAGTTTGGGCTGGGACATCAGGGCCCGCCCCATGGCGAGCATCTGCTGTTCGCCGCCGGAGAGGGTGCCGGCGGCCTGGCGGCGGCGTTCTCCGAGGATGGGGAAGAGGTCGTAGGCACGGTCGACGTCGGCGGTGATGCCGGCGGTGTCGGCGCGCAGGAAGGCGCCGAGGAGGAGGTTCTCCTCGATGGTCATGCGGGGGAAGATGTGCCGGCCTTCGGGGGAGTGGGCGAGGCCGAGGGCGACGATCTTGTGCGCGGGGACGGTGGTGAGGTCCTGGCCGTCGAAGGAGATGCGTCCGGCGGTGGGTTTGAGGAGTCCGGAGAGGGTGCGCAGGGTGGTGGTCTTGCCGGCGCCGTTGGTGCCGATGAGGGTGGTGACCTCGCCCTGGTTGACGGTGAAGCTGATGCCCTTGACGGCTTCGATCTTGCCGTAGGCGACGCGGAGGTCCTCGACCTCGAGGAGTGCGGTCACTGGTCGGTCTCCGTAACGGTCTCCGCGACTGCGGGGGTGGTGCCTTCGAGCGGGGCGCCGAGGTAGGCGGTGATGACGCGTTCGTCGTTCTGGACGGTTTCGCGGTCGCCTTCGACGATCTTCTGGCCCTGGACGAGGACGGCGGTGCGGTCGCAGAGGTTGAAGATGAAGCGCATGTCGTGCTCGATGACGAGGATCGAGACGCCCTGGTCGCGGATGGCGAAGACGAGTTCCTCGGCGGCGCGGGTCTCCTGGGGGTTCATGCCGGCGGTGGGTTCGTCGAGCAGCAGGAGGCCGGGGTCGGAGGCGAGGGCGCGGGCGATCTCCAGCTTGCGCTGTTCGCCGTAGGGGAGGTTGCGGGCGAGGTGGTCGGCCTTGTCGGCGAGGCCGGTGAAGGCGAGGAGTTCCATGGCCTTCTCGCGGCTCTCGTTCTCGGCGCGGTGGTAGCCGGGGCCGCGGAGGATGGCGGAGAAGATGCCTTCCTTGGTGCGGGTGTGGCGGCCGACGAGGACGTTCTCCAGGACGGTCATGTTGGCGAAGAGCCGGATGTTCTGGAAGGTGCGGGCGATGCCGGCCTGGGTGACGAGGTGGGGCTTGGGCGGCAGGAGGGTGCCGCGGTAGCGGACGGCGCCCTCGGTGGGGACGTAGAGGCCGGTGAGGCAGTTGAAGAAGGTGGTCTTGCCGGCGCCGTTGGGGCCGATGAGGCCGATGATCTCGCCTTCGCCGACGGTGAGGCTGACGTCGTTGACGGCGGTGAGGCCGCCGAAGCGCATGGTGACGCCGGTGACTTCGAGCAGGGGTGTGGCGGTGGTGGTCATCTGGGTGGTCACGCCCCTGCCTTGGTGAGTGCGGCGCCGTCGCCGGCGGGCTGGGCCGGGATGGCGGCCTCGTGGAACTCCAGTTGGCGGCGCCGGTTGGGGATGAGGCCCTCGGGGCGGACGCGCATCAGGATGATGAGGGCGGCGCCGAAGGCGAGCAGCTGGTAGTCGGAGAGGAATTCGAGCTTCTTGGGGATGAGGAAGAGGAGGGTGGCGCCGGCGAGGGGCCCGCTGATGGTGCCCATGCCGCCGAGGATGACGGCGGCGAGCAGGAACGCGGAGTTGGGCGGGAGGGCCTCGGCGAAGGTGTACTGGTCGGGGGTGACGGTGTAGCTGACGTGGGCCTGGACGGTGCCGGCGAGGCCGGCGAGGCAGGCGCCGAGGGCGAAGGCGAGGAGCTTGAGGCGGAAGCCGTTGATGCCCATGGCCTCGGCGGCGGTCTCGTCCTCGCGGATGGCGACCCAGGCGCGGCCGATGCGGGAGTTGCCGACCCGGGCGAAGACGAGCACGACCAGGGCGGTGACGAGGAGCATCAGCAGGTAGTAGTTGGAGAAGCGGCCGAGTTCGATGCCGGCGACGGTGTGCGGTTTGCCGAGGTCGAAGCCGAGGATCTCCAGGTCGGGGATCCGGGGGATGCCGTTGGAGCCGTTGGTGACCTTGGGGCCGGTGGTGCCGTTGAGGTTGAGCATGGTGATGCGGAAGATCTCGCCGAAGCCGAGGGTGACGATGGCGAGGTAGTCGCCGCGCAGTCGCAGCGTGGGGGCGCCGATGAGGACGCCGAAGACCATGGAGACGGCGGCGCCGGTGAGCATCGCGGCCCAGAACGGGAACTGGACGTGGATGGGGGAGGCGGGGGAGCCGGAGACCAGGGCGGCGGCGTAGGCGCCGACGCCGAGGAAGGCGACGTAGCCGAGGTCGAGCAGGCCGGCGAGGCCGACGACGATGTTGAGGCCGAGGGCGACGGTGGCGAAGATCAGGATGTTGGTGGCGACGGAGGTGTACTGGTCGCTCGTCTGGGTGAAGGGGAAGCTGGCGGCGGCGGCGAAGGCGGCGCCGGTGGTGACGGGGCGGTGCTTGACGGTCAGGGCGCGCAGCCGGGCGAGCAGGCCGGACCGGGTGAGGGCGGGGACGACGAGGGCGGCGAGCAGCAGGTAGCCGATGAAGAGTTCGCCGTACTCGGTGTCGATGCCGAAGGTGATCGCGAACAGTCCGAGGCCGAAGGCCAGGACGATGATCAGGACTTCGGCCCAGGAGGGGAGTTGGCGCGGCGCGGGCAGGGGCCGGTCGACGGTGCCCAGGCGCAGCCAGGCGTTCGCGAGGTGGCCGAGCTGGAGGAGCAGGACGACGCCGGCGGCGATGGCGAGGGCGCCCGCGAGGGCGGTCATCACGGGGGCGACGGCCTGGTCGCCGGGGATGGCGTGGGCGGCGAACCAGCCGGCGGGGGCGACGGGGACGAGCAGGAAGAGTCGCCTGTCGAGGATGCGCAGCGGGACGCGGGTGCGGCGGTCCAGGGGGAGGCCGAGGGCGCCGAGGACGGTGAGGAGGCCGCCGGCGGCGAGGATCCAGCCGCCGGCTTCGAGGTTGGCGAGGCCGCCGAGTTCGGTGGCGATGGCGGCGACGGAGAAGACGCTGACGGCGAGGGCGCCGGTGGCGGCGTAGAGGACGGCGTTGTGGCTGCGGGTGGGGGCGGCCCAGCGCAGGCCGGGGGTGCCGTGGGTGGCGAGGAGCAGGAGGAGGACGAGGAGTCCGGCGGCGAGGGCGAGCCATTGGAGGCCGGCGGGGGAGCCGGTGTAGGTGAGGTCGCCGGGGAAGTCGGAGGTCCAGGTCCAGGGGAGGGCGGCGGAGGCGGCGGTGGTGAGGGCGCCGAGGCCGGTGAGGGCGGCGGCGGCGCGGGCCGGCAGGGGGATGACCGGGGTGGTTTCGGTGGTGGTGGTCATGGTGGTCACGCCCTGTCCGCGACGCGCTCGCCGAGCAGGCCCTGGGGCCGGACGAGGAGCACGAGGATGAGGAGTACGAAGGCCCAGACGTCCTTCCAGGCGCCGCCTCCGAAGAGGTGCATGCCGGGGAGGTGCTGGATGTAGCCGGTGGCGAGGCTTTCGGCGAGGCCGAGGGCGATGCCGCCGAGCATGGCTCCGTAGATGTTGCCGATGCCGCCGAGGACGGCGGCGGTGAAGGCCTTGAGGCCGAGGATGAAGCCCATGCGGAAGTCGACCTGGCCGCTGCGCAGTCCGTAGGCGACGGCGGCGACGGCGGCGAACGCGGCGCCGATGGCGAAGGCCATGACGATGATGCGGTCGGTGTCGATGCCCATGAGCTTGGCGGTGTCGGGGTCCTGGCTGGTGGCCTGCATGGCGCGGCCGGAGCGGGTGCGGGTGACGAACCAGCCGAGGGCGAGCATGCACAGCGGGGCGGCGACGAGCAGGAAGAGGTCGCTGCGCTGGATGGTGACGGAGCCGAGGCTGAAGGGGTCGCCGGGGATCTTGGGGAAGACCCGGGCCTTCTTGGCGTCGGGGTAGAAGGAGAAGACGAGTTGCTGGAGGAAGATGGACAGCCCGATCGCGGTGATGAGGGGTGCGAGTCGGGGGGCGTTGCGCAGGGGCCGGTAGGCGAAGCGCTCGGCGGCGACGGCGGTGAGGGTGGAGACCAGGATGCCGGCGATCAGCATGAGCGGCAGGGCCAGCCACAGGGTGGTGCCGCCGGGGAGGGCGAGGTAGGCGGTCAGGGCGCCGAAGCCGCCGACCATGACGATCTCGCCGTGGGCGAAGTTGATGAGCTGGACGATGCCGTAGACCATCGTGTAGCCGATCGCGACGAGTCCGTAGAGGGCGCCGAGGATCAGGCCGTTGGCCAGCTGCTGCGGTAGGTCGTGCACCGCTGGGCCTCCGTAGTGCGTTCGGGGGTGTCCGCGTGGGTGTGGTGGATGTGGGGGCGCGCGGGGGCACTCGTGGCGCCCCCGCGCGCTGTGCTGCTGGAAGGTGGTGCGGCCGGTTCAGCGGTTGAGGTTCCGCCACTGAGGGTTCAGCCGCTGAGGGCTGAGCCGCTGGAGGTCGGGCCGCTGGAGGTTCAGCCGCTGAAGGTGCCGGTCTTCTCCACGGTCCACTTGCCGTCCTTGACGGTGTAGACGGTGAGTTGCTTGTTGGTGGTGTCGCCGAACTCGTCGAAGGAGACCTTGCCGGTGACGCCGTCGAAGGAGACCTTCTGGACGGCGTCGACGACGGCGGCGCGCGGGTTGGCGGGCAGCTTGCCGTTGTTGGCGGCGGCGACGGCCTTGACGGCCTGGATGATGGCCCAGCCGCTGTCGTAGGAGTAGCCGCCGTAGGTCTCGTAGGGGTCCTTGTAGCCGGCGGCCTTGTAGTCGGCGATGAACTTGGCGGCGGTGGGGAGTTGTTCGACGGCGCCGCCGACGGCGGTGGCGAAGTCGCCGGCGCTCTTGGGGTTGAGCTTGATGAAGTCGGCGCTCTGCATGCCGTCGCCGCCCATCAGCGGGATGTTGACGCCGGCGTCCTTGAGCTGGAGGGAGAGCGGGCCGGCGGCGGGGTACTCGCCGCCGTAGTAGACGGCTTCGGCGCCGGAGGTCTTGACCTTGGTGACGATGGCGGAGAAGTCGCGGTCGTCGGGGTTGACGTGCTCCTCGCCGACGATGCTGCCGCCCTGCTTGGTGAATTCGGCCTTGAAGGTGGCGGCGAGGCCGGCGCCGTAGGTCTTCTGGTCGTCGATGAGGAAGACCTTGGACTTCTTGGCGTCCTTGGCGAGGTACTGGGCGGCGAAGGGGCCCTGGACGGCGTCGGTGGTGGCGGTGCGGAAGTAGGTCTTGAAGGGGCGCTTCTTCTCGCCGGTGACCCACTTCTCGCCCTGGCTGAGGGCGACGCCGGTGTTGGCGGGGGAGATCTCGACGAGGTTGGCGTCGTTGAAGATCTGCTGCATCGACTGGGCGACGCTGGAGTTGAGCGGGCCGACGACGCCGAGGACGCTGTTGTCGGCGACGAGCTGGGTGGCGTTCTGCTGGCCGGGGCCGGGCTTGGCGGTGTCGTCCAGGGCCTTGACCTGGAACTTGACGCCGGGGACCTCGTTCTGCTCGTTGGCCTTCTTGACCGCGAGGTCGACGGAGTTGCGGATGCCGATGCCGATGGCGGAGAGGTCGCCGGTGAGCGGGGCGTCGATGCCGATGGTGACGGTGGTGGCGGAGCCGCTGTTGCCGCTGCCTCCGTCGGCGGACTTCTTGTCGTCGCGGGAGCCGCACGCGCTGAGGCTCAGGGCGCCGATCACGGCAATGCTCACGACAATTGCGGAACGGTGACGCACGAGGGTCCCCTTCGGTTCGGGAGGCGCCGCGCCTGAGTTGGCGGGAGCCGGGATGCGCGGAGGGCCGGGCCCAATCCGTTGGCGCGGTGACTGGCCGTGACTCTAGATGCCTCTGGGCGACTCGGGCAGTGGTGTGGCGAGGCTGTGATTCTCTTGTTATGAGCACACAGAGCACTTGTCTCAGCATGTGGTCGTTTTGGCGCGACCGATCCGCCGATGTAGGGCGTTTAGGGGCTGTTGGGGCGATGTAAGGGCCAGAAATGGGGGTTGCAGCTGGCCTGGTCGATAGTCGGACACGCATGTCCGATTCACTTGTTCCGGTCATGCCTGTCCGAATTTCGGACAACGAGGGCATGGCGAGGGAACTCCGGGCCGCCTGCGGGCCTCGGAGCGGGCCATTGCTCGGATTTCCTACTTGTTACACAGCGTTACCTACGCGGTTTCCGGGCATGCTGCCGCGTCGGCCGCGCCCGGACATGCCGCCGCCCCCTTGTCCAGACCAACGCCTGCCCAGGGGGGCGGAAGGTCAAACAAGGGGGCGGCCAAGGGATTTGATGAACCGTCGGCACCGGGAAGGACCCCGGCGCGGGGTCAGAGGTCGCGCAGCATGCAGGTCAGCCGGCAGCTGGTGACCCGCTTGCCGGTGTCGTCGGTGATCGCGATCTCGTACGTGGCGGCGGTGCGGCCCTTGAACACCGCCGTCGCCACCCCGGTGACCAGCCCGGAGGTGGCCGAGCGGTGGTGGGTGGCGTTGAGGTCCACCCCGACCGCGTACCGGCCGGGGCCCGCGTGCAGCATCGCGCCGATCGAGCCCAGCGTCTCGGCCAGTGCCGCCGACGCGCCGCCGTGCAGCAGCCCGTACGGCTGCTGGTTGCCCTCCACCGGCATGGTGCCGACCACCCGGTCGCCGGAGGCCTCGACGATCCGGATGCCGAGCTTCTCGCCGAGGGCGCCGCCGGAGAAGGTCTGCGGGTCGACGCCGAGCTTGGCGAAGTGGTCCAGCACGTCCTGCGGGACCTTCAGGACGGGGGCCGCGTCGGGGGCCGCGTCGGTCATGGGGAACTCCTGCCGCTCGGGGATCGTCATCGTGCTGCCTGTGATCGTACGACCGTCCTACTCGGCGGTAGCGGCCGTGTCCGGGGTCGGGGCGTGTTCGGGGCCGTGTCCGGGGTCGGGCCGTGTCGACGGGCGCCCGCGCCCCGCGCCCGACCGGCACGGCGCCCCTTTTGTCGGTGCCGGGCCATAGGATCGGTGGCCGGTAGTGGAATCGGCAGGAACGGGACGTTGACGTGGCTACGCAGAGTACGGACAAGGGCGCGACGGGTGGCGGCGGGGCCGGCCCGCGGCCCCGGCTGATGCTGCTCGACGGGCACTCGATGGCCTACCGGGCCTTCTACGCCCTGCCCGTGGAGAACTTCAACACCTCCACCGGCCAGCCCACCAACGCGGTCTACGGCTTCGCCTCGATGCTCGCCAACACCGTCCGGGACGAGCAGCCCACCCACCTCGCCGTCGCCTTCGACCTCTCCCGGCAGACCTTCCGCTCCGTCGAGTTCCCCGACTACAAGGCCAACCGCGCCAAGACGCCGGACGAGTTCCGCAGCCAGGTCCCCCTGATCGGCGAACTGCTCGACGCGATGAACGTCCCCCGGCTGACGGCCGAGGGCTTCGAGGCCGACGACATCATCGCCACCCTGGCCACCGCCGCCGAGGCGGCCGGCTACGACGTCGACATCGTCACCGGCGACCGCGACTCCCTCCAGCTGGTCACCGACCACATCACCGTCCTCTACCCGACCAAGGGCGTCTCCGAGCTCACCCGCTACACCCCGGAGAAGGTCGCCGAGAAGTACGGCGTCACCCCGCGCCAGTACCCGGACCTCGCCGCCCTGCGCGGCGACCCGTCCGACAACCTGCCCGGCATCCCCGGCGTCGGCGAGAAGACCGCCGCCAAGTGGGTCAACCAGTTCGGCTCCTTCGACGAACTCGTCTCCCGCGCCGACGAGGTGAAGGGCAAGATCGGCGAGAAGCTGCGCGAACACCTCGACTCGGTCAAGCGCAACCGCGTCCTCACCGAGCTCGTCCGCGACGTCGAACTCCCGCTCGGCGTCGGCGACCTGGCCCGCGCCCCGTTCGACAAGGCCGCCGTCGGCACGCTGATGGAGTCGCTGGAGTTCCGCAACGCCAACTTCCGCGACCGCGTCCACGGCATCGACCCGGCCGCCGGCGAGGAGGAGGCCGCGGCCGAACTCGCCCCCGGCGTCGAGGTCGACGGCGAACTCCTCACCGACCCGGGCACGCTGGCCGGCTGGCTGCGCGAGCACGCCGCCGACACCAAGGCCCCGGTCGCCCTCGCCGCCGTCTACCAGTGGGCGCTCGGCACCGGCGAGGTCACCGAAGTCGCCCTGGCCGCAGGGGAGTCCGCCGCCTGGTTCGACCCGGCGCAGCTCGCCGAGGAGGACGAGCGGGCCTTCGCCGCCTGGCTCGCCGACCCGGCTGCCCCCAAGGCCCTGCACATCGCCAAGCAGGTCATGCGGGCCTTCGCCGAGCGCGGCTGGGCCATCGAGGGCGTCGTCGCCGACACCGCCCTCGCCGCCTACCTGGAGAAGCCCGGCCGCCGCACCTTCACCCTGGAGGTGCTCGCCGAGGAGTACCTGGCCCGCTCGCTCACCCCCGCCCCCGCCACCGAGGACGGCCAACTCGCCTTCGACGCCCCGGAGGAGGACCCGGCGGCCGGCGCCCAGGCGCTCATGCTCCAGGCCCGCGCCGTCCTCGACCTCGCCGCGCTCTTCGACACCCGCCTCGCCGAGGTCGGCGCCACCGGGCTGCTGCGCGACATGGAGCTGCCGATCGCCGCCCTGCTGGCCCGGATGGAGCGCACCGGCATCGCCGCCGACCGCCCCTGGCTCACCAGCCTGGAGGCGCAGTTCGCCACCGAGATCCAGCGCGTGGTCGAGGAGGCGCACGCCGCCGCCGGGCGCGAGTTCAACCTCGGCTCGCCCAAGCAGCTCCAGGAGATCCTCTTCGGCGAGCTCGCCCTCCCCAAGACCAAGAAGATCAAGACCGGCTACACCACCGACGCCGACGCGCTCACCTGGCTCGCCACCCAGACCGACAACGAACTGCCCGTCATCCTGCTGCGCCACCGCGACCAGGCCAAGCTGCGCACCACCGTCGAGGGCCTGCTCAAGACGGTCTCGCCCAAGGGCCGCATCCACACCACCTTCAACCAGATGGTCGCCGCCACCGGCCGGCTCTCCTCGCAGGACCCGAACCTGCAGAACATCCCCGTCCGCACCGAGGAGGGCCGCGCCATCCGCCGCGCCTTCGTCGTCGGCGAGGACTACGAGTCGCTGCTCACCGCCGACTACTCGCAGATCGAACTGCGCATCATGGCCCACCTCTCCGAGGACGAGGCCCTGTTGGAGGCCTTCGCCACCGGCGAGGACCTGCACACCACCGTCGCCTCCCAGGTCTTCGAGGTCCCGGGCACCGCGGTGGACGCCGAGATGCGCCGCAAGATCAAGGCGATGTCCTACGGCCTCGCCTACGGGCTGTCCGCGTACGGGCTCTCGCAGCAGCTCGGCATCAAGCCCGGCGAGGCCCAGGGCCTGATGGACACCTACTTCGAGCGCTTCGGCGGCGTCCGCGACTACCTGCGCCGGGTCGTCGACGAGGCCCGCGCCACCGGCTACACCGAGACGCTGCTCGGCCGCCGCCGCTACCTGCCGGACCTCAACAGCGACAACCGCCAGCGCCGCGAGATGGCGGAGCGGATGGCCCTCAACGCCCCGATCCAGGGCTCGGCCGCCGACATCGTCAAGATCGCCATGCTGCGGGTGGACGAGGCGCTGCGCGCCGCCGGCCTCACCTCCCGGATGCTGCTCCAGGTGCACGACGAAATCGTGCTGGAGCTGACGCCGGGCGAGCGCGAGCAGGTCGAGGCGATCGTCCGCGAGCAGATGGCCGGCGCCTACCCGCTGCGTGCCCCGCTGGACGTCTCGGTGGGCGTCGGCGCCAACTGGGAGGCCGCCGCGCACTGATCCGGCGGCGCGGTTCTCGGCGCCGCGGTTCGGTGTTGCGGTTCGGCGTTGTGGTTCTCGGCGGGCTCGGACACGGCTGGTGTCCGGGCCCGCCGCTACGTTTCCGCGGGCCGTCGCGCAGCGGGCGCGACGATCGGCGGTGGGCAGCGGTGGGCAGCGGTGGGCAGCGGGGGATGGCGGGGAGCCGCGTGGCGGTCCAGAATGATCTGATGGTCACGCTTGAGACTCCGCGTCTGATCCTGCGCCGCTGGCGCGAGGAGGACGTCGCGCCCATGGCTGCCGTCAATGCCGACCCCGAGGTCATGCGGTGGATCCGTGACGGCAGCGTCCGTGACGAGCAGCAGACCCGCAGCGGGATCCAGGCCTGGGAGAGCGAGTGGGAGGCGCAGGGCTTCGGCCTGTTCGCCGTGGAGATCCGGTCCACCGGTGAGCTGGCCGGGTTCACCGGCCTCTCCGTCCCCGGCTTCCTGCCGGAGGTACTGCCGGCGGTCGAGGTCGGCTGGCGGCTGGGGCGCTCCCACTGGGGGCAGGGTTTGGCCACCGAGGCCGCTGCGGCCGCTGTGCGGTTCGCGTTCGAGGAGCGAGGGCTGGAGCGGATCGTCAGCATCACTCAGGTGGGCAACGACGCCTCCGAACGGATCATGACCAAACTGGGGATGCGGCTGGACCGTGAGACCGTCAGTCCCGCCGGCGGTCGGCGAGTGCGGGTGTTCGCGTTGTCGTCGGACCAGTACGCCGCAACAACCACTCGGCACTGAGCGCGGCCACCTGCTCGGCGGTCCCGCCGAGGCCCGGGAGTCAGCTGCTCACCGTCTCGGCTGCGTCGGCTACTTCGCTGCGTCCGCTGCGTCCGCTACGTCGGCTACGTCCTCTACGTCCGCCACGTCGGCTACGTTCGCGCGGTGCAGGAACGCCTCGACGAGGCGGTCGGTGAAAGCCTCGTCCACGGGTTCCGCCGTCACCAGGACGCGGTGGTAGAGCGGCCCCACGAGTTGGTCGATCTCCGCCGCCATGTCGAGTCCGGCGGCGAGCTGGCCGCGTTCCATCGCGCGTTCCAGCGGGAGCCGGTCGCGTCGGCGCTGTTCGTCGAGGTACCCGGACCGCAGGGCGGCGGCGAACGCGGGATCGTGCTGGGCGTGCCCGATGAGGGCCTTGAAGACGGCGCCCGCGTCGGACCGGGTGAGGAACAGGGCCAGTTGGCGCAGGTGGGCGCGCAGGTCCGGGGCCAGGCTGCCGTGGTCCGGCGGGGTCAGGGCTTCGGCCGCGTCCTGGAGGAAGGCGTCCAGGAGGATGTCGGTCTTGGTCTTCCACCAGCGGTAGACGGTCTGCTTGGCGACGCCCGCCCGGGCGGCGATGCCCTCGATGGTGACGCCGCTGAAGCCCTTCTCGACCAAGAGGTCGTCGGCCGCCTCCAGCACCGCCTGCCGGGCCTGTTCGCTGCGGCCGTGCCGGTTGCCGTGGTGGCGCGCCGCCGGTTGCGACCCGGCCGCCGCGGCGGCCGTACTTCCTCGTTCCATGTCTGCCTCCTGGGGCCAGGGTAGGCCAGAACCGCTAGACGCAACGCAACGGTGCGTCTAGTCTAGGCCCATGACACCCACCAACACCCTCGAAGACCCCCGCGTCGCCACCGCCCTCGACCGGATGTTCCGGCATGCCGAGCAGGACGAGGAGACCAGCAGGCGGATCCGGGCGGCATGGCCCCAGGACTCCGGGCCCCTCGGCCCGCAGGAGCGGGCCGACGCCAACGCCGAGGTCTACATGCCGATCTCCGCCCAGGGCGGCCGCCTCCTCTACAACCTGATCCGGGCCGTCCGCCCCGCCACCGTCGTCGAGTTCGGCACGTCCTTCGGCATCTCCACGCTCCACCTCGCCGCCGCGGTGCGCGACAACGGGACGGGGCGGGTGATCAGTACGGAGCTGAGCGCCGCCAAGGCCGCGGCCGCCCGCCGGACGTTCGCCGAGACGGGGCTGGACGACCTGATCACCGTCCTCGAAGGAGACGCCCGCGACACCCTCGCCGCAGTCGACGGCTCCGCGGACTTCGTCCTCCTCGACGGCTGGAAGGACCTGTGCCTGCCCGTCCTGCGACTCCTCGAACCCCGCCTCGCGCCCGGCACCCTCGTCGTCGCCGACGACGTCGACCTGGAGGCCCTCGCCCCCTACCTCGACTACGTCCGCGACCCCCGCAACGGCTACCAGAGCGTCACGTTCCCCGTGGAGGACGGAATGGAGATCAGCTGCCGCCTCTAGACCCGCTAGACCCGTGTGACGTCGTGATCAGGTGTGGGCGCCGCCTTCTTCGTGGGGGCGGAACCCGGTGAGAGGACACCGGTCACGCGGTACCTCCGGACGGACGGGACTCCGTCAGGTCGCCGGGGTCGAGGAACTGGCGGACGTCCGAGGCGAGACCGGCCAGCTGTTCCCCGGCCTCCAGCCACGTGGTGACCGAGGCCTCCCAGGATGCGTCCCGACCGATCCGGGGCCGGACGGTCCAGGTGAGGCCGACGTGGCCCCCCGGGCGGAAGACGGCCCGCAGGGCGAGGCGGTGGGTGCGCCAGGTGCGCTCCGCCTCCCAGCCCCGGTAGTCGGCGGCCAACTCGTCGAGGAAGTCGGCCGGATGGTCCGGGCCGCAGGCCCAGGCGGTGACCGAGTCGAGCCGGGCCCGGAGGCCTTCGGCGTGCAGTTCCACGGCGAAGCCGGTGCCGTGCTCGTCCGGGAAGTGGCGGTCGGTGAGCCTGACCCGGGTGGCCGGGTCGTTCCGGCAGCGGACGTCGACGGCCGGCGCGTCGGTGGGGGCGGTGGGGTCGGTGGGGTCGGTGCGCTGGTCGTTCATCCGCCGGACGATAGACGGCGCGGTGCCGGAAGTCATCGTGATTCCGGCCCGGCCCGGTGCGATCGCGTGGGCGGAGCCGGTCGCCGTCGGCCGACGGCCCGCACGGCCGGCCCCGGGAAAAGGACGCGCGCCACTGCGCCCCGCCAGGCGATCATGGCTGCCATGACGGATGCAACCGGACCGGAGCCGCTGGGCGTGTGCCTCGTGGCCAATGTCGCTCAGGAGACCGCTCACGGCGAAGGCGGGGCGGAGATCCGCAAGGGGCTGCGGCACTTCGCGCCGGGGGCGAAGGTGTGGATCGCGCCGCCGGCCTGGGGCGACGGCGGTGACTGCGTCATCGTCGCCGGACGTCATCGGGGCAACAGCCGTCGTTACGTGCGGATCGTGATCAAGAGCCGGTTCCTGGTGAACTTCCGGGTCCATGCCGTCTACAGCCCGGCGCTGGTGCGCGCGTTGACGGAGGCGGGACCGGGCGAGGAGAAGGATTTCGGCGCCCGCTTCCTGTGGGATCCGGAGCAGGCGGAGAGCTGGGCGCGATCCCGGAACGCGTCGAGGGCGGGCTGAAGGAGGGCTGGGGGAGGGCCGGGGCGGGCTGGGGGCGGCGAAGCCGGCGCGCCGGTGGGGCGGCGCGCCGGGAGCACCTCCGGGTCAGCCCGCGAGGTGCTCCAGGAGCAGCGGCACGATCCGCTCGGCGTCGGCCTCCGGCAGCCAGTGGGTGGCGCCCTCCAGCGCGACGAACCGGTACGGGGCGCTGACGTGCTTGGCCGTCAGGTCGGCGGCGTCGCGGCCCAGGGCGCGGTCCTCGGTGCCCCAGACGAAGAGCGTGCGGACGGTGATCTCGCCGGCCGGCACCCGGAGTTCCTCGTTGATCGCCCGGTACCAGTTGAGCCCGGCCGTCAGCACGCCCGGCTCGGTCAGGCGTCGGACGTTGGACTCGGCCTGGTCCGTCGGCAGCGCGCCCCGGTAGATCGCGCGCAGCCTGGCCGCGTCGTCGGCCAGCATGGCCCGCTCGGCCACGTGCTCCGGCAGGCGGAACTCCCTGATGTACTGGGAGCGTTGGCGCTGGTCGCTGTCGTTGTTCAGGGCCTCGTAGAGCGCCTCGGGGTGCGGGGTGGAGAGCACGGTCAGGCTGTGCAGCCGCTCCGGGTGGGTGGAGGCCAGTGCCCAGGCGACGAGGCCGCCCCAGTCGTGGGCGACCAGGTGGAAGCGCGGCGCGTCCAGGGCGTCGGCGAAGCCCAGCGCGTCCGCGACCAGCAGCTCGACGGAGTAGTCCGCGATGTCCGCGGGGCGGGCGTCGGGGGAGTAGCCGCGCTGGTCCACCGCCACGGCGCGGTAGCCGGCCGCGGCCAGCGCGGTCAGCTCGGCGCTCCAGCAGTCGGCGAACTCGGGGAACCCGTGCAGCAGCAGGACGAGCTCCCCGTCGGCGGGCCCGGCGGCGAGCCCGTCGAAGGTGTGCCGGCCGACGGTCAGACGGACTGGGGTGGGCAGGGGTGAGGACATGGTCAGCTCCTGTTGGTAGCACGTCAACAGGACGATCACATCACAGGGTTGGGCGGGCGAACGCGGCGGGCCGACGCCGGTGCTCGCACTTGGCGTGAGGGCCCAGGCACAGGAAGTCGGCGGGGCCGACTTCCTGCGTTCAGCCCGGCCCGTCGCTGTCGACGATCGCACGCGCGGGGTCACCGCCTTCGAGGCCCGGGCGAGGAGTGGAGCGGCGATCACACGTGGATGCATGGCAGGCTGCCCTGCATGGTGACCAGTGATGCGTCGTGGGCCGATGACGGGGTGTTGGCAGTGTGTCCTGAGCTGACGGATGCCGAACTCGACGAACTGTTCGGCGCGTCGTGGCCGGATCACAAGCCGACCTCCTTCGCGCCGATGCTGGCCCGCAGCCTCGCTTGGATCGCGGCGCGCCGGGGGAACCGACTGGTCGGATTCGTCAACGTCGTCGGCGACGGCGGTGTGCACGCCTTCGTCCTGGACACCACCGTCCACCCGGACGAGCGCGGGCAGGGGCTCGGGACCCGGCTGGTGAGGGCGGCCGCCGACGAGGCGAGGGCACGCGGCGCCGAGTGGCTGCACGTCGACTACGAACCGCACCTGGAGTCCTTCTACGGCCAGTGCGGATTCCGGCCGACCGCCGCCGGGCTCATGCGGCTCTGAACGGGCCGCATCCGTAGCTTCAGTGGGTGCTGTCGTGGCTGCCGGTGCAGGCAGGGGCCGCCACCGGCGGACTCGGCGACCCCGGATGCGACCCGGTGCGGTACGGCAAGGTCCGTAAGCACGACCCAGCCCCGGTCAGGCCGGTTCTCCGGTGAACAGGAAGTCGTCGGCGGTGGCATCCATCAGAAGCTCGTCGCAGGGACGGCCGAGCCAGTAGCCGGACTGCCGGAGGCGTCCGGCGGGCTGGAAGCCTGCCTTCTGGTAGGCCGCGACGCCCGCCGCGTTCGGCTCCAGGACCTTCAGCCAGACCATCCTCAGTGCGGAGTACTGAAAGGCCCAGCGAAGGGTCAGGGCGGTGGCCTCGGCGGCGAGGCCCTTGCCGCGGGCCTCGGGCGCGATGAGGATGACGAACTCGGCGGTGCGCACGGCGGGGTCGATGGAGAGCGTCGTGAGGCCGACCGGGGTGTGGTCGTCGGCCGTGATCACCTCGAACTGAGGGTAGTCGCGGTTGCGGCCCTGTCCCTCCCAGCCGCCGGCACGGACCTCCCAGGACTGGGCGACCTGGGTGCCGTAGCCGAGGATCGTGCCGGGGTCGTTCTCCCAGCGGTGGTAGTCGGGCAGGTGGTCGCGGTCGGTCATGGCCAGGCTGACACGCTCGCCGGTCAGCAGGATGTGGGGTGTGCTCATCAGGTTCTCGTTCCAGTGGGGTTGGGTACGTTGATCGGGGTGTAGCGCTTGGTGCGCTCGGGCTCTTCGACGGGCTCCTCCTGAGCGTCGCAGATCCAGGCGTGCAGGCGGATGGGATCGGCGGCGATGCCGTGCCGCCAGGCCCCGCCGCGTCGGCCGACGGCGAGCAGGAGGGACGCCGCGGTGGACTCCTCGAGACAAGCGACCCGGGCGGGGATCGCGCGTGCGGCCCACCGAACGGAGAGCACCGCCGCGCGAGCGTGCGCCGTACGGGCCCTGGGCAGTCGATGGCCTGTCTCGGCCAGCCGGGCCATCCGTCCGAACTTCGAAGCGGGGGAGCCGAGGTGGCGGACGGCGAGGGTGATCAGCAGGCAGGCTGTTGCCGAGGTCCGCCAGGCCCAGGGCGGGGTAGGCAGGTGGTCGAGCCGGGCGGTGTTCTCGTCGGTGCCCCAGGACGGGACCGACTCGGCGATGGTGACCGGGGGCGGCGCGGGGCTGTTCTGGACGGCGGTGAGCCATTTCGACAGGGCGTCGCCCGTCAGGAGGACGGTCGCACCGGTCCGGTAGTTGACGACGATCCCGGCCCTGCTGGTCAGGGCGGTGCGGGTGTCCCCACTGGGTGTCGGTGTCATGCGGCGTGAACCTCCCACCGGACCTGTGACGTGGCCGTGTCGGCGGCCCGCAGCCAGAGCTCGGTTCCCAGCAACGGCTCGATCCTTCCCCAGGGGATGTCCACGCCGAGGAGAGCTTGCCGCAGCAGGGATCGGACCGTGCCGGGGCGGATCAGGCCGAGGCCGGCGAGGTGGCCGTCCACGAGGTCCAGGACGCGAGCCTCGTTGGCCCGCAGACCGTGATGGTGGTCGACGGCGAAGGTCCCCTTGGCGCCCCGCTCCACGACCTGCGGGGGAAGGAGTCCGGTGACCGCGTCGGACAGCAGTGGCTTGTACCGGCGGGCGGACCAGCGTCTGGCAGGGTCGGCGGCCAGCACGGTCTCCACCACACGGGGGTCGGTGAACGGGTTGTGCATGGCGATGCCGTGCTCGGCGGCGACCTGGTTCTCGGTTGCCGCCGTCCGGGCGACGTAGCGGGCCTCGGTCAGGAGACGGGTGTCGGCGTGGCCCAAGGTGAGGACATCGCGGTAGGGCTGGGTGGCTTCGGCTGCGAGAGCCACAGCGCGATCGGTCAGCCACGGGGGACGGATGGCGCCGTCGGCCAGGGCTTGGGGGTTGGTCCAGGCGGCTGCGAGCGCGGGCCAGGGGCTGGTGCGGTAGAGGCGGGCCCATGTCTGGGCATCGCGGGCCATTCGTAGGAGGCGGCCGGATCGGGCGAGGTCGGCCAGGTGTACCGGTGGCTGCATGAACAGGGTGTCCCCGCCGTCTCCCGTCAGGTGGACTCTGGCTCCGTGGCTCGCCAACATGGCCATCTGGGAGGTGAGTTGAGCGATGGTGATGGCCGATGGCGCGGGCTCGTCGGTCAGTGGCAGCGTGTCCGGGGCGCTGTACGGAAGGTGCTCGGTGCCAAGCGCCATGAACTCGTGCCGGATGGAGGGGAAGGCCCTGGCGACGGTGCGAGCGTGGTCGACGTCTCCGCCTGTGGCGGTCCCCTTCGGGTGGTAGGTGACCGCGATGACCGGGCCGTGGCCGGCGGCGAGCGCCGCGAACGTGCTGGAGTCCAGACCACCGGAGAGGTCGGAGGAGACCGCCTGGCCATTGATCCGCGAGCTCACGGCCCCGGCCAGATCCTCGCGCAGACGATGGACCGCCTCGTGCCAGGCCAGTACGGGCCTACGCCAGTACGGGGTGGTATCGGAAGCGACGCCCGGCCGCGCGAGCAGCCGATGCCCTGGTGGGATCTGCTCGACATCCGTCCAGGCCGAGTGGCCCGGCGTCCACCCGGCCGGGTCCACGAGGTGCGCGGCCAGCCAGGTCGTGTCGGGTCGTGCTCCTCGTAGGCGGGCGAGGGCCAGAGAGCTGGAAGCCCAGACCGCCGCGCCGCTGATACGGGTGGAGTACAGGGGGCATGCGCCGATCGGGTCGGACCAGATCAGCTGGGCACCGTGCCCGTCGTCGAGGACCAGGGCGTAGGCCCCGGGCCACGCCGTCGCTGCTGTGTCCAGCGTTGAGAGATCGGTCGCGTCCACCAGCCGGGCCAGTTCGGCGTCGGCCGCCCCGCAAGGACCGAACACGGCGAGGCGCCGCCCGCCGCGGCCCTTGGCCAGCCTCACCGGGGTGCCGACGGACCAGAGGAGCGGTTTCCGCCACAGCAGACGTGCACCGAGGGGGATGTGCGCCGTGCTGGTGCGTGTGAGGTGGCCGCCGAACCAGCCCATGTGATCGCCTCCGATGTGCCGAGCCCGTGAGTGGTGCGGCGGCACCCCGACGGGGTGCCGCCGCCGTGCCGTCAGGCCGCGTCGTAGGGCGAACGCTTGCCCTCGACGCTGTTGCTGTTGCTGCCGTTCGTCAGAGCGGCCGCGTCGCCCAGGATCACGACCTCGCCGTCCTGCTCCGGGTCGAAGGTGCTGGTGTCCTCCATGCTGGCTCTCCTCATGCTGGTTGCGGATCGCAGCGGGGCTCGCTGCGGTGGGTCGTGCAGCCTTCCGCGCGGCGACGTCCTGCGTGGCCGGTGATCTGATGGTGGCGGAGACTGTTGGGACTGCGGCACCGCGTACCGGGACGTATTTTGGACGTCCTGGGACGTTCTCAGCGCGACGCGAACGACCGCAGGAGTCCCAGAAGACCTGAGGTGTCCGACAGGTCCGGCAGCACGGTGCTCGCGCCGGCGGCGACGAGGTCGGCCTGGCTGTCGACTCCCGTGGCCACCGCGATGATCTCGGCGTTCGAGGCGAGCGCCGCCTCCACATCGCGAGGAGTGTCCCCCACCAGGACGACCGGCACATCGACGGGCAGGCTGTGGTGCCGATGAACGCGTTCACGGGCGACGGCAACCAGCTCCGGACGCTGGACAGCATCGGCCCCATAGGCCCCGACAGTCATATCCAGCAGCTCGTCGAGATCGAAGGCCGTGAGCTTCACTCGCGCGTTGGCCGCAACGTTGCCGGTCAGTACCGAGGAGACCCAGTCGGGCTGGTCTGCTGCCGCTGCGAGGGCCGCCCGGACGCCCGGCAGAGCCCTGCCGCGTCGGCGCAGCTCGCCCAGCCGCTCAGCTCCCGCAGCCTCAAGGGCTGCTTGGACGGTCGTCCAGTCGGGCTCCGGCCGGCGGTTGCGGAGGAACATCTCGCGCATGATCAGACGGTCGGTGCGGCCTCCGGTCCGAGCCGCCCATATCGGAGGATGTCCCGCCAGGGAGGTGAAGGCGGCGGCGTAGATCTCCTTGCTCACCCCCGCGTTCTCGATGAGCGTGTGGTCGATGTCCCAGAGGATGATCAACGGCATGTCGCCAGCGTAGGTACTCTGTCGACCAGTCAGCTCGATGAAAACGCCCCGCAACGTCCTTGCGAGCCCACGCCCGCCTCGGCTTGTATGGGCTCTGTGAACGAGCGACTTCGCTCCGTACTCGCCCAGCGCGGTGTCTCCCCCGAATCACTCGCCGCCGCCTGCGAGGTGGACCCCAAGACCGTGGGCCGTTGGCTCAGCGGTCGCGTGCCGCACCCGCGACACCGCTTCGTGGCCGCCCAGCACTTGCGAGTTGAAGAGACCTTGCTCTGGCCCGTGCTCCGGCCCCGGACAGGTCGACCGCCGACGGTCGGCATCGAGTTGGTCGGCACCTATGCCAACCGGGCGAGCGTACCCAGGGAGATGTGGCTGTCCCTGCTGCAGGAGGCCAAGACGCAGATCGACGTACTCGTGTTCTCCGGGACGTTCTTCGCCCAGACCAACCCTCACGTGGCGAGGATGCTCGCGGAGCGGGCCGCGGCGGGCGTTCGCGTGCGCCTCTGCTTCGGAGACCCAATGGGCAAGGCCGCCGCTGTCCGGGGCCGAGAGGAGGGTATCGGCGACACCCTCGCTGCGAAGATCCGCGCCTCGCTCACCTACTACCGGAGTCTGCCTGCCAAGGCCGGCTGTGAAGTGCGCCTCCACGACACCACGCTCTACAACTCGCTGTTCCGCTACGACGGCGACCTCCTGCTCAACCCGCACGTGTGGGGCCAGCCCGCGAGCGCCAACCCCCTGCTCCACCTCAAGAGGGTCGACCCCATGGGCTGGTTCGACAACTACGCTCAGAGCTTCGAAGCCGTCTGGGGCAGCGCAAAGCCCTGGACACCCGAACCGGAGGGGAACACCCCGCATGGGCAGGACTGAGTACCTCAACGACCCCGACGCCCCCAAGGCCAACACCCTCATCCCCGCCAGCAACCTGCTCGTGGTCGACGACAGCGGTGCGATCCTGTTGCAGCGCCGCCGCGACACCGGCCAGTGGGCCCTGCCCGGCGGAGCGCAGGACATCGGGGAGACCGCCGCCCAGTGCGCGGTTCGCGAATGCCTGGAGGAGACCGGCGTCATCGCCGAGGTGACCGGCTTCCTGGGCGTCTACACCAACCCCCACCACATCGTCGCCTACACCGACGGCGAGATCCGCCAGCAGTACGAGAACGCCTACATCGGCCGCCCCGTCGGCGGCGAGCCCACGATCAACGACGAGGCCGACGGCGTCCGCTGGATCCAGCCCGCTGACCTCGACCAGTACGACATCCATCCCAGCATGCGTCAGCAGATCGGCGACTACCTCGCCGGCACCTACCCCTACCTCGGCTGAGCCGCCGGCGCCGCCTCCACCCGCGCCACCGCCGCGAAGACCTCCGGCGCCGCCCGACGGATGAACCGCCCCACCACGCTGCCCGCCCCGTAGCGGCCGACGATCTCCGCCACCCGCTCCTCGGCGGTCGTCCGCACCCCGTCGGGCGTCGTCGTCATGTCGCAGTACACCAGGGCGTCCACCAGGCGCTGGTCCTCCAGCAGCGGGAACTCCGCCTCCAACACGTCACGAAGCCCGCGCTCCTCCGCCTCCAGCAACGCGAACGAGTGGTTCGCCACCAACCGCGTCAGCCGGTCGTCCGCGCCATGAACGTCACGAAGGAACCTGGCACCGTCCAGCGGGTGAAACCGGGTGGCTGCGAGCCGCGGCGCGTACCCGACGTCATGCAGGACCGCGGCCGAGACCAGAAGCTCGGCATCGCCCCCGAGTACGTGTGCGAGGCCGGCAGCACGCTGAGCAACACCGAGCGAGTGCTGCCATCGGCGCCGGAGCGGCTCGGCGAGTTCCTTCTCGGCCAATGACTGTGCCCACGCAAGAAGTCCATGCTTCATGGATGGATCGTGCCCAGCGGTGAGAGTCCAAGACCCACCACCAGCGGGGCCTCTTTCTCCAGGGGCAATGTCAGTGACTTGACGGCGATCGCGAGCCGCCGACCTGCGGCGATGCTGCGGCCAGAGAACAGTGGAAGACCGCAACGTCAGCGGCATTGCGTCTAACGCGCCGCGTGCGGGCGGGGGCCGTGTTTCTGGTGTGCGCAGGAAGTCGGGTGGGTCGACTTTCTGTGTTCATGGGTGGGTTGTGTGGGCGGCTTGGGCTTGGGCTTGGGCTTGGGTGCGGCAGTGGGTGAGGGCGGGTTTGAGGCGGGGGTCGGGGGTGGTGGTGAGGAGGAGTTCGCCGGCGGTGGTGAGGGTGGTCCAGTAGTGGGTGGGGTTGCCGGTGGTGGGGTGGGGTTGGGTGGCGGTGAGGGAGAGGTAGGCGGTGGTGAGGTTGCCGGTGGTGAACCAGCGGGTGAGGCCGTGTTGGTGGCCGGCGCGGATGCTGCCGTGGGCGTCGATGGCGGTGATGAGGAGTTCGATGATGGCGAGGTCGCGGTCGTCGGGGGTTTTGGGGATGTCGAAGACGCCGAGGGCTTCGAGGAGTTCGCCGGTGTCGTTCTCGGTGCCGGGGCGGGGGTTGGCGAGGAGGGCGTCGTAGCAGTCGTCGAGGCGGCGTTGGGTTTCGGCGGCGGGGATGCCGAGGGCGGTGCAGACGGCGCGGGCTGAGCGCAGGGGTTCGCGGGTGCGGCGGGCGAGGGTGGCGTAGGTGTCGGCGGGGGTGGAGCCGGTGTCGAACAGGTGGCGGGCGGTGAGGGGGAGTCGCATGGTGGGTGCCTGTTCAGACGGTGAGGAGGGTGGAGGTGGGGGGCGTGGGGGCGATGAGGGCCCAGACGAACTTGCCGACGCCGCCGGCGCGGGGGCAGCAGCCCCATTTCTCGGCGAGTTCGTTGACGAGGAGGACGCCGCGTCCGTGTTCGTCGTCGGGTGTGGGGGTGTGGAGGGAGGGGCGGCCGGTGCCGGCGTCGTGGACTTCGAGGCGTAGGCGGTGGTCGTTGGTGAGGGCGAAGCGGATCTCGATGAGGCGGTCGGTGGGGGCGTCGGCGGTGTGTTGGACGGCGTTGGCGAAGAGTTCGCCGAGGAGGAGTTCGGCGGTGTCGCGGTAGCGGTCGCCGGTGGGGAGCGCGGCGAGGTAGGCACGGAGCAACTGCCGTGCAATGGGGGTGGATTCGGTGCGGGAGTCCAGGCGAGCGGCGAACGTGCGGGGGCGGGGAGCGGTACGGATTTTGAGCATGGCGGGGCACCTCAAGGGGGCGGATGGGGGAGCGCGAAGGGAGCGCGATGTGACGCTGTGCACGCGAAAGATCGCTCTCAGGTGTCAATCATCGGGGTGCCGGAGTTACGGTGGCGACCAAATCGGCGTGTGGGGAACTGCGGCACCTGAGGGGGATTGCGATGGCACATCGGCGACTGGAGAGCGGGCTCACGTCGAGCCCGGCGGTGATGTTCGGCGAAGCGCTCCGTTTCGCACGGGAGCAGGCCGGCTACACGCAGGAAGACTTGGGCAGGCTCTTGCACTGCCACCGAACGGTGATCACTCGGTGGGAGGGCGGCAAGAGGCCGATGGACCGGGATACCGTGCAGAGAGCTGACGCCGCACTTGCCATGGGGGGTCTGCTGGTTCGACTGTGGGAGCGGGTGGACTGGCATGCGGACATCGAGCACCCGGACTGGTTCCAGAAGTATGTGGAGCTGGAAGAGGAGGCTGTGGCGATTCGCGTGTTTCAGTACTACCGAATCAACGGCCTGTTGCAGTGCGAGGAGTACGCGTATGCGGTCTTCTCGAACGGAGGTGCCCGAGACAATCCCGAGCTGGTGGCTGAGCGAGTCGCGGCTCGGCTGAGTAGGCAGGACCGATTCCTGGCCTCTGATGGGCCGATGTTGCTCGTGGTTCTCCACGAGAGCGCCATCCGCAGTGTCTATGGCGGCCCCGGTGTGATGCGGAAGCAGATGGAGCATCTTCTCGCTCTGGGTGAGCGGCCGAACATCAGCATTCAGGTGGCGCCGTTCGATCTCCCGAACACGCGGCTTCCTGCTACGTCTGTGTTCCTACTGCAGATGCCGGATGGGAAGGAGTGGGTCTACTCGGAGAGTCTGTATCGAGGACACTTCACTGATGCACCGTCAATCGTCGTTGAGCATCGTGGCGATCTTGACTTTCTGCGTGGCGATGTACTCTCGGTGGGCGACTCTCGTGCACGGATCGCCGACGCGATGGAGAGGTACCGATATGACGAGCAGCGAGCCCAGCGTGACCGGGTGGCGCAAGAGCAGCTACAGCGCGGATCACGGGGGCGAGTGCATCGAGGTGGCCCTCGGATCCCTTCCCGGAGCCGTCCCGGTGCGTGACTCCAAGGACCCGCAGGGCCCGGCCCTCGTTTTTCCGGCGGCGGCCTGGGAAGCCTTCGTGATGGCCGTCCGTGAGGGCGACTTCCCGACGTAAGCCTCCAAGGAGCTGGCGATGGTGACCTGGCGGAAGAGCAGCTACAGCGCGGGCGACGCGGGCGAGTGCATCGAGGTGGCTCTCGCGTGGCGCAAGAGCAGCTACAGCGGGGACGATGGGGGCGAGTGCGTCGAGGTGGCCCTCGGATTCCTTCCCGGCGCGGTCCCGGTGCGTGACTCCAAGGACCCGCACGGGCCGGTGCTCGTCTTCCCGGCCTCGGCCTGGACGTCTTTCCTCTCCTCCGTCCAGGCCGGTGACTTCCCGGAGCGGTGATCCGCTGACGGGGGCGCATCGCCTTCGGCGTGCGCCTGCCGCCGCCCGGAACGCGCCTTCTGACCAGGCGAAACGTGGATCGGCCCCTACGCTGGGTGTCGGCCCGCCAGCCTCGTCGAAGGACCGCGTATGCGCCGCTCCCGTCTCCTGCTGTCCCTGGCCCTGTCCGCCGTGACCGCCTCCGCCCTCGTCGCCGCCGACGCCGCGCCGGACGGGCAGGACGGGTCGATCCCGTCGGTCAGCCTGCCGGTGCTCCGCGACCCGCAGGCCCAGCAGAAGCTCCACCGCATGACGGACCCGGTGCAGGACTGGGTGGAGTCCGGCGACCGGGCGGCGGACGGCTACGCCGGGACCGTGATCGACGCGTCGAACCAGCACGCCGACATCTACTGGAAGGGCGAGGCCCCGGCCGAGGTCCGGGCGCTGCTCGAAGCGAACGCCGGCCCCGGCTACACCGTCGACGTTCACCAAAGCCCTTACTCCCGTGCCGAGATGCGCGCCGCGATCGACCGGTTCACCGCCGCTGTGGCGCCCGAGACGTGGACGTCGATCGGCCCGCAGGAGGACGGCACCGCCATCGCGATCACGTACGTGCCGACGAAGGCGACCCGGCCGACCGGCGGCGCCACGACCGAGCAGGCGTATTCCCGGACGGCCGCCGAGATCGCCGGGATGCCGGTGACGGCCACCGTCGAGGGCATCCCGGCAGCGCTGTCCGGCAGCCGGCACTCCGACAACGCGCCGTACTACGCGGGCGCCGAAGTCAACACGGGCAAGGCCTCGTTCTGCTCGACCGCGTTCAGCGGTTGGAAGGACGGGACGAAGGTGCTGCTGACCGCCGCACACTGCGGCAGCGGCCGGTACTACAACGGCACCAGCGGCTACATCGGCGACCTGTACGCGATCGGCGACGGTTTGGACGTCGGCATGATCGGGATCAACGGCAACGGCGCCGGCCGGTTCTACGACGGCGCCTGGTCGGACAGCGGCGGTTCGTCGCGGCGCACGTACGGGGTCGGACGCAACAACGTGGGGGACCTCGTCTGCCTCAGCGGCGCCCAGTCGGGGTGGAAGTGCGACGTGGAGGTCAAGAAGGTCGATGTCGAGACGACGAACGACGAGGGGACGAAGATCAAGCCGGTGGACGTCGCGGAGTCGAAGGGCGGTGACCGACGGGCGATCGGCGCGAAGGGTGACAGCGGCGGCCCCGCACTCGCCAACCCGTCCGGCGCGAACGGCGACATGGAGGCTCGCGGCGTGATCGTGGCCGGAAGGTCGGCGGTCGGCTGCCCGGCTGGATCGACGGCCCACTCGACGACCTGCTACGCGCAGGTGCTCTACGTGCCGATGACGCCGGTGGTGAGCCAGATGGGCTTCTCGATCTCCTGACGGCGGCGCGGGCAGGGAATCAGGAGTGTCAGTTCCGCGGGTTGAGGCGGCGGGTGGGTTCCGCCGTCGACGGGTCCTCGGGCCAGGGGTGGCGGGGGTAGCGGCCTCTCAGCTCCGCGCGGACGGCGCGGTAGCCGTTGTGCCAGAAGCTCTCCAGATCGCCGGTGACGGCGGCGGGGCGGCCTGCGGGCGACAGCAGGTGGATGGTGAGGGGGACGCGGCCGGCGGCCAGGGCGGGGGCCGCCGTCCAGCCGAAGAGTTCTTGCAACTTGACGGCCAGGAAAGGGCGTTCGGTGCTGTAGTCGACCCGTATCTTCGAGCCGGACGGCACGGTGATGCGCTCGGGGGCCAGCTCGTCCAGGCGGCCCGCCTCGCCGGTGGCCCAGGGGAGCAGACGCTGCAACGCCGCCGTGGTGTTGATGCGGGCGAGGTCGGCGCGGCGGCGGGCGCGGGAGAGTTCGGGCTCCAGCCATTCGTCGGCGCGTTCCAACAGTGCCTCGTCGGAGACGTCCGGCCAGGGGGCGCCGATGGCCGCGTGCAGGAAGGCGAGTCGCTCGCGCAGGCCGGGGGAGGGCCAGGTGAGGAGGGCGGAAACGCCCTCGCGGGCCAGGCCTTCGAGGATGGCGGTGCGGACCAGGGCCCGGTCGGGGCGGCTGAGCGGCTTCTCGGCGAGTTCGATCGCGCCCAGCGACTCGACCCGGCGGGAGACGACCTCGTCGCGGCGGGTGTCCCAGTGGACTTCCTCGCGGGATTCGAGCAGTGAGGCACCGGCGAGCCGGGCGGTGTCCTCGTCCAGTGCCGCCGCGTGCAGGATGCGGGCGGAAGGGGAGCCGGCCGGGCGGTCGGCGGCTGCGATGGCGAGCCACGGCAGTGCGCCGAGGGCGGTGCCGGGCGCGAGTTCGGCCGCCGTCCCGGAGGCCATCAGGTACGGGCTGCGCTCGCCCGGGGCGGGCTTGTCGACCCGGGCGCGGGCGATGCGTTCGGGGAAGGCGAGGGCGACGACGAGGCCGGCGGCGGTCGTGTCGGGCAGGTGAGTGGCGGCTTCGGAGCCGGCGGCGCGCAGGAGGCGGCGGACTTCCTCGCGCCAGCGGCCGGCGTAGGGGTCGCTGGAGGAGCGGACCGTCCGCCAGACCGCGCCGAGGTCGTCGCCGAGGGCGCGCGGCGGTTCCTCGGAGAGCAGCGCGACCACCTCGGCCGCTCGACGGGCGCCGACGGCAGGGGCGCCGTCCACGAGCGCGCGCCCCAGCCGGGGGTGCAGCCCGGTGCGGGCGAGGCGCACGCCGCGCGGGGTGGCCCGGCCGTCGGTGTCGACGGCGCCGAGGGCCTGGAGGGTCTGGCGGGCGGCGGCCATCGCCCCGGCGGGCGGGGCGTCGGGCAGGGCGAGGCCGGTGGCGTCCGGGTCGCCCCAGCAGGCGGCCTGGAGCGCGAACGTGGTGAGGTCGGCGAGGGCGATCTCGGGGGTGGGGAAGCGGGCGGCGAGGGCGTCCTCGGCCTCGTTCCAGCAGCGGTACACGGTGCCGGGGGCCTCGCGGCCCGCACGGCCGGCGCGCTGGCGGGCGGCGGCGAGCGAGGCGCGGACGGTGACCAGGCCGGCCAGGCCCCGGGCGTGGTCGGTGCGCGGCTCGCGGGCGAGCCCGGCGTCGACGACGACGCGGACGCCGGGCACGGTGAGCGAGGACTCGGCGACGGCGGTGGCGAGCACGACGCGGCGGCCGTCCGAGGGGGTGAGGGCGGCGTCCTGGACGGCCTGCGGGGCGCGGCCGTGGAGTTGCAGGACGTCCGCCGCCACGGTGGACAGCTGCCCGGCGACACGGCTGATCTCGCCGACGCCGGGCAGGAAGCAGAGCACGTCGCCCGCCTGCTCGGCGAGCGCCCGCCGGACGGTGGCGGCGACGTGGTCGAGCAGCGCCGGGTCGACCCGGGTGCCGTGGGCGGGCCGGACGGCGCGCGGCGGCGGCGCCCACACCGTCTCGACCGGGTGGGAGACCCCGTGCGCCTCCACCACCGGCGCGCCGCAGAGGAGTTCGGCCCAGGCCGCGGTGTCGGAGGTGGCCGAGGCGCAGACCAGCCGCAGTTCGGGCCGCAGCGCCGCCCGGACGTCGAGGAGGAAGGCGAGCGCGGTGTCGGCGTCCAGGTGCCGTTCGTGGCACTCGTCGAGGACGACCACGTCGACGCCGGGCAACTCCTGGTCGCGCTGGAGCCGTTGCAGCAGCACCCCGGTGGTGACCACCTCGACCACCGTCTCCGGGCCGACGCGACGGTCCCCGCGCACGGTGTAGCCGACCCGCCCGCCGACCGCCTCGCCCAGCAGCCAGGCCATCCGCCGGGCGGCGGCCCGGACGGCGAGCCGGCGTGGTTCGGCGACCAGCACGCGGAGCGTCGGACGCCCGGGATCGAGCAGTCCGGCGAGCGCGAGCGGCACCAGGGTCGTCTTGCCGGTGCCGGGCGGGGCGGCGAGGACGGCGGTGCCGGGCCCGTCCAGCGCGTCGTGCAGTGCGGGCAGGGCGCTGCGGACGGGCAGTTCGCGCCAGGCGGGGTCGAGCGAGGCGGGGTTGAGCGGGGCGGGGTTGAGCGGGGCGGGGTTCGGCAAGGCGTCAGCCCCGCTCGGCGACGAAGATCGCGGTGCCGGGGATCAGCCGCCCGCGCAGCGGGGACCAGCCGCCCCACTCCTGCTCCAGCCCGGCCGGCCACTCGGGCTCGACCAGGTCGGTCAACCGGAAGCCGGCGCCGACGAGTTCGCGGACCCGGTCGCCGATGGTGCGGTGGTGCTCGACGTAGCTGGCGCGGCCGTGCTCGTCCTCCTCGACGTAGGGGGTGCGGTCGAAGTAGGAGGAGGCGGCGGTGAGGCCCTCGACACCGGGCTCGTCGGGGAAGGCCCAGCGGATCGGGTGGGTGACGGAGAACACCCAGCGGCCGCCGGGGCGCAGCACCCGGTGCACCTCGCGCATCAGGGCGGAGGTGTCGGCGCTGAACGGGACGGCGCCGTAGGCGGAGCAGGCGAGGTCGAAGGAGGCGTCGGCGAAGGGCAGGACGGCGGCGTCGGCCTGGACGACGGCGACGGGGGTGGCGCCGCGGCCGAGGTCGATCCGGCGGGAGTGCTGGAGTTGGCGGTGGGAGATGTCCAGGGCGACGGGGCGGGCGCCGCGGCCGGCCAGCCAGCGCGAGCACTGGGCGGCGCCGGCGCCGATCTCCAGCACGTCCTTGTCCGCGACCTCGCCGAGGAGGCGGGCGTCGGCCTCGTCGAGGCCTTCCGGGCACCAGGTGAAGCGGTCGTCGCCGAGGAACTCCCCGTGCTCGTCCTGGTACTCGTCGGCGTTGCGGTCCCACCAGTGCCGGCTGGCCCGGCTGCTCTCCCCGGTGCCGGCCGCGCGCCGTACCGCGTCGTCGCCGTCGCCGTCAAGATCATGCAGGTCGGACTGGGGGGTGGTGGCCACGGTGATAATGCCCATCGCGTAGGGTGTGGAGTGCGGAAGCGCCGCTGCCGAGACCGGGCCCGTCAAGGACCCGATCCTGGCGGTGGCATCCGGGGAAGGGCCCCTTCGGGCGCCACCGCAAGGTGCGCAATCGGAGGATATGGCCTGATCCATACCGGGCTCCACCGTCTTGCCGCTCTTGGCGTTGACCGTGCCTGGCCGTCCCCGTATGCTACAAGTTGCGCTGCGGGCCTGCGCGCCTCAGACGGAGCAGGTCGCGCTCGCATCTGTCGAAGACCCCACGGTCGCAAGACGGACGCCGGATTTCCCGTTTGTGCGGGAATGCCGGTGCGCCGTGTTCTTGGCTGTCCGGCTTTCGGTGGGAGCGATACGGGCCCCCCGCGTGGCATTACCTACGACTTTCATGTCCGTACCGGAGCCCTTTTCCTAATGACGAGCCCCACCGACTCCTCCCTCAGCACCACCCCGCAGGTCGCGGTCAACGACATCGGCGACGCCGAGGCGTTCCTCGCCGCCATCGACGAGACCATCAAGTACTTCAACGATGGCGACATCGTCGAGGGCGTCATCGTGAAGGTCGACCGTGACGAGGTCCTCCTCGACATCGGTTACAAGACCGAGGGCGTCATCCCGTCCCGCGAGCTCTCGATCAAGCACGACGTCGACCCGCACGAGGTCGTCGCCGTCGGTGACAACATCGAGGCCCTGGTTCTCCAGAAGGAGGACAAGGAGGGTCGTCTCATCCTGTCCAAGAAGCGCGCTCAGTACGAGCGTGCCTGGGGCACGATCGAGAAGATCAAGGAAGAGGACGGCATCGTCACCGGTACCGTCATCGAGGTCGTCAAGGGTGGTCTCATCCTCGACATCGGCCTCCGTGGCTTCCTGCCGGCCTCGCTCGTCGAGATGCGCCGCGTCCGCGACCTCCAGCCCTACGTGGGCAAGGAGCTCGAGGCCAAGATCATCGAGCTGGACAAGAACCGCAACAACGTGGTCCTGTCCCGCCGTGCCTGGCTGGAGCAGACCCAGAGCGAGGTCCGCCAGACCTTCCTCACCACCCTGCAGAAGGGCCAGGTGCGCTCCGGCGTCGTCTCCTCGATCGTCAACTTCGGTGCCTTCGTGGACCTGGGTGGCGTCGACGGCCTGGTGCACGTCTCCGAGCTGTCCTGGAAGCACATCGACCACCCGTCCGAGGTTGTCGAGGTCGGCCAGGAGGTCACCGTCGAGGTTCTCGACGTTGACATGGACCGCGAGCGCGTCTCCCTGTCGCTGAAGGCGACCCAGGAGGACCCGTGGCAGCAGTTCGCCCGTACCCACCAGATCGGCCAGGTCGTTCCGGGTAAGGTCACCAAGCTGGTTCCGTTCGGTGCGTTCGTCCGCGTGGACGAGGGCATCGAGGGTCTGGTCCACATCTCCGAGCTGGCCGAGCGCCACGTGGAGATCCCGGAGCAGGTCGTCCAGGTCGGCGACGAGATCTTCGTCAAGGTCATCGACATCGACCTCGAGCGTCGTCGCATCAGCCTGTCGCTCAAGCAGGCCAACGAGGCGCTGGGTGCCAACCCGGCCGAGGTCGAGTTCGACCCGACCCTGTACGGCATGGCTGCCTCGTACGACGACCAGGGCAACTACATCTACCCGGAGGGCTTCGACCCCGAGGCGAACGACTGGCTGGCCGGCTTCGAGAAGCAGCGTGAGGAGTGGGAGCGCCAGTACGCCGAGGCGCAGTCCCGCTTCGAGCAGCACCAGGCCCAGGTCATCAAGAGCCGTGAGGCCGACGCCGAGGCCGCTGCCGAGGGTGGCGACGCCGTCGCCGCCGCTGCCGGTGGCTCCTACTCGTCCAGCAGCGACGAGGGCTCCGGCGCTCTCGCCTCGGACGAGGCCCTGGCGGCCCTGCGCGAGAAGCTGGCGGGCGGCCAGAGCTGAAGCTCTGACCCGCTGCCAGTACCTGGCGCATAGCTGAACGGTGGGCCCCACCCGGAGAAATCCGGGTGGGGCCCATTTCGTTTTCCGCCTTTGGCCGGGGTTTTTTGCTTCACGTTCTTTCGTATTTCGCCTTCACTTATTTGTGGTTTATGTGAAGGAATTTTGTGAGATGTGGCTCATTGTCCGTCTATAGGTCGAACACCGGGTTGCACCTACATTGAGGGGAGCTGCCCGAAAGGCCTCCTTCATGCGCAACGCTCCCACCGCTGCCGGCGACCTCGCGGTCCCCGGGCGGCTCGCCGCCCTCGGCCGGTTCTGCTTCCGCCACCGCCGCTGGGTGCTCGGCCTCTGGGCCGTCGTCCTGGTCGTGGGCGTGCTGATCGGCGGCCGGGTCTTCGAAGGAACGGTGGCCGGCGCCTCCTCCGCCACCGCCGAAGCCGACCGGGGCAGCGCGGTGGTCGCCGCGACCGACCCGGCCCGCGGCACCGTCACCGCCGTCGTGGACGGGAAGCCGGTCGACGACCCGGCCGTACGGGCCGCCGTCACCAAGGCCACCGCCGACCTCGCCGCCCTCCCCGGCGTCTCCTCCGCGCTCGACGCCTACGGCACCGGCCCGGCGCCCGCCGCACTGCGCTCCGCCGACGGCACCGCGAGCCTGGTCACCGTACGGATGGCCGACACCAGCACCTCCGCCCAGGCCGACGCCGTCACCCATCGCCTCGCCGCCCTGAACGGCGAGGCCGGCACCCACGTCACCGTCGGCGGGGACCTGGTGCTCCAGGACGAGGTCAAGAAGCAGACCGAACAGGACACCCGCTTCGGCGAGATGGTGACCCTGCCGCTCACCCTGGTCGTCATGGTGCTGGTCTTCGGCGGCCTCGCCGCGGCCAGCCTGCCGGTGATCGGCGCGGTCGCCTCGGTGGGCGGCGCACTGCTGGCCATGTTCGGTTTCAGCCGGATCATGGACATCGACACCAGCGTGCTGCCGATCGCCACCGTGCTCGGGCTCGGACTCTCGATCGACTACGCGCTGCTCATGGTGAACCGTTTCCGGGAGGAGCGCGGGCACGGCGCGGGCATCGCCGCCGCCGTCGAACGCACCGCCGCGACCGCCGGGCGCACCGTCGCCTTCTCCGGCCTCACCGTCGCCGTCGCGCTCTCCGGCCTGTTCGTCTTCACCAGCCCGGTGCTCGGCGCGGTCGCCGCCGCCGGGGTGAGCGTGGTGGTGATCGCGGTCGCCGCCGCGCTGACCCTGATCCCCGCGCTGCTCGGCTTCGCCGGCTCCCGGATCAAGGCGCCCGCCGCGCCCGTCCCCGACGAGGGCTTCTTCAGCCGGACCGTCCGCCGGGTCGGCAAGCGCGCGGTGCCGGTCGCGCTCGCCTGCGTCGCCCTGCTGATGGCCGCCGGCGCGCCCTTCCTGCACGCCGACATGCGCAACTCCGGCGCCGCCGTGCTGCCCGCCTCCTCGGCCGGGCGGCAGGTCGCCGACGCCGTCGACCAGCGCTTCCCGCAGGCCGCGGCCGCGCCGATCACCGTCGTCGTCGAGGGCGGTGCGCCCGTCGCCCAGGCGTACGCGGACGACGTCGTCGCCAAGCTGCCCGGGGTCGCCGGGGTGCGGGCGGTGAGCCCGGTGAGCGACTCGGTGTCCACCGTCGACGTGCTCGTCCACGGCGACCCGCAGGGCCACCAGGCCAAGCAGGTCGTCCAGGAACTGCGGGACGACCGCGGTGGGCTGAAGACCTACGTCACCGGCGGCGCGGCCTCGGTCGTCGACTTCAAGGACGAGCTGATGTCGCGGGGCCCCTGGGCGCTCGGGCTGGTCGCGGTCGGCACGCTGGTGCTGCTCTTCCTGATGACCGGCTCGGTGGTGATGCCGGTCAAGGCGCTGCTGATGAACCTGCTGTCGCTGGGCGCCTCGCTCGGCGCGCTCACCCTGGTGTTCCAGGACGGCTACTTCAGCGGGCTGCTCGGCTTCAGTCCCACCGGCGGGCTGGAGACCTTCATCCCGGTGCTGGTCTTCGCCTTCGCCTTCGGGCTGTCCATGGACTACGAGGTGTTCCTGCTCGCCCGGATCAAGGAACTGCGGGACAAGGGGCACAGCTGCACCCGGGCGGTGGAGCTCGGGGTCCAGCGCAGCGGCCGGATCATCACCTCGGCGGCGCTGCTGATGGTGATCGTGTTCGCCGGGTTCGCCCTCGGGGACATGCTCATGGTCAAGCAGATGGGCATCGCGCTGGCCGTCGCCGTCGCGGTGGACGCCACCCTGGTGCGCTGCCTGCTGGTGCCCGCCGCGATGAGCCTGTTCGGCGAGTTCAACTGGTGGGCGCCCGCCCCGCTGCGGCGCCTGCACCGGCGCTTCGGGCTGAGCGAGCACGTCGAACTGCCGACCGTCGGCGGGGCGACCGTCGGCGCGACGGCCGCCGTCGGCGAGGCGGCCGTCCCGGCCCCGCGGCCGGAGGCCCGGGACCTGGTGGGGTCAGCGCAGTCGCCGCAGTAGGTCGACGCCCGCCCTCAGGGTCAGCCGCTCCTCGGGGGTGAGGCGGGCCTCGATGGCGGTGGCGATCCGCTGCTCCCGGCGGGCGCGCTGCTCCAGCAGGGCGGCGCGGCCCGCTCCGGTCGCGGTGACGAGCAGTTTCCGGCCGTCGGTCGGGTGGGGCTGCTGGGTGACGAGCCCGGCCTCGGTCAGCAGGGCGACGGTGCGGGCCATCGACTGGTGGCGCACGCGCTGGTGCTCGGCGAGTTCGGCGACGGTGCAGGCGCGTTCGTCGCGGACGAGGAGGCCGAGGACGCCGGCCTGGTTCTGCGGCAGCTCGTCGTCCGGGCGCAGGGCGCGGACCAGGTCGCCGATGGCGGCGCGCAGCTCGGCTGCGAGTTCGAGGGTTTCGGGAGCCGGACTGTTCATGGGAGAAGAGTACCGGGAACCTCCGCAGCAAAACTGTACAGTCCTGCTGTATGGTCGGTCGCATGAGGATCACCAAGTTCGGACACGCCTGCGTACGCCTGGAGCACGACGGGACAACCGTCGTCGTCGACCCCGGGGCGTTCACCGACCTCGCCGCGCTGACCGGGGCCGACGCCGTCCTGATCACCCACGAGCACATGGACCACTTCGAGGAGGCCCGGCTGCGCGCCGCCCTGGAGGCCGACCCGGCCCTTCGGGTGTGGACCAACAGCGAGGTGGCCGCCCAACTGGACGGCGTGGCGCAGCGCGTCGCCGTGGTCGGCGAGGGCGACGCCTTCGAGGTCGGCGGGGTCGGGGTGAGCGTGCACGGCGAGTGGCACGCGGTCATCCACCGGGACATCCCGCAGGTGAAGAACATCGGCTTCCTCTTCGACGGCCGGCTGTTCCACCCCGGCGACGCGTTCACCGTGCCGCCGCACTCGGTGGACACCCTGCTGCTGCCGCTCGCGGCGCCGTGGAGCAAGGCCGGCGAGGTCGTCGACTACGTCCGGGAGGCGGCCCCGCGGGTGGCGGTGCCGGTGCACGAGGCGACGCTCAGCCCGGTCGGGCAGATGATCGCCACCCGGCTGCTCGGGCCGGACGGGCCGGGCACCGGTGCGGAGCTGACCGTGCTCGGGGAGGGCGAGAGCCTGGAGCTGGGCTGACGGTACAGGGGCCGGGGCCGGTCGCGCGATGGCCGGCCGCTGGTCCCGGCGGTCCGGGCGCCGGTAGCCTGACGCCATGCTGAAGATCGGACTGACGGGTGGCATCGGCGCCGGCAAGAGCGAGGTGTCCCGGCTCTTCGCCGCCCACGGCGCGGTGATCGTGGACTCCGACGTGATCGCCCGCGAGGTGGTCGCGCCCGGGACGGACGGTCTGGCGGCCGTGGCCGCCGAGTTCGGGCCGCAGGTGCTGCGCGCGGACGGCGCGCTCGACCGCCCGGCCCTCGGCGCGATCGTGTTCGCCGACCCGGCGCGGCTCCAGGCACTGAACGCGATCGTCCACCCGCTGGTGCGCGCCCGGTCCGCCGAACTGGAGGCCGCGGCCGCGCCGGACGCGGTGGTGGTGCACGACGTGCCGCTGCTCGCGGAGAACGGCCTCGCCCCCCTGTACGACCTGGTCGTGGTGGTCGACGCGGCCGACGACGTGCGGGTCGAGCGGCTGGTGCGGCTGCGCGGGATGGCCGAGGACGAGGCCCGGGCCCGGATGGCCGCGCAGGCCTCGCGGGCGGACCGGCTGGCGATCGCCGACGTGGTGATCGACAACGGCGGGCCGCTGGAGGCGCTCGCGGCGCGGGTCGACGAGGTGTGGGCGGAGCTGGTGAAGCGCGCCGCCGCTGCCTGAGGTTCAGGCGGCGGTCAGCGGCAGACGGGCCCGGACGGCGAAGCCGCCCTCGGTGGTGGGGCCGGCGTGCAGGGTGCCGCCGAGGTCGTCGGCGCGGGTGCGCATGCCGTCCAGGCCGTGGCCGCCGGAGGGCAGCCGGGGCCCGTCCGGATCCCCCGCCGCGGCGGGGGAGTTGACGATGTCCAGGCGCAGCCCGTCCGGGTGGACCTCGACGGTGACGGCGACCTCGGCGGCCGGGGCGTGCTTGTGGGCGTTGGTCAGGGCCTCCTGGACGATCCGGTAGGTGGCGTACTGCACGGCCGGTCCGGGGGCGGGCAGTCCTTCGGCGGGGCCCGTGAGGGTGAGGTCGACGGCGAGTCCCGCCTGGCGGGACTCCTCGACCAGGGCGGGCAGACCGTGCAGTGAGGGGCCCTGGTCGGAGGCCGGGGTGAGGACGCCGAGCAGGCCGCGCAGCTCGGTGAGGGCCTGGAGGCCGAGGGCGCGGATCAGGCCGAGGGTCTCCCGGACGGCGGCCGGGTCGCCGGCGGCCGCGACCTGGCAGGCGCCGGCGTGCAGCGTGATGAGGGAGACGCGGTTGGAGACCACGTCGTGCATCTCCCGGGCGAGCCGGGCGCGTTCGGCGGCGGCGGCGCGCTCCTCGGCGTACCGGCGGGCCGCCTCCAGCAGTCGGTTGCGTTCGGCGAGCGCGGCGACGGCGCGGGCGCGCTGGTGGGCGGTGAGGCCGAGTGCGAGCGGGACGACGCAGAAGACCAGTGGGTCCTCGGCCAGATTGGCGAGGGCGGAGAGGCTGCTGACGTCCCCCAGGTCCATGGGGACGAGCAGCCGCACCCCGGCCAGCGCGGCCAGGACGGCCAGCACCCGGGTGGCGCCGCGCCGCGTGGCCAGCCCGTAGAGGGCGACGGCGACCGGGAGTTGGCCGCCCAGCAGGGTGACGGCGGCGACGGCCGCCGGGTAGCGCAGGCGGACGGCGAGGGCGAGCGCGCCGGCCGCCACCAGGCCCGCGTTGACCGGGGCCGAGGTGGTCGGCCCGATGTCGGGGTCGCCCGCGGCGAGCGGGACGAGCACCAGCAGCACCAGGACGGTCGGCCCGAGCGCGACGACCGGGCCGGGCAGGCGCAGCGGCGGGCCCGGCAGCGGTACCGCGGCGAGGGCGGAGTCCAACTGGTCGGCGGGGTGGGCCTGGTGGGCGGTGTGGGGCTGGTGGTCGGCGTCGGCTCGGTGGTCGGCGTCGGACTGGTCGGTGGACGGGTGGTGCTGGTGACGGGTGGGGTCCAACCGGCCGGTGGGGCGCCGGAGTCGGGGCCGCTGCTGGGTGGGCTGGCGCATGGGGGCATGCTCGCACACCCCGTCCGGCCCGGGGTGGCGAGCGGGCCGCAGTGGCCGGGAACAGCCTGGAATTCGCCTTCCCGGGAAGGGATCATGGTCGGATGGATGATCGTTTCTCTCCCGAGCCGCCGGCCGTCGTCCGGCTGCCCCAGTACACCCGCGCCGACCACGAGGAGATCCTCGGCCCCGCCGACGACCCGTACGGCATCGCCCACGTCGGACTGAGCTGGCTGCCCAAGGACATCCACTTCGGCATCCGGGCCGCCGACGGCCGGCTCGTCGCGCACACCGGCCTGGTGCCGATCCCGCTCACCGTCGGCGGCACCGACCTGGAGGCGATCGGCGTCGGCGGCGTCGCCGTCGCCCCCGACCGGCGCGGCACCGGCCTCGCGCAGGCCGTGGTCCGGGCCGCTCTCGGCCACGCCCGCACCCTCGGCCACCGCCGCGCGCTGCTGTTCTGCCACCCGCCGCTGGCCGTGCTCTACCGGCGGCTCGGATTCCGCGAGGTCGCGGAGGAGGTGACGGTGGAGCAGCCCGAGGGGCGGCTCGCGGTGATGCCGCTGCGCACCATGTGGGCGTCGCTGGCGGAGGGCGCCGGGTGGCCGGAGGGGCCGGTGCGGTTGCGCTCGCTGCCGATGTGACGTGGCCCGGGGCGGGTGCGTGGGGGCGGGGTCACTCCGGCCAGGCGGAGTTCTCGATCACGGTGACGAAGTCGGTCCGCTCGAAGTCCGGGTCGAAGTGGGCGAGGACGTCCGCCTTGACGTTGCCGAAGGCGGTCTCCGGCTTGGGCGCGACGCCGTCGTGGAAGGCGCGCAGGATGCCGCGCTTGAAGTCCGGGCGCGGATGGGCCGCGACTACCGCGTCCCGGTCGGCGGCGGCGAGGTCCGCGTACCCGATGCCGAGCACGTCCAGCTCCACCCCGGCGGTGGTCAGCGCGATCTCCGGCTCCAGGAACTCCGGGATGCCGGGCGTGGTGTGCAGGGCGATCGCCTCCCACACCAGGCGCACCCGCCGCTCGTCCACCCCGTGCCCGCGCAGGAACGCGGCGGCGGCCTCGGCGCCGTCCACCTCGAAGCGCCGACCGGAGGCGTGGTGCTCGGGGCCCAGGCCGAGATCGTGGAACATCGCGGCCAGGTAGAGGAGTTCGGGATCGAAGTCGAGCCCCCGGCGGCGGCCCTGGAGGGCGCCGAACAGGTGGACCCGGCGGGAGTGGTGGTACAGCAGCTCGGTGGTGGCGTCCCGGACCAGCTCGGTGGCCTCGGTGGCGAGGCGGCTGTCGGGGATCCGGACTCCGGCGATCTCGGTGGCGTTCATGCGGTGGCCTCCAGGGTGGTGGTGCTCGGGTCGGTGCCCGGGTCAGTGCCCGGGGCGGTGGCGGGCGGTACGGCGGCGGTTCGGCCGGCAGGGGTCGGCGAGCCCGCCGCGTGGGCGACGGCGGCGCCGGCCAGCGCGCGGATCATGGCGTGCGCCCGGGTGCCGTCGCCGGACAGCTCCGGCTGGAACAGCGAGGCGAGGAAGAACGGGTGGTCCGGCAGTTCCAGGACGCGCACCTCGCCCGCGCCGTCCGCGCCGCTGAACCGCAGCCCGTGCGCGCGCAGTCGGTCCAGGTAGGCGGCGTTGAGGCCGTACGCGCAGTGGTAGCGCTCCAGGGTGCGGGTGGCGCCGAGGACGCGCTCGGCGAGCGTGCCGGGGGTGATCGCGACCGCCCCCTCGTGGCCGACCAGGGAGCAGGCCAGCGGCACGATCACCTGCTCGTCCCGCTCCGGGTGCTCCTCGCCGTGGACGGCCCCGCCGAGGCCGCAGACGTTGCGGGCGTACTCCAGCACCGCGTGCTGGAACCCGGCGCAGGTGCCGAGGAAGGGGATGCCGCGCTCGCGGGCCGTCCGGACGGCGGCCAGCGCACCCGCCTCGCTGCGGTAGGGGCTGCCGGGGAGCAGCCAGATCGCGTCGAAGCCGTCCAGGGCGCCGGGCGCCCCGGCGTCCTCGGTGGGGATCCAGTAGGCGTCCAGGACGAGCTGCTCGCGCTCGGCGAGGGCGTCGAGCAGCCCGGGGATGCGGGCGTGCGAGCGGACGGCGGGGGAGCGGTCGCCGACCAGGGCGATCCGCGGGGTGAGGTAGGTCATGGGACTATCCTGACCCCGCACCCGAGATCAGCGCCAACGATGATTTCTTACCCCTCGATCAGAAGAGTTGATGACTGCCGTGGATCCGCAGCAGCTGCGCACCTTCGTCACCGTCACCCGCCTCGGCTCCTTCTCCGAGGCCGCGCGGGAACTCGGCTACACCCAGTCCGCGGTCTCCCAGCAGATCGCCGCCCTGGAGGCCGACCTCGGGACCGGCCTGCTCAGCCGCCGCCCGGTCGGCCCGACCGAGGCCGGCCTGCGGCTGCTGGAGCACGCGGCGCCCCTGCTGGTCCGGCTGGAGGCGGCGCGCGCCGACGTCGCACGCCTGGCCGGTGCCCCGAGCGCCCGACTGGTGCTCGGCGCCACCCCGCTGGCGGTCGGAGTGACTCTGGGGCGCGCACTCGGCGAGGTGCGCCGGGCCCACCCGGCGGCCGACCTCGTCGTCCGGGTCCTCGCCCAGGACGCGCTGCCCGCCCAAGTCGCCACCGGTGAGGTCGACCTCGCCCTGATCGACGGCCTCGCCGCCCCCAGCGACCCGCTGCCGCTGCCCGACGTCGGCCCGCTCGGCACCGTCGCCGTCGACGAGCAGCCCGTCGCCGTCGCCCTCCCGGCCGGCCACCCCCTCGCGGGCCGCACCGGCGTCGCGCTCGCCGACCTCTCCGCCGCCCGCTGGCTCGACGCCCCCGACCTCACCCCGACCGCCGCCCGGCTGCGCGCCGCCGCCGGCGTCGACGGCTTCCGCCCCGCCACCCGCTACCGGGGCACCGACGTGCACGGGCTGCTCGCCCTGGTCGCCACCGGGCACGGGCTCAGCCTGCTCCCGGCGTCCGTCCTCGCCGGGGCGCCCGGCGTCGCGTCCGCGCCGATCGCCGCCCCGCGGCTGGTGCACCGCACCGAACTGGTGCACGGCAGCCTGCCGGAGGGGCCGGCCGCGCTGCTGGCGCGGCTGCTGTCGGGCACGCCCTGAGCCCGCTCCCCGGACCGCGCCGGGCGGCCGCGGCGTTGTGGAGGAGCGATCACCAGGCGTTCACGTCCTGGGACTGACGGTGGTCGCTCCGGTGGTGCTGTCATGAGCACAGTCGCCCGGCGCGAGGCCGGGCAGGACCCGGGAGATCCCCCACATGATGCTCCGTCAGCGTCTCACCGTCGTCGCCGCGGCGGCCGCCCTCGCCGCCGCCGGGCTCGCGGCCGGCACCGCGCAGGCCGCCCCCGCCAAGGGCTCGCCCGTCAAGATCCGTCCGCTCGCGGCGAGTTGTTCGCAGGCCTACCTGCCGCTGCCCGACCCGTCCTGCACGCCGGGCGCCTACAACCCGGACGTCACCCAGGCCACCATCGGCCAGACCATCTGCGTCTCCGGCTGGACCTCCACCGTCCGCCCGCCGACCAGCTACACCAACGCGCTGAAGGCGCAGCAGATCGCGCAGTACGGCTACGCGGACACCAACCTGTCCGACTACGAGGAGGACCACTTCGTCCCGCTGGAGCTCGGCGGCGCCCCGCGCGACCCGCGCAACCTCTGGCCCGAGCCCCGCTACGGCAGCCAGACCGCGACCGGCAAGGACGGCGTCGAGACCAAGCTGAAGAACGCGGTCTGCAAGGGCAAGGTCGGTCTCGACGACGCCCGCAGCGCCATCGTGACCGACTGGACCACCGCGCTCAGCAGCCTCGGCCTCTGACTCCCTGCTCCCGTGCTGGTGCGGCGGTCGGTCCGTCCGGTCCCCTGTGCCGGACGGGCCGACCTGCCGGCCGCCCCGGGCACCGCTTCGGCGGTGCGCGGGGCCGTCTGTGGTGGTTCTGTGGGGATGGTCGCGGCGTGGCGCCCGGTCAGCGGCCCGAGTGGGCCTAGTAGGCCGGGCAGGCCGGGCCCGCGGTCGTCCCGGGCCGTGTGTGCGCGGAGCCGTCCGCCCGTTCCCGTTCCCGCTGCCCGGTCGCCTCGCGGATGCGGGCACTCGGCATGGCTGTTCCCTTCCCCCGTACGTCCTGCCGCCCGGCCGCCGGCCCGCTGCGCCCCTCTGTTCCGAGGGGCGGTCGGGGTCGGCTGCGTCGACGGCGGTCGAAACTTATGCCACCGGGCCGCCGGGAGCAAAGCGGGATACCGGCGGGTAGGCCGCTCTCCCCGGCCGCTGCGGGGGTGTTGGTGGTGAAGGTGTGTGCGGGCGTGTCGGAAGGTATGGCGGGCCTTCGGCGGCCGACCGGCCGGCGGGACGGCGCGCGGCCGCGGATTCCCCCTGTCGGGCGGGGGTTCGCCGGTCGGCCGAAGCCCCGGCCCGCCCGCCCGTGCGGGCCCGCGGCCGGTCGCGGCGGACGGCCGATGCCAAGGATTTCCCCCGACCGGATCCGCCGCCCTCCGCCCGGGCGTCCGGCCCCGGCCCGGCATGCTCCTGGCCCCGGCCCGGCATGCTCCTGGCCCCGGACCGGTGGCGGATCAGGCGTGGGTGCCGGGGACGCCGAGCTGCTGGGCGAGCCAGGGGAGGGCCTGGGCGAAGCTGGCGGCGCCGGTCTGCCAGGTGTGCTTGCCGGAGCCGACGGCGGTGGTGGTGCGGATGCCGTCCTTCCGGGCGGCGTCGTTGAGGGCCCTGGCGGACTCGATCTGGCCGTGCTCCTCGTCGCCCTGCCCGAAGTAGCCGGAGACGCCCTGGTACTTGGGGTGGTGGGCGAGGACGGTCAGCGGGTCGTGGGCGGCCCAGGCGGCCGCGTCGCCGCCGTACAGCTCCTGGACGGTGTGGTCCTTGTCGCCGGTGGAGGGGCCCTTGTCGCCGGAGAAGTCGCCGAAGTGGGTGAAGACCTCGGGGTGTTCGACGGTGAGGTCGACGGCGCAGGTGCCGCCCATGGACCAGCCGGCCACGCCCCACCGGTGCGGGTCGGTGGCGGCGTTGAAGGTCTTCTGGACGAACGGCGGGACGTCCTTGAGCAGATGGCTCTCCGAGTTGCCGTGCGGGCCGTCGACGCACTCGGTGTCGATCCGGAAGCCGCCGGTCGCGTCGACGAAGACGAGGATCGGCGCGAAGCCGTTGTGCCTGGCGGCGAAGTCGTCCGCGGTCTTCACGGCGTTGCCGGAGCGGATCCAGTTGTCGGGCGCGGCGAACTCGCCGCCGATCAGCTCCAGCGCCGGCAGCTTCGGCCGGTTCTGGCTGCGGAACCACGCGGGCGGCAGGTAGACGAGCTCCTGGCGGTGGGTGAAGCCGCTGGCCGTGCTCGGGATGTCCACCTGGACGATGCGGCCGGTCTTCGTCTTCCCGTGCAGGGAGCCGAGTTCGGCGAGCGTGATCTGCTCCGGCAGCGGCTGCCCGCCCAGTTCGCCGATCGCGTCGTCGAGGGTCGGGTAGTAGCCGGTGGCGATGTTCACGCTGTTGGCGGCGCAGAACAGGGCGAGCAGCGCGGCCGGCGGCGCGAGCGCCCGGCGCCACCAGCGGGCGCCGCGCCAGCCGAACCCGAGCGCGCTGACCGCCGCGACCGCGACCCCGCCCCACAGCCACACCCCGAACGGGATCGGATCGGTGATCCCGGCGAGGGTGAGCACCCCGACGGCGGCGAGGGCGGTGAGCAGCAGCGCCGTCCCGAGGGCGATCGGGCCCCACTTCAGCCGCCAGGCCCGGTCCCGCCAGCCGAGGGCGGCCAGGAACAGGGCGAGGGCCACGGCCTGGACGGCCCAGGGGAACCAGCCGCCGAGCAGGGAGACGTTCATCTGGCGGAGGCTAGGGGTGCCGGATGAGAAGTCGATGAGAGGCCGGCAGGTCGCTGGAAGAAGGCTGGGAGGCGGACGGGGGCCACGAACAGAGGTCTGACGGGCGCTGCGGTGATCACTCCCCGAGAGCACCGACCGTGTTGCCGGGGCCGTCCAGCCACACCGTGTTCGTCTCCGGGGTCACCGTGAGCCCGTAACGGTCCAGCCCGGGGCGCCCGTTGGACAGCCACGTCGAGGCGGCGGCCTCGACCTCGGACCAGAGGGCCCGAGGCCCGCCCTGGAAAGCAAGCGCGGTGCCGTCGCTCCGACTCTCCAGCACCGCCCATGAACCGTCGGGGTGGAGGAACCACCGGCCTGCGACACCGTCGGCCGCCAGGCGCAGCCGGGTCGTGCCGGGCATGGCGAGTTGGGCGCTCCAAAGGAACGCCGGGTCGTCCAGGGTGCCGGGGCGGATGGCCGTGTCGAGGCCGGCGGCGTTGGCGCGGGATCGGAGGGCGGCGCGCATGAGGGGGCCGATCACGGGCCGCCGGGTCTCGCGAGAGAGCATGAACGAGACGTCGGAGTTGATGAACCGGCCCTCTGCTGCGCTGTCGCCGACGTGCAGCTTCACGTAGCCGTAGGCGTCGAGGCTGCCGACCAGAGACACCACGATGACCGCGCCGGGGAGCGCCTGGGCCAGCCACTCGGACGGGACTCGGCTGGGCGAGTACGTGGCGATGATCCGCTCGTACGGTCCGCTGCCCGGGCTGCCCTTGGCGCCGTCGCCGACGACCAGGTGGGGGTGGTAGCCGATGGCGGCGAGCCGTTCGCCGTCGACGGCGGACAGCCTGGCGTCGTGCTCCACGCTGGTCACGTACCGGTCGCCGAGCCGGGCGCACAGCAGCGCGGTGGAGTACCCGGTGCCGGTTCCGACTTCGAGCACGTTCACGCCGTCCGGGACGTCGAGGTCTTCGAGCATCCGCACCACGACGCCGGGCAGCGTCGAGGAGCTGGTAGGCGTCCCGGCGACGGGTTCGCCGTTCGGCCGGGTGGTGCCGTGGTCGAGCTGGGTGACCCACGTCGTGTTCTCGTAGGCCAGCCGCAGCCACTTCTGTGTGTCGGAGTCCCGGTCGACGGCGGTGTACCGCGTGATGCCGTCCGGGCCGTCCATGGTGGTGTAGAACGTCGGCAGGAAGACGTGGCGGGGCACCGCCAACACAGCGTCCCGCCACTGCGGGGTGCGCAGTGAGCCGTTGCGCTCCAGTTCCTCCACCAGGGCGACACGCAGCCCGTGTGCCCTTTCCTCGACCCCGTCCAGGGTGTCACTCACCTGTGGTGCCCTTCTCCAGAAGATCCGCGATGGCGCGCGAGACGGGCACGCCGGTCCTGTGCTCGATCCACGACCACTGGCCGTTGGGGTTCACTTCGAGGAAACGCCAGTCCCCGGCCGGCGTCACGATGAAGTCGAAGGCCCCGAAGACGAGTCCGAATTCGCGCATGAACGCGGACACGCGCTCGCGCACCGGGGCGGGGATGGTCGTCGGCTTGTACGTGAGGCTCTTGTAGTCGGTGCGCCAGTCGATCCGGGCGGCCTCCGACCCGGCGTGGATCTCCACGGGAAAGAAGCGGTTGCCGACCACGGTCAGCCGGACTTCGTGGGCCTTGTCGATCCACTCCTGGAAGAGGTGGGCGCACAGGCGCACCGAGTCGTCCAGATCCGTGGGGTCGACGATGACCGTGTCCACGGGCGCACCGAGGCTCTTGGTGATGATCGGGGTGCCGAGGTCGGCGGCGAACTTCCGGCCGGCCTCGGGGTCGTTGGTGATGATGCTGCGCGGGGGCTTCAGTCCCAGGCGCCGGGCGACGGCGAGTTGCCACGGCTTGTGGTTGGCGTCCAAGTCCCGCGCGGGGTGGTTGATCCACAGGCAGGGAAGGGAGACGGCGACGCCGACGAAGCCGGCCCGGGACTGGGCGGCGGCAAACCGCCGCCCAGTCTCGGACATGCCGCCAGGCAGTCGGAACTCTTCGGGTCTGCGGAAGTACACCGACCGGACACGGGACAGGTCGAGCGTGCGGTGCCCATTGTCGAGCACGCCGGCCCACCTGTCCTCCAGCGTCGCGGTCAGGGTGAGTTCGGTGGGGAACTCGGCGGTGTCGCATCGGAACACCGGGATGCCCCGGCCGTTCAGGTGCTCGACCACCAGATCCGCAGTCGAGTCGAGCCGGCTCGTGAGAACCAGCACCGCCTCGCCGTCGGGTTCGGTCACCTTGGCTCTCCTAGTAGAAGTCGGTGCCTTCGTCGTTCTTGCTGTCGGAGTTGGTGTTGCTGCTGGTCTCGCCGCGGGCGGTGTGCGCCCAGGGGTTGCCGTCGGAGGTGACGGCGATCTGCAACTCCTGGTCGTACGTGACGCCGGTGGCATCGGCCGGATCGCTGGTCTGACGCGCGGCGTAGCGCATGGCGAACGGCTGCCGTTCCACGGAGGTGGTGGTCACGGTGTTCTCCTCTCGTGCTCGATTTCGACGGCGCTGCCCGCGCCGGGTGGCATCAACGACGCTACGGAGCAACAACTGCTTGCCCAAAGGCAGTTGCGGAAAATTGCGGAGATTCACTCCAAGGCGTCAATCGTTGCCTCAATGGCGGCGCGCGCCTCTCGGCCGTAGACGGCGAAGCCTTGCAGCTCGGCGAACGTCCGGACGTACTCGCGGACTTCAGGAGGACTGGTGATCCGGACGCGGGCGCTGACCAGCTCGACCTCGACCTGGACGTCATCGAGGACATGGAATGTCTCCACCGGCCACAGGGTGCGCTGTGCGGTGAACGGGATGATGCCCAGACTGACGCGTGGCAGCGACATGACCGAGAGTAGATGGGCGAGCTGGCTCGCCATCACGGACGGTTCGGAGATGCGGTAACGCAGAACGGATTCCTCGACCAGGCACACGATGCGGTGGTTGCCTTCGTACATCGGCCGGGTGCTCCGCATTCGTTGGGCGACGGCCTGTTCGAGGTCGTCCGGCGAACTTGCCTCGCTCGCAAAGCGGGAGAGGATCACGGCGGCGTAGCCGGGGGTCTGGAGCATGCCGGGGACGACATCGGAGGAGTAGAAACGCAGGAGACGCGATTCCGAGTAGGACCGGGTATAGCTCTCTTGGAGCTGCCGGAGCCCGGCATGCCGGAGACGCTTCCACTCCATGTACATCGACGCGACCGACCGGGAGGCGGCGATCAATTCGGGAATCAGGTTCTCCGACCCACAGGCGGTGCACCAGGCCAGGATGTCGCTGTCGGACGGGGTGGATTCGGCCTTCTGAATCCGGGTGGTCTTCGCCGGGTGCCAGCCGCACCGGGCAGACAGCTCACGCCCGGTGAGTCCCGCGTCCTTGCGCAGGTGCAGGAGCCGATCAGCGAGCGCCTGTCGGGCTGCTTGCGCGGCGGAGAGCGGCGACGTGGCCATGAGCTGCCTGCCGGATGATCCTGAGGGGTCAGACGGTGTACTGGTCGTGGGGCAGGGCGCGTTCCCACACCGCCTCGAACGCGTTGGACACCAACTTCACCACGGCCGGGTCCTCGGTGTACTCGTGGCCGGCCCAGTCACCGTCACCGGTGAACCAGTGGAACAGCACCAGGTGGTCATCGATCAGCCAAAGGTCGTTTCCCGGCAGCGGGATGTCGGAAGCGAGTCGCCGGGGCAGCCACCGCACCTGCTCGCCGGCCGCGATGTTCACTGGGGTCAGCGCGTGCTCCCACCGGATGTAGTCGGTCACCGGCTCGGAGACGATCCTCGCCCGGCGCACCACCACGCCACGGCCGACGGTCTCCCGTACGAGCGGTACCCAGCCGGCCCAGCCTTCGGAATCCGGATCCAGATCGGCGCCGCCGGAGCGCTTGAACTCCGCGAACTCCTCGGCCTCGTCGGAGACGCCGTAGACGTCACGCATCTCCAGATGGACGGCCGTCTGCTGCGCTCCCTTCAAGAGGGAGGAAAAGTCCGGCACGTTCTGCGTCATCGCATGCCTTTCGCAGGATGGGGATCATCCGCATGGGGATGCGGACGACGGCTTCATGGTCAGGGATGCCCCGCTCGTGGCCGGGGACCCACTCGGTCCCGCAGATCCGGGCTTCGAGCACCGCGCTCGCCTTCCATCCCTGGATGACGATCTCGTGCGCCTCGTCCTCGATCCACACGGTCGGCGAGCCCCCCGACTTGGTGTCAGGGTCGATCCCAGCGAAATCCAGCGCCATCGTGATCTCCTGCGTCCAGCCCGCTGTGGGTAGTTGCGGTTCACACCGTGGCGCCGGAACAGAGGTGCGTCAAGGGGCGCGGGGTCGCACAGGAGGCGGCGCACACCAGGCCATGCGGGCGGCCCCGCGTGGCTCGGCGGGGCCGCCCGCCTGTAGGTGTTTCAGGGGGCGGTCGGGAAGTCATCGGTTTGGACGGCGGCGATGAAGGCCTGCCAGGCCTCGGGACTGAAGCCGAGGGCCGGGCCGTGCGGGTCCTTGCTGTCGCGGACCGGGACGATGCCGGTGATGCCGTCGGCGACTTCGACGCAGTTCTCGTTCGGGTTGCTGGCGCTTGCCTTCTTCCACTGCACAGGGAGTGCGGAGGCGACAGGGAAGTGGGTCACTTGAGCGGGTCTCTCTTCTGTGTGATGAGGTTGAGCGATTGGTCCAGAGACAAGGCGGCTGCCATGATTTCGTCGAACGCCGCTCGATAGACATCGACTTGGTCCGGGTCCTCAACCCAGTCGCTACTGAGTATTCCGCTGAGCAGAACCAGGTCGAGATCGCGTTGCCGAAACTCCAGGAGTGCGAACGGTCCGGTCATGCCGGGGTGCGGCGGAGCCATGGCCGGCATGACCTGAATCCTGATGTTGGGGAGCCGGCTGAACTGCAGCAGCTTGTCCAGCTGGTCAGCCATCACGCCTGGGGCGGCACTCATGGTCAGGGCCGACTCGTGGATCACGGCCCATAGCTTCAGCGGGTTCTCGGATCGAGTCAGGACGGACTGCCTGTTGATCCGGACTTCGACTCGCTCTTCGACGCTGGGCTTCTCTATGACGCCGCTGGAGATGATGGCGTGAGCGTACTGGCGGGTCTGGAGCAGGCCAGGGATGTAGGCAGATTCGTACGACTTGTTGCCCACGGCAGTCTCTTCGAGGCGGATCAGATCCGTGTAGAGCGGATTCAGTTGCTCGTAGCCCGCGATCCAGCCGGGACGCCGCTTGTCTCGAAGGATCTCGACGAGGACCTCTTTGAGCTCCTCGTCGCACTCGTAGAAGTCGAGCAGCGCGCGGACGACGTCCGGCTTGAGCTGGACGCGGGCGTTCTCGTATCTGCTGAGCTTCACCAGGTTGACGCCGTCGACCTGGGCCGCCACCTCTTCGGCCGACAGGTTCTTGAGCTCGCGAAGTCGCCTGAGCTCGGCTGCGATGCGCCGGTATCGCACGGCTGGTACTGCGACCGCCATCTATGCGACCCCTTCAAAGCTTCCAAGAGCCAGTGTGCATGGCGTATGTGATGCTTCGCCACCACCCGTGGGGAGTCTAAGGGCGCCACCTTGCCACTCGAAGTGAAAGTTTTCATATTTGCTCGACTTGCCTTGCACTTCTGATGTGGCGTGCATCGTGCTTTGCACGACGCGCGCCGTGACCGCGCGCCGCTCCTTCGCCCTGCGTCCGCCGATGGCGAGTCCGGGCGGGGCCTTCTCCTCGTCAAGCTCCTGTCCGAGCGCTGGGGTTGCTGCCCGCGCGTGCCCATCGGCAAGATCGTGTGGTCGGAGATCGGTTCCGCCGCCGCCTCCTCCGCCCCCGTGGAGCGTGTGGCGTGAACGAGGACCGCCTGGTCACCGCCGAGATCACCGGCGGTCTGATGCCGCCGACGATCTACGCCCTCCTCCCCAAGGCGCTCGACGCCCTCTGGCGTTCCCTCCAGTTCCAGCCCATGAGCCGTCCCCAGTGGCTGTGGTTCGAGCGCTACCTCACAGGCCCGTCCGCCGACCGCTTCGTCGCCGGCTACCTCGCCAGTGCGGGCCCGCTCGACCTCCCTGTCGTTCTCCCCGACTCCCTCCACCACCTGCGTCTCGGCTGGACGCCCCCCGGAGGCGAATGGTGAGCCGTCGCGCGACGGGCCGGCCCTGCCGCTCCTCCCGGCGTGGTGCGTGCTAGCTTTGAACGCGTTCAAATAAGTGGGCGCAAGGGGGAGCCGTGGCCGTGGTGCCGGGGAGTGCGAGGGTGCTGGCGGGGCTGGCGGCCGCGGTGTGCCTGCTCCCGCTGGCGCTCGTGGCGGTGGCGTTCGGCCTGGGCGGCTCGTTCTCGTTCCTGCACGTGATCGCGCTGGTCAGCGCTGCGGCCGCCGCCGTGCCGGTGTGCTACCGGGAGCTCGGCCCGTTCCGGATCGCCTGTGCGGCGGCGGGCGCGGTGGTGGCGGTCGCCTCGGTGCCGCTGCTGTTCGTGGGCATCTGGTTCGTGATCGGGTTCGGCGCGTGGCTCATGCTGGCGGCCTTCCTGTTCCTGCCGGTCGCCGCGATCCCCGCGCTGGTGGCCGCGTTCCAGCGCGCCCGCGGCCCCGAGTACGGCCAGACGGCGGCCGTCCTCGGGTGGACCGTCGGGGTGCTGTCGCTGCTGGGCTGGTCGCTGGTCGCGCTCTACGCGGTGATGGGGCGCTGAACTCCCGGACGGCCCGCCGTCGTCAGCCGCCGAACCGCTCGCGAAGCGCCGCCAGGCCGGCCGTGAACACCCCGTGGAGGCGGTCGGCGGTGGCCTTGCGGTGATCGGCGTCGACGTCGTACGTGGCGCTCCACTCCACGAAGCTGGCGTCGAGCGCGGTGACCTGGGTGACCCGCAGCGTCGCCCGGTAGCCGTACAGCTCGAACGTCCCGTCGGGGAAGCTGTAGGTGTAGCTGCGGGCCTCCTCGTCGTAGGCGAGCAGCGTCTCGTACAGCGCCGCGCCGTCGATCTCGAACACCCGGACCGACCCGATCGCGTTGCCCGTCAGCTCGTTGCCGAGGCTGCTGGCCGGCAGCCCCGGGTGCCAGCCGCCGAGGTCGTGGAAGTCCCCCAGCAGCTCCCACACCCGCTCGGCCGGAGCCTCCACGACCGTGCTGACCTTGATACCCGCCATCGTCGTCGCCTTTCGCCAACCTTCGTACGGACGGGCACCATCCTCGGGCCGGCGCGCGGCGGACGCCAGGGCGCCCGGTGATGAGCGCGGGATGTTCACCGTCCCGGCGCGGCCGCTTCGAGGTCGTCGACGGTGCCGGACATGACGGTGCGCAGGTGCCGGGTGAGGTGGTCGGTCGGCCAGTCCCACCAGGCGAGGGCGAGCAGGCGGGCGATGTCCGGCTCGCTGTAGCGGGTGCGGATGAGCTTGGCCGGGTTGCCGCCGACGATCCCGTAGTCGGGGACGTCGTCGACGACGACGGCGCCGGAGGCGATGATCGCGCCGTGGCCGATGCGCACGCCGGGCATCACCATGGCGCCGTAGCCGATCCAGACGTCGTTGCCGACCACCGTGTCCCCCCGGCCGGCGAGGCCGGTGATCAGGTCGAAGTGCTCGGCCCAGCTTCCGCCCATGATGGGGAACGGGAAGGTCGAGGGGCCGTCCATGCGGTGGTTCGCCCCGTTCATGATGAACCGGACCCCCGAACCCAGTGCGCAGAACCTCCCGATCACCAGCCGCTCCGGGCCGTAGTGGTAGAGCACGTTGCGGGTCTCGAACGCGGTCGCGTCGTCCGGGTCGTCGTAGTAGGAGTAGTCGCCGACGTCGATCAGCGGGGACGTCACCAACGGCTTGAGGAGCACCACGCGGGGCTGCCCGGTCACCGGATGGAGAGTCGAGGGGTCCGGTGGAACTGAACTCATGGCGACACCGCTTCGGATCGTCAGGTGTGAAGAGCGGAAAGGATATTGATCATCCCACGGGCTAGGATCGCGGCCCATGGATGCGAGCACCCGAACCGACCTGATCGCCGTCCCGCCCGGCCGCGTCACGCTGTCGGACCGCCGTACGCAGCGGAGCTGGACCGTCGAGCTCGCCCCCTACGAGCTGGCGCCCTGTCCGGTCACCCGCGAGCAGTACGGCGCCGGGGCCGGCGACCGGCTCCCCGCCGACAGCGTCTCCTGGTACGACGCCGTCCGCTACTGCAACGACCTGTCCCGGCGGGACGGGCTGGCGCCGGCCTACCGGCTCGACGGTGAGTCCGCCACCTGGGACCGCGCCGCCGACGGCTACCGGCTGCCCACCGAGGCCGAGTGGGAGCACGCCTGCCGCGCCGGGACGGACGGCCCCCGCTACGGGCCGCTCGACCAGATCGCGTGGCACCGCGGCAACTCGGACGAGCGCCCGCACCCGGTGGGCGGCCTGCGCCCCAACGGCTTCGGCCTGTACGACCTGCTCGGCAACGTGTGGGAGTGGTGCTGGGACGTGTACGACGCCGAGGTGTACGGCGGCTACCGCGTGCTGCGCGGCGGCGGCTGGTTCGACGAGCACTGGAGCTGCCGTGCCTCCGTCCGCCGCCGCAGCCACCCCACCCTGCGGATCGACGACGTCGGCTTCCGGCTCGCCCGGACGATCACCGGCTGAAGGCGCGCCCCCGGGGAACCCGGGCCAGGTCGCGGACCGTTGGGCCCTGCATGAACGATGCACCGGTGTCCCTCAGACCGATCGGCGAAGCCGACCTCGACCCGCTCGAAGCGCTGCTGCACGACCCCCAGGCGGTGGGCCCGTTCCAGTGGTACGGGTGGCGTGACCCCGCGCGGTTCCGGCGCCGCTGGGCGGAGTACGGCCTGCTGGCGCCCGAGCAGTCGATGCTCGCGGTGCTCGCCGGGGACGAGTTCGCCGGGTTTGTCGCCTGGCGGCAGGCGGGCCAGGTGGACGTGGCGCCGTACTGGAACGTCGGCATCGTGCTCCGCCCGGAGGCGCGCGGCCGGGGCATCGGCACGCAGGCCCAACGGCTGCTGGTGGACTACCTGTTCGCCCACACCCCGGTGATGCGGCTGGAGGCGGACACCGAGGACGCCAACCTCGCCGAGCAGCGCGCGCTGGAGAAGTGCGGCTTCGTCCGCGAGGGCGTCCAGCGCAGCAGGGGCTTCCGGGACGGCCAATGGCGGGACATGGTCCTCTACAGCCTGCTGCGCACCGACCCCCGGCCCTGATCCGCAAGACCCGTCAGGCGGCCCCGAACCACTCCTCCGCGAGGGCGTCCAGCGTCCGCGCGGAGGGCTTCAACTCCTCCAGGTACCACGGCAGATGGCTGTACACGTGGAGCAGCGTGTATCCGCGGCCAGGCGGGGGCCAGGCCCCCGCCGGACAGCCGTGACATCAGCACGTGGCGCCAGCCGTCGACGTGGCGTCCTCACCCGCCGCCAGGGCGCCCTGCCGACCCCCACTCCCGACGTACGGGCCGCCGGGGAACAGCTTGAGGACGTGCGCGTCGCCCACCGCGTAGACCGGGACGGAGCCTTCCGCGAAGCGCTCCAACGGCAGCCCGGCGAGGCCGAGTTCGGCGCAGAGCGTCTCGGCTCCGGGGCGCATCACCGCCTCGTCGCGCACGATCGCGTCCCACTGCTCTTCCGTCTCCACCACCGGCAGCATGGGCGCACGGTAGGCGGACCGGCGCCGCTGCGGCAAAGGCTTTTCAGCGGGTCCGGTGGGTTCGGCGGGTTAGCGGTTCAGTGGGGCCCGCAGACGTCGGTGGCGGCGGGGGAGAGGGGTTCCGGGCCGCCGGCCGGGTCGCGGGTGAGGAGGTAGCGGGCGCCGGGGCCGGTGTCGGCGGCGCGGTCGGCGGCGTTGTAGAGGGAGCAGCGGGAGAGGGAGAGGCAGCCGCAGCCGATGCAGCCGGTCAGCTTGGCCTTGAGGCGCTGGAGCTCGGCGATCTGCTCGTCGATGCGGCTCTGCCAGGATTCGGCGACCCGGTCCCACTCGGTGCCGCTGGGGGCGGGGCGCTCGGGGAGCCGGTCGAGGGCGACGCGGGCCTCGTCGAGGGACAGGCCGACGCGCTGGGCGGCGCGGACGAAGGCGATCCGGCGCAGCGTGCCGCGGGGGTAGCGGCGCTGGCCGCCGGCGGTGCGGGTGGCGTGGATGAGGCCGAGGCTCTCGTAGTAGCGCAGGGCGGAGGCGGCGAGGCCGCTGCGGCGGCCGAGCTGGCCGATGGTGAGCAGGTCGTCGCGGTGCGGGCCGGGTGCTCGGCCGTGGTCCGGGGTCGCGGTCATGGGCACCCACTCTAGCCGCTTGACCTCAAGTCGACTTTAAGTTGCACCATCGTGGTCATGACGACGAACGCAACCGCGGACCGCGCGGAAACCGCCCGTTTCGAGGACCTGTCGGCGCTGATGGGTCTGATGACCGGCGACGAGAAGCACGGCCCGGCCGCCACCTCCACCCTGGACGCGCTCTGGGTGCTGTACGACCGGGTCCTGCGGGTGAGCCCGGAGCGGGCCGAGGCGCAGGACCGGGACCGCTTCCTGCTCTCCAAGGGCCACGGCCCGATGGCGTACTACGCGGTGCTCGCGGCCAAGGGCTTCATCGACCCCGGGGTGCTGCCGAGCTTCGGCGGCTACGACTCTCCGCTCGGCCACCACCCGGACCGGATGCTCGTCCCCGGGGTGGAGATCGCCTCCGGCTCGCTCGGGCACGGCCTGCCGCTGGGCGTCGGCACGGCGCTCGGGCTGCGGGCGCAGGGCCTGACCGACCCGGCGGTGTGGGCGCTGGTCGGCGACGCCGAGTTCGACGAGGGCTCCAACCACGAGGCGGTGGCCTTCGCCGGTGCGTACGGGCTGGAGCGGCTGCACGTGGTGGTGATCGACAACTCCTCGGCCACGCACGGCTGGCACGGCGGGATCGCGGCCCGGTTCGCGGCCGAGGGCTGGTCCGCCGTGACGGTGGACGGCCGCGACCACGAGGCGCTGTACCGCGCCTACACCGCCGAGCACCCGGGCCGCCCGCACGTGGTGGTCGCCCGGGTCGAGCCCAAGGACTCCTGAGCCCGAGGACTCCTGAGCCCGAGGACTCCCGGGCCAGAAAACCCCCACGCAATCGCCGACCAGCACGAACCGAAAGGCACTTCACCGATGGACACCATGCGCGAGCGCTTCATCGACGTCACCAGCCGCCTGCTGGACGAGGACCCCCGGCTGGCCGTGGTGCTCGCCGACATCAGTGCGGCCGCCTTCGCCCCGGCCCAGCAGCGCCACCCGGACCGGGTGGTCAACGTCGGCATCCGCGAGCAACTGCTGATCGGCGCGGCCGGCGGCCTGGCGCTGGCCGGGATGCGCCCGATCGCCCACACCTTCGCCAGCTTCCTCGTCGAACGGCCCTTCGAGCAGGTCAAGTTGGACCTCGTCCACCAGGGCGTCGGTGCCGTCCTGGTGAGCGCGGCCGGCTCCTACGACTGGCCGGCCGGCGGCCGCACCCACATGTCCCCGGGCGACGTCGCCCTGCTGGACACCCTGCCGGACTGGACGGTCCACGTGCCGGGCCACCCGGACGAGGCCGAGCAACTGCTGCGCCACGCCGTCGCGGACGGCGACCGCAACGTCTACGTCCGCCTCTCCGAGCACCGGAACGCGCAGGCCCTGCCGGTCGAGCCGGGCCGGTTCACCACCGTGCGGCAGGGCTCGCGCGGCGTGGTCCTCGCGGTCGGGCCGATGCTGGACGCGGTGCTCGCGGCCACCGAGGGCCTGGACACCAGCGTGCTGTACGCGGCGACGGTGCGCCCCTTCGACGCGGCCGGGCTGCGGGCGGCGCTGGGGGAGCGGGCGGACGTGGTGCTGGTGGAGCCGTACCTGGCGGGCACCTCGGCGAACGAGGCGCACGCCGCGCTGGCCGACCGCCCGCACCGGGTGCTGGGCCTGGGCGTGCCGCGCGAGGAGCACCGGCACTACGGCTCGATCCCGGAGCACCTGACCGCCTACGGCTTGGACGCGGCCTCGCTGCGGGAGCGGATCGCCACCTTCCTCTGGTGACGCCCGTGGTGGGTCAGGGCGCGACGACCGCCACCGCGACGACCGCTACCGCGTCCGCCCCCAGCCGTACCGCCGTCCCGTCCAGCGCCGCCGCCCCGAAGGCCGCGACCAGTTCGCGCCCGGTCCCGTCCAGCGGCAGGGCGGCCTCGGCGGGGCCGAGGTTGACGGCGATCCGGTACGGCCCGCGGTGCACCACCAGCCAGCGCGCCGCCTCGTCGTACGCCACCCGCACCGCGCCGAGGTCGGGGTCGGACAGCTCCGGCCGGTCGCGGCGCAGCCGGATCAACGTCCGGTGCCAGGCGAGGAGTTCGGCGTGCGGGGCGCGCCGGGGCTCGGTCCAGTCGAGGACGGAGCGCAGGACGGTGGCGGGCTCCTGCGGGTCGGGGACGGACTCGGCGGCCCAGCCGTGGTCGGTGAACTCCCGGCGCCGGCCCTGCCGGACGGCCTCGGCGAGCTGCGGGTCGGTGTGGTCGGTGAAGTACTGCCAGGGGGTGGCCGCGCCCCACTCCTCGCCCATGAACAGCATCGGGGTGAACGGCGAGGTGAGCACCAGCGCGGCGCCGCAGGCGAGCCGGCCGGCGGTGAGGCAGGTGGAGATGCGGTCCCCGAGGGCCCGGTTGCCGATCTGGTCGTGGGTCTGGAGGTAGCCGAGCAGCCGGTGCCCGCCGTCCGGGGGGAAGGGGCGGCCGTGGCCGCGGCCGCGGAAGCCGGACCAGGTGCCGTCGTGGAAGAAGCCGCGGGTGAGCGTCTTGCCGAGGGCGGCGAGCGGGCGGCGCGCGAAGTCGCCGTAGTAGCCCTGGGATTCGCCGGTGAGCGCGCAGTGCAGGGCGTGGTGGAAGTCGTCGCTCCACTGCGCGGTGAGGCCCTGGCCTCCGGCCGCGCGGGGGGCGGTGGTGCGCGGGGTGTTGAGGTCGGATTCGGCGATCAGGAACAGCGGGCGGTTGGTCGCGACGGCCAACTTCTCGACCTCGTGGGACAGTTCCTCCAGGAAGTGGACGGCCCGGTCGTCCGCGAGGGCGTGTACGGCGTCCAGCCGCAGGCCGTCGATCCGGTAGTCGCGCAGCCAGCCGAGCGCGCTGCCGATCAGGTAGCGGCGCACCTCGTCGGAGCCGGGGGCGTCCAGGTTGACCGCCGCCCCCCACGGTGTGTGGTGCCGGTCGGTGAAGTACGGGCCGTACGCGGGAAGGTGGTTGCCGGAGGGGCCGAGGTGGTTGTGGACGACGTCCAGCACCACGCCGAGGCCCTTGCGGTGGGCGGCGTCGACGAAGCGCTTCAGCCCCTCGGGCCCGCCGTACGGCTCGTGCACGGCCCACGGCGAGACCCCGTCGTAGCCCCAGCCGTGCCGGCCGGGGAACGGGCAGACCGGCATCAGTTCGACGAAGTCGACGCCCAACTCGACGAGGTGGTCGAGGTGTTCGGCGGCGGCGTCGAAGGTGCCGCGGGGGGTGAAGGTGCCGATGTGCAGCTCGTACAGCACGGCGCCGGGCAGCGCGCGGCCGCGCCAGCCGGTCCGCGACCAGCGGAACGCGGCGTGGTCGACCGGGCGGCTGGGGCCGTCGGGGCCGTGCGGCTGCCAGGGGGAGCGGGGGTCGGGCAGCGGCGGCCCGCCGTCGAGGCGGAAGGCGTAGTCGCCGGCCGGAGCGCCGCCGGTCCACCAGCCCGGGCGCTGCGGGCACCGGGCCAGCGGATGGGCGGAGCCGTCGACCTCGACCTCGACCCGGTCGGTGGCCAGGGGCGCCCACACCTCGTAGGTCCGCACGCTCAGCTCCTCCTCGTCAGCAGTGCCACCGGCCGGTCCGCCAGCAGCCGCGCGACGGGCACCGGGCCCGCCGGGTGGGTCCGCAGCGTCAGCAGGTCCGTCCAGGGCCCGCCCTCGGGCAGCTCCAGGACGGTGCCGCGCCAGCCGCCGGCGCGTTCCAGCCCGTACGGGAGCCGGGTGACGGCGGTGACCACGTCGGCGCCGCGGGCGAAGGCCAGCAGGTGGTCGGCGGCGGGGCCGGCGGCGGCCAGCGGCCGGTAGGGCCCGAGCGGGCGGTCGCGCCGCAGGTGCAGCGCCGCCCTGGTGAGGTGCAGCTTCTCGCGGGCGAGGTCGCCGGGGCGCGGGGCGGCCGCGTCGGTGAGCCGGACGGCGAGCGCGCCGAGGTCCACCACGCCCCGGTTGTCCGGGTCGACGAGGGTGTACAGCGGCTCCTCGCTGCCCTGGTAGAGGTCGGGCACGCCCGGGACGGTGAGGTGCAGCAGCGCGGCGGCGAGGGTGTTGGCGCGGGCGTACGGGGCGAGGGCGTGCACCAGGCCCTCGATCCGGGGCAGCAGTCCGGGGTTGGTGTGGACGGCGCGGGCGCGCACGGTGAGCGCCTGCTCGAAGCGGGCGTCGGGGGTGGTCCAGGAGGTGTGCAGCTTGGCCTCGCGGGCGGCCTTGAGGAGGGCCGCGACGAGCCGGTCGGGGTCGATCGGCCAGGCGGCGACGAGGGTGTGCCAGAGCAGCCAGTCGCCGTCGCGGGCACCTGGGTCGCTTTCGTCGTCGTGATCGCCGTGGGGGCCGGGCCCGGCGGCGGTGGACCAGGCGGCGGCCTCGGCGGCCCAGGCCTCGGGCTGCTCGGCGAGGACGGCGAGCCGGGCGCGGGCGTCGGCGCTGCGCTTGGTGTCGTGGGTGGACAGTACGGTCATGCTGTGCGGCCAGGCGCGTTCCAGGTAGCGGCACCAGTCGTGGAACCGGGCCGGGGGCAGCCCCGGCCGGCCGGGCTCGCCGCCGACCTCGTTGAGGCCGGGCAGCGCGTTCCACCGGTAGAAGGCGGTGTCCTCGACGCCCTTGGCGGCGACGGCGGCGGCGGTCTGCGCGAAGCGCTCGCAGAACTCGTCCTTGTCCGGCCCGCTCCCCAGCTCCCCGAGGGCCAGTGCGGCGACCAGCCGGTCCGTCGGGTCGCCCGAGCCGCCCAGCGCCGCGCGCACCTGCTCGGCGGAGGCCGGCGGCACCGGCTCCCCGGGCCGGGCGTACGGCCGGTACGCCGGGTAGCCGGTGAACAGCCGCCGCAGCGCCGCGCGCAGCTGCCAGGGCGCGTGGTCGGCGTGCGCGGGCTCGGCGGCGCCGATCCGCAGCGCGATCCGCACCAGCCGGTCGACCTCGGCGGCCAGCTCGCCGTGCGGCGCGGTCATGGCGGCCCGCCCGCGCCGGGCGGCGGCGACCGCCGGGTGGGGGTCGGCGCAGGGTTCGCCGTCCGGCGCGGAGCCGGTCAGGAACGCCGCGTACGCCCCGGCCAGCCGGCAGGCGCCCGCGTGGTCGGTGAGCACGCCGTCGATGCGGCGCAGCGCGTCGTAGCCGGTCGTCCCGGCGACCGGCCAGTCCGCGGGCAGCCGCTCGTCGCCGGTGAGGATCTTCTCGACGACGGTGTACGCCCCGCCGGTGGCGCCGGCGAGGCGGCGCAGGTAGCCGCGCGGGTCGGCGAGCCCGTCGGGGTGGTCGATCCGGAAGCCGTCGACGACGCCGTCGGCGTGCAGCCGCAGCAAGGTGGCGTGGGTGGCGGCGAACACCTCGGGCTCCTCGACCCGGACGGCGATCAGCTCGTTGACGGTGAAGAAGCGCCGGTAGTTCAGTTCGGTGCGGGCCAGCCGCCACCAGGCGAGCCGGTACCACTGGCGGGCGAGCAGCTCGGCCGGCGGCAGCCCCGAGGTGCCGGGCCGCAGCGGCAGCTCGTGGTCGTGGTAGCGCAGCACCTCGCCGTCCACCACCAGCTGGTCCAGCACGGCGCCGAGCCGGTCGCCGAGCAGCGGCAGCAGCACCCGGCCGCGCGCCGGGGCGTCGACGGGGCCGGGCTGGGCCGCCCAGTCGATGTCGAACCAGCGCGCGTACGGCGAGTCGGGGCCGTCGCGCAGCACCTGCCACAGCGGCTGGTTGAGCCGCTCGGGGACGGGCACCGCCATGTGGTTGGGCACCACGTCGACGAGCAGCCGCAGGCCGTGCCGGTGGGCGGTGTCGGCCAGCGCGCGCAGGGCGCCCTCGCCGCCGAGCTGCTCGCTGACCCGGCCGTGGTCGACGGTGTCGTAGCCGTGGGTGGAGCCGGGGGCGGCCTCCAGCAGCGGGGACAGGTGCAGGTGGGAGACGCCGAGGGCGGCGAGGTAGGGGACGGCGGCGGCGGCGTCGTGGAGGGTGAAGCCGGGTTGCAGCTGGAGGCGGTAGCTGGCCGTGGGGGCCGTGGCGGTGGCGGTAGGGGTGGCGGATGAGGGGGAGGTGGCGGCCGGGCGGGGCGGTGCGGGCTCGGCGGCGGAGGTCATAGGTCCATGAGTACCCGGGGGAGCCCGCCGCCAAGACCCGCTGCTGGTCCGAACAGGTGAGCGCAGGGTGTCAGGCCGGCCGCTGGAGCACCATCAGCGAGCGGTCGGTGAGCCACAGCGCGTCCCCGGCCTTGACCCGCGCGCCCGCGCCCGGGGCGGGCAGCCGGGGCTGCGCGGTGTCGACCACGACCTGCCACTCCTGCCCGTGGTCGGCGGGCAGGGTGAACTCCAGCGGCTCGAAGTGCGCGTTGAACATCAGCAGGAAGGAGTCGTCGACGATCCGCCCGCCGCGCCGGTCCGGCTCGGAGATGGCGTAGCCGTTGAGGAAGACGGTCAGGGACTTGGCGTAGCTGGCGCCCCAGTTGCGCTTGGTCATCTCCTCCCCGCCGGGGGTGAACCAGGCGATGTCGGTGAGGTCGTCGTAGCCGCCCGAGTCGTGGCCGCCGGAGGGGTGGCCGCCGGAGGGGCGACCGCCGGAGAGGTGGCCGCCGGCGGGGCGGCCGCCGGCGGCGAGCGTCCCCGGCCCGGGGCGCCCGGGGACCGGCCGCCCGTGGAAGAAGCGCCGCCGCCGGAACACCGGGTGGTCGCGGCGCAGCCAGATCATCCCCTGGGTGAACTCCAGCAGCCGCGTCTCGGGCCCGTCGCCGTCCGGCCAGTGCACCCAGGTGAGTTCGTTGTCCTGGCAGTAGGCGTTGTTGTTGCCCTGCTGGGTGCGGCCGAGCTCGTCGCCGTGGGAGAGCATCGGCACGCCCTGGGAGAGCATCAGGGTGGCGATGAAGTTGCGCTGCTGGCGGGCTCTGAGCTCCTCGACGGCCGGGTCGGTGCCGGGGCCTTCGACGCCGCAGTTCCAGGAGCGGTTGAAGGACTCGCCGTCGCGGTTGTCCTCGCCGTTGGCCTCGTTGTGCTTGTCGTTGTAGGAGACGAGGTCGCGCAGGGTGAAACCGTCGTGGCAGGTCACGAAGTTGATGGAGGCGATGGGGCGGCGGCCGTCGTCCTGGTAGAGGTCGGAGGAGCCGGTGAGCCGGGAGCCGAACTCGGCGAGGGCTGCCGTCTCGCCGCGCCACAGGTCGCGCACGGTGTCCCGGTACATGCCGTTCCACTCGGTCCACAGCGGCGGGAAGTTGCCGACCTGGTAGCCGCCCTCGCCGAGGTCCCAGGGCTCGGCGATCAGCTTGGCCTGGGAGACCACCGGGTCCTGCTGGACGAGGTCGAAGAAGGAGGAGAGCCGGTCGACCTCGTGGAACTGCCGGGCCAGGGTGGCGGCGAGGTCGAAGCGGAAGCCGTCGACGTGCATCTCGGTGACCCAGTAGCGCAGCGAGTCCATGATCAGCTGGAGCACGTGCGGGCTGCGCATCAGCAGGCTGTTGCCGGTGCCGGTGGTGTCCTCGTAGAACCGCTGGTCCTGGGCGAGGCGGTAGTAGGAGACGTTGTCCAGCCCGCGCAGGGACAGCGTCGGCCCGAGGTGGTTGCCCTCGGCGGTGTGGTTGTAGACGACGTCCAGGATCACCTCGATCCCGGCCGCGTGCAGCGCCTTGACCATCGACTTGAACTCCTGCACCTGCTGGCCCCGGTCGCCGCTGGAGGCGTAGGAGGAGTGCGGGGCGAAGAAGCCGATGGTGTTGTAGCCCCAGTAGTTGGTCAGGCCCAGGTCGCGCAGCCGGTGGTCGCGGACGAACTGGTGCACCGGCATCAGCTCGATCGCGGTGACGCCGAGCTTGGCCAGGTGCTCGATCACCGCCGGGTGGGCCAGGCCCGCGTAGGTGCCGCGGATCTCCTCGGGGATGCCGGGGTGCAGCCGGGTGAGGCCCTTGACGTGCGCCTCGTAGATGACGGTGCGGTGGTAGTCGGTGCGCGGCGGGTGGTCGGTGCCCCAGTCGAAGTACGGGTTGATCACGACCGAGTGCATGGTGTGCGGGGCCGAGTCGAGGTCGTTGCGGCGCTCGGGCGCGCCGAAGTGGTAGCCGTAGACGGCCTCGTCCCAGTCGATGTGCCCGCTCATCGCCTTGGCGTACGGGTCCAGCAGCAGTTTGGCGCTGTTGTGGCGCTGGCCGAGGCCGGGGTTGTACGGGCCGTGGACGCGGAAGCCGTAGCGCTGGCCGGGCTGGACGCCGGGGAGGTAGGCGTGCCGGACGAAGGCGTCCGTCTCGCGCAGCTCGACGGCCGTCTCCGAGCCGTCCTCGTCGATCAGGCACAGCTCGATCCGGTCGGCACTCTCGGAGAACACCGCGAAGTTGGTGCCGACCCCGTCGTAGGTGGCGCCGAGGGGGTAGGGCTTACCGGGCCAGACCTGCATGAGTCCTCAACTTCCTTGCACTCAACGGAAACTGACGTGTAGTCCGATAACGTGCCCGGACCCGGACGCTCTCTTCCCGGCCGGGCGGCCGGGCATGTGCGGCGCTCGTGCGCCGTGACGCACGGCACAGTGCGCATACTCCCCGAGCCTTCCCCCGGCGGCCGGGACATGTGCTGCCGGTTCGCCCGAACGGGTGTCCAGTCGGCATTCCTGTGATAAGCGCGGGCCGGTGGCGAGCGGGGCCCGTGATCGGAGGGGCCCGCGGTGGTCGGGGCCTGCGACGCGCGGGGCTTGCGGGGGGCGTGGGTCTGTGAAGGGTGGGCCTGGTGGTGGTGCCGGGCCCCGTGGGCCATCCGGCTGCACACCGCTCGCGGCGGGCAGTACCCTTGATCGTCCGGCCGTCCCCGGGCCGGTGGCGCTCCATCAGTCGCGCGGGGGCGGAGCGTAGAGCAGCAAACCAGGTGAGGTGGCGCATGGTGTTCCCCGCCGGCGGCCGCGGCCCGGGGCCCGACGGCCCCGACCGGGGCGGCGCCCGCAGCGAGGCGCCCACGGTCGTCATGCGCCCCACCCTGTCCGGCCGCCCCCTGGTGCCCGCCCAGGGCGGCCCGGTCGAGGTCCCCGCCCTCGCCTGGTCCGCCGCCGAATGGGAGGACGCCTACCAGCGGGTCCGCCTGTCCGGCCGCGCCTACGTCTGGCTCAACCTCGTAGAGCAGCGGCTGCGCTCCCTCGTCGACGAGGTGCTGCACCCCATCTACGCCCCCGCCCACGGCGAGGACTGGGTCACCGCCGCCGCCGGCCCCGCCGGCGAGGAGTGGGCGCACCGGGCCGGCGCCGTCCGCGAGGTCAGCCGCCGCAAGGGCTACCTGCTCGACCCGGCCGACGACGACCCGCTGGTCTTCCTCACCCTGCCCCAGCTGCGCGAGCTGATGGTCCAGCACTGGCCCTGCTTCGAGCCCTACCTGTCCGACCGGCGCGAGATCGAACTCGCCCTGGACGAACTGGAAGTGGCCCGGCACGTGGTCTCCCGCAACCGGGTGCTCACCCAGACCGTCCTCGCCCAGACCGAACGCGCCGCCGCCCGCCTGCTCGCCGTCCTCGACGGCGGCGCCGGCGGCGTGCCCGCCGACGTCGTCGAGTCGCTGGTGGCCGGCCGGTACGCGGACGTCGTCGCCGTGCACGCCGACCGCGTCCGCCTCCAGCGCGACCTGCCCGTCGAGGACCTGCTGGACGGCGCCCGGCGGCTGGACGCGCTCGGCATCGGCCTCGGCATGCTCTGCCAGAACTACACCGGAAAGCGGCTGGTGCGCCTGGCCGGCGACGGCTGCCGGGTCCGTCTGCTTTTCCTCAACCCGGCGAGCAGCGCCGTCCGCCGCCGTGAACGCGAACTCGGCCTCGGGCGAGGCGAGTTGTCGCGCTCCATCGAGATGAACATCATGCACGTGCGCCGGGTGCGGGCCCGGTTGCGCGACCAGGGCGGCTTCGAGATCCGGGTCTTCGACGAGACCCCGCGCTTCACCGCCTACCTCGTCGAGGGCCCCCGCCCGACCGGCCAGGTCGGCGGCCGCCGCCAGAGCCGCGACCTCGGCGTCATCCAGCCCTACCTGCGCCGCGCCCGGGGCATGGAGTCCCCGGCCCTGGTGCTGCGCGGCGGTGCCGGCCAGCAGCCCGGCGGCAGCGAACAGGGCCTGCTGGAGGTCTACCGCGAGGAGTTCGAGGGCGCCTGGGGCGACTCCCGGCCGGTGTCCTGAACCCGCCTCCCGCTTTTGATTGACCGTCAATTCCACCCTCTCCACCCCCGGGTGGAGACCCGGAACTCCATCCGTGCGGCGGCGACACCCCCGGGCCGGGCCGCGCAAGCTGGAGACGGGGTCGCGGCCGCACGAGCGGCGCGACGACGTCGAGGGGAGTGCGCCGTGGTGTACGGAACAGAGCACGGGACAACAAGCGGGACAGGACGGGGGGCAGCGCGCGGAAGGCTGCGCGAAGGGCCCGGGACGGGGCCTGGGGCGGGAACCGCCCCCCGGCGCTGGCCGCTCGCACTGGTCGGCGTGGCGGCAACCCTGCTGGGCCTGCTGCCCGCCGTCCCCGCCGAGGCCCGGGAGGCGGGCGGCTGCCGAACGGCGACCTCCGTCGGTCGCCTCCAGGGGGTGGCCCAGGACGGCCGCTGCGCCTACCTGGGCGTCCCGTACGCGGCGCCGCCCACCGGCGAGCGCCGCTTCCGCCCGCCGCAGCCCGCCGCGCCCTGGCCCGGAACGCTGCGCGCCACCCAGACCCGCCCCGGCTGCCCGCAGGACCTGAGCGCGGGCGGCGGCGGCACCGAGGACTGCCTGTACCTCAACGTGTGGTCGGCGCACGGCGGAGGCGCCCGCAAACCCGTCATGGTCTTCCTGCACGGCGGCGCGGACGAACTCGGCGCCGCCGGCCAGCCCGTCTTCGACGGCGGCCTGCTGGCCGAGCGCGGCGACGCCGTCGTGGTGAACCTGGACTACCGGCTCGGCATCCTGGGCTGGACGGAACTCGGCGCGCTCGACCCGTCCTACGCCGGCTCGGGCAACAACGGGCTGCGCGACGAGACCGCCGCGCTGACCTGGGTGCGCCGGCACATCGGCGCCTTCGGCGGCGACCCGGGCAACGTCACCGTCTTCGGCCAGTCGGCCGGCGCCATCTCGATCAGCGCCCTGCTGGCCGGCGACCACCCCGAGCAACTCTTCCGGCACGCCATCGTCGAGAGCGGCCCCGGCTACCTGGTGCACACCGCGGCCGCCGCGCGGGCCACCGCCGGAAAGGTCTTCGCCACCGGCGGCATCCACACCGTCGCGGACCTCGACCGGCTGAGCACCCCACAGGTCCTCGAACTCCAGGAACAGGTCCAGCACGGGCTCTCCGGACTGTCCTCCGCGGTCTTCTTCGGCCCGTCCATCGACGGGGCGCTGGTGCCCGGCCCGGTCGTCGAACGGATCGCCGCCGGCAGCGCCCGCGACGTCGACGTGATGACCGGCACCACCGAGAACGAGACCGACTACTGGGCGCTGTTCGACCCCACGCTGCCGGACCTCCCGCTGAGCGCCTACCGCAACCTGCCCCCCGTGCTCGCCGACCGCAAACAGCAGATGTACGACCGGTACGCCGCCGACCGCCCCGGGGCCACCGAGGGCCGGGTGGTGAACGCGATGCTCACCGACCAGACCGAGCGGATCCCCACCCTGCGCCTGGCCGAGGCCCAGTCCCGCTGGCGGCCCACCTACGTCTACCAGTTCGACTGGCACGTGCCCTACGTCCCCGGCCTGCCCGCCGCCCAGAACCTGGGCGCCATGCACACCCTGGAACTGCCCTTCGTCTTCGGCGGCCTGGACCTCGGCGCGATCCCGCGCGGCGCGCAGACCGTCGCCGCCCAGCGGCCCGAACTCACCCGGCTGTCCGAGCGGATGGCCGACGCCTGGGCCTCCTTCGCCCGCCAGGGGGAGCCGGGCTGGCCGTCCTACACCGCCGACGCGCGGGCCACCCGGATCTGGGACCTCAACCCCAGCGTCCAGTACGCGCCGCACGACGACGAACGCGCCCTCTGGGACGACTACTCCTTCCCCGCCCTGGACCTCGGCACCCGCTAGCCGAACCGCCGTCGGAAGAGGGGGCCGGGCCGCCGCCCGGCCCCCTCGGCGCGCCCCGCCCCGGCGTCCGGCCCCTGAAACCCGCTGGCCAGGGCGGTGCGGCCGCTGCCACACTGCGGGCCGTGAACAGCCTCCCCTCCTGGACCCTGCGCCCCGCCACCGCCGCCGACGTCGAACCCGTCGCCGAACTCAAGGCCGTCGTCCTGCGCGCCGACCTCGAACGCCTCGGCCGCTACGACGACGACCGGGTCCGCCGGCGCCTGCGGGCGGGGTTCTCCAGCCGCCACAGCTCCGTCATCCTCGTCGACGGCGCCTTCGCCGGCTCCGTCACCGTCCGCCCCGCCGAACAGGGCGGCCGCTGGATCGAGCACTTCTACCTCGCCCCCGCCCACCAGGGCCGCGGCCTCGGCACCGCCGTCCTGCGCCACCTCCTCGCCCAGGCCGACGCCGCCGGCGAACCCGTGCGCCTGGACGTCCTCCAGGGCAGCCCCGCCCGCAGCCTCTACGAACGCCACGGCTTCGTCCTCGACCACGAGGACCCGATCGACGTCTACCTGGTCCGCGAGCCCGCCGCCTGAACCGAGCCCGCCGCCTGAACCGGGGCCGGCCCGGCAGTCAGGGCTGGTCGGAGCAGGGGCGGCCGTGGTAGTCATAGCCCCCGTGATGATCATGGGGGATGACGGGGCCGTACTGCGCCTCGAACAACTGCACCGCACCTACGGGACCGGGCCGGAGGCCGTCCACGCGCTCAGGGGAGTGGACGTCGACTTCGCCCGCGGCACCTTCACCGCCGTCATGGGCCCCTCCGGCTCCGGCAAGAGCACCCTGCTCCAGTGCGCCGCCGGGCTCGACCGGCCCGACGGCGGCCGGGTCGTCCTCGACGGGGCCGACCTCGCCGCACTCACCGAGAACCGGCTGACCGTCCTGCGGCGCGAGAAGCTCGGCTTCGTCTTCCAGGCCTTCAACCTGGTCGGCTCGCTGACCGCCGAACAGAACGTCGGCCTGCCGCTGCGCCTGGCCGGGCGCCGCCCCGACCGCGCCGACGTCCACCGCGCCCTCGCCCAGGTCGGCCTCGGCGAACGCACCGGACACCTGCCCTCCCAGCTCTCCGGCGGCCAGCAGCAGCGCGTCGCCATCGCCCGCGCCCTGATCACCCGCCCGCAGGTGCTCTTCGCCGACGAGCCCACCGGCGCCCTCGACAGCGCCAGCAGCCGCGACGTCCTCGCCCTGCTGCGCGAACTCGTCGACCGCGACGGCCAGAGCACCGTCATGGTCACCCACGACCCGGTCGCCGCCTCCTACGCCGACCGCGTGCTCTTCCTCGCCGACGGACGCCTCGTCGCCGACCTCGACCACCCCACCGCCCCGCAGATCGCCGAGCGGATGACCGCCCTGGAGACGGCGGCATGAACGAGCGGAGCGAGTTCATCACCGAGAGGTGCGCGTGGGCGAATGCCCCCGCCGAGCGCAGCGAGGTGGGCGCATGAGATCCCTCGTCACCCTGCTGCCCGTCGCCGCCGCCGCACTGCGCCGCCGCAAGGCCGCCTTCGCCGGCTCCTACCTCGCCCTGACCCTCGGCGTCACCCTGGTCGCCACCACCGGCACCCTGCTCGACAACACCGCCGGCGACGACTCCCCGCTCGGCGCGCCCTCCCTCCACAAGGTGCTCCTGTTCAGCGCCGCGATGGCCGCCTTCGTCGCCCTCTTCGTCGTCGCCGGCACCTTCGCCTTCGCCGTCGCCCAGCGCCGCCAGGAGATCGCGATGCTGCGCGCCGTCGGCGCCACCCCCCGCCAGGTCGTCGGGCTGATCACCGGCGAGGCCGCCGTCGTCGCCCTCGCCGCCGCCGTCACCGGCTGCCTGCTCGCCCTGCCCGGCGCGCCCGCCCTCGCCGCCTGGCTGGTCGCCCGCGGCGCCGCCCCGGACGGCTTCGCGGCGCACCCGGCCCCCGCCCCGCTGCTCACCGCCGCCGTCGTCGGCCTGCTCGTCGCCCTGCTCGGCGCCGTCACCGCCGCCCTGCGCGCCGGCCGGGTCCGGGCCGTCGAGGCACTCGGCGACGCCGCCGTCGACCGCACGGCCATGACGCCCGTGCGCTGGGCCTGCGCCCTCGCCGGACTGCTCGCCCTGGCCGGCACCGTCGGCTACTACCTGGCCGCCCCGACCATGCCCGCCGCCCCCGGCGACCAGCCGGCCGACCCGCAGCTCGCCTCCCAGTGGGTCCTCGGCGCCGACCTGCTGACGATCACCGCCCTCGCCCTGTTCGCCCCGCTGATCGTCCCGCCCCTGGTCCGGGCGCTCAGCGCGCCACTGGCCCGCGCCGTCGGCGCCGCACCCCTGCTCGCCCGGCAGAACGCGCTCACCGCCGTCCGCCGCACCGTCTCCACCGCCACCCCCGCCTTCCTCACCATCGCCCTCACCGGCACCGTCATCGGCTCCACCGCCGCCTTCGCCGACGCCATGACCGCCCAGAACCGGGCCACCACCGCCGCCCGGTACGTGCTGCGCCCCGGCGCCACCCCGCTGCCCGACGACGCCGCACACCGGCTCACCGCCGACCGGCCCGGCCTGCGCGCCACCGCCACCACCCCCACCGTGGTCACCGGCCTCGGCGCCGCCCCCGCCGACTTCGCCGACCCCGGCGAGGACTCACCCGCCTCCGCCCCCTCCGCCGCCACCGTCGTCGACGGCGACCTCGCCACCGCCTGGACCCTGCCCGTCGTCCAGGGCACCGCCGCCGACCTGCACGGGCCCACTCTCGCCGCCTCCACCGACCAGGCCCGCGGCCACGGCTGGACCCTCGGCGACCAGGTCCACCTGCGCCTCGCCGACGGCACCGTCACCACCCTGCGCCTCGCCCTCGTCTACCGCACCCAGCTGGGCCTCGACGAGATCCTGCTCAGCGGCGACGCCACCACCGCCCACCTGGCCGGCGCCCACCCCGGCGCCGTCCACCTCTCCGCCGAACCCCCGGCCGCCGACCGGCTCGGCGGCGAACTCACCGACGCCCGCGCCCCCGGCCCCGACCCCGGCGCCCACTACGCGTGGATCGCCACCACCACGATCCTCGGCCCCGCCCTGCTGTACGCGCTCATCGCGATCGCCAACACCATGGTGATGTCCGCCGCCGACCGCCGACGCGACTTCACCGTCCTGCGGCTGGCCGGCACCCTGCGCCGCCAGGTGCTGCACATGGTCGCCCTGGAAGCCGTCCTGGTCGTCGCGACCGCCGCCGTCCTGGCCCTCGCCGTCACCGCCCTCACCCAGTACGGCACCACCGCCCTGCTCAACCACCGCGTCCTGGCCGGCCAGGCCGCCATCGACCCGCACCTGCCCTGGCTCCCGCTCGGCGCCGCCGCGGCCGTCTGCCTCGCCCTGGCCGTCGCCGCCAGCGTGCTGCCCAGCCGGATCGCCCTCGCCCGCGTCCGGTGACGTTCGCCCGGTGACGTTCGCCCGGTGCCGGTCTCCTGGTGACGTTCGCTCAGCGGCGCTCACCCGGGCGACCCTCACCCGGGCGACCCTCGCCCGGGTGAGGGGAGTAGGCCGGACGGATGGTGACCGGCGGTCGGGCGCGGCGCTCACCCGAGTACCGGGCCCGACCGCTTGTTAGCGTCCCGTCCATGATCGACAGCCCGCACTCCACCGGCTCCGAACACCCCCGCGCCACCCGCCGCGGCCTGCTGCGCACCGCCCTCGGCGCCACCACCGCCGGAGCCCTCACCCTCACCGGCGCCCGCCCCGCCCAGGCCGCGCCCCACCCCGCCACCCGGCGCATCGACTTCCACGGCCACCACCAGGCCGGCATCACCAACCCGCCCCCCGGCTACGGCACCTTCCTCGCCCTCGACGTCAAGGCCCGCGACCGCAAGGCCCTCGAAACCCTCCTGCGCACCCTCACCGACCGCATCCGCTTCCTCACCGCCGGCGGCACCCCGCCCGACCTCGGCCCCGCCGCCGCCCCCTCCGACAGCGGCACCCTCGGCCCCGACCTGCCCACCGACGACCTCACCGTCACCGTCGCCGTCGGCGCCTCCCTCTTCGACACCCGCTACGGCCTCACCCGCCACCGCCCCCGCCGGCTCACCGCCATGCGGCCCTTCCCCGTCGACGCGCTGCGCCCCGCCGAATGCCACGGCGACCTCTCGCTCCAGATCTGCGCCGAGAACCGCGACACCGTCCAGCACACCATCCGCGACCTGCTGCGCAGCACCAACGGCCTGATCCGCCCGCGCTGGCAGCTCGACGGCTTCCAGAACCGCTCCCGCCCCACCGGCGCCGCCCGCAACCTGCTCGGCTTCAAGGACGGCATCGAGAACCCCGACACCACGAACGCCCGCGAGCTGGACGCCCTCGTCTGGGTCGGCGAGGGCGGCGACGAACCGCGCTGGGCCGCCGGCGGCAGCTACCAGGTCATCCGCGCCATCCGCACCCTCGTCGCCGGCTGGGACGAGGTGCCGCTCAAGCAGCAGGAACGCCTGATCGGCCGGCGCAAGAACGACGGCGCCCCGCTCGGGGCGGCCGGCGAGACCGACACCCCCGACTACCGCAACGACCCAGACGGCGCCGTCATCCCCCTCGACTCCCACATCCGCCTCGCCAACCCCCGCACCGACGGCACCCGCGACAGCCGCATCCTGCGCCGCGCCTTCAACTACGACCGCGGCCTCGACCCCGACGGCGAACCCGACCTCGGCCTCGCCTTCTGCTGCTACCAGCAGGACGTGGCCCGCCAGTTCGAAGCCGTCCAGACCCGCCTCAACACCGAACCCCTCGCCCGCCACCTCCGCCCCACCGGCGGCGGCTACTTCTACGTCCTCCCCGGCGCCCGCGACACCACCGACTGGCTCGGCCGCACCCTCCTCACCACCACCTGACACCCCGGTCCGCGCGCCCGTCGCCCAACCGGGGCGCGGGCGCCCGCCGTTGGGGCGACCTGCCGAAACCGAGGAGGCCGCCCGCTGCCGTCCGCCGCCGTACCGGCCCGCACCCCGACCGCCCCGGAGGCCGGGTTGTCGGTGGGGCGGGTGATGATGGGGGCTGTTTCGAGAGGCAGGACGGAAGGACACCCCCTTATGAGCTGGTGGCAGCAGCCACTGGTCGGCTTCGACCTGGAGACCACGGGCACCGACCCGGCCGTGGACCGCATCGTCACGGCCGCGCTCGTGGACACCGTCGGGGCCCGCCGGGTGGGGGCCGCGCACTGGCTGCTCGACCCCGGGGTCCCGATCCCGGCCGAGGCGGAGGCGATCCACGGCATCGGCGACGACCTGGCCCGCGGCAAGGGCCGGCCGGCCAAGGAGGCGGTGGAGGAGATAGCCGGCGCGCTCTGCGAGCGGCTCGCCGCGGGGCGCCCGGTGGTCGCGTTCAACGCGCCGTTCGACCTGTCGCTGCTCGACGCCGAGCTGCGCCGGTACGGGCTGGTGCCGCTCGCCGAGCGCCTCGGCGCCCCGGTCGGGCCGGTGCTGGACGCGCTGGTCGTCGACCGGGCGGTGGACAAGTACCGCAAGGGCTCGCGCACCCTGCAACGGGTCTGCGAGGTGTACGGGGTCGAGCTGACGGACGCGCACGAGGCGGGCAGCGACGCGCTGGCGGCCGTCCGGGTCGCCGTCGCCCTCGCCGAGCGCTACCGGGCCGAGGTCGGCGACGTCGCGCCGGCCGAGCTGCACGGGCGCCAGATCGGCTGGTACCGGGAGTGGGCCGAGGGTTTGCAGGCGTGGCTGCGCCGCGGCAAGGACCCGCAGGCCGTGGTCGACCCGCGGTGGCCGATGAGGTGACCGCCCCCGGTGGGGCCGGTGGGCCGGACAGTTCCTAGCCGGCCGGCCAGTCGAAGGTGTAGCCCTGGGCGACCAGCCAGGGCAGCAGCTGCTTGAGCGCGGCCACGGTCTGGGTGCGGTCGCCGCCGCCGTCGTGCATCAGGATCACGCCGCCGGGCTTGAGCTGCTTCTGCACGGTGGAGACGATGGCGGGCACGCCCGGGCGGGACCAGTCGCGCGGGTCGACGGACCAGCCGAGCGAGGACATGCCGAGGCTCGCGGTGATCTGCTCGTTGTCGGCGTTGAAGCCGCCGCCGGGGGCGCGGAACCAGCTGACCTGGGTGCCGGGGCCGCCGGCCTTGACGATCATGTCCCTGGCGGCGGTGATCTCGTAGGCGGCCTTGTCGTGGGGGAGCTTCGCGAACGGCTGCGGGTGGTGGACGCTGTGGTCGCAGAGCCGGTGGCCGGCCGCGAGGACGCGCTTGACCAGGGCCGGGTTGGCGGCGGCGTTCTGGCCGATCTCGCAGAAGGTGGCCTTGGCGTGGTACTGGGCGAGCAGGTCGAGGATCTGGCCGGTGGCGGGGCCGGGGCCGTCGTCGAAGGTGAGCGCCACGGTGTGGCCGCCGGAGGCGGTGGAGCCGATGACGGTGCCCGGCTTGACCGGCGCGGGCGGCGGCGCGGTGGTGGCCGCGGGCGTGGTCGCGACGGACGTGGTGGTGACGGGCGTGGTGGTGACCGGGGTGCTCGGCCTGCCGCCGTGGGGCGCGGCGGTCGTCTCGGCCGGCGCCTTGGGCGTGCGCGGCTTCGGGACGGCCGGCGGGGCGGCGGAGGAGGGCGCGCTGTCGGAGCCAGGGGCGGGTGCGACGGTGGCGACGGGGCCGTCGGTCGGCCGGGAGTCGGTCGGCGCGATGGTGATCGGGGGCTGGGTGCTGACGCCGGCCGTCGGCTGGAGGGCTCCGCTGGCGGTGCCGCACGCGGCCAGGCCCAGGGTGGCGGCCGCCACGACGCAGCCTGCGACCAGCCGGCGGCGGGCCGTGAGGGCCGTACGGGTCGGAGGGGAGGGCCGGCGGGTGGCGGAGTGGGGCATGGCGGCGGCTCCTGTGGTGCAGAGGGGTGCAGAGGACGGGTGCCGATCCCTCGGTCAGGATGACTGTCCGATAGGACGCCGAGCGTACGTGCCCCGGTTGCGGAGCGGACCGGAGCGCCGTAGGAGTCTTCTCACACGCGCCTGGGTTGGCGCCCCCGCGGCCCGCCGGGTATCCCGGGGGCCGTGACGGGGGCGTTCCGGCAGGTCAGGAGCCCGGTACTTCGGAAGCCCGACGCCCCAGGAGCCCGGCATCTCAGAACGGGTACCAGCGCACCTCGGTGGCGCCCTCCCGCAGCGAGGCGACCCGGCGCCGGAACTCCGCCAGCGCGGCCGGGTTGCCGGGTGCCTGCTGGGCGACCCAGGAGGCGCTGGCGGTCTCCCGGGCCCCGCGCAGCACCGCGAAGCCGGGCCAGGCGCGCACGTCCCAGCCGTAGGCCTCGACGAAGGCCCGGTACTCCTCGCCGGGCACGCCGTACCGGTCGTGGCTGAGCGCGAGGACGACCAGGTCGTGTTCGCGCAGGTCGTGCGAGACGTTCTCCAGGTCGAGCAGGACGGGCCCGTCCGGGCCGACGTGGACGTTGCGGGGCAGCGCGTCGCCGTGGATGACGCCGGGGTGCAGGTGCGGGGCGAGGTCGGGCAGGGCGGCGGCGAAGCCGTCGCGGCGGTGGCGCAGGAAGGCGACGTCGGCCGGGTCGACGTGGCCCTCGGCGGAGGCCAGCCAGCGTTCGACGGGGGCCAGCAGGTCGCGGTGGGCGAGCGGGAAGGGCGGCAGCGGCAGCCGGTGCAGGGCGCGCAGCAGCGGGGCGAGGTCGGCGGGGCGGGCGGGGCGGACGGCGGGGGCGAGCCGGTGCCAGAAGGTGACGGGGTGCCCGTGGGCGAGCTGGGGCTCGGCGTCCACCCCGTCGTACGGGCGGACCACCGGGACGTCCTGGGCGGCGAGCCAGTGGGCGACGGCGAGTTCGTGCCGCGCCCGTTCGTACAGTTCGGGGCCGCGGCCGACCTTGGCGACGACGGCCGGGTCGCCGAGGTCGAAGACGGCGTTCTCGCCGAGCGCGAGCAGCTGGGCGTCGCCGGGGCCGGGCAGTCCGGCGGACTCGCAGGCGTGGGCGAGCAGCAGCCGGGCGCGGCCTTCGTCGAAGGGGATCATGGCGGTGCTCCGTTGGGGCGGCGTTCATCCGGAGGCCTCCGGACGGTGATCATCATGACGGACCGGGGTGGGGTTTTCCCTACCCTCCTACCCTGACATCTCCTCCCATGGGGTAGGGGGAGAGATCCACCCTGAGGGGGAGCTGTCTCCACCCGGAGCACGAGGTCAAGGGGGGTGTGCCCGGGAGAAACTGGGCCGGGGCCGCTTCGGAGCGGCCCGACGGGGGTTGGACCACGGGGGCTCCTTGCCGGGCGGCAAGCAAGTACTCGTAGGATGACGCCCGAATCCACTTACCTGCCGACCGGCTAGGGAGCGCCGCCGCGCGTCTCCCACCGGTCCAGCCGTCGCCCGGCGTCCCGTCCCCCAAGGGCTGCGGTGAACCATGCCCAGGAGGCATCGAGCATGTTCCACCGACTAGGACAATTCGTCGTACGCCGTGCGTGGTGGGTGATCATCGCGTGGGTGGTCGGAATGATCGCCGTCCTCATGACCGCGCCGAAGGTCAGTTCGCAGACCGACGAAGCCGCGTTCCTCCCCAAGCACTACGAGTCCATCCAGGCCGCACAGGTGCAGGAGCGGGCCTTCCCGGCAGCCTTCACCCCGGGCGCGCTCGCACTCTTCGAGCGCAACGACGGCGCCGCGTTCACCGACGCGGACAAGGCCGCGATGGGCAAGCTCGTCCAGGACCTGACGGCCAAGAAGATCGACGGCGTCGAGAAGATCATCCCGCCGTCCGACCAGCTGGGCATATCCCCGGACCACAAGTACGCGATGGCCATGATCGCCGTCGACAAGTCGAAGCAGCAGGACCAGAACGGCACCGCGGACATCGCCAAGGCCCTCCGCGACGACGGCAAGGCACTGGCCTCCGGCACCGACCTGAAGTTCCAGCTCGGCGGCCCCGCCGCCCAGGCGCTCGACCAGAAGGAGTCCTCCGGCTCGGCCGAGGCCATCATCACCATGGCCACGGTCCTGCTGGTCATCGTGATCGTCGGCATCATCTTCCGCGGCATCCTGGCCGGCCTGCTGCCGGTCCTGGTCTCGCTGATGATCGCGCTGCCCGCCTCCATCGGCCTGATCAACTACGCGACCGACATCTTCGACCTCAAGAGCACACCCATCCTGATGGCGATCCTGATCGTCGTCGTGCTCGGCGTCGGCACCGACTACTTCCTGTTCCTCGCCTTCCGCTACCGCGAGCGGCTGCGCGCCGGCGACGACCGCGACACCGCCGTGGCCAACGCGGTCGGCCGGGTCGGCGAGGCGATCGCCTCCGCCGCCGGCGCCGTCACCATCGCCTTCGCCGCGCTGATCCTCTCCAGCCTCGGCATGTTCCAGGCGCTCGGCCCCGCCCTGGCGATCGCGGTCGTGGTCACCGCCCTGGCCTCGATCACCCTGGCCCCCGCGCTGCTCGCCGTCATCCCCGCCCGCGCCGTCTTCTGGCCCGGCAAGAAGTGGACCGACGAGCCGAGCACCGCACGCTTCACCGCGCTCGGCCGGGTCGTCCAGAAGCGCCCGGCGCTGGCCGCCGTCGCCTCCGGCGGCTTGCTGGTCGCCCTGTCCGTGGGCGCCCTCGGCTACAACGGCGACTTCGACATGGCCGGCAGCTCCATGCCCAAGGACAAGGAGTCGATGGTCGTCCAGGACAAGATGGCCAAGGGCTTCTCCGCCGGCGCCGCCGACCCGAGCCAGGTCTACCTGAGCAGCACCGACGGCAGGAAGCTCGACCCGGCCTCCTTCCCGGCCTACGCCGACAAGCTGCAGGGCGTCGGCGGGGTGTCCAAGGTCTACCTGCCGAGCGCCGACGCCAAGAGCATCAGCGCCGACGGCACCACCGCCCAGTTCACCGTCATGCTCAAGGACTCCCCGGCCAGCAACGAGGCGATCGACGCGGTGACCGAGCTGCGCACCGTCGCCCACGCGCAGGCCCCGGCCGGCAGCGAGGCCAAGGTCGGCGGCCTCACCTCGGTGTTCAAGGACATCAACCTGGCGATGACCCACGACTACAAGCTGGTCTTCCCGATCGCCGGGCTGCTGATCCTGCTCATCCTGGCCCTCCAGCTGCGCAGCGTCGTCGCCCCCTGGTACCTGATGGCCTCGGTCGGCCTCGGCTTCAGCGCGACGCTGGGCGCCACCACGCTGATCTTCCAGAAGATCGGCAACGAGACCGGCCTGATGTTCATGATGCCGATCCTCATCTACCTCTTCGTGGTGGCGATCGGGACGGACTACAACATCCTGATCATCGCCCGTCTGCGCGAGGAGGCCCGCGCGGGCCGCAGCCCGCGCGAGGCGGCCCGCGAGGCGCTGCGGCACGCCGGCCCGACCGTCGCCGCGGCCGGCTTCATCCTGGCGGCCTCGTTCGGCACGTTCATGCTCGCCGGCAACACCTTCATGATGGAGTTCGGCTTCGCGATGGCCTTCGGCATCGTGCTGGCGGCCTTCGTGATGGCGATGTTCTTCACCCCGGCGCTCACCGCGCTGATCGGCAACCGGGCCTGGTGGCCCGGCCACGGCGCCGACCCCGAGCACGGCCACGGCGGCCACGGCGGAAGCCACGGTGCCGGCCCGGCGCCGACGGCGGACGCGTACGGCGTGCCGGAGCCGGCCGGACGGCGCTGATCGCTTCGTTCGCACACGGGCGACGCCCGACCGTCGCACCGAACAGGCGGCGTCCCGCTTCGGCGGGGCGCCGCTTGCCCCCTTTCCCTGGCCGTCAAACGTGATCTGTTGAGCACAAAAGTCCCCGGTCAATCGGGGTGTCGCCGTGCTACAGTCGACGCAGTTGCAGTTTTGGTTCCCATGAACGTATGTGTGCGCCTGCTGGTCCAACCAACAGGCGCATTTGTTTTGTCCGGTGTTTCAGTCTCCGGATGGGGATCGCGGCTACTCCGGGGTTCACGCGGTGTGAATCCCTGATGCCCCAGTTTTTTGAGGAGACGGTTATGGCTACCGGCACCGTGAAGTGGTTCAACAGCGAAAAGGGCTTCGGCTTCATCGAGCAGGCCGAGGGCGGCCCGGACGTGTTCGCCCACTACTCGAACATCGTGGCGAACGGCTTCCGTGAGCTCGTCGAGGGCCAGCAGGTCGAGTTCGACGTCACCCAGGGCCAGAAGGGCCCGCAGGCCGAGAACATCCGCGTCATCTGACGTCAGCCTCCACGCTGACTCGCGATCTCGCGAAGCGGGGGCCCGTACCACACGGTGCGGGCCCCCGCGCATGCCGCCGTACGGCCGGGGCGGCAAGTTTCCTACCGACGGCCGACCAGCCCCCACCCGGGGCTGCCGACCGACGTACGGAGACTCCGTGACCACCCCTGCCCGCCCGCCGCGTGACCGCGCCGCCCGCACCACCGACCAGGCCCGCCGCGGCGAGAACCCGCGCCGCAGCGCCGGCGCCGGCCGCGGCGAGAGCACCGGCCGCGCCGAGAACGCCGGCCGCACCGGCGCCGGCGACCGCGCCCGCCGCGGCGAGAACCCGCGCGCCACCGGCGACGCCGAGCGCGCCCGCAAGCCGCGCGGCCGCACCGGCGCCCCCAAGAACAGCCGCGCCACCGCCGTGCCCGAGGCCGCCGACTTCACCGTCGTCGAGGGCACCCCGGCCCGGCCCCCGGCGGACACCTTCGCCGAGCTGGACCTGCCCAAGGGCATCCTCAGCACGCTCACCCGCGAAGGCGTCACCGCGCCGTTCCCGATCCAGGGCGCCACGCTGCCCGACTCGATCGCCGGCCGCGACGTGCTCGGCCGCGGCCGCACCGGCTCCGGCAAGACCCTCGCCTTCGGCCTGCCGCTGCTCGCCCGCACCGCCGGGCGCCGCGCCGTCGCCCGCTACCCGCTGGCGCTCGTCCTGGTGCCCACCCGCGAGCTCGCCCAGCAGGTCACCGACGCGCTCACCCCCTACGCGACCGCCGTCAACCTGCGGATCACCACCGTCGTCGGCGGCATGTCGATCAACCGCCAGGCCAACGCCGTCCGCCGTGGCACCGAGGTCCTGGTCGCCACCCCCGGCCGGCTCGACGACCTGATCGGCCGCGGTGACGTCAACCTGTCCGACGTCGCCATCACCGTCCTCGACGAGGCCGACCAGATGGCCGACATGGGCTTCCTCCCGCAGGTCAGCAAGCTGCTGGAGCAGGTCGCCGAGGGCGGGCAGCGGATGCTGTTCTCCGCGACCCTGGACCGCAACGTCGACCGCCTCGTCAAGCGCTTCCTCACCGACCCGGTCACCCACTCGGTCGACCCGTCGGCCGGCGCGGTCACCACCATGGACCACCACGTCCTCCAGCTGGACCAGGCCGACAAGGCGTCCACCACCGCGCACATCGCCTCCCGCGACGGGCGCGTGATCATGTTCGTGCACACCAAGCACGGCGCCGACCGCCTCGCCAAGCAGCTGCTCGCCACCGGCGTCCGGGCCGCGGCCCTGCACGGCGGCAAGTCCCAGCCGCAGCGCAACCGGGTCCTCGACCAGTTCCGCGACGGCCACGTCACCGCGCTGATCGCCACCAACGTCGCCGCCCGCGGCATCCACATCGAAGGCCTCGACCTGGTCGTCAACGTCGACCCGCCGGTCGACCACAAGGACTACCTGCACCGCGGCGGCCGCACCGCCCGGGCCGGCGAGTCCGGCACCGTCGTCACCCTCGTCCTGCCCGAGCAGCGCCGCGAGGTCAACCGGCTGATGACGGTCGCGGGCATCCGCCCCACCGTCACCAAGGTCCGCCCCGGCGACGCCGACCTCGCCAAGATCACCGGCGCCCGCACCCCCAGCGGTGTCGCGGTCGCCGTCGCCGTCCCCGCGCCCGCCGAGGCCCCCGCCGCCAAGGCCGACGCCAAGTCCGGCAACCCGCGCCGCCGCCCCGGCAAGCGCTCCGCGCTGCCCGCCGACGTCGACATGAACGGCAACCCGCGCCGCCCCCGCCCCAAGCAGCGCATGGGCGGCGCCGCCGCCCAGGGCGACCGCCCCCAGGCGGCCGGCTTCATCGGCCGCTCCTCCGGCCGCGCCAAGCCCGGCAGCGGCGCCAAGTCCGGCTCCAACTACGGCACCGGCCGCCAGCGCCGCGCCTTCGACTAATCCCCGGCGAACCACCGACGGCCCGGCCCCCTCACCCGAGGGGGCCGGGCCGTTTCGTCGCGGGGCCCGTCTGTCTGACGGACACCATCACCCTGCGGCGGTCCGAACCTCCGTTGATGTTGGTCATGTGCAATGCTATGTACATCACCAACATCGATCGACGGAGGTATCCGGATGTCCGTGACACAGATCGACATCGATGAAGAGGCGCTGGAACGAGCAATGACGCTCGCCGGAGTTCGGACCAAGAAGGACGCCGTCAACCTCGCACTGCGCTTCTACGCCGAGCGGCAGGAACGTGCTGCCCGGATCAGCCGGCATTTCGAGCGGGCTCAGCACTGGGGCGCCGTCGAGGACGCAGAGCGGATGCACCGAGCCGAGAAGGACGCCCGGTGATCTATCTCCTCGACACCTCTGGACTTGTCCGGCTGTTGGGCGAGCCCAAGCTCCTGGCCGTTTGGTACGACGCGATCGACGCAGGCTCGATCGCGTCGTGCTACCCGCAGCGCGCAGAGTTTCTGTACAACGCGCGCAGCGGCCGGGAGTACGACGAGATCACCGAGATGTTCGCCGACCTGTACCCGGACGTCTCGGTACCGAAGAACGCTGGGCGCTGGATCGACACGGTTCAGCGGCGCATGGCCCTCGCCGGGCAGCACCGTAGTGCCTCCGCGGTCGACCTCATGATCGCGGCGACGGCCGCACACCACGGCCTCACGGTCCTCCACGACGATGCGGACTACCGCACTGTGGCGCGGCACGCCGCTGATCTGAGCGAGCACAGCATCCTCGATCACGAGTGAGCCGGCCCCGTGGTCAGGCAGTGAGCGTCTGGGGCATCGTGGCGGCCGTACGCGCCTCGTCGTAGCGCTCCAGGAGGAGGGCGGCCAGTTCGGGGGCGGGGCCCAGGACGGCGGCGACGGCGTCCGCTCCGGCGGCGGCCTCGGCGATGCGGTCGGGCAGCAGGCCCGGGGCCAGCAGGTAGGGGGAGACGGCGGTGCGGGCGGCGCCCGCGGCGCGCAGGACGGCCAGGGCGTCGGGCACGCGCGGGCCGGTGGCGGAGGCGTAGGCCACCTCGACGGCGGCCCAGCCGCGGCTGCGGCGCCACCCGGCGGCCACCGCGCGGGTGGCGGCGTCGGCGGCCTGGTCGGAGGAGCCGGCCGCCGCGAGCACCACGCCGGTGCGGGCCCGGACGGCGGCCGAGCGCACGTCCACCCCGGCCTCGGCGAGGCGGCGGTCCAGGGCGGCGAGCAGCAGCGGCGACGGGCCCAGGACGGCGGCGACGGGCAGGGCCGCGCCCGCCGTGCGCAGGGCGGCCGGGACGTCGTGCTTGGCGTGGTAGGCCCGGTTGAGCAGCAGCGGGACGGCCACCGCGTCGTCGAGCCGCCCGACGACCTGCGGGATGCGGGGCGCGCAGTGGTCCAGGTAGGCGGTGGCGACGTCCAGCCCGGGGCGCAGCGCCCGCACCTCCTGGACCAGTGCGGCCACGGTCGCGGCGTGCCGCGGGTCGCGGCTGCCGTGGGCGATCAGCAGGAGGGCGGGCATGGGCGTCGGCCTTACTTGACGGCGGCCAGCAGGCCGCGGTTGCGCAGCACCCGGCGCTCGACCGGGGTGAAGACGAGCAGTTCGATGGCGATGCCGACGAACAGGATCAGGATGATGCCGAGCAGCACCCCGGACATGTCGGAGAACTCGCGCTGGTCCTCCAGGAACCGGCCCAGGCCCCGGCCGAGGTCGGGGGAGGAGGCGACGAGTTCGGCGGCCATCAGGGAGCGCCAGGAGAACGCCCAGCCCTGCTTGAGGCCGGCCAGGTAGCCGGGCAGCGCGGCGGGGATCAGCACGTGCCGGGCGCCGGTGAGGCCGGTGGCGCCGATGGTGCGTCCGGCGCGCAGGAACAGCGGCGGCACCTGGTCGATGCCGGCGACCAGGCCGTTGGCGATGGAGGGGACGGCGCCGAGCAGGATCACCGCGTACATCATCTGGTCGTTGATGCCGAGCCAGATGACCGCGGCCGGCACCCAGGCGACCGAGGGCAGCGACTGCAGGCCCTGGAGGACCGGGCCGATGGCGGTGCGCACCGGCCGGACGCGGGAGACGACCAGTCCGATCGGGGTGCCGATGACGACGGCGAGCAGGAAGCCGGACAGTCCGCGCCAGACGCTGGTCCAGATGATCGAGAACAGCGTGCCCTGGTACCAGAGCTCCTGGGCGGAGTGCCACACGTCGGCCGGGCTGGGCAGCTTGTAGGCGGAGGTGAGGTGCAGGCTGTACGCGCCCTGCCACAGGGCGAGCACCACGAGGACGCCGATCAGCGGGGGCAGGGCCTTGGTCCGCAGGGCCTCGCCGAGCGAGCCGCGCTGGGCGGAGACGGCGTCGAGGGCGTCCAGGCCGGCGCCGACCCCGGCGGTGTCGGTGGCGGCGGCCCCGTCGGTCCGGTCGGCCTTGCCGGCCTTCTCCAGGACCGGGGTGCTGTCAGTGCTGGCCATGGCGACGGATCTCCCCACGCAGTTCTTCGGTGATCTCGATGGACAGGTCGGCGACGCCGGTGGACTCGATGCGGCGCGGCTGCGGCAGGTCGATCCGCCACTCGCGGGCGACCCGGCCGGGGCGGGAGGAGAGCAGGACGACGCGCTGGGCCAGGCGCACGGCCTCGCGCACGTTGTGGGTGACGAACAGGACGGACAGCTGCCGCTCGGCCCAGATCCGGGTGATCTCGTCGTGCAGCACGTCGCGGGTGATGGCGTCGAGCGCGGCGAACGGCTCGTCCATCAGCAGCACCTGGCTGCCCTGGGCGAGCGCGCGGGCCATCGCGACGCGCTGGCGCATGCCGCCGGACAGTTCGTGTACGCGCTTGCCGTACGAGCCCTTGAGGCGGACGAGTTCGAGCAGGCGCTCGGCTTCGGCGCGGCGCTCGGGGCGGGGGACGCCGGCCAGCTTGAGGGCGAGTTCGATGTTGCGGCCGGCGGTGAGCCAGGGGAACAGCGCGTGCTCCTGGAACATCAGCGCGGGGCGGCCGCCGGGCACCTCGATGGCGCCGGCGGTGGGCTGGTCGAGGCCGGCGACCAGGTTGAGCAGGGTGGACTTGCCGCAGCCCGAGGCGCCGAGCAGGGTGACGAACTCGCCGGGCGCGACGTCGAGGGTGATGTCGTCCAGGACGTGGGTCTGCGCGCCCGGGCGGCCGAAGGACTTGTGCACGTGCGAGATCCGGACGGCGGGCGCGGCGCCGCCGGCGTCGGCGCCGGCGGTGTCCGCCGAGGTGGTCAGTGCCGGGGTCATCCGGACACCTCCTGCGTGAGTGGTCTGGCTGAGGGCTGGCGGGGCGGGAGCGGGGCCGGGGCCCGGCCCCGCCCGTCCCGGTGGGCATCGATCGCGGATCGACCGGGCGGGCGGGGGTCCGGACCGCGGAGTCGGGGGCGGACCCGGCGCTGTTCGGCGTTGCTCGGCACCGCTCGGTGCCGTCTCGGTGCCGTTCTCGGCGCCGGGTGGCGCTACTTGGCGCCGAGTCCGGCGTCCGCCACGGGGCCCTGGCCCTTGGCCGCGAGCACCTTGTTGAGCAGGGTGAGGTCGTAGATGCCGTTCAGGTTGGCCCCCGCGCCAGCGGAACTTGATTTGGGCAGCTTGAGCAGCCCGGCGGTGACGGCGTGGTCGGCCTCGGCCTGGAGGGTGTTCGCCAGCGGGTCGTCGAGGAAGTCGATGTCGGCCCAGGCCGGGTCGAGGATGGCCGGCTCCAGCGCGTTGCCGGCCTCCTTCTTGATCGCCTCGTTGGCGTCGGCCTTGGCCTTGTCCGGGTTGGCCTTGATGAAGGCGTTGGTGTTCACCGAGCCGCGCAGCACGGCCTCCACCACGTCCGGGTGCTCCTTGAGGAACTTCTGCGAGACGATGATGTTGGTGATCACGAACTTCCTGTCCGGCCAGACGTCCTTCTCGTTGAGCAGGACCTTCGCGCCGAGGGTGACCAGCTTGGAGGCGGTGGGCTCGGGCACCCAGGCGCCGTCGATGGAGCCCTGCCGGTAGGCGTCGGGGGTGACCTTGTTGTCGGTGCGCACCACCGAGACGTCGCCGGCGCCGGACGCCGCGTCGACCTTGAAGCCCTTGCCGGCCAGGTAGTTGAGCAGCGCCACGTCCTGGGTGTTGCCCAGCTGCGGGGTGGCGATCTTCTTGCCCTTGAGGTCGTCCAGCGAGGAGATCTTGTCCGGGTTGACCACCAGCTTGACCCCGCCGGAGGCCGAGCCGCCGATGATCTTCAGGGACTGGCCGTCGGACTTGGTGTAGCCGTTGATCGCGGGGGAGGGGCCGATCCAGCCGATGTCGATGGAGCCGGCGTTGAGCGCCTCGATCTCGGACGGGCCCGCGTTGAAGACCTGGGTCTTGATCTGGGTGGCGCCCAACTCCTTCTGGAACAGCCCCTCCTGGAGGCCGACCAGGGCGGTGCCGTGGGTCAGGTTCGCGAAGTAGCCGATCTTCACGGTGTCCGCGGACAGCTTCGCGCCGGAGGTGCCGGCCGAACTGGCGGCGGAGTCGGCGCCCGGCTTCTTGTCGTCCGCCTTGGAGCCGTAGCTGCACGCCGACAGCAGGGTCACGGCGGTCAGGCCGGCCACGGCGGCCACCGCGGAGCGTCTGATCCGGCCGGCGTTGGGGCGGGCGTGGGTATGCGAGGGGGCCAGGTTCGGTGCCATGGTGAAGTCCTGTTCATCGACGGACCGTCAGGAGGCGGTCTCGGGGACGTGGCGGTCGCCCGTCGGGGCGGCCGGGGGTCGCAACTCAGCGCTGTCGGCCCGCACATCGGGTCAGGCCGCCCTGGCCGCTGCCGAGGACGCCGCTGCCGATGCGGCCGCCTTCCTTGTCCATGTCCGAGAACGCCTCGCTGGGCATCAGACCCAGTCCTCCTCGGCGCCGGAAGGAATCGATTCAGTGGTGGCGCGTACGGTCGCGAAGGCCTCGCCCGCCATGCCGGCGGTGAGGGTGGTGCCGTCGGCCGGGTCGATCAGCAGGAACGAGCCGGTGCGGCGGTTGTCGGAGTAGGCGTCGAGCGCCAGCGGCTCGGCGGTGCGCAGCACCACGTGGCCGAGGTCGTTGACGTTCAACCCCTCGGCGCCGGAACGCTGTTCGAGGGTGTCGCCCGCCTTGGTCGGCAGAGCGATGCGGTAGGTGATGTCCTTGACCAGCGCGCGCACGGTGCGGGTGGTGTGCTTGAGCAGGACCTTGTCGCCGACGCGCAGCGGGCGCTCGTCGAGGTGGCTGACGGTGGCCTCGATGTCCCTGGTGGGCACGGGGAGCGCCCCGGCGGCGATCAGGTCGCCGCGGGAGACGTCGAGGTCGTCGGCGAGCCGGACGGTGACCGACTGGGGCGCCCAGGCGAGGTCCGTCTCGCGGCCGAGCGCGTCGATCCCGGCGACGGTGGTGGTGTGGCCCGAGGGCAGTACCGTCACCGGGTCGCCGACCCGCAGCACGCCGGAGGCCAACTGCCCGGCGTAGCCGCGGTAGTCGGGGTGCTCCTCGCTCTGCGGGCGGATCACGTACTGGACCGGGAAGCGGGCCGGCGCGGCGCCGGGGTCGCTGCCGACCGGGACGGTCTCCAGGTGCTCCAGCAGGGTCGGGCCGCCGTACCAGTCCATGTGCGCGGACGGCTCGACGACGTTGTCCCCGGCAAGGGCGGAGATCGGCACGGCCACCACGTCGCCCACGCCGAGCGAGGCGGCGTAGGCGGTGAACTCCTCGGCGATGGCGGCGAAGACGGGCTCGGCGTAGTCGACCAGGTCCATCTTGTTGACGGCCAGCACCACGTGCGGCACCCGCAGCAGCGCGGCGACGGCGGCGTGCCGGCGGGTCTGCTCGACGACGCCGTTGCGGGCGTCGACCAGCACCACGGCCAGTTCGGCGGTGGAGGCGCCGGTCACCATGTTGCGGGTGTACTGCACGTGCCCGGGGGTGTCGGCGAGGATGAACCGCCGCCGGGGGGTGGCGAAGTAGCGGTAGGCCACGTCGATGGTGATGCCCTGCTCGCGCTCGGCGCGCAGGCCGTCGGTGAGCAGCGCGAGGTCGGGCGCTTCCTGGCCGCGGCCCAGCGAGACGCGTTCGACGGCCTCCAGCTGGTCGGCGAGCACGGACTTGGAGTCGTGCAGCAGGCGGCCGACCAGGGTGGACTTGCCGTCGTCGACGGATCCGGCGGTGGCGAAGCGCAGCAGCGACGTGGCGGTGGCTTCCTGGGTGGTGCTGGTCATCGTTAGAAGTACCCCTCGCGCTTGCGGTCTTCCATCGCGGCCTCGGACAGCTTGTCGTCGGCCCGCGTCGCGCCGCGCTCGGTGAGGCGGCTGGCGGCGATCTCGGCGATCACGGCCTGGATGTCGGTGGCGTCCGAGTCGACGGCGCCGGTGCAGGACATGTCGCCGACGGTGCGGTAGCGGATCAGCCGCCGCTGGACGGGCTCGTTCTCCTTGGGGCCGCCCCACTCGCCGGCGGTCAGCCACATGCCGCCGCGGGCGAAGACGTCCCGCTCGTGGGCGTAGTAGATCTCCGGGAGGTCGATGCCCTCGCGCTCGATGTACTGCCAGACGTCCAGCTCGGTCCAGTTGGACAGCGGGAAGACGCGCACGTGCTCGCCGACGGCGTGCCGGCCGTTGTACAGCGACCACAGCTCGGGGCGCTGGCGGCGCGGGTCCCAGGCGCCGAACTCGTCGCGCAGGGAGAACACCCGCTCCTTGGCGCGGGCCTTCTCCTCGTCGCGGCGCCCGCCGCCGAACACCGCGTCGAAGCGGTTCGTCTCGATGGCGTCGAGCAGCGGGACGGTCTGCAGCGGGTTGCGGGTGCCGTCCGGGCGCTCGCGCAGCCGGCCGTCGTCGATGAAGTCCTGGACGTGGGCGACGTGCAGGCGCAGGCCGTGCTCGGCCACGACGCGGTCGCGGTAGGCGATCACCTCGGGGAAGTTGTGGCCGGTGTCGACGTGCAGCAGCGAGAACGGCACGGCGGCCGGGTGGAAGGCCTTGAGCGCCAGGTGCAGCATGACGATGGAGTCCTTGCCGCCCGAGAACAGGATCACCGGGCGCTCGAACTCCCCCGCGACCTCGCGGAAGACGTGCACCGACTCGGCCTCCAGCGCGTCCAGGTGGGACAGCGCGTACGGCGTGTCGTCGGTGCGGACCGGGCTGTCGGTCGCGGTGGTCATGCGAGACCCCTCTCGGTCAGGAAGGCGTGCAGCTCGGCGGCGGACTCGGCGACCGCGCGGCCCTGCGTCTGGATCCGCAGCTCCGGCTTCTCCGGCGCCTCGTACGGGTCGTCCACGCCGGTGAGGCCGGCCAGCTCCCCGGCGGCCTGCTTGGCGTACAGGCCCTTGACGTCGCGTTCGGCGCACAGCTCGACCGGGGTGGCGACGTGGACCTCCAGGAACTCGGTGCCGGCCGCCGCGTGCCGCTCGCGCACCGCGGCGCGCGAGTCGGCGAACGGGGCGATCACCGGGGCGAGCACCTTGACGCCGTGGGCGGCGAGCTTCTCGGCGACGAAGCCGATCCGGGTCACGTTGGTGTGCCGGTCCTCGCGGGTGAAGCCGAGGCCCTTGGAGAGGAACTCGCGGATCTCGTCGCCGTCCAGGACCTCGACCTGGTGGCCCTCGGCGCGCAGCCGTCCGGCCAGCGCGAAGGCGAGCGTGGTCTTGCCCGCGCTCGGCAGCCCGGTCAGCCACACGGTGGCGCCGCGCTCGCAGGGGGCGGCCGCGGGGGCCGCCTCCGCGGCTCCGTCGGCGGCCCGGGTGTGAGCTGTCACAGTCTCAAGTCCTTCGTCGGTAGTGGGGGGGTGGGTCAGAGGTGGATGCCGCACTCGGTCTTGCCGGAGCCGGACCAGCGCCCGGCCCGGGCGTCCTCGCCCTCGGCGGGCTTGCGGGTGCAGGACAGCGGCGAGCAGCCGATCGAGGTGTAGCCCTCCCACAGCAGCGGGTTGAGCAGCACCCCGTGGGCGGCGACGTAGGCGTCCACGTCCTCCTGCGTCCACCGGGCGATCGGGGCGATCTTGACCTTGCGGCGCCGGGCGTCCCAGGACACCACCGGGGTGTCCGCCCGGCTCGGGGACTCGTCGCGGCGCAGCCCCGTCGCCCAGGCGTCGTAGCCGCCGAGGCCGCGGTTGAGCGGCTCGACCTTGCGCAGCGAGCAGCACAGGTCCGGGTCGCGGTCGTGCAGGTGCGGCCCGTGCTCGGCGTCCTGCTCGGCCACGGTGCGCAGCGGCCTGAGGGTGATGACGTTGACCGGCATGGTCGCGGCCACCGCGTCCCGGGTGCCGATGGTCTCCGGGAAGTGGTAGCCGGTGTCCAGGAACACCACGTCCACGCCGGGGAACACCGAGGAGGCGAGGTGGGCGACGACCGCGTCCTCCATCGAGGAGGTGACGCAGAAGCGGCGGCCGAAGGTGTCGGCGGCCCAGGCCAGGATCTCCTGGGGCGTCGCCTCCTCCAGCTCGCGGCCGGCCCGGACGGCTATCTCCTCGTAGTCAGTCGTCGCGCTGGTCACCGGACGAACCCCCGTCGTTCGCAGTCGAGTTGGCCGAAGCCGCGGCCGCAGGCGCGGCCGGGGCGGTCGGGGACAGCAGGCCGAGGAACTTCAGTTGGAAGGCGCGGCGGCACCCGTGGCACTCCCAGGCGCCGTGCCCGACCTCGGAGGGGCGCAGGTCCTCGTCCCCGCAGTAGGGGCAGAAGAACGGCGCGGCGCGTTCGCTCACGACAGCTGCTCCTCGCCGGCCCGGGCCGCCCACTGGGCGAAGCGCTCGCCCTCGGTGCGGTCGGCCTGGTAGCGGGTCAGGACGCGCTCGACGTAGTCGGGCAGGTCGTCCTTGGTGACCTTGAGGCCGCGGACCTTGCGGCCGAACCCGGCCTCCAGGCCGAGCGCGCCGCCCAGGTGCACCTGGTAGCCCTCGACCTGCCCGCCGTTGCCGTCCGGGACGAGCTGGCCCTTGAGGCCGATGTCGGCGACCTGGATGCGGGCGCAGGCGTTCGGGCAGCCGTTGATGTTGATGGTCAGCGGTTCGGCGAAGTCCGGCAGGCGCTTCTCCAGCTCGTCGATGAGCGTGCGGCCGCGCTCCTTGGTCTCGACGATGGCGAGCTTGCAGTACTCGATGCCGGTGCACGCCATGGTGCCGCGGCGGAACGGCGACGGGGTGACCCTCAGATCCAGCGCCTCCAGGCCGGCCACCACCGAGTCGACCTGGTCCTCGGCGATGTCGAGGACCAGCATCTTCTGTTCGGCGGTGGTGCGCAGCCGGTCGCTGCCGTGCGCGGCGGCGAGGTCGGCGATCTGGCCGAGCAGCCGGCCGTCGACCCGGCCGACGCGCGGCGCGAAGCCGATGTAGTACCGGCCGTCCTTCTGCCGGTGGACGCCGACGTGGTCGCGCCAGCGGCCGCTGGGCTCCTGCGGCGCGGGGCCGTCGACCAGCCGGTACCCGAGGTACTCGTCCTCCAGCACCTGGCGGAACTTCTCCACGCCCCAGTCGGCGACCAGGAACTTCAGCCGGGCGCGGTTGCGCAGCCGGCGGTAGCCGTAGTCGCGGAAGATGCCGATGACGCCGCCGTAGACGTCGGCGACCTCGTCCAGCGGGACCCAGGCGCCCAGGCGCACGCCCAGCTTGGGGTTGGTGGACAGCCCGCCGCCGACCCACAGGTCGAAGCCGGGCCCGTGCTCGGGGTGGACCACGCCGACGAAGGCGACGTCGTTGATCTCGTGCGCGACGTCCAGCAGCGGGGAGCCGGAGACGGCGGACTTGAACTTGCGCGGCAGGTTGGAGAAGTCCTTGTTGCCGATGAAGCGCCGCTGGATCTCCTCGACGGCGGGGGTGCCGTCGATGATCTCGTCCTCGGCGATGCCGGCCACCGGGGAGCCGAGGATGACGCGCGGGGTGTCGCCGCAGGCCTCGGTGGTGGACAGGCCGACGGCCTCCAGCTTCTGCCAGATCGCCGGGACGTCCTCGATCCGGATCCAGTGGTACTGGACGTTCTGGCGGTCGGTCAGGTCGGCGGTGTTGCGGGCGTACTGCTCGGAGACCTCGGCGATCGCCTTCAGCTGGGCGACGGTCAGCCGGCCGCCGTCGATCCGCACGCGCAGCATGAAGTACTCGGCGTCGAGCTCGTGCGGCTCCAGGATCGCGGTCTTGCCGCCGTCGATGCCCTCCTTGCGCTGGGTGTACAGGCCCCACCAGCGCATCCGGCCGCGCAGGTCGGCGGGGTCGATCGAGTCGAAGCCCCGGTGCGCGTAGATCGTCTCAATACGTGTCCGTACGTTGAGACCGTCGTCGTCCTTCTTGAACTGCTCATTGGCGTTCAGGGGGGTGAAGTGGCCCATGCCCCACTGGCCCTCGCCGCGGTGACGGGTCACCTTGCGAGGCGCGGCGGGGCGGCGCGCGACGGCGCGGTCGGCCGTGGGCTCGGCGGTCTCGGGGGTGGTGGCCATGGTGAAGTCCTTCGGGGCAGATGGCTCTGACGCCGGGTGGGTCGCTGGGGGTGCGTGGCGGTGCGGTGCTGCTGTGACCTGCGGGTATTCCCAGGTCCGGAGAGAGCAGTGACCGTGGCCGGCCGGGCGCCTGCGCGTCCGCTCCAGCGGGGACGGCGAGGTGGGTGGCGCCGGGTGCGGTGGTGCGGCGGGGTGGGCTCAGATCGCCGGACAGATGGCGCTGGACACGCGAAGGAGATCGACGTGGAGTCGACCAACTAGGGTGGTTCCGGCGCTCGGCATGGCAAGAGATTGGCACGGCGCGGGACTCGCGGTCCACTAACATCCGAATGGCGGACGCTGAGGTTTCGCCATGTGAGACCGCCGGGAATCCCCGCCGCTCCCCGCCCCGACGTCCGTCCACGCGCCCGTACCCCGGGGGAGATCAACCGCGCGGCCCCGGCCCGATACCGTTAGACCCGTGCAAGCAGCAGGCGAGACGAGCAGACCGAACCCCGAACGGCCCTCCCGGCGCCGGGGCAAGGGCTCCCGACGCGCGGCCAAACAGGCCGCCTGGCGCCGCACGGCGTGGGAGCTGGTCAAGGACACCACCAACACCTGCGTCGAGTACCGGGTCACCGGACTCGCCGCGGAGGCGGCCTTCTTCACCCTGCTGTCGATCCCACCGCTGCTCCTCGGCCTGGCCGGCACCCTCGGCTACCTCGACGAGTTCCTCGGCGCCGGCACCATCGACCGGCTCAAGCACGACATCGTCTCGGCCTCCGGGACGGTCCTGTCGGACTCGTCCGTCAAGGAGGTCGTGGTGCCGCTGCTGGACCAGGTCTTCGCCCACTCCCGGCCCGACCTCGTCTCGATCGGCTTCCTGCTGTCGCTGTGGTCCGGCTCCAGAGCGCTCTACATCTTCATCGACACCATCACCGTCATGTACGGGCTCGACGGCAAGCGAGGCATCGTCAAGACCCGGCTGATGTCCCTCGGCCTCTACTTCGGCGCCCTCGTCATCAGCTCCCTGGTGCTGCCCCTGCTGATGGCCGGACCCGGACTCATCGAGAACGCCGTGCCCGGCGTCGCCGGACTGGTCGGCGCCGCCTACTGGCCGGTCGCCATCGTGCTGCTGATCGTCTCCCTCACCACCCTCTACCACCTGGCCGTCCCCGTCTCCACGCCCTGGCGCGAGGACGTCCCCGGCGCGCTGGTCGCCCTGGTGGTGCTGGTCGTCTGCAGCGTCGCCCTGCGGATCTACCTGGTCAGCTCGGTCGAGGTCCCCTCCGTGTACGGCTCGCTGGCCGCGCCGGTGGCCGTACTGCTGTGGATCTTCGTGGTCGCCCTGGCCGTCCTCATCGGCGCCGCCATGAACGCCGCCATAGACCGCCGCTGGCCCACCCTGGAGACCGCCGACGCCCGCGCCGAGAACGAGCGCGCCCAGGAGGAGGCCGCCGCCGCCGTGGTCCGCGAGGTCGCCGCCCGGCGCGCCGCCGAACGGGCCCGGCGCGCCCGCGAACTCGGCCTCGCCGAAGGCGCCGAGGAGGAGTGGGGCGAGGAGGACGGCGACGACGTCGACGTCCCCTCCGAGTACCCGGAGCGCTGGGCCGACGTCCTGGCCGCCGACAACGTCCGCGGCCGGCTCACCGCCCGCGGCGGGCCCCACCACCGGCCCGGGCCGCCCCCGCCGGACAGCGACCGGCCGTCCGGGCCGCCGCCGGAGCGGCGGGCGCCCGACTACCCGCCCCGGCCGCCGTGGGAGCGGCAGTAGCGGGGCAGGACGGCGGCACCACGACGAACGGCACAGGGCCTCCTCCGCGGGATGCGGGGGAGGCCCTGTGCCGTTCGTCGTCTCCTGACGTCCGGTCGTCTCCTGGTGCCGGTTCGCCGGTTCGTTCCTGCCCGTTGCCCGTTGCCCGTTGCCCGTTGCCCGTTCGCCGTTGCCCGCTGCCCGGAGGGCGGCTCGCGGCCGGCGGTGGGTCAGGCGGTCGCCGGGTTCGGCGGGAAGGGGGACTGCGGGGCCGGGTGGTACCCGTACGGGGACTGCTCGGCCGGAGGGTACGGGGCGGCCGGGTTGACCTCGGTCCGGTCCGGATCCGGGCCCGGGCCGGCCGGGCGTGGGAGCGTCAGCTCCGGGGCCGTCGCGTTCGGGCCGTTCGGCGCGGTCGGGCTCGCGTTCGGGTTCGGATCCGTCGCGGCCGGACCGCCCGGGGCCGCAGACCGGCCCGCCGGCCCGGCCTGCGCCGGGAGCGGATCCGGGCTCGGCGGCGCCGGCTCCAGCGCCGTGCGTCCGGCCGAGTCGCTCAGCTTGATCAGCAGCGCCACGATCAGCCAGTTCGCCAGCAGCGACGAACCGCCCGCCGCCAGGAACGGCAGCGCCTTGCCGGTCAGCGGCACCAGCCCGCTCACCCCGCCGACCACCACGAACACCTGCAGCGCCAGCGCCGTCGACAGCCCCGTCGCCAGCAGCTTGCCGAACGGGTCGGTCAGCCCGACCGCCGTCCGCAGCCCGCGCTGGACCAGCAGCAGGTACACCAGCAGCACCGCCGTCACCCCGGCCAGGCCCAGTTCCTCACCGATCGTGGTGAAGACGAAGTCGCTGCGCCCGGCGAAGCCGATCAGCCACGGCCGCCCCGAGCCCAGGCCCGTCCCGGTCAGGTGCCCGGTGCCCAGGCTGAACAGCGCCTCGGCGGGCTGGTCGGAGATGATCGCCGGGTCGTGGTGCTCCTTGTAGATGTCGAGCGGGTGCAGCCAGGCCTCGACGCGCCCGTGCACGTGCGGCTCCACGGTGCCGACCACGGCCGCGCCGCCGACCGCCATCAGCAGGCCGAGCACCACCCAGCTGGTGCGCTCGGTCGCCGCGTACAGCATCACGACGAAGACGCCGAAGAAGATCAGCGAGGTGCCGAGGTCGCGCTCGAAGACCAGCACCAGCAGGCTGACCACCCAGATCGCCAGCACCGGGCCGACGTGCCGCCCGCGCGGGAGGGTCATCCCCCAGATCTTCCGGCCGGCCAGCGCGAGCGCGTCCCGGGAGGCCATCAGGTACCCGGCGAAGAAGATCGTGATCGCGACCTTCACGAACTCGTCCGGCTCGAAGGAGAGCCCGAACAGGCGGATCCAGCGCTTGGCGCCGAAGTCCTCCGGCCGGCCCGGGAAGAACGCGGGCGCCGCCAGCAGGATCAGCGCCCCCGTCATCAGCAGGTACACGTACCGCTGGAAGAACCGGTGGTGCTTGATCAGCGCGATCAGCGCGATCGCCACCGCGACCGAGACGAACACCCACATCAGCTGCGAGGGCGCGGCCGGGAGCTTCTGGTAGTCGCCCTTCCTGGCGTGCGCCGCCGCGTAGGAGATGTCCAGCCGGTCCAGCAGCATCAGCCCGAAGCCGGTCAGGAAGACGCCCAGCGGCAGGATCAGCGGATCCGCGTACGGGGCGAACCGCCGCACCGCCAGGTGCGCCACCCCGGCCAGTCCGCCCAGCGCCAGGCCGTGGACCAGCAGCCCGGGCGGCATCTTGCCGGTCAGTGCCAGATCGGCGTCGATGTGCCCCGCCAGACAGACGGCCACCGCGAGCGCCAGCAGGCCCAGCTCGATGTTGCGGTGGCGCGCCGCCAGCCGGCGGCCCTCGCCGCGTGCAGTGCTTTGCACCCTTGTCGTCCCCTTGTCATCACCCGCGTGGCCGGTATCGCCGACGGTGCATCCTGCCAGACGAACACGGCCCCGCGCCGGTTGCGGTCCGGGGGCCGTCGAGGCCGGAACTTTGCCTGGGCAAAGCTTTTTCCGGGCTCGGTAAAGCTTTGTTCAGGTGCAGGTATAGAGGCGGGCCCCGGGTGCGGCGGGCCCCGGCCGGGAGGCCATCATGGCCGGGCGCCGCGGTCCGGTCCGCGGCGCCCGACGGACCGCCGCACGGCGCCGGCGGCGGCAGGGCGCGAACGAGGTGGGCGGACGGATGGACGGCGCGGTGCGAGTGCTCGCCTACAGCGGACCGCCGCCCTGGCAGTGGTCCGACCTGGCCACGTCGTGGACGGCCGAACCGCTCGTGCTCACCCTCTCCGTGCTGCTCGGCGGCTGGTACCTGGCCGCGGTGCGCACCGTCCACCGGGCCGGCGGCGAGCGCTGGCAGCCGTCCCGCACCGCCGCCTTCCTGGGCGGGCTGCTGCTGTGGATCTGGTGCACCTGCTCCGGCCTCGGCGTGTACGAGCGGATCCTGTTCACCGACCGGGCCGTCCAGGTCGTGCTGCTGCTGATGCTCGTCCCGCTGCTGCTCGCGCTCGGTGCGCCGGTCTCGCTGCTGGTCGCGGCCGCGCCGCCGGCCCGGCGCGAGCGCGTCCTGCGGGCGCTGCGCAGCCGGCCGTCCAAGGTGCTGATGTTCCCGGCCGTCTCCACCGCGCTGCTGATGGCCCCGCCGTGGCTGCTCTACTTCACGCCCTGGTACGAGGAGTCGGTGTCCAGCGCGTTCGGGAACGTGCTGCTGCACCTGGCGCTGGTGCTGCTCGGGCTGGCGTACTTCTGGCCGCGGCTGCAGATCGACCCGGTCGGGCGCGAGTACCCGCACCTGGTCGGGCTGTTCATCACCTTCGCCGAGGTGATCTTCGATGCGGGGCTCGGGCTGGTGCTGATCTACGGCGGTCACCTGGTCGCCGAGCACTACTACGTGGCGCTCGGGCGGCCGTGGGGGCCGAGCCTGGCGCAGGACCAGACCTGGGGCGGCAACATGCTCTGGGTGCTGGGCGACCTGGTCGGGCTGCCGTTCCTGGCCGCGCTGGTGCGGCGGATGGTGGTGCAGGGGCGGGAGGAGATCAAGGCGGTGGACGCCGAACTCGACGCCCGTTTCGAGGAGGCCGCGGCGCAGGCGCAGGCGGCGGGGCTGCCGGCCGAGGAGGAGGCCGGGATGCGGCCCTGGTGGCTGGACGACCCGAACCTCAAGCACCGGTACGGCGGCTAGCCGGCTCCGGCGGGTTCCTCGGTGCGGGTCCGCACTTTTGTAGGTCCAATGTTGGCCCCTTGTGGCTCCCTTCACCGCGTTTCCGCAGGTCAAAAATCACTTGGCCCCGCCACCCCGACCAGCTAGCGTTTCTCCCGTCCAGATCGGGGGCCTTCACGGCCGCCCGAGGAGCAGAGAGCAGGAGGTGAACCCCGTGGTCGTTGTCGCCCCGATAGCTGCCTTGGGCAGCACTCGCGTTCACCTCCTCTTCCCGGCCGCCGGCTGACCCTTTCCGCGCCAGCCGCAGCCCGCCGGGATCATCTCCTCCCGAAGGGCCCACCGCGTTGTTCAACGCTGCCTCCACTTCGTCGTCCCCCTCTGGCTCCCTCTCCGACGAGCTGCCGCTGTCCGGCTACGGCTGGACGCCCGAGCTCGCGGAACTCTTCACCCCGCTCGCCGAGGCCGGTCTGATCCCGGCCCGGATCGTCCGCGTCGACCGCGGCCAGTGCGACGCCGTGCTCACCGATCCGGAGACGGGCGAGCCGCGCACCGTCCGGCTCGACACCCGCCCGGTCGGCGACGCCGACATGATCAACTGCCCGTGCACCGGCGACTGGGCCGCCGTGGACCTCCACGCCCAGCCGATGGCCGCCGTCAGCGCACTGCTGCCCCGCTCGACCGCGATCATCCGCAAGGTGGCCGGCAAGCGCTCCGACGGCCAGGTGCTCGCCGCCAACGTCGACACCGTCCTGATCGCCGCCTCACTCGCCGCCGATCCGGACCTCGGCCGGATAGAGCGCTTCCTCGCCCTGGCCTGGGAGTCCGGCGCCGACCCCCTGGTCGTCCTCACCAAGGCCGACCTGGTGGACGACGCCGAGTTCATCCGCGCCGACGTCGAGGCGGTCGCGCCCGGCGTGACCGTGCTCGTGGTCAGCGCCGAGACGGGCGAGGGCATGGACGTGCTGCGCGCCTGCGCGCCCGGCACCACGGCCGTGATCGGCCAGTCCGGCGTCGGCAAGTCCACGCTCACCAACGCGCTCGCCGGCGTCACGGCGATGGCCGTCCAGGAGGCCCGCTCGGTCGACCAGAAGGGCCGTCACACCACGACCACCCGCGAACTGATCCCGCTGCCCGGCGGGGGTGTGCTCATCGACACCCCTGGGCTGCGCGAGGTCGGCCTCTACGGTGGCGAGGGCGTGGACCTGGCCTTCGCCGACATCGCCGGACTGGCCGAGGACTGCCGCTTCCATGACTGCGGGCACCACACCGAGCCCGGCTGCGCGGTGCAGGCGGCGCTCGCCGACGGCACCCTGCCGCAGCGCCGGATGGACAGCTATCTCAAGCTCCAGCGCGAGAACGAGTGGATCGCCTCCCGCTCGGACGCCCGACTGGCCTCGGCCCGGGCGAAGAAGTGGAAGTCGCTCTCCAAGTCGATGCGCGCCGCGGGAGGCCCCGTGAAGCGCTGACCAGGAGCCGACCAGGAGTTCAGGAGGCTGCAGCCGGCCTCCGCCCGGGCCACCAGGCTCGGCGGAGGCCGGGCGGGCCGGCAGCCGGAAGTGCTTCAGGGCCACTGAGGTGGCGTCGTCCACGGTGAAACCCGGGTCACCGAGGGCGGCGAGCCGCCCTGGCCGGAGGCCAGACCGCGAGCAACGCGCGCGTGCACCGAGCGCTGCGGCGTGGTCTTCTCCCGGCGTGGGCTCGACGGTGCGGGCCTCCCGGTGCGGGCTTAGCGGCGTGGGCCTCCGCTGTGGCCCTCGGTGTGGTCCCCACACCGGGCCCCTGTGAGGGGCCCCCAGCGCGGGGACCAGGGTGGGCCCCCTGTGGAGGGCCCCCGGCGCGCGGGCCCTCCGGGCCGGTGCTCGGGATGGGTGGGTGGAGGTGGGCGGAGGGTGGGGTGGGGGAGGGGGGAGGGGGGAAGCCCCCAACGGCCATGTCCGATTCCCGCCAGTCACCCCCGCCCCAGTGCCGCAAACTGGACAGCGTGATCGACGACGACATCCGGTACCGAGCCGTGGACAGCCGAGACGCCCGCTTCGACGGCGTCTTCTTCACGGCCGTCACCTCCACCGGCATCTACTGCCGACCGAGCTGCCCCGCCGTGACCCCCAAACGCGTCAACTGCGTCTTCTACCCCAGCGCCGCGGCCGCCCAGGGCGCCGGCTTCCGCGCCTGCCGCCGCTGCCGCCCCGACTCCGTGCCGGGTTCCCCGGAGTGGAACCACCGCGCCGACCTGGTCGGTCGCGCGATGCGCCTGATCGGCGACGGCGTGGTGGACCGCGAGGGCGTCGCGGGCCTGGCCAGCCGCCTCGGCTACAGCTCCCGCCAGCTCCAGCGCCAGCTCATCGCCGAGCTGGGCGCCGGCCCGATCGCGCTGGCCCGCGCCCGCCGTGCCCAGACCGCCCGCCTGCTGCTGCAGACGACCGAACTCCCGGTCACCGACATCGCGTTCGCCGCCGGCTTCGCCTCGGTGCGCCAGTTCAACGACACCGTGCGCGAGGTCTACGACCGCACCCCCAGCGGTCTGCGCGCCGAGGTCGTGGCCGGCCGCCGCGTCGCGACCCCGGCCGGCGGCCTCACCCTGCGCCTGGCCTACCGCGGCGCGCTCGACAGCGACCACCTGATCGACTTCCTCGCCCTGCGCGCCGTCCCCGGCGTGGAGGAGGTCGTCCCCGGTCCGCGCCCCGGCGTCCGCACCTACCGGCGCACCCTGGCGCTCCCGTACGGGCACGGCATCGCCGAGGTCGACGGGCTGGCGCCGGGCGAGCCGCGCACCCGCGGCTGGCTCGACTGCCGCCTGCTGCTCGCGGACCTGCGCGACCTCCCGACCGCCGTCCAGCGCCTGCGCGGCCTGTTCGACCTGGACGCCGACCCGGACGCGGTCGACGAGCAGCTCGGCGCCGACCCCGTGCTCGGCCCCCTGGTCCGGGAACGCCCCGGCCTGCGCTCGCCCGGCCACGTGGACCCGCACGAGCTGGCCGTCCGCGCCGTGCTCGGCCAGCAGATCACGGTCAGCGCCGCCCGTACGCTGGCGGGCCGGCTGGCCGAGAAGTACGGCACCGCGCTGCCCGAGCCGAGCGGCGGCCTGCGGCTGCTGTTCCCGACGGCGGCGGTGCTGGCCACCGCCGACCCGGAGGACTTCGCGATGCCCGCCGCCCGCCGCCGCGCGCTCACCGGCCTGTGCGCGGCCCTGGCCGAGGGGGCGGTACGACTCGACGGCGGGGTGGACCGGGAGGAGTCCGCGGCCAAGCTGCTGGCCCTGCCCGGCATCGGCCCCTGGACCGTCGGCTACCTGAGGATGCGGGCCCTCGCCGACCCCGACGTCTTCCTCCCGGGCGATGTGGGCGTCAAGCACGGCCTCGTCCGGCTCGGCGCCCCCGGCGACCCGAAGGACGCCGCCCGCGCGGCCGAGGCGTGGGCCCCGTGGCGCTCCTACGCCGTGCACCGGCTGTGGGCCGGGCCCGCGAGCGCCAGCACTGGAACGGAGAAGGCACAGGTATGAGCACCACCGTCTACACCACCATGGAGAGCCCGTTCGGCCGGCTGCTGCTGTCCGGTGTCCTGCCCGAGGGCGGCGGCGCGGCGGCGCTGGCCACCGTCACCGCGCCCGGGCAGAAGTACGCGCTGGCCGAGCCCGCCGACGACTGGGTCCTCGACCCGGAGGCGCTCGCCGAGCCGGTCGCCCAGCTGACCGCCTACTTCGCGGGCGAGCGCACCTCCTTCGACCTCCCGCTCGCCCCGGCGGGCACCGAGTTCCGTCGGCGGATCTGGGCCGCCCTGGACGGGATCCCGTACGGCGAGACCGTCACCTACGGCCAACTCGCCGATCTGGCAGGGGAGTCGCCGCGCGCGGTGCGGGCGGTCGGCGGCGCGGTGGGCGCCAACCCGCTGCTCATCGTCCGCCCCTGCCACCGTGTCATGGGCGCCAACGGCTCGCTGACCGGCTTCGCGGCGGGCGTGGACTGCAAGCGCCGGCTGCTGGAGCTGGAGAGCGGCACGCTGTTCTGACGCCGCCGCCCGGGCGGCGGCGCGGCTCAGCCCGCCGCCGCCCGCAGGTCCACCCGCCAGTTGTGGCTGCGCATGAACCGCCCGGGCGGGAACTCGAAGTCCGTCTCGCCGACGAGGCTGAACCCGGCCTTCGCGCAGACCGCGTTGGAGGCTGGGTTGTCCACCGAGGGGAAGGCGTGCAGGTGGCGGTGGGCGGCCTCGCGGCGGGCGGCCGCGACGGCGGCGCGGGTGGCGGCGACGGCGATGCCCCGCCCCTGGTGGCCGGGCAGGACGTTCCACCCCATCTCGTGGACGGTCTCGCCCTCCCAGGTGCGGGTGCCGTAGCCGACGGTTCCGACGGCCTCGCCCTCGGGGAGCAGCACGATCCGGTACATGCAGCCCAGGCCGGACGGGACGAAGTCCAGGTAGCGCCGGTGCCGGACGAGGAGTTGCTCCTCGGTCTCCGGGCCGCCGACGTGCTTCTTCATCTCCGGGGTGTTGACCCGGCGCAGCAGTGCGAGGTCGGCGTCCGTCCAGGGCTCGATCAGTACCTGTGCTGTGCTCATGCCGGGGACGGTAGCGGTCCGTACGGGTCGGCGACCAGCGGTTTTGGGGCGCCCGGGGGTGCTGACCAGGGTTCGGCCGGGGTCGGACCGGGGCCAGGCCGGGGTTCAGGCCGGGGTTCAGGTCTGGTCGGGGCCCTGGCCGGTCTCGGCAAGGGCGCGGGCGAGCTGTTCGAGGGCGGGCAGCGCGTGGACGACGGCGTCGCGGTCGGTGGGGTCGAGGGTGCCGAGGGCGGTGGCGATGCGGCGCTCGTGGGCGCGCTGCCAGTCGTCGAGCTGGCGCCGGCCGGCCGGGGTGAGGGCGATGCGGGCGGTGCGACGGTCGCCGGGGTCGGCCTGGCGGTCGACGAATCCGGCGTCGAGGAGCTTGCCGATCAGTCCGCTGACGGTGTTGGGGGCGAGCCGCTGCCGGGCGGCGAGTTCGCCGACCCGCAGGGGGGCGGCGGCGAGGGTCTGGAGGAGTTCGACCTGCGCCATGGGCAGGGACTCCCACGGGTAGTCGGTGCGGATGCTGCTGCGCAGGGCGCGGCGCAGGCGGGTGACGGTGTCGGTGAGCCGCCGGGCGTGGTCGACCGCCGTTTCGGGGGTTTCGGTGGCGGGGTCGGGGACGTGTGGTGACGACGGCATGGCGGACAGCGTATCGCCTGGTACGGGCCGGTCCGGCGGACTGTCCACCGTCGGGCGGGGGCCTCCCGGAACTCTGCGGATACCCCTGGGGCCCTGTGGAACTCGGCGCCCCCGGGCTCCCGTCGGAAAGCGAGCAACTCGTAGAAAGAACATATCTGCATCCGATATATTTGTGGCATGAACGCCACCGCCCTTGCCGCGCGGCTGCTCACCGAGCGGCCCCGGCCGCGCGGCATAGCCGGCTGGCGTCACGCCCACTGGCTGGCCGTCGGCACCGTCTGCCTCGGGGCCTTCCTCGGCCAGCTCACCGCCAGCGTCACCGCCCTCGTCTTCCCGGCCCTCGGCCGGCACTTCGACGCCGGCTTCGCGGCCGTCGAATGGGTCGCCCTCGCCTACCTCCTGGTGCTGGTCGCGCTGCTCGCCCCGGTCGGCTGGCTCTCCGACCTCATCGGCCGCAAGACCATGTACCTCGGCGGCTTCGCCGTCTTCGCCCTGGCCTCGCTCGGCGCCGGATACGCCGGCAGCCTCGGCGTGCTGGTTGCCTGCCGGGCCGTCCAGGCCGTCGGCGGCGCGATGATGCAGGCCAACAGCGTCGCCCTGGTGGCGCGCGGCGTCCCGGAGCACGCGATGCGGCGCGCGCTCGGCATCCAGGCGGCGGCCCAGGGGCTCGGTCTGGCGCTGGGCCCCAGCCTCGGCGGGCTGCTGGTGGAGCACGCCTCCTGGCGGTGGGTGTTCTGGATCAACGTGCCGATCGGGGTGCTGGGCATCCTGGCCGGCTGGTTCCTGCTGCCCCGTACCCGTACCGGGCCCCTGCCCGCCGCCGGTGCCGGGAAGCAGCCCGCCGCCGGTACCGGGGGCCCGCCCGCAGGAGCTGCCGCCCGCCTGCCCGCCCCCCGCACCGAGGACGGCCCGCTCGCGCCGGGCGCGGTGAGCCCGCCCGGCGCCGTGCCTGTCACCGCGCCCGGCGGCCGCTTCGACCTGGCCGGCCTGCTGCTGCTCACCGGCTCCACCACCGCGCTGCTGCTCGCCCTGTCCACCGCCTCCGGACTGCCGCTGCCCGGCTGGGCCGTCGCCGTCCTGCTGCTCGCCGCCGCCGTCCTCGCACTCGCGCTGGTCCGTCAGGAACGGCGGGCCGCCCGGCCGATCCTGGCGCCCGGCCTGGTCAACACCCCCGGGGTACGGTCCGGGCTGGTGGTCTCGCTGATCGGCTACCTGCTGCTGTTCTGCCCGCTCGTGCTCGGCCCGGTGCTGCTCACCGGCGCGGGCGTGCCGGTGGCCCGGGCCGGCTTGGTGATCACCCTGCTGCCCGCCGCGTTCGCGCTCGCCGCGACCGTCGGCGGCGCGCTGCTGCCGCGCGGCTGGTCGGACGTCGCCCGCTGCCGCGCGGGCGCGGTGCTCGCGGGCGCGGGGCTGCTGCTGTTCGCGCTGCTGCCGGTCTCCGGGGCGGCCGTGGCGGTGCCGCTGCTGCTCGCCGGCTACGGGCTGGGACTGCTGCTGCCGGCCAACAACGCGCTGGTGATGCGGGCGATCCCGGCGCAGTGCTCGGCGGTCGGCGGCGGCATGGTCAACATGGCCCGCAGCCTCGGGACGGCGCTCGGCACCGCGCTGCCCGTCCTCGGCGTCCACCTGGCGGGCCCGGCGGCCGGCGGCCGGACGGTGCTGCTCGCTCTCGCGGCGGTCGCGGTGGCGGCCGTGGCCCTGACCCGGCCGGTCCGCCCGGCCTGAGCCGGGGCCTCCGCCTCGGGCCTCCGACCCGGACCTCCGCCCTCGGACCTCCGGCCCTGGCTAGGCCTCCGAGCGGACGTTCAGCGCGTCCTGGGCCCGGTTGAGGCCGCGTCGCACCAGCGTGTCCAGCGCGTCCGCACACCGGTCCAACACCCCTGGCAGGGCGGCCTGTTCATGGTCCGAGAACTTCTTCAGCACGAAGTCGCCGACGCTCTGCCCTTTCGGTGGGCGTCCGATGCCGAAGCGCAGCCGCACGAAGTCGCGGGTGCCGAGCACCTCGCCCACCGAGCGCACGCCGTTGTGGCCGCCGGGGCCGCCGCCGCGCTTGAGCCGTCCGGTGCCGAACGCGAAGTCCAGGTCGTCCTGCACGACCACCAGGTGCTCGACCGGGACGCCGTAACGCCGCAGCAGGCCGGACACCGGTCGGCCGGACAGGTTGATGAACCACTGCGGCTTGGCCAGCACCACCCGGTGGCCGTCGATCTCGATCTCCGCCACCAGGGCGCCGATCCCGCGCCGCCGGAACCGCGCGCCGTGCCGTTCGGCCAGCCGCTCCACGGTCAGGAAGCCGGCGTTGTGCCGGGTCAGCCGGAACCACGGGCCGGGGTTGCCCAGTCCGGCGATCAGCCAGGGTGCGGCGGGGGTCATCGGGAGCTCCAGGTGCTTGGCGCGGACGCGGGACGGCCGGGGCGCGGTACGCACGGTACGGGACCGTCGACCGCGCCCCGGCCGTCCAGGACACGCGCAGTGGGGTGGGTCAGGACTCGGGCACGCCGGGGGCGGCGCCGCGCTCCGTGAGCATGTCGGTCATCAGCTGCACCTCCGAGGTCTGCGCGACCACCATCGACTGGGCGAGCCGCTTCTCGGCGTCGTTCCTCGCCAGGTCCACGTAGCCCTGGGCCATTTCGACGCCGCCCTTGTGGTGCTGGATCATCAGCTGCAGGTAGTACACCTCGGCGTCCCGCCCGCTGAGCGAACGCAGCTTCGCCAGTTGGGTGTTGGTGGCCATGCCGGGCATCAGCGAACCGTCGTGGGCCTGGTAGTCGTGGCCCATCTTCATCCACGCCATCGGCTTGGCCGCCGAGTGCTGCGGCAGCCCCCACTGGTCGATCCAGCCCATCATCATCCCGCGCTGGTTGGCCTGGGTGTTGATGATGTCGAAGGCGAGGGTGCGGGTCGGTTCGTCGTCGGTGCGGTCCCGGACGATGAACGACAGGTCCACCGCCTGCTGGTGGTGGGTCGCCATGTCGCGGGCGAACCCGGCCTCGGGCGAGTCGTCCGCCGGGACGGCCACCGAGGCCGACCCGGACGCCGACGTCCCGCTCGCCACCAGGGCGGGCACCCCGAGGGCCAGCGCGAGGGCGGCGGCCAGCGCGGCCGGCCACCACAGCCGCCGACGGGCCGGGCGCGGCGCCCCGGCCTCGTCCGCGAACGCCTCGGCGGCGTGCTCGGAACCGTCCTCGGGCGGCGCCGCGTCGGCGGTCACATCTGCCCCATGGTGCAGGAGGCGCCCGGCTCCTGGGTCTGCTTGCCCTGGACGTACTTGGTGAAGAACTGGTTCACCCGGGGGTCGCTGGCGCTCTCCACGATCAGCTGGGTGCTCCAGGCGTTCAGGGTGATGGTGCCCTTCTCGTCCGGGTACGGGCTCATCAGCGAGTACGGGGTGGTCTTGACCTTGTCGGACAGGGCCTTGATGTCGTCCGGCGTCGCCTTGCCGTTGTACGTCACCCAGACCGCGCCGTGCTCCAGCGAGTGGACGGCGCGCTCGTTCTCGACCGGCTGGTCGTAGACGTGGCCCATGCAGTCCAGCCAGATCGCGTTGTGGTCGCCGCCGACCGGCGGGGTCATCGGGTAGCTGACCTTGTCCTTGACGTGGGTGCGGCTCAGCTCGCCGAAGGTCTGCACGCCCGGGATGTCCGCGTTGGCGGCGGCCTGCTCCTTCTTCTTGCTCTGGTTGGCGTCCATGACGATCCAGGTGCCGGTGGCGATCGCGCCGATCACCAGCACACCGGCCGCGACCGAGGCGATGACCTTGTTGCGGCGGTCGCGGCGCTGCTCGCCGGCGCGCAGCTCGGCTATCCGGGCGCGGCGGTCGGTCGGGCCGGGCTTGCCGGACTGCTTGCTGGACTGCTTCGAGGCGGAACCCATGGTGGTTGTCCTTGTCCCCGCCGCGCACTGCTGGAGGCGCGGCGGTCAGCTGAAAGAAGGGGAGGGGCGGATCCGCCGGCGGATGCCGGGCGGTGGGTTCCGCTCAGGACCGGTGTACTTGCAGCTCGTGTAGATCGGGTGCCGGATGCGGACCGTCCAGCAGCCCGGCGGGCACCACCCTGGGCAGGGCCTCGGCTGCCGGCGCGAGCGGTGACGCGGCCGGCTGCGGATGCGGCGGCGGGTTCGGAAGCTGGGCGTCCTGCGCGCAGTACGGGTGGCTGGAGCAGCCGTTGTCACGGCGCGGCTGCCCGCCGTCGGCGGTGCACCACGTCCAGTGCCGCTGCTCCCCGGCGCGCTGGCGCTGGTCGGAGGCCTTGGCGGCGGGGCCGGCGTGCGGGCCGTGGCCGGCGACCGTCGGGACGGTGGCGGCGGTGATGGTGGTGGTCACGGCGGCGGTGACGGTGGTCGGCGTCGGAGCGGCGTGCGCGCCGACCGCCTTCGACTGGCTGGCGCACGGCAGCGTCGTGAGCAGCGCGACCAGCAGCAGGACCCACAGCACACCCACCGGGCGGCCCGCCGGTGCGGCCCTCCCCGGTCGAGGTGAGCTGGGGGCCGACGCGGTCATGCGCACATTTAATCAGCCGAACGAGTGAAGCGATGCCCCTCCTCCGCCCCGATTTTCGGCCGCTCCCGGGCCCGAACACCCCGGAAACGCCCTGCTCCGGGCACATCCGGCAAGCACGGACGGAACGGGACCGAACGCGGGGGTGAACCCGGGGGTGGGCGCGGGGCCGGGCTCCCCGGTGAAACCCGAGGTGGGCGCGGTGGCCGGGAACGGCCCGGCGCTGACCGGTTGTCGCCGAAACCCGGACAGCGTCGTTGCACTTGGAGACAATGACGTCGAGTCCGGCCCCGCCGGGGGCGGCGCGACCACGGACCGACCAGGAGCCGCCAGATGAGCAAGCAGGGTGCCCCCGCACAGTCGCACCGGCCGGACGACGGCTGGTGGGACACGGTCTACGACGGCCCGGCGGGCACCCTCCCCGACACCCCGCACGCGGACCCCGGCGACGGCAGCGTCGACGACTGGTTCGAGACGGCGGTCGGCCTCATCGGCCAGCAGCGCACGGCCGAACCGGAGCCGGTTCCGGACGTGGGGCCGGTTCTGGACGCGGAGCCGGCAGCGGAGCCGGAGCCGGTATCGGAGCCGGAGTCGCTGTCGGCAGCGGAGCCGGCAACGGACGAGGCGCCGGAACGGGACAGCATCGACGACTGGTTCGACACCGCGATCGGCGTCATCGGACCCCAGCGGGCGGACGAGGAGCGGGTCTTCGCCCCTGACGTCCAGGAAACCGAAGCCGACACCGCCCCCACACCGGTCTCCCTGGACAAGCCCACCCCCGAGCCCACGCCGCAACCCGCGCCGGAACCCGAACCCGAGGTCGCCGCCGAGGAGCCCGAGCCCGAGCCCGAAGCCGAGCCCGAGCCCGAGCCCGCCGAGGAACCCGACACCCTCGCCACCGCCACCGCCACCGTCCCCGACCCGCGCCCGGCCGTCCGCTCGCCGCTCGCCGACGACGCCCCCGCCGTGCCGCACATCGGCGAGCGCCCGCCGACCTACGGGCCGGAGCCGACCGCCGTCCCGGAGGCGGACCCGGGCGTCCTCGGGGCGCTCGTGCCGGACACCGTCCTGGAGGGCGCCCAGTACGGGTCGTCCGTCCTGCGCGCCGTCTCCGTCCGCGGCGACTCCGCCCGCTACCGGGGCGAGTCGCGGCGCGACGCGCTGCTGGTCACCAGGTTCGGCGAAGGCCCGGACGGACTGCTGCTCGCCGTGCTCGCCGGCATCGACCGGACCGGCACCGCCGCCGACGAGGCGCTCCCTCCGGAGGCCGTCGCCACCAGCACCCGCGAGGCCTGCCGCCAGCTGGCCGCCGCGGTCGGCCGCAGCCGCGAGGGCCTGGCCGCAGACCTGCGCGACGGCGCCCGGGACCGGCTGCGCTACGGCCTCCAGCGGCTCGCCACCGGCGCCGTCGCCCCGCTGCGCGCGCTCGTGCCCGGGAACGAGGAGGACGGCACGCCGTCCCCGGCCTCGCTGCACTGCCTGCTGCTGTCGCTCGACCCGGCGGTCGGCCACCGGGCGGCCTTCGGGGTCGGCCCGGGCGGGCTCTACCTGCTGCGCTCCGGGCACTGGATCGACGCCTACGCGGCCCGCCTGCTGCACCACCCGGACGGCCGGCAGCCGTCGGAGGAGCCGAGGCCGTTCCGCTTCCGGCTGGTCCCCGCCACCCCGGGCGACGTGCTGCTGCTCTGCACCCCCGGCCTGGCCCGCCCGATCGCCGACGAGCCGGCCGTCGCCCACTTCCTGTCCACCCACTGGGCCCACCCGCATCCGCCCGGCACCGTCGACTTCCTCCGCCAGGTCCAGGTCCGCGCCAAGGGCTACGCCGACGACCGTACGGCGGCCGCCGTCTGGACCGAATGACGACCGACTGATCGACGGTTCGGAACACCGCCGTCCCGCCGGTGCCGCGCCCGACACCCGGTCAGCGCGCCTTGGGAAAGACGGCGCGCAGCGCGGAGCCGCGGACGGTGACCGCGGCCCGGAGGACGGGCAGCATGCAGACGACCTGCACGGCGGCGTACCAGGGCGGGCAGACGCCCGGGATCAGGTCGACGCCGATGATGGCGACCGGCATGACGACGGTGAGGGCGCCCAGCCGTTCGAAGGCCCGGCGGGACCCTCGGGAGGCAGCGACCGCCAGCCGGTGGACCAGCACGGCGACCACCGGCAGCAGCACCGCCCGGACCCACATGAACGTGTTCACCGGGTGGCCGCTGCCCGCCACCGCGACGACCGCCAGGAACGCGACGGTGCCGAGCGCGCCGTAGACCTTGACGCCGGCCGTCACGGTGCCGAAGGCGCGCCGGGTACGGGGGTCGTGGAGCAGCTCCGCCCGGGGCGCGTGGGGAGTGTCCGTGCTGTGCGTGCCTGTGCTGTGCGTGTTGGTGTCCATGTCCACCGACGCTACGAACCGCCCGGCCGGGGCGGTATCGGTCTGGGCCCACGGGTGGGTGGGGCCAGCCCCACTCCCCGGCCGATCGGGGCGGTGGCGGGCTCGGCACGGTGCACAGTGGGAGCACCGTACGGAAGGGGAGAGACGTGGGACGGCTGGGTTCGTGGGTGGCGCGCGCCGGGGTGGGGTTCGTGCGGGCGTGCGTGGTGGCGGCCGTCTGCCTGCTGCTGCCGGCCGTGTGGGCCGCGGCCGTGGCGCTGGGGGTCTGGTGGGGGGCGGGCAACCCGTGGTCGTGGACGGCGCCGTTCGTGCTGGTGGGCGTGGGCACGCTCGCCCTGCCCCGACCCGTCTGCCGGGCCGTCCGCTTCCTCGTCGCGCGGTGGACGGGCACGGTGATCCCCGCCGGATACCGGCAGGCCGGGCCGGTGACGCGGATGTCCACCGGGTTCTGGTGGAACGGCTTCTCCTACGAGCGCACCCGCCGGGACGCGCTGATGGACCAGCGCTGGCGGGTCCGCTGGCGGGACCCGGCGAACTGGCGCGACCTGCGGTTCGCGGGGATCGCGCCGTTCACCGCCGGCCTGCTCGCGTGCCTCCCGCCGGCCGGGGCGGTCGTGGCGGCCCTGGCGGTCCTCGGGTTCGGCGGGCCGGAACCCGCCGCGCGCCTGGCCGGGGCGTTCGGCGCGGTCGTGGCCGTGGCCTCCGCCCCGTACGCCTGGCGGCCCGTCGTGCCGGTGGCGGTCCGCTTCCTGCGCCCGTCGCCGGCGATGGCGCTGGCGGAGCGGGTCGCGGAACTGACCGCCCAGCGCGCGGACGTGACGGTCGCGCAGGCCGCCGAGATCCGCCGGATCGAACGGGACCTGCACGACGGGGCGCAGGCCCGCCTGGTCGCGCTCGGGCTCTCCCTGGCGACCGCCGGGAAGCTGATGGAGCGTGACCCCGACCAGGCCAGGGCGCTGATGCGGGACGCGCAGGCTGGTGCCACCGCCTCGCTGGCCGAACTCCGCGACCTGATCCGGGGGATCAGCCCGCCGGTGCTGAGCGAGCGGGGGCTCGTCGACGCCGTCCGCGCGCTCGCCCTGGACGTCCCGCTGGAGGTGACCGTGAGCGCCGACGCCCCGCTGAGCCTGGACCCGCCGATCGAGTCCGCCGTCTACTTCGGCGTCGCCGAGCTGCTGACCAACGCCGTCCGGCACGCCGGGGCGTCCGGGGTGCGGATCTCCCTCACGCGGGACGGCACCGGTGTCGCCGCCGTGGTCGTCGCCGAGGTCGAGGACGACGGCCGGGGCGGGGCCGGCGTCCGGGCCGGCGGCGGGCTGGCGGGCCTGCGCCGCCGGCTCGCGGCCTTCGACGGCACCCTGGAGGTCACCAGTCCGTCGGGCGGTCCGACCCGTGTCAGGATGACGGTGCCATGCGAATCGTTGTAGCCGAAGACCTCTACCTCCTGCGCGACGGGATGGTCCGCCTGATCGAGGCCTGCGGGCACCAGGTGGTGGCCACGGCCGCCACCGGGCCCGAGACGCTCGACGCGTTGCGCAGGTGGCGCCCGGACGTGTCCGTCATCGACGTCCGCATGCCGCCGACCCAGTCGGACGAGGGGCTGCGGGCGGCCCTCGCCGCCCGCGGCGAGATGCCCGGGCTGCCGGTCCTGATCCTCTCCCAGCACGTCGAGCAGCTGTACGCCCGGGAGCTGTTGTCCGACGGTTCCGGCGGTGTCGGCTACCTCCTCAAGGAGAGCGTGTTCGACGCCGACCAGTTCATCGGTGCCCTGGAGCGCGTCGCGGACGGGGGGACGGCCATGGATCCGGCCGTCATCGCGAGGCTGCTGTCCACCACGCCACCGAGCCGGGGGCTCGAACGGCTCACCGAACGCGAGTACGCCGTGCTGGGGTTGATGGCCGAGGGGCTCTCCAACCAGGCCATCGGCCGCCGGCTCTTCCTGAGCGAGAGCGCCATCGGCAAGTACACCACCGCGATGTTCGGCAAGCTCGGCATCACCGACGACGACGACACCAACCGCCGCGTCCGCGCCGTCCTCACGTACCTGAACAAGCCGTAGGGCCTGTCCACCCCGCCGTAGCCCCCCGGGGTCAGTTGCGCAGGAGGATCGCGGTGACGGCGCCGGCCTGGGTGAGGGCGGCGGGGCGGTGGGTGTCGGGGAGGCCGATGGCGAGGGGGACGGCCAGGCCGTCGAGGAGGGCGCGGATCTGGGTGGCCCGGTCGGCGGCGGGCCCGGGGGTGAAGTGGCCGGTGGCGGTGCCCTCTTCGATGAGGGCGACCAGGTCGGCCTGCCAGGGCGCCTCGATCTCCTGTTGCCCCTGGCGGATCTCGGCGCTGGCGGGGGAGCGCCCCCACACCTCGACCCACAGGATCCAGCGCGGATCGCCCGCCCCGTCGGGCAGGTAGAGGCGCAGGTAGGCGTCGAGCCGCTGCCAGGGGTCGCGCGAGCGGTCGGCGAGGGCGTCGCGGCGCCGGGCGCCGAGCTGGTCCTCGCTCCAGCGGAGGGTTTCCAGCAGCAGCTGGTCCTTGCTGCCGAAGTAGTAGAGCAGGTGTCCGGCGCTCATCTGGAGCTGTTTGCCGAGCCCGGCCATGGTGAGTTTGGCGAGCCCGTGTTCGGCGATCGCGGCCCGGGCGGTGGCGAAGACCTCCTCGCGGGGGCGCGCCGGTCGGCGCGGGCGGGGGTCGGCCATGTGCGGTGCGCTCCCTCGGTGGTGCGGGGGTCGGAAGGCTGCCGGGGCGGGGGAGGTGCCCCCGCCCCGGCAGCCGGGTGGCCCTGGTGCCCAAGGTGGTCCAGGTGCCCCAAGTGGCCTGGGATCAGGCCGACTTCGGCTGCTGCTGGGTGATGCAGTGGATGCCGCCGCCGTTGGCGAAGATCTCGCGGGCGTCGACGAGTTCGACGGTGCGGCCCGGGTAGGCGCGGCCGAGGACGGCGGCGGCCTCCTGGTCGCGCGGGTCGTCGAAGGCGCACAGGATCACGGCGCCGTTGGCCACGTAGTGGTTGATGTAGGAGTAGTCGACCGGTTCGCCGTCCTCGTCCAGCAGGACGGTGGGGGCGGCCAGTTCGATGACCTCCAGCGCCCGGCCCCGGGCGTCGGTGGCGGCGCGCAGGATGGCGACGAGCTCCTGGCAGACGGCGTGGTCCGGGTGGGCGGGGTCCGGCTGGACGTGGGCGACGACGACGCCGGGGCGCACGAAGGAGGCGACGATGTCGATGTGCCCGCGGGTGCCGAACTCGTCGTAGTCGCGGGTGAGTCCGCGCGGCAGCCAGATCGCCTTGGTGGTGCCGAGGAAGGCGTGCAGCTCGGCCTCGACCTCCTCCTTGGTCCAGTCCGCGTTGCGGCCCTCGCCGAGCTGGACGGTCTCGGTGACCAGGACGGTGCCCTCGCCGTCGACGTGGATGCCGCCGCCCTCGTTGATCAGCCGGGAGGCGAAGCGCTGGACGCCCGTCAGTTCGCTGATGTGCTCGGCGATGTGCTGGTCGTTGTCCCAGCGGGCCCAGGACTGGGCGCCCCAGCCGTTGAAGATCCAGTCGGTGGCGGCCAGCGAGCCCTTGCCGTCGATCAGGAAGGACGGGCCGATGTCGCGCATCCAGGCGTCGTCGAGCGGGCGCTCGACGATCTCGACCTGCTCGGAGACGTACCGGCGGGCGTCCGCGGTCTCGCCGGTGTTGACGACCAGGGTGACCGGCTCGTACCGGACGATGGTGTTGGCGACGGCGGCCCAGGCCTCGCGGCCCGCGTGCAGGTTCTCGGGGGTGTCGAAGGTGGGGTTGGTGGTGGGGAAGGCCATCCAGGTGCGGTCGTGCGGGTGCCACTCGGCGGGCATCCGGTAGCCGAGGGAGGCGGGCGTGGGGGTGGTCATCCGGGAGTCCTAGGGGGAGGCGTTCGGGGGAAGTGCCGACGGAAGCGTCGGCGGAGGTGTCAGAGGAAGTAGAGGCGGCTGAGCGAGACGCTGTCCGCGGGTTCGGAGCGCAGCGGTTCGCCGTCCAGCGAGACCAGGCCGGTCTGGGTGACGTCGACGCGGCCGACCCGGGCGTTGCGGACCATGTCGCGGGGGCCGATGCCGCGGGTGTTGCGGACGCCGACGCGGCGGCGGCGGGTGGGCAGCCCGTCGGCGGGGCGGTCGAGGTAGGCGCCGTCGGCGGCGGCCTGGGCGACGAAGGCGACCGAGATGTCGGCGGCGGTGGCGCCGTGGGCGCCGAACTGCGGTCCGAGGACGAGGGGTTCGCAGGTGTCGGTGGAGGCGTTGGGGTCGCCGACCACGCCGTAGGCGGGGAAGCCGGCCTTCAGGACGAGCTGCGGCTTGGCGCCGAAGTGGTCGGGGCGCCACAGCACGATGTCGGCGAGTTTGCCGACCTCGATGGAGCCGACCTCGTGGGAGAGGCCGTGGGCGATGGCGGGGTTGATGGTGAGCTTGGCGATGTAGCGCAGCACGCGCTCGTTGTCGTCGCCGCCCTCGGTGGTGCCGTAGCCACCGTCCAGGGGGCCGAGTTCGGCCTTCATCTTGCCGGCCATGGCGAAGGTGCGGCGGACGGTCTCGCCGGCGCGGCCCATGCCCTGGGCGTCGGAGGAGGTGATGCCGATGACGCCGAGGTCGTGCAGGACGTCCTCGGCGCCCATGGTGCCGGCGCGGATGCGGTCGCGGGCCATGGCGGCGTCGCCGGGCAGGTCGGTCTTGAGGTCGTGGGCGGAGACGATCATGCCGAAGTGCTCGCCGAGCGCGTCGCGGCCGAACGGCAGGGTGGGGTTGGTGGAGGAGCCGATGACGTTGGGCACGCCCGCCATCTTCAGCACGTTGGGGACGTGTCCGCCGCCGCAGCCCTCGATGTGGAAGGCGTGGATCGTCCGCCCCTCCAGCACCTTGAGCGTGTCCTCCACCGACAGGCACTCGTTCAGGCCGTCGGTGTGCAGGGCGACCTGGACGTCGTACTCCTCGGCGACGCGCAGCGCCGTGTCCAGGGCGCGGGTGTGGGCGCCCATGTCCTCGTGGACCTTGAAGCCGGAGGCGCCGCCCTCGGCCAGGGCCTCGACGAGCGGGGCCGCGTCGGAGGACGAACCGCGGGCCAGGAACCCGATGTTGACGGGCCAGGCGTCGAAGGCGTTGAAGGCGTGGCGCAGCGCCCAGGGGGAGTTGACGCCGACGCCCCAGACCGGGCCGAACTCCTGGCCGATGATCGTGGTGACGCCGGAGGCCAGCGAGGCCTCCATGATCCGCGGCGAGAGCAGGTGGACGTGGGTGTCGATGGAGCCGGCGGTGGCGATCATGCCCTCGCCGGAGACGATGGTGGTGCCGGTGCCGACGACGACGTCCACGCCGTCGAGGGTGTCGGGGTTGCCGGCGCGGCCGATCGAGGCGATCCGGCCGCCGATCAGGCCGATCGAGGTCTTGCGGATGCCCTGGACGGCGTCGATCACCAGGACGTTGCTGATCACCACGTCGCAGGTGTCGCGGACGGCGGCGGCCTTGAGGTGCAGTCCGTCGCGGGCGGTCTTGCCGAAGCCGGCCAGGAACTCCTCGCCGGGGGCCTGCGAGTCGGACTCGACCCGGACGATCAGGCCGGAGTCGCCGAGCCGGATCCGGTCGCCGGCCCGGGGGCCGTGCACCGAGATGTAGTCATGGGGGGTGATGGACGTCATGACGGCACCTCGGCGTCGTCGAAGGCGGTCAGGTAGCCGGTCGCGCGGGCCTTGGCCAGGGCGGCGTCCTTCGCGCCGGGCGCGTCCAGCGGGCCGTCGACCAGGCCGGCGAAGCCGATCGCGACGCGCTCGCCGCCGATCGGCACCAGGCCGACCTGGACGGTGGCGCCCGGGTCGAAGCGCACCGAGGAGCCGGCCGGGACGGCCAGGTGGGTGCCGTAGGCGGCGGCGCGGTCGAAGGCGAGGCGCGGGTTGGCCTCGAAGAAGTGGAAGTGCGAGGTGACCGAGATCGGCACCTGGGAGGTGTTGTGGACGGGCAGCAGCACCGTCTCCTCGACCGGGTCGTAGCCGGCGCCGTCGCCGATCAGCGCGCCGCCGGGGGCCTCGTCGCCGAGCGAGCCGGCGCCCCGGAACGGGTCGTTGACGACGGCCAGGCGGGTGCCGTCGTCGAAGACGGCCTCGACCTGGACGACGGTGACGACGTCCGGCACACCGGGCAGCACGTCGGCGGCGGTGAGCACGCTGCGACCGGCCTCGATGGCCTCGGCCAGGCGCCGGCCGTCGCGGGCGGCCTCGCAGACGGCGTCCGCGATCAGGGCGGTGGCCTCGGGGATGTTGAGGCGTACGCCCCGGGCGCGGCGGGCGCGGGCCAGTTCGGCTGCTGTGAAGATCAGCAGCCGGTCCCGCTCGGTGGGGGTCAGTCGCACGGTTCCTCGCTCGCGGTCGCCGGGGGAGGGGGGCGGCTTTCGGGGGCAATGTTAGAACGTCGTTCAAACATCTCGGGCCATTGAACCCGGACCGGGCCGCCCTGTCCAGCGTTGCCGGTCCGCAGGGGTTCGGCTCGCCGGGCGCGCGGCGGGGGTGAAGGCCCGGGGCGGCGGGGGTGAAGGCCTGCGGGGAAGGCGGCGCGGCCGGGGTGCGCCGGGCGCACGGAGCGGGCCGGGGCCGGCCGGGGCCCGGCGCTCGGCGGGGTGCGACGGGGAGCGGGAGGGCGGCGCGGGCCGGCGCCCGGGCGCCGGGCGTGCGCGGGATCGAGCAGGGGCGGGCTCGAAAACAGGCTCTGCGCTTCGCAAACCTGTCCGGCGCGGGCAGTTGGATCACGTGAACCTCCCCGTGCCCCTTTCACCCCACGTGATCGGACGCACACTGTTGCAAACGCCGTCAACTGGGCATGAGGATGGGTGGTCAGAACGTGGGGGCCACCCGGCCGGCGGGGGATCCGGAGGCGGGGGCCCGGATTCGAGGGCGGGGGCATGTGTTGATGGACGGTCAGTCGCGATTCCCGCGGCAGCGGACGAGTTCGGGTGACACCTACCGGTCCGGGCCCGCCCCGGGCGCCGCCGGTGGCACCGGGACGACCCTGCCGGGCACCTCGGCCCCCGGCTGCGCCCTGCACCGCCGGCTGCACCTGACGCTCGACCCGGCCGACCTGGTCGCGGTCGGCGCGGTCCGCCGGCGGCTGCGGACGGCGCTCAGCCACTGGGGGGTGCCGGAGCTGTCGGACACCGCCGAACTGCTCTCCTCCGAGCTGGTCACCAACGCGCTGCTGCACACCGGCAAGGGCGCGGTGTTCGACGCGGTGCTCGGGTCGGACCACCGGCTGCGGATCGAGGTGCAGGACGGCACGACCCGGCTGCCCGGCCGGCGCCGCGATCCGGACGCCGAGTACGCGACCTCGGGGCGCGGCCTGCTGCTGGTGGAGTCGCTCGCGGACGCGTGGGGCGTGCAGCTGCGGGGCGACGGCAAGGTCACCTGGTTCGAGCTCGCCCTGCCCTGAACCCTGCCCTGAGCCCGGCCGTTCGCGGAGCACGGGCGCGGGGTACGGGCGCGGGGCGCGGACACGGGCACGGGGCGCTCGGGGCGTGTGGGGGCGCGGGGTGGGCGAGGGCGCGCGGCCCGCCGCACCGTTCGCCGTCGATTCATTCGCCGTCGAAGCATGCCCAGAACAGAAGGCGGAGCGGAAGATTTCCGGCCCGTTGCCATTGCCGCTCGGCCCAACATTGGACAGGATGGTGGGAATGTGTGTCCACGTGCGGGAAGCAGCGGGGAGACCGAACCTCGACCGACCCCGCCCGTCGACACCGTCCGATCCAGCACCACCCATCACACCGCCACGCGGCCCGTCCGGACGGTCGGCACGGTCCGCCACGGCAGCGGCAGGAGCAGCATGCCCACTGAGCCCGAGTCGCCGGGGCCGGCGCTTCCACCCGGTGCGCCCACCGCCGAACCGCAGCAGGCAGCCTCCACCCACACCACCGGTCCGAACCCCGCCGGCCCCACCGCTCCCGTGACGGTCGACCAGCCCCCCGCCGGCCCCGCCGCGGCCGGGCCGGGCCGGGCGAAGCCGCCCGCGCAGACGGTGCGCCGGCCCGTGCCGCGCCCGGCGCCCGCGCTCGCCGCCGGACGGCTGGCGACGGTGCTCCCCGGCAGCCTGCCGCCCGCCTCCGCGGACACCATGCCGGACTGGCTGGAGCCCGCGATGGCCGCCAACGGCATCGGCTCCTTCGACTGGGACATCCGCCGTGACGTCCTGGAGGGCGACCACCGGGCCTGCGCGATCATCGGCCTGGACAGCATGGACCAGGGCCGCTTCGACCGCACCGCCGGCTCCTTCCTGGCCCTGCTGCACCCCGAGGACGCGCCGGTCGTGCGCCGCCGGGTCGAGCGCGCGGTGGCCGAACTGGGCCAGTGCGGCGCCTACTACCGCACCGTCGGGCCCAACGGCACCATGCGCGCGGTGCGCTTCCGCGGCCGGGTGCTCGCGGACGCCTTCGGCCGGGCCTCGCGGATGGTCGGCTTCGTCTGGGACGCCACCGTCGAACTGCACAAGCGCGACCGCGCCGACCGGATGGCCCTGCTGCGCGAGGAGCGCTCCCGGTTCATCAAGGAGGCGGCCCGCGCCCTCTCCGAAGCCGTCACCGTCCGCGACGTGGCCCGGGTGTTCACCGGACTGCCGCTGCCCGGGCTGCCGCCGGACGGCCTGGTGCTGGCCTCCTTCGAGGCCGGCCGGGCGCAGGTGCTCGGCGCCTCCGGCTACCGGACCGAGGCGCTGGCGGTCTGGGACCGCACGGTGCTGCCGGCCGGGCACCCGGCCGCCGAGGCGGTGCGCCACCGGGCACCGGTGTTCATCCCGACCCGCGAGGAGTTCCGCGCGTCCTACCCCGAGGTCTGGGAGCCCACCAGCCGTACCGGGCGCGGCTCCTGGGCGTTCCTGCCGCTGGTGGCCAGCGGGCGGGCGATCGGCGTCTGCGTGGTCAGCTTCGACGACGAGCGCGAGCTGGACGCGGACGAGCGCACCCTGCTGTCCACCCTGGGCGGGCTGGTCGCCCAGTCCCTGGCCCGGGCCCGGCTGCACGACGCCGAGCACGAACTGGCGGCCGGCCTCCAGCGGGTGATGCTGCCGCGCACCGTGCCGTCGGTGCCGGGGGTGACGACCGCCGTGCGCTACCTGGCGGCCGGCTCCGGCCTGCAGATCGGCGGCGACTGGTACGACGTGGTGCCGCTGCCGGGCGGGCACGTCGGCCTGGTGATCGGGGACGTCCAGGGCCACGACGTGCACGCCGCCGGGATCATGGGCCAGCTGCGGATCGCGCTGCGCGCCTACGCGGCCGAGGGGCACCCGCCGGCCGCGGTGATGGCCCGCGCCTCCCGCTTCCTCGCCGACCTGGACACCGACCACTTCGCGACCTGCGCCTACGCCGAGGTCAACGTGGACTACGGCGTGGTCTACGCCGTCCGGGCCGGCCACCTCGACCCGGTGGTGCGCCGGGCGGACGGCACGGCTGCCGTGGTGCCGGTGGCCGGCGGGCTGCCGCTGGGCATCGACCCGGACCAGGAGTACCGGGTCACCCGGTTCAGCCTGGACCCGGGCGAGACGGTGCTGCTCTGTACCGACGGCCTGGTCGAGGCGCGCGGCATGGACCTGGACGAGGGCATCGCCCGGCTCACCCGGGCGTTCGCCCGCCCGCTGCCGCCCGCCGAGGAGTCGGCCCGCGACCCGCTGGAGGACCTGGCCGACCGGATCGCCTCCCAGGCCGCCGACTCCAGCGAGCGCGAGGACGACATAGCGCTGCTGCTCCTGCGCTGGGACGGTCCGGCCGGCGGCCTGGCCGCCCAGCAGCTGCGCCGCCGGATCGGCCAGGCCGACCTGGCGCGGATCTCCGAGGTCCGGGCCGAGCTGCGCGACGCGCTGCGCCGCTGGGGCGTCGCCGAGTTCATCGACACCGCCGAACTGCTCTCCTCCGAACTGGTCACCAACGCCATCCGGCACACCGACCGGGACGCCATGTTCACCGCCCGGCTCTACCGGGAGCCGGCCTCGGACGGCGGCCGGGCCCGGCTGCGGGTCGAGGTGGAGGACGAGTCGGACCTGTGGCCGACCCGCCGGACCCCGGGGGAGCAGGCCTCCTCCGGGCGCGGTCTGATGCTCGTCGAGGCGCTGGCGGACTCCTGGGGCGTGGAGCCGCGCGGGTCCGGCAAGCGGATGTGGTTCGAGCTCAGCGGCTGAATCCGGTTACCCGAACTGCTGCTCCAGGTCCTTCAGTTTGCGCTCCAGCGAGTCCAGCCGCGGCAGCGTCACGGTGTCCTCGTCGACGGTCAGGTCGATGGTGCGCCGCTCCGGGCGGGCGGGCAGGCCCGGCTGCGCCACCGTGCCCTCGGCGGGCACCACCGTGCCCTCGGCGGCCTCGACCTCGCGCGGCCCGGCGGGCCGCTCCGCCGCGGGCCCGCCGGCTATGGCGGGTTCCGAGCCGGACTCCAACTGCCGTGCGGCGCCGCCGCGTCCGCGCCAGGCGCTGTTGCTGCGGCTGATCGCCCGGATCTCCGCCCGCTCGCGGCGGCCGGCCAGCCTGCGGCGCTCCCGCTCCACGGCCCGCTCCCGCTTGTCCTCGCGGACCTCGTCCACCGCCTCGTCGAGGCTGCGGACGCCCTCCAGGAGCATCAGCGACCAGGCCGCGTAGGTCTCGCGGGGGGCGCGCAGCCAGCGCACGATGCGGATCTGCGGCAGCGGGCGGGGGACGAGCCCCTGCTCGCGCAGCGCGGCCCGGCGGGTCTGCTTGAGCGCCCGGTCGAACAGGATGGCCGCCGAGAGGGACATGCCGGAGAAGAACTGCGGGGCGCCGGCGTGGCCGAAGCCGCGCGGGGCGTGCACCCAGTTGAACCAGGCCGAGGCGCCGGCGAACAGCCAGACCAGCAGCCGGGAGCCGAGTGCGGCGTCGCCGTGGCTGGCCTCGCGGACGGCGAGCACCGAGCAGAACATCGCGGCGCCGTCGAGGCCGAACGGCACGAGGTACTCCCAGCCGCCGGACAGCCCGAGGTTCTGCACCCCGAAGCCGACCAGCCCGTGGAAGGACAGCGCGGCGGCGACACCGGCGCAGCAGAACAGCAGCGTGTACGAGGCGCCGCCGTACAGGGATTCCTTGCGGCGGCGCCGTTCCTCGGAACGCTCCCAGGAATCCGGCCCTCCGGCGGCGGCGGATCCCCGGCTCCGGACCAGGGCCACCAGGAGCGCGCTGACCAGCAGGCCCGCACCTCCGGTGACGGCCCAGCCGAGCGGTATGTCGGACAATTTCATCGCCGGAACCAGCCTCGCTTTCCTGCGTCGCGTTCCTGCGTCGTGATGGCGGGGACCATCATGGCGGATGCTCGGCGGGGGAATGGCTGATTCGGTGCCAATGCGCTGAGTAGGGGGATTTCTGACCCCGCGACAATCGCATTTTCTTACGTATTCGAAGCGGGTTGTTCCCGGAATTCCGGGCTTTTCCAGGCCGGATATCGCACGTGTTTTCGTCAACCCCGCATGACGCGGGGGCAGCCGCCGCAGATGTCCTCCGGTTGGGCGGTGTACACGAGGCAGCAGCTGGCCCGGGCCCGGTCGGTGCCCGAAGCATCCCCGCACCCGGCCGCCGGCGCGGCGAAACCGGCGCCCGGGGTGAAGGGGGACGGGGCCGGAGCGTGGCCGCCGGTCACGCCGGGCGCGCGCGCCGGTGCCGACGCCGCGCCGCCCGCCTGCGGGGGCTCCAACAGCGCGGACAGCTCGGCGCGCGCCCGCTCCTGCTCCCCGAGCAGCCCGCCGGCGTACCAGAGCCCCTCCACCGCCGCGTCCGTGGCCATCGCCCACAGCACCCGCGGCCCGCGCCGCACCTCGGGCCGGAAGGCGGCCAGCACCGGCTCCAGGAACCCGCCCAGCGCGCACCGCAGTTCGGCGGCCAACGCGTCCGCGTCCGGAACCGTACGGGCCTGCGGCGCGCCGGCTGCCGGGTCGTCCGGCAGACAGGCGAACGCCTCCGGGCGGACCGTCAGCTCCACCCGGTCGGCACCGCGGCGCACCGAGACGTCCTCCGGGCCGAGCAGCAGGACCCGGCGCTCCAGGAACCACGGCAGCGTGAACAGCAGCGAGAGCGGCCACACGGCGCGGTGCAGGCCGAAGCCGGCCGCCACGTCCGGGCGCAGCGGCCGCCCGTAGCGGGCCAGGCCCTGCCGGGCGTCGTGGGCGATCAGCTCGCGGACCGCCTCGGGCCGGGTGGTCAGGTCGGCGGCGGGGATCCAGCCGTCGCCGCGGCGGGGCGGGGCGCAGCGCACCCGCAGGACGGGTGCGAGCGCGGTGAGCCGGTGGTACGAGGTCGCGCCGGGGGCGTCGGGGGTCGGCGCGGGGGCGAGGGCGTGCGCCTCGGTGGTGCGGGGGGCGCACGGCGTGGGGCCGGGCCGGGTGCTGCTCGCGGTCATGGGCGGGCCCCATCGGGTCGACCGGGGACCGCCCATGGACCGCCCGGCGGTGCCCGGTCGGGGTGGTGGCCCGCCCGGGCCCGGCCGGACCGGGGCATGGCGGTGCCCGGGGAACGGCAAGGCGAACCCGGCCGGGGTACTGCTCACCCCGGCCAGGTTAGGCTCACCTTAGCTGATCGTCCCCCAGGTCTCGCTGGTGATGCGCCCGTCCGGGGGAGGCCCCGGCGTGTGGGCCCCTTCCGGGGGGAGCCCCGGCGCGCGGGCCCCGTCCGGGAGAGGCCCCGGCGTGCGGGTGGTGCCCAACTGGCGCGCGAGCCAGACCGGCACGCCGCCCAGGGCGTGGACGAGCCGGGCCGCCTCGGCGCGCAACCGGGCGGCCTCGGCCGGCTCGGACACCTCGGCGAGCGCCGCGAGCGCCGGCGCCACCCCCACCGTGAAGCCGAGTTGCTCGCGCAGCCGGAGCGAGGCGTCGAAGCCCTCGCGGGCGTGGTCGCGGTCCCCGCGGGCCAGGGCGAGCGCCGCCAGGTGGCGCCAGGTGTACGAGCGCAGCAGTTCGTCCCCGCGTTCGCCCGCTCCGTCGTGCGCCCGGCGGTAGGCGATCCAGGCGGCGCCGCGGTCGCGCAGCAGGTTCTCGGCGACCAGTCCGCGCCGGAAGTCCAGCAGCGGGCGGCCCGGCGCGTCCGGCGGCAGCAGTGCCGAGGTGCGTCCGAGCGCGGCCTGCGCCTCGTCCAGTCGGTCCCGGGGGCCGAGCACGCTGGCCACGTACGCCAGGAAGCCGCGGGCGCAGGATGCGGCCGCGCGCTGTTCGGTGCTGGCCACCACGGCCTCCGCGAGGCGCAGCGCCTGTTCCGCCTGGGTCCACTGCGCGGCGGTGAACAGGCACTGCTCGATGAGGAGTTCGGCCCGTGCCAGGGCCGCCGTCGGGTCCTGTTCGGCGGCCGGGCGCAGCAGTTCGGCCGCCTCCTGCCAGCACCCCCGGGACCTCAGTCGCCACACGGTGTCGCCCGGCTCCTCCGCTGCCGCCCGCCCCCGCCCGTTCGGGCCGTTCGGGCCCCATCCGTGCTCTGACAACGCCACCTCCTTGTGTGCGCCATCCAGCGGGGCGCGGCCCTGCCCGCGTCGCCGCCGTCGACTGTCGGCGGCACGGCGACGGCAGCGCAAGGGCCCGCGCTGTGGCGGCAATTCAACACGGGGGTGAGCTTGTGCACCAGATCACGAGCGGAGGTTCTTGCATTCGCGGGGGAAATGATCTAGGCCCTGTCCGGTCCACAAGGCGCGCCTTGGCGGACGCGCCCGGGTGGCTGCCGGTCGGTCAGGACGTCCAGCCGGTTTCCATCAGGGCCTCGGCGGCGCCGTTGGCGGGCTGCGGCACCCCCGCCAGGTCCAGGCTGAACAGGGCGACCAGCAGCTGTTCGCCGCGCACGGTGGCCTGGTGGGAGTAGCCGGCCAGGGTGAACATGGCGGCGGCCATCTCCTCGGCGTGCAGGGTCTGCAGCCACAGGCACTCGACGGACTTCACGTCGGCCGGCTCGGTCCAGGTGTCCACCTGGGCGACCATCCGGCTGCCCAGCAGGGTCACCCCGTCGCGCTCCTGGGCCTCGGTCAGTTCCAGGTCGTCGAAGCCGAGCCACTCCAGGTACCGGGCGGCGGTGAAGACCGCGTCCTGCGAGGTGCGCACCGGGTGCGGGCGGAACGGCGCGCGGTGGCGGAACGGCTTGGGCTGGCCGCCGGAGCCGCCGGGCGGGGCGGGCACCGGGGCGCCCATCGGGTGGGCCGGGTAGGGGCGGGAGGCCTGCGGGCCGGGGGTGGCGAGCGGGCTGGCCGTGCCGCCGCCGAGTCGGGTGGTGCGGTCCACCGGCAGCCGGACGGTGGCGCCGCAGTTGCAGGTGAACTCGGGCTGCGGCCACTGGTCGGAGCGGCCGCAGTGCGGACAGCGCATGCTCAGCCAGGAGTCCTCCCAGGAGCGGAACCGCACCTGCACCGGCACCCCGCCGCGCAGCAGCGGCACCTTCAGCGAGGCGCCGCACGGACAGGGCAGCGACGGCGGCTCGTAGAGGTGCTCGCGGCGGCAGGCGGGGCAGCGGATCGCCCGGGCGCCACCGCCCGCCCCGTGCCCTGGCCTCGCGGGGTCGTGTCCGGTGAAGTCTTCGGGCAGTCCGGCCATCGCGGGCTCCGTCCGTTCGAGTCGGGTGGTGGAACGGTTTCCATGCTCCCCGAAACGTTGGGTCCTTGGCGCGGAATGGGGCAATCCTCAGGGTCGGATCAGGGGTGTGCGCCCGGCCGGTTCCCACCACGGGTGCTTCGGACACCCCGGTCGGCGGGGTGCGGTCAGCCGGCGGACCAGCGGGCCAGGTCGGCGGGGGTGTCCAGGTCGTCCGGGACGGCGACGTCGGCGCACTCGACCAGCGTGACCGCGTCCGGGTGCGCGGCCAGCAGGGTGCGGGCCCCGGCGTCGCCGGACGCGCCCGCGGCCGCCTCCGCGAAGTGCCGGGCGCCGATCAGCACCGGGTGCCCGCGCCGCCCGCCGTAGGCCGCCGCGGCCAGTTCCGCGCCGGCCCGGTGCGCGGCCAGCAGCCGGGCCACCGCGGCCGCCGTGACGCCCGGGGTGTCCACCAGCATCACCAGCACCGCCGACACCTCCGGCGCCAGCGCGGCCAGCCCGGCGCGCAGCGAGGAGCCCATGCCGCCCGCCCAGTCCGGGTTGGCCACCAGCCGGCAGCCCGGCAGGTGCGCCGTCGAGCGGACGCGGTCGCCGGCCGCGCCCAGCACCACCGTGACGTCCGCGCAGCCGCCCGCCCGCACCACCGCCACCGCGTGCTCGACCAGCGGGCGGCCCGCGTACCGGATCAGGGCCTTGGGCCGCCCGCCGAGGCGTCGCCCGCCCCCGGCGGCGAGCACCAGTGCGGCAACGGGCCCGGTCGGGTCTTCGGTGGTCTGCATGGGCCCAGCCTGCCCGCCGGGGCCGCCGCCGCGCAGCCGTACGAACCCACAGTTGTACGAATGCACAAGGGGAACCCGCAGGTGGTGGCCGCCCCCCGGCGGTTCGGCCGCTGGTCCTGCGGCCCGCCGGCCCCTGTACTGGGTCGATGAACACCGCACCTGGGTCGATGAACACCGCACCGCGCCCGCTGCTGGACCGTTTCGGCCGCGTCCACACCGACCTGCGGGTCTCGCTGACCGACCGCTGCAACCTGCGCTGCACCTACTGCATGCCGGCCGAGGGCCTGGACTGGCTGCCGAGGGCGCAGACGCTGGACGACGACGAGGTGGTGCGGCTGGTGCGGATCGCGGTCGGGCGGCTGGGGATCGCCTCGGTGCGGCTGACCGGCGGGGAGCCGCTGCTGCGGCGGGGCCTGCCGGACCTGGTGGGGCGGATCGCCGCGCTGGGGCCGGAGGTGTCGCTGACGACGAACGGGATCGGGCTGGCCCGTACGGCGGTGGCGCTGCGGGCGGCGGGGCTGGAGCGGGTGAACGTCAGCCTGGACACGCTGCGCCCGGAGCGGTTCGCGCGGATCACGCGGCGGGACCGGATCGCGGACGTGTTCGCGGGCCTGGCGGCGGCGCGGGCGGCGGGGCTGGGGCCGGTGAAGGTGAACGCGGTGCCGGTGCGCGGGGTGAACGAGGACGAGATCCCGGAGCTGGCGGCCTTCGCGGTGGAGCACGGGTACCGGATGCGGTTCATCGAGTCGATGCCGCTGGACGCGCAGGGCGCCTGGGACCGTTCGGCGATGGTCACCGCCGCGGAGGTCCTGGAGCGGCTCGGGGAGCGCTTCGACCTGGTGCCCGTGGGGCGGCGGGGCAACGCCCCGGCGGAGGAGTGGCGGATCGCGGGCACGGACGCCGTCATCGGGGTGATCGCCTCCGTGACCCGCCCGTTCTGCGGGGGCTGCGACCGGGTCCGGCTCACCGCCGACGGCCAGTTGCGCAACTGCCTGTTCGCGACGGAGGAGTCCGATCTGCGGGCGCTGCTGCGCGGCGGTGCCGACGACGACCGGATCGAGGCGGCCTGGCGGGCCTCGGTGGCGGGGAAGGGGCCCGGACACGCCGTCAACTCCGCCGGCTTCGTCCGGCCCGACCGCCCGATGTCCGCCATCGGCGGCTGACGCCCGGGGTGTGAGCTTCGACATGGTCGGCGGGGTTCGCGTGGCGCCGCCTTGACCTGCTCTTGGGGTGGCTGATCTGCTGGTTCGCCGTCAACCCGCCCCAGATCCCGGGAGTTATCCGTGCCCGCCCGCCGCACCGCCCTGTCCGCCGCCACCGTGTTCCTGATATGCGCGCTCGCGCTGGCCGGCTGGCTGCTCGGCGGCCGTGACCACAAGAGCGGCGACTCCGCCGCACCCGCCGGGGGCCTGGGCACCAGCCCGCTGCAGAACCCGGACGGCACCAAGCCGGGCCTGGCCCCGCTGACCACGCCCGAGGAGCAGAAGGCGGGCCGGGACGTGATAGCCAAGGTCGCCACCGCCGCCGCCGGCCCCAAGGACGGCTACGACCGCAACGAGTTCGGCCCCGCCTGGACGGACAACGTCGACGGCGTCCCGCTCGGCCACAACAACTGCGACACCCGCAACGACCTGCTCGCCCGCGACGGCACCGCCGTCGAGCGCAAGGACGGCTCGAACTGCGTCGTCACCGCGATGACCATCTACGACCCGTACACCGGCAAGAACGTCCAGTGGACCAAGCAGCAGGCCACGAAGATCCAGATCGACCACGTGATGCCGCTGTCCTACGACTGGCAGCTGGGCGCCGCCAAGTGGGACAAGGCCAAGCGCGTCCAGATCGCCAACGACCCGCTCAACCTGATCCCCGCCGACGGCTCGCAGAACGCCTCCAAGGGCGACTCCGGACCGGCCACCTGGCTGCCCGCCAACACCGCCGTCCGCTGCTCCTACGCCGTCCGCTTCGCCCAGGTCTCCCTGAAGTACCAGCTCCCCGTCACCGTGGCCGACAAGCAGGCCATGCTGCAGCAGTGCGGAGGCTGAGGAATCGTTACGGCAGGTGCTGGTGTGACGCGGGCGGGCGCCGGGTGGTATTCGTGGGCGGTGCACTCGTCGAACCCCCGCCGCCCGCTCCGCGTCCTGCTCACCGTCGCCCTCCTCGTGCTCGCCGCGGGCTGCACCGGGCCGTCTGACCCGGGCGCCCGCCGGCCCGGCACAGCGGCCGCGGCCGCGGCCGGGCCCCAGGACCTGGTGCCCGGCACGGCCGCCCCCGCGCTCGCGGCCCTGTACCTCCAGCCGCTGGACTGGAAGGACTGCCCGGACCGGCCCGAGCGCCCGGCCGGGGAGCCGGTCGCGCAGTGCACCGGACTCAAGGTCCCGCTGGACTACGCCGATCCGGGCGGCGAGACGATCGACGTCGCCGTCTCCCGGATCCGCGCCACCGAGGCCGACCGGCGGATCGGGGCACTGGTGCTCAACCCCGGCGGGCCGGGCAACTCCGGCGTGGACCGGGTGGTCTGGGGCTGGGAGGACTACCGCGGCACCCTCTCCGACCACTTCGACCTGGTCGGCTTCGACCCGCGCGGCGCCGGCCGCACCACCCCCGTGCACTGCCTCGACGACCGCACCCGGGACGAGTGGACCAGCACCGACGACCCCGGCTACGACCGCGGCCGGGTGCTCGCCGACGCCTGCCAGGCCCGGTACGCCACCCTGCTGCCCCACCTCTCCACCCGTGACACCGCCCGCGACCTGGACGTGCTGCGCGGCGCCCTGGGCGAACGGCGGCTCGACTTCCTCGGCAGCTCCTACGGCACCTACCTGGGCGCCCTCTACGCCGAGGAGTTCCCCGCCCGCACCGGCCGCCTCGCCCTGGACGGCGCCTTCGAGCGCAGCCTCGACCCGGTCCGGATGAACGTCGAGGCCGCCGCCGCCACCGAGACCGCGCTGCGGGACTTCGCCGCCGACTGCGCGGGCCGCGACGGCTGCCCGCTCGGCCGCGACCGCGCCGCCGCCCCGCAGCGGCTCGCCGACTTCCTGGACGGCCTGCGCGCGCACCCGCTGCCCGCCGCCGACGGCCGCCGCCTCACCGCCACCCTGGCCTGGAACGGCACCCTCGACACCCTCTACGACGGTCACCGCTCCTGGGAGCGGCTGCGCCAGGCCCTCGACCCGGCGATCACCCGCGGCGACGCCGCCGAACTGCTCGCCCTCGCCGACGGCGCCAACGGCCGCGCCGAGGACGGCGGATACTCCACCGCGGCGGACGCCTTCGTCGCCATCAGCTGCGCGGACGCCCTGATGGCCCCCGGCGCCGGGGACCTGCGCACCGACCGCGCCGAACTCGCCACCCGCGCCCCGCTGATGAGTCGGCACGACACCTCGGCGGCGCTGTTCGCCCCGGACTGCCGCTCCTGGCCGTACCGCACAGCCGAACGGCCCGCCCGGATCCGGGCCGAGGGCAGCGCCCCGATCCTGGTGGTCGGCTCCACCGCCGACCCGGTCACGCCGTACCCGTGGGCGCAGCGGATGGCCTCCAACCTCGCCGACGCCGTCCTGCTCACCCGGGACGGCGACGGGCACACCGGCTACGACAAGAGCGGGTGCGTGCGGGACGCGGTGGCCGCGTTCCTGGTGGACGGCACGCTGCCCGCCGCCGGGACGCACTGCCCTTCCGCCTGACGGGGGCTGACGGGGGCTGGCGGGGTCTGACGGGGGCTTTCCCGCGGGGGCAACGCGAAGGGGCGCACCGCCGGCTGCGGTGCGCCCCCTGGGGTGGGACGGTCAGGAGGTCGGACGGTCAGGAGGTCGGGGCCGTCAGGTCGTAGAAGGTGGTGGAGCCGACCGTCTTCGCGGTGAAGTGGCTCGTCACCCAGCTCTCGATCTGGGAGGTCTCCGACTCCTTCTCCCCGGTGTCGCCCCGTCCGCTCTCGGCCCCGCCGAAGCCGCGGTGGGAGCCGCCGGCGATGAACCAGTGCACCTTGCCCTCCTGGACGTACTTCTGGAAGCCGGCCAGGCTGAGCGAGGGGTCGGTGCCGTTGAAGCCGCCGAGGGCCATCACCGGCTTCCCGGTGGCGAGTTGGTAGCTGGCGGCGTTCTGCGAGCCGCTGGTGGCGGCCGCCCAGGTGTACTGGCCGGCGTTCTCCTTGAGCAGGGCGGCGGCCTCCTCGCTCACCTTGGTGCCGCCGAGCAGGCCGCCCATGCCGCCCGCTCCGCCCATGCCGCCCGCGCCGGGGCCGCCCGCGCCGCCGGGGCCGAAGGCGCCGGGGTCCTCGCCGCCGCCGGGGTTGCCGGTGCCCGGGTCGGCGGTACCGGGGTTGCCGGTGCCCGGGTCGGCGGTACCGGGGTTGCCGGTGCCGGGGTTGGCGCCCGTGCCGCGCTCGCGGTGACCGTTGCCGCCGTCCGGGCCCTTGCCCGAACCGCCGCCCGGCCAGCCGCCGTTGAAGCCGTTGCCGCCGTTGAAGCCGCGCTGGCCGCCCTGGCCGCCGCCGTTGCCCCCGCCGTTGAACCCGTTGCCGCCGCCCTGGCCGAAACCGGGTGCGCCGCCGTTCTGCCCGCCGCCGTTCTGGCCGGGCTGGAAGCCCCGCCCGTTGCCCGCGAAGCCCTGCCCGCCGTGCCGGCCGCCGCCGCCCGGGCCGGAGGCGCCCTGGACGGCCGGCCCGGCCGTCACGATGGAGCCGCTGTGCGCCGTGTTGACGGTGTCCACCGCGTACGCGGCCGGCCCGCCGAGCGCCGCCGCCAGGCCGACCAGGCCGGCGACCGAGGCGATCCGCGCCCCGAGCCGCCCGTCGGCCCGCCCGGCCAGCTGTCCGGCGACCAGCGCGGCCGCCGCCACCAGCCCGCCGACCAGCACCGCCCAGCGCAGCCAGGGCAGGAACTCCGCGCTCCGCCCGAGCAGGACGAACGCCCACACCGCCGTCACCGCGAGGGTGCCGGCCAGCACCAGCGCCCACGGAAGCCGGTGCCGGGCCCGCCACAGGCCGTCCACGCCCATGCCGACCAGCGCCGCGACGGCCGGGGCGAGCGCCACCGTGTAGTACTGGTGGAAGATCCCGGACATGAAGCTGAACACCAGCGCGGTGGACAGCAGCGCGCCGCCCCAGACCAGGAACGCCGCGCGGGCGGTGTCGGTGCGGGCGTAGCGGCGGGTCGCCCACAGGGCGGCGACCAGCAGGATCAGCGCGGCCGGCAGCAGCCAGGCGATCTGCCCGCCGATGTCGCTCCCGAACAGCCGGGTGAGGCCGGTCTGGCCCCAGCCGCGGCCGCCGCGCATCGCCCCGGCGGGCAGGTCGAGCCCGGCCGGGAGCCGCCCGCCGCCGCCGACGCTGCCGGTCTCGTCGCCGTTGATCCGGCCGAGGCCGTTGTAGCCGAAGGTGAGGGAGAGGAAGCTGTCGTCCTGCGAGCCGCCGACGTACGGGCGGGCCGAGGCCGGCAGCAGCTCGACCACCGCGACCCACCAGCCGCCCGCGACCACCATGGCCGCGCCCGCGAGCAGCAGCTGCCGCACCCGCCGCCACAGGCCGGTGGGCGCGACGACCAGGTAGACCAGCGCGAAGGCGGGCAGCACGAGGAAGGCCTGCAGGGTCTTGGTGAGGAAGGCCAGGCCGAACATCGCCCCGGTGAACACCAGCCACCGGGTGCCCGCCGCCTCGATGGCCCGCACCAGCCCGTACGCGGCCAGGGTGAGCAGCAGGGCCAGCAGCGCGTCGGGGTTGTTGAAGCGGAACATCAGCGCCGCGACCGGGGTGAGCGCCAGGGCGGCCCCGGCGAGCAGGCCGCCGAGCGGCGAGAAGCGCCGGCGCACCGTCGCGTACACGACGCCGACGGTGGCGGCGCCCATCAGGGCCTGCGGGGCGAGCACGGACCAGGAGGACAGGCCGAAGACCCGCACCGACAGGGCCATCGGCCACAGCGACATCGGGGGCTTGTCGACGGTGATGAAGTTCCCGGCGTCGGAGGAGCCGAAGAAGAAGGCCTTCCAGCTCTGGCTGCCGGCCTGGACGGCGGCCGAGTAGAACGCGTTGGCCCAGCCGGAGGCGCTCAGGCCCCAGAGGTAGAGGACGATGGTCGCGGCCAGCAGTGCCAGCAGGGCCGGGCGCACCCAGCGCGGGTCGTCCGCGCGGCCGCGCCAGGCGCGGGCGGGGAGGGTGCGCAGCCGGCCGGACCAGGAGGCGGGGCCCTTGGGGCCGGTGGGTGGCAGGGGCTGCTCGGGGAAGAGCGGCGCCGGGTCCGGCCGGGCGGGGTCCGGCTGCGGCACCTCCGGCGGCGGGAAGTCCGCGGCCTCGGGCCACGGTTCGCCGGCCGGTGTGGAGTAGCTGGTCGTGGTCATGCGCCATACCGTGCGTGGTGCGGCTGAGAGGAGCGTGAGACGACGCTGTGAGACGGGTGTGATCTGCGGGGCGTTCGGGTGATCGCGTGATCGGGCGGGGCCGCCGGGGGCCGGTCGGGCGGCCTTCGGCGTGGTCAGGCGGCCTTCGGCATGGTGAGGTGCTGGCCGAGCCACTCCAGGGCCGGGGGGATCTCCCGGGTCCAGGTGTGGAAGTTGTGGCCGCCGGTGTCCAGGGTGATGGTGGACAGCTTGGTGGGGGCCTTGAAGGCGCCGACCATGGCCTGGGTGTCGGCGTAGTTGTTCTCGTCGTAGCTGGTGGTGAGCAGCAGGGAGACGGGGGCGGCCGGCTGGTTCTTCAGCCGCCACAGCAGGTCGTTCTGCTCCTTCAGCTGGTCGTTGCCGCCGAAGAGGTCGCCGGTGGTTTCGTCGTGGGCCGCGCTGTAGTAGCCGGAGAGCGCGACCGCCGCGCGGTAGGAGTCGGGCTTGCGCATCGCGAACTTGAGCGCGCAGTAGCCGCCGGTCGAGTTGCCGATCACGGCGCGGCTCGCCGGGTCGGTGCCGAGCCGGTAGGTGGTGGCGAGCGCCTTGGGCAGGTCGGTGGTGAAGAAGGTCTCCGCCTGGGGGCCGCCCGGCACGTCGACGCACTCGGTGTCCCGGTTGCCGACGACCGTGGGGCGCATCATCACCAGGACGGTCGGCGGCAGCTTCTTCTGCTCGATCGCGGTGAGGGTGGAGGCCGGGTACTGCATCAGCGAGATCAGCTTCTCCGGGGTGCCCGGGTAGCCGGTGAGCACCAGGGCCATCGGGAACCGCTGCTGCGCGTAGTCCGGCTGGAAGTACTGCGGGGGGAGGTAGACGAACGCCTCGGTGCTCAGGCCGGTCGAGGCTCCTTTGACGGCGACCTGCTGGATCAGCCCGGAGCGCTCCCGGTCGGAGCCCTGGGCCGAGTAGAACTTCTGCTCGCCGGTGACGGCCACGGCGGCGTTCGGCGTGTGGTCGACGACCGTGCCCGGCTTGCCGTCGGTGCCGAGCAGGTCGCTCCAGGAGCTGTAGAAGCCGAAGTAGCCGTTGGCGATCAGGCCCATGGCGACCAGCACGGCGATCTGGGTGGCGAGGAAGGCGCCGATCCGGCCCGTCCAGGACTTCCAGCCCTTCCCGCCGAAGCGCGGCCAGAGCCACATGGTGGCGCCGAAGACGAGGATCGCGACGACCGAGGCGACGATCTGGAGGGGGAGTCCGGTGAGGCTGAGCACGCCCCGATCGTAGTTGACCTCGATCAGCGCCCCCGGGCGCCCCCTGCGCGCTCCCCGCACGCCCTCCGCACGCCCTCGGAATCCGGTTGACCGCGCCGGGCGGGCCCGCCAGCATGGCGGCGGACACGTGCACGCTGTGTGCGCGGGGCGTCACGGGGGCGGGGTTCATGAAGTCCATCAGCAAGGCCGGTCTGGCCGTCGGCACCGTACTGCTGCTCGCGGCCTGCTCCAGCGGTACCGGGGGCGGCGCGGGGAGCGCCGCGGGCGGGCCGTCCACCGGCGCGGCCCCGGCCCCGCCCGCGCCGACGCGGACGCCGACCCCCACCCCGACGCCGCCGCCGTACGGCCCGGTGCTCGGCACGAACATCGACCCGGTGAACACCGCGCTCGGCCAGGTGGCCGGGGCCAGGACCCTGGGCGACCTCGACGGCGTGCTCGGCGGCATCGCCGGCAGCGCGCGGACGGCCGGGCGGGGCCTGGGCCTGGTGACCGAGCCGGCCGCGGTCACCACGGCGCGGACCGAGCTGGTGGCGGCGCTGACCTCGCTGGCCGCCGACGCGACGAAGGTCCGCGGCGACATCAAGAGCAGGGCCGTCTGCGCGGTCGGTTCCGCGCAGGCCGAACTGGGCGCCTCGCAGGGCCTGGCGGCGGTGTCAGCGGCCCTGGCCAAGATGGCGGCGGCCGGCTACCCGACGACCTTCGCCGTCCCGCAGACCCCCAAGCAGCAGTCCCGGTCGCTGGACAACGGCACCCTGGTGCGCGAGGGGCGGCTGCGCGGCGAGGGCGTGTTCAAGGTCGACAACGGCGGCAGGGGGGACGCGGTCGTCTCGCTCGCGCTGAACGGCAAGTCGGTGCACTCGGTGTACGTGGCCAAGGGGCAGAAGGCCAGCATCGAGGGCGTCGAGGACGGCACGTACGAGGTGTACTTCGCGGGCGGCGTGGACTGGGACTCCGACGCGAAGGCGTTCACGCAGAGCTGCCGGTTCACCAAGTTCCAGGACGCGCTGGCGTTCGAGACCGGGCGCACCGCGACGTCCTGGTCGATCACCCTCCAGCCGACGGTCGGCGGCAACGCCAAGACCGACGAGGTGGACGGGAACTCCTTCCCGCAGCCGTAGCCCGGGCGAGCGGGCGGGCCGACACGAGGCCTCGACAGACGGGCACGGCCGGTGCCGGCGGGTGCCATCGCGCCCGCCCTTAACGGGCATACCGGGGCGGATGGTTGCCGCCCCGGGGCGCAACGGCCGATTGCCGTCGGCGAGTTCGGCCAATACGGTTGACCACTTGAAGTGACCATGGCACTTTCGTGCGGCGCGGGCCTCGGCGACCAGTCGTACACCCCGCGATCCCCCACAAGGAGAGCCATGTTCAAGAGACTTGCCGCGATGGCCGGCGTCGGCGCCGTCGTCGCGGGCGGGCTGACCCTCGCCGCCGTCCCCGCGCACGCCGTCCAGGCCAGCGATCTGACCTCCACCATTGCGCTGAGCAACTGCTCGGCCTCGCTGGTGCGTTACCCCACCTCGGTGGCCGGCGACCGGGCCCTGATGCTCACCAACGGCCACTGCCTGCCGACCATGCCCACGGCCGGCCAGGTCATCCAGAACGCGAGCGCGAGCCGCAGCGGCACCCTGCTCGACGGCGCCGGCAACAGCCTCGGCACCGTCCAGGCCGACAAGGTCGTCTACGCGACCATGACCGGCACCGATGTCGCGCTCTACCAACTCACCGACACCTACGGCTCGATCAGCTCCAAGTACGGCGCCACCGCGCTGACGGTCAACGACACGCACCCGACCGACGGCGCCGCGATGTACATACCCTCCTCGTACTGGAAGCAGGTGTGGAACTGCTCCGTCAACGGGTTCGTGCCCACCCTGCGCGAGGACCAGTGGACCTGGCACGACTCGCTGCGCTACAGCTCCGGCTGCAACACCACGCACGGCACCTCCGGTTCGCCGATCATCGACTCCGCCAGCGGGCGGATCATCGGCATCAACAACACCGGCAACGACAACGGCGAGATGTGCACCCTGGACAACCCTTGCGAGGTCGCCGCGGACGGCACCACCAAGGCCGTCAAGGGCCAGAGCTACGGTGAGGAGACCTACTGGTTCACCACCTGCCTCGGCAACGGCCGGGTCATCGACCTCAACGTGGCGGGCTGCCTGCTCACCAAGCCGGCCGGCAGTGGCGCGGTCTCCGTCAGCAGCCCCGGTGACCAGTCCACGGCGGTCGGCGGTGCGGTGAACCTGCAGATCAACGCTTCCGGTGGTACGGCGCCGCTGTCGTACAGCGCGACGGGTCTGCCGGCCGGGCTGGCGATCAACGCCTCCACGGGTGCGATCACCGGTACCGCGACGGCGGCGGGTTCGTCGAACGTGACGGTGACGGTGAAGGACTCGGCGGGCAAGTCGGGTGCGGCGAGCTTCACCTGGACGGTGACCGGCGGCGGTGGCGGCACCTGCGCGCCGGCGCAGCTGCTGGGCAACGCGGGCTTCGAGACGGGCTCGGCGGCGCCGTGGACGACCAGCTCCGGCGTCGTGGACAACAGCTCCTCGCAGGCTGCGCACGGTGGTTCGTGGAAGGCGTGGCTGAACGGCTACGGTTCCTCGCACACCGACACGCTGTCGCAGACGGTGACGATCCCGGCGGGCTGCAAGGCGACGCTGAGCTTCTGGCTGCACATCGACACCGCTGAGACGGGCAGCACCGCGTACGACAAGCTGACCGTGGCGGTGAACGGGACCACGCTGAAGACGTACTCCAACGTGGACGCGGCGGCGGGCTACCAGCAGCGGACCTTCGACCTCTCGTCCTACGCGGGCCAGACGGTCACCCTGAAGTTCACCGGCACCGAGGACGCCTCGCTGCAGACGAGCTTCGTGATCGACGACACCTCCATCCAGACCAGCTGACGCGCCACCGGTACACCGTCCGGCCCCGGGGCTCCCACGCCCCGGGGCCGGACCGTGCGCCCGGTGTCACGCCCGGCGGGCGTCGGTGATCTGGGCGGGGACGGCGCCGAGCCACCAGGTGGGGTTGGCGGTGCCGTCGGTGGTGCGGCCGTCGTGGTGCACGTAGTGCCGCACGTCGCGCCCGGCCTCGGCGAACTCGCCGTTCAGGGCGCGCTCGATCCACTCCGCGCCGAAGCGGAAGATCTCGGCGGCGACCCCGCCCAGCGGGTGGAACTCGTTCTCGTAGACGCGCAGTTCCTTGGGTGCGCGGACGCGCTCGTAGTTGGCCAGGGCCTGCTCCAGCCGGGTCAGTTCGTCGAACTCGCCGATGCCGTACAGGACCGGGCAGTCGATCTCCTGGACGAGGTCGCCGAGCGGCATCCGGGCGACCAGTTCGCGGTCGAAGGCCTCCTCGTCGGTGTAGCCGGCCATGTACATGTAGTTGTTCTTGAAGGTCGGCTGGGCCTGCTCGAAGATCGTCTGGAAGTCGCCGGTGACCGCCTCGAAGGCGGCCAGCGCGGCGAGCCGGCGGTCGGTGGCGGCGGCGCGCGAGCCCCAGTAGCCGCTCATCGAGATGCCGAACATGCCGATCCGCTGCGGGTCGACCTCCGGGAGCGAGGCCAGGTGGTCGAGGTAACGGCCGATCGCGCGCTCGTAGTTGGTGAGGTCGACGGTGAGCCCGTTGGCCCGGGTCTCGCCCTGGCCGGGGCCCTCGATGGACAGGGCGACGATGCCGCGGGAGGTGTAGTACCGCTCGGCGGCGTAGATGTAGTCCTCCTTGATCATGTCCATCCCCGGGCCGAGGATCACCGCGGGGGCGTTGCGCACCTCGCCGGCCGGCAGGTGCAGCAGGCCGTAGATCCGGCCGCCCTCGAAGTCCAGCTCCACCCGGCGGACCCGGTCGTCGCGGAGCGCGCCCAGGCGCTCCACGCAGTGGTTGGCGTGCTCGCGGAAGGCGAGCTTGCGCGGGTCGGTGGCGTCGAAGACGGAGTACTGGGCGCGGCCCCACATCACCGCGGCGCGCACGTACAGGTCGGCGGCGGTCTGGGCGAAGCCGCCCCGCTCGTGGTGGGCGGCGCGCTCCTCGGCCTGCCCGGCCACGGTGGCCCAGGCCTTGGGGAGCATCGCTCCGCTCTGCACCAGCGCGAAGACCTTGTCGAAGTCGGTGTGGTCGTGGCCGAGCTGCTCCAGGGTGCCCTTGGCCTGGGGGTGCAGGGCGTCGAAGCCGCCCTGGGCGAGGGCGATGTCCAGGGCCCAGCTCTGTCCGGTCGAACGAACGGTCATGACGGGTGTCCTCCATGCGGATAGGGGGCTCGGCGGCGGTGCCGACCGAGTCGCTAAGTACTTATCTATTAAGTACTTAGGATATTCTGCTGTCAACCCGCCCATCGATCGAGCCACGGAGGCCGCCCCCATGTCGCAGCCCCAACCCGCCCCCGCCCGCGAGCAGGCCCTCGACCGGCTCGCCCGCGCCGCCTACAGCCTCAGCGCCGCCGACTCCCGCCTGCGCGGACGCGCCACCCGCACCCCCGGCGCGCTCTCCCTCACCCACGCCCGGGCCCTGCGCGTCCTGGCCGAGACGGGCCCGCTGTCGATCGGCCAGCTCGCCGCCGCCACCGAGACCACCAGCGCCGCCACCACCCAGCTGGTCAACAACCTCGCCACCGCCGGCTACGTCACCCGGGAGCGCCCCCCGGGCGACAAGCGGTCCGTCCTGGTCGCCCTCACCGACGCGGGCCGGCGCCGCCACGGCGAACGCCAGGACGCCCTGGCGCAGGCGCTCGACACCGCCCTCGCGCACCACGACGCCCCCGCCCTGGACGCCGCGACCGACGTGCTGCGGCAGCTGGTCGCCATCTACGACCGGCTCTGACCGGGGGGCGGGGGTGTGTCCTGCGTGCGGATCGCGGTTCGGGGCCGTCGGTCGTCGGTCGTCGGGCTGTCGGGTTGTCGCGGGGCCGCCGCGGGCCCGTTACGGGGCCAGGGCGGCGGTGACGGCGGCTTCGGCGTGCAGGCGGGTGGTGGGGAAGGTGGGGACGGGGCTGTCCTCGGGGCGGACGAGCAGTTCGATCTCGGTGCAGCCGAGGACGACCCCCTGGGCGCCGGCGGCCACCAGTTCGTCGATCACCCGGCGGTACGCCGCGCGGGACTCCTCGCGGACCACGCCGAGGCACAGCTCCTGGTAGATCACCCGGTGGACCAGGGCGCGGCTGTCGGGGCCGGGGACGAGGACGTCGAGGCCGTGGGAGGCCAGCCGGCCGCGGTAGAAGTCCTGTTCCATCGTGAAGGCCGTGCCGAGCAGCCCGATCCGGCGCAGTCCGGCGGCCCGGACGGCGTCCGCGGTGGCGTCGGCGAGGTGCAGCAGCGGGACGGGGGTCGCGGCCGCGACCTGGTCGGCGACCTTGTGCATGGTGTTGGTGCAGATCAGCAGCAGTTCGGCGCCGGCCGCCTCCAGGGACCGCGCCGCGCCGGCCAGGACCTCGCCGGCCTCGGTCCAGCGGCCGTCGGCCTGGAGCCGTTCGATGACGGCGAAGTCGACCGAGTGCAGCACGAGCGGCGCGGAGTGCAGGCCGCCGAGGCGGTCGCGGGTGAGTTCGTTGAGGAGGCGGTAGTAGTACTTCGTTAGGTCTGGCGTGGTCGGGTGCGTCCCGGTCGGCGTGTGGTGGGTAACTCGCGGTGGCAGGTGGGGCATTCGCCGGTCCAGGCCCGTATCAGGTCCTGGATGGTGTCGAGGACTCGGTAGAAGGTCAGGCCGGCGTCTCGACTTTTGGGTCGAGGCGCCGGAGGGTGAGGAAGGCGTGGGCGGCGGTGACCAGGGTGACGTGGTGGTGCCAGCCGCGCCAGGTGCGGCCCTCGAAGTGGTCCAGGCCCAGGCCGTGTTTCATCTCGCGGTAGTCGTGCTCGATGCGCCAGCGGATCTTGGCCAGGCGCACGAGGCGGCGGATCACGGTGTCGGGTGGCAGGTTGGTGAGCCAGTAGTCGGTGGGCGCGGTCGCGCCGGGAGGCCATTCGACCAGCAGGGTCTCGGCCGGTAGGACGCCGTTCCATGCGGCGCCGCCGCCGGCCTCGGCGGCGGCGAGCGTCCGGGGGATCTTCCCCGCGGGCCGCACCTGCAGGACGCGAAAGCGCGAGCGCATCGCCCCGCGGCTGCCCTGACGCCAGGTGACCTGCCGAAACGCACGGCGCCCGCCTTCGGTGGCGAGCTCGTGCAGGGCGACGGAATCCGTGCGGTAACGGGGCAGTGTCCTGCGGCCGGCACCGCCATAGGCGGGCGCCACCGGTTCGGCGTCGTGGCGGTGCGCGGTCTCGTCGCCGCGCACCGCCACGATGTAGTCCAGGCCCCGTGAGCGCAGGGCATGGCGGAACGCGGCGGACTGGCCGTAGCCCGCGTCGGCGACCACGACCTGCGGGGCGAGCCCCCAGGAGATCAACTCTTCGAGGGCGTCGACGGCCAGGCGCCACTTCTCGACGTGCCCGACCTCCGGTGGCAGGCCGGTGCGACGGCGGCGGGCATCGTCACGATCGTCCCACTCCGGCGGCACGAACAGCCGCCAGGACAGCGGGCCGGAGGCCTGGTCGGTGACGGCGTGGACGCTCACCCCGACCTGGCAGAGAGAGCGTTTGCCCAGCGCGCCGCAGTACTGCCGAGACGTGGCCACGGACTGGTCGCCGGCCTTCGGGAACGAGGTGTCGTCGATCACCCACGCCTCCGGCGCGAGGGCGGCGGTCATCTTCCGTGCGATCTGCCGCAGAACCGGCGTGTGGTCCCACGGCGACTGGCTGACGAACTGCTGCAGCGCCTGCATGTTCCCGTCCGGCAGCCGCTCGGCCATCGGCTGGATCGACTTGCGCCGCCCGTCCAACATCAGCCCGCGCAGATAGCAATCCCCTTGCCGGCGCTGATCCTTGCGCGCGAGCGATGCGAAGACCTCGGCCACGAAGTCGCCGAGGTCCCCACGAAGCTTCTCCACCTCACCAAGATCCACAGACCGCAGCATGCACCGCCACGACCACAAGATCAAATCAACCTAACGAAGTACTAGTAGTACTCGGCGGTGGATTCCCAGCTCATGCCGCCGATCAGGCCGAGGGTCTTCATGCCGCCATTTATAAAGCAATGCGGGAATTGAAAGCAAAGGTATAAGGATTACTTGGAATTGCCCTGAGGAATCCAGCGCGGTACGCGGTGCTGCCATTCCCGGGCGAACACCACCGAACCGGCCTCCAGCGCGCGCAGCTGCACGATGCTGAGGAAGTGCCCGGCGTCGCAGCGCAGTTGGGTGCGGGTCTGGACGGTGACGTCCCAGCCGATGTCGGGGCGTTCGAGGCGCACGGTGTGGTCGGTGCGGGCCTGGGCGCTGAGCGGGGCGTCGGTGAGCACCCGGTAGGCGGTGACGGTGTGCTCGTCGCGGACCAGGCCGTCGGGGTGGGTGCGGCTGCCGTCGGTGGCGGGGGAGAGTTCGGCGCGCCATTCCCGGCGGCCGATGTCGTGCACGGTGACGTGCTCGGGCCGGGCGGTCAGCGGCTCGGTGCGGTGGATGTCGAGCGGCTCGGGCAGGGCGGGGGCCTCGAAGGCGACGGGGGCGGCGCCGACGTCGGCGGCGAGGTGCCGGGTGGGCAGGGTGAGGGCGGAGCGGGACGGGTCGATGGCATAGCCGGCGTCGTCCGGGGTGGGCCACACCCACGGCCAGTAGACCGAGGAGAGGGCGAGCCGCAGCCGGTGCCCGGCCGGGAGGGTGCCGGCGCAGGCGGCGAGCTCGACGTCCGCGTCGGGGCCGGTGGCGACCAGGACGCCCCGGGTGAGCAGCGTGGAGGTGCCGTCCGGGCCGACGGCGCAGAGCCGGGCGGTGATCTGGGCGGGCGGGCCGCCCGCGCGCAGGCGCAGCCGTACGGTCGGGATGCCGAGCAGTTCGACCGGTTCGGGCAGCGGCTGGGAGTCGAAGCAGACCGAGCGGCCGTCCTCCTCGCGCTGGTCGGGCGGCTGGTCGGCGGGGCGGCCGAGCGGGACGTAGGCGCCGGCGTTGAGGCCGGTGTGCTGCGGGGAGCGGACGCGGACGTGGCGGTCGTCGGAGGCGGTGCCGGCGGTGCGCAGCGGGCCGTCGAGGCCGTAGTGGATCTCCCGGACGTCGGGGGAGGGCCAGGCCTCCTCGCCGGTCCAGCGGGTGCCGATCCAGCTGCGCAGGGCGGGCTCCGCCAGGGCGCCGGTGTCGAGGTCGCGCAGCCAGTGGTCCCACCAGCGCAGGGTCTCGGGGAGGGTGTCCTCGGGCAGGCCGTGCGGCCAGGGGCCGAGCAGGGCGCGGGCGGTGGGGGAGGTGGCGAGCAGGCGCAGCACGAAGGAGCAGGACGGGTCGCCCCAGCCGGCGACGGCGAAGGTGGGGGCGGGGACGGGGACGGTGGTCTCGCCGGCGGTGAGCCAGGCGTCGACGGGCGGGTCCAGGGATTCGAGGCGGGCCAGCCAGTCGGTGCGCCAGGCGTCGCCGACGTGCCGGGGGTCGGGCGGGAGGGCGGCGCCGGCGACCAGGGCGGTGAGCCGGGTGTGCAGGTCGGCGGCGAGCAGGGCGCCGCCGAGGCGGTGGCCGCCTTCGGGGCAGACGGTGACCACGGCGCCGACGGTGTCGGGGGCGCGGGCCGCGAGCAGCAGGGCGGTGGTGCCGGCGGCGCCGACGCCGAGCAGGCCGACCCGGCCGCTGCACCAGGGGCGGTGGGCGAGCCAGTCGAGGACGGCGGCGCCGTCGTCGAGCTCCTGGTCGCCGCCGGGTTCGCCGGGCAGGCCGTCGGAGTTGCCGTGGCCGCGGGTGTCGACCCGGACGGCGCCGTAGCCGTGGCCGGCGTACCAGGGGTGGCGGCGGGCGTCCTCGGCGGCGGTGCGGTCGGTGAGCCGGCCGGCGGAGTACTCCAGCAGGGCGGGGACGGGTTCGTCGCTGACCGGGCGCCACAGCCGGGCGGCCAGTCGGGTGCCGTCGGGCAGCGGGATGCGGACGTCCTCGCGGGTGGTGCGGAAGGGGTAGGACGGCATGGCCGCTCCCATCGGATCCCGGGCCGGTGAGCGCCGGAGGGCCCGCGGCGCGTGGGGGGGGCGTGCCGCGGGCGTCGGCATCTCGACCCTAGGGGAGGAATCGTCCGATTTCCTGACGAAGACGGCGCCGTGGTCGCGGCCCGCCGCTCGGGGCGGCCGGGTCGGGGGGGCGGATGGGGCGGCCGGACGGAGCCCGATGCGAACGGGCGTGCGCCCGCCGCCGTACGCCCCTCGTCCGCGCCCGCGTGCCCCCGTTCGCCGTCGTCCGGCATTTGCACATGACTTGCAACTGCTTCCCCGAGGGGGGAAAGATGGCCCAGCTTCGCCCGGACCACCCGAAAGGACCACAGGATGTCCAGCCCCGCCGCAGGTGCCTCGCCCGTCAGATGGCGTGACCGGCTCACCCGGGAGGAGTGGATGCGCCTGGCCGGAATGGGCGGGTTCATCCTCGCGCTGCACGTCGTCGGCTGGTTCACCCTGCTCGCGCTGGTCGCGCCCGAGCACTACGACGTCGGCGGGCAGGTGTTCGGCGCGGGCATGGGCCTGACCGCCTACACCCTCGGGATGCGGCACGCCTTCGACGCGGACCACATCGCGGCGATCGACAACACCACCCGCAAGCTGATGGGCCAGGGCAAGCGGCCCCTGTCGGTCGGCTTCTGGTTCTCGCTCGGGCACTCCTCGATCGTCTTCGGCCTCTGCGCGCTGCTCGCCTTCGGCATCCGCTCGCTCGCCGACCAGGTGGAGGCGGACGACTCGACCCTGCACACGATGACCGGCCTGATCGGCACCACCGTCTCCGGGACGTTCCTGCTGCTCCTCGGCCTGATCAACCTGGGCGCCTTCAACGGCATCCTCAAGGTGTTCCGCCGGATGCGCGTGGGCGAGTACGACGAGGCCGAGCTGGAGCGCCAGTTGGAGCGGCGCGGGCTGATGAACCGCATCCTCGGCCGGGTGACCAGGGCCGTCACCAAGCCCTGGCACATGTACCCGGTGGGCCTGCTGTTCGGCCTCGGCTTCGACACCGCGACCGAGGTGTCGCTGCTGGTGCTGGCCGGCGGCGCGGCGGCGTTCTCGCTGCCCTGGTACGCGCTGCTCACGCTGCCGATCCTGTTCGCGGCCGGGATGAGCCTGCTGGACACCATCGACGGCTCGTTCATGAACTTCGCCTACGAGTGGGCCTTCTCCAAGCCGGTCCGCAAGATCTACTACAACCTGACCGTCACCGGCCTGTCGGTGCTGGTCGCGCTGGTGATCGGCCTGGTCGAGCTGATCGGCCTGCTCGGCGAGAAGCTGGACATCACCAGCGGCCCGATCGCCTGGATCGGCGGGCTGGACCTCAACTTCGTCGGCTACGCGATCGTCGGCCTGTTCGTGCTGACCTGGGTCGGGGCGATCGCCTACTGGAAGTTCGGCAAGGTCGAGGAGAAGTGGTCGGCCGGCCTGGCCGCCGCGGCCGCCAAGTCGGAGTAGCGCAGACCCCGAGGGGGCGGTGACCGGAGTCCGGTCACCGCCCCCTCGGGGTTTCCGGGGCCTACCGCAGCGCGGCGAGCACCGCGTCCGCCATCACCTTCTCGCCGGTGGCGTTCGGGTGGAACGGCACGGCGGGCGAGCCGGGCAGCGCGCCCTCGATCCAGCGGTCGTCCGAGCACACGTCGTGCCCGGCGGTGGGCGTGGCGGTGTCGACGTACGTCGCGCCGCCGGCCGCGGCGGTGGACTTGAGCGCGGCGTTCAGCTTGTCGAGCACGCCGTGCATGTACTCGACGTCGCCCGGGGTCACGGGCTGGCGCAGGATGCACGAGCGGCCGTCGGCGGGCAGCACGGACGGGTAGCCGACGAGCAGCACCCGGGCCCGCGGCGCCTTGGCGTGGATGCGTCGCAGCGTGTCGGCGACCTGCGGCGCGATGCTGCTGGTGATCCGCTCGGCCAGGTCGTCGTTGCCGTACTGCCAGGACCAGCTGCTCCAGTCCCAGTAGCCGTGGTGGTAGACGTCCTTGCAGGGCGTGCCGAGCGGGTTGACGACCGCGCCGGCGATGCAGGTGGCGACGAGTTCGCCGAGGCCGAGGTCGCTGGCCGCGAGGTCGTTGCCGCCGATGCCGAGGGTGACCAGGTCGGTGTCGGGGGTCACCGCGTCCAGCTGCGGGTCGTTGACCCGGATGAAGGCGTCGTACTGCGGCTGCGTCATGGCCTTGACCTTGGCGGCGGCGCAGGTGACGTCGGTGTACGCGCCGGCCTTGAGGGCGGCGGCGACCAGGTGGCCGTAGTTGCGGTCGGAGCGCAGGCACAGGCCGGCCGACTGGCCGGGCACGCCCGCACCGGCGGCGTAGGAGTCGCCGAGCGCCACGAGGTGCCTGGGCGCCGGGGTGGCGGCCTGGGCGCTGGTGGAGGTGAGTGCGAGGGCGGCGCCCAGGGCGACGGTGGCGAGTGCGGTGGAGCTGCGCAGGTGTCGGGGCTTCCGGGCAGGGGGGAGCACGGTTCCTCCTGGGGGGAGAGAAACGACGGGTGGGGGTCGTGCCGGGCCGCGGCTACTCGCAGGTAAGTTACTTGTTGGTTTCGTGGACGTCCATGCCGTGCGCGGAAATTTCCGAAATTCCGTCAGATCGCATTTCGCATTTCGCTCCACCGCGTGTCGAAGACATTTCCGAAACGGTGTGGAGCGGAATTGCCGCAGTCGGTTGTTACCGGCCGGTTGACCGGACGTCACCGCAGGCCGCAGTATCGGGCGCACAGCGACGGCGCCCACCCCGCGCGCGCCGTCCCGCTCGCCGCGACGGAGGACTGCGCATGGCCCTGGACGCCGACGTCATCGTCATCGGAGCAGGACTCGCCGGACTCGCCGCCACCGCCGAACTCGCCGACGCCGGACGGAAGGTGATCCTGCTCGACCAGGAGCCCGCGGCCTCGCTCGGCGGCCAGGCGCACTGGTCCTTCGGCGGCCTCTTCCTGGTCGACTCGCCCGAGCAGCGCCGGATGCGGATCCGCGACTCACACGCCCTCGCCCGCCAGGACTGGTTCGGCACCGCCGGCTTCGACCGGCCCGAGGACGCCTGGCCGCGCCGCTGGGCCGAGGCCTACGTCGACTTCGCGGCCGGCGAGAAGCGCTCCTGGCTGTACGGCCTGGGCGTCCGGTTCTTCCCCGTCGTCGGCTGGGCCGAGCGCGGCGGCCTCCTCGCCGACGGCCCGGGCAACTCGGTGCCCCGCTTCCACATCACCTGGGGCACCGGGCCCGGACTGCTGGAGCCCTTCGTCCGCCGGGTCCGCTCCGCCGCCGCCCGCGGGCTGGTCGACCTGCGCTTCCGGCACCGGGTCACCGGCCTGGCCGCCACCGCGGGCGTCACCGACACCGTCACCGGCGAGGTGCTGGTGCCCAGTTCGGCCGCCCGCGGCGAGGCCAGCTCGCGCGAGGCCGCCGGACGGTTCGAACTGCGCGCCCAGGCCGTGATCGTGACCTCCGGCGGCATCGGCGGCAACCACGACCTCGTCCGCAAGGCCTGGCCCGCCCGGCTCGGCACCCCGCCCGCCAAACTGCTCTCCGGCGTCCCCGCCCACGTCGACGGGCTGATGCTCGGCATCGCCGGCGACGCCGGTGCCAGCCTCATCAACGGCGACCGGATGTGGCACTACACCGAGGGCATCGAGAACTGGGACCCGATCTGGGCCCGGCACGGCATCCGCATCCTGCCCGGCCCGTCCTCGCTCTGGCTGGACGCGCGCGGCAACCGGCTGCCCGTCCCGCTCTTCCCCGGCTTCGACACCCTCGGCACGCTCGACCACATCATGTCCACCGGGTACGGGCACACCTGGTTCGTGCTCAACCAGCGCATCATCGAGAAGGAGTTCACCCTCTCCGGCTCGGAGCAGAACCCGGACCTGACCGGGAAGTCCGTGCGCGGCGTCCTCGGCCGCGCCCTGCCCGGCGCCCCCGGTCCGGTCCGCAGCCACCTGCGGCACGGGCCCGACTTCGTCGTCGCGAGCAACCTCGCCGACCTCGCCCGCGGCATGAACGCCAGGACCCGCGAATCGCTGATCGATCCCGCCGAGCTGCGCCGCACCGTCGAGGCCCGCGACCGGCAGTTCGCCAACCCCTTCTCCAAGGACCTCCAGGTCACCGCCGTCCACGGCGCCCGCCGCTACCTCGGCGACAAGCTGATCCGGGTGGCCCCGCCGCACCGCATCCTCGACCCCGGCGCCGCCCCGCTGATCGCCGTCCGGCTCAACATCCTCACCCGCAAGTCCCTCGGCGGCCTGGAGACCGACCTCTCCGCCCGCGTCCTGCGCCCCGACGGCGAACCCCTCCCGGGCGTCTACGCCGCCGGGGAGGCCGCCGGCTTCGGCGGCGGGGGCGTCCACGGCTACCGCTCCCTGGAGGGCACCTTCCTCGGCGGCTGCCTCTTCTCCGGCCGCACCGCCGGCCGCGCGGCGGCGCAGGCCACGGCGTAGGGGACCGGGGCGGGTGCGGCCTCAGCGCTCGTCGGTGAGGCCCAGCCGCAGGTGCTCGACGTGGTACACGGCCTGGTCGAGGAGGGCGGCGACGTGGTCGTCGTGCAGGGAGTAGACCACCGAGCGGCCCCGGCGCTCGCCGACGACCAGGCCGAGGTTGCGCAGCAGCCGCAGCTGGTGGGAGCAGGCGGACTGCTCCATGCCCACGGCGTCGGCGAGTTCGGTCGCCGCGCGCGGGCCCTCGCGCAGTTCGGCGAGGATCAGCAGCCGGGAGGGGGTGGCCAGCGCCTGGAGGGTGGTCGCGACCTTGGCCGCGTTGGAGGCGTCCAGGCGCATCCGCGGTACGGCTTTCTCGGTGGTCGCGTGTCCCATGGGGGCATCCTACGGACCGCCGCCGAACCCCGGCACCCGGTACCCGGCAGTGGTTCTCGGCATGACGGGTAGGCTGCGCGTGCAGCGTGCCCCGTGACCAGGAGGAGTTCCAGAGCCGATGAGCCGCCGAGACCGGGACCGCAAGCAGGCGGCCGCCTCCCCGGTGACCGTCACCGTCTGCCGGGGCTGCTGCTGCGGCACCGAGGCCAAGCACCCGGGGGTGGACCACGCCGGGCAGTACGAGCGGCTGCGGGCCGCGGTGGGTACGGCGGGCCGGGTCCGCGCGGTCAAGTGCCTGGACGTGTGCACCCAGTCCAACGTGGTGGTGGTCGGCCCCTCCGGGGAGGGGCGGGCGGCGGGCGGGCGCCCGGTCTGGCTGGGCTTCGTGCTGGCGGACGACATGATCGACGAGATAGCCGCCTGGGTGCACGCGGGCGGCCCCGGGCTGGCCGACCCGCCCGGACTGCTCGACCTCCAGCTGATCTCGGTGTCCCGCCGGGTCCGCGAGGGCCTGGCGGAGTAGCGGACGGTGGAGCCGATCCGTCCTCATCACGGTTGGGACGCAGCGGGGTTGGCCGATCCGGCGGCCGAGCAGGATCCGCTGGACGCCGCCCTCGGCGGTCCCACTAGCATGACCGGTGGCTGCCAGCGGTTCCGCCCAGGGAGGACGACGATGACGACGGTCTGCCGCATCTGCGCGGGCACCGGCCGGACCGCCGGTCTCAGCTGCCGGACCTGTCAGGGCACCGGGACCACCGAGGTGGGCGGCGGGGGCGGCAACTGCTTCCTCTGCGACGGCACCGGGGTGTACGTCCGCTACCGGGTGGACGCGACCGGCGCCAAGCACGCCTACCGGGACGAGATCTGCCGCACCTGCGACGGCACCGGCAACCGGTCCCCCTCCACCTGGGACGAGCCCTCCGGCTGAGCGCCCCCGTCCGCGCCGGCGCCGACGGGGGCTCAGGCCGCGCCGCCGGCGGCGGCCATGATCCGGGGTCGGCCCGGTGCGGGCGCGTTCTTTACCTGATCATGGTCGAACATTGGTGTTCGAATGGGCGGCGCGCTGCGGCCCGTTCACCCCGCGTCCGTGTGCGGTCAACGCGTCGCTGGAAGAGTCCCGCGCATGGATATCCCTCACATGGGCGTACCGGCCAAGCTCGCTGACCGCATGAGCACGGCCGAGCAGCACGAGTACCTGCGGGCCCGCTTCTCCCGCCGCCGGATGCTGCGCGCCGGCGCCGTGACCGTCGGTGCCGTCGCCGTCGGCGGCGCGCTGGGCAGCGGAACGGCCTTCGCCGCGCCGGCGAGCCCGCAGCTGCTGACCGGTGCCACGACGGCCGGCGTCGACGGTTCGCTGGTCGCGCCGATCGGGCGCCACCTCCAGTTCGGGCCCGAGCCCGACACCCAGTTCCGCATCTCCTGGCAGGTCCCGGCGCCGGTCAAGAAGCCGTTCCTGCGCTACGGCAAGACCCCGTGGGAGCTCAGCCACAAGCTCCAGGCCGAGGTCCGCACCCTGCACACCCCGGCGCTGACCCCGAACAGCCAGCCGGTGGACCAGTACTACCTGCACGTGGCGCTGGAGGACCTGCACCCCGACACCACCTACTACTACGGTGTCGGCCACGAGGGCTTCGACCCGGCCTCGCAGCAGCAGATCTCCACCCTGCACACCTTCCGCACCGCGCCCTCCCGCGACCACCGCTGGGGCAAGGTCTACGAGCCGTTCACCTTCACCGCCTTCGGCGACCAGGGCGTCAGCTCGCACGCGGCCGGCAACGACCACATCATCAAGGCCCAGAAGCCGTCCTTCCACCTGCACGCCGGCGACATCTGCTACGCCGACCCGGCGGGCTCCGGCACCGACCCGGACAAGGCCTCGTACAACGCGAAGACCTGGGACGACTTCCTGGTCCAGACCGAGACGGTCGCCGCGGAGATCCCGTGGATGGTCGCCTACGGCAACCACGACATCGAGGCCTGGTACTCGCCCAACGGGTACGGCGGCGAGAACACCCGCTTCTTCCTCCCGGACAACGGCCCGGACCCGCGCAAGGTCCCCGGCGTCTACACCTTCCGCTACAAGAACGTCGGCGTCATCTCGCTCGACGCCAACGACGTCTCCTACGAGATCCCGGCCAACCTGGGCATCTCGGCGAACAAGCAGACCAAGTGGCTGGAGCGCACCCTCAAGGACCTGCGCAACGACGAGACGATCGACTTCGTCGTGGTCTTCTTCCACCACTGCGCCTTCTCCACCACCGTCGCGCACGCCTCCGAGGGCGGCGTCCGCGAGGCCTGGGTGCCGCTGTTCGAGAAGTTCCGGGTGGACCTGGTCATCAACGGCCACAACCACATCTACGAGCGCACCGACGCGATCCTCGGCAACAAGGTCTCGAAGCAGGTGCCGAGCGGCGCCACCATCGAGCCGGCCAAGGACGGCGTCGTCTACGTGACCGCGGGCGCGGCCGGCCGCAGCCTGTACAAGTTCGACGTGCCGGACACCTACGAGGGGCACGAGAACCACCAGGACGAGGTGAAGACCTACTACTGGGGCAAGGGCAAGGTGAAGGTCCCCGAGACCATCCAGTGGTCGCGGGTGCGCTACACCGGCTACTCCTTCATCAAGGTCGACGTCACCCCGGCCCACCTGGGCCAGAAGTCGTCCATGAAGGTGACCGCGCTGGCCGAGGACGGCACGCAGATCGACAACTACACGATCCTGCGCAAGGTCGGCGAGGGCTGGGACTCGGACCACGACGACGACGGTCAGGGCGGCGGCTGGGGCTGGTAGTCCCCGAACCGGCTCGCCGGGCCCCGGCGTCGAGGAAGTCCGCACCTCGACGCCGGGGCCCCGTGCGTGCGGGGCCCGATCCGGGGCCCGGTGCGCTCAGCGCCGGGGCCCGTACATGATCACCGCGACCCCGGCCAGGCAGACCAGCGCGCCCACCACGTCGTAGCGGGTCGGCCGGAAGCCGTCCACGACCACGCCCCAGAGCAGCGACCCGGCGACGAACACCCCGCCGTACGCGGCCAGCACCCGGCCGAAGTGGCTGTCCGGCTGGAGCGCCGCGACGAAGCCGTACCCGCCGAGCACCACCACCCCCAGCCCGGCCAGCCACCACGGCCGCTGCTCGCGCACGCTCTGCCAGATCAGCCAGCAGCCGCCGATCTCGGCGAGGGCGGCGACGACGAACAGGGCGACGGAACGCAGGACGGTCATGACCGGCAAGCCTAGGTTGTGTCAGGTGCGCTCAGGACTGGCGGTACGTCGCGAGGAAGCGGCCGATGCGGTTGATGGCCGTCTCCAGGTCGTCGGCGCGGGGCAGGGTGACGAAGCGGAAGTGGTCCGGGCGGGGCCAGTTGAAGCCGGTGCCCTGGACGACGTGGATCTTCTCGCGGAGCAGCAGGTCCAGCACGAACCGCTCGTCGTCGACGATCCGGTGCACCGCCGGGTCGAGCCGGGCGAAGGCGTACAGGGCGCCCTTGGGCTTGACGCAGCTGACGCCGGGGATCTCGTTGAGGGCCCTGAAGGCGACGTCGCGCTGTTCGGTGAGGCGGCCGCCGGGCAGCACCAGGTCGTTGATGGACTGGTGGCCGCCGAGCGCGGCCTGGACGGCGAACTGGGCGGGCACGTTGGGGCACAGCCGCATGCCGGAGAGCATGGTCAGGCCCTCCAGGTAGTCGGCGGCGTGCTGCTTGGGCCCGGAGACGACCAGCCAGCCGCTGCGGAAGCCGGCCACCCGGTAGGCCTTGGAGAGGCCGTTGAAGGTGAGGGTGAGGACGTCGTCGGCGAGGGTGGCGAGGCAGTGGTGCTCGGTGTCGTCGTAGAGGATCTTGTCGTAGATCTCGTCGGCCAGGACCATCAGCTGGTGGCGGCGGGCCAGGTCGAGGATGCCCTCCAGCAGTTCCTTCGGGTAGACCGCGCCGGTGGGGTTGTTGGGGTTGATGACGACGATGGCCTTGGTGCGGGCGGTGATCTTGGCGGCGATGTCGTCGAGGTCGGGGTACCAGTCGGCCTGCTCGTCGCACAGGTAGTGCACGGCCTTGCCGCCGGCCAGCCGGACCACGGCCGTCCACAGCGGGTAGTCCGGCATCGGGACGAGCACCTCGTCGCCGTCGTCGACGAGCGCGGTGACGGCCATCTGGATCAGCTCGGAGGCGCCGTTGCCGAGGTAGACGTCGTTGACGCCGACTCCGGTCACACCGCGCTGCTGGTAGTACTGCACCACCGCGCGGCGGGCGGGCAGGATGCCGCGGGAGTCGCTGTAGCCGTGCGCCTTGGGCAGGTTGCGGATGATGTCCTGGATGATCTCCTCGGGCGCCTCGAAGCCGAACGGGGCCGGGTTGCCGGTGTTCAGCCGCAGCACGCTGTGCCCGGCCTCCTCCAGGGCGTTGGCCTGGTCGACCACCGGGCCGCGGATCTCGTAGCACACGTTGTTCAGCTTGCTGGACTGCCGAAACTCCACTGTGGCCTCCCGACCGTCACCACCGCACCGTTGCTGATGCTTTGTTCTACCAAGTTGGCACTTGGAAAGTCCAACCTTTTGGCTATGCTGATCCACATGTCACGCCGAAGCTACGACCAGTACTGCGCCGTCGCCCGCGCCCTGGACGCGGTGGGGGAACGCTGGAGCCTCCTGATCGTCCGTGAACTCCTCGGCGGCCCGCGCCGCTACACCGACCTGCACGCCGACCTGCCCGGCGTCTCCACCGACATCCTCGCCGCCCGGCTCAAGCAGCTGGAGGGCGACGGCCTGGCCCTGCGCCGCCGGCTCGAACGGCCCGCCAACGCCACGGTCTACGAGCTCACCGAACGCGGCCGCGAACTGCGCCCGGTGATCGAGGCGCTGGGGGAGTGGGGCCTGCCCGCCCTCGGCGAGCAGCGGCCCACCGACGCCGTCCGCGAGCACTGGTTCACCCCCAGCGCGGCGGACGACGGGGCGCCCGTCGCGGGTTAGGCGCCGATGCCGGCGCCGATGCCGGTGCCGGTGTCGGTGCCGGGTCCGCTGCCGGCGCCCGGACCGGCCGCGCGTAGCATCGTCGGGCCACGGAGCCATCGGAGGAGAGCGGAGACCGCCCGTGCCCACCACCTACCGCAGTTACGTCGCCGTCGGGGACTCCTTCACCGAGGGCATGTGCGACGACCTGCTGCCCGACGGCCACTACCGGGGCTGGGCCGACCGGCTCGCCGACGCGCTCGCCGCCGAGGCCGGGGGCGACGGCGGCTTCCGCTACGCGAACCTCGCCGTCCGCGGCAAGCTCATCGGCCAGATCCACGACGAGCAGCTCCCCGCCGCCACCGCGATGGGCGCCGACCTGGTGACCCTCGTCGGCGGCCTCAACGACGCGCTGCGCCCCGGCTGCGACATCGCCCGGGTCGAGCGGCTGCTCGGCCGCTGCACCGAGGAGCTGCGCGCCACCGGCGCCACCGTGGTGCTCTTCACCAGTACCGACCCGACCCGCAGGATGGCGGGCAGCGCCCGGCTGCTCCCGGCCATCCTGCGGATGAAGGCCTTCGTGCACGAGCTCGGCCAGGACGAGGGCGTCGCCGTCGTCGACCTGTTCGCCGCCCCCTGCTTCGACGACCGCCGGCTCTGGGCCGAGGACCGCCTGCACCTGTCGCCCGAGGGCCACCGCCGGGTCGCCGAAGGGGTGCTGGAGGCGCTCGGCCGCCCCGCCGCCTCCGACTGGCGCGCCCCGCTGCCGCCCGCCGCCCCGCCCGGCCGGGCCGAGCGGCTGCGTGCCGACGCCCGTTGGCTGGGCGGCCACCTGGGGCCGTGGATCGGCCGCCGGCTGACCGGGCGCTCCTCCGGCGACGGCCGGCCGCCGAAGCGGGCCGAGCTGCTGCCCTACTCGGCTGCGGGGACGGCTGCGGGGTCGGCTCCGGGTTCGGCTGCGGGGTCGGCTCCGGGTCCGGCGGCGGACTCGGCGGCGGATCCGGCTGCGGGCGCGGCTGCGGGCTCGTAGACCAGGCTCGCCATCGGGGAGCGGGTGGTCCAGCCGAGCGAGGCGTAGAGCGCCCGGCCGTCCGGGGTGCCGACCAGGACGGCGGTGTCGGCGCCCGCCTCGTGCCCGGCGTTCTGGAGGGTCCGCATCACCAGGGCGCCCAGGCCCCGGCGCCGGTGCTCGGGCGCGGTCAGGATCTGGTCCGGGACGGCCACGGGGCCGGCCAGGCCCGCCTGGCCGCGTGCGGCGAGGTGTCCGGCCTCGGTGCGGACCAGGGTCCGGATGGTCCCGCCCCGGGTCCAGGTGGTCACCGTGTAGCCGGCCGGCACCTCGGGCCGCTCGGCGGCCAGCGGGACGGTCATCAGGTATCCCGGCTGGTCGAGCTGCCACTGCGGGCCCAGCCAGGGCCGGACGACGGCTTCCTCGGTGAACAGCTTCAGCCAGGTGCCCGGTGCGGTGGTGGCCTCGGCGATCTTGCGGACGTCGGGCTCGGCCGGTTCGGGCAGCACGTGCCGGGCGACGTGGCCGACCACGCCGACGTCGATCGTCCAGCCCCAGGGCTCGTCCACCGCTTCGGCCGCGCCGCGCGAGACGCTCCAGCCGGCGATCCACATCCGGACGAGTTCGTTGATGGTCGGGTCCTGCACTCCTACCCCCGTATGCCGTGGGCGCGCACCTCGTAATAGGTGCACTGCCAGTTGACACCTTACCGATGGTGGGGCGGGTGTGGCCAGTGCCCAGTAGGCTTGGCGGTTCGACGCACCGGACGGCCGGTGCCCACGCTGGAAGGACCACGCGACGTGCGCGAGACCGAGCCGCCGCAGCACCCCACGGCGGCTCAGCCGACCGAGCTGCGCTCCGACTGCACCAGCTGCTTCGGCCTCTGCTGCGTCGCCCTGCCCTTCGGCGCCGGGACGGACTTCGCCGTGGACAAGGCCGCCGGCAGCGCCTGCCGCAACCTGCAGACCGACTTCACCTGCGGCATCCACGAACGCCTCCGCGACCGGGGCTTCCAGGGCTGCACCGTCTACGACTGCTTCGGCGCCGGGCAGCGCGTCTCCCAGGTCACCTTCGGCGGCCGCAGCTGGCGCGAGGCGCCGGCCGACGCCAAGCCCATGTACGACGTCTTCCCGGTGGTGCGCCAGCTCCACGAACTGCTCTGGTACCTCACCGAGGCGCTCGGCTACGCCCCCGCCCGCCCGGTCCACGCCGAGCTGCGGCAGGCCCTGGAGGAGACCGACCGGCTCGCCGGCGGCACCCCCGAGGAGATCCTCGCCGTCGACGTCCCCGCCCACCGGCAGCGGGTCAGCGACCTGCTGCTGCGCGCCAGCGAACTCGTCCGCGCCGCCGTCCCCCGCCGCCGCGAACACCGCGGCGCCGACCTCTTCGGCGCCCGGCTGCGCGGCGCCGACCTGCGCGGGGCCAACCTGCGCGGCGCCCTGCTCGTCGCCGCCGACCTCAGCGGTGCCGACCTGCGCCTCGCCGACCTCGTCGGCGCCGACCTGCGCGACGCCGACCTCTCCGGCGCGGACCTCACCGAGGCCCTCTTCCTCACCCAGGCCCAGCTGAACGCGGCCCGCGGCGACGCCGCCACCCGCCTGCCGGGCACCCTCACCCGGCCCACCCACTGGCCCGCCACGGCCTCCGCCCCGGTGGCCGCCGCCGCCGGCGCGCGCGGCCCCCGCAAGCCGCGCAGCGGCGGCCGTCCGGGCGGCCCGCGCCGCCGCTGAGGCCTGCCGCGCCAACGGTCGAGCCCGCCCGGCAGCTGTCTGCCGGGCGGGCTCGGTGTTCCTGGCGTCCGGTGCCTGCTGCCTGGCGCTGACAGCCGTGCCGTTGACGGTCCGTCGGGTGGGGTCAGGCGGTGAGCAGACGGGAGCGGAGGGCGGCTGCCCGGGCGGGGGAGAGGCCGAGGGCGCCGGTGGCGTAGGCCTCGACCGAGCCGTGGCGGGCGGTGAGGTCGGCGAGGGCGAGGCGGATGACCGTCTCGGGGGCGCGTCCGTAGCCGGGCCAGCGGAGGGTGCGGCCGGGGTGGGCGGCGTGCCATTCGGCGATGAGGTGCGGCGTGGCCAGCTCGGTGAGGGCGAAGTCGGCGGCGATGACGTCCTCGGAGACGCCGAGCAGGGTGAGGACGAGGGCGGCGATGAGCCCGGTGCGGTCCTTGCCCGAGGCGCAGTGGAAGACCGCGGGCTCCTCGGCGGCGGCGATCACCTCCAGGGCCTCGCGGATCTCCTCCACCCCGTCCTCGGTGACCTCGGCGAAGCGGTCGGCGAGGTAGCGCCAGGGGTCGACGTCCGGGTCGATCTCGGCCTGGTCGTAGGGGCGGTGCTCGATCGAGAGGTTGTGGTAGACCAGCCCTTCGTAGTCGGGCACCCGGCCCTTGGCGGCGATCTCCCAGGGGTAGCGGAGGTCGATCACGGTGCGCACGCCGAGGGCCTGGAGCCGGTCGAGGTCGGCGGGCGAGGTGAGCTTGCCGAGCGAGTCGGAGCGGTAGAGCAGACCTCGGCGGACGGACCGGCCGTCGGCGGCGGGGAGCCCGCCCAGGTCGCGGAAGTTGTGCAGCCGTTCGAAGGTGAGCTGACGCGTTGTCATGCGCGGCACTCTAACCAGTGGGGCCTCAGCGCCCGATGGGGCCCGGGTGTCCGGCGCCTTCGTAGCCGGCGGTGAGGAGTTCGAAGGCGCGGTCGGCGTTGGCGGTGGCCTCGAAGTGGAGTTCGTCGGCGGTCCGGCCGTCGTCCCGGATCCGGTGCCAGTTGTGTTCGGCGAGGACCCGCTGGGTGGCGGTGACCTGGGCGGCGAGGAGGGGGGCGGTGAGGTGCCGGGGCGGGGCCAGGTCGGGGGCCTCGTGCAGCGCCCGGGCGAGGGACTGTTCGGCGCGGGCGAGGTATTCGGCGCCCCGGGCCCTCAGGCTCGGCGTGGAGTACACCAGATCGCTGAACGCCAGGACCCGGGGGTCGTCGTTGAGCCCGGTGATGGGGTCGCGCCGGGCGAGCCCGTCCAGGAAGTCCCGGTGCAGGGCGGCCAGCACCGTTTCGCCGGCCGCCCGGCCGCGGACCACGTCGGCGGCCTGGTCCTGGTGGTCGGCGAAGCGGTGGACGGCCAGGTCCTCCTTGGTGGGGAAGTAGCTGAACAGCGTCGGCTTCGACACCTCGGCGGCGGCCGCGACGTCCGCCACCGGGACCGCGTCGAAGCCGTGCTCCAGGAAGAGCGCGATCGCGGCCTCGGAGATCGCCCGCCGCGTCCGTTCCTTCTTCCGTTCCCGCAGTCCGCTCATGGCGTCAGGCTAGCAGCAGGTCCTGACCCGGGCAGATTTCTAACCTGGTATGACATTTCCCCCGGGTGGGGTGCCGCCTGCCGCCCGCCATCCGCTGCTCGGGAGCCCGGGACCTCGGGATCCCAGGCGCTCAGGAGCTCAGCGAGTCCAGGATGCGGCGGATCGACTCCACCACCGGGGCGCCGGCGGCGGCGAGGGCGGCGACGCCGGAGATGTTGCGCAGGGCGCGGCGCAGGGTGGCGGGCGGGGTGGCCTGCCCGCCGCCGAGGTCCGCCAGCGACTCGTCCAGCACCTCGCGGTCCTCGGCCGGCACCTGCTCGCGCAACTGGCGTACGGCGGCGATGAGTTCGCGCATCGCGGCCTGCGGGTCGGCCGGGCCCTGGTACTTGATGATGCCGATGTTGTGGTCACCGTGCTGGGTGACCGAGTCCCCGAAGTGGATGCCGCCGCTCACAGGCTGACCTTCTTTCCGGTGTTGTGGTCGCCGTACTGGTTGATCTGGTCGCCGATGTGGACGTTCTCCACCTGGAGGGCGAACTCGGCCAGCGGGTTGTCGATCGCTTCCATGATCAGCTGGATCAGGTTGCCGACCTGCTGGGCGTCGTGGCTGACCACCGCCGTGTTCGAGGAGCTGGAGGTCTCGATGACCAGCTGGTACACCGTGCGCATCTGCAGCCGCTTGACCAGCCGGTGGAGGCTGACCGCGAAGAGCGCGAGCGCCACGAGGCCGATCACGTTCTTGGTCGTCTCCTGGTTCGCGCCGCGCCCGAGCAGCGAACCGAGGAGGGCGGTGGCCACCAGCAGGCCGATCACCTGCCGGGCGAACCGGATGATCACCCGCGCGCGTTTGGGCGGCAGCAGCTGGAACTGCCGGGCCCGGGCGATGTTGTGGAGCGGATAGGCGTCGCCGCCCACCCACAGCACCCGCCGGCTGACTCTGACGTCGATCACACTGCTTCTGCGTGCCAAGGCGTCCCCCTACCCGTAGTGGCGGGGAGAACCATAGCAACGGCCGCCGACGGCGCCGACGGGAGTGCCGCCCCGCTGGTCAGGCGGCGGTGCGCGGTCAGCGGCGGGGCCCGTTCGGCAGCGGGGCCGTTCGGCGGCGGGGCCCGGTCAGGTGCTGCGGTCGGCGAGCACCTCGCGGACGACGTGACGGGCGTTGGCGGTGAGGCCCGGATTGGTGTGACGGTAGTAGGGGATCGTCACCAGCGCGATGGAGAAGGCCCAGGCGCGGCCGCGGGCCCACATGGCGTCATCGGCGTGGAGCGCGGCGCGGAAGGCGGGGCGGGCCGAGGCGGGCAGCAGGTTCCAGGCGACGATCAGGTCGGCGGTGGGGTCGCCGACGCCCATCAGGCCGAAGTCGAGGACGGCGCCGAGCCGGCCGGACCGGTCGAGCAGGAGGTTCCCGGGGGTGAGGTCGCCGTGCATCCAGGAGGGCGGGCCGGCGTACTCGGAGAGGCGAAGCGCCTTGTCCCACAGGGCGGTTGCGGCGTGGGTGTCGACCGCTCCGGCGAGTTGGGCGATGGCCGCGCGGGTGGCGCCGTCGCGGGAGGCGAGCGGGACGCTGCGGTGGCCGGCCGGGCCGCCGGCCGGGTTGACGGCGCGCAGGGCGTTGACGAAGGCGGCGAGGTCGCGGGCGAGCGCGCCGGGAGCGGCGAGGGCGCCGACGACCGGGTTGGCGCCCTCGAACCAGCGGAGCACCGACCACTCCCAGGGGTAGCCGGCGGCGGGCCGGCCGACCGCGAGCGGGGCGGGTATCGGCCGCGGCAGTCGGGGGGCCAGCGCGGGCAGCCACTGCTTCTCGCGGCGGACGTCCCCGGCCGCCCATTCCACCCGGGGGAGCCGGACGGCGAGTTCGGGCCCGAGGCGGAACATCGCGTTGTCCGTCCCGGTGGAGGCGACCGGCGTGACCGGCAGCCCGACCCAGTCCGGGAACTGGGCGGAGATCAACCGCCTTACCAGGGCCGCGTCGATGACCAGTCCGTCGGGGTGCATCCGGGTGGCAGCGCACATGCCCGGCAGCGTACAGCGCGGATCGGTGCCCTTCAGCGGATTCCCGGAATGCGTACGGCCGGCCTCAGCTCAGCGTGACCCGCACGCCGATCGTCCCGCCCTTGCCGAAGCGCAGCACGTTCGCGGTCAGCGCGATCGCGCACAGCAGCCCGTACTTGCGGCGCAGCAGCTTCCGGTAGGCGGGCGCGCGGTCGGGGTCGAGGACGGCGGTGGCCGGGACCTGCTCGCCGAGCAGGGTGCCGCGGATGTCGCTCGGCCCGACCAGCACGTCGGAGCGGTTGCGCAGCCGCTTGACCTTGCCGGTGCGGGTGACGGTGGTGAAGACCAGCGCGTCGCCGTCGCGCGCCACCCAGACCGGGGTGGGCACGGGGGTGCCGTTCTTGCGGTGGGTGGTGAACAGCAGGTACTTGGCGGCGGCGAGTTCTTCCAGCCGGGCGGCGGCGTCCGGCGCGCGGGAGGCGTCCAGTGCGGGGGAGGTGTCCATGCGCGTCAGCGTAGGAAGGCGCAACGGGGCACCGCTTGAGTCTGGTTGGGGCCGCGGGCGGCGGGCGCCACGCCCGGCCGCCCCGGGTGCGGCCGGGAGCTGTCCCCGGTACCTGCCAGAATGCAGGGCGTACGGCGAAAGCACTGAAGGAGAAGGTGACCGGCTTCGTGACCACGCCAGTCGAACAGGTGGCCCGGCAGGCCCAGCAGGCGATCGAGCGCAAGATCGCCGAGGAACTGGGCGTTCGCGACGGGCAGGTGAAGTCCGCGGTCGAGCTGCTCGACGGCGGCGCGACCGTGCCCTTCGTGGCCCGCTACCGCAAGGAGGTCACCGGCTCCCTGGACGACGCCCAGCTGCGCACCCTGGAGGAGCGGCTGCGCTACCTGCGGGAGCTGGAGGATCGCCGGGCGGCCGTCCTGGAGTCGATCGAGGCCCAGGGCAAGCTGGACGACGCGCTGCGCGCGCAGGTGCTGGCCGCCGATTCCAAGGCCCGGCTGGAGGACATCTACCTGCCGTTCAAGCCGAAGCGGCGCACCAAGGCGCAGATCGCCCGCGAGGCGGGCCTGGAGCCGCTCGCCGAGACGCTGCTCGCCGATCCCTCGCAGGATCCGGCGGCGCTGGCCGCCCGGTTCCTGAACGAGTCCGTCGCCGAGCCGGCCGCCGCGCTGGAGGGCGCCCGGGCGATCCTGGTGGAGCGCTTCGGCGAGGACGCCGACCTGGTCGGTTCGCTGCGCGAGCGGATGTGGACCAGAGGCCGCCTGGTGGCCACCGTGCGTGACGGCAAGGAGCAGGACGGCGCCAAGTTCGCCGACTACTTCGACTTCGCCGAGCCGTACACCAAGCTCCCCTCGCACCGCATCCTGGCGATGCTGCGCGGCGAGAAGGAGGAGGTGCTGGACCTCGACCTCTCGCCGTACGACGGCGAGGAGGGCGATCTGCCCGGCGAGAACGACTACGAGCGGCGGATCGCGGCCCGCTTCGGCATCGCCGACCACGGCCGCCCGGCCGACAAGTGGCTGGGCGACACCGTCCGTTGGGCCTGGCGCACCCGCGTCCTGGTCCGGCTCGGCATCGACCTGCGGTCGCGGCTGCGGGCCGAGGCGGAGGAGGAGGCGGTGCGCGTCTTCGCCGCCAACCTGCGCGATCTGCTGCTGGCCGCGCCGGCCGGCACCCGCGCCACCATGGGCCTGGACCCGGGCTTCCGGACGGGGGTGAAGGTCGCGGTGGTGGACGCCACCGGCAAGGTCGTCGCGTACGACACGATCTACCCGCACCAGCCCGCCAACAAGTGGGACGCCGCGCTCGCGACCCTGGCCGCGCTGGCGAAGAAGCACGACGTCGACCTGGTGGCGATCGGCAACGGCACCGCCTCCCGGGAGACGGACAAGCTCGCCGAGGACCTGCTCAAGCGCCACCCCGAGCTGAAGCTCACCAAGGCGATGGTCAGCGAGGCGGGCGCCTCGGTCTACTCGGCCTCCGCGTTCGCCTCGCAGGAGCTGCCGGAGCTGGACGTGTCGATCCGCGGCGCGGTCTCGATCGCCCGCCGCCTCCAGGACCCGCTGGCCGAACTGGTCAAGATCGACCCGAAGTCGATCGGGGTCGGCCAGTACCAGCACGACCTGAGCGAGGTGAAGCTCTCCCGCTCGCTGGACGCGGTGGTCGAGGACTGCGTCAACGCCGTCGGCGTGGACGTCAACACCGCCTCGGCGCCGCTGCTGACCAGGGTCTCCGGCATCACCGGCACGCTCGCCGACAACATCGTGGCCCACCGCGACGCCAACGGCCCGTTCCGCACCCGCCGCCAGCTCAAGGACGTCTCCCGGCTGGGCCCGAAGGCCTTCGAGCAGTGCGCGGGCTTCCTGCGCATCCCCGACGGCGACGACCCGCTGGACGCCTCCAGCGTGCACCCCGAGGCGTACCCGGTGGTGCGCCGCATCCTGGCGTCCACCGGCGGGGAGCTGAGCGGGCTGATCGGCAACGGCGAACGGCTGCGGGCCCTGCGCCCGGGCGACTTCGCCGACGAGGTCTTCGGCATCCCGACCGTCACCGACATCCTCGGCGAGCTGGACAAGCCCGGCCGCGACCCGCGCCCGGCGTTCCGCACCGCGACCTTCAAGGAGGGCGTCGACAAGATCGGCGACCTGGAGGTCGGGATGGTGCTGGAGGGCGTGGTCACCAATGTGGCCGCCTTCGGCGCCTTCGTCGACGTGGGCGTCCACCAGGACGGGCTGGTGCACGTCTCGGCGCTGTCGAGGACCTTCGTGAAGGATCCGCGCGAGGTGGTCAAGCCGGGCGACATCGTGAAGGTCCGGGTCGTCTCGGTGGACGTGCCGCGCAAGCGCATCGGGCTGACCCTGCGGCTGGACGACGAGGTCGGTCGCGACCGGGGCGGCGACCGCGGTGACCGGGGCGAGCGCGGTGAGCGCGGCGGCGACCGTGGCCGGGGCGGCGAGCGCGGGGACCGGCAGGCCCGCCCGCCGCGCCAGGAGCGCCGGGGCGGCGGCCAGGACCGGCGCGGCCAGGGCGGCGGCTCCGGCGGCTCGGGCGGCGGCGCGCCGCTGGCGAACAGCGCGATGGCGGACGCGCTGCGCCGGGCGGGCCTGACCGGCGGCGACGCCTCGGGTGACCGCCGCTCCGGGCGGCGCTGAGCGGCTGCGGCACTGAGCGGCTGAGGTGCTGCGGCGCTGAGTAGCTGAGCGGCTGACCGCCGCGGCCGGGGCCGGTGGACGTCTGCGCGTCCGCCGGCCCCGGCCGCCGTGCGGGTCGGGTCGGGCAGGGTCAGGTCAGGAGCTTGTCCTTGGCCTTCTGGTACTCCTCCTCGGAGATGGCGCCCTTCTCCTTCAGGTCCGCCAGTCTCGCCAGGTCGTCGACGTGGCTGCCGCCGCCCCCGGGTGTGCCGGTTCCGGCCGCCTCCCGGATGTAGGCCTTGACGGCGGCCTCGCTCTGCCGGACCTGGGCGGCGTCCCGCTCGCTCATCGACTTCCCGCGGGCGATCACGTAGACCAGCACACCGATCAGCGGCAGCACGATCACCAGGAGCAGCCAGCCGGCCTTGGCCCAGCCGCCCAGGTCGTGGCTGCGGAAGACGTCTGTGATGATCTTGAACAGCAGGAAGAACCAGAGGATCCAGAGGAACAGCTCCAGCATCGTCCAGAAGATGTTGAGCACCGGGTAGTCCACGGCCAGCATGTTGGTGTCCATGGCCGAGTCATATCACCGCAAAACGGACAATGCTCTCTGCTGTTCGGCCGTTCCAGTGGTCTTCCGGCCCAGCGGGAATATCTCGGGGCGGGGCTCGGAGCTGGGGCTCGGAGGGGCGGGGGTCAGCCCCGCCCGGCCCGCCGCCGCAACTCCACGGCCAGCCCGATCAGCTCGCCCCACCAGGCGTCGTGCCCGGCCAGCAGCAGCCGCTGCGCCTCGTCCGCCGACACCGCCCGCACCTCGACGACCTGCTCGCCGTCCGCCGGGTTGGTCGGCGTCGAGTCCACCGCGACCTCCGCCCAGCCCCACAGCCACGCCTTCTCCGGGTGCGGCTGCCACGGCCGGTACGGCGTCGGGTCCTCGGTGCGGCAGCGGTGCGCGCCGAGCCAGTCCGGCTCGCCGAGCAGCCGGGCGCCGGCCTCCTCGCGCAGCTCGCGGGCCAGACAGGTGGCGATGCTCTCGTCCTGCTCCCGGGTGCCGCCGGGCAGGAACCAGTGGTCCCGGTCGTCCCGGCAGAGGACCACCTTGTCGTCCGCGAAGCCCACCAGGTGGATGTTGGTCACCAGCTCGTCCGGCGGCAGCACGGTGGAGAACAGCGCGTCGTACCGGCCCCAGGTCCAGTACTGCGGGGCGTGCAACGCGGGGAAGAGGGTGGCGAGTTCGGCGGATCTGTCGTCGGTGTCCGCCCGGTGCGTGGTGTCAGTCATTCGGTGATCGTAGTGCCGGCCGGGAAACGCCGGGGGGCGCTCGGATGGACGAGTGTGATGTCCGAGGTGGAGATGGCCCGCGGCCGGCGGCGGGTGGCCTCGACCGGCTCTCGGACCCAACTCCCCAGCGAGATCTCGGCGGTGATGCCCGGCCCGAAACCGGCGATCAGGCCGGTGGTGCCGTCGGCCACGCCGCCGTCGGCGAACAGCCGGGCGAGCGCGTCGAAGACGACGGCGCTGGCGATGTTGCCGCGCTCGGTCAGCGTCGCGCGGCTGTACCGGAAGGTGGCCGGCTCCAGGTTGAGGAAGTGGCAGAGGTCGTCGAGGATGCGCGGGCCGCCGGCGTGCACGATGTAGAAGCCCAACCCGGAGACGTCCCAGCCGTGTTCGACGGCCAGGCCGCGCAGCGCCGGGGCGAGCATCTCCATGGTGCCGGGCACCCGCTTGTCCAGCTGGAAGTGGAAGCCGGTGTCCTTGACCCCGTAGGAGATCCAGTTCTCGGTGTCGGGGACGAGGTGCGAGCCGTTGCGCTCGACGTGCACGCCGGTGCCGCCGTGTCCGCGCATCACCACGGCGGCGACGGCGTCCCCGAACAGGCCGTTGGAGAGCAGCGAGCCGACGCCGAGATCGGTCGGCTGGTAGCAGAGCGAGCAGAACTCGCAGGACACGATCAGCACGTTGGCGCCCGGGTAGGCGCGGCAGAAGTCGTGCGCCCGGTTGACGGCGGCGCCGCCGGCCGCGCAGCCGAGCTGGGCGATCGGCATCTGGCGGGTGTCGCAGCGGAAGCCCAGGGCGTTGATCAGCCAGGCGGTCAGCGACGGCATCATGAAGCCGGTGCAGGACACGTAGATGATCAGGTCGATGTCCCGGGCGCCCAACTCGGCGTGCCGCAGTGCCCGTTCGACCACCTCGGGGACGCGGAGCTTGGCCTCCCGCTCGTAGACCGCGTTGCGGGCGGTGAAGCCCGGGTGGGTGAGGGTCTGCTCGATCGGCTGGACCAGGTGCCTGGTCCGCACCCCGGTGTTCTCGATCAGCCGCAGGGCGAGGCCGAGTTGCGGGTGGCCGGCGTGCAGGCTGCGGGCCAGGTCGAGGGTCTGGTCGAGGGTGATGACGTTCTCGGGTACGGCGACGGCAGGGCGGCAGAGTGTTGCCATGGTGCGGGTCTCCCCTGGGTGGCCTGGCCGGGCGGGCTGGCGAGCGGCCCGGGCAGGCGGCCTACGGATGCGTCGAACGGGCGCCGTGCGGTGCTCCGTGGCGGAGGCGGCGGCGCGGGGAGGAGGTCACCAGGCGAGCGGCAGGGTGCGGGGGTAGCGCCAGATCGACCCGGTGTGCCAGTCGAGTTCGGACGGCGGGACGGCGAGCCGCAGGCCGGGGAAGCGCCGCAGCAGGGTGCCGATGGCGACCTGGAGCTCCATCCGGGCCAGGTGCGCGCCGAGGCAGTGGTGCTGGCCGTGGCCGAAGGCCATGTGGGTGGGGGCGCCGCGGTCGAGGTCGAGTTCGTCGGGGCGCTCGTACATCGCCGGGTCGCGGTTGGCGGTGAGGTAGGAGATGTGGACGGCCTCGCCGGCCCGGATCAGCACGCCGCCCAGCTCGACGTCCTCGGTGGCGACCCGGGCGATGCCGACGCCCTGGCGGAACGGGATGAAGCGCAGCAGCTCCTCCAGCCCGCGCGGCAGCAGTTCGGGCTGGGCGCGCAGCTTGGCGAGCTGTTCGGGGTGGGTGAGCAGGGTGTAGGTGATGTTGCTGAGCTGGTAGGTGCTGGTGTCGTGGCCGGTGACCAGCAGGACCATCGCCATGACGGCCAGCTCCTGGTCGTCCAGCAGTTCGTCGCCGTCGCGGGCGGTGGCGAGGGAGCTGATCAGGTCCTCGCCGGGGTGGGCGCGGCGGGCGGCGGTCAGCTCGGTGAAGTAGCCGCGCAGCGCGGCCTTGGCGGCTTCCTGGCCGGCCCGGCTGCCGGGGCCCATCGTCATCATGGCGACGGCGTGGCCGCGCAGTTCGGCGCGGTCCTGCTCGGGGATGTCCAGCAGCTCGCAGATGGTGGTGAGCGGGAGCCGGCTGGAGAGGAAGTGCACCAGGTCGGCGGGGGAGCCGTGTTCGGCCATCTCGTCGAGGTAGCCGTCGACGATCCGCTGGGTGGCGGGGCGCATCCGCTCGACCTGGCGGTTGGTGAAGCCCTGGGCGACGAGGCGGCGCAGCCGGTTGTGGGCCGGCGGGTCCATCAGGTTGATCGCCTCGGCCTGGGCGATCGCGGCGGGCGTCATCCGGGGCAGGTCGCGCCCGATGCCGGCGGCGCGGCTGAACCGCCGGTCGGTGGTGACGATCCGGACGTCCTCGTAGCGGGTGGCCAGCCAGGCCTCGCCCTCGCCGTGCGGCAGTCGGATCCTGGCGATCGGGGCCTCGGTGAGCAGCCGCTTGAGGAGCGGGTCGAACTCCAGGCCGTCGGTGTGGTTGAAGGGGCAGTCCCACACGGGGGCGGAGGTAGTCACGGGCCTGTCCAGATGTCTTGGAAATGCCGCCCGAACGGTCATTTCTGGTTCGGGCGCGGACAGAGAGATGTTCCCCCATGAACTGGCAAAAATGTGAATCAGACCGGGAGTTAGCTCTAACGAGTTAGATAGATGATTGTCATGCGAATTAAGGGAGTTGACCGGACGTCATTCGGTGCCGCCTCCCGGCGAGACCAGCCCGGTCTCGTACGCGAGGACGACCGCCTGGGCCCGGTCGCGCAGGTCGAGCTTGGCGAAGATCCGGGCGACGTGCGTCTTCACCGTCGACTCGCTGAGTGTCAGTTCCATCGCCAACTCGGCGTTGGACAGCCCGCGTCCGAGCAGTGCCAGCACCTCCGCCTCGCGCGGGGTGAGCGGGGCGAGGTTGCGGTGCAGCGGCGGGCCGTCGGCGCCGGGGGCGGGGCGCGGGGCGCCGGCCGCGAAGCGTTCGACCAGCCGCCGGGTGATCGAGGGGGCGAGCAGGGCGTCCCCGGTGTCCACCAGGCGCACGGCGGCGGCGAGATGGGCGGAGGTGACGTCCTTGAGCAGGAAGCCGCTGGCCCCGGCGGCGAGGGCGGCGTAGACGTAGTGGTCGAGGTCGAAGGTGGTCAGCATGATCACCCGGCAGCCGGGCGCCCGGGCGAGGACCCGGCGGGCGGCCTCCAGGCCGTCCATGCCGGGCATCCGGATGTCCAGCAGCGCGACGTCCGGCCGGTGCGCGACGGCGGCCGCCACCGCCTCGGCGCCGTCGGCGGCCTCGGCGACCACGTCGATGCCGCGCGCGGTGAGGATCATCCGGAAGCCGGTGCGGACGAGCTCCTGGTCGTCGGCGATCACCACCCGGGGGCGGCGCTCCCGCTCCGGCTGCTGCTCCGGCTGCTGCTCCGGCCCCCGCTCCACGCCGGCCCCGGTCACGGCCGGTCCAGCGGGATGCGGGCGCGGACCCGGTAGCCGCCGCCGAGCCGGCGCCGGGCGTCGAGGTCGCCGCCGTACACGGCGACGCGCTCGCGCAGGCCGAGCAGCCCGCGCCCGGCGCCGTCGGCCGGCCGGGCGGGCTGCGCGGGCCCGGCGTCGGCGGGCCGCGCGGGCGCGGTGTGGGCGCCCGCCAGCACGCTCGGCCCGCTGTTGAGCACCTCCACCCGCAGGTAGTGGTCCGCGTAGCGCACCGTCACCTCGGCCGTCACCCCGTCCCCGTGCTTGAGCGCGTTGGTCAGCGCCTCCTGGATGATCCGGTACGCCGTCACGTCGACGCCGCCGGGCAGCGGTCTCGGCTCGCCCGAGATCCGCACCTCCACCGGCAGCCCGGCGAAGGCGAACCGGTCGATCAGCGGCCCGAGCCGGCTCAGGCTGGGCTGCGGCGCGAACCCGTCCGTCTCCTCCTCGGTGCCGTCGGCGGCCGGGGCGAGCAGCCCGAGCAGGTGCCGCAGCTCGGTCATCGCGTCGCGCCCGGCGGCCTCGACGGCGCCCATCGCCGCCGCCGCCTCCCCGGGCAGGGTGGTGATCACCTCGCGCGCGGCCCCGGCCTGGACCACCATCAGACTCACGTTGTGGCTGACGATGTCGTGCAACTCGGCCGCGATGCGCGCCCGTTCGGCGTCCACGGCGGTACGGGCGGCGCTCTCCCGCTCCCGTTCCAGCAGCCAGCCGCGCTCGCCGATGGCCGCCCGGTGCAGCCGCCGCGCCCGGGCGAGCGCGACGCCCAGCCAGCCCGCCGCCGCGACCGCCGTACCCGCCACCGCCGCACTCGCCACCGCTACGGCGGCCCAGTCCGTCCCCGTTCCCCACACGCCGCCAGTTTCCCAGTCCAGGCCATGATCGACATCATCCGGGGGTGCCGCCCGCGTACATCCCGGGTACTACGGCCGCCCCGGCTACACCCCGGGTGGGACGCCCGGCCCGGGGGCCCGCGCCTACCGTCGTCCACCATGAGCAACGACCACGACGGGACCACCCCGCCGGACGACGCGCAGACCGTCGTCGAGCTGTCCGGGGTCCACAAGGAGTTCGGCGACGCCAAGGCGCTCGACGGCGTCGACCTGCGGATCCGGGCGGGCGAGGCGGTCGCCGTGATGGGCCCCTCCGGGTGCGGCAAGTCCACCCTGCTGAACATGGTCGCCGGGCTGGACCGGCCGACCTCCGGCACCGTCCGGGTGCACGGCCAGGACCTCGGGCAGCTGAACGAGACCGGGCTGGCCCTGTTCCGCCGCCGCCACATCGGCATGATCTTCCAGTTCTTCAACCTGATCGACGACCTGCCCGCCCTCGACAACGTCGCCCTGGCCGCCCAGCTGACCGGCACCACGGCCCGCCAGGCACGCCGCCGCGCCCTGGAACTGCTGGACGAACTCGGCGTCGCGCACCGCAAGGACACCTACCCGGCCGCCCTCAGCGGCGGCGAGCGCCAGCGGGTCGCGGTGGCCCGGGCCCTGATGAACCGCCCGGCGCTGCTGCTCGCCGACGAGCCGACCGGCGCACTGGACAGCCGCTCCGGCGAGCAGGTGATGGACCTGCTGATCGACCTCAACCAGATCGGCCAGACCCTGCTGATCGTCACCCACGACCCCAACCTGGCCACCCGCTGCGCCAGCCGCCTGGTCGAGGTCGCGGACGGCAAGGTGGCGCGCGAGCGGACCCTGGAGGCGTCCGCATGACCGGCGCCGTGTGGCGGGCGTCCCGGGCGGCCGTGAAGCGCCGCCGGGTGCAGACCTTCGTGATCGGCCTGGTCGTCTTCTGCTCCACCACGACCGTGCTGCTCGCCCTCGCGGTGATCAGCGCCGCCCGGGCCCCCTTCGACGACGCCTTCGACGCCGAGCGCGGCGCGCACGTCGTCGCGGCCTTCGACCCGGCCAGGGTCTCGGCGGAGCAACTGGCCGCCACCGCCCACCGGCCGGGCGTGGAGGCGGCCGCCGGGCCGTTCGACCAGGCCGTGGTGGAGATCCCCACCGACTGGGTCGGCCGCCCGCCGGGCCCGCTGACCCTGGTCGGCCGGGCCGATCCGGCCGGGCCGGTGGACCGGGTGCAGCTGCTGGGCGGCCGCTGGGCCACGGCGCCCGGCGAGGTGGTCATCCAGCAGCCGGGCGGCGGCGCCGCGACGATGTTCCTCGGCACCTCGCTCACCACCGCCACCGGGCTGAAGCTCACCATCGTCGGCTTCGCCAGTGGCATGAGCCAGTCCGCCGGCGGCTGGGTCGTCCCCGAGCAGGCGGCCGCCCTGCACCCCACCGGCCGTCAGATGCTCTACCGCTTCGCCGACGCGGACACCGAGCAGCGGCTGACGGCCTCCCTCGGCGCGGCCACCGAGGGACTGCCCGAGGGCGCGCTCGCCAGCGCGCAGTCGTACCTGGTGCTCAAGCAGGCCTTCTCCGCCGGCGCCGACGCCTACCTGCCGGTGATGACGGTCTTCGGTGTGCTCGGCCTGGTCGTCGCGGCGCTGATCGTCGGCAACGTGGTGAGCGGCGCGGTGGTCTCAGGCTACCGGCACATCGGCGTGCTGAAGTCGATCGGCTTCACCCCGCGCCAGGTGGTCACGGTCTACCTGACCATGGTCTCGGTGCCCGCGGTCGTCGGCACGGTCCTCGGGACGGCGGCCGGCTGGGCGGGGGCGTACCCGATCCTGGAGACCGCCTTCAGCGGCATCTCGACCGGCACCGCCGTGATCGAGCCGGCCGGCTGGCTGCCCGCCGCCACCCTGGTCGGCGTCCCGCTGCTGGTCGTCGCCGCCGCGTTCGTCCCGGCCTCGCGCGCCCACCGGCTCTCCGCCGCCCAGGCGATCTCGGCCGGCAGCGCCCCGCGCACCGGGCGCGGGCTGAAGGTCCAGCGCCGGCTGAGCGGCACCCGGCTGCCGCGCGCCGTCAGCCTCGGCCTCGGCCAGCCCTTCGCCCGCCCGGGCCGGACGGCGCTGACCATGGCGGCGATCGTGCTCGGCGTGGTCACCGTGACGGTCACCACCGGCCTGAGCAGCACCCTGGCCAGGAGCATGGCCCCGGCCGACGACAAGACCCACGTCAACGTGCAGACCGGCCACTTCCAGGGCAACACGGTCGAGCCGCGGCTGACCCCGGCCCAGACCGAGGCGATGCTGCGCGCCACCCCCGGGGCCGCGCAGGTCGTCACCCGGGGGCTGGTCCGGGTGGGCGTGGTCGGCCACACCCAGCCCGTCTTCATGGACTTCTACGGCGGCGACGACATCGCCGGCACCAGGTGGCTGCGGGTGGTCAAGGGCCGCCCGGCGACCGGGCCGGACGAGGTCCAGGCCGGGCCGGCCTTCCTCGACCAGCGCGGGCTCAGGCTCGGCGACCGGATCACCCTGACCCTGGAGGGACGACAGCGGGCCGTCACCATCGTCGGCGAGGAGATCCAGGGCAACGCGAACGCGATCACCTCCAACGACGCCACCCGGGCCGCGCTCACCCCCGACCCGCACACGGTCGAGTACGACGTGCGGCTCGCCGACGGCGCCGACGCCGCCGCCTACCGGAAGGCGGTCACCGACGCCGACCCGAGCCTGACGCCCTCGGTGGTCGCGGAGAGTTCGGCGGGGCCCGTCGTCGCGATCCAGACCTTCAGCACGGTCTTCACCGTCCTGCTGTCGGTGGTCGCCTCGCTGGGCGTCTTCAACACCCTGCTGCTCACCATCCGCGAGCGCCGCCGGGACATCGGCATGCTGAAGTCCATCGGCATGACGCCCCGCCAGGTCGTCGCGATGACGGTCACCTCGGTGGCCTGGCAGGGCGCGCTCAGCGGCGTCATCGGCATCCCGGTCGGGATCGTGGTGCACCGGCTGATCGCCGAGAACGTCCGGATCCTGGCCTTCCCGGAGCACATGATCGACGTCTGGGGCGCCCCGCTGCTGGCCGGGCTCGCGCTGGCGGGCGTCGCGATCGCCGTCCTCGGCGCCCTCGTCCCGGCCCGCTCGGCGGCCCGGCTGCCGATCGCCGAGGTGCTGCACAACGAGTGAGCGGGGGCGGCGCGCGGACGGCCGGGCGGTTCGTCGCCCGGCCGTTCGGGTGTTGTCCGAGTGCCGTCCGGCGGGCCTTCGGCCGCACGGCTGACGCCGGGTCAAGGCCCGGCGTTCGAGCGCCTATCATCGCGCCATGGCCACCGCTGAGCTGATCCGCATCGTCTCCCGCTCCTCGCCCATGGCGCTCGCCCAGGTCGAGCGGGTCCGCGCCGAACTCGCCGCCCTGTACCCGGGCCTGCGCACCGAGGTGGTGCCGGTCACCACCTCCGGCGACCGCTGGATGGGCGACCTCGCCCGGCTCGGCGGCAAGGGCGCGTTCACCAAGGAGGTCGACGCCGCGCTGCTCGCCGGGGAGGCCGACGTCGCCGTGCACTGCCTCAAGGACGTGCCCGCCGACCGCCCGCTGCCCGCCGGCACCGTCTTCGCCGCCTACCTGCGCCGCGACGACATCCGCGACGCCCTCGTCCACCCCGGCGGCCTGACCCTCGCCGAACTGCCGCCCGGCACCCGGATCGGCACCTCCTCCGTCCGCCGGGTCGCCCAACTCGCCGCCTCCCACCCGCACCTGGTGTGCGTGCCGATCCGCGGCAACGCCAACAGCCGGCTGGCCAAGCTGGCCGCCGGGGAGGCCGACGCGCTGCTGCTCGCCGTCTCCGGGCTGGAGCGGATCGGCGAGCAGGCGCGGATCACCGAGATCCTGGACCTCGACGCGATGTGCCCGCCGATCGGCGCCGGCATCCTCGTCCTGCAGTGCCGCGAGGACGACGTCGTCACCGTCGACGCGGTCGCCGCGCTCGGCCACCGCGACACCTGGCGCGAGGCGGCGGCCGAGCGGATGTTCCTGCACGTCCTCCAGGGCCACTGCAACAGCCCGATCGCCGGTTACGCCAAGGCCGAACCGGACGGCCGGCTCTCGATGCGCGGCCGGGTCTTCAGCCCGGACGGCAAGCAGGTGCTGGACGCCCACGAGTGGGCCGGCGCGCTCAGCCCCGAGGACCTCGGCACCTCCACGGCGCTGGCACTCAAGCGGCAGGGTGCACAGGAGCTGATCGCGGGCATCCCGCACTGATCCCCGGCATACCGAACTGATCTCCGGTATCCCGCACTGATTTCCAGCATCCCGAACTGATCTCCGGCTCTGTGACCGACCGCTACCGGAACAGCAGTTCGGCGAAGCGGTCCACCTGGTCCACCTCGGGGGACCAGCAGTACAGCATCACCTCGTCCGCGCCGATGGCCGTGAAGCCGGCCACGGCGGCCCGGACCGCCTCCGGTGTGGTGAGCAGGCCCTCCTCCATCCGGTCGGCGCGGCCGCTGGACTCGTAGTACGCGCGGATGTTGCGCCGGGCCTGCTCGACCGTCTCCGCCGAGCCGAGGACGGCGTTCGCCTGGGCGACCAGCCGGGGCCGACCGTCGCGGCCGTGCCGCTGCCAGGACTTCTCGACGTCCTGGAACAGCCCGGCCATCACCTCCGGCGGCACCCCCGCGCCGAGGAAGCCGTCCCCGAACCGGCCGACCCGGTCCAGCGCGGCCGGGGCGAAGCCGCCGAACAGCACCTCGGGGCCGCCCGGCGTCGCCGGCGCGGGCCCGACCGGGCCGACCCCCTCGCCGAACGGCTCACCGGCCCAGAGGCGGCGCAGCACCGCCATCCGCTCGTCCAGGAGCCGGCCCCGGCGGCGCGGGTCGATGCCGGCGGCCAGGAAGTCGTCCTCCCGGCCGCCGACGCCGAGGCCGAGCGTGAACCGCCCGCCGGAGAGCAGGTCCAGGGTGGCGGTCTGCTTGGCGAGCAGCGCGGGGACGTGGTGCGGCGCGAGCAGCACCTCGGTCTGGAGGCGGACGCGGGACGTGGCGCCGGCCAGGGCGGCCAGCGTCACCAGCGGTTCGGGGTTGTCGAACACCACCCGGTCCGCCAGGCCGAGCGTGCTGAACGGGCCGGCGTCGGCCCGCCGGGCCCACTCGAACAGCAGGACGGGGTCCTGGAGGGGCAGACCGAGGCCGATCTTGACGGCCTGCGGGGCGGTTTGCGGGGCGGGCTGGGAGGTGGGCTGAGGGTCGGGCTGCATGGGGATCATCCTCCGGAGGGCAGGCCGCATACGGGCGCCGCTCCTCCGCGGGCCCGCGCGCGGTGCACGGCCCTGCTCCCCGTCCTGCGGCTCGTCGTTCCGGGGAGCGTGCTCGTCGGAGTGCGGCGACGGTGGCGCGAGGTGTTCCCTGGGTCCAACGCCGTTCCCCTCGCGTCCGTGCCTGGAATGATGCCCGCGAATCCCCGGACAACTGGCGATTCATCAAGTTTCCAGGTGGCGCGCCGGAGACGGATACGGCGCCGGAGACGGATGCGGGTGCTGGAGACGCTTCACCCGTTTTGCTTCCGGGTGGGTGGGCCGCTACGCCCGGTGCTCGGGCAGCCAGTGCTGCGCGTAGGCGACGGCGTCGCGGAGGCGGAAGAGGCGGGTGGTGGCGGCGCCGACCGTGGCGTGGCGGACGGCCTCGGGGCGGTCGGCCTCGAAGGCGGTGCCGAGTTCGGCGAAGTCGTCGGCGCAGACGGCCCGGTCGCGGACGGTGAGCCGTTGCCGGCCCTCGGGGGTGAGGGCGGCGAAGGAGATGTCCTCGCTCGGGCCCGGGACGCGGTATTCGGCGAGGTGGAAGCAGGTGCAGGAGCCGAAGTCGACGCCCAGCAGCAGGACCTGGGCGTCGCGGTCCTCCAGCCGGGCGAGCGGGCTGGACTCGCCGAGCAGGCAGTCGAGGGCGTGCCCGTCGGTGGTCTCGGCGGCGCCCGGGCCGAGGGCGGCGAAGGAGGTCTGCGGGTGGGCGCTGCGCCGGGCGCCGGGCCAGGTCCGGACGGTCTCGGGGATGGCGCCCATGCCCAGGGTGGGGCTCACCTGCGGGTCGTACGCGGGCCAGGACGCCCGGATGTCGGGCCACCAGGCCTCCGGCACCGGCGGGTTGGACCAACCGGCAGGGTCGGAGTTGTCGCCGGTGTGGGTGGGGACGACGAGGGTGCCGGTCGGCCCGAGGGCGTCGAGCAGGGCCTGGACGACGGTGACCGGCCCGCCGGAGACCCAGCCGAGGGAGCGCAGCGAGGAGTGCACGAGCAGCGTGCCGCCGGGTTCGACCCCGGCGGCACGCAGCTCGGCGGTGAGGGACTGGCGGGTGCAGAGGGGGCCGTTGACGTGCATCGGGCCAGCTTGCAGGTGGGTGGGGCCGGTGCGCCAGCGGGTTTTTCCTCGCGCTGAACACGGCCCGCCTCTCCATCTGGCCTGATCTTGAACTCCCTGTGGTGGCTGACGGTCGCGGAGCAGGAAGTCGGTCCGGCCGACTTCCTGCTCCGTCTGTATGTGGTGCAGGCGGCCCTGCCCGTCAGCGCCCGTCCGGGAGGAGCGGGAAGAGGCGGGCCACGGCGGCGACCGGGCGGGCGCCGGCCGGCCGGTCGGCCGGGTCGGCCTCGCGGTCGCGGTAGCGGGCCAGCACCTGGCGGACGGCCTCGCCGACGGCGGCCAGTTCGGCGGGGGTCAGGTAGAGGACGGCGCTGAACGCCTCGTCCTGGCGCCAGTCGGCCGGGGCCGTGTCGCGGTGGGCGAGCCAGCGCCGGTAGCTCTCGTCCTCCAGGCCGCGCGCGAGTTCCCCGAACTCGTCGGCTGCGGCGTGCTGGTGGGGTCGGTGGGGCTGCTGCGGGAGCTGCCAGGGGCGGGCGCGGCCGTCGGTGGCGGGGGCCTCCTCGATGAGGCCGTGGCGGGCCAGCTGCCGCAGGTGGAAGGAGCACAGGCCGGAGCTGTACCCGGTGGCGGCGGCGGCCTCGGTGGAGGTGAGGGCGGCCTTCTCGGCGAGGAGGCCGAGGAGCGCGGTGCGTACGGGGTGCTGGGGGAGGGCGCCGGTGGCGGGCGGCGCGGTGAGGTCTTCGGTGTCTTCGGCGCCTCTGGCATCTTCGGTCACTTTGCAAAGTCTGCTACTTTGCAAAGTCGATGACAAGCCGTCATCCTTGCCGTCGTGCCGACGGTGTCGACGAGGGAGCGCCGATGTCCGAACTGCGTGAACGCCCGACCGTCCTGCGGATCACCGAGGTGGGGGAGGACATCCTCCGCCGCACCTGCCGCCCGGCGACCGGGGAGGACTTCGGCAGCGAGCGGCTGGCCCGCCTCATCGAGGACATGTTCGCCACCATGCAGGTCGCCGACGGCTGCGGGCTCGCGGCCAACCAGGTGGACGTGGACCTGAGCCTCTTCGTCTACGACTGCCGCGACGACCAGGGCGTCCGGCACGTCGGCCACGTGCTCAACCCGGTCGTCGAGCCCCGCGAGCCCGGCCGCCGCCTGATCGAGGACACCGAGGGCTGCCTCTCCGTCCCCGGTGCCGGCACCGAACTCGCCCGCCCGGCCGAGGTGGTGGTGCACGGCTTCGACCAGTACGGCGCCGCCGTCACCGTCGCGGGGACCGGCTACTTCGCCCGCTGCCTCCAGCACGAGACCGACCACCTGAACGGGCAGCTGTACATCGACCGGCTGTCCGACCGGGACCGCAAGCGCGTCCTGCGTCAGACCGCCGACCGGCGGGAGGACGTCCTCGCCAAGAGGGCCCAGCGGGCCGCCCGCGCCGCCCGGTCATCGGCCCGCTGACCGCGCCCGACCGGAGCCCCGGGTGCGGGCCGGTCCGGGGGCGGCGCACCCGGACAGCGGGGAACTGTCGGCATTCGGCGCCGACGTGTCGGGCGGGGCGGGCGCGTTCCTTCGCGGCTCCCGTTCCGCCTGGCGCACCCGCAGCCGTGCCCGCAGCCGTACCCGCAGGGCTGTCGGCGTGAACTGGTGTTCAGTAGCATGAGCGCGCGAACGCCCGTGGCTCCGAGGGGACGAGTGACTGTCGAATGCCTACCGTGACCGCAAGCAGCCTGGCCGTCGACGTCGTCGACATCGACGTGGACGCCGATCTCGCGCTGGACCCCGGCACCGCCGCGGACCGGCCCTTCCGCCAGGTCGGCCGGACGGACTTCGACCTGGACAGCCCGATCCTGACGGAGCCCGCGCCGCAGATCACCCAGATGGACTTCGAGGTCGACGCCCCGGGCCTGATGGATCCCCCGCCGCAGGTCGTCCAGACGGACTTCGCCGTCGACGCCGCCTGACGCCGCCGGTACCGACCGCCGCCGCCGACACCGACACCGACTGACGCCGCCCGATGGACCCGGACCGCCCGTACGGCCGCCCCTTCGACCGCTTCCCGACCCGCCGCGAGCACGAGGACCGCTGGGCGGAGCTGGCTCGGGCCATCGCCGCCGCCCCCGGGCCGGGCCGCCCCGAGCAGGACGGCGGGCCCGCCGAACCGGCCACGCCCAAGGGCGAGTTGACCGTTCTCGGCTCCGGCATCGAGGCGGCCGGGTTCACCCGCGCCGACGAGCGGCTGCTCCGCGAGGCGGACCACGTCTTCCACTGCGTCGCCGACCCGGTGACGGTGGTGCGGATCAAGGCCTGGCGGCCCGACTCCTACGATCTCGGCGTCCTCTACGACGACGCCAAGGACCGCTACCTGACGTACGTGCAGATGTCCGAGGCGATCCTGCACTTCGTCCGGGCCGGGCGGCGGGTGGCGGCGGTCTTCTACGGCCACCCGGGCGTGTTCGTCCTCTCCAGCCACCGCGCCGTCCGGATCGCCCGCCGCGAGGGCCACGCGGCCGTGATGCGTCCGGGGATCAGCGCGCTGGACGTCCTGTGCGCCGACCTCGGCGTGGACCCGAGCAGCCCCGGCATGCAGACCTTCGAGGCCTCGGACCTGCTGATCCGCGGCCGGCGGATCGACCCGGGCCTGCACCTGGTGCTCTGGCAGGTCGGGCTGGTCGGCGAACTCGGCTACCAGCGCACCGGGTTCTTCAACCACCGGCTGCCCGTCCTGGTCGACCGGCTGGAGGAGGTCTACGGCCCGGACCACCCCGTGGTCAACTACATCGGCGCCCGCTACCGGGGCACCGCCCCCGTCACCGACCGGCACACCGTCGCCGGGCTCCGGGACCGGGCCGTGCAGCGGACCGTCACCAGCGCCTCCACCTGGTACCTCCCGCCGGCCGTCGCCGCCCCGGCCGACCCGCGGATGCTGGAGCGACTGGGCCTGATCCGGGCCGGCGAGACCGTGCGGCCGCCCACCGGCCCGGTCCGGACGATCGACGACTACGGGCCGCGCGAACTCGCCGCCCTCGACGGCTTCGCGGACTTCCACGTCCCCGGCGGCTACCACTGGCAGGAGGACACACCCGCCGCCCGCTTCGTCCTCGCCCTGGGGGAGGACGGCGCCCTGCGCGAACGCTTCGTCCGGGAGCCCGAGGCGGCGGTGGCGTCCTGGGCGCCGCCGGACCTCGCCGACACCGAACGCGCCCTGCTGGCCCGCCGCGAGGACTCCGCCATGCAGGCCGCCGCCAAGGGCCGCTACCGGCGGCCGACCCCGGAGGCGGCGCGGCGGCTGCGCACCCTGCTCACCCGCAAGTCGGAGGCGCGCGCGCTGCTCCGGTCGGTGCGCGACGGCGGGCACGGGGTCGGCGGGCTCGGGGTCGACGGGCTCGGGGCCGACGGGAGCAGCATCCGGCGCGACCTGGACACCGTCCTCGCCGAGGCCCTGTACCCGTGGACGGGCCTCTACGGCACGCCGGACGGCGACCTCGACGTCTACGTCCTGGGCCGCGCCACCGACCCGCCCCGGCACCGGATCCACGTCAACGGCCGGCGGATCACCGCCCCGCACCACGCCCACGGCGTGCTGCGCTGGCGGGTCGAGGACGGCAACGACTGCGGCGGCGAACTGCGCACCGAGGTCGGCCGGGACGGGCGGCGCCGGCTGGTCGGCGCGGTGTGGCCCGCCGGGCGGGTGGCGGCGGCGGAGTTCTCGGTGCAGCTCGCCGAGTACGCCCTGCCGGACGTGCCGCCGCTCGCCGACCTGGTCGGCGACTACCGGGCGGCGGACGAGGCCGGGCGCGAACTGGTCGTCTCCGTCGGTCCGGGTGGGGACGGCCCGGCGCTGCGGGTCCGCGTCACGGTCGACGGCGTGCCCACCGCGGCCGCCGTCGTGGTCGGCCCGGCGGGCTTCGAGGTGGACGGCGTCGCCGTCCCCTACGCCCAGGCCGTGGCGGCATCGGCCGTGCCGCCGTATCTGTACGGCTGCTACCGGGTGCAGCTGCCGGGCGGCCGCGGCGCGGAGCTACGGGTGGCCGCGGACGGCGTCGCCCTCGACGGACAGCCGGTCCTCCACGCGGAGTTCACCGGCAAGCGCCTCAGCTGGCGCGACGGCCCCGCACCGCTGCCGTCCGCCGAACTGACCCTGCTGCTCGACCCGATCACCCTGCACCCGATGCTCACCGGCACCGGCCACGCGCCCGGCGGCCCGTCGCTGCCGGTGGTCGGTATGGTGCCGGTCGCCGCCGAAGCGGCCGAACGCCTGGCCGCCCGCCCGCAGTTCGGCCTCCCCGCCGGGCCCTGGGCGCACCTGACGGCGCTGGCCGCCGAGGCGAGCCACGGTGGCGGCCTGTTCTGGTGGCACGGCTGGGAGCAGTCCGCCACCGCCCTGCACACGGTGCGGCGCGCGCTCTGGGAGGCGGGCCTCTAGCCCCGTGCCTCCAGCCCCGGGGCGGGCGCCAGCCGCCGGACGCGCAGGACGGCGGTCAGCATCGGGAGCGTGAACTCGCCCCGGGCGGTCTCCGGCCGGTCCGCGAGGAACGCGCGGATCCGGCCGAGTCTGGCCTCCCGCTCCTGCTCCGGCATGACGAGCAGGCCGGCGCGGGTCGCGAGGGTCGCGACGAGGGAGTCGGCGGTGCGCAGCTGCCCGTGCGGGAACTGCTCCTGCTCCGGCGAGCCGAACCGGGCGGCCGCGCCGGTCTTCGGAAGGTGCATGCCGGTCGTCTCGGCGCGCCAGGCGGCGGGCGTGTCACGCGGGCCGATGGCCTCGGCCCCGCTGACCTGCGCGAGCCCGTCGACCCAGGCGACCTGGTCGTCCAGCACGTTCCACAGCCCGGCCAGGACGCCGCCGGGGGCGAGGACCCGGGCGATCTCGGGCCCTGCGACGGCCATGTCGAACCAGTGCATGGCGTTGCCGGCGACCACGGCGTCGACGGAGGCGTCCGGCAGCGGAAGCGCCTCCGCGCTCCCCGCCAGGGCACGGACCTTCGGCAGCGAACGCCGCAGCTCGGCCAGCATCGCCGGGTCGGGTTCGACCGCGATGACCTCGGCCCCCAGTGCGGTCAGCACACCGGTCAGCTTGCCGGTTCCGGCGCCGAGGTCGAGCACGCGCGGGCCGGGAGCGGGTTCGAGCGCCCAACGCACCGCGTCCTGCGCGTAGTCCGGGCGGTGCTCGGCGTACGCGACCGCCGCCGCGCCGAACGACGAGGCGTGGAGTGAGTGTTGATCTCGGTCCATGCGGTCACGCTAGCCGCGCCGCCGCCGTCCGGCCACCCTCTTCACCGCGGGCTGCCGCAGTCCGCGCATCGGCGGTCGGGCCGCCTTCGACAATTCGAGCTCGACGACGACGTCATGACGACCAGTAGGGAAGTTCGACGTCGAAATCCGGGACCTGTCGGGGGCCCACCCGGATGCCGCACCCCCGCGCCGGCGGAAAGACTCGCCGCCATGACGACAATCCGGCGGGCAACCAGATACGCGGTGAGCTGTGCCGCCGCCATGGCGATCATCCCCCTGAGCGTGTCGGCCCCAGCTGTCGCGGCACCGGCCGCGACACCGCTGACGGCGTCCGGTGCGCCGAAGGCCCGGACGGCGGGTGCGTTGTCGTTGCCGAGGCCGACCGGGCCGTACGCGGTCGGTCGTGACACCCTGCACCTCGTCGACGACCGGCGCGCCGATCCGTGGGCACCGCAGTCGGGGCCGCGACAGTTGATGGTCGACCTCTACTACCCCGCCCGCACCAACAGCGGCACGCCCGCGGCGTACATGAGCACCGCCGAAGCGTCGGCGCTGATCACCTACGCCGGTCTGTCGGGGGCCCTCGAACCGGCCCGTCTCGCCGACACCCGTACCTGGGCCCGGGCCGACGCGGCACCGGCGCGGGGCCGCTACCCGCTCGTCGTGCTGTCGCCCGGTTTCACGGTGCCCCGCTACACGCTCACCGCGCTGGCCGAGGAACTGAGCAGCCGGGGGTTCGTGGTGGCGACCGTCGACCACGCCCACGAATCGGCGGCCACCCGCTTTCCGGACGGCATCCTGCCCTGCACGGCGTGCGACGCGTACAACTCCGGCGCCGCCACCCAGGAACAGATCGCCGCGGGCCGCGCCCGGGACGTGTCCTTCCTGCTCACCGAGCTCACCGGTCCGCGCCCGGCGTGGCGGTACTCCACGCTCATCGATCCGGCGAGGATCGGCATGGCCGGACACTCCGTCGGGGGCGATGCGACCCTGGCCGCCATGGGCGCGGACCGACGCGTGCTGGCCGGTGTCGACCTCGACGGCGCCATCACCCCACCGGTTCCCGCGACCGGCATCGGCGGCCGCCCGGTCCTGCTGATCGCGGCCGCGGACCCGAGCGGCCCGGACATCGTGCCGTCCTGGCAGAGCAGTTGGCCGAACCTGGACGGCTGGAAGCGGTGGCTCACCGTCGCCGGCGCCGACCACTACACCTTCACCGACCTGGACTACCTGGTCGACGGGAGCGGCGTGCTGCCCATCCCGAACGCCCCCCGGTCGATCGCGATCACCACCGGCTACGTCGGCGCCTTCTTCGAACGCCAACTCAAGGGAACCTGCGAGCCGTTGCTCAACGGACCCAGCCGGGACTTCCCCGAGGTGGCCTTCACCAGGTCGCACCCGATGTCGAAGGACGGAGCTGCCGGCTAGGGACCGTCTTCGGAGGTCAGGTCCCGCCCCCTGCCTCGTCCCCCTCGTCCCCCTCGTCCCCGGATGTCAGTGGCGACGGGCAGAATGCTCGTCATGTTCGACGGGCTCCACGAGATCGACTGGTCGCAGATGCACCACGCCTACGGCACCGCGGAGGAGGTGCCCGGGCTGCTGCACGCGCTCGCCTCCGCCGACGAGGAGGAGCGCGGGAAGGCGCTCGACAGGTTCTACGGCGCCGTCCACCACCAGGGCGATGTCTACCAGTGCACGGCCGCAAGCGTGCCGTTCCTCTTCGAGCTGGCCGGCGACGCCGCTGCGCCCGTACGGGCGGCGGCGGTTGAACTGCTGGTCGGCATCGGCAGGGCGGCGTTCGAGTACGGCGCGACCGAGGAGAACGGCTGGGACTTCTCCGGCCACTACAAGGCCGCGGCGCTGATGCGGGAGCGGGCCGGGACGTTCATCGGGTTCGCCACGGACTCCGACCGGCTGGTGCGGCAGGCGGCGATACCCGCGCTCGGGCTGTTGGTCGACGATGCGGAACGCGCTGCCGCGGTGCTGCGGGAACGGCTTCCCGCAGCACCGGGGGTGGTCGAACGGCTGCTGCTGGTCGAGGCGATGGCCGAGCTGGCTCTGCCCCGGCCGGACGTGCTGGCGGCCGCGTCGGCCTGGCTCGCCTCCCTCGCCGACGACACCGCGCTCGATCCGACCACCCGGCTGGCGGCCCTGATCCAGCACGCCCGGTGCACACCGGACTTCGACGCCCAGGAGGCGACCCGCACCGCGGTCGCCCTGCTGCGCGAACCGACGGCCCCGACCGGCGACTGGTGGCTCACCCCCACCCCGGCGGCACCGGCACCCACGATCGAGCCGGGCAGCGCACCGGTCGAGGTCATCGCCGCGTTCGAGGACCTCGACCGGCACGCAACGGTCCACTCACCGGTCACCGGGCTGCTGCGCACCTTCCACGAGGTCCTGGGCGCGCGGGTGTCCGAGCGCACGATGCTGCTGGCGGAACAACTGCGCAGCGCCGACCCCGGTACCCGGCTGGACGCCCTGCGGATGGGCTCGGAGCTCATCAGGTCCGGGAGCGGTGGCCATGGCCCGCTCGTCGAGCTGATCGGCGCCCAACTCGCGGACCCGTACCCCGAGGTCGTCGCCGAGGCCGCCTCCGCCCTCGGCAGCTGCCATCCGGTCCCCGAGCCGGCCCGCCCGGTGCTGGCCGCCTTCGTCGCCGCCCAGTACGCCCAGTACGGACCACAGGCGTGGGCCTCCTCGCAGCGCCATCTGCGCCGGGCCCATCAGGAGGCCGTCCTCGCGTTGGCACGTCTCGGTGACGAGCGGGCGCTGCCGAGTCTGGTGGTGGCGCTGGACGACGGGGTCGACGCCTGGCGGGCGGTCCAGGTCGCGAAGTGGCTTCCGGGTGCGGCAGGGCAGTTGGTGCCCAGGCTGGTCGAGCGGCTGCTCGGCTTCGACCTGGACCAGCAGTGGATCGAAACGGAGGTGAACGCGACGCTGCACGCGCTGGGGCACCTCGGGCGCACGGCAGCGGTCGGGGCGGTCGAGGAGGTACTCGGTCGGGCGGTGCGGGGGGAGAGGTGGGGGATCGTCTGCTCGGCACTGGCGGCGTTGCGGCAGTCCGGCCCGGCGGCGGCACCCGTACTGCCGGTGATCCGTGAGCTGGCCGCACTCGGCGCGGACGTGAACTCCAATGTGGCGCCCGCGGCGGTCGCCGCGCTCCGGGCGATCGAGGGCGACGCACAGGAGGGTACTGCCACTGCTTCCGGGCCTACTGGATGACGCCGACTCGTTCCGGGCCCACGAGGCCGCGGATGTCTTCCCGCGCGGCCCCTTCTGTTCGTCGGCTCGGTCGGCAGCGGGTCCGCCGGGCCCGAGCGGTGTGCCCTGGCGGCCCTCAGGCGGCGGTTGGGGCGAAGTCGACGAAGGCTTGCCAGGCGGCGGGGGAGAAGGTGAGCTGGGGGCCGTCCTTGTCCTTGGAGTCACGGACGTGGACGGCGGCGGTCGTCTCGGCGACCTCGACGCATGCGCCACCCTCGTTGCTGCTGTAGCTGCTCTTGCGCCACGCGACCTCGACGCAGTTGGCGCCTTCGTTGCCGCTGCGGCTGCTCTTGAACCAGGCGAGTTCCATGCCTTCTGACGGTACGCCAACGGCCCACCGCTGCCTAGCGGTGGGCCGTTGGGGGGACTGCTCAGACCTCAGCGGTCGCGGCGAACGCCACGAACGCCTGCCACGTGGCCGGCTCGAACGCCAGCTGCGGGCCGCTCTTGTCCTTGGAGTCACGCACGTGAATGACGTCGGTCGTCTCGGCGACCTCTACGCACTCGGCGCCTTCGTTGGTGCTGTAGCTGCTCTTGAACCACGACAGTTCGGCCATGCTCACCGCTCTCCCAGGATCATCTCGATCAAGGCCAAGGACTCCCTCATGTCGAGCGCCTGCGCCCTGAGGGTGCCGTACCGTGCGGCCATCTTACGGACTTCCTCCGGGTCCGTGATCAGCCTATTAACGTGCTGGATCTCCACGTACGCGATCTGCGGGCGCCCGGGCGGGGTGAGCAGCGTGAACGGCCCTCCCATACCCGCGTTCTGAACCCTGTCGAGGGGCATGACCTGGAGTTCGAGACCGCGGATCTCGGCCACCTTGAGCAGGTGACGCAGCTGTTCCTGGTGCGTGTCCCAGCCGCCGAGGGGTCGCCTCAGCAGGCTCTCGTCCAGCACCCAGCTCATGACCGGCAAGGGCCACTTGGTCAGGATCTCCTGGCGCGCCAACCTGGCGGCCACCCACTGGTCGATCTGCTCCACCGAGAGCCACGGTCGGCGCATCTCGTAGAGCGCCCTGGCGTGGGCCTCGGTCTGAAGGAGGCCAGGGATCGCGAAGAGGCTGTAGCTGTTGATCTCGACGGCCCGCCCCTCCTCGTACGTGAAGGCCTTGGAGAACGCAGGGTGCCGCGTGCTGATCCGGATCTTCGCCTTCATCACGTCGTCGGCGACGATCCTCAACGCGCCACCCGCGTTGAGGACTTCGTCCGCCTTCGTCAGGATCTCGATTCTCGGCGTCCGCTTGCCGCGCTCGACCGCTCCCAACTGGTCCTCGCTGTACCCGAGCCTTTCGGCCAGCTCACGCTGCGTCATCCCGGCCCGCTCCCGGAAGAGCCTGATCAGCTTGCCCACCGCCGCATAGAACTCCGCGACCCCGTCGGAGTTCTCCGCCGTCTCGCCGTCATCGAAGACCGTGCGCTCGACGCCACCCACGACAATCACCCACCCTTTCGACCGATTGATCTGGGCCGACCGACAGGCCAACCCTCCGCATCCGCACAGGCACTCTGAGTGCTCGCAGAATCCGTGGTCAGCGTACGTCCGCGCCGTCACGATTTTTTCCATGACGACCGACATCCCCCTCGACAGTCCCCGCCGCCACACCATCACCCTCGCCGCCACCCCCAAGGGCGCCGCGATCTGCCGGCGCATCGCCAGGCGTCAACTGACCACCTGGGGGCTGAACTTGTCCCACACCGAGCCGTACTACTCGGCTCTCCTGATCGTCGCGGAGCTCGCCGCCAACGCGACGACCCACGGCCGCGTTCCGGGGCGCGGCTTCGAGCTTCACCTCTGCCTCACCACCACCGTGCGCCGGGGCACGACCTTGCGCATCGAGATCTCGGACTGCCGGGGCGACCGCTTCCCGGCTCTGCCCGCCGTCCTCGCCCCCAACTCCCAGTCCGGGCGCGGCCTCACCCTCATCGACGCCCTCGCCGACCGCTGGGGCAGCATCCCCCGCCACCCCAACGCGAAGACCGTCTGGGCCGAACTCGACCTCCCCGCCGCCCTCGATGCGTCCTGACGTGACCCCGGGCACCGCGACCGCCTACACCCTCCTCCCGTTCGCCCTCCTCCTCGCGCTCCTCGCCTGGATCTACTCCCTCACCGCCCAGCACCCGCCCGACCACCACCCCCACCCGAGTCCGACCTCAACCCCAACCCCCGCCCGCTGACTGCGGCATGGGAAGTCGGCCCCACCGACTTCCCGCGCCGAACCCGCGCCGAACCCGCGCCGAACCCGCCCCGGACTCACCTCCCCGGCAGCCGCCCCTGGCACGAATACACCGGCGGAGTGCCGTCCGTGAGGACGGGCTCCTCGTAGCACTCGACGCGCAGGTCGCCGCGCAGGTCTTCGAGTTCATGGAGCGCCTCCTCCAGGAGGGCGTCGGCCCAGGCCTCGATCGACATCGTCTTCAGCGCGTGGTTCGAGATCGGGGAGAGCGGTCCGCGATCCATCGCCACCCACTCCGGCGTGGTGTCCGAACGGAACATCAGCCGCCACCAGTACGGCTGCCAGTACGGCTTCTTCCGCTGCAACGAGGCCAGCTCCCGGTGTCCTTGAGGCGAGGCGGGGTTGTGCCCCGACATCCGTGAAATGACGGGTTCCGGCGCCGAACGGTTGCTCAGGCGTCCGCCCGCGCCAGATACATGAACACTGGACGGTATATGCCTATGAACGGTATATGTATCCGCATGACATTACGCTCCATGCAGGAGCCCACGTTGCTTCTGCTCACCGCACTGGCCGACGCTCCTCGCCATGGCTACGCCCTGATCCAGGAGGTCGCCGCGCTCTCGGACGGTCGGGTCAAAATGCGCACCAGCACGCTCTACAGCGCGTTGGACCGCCTGCTCCAACAGGGACTGATCGAGGTCGAGCGCGACGAGGTGATCGACGGCCGCGCCCGCCGGACGTACGCGCTCGCCGACGCCGGGCGGGACACCCTCGCCGCCGAGGCCGACCGGCTGCGCGCGGTCGTGGCCGAGGCCGACCGGCGCCTGCGCACCACCCGTCCGACGGCCAGGGGGGCCCTCGCATGAGCACTGCCAGCAACAGCACCACCAGCACCACCGGCACCACCCTGCGAGGACTGCGACTGGCCCTGCGGGCCTACCCCGCCGCCTACCGCGCCGAGCGCAGCGAGGAGATCATCGCGGTCCACGCCGACTCCACCGCGGGCGCCGGCCGCCTGGCCGCCATCCGCGAGACCGTCGGCGTCGCCGCGTACGGCCTGCGGGTGCGCACCGGCATCACCGCGAGCAGCACCGCCGGACGCCTGCTCGCCACCACCGCCCCGCTGGCCGCCGCCATGGCGCTCGGCCAGCAGCTGACCGCCCTCGTGTTCCTCCCGGATAAGTGGCGGGAGGCCACGGCCAGCCAGTCCTCCGCGTTGCAGCACCCCGGAACCGCTTTCGTCGACTGGCACTCCCCGCTGATCGCCCAGACCGTCACCCAGGTGCTCTGGTTGCTGGTCGTGGTAGCCCTGCTGTTCCGCCGGTGGACCACCGTCCGGGCCCTGGCCGCCCTGGCCGGAGTGGCTGCCATCGCCCAGTGCTTCGTCCAGCAGCGTGAGATATGGATCGCGGTGCCGGGCTTTCCGCCGGACTACACCCTCCTGATCATGTCGTCCGGCGCGAACGTGTTGTGGTCCCTGCTGGTCTTCGCCGCCCCCGGCGACCTGCTGGAGAGCACGATCGCCCGCCGACCGCGCGCCGTCGTCCCGCCCGCCCTGGTGCTGGTCGCGAGCCTCCTGGTGTCCAACCTGGGCCGCCTCAGCGCACTTCTTTACGACAACTCCCTCCCCGTACTTCCCCAGCCCGTGCTGACGGCGATGGGGGTCTGCATCCCGCTGGCCCTGCTCTCGCTCGCATCCCTCCGTTGGGGTCGGCTGCTACCGGCCGCGACCGCACTGGCCGTCCTCCCGCCGGTCCTCAGCCTCAGCCTCGGCCTCAACGCGTTCTTCCGCTGGTACGACAACGAGCTCGGCGATCTCGGCCTGCTCTGCCAGTACCTCCTCACCGTCACCCTGATCGCCCTGGTGACGGCAGCCGCCGTCCGCTACCTGAAGCCCGCCCCGGCAGCCCCGAGCCGCCTCGGCGCGGCGTAACCCACCCCCGCACGGACGCCGCGCACGACCTCCCCGGTCGGCGCGGCGTTCCGCTTGGCGGACGTTCCCGGCATTGCCGTGCCGCGCAATGGGCCTATTGGGCCATGTGGGTGATGGTGGATCAGGCCGTTCCGGTTGCCGGTGGGACGCGTGTTCGGGTGGGCAATTCGGTCCAGGTGGGACGTAACGCGGACCGGTTCGCGCCAGCGGTTCGCGTGCCGTGGGTGGTGGTGGGGTCGGTGGTTCCGCCGGGCCGTCGATCATGGCGGGCGGCCCTGCCGCGTCGTGCGGCGGGCCGCATCCGTGTCCCGCCCGTGAGGAGCGCACCTGTGCCCGACGCCACGATCGACCTGCCGATCAGCTTCCAAGTCCCGGAGGCGTTCACCGACCTCGACTTCTCCGTGTCGGCGGAGGTGAACACCAACCGGCTGATCGAGCGGCTGAACATGGTCGACCCGAAGCCGTCGGACGAGGAGATAGGGGCAGCCGTCCTGACCCAGCAGACGATGTACGAGCTGCTGTCCGCCGCCGGCGCCGTCTACGCGGGCACGCTGCTGTACGGGCCGACGAAGGAGAAGCCCGAGGAGAAGCTGGCCTCGGCGATCCTGACGGTGACCGCCCGCCCCAGCGAACTGTCCAACGAGCAGACCGTCCACCGCCTGGCCCGCACCATGGGCGCCATCTACCCGGACGCCGAGGTCGGCGTCGTCCGGCTCGAAGCCGGCCCCGCGGTGCTGCTCACCGAGGAACGCAAGGTCGAGCGCCCGGTGAACCTGCTCGGCGACGGCGGCGGCCCGACCGTGGTCCGGCAGCTGCACGTGTTCGTGCCGATACCGGGGCGCCTGGCGATGGCCGACTTCGCGATCGCCACGGAGAACCTCCCCGAGTGGGACTCCTGCGTGGAGATCCTCGCCGAGGTCTGCCGCACGATCACCTTCGACACCGCCGCCGCGGCCTGACCGGGAAGAGGGGACACCCATGAAGATCGAGTACGGGCTCAATGTCGACCTGGAGGCCCTGGGCTACCAGCCGGGCAACCAGGACAAGATCGTCTTCAATGTTCAGAGCGAACTGAACATGTACACCACGAACAGCAAGGATGCGATGAAGATCTGGGGGTGGGACCCGGACGCGCTGCGCCCCGAAGACCACTACCGGATCGACCAGCTCCTGCGCCTGTACGTCTTCCAGCGCGACCAGGTCATCGACGCACTCCACCGCTTGGACTGGGAGCTTGGAGGCTACGCGTACTCCGACCAGAAGGTCGCGCAGGAACTGGCGGACTTCAAGCAGTTCCTGCCCAGGGAGGCTGCCAAGTCTCCCTTCGGGGCGGACCCCGACTTTCCTCGTACGGCGGGCGTGATCGCCTTCCGGCACTCCTCCGTCGCCCGTCGTCTCGGCTCGATACCGTCCCTGGCCATGGGCGGGTATTCGGGCGAGGGTGTCTACTACCGGCTCACCGACAACGGCTATCCCCGGGAGTGGATCAAGGATGGGCGCCTGTACGACCTGATCGACATGGCGCTGGCCCTCCAGGCCGAGCTTCAGCTCCAGTGCCTGCTCACCGACCGTGAGTTCACCCGGGTCATCCAGACCCGGGGCCAGGAGTTCGAGTACCTGAAGGCCGAGGCCGCCCGCAAGGCGGCCGAGGAGCAGGGCAGCAGCTTCTGGTCCGTCTTCGGGGACATCCTCGGCATCGTGTCCGCCGTCGCCGGCGTCCTGGCCCTCATCCCGGTCCTCACGCCGATCGCGGGCCCGGTCGCCGCCGTCACCGCCATCGCCGCGCTCGGCGCGCACACCGTGGACGCCGCGATCAAGGGAGACTGGGACGCGGCCACGATCGTCGGCCTGGGCGCGGACGCGCTCGCCGCCCTGCCCGGTGTCGGCGCGGTCGCCAAGAGCCTCAAGGCGGGCAAGGCCATCGTCAAGACGATCGGCACCGGCGCCAAGGCCTCCTACAAGGCCAGCGTCGGCGTCCGCCGGGCCGGGCTCACCTTCCTCGCCGAGACCGGCGGCTCCGGAGCCTCCGACGCGACCAAGGTGTTCAACTACATCGGCACCAAGGGTGCCAAGGTCGTCGGCTCCTCGGAGAAGGCGGGGAAGATCGCCGGCAAGGTCCTCCAGGGCTCGGTCAACCTCTCCACCCAGGTCCCGCTGGTCGTCGAGATGTCCACCGGCGCCGACATGTCCCAGGCGAAGGAGGGTGCGAGCGGAGCTGCGCTGACCGCCAACTACGGTCAGAGCATCGGCAGTTGGGGCATCGTCGGCGATGCCGCCAAGAAGACGGGCACCGTCTCGCTCGCGACGTTCTCCAAGATCATCGGCCGCCGCTGACCCCTGGGCCGCCGTTCGAGCCCGCCGCCCGCACCTTTCGGGCGGCGGGCTCGTCGCGCCGGGCGGTGCGGCCTGCTCAGCCGGCGTGGTGCCGGTCGAGCCAGGTGAGGGAGTGGTCGGCGAGTTCGGTCCAGCCGTGGTCGACGGTGAGGGAGTGGCCGCGGTCGTCGAAGCGGTGGTAGTCGGTGACGGCGGAGGACTTGCGGTACTGCTTGCGGGTGGAGCGGGTCAGCACGTCGGGCACGGTGTGGTCGAGCTTGCCGGACAGGAGGAGGAGCGGCCCGCGGTCCTGGTTGCGGGTGTCGACCTTGGCGGGGGAGTAGGGGGCGAAGTTGCTCAGGGCGAGCTGGAAGAGCGGCCGGGCCGGGCTGGGGATGGTCCACTCGTCGAAGAGCTCGTCGGATTCCTGCTGGGAGACGGCGTTGGCGAACGCGTAGCGGAACTGCCCGGGGTCGAGCGAGACGGCGCGCTTGGTGTTGGCCGGGTTGCGCAGGAACGCGAAGGCCGACTTGGCCTGGGCGGGGCCGACGGCCTTGACGCCCTTGATCTGGCCGGGGCAGATCGCGACGGCCGCCCGGGCGAGGTTCTGGCCGAGGAGGTGCTGGGCGATGAAGCCGCCGACGGAGTGGCCGACGAGGACGGGCGGGGTGTCGAGGTCGCGGATGATCCGGGCGTGGTGCGCGGAGATCTCGGCGAGGCCGATCCCGCCCTGGGGGTCGGGGTTCCTGCGGGCCTGGGCGACGGTGGTGGGGACGCCGGGCCACTCGGGGAGGATCGGCTCGTAGCCGGCGTCGCGGAACCGGTCGGCCCAGCCCTGCCAGCTCGTGGAGTGCAGCCAGAGGCCGTGGATGAACATGACCGGGGTGCGGTTGCTGGGCATGGCGGGGTCTCTCCTGGTGCGTGAGGGCTGGGGGCCGGATCGGTGGCCGGTCGGGGGCTCGGTTCGGGCCTGGTTCGGGCCCGACCGGGGCCCTGTCGGGGCGTGGTCGTCCGATCCGCGATGTAGAAGGAGCGTTCTCTCTACTTCTCCAAGGTAGAACGATCCTTCTGTTAGCGTCAAGCCATGACGACGAGAGACTCCACGCCACCGCGCGCTCGCATCCTGGCCGCGGCGATGCGGCTCTTCTACGCCCAGGGCGTGCGCGGGGTGGGCATCGACCAGCTGATCCGCGAGTCGGCGGTCGCCAACGCGACCTTCTACCGGCACTTCCCGTCCAAGGACGACGTCGTGCTCGCCTACGTCCACGAGCACGACCGGCTCTTCCGCGTGGCCGCCGCCGCGGTGGCGGACCTTCCACCGCGCGAGGCCGTGACGGCCCTGTTCACGGGCATCGCCGACGAGTTCTGCGCCCCCGGCTTCCGCGGCTGCCCGTTCATCAACGCCGCCGCCGACTACCCCGACCCCGACCACCCGGTCAGCCGTGCGATCCAGGAGCACATGGACTGGTTCCGTGCCCTGCTCACCGGCCTGCTCGCTGCCGCCGGCCACCCCGACCCCGACCGGGCGGCCGACACCCTGTTGATCCTGCGGCACGGCGCGATGAACCAGAGCCGCTTCACCGCCCCTACGGCGGTGCGCGAGGCGCTGGCGGGTGCCGTGGACACCGTCCTCGGCTAGAAGGCAGGCAGAGTGCGCCACCGGTGGTGGCGCACTCTGTCCTCCCGGCCGCTACGCCCGGCGTGTGTGCCATGTGCGTTGCGGGCGTCGCCGGGGCCGGGGCCGGGGTCGGGGCCGGGGTCGGCCCGGGTGGCGGGGGGTGGTCACCCTCCCGAGCGGTCCTGGCGCAGGCGGGCCGAGGCGAAGGCGGCGACGAGCCAACCGAGGCCCAGCAGCGCGCCGCCGCCGAGGCCGACCGTGGCCACCGGGGCTCCGGCGCTCGCGAGCATCAGGGCGGGTTCCTGCGCGGCGGGTTCCTGCCCGGCGGATGCCTGCACGGCGGGTGCCTGCATGGCGGTGTCGCGCGGGGGAACGGGCGCGGGGTGGGTGCCGGCGGGGTGTTCGGCGGCCGACGTGTCACCGGGGGCGGTGCCGCCGGGGTGGTCGTCCCACTGGCCGGGGCCGGGGTGGTGGTCGCCCCAGCCGCCGTGGCCGCCGGAGTTGTGGCCGTCGCAGCCGCCGTGGTCCTGGTCCTCGCACGGGGTGCAGGCCACGATCGTCACGGTGTTGCTGGTCGCCGTCACCGGGGTGCCGTCGGGGGTGGTGCCGGTGACGGTCGCGGTGTCGGTGATCCTCCCGGCGCGCACGTCGGCCTCGGCGGTGGAGTACGTCGCGGTGCAGGTCGTGGACGCGCCCGGGGCCAGGGTGGTCACCGGGCAGGAGACGGCCGGCGTGCCCGGACCGGAGTCCGTCACGGCGATCGAACTGAGCGTCGTGTCACCGGTGTTGGTGACGGTGAAGGTGTAGTGCAGGGCCTGGCCGGCGGCGGAGAACGAGGTCTCCTGGACGGCCTTGACGATCTTCAGCCCGGCGTATGGCACGGTCACCTTGTTGCTGGTCGAGGTGACGGTCCGGCCTCCGGGAGCGTTCCCCGTCACCTGGGCGGTGTCGACGACCTTGCCCGCGGCGACGTCGGCGTCGGTGGTGACGTAGGTCGCGGTGCAGTTCTCGGAGGTGCCCGGCGCGAGCGGGCCGGCCGGGCAGGTGACGGTCGGCGTGCCGGGGCCGTTGTCGACCACCCCGATGTTGGTCAGCGGCTGGGCGCCGGTGTTGGTGACCGTGTAGGTGTAGTGGATGGTCTGCCCGGCGGCGGTGTACTGCGCCTCGGCGGCCTTCTTCACCACCGTGATCGCGACCAGCGGGGTGTTCACCTTGTTGCTGGTCGTGGTGACGGTCTGGCCGCCCGGGTCGGTGCCGGTGACCTGGCCCTGGTCGGGCACGTTCTGGGCGGCGACGTCCGCCGCCGTCGTGACGTAGGTGGCCTGGCAGGTGGTGGACTGGCCGGGCGCGAGCTGGTTGGTCCCGCAGCCCGAGACGGTGACGCCGGGCGTCAGGTCGGTCACCGTCACGCCGGTCAGCGCGACCTGGCCGGTGTTGGTGACGGTGTACGTGTAGTTGAGCGTCTCGCCCGGGGCCTGGAAGTTCGGCTGGACGGCCGACTTCGTGATGGTCAGCGCCCGCAGCGGCACGACGACCTGGTTGCTGGTCGAGGTCACGGTCTGGGTGCCGACGGTGCCGGTGAGGTTCGCCGTGTCGGTGATCGTGCCCGCCGTCGCGTCCGCGGCGGTCGCGGTGTAGGTGGCGGTGCAGTTCTCCGTGGCGCCGGCCGCGAGCGGGCCGGGCGGGCAGGTGACCGTCGGGGTGCCGGGACCGGTGTCGGTGACCACGATGTTCGTCAGCGGCACACCGGCGTTGTTGGTGACGGCGTAGGTGTAGTGGATCGTCTGCCCCGCGACGAACGAGCTCTCCGCCGCGGACTTGTCGATCGTGGGGGTGGGGACGTTGACCAGCACGGTGGTGGTGCAGCCCGTCGCGGTCGCGCAGGTGCCGCCCGCGATGGTGGGCGCGACGTTGTTGGTCAGCGCGTAGTTGCCGGTGTCCGGGCTGTTGACCGTGACCTGGTACTTCACGGTCACGGTGGACCCGGCGGCGGGCGGCGCCGTCAGCGTGCCCGACCAGGTCAGGGTGTTCCCGGTGACGGCGGCCGTTCCGGAGCTGGCCGTGACGGAACCGGGCACCAGCGTGCCGTCCGTCAGCACGGCCGAGAGGTTGTCACTGAAACCCGCGAAGGTGGCCGGGTTGGTGCCGGTGTTGGTGACGGTCTCGGTGTAGGTCAGGGTGTCGCCCTCGTTCACCGGGCCGGTCGGCGAGACCGACTTCGCGACGGTGTAGGAGGTGCCGGCCGGAAGGTTGCAGTTCCCGCTGTCCTGGGTGGAGGAGGCGCCGTAGAACGGGTGGCCCGTGTTGACGACGACGGTGGTGGGGATCACCGCGGTCGAGGGGCCGGCCGGGACCGAGTTCAGCGTCTCGATGGTGCCGTTCGCGCGGAAGACGTACACCTGGCCGCCGGACTGGGCCAGACCGAACGTGGAGCCCGGCACGTTGCCGATCTCGGTGATCGTGTTGTCCGGGTGGATGCGGAAGTAGTAGGTCGGGTTCTGGAAGAACGAATCGAACGCGGCCCCGAGGACGTCGCCGTCGGGCAGGGTGATGAAGTCGCCCGAGGAGACGAGCGTGGCGGGGAACGCGACGGGGAACAGCGTGCTCACCCCGGTGGTCGGGTTGAGCGTCCAGATCTGGTTCGAGAAGAACGACCCGATGAACAGGGTGCCGTCGGGCCGGGAGCTCAGCGCGTTGAAGTCGACTCCGTCGACCGCGGCCGGACCGGTGATCACCACCGAGCTGGTCTCCGCGCCGGTGGCCGGGTTGATCGTGTACAGCGTCGCAGGGGTCTCGTGCCAGGACACCCCGTACAGCGTCGTGCCGTCCGCACTCCACGCGATGTCCCCGTAGTCCCGCACCAGCGGTACGTCGGACAACTGCGTACCGGTCGGGCTGTACGAGTACAGCTGGTCACCGCCGCCGCCGGAGTTCGCCCACACCGGGACCGGCGGACAGGTCAGCGCCCGGGGGGCTGACTTTTCGTCTGCGCCGTTCGCACGATTCGCATCGTCCGCAGGTGAGGCGGCGGCAGGTCCGACGGATGCCGCCTCCCTGAAGGCCTGTGCCGGGAAGGCCTGTGCCGAACCTCCTCCCCAACCCGCCGTCATACCGATGACCGCCAGTCCGATCGCCGCGGCGAGCCTGCCGCGCGACCGACCGCGTCTGATCCGTGCCATACCGCCTCCGTTCCAGTCGGGCGTGGTCACCGCAAGGGCGCCACGCCGCAGCATTGGGATAACACAAGATGTTTTTGTGAACACTTTGAGTAACATGACATGGGTTGGCCTGGGCCGCCATCCGGATCCGAATCGCTTGCGACTGCTGGATGTCGGCCACCTGGCCCCATCCCGCCCCATCCCGACCCCTCGGGACCGCCCGGCCCCGGCTGAGCGATCGTCGGACCGGCCGCCGGGGATCCTTCGGTCCGCGCCGAAGGATCACCGCCCTACCGTCGACTCCCGTGAACACCATGACACCCGGCAGTACACGGACCGACCCGCGCGCTGACATGCGCATTGACGGCTCGGCGGACGCGGACCACGTGGCCATCGCGCCGAGCATCCTCTACTTCGGCACACCCGTCGTCCTGCTCTCCACGGAAAACGAGGACGGCACCGCCAACCTCGCGCCGATGTCCTCGGCCTGGGCCCTCGGCCAGGTGATCGTCCTCGGCATGGGGGCCGAGGCGCAGACCGCGCACAACCTCCGCAGCCGACCCGAGCTGGTGATCAACCTGCCCGCGCCGACCCACTGGCCGGCGGTCGAACGACTCGCGCCGCTCACCGGGCGCACCCCCGTACCCGCGAACAAGCAGGACGCCTTCCGGTTCGAGCGGGACAAGTTCGCGGCCGCAGGCCTGCGGCCCGAGCCCTCCGAACTCGTCCGGCCGCCGCGGGTCGCCGAATGCCCCCTGCAACTGGAGGCCCGGGCCGCCCGGATCCAGCCCGACGCCTCCGGCGGGTTCCTCATCGTCGAAGCGCACGTGCTCAAGGTCCACGCCGATCCGCGCATCGTCGTCCCCGGCTCCCAGCACGTCGACCCGGCCCGCTGGAGCCCGCTGATCTACAACTTCCGCCACTACTACGGACTCGGCCCCGAACTCGGCCACAGCTTCCGCACCCAGACGCCCCGCTGAAGCCGTTCTGCCCTCCTGCCTGTCAGTCCCAACTGCCAGGGTGACGGGCATGGACCTCGACACCTTCTGGCAGATCATCGACGACACCCGCGCCGGTGCCGCCGACGAGAGCGAACACGCCGACGCGCTCACCGAGCACCTCGCCGGCCTGGCGCCCGATCAGATCGCCGACTTCGACCGGCACTACGCGCAGCAGAAGGCCCGCTCCTGCACCTGGCTGCTCTGGGGCGCGGGCTACCTCGTCAACGGCGGCTGCAGCGACGACGGCTTCGACTACTTCCGCGACTGGCTGATAGGCGCCGGCCGCACCCTCTTCGAACAGGCCCTCGCCGACCCGGACAGCCTCGCCGAACTCCTCACCCCCGACCAGGAGGAACTGGAAGCCGAAGACCTCGCCTACGCGGCCGCCCACGCCTACCGCCGACTCACCGGCGCCGACCTCCCCGCCAACGACACCACCTCCGTCCCCCCAACCGGCGAACCCTGGGACGACGAAGACCTCCCCACCCTCCTCCCCCACCTGTCAGCCCGCTTCGCCGACTAGCCCCCCGCCCGCCCGCCTAACCCAGCCCACCTGGAGCGCTGCGCAGGAAGTCGATCAGGCCGACTTCCTGCGCGCGGGGGAGGGGGTTCACACCCGCTCGGATTTGTGATCACGCCCGGCCGGTGGGGGCGCCGCAGATGATTCCCGTGCGCCCGGATAGTGGCGGCGAAGCTCGCTGAGTACGCGCTCGTCGACAGCCCTGACGTCCCACAACGAGCTGTCCACTTCGGTCAGGACGATCATCGCCTCGTCCCCGGCGAACCCGAGTGCTTCGGCGTCGATCAGTTGGAGGAAGGGGGTCGTCAGCGACAACAGCGTCAACGTGTCCATGCCGCCGTCGGCAGACTGTCTCTCCATCTCGACGCAACGAGGATCGACGATTTCGTCGAACTCGACGCGCCACTTCAGGTCCAGGCCGAAGCTGCCCAGGCGGACCAGCAGCTCAGCCAGCGTCACGTAGTGCTCTCCGTACCAGGCAGGAAACGTGATCCCCTTCATCCCCACCTCTGCCGCGGCGGCTGTATTGCGTGACAAGCGACCCCCTTCATTCAACTGCCAACACTAGAGCGCGGCCCTGACCAGCTCACACGCCCCATCGGGCAGGCGGCCCCTCGCCCCGGCGCCGTTTCCACCCCAGGGAATTATGTAGACCGACCGTCATATTCCTCACCCCAGCCCACCTGGGGCGCCGCGCAGGAAGTCGGCCCAGCCGACTTCCTGTGCGCGGGAGAGGGCGCCCACGCCCGCCGCGAGCCGAATATGTAGACCGACCGTCTTATTCTGCGCTGTGCACGGTGGATTCTGCACAGGAAGTCGGTCAGGCCGACTTCCTGTGCAGGCCGGAGTGCACTCGCCGCGCGCATAGCTGTGTAGACCGGTCTTCATATTCTGTGGGCCCCAAGTTCAGGCCGGGACCGCTGCGCAGGAAGTCGGCCAGATCGACTTCCTGCGGGGGTGCCTCTATGGGGTTCGTCAAGGAAATCAGGCTGCGTTCGGGAGCCGCGGGCGGGCAGCATGGCGGGATGCCGGATCTGCTGTGGGACGACGTCAGGAACTTCTTCGATCCTGGCCTTATGGGGGCGCTGCCGGATGGGCGGGTCGCAGGTACCTCGGTCGAGGACTGGCAGGCGGTGCTTGATCTGGTGCGGTCGCAGGGGTGGTCCTGCGAGTACTCGGAGGACGGTGTCGTGGTTCGGTTGCCGCGAGCTGCGGACATGCTGGCCCGCAGCGAGGACGTCGACGCGTTGTTGAGGGTCTGGCCCGCCGCTGGATTCCTGGTGATCTTTCGGGCGTATGAGGCCAGCTCGATCGACTTCGATGTTGATCTGCGAGAGCTGTGGGGCCAGGACGGCGTCAATCTGCTGTGCCTCCTGCTACGGGCGATCGGGCGTCGGCTCGGCAAATCGGTGATGTTGACTCCGGAGTCTGATCCGCTCCACCCCGTTCTCGGGTTCGATGTCGACGCCGACCGCGTGGTGCTGCTGGCGGAACCACGGCTCAGCTGACAGCTTCGGCCGGCCGGGACTCGTGAAAGTCCCGTCGCGGAGCATGGCGAACAGGACGTCGACCCGGCGCCTGGCCAAACAGAGGAGTGCCTGGGTGTATCGCTTCCCGTCGCGGTCACAGCACGCGTTCCAGGCGTGGGGGGATCTGGGTGAGCAGGCCGTGCGGGCGGTTGGCGATGCGGGTTGCTTCGCCGGTGAGGTCGTCGTCGAAGCCGACGATCATCTCCAGCTCGGTGATGGTCTCGTCGGTGAGCTCGATGCCGCGCAGGGTGTGCGGCATGGTGCGGGCGGCGTCGGCGATGACGAACGCGTCCCGGGCGCCTGTCTTGGCCTCGCCGGGGTAGAGGTCGGCGATCCGGTGCATCGTCAGGTCGGGCAGGCGGGCGACGCGGCAGCCGGCGTCCCGGGCGACCGGGAGGGGAAGGGCGCCGATGGAGGCGGGCTTGTCGAAGACTTGCTTACCGGCCGGGGTCAGGGCAATGCAGTGGTGCTCGCCCCTGTCGACGTCCAGGCCGAGCAAGACGTCCACATCGCCGGTGTCGATCGCGCTGGTCCCTTATGAGGTCGTGCTGTCCCGGCCTCGTTGGCATGGCGGCAGTCGCCGGCATCCACGTTACGAAGAGCCTCCCAGCAAGCTGGTGGTCCTGCCTCTATCGGCGGTCTACCGATGCCCCCGGCTCGGCGACACCCCCCGGATCATGCGAGCTACAGGGGGGAGCAGTCATGCCGGACCGGAGGCCGGGAGCTCCGTTGCGGGCCACGAATGCCTGCCGCGAGGCCAGCTAGGGAGACCGGCCGCCACATTCGGGTCGCTGTTGGATGGGTGCCGCACAGGAAGTCGGGATGGTCGACTTCCTGTGCGAGGTGAGGTGGGATGGCGCCTGGTCAGTGGGTGTGGTGGTAGGTGGCGAGGGTGGTGAAGGCGGCCTTGGGGTCCCAGGGGAGGTCGGGGTAGGTGGTGCCGGGGCGGTCCTCGTAGACCTTGACGATGCCGTAGCTGGCGAGGTCGAGGTCGTCGCGGGGGTCGGCGTCGGGGCGGTGCACGTGGTCGTAGAGGGCGAAGGTGAAGACGAAGGTGGCGTCGATGCCGCCGGCGTCGAAGGCCTCCAGCAGTTCGCGCAGGTAGGCGGCCTGGCCGGCCTCGTCGCGCTCGTACGTGCCCTTCAGGCGGACGGGGCCCTCGGCGTCGTACTCGACGATGTCCAGGCCGAGCGCGCCCCGGTCGCCCGCGCCGCGGTAGCCGGCGGAGCCGAACTCGGTGATGGCGACGGGCTTTCCCTGTGCGGCCAGGTCGTGGACGCCGTCGGCGAACCGGTCGGCGGTCTCGGCGGAGCGGTAGAGGTCGAGGGAGATGAGGTCGAAGGGCATCCAGTCGACGCGCTCCAGTGGTACGGCGGCGTAGGTGACGCGTCCGCCGAAGTGTTCGCGGACGGTGGCCACGGCCCGGTCGAGGAACGCGTTGACCCGGCCGCTGACCGGTCCGAGGTGTTCGCGGACGAGCTCGGGTCGGCTGAGCAGGGCGATGCGTTCGTCCGTGGTGTCGCCGGGCAGGAATCCCGGGTTCATCAGGCTGAGTTCGGCCCCGGTGACGAACACCACCTCGGCGCCGCGCCGCCGCAGCCGTTCCGCGCGTTCGGCGCAGTCGGCGAACAGGGCCAGCAGTTCGTCGGCGGCGAGTTCCAGCGGGTACGGGGAGTACCAGACCTCCAGTCCGAGGTCGGCGGCGAGTCCGGCGGCGAGTTCGATCCGGTCGGGGTCGCCGCCCATGATGCGGACCGCGTTGCAGTGCAGGTCGTCGCGGATGATGCGCAGTTCGCGTTCGACCTCCTTCGGGTCGAACCGGCTGCGGGAGTACGACCCGTCCTTGACGAATCCGGTGTCGTAGCTGATGCCTTTGGCGCGCACGGTGTCCTGCCTTCCTGGGGGTGGAGAGGGGAGCAGGCGAATACGGTACGACCAGTACCCTAGTTGGCGCGGGCCGGAGAGGACAAGAAGGATGGGAGGGTAGGGGCGGTACCAACGGCGGTACCGGCGACGGGGCCGGACTGGATCGGACGGGACGAGGGCCATGGCCGGGCAGACACGGCGGCGCGGGGCGGCGCTGGAGGAGGCGATCCTCCAGGCGGCGGTGGCGGAGCTCACCGAGTCCGGATTCGCCGGGTTGACCATGGACAAGGTCGCCGCTCGTGCCGGCACCAACAAGAACGCCCTTTACCGCCGCTGGCCCAACCGCCTGGCCCTCGGCATCGCCGCCTACAAGCAGCTGGCCACCGCCGCCGTGCCCCCCGACACCGGTGAACTGCGCGGGGACGCCCTGGAGTTGCTCCGCCAGGCGAACCGGCACTGGAGCTCCCCGCTCGGCGCGGTCCTGCGCGAACTCCTGGCCGCCGCCGGCGGCGCGGCGGAGTTCCTGGCGCAGCTCCAGGACCAGTCCGGCGAGGCCGCGGCCGCCCCCTGGCTCACCGTCCTGGGACGCGCGGTGGCCCGCGGCGAAGCGGCCCCCGAGGCGCTCCACCCCAGGGTCGCCACGGTGGCGGTGGTGCTGCTGCGCAACGAGTTCGTGGTGCGGGGCGTGCCGACCGCGCCCGACGACGTCCTGGTCGAGATCGTGGACGAGGTCTACCTGCCGCTGATCCGGCGCCGAGGGCCGTCGGACGTCTGAACGGGCCCGGAGTGGCGCCAGGCGGGAGTCGGCGGACGGGTCGAGGGTGGGCCCAGGACGGGCTGATGGCGGGCGCGGGCCTCCGGGGTCAGGAACCGCCGAGGTGGCGGGCCTCCAGGTACACCGTCCGCTCGGTCTGTCCGGGGTCGGCCAGCACGCTGAAGCGGCTTCCGGTGGAGGTCGTGAAGTCGACGAAGAGGTCGTAGGTCACGCTCTTGTCGAAGGACCAGCCGAAGGCCCGGGTCTCGGCGTCGGAGTCGAAGCCCGTCCCGGCCCCCTGCCCGGGGCTCCAGTGGACGGGACGGGCCAGGTCCACCGAGTGGTCGGCGAGGAAGCGGTCCACGCAGTCCTTCGGAGCCCGGAAGCTCAGGTTCAGGGCCTCCCCGGGGTACTTCGCCGATCCGTGGAACCCGACGCCCTGAAGGTCGCACCCGGGCAGGTCCAGTCCGAACGCCTTCGTCACCTTTTCGAGGGTCTGTCCCTTCGGGCTGCCCGGGTACGCCCTCGGATCCGGATCCGGGCCCCCGGCCGCGCAGCCGGCCGTCAGGGCGACGGCGGCGGTCGCGGCCGCAGCCAGTGCGGCCGCGCGTCGCGCCGACCGGGATCCGAACGGCCTTGCCGCGCCTCGCCCTTGCATGAATGTCCCCTCCCCGGACGGGTGCCGTCCCGCAGGGAGAGCCCCACGGGACGGTACCGAAGGCGGATCGGATGATCAACCGGCTCGGGTGCCCGGCAAGCCCCGCCCGGCGGGGCCTAACCGTTCCCGGTGACCAGGGAGTTGGTGAGCCGGTCGGCGACGGTGGCGTCGAGGGGGGCGTGGCCGAGGAGGAAGCGGTACCAGAAGACGCCGTAGACCTGGTCGACGATCAGGTCGAGGTCGGTGTCGTCGGCGAGTTCGCCGCGTTCGCGGCCGCGGGCGAGGAGGTCGCGCAGGGCGGTGCGGCGGGTGGCGGTGAAGGTCTGCATGAGGTCGGCGAGGTGGGGGTCGCGGGCGGCTTCGCGGACGAGGGTGCGCAGGGCGGGTGCGGTGGTGTCGCGCTGGGAGCCGTCGAAGGTGGTGGCGATGAAGGCGTGGAGGTCGGTGCGCAGGGTGCCGGTGTCGGGTCCGGGGACGTCCTGGTCGGCGCGGTCGGTGAGGGCGTCGAGCAGGACGGCGCCCTTGGAGGGCCACCAGCGGTAGACGGTCTGCTTGCCGACGCCGGCGGTGCGGGCGATGGCGTCGATGGTGACGGGGGTGCCGTCGGACTCGGCGAGCAGCTGGAGGGCCGCGTCGAGGATCGCCTGGTGGGCGGCCTCGTTGCGGCGGCGTCCGGTGTGCGGGCGGGCTTCGGTCATCGTGTTCCCTTTCCTCTTCCCTCGCTTGACAAGACTAGCAGTCTCGATAACATTATTGACGGAACTAGCGGTCTCGACAAGAGAAGGACACGCCACCATGAGCACCACGTCAGACCTCTTCACCGGACAGCGCGTCGTCGTGATGGGCGGCAGCTCGGGCATCGGCGAGGCCGCGGCCACCGCCTTCGCCGCGGACGGCGCCGAGGTCGTGATCACCGGCCGCGGCCGGGACCGGCTGGACGCCGCCGTCGCCCGGATCGGCGGCAAGACCGTCGGCCACCAGCTGGACGCGGCCGACCCCGAGGCCGTCGCGGCCTTCTTCGCCCGGTCCGGCACCGTCGACCACCTGGTCGTCGCGGTCAGCGGCGCGGCCGGCAGCGGCCCGTTCGCCCAGCTCGACCTGGCCGACCTCGCCACCGGGTTCGACGCCAAGTTCTGGCCGCAGGTCCGCGTCCTCCAGGCGGCGCTGCCGCACCTGCGGGCGGACGGATCCGTCACGCTGATCACCGCCGCCTCCGCCCGCGCCGCGATCCCCGGCACCGCCGGACTCGCCGCCATCAACGGCGCGCTGGAGGCGATGGTCCCGCCGCTGGCCGTCGAACTCGCCCCGCTGCGGATCAACGCCGTCTCGCCCGGCGTCATCGACACCCCGTGGTGGGACCGGGTCCCGGCCGAGCAGCGGACGGCGCTGTTCGACGGCCTCGCCGCCACCACCCCGGTCGGCCGCGTCGGCCGGGCCGAGGACGTCGCGCAGGCGATCCGCCTGCTGGCCGCCAACACCTTCGTCACGGGCGTGGTGTTCGACTGCACGGGCGGGGCCAACCTGCCCACCGGGCGCTGAACGAACCGTCGGCCGACCGGGCCCGGGCCGGAGCCGGCTCCGACTCGCAGCAGCGCCAGGCCCACAGCAGTGCCCGGCCCGGAGTCGTCTCCGGGCCGGGCGTCGTCACGGTTCGGCCGTGCGGTTCGGCCATGTGCGTTCGTGGACCTGACCCCCGCCCGGCGGGGCGGGGGTCGGCCCGTGGGGCGCGGTCAGCCCGCGTACTGGGCGAAGATCTTCGCGAACTCGTACGGCTGCTGCGCGATGTTGGTGCACTTGGAGAGCGAGCCGCCGGTGCAGGCGTTGGCGTCGCGGGTGGCGTCCCAGAAGGCCAGCAGGCCGAGGTGGTTCTGCCGGGCGAAGGCCACCAACTGCTGGGCGGCGGCCTGGTTGTAGATCTGGTGGTCGTCGTTCTCGCCGATCATCGGGGTGACGCCGACCATGGCCCACAGCTGGGCGTCGGTCTTCGCCGGGTAGAGCGCCTTGAGCTGGCCGAACAGGGCCTGGGCGGCCTGCACGGCGGCGTTGCCGTAGTCGGTGCCGGTCCGGTAGTAGTCCATCGCCATGATGTTCACCAGGTCGACGGCGACCCCGGCGTCGCGGGCGGACTTGACGATGGCGACGCCTTCGGCGGTCAGCCCCTCGGGGAGGACGGGCAGGGTGAAGGAGACCTTGAGGCCGGGGTGGGCCTGCTGGAGCTTGGCGAGCGCGGCGGAGCGGCGGTCGTTGGAGGCGGTGTCGGCGATGGCCGCGCCCTCGATGTCGAAGTCGACGTAGCGCAGGTTGTAGGCGTTGACCACGGCGTCGTACTCGGCGAACAGCGAGTCCACGGTGGTGCAGGCGGCGGCGAGTTCGGTGCCGCTGGCGCCGCCGAAGGAGAGCTTGACGTCGCCGCCGGCCGCGCGCAGCGCGTCGATCTGGTCCTTGGCCCAGCCGGTGCGCGGGTCGTAGGCGTTGAACCAGCTGGCCTTGCAGCCGACGCCGGTGACGAAGCCCATGGTGTAGGCCTTGAGGTTGCCGGACTTGGCCATGTCGGGCATGGACGGGGTGGGCCAGGCGCCCATGTCGATGTAGGGCGCGACGGGGACGGCGACGTTCGGCGGCGGGGTGCTCGGGCCGCCGGTGGGCGTGCCGGTGGGGCCGCCGGTCGGGGTGCCCGAAGTGGGCGGCGGGGTGGTGGGGTTGCCGCCGCCGGGGCCGGTGAGCGTGATGTCGTCGGCGAGGTAGGCGCCCTGCCCGTACCAGCCGTGCAGGTAGACGGTGACGCTGGTGGTGGCCGGGCCGGTGGTGAAACTGGCGGACAGCTGCTGCCAGTTGGCGCCGCCCGGCGTCCAGACGGCCGGGTCGGTGACGCCGCTGCCGGTGGCACCCAGGTAGACGTACTGGCCCTGCACCCAGGCGCTGAGGTTGTACGTGGTGTTGGGCTGGACGGTGACGGTCTGGCCGCACTGCGCGGTGTCGCTCGCGCCCACCGCCCCCTTCAGCGCGTAGCTGCCGCTGTGCGCACCGGAGTTGACGACGCTGCCGGTCCCGCCGGAACAGCTCCACGGGCTGAGCGTGCCGCTCTCCAGGCCGGGGTTGGCCAGCAGGTTGCCGTCGGCGGCGCCGGCGTTCCCGGCGAGCGTGGCGAGGCCGCCGGCGGCGAGCGCGGTGGCGGCGGCGAGGCTCAGCAGCTTGGTGCGACCGGCGGGGCGGCGGTGCGTGGGGGCGGGCTGGGGCGCGCTGGGCATGGGGGTGCCTCTCGGGACGTGGGGCCGCCCGCGCCGCGAAGGGGGATACGCGGGGCGGGCGGCAGCATGGGGGCTGGTCCGGTGCGGGGGAGGAGCGCGGTGCTGAGCATCAAACTGGACTAGACCAGCTGTGCACGTCAAGCACTTCCGGGGCATCGGAGGCCCACTGTGGGAAGGTTTTAGGAACGGTTTAAGGCGAGCAGGTGTAGCTCGCGGGCTGGGAGTACTCGTTCCCGACGAGGGTCTTCTCGTCGTTGCTGATCGCCTTGATCGTGAACGTGTCCGGGACCGCGGCCAACGAGTCCGCCACCACGCCGTCGCGCCACAGGACGGGCCGCGGAGTCGTCCCGACGTACTTCGTGCCGCCCACGATTCCGTTGCCGCCGATGGCACTTGCCGTGATGGCGCCCGCGCCGATGGTCCGGGTCAGCGAGCCCTGGGCGTCCCATTCGGCTTCGGCGTAGTTCGTGTCGTTGCTCGTGCCGCCGACGATGCGCCCGTCCCGGATCGCCCCGGGAGTGCCCTTGGCGTTGGAGCCCTGTGCGGCGAGCGCGTGCCACTGGCCGTTGAGGTCCGAGACGAAGCCGAACGAGTCGGTGGACCCGACGATCCTGCCCTGCTCGTCGATGCCGTTGAGGAAGAGGAAGCTGTTCGTGGGGAGGGGCAGTTCGCGGTACGTTCCCGGCGCGCTCGCCGGCCACACCACCAGGATGATCTTTGTTCCGATCCTGGCGGTCCCGGCGATGTCACCGGCGTTGTTGATCACGCCGGCCGACGAACCGTTCCAGCTCGGACTGGACGGCAGCGCGGTCGTCGTTCCTGCGCGGTCGAGCGTCACGGCCTTGAACTTGCCGCCGACGTAGTCGGTGCCCACGATCTGGCCGGCCGCGTTCACGCCCGAGATGTCTGGCTTGGCGCCGGGGATCCGCAGCACGACCTTCCCGTTGTCCCACAGCGTCCCGTGCGCGTCCGTGTAGTCGTACGGCCAGCTGGTGGACCGCGTCCCGGTGACGCCGACTCCGTACCGGCTGCCGTCGCTCGCGGACACCGTGCCGGACGTGGCGGTGGACGGCAGCTCCCACGCCGTCCTCTGCCACTGGCAGGCCGCCGCCTGGGCGGTGCCGACCGGCACCAGGCCGAGTGCCGCCGTGAACGTCGCCACGGCGAGCGCGGATGCTTTCCATCCGTTGAGTCGGTTCAATCGGTTCAATCGGTTGAACAAGGGATCCGCCCTTCCTCACAGGGAGTGCACCTTCCGGTGACCGACCCTGTCAGGCTCGCCGTGCGGGGTGAAGCACTTTAAGCGAGGGGGAAACAACGGTCGGTGAGGAGGGGAGGGCCCGCCCGCCGGTTCCGGACCGGCGGGCGGGCGGTTCAGCGGATCACCCGCAACACGGCTTGCACTCCTTCACCTGGACGTCGTCCACGACCGGGCCGGCCGCGCCCCCGTTGGTGCTGGCGAAGGTCAGTGTGGTGGAGGCGTTCCGCGCGACGAAGCTGAACTGGCGCCCCACGTAACCCATGTTGGTCGGCGACTTGCCGGTGGTGTCGAAGGAGAAGTCCTGGAAGTCCTGGCCGTCGACGAGCACCCGGCCGGTCTTCACGGTCGGTGCGGCCGACGTGTTGCCGGCCAGCGCGTACGTCACGGAGTAGGTGGCGCCGGGGACGGTGGTGAAGGTCTGGGCGACGGCGCCGGTGGTGGCGCCGTTGAGGTCCACCGACTGGTCGCCCTCGGCGGCCTGCCAGAACCCGGCGCCGATCAGGTCGACGCTGCCGCTGGTGACCGTCCACGGGCCGATGGTCTGTCCGGCGTTGAACTCGGCGAAGCTGTTCGCCGGGGCCTTGGGGGACTCGAAGCTTCCGTCGTCGAAGCGGCTGAGGGCGCGGTGGCCGCCGGCGGCCTGCGCCGGGACGGTCACGGCGGTGGCGGCGGCCACGATCACCGCGACGGCGGCGAGGCGGGTGCGCGAGAACGTCATGGGTTCCTCCCCAACGAGATACCGAGTGGATGAGCCGATGATCGGCTGTGCCCAGAGAGTCCGCCGTCGCCGTGAGCCCTGCCAAGACCGGACGGGTGGCGCCCGGTGGTGCGGAGGTTCCGTCGACGGGCTACCGCGCGCCGGTTTGACGGGTGGTCGCCTGGTGTCGGCCGGGCGGCCGGCCTGCGCCCGCCCGGTGGCGGGACGTGGTGTGAACGAACGGTTGGGACTGTCGTGTCCGCTCGCATGGTGGTGAAGTCCGACGTACGCGCTCCGTCGGCACCTCGGGCGCATCCCACTCCCGGGTGAGCCGAGGGCCGCTCATACGATCAACGACCCCTCTGACGGTCGGCGGACCGGAGGTGGATCGGGAGCGGGTCGGAGGCGGATCGGGAGCGGATCCGAGGTGAATCCGAGGCGGATCCGGAGCGCGTCCGGACGGGCTTGACCTTGAGTGCACTCCAAGGTGAAAGCTGGACGCGTTGATCCACCGCAGCACCCCGCGAGCGGCCGGGCACACCACCACGATCGGAGCACCGTCATGCGCAACGCCACGTTCGGTACCAACGGCCCGGAGACCGGCGTCATCGGCCTCGGCTGCATGGGGATGACCTGGGCCTACGACGTGCAGAACCGGGACGACGAGAACTCCGTCCGGGTGATCCGGCAGGCGCTGGACCTCGGCGTCACCCTGATCGACACCGCCGACATGTACGGCCCCTACACCAACGAGGAGGTCGTCGGCGCCGCGCTCGCCGGCCCGTACCGGGAGCGCGCCTTCCTCGCCACCAAGGTCGGCATCGTCCCGGGCGGGGCCGGCCAGTCGGCCCGCGACGGCAGGCCCGAGCACGTGCGCCGCTCGATCGACGACAGCCTGCGCCGCCTCGGCACCGACCACGTCGACCTCTACCAGCTGCACCGGGTCGACCCGGCCGTCCCGATCGAGGAGACCTGGGGCGCCCTCGCCGAGACCGTCGCGGCCGGCAAGGCCCGCCGGATCGGGCTCTCCGAGGCGACCGTCGAGGAGATCAAGCGGGCCCAGTCGGTGCACCCGGTGGCGTCCGTGCAGTCCGAGCTCTCGCTCTGGACCCGGGACGTGCTGGCCGAGGTGCTGCCGTACACCGAGGAGCAGGGCATCGCCTTCCTGCCGTTCTCGCCGCTCGGCCGGGGCTTCCTGACCGGCAGCATCGCCTCCTTCGACGAACTGCCCGCCGACGACTTCCGCCGCCGGCTGCCGCGCTTCCAGCAGGACGCGCTGAAGGAGAACCTGGCACTGGTCGGCAGGGTCAGGGAGGTCGCCGAGCGGATCGGCGCGACGCCCGCGCAGGTCGCGCTGGCCTGGGTGCTGGCGCAGGGCCGGTACGTCTTCCCGATCCCGGGCACCAAGACGCCGCGCTACCTGGTGGACAACGCGGGCGCGGCCGAGATCGTGCTCTCGGCGGCCGACCTGGCCGACCTGGACGCGCTGCCGACGCCGACCGGCGAGCGGTACTGAACGGCGAGCGGGTACCGAGCGGCGGGCGGTATCGAAGGGCATGGGCCGCCCGGGTCACCGGCCCCGCCCCGGAACGCCGTCAGGCCTCCCGGACCCAGATCAGCTGCCGCCCGGTCTCGGCGGGAGCCCGGACGGCGGCCTCGGCGACCCGGTCGAGCCGGTAGCCGAGCTTGCGCGGGACGGCCGCGCTGGCGCCGTTCGCCTCGTCGCAGTGGATCTCCACCCGCGCGATGCCGGGCAGCGCCAGGGCGGCCTCGGTCAGCGCCCCGGCCGTGGTGGTGGCGATGCCGCGGCCGGCATGCCGGGCGGCGACCCAGTAACCGATCTCCAGCGCGCCGGGGCCGATCCGGCCGTGCAGGCCGAGGGCGCCGACCACGCCGCCGGGTTCGGCGTCCAGGCCGACCAGGTACATGAAGTCGGTGCCGGCCTCCCAGGCGCGGGAGCCGGCCCGGGCGAGCTCGGCGGTCTGCGCCCGGGTGGGGGGCTCGGCCGCCCACTCCATCCAGGGCCGCAGGTGGTCCAGGTTGGCGCGGACGGCCTTGTTGAGCGCCATCGCGTGCGTGCTGCGGCGGCGCAGCAGCGAGATCCCGCCGGGCAGCCGCAGTTCCTCGGGCGGCCGCCCGGCGGTGACGGCGGTGGGGCCGGGCGCGTGGAGCGGGGCGGGCGGGTACTTGCAGGACCGTGACTGCGGGTGGCTCATGAGCGCGATTATGTCCTTGGCCGGGACCTGTCACCAATGAATTCCAGACGGCCTCCCACCAGGCCTCTCACCGGTCCCCGCCCCCGCCCCGCCACGCCCCGGTGCGTCAGGTCGTACCCCCGGCGCACCTGGGCGCGCACGCGCCCGGCGCTCAGAGCCGGATCAGCACCTCGTCCAGCTCCTTGCGCCGCAGATCCGGCACCCGCGCCCCCTCGGCCGGGTAGCCGACCGGGATGACGTACGCGGCACGCTCCTCCAGCGGGCGCTCGCAGACCTCGTTGAGGAACTTCATCGGGCTCGGCGTGTGGGTCAGCGTCGCCAGCCCGGCCTGGTGCAGCGAGGCCAGCAGCAGTCCGACCGCGATCCCCACCGACTCCTTGGTGTAGTACGGGCGCGGCGAATCGGGCCCCTTGTGCACCTCGAACACCACGATCACCGCCGGCGCGTCCTCCAGGAACGGCTTGTGCCAGTCGGTGCCGATCGGCGCCAGCGCGGCCAGCCACTCCTCCGACGCCCGGTGCGCGTAGAACTCGCGCTCCTCGACCTCGGCGGCCTCGCGCAGCCGCCGCTTGCGCTCCGGGTCGGTGATCACCACGAACCGCCAGGGCTGGACGTGCGCACCGCTGGGCGCGGTGTTGGCGGTCCGGATCGCCCACTCGACGACGCCGTCCGGGATCGGGCGGGTCGCGTAGTCGCGGACGGTCCGGCGCTGCGCCATCACGTCGTGGAAGGACTTGCTGCGGGCCTCGGCCTCGTGGGCCGGCACCGTCATCGGGGTGAGGGGGACGGTCGGGTAGGGCGTCCCTGCCACTGCACTGTCAACCATGGCCGACAGCACAGCACATGACGGCCGCGCCGGGAAGAGGTCGAGACCAATCCGCAGATCAGGTCCATCCGGCAGGGTCCGCCCGGCAGGGCTGTCCGGCACGTCCATCCGGCGGGCCCGTCCGGCGGGCCCGCCCTGCCGGACGGGACTACAGCTCGTGCACCCGCCCGTCCCGGACCTCGATCCGCCGGTTCACCGAGACGGTGTCCAGCATCCGCCGGTCGTGGGTGACCAGCAGCAGGGTCCCGGTGTACGAGCCGAGCGCCGCCTCCAACTGCTCGATCGCGGGCAGGTCCAGGTGGTTGGTGGGCTCGTCCAGCACCAGCAGGTTGACCCCGCGCGCCTGGAGCAGCGCCAGCGCGGCCCTGGTGCGCTCGCCGGGGGAGAGGGTGCCGGCCGGGCGCTTCACGTGCACCGCCTTGAGGCCGAACTTGGCCAGCAGGGTGCGCACCTCCTCCGGCGTGAACTCCGGGACGGCGGTGGCGAAGGCCTCCGCCAGCGGCTCGCCGCCGAGGAACAGCCCGCGCGCCTGGTCCACCTCGCCGACCACCACGCCGGAGCCCAACGAGGCGCTGCCGCCGTCGAGTTCGAGCCGGCCGAGCAGGGCGGCCAGCAGCGTCGACTTGCCCGCGCCGTTGGCGCCGGTGATGGCGACCCGGTCCGCCCAGTCGATCTGGAGGTCCACCGGGCCGAAGGCGAAGTCGCCGCGGCGGGCGACGGCCGCGCGCAGGGTGGCGACCACCGAGCCGGAGCGCGGCGCGGTGGCGATCTCCATCCGCAGCTCCCACTCCTTGCGCGGCTCCTCGACCACGTCCAGCCGCTCGATCATCCGCTGGGTCTGCCGGGCCTTGGAGGCCTGCTTCTCGGTGGACTCGGCGCGCTGCGCCTTTCCGATCTTGTCGTTGTCGGAGGACTTGCGGCGGGCGTTGCGCACGCCGTGCTCCATCCAGCCGCGCTGCATCCGGGCCCGGGCCTCCAGCCCGGCCTTGGTGTCGGCGTACTCGTCGTACTCCTCGCGGGCGTGCCGGCGGGCCACCGCGCGCTCCTCCAGGTACGCCTCGTAGCCGCCGCCGTACAGGTTGACCTGCTGCTGGTGCAGGTCCAGCTCCAGCACCTTGGTGACGGTGCGGGCCAGGAACTCGCGGTCGTGGCTGATCAGCACGGTGCCCGCGCGCAGGCCCTTGACGAAGGCCTCCAGCCGCTCCAGGCCGTCGAGGTCGAGGTCGTTGGTGGGCTCGTCCAGCAGGAAGACGTCGTAGCGGGAGAGCAGCAGCGAGGCGAGGCCGGCCCGGGCGGCCTGGCCGCCGGACAGCGCCGTCATCGGCAGGTCGAGCGAGACCTTCAGGCCGAGCGAGTCGGCGACCTCCTCGGCGCGCTCCTCCAGGTCGGCGCCGCCCAGCTCCAGCCAGCGGTCCAGGCTCGCCGCGTACGCGTCGTCGGCGCCCGGGCGGCCCTCGACCAGGCCCTCGGTGGCCTCGTCCAGCGCGGTCTGCGCGGCCGCCACGCCGGTGCGGCGGGCCAGGAAGTCGCGCACCGACTCGCCCTCGCGCCGCTCCGGCTCCTGCGGCAGGTGGCCGATGTTGGCGCTCGCCGGGCTGAGCCGCAGCGAACCGCCCTCGGGGGTGTCCAGCCCGGCCAGCAGCCGCAGCAGCGTCGACTTGCCGGCGCCGTTCACGCCGACCAGGCCGATCACGTCACCGGGGGCGACGACCAGGTCCAGGCCGGAGAAGAGGGTGCGTTCGCCGTGACCGGCGGCGAGGTCCTTGACTACGAGTGTGGCGCTCATGATGAGCCCGATTGTAGGAGGAGCGGGCCGGGTGGCGGAAAAGCCCGGGGCCGCGGCGCGGCTGCCGCGACCCCGGGGACCGGCCACGCGGGCCGGTCAGGAGGTCACTTGGACTTCTTCGAGAAGTAGTCGAACATCCGGGCCGCCACGTCGTCCAGGTACGGGCCGGCCTCCCAGGTGCTGGCGCCGTTGCCGATCGAGGTGTCGCTGACCAGGGCCGGCTTGCCGTCCTTGGTGGCGACCCAGCCGCCGCCGCTGCTGCCGCCGGTCATGTTGCAGCCGATCATCAGCATCGCCGGGCGGCTCGGGTCGCCGGTCTTCTTCACCGGCTTCCCGCTGTCGCAGTGGTCCAGCTCGACGCCGTCGAACGGCTTGCCGGCCGGGTAGCCGTACGCGCTGACGCTGCTGAGCTGGTCACGCGGGGCGTTGAACCAGATCGGCACGGAGCCGCCGACGGTCTCCTCCAGCGACTTGCCGTTGCCGCTCGGGTCGGCGACCTTGATGATCCCGAAGTCGTACTGGCTCCACGGGCCGCCGTGCTCCGGGTCGGCCTCGGCCGACCACTGCGGCGAGACCATGCCGGCGGTCGCGCCCCACTCGCCGTACGGCTCGGCGTCGGTCTCGCTGGCCTGCTTGCCGCCGCTCAGCAGGCCGTTGCTGTTGTAGGCCGGGGCGAAGGAGATGTTGGTGTAGTACTGGCCGCCCTTGCCGCCGTTCAGGCAGTGGCTGGCGGTCCAGACCAGGTTGCTCCTGCCGGGGTTGGCCGGGTCGGAGACGACGGTGCCGGAGCACACGTAGTCCTGGTTCCCGTCCTTGAAGAAGAGCTTGCCGTTGACGTGCAGGTTCTTCGCGAACGGGTGCTGGGTCGGCTTGGCCTCGATGACGGTGGGCAGCGCGTCGCCGGTGCTCGGGGGCTGGGCGGTGGTGGGCTGCGCCGGGGCCGGGGTGGCCGGCTTCGAGGCCGGCTGGGCCGGGGCCGCGCCGGTCGGCTGGGCCGGCGGCTGTGTCGGGTCGGCCTGCGGCTGCGGCGTCGGCTTGGGCTTGGCGTTCAGGATCCGCTGCAGGGTCCAGTAGCCCTTGACCGCCGGAGTGATCACGTTCTGCTGGGCCCACTTGTCCCAGTCCTCGAACTTCCAGGTCTTCAGCTCTTCGGCGGTCGGCAGCTTGATCGGCGCCGCGCCCGGCTTGCCGGTGGCGCCGGCCGCGACCGTCGGAGCCGTGGTCCGGGCCGTGACCGGGTCGCTGTTGTCCGGGCCGCACGCGGTCGCGGCCAGCACGGTCAGCGCGGCGACGGAGGCGCCCAGGACAGCACGGTTCGGCCGGTACATCGGTGACATGACTTCAAATCCCCCTGTGAATAACCGCCACGCGATCCCTTCCTCGGGTACGGCTCCGGGGAGCCGCAGGCGTGGCAGGGGAGGAGTCTGCCACGCGGACAAAGGCCTCCTCGCGCACACCCCGGGACCGGGGCGGGGCCGTCACCGGATCGGCACCGGACCGGCACCCGCCCTCCTCCGGCCCTCCGGAATCCGGTCGGCTCCCACCCCCGGCGGCCGCTTCCCGGTGCGTGTTCGGGTGCGTGTCCAGGGGCGCTTTCCGGTGCGCTTCCCGGTGTGCTTCCCGGCACGCCGAAATTCGGTTGCCCGGGTCCGGCGCCGTGCGTAGCGTGGACGGAGTCATCCGCCAGACAAGGAGAAGGCCGTTGCTCTACTGAGGTCCCGAGACACCGCCCCCGCCGCGCAGGCCCTTCGCCGCGCGGTGTGCGAGTATGCGACCTCAGTCACGGCCCCGTGGCGAGCCCGATCCGGCTGATCCGGATCCGCCCCGCCCTCCCCCCGGCCGTACCGGCCCGCACCCGCGGTGTCTCCCCGTGTTGCTCATCGTTCCCTTCGGCAACCACCCGGGAGGCCCTCCATGGCACAACCCACCACCGCCGTCCTCTGCACCGATCTCACCTTCGAGTGGCCCGACGGCAAGCCCGTCCTGGACGGCTTCCACCTCGCCGTCGGTCCCGGCCGCACCGGCCTGATCGGGCTCAACGGCGCCGGCAAGTCCACCCTGCTGCGGCTGATCGCCGGCGAGCTGACCCCGACCGGCGGCACCGTCCGGGTCGACGGCGAACTCGGCTACCTGCCCCAGGGGTTGACGCTGGACACCACCGTGCGGGTGGACGAGGCGCTCGGCATCCGGGCCACCCGCGAGGCCCTGCACGCCATCGAGTCCGGCGACTCCGACCAGCGCCACTTCGACGCCGTCGGCGACGACTGGGACGTCGAGGAGCGCGCCCGCGCCACCCTCGACCGGCTCGGCCTGCACCGCCTCGGCCTCGACCGCACCACCGGGGAGCTCTCCGGCGGCGAGGCCGTCCTGCTGCGCCTCGCCGCCCTGCTGCTGCGCCGCCCCGACGTCCTGCTGCTCGACGAGCCCACCAACAACCTGGACCGGGCGGCCCGGGAGCGGCTCTACGAGACGGTCGCCGGCTGGCACGGTGTCATGCTGATCGTCAGCCACGACCGCGAACTGCTCCAGCACGTCGACCAGATCGCCGACCTGCGGGACGGCGCGGTCACCTGGTACGGCGGCAACTTCGCCGAGTACGAGCGCACCCTCGCCGCCCAGCAGGAGACCGCCGAGCGGCTGCTGCGCAACGCCGAGGCCGACGTCGAGCGCCAGAAACGGGACTTGACCGAGGCCCGCACCCGGCTGGACCGCAGCGCCAGCTACGGCAGGAAGCGCTCGGTCACCCGCAACGACCCGCACATCTTCGCGGGCAAGCTCAAACGCCAGGGCCAGGAGACGGCCGGGCGGCTCCAGGGCATGCACACCGAGCGGCTGGAGGAGGCGCGGCAGCGGCTCACCGCCGCCGAGGAGGCGGTGCGCGACGACGCCGAGATCCGGATCGACCTGCCGCGCACGGCCGTCCCGGTCGGGCGCACCGTGCTCACCCTGCAGAAGGTCCGGCTGCCCTACGGCACCACCGCCGACCTCGACCTGCGCGGCCCCGAGCGGATCGCCCTGGTCGGCCGCAACGGCTCCGGCAAGACCACCCTGCTGCGCACCATCGCGGGCGAACTCGCCCCGTTGGAGGGCGAGGTCAGCACGCCGGTGCCGTTGCGCCACCTGCCGCAGCGGCTCGACCTGCTGGACGACAAGCTGACCGTGGCGGAGAACGTCAAGCTGTTCGCCCCCGCCGCCGGGGACAACGCGATCCGTGCCCGGCTGGCCCGCTTCCTGTTCCGCGGCGGCCGGGCCGACCAGCCCGCCGTCACCCTCTCCGGCGGCGAGCGGTTCCGGGCCACCCTGGCCGCGCTGCTGCTGGCCGACCCGCCGCCGCAGCTGCTGCTGCTCGACGAGCCGACCAACAACCTGGACCTCGCCAGCGTCCGCCAGCTCACCCAGGCGCTCGCCGCCTACCAGGGCGCGCTGATCGTGGCCAGCCACGACGTGCCGTTCCTGCGCGGCCTGGGCCTCACCCGGTGGCTGGAGCTGGACGGCGAACTGCGGGGGGTGGATCCGATGTAGCGGGGGGGCGGGTCCGATGCAGGGGGCCGGTACGGCGCGGGCGGCCCCGCCCGCGCCGCGGCCGCTACTGCTCGCCGAGCACGCGGCGGGCCGTGCTCAGGGCGGAGTCCTTGAGCCCGGCCGACTCGTCGTCGGTGAACACCGGCGTGCGGATGTCCGGCGGGATGCCGGGGCCGTCGAAGGTGCTGCCGTCGGGCGTGAGGTACTTCTCGTTCGGCAGCACCACCATGAAGTCCGGCGAGAGCGTCTTGATCAGCACGTCGGAGAAGACGCCCTGGGTGTTCTCACCGATCCGGACGACGTGCGGGGAGCGGCCCATCAGGGTCTGGGTGAAGGTCTCGGCGGCGCTGATCGACAGCGAGGAGGTGAGCAGGGCGACGGGGCCGGTGAAGTGCTCGGTGTGCGCGGGCCGCACCACGACCGGCTGCGGCCGGGTGAACTTCGTGGGGTCGGCCGGGTCGTCGCGGGCCACCTTGCGGTAGGCGACGTACGGGCGGTCGGTGAGCCGGGCGGCGATCTGCTGCCCGAGCGCGTCCGAGCCGCCGCCGTTCAGCCGGACGTCGATCACCAGGCCGTCGAGCCGGTCGGGGTCGGCGAGCAGGGCGTCCAGCGCCCGGTCGAGCTCCTTGGCCTGGGCGGCGAACCCGCCGGTCGCGTAGCCGTCGAAGCCGCTCACCCGCAGGTAGCCGACGCCGTCCGGGAGCCGGCCCACGCCCAGCCGGCTCACTCCCTGCGCGTTGACCGCGAACTCCTGTTCGGGGCCGGTCAGTTGTGCGTCGACGGCCTTGCGGGCCGCGTCCCGCAGGGCGGGCGTCGACTTCAGCGAGCCGTCACGCCGGCCGGAGTAGACGCCGGTCGGGCCGGTGCCGGTCACCCGGGCCAGACTGGTGTGCGCGTCCTTGAGCGGGGTCAGCAGGTCGATGAAGATCTGCTGGAGCTGGTCGGTGGTGGTCGCCGGAGTGATCTTCGCGCGCTGCTCGTCGCGGGCCGCGTGCCAGTCGATCCCCTTGGCGGCGAAGAAGGGGTAGTTCTCCTCGAAGGTCTCCCAGAACCGGTCGAAGACCGCGAGCGGGTCGTCGGGGGCGGGCCGGGTGCACAGCGCCGGCAGCGCGTCCAGGCGGCGCAGCGTCTTGGTGCCCGTCCCGCCCTCCTCGACGTCGATCGCCCGGCGCCCGCCCGGCTGCGGGGTGAGGGTGAGGGCGCTGTCGCCCAGGACGTACCGGACGGTGCCGTCCCGGCCGGGGGCGCCGTCCTGCGTCCCGGTGACCCACCCGGGCACGCAGCTGTGCGTCGTCACGTCGTAGGTGGTCAGGCTGCTCCCGGAGACCACGGCCACCAGGCCGTACCCGTCCATCTGCCAGACCCCCTGGAGGGACCTGCCGCCCCGCCCGTCCTGGCCGTCCGCCTGCGTCGCGGCCACCCCCGGCGCCGCCACCGCGACCGTCGTCGCGAGCGCCACCGCCGTGGCCGCCACCGCCCTGCCGACGGCCGCCCTGCCCACTGCCCTGCGCGTCATCTCCGGCCTCCGCCGAACCGCCCGGCCTCCCCCGCGGAACCGCTCCGCCGCCTTGCCCCCGACGCTACGGCGACCCCACCGCCCCGGCGTCATCCCGGGCGCCCGACCCCCGCCCGACTTCGGGGCTACCCGCGGCTCCGCCGAAACCACTCCATGGGGGTATCGACAGCAAACCCCTTTGACGGCGGGTGAAAATCCTCCGCCGGTGGTCCCAACTCCGTTGCGCTCCAGTACCATCGGCGCCATGCCTGCGCTCAACATCGAGTACACGGAGCACGAGCTCGCCGCGATCCGCGAGGCCGCCGCCGCGGACGGGAAGAGCATCAAGGCGTACATCCACGACCTGAGCGTGCGGGAGCAGCAGCGGCGGGTGTTCGTGGACCACGCGGTGGCGTTCTGGAAGTCGCACCGGGCGGAGTTCGACGCCGCGTTCCCGGAGGACGCGCCGGCGGCGTGAACGGCGCGGCGGGGGTCCGGGGATGATGCTGCTCCACGTCGACCTGCGCTGGCTGCTCGACGTGCAGGAGCTGGCCTCGCCGGAGGATCTCAGCGTGCGGGACTACTCCGCGCTCCAGGCCGCCGTCGCCCGGCACCGGGTGAACACCGCGCAGCTCGGCCACGACGCCGACGCCGCCTGGTGCGCGGCCACCCTGATGCACACCATCGTGCTGCTGCGCCCCTTGCCGGTGCGCAACAACCTGTACGCCTGCATGACGACGGCCGCGTACATGCACGCGGCCAAGGAGGGCATCGACCCGCCGTACGGGGCGCTGGTCGAGCTGGCCCGCGACATAGCGGCGGGCGGGGCGGACGTGTTCGCGGCGGCCGACCGGATCCGCTCCTGGCGGATCTGAGGCCGGCCGCCGCGCGGACGGTCACCCGGGGAGAGCGTCCCCGGGAGAGGGCGACCCCGGGAAGGGCGCCATCTGCGCCCGGGCATTCAGGACTTGGCGGACCTCAGCTTGCCCGCGACCAGCGTTCCCAGCCGGTCCAGGCCGACCACGGCGGCGGCCAGCACCACGAACTCGACCGTCAGCAGGGCTATCTGGCCCCAGACGTAGCCGTAGCCCTTGGTGGTGGGGTCGAAGAAGAAGTAGGGGTAGGGCGTCGGGTAGTCGTCGAACAGCGCGTTCCGGGCGAGCACGATCGCCGCGTAGCCGAGCGGGAAGGCCAGCCAGAGCGGGATGTCCTTCCAGGCCGCCGCGTTGCGCGGCTTCAGCACCAGCCAGTCGGCGATCACCATCACCGGCGTCACGTAGTGCAGGAAGAACGACGACCAGTGGGCGAGCTTGTCCGGCCCGCTGACCAGCCCGGGCAGCGGGTTGGCGCCGTGCTGGAGCAGGACGTGCGAGACCAGCCCGGTGATCAGTATGTACAGGGTGGCGGCGCCGCGCAGCCGGGGCGCGGGCGCGTCCACGGTGTCGCGCTTGAGCATCCAGTACACGGCGCCGATGAAGTAGCCGAGCACGATGACGTTGCTCTGCACGGTGAAGAACACCAGCGGCGCGGTTCCGAGGGTCAGGCCGAGGCCCGCCGAGAGCACGATGCCCATGCGCCACCACAGCGCGGGGCGGGTCCGGACTGTCATGCGGCCACCAGTTCGTTTCAGGCGATACGGGAGGTATCGGACGGTTGAGGGGGAACGTCGCACTCTACTCGCAGGTAGCGGGGGGACGGAAGAAACGGTCCTGCCCGGGCCCGGGCCCGCCGGACTCCGCAGCCCCGCCGCAGCCCCGCCGCTCCCTGGGCCCCCTGAGCCCCCCTCGACTCAACCCGGCAGGACGAAGCCCGACTCGTACGCCGCGATCACCGCTTGGGTGCGGTCGCGGGCGCCCAGCTTGGCGAGCACGCTGCCGACGTGCGTCTTCACCGTCTCCTGGCTGACCACCAGCTCCCGGGCGATCTCGCCGTTGTTGAGCCCGGTGGCCATCAGCCGCAGCACCTGGCCCTCCCGTCCGGTCAGCCGCCCGATGCTGCTGCGGTCCGGGTCGGCGGTGCTGCGGGCGTCCGCGCCGTGCCGCAGGGCGAGGTCGCGGACGGCCGCCGGGAAGAGCAGCGAGTCCCCGCGCGCGACCAGGCGCACCGCCTGGACCATCTCCTCCGCCCGCGCCCGCTTCAACAGGAAGCCGGCCGCGCCCGCCCGCAGCGCGTCGTACACGTGGTCGTCGTGCTCGAAGGTGGTGACCACCAGGATCCGAGGCGGCCGGGCCATCCCGCCGATCAACTGCTCGGTGGCCCGGATCCCGTCGATGCCGGGCATCCGGACGTCCATCAGCACCACGTCCGGGCGCAGTTCGCGCACCAGCGGGACGACCTCCGCGCCGTCTGCGGCCTCGCCGACGACGGTGAGGTCCGGCTCGGCGTCGATCACCACCCGTAGGCCCGTCCGGACCAGCCGTTCGTCGTCCGCGATCACCACGCGGATGCCGTCGAGGGCCCCGTCGCGGCCCTCGCGGTGCGCGCTCCCGCCGTGCGTGCTTTCGCCATGCACGCTCCCGCCGTGGTCGTCCTCGTTCATCGTGTCCCTCCCACCGGCAGCCAGACGGTCAGCCGCCACGTCGTTCCGTCCTCGCTCGGCCCCGCCGTGCTCCCGCCGCGCAGGGCGGTCGCGCGCTCCCCGATCCCGCGCAGCCCGCGCCCGCCGCCGGGGCGGCTCGGGCGGGAGGGGCCCAGCGGGTTGGTCAGTTCGATCTCCAACCGGCCACCGGCCAGGGAGACCCGCAGTCCGGCCGGCGCGGGCCCGGCGTGCCGCAGCACGTTGGTCAGGCCCTCCTGCACGATCCGGTACGCCTCTCGGGAGACTCCGGCGGGCAGCCGGGCCAGACCCGGGGCCAGTTCGGCGTCCACCGTCACGCCGGTGCGGGCGAGTTGGCGCAGCAGGTCGTCCAGCCCGCCGAGGGTCGGCCCGGCGGGCCGGCCCGCGTCGGGCTCCTCCTCGCGCAACAGCCCGAGCATGGTGTCCAGTTCGGCGACGGCCGCTCGCGCGGTCCGCTCGATCGCCTGGAGTGCCTCGGCGGCGAAGTCCGGGTCGGTGCGCAACACCCGGGCGGCCGCCGAGGCCTGGATGCCGACCGCGCTGAGCGCGTGCCCGACCGAGTCGTGCAGTTCGCGGGCCAGCCGGTTGCGCTGGGCGAGCACGGTGGCCCGGCGTTCGGCGGCGGCCAGCCGCTCCTCCGGGGTCGGGCCGAGCAGGGCCGGCGCCCAGCGGGCCAGCAGGGCGCCGCAGCCGGCGCTGGTGGCGACGATCAGCAGCAGGAGGGCGAGGCCCAGCGCCGGGCCGGTGAGCATCCAGCCGGGGAAGCGGTCCTCCCAGTACCGTGCGAGATCCCCGGTGCCGGTGATGGAGAACAGCAGCACCACCGCGAACGGCGTCCCGCCGAGCGTCATCCCGGCCACCACACCGCCGAAGAAGAGGTGCAGCACGTACCAGAGTGCGGCGCGGCGGCGCGCCGCCCACGAGCGGGCCGGCCCGGCGGCCAGTTCCTCGGGCCGCAGCGCCGCGCACAGCGCCCGGGCCGCGGCCCCCTCCAGCGCCCGTACGGTCGGGACCAGCGCGGTGACGGCGGCCATCGGCAGGGAGGTGAACAGCGCGGTGAGTTGCAGGAGCGTCTGGCGCAGTTGCCCCTGGTCCGGGTTGAGCGCCCCGAGCATCACCACCGAGAGCAGCCAGTACGGCATCAGCAGCGCACCGCCCAGCACCAGGTGCACCCAGCGCAGCCGGGCCCGCCGCCCCAGCAGCGCCCCCGCCGCCCGCCGCATCCGGCCGCCCGCCCCCGTGTTCATCCGGCTGACCCTACGTCAGTGGTCGTGCGGCCCGGGGCCGCCCGTCCGGCCGGTGACATCGTGCCCGCCGCCAGGGCCAGCAGCAGCCCGGGCCGGTGCCGCGCGTCCTCCCTGATCCTCATGCCGTCCACGGTCCCGTCGCTCCCCGGGCCGACGCGTCAACCCGGCGAACGGTCCATCTCCCCCTCCGGGGGGATCTTGCCCTGCTACCCTCCTCCCGGGCCGGGGGAGCGTCGTTGACCCGGACACACGCCTCATGAGACGCACAGGTGGACGGGAGAGGGCACAGCCATGGCCGAACCGTCCGTACCGGTACCGCCGCCCCGGCACCCGCACCCGCCCCTGCCGCCGGTCGCCCCGGCGGTGCCCGACCCGCTGCAGCAGCTCATCCAGGCCCAGGCCGGCGCGCCGCGCGGCGACGCCACCGCCTACCTGCGGGCGGGGGCGCACCTCGACCCGGCCTTCCGGGACGCGGTGATCGAGGAACTCGCCGAACACCCGTACCGGGTACCGCCGCCGACCCCCGGCGTCGACCTGGCGGCGGTGCTCAAGGAGTGCTACGCGGCCCGGCGGCAGGCGGTGGGGCGGGCGGTGTTGGTCCTGCTGGCCGCGGCCGTGCTGCCCGTGCTCGTGGTGTGTGTCGTCGTCTCCCTCGTGGCGTCCGGTCAGGCCGGCGTGCCGCACGCGCTCGACGTGCTGGTGCGGTTCTGGCTGCTGCAACTGGCCGTCCCCCTGGTGTTCGTGGCGGCCTGGTTGATTCGGTCCGACCGGCCCCGGCGCCGCCGGACCGGCAACTGGCTGGCCGCCGGCTGCCTGCTCGTCGCGGTCGAGGCGCTCGGGTGGCACTGGATCGCCGCCCTGTTGGCCGTCTGGTTCGCGGTGTCCTTGGCCGGCCGGCGGCGGCTCGAACAGACGCTGTACGAGCTCGGCACCGGCCGGGCCGCCACCCCCGAGGACCCCCTCCGCAAGGACCTGTACCAGCGGCTCGCGCGGCAGCAGGCCGACCCCGACGTCGTCTACAGCGACTACGCGCCCTTCGTCGGCGCCGGGATCGAGATCGACCACTGGTCCTTCGCCGACGACCTGCTGCCCGAGGTGAACAAGGCCGAACCAGCATCCACCGCAAAGGCGTTGACCGTCCCGGCCGTCCACGCCCGGCTGCGCACCGAACTCGCCCGCCTCGGCGCCGCCGACACACCCGCCTACCCGGGCGACCGCCTGCACGGGATCGCCGTGCACGACCTCGTGTTCAAGAGCGGCAAGCGCCTCGGCCCCGCCGCCGACTGGTGCGGCCACGGCCCCGGCACCGCGTTCGCCGCCCTCGCCCCGTACGCGGCCCACTGCGCCGCCGCGCCGAACGGGGGCGGGTCGGACCCGGAGCACTGGTGGGTGGAGAGCGTCGACCTCGCCGCCGAGGAACGGCTGCGGCATTACCTGACGGTGCGGATCGCGGGCTGGCGCGAGGAGATCGTCGTCACCGTGTTCGTGCGGGCCCAACTCCAGGGCGGGCAGCTGTTCCTGGAGAGCAGGGCCTTCGTGCTGCCGCCGATCGCGCGCGCCTACCACGCGATCGACACCGCGGCACCGCCCGCCGATCTCGGTGACTGGCTCGGCCTCTGCGCGGCGTCCCTCGCGGCGCTGCCCGCTCTGGTGGCAGGCTCGGTCGGCGTGCTGCGCCGCGCCGCGCGCAGCCGGCGGGCCGTCGGGCGCAACGCGCTCCGCTACGCCCGGATGTGCCGGGAGAACCGGCTGGTCGACCACGGCCCCACGCTGTCCGTCCGGGAGCTGGGTGCGGAGCGCGCGTACCAGCAACTGTTCCAGGAGATGGACGTCCAGCGGTACGTGAAGTGCGTCAGGGCCAGGATCGTGTCGGCCGTCCGCGACTGCCTGCGGGACCACGGCTACCGGACGGACGGGGCGGAGCAGTTGCAGCACGTGGTGATCAACAACGGCGTGCAGGTGCACGGCGACGTCCACGGCGTGGTGCAGACCGGGGACGCGGCCAGCGCCTCGTACCAGACGCTCACCACCCCGGCGCCGCGCGTCGGCGGCACCCGGCAGGACTGAACGGCACCAGGAACCAACGGCACCAGGAACAGGGGAGCAGAGTGAACGACGACGGCCACGGGATCAGCATCACCGGCAACGTCACGGGCATCGTGCAGAGCGGCAGCCATGCCCGCGCCGAGTACACCCACCAGCAGACCGCCCCCACCCTGGGGGAGGCACCCGAACTGAGCGCCCTGCTCACGGCGGTGGACGCGCTGCGCGAGCGGCTGCGGGCGCTTGCCCCGGACGAACTGCCGCCCGCCGCCGCAGAGGTGGCCGGACAGGTGCTCGACGAGCTGGCGGCGGCCGCTCCTGAGGGCCAGCAACGGGACGACGGCCGCGTCAGGCGCGCCGTCTTCACGCTCACCGGCGCCCTCGGGGCCGCGACGGCCCTCACCGAGGCCCTGCGGGCCCTGACCACGGCCGCCGCGCCCTGGTTCTGAGGCCCGCCCTCTGGTCTCCCGCCCCCTCGGCTCAGGCCGTCCGGTGGATCAGCCGGCCCTCGTCGTCGGTGCGGCCGTCCGGGTCCGGCCGCAGCCCGAGCCGCTCGGCGAGCCGGCGGGACGGCACGTTGCTCGGGTGGATCAGCGCGACCACCGGCACGCCGGGGAAGCGCGGCAGCGCCTCCGCCATCGCCGCCCGGGACGCCTCGGCGGCGTAGCCCAGGCCCCAGGCTGACGGCCGGAAGCGGTAGTAGAGATTGAACACCCGCTCGCCGTCCAGCGTGTGCAGGTAGAGCCCGGCGAACCCGATGACCGCCTCCGGCTCCTCCCGGGTGGACACGGTGCAGTACCCCACCCCGTCCCGCGCCCAGTCGGCGACGAAACCGTCGAGCATCTTCTGGCTCGCCGCCCGGTCCCGGTGGGGCCCGTTGGGGTTGTACCGGTTGGTCTCCGGATCCCCGTGGATCGCGAACACCGCCTCCACGTCCCCCTCCTGGGGCCGGCCGAGGACCAGCCGCTCGGAGGCGGTGACGATCGTGCGGGCGGCGGGTCCGGTGGCGTGTCCGGCGGTGGTCATGGCGCTTCCCCCGTGTCGTGCGTAATAGGTCTACCGCACCATAGGCCATTACCCCGACAGTCGCCCGACCATTTCCACCCGCCCACCGCGGCTACAGGATCGGCTCACACCCGATCGCCTTGCCCCCGGCGGTGAGGAACTGGCGCACCAGGTCCTTCTGATCGGGGAACAAGTAGCGCTTGTCGAGGGTGGGTTCGTACCCGCCGTCGACGGAGAAGAAGACGTCCCTGCCGTGGCATGTGACGACCAGCTCGGTGGCTGTTTCGTTGCCGATCTGACGAGCCCGCCCGTATGGGGACGGACGTGCGCCTTCCTTCTGGTCCAGGGCGGTGGTCCGCGGCTCCGTCGTGATCGCGAACGTCTGTGGCAGGCTGCCCAGTGACCGCCTGGTGATCGTGCAGGACCAGATCGGGTCGGACGCGGTGGTCACCTGCTGCTGGTACGGCCACTGGGCCTCGGGGTCCTTCGCGGGCGCGAACCCGGGCAGGTCGCAGAGCTCGGCCCAGTTCGGCGCCGCCTCGGTCCCCTTGGCCGACAGGCTCTGTGGCATCGGCAGCTTCTGGTCCGCGCACCGGTTCGCCTTGGCGGCCCTGTTGGCGAAGGCCACGGCCAGCCGGGCCCTGGTCTCGTCCCGGCCCTCCCCTGCGGTCTCCACCTCGGCGCGCAGGCCCTTGTCGCACCCCTCGGGGAGCAGGGCCCACGCCTTTTGCGAGGTCACCGAGCCGACCGAGCCGCCGGAGAACAGTCGGGCATCCGGCGCGGCCAGGCTGTGCGGACCCTTGGTGTCGAGTGCGATGGCGAACCACACGGTCTTCCTGGTCGTCTCGAACAGGCCGGAGCTGACCGTCGCGGAGCAGCCGTAGCCGGAGGAGGCCGCCATCGTCGAGTGCTTCTCGCGCTTGTTCTCACTGATCCGCCCGGATCCCAGCACATCGTGCACCTGGCCCGCCGTGGCCGCCCCGTCGCACACGCTGTCCGGCCCGCCGACGTTCGTCAGCCGGTACAGCAGGAACCACGACACCCCCACCACGATGACGGACAGCACCGCTGCCGCCCGCACCCGCAGCCGCCAGGTGGTGAACCCGCGCGCAGTCAGCGCGGCGTCCAGGCGCTTGCCCGCGCCCTGCGCGTGCCCGGGCTCCTCGTCCGCTTGTTGCGTTCCCTGCTTCATATCGCCCTCTCAGCGTCCGCCCAGCGCATTGCGGTAGGTCCCGTTGACCCCGGTGCTGTAACTGCTGGACACCTGGAACAGCAGGTCCTGCATCACGCTGCCGCTCTCGCCGATCTGTTTGTCGGTGAGGCCGGCCAGTTCGGCCCGCTTCCTGATCATGGTGTCGAGTTGGTTCTCACCTGCGGAGAACATCTTCGCCAGCTGCTCCTGCGTTGACTTGTCCTCCTCGGTGTTGAGCCCGTTCGCCCATTCCGACGTGCCGACGTCGACGAGCCGCTGGACGTAGTCCCCCACGACCGGGATGGGGGTCAGCGGAGTGCCGATGAGGTGGTAGTTCACCTTCGCCGCCCAGTTGTTCTTGAACACCGCGTCGTCGTGGTGGTGGGTGATGACATCCGACTGGGTGCCGCTGAGGACGCCCAGGACCTGTCCGGCCTCGTGGACGAACCCCTCGATCCTGGGGTTGGGTCGCCCGGTGCTGTCCGGCCAGAACGCATCGGTCGGGAAGGTGTCGAGCCGCCGGGCCAGTTCCTGGCTCTCGGCGTAGTGGATGGTCTGGAACGCCGCCGGGTCCTCGGCCACTCCTCGGATGGCGCGGATCATCTGGTCCCGGTCGATGACCAGTCCGCTGGTCTCGGAGTGTCCGCCGAGCTTCTTCCCGAGGACCTCGTACGTGTCGGGCGCGTAGTCGGCGATCATGTGGGCGAGCGGACGACGCATCACGGACGGCAGTTCGGCCGCGTGACCTGCGGTGTCGCCGCCGAACGAGGTGATGGCCTCGGACATGATGCGCGCCATCGCCGCGTCGTGCGGGCGGACCGGAGGCTGGTTGCCATGGGGGTCCCGCCCTGTCGTGGCGGCCTCCAGGGCGTCACCGAACGCGGCGCGGGAGGTGTCGCGGGCGAGGCCGCTGTCGAGGTTCTGCTCGTTTCCCTGGAACGGCCACTTCCGGTCGTGCAGCAGGTAGTCCAGGTTCTTGCTCTTCCCGGGGTCGAAGAAGTCCTTCGAGGCATCGGGGGTGCGGCTCAGAGCCTTCATCAGGCCGCCCATGGGGTCGGTCTGGTCGGCCAGGGTCTCCCAGTTGCGGCCCCAGAGGTCCTCGCCCTTGGTCTTGCTGGTGCGCTCGTAGTCGACCAGGTCGTTGCCGACCTTGAGCAGGAACGCCTTGTCGTACGTCCCCTTGGCCCCCATCAGCGCCGTCAGCGCCGGGTAGTTGTCGTTGAACCCCGCCGCCGAGCCTCCCGGGCGGCGGGCGGCGGCCAGCAGGCCGTCCTCCCAGGCCTTGCCCATTCCCCCGTCACGGGTGGCCGTGGCGAGCACCACCGACAGGTTGCCGTAGACGTCCTGGTAGCCCTTGGCGTTGTGGTTGCCGTGGGCGAGGCCGGCGTAGACCTTGCTGTATTCCAGCAGGGCGTCCGGGCCGGTCTTCCCGCCGTGGTCGAGGCCGTTGAGCAGCGTGGTGGAGAAGTCCTTGTTGCCCGCGTTGGCGGCCATGATGTTCTGCAGCTGCTTCAGCTGCGGATCGCTGAGGCTGCCGGCCCTGGCCATCAGGTCCTTGGCCCGGTTGGCGTCGGCGACCGGGCCGCTGCCGTAGGGCGCGGGATTGAAGGCTGTGGTGCTGGTGCCGATGTCGCCCTGGAGTGCGGCGCTGGCCCGCTGGTCGGCGGAGTCGGCCTTCTCGACGGCCTTCGTCAGCCGGGCCGCGATGGCCTCGGCCTTGACCGCGAGCGCCTGAGCCAGCTTGGCGCCGTCGGGGTCGTTCCTCGTCTCCTTCGGCAGGCTCCAGTTGACCTGGCCGTCCGCGGTGACGGTCAGGTTGTCGCTCTGGGCGTCGTGGATCGCCGTGTCGAGGTCGCGGCGGGCGGCGGCGAAGTCCTCGGCGGCGGTCTTCATGATCGCGGCGAGGGCGGTGGCGACGGCCGAGGCCTGCTTGAAGTCGCCGTCGACGGCCTGGAGCACCTTGGTCGCGTCGTCGGCGGCCGCGCCCTTCCAACCGGCCCGCTGTGCGGTGCTGGTGAGGTCCTTGGCGACCCGGCCGTCCAGGGCGGTGAGGGCTTTGGCGACGCCGGCCCAGGCTTCGGCGGCGTCGGTGATCCCGGAGAAGTCGGCCTCGTGCAGTTCCTTGAAGGACACCATGTGTCCGGTTTCCCCCTTCTGGTCTTCCGACTGCTGTTCTTCTGGGGCCGAGCAGGGCCGAGCAAGGCCGAGCAGGCCAAGCAGGGCCGAGCAAGGCCAAGCAGGCCAAGCAGCCCCTAGCGGCCCGCGCGGAGGTCGGCGGCGGTCGCGGCTTCGTTGGCGCTGTAGGACTGCTGGGTCCTGTCGAGGTTGCCGGCGGCCGTGCCGAGCGTGTCGTGCAGGGCCTTGCACTGCTGCATCCAGCGCTCGGTGCAGCCGGTGAGGGCGCCGCCGAAGGAGAAGCCGCGGATCCTGGTCGACGCGGTGCTCGCGTACTCGGTGAGGCTGTGTGCGCCGGGCCCGGCCTTGCCGTTCGCGTTGTCGAGGTCGGTGGCGATCTGTCGGGCCATCCCGGCCGAGGCGTTGAGTTCGTGCGGGACGTCCAGCCGGGTGGTCACCAGGCCCGGCGGAAGGACGGGCGCGTTGCCACCGGACTGGACGGGTGGCTGGACGGGTGGGGCGTACGGCGCGGTCCTGGCCGAGCCGGGTGCCGGAGCCGAGGTCGGCGAGACCGGCCCGGTGGTGAAGTACGGGCTAACCATGCGTGTGCAACTCCTTCTCGTCGAGAAGGGGTCAATCCCCCCTGTGGCATGACGACCGTACAGGGACGCTCCGTCAGTGCACTGACGCACCCTCCGTGTTCGCGGTCGCACGGCTGGTGGATGGGGGAGGAGGTCTTGTTACCGGCGGGTCGCTTCTCTATCATCACGGGTGTTACAGCTTTACTGTCAAACCCAGAAGGGTTCTGCAGCCAGTGCGTGACACGAGCAGTCCGCCGGGCGCCACGGCCGCCGGCCCCGGCCCGTTGGCGGGGGTGCGGGTGGTCGAGCTCGCGGGGATCGGGCCGGGGCCGTTCGCGGCGATGCTGCTGGCCGACCTGGGCGCCGACGTGGTGCGGGTGGACCGGCCGGATCCGTCGCCGCTGGGCATCGATCCGGCGTACGACGTGACCAACCGGAACAAGCGGTCGGTGCTGGTCGACCTCAAGTCCCCGGCGGGGCCCGGCCTGGTGCTGGACCTGGTCGAGCGGGCGGACCTGCTGATCGAGGGCTACCGGCCCGGGGTCGCGGAGCGGCTCGGAGTCGGGCCGCAGCACTGCCTGGCCCGCAACCCGGCGCTGGTGTACGGGCGGATGACCGGGTGGGGGCAGCAGGGCCCGCGCGCCGCCAGTGCCGGGCACGACCTCGGGTACGCGGCGGTGGCCGGGGTGCTCGGCCTGGTCGCGGGGCCGGGCGGGCCCGAGGAGGCGCCCGGCATCCCGGCCAACCTGCTGGGCGACTACGCGGGCGGCTCGCTCTACCTGGTCGTCGGCCTGCTCGCCGGGCTGCACCACGCCAGGAGCACCGGCGCCGGCCAGGTCGTCGACGCCGCGATCGTGGACGGCGCGGCGCACCTGTCCAGCATGCTGTGGGGGCTGCTGGCGGCCGGCCACTGGCAGGACCGCCGGGGCGCCAACCTGCTGGACGGCGGCGCGCCGTTCTACGCGGTCTACCGGGCGGCCGACGGCGGACACCTGGCCGTGGGGGCGCTGGAGCCGCAGTTCTACGCCGAGTTCGCCCGGCTGCTGGACCTCGGTCCGCAGGCGCCCGGGCAGTACGACCTGGCCCGCTGGCCCGAACTGCGGGCCCTGATCGCCGACCGCTTCGCCACCCGGACCAGGGCCGAGTGGGAGGCCGTCTTCGCCGGCTCCGACGCCTGTGTGGAGCCGGTACTGACGATGCATCAGGCGGCCCGGGAGGAACATCTGTTGGAGCGCGGAACCTATGTCGAGGCGGGCGGCGTCACCCAGCCCGCCCCCGCCCCGCGCTTCTCCGCCACCCCCGGCGCGCTGCGCCGCCCGCCGGCCCGGCCGGGCGCGGACACCGCCGAAGTGGCCCGCGACTGGGCTGTCCCGTCCCTCGACTCCGGCAGCTCCGGCAGCTCCGGCGACTCCGGAAACGTTGGCAACTCCGATGCAGGACAAGGAGCGTAGCGTTGCAGCGCGAGATCTTCACCGAGCAGCACGAGGACTTCCGGGCCGCCGTGCGGGCCTTCCTCGCCAAGGAGGTGCTGCCGCACTACGACCGCTGGGAGAAGGCCGGCATCGTCGACCGCTCGGCCTGGCTGGCGGCCGGCCGCCAGGGCCTGCTCGGGATGGCCGTCCCCGAGGAGTACGGCGGCGGGGGCGCCCCGGACTTCCGCTACGCCGCCGTGCTGGCCGAGGAGTTCGCCCGGGCCGGCGCCTCCGGGCTGGCCATCGGCCTGCACAACGACATCATCGGCCCCTACCTCACCTCGCTCGCCACCGAGGAGCAGAAGCGCCGCTGGCTGCCCGGCTTCTGCAGCGGCGAGCTGATCACCGCGATCGCGATGACCGAGCCCGGCACCGGCTCCGACCTCCAGGGCATCCGCACCCAGGCCGTCGACCGGGGTGACCACTACCTGCTCAACGGCGCCAAGACCTTCATCTCCAACGGCATCCTCGCCGACCTGGTGGTCGTGGTCGCCCGCACCACCCCCGAGGGCGGCGCGCACGGGCTGAGCCTGCTGGTGGTCGAGCGCGGCACGCCCGGCTTCGAGCGCGGCCGCAACCTGGACAAGATCGGCCAGAAGGCCCAGGACACCGCCGAGTTGTTCTTCGAGGACGTCCGGGTGCCGAAGGCGAACCTGCTCGGCGAGCTCAACGGCGGCTTCGTCCACCTGATGCAGAACCTCGCCCAGGAGCGGCTGACCATCGCGGCCGCGGCGATCGCCGGCGCCGAGTACCTGGTCGAGATCACCACCGACTACGTCAAGCAGCGCGAGGCCTTCGGCCGCCCGCTGGCCAAGCTCCAGCACGTGCGCTTCGAGATCGCCGAACTCGCCACCGAGTGCGCCGTCACCCGGGCCTTCGTCGACCGCTGCATCACCGAGCACAACCGCTACGCGCTCACCCCGGTGGACGCCTCGATGGCCAAGTGGTGGGCCACCGAACTGCAGAAGCGCACCGCCGACCGCTGCCTCCAGCTGCACGGCGGGTACGGGTACATGAGCGAGTTCCCGGTCGCCCGGGCGTTCACCGACGGCCGGATCCAGACCATCTACGGCGGCACCACCGAGATCATGAAGGAGATCGTCGGCCGGTCCGTCCTCGGCTGAGACCTCCCGCGAAACCCCCTGCCCCGAAAGGCGTTTGACCGTGACCACCGAAGCGTACGTCTACGACGCGATCCGCACCCCGCGCGGCCGGGGCAAGGCCACCGGCTCGCTGCACGGCACCAAGCCGATCGACCTCGTCGTCGGCCTGATCCACGAACTGCGCAACCGGCACCCGGAGTTGGACCCGGCGGCGATCGACGACATCGTGCTCGGCGTGGTCAGCCCGGTCGGTGACCAGGGCTCCGACATCGCCCGGATCGCGGCCATCGCGGCCGGCCTGCCCGACACGGTGGCCGGCGTCCAGGAGAACCGCTTCTGCGCCTCCGGCTTGGAGGCCGTCAACCTGGCCGCCGCCAAGGTCCGTTCGGGCTGGGAGGACCTCATCCTGGCCGGCGGCGTCGAGTCGATGTCCCGGGTCAAGATGGCCTCCGACGGTGGCGCCTGGTTCGCGGACCCGATGACCGCGTACGAGACCAACTTCGTCCCGCAGGGCATCGGCGCCGACCTGATCGCCACCATCGAGGGCTTCTCCCGCACCGACGTGGACGCCTTCGCCGCCGAATCCCAGGCCCGCGCCGCCAAGGCGCAGGCGGACGGCCTGTTCGACCGCTCGGTGGTCCCGGTCCGCGACCGCAACGGCCTGGTCGTGCTGGAGCGCGACGAGTTCATCCGTCCCGGCACCACCGTCGAGACCCTGGCCGGCCTCAAGCCCTCCTTCGCCGGCATCGGCGAGGCCGGCGGCTTCGACGCCGTCGCCCTGCAGAAGTACCACTGGGTCGAGGCCATCGACCACGTCCACCACGCCGGCAACTCCTCCGGCATCGTCGACGGCGCCGCGCTCGTCGCCATCGGCAGCCGGGAGATCGGCGAGCGGTACGGGCTGCGCCCGCGCGCCCGGATCGTCTCCGCCGCCGTCTCCGGCTCCGAGCCCACCATCATGCTCACCGGCCCCGCCCCGGCCACCCGCAAGGCGCTCGCCAAGGCCGGGCTCACCGCCGCCGACATCGACCTGGTCGAGATCAACGAGGCCTTCGCGGCGGTCGCCCTGCGCTTCATCCGCGAACTGGGCTTCCGGCCCGAGCAGGTCAACGTCAACGGCGGCGCGATCGCCCTCGGCCACCCGCTCGGCGCCACCGGCGCGATGCTGCTCGGCACCGTGGTCGACGAGTTGGAGCGGCGCGACCTGCGCTACGGCCTGATCACCCTGTGCGTGGGCGGCGGCATGGGCGTCGCCACCATCGTCGAGCGCATCTGACCCACTGTCCCTCGGATCCCCTCGGAGACCCTGAACTCATGAGCGACACCACCACCATCCGCTGGGAGCAGGACCAGGACGGCGTGGTCACCCTCGTCCTCGACGACCCGACCCAGTCCGTCAACACCATGAACGAGGCCTTCACCGCCGACTTCGACGCCGTCGTCGACCGGCTGGCCGGCCTCGCCGCCGCCGACGGGCTGCGCGGCGTGATCGTCACCTCCGGGAAGAAGACCTTCTTCGCCGGGGGAGACCTCCGGCTGCTCTCCGCCGCCCGCCCCGAGGACGCCGCCGCCGTCTTCGAGAAGTCCCAGCGGATCAAGCGCGCGCTGCGCAGGCTGGAGACCCTCGGCAAGCCGGTCGTCGCCGCCGTCAACGGCAGCGCGCTCGGCGGCGGCCTGGAGATCGCCCTCGCCTGCCACCACCGGATCGCCCTGGACGACCCCGCCAGCCGGCTCGGCCTGCCCGAGGTCACCCTCGGCCTGCTGCCGGGCGGCGGCGGAGTGGTCCGCACGGTACGGCTGTTCGGCATCACCGACGCCCTGCTGAAGTTCCTCCTGGAGGGCCGCCAGTACCGCCCGGCGCAGGCCCTGGAACACGGGCTGGTCCACGAACTCGTCGCCACCCCGGAGGAATTGACCGCCCGGGCGCGGGCCTGGATCGAGGCCAACCCGGCCGCCGTCCAGCCCTGGGACGTCAAGGGCCACAAGATCCCCGGCGGCACCCCGGCCAACCCGGCGTTCGCCGCCAACCTGCCCGCCTTCCCGGCCAACCTGCGCAAGCAGCTGAACGGCGCGCCCTACCCGGCCCCGCGCAACATCCTGGCCGCCGCCGTGGAGAGCGCCCAGGTCGACATCGACACCGCGATGGCGATCGAGGCCCGCTACTTCACCGAGCTCGCCTGCGGACAGACCAGCAAGAACATGATCCAGGCGCTGTTCTTCGACCTCCAGGCGGTCAACTCCGGCGCCGGCCGCCCCCAGGGCGTCGAGAAGCGGCTCGTCCGCAAGGTCGCCGTGCTCGGCGCCGGGATGATGGGCGCGGGCATCGCCTACACCTGTGCCAAGGCCGGCATCGAGGTCGTGCTCAAGGACGTGAGCATGGCCGCCGCCGAACGCGGCAAGGCCTACTCCGCCGGGCTGCTGGACAAGGCGATCGCCCGCGGCCGCTCCACCGAGGCCAAGAAGGACGCGCTGCTCGCCCGGATCACCCCCACCGCCGAGGCCGCGGACCTGGCCGGCTGCGATGCGGTGATCGAGGCCGTCTTCGAGAACACCGAGCTCAAGCACAAGGTGTTCCAGGAGGTCGAGGGCGTCCTCGCCCCCGACGCGCTGCTCTGCTCCAACACCTCCACCCTGCCGATCGGGCTGCTCGCCGAAGGCGTCGAGCGCACCGCGGACTTCATCGGGCTGCACTTCTTCTCCCCGGTCGACAAGATGCGCCTGGTCGAGATCATCCGGGGCCCGCAGACCGGTGACGAGGCCCTCGCACGCGCCTTCGACCTGGTCCGGCAGATCGACCGGACCCCGATCGTGGTCAACGACTCGCGCGGCTTCTTCACCTCGCGGGTCATCGGCCAGTTCCTCAACGAGGGCGTCGCCATGGTCGGCGAGGGCGTCCCCCCGGCCAGCATCGAGCAGGCCGCCGCCCAGGCCGGCTACCCGGCCAAGGTGCTCTCGCTGATGGACGAGCTCACCCTCACCCTGCCGCGCAAGATCCGCGACGAGTACCGGCGCGCGGTCGAGGCCGCCGGCGGCGGCTGGACGCCCCACCCGGCCGACGCGGTGGTCGACCGGATGGTCGACGAGTTCGGCCGCCCCGGGCGCAGCGGCGGCGCCGGCTTCTACGAGTACGGCGAGGACGGCAGGCGCGGGCGGCTCTGGCCGGGGCTGCGCGAGCACTTCGGCCGGCCGGCCGCGGACGTCCCCTTCGAGGACATTCCCTTCGAGGACCTCAAGGAGCGGATGCTGTTCAGCGAGGCGCTGGACTCGGTGCGCTGCCTGGAGGAGGGCGTGCTGACCTCGGTCGCCGACGCCAACGTGGGCTCCATCCTGGGCATCGGCTTCCCGGCCTGGACGGGCGGCGTGTTCCAGTACATCAACGGGTACGAGGGCGGCCCGGCCGGCTTCGCGGCCCGCGCCCGCGAACTCGCAGCCGCCTACGGCGAACGGTTCGCGCCGCCGGCGCTGCTGGAGCGGATCGCGGCGGAGGGGCGCACCTTCACCGACTGACCGTCAGACCTGGGCGGGTGGGGCCGGGTGCCGGACGGCCCCACCCGGCTCCTCCTGCGGTTCCCCGCCCAGGTCCTTGCCCGGTTCCCCGCTCAGCTCCCCGCCGAGTTCCTCCCGCAGCGAGCGCTGGAACGCCGTGACCAGTGCCTGCGCCGCCATCGGCTGGATGTGGTCCGTCAGCGCCCTCATCCGGGCCAGCTCGTCCGGCGCCGGCTCGCTCTCCCGGTAGGGCCGCCACACCGTCTCCCGGAACAGCCGCTGCAACTCCCGGGCCGTCGCCCGGCTGTGCTCCAGCACCACCGCCCGCGCGGCCAGCAGCGTCTCCAGCGGGATCGGCACGTCCAGGATCCGCACCCCCAGCGGCAGCAGGCCCGGATCCACCCGGAACAGCTCCGGATCGGCCGTCCGCTCCAACGCCCCCATCGCGACCAGGCGTTCCACCTGTTCCTCCGACAGCCCCCGCCCGGCCCGCCGCTCCAACTGGGCCCGGCCCAGTTCCTCCGCCGCCTCGGGCGTCCAGGACGCCACCAGTGCCCGGTGGATCGCCAGGTCCAGCGGTGTGCTGTCCTCCGGCAGCCGGGACAGGTACCGCTCGATCGCGGCCAGCGTCAGGCCCTGGCGCTGCAACTCCTCGATCAGCTCCAGCCGGTCCAGGTGCGCCGCCCCGTACAGCCCGACCCGGCGCGGCCCCAGCTCCGGCGGCGGCAGCAGGCCCTTCGTCCCGTAGAACCGCACCGTCCGGACCGTCACCCCGGCCCGCGCCGCCAGCTCGTCGACCGTCAGCCGCACCCCGCTCCCGTCTCCCACGGTCCCGAGCTCCCCCATCTGCCGCCTCCTGCACTGGCACACTTCCACTGTGACAGCAGCAGTGTGACAGTGCCCGTCCCCCTGGTCCACCGGCTCCTCCACGGGCTGGTCCACCGGCTGTTCCACCGGCGACGGCGGCCCGCCGCGCACGTGAGTCCGCCCCCGCCGCTGGGGAGCGGCGGGGGGCGGACTCGGGGTGCTGGTGCCTCTGGCCGCGCTGCTTCCGGCCGGAACCTGCTCGGGCCGGAGCCTGCTCTGACCGGCGCTGCTCCTGTGCTGCGGCGCGGCTGGTCCCGGCCTCCGCGGCGTGGGGCTACCGGGCGCCGGCGTCGGCCAGGTCGGCGTGGTGGCGGCGGGTGACCTCGGGATGGGCCCGGGTGTAGCCCTTCCACTCGTTGAGGCCGAACTCGGCGAACAGCGGGTTGTCCGGATCCTCGGTGGCGCCGGGGGCGTGCCGGGCGAACGGGAAGTCCAGCGGCTCGATGTGGGCGTCGAGGCGGGGGTTGTAGAAGAACGGGACGGAGAAGCGCTCGCGGGCGCCGACCGGGCTGACCACGCGGTGGTTGGTGGCCTTGAGGTAGCCGTCGGTGGCCACCTCCAGCAGTTCGCCGAGGTTGACGACGAAGGCGCCCGGCATCGGCGGGACCTCCAGGAAGGTGCCGTCCGGGCGCTCGACCTGGAGGCCGCCGACGGTGTCCTGGAGCAGCAGCGTGATGAAGCCGTAGTCCTTGTGGGCGCCGACGCCCTGGCCGGCGCCGTCCGGAGCGGTGCCGGGGTAGCGGACCAGCTTGAGCCGCAGGTGGGGGTGGCCGGCGAAGGCCTCGTCGTAGAAGTCGGGGCGGGCGCCGATCGCGGTGAGGAGCTCGTGCAGCAGTCGGCGGGCGGTGCCGCTGAGGTGGTCGATCCAGCCGAGCGCGGCGGTGCGCAGCTCGGGGAGCGCCGCGGGCCACTGGTTGGGGCCCTCCAGCCACCAGTACGGGGGCTCGCCGGTGCCGGGGACGTGCGGGGGCAGCTCGGCGCCGATGTCCAGCTGGTCGCGCCAGTCCTGGCTGCCGCCGGTGCGCTCGTCGCCGGTGCGGGTGTAGCCGCGGTAGTGGGGGGAGTTGAGGTTGCTCACGGAGAGCCGGTCGGCCTCGGGGAGGGCGAAGAAGGCGCGCATCGCGTCGGTGAGCGCGGCCGTCTCCTGCGGGGTGATGCCGTGGCCGACGAGCTGGAAGAACCCGACGTCGGTGGCCGCGGCACGGAGTTCGTCGTGCAGCCGGCGGCGGTCGTCCGGGCCGCCGTCGGCGAGCGAGAGGTCGATCACCGGGAGGGAGTCGGATATGGGGGTGTACTGCTGCGACATGTGTGACATCCGCTGGTCTCGTCCCGGCCGGTCCCGGTGATCGACCGGGGGATGGCCGGAGTGACCGCCTGGTGCGGCGGGTGCTCCGGAAGCCGGGAGGTGGAGGCGGCCGGGTGGAGGCTGCCCTTGAGGGTGGGTGGCGCGAGGTTCAGCTGGAGCGTCGACAGGACATGCTTGTCACGCGGAGCAGGTCCACGTGGCGACGGCGAACAAGGATGAGCACGTCACCAGCGTAGATGACCTTGACCGGAGCGGGCGAGCCCCCTGCAGCGGAGGGCGGCCTCTCACTTGGCGGTGGCCGTTCAAGGGCTGGAAAGCAGTGACGGCGGGGCGGGGCGGTGGGGAAGGCCCGCCCCGCCCCGCCGGTGGCTCAGGCCAGCCGCGCCGCCGCGTACGCCTCCATGGCGGCCCGCTGGTACGCGGCCAGGCCCGGGGTGATGGCCTCGTACGCGGCGCTCCACTGGGCGTTCTCCGTGCAGGAGCGCGCGATCGCGCGGAACTCCTCGACGGAGACCGTCCGGAGCGCGGTGAGTGCCTGGTACTCGGCGTCGATGTGGGTCTGCACGGGCTCGGCGTCGGCCGGGTGGCCGGCCGCCAGCAGCTCCGCCAGGCGGATCATCCGCGCCGTCCGCTCGCGCTGTCCGGCCTCGACGTCGGCCTGGCTCATCGCGGCGGTGGCGCGTCGCGCCGCCTCGGCGTGCTCGGGGAAGTCCCGCAGGCTCTCCTCGACGTCGCCGGGCTGGATGCCCTCGAACAGGTTCTCCGGTCGGTTGATGCTGGTCATGGGTGTGCCGTCCTCTCGGGAACGTTCCAGGTCGGCGATCGTGCGGGAGACGGTGGCGGCCAGGGTGTCCAGCCGGTCGCGCTCGGCGAGCAGCCGGTGCCGGTGGTCCCGCAGGGCCTCCAGCTCGTCCACCTGGTCGCCCAGGATCCGGGCGATCTCGGTCAGCCCGACCCCCAGCGCCCGCAGTACGAGGATCTGTTGCAGCTGGAGCAACTGCCGTTCCTCGTAGTAGCGGTGGCCGTTGGAGCCGATCCAGGCCGGAGGCAGCAGCCCGATCTCGTCGTAGTGCCGCAGGGTCCGGGCGGTCACGCCCGACATCCGGACGACTTCCGCGATCGGCCAGGCCGCTGCCATGCGCCGTCTCCCTCGTTCACGTTCGCTTGGACCGGGGCCGGTTCCTCCGGCCCTGGTCACGACGGTAGAAGCTGCCGCTGCGGCAGCTTCAAGCCCCGAGACCGTCCCGGGGTCGGAACCAGTCGAGGGACTGCCCGTGCGGTCCGGTGAAGGCCACCGGCCGCTCGTCCAGGGCGAGCGCGAACAGCCCGGATCCGGCGGGCGCCGGGTGGGGGAGGCGCCGCTCGACGGTCGGCAGCACCGGGACGGCCTCGTTGGAGATCCAGTGCCCGGGCAGGCCGCGCATGGTCACCGCGAACTCCTCCCGCGCCTCCGGGGACAGGTAGGCGAGCACCGCGCTGTGGAACACCACCGGCGTGGCACCGGCGGGCACCTGCGCCACCAACTCCCGTACCGTCGCGTTGAGGTCGCCGCGCACCAGGTGCGGCGGCTCGGCCCGGGCGACCTGGACGGCGCCGCGCAGCCGCTCCAGCCGGTGGGCCTGCTCGGGCCAGACCAGTGACTCCAGCCAGCGCATGTCCTCCTCGTCCCGGACGTCCAGCGGGTTGAGGTCGATCCCGGCGCGCCAGACCACCTCGGGCAGCCGCTCCCGCAGCGACGTCGGCAGCGGTACCGGCCCGCGCACCGCGCACTCCAGCGTCACCGGGCTCTCCTGGGCGCCGAACTCGACCGCCGGGCCGCCTACTTCGTCCGCTTCGCCTGTTTCAACCATGTACCGGTACCGGTACCGGTCCGGGTAGAGGCAGAGCCCCGCCGAGGCCCCCACCTCGATCAGCGCGAGCGGCTGCGGCAGCGCCGCCAGCAGCGGCAGCAGGGTGGCGCACCGGCCGGCCTCGTTGGTCTGCGTCCGCCGTCGCAGCATCGTCGCCGCGACCTCTGCCCAGTGCGCCGCCACCCAGGTGCGGAAGGCCGGATAGCCGGCCGTCACCGGTCCGCCGAGGTGGCGGACCGAGCCGAACAGTAGGTTCGGCTGCCGCTTCGCGGCCGGCAGCCCGTCCAGCAGGGCGCACAACTCGTCGTCCCCGGCGGCGTGTTCGGCGAGGTCCTGGTAGTTCGCCGAGTTGCCGCGCGCCTCCCGCTCCGCGAAGGCCCGGTAGAGGTCCCCGACAGCACTGTCCACGTTCCGTACTTCCTTTCTCTCCGACTCTCTTCAGCTCTCGTCAGCTCTCTTCAACGAATTGGCGCAGCCCTGGCCGTGCCCTTCCCGTGCCTTTGCCGTCCGCTGTACGGGCGCCAACCCGGCCCCCACGAGAGCGAGATCGCCACCGCCACCGCCCGGAGGCGGACAGGACCTACGGCTGCGCCGCCGCCCGCAGCGCGGACACCAGCGCGCCGAGCACCGGCTGCCCCCAGGCGCCCTCGCGTACCGCGGCGTGCAGTGCACGGACCGGCTCCGGGCCGCGGAGCCGGCGCACGGTGACGCCCGGGTGGCGCTGGGCGAGCCCGAGGGCGGGGACCAGGGCGACGCCGAGTCCGGCCGCGACGAAGCCCTGCGCCGTCGCGTAGTCGGCGCTGTCCACCGCGACGGACGGCCCGAACCCGGCCGCGTCGCAGGCAGCCCGGACGACCTCCCGGCACGGGCCGGGCGGCTCGGCCCCCACCCAGGGCTCGTCCGCGAGCTCGGCGAGGTCCAGGACGCGCTTCGCGGCGAGCCGGTGGCCCTTGGGCAGCACCGCCCGGTACGGGTCGTCGCACAGGTGGACCAGCCGCAGGCCCGGGTGCGCGGCGCCGTCGGACCGGACCACCACCGCGAGGTCGGCCCGGCCGTCCAGCACCTCGGTGAGCGGGTCCTCCGGGTCGGTCATGCCGAGGTCGAGCCGTACGCCCGGGTGCGTCCGGCGGAACGCGGCCACCGCCGGGGCCACCAACGCGGCGCCGGCCGTGGCGAAGTAGCGCACGGTCAGGCTGCCGCTGCGCCCGGCCCGCAGGTCGGCCAGCGCCGCGCCGGCCTCCGCGACCTGCCGCTCGATGACGGCGGCGTGCCCGGCGAGCAGCAGTCCGGCGGCGGTCGGCCGCACGCCGCGCCCGACGCGTTCCAGCAGGGCCGTCCCGGTCTCCCGTTCCAGCACCGCCACCTGCTGGCTGACGGCGGACGGGGTGTAGCCGAGTGCGCCGGCCGCCGCGCTCACCGAGCCGTGGTCGACCACGGCCCGCAGGACCTGCATCCGTCGGACGTCGAGCACCTCAGTCATGTAGCTCAGCTTAAAGGTGGTGAAGAACATTTCGCTTGTGCTACCGCATCCCGTCGCGGGACCGTCGTCGAACACCCCGCCCCCCGACACCGCCCCCGACGCCCGGAACCCGACGCCCGAAACCCGACACCGTCACCTCGACAGAAGGAGCACCGCCCGTGCTGCGGATGGCCGTTCTCGCCCTGTTCTGGGGCTCGGGCTACCTCTGGATCCGGCTCGCGCTCCAGCACGGGCTCACCCCCGTGCAGATCACCGTGCTCCGCTCGGTCCTCGGCGCCGCCCTCCTGCTGCTGCTCGCCCGTTCCGCCCGGCAGCGCCTGCCGCGCGGCGCCGCCGTCTGGCGCCGGCTCACGCTGGCGGCGCTGCTCTGCAACGCGCTGCCGTTCCTCCTGACCGCGTACGGCGAGCGCGGCATCGGTTCCGGCCTGGCCGGAGTGCTGCACGCGACCACTCCGCTCTGGTCCCTGCTGGTCGGCCTCGCCCTCGGCACCGAACGCGCCCGCGGCCCGCTGCGGTTGGGCGGTCTGGTGCTCGGCTTCGCGGGCGTGCTGCTGATCTTCTCCCCGTGGCGGGACGGCGGCGGCCTCCCGGCCCTGCCCGCGCTCGCCCTGCTCGGCGCGGCGGCCAGTTACGCGATCGCCTTCGCCTACATGGCCCGTGCTCTCACCGGTACGGGAACGGGCCCGTTGGCCCTCTCCGCCGCCCAGCTCACCGCCGCGGCCGGGCTGAGCACGCTCGCGCTCCCGGTCGGCGGCTCGCTCGACCCGGTCGCGGGCGCCGATCCGCTCGGGCTCGTCGCCGTCGCCGTCCTCGGCGTCGCCTGCACCGGGCTCACGTTCCACCTCAACTACCGCCTCATCGCCACGGAGGGCCCCACGAGTGCGGCCACCGTCGGCTATCTGCTGCCGGTGGTCTCCACGGCGCTCGGCGCGCTCGTCCTCGGCGAGGAGCTGACGATCCGGACCGTCGCCGGAATGATCGTCGTACTCGCCGGTGTTGCCCTGACGAAACGTCACCGGACCCAGGCCCCAGCCCCCATGCCGAACCCCACCGCTGCACGCGACTGAACGGACCATGCACCCCCACTCCCTCTGGCGAACTGCCGACTTCCGCACCCTCTTCACCGCGACCGCCCTCGCCCAACTCGGCACCAACGTCGGCTACGTCGCCGTCCCGCTGATCGCCGTCGAGGCGCTCGACGCGAGCCCGGGGCAGGTCGGCGCCCTCGCCACCCTGAGCACCCTCGCCTTCCTGCTCATCGGCCTGCCTGCCGGCGCCTGGGTGGACCGGATGCGCCACCGCCGCGTGCTGATCGTCGCCGACCTGGTGAAGGCCGCGCTGTACGCCTCCATCCCGCTCGCCTGGTGGCTGGGCGGTCTCACCCTCTGGCAGCTGTACGCGGTCGCACTGCTCGCCGGCTGCGCGACGGTCTTCTTCGACGTCGGCTCGCAGAGCGTGCTGCCCCGGCTGGTCGGCCGCGGGCACCTGGTGCAGGCGAACGCCGCCGTCGTCGGCCTGATGGCGGTCGGCAACGTCGCCGGGCGTGGTGCGGGCGGCCTGCTGGTCCAACTGCTCACCGCGCCGTTCGCGATCGTCGCGACCGCGCTCAGCCACCTCGGCTCGGCGCTTCGCCTGATCGGGCTGCGCCGTACCCCCGCCCCCGAGCCGACCGCCGACAGGAGCGGCGGCGGGGACGCCGACAGGGGCAGCGGCAGGGGCAGGGGCGGCGGGCTCGGAGCGCAGATCGCCGAAGGGCTGCGGCACGTCCTCGGCAACCGGGAACTGCGCGCGCTCGCCCTCACCGCGGCCCTCACCAACCTGGGTTTCCAACTCGTCAACACCCTGCTCCCGGTGCTGTTCGTGCGGGAACTGGGCCTTTCCGCCGGGGCGTTGGGCCTGTTCTGGGCGGTCGGCGGGGTCGGCATCCTGCTCGGCTCGCGCTGCGCCCGCCCGATCGCCGCCCGGCTCGGCTACGGACGCACGCTCGGCCTGGCCGGCGCCTGCGTGGCGCCCGCCGGGCTGCTGGTGCCGCTGATCGGGCACGGCCCCTGGCTGTTCGCGGCGGGGGCGGGCTGGCTGCTGGTCTCGCTCAAGACCGGGATGGACAACGTCCTCGGGGTGAGCCTGCGCCAGCGGATGACCCCGGACGCGCTCCTCGGCCGGATGAACGCCACCTTCCGCTTCCTGCTCACCGGCGCGCTCGCGATCGGCTCCGCGCTGTCCGGGCTGCTCGGCGAACTCGTCGGCCTGCGGGCCACCCTCTGGTGCGGCGGAGCCGTCCTCGCGGTGGCCTTCCTGCCGGTCTTCCTCTCCCCGATCCGCACCCGCCGCCGGCTCCCCGAAGCCGAAGCCGACGCCGAAACCGAAGCCTCCGAAGTCCCCGCCCCCGCGCAGACCCCCACCCGGCTCCCCGCACAGCCCCGACAGGCCTGAGGCCTACCAGCCCGGCCCGTGCCCCGGCTGCCAGTCCAGCCCCAGGTGCGGGCGCGGGCGGTAGATCCGCAGCAGCGCGGTCACCGACCAGACGACCAGGGTCAGCAGGGCGTAGAACAGCAGCAGCGCCCAGAACGGCGTGGTGGACATGCTCCCGTCCTCGAACCGGCACCAGGCGTCCGGCGGCAGCCAGGACGCGCCCGTCTCCAGCAGCCGGCCGCCGCCGGGGACCAGGCCCTGTTCGCAGCGCTCGCCGAAGTCCAGTGACCGCACGTACAGCAGCCCGTACAGCGAGCCCGCCGCCGCGAGGGACAGGACGGCGCTGAAGGTGAGCAGCACCGCCCGCCGTCGCCCGGTCGCCGTACGGATGTTCGTCACCGGGGCAGCGTACCGGCGCACCGTCCGGGGCGCCCGGTGATCACCCGAGCAGGCCGCCCATGTGCGCGTCCTCGGCGAGCAGCCGCCACGAGCACCCGGGCGAGGCGAACGCCTCCGGGTCGACGGCCTCGACGAGCCGGTCCACCACGGTGCTCAGCAGCGACTGCGGGTCGAACACCGCCCAGGTGTCCCGGCCGCGCCCGCAGTCCCAGCGCTCCCACTCGGCGCGCAGCCGCTCGTACGTCCACAGCGCGTACAGCAGGGCGGACAGGTCGCGGTTGAGGTAGGCCTCCGGCTGGCCGTCGTCGTACCAGTCCGGCAGCTCCAGGCGGCCGGTGACACCGTCCAGGGCGATCGTCAGATCCGTCGGCCAGTCCCCGAGCGCCAGGAACTCCCGCTGGTACGGGCGCTCCTCCTCGCCGTCGAAGTACTCCGGGTACGCCTCCGCCATCGTGACCAGCGGCTCCTCGCAGACCCCGAACATCGCCCCGCCCAGCGGCAGTCCGATCTCGGTCAGCAGCCGCCGGGTCGGCTTGTGCACCAGCCCGGCGGGCAGCTCCTGCGCCCGGTAGCGGTGCACCAGGCCCGCGCCGCCCTCCTCGCCCGTCAGCGCGGCGAGCTCCGCCACCAGCTCCGGGCCGACCTCGTACGCCGGACCGCCCGGACCGCCCGGCAGCGCGCCCCAGCCCAGTGCTCGTACGAGCAGCGCCGTGCCCCAGTGCGCGGGCGGCGTCTGCGCGGGCGGCGTCTGTTCGGGCGGCGTCTGTTCGGGCGGGGTCTGCGTGGGCGGCGTCGCGGACCGCCCGAACAGCCCGGGGTCGATCTCCCGCATCCGCCGTTCGGCCCCGGCCGTCACCTCGGCGACCACCGCGGGGCCGCGCCGCCCGTCCAGCGCGTCCGCCCGCCGGGCCGACTCGGCGACCGCCTCCACCTCCCGCACCAGCCCGGCCAGCGCGGGCAGACCGGAGGCCAGCAGATCCCGCCGCGGGCCCGGTCCGCCGAGGAACACCTTGCCGGTCGTTCCGTCGAGCAGCACCAGGCCGCCGGCCGCGGCGAAGGGCGCGCAGTACTCCGTCTCGCCCAGGACGAACAGCCGCTCCGCCTCCGGCAGCGCCGCCAACGCCCCGTCGCCGAGCACCCCGAAGTCCAGGAACGCCCCCGAGAGCGGCAGCCCCTCCCGGATCAGGAACTCCCGGCTCCCCGGGTGCACCACCCCACTCGGCAACCCGTCCGCCGCCACCCGCGCACACCCCACGTCCCTCACGCCCCCCGTGCCCCCCACGTCCCCCGCCCTCCACCGCCCCGACCCCTGACCCCCAGACCCTAGCCGCCCCGTCCGACACCAGCGCCGGCAAGCCACCGCAGGCGCCACCGCAGGGCTCCAGTCGTGCCGGGCGGGGTCAGCCGAGCCCGCCAGCCTCCCGGGCGGCCCGCTCCACGCGGGCGTGGTGGGCCTGCCACCAGGCCGCGTCGCCGGGGGCGGTGTTGATCCCGTCCGGGCGCTGGCCGGTGGCGCCGTCGACGAGTTCGCGGAGGAGGTCGGCGTGGCCGGCGTGGCGGTGGGTCTCGGAGATCATGTGGACGAGGACCCGGTGCAGGGTCTGCTCGGCCCGCCGGCCGAACGGTATCCGGCCGATCGCGTCCAGCGGCAGCGCCTCGATGGTGGCGTCGGTGTGCGCCCAGACCCGGCGGTAGCGCCCGGTGATCTCCTCGGTGGTCTCGTCCGCCCGCGCCCACAGGTCGGCGTTCGGCTCGGCGTCGCCGGTGAACCACAGCGGCGTCGGTTCGGGGAACGGCCGCCCGAAGGTGTCGCCGAAGTACATCGCCTCGGCCCCGGTGACGTGTTTGACCAGCCCCAGCAGGTTGGTCCCGGTCGGGGTCAGCGGGCGCCGGAGGTCGTACTCGGAGAGGCCGTCGAGCTTCCACAGCAGGACGTCGCGGGCGTCCTGGAGATAGATCCGGAGGTCGGTCTTGGGATCGGTCTTGGGGTCGGTTGCCGTCATGGCATCAGTCTGTTGATCGCGTCGGACCTGTCCACCGATTTCCGGCCCCGTCGATCAGAGTCGTCGATCAATCCCGTCGATCAACCCCGTCGATCAACCCGTCGATCGGAATCGCGACAGCCGGGACTTGGCGATGTTGCGGATGCGTCGGGTGCGGCCGTCCTCGGCCAGCGCGGACAGGGCGGTTCCGGCCGAGGACTCCTCGGCGGTGCGGAGCTGCAGCCAGTTGGACGCGGCGAGCAGCTGCCCGGTGTCCCACGGTTCGTCCAGGGCCATCGCCCGCAGCAGCGTCCACTCGCGCAGGCGCTGGGCGGCGAAGTCGTCCACTGCGACGGGCCCGGTCATCCGCTGGCACCAGGCGGGGTAGCCGGGGCCCGTGAGCAGTTCGGCGGCCCTGCGGTCGAGGTACTCGCCTACCGCGCCGTTCGCCATCCCCGGGTCGGGGTCGGTGAGTACGCGGGTGACGAGAGCAGCTGCGTCCTCCGGGGCGACTTCGGCGAAGGCCTGGCGGTAGAGCGCGAACCGTACGTGCTCGTCCGCATCGCCGCCGGGGTCGTCGGCCGGCACCTGCTCACCCAAGGTCACCACTTCTCTCGGTCGTTGTCGTGACGGATCACGTCGCGGTCGCGGCACCACGGGCGCCGGTCAATCTTCGCCGAGACCGGGCGGTGCCCGGCGGAGGGGGGCGCCCAGGGGCCGGCAAGGGGGAACTACGGAGTGTGACGGGTGGGGCGGGGAGGGTGTGGACTTGAATCTTTACGAACGAATGTTCGATCCTGGGGTTGTGTCCGTTTTCGAACCTGCTTTCGATTCCATCGCCGAGCGACCGACGCTCCGGCCGGTGGCGTCGGCCGCCGTGCCGGTGGAAGGGCGGGTCGGGAGGGGCGTGGTGCCGGTGGTGCCGGCGCTGCGGGAGGTGCTGCCGGACGGCGGGCTGCGGCGGGGGACGGCGGTGTCGGTGGCGGGCGGGGACACCGGGCTGCTGCTGGCGCTGGCGGCCGGGGTGAAGGAGACCGAGGGCGGTTGGGCGGCGGCCGTCGGGCTGCCGGACCTGGGACTGGCCGCGGCCGAGGGGTACGGGCTGGACCTGCGGCGGCTGCTGGTCGCGGACGACCCGGGGCCGCACTGGGCCGAGGTGGTGTCGGTGCTGGCCGGCGCGGTCGAACTGGTCATGCTGCGCCCGGACGGCCCGGTGCCGCCGAAGCTGGCCACCCGGCTGGCGGCGGTGCTGCGGCGCAGCGGCTGCGTGCTGCTGGTGGCCGGGCCGTGGCCGGGGGCGGCCCTGCGGCTCGGGGTCCGGTCCGGGCGCTGGTTCGGGCTGGGGGACGGTTACGGGCAGCTCGCCGGGCGGCAGGTGGAGGTGGTGGCCGAGGGGCGCGGTTCGGCGGTGCGCGGGCGGACCGCCCGGCTCTGGCTGCCGGACGAGCACGGCGCGGTACGGCCGGTCCTGGACAGACCGGTCCTGGACCGGCCGACCCTGGAGCGTCCCGTCCTGGAGCGCCCCGTTCCGGGGCGGCCCGGGGCCGTCGAGCAGCCGCTCGAACGGGTAGCGGTGGTGTGAGCGATGGCGGACGACAGGACACCGCGGGTGCTGGTGGTCTGGTGCCCGGACTGGCCGATGGCGGCCGTCACCGGCGACGACCCGGTGGCGGTGACCGAGGGCGGGCGGATCCTCGCCTGCTCGGCGGGTGCCCGGGCGGCCGGGGTGCGGCAGGGGCAGCGGCTCAAGCTGGCCCAGCGGCTCTGCCCGGCGCTGGAGCTGCGCGACCGCGATCCGGAAGCGGAGACCGGCCGCTTCGAGCCGGTGGTCGCGGCGGTGGAGGCGTTCACGCCCCGGGTGGAGGTGGTTCGCCCGGGCCTGTGCGCGATCCCGGTGAAGGGGCCGGGCCGCTACTTCGGCGGCGAGGAGGCGTTGGCGGCCAAGGTCCGGACGGCGGTGGCAGACGCGCTGGCGCGGGAGCCGGTACCGGACGCCGCCCCCGGCGCGGTCGCCGTGCCCGGTACGGGTGCCGCCCCTGCGACGGGGCACGCGCTGCCCCCGCCCGCCCAGGTCGGGGTCGCCGACGGACTGTTCGCCGCAGTGCTCGCCGCCCGCGCCGGAGTGCTGGTGCCGGCCGGGCGGACGGCGGAGTTCCTCGCGCCGTACCCGGTGGGCGTGCTCGGCGACGAGGCGCTGGCGGAGGTGCTGGGGCGGCTCGGCCTGCCGACCGTCGGGGCGTTCGCCGCGCTGCCGCCCGAGGCGGTCGCGGACCGCTTCGGCCCGGCCGGGGCGGTGGCGCACCGGCTGGCCCGGGGCTTGCAGCCGCGCCCGCTGGTGCCGCGCGACCAGGAGCCGGACCTCGCCGTCGAGCAGCGCTTCGACCCGCCCGAGTCGTTGGCGGAGCCGTTGGTGTTCGTCGCCCGCACGCTGGCCGAGCAGCTGCACCAGCGGCTGGCCGGGGCCGGGCTGACCTGCCGCCGGGTGGCCGTCGAGGTGGCCTGCGCGGACGGGCGGACGGCCTCGCGGCTGTGGCGGCACGAGGGCGGGCTGTCGGCGACGGCGCTGGCCGAGCGGGTCCGCTGGCAGCTCCAGGCCTGGCAGGGCGCGGGCACGTTCGCCGCGTCCGGGGAGGCGCCCGACGCCGGGTTCGCCCTGCTCCGGCTGGCCCCCGACGGCCTCTCCCCGGACCAGGGCCGCCAGTTGGCGCTGTGGGGCCAGGCGGTCGCGGACGACCGGGTGGAGCGCGCGGTGGCCCGGGTGCAGGCGGTGCTCGGGCACGCCGGGCTGCGCCGGATCGAGTCGGCCGGCGGGCGCGGTCCGGGCGAGCAGGCGGTCAAGGTGCCGTGGGGCGAGCCGTACGAGGCGGCGGGGCCGGCCGGCGCGCCCTGGCCCGGGCGGCTGCCGGACGTGTGGCCGGCGGTGGTGCTGCGGGAGCCGGTGCCGGTGCGGGTGCTGGACGAGGCCGGGCTGCCGGTCACGGTGGACGGCCGGGCGGGGGTGTCGGCCCGGCCGGCCCTGGTGGTGTTCCACGAGGGCCCGTCGGGCCGGGAGCAGCAGGGGCAGCAGGGGCGGCAGGGGCGACGGGAACGGGTGGACGGCTGGACCGGCCCCTGGCCGGCGGTCGAGTACTGGTGGGACCAGTCGCTCGCCCGCCGCCGGGCCCGGTTCCAGGTCGTGCTGGGCGGTGGCCGGGCGCTGCTGCTCACGGTGGAGGGGGGCGCGTGGTACCTGGAGGCCGGCTACGACTGACGGCCGCCGACCCGAGGGGGGATCCGAGGGGGGAGAGGTGACGAACCGCGAGAACGAAGGCGACCCCCGATGGGCTTCACCAGCCACCCCACCCTCCCCTGGAGCGAGCTGCACCGCCGCCTGACCGGCGCCGCGCCGGACCGTAAGGTCGTCCCCCTGCGCCGCCCCGCCCAGAAGGAGCCCGCCCCCGGAGCCCCCGGAACCCCTGGAGCCCCCGTCCCCGGAGCCCCCGTCGACGGCGGCGAGCCCTGGGCCGAACTGCACGTCCATTCCGCCTTCAGCTTCCTGGACGGCGCCAGCGACCCGGAGGACCTGGTCGCCGAGGCGGCCCGGCTGGGCGTGGAGACGCTGGCGATCACCGACCATGACGGCCTGTACGCCGCGGTCCGGCTGGCCGAGGCGGCCCGGGGGACGGGCGTGGCCACCGCGTTCGGCGCAGAACTGACGATCCGTCACGACAGCGCGGAGGTGGAACACTTGCTGGTCCTGGCCCGCGACCCGGCCGGCTACCGCCGGCTGTCCGCCGCGATCGCCGCCGCCCAACTGGCCGGCGGCGCGAAGGGCCGCCCGGCGTACGACCTCGCGGCACTGGCCGGGGCGCACGACGGGCACTGGGCGGTGCTCACCGGCTGCCGCCTCGGCCGCGTCCCGGCAAAACTCGACGACGGCACGGCCGGTCACCAACTCCGCACCCTGACCGAGGCGTTCGGCCGCGACAACGTCCACGTGGAGCTGATCGACCAGTGGCTTCCCGGTGACGACCGGCGCAATGACGCCCTCGCCGCGCTCGCCGCCGAGCAGGGCCTCCCGGTGGTCGCCTCCACCAACGCCCACCACGCCGGACCGGCTCAGGGCCGGCTGGCGCAGAGCCTGGCCGCGCTGCACGGGCGCCGCACCCTCCAGGACGCGGTCGGCTGGACGCGGGCCGCGGGCACCGCGCACCTGCGCTCCGGCCGGGAGATGGCCGCCCGGCTGGCCCGCTTCCCGGGGGTGCGGCGGGCCACCGCCGAACTCGGCCGTTCCTGCGCCTTCGACTTCACCAGGCTGGACCCGGAGCTCCCGGGCTTCCCCGTCCCGGAGGGCGAGAGCGAGATCAGCCACCTGCGCGCCCTGGTCGCCGCCGACGGCCCGGCCCGCTTCGGGCCCGGCAACGCGGCCGCCCGACGCCAGCTCGCCCTGGAGCTGGACGTCATCGAGGACCTCGACCTGGCCGGCTACTTCCTGATCGTGCACGACATCGTCGACTTCTGCCGGAGCCAGGACATCTGGTGCCAGGGCCGCGGCTCGGCCGCCAACTCGGCGGTCTGCTACGCCCTGGGGATCACCGCCGTCGACCCGGTCCACTACAAGCTGCTGTTCGAACGCTTTCTGTCCACCGCCCGGGACGGTCCGCCCGACATCGACCTGGACATCGAGAACCGCCGCCGCGAGGAGGTCATCCAGTACGTCTACCGCCGCTACGGCCGCGAGCACGCCGCGCAGGTCGCCAACGTGATCACCTACCGGCCCCGGCTGGCGATCCGCGACGCGGCCAGGGTGCTCGGCTACCCGCAGGGCCAGGTGGACGCGTTCAGCCGGCAGACCGACTTCCGCTCCGCGCCCGGCGCGGACGCCGTGATCCCCGCCGACGTGCTCTCGCTCGCCGGCCAACTCCACGGCCTGCCGCGCCACCTGGGCATCCACTCGGGCGGCATGGTGCTCACCAGGGAGCCGATCGGCGAGATCTGCCCGACCGAGTGGGCCCGGATGCCCGGGCGCTCGGTGCTGCAGTGGGACAAGGAGTCCACGGCCGGTGCCGGGTTGGTGAAGATCGACCTCCTCGGCCTCGGCATGCTCGCCGCGCTGCACGACGCCTGCGACCTGGTCGCCGAGCACCACGGCCTGCGCTACGACCTGGCCACCATCCCGGACGGCGACGCGGGCGTGTACGCGATGCTGCGCCGGGCGGACACCGTCGGCGTGTTCCAGGTCGAGTCGCGGGCCCAGATGGCGACGCTGCCCCGGCTCAAGCCGGACCACTTCTACGACCTGGTGGTCGAGGTCGCGCTGATCCGGCCGGGCCCGATCCAGGGCGGCTCCGTCCACCCGTACCTGCGCCGCCGGGCGGGCGCCGAACCGGCCGGCTGCCCGCACCCGCTGATGGAGAACGCGCTCGGCAAGACCCTCGGGGTGCCGCTGTTCCAGGAGCAGATGATGCAACTCGCCATCGACTGCGCCGGGTTCACGCCCGCCGAGGCGGACCGGCTGCGGCAGGCGATGGGCGCCAAGCGCTCGCACGAGCGGGTCGCCCGGCTGCGCGAGCGGCTGCTCGGCGGGATGGCCGAGCGCGGCATCCCCGAGGAGGTCGCCGAGGACGTCTACGGCAAGATCGAGGCGTTCTCCAACTACGGCTTCCCGGAGAGCCATGCGATCAGCTTCGCCTACCTGGTGTACGCCAGCGCCTGGCTCAAGTACCACTTCCCGGCGGCCTTCACCTGTGCCCTGTTGGCCAACCAGCCGATGGGCTTCTACTCGCCGCTGAGCCTGGTCGCGGACGCCCGGCGGCACGGCGTGCGGGTGCGCGGGGTGGACGTCAACGCCAGCGCGCCGCGCCCCACCCTGGAGCCGTACCGGGGGCCGACGCCGGAGCCGCCGCTGACCGCGGGCCGCCCGCAGCCGGCGATCCGGCTGGGCCTGGAGACGGTGCGCGGCATCGGCGCCCCGCAGGCCGCGGCGATCGCGGCCGGTCAGCCGTACGCCGACCTGGAGGACTTCGCGCGCCGCACCGGTCTGCCCGCGCCGGCGCTGGAGGCGCTGGCGACGGCGGGCGCCTTCGACTGCTTCGGCCTGACGCGACGTCAGGCACTCTGGACGGCAGGGGCGTTCGCCGGGATCTCGGCCGCACTGATCCCGGGGACCACGCCCGGGACGGAGGCGCCGCCGCTGCCCGGCATGAGCCCGGTCGAGGAGACCATCGCCGACCTGTGGGCGACCGGAACCTCCGCCACCAGCCACCCGCTCCAGCACCTGCGCGCCCGGCTGGAGCGCGGCGGCGCCCTGTCCGCCGCCGAACTCCCGGACGCGGCACCGGGATCGGAGGTGGTGGTCGGCGGCCTGGTCACCCACCGGCAGCGGCCGCCGACGGCCGGCGGGGTGCTCTTCCTCAGCCTGGAGGACGAGACCGGCCTGATCAACGTGGTCTGCAACCGCCCGGTCTGGGAGTCCCAGCGCCGCACGGCCCTGGACCGGGCCGGCCTGCTGGTCCACGGCCGCATCGAGCGCGACCGCGGCGCCACCAACCTGATCGCCACCCGGCTCACCCCGCTGCGGATCGGGCTCTGAGAGTCGCGGATCGGACTCCGAGCGGGGCGAGGCGGTGGCCTCCGGGCCTGCCGTCCGCACCGCCGCATACGGCGACCCGGTCGGCTCAGGCGGGCGGCCGCCCCTTGCCCGGGGCGCCGGCGAAGACCTGGGCGATGGGGAGCCAGGCGGTCGCGGTGGGGCCGGTGGCGGTGAGGGCGAGGTCGTCGCGGTGGCGGCGCTGGGTCACCAGGAGGCAGAAGTCCAGGGCCGGGCCGGTCACCCGGTCGGTGGCGTCGTCCGGTCCGAAGGCCCACAGGCCGCCGTCGGGCGCGGTCAGTTCGAGGCGGACGGGCGACTCGGGGGCGGGCAGCCCGTGCAGGGTGAACGCGAAGCCGAGGGTGCGCAGCCCCAGGTGGGCGATGTGCCGCAGCCGGGCGGTGGGCTCGCGGGCGGCGCCGAGCGCGTCGGCGACGTCCTGGCCGTGCGCCCAGGTCTCCATCAGCCGGGCGGTGGCCATCGAGGCGGGCTTCATCGGCGGGCCGAACCACGGCAGCCGGGTGCCGGCCGGGGTGGCGGCCAGCGCGGCCGAGACCTCCTCCCGGCCGGCGCGCCAGCGGGCGAGCAGGTCCGCGGGTGCGGCGGCCGCGCCGCCGGCCGCGCCCTCGTCCACCGGGTCGACGCCGGCGGCCAGCAGGGTGCCGAAGCGCTCGTCGACCGTGGCGGCGAAGCCGTCCGCGTCGCGCGCGGCCAGCGCCGTCCAGTCGTCGGTCCAGGCCAGGTGGGCGATCTGGTGCGCGATCGTCCAGCCCTCGGCGGGCGTCGGGCGCGCCCAGCCGGCCGGGTCCAGCCCGGCCACCAGGGCGTCCAGCGCCGCGCTCTCGGCCCGCAGGTCGTCCAGCAGCGCGGTCAGGACGCTCGCCGCGGGCGTCGTCGGGGTGTTCGGGTCCGTCATCGCCTTCCCTCCTTCCGGGTCCGGCGCGTTACCCGCCGGTAAGCCACGGCCGCACCCTACGCCCGGCCCGGCCGCCGCGCCCGCCACTCCGTCGAAGACGCGGGGAACACCCACGTCAGCACTCTCGCCAGCGGCCGTGCCGCGTGTGACAATCTCGCGATGACAAGGGCGAAGACGGGCCCCGGGGCCGCGGACACCCTCACCACCCCGGCACACTCGGACGATCCCGGGCTCGCCGCCCGCGCCGCCGAGTTGGTGCGGGACGCCGTGCTCGGCGACCTCGCCCGGCGGGTGGTGGCCGAGTGCGGGGCCGACGTCGGACTGGTCGGCGTGCCGCAGCCGCCGTCCGGGCCCCGGGGGAGCGACGCGGGCATGGTGCTGCGCCACTGGGCCGGCACCCGGGCCGACCTGCTGCACGACCGGGCCGTCCCGACCGGCACCGGCCTGGGCGGGCGGGCACTGGCCGAGCGGGCGCCCAGCTGGGTGCCCGACTACCGTGCCGCCACCACGATCTCGCACGACCACGACGCCGCCGTCAGCGCCGAGGACCTGTACGCGATGCTCACCGTGCCGCTGCTGCACGGCGACACCGTGTACGGCGTGGTGTACGCGTCGCTGCGCGCCGTCGTCCCGTTCGGGGACGTGCGGATCGCCGCCGTCGGCGAACTGGCCGCGACGGCGACCCGGGCCCTGGCCGGGGCGGCCGCCTGGCAGTCCGCACCGCCCCGACGGGCCGCCCCCGTCAGGCCGTTGACCCCGCGCGAGCACGAGGTGCTGCGCTGGGCGGCGACCGGCCGGACCAACCCGGAGATCGCCGCCCGGCTGGGCCTCACCTGCAACACCGTGACGGGCTACCTGAAATCCGCGATGCACAAGCTCGGTGTCCGCAACCGCACCGAACTCGCCCTGGCGGCACGCGAGTCCGGCCTGGTCGACCGGTGAGACGCCTGGCCGGCCGGCGGACGCGCCCGACCGGCCGACCAGGCGCGCCTCAGCCGACCTGCCGCTCCCGCCCCGTCCAGTACGGCTCGCGCAGCCGGAACTTCTGCAGCTTCCCGGTGGCGGTCCGCGGCAGGGCCGCCCGGAACTCCACCGAGGTGGGCGACTTGTAGCCGGCCAGCCGCTGCTTGCAGTGCGCGATCAACTCGGCCTCGGTGACGGGCCCCTGGCCCTCCCGGAGGACCACCAGCGCCTTGACGGTCTCGCCCCACTTCTCGTGCGGCACTCCGATCACCGCGGCCTCGGCGACCGCCGGGTGGCCGTACAGGCAGTCCTCCACCTCGATCGAGGAGACGTTCTCCCCGCCGCTGATGATGACGTCCTTCTTCCGGTCCGAGATGGTCAGTTGGCCGTCCTCGCCGAGGACGCCGCCGTCGCCGGTGTGGAACCAGCCGTCCCGCAGGGCGTCGGCGGTGGCCGCGGGCTGCTGCCAGTAGCCGTCCAGCACGGTGTTGGAGCGCACCAGGACCTCGCCGGAGGCGTCGACCCGCAGCCGGGTGCCGAGCGCCGGGGCGCCCGCCTGCACCAGCTTCTCGGCCCGTTCGGCGGCGGGCAGGGCGTCCCACTCGGCGCGCGAGCGGTTGACCGTGACCACCGGGGAGGTCTCGGTCAGGCCGTAGAGCTGCATGAACTCCCAGCCCAGCTCGGACTCGACCTGCTGCACCACCGAGGTCGGCGGCGGCGCGCCGGCCACCACGATCCGCACCCGGTCCCGGCCCGGCACCGGGCCGTCCCACTCGGCGGCCGCGTCCAGCACCATCTGGACCACGGCGGGCGCGCCGCTGAGGAAGGTCACCCCGTGCCGCTCGACCCGGCGCAGGATCTCCGCGCCGTCCACCTTGCGCAGCACGATGTGCCGGGCGCCGAGCCCGGTGAGGGCGAACGGCAGGCCCCAGCCGTTGGCGTGGAACATCGGCAGGGTGTGCAGGTAGACGTCCCGGTCGCCGGCGCCGTAGTGCAGGCCCATCAGTACCGCGTTCAGCCAGATGTTGCGGTGGGTGAGCTGAACGCCCTTGGGGCGGGCGGTGGTTCCGCTGGTGTAGTTGATCGTGGCGGTGTCGTTCTCGGCGATCTCGTACCGCCGGGGGGAGTGGTCGAAGTCGTAGAGCAGCGCGTCGCTGTCCGCGCCGAGCACGAACTTGTGCTTGGCCGCCACCCCGCCCAGCGCGTCGGCGAGTTCGGGGTCGACCAGCAGCACGGACGCGCCGCTCTGCTCGACGATGTACGCCACCTCCTCGGCCTTCAGCCGGAAGTTCACCGGGACGAGCACCCGCCCGTACCCGCTCACCCCGAACAGGGAGGTCAGCAGCCGGGCCGAGTTGTGCGACACGACGGCGACCCGCTCGCCCGGCCCGACGCCCAGCCGGTCCAGCCCGGCCGCCTGCGCCCGGGCCAGTTCGGCGACCCGGCGGTAGCTCAGCTCGCCCCAGGATTCGGCCGGCTGCACCGGCTCGTCGACGATGCCGACCCGGTCGCCGTAGACCAGCTCGGCCCGGTCGAGGAAGTCCGTCACGGAGAGTGGAATCTGCATGCGCCCACTGTCCTCTCCCACCCGCCCGCCGGACACCCCCGATCGGGGGTGTCGCCTGCGGGAGGGAATCCCCGACCTGAGTCGACCCGACCCGAGCCACCCGGTCGGTCGGCCGCCTGCTAGGAAGATCGCAGCGAACGGCCATGCACCCACGGGGAGAAGCACCATGAACGACGAACGACCGGGCACCGTCCACGAGGCCGGGGGACTGCGCCGGGGGGCTGCGGTGACCGCCCCCGTCGCCGCGCACCCGAGGGCCGAGGGCCTGCTGCTGCGCCCCTTCGAGGACGCGGACGCACCGGCCCTGATCGAGGCGTACCGGGACGAGACGCTGCGCCGCTTCACCCGCACCCCGGTGGGGAACGCCGAGGAGGCCGCGCACTGGCTCGGGCTGCAGTACCGGGGCCGGGCGGAGGGCAGCCGGTACAGCTTCGCGGTGCTGGAGCCGGGTACGGGCGAACTGCTCGGCAACGTCGCGCTCAAGCGCGGCACCCCGGGCGGGGAGGCGGCCGAGGTGGGCTACTGGACGGCGGCCGCGGCCCGCGGCCGGGGGGTGGCCCCGCGTGCGGTGGTGGCGCTCACCGCCTGGGCCTTCGACGTGCTCGCCGACGACGGCCTGGTCCGGATCGACCTGCTGCACCAGGTGGACAACCCGGCCTCCTGCCGGGTCGCGGAGAAGAGCGGCTACGCCTTCCAGGAGGTGCTGACGGCCCTGCCGCCGGAGTTCCCGTCGGACGGTCACCGGCACTCCAGGAAAAGGCTGGACGGGACCGAACACGGCAGGTCAGAGTAGCCGGATGGGATCTCTGGTACGACATGTGACGATCGACTGCGCCGACCCGTACGGCCTGGCGCAGTTCTGGGCCCAGGCGCTGGACGGCACCCTGGGCGAGGACGACAACCCGGGTGACGAGGAGGCGGTGGTGCAGTCCGCCGGTGCCTCGCTGCTGTTCATCCGGGTGCCCGAGGGCAAGTCGGTGAAGAACCGGGTCCACCTCGACCTCCAGCCGCAGGACCGCAGCCGGGACGAGGAGGTGGAGCGCCTGGTCGCACTGGGTGCGACGGTGCTCGGCGACCACCGCACCCCGGACGGCAAGGGCTGGGTCACCCTGGGAGACCCCGAGGGCAACGAGCTGTGCGTCGAGCGCAGCCAGGCCGAGCGCATCGCCACCGGCAACGCCTGAGCCGCCGCCTGAGCCACCGCCTGAGCACTGCCCGGGCCACCGCCTGGCCCAACGTTTGGGCCACCGCCTGAACGACCGGCCGCCGGGTCCACGAGGACCTGGCGGCCGGTCGCTTCGCCCCGCCGGGTGCACCCGTCACACGACAGGCCGATGTCTCGGGCCGTCGCAGGGGAACCGTCCGATAATCGAACCTGGCTGATGCCACGTCGCGGCGACCTTCCCCGACCCCCACCACCCGAGAGACAGGCAGGTACCCCATGGCCAGGATCGCCGTGATCGGCGCCAACGGCACCATCGGCAGCGCCGTCGTCGCGGAGGCGGCCGCGCGCGGGCACGAAGTCACCGCGGTGGTCCGCGACCCGGACCACTACCGGGGTGAGGCGGCCTTCGTCGAACGCGCGGACGTCCTGGACCCGGCCCAGGTGGCCCGGGTGGCGGCCGGCCAGGACGTCCTGGTGAGCGCGGTCGGCGGTGGCGACGGCCCGGGCCACCTGGCGCTGATCGGCCCGGCCGCCCGTTCGCTGGTGGAGGGCCTGCGCTCGCTCGGCGACGCCGCACCCCGGCTGATCGCGGTCGGCGGCGCGGGCAGCCTGGAGACCGCGCCGGGGGTGCTGGTCTGGGACACGCCGGGGCTGCCGGAGCCGGTGCTGGAGATCATGCACGCGCACGGTGCGGCGCTGGACTTCTACCGGGCGGTCTCCGACGTCCGCTGGACGGTGCTCAGCCCGGCCGCCGAGATCGGCCCGGGGGAGCGGACCGGCCGCTACCGGACGGGCCTGGAGCAGCTGCTCACGGATGCCGCCGGGCGCAGCCGGATCTCGGTGCCGGACTACGCGGTCGTCCTGGTCGACGAGGTCGAGCAGCCCGAGCACATCGGCGAGCGCTTCACCTGCTGCGCGCTGTGACGCTCAGTCGCGGCGAGCCCGGTCAGCCCAGCTGGATCGACCGCTTGGCGAGCCCCATCCAGAACCCGTCGATGACGCTGCGCTGGCTGCCGAGGTCGGCCTCGCCGGCGCCGAGGGTGACGAACAGCGGGGCGAAGTGCTCGGTGCGCGGGTGGGCGAGCCGCCCGGCGGGGGCCTTGCGCTCGAAGTCGAGCAGCGCGTCCAGGTCGTGGGCGTCCAGGGCGCGCCGGCCCCAGTCGTCGAACTCGGCCATCACCGAGCTGATCCGGCCGTCGTTGCTGAGCGCCCGCAGGTTGTGGGTGAAGAAGCCGCTGCCGACGATCAGCACGCCCTCGTCGCGCAGCGGGGCGAGCCGGCGGCCGATCTCCATCAGCCGCTGCGGGTCGAGCGTGGGCATGGAGATCTGGAGGACGGGGATGTCGGCCTCCGGGAACATCTCCACCAGCGGGACGTACGCGCCGTGGTCGAGGCCGCGGTCGGGGATGTCCTGGACGGGCGTGCCGGGGGCGCGCAGCAGCTTGCGGACGCGGTCGGCGAGCGCCGGTGCGCCGGGGGCGGCGTACTGGACCTGGTAGTAGTGCTCGGGGAAGCCCCAGAAGTCGTACACCAGCGGCACGCTGGTGACGGCGCCGAGGGCGAGCGGGGCCTCCTCCCAGTGGGCGGAGACCATCAGGACGGCCTGGGGCCGGGGCAGGTCGGCGGACCAGGCGGCCAGTTCACCGGGCCAGACCGGGTCGTCGGCGAGCGGCGGCGCGCCGTGCGAGAGGTACAGGGCGGGCATACGCTCGGGGGCCGCGGTGCTCATGGCGTCCTCCTCCTGGGTCGAACGGGAAGGGTGGATCGGAAGAGTAGTTCAAATTTGAACCTCTACTCGCCGACCGTACACCTTCGTTCGAATTTGAACAACAGGAGTAGGCTTCACCACATGTCCACACTGAACGAACCCCGCTGGCTGGACCAGGACGAGATGGCTGCCTGGCGGGGCTTCGTCGTCGCGAGCAACCTGCTCAACCGCCGACTGGAGCGCCAGCTCAAGGAGGACTCCGGCCTCTCGCACCAGCAGTACGAGATCCTGGTGCACCTGTCCGCTGCCCCGGCCCACGCGCTGCGGATGACCGAACTCGCCGACAAGCTGGTCACCTCCAAGAGCGGCCTCACCTACCAGGTCACCCAGCTGGAGCGGATGGGCCTGGTCGCCCGCCGCTCCTGCCCCAGCGACGTGCGCGGCGTCATCGCCGAACTCACCGACCAGGGGCGGGAGTCGCTGCGGCAGGCCGCACCCGGACACGTCGCCCTGGTCCGCGAGCTGCTGATCGACGTGCTCACCCGCGAGCAGCTGGCCGTGCTCGCCGAAAGCCTCGGCGAGGTCAGCGCCCGGCTGCGCCTCGACGACACCCCCTGACGCCCTGAAACCCCTGAAGCCCTGAGCCCCGGCCCCGAGCCCTCGGCCGCTGCCGCGCCCGTCCGGCGGTCTACCGGGCCGGAGCCTGAGCCTGAGCAGCCTGAGCCCGGGCCGGCTGCGGGGCACAGAGCAGGGCGGTCCGCAGGTCGAGCCGGTCCCGCAGCCGGGCCAGGCTGCGGCCGGTCAGCTCCTCGATCCGGCGGATCCGGTAGTGCACGGTGTTGACGTGGATGCACAGCGCCTCGGCCGTCCGCGCCCACGAGCCGTCGTGGTCCAGGAAGACGGCCAGGGTGCCCAGCAGCGAGACGCTGTTCTCCCGGTCGTGGGCGGCCAGCGGGGCCAGCAGCCGGGCGTGGAAGGCGGCCGTCACCTCCGGCGGGATGCCGCGCAGCAGTCCGTCCAGCGAGTCCAGTTCGGCCGCGCTGCCGACCGGGCCGGCCGAGCCCTCCAGTACGTAGCGGGCCTGCACCAGCGCCGCCCGCAGTGCGGCGGGGGCGGGCGGGGCGGCCGGGCCGACGCCGACCCGCAGGGTGCGCCGGCCGGTCAGCCGGCCCTGCAGCGCGGGCCGGGCCCGGCGCAGCCGTTCGGCGACCTGCTCGGCCGGCGCGGCGACCAGCGCGGCGGACCGCCCGTCGCGGTCGGTCCCGGCGGCGTACGGCGCGCCGAGCGGGTGCAGCGCCTCGGCCAGTGCGTGTGCCGCCCAGGCGGCGGGCGGGCCGTCGCCCGGTGCGGCACCCGCCTGGCCCGCCCGGCCGCCGTCGATCCGCGCGGTGACCGCCACCAGCGACTCGGCCCCGCCCAGCCCGCAGGCGGCGAGCGGCTCGGCGAGCCCGGCCTCCCCGATGAGCGCGTCCAGTAGCCGCCCGGCGGCCCGGCGCCGCGCGCCCGCGTCGGCGTGGGCGCGGGCGGCGAGCGGGGCGAGCAGTTCGGCCAGGGCCTGGAGCACCGGTTCGGCCGCCGCCGAGCGCAGGTGCGGGCGCAGCCGCCAGCCGTCGAACGGCGAGCCGTCCTGGGGCCCGACGGGAAGCCCGGTGTCGCCGCGTCCGGCGGGCGGGACGGATGCGGCGGTGGCGGATGCGGCATTGGCGGGTGTGGCATTGGCGGGTGCGGCGGTGGTGGCGACGGCCCGGCCGCCGGCGGTGGTGATCGAGCAGTCCGGGACCCCGAGCCGGCCGACCGCGTGGGCCAGCACCTCGCCGGCCCCGGCGTCCGCGTGCAGCAGGTCGAGCAGTTCGTGCCGGACGGTCTCCGGGATCGCCGCGGTGTCCTGGGCGCCGGCCCGCAGGTCCCCCCAGAGCCGCAGGTAGACGCGGTCGGTGACGGCGCGGAAGCTGACTCCGGCGGGCACCGTCAGCAGCGGGATGCCGTGGGTGCGGCAGGCGTCGGCGAGGCTGTCCGGGACGCTGCCGTGGGTGCCCTCGCCGGCCAGCAGCGCCGCCACGCCCGCGCTGCGCAGGGCGGTGGCGAAGCGCAGCGCGCCGGAGGCTTCGGCGGGCTGCCACCAGACCAGGCCGGTGAGGACGAGTTCGCCGGGCTGGAGGTAGCGGGCCGGGTCCTGGAGGTCGGTGGAGCTGAGCCCGGTGACCGGGCGGTCGAGCAGGTCCGGGGTGCCCCAGGCCAGGCGGATGTCCAGGTCGTCGAGGTGCAGCAGGTCGCCGACGATCATCTCTCGCTCATCTCGCTCTCGCTCTCGCCCTTGTGCGCCGCGCCCGGCCGTGCCTCGCAAGTGCAAGGTTCAGGTGCTCATGGGCATCGTAAATGCAAGTCATGCGGCAGTGATTCTTCTTGTCGGATCATCCAGTGCGGGCCCCCTCGGCGGGTGTGCGGAACCGGCCGTCCGCCCGATTGCGGTGCCGCTTCCGTCGGTTTCCAGCGGCTTCCATCGGCTTCCGCCGGCGCGGGGCGCGTCGATCCGCCTCCTCGGACACGCCCGCCCCTTCCCCCGCAGCTGCCAGCCGGAAGCGCTCCACTCCATCGCAGATGCCGCTGAAATCATCCTTTCAGCGCCGCAGCTGCGAATGCCCGGGCCCACCCTCGGGTAACCCCCTCCCGGGTCGCGGCGGCGCGGCCCGGGAGGAGGGAGCACCATGACCCCGTCGAGCCCCACCGTCCGGCTGCACGGCCACTTCGACCGGCCCGCCGAGCTGTCGGTCGACCAGCTGCGTGCCCTCCCCGCGCACCGCGTCGAGGTCAGCTTCGACTGCCTGGCCGAGGGCGAGCAGCGGCACGACTACGAGGGGCCCGCGCTCTGGGACGTGCTGTGCGCGGCCCGGCCCCGGATCGACTTCTCCGGCCGCAAGCAGCGGCTGCGCTTCCTGCTGTCGGTCAGCGGCGCGGACGGCCACCGGGCCGTCGTCTCCTGGGCCGAGATCGACCCCGACTTCGGCGGCCAGCGGATCCTGCTGGCCACCAGCATGGACGGCGCCCCGCTGGACGCCGCCGGCCCGCAGCTCGTCGTCCCCGACGACCACTGCGGCGCCCGCTACGTCAGCGGGGTCACGGCCGTGTGGCTCGGCCCGCTGGGTGAACCGGCGGCCTGAGCCCCGGCCGCGGGCGGGCCTTGACCCCGCCCCGGGGCCCGCTCTCGCCGAGTGCTTCGCGGTGGAGCATCGTCGCTGCTCGGAGGGGGTGCGGGCGATCGTGGGGAATACCGAAAAACAGCTCGCCGGATGCCTGTTTCCGTGCCAACATGCCCCATATGGGGACGATTCTGCACGGCACCCTGGTGACCCTCCGCACCGCCGACACCGACGACATCCCGGAGCTCGCGGCCATCCGCGGCACGCCCGAGGTGTTCGCCCGCTGGCGGGGCGGTGACGACCTCGCCGACGCCGTCGCCAGCGACCTGGAGGAGCCCGACACGGAGACCCTCGTCGTCGAGGTGGGCGGGAAGATCGTCGGCGCCATCCAGTGGTACGCCAACAACGACGACGAGTACCGGCACGCCGGCATCGACATCTACCTCGACCCGGAGGTCCACGGCGTCGGCCTCGGCACGGACGCCGTCCGCACGCTGGCCCGCCACCTCGTCGACCACCACCACTACCACCGGCTGATCATCGACCCGGCGGCCGACAACACGGCCGCGATCCGCTGCTACGCGAAGGTCGGCTTCCGCTCGGTCGGCACCATGCGCCAGTACGAGCGCGGCCCGGACGGCACCTGGCACGACAACCTGCTGATGGACCTCCTCGCGGACGAACTCCGCTGACCGGCGCGCCCGCGCGGCGGCGGGCGGCCCGGCAGCGGCCCGACCGAACCGGAGCGCGCGTGACGCGGAGTCAGATCGCGGCTGCGCCCGCGGTCGCCCGCTCCGGCGCCGGGCAGCCGCAGGTGCGTCGCAGCACCAGCCGGGCCGGGAAGGTCCGCGCGCCGGTGGAGCGCCGCTCGGCTCCGCCGAGGACCAGGTCGACCGCGGCGCGGGCCATCTCGTCCTGAGCGGTCGCCACGGTGGTCAGCGCCGGGCCGGCGATCACCGCCTCGGCGATGTCGTCGAATCCGGCCACCGCGAGCTGCTCCGGCACCCGGATGCCCAGGTCGTCGGCGGCCCGCAGCAGGCCGATCGCCTGGTCGTCGGTCGTGCAGAACACGGCGGACGGCCGGTCGGGCCGGGCCAGCAGGGCGAGCGCCTCGGCGTGCGCCCGGACGCGGTCGAACGGCGCCGGCACCAGCCGCCCCTCGGTCGCCAGCCCGGCCTCGGCCAGCGCGGCGGCCCAGCCGGCCGTCCGCCCGGTGACCGGGTCGTGCGGGCTGAGCGCGAGGGTGCCGCCGAAGCAGTGCACCTCGGCGTGGCCGTGCCCGAGCAGGTGCCGGACCACCTCGCGGGCGCCGCCCTGGTCGTCCGCCACCACCGCGACGCCGTCGGCGGTCTCCGCCCGGTGGTGCAGCAGCACGACCGAGGTGCCGTCGCCCACGTCGAAGCCGGTGAGCCCGGGGGTGGCCGGGTCCTGGGTGACCAGGATCAGCCCGTCGACCTGCATGCCGAGGAACGCGCGGATGTAGTGCGCCTCGCGCTCGTCCACGTAGTCGGAGTTGCCGATCAGCAGGAGCCGGCCGTGGTCGGCGGCGGCCTGCTCGACGGCGTGCGCGAGCCCGGCGAAGAACGGCTGGCGGGCGTCCGGCACGACCATGCCGAGCAGGTTGGTCCGCCGCCGTGCCATCGCCTGGGCGACCCGGTTGGGGCGGTAGCCGAGCTCCTCGACCGCCGCGAGCACCCGCGCCCGGGTCGCGGGCGCCACCGGCCGCGGCCCGTCGTTGATCACATAACTCACGACCGCCGTGGACGTCCCCGCCACCCGCGCCACATCGTCCCGTGTCACCCTCGCCATGCCCGCGAGCCTACACAGCGCCTCCGACGGCTCCGGGCCGCCGTCGCCGCCGGACGTCCGGCGCGGTCAGTACGTGTGGTCCGCGGTGATGTCCGCCGAGAGGCCGAGGGCCTGTTCGGCCGGTCGCCCGCGCAGCGCCAGCAGGGTCTGGGCGAGCGCGTCGACGGCGGCCAGGTGGGCGAGCCGGCTGGCCGTGGTCTCCAGGCCGAAGACCAGGTCCTGCCCGCCCGCGACCAGGGTGTGGGTGGCCGTCTCGGTGAGCGGTGAGCGGGCGTAGCTGGTGAGCGCGACCACGGCCGCCCCGGCCGCCCGGGCCCGGCGCGCGGCGTCGATCACCAGCGGGGTGGCGCCGCCGTGGCTGACCGCGAAGCAGACGCCGTCGGGCGGGAGCTGGGCGGCGGCCAGCTGGGCGGTGAGCGGGTCGGCGGGGGCGTCGACGCGCAGGCCGAGCGCGCGCAGCCGGTAGGCGAGGTCGAGCACCACCGCGCCGGACAGCCCGGAGCCGACCAGTACCACCTGGCCGGCGCCGGCCAGTACCTCGGCGGCCGCCCGCAGGTCGTCGGCGGTGAGCGTGGCGGTGATCCCGTCCAGGGCCGCCCGGGCGGCCCGCAGGGTGTCGGCGAGGGCCCGGGCGGCCGGGGCGCCCGTGTCGTCGGCGGGGGCCGGGGCCGCGGCGGGGGAGTGCCGGGCGGCGGCGATCTTCAGTTCCTGGTAGCCGCGGAAGCCGAGCCGCTGGCAGGCCCGGACCACGGAGGAGGGGGCGGTGCCGGCCAGCGCGGCGACGTCGCTGACGCTCAGGTGCACCAGGCCGGCGCCCCGGTCGAGCACCACCTCGGCGACCCGCGCCTCGGCGCCGCGCAGGTCGCCGAGCCGGGCCCGGATCCGCGCGGCGAGCTGGGACTCCAGGGGCGTCATGTCGGAATGTCCTTCCATGGCGCTAGGGTAGCGTGGAATTCGGTTCCAGGCCGTACCGGGTCGCCGGAAGGCCGTCGGAGGGGAGCTTCGCCATGCCCGAGATCGTGCCGGCCGTGCCGGTGGCCGTGCTCGCCGCGGCCGTGCTGCACGCCGTCTGGAACGGCCTGGCCCACCGGATCGCGGACAAGCTGGTCGGCTTCGCGCTGATCAACCTGACCTACACCGCGTGCGCGCTCGTCCTGGTGCTGGTCAACCCGCTGCCGGCGGCCTCGTCCTGGCCGTACCTGCTGGCCTCGGTCGCCGTCCAGACGACGTCGACGGTCCTGCTGCTACGCGCCTACCAGCTGGGCGACTTCGGGCAGATGTACCCGATCGCGCGCGGCTCGGCGCCGCTGCTGGTGGCCCTGCTGTCGGCCACCGTGCTCGGTCAGCACCCGGGCACGGGCGAGCTGCTGGGCGTGGTGGTGATCTCCTGCGGCCTGATCGGGCTGGCCTTCGCCAAGGGCGTCCCGGGGCGGGCGCAACTGCCCGCGCTCGGGGCCGCCGCCGGGACGGGCGTGATGATCGCCGTCTACACGGTGCTGGACGGCAGTGGCGTCCGGCACGCCGGGACGGTCGGCGGCTACGTGGCCTGGCTGTTCCTGTTGCAGGGGCCGACGCTCGCGCTGATCGCCTGGGCCCGGCGCGGCCGTTCGCTGCTCACCGGGGTCGGCACGGTGGTGCCGGTGGGGATCGCGGGGGGCGTGCTCTCGCTGACGGCCTACGGCCTGGTGGTGTGGGCGCAGTCCCGGGGGGACTTGGCGACGATCGCGGCGCTGCGCGAGACGAGCATCGTGATCGCCGCCCTGATCGCCACCGTGGTGTTCCGGGAGCGGCTGGGCCGCCTGCGGCTGACCGCCAGCCTCATCGTGCTGGCCGGGATAGCCGTCCTGGAACTGGCCCGGTCATAGGGCGTGTCCGGAGTGTCCGGCCGGTCCGGCGTGTCCGTGGGCGTGTCCGGCCGGACCGGCCGGTCTCGGGCCATATCCACCGAGACCGGCCGGACGGGATCCGGTGGCCGTCAGCCCTTCTCCGGCACGATCACGGTCAGCGAGGTGCTCAGCAGCTCGAAGCCCAGGGACTCGTAGAGCCGGCGGGCCGGATTGCCGTCGGTGACGGCCAACTGCACCTCGACGAGCCCGCGTTCGGCGGCGTCGGCGACGGCGCGGCGCAGCAGGTCCGCGCCGAGGCCCCGGTAGCCGAGCTCCGGGTGCCGGAAGACGTCGGCGATCCACGGGATGCCGTCGCGGTCGGTGAGGACGATCCCGGCCACCACCCGGTCCTGCGCGTCCACGGCGAGCAGGCTGGACGGCAGCACCGGCCCGATGACCTTGCCGGCGAGCAGCGGGGCGATCCGCTCCGCCAGCGCCTGCTGGTCGTCGCCCGCGAAGTGGTCCGGGTGCCCCGGGGCGAACGCGGCCCGCCAGGCCTCGAACAGGTCCTCGGGCGCGCGGTCGCAGGGCACGGCCCGCAGGCCGTCGCGCAGCGGGGCCCCGGCCCAGTCGGCGGGCGGCGGGTCGGCGACCAGGTCGCGTCGCATGGCGTGGGCGTGCCGGAGCACGGTGGCGCCGTGCTCCAGCAGGGCGAGGCCGAACTCGGGCGTCCCGGAGACCACCCACCCGGCCAGCTCGGTGCGGACGAACTCCACCGGGTCGGTGCCGCCGCTTCCTTCCACCACCTCCAACAGGTCGGCCCAGGGCCGCCCCTCCCGCTCGCCGAGGAGGTAGCGCACCACCGGTACGCCCTCTCCGTTCGACCTGACCACCAAGTCCGTCTCGGTCACACCCAGCCCCATTCGTACGGTCGTTCGTCCGCCGTCATGGTCGACCAGAGCGCGCCCGGGGGCAACCGAATTGTCAGGCCACCACCGCGGCGCGGACGCAGAGCACGTCCGGCAGGTGGGAGGTCAGCAACGACCAGCTCTCGCCCTCGTCATGGCTGCCGTAGACGTCGCCGGTCCGGTTGCCGAAGTAGATCCCGGCCGGTTCGGCGTCGTCGGTGCGCAGCGCGTCGCGCAGCACGATGCCGTAGTGGTCCTCGTCGGGCAGGCCGTCGGCGAGCGGCTGCCAGCTGGTGCCGCCGTCGGTGGTGCGGAAGACCCGGCACCGGCGGCCGGGCGGGATGCGGTCGTCCCCGCCGCCGAGCGGGAACAGGTAGGCGGTGTCGCCCCGGCGCGGGTGGGCGGCGACGGCGAAGCCGAACGCGGCGGGCAGCCCGTCGGCGACGGAGCGCCAGCTCGCGCCCCAGTCGTCGCTGCGGTAGACGCCGCCGTGGTTCTGCAGGTACAGCCGGTCGGGGTCGACGGGGTCGGGGGCGACCTTGTGCACGCACTGGCCGAACTCGGGGTACTGGCCCTCCTCCGGCAGGAACTCGGCGCGCAGGCCGGTGTTGGCGGGCTCCCAGCTGTCGCCGCCGTCCTTGCTGCGGTAGACGCCGCCGGTGGAGACGGCGACCAGCAGCCGCTGCGGGTCGCGCGGGTCGGTGACGACGGTGTGCAGGCCCTGGCCGCCGTAGCCGGCGCCCCAGTCGCTCCGGTGCGGGTGGTTCCAGAGCGACTCGACCAGGCGGAAGGTCTCGCCGCCGTCCTCGGAGCGGAACAGCGCGGCGGGCTCGGTGCCGGCGTAGACGACGCCGGGGGCCTCCGGGCCGGCCGGCTGGAGCTGCCAGACCCGGGTGAGCGAGGCGCCGGTGGTTTCGGGGAAGCGGATCGCCGGCTGCGGCGGCTCGTACCAGGTGGCGCCGAGGTCGTCGGAGCGCCAGACGGACGGGCCCCAGTGGCTGCTGTCGGCGCCGACCAGCAGCCGGGTGCGGCCGTCGCGGCGGTCGATGGAGACGGAGTAGATCGCGTTCATCCGGAAGTGCGGCCCGCTGAACTCCCAGTCCAGCCGGTCGCGGCTGCGGCCGAGAAAGAGGCCCTTCTCGGTTCCGACAGCCAACAGCACTTCGGTCATGCCCCACACCATCTGGTGACGAGTACGGCCCCCCGGGACGGCCCCCGGCGCCCAGTGTCCCGCCGTCCACCGGCGGCCACATCTCGCCACGCCCGATCACCCGGAAGGCCCACTCAGCAGGAAGGCCCGCCCGTCCGGCTCACCCGCCCGGTTCACCCCCGGCAGCCCTCCAGCAGCCGCAGCCACACCTCGCTGATCGTCGGATAGGAGGGCACGGCGTGCCAGAGCCGGTCGATCGGCACCTCGCCGACCACGGCGACGGTCGCCGAGTGCAGCAGCTCGGCGACCCCGGGGCCGACCAGGCAGGCGCCGACCAGCACCTCGCGGTCCAGGTCGAAGACCACCCGGGCCCGGCCGCGGTAGTGGTCGCCGTACAGCGAGGCCCCGGCGACGGCGCCGAAGTCGTGGTCGACGGCCTTGACCCGCAGCCCGGCCGCTTCGGCCGCCGCCAGGGTCAGCCCGACGGCGGCGACCTCCGGATGGGTGAACACGACCTGCGGCGCGCCCGCGCTGTCGGCCGACGCGGCGTGCGCGCCCCAGCGGGAGGTGTCCAGCGCACGCCCCTGGGCGCGGGCCACGATCGCCGCGCCCGTGATCCGGGCCTGGTACTTGCCCTGATGGGTGAGCAGCGCCCGGTGGTTGACGTCCCCGGCGGCGTACAGCCACTCGCCGTCGACACCGAGCACGGTGCAGCTGTCGTCCACCTCCAGCCAGCCGCCCGGCTTCAGCCCGACCTGCTCCAGCCCGACGTCGGCGGTGCGCGGGGCCCGTCCGGTCGCGTACAGCACCTCGTCCACGGTCAGCCGTTCGCCGTCACCGAGCGTCAGGACCACCGGCCCGGCGCCGTCCGCCCGCTCCAGCGCGGTGGCCTCCGTCCCGAACCGGAGGTCCACCCCGGCCTCGCGCAGGCCCTCCGCGACCAGCTCGCCCGCGAACGGCTCCATCCGCGGCAGCAGGTGGTCGCCGCGCACCAGCAGCACCACCTCGGAGCCGAGCGCCCGCCAGGCGGTCGCGAGCTCCACCCCGACCACGCCGCCGCCGACCACCGCCAGCCGCCCGGGCACGGCCGGCGCGGCGGTCGCCTCCCGGTTGGTCCACGGGTGGGCCTCCGCCAGCCCCGGCACGCCCGTGGGCAGCACCGGACGGCTGCCGGTGCACACGGCGACGGCGTGCCGGGCGGTGAGCACCCGCTCGGTGCCGTCCTCGGCCTCCACGGTGACGGTCCGTACGCCCGCCAGCCGGCCGTGGCCGCGCACCAGCTCGATGCCGGCGCCCTGCAGCCACTGCACCTGGCCGTCGTCGTTCCAGTGCGAGGTGAAGGAGTCCCGCCGGGCCAGCACCGCGGCCGGGTCCAACTGCCGTCCGCCGACCGCCTCCCGGGAGCCGGCCACCGCGCGGGCCTCGGCCAGCGCGGCCACCGGGCGCAGCAACGCCTTGCTCGGCATGCAGGCCCAGTACGAGCATTCGCCGCCGACCAGTTCGGCCTCCACGAGGACCGTGCGCAGCCCGGCGGAGGCCGTCCGGTCGGCGACGTTCTCGCCGGTCGGGCCGCCCCCCAGGACGATGACGTCGTACTCCTCGGCGCTGCTGGTCATACCCGGTCCTCCGTGGTGTCGATGGCCGCCCCGGCCCGCGGGGCCGGGGCGACGGGAGTGTGGTCGCGGACGTCGAGCAGCCGGGCGCGCCGGGCGTCGGCCGGCGCGCCGGTGAGGGCGCCGGTGAGGGAGGCCTCCCGGGAGGTCGGCCCGCGGCTGCCGTTCGTCTCGTACCCGAGCCTGACCCGAACGGCCTCCGGCGGCCACTTCTCGCGCTCCGCGTACATCCGCAGGGGCTCGCCTTCCCGTGGGATCCGGCCCCCGGCCGGACGGGCGCCGGGCCGTGTGCCCGGCGCCGTGCCCATCCTGCGACGCCGGCGGGGCTTCGCGCAGACGAACCCGCCGACGGGTCCGGGCCGAGGGCGGGTCAGAGCGCCGCGAGCTCGGCCAGCACCGCCGCCGTGTCGGCCGGGCGGGAGAACATCGGCCAGTGCCCGGTGGGCAGTTCGCGCAGCTCCCAGTTCGGCCCGTCGAGCCCGGCGAACCACGGGTGCCCGGCCGTGATCATCGCCTGCACCTGGGCGAGCGGGAAGGAACAGGTCACCAGCGCCTGCGGCAGCGCGGCCGAGGCGCCCGTCAGCCGCAGCCGGTCCCGGTACGCCCCGGCCGGGTGCGGGGTGGCCCGCTCGCGGATCCGGGCGAGCGCGGCCTCGTCCAGGCCCGCCACGTCGGCGCCGTCGGCGGCGAGGTCGGCCCAGGAGGGCATCGGGAGGCGGCCGTCGACCACGGAGGCGTCGGCCGCCGCACGGTGGTCGGGCTCCCAGAGGTCGTACAGCGAACCGCCGTCGATCATCGGGCCGCTGTCCAGGTAGACCACCCGGCGGATCCGCTCCGGCATCCGGTCCGCGATGCCGCCGACCGGGACGCAGGCGCCGCTGTGCGCGACCAGCACCACCTCCCACAGGTCCTCGCGGACCAGCAGGTCGGCCAGCGCGGCGATGTGCTCCGCCAGCCCGATCGGCTCGGCCTCGCCCGCGCGCTCCGCCAGCCCGGGCAGGGTCACGGGGTGGACGGTGTGCCCGGCGGCGCGCAGCGGCGCGGCGACCTCGTCCCAGGCCCAGGCACCGAGCCAGAATCCGGGGACCAGTACGAACGTGCTCATGGTGGGTCGCTCCTCGCGGTCGGCCGGGATCTCCGTCGCCGACGACTCTAGGACCGACCCTGGTCAGGCTTCGCCCGGATTTTCGCCCGGACGACCGAGTGACCGGGCCCGGGGAGTCGCACTCCCCGGGCCCTCGGGCAAGCGGACGTCCGGACGGGTCAGGCCTGGCCCCCGGCCGCCTGCTCCTGTGCCACCTTGCGCTTCACCTCGGCCATGTCCAGGTTCCTGGCCTGGCCGATCAGGTCCTCGAACACCGACTCCGGCAGCGCACCGGCCTGTGAGAAGACGAGCACGCCCTCACGGATGATCGCCAGCGTGGGGATCGACTGGATCCCGAACGCGGCGGCCAGCTCCACCTGCGCCTCGGTGTCCACCTTGGCGAAGACGAGGTCCGCGTGGCGCTCGGCCGCCTTCTCGTACACCGGGGCGAACTGGCGGCACGGCCCGCACCACCCGGCCCAGAAGTCGATGAAGACGAAGTCCTGCCCCTCCGGACCCGGGACGATGTCGTCGAAGTTCTCCTTGGTCAGCTCGACCGTGCTGCTCATCTCGCGATTCCTTCCCTTCCGGAGGCGGCGCTACCGATCACGTGCTCGCGACAACCGTGCGCCCCGACGGGGTATTCCGCAGCCGCGCGCGCCGGTGGCCGCCGCTGCCCGAGCCGGTCCGGCGCCCGGGCGCCGCACACCGCGCGGAGCGGAAACCTCACGGGTGGGAGGCCTCGTACGGCACCAGCCGCTCGATCCGGGCCGGCCCCTGCACGCCGGGCCAGCGCGGGTTCGGCGTGCCGTCGCCGATCAGGTGCCACCGTTGCCAGATGCGGTTCCAGCCGACCCGCAGGGTGGGCTCGAAGCTGTGCCACCGTCCGCACGGGCACGGCTGCCGCACCCAGGCGCAGGTCCGGCAGAGTTCGGCCAGGCCGTGGCCGGTCGAGCGCGACAGCACCGGCTCCTCGTCCCCGCAGGCCGGGCAGCCGGGCAGTTCGGCGCCGTCCAGCAGCGCGTTCTGCCGCCGGACGTAGTCGGGCAGCCGCAGCGGCGGGTGGAGGAAGGGGTCCGCCCGCCAGGCCGCGTCCGGTGCGCCCCACCAGGGGCGGTTCCACCACACCGGCGCGGGCGCTTGCCGTCGCCCGGTGCGCTTCTCCGCCCGGCGCCGTGCCTCGTACTCCTGCGCCCCGGCCAGCCACAGGACCCGTGCCTCGTGCAGTTCTTCCACGGCCCGCACCAGCGCGTCCGGGTCGGCCTCCAGCAGCCGGGGCATCCGGGAGCTGAGCGTGAGGTGGTGGTAGGTGGCCCGGAAGCCGTACGGCGCGAAGCAGGTCAGGCAGGTCCGCAGGGCGCTGAACCGCCGGCGCACCGGCAGCCGCTCGTCGTGCACCCGGGCCCGGTGGGTCAGGAAGCTGGTCACGGCTGCCCCGCGGTGACGTTGGAGGCCGGCTGGGTGGTGCGTATCACCGGGTGATCATGCCGGACGGCCCGCCCGGCGGGCCAAGGCATTACCCCGCGTCCGCCGCGATCCGGGCCAGGACCCGGCCGCAGCGCCGGGCGAAGGCCCGCTGCGCGAGCGGCAGCAGCGGCCCCGCCAGCCGGGCGTACCAGGCGACCGGGCGGCTGAAGGCGGTCACGCTGAACCGGACCGCCCCGTCCGCCTCCAGTTCGACCAGAAACGTCTCCTCGCCGCGGGCCAGATGGCCGGCCCGGGTGCCGTAGGTGAAGCCGTACTGGTCCGGGCCGTCGACGGTGGCCAGCACCCGGTTGGGGGCGCCGGCCCGGAGCGGGCCGACGCCGATCGCGCAGTGCACGGCGACGCCGGGGGCGGCCCGGTCGGCGTCGGCGTCGATCCGCACGCCGGCCAGCCGGTGCATCCGCCAGCCGAGCAGGGCGGCCCCGGCCACCTCCAGGGCGGGCCGGCCCCGGCCGATGAGCGCCCGGTGGCGCAGGTGGTGGTACCCGTCGGGCAGGTGGCCGGTGGTGCTGGCGCCCTGCTCGGGGTAGCTGAGGTCGGTCATCGGGGGTCCTCCGTGGTGGTGATCCGGCGCCAGGCGAGCAGCGAGCAGAGCGCGAAGCCGAGCGCGTTGCCGACGCCGTGGGTGGCGGCCATCCAGGCCAGGGTGGGGTGGGGGAGTCCGGACGCCTGGCCGAGGGCCCACCACAGGGCGAGCAGCATGGTGAGGGCGAGGACGGCCGAGGATGCGGTGAGCAGCCGGGCGGTGACCGGGTCGGCGGCGCGCGGCCGCAGGTCGCGCCAGGTGACCAGGCCGACCAGCCACATCCCGGTGGTGAGCACGCAGGCCCCGGCGAACTGGACCCAGGTGCCGAGGAAGTACCCGGCGAGCACCAGCAGCGTCCCGGCCGGCACGCTGAGCGCGGCGCAGCGGGCGGCGCCGGAACCCGCCCGGGTGCTGCGGCAGACCAGCCCGGCGACGAGGGCGGCGGTGAAGCCGGCGTAGTGGAAGTGCGGGACGGTCAGCGCCAGGACGTGCGGTTCGAAGCCGAACAGCGGGTAGCCGGAGCGCTCGGCGACCAGGGCGGTGCCGGCCACCGCAGGGGCGGCGAGTGCGGTGAGGACGGCGAGTTCGGCGGGTGCGAGCGAGCGGGTCCGGCGCAGCCGCAGCGGCGCGTGGAGGGCGACGGCCAGGGTGCCGAGCGCGTAGAGGGCGGCGCTGCCGGTGGCGAGGCCGCCGCGCGGGAGCCACAGCGAGAGCGCGCCGGGGACGGCGGCGAGCGGCCAGAGCCGGCGGACGCGGGCGAGCCCGGGTTCGCCGATCAGGGCGAGGCCGAGCGGGACGACGGCGCCCATACCGAGCAGGACCAGCAGGTTCACCAGCTCCGTCGTGCCTTTCCCCATGCCGGAAACACCTCCTTGAACGCGTTCAAATCTCTGTCGTCGGCGACTCTACGCCGCAGAGTTGAACGCGTTCAACTTGACCCCGGTCCGCCTGCCCTGGTGTTCACGGTGGGTGCGGCGCACTCTGGAGGAGTAACCGATGGAGGTGATCCGCCATGCAGACTCTGGTCGGTTGGCACATCGAGATGGAGTTTCGCGAGGACGGCCCGCGCACGACCGCCGCGGCCATGCTGCGGCTGCGCGACGGCAGGGAACTACGGGCCCACGGCTACAGCAGCCGCCACCCGTCGGACCCGGAACAGCTGCGGGTCGGCGAGGAGATCGCGGGGGCCAGGGCCCTCAACGACCTCGCCTCGCAGCTGCTCACCAAGGCCCACGGCGAGATCCAGGAGGTCAGCCCGGTCCCGACCCACCCGTTGACGTGAGCGCCCCGCACCCGGACGGCGGCCACGCCGGCGGCCGGGAGCACCGGCCGCGCATCCCGCTGATCTGCCCGCGCTGCGGGCACGAACAGCGGGTCGTGCCCGGCGGTCCCGACCGGGCGGTCAGGGTCGTGCACCTGGCGACGGGCCGGGAGGCGTGCGAACCCGGGGACCTGGCGAAGGCGCCGGACGACGGGTCCTGACAGCGCTCCCCGGCAACGCGCGAGCGCTTCACCACGCGAACGGCGCCGGGGGCCGGGCACGTGTGTGCCCGGCCCCCGGCGCCACCAGGCCACCCGGCGGGTCAGTTGACGCAGTACGTCGTCGGCAGCTGCCACTCGGGCCCGACCAGCCGCTGCTCCAGCTCGTTGAGCGTGATCCGGATGCCGACCGTCCCGGCCAGCCCGACCCGGAACCGGCTGCGGGCCAGCGCGATCAGCGCCGTCAGGCCGTACTTGTTGATCAGCGAGGTGCGGTAGCGGGCGGTGTCGTCCGGGTCGCAGAGCCGTGCGCGGGCCGGCACCGGCCGCCCGGTCGGGCGCCCGTGGGCGTCGCACGGGCCGACCAGCACCCGGGGGTGGCGCCGGATCCGTTCGGCCTCGCCGGAGTGGGCCGGGGTCCAGACGCCGAGTGCGGTGCCGTCCGGCACCACCCAGATCTGGGAGTCCTGGCGGGTGCCGTCCTCGCCGAAGGTGGTGAGCAGGAGGTATCTGCTGTCGGCGAGCTGGTCGGATCGGTCGTGCATCTGTCCTCCCTCTGGCGTGGGGGCCGGGGCCGTGGGTCGGTGCCCAGGGGTCAGTGCCCGTGGCCCTCGGTGATCTCGCGGTACTCCTCGGCGGTGGGCTTGGCGATCCGGGCGTGCTCGCCGTGGAATCCGCGGGACAGCCGGGCGCGGGTGCGGGTGAGCACGCCCGCGCTCCGGGCGGTTCCATTCTCGTCGACGGGGGCCGGCAGTTCGAGGGGGCGGGGCTGCTCGTGTGCGGTGAGCCGGTGCAGTTCGGCGGGCGCGAGCCCGGCGTGCACCTCGGTGAACTCGCCGTGCGGCAGGCGCTTGACGACGCCGGTCTCGCGTCCGTGCAGCACCTTGTCGCGGTCGCGGCGCTGGAGGCCGAGACACCAGCGTTTGGTGATGACGAAGACGGCCACCGGGACGGCGAAGAAGCCGATCCGCACGGCGTAGGTGATGGCGTTGAGCGACAGGTGCAGATGGGTGGCGATGAGGTCGTTGCCGCCGCCGGCCAGCATCACCAGGTACAGGCTGATCCAGGCGGCGCCGAGCGCGGTGCGGACGGGCGCGTTGCGCGGCCGGTCCAGCAGGTGGTGTTCGCGCTTGTCGTCGGTCACCCAGCTCTCGACGAACGGGTGGACCGCGATCGCGCCGAGGATCACCGGGAACAGCGTGAACGGGATCAGCACGCCGAGGTTGAGGGTGTGCCCCCAGAGCCCGACCTCCCAGCCGGGCATCACCCGGATCAGGCCCTCGGCGAAGCCCATGTACCAGTCGGGCTGGGCGTCGGTGGAGACCTGGTCGGGCCGGTACGGGCCGTACGCCCAGATGGGGTTGATGGTGGCGACGGCGGACATCAGCGCGACGATGCCGAAGACCAGGAAGAAGAACCCGCCGGCCTTGGCCAGGTAGACCGGCATCAGCGGCATGCCGACGACGTTCTTCTCGGTCCTCCCGGGCCCGGCCCACTGGGTGTGCTTGTGGTAGAAGACCAGGATCAGGTGCGCCACCAGCAGGCCGAGCATGATGCCGGGCACGAGCAGCACGTGGACGGTGAAGAACCGCGGGATGATGTCGTGCCCGGGGAACTCGCCGCCGAACAGGAACATCTGGACGTAGGTGCCGACCAGCGGGACGGCCAGCAGCACGCCCTCGATGAACCGGATGCCCGTCCCGGAGAGCAGGTCGTCCGGGAGCGAGTAGCCGAAGAAGCCGTCCAGCATGCCGAGGAAGAGCAGCAGGAAGCCGAAGACCCAGTTGATCTCGCGCGGCTTGCGGAACGCGCCGGTGAAGAAGACCCGCATCATGTGCACGAACATGGCCGCGACGAAGACCAGGGCGGCCCAGTGGTGGATCTGTCGGATCAGCAGACCGCCGCGGACCTCGAAGCTGATGTCCACCGTCGAGGCGTAGGCCTGCGACATGGGCACGCCCTTGAGCGGCACGTACGAGCCGTCGTAGATCACCTCGCCCATGGAGGGCTTGAAGAACAGGGTCAGCCAGACGCCGGTCAGGATGATGATCAGGAAGGTGTACAGGCAGATCTCGCCCAGCATGAAGGACCAGTGGTCCGGGAAGATCTTGCGCAGGTTGGCCCTGGCCAGGGTGTGGATCCCCAGTCGGCCGTCCGCCCAGTCGACGGCCCGCCGCCCCCGTCCTGGGTTCTGATTCCGGGTCATGTGCACGCACCTCAGTCGGAAGGAAGTGGGGATCATTCCCCGCTTCTCGCTGAGGTCACCATAATCGGGGAGTGATCCCCACTTCTACCCGGGGCGGCTGTGATCCGGACCCTGGAACCGCCGCCCCCGGAACCGCCGCCCCGGAAACGGCGAGCGGCCCGCCCGGTGCCCCAGGAAGGGGACACCGGACGGGCCGCGTACGCACCCGAGCAACCCGCAGGCGTCAGTGCACCAGCACCGGCACCTCGTCGTTCTTCGCCGCACCCGACGCCGACGCCGCGTCCGGGCGACCGGCGTTCACGAGGGTGAAGGCGATCGCGGAGGCCGCCACCAGGATCCCGAAGGACACCCAGATCGCGGTCGTGAAGCCGTGCACCATGCCCTGGAACTGCAGGGCCTGGGCGGCCGCCGGCGACGAGGCGGCCGCGGCGGTCGCGTGCGAGGCCAGCCAACTGGTGGTGGCGCTGGCCGCGATGGTGTTCAGCAGCGCGGTGCCGATGGCGCCGCCGACCTGCTGCGAGGTGTTGACCATCGCCGAGGCGACGCCCGCGTCGCGCGGCTGGACGCCGTGCGTGGCCAGGCTCATCGCCGGCATGAACGCGGTGCCCATGCCGAGACCCATCAGGACCAGGCCGGGCAGGATCAGCATCGGGTAGGAGGTGTCCAGACCGATGTTGCTCAGCAGCAGCATGCCGATCGAGGCGACCAGGAAGCCGGGGGCCATCAGGAACCGCGCCGGGACGCGGGTCATCAGCCGGGCGCCGATCTGGGTCGAGCCGGTGATCATGCCCGCCACCATCGGCAGGAACGCGACGCCGGTCAGCACCGGGCTGTAGCCGCGAACGAGCTGCAGGTAGTAGGTCAGGAACAGGAACAGGCCGAACATGCCGATCACGGCCAGGCCGAGCGACAGGTACACCCCGCCGCGGTTGCGGTCCAGCACCACGCGCAGCGGCAGCAGCGGGGCCTTGACCCGGCGCTCCACCAGGACGAACGCGGTCAGCAGCACGGCGGCCGCGACGAACAGCCCCAGCGTGCTGGCGGCCGTCCAGCCGCTGGACTCGGCGCGGGTGAAGCCGTACACCAGCGAGACCAGGCCGGTGGTCACCAGCAGCACGCCGGGGACGTCCAGCCGGTTGCGGTTGCGGCCCTCGGCGGGCTCGCGGATCACCAGGACGGCGCCCACGGCGGCGACGATGGCGAACGGGACGTTGACGAAGAAGGTCCAGCGCCAGTTCATGTACTCGGTCAGCAGGCCGCCGAGGATCAGGCCGATCGCGCCACCGCCACCGGCGATCGCGCCGTAGATGCCGAAGGCCTTGGCGCGCTCCTTGGCCTCGGTGAAGGTCACCGCCAGCAGCGACAGCGCGGCCGGGGCGAGCAGTGCGCCGAACACGCCCTGGAGGGCGCGGGCGCCGAGCAGCATCGCGGTGTTGGCCGCGGCGCCGCCGAGCGCGGAGGCGAGGGCGAAGCCGGCCAGGCCGACCACGAAGGTCCGCTTGCGGCCCCAGAGGTCCGCGATCCGGCCGCCGAACAGCAGCAGACCACCGAAGGCCAGCGCGTAGGCGGTGATCACCCACTGGCGGTTGCCGTCGGAGATGCCCAGGTCCCGCTGGGCGGACGGAAGGGCGATGTTCACGATGGTGGCGTCCAGGACGACCATCAGCTGGGCGAGGCCGATGAATATCAGCGCCTTCCAGCGCCGGGGATCGGGCAGCGTCGCCGGTCGGGCGTCGGTTTCAGGCATGGAGGTACTCACTTCGGGGTGCGTGGCGTGCGACAAGGGTCGACCGCCGTACGGGGAACGGCTGGTCGCCGTACGGGGCGTCGGTGCGGGGTGTGTGGTGCGGGGCGTGCGGGGATCAGCTCCTGGCGGGCCGGTGGTCGGCGCGGTCCGGAGGGCGGGTCGGTCGGTCGGGGTGCCGCTGGTGGGTCAGTGGTGGGGTTGGAAGTCCTCGAAGGTCGCGGCCCGGCCGGGCAGCACCGAACGGGCCGGCGTGCGCAGCCCGTCCAGGAACAGTTGCAGGTGCCGGTGGACGAAGTCGTCGAGCAGCTGGCAGGACGTCCCCGGCAGCGGCCGGGTCAGCTGGCTGATCGCGATGAACAGGTCACCGTGGTCGACGTCCGCCCGCAGTTCACCCGCCGCCCGGGCGCGCTCCATCAGACCGCTCACGGCGGCCGTCAGGCGCACGCGGGCCTCGGTGAGGTCCGGGTCGAACGGGTCGACGTGGCTGCTGAACATCGGGCAGAGCGCGCCGAGCTTCTCCGCGACGGTCGCGTGCGCGAACCGCTGCAGGGCGTCGAACGGGACGCCGTCAGGGGCGTCCGCCTCGACCGTCGCCGTCTCGGCGAGGGCCAGGATACGGCTCTTGACGAGCAGCGCCACCTCGCGGACCAGCGCCGAGCGGTCCGGGAAGTTCCGGTACAGCGTGGCGTTGCCGACCCCGGCCCGCTTCGCGATCTCGTCCAGCGGCACGTCCGCGCCGTGCTCGACGAAAGCGTCGCGAGCCGCCAGGACGATCCGCTCCCGGTTGCGGGTCGCGTCAGCGCGCAGCTTGGGCGCACGGGCGGTCTCCACGGGTCGGACCGGCTCGGTGGCGGCGGTGGTCACGGCGACTGCTCCTTCAGGATACCGGGGAAGTTCTCCCCGCTTCTGCCTACGAAAGACCAAACGGGGATTCCCTCCCCGGAAATTTCGCCTTTCGCTGTGACCTGGGTCACATTTCCCGCGCCACTCTTCCGAGCCACCCGCAACGCGCCCCGGTCCGGACCGCCGCTGTCGGATCGTGGCTCTACGGTCACAGGCATGAGCCCCGCCCCAGGAATGAGCGTCGAGATCGACGGCCCCGACCGGCCGCAGCTGCTGACCGAAGAATTCGAGGAACTCGCCCGGCTGGCAGCCCGCACGATCGAAGGTGTCCGGTTGGAGTTCCTCAACGGGAGGCTGGGAGTCAAGCCCCTGCGGGACGGCAACCACGGCCGTGTCCTCGAATGGTTGGTCCGCAGCTGTCTCCAGGCACGGCCTGAGCTCTGGCTGCACAGCCATGGCCTGAGGGTCCAGGGCACCCGGGGCGGCCGCGCGCACCCCGACGGAATGCTGGCCCCCGCCGAGGCCCTTACCGGGCAGGGGGAGTGGGTGAGCGCGGACGAGGCGCTGATGGTTGCCGAAGTCACGTCCTACGAATCCGTGGCCGACCATCGCGTCCGCGTCGAGAAGCCGCGCGCCTACGCCGAGACCGGCATCCCCGTCTACCTGTTGATCGACCGCGACTCCGCCGAGGTCACCGTCTACAGCCAGCCCGACGGTGTCCGTTACGAGACCGCGCAGATCCTCCCGTTCGGCAAGACCGTCCACCTCCCCGAGCCGGTGGGGATCTCGCTGGACACCGAGCCGCTCAAGAACTGGGTGCGCTGATCCCGGCCATGCCTCCCCGGGGGCGCTACGCCCATCGGCCTAGGCTGTGGGCGTCCCGGGCGGCCGGTGGGCCGTGGGAGTCGGGAGGGGCCCGGCGGCCGGGTGGCGAGGAGGTCCGCGATGGGCAGCGGTGAGACCGCCGAGGTGCGCTGCGTGGCGGCCGTTCCGTGCTGGGTGAGCCTGACGGCCCGGGACCTGGAGGGGGCGAAGGCGTTCTACGGGCCGCTGCTCGGCTGGGAGTTCGAGCCCGGGCCGGACCGCTTCGGCCCGTACGTGCACGCGGTGACCGGCGGGGAGGCGGTGGCCGGGCTGGGGGTCGCGGGCAGCGACTGGGCGATGCCGGTGGCGTGGACCAGCTACTTCGGGACGGAGAGCGCGGACGAGGCCGCCGACGCGGTGCGCGAGCGCGGCGCGACTCTGGCGGTGGGCCCGCTGGCCTTCGACGCCGGGCGGGTGGCCTTCGCGGCGGACCCGGCCGGGGCGGTGTTCGGCATCTGGGAGGGCCCGCTGGGCCGGGCCCGGCGGCTGGACCTGCCGGGTGCACCGGTCTGGATCGAGCTGCGCACGCCGGACCCGTTCGCGGCGGCCCTGTTCTACGGGCAGGTGTTCCGCTGGGACGGCCGTGACCCGGAGCGGTTCGACGTCCGCTGGGAGCACGACCGGGTGGTGCTGCGGGCGGAGGGCCACAGCGTCGCCGCGCTGGCGCGGGAGCAGGCGGGCGGCGCGGCGGGGCTGCCGCCGCACTGGGAGGTGTCCTTCGCCGTTCCGGACGCGGACCGGGCGCTGGCCCGGGCCGTGGAGCTGGGCGGTTCGGCGGTGGGAGCGGCCTTCGACTCCCCGTACGGGCGGGTGGCCCGGTTGCAGGACCGGGAGGGCGGCCGCTTCGCGGTGATCAGCCCGAAGAACTGACGCTCACGGCTCGGCGCTGCCCGCCTCGGCGGGCCCCGCGCCCTCAAGGCCCTCGGCGTCCGCGGCGGTTTCCGCGCGCTCGGCCCGCAGTCGGTCGCCGAGCGCGGCTCGGGTGGTGGCGGGCAGGGCCTTGCGGGCGGCCGGGAAGAGCTGCTTCTCCTCGACGGCGAGGTGGCGCCGCAGGGTGTCGGCGAGGCCGCGCAGCAGGGTGTCGAAGGCCGGGTCGGCCGGGCCGAGCCCTTGGAGGTCGGAGAGGTACTGCCCGATCGCCAGGTGTTCGTGGATGCTGCCGAACACCAGCGCCCCGCCGTCCGGCACGTCGTGCTGCACGAGCGGGAAGAGGTGTTCCTCCTCGGCCGCGCAGTGGGTGAACAGCAGGTCGGTCAGCCGGGCCAGCAGGTCGGCGCGCTCGGCGGCGCCGGCGGGTGCCTGCTCGATCCGGTCGAGCAGCTCGGTGACCGCCCGGTGGTCGGCGGTGAACTCGCCGAGGATGTCCGGCCTGCGGCTCATGGCGTGCCCGCCTCTCGCACGGATCGCGGCCCCCGCTCCTTCCAGTATCCGGCGTCGGACTCCTGGAGCGGTCGCCGCAGGTCAGGGCCGGTCGCGCCGCCCGGTGAGGGCGAGCAGGCGGGTCTGCGGGCCGGCGTCGTCGGGGACGGGCAGGGGCGGGTCGAACAGGCCGCTCCCGGAGAGGTTCCCGTAGCCGGCGAACTCGCCGAGGGCGAAGTCGACGAGTTCCGCCGGGAGCCGGGTGTGCCGTCCGACGGCTTCGGCGAGGTCCCAGCTGTGGATGACGAGGTCGGTGGTGAGCTGGTCCAGGTAGTACTGCCCGGAGACGTCCCCGAAGGAGAGGTGGACGGTGAGCTCGGTGGCGCCGGGGACGGCGAAGGCGTCCCGGGCGGCGTCGGCGGCTTCCGTCCAGGTGGTGACCGGGTCGTCGCCGAGGACGTCGCCGTCGAAGCGGCCGCCGACCTCGGAGATGGTGGCGCCCATCAGCAGTTCGGGGATCCACAGCTGTTCGCCGGTGAGGTGGTTGACGAGTTCGCGGACGGACCAGTCGGCGCACGGGGTGGGGGCGTCCCACTGGCGGGGGGTGATCAGCCGGACGCGTTCGCCGAAGGCGGCGAGGGCTTCGGGGTAGGGCGTGCCGGGTTTCGCGGCCGGCCGGTGCTGCCTGCGTTGAGCCATGTCTCCACCCTGCCCCGGGCGGGGTCCGGCCCGCGAGTTGTCCACGATCCGTCAGTTGTTCAAATTCGAACTCCAAGGTACGGTCGAGGAGTGGCCGGTTCAAATTTGAACAACAGTCGCGGGACGACCCGCCCGGCCGCGCCACCACACCCCTACGACCGATCCCGATCGATGGAGACGCGCATGCCGAGCAGCAGCCCGAGCACGACCGCCCCCACCACCACCGTCCTCCCGGGCCGGGCGACCCCCGACTCCGCGACGACCTCCCCGCACGCCTACGACGCCGGACTCCTGCTCCTGCGCCTGGCCCTCGGCCTGACCATGGCCGCGCACGGCAGCCAGAAGCTGTTCGGCTGGTTCGGCGGCGGCGGGATCGACGGCACCGGTCAGTTCTTCACCATGAGCGGCTACCCGGCGGGCAACGCCATGGCCGTGGTCGCGGGCCTCACCGAGACGCTCGGCGGGCTGGCCCTCGCCGTCGGCCTGCTGACCCCGCTGGCGGGTGCCGCGATCGTCGGCACGATGGTCAACGCGATCGCCGTCACCTGGGGCGGCGGATTCTTCGCCCCGAAGGGCAGCGAGTACGAGCTGCTGCTCACGGCGGGTGCCGCCGCGCTCGCCCTGACCGGCCCGGGTCGCTACGCCGTGGACCGCTTCCTGCCGGTGCTGCGTGCCCACCGACTGGCGTACGGCGCGGCGGCGGTCCTGGTCGGCCTGGTGACGGCCGGCGTGATCCTGCTGCTGCGGAAGTAGTCGAGCGCGGGGCGTCAACCCCCGAGCGCAGGGGCCGTGCTGGCGAATCGCCGGCACGGCCCCTGCGTCATTCCCCCGCCAATCGCTCACATGGGCGGGTCTATCCAACGTCATGTGATGTGTGCCATGGTACATGTCACACTCCCCACCGTGTGCACGACGGAGCCGCCCACGAGGCGCCGTCGCCAACGGTCCTCACCACCCCACCGGCCGCACCCCCAATGCGGCCGACGACGGCCCGGAGGCCCCCACGTGAGTTCCGCGCGTCTGCTGCGACTCCCGCAGCTGGCAAGGCTGTTAGTACTAGCCCTGACCATGTTCCTGACGATCGGCCTGTTCGCCCCACAGAGCAAGGCCGCCCCCGCCGCCGCCCCCGGCGGCGGCGCGTCCGCCCCCACCACCCCCGCCGGACCGGCGCCGCAGCCCGCCGCCGGCGCCCCCGAGCGCGGCCACGCCGACCGGCAGTTCGCCTCTGCCGACCAGCGGGCCCCGCTCCCGCTCGACACCCGGCCGGCCGAGGCCCGGCCGACCGCCAAGGCCTTCGCCCTCGGCGCGGCCGCACAGCCCTGCAACGTCGGTGACTTCACCGGCCGGACGGGCGGCGACCTGGTCCAGCACATCAAGGCCGCCGACATCCAGTGCATCAACGGGCTCTTCCAGCTCACCGGCGCGGACGCGAGGGGCGCGTTCCGCGAGGAGCAGATGACCACCGTGGCGTACGCGCTGCGCGACGCGTCCGGCAGCTACCCGGGCGACAACTCGACCTCCGTCGAGCAGCTGGTGCTGTACCTGCGCGCCGGGTACTTCGCGCAGTGGTACCACAAGGACGACGTCGGCACCTACGGCACCGCCCTCCAGACGGCGATCCGCTCCGGGCTGGACGCCTTCTTCGGCGGCGCGCACGTGCGGGACGTCGCCGCGGGCAACGCGCCCATCCTGGGCGAGGCCGTCACCCTGATCGACAGCGCGCAGGAGAACATCCGCTACCTCCCGGTGGTCAAGCAGCTGCTGAACGACTACAGCAGCGCCACCTGGAACCCGGCCGGCATGGCCTGGGCGGTCAACCCGGTCTTCACGGTGCTGTTCCGCGGCCACCAGGTGACCGGCTTCGACGCGGCGGTCGAGGCCGACCCGAGCGTGCTGGACGCGCTGTCCGGCTTTGCGACCCGCAACAACGACCAGCTCGGCGGCGACTTCGGCGTGCTGGTCTACAACGCGGCCAAGGAGCTGACCCGCTTCCTGAAGGACACGGCGCTCCAGCCCAAGGTCCGTCCGCTCGCCAAGTCGCTGGTCGCGCAGTCCGCGCCGAACGGCCGCACCGTCTACCAGTGGGCCGCGGTCGCGGACGGCGTCGGCTACTACGACGCCGCCAACTGCGCCTACTACGGCACCTGCAACGCCTCCGACCAGCTCAAGGCGGGCGTGCTGACGGTCAACTACACCTGCAGCCCGAGCATCAAGCTGATCGCCCAGGCGCTGGACAACACCCAGCTGGGCACCGCCTGCACCAGCCTCACCGGCCAGGACGCGTACTTCCACTCGGTGGTGCGCGACAACGGTCCGGTCAAGGACGACGGCAACACCACGATCGAGGTCGTGGTCTTCCACTCCTCCCTGGACTACCAGGTGCTGGCCGCGGCCATCTACGGCATCGACACCAACAACGGCGGCATGTACCTGGAGGGCGACCCGGCCAAGGCCGGCAACCAGCCGCGCTTCCTCTGCTACGAGGCCGAGTGGGCCCGCCCGTCGTTCGAGATCTGGAACCTCAACCACGAGTACACCCACTACCTCGACGGCCGGTTCGACATGTACGGCGACTTCAACGCCGGCATGACCACCCCGACCGTCTGGTGGGTCGAGGGCTTCGCCGAGTACATCTCGTACTCGTACCGCAAGGTGACCAACGACGCCGCCATCGCGGCGGCCGCCCAGCACACCTACAAGCTGAGCGACCTCTTCGACACCGCCTACGGTGACCAGGACCGGGTCTACCGCTGGGGCTACCTCGCCGTCCGCTACATGCTGGAGCAGCACCGCGGCGACCTGGACTCCGTCCTCGCCAAGTACCGCGTCGGCGACTGGGCCGGCGCCCGCACCCTGCTCAAGACCACCATCGGCACCCGCTACGACGCCGGCTTCGACAGCTGGCTGACGGCGTGCGCCAACGGCGCCTGCGCCTCCGGCGGTGGCACGCCCACCCAGCCGCAGCTGCCGGAGTGCGCCGGCACCGACATCCGCAAGCTGGACGCCAACTGCGCCCGCAGCAACATCGCGGCGACCACCGGCAACTACGCGCACTTCTACCTCCTGGTGCCGGCGGGCACCAAGCAGGTGAAGGTCACCACCAGTGGCGGTACCGGCAACGGTGACCTCTACTACAACCCGGCCAGCTGGGCGTACACCGACTCCAGCACGGCGCACTCGGCGGGTCCGGACAACTCCGAGACCCTGACGATCACCAACCCGCCGGCCGGCTACGTCTACTTCAGCCTCTACGCCCAGCAGGGCTTCAGCGGGGTGAGCGTCACGAGCGAACTCTGACCGGACGCTCGTCGAGCGACCGAATACGGACAGGTGACCGCCCCGGCGGAGCGCTTCGGCGCCCCGCCGGGGCGGGTCCGTTCCCGCCGGCGGCCGGGCCGGACAGGGCCTATTCGCCGATCCGGACCAGCGCCAGGGTGATGTTGTCCGGACCGCCGGCCGCGATCGCCGCCTTCCAGAGCTCGAACGCGGCCCTCCCGTCGGCGCGGTCGGAGCCGTCGTCCGGCCGGGCGAGCAGTGCGGCCAGCTCCTCCTCCGGCACCGGGTCGGTCAGGCCGTCGCTGCACACCAGGTAGCGGTCGCCGGCGGCCAGCGGTGCGGCGCGCACGTGCGGCTCGACGAAGGTCAGTCCGAGCGAGCCGCCCAGGGTCTGGGTGACCACCGAGGTGGTGCGCCGGCCGGGCGGCAGCGGCGGGCTGTCGTCCACGCTCACCCGGCGCAGCCCGTCCGGGGTGACCTGGTAGACCCGGCTGTCGCCCACGTTGAAGGCCACCGCCCGGCCGGGCAGCAGGACCAGGCCGGCCACCGTGGTGCCCATCGCGGCCAGCTCGGGTTCGCCGGCGGCGGCCGCGTACACCGCCCGGTTGCACTCCTGGAGTTCCTCCCGGACGGCCTCCTCGCCGTCCAGTGCGGCGCCGTCGGCGGCCAGTCGGCGGGCCACCAGGGCGCTGGCGACCTCGCCGCCGGGGTGGCCGCCCAGGCCGTCCGCGACGGCGACCACGCAGGGCGGGCCGAGCGGGAACAGCAGGGTCTGCGGGTTGCCCGTCACGGTGGCGCAGAGTGTCCAGGGCCCGACCGTGAGGCTGTCCTCGTTGTGCTGCCGCACCAGGCCCTCGTGGCTCAGCGCGCTCACCGCGATGTACGCCGTCATCGGCTCGCCGCCCTTCCGGAGCTCCCCCCTCAATTGTGGGCGGGAATAACGATCCGCACCCGGGTGCTAAGGTGGTTGAAAGTTTAACGATCCGCCCCGAGAACCCCGTGCGCCCGAGCGCCCGGGCGAGGGGCCGACCTGGAGTGTGGTGAGCAGCATGCAGTTCGGAATCTTCACCGTCGGCGACGTCACCCCCGACCCGACCACCGGCCGCACCCCGAGCGAGCACGAGCGGATCAAGGCCATGGTGGCCATCGCGCGCAAGGCGGAGGAGGTCGGCCTCGACGTCTTCGCGACCGGCGAGCACCACAACCCGCCGTTCGTCCCGTCCTCGCCGACGACCATGCTCGGCTACGTCGCCGCGCAGACCGACCGCATCATCCTCTCCACCTCGACCACGCTGATCACCACCAACGACCCGGTGAAGATCGCCGAGGACTTCGCGATGCTCCAGCACCTCGCCGACGGCCGGGTGGACCTCATGATGGGCCGCGGCAACACCGGCCCGGTCTACCCGTGGTTCGGCAAGGACATCCGCCAGGGCATCCCGCTCGCGATCGAGAACTACGCGCTGCTGCACCAGCTGTGGCGCGAGGAGGTGGTGGACTGGCAGGGCCGCTTCCGCACCCCGCTGCAGTCCTTCACCTCCACCCCGCGCCCGCTGGACGGCGTCGCGCCGTTCGTCTGGCACGGCTCGATCCGTAGCCCGGAGATCGCCGAGCAGGCCGCCTACTACGGGGACGGCTTCTTCGCGAACAACATCTTCTGGCCCAAGGAGCACTTCCAGAAGCTGGTCGCCCTCTACCGCGAGCGCTACGCCCACTACGGCCACGGCACGCCCGAGCAGGCGTACGTCGGCCTCGGCGGGCAGGTGTTCATGCGGCGCAACTCGCAGGACGCGGTGCGGGAGTTCCGCCCGTACTTCGACAACGCGCCGGTGTACGGGCACGGGCCCTCGCTGGAGGAGTTCACCGAGCAGACCCCGCTGACCGTGGGCAGCCCGCAGGAGGTCATCGAGAAGACGCTGGCCTTCCGCGAGTCCTTCGGCGACTACCAGCGCCAGCTGTTCCTGATGGACCACGCCGGCCTGCCGCTGAAGACCGTGCTGGAGCAGCTGGACCTGCTCGGCGAGGAGGTCGTGCCGGTGCTGCGCGAGGAGTTCGCCAGGAACCGCCCGGCCGCGGTGCCGGACGGGCCGACGCACGCCGCGCGGGTCGCGGCCCGCGACGAGGAGTCCGCCGACGGGAAGTCCGTCGACGGGGAGACCATGGAGGTGGCCAAGTGACCGCGTACCGGCTGGTGGTGGTGAGCGCCGGGCTGAGCAAGCCGTCCTCGACCCGGCTGCTGGCCGACCGCCTCTCCGAATCGACGATCCGCCAACTGTCCGACACCGGGCGGCAGGTGGACGTCACGGTGGTCGAACTGCGCGACCTGGCCACGGAGATGGCCCACCACTTCGTCACCGGCTTCCCCGGCGCGGCGTTGCGCGGGGCGATCGACGCGGTGACCGGGGCGGACGCGGTGATCGCGGTGACGCCGATCTTCACCGCCTCCTACAGCGGCCTGTTCAAGTCCTTCTTCGACCTGGTCGACCACGACGCGCTCACCGGCAAGCCGGTGCTGATCGCCGCCACCGGCGGCACGCCCCGGCACTCGCTCGCCCTGGAGCACGCCGTCCGGCCGCTGTTCAGCTACCTGCGCGCGGTGGTGGTCCCGACCGCCGTCTACGCGGCCACCGACGACTGGGGCGCGGCGGGGGACGGGCTCACCGACGGCCTCCCGGGCCGGATCGACCGCGCGGCGGGCGAACTGGCGGCGCTGCTGGCCGGCCGCGGCCCGGCGGCGCCGGCGCTGCCCGAACAGGTGGTGCCGTTCGCCGAGCAGCTGGCGGCCCTGCGGGTCTGACAGCCGGGGTGGAAGGGGCGGGCGCGTGACGGCGCGTCCGCCCCTTCCGCGTGCCCACCGGCGGCGGGCGCCCCCGGACGGCCTCACCGGACGGCGCGTCCGGGAGGGCCGTTCGGGGGAGTGCCGCCCGCGCCGAATGGCCCGCTATGGGGTGTAATCGTACGCATGATCAGATGTTCGCCGGTCCGTCACGCCGCTGGTCCGTCACACCGTCGGCCCGCCCGGCCGGCCGCAGCCGCGGCACGCTGACCACCGGCCACGAGCGGGACGCCCCCCGGCCTCCTGCACCACCGTGTGGACCACCGTGGAGGAACCCTCGCCATGCAGGCCGAACCGCAAGCCGTGCTCTCCCCGCTGACCAGCGCGGCGGTCTTCCTGGTCCTCACCGTCGAGCCCGGCGGCGAGGACGCCGTCCGCGACCTGCTGCCCGACCTCGCCGGGCTGCGCCGTGCGGTCGGCTTCCGGGCCCCCGAGGGGGGCCTCACCTGCGTCACCGGCATCGGCTCGGACGCCTGGGACCGGCTCTTCGACGGCCCCAGGCCGGCCGGCCTGCACCCCTTCCGGGAGGTGGCCGGCACCCGCCACCGGGCCCCGGCCACCCCCGGTGACCTGCTGCTGCACCTGCGGGCCGCCCGGATGGACCTGTGCTTCGAGCTGGCCGGCCAGCTCACCGGCCGGCTGGCCGGGGCGGCCACCGTGGTGGACTCCGTCCAGGGCTTCAAGTACTTCGACGACCGGGACCTGCTCGGCTTCGTCGACGGCACCGAGAACCCCGAGGGCCGGGCCGCCGAGACCGCCGCCGTGGTCGGCGCCGAGGACCCGGACTTCACCGGCGGCAGCTACGTCATCGTCCAGAAGTACCTGCACGACCTGGACGCGTGGAACGCGCTGAGCGTCGAGGACCAGGAGCGGGCGGTCGGCCGCACCAAGCTCACCGACATCGAGCTCGACGACGCCGTCAAACCGGCCGACTCGCACGTCGCGCTCAGCACCGTGACCGGGCCGGACGGCGAGGAACGGCAGATCGTCCGCTACAACATGGCCTTCGGCTCGTTCGACCGCGGCGGCGAGTTCGGCACCTACTTCATCGGCTACGCGCGCGATCCCGAGGTGACCGAGGAGATGCTGCGCAACATGTTCGTGGGCCGCCCGCCCGGCACCACCGACCGGCTGCTCGACTTCTCCACCGCCGCCACCGGCTCGCTGTTCTTCGTCCCGACCGCCGACTTCCTCGACGCCCCGCCGCCCGCGCCATCGGCGCCCCCGGTGCGGTCGGCGCCGCCCGAGCCGCCCGCACCGCCCGAGCCGGGTGCTCCCCCCGCGAGCGGCTCGCTCGGCATCGGCAGCCTGCGCGGCACGCCCTGAACCGGACCTCCCGACAAGGACCCGCACCATGAACAACCTGCACCGCGACCTCGCCCCCGTCTCCGCCGCAGCCTGGGCGGAGATCGAGGAGGAGGCCCGCCAGACCTTCAAGCTCCACATCGCCGGCCGCCGCGTGGTCGACCTGAACGGCCCCGACGGCTCCACCCTCGCCGCCGTCGGCACCGGCCACCTGACCGGCATCGAACCGCCCGCCGACGGCGTCCAGGCCCACGCCCGCGCCGCCCAGCCGGTGGTCGAGCTGCGCGTCCCCTTCACCGTCCGCCGCGAGGCCGTCGACGACGTCGAGCGCGGCTCCCGCGACTCCGACTGGCAGCCGGTGAAGGACGCCGCCCGCACCATCGCCCTCGCCGAGGACCGCGCCGTCTTCGAGGGCTACCGCGCCGCCGCCATCGAGGGCATCCGGGCCGGCTCCACCAACCCGCCGGTCCAGCTCCCCGAGGACGTCCGCGAGTACCCCGAGGCCGTCAGCCGCGCCCTCACCGCGCTGCGCCTGGCCGGCGTCGGCGGCCCCTACTCGCTCCTGCTCGGCGCGGACACCTTCACCGCCGTCAACGAGACCAGCGACCACGGCTACCCCGTCCACAACCACCTCGCCCGCCTCCTCGACGGGGACATCATCTGGGCCCCCGCCATCGAGGGCGCCCTCCTCCTCTCCACCCGGGGCGGCGACTTCGAGCTCTTCCTCGGCCAGGACGTCTCCGTCGGCTACCTCTCCCACGACGCCGACACCGTGCGGCTCTACCTCCAGGAGTCCCTGACCTTCCGCGTCTACACGGGGGAGGCCGCCGTGGTGCTGGCCGCCTGAGGGCGCCCTGAGGCCCAGCGCACACCGGGAAGGGTACTGAGTTCCTTTACCAGGGGTACTGAGTGCCGTATCCTCTTCGTGGAGCCTCCGACACCAGTCGAAGAGCGCCGACACGGTATGCCGGTCCAGGTGGCGCTCACGGCGCGCAGGGCGCGGCCGGGCCGGGATTGGCACTCAGTACCCTCGGCATGACGTGAGGCCATCGACCAGCGCGACCGTGACAGGAGAACCACTCATGAGCTTGAGGATCGTCGTCTGTGTGAAGTACGTGCCGGACGCGACGGGTGACCGTCGGTTCGCGGACGACCACACCACCGACCGGGAGGGTGTGGACGGCCTCCTGTCGGAGCTCGACGAGTACGGCGTGGAGCAGGCGCTGCGGATCGCGGCGGCGAACGAGGGCGCCGAGGTGACGGTGCTGACGGTCGGGCCGGACGACGCGAAGGACGCGCTGCGCAAGGCGCTGTCGATGGGTGCGGACAAGGCCGTGCACGTGAACGACGAGGACATCCACGGTTCGGATGTGATCGGGACGTCGGCGGTGCTGGCGAAGGCGCTGGAGAAGACCGGGTTCGACCTGGTGATCGGTGGGATGGCGTCGACGGACGGTTCGATGGGCGTGCTGCCGGCGCTGCTGGCGGAGCGTCTGGGCGTGGCGCAGGTGACGCTGCTGTCCGAGGTGTCGGTCGAGGGCGGTGTGGTGCGGGGCCGTCGTGACGGTGACGCGGCGACCGAGCTGGTCGAGGCGGCGCTGCCGGCGGTGGTGTCGGTGACCGACCAGTCGGGTGAGGCCCGGTACCCGTCGTTCAAGGGGATCATGGCGGCGAAGAAGAAGCCGGTCCAGTCGCTGGACCTGGACGATCTGGGCATCGAGGCCGACGAGGTCGGTCTGGCGGGTGCGTGGACGGCGGTGGAGTCGGTGGCGGCGCGTCCGGCGCGGACCGCGGGCACGGTCGTCAAGGACGAGGGCGAGGGCGGCAAGCAGCTCGCCGGCTTCCTCGCCGACCAGAAGTTCATCTGAGCCGGCCCGGCCGAGCCACCCACCCCCTGCCACAGCGAAACACGGAGACATTGAGCAATGGCTGAGATTCTCGTCCTGGTGGACCACGCCGACGGTGCGGTCCGCAAGCCGGCCCTCGAACTGCTGACCCTGGCCCGCCGGATCGGCGAGCCGTCCGCGGTCGTGCTGGGCGCCGGTGCCGCCGCCGCCGACCTCGCGGCCAAGGCCGCCGAGTACGGTGCGGCCAAGGTGTACGTCGCCGAGGGCGCGGAGTTCACCGACCAGCTGGTCGTCCCGAAGGTGGACGCCCTCACCCAGATCGCCAAGGCCAACGACGCCGCGGCCGTCCTGGTCACCTCCTCCGGCGAGGGCAAGGAGATCGCGGCCCGCGTCGCACTGCGGCTGGGCTCCGGCATCATCACCGACGCCATCGACCTGCGCGCGGGCGACAGCGGCCCGATCGCCACCCAGTCGGTGTTCGCCGCCTCGTACACCGTCGACTCGCGCGTCAGCAACGGCGTGCCGGTCATCACCGTCAAGCCGAACGCGGTGGCCCCCGAGGCCGTGGCGGGCGCGGGCGCGGTGGAGAACGTGGCGGTGGAGTTCACCGGCAACGCGGCCAAGGTCACCTCGCGCACCCCGCGGGTCTCGACCGGACGCCCGGAGCTGACCGAGGCCGCGATCGTGGTCTCGGGCGGCCGTGGCGTCGGCGAGGCGGCCGGCTTCGGCGTCGTCGAGGAGCTCGCGGACGTGCTGGGCGCGGCCGTCGGTGCCTCGCGTGCCGCCGTCGACGCGGGCTGGTACCCGCACAGCAACCAGGTCGGCCAGACCGGCAAGCAGGTCTCGCCGCAGCTGTACGTGGCCAACGGCATCTCCGGCGCCATCCAGCACCGGGCGGGCATGCAGACCTCGAAGACCATCGTCGCGGTCAACAAGGACCCGGAGGCCCCGATCTTCGAGCTGGCGGACTACGGCGTGGTCGGCGACCTGTTCGCCGTGCTGCCGCAGCTGACCGCCGAGGTGAAGGCCCGCAAGGGCTGATCCCCCTACACGACAGTCGGAGGGCGTGGCACCGGGTACCCGGTGCCACGCCCTCCGCCGTGTGGTGGACGCTACTCGGCGAAGGCCGCGAGGTGCTGGGTGAACCCGCCCTGGACGGGCGGCAGCGGGCGCGGCTCGACGTCCGCCGGCGGCTGCGGCCCCTCCACCGGCAGCAGCCGCAGCTCGGGCTGCTCGGAGCCGGGGGCGGACAGCAGCCGCACCCGCGTCCCGACCGGGACGGTGCTGCGCAGCCCGTCGACGATGCACCAGACGTCGAAGCCCTCGGCCATCCGGATCAGCGACTTCTGACGGACCAGTGGCGTCCGGGCCTGCTCGACCTCGCAGCGCCGGACCACGCCGGTGCCCTCGCTGGGCTCCAGCCGCAGCTCGGTGGAGCCGCAGGTGGGGCAGAGCAGCCGCTGGAAGGTCGGGTTGCAGCACCACGAGCAGCGCTGGAAGTACAGCGTGGTGCTCCGGGTGTCGGCATCGATGGCTGAGTGGACCACGCTGTCATCTCCCTGCGCTCGGACCGGCTTGTTCGGCAGAAGTTCGGCAGAAAAAAGGATAGGGAACTCAGTGCCGCCATGTGAAGGCACTGAGTTCCCTTTTTGCCGCGTGGGTGCATAATGAAGGGTACTGAGTACCGTCGTGAAACAGGAGTGGCGATCATGAGCCAGGAGTTCGATCTCTTCCGTATCTCCGAGGAGCACGAGATGCTCCGTGAGGCGGTGCGTTCGCTGGCCGAGGCGAAGATCGCTCCGTTCGCGGCGGAGGTGGACGAGCAGGGGCGGTTCCCGCAGGAGGCGTTGGACGCGCTGCAGGGGAGTGAGCTGCATGCGGTGCACGTGCCGGAGGAGTTCGGTGGTGCGGGGGCGGACGCGCTGGCGACGGTGATCGTGATCGAGGAGGTGGCGCGGGTGTGTGCGTCGTCCTCGTTGATTCCGGCGGTGAACAAGCTGGGGTCGTTGCCGGTGCAGTTGTCGGGTTCGCCGGAGTTGAAGGCGAAGTACCTGGGGGCGCTGGCGCGGGGTGAGGGGATGTTCTCGTACTGCCTGTCGGAGCCGGAGGCGGGTTCGGACGCGGCGGGGATGCGGACCCGGGCGGTGCGGGACGGGGACTTCTGGGTGCTGAACGGGGTGAAGCGCTGGATCACGAACGCGGGTGTGTCGGAGTTCTACACGGTGATGGCGGTGACGGATCCGGAGCTGCGGTCGAGGGGGATCTCGGCGTTCGTGGTGGAGAAGGGCGACGAGGGGGTGTCGTTCGGTGCGCCGGAGAGGAAGTTGGGGATCAAGGGTTCGCCGACGCGTGAGGTGTACTTCGACGATGTGCGGATTCCTGCGGATCGGATGATCGGTGCGGAGGGGACGGGTTTCGCGACGGCGATGCGGACGTTGGACCACACGCGGGTGACGATCGCGGCGCAGGCGGTGGGGATCGCGCAGGGGGCTCTGGACTACGCGAAGGGGTATGTGAAGGAGCGCCGGCAGTTCGGGAAGGCGATCGCGGAGTTCCAGGGTGTGCAGTTCATGTTGGCGGACATGGCGATGAAGCTGGAGGCGGCGCGGCAGTTGACGTATGCGGCGGCGGCGAAGTCGCAGCGTGGGGACGGGGATCTGACGTTCTTCGGGGCGGCGGCGAAGTGCTATGCGTCGGATGCGGCGATGGAGATCACGACGGATGCGGTGCAGTTGCTGGGTGGGTACGGGTACACGCGGGACTATCCGGTGGAGCGGATGATGCGGGACGCGAAGATCACCCAGATCTACGAGGGGACCAACCAGGTCCAGCGCATCGTCATGGCCCGCAACCTGCCGTAACACCGCCTGTGAGGTGCACCGACGGCCGGGCCGAGCACCCGGTCCGGCCGTTCGGGGCCGATGCTATGTTCCGGGAATGAGCGAGAAGGAAGAGCAGGACCTGCCCATGAACGACGGGCCCGCCAAGCCGGCGATGCGCGAGGCGCTCGTCGCCGCGGCCTTCGAGCTCTTCCTGGAACGCGGCTTCGAACAGACCACCATCGACGACATCGTCTCGCTCGCCGGGGTCGGCCGGCGCTCCTTCTTCCGCTACTTCCCGGCCAAGGAGGACGTGGTCTTCCCGGACCACGAGCGCAGCCTCGCCGAGATGACGGAGTTCCTGGAGTCCGGCACCGGCGAGGAGGACCCGGTCAAGCACGCCTGCGACGCGGCCCGGCTCGTCCTGCGGATGTACGCCGAACAGCCCTCCTTCTCCGTCCAGCGCTACCGCCTCACCCGTAAGGTCCCCGGCCTGCGGGCGTACGAGCTCTCCGTGGTCTGGCGCTACGAGCACACGCTCGCGGCCTACCTGCGCGGCCGGTTCGCCGACCGCCCGGACGGGCCGCTGCGCGCCGACGTGACCGCCGCCGCCGTCGTCGCCGCGCACAACCACGCCCTGCGCACCTGGCTGCGCTCGGGCGGCGAGAGTGACTGGGTGGCCGAGGTCGACGCGGCGATGGCCTTCGTCACCGGCACCTGGAACGACCGCCCGGGTGGCGAGAACGGCGCGGGCGGGGAGCACGGGGAGTCCGCGGAGTCCGGGGCGGACGATGTGGTGGTGCTGGTCGCCAGCCGCCGGGCGCCGTTGTGGAAGATGGTCCAGGGCATCGAGAGCGCGCTCGGCGACGCCCACCGGCTCTGACCGCCGGCTCCGATCAGCCGGCTGCCGGCTCCGGCCTACGCCGACCCCGACCCGCTTCGGTCGGCACCCGTCGCGGAGGGTGCTCCCACCCGAACGGCGCAACTCCGCTCGTCCGGCACCCGGCTGACGGGCCGCACGCCGTGCGGGCCGCCCGGCCCCGGGCGAGACTCGGTCGCAGGACGGGGGCCGCGCGCCCCGGGAGCGCGAAGGAGCGGCGATGCCGGGGACGCCCCAGCAGGAGAACGGTGGCCCCACCCTGCGCCAGGTGCTGCTCGGCAAGGGCTACCTCGGCCTGCTGGTGGTCGCCGTCCTGATCGGTGCCCCGGTCTCGCTGGTCGCCTTCGGCTTCGTCGGCCTGGAGCACCAACTCCAGCACTGGGTCTGGGAGAGCCTGCCGGTCACCGCCGGCTTCGACCGCGCCCCCTGGTGGTGGCCGCTGCCCGCGCTGCTGCTGGCCGGCCTGCTGCTCGCCCCCGTGGTCACCCGGCTGCCCGGGCACGGCGGCCACGTGCCGGTGGACGGGCTGGGCGGCCCGCCCACCCCGCCGGGCGCCGTCCCCGGCGTGGTGCTGGCCGCGCTCGCCTGCCTGCCGCTCGGCGCGGTGCTCGGCCCGGAGGCGCCGCTGATGGCGATCGGCGGCGGCCTTGCGCTGCTCGCCGTCCGGTCCGCCAGGAGGTCCCAACACCCTGAGCTGGTGCCGGTGTTGGGAACGGCCGGGGCGGCGGCCGCGATCTCCACCATCTTCGGCAGCCCGCTGGTGGCGGGCGTGATGATGATCGAGGCGGCCGGGCTGGGCGGTCCGTGGCTGATCGCTCTGGTCCTGCCCTGCCTGCTGGCCAGCGGGGTCGGTGCGCTGGTCTTCACCGGCTTCGGCCACTGGACCGGGCTGTCGATCGGCGCGCTCTCGCTGCCGCGGGTGCCCGCGAGCGGCGTCCCGGACCCGGGCGACTTCCTCTGGGGCGTCCCGCTGGCGGTGGTGATCGCCGTGGTCTGCGTGGCCGGGCAGGCCCTCGGCCGGCGGGTCAAGGCCTTCACCACGGGCGATCCGGCGGGCCCCCGGCCGGTGCCGACCGCTGGTCAGACCGCCGTCCGGACGGTGCTGTGCGCGATCGCCGTCGGAGCCTGCCTCGCGGCGTACGCCCTGCTGACCGGTCGCTCACCGGAGGAGGCCGCGCTCTCCGGGCAGGCCACCCTGGGCGCGTTGGCGGCCGACCCGGCGGCCTGGCCGATCGGCGCGCTGCTCGCCCTGGTGCTGTGCAAGGCGGTCGGCTGGGGGATCGCCCTGGGCAGCCTGCGCGGCGGCCCGATCTTCCCGGCGATCCTGATCGGTGCCGCGCTCGGGGCGGCCTGCGCGCCGCTGCCCGGCTTCGGCACCGCGCCCGCGCTGGCCGTCGGACTGGCCGCCTCCGGCGCGGCCGTCACCCGGCTTCCGGTGACCAGCACGGTGCTGGCGACGGCGCTGCTGGGCGGCCAGGCCGCCGACGCGATGCCGCTGCTGATCGTCGCCGCGGTGACGGCCTTCGTCACCGGCGAGCTGGTCCGGGGGCGGTCGAGACGCGTCCGCGCCGCGCCCGGCCGGGGCGGGTCGGCACCGGCCGACTGACCGGCCCGCCCTCGTCGAGCCCGTGCCCGCCCTCGTCCAGCCCGCGCCCGGTCCCCGGACGCAGGCGCCCCGACGTCAACGTTCTGCGGCGCGAAAATCCCTTCGGGGGACGGCAGATGAACAACTGCGGATTCCGCGGCCCCCGGTCGGCGGTGTGCGCGATAACGGAGGGACCCCGGCCGACCGGCCGACCGGCAGGCGGGGCACCAGGACCAGCAGCCAGTGAACCGAGGAACCACACCCATGCCGATCAGCGACTACGGCGTGCTCGCCGCCACCGCCGTCGACCGGCGCCGCGAGGGCGCCACCGACACCCCGCACTACCAGATCCACCTGCGCGACGCCGGGGGCACCGACTACCGCGCGGCGGTCAACGTCCTCTCCCAGCAGGCCCCCGCCGACCTGCGCTACCTCGCGGTCGAGGACTTCCGGCACCCCGTCACCGGCCTCCTCCCGCCGGCCGGCAGCGGCTGGAACCCGCTGCCGTCCCGGCCGGGCACGGCGAGCCTGGACTTCGTCCGCGGGCACCTGTTCGACCCCGCGGCGATGCGCGTCCTGCCGCCCGACCTCCCGGGCCCGGACAACGACCTCGCCGACGTGCTCGACCAGCACGTCCAGCGGGCGATCGCCGACCCGGCGGCCGCGGTGTACGTCTTCGGGCAGCGCTTCGGGCCCGAACCCGGCGTCCCGGACAAGGTGTTCGGCTTCCTGCCCGGCAACGGCGTGCACGACGTGCACATGAACCAGGGCAACAGCGGGCGGTTCCGGACGGACGACGGCGTCTACCAGGACGGCGCGCTGCTCATCCACCTGCCGGCGGAGGGCCGGTGGGCGGCGGTGTTCCTGGCCTTCCAGTCGCAGTCCTGGCACACCGACGACCGCACCGGGCACGCCCTGCCCGCGTCCGTCCCGCACCCCACCCGCCCCCGGACCGGCTCCCGTCAGGCGACCGGCCCCCAGCAGTAGCGTCCGCCGGGCCCGTCGGCGTCCTCAGCCCGCGCTGCGGGACCGGCGGGACTGGGCGAGCAGCCAGGTGTAGACCTCGGGGTCGTCGTACGTCCGCGTCCAGGAGTCGTGGCCGACCCCCGGGTAGCGCGTGTACCGCACCGGACCGCCCGCCTCCCGCAGCGCCTCGACCACCCGCTCGGTGTGGGCGACCGGGACGACGTCGTCCTCCCCGCCGTGGAAGGCCCACACCGGGAGGTCGACGAGGCGCGGCGCCGCCTCGCTCAGCCCGGACCCGCAGATCGGCACGGCGGCGGCGAACCGGCGCGGGTACCGGGCGGCGAGCGCCCACGTGCCGGTGCCGCCCATGCTCAGCCCGGTCACGTACCGCCGGTCCGGGTCGATCCGGTACGTCCGCGCCACGTCCTCGACCAGGGCCGCCAGCGCGCTCACCTCCGCGACCCACGAGCTGTGCGCCGGGCACTGCGGGGCCACCACCACGAACGGCAGCTTCGCCCCGTCGGCGATCTGCCGCACCGGCCCGTGCACGGCGAGCGCCGCCAGGTCCTCGCCGCGCTCCATGGCACCGTGCAGGAACAGCAGCAGCGGCCACGGCCCGGGGCCCTCGTCGTACCCGTCCGGCAGCGACAGGACGTACCCCAGGTCGTTGCCGTCCTCGTCGACGGCGAACCGGTGGTGCTGGACAGGTGCGGACATCGGTCTCCTCCAAAAACGCCAGGGGTTCCACGGGGCGGACCCACCGCCACCACCCTTACCGAGCAGCCTCTCCGATTGATGACGCCGCCGTCACGGTTCACGTCGCAAAGACGCCGGGCGGGGCCCGAGCGAGGGCGGTGCGGCGATGCCGAACTCCCGGCGGAGCGCGGAGACGGCGGCGAGGTGGCCGCTCATGCCGTGGACGCCCGGACCGGGCGGGGTGGACGCGGAGCACAGGTAGACGCCGGGCAGCGGGGTCGCGTACGGGTTCCACCGGAGGGTCGGGCGCATGAGCAGCTGGCCGAGGGTCAGGGCCCCGGCCCCGATGTCCCCGCCGACGTAGTTCGGGTTGTACGCCTCGTACTGGACGCCGTTGGTGCTCCGGGCGGCGAGGACCGTGTCGGCGAACCCGGGCGCGTACTTCTCGATCTGTGCCGTGACGGAGCCGGTGGGGTCCGCCGCGTACCCGTTGGGCACGTGCGCGTAGGCCCAGACGGGCCGCTTCCCGGCGCGGACCCGGTCGGGATCGGCGACGCCGGGATCCACCAGCAGCACGAAGGGGTCGCCCGCGTCGACACCGCGGGCGACTCCGGACTCCCGGCGGTAGATCTGCGCCTGCGACCCTCCGAGGTGCACGGTGGCGGCCCTGGCCACGTCGGTGTTCCGCCACGGGATCGCCTCGGACACCAGGAAGTCGACCTTGGCCGCCGCGGGCCCGTACCGGAACCTGCGGAGCCGTCGCCGGTAGGCGGCGGGCAGCCGGTCGCCCGCCACGGCCGAGAACTCCTTCGGCCCGGTGTCGAACATGACGACGCGCGAACCGCGCACCTGCGCCAGGTCGGTGATGCGCGCACCGGTGTGGATCCGCCCGCCGTGGCGCCGGATGTCCTCGGCGAGGCAGTCCGCGATCGCCGAGCTCCCGCCGCGCGGCACCGGCCACCCCGAACTGTGCGCCAGGTGGCCGAGGAAGACCGACACGGCTCCGCCGACGATGCTGGGGAGCCTGCCGACGGCGTGCGCGGCCACCCCGGCGAGGAGGGCGGCCGCCTCGTCGGTCGCGAACCGGCGCGTGGCGAGCGCCGTCCCGTGGGCCAGGGAGCGCCACGCGAGCATCGCCGGAGTCCGCAGGGACGTGGGGACGGAGCGGAAGTCGGAGAGGAAGAGCTCCCCGATCTCGGTGCTGCGGCCGATGAGCGGCGCCATCAGCCGCCGCCAGCCGGCGCCGTCGCGGCCCAGCGCGTCGCAGGTCCGGTCGAGGTCGTGGTACGCCACGGCGGCCCGCCCGTCCGCCAGCGGATGGGCGTAGGACGCTTCCGCCCGGAGCAGGTCGACGCCGCGGGCCGACAGGTCGAACCGGCGGAAGAACGGCGAGACGGCGGCCATCGGATGGACGGCGGAGCAGATGTCGTGCCGTACGTCGCTGTCGAACAGGGCGTGCGTGCGCAGGCCGCCGCCGATCTCGTCCTGGCTCTCGTAGACGTCCACGTGCAGCCCGGCGCGGGCGAGGGTGACGGCCGCCGCCAGGCCGTTCGGCCCGCTGCCCACGACCGCGACGTCGCTGTTCCGTTTCATGGTCGGCCCGCCTCGTTCATGGTCGGTCCGCCGCGCGGGATTCCACGGGCGGAGTGGCTGCCAGGAGCGGGCGCTACCGGCGGCCCTCCGCGTCGAACATTCCTTCCAGCTCCTTCAGGACCGACGGCAGGTAGAAGCCGGTCTCGCCCTCCCATTTTCGCTTCCCGACGCTGTACGCCGCGACGGTCCGGCTGACCGAGACGTTCGGGCGCCGCAGCAGGAGCTCCATGTGGTGTTCGACGACGGCGTTTCCGGCCGGAAAGGCGGTGGCGAGCACGATCGGCTTTTCGGTGATCTGCAAGGCCATGGTGGCGGGGGTGTTGCAGTTTCCCGAGGCGAGCCGCATCGCGAAATCGAGCGTCGCGGGGAAGACGGCGAAGGCGTCGACGCGTTCGCCGATCTCCACGTGCGCGGATTCCGGGAGGGAGGGGTCGGCGTAGTCGTCGGTCCACACGTCGCCGTCCACCAGTCGGCGCAGGGCGTCCAGCGTCACGAAACGCTGTGCGGACCTGGTCACCAGGAGATCGCTCGTGATCCGGGGAAACGACTGGCGCAGCCAGTGCAGCCAGTACGGTGTGAGCGAGGCGTTGATGGATCCGGTCACGACGAACAGGATCCGCTTCTCGCCCAGATCGGGGATCTCCTGATTTCCGGCGCCCGCGGTGTTTCCGGTGTTTTCGGTTTTTCCGGTGTTTGCAGCGCTTCCGGTGTTTTCGGTGTTTTCGGGCATCTCGGCATTCCCCCGGTTCACAGGGCGAGTTCGGGCGAGATCATGATGCGCTTGATCCCGTCGGCACCCTCGGTCGGGACGGACGCCACGATCATGAACTGGTAGTCCCCGGACCCGCTGCTCCTCCTGCACGCGTCCCGCACGGCCCCGGCCATCAGGTTGTACCCGTCGCTGTTCAGCATCCACTCGAACATGGCCCCGTTCGAGGCGAGCGTGCGCACCTGCGACGCCATGTCGAACAGCGCCTTCGGGACCCGGCTCCCCGGGTTCCACAGCACGGCGAGCGGCTTCGCCTCGTTCCGCATGGCCAGGTCGGCCCACGTGGTCCACCCGTCCGCGGGCGTCGCGCGCGTGCGGTAGAAGACGTACAGGTCCTCGATGCCGGGGTTCGGGGCGAAGAAGCGCCACTGCGGCAGGTCGGGGAAGAACGGCAGACGCATCTTGATCGGCAGCTTGTCGTCGGGCAGGTTCTCGAAGACCGTCAGCACGACGTGCGTCACCAGGGCGGCCTTGACCAGGGACGTGACGGTCCGGCGCCACGCGCTCATGAGTTCTCCAGGATGATCGCCGCCGTCTGCTGCGCCAGGGCGGGCTTGGCGATGATGGACCGGTGGCTGCTCGCCGGGACGACGTGGAAGTCCGCGGCGACCCGCTCGCTGAGCCTGCGCTGCTGCTCGGTGTTGTTGGCGGCCGAGATGACGACGCGCCGCAGCGGCCCGGCGGCCACGAAGTCCTGGCCGGCGAGGGGTTCGTGGAGGTACTCCTGGCGCGCCGTCAGCAGCACCTGGGGGCTGGAGATCGAGGCCAGGTACGCCCGTTGGATGTCCGGGCGGTACTCGAGTTCCCGCTCGGTGGGGCTCGTCAGCCAGCGGGTGGTGCCCAGGGCCGAGCCGAGCAGCCGTCGCGCGGTGTCCTGGTTGTAGCGCGCCACCCGCCGCTTCGACCCGCGGTCCTCACCGAGGAGCACGGCGTCCGTCCCGTCGACGATGTGCAGGGTGGTGGCGCGCTCGCGCACGTAGGCGGACTCCGCCGCGACGTTCATGGCGGTGAGGGCGCCGATCGAGTGGCCGCACAGGACGACGTCGCCCTCCGGCGCGAGCTGTTGCAGGAGGAACTCGACCATCTGGGCCGGCCGCAGCCTGCTCTTCGAGCGCCAGTACCCGCTGCGGTGGTAGCGCAGGACCCGGAAGCGCCGGCCGAGCAGCCCGGCCACCCAGTCCCAGGACTCCAGCGGCGCGCCCAGGCCGCTTTCGAGGACCGCGACGGGGGCGGTGGGGCCGAGCCCCCCGGCATCGAGCGCGTACTCGATCGCGAGGCCGTCCGGGCCCTGGATCAGGGAGGTCCCCTTGAGTCCGCTGCGCCGGGTGTACTCCTCCTCCAGGCGGATGTACGAGAGGTAGGCGCTGACCACGGCGGCGGCGCCGAAGGTGGCGACCACCTGGCGTTCGAACCTCATCCCCGGCCCCCGTTCCTGGGCAGGCGGTCCACGGCGTAGAGGACCGCCGCGTGGGCCGAGCTGAATCCCCAGAAGAACCGCGGCAGGCCCATCGTCACGGCGATGCCCAGGTGGAAGAGCTTGACGCCGGCCAGGGCCCTGCGGGCGTTCGCCGGCGCCAGCAGGTAGACGACCGGGAACCCGGTCTCCCAGACGATGGTGAACCACGTCATCGAACTGCACAGCAGCGGGCTCTTCTTCAGCCACTTGGCGACCGCGCTGTCCCCGTACTGCTGGGTCTGCAGGACCTGTTCCAGCGCCTCGCCCGACCGCCAGGTGCTGGAGATCGCCTTCGCCGCGCCGGCGGTCACGTAGGCGATGAAGGTCTGGGCGTTGACCGCGCGCAGGAAGAGGTCGTCGGACTTCTCGGCCCCGGGGACCAGGGCGGTGAGCACGCGGTAGCCGCAGATCAGGGCGGCCATGTGGTCCGCCCCGTCCCTGCCGAACGAGGTGCGGTACTTGCTCAGGCCGCTGGAGGCCAGCATCAGGCCGGCTCCGGCGATCTGCTGCGCCCGGCTCCTGCGGCCGGTCAGGGTCAGCGCCCCGCCGACGACGCCCATGGCCTTGATGGCGACGGCACCGCCGCGGCTGTCGATCGCCTTGCGGAGGGCCTGCGGGACCACGCTGCGCTCGCGTTTCGAACTCAGGCCCTGCAAAAGCCCGTTGGGTCCGTAGGCGGCCGTCCTGGTCAAGGCTTCGAGGCCGCTGATGATCTCGCCCACCGCGGCCGGGGCCAGCGTCCAGTAATGCGCGTCCTCGCGCGATATGAGGTGGGAAGGCTCGTTGACGATCTTAGTGAATGGCATTCACGCGTCCTCGTGCTCCAGTCGAGCGGGGCCGGAAAGGGGAACCGCGCGTCCCCCTTTCCGGCCCGTCTGCTCACATGGGTGGTGTCACCGGTGGGTCAGTGGTTCAGCAGCCGAGGCAGATCGTGCTGCCCGTCACGACGACCTCGCACACGGCGACGATGGTGGGGGTGGTCATCGCGGGAGCGTTGTGTGCGTTCACGAAACCCTCCTGCGCCTCCGCGAACGAAGCGTTGACGGCATCGGTCACGAACTCGACACGCGATTCGGTGGCGTTCACTCTTTCTCCTTTTGATGGTGGAGACAGCGGCCAACCCGCAGAGGACCGACGTCCGCTGCCGGCCGCTGCCGTTCGACCATATGTCGTTCCGGTAACCATCGGAAGACCCTTGATGTGCCCATGGTGTGCGCAATGCGAATCGGCGGCGGATAATTTCGAAGAAATTGACCAATTCCATTGTAGGTGGACATTCTTCGAATTCTGTGCAATGCCCCTTTTGTTGCGGAGTCCCCGGATGTTCCTGTATTCGATCATTGATATCGCAGGTCAGGCCTTGATCGGGAATCCGGGCGGGCGGTGGATTCCGCCGAACAGTCCGTATGGCCTCGAATCGCCCCATTTGACTTGGCGGCCTCTGCGGCCCCAGGGGGATGTATGCCGAGCCGCCTGGAGGGTGTATTTGGGTCGGCTTTGCAGGATTGGGACGCCTTGCTATGATCGGCCCAATGTTCAGAAAAGTGTGAAAATGAACGTTTCGATCATCCGAGAGAAGACGGCTCGTCGATTGAAAAAGAAAACCGGCAAGGCGGCGGACGCACCGCTGCTGCAACTCGTCGACGTCACACACGCGTACGGTGACAGCACCGTGCTCGACCGGGTCTCCCTCCGCATTCACCGTGGTGAGTGCGTTTCCCTGGTCGGGGACAACGGATCCGGCAAGAGCACCCTGCTCCGCGTGGCGGCCGGCCGGGAGAGACCCTCCGCAGGATCGGTCGTCTTCGACGGGGAGGAGATCCACGAGGATTCCCTGGACGTGCGCAAGCGGGTCGCGTCGGTGATGGATCCCGGTGCGTTCTATCCGGACCTCACCGTGCGGGAGCACCTGCGGCTCGTGGCGCTGTCGCACGGCATGGGCGGCGGAGCCGATGCCGCGGTCGACGGGGCGCTGGAGTCGCACCGCCTCACGGCGCAGTCCGAACAGTTCCCCTCGGCCCTGTCCTCCGGGCAGACCCAGGCGCTGCTCCTCGCCGCCGCCTTCATCCGGCCGCACGACCTCCTCATCCTGGACGAGCCCGAGCAGCGGCTCGACTCCCAGGCCCGGACCGCCCTCGCCCGCCTGATCGCGGAGCACCGCGACCGCGGAACGGCCGTCCTCATGGCCACCCACCACCGGGCCCTGAACGAGGTCGCGGACCAGATCGTCGAAGTCGGCTCGCGTGCGGGGCACTCGGGCCCGTCCGGGGCGGTGCAGGGGGAAGGATGAGCGGTTTGAGCGACAGCGTGGCACCCGCGATCGGGACGAGGGCGCGGGTGCCCGACAGGTCGGGGGACTGCACCGCGGACACCCTGCGGTTCCTGCGCGAAGCCCGGAGCGGCACGCGCCAGGAGAAGCGCAGGAGCGCGTGGTTCATCGCCTACACGGTCCTCCTGGTGGGCGGCTGCTGGGGCGTCCCCGCCCTGCTCCAGTGGACGAGTTCGACCCGGGCGGCCGACCGGCCACCCGTGCAGATCGGGGAACAGGCGTCCGCGACGCTCCTGGCGCTGGTCCCGGCGGTGCTGGTCCTCGCCCTGCTGCTCACCGCTCGGGGCGCGATGTGGCGCGGCCCGGTCCTGCTGGACCGGGCCACGACCGGCTTCCTGCTGCCCTCGGCCGTCGACCGGCGGGCCCTGCTCGCGCCGGGGCTGTGGTCCTCGGTGGCGCTGGCCACCGTGGTGAGCGGCGTCGCCGGCGCGGTCGCGGGCTTCCTGCTGCAGGGCCTGGCCCCGCAGTCGTGGATCCTGCTGACCCTCGCGGGCTCCTGGACGGGCGTCTCGGTGGCGCTCACCACGAGCGCGGTCGGCGTCCTGGTCGAGCGCAACGACCGGTGGATGTCCCGCTACGGCCGCGGGGTCTTCGCCGCGGGGTGGCTCCTCGCCGGGGTCGCCGCCGCCGGCGTGTGGACGGCATGGACGCAGGGGCGGACGGGCTGGCTGCAGGACCTCCTGCTCTGGTCGGGCCCGTGGGGGTGGGCGTCCCAACCGCTCCTGTGGGCGCTCGGTCTGGTGGGTACGGCGGGCGCCGTCGGCACGGTGCTGTCGGTCGGCACCCCGGTGGTCGCCCTCGTCCTCGCCTGGCGGGAACTGCCCGCGATCCCGCAGGCCGCCCTCAGACTGCGCGCGACGGTCGCCGCCCAGATCAGCACGTCCGTCCTCATGCTCGACCTCCGCCAGGCCCGCTCCGGAGTACCGCGGCTCAAGGAGCGGAGCAGTACCCCCCGGCTCCGCCTCCCCATGCCGCGGCACCCGCTGCTGCTGGTCCCGTGGCGCGACCTCACCTGCCTGCTGCGCAACCCCCGCCGCCTGGGGTGGGCCGTCGTCTGGAGCGGGCTCGCCGTTGGACTGACCGCGGCCGCCCCCTCCTTCACCTCGACCGCACAGCAGATCGTCGTCGTGCTGTCCCTGGCCGCCGAATACCTGGCGGCCGCTCAACTCACCGAGCCGGCCCGGCTGGAGAGCGACGACCAGCGGCGCTCCACCAACCTGCCCTGGACGTTCAAGTCGCTCGCCCTCCAGCACTCGGCGGTGCCCGGCGGCCTCCTCCTCGCGCTCACCGGAGCCGGCGCACTGGCGTGCGCGCTCGTCGGCCGGGACACCGCAGGGCTTCTCCCGCTCCTCGCGGCCGTACCCGCACTCACCGCTGCCGCGCTGGTCAGCTCCTACCGGGGCGTCGTGCCCATGCACCTGACGATCGGTGTCAACACCCCCATGGGCAACACCGGCCCCGGCCAGGTGGCGGTCTGGTACCTGCGCGGCCCGCTGGTGGTCGGGACCCTCCTGTTCCCGCTCGCCCGCTCCGCGGCCCAGGGCCACCCGTACGCGGTGGCACAACTCGCCTGGACCCTGGCCGTCACCGCAGCCGCCCTCTGGTGGGCCCGGCGCACCGCCCACCGCCTCCACACCCGATAGCCCCGACCCCACCCCAAGGGCCGGCCGACCCGCCGTCACGTCGGATCGACCGGCCCTACGAGGTCGGCCGCCGGCCCCGCGGTTGGTCACACGACGGCCGGGAAAAGCAAAAGACCCCTGTATCAACAGGGGTCTTGCTGGTGTCCGAGGGGGGACTTGAACCCCCACGCCCGATAAAGGGCACTAGCACCTCAAGCTAGCGCGTCTGCCATTCCGCCACCCGGACCGGGTGTTGTCCTTGCGGCTTCCGTTCTCTCGTCGGCCGCGCTGACAGATGTAACTGTAGCAAAGATCGGCTTGGGGTCCCAAAACGGTTCGGGGCGGGGGAGTGGGGGCGGTGGCGGGGGCAAGGGGGAGTGTGTGGCGGGGGCGTGACCAGGGGGTTTCGGGGGCGCGCAGGGGGTGGATCCGGGTCGGGGGCTGGGGGAGGATGGGCGTACGTGCTCGTACGGCCCGGGTGCAGGTCCTGGGGGTGGCGCGCTGGTGCGTCGGTGCGGGCCAAAGACGAGGAGTGACCGTGAGCGAGCGGAGCGAGTCGGCGGGGCCGAGGGCGACGGCTGAGTCGGAGGTCGCCGGGATCTGTCGCGATCTGATCCGGATCGACACCAGCAACTACGGGGACGGCTCCGGCCCGGGCGAGCGCAAGGCGGCGGAGTACGTCGCCGAGCAGCTCGCGGAGTTCGGGGTGGAGCCGCAGATCTTCGAGTCGGCCAAGGGCCGGGCCTCGACGGTGGTGCGGATCGAGGGCGAGGACCGTTCCCGCCCGGGCCTGCTGATCCACGGCCACACCGACGTGGTGCCGGCCAACGCCGCGGACTGGACGTACGACCCGTTCGGGGGCGAGATCGCGGACGGCTGCGTGTGGGGGCGCGGCGCGGTCGACATGAAGGACATGGACGCGATGACCCTCGCGGTGGTCCGCGACCGGCTGCGCACCGGCCGCAAGCCCCCGCGCGACCTGGTGCTGGCGTTCGTCGCGGACGAGGAGGCCGGCGGCACGTACGGGGCGCGGTTCCTGGTGGACAAGCACCCGGAGCTGTTCGAGGGCGTGACCGAGGGCATCGGCGAGGTCGGCGGCTTCTCCTTCACGGTCAACGACCAGGTGCGGCTGTACCTGGTGGAGACGGCCGAGAAGGGCATGCACTGGATGCGCCTGACGGTCGAGGGCCGCGCCGGGCACGGCTCGATGGAGAACGACGACAACGCGATCACCGAGCTGTGCGAGGCGGTCGCCCGGCTCGGCCGGCACAAGTTCCCGCTGCGGATCACCAAGACCGTACGGGCGTTCCTGAACGAGCTGTCGGACGCGCTCGGGGTCGAGCTCGACCCGGAGAACATGGACGAGACCCTGCGGGTGCTCGGCGGCATCGCCAAGATGATCGGCACCACGCTGCGCAACACCGCCCAGCCGACCATGCTCGGCGCCGGCTACAAGGTCAACGTGATCCCCGGCCAGGCCACCGCGCACGTGGACGGGCGCTTCCTGCCCGGCTACGAGGAGGAGTTCCTGGCAGAGCTGGACAGCGTGCTGGGCCCGCGCGTGAAGCGGGAGAGCCTGCACTCGGACAAGGCGATCGAGACCACCTTCGACGGCGCGCTGGTCGAGGCGATGCAGACGGCGCTGCGGGCGGAGGACCCGATCGCCCGCGCGGTGCCGTACTGCCTGTCGGGCGGGACGGACGCCAAGTCGTTCCAGGACCTCGGGATCCGCTGCTTCGGCTTCGCGCCGCTGCAGCTGCCGCCGGAGCTGGACTTCGCCGGGATGTTCCACGGCGTGGACGAGCGGGTGCCGGTGGACGGGCTGAAGTTCGGCGTCCGGGTGCTGGACCGGTTCCTCGACGCCTGCTGAGCACCTCGGGTGGACGGCCCGTTCCCGGAGTGCCGGGGGCGGGCCGTCCGCATTGTCCGAGCTAATGATTTGGGACAGGTCGAAGGAGATCAACAGAAACGATCCTGCAAGGAAATGCGGATCGACCGTGTGTGCGGACCATCACCGTTGCGGGTGAATGGCAAATCTGTTCCGTACCCCGTTTGCCACACCCTCGTTCATCCCTGTGCAACCCGCCGAACGGGTTGCGTTGTCCATACAGGAGGAATGATGAAGGTCAAGAAGATCGCCGCTGTTGCCGCCGCCACCGGTGGCCTGGTGATCGCCGCCGCCGGTGTCGCGTCCGCTCACGGCGGTGCCGGCGCCGAGGGTGCGGCTGTTGGCTCCCCGGGTGTCGTCTCCGGCAACCAGGTGCAGATCCCGGTGCACGTCCCGGTCAACCTGTGCGGCAACACCATCAGCGTGATCGGCGTGCTGAACCCGGCGTTCGGCAACCACTGCGCCAACTTCTGAGTCACGCTCCGAGCCGCTGAGGCTCGTTGAGCCGACTCATCCGGCCCCCGGGCGGCGGACGCGCCGCCCGGGGGCCGCTTGCATGCGGGGAACGGGGAGCGGGGTGTGGAGAGGTAAACAAGGGGGCAATCGCTCGATCGGGTGAAGTTGGTTCGTTCGGCTCAACCTCCCAGCCGCTCTCTCGTTAACTCCTGTGCAGTCGAAGACCTTGCCGGATATCCGGATATACGGAAATTCCGACTTTCGGAAGGTATTTACGTCAAGGTCGTCACGTCGTTCTCGATACGTCAGGGGAAAAGATGAGGAATGTAGCCAAGAAGGGGATCCTCACGGTCGTGGCCACCGGCAGTGTCCTGGCCTCGACCGCCGGCTACGCCTACGCGGGCGCCGAGGCCCAGGGAGGTGCCGCCGGATCGGCGGGTGTCGCCTCCGGGAACTCGGTGCAGGTGCCGGTCGAGGTGCCGATCAACGCCTGCGGCAACACCGTCGACGTGATCGGCGTGCTGAACCCGGCCTACGGCAACCGCTGCGCCAACGCCGGCGGCCACCCGGAGGCCGCGAAGCCGGGCGGCTCCCACGTGGGCTCCGGCTCCCACACCGGCTCCGGCTCCCACGCGGGCTCCGGTTCCCACACCGGCTCCGGGGCCAACGGCGGCACCGACCGGGGCTCCGCCGCCTCGGGCGCGTCCGCCTCCGGCGTCGCCGCCAACTCGCCCGGCGTGGTCTCCGGCAACAGCATCCAGGCCCCCGTGCACGTCCCGGTCAACGCCTGCGGCAACTCCGTCGACGTGGTCGGCGTCGGGAACCCGGCCTTCGGCAACGACTGCGCCAACGTCGCGCAGCCCTCCCCGACCCCGAAGCCGGCCGACGACTGCCCCGAGACGCACAGCCCGTCCATCCCGCCGCAGGTCGGCGGGGAGACTCCGGGCTACCCGCGCAACGGCGGCCCGTCCACCACCCCCGAGGCCGGCGCACACTCGGCCCCCGCCGTCGCGCCGGTCACGAGCGGACAGGTCGCCCCGGTCGCGGCCCGCACCGCCGCCCCGGTCGTCGCCTCCACGCCGAGCGGCGCCGTCGGCAGCCAGCTGGCCTCCACCGGCGCCGGTGACGTCGAACTGCTCGGCGCCGCCGGCCTCGCCCTGTTGCTCGGTGGCGGTGTGCTCTACCGCCGCGCCCGCGCCGGGGCCCGCTGATCCGTCGGTAGGCCGCACCCCGCCGGCGCCGCACCCCCCGCGGCGCCGCCGGAGCACGAGGCCGGAGCGTGACGCGCCCGCGGCCGCCTGGAGGTACGGGCGGCCGCGGGCGGGCGGAGATCCGGTGTGAAAACCCGCATCAAGGCCTGACGTGACGTGGAGCCCCGGCCCGAGAGCCCGGCGTGGGATCCCCACCGCGACGGGCGCGTTCCCGGGCCTGGAGTCCCCCGAGCCCGGAGCCCCCCGGTCGGGCGGCCTTCCGCCCGGCCCTTCCCCGCCGCGGCGGGTGGGCTCATGGGTTCAGGCGCGCTCGCCCGTCACCAGCTCCGGACCTGCCGGATGATCCGCCGCTTCAGCCGGACCGTCCTGCTCCCGTCGGGGAACAGCCTCAGCCGGTCGAGCTCCCAGTGCCCGTACTCGGCGTGCTCGGTGAGCAGTTGGCGTGCCGCATTGCGCGTGGTGCCGCGCGGCATGCGCAGCGACTGGTACTCGTACTCCGGTTGCCGGACCGGCTTCGGTGGGGTCAAAACTCTCCTCCTGAGGATCACCTGCACGCAAGCCTACGACCTGCCTCGGACAGTCGGCCCGGGTATTTCCGGTCGTCCTCCCGGCCGTCCGTCCGACCCGGCGGGACGCCCCGGACCGGCCGGGGCGCGCCGACCCGCCTGACAGTGCATCAGTTCCGTTGTTCCTCCGGACGGGATACCCCGATCCCGGCGCGCGAAGCGGCACCCGATCGGCCCCGCGCGGCCCGGCCGCACGCCCTTCGCGCCGGGCATGCGCGGGGACAGAACCACGCGGATCGGACATCAGGGGGGAAGTTGCGGTGAAATCGCGGGTGTAGGTGACAACCGCTGTGCGTACCGACACCGCGGGGAGATAGCGTCTGCACCATGTCTGATGCCGCGCAGCCAACCATTGCCGAGGTACGCGCCGCCGCCGAGGCGGTCAAGGCCGCCATCGACCGTCATCTGGAAGCGGTGTCGAGCCCCAGCGCAGCGGACGATCCCGCTGTGTCCGCCGCTTACGAGCAGCTCGCGACGGCGGCCATCGCCTACGACCAGATCCTCTACGAGGTCTACGACGAGGTCACCCCCTTCGAGATCCCCGGGGACGAGGGTCCGGGCGGCTACCACGGCCCCGAACAGCCGGAGGCGATCAGCGTGCTGATCCGCCGCGACTACCACGTCGCCGACCCCAAGCGGCTGCGCGCCCAGGCCGAGCGGCTCGACGAGTCGCTGACTCCGGGCGGGGGCGGCACCAGCGGGGTGAACGCCGCGATCGGCGTGCTGTTCGGCGAGTACGAGCCGGACGAGATCGCCGCCCGCAGCGAGGAGTTCGGCCTGGAGGAGGCGGACTCGACGCTCTGGGTCGCGGCGGCGGAGCCGACCGAGCCGGGGGAGTGGCTGCCGGAGCCCTTCGAGCACGCCGACCCGCAGATGCTGATCTGCCGGTTCGACGTGAGCGAGGTCTACGACGACGAGGACCCCGACGACTGAACCGTTCGTCGTGCAGACACCCGGAGGGCGGGCCCCACCTGTAGGGGGCCCGCCCTCCGCGCGTTCCGCTGACACGCTCTAGTACGCCGAGGCGGCGTTCTCGGCGAGGATCGCCCGCAGCCGGGTGGTGCGCGGCTGCGCCGGGCGCTCAGTGACGGCCTGGGCGAGCGCCGGGCCCGCCGCGTGCACCACGGACAGGTGCCGCTCGCCGCGGCCGAAGGCGGTGTAGACCCACTGCCGGGTGAGCGCCGGGCCGGCGTCCTCCGGGAGCACCACGACCGCGCCCGGCCAGCGGCGGCCGAGTGCCTGGTGGACGGTCAGCGCCCAGCCGTGCCGCAGCCGGCCGGCCTGGGCGGGCGGGACCGTCCGGCGCGAGCCGTCCGCGTACGCCAGGTGCAGGCCGGTGGCGTCGCCGTCCAGCACCCGGGCCGGGCGGGTGACGCCGGGGGCCGGGGAGTCGACCACCCGGTCGCCCGGGTCGAAGCCGCCGAACCGGCCGGGCCCCGGGTTGAGCCGGGCCTTCGCGGCGGCGTTCAGCGCCCGGGTGCCCGCCGGGCCGCCGTGGCCGGGGGTGAGCAGCACCACCTGCTCGGCGGGGATGCCGAGGGCGCGGGGGATGGAGTCGGTGAGCAGCTGGAGGGCGCGGTGGACGGCTTCGCCGCCGTCCTTCGCGGTCAGGATGACCACCTCCTTGTCCGGCGCCTCGACGGGCTGGAGCTCGCCGATGCCGACGCCGGAGACCAGCTCGCCGATCGGGCCGAAGTCCGGGGTGCGGGAGGCGACCGCCGGGCAGACCTTGGCGGCCAGCAGGTCGGCGAAGAACCGGCCGGGGCCGGCCGACCAGAGCTGGCCGGGGTCGCCGCTGAGCACCAGCCGGGTGCCGTCGGCGAGCGACTCCAGGACGGTGGCGGCCAGTTCGACGTCCAGCAGCGGGGCGTCGAGGACGACCAGGACGTCCAGGGCGAGCGTGCCGTCGGAGGAGCGGCCCGGCCCGGCGGCGCCGGAGAGCAAGTCGGCGAGGGTGATCACGGCGGCCGGGGTGTCGGTGAGTGCGGCGAAGGACTCCCGGCCCTGGTCGGTCCAGGTGGCGGCCCAGGCCCGCAGCCCGAGGCCGCCGGCCGCGGCCAGCAGCGCGGCGGGTTCGGCGCGGGCGGCCTCGCCGCCGGTGTGCAGCACCAGGGCGCTGTCGGCGACGGCCTGGATCAGGGCGGTCGCGGAGGAGGACGGCGCGGCCTCGGCGGCAGCCGCCCACGCGGTCGGGCCGGGCGCGGCGGGGGCCTGCGGAGCGTCCTCCACCGTGGCCTCCGTCGCGTCCTTCGCCGTGGCCTCCGCGGGGGCCGCGCCCGAGTCGGAGTCCGCCTCGGAGTCGGAGTCCGCCTCGGGGTCGGAGCCCGGCGTGGAGTCGGCCGCGGACTCGGCGTCCTCCGCCGGATCCTCCGCATCCTCCGCCGCCGCGTCCTCGTCGCCCGGCTCCGGGTCCTCGCCCGGCACGAAGGTCGACATCAGCCGGACCAGCCCGTCCGCGAGGCTCTCCTCGGCCAGTGCGAGCCGCTCCAGGGCGAGCAGCGTCCGGGTCGGCGGCTCCTCGTCCTCGTCGCCGCCCGCCGCGTGTGCCTCGGGACCGGTCAGCTCCTCCTGGAACGGCATCGCGCGCCCGTCCAGGACGGCGGCCTGGATCGCCGCGGCCGAGTCCGGCAGCCCGTGGCGGTCGAGCCCGGCCGCGATCTCGGCGACCTCGACGGCGGAGTGGCCGCGCAGCGCCGCCTGCTCCAGCAGCCACGGCACCAGTGCCTGGGCGCGGCGCGGGTCGCCGGGGCCGGCGGCGGGGCCGAGCAGGCCGCGGGCGAAGCCGTCCGCGTGTTCGGGGCGGACGCCGGGCAGGGACAGTACGGCCCACGGGTCGGAGCGCAGCTGTTCGGCGGCGCCGTCGCCGAACTCGGCCACTGCGGCGGCCGCGAGATCGGCCGGGGCGCCCCCGGCGATCAGCACCTCGGCGGTGTCCTTGAGCGCCTGCGCGCGCTGCTGGTCGGGCTGCGCGGAGGCCGGGGCCGGGGCCTTGGCGTCCTTGACGTCCTTGGCGCCCTCGGGAGCCGCGGGCCGGCCCTCGCCCTCCGGCGGTGCGGCCTGCGGGCCGACGCTGCGGATCCGCTGCGCCAGCTCGGCGATCGCCGCCGCCTTCTCAGCCGGGCTCGCCGTCTCAGCCGTGATCGCCGTCTCAACCGAGCTCGACTTCTCCGCCGGGCTCGCCGACTGCGCCGGGCTCGCCGACTGCGCCGGGCTCGCCGACTCCGCCGGGCTCGCCGTCTCAGCCGTGATCGCCGTCTCAACCGAGCTCGACTTCTCCGCCGGGCTCGCCGACTGCGCCGGGCTCGCCGACTCCGCCGGGCTCGCCGACTCCGCCGGGCTCGCCGAGACTGCCGAGGTCTCCTCCGGAGCGCCGTTCTCCGTGTCACTCATCGTCCGCTCCAAGAGTCACTCCACTGCGTGTTCAGCTGAACGAGGGGGGCTACAGCTCGCTCCACCCCTGGTCCGGGTAGCGGTGCACCGGTGACGAGATGTCGTCCAGCGCACCACGGATCTCACCCGGAAGCGTAAGCGCCTCCACCGACAGCGCCGCCTGCAGCTGTGCCACCGTACGGGCCCCGACCAGCGCGCTCGCCACTCCGGGCCGGTCCCGGACCCAGGCGAGGGCGACCGCGAGCGGGCTGCTGGCGAGGCCGTCGGCGGCCGTGGCGACGGCGTCGACGATCCGCCGCGAGCGCTCCCCGAGGTACGGCTGGACGAACCCGGACAGGTAGGGCGAGGCGCCGCGCGAGTCCTGCGGGACGCCGTGCCGGTACTTGCCGGTGAGCACCCCGCGCCCGAGCGGTGAGGAGGCGAGCAGCCCGACCCCGGCGTCCGCCGCGGCGGGCAGCGCCTCGCGCTCGATGCCGCGCTGGAGCAGCGAGTACTCCAGCTGGGCCCCGGCCAGCGGTGTGCGCCCGTGGTGGGCGCGCTGCCAGGTGGCGGCCTTGGCGAGCTGCCAGCCGCTGAAGTCGCAGACCCCGACGTACCGGGCGCGCCCGGAGGAGACGGCGATGTCGAGGGCGCTGAGCGTCTCCTCGGCGGGCGTCAGGGGGTCGAAGGAGTGGACCTGCCACAGGTCGACGTAGTCGGTGCCGAGCCTGCGCAGCGAGGCGTCGAGGGCGGCGAGGAGGTGGCCGCGGGAGCCGTCGAAGCGGCGGGCGGACTCCGGCACGCTGCCGGCCTTGGTGGCGATGACGAGTTCGGAGCGGGGGACGAGGTTGTCGGTGAGCCGGGAGATCAGGTACTCGGCGCCGCCGTCGGCGTACACGTCGGCGGTGTCGAGCAGGGTCCCGCCGGCGTCGACGAACTCCTTGAGCTGCTCGGCGGCCTCGTGTTCGTCGGTGTCGCGGCCCCAGGTCATGGTGCCGAGGCCGAGCCGGGAGACCTGGAGACCGGTACGGCCGAGGTGACGTTTTTCCATCGGACGGGCCCTCCACTGGCCGGTGGCACCGGGCGCCCCGGTAGCCCTGAGAACGCGCAGGTGGGGAGAGCGCTCCCCACGTCGGCTGAGCGTAGCGGCCGGTGTCCGGGCAGGGGTGGCGACCCGCAGAACGATCACCGGGCCCGGGCGGCGGCGGGTGTGACCCAGACCACCACTACCGGTCAGTAGCATGACCGGCGAGTGCGCGGCTACCCTCGCCACCAACCCTCACCGACTGGAAGGTTCGGCACATGCGACTCGGAATCAACCTCGGCTACTGGGGTCTCGGCATGGACGCCGACAACATCGCCGTGGCCCAGGAGGCGGACCGGCTCGGCTACTCGGTGTGCTGGGCGGCCGAGGCGTACGGCTCGGACGCCGCGACGGTGCTGAGCTTCGTCGCCGCGAAGACCGAGCGGATCGACGTCGGTTCGGCCATCTTCCAGATCCCCGCCCGCACCCCGGCGATGACCGCGATGACCGCGGCGACCCTGGACACCCTGTCCGGCGGCCGCTTCCGGCTCGGCCTCGGCGTCTCCGGCCCGCAGGTCTCCGAGGGCTGGTACGGGGTGAAGTTCGACAAGCCGCTCGCCCGCACCCGTGAGTACGTGGAGATCATCCGCAAGGCGATGTCCCGCGAGCGGCTGGTCCACGAGGGCGCGCACTGGACGCTGCCGCTGCCCGGCGGCCCCGGCAAGCCGATCAAGCTCACCGTGCACCCGGTGCGCGAGCACATCCCGCTGTACATCGCGGCGATCGGCCCGAAGAACCTGGAGCAGACCGGCGAGATCGCCGACGGCTGGCTCGGCATCTTCTTCTCGCCCGAGCACGCCGCGCTCTCCCTCGACCCGCTGAAGGCCGGCCGCGCCAAGGCGGGCCAGGGCCTGGACGGCTTCGACCTCTGCCCGACCGTCACCATCGCGGTCGGCGAGGACATCAAGGCCGGCGTCGACTCCCAGCGCTCCTACGCCGCGCTGTACATCGGCGGCATGGGCAGCAAGGAGAAGAACTTCTACAACCAGCTCGCCCGGCGGATGGGCTACGAGCAGGCCGCCGACGAGATCCAGGAGAAGTACCTGGCCAAGGACTACGCGGGCGCCGCGGCCGCCGTCCCGCACGACCTGATCGACGCCACCTCGCTGATCGGCGACACCGCCCGGATCGCCGACCGGATGCAGGCCTACGCCGACGCGGGCGTCACCACGCTCACCCTGGCCCCGTCCGGCTTCACCCTGGACGAGCGGATCCAGGCGCTGCGCACCGGCGTCGAGGCCCTGGAGCGCGCCGGCCTGGCGTAGCCGTCCGGGGCCGTCGAGCGGCACTACAGCCAGTCGTGCCGCTTGAACACCCGGTGCAGCACTATGCAGACCACGCCCATCAGGGACAGCACCGCCGGGTACCCCCAGGGCTGGTGCAGTTCGGGCATGTCCTCGAAGTTCATCCCGTAGACGCCCGCGATCATCGTCGGCACGGCGGCCAGCGCCGCCCAGGCCGAGATCTTCCGCATGTCGTTGTTCTGCTGCACGCTGACCTGCGCCAGGTTGGCGTTGAGGATGTCGGACAGCAGCCGGTCCATGCCGTCGACCTGGTCGGTCACCCGGGCCAGGTGGTCGGCGACGTCCCGCAGGTAGGGCAGGGTCTCCGGGCGGATGTACGGTTCGCCGCCGCGGGCCAGGCGCAGCGTCGGTTCCAGCAGCGGGCCGGTGGCGCGGCGGACGGTCATCACCTGGCGCTTGTAGCCGTAGATCCGGCCGGCGGTGTCGCGGCCGACCCGGTTGGGGGCGAAGACGTCCGCCTCCAGTTCGTCCAGGTCGGTCTGGAGCCCGGTGGCCACCTCCATGTAGCCGTCGACGATGGTGTCGCAGACCGAGTGCAGCACCGAGCTGGGCCCGTAGCGCAGCAGTTCGGGCTGCTTCTCCAGCCGGGCCCGCAGGCCGGAGAGCGGGGCGTCGGCGCCGTGCCGGACGGTCATCACGAAGTCCGCGCCGAGGAAGACCATCACCTCGCCGATCGTCACCGCGTGGGCGCCGGGGTGGTAGCCGAGCGTCTTGAGGGCGACGAACAGGGAGCCCTGGTACGGCTCGATCTTGGGGCGTTGGTGGGCGCTGACGGCGTCCTCGACGGCCAGCGGGTGCAGGGAGAACTCCCTTCCGACGTGGTCGAGTTCCTCGGCGGTGGGCTCGAACAGGCCTATCCAGACGAAGCCGCCGGGCCCGGCGGCGCGGGCGGCGGCGAGCGCGCCGGCGAGGTCGTCGGGGGCCTCGATCCGGTGGCCGTCGTGGTAGCTGGCGCAGTGGACGATCATCGGGCCATTGTGGCCCGGGCCGGGGCGCCCGGGGCGGAGCCGGGCCAGGTCGGCCTCGCGGGCCGGTGCTTGCGGCGGCTCAGGACGTCCCGCACCCCACGCCCGAACTCCGCGCCCGCACCCCACCGCCCGCACCCGGTGCCCGCACCCCACGCCGGCACCCCACGCTGGCACCCGACGGCCGCACCTCGCACCGCCACTCCACGCCCGCGCCCGGAGGCCGTAGGCTGAGCCCCATGCCCACCCTGCTGCTCGTCCGCCACGGCCGCTCGACCGCGAACACCGCCGGAATCCTGGCCGGTTGGACGCCAGGCGTGGACCTGGACGACACCGGGCGCGCGCAGGCCGCCGCGCTGGCCGGCCGGCTCGCGGGGATCCCGCTGGTGCAGGCCGTCAGCAGCCCGCTGGAGCGCTGTCGGCAGACCCTGGAGCCGCTGCTGGCGGCCCGGCCCGAGCTGGGCCCGCCCGCCGAGGACGAGCGGCTGGGCGAGTGCCACTACGGCGAGTGGACCGGCCGGCCGCTGGCCGAGCTGGCCAAGGAGCCGCTCTGGCGCACCGTGCAGGACCACGCGGCCGCCGCGGCCTTCCCCGGCGGGGAGTCGTTGCGCGAGCTGAGCCACCGGACGGTCGGTGCCGTCCGCGAGTGGAACGAGAAGATCGCCGCCGAGCACGGCGCGGACGCGGTCTGGCTCGCCTGCTCGCACGGGGACGTGATCAAGGCGGTGGTGGCCGACGCCCTCGGCCTGCACCTGGACCACTTCCAGCGGATCAGCGTCGAGCCCTGCTCGGTCACCGCGATCCGCTACACCCCGCAGCGGCCCTTCGTCCTGAGGATGGGCGACACCGGCGACCTCGGCTCGCTCGCGCCCAGGCCCGGCGCGGCCCCGGCCGCCCCGGCGGGCGACGCGGTGGTCGGCGGCACCAGCTGAGACGGCCGCTCCGCCTGACCCGCATGACTCGCCTGACCTGCCTGGTACGACCCCGGCCCAGGCCCGACCGGCACCACTCGACCTGACCGGAGCCGTCCGGTCCGGAGCCGCCCCACGTGGGCGGGAGGGCCGCCGCACCCCGCTCCGCAACGGCCGGCGGCACCGTCTGAGCTGGCCGGTGCCACAGCGGCTCGGCTCCCCTGCGGGGGCCCGGAGGTCGTAGGGTGACTAACGAGCCCCGCCGCGTGGCGAGCCCGCGCCCGGGCCGCCGTACGGCAGCCCGAGCCATGACGTCCGAACGATCCCTGTGATCCCCACGACCGACACGATCCGGAGCGAGAGCGTGCCCCGTCAGGTCTTCTTCTACGACCAGCCCGAACGGTTCGTGGCCGGCACCGTCGGCCAGCCCGGCGCCCGGGCGTTCTACCTGCAAGCCAGCGCCCGGGGCCGGATCACCAGCGTCCTGCTGGAGAAGACCCAGGTGGCGGCGCTCGCCGAGCGGATCGACGAGGTCCTGGACGAGGCGCTGCGGCGCAGCGGCGGCGACGTCTCCATCCCGGCCGCCGCCCCGCAGGACCTGCTCGACACCGCGCCGCTGGACCTGCCGCTGGAGCAGGAGTTCCGGGTCGGCACCATGGCCCTGGCCTGGGACGGCGTGGACGGCTGCCTGGTGGTCGAGGCGCAGGCGCTGATCGAGGTCGAGGAGGACGACGAGGACGAGGACAGCGCTGCGGCGGTCTTCGAGGACGACGACAACGGCCCGGACATGCTGCGGGTGCGGCTGTCCGGCGCGATGGCCCGGGTGTTCGCCAAGCGGGCGCTGGACCTGGTCTCGGCCGGCCGCAAGCCCTGCCCGTTCTGCAACCTCCCGCTCGACCCGGAGGGCCACCTGTGCCCGCGCGCGAACGGCTACCGGCGCTGAACACCGAGACCCCGCCCCAGGCGGACCCGGCAGCCGCCGCCGCCCTCGCCGCCGACGTGCCCACCGCGCTGGAGCTGCTGCGCGAGGGCGAGTTGACGGTGCACGGGCGCCTCACCGAGGCGTCCAACGCCGCGCTGTACTGCACCGCCACGCACGGTTCGCTGAGCGCGCAGGCCGTCTACAAGCCGGTCGCCGGGGAGCGCCCGCTGTGGGACTTCCCGGACGGCACGCTGGCCGGCCGCGAGGTCGCCGCGTACGAGGTGTCGGCCGCGACGGGCTGGGCGCTGGTGCCGCCGACCGTGCTGCGCGACGGGCCGCACGGGCCCGGGATGGTGCAGCTGTGGGTCGAGCCGGATCCGCAGGCCGAGCCGCTGCTGGCCCTCCAGGACCCGCGCGGCCCGGAGCACGGCTGGCTGCCGATCGTGCGGGCCGAGGTCGGCGGGGGACGCACCGCGCTGCTGGTGCACCACGACGACCAGCGGCTGCGCCGGCTCGCCGTGCTGGACGCGGTGCTCAACAACGCCGACCGCAAGGGCGGCCACCTGATCGCGGCCGCCGACGGCCGGGTCTACGGCATCGACCACGGCGTCACCTTCAACACCGAGGGCAAGCTGCGCACCCTGCTCTGGGGCTGGGCCGGCGAGCCGCTGCCCGCCGAGGCGCTGGAGGTGCTGACCCGGCTCGCCGAGCGGCTGGACGGCGAGCTGGCCGCGCGCCTCGCCCCGCACCTGACCGCCGCCGAACTGGAGGCGACCCGGGCCCGGGTGGCCGGGCTGCGCCGCACCGGCCGGCACCCGCTGCCCTCCGAGGACTGGCCCCCGATCCCCTGGCCCCCGGTCTAGCAGGCTGATGGTCTGGACCTGTCCGCGAACCGGCAGCACACTGCTCCGATGGACGCGTTACGGACCACCCCCACCCCCCGCACCACGCCGGACCTGCCGCTGCACCGGCTACAGGTCCCGCTGCCGCACCTGCTCCCGTTCGCCATCGGGAGCTTCGACACGATCGGCCCGCTGTCCCGGGCGGGCTTCCCGCACCGGCACTCGTTCTACGAGATCGTCCACGTCACCGGCGGCCGCGGCGCCCACGTCCTGGACCTGGTCCACCGGCCGCTGGCGCCACCGCAGTTGTGCGTGATCACACCCGGCCAGGTGCACTACTGGTCGGACGCGGACGAACTCACCGGCCAGGTCGTCCTGTTCAACGAGGACTTCCTGCTCCGCAACCCGCAGGACCTCGCCGCGCTGCGCACCCTGGCCACCCGCCCCGCGCTCGGGCTCGGCGAACAGGCCGGTCCGATCGGCGCATTGCTCGCCGACATGGAACACGAGTACCGCTCCAGGCAGCCCGGCTACCAGGGCGTGCTGCGGGCCAGTCTGCACATCCTGATCGTCCGGGCGCTGCGCGCCGGCCGGCCGGGGGAGCGGCCGTCGCCGCCCGGCCGGCCGACCGAACTGGCCTCCGCCTTCACCCGGTTGATCGCCGGCCCGGGCGGGGTGCGGCACTCGGTGGCGTCCAGTGCGCAGGAACTCGGCGTCTCGCCTGGCCACTTGCAGACCCTGGTCAAGCAGGCCACCGGCCGCACCCCGGGCGGGCTGATCCGGCGCCAGCAGACCCTGGAGGCCAAACGGTTGCTGGCCTGCACGGACCTGACGATTCGTCAGGTGTCGAAGGAGGCGGGCTTCGCCGACCCGGCCTACTTCTGCCGCTTCTTCCGGCGGGAGACCGGGATGACGCCGGGGGAGTTCCGGGCCCGGGTCGACGGAAATCACCACGATCCCCGGATCGCGTCCATCGCGGCGGCCCCGGACTGCCCGTAACTTTGCTGGTGGCCACCGGTGGCCGGTCCGGCGCGCGCGGACGGGCGGCCGGTTCGGCCCTTGTCATGCCCCCACCATGGCAAGGGCCGCCCCCCACATCCCCCACCCCCCACCCGAAGGAGAGGGCGCATGCCCACGCCCGACGGCATGATCAGCCGCAAGACCGTCCTGAAGGCAGCCGCCGCGCTCGGCGCCGCCCCGCTGCTGGTCGGCGGCGGCGTCGCGCTGGCCCGCGAGCAGGCCGGCACCGGCCGGCCCCCCGGCCTCACCCCCGAGTGCCACGACGGCGACGACCCCACCATCGAGCAGACCGAGGGCCCCTACTTCAAGCCCAACTCCCCACTGCGCAGCTCCATGGTCAACGACGGCCCCGGCACCCGGCTGACCGTCAGCGGCTACGTCTTCGGCCGTGCCTGCCGACCGATCTCCGGCGTCCTGCTGGACTTCTGGCAGGCCGACGACAACGGCGCCTACGACAACAGCGGGTTCACCTTCCGCGGCCACCAGTTCACCGACGCGAACGGCGCCTTCAAGCTGGACACGATCGTCCCCGGCCTCTACCCGGGCCGCACCCGGCACCTCCACGTCAAGCTCCAGGCGCCCGGCCGCCCGGTGCTCACCACCCAGCTCTACTTCCCCGGCGAGCCGCGCAACAACACGGACACCATCTACGACGCCCGGCTGCTGATGAACGTCCGCCAGAACGGCCCGGGCCGTGAGGGCAGCTACGACTTCGTCCTGGACGTGCCGCAGACCCCGGGCACGCCGAGCCCGACCCCCACCGCCACTCCGACCGGAACCCCGACCGGAACCCCCACCGGAACCCCCACCGGAACGCCCACGCCGCCGAGCGGCAGTTGGAGGCCGGGGGCCTCGTACAACGCGGGCGACCGCGTCACCTACTCCGGTGCCTCCTACGTCTGCCTCCAGGCGCACACCGCCATGGTGGGCTGGGAGCCGCCGAACGTGCCGGCCCTCTGGCAGCGGTCGTAGCGGCTCCGGCCGCGTCCCCCGAGGTGCCGGGCGCCCGGTCGGCGGCAGGGTCGACCGGGCGCTCAACCGTGTCCGAAAGCCTGCCCGAAGCCTGCGGAAAGCCTGCCCGAAGCCTGCCCAACGCCCGCCCGAAGCCTGCCGTACGCCTGCCGGAAACAACGTCGGTCCCGTCAAGGCCCGTTCCTTATCAGTCGGGAAGCGGTCCGGCAATGACAGGAAGCGAATCCAGTCGATCTTGTGTACTGGTTAGGCTTTCAAATGTTCGCAAGGTTAAAGTCGGTTCCATGCATGCCTGGCCCGCCTCCGAGGTTCCCGCCCTGCCTGGTCAGGGGCTCCCCCTCCGTATCTTCGACACCGCAGCGGGCACGGTCCGTGAGGTCGTGCCGCAGGACGGCACCGCCCGGATCTACGTCTGCGGCATCACCCCCTACGACGCGACCCACATGGGCCACGCCGCCACCTACAACGCCTTCGACCTGGTGCAGCGCGTGTGGAAGGACGCCGGCCACGACGTCCTGTACGTCCAGAACGTCACCGACGTGGACGACCCGCTGCTGGCCCGGGCAGTCGAGACCGGTCAGGACTGGGTGGCCCTCGCCGAGCGCGAGACGGCCCTGTTCCGCGAGGACATGACCGCCCTGCGGCTGCTCCCGCCGGCCCACTACATCGGCGCCGTCGAGTCGATCCCGTGGATCGTCCCGCTGGTCCAGAAGCTGCTCGCCAGCGGCGCCGCCTACCAGGTGGACGGCGACATCTACTTCTCGGTCGAGTCCGACCCCCGCTTCGGCCAGGTCTCCGGACTCGACCAGGAGGCCATGCGCCCGGTCTTCGCCGAGCGCGGCGGAGACCCGGACCGCCCGGGCAAGCGCCACCCGCTGGACGCCCTGCTCTGGCTCGCCGCCCGCCCGGGCGAGCCCGCCTGGGAGACCGAACTCGGCCACGGCCGCCCCGGCTGGCACATCGAGTGCGTCGCCATCGCGCTGCAGTACCTCGGCATGTCCTTCGACATCCAGGGCGGCGGCAGCGACCTCTCCTTCCCGCACCACGAGATGGGCGCCTCGCACGCCCAGGTCGCCACCGGCGCCCACCCGTACGCCAAGGCGTACGTGCACGCCGGCATGGTCGGCCTGGACGGCCACAAGATGTCCAAGTCCCGCGGCAACCTGGTCTTCGTCTCGGCGCTGCGCCGTGAGGGCGTCGACCCGGCGGCGATCCGCCTGGCGCTGCTCTCGCACCACTACCGCGAGGACTGGGAGTGGACCAAGGCGACCCTGGACGAGGCCGTCGAGCGCCTCGCCCGCTGGCGGGCCGCGGTCTCCCGGCCGGACGGCCCGGCCGCCGAGCAGCTGCTCGACGAGGTCCGTACGGCGCTCGCGGACGACCTGGACGCGCCCGCCGCGCTGGCCGCCGTCGACCGCTGGGCCGAGCGGCAGGAGGCCGGGGGCGGCACCGACATGGGTGCGCCCGGCCTGGTCAGCCGCACCGTGGACGCCCTGCTCGGCGTCGCGCTGTAGCACCTACTCCCTCAACACGCCGAAGGGGCGTCCGGACCGAAGTCCTGACGCCCCTTCGGCGTTGTCCGGGGCGGGCCCCGGGGCGGCGACTACTCCTCGTCGCCGTCCTGGCTCTCCCGGGCCGCGCCCGGGGACTCCGGCTCGGCCGGCCGCTCCGCCGTGGCGTGCCCGGCCACCGGCTTCTCGCCGGTCGGCCCGACGTTCTCCCGACGGCGCAGGTAGCGCTCGAACTCGCGGGCGATCGCGTCGCCGGAGGCCTCCGGCAGCTCCGCGGTGTCCTGCGCCTCCTCCAACTGCTGGACGTACTCGGCCACCTCGCTGTCCTCGGCGGCCAGCTGGTCCACGCCCAGCTGCCAGGCCCGGGCGTCCTCGCCGAGCTCGCCCGGCGGGATGCGCAGGTCCAGCAGATCCTCCAGCTTGTTGACCAGGGCCAGCGTCGCCTTGGGGTTCGGCGGCTGCGCGACGTAGTGCGGCACGGCCGCCCAGAGCGTCACGGCCGGGACCCCGGCGTGCGTGCAGGCCTCCTGGAGCACCCCGACGATGCCGGTCGGGCCCTCGTAGCGGCTCTCCTCCAGGTCCAGCCGGCGGGCCAGCTCCGGGTCGGAGGTGACCCCGCTGACCGGCACCGGGCGGCTGTGCGGGGTGTCGCCGAGCAGCGCGCCCAGGATCACCACCAGCTCGATGCCGAGCTCGTGCGCGAAGCCGAGCAGCTCGTTGCAGAACGAGCGCCAGCGCATGCTGGGCTCGATGCCGCGCACCAGGACGACGTCCCGGGTGGTCGGCTCGGTCACCCGGATCACCGAGAGCCTGGTGGTCGGCCAGGTGATCCGGCGGATGCCGCCGTCCAGCCAGACCGTGGGCCGGTTGACCTGGAAGTCGTAGTAGTCCTCCGCGTCCAGGGCGGCGATCACCTTGCCGCCCCAGGTGTCGTCCAGATGTGCCAGGGCTGCGGAGGCGGCGTCGCCCGCGTCGTTCCAGCCCTCGAAAGCGCAGACCATCACCGGGTCGATCAACTCGGGAACATCTTCCAGCTCGATCACCCAGCGTCTCCCTCCGGTCGGCGGTCGAACCTGCGCCGCCTCGGCTGGCCTGCCGGGGCGCCGACGGGTCGGCTGCCGACTGTCGAACCTCTCGTCACCCATGGAACGCCTCGCCCCATGGTCCCTACCTGCCCAGCCTACGGGCTTTGATGCGCACCGCGGCCGGGCACCGGGACAGTCTGGGGGAGCGTGCCGCCCCGATCCAGCGGATATCCGGACGGTCCTGGCTGACGGGTCGTCAGTTCATCCGGGGCGGGCGCGGACGGTGTCCGAGCGGCGACGCGGCGCGACGACGCACCCTTCCCGCAGGCGCCGTTCCCGCACGCACGCTTTCCGCGCGCGCCGCTCCCGCACCCGCCGCCGGAACCCCTCAGGCGTCCACCCACCCGCGCCGGTACGCCGCCCAGTGCTCCGGGGTGGCGGCGAAGTCCACGTACAGCGCGACGCCGAAGTTCCGCCGCCCCGGGTCCTGGCGGCCCAGGCCCAGCCGGACGCCCCGGACGGCGGCCGGCACGGTCTCGGCGTCACCCCGATGGCCGTGCCGGTCGTCCCAGAAGAACGGCAGGCCGATCAGCAGGTCCACCCCGGCCGGGGTGGCCTCCAGCGCCAGTTCGGTCTGCAGGGCGACGTAGCCGCCGTACAGCGGCTCGGTCGGCATGCTGGTGTCGTACGCCATCACGGCGACCTGGTCGACCCGGCGGGCGGTCTCGGTGAAGTACGCCTGGTCCCACCACTTGCCGTGGTCGGTGAGCAGGATCCCGGCGGTGTGCAGGCCGGGCACCGGGTCGAGCTGCGGGGCCGCCACCGAGAGCGCGGCGCCGCGCCCGGCCGTGACCGGGCGGACCTGGTCGAGCAGGGCCAGCCAGCCGGCGCTGCCGGGCCGGATCGGTTCCATGTCGAAGTGCACGCCGTCGAAGCCGAGGTCCAGGACCTGCCGGGCGGAGGCGGTGACCCGGTCCCGGGTGGGGGCGTCCTCCAGGTCCAGGGCGTCCTTCTCCGGCTTGACCTCGTCGCCCAGCCAGCTCTGCACCCGGACGTCCGGCAGCGCCCGGTGCACCGCGTCGGTGAACCAGCGGCCCCGGGGGTGGACGGCGGGCGGCAGCGAGCCGTCGTGCTCCAGCGGGCCGGTGTGCACGTACAGGTCGCGGACGCCGGTGCCGGCCAGCTGCCGCACCAGCGCGGCGACGTCGGCCTCGCCCTTGCGGCCGTCCACCCAGGCGTGGCCGAGCCAGAGCGCGTCCCGGCCGCGGGTGCGGGCCTCGGCGGACGGGTCGCCGGTGTAGTGCAAGCGGATCGCGACGAAGGCCGAGCCGAGTGCGGCCGCCGGCACGGCCGCCGCGAGGCCCAGCACCAGCAGTGCCCGGCGCCACCGGGACCAGCTCCGCCAGCGCTTGCGCAACGCCCGGAACGGGGCCGCCAGGGCCCCCGTGACGCGTCGCGCGACGGTCGGGAATCGGCCCACGCGGTTGCTCCCCCCTTGCGGTCGAACGATCAGGATACGGAATGCGACCGCAGGCCGGGGCGCGGGCCGGATACCCTGGCCACGTGCGGGCCCGAGTAAGCGGGCCCGCAAAGCCGACAGCCGTCGCACCAGGGAGAAGCCCCATGGCCACTGCAGCCAATCCGTCCATCACTCAGCAGAGCCGCGCGAACGCTTTGCGTGAAGCGCTCGCCACCCGGGTGGTGGTCGCCGACGGTGCAATGGGCACCATGCTCCAGGCACAGGATCCGACGCTGGAGGACTTCCAGAACCTGGAGGGCTGCAACGAGGTCCTCAACGTCACCCGGCCCGACATCGTGCGCTCCGTCCACGAGGCCTACTTCGGGGTCGGCGTGGACTGCGTCGAGACCAACACCTTCGGCGCCAACTTCTCCGCACTCGGCGAGTACGAGATCGCGGAGCGTATCTTCGAGCTGTCCGAGTCCGGCGCCCGGATCGCCCGCGAGGTGGCCGACGCCCACGCCGCCGACGGCCGCACCCGCTGGGTGCTCGGCTCGATCGGCCCCGGCACCAAGCTGCCCACCCTCGGCCACGCCCCGTACGAGACGCTGCGTGACGGCTTCCAGCAGAACGCGGCCGGCCTGATCGCCGGCGGCGCCGACGCGCTGCTGGTCGAGACCAGCCAGGACCTGCTGCAGACCAAGGCCGCCATCCTGGGCTCCAAGCGCGCCCTCGCCGAGGCCGGGCTGGACCTGCCGGTGCTGGTGCAGGTGACCGTGGAGACCACCGGCACCATGCTGCTCGGCTCCGAGATCGGCGCCGCGCTGACGGCCCTGGAGCCGCTCGGCGTCGACTACATCGGCCTCAACTGCGCCACCGGCCCGGCCGAGATGAGCGAGCACCTGCGCTACCTGGCCAAGAACGCGCGGATCGGCCTGTCCTGCATGCCGAACGCGGGCCTGCCGGTGCTCGGCAAGGACGGCGCCCACTACCCGCTCTCCCCGTCCGAACTGGCCGACGCGCACGACGTGTTCACCCGCGAGTACGGCCTCTCGCTGGTCGGCGGCTGCTGCGGCACCACGCCCGAGCACCTGCGCCAGGTGGTCGAGCGGGTGCAGGGCCGGCCGGTCACCCCGCGCACCCCGCAGCCGGAGTCCTCGGCGTCCTCGCTGTACCAGGCGGTGCCGTTCCGCCAGGACACCTCGTACCTGGCGATCGGCGAGCGCACCAACGCCAACGGCTCGAAGAAGTTCCGCGAGTCGATGCTGGCCGGCGACTGGCAGGCCTGCGTGGAGATCGCCCGCGACCAGATCCGGGACGGCTCGCACCTGCTGGACCTGTGCGTGGACTACGTCGGCCGCGACGGCGTCGCCGACATGAAGGAGATCGCCGGCCGGCTGGCCACCGCCTCCACCCTGCCGATCGTGCTGGACTCCACCGAGCCGCAGGTGCTGCGGGCCGGCCTGGAGGCGCTCGGCGGCCGCGCGGTCCTCAACTCGGTCAACTACGAGGACGGCAACGCCCCGGACTCGCGCTTCGGCCGGATCGCCTCGCTGGCCCGCGAGCACGGCGCCGGCCTGATCGCGCTGACCATCGACGAGGAGGGCCAGGCCCGCACCGCCGACAAGAAGGTCGAGATCGCCGAGCGGCTGATCGCCGAGCTGACCGCCGACTACGGCGTCGACGAGGGCTCGATCCTGGTGGACTGCCTCACCTTCACCCTGGCCACCGGCCAGGAGGAGTCCCGCCGGGACGGCATCGAGACCATCGAGGCGATCCGCGAGCTCAAGCGCCGCCACCCGGACGTGCAGACCACGCTGGGCCTGTCCAACATCTCCTTCGGCCTCAACCCGGCCGCCCGGGTGGTGCTGAACTCGGTCTTCCTGCACGAGTGCGTGGAGGCCGGCCTGGACTCGGCGATCGTGCACGCCTCCAAGATCCTGCCGATCGCCCGGATCCCCGAGGACCAGCGCGAGGCCGCCCTCGACCTGGTCTACGACCGCCGCCGGGACGGCTACGACCCGCTGCAGCACCTGCTGGAGCTGTTCGACGGCGTCTCCTCGGCCTCGGTCAAGGCGTCCAAGGCGGAGGAGCTGGCCGCGCTGCCGCTGGACGAGCGCCTGCAGCGCCGGATCATCGACGGCGAGCGCAAGGGCCTGGAGGCCGACCTGGACGAGGCGCTGGCCGGGCGGCCCGCGCTGGAGATCATCAACGACACCCTGCTGGCCGGCATGAAGGTGGTCGGCGAGCTGTTCGGCTCCGGCCAGATGCAGCTGCCGTTCGTGCTCCAGTCCGCCGAGGTGATGAAGACCGCGGTGGCCCACCTGGAGCCGTACATGGAGAAGTCCGACAGCGAGGGCAAGGGCACCATCGTGCTGGCCACCGTCAAGGGCGACGTCCACGACATCGGCAAGAACCTGGTGGACATCATCCTGTCCAACAACGGCTACAACGTGGTCAACCTGGGCATCAAGCAGCCGGTCTCGGCGATCCTGGACGCCGCGCAGGAGCACAAGGCGGACGTGATCGGGATGTCCGGCCTGCTGGTGAAGTCCACCGTGATCATGAAGGAGAACCTGGAGGAGCTCAACCAGCGCAAGCTGGCCGCGAGTTACCCGGTGATCCTGGGCGGCGCCGCGCTCACCCGGGCCTACGTCGAGCAGGACCTGCACGAGATCTACGAGGGCGAGGTCCGCTACGCCCGGGACGCCTTCGAGGGCCTGCGGCTGATGGACGCGCTGATCGCGGTCAAGCGCGGCGTGCCCGGCGCGAGCCTGCCGGAGCTCAAGCAGCGCCGGCACGCCCGGGTCGAGGTGGTGGAGGAGCCGGAGGTCAACCTCGGCCAGATCCGCTCGGACGTCACCGTCGACAACACCGTGCCGACCCCGCCGTTCTGGGGCGACCGGATCGTCAAGGGCATCCCGTTCGCCGACTACGCCTCCTGGCTGGACGAGGACGCGCTGTTCAAGGGCCAGTGGGGCCTGAAGGCGGCCCGCAGCGGCGAGGGGCCCTCGTACGAGGAGCTGGTGGAGACCGAGGGCCGGCCACGGCTGCGGATGTGGCTGGACCGGCTGCAGACCGAGGGCTGGCTGGAGGCGGCCGTGGTCTACGGCTACTACCCGGCCAACTCCAAGGGCGACGACCTGATCGTCTTCCACGAGGACGGCACCGAGCGCACCCGCTTCACCTTCCCCCGCCAGCGGCGCGGGCGCCGGCTCTGCCTGGCCGACTTCTTCCGCCCGGAGGAGTCCGGCGTGCGGGACGTGGTCGGCCTCCAGGTGGTCACCATGGGCAACCGGATCTCGGAGGCGGCGAACGAGCTGTTCGCCGACAACTCCTACCGCGACTACCTGGAGCTGCACGGCCTGTCGGTGCAACTGGCCGAGGCGCTGGCCGAGTTCTGGCACGCCCGGGTCCGCTACGAGCTGGGCTTCTCCGGCGAGGACCCGCAGGACGTCAAGGACATGTTCGCGCTCAAGTACCGGGGCGCCCGCTTCTCGCTCGGCTACGGGGCCTGCCCGGAGCTGGAGGACCGCGCCAAGATCGCCGAGCTGCTGAAGCCCGAGCGGATCGGCGTGGTGCTCTCCGAGGAGTTCCAGCTGCACCCGGAGCAGTCCACCGACGCGATCGTCATCCACCACCCGGAGGCGAAGTACTTCAACGCCCGGTAACCCCGGCGCCTCGTTCCGTTCGCTCTTTTCGGGCGAACCGGGCGTATCCTGGATGATCCTGAACGGGCCGGTCCGCTCACCAGCGGGCCGGCCCGCGCCATCCCCGGGGGGTGCTCGAACGCGCCCGGGGGGTACCGACGGAAGGACTCCCGCCATGACCACCTCCACCGCCGCCCGGATCCTCGACCACGGGGACGGCCGCGGCCTGCAGGCGGTGCTGCTGGACATGGACGGGACACTGGTGGACACCGAGGACTTCTGGTGGCAGGCCGAGGTCACCCTGTTCGCCGAGCTGGGCCACGCGCTGACCGACGAGGACCGGGCCCAGGTGGTCGGCGGTCCGATGACCCGGGTGATCGACTACCTGGTCGGCACCACCGGGGTGGACCTCGCCCCGGCGGACCTGACGGTGCTGATCAACCAGCGCTTCGTCGACCTGCTCGCGGGCGGCGTGCCGCTCATGCCGGGCGCCGAACGCCTCCTCAACACCCTGGCCGCACACGGGATCCCGGCCGTCCTGGTGACCGCCTCGCACCGGCACGTGGTGGACATCGTGCTGCGCTCGCTGGGCTCCCACCACTTCGCCTTCACGGTCGCCGGGGACGAGGTGCCGCGCACCAAGCCGCACCCGGACCCGTACCTGGAGGCGGCCCGGCGGCTGGGCGCGGACCCGGCCCGCTGCGTGGTGGTCGAGGACGCGCCGACCGGGGTGCGAGCGGCCGAGGCGGCGGGCTGCCCGGTCGTCGCGGTGCCCTCGGTGGCGCCGATCGAGCCGGCCCCGGGGCGGCTGGTGCGCTCCTCGCTGGAGCAGGTCGATCTTGAACTGATGCGCTCGCTGGTCGCTTCTCGGGTGTGATTGTCATCTCATTGCGAGGGTGCTCTACTCGCCGGTAGGCGGCCGGATCCGGCCGCCGCCGACGGCCGCCCGGGGAGAAAAAGGGCATTGCCTGACAACTCGTCGGGTGTTTCGCGATGCCCTCAACCACCGTGTCCCAAACGTCATCTGCACGGGTATCGGTCGTGCGTGTTCGATATGGCACGCTACTTCAGTTCGTTCCCCTCCCTCGCGCCCTGCCACCGCCGACGACGGGCAACCCCGTCCCGCCCGCGGTCGTACGGGCGCCAGGCCCGCGCACGCCTTCCGCACCGGGAGCGCCCTCGACGCGGGCCGCCGGCCCCGGTCGGACCGCACCCAGAAGGACGCGCCCCGTGAAGACTTCAGCTGAACGCCTGGCAGCACTCGGCTGCGCCGGTCTTGTCGCCGTGACGGCGGCAGGCTGCGGATCGGTCACCGACGCCGTCAAGGGGGACGGCGGCAAGGCGATCGTCATGGGCACCACCCAGCTCACCGGTGTACTGGACCCGGCCGCCGCCTACGACTCCGGCTCCTGGCTGCTGCTGCGCAACACCTTCCAGTCGCTGCTCACCTTCCCGGCCGCCTCCAGCGCCCCCTCCCCGGACGCCGCGCAGTCCTGCGAGTTCACCGCGGGCGACGCCACCCAGTACCACTGCACCATGCGGACCGGCCTGAAGTTCTCCAACGGCCACCCGCTGACCGCGGCCGACGTGGTGTTCTCGATCGAGCGCACCAAGAAGATCAACGACCAGAACGGCGCGGCCCCCCTGCTCTCCTCGATCAGGAGCGTCGAGGCCAAGGGCGACACCGAGGTGATCTTCCACCTCTCCACGCCCGACGCCACCCTGCCGGCCAAGCTGGCCGGCCCGGCCGGAGCCATCCTCGACCACCAGGCCTACCCGGCCGACAAGGTCGTCCCCAACGACAAGCTGATCGGCTCCGGCCCGTACCGCTTCGAGACGGTCGAGGTCATGGGCGGCAACGGCGACACGGCCAAGCAGCTGGGCAAGGTCGTCCTGGTGCCCAACGACAAGTACAGCGGCGAGGCCAAGCTCCGGAACAGCAAGTTCACCATCCGGTACTTCGACAAGCCCGCCGACCTGAAGGTCGCGCTGGACAAGGGCGACGTCGACCTCACCGACAACAGCCTGGACCCGAACACCGCCGCCCAGATGCACTCCGACCAGCAGGGCGGCAAGACCGACCTCCAGGTCGTCGAGGGCGACAGCAACGACACCCGCTCGCTGGTCTTCAACACCAAGGACCCGGTCGCCGGCAACGTCGCCGTCCGCCAGGCCGCCGCCCAGCTGCTCGACCGCAAGTCGCTCGCCCGCGACGTCTTCGCCCGGACCGTCCAGCCGCTGTACGCGATGGTCCCGGCCGGCGTCACCGGCCACACCACGGCCTTCTTCGACCGCTACGGCGACCAGGACAGCGGCAAGGCCAAGAAGATCCTCACCGACGCCAAGGTCCAGCTCCCGGTCAAGCTCACCCTCACCTGGTCGCGCTCGCGGGCCGGCAGCGCCGAGCCCGAGACCCTGAAGAAGCAGCTGGAGGCCGGCGGCCTGTTCCAGGTGACCGTCCAGACCGAGCCGGACTGGGACAAGTACCGGGCCGGCTGGTCCGAGGGCCGCTACCAGGCGTACCTGATCGGCTGGTTCGCCGACTACCCGGACCCGGACAACTACATCGCCCCGCTGCTCATCGACGGCGGCGCCTACCACCACGGCTGGGACGACCCGAGGATCAGCCAGAAGCTGGTGCCGGACGGCCTCAAGCAGGCCGACCGCAGCGCCGCGGTGGCCGGCTACGCCCAGATCCAGCAGATCGTCGCCGAGAACGCGCCGCTCATCCCGCTGTACCAGAACAAGGGCTTCTTCGCGTCGCGTTCGTACATCACCGGCGTCGAGTCGACCATCGACACCACCGGCGTGTTCCGCTTCTGGGAGATCAGCCGCAGCCCCGGCAAGTAGCCGACCGGACGACACCCCTCGACACGGCGGCCCGCCCGCCTTCCCCCTGGGTGCACGGGGAAGGCGGGCGGGCCGCCGGCACGTTCGGCCGGAAAGGGCCTACAGGGCGCCCGGGCGCACCAGCCCGCTCTCGTACGCGTACACCGCCGCCTGCACCCGGTCGCGCAGCTGGAGCTTGGTCAGCACGTGGCCGACGTGCGTCTTCACGGTGGTCTCGCTGACGAACAGTTCGGCCGCGATCTCCGCGTTCGAGAGCCCGCGCGCCACCAGCTTCAGCACCTCCAGCTCACGCTCGGTCAGCGCGCTCAGCGCCTGCGGCGGCGCCTCCTCGCCCGAGGGCAGCTTGGTGGCGTACATGTCCAGCAGCCGGCGGGTGATGCTCGGCGCCAGCATCGCCGCGCCGTCCGCCACCACCCGGATCGCCTGCACCAGTTCCTCCGCCGGGACGTCCTTCAGCAGGAAGCCGCTGGCGCCCGCGCGCAGCGCCTCCACCACGTACTCGTCCAGGTCGAAGGTGGTCAGCACCAGCACCTTGGCCGGGCCGTCCCGCCCGGGGCCGGCGATCCTGCGGGTCGCCTCGACGCCGTCCATCCTGGGCATCCGGATGTCCATCAGCACCACGTCGGGCTGCAGCGCCCGCACCTGGTCCAGCGCCTGCTGACCGTCGCCGGCCTCACCGACCACGACCAGGTCGGACTCGGCCTCCAGGATCATCCGGAAACCGGTGCGCAGCAGCGGCTGGTCGTCGACCAGCAGCACTCGGATCGTCACTAGGACTCCTTGCTCATCTGATCCCCCGTGGGATCGTCTTCGTCAGACGTACGCGACAGCGGCAGCGGGTACGGCGGGGGAGTGCCGCCGAACTCCGGGCAACTGGCCTGGTGGTCGCACCAGTCGCAGAGGCGGTTGCGGGTCGCCGGGAACTCCCCGGTGGCCACCGCGTGGGTGATCCGCTCCCAGAGCGCCCGCAGCTTGCGCTCCACCGCGAGCAGGTCGGCCTCGTCCGGGTCGTAGCTGACCACGTCCCCGCCCCCGCCGAGGTAGACCAGCTGGAGCCGCTTGGGGACGACACCCTTCCAGCGCCACACCACGAGCGCGTAGAACTTCATCTGGAACATCGCCTTGCCCTCGAAGTCCCGCGAGGGCGCCCGGCCGGTCTTGTAGTCCACCAGCCGGACCTCGCCGCTCGGGGCGACGTCCACCCGGTCGATGTAGCCGCGCAGCAGCAGCCCCGACTCCAGGGCCGTCTCCACGTACAGCTCGCGCTCCACCGGGTGCAGCCGGGTCGGGTCCTCCAGCCGGAACCACTGGCCGACCAGCTTCTCGGCGTCCGCCAGCCAGCGGGCGAGCGCCGCGCCGTCCGGATCGTCCGGGAACAGCGAGCCCAGCTCCGGGCGCTCGCCCAGCAGCCGCTCCCACTGCGGGCGCAGCAGGCCCAGCGCCCGCTCCGGCGTCCGCTCGGTCGCGGGGCTGTCGAAGAGCCGCTCCAGCACCGCGTGCACCAGCGTGCCCCTGGTCGCCGCCGCGCTCGGCGGCTCCGGCAGCCGGTCGATCACCCGCAGCCGGTACAGCAGGGGACAGGTCAGGAAGTCCCCCGCCCGGGACGGGGACAGGCCGGTCGGGGGCGCCGCCGGGCGCGCCGGGGCCCCGGCGGCGCTGGTGGTGTCGGTCTGCTGCATGTCTCCGACCCTATTGCCCTTCGCTGTCATCCCGCTGCCACGGTGCTGCCACACCGCGCGGCACAGTGGGTATGAAGCCTGACAGAGGGCCGCACGCCCCCGGAGCGCCGCGATCACGTAGCGTGGCGCACCGGGGCACGACGGGCAGACGACCGAAGGGATCACGGTGAGCGACAGCAGGGGGCAGCAGACCTCCGAACAGCCACCGCAGGACGACGGCGGCCGCCCGGCGGGGCGACCGCCCCGGCCGCCCGAGCGCGGCAGCGGCCTCCTGGTGGGCCGCCCCTTCGGCGTGCCCATCTACGTGACCCCCTCCTGGTTCGTCATCGCCGCGCTGATCACCTGGGTGTTCGGCGGCCAGCTCGGCGACGTCCTGCCGGACCTCGGCGCCGCCCGCTACCTGCTCGCGTTCTTCTTCGCGGTGGCCTTCTACGCCTCCGTCCTGGTGCACGAGCTCGCCCACACCCTGGTCGCGCTTCGCTACAGGCTCGGTGTACGGCGGATCCAGCTCCAGTTCTTCGGCGGCGTCTCGGAGATCGAGAACGAGGCCGAGAGCCCGTGGCGCGAGTTCTGGCTGGCCTTCGTCGGCCCGCTGCTCTCGCTGGTGCTCGGCGGCGTGTTCTTCCTCGCGATGCAGGCCGTGGAGCTCTCCACGGTGCCCGGGGTGCTGCTCACCGGGCTGATGGTCTCCAACCTGGTGGTCGCCGCGTTCAACCTGCTGCCCGGCCTGCCGCTGGACGGCGGCCGGATGCTGCGCGCGGTCGTCTGGGCGATCAGCGGCAAGGCGATGACGGGCACGGTCGCCGCCGCCTGGGTCGGCCGGGCGCTGGCCGTCGTGGTGCTGGTCGGCCTGCCGCTGTTCAGCGCCGCCCGCGGGATCGAACGCACCACGACCGACACCCTGGTGGACGCGGTGCTGGCCGCCGTCCTCGCCGCGATCATCTGGAACGGCGCCACCGGGAGCCTGCGCAACGCCCGGCTCAAGGAGGTGCTGCCCGGCCTGCGGCTGCGCGAGCTCGCCCGCCGGACCGTCGAGGTCACCGCCGACACCCCGCTCGGCGAGGCGCTGCGCCGGGCCCGCGAGGCCCAGGCCGGCGCGGTCGTGGTGGTGGACGGCCGGGGCGACCCGATCGGCATCGTCCGCGAGTCCGCCGTCCGCGCGGTGCCCGAGCACCGCCGCCCGTGGGTCGCCGTCGGCCCGCTCGCCCGCGACCTCGAACCCGGCCTGCGGCTGGACGCCGACCTCGGCGGCGAGGACCTGCTGCGCGCCGTCCAGGCCACCCCGGCCGGGGAGTACCTGGTGGTCGAGGCGGACGGCCGGGTGTTCGGCGTCGCCGCGCTCACCGACATCGAGCAGCGCCTCACCGCCGCCGTCGCCGGCCGGTGATCACTCTGGTCGGGCGGACCGCCCGCTTCCCTTAGGATTGACCGCATGTCCGAACCGACCGGTGCCACCCGCCGACGCGGGCCCTTCCAGGTCGGGGACCAGGTCCAGCTGACCGACCCCAAGGGCCGCCACTACACGTTCACGCTCCAGGCCGGGAACCAGTTCCACACCCACAAGGGTGCGTTCCCGCACGACGAGCTGATCGGCGCCCCCGAGGGCACGGTCGTGCGCACCACGGGGAACGTCCCGTACCTCGCGCTGCGCCCCCTGCTCCCCGACTACGTCCTGTCCATGCCGCGCGGCGCCGCCGTGATCTACCCCAAGGACGCGGGGCAGATCCTGGCCATGGCCGACATCTTCGCCGGCGCGCGCGTCGTCGAGGCCGGTGTCGGCTCGGGCGCGCTCTCCACCTACCTGCTGCGCGCCGTCGGCGACACCGGCATGCTGGCCTCGTACGAGCGCCGGCAGGACTTCGCCGACATCGCCAAGGGCAACGTCGAGCGCTACTTCGGCGGGCCGCACCCGGCGTGGAAGCTCACCGTCGGCGACCTCCAGGACAACCTGGTCGAGGCCGACGTCGACCGCGTCATCCTCGACATGCTCGCCCCCTGGGAGTGCCTGGACGTCGCCTCCAAGGCGCTCGTCCCCGGCGGTCTGATCTGCTGCTACGTGGCCACCACGACGCAGATGTCCAAGACCGTCGAGGCACTGCGCGACCACGGCACCTTCACCGAGCCGCAGGCCTGGGAGACCATGGTCCGCACCTGGCACCTGGAGGGCCTGGCCGTCCGCCCGGACCACCGGATGATCGGCCACACCGGCTTCCTGCTCACCGCCCGGCGCCTCGCCGACGGCGTCGAGCCGCCGCTGCGCCGCCGCCGCCCGGCCAAGGGCGCGTACGGCGAGGACTACGACAACGGGGGCTCGGAGCCGAGCCTCCAGGAGCGCGCCGCGGCCCGTGCCGCCGCCCGCGCCGTCGAGACCGAGCAGACCGAGCAGCCCGACCTGGGCTGACCGGGAGCGCTTCCCAGGGGTGGTACGAGCCTGCTCGTGCCACCCCTCGGCATTCCGGCCGCCGGCGTGTGGGACGATGCTCGCGCACGCAGACCAGCTCCTGGGAGCACTGGAGGGGACGCCTGGTGGAGACCGCGGTCGGGACGACGGCTGGACAGCAGACACCGCGGGGCCGCACCGGGCCCGGGCACGCGCGAACCGCCCCCTGGCACTGGGCCCTGGCCCTGGCCGGCTGCGGCGCGGTGGTGGCCGCGGCCCTCGCCGCCGGCCCCGCCACCGGCACCCCGGTGCCCGTCCACGGCACTCCCAAGGCCCTCGGGGCGAGCGCCGCCCCCGACCCCGCCAAGGCCCAACTCCCGCTCGACTGCGGCCCGTTCCCGGTCGCGACGGCCATCAGCATGCCGGCCGACCTGGGCGACGGACGGCCCGGCACGGTCGTCGCCGCGCACTGCGCGGCCGAGAACGGCACCCCGCCGGACGCCGTCTACCTGCTCGGGTTCGGCCCCGGCGACCGCCCGGTGGTGCTGGCCACACTCCTCTCCGAGCGCGAGAACCTCACCCTCGGCCGGCTCGCGCTGCGCTCCGACGGCGCCATCACCGGCCACGCGCAGGGGTATTCGAGCGACGAGGTGCCGCGCTTCCGTCCCGACATCTCACTCGACCTCACCTGGATGCGCAAGGGCGGCGGCTGGGAGCGCTCCCAGACCGCCGCCCCGGTCAGCCAGACCTGAGGGGGAGGACGCGTCAGTCCGCGTCCGGCCCGTACACCTCGACCCGGTCGGTGACCCGGCGCACGTGGATGCAGTCGCCGGGGCACTCCTTCGCCGAGTCCACCACGTCCTGAAGGATCGTCAGCGGCACCGGGGCGGTCTGCCCGGGCTGCTGGCGCAGCTCGTCGTCCGGCCCCTTCACGTAGGCGAGGCCGTCGATGTCCAGCTCGAAGACCTCGGGTGCGTACTGCACGCAGATGCCGTCGCCGGTGCACAGATCCTGGTCGATCCACACCTCCAGCTGTTCGGCCGCCGCGGCCGTCTGCTCGGTTACCGACATGGTCCCCTGCCGTTTCTGTCCCGGGTCGCCCCTTTTCCGGGGGCAATCCCGCCATTCGTACAACGATCGGACCCAGGCGCCCGGTCGCGATCGGATATCACTTCGCTCGACGATACATCTGGCCCGCTTTGGGTGGTGAGCGGTGGGTATCCCCTTAGCAGAGGGGAAGCACGCTGGGGCGAAGATCGGACACGCCCGTTCCATCTTTCTTGATCTAGGGGTTTACGGACCCCTGGTCCCAGGTAGGGTCTGGAAGCGTCCAGCTCCCCGGAGGAGGTGAGGACCGTGGCAGCCCACGATGACGACTACAACCGCAGCACCGGCAGGCCCGCTCGTGGTTCCGACGAGGCCGCTCAGGTCTCGTTCCTTGAGCAGGAAATCGCTGTGCTGCGCCGCAAGCTCGCCGACTCGCCGCGCAATTCGAGGATCCTCGAAGAGCGGATCGTCGAGCTCCAGACCAACCTGGCCGGAGTGTCCGCCCAGAACGAACGGCTCGCCTCCACCCTGCGAGAGGCCCGCGACCAGATCGTGGCCCTCAAGGAGGAAGTGGACCGGCTGGCACAGCCCCCGGCAGGGTTCGGCACCTTCCTCGAGGCCAACGAGGACGGCACCGCCGACATCTTCACCGGGGGGCGCAAGCTCCGCGTGAACGTCAGCCCCAACGTCGCCCTCGACGAACTGCGGCGCGGCCAGGAAGTGATGCTCAACGAGGCCCTCAACATCGTGGACGCGATGGCCTTCGAGCGCATCGGCGAGATCGTCACCCTCAAGGAGATCCTCGAGGACGGCGAACGCGCCCTGGTCGTCGGCCACACCGACGAGGAGCGGGTGGTGCGCCTCGCCGAACCGCTGCGCGAGCTCACCGTCCGGGCGGGGGACGCCCTGCTGCTGGAGCCCCGCTCCGGCTACGTGTACGAGGTCGTGCCGAAGTCCGAGGTCGAGGAGTTGGTCCTCGAAGAGGTCCCGGACATCGACTACCGCCAGATCGGCGGACTGAGCAACCAGATCGAGCTGATCCGGGACGCGGTCGAGCTGCCCTACCTGCACGCCGACCTCTTCAAGGAGTACGAGCTGCGCCCGCCCAAGGGCGTGCTGCTCTACGGCCCGCCCGGCTGCGGCAAGACGCTGATCGCCAAGGCGGTCGCCAACTCGCTGGCCAAGAAGGTCGCCGAGGTCACCGGACGCCCCCAGGGGAAGAGCTACTTCCTCAACATCAAGGGCCCCGAACTGCTCAACAAGTACGTGGGCGAGACCGAGCGGCAGATCCGCCTGGTCTTCCAGCGGGCTCGGGAGAAGGCGAGCGAGGGCACCCCCGTCATCGTCTTCTTCGACGAGATGGAGTCGCTGTTCCGCACCCGCGGTTCCGGCGTCAGCTCGGACGTGGAGAACACCATCGTCCCGCAGCTGCTCGCCGAGATCGACGGTGTGGAGGGCCTGGAGAACGTCATCGTCATCGGCGCCTCGAACCGCGAGGACATGATCGACCCGGCGATCCTGCGGCCCGGCCGCCTGGACGTCAAGATCAAGATCGAGCGCCCGGACGCCGAGGCCGCGAAGGACATCTTCTCCAAGTACCTCAAGGAGTCGCTGCCGTTCCACCCGGACGACCTCAAGGAGCACGACGGCTCCCTGGGCACCACGGTGGCCGCGATGATCCAGTCGGTCGTGGAGCGGATGTACTCCGAGACCGAGGAGAACCGCTTCCTGGAGGTCACCTACGCCAACGGTGACAAGGAGGTCCTGTACTTCAAGGACTTCAACTCCGGCGCCATGATCCAGAACATCGTCGACCGCGCGAAGAAGATGGCCATCAAGGACTTCCTCGACCACGGTCAGCGCGGTCTGCGCGTCTCCCACCTGCTCGCCGCCTGCGTGGACGAGTTCAAGGAGAACGAGGACCTGCCGAACACCACCAACCCGGACGACTGGGCCCGCATCTCCGGCAAGAAGGGCGAGCGGATCGTCTTCATCCGCACGCTGGTCACCGGCAAGCAGGGCGCCGAGTCCGGCCGCTCGATCGACACTGTCGCCAACACGGGGCAGTACCTGTAAGCACGCGGTGAGACCGGGCCGCCCGGCGGTCCCCGGAACAGCACGCACCCCGTCCGGCTGTGGCGCCTCGCGGCCCCGCAGCCGGACGGCGCGTCTCGGGGTCCGCCCGTCGGCGCCGGGTTCTAGGCTCGACCCACCGATCGCGGGCAGAACGCCGGCGCCGGTGTTGTTTAGCGGTACGTCGGCGTGCTCCGCCCGTGGGGGGCGGCGCACCGGGCAAGGAGGGCCGCATGACCGTACGGCGCGTGATGGGCATCGAGACCGAGTACGGGATCTCCGTGCCCGGGCACCCCAACGCCAACGCCATGCTCACCTCGTCCCAGATCGTCAACGCGTACGCGGCGGCGATGCACCGGGCGCGGCGGGCCCGCTGGGACTTCGAGGAGGAGAACCCGCTGCGTGACGCCCGGGGCTTCGACCTGGCGCGCGAGGTGGCGGACGCCAGCCAGCTGACCGACGAGGACATCGGCCTGGCCAACGTCATCCTCACCAACGGGGCCCGGTTCTACGTGGACCACGCGCACCCCGAGTACAGCTCGCCCGAGGTCACCAACCCGCGCGACGCCGTGCTCTGGGACAAGGCCGGCGAGCGGATCATGGCCGCCGCCGCGCAGCGCGCGCTGGAACTGCCCAACGGGCAGAACATCCACCTGTACAAGAACAACACCGACAACAAGGGCGCCTCCTACGGCACCCACGAGAACTACCTGATGAAGCGGGCGACGCCGTTCGCCGACATCGTCCGCCACCTCACCCCGTTCTTCGTCTCCCGCCAGGTGGTCACCGGCGCCGGCCGGGTCGGCATCGGCCAGGACGGCTCGACGCACGGCTTCCAGATCAGCCAGCGGGCCGACTACTTCGAGGTCGAGGTCGGCCTGGAGACCACGCTCAAGCGCCCGATCATCAACACCCGGGACGAACCGCACGCCGACGCGGAGAAGTACCGCCGGCTGCACGTGATCATCGGGGACGCCAACCTCTCCGAGATCTCCACCTACCTCAAGCTGGGCACCACCTCACTGGTCCTGTCGATGATCGAGGACTCCTTCATCGCCTCCGACCTCGCCGTCGACCAGCCGGTGCGCACCCTGCACCGGGTCTCCCACGACCCCACGCTCAAGCACCTGATCACCCTGCGCAACGGGCGCAAACTCACCGCCGTCCAGCTCCAGCTGGAGTACTTCGAACTGGCCCGCAAGTACGTCGAGGACCGCTTCGGCACCGACGCGGACGAGCAGACACTGGACGTGCTGGCCCGCTGGGAGGACGTCCTCGGGCGGCTGGAGCGCGATCCGATGTCGCTCTCCAGGCAACTGGACTGGATCGCCAAGCGGGAGATCCTGGAGGGCTACCGCAGCCGGGACGCCCTGGGGTGGGAGAACCCGCGGCTGCACCTGGTCGACCTCCAGTACAGCGACGTACGGCCCGACAAGGGCCTCTACAACCGCCTGGTGGCCCGCGGCCGGTTCGAGCGGCTGGTGACCGAGGCGGAGGTCGAGCGGGCCGTCTCCAAGCCCCCGGAGGACACCCGGGCGTACTTCCGCGGGCGCTGCCTGGAGCAGTACGCCGACCACGTCGCCGCGGCCTCCTGGGACTCGGTGATCTTCGACCTGCCGGGCCGGGACTCGTTGCAGCGGGTGCCCACGCTGGAGCCGCTGCGGGGCACCCGCAACCACGTCAAGGAGCTGCTGGACCGCTGTCGCACCGCGGAGGACCTGCTGCGGGTCCTCTCCGGCGGGTAACTTTTCGATCACCATGGGTGAACGTCCGCCGAATGGGAATCATCCGGGGTGGCAGCGGGTGTTGGACAGGAAGCGCCACCGGCAAACCGGGAGCGGCAGTCGCACCTTGTGTATAGGGTCGGTGCAGCAAGCAACGACCAAACCGTGCCAGAAGAATCGAGCGGGGTGAGGGAAATGGCGAGCAAGGACACCGGCGGCGGCCAGCAGCGGGCGAACCGCTCCTCCGAGGAGGTCGAGGAGCAGGCCGCGGAAACCCAGAATTCCGACGACCTCAAGGAACGCCAGGAAAAGCTGAGCGACGACGTCGACGCGGTGCTGGACGAAATCGACGAGGTCCTCGAGTCGAATGCGGAAGATTTCGTCCGCGGATTCGTGCAGAAGGGCGGGCAATAGCCCGTCCCCGGTATTCGGGAATTCACGGTCGTGCCCGTCGAGGGCGGTCGGGCGGCGAGGGCCGCCCGGCCGTCCGGCACCGGCCCCCTGCGCGCGTGGACAGTGATCGCCGGGCGGGTAGGGTGCGGGCAACGCGAGCTTCAAGCTACCTGGAAGGAATCGTGTGGAAGCCAACACTCGTGGCACCGGGCGTCTACCGGCTGCCTTCCTGACCCCGGGGTCCTCCTCCTTCGTGGACTTCCTCGCCGAGCACCGGCCGGAGCTGATCCCCGGCCACCGCGGGCTCCCCGCGGGGACCGTGGTCGACGCCCCGCACGGGACCACCATCGTGGCCGCGGTGTTCGACGGCGGCGTGGTGATCGCCGGTGACCGCCGGGCGACGATGGGCAACGTGATCGCCCAGCGCGACATGGAGAAGGTGTTCCCGGCCGACGAGTACAGCGCGGTCGGCATCGCCGGGACCGCCGGCCTCGCCATCGAGATGGTCCGGCTGTTCCAACTGGAGCTGGAGCACTACGAGAAGATCGAGGGCGCGGTGCTCTCGCTGGAGGGCAAGGCGAACCGGCTCACCGCGATGATCCGGGGCAACCTGGGCATGGCGATGCAGGGCCTGGCGGTCGTCCCGCTGTTCGCCGGCTACGACCTGGACCTCGGCCGCGGCCGGATCTTCAACTACGACGTCACCGGCGGGCGTTCCGAGGAGCGCGGCTTCGCCGCCACCGGCTCGGGCTCGGTCTTCGCCCGCGGCTCGATGAAGAAGCTCTACCGCGACGGCCTGACGGCCGACCAGGCCGCCACGCTGGTCGTCCAGGCGCTGTACGACGCGGCCGACGACGACTCGGCCACCGGCGGCCCCGACCTCGCCCGCAAGATCTTCCCGATCGTCTCGCTGATCACCGAGGACGGCTTCCGCCGGCTCACCGACGCGGAGGTCACCGAGATCGCGGTCGCGATCACCGACGAGCGCCGCTCGCACCCCAACGGCCCGCAGGCCCCGCTGCTCTAGCCATCACCTCTCAGGAAAGGGACGACCGCCGGTGTCGACACCGTTCTACGTCTCGCCCCAGCAGGCCATGGCGGACCGCGCGGAGTACGCCCGCAAGGGCATCGCGCGCGGCCGCAGCGTGGTCGTGCTCACCTACGCCGACGGCATCGTCTTCGTCGCGGAGAACACCTCCAGGGCGCTTCACAAGGTCTCCGAGATCTACGACAAGATCGCCTTCGCGGCGGTCGGCCGCTACAACGAGTTCGAGAACCTGCGCATCGGCGGCGTCCGCTACGCCGACCTGCGCGGCTACTCCTACGACCGGGCCGACGTCACCGCCCGGGGCCTGGCCAACGTCTACGCCCAGACGCTCGGCACCATCTTCTCCTCGGTCGGCGAGAAGCCCTACGAGGTCGAGCTGATCGTGGCCGAGGTCGGCCGCACCGCGGACGAGGACCAGATCTACCGCCTCACCCCGGACGGCTCGATCGTCGACGAGAAGAACTACGTCGTGGTCGGCGGCAACGCCGACTCGATCGGCAACTACCTGGGCCAGCGCCACCGGGCCGGGATGAGCCTCACCGAGGTGGTCCGGGCCGCCGTGGACTCGCTCGCCCGCGACCCCAACGGCGGCAGCCCGCGCGCCCTCACCCCGGAGCAGCTGGAGGTGGCCGTCCTCGACCGCCAGCGGTTCCAGCAGCGCAAGTTCAAGCGCATCCTGGGCAACCAGCTCGCCCGGCTGCTCGACGGCGACCAGTCCGCCGAGTCGGACGACGAGGACAACCCGGCGGACACCGCGCCGGAGTAGCAGTGCCTGCGGAGTCCCGTACGGCGGCCGGAAGGAGGCCGTACGGGGCTCCGGTGCCCCTGCGGCGGCCCAGTCGTCGTGGAGGCGGTTTCGGACAGCTCCGACACAGAATGGAGTGCTCATGGACCGCCGGATTTTCGGGCTGGAGAACGAGTACGGCGTGACCTGCACGTTCCGCGGGCAGCGCAGGCTGTCGCCGGACGAGGTGGCGCGGTACCTGTTCCGCCGGGTCGTCTCCTGGGGCCGCAGCAGCAACGTCTTCCTGCGCAACGGCGCCCGGCTGTACCTCGACGTCGGCTCCCACCCCGAGTACGCCACCCCCGAGTGCGACGACGTGGTCGAGCTGGTGACGCACGACAAGGCGGGCGAGCGGATCCTCGAAGGGCTCCTGGTCGACGCCGAGCGGCGGCTGCACGAGGAGGGCATCGCGGGGGACGTCTACCTGTTCAAGAACAACACCGACTCGGCCGGCAACTCCTACGGCTGCCACGAGAACTACCTGGTGGCCCGGCACGGCGAGTTCTCCCGGCTGGCCGACGTGCTGATCCCCTTCCTGGTGACCCGCCAGCTGATCTGCGGCGCCGGCAAGGTGCTGCAGACCCCGCGCGGCGCGGTCTACTGCGTCAGCCAGCGCGCCGAGCACATCTGGGAGGGCGTCAGCTCCGCCACCACCCGCTCCCGCCCGATCATCAACACCCGCGACGAGCCGCACGCGGACGCCGAGCGCTACCGCCGGCTGCACGTGATCGTCGGCGACTCCAACATGTCGGAGACCACGACGCTGCTCAAGGTCGGCGCCACCGACCTGGTGCTGCGGCTGATCGAGGCCGGCGTGGTGATGCGCGACCTCACCCTGGAGAACCCGATCCGGGCGATCCGCGAGGTCAGCCACGACCTCACCGGCACCCACCAGGTGCGGCTCGCCAACGGGCGCGAGGCCAGCGCGCTGGACATCCAGGAGGAGTACTACACCAAGGCGCTGGAGTTCGCCGACCGCAAGGGCATCAACACCGGCACCATCGGCCAGGTGCTCGAACTGTGGGGCCGGACCCTGGAGGCCGTCCGCACCGAGAACCTGGACGACGTGGCCACCGAGATCGACTGGATCATGAAGTACAAGCTCATCGAGCGCTACCGCGAGAAGCACCAGATGAGCATGTCCAACCCGCGGGTGGCCCAGATCGACCTGGCGTACCACGACATCCACCGCCGGCGCGGCCTGTTCTACCTGCTCCAGGGCAAGGGCCAGGCGAAGCGGGTGACCACCGACCTCAAGACCTTCGAGGCCAAGTCCATCCCGCCGCAGACCACCCGGGCCCGGCTGCGCGGGGACTTCATCCGCCGGGCGCAGGAGCAGCGCCGGGACTTCACGGTGGACTGGGTGCACCTGAAGCTGAACGACCAGGCGCAGCGCACGGTGCTCTGCAAGGACCCGTTCCGCTCGGTGGACGAGCGGGTGGAGAAGCTGATCGCCGGGATGTGAGCCCCGCGGGGGATCCCAGATCTGTGATCAAGGCGGTGTCCGGCCCCGGTGGTGTCTACCGGGGCCGGACACCGTCCGGGCATACGCTGTCCGTCGAAGTCAGGAGAGCCGACCTCGATCGACAGTTAGGACCACCGTGCGCCGCACCGCCGGTTTGCTACTCACCCTGCCCCTGCTGCTGGCGGTCGCCTGCAGCAGTTCGCCCAAGGCGGCCGGCCCGGCGACTCCGTCCGCGGCGAGCGCGCCTCCGACGGTGCCCGCGCCGGTCGGCGAGGCGTCGCCGATGCCCACGCTCTCGGGGGGCGGTTTCGGCAGCAAGGCCACCATCACCCTCCCGGAGGGCCAGCCCGGCGGCCAGTTCGTGGTGAACACCGTCACCGAGGGCGAGCGGTCGACGGTCAACAAGGGCGACTGGGTGACGGTCAACTACACCGCGAAGGACTGGACCACCGGCAAGGACCTGCCCAGCTCGTACGACCCGAACGGGAAGCCTCAGCTCTACCAGGCCGGCAGCGGACAGCTCGTGCCGGCGCTGGACCAGAGCGTGATCGGCAAGAAGGTCGGCAGCCGGCTGCTGGTGGTCGCCCCGCCGGCGGCGGCCTTCGGCGAGCAGGGCAGCACCCAGCTCGGCGTCAGCAAGGGCGACACCGTGGTGTTCGTCCTGGACATCATGGAGAGCCTGCCGCAGGACTCCACGCTGACCGGCGCCATGACCCCGCCGCCGGCGACGATGCCGCAGGTCAAGGACAACGGCAAGGCCCCGGTGACGATCACCGTGCCGGCCGGGCAGGCCGCGCCCACCGACCTGGAGCAGGCGGTGCTGATCAAGGGCGAGGGCAAACAGGTCAAGAGCGGGCAGACCCTGGTGGTGCAGTACACCGGGGTGCTCTGGAACAACGGCCAGCAGTTCGACGCCTCCTGGACGCACGGGGGCGCGCAGGCGGTGCAGATCGGCACCGGCAGCGTGATCGAGGGCTGGGACAAGGCGCTGGTCGGCCAGACCGTCGGCAGCCGGATCCTGCTCGTGGTGCCGCCCGCGCTCGGCTACAAGGACCAGGCGCAGGGCTCGGTGCCGGCCAACTCGACGCTGGTCTTCGTGATCGACGTCCTGGAAGCCGTTTAGGGAAGCGGCTTAGGGAAGCGGTTTAGGGCGGACACGCTCTAGGAAGTCCCCCCTGGGATTCCGTACGCTTGGGCGGACGCTCGTACAACGAAGCGTCCGCCCTCATCCTGAGCTGTCATACTGCCCTCGCACTGTGGCAGGCGCCGCCCGGCGTCGAGGTCCGGGGCGGACGGTGCGACGGCAGACCGGCAGTCAGCACGCCGGTCGCAGACCTGGAAGACCTCGTGGCGAGATGGATGGGGAGTCATGACTGAGAAGACGCCGAGCCCGGGCGGGGCCGGCACCGCGGCGAACGACAGCTCTGCGGGTGACCCGGCCGCCTCGCGTCCCGGCGGCCCGCTCCCGGGGGACGGCGAGTCGATCGTCGTCCCGCCGTCGATCCTGAAGCAGCAGGCCGGCTGGGCGCAGCCCGGCGAGCAGCCGCGGGCCTCGGGCGGGACCAAGACGGACGACACCCCGCAGATCTTCGCCTCCACCGTGCGTCGGGGCGACACCTCGGAGGCCGGGTACGACGAGAACCCGCCCGGGGTGGGCCGGCTGGGCGTGATCCTCGGCACGGTGCTGGCCGTGCTGCTGGCCGGCAGCGCCGTGACGCTGTACCTGGTGAACAAGGACGGCAAGTCGGACACCGCCGCCAAGCCGGCGGACGCAGCCAAGAGCGCGCCGCCCACGCCGACCGCCGACCCGGTGCCGCCGATCAAGGACAGCGCCAAGGTGCTGCCCACCGTCACCGGTGACTTCGGCAAGAAGGCCGAGATCCAGGTGCCGGGCGAGGCCTCCGACGGCTCCTTCGTGGTGAAGGTGCTGACCGAGGGCACCGGCCCCAAGGTGGACAAGAACTCCTGGACCTCGGTGGACTACACCGCCAAGGACTGGACCACCGGCAAGGACATCCCGAGCTCGTACGACAACAACGGCAAGCCGCAGATCTTCCAGGCCGGCACCGACGCGCTGATCCCGGCGCTGGACCAGGCCGTGGTCGGGAAGAAGGCCGGCAGCCGGGTCCTCGTGGTGGCCCCGCCGGCCGCCGCGTTCGGCTCCCAGGGCAAGGCCGACATGTCGATCGGGGCGAAGGACGACCTGATCTTCGTGATCGACATCCGCAACGCCAACGCGCCCGACTCCGTGGTGAGCGGCACCGTCACGCCGCCGCCCGCGGACTTCCCGCAGGTCAAGGACAACGGCAAGAAGCCGGCCGAGATCACCCCGGTGGCCGGCGCGAAGGACCCGACCGAGCTGAAGTCGCACGTCCTGATCAAGGGCACCGGGCCGGCGGTGGAGAAGGGCGAGAAGGTCGTCGTCCAGTACACCGGCGCGCTGTTCAAGGACGGCAAGATGTTCGACTCCTCGCTCAGCAAGGGCCAGGCGTTCTCCTTCCCGGTCGGCGGTGGCCAGGTCATCCAGGGCTGGGACCAGGGGCTGGTGGGCCAGACCGTCGGCAGCCGGGTGGAGCTGGTGATCCCGGCCGCGCTGGCGTACGGCGACAAGGGCCAGGGCGACATCCCGCCCGGCGCACCGCTGGTCTTCGTGGTGGACATCCTGGACGCCGGTCAGGGCTGATCCACTTTCGGGTGACAATGGTGTGCGTGTGACCTTCAGGTCCGGCCGCGTGGCCGGACCACCCCGGGCGGTGGGCGCCCGTACCGTGGTCCGGGAACGGACCGGGGTGCGGGCGCCCGCCGCTTGGTCGTGACTGCAATGCGAAACGTGAGAAGAGGGACTGTGAGCGTCAACCTCAACGAGAAGCCCGAGATCGACTTCCCGATCGGCGACGCCCCGGCGGACCTGCAGATCCGCGACATCGTCGTCGGTGACGGCGAGGAGGCCAAGTCGGGCCAGGTCGTCAAGGTCCGCTACGTCGGCGTGACCTTCGAGACCGGTGAGGAGTTCGACTCCAGCTGGAACCGGGGCACCGCCCCGTTCTCGTTCCCGCTGGGCGCCGGCCGCGTCATCAAGGGCTGGGACCGCGGTGTCGCCGGGATGAAGGTCGGCGGCCGCCGCGAGCTGACCATCCCGTCGCACCTGGCCTACGGCAACCAGTCGCCGACCCCGCTCATCCCGGCGGGCTCGACCCTGATCTTCGTGGTCGACCTGATCGGCGTCTGAGTCGTTCCAGAGCGTGGGCCGAACCCCGACCGGGGTTCGGCCCACGGTCGTCTCCGGAGGCGGCTTTTGCACTGCGTACCGCTACCGGTACGGTCGGTCCCGCCGGGTGACGACCGCCCGGCGGGCGCACCCCGCGCACCCCGCGCACGCGCGGCACACCGGAAGGGTCAGCGATGGCGATCGCCAAGGCAGAGCGGCTGATGAATCTCGCCCTGTGCCTGATGAACACCAGACGTCCGCTCTCCAAGAAGGAGCTGCGGGAATCCATCGAGGCGTACCGCGAGGCCTGGCAGAACAGCAGCGAGGACGCCTTCAACCGGATGTTCGAGCGGGACAAGGACGACCTGCGCGAACTCGGCCTGGTGATCGACGTCGACGAGAGCGCCCTGGACGGCGAGCTCGGCTACCTGGCCCGCGCCGACCGCAACCGGCTGCCCGAGATCGCGCTGGACGCCGAGGAGGCGGCCGCGCTGACCCTGGCCGCCCGGGTCTGGCAGCAGGCCAAGATGTCCGGCGCGGCCAGCGGCGCGCTGCAGAAGCTGCGCGCCGCCGGGGTGCCGTTCGCCGAGCCCGAGGGCCGGACCGCCCTGGAGCCGCGCATCCCCGCCCGGGAGGCCGCGTTCGAGCCGCTGCTCACCGCCGCCCGGGACCGCCGCCCGGTCGGCTTCGAGTACCGCAAGGCCGGCGCCGCCGCCGGCGAGCTGCGCACCGTCGAGCCGTGGGCGCTGGAGTGCTGGCGCGGGCACTGGTACCTGGCCGGGTGGGACCGCGACCGCGGCGACGCCCGGGTGTTCCGGCTCAGCCGGATCACCGGCAAGGTCCGGGCCAGGACCGGCGCCTTCCTCGGCACCGTGCCCGAGCACGTCGACGTCCGCGCGACCGTCGCCAAGTTCGCGGGCGAGGGCGCCACCGCCACCGCCACCGTCCGGGTCCGCCGGGGAGCGGGCTTCCCGCTGCGCACCAAGGCGCTGAGCAGCGCGCGGGTGGACGACGGCTGGGACGAGCTGGAGATCCCGTACGGCAACGGGCTGGGCGCCGACCTCGCCGAGTTCGGGCCGGACGTGCTGGTGCTCGGGCCCGAGGAACTGCGGGCCGACGTGATCGACCGGCTGCGGGCCGTGGCCGGGCTGGACGTGGTGAACGGAAGCGGAGAGGTTCAGGCGTGAGCAACGCGATCGACCAGACGCGGCGGATGCTGTCGCTGGTCACCTACCTGCGCGAGCGCCCCGGCGCCGAGGTCGCCGAGGTGGCCCGCGCGTTCGGGATCTCCGAGCGCGAGCTGATCGGGGACCTCAACGTGCTGCCGATGTGCGGCACCAGCTTCCGCGGCGGCGACCTGCTCGACATCGACACCGACGGCGAGCGGATCTGGTGGCACAACGTCGACGACGTGGCCCAGCCGCTGCGCCTCGCCGCCGACGAGGCCACCGCGCTGCTGGTCGCCGCCCGTGCGGTGGCCGGGCTGCCCGGCCTGCGGGCCGGCGACCGGGAGGCGCTCACCCGGGCCGTCGTCAAGATCGAGAACGCGGCGGGCGAGAGCGCCGCCGGCAGCGCCCGGGTCGGCGTGACCTTCGAGGCGGAGGGCCACGTGTTCGCCGACATCGACCGCGCGCTCAGCGAGGGGCGCCGGCTGTGGCTGCGCTACTACTCGCACGGGCGCGGCGGGATGACCGAGCGCGAGGTCGACCCGATCCGGCTGCTCACCGAGGGCCACACCTACCTCGAGGCCTGGTGCCGCACCTCCGAGGACCACCGGATGTTCCGGCTGGACCGGGTCGCCGAGATCCGGGTGCTGGACGTCCCCGCCGACCCGCCGCGGCGCGAGCCGCGCGACCTGAGCGGCGGGCTGGTCAACCCGTCCGCGGACGACCCCGAGGTGGTCGTCGAGGTCTCCTCCGGCGGGCGCTGGGTGGCCGAGTACTACACCCACGACCGGGCCGAGGAACTGCCCGACGGCGGGCTGCGGATCACCCTGCGCAGCGCCGACCCCTCCCAGCTGCGCCCGCTGGCGCTGCGGCTGGGCCGGGACGGCCGGATCGTCTCGCCGCCCGGGCTGGCCGGGCAGGCCCGCGCGGCCGCCCTGGAGGCGCTGGCCGCGTACGGGGAGCAGACCGTCGCCGACGGGGAGGGGCGGGTCTGATCGGTGGAGCCCGGGACCAGATTCAAGGTGTACTGCTCCGAGTGCCGGGAGAAGGTCGAGCTCCCGGCGGAGGAGTTCCGGCTGACCCTCGGTCGCACCCCGGCCCAGGCGCACTACAGCTTCGGCTGCCCGCTCTGCGGGGCGGCGGTGCGCAAGCCGGCCGGGGAGAAGATCGTCGCGGCGCTCATGGGGGCCGGGGTGCGCACCATGCGGCTCGTCCCGGCCGAGGGGTAGCGGGCGCTCTCCTGCGGACCGGGCCGGGGGGCCGGGCCCGATAGGGTGGGGCGCATGTCCTGGATGCTCGTCGCCGCCGTCCTGCTCGCCACCGCGGGCCTGCTGGTCCTCGGGGTGCTCGCGATCCGGCTCTGGCTGGACGTGCGGGCGCTGGCCAAGGGCGTGGACGCGGCCTCGCGGGCGCTGGCCGAGGCGGCGGGGGAGCTGGCGGAGGCCGTACCGGGCCGGTAGGCCGTCCGGCGGTGCCCTTCCGGTGCTGCCCGCCGGGTAGGCCGTCCGGAAGTGGCAGTCCGGTGGTGCCAGTCCGGTGGTGCCCGTTCGGTAGCACGGGAGGGCCGTCGGTGGTACGGGGGCTGCTGCGGGGAGGCCGGGGCGGGTTACGCTCTCAGATGGCTCCTGCAGATGGCTCCTGAACTGCGCACCGGGGCCGCTGTCCTGTTCGGGCGGCCGTCGTCGTGGCGTCATCCGCAGCGGTTACCATCCGCGGCGGGGGGCCCGACGGGTCGCCATGAGTGAAGGTGGTCGCGCAATGCGCATCTCGATGACCGCGATCGTGGTGGTCGTGATTTTCGCCGTCCTGCTGTTCGGCGCCAAGCGGCTGCCCGACCTGGCTCGCTCGCTCGGGCAGTCGATGCGGATCCTGAAGAGCGAGGCCAAGGCCATGCGCTCGGACGGCGCCGAGGAGGATTCCGCCGCGACGCCGCCCCCGGCGCCCCGGGTCGACGGCGGTTCGGCGACGACCGCGGCCAGGACCATCCAGGCGGCTCCGGGCGCCTCGGGCACCGCCCGCCCGGTGGCCGAGCCCGCCGCCGGGCCGTCCGCGGCCGACGGCGACCGCCCGCACTGAGCGCGGCGCACGTGACGAACGCGACCACGGAGGCCCGTCGACCGGCGGGCCTCGACGCACGAGTTGAGGACCGGGGTTGAGCAAGCTCTCCAAGGCGTCGAAGGCGTCCAAGGATCCTGAGGGGCGGATGGCCCTCACCGACCACCTGAGGGAACTGCGCAACCGCGTGGTCAAGTCGGTCCTGGCGATCGTGGTGATCACCATCGTGGCGGCGATCTACCACAGGCAGATCGAGAACTTCCTGCTGGAGCCGCTGCCGCGCTGCACACCGGAGACCGCCGACCAGTTCAAGGGCAAGTGCGCCCAGGTCTCCAACATCGGTCTGACCGCCGGTTTCACCTGGATGCTCAAGGTGTCGCTGACGGCCGGTGTGGTCGCGACCGTGCCGATCTGGCTCTACCAGGTCTGGGCCTTCGTGGCACCCGGTCTGCACCGGCACGAGAAGAAGTACGCCGTCATCTTCATGCTGTGCGGGGCGCCGCTCTTCCTGGCCGGTGTGGGCTGCGCCATCCTCGTGCTGCCGACCACCGTCGACGTGCTGATCTCGTTCACCCCGGACAAGACCACGCCGATCCTGCCGCCCGAGGACTACCTCGACATCGCCACCCGGATGGTGCTGGTCTTCGGCCTGGCCTTCGAGTTCCCGCTGCTGCTGGTCATGATGAACATGGTCGGCATGGTCAGCGGCAAGCGGCTGCTCGGCTGGTGGCGCGGCATGGTCATGGGCATCACGGTCTTCGCCGCCTTCGCCACCCCGAGCGCCGATCCGGTGAGCATGCTCACGCTGGCCGCGCCGATCTGGGCGTTCTACTTCCTCGCGGTGGGCATCGCGATCTACAACGACAAGCGCAAGGAGCGCCGCAACCCCGACGCCGGACTGAGCGACGAGGAGGCCTCGGAGCTGGACCTCTCGGTGCAGCCGGTGGCCGGTACGGAGATGGTCCAGGCCTCGGCCGCGCCGACGGCGGGCGCCCCGGTGCCGGCCGCCCGTCACGAGCAGATCGACGACATCACCTGAGCCGGTAGCGCACCCTGAGGCCCCGGCCCGCCGCCCGACGCGGTGGGCCGGGGCCTTTGTGCTGCTCCGGCCCGGTTTCGGGATTCGGCGGATGGTCTTGGCATGGTGGATGGCATGTGACATATTACTGACGTGCTCAAGACCCAGAGACCTCCCCTGGATGTCGTCGTGGTCGGCGCCGGCGTGGTCGGCGCCGCCTGCGCCTACTACGCGGCCCGCGCCGGGCTCGCCGTCGCCGTCGTCGACCGCGGGCCGGTGGCCGGCGGCACCACCGGCGCCGGCGAGGGCAACCTGCTGGTCTCCGACAAGGAGCCCGGGCCCGAACTCGACCTCGCCCTGCTCAGCACCCGGCTCTGGCACGACCTCGCCGAACACCTCGGCGCGGCCGTCGAGTACGAGCCCAAGGGCGGCGTGGTGATCGCCTCCACCCCGGCCGGGCAGGACGCCCTACGGGCCTTCGCCGTCGGCCAGGCCGCCGTCGGCGTCACCGCCGAGGAGATCCCCGCCGAGCGGCTGCACGAGCTGGAGCCGCACCTCGCCCCCGGCCTCGCCGGCGGCTTCCACTACCCGCAGGACGCCCAGGTCCAGCCCGCCCTCGCCGCCGCCCACCTGCTGCGCGAGGCCCGCCGGATGGGCGCCGAGCTGATCACCGGGGAGACGGTGACCGCCGTGCACCGGGGGCCGGACGGCGCCGTGCGCGGGGTGCGGACCGACCGCCGCCGACTCGACGCCCCCGCCGTCGTCAACGCGACCGGCACCTGGGGCGGCGAACTGGCCGGGCTGGCCGGGGTGCACCTGCCGGTGATGCCCCGCCGCGGCTTCGTCCTGGTCACCGAGCCGCTGCCGCGGATCGTCCGGCACAAGGTCTACGCCGCCGACTACGTCGCCGACGTCGCCAGCGGCTCGGCCGGGCTGCAGACCTCCGCCGTGGTCGAGGGCACCCCCGGCGGGCCCGTGCTGATCGGCGCCAGCCGCGAACGGGTCGGCTTCGACCGCACCCTCTCCCAGGAGGTGCTGCGGCGGCTCGCCGCCCAGGCCGCGGCGCTCTTCCCGGTGCTCGCGGACGTCACCGTGATGCGCACCTACCGGGGCTTCCGCCCGTACCTGCCGGACCACCTGCCGGCCATCGGCGAGGACCCCAGGGTGCCCGGGCTCTACCACGCCTGCGGGCACGAGGGCGCCGGCATCGGGCTGGCTCCGGCGACCGGCCTGCTGATCAGCGAGCAACTGACCGGCAAGCAGCCGGAACTGGACCTCGCGCCGTTCCGGCCGGACCGCTTCGCGGCGGACGCCGGGGCCTGAGCCCGGGCTCCTCGACCGCCGCCAGCCTGCCGACCACGCTCGTTCGTCGACCGCCCCCGCCGTGTCGACCGCCCTCGTTCGTCGACCAACCCCGGAACGGAGAAGCCGCCGATGCGCCGCACCCCCGCCGACCTGGTCCGGGCCGAACCCGGCCCCGCCCACCACATCGAGTTCGACGGCCGACCCGTCCCGGCCCTGCCCGGACAGTCGATCGCCGCCGCGCTCTGGGCCGACGGCGTGCTCGCCTGGCGCACCACCCGGGTCGGCGGCCGGCCGCGCGGGGTGTTCTGCGGCATCGGCGCCTGCTTCGACTGCCTGGCCACCGTCGACGGCCGCCCCAACCAGCGCACCTGCCTGCTCCCCGCCGAACCCGGCACCACCGTCACCACCCAGGAGGGCAACGGCCGTGCCGACCTCGCCGTCTGACCGGACCGCCGCCGAAGCGGCCCGACGCCCCGACCTCGCGGTGATCGGCGCCGGCCCGGCCGGGCTCGCGGCCGCCGTGACCGCCGCCGACCTCGGGCTGCGCTGCGTCCTGCTGGACGCCGGCCGCGGCACCGGCGGGCAGTACTACCGGCACCCCGCGCCCGGCCTCGGCGCCGCCCGCCCGGACCGGCTCCACCACGGCTGGTCCGTCTACACCGGACTGGCCGACCGGCTCGCCGCGCACGAGCGGGCCGGGCGGGTCCGCTTCCTCGGCGGCCACCAGGTGTGGGCGCTGGAGCGGACCGGCGACGGCTTCGCCGTGCACGTCACGCGCGGACCGGAGGCCACCGACCGGGCCACCGTCCCGGCCGCGTCCGTGCTGCTCGCCACCGGTGCGTACGAGCGCCAGCTGCCCTTCCCCGGCTGGACGCTGCCCGGGGTGGTCACCGCGGGCGGCGCACAGGCGATGCTCAAGGCCGGGCTGGTGCTGCCCGGGCGGCGGATCGTGGTGGCCGGCAGCGGGCCGCTGCTGCTCGCGGCGGCGTCCTCGCTGGTCACCGCCGGGGCCGAGGTGCCCGCAGTCGTCGAGGCCACCGACTACCTCGGCTACGCCCGGCGCCCCGGCGCCCTGGCGGCCGTCCCCGCCAAGCTCGTCGAGGGCGCCGGGCACGGGAGCACGCTGCTGCGGCACGGCGTACGGCTGCGCCCGCGCAGCGCCGTCGTCGAGGCGCACGGGACCGAGCGGGTCACCGCCGTCACGGTGGCCCGGCTGGACGCCGACTGGCGGCCGGTGCCCGGCACCGAACGCCGGATCGCCTGCGACGCCGTCGCCGTGGGCCACGGGCTGCTGCCGCAGATCGACCTGGCCACCGAACTGGGGGCGGCCACCAGGACCGCCCCGGACGGCGCGGTCGGGCTCCAGGTCGACGCCCGGCTGCGCACCACCGTGCCCGGCCTCTGGTCGGCGGGGGAGACCAACGGCGTCGGCGGCGCGGACCTCGCGATCGTGGAGGGCGAACTGGCCGCGCATGCCGTGGCCGACCGGGCGCCGAAGCCGGTACTGCTGCGTCGCCGGGCCCGGCTGCGGAACTTCGCCGACCTGATGGCCGCGGCCCACCGGCCCGGCCCCGGCTGGACCGGCTGGCTGCGCCCGGACACCGACGTCTGCCGGTGCGAGGAGGTGCCGGTCTCGGCGATCCGGGAGGCCGTGGACGAGCTGGGCGCGGGCGATCCGCGCACCGTCAAGCTGCTCACCCGGGCCGGGATGGGCTGGTGCCAGGGCCGGATGTGCGGTCCGGCCGTGGCCTGCCTGGCCGGCTCGGGTGAGCCGGGGCCGGACCGGCGGCCGCTGGCCTGCCCGGTGCCGTTGTCGCAGCTGGCGGCCGGGCCGTCCGAGTCGTTCGGGCAGTCCGAGCCGTTCGGCGAGGCCGGCGACTCGGCCTGAGGTCCGTCGAACACGCGGGCCGGGGACTCTTGTCTCCGGCCCATCTCCTCTAATAAAATGTCACACCTCACCAAGGAGCTCACCGTGTCCAACACCCCACACGACACCACCCGGCCCTGGCGCGGCATCATGGTCGCCACCACGATCCCGCTGCGCCCGGACCTCTCCGTCGACTACGACGCGTACGCCGAGCACGTCCGCTGGCTGATCGAGTCCGGCTGTGACGGCGTCGTCCCCAACGGCTCGCTGGGCGAGTACCAGACGCTCACCGCCGAGGAGCGCGCCCGCGTCGTCGAGGTGGCCGTCGAGGCGGCCGGCGACGGCTCCCGGGTGATGCCCGGCGTGGCCGCCTACGGCAGCGCCGAGTCCCGCCGCTGGGCCGAGCAGGCCGCCGAGGCCGGCGCCGGCTCCGTGCTCCTGCTGCCGCCGAACGCCTTCCGGGCCGACCACGCGTCCGTCCGGGCGCACTACGCCGAGGTGGCCAAGGCCGGACTGCCCGTCGTCGCGTACAACAACCCGATCGACACCAAGGTCGACCTCGTCCCCGCGCTGCTCGCCCAGCTGCACGGCGAGGGCTCGATCGTCGCGGTCAAGGAGTTCAGCGGCGACGTCCGCCGGGCCTACGAGATCGCCGAACTGGCCCCCGGGCTGGACCTGCTGATCGGCGCCGACGACGTGCTGCTGGAGCTGGCGCTGGCCGGCGCGGTCGGCTGGATCGCCGGCTACCCCAACGCCCTGCCGGAGGCCAGCGTCGCGCTGTACCGGGCCGCCGTGGCGCACGAGCTGGACACCGCGCTGCCGCTGTACAAGTCGCTGCACTCGCTGCTGCGCTGGGACTCCAAGACCGAGTTCGTCCAGGCCATCAAGCTGTCCATGGACATCGCCGGGCGCACCGGCGGCCCGGTCCGCCCGCCGCGCCAGCCGCTGACCCCGGACGTCGAGGCGGCCGTCCGCGCGGCCACCGAGAAGGCGCTGGCCGAGGGCCTGGCATAACCGGGAGACCTCGCCAGGCCGGCTGAGGGGGCAGCCGGCCCGGCCCCCACCCACCCGATCCCGCGTACGGTCACCACCTCCGTACGCCCACTCCGACGGGAGTCGTCAGAGCCATGCGCAGCCGTCACGTGTTCCACGCCGTCGACTCGCACACCGAGGGCATGCCGACCCGGGTCATCACCGGCGGCTTCGGCGTCATCCCCGGCGCCACCATGGCCGAGCGCCGGGTGCACTTCCAGCAGCACCTGGACCACTTCCGCACCCTGCTGATGTACGAGCCGCGCGGCCACGCCGCGATGAGCGGCGCCATCCTCCAGCCGCCGACCCGGCCGGACGCCGACTTCGGCGTGCTCTACATCGAGGTCTCCGGCCTGCTGCCGATGTGCGGCCACGGCACCATCGGCGTCGCCACCGTGCTGGTCGAGACCGGCATGGTGCCGGTGGTCGAGCCGGTCACCACGGTGCGGCTGGACACGCCCGCCGGGCTGGTGATCGCCGAGGTGCGGGTCGAGGACGGCGCCGCCACCGCCGTCACCATCCGCAACGTGCCGTCCTACTCGGCCGCGCTGGACGCCAAGATCGAGGTGCCCGGGTACGGCACGATCGGCTACGACCTGGCGTACGGCGGCAACTTCTACGCCGTCCTGCCGCTCGCCGAGTTCGGGCTGCCCTTCGAGCGCGAGCGCAAGCAGGACATCCTGGAGGCCGGGCTGGCCCTGATGGCCGCCATCAACGCGAGCCCCGACCGCCCGGTGCACCCGGAGGACCCGTCCATCCACAGCTGCCACCACGTCCAGCTGCTCGCCCCCGGCTCCACCGCCGAGCACTCCCGGCACGCGATGGCCATCCACCCCGGCTGGTTCGACCGCTCGCCCTGCGGCACCGGCACCTCGGCCCGGATGGCACAGCTGCACGCGCGCGGCGAACTGCCGCTGGGGCGCGACTTCCGCAACGACTCCTTCATCGGGACGACCTTCATCGGGCGCCTGGTCGAGGAGACCGAGGTGGCCGGGCGGCCCGCCGTGGTGCCCACCGTCACCGGGCGGGCCTGGGTCACCGGCACCGCCCAGTACTTCCTCGACCCGCGTGACCCGTTCCCGGCCGGGTTCCTGTTGTAGAGCTGTCTGAGGCTGTTTGAAAGAGGAGCCGGCCCCTGGGGGAGGGGCCCGCTCCGACGTCCGCTGAACCACCTTCGAAGGGCTGCTGGTCGTGACCATCACCTCGTACAACCCCGCCGACCCCGCGGACCTCGTCGTCGCCGTCGAGGAACCCGGCGCCGAAGCCGTCCGGGCCGCCGTCGCCCGGGCCAGGGCCGCCCAGCCCGGCTGGCTCGCGGCCGGCGCGGGCGCCCGGTCCGCGGCGCTCGGCCGGCTCGCCGAAGCGGTCGAGGCGCACGCGGACGAACTGGCCGGGCTGATCGTGCGCGAGGTCGGCAAGCCGCTCGCCGAGGCACGCGGCGAGGTCGCCCGCACCGCGGCGATCTGGCGCTACTACGCGCAGGCGCCGTTCGCGCCGTCCGGGGCGGTGCACGAGACCGCCGCCGGGCCCGGGCTGCTGCTCACCCGGCGCCGCCCGTACGGTGTCGCCGGGCTGATCGCGCCGTGGAACTTCCCGCTGGCGATCCCCACCTGGAAGGCCGCGCCGGCGCTGGCGGTCGGCAACACCGCGGTGCTCAAGCCGGCGCCCGAGGCGACCGCCTGCGCGCTGCGGCTGGCCGAACTGGCCGCCGGGGCCGGGCTGCCCGAGGACGTGTTCACCGTGCTGCCGGGCGGCGCCGAGGAGGGCGCGGCGCTGGTCGACACGGTCGACGTGGTCTCCTTCACCGGCTCGACCGGCGTCGGCCGGGCCGTGGTGCGGGCCGCCACCGAGCGCGGCGTGCCGGTGCAGGCCGAACTCGGCGGGCTGAACGCCGCGCTGGTGCTGCCGGACGCCGACCTCGGGCAGGCCGCCGCCCACCTCGCCGCCGCCATCGCCGGGTACGCGGGGCAGAAGTGCACCGCCACCAGCCGGGTGATCGCGGTCGGCGCCGCGTACGAGCCGCTGCGCGACGCGCTGGTCAAGGCGCTGGAACTGGTCGACGACACGGTCTGCGGGCCGGTCATCAACGCCGCCGCCCGGGACCGGCTGACGGCCGCCGTCGACTCGGCCGTCGCCGCCGGGGCCACGCTGCTCACCGGCGGCCGGGCACCCGAGCGGGACGGCTGGTACCTCGAACCGGCGCTGCTCACCGACGTGCCGGCCGAACACCCGCTGGCCCGGGAGGAGTTCTTCGGCCCGATCGCGCTGCTGCACGCCGCCGCCGACCTCGACGAGGCGATCGCGCTCGCCAACGACACCCCGCACAGCCTCTCCACCTCCGTGCACAGCCGCAGCCTGGACGTGGCGCTCGCCGCCGCCGACCGGCTGGACGCGGGCATGATCCGGGTCAACGCGCCGTCCAGCGGCGTCGACTTCCACCTGCCGTTCGGCGGCGCCAAGGGCGCAGCCCACGGCGAGCGCGAACAGGGCCAGGCGGCGCTGGACTTCTACACCGTCAGCCGCACGGTCAGCCTGCTGCCGGGCGGGGGCGCGTGATGCTCGTCCGCACCGTCGACTACCACGCGGCCGGTGAGCCGTTCCGGATCGTGCTGGACGGCGTGCCCGCGATCCCCGGCGACAGCGTCGCCGAGCGGCGGGCCATCGCGCTCGGCGCCGGCGGCAGCGCGACCGCGCCCCGGCCGAGCGCGCTGGACGACGCCCGGCAGCTGCTCAGCCGCGAACCGCGCGGCCACGCCGGGATGTACGGCGGGTTCCTGGTGCCGCCGGACGACGACGAGGCGCACTTCGGGGTGCTGTTCTGGCACAAGGACGGCTACTCGACGGCCTGCGGGCACGGCACCATCGCGCTCGGCGCCTGGGCGGTGGACTCCGGGCTGGTCGCGGCCCCCGCCGACGGCGTGGCCCGGGTGCGGATCGACGTGCCGTCCGGCCGGGTCACCGCGCTGGTGCACCGGGCCGGCGGGCGGACCACCGGCGTCACCTTCCGCAACGTGCCCACCCGGGTCGCCGCCCTGAAGTTGCCGTTGGCCACTTCACGGGGCACCGTGGAGGTCGCGGTGGCGCACGCGGGCGCCTGCTACGCCTCGGTGCCGGCGGCCGCCCTCGGCCTCGCGGTCGAGACCGCGCAGCTGTCCGAACTCACCGCCGCCGGGCGGGAGATCAGGGAGCTGCTGGCCGGCGCGGAGGCGGTGGCGCACCCGAGCGACCCGCTGCTGTCGGGGGTGTACGGGGTCATCCTGTTCGACGAACTCGTCTCGGAGGACGGTGTGTTGAACCAACGGAACGTCACCGTCTTCGCGGACGGGCAGATCGACCGCTCGCCCTGTGGCTCCGGGACCTCCGCCCGGCTCGCCGTCCTCGCCGCCGAGGGCCGGCTCGCGCCGGGGGAGGAGCTGCGGCACGAGTCCGTCATCGGGACGGTCTTCACCGGCCGCGTCCTGCCCGGCGGCGACCCGCTGGACGGCGGCGTCGTCACCGAGGTCACCGGCAGTGCGCACCGCACCGGCGAGCACGCGTTCGTCCTGGAACCGGACGACGACCTGGGCGCGGGGTTCCTGCTGTGACCGCGCCTGCGAACCCTCCTGTGAACCCGCCGGCGAACCCTCCTGTGAACCCGCCGGCGAACCCTCCTGTGAACCCGCCGGCGAAGCCTCCTGTGGACCCGCCTGCGAACCCTGCTGCGCCGCTTCCTGCGCCGCCTCTTGTGCCGCCCGGTACGGCGGCTGAGCCGCTCCAGTACGCCGTGCCGGGCGTCGGCGGGGTCGGGCCCGCGGCTGCGGTGGCGGCGCTGGAGCAGGTGCTGCTCGACGGGTTCGACCCGGAGCCCGCACCGGCCCGCTCGGCCGTCCCCGTCCCGGCCGGCGAGCTGCTGATGATGCCGGCCGCCGCCGGCCCGTACGCCGGGGTGAAGATCGCCGGGGTCACGCCCGCCAACCCCGGCCGGGGGCTGCCCCGGATCACCGGCAGCTACCTGCTGCTCGACGGGCCCACCCTGCAGCCGCTCGCCCTGTTCGACGGCGCCGCGCTCACCACGCTGCGCACACCCGCCGTCACCGCCGTCGCGCTGCGCCGGCTGGCCGCGCCGGACGCCGCACACCTGGTGCTGTTCGGCTCCGGGCCGCAGGCGTACGGGCACCTGGACGCGCTGCTGGCCGTCCGGCCGCTGACCAGGCTCACCGTGGTGGCGCGGGACGCCGGACGGGCCGGGGCCCTCGCCGCGTACGGGCGGGAGCTCGGGCTGGCGGCCGGGGTCGGCGGGCCGGAGGCGGTCGCCGAGGCGGACCTGGTGGTCTGCTGCACCACCGCGCGCACGCCGCTGTTCGACGGCGCCCTGGTGCCCGCGCACGCCGCCGTCGCGGCCGCCGGCTCGCACGAGCCGGACGCGCGGGAGGTGGACGAGGTGCTGGTCGGGCGGGCCGAACTGTACGTGGAGGCACGGACGGTGGCGGCGCGCGAGGCCGGCGACCTGATCATGGCGGGCGTGGCCGGCCGGCAGGTGTGGAACCTGGCCGAGCTGGTGCGCGGCGACGCGCTGGTGCCGGATGGGCGGCCGCGGTTCTTCAAGAGCGTCGGCATGGCGTGGGAGGACCTGGCGGTCGCGGCGGAGGTGTACCGGAGCACCGGGGCCGGCTGACCTTCAGTCCCCGAGGAAGTGGAGCCAGCTCCCCGGGGTGGCGGCGCAGTGGGCGAGCAGGTTGCGCAGGTCGCGGACGGCCGCCCGCTCTTCCTCGGTGGTGCAGCGGGCGAGCAGGACGGTGGCCTCCTCGAAGGCGGCGCCGGCGTCCTGCTCGTTGAACCGGGTGTCGCCGTACGGGTCGATCCGGCCGAGCCGTCCGGGCCGGTGGTCGGCCGGCCGGGCGTGCGCGGCCAGGGCGGCGGCGAGGGCCGGGCCGTGGTCGACCGAGAGGTGCAGCAGGGCCGGGGCGGACCGGCCGCCCTTGTCCGGCCGGCCGTCGTACAGGGCGATCTCGATTCCCAAGTCCGTTGCTCCTGGCGGGTGTCGGGGGCTGCGAAGCGGGAGTCGGCCCGGCGGGAAGGGATCCCCCGCCGGGCCGACTCCGTATGAGCGGGGCGGGCGACAGGTCGTGCGCCGCCGGTCGTTGTCACGGCCGGCGGCCGCTGCCACCATGGGTTTCGGCCGGGGCCTCGGGTGCTGAGGGACCGTTCGAATCGTGGAATGTTGCGCACTCAACGTAACGTGACATTGTACGCTGGTGTTCTGCACCCACCCGGAGGAACACCATGGCCGACCTCAAACCCCGCACCCTGATCTCCGTACAGGAGCGGCTTCGCGACCAGGTCGCCCACGCGCTCCGGGCGGCCCTGATCTCCGGCGAACTGCGCCCCGGCGTCGTCTACTCCGCACCCGCGCTCGCCGCCGACTTCGGCGTCTCCGCCACCCCCGTCCGCGAGGCCATGCTCGACCTCGCCCGCGAAGGCCTCGTCGAGGCCGTCCGCAACAAGGGCTTCCGGGTCACCGAGCTCACCGAGCGTGACCTCGACGACTACACCGAGATCCGTGCCCTGATCGAGGTCCCCACCGTCGGCCGGGTGACGCGCACGGCGACCAAGGAGCAGCTGGAGCGGCTGCGCCCGCAGGCCGAGGAGATCGTCGCGGCCGCGCGCAAGCACGACCTCATCGGGTACCTGGAGGCCGACCGGCAGTTCCACCTGGACCTGCTGGGGCTGGCCGGCAACGCCCGGCTGGTCGACGTCGTCAGCGACCTGCGGAAGCGCTCGCGGCTGTACGGCCTCAACCGGCTCGACGAGCGCGGCGAGCTGACCTCCTCGGCGGAGGAGCACCTGGAACTGCTCGACCTCATGCTGGCCGGCGACGCCGAGGCGGCCGAGGCCTGCATGACCCGCCACCTCAGCCACGTCCGCTCGCTGTGGGCGGGGCAGGACGAGGCGGCGGAGGAGGCCCGCCCGGCGCTGAAGCTGCGGGCGCGGTAGCTCCTTCGGGTGAACACTGAGGACCAGGCACCCAGAGACGCCTGCGGTCTACGATGATGCTCTCGACATCGGCAGTCAGGAGGAATTCCATGTCCGCCGCCGCAGTGGAAGAACCCATGGAGCAGTTCACGCTGCTCGAGGCCGCTGACCTGATTTCCAGCAAGCTGGTCGGCTACCGGGTCGAGATCATCGGGGGTCAGATCACAGTGACGCCGCCGCCTGACGGCCAGCACGGGGATGCGCTGACCACCATTAGCTTCCCCCTCCTGCTCGCCGGTCTCCATGGCGAGACCACCCGGGTGATCCAGGGGATGGGACTCTGGTTGCCGGATGGACCGTTCGATTTTGCTGTTCCGGACATGTCGGTGGTTGATGCCGACTATGCCGACCACAAGATCGAACACAACAGCTACGATCCGTCGGTCTTCCGCCTCGTGCTCGAAGTCACCTCGTCGAATCTCAGTGACGACCTCAAGCGGAAGCCCAGTGCTTACGCTTCGGCAGGTGTGCCCGTCTACGTCATTGCGGATCGAACCAACCAGCGGGTCATGGTGCTGACCGACCCGAACGACGGCGAGTACCGGGTGCACGCCGTCCACCATCCCGGGCAGTCATTTGCGTTGCCGGAGTCGATCGGGGCGTCGGTGACGCTCAAGGTGGACGACGTGCTCGGACCGCTGAAGTAGCTCAGGCCGCCGCGGGCACTGTCAGGCGGCCGTCGTGGACTTCGGCGATCTGGTCGACGGCCGTCAGGTGGGTGCGGTCGTGGGTGACCAGGACGGTGGCGGTGGCGCGTCGGTGGGTGAGGTCGGTGATGAGGTCGAGGACGGCGGCGCCGCGTTCGTGGTCGAGGGCGCTGGTGGGTTCGTCGATCAGCAGGACGGTGGGGTCGTTCATCAGCGCGCGGGCGATGTTGACGCGCTGGCGCTGACCGCCGGAGAGCTGGTGCGGGCGGCGGGCGGCCTGGTCGCGCAGGCCGACGGCGCCCAGCAGGTCCAGGGCCCGGGGGAGGGCGGTGCGCGGGGAGCGGCCGTCCAGGTGGGCCATCACCTGGAGCTGTTCGACGGCGGTGAGCGAGGGCAGCAGGTTGGCCTGCTGGAAGACGATGCCGATCCGGGTGCGGCGCAGCGCGGTCAGTTCGGCGCGGCCGAGGCCGGTGGTGTCGGTGCCGTCCAGCACGACCCGGCCGGAGTCCGGGGTGATCAGGGTGGCGGCGACCGCCAGCAGGCTGGACTTGCCGGAGCCGGACGGGCCGACGACGGCCGTGATCGAGCCCTTGGGGACGGTCAGCGACACGTCGTCCAGCGCCGTGAGCCGGCCGTCGCCGTCCGGGTAGGTGAGGGTGATGCGGTCGAGGGTCAGGCTCATCGGGCACTCCCCAGGGCGGTCAGCGGGTCGACGGAGGTGATCCGGCGGATGGACAGGGCGGCGCCGACCGCGCCGAGCGCGATCATGACGGCGGCGGGCAGCAGCAGGGTGGGCGCGTCGAGGACGAAGGGGACGGCGGAGCGGATCAGCGCGCCGGCGCCCAGGGCGAGCGCGGTGCCGACGGCGGTGCCGAGCACCAGCAGCAGGACGGCCTGGCCGAGGGCGTCGCGCAGCAGGTAGCGGGTGGAGGCGCCGAGGGCCTTGAGCACCGCGACGTCGCCGCTGCGCTGGATCGTCCAGACGGTGAAGAAGGCGCCGATCACCAGGGCCGAGATGGCGAACAGGAAGCCGCGCATCAGCTGGAGCGAGCCGTTCTCGGAGGTGTAGGAGCCGATCGCGGCGAGGGAGTCGTCGCGGGTGAGGGTCTCGGTGCCGTGGCGGGCGTCGGCGCCGTGCAGGTCGGCGCCCTTGGCGGTGGTGAGCGCGATGACGGTCGCGTGGCCGGAGCCGCCGGGGACGGCCTGCTGCCAGTCGGTGAGGCTGGTCCAGATCACCGGGGTGTGGCTGTACGCGGCGTCGCCGTCGACGGCCGCGACCTGGAGGCGGTGGCCGGCCAGGGTGAAGTCGGCGCCGGGGGCGAGGTCGCCCAGGTTCTTGGCGGCGGTCTTCGACAGGACGGCCTGGCCGGGGGTGATCCGGGCGCCCTGCGGGGCGAGCGCGGAGCCGTCCGGGACGCCGAAGGCGGACAGCGCCGTGGTGCGGGTCCCGGCGGCGGCCTTCGTGGTGGTGATGCCCAGCGGCTGGGCGGAGGTGACGCCCGGCTCGGCCGCCCAGGCCTGCCACTGCTCGGGGGTGACCTGGGAGTCGGTGAAGGAGAGCTTCTGCCCGTCGGCGGGCTTGCCGAACACCAGGTGGTCGGCGGACAGGCCGGTGATCGCGGAGATGTTCTGCCGGCCGAGTCCGGCGGTCAGTCCGGACAGCAGACCGACCAGTACGGTGATCAGCACGATGACGGTTCCCATCAGGGCGAACCGCCCCTTGGCGAACCCCAGATCCCTCCAGGCGACGAACACGGTGGGCCTTCCTGCTGAACGAGTGATTCCGACGCTTCCACCGTCCCGGAGAAGGGGCCCCGCGGGCATCGCACCGCGGATTGCATCCTCGGCATCAAAGGGCAGAAGCGGAGTTCAACCTTTTGATTGATGCCGGGGCCCGGTTCGGAACCTAGGCTGGACTGATGGCGACCGAACGATCCCGCACCACCCCCGTCGCCCGCGTCCTCCAGGTCTGCCTGCACCTGCTCGTGGCGGGCCTGCTCGCCCTGGCCGTCGCCCGCGCCGTCGTCGGCCGGGACGGCGACCCGGCGTCCGTCGCCGCCGCGGCCACCGCGATGGCCGCGGTGTACGCCGTCGGGCCCCGGCTGGCCGCCGTCCGCCGTTCGCGCCGGGCCGCCGCGCTGTGGCTGGCGCTGCTCGGCGTCACCTGGGTGGGCGTGCTGATCGCCACCCAGGACGGGGTGTGGCTGGCGTTCCCGCTGTACTTCCTGGAACTGCACCTGCTCGGGCGGCGCGGCGGCCTCACCGCCGTCGGGCTGACCGCGGCCACCGCCATCGCCGCCTGGTCCTGGCACCAGCACACCTTCAGCCTGCCCGCCGCGATCGGGCCCGCGCTCGGCGCGGCCGTCGCCACCGCCACCGTGCTCGGCTACCAGGCGCTGTACCGGGAGAGCGAGGAGCGCCGCCGGCTGATCGACGAACTCACCGCCGCCCGCGCCGACGCCGCGGCCGCCCACCACACCGCCGGGGTGCTCGCCGAACGCGAGCGCCTCGCCCGGGAGATCCACGACACCCTCGCGCAGAGCCTCAGCTCCATCCAACTGCTGCTGCGGGCCGCCCAACGGGCCCTGCCGGAACGCACCGAGGCCGCCTCCGGGTACGTCGAGCAGGCCCGGCAGGCCGCCCAGGACAGCCTGGACGAGGCCCGGCGGTTCGTCCGCGCGCTCACCCCGCCCGCGCTCGACGGCGACCCTCTGCCGGTCGCGCTGGAACGGCTGTGCGCCACCACGGCGGCGCACAGCGGCCTGCCGGTGAAGCTGCACGTCTCCGGGGACCCGGTACGGCTGCCGGTGCCGCAGGAGGTCGCGCTGCTGCGGATCGCGCAGTCCGCGCTCGGCAACACCGTCCGGCACGCGCACGCCTCGCACGCCGAGGTGACGCTCAGCTACATGGAGGGCGAGGTGGCGCTGGACGTGTTCGACGACGGGGCCGGCTTCGACCCGGCGGCGGTCGCCGGGCGCAGCGGAGGGGACGGCGGGTTCGGGCTGCCGTCGATGCGGGCCCGGGCGCGGGCGCTCGGCGGCACCTTCACGGTGGAGTCGGCGCCCGGCGGGGGCACGGCGCTCGCGGTGCAGCTGCCGGTGACGGAGGGCGGGGCGTGAACGGGCGGAGCGAAGGTGGACGGAGCGAAGGCGGGCAGGGAGAAGGCGGGCAGGGAGAAGGCGGGCAGGGAGAAGGCGGGCGGGGAGAAGGCGGGCGGGGCGTGAACGGGCGGAACGAGGGAGGGCAGGGCGTGAACGAGCGCAGTGACGGCGGGAGCGGCGCGGTGATCCGGCTGCTGCTGGCGGACGACCACCCGGTGGTGCGGGCCGGGCTGCGGGCCGTCCTGGAGGGCGAACCGGACTTCACCATCGCCGCCGAGGCCGCGACCGCCGAACGGGCCGTCGAACTGGCCGCGGCGGGCGGGGTCGACGTGGTGCTGATGGACCTCCAGTTCGGGCTCGGCTCGGCCATGAACGGCGCCCAGGCGACCGCCGCGATCACCGCCCGGCCGGGCGCGCCCCGGGTCCTCGTCGTCACCACCTACGAAACCGACGCCGACACCCTGCCCGCGCTGGAGGCCGGCGCCACCGGCTACCTGCTCAAGGACGCCCCGCCGGAGGAACTGGCCCAGGCCGTCCGGGCCGCCGCCGCGGGCCGCTCGGCGCTGGCGCCCAGCGTCGCCGACCGGCTGCTGGAACGGATGCGGACGCCGGCGGCGGCACTCAGCGCGCGGGAGACCGAGGTGCTGGGGCTGGTCGCGGACGGGCTGACCAACCAGCAGATCAGCCAGCGGCTGCACCTGAGCCAGGCCACGGTGAAGTCCCATCTGGTGCACGTCTACACCAAGTTGGCGGTGGACTCGCGGACGGCGGCGGTACGGGCGGCGCGCGGGCGGGGGCTGATCCGCTGAGCGTAGGGTGGGCCGGGTTCGAACCGTTCCCGGAGTGGAGGACCCCGATGGCCGTGCGTCTCGATGAACTTTCCGTGCCGGTGATCGGCGCGCCGATGGCGGGCGGGGCGTCCACCCCGGAGCTGGTGGCGGCGGTGAACCGGGCCGGCGGGCTGGGGTTCCTCGCCGCCGGGTACCGGAGCGCCGCCGCGATGGCCGAACAGGTCGCGCTGGTCAGGGAGTTGACCGGTGGGCCGTTCGGCGTGAACCTGTTCGTCCCGGCCCCGCCCGGCGATCCGGCGGCCGTCGCCGCCTACCGGGAGCGGCTGCGGCCCGAGGCCGAGCGGTGGGGCGTCGCGCTGCCCGAGGAGATCGGGCCGGACCGGGACGACTGGGAGGCCAAGCTCGCCGTGCTGCTGGCGGAGCCGGTCCCGGTGGTCTCGTACACCTTCGGCCTGCCGACGCCGCAGGAGGCGGCGGCGGTCCGGGCGGCCGGGTCGTTCCAGGTCGGCACCGTCACCACGGCCGCGGAGGCGCGGGCGGCGGAGGCGGTCGGGATGGACGCGCTGTGCGTGCAGGGCCCGGAGTCCGGCGGGCACCGCGCCACCCACCGGATCGGGGACGAGCCCGGCGACGTCCCGCTGCTGGAGCTGCTGCCCGCCGTCCGGGCGGTGACGGCGCTGCCGCTGATCGCGGCCGGCGGGCTGGGCGACGGCCCGGCGGTCGCGGCGGCGCTGCGGGCCGGGGCGGCGGCGGCGCAGCTGGGGACGGCCCTGCTGCGCGCCGACGAGGCCGGCACCTCGGCCGCGCACCGGGCGGCGCTCACCGAACTCCCGGAGACGGCCGTCACCCGGGCCTTCACCGGCCGCCCGGCCCGCGGCCTGCGCAACGCCTTCATCGACCGCCACGGCCCGTACGCCCCGCCCGCCTACCCCGAGGTGCACCACCTCACCCAGCCGCTGCGCGCCGCCGCGACCCGCCGCGCCGACCTCCAGTCCATGCACCTCTGGGCCGGCACCGCCCACCGGAAGACCCGCACGGGCCCGGCGGCGGACCTGATCGCGGAGCTGTGGCGCTCCGCGCGGGGGTAGTGCGCCCGGCGCGCGCGAGGCCGTGGCGTGTCGTCCCTCGCCGGGGTGGATCAGGCCGGAAAGCGCGCGGTAACGTATAAGGGACAACTTAATTTTGCCCCATGTGGGAGATCACACTCGTTGGTCCAGTGAACGACTGGTTCCTGGACATCTGCGTCAAGGATCCGGACACCGCCAACCAGATTGCTGACGCGGTCACGCTGCTCGCCCGGAGAGGGCCGCTGCTCAGGCGCCCGATGGTCGACAGGATCCAGGGGAGCAAACTGCACAACCTCAAGGAACTCAGGCCTGGCTCGGCCGGGCAGTCCGAGATCCGGATGCTCTTCGTGTTCGACGCCGAGCGGGAGGCGATCATCCTGGTCGCCGGCGACAAGAACGGGGAGTGGTCCCGGTGGTACGACGTCAACATCCCGCTGGCAGAGGCCCGCTATGAGCAGTACGTCAACGAGAAGGACGAGGGAGTGCGCGCATGAAAGGCCGTAGTTGGACCGAGGTGTGGGCCGAGGCGCAGCGTCTCAACCCCGCGTTGGCGACGCCGGAGGCGGAGGCTGAGCGGGCGCGGATCCGGCAGGAGACGCTGGCGCGGATCCGTGGGTACGAGCTGGCTGAGCTGCGGAAGGGGGCCGGGCTGACGCAGAAGGAGGTGGCCGCGCTGATGGGGGTGAGTCAGGCGCGGGTGTCGCAGATCGAGCACGGGCAGGTGGACAGCCTGGACAACCTGCGGGCGTACGCCGCCGCGATCGGCGGGGAGGTCGAGGTGGCCGTTCGGCAGGGGGAGCGGACGATCAAGGTGGCTTGATCGTCCGCCCGGTTCGCACGGTTCAATCCAGCAGGCTCGCCATCCAGGATTCGATGGCGGGGGCGGTGCGGGGGAGGGCGTGGGACATGAGGTGGGCGCCGTCGGGGGTGATGACGAGGTCGTCCTCGATGCGGATGCCGAGGCCGCGGAGTTCGAGGGGGAGGGTTTCGTCGTCGGGCTGGAGGTAGAGGCCGGGTTCGACGGTGAGGACCATGCCGGCTTCCAGGGTGCCGTCGAGGTAGCGGTCGGCGCGGGCCCTGGCGCAGTCGTGGTAGTCGAGGCCGAGCATGTGGCCGCTGCCGCAGAGGGTGTAGCGGCGGTGGAGGCCGTTGTCCTCGGCGAGGGACTGTTCGGCGGGGATGCGCAGGACGCCCCAGTCGGCGAGGCCTTCGGCGATGACCCGCATGGCGGCGTTGTGGAAGTCGCGGAAGCGGGCGCCGGGGCGTAGCGCGGCGATGCCGGCGCTCTGGGCGGCGAGGACGAGGTCGTAGGCCTGCCGTTGGACGGGGGTGAAGGTGCCGCTGAGCGGGAGGGTGCGGGTGATGTCGGCGGCGTAGAGGGTGTCGGTTTCGACGCCGGCGTCCAGCAGGAGCAGGGAGTTCGGGTCGAGGGCGCCGTCGTTGCGGATCCAGTGCAGGACGCAGGCGTGGGCGCCGGAGGCGGCGATGGTGGTGTAGCTGGTGCCGTTGCCCTCGGCGCGGGCGCGCAGGTCGAAGACGCCCTCGATCCAGCGTTCGCCGCGGGGGTGGCGCAGGGCGGTGGGCAGGGCGCGGACGACGTCCTGGAAGCCGGTGACGGTGTGGTCGACGGCGAGTTGCAGCTGGTCGATCTCCCAGGTGTCCTTGACCAGGCGCAACTCGGCGAGGACGGCGGCGAGTTCGCCGTCCCGCGTGGTGTGGGCGCCGGGGCGTCCGGTGGCCTCGTCGACGAGGGGGTCGGCGCCGGCGAGGACGCGGGTGGGCGGCTGGGGGCCGGCGAGGAGTTTGTCGAGGTCGTCGAGGTGTTCGGTGCGCAGTCCGGTGAGCGCGGCGGCTTCGGCGAGGTCGGGGCGGCGGCCGACCCAGAACTCGCCGTAGCGGCGGTCGCGGTAGAACTCGGTGCCGTTGGCGTGCTGCCGGCCGCGGGGGGAGCGGGGGCGCAGGTACAGGACCGGCTCGTGGCCGTGGGGGCCGGCCGGTTCGAGGACGAGGACGTGGTCGGCCTGGTCCTCGCCGGTGAGGCCGGTGAGCCAGGCATAGGCGCTGTGCGGGCGGAAGCGGTAGTCGAGGTCGTTGCAGCGGACCTTCAGCCGGCCGGAGGGGACGATCAGCCGTTCGCCGGGGAAGGCGTCGGAGAGGCGTGCGTGGCGGCCGGGGAGGCGGTCGTGGCCGGGGGCGCGCTGGTCGGCGGGGAGGGGGGTGGCGGCCCAGCGGGTGCCCATGAAGGCGTCGAGGGCGGGGGAGACGGGGAGGTCGTGGCTCCCGGTGTTGAGGCCGGTCTGGCGGAGGGGCACCGGTGAACTCCTAGGTGGGGCGGTGGTGGTGTGGCCTGGACACAGCTCGGTAACGGGGGGCGTCACCTCTTGTGCAGTGCAATTTCACATTACTATGTTACGGGTCACACCGCGGGGCGGCCAGATCTCGAAGGTCGCCTCCCGGTCGGGTCCCGGATCACCTCCCGGGGCGGACCACGGGCTTCACGGCAGGCCCCCCACAGCGGAGTTGCACATGACCAGGCGCACCCACGCCGCCCTCGCGGCGGCCCTCGCGGCGACCCTCACCCTCGGCCTCGGGGCCTGCAAGAACGACAAGAGCGACAGCGGCACCGGCGCCGCGGCGGGCAGCACCAAGGGCCCGGGGGCGGAGTCCGGGTCGATCGTCGGCGGCACCCCGGTCAAGGGCGGCACCCTCACCGTCCTGTCCAACCAGGACTTCGCCCACCTCGACCCGGCCCGCAACTGGACCATGCCGAACATGGACTTCGGCATCCGGCTGCTCTACCGCACCCTGGTCACCTTCAAGGCCGAGCCGGGCGCCGCCGGCAGCGAGCTCGTCCCCGACCTCGCCACCGACCTCGGCCGCTCCTCCGACGGCGGGAAGACCTGGACCTTCACCCTCAAGGACGGCCTCAAGTACGAGGACGGGACGCCGATCAAGTCCGCCGACGTCAAGTACAACGTCGAGCGCTCCTTCGCCCCGGACCTCACCGGCGGCCCCGACTACGCCCAGCAGTACCTGGCCGGCGGCGAGAACTACAAGGGCCCGCTGAACGGCGAGCACCTGGCCAGCATCGAGACCCCGGACGAGAAGACCGTCGTCTTCCACCTGAAGCGCCCGGTCGCCGAGTTCTCCTCCACCGCGACGCTGCCGACCTTCGCCCCGGTGCCGCAGTCCCAGGACAAGGGCACCCAGTACGACCTGCGCCCGTTCTCCTCCGGCCCGTACAAGATCGAGACCTACGACCGAGGCAAGCAGCTGACGCTGGTCCGCAACACCAACTGGGACCAGTCCACCGACCCCGTCCGCAAGGCCTACCCGGACAAGATCGTCGTCGTCGAGGGGCTCAAGGCCGGCCAGATCGACGACCGGATCATCGCGAGCGAGGGCGAGGACGCCTCCACGATCGAGTGGGCGACGCTGCGCCCGGAGTCCATCTCCAAGGTGCTGCCGAAGCCGGACGTGAAGAGCCGGCTGATCGCGGAGCAGCAGGGCTGCACCGACATGCTCTACCCCAACACCTCCAAGGCGCCGTTCGACGACCCCAAGGTGCGCGAGGCCCTGATGTACGCGGTGGACCGGGACGCCCAGGTCACGGCGTTCGGCGGCCCGGCGACGGCCGACGTGGCCACCTCCTACCTGCCGCCCGCGCTGACCGGCGGCACCAAGCAGGACACCCTGAAGATCGCCCCGACCGGCGACCCGGAGAAGGCCAAGCAGCTGCTCAAGGAAGCCGGCAAGACCGACCTCAAGGTCTCGCTGACCGTCTCCTCCGGTGACAAGACCCGGGCCGAGGCCCTCCAGCAGTCGCTGGCCAAGGTCGGCATCCAGGTCACCATCACCACCGCCGACCCGTCGGTCTACTACGACACCATCGGCGACACCAAGAACGCGCCCGACCTGGCCATCCTCGGCTGGTGCCCGGACTACCCGTCGGGTGCCACCTTCCTGCCCCAGGTCTTCGACGGCCGCACCATCAAGGAGAAGGGCAACCAGGGCAACGTCGAGCAGTTCCGCGACCAGGCCACCTCGGACCGGATCGACCAGATCAACGCGATGAGCGACATCACCGAGGCCAACAAGGCCTGGATGCAGCTCAGCGACGACCTGCTGAAGAAGGCGCCCACCGTGCCGCTGCTCTGGCTGCGCCGCCCGCTGCTGGCCGGCACCAACGTGGCCGGCGCCTTCGGCCACCCGGTCTGGACCGGCCAGTGGGACTTCGCCACCATCGGCCTCAAGGACCCCTCGAAGAGCAAGGGCTGAGGGGCCGTCCACGATGAGCACACGCACTGAGCCCGCCGCGCCGGTCGCGGCGGCGGGCCCCGCGAAGGCCGCCGGCCGCGGGCCGTGGCGGCTGGTCTGGGACCAGCTGTGGGCCAGGGGCTCGGCCCGCTTCGGCCTGGTCACCGTCGCCCTCCTGGTCCTGCTGACCGCCCTGGCCGGACCGCTGAGCGCGCTCGGCGGCTGGACCCCCGACGAGTTCGACAAACGCGCGATCGACCCCTACCTCGGCGGCCTGCCGATCGGCGACTTCGGCGGGATCGGCACCCGGCACTGGCTGGGCGTCGAACCCGCGACCGGGCGCGACCTGTTCGCCCGGGTCCTGCACGGCGGCCAGACCTCGCTGCTGATCGCGTTCACCGCCACCGTGCTGGTCGTGGTCGCCGGCACCCTGACCGGCATCGCCGCCGGCTACTTCGGCGGCCGCACCGATGCCGTGCTCTCCCGGCTGATGGACCTCACCATGTCCTTCCCGTCCCTGATCTTCATGATCTCGATGATGTCGGTGGCCAAGGACGTCAACCGGATCCTGCTGATGACCCTGGTGATCGGCCTGTTCGGCTGGCCCGGCATCGCCCGGGTGGTCCGCGGCCAGACCCTCTCGCTCAAGCACCGCGAGTACGTCGACGCGGCCAAGGTCGGCGGCGCCCGCTCCTGGCGGATCCTCACCCGGGAGATCCTGCCGAACGTCTCCGGCCCGATCATCGCCTACACCACGCTGCTCGTCCCCGGCATGATCGCCACCGAGGCCGCGCTCAGCTACCTCGGCGTGGGCGTGCGCCCGCCGACCCCGTCCTGGGGCCAGATGATCGCCGAGAGCATCGTCCACTACGAGACCGACCCGACGTACTTCCTGATCCCGACGGTCTTCCTGTTCCTCGCCGTGCTCGCCTTCACCCTGCTCGGCGACGCGCTGCGCGACATCCTCGACCCCCGGGGAGGCCGGTCGTGACCCTCTCCCCCGACCTCCGAGGAGGCCGGCCGTGATCCTCTACCTCGGACGCCGACTGCTCGCCGCGGCCGGCATCCTGCTGGCCGTCTGCGCGATCACCTTCACCATCTTCTACCTGCTGCCCTCCGACCCGGCGGTGGCCGCCTGCGGCAAGACCTGCAGCCCCGAACGGGTCGCCGAGGTCAAGACGGCGATGGGCCTGGACAAGCCGGTCTGGGAGCAGTTCGCCACCTACCTCACCGGCATCTTCGCCGGGCGCGACTACGGCAGCGGCGCCAGCGCCACCCACTGCGGCTTCCCCTGCCTCGGCTACTCCTACGAGTACTCGCTGCCGGTCTGGGACCTGCTCACCGACCGCCTGCCGGTCTCCGTCTCGCTCGCCATCGGTGCGGCCGTGCTCTGGCTGGTCCTCGGCCTGGGCGCCGGCGTCACCTCGGCGCTGCGCAAGGGCGGGCTCACCGACCGGACGCTGATGGTGGCGTCGGTCGGCGCCGCGTCGCTGCCGGTCTACTTCACCTCGATCATGCTGATCTGGGGCGTCGTCCGGACAGCCGGCCTGCTGCCGTACCCGGCGTACCACGCGTTCACCGACGATCCGTTCGCCTGGGCCTCCAACCTGCTGCTGCCGTGGATCGCCCTGGCCCTGCTGTACGCGGCCATGTACGCCCGGCAGAGCCGCAACTCGATGATCGAGGCGATGGCCGAGCCGTACATCCGCACCGCCCGGGCCAAGGGCCTGCCGCCCGCCACCGTCGCCGTCAAGCACGGGCTGCGCTCCGGGATGACGCCGATCCTCACCATCTTCGGCATGGACCTCGGCGGCCTGCTGGCCGGCGCCGTCATCACCGAGTCCATCTTCGGCCTGCCCGGCGTCGGGCGGCTGTTCTACGACGCGCTGGTCCGCTCCGACCAGCCCGTCATCCTCGGCGTCACCCTGCTCGCGGCCTCCTTCATCGTCGCCGCGAACCTGCTGGTCGACCTGCTCTACGCGTACGTCGACCCGAGAGTGAGGTACTGATGACTCTGTTGGAGGTCGACGACCTCAGGGTCTCCTTCGACACGCCCCGGGGCGTCGTCCGGGCGGTGGACGGCATCTCCTTCGCCGTCGAGGCCGGGCGGACCCTCGGCCTGGTCGGCGAGTCCGGCAGCGGCAAGTCCGTCACCTCGCTCGCCGTCATGGGCCTGCACCGCGGCGCCGCCGTCACCGGCTCGATCCGGCTCGACGGGATGGAGCTCAACGGGCTCGGCGAACGGGAGTTGGGCACCGTCCGGGGCCGCCGGATCGCGATGATCTTCCAGGACCCGCTGTCCAGCCTGCACCCCTTCTACACCGTCGGCGAGCAGATCGCCGAGCACTACCGGGTGCACTTCAAGGCCAACCGCAAGGCGGGCCGCGCGCGGGCGGTCGAGATGCTGGCCGAGGTCGGCATCCCGGAGCCGGCCCGGCGGGTCGACGAGTACCCGCACCAGTTCTCCGGCGGCATGCGCCAGCGCGTCATGATCGCCATGGCCCTCGCCTGCGAGCCCGAACTGCTGATCGCCGACGAGCCCACCACGGCCCTCGACGTCACCGTCCAGGCGCAGATCCTCGACCTGATCGCCCGCATCCAGCAGGAGCGCGGCCTCGGCGTCGTCATGATCACCCACGACCTCGGCGTGGTCGCCCGGGTCGCCCACGAGGTGCTGGTCATGTACGGCGGCCGGGCCGCCGAACAGGCCTCGGTGGACCGGCTGTTCGCCGCCCCCGGGCACCCGTACACCCGCGGCCTGCTGGACTCGCTGCCGCGCCTGGACGACACCGACGACGCCCCGCTGCGGGCCATCCCCGGCAGCCCGCCGTCGCTGATCGCCCCCGCCCCCGGCTGCTCCTTCGCCCCGCGCTGCGCCCGCACCGACGCCGCCACCGCCGAGGAACACGCCCGCTGCCTGGCCGAACGACCCGAGCTCGGCCCGCTCGCCCCCGGCCACCAGGCCGCCTGCCACCTGCCGCTGGTGCCGGAAGGAGCCCGGCCATGACCGAAACCCTGTTGTCCGTGAGGGACTTGGTGAAGACCTTCCCCGGCCGGCGCGGGCGCACCGGCCGCGCCGGCGCCCTGGTCCGGGCGGTCGACGGCGTCAGCTTCGACGTCGGCAAGGGCGAGACGCTCGGCCTGGTCGGCGAGTCCGGCTGCGGCAAGTCCACCACCGGGCGGATGATCGTCCGGCTGCTCGACCCGACCTCGGGCACCGTCACCTTCGACGGCACCGAGATCGGCGGGCTCTCCCAGGCCCGGCTGCGACCGCACCGGCGGCACCTGCAGATGGTCTTCCAGGACCCGTACTCCTCGCTCAACCCCCGGCAGACGGTGGCCCGGATCATCTCCGAGCCGCTGATGCTCCAGGGGGCGGGCGCGGCCGACGCGCGCAAGCGGGCCGGCGAGCTGATGGAGCTGGTCGGGCTGATCCCCGAGCAGATCGACCGCTACCCGCACGAGTTCTCCGGCGGCCAGGCGCAGCGCATCGGCATCGCCCGCTCGCTCGCCACCTCGCCGAAGCTGGTCATCGCCGACGAGCCGGTCTCCGCGCTCGACGTCTCCATCCAGGCCCAGGTGGTCAACCTGATGGAGCGGCTCCAGCAGGAGCTCGGCCTGGCGTACGTGTTCATCGCGCACGACCTCTCGGTGGTCAAGCGGGTCTGCGACCGGGTGGCGGTGATGTACCTCGGGCGGATCGTCGAGATCGGCGACAAGGCCGAGGTGTACGGCAGCCCGGCGCACCCGTACACCAGGGCGCTGCTGTCCGCCGTCCCGCTGCCCGACCCGGCGGCGGAGCGCGCGCGGGAGCGGATCGTGCTGCTCGGCGACCCGCCGAGCCCGGCGAACCCGCCGTCCGGCTGCACCTTCCACCCGCGCTGCCCCAAGGCGCAGGAGATCTGCCGCACGGACCGCCCGCTGCTGCAGATCGCCGGGCCGGGCAGCCGGGAGGCGGCCTGCCACTTCCCGGAGGCCTGATTCCCGGAGGTCTTCGGGGAGCGACCGAGCCCGGCTGAGGCCGGGCACACAGAGCCGCCGTACCGCCCAGTTGCCCCCACGCCGGGCGGTACGGCACCCAACGGGCGAGGGACGCGATCCCTCGCCGCAGACGCCCGGTCGGGCGCGGCGGGGAACCTCACGAGGGCCGCGTCCGACCGGGTTCCGCCGTGTTCACGGTCGGGCCGTTCTCGCGGTCGGGCTGTTCTCATGGCCCGGCCGCTTTCGTGGCCCGGCCGTTCTCACGGTCCGGACGACCCGCTCGCCTCGCCCGCCGTGCCCGCCGTGCCCGGCAGCAGCCGGCGCGGGCCGGGCCCTTCGGCGGCCAGTTCGTCCCCGGGGTTGAGCACCCGGCAGCGGCGCAGCGACACGCAGCCGCAGCCGATGCAGCCGGTCAGCTCCTCCTCCAGTCGCTCCAACTCGGCACGCCGGGCGCGCAGTTGTTCGGCCCAGCGCCGTGAGATGCGGTCCCAGTCGTGCTTGCCCGGCATCCGGTCCTCGGGGAGCCCGGTGAACACCTCGGCCACCTCGGAGAGCGGGATGCCGAGCCGTTTGGCGACCAGGATGAGTGAGATCCGGCGCAGCACGTGCCGCCGGTAGCGGCGCTGGTTGCCCGGCGACCGCTCGGAGGAGATCAGCCCCTGGTCCTCGTAGAAGCGCACCGCCGAGGTGGCGATCCCGGCCCGCCGGGCCACCTCGCCGACGCTCAGCAGGTCGACCGGTGCGGTGTCCATGCCTGCTCCTCGACTCCTCGGCTTCTTGACTTCTTGACTTCAAGTCCTGTTGAAGATCCAGCGTACCGGACGTGGCCGTACCGGTCGCTGCGCAGAGCGTTACTGCCCTTTCTGAGCAGGACAGTTACCCTCTGGAGCCGGTGCCGAAAGGCCTCGCCGGAGGTCGGCGTGAACCGCTCGCCGGGTGGGCTGGGACCCATGAGCCGGCCCCGGGCCCCTTTTCGTCGGGGGCCCGGGGCCTTCGCCGCGGGTTCCTACGAGGCCGGGCCGACCCGGACGGTGGTGATCCGCCCGCCCTGGGACTCCCGGACGACCTCGATCCTGGTGTTGGTGTCCGGGACCTTCACCGCGAGCTGCGGGAGGGCCGGGTCGGTGTACGTGCCGGTGTGGTCGTTGAAGACCGGGACGGCCGGCTCGGACGGGATCCGCACCGCGACGCCGCCCTTGTGCAGGGTGAACGCCGTGGTCGGCTTGAGCGAGAACGGCGCGTCGTAGGTCTGCGCCCGCCCGTTGACCAGGGTGCCGTCGGCGAAGCGGACCGCGGCCGGGTGGGCGTCGATCGGCAGGATCAGCCCGCCGCCGGGGTGGTCCTTGGTGTTGTTGTCGCCGTACGCGGTGTCCCACAGCCAGAGCAGGACGCCCTCCTGGTACGGGTAGGTGTCGACGACGTCGGCCTTGCCCGCGACGCCGCTGTACCCGAAGTTGTACGGGCCGGTCTTCAGGAACGCGCCGTAGCCGGTGTAGCGGCGGTTCTCGGCGAGGTAGGCGCGCGGGTGCTGCTTGACGGCGGTGCGGCCGGTGATGACGGTGAAGCCGGTGGCGGTCCAGCCGTTGGCGCCGTTCTCGGCGCCGTCGGCGAAGAGCTCGGTGCCGCCGGCGGTGATCCTGACGGCGTCGACGAGCGCGCCCCGGCCGTGGGTGTTGTTGTCCGAGGTGGCGTGGAAGCGCAGCCGGACCTGCCGGCCGAGGTAGCCGTCCAGCGGGATGTGCAGCTTCCGGTAGGTGCCCGAACTGCCGCTGAGGCCGGGGGTGTTGGCGCTGGTGTTGCCGATCGGCGCGCCGTCGACGGTGCCGCCCAGGGCCGTCCAGTGCTTGCCCTGGTCGGTGGAGGCCTCGACGGTGAGGAAGTCGTAGTCCTGCTCGGTGTCGTACCAGGCGGCGGCGTCCAGGGCGGCCGGGCCGGTGGTGGTGCGCAGGTCGACGTCCCGGCTGAGCGAGTTGTCGAGGTTGTCGCCGGTGTCGCTCCACCACTGCCTGGCGCCCTCGTACGGGTCGGCGAGGTCGGTGCTGGTGGTGCTGTCCGGCAGGTGGACGAGCAGCGCCTGGGCCTGGTCGGTGTTGTAGCCGCTCACGCCGAGGGCGTGGCTGGACCGGGTGGCGGCCTGCGCCTCGTCGTAGTCGAGCCAGCCGAACTGGAGCTTGCTCCAGGCGTCGAGGTCGCCGGGGTAGCCGCCGGTGGTGTTCGGCCCCTTGCCGAGGTAGGAGCCGGAGGACATCAGCGACCAGAAGTTGACGCTGTTGTCGCCGCCGTTGGTGCTGTACAGGTCGGGCAGGCCGAGGTTGTGGCCGTACTCGTGGGCGAACAGGCCGACGCCGCTGTTCTCGCCGGCCTGGACGTAGTCGTAGACGTAGAGGCCGGTGTCGCCGACCGGTGCGCCGCCGATCTTGTTGCCCTCCGGGCCGGTCTGGCCGGTCGCGTCGGGGAAGGTCCAACTGCGGTGCGCCCACAGCGCGTCGGCCCCCTGGGCGCCGCCGCCCCAGGTCTCGTCGACGCCGGCGTGCACCACGATGACGTTGTCGAGGTAGCCGTCGGGCTGGTTGAACTCGCCGGTCTTGGTGTGGTCGTAGCGGTCGTAGGCGTCGTACTGGGCGAGCTGCGCCTTGATGTCGGCCACGCTGCGGCCCTTGGCGATCTCGCCGTCGTACCAGGCCTTGACGGCGTCCCGGATGAACTCCTGCCCCTGTGTCCAGGCGCCGGAGCCCTGCGGGCCCTTGTTGCTGCCGTATCGGGCCTCGTTGTACGGGACGGTGACCCAGTCGCTGACGGTGCCCTGGACGTCGTAGCGGCCGGAGGACTGGGTGCGGTAGTAGTTGCGCATGGACACGGCGCCGGGCGTGTCGTCGAAGAACATCTTCTGGTAGTAGTCGCGGCTGAAGTCCGGCTCCCACAGCGTGTGGTTGTCGCCCTTGCCCGGCTTGGGGATCTGGTCGTGGCGCGGGCCGGGGGTGCCGCCGTAGCGGGGCTGGCCGTTGTACTGGGTGGTGTTGTCGACCTGGTCGCCGAACTGGGCGAGGATCACGAAGACCTTGTCCGTGCGCTGGTGCGCCAGTTGGACGTAGTCGTTGCCGACCTTCACCTTGGCGGGGGCCCGCTTGCCGGCGGTCTTGGCGACGGCGCCCTGGTTGAGCTGTTCCAGGGCCTTGGTGCGGAGCGCCTGGCGCTCGCGCTCCTGGGGGGCGAGCGGTGCGGGCGGGGCTTCGGCACCCTGCTCCGCCGGGGCGGCGGCGATCGTGGCGGGGGCGGGGGCGGCGGCCTGGGCGGGGGTGCCCAGCAGGGTGGCGGCTATCGCGCTCGTGGTGAGCGCGGCCGCGAGAGCGGCGGACAGTCTGCGCAACTGACCGGTCCTTTCGGGGGGATGGGGTCTCGGGCTTCCGGGCTACCGGGCTTTCGGGCGGTCCGGGTGGGAGTAATCGTTCGGTGAAGCGCAGGTAATATTTCACATGTCACGGGTCACGTGGAAGAGGTGGAGGCAAGGCGAAGGGCGCCGCACCACCGGTGCGACGCCCTTGTCCGGAATCCGGCGAATCAGCCCAAGGATGCCCGCAGGAAGGCGAGTTCGGCCTGGGTGACCTGCTCGTTCACTCCGCCCGGGGTCATGTGGGTGACGCCCGGCAGCGGCAGCACGCTGTGCGGCCGGCCCGCCTTGGTGAGCGCCTCGGAGAGCAGCAGGGTGTGCGAGGGGTGGACGTTGTCGTCGGCCAGCCCGTGGATCAGCAGCAGCGGCCGGGTCAGCCCGGGCGCGTCGGTGACCAGGCAGTCGTCGGCGTAGCCCTCCGGGTTGTCCTGCGGCAGCGCGAGGTAGCGCTCGGTGTACGCGGTGTCGTAGTGCCGGAAGTCGGTGGGCGGGGCGCCCGCGCAGGCGGCGTGGAAGACGTCCGGGCGGCGCAGCACGGCGAGCGCCGCGAAGTACCCGCCGTACGACCAGCCGCGCACGCCGACCCGGTCGAGGTCGAGGTCGGGGTGCTGCCCGGCGAGCGCCTGCAGGGCGTTCACCTGGTCGTCCAGCGCCACCTGGGAGAAGCGGCGGAAGATCGCCCGGGTGAACTCCGGCGAGACGAACGGGGTGCCGCGGTTGTCGGTGGTGACGACGGCGAAGCCCTGGTCGGCCCACCACTGGCGGAGCTGCCAGCGGCGCGGTTCGGTCGCCACGGCCTGGAAGCCGGGCCCGCCGTAGACGTCCAGCAGCACCGGCAGCCGGCGGCCGGGGACGTGGTTGCGGGGGTACACCACGGCGGTGGGCAGGCCGAGTTCGGTGACCCGGGCGAGCCGTGGGCGCACCCGGTAGGGCAGGGCGGCGCTCAGGTCGGTGAGCGGCAGCGCGGGGCCGTCGGGCGAGGCGTCGAGCGAGCCGTCGCGCAGCAGTCGGCGCCGGATGCCGTCGGCGTCGGCGGTGGTGAGCAGCAGAGTGCGGCCGGCGGCGAGTGCGGAGTGCACGCCGGGGCCGGTGGTGACGGGTTCGGGTGCGCCGCCGTCCGGGTCGACCAGGTGGACGTACTGGTCGGCCGGGTCGCCCTGGCCGGTCTCGCAGAGCAGCCGGCCGTCCGACTGCCCGACCACCCGGCGGATCTGGAGCCTGGTGGTGTCCAGCGGCTTGCCGTCCAGGGCGAGGCCGCGGGCCTGCGGGCTGTCGTGGGCGGTGAGCAGTCGGCCGTCGGCCAGCCGGGCGGGGGTGCCGGGCAGGTCGTCGACCCAGAACTCGTCGGTGGTGCGGGAGAGTTCGCGGGTCTCGCCGGTGGCCGGGTCGGCGGTCAGCAGCAGGACGTGCTGCTGGAGCCGGTCGGCGACGGTGAGCAGCAGCTCCTGGTCGGAGGCCCAGGTGGCGGCGCAGAGGTACGGGAACGCAGCGGCGTCCCAGCGGAGCCGTACCCGGCTGCGGTCGAGGCCGAGCACCCAGAGCTGGACGTCCGCGTTGGGGCCGCCGGCCTGCGGGTAGGCGAAGTCCTCGGCGGGCTCGCCGGGGTGGGCGGGGTCGGCGAAGTAGCGCCGGGGGAGGGCGGATTCGTCCACCCGGGCGGCCAGCAGCGCGCCGCCGTCGGGGCGCCACCAGTGGCCGCGGGAGCGGCCGAGCTCCTCGGCGGCGGCGAACTCGGCGACGCCCCAGCGGGCGCCGTCGGCGGGGGAGAGCGGTTCGAGGTCGGGGGTGACGTACAGGGTGTCGTCGGCGACGTAGGCGACGCGTTCGCCGGCGGCGTCCGGACGGGGGTCGAACGCGGGCCCGGCGACGGGCAGTTCGGTGCCGGTGCCGGTGGCGGTGTCGATCCGGAACAGCCGGCCGTCGAGGACGAGGACGGCGGTCGCGAGGTCGGCGGTGGCCGCGTAGGTGCCGATGCCGGCGGCGACCAGGCGGGTGCGTTCGCGCAGCCGTCGTTCGACGGCGGGCAGGTCGTCGCGGCGGCCGGCGCGCCCGGGGGCGAGGACCGCCGGGTCGGCCACGAGTCGTTCCTCGCCGGTGGCGGTGTCGAGCAGGTGGAGGCGGTCGACCGGATCCTCGGAACCGGTCGAGCGGAGCAGCAGCAGCCGGGTACCGTCCTCGGCGAGGGTGAACGCGCGCGGCGCACCGAAGGTGAACCGGCCGGTGCGGGCGCTGAGCGACAGGAAGGGGTCGGTGATGGTCACGGCCCGATCGTCGTCTCGGGGCACGCCACCCGACCAGTACCCTGTCATGTGAAATGTCACACATCACAATGCGGAGGATGCCGTGATCGAGGACCTGTGGACCGCCGAACCCCCGGCCCCGCTGCCCGCGGCCGACGGGCTGTTCGGCGTCTCACCGGACGCGGCGCACCTGAACCACGGTTCGTTCGGCGCGGTGCCCGTCCCCGTGCAGCGGGCGCAGCAGCGGCTGCGCGCCGAACACGAGCTGGACCCGGACGGCTTCTTCGCCGACCTGCCGGCCCGGGTCGGGGCGGCGCGGACCAGGATCGCCGCCGACCTGGCCGTCGACCCGGACCGGCTCGCCCTGGTCTCCAACGTCACCGAGGCGGTCGCGATCGCCCTGGACACCATCCCGTTCGCGCCCGGCGACCGGATCCTGGTCACCGACCACGGCTACGGCGTGGTCACCCGGGCCGCCGAGCGCCGGGCCGCCGAGACCGGCGCCGAGGTGGTCGAGGTCGAACTGCCGCTGGACACCCCCGACGAGCAGGCCGTCCGGGAGGCGGTGCTCGCCGCCGTCGACGAGCGCGTCACCGTCGCGGTGCTGGACCAGATCACCTCGCCCACCGCCCGTCTGGTCGCCGGAGCGGGCCTGCTCGCCGACCTGCGCGAGCGCGGCGTGACCACCGTCGTGGACGGCGCTCACGCCCCCGGCATGCTGCCCGCCCCGGTCGACCCGAACGCCGACTTCTGGTTCGGCAACCTGCACAAGTGGGCCTTCGCCCCGCGCGGCACCGGCGTGCTCGCCGTCCGCCCGGAGTGGGTGGACCGGGTGCGCCCGCTCACCTTCTCCTGGGAGCACGACCGGGGCTTCCCGTGGAACGTCGAATGGCGCGGCACCTGCGACTACACGGGCTGGCTGGCCGCCCCGGCCGGGTTCGAGCTGCTGCGCGAGCTCGGCCCCGAGGCGGTGGCCGCGCACAACGCCGCGCTCGCCGGGTACGGCCAGCGGATGCTCGTCGAGCGGGCCGGCCTGTCGCCGCTGCCCGCGACGCCCGGAGTCTCGATGCGCTCCGTCCGGCTGCCGGCCGGGTGCGTCGAGGCCGAGCAGGACGTGAGACCGCTGCGGGACGAGGTGTGGCAGCGGCTCGGCACCCGGATCGCGATCCGGCCGTGGGCCGGCGGCGGGGTGCTGCGGGTCAGCGCGCAGCTGTACAACCGGCCGCGGGAGTACGAGCGGCTGGCGGACGGGCTGGCCGACCTGCTGAAGGGCTGACCGGCGCGCGGGGCCGGCCTGCGCGCGCGGCTGGTCCGGGCCGGTCCGCACGTGGCTGGTCCGGGCCGGTCCGCACGTGGCTGGTCCGGGCCGGTCCGTACGGCTACTCCGGGCCGGCCCGCTCGGAGTTGCCTCGGTCGGAGCCGGCCCGCTCGGAGCTGGCCCGCAGCTCGGCGAGCAGCAGGTTCTGGTCGGCGAGCAGCCCGGTGAGGATCCGCCGGGCCGCTCGCAGCAGGTCGGCGACGTCGCCGCCGGCCAGCGCGTACACCACCGTGCTGCCCTCCCGGGTGGCGGTGACGATGCCGGACCGGCGCAGCACCGCGAGCTGCTGGGAGAGGCTGGAGGGTTCGACCTCCAGCTCGGCGAGCAGCCCGCGGACGGGCGTCGGTCCGGCCTGGAGCAGTTCCAGCACCCGGATCCGGACGGGATGGCCGAGCATCCGGAAGAACTCGGCCTTGGCCTGGTAGAGCGCTACCGCCACGAGTCCCCCCTTCCCTGGTGTCGGTCCGCTCAGATCTCCAGCGAGAGTTCGATCCGCTTGAGCTGGTGGCGGGCCATCGCGAGGTTGGAGCGGCCGCGGTTGAGCGCCAGGAAGAGGAAGAGGCCGCGTCCGGTGGGCGTCGTGATCGGTCGGACCATGTGGTACTGGTTGGTGAGGCTGATCAGGATGTCCTCGATCTCGTTGTCGTGCAGGTTGAGCATCTCCATCGCCCGCATCTTGGCGCGGACCACGTCGGTGTTCCCGGCGGCGGCGACGTTGAGGTCCAGTTCGCCGCCGTCGCCGAGGCTGCCGAGCGCCATGCCGCTGCCGTAGTCGACCAGGGCCACGCCGATCGCCCCGTCGATCCCCATGGCCTCTTTGAGGGACGTCTCCAGGTTCGCCATCGTCGGTGTCCTCCCGTGAGTTGGTGGCGGTCGCTCCGCCGTGGCAACGACGGTAGGGAGACCGGCGGCGGTCCACCGGGGATGACCGGAGACGTCCGAAGCTGGTCGGACTCCGATCACTTGAAGATGTTTGCAACTATGGATGTGAGAGGAAAGCGATCCCGGAATGATCCCGCGGCCGATCCCGCCGTGCGGAAGCCCCACGGAAGCCGCACGGAAGCCGCAGGGAAAGCCGTACGGAAGCCGTGGGGAAGCCGCACGGAAAGTCGCACGGAAAAACGGTGCTATCGATGTCAGTGCCGCCGGGTAACCTCTCGCTGAGATGCGAGATCACACCAACCACACCCGGACGGCGATGAACACCCCTGAGCCCCAGCCCCACGACGACCAGGAGCTCAGCCCCGCCGAGGCGTACGCGGCCAGCCGCCGCCGGGCCAAGGAGCAGGCGACCGCGCTCCACGGCTTCCAGCAGCTGTACGACTTCCCGCTGGACGACTTCCAGCTGGAGGCCTGCGAGGCGCTGGAGGCCGGCTCGGGCGTCCTGGTCGCCGCGCCCACCGGCTCGGGCAAGACCATCGTCGGCGAGTTCGCCGTGCACCTGGCCCTCCTGGGCGGCCGCAAGTGCTTCTACACCACGCCCATCAAGGCGCTGTCCAACCAGAAGTACGGCGACCTGGTCAAGCGCTACGGCGCCGCCAAGGTCGGCCTGCTCACCGGCGACAACACCGTCAACGGTGACGCCCCCGTGGTGGTCATGACCACCGAGGTGCTGCGCAACATGCTCTACGCGGGCTCCAGCACCCTCGACGGCCTCGGCTACGTCGTCATGGACGAGGTGCACTACCTCGCCGACCGCTTCCGCGGCGCCGTCTGGGAGGAGGTCATCATCCACCTCCCCGAGTCGGTCACCCTCGTCTCGCTCTCCGCGACCGTCTCCAACGCCGAGGAGTTCGGCGACTGGCTGGACACCGTGCGCGGCGGCACCCGGGTGATCGTCTCCGAGACCAGGCCCGTGCCGCTGTGGCAGCACGTGATGGCCGGCAACCGGATGTACGACCTGTTCGCCAACCCCGACCGGGACGGCCGCCCCAAGGACGGCCCGCGCAACCCCGGCAAGGCCGTCAACCCCGAGCTGGTCCGGCTCGCCCGCTCCGAACTGGACCGCAACCCGCGCGACCGGTTCGGCCGCGGCCGGGGCCGCAGCATGCCCAACGGGCGCCCCGGCCGGGTCTGGACGCCGGGCCGGGTGGACGTCATCGACCGGCTCGACGCCGAGGGGCTGCTGCCCGCGATCACCTTCATCTTCAGCCGGGCCGGCTGCGAGGCCGCCGTCCAGCAGTGCCTCAGCTCCGGCCTGCGGCTCAACAAGGACGCCGACCGCGCCGTCGTCCGGGCCTTCGTCGAGGAGCGCTGCGCCGACATCCCCGACGAGGACCTGCACGTCCTCGGCTACTTCGAGTGGCTGGACGGGCTGGAGCGCGGCATCGCCGCCCACCACGCCGGGATGTTGCCGCGGTTCAAGGAGGTGGTCGAGGAGCTGTTCGTGAAGGGCCTGGTCAAGGCCGTCTTCGCGACCGAGACCCTGGCCCTCGGCATCAACATGCCCGCCCGCTCGGTGGTCATGGAGAAGCTGGTCAAGTGGAACGGCGAGACCCACGCCGACATCACCCCCGGCGAGTACACCCAGCTCACCGGCCGGGCCGGGCGCCGAGGCATCGACGTCGAGGGCCACGCCGTGGTGCTCTGGCAGCGCGGACTCGACCCGGAGGCGCTGGCCGGCCTGGCCGGCACCCGCACCTACCCGCTCAAGTCCTCGTTCCGGCCGTCCTACAACATGGCCGTCAACCTGGTCTCCCAGTTCGGCCGGCACCGCTCGCGCGAACTGCTGGAAACCTCCTTCGCCCAGTTCCAGGCCGACCGCTCGGTGGTCGGCATCGCCCGCCAGGTCCAGCGCAACGAGGAGGGGCTGGAGGGCTACCGCGAGTCGATGACCTGCCACCTCGGCGACTTCGACGCGTACATGGACCTGCGCCGCCGGCTCAAGGACCGCGAGAACGAACTCGCCCGCGAGGGCAGCAGCCAGCGCCGCGCGGCCGCCGTCGAGTCGATCGAGCACCTCAAGCCGGGCGACGTCATCCACGTCCCCACCGGCAAGTTCGCCGGCCTCGCCCTCGTCCTCGACCCGGGCCTGCCGCCGGTCAGCCGCAACGGCCGGGTCGGCCGCCACCCCGACTTCCAGGACGGGCCCCGCCCGGTGGTGCTCACCGCCGAGCGGCAGGTCAAGCGGCTCGCCATGATCGACTTCCCGTACCCGGTCGCCGCCGTCGAGCGGGTGCGCATCCCCAAGTCCTTCAACCCGCGCAGCCCGCAGTCCCGCCGGGACCTCGCCTCCGCGCTGCGCACCAAGGCCGGCCACCTCGAACCCGAGCGGTTCCGCCGGGGCCGCGCGGCCGCCGCCGACGACCAGGAGATCACCCGGCTGCGCACCGAACTGCGCCAGCACCCCTGCCACGGCTGCGACGAGCGCGAGGACCACGCCCGCTGGGCCGAGCGCTACCACCGCCTGCACCGCGACACCGAGGTGCTGGAACGCCGGATGCGCTCCCGCACCCACACCATCGCCCGCACCTTCGACCGGGTCTGCGGGCTGCTCACCGACCTCGGCTACCTGAGCGGCGACACCGTCACCGACGACGGCAAGCGCCTCGGCCGGCTCTACGGCGAACTCGACCTGCTCGCCTCCGAGTGCATCCGCGAAGGCGTCTGGAGCGGCCTGGACGCCGCCGAACTCGCCGCCTGCGCCTCGGCGTTGGTCTACGAGGCGCGCCAGTCCGACGACGCCACCGCCCCCCGGGTGCCGGAGGGCGCGGCCAAGGAGGCGCTCGGCCAGATGGTCCGGATCTGGGGCCACCTGGACGCCCTGGAGGAGCAGCACCGGATCAACACCGCCGAGGGCGTCGGCCAGCGCGAGCCCGACCTCGGCTTCGCCTGGGCCGCCCACCGCTGGGCCCTCGGCCACAGCCTGGACCAGGTGCTGCGCGACGCCGACATGCCGGCCGGCGACTTCGTCCGCTGGACCAAGCAACTGATCGACGTCCTCGGCCAGATCCAGGACGCGGCCGGCGAGGACGCCGAACTGCGCCGGACGGCCCGCAAGGCCGTCGACGGCCTGCGCCGCGGCATCATCGCCTACTCCTCGGTGGGCTGACCCCTCACCCCCGCAAGGGCCCGCCCGCTCCCCGAGCGCGCGGGCCCTCCGCTTTTCCACCTCCCTGACAACGAAGGTGGGGAAGCGCCAGGCCGTCGGCCACGGCGCTTCCCCACCCCCACCCCCCTGAGCGGCTTCGGCTTCGCCTCGCCGCCTGGGCTTCGACGACATTGCGTAGGAAGTCGGCCCAGCCGACTTCCTACGCAGAAGAAATGCTCCTGCCCCGCCGATGGCAGGGGCAGGAGCTTTCCGATGACGGAAGCGACACCGGGTTGGTGAGGGGTGCGTAGGAAGTCGATACGGTCAACTTCCCGTGGAGAAGAGGAACTCGACTGCCACGCTGAACCCCGGCGCCCTCGCTCCACCCGAGCGAGGGCGCCGAACACCTCTCATGCCATTTCGAGGGCCGCTTTCACCTTGTCGGGCCCGTGCACCATCAGGTTGTGCACTGCGCTGACCTGCCGGGCACCGGCCCACACGCCCGTGCTCGGTACGCCGAACTGTCGCAGCTCGACCCGTCCAGCCGTGAACAGGTCCGGCTCGACGTACCTGCTGCCGCCTGTGCCGCACAGGTACGTATCCGCGCCGACTGCCTGACACAGGTCCACGAGGCGCTGCGTCCGCCCGGAATCGGCGGACAGGGTGCTGCTGCGCACGGTCGCTCCCGACCAGCCGAGGACATGGAGCAGTAGCAGGGTGGATGCTTCGGCGATCTCCGCCGTCCGGTCGGTACTCCTGAAGAGCGTCAGGAGCCCCGGCAGGTCAGCCGCCAACCGAGGCCAGAAGGGACTGACCCCGTAATGCCGGCGGAGGACGTGTTCCACCCGGCGGATGCTGCGCGGGGCGTCGACGGTGCGGGCGTCGCGGATCAGTGTCGATCTTCCGTCCGGCAGGTGCGTGGGGACGGACAGCCACCGGGCCGGGCCAGTGCCGTCGACCGGCCCCGTCCTGGCCCGGTGCTGGTAGTCACGGCGGCTGAACTGGACATCGTCGAGGACCACCCAGACGTCCGCGGCGGCCAGCTTCGCCACGGTGGACAACCGGGGGAGGAAGTTGGGTTGGTGGACAGCGCACACCAGCCCGGAGGGCGGCGCCGCGTCAGTTGAGGGTCTTGCTGTCGAATCCGTCGGCCAGAAGCCGCTGGTACGCATCATGAACCGTCTCCGGGACCTCCTGGGCAACGGCGAACCCGCGCCTCGGGTACTCGATCACCCGCTGGAGGTCGCCCACGAGGCTGTCGATCACGAGCTTGTCGTCGCCGATGCTCTTCACGTAGTCGTTCAGGCTCATCGGGGTCGAGGCGCACACCACCTCGGCCTCCGGCCACACCTTGCGGCACGTCGCGAACGCCCGGCGCTCCATGTACGGCATGGTCACGAGCAGCACCGACCGTGCCTCGATGTCGGCGGCCTCCAGAACGTCACGGGAGAACTGGATGTTCTGCCCGGTGTTGCGGGCGCGGGGCTCCTGGTGGATCGCATGCTCGGGGACCCCGAGGGCGATGGCGTGCTCGGTGAAGTGCACGGCCTCACCTCGGGGGAAGAGCTCCGGCCGGGACGGGTTCGGCCCGCCCGTGAACACGATCCTCCGCACCAGGCCGTCCAGGTACAGGGCTGCCGTCTCGGCCGCCACTCCGAGGTCGTGGCAGCCCAGACCGATCGCCACATCGCACGGCCGACGCTCGTGCCCCATCTGGTGGTATTCCCAGATCAGCGTGGCGTCCGCCCACTGTCGGTCGGTGATCTCGCGCTGCTGAGTGTCCGCCACGTTCTTCTCCTGCTCACTGAAGGCACCGTTCCCGCTGGAATCCGGACCGGATGCCTCGGATGCTCCTCCGCTGGTGGGTCATACCGTACTTGTCCGCCATCACCTCGGCCCTTTCCAGCAGGGCGAGCCCCTCCCCGGCAGTCGCGCGGTCGGTCAGCAGAATGTGCCCGTGCGCGGTGGTCAGCCGGACGTCCTGCATCGGTGCCGAACCGTTGGTGTTCGTCCTCGCCACCTCGATCAACCGGACCGCCTCCCCGAGATTCCCTGCACCGCGGTACGCGAGAGCAAGCTTCTGGTTGCCTGTCGCCCAGTCGTCCGCCTCACCCAGGTTCTCGAACGCCCGGATCGCCGACTCGGCGATGCCGATGGCCTGTTCGTGTGAGCCCTGCTTGTCGAGCGAGGTTCCCACCCATAGGGCCGCCCGAGTCCGATCCCGTGCGCTGAGGCGAACGTCACCGGAAAGGTCCGAGTATCGATCCGCCGCAGCCGAGAGCTGTCCGGACATCTCAGTCACCACGGCCAACGCCAGGTCCAACTGAGCCGTCCGCCTGGGGATGTCGAGCTGGGTGTACAACAATCGGGCCTTGGCGTACGAGGCCGACGCTGACAGCGGGCCGAGCAGTGCGCCCTGATCACGGCGGAGGTCTCCCACCAAGGCCGTCGAGCGGGCCAGCAGGTAGAGGCCGCGGTCGTCGAGTTCGACCGTCGGCCAGCGTGACCGCCAACGTTCCAGCAGGACTCCCGCTGATGCGAACTCCTGCCGGGACGCCGCCAGAACCGCCCTCTCGATGTCCTCCGCCCACGTCTCGTACTCCCATGCCCGCGGCCCGGCCTGGATCTCCGCGAGCACCGGAGCGCCGACCTGTTGCGCCACCAGTGCCTCGAATCGCATACGAGCATCGGGATCGCACTGGCGCAGCACTGTGTCGAAGATCGCCTGGGTGTCCGGCCTCGGCCTGGTACTCACGCCCAGCTTCTCCCAGTTCGACACCGCGCGGACCGACATGCCCAACTGCGCTGCCCAGTCCCGGACGGACTTGCGGCACGCCAGCCGCAGAGCCCTCGCTTCGAGCCCGGTCCACACGATCACTGCCGCCATTGCCATACCTCCGCTCCGGGGTGCCATCGAAGCACCGCAGGTCGTGGTGGTGCGGCGAAACTGCCACGGAACTGCCACGGCACGCGATTCCGCGACGACGGAGCCTCCCGCAGTCTGGAAGCCGACAACCCCGCTGACCGGAAGGAACCGTCCAGCATGCTCACCGAGCAACTATCGGTCCCACCGCCCGTCGTCATTGGGCTGCTCCGCACAGCGGTCGCTGCGGGGCTACCTCGTCGGCGAGCTCTGACCGGGGTCCTCGACGCCTTCTGCGAGCGGCAGGAACTCCACCTCGTCGATGTGATCACCGATGAGGGTGCCGAGCCGGATGCCCTCATCACCGGCATCGAAGAGCAGCGCGATGTGTACGCCGTCGTATTGCCCACGATCGCGCACCTCGGCGACCAGGCTGCCGCCGACAGACGGCGCAAGCACCTTGAGGACGTCGGCATACGCCTCTTGGTCACTCGGACCTAGAAAACTGCCCCCCCCGGCCCCTGGCGCGGCGAGTCTCCGCGAGCACGCGATGACTGACCATCACTCGCCACCCCCGCCAACGGCCCGGGACCGTCTCCCCACGTCCAGCCCGGAGGAACAGCCATGCACCGTGTCCTGGAGGTCAAAGCCACAGTCACCACCGCGTCCCTCGGCGCGATGCGCGACCTGATGTCCGAGGAGGTCGCGAGAGTCGGCATCGTCCTCGACGAATCCCGGGCGTACGCGCTTCGCGTGTGTTCGTCGGAGTTCATCGACAACGCGATCAAGCACGCCACCGGTCCAGGACCCGGCGGTGAAGCCGAGCTGTCGATCGAGATCGACGTCGACTGGGAACGGGACCGTCTGCGAATCACCGTCACGGACCCGAGCGTGGTCGAACCGGCGATGAACAGCAGCATCGACGACCTCGACGCGACCAGCGGCCGCGGACTGGTGGTCGTCGACGGCTACGCGGACGACATCGGATGGCACCAGCGGATCGACCTTCAGGGGCGGCCCACCGGCTGGTCCGTCTGGTTCGAACTCGACGTGGAACCGGCGACCTTCGGCCAGGCCACCGCCGCTGAGGCGGAAGTGCAGCCGAAGACCGTCGTGCGGCCCCCCGAGCGTTGCCTGATGGTCGGCCCCGGGCACGCACCCGGGAATGCGCCGAGGCCGAACCGGCCGGCTCAACGGCATGGGGAGCGCACCGCCGTGCCGACGGCCGCGAGCCGACGTCTCCACGGGCCGGGCCGGGCCGCGACTCCCGTCCACCCTTCCACTCCGTACCCGAGGACTGCTCCGTGAGCGTCGGAACGCGCACCAGAGCGCTGCTCAAGACCATCGGCCCCGCCCGCAGACTGGACATCGCGGCCTCCTACGAGGCCCTGACGCAGGCCTGCGTGGCCACCGGCGACGACCCCGCGAAAGCCGAGTTGCTCAGCGACAGCCCGAATCACCTGTGGTCGCTCGGCTCGCGCGCACTCGCCATCGTCCACCCGGACGTGGACGAGGCCTGGGCGCTCATCAAGGGCGCGCAGTTCCTCCGGGAGCACCGACTCCCCGTCACCTCCGCCTACTACACCGAGGTTCGCGCGGCCGCCGACGGCCGGGCCGTGACCTTCTGGCAGGACCCCGGGAAGCCGAGCACCGACACATCCCTGTCCGCGTGGGTGACCGCCCTCACCCACCGCATCGTCCCCGGGACGGCGTTCTGGCTGCGAGAGCACGACCCGTTCGCCGGCTTGCTGGACGGCCTGGACGAAGCGCCGTTGGACGAATCCGCCCGCCGGTTCCTGCGCGAACGCGCCGCCCAACTGCGAGAAGAGTGGGACTACCTCGACTGGCCGACACGGGACACCGTCGTCCTCGGTGCCCTCGGCATGGTCCCCGTCCACGACGACGGCACCCACGTCGGACTCCTCCTGCGCCGCCCGCTCAGACGCGGCCACCGCGAGTGGGACCTCGTTGCCGCCCGCTGGCGCTCCGAACTGCTCACCGGCCCGCGTCAGGACCACCGCACCTACGCCGACACCTACCTCTCCTACGAGCGGGAGGACCGGCTCCCGGACCACCCCTATATCGGTGCCTGGTCCGGCTATCAGGTCGTGCGCGACATCGTCGTCCTCACCGCAGTGATGGACACGGTGCGCCGCGCCCACCTCGACGCCAACCTCCGCCAGAAGGCGGCCCACCGGGTCGCATGCCTGCGCGGTGCCCACCCGGCCCCGTGGAACTGGGGGCTGCGATGACAAGACCGAACGAGGAGTTCACATGGACGTGACCCGAGGGTTCTTCGTCACCGTCGACGGACTCAGCGCGAGCGGGAAGACCACCGTCGCCCCGCTGGTCGCCAGCCTTCTCGGTGGCGTTCACCTCACGGACGACACCTTGCCGACGTTCCCCCGCATGCGTGCGGAAGTCGACGCCGCCGACATCCTGCCGGCGCGGTTCCACTGGTGGATGATGGCCAACCACATCAAGTCCGAGACCGCCAGGGCGCTCATCGGGAGCGGTCGGACGGTGGTGGTCGAGTCCTACTTCCCGCGCACCATCGCCACACACAGGGCGATGGGTCACGGCTGCTTGCCGGAGTACCCGGAGGGAGCCCTCGTCCCGCACGTGCCGATTCTGCTGGAGGTGGACGAACGCGTCCGCCAGGAGCGGCTTCGTCGGCGGGCCGAGCTGGGAACGCTGAGCTCCTGGCACCGGCGGGAGGAGCTGAACGTGGCCGAAAGCTCCCGCGTGTACCGGGCGTTCGGACTGCTGCGGGTCGACGGCACCGGCCGCACGCCTGATGAGGTGGCTCGCAGCATCGCCGATACCGTGCGCTCATCTGCCCGTATCACGCTGAGGAAGGCAATTCCCCATGACCGCAACCGAGTTCGAAGCGAAGATCCTCAACGTCGATCCGGAGAAGATCCGCGTGCTCCTGACCGAGGCTGGGGCTGAGCATGTGGTCGACCGCTTCCAGCGCCGCTACGTCTACGACATCCCCGGCCGGCCGGGCGCGTGGGTCCGGCTGCGTGACACCGGTACCGACGTCACGTTGTGCGTCAAGGAGATCCACTCCGATGCGATCGACGGCGTGACCGAAACGGAGACGACGGTCGGTGGCTTCGACGCCACGAACACGCTCCTCGGCAAGCTCGGCTACCAGCCGAAGGCGTACCAGGAGAACCGTCGGTCCTCCTGGACGCTGGGCGGCGCGGCCGTCGAGATCGACCACTGGCCGCTGATCCCCCCGTACCTGGAGATCGAGGGCGACAGCGCCGAACACGTCCACGCGACCGCCCGCGCGCTCAAGCTTCCTCTGGAGGAGCTGACGAGCGAGAACACGACCAAGGTCTACCGCCGGTACGGGATCGACATCGACGCGATTCCCCGGCTCACGTTCGAATGACAGGAGACGAGCCTTGTCAGCTACCCAACGCCCGGCAGTCCGGGTCGTCCGGGACAGGACCATCCGCATCAAGGTGATCGACGACTGCGGGTTGGCCTGCACGTTCTGCCACAACGAGGGAACCCCGGTCACCGTCGACAATCAGGGCCGCGCCGAACTGCCCTTCGTCGCGGGCCCGGGCAGGACCGGGCGCGTGTCGATCTACAGTGAGACGAACGGCGTCGGTTTCCTCGCCGGCAGGATGGCCCCGGACATGGCCTTCCGGCGGGCGGTGCGAACCGTGGCGAGGGCGTTCGATGCCGACGAGGTTCATCTCACGGGAGGGGAGCCCACCCTCCACGCGGAGGTGCCCGCGCTGGTCGCGGCGCTCACCGGCATGGGGTTGAGCGTCGGGATGACCAGCAACGGGGAACGCGGTCGGCAGGTCATCCCGGAGTGTTCGGCGGCCGGCCTCAACCGGGTCAACATTTCGGTCTTCGGTACCACCGCCGAAGAACTCCAGGCCGTCCAGTCCGAGCGTTTCAGGTCGGCGGGCCTGGCCGAGGCGAAGATCCGGGCAGCGGAACAGACCGTCCGGTCCGCCGTCTCCAACGGTGTGAAGGTCTCCGTGAACATCGTCGTTCCCGGAATGGCCCACGTGGACCGGGTCGTCAACCTGGTCGAGTCGTACGGCCAGTTCGCCGACGTGCGGATGCTCACCAGCATCCAGGACGGCGCGGAGTCGATCGCGGCGATCTCCGAAGTGCTGGCCCGGGTCGGCGCGGAACCGGTGCTTCGGACGTTCACCGCCGGCACCTCCGACGAGCGCACCCTGTACCGGGCGCTCGGCGGCCGAGCGGTCTACGTGAAGCGGCTGCTGCCCGTAAGGCTCCCGTACACGTGCGCGTCGTGCCGGTTCAACAACGACACGGACTGCGAGGAAGGCTACTACGGCATCCGCCTGTACCTCGCCGAACAGGGGGAGTACATGCTCGGCGTCTGCATCCAGCGCATGGACCTCTGCGTCCCCGTGGCCGATCTGTCGGAGAGCGGGATCGTGGAAGAGGTGCGGGCCTTCAAGGACGCCGAAGTCCGGCGGTTGACGAGCGAGTACGGTGCCGCGGCCTGAGTCTCTGGCTGTCGGTCGGGTATCCAGGGCCCGCACGTTCGACTCGAACGTGCGGGCCCTTCGCATGTCCGGCGGCTTCCACCCCCACCCTGGCTTCGGCTGCGCCTCGCCGTCGTACGTCACTACCGTGTGGTACCTGAGGGCCGAGTCCTGGAGATGTATCAACGGAGTTAGGGAGTTGTGGCTGGTGGCCTCGCTCGGGTCGAGCGATCTCACGCAAGAACGTCGCCGACCGCCTTCCAGCGCTGCTGGTTGGCATCGACGCTCACTCCGACGTGTGAACCAGTCGCCAACCACTGCGAGTTCGTGATCATCACTCAACTCTCGTGCCGATCAAAGCCATCGGCAGGACGTTAAGCGGTCGAGATTCGCCGGCGGGAGCATGATTCTCGAATATTCCAGCCCTGGCAGCTTGGGTGCGTGGGAATTCTCAGGCAGAGCCGAGTGCCCTGCGGCAGCGCGTGATGATGCGGTGGGCGTCCGGTCCGTAGACGGCCGCGCCGGCCAGCATCTCCCAGGCACGCAGGTACAGCGATACGTTGTCGGGCTGGTCCAACCACAGCTCCGCGTGCCAGTCCTCGACGATGACAAGCCGTTCGTCATAGATCCAGAAGCCGTTGGCAGGAGGCAACTTGAGCGAGGCTTCGAACGGCACGATGCCCAGGCGGACGGTATCCAGTCCGATCACGCCGCTGAGTCGGTCAAGTTGTGCGGCCATCACGGCGGGCGGGCATACCAAGGCACGTAGCGTGGACTCCCACATGATGAAGTGGTACTGCTTGCCTGGCCGGTACAGGCTTTCCTGCCGCCGGACACGGGCGCGTACGGCATCCTCTACGTCGCGCGGTGACTGGTGGAGGTCTACGTACGCGCTGAAGACGTGCCGCGCGTAGTCGGCCGTCTGGAGCATGCCGACGATCATGGAATTCTGCCACGCGCGCATGACGCGTGAACGCTCGTGCTCGGCGGTCAGCGTGTCCTGCACCGGTTTGTGTCCGGCGGCCAACTGCCGTCGCCAGGTGCGGGTCCCCGACTCGAAGGCCCGCAGCCTGGCCGACAGCTCGGGTGCTGTGTGGGGTTGTCCGACGCCGTCGGCCCAGGCCTTGAGGTCCTCGTGGGTGGCCGTCTGTCGGCCGGTCTCCAGCTTGCTGACCTTGGATTGCGTCCAGCCCAGACGGTCGGCCAGCTGCCTGCCTGTGAGACCGCCCTCGGCGCGCAGCTCACGGAGCCGCAGACCGAGGGCGATTCTTGCCTGTTGGAAGTCGGTGCTCACACGGCGGACGGTACCTCAGCGCCGAATTCACGGCTCGGCATGGCGAAGTGCCAGGTAGCGTCCCGTACCTGGCAGGCGCGGGCCACCTGCGCAGGGTCGGTGATCAGTTCGATGCCGGTCAGGTCGTCGTCGGTGTCGAAGTGCAGCAGGGCGATGACGCGCGAGTCGAACAGCCAGGCGTCCTCCTGCGGAAGACCCAGGCGTTCGGCGTCGGCCCGCCAGAGGTACCGGATGTCCTCGCCGACGGAGTTGTTCCGCTCGGCGTTGTCGAGCAGGTACCGCTGCCCCGGGGTGGGCGGGTTGTCCATGATCCGCACCCGCTCGAACCGCTTGCCCAGGGCGGCCTGTTCGCGGCGCGAGCGGCACCAGGGGTCGTCCAGGTCCCATCCGGGCGCCAGCCCGGCAGCGAACCGGCGGTAGGTTTCGGTCTGCTCGTCGGAGCGGTACCGGCGGCGGGTCTCCAGCCGGAAGGCCGTGTGCTGGAAGCTCTTGAACATGTTCTCGAACTCTTCGTAGCCGATCAGCACGGGTGCTCGGTCCACGTCGCGCGGCGCGAAGTCGGCGAGCAGCGCGCGCGGCACGATCACGAACCCTTCGCCGGGCTTGATGTTGCGGAGCTGGGCGATCTCGTCGGGGTCGGTCACGACATCGCCCTGCACCAGCACCTCCCCGGTTTCGACGTCCTCGTAGAGCGTCGGGCATCCGTCGTTCCCTGAGGTGCTCCCGATGTACCGCAGTCGTCGGCTCACAGCCGCTCCCCTCGCCGTCGGTCAGGCGGAACCAGGATGCCCGGGGACCAACGCGGGGGGAGTGCCGATTCGCGAATATTCGCCTGGGGCAGCGAAAGGCCCCACCGCGTGGTGCTCAGCGGGTGGCGAGGGATTCCAGGAGGCGGTCCAGGGAGGTGCCGAGGCCCCAGCGGGTGGCGAGGTCCTCGAGGGTCATCGGGTCGAGCGGTTCGTGGGGGAGGGCCGGATCGAAGGGAGGGAGGGGGGCGTCGGGGGCGACGCGGACGACGGTGGGGGCGACGTCGAGGTAGGCGGCGCCTTCGACGAGGTTGTGGCGGCGGGCCGGGGTGAGTTTGGAGGAGAGGTCGAGGGCGGCGGCGCGGATGGTGGTGAGGTCGCCGTACTCGTTGATGAGCTGGGCGGCGGTCTTCTCGCCGATGCCCTTGATGCCGGGCAGGCCGTCGCTCGGGTCCCCGCGCAGGGCGGCCATGTCGGCGTACTGGGCGCCGCGCACGCCGTACTTCTCCAGGAGCAGCGCGTCGTCGGTGATCTGCAGGTTGCCCATGCCCTTGACCGGGTAGAGCACGGTGATCCCGCGGGCGTCGTCGACCAGTTGGAACAGGTCACGGTCGCCGGTGACGATCTGCACGGGCCCCTCGGCGCGGGCGGTGAGGGTGCCGATCACGTCGTCGGCCTCGTAGCCGGGGGAGCCGACGCGGGCGATGCCGAGCGCGTCCAGCACCTGTTCGATCACCGGGACCTGCGGGGCCAGCGTGTCGGGCACCTCCTCCTCGCCGTCCTGGGCCGCCTCGGCGACCCGGTGGGTCTTGTACGAGGGGAGGAGGTCCACCCGCCACTGCGGGCGCCAGTCGGCGTCCATGCAGGCGACGAGCTGGTCGGGGCGGTGGTCGTGGACGAGCCGGGCGATGAAGTCCAGCAGGCCGCGGACGGCGTTGACGGGTTCGCCCTGCGGGGAGCGCAGGGTGTCCGGCACGCCGTAGTAGGCCCGGAAGTACAGGCTGGCGGAGTCGAGGAGCATCAGTCGCGGTGCGGTCACGTGTCAGATCATGCCGCACCGCGACGACAGGAGGGCGGCTTCAGTGCTCGTGCGGGCCGGCGCGGTGGACCGGGCCGTGCGCGTCGGCGCAGTGTTCGGCGGGCTGTTCGCCGGGGGCGGCGATCTGGAGCAGGGCGCCGGCCTCGTCCTCGCCGACGTGGTCGACCTGGAGCGTGCTGTGGGTGATGCCGTACTCGTCGGCGAGTCCGCGCTGGAGTTCGCGCCGGACGGCGTGGCAGTCGCCGCCGGGGGTGACCAGGATGTGCGCGGACAGGGCCGGCTGGTTGGAGGTGATCTCCCAGATGTGCAGGTCGTGGATCTCCTCGACGAGCGGCTGGGCGACCATCCGGTCGGCCACCGCGTCCGGGTCGATGCCGGCCGGGGCGGCCTCCAGGAAGATCCGCCCGGAGTCGCGGACCAGGCCGATGCCGGCCTTGAGCATCAGCGCGACCACGATCAGCGAGGCGATCGCGTCGGCCCGGACGAAGCCGGTGGTCAGCATGACGGCGCCGGCGACGGCGGTGGCGATGAACGCGTACAGGTCGGTGAGCACGTGCTGGAAGGCGCCCTCGACGTTCAGCGAGCTGCGGTTGGCCTTCGACATGCACCAGGCGGCGGCCAGGTTGACCACGATCCCGATCAGCGCGGTGACCAGCACCAGCGAGCCGGCGACCTCCGGCGGCTCGAACAGCCGGGTGACGGCCTCGTAGCCCAGCCAGGCGGACAGCACCAGCAGGGTGACGCCGTTGGCCTGCGCGGACAGGATCTCGGCGCGCTTGAGGCCGTACGTGTAGCCGCCGCGGGCCGGGCGGGCGGCGAGGCGCATCGCGACCAGCGCGAGGACGATCGAGGCGGCGTCGGTGAGCATGTGCGCCGCGTCGGAGATCAGGGCCAGGGACTTCGCGGCGAAGCCGACCACGACCTCGCCGGCCATGAAGACGACGATGAGGGTGAGGGCGCCGAGCAGCCAGCGGCGGTCGGCGTCGGCGGCGACACCGTGCGAGTGGCCGCTGTGCCCGCCGTGTCCGCCGTGCCGGTGTCCGCCGTGGTCGTGCGCCTGCTTGTGGTCATGCGCATGATCAGTGTGGGAATGCTCGTGCCCGGCCATCGAAGTCCTCTCTGGACGCACGGGTGGGGAGGGGAGGGGCGCGATCGCCCTGCACCCGAAGTGAACCGCAGAACGGACAAAGATCCAAAGGCTGTACTGGTGACCGTTGTCGTTGCCGTTGAGCGGTCGTTCCGAGGGGCGGGCGCGCCTCGGCTACCCGATCAGCGCGGTGTCCAACTGCGCCGCGGTGGCCGCCCGCACCAGGGCCCGCATCACCCGCAGGTCGTCCCCCTGTTCCGGGTGCCACTGCACGCCCAGGGTGAAGCCCGGGCCCTCGACCGCCTCGACCGTCCCGTCCGGCGCGTGGGCCGAGACCCGCAGGCCCGCCCCGATCCGGTCGACGGCCTGGTGGTGGAAGGTCGGCACCTCCACCTCGCTCTCCGGCAGCAGCCCGCCGAGCAGCGTCCCCGGCACCGGCCGCACCAGGTGCGTTCCGTAGCCGCCGTCCGCGCCGCCGTGGACGTCCACCGGCACGACGTCCGGCAGGTGCTGGACGAGGGTCCCGCCGCAGACGACGTTGAGCACCTGCATGCCCCGGCAGATCCCCAGCAGCGGCATCCCGGCCGCCAGGGCCGCCCGCAGCAGGGCCGACTCCCACCGGTCCCGTTCGGGGGAGTCGACCTCGGTGCGGGGGTGGGCGGGCTGGCCGTAGTAGGCGGGGTCGATGTCGGGCCCGCCCGCGATGACGAGGGCGTCGAGCCGGGCGAGCACCTCGGGTGCGCGGTCGGGGGAGTCGGGCGGGAGCAGCACCGCGATCCCGCCGGACTCCTGGACGTACGCGGTGTACCGCTCGGGCACCAGGGCCACCCGGCGGCCCTGCCAGTTGCTCCAACTCGCGTCGACCAGGTAGGTGCTGACGCCGATGAAAGGCCTGCGATCCATGGCGGGCATTCTCCACCCGCACCGCCAGATCCCCCGTCAACCACGCATGTCGGCGCGCCACACCTGCCCGCCCTCTTCCGCGCCGTCCGCCGCAGGCCGTACGGTTCGCTGTGACCGCTTGAACTCGAAGAGTGATCGTGGAGGGTTCCGTCATGCCCGAGAACGCCGCCGCGGGCGTGCCGCCCCGGGCGCCGCTGACCCTGGACGAACTGCGCATGCTGGTGGACACCGGCGAGGTCCACACCGTGGCGCTGGCGTTCACGGACATGCAGGGGCGCTTGCAGGGCAAGCGCTTCGCCGCCCGCTTCTTCCTGGACGAGGTGGTCGAGCACGGCGCCGAGGCCTGCGACTACCTGCTCGCCGTGGACGTCGACCTGAACACCGTCGACGGCTACGCCTTCTCCTCCTGGGCCACCGGCTACGGCGACTTCGCGATGCGCCCCGACCTCGGCACCCTGCGGCTGACCCCCTGGCAGCCGGGCACCGCGCAGGTGACCGCGGACCTGGCCCGGCACGGCGGCCACCCGGTGGACGCGGCCCCCCGCCAGCTGCTGCGCCGCCAGATCGCGCGCCTGGCGGAGTACGGGCTGGCCGCCGACATCGGGACCGAGCTGGAGTTCCTGGTGTTCCGGGACACCTACGAGCAGGCCTGGCTGGGGGGTTACCGCGGCCTGACGCCGGCGAACCTGTACAACGTGGACTACTCGATGCTGGGCACCGCCCGGGTCGAGCCGCTGCTGTCCCGGATCCGCAACGAGATGGCGGGCGCCGGGCTGGTGGTGGAGTCGGCCAAGGGCGAGTGCAACCTCGGCCAGCACGAGATCGCCTTCCGCTACGCGGACGCGCTGACCACCTGCGACCAGCACAGCGTCTACAAGACGGGCGCGAAGGAGATCGCCGCGCAGCAGGGGTGCGCGCTGACCTTCATGGCCAAGTACAACGAGCGCGAGGGCAACAGCTGCCACATCCACCTGTCGCTGCGCGACGCGGTGGGCGCGCCAGCCTTCGCCGACCGGGACGGCCGGATGACCGACACCATGCGGCACTTCCTGGCCGGCCAGCTGACGGCGCTGCGCGAGTTCAGCCTGCTGTACGCGCCGAACATCAACTCCTACAAGCGCTACCGCCAGGGCTCGTTCGCCCCGACGGCGGTGGCGTGGGGTCGGGACAACCGGACCTGCGCCTACCGGGTGGTCGGCCACGGCCCGGGCCTGCGGATGGAGAACCGGGTGCCGGGCGGGGACGTCAACCCGTACCTGGCGGTGGCCGGGATGATCGCGGCCGGCCTGCACGGGCTGCAGCGGAAGCTGGAGCTTCCGGCGCCGTGCCTGGGCAACGCCTACGCCGTCGAGGAGTACGCCCGGGTGCCCGGTTCGCTGCGCGAGGCCGCGGAGTTGTGGTCGGACAGCGAGCTGGCCCGGGTGGCCTTCGGCGACGACGTGGTCGAGCACTACCTGAACATGGCCCGGGTGGAGCAGTGCGCCTTCGACGGCACCGTCACCGACTGGGAGCGCTACCGATCCTTCGAACGGATGTGAGGCCGATGACCGACCCCACCGTCAGCACCGTCCGCAATCCCGCCACCGGCGAGGTGCTCGCCACCGTCCCGGACACCACCGCGGGGCAGGTGGACGCGGCGGTCCAGCGCGCGTCGAAGGCCCAGCCGGCCTGGGCGGCGCTGGCACCGGGCGAACGGGCCCGGCTGCTGCGCCGGTTCGCCGACCAGGTCGAGGTGCACGTGCCGGAACTGGCCGCACTGGAGGTGCGCGAGGCCGGCCACACCGTGGCCAACGCCCGCTGGGAGGCCGGCAACGTCCGGGACCTGCTGGAGTACGCGGCCGGGGGAGTGGAACGCCTGACCGGCCGCCAGATCCCGGTGGCCGGCGGCCTGGACGTGACCTTCCACGAACCGGTCGGCGTGGTCGGGGTGATCGCGCCGTGGAACTTCCCGATGCCGATCGCCGCCTGGGGCTTCGCGCCGGCCCTGGCGGCGGGCAACGCCGTCCTGCTCAAGCCCGCCGAGGCGACCCCGCTCACCGCGCTGCGGCTGGCCGAACTCGCCCTGGCGGCAGGGCTGCCGGAGGGCCTGTTCCAGGTGCTGCCGGGCCCGGGCGGGACGACCGGCCGGGCCCTGGTGGACCACCCGGCGGTCCGCAAGATCGTCTTCACCGGCTCGACCGTGGTCGGCAAGGAGGTGGCCGCCCGCTGCGCGGCCCGGGCCAAGCGGGTCACCCTGGAGCTGGGCGGCAAGAGCCCCAGCATCGTCTTCGCCGACGCCGACCTCGCCCGCGCCGCGGACCCGATGTCCTTCGCCGACAACAGCGGCCAGGACTGCTGCGCCCGCAGCCGGATCCTGGTCCAGCGCGAGGCGTACGACGACTTCCTGGCGCTGCTGCTGCCCGCCGTCGAGGCGCTGCGCACCGGCGACCCGGCGGACCCGGAGACCCGGCTGGGCCCGCTGATCTCGGCCGCCCAGGTGCGCCGGGTCGCCTCCTACGTCACCCCGGACCTGCCGGTGCTGGCCCGCGGCGCGGTGCCGGACGGGCCCGGCTACTGGTACCCGCCGACGGTGGTCGCGCCGGCCGACCCGGAGGTGCCGGCGGTCACCGAGGAGATCTTCGGCCCGGTCGCCGCCGTGCTGCCGTTCACCGACGAGGCGGACGCGCTGCGGCTGGCCAACGCCACCCGCTACGGCCTGTCCGGCTCGATCTGGACCAGGGACCTCGGCCGGGCGCTGAGGCTGGCCCGCGGCGTCGCGGCGGGCAACCTGTCGGTCAACTCGCACTCCTCGGTGCGGTACTGGACGCCGTTCGGCGGCTACGGCGAGTCCGGGGTCGGCCGGGAGCTGGGGCCGGACGCGCTGCGCCACTTCACCGAGACCAAGAACGTCTTCATCCACAGCGAGGAGTAGCAGCCGATGACGGAGAACGACGCCCCGGTGTGCCGCCGCCTGGTCGGCCGCACCGCCGTGGTCACCGGCGCCGGCAGCGGGATCGGCCTGGCGGCCGCCCGCCGGCTCGCCTCGGAGGGCGCGAAGGTGGTCTGCGCGGACCTGGACGAGCAGTCCGGGCGGGCGGCCGCCAAGGAGGTCGGCGGCCTGTTCGTGCACACCGACGTCACCGACCCGTACATGGTCGAGGCGCTGTTCGACGAGGCGTACGAGACGTACGGGAGCGTGGACGTCGCGTTCAACAACGCGGGCATCTCGCCGCCGGAGGACGACTCGATCCTGACCACCGGCCTGGACGCCTGGCGCAAGGTCCAGGACGTCAACCTGACCTCGGTGTTCCTCTGTTGCAAGGCCGCGCTGCCGTACATGCGGCGGCACGGGCGGGGCTCGATCATCAACACGGCCAGCTTCGTGGCCCGGATGGGCGCGGCCACCTCGCAGATCTCGTACACCGCCTCCAAGGGCGGGGTGCTGGCGATGTCCCGGGAACTGGGCGTGCAGTTCGCCCGGGAGGGGATCCGGGTGAACGCGCTGTCACCGGGGCCGGTGGACACCCCGCTGCTGCGGGAGCTGTTCGCCACGGACCCGGAGCGGGCGGCCCGCCGACTGGTGCACATCCCGCTGGGCCGGTTCGCCCGGGCCGAGGAGATCGCCGCCGCGGTGGCCTTCCTGGCGAGCGACGACTCGTCCTTCATCACGGCGAGCGAGTTCCTGGTGGACGGCGGCATCTCGGGCGCCTACGTGACCCCGCTGTAGCCCCGGGCGGGCGCGGCGGTCCTGAGCGTGCCCGACGCACCCCTTCTCACCGTAATCTCATCGAAAACCACCGGAATTCGAGGCCGCGCTGATTTCGCGTTTATCCGCGTGCCTTTAGATTCTCTGTTGTGAGCGAGCAGATTCCCGCCGGGTGGTACCCGGACCCGAAGGACACCGGCGGCGACCCGAGGCCGCAGCGCTGGTGGGACGGCAGGGGTTGGACGGCCAGCACCCGGCCCGCACCCTCGGACGCCCCGGAGCCGGTGCCCCCGGCGGCCGGGGCTCCGGGGCCGGTGCCGGCCGACGAGCCCACGGTGCTGCAGGGCGAGGTGCTGGACAGCGGGCCGACCGTCCGCTACCCGGAGCCGCCGCCCTTCGGCACCGCCTACGGCTCCGAGGCGCCGCCGCCGCGCAAGCCCCGGCGCCGACCGTCCCCGATGGTGGTCGCCGCCACCGTCGCGGCGCTGCTCGGCCTGGGCGCCGGCTCCGGGATCACCTACCTGGCGATGAACGGCCACAGCGACAACCGCCCGCAGCGCAGTGCCCGGCAGGCCGTGCCGAACGGCGAGAACGGCCCCTGGAACGGCTTCCCGGGCCTCGGCGGCAACGGGAACGGCGGGAACGGGAACGGGAACGGCAACAACGGGAACGGCAACAACGGGAACGGGAACAACGGGAACGGCGGCAACAACAACGGCGGCAGCGGCGACGGCAGCAACGGGACCGGTGGCAACGGCGGGCCCGGTGGGAACGGCGGGAGCGGCGGCAACGGGAACGGCGGCAGCGGCAAGACCAGGCCCGGCGGCGGGCCCGCGATCGACCTGGTGAACGGGCTCACCCTGCCCGTCCCCTCCGGCTGGCAGGGCGGCTACACCCCCGACGGCTACGCCTCGGTCGTCGTCGGCTCGTACCAGTGTCCGGACGGCAACGGCTCGTGCAGCCTCGGCGGGGTGACCACCGGCCGGATCGACGGCGGCGGCACCGACGTCCAGGCGGCCGCCAAGGCCGACATCGAGAAGGCGGCCAAGGACTCGTACGGCGCCATCACCGGGCACCAGGAGCTGAAGTCCGAGGCGGTCAAGGTCAACGGCCAGGACGGCTACCTGGTCCGCTGGAAGGTCGACGCTCCCAAGGGCAACAACGGCTACGTGCAGACGGTGGTCTTCCCGTCCACCGACGGCAAGGCGCTGATCTCCGTGCACTTCGGCTTCGACATCGCCGACAAGGCGCCGGACCTCGGCCTGATGGACACCATCGTCAACGGCATCGCCGACTTCAAGGGCAAGCTGCCGTCCATCCCGGGCGGCGGGCTCCCCGGCGGCGCCACCGGTGGCACCGGCGGCACCAGCACCTGAGCGGCACCAGCACCTGAGCCACCCGCTCCTCACACGGCGGCGGCCCACCCGGAGAGCACTCTCCGGGTGGGCCGCCGCCGTTCGTTCCGGACGGGGTGGAGCCGCGGAACCGGGCCGGACGGGGGTTTGGCCGCCCCGGCCCCGCGTCCGGCGTCAGGAGTCGCGTCGAACAGCCTCGACGCGACGGCGCCGGAGTACCATGCCGGCCCAGCCGACGCTGATCGCGGCGGCGCCGGCCAGCAGCAGCGGGCCGGTGGCCGACGTGCCGACGGCCGCGGCGGCGGTCGGGATCACGGCGCCGGCCGGGGAGTTGGGGTCGCCGCCGTGGCCGTGGTGGGCGACCGTGGACTTGGGCGCGTCGGCCGCGATCTGCGCGTCGCTGGGCGCGGCCGGGGCCTGCGCGGCGAGCGCCGAGACCGCCGGGGCGCCGGCCGCGGTGGCCGCGCCGAAGTCGACGTCGGAGCAGCTGTAGAACGCCTCCGGGCTGTCGCTGCGCTGCCAGACCGTGTACAGCACCTGGCGGCCGGTGCGCTGCGGCAGGGTGCCGGCGTAGGTGTAGAAGCCGTTGGTGGCGGTGCGGTCGACCTGCACCTGGGCGACCGGCGTCGGGTCGAGGTCCGACCACTTCAGCGGCTTGGTGGGGTCGTAGCCCGGCTTGGTGATGTAGACGGTCTGGGTGCCCACGTGCGGCGCGGTGGTGCGGAACTGGAAGGTGAAGGCGCCCGCCTTGACCGCGGTGGCCGGCCAGTCGGTGCGCGGCCAGTCCAGGGCCTGGTACTTGTCGCGGTTGGCCGAGCAGAGCTTGCCGTCCGGGATCAGCGCCTTGTGGTTGCCGGCCGCGTTGGCGATGTTGACCTCGTTCCAGTCGTACAGCGGCTGGGTGCCGCTCGCGGCGACGAGATCCTTGCAGATCTGGGACACCGGGTGCTCGGGGCCCTCGGCGTAGCAGGCGGCGACCCGGCTGACCGGGTTGGTCATGGTGCCGTGGGCGCTGGCGGTGCCTGCGGTGGAAACGGCCACCGCGAGGGCCGCGGCGCCGACCGCGCCGACGGACAGGGCACTTCGCTTGATGGACATGGGGTGGGGACTCCTTGACCGTCGTTCCGGGCGGGTGTGGGGGGAGCGGACACGCCTGCCCGTTCGGGGGCCGCCGGCCCGGACCGCGGACCCCTGGCCAGAGCGTATGATTGGTCTGGACCAGCTGGCAATAGTCGCGCGTGCCACGCTTTCTGACGGACTGTAGGCGCCCGAACAGGGCAAAGGCCCGACGGAACGGCCGGGTTAGGCGTTCCATCGGGCCCGCTTAAGGCTCCGGAAAGGTCGTCGGACGGCCGTTCGGACGGTCAGGCCGCCGCCGGCCGCCGACCGCTCACAGGAACGCCTTCCCCTCGCCCCGGTACGTCGGGACGGTCCGGACGATCCGGTCGCCCTCGATCAGGTGCAGTTCGGCGAAGCGCTCGCACAGTTCGCCCGCCTTGGCGTGCCGGAACCAGACCCGGTCGCCGATCAGCAGGTCGTCCGCGGCCGCGCCGAGCAGCGGGGTCTGCACCTCCCCGGCGCCCTCCATTGGGTCGTAGCGCAGCCCCTGCGGCAGGTACGGCACCGGCGAGCGGTCCGGGCCGGCCGGCCCGGAGGCGGGGTAGCCGCCGCCGAGCACCGTCACCACGCCGACGCCGGGGCGGCGCACCACCGGCTGGCCGAACAGTGCGGCCGGACGGCCCTGGAACGAGCGGTAGTTGTCGAACAGCCGGGGCAGGTAGAGCCCGGAGCCGGCCGCGACCTCGGTGACCGCGCGCTCGGCCACGGTGGACTCCACGCTGCCGGTGCCGCCGCCGTTGACGAACTCCAGCTCGGCCACCCGCCGCAGCCGCCGGACCACGGCCGCCCGCCGCTCGGCCAGTTCGGTCCTGGCCCTGGCCTGCATCAGCCGGATCAGCTGCGAGCGCAGCGGCCGGCCGGGCACCCGGTCGCCCACCCCGGCGACGTGCCCCTCGTAGGCCATCAGGCCGACCACCCGGAAACCCCGGCGGTGCTGGACGAGTTCGGCGAAGGCGCCGAGGTCCTCGGGGGTGCGCAGCGGGGAGCGCCGGGCGCCCACCCGGACCCGCCCGCCGAGCAGGTGCAGCGCGGTGTCCAGCTCCAGGCAGACCCGCACCTCGGCGTCGCCGCCGCGGGCCTTGTCGATCAGGTCCAGCTGGGCGGGGTCGTCGAGGACGACGGTGACCTCGCGGGCGAGCGCCGGATCGGCGGTCAGCTCGGTGTACCCGGCCCGGTCGGCGGAGGGGTAGGCGAGCAGGACGTCGCGCACGCCGGTGCGGGCCAGCCAGAGCGACTCGTCGAGGGTGTAGCTCATCACCCCGGCGAAGCCGTCCACGGCCAGCGCGCGGTCCAGCAGCGCCCGGCAGCGCACCGACTTGCTGGCCACCCGGATCGGCTTGCCGGCGGCCCGGCGCACCAGGTCGGCGGCGTTGGCGTCGAAGGCGGCGAGGTCGACGACGGCCACCGGACCGTCCAGGTGCGCGGTGGCCCGGTCGTACCGGAGGCGGTCGGAGACCGGAGCGGGAGCGGTCGCGGGTGCGTCGAGGATCACCATGGGCGCAGGGTGCCACACCGCACTACCGGTGGGTAGGCCCCGCGTGCAGGGAAATGGGGCGGCTCGCACGCGGTGGCATAGGGTCGGGCGGGTGGACCGCAAAGACTTCTCCAACCCGGCGTTCGTCGGCAAGGGCATCCCGAACCCCGGCTTCTCCGACGACGACGGCACCGCCGACCCGGCGCTCGCCGAGGCCCTCGCCCGCTGGTCGCAGGACCGCGCGGCCGAGCCGGAGGTGCTGGCGGCGCTGACCCCCACCCGGCTGATGGTCCCGATCGTCGCGATCCTCGGCGAGGTCGAGGTGGACGAGCACGGGCACAAGCACGAGAAGACCAGCGACATGGCCGTCCCGGTGCTGGAGGCCCCGGACGGGCGCCGCGCGCTGCCGGCCTTCACCTCGCTCGACTCGCTCGCCCGCTGGCGTGCCGACGCCCGCCCGGCGCCGACGGCGGCCCCGCAGGCCGCGATGGTGGCCTTCTCCGAGCGCGCCGACACCCTGCTGGTCGACCCGGCCGGGCCGGTGCCGTTCCAGCTGAGCGGCGCCCGGCTGCGGGCGCTCGCGGAGAACCGCCCGTTCCTGCCGCCGGTCCGGGACCCGGAGGTGCGCGAGGCGGTCCGCGGGCTGCTGGCGGCCGAGCCGCAGGTGCTCACCGGGCTGCTGGCGGCCTCGGAGGGCTCGGACGGGGTGCTCGCGGTGGTGTTCGACCCGGCGCTGGACCAGGACGGGCTGCAGGCGGCCGTGCAGCGGGTCGGGCGGGCGGTGGCCGCCGACCCGGTGCTGCGGGTGCGGCTGGACCGGGGGCTGGACCTCGCGGTGCTGCCGGCGAGCGCGGAGCTGCCGGGGGAGCCGCTGTACCAGCGGTAGGAAACCCCGCTACGAGCGGTGGGAAAAGCGTCGGGGGCGGTGCGTCGTGTGACGCACCGCCCCCGAGTCGCGTCCGGGTCAGGAGTAGACCGGCCCGGTGAACTTCTCGCCCGGGCCCGTGCCCGGCGCGTCCGGGACGATGGAGGCCTCGCGGAAGGCCAGCTGCAGCGAGCGCAGGCCGTCCCGCAGCGGAGCCGCGTGGAAGTTGCTGATCTCCGGGGCGCCGGCGGTGACCAGTCCGGCCAGCGCGGTGATCAGCTTGCGGGCCTCGTCGAGGTCCTTGTCCTTGTCCCCGCCCTCGGCCAGGCCGCACTTGACCGCGGCGGCGCTCATCAGGTGCACCGCGACGGTGGTGATCACCTCGACGGCCGGGACCTCGGCGATGTCCCGGGTGAGGTCGTCGAAGCCGATCGCGTCGTCGTCCGCGCCGGGGGTCTTGGTGGGCTCGCTGCTCAAGGGGGGCTCGTTCCGTCGTGCCGGTGTCCGTACCCCTGGAGCGTACAAGGGCCCTTCCGGAGGCGGACAAAGGTGGTGAGGTGGGGCGGAATAGCGTTCGACTCCGCGGCGCTGTATGCTTCGAGACTGACCGGCCGGGATCCCGTATGGGCACCTGGCCAGCAAGAGGAGGCTCCACCCAGGAGGCCCGAGAGGGCAACCGCGAAAGTCTCCCACCTGGTCGACCTCAGGGTCGACGGGTCCCGGTCCGCGACGGGCGCCACGGCGCCGAGTCGCAGCAGCGCTCCTCACCAGGGTGTTGCCCCCGGATTGTGTGGAGCCCCGCTTGTACCGAGCGGGGCTTTTTTCGTGTCGCGGTGCACACGGTGCCGAACAGGTGCCGGGCAGCGCAGCACGAATGAAGCCCCGCCCAGTGGTCGAGTCCACTACGTGCGTCCGCCGTCCGACGGCCGCATCGCAGAAGGTGCAACCGAGGAGGCCCCATCAGCACCGAGCCCCGCATCAACGACCGGATTCGCGTCCCGGAGGTGCGACTCGTCGGTCCCAGCGGCGAGCAGGTCGGCATCGTGCCGCTTGCCAAGGCGCTGGAGCTCGCGCAGGAGTACGACCTCGACCTGGTCGAGGTCGCGGCGACCGCCCGGCCGCCGGTGTGCAAGCTCATGGACTACGGCAAGTTCAAGTACGAGTCGGCCATGAAGGCCCGTGAGGCGCGCAAGAACCAGGCGCACACGGTCATCAAGGAGATGAAGCTCCGGCCGAAGATCGACCCGCACGACTATGACACCAAGAAGGGTCACGTCGTCCGGTTCCTCAAGCAGGGCGACAAGGTCAAGATCACGATCATGTTCCGTGGTCGTGAGCAGTCCCGCCCCGAGCTGGGCTTCCGCCTGCTGCAGCGGCTCGCCGACGACGTCCAGGACCTGGGCTTCATCGAGTCGTCGCCGAAGCAGGACGGCCGAAACATGATCATGGTTCTTGGCCCGCACAAGAAGAAGACCGAGGCGATGGCCGAGGCCCGCGCCCTCGCCGACGCCCGCAAGGCCGAGCGTCAGGGCCGTACCCCCGGCTCCGACGCCGCCGCGGACGACGACCTGGCGGACGACGACCTGCTGGTCGACGACGAGGTCGCCGAGGACGAGGTCGCCGACGACGAGGCGACCGAGGCACAGGACGCCCCGGCCGAGGCGCCGGCCGTCGAGGCCGACGCTCCGGTCGAGCAGCCGGCCGCCTCCCAGGGCGCCTGAGCCTTCACCGGCCAGGGCGGCCCGGGAGACCGGCCCCAAGGTGACGGGGCGCCCCGCCCGGTCACACAGATCCATCCAGTTCACGCCCGCGTGGCGCAGGCCGCGCGGGCGCGGACGGGACCGACGAGGAGATACGGCGAAATGCCGAAGCAGAAGACGCACAGTGGCGCCAGCAAGCGCTTCAAGATCAGTGGCTCCGGCAAGGTGCTCCGCGAGCGCGCCGGCCGCCGCCACCTCCTGGAGCACAAGCCCTCGACGCTGACCCGCAAGCTGGCCGGGACCGTCGAGCTGGCCCCCGCTGACGCCAAGAAGATCAAGAAGCTTCTCGGCAAGTGATCGCCCTCCCGCCCGGCGCGAGCCGTGAGCGGGGCAGCTGATCCTTCCCGACCCATTCGAATGACGGACCACGTGAAGTAGTCCGTGGTCCAACCCAAGGAGTAATCAAGTGGCACGCGTCAAGCGGGCAGTCAACGCCCACAAGAAGCGCCGGGTCATCCTGGAGCGCGCCAGCGGCTACCGTGGCCAGCGCTCGCGCCTGTACCGCAAGGCCAAGGAGCAGGTCACCCACTCGCTGGTCTACAACTTCAACGACCGCAAGAAGCGCAAGGGCGACTTCCGTCAGCTGTGGATCCAGCGCATCAACGCTGCGGCCCGTGCCAACGGCATCACCTACAACCGCTTCGTGCAGGGCCTGAAGGCCGCCAGCGTCGAGATCGACCGCAAGATGCTGGCCGACCTGGCCGTCAACGACCCGGGCGCGTTCGCGTCGCTGGTCGAGGTCGCCCAGAAGGCGCTGCCGGCCGACGTGAACGCCCCCAAGGCTGCCGCCGACGCCGCCTGATCTTCCGAGATCAGTTGAGCTCTGACCGGACCCGCAGGCTCCCTGCGGGTCCGGTTCTGCGTTTCCCCGGATCTTCAGCGCCGCCCGCGATCCTCAGCGCCGCCTGCCACAGAGAACGAGACCATGCCGAGCACCGACACCCCCCTGCTCACCTCCCTGCGCTCGCCGCGCGTCGTCGCCGCCCGCCGGCTCGCCAAGCGGAACCAGCGCACCAAGGAACGCCGCTTCCTGGTCGAGGGCCCGCAGGCCGTCCGGGAGGCCGTCGCCTTCGGCCAGCTGCCGGGCTCGGCCGAGCACGCCGTGGTCGAGGTGTACGTGACCCCGGAGGCCGCCGAGCGGCACGCCGCCATCGTCGAGGCGACGCTGGCCGAGGGGCTGCCGGTGCTGACCGCCACCGACGAGGTGATCGCCGACATCTGCGACACGGTGACCCCGCAGGGCATCGTGGCGCTCTGCCGCTTCATCGACACCCCGTTCGCCGAGGTGCTCAAGGCCCGCCCCAAGCTCGTCGCGGTGCTCGCGCACGTCCGCGACCCCGGCAACGCCGGCACCGTGCTGCGCACCGCCGACGCGGCCGGCGCGGACGCCGTGGTGCTCACCGACGCCTCGGTGGACCTGTACAACCCGAAGGCCGTCCGGGCCTCCGTCGGCAGCCTGTTCCACCTGCCGGTGGCGGTCGGCGTGCCGGTCGAGGAGGCCGTCGCGCAGCTGCGCGCGGCCGGGGTCCGGGTGCTCGCCGCGGACGGCGCGGGGGAGCGCGACCTGGACCAGGAGCTCGACGAGGGCACCTTGGGCGCGCCCGGCGCGTGGGTGTTCGGCAACGAGGCCTGGGGGCTTCCGGAGGAGACCCGCGCGCTGGCCGACGAGGTCGTGCGCGTCCCGATCCACGGGCACGCCGAGAGCCTCAACCTGGCCACCGCCGCGGCCGTCTGCCTGTACGCCTCGGCCCGGGCGCAGCGCTCGCCCGGCGGCTGCCGCTCGAACGCCTGACCCGCACGCTCCCGGCGCCACCGGCCGAGGGCCTACTACAGGGGGCTGCGAGGCGCTAGGGTCTGCCTCTGTGGGGGGAACGGCACGGTGGGTAATCGGGGAGGACACCCATGGTCGGCAGCGGGCCAGAGCTCGACCCGGACGACCTACCGGACGGCCTGGTGGTCGCGGATGCGCTGGGCCGGGTGGTCTGCTTCAACCGGGCCGCGGCCCGGCTCACCGGCCTGCCCCCGGAGGCCGCGCTCGGTAGCGGGCTGGAGGACGTCCTCCCGCTGGAGGACCTGGACGGCCGCCGCTGGTGGCAGTTGACCGACCCGTACGGCGGCCTGGCCACCCGCACCGGCCAGCCGGAGCGCAACCTGCTGCTGCCCGGCGGCCGCGAGGTGCTGGTCTCCGCCCGGTACGTCCGGGACGTGCCGCTGGGGCCGCCGCAGCGGGTGGTGGTCGCGCTGCGCGGCACCGAGGCCCGGCGCCGCACCGAGCGCAGCCACGCCGAACTGATCGCCACCGTCGCCCACGAGCTGCGCTCGCCGCTCACCAGCGTCAAGGGCTTCACGGCGACGCTGCTGGCCAAGTGGGAGCGGTTCACCGACGGGCAGAAGCGGCTGATGCTGGAGACGGTGGACGCCGACGCCGACCGGGTCACCCGGCTGATCGCCGAGCTGCTGGACATCTCCCGGATCGACGCCGGGCGGCTGGAACTGCGCAAGCAGGTCGTCGACCTGGCCGCCGCGGTGCGCCGGCACGTCGAGCGCAAGGTCGCCACCGGCATCCCCGAGGAGCGCTTCGACGTCCGGATCAGCGAGTCGCTGACCGTCCTGTGGGCCGACCCGGACAAGGTCGACCAGGTGCTGGCCAACCTGCTGGAAAACGCGGTGCGCCACGGCGAGGGAACTGTCACGATCGAGGTGGCACCGGCCAAGGAGGTCGTCGAGGCGCCCCTCTGGGAGCGCTCGGGCACCCCTCCCCGCATCGTGGAAGGAACCGCGGTCACCGTGAGCGACGAAGGAAGCGGCATCCCCGAGGAGTCGATGCCGCGCGTCTTCACCCGCTTCTGGCGCGGCTCCAAGCGCGGCGGCACCGGCCTGGGCCTGTACATCGTCAAGGGCATCGTGGAGGCCCACGGCGGCTCGATCCGGGTCGACCGGGCCCCCTGCGGCGGCGCCCGGTTCCGATTCATCCTGCCCGCCAGCGTTCCGGACTTCATGCTCTGAAAGAGCATGAACGACAAGCAGAGCATGCTCTGAAAGAGCTCCGGGGTTCCGCTGGACGGGCTTCCAGACAGCCGCGCTACGCGCTGCGACTACACTCGACCTTTGGCGTCGTGGGACGCCCTGTGCGGCTGAGCCGCGGACACCCCTCTTCCCCGTCGTGCGGAGATCGGCTGCCCGTGCCCCGGCCACACCGGGCGTACCGCAGTGGAGAGCCACCCTTACCTGAGCACGGACGAGCAGGAGCACGGGAAGATAGAGATGTCGGCACCCAACAAGTCGTACGACCCGGTCGAGGTCGAGGCCCTCAAGCCCGAGGTGGTGGAGCAGGCGCGGGACGAGGCCGTCGCCGCCTTCGCCGCCGCCAGCACGCTCGACGAGCTGAAGGAGGCCAAGGTCGCCCACACCGGCGACCGTTCCGCGCTCTCCCTCGCCAACCGCGAGATCGGCGCCCTGCCCCCGCACGCCAAGGCCGCCGCCGGCAAGCTGATCGGCCAGGCCCGCGGCGCCGTCAACAAGGCCCTCGCCAAGCGGCAGGCCGAGCTGGAGGCGGAGCGCGACGCCCGCGTGCTGGTCGAGGAGGCGGTGGACGTCACGCTGCCGTACGACCGCGCCCCGCGCGGCGCCCGGCACCCGCTGACCACCCTGGCCGAGCGCATCGAGGACACCTTCGTCGCGATGGGCTACCAGGTCGCCGAGGGCCCCGAGGCCGAGGCCGAGTGGCTGAACTTCGACGCCCTCAACCTGGGCCCGGACCACCCGGCCCGCTCGATGCAGGACACCTTCTTCGTGCAGGCCCCGGACGGCTCCGCCGACTCCGGCGTGGTGATGCGCACCCAGACCTCCCCGGTCCAGGCCCGCACCCTGCTCGACCGCGAGCCCCCGGTCTACGTGGTCTGCCCCGGCCGTGTCTACCGCACCGACGAGCTGGACGCCACGCACACCCCGGTGTTCCGCCAGGTCGAGGGCCTCGCGGTGGACGAGGGCATCACCTTCGCCGACCTCAAGGGCACCATCGAGGTGCTGGTCGAGAAGCTGATCGGCGGCGGCCTGGAGCTGCGCTGGCGCCCCTCGTACTTCCCGTTCACCGAGCCGAGCGCCGAGATCGACCTGCAGTGCTTCGTGTGCCGCGGCGAGAGCGTCGGCAACCCGGACCGCCCCTGCCGGACCTGCTCCTCCGAGGGCTGGATCGAGCTCGGCGGCTGCGGCGTGGTCAACCCGCGCGTGCTGGTCGCCTGCGGCGTCGACCCCAACCGCTACAGCGGGTTCGCCTTCGGCCTGGGCCTGGAGCGGATCCTGATGAATCGTCACAACGTCGCCGACATGCGCGACATGGTCGAGGGTGACGTGCGCTTCACCCTCCCGTTCGGGATGGAGATCTGATGCGCGTCCCGCTTTCCTGGCTGCGTGAGTACGTCGACCTGCCGGCCGGCGAGACCGGCCGTGACGTGGCGGAGCGCCTGGTCCGGGCCGGCCTGGAGGTCGAGACCGTCGAGCAGCTCGGCGGCGACCTCAAGGGCCCGCTGGTGGTCGGCGAGGTGCTCTCCATCGAGCAGCTGACCGGCTTCAAGAAGCCGATCCGGCACTGCCTCGTCAACGTCGGCGACGCCAACGGCACCGGCGAGCCGCAGGAGATCGTCTGCGGCGCCAGCAACTTCGCCGTCGGCGACAAGGTCGTCGTGGTGCTCCCGGGCGCCGTGCTGCCCGGTCCCTTCCCGATCGCGGCCCGCCAGACCTACGGCCGCACCTCGGCCGGCATGATCTGCTCGGCCCGCGAGCTCGGCATGGGCGACGACCACGACGGCATCATCGTGCTCCCGCCGGAGTTCGAGCCCGGCACCGACGCGATCGAGCTGCTCCAGCTGGTCGACGAGGTGCTGGACATCGCCGTCACCCCGGACCGCGGCTACTGCCTGTCGCTGCGCGGCGTCGCCCGCGAGGCCGCCGCCGCGTACGGGCTGCCGCTGGCCGACCCGGCGCTGCTCGACGTGCCGCCGGCCAACTCCTTCGGCTACCTGGTCAAGGTCAACGACCCGGCCGGCTGCGACCGCTTCGTGGCCCGCACGGTCGTCGGCATCGACCCGACCGCCAAGTCCCCGATCTGGCTGCAGCGCCGCCTCCAGAAGGCCGGCATCCGCCCGATCTCGCTGACCGTCGACATCACCAACTACGTGATGCTGGAGGTCGGCCAGCCGCTGCACGCCTACGACAAGCAGCGCGTGAGCGGCCCGATCACGGTCCGCCGGGCGGAGCAGGGCGAGAGCCTCACCACCCTCGACGGCGTGCAGCGCAAGCTCTCCGCCGAGGACCTGCTGATCTGCGACAACAGCGGCCCGATCGGCCTGGCCGGCGTCATGGGCGGTGCCTCCACCGAGATCCTCGACCCGGCCGCCGGCCCGGGCACCACCGAGGTGATCATCGAGGCGGCGCACTTCGAGCCGGTCGCCATCGCCCGCGCCGCCAAGCGGCACAAGCTGCCCTCCGAGGCGTCCAAGCGCTTCGAGCGCGGCGTCGACCCGGAGGCCGCCCGCGCCGCCGCCCAGCGCGCCGTCGACCTGCTGGTCCTGATCGCCGGCGGCACCGCCGAGGCCGGGGTCACCGACATCGCCGCCCCGCACCCGGTGCGCACCATCACCATCTCCGCCGACCTGCCCGACCGGGTCGCCGGCACCGTGTACGGCCGCGAGACCGTGACCCGGCGCCTGCAGGAGATCGGCTGCTCGGTCGCCGGCGCCGACGTCCTGGAGGTCACCCCGCCGACCTGGCGCCCCGACCTCACCGACCCGTACGACCTCGCGGAGGAGGTCATCCGGCTGGAGGGCTACGACAACGTCCCCGCCCGGATGCCCAACGTGCCCCCGGGCAAGGGCCTGACCGAGGCCCAGCGCGTCCACCGCCGGATCGGCGTCGCGCTGGCCGGGGCCGGCTACGTCGAGGTCAACAACTACCCGTTCCTCGGCGAGAGCGCCTTCGAGGCGCTCGGCCTGGAGCCGGACGACCGGCGTCGGCGCACCGTCAAGCTGGTCAACCCGCTCAACGACGAGGAGCCGGCGCTGCGCACCACGCTGCTGCCGGGCCTGCTCGGCTCGCTGCGGCGCAACATCGGCCGCGGCAACACCGACCTGGCGATCTACGAGACCGGCACCGTCTTCCTGCCCAGGGACGAGCTGTCCGTGGCCCCGCGCCCGGCCGTCGACCGCCGGCCCAGCGCGGAGGAGCTGGCCGCGCTGGACGCCGCGCTGCCGGACCAGCCGCGCCGGATCGCCGTCGCCCTCGCGGGCGAGCGGCTGCCGTCCGGCTGGTGGGGCCAGGGCGCCGGGGCGTCCTGGGCGGACGCCGTCGAGGCGGCCCGTACGGTGGCCCGCGCGGCCGGCGTCGAGCTGACCGTCCGGCAGGGGCAGCGGGCGCCGTGGCACCCGGGCCGCTGCGCCGAGCTGGTCGTCACCGGCACCGACCGGGTGGTCGGCCACGCCGGTGAGCTGCACCCGCGCGTCGTCAAGGCGCTCGGTCTGCCGGCCCGCACCAGCGCGATGGAGATCGACGTCGACCTGCTCACCGCGGACGGCGCCGAGAAGGTCAACGGCCCTGCGGTCTCCGGCTTCCCGGTGGCCACCCAGGACGTCGCGCTGATCGTCGACGCCGCCGTGCCGGCCGCCGACGTGGAGGCCGCGCTGCGCTCCGGCGCGGGCGAACTGCTGGAGGCCATCCGGCTGTTCGACGTCTTCACCGGCGAGCAGGTCGGCGAGGGCCGCAAGTCGCTGGCGTACGCGCTGCGCTTCCGCGCCGCGGACCGCACGCTGACCGCCGACGAGGCGACCGCCGCCCGCGAGGCGGCCGTCGCCGAGGCCGTCGCCCGCACCGGCGCGGTGCTGCGCGGCGCCTGATCCCGCCAGGCCCGAAGGGCCCCGTCCGGACCTCGGTCCGGACGGGGCCCTTCGCGTTGTCCGGAGCCCGCCCCTGGGCCTGCGGTCTGACCTGCGTCTTTGAAGAGTCTTGAAGAGAGTTTGTCAAAACCCTTGCGGGGACGGGGAAGGAGGGCCTTAATTCTCGTTAGGAAAGTTTCCTAACCCCCCGAGGAAACGGAGCATCGTATGCGTCCCCAGCACCACCGTGCCCTCCGCATCGCCCTCGCCGCCGCCCTGGTGGCCGCGCCCCTCACGGTCGCGGCCGGCGCCGCCACCGCCGCGCCGACGTCCGCGACGTCCGTCCAGCTCAAGGGAGTCGGGCTGGACGACCCGCACAAGAAGGACATCGCGATGCAGCTGGTGTCCAGCGCGGAGAACTCCTCGCTGGACTGGAAGGCCCAGTACAAGTACATCGAGGACATCGGCGACGGGCGCGGCTACACCGCCGGCATCATCGGCTTCTGTTCCGGCACCGGCGACATGCTGGACCTCGTCCAGCACTACACCGACCTCAAGCCGGGCAACGTCCTCGCCAAGTACCTGCCGGCCCTGAAGAAGGTCAACGGCAGCGCCTCGCACACCGGCCTCGGCACCCCGTTCGTCAACGACTGGGCCGCCGCCGCCAAGGACACGGTCTTCCAGCAGGCCCAGAACGACGAGCGCGACCGGGTGTACTTCAACCCCGCCGTCAACCAGGCCAAGTCCGACGGCCTGCGCGCGCTCGGCCAGTTCGCCTACTACGACGCCATCGTCATGCACGGGCCCGGCAACAGCTCGGACAGCTTCGGCGGCATCCGCGCCGCCGCCCTGAAGAAGGCCAAGACCCCCGCCCAGGGCGGCGACGAGGCCACCTACCTCAAGGCCTTCCTGGACGCCCGCAAGGTGGTCATGAAGAAGGAGCAGGCCCACTCCGACACCAGCCGGGTCGACACCGAGCAGTCGGTCTTCCTCAACGCGAAGAACTTCGACCTCAACCCGCCGCTCAAGTGGAAGGTCTACGGCGACAGTTACGCCATCAACAGCTGACGGAACGCCGAGCGGGGCCCGGGAGCAGCACCTCGCTCCCGGGCCCCGCCGCCGTCCACCGGCCGGTGCTCAGGCGCTCGCGGTGTAGTCGTAGAAGCCGCGGCCGGACTTGCGGCCCAGCAGGCCCGCGTCGACCATCCGGGAGAGCAGCGGGGGAGCGGCGTACAGCGGCTCCTTGTACTCGTCGTACATCGACTCGGCGATCGAGACGATGGTGTCCAGGCCGATCAGGTCGCACAGCCGCAGCGGGCCCATCGGGTGGGCGCAGCCGGCCTCCATGCCCTTGTCGATGTCGGAGGCGGTGGCCACGCCCGACTCGAACATCCGCACCGCGGACAGCAGGTAGGGCACCAGCAGCGCGTTGACCACGAAGCCGGCCCGGTCGCGGGCGCGGATCGGCTCCTTGCCGAGCTCCTGGGAGGCGAAGGCCTCGACCCGCTCGGTGGTTACCGCCGAGGTGGTCAGCGTCGGGATGACCTCGACCAGCTTCTGCACCGGCGCCGGGTTGAAGAAGTGCAGGCCGATCACCTGCTCGGGGCGGGAGGTGGCGGCGGCCAGCTTCACGATCGGGATCGACGAGGTGTTGGAGGCGAGGATCGCGTCCCGGCGCTCGACCACCTGGTCCAGGGTCTGGAAGATCTTGACCTTGATGTCCTCGCGCTCGGCGACCGCCTCGACCACCAGGTCGCGGTCGGCGAAGTCGGACAGGTCCACGGTGAAGGTCAGCCGGGCCAGCGCCTCGTCCCGCAGCTCCGGGCTCAGCTTGCCGCGCTTGACCGCCGTGTCCAGGGAGTTGGTCAGCCGGGTGCGGCCGAACTCCAGCGCCTCGCCGCTGGCCTCCGCCACCAGGACGTCCAGCCCGGCCCGGGCGAAGACCTCCGCGATGCCCGACCCCATCAGGCCGCAGCCGATCACTCCGACGCGCGCGATGTCACTCACTCAGTTGCCCTTCGGTGGTGCTGGGGGTCGCCCAGCGAACTGGTGGCCCAGCGAGCTGCTGGTCAACGGGCCGGTGTGCCGGAATGGGTGCACCGGTCACCGTCCCGACGACGTTACTACTCCGTACCGGCCAGTAGGTCACCCCCTCCCCGGCCGGGTGCCAGTGCGAGACGTCGTCCGAACGGGTGAGGCCGGGCCCGCCGCCCGTGCGCCCGGGGCCGCGCCCGTGCGGCGGCCGGAAGAATGCCGCAGACGGGGGCCGGGGACGGGAAGGGAGCACACGGTGCCGACGGGATCGCTCGCAGGACAGGTCGCCCTGATCACCGGCGCGGGCCGGGGAATCGGCCGGGAGATCGCCATCGGCCTGGCCGCCGAGGGCATGGCCGTCGGCCTGGTCGGCCGCACCCACGGGACGCTGACCGACACCCTCAAGGAGTGCGCCCGGCACGGCTCCCGCGGCGTCGCCGTCACCGCCGACGTCACCCGTGCCGGCGCCGTCCGCGAGGCCGTCCGGGTCGTCGAACGCGACCTCGGCCCGATCGACCTGCTGATCAACAACGCCGGCCTGGTCGACCGCGCCGAGGTGCCGCTCTGGGAGACCGACGCCAACCAGTGGTGGCAGGTGATCGAGACCAACCTGCGCGGCCCCTACAACCTGCTGCGCTGCGTCCTGCCCGGCATGGTGTCCCGGGAGCGCGGCCGGGTGGTCAACCTCAACTCCGGCTTCGCCCTGCGCCCGGACGGCGACTACACCGCGTACGCCACCTCCAAGGGCGCGCTGCTCCAGCTCTCCGACAACATGGCGGACTCACTGGCCCGCCACGGCATCGTCATCCTCGACATCAGCCCCGGCGCGGTCGAGACCGACATGACCGCCGCGATGCCGATGTTCAAGGACACGACGACCTGGGGCTCCATCCCGTACATGGTCGCGGTCACCGTGGACGCCGCCCGGGGCCGCTTCGACGGCCTGCACGGCCGGTTCATCCACGCCGGGCGGGACGACCTGGAGGAGCTGGTCAACCGGGCCGCGGAGATCCGCGCGGCGGACGCCCGGACGCTGCGGATGCGCCCGTACAAGGCGGACGACCCGATGGGCTGAACGGGCCCCTCGGCCGGCGTGCTCCTCCCTGGTCCGCAGAGCGGTCAGGCGCACAGCTGACTGGCGGTCACCGGCTTCAGGCCCGCCTTGGCGAGGCCGTCCAGGATGCCCGGCAGCGCGTCCACCGTGCACTGGTGGCCCATGTGCAGGGCGACCACCGAACCGCCGCGCACCGACTTCAGCACCCGGCGCTGCAACTCGGCGGCCGACGGGTCGTTGTAGTCGCGCGGGTCGACGTCGAAGGACAGCACGTGCTCGTAGCCGACCGCCTTCGCCTGCTCGCGCACCGTCCGGGTGGCGTACTGGGCGGCGGACGGGCGGAACCAGCGGCCGATCGAGCCGGTGAGCCGCTGCAGCCGTTCGGCGCACTGGGCGATCTCGTCGTGCACCTGGGCGGCCGTCATCGTCGAGAGGTCGAGGTGGTTCTGGGTGTGGTTGCCCAACTCGTGGCCGGCGTCCAGGATCCGGCGGGCCATCTGCGGCTGCTGGTCGAGCCAGCTGCCGACCGCCATCACGGTCAGCTTGATGCCGCGCTGCTCGGCGGCCTCCAGCAGCGCGGTGGCCTGCTTCGGATCGCCGCTGCCGTGGCAGGTCAGCGCCACGAACTTGCTGGTGCGCGGCCCGTTCACCACCTCGACCGGGGTGCCGGCGGCGAGCGGCGGCAGCACCGGCGGGGTCGGAGGCGTCGGCGGTGTCGGCGGGGGCGTCGCGGCCCCGGCGGCCGGCTCCGCGCCGGTGGCCGGGTCGGTACCGCCGCTCGGGTCGGTGGTCCCGGTGGGCTGCGGCTCCGGCGGGGCGGACGGCACGGGGGAGGCCGGGCCCTCGCCGCCGTTCCAGGCCGGGTCGGTGGTGTGCTGCGGGTCGAGGGTGCCCGGGTGCACGGCGAGCACCCCGGCGTCGGCCCGGCGCGGGGCGCCGGAGGCACACGCGCTGAGGAACCCGCTGGCGGCGGTCAGGGCGGCCAGCTGGACGGCGGTGCGCAGTACGGTGCGGCGGTCGGCAGTCATCGGCAGTCAGCATAGAGACGGCGGCCACCCACGGCGATCCGAGGAGCGGCCCGGTACCGCCATTGACGTGCACACACACCACCGTCCGGGCGTTGCGTAAACCTGAACTGCCGGTGTTTCACCGGCGTGTCGTCGGATACGATCACGGCGCACCGCACGCCACGGGAGGGTGGCCGGGCCGGACGCGGGGTGACCCCCGTGGTACCGGGCGGGCCCGCCGGCCGCCGAGGCGGTGCCATCGACCGGCAGTGAGCACGGCAGAGGGGGGCGGAACAGGATGCACGAGGACAGCGCGACCGTCGGCGAGGCCACCGGCACCGACTGGGACTGGGCCAGAGCGGACGACTGGCAGCCGCCGAGCGAGCTCGACACCGGCGTCCCGCACACCGCCCGGATGTACGACTACTACCTGGGCGGCAAGGACAACTTCGAGGCCGACCGCAAGGCCGCCCAGGCCGCCATAGCGGCCTACCCCGCGCTGCCGCTGCTGGCCCGCACCAACCGGCAGTTCCTCGGCGACGCGGTGGAGTTCGCCGCCGGCCGGGGCATCCGCCAGTTCGTCGACATCGGCACCGGCATCCCGGCCGTCGGCTCCACCAGCGAGGTCGCCCAGCGGGTCGCCCCGGACGTCCGGGTGGTGTACGTCGACAACGACCCGATCGTCGCCACCCACGCCCGCGCCCTGCTGGCCGGCCACCCCGCCGGACACACCTCGGTCATCGAGGCCGACCTGCGCGACCCGGCCGCCATCCTCGGCCACCCGGGCCTGCTCGCCGCCGTCGACCTGTCCCGGCCGGTCGCGCTGATGCTCGTCGCCGTGCTGCACTTCATCCGCGACGAGGACGGCGCCCAGCAGATCGTCCGCACCCTGCGCGACGCGCTCGCCCCCGGCAGCGCGCTGATCCTCTCCCACGGCAGCCCCGACTTCGCCTCCCGGGAGAGCGCAGCCGAAGGCACCCGCATCTACCGCAGCGCCAGCGCCCCCCTGGTGCTGCGCCCGCGCGCCGGCGTCGAACCCTTCTTCGGCGACTTCGAGTTCGCCGGCCCCGGCCTGGTCCAACTCCCGCTCTGGCGCCCCACCCCCGGTCACGTCCCCAGCACCGAACTCCCCGAAGGCTGGCAGGACGTCTCCGCCTACGCGGGCGTCGCGTTCAAGCCGTAGCCCCGGTTCACGAGGCGTCGGCCCCGGCGCCTCCCTCCTACGCCGGGACCGGCCTCGCACACCACGAACCCTAGGCCCGGCCACTGACAGCCCGTCACCCTCCCCGGTGCGTACCGGGAGAAATTGGCACGACAGCGCGGGCGGGCCGGTGTTAGCTTCCGCGCCATGGAACCCCTGAGCGAGAACGAGATCCGCGCGTCCTTCGTCAACTGCTCCAAGGGCGAGGCCCGTCGGCTCAACCTCCCCCGGGGCATGGCGGAACTGCCCTGGGAGAACCTGGACTTCCTCGGCTGGCGGGACCAGGGCGCGCCCGACCGGGCCTACCTGGTGGCGCCGTACGGCGGCGAGCCGGTCGGCGTGACGCTGCGGGTGCCGACGGTCCGCCGCAGCCTCACCAAGACCAATGTCTGCTCGCTGTGCATCACCGCGCACGCGGGCTCCGGCGTCGCGCTGCTCGCCGCCCGCCGGGCCGGGGCGGCCGGGCGGGAGGGCAACACCGTCGGCACGTACATCTGCGCCGACCTCGCCTGCTCGCTGTACGTGCGCGGGCTGAAGAAGTCCGCCCTGGTGACCAGGCCCGACGAGTCGCTGCCGCTGGAGCGGCAGATCGACCGGACGGTGGGGAACCTGGCGGCCTTCCTCGCCAAGGTGCTCGCCGACACCGCGCACTGACGGGAGTCGCCGACAGCGCGGGCCGGCGGGATCAGTGCCCGCGCAGCTGGTCGAGGTCGCGCCGCTCCCGCTTGGTCGGGCGCCCGGCGCCCCGATCCCGCTCGCCGGCCGCTGCGACGAGTTCGCGCGGCGGCCGCGGCGGGCTGTTGTCGATCAGGCAGTCCGCCGCCACCGTCGCGCCGACCCGCTTGCGGATGAGCTTCTGCACCACGACGACCCGCTCGTAGCCCTCCTCGCGGACCCGCACCTCGTCCCCGGGGCGCAGCGCCTGGGCCGGCTTGACCCGTTCGCCGTTCACCCGCACGTGCCCGGCCCGACAGGCGGCCGCCGCCAGCGCCCGCGTCTTGGTGAGCCGGACCGACCAGATCCAGCTGTCCACCCGCACGCTTCCCTCGTGTTCAGCCATCCCTGGAGCCTACCCAAGCCGCCCGGACCGGCCCGGGTTCGGACCCGGGCCGGTCGGCGCCCGCTACGCCGCCTCCGGCACCCTGCGGGCCGCCTGCGGGGCCTCCTGGACCGCCCAGCCGTTGCCGTCCGGGTCGTTGAAGAACACGAAGGAGTTCCAGGCCTCGCCGTGCCCGTCCACCCGGCTGCCCGCCTCGAAGTGCTGGACCGGGCTGACCTCGACGCCCCGGGCCGCGAGTTCGGCATGCGCCTTGTCGATGTTCGGCACCACCAGCTGGAGTCCCTTCACGGATCCGGGCGGCGCCCCGATGACCCCGGCGCCCACCACGATGGAGCACGTCGAGCCCGGGGGAGTCAGCTGGACGACCCGGACCCCGTCGCGCAACCGGGTGTCGTGGTCGACCGTGAAGCCGACCCGCTCCTCGTAGAACAGCTTCGCGCGGTCCACGTCCGACACCGGGACCACCACGACTTCGAGCTTCCAGTCCATCGCCCTCACCCCTCTCGGCCGGGCTCTTCCAGTATCCGTCGAAACGGTTCCCCGTCGGGCCGTCGGATAGCCTGAGAACACGATGAATCCCGAGATCACGCCCGCCGCGGCGACCCAGTTCAGCACGCCGTGGGGCGCCTTCGACCTCACCCGCTTCCCCGAGGACCCGCGTGAGCGGCTGCGGGCCTGGGACGCGGCCGACGAGTACCTGCTGCGCCACCTCGCGGGCGAGGCGGACAGCGCCGCCGGCACCGCGACCGACCTGGCCGGCCGCCGGATCGTCGTCCTGGGCGACCGCTGGGGCGCGTTGACCACCGCGCTGGCCGCCCACGATCCGGTGCAGATCGTCGACTCCCACCTCGGCCGGCAGGCCACCCTGGCCAACCTGGCGCGGGCCGGCGCCACCGTCGACCCGGCCCGGCTGCTGACCACCCGGGACGCCCCGCCGGAGCGGATCGACGTCCTGCTGGTGCGCGTCCCCAAGAGCCTGGCCCTGCTGGAGGACCAGCTGCACCGGCTGGCCCCGGCCGTCCACCCGGGCACGGTGGTGGTCGGCACCGGCATGGTCGCCGAGATCCACACCTCCACGCTCCAGCTCTTCGAGCGGATCCTCGGCCCGACCCGCACCTCGCTCGCCGCCCGCAAGGCCCGGCTGATCTTCTGCACCCCGGATCCGGCGCTGGACCCCGGCCCCAGCCCGTGGCCGCACCGCTACGCGCTGCCGCCGGACGTCGGGGCGGTCTCCGGGCGCACGGTGGTCAACCACGCCGGCACGTTCTGCGCCGAGCGCCTCGACATCGGCACCCGCTTCTTCCTCGGCCACCTGCCGACCCCGGCGCCCGGGGCCCGGGTGGTCGACCTGGGCTGCGGCAACGGCGTGGTCGGCACGGCCGCCGCGCTGGCCGGGCCGGGTGCGGAGCTGGTGTTCGTCGACGAGTCCCACCAGGCGGTGGCCTCGGCCGAGGAGACCTTCCGCGCCAATCTGGGCCCGGACGCCCGGGCGGAGTTCCTGACCGCCGACGCGCTGGCGCCGGAGGTGGCGCCCCCGGGCTCGGTGGACCTCGTCCTGAACAACCCGCCGTTCCACTCGCACCAGGCCACCACGGACGCCACCGCTTGGCGGATGTTCACCGGTTCCCGGCGGGCGCTGCGGCCGGGCGGGGAGCTGTGGGTGGTCGGCAACCGCCATCTCGGCTACCACGTCAAGCTGCGGCGGCTCTTCGGGAACTGCCAGCTGGTGGCGGGCAACCCCAAGTTCGTGGTGCTGCGCGCGGTCAAGCGGTAGTCCGGCGTCCGCCCGGTCGGTGGCGGTTCGGTCGCGAGCCGGTGGCGGCCCGGCCGGGCGGACGCAGGGCGGTTTTCGGGCGTTCTTCGGGGTCCTGACCGCAGCTTCTTGCATGAATGTTCCGTGCTGCGTATATTCATGCCACAACAAAGGAGGAACGCCATGGCATTGCGAGTCGCCGTCGCCGGCGCGAGCGGATACGCGGGCGGCGAGGTGCTGCGTCTGCTGCTCGGCCACCCGGAGGTGGAGATCGGGGCGCTGACCGGCGGCTCGAACGCGGGCACCCGGCTGGGCGTGCTCCAGCCGCACCTGATCCCGCTCGCCGACCGCGTCCTCGAACCCACCACCCCCGAGGTGCTGGCCGGCCACGACGTGGTCTTCCTGGCGCTGCCGCACGGCCAGTCCGCCGCCGTCGCCGAGGCGCTCGGCGACGACGTCCTGGTGGTCGACTGCGGCGCCGACTTCCGGCTCCGCGCCGCCACCGACTGGGAGCAGTTCTACGGCTCCGCGCACGCCGGCACCTGGCCCTACGGCCTGCCCGAACTCCCCGGCCACCGGGCCGCGTTGAAGGGCAGCAACCGGATCGCCGTGCCCGGCTGCTACCCGACGGCCGTGTCCCTGGCGCTGTTCCCGGCGTACGCGGCCGGACTCGCCGAGCCGGAGGCCGTCGTGGTCGCCGCCTCCGGCACCTCCGGTGCGGGCAAGGCCGCCAAGACCCACCTGCTGGGCAGCGAGGTCATGGGCAACGTCAGCCCGTACGGCGTCGGCGGCGTGCACCGGCACACCCCGGAGATGGTGCAGAACCTCACCCCGGTCGCGGGCGAGCCCGTCACCGTCTCCTTCACGCCGACCCTCGTCCCGATGCCGCGCGGCATCCTCGCCACCTGCTCCGCCAAGGCGCGCCCCGGCGTGACCGCCGAGAGCCTGCGCGCCGCCTACGCCGAGGCGTTCGCGGACGAGCCGTTCGTCCACCTGCTGCCCGAGGGGCAGTGGCCGCAGACCAGCAGCGTCTACGGCGCCAACACCGCCCTCGTCCAGGTCGCGCTGGACGCCACCGCCGGGCGGATCATCGCGATCAGCGCGATCGACAACCTCGTGAAGGGCACCGCGGGCGGCGCGGTGCAGAGCATGAACATCGCCCTGGGCCTGCCCGAGGAGCTGGGCCTTCCCGTGAACGGAGTCGCACCGTGAGCAACAGTACGAACGTGGGCGTGACGGCAGCCAAGGGCTTCCGGGCCGCCGGCGTGACCGCGGGCATCAAGGCCTCCGGCACCCCGGACCTCGCCCTGGTGGTCAACGACGGCCCCGCGCTCGCCGCCGCCGGCGTCTTCACCGCCAACCGCGTCAAGGCCGCGCCGGTCGTCTGGTCCGAGCAGGTCCTCAAGGGCGGCCAGGTGTCCGCCGTGGTCCTCAACTCCGGCGGCGCCAACGCCTGCACCGGCCCGCTCGGCTTCCAGGACACCCACGCCACCGCGGAGAAGGTCGCCGAGGAGCTGGAGCTCAACGCCGGCGAGGTCGCCGTCGCCTCCACCGGCCTGATCGGCGAGCGCCTCCCGATGGACGTCCTGCTGCCCGGCGTCGCGCTGGCCGCCCGGGAGCTGAGCGCGACCGGCGGCGAGGCCGCCGCGATCGCCATCAAGACCACCGACACCGTGCACAAGACCGCCCAGGTCACCAGCCCGTCGGGCTGGACGGTCGGCGGCATGGCCAAGGGCGCGGGCATGCTCGCCCCGAGCCTGGCCACCATGCTGGTCGTGATCACCACCGACGCCGACCTGGACGCCGCCGCCCTGGACACCGCGCTGCGCGGCGCCACCCGCACCACCTTCGACCGGATCGACTCCGACGGCTGCATGTCCACCAACGACACCGTGCTGCTGCTGGCCTCGGCCGCCTCCGGCGTCGTCCCGGACGCGGCCGAGTTCGCCGAGGCGGTCCGCACCGTCAGCGCCGACCTGGCCCGCCAGTTGATCGCCGACGCCGAGGGCGCCAGCAAGGACATCCGGATCGACGTCACCGGCGCCGCCACCGAGCAGGAGGCCGTCGACGTCGCCCGGACGATCAGCCGCAACAACCTGCTCAAGTGCGCGATCCACGGCGAGGACCCCAACTGGGGCCGGGTGCTGGCCGCGATCGGCACCACCGACGCCGCCTTCGACCCGGACCGGCTGGACGTGGCCATCAACGGCGTCTGGGTCTGCAAGGACGGCAGCGTCGGCGAGGACCGCACCCTGGTGGACATGGCCGGCCGCGAGGTCGTCATCACCGCGAACCTCAACGCCGGTACGGCGAGCGCCTCGTTGTGGACCAACGACCTCACCGCCGACTACGTCCACGAGAACAGCGCCTACTCGACCTGATGCCCGACAGGTGACGCGCGCCACCGATGCGCGACACCTGACCCGCGACACCCGATGCGCGACACCCGTTCGGACGAGGGACACCCGTGAAGATCGCACCCAAGGGCGAACAGGCCCGCAACAACACCGCGTTGCCCAAGGCGATGACGCTGATCGAGGCGCTGCCGTGGCTGGAGCGCTTCCACGGCAAGACCGTCGTGATCAAGTTCGGCGGCAACGCCATGGTGGACGAGAGCCTCAAGTCGGCCTTCGCCCAGGACGTCGTCTTCCTCCGCTACGCCGGCCTGCACCCCGTCGTGGTGCACGGCGGCGGCCCGCAGATCAGCGCCCAGCTGGAGCGGCTCGGCCTGGAGTCCAGCTTCACCAACGGCCTGCGGGTCACCACCCCCGAGACCATGGACGTGGTCCGGATGGTGCTGGCCGGCCAGGTGCAGCGCGAGCTCGTCGGCCTGCTCAACGAGCACGGCCCGTTCGCGGTCGGCATGACCGGCGAGGACGCGCACACCATGACGGCGGTCAAGCGGTACGCGGTGGTGGACGGCGAGCAGGTCGACATCGGCCTGGTCGGCGACATCGTCAACATCGAGGCCGGCGCGGTGAAGGCGCTGATCGCCGACGGCCGGATCCCGGTCATCTCCTCGATCGCGCGCGGCGCCGACGGCCACGTCTACAACATCAACGCCGACACCGCCGCGGCCGCCCTGGCGGTCTCGCTGGGCGCCGAGATGCTGGTGGTCCTGACCGACGTCGAGGGCCTCTACGCGGACTGGCCGAACTCCGACGACGTGATCAGCCAACTCGCCGCGAGCGAGCTGGAGGAGCTGCTGCCGAGCCTGGCCAGCGGCATGCTCCCCAAGATGGAGGGCTGCCTGCGCGCCGTCCGCTCCGGGGTGGGCACCGCCCGCGTCCTGGACGGCCGGGTGCAGCACAGCCTGCTGCTGGAGATCTTCACCGACGAGGGCATCGGCACGATGGTCGTGCCGGACGACGAACAGACCGTGACCGGGGGACTGGCATGACCGCGAACGAGCAACTGACCGGCCGGTGGCAGCACGCCTTCACCGACAACTACGGCACCCCGCGGATCGCGCTGGTGCGCGGTGCGGGCGCCAAGCTCTGGGACGCCGACGGCAAGGAGTACACCGACCTGCTCGGCGGCATCGCCGTCAACGCCCTCGGCACCGCCCACCCGGCGGTCGTCGAGGCGGTCAGCCGGCAGATCGCCACCCTGGGCCACGTCTCCAACCTCTTCATGGCCGAGCCGACCATCGCCCTCGCCGAGCGGCTGCTGCGGCTGGACGGCAGGGAGGGCGGCCGGGTGTTCTTCTGCAACTCCGGCGCCGAGGCCAACGAGACCGCGTTCAAGATCAGCCGCCGGACCGGCCGCACCCACCTGGTCGCCCTCCAGGGCGCCTTCCACGGCCGGACGATGGGCGCCCTCGCGCTCACCGGCCAGCCGGCCAAGCAGGAGCCGTTCCGCCCGCTGCCCGGCGACGTCACGCACGTCCCGTTCGGCGACGTCGAGGCGCTGCGCGCGGCCGTCACCACCGAGACCGCGGCGGTCTTCCTGGAGCCGGTCCAGGGCGAGAACGGCGCCGTCCCGCTGCCCGAGGGCTACCTGAGGGCGGCCCGCGAGATCACCCGGGCCACGGGCACCCTGCTGGTCCTGGACGAGATCCAGACCGGCGTCGGCCGCACCGGGTACTGGTACGCCCACCAGGCCTTCGAGGGCGTCGAGCCGGACGTCGTCACCCTCGCCAAGGCGCTCGGCGGCGGGCTGCCGATGGGCGCGGTGCTGGCCTTCGGCGAGGCCGCCGACCTGCTCACCCCGGGCCAGCACGGCACCACCTTCGGCGGCAACCCGGTGGCCGCGGCGGCCGGGCTCGCGGTGCTGGACACCATCGAGTCCGAGGGCCTGCTGGAGCACGTCCGCAAGCTGGGCGAGCGGCTGCGCCAGGGCGTCGAGGCGATCGGCGACCCGCTGGTCTCGCACGTGCGCGGCGCCGGACTGCTGCTCGGCATCGTGCTCACCGAGCCGGTGTCAGTGCGGGTGCAGGCCGCCGCGCAGGAGGCGGGCTTCCTGGTCAACGCGGCCGTCCCGGACGCCGTCCGGCTGGCCCCGCCGCTGGTGTTGACCGAGCAGGAGGCGGACGCCTTCCTCGCCGCTCTGCCGGGCGTCCTGCGGGCGGTGCGCGAGAGCGCCCCGGCCGATGCGAGCTGACCGTTGTCCGGGAGAATGACCACATGACCGTTTCCCACTCCGGCCCGTCCGCCGCAGGCCCGTCGCCGCAGGTGCCGCAGACCCGCACCGCGCGGCACCGGCGGATCGTGGACCTGCTCACCCGCCAGCCCGTGCGCTCGCAGAGCCAGCTCGCCAAGCTGCTCGCCGACGACGGACTCGTGGTCACCCAGGCGACGCTCTCCCGGGACCTGGACGAGCTGGGCGCGGTCAAGATCCGCAACCGGGACGGCGCGCTGATCTACGCCGTCCCGGCGGAGGGCGGCGACCGCACGCCGCGCGCGCCGATGGGGGAGTCGGCCAGCGAGGGCCGGATGGCCCGGCTGGCCGGCGAGCTGATGGTCTCGGCGACGGCCTCCGGCAACCTGGTGGTGCTGCGCACCCCCCCGGGGGCCGCGCAGTTCCTCGCCTCGGCGATCGACCAGGCGGAGGTGTTCGAGATCATCGGCACCATCGCCGGCGACGACACCGTCCTGCTGATCAGCCGGGACCCGGCGGGCGGCCAGGCGCTCGCCGACCACCTCATGCAACTCGCCCAGGCGAAGGCCCAGTAGCGCGCGACGACGCGAGATCCCGACGCGCCACGACGAGCAACGACGCGCCACGACACGAAACCCCGACCGGTGGAGACTTCCCCGGCCGGGGTTTTGTGTTTCATACGGACTGGTGCATACTTATGCCTGTCGCCGTAAACCTGTACGGAAACCCTGTACGTAGAGCTGTTAGGAGAAAGCCGTGGCCGAGCGCGTCGTACTCGCCTACTCGGGCGGACTGGACACCTCCGTCTGCATCGGCTGGATCGCCGAGGAGACGGGCGCCGAGGTCATCGCCGTCGCCGTCGACGTCGGCCAGGGCGGCGAGGACCTGGAGGCGATCCGCCGGCGCGCGCTGGACTGCGGCGCCGTCGAGGCCGAGGTCGCGGACGCCCGCGACGAGTTCGCCGACGAGTACTGCCTCCCGGCGATCAAGGCCAACGCGCTCTACCAGGGCGAGTACCCGCTGGTCTCCGCGCTGTCCCGGCCGGTCATCGTCAAGCACCTGGCCGCCGCCGCCCGCAAGCACGGCGCCACCACCGTCGCGCACGGCTGCACCGGCAAGGGCAACGACCAGGTCCGGTTCGAGGTCGGCATCAACTCCCTGGCCCCCGGCCTGAAGTGCATCGCCCCGGTGCGCGACTACGCGATGACCCGGGACAAGGCGATCGCCTTCGCCGAGGCCAAGGGCCTGCCGATCGCCACCACCAAGAAGTCCCCGTACTCGATCGACCAGAACGTCTTCGGCCGGGCCGTCGAGACCGGCTTCCTGGAGGACATCTGGAACGCCCCGATCGAGGACGTCTACGACTACACCCAGGACCCGGCCGCCCCGCGCGAGGCCGACGAGGTGGTCATCACCTTCGACGCCGGCGTCCCGGTGGCCGTCGACGGCCGCAAGGTCACCGTCCTCCAGGCCATCGAGGAGCTGAACAAGCGGGCCGGCGCCCAGGGTGTCGGCCGGCTGGACATGGTCGAGGACCGGCTGGTCGGCATCAAGTCCCGGGAGATCTACGAGGCCCCCGGCGCGATCGCCCTGATCACCGCCCACCAGGCCCTGGAGAACGTCACCGTCGAGCGCGAACTCGCCCGCTACAAGCGGCAGGTGGAGCAGCGCTGGGCCGAACTCGTCTACGACGGCTTCTGGTTCTCCCCGCTCAAGCGCGCGCTGGACGGCTTCGTGAACGAGGCCAACCAGCACGTCTCCGGCGAGATCCGGATGGTCCTGCACGGCGGCCGGGCCGTGGTCAACGGCCGCAAGTCCGACCAGTCGCTGTACGACTTCAACCTCGCCACCTACGACACCGGCGACACCTTCGACCAGTCGATGTCCAAGGGCTTCATCGAGATCTTCGGGATGTCCTCGAAGCTCGCCGCCCGCCGCGACCTCGCCTGATCCCCTCCCCGTCCCCAACCCCCTTCCCCGTCAGGAGCCCACGCGATGTCCGCCGACCAGCACGCCGACCAGACCGCCGACGTCCGCCTCTGGGGCGCGCGCTTCGCCGACGGCCCGTCCGAGGCGCTGGCCAGGCTCTCCGCCTCGGTCCACTTCGACTGGCGCCTCGCGCCGTACGACATCGCCGGCTCCAAGGCCCACGCCCGGGTCCTGCACAAGGCCGGCCTGCTCTCCGACGACGAGCTCGCCGCGATGCTGGCCGGCCTCGACCAGCTGCTCGCCGACGTCCAGGCGGGCACCTTCACCGGGACGGTCGCCGACGAGGACGTGCACACCGCCCTGGAGCGCGGCCTGCTGGAGCGCCTCGGCGCCGACCTCGGCGGCAAGCTGCGGGCCGGGCGCTCGCGCAACGACCAGATCGCCACCCTGTTCCGGATGTACCTGCGGGACCACGCCAGGACCATCGGCGCCCTGGTGCTCGACCTCCAGCACGCCCTGGTCGGCCTCGCCGAGGCGCACCCGGACACGGCGATGCCGGGCCGCACCCACCTCCAGCACGCGCAGCCCGTCCTCTTCGCCCACCACGTCCTCGCGCACGTGCAGGCCCTCGGCCGGGACGCCGAGCGGCTGCGCCAGTGGGACGCCCGCACCGCCGTCTCCCCGTACGGCTCCGGGGCGCTGGCCGGCTCCTCGCTCGGCCTCGACCCGCAGGCCGTCGCCGCCGACCTCGGCTTCGAGGGCGGCTCGGTCGGCAACTCCATCGACGGCACGGCCTCGCGCGACTTCGTCGCCGAGTTCGCGTTCGTGACCGCGATGATCGGCATCAACCTCTCCCGGATCGCGGAGGAGGTGATCATCTGGAACACCAAGGAGTTCGGCTTCATCACGCTGCACGACGCCTTCTCCACCGGTTCCTCGATCATGCCGCAGAAGAAGAACCCGGACATCGCCGAGCTCGCCCGGGGCAAGTCCGGCCGGCTGATCGGCAACCTGACCGGCCTGCTGGCCACCCTCAAGGCCCTGCCGCTCGCCTACAACCGGGACCTCCAGGAGGACAAGGAGCCGGTGTTCGACTCCTGCGACACGCTGGAGGTGCTGCTGCCCGCGTTCACCGGGATGATGGCCACCCTCACCGTGCACCGGGAGCGGCTGGAGGAGCTGGCCCCGGCGGGCTTCTCGCTCGCCACCGACATCGCCGAGTGGCTGGTCAAGCAGGGCGTGCCGTTCCGGGTCGCGCACGAGGTGGCCGGCGCCTGCGTCAAGGTCTGCGAGGCCGAGGGCATCGAGCTGTCCGACCTGACGGACGAGCAGTTCGCGGCGATCTCGGTGCACCTGACGCCCGAGGTCCGGTCGGTGCTCAGCGTGCACGGCGCCATCGCCTCGCGCAACGGGCGCGGCGGCACCGCGCCGTCGGCGGTGGCGGTCCAGCTCGCCGAGGTGAAGGCGGACCTGGCGCGGCAGCAGGAGTGGATCCAGGGCTGACCACCGGTCTGCGGGGGAGGGGCGTGACGGTCCGACCGTCGCGCCCCTTCGGCGTCCGCACCCCCGGTCGGGCGTAACCCGGCCCGCCTCGGCCCGTCATGCACGGTGTGTGCACAACCCTTCCGCCCGTCCCCTCCGCCGAGGACGTCTTCCTCGCCGAACGCCGCCGCCGCGTGGTCCGCGAGACCGTGGCCGGCCTGCCGGGCCGCTGCCCCGAGCTGGTCGCGGCCCTCGCCGAGGACCCGCCGCCGACCTACCGGGAGCTCTCCGAACGCCTCGGCATGCCGCGCGGCTCGATCGGGCCCACCCGCTCCCGGTGCCTCGCCTGCCTGCGGATCCTCCTGCACGCCGAGCGGTACCCGTGAGCGGTGCCCGTCAGCGGCACCCGTGCGCGGTTCTCGTGAGAGGCCGGTGACGCTCCGCATGCAGATCACCCCGGAGGAGGCTCCGCCCGGGTGACGTTCCGCACGTCCGGCCGCCGTCGTCGGCCGCCGTCGTCGGCCGCCGCCATCGGCCTCCGCCCCCGGGTGACCCTCGCCACGTCGGGCCGTCGCCGCCCCCGGCCACGCCCCGCGTGCGGGGCCCGCCACCGGCCCCACCACCCGCCCGACTCCCGCGTGACCCTCGCCACGTCGAACGCCCCGAAGGTTGAGAGCAGCTGACGCGCGGGTAGAGCGCTGGCGAACGTAGCTCTTGACGGTGCCGCGATCACTCGGATACTGAGCGTGAGCGCGTCGCCGTCGACCCGGTCACTTCCGGGCCGCGCGGCTGGTACGTTCGTGCGCCACCCCCGGTCAGGGAAGATCCCCGGCCGGGACATCTCCGGCAGGGCATCCGGTGCGTCACCCTCACGTTTGCGCGCCGGGCACGACGATGGGGAGGCCCCAGCACATGGGCATGAGCGTGATCATCTCGGCGGCGGACGCCGAGGACGCGGAGCAGATCCTCAAGCTCCAGTACCTCGGCTACCAGCCCGAGGCGGAGCTGTACGGCGACTGGGCGATCGAGCCCCTGACGCAGAGCCTGGAGAGCCTGCGCGCCGAACTGTCCGGGCAGTACGTCCTGGTCGCCCGGCTGGGCGACGAGGTGGTCGGCACCGTCCGAGGTCACGTCGACGCCGAGGGCGTCGGCCGGATAGGGCGCCTGGTCGTCCACCCGAGGATGCAGCGGCACGGCCTGGGCGGCCGGCTGCTGGACGCGCTGGAGCGCCGCCTCGCCGAGGACGGCCGTCCGGTGACCTCCTACCGCCTGTTCACCGGCCACCGCAGCCTCGGCAACCTGCGGCTGTACACCCGCCTGGGCTACCGGCAGTCCGCGGTCGAGCCGGTCACCGACCGGCTCAGCCTGGTACACCTGGAGAAGCCCGCCGTGGTGTCGCTCGCCGCGACCGCCTGAGCCCTCCGCCCGTTCCGGCCCGCACGGCGCCGCCACCATCCGGACAGTCCGGTGGCGGCGCCGAGGCGCATCGTCGCTGGTGGCGGCGTCGAGTGTCCGCATTGCGGACATCACATCCAAGTAATTGGGTCCAAATCGACCCATCTGATTTACTGGCTCACATGACTGCGACGACGAAATGGACCCCCACCGGCACCATGCCGGCAGGTGAGCGCGCCATGTGCCGTCGAATGTGTCACCGCTGAGGGCCACCGCCCCCGGCACCCCGTTGAGGGTGCCCCCACCTCGCGCCCCGAAGCGAGACCCGGCGTCGTTCCCGTCCGTGCGAGCGCGCCCAGCCTGCCACACCCCTCCTCCCCGCCTGCCCACCCATGGGCGGGTGGTCGTCCACGACGACTCGTGCCGGTGACCCGCGCCCGATGACTCGTAAGGGCCACGCCGTCGCGCGGCCCGGCCGCCCAGCGGCCACGATCAAGGGGTGGCAGGTCCGGATCCCCCTGGCGAAGCGCCGTGCACGTCGCCGACCGCACCCCGGTCGGGCGGCCGCCCGCCGCCCGCCCCCGACCCACGGAAGCAGCTGTGATCACCACCACGGACCTCACGAAGGTCTACCGCTCCCGAGGCCGCGAGGTGAGCGCCCTCGCCGGCGTCGACCTGCACGTCCGTCCTGGCGAGGTCTACGGCGTCGTCGGCACCAGCGGCGCCGGCAAGTCCACCCTCATCCGCTGCGTGAACATGCTGGAGCGTCCGACCTCCGGCACCGTCACGGTGGACGGGGTCGAGCTGACCGCGCTGTCCGGCGGCGAGAACCGGGCCGGCCGGGAGCTGCGGGAGGCGCGGCGCCGGATCGGCATGGTCTTCCAGCACTTCAACCTGCTCTCCTCGCGGACCGTCCAGCAGAACGTCGAGCTCCCGCTGGAGATCATCGGACTGGACCGCACCCAGCGCCGCCGCAAGGCCGCCGAACTGCTCGACCTGGTCGGCCTCGGCGACAAGGCCCGCAGCTACCCCAACCAGCTCTCCGGCGGCCAGAAGCAGCGCGTCGGCATCGCCCGGGCCCTGGCCGGCGACCCCAAGGTGCTGCTCTCCGACGAGGCCACCTCGGCGCTCGACCCGGAGACCACCCGTTCGATCCTCAAGCTGCTGCGCGACCTCAACCAGCAGCTCGGCCTCACCGTCCTGCTGATCACCCACGAGATGGACGTCATCAAGTCCGTCTGCGACTCCGCGGCCCTGATGCGCGGCGGCCGGGTGGTCGAGTCCGGCAGGCTGACCGACCTGCTGGCCGAGCCCGGCTCCGAGCTGGCCCGCGAGCTGTTCCCGCTCAGCGAGTTCGGCACCGGCCACCCCGGTTCGACCGTGCTGGAGATCACCTTCCAGGGCGACTCCTCGGCCCAGCCCTTCGTCTCCCAGCTGGCCCGCACCTACCAGATCGACATCAACATCCTCGGCGCCGCGGTGGAGACCATCGCCGGCCGGATGGTCGGCCGGATGCGGGTCGAGCTCTCCGGCGGCCACCAGGACAACGTGGTGCCGATCGGCTACCTGCGCGAGCAGGGCCTGCAGGTGGACGTACTGGGCGCGGCGGACGGAGCGGTGGCATGACCTGGGACCAGATGTGGGCCCTGATGGGGCCCGCCACGCAGGAGACCTTCCAGATGGTCGGCGTCTCCACCGCCGTCACCGTGCTGCTCGGCCTGCCGCTGGGCATCCTGCTGGTGCTGACCGACAAGGGCGGGCTGCTGGCCAACCGGGCCGTCAACAAGTCGATCGCCTTCGTGGTGAACATCGCCCGCTCGGTGCCGTTCATCATCCTGATGATCGCGCTGATCTCCTTCACCCGCTGGCTGGTCGGCACCTCCATCGGGTGGCAGGCGGCGACCGTGCCGCTCACCATCGGCGCCATCCCGTTCTTCGCCCGCCTGGTCGAGACCTCCGTCCGCGAGGTCGACCGCGGCCTGGTCGAGGCCGTCCAGGCGATGGGCGGCAGCACCTGGACGATCGTCCGCAAGACGCTCCTCCCGGAGGCGCTGCCCGGCATCGCCGCCTCGGTGACCACCACGATCATCACGCTGATCAGCTACTCCGCGATGGCCGGCACGGTCGGCGGCGGCGGCCTCGGCACGCTCGCCGTCAACTACGGCTACCAGCGCTTCGAGACGGCCTTCATGTGGGTCATCGTGGCCGAGCTGGTGATCCTCGTCACCGCCGTCCAGCTGATCGGCGACTTCGCCGTCCGGCGCCTCGCCAACCGCGGCGGCACCGGCGGCCGGACCCGCCTGCTGGGCCGCACCCCGGCCGGACCGGCCGCCCCCGACGCGGACCTCGTCGCCCCCTAGACCTCCCGGGTCCGACACCGGACCACGGCTCCCCGTATCACGCAGAAAGGCACTTTTCGTGCGCAACGCCCTGAAGTTCACCAGCATCCTCGCCACCGCCGGCATCGCCCTCTCGCTGGCCGCGTGCGGCAGCTCCGGGTCCTCCTCCTCGGACCCGAACGCGCCGCTCAAGGTCATCGCCAGCCCCACCCCGCACGGGCAGATCCTCAAGTACGTCAAGGACAACCTCGCGGCCAAGGCGGGCCTCAAGCTCGACATCAAGGAGGTCACCGACTACGTGACCCCCAACACGGCGGTGCAGGACGGTTCGGCCGACGCCAACTACTTCCAGCACGTCCCGTACCTGGAGGACTTCAACAAGAAGCACGGCACCGACATCGTCTCGGTCGAGCCCGTGCACCTGGAGCCGCTCGGCGTCTACTCCAAGAAGGTCAAGTCGATCGCCGACCTGCCGGACGGCGCCACCGTCGGCCTGCCCAACGACGCCACCAACGAGGGCCGCGCGCTCAAGCTGCTCGCCGACAACAAGCTCATCACGCTGAAGGACGGCGTCACCACCGCCGCCACCCCGGCCGACGTGACGGGCAACCCGAAGAACCTCAAGTGGAAGGAGCTGGAGGCCGCCCAGCTGCCCCGCTCCATCGCCGACCTCGACGCCGGCGTCATCAACGGCAACTACGCGCTCGACTCCGGCCTGAAGCCCGCCACCGACGCGCTGGTGCTGGAGAAGGCCGAGGGCAACCCGTACGCCAACATCCTCGCCGTGAAGAAGGGCAAGGAGAACGACCCGCGCGTGAAGAAGCTGGCCGAGCTGCTGCACTCCGACGAGGTCAAGAAGTACATCGACGACACCTTCCAGGGCTCGGTCATCCCGGCCTTCTGAGCCGCGGTCCGATCCACGCCCTGACCCCGACCGGGCCCCCGCCGCACCTCGGCGCGGGCCCGGTCGGGCAGGATGCACCCGGGGCGCCCTGGTCGGCGGCGTTCTGACGTACCGTCGTGCGGGCGGCGCACCGCGTGACACCCGGGGCACGGCGGGGGCGTACGGTGTTGTGTTCACGACCCGGCGAGGAGAGACGGCATGGCAGCGAGCTTCCCCGAGACCGCCATCAGCACCGAACGGCTTCTGCTGCGGCCCCTTGCGGAGGACGACGCGCCCGGCCTGGCCACGATGATGGCGGACGAACTCGTCCTGGCCTGGACCGATCTGCCGCACCCCTTCACCGAGGCGTACGCGACCGAACTCGCCCGCACCCTCGCCCCCGCCCACCGGGCCGCCGGCCGCGGCATCGTCTTCGCCGTCACCGAGCACCTCACCCAGCGCCTGGTCGGCCTGGTCGAACTGCGCAACACCGACTGGCGCCTGCGCAGCACCGAGATCTCCTACGTCACCGCCTCCTGGGCCCGCGGCGAGGGCTACGCGCCCGAGGCCGTCCTCGGCGTCAGCCAGTGGCTGTTCGAGGACCGCGACTTCCTGCGCCTGGAGCTGCGCACCGCCGCCGGGAACACCGCCGCCCAGCAGGTCGCCCAGAAGGTCGGCGGGATCAGCGAGGGCGTGCTGCGCAGCGCCTGGATAGTCCGGGGCGAGTCCGGCGGGTCCGGCGAGGTCGTCGTGGAGAGCCGCAGCGACCTCATCCTGTGGAGCCTGCTCCCGGAGGACCTGGACGCGCCCGAGCCCGAGCCGCAGCGGACCGGCTGGCACGGCGACCACCGCTACGTGCTGCGCGACTGAGCCGCCCCGATCGCGCGTGCCGCCCGCGCCACCCGTGCCGCCTGAGCCGTTCGTGCCGCTGATCAGCCACCGGCTCGTCACGGACACGTGTACGAGATGTCGGCGCCGAGGGGATCACACCCGGTAGCCTCTGCTCCGGCGCCGCACACCGGCGCGGTTTGTCGGCGCACCGAGCCGCACACCGGGTGACACCACAGGGACACCCCGGGTCGCAGGCCGGTCCGCGCACCGAGTCGAGGGAGAACGGCCGCAGATGGCTGACCGGATCACGGTCATCGGGTGGGACGGCACGCCGCTGACCGAGGCCGCCGGCGCGGCCCTCGCCGCAGCGACCCTGGTGGCCGGCGCCCCCTACCAACTGAACGCCCTCCCGGTGCCGGACGCCGCCGAGCGGATCACCCTCGGCAACGTCCGGCAGGCCGCCCGGAAGATCGCCGAGCACCGCGGCGCCGCCGTCGTGGTCGCCGAGGGCGACCCGGGCTTCTTCGGCGTCGTGCGCACGCTGCGCCGCCCCGAGTACGGCCTCGAACTGGAGGTCCTGCCCGCCGTCTCCTCGGTCGCCGCGGCCTTCGCCCGGGCCGGCATGCCCTGGGAGGACGCCCAGGTGGTCAGCGCCCACGGCGGACGGCTGCGCCGCGCGGCCAACATCTGCCGGGCCCACCCCAAGGTCGCGGTGCTGACCGCGCCCGGCGCCGGTCCGAGCGAACTGGCCCTCATGCTGCGCGGGGTGCACCGGACCTTCGTGGTCTGCGAGGCCCTCGGCACCCCGGACGAGGACGTCACCGTCCTCACCTCCGACCGGATCGCCGACCACGTGTGGCGCGACCCCAACGTGGTGCTGGTGATCGGCGGCCACGGCGGTCCCCAGGCCGGCGGGGTCGACACGGCGGCCGGCTGGTTGGCCGGGCGCCCGGTCGGCTTCCCCGGCGCGGACCGCGGCTGGGCGCTCCCCGGTGACGCCTACGCGGGCGCCGGGCGCGCGGGGGGCGAGACCGGCGCATCGGAGGCACTCCCCGCGCACGTGCGCGCCCTGGTGCTGGCCCGTCTGGGTGCTCGTCCGGGGGACCTGGTCTGGTCGGTCGGCGCGGGCAGCGGCGCCCTCGCGGTGGAGGCGGCCCGCTTCGGCGCGGCCGTGGTCGCGGTCGAGGCGTCCCGCTCGGCCTGCGCCCGGCTGGCGGTGAACGCGCGCCGGTACGGCGTCGAGGTGGAGACCGTGCACGGGCAGGGCCCCGAGGTGCTGGGCGGCCTGCCCGAACCGGACGTGGCGGTGGTGGAGTCCGGCGGCCTCGACGTGGTGCGCGCGGTGCTGGCCCGCCGTCCGGAGCGGTTCGTCGCGGTGCCCCGGACCCTCGCCGAGGGGGAGCAGATCCACCGGGCGATCGCCGAGGCCGGCTACCGGGCGGACGGTGCGCTGCTGCAGTCCACCCCGCTGTCCATCGCCGGTGGCGCCGGTGGCGGGCTGGCTCTGGGGGCGGGCGGTACCGGTGTGCTGCTGCTCTGGGGTGAGCAGATCGCGTGAAGGACTGGGGTGCGTCCTGTGGATCCGGTCCGATCCGCCGGGCGCATTCTGCTCCCGCGCTGTGCTGCTGAGGGGGCGTGGTGGAGCCGGGCGGTGATCCAGGTCGCATCCGGACACCGATTCGAGAGGTGACCGTGCTGGGCCGGTAGTGTGGCGTCCTGGGCGGCTGCGGCGGTCGGCGACCCACCCGATTCAGTCGGTTTGTCGCCTTTTTGACGTGGTGCAACCCGGTTTTGCTCGGAGTGTGGGCAATTCGACGGGCCGCGTGCCGGACCTGGAGAATGCCGTAGGGTCCGGTGCGGTCGTGCCGGTTGCTCCGGGTTGTCGTTGTTTCAGATGGTGCGCCGCCCGGTGTGGGCGGCGCGCAGGCCGGGGTGCCGCAGTGCGCCGGAATGACTTGGGCCGCAGCGCCTCGGCGCGGCGGCCGCGTGTGGTTGAGGGACGGGCCGGTGCAGGCCCGGCCCGTGCGGATGGGCGCTGCGGTCGGTGATCGTGTCGCCAAGGGCGCGGCAGCGGCCTGGAAGGAGCGTTTGACAATGACCGATGGCGGCCACGTCCCGGGCGAGGGAATGCCGGAGCACCTGAACGCCGGGCCGGACCAGCTCGGCGGACCGGAGGGCGTCGCGGGCGTTGCACCCCTGCAGGGCGTCGCGACGGACGGCGGCATGATCCCGAACCCGACGGCGCCGGGCCACGGCCCGGCCGGTGGTGCGGTGCCCCCCGGCGCGGGAGTCATCCCGCCGCAGGGCCAGCCGCTCGGCGCGTCCGGCTTCGCCGTACCGGCCCCCGGCCTGTCGGCTCCCGGCATGCCCGGTGAGGGCTGGGGCGTCGACCCGGGCGCCCCGCGCCCGGCCTTCCACTTCCTCGACCAGGACGACGAGGACGACGTCCTGCTGATGCCCGGTCCGCAGGGCTCCTGGGGCGAGCCGCTGGCGCCCCTCCCGACCGAGCCGACGCCGCTCGCCCCGCAGCAGGACGGCACGCCGGTCGAGCCTTCGTGGCCGCCGCTGGAGCCGCCGGTGCTCGGCGCCGAGCAGGCGCAGCAGCCGTTCCACGCCGCCCCGGCGCACCCGCAGGCCGCGGAGGCGATGACGGCTGCTCAGCCGCCGCGCCGCCCGCTGCACGCCGGCCCGCCGATCCCGGACCCGTCGCTGATGACCGGCCAGGTCCCGGTGCGCTCGCTCGCCGACCGCGGCCCGTCGCACGGCGGCACGCCCGCGCACGGCATCCCGGTGGTCGGCCGGCCGCCGATGGCCGAGGCCGTCGCCCCGGCGCCGGCCGCCGCGCCGCAGGCCGTGCCGGCAGCGCCCGCGCCTCCGGTGGCGCCGGCGGCTCCCGCGACGGAGGCCCAGGAGTTCCAGCAGGTGCCGCTGGCCTCGCACCCGGTCGAGGCCCAGCTGGCCGTCGAGACGGTCGGGGCGATCGAGGTGATCGAGGTCGTCGAACTGCCGGAGGCCGTCGTCGCCGAGGCCGTGGTGGACGCGGCGCAGGCCGCGGTGGCCGAGCCCGTCCCGGCGGAGTCCGGCCAGCCGGTCGTCGACCCGAGCGGCACGCCGGTCGCTGGGTCCGTGGTGACGGCGCCTGCCGAGGTGCCGGTCGAGATCGCTGCCGAGGCTGCCGTCGAGGCCGCCGCGCAGGCCGCGCCCGCGGAGCAGACCGAGGCCCCCGCCCCGGCCGGCCCGCCGCGGCGCATCTCCGCGTTCCTCGCCGCGCCCACCCCGCACGGTCTGCCTCCGGTCGCGGCGGCCGCGCAGGCCCCGGTGGCCGAGGAGGCCGCCCCGCAGCAGCCCGCTCCCATAGCGGTCGAGGAGTCGGTCCAGGCCGCCCCGCCCGTCGAGGCCGCCGGCGCGGTCGAGACCGGCGAGCCCGCCGAGGCCGTGGCGCCCGCGCCGGAGGCGGTCGTCGAGCCCGTCGTCGAAACGGTCGTCGAGGCGGTCGCCGAGACCGCCGCCGGCACGGGCGAGATGCCCTCCGGCCAGGCCGTCGTCGAGCCCGCCGAACCCGTCGAGCCTGCCGCCGAGGTCGCCGCCGAGCCCGTCGTCGAGCCCACCGAGGGCGAGCAGCCGCAGGAGGCCGCGCCGGTCGTGGACCAGGCCGTCGAGGCCTCGGTCGAGCCCGTCGTCGAGCCGGTCGTCGCGGCTGAGACCGAGGCCGCCGCAGCGGAGGCCGCGCCGCAGCCGGTCGCGGACGCCACCCCGGCCGCCGAGGCCGCCGAGGCCACCGAGCCGGTTGCCGCACCCGTCGAGCCGGCCGCAGAGACCGCCGTCGAGACCGCCGTCGAGCCGGTCGCCGAGGTTTCCGAGGCCGTCGAGGGCGTCGAGCCTTCCGCGGCTCCGGAGGACCAGGCCCAGCCCGTCACCGAGCCGGCCGCAGAGTCCGCCGAGCAGGCCCCCGCCGCCGAGTCGGCCGCCGTCGAGCCCGTGGCCGCCGAGGCCGTCGCCGAGGAGGCCGCCGCGCCGGAGGCCCCCGCCGCCGACCAGGCCGCCGACGCGTCCGTGGCCGCCGAGGCCCCCGCCGCCGCCGAGCAGCAGCCGGCCGAGCAGGCCGCCGAGCCTCAGGCGGAGGCATCCACGGAGGCATCCACGGAGGAACCGGCGGAGGCCCAGGCGGAGCAGCCGGCCGAGGAAGCACAGGCCGAGGAACCGCAGGCCGAAGAGCCGGCCGAGCCCCGCGGCCCGGCCGCGCCCGGCTTCGACCAGGCCGAACGCGAGGCCGTCCACCAGGTGATCCGCGAGCGCCGCGACATCCGCAACGGCTTCCGCCCGGACCCGATCCCGCACGAGGTGCTGATCCGGGTCCTGGAGGCCGCCCACACCGCGCCCAGCGTCGGCTACTCCCAGCCCTGGGACTTCGTGGTGATCCGCTCGGCCAAGACCCGCCGGCGGATGCACGCCCTGGCCGAGCGCCAGCGCGAGGTGTACGCGGACTCGCTGCCCAAGGGCCGGGCCAAGCAGTTCAAGGAGATCAAGACCGAGGCCATCCTCGAGACGCCGGTCAACATCGTGGTGACCGCCGACCGCACCCGCGGCGGCCGGCACACGCTGGGCCGCCACACCCAGCCCCAGATGGCCCCGTACTCGGCCGCCCTGGCGGTCGAGAACCTCTGGCTGGCCGCCCGCGCCGAGGGCCTGGGCGTCGGCTGGGTGAGCTTCTTCGACGACGAGGAGCTGGTCCGCGAGCTCGGCCTGCCCGAGCACCTGGAGGTCGTCGCCTACCTGTGCGTCGGCTTCGTCGACTCCTTCCCAGACGAGCCCGAGCTGGAGCAGCAGGGCTGGGCCAAGAAGCGCCCGCTCTCCTGGGTGGTCCACGAGGAGCAGTACGGCAACCGCGCGCTGCCCGGCGAGGAGCCGCAGAGCCTGCTCGCCGAGACCCTGCGCGGCATCCGCCCGCTGGACGCCAAGGCGCTCGGCGAGGCCTGGGACCGGCAGAAGCGGATGACGAAGCCGGCCGGCTCGCTCGGCATGCTGGAGATCATCTCCGCCCAGCTGTGCGGCCTGTCCCGCAAGTGCCCGCCGCCGATCCCGGAGCCCGCCTGCGTGGCGATCTTCGCGGGCGACCACGGCGTGCACGCGCAGGGCGTCAGCCCGTGGCCGCAGGAGGTGACCGCCCAGATGGTCGGCAACTTCCTGGCCGGGGGAGCGGTGATCAACTCCTTCGCCAAGCAGATCGGCACCGAGGTCTGCGTGGTCGACGTCGGCGTCGTCGCCGAACTGCCGGAGGCCATCCAGCAGGGCCGCACCACCGGCCTGCTGCCGCGCAAGGTCAAGCCCGGCACCGACGACATGACCCAGGGCCCGGCGATGACCCGCGAGGAGGCCCTCAAGGCCATCGAGGTCGGCATCGAGACCGCCCGCGACCTCGTCGCAGCCGGCAACAAGGCGCTGGTCACCGGTGACATGGGGATCGCCAACACCACCGCCTCGGCCGCCCTGATCTCGGTGTTCACCGGCCTCGACCCGGCCGAGGTCACCGGTCGCGGCACCGGCATCGACGACGAGACGCACGCCCGCAAGATCGAGGTCATCCGGGCCGCGCTGGCCCTGCACCGGCCCGACCCGGCCGACCCGATCGGCGTCCTCGCCGCCGTCGGCGGCCTGGAGCACGCGGCCCTGGCCGGCTTCCTGCTGGGCGCGGCCTCGCTGCGCACCCCGGTGGTCCTGGACGGCGTCATCGCGGGTTCGGCCGCGCTGGCGGCCAAGGCGATCGCCCCCGAGGTGCTGGCGGCCTGCATCGCCGGCCACCGCTCCGCCGAGCCCGGCCACCAGGCCGCGCTGGCGAAGCTGGGCCTGCGTCCGCTGATCGACCTGGACCTGCGGCTCGGCGAGGGCACCGGTGCCCTGCTGGCCCTGCCGCTGGTGCAGAGCGCGGCCCGGGCGATGCACGATGTAGCCACCTTCGACTCCGCCGGGGTCACCGAGAAGGGCTGACGTTCTCCGTCACCACTCCGCGGACCGGCCCGAGGGCGCGCCGGTCCGCGGAGCGGCGTCACGCCGCACCCGCACCCCGGACCCTCACCCCCGATCAGGAGCACCGCCGATGACCGCGCCCACCCCGCACCCCAGCACCGAAGGCCGTACCCCGTACCCGGCCGGCCTGCTGCTCGCCGGCCGCCGCGTGGTCGTGGTCGGCGGCGGACAGGTCGCGCAGCGCCGGCTCCCCGCGCTGATCGCCACCGGTGCGGAGCTGCACCTGATATCGCCGGCCACCACCCCGGCCGTGCAGGCGATGGCCGACGCGGGCGAGCTCACCTGGCACGCCCGCCCGTACCGGGACGGCGACCTGGCCGACGCCTGGTACGCCCTGGTCGCCACCGACGACCCGGCGGTCAACGCTGCCGTCAGTGCCGAGGCCGAGCGCGAGCGGGTGTTCTGCGCCCGCAGCGACGACGCCTCCGCCGCCACCGCCTGGACCCCGGCCAGCGGCCGCGACGCGGGTGCCACCGTCGCGGTCCTCACCGGTGACCCGCGCCACTCCGCCGCGCTGCGCGACGCCATCGTGGACGGCCTGCGGGACGGCTCGCTGGCCGTCCGGCAGTTCCGCGCGCACGGCGTCGGCGGCGCCTCGGGGCAGCCGGGCCAGGGGAGCGTCGCCCTGGTCGGCGGCGGCCCGGGCGACCCGGACCTGATCACCGTGCGCGGCCGCCGCCTGCTGGCCGACGCCGACGTGGTGGTCGCCGACCGCCTCGCCCCGCGCGAGCTGCTCGCCGAACTGCCCGAGCACGTCGAGGTGATCGACGCGTCCAAGATCCCCTACGGCCGGTTCATGGCCCAGGAGGCGATCAACCGGACGCTGATCGAGCACGCCAGGGCCGGCAAGTTCGTGGTCCGGCTCAAGGGCGGCGACCCGTACGTCTTCGGACGCGGCGGCGAGGAACTGCTCGCCTGCGCCGAGGCCGGGCTGCCGGTCACCGTCGTCCCGGGCATCTCCAGCTCGATCAGCGTCCCGGCGGCGGCCGGCGTCCCGGTCACCCACCGGGGCATGACGCACGAGTTCACCGTGATCTCCGGTCACGTCGGCCCGGACGACGAGCGCTCGCTCACCAACTGGGAGGCCGCCGCGAAGATGCGCGGCACCCTGGTGCTGCTGATGGCCGTGGACAAGATCGGCGCGATCGCCGCGAAGCTCGTCGAGCACGGCCGCCCGGGCGACACCCCGGTCGCGATCGTCCAGGAGGGCACCACCGCCGCCCAGCGCCGGGTGGACGCCACCCTGGCCACCGTCGCCGCGACCGTCGAGGCCGAGGGGATCAAGCCGCCGGCCGTGATCGTGGTCGGCGACGTGGTCAACGTCCTGGCGGCCGCCTTCCAGCGCTGAGCGCCCGGAGTGGGAAGTCGGGCCCGTCGACTTCCCACTCCGATTCCCTCCCCGGCTTCCCCCGTCGGCCGGCCGCTCCGGGCGGCTACTCCAGCGGCTGTTCCGTCCAGATCACCTTCCCCGTCGCCGTGTAGCGCGTCCCCCAGCGGTCCGCGAACTGCGCGACCAGGAACAGCCCGCGCCCGCCCTCGTCCGTGGTCGCCGCGTACCGCAGGTGCGGCGAGGTGCTGCTGCCGTCCGACACCTCGCAGATCAGCGCCCGGTCCCGCAGCAGCCGCACCCGGATCGGCCCGGTGCCGTACCGGATGGCGTTGGTCACCAGCTCGCTCAGGATCAGCTCGGTGACGAACGCCGCCTCGTCCAGCCCCCAGGCCGCCAGCCGCTCCGCCACCTCGGCCCGGACGGCGCCCACCGCCGCAGGTTCGGGCGGCACCTCCCACTCCGCGACCTGGTCCGGCGCCAGCACCCTGGTCCGCGCCACCAGCAGCGCGATGTCGTCCAGCGGACGCTCCGGCAGCATCGCCCCGAACACGTCCGCGCAGGTCTGCTCCGGCGTGCGCGGCGGCCCGGTCAGCGCCGCCCGCAGCAGTTCCAGCCCCTCACCGATGTCGCGCTCGCGGTCCTCCACCAGCCCGTCGGTGTACAGCACCAGACGGCTGCCCTCCGCGAGGTCCAGCTCGACGTTCTCGAACGGCAGCACCGCCAGCCCCAGCGGCGGCCCGGTCGCCAGCTCCGGGAACACCACCCGCCCGTCCGGGCCCACCACGGCGGGCGGCGGATGCCCGGCGCTGGCCAGCGTGCACCGCCGCGCCACCGGGTCGTAGATCGCGTACAGGCAGGTCGCCCCGGTCAGGGCCGCGCCCTCGCCGCTCCCGGCCTCGTCCTGGTCGATCCGGTTCACCAGGTCGTCCAGGTGCCCCAGCAGCTCGTCCGGCGGCAGGTCCAGCGTCGAGAAGTTGTGGATCGCCGTCCGCAGCCGGCCCATCGTCGCCGCCGCGTGCAGGCCGTGCCCCACCACGTCCCCGACGACCAGGGCGACCCGCGCGCCCGGCAGCGGGATCACGTCGAACCAGTCGCCGCCCACCCCGGCCTGGGCCGGCAGGTAGCGGTGCGCGACGTCCAGCGCGCTCTGCGGCGGCAGGTTGCGCGGCAGCAGGCTGTGCTGGAGCGTCACCGCCATCGCGTGCTCCCGGGTGTAGCGGCGCGCGTTGTCGATGCACACCGCGGCGTGCGCCACCAGTTCCTCGGCCAGCACCAGGTCGTCCGCCTCGAACGGATCCGGGCGGTCCGCCCGCCAGAACCGGGCCACTCCCAGCAGCACCCCGCGCGCCCGCAGCGGCACCCGCACCATCGAGTGCACCCCGTACGCCAGCACCTGGGCCGACCGCTCCGGATCCTGCTCCCGCCACCCCGGGGCCTGGGCCAGCCAGGGCTCCAGCCCCGACTCCCCGCTGTGCAGCGCCCCGGCCAGCGGGGTGGCCGGCACCACGTCCAGCACCGTGTCCACCGGGTAGAACGGAGCGTCGTCCCGGATCCCGGCGAGCGCGACGCGGCGCATCCGCCCCAGCGAGGTGCCCGGCGGCGGCTCCTCGCCCGTCAGCACCTGGTCCGCCAGGTCCACCGTGACGAAGTCCGCGAACCGGGGCACCGCGACCTGCGCCAGCTCCTCCGCCGTCCGCGTCACGTCCAGCGAGCTGCCCACCGTCACCCCGGCGTCGTACAGCAGCCGCAGCCGCCGCTGCGCGCCCTCGGCCCGGCCGGACAGCGCCAGCAGCTCGGTGGAGTCACGCAGCGTGGCGACGCAGCCCGGCGGGCCGCCCACCTGGTCGGTCAGCCGGACGTTCACCGCCAGCAGCCGCTCCCCGGCCAGCACCACCTCGTCCGTCACCGGACGGTTGGCGGTCAGCAGTTCCTCGGGCGCGGGCTCCAGGCCCAGCTCGGTCACCGGCCGGCCCTCGGCGTCCGGCGGCAGGTCCAGCAGCCGCCGCGCCTCGTCGTTGCAGAGCAGCAGCCGGCCGTCCGCGCCGACGATCATGACGCCCTCGCGCACCGCGTGCAGCACGGCCGCGTGGTGCTCGTACATCCGGGTCATCTCGGCCGGGCCCAGCCCGTGGGTCTGGCGCCGCAGCCGCCGACTGATCAGCGCCGTGCCGAGGGTGGCCAGCCCGACCGCGCCCGCGGCGGCGCCCAGCACCACCGGCAGCTGCCGCTCGCTCGCGCTGCTGACGCTGCGCACCGTGACGCCCGCCGAGACCAGCCCGGCCACCGAGCCGTCCGGCGCGTACACCGGGACCACCGCCTGGACGAGCGGGCCGAACGAGTCGGTGACGCGCTCGGTCACCACCTGCCCGTGCACCGCGGGCAGGTAGGTGCCGACGAACTTGTGGCCGATCAGGGCCGGATCGGGGTGGGTGTAGCGGATGCCGTCGTCGCTCAGCACGACGATGAAGCCGACGCCCGACGACATCCGCGCGGCCTCCGCCTTGGGCTGCAGGACCGCGGTCGGGTCGGGGGAGCGCAGCGCGTCGACGATGCCCGGCGAGTTGGCGAAGGTCTGCGCGACCGCCACCGACCGGTTGCGGGCCTCGTGGTCGGCGTCGGTGCGCGACTGCACCACCAGCGCCACCGCGGCCGCCGCCACCAGCAGCAGGACGACGAGGACCTGCAGCGCGAACACCTGCCCGGCCACCGACCGGTTCCGCACGGGCCACGGCCGCTTCGCGCGTGGCAGCTTCAGCCGACCGTTTGGGCGCCCACCGGAGGAGCCGGCGGAACCAGTAGCACCAGAGGCCGACGGAGCCCAGGATCGGCCCGGAAAACGGGCCATACGGCCATGTTTGCACCATGGCTGGCACAGGGCCAAGGCCAGCCCGCCCCGAGGCTTGGGCCGTTTGGCCTTCCCCGCCCCGCCTTGGCAAGATCGCAGGGTGTCCGAACCCAGCGCCATCACCGACCCCGCCGACCCCCGCCTCGGCGACTACACCGGCCTCACCGACGTCGAACTGCGCCGTCGGCGCGAACCCGCCGAAGGCCTGTTCATCGCGGAGGGGGAGAAGGTCATCCGCCGCGCCCTCGCCGCCGGCTACCGGATGCGGTCGATGCTGCTGACCTCCAAGTGGCTGGAGGTGATGGCCGACGTCATCGCCGAGGCGGACGCCCCCGTCCACGTCGTCGAGCCGGGGCTCGCCGAAGCCGTCACCGGCTACCACGTCCACCGCGGCGCGCTCGCCTCGATGGAGCGCAAGCCGCTGCCGCAGGCCGCGGACCTGCTCGCCGGGGCCCGCCGGGTCGCCGTCCTGGAAGGCCTGGTCGACCACACCAACCTCGGCGCGATCTTCCGCAGCGCCGCCGCCCTCGGCATGGACGCCGTCCTGCTCTCGCCCGACTGCGCCGACCCGCTCTACCGGCGCGCCGTGAAGGTCTCCATGGGCGCCGTCTTCGCCGTGCCCTACGCCCGACTCGATCCCTGGCCGGCCGCCCTGGAGACCGTCCGCACCGCCGGATTCACCCTTCTGGCCCTCACCCCCGCCGACGGCGCCGTCGACCTCGCGGGCCTCGCCCCGCACCGCCTCCCCAAGGCGGCCCTCATGCTCGGGGCCGAAGGCGACGGCCTGACCGGTCCCGCCCTCGCCGCCGCCGACCACGCCGTCCGCATCCCGATGGCCCACGGCATCGACTCCCTCAACGTCGGCGCCGCCGCCGCCGTCTCCTTCTACGCCGTCACCGCCCCCACCGCCTGACGGCGGCGGCTCGCGTCGGAGGAGCCTCCACGCAGGAAGCAGGAAGTCGGCCAGGCCGACTTCCTGCGCCGCAGCCGTCCCGTGCTCAGCCCGCCGCGGCGGTGGGCGGAGCCGGGGCGGCGGCCGGGGGCTGGGTGGCGGGGCCGGAGGCGCCGGGCCAGGACTCGTCCAGGGTGCCGTCGGCACGGACGGTGTAGCGGGTCGAGGTGGTCGCACCGGTCGCGGCGACCCGCTCCTCGCGGACGACCGTCCCGCCGTCGAGCCGCCAGGTGGCCGTCGCCTGCGGGTCGGCCGCCGAGGTGCGGGAGGTGGTGGCGACCGGAGTGTCCCCGGTGAAGGAGAAGAGCTGGACGAGGTCGACCGGCACCGAGCCCTCGGCCCGCCGCAGGACGACGACCGCTGCCGGGGCGCCCTTGTACCGGGCGGGCAGCACGGAGCTGAGCACGACCTGCGGGCCGGCCCCGACCGACCGGCCGTCCCGGAGCGCGATGCCGGGCCCGCCGGTCCCGTCGGGGTAGCTGCGGTTGGGCCAGTCCACCACCGGCCCCGGTCCGTACGGGGGCGCCAACGGGCTGTCGCCCGCGCCGCCGTGTGCGGCCGCGGCCGCGGCGGACGGGGTGGCCGGCGGCTGGGCGGCGGGGGGCTGGGCCGCGGCGGCCCCGTCCGCCGAGGTCCCCGTCACGGCCTGCGCGCCGCCCGCGGCGGGCGCACTGACGGTGGACCCGCCGGAGGGCCGCAGGCCCTGCTTGCTGCGGTTTTCGCACCCCTGGGCGGCCGCGATGGCCAGCGCGACGCCGAGCGTCACGGTGACGAAGACCACGAGCCGCTGCCGCAGCAGCCGCTGCCGCGCGTTGCCGGGCCGCCCGCCGGGGGCGGGGGTGTGCTGGCGGTCCCGGGGGTGCCCGCGGTCGCGGGTGCCGGGCCGGCCGGGGGGCGGGGTGTGCGGCCGCTCCCGCACCGGGCGGGTCACAGGTGTGGCCTCGGGCCGGGGGAGCGGGGCGGTGGCCGCCTGCGAGCGCCGGGCCGCGGCCGCCGCGGCGGCCCGGGACCGTGCCGGGGCGGCGGGCTCGGGGGAGCGCCCGGGCGCGGGCACGCCGTGCCGGGCGCCGTCGGGGGCGGGCTGGGCCGCCGGTGCCGCCGGGGCGGGCGCCGCCGCCCGCCCGTGGCCGGGCCGCGCGGTCCGGGTGGCGGTTCCGGCGGCCGCCCCGCGCGCCGCGAGTTCGCTGAGGCGCTCGTGCAGCGCGGCCGCGCCGGGCCGTTCGGCGGGTTCCTTGGCGAGGCAGGCGCGGATGAGCGGTGCCAGCGGCGTCGGTACGGCGGACAGGTCGGGTTCCTCGTGGACGACCCGGTAGAGCATGACCTCGGAGGACGCCCCGGATCCGAACGGGGTGTCCCCGGTGAGCGCGTAGGCGAGGGTGGCCCCGAACGCGAACACGTCGGTGGCGGGGGTGACGGCGGCGCCGCGGACCTGCTCGGGCGCGAGGAAGCCGGGGGAGCCGACGGCGGTGCCGACGTGGGTGAGGGTGCTGGCGCCGCGCGACCAGGCGATGCCGAAGTCGATGATGCGCGGGCCCCGCGGCGAGAGCAGGATGTTGGAGGGCTTGAGGTCGCGGTGGACGACCCCGGCCTCGTGCACCTTGACCAGCCCGTCGGCGAGTGCGGCGCCGATCCGGGCGGCCTCGGGCCAGCTCAGCGGCCCTTCGTCGCCGACCTGCTTGTAGAGGGAGGGCCCGGGTACGTAGGCGGTGGCGAGCCAGGGGCGGTCGGCCTCGATGTCGGAGCCGACGACGCGGGCGGTGCAGCCGCCCCGGATGCGGGAGGCGGCGGCGATCTCGCGGGCGAAGCGGGTGCGGAACTCCTGGTCCTCGGCGAGTTCGGCGCGGATCAGCTTGAGGGCGACGCGCTGTCCGCGGCGGTCGGAGCCGAGGTAGACCACGCCCATGCCGCCGGCGCCCAGTCGCCGGTGCAGGCGGTACGGCCCGACGATGCGGGGGTCCTCACGCCTCAGCCGCATCATCGCCATGTTCCGTTCCCCGTCAGCCTGTGGGTGAGGCCCCATCGGTTGGGGCATCGTCAGTTCCTGTCTGGCACAGCTTACGGACTGCCCCCTGCGGTGTGCTGATACGCAACACCTCAAGCAGCCGTGTGATTGTCGGATCGTGCGTTGACCCGCAGGTCATAGGGGTGCCGGAGCGTTTCTCGGGGTTGCCCCTCAGGGTTCCCCCGGGGGTGCGGCCAAGGCTCCCTCCCCCTGCGGTAGTACGCCTGAAGTCTGAGCGTCATCCTCCGGGATGCCCGAGGAACAGTACGACGGCATGACGCCCGGAGGGCCCCCTGAGCAATAGCGTTGTGTTCAGCGGTGGACGGGGAGCTCGTCCCCCGAGGTAAGCCGTTCACCGCGCCAACTCGACCGGACCACAGGAGTAAGGGCATGGCACCGCAGCTCACGGGAAACCCCCGCCGTCGGTCGGCCGTCGTCCAGTCCCGGTCGGCCGAGCAGCCCACCAGGCACCCGGCCGTGGCACTGGCCATGGCCCTGCCGTGCGCGGTGGTGCTGGTGCTGCTCTTCGGCGGTTGGGATCAGATGGCGAACCAGGCCCAGGCCGTCGCCGATCTGATCGGCCGCTGAGATCACGCCGGCCCCGACGGGGTCGGCCACAGAACGGGCACTGGTCCCCTGGGGACGGGGAACAGTGCCGCCGGGGAGGCCGCGGCCGCGATGACACGCGGACGGGCGTGTGTGGCGCGCAGAGCGCCCCGGCAGGCGGAGACGCCGCGTACGGACGTCGGTGAGGGCGACCGTACGCGGCTCTTCTCTTTTTCCCGTAGCCGTCGTCTTTCCCCGGAACCACCGTCAACGCCAAACGGCCGGGGCCGCGATCCTGACGGATCGCGGCCCCGGCCGTTACTGTGCGCGATACTGGGATTGAACCAGTGACCCCTACCGTGTCAAGGTAGTGCTCTCCCGCTGAGCTAATCGCGCCTGGTGTGGCGTTCCTGCAGCAGACCCCGAAGGGCCCGACGTGCGCGATACTGGGATTGAACCAGTGACCCCTACCGTGTCAAGGTAGTGCTCTCCCGCTGAGCTAATCGCGCCTGGTGTGGCGTTCCTGCAGCAGACCCCGAAGGATCCGACGTGCGCGATACTGGGATTGAACCAGTGACCCCTACCGTGTCAAGGTAGTGCTCTCCCGCTGAGCTAATCGCGCGGGGAGGTCTTCCGGCCGGAACCGGTCGAACCTCTCGGAGGTGGAGACGGGATTTGAACCCGTGTACACGGCTTTGCAGGCCGTTGCCTCGCCTCTCGGCCACTCCACCAGGCAACACACGAAGAACGATCTTACACTGTTCTCCATCGAGCGGACGACGAGATTCGAACTCGCGACCCTCACCTTGGCAAGGTGATGCTCTACCAACTGAGCCACGTCCGCCTGTCTCCCGGGACCTTCACCGCTTTTCTTCGGCTGCGCTCCCTGGCGACGTGTTGAACTCTAGCGGATTCCTGGGCCAGCTAAAAATCCGTTCCCGCAGCGTGCCGATGGGATGCCCGCCGAGCGCCTCCCCGCCGACCCCTCGGCCCGGCCACCGGCCGCCACCTGCGGCGCTTCCGGACGATCATCCGCAGGCCACCCGGCGCACACCCGCGCGACGCCGGGCAGTGCTCACGCCCCCGCGTCACACCCCCGCGCCGGGCCCGCACCCCCGACCTACACTTCAGGCACCGCCGCCCAGGACCACCGCGCAGGAGAACCGTGTCCGGCCCCACCGATCCCAGCACCCCGCTCGCCCGCTTCGGCGGCCGCCTGGCCACCGGTCTGCGTGACGTCACCTCGGACCCGGCCGCCCTGGACTCCACCGGCTACTGGGCCGTCGCCTACGACTTCGAGGGCCGGCTGACCTGCGCCCGCTTCGACGACGTCCGCCCCGCCCCCGCGCCGCCCTCGGGCGCCGGCTGGCGCGGACCGGAGGCCGGCGACTGGCGCAGCTCCCTGGACCGCTCCGCCTACACCGCGGGCGTACGCCGCATCCGCGAACACATAGCCGCCGGCGAGGTCTACCAGGCGAACCTCTGCCGGGTGCTGTCCGCACCGCTGCCCGACCCGGCCCGCAGCGACGTCGACGCCCTCACCGGCCTCCTCGCCCACGGCAACCCCGCCCCCTACGCCGGCACCATCCGCCTGCCCGGGCACGGCGTCGAGATCGCCACCGCCTCGCCCGAGCTGTACCTGCGCCGCACCGGCCGCACCGTCTCCTCCGGCCCGATCAAGGGCACCGGCCGCACCGAGGACGACCTCCTCGACAAGGACCACGCCGAGAACGTGATGATCGTGGACCTGGTCCGCAACGACCTCGGGCAGGTCTGCGCGACCGGCAGCGTCACCGTCCCCGACCTGTGCGCCGTCGAGAAGCACCCCGGCCTGGTCCACCTGGTGTCCACCGTCGAGGGCACCCTGCGCGAGGGCGCCGGCTGGCCCGAGCTGCTCGCCGCCACCTTCCCGCCCGGCTCCGTCACCGGCGCCCCCAAGTCCAGCGCCCTGCGGATCATCGACGCCCTGGAGACCGCCCCGCGCGGCCCGTACTGCGGCGCCGTCGGCTGGGTCGACGCCGACCGCGGCGAGAGCGAACTCGCCGTCGGCATCCGCACCTTCTGGCTCGACCGGACCGACCCCGAGGCGCCCGTGCTGCGCTTCGGCACCGGAGCCGGCATCACCTGGGGCTCCGACCCCGACCGCGAGTGGGCGGAAACCGAACTGAAGGCCGCCCGCCTGGTCGCGATAGCGTCGGGCAGCGACACCGACCCGACGGGCGCGTGAACCGCCCCGCCCCCACCCCGCCCTAGTAGTACTTCGTTAGGTTGATTTGATCTTGTGGTCGTGGCGGTGCATGCTGCGGTCTGTGGATCTTGGTGAGGTGGAGAAGCTTCGTGGGGACCTCGGCGACTTCGTGGCCGAGGTCTTCGCATCGCTCGCGCGCAAGGATCAGCGCCGGCAAGGGGATTGCTATCTGCGCGGGCTGATGTTGGACGGGCGGCGCAAGTCGATCCAGCCGATGGCCGAGCGGCTGCCGGACGGGAACATGCAGGCGCTGCAGCAGTTCGTCAGCCAGTCGCCGTGGGACCACACGCCGGTTCTGCGGCAGATCGCACGGAAGATGACCGCCGCCCTCGCGCCGGAGGCGTGGGTGATCGACGACACCTCGTTCCCGAAGGCCGGCGACCAGTCCGTGGCCACGTCTCGGCAGTACTGCGGCGCGCTGGGCAAACGCTCTCTCTGCCAGGTCGGGGTGAGCGTCCACGCCGTCACCGACCAGGCCTCCGGCCCGCTGTCCTGGCGGCTGTTCGTGCCGCCGGAGTGGGACGATCGTGACGATGCCCGCCGCCGTCGCACCGGCCTGCCACCGGAGGTCGGGCACGTCGAGAAGTGGCGCCTGGCCGTCGACGCCCTCGAAGAGTTGATCTCCTGGGGGCTCGCCCCGCAGGTCGTGGTCGCCGACGCGGGCTACGGCCAGTCCGCCGCGTTCCGCCATGCCCTGCGCTCACGGGGCCTGGACTACATCGTGGCGGTGCGCGGCGACGAGACCGCGCACCGCCACGACGCCGAACCGGTGGCGCCCGCCTATGGCGGTGCCGGCCGCAGGACACTGCCCCGTTACCGCACGGATTCCGTCGCCCTGCACGAGCTCGCCACCGAAGGCGGGCGCCGTGCGTTTCGGCAGGTCACCTGGCGTCAGGGCAGCCGCGGGGCGATGCGCTCGCGCTTTCGCGTCCTGCAGGTGCGGCCCGCGGGGAAGATCCCCCGGACGCTCGCCGCCGCCGAGGCCGGCGGCGGCGCCGCATGGAACGGCGTCCTACCGGCCGAGACCCTGCTGGTCGAATGGCCTCCCGGCGCGACCGCGCCCACCGACTACTGGCTCACCAACCTGCCACCCGACACCGTGATCCGCCGCCTCGTGCGCCTGGCCAAGATCCGCTGGCGCATCGAGCACGACTACCGCGAGATGAAACACGGCCTGGGCCTGGACCACTTCGAGGGCCGCACCTGGCGCGGCTGGCACCACCACGTCACCCTGGTCACCGCCGCCCACGCCTTCCTCACCCTCCGGCGCCTCGACCCAAAAGTCGAGACGCCGGCCTGACCTTCTACCGAGTCCTCGACACCATCCAGGACCTGATACGGGCCTGGACCGGCGAATGCCCCACCTGCCAACGCGAGTTACCCACCACACGCCGACCGGGACGCACCCGACCACGCCAGACCTAACGAAGTACTACTAGGAGCAGCCCTCGATGCAGAACCCGACCACGAGCTGGGTCAACGGGGCGCTCGTCGACTCCGCCGACGCCGCCGTCTCGGTCCTCGACCACGGACTCACCACCGGCGACGGGGTGTTCGAGACCATGAAGGCCACCGACGGCCGGGCCTTCGCCGTCACCCGGCACCTCGACCGGCTCACCCGCTCCGCCCGCGGCCTCGGCCTGCCCGACCCGGACCACGACCTGGTCCGCGAGGCCTGCGCCCAGGTCCTCGCCGCCAACCCGGCCCCGCTCGGCCGCCTGCGCGTCACCTACACCGGCGGCACCTCCCCGCTCGGCTCCGAGCGCGGCACCGCCGGCCCCACCCTCGTCGTCGCCCTCGGCGCGATCAACCGCCGCCCCGACGAGACCGCCGCCGCCGTCGTCCCGTGGCGCCGCAACGAGCACAGCGCCGTCGCCGGCCTCAAGACCACCTCGTACGCCGAGAACGTCGTCGCCCTGGCCGCCGCCCACCGCACCGGTGCCTCGGAGGCCCTGTTCGCCAACACCGCCGGCCTGCTCTGCGAGGGCACCGGCTCCAACGTCTTCGTCGTCCTCGGCGGCCGCCTGCTCACCCCCACCCTCGGCTCCGGCTGCCTGGCCGGCATCACCCGTCAGCTGGTCATCGACTGGTGCGGAGCCGAGGAGACCGACCTGCCGCTCAGCGCGCTCCAGGACGCCGACGAGGTCTTCCTCACCTCCACCACCCGTGACGTCCAGGCCGTGACCCGGGTGGACGACCGCGAGCTGCCCGGCATCGGCCCCGTCACCGCCAAGGCCATGGCCGTCTTCGCCGAACGCAGCGGCGACGACCTCGACCCGTGATCCCCGGAACGGCAACCAGGGCATAGGGGCCCGGGCGCGGGGAAGGGACCACCACATGACCACGACGCTGCGCCCCGAGGGCCCGGAGACACCCACCGACGCCGGCGGCCGCACCAGGCGCTGGCAGATCTGCGCCAACGGCCGCCAGGTCGGCGCGCTGCGCACCACCGCCATCCCGCACGGCAGCCAACTCTGGGGCGAAATAGCGGAGTTGGAGGTCAGAGAAGGCCGGGGCCGGGGCCGCGGCACGTTCGGCGCGCTGGCCGCGGAGGAGGTGCTGCGCACCTGGGACTGCACCCGGGTGGACGCCAACATCCCCGAGACGGCGCGGATCGCCCGGGGGCTCGCCACCACCCTCGGCTACACCGAGCGGATGCGGAACCTGGCCAAGCGGCTGACCACCGCCCCCGCCCTGCCCGCCGGCACCACCGCCGACCGGATCGAGCCCCCGGAGTTCCAGGCCTGGCTCGACCGGGCCGCGCGGGGCTACCTCCGCTCGCTCGTGGAGTCCGGGCTCAGCGAGGAGCAGGCCCGCGCCCGGTCCCACCTGGACCACCAGCGCCAGCTCCCGCAGGGCGCCGACAGCCCCGGCGTCGCCCTGCGCCGCCTGCGCGCGGACGGCGAAGCCGAGCCGCTCGGCTCGCTCTGGGTGGACTTCCACCGGCGCGACCTGCCGAACGGCGGGCCGCTCGCCTGGGTGATGACCGTCGAGGTGTCCCCGACCCACCGGGGCCGGGGACACGGCCGCACGCTGATGCTGCTCGCCGAGCGCGAGTGCCTGGCCGCCGGCGTGCGCGACCTCGGCCTCAACGTGTTCACCGGGAACGAGGTCGCGATCCGCCTCTACGCCTCGCTCGGCTACCGGGTCACCAACCGCATCTACGGAAAGCCGCTGTGACCCGACATGGCGTCAGGAAGCCGCCGCCGCCTCGATGGCGGCCACGATGCGGTCCCGCAGGCCGTCCTGGCTCTGCCCGCCGTCCAGCCGCTGCCCGCCGATCACGTACGTCGGCGTGCCGGTGACCCCGATCGCCCGGCCCTCGGCCTGGTCGGCGTCCACGGTGAGCATGTGCCGGCCGTCGATCAGCGCGGTGTCGACCTCCTCGGCGTCCACCCCGACCGTCCGGGCCACCTCCAGCAGCACCTGCTGCCCGCGGGCGTCCAACTCCTCGACCCGGGCCAGCAGCGCCTCCACGAACGGCCAGCCCAGCCCCTGCGCGAACGCCTCCTCGGCGGCCTCCGCGGCCGCGTAGGCGTGCTTGTGCTTCTCCAGCGGGAAGTGGCGGACCTCGACGGGCAGCGCGTCGCCGTACCGCGCGCGCAGCGCCCGTACGTCGTCCAGCGCGGTGCGGCAGTCCGGACACTGGAGGTCGCACCAGAACTCGAGCCGGGGGAGGGAACCATCGATCATTCCCCCAGTGTTCCACTAGTGGGCGCCCGCTCCGGCCGACGGTGCGCCCCTGCGAAGGCCGACAGGGAGGCAGTGATGACCAGGACGACCGGAAGCGAAGGAGTACTGCCGTGCTGACGGCGGCGATCAGCTTCGCGCTCACGGCGGGCGGTGTGGCCGTGGCCGGCCTGCGGGCCTACCGGCGGCGGTTCCTGTCCGCGACCCGCTGGTTCGCGGTGGCCCTGGTGCCCGCAGGGCTCTACCTGACCGGCCTGTTCCCGGTGGCCCGGACGATCGGCGGCGAGTTCGCCGACTGGGCGACGAGGCTGGTGTTCGACCCCCGGGTCTGGACCGGCATCGTGCTGCTCGGCCTCTCCGCGCTCCTGCTGGTGACGACCCGCTGGGTGGGCCGCCGGGGCGCCGTGGACGCCGCTCCGGACCGCCCGGCGGCCGCCGGTGCCGCGCCCGAGCGCCCGGCGGTGGCGGCCACCCCGCCGAAGAAGCCGGCGGCGGGCAAGCGGGACGACGGCCTCGGCGACTTCTCCGACATCGAGGAGATCCTCCGCAAGCGCGGCATCTGAGCGGCATCCGGACGCGGCATCCGGACGCGGGATCCGGACCCCCGCGGGGGTCGGCGTCAGGCGGAGGGCACGGCCTCCGCCGAGCGCTGCCGTGCCCGGTAGGCGGCGACGTGCAGCCGGTTGCCGCAGGTGCGGCTGTCGCAGTAGCGCCGGGAGCGGTTGCGGGAGAGGTCGACGAAGACCCGGGCACAGTCCGGCGCCTCGCACCGGCGCAACCGCTCCCGCTCGCCCGCCATCAGGATGAAGGCCAGCGCCATGCCCAGCTCGGCGGCGAGGTGGTCGCCGAGCGCGGCGTGCGGCGCGAAGTAGTGGATGTGCCAGCCGTGGTGGTCGTGGTTGGTCAGCCGCGGCGTCGTACCGGCGGCCGCGACGATCCGGTTGACCAGTTCGGCGGCCTCGGCGGTGGACTCCGTCCCGAACACCTCGCGCAGCCGGGTGCGCAGCTCGTGCACCTTGTGCAGGTCGTTCTCGGTGAGCGAGTCGATCTCGCTGATCTCCTGGCCGACCACGAAGGCGTCCAGTGCGGCCACGTCCGGCAGCCGCTCGGTGCCGCACACCTCGGGCGCGGTGTTGAGCAGCTCGACGAGGATGCTCAGTGCGCACTCGGTGTCATGGGTGATCAGCACGTTGGGGACTCCTCGCGCAGGGGGACTCCGGAACCCCGCGTCCACGGTTACCCCAGACCATACCGGGCCGTGCGGCGGAAGGGCGGCGGGTTCTTTCGAAGGCGTGTACGGATTCCGCCAGAGTGCCGTGGAGCGGACGGCGTCCGGGCGGCCGGGCCCGCGAAGGACCCCCCGAAATGCCGAACGGCGCCCGGCAGCGAGGCCGGCCACCCGTATGGATGGCCGGCCTCGCTGCCGGGCGCCTGCGGTGTCGCGGGCCCCGAGGCCGCGTCGCGCGCGGCTGAGTGCTGCCGTGCCCCCGAGTAGGACGGCAGCGGTGACGGCAGGAGGTACCACCCCGCCGATGGCGGGGCGTGACCGCCTCCGGGCGGGATCAGCTTTCGGCGAGGATGTGGGACAGCTCCCGGTCGAGGTCGAAGTGGCGGTGTTCGGTGCCGGGTGGCACCGCGGCGTCCGTCCGCTTGAGAAATGACTCAAGCGCTCGGGCCGGGGCTTCCAGCAGGGCTTCTCCTTCCGGAGAGCTCAGCGCGATGCAGACCACCCCTTGCCCGTGGCTGCGGGACGGCCAGACCCGGACGTCGCCGGTACCGGTCGGTCGGTGCAGCCCCTCCGCGAGGAGATCTCGGGCGAACACCCACTCCACGGTCTCGTCGGCGCCCGTGTGGAACGTGGCGTGCACGGCGTAGGGGTCGGCGGTGTCGTAGCGCAGGCCCGCGGGGACGGGCAGTGAGGACTCGCTGGACACGATGAGGCGCAGGTGCAGCTCGCAGCTGACCGTGGTGTTCATAAGCGCCATGGCCTTTCGCTCAGTGTGCGCTCGGGGAATCGCACGTCGGCGAACGGACCATCCCACCCCCAAGCCCGATGTAAACCCCTCTGTCCCGATTCGGGCGCGAGTCGTACCCCTTACGGCGCATTGCGGAATCATCCCGGAGTGGCCCGGTCGGGCATTACCGGGCCGCTTCTTGGTTAGTTTCCTGGCATGACTGTGCGAAACGACAAGACGGCCAAGAACACGGGATCGGGTGAACCGGTCACGGCGGATGACGCGGCCGGCTCCCGCGCCCCGGCGTTCGTCCGCCGCTCGCGGCCGCTGCACCTCGCCTGGCAGGTGGCGATCTTCCTGGCCGGCGTCGCCGTGGTCGTCCTCGGCGTGATCATGCTGCCGCTGCCCGGCCCCGGCTGGGTGGTGATCTTCCTGGGCATGGGGGTCTGGGCCACCGAGTTCGACTGGGCCCGGCTGGTGCTGCGGTGGAGCCGCCGCAAGGTCGCCGAGGCCGCCCAGCGCGCCCTGGACCCGCGGGTGCGCCGCCGCAACCTCACCGTCACCGCCATCGGCCTCGCCGCGGCCGTCGGGATCGGCGGCTGGTACTTCGCCCGCTACGGCCTGGACGTCCCCTGGACGGCGGGCGAGAGCTGAGCGGCCCGGGGCCGGGGGCCGCCGTGACCAGGGTGTTCGGACCACCCTCCGGGATGCGGTAATGTTTTCCCTGCACCCGGGCGATTAGCTCAGCGGGAGAGCACTTCGTTCACACCGAAGGGGTCACTGGTTCGATCCCAGTATCGCCCACCGGAATGCATTGTGATACGTGAGGCCCAGCCGATTATCGGCTGGGCCTCACGTGTATTTCCGGAATCCATCCGAAGAACCGTCCGGAATGCGACTGAGGCGCAGTCATCTTCCGCGTGGAGCGCGAGTTCTGCGGATGCGCCAGCAGTACCCGGAAGGGACGAGTTGTACGACGACCGCCAAATGGTGCTACAGTTCTTCTCGTTGCCCGGGCGATTAGCTCAGCGGGAGAGCACTTCGTTCACACCGAAGGGGTCACTGGTTCGATCCCAGTATCGCCCACCGGACAGCACGCAGGCCCTGACCAGGAAACCGGTCAGGGCCTGCGGCGCGTTCGGGGTCGGCACCTGCCGGCCGCCGCTACGCCGCCGCCTCGCAGCCGTGTTCGGGCTCCAGCCGGCGGCCGCAGCCGCACCGGGCCGGCCGCAGCGGCCAGGAGAGGTCCACCCGCTCCGGCGTCCCCGACCGGTCGAACCAGTTCTGCAGCCCCCGCGCCTGCGCCGCGTGCCAGACCGCCTGCCGCAGGTGCAGCTCCGCCGCCGTCAGTCCGCCCAGCGCCGCCGGGTATCGGGCGCCTATCCGCCGGGTCAGCGCCAGCGCCGCCGTCGCGTCCGCCGCCGCGTCGTGCGCCCCGGCCAGCTCCACGCCGTAGTGCGCGCACAGGTCGGTCAGCGTCCGGCGGCCCTTGCGGTAGCGGTCCACGTGCTTGTCGAGCACCCGCGGATCCAGCACCACCAGCCCGGCCGTGTCCACCCCGCCGGTCAGCGTCAGCCCGTGATGGCGGCGCAACTCCCGGTCCAGCAGCGTCAGGTCGTACGGCGCGTTCATCACCACCACCGGGTGCCCGGCCCGGGCCTGCTCCGCCAGCGCGCGGGTGACCTCCGCCACCACCGCGCCGACCGGGCGGCCGTGCGTCCGGGCGTGCTCGTCGGTGATGCCGTGCACCGCCCGGGCGCCGTCCGGGATCGGGACGCCCGGATCGGCGAGCCAGGTGGTGGTCTGCACCGGCCGACCCGGGGCGAGTTGGACGACCAGGGCGGCCGAGACGATCCGATCGGTCTCGACGTCCACGCCGGTAGTCTCGGTGTCGAAGGAGGCGAGTGGGCCGGTGTACCAGTGCTGCTGCATGACTGCCCCTCAGGCGAGCGTTCCGCGCGCCCGGTTGATACCCGGTTCTGACACCCGTTCAACCGTTTGGCGCAAGCCCGACCGGGGATCCTGCCCGTGGGCCCGCCGTTCCGATCCGGACGGGCCCGGAGCAGGGGGAGGCCACGGGGCGATGGCACTGACGCAGCCGCAGCCCGAGGAGGCGGCGGCCGTTCTACGGGGGAACCTGGCGGTCACCGCCTGCATGGAGACGCTGCAGGTCGGCTACCTGCACGCGGTCGCCGCCGCGGCGGGCTGCTCGCTCTCCCAGCCGTTCCCGGACAACGGGATCGACTGGCAGGTCAGCCACGGCTCCCGGGCGCACGAGGTGGACGACGAGGTCACCATCAAGATCCAGCTGAAGGCCACCCAGCAGATCGCGGCCGATCCGACCGGGCCGTTCTTCAGCTTCACCCTCGACAACGACCACCTGCGCAAGCTCGCCCGGGCGAGGGTCGCCGTGCCGCGCATCCTGGTCGTGATGCTGCTGCCGCGGCGGGTCGACCGCTGGCTGCACGCCCGCCCGGACGCGCTGGAACTGCGGCACTGCTGTTACTGGGTCAACCTGGCCGGCCACCCGGTCACCGGACAGCGGCGCACCAACGTGCGGGTGCCCACCGGCAAGGTCTTCGACGACCGCGCGCTCTGCGACATCATGGCCCGGGTCGGCGCGGGTGGCAGCCCGTGACCGCCCGCCCCGGTCCCGGCCCCCGGCAGCGAGGAGCAGCACCATGACACCGCCGCACGCACCCGGCGAGCCGGCCCAGGCCCTGCCCGACCCCGCCGCCGTCGACCCGGCGGTGCTCGCCACCCTGCTCGCCCGGCACGGCTGGGTCCGGCGAGGCGGCCCCGCCGCCCGCTACGGCCGCTGGACGCCGCCCGACGACGAGTCCGGCACCAGCGTCCTCGTCCCCGCCGGGGACGGCTTCGACGACGCCGTCGACCTCCTCGCCGACGCCGTCACCGCGCTGTCCCGCTCCTCCACCCCGTCCGCCCGCGCCATCCTGCTCGCACTCGCCGTCCCCGGCGACGAACTGCGCTGGCACCGGGAGCCGGCCGGCCCCGCCGAGGCCGCCACCTGGGACGACGCCGAACGGCTCCAGCGGGCGGCCCGCGCGATGCTCGCCGCCGGGGCCAAGGCCGGCCGGGCCACGGCCGCCTACTTCGGCGCCAGGCTGGACGCCCACGCCGGGGACTTCCTGGACCGCGTCCTGGTCGTCGAGCAGGGCGCCGCCCTCACCGCCTACACCCCCGCGCCCGAGGGCCGGGCCGCCGTCACCACCCTGGTCCGCGCCCTGGAGGCACTGCGCGACGCCGTCGACTACCGCCGGGTCAGCGGGGGGCCCGAGGCCTTCGAGAACGCCGTCCAGGCCGGAGTCAGCCGGGAACTCGTCCAGTCCGTGGAGGACCTGGTCCGCGGCGCGACGGCGGCCCGGCTGACCGTCGCCTGGTCCGCCACCGCCGGGACCCCGGGCGGCTTCGGGGACCGCCGGGTCGTCCTCGACTTCTCGCCCGGCGACCTGCCCGCCCTCACCGAGGCCGCCGAACTGCTCGAACGGATCGAGCCCGCCGTCGCCGTCACCGTCGTCGGCGTGGTCGTCCGGCTCAAGCGCGCCGACCCGGCCGGACCGGGCGCGGTACGGCTGCGCGTCCTCGGCGGCGCCGAGGTCCGCGAACTCAAGCTCCGCCTGCCCGACCCCGACTACCGGCTCGCCGCCGAGGCCCACCTCGCGGGCCTGCCGGTCCGGGTCGCCGGCCGGCTGGAGAGCCGCGGCGGCTTCCGCCGGCTCACCCGGCCGCATGGCCTGGAACTGTGCGGCTGGGAGGACGCCGACCGCGAGCGACTGCTGAAGTCCCTCGGCGAGGCACTCGGCGAAGAGCTCGACGGAGGCCTCGGGGAAGGGGGGGAGGGGGCGTAGGTGCGCGGCCGGGTCGACGCGCTCGGTACCATCGTCACGCGCAGCGCAGTGTTGCGTCCTCTGAATCCAGCACGTCAGGAGAGACCGGTGACGGACGTCCGGGTAATCATCAACCGCGAACCCGATCGGGAAGAGCGCGTGGTGACCACGGGCACTACGGCCGCCGAGCTCTTCGCCGACGACCGCTCGATCATCGCCGCCCGCGTCGGCGGCCAGCTCAAGGACCTCGCGTACGCCGTCCAGGACGGCGACGAGGTCGAGCCGGTCGCGATCGGCAGCAAGGACGGCCTGGACATCCTGCGCCACTCCACCGCGCACGTCATGGCGCAGGCCGTGCAGCAGCTCTACCCCGAGGCCAAGCTCGGCATCGGCCCGCCGGTCAAGGACGGCTTCTACTACGACTTCGACGTCGAGAAGCCCTTCCACCCCGATGACCTCAAGGCCATCGAGAAGCGGATGCAGGAGATCATCAAGCGCGGGCAGAAGTTCTCCCGCCGCGTGGTCACCGACGAGTCCGCCCGCGAGGAGCTGGCCGCCGAGCCGTACAAGCTGGAGCTGATCGGCCTCAAGGGCTCCGCCGCCACCGCCGGCGAGGGCGCCGACGTCGAGGTCGGCTCCGGCGAGCTCACCATCTACGACAACCTGGACGCCAAGACCGGCGAGCAGTGCTGGGGCGACCTCTGCCGCGGCCCGCACCTGCCCAGCACCCGGTACATCCCGGCGTTCAAGCTGATGCGATCGGCCGCCGCCTACTGGCGTGGCAGCGAGAAGAACCCGCAGTTGCAGCGCCTGTACGGGACCGCCTGGCCGACCAAGGACGAGCTCAAGGCCCACCTCGACTTCCTGATCGAGGCCGAGAAGCGCGACCACCGCAAGCTCGGCAACGAGCTCGACCTCTTCTCCATCCCCGAGGAGATCGGCTCCGGCCTCGCCGTCTTCCACCCCAAGGGCGGCATCATCCGCCGGGCGATGGAGGACTACTCGCGCAAGCGGCACGAGGAAGAGGGCTACGAGTTCGTCTACACCCCGCACGCCACCAAGGGGAAGCTCTTCGAGAAGAGCGGCCACCTCGACTGGTACGCGGACGGTATGTACCCGCCCATGCAGCTCGACGAGGGCGTGGACTACTACCTCAAGCCGATGAACTGCCCGATGCACAACCTGATCTTCGACGCGCGCGGCCGCTCGTACCGTGAACTGCCGCTGCGCCTCTTCGAGTTCGGGACGGTGTACCGCTACGAGAAGTCCGGCGTCGTGCACGGCCTGACCCGTGCCCGCGGCTTCACGCAGGACGACGCGCACATCTACTGCACCCGCGAGCAGATGGCGGAGGAGCTCGACTCGACGCTGACCTTCGTGCTCAACCTGCTCCGCGACTACGGTCTGACCGACTTCTACCTGGAGCTGTCGACCAAGGACCCGGTCAAGTACGTCGGCTCGGACGAGACCTGGGAGGAGGCCACCGCCGTCCTCGCCAGCGTGGCCGAGAAGCAGGGGCTGCCGCTGGTGCCGGACCCGGGCGGCGCGGCCTTCTACGGCCCGAAGATCTCGGTCCAGGCGCGCGACGCGATCGGCCGGACCTGGCAGATGTCGACGATCCAGCTCGACTTCAACCTCCCCGAGCGTTTCGATCTCGAGTACACGGCGGCGGACGGCTCGCGTCAGCGGCCGGTCATGATCCACCGTGCGCTGTTCGGCAGCATCGAGCGGTTCTTCGCGGTGCTGCTGGAGCACTACGCCGGCGCCATGCCGCCGTGGCTGGCCCCGGTCACCGTGACCGGCATCCCGATCACCGACGAGCACGTGCCGTACCTGCTGGAGGTCGCGGCCGAGCTGAAGAAGCACGGGATCCGGGTCGAGGTGGACACCTCGGACGACCGCATGCAGAAGAAGATCAGGAACGCTCAGAAGAGCAAGGTTCCGTACATGCTGATCGCGGGCAACGACGACGTCGAGGCGGGTGCGGTGTCCTTCCGCTACCGCAACGGCGAGCAGAAGAACGGCGTGCCGGTGGCGGATGCCGTCGCCGAGATCGTGGAAGCGGTGAAGAACCGCATCCAGGTGTGACGCCTTCGGACCACCACGCGCGGGGCGGGCTCTCGATGAGTCCGCCCCGCGCGGCTTTGCAAGCAGCGTTGGGCGAATATGCTGATCAGCATGACGACTGAGCCGGAACTGCAGCGGGGCGTCGGGGAGCCGGACGGCTTCCGCCGCCTGTGGACCCCCCATCGGATGGCCTACATCCAGGGTGAGAACAAGCCCACCGGTCCGGCTCCGGACGACGGTTGTCCGTTCTGCTCGATCCCCGCGCTGAGCGACGAGGACGGGCTGGTCATCGCCCGGGGCGCCGCCGTGTTCGCGGTGCTGAACCTGTACCCGTACAACGGCGGCCACTTGATGGTGGTCCCGTACCGGCACGTGGCGGACTACACCGACCTGGACGAGGCGGAGACGGCCGAGCTGGCCGACTTCACCAAGCGGGCGATGACCGCGCTGCGGGCGGCCTCGGGGGCGCACGGGTTCAACATCGGGATGAACCAGGGCGCGGCGGCCGGTGCCGGGATCGCGGCGCACCTGCACCAGCACGTGGTGCCGCGCTGGGGCGGGGACACCAACTTCATGCCGGTGGTCGGCCACACCAAGGTGCTGCCGCAACTGCTGGCGGACACCCGGAAGATGCTGGCCGAGGCCTGGCCGCAGGACTGATCGGGAACGCCGGAGGGGCCCGTCACCGCTGAGTCGGTGGCGGGCCCCTCCGGCATGTTCGGGCCGGGGTCGGGGTCACTCGAACTGGTCGACCTTGTACGGGCGGGTGCCCTGGGCCTCGGACTTGATGATCGAGGCGCGGTTCTTGAAGCGGTCGGTGTCCAGGTCGTGCTCCTCCAGGAACTCCAGGGTGGCGGCGTGCACGGCGCCGAGGACCGGGACGGAGGCGTTGAGCGCGTTGTCGGTCATGAACCGGCTGCCCCACGGCGGGCTTGCCCAGGCGTGCCGGAAGCCGAACGGCTCGGGCAGGCCCAGGCCGCCGCCGAGCCAGGAGAGCAGCCCGGGGAGGCGGGTGAGCGGCGCGCGCAGGGCCTGGCGGACCACCTCGTCGTTGTCGATCAGGGGGAGCTTGACGGTGCGCTCCTCCCAGAACTTGCCGGTCTTCTGGACGGTCTTCTCCCTGGCCGAGGGCTTGTCGGAGAAGACGCCGTTGACCGGGCCGAGCGCGTAGCCGGCGACGGTGACGGTGAGGGTGTTGGCGAGCAGGGTGACGGTGACGGTGAAGGTGATGATCAGCTTGCCGTCGAAGGTGATGAACTGGGTGGCGAGGTAGTGCCGGGGGCCGCCGCCGGCGAAGGTCTGCTTGTCGGCGATGGTCTGGAGGGCGAAGTCGCGCATCCGGTCGCCGTCCATGTCGGCGTTGCCGGGGCGGGAGATCTCGTCGGCGTTCTCGCCGATTTCGAGGACTGCCCACTGCTTGACCGTGATGTTGGTCATCCCGCTGTTGGCGACCTCGCTGACGGCGAGCCCCTTGAGGTGCGAGGAGATCTTCCGGACGAGGTCCCAGGGGTGGAAGGCGCGGAAGTCGGAGTGGCCCGCGGCGGGGCGCATCACGTCGACCAGGCGCCATTCGCCCCAGCGCTTGCCGACGCCGAGGATGCCCTTGGGGCCGGCGTAGTGCTGGACGTTGGTCTCCTGCTCGCCCTCCATGCGGGCGAGCTTGTCGCGCAGGTCGACGGCCTTCTTGTCGAGGTCGTCGCGGGGGACGGCCTTGGACACGGTGGCGGCGACGGAGCTGCCCTCGGCGAGGGCGAGCCAGCGTTCGCGGAGCTCCTTGGTGGAGCGCAGCACGATGCGCCGGGCGAGGATCCCGCCGATGATGGGCGGGATCATGGCGACGCGCAGGTAGATGCCGAGCGGGCCGTGGGCGGGGGGCTTGACGAGGAACAGGACGGAGACCACGGCTGCGGCGAGGAGCGCGAGGGCGCCGTAGAGCTCGTCCTGGAGGGCCTTGCCCTTCATGAGGTAGATGCGCAGGTAGAACGCACCGATCCAGATCAGGGTGCCGGGCAGGGCGAGCAGGCCGAAGAGCACGGTGACCACGGTGAGCTTGCGGTCCCGCGCGGCCCGCAACTCCTGTGCGGCCAGGCAGTGTTCGACGATCTGGCGGGTGTCGGTGCCGAACGAGGGCACGAGCGGCTTGCGTCCGGCGCCGACGGTGCGGGAGATGACGGCGGCGCTGAACGCCTCGCCGAGGTTCGCCTCGAAGAGCTTGAACCGGGGCTTCTTGTGGGTCGCGGCGGTGACCTTGCCGACGAAGTCCTCGATCTTGCCGTCGCGGTACGCGACCGAGGAGAGCGCCGGGGTGACTCCGGTTTGCGGCCCGGCGTCGGTGCGGGGTATCTGCGCACCCGGAGTCATGTCGAGTGTGGTCACGGTGGCGTCCCCTCCTCCCCTTGTCAGCGGCAGGTTATCGTGCCGCGGTGTCGCCGCGCGCATGATCGTCTGAAGTGCCGTCACGATCGGGCCGCGCCCGGGCCTGAGAGGCATGATGCCCAGCTTCGGGCTGGTCGATACCCGGGCGGCGCCGGGTCGTCGGGGTGGTGCAGGATGGCCGCGACGGCTAGGAAGGGAGCCCAGGCGATGGATCCGGTGCTGGTGTTCGACGGGGACTGTTCGTTCTGTTCGTCCTGCGTGCGCTGGGCGGAGCGCTATCTGCGGCAGACGCTGGCCTCGGGGGGCTGGGAGGCGGTGCCGTTCCAGTTCGAGGACCTGGCGGCGCTGGACGCGCGCGCGGGCGGGCTGGGCGAGGTGACCGCGGAGCGGGCGGAGCGCGAGGTGCTGTGGGTGACGCCGGCGGGCCGGGTGTACGGGGGCGCGCAGGCGGTGGCGCGGCTGCTGATGCGTTCGGGCGGCGCGTGGGCGTACCTGGGGGCGGTGCTGGCGCTGGCGCCGGTGCGGCCGGTGGCGGGTCTGGCGTACCGCTGGGTGGCGCGCAACCGGCACCGGATGCCGGGGGGTACGGCGGCGTGCTCGCTGCCGCGGCGGCAGGGCGCTCAGTCGGTGTAGCGGCCGGCCAGGGCGGTCGGCATGGGTTCGTGGCGCAGGTAGGCGCGGGAGAACTCGGCGGTGCCGTGGGTGAGTGAGCGCAGGTCGACCGGGTAGCGGACGAGTTCGAGTTCGGGGACCTCGGCGCGCAGCAGGGTCAGGCCCGGGCCGCCGGTCTCGGTGCCGAGGACGCGGCCGCGGCGGGCGGAGAGGTCGCCGAGGACGGCGCCGAGGTAGTCGTCGGGCAGCAGGACGGTGACGGCGGCGACGGGTTCGAGCAGCCGGATGACGGCGTGTTCGGCGGCGTCGCGCAGGGCGAGGGCGGCGGCGGCCTGGAAGGACGCGTCGGAGGAGTCCACGGAGTGGGCCTTGCCGTCGGTGAGGGTGACCCGGACGTCGACGAGCGGGTGGCCGGTGGCGACTCCCTTGGCGAGCTGGGCGCGCAGGCCCTTCTCGACGGAGGGGATGAAGTGCTTGGGGACGGCGCCGCCGACGACGTGCTCCTGGAACTCGAAGCCGGAGCCGGCCGGGAGGGGTTCGACCTCCAGGTCGCAGATGGCGTACTGGCCGTGGCCGCCGGACTGCTTGACGAGCCGGCCGTGGCCGGCGGCGGCGGTGCCGAAGGTCTCGCGGAGGGCGACCTGGGGTTCGACGGTGTCGACGTGGACGCCGTGCCGGGTGCGCAGGCGGTCGAGGACGACCTCGGCGTGGGCCTCGCCGGTGCACCAGAGGACGAGCTGGTGGGTGTCGGGGTTCTGTTCGAGGCGTAGGGCCGGGTCCTCGGCGGTGAGGCGGGTGAGGGCCTGGGAGAGCTTGTCGTCGTCGGCCTTGCTGTGGGCTTCGACGGCGATCGGGAGCAGGGGCTCGGGGAGGGGCCAGCCGTCGAGGTCGACGGGGTGGCCGGGGTCGTGGACGGTGTCGCCGGCGCGGGCGGTGGTGAGCTTGGCGATGCAGACGAGGTCGCCGGCGACGGCGTGCGGGACGGGCCGCTGGAGCTTGCCGAAGGGGCTGCTGAGGGCGGTGACGCGTTCGTCGCCGTTCTGGTCGGCGCTGTGGGCGGGGCCGGCGAGGTGGATGCGGGTGTCGGGGCGCAGGGTGCCGGCGTACAGGCGCAGCAGGCTGATCCGGCCGACGTAGGTGTCGCCGGTGACGCGGACGACCTGGGCGGCGAGCGGGGCGTCGGGGTCGCAGTCGGGGGCGGGGCGGGTGCGTTCGCTGGGGTCGGGGAAGGTGTGGACGATCAGGTCGAGGAGTTCGGTGGCGCCGAGGCCGTTCTCGCTGGTGGGGACGGCGGGGTGGAGGGCGCAGCCGAGGACTTCGCGGCGCAGGCCGGCTTCGAGGGCGTCGGTGTCGAGGGTGTCGCCGGAGAGGTAGCGCTCCATGAGGGTGTCGTCCTGGCCGGAGATGGCCTCGACGAGGCTGTCGTGGGCGGGCCCGGTGTCGGGCAGCGGGGCGGCCCGGCCGTAGGTGTCGCCGGTGAGCAGGTCGACGCTGCCGTCGGGGCGGCCGTCGTGGAGGACGGGCAGGAAGAGCGGGCGGAGGGTGTCGGGGCCCAGGTCGAAGGCGTCGTGGCAGGCGGTGAGGATGTCGTCGAAGCCGGTGCGGGCGAGGTCGAGTTTGGCGACGGCGATGGCGCGCGGGATGCCTTCGGCGGCGCACTCGCGCCAGAGTGCGCGGGTGGGGGCGGTGACGGGGTCGGTGGCGGAGACGACGAAGACGGCGGCGTCGGCGGCGTGCAGGGCGGCGTGCAGGTCGGCGGTGAAGTCGGGGTGGCCGGGCGGGTCGATCAGGTTGATCTTGACGCCCTTCCATTCGAGCGGGAGCAGCGAGAGCTGGACGGAGCGCTGCTGGTGGTGCTCGATGTCCTCGTGGTCGGAGACGGTGGTGCCGTCGGTGACGCGGCCGGCCCGGCCGGTGGCGCCGGCGGCGAGGGCGAGGGATTCGGCGAGCGTGGTCTTGCCCACACCGCTGGAGCCGATGAGGACGACGTTGCGCAGGTCCCGGGGGGCGGTGACGGCGGGTGCCTGGGCGGCTCGGGCCGTGCTGCGGTCGGGCATCGGGGTCTCCTCCCGTCGCGCCGGGGCTGTCCTTCGAAAGTGTAGGTGCGGGTGCTGCGGAGGCGCGTGTCGTACGGGTGGGCGGTGACCGTCCGTGTGTGGGACGTGGTCGGGGTGTCGTCGGGCGGTGCGTGCGACGGAGCGTGCCTCCGGCCTGGCTACGATGGGTGGGCCGGACGGGCTGATCCGTCCGGCCGTCTGCCGCGCGTGTTGCGCCAGGCGGGTACCAGGGAGATCGGAGCGGTCGGGAAGGCCATGCTCAACAAATACGCGCGTGCCTTCTTCACACGTGTTCTGACCCCGTTCGCCGCGTTCCTGATCCGGCTGGGCGTGAGCCCGGACGCCGTGACGCTGATCGGTACGGCCGGTTCGGTGGCCGGTGCGCTGGTGTTCTTCCCCCGCGGGGAGTTCTTCTGGGGCACCATCACGATCACGCTGTTCATCTTCTCGGACCTGGTGGACGGGAACATGGCCCGCCAGTTGGGCCGGAGCACCAGGTGGGGGGCGTTCCTGGACTCCACGCTGGACCGGGTCGCGGATGCGGCGATCTTCGGCGGTCTGGCGATGTGGTACGCGGGCAAGGGTGACAACAACCTGCTGTGCGCGGTGGCGATCTGCTGCCTGGCGAGCGGGCTGGTGGTGTCGTACACCAAGGCGCGGGCGCAGAGCCAGGGGCTGCCGTGCGACGTGTCGGGGCTGGTGGAGCGGGCCGAGCGGCTGGTGGCCAGCCTGGTGGCGGCCGGGGTCGCGGGTCTGCACAAGTTCGGGGTGCCGTACGTGGAGTGGCTGCTGCCGGTGGCGCTGTGGCTGGTGGCGGTGGGCAGTCTGGTGACGGTGTTCCAGCGCATGCTGACCGTGCGCCGGGAGGCGTTCGAGGCCGACCGAGCGGCGGCCGGGAGCTGATGGGGGGCGTCCTGCGGTGACGGACCGACTGGTGTACTGGGCGTACGCGCTGGGCTGGGCGGTGCTGAAGCACCTGCCGGAGCGGGTGGCGCGGGGCCTGTTCGACCGGCTGGCGGACTACGCCTGGCGTCGGCGGGGCAAGCGGGTGCTCCAGTTGGAGGCGAACCTGCGCCGGGTCCGTCCGGGACTGGACGAGGCGGGCCTGCGGGCGCTGTCCCGGGCCGGGATGCGCTCGTACCTGCGGTACTGGATGGAGTCGTTCCGGTTGCCGGTCTGGAGCCGGGAGCGGGTGGCCCGGGACGTCAGGTCGGACGGTGTGGAGAACCTGCGCGCGCCGATCGAGGCCGGTCGGGGCGCGGTGATCGCGCTGCCGCACATGGGCAACTGGGACCTGGCGGGCACCTGGGTGGCGCAGCTGGGCTTCCCGTTCACCACGGTCGCGGAGCGGTTGAAGCCGGAGCGGCTGTTCGACCGGTTCGTGGAGTTCCGGGAGGGTCAGGGCATGGAGGTCCTGGCGTTGACCGGGGGCGGGGTGAACGTGATCGGCACGTTGGCGCGGCGGCTGCGCGAGGGTCGGCTGGTCTGCCTGGTGGGGGACCGGGACCTCTCGGAGGCGGGCGTGGAGGTGTCGTTCTTCGGGGAGGCGACCCGGATGCCGGCCGGTCCGGCGGCGCTGTGCCAGCGCACCGGGGCGGCGCTGCTGCCGGTGACGCTCTGGTACGAGGGCTCGGTGATGCGGGCGCGGATCCACCCCGAGGTGCCGGTGCCGCAGGAGGGCGACCGCAAGGAGCGGACGCAGGTGATGACGCAGGCGCTGGCGCAGGTGTGGGAGCAGGCGATCCGCGAGCACCCCGAGGACTGGCACATGCTGCAGCGGTTCTGGCTGGCCGACCTCCCGGTCCGTGAGACGGTGGAGGAGGCGGCCGCGCCGCACTCCGAGGCGGCCCGGGCGGCCGTGCCGGAGCCGGCCGGCGAGCCGGCGGCCGAGGCCTCCGGGTCCTGATCCCGGCCAGCAGGAGTACCCGAAGGAGCATGAGGAACCCGTGAAGATCGGCATCGTCTGCCCGTACGACTGGGACGTCCCCGGTGGGGTGCAGTTCCACATCCGGGACTTGGCCGAGCACCTGATCGGCCTGGGCCACGAGGTCTCGGTGCTGTCGCCGGCCGAGGACGAGGAGGCGTTGCCGCCGTACGTGGTCGGTGCCGGGCGGGCGGTGGCGGTGCCGTACAACGGGTCGGTGGCGCGGCTGAGCTTCGGCGTCCTGTCGGCGGCGCGGACGCGGCGGTGGTTGCACGAGGGCCGGTTCGACATCCTGCACGTGCACGAGCCGGCCGCGCCGAGCGTGTCGATGCTGGCCGCCTGGTCGGCGTCCGGGCCGATGGTGGGGACGTTCCACACCTCCAACCCGCGCTCGCGGGCGATGATCGCGGCCTCGCCGATCCTGCAGCCCGGTCTGGAGAAGATGCGGGCCCGGATCGCGGTGTCGGAGTACGCCCGGCGGACGCTGGTGGAGCACCTGGGCGGCGACGCGGTGGTGATCCCGAACGGCGTGGACGTCGGTTTCTTCGCGGACGCCGAGCCGGACGAGCGCTGGTGCGGCGGTGCGGCGGCCGGGGAGCCGGGCACGATCGGCTTCGTCGGCCGCATCAACGAGCCGCGCAAGGGCCTGCCGACGCTGCTGGCGGCGCTGCCGAAGATCCTGGCCGAGCGGCCGGGCGTGCGGCTGCTGGTGGCGGGCAAGGGGGACGAGGAGGAGGCCGTCGCCGGCCTGGCGCCGGAGGTGCGCCGGCAGGTGGAGTTCCTCGGCATGGTGAGCGACCGCGACAAGGCCCGGCTGCTGCGCAGCGTGGACCTGTACGTGGCGCCGAACACCGGTGGCGAGAGCTTCGGGATCATCCTGGTCGAGGCGATGTCGGCGGGTGCCCCGGTGCTGGCCAGCGACCTGGACGCGTTCAAGCAGGTGCTGGACGGCGGGGAGGCGGGCGAGCTGTTCCCGGTGGAGGACGCGGACGCGCTGGCCGGTGCGGCGCTGCGGCTGCTGGGCGATCCGGGGCGGCTGGGGGAGTTGAGCAAGGCCGCCTCGCGGTACGTGCGGCGGTTCGACTGGTCGACGGTCGGCGCGGACATCCTGGCGGTGTACGAGACGGTGGCGGCGGGGGCCGCGGCGGTGGTCGAGGAGGACGTGCGCAGCGGCCGGCGCGGCCGGTTCGGGCTGGCCCGGGACTGAGCCCGGCGGCCCCGGGACTTTTCCGGGGTGTCGGCGGCGTTAGGGTCGGTCGACCGTATTCGGGCACGACGCATGGGGGCACCGATGCCGCAGATCTCCGTCGACTACTCGCCGAGCCTGGCCGGCTCCTTCGACCGCCGGGCGCTGGGCTTGGCGATCAACCGACTCGCGGTGGGGACGATCGACGCGAAGCCGGAGGCGTGCAAGACGCTGTTCCGGCAGAACGACGACTTCGTGGTGGGGGAGGACGAGGGGGCCGCCGCGCAGGTGTACGTCGAGTTCCAGATCTTCCCGGGCCGTACGCCGGAGGCGAAGGCGGCGCTCAGCGAGGGCGTGCTGGCGCTGCTGGCGGAGCACGTCGCGCCGGCGCCGGGCACCCGGCTGTACACGGCGGTGAACGTCTCCGACGTCGACCGCGGGTCCTACCGGAGCGCGAGCGCGGAGGGCTGAGCCGGTGACACCCGGTAGCGTTGCGCCCCGTGACTACCTGGATCTGGGCCGGCGTGGCCGTGGTGCTCTTCGGCATGTACCTGAGTTGGACGGCTGGTCGGTTGGACCGGCTGCACGCCAGGATCGACGCCGCGCGGGCCGCGTTGGACGCGCAGCTGGTCCGTCGGGCCTCGGTGGCGATGGAGCTGGCCACGTCCTCGCTGCTGGACCCGGCGGCCTCGCTGCTGCTGCTGGACGCGGCGCACGCGGCCCGGCAGGCCGAGGACGATCAGCGTGAGGTGGCGGAGAGCCAGCTGAGCCTGGCGCTGCGGGCGGTGTTCGCCGAGCCGGAGCAGGTGGCGGCGCTGGTGGCGGAGCCGGGCGGCGAGGACGCGGTGCGCGACCTGACGGCGGCGGTGCGCCGGGCGCCGATGGCGCGCCGGTTCCACAACGACGCGGTGCGGGCGGCGCGGGCGGTGCGCGAGCACCGTCTGGTGCGGTACTTCCGGCTGGCGGGGAAGGCTCCGTTCCCGCTGGCGTTCGAGATGGACGATGCTCCGCCGCCCGCGCTCACGCCCGAAGGGGCACCCGCCTAGGCTGTGCTCGGATACGGCCCGTTTGTCGCATCCCGTCGTCCGGGCTGGACTTGGTGGCGCATGGTTGCGTCACCCGTTCCGCCTACCATAGGGCGATAGCACTGGTTCATCTTCGAGTGAGGTCTCACGTGTCCACCACCCCCACCACCGCAGACCAGCCGCAGATCGGTACCGCCCGGGTGAAGCGCGGCATGGCCGAGCAGCTCAAGGGCGGTGTGATCATGGACGTGGTCAACGCCGAGCAGGCCAAGATCGCTGAAGACGCCGGCGCGGTGGCCGTCATGGCGCTGGAGCGGGTTCCGGCCGACATCCGCAAGGACGGCGGCGTGGCCCGGATGTCCGACCCGAACATGATCGAGGAGATCATCGAGGCGGTCTCCATCCCGGTGATGGCCAAGTCGCGGATCGGTCACTTCGTCGAGGCCCAGGTCCTCCAGTCGCTCGGTGTCGACTACATCGACGAGTCCGAGGTGCTGACCCCGGCCGACGAGGTCAACCACTCCGACAAGTGGGCCTTCACCACCCCCTTCGTCTGCGGCGCCACCAACCTGGGCGAGGCCCTGCGCCGCATCGCCGAGGGCGCGGCCATGATCCGCTCGAAGGGCGAGGCCGGCACCGGCAACGTCGTCGAGGCCGTCCGCCACCTGCGCCAGATCAAGAACGAGATCGCCAAGCTGCGCGGCTTCGACAACAACGAGCTGTACGCCGCCGCCAAGGAGCTGCGCGCCCCGTACGAGCTCGTCAAGGAGGTCGCCGAGCTCGGCAAGCTGCCGGTCGTGCTGTTCTCCGCCGGTGGCGTGGCCACCCCGGCCGACGCCGCGCTGATGCGCCAGCTCGGCGCCGAGGGCGTCTTCGTCGGCTCGGGCATCTTCAAGTCGGGCGACCCGGCCAAGCGCGCCGCCGCCATCGTGAAGGCCACCACCTTCTTCGACGACCCGAAGATCATCGCGGACGCCTCCCGCAACCTCGGCGAGGCCATGGTCGGCATCAACTGCGACACCCTGCCGGAGACCGAGCGCTACGCCAACCGCGGCTGGTAGTCGCCCCCTGTGCCGGCCCGTCGCAGCGCCTCGGCGCGCGGCGGGCCGCGTCACGTACATCCGTAGAACGATCTAACGAGGTTGAAGACCGTGAGCACTCCAGTCATCGGCGTCCTCGCCCTCCAGGGTGACGTCCGCGAGCACCTGGTCGCGCTGGCCGAGGCCGACGCGCTCGCCCGCCCGGTGCGCCGTGCCGAGGAGCTGGCCGAGGTCGACGCGCTGGTGATCCCCGGCGGGGAGTCCACCACCATGTCCAAGCTGGCGCTGCTGTTCGGCGTGATGGACCCGCTGCGCGAGCGGGTCGCCGCCGGGATGCCGGTGTACGGCACCTGCGCGGGAATGATCATGCTGGCCGACAAGATCCTGGACGGCCGGGACGACCAGGAGACCGTCGGCGGCATCGACATGACCGTGCGCCGCAACGCCTTCGGCCGCCAGAACGAGTCGTTCGAGTCCGGTGTCGCCTTCGCTGGCCTGGGCGACGCGCCGGTGCACGGCGTCTTCATCCGGGCCCCCTGGGTCGAGGGCGTCGGCGCGGGTGTCGAGGTGCTGGCCGAGCTGCCCGCCGCGGACGGTCCGGAGAGCCGGATCGTGGCCGTGCGCCAGGGCAACCTGCTGGCGACCTCCTTCCACCCGGAGCTCACCGGCGACCACCGCGTGCACGCCTACTTCGTCGCGATGGTCGAGGAGCACCTGGGGCGGCGCTGACCGTGTGCGCCTTTCCGGTGACGACACCGGTAAGATCTCATCTGTTTCATTTCCCTTTGGCGACGTAAAGGAGCTGGCGAATGTCCGGCCACTCTAAGTGGGCTACCACCAAGCACAAGAAGGCCGTGATCGACGCCAAGCGCGGCAAGCTCTTCGCCAAGATGATCAAGAACATCGAGGTGGCGGCGCGCACCGGCGGTCCCGACCCGGCCGGCAACCCGACCCTCTACGACGCCATCCAGAAGGCGAAGAAGAGCTCGGTCCCGATCGACAACATCAACCGCGCCGTCAAGCGCGGTGGCGGCCTGGAGGCCGGCGGCGCCGACTACCAGACCATCATGTACGAGGGCTACGGCCCGAACGGCGTCGCCGTCCTGATCGAGTGCCTCACCGACAACCGCAACCGCGCCGCCTCCGACGTGCGCGTCGCGATGACCCGCAACGGCGGCTCGATGGCCGACCCGGGCTCGGTGTCGTACCTGTTCACCCGCAAGGGCGTCGTGATCGTCCCCAAGGCTGACGGCGTGGACGAGGACAAGCTCTTCGAGGTCGTCCTCGACCAGGAGCCCGAGGAGATCAACGACCTCGGCGACGCGTTCGAGATCGTCTCCGAGGCCGCCAAGATGGTCGCCGTGCGCACCGCGCTGGTGGACGCCGGCGTCGACTACGACTCGGCCGAGGCCAACTTCCTCCCGAGCATGCAGGTCGAGCTGGACGTCGACGGCGCCCGCAAGATCCTCAAGCTGATCGACGTGCTGGAGGACAGCGACGACGTGCAGAACGTCTTCGCCAACTTCGACATCTCCGACGAGGTCGGTGCGCAGCTCGACGCCGAGTGATCGTTCTCACTCCCCGGCCCGGCGGTCTCCCGACCGCCGGGCCGGTGTCTTTGCGGGCGCTGTCGGACCCGGACGGTAGCCTTCGCAGGTCGCCCGCCGTGGGCCGGAGGGCCTGCCCGGGCCGGTGCGCCCGGAGGCGGGCGGCGACCAACGAGAGGCGGGGCTGTGGTACGGGTACTGGGCGTGGACCCGGGGCTGACCAGGTGCGGGATCGGCGTGGTCGAGGGTGCGCCGGGGCGGCCGCTGCGGATGCTCGGGGTCGGTGTCATACGCACCCCCGCCGAGGACGAGATCGGGCGGCGGCTGCTGCTGGTGGAGCAGGGCATGGAGGCCTGGCTCGACGAGCACCAGCCCGAGCTGGTCGCCGTCGAGCGGGTGTTCGCCCAGCACAACGTCCGGACGGTGATGGGCACCGCCCAGGCCAGCGCGGTCGCGATGCTCTGCGCCACCCGGCGGGGCATCCCGGTCACCCTGCACACCCCGAGCGAGGTCAAGGCCGCCGTCACCGGCTCCGGCCGGGCCGACAAGGCGCAGGTCACGGCCATGGTGCAGCGCCTGCTGCGGCTGGACGCCCCGCCCAAGCCCGCCGACGCCGCCGACGCGCTGGCGCTGGCCATCTGCCACATCTGGCGCGGCGGGGCGGTCAACCGCCTGGAGGCCGCGGTACGGGCGGCCCGCGCCACCCCCCTGAAAGGAAGCAGCCGGTGATCGCCTTCGTGCAAGGGCCCGTGGCGGCCATCTCCTCCGGACTGGCCGTGGTCGAGGTCGGCGGGGTCGGCATGGCCGTGCAGTGCACGCCGAACACGCTGGCCGGGCTCCGGCTGGGTGAGCCCGCCCGGCTCGCGACCTCGCTGGTGGTCCGGGAGGACTCGCTGACCCTGTTCGGCTTCGCGGACGACGACGAGCGCGCCGTCTTCGAGATCCTCCAGGCCGCGCCGGGCGTCGGCCCGAAGCTGGCGCAGGCGATCCTCGGGGTGCACAGCCCCGACGCGCTGCGGGCCGCGGTGGCCGGCGGCGACGAGAAGGCGCTGGTGGCCGTGCCCGGCATCGGGAAGGCGAAGGCCGCCAAGCTGCTGCTGGAGTACAAGGACAAGCTGGGAGCCCCGCACGGCGCGGTGCCGGCGCAGAAGCCGATCGCGAGCGGTCCGGCCCCCTGGGGCGAGCAGCTGCACTCGGCGCTGACCGGTCTCGGCTACGCTCCGCGCGAGGCGGACGAGGCGGTCGTGGCCGTCACCCCCGAGGCGGAGGCCCAGCAGACGCCGGACGTCGGCGCACTGCTCCGGCTCGCCCTGCGCGGCCTCAACCGATCCCGCTAAAGCCATCTGGCGATCTGTCCTCTTGTCGACTTTGGAGCATGTGCTGATGAGTCCGTACGACTCGGACCCGGGCGACCGGCTGGTGACGGCCGCCGCCGACGGGGAGGACCAGGCGGTCGAGGCGGCGCTGCGCCCCAAGCTGCTGGACGAGTTCATCGGTCAGGAGCGGGTGCGCGAGCAGCTGTCCCTGGTGCTCCAGGCGGCCCGCAAGCGCGGCAGCGCGCCCGACCACGTGCTGCTCAGCGGGCCGCCCGGGCTGGGCAAGACGACCCTGTCCATGATCATCGCCGCCGAGCTGGGCGCCCCGATCCGGATCACCTCCGGTCCGGCGATCCAGCACGCGGGGGACCTCGCGGCGATCCTCTCCTCGCTCGCCGAGGGCGAGGTGCTCTTCCTCGACGAGATCCACCGGATGTCCCGGCCGGCCGAGGAGATGCTCTACATGGCGATGGAGGACTTCCGGGTCGACGTGATCGTCGGCAAGGGCCCGGGCGCCACCGCCATCCCGCTGGAACTGCCGCCCTTCACCCTGGTCGGCGCCACCACCCGGGCCGGCCTGCTGCCGCCCCCGCTGCGCGACCGCTTCGGCTTCACCGGGCACATGGAGTTCTACGCCCCGGCCGAGCTCGAACGGGTGGTGCGCCGCTCGGCCACCCTGCTGGACGTGGAGATCGACCCGGCCGGCGCCGCCGAGATCGCCGGCCGCTCGCGGGGGACGCCGCGCATCGCCAACCGGCTACTGCGCCGGGTCCGCGACTTCGCGCAGGTGCGGCACGACGGTCAGGTCACCGCGGAGATCGCCGCCCGGGCGCTGGACGTCTACGAGGTGGACGCCCGCGGTCTGGACCGGCTGGACCGCGCGGTGCTGACCGCGCTGCTGCGGCTGTTCGGCGGCGGACCGGTCGGTTTGTCGACTCTCGCGGTCGCGGTGGGGGAGGAGTCCGAGACGGTCGAGGAGGTGGCGGAGCCCTTCCTGGTCCGCGAGGGCCTGCTCGCCCGGACCCCGCGCGGCCGGATCGCCACGGCGGCGGCCTGGCAGCACCTCGGGCTGACCCCGCCGGTCCAGACCGGCCGGGGCGCCGTGCCCGTGCAATCCGAACTCCTCCGGGCCGACGAGGGCTGAACGGGTGATCGCCGCCCGACGGGTCCCGGGAGGCGTCCGATGCGCCACCCCGGTGAGCGGCCCGCGTGCGAGCCGGGGGCGAAGTCCGGGGAAACTGTGCAGGCGGAGGGTCGCCACTTTCGGCGGCAGGATGCGATGCTTGGCGTTGTCCGATCAGTTCGGGGTCGCCTAGACTCCGCCGGACCGCCCCGCTCACCTGACGGGCCGACCAATACCACACAGGCCGCCGGTCGGCGGCCCGTAAAGGACCCTGGCTGCAGTGAACTTCATCATCCTTCTCCTCCCGATCATCGCGATCGTGCTCATGTTCCGGTCGCAGAAGAAGCGCCAGTCGCAGATGCAGCAGATGCAGACCTCGCTGGAGCCAGGGGCGGGGGTGCGCACCATCGGCGGCCTGTACGCCCAGGTGAAGGCGGTCAACGAGGAGACCATCGAGCTGGAGATCGCGCCCGGCGTGGTCACCCACTTCACCAAGAGCGCGATCGCCGCTGTCCTGGACCCCCAGGAGTACGACGCGATCATCAACGGTCGCCCCGCCGATGACGAGCTGGCCGAGCCGGAGGCCGAGGACGCCGACGCCGAGCCGGTCGAGGACAAGCCGCTGACGCTCACCAAGGACGGCGGCGCCAAGGGCGACGTCGAGGGCGGGGCTCCCGCGAGCAAGTAGTACGGTCGGGCACCAGCCCGGCCGCGCGGCCCAGTGCCGCGAGCCCACAGGACCTCAGGGCCGCAGAACCGCCATGCCCCCGTCCCGCCACAAGCCGGACGGGGGTCCGGTTGGGGGAGTGGCATGGACAGGGAGAAACGAGCAAGGTGGCAACACCCAAGTCGCGCCCGCGCGACGGCTACCCAGGGCGGGCGCTGGCCCTCATCCTGGTCGTCACCGTCGGACTGGTCGCCCTCATGTTCGGGACGGGCCACACCAAGCCCCGGCTCGGAATCGACCTCGCCGGTGGCACCAGCATCACGCTGACCGCGAAGTCGACAGACCCCAAGGCGATCAGCAAGTCCAACATGGACATCGCCACCGGGATCATCGAGCGCCGCGTCAACGGCATGGGTGTCTCCGAGGCGGAGGTGCAGACCCAGGGCGACAACACGATCATCGTGAACATCCCCAAGGGCGGCAACCAGCAGAACGCGGCGGACCAGGTGGGTACCACCGCCAAGCTGTTCTTCCGCCCGGTCCTCGCGGTGGCGCCCAGCGGCTTCACGCCGCCGGCGCCCACCAGCTCCCCCTCGGCCACCGGCACCCCGAGCGCGGCCCAGTCCGCCGGGTCCACCGCCTCGCCCGGCGCGAGCGCGTCCGGCACGCCCAGCGCGAGCGGCACCAAGCAGGGCCGCCCGGCCGGTGAGGCGCTGGCCGCCGACGCCAGCCCGAGCGCCGCCGCCACGGGCGCGAGCACCGCCCCGAGCGCCGCGACCACGCCGTCCGCGCCCGCCACCCCGCCCAGCGCCGCGGACGTCAGCGCCGCGATGACCCAGGGCACCGTGCCGCCGGAGCTGGCCGCGGCCTTCACCGCCCTCGACTGCACCAAGCCCGAGGTCCGCGCGGCCCAGACCGGCGCCGAGGACAAGGCCGTCGTCGCCTGCTCGCAGAAGCCCGAGAACGGCTACTACGAGAAGCTCGCCCTCGGCCCCGTCGCCGTGAAGGGCTCGGACGTCTCCAAGGCCCAGCCGAGCCTCGACACCCAGACGGGTGCCGGCTGGCAGGTCCAGCTGCAGTTCAACGGCGCCGGCACCGACGCCTTCACCAAGGTCACCGGCCAGCTCGCCACCCAGACCCCGCCGAACAACCAGTTCGCGATCGTGCTGGACAACCAGGTCGTCTCGCACCCCGAGGTCAAGAACGTGATCCCCGGCGGCAGCGCCGTGATCACCGGCCGCTTCAGCCAGACCGAGGCGCAGGACCTGTCCAACGTGCTGGGCTACGGCGCCCTGCCGCTGGAGTTCAGCAAGAGCGACATCACCACCGTCTCCCCGGCGCTCGGCAGCGACCAGCTCGAGGCCGGTCTGATCGCCGGCGCGATCGGCATGCTGCTGGTCGTGCTCTACTCGCTGGTCTACTACCGCGGCCTCGGCCTGGTCTCGATCGCCGGTCTGCTCGTCTCGGCGGCCCTGACCTACTCGATCATGAGCCTGCTCGGCGCGGGGATCGGCTTCGCGCTGAACCTGCCCGCGGTCTGCGGTGCGATCGTCGCGATCGGCATCACCGCCGACTCCTTCATCGTCTACTTCGAGCGCATCCGCGACGAGGTCCGCGAGGGCGCCCCGCTGCGCCCGGCGGTCCAGCGGGCCTGGCCGCGCGCCCGGCGCACCATCCTGGTCTCGGACTTCGTGTCCTTCCTCTGTGCCGCCGTGCTCTACGTGGTCTCGGTCGGCAAGGTCCAGGGCTTCGCGTTCACCCTGGGGCTGACCACCGCGCTGGACGTCGTGGTGATCTTCCTCTTCACCAAGCCGGTGATCACGCTGCTGGCCCGGCGCAAGTTCTTCGCCAACGGTCACCCGTGGTCCGGCCTGGACCCGAAGCGGCTGGGCGCCCGCCCGCCGCTGCGCAGCAGCCGTCGTCGTAGCCCCTCCTCTGCCGCCGTGAAGGAGGCCTGACACCGTGTCACGCTTCTCCAATCTGGGACACCGGCTCTACCAGGGCGAGGTCAGCTTCGACTTCGTCGGGCGCCGCAAGCTCTGGTACTCCATCTCCGGCGTGATCGTGCTGATCGCGGCGATCGGTCTGGCGATGGGCCTGCACCTGGGCATCGAGTTCAAGGGCGGCTCGGTCTACACCGTGGCCAAGCCGGGGCTGACCGTCTCGCAGGCGCAGGAGACGTCCAACCAGATCGTCTCCTCGCACCCGCTGGTGCAGTCGACCGACAACGGCAAGATCCGCATCCAGGTCAGCACCGAGGAGCCGAAGAGCTCGGACGAGATCCGCGCTCAGCTCTCCGAGAAGCTGGGCGTTCCGCTGGACACCGTCGAGGCCCAGGTGATCGGCCCCAGCTGGGGCAAGCAGATCTCCTCGAAGGCACTCACCGGTCTGATCATCTTCATGGTCCTGGTGACGGTCTACCTGGCGATCGCCTTCGAGTGGCGGATGGCGGTGGCCGCCCTGGTCGCCCTCATCCACGACCTCCTGATCACCATCGGCGTGTACGCCCTGGTGGGCTTCGAGGTCACCCCGGGTACGGTGATCGGCTTCCTGACCATCCTCGGGTACTCGCTCTACGACACGGTCGTCGTCTTCGACACCGTGAAGGAGAACACCAAGGACCTCACCAAGCAGAACAAGCGCACCTACAGCGAGGCGGCCAACGCGGGCCTCAACCAGACCCTGGTGCGTTCGCTCAACACCACCGTGGTCGCCCTGCTCCCGGTCGCCGCGCTGCTGTTCATCGGTGGCGGCATCCTGGGCGCCGGCACGCTGAACGACATCTCGCTGGCGCTGTTCATCGGCCTCGCGGCCGGTGCCTACTCGTCGATCTGCGTCGCCACCCCGCTGCTGGCGCAGCTCAAGGAGGAGCAGCCGGAGATGAAGGCGCTGCGCAAGCGGGTCCTGCAGCACCGGGCCGCGGCCGCTGCCAAGGCCGCCGACGAGGTGCCGGCGGACGAGGAGATCGCGGACGAGGACCTGCCTGCGGGTATGGTCGGTCAGCGCGGCCGGGCGGCCGGCACCACGCGTGCCAAGGGCCGTCCGTCCACCAAGCGCTGAACCGACCCGATCGTAAGGACACGCCGTGACCACCGCCGACACCGCACTGGCCGAGCTGTTGAACAGCCGGATCCGGGACGTCCCGGACTACCCGAAGCCGGGTGTGCTGTTCAAGGACATCGCGCCGCTGCTGGCCGACGCCGAGGCCTTCGGCGCCCTCACCAGGGCGCTGGCGGACCGGGCGCGGGAGCTCGGGGCGACCAAGGTGGTGGGCCTGGAGGCGCGCGGCTTCGTGCTGGCGGCTCCGGCGGCCTTCGCGGCCGGGCTCGGCTTCGTGCCGATCCGCAAGCAGGGCAAGCTGCCCGGCGAGGTGTTCCGGCGCTCGTACGAGCTGGAGTACGGCTCGGCGACGCTGGAGGTGCAGTGCGACGCCTTCGCGCCCGGTGAGCGGGTGCTGGTGGTGGACGACGTGCTGGCCACCGGTGGCACCATCGGTGCCTCGCTGGACCTGGTGAAGGAGGCCGGCGCCGAGCTGGTGGGCGTCGTGGTGCTGATGGAGCTGGGCTTCCTGGACGGCCGGGACCGGCTGGCCGGGCACCTGAACGGCGCCCCGCTGGAGACGCTGGTCACGGTCTGAGGGACCTGAACGAAGGGCGGCGGTCGGATCATCCGACCGCCGCCCTTCCGTTTCCGGCCCGGGTGGATGAACGCCCGGGCGCCCGGCTCGGTACCATGAAGATTCACCCCCTCCCGGTTGCGCCCGACCGTACGGGCCGCGGCAGGGGTCGGCCCCGGTGCCCCGAGGAGAGTCCTTGCCCGACGAGGTTGTGCCCACGGCCGAAGCGGCCGCCCCCGACAACCGTCCCACGCCCTCGGGGGCCACCCCGGCACGCCCGGCGCCGACCTCCTCGCGACCGACCGGCCCCACCGGGCGCGGCTCCTCCTCGGGTGGCATGCGCGCCCGCCTGGCCCGCCTCGGCGGCCAGCGCTCCAGCGTGCTCAACCCCGTGCTGGAGCCGCTGTTCCGGTCGATCCGGGCGAACGACCCGAAGGCCGACCCGGCGCTGCTGCGGGACATCGAGCGGGCCTACGCCGTCGCCGAGAAGTGGCACCGCGGGCAGAAGCGCAAGAGCGGCGACCCGTACATCACCCACCCGCTGGCGGTGGCCACCATCCTGGCCGAGCTGGGGATGGACGCCCCGACCCTGATGGCCGGGCTGCTGCACGACACCGTCGAGGACACCGACTACGGCCTGGAGACCTTGCGCAAGGACTTCGGCGACTCGGTGGCGCTGCTGGTGGACGGCGTCACCAAGCTGGACCGGGTCAAGTTCGGCGAGGCCGCGCAGGCCGAGACCGTCCGCAAGATGGTCGTCGCGATGGCCAAGGACCCGCGGGTCCTGGTGATCAAGCTGGCCGACCGCCTGCACAACATGCGCACGATGCGCTACCTCAAGCGGGAGAAGCAGGAGAAGAAGGCCCGCGAGACGCTGGAGATCTACGCCCCGCTGGCGCACCGGCTGGGCATGAACACCATCAAGTGGGAGCTGGAGGACCTCGCCTTCGCGATCCTCTACCCCAAGATGTACGACGAGATCGTCCGGCTGGTCGCCGAGCGCGCCCCCAAGCGGGACGAGTACCTGGCGACCGTCATCGACCAGGTCCAGGGGGACCTGCGCGGCGCCCGGATCACCGCCTCCGTCACCGGCCGGCCGAAGCACTACTACTCGGTCTACCAGAAGATGATCGTCCGGGGCCGGGACTTCGCCGAGATCTACGACCTGGTGGGCATCCGGGTCCTGGTCGACACCGTCCGCGACTGCTACGCGGCGCTGGGCACCATCCACGCGCGGTGGAACCCGGTGCCGGGGCGGTTCAAGGACTACATCGCGATGCCCAAGTTCAACATGTACCAGTCGCTGCACACGACGGTGATCGGCCCCGGCGGCAAGCCCGTCGAGCTCCAGATCCGCACCTTCGACATGCACCGCCGGGCCGAGTACGGCATCGCCGCGCACTGGAAGTACAAGCAGCGCGCGGTGGCCGGCGCGTCCAAGGTCCGCACCGACACCCCGACCCAGGTCCGCAAGGACGACAAGGCCGGCGCCGTCAACGAGATGGCCTGGCTGCGGCAGCTGCTGGACTGGCAGAAGGAGACCGCCGACCCGGGCGAGTTCCTGGAGTCGCTGCGCTTCGACCTGGCCAGCAACGAGGTGTTCGTCTTCACGCCCAAGGGCGACGTGATAGCCCTGCCGGCCGGCGCGACCCCGGTCGACTTCGCCTTCGCGGTGCACACCGAGGTGGGCTACCGGACGATAGGGGCCCGGGTCAACGGGCGGCTGGTGCCGCTGGAGTCGACGCTGGAGAACGGCGACGCCGTCGAGGTCTTCACCTCCAAGGCGGAGAACGCCGGCCCGTCCCGGGACTGGCTGGGCTTCGTCAAGTCGCCGCGCGCCCGCAACAAGATCCGCGCCTGGTTCTCCAAGGAGCGCCGCGAGGAGGCGATCGAGCACGGCAAGGAGGCGATCGTCCGGGCGATGCGCAAGCAGGGCCTGCCGATCCAGCGGATCCTGACCGGCGACTCGCTGGTCACCCTGGCCCACGAGATGCGCTACCCCGACATCTCCTCGCTCTACGCCGCGATCGGCGAGGGCCACGTCACCGCGCAGAACATCGTGCAGAAGCTGGTCCAGGCGCTCGGCGGCGAGGAGGGCGCCACCGAGGACCTCGCCGAGACCGCGACCCCGACGCACGACAACCGCCGGGCGGTGCGACGCCGGGCCAAGGGAGACCCGGGCGTGATCGTCAAGGGCGTCGAGGACGTCTGGGTCAAGCTGTCCCGCTGCTGCACCCCGGTGCCGGGCGACCCGATCGTCGGCTTCGTGACCCGCGGCAACGGCGTCTCGGTGCACCGCGCCGACTGCGTCAACGTCGAGTCGCTGAGCCAGCAGCCCGAGCGGATGATCGACGTCGAGTGGGCCGCCACCCAGTCCTCGGTGTTCCTGGTGGCCATCCAGGTCGAGGCGCTGGACCGCTCCCGGCTGCTCTCGGACGTCACCCGGGTGCTCTCCGACCAGCACGTCAACATCCTGTCGGCGGCGGTGCAGACCTCCCGCGACCGGGTCGCGATGAGCCGCTTCACCTTCGAGATGGGCGACCCGAAGCACCTCGGCCACGTGCTCAAGGCCGTGCGCGGCGTCGAGGGCGTCTACGACGTCTACCGCGTCACCTCGGCCCGCAAGTAGCGCCCGGCGCGCCGAGGCGGCGCCCCGGGCACGAGAGAGCACGAGAGAGGGCCCCGGGAGATCCCGGGGCCCTCTCTCGTGCGTTCGGCGGATCAGCCGCTGAACTCCTCCTGGCTCCGGTGCGCCTGCTCCAGCAGGGTCTGCACGCCGGCCAGCTCGTTCTCCAGCTTGGCGATCCGGCCGGCGTTGCCGGCGGCGCGGGCCTTGTCCAGGTCGGCCCGGATCTTGTCGGCCTTCGCCTCGAACAGGCCGACCATGCCGGCGGCGCGCGCCTTGGCCTCCGGGTTGGAGCGCTTCCACTCGGCGTCCTCGGCCTCGCGGATGGCCCGCTCGACCGTGTTCAGCCGGCCGTCCAGCTTCGGACGGGCGTCGCGCGGCACGTGCCCGATCGCCTCCCAGCGCTCGTTGACCTCGCGCAGCGCCGCCTTGGCGGCCTTCAGGTCGGTGATCGGCAGGATCGCCTCGGCCTCGGTGGCCAGCGCCTCCTTGAGCTTCTGGTTGGCCACCTGCTCGGCGTCCCGCTCGCTGAACACCGCGGAACGGGCCTGGAAGAAGACGTCCTGCGCGCCGCGGAACCGCGCCCACAGCTCGTCCTCGATGTCCCGCTGGGCCCGGCCGGCGGACTTCCAGCGCGCCATCAGGTCGCGGTAGGCGGCCGCGGTGTCGCCCCACTCGGTGGACGAGGACAGCGCCTCGGCCTCGGCGACCAGCGCCTCCTTGGTCTGCCGGGCCTGCTCGCGCTCGGCGTCCAGGGTCGCGAAGTGCGCCTTGCGGTGCTTGGAGAAGACCGAACGGGCGTGCGAGAAGCGGTGCCACAGCTCGTCGTCGCTCTTGCGGTCCAGCCGGGGCAGGCCCTTCCAGGTGTCCACCAGGGCGCGCAGCCGGTCCCCGGCCTCCCGCCACTGGGTGGACTCGGCGAGCTGCTCGGCCTCGGAGACCAGCGCCTCCTTGGCGGTGCGGGTCTCGTCCTGGGCCTTGGCGCGGGCGGCCTTGCGCTCCTCGCGCCGGCTCTCGATCTCGCCGGCGAGCGTGTCCAGCCGCTTGGCCAGGGCGGCCAGGTCACCGACGGCGTGCCCCTCGGTCACCTGGGCGCGCAGGTGGTCCAGCGCGGCCTGGGCGTCCTTGGCGGCCAGGTCGGTGGTGCGCACCCGCTTCTCCAGCAGGCCGATCTCCACCTCGATGCCCTGGTACTTGCGCTCGAAGTAGGCGAGGGCCTCCTCGGGCGAGCCGGCCTGCCAGGAACCCACGACGCGTTCGCCGTCGGCCGTCCTGACGTAGACCGTGCCCTGCTCGTCGACACGGCCCCACGGGTCGCTGCTCATAGCGCGTCCTCCACATGACGTCGCGCCCGCGCCGGGGCGGCGCGCGTCCGTCGTCCACAGTTGATGTGCGGCGGACCGATGAGTCCGCCGTCCCCGTCCGCCGTGACTTGCTGCCGAGGGTGACGGCCAGGCGGGTACGGGCACCCTGATACAACGCCAACATAGGCGACCAGCCCCGGTGCTGTCCGCATCCGGGCCGGGCGATTTCGGGCCGGGGCCGCGCCGAGGCGCTTCGGGCGCCCCTTGCGGGCGGCCCCGGGAGATGTCAACTCTTTGCGGCGGTCACCGAGTTGAAGGTGACGTCGGCCATCGGGTGGCCGTCCGGGGCGCCCTCCAGGGTGCCCGCGGCGGCGATCTTCTGCACCGCGTCCAGGCCCCCGGTGATCTTGCCGAAGGGGGTGTAGTTCGGGGGCAGCTGGGTGTCCTTGTAGACCAGGAAGAACTGGCTCCCGTTCGTGCCGGGGCCGGAGTTGGCCATCGCCACGGTGCCCGCCGGGTAGGTCGCGCCGGTCAGGTTCTCGTCCGCGAACTTGTAACCGGGGCCGCCGGTGCCGCCCGGGACGGTCGCGCTGGCGGTCGGGTCGCCGCACTGGAGCACGAAGATGCCGTCGGTGGTGAGGCGGTGGCACTTGGTGTGGTCGAAGTACTTCTCCCCGGCCAGGAAGACGAAGGAGTTCACCGTGTGCGGGGCCTTGGCCGCGTCGAGCGCGAGCGTCACCTTGCCGCAGTTGGTGTCCAGCGTCGCGGTGTACGTACCGCCCGCGTCGATCGCCATGGCCGGCTCGGCCTGCCACTGCTTGCCGTTCGGCGCGCCCGGCGCCGGATCGGCGCAGCCCTCGACCGGCTTGCGGGTCGGGGTGGTCGGCTCGGCGCCCTGGCTCGGCGCGGCCTTGGCGGAGGAGCCGGCCGAAGCCGACTTGTCCTTGTCCGAGCTGAACGCCCCGGTGCCGACCAGCGCACCGCCGCCGGCCAGCACCACGACGGCGAGCGCGGCGCCCAGGATCGTGTTGCGGCGCCTGCGCGCGGACCGCGCGGCGACCCGCCGCTCCATCTGGCGCTCGTACTTCTCTCGGGCGAGCTGCCGCCGCCGCTGTTCGCTGCTGACCACCGGCCGTGTCTCCTACGGATGTGCTGGGAAAGTGGATGGGTACCGAAGCGGATCATCGCATCCATCGGCGGCCAAGTGTAGGGACCGGGCCTGTAAGAACGCGGTGAACCTGTCAGTGCGAACCGCGCGCGCCACCCCTATCTGGTTCGCAACCGCACCCGCACCGCCGGTAGGCTGCCTTTACCTCACTGGTTTGCTGCATGACTGGTGGCTGCATCCGACCCGGCAGCCGCGACCGTAGCCGCCACTGCCGACCGCATCACGAAGGACGCGCGTGTTCATCGCCGGATTCCCCGCTGGAGCCTGGGGCACCAACTGCTACCTGGTCGCCCCGGCGGCGGGCGAGGAGTGCGTCATCGTCGATCCCGGCCACCAGGCGGCACGCGGTGTCGAGGAGATGGTCCGCGAGCACGGGCTCAAGCCCGTCGCCGTGGTGCTCACGCACGGCCACATCGACCACGTGGCCTCGGTGGTCCCGGTCTGCGGCGCCCGCGGCGTCCCGGCCTGGATCCACCCCGAGGACCGGTACATGATGTCCGACCCGGAGAGGGCCCTCGGCCGCGCCCTGGGCACCCAGCTGATGGGCGAGCTCACCGTCGGGGAGCCCGACGACGTGCGCGAGCTCACCGACGGCGCCGTGCTGGAGCTCGCCGGCCTGCAGCTCACCGTGGACCACGCCCCGGGCCATACCGGGGGGTCGGTGACCTTCCGGACGCCCGGTGCCGAGGACCTCCCCCCGGTGCTGTTCTCGGGCGACCTGCTGTTCGCCGGCTCCATCGGGCGTACCGACCTCCCGGGCGGGGACAGCGAGGCGATCATGCGGTCGCTGGCCCGGGTGTGCCTGCCCCTCGACGACACCACCGTGGTCCTCTCCGGCCACGGCGGACAGACCACCATCGGCCACGAGCGCGCCACCAACCCCTACCTCCGACAGGCAGCAGGGGCGGCCGGCGCCCAGGCTTTCCCGCGACGAGGAATGTGACGGAAGAGAAGTTGAGCACCTTCACCGCCCCCAAGGGCACCTACGACCTGCTGCCCCCCAGCTCCGCGACCTTCCTGGCGATCCGCGAGCGCATCGCCGCGCCCGCCCGCCGGGCCGGCTACGGCTACGTCGAGACCCCGGTCTTCGAGGACGTGAAGCTCTTCTCCCGCGGTGTCGGCGAGTCCACCGACATCGTCAGCAAGGAGATGTACAACCTCACCACCCGCGGCGGCGACGAGCTCGCGCTGCGCCCGGAGGGCACCGCCTCGGTGCTGCGCGCCGCCCTCCAGGCCAACCTGCACAAGCAGGGCAACCTGCCGGTCAAGCTCTGGTACTCCGGCTCGTACTACCGCTACGAGCGCGCCCAGAAGGGCCGCTACCGCCAGTTCTCCCAGGTCGGCGCCGAGGCGATCGGGGCCGAGGACCCGGCCCTGGACGCCGAGCTGATCATCCTCGCCGACGACGCCTTCCGCTCGCTGGGCGTGCGCGACTACTCGCTGCTGCTCAACAGCCTCGGCGACAAGCAGTGCCGCCCGGTCTACCGCGCCGCCCTGGTCGAGTTCCTCGCCGGCCTGGACCTCGACGAGGACACCCGCCGCCGCGCCGGCATCAACCCGCTGCGCGTCCTGGACGACAAGCGCGAGTCGGTGCAGGCCCAGCTGGTCGACGCGCCCAAGCTGCGCGACTACCTGTGCGAGGAGTGCAAGGCGTACGACGAGAAGGTCCGCGAGCTGCTCACCGCGAACGGCGTGGCCTTCGTCGACGACCCGAAGCTGGTCCGCGGCCTGGACTACTACACCCGCACCACCTTCGAGTTCGTGCACAACGGCCTCGGCGCCCAGTCCGCGATCGGCGGCGGCGGCCGCTACGACGGCCTGTCCGAGATGATCGGCGGCCCGGCGCTGCCGTCCGTCGGCTGGGCCCTCGGCGTGGACCGCACCTTCCTGGCGATGGAGGCCGAGGGCATCGTCCTCGACCTGCCCGCCGCGACCTCCGTGTACGCCGTCGCGCTCGGCGAGGAGGCCAAGAACGTCCTGTTCGCCAAGGTGGTCGAGCTGCGCCGGGCCGGCGTCGCCACCGACCTCGCCTTCGGCGTCAAGAGCATCAAGAACGCCATGAAGTCCGCCGACCGGTCCGGCGCCCGCTTCGCCCTCGTGGCCGGGGACCGGGACCTCGCCGACGGCGTCGTCCAGCTCAAGGACCTGACCACCGGCGAGCAGAACCCCGTCGCCCTCGACGCACTCGTCACCACCCTGAAGGAGAAGCAGCTGTGATCCGCACGCACGACGCGGGCACGCTCCGCCCGGAGCACGCAGGCACCACCGTCACCCTGGCCGGCTGGGTCGCCCGCCGCCGCGACCACGGCGGTGTCGCCTTCATCGATCTGCGCGACGCCTCCGGCACCGTGCAGATCGTGGTCCGCGACCTCGACTCGGTGCACGGCCTTCGCGCCGAGTACTGCGTCAAGGTCGTCGGCGACGTCCGGGTGCGCCCCGACGGCAACGAGAACCCGGACATCCCGACCGGCGCGGTCGAGGTCGTCGTCAGCGAGATCGAGGTCCTCTCCGAGGCCGCCCCGCTGCCCTTCCCGGTCGCCGAGTACGAGCCGGGCACGGTCAACGAGGAGGTCCGGCTGCGCTACCGCTACCTGGACCTGCGCCGTGAGGGCCCGGCCAAGGGCCTGCGGCTGCGCTCGAAGGTCAACAACATCATCCGCCGGGTGATGGAGGAGAACGACTACCTCGACATCGAGACGCCGTACCTCACCCGCTCCACCCCCGAGGGCGCCCGCGACTTCCTCGTCCCGGTCCGCCTGCAGCCCGGCCACTGGTACGCGCTGCCGCAGTCGCCCCAGCTGTTCAAGCAGCTGCTGATGGTGGCCGGCATGGAGCGCTACTACCAGATCGCCCGCTGCTTCCGCGACGAGGACTTCCGCGCCGACCGGCAGCCGGAGTTCACCCAGCTCGACATCGAGGCCTCGTTCGTCGACCAGGAGGACATCCTTGCCCTCGGCGAGAAGATCGTCGGCTCGATCTGGCGCGAGGTGCACGGCTACGAGCTCCCCAACCCGCTGCCCCGGATGACCTACGCGGACGCCATGGCCCGCTACGGCTCCGACAAGCCGGACGTCCGCTTCGGACAGGAACTCACCGACCTCACCGCGTACTTCAAGGGCACCGAGTTCCGCGTCTTCCAGGCCCCGTACGTCGGCGCCGTGGTGATGCCCGGCGGCGCCTCGCAGCCCCGCAAGGCGCTCGACGCCTGGCAGGACTGGGCCAAGGCGCGCGGCGCCCGCGGCCTGGCCTACGTCGTCATCGACGCCGAGACCGGCGAGCTGCGCGGCCCGGTCGCCAAGAACCTGTCCGAGGAGCACCTGGCCGGCCTGGCCGCCGCCGCGGGCGCCAAGAACGGCGACGCGATCTTCTTCGCGGCCGGCAAGCAGCGCCCCTCGCAGGAGCTGCTGGGCGCCGCCCGCCTGGAGATCGGCCGCCGCTGCGAGCTGATCGACGCGTCGCAGTGGGCCTTCCTCTGGGTCGTCGACTTCCCGATGTTCGAGCCGATCGAGGACGACAAGGGCGAGTTCCAGGGCTGGCACGCGGTGCACCACCCGTTCACCGCCCCGACCGCCGAGTCGCTCGCGACCTTCGACACCGACCCGGGCTCGGCCCTGTCCAACGCCTACGACCTGGTCCTCAACGGCTCGGAGCTGGGCGGCGGTTCGATCCGTATCCACCAGCGCGACGTGCAGAAGCGGGCGTTCGACGCGATCGGCCTCTCCGAGGAGGAGGCGGCCTCGCAGTTCGGCTTCCTGCTGGACGCCTTCAACTACGGCCCGCCGCCGCACGGTGGCGTCGCCTTCGGCCTCGACCGCATCGTCACCCTGCTCGGCGGGTACGACACCATCCGCGACGTCATCGCCTTCCCGAAGACGTCCACCGGCGGTGACCCGCTGACCGGCGCCCCGACCCCGATCACCCCGGCCCAGCGCCGGGAGGCCGGCGTGGACGCCAAGCCGAAGCTGCGCGAGGACGCCGCGAAGTCCGACGCCTGACACCGGATCCGCTAACCTTCAACGGCCCCGGACGGTCCACCCACCGTCCGGGGCCGGTCCACAATGACGTGTGACACAAGGAGGGTTGACTCATGCAGGTGATCACAAGGGTCGAGTGTCCGGATGACGCCCCGGCGACCAGACGCGTCCACATGGCCGCGTTCCCCGGCCCGGACGAGGCGGACCTGGTCGACGCGCTGCGCCGCGATCCGGCCTGGCTGCCCGGGCTGTCGCTGGTCGCGGTCGACGAGACCGGGCTGGTGATCGGGCACGCGCTGCTGACCCGGCTGCGGGTCGGCGAGGACGGCGCGGGCCTCGCGCTCGCACCGGTCGCCGTCGCGCCCGAGTGGCAGCGCAAGGGCGTCGGCGAACTCGTCGTCCGGGCCGCGCTGTCGGCGGCCGAGAAGGCGGGGGAGAAGCTCGTGGTCGTCCTCGGCGACCCGGAGTACTACGGGCGGTTCGGCTTCAGCGCGGCCGGTCGGCACGAGGTCAGCGGGCCGTTCGAGGTGCCGGACGCCTACTTCCAGGCGCTGCCGCTGCCCGCGTACGACGGCGCTCCGCGCGGGCTCTGCCGCTACCCCGAGGCCTTCGTGGCGGTGTAGCCCGTCAGGTCGGATCCACCGACCGCGTTCCCACCCGGGGCTCCGTCCCACCCGACGTTCCCACCCGGGGCTCCGTTCCGTCCGACGATCCCAGCCGACCGAAGGGGACCGTGACCCGGCAGCTGCGCACGAACGCGGCCATCGCCGGCGTGAGTTCGCGGTCCTTCGGCCAGTACAGCCCGACCAGGCTCGGGCTGAGCCCCCGCACCGGCCGGTACGCGACGTCACCCCGTACGGCCAGCCGGCTCATCGTCTCCGGTGCGAAGCCGACGCCCTGACCGCACACCACCGCGGTCAGCCACTCGTCGGTGTTGTGCGCCACCGCGCCGATCCGCACCGGACGCCCGCCCCGCTCCCGGCCCGCCAGCCAGTACTCGCGCCAGTGCCCCGCCTCGTGCGGTATCGCCACGAACGGCTCGTCCAGCAGGTCCTCGACGGACAGCTCGGCCCGGTCGGCCAGCCGGTGCCCGGCCGGCAGCGCCACGACCCGCGCCTCCTCGCCGAGCAGAGCGACGTTGTAGTGCTCGACCAGCCACGCCGGGCCGTGCCAGAGCGTCAGGTCGATCTCGCCGGTGGCCAGGCCCGAGGTCGGGTCGAACCAGTTGTTCTGCCGCAGTTCCACCTGCCAGCCGGGCATCCGCCGGGCGAAGTCGGCGACGGTGCTGCGGGTCATCAGGTTGATGATGCCGCCCTCGAACCCCACGCGCAGCACCGAGCCCTGCTCGGCGGCGGCCGCCCGGGTGGCCCGCAGCGCGTCCTCCCAGCCGGCCAGCATCGCCCCGGCGTAGTCCGCCAGCGCCCGCCCGGCCGGGGTGGGCGCCATGCCGCGCCGCGAGCGCTCGAACAGCGCCACCCCGAGCAGCGATTCCAGTTGGCGGATCTGCTTGGTGAGCGTCGGCTGGGAGACGAACAGCCGGGCCGCGGCGGCGGTCAGCTGACCCTCCTCGCAGACCGCGGCGAAGCTGCGCAGCAGGCGGGTGTCGACATCCATGCCCCAAGGTTATGGAACCGGATATTGGACCCGTCCGGCAGGTGTGGGCCAAGGTTGGTCGTTCGGCGTCCGCGCCGACCGCACGGGGGAGCGCGGCAGCGGCGGTTCAGGGGGCCGCCGCTGCCGCCCGCCCGCCCGCCGACCTGCGGGGGCGGCCTCCAGCGCCTACGGTGAGTGCTCATCAGCAGCAGTCGGACGGAGGAGCCCAGGTGGCCGAGGAGCAGCGGACCGCGAAGCCGGAACGACTCGCGAGGAAGCCGTACGAGCGGGAACTGCTGCGGCTCCAGCAGGAACTGGTGAAGCTCCAGGAGTGGGTGCGGGTCGAGGGCGCCCGGCTGGTGGTGGTCTTCGAGGGGCGCGACGCCGCCGGCAAGGGCGGCGCGATCAAGCGGGTGACGGAGTACCTGAACCCGCGCATCGCCCGGGTCGTGGCGCTGCCGACCCCGACCGAGCGGCAGAAGACCCAGTGGTACTTCCAGCGGTACGTCGAGCAGTTGCCGGCCGCCGGGGAGATCGTGCTGTTCGACCGCAGCTGGTACAACCGGGCCGGCGTCGAGCGGGTGATGGGCTTCTGCACGGACGAGCAGTACTGGCAGTTCCTGCACCAGTGCCCGACCTTCGAGCGGATGCTGATCGAGGAGGGCGTCCTGCTGCGCAAGTACTGGTTCTCGGTGAGCGACACCGAGCAGGAACGGCGCTTCCGGGACCGGCTGGAGGATCCGATGAAGCGCTGGAAGCTCTCCCCGATGGACGTCGAGTCGATCACCCGTTGGGAGGACTACTCGCGGGCCAAGGACGAGATGTTCGTCTACACCGACACCCCGGACTCGCCCTGGCACGTGGTGGAGAGCGACGACAAGCGGCGGGCCCGGATCAACATGATCGCCCACCTGCTCTCCACCGTGCCGTACCGGGAGATCACCGCCCCGCAGATCGACCTGCCGCCCCGCCCGGCCCCGCGCGGCTACCAGCGGCCCCCGCGCGACCTGCAGAAGTACGTCCCGGACCACGCGGCCCGCCTCGACCGGCCGGACAGCGCCTGAGCGCGATGAGGCCGGCGGCTCCGGCGGGTGTGTCGGCGGCCTCGCATAGGCTTCCGGTGTGGACGAACCGGACCTCTTCACCGCCGCCGCCGAGGAACGCCAGAGCAGGGAGCCCGGCCGGGCGCCGCTGGCCGTACGGATGCGTCCGCGCACCCTGGACGAGGTGGCCGGGCAGCGGCAGCTGCTGAAGCCCGGGTCGCCGCTGCGGCGGCTGGTCTCGGGCTCGCGCGGGCCGGCGGCGACCAGCTCGGTGATCCTCTGGGGCCCGCCCGGCACCGGCAAGACCACCCTCGCGCACGTGATCAGCCAGGCCGTGGAGGGCCGCTTCGTCGAGCTGTCCGCGATCACCGCAGGGGTCAAGGAGGTCCGGGCGGTGATCGACGGCGCCCGGCGGGCGGTCGGCATGTCCGGCCGGGAGACGGTGCTGTTCCTGGACGAGATCCACCGCTTCTCCAAGGCCCAGCAGGATTCGCTGCTGCCGGCCGTGGAGAACCGCTGGGTCACCCTGATCGCGGCGACCACGGAGAACCCGTACTTCTCGGTGATCTCCCCGCTGCTGTCCCGCTCGCTGCTGCTCACCCTGGAGTCGCTGACCGACGAGGACGTCCGCGCCCTGCTGCGCCGCGCGGTGGCCGACGAGCGCGGCCTGGGGGGCGCGCTGGACCTGACGGCGGAGGCCGAGGACCACCTGGTGCGCCTCGCCGGCGGTGACGCCCGGCGGGCGCTCACCACGCTGGAGGCCGCGGCCGGGGCGGCGCTGGAGAAGGGCGAGGCGAGCATCACGCTGGCCACCACGGAGACGGCCGTCAACCAGGCGGCGGTGCGCTACGACAAGGACGGCGACCAGCACTACGACGTGGCGAGCGCGCTGATCAAGTCGATCCGGGGCAGCGACGTGGACGCCACCCTGCACTACCTGGCCCGGATGATCGAGGCGGGGGAGGACCCGCGGTTCATCGCCCGCCGGCTGATGATCTCGGCCAGCGAGGACGTCGGCCTGGCCGACCCGACGGCGCTCCAGACGGCGGTCGCGGCGGCCCAGGCGGTGGCCCTGATCGGCTTCCCGGAGGCGCGGATCATCCTCTCCCAGGCGGCGATCGCGCTGGCCCTGGCGCCCAAGTCCAACGCGGCCTACCTGGCGATCGACGCGGCGCTGGCGGACGTCCGGCAGGGGCTCGTGGGCGCGGTGCCGCCGCACCTGCGGGACGCGCACTACGGCGGCGCGGGCAAGCTCGGCCACGGCCAGGGCTACCAGTACCCGCACGACCTGCCGGAGGGCATCGCGGCCCAGCAGTACGCGCCGGACGCGGTGCACGGCAAGGACTACTACCAGCCGACCCGGCGCGGCGGCGAGGCCCGCTACGCGGACGTCGTGGAGTGGACGCGGGGCCGGCTCAGGGGCGAGTGAGAAGGGGCGGTCGAGCACCCGGTACAATCGGTCGGAGTGCCACGTCCCGGGACGGCGGCGGGGGATACCCCACCGACCGGCCACACCAGCGGGGCATCGGCCGTAGGCCTCCTCCGGGAGGCCCGCACCAGGAGCGTCGCGCACCGTTTCGGTGTCGCGGACGGCCCGGATTTCCGGGCTGTTCCGTGTGACCAGCACTTTTGTGCCCGGCTCCGGAGAGCGGCTGACCGCATCGCCTCGGCGATGGGTTGTCTCCGGGTCGCGAGATGCGACCTCCGTCAACACCTGGTGAAGCCGTATTCGTAAGCAAGGAAGGTTTGGTTCATGGCGAACCAGAAGCGTCCCAAGGTCAAGATCGCGCGTGCGCTCGGCGTGCCGCTGACCCCGAAGTCCGTCAAGTACTTCGAGGCCCGCCCGTACCCGCCCGGCCAGCACGGCCGTGGTCGCAAGCAGAACTCGGACTACAAGGTCCGTCTGCTCGAGAAGCAGCGTCTGCGCGCCCAGTACGACCTGAGCGAGAAGCAGATGGCGCGCGCGTTCGACCGCGCGAAGAAGGCCGAGGGCAAGACCGGTGAGGCGCTCGTCGCCGAGCTGGAGACCCGTCTGGACTCGCTGGTGCTGCGTTCGGGCATTGCCCGCACCATCTACCAGGCCCGCCAGATGGTCGTCCACGGCCACATCGAGGTCAACGGTGGCAAAGTCAACAAGCCGTCGTACCAGATGAAGCCGGGCTTCGTGGTGACCGTCCGCGAGCGCAGCAAGGAGAAGGTCCCGTTCCAGGTCGCCCGTGAGGGTGGCTACGCGGGCGAGGGCCAGACCCCGAAGTACCTCGAGGTCAACCTGAAGGCCCTGGCCTTCCGCCTGGACCGTGCGCCGCAGCGCAAGGAGGTCCCGGTGATCTGTGACGAGCAGCTGGTGGTCGAGTACTACTCGCGCTGACCCGTCGCGGTTCCGCATCCGCGGTACCTCGGCGAGCCCCCGTCGCCTTTCGAGGCGGCGGGGGCTCGCCCCTTTTCCGGTGGCGACTCCTGGTGCCGGTGGCTACCGGCTCTCGCCGGTCATCGCCGCGGCCAGCCGCAGGTGCGGGCGGGCCTCCTCGGCGCGGCCCTGGCGCTCCAGGGTGCGGCCGAGCATCAGCCGGGCGTAGTCCTCGGCCGGGTCGGTGTCCAGGATCCGGAGCAACTCAGCCTCGGCGCGGCCGAGTTGGGCGGAGTGGTAGTAGCTGCGGGCCAGCAGCAGCCGGACCGAGAGGTTGGCCGGCTCCTCGGCGAGCACGCCCTCCAGCATGCGGGCGGCGTCGGCGTAGGCCTTGGACTCGAAGTGGAACGTCGCGAGGCGGTACTCGTCGGCGGCGGTGGTCACGGCCACGGGGTGCTCCTTCCGGGTGGTTCCTTGCCTCCTCAAGCAATCGGCAAGCTTCAGCTATTCCTGGCCGGTGCGGGCGTCGGCGCGGACGGCACCGAGCAGGGCCCGGACCCGGGCTCCGGGCCGCCCGCCGACCCGCTGCCGCCCAGCGCCCGGGAGACCGCCGCGTCCAGGTCGAGCCGGGCCCCGGCCTGGTAGCACCGCTCGTACTCCTGCGCGGTCAGCCCCGCCCGGGCCCGCTCCGCGCACTCCCGGTGCGGGCCGGAGAAGGACCGCGAGCCCAGGAAGGGCACGCCGACCGTGCCCCAGATCCGGTGCGCGGCGCCCTGCAGCACCCGGGCCCCGCCCATGTCGCCCGGCGCGCCCGGGCCGCCCGGCTCGGTCTCCAGCAGCGCCAGCAGGTCGATCGCCAGCGCGATGCCCAGCAGGTCGTGGAACAGGTGGTTCAGCCGCAGGCCCTCCCGGGCCAGGGCGCGGGCCGCCCGGACGGCGCCGTCCAGCCAGTGCGCGTACGCCATCGCGTACAGCACGTACGCGTACGCCCACTGCTCGCCGTGCTCCTCGCACAGCTCACGGGCCTGACCGAACCAGAGCTCCCCGCTCTCCGGATCCCCCTGGAACAGGTACGCGAGGCCCAGCTCGCACATGGCCAGCACGACGTTGCTGTTGAGCTCGCCGATGGTCCGGTAGTGCCAGAGCGCCTCCTCGAACAGCTCGGCGGCGCGGTCCGGCTCGTCGCCGACCAGGGCCGCGCTGCCCTGCCGGTGGACGGCGTAGGCGAGCGCCCGGTCGTCGCCGGTGTCCAGGGCCTGGCGGCGGCACTCCTCCAGTGCCGGGCGGGCCGTCTCCAGGTCGCCTTGCAGGGTGGCCAGGTGGCCGGTCGCCCAGAGGGCCTTGGCGCGGGCCTCGGTCGGCTCGCGGTCCAGGGCGAGCGCGCGGTCCAGCCAGTGCCGCCCCTCGCCGAGGTGGCCGCAGCCGACCCAGTAGAACCACAGCGTGCCCGCCAGCAGCAGGGCGATCTGCTCCTCGCCGGGCTCGGCGAGGCAGAACTCCAGCGCCGCGCGGAGGTTGGGGTGGGCGAGTTCGGTGCGCTCGGCGGTCTCGGCCTGCCGGGGCCCGAACCACTCGACCTCGCCCCAGGTGGCCACGCCCAGGTACCAGTCGCGGTGGCGGCGCAGCAGCCGCGGCTCCTCGCCGGCGGCCCGCAGCCACTGGCCGCCGTAGTCGCGCAGGGTGTCCAGCAGCCGGAAGCGGACGCCGAAGGCGCTGTCCTCGCCCTGCACCACGGACTTGCCGACCAGTTCGTCGAGCAGGTCGAGCACGTCCTCGGCCTCCAGGCCGTCGCCGGCGCAGACGTACTCGGCGGCCTCCAGGTCGAAACTGCCGGCGAAGACCGACAGGCGGGCCCAGAGTAAACGTTCCTGCACGGTGCAGAGCTCATGGCTCCAACCGATCGTGGTGCGCAGCGCCCGGTGCCGCGGCAGGGCCGTCCGGGAGCCGCCGGTGAGCAGTCGGAACCGGTCGTCCAGCCGGGCGGTGATCTGCTCGACCGACAGCGCGCGCAGCCGCCCGGCCGCCAGCTCCACCGCCAGCGGGATGCCGTCCAGGCGGCGGCAGAGCAGGCTCACCGCCTCGGCGTTGGCCTCGGTCAGCGCGAAGGAGGGCAGCACCGCCCGGGCCCGCTCGGCGAACAGCCGCACCGCGTCCGGCAGCCCGCCCGGATCGCTCGGATCGCTCGGTCGAGGGTCGACCGGCAGCGGGGCCAGGGTGAGCAGGTGCTCGCCCGAGGCCCGCAGCGCGGCGCGGCTGGTGGTCAGCACCCGGAGGCCGGGCAGCGCCCGCAGCAGTGCGTCCGCCAGGTCGGCGCAGGCCTGCACCAGGTGCTCGCAGCCGTCCAGCACCAGCAGCGCGCGCCGGCCGGCGAGCCGCTCGGTGAGCAGGTCCAGCGGCGGGCGGGCGGTGTCGTCCGGCAGCCGCAGCGCCTCCAGCACCGCGCGGCCGAGCAGCAGCGGGTCCTGCACGGGGGCCACCTCGACCAGCCAGGTGCCGTCCGGGAAGGCGTCGGCCGCCCGGGCGGCGGCGCTCAGGGCCAGCCGGCTCTTGCCCACCCCGCCCGGCCCGGTCACCGTCACCAGCCGGGCGCCGGCCAGCAGGCCCGCCAGCTCGGCCAGCTCCCGCTGCCGCCCGACGAAGCCCGTCACCTCGGCCGGCAGCCGGCCGGGCTCCGGCTCGCGCGGCCACGCCGCGGGTTCCCCGGGCTGTGCTCTCCAGTCGCCGGCCAAGCGCTGCTCCCCGTGTTCCTGGCCCGGACCGTCGGGCCCGGACGTTCGTCGGGCCGTACGGGCGACGGCCCGCCTGGCAGAACGAGGTGACCGGCCGGTAGGTTACGCGCGCGGCTCGCACATCCGACCGGTTCGGCCGGGGGCCGACGCGACGGCGGACCCCGGGGCCCGGCGACAACCCGGTCCGGAAACCGGGCGTGGGCGCGATAGGGTTCCGTCTGGAGAACAGCAAGGCGAGGGAGCGCGCAAAGGTGTCCGTGGGAGAGCTGGCCGGGTTGCTCGTCGCCGTGTTCTGGGCGGTCCTGGTCACCCTGCTCGCCGTGGTGCTGGTCCGCCTCTCGCGCGTGCTGAAGGAGGCCACCGTCCTCGTCTCCGCCGTCACCGAGCAGGCCGTCCCGCTGCTGAGCGACGCGGGCGCCGCCGTGCGCAGTGCCAACCAGCAGCTGGAGCGGGTGGACGAGATCACCGCCAACGTGCAGGACGCCGCCGCCAACGCCAACGCGCTCTCCTCCACCGTCGCCGCCACCCTGGGCGGGCCGCTGGTGAAGGTCGCGGCCTTCAGCTACGGCGTCCGCAAGGCCGTCGCCAAGCAGCAGGGCGGCCAGCCGTCCGTGCCGTCGCAGAGCGGCGAGCGCGAGGAGCTGGCCCGGCTGATCCGGGCCGAGGTGCGCGCCGCGACCGCGCCCAGGAACGGCCTGCTCTCCCGGGTCCGGCGCGCGGTGAGGGGCTGACGGCATGGTGCGACGCGTCTTCTGGATGGCGGTCGGCGCCGGTGCGACCGTGTGGGCCATGAACAAGGCCAACGAGGCCGTGCACCGGCTCACCCCGGACAGCCTCTCCGGCACCGCCACGCGCGGTGCGCTGCACCTGGGCGACCTGGCCAAGCAGTTCGCCCAGGACGTGCGGGCCGGCATGGCCGAGCGCGAGGAGCAGCTGAAGGACGACCTCGGACTGCACGGCACCGCCGTCGTCGAGCCCGGGAGCACCCGCCGGGTCCTGCGCGGCGAGCCGCAGTACCGAGCTATCTCGGCGGCGCCCGGCAGCCCGGCCGCCGCCCTGCCCCCGTCCGGCCCCCGCCCCGTGTCCCGTGGGGCCCGCACCACCACCCGAGCCATTGAAGAAACGCCCCGCCGCGCCCTGCCGCAGCGGGGCGGCACCCCGAACCGGAAGGACCAATAATGGAGTCGGCTGAGATCCGCCGCCGCTGGCTGCGCTTCTTCGAGGAGCGCGGCCACACCGTCGTTCCGTCGGCGTCCCTGGTCGCCGACGACCCCACCCTGCTGCTGGTCAACGCCGGCATGGTGCCGTTCAAGCCCTACTTCCTGGGCGAGGTCAAGCCGCAGTTCTCGCGCGCCACCAGCGTCCAGAAGTGCGTGCGCACCCTGGACATCGAGGAGGTCGGGAAGACCACCCGGCACGGCTCCTTCTTCCAGATGTGCGGCAACTTCTCCTTCGGCGACTACTTCAAGGAAGGCGCCATCAAGTTCGCGTGGGAGCTGCTCACCAGCTCCGTCGCGGACGGTGGCTACGGCCTGGAGAAGGAGAAGCTCTGGATCACCGTCTACCAGGACGACGACGAGGCCGAGCAGATCTGGCGTGACGTCATCGGCGTCCCGTCCGAGCGCATCCAGCGCCTCGGCATGAAGGACAACTTCTGGTCGATGGGCGTCCCCGGCCCCTGCGGCCCGTGCTCGGAGATCAACTACGACCGCGGCCCCGCGTACGGCGAGGAGGGCGGCCCGGCCGTCAACGGCGAGCGCTACCTGGAGATCTGGAACCTGGTCTTCATGCAGTACGAGCGCGGCCACGGCGACGGCAAGGACGGCTTCGAGATCCTCGGCGACCTGCCGAGCAAGAACATCGACACCGGCCTCGGCCTGGAGCGCCTCGCCGCCATTCTCCAGGGCGTCGACAACCTCTTCGAGATCGACACCAGCCGGATGATCCTCGACCGCGCCGCCGAGCTCACCGGCCACACCTACGGCGCCGACCACAAGTCGGACGTCTCGCTGCGCGTGGTCACCGACCACATCCGCACCGCGCTGATGCTGATTGGCGACGGCGTCACCCCCGGCAACGAGGGCCGCGGCTACGTGCTGCGCCGCATCCTGCGCCGCGCCATCCGCAACATGCGCCTGCTGGGCGCCACCGGCGTGGTGGCCAAGGACCTCACCGACATCGCCATCAAGGCGATGGCTCCGCAGTACCCGGAGCTGGAGAGCGACCGCAAGCGCATCGAGACGGTCGTCGTCGGCGAGGAGGCGGCCTTCCTGCAGACGCTCAAGGCCGGCACCAGCCTGCTGGACGCCGCGGTCACCGAGACCAAGCAGGCCGGCGGCGCGGTCCTCTCCGGGGACCAGGCCTTCAAGCTGCACGACACCTACGGCTTCCCGATCGACCTCACCCTGGAGATGGCCGAGGAGCAGGGCCTCCAGGTGGACGAGTCCGGCTTCCGCCGCCTGATGCAGGAGCAGCGCAACCGCGCCAAGGCGGACGCCAAGGCCAAGAAGATGGGCCACGCCGACGTCGCCGCGTACCGCGAGGTCGCCGACAAGTCCGGCGCGAGCGTCTTCACCGGCTACAACCTCACCGAGGGCGAGGCCAGCGTCGTCGGCCTGCTGGTGGACGGCGTTCCGGCGCCGGCCGCCTCCGAGGGCGACGAGGTCGAGATCATCCTCGACCGCACCCCGTTCTACGCCGAGGGCGGCGGCCAGCTCGCCGACCACGGCCGGATCCGGCTGGAGTCCGGCGCGGTGGTGGAGATCCGCGACGTGCAGCAGCCCGTCCCGGGTGTCATCGTGCACTCCGGCGGGGTGCTGTTCGGCGAGGTCGTGCTCGGCGCCTCGGCGTACGCCACGATCGACACCGAGCGCCGCCGGGCGATCGCCCGCGCCCACTCGGCCACCCACCTGACCCACCAGGCGCTGCGCGACGCGCTCGGCCCGACGGCCGCCCAGGCCGGCTCCGAGAACGCCCCCGGCCGCTTCCGCTTCGACTTCGGCTCGCCCGCCGCCGTCCCGGGCACCGTGCTGGTCGACGTCGAGCAGAAGATCAACGACGTGCTGGGCCGCGAACTCGACGTCACCGCCGAGGTCATGACGATGGATCAGGCCCGCAAGGCCGGCGCCATCGCGATGTTCGGCGAGAAGTACGGCGACGAGGTCCGGGTCGTCACCATCGGTGACTTCTCCAAGGAGCTGTGTGGTGGCACGCACGTCGGCAACACCGCCCAGCTGGGTCTGGTCAAGCTGCTCGGCGAGTCCTCGATCGGCTCCGGCGTGCGCCGCGTCGAGGCGCTGGTCGGCGTCGACGCGTACAAGTTCCTGGCCCGCGAGCACACCGTGGTCTCCCAGCTGACCGAGCTGGTCAAGGGGCGCCCGGAGGAGCTGCCGGAGAAGATCTCGGGCATGCTCGCCAAGCTCAAGGACGCCGAGAAGGAGATCGAGCGCTTCCGCGCCGAGAAGGTGCTGGCCGCCGCGGCGGGCCTGGCCGACTCGGCCGAGGACGTGCACGGCATCTCGGTGGTCGCCGCGCAGGTCGCCGACGGCGTGGGCGCGGACGAGCTGCGCAAGCTGGTGCTGGACGTGCGCGGCCGCCTCGGCTCGCGCCCGGCCGTGGTCGCCGCCTTCACCGTGGCGAACGGCCGCCCGCTGACCGTGATCGCCACCAACGAGGACGCCCGCGCCCGCGGCATCAAGGCCGGTGAGCTGGTCCGGGTCGCCGCCAAGACCCTCGGCGGCGGCGGTGGCGGCAAGGACGACGTCGCCCAGGGCGGCGGCTCCAACCCGGCCGCGGTCGGCGAGGCCGTCGCCGCGGTGCGCGGCCTGGTCGCGGAGCGCGCCAGCTGATGGTCGAGGAGCCTCAGGTGGAGCGGCCCTTCCGGCGGGGGCGGCGGATCGCCGTCGACGTCGGTGACGCCCGGATCGGGGTCGCGTCCTGCGACCCCGACGGGGTGCTCGCCACGCCCGTGGAGACCGTTCCGGCCGGGGTGAAGTCGCAGGCCAGGATCGCCGCCATCGTCGAGGAGTACGACGCGGTGGAGGTGATCGTCGGGCTGCCCCGCTCGCTGAGCGGCAAGGAGGGCCCGGCGGCGGAGAAGGTCCGCGCCTACGCGACGCGGCTGGCCAACCGGCTGTACCCGGTGCCGGTCCGGCTGGTCGACGAGCGGATGTCGACCGTCACCGCCACCCACGGGCTGCGCGCCTCGGGTGTCAAGGCGAAGAAGGGCCGCTCGGTGGTCGACCAGGCCGCCGCGGTGGTGATCCTGCAGACCGCCCTTGAGTCCGAACGGGTGAGCGGGAACCCGCCTGGTGAGAGCGTCGAGGCGGTCGGCTGACCGGCCTGATCTAACGTCCCGTCGAGGGGTCCGTGCGGACGCGTCCGCACGGACCCCTTTCGAACGTTTCGGCACTGCCGAGGGGACGCGAGCCATGACCGACCAGGACTTCCACCCGGGTCTCACGCCCGGGCACCTGGGTGCGCCGGTGCTGGAGCCGGAGGGCCGGCCGCCGGGCGCGCCCCGCATGCGCTCCGATGCACCCGATCCGCACCGACGGCGTAACGGACTGGCCTGCGCGCTCACCGCGCTCGCCCTGGTCGCGGTGTTCGGCGGGGCGGGTCTCGCCGGCTACGCCTGGCTCCAGGGGCAGCGCACACCCCCGGCCGCCGCCGACTTCGCGGGGCAGGGCACCGGCAGCGTCCAGGTCTCGGTGCCGGAGGGCGCGGGCCTGTCCCAGATCGCGTCCACTCTGGTCCGCAACGGGGTGGTGGCCAGCTCGCTCGCCTTCACCCGGGCGGCCAAGGGCAGCGCCGCGGCCGCCGGGCGGATCCAGCCCGGCACCTACACCCTGAAGCAGCGGATGTCGGCCGCGGCCGCGCTGACCGTGCTGATCGACCCGGCCAACGCCAACGGCCTGACCATCCCCGAGGGCTGGCGCGGCTACCAGATCTACGTGGCCATCGACCACAAGCTGCATCTGCCGGAGGGCACCACCCAGCGCGCCGCCCAGGAACAGGGCGCCGAACTGGGCCTGCCGGACTTCGCCAAGGGCAGCCCCGAGGGCTACCTCTTCCCCGCGACGTACAGCGTCACCGACGGGACCACCGCGATCGACCTGTTGAAACAGATGGTGGAGCGGGCCGGCAAGGAGTTCAGCCGGGACGACGCGAACGTCGTCGCGCAGAACCTCGGGCAGAGCCTGTACGGGCTGGTCACCGTGGCCAGCATGGTCCAGGGCGAGGCCGACAACAACGAGGACATGGGCAAGGTGGCGCGGGTCATCTACAACCGGCTCGCCAAGGGCATGCCGCTGCAGCTCGACTCCACGATCAACTACGCGCTCGGCCGGTCGACCCTGAACACCACCGTCACCGACACCCGGCTGGACTCCCCGTACAACACCTACCTGCACCCCGGGCTGCCGCCCACGCCGATCTCCAACCCGGGGCGGCAGGCGATCATGGCGGCGCTGGACCCGGCGCAGGGGGACTGGCTCTACTTCGTCACCGTGAAGCCGGGGGACACCCGCTTCACCGACAGCTTCGACGTGCAGCAGCGCAACGTCGCCGAGTTCAACGCCAACCGGGCGTCGGCGAAGCCGAGCGCCTCGGCGCTGCCGTCGGCTTCGGCCGGCGAGTCGGCCCCCGACTCCGGGCCGCCGGCGCCGGCGCCCGAGCCGGCGCCCGAGCCGAGCGAGGACGGGTGAGGTCGGACACCGACGGCACGTCCGCCCTGCCGGGGGCACGTGTGCGGTACGGTAACGTCTCCTCCCAGGCGCTGCGCTAGCACGCCGGTTCGAGAATCAGCCGGGACCGCGTCCCGGACGGCCGGTCCGATCCTCCGGCCGTCTTCGTCGGTTAAGGGGATCAATGACCGATCTGGGTCGGGGCTACGGCCCCCAGGGCTCTGAGCCGTGGCACCCCGGTGACCCCGGGTACGTCGGCCAGCAGCCGGTCCCCGGCCAGCAGGACGGCCAGTGGCAGCAGTATCCCCAGCAGGGCGAGCCGGTCCAGCAGTATCCCCAGCAGCAGGGCGAGCCCGTCCAGCAGCCGTACGGAGACATGCCGCAGCAGGGGTATCCGCAGCAGCAGATGCAGCAGATGCCGCAGCAGGGGTACCCGCAGGGGTATCAGCAGCAGGGGTTCCCGGGCGGACAGCAGCAGTACCCGCAGCAGCAGGTGCCCCAGCAGCAGGTGCAGCAGGGCTACCCGCAGCAGCAGATGCCGCAGCAGGGGTATCCGCAGCAACAGCAGCAGATGCAGCAGATGCCTCAGCAGGGGTACCCGCAGGGGTATCAGCAGCAGGGGTTCCCGGACGGTCAGCAGCAACCGGGCATGGCGCAGCAACCTGGCATGGCGCAGCAGCAGGGGATGGCCCCGCAGCAGCCCCAACAGCTTCAGCAGCCCGGCGTGCAGCAGCAGCCGGGCATCCCGCAGCAGGGCGCGCAGCCCGGGCGGCGGCGTCGCGCGGCGCCGGAGCCCGAGCCGGCCGCGCCCGTCAGCGGCCCCGGTCCGGACGGCATCGACTGGGAGGCCGAGGCCGCCGCGCTGGAGGCCGGCGCCGACCCGGTCGGCGGGCACGCGCCCGAGACCGACGAGTGGGACGGCCACCCGGACGGCTTCCAGGAGGACGGTCACGAGGACGGCCACCACGAGGACGCCGAGTACCGCGACGAGGACGGCCACGTCGAACAGGAGGGCTTCCTCGGCGAGGAGGACTCCTCCCGCGACGCGCAGAAGAAGCGCAAGGAGAAGGGCAAGAAGTCCGGCCGCCGCAACGGCGGGGCCTGCCTGCTGGTCGCGCTGGTGCTGGTCGGCGCCCTGGGCGGGGCCGGCTGGTGGGGCTACGGCTTCTACCAGGACCACTTCGGGCCGCCGCCGGACTTCACGGGCGAGGGCGGCAGCCCCGTCCAGGTCGAGGTCAAGTCGGGTGCGGTCGGCGGTCAGATCGGCCTGGCGCTGAAGAGCGCCGGCGTGGTCAAGAGCGTCGACGCCTTCAGCAAGGCCTGCGACGCCGAGCCGAAGTGCAAGAGCATCCAGCCGGGCTACTACTCGCTGAAGAAGGAGCTGCCGGCCGCCACCGCGCTGAGCGAACTGCTCAACGGGGCCGGCGGTGCGGGGCTGGTCATCCCCGAGGGCAAGACCGCCGCCGACATCTACACCCTGATCGACGGGAAGCTGAAGCTGCCGCAGGGCACCACGGCGGGTGTCGCCAAGGCCCAGGTCGGCAGTCTCGGCCTGCCGGCGTACGCGAACGGCAACATCGAGGGCTTCCTCTGGCCGACCCGGTACAACATCGCCGACGGCATGAAGCCCGAGGACCTGCTCAAGCAGATGGTGAAGAACGCCACCGACAAGTACGCGACCCTGGACGCCGACGCGTCCAAGGCCGGCCTCAAGAACGCGTACGAGGTGGTCATCGAGGCGAGCATCCTGCAGCGCGAGGGCAACAACGTCGAGGACTTCGGCAAGATGGCCAGGACCATCCAGAACCGGCTGTCGAGCGATGCCGTGCGCCACACGCTCGGCATGGACACCACGCTGCAGTACTCGCTGGGCCGCAAGGACCTGGACAAGAAGGACATCAACGACGGGTCCAACAAGTACAACACCTACATCAACCCGGGCCTGCCGCCGACGCCGATCTCCAACCCCGGCGACGACGCGCTCAAGGCGGTGCTCAACCCGGCGGACGGCAAGTGGCTGTACTTCATCGCGATGTCCCCGACCAAGACCCTCTTCGCCGAGACGGACAAGGAGCACGCGGCCAACGTCGAGGCGTACTGCAAGGCGGCGGGCCAGGGCTTCGACAAGGTCGGTCTCCACTGCACCACCAAGTAGCCGCCGCCGCACCGCCGTTCACGGAGGAACAGCGTTGACCAGCAAGCACCGGGCCGCCGTCCTCGGCTCGCCGATCGCCCACTCGCTCTCGCCGGACCTGCACCGGGCCGCCTTCGCGGCGCTCGGGCTGGACGGCTGGCGCTACGACCGCTTCGAGGTCGACGAGGCCGGCCTGCCCGGATTCCTCGCCGGGCTGGACGAGGCCGAGTGGGCCGGGCTGTCGCTGACCATGCCGCTGAAGCGGGCGATCATCCCGCTGCTGGACGAGGTCAGCGCGACGGCCCGCGCGGTGGACGCGGTGAACACCGTGGTGTTCACCGCCGACGGGCGGCGCACCGGGGACAACACCGACGTCCCCGGGCTGGTGAACGCGCTGCGCGAGCGGGGCATCACCGAGGTGTCGGCCGCGGCCGTGCTGGGTGCCGGGGCGACCGCCTCCTCGGCGCTGGCGGCGCTGGCCCAGGTCTGCACCGGCGAGGTGACCGTCTACGTGCGCAGTGCGGAGCGGGCCCGGGAGATGGCGGAGCTGGGCGAGCGGCTGGGCGTCGCCGTGCGCACCGCCGACTGGGAGCTCGGCGCGCAGGCGCTGGCGCGGCCGCTGACCGTCTCGACCACGCCGGTCGGTGCGACCGACGTGTTCGCCGGGGCGCTGCCCGCCGCCCCGGGGGCGCTGTTCGACGTGCTGTACCACCCGTGGCCGACGGCGCTGGCCGAGGCCTGTGCCGCGCGCGGGGCGACCGTGCTCGGCGGGCTGGACCTGCTGGTGCACCAGGCGGTGCTGCAGAGCGAGGCCTTCACCGGGCGGGCGCCGGGGCCGCTGGCGGCGATGCGCGAGGCGGGCGAGAAGGCCCTCGCCGGACGCTGAGACCGCGCCGGTGGCCGGATCGCGCCGACCACCGCCCGGCCGGGTGGCCGGAATCGTGCCGACCACCGTCCCGCCGACTGACCGGTTGCCGTCCGTCACGCGGACTGGGCCTCCAGGTGCCGCCGGGACGTGAAAGGATTCAGGGGAAAAGGCACGCCCGGGCGGGCCCCGGCAGGTGCCGAGGCCGGTCCGCTGATGAAGGAGCTCCGTTGGGTACGTTGCGCTGGCTGACGGCGGGGGAGTCGCACGGCCCCGCACTCGTCGCGACGCTGGAAGGCCTGCCCGCCGGTGTACCGGTCACCACCGCGGTGGTGGCCGACGCGCTGGCGCGCCGCCGGCTCGGTTACGGTCGCGGCGCACGGATGAAGTTCGAGCAGGACGAGGTGACGTTCCTCGGCGGCGTCCGGCACGGCGAGACCATGGGCAGCCCGGTGGCGGTCATGGTCGGCAACACCGAGTGGCCGAAGTGGGAGCAGGTCATGTCGGCCGACCCGGTCGACCCCGAGGTGCTGGCCGGTCTGGCCCGCAACGAGGCGCTCACCCGCCCCCGCCCCGGCCACGCCGACCTGGCCGGCATGCAGAAGTACTCGATCGACGAGGCACGTCCGATCCTGGAGCGCGCCAGCGCCCGTGAGACGGCCGCCCGGGTCGCGCTCGGTGCCGTCGCCCGCGCGTACCTGAAGGAGACCTGCGGGATCGAGATCGTCAGCCACGTGGTCGAGCTGGCCGCCGCCAAGGCCCCGGCCGGTGTGCTGCCGCTGCCCTCGGACGAGGCGCGGCTGGACGCCGACCCGGTCCGCTGCCTGGACGCCGACGCGTCGAAGGCGATGGTCGCCGAGATCGACCAGGCCCACAAGGACGGCGACACCCTCGGCGGCGTGGTCGAGGTGCTCGCGTACGGCGTGCCGGTGGGTCTGGGCTCGCACGTGCACTGGGACCGCCGGCTGGACGCCCGGCTGGCCGCCGCGCTGATGGGCATCCAGGCGATCAAGGGCGTCGAGGTCGGCGACGGCTTCGAGCTGGCCCGGGTGCCCGGCTCGCAGGCGCACGACGAGATCGTCCCGACCCCCGAGGGCGTCAAGCGCACCTCCGGCCGCTCCGGCGGCACCGAGGGCGGCCTGACCACGGGCGAGGTGCTGCGGGTGCGTGCCGCCATGAAGCCGATCGCCACCGTGCCGCGGGCGCTGCAGACCCTGGACGTGCGCACCGGTGAGCCGGCCAAGGCGCACCACCAGCGCTCGGACGTCTGCGCCGTGCCGGCCGCCGGGATCGTCGCCGAGGCGATGGTCGCGCTGGTGCTGGCCGACGCGGTGAACGAGAAGTTCGGTGGTGACCACGTCTCCGAGACCCGCCGCAACGTGCAGGGCTACCTCGACAACCTGATCATCCGATGACCGTTCCGGTCGTTGTGCTGGTCGGCCCGCCCGGCAGTGGCAAGTCCACCGTCGGGCGGGCCCTGGCCGAGCGCCTGGGCGTCGGTTTCCGGGACACCGACGCCGACATCGAGGCGCTGGCCGGCAAGCCCATCCCGGAGATCTTCGTCGACGAGGGCGAGCCGCACTTCCGCGAGCTGGAGGTCCGGGCCGTGCGCACGGGCGCCACGGAGCACGACGGCGTCCTGGCACTCGGCGGCGGCGCGGTGATGGCCGAGGCCACCCGTGCCCTGCTGCGCGAGCTGCCGGTCGTCTTCCTGGAGGTCCCGCTGGCGGACGCGGTCAAGCGGGTCGGCCTGGACGCCCCGCGCCCGCTGCTGGCCATCAACCCGCGGGCCCGCTGGCGCGAGCTGATGGAGGCCCGCCGGCCCCTCTACCTGGAGGTGGCCACCGCCGTCGTCGACACCGCCGGCCGCACCCCCGAGCAGGTCGCGGACGCCGTACTGGAAGCACTGGAGCTGAAGACCCCCCATGACTGACCCCATCGTCAGGATTCACGTCGGCGGCAACGCCGGCCACGACCCGTACGACGTGCTGATCGGCCACCAGCTGCTCGGCGAGCTGGCGCCGCTGATCGGCACCCGCGCCAAGCGGGTCGCGATCATCCACCCCGAGGCGCTGTCCGCCACCGCCGACGCCATCCGCGAGGACCTGCTCGGCGAGGGCTACGAGGCGATCGCGCTCCAGGTGCCCAACGCCGAGGACGCCAAGAGCGCCGAGGTCGCCGCGTACTGCTGGTCGGTGCTCGGGCAGACCGGCTTCACCCGCAGCGACGTCGTCGTCGGCCTCGGCGGCGGCGCCACCACCGACCTGGCCGGCTTCGTCGCCGCGACCTGGCTGCGCGGCGTCCGCTGGATCTCCATGCCCACCACGCTGCTCGGCATGGTCGACGCGGCCGTCGGCGGCAAGACCGGCATCAACATCGCCGAGGGCAAGAACATGGTCGGCGCCTTCCACCCGCCGGTGGGCGTGCTGGCCGACCTCGACACCCTGGCGACCGTGCCCAAGCACGACTACGTCTCCGGCCTCGCCGAGGTCATCAAGTGCGGCTTCATCGCCGACCCGGCCATCCTCGACCTGATCGAGGCCGACCCGGAGGGCGCCAAGACCCCGGACGGCCGGCACACCGTCGAGCTGATCCGCCGCGCCATCCAGGTCAAGGCCGACGTGGTCTCCGGGGACCTCAAGGAGTCCGGCCGGCGCGAGATCCTCAACTACGGCCACACCCTCGGCCACGCCATCGAGCGCAACGAGCGCTACAAGTGGCGGCACGGCGCCGCGATCTCCATCGGCATGGTCTTCGCCGCCGAACTCGGCCGCCTGGCAGGCCGGTTGGACGACGAGACGGCCGACCGGCACCGCACCGTGCTGGCCTCCGTCGGCCTGCCGCTGCGCTACCAGGCGGACGCCTGGCCGAAGCTGCTGGACGCCATGAAGATCGACAAGAAGTCGCGCGGCGACCTGATCCGCTTCATCGTCCTGGACGGCCTCGGCAAGACCTCCGTCCTGGAGGGCCCCGACCCGTCCCTGCTGGTCGCCGCCTACGCGGAGGTCTCGGCGTGACCAGGGTCATGGTGCTCAACGGCCCCAACCTCGGGCGGCTCGGCAGCCGCGAGCCGGACGTCTACGGCGCCACCTCCTACGCCGGGCTGGTCGAGCGCTGCACCGCGCTCGGCAAGGAGTTCGGCTTCGAGGTCGAGGTGCACGAGACCAACTCCGAGCAGCAGATGGTGGAGTGGCTGCACGAGGCGGCCGACGGCAAGGTGCCCGTGGTGATCAACCCGGGCGCGTTCACGCACTACTCGTACGCGATGCGGGACGCCGCCTCGCAGCGCACCGCGCCGCTGATCGAGGTGCACATCTCCAACCCGTACGCCCGGGAGACCTTCCGGCACACCTCGGTGATCGCCGCGGTGGCCTCCGGCACCATCGCGGGATTCGGGCTCGGCTCCTACGAGCTGGCCCTGCGCGCCCTGGCCGAGCAACTCACCACGCGCTGACGCCTGGTCAGCGGCCCGGCGGCGGACTGTGCCCGCCGCCGGGCCGCCGTGTAGTCTCCCCGCTGAGAGGTGTCGGGAGGTGACCGTGACGCAGTACGCCGGGGGTGGGCACGTCCCGCCGCGTCCCGCCGCTCCGCCGGGGCCGCAGCCGCCGGGGGCCGCCGCGCCGCCGCCGGTGCCGCCCGCTCCGGCTCCTGTTCCCGCGCCCGTTCCCACCGCCGCGCCGCCGGTGCCGGCCGCTCCTGTTTCCGCGCCCGCCCCGGCCGCACCCGCACCCGGCGCGCCGGCCCCCGTCGGGGCCACCGGGCACTTCGTGCTGCCCTCCGGCACGCCCGTGCAACTCCCCGCCCACCCGCCGCAGCGGCACGCGCCCACCAGTCCGATCGCCGTCCTGCTGATCGGCCCGGCCGGGGCGGGCAAGACCACCGTCGCCCGGTACTGGGCCGAGCGCCGGCCCAGCCCGACCGCGCACATCAGCCTGGACGACGTCCGCGAGTGGGTGCAGTCCGGCTTCGCCAACCCGCAGTCCGGCTGGAACAACGCCTCCGAGGCGCAGTACCGGCTGGCCCGCCGCACCTGCGGCTTCGCCTGCCGCAACTACCTGGCCAACGGCATCTCCTGCATCATCGACGACGCCGTCTTCCCGGACCGCCCGGCCATCGGCCTCGGCGGCTGGAAGCGGCACATCGGCCCCGGCATGATCCCGGTCGTGCTGCTGCCCAGCCTGGACTCCGTGCTGCACCGCAACGCCCGGCGCGGCGGCACCCGGCGGCTCGGTGACGAGGAGGTGGCGCGGATCCACGGCCGGATGGCGGGCTGGTACAACTCCGGGCTGCCGATCATCGACAACTCGTACCTGGACGTGGCCGGCACCGCCGCCGAGCTGGACCGCGTCATCCTGGCCCGGCTGATGGGCATGCCGGTGCGCTGACCTGCGACGATCCGGCGGTGTCGGTACCGGCTGCGATGATGTGCGGGTCCTGTCGAACCACCCCGGGGGAGCTGACGCCCGTGCCGGAAGGCCACATCATCCACCGCCTCGCCGCCGAGAACCGGAAGGCCTTCGGCGGCCGCCCGGTCGAGGTGTCCAGCCCGCAGGGCCGGTTCGCCGACGAGGCCAAGGCCATCGACGGGCAGCTGCTCACCGCGGCCGAAGCCGTCGGCAAGCACCTGTTCCTCGGCTTCGAGGAGGGCGCCTGGGTGCACGTCCACCTCGGCCTCTACGGCGGCTTCGCCTTCGGCACCGGGCCCGCGCCCGAGCCGGTCGGCCTGGTCCGGCTGCGGCTGGCCAACGACGACGGCTACGCCGACCTGCGCGGGCCCAACACCTGCGCGCTGGTCACCGACGCGGAGAAGGCCGCCGTCGCCGCCCGGCTGGGCCCCGACCCGCTGCGCGCCGACGCCGACCCGCAGGCCGCCTGGCGCCGGATATCGGCCAGCCGGACGACCGTCGCCGCGCTGCTGATGGACCAGAAGGTGCTGGCCGGGGTGGGCAACGTCTACCGGGCCGAGGTGCTGTTCCGCCACGGGATCAACCCGCACCGCGCCGGCCGCGACCTCACCCGGGCCGAGTGGGACGCGATCTGGGCCGATCTGGTCGCCCTGATGCACGAGGGCGTCGGCGCGGGCCGGATCGACACCGTCCGCCCCGAGCACACCCCCGAGGCGATGGGCCGCCCGCCGCGCGTCGACGACCACGGCGGTGAGGTGTACGTCTACCGGCGGGCCGCGATGCCCTGCCTGGTCTGCGGCACCGACGTCCGGACGGAGCAGCACGCCGCGCGCAACCTCTTCTGGTGCCCCGCCTGCCAGGCGGCCTGACCGGGCACTGTCCGGCCGGTCAGCCGACGGCCGTGCTGGGCTCGTGGTGTTCGGCGGCGGCGCACGCGTCGAGGAGGGGGCGCAGGGCCTCGTCCACGAGCCGGTAGCGCACGACCCGCCCGTCCTTGTCCCCGGCGACCACACCCGCGGTGCGGAGCAGCCGCAGGGCCTGGGACACGGCGGGGTCGCGCATGCCGGTGGCGACGGCGAGGTCGGAGACGGCGAGCGGGCCGGCCCGGTGGAGGGCGAGCAGGAGGGCGAGCCGCCCGGGGTCGGCGAGCAGGGAGAACCGCTCGGCCCAGGTGCGGACGTGCGCGGGGTCGCCGATCGCGGCGATGGCCTCGCAGACCCGGTGTCCGTCGATGGTGCGGTGGCCCGCGCGGTCGGCCGGTACGAGATGCATGCGCACATTGTTGCAGGAGGGGGCCTGTGATCCTGGACACCTGCGCAGGTACGCAGCCTTGCAAGGGTGGGTCCTGGCCCCTACGGTGTTCCCCGCCGTGGTGCTCGGGAAGACCGGTGACGGATCCTCAGGGGTCCCAGTCCGGAGCGGCCCTCGCCACTGTGATCGGGCCATCGTGATCGTCGACGATGGAGAGACGTCCGTACCCACGACGCCACTGGGAGCCTCGCGCACCTGGGAAGGCGGGTACGGGACCCCCGTAAGCCAGGAGACCGGCCACGGCATCTCACGAAGTGTTTCCACGAGGTGCTGGAGCGTGACCCGAATGACCCTGCCCGAAACCGCCGCGGCTGCCGAGGCACCGGCGACACCGTCCGTGCTGCCCACGTTCCGCTGGAAGCGCGAGGACACCGTCCGCACGGCCGGGCTGATGGGGGTGATCCTGGCCATGCACGTGGTGGCCTTCGGGACGCTCATCTTCCTGGTCGCGCCCCACAACTACGCGGTCGGCACCCAGGTCTTCGGGGTGGGCCTCGGGATCACCGCGTACACCCTCGGCATGCGGCACGCCTTCGACGCCGACCACATCGCGGTGATCGACAACACCACCCGCAAGCTGATGGCGGACGGCAAGCGGCCGGTCTCGGTCGGCTTCTGGTTCGCCCTCGGGCACTCCTCGATGGTGGTGCTGATGGCCGCCCTGGTGGCGGGCGGCGCGCAGCTGGCCAGCACGCTGATGGACGACGACTCGACCACCCACAAGTGGCTCGGGATGGTCGGCACGACGGCCTCCGGCGCGTTCCTCTACCTGATCGGCGCGCTCAACCTGGCCGCGCTGCTCGGCATACTCAAGGTGTTCCGGGCGATGCGGGCCGGGTCGTACGACGAGGCGCAGCTGGAGGAGCACCTCAACTCGCGCGGCTTCATGGCCCGGGTGCTGAACCGGGCGACCCGGTCGATCACCCGGCCCGGGCAGATGTTCCCGGTGGGCATGGTGCTGGGGCTGGGCTTCGACACCGCGACCGAGGTCACCCTGATGGTGATGGCCGGGTCGGGCGCGGCGGCCGGGCTGCCCTGGTACGCGATCGTCTGCCTGCCGCTGCTGTTCGCGGCCGGGATGAGCCTGTTCGACACCCTGGACGGGACGTTCATGAACTTCGCGTACCAGTGGGCCTTCGCCAACCCGGTCCGGAAGGTGTACTACAACCTGACGATCACCGGGCTGTCGATCGCGGTGGCCTTCGTCATCGGCACCATCGAACTGGTCGGCGTGCTGCACGAGAAGCTCGATCTGACCGACCCGGTCACCGGCTGGATCGCGGGCATCTCGCTGGACAACGTCGGCTACGCGATCGCCGGGCTGTTCGTGGTGGTCTGGGCCGCGGCGATCGCCTACTGGAAGCTGGCCCGGGTGGAGAAGCGCTGGGCGGCCGCCGAGTAGCGACGGCAGCGAACAGCGAGCAGCGACGGCGCCTTCCCCGGGATCCCGGGGAAGGCGCCGTTTCGGCGTTGCGGGGCGTTGCCGGTCAGTGCCGGTCGCCGTAGCGCCGGCGGAACCGCTCGACCCGGCCGGCGGTGTCCATGACGCGGGACTGGCCGGTGTAGAAGGGGTGGCTGGCCGAGGAGATCTCGACGTCGATCACCGGGTAGGTGTTGCCGTCCTCCCACTCGACGGTGCGGTCGCTGGTGACGGTCGACCGGGTGAGGAAGGCGAGGCCGCCGACCTTGTCGCGGAAGACGACGGGGCGGTAGGCGGGGTGGATGCCGGGCTTCATGGCGGGCTCCTTCGGGCGGGCTGGTGGGCTGGCTGGCCGGCGGGGTTCGGCTCGGGTGGGGTTCGGCTCGGGCGGGCGGGGTTCAGCGCTCTTCGCGGAAGTCGACGTGCCGGCGCGCGACCGGGTCGTACTTGCGCAGGACCATCCGGTCCGGGTCGTTGCGGCGGTTCTTGCGGGTCACGTACGTGTAGCCGGTGCCGGCGGTGGAGCGGAGCTTGATGACGGGGCGCAGTTCACTGCGGGCCATGGGTGTCCTCCCGGGTTGGCGGGGTGTTCGGGGCTGGGACGAAACCGTACATCGAAATGGAAGTCATTTTCATCTGGTGTAACGTGAGCTCCGTCCTGCCCATTCCCGGACGCCAGGGAGCACCCATGTCCGCCCACTGCCAACTCACCGGCCGTCGGCCCGGATTCGGCAACGCGATCTCGCACTCGCACCGCCGCACCCGCCGCCGCTTCGACCCCAACATCCAGCACAAGCGCTACTGGCTGCCCGGCGAGGGCCGGTACGTCCGGCTCACCCTCAGCGCCAAGGGCATCCGCACCATCGACACGATCGGCATCGAGGCCGCCGTCGCCCGCATCCGCGCCCGAGGGGGGAAGGTCTGATGGCCAAGCAGAGCAAGATCGCCAAGAACGAGCAGCGCCGCGCCGTCGTGGCCCGGTACGCCGAGCGCCGCGCCGAGCTCAAGCGGGTCATCGCCCACCCCGGCACCGCCCCCGCCGAACGCGCCGCCGCCCAGGCCGAACTCGCCCGCCAGCCCCGCGACGCCAGCGCCACCCGGATCCGCAACCGTGACGCCGTCGACGGCCGCCCCCGCGGCTACCTGCGCGCCTTCGGCCTCTCCCGGGTCAACCTGCGCGTCCACGCCCACGCCGGCCACCTGCCCGGCGTCCGCAAGGCCAGTTGGTGAGCGGCGTGGACGGGATCAAGCTGCCCGTGGTGGTCGTCGCCGGACTGCACGCCGACCAGCGCCGCGCCGCCGTCCTGGAGTTGGCGGCGGCCGCGGTGGACGCGGTGGTCCTCCACCACGACCTGCGGGACGCCTCGCAGGGCGTCGTCCACCGCGAACTGCGCGACACCGGAGGCGGGTTCGACGCCGCCGACGTCCCGCTGGTGAACGACTGCCCCTGCTGCGCCCTGCGCGAGGACCTGCTGCCGCGACTGCTGCGGATCGCCGACGAAGGCCGGCACGGGCTCGCGATCGTCGAACTGTGGGGCGGCAGCGACCCGCACCCGGCCGTCGAGGTGATCGCCGGGGGAGAGGCGGACGGCCGCCACCTGGAGGACGCCGTCGAACTCGCGGGCGTGGTCACGGCCGTCGACCCGGACCGGCTGGTCGGCGAACTCTCCGTCTCCGACGACCTGGTGGAGCACGGCGAGCACACCGCCCGCCAGGACCAGCGGACCCGCGCGGAGGCGCTCGCCCACCAGGTCGAGTACGCCACCACCCTCGCCGTCCCGCGCGCGACGGCGCACACGCCCGGGCTCGCGCTGCTCCGCCAGCTCCACCCCACCGCCCGGGTCGTCCGGCTCGGCACCGGCGCGCTCACCCGGGCCGCCCTCGGCGGCTTCGACGTCGCCGCCGCCCGCGACCGGGTCAACCCGGCGATCGCGCTGCTCCCGCAGGAGAGCGACGAGGCCGGCGTCACCACGCTGGTCTGGGAGCGCCGCCGCCCGCTGCACCCCGAGCGGCTGCACCGGGCGCTGGAGCTGCTCGTCCCCGCCGCCCAGCGCAGCCGCGGCCGCTTCTGGCTGGCCAATCGGCCCGACCTGATGCTGGCCTGGGACGCCGCGGGGGCCAACCTCGCCGTCGAGGAGTGCGGGCCCTGGCTCACCTCCCTGCCCGACGCAGCCTGGGAGCTGTACCCGCCAGCCCGCCGGGCCGCCGCCGCCCTCGACTGGCACCCTCTGCACGGCGACCGGGTGCAGCAGCTCAGCTTCACCGCCGAGGGCCTGGACGTCGACGGTGTCACCGGGCTGCTCGACTCCTGTCTGCTCACCGACGCCGAACTCGCCGCCGGCGAACCCGGCTGGAAGGCCCTGCCGGACGCCTTCCGGGACCTGCTCGACCCCGTTCACTGAGGAGCCGTCACTGTGCGTAAGCGACCGAACCCGCCCAAGGATCGGCCGAACCCGTTGTTCGCGGCCGGCATCGAGCACATCGACTACAAGGACACCGACCTGCTGAGGCGCTTCGTCTCCGACCGCGGCAAGATCCGGAGCCGCCGCGTCACCCGGCTCACCGTCCAGCAGCAGCGCGCCGTGGCCAGGGCCGTCAAGAACGCCCGCGAGATGGCCCTCCTCCCGTACGCCGCCGGCGCCACCCGGTAAACCACGACCACCGTCACCACCGTCACCGCCCCGTCACCACCCGACAAGGAGCCCCCGATGGCCGTCCCCAAGCGCAAGACGTCCCGCAGCAACACCCGGCACCGCCGGGCCCAGTGGAAGGGCAAGGCCCCGAAGCTCGTCCCGATCACCCTCAACGGCCGCGAACTGCTCGTCCCCCAGAACCTGGTCCCCGCCTACCGCCGCGGCCTGATCGACCCGGAGGGGGCGTAGCGACCACGGAGGGGGCGTGCGGGGGTGGGGCCGCGCCCTGTCGGGGGTTCTCGGCGGGCGGATCGGAGTGGGGGTTCGTAGGCTCGACGCATGTCTGATGCGTACGCGGGTCGGCGGGAGCGGGTGCGGGAGCACTGCAGTGCGGCCGGGGCCGATGCGGCGCTGATCACCCGGGCGGCGAACGTGCGGTATCTGACGGGCTGCGCGCCCTGCGGGGCGACGCTGCTGCTGACCCAGGAGCGGGTGCTGCTGGCAGTGCCGGACGATCTGCCGGCGGACGACACCGGGGAACACCTGATCGCGCCGGACGTCACCCAGATGCCGGTGGCGGCCGCGGCGGACACCGCCCTGGCGGCGGCCGCCGCCGCCACACGACTGGGCGTGGCGGACCTGGCGGTGGAGGAGCACGACCTGACCGTCAGCCGCCACCGCGCGGTGGCGAGCCTGGTGGAGGGCGCCCGGCTGGCCGACCTGGGGCAGGTGGTCGAGCGGCTGCGGGTGGTCAAGGACGAGCACGAGATCGCCGACCTGCGGATCGCCGCCGAGATCGCCGACCAGGCGCTCGGCGAGCTGCTGGAGTCGATCCTGGTCGGCCGCACCGAACGGCACCTGGCGATGGAGCTGGAACGCCGGATGATCGACCACGGCGCGGACCGGGCGGCCTACCCGGTGTCCGTCGGCACCGGCAGCCACTCCGGCCAGCCCGCCCACCAGCCGACCGACCGCCGGGTGGAGGAGGGCGACTTCCTCACCGTGGTGATGGGCGCCCAGTACCGGGGCTACGGCGTCTCCACCGCCCGGACCTTCGTGATCGGCGCCGCCCCCGCGCCCTGGCAGGTGGAGCTGCACCGGCTGGTGTTCCGGGCCCAGCGGGCCGGCCGGGAGGCGCTCGGGCCGGGCGTGGAGCAGTACGTGCCCGACCGGGCCGCGCGGCAGATCCTGGAGGCGGCCGGCCACACCGAGACCTCCCCGCACCCGGTGGGCCACGGCATCGGGCTGGAGATCCGGGAGGCGCCGCGCCTCGGTCCGTCGGACATGGGTAAACTGGACAGCCGCGTGCCGGTCACCGTCGGCCCAGGGGTCCACCTCCCGGGCAAGGGCGGTGTCCGGATCGAGGACACGCTCGTGGTGCGCCCCCCAGAGGAGGGCGGGCCCGAGCTGCTCACCATCACCACCAAGGAGCTCCTCGCCCTGTGACCGCGGCCGCCCGTCGGCCGTCGGCGGCAGGACGCAAGCCTTGGTTCCTTGACAGCTATATCCAGGAGTAAGTGCGCCCGTGGCTTCCACGAACGATCTCAAGAACGGCATGGTCCTCAAGCTGGAGGGCGGCAAGCTCTGGTCCGTCGTCGAGTTCCAGCACGTCAAGCCCGGCAAGGGCCCGGCCTTCGTGCGCACGAAGCTCAAGGAGGTCCTGACCGGCAAGGTCGTCGACAAGACCTTCAACGCCGGCACCAAGGTCGAGACCGCCAACGTCGACAAGCGCGGCATGCAGTTCTCGTACAAGGACGGCGAGAACTTCGTGTTCATGGACACGGACACCTACGACCAGATCGTGGTCGAGCCGGCCGTCGTCGGCGACGCCTCCAAGTACCTGCTGGAGGGCTTCGAGGCCCTGGTCGCCATGTACGAGGGCTCCCCGCTGTACATCGAGCTCCCGGCCTCCGTCGAGCTGCTGATCTCCCACACCGAGCCGGGCGTCCAGGGCGACCGCTCCACCGGCGGCTCCAAGCCGGCCACGCTGGAGACCGGCGCCGAGATCGCCGTGCCGCTCTTCATCGTCACCGGTGAGAAGATCAAGGTCGACACCCGCGACGGCAGCTACCTCGGCCGGGTGAAGTAAGTCCGTGTCGGCCGCACGTAGCAAGGCCCGCACCCGGGCCTTCCAGATCCTCTTCGAGGCCGACCACCGCGGGGTCGACCCGCAGCGGGTCCTCGCGGACTGGGTGGCCCGCGCCCGCGAGCCGAAGCCCGACGAGGGCACCCCGCAGGTCGGCGAGTACACCATGGAGCTGATCGAGGGGTACGTCCAGCACGCTCGCCGGATCGACGACCTGATCTCGCAGTACGCGGTGGGCTGGACCCTCGACCGGATGCCGATCGTGGACCGCAACGTCCTGCGGCTCGGCGCCTACGAGCTGATCTGGGAGGACGGCGTCCCGGACGCGGTCGTCCTGGACGAGGCCGTGGAGATCGCCAAGGAGTTCTCCACGGACGACTCCCCGGCGTTCGTCAACGGCCTGCTCGCCCGCTTCCTGGAGCTGAAGCCGAGCATCCGCCGGTAGGTCGTGCGCCCTAGGCCCTGACCACCGGTGGCGGTGAGACCCGCAGAACGGCCGCTGGACCCGGATTCCGGGTCCGGCGGCCGTCGCGCGTTTCACCCGGGCGGCGTAAGGTGGTGCCCTACTCGCCAGTAACTTGGCGTTCGGAAACCCGCAGTGAAGGGCAGGCCACCCCCATGACCACCGCGACCCGCAGCGAGTTCGACCAGGGCATCGCCCTGACCCGGCACCCTGACGAGCCCGGCCGCTACGAGGCCGAACTCGGTGCCGGCTGGCAGATCGGCGGCGGGGTCAACGGCGGGCTGCTGCTCGCCGTCGCCGGACACGCGCTGTCGCTGGAGCACGGCGACCACCCCGACCCGGTGTCGATCAGTGGTTACTACCTGTCCGCCTCCACGCCCGGCCCGGCCACCGTCCGCACCGAGGTGCTGCGCACCGGCCGCGGGCTCTCCACCGGCACCGCCTCGCTCAGCCAGGACGGCGTGGAGCGGCTGCGGGTGGTCGCCAGCCACGGCGACCTCTCCACCGCCGACGGCGAGGTGCGCACCAGCGCCCTGCCGCCGCAGCTGCCGCCGCCGGACCAGTGCGTCGGCGTCGAGCACGCGCCCCGGGAGCTGATCGCCCAGGCCGAGCTGCTGGAGCGCTTCGACCTGCGGCTGGACCCGGCCACCATCGGCTGGGCGCTCGGGCAGCCGTCCGGCAACGGGCGGATCCAGGGCTGGTTCCGGCTCGCCGACGGCCGCGATCCCGACCCGCTGCTGCTCCTGCTGGTCGCCGACGCGCTGCCGCCGGTGACCTTCGACCTGGGCATGCCCGGCTGGGCCCCGACCGTCGAACTGACCGTCCACCTGCGGGCCAGGCCGGTCCCGGGCTGGCTGCGGGTCACCCACGCCACCCGTAACGTCGCCGGCGGGTACTTCGAGGAAGATGCCGAGGTCTGGGACGAGTCCGGCCGCCTGGTCGCGCAGTCCCGCCAGCTGGCCAGGGTGCCGCGAACGGCGTGAATCACATCGTCTTACCGTCGGTTACATTCCTGTGACACGCCGTACGTGTGCGGCGCGCGCGGATGGGGAGATAGACGGTCAGCGGCGAGCCGGCCGCTGACCGTCACCCGCCGACGGTACCCGTCGATGCCAGGAGCCATCCCGTGAGCGAGCGCAGCGAGCGAACCACCGAGAGGCGCGCAGGGGCGCATGCCCGTGCCGAGCGCAGCGAGGTGGGCGCATGAGCCGCAACGGCCGTGCCCGCCGCAACTCCGACTGCACCGCCGGCGGCCCGCGACCCACGGTGCGGGCGCCGCACCAGCGGCGGCGGGGCGAGGGGGCCGAGCAGGCGTTCGTCATCGGGATCCTGACCAGCGCGGCCGACTTCGCCCGGGCCCGTGCCTGGGGGCTGTCGAACGCCGCCGACCACGAGCAGTACCTGGCCGAGACCGCCGAGCTGCTGGCCGACGCCCTGGAGCGCTTCGACACCGTGCGGGCCCGGATGTTCCACCCGCAGGACTTCGCGGAGTTCTGCGTGCTGCACGGGCTGGACCCGGCCGAGCCGCTCGCCCGCGACCGCTACCTGGTCAATCCGCCGTTGCAGACCCAGCTGTTGGCCTATCAGGGCGAGGAACTGGCCGGGGACTTCGTGCCGCGCCTGGTCCGGGCCCGGGAGAACGGGCTGACGCTCTGCCACGCCGACCTGCTGCTGGACGGCGGCCTGTCCGGTGCGGCGGGCGAGGTCGACGAGGACCACGCCCGCTGGGTGCGCGCCGCCCGCCAGCGCGGCGCCGAGGTGTTCCGCCGGATGCTGGTCGGCGCGGGCGCCGGGGTGTACGAGCTGCGGCTGCGGGTGGACGCGCCGGGCGGGCGGCTGACCGCGGCGGCCCGGGTGCTGCAGTGGGAGGACGGCGTGGTCCGGATCAACGACGAGGACCTGGAGCTGGTCTGCGCGGTGCTGTGCGCCGGATTGGCGCTGGAGCTGCCGGGGGTGGCGGTGCTGCACGGCTCGCAGGGCTCGGTGGCGGCGGGCGGCGCCCGCGGCGGAGCCGCTGACGAGCACTTCCTGCCGGCCTCCTGGGCCTGGTCGAGCGGCGGGCAGGACTGGGCGCCGGCTGCCGGGCCGGTGCGGCTGGACGGTGTGGCGGCGCAGCCCGGCTACAGCCTGGGGACGGTCTGCTGAGCCGGCCGTGGACGCGCGACGGCGCGGCCCCCGGGATGCGGGGTGCCGCGCCGTGACGTTTCTGCAAGGCCCGGGGCGTGGCCCGGACCGTGGACCGAGCCGACGGGAGCCGGTGCGGCGAGCGTCAGCTCGCCTCCTCCTCGCGCACCGCACGGCGCGCGTCGGGGTTCAGCACGCCCCAGGAGATCAGCTGCTCGGTGAGGATCGACGGCGACTGGTCGTAGATGACCGCCAGGGTGCGCAGGTCGTCCTGGCGGATCGACAGCACCTTGCCGTTGTAGTCGCCGCGCTGGCTCTGGATCGTCGCCGCGTAGCGCTGCAGCGGGCCGGCCTTCTCGGACGGGACCTGGGTCAGTCTCTCCAGGTCGAGCACCAGGCGCGGCGGCGGCTCGGCCGCGCCGCCGGGGGTGCCGCCGGGCAGCAGCTCCTGCACCGGGACGCCGTAGAACTCCGCCAGCTCGGCCAGCCGCTGCACGGTGACCGCACGGTCGCCGCGCTCGTACGAGCCGACGACGACTGCCTTCCAGCGCCCCTGGGACTTCTCCTCGACACCGTGCAGGGAGAGACCCTGCTGAGTGCGGATCGCTCGGAGCTTGCCTCCGAGTTGCTTCGCGTAGTCGCTGGACATTGATCTCCCCGGACGAGATTGCTTCGCGTTCAGTGGTGGGTCGCGGACGATTGCCGACGCCGTTACCGGTGGGTTCGACGTCCGTCTCGTAACTCACTGTGAGGTTACGTAGAGTAAGGTAGCTGCGTCAAGCCGAATGGGGCAGTCGTGCGAATGGCCCGCATCCGCGGCGCGTCCGGGGCGTGAACCCGGCGAAGCGGAATGGTGCGTGTCCGGTTGCCTCCCGGCCCGCTGCTAGGATGGCTCGAAGCCCGCGCCCGGTCGGCGGGGGCAGTCCCAGACATCCTTTAAGGCCCGTCCAGTGAGGCGGGGAAGGAGGTCCGCTTCGGCATGACCACACACCAAGATTCGACGCCGCGACCGCCGCACCAGGTGCTGGACGGCACGGACATCGCCCGGGTCGTCACCCGGATAGCGCACGAGATCGTCGAGCGCGCCAAGGGCGCCGAGGACGTCGTGCTGCTCGGCATCCACACCAGGGGCGTCCACCTCGCCCGCCGCCTGCACGGCCGGCTGGCCCAGATCACCGGGCGCGAGATCCCGCTGGGTGCCCTGGACATCACCATGTACCGGGACGACCTGCGGCTCAAGCCCGCCCGCGCCCTGGAGCACACCGAGATCCCGTCCGGCGGCATCGACGGCAAGCTCGTCATCCTCGTCGACGACGTGCTCTTCTCCGGCCGCACCATCCGGGCCGCGCTCGACGCGCTGAACGACATCGGCCGCCCGCGCGCCGTCCAGCTCGCCGTCCTGGTCGACCGGGGCCACCGCGAGCTGCCGATCCGGGCCGACTACGTGGGCAAGAACCTCCCCACCTCGCTGCGCGAGGCCGTGCAGGTGCGCCTGTCCGACAGCGACGGCGTGGACGCCGTACTGGTCGGCGACCGCGCCTACACCGATGCGTCGCGCTCCGCGCGCGATGAACAGGGTTCGCAGGCCCTGGCCTCCCAGCCGTCCGAACCGCACCTCCCGGAGTAACCCGCGTGAAGCGCCACCTCGTCTCCGCCGCCGACCTCACCCGCGACGACGCGCTGCTGATCCTGGACACCGCCGAGGAGCTGGCCCAGCTCTCCGGACGGGCCGTCAAGAAGCTGCCCACGCTGCGCGGCCGGACCGTCGTCAACCTCTTCTTCGAGGACTCGACCCGCACCAAGACCTCCTTCGAGGTCGCCGAGAAGCGGCTCTCCGCCGACGTCATCAACTTCTCCGCCAAGGGCTCCTCGGTCTCCAAGGGCGAGAGCCTCAAGGACACCGCGCTCACCCTCCAGGCGATGGGCGCCGACGCGGTCGTCGTCCGGCACCACGCCTCGGGCGCGCCGGCCCGCCTCGCCCAGTCCGACTGGCTGCACGGCAGCGTGATCAACGCAGGTGACGGCACCCACGAGCACCCCACCCAGGCGCTGCTCGACGCCTTCACCATGCGCCGCCACCTCAACGCCGGGCTGGGCAACGACCTCGCCGGGCGCCGGGTGACCATGGTCGGCGACATCCTGCACAGCCGGGTCGCCCGGTCCAACGTGCACCTGCTGACCACCCTCGGTGCCCAGGTCACCTTCGTCGCCCCGCCGACGCTGCTGCCGATCGGCATCGAGAACTGGCCCTGCGAGGTCAGCTACGACCTGGACCGCGTGCTCCCCAAGACGGACGCGGTGATGATGCTGCGGGTGCAGCGCGAGCGGATGAACGCCGCGTTCTTCCCGACCGAGCGCGAGTACAGCCGCCGCTACGGCCTCAACGGCACCCGGATGTCCCAGCTGCCCGAGCACGCCATCGTGATGCACCCCGGCCCGATGGTGCGCGGCATGGAGATCACCGCCGAGGTCGCCGACTCGCCGCGCTGCACCGTGGTCGAGCAGGTCGCCAACGGCGTGTCGGTCCGGATGGCCGTCCTGTACCTGCTGCTCGGGGGAGCCACCCTCAACGACGCCCGCACCGACTCCGTGGAGACCGCTCAGTGACCACCTACCTGATCCGCAACGCCCAGATCCTCGGCGGTGCCCCGCAGGACCTCCACCTCGCCGACGGTGTGATCAAGGCGATCGGCACCGACCTGGCGGTCGAGGCGGACGTCGAGATCGACGCCGGCGGCCTGATCGTGCTGCCCGGTCTCGTCGACCTGCACACCCACCTGCGCGAGCCCGGCCGCGAGGACGCCGAGACCGTGCTCACCGGCACCCGGGCCGCCGCGATGGGCGGCTTCACCGCCGTGCACGCGATGGCCAACACCACCCCGGTGGCCGACACCGCCGGCGTGGTCGAGCAGGTCTGGCGGCTCGGCCAGGAGGCCGGCTACTGCGACGTGCAGCCGGTCGGCGCCGTCACCGTCGGCCTGGAGGGCAAGAAGCTCGCCGAGCTGGGCGCCATGCACGAGTCCGCCGCGAACGTGCGGGTCTTCTCCGACGACGGCAAGTGCGTGGACGACGCGGTGCTGATGCGCCGCGCCCTGGAGTACGTCAAGGCCTTCGACGGCGTCGTCGCCCAGCACGCCCAGGAGCCGCGCCTCACCGAGGGCGCCCAGATGAACGAGGGCCAGGTCTCCGGCGAGCTCGGGCTCGGCGGCTGGCCGGCCGTCGCCGAGGAGTCGATCATCGCGCGGGACGTGCTGCTCGCCGCGCACGTCGGCTCCCGGCTGCACGTCTGCCACGTCTCCACCGCCGGCTCGGTCGAGATCATCCGCTGGGCCAAGGCCAAGGGCTGGGACGTCACCGCCGAGGTCACCCCGCACCACCTGCTGCTCACCGACGAGCTGGTCCGCTCCTACGACCCGGTCTACAAGGTCAACCCGCCGCTGCGCACCGCCGAGGACGTCCAGGCGCTGCACAAGGCGCTCGCGGACGGCACCATCGACGCCGTCGCCACCGACCACGCGCCGCACCCGGACGAGGACAAGGACTGCGAGTGGGCCGTCGCCGCGATGGGCATGGTCGGCCTGGAGACCGCGCTGTCGGTCGTGCAGCAGACCATGGTGGACACCGGTCTGCTGAACTGGGAGGGCGTCGCGGACCGCATGTCGCACCGCCCGGCCCGGATCGGCCGTCTCGCCGGACAGGGCCGTCCCGTCTCGGTCGGTGAGCCTGCCAACCTGGTGCTGTTCGATCCCGCGTACCGTGGTGCCGTGAACCCGGACAGCTTCGCCACCCGTAGCCGCAACACCCCCTACAAGGGCCTTGACCTGCCCGGACGGGTGCACGCCACCTTCCTGCGCGGGCGCGCCACCGTGCTGGCCGGCGAGCTGGCCGAGCAGGGCGGGGCGGCGTGACCGGCCCGGCCGCGCTCGCCCAGGAGCAGGCCAAGGTCACCAACTGGCCCGGGTACATCGGCTGGGCCGTCGGCCTGCTGATCGTCATCGGGCTCGTCTACTGGCTGATGCGGCAGGGCTGGAACTGGCGGCGCACCCTCCAGTCCGGCATCCCGCCGCTGCCCGCCGTGCCGGCCGGCGCCGGGCGGACCATCCTGGAGACCAGCGGGCGCTACCACGGCTCCACCACCGCCGGGAACTGGCTCGACCGGGTCGTCGCGCACGGCCTGGGCACCCGCAGCCGTGCCGACCTCACCCTCGGCGAGGACGGCCTGCTGGTGCGGCGCCCCGGTGACGTCGACCTCTGGATCCCGGCCGGGCACCTGACCGGTGCCCGCACGGACTCCGGGATCGCCGGCAAGGTCGTCCCGGCCGGGCTGCTCGTCGTCAGCTGGACGCACGAGGGCACCGAGCTGGACTCGGGCTTCCGGGCCGACCACCCGGACGAGCACGCCGCCTGGGTCGAGGCGATCGCCCAACTCGCAACACGTACGAAGACGAAGACGGAAGAGGCCGCTCAATGACCGCACCTGCCCCCACCACGCAGCGCCGACGGCGGGAGCGCACCCCCGCCGTGCTCGTCCTGGAGGACGGCCGGACCTTCCGCGGCGAGGCCTACGGCGCGACCGGCGAGACCTTCGGCGAGGCCGTCTTCAACACCGGCATGTCCGGCTACCAGGAGACCCTCACCGACCCCTCGTACCACCGCCAGGTGGTCGTGATGACCGCCCCGCAGATCGGCAACACCGGCTGGAACGACGAGGACGACGAGTCCAAGCGGATCTGGGTCGCCGGGTACGTCGTGCGCGACCCCGCCCGGGTGGCGTCCAACTGGCGCTCCACCCGCTCGCTGGACGAGGAGCTCGTCCGCCAGGGCGTCGTCGGCATCAGTGGCATCGACACCCGGGCGCTCACCCGCCACCTGCGCGAGCGCGGCGCGATGCGCTGCGGCATCTTCTCCGGCGAGGCGCTGACCGACCAGGCCGAACTGCTCGCCCGGGTGCAGCAGTCGCCCGAGATGAAGGGCGCCGACCTGTGCGCCGAGGTGGCCACCACCGAGGCGTACGTCGTGCCCGCGATCGGTGAGAAGAAGTTCACCGTCGCCGCGCTGGACCTCGGCATCAAGGGGATGACCCCGCAGCGGATGGCCGAGCGCGGCATCGAGGTGCACGTGCTGCCGGCCAACTCCACCCTGGAGGACCTCTACGCGGTCCAGCCGGACGGCGTGTTCTTCTCCAACGGCCCGGGCGACCCGGCCACCGCCGACCACCAGGTCGCCGTCGCGCAGGGCGTGCTGGAGCGCGGGACCCCGTTCTTCGGGATCTGCTTCGGCAACCAGATCCTCGGCCGCGCACTGGGCTTCGGCACCTACAAGCTCAAGTACGGCCACCGCGGCATCAACCAGCCGGTGCAGGACCGCACCACCGGCAAGGTCGAGGTGACCGCGCACAACCACGGCTTCGCCGTGGACGCACCGCTGGACCGGGTGAGCGACACCCCCTTCGGGCGGGTCGAGGTCTCCCACGTCTGCCTCAACGACGACGTGGTCGAGGGCCTCCAGGCGCTCGACGTCCCCGCCTTCAGCGTGCAGTACCACCCCGAAGCGGCGGCCGGCCCGCACGACGCGGCCTACCTCTTCGACCGGTTCGTCGAGCTCATGCGAGGCGACGACAAGCACAGCGTGAAGCTCATGGAGGGCCAGCGTGCCTAAGCGCACTGACATCAAGTCCGTCCTGGTGATCGGGTCCGGCCCGATCGTGATCGGCCAGGCCGCCGAGTTCGACTACTCGGGCACGCAGGCCTGCCGCGTCCTCAAGGCCGAGGGCCTGCGGGTCGTGCTGGTCAACTCCAACCCGGCCACGATCATGACCGACCCGGAGATCGCCGACGCCACCTACGTCGAGCCGATCACCCCGGAGTTCGTCGAGCGGATCATCGCCAAGGAGCGCCCCGACGCGCTGCTGCCGACCCTCGGCGGGCAGACCGCGCTCAACACCGCGATCTCCCTGCACTCGGCCGGCACGCTGGAGAAGTACGGCGTCGAGCTGATCGGCGCCGACGTGGTGGCGATCAACAAGGGCGAGGACCGCCAGCTGTTCAAGGGCGTCGTCGAGGCGGTCAACGCCAAGATCGGCCACGGCGAGTCCGCCCGCTCGGTCATCTGCCACTCGATGGACGACGTGCTGGCCGGCGTCGACACGCTCGGCGGCTACCCCGTCGTCGTGCGCCCCTCCTTCACCATGGGCGGCGCCGGCTCCGGCTTCGCCCACGACGAGGAGGACCTGCGCCGCATCGCCGGCCAGGGCCTGGCCCTCTCGCCGACCACCGAGGTGCTCCTGGAGGAGTCCATCCTCGGCTGGAAGGAGTACGAGCTGGAGCTGATGCGCGACAAGAACGACAACGTCGTGGTCGTCTGCTCCATCGAGAACTTCGACCCGATGGGCGTGCACACCGGTGACTCGATCACCGTCGCCCCGGCGATGACCCTCACCGACCGTGAGTACCAGATCCTGCGCGACATCGGCATCGCCGTGATCCGCGAGGTCGGCGTCGACACCGGCGGCTGCAACATCCAGTTCGCCGTCAACCCCGACAGCGGCCGGGTCATCGTCATCGAGATGAACCCGCGGGTGTCGCGCTCCTCCGCGCTGGCCTCGAAGGCGACCGGCTTCCCGATCGCCAAGATCGCCGCCAAGCTGGCCGTCGGCTACACGCTCGACGAGATCCCCAACGACATCACCGAGCAGACCCCGGCCTCCTTCGAGCCGGCCCTCGACTACGTCGTGGTGAAGGTCCCCCGGTTCGCGTTCGAGAAGTTCCCGAGCGCCGACGCCACGCTGACCACCACCATGAAGTCGGTCGGCGAGGCCATGGCCATGGGCCGCAACTTCCCCGAGGCGCTGCAGAAGGCGCTGCGCTCGCTGGAGAAGAAGGGCTCCCAGTTCTCCTGGACCGGCCCGGTCGGCGACAAGGCCGAGCTGCTGGTCAAGGCGGTCGTGCCGACCGACGGCCGGATCAACACCGTGATGCAGGCCATCCGGGCCGGCGCCACCCCGGAGGAGGTGTTCGAGTCCACCAAGATCGACCCGTGGTTCGTCGACCAGCTCTTCCTGCTCGACGAGATCGCCGCCGAGCTGACCGAGGCCGCCGAGCTCACCCCCGAGCTGCTGCGCCACGCCAAGCGGCACGGCTTCTCCGACCAGCAGATCGGCGAGATCCGCGGCCTGAAGCCGGACGTCGTCCGCGAGGTCCGGCACGCGCTCGGCATCCGCCCGGTGTTCAAGACCGTCGACACCTGCGCCGCCGAGTTCGCCGCCAAGACCCCGTACTTCTACTCGTCCTACGACGAGGAGAACGAGGTCGCCCCGCGCACCAAGCCGGCCGTGATCATCCTCGGCTCCGGCCCGAACCGCATCGGCCAGGGCATCGAGTTCGACTACTCCTGCGTGCACGCCTCCTTCGCGCTGGCCGACGCCGGGTACGAGACCGTGATGGTCAACTGCAACCCGGAGACCGTCTCCACCGACTACGACACCTCCGACCGGCTCTACTTCGAGCCGCTCACCCTGGAGGACGTGCTGGAGATCGTCCACGCCGAGCAGCAGGCCGGCCCGCTGGCCGGCGTGATCGTCCAGCTCGGCGGCCAGACCCCGCTCGGCCTGGCCCAGGCGCTCAAGGACAACGGCGTGCCGATCGTCGGCACCCAGCCCGAGGCGATCGACCTCGCCGAGGAGCGCGGCGCCTTCGGCCGCGTGCTGCGCGACGCCGGCCTGCCCGCCCCCAAGCACGGCACCGCCTTCTCCTTCGCCGAGGCCAAGGCCATCGCCGACGAGATCGGCTACCCGGTGCTCGCCCGCCCGTCGTACGTGCTCGGCGGCCGCGGCATGGAGATCGTCTACGACGAGGCCTCGCTCGCCTCCTACCTGGAGCGCCACGCCGGCCTGATCTCCGAGCACCCGGTGCTCATCGACCGCTTCCTCGACGACGCGGTGGAGATCGACGTCGACGCGCTGTACGACGGCACCGAGCTCTACCTCGGCGGCGTCATGGAGCACATCGAGGAGGCCGGCATCCACTCCGGCGACTCCGCCTGCGCGCTGCCCCCGATCACCCTCGGCGGCTACGACATCAAGCGCCTGCGGACCTCCACCGAGGCCATCGCGCGCGGCGTCGGCGTCCGCGGCCTGATCAATATCCAGTTCGCGCTGGCCGGGGACATCCTGTACGTGCTGGAGGCCAACCCGCGCGCCTCCCGCACCGTGCCGTTCACCTCCAAGGCGACCGCCGTGCCGCTGGCCAAGGCCGCCGCCCGGATCTCGCTCGGCGCCACCATCGCCGAGCTGCGGGCCGAGGGCCTGCTCCCGGCCGAGGGCGACGGCGGCACGCTGCCGGCCGACGCGCCGATCGCGGTCAAGGAGGCCGTGATGCCGTGGAGCCGCTTCCGCGACATCCACGGCCGCGGCGTGGACACCGTGCTCGGCCCGGAGATGCGCTCGACCGGCGAGGTCATGGGCATCGACAAGGTCTTCGGCACGGCCTACGCCAAGGCCCAGGCCGGCGCCTACGGCGCGCTGCCGACCAAGGGCAAGGTCTTCGTCTCGGTCGCCAACCGCGACAAGCGCAACCTGGTCTTCCCGGCCCGCGCGCTGGTCGGCCTCGGCTTCGAGGTGCTCGCCACCGCCGGCACCGCCGAGGTGCTGCACCGCGGCGGCATCCCGTCCACGCTGGTGCGCAAGCACAGCGAGGGCGAGGGCCCCAACGGCGAGCGGACCATCGTCCAGCTGATCCACGACGGTGAGGTCGACCTCATCATCAACACGCCGTACGGCACCGGCGGGCGCCTCGACGGCTACGAGATCCGCACCGCCGCCGTGTCCCGCGGCGTGCCCTGCCTGACCACGGTCCAGGCGATGGGCGCGGCCGTCCAGGGCATGGACGCGCTGCTGCGCGACGAGGTCGGGGTGATGTCGCTCCAGGAGCACGCCGCGCTGATCAACGCCGGCCGCAAGTAGCACCACCGCAGTGGGGGGCACCGAGGCCAGTCGGGTGCCCCCCACTTCCATGCCCTGATCCGGGTGCTCACGCTCAGATCCGGGCCCTGATCCGGGAGTTGGGTTTTTGTACAAGCTGCTGTTCGACCTCGTCTTCAAGAAGATGGACCCCGAGAAGGCGCACCACCTCGCCTTCTTCTGGATCCGGCTCGCCTCCTCGGTGCCCGGCCTGCGCACGCTGGTGCGGCTGGTGCTCGCCCCGCGTGACCGGGCGCTGCACACCACCGCCCTCGGCCTCGACCTGCCGGGCCCGTTCGGCCTGGCGGCCGGCTTCGACAAGAACGGCGTCGGCATCGACGGCCTGGCGATGCTCGGCTTCGACTACGTCGAGATCGGCACCGTCACCGGCGAGCCCCAGCCGGGCAACCCGACGCCCCGGCTGTTCCGCCTGGTCGAGGACCGCGCGCTGATCAACCGGATGGGCTTCAACAACCAGGGCTCGGCCCGGGTCGCCGCGCGCCTCGCGGCCCGCCCGCACACCAGCTCCACCCCGGTGATCGGCGTCAACATCGGCAAGACCAAGGTGGTCGAGGAGGCCGACGCCGTCGCCGACTACGTCAAGTCCACCGAGCGGCTGGCCAAGTACGCCGACTACCTGGTCGTCAACGTCAGTTCGCCGAACACCCCCGGGCTGCGCAACCTCCAGGCCGTGGACCACCTGCGCCCGCTGCTCTCCGCCGTCCGCGAGGCCGCCGACCGCACCACCGCGCACCACGTCCCGCTGCTGGTCAAGATCGCCCCCGACCTGGCCGACGAGGACGTCGACGCGGTCGCCGACCTCGCCCTGGAACTGGGCCTGGACGGCATCATCGCCACCAACACCACGATCGGCCGCGAGGGCCTGCGCGCCGACGCCGCCCGGGTCGAGGAGATCGGCATGGGCGGCCTGTCCGGCGCCCCGCTCAAGGCCCGCGCCCTGGAGGTGCTCCAGCGCCTGCGCGCCCGGACCGAGGGGCGGCTGACGCTGGTCTCGGTCGGCGGCGTCGAGACCGCCGAGGACGTCTGGCAGCGGATCGTCCACGGCGCGGACCTCGTCCAGGGCTACAGCGCCTTCATCTACGAGGGCCCGTTCTGGTGCCGCCGGATCCACCGGGGCCTCTCCGCCCGGATCAGGGCCGCGGGCTTCCGCGACCTGGCCGCCGCCGTCGGCAGCGCCGTCGACGGCACCAGGGCCGCCTCCTGAACCACCGTGCGGCCCCCGCCGTGCGACGCCCCGTACGAGCCGCGCACGACCTCCGTACGGCCTCCGTGCGGCCTCCCCACGACCTTCCGGAAGGACGACATGACCCTCGCCCCGTTCGGCGCCCGGCTGCGCCAGGCCCTCGACACCCGCGGCCAGCTCTGCGTCGGCATCGACCCGCACGCCTCCCTGCTCGCCGCCTGGGGGCTCGGCGACGACCTCGCCGGCCTGGAGACCTTCAGCCGCACCGTCGTCGAGGCGCTGGCCGACCGGGTGGCCGTGCTCAAGCCGCAGGCCGCCTTCTTCGAGCGCTTCGGCAGCAAGGGCGTCGCGGTGCTGGAGAAGTCCGTCGAGGAGGCCAGGGCGGCCGGCGCGCTGGTCCTGATGGACGCCAAGCGCGGCGACATCGGCTCCACCATGGCCGCCTACGCGGAGGCCTTCCTGTCGCCCGGCAGCCCGCTGTTCTCGGACGCCGTCACGGTCAGCCCGTACCTGGGCTTCGGCTCGCTGCGCCCGGCCCTCGACCTGGCCCGCGCGCAGGGCTGCGGCGTGTTCGCGCTGGCGCTCACCTCCAACCCGGAGGGCCACGAGGTGCAGCGGGCGGTGGGCGCGGACGGCGAGTCGGTCGCGGCCTCGGTGCTGCGGCAGCTGGCGGCGGAGAACGGCGACGCCGCCCCGCTGGGCTCCTTCGGCGCGGTCGTCGGCGCGACGCTCGCCGACGCGGGCGTGGAACTGGCGATCAACGGCCCGCTGCTGGCCCCCGGGATCGGCGCCCAGGGCGCGACGATGGCCGACCTGCCGCGGGTGTTCGGCGCCGCGGTGATCAACGTGGTGCCGAGCGTCAGCCGGGACGTGCTCAAGCACGGCCCGTCGGTGGCGGCCCTGCGCTCGGCGGCCGAGCGGTTCGTCGGCGAGTACGCGGACGCGGTGAAGTAGCGGCGATCGCGGGCGCGAGCCCGTAGCGGGGCGATGACCCTGTGCAGTGTGCGCAGCCCGGCGAGGGTCCCCGGACCCCACCGGAGTTGACGTGAGCGCCGTCACATCGGCGGTGTCAAAGTTTCGCAATCGCGGTCATTTTGCCCTGGAAAGTCCTGGTCGGCCTTGGCTGACCAGGACTTTTCGTGTTCTTTTCCTGACGTGGCGCCGCAATCCGGGTAGTGTCCGGCGATAGGTCATCGGCGAGCCGCGAAACCCGTAGCTCCCGCAGGTCAAGGGCCCTCTGGTTCCCCTTGCGGACGGTGTCCTGGGATCCAAACCAGTCATAGCTCAATCCCTTCCTTCCACACCCTGAGGTGAACGGCGTGGCTCTTCCGCCCCTTACCCCTGAACAGCGCACCGCCGCGCTCGCCAAGGCCGCCGAGGCTCGCCGGGAGCGCGCCGAGGTCAAGAACCGGCTCAAGCACTCCGGCGCCTCCCTGCACGAGGTGATCAAGGCCGGAAAGGCCGAGAACGACGTCATCGGCAAGATGAAGGTCTCCGCACTGCTGGAGTCGCTTCCCGGCGTCGGCAAGGTCCGTGCCAAGCAGATCATGGAACGCCTCGGCATCAGCGAGAGCCGGCGCGTCCGCGGCCTCGGTACGAACCAGATCGCCTCCCTGGAGCGGGAGTTCGGCGGCGGTGCCGCCTGACCGTGCCCCGTGGTCCCGGGAACGTCCGCGATCCGGGATAATCGGTGCATGAGTGAGCGTCCGCGGCTGACCGTGCTCTCCGGCCCTTCGGGGGTCGGCAAGAGCACGGTCGTCGCTCATATGAGGAAGCAGCACCCCGAGGTCTGGCTCTCGGTGTCGGCGACGACCCGGCACCCGAGGCCGGGCGAGCAGAACGGGGTCCAGTACCACTTCGTCGACAACGACGAGTTCGACAAGCTGATCGCCAACGGCGAGCTGCTGGAGTGGGCCGTCTTCGCCGGCAACCGCTACGGCACCCCGCGCTCGGCGGTGCTGGAGAAGCTGGAGCGCGGCGAGCCCGTCCTGCTGGAGATCGACCTCCAGGGCGCCCGCCAGGTGCGCGAGTCGATGCCCGAGGCGCAGCTGGTCTTCCTGGCCCCGCCGAGCTGGGACGAGCTGGTCCGACGGCTGACCGGTCGGGGCACGGAGTCGCAGGACGTGATCGCGAAGCGGCTGGAGGCGGCCAAGGTCGAGCTCGCGGCCGAGCCCGAGTTCGACACGACCCTTGTCAACACCTCCGTCGAGCAGGTAGCGGCCGAACTGCTAGCCTTGCTCGGTGTAGCCTGACCTGTCTGTCTTTTCCATCCTTTCGGAAGGTTTTAGCGTGTCCTCTTCCATGACCGCGCCCGAGGGCATCATCAACCCGCCGATTGACGAGCTGCTTGAGGCCACCGACTCCAAGTACAGCCTCGTGATCTACGCCGCCAAGCGCGCGCGCCAGATCAACGCGTACTACTCCCAGCTCGGTGAGGGCCTGCTCGAGTACGTCGGCCCGCTGGTCGACACCCACGTGCACGAGAAGCCGCTGTCGATCGCGCTGCGCGAGATCAACGCGGGCATGCTGACCGCCGAGGCGATCGAGGCCGCCTGAGGCGGTGCTCCGAAGCTTGTGGAAGGGCCCGGCGGAATCGTTTCCGCCGGGCCCTTCGGCGTTCCCGGGGGCTGTGGGACCGACCGCGGTGCGCGCGGCGGCTGAGGGGCCGTAGGGTGTGCACGTCCCAGGAGTGGAGGAGAGCGGGAGTATGAGCGCGACTTCGGACCGGAGCGGGTCGGCGGACGCGCCGCGCGTCGCCCTCGGCGTCAGCGGCGGCATCGCCGCCTACAAGGCGTGCGAGCTGCTCCGCCGGTTCACCGAGTCCGGCCACCAGGTCACCGTGGTGCCCACCGAGGCCGCGCTGCACTTCGTCGGCGAGGCCACCTGGGCCGCGCTCTCCGGCCGACCGGCCGCCACCGAGACCTGGGAGCGCGTGCACGAGGTGCCGCACGTGCGGATCGGCCAGCAGGCCGACCTGGTCGTGGTCGCCCCCGCCACCGCCGACCTGATCGCCAAGGCCGCCCACGGCCTCGCCGACGACCTGCTCACCAACACCCTGCTCACCGCCCGCTGTCCGGTCGTCCTGGCGCCCGCCATGCACACCGAGATGTGGGAGCACCCCGCCACCCGGGACAACGTCGCCACGCTGCGCCGCCGGGGCGTGATCGTGCTGGAGCCGGCCGTCGGGCGGCTCACCGGCAAGGACACCGGCAAGGGGCGGCTGCCCGAGCCGTCCGCGATCTTCGACGCCTGCCGGGCCGTGCTGCGCCGGGGCGGGGCCGCCCCGACCGACCTGGCGGGCCGGCACGTGGTGGTCTCGGCCGGCGGCACCCGCGAGCCGCTGGACCCGGTGCGCTTCCTGGGCAACCGCTCCTCCGGCAAGCAGGGCTACGCGCTCGCCGTGACGGCCGCGGCCCGTGGGGCGCGCGTGACGTTGGTCTCGGCCAACGCGGAGCTCGCCGACCCGGCCGGGGTCGACGTGGTGCACGTCTCGACCGCGCTGGAGCTGCGCGAGGCGGCGCTGAAGGCGGCCGCGTCGGCCGACGCCGTGGTCATGGCCGCGGCCGTGGCGGACTTCCGGCCCGCCGAGTACGCCAGCGGCAAGATCAAGAAGGTCGAGGGGGTCGAGCCGGCGCCGGTCGCCCTCGTCCGCAACCCCGACGTCCTGGCCGAGCTGGCGGCGCACCGCGCCCGTTCGGGCCAACTCGTGGTGGGTTTCGCGGCGGAGACCGACGACGTGCTCGCCAACGGCCGCGCCAAGCTCGCCCGCAAGGGCTGCGACCTGCTGGTCGTCAACGAGGTGGGCAACGGCAAGGCCTTCGGGACGGACGTCAACGAGGCCGTGGTGCTGGGCTCGGACGGCAGTGAGACGGCCGTTCCGGTGGGCCCGAAGGAGGCGTTGGCGGACGTGGTCTGGGACCTGGTCGTGAAGCGGCTGGAAACGGTCGGCGACTGATCGAGCCCTGCTGGAGATCGGTCGCGATTTCCGGAAGCGGGTGACGTTCGGCGGAGGCATCCCGTTAGACTCCAGGAATCAAGTCTTTCCGGATGTCCCCGGTTCGCCGGGGGCCTTCAGTCAGCAGCCGCTGCAACCCCAGGGAGCGCTGTGTCTCGCCGCCTGTTCACCTCGGAGTCCGTCACCGAGGGACACCCCGACAAGATCGCTGACCAGATCAGCGACACGATCCTTGACGCTCTCCTCCGGGAGGACCCGACCTCCCGGGTCGCCGTGGAGACGCTCATCACCACCGGCCAGGTGCACGTGGCCGGCGAGGTGACCACCAAGGCGTACGCGCCGATCGCCCAGCTCGTCCGGGACAAGATCCTGGAGATCGGCTACGACAGCTCCAAGAAGGGCTTCGACGGCGCCTCCTGCGGCGTGTCGGTGTCCATCGGCGCGCAGTCGCCCGACATCGCCCAGGGCGTCGACACCGCGTACGAGGCTCGGGTCGAAGGCGACGAGGACGACCTGGACAAGCAGGGCGCCGGCGACCAGGGCCTGATGTTCGGCTACGCGTCCGACGAGACGCCCGAGCTGATGCCGCTGCCGATCACCCTCGCGCACCGCCTCTCGCGCCGCCTGACCGAGGTCCGCAAGAACGGGACCATCCCGTACCTGCGCCCCGACGGCAAGACCCAGGTCACCATCGAGTACGACGGCGACAAGGCCGTCCGCCTCGACACCGTGGTGGTCTCCACCCAGCACGCCAGTGACATCGACCTGGAGTCGCTGCTCACCCCGGACATCCGCGAGTTCGTGGTCGAGCCCGAGCTGAAGGCGCTCGCCGAGCAGGGCATCAAGCTCGTCACCGAGGGCTACCGCCTGCTGGTGAACCCGACCGGCCGCTTCGAGATCGGCGGCCCGATGGGCGACGCCGGCCTCACCGGCCGCAAGATCATCATCGACACCTACGGCGGCATGGCCCGCCACGGTGGCGGCGCCTTCTCCGGCAAGGACCCGTCCAAGGTCGACCGCTCGGCCGCGTACGCGATGCGCTGGGTGGCGAAGAACATCGTCGCCGCCGGCCTCGCCCGCCGCGCCGAGGTGCAGGTCGCGTACGCGATCGGCAAGGCCGAGCCCGTGGGCCTGTTCGTCGAGACCTTCGGCACCGAGACCGTGCCGGTGCTCACCATCCAGAAGGCCGTCACCGACGTCTTCGACCTGCGCCCGGCCGCGATCATCCGCGACCTGGACCTGCTGCGCCCGATCTACTCCCAGACCGCTGCGTACGGCCACTTCGGCCGTGAGCTGCCCGACTTCACCTGGGAGCGCACCGACCGGGTGGAGCAGCTGAAGGCGGCCGTGAAGGGCTGAACGGCCTGATCGTCCGGAAGCGGCGCCTACCCCGGGGCGGGGTGGGCGCCGCTTCTGTGCGTTCTGTCGGTGTGACCTGGTAGTACTGGGAGCGATGAGCAGCACAGGGGAGACGGAGAACACGGAGAACGGGGCCGAGCCGGAGCAGCTGGCGTTCATCCGGGAGACGGTCAAGCGGGCCAAGCCCCGGACGTGGCGCGGCGCCAAGCGGGCCGAGCACCTGCCGGTGGCCCGGGTCGTGGTGGACAAGGGCGTGCTCACCATCGACAAGTTCTTCGACTACGAGGTGCCGGCCGCGATGGCCGAGGAGGCCCGCCCGGGCGCCCGGGTGCGGGTGCGCTTCGGCGCGCGCGTGGTGAAGGGCCAGCGCGAGGGAGGGGAACTGCACGACGGGTTCATCGTCGCCCGGCTGGAGAAGAGCGACTTCCCCGGCCCGCTCGCCCCGCTCGCCCAGGTGCTCTCGCCCGAGCCCGTGCTCACCCCCCAGCTGCTCCGGCTCTGCCGGACCGTCGCCGACCGCTACGCCGGCACCCTCGCCGACGTCCTCCAGCTGGCCGTCCCGCCCCGGCACGCCAAGGCCGAGGCCGAGCCCTCGCCGCCGGCGCTCCCGCGCCCCCCGGCCCCCGCCCCCGGGGGCTGGCAGCGCTACCCGGCCGGGCCCGACTTCCTCACCGCGCTGGCCGACGGCGGCGCGCCGCGCGCCGTCTGGGCGGCGCTGCCCGGCCCCGGCTGGCCGTACGAGATCGCGCGCGCCGTCGCCGCCACGCTGTCGGGCGGGCGCGGCGCGCTCGTCGTGCTGCCCGAGGGGCGGTCGGTGGCCCGGGTCGACCAGGCGCTCACCGAACTGCTCGGCGCGGGCCGGCACGTGGCCCTGGAGGCCGACCTCGGCCCGCGCGAGCGCTACCGGCGCTGGCTGGCGGTGAGCCGCGGCTCGGTGCACGCCGTGATCGGCACCCGCGCCACCATGTTCGCGCCGGTGCGCGACCTCGGGCTGGTCGTCGTCTGGTCCGACGGCGACAACAGCCACAGCGACCCGCGCGCCCCGCACCCGCACGTGCGCGAGGTCGCGCTGCTGCGCGCCGCCGACGAGGGCGCGGCCGTGCTGCTCGGCGGCCACGCCGTCACGGTGGAGGGCGCGCAGCTGGTCAGCACCGGGTGGGCCCGCCCGCTGGCGGCCGACCGGGAGACCGTGCGCCGGATCGCGCCGCGGGTGCGGACCGTCACCGACGAGGACCAGCACCGCGACGGCGCGGCCCAGGCCGCCCGGCTGCCCTCGGTGGCCTGGGAGGCCGCCCGGGAGTCGCTGGCCGCCGGGCACCCGGTGCTCATCCAGGTGCCCCGGCGCGGCTACGTGCCCCGGCTGTCCTGCGGGCGCTGCCGCACCCCCGCCCGGTGCCGGCGGTGCGAGGGCCCGCTGGAGGCGCCCGCGGCCGACGCCGCGCTGAACTGCGGCTGGTGCGGGGAGGCGGAGACGGACTGGCACTGCCCCGAGTGCGGCTCGTTCCGGCTGCGCGCCCAGGTGGTCGGCGCCCGGCGCACGGCGGAGGAACTGGGCAAGGCGTTCCCGCGCATCCCGGTGCGCACCTCCGGACGGGACGCGGTGCTGGCCACCGTCCCGGACGAACCGTCGCTGGTGATCTCCACGCCCGGTGCGGAGCCGGTGGTGGACGGCGGCTCCGGGTACGGGGCGGCGCTGCTGCTGGACGGCTGGGCGCTGCTCGGCCGGCCCGACCTGCGGGCCGGGGAGGAGACGCTGCGGCTCTGGCTGACGGCCGCCGCGCTGGTCCGGTCCGCCGAGGAGGGCGGCTCGGTGGTCGTGGTCGCCGAGCCGTCGGCGCGGCCGGTGCAGGCCCTGGTCCGCTGGGACCCGCTGGGCCACGCCGGGCTGGAACGCGACGAGCGGGCGCAGCTGCACTTCCCGCCGGTGTCGCGGATGGCGTCGGTCAGCGGCAGCCCGGCGGCCGTGGCCGACCTGCTGGGGCTGATCCGGCTGCCCTCGGAGGCGGACGTGCTCGGGCCGGTACCGGCCCCGGCCCTGCGCGGGGAGGAACAGGAGCGCGCGCTGCTGAGGGTGCCGCCCGGGCAGGGGGCGGCGCTGGCGGCGGCCCTCAAGGCGGCGCAGATCGCGCGGATCGCGCTGCGGACGCCGGAGGCGGTACGGGTGCGGGTGGATCCGACCGACATCGGGTGAGGCCGGCGGGGGCGGGGTGAGTGGCCACCCCGCCCCGGATGGCGCTGGTCGGACGGCGGCGTCAGCCGCGCAGCGGGATGCCGGTGCGGTCGACCGGGGTGCGGTCGATCGGGGCGCGGTCGATCTGGGTGCGCTCGGGGGTGGTGCGGTCGACCGGGGGGCGGTCCGGGAGGGGGGTGCGGTCGTGGCTGCCGCGCTCCAGGGCGTTGCGGTCGAGGCTGCTGCGGTCCAGGCCGCCCTGGCGGGCCGCCGGGACGGTCGCCGCCAGGCCGCCGGACGGCGCGGCGGGCAGCTCCTCGGAGCGGTCCGGGCGGCTCTGGCCCGGGACGGCGCCGCTGGCGGCGAGGAGCTCGCTGGTCGGGCGGCGCATCCCGTACCGGCGGTGCACGGCCTGCTTGGTGACCCCGAGGGCCGAGCCCACCGAGTCCCAGGAGAAGCCCAGCGCCCGGTCGAACTCGACCGCCGCCGCGACCAGGGTCTCCACGCTCTCCCTCAGCTCCTGCGCCAGGCGCACGGTCGGCGCGGGCGCCCGCCCGTACACGACGAAGCCGGCCGACGTACTGGGCCGGCGCGGACGGTAGACGTTGCCCAACTGGGCGGTGAGCGTCCGCAGCGCGTCGACCTGCCGCCTCACCCGCTCGATGTCCCGCACCAGCAGGTGCAGGCTCGCCCGCGCCCGGGCGTCGTGGTTGATCTGCTCGGCCATGGCCTACGTGCCACCTTCCGTACGGTTCAGCTCGGCCGGGGCGCGGTGTCCCGTGCGCCCGGCCCCGGTCAATCTCACTTGACCAACGCCGAAGCGGGGGCCGGGGTAACGCCGCCGGGCACACTCGGGATATGCCAGAAGCCGCTGCCGGGGTGGGCGAGGGGCGTTCGGGGCGGTGTGAGGGAGGCTCCGAGGGGCGGTGCGAGGGGCCGCGTGAGGGCATGGGCGGCGGGCCCGGTGCGTTGCATAGACTTGCCGGGAACCCGTAGTTGCCCGCAGCCCCGGACCCTCGACGGACAGGAGCCCGTACCCCGTGGCGATCCAGCCGATCCGGCTCTTCGGAGACCCCGTCCTGCGGGCCACCGCCCAGCCGGTGACCACGTTCGACAAGGAACTGCGCACCCTGGTCAGCGACCTCACCGAGACCATGCTCAACGCCCCTGGTGCCGGCCTCGCCGCGCCCCAACTCGGCGTCTCCCTGCGGGTGTTCACCTACCACGTGGACGGCGTCACCGGGCACCTGATCAACCCGGACCTGTCGCTGACCGAGGAGGAGCAGGACGGCCCCGAGGGCTGCCTCTCGCTGCCCGGACTGCGCTACGACACCAAGCGCGCCTACGGCGTGGTCGCCAAGGGCTTCAACATGTACGGCGATCCGGTCACCCTGGAGGGCACCCAGCTGCTCGCCCGCTGCATCCAGCACGAGACCGACCACCTCGACGGCATCATCTTCATCGACCGGCTCGACCGCGAGCAGCGCAAGGCCGCGCTGAAGGCGATCCGCGACGCCGACTGGGGCGGCGCGCCCGCGCCGGTCGTCAAGGTCTCCCCGCACAGCACGTTCGGCGCCGCGCGCTGACCCCTCTGATCCCCAACGTTCTCTTGCAGAAAGGCACTTGATGCGTCTCGTCTTCGCCGGCACCCCCGAGGTCGCCGTTCCCGCCCTGGACGCCCTGCTCGCCTCCGACCGGCACGAGGTCGTCGCGGTGGTCACCCGCCCCGACGCCCCCGCCGGGCGAGGGCGCAAGCTGGTCGCCAGCCCCGTCGCCCAGCGCGCCGAGGAGGCCGGGATCGAGGTCCTCAAGCCGGCGAAGCCCAGCGACCCGGAGTTCGTCGCCCGGCTCACCGAACTCGCCCCCGACTGCTGCCCGGTGGTCGCCTACGGCGCGCTGCTGCGCCCCGGCACCCTGGAGATCCCCAAGCACGGCTGGGTCAACCTGCACTTCTCGCTGCTGCCCGCCTGGCGCGGCGCGGCCCCCGTCCAGCACGCGGTGCTGGCCGGCGACGAGGTCACCGGCGCGGCCACCTTCCTGATCGAGCAGGGCCTGGACTCCGGCCCGGTCTACGGCGTGATCACCGAGGAGATCCGCCCGACCGACACCAGCGGCGAACTGCTCACCCGCCTCTCGGTGTCCGGCGCGCGCCTGCTCACCGCCACCATGGACGGCATCGAGGACGGCTCCCTGCACGCCCTCCCGCAGCCGGCCGAGGGCGTCACGCTCGCCCCGAAGATCACCGTCGAGGACGCCCGCATCGAGTGGAGCCACCCCGCCCTGCGGATCGACCGCGTGGTGCGCGGCTGCGCCCCGGCGCCCGGCGCCTGGACGGAGTTCCGCGGCGAGCGGCTGAAGATCACCGGGCCGGTGAAGCTGCTGACCGACTCGTCCGCCCTGGCGCCCGGGGAGCTGGCCGTGGTCGGCAAGAACAGCGTGCGGGTCGGGACGGGCAGCCACGACGTCGAACTCGGGGAGGTCCGCCCGCAGGGGAAGAAGGAGATGCGGGCGGCGGACTGGGCGCGCGGGGCGCGGCTGGAGTCCGGGGAGCGCTTCGGCTCCGAGGGCTGAGGCTCAGGTTTAGCGTTACTGTTCGTCTGATAACCACCGATAACCACCGCAGCACCTTGAGGCACCCTGTGACCACCCCCAGCGCCCAGCGCGCCCCCCGCCCGCACCGCCGCCCGAAGAAGGACCCGGCCCGGATCGTCGCGTTCCGCGCGCTGCGCGCCGTCGACGAGCGCGACGCGTACGCCAACCTGATCCTGCCGTCGCTGCTCCGCGAAGCCGAGCAGAAGGGCATGGACCGGCGCGACGCCGCCCTCGCCACCGAGCTCGTCTACGGCACCCTGCGCCTTCAGGGCACCTACGACGCGATCATCGCCGCCTGCATCGACCGGCCGCTCAGCAAGGTCGACCCGCCGGTCCTGGACGTGCTCTCGCTCGGCGCCCACCAGCTGCTCACCACCCGCATCCCCAGCCACGCGGCGGTCTCGGCCACCGTCGAGCTGGCCCGGGTGGTGCTCGGCGACGGCAAGGCCAAGTTCGTCAACGCCGTCCTGCGCCGGATCAGCGCCCACGACCTGGACGCCTGGATCGAGAAGGTCGCCCCGCCGTACGAGAAGGACGCCGAGGACCACCTCGCCGTCGTCCACTCGCACCCGCGCTGGGTCGTCTCCGCGCTCTGGGACTCGCTCGGCCGCTGGCAGCCCGACGCCTCCGGGCGCAGCGCACTGGAGGACCTGCTGCGCGCCGACAACGAGCGGCCCGAGGTGACCCTCGTCGCCCGACCCGGCCGGATCGACGTCGGCGAACTCGCCGACGCGCTGCCCGAGGCCGAGCCCGGCCGCTGGTCCCCGTTCGCGCTGCGGCTCGCCGAAGGCGGCGACCCGGGCTCGCTGGAGGCCGTCCGGGACAACCGGGCGGGCGTCCAGGACGAAGGCAGCCAGCTGGTCGCCCTCGCCCTGGCCAACGCCCCGCTGGACGGCCCGGACCGGCTCTGGCTGGACGGCTGCGCCGGCCCCGGCGGCAAGGCCGCGCTGCTCGCGGCGCTGGCCGCCGAACGCGGCGCCGGACTGGTCGCGAGCGAGAAGCAGCCGCACCGCGCGCGGCTGGTCGCCCGGGCGCTGGAGGGCAACCCCGGCCCGTACACGGTGATCACCGCGGACGGCACCCGCCCGGCCTGGCGCTCCGGCGGCTTCGATCGGGTGCTGGTCGACGTGCCGTGCTCCGGCCTGGGCGCCCTGCGCCGCCGCCCGGAGGCGCGCTGGCGCCGCCGCCCCGCCGACGTCGCGGCCTTCGGCCCGCTCCAGCGGGACCTGCTGCGCTCGGCGATCGACGCCACCCGGGTCGGCGGGGTGGTCGGGTACGCGACCTGCTCGCCGCACCTCGCGGAGACCCGGGCCGTCGTGGACGACGTGCTGCGGGCCGAGGGCGGCCGGGTCGAGTGGATCGACGCCCGCCCGCTGCTGCCCGGCGTCCCCGCGCTCGGGGACGGGCCGGACGTGCAGCTCTGGCCGCACCTGCACGGGACGGACGCGATGTACCTGGCGCTGCTACGGCGGACGGCGTGATCCGCTGATCCCGTGACCCGGTGGGGGGCCGGGGAGGTCGGTGTGCTCAGCCGGGTGAGGGGGGCTGCGGCCGGGCGGGCGTGGGGCCGGGGAGGTCGGTGAGGAGGGCGTGGGCCTGGGCGCGGAGGCGGTCGACCGGGGGGTCCTCGCAGATCACCTCCAGGCCGAGCCCGCTCGCCTGCCCCCAGTGGTAGTACGACTGGTAGGCGAGGTAGGGCCGGTGGCCGTCGGTGGGGTCCAGCCCGACGGCGAGCGTCGCGAAGTGGGTGCGCTCGTTCTCGGTGCGCTCGAACTCCGTCCGGGAGAGCCGCCATTCGAACTCGTACGGCTCCGGATCGGACGGCAGGTCCAGCAGCGCCTGGGCGAGCCGGCGGACGTCCTCCGGCTCGGCGAACGGGAGCGACTCCGACCAGTGGGGCGCGGCGGCGAGCAGCTCCCAGCCGTCGCCGTTGCGGCTGACGGACAGTGCCCACTCGCCGTCCTGGTCGTGCCAGTGGCAGCTGAGGATCGGATCCATGGTGGTCAACCTCCCTGTGAGGCTTGGCCGTTCGGCTCTCCTCATCGTGGCACACCGGACCGCCGAACGGAGCCTGGCGGCCGGCGGTGGGCGGGGGCGCGCGGGGCTTTCGGGCCGGAGGCGGGGCCGGGGTGGTCAGTCGGTGGCTGGGTCCGGCGCGGGGTGCCAGGGGCGGTCGGCGCGGGTCGGGCGGGCCGCGGCGGTGAGGCCCAGGGCGTACACCTCGCGGTCGGTGGCCGGGTGCGGGACGGGGCCGAGGTACTCGTGGCCGGTCAGGTGGCACCAGGCGGGCAGGTCGAGGGGGGCGGCGGGGTCGGTGGTGTGGATGTGCACCACCGCGCCGGCGGGCAGGTCGGCGATCCGGGCGCGCAGGCGCAGCAGCAGTTGGACGCAGAGCAGGCCGGTGCCGTCGACGGTCAGGTCGGGGGCGGGTTCCTGGCCGGGCTGCTGTCCGGGGGTGTGGGTCATGGGGGTGCTGCCCTTCGAGGTGGTGCGGCGGTGCCGGGGTGCAGGGGTGCAGGGGTGCCGGGCTCAGCCTAGGAGGTGGGCCCGGGCGGGGCGCCGGGAGGGTTCGGAAAGCCGCGCCCTGCTGACGCGCCGCCACGTCGGCGACGCCCCGGCGCTCTGCCTGGCATCCGTCGCTGTCCTGCCCGAGTACCAGCGCACGGGTGCCGGCTCCGCCGCCACCCGTGCCGCCCTGGACGAGGCGCTGATGGCCCTCGCCCTGGACCCGGAGCGGCACCCGTTGCCGTCCGGGACGGTGCGGTACGCGGCGCCGTTCGGGATCTAGCGGTTTCTTAGTCCGGCAGTCCGGCAGTCCGGCAGTTCGACAGTTCGACAGTTCAGCAGTCCGCTGGTTCGTCAGTCGCGGGTTGTGGCCGCCCCCGGCCGTTGGTCGGGGGCGGTGCCGCCGAGGCGGGTGAGTAGGACGGCGAGGCGGCCGAGGTCGTCGGGGCTCCACTGGTCGTCGGCGAAGAGGTCGTCGGCGACCTTCCGGGCCGTGTACAGCATCTCGGTGAGCCGTTCGCGGCCGGTCGGCGTCAGGGCCGCGTAGGCGACCCGGGCGTCGCGGGCCGCCGCCTCCCGGCTCACCAGGCCGATCCGCTCCAGCGGCGCCAGCCCGCGGGTGACGCCCGAGGCGGTGAGGCCGAGGGCCTCGGCGAGGTCGACCCGGCGCATCCGGCCGCCGGGGGCGTGGCCGAGGTGGAGCAGCAGGGTGAAGTCGGACAGGCTCACGCCGTGCAGGCCGCCGAGGCTCGCGTCGAAGCGCTTGGCCACGGCCGCCTGGGCGCGGACCAGTCGCAGGGCGGTGTCCAGCGGGTCGGGCCGGGTGTCCGGGTGTGGGTCGGCCGGGGGGTCGGTCTGCGGGTCGGCCTGCGGGTTCGGGTGCGGGTCGGCGTGCGGGTCTGTCATTGCTACCTCCTTGACCACTCAAGCATACCGGTGCGGAGAGCCGTCAAGGAGGTAGCGGGAGGGGGGGAGGGGGCTAGCCGGCGTTGGCGGCGCGGCGCTGGCGCTTGCCGAGCGGTGCCTGCGAGAGGTCCTCGGCCTGGGACCGCAGGTTCTTGTGGTCGTAGCCGCGCTCGGCCAGCCAGGCCCGCGCCGCCTGCTCGGCCCGCTCGGCGGCCGCCAGGATGTCCTCCTCCGCCTCGCCCGAGTCGAGGAAGCGGAAGGTGAAGGCGGCCCGCGCGCCGAGGTCGTAGCTGAGGTGTCCCTCGGGGGTGAAGGCCGCGCGCAGCACGTCGTGTTCGGGCGCGCGGGCGAGGAGTTCGGCGTGCTGCTCGGCGCTGAGGTCGTCGAAGACGCCGCGCACCATGATGCGGAAGGTTCGAGTGGTCATCCACCGACCATAGGCAGAGCGAGCGGTCGACCGCCAACCCGATTTCGACGCTAGGCGCGTCTGGTGGGCAGGCGGGTGCAGACGGTGCCGGTGGCGAGCTGGGCCGGTTCGGCCTTGAGGGCGTCGAGGGTGAAGTCCGTGGTGAGGGCGCTGATGTCGGCGGTCTGCCGGATGAGGTAGTGGTTGGCGCCGGGGGCTTCGTAGCGGGCGAGGTCGGGGACGACCGGGCGGGCCCGCAGGGCGTATTCGAGGGACTGGTTGGCGTTGGCGGCGCTGTGGTCGCCGGTGCCGTGGACGATCAGGACGCGCCGGCCGGCGAGGTGGTCGACGGGGTCGCCGCTGGGCAGCCAGGGTGCGATGCCGGCGACGCCGACGACGTTGGGGTGCCCGGCGCACCAGAAGGCGGCGCGCCCGCCGAGGGAGTTGCCGATGAGGACGACGGGCACGTCGCCGTAGCGGCGGGCGAGTTCGTCGAGGGCCCAGCGGGTGTCGACGGCGGTGTCGGCGTCGGCGCCGTTCCAGCCGCTGTAGCGGTAGCGCAGCAGGTGGACGGCGAGGCCGTGCGGGCGGCCGCGGTCGGCGAGTTCGGCGGTGAGGTCGCGCAGGCCCAGTTCGGCGACCTTCAGCGGTCCGCGCCGGCTGCGCAGGAACCCGCCGGGCAGCAGCAGGGCGACGCCGTCGACCCGCCCCGTCCCGTCGTCGCCGAGTCGTGGGGTCAGTTGTGCGGTGCGCGGCCGCTGCGCCTGGAACACGCGAAATCCCTCCCTGGTGTCTACCTGCGGATTCTACGGTTCCGCGGGCGGGTCGCGGTGCGCGTGCGGGGGCCGCGGGGCCCGGCCGGTGGCGCGGGTGCGGGGCGTTGGGTGGTCGGCCCAACTCGCCTTCGGGTGCGAGGCGTTGCGGCGAGGTCAGGTGGAGCGGCCCGGCTGGTCGCCGCCGGTGGAGCGGCTCCGGCCGGAGAGCAGGTCCTGCATGCTCGGGAGCTTCCGGCGCTGCGAGCCGGTCGGCGAGCCGGGTTGGGAGCCGGTCTGCGAGCCGGCGGGCGGGGCGATCGAGCGGCGGGGTTCGGGGGCCGGGCCGAGGCCGGCCTTGGCGGCCGCGTCGGCGAGGAAGTCGGAGGCCTGGCGGCGGGCGTTGTCGACCGTGCGGCGCAGGCTCTCGGCGTCGTTGCGCAGCTTGTCGGTCTGCCGGCGCAGCAGGTCGGTGCGCTGTTCGGCCTCGGTGAGCTGCTTGAGGCTGGCGGCCGCCCGGGCGGCGGCCTCCCGTTCGAGTTCCTCGCCGCGCTGCTGGGCCTCGGTGACGATCTGCTGCGCCCGGGCCTCGGCGCGGGCCCGCTGGTCGGCGAGGTCCTGGTCGAGCCGGCGGCGGCGCTGGGCGATGCTGGTCTCGAACTGCAGCGCGACCTGGGCGGCCTGGTCGCGGGTGCGCTGGAACAGCGCGTCCGCCTCCTGCCGGCGGGCGAGGACGTACGGGTCCTCCTCGGCGGCGGGGACGTCCCGGACGGTGGCGTGGTAGCCGGCCGGGGGCCGTTCTGCCTGCTCGGCGAGGCGGAGCAGGCGTTCGGCGACCTGGTCGGCGTGCGGCGGCCGCCGGTCGGGGTCCTTGGCGAGCAGTTCGAGGACGAGGGTGTCGACGTCGGCGGGCAGGCCGGGCCGCAGGGTGCCGGGGGCGGCCGGGTGGACCTCGCCGTGCTGGCGGATGAGTTCGTAGAGGGTGCCGCGGAACGGCGTGCGGCCGGTGAGGAGTTCGTACAGCAGGCAGCCGAAGGCGTAGAGGTCGGAGCGGGCGTCGAGGCCGCCGCTGTCGAAGCGTTCGGGGGCCATGTAGGCGGGGGTGCCGACGATGACGTTGGTGCTGGTGATGCCGTCGTCGGCGGTGCCGACCCGGGCGATGCCGAAGTCGACGACCTTGACCTCGCCGGAGGACTGGATCATCACGTTGGCCGGCTTGACGTCCCGGTGGACGACGCCGGACCGGTGTGCGGTGGCGAGGGCCTGGGAGATCTGGACGGCCCAGGTGAGGGCCTGGCGCAGGGGCAGCGGCCCGTCGCCGAGGTGGCGGCTGAGCGGGGCGCCGTCGAGCAGTTCCATGACCAGGAAGTAGAGCGGCCGACCGGCCTCGTCGTGCCGGCCGAAGTCGTGCACGGTGACGATGGACGGGTGGTTGAGCGCCCCGGCGGTGGCCACCTCGCGGACGAACCGGGCCGCGTCCTTGGGGGTGTTGTTGCTGCCCGGGAGCATCACCTTGACGGCGACGAGCCGTTGGATCCGCGCGTCGCGGGCCTTCCAGACCGCGCCGAAGGCGCCCTCGCCGATCTGCTCGACCAGCTCGTACCGCCCGTCGAGTACGTCGCCCGGCTGCATCCCCGCCCCTTTCGCGCCCCGGTGCCGCGCCCCGGCCCCCGGGCCAACCTACCGCCCCCGGCCGGGAGCCCACCGGGGTGGCCGTGTTCCCGGGGCTGCACGGCAACCGGGTGGGGAGCGGTCGCCGGGCGGGGAGTAGCACCGGGGTCGGTTCGTCGGTGCGGCTGGGAGTTTTCCGTTGTCTTTGTTCAGGATCGAGCCAGGCTCTGCGATCATCCGATGATCGTCGTTCGTGCGGTGGGCGGCGCTTGACGGGGGAGTGACCGACATGGCCGAGGGGCCCGTGGACAGTGCCGCCGGGGCCGGGTGGGCCCGCAGGTCCGTCCGCCTCGCCAGGGGCGGGTTCGCGATGGACAAGGAGGCCTGGATGGTGGTCTCCGGCGGGGTGCTGGGGGCCATGTTCGCGAGCATGGGCCTGGCCGTGCTGATCGGGCCGTCCCAGGGCTACGGCGGCGAGAGCCTCGACTTCATGGGCATCGTCAGCATCCTCGGCCTGATGCCCTGCGGGGCCGGCCTGCTGTGGGCGCTGCTCCACCCCCGGCGCGGCTTCCCCGCGGTCGCCGTCGGGATCCTGTTCGGGCTCGCCGTGTTCGTCTCCTTCGCCGGGACCGGCCTCAACGACGCCTGGGAGGCGCCGCTGGACCGGCCGTCGTCGATCCGCGCCGTCGGCAGCTGGACCAGCGGGGACGTGGTGGTGCGGGTCCGCCCCGACCAGGTGGTTGCCTACCGCGGCACCACCGGGCAGGTCGCGTGGCGGTGGACGCCGCCGGGGGAGGACTCCGTCTGCGCCATGAGCCGCGGGACGGGCCACGGCCTCGGACTGCTCGGCCACTCCCCGCACGACCGGCCCTGCGCGGCGGTGACGGCGCTCAACCTCGCCAACGGCACGGCCGCCTGGACCGCCGCTGCGGACGCGCCCGGCCGGGTCGGGGACACGGCGGCGCCCGATCTGCTCGCCGTCGCCGGGGACGAGGCCGTCCTCCAGGAGCGGACCGGCTGGCGCGCGGTGCACCTGGCCGACGGGCGCGCCGCCTGGCGCGGCGACGCGGACGCCGGCTGCTCGCCGCTGCAGGTGGCGGGCGGGCCGGCGGAGGTGGTGACGGTCGCGCAGTGCGGCGACGCCGCGCCGGTGCTGCGGTCGCTGGCCCCGGCGGACGGGCGGGAGCGGACCAAGGTCGCCCTGCCGGTCACGGGCGGGCTGAAGGACGTCGCGGTGGTCTCCACCGAGCCCCTCGCGGTCTGGGTCGACGCGCAGGGCGAGCGCGGGACGCACGCCGTCCTCAGCTTCGACGGGGCGGGGAGGCAGCGGGCGTCGATCCCGGTCGCGGGGGACGAGTACGACCTCGACGTCATGCTGGGCGGCGCCCACGCCTACGACGCGTTCGCCGCCCGCCCGCTGTTCGGCGGGGTGGTCGTCGGCGACCAGCTGATCGTCCCCGGCGAGAAGCCGGACGACGTCCGGATCAGCGGGGGGAAGAACCCCAGCCGCATCGCCACCGGGCGCCTGGTCGCCTACTCGCTCGCCGACGGCGGGAAGCGCTGGACGTCCGGGCTGGACGACCAGGTGACGGGGCTGCTGGTGGACGGCGCGTCGGTGTGGGCGCTGACCCGGGACAAGCTGACCCGGGTCGACGCCGCGACCGGGCGGAAGAGCAGTGAACTGGACGTCAACGACTCGAAGTCCGTCCACCCCGTGGACCTGTCGGTCTCCGGGCCCGGCCGGTTCACGGTGGTGGCGGAGGACGGCACGCGGGACGAGCCGCCGGCCCGGGGCATGGGCTGAGCCCGTCCGGGGCCCTCGACCGCCCGCTCTTCGTCACGCTCGGTCACGGCGGCGGCTCGGGGGTGCCGCCCCGAGCGGCTGTGTCAGGCTGGTGGTGGAGCACCGCCGAGATCGGGAGGCTCATGATGGCCGAGATCAGGGTGAACGGGGTGTCGCTGCACTACGAGGCCCGTGGCGAGGGGCCCGGAGTCGTCCTGGTGCACGGCTCGTGGAGCGACGCCGACAGCTGGGCGCGCGTGATGCCGGGCCTGGCCGAGTCGACCACCGTCGTCGCCTACGACCGGCGGGGCCACAGCCGCAGCGAGGACCCGCTCACCCAGGGTTCGGTCTACGAGGACGCGGCCGACCTGGCCGGACTGATCGACGGGCTCGGACTCGCGCCGGCGTTCGTCTGCGGGAACTCGTACGGTTCGCTGATCACGCTGCGGCTCGCCGCCGCCCGGCCCGACCTGCTGCGGGGGATCGCCGTGCACGAGCCGCCCGGCGCCAGTATCCTGCTCGCCGACCCCGAGCTGCGGCCGGTCGCCACCGCGCTCGCCGACCGGATCACCGCCGTCCGGGAGCTGCTGGAGCAGGCCGAGTCGGCCGCGGCGGCGGAGCTGTTCGTGGAGACGGTCACCTTCGGGCCGGGGGCCTGGGCGCAGCTGCCCGCGCCGGTGCGGCACACGTACGTGCGCAACGCGCCGACCTACCTGGACGAGCTGCGGGACCCGGACGCCCTGGACCTCGACCTGAACGCGCTGGCCCGCTTCACGGAACCGGCTCTACTCACGCAGAGTGACAACAGTCCGCCGATGTACGGCGAGGTGCTGGACATCATCGACCTCACCCTGTCGAAGGTGGAACGGCACCTGTACCCGGGGGCCGGGCACGCGCCGCACCTGTCGCAGCCGGAGGAGTGGGTGCGGGTGGTGCTGCCGCGCGCCCTGGCGTGAGCCCTCACGCCGGGGGCGCGCCCGGCCCGTTGCGCGCGGGGGCGCAGCGGGCCGAGCGCAGCGGGCTGAGAGCAACGGGCCGAGCGCAACAGGCCGAGCACAACGGGCCGAGCGCAACGAGCTGACCGTGCAGGTCAGTTGGGCGAGGCGCCCCAGCCGTCGTCCGGGAGGGTGCGGTCCGGCTCGGGGCAGTCGGTGTGGTCGTAGCCCCACAGCAGGGCCTTGTTCAGCAGCCAGTCCTCGGGCGGCGGCGCGTCACGGCCCTCGCGGTCCGCGCGGCCGTCGCGGGCCTGGTGACCGTCGCGGTCGGTGAGGACGAACGCCACCCGGACCTCCTCGGCCACCGCCACCTCCAGGGTGCGCTGGTCGGGGACGTTCTCGTACGTCACGGTCTCCCAGCGGCAGCCGGCGGAGGTCAGCGCGGCGATCAGCGCCGACTCGGCGACGTGCGTGTCGAGTGTCACCAATCCGCCACCGGCCACCGGGAGTTCGAGTTCGCCGTGCCACACGGGCAGGGACAGCGACTGGAGCCGGCGGCAGTGGCAGAACACCGTCTGCACGTCGCCCCAGCTGAAGCCGTGCGGCCAGCGGGACTCGCGGTGGATCCGCCCGCCGTCCCAGGGATCGCCGTAGTGGGCGGCGAGTTCGGGCAGCGAGGCGTTGTAGCGCAGCCCGTCCGGGCCGTCCAGGCCGCCGGTGGCCGCCAGCGCGGTGAGCCGCGCGAGGAAGTCCGTCACCCCAGGCACCCGCGCACCGCCTCGATCAGCCGGTTGGCGCGGGCGTCGCCGTGACCGATCATCCGGTTGGCGACGTAGCCGAAGCCGACGCCGAACTCGTCGTCCCCGAAGGCGAACTGGCCGCCCGCGCCGTCGTTGCCGAAGCTGCGCGCGCCCAGCAGCGGGCGGAAGGCCGGGGAGTCGAGCAGCAGGCCGGAACCCCAGCGGGCGCCCATGTCGAAGCCCAGGAAGCCCGCGCCGGAGGAGACTTCGCGCACCGCGTCGGTGACGGTCCCGTGCGAGAGCAGGCGCGGGCCGCCGTCCAGGCCGGTGGCGGCCGCCGCGTACAGCCCCGCCAGCCCGGTGGCGGAGGCGACCGCGCCCGCACCGGGCAGCTCGATCGCGTGCAGGGCCGGGTCGTTCCAGCCGTGCGGCACGTCCAGGCCGGGGAAGACCAGGGCGCCGTTCATCGTCACGATCCGGGTCAGCAGGTGCTCCGGGCCGGGCATCGGGCGGCGGCCCTCCGCCTCCACCAGCCGGGCCAGGCGCGGGAGTTCGCTCTCCGGCAGGCCGATCCAGAGCGGCAGGCCGAGCGGCTCGGCGATCTCCTTGCGGAGGAACCCGCCCGGCGTGAGCCCGGTGATCCGGCGGATCACCTCGCCGACCGCGAAGCCCAGGACGTGGCCGTGGTACTCGTAGGCCGTGCCGGGCTCCCAGAGCGGTGCTTGTTCCTCGATCGCGCGGACGACGGGAGCCCAGGCGGCGATCTCCTCGAAGGGGAGCACCGCGTCCAGGGCCGGGATGCCCGCGCGGTGGCCGAGGATCATGCGGGTGGTGATGTCCTGCTTGCCGTGGCGGGCGAACTCGGGCCAGTAGCGGGCGATCGGCGCGTCGAGGTCGAGGCGGCCCTGCTGGGCGAGCAGGTGGGCGCTGATGCTCACCGCGCCCTTGGCGCAGGAGAAGACCGGGACGAGGGCGTCCTGCGTCCAGGCCCGGCCGGTGCGTTCGTCGGCCGTCCCGCCCCACAGCTCGACCACCTTGCGGCCGTCGGCGAACACCGTGACGGCGGCGCCCAGTTCGGGGAACTCGTCGAAGTTGCGGGCGAACACGTCCGCCACGGCGCCGAACCGTTCGTCGGCCCAGCCCTGGTACTGCTGCATGGTGTCCAGCCCCGTCCTCTGGTCCTCGTGGAGTCGCTGCCCCAAGATCGTCGACCGGACCACGGTACGGCGTCGGGCCGCTCGGCACGACCGGTTTCCCACCCGGGCGGCGGTGGGGAGCCGGCGCCCGGGCGGTGGTCCGTCACCCGCCGTCAGCTGCGGCCGGTGACGTAGAGGGGCTTCATGTCGACGGCCGTCGCGGTGGCGGTGTGCCCCAGGCCCTCGCGGGCGGCGTTGGTGAGCACGCCGGGGTCGGCCTCGGCGTGCTCGGCGAACAGGCCGCCGAGGCCCCGGGCGCGGGCGTACTCGGCCTTGGCGCGGACGGAGCGCGGGGTGTCGAGGGAGAGGAAGACGCCGGTGCTCGGGTTGTGGAGGTAGTCGGCGTCGGCGACGGCGTCCGTGTACAGCTCGAAGCCGTTGCGGCCCTTGCCCTGCTCCAGGTCGAGGTAGTTGCGCAGCACGTCGGCGTAGGTGCTCGTGCCGGGGGCGAAGGAGCCGACCGTCTCGCCCGAGCCGTTGTCGTACCTGCCGCGCAGGGGCGAAAGGCCGGTGATGTGAGCGCGCTTGGCGTTGCGGGTGGTGGTGGCGTAGCCGAGGTGGATGCGGTGAGGAGCCACGCCGGCGTGCTCGATGAGGTGGGTGACGGCGTTGTCGACGCAGTCCGTCTGACTGCTGTTCTGGTCGCGGCGCAGCGAGGTGTGGTGCCCGAGCTTCTCGGACCAGGGGCTGCCGAAGAAGTCGAAGGACATCAGGTCCAGCCGGTCGGCGCCGGCCTCGATGAGGAGCGGGACGTTCATCGCGTCCAGTTGGGCGGCGGAGGCCGGCACCGCGACGGCGATCGTCGCGCTCAGGTCGGCGGCGGCGGACAGTGCGGCCCTGGTCTCGCGGATGAGTTCGGCGAAGTTCCCGGCGTCCTCCGGGCCGTACCCGGCCTCCGGGGCGCCGGCCGAACCGGGCCAGCGCCAGTCCAGGTGGAGGGTGGAGAACATCGGGAAGACGCGGAAGATCCGTACGACGGACTGGGCGAACCGCTGCCGGGAGGCGGGCTCCTGGGCGATGGCGTGGAAGGCCTCGCTCAGGTCCCAGCCGCCGATGTGCAGGCCGACCGAGAGGTCGGGGTTGCGCTCCTTGAGGCGCCGGACGGCGCCCAGCAGGCCCTGGGCCTTCGGCTGGGTGAACAGGTCCTGGTAGTCGTTGGAGACCCAGCCGTCGAACCCGTAGCCGAGGTAGGCGGCCGCCGCGCTCCAGGCGTCGATGAAGGTCACGGCGCCGCGCTCGGAGGAGGCGATGCCGAAGTCCTGGGCGGCCTGGGAGGTGGCGGCCGCCAGGCTGCCCTGGCCGCCGACGAGGCCGACCAGGCCGAGGACGACCTCGTCGAAGGCGCCGTTCGCGGCCTCCAGCCGGGTCAGGTCCGCGCCCGGCCCGCCGGTGGGGCCGCCGCTGTCGTCGGTCAGGCGGCTGTCGTAGGCCCAGGTGGTGTCCAGGAAGCCGGACACGGTCTGCTCGCCGCTGCGCCGGTAGGTGTTGAAGGCGGGCTTGGCGACCCGGCAGGGGGTGTAGGAGAGCTTCGAGTCCTCCCGCGCCGGGTCGAAGCCGTTCATCTCGTACGTGCGCTCGGCCGCGTCCACGGCTTGGCCGTTGAGGCCGGGGTCGGACGGGTACACCAGCTCGCTCATGGCATGCGCTCCCTGTGGTGGTGATGACGGAATGCGCCCGGATCGACGCCGGGCGTGATCACGCTTGGGAGCGTAATGGCGGGAGCTGTGCGTGTGGGGCAGTTCGGATGAACTGGTTGACGGTCGATCAGATGAGCGGTAATGCCGACGCCGCTCACCGCAGGGCATGCGGTGAGCGGCGCCGGGTGGTGCGGGGCGGGGCGGGGCGGTGGGTGGTCAGGCGGTGAAGCGGGGGTCGCGGGCTTCGATGGCCTGGACGAAGGCGGTCCATTCGGCTTGGTCGAAGGCGAGGTGGGGGCGGTTCGGGTTCTTGTCGTCACCGAGCCAGACGTCGCCGTTGGGGAAGCGGGCGATGATCACGCAGTTGCCATTGGAGTCGCCGGAGAAGGGGGACTTGGTCCAGTCGGCGTCGGCGGGGTTGTGGTTGTACGGGTCGCGCTTCTCGCTCACGTGATCTCTTCCAACTTGCGTTCAAGGGCGGCAATGGTGGCGGTCGGCGAAAGCGCGTACCGCTTCAGCCGAGCGAAGGCCCGCTCGGCCCGACGGACTTCACGTCCCGATTTACGCGGGAGCATACCGCCGACGGCTTCGACGAATGCGAAGCTCTCACCTGGCTCCCCGGGGAAGCGAAGAAGCGTAAGCCCTGACGCCAGAATCCCAGGTCGCCCGGCGCTGAGCGGAACCATGCGAAGGATGACGTTGGGGTACTGAGCCACCTTGAGAACGTGCCGGATCTGACCGGCAAGAACATCTTCGTCGCCGCCAACGAGTAGGGCTACCTCGCCAAAGTAGGCGTCGAGATTGAGCAGTGGCGCTTTGGTGAGCCTGCGTTGGCGAAGAATGCGGATCTCGGCAGCAGCCTCGTTCTGGTCCTCACTGAGACCGTCGAGACCGGCGGCGATCACCTCGCGTGCGTAATCCTCGGTCTGCAGCAGTCCGGGGAAGGCCGACAGGTAGTAGTCGAGCATCTGAGTGGCATCGGCCTCAAGACTGAGGTACTCAGCGAAAGCGGAGCTGATCGTGTCGGCAAACTCGTGATCCTGCCACCAGTGCCGTGAAGGGCCGTCAGCGGCCAACGCCTCGATCTCTGCTCTTTCCGGGCCGGTGATCCCGCAGTGGTCCATGAACGCGGCCAAGTCGACTGCGGTCACCGGCAGCAGCGCCCTCTCAACCTTGCTGAGCCGGGCCGGGTTCCAGCCCTTCAGGCCGGCGGTCACGTCGGCGAGCGTCTTGTTGTTCTCTGTGCGCCATGCTCGTAGCTCGTCTCCGAGCCGGATCTGCCTGATCGCTGACGGGTCCTTGCTCAACGCGTCCCTCCCTTGGTCTGCGGCCCCAGTCTTGCTGGCCGTGCTACAGGGCTCAAGCCAAGTCCAAGATCAAATAATTTATTTTTCTCTTGGCACTGTTCGGGTTGCAAATTCGATTTTTGATGCTCCACACTCACCGTGACCGCACGAACACGCCACTGAAGGTGTGGGGTGACTCATGTCCACCTTGCGTAACCCGGTCCTCCGAACCTGGGAGACCACCCTCACCGAGCACGAAACCTCGGTCCGTACCGCCCGTCGCCTGGTCCGTGACCAGCTCACTTCCTGGGGCTGGGTCGGTGACCCGGTCGACGACCTCGTCCTCATCGCCTCCGAGTTCGTGACCAACGCCGTCGTCCACGCCTGTCACGGCGACGGTGAAGTCCGGCTCTACCTCCAGGAGTTCGACGGCGAATGCCGCCTCGAAGTCTGGGACCCCCGCAGTGACCTCCCGCTCCTGGAGCGGCGGCCGGGCCGTCTCAACGAGTGCGGCCGCGGGATCGAACTCGCCCGCCGGCTCGCCGTCGACTTCGGGGTGATCGCGCGGTGCGGCACGGGCAAGCGCGTCTGGGCGCGCGTCCTCCGTGCCGCGAACAGCAACGTTCCCTCGCCCGAAAGTTGAGCGTCATCAAGCTCGCCACCACGGCCGCGATCACCGCCGCCAGCCTCGCCCTCGCCTGCTTCGCCGCGGACCTCGTTCCGCCGCGCGAGCCGGCCACCGCCGACGTCGTCTGGTGGACCACCCTGGCCGCCGCCCTGATGACCGGCATCAACCGTCACAGCGACAACTCCGACGACGACAACGACTGAACCGAGGCTCGCTCACCCCATGACGACCATGCACCCCGCCGCCATCGCCTTCCGCGACCCGGAGGCCCTCCGCGCCCGCTGCGACATCGGCAACGTCCGCAGAGTCCACGGCGAACTCGACTACGAAAACGGGGCCGTCGTCCCCGCCGGCGACTGGTCCCCGCTCCCCGAGGACCACCCCGAGCGCTACGCGCCGGGCCCCTTCACCAAGGACAGCGGCCTGATCGAGTTCTTCCGCCTCCCCGGGACCGTCACCGACGTCCACACCGTCGCCGCGCTCGTCGACCTCCTCGGTGATCCGCTGCACGTCGCCCTCGAACCGGCCGAGGACCCGCCCGGCGAGCTGGTCACCCACCGGTTGCCCGAGAACGGCCTGTGCCTCGGCCTGCATGTCGACAACCACCAGAACCTGCTGTACCCGGACCGCGACACCGCCCGCCGCCGCCTCTGCGTCAACCTCGGCCCCGGCAGCCGCTACCTCCTGCTCGCGGACACCGACATCAAGTCCATCTGCCGTACCGTCCACGACCGTTACGAGACCCACTGCCCCCACACCGACGACCTGCGGATGTTCGTCGCCCTGCGCAGACCGCTCAAGGTGCTGCGGGTCCGCATCGACCCGGGGGAGGGCTGGCTCGCCCCGACCGCCGTGCTGCCGTACGACGAGTCGACGGAAGGTACGGAAGGTGCGGAAGGTCGGGCCCGGTGGTCGACCACCGCGTCCTGGCTCGGCCACTGGGGGCGCGACCTCTTCGACCCGCTGATCTGATCGCGCGCCGATCACTCTCCGCACACACCCCGATCGGCGGGGCGGGCGCGGGCCGCACCGTTGCGCACTTTGGAGCGCGGCAAATCTGAGGGGCGCGCAAGAGGTGCCACGCGCCTTTGTTCGCGCCCCTTTGCGGTCGGGACCTCTCGTGTGCCCGGCCTCGACGATCCGGGGCTGCCAGCGACTATCTGACCGCGCGTTCGGGCAGGCTCGGGCGGACACCGATCGAAGGAGGCCGTGATGGCCGCAGTGCACGAATCCGTACTCGACGCGATCGGCGGGACGCCGCTGTTCCGCCTCGCCCGGCTCGGCGCCGGGCTGCCCGCGCCGATCTACGCCAAGGCCGAGTTCCTCAACATCGGCGGCAGCGTCAAGGACCGCGCCGCGCTGTCCATGGTGCTGGCCGCCGAGCGGGACGGCCTGCTGCGGCCGGGCGGGACGATCGTCGAGGCGACCTCCGGCAACACCGGCATCGGGCTGGCCATCGTCGGGCGGCAGCGCGGCTACCGGGTGATCGCCGGGGTGTCCGACAAGTCGGCGCCCGAGAAGTCCGACATCCTGCGGGCGTACGGCGCCGAGGTGGTGCTCGCCCCGACGGCCGTGCCCGCCGAGGACCCGGCGCACCTGTTCAACGTCGTTCAGCGGCTGGTGGAGGAGATCCCCGGGGCCTGGCTCGCCAACCAGTACGACAACCTGGCCAATCCTGACGCCCATGTGCGCTCCACCGGCCCCGAGATCTGGGAGCAGACCGGCGGCCGGGTCACCCACTTCGTCGCGGGCGTCGGCACCGGCGGGACCGTCACCGGCACCGGCGGGTACCTCCAACAGGTGTCCGGCGGCTCGGTGACCGTGATCGGCGCGGACCCGGAGTCCTCGATGTACGGCGGCGGGGACGGCAGCCCGTGGTTCGTCGAGAGCATCGGGCACTTCCTCCACCCCGGCACCGTCGAGGACCGCTGGCCGCAGGCCTACCGCTCGGAGGTGGTGGACGCCTTCGAGCGCATCCCCGACCGCGAGTCGCTGCTGACGGCCCGTCGGCTCGCCCGCGAGGAGGGCATCCTGGCCGGGCCCTCCTCGGGCACGGCGGTGGCGGCGGCGCTGCGGGTGGCGCGGGGGCTCGGGCCGGACGACCTGGTGGTGGTGCTGCTGCCGGACTCCGGGCGGTCCTACCTGTCCAAGGTGCACAGCGACGACTGGATGCGGCAGTGGGGCTTCCTGGAGTCGGAGTCGGAGGCGGGGTCGGAGGCAGCGGACGGCCTTCGGCCGCTGCTCGCCGGGGCCGGCCCGCTGGTCGCGGTCGACGCCGGTGCGACGGTCGGCGAGGCGCTGGAGGCGCTGCGCGCCGTGCCCGGCGGGGTGGCGCCGGTGGTGCTGACGCGGGCGGTGAGGCCGTACGGGGTGAGCGCGACGGAGGTGGTCGGCTCGGTGTCGCGGGCGGTGCTGGAGGCGGCGCTCGCGGACGGCGGCGCCAAGCCCGGCGATCCGTTGGGTGATTCGTCGGGAGATTCGCCGGGTGGTCCGTCGGGCGCGCTGGTCGGGCCGGCGCTGCCGGCGGTGGGCGTCGGGCAGTCGCCGGCCGAGGCGCGGGCGGCGCTGGGGGGCGCGCACGAGGCCGTGTCGGTGCTGGTCGACGGGCGGGCGGTGGCGGTGCTGTCGCGGGCGCGGCTTGAGGACGCGGTCGGCTAGCGGGGCCGGTCAGCGGTTTCAGCGGGCCCAGCGGTTTCAGCGGGGCGTCGGCGTGGCCAGGATGGCCGTGATCACCCGGTCCAGCGAGCGGTCGAAGGCGGCGTCCGGATCGGAGGGCGGTCCGGACGCCGCGAACGCCTGGGCCAGGTGCGGGTATTCGCCGCTCATGGCGGCCCGGGTGAGGTAACCGACCAGCTCCGCCTGCCACTTGGCGCCCGAGGCTGCCGTCTGCTCGTACTGGGCGTACTGGCAGACGAAGCCGTTGAACAGGGCCATGGCCTCCATCCGGGCGCCGCCGTCCAGGCCGGTGGAGGCCGTGACGGCGAGGAAGTGGTCGGTGTAGCGCAGGGCGTTGGGGCCGATGCCCGGGCGGGCGAGCACCAGGGCCGGCAGCCAGGGGTGGCGGCGGAAGATGGCGAGTTGCTGGCGGGCGAGCGCCGCCAGGTCGGCGCGGACGTCGCCGCTCGGCGCGGCCGGCAGCTCGTACTCGGCGGTGACGGCGTCGAGCATGAGGTCGAGCAGGTGCTCCTTCTTCGGCACGTAGTTGTAGAGCGACATGGTGCCCGCCCCGAGGGCGGCCGCGACCCGGCGCATGGAGGCGGCGTCCAGGCCCTCCGCGTCGGCGATCTCGACGGCCGCGGCGGCGATGGACGTCCGGCTGTGGGCCGGTTTCGGTCCGCGGCCGGTGCGTTCGGGGCGCAGCCAGATCAGTTCGGGCGCCTCGGGGGCGGCCGGGCGCTCGCTGTTGCTGGGGGGTTCGTTGGACGGCACTGGATGATCACCTCGCCCCCATCTTAGATACGTACGACGTACGTAGTAGCATCTGACCCACGCTTCTACGTACGCTGTACCTAGAGAAGGGGCAGAGCCATGTCCGACACCGCCCGACCCGCCATCGAGATGGCAGGCGTGGAGAAACGATTCGGGACCACCGAGGCCCTTCGCGGCCTCGACCTCGCCGTCCCCGCCGGCACCGTCTGCGGGTTGCTCGGCCCCAACGGCGCCGGCAAGACCACCGCCGTCCGCGTCCTCGCCACCCTCGTCGCCCCCGACCGGGGCACCGCCCGCGTCGCCGGACACGATGTCGCCACCGCCGCCGAGGACGTCCGCCGGGCCATCGGCCTCGCCGGGCAGTACGCCGCCGTCGACGAGGGCATCACCGGGCGCGACAACCTCCACCTGTTCGGCCGGCTGCACCGCCTCGGCGCCCGCCGCGCCCGCGCCCGCGCCGACGAACTGCTCGAACGCTACGGCCTCACCGAGGCCGGCGACCGGCTCGTCCGCACCTACTCCGGCGGCATGCGCCGACGCCTCGACCTCATCGCCAGCCTGGTCACCAGCCCCCCGGTGCTCTTCCTCGACGAGCCCACCACCGGACTCGACCCGCGCAGCCGCCAGGAAATCTGGGACACCGTCAAGGAGTTGGCCGACGGCGGCACCACCGTGCTGCTCACCACCCAGTACCTGGAGGAGGCCGACCGGCTCGCCGACGACATCGTCGTCGTCGACCACGGCGCCGCCATCGCCACCGGCCCACCGGCCCGGCTCAAGGCCGCGATCGGCAGCCAGCTGTCCGTCACCCTCGCCGACCCGGCCCAACTCGCCGCCGCCGCCGTGGTGCTGTCCACCCTCTCGGGCGGCGACGCGCAGGTCGACGCGGCCGAACGGACCGTGACGGTGCTGACCCGGCCCGGCGTCTCCGTCCTGCTGCCCTCGCTGGTACGGGAGTTGGACACCGTCGGGATCACCGCCGAGGACGCCGCCGTGCGGGCCCCCTCGCTGGACGACGTGTTCCTCGCGCTCACCCGCGAATCCGCCGAGAACCTGAGGAGGGCCGCCTGATGGCCGCCGTGTACGCCCCCGCGCCGACACCGCCCCGCCCCGCGCCGACACCGTCCCGACCGGCCCGGCTGGCCGTCGACACCTGGACGTCGATGCTCCGCATCTTCCTCAACTACCGCCACTCGCCGGGCCTGTTGGCCGCCTCGCTGGGCGTCCCGGTGATCATGGTGGTGGTCTTCGGGTACGTCTTCGGCAGCGCCATGCGGATCCCGGGCGGCGGCGACTACCGCGAGTTCCTGATGCCCGGCCTGTTCGCCATGGTCGCCACCAACGGCGTCATGGTGACCATGGTCGGCGCCGCCCGCGACGTCGGCCGCGGCATCACCGACCGGCTGCGCTCCATGCCCGTCTCCCGCACCGGACTGCTGCTCGGGCAGACCCTCGCCGACCTGCTGGTCAGCGTCGTCGTCCTGACCCTCCTCGCGCTCGTCGGCCTCGCCGCCGGCTGGCGCGTGCGCGAGGGCGCCGGGGACGCGGCGGGCGCGTTCGCCCTGCTGCTGCTCTTCCGCTTCGTGATGACCTGGGTCGGCACCTGCCTCGGCCTGGCCATCGGCAAGGAGGACGCCGCCGGCCAACTCTCCGTCGCGGTCTTCCCGATCGCGATGGTCACCAACGCGTACGTCCCCACCGGCGGCATGCCCGGGTGGCTGCGGGTCGTCGCCGACTGGAACCCGGTCAGCGCCGTCGTCCAGGCCTGCCGCGAACTCTTCGGCAACCCCTCCGCGGCCGGCGACGCCTGGCCCATGCAGCACGCCCTCCTCGTCGCGCTGCTCTGGAGCGGTCTGCTGCTCGCGCTCTGTGTGCCGCTCGCCGTAAGGAAGTTCGCCACGCACGGGCGCTGAGCGGGGCGGTCGGACGTTCGTCCGCCCGTCGGTCCGTTTGCCCGTCCGCCAGTCCGTCCGTCCGCCTGTTTCGTCTGACGGAATGTGCTGGACACCGACGCCGGTACGGCCGAAGGTGGGCGCCATGGAGTACACCCACCTCGGCCGCACCGGCCTGACCGTCTCCCGACTCTGCCTGGGCACCATGAACTTCGGCCCCCACACCGAGGAGTCCGAGGCCCACCGCATCATGGACACCGCCCACGAGCGGGGCATCAACTTCTTCGACACCGCCAACGCCTACGGCCGCGACAGCGAGGGCAACCTCAGGGGCCGGACCGAGGAGATCATCGGCCGCTGGTTCGACCAGGGCGGCGGCCGCCGCGAACACACCGTCCTCGCCACCAAGGTGTACGGGCCGATGGGCGACTGGCCCAACGAGGGCAAGCTCTCCGCCCTCGGCATCCGCCGCGCCGTCGAGGCCAGCCTGCGGCGCCTGAACACCGACCACATCGACCTGTACCAGATGCACCACATCGACCGGGACACGCCCTGGGAGGAGATCTGGCAGGCGATGGAGGTCCTGGTCACCCAGGGCAAGATCATCTACGTCGGCTCCAGCAACTTCGCCGGCTGGCACCTCGCCCAGGCCCAGGAGGCCGCCCGCTCCCGCCACTTCCTCGGCCTGGTGAGCGAGCAGTCCCTCTACAACCTCCTCGACCGCACCATCGAGCTGGAGGTCATCCCCGCCCTCCAGCACTACGGCCTCGGCCTGCTGCCCTGGTCCCCGCTGCGCAGCGGCCTCCTCGGCGGCATCCTCCGCAAGGAACGCGAAGGCACCCGCGTCCGCGGCGCCCTGCCCCAGACCGACGCACTCCTCGCCACCCACCGCGACCGCCTCCAGGCCTACGAGGACCTCGCCGCCGACCTCGGCACCGAGCCCGCCGACCTCGCCCTCGCCTGGCTCCTCACCCGCCCCGCCGTCACCGCGCCCATCATCGGCCCCCGCACCCCCGCCCACCTCGACGCCGCCGTCGCCGCCCTCGACCTGAAGCTCGACCAGAAGACCCTCGACCGCCTCGACGAACTCTTCCCCGGCCACCAGCCCGCCCCGGAGGACTACGCCTGGTAGCCGCGCCCGGGCGCTGTCCTGCCCCGGCGGTACGACCGGGGCAGGACAGCGGGGCGGACATCGGCGAGGTCAATCGGACCCGTTCGAGGAGGCGTCGGGCCAGTCGGTCAGGCCCAGCTGCGGCCATCTCGTCGCCGGTACCCACCAGTTAGTCGATGGCCCGGGGCACGGCAGCGTGTGGACCGAACTCGAGTCGAGGACGCAGTACGACGACCAGCTAGGTGCTCGCCCGTCACTCGGGTTGACCAGCGTCACGGCCCAGAGCAGCACGTTGTCGTCCCCGGCCAGGCGGTCGACGGCGGATCCTGCGAGGAGGACGGCATTGGGCCCTGCGCCGGCGAACCCGGGGTCGGTCAGTAGGAGGTCACCTGTGGACGGGTCGGTGAAGTCCAGGTGGTGGCCGGTCCAGCGGCCCCTGAGCGCCTCCGTGAGCCGGCGACTGGGGACGGGCTGGGAGGCCGGGTCGGCGAAGCGCCCGTAAATCGGAGGCCCAGCTTGGCTTCCCGGGTGATTGACGACGGTCGGCAGTGCGACGGACCAGTCGACGCGCGGCACGCCGAAATCGGGTCGGGTGTAGTACTCCGCCAGGAAGCTCTGGCACGGCCAGCTCTCCAGAGGCTGCAGCCGCCTTGGCACGCCGTCGCCCTGCGTCAAGGCCCTGCTGAGTGCGGCCCGTGGCACCAGGTGGGACTCGACCCGTAGAACGGGAGGAAGCCGGGGGATCGGGTGTGCGGGCGAGGCACGCCGCCAGGAGTCGGTGGGGCGGATGATGTGTGGCGGTAGATGCAGGAGTGGCAGGACCTCCTTCGGCTGCTCCTCGTCGCTGCGTAGGTGGTAGAGGCCGTTGAGCAGCAGCCATGGTGCGCCGTTGGGATCGGAACGGATGATCACCTCTGCCAGAGACGCCGGAGGCCCGACCGTCGAGGCCACCACCTCGGCAGCCGAGAACGGTGGTGTCCACCAGTTCCCCGATCGTGCAGAGGTGTTGAGCTGGGTTCTCCATCCAGCGCCAAGGGTCGGATCGACGGCGCGCCGACAGTATCGGGCCTCCTCCTGTTCTTTCGGATCCGGCGGGGACGCCGTCTGCAGGACACGGGTGGCCTGTTCGGCGAACCACTCCTGTTGAGCACGCTGGAGGGCCTTGGCCACGGCGGGGCTGGAGGTGTCGAACTCCCCGGCGTCGGTTCTGTGGAGAAGTCGACCGGGCAGTCCGAGGGTGAGGAACCACGCCCGAGAGGTCAGCCAGGACTGACGGGGCCTCGGGCTTTCTTCCTCGAACGGACACCAGGAGAGCGTTGAGGCCGCCCGCGCGACGATTCGACTGCCGAAGGGGAGGACCGCTACACGCGGGCGGCGCAGAGGGACGGCGGGGAAAGTGCCGTCTGTGGAGTGGTCCGGGCGGAGCACGCCCCGGACGGCGAGGACCGCGTCGTGGATGCGCAGGTGCGGCCGAGCGATCGCACGCGTGATCGCAGCTGCGATCGGATCCGTGATCCGGTGGTCCGAGCCCGCCGGCGAGCTGCGGGCGAGGGCCCCGTATGCGGCGAGCCAAGTCGCCTCCGCCACGAGTTCGTCCCGGTGGTGGCCCAATCGGGTGAGCTGTCGGCTGATCAGTTCCGGCCGGTTCACCCAGAGGTCCGCCGCTGTGCGAATGCAGGCGTCGCGGAAGCTGTGGTGTCCGACGCCGGAGAGCCAGAGCAGCAGGGAGGTGACCTCTTCGACCACTGCGTCGCCCCGAGGGCCGACGGATTCGGCCCAGGAGACGAGCCTACGGAGAAGGGTGATTCCGTTCGGATCGGCGAGGAGGTCGACGATGGGCCCCGCGAATCGGCGCTCAAACCGGCTACGGCGCCAGGCGGTCAGCTGATCCTGCAGGAACTCCACGCCCAGCGGGTGCTTGTGGCAGGTCGCATTCACCAGGACGGAGTACAGCGCATTCGGGGCGGACCCGGGGTCGCGAAGCTGTCGGATCAGGAAGGCCCGAGATGAGCGGCCGGCCAGCTTCGGGTCCCGGCCCTCCATGGACTCCAGAACGGCGCCGGCGACGAGGGACCGATGTCGACGGGGCACCAGGTCCGACAGCTCGGCGCCCTCGACGACATGCGGCGTCGCACCCGCCAATGCCTCCAGCATCCTCAGGTGGTCGGCATGTTGGGCGGAATTCGGATCGCCGTCGCGCGCCAGGTGCACCGCGTGAACGATCCGGGCGACGGCTCGGGAGGGACGTCGGCCACGGAGCAGGTTCACAGCTCGGACGTGTTCGGCGAACCGCTGGATCGCGAAGCGGACGCGCCGGGTGTTCGGATCCAGGGCCAGGACGCCCGCATTCTCCAGCCAACGCAGGAGCGCGGCCGGATCGCTCAATCCGGGAGTGTCCGCCAGTACCTGGCAGGCTGCGCGGTATTCGAGGGTGCCCTCCTCGCCGACCCGCTCGGACAGGACCTCACAGGCGAGGGTGACCAGGGGCGGCGGGGTTGGCGACGGACAGGCGCGGAGCGCGTGCGCCTCGTCCAGGTGTGCGGCGTAGTCGCCGTCGAGGATGAGCAGCCAGGACTGGAGGAGGTCGCCGACGGTCGGTGTGACGATCGGCCCAGGGGCCGGCTGCGGGGAGCGGTGTAGGCACCAGGCCAGCACGGCGAGCATCAGCGGTCGGCGCAGTTCGGAGACGTCTGGCGGGAGCAGCAGTTCCGGGAGCCCGTACATGTCCTGGTACACCCGCCAGGCCTGGCCTGGGCGCGAGATCCCGGGATTCCAGAGAAAGCCGTGAACCCGGGCGCCGGCCGCCTCCGAGATTCCCGCGGGGCCGACCGGTCGGGTGTCCATCCGGACGGTGCCGACCAGAGTCACCAGTGGGTAGCACCGCACCAGTTCGGCCAAGGAGGCGAACGCCGTCCGGACGTCCCCGTGCAGGCAGCAGACCTCGTTCAACGCGTCGATTGCGAGTACGGCGCGACGGCCGGTCAGCAGGGCCTGCTGTTGGAGGGCCGCGAGCAGGTCGCGCAGACCGTGGGCCCGGGTGCCGGGTGAGACTCGAAGAGGGAGTTGGGCCTCGAAAGCCTCGCCCGGACCGAACTCGTGTCCACAGACGAAGGCCGTGGGCGCGCCGTCCGTGATGCGTTCCTGGACCCAGCCGCCCAGCCCGTAGGACTTGCCGGTTCCCCAGCCGCCGCCGACGAGGAGGGCGCCGGTCTGTCGGGCCGCGAGAGCGGGGTCGTCACATACGGTCCGGAGCCGGTGCCCGCAGGTCTGGAGGTCGTCGAGCGTGGCGAGCAGGCGGCCCACAGAGTCGCGTTGCACGTACGGGAGTGGATCGAACGGTTTGGCCGCGCACACGGCGGCCATCAGCTCGTCGTGCATGCCGGTGATGCTCTCGGCCGCCCGGCCGCAGAGCTGGAGCACCTGGTCGATCTGTCTGCGAAGGGACTGCGGGTCGGTTCGGCTCTCAGTGCCGAGCAGGTTCGCGGTCGTGTCCAGCTGTTCGGCGCAGAGGGCGCGGTCGCCGTCGGAACGGGTCCATCTCTGAGTAGCCTGCGTCACTGGTCCGGTGGACGGGGTGGGCAGGTCGTCGAGTGCCGGTCGCCAGCCGTCCCATACCCGAAGGGCGGATGCGGTCTCGGCAAGCCGGTTGGCGAGTGCCGAAGGGTTGTCGAGCTCGGCGAGGGTGTCGGACAGGAAGGTGGCGAGCAGCGGAGACTGGATGTCGACCCGCCCCCGACAGTGGCGAACGGTGTGGGCGGCGGCCGCGGCGTGCCGGTGGAGGTCGGACAGGCGCAGGTAGGCAGGGTCGAAGTACGCCGGGATGGCCTCCTCGGCGAGCGATACGAGGGCGCGCTCGATATCGCTTCTGGTGTAGGCGAGGAACCGCATGGGCGAACCGGGGCGTGCACGGTGAACCTGCGCCGCCCATCGCTCGGCCGCCGCCTCCCACTGCTTCGTACCAGGCATGGTGCCTCCCCCCGCGGTGAGGTCCTGGGGGAGGAAGACCAGGAGGTCGGTGAGGTCAGGGTGGTGGGTGAGGGCTGATTTGATGGACTTGTCCACGGCGCCGAGCGCGGAGCTCAGTTTTCCGTGGTACTTCGCCTGGATCCCGACCATCCGACCGTCCGCGAGCCGCGCGCAGGCCTCCAGTCCGCCGTCGGGGGGCCGGAGAGCCAGCAGTGTGCCGGCGATGGCGGGGGCGAAGTCGCGTTCAAGGATCGCGGGGAAGAGATGGACGCAGAGCTTCTCGAACACCTGGGCCGGTGCGGCTCCGAGGTCGCTACGGAGCCGGGTGAGATCTACTCCGAGAGGCAATTCGTCGTCCTTTCCGCGGAGTTTGGCCTGTGCAGGGGGAGGCGCGGGGAACCGGCGGTTCCCCGCGCCTCAGATCACGTCAGAGAACGGGCGATGCGGTCCCAGGTCTCGACCCGGGCCATGGCATCGGTGACGAGGTCGAGCGCGGCGGCGATGTCTCTGCCCGGCCCGTGGAGAGTGGGAGCGGTGGTGGTGAGCCAGTCCAGGGTGATGCGGAGGAGCCGGAGGGTTTCGAGAGCCTCGCGAGCGAACCGGGACATGTCGGTGAGCTGGCGTGCGACGTCACGGTTCTGGATGTTGTCGCGGGTCTGCGGGTGGTGGTCGAGTCTGCTGAGTGCGGTGTGTACGGCGGCATCGATGTCGGGAATCAGCGCGGCGAACTCCGCTGCACAGGACCTGAGTTCCACGGCGGGGCGGGCGATCGCGGTGCTGAGGCGTTCGGCCGCCGTGCCGTCCGGTGCGGTAGCCAGGTCCGGCACGAGCTCCTCGGCGAGCGCGGCGATGTCGTTCACCAGCCCGGTGACCGCCTTGAGGCCCTCGGTCAGTGGGGGCATGGTTCTCTGGAACGTGGCGAGGAGGTTGGTCGGGGTGGTGACGGCGGTCGGCATCGGCTCCTGCCGGGGACGGAGGCCGAGCAGGATCCGCACGGGGAGGAACGGCGTGAAGCCGTTCCGGAGGGCTCTGACCAGTGCGCCCTGGAGATCCCGGCGGGCGTGTGCGAGCCCGGTCTCGGATCGCTCGAACACGATCCTGCCGGTGCGTGGAAGGCCGGGCGGTTGCCGACTGCGTTCACCGATCTGGAGGGTAGGCCGCCCGGTGGTGTGGCGCAGGCCGAGCTCGTACATGACGGACGGCCTGCCGTCGGTCACGTCGGCGATGACGATGTCGGCCCCGAGCACCTGCCGGTAGCGCAGCTCGTCCGGTTGGGCAGGGTCCGAGCGGAGTGGCCGGAGGCCGAGGGCGGCACAGGCGGGGCGGACGATCCGCTGGTAGACCTCCCGGCCGGCGTCGTACGCGTTGCGGTCCCCGGCGGGACCGATCACGACACAGGTCAGGTGGCCCGGTGAAGGCTCCGGGAGGCTGGGCTTGGGTACCGTGGCCGCAGCGATCATGCGAGGTCCTTCCAGCTGAGCCCCGGGAGCGGTGGCGCAATTGTCAGGTGGGACAAGTCATCCTCATAGATGGGGAGTTCCTCGATGCCCAGGGCGCTGAGCAGGCCGACGGTGGGCACCCGGTAGCGGTACCCGGTGCGGATGACGGGGCAGGGAAAGGCGCCGCGGTGGACGAGGTTGTAGGCGGTGGCCAGGCAGATGCCGAACGCGCGCGCAGCGGTCCGCAGGTCGACGGCCAGGGGGAGCCCGAACAACTCGGGGAAGGTGAGTGCCCCCTGGGCGTGGGTGGTCATCGGTCGGCCCCCGCCGAGCGGAGGGGGAGCGTCCCGAGCCGCTGGCCCCGGCGGCGCCGATGGGCGCGCTGGACGACCTCGCGCAGACCGAGATGGTCGGCGAGCTCGCCGAGCCGCGCGCCCTCGATCGCCGAACGGGAGGAGAGGCGCAGCGGTGCGGTCAGGCCGTCCGGGCGGTCCGGCGGGGTGATCGCGAGATCCCAGAGGTCCTCGGCGGACTCCGAGGTGCGGGCGTCGGCCACCGCGACGATGTCCTCGACCGGTCGTCCGCCTGAGGCCGATCGGCGGGCGAAGTCCCAGCCCCGGCGGTCTGCGGCGCTGAGCAACCGCGGGCCGACGTCGGGGTCGTCCGGCGAGACCTCGGCCAGTCGTTCGATCAGGGCGAGCATGATCTCGGATTCGACATCGCGGCGGTCCGCCCCCAGCCGGGCTGAGGCCTGCCGGGCGACCCGCCTGAGCCGAGGCAACGCGAGCCAGACCACGGCCTCGACCCACCCGGCTACCTCCGTCGAGCCGATGGCCATGGCCAGCGAGTCGTGCTGAGCGAGTGCGACGGCACGACGCCAGATCTCGCGGCGCAGCGACTCGTCAACCGGCTGCTCGTACAGGGCTGCGCGCGCCTGCGGCAGGTCGAGGAGGCGGGTTGCTCCGCCGATCTCGACCTGGAGAGCGTTCGGCCGCAAATGGGCGGCGCTGGTCACCCGCTGGTGGATGACGTCGAGCACACTGTTGTACGTGATCAGAGCCATGGGGCGGTTCCTCCAGTCGAACGGTGCGTGTCGATGTAGGGCTTGAGTGCCGAGTGAAAGCGGTTGATCGCGCGGGAAAGCCTTCCGACTTCCTTGGGGGGCTGGTGTGGGGCGCTGTCGGGGGCGATGAGGAGGTTGCCTGAGGGAGTGGGGATGTACAGCCATGCCCGACGGGCGAACTCCTTGTCGGGGACGGTCGCCAGGATGCGGCGGAACCGGTCGGGGTGCAGACCGGTGTGCCGGGACACGACCGCGTCCTCGTACACCCGGTCGGAGACGATCGCCACCAGGTGCGTCGTCTCCTCGCTGGCCTTGGCCAGGACGGCCTTGACCTCCTGGGAGTCGAGCAATCGGTGCAGCTCGTTCCTTGCAGGCCCGTTGCCCTCGCCGGGTACGCCTTCGGGCGCCACGTGGCCGGAGTGGACGCTGACCCGCATCCGCAGTCGGACGTGGCCCGCATCGGCGTTGTGCTTGGCGAGTTTCTCGTCGAGGCGGTCGAGGAAGGGGTGGACGACAAATCCCAGCAGTGTGGGATCGAAGCCGAACGTGACCCCGTCGCCGGAGTTGACGGGGAACCGCTTCGTGGTCCGGAGGTCGTCGAGGCCGGCTGCGGTGAGGGCGGCGTCCAGGATCTCCTCAAGGTAGGCACTGACCGGTGCGTGGACGGCACCGGGCAATTTGGTGAAGCCCTTCAGGTCGACGCAGAGCAGGCCGGAGAGCGGCGGCAGGGGCCGACTGACGATGCCGGGGAGTGACGGGGGTTCGGGCATGGCGGTCTCCAGGAACGCAAGGTTCGGCGGTCGCCGGGCTGACGACGAAGAGTCTGCGGTCGGCCGGCGAGGATTAGGGGGCCCGCGACCCCTTAGCGGTGTGTCCTGCACCACACTTCGTTCGTGGTCGGCGAAGGGGCGCGGCAGGGTAGCAGTCGGTGCCGGGCGGATCGCGCCTCATGCGCCAACTCGTCTTACCTGGGCCTTGGTTGGCGATCGCTCCCCTAATCTCCCGCCATGAACTTGTGCAACAACTCCTCGTCGGGGCTGCTCATGGGCCCGAATCGGACCTTTCAGGCGCTCGTAGGCCCGGCCGCGTGGAACGGCGTCCTCAAGGGCACCGAGCGGAGGAAGCTCCCGGCGGGCCGGAAGCTGGTAGGGCAGGGCGACGTGGGCGCCTTCGTGATCGTCGTGATCAGTGGTGTGGTGAGGGTCGACCAGATCGGGGGTGGTGCCGGCGCCGGTAAGCGGCTGCTTGCCTTCCGGCGTGGCGGCGATCTCATCGGGGACCTCGCCGTGCTCGGTTTCGGCGTGCGGACGGCCACGGTGACGGCGTACACCGACTGCGAGGTGGCGATCGTGCCCGGGGAGACGTTTCGGAGCCCCGGTTTCCAGCGCGACTACGGCTTGGCGATCTCGTCGTACATCGCCGGCCGACACTGGGAGGCCCAGATGCTGGCGCAGCCCGGCGACAACCGGGCTCGGGTCGCGTGGGTCCTTGTGCCGCTGCTCGACCACGAGGAGAGGCGTACTCGGAGTGTGGCGAATGACATCCAACTTCCGGTTGTCCAAAGGGATCTCGCAAGTTGCCTGGGCATCGGCGCCAAGCAGGTGCGGCAGGTCGTGTCGGTGACGCCGTTCGGCGGGACGCTGGCCGGTCGGCGGGGGCGGCTCGTGGTCGAGGACCCCGAGGGGCTGCGCGCGGCCGCTGCGCGGCTCGGCGGGCTGCCGTGAGCGGTTGACGGCCGTTGTCACGTCGCGTGTCACGTCGCGGCGATCAGGGCGGCGCCGGTCTCGAACACGTGGTGCCAGGCCTGGTCCAGGAGGTAGGCGCCGTTCATGCCGTGTTCGGCGAGGCGGAGGAAGTCGCCCCGGCGGGTGAAGTCGGCGGCCCGGCGGAGGGGTTCGCGGCGGTCGGCGAGGTAGTGGGTGGCGGCGGACAGGGCGAGGGCGGCGAGGAGGCGGCGGGGTTTGGGGCGGAGGCCGAGGGCGCGGGTGCCGAGGAGGAGGGCGGTGGCCTGGGTGGCGGTGTAGGCGGCGACGTGTGCGGTGCAGGCGCGGCGGCCGGCCGGGGTGGGTCGGCCCTTGGTGCCGGCCTGGTGGTCGGTCTGGATCCAGTGGTCGGCGAGGGTGGCGGAGGCGCGGAGGAGGGCGTAGGCGGCGGCGAACGCGGCGGCGCGGGAAGCGGGTTGGGGGGTGGGGGTCGGCGTGGACGTGGGCGTGGGCATGGGTGCGGGCGTGGGCGTGGGTGCGGGCATGGGCATGGGCATGGGGCTCCGATCGGTGGGGTGAAGGTTTCCTGGTGGGGCGGCCTGCTGTGGTAGCAAGGCAGGCATGACGGAACGGCCGGGCGGGCGCAGCTCGTACCACCACGGATCGCTGCCGGAGGCGCTGGTCGCCGCGGCGTTCGAGCTGCTGGACGAGTACGGGCAGGAGAAGGTGAGCATGCGGGAGGTGGCGCGGCGGGCCGGGGTGTCGGCGGGGGCGCCGTTTCGCCACTTCGCGGACCGGCAGGCGTTGTTGACGGCGCTCGCGGACCGGGTGCTGGCGGACTTCGCGCGGTGCCAGGAGGCCGAGGTGGCGGCGGTGGATCCGGCCGAACGGTCGGCCAGGGGGTCGGTGATGCGGGCGGTCGGGCTCGGGTTCGTCCGGTACGCGCTGCACCATCCGCACCGGTTCGATCTGGTGCGTTCGCGGGTGTTCGTGGCCTCGCGGGAGCCGGAGCTGCGGGATCAACTGGAGGGCATGGACCGGGCGTTCACCGGTCTGATCGTGGCGGACCAGGAGGCGGGCCGGTTGCGCCCGGGGGATCCGGGGCTGATGGGGCTGGCCGGGCAGGCGCTGGTGTTCGGGCTGGCGCAGATGATCGTGGACGGCTACCTGCCGGAGGAGGAGGCGGAGGAGCTGGCCGGGAAGGTGCTCGACACCTTCGGTCAGGGAATCGCCAACCTTCCTTCGCAGTAACCGATTTGTGCGTGCAGCGAGCCTTGACCGGGTTTCCCGGCCCTGATGTAATCACCGATTACATGGGGTGCGGGAGGCTGAGATGTCCATGGGAACGACGTTCGTCCGATCGATGTTCGCCAAGCCGACGCCGGGCTACACCACCGCGGGCGCCACCGGCGACACCGTGGTGCTGCTGATCGGCATGCGGATCAACCGCTTCTGGGCCGTCCACCACTGGGGCCCGGTGATGTTCGCGATGTTCCGGATGCTGTACGAACTGGGGCGCAGCCCCGAACGCGGCCTGCGCGGGCGGATCCTGCTCACCGCCTCGCCGCGCACGTACTACGTCGTCCAGTACTGGGAGTCGAAGGAGAAGCTGTACGGCTACGCGAGCGCGCCGGACGGCTTCCACCACAGCGTCTGGGGCATCGTCAACCGCAAACTGCGGGAGGGGAAGGCCCGTCGGCACGTCGGGCTGTGGCACGAGACGTACGTGGTGCCGGAGGGCGGGTACGAGTCGATCTACTTCGACATGCCGCCGTTCGGCCTCGCGGGCGCCACCGGCTCCCTGCCGCTGGAGGCGCGCGGGCGCCGCGCGTCGCAGCGGCTGGCGTACCGGTCGGGGGAGGGCCCGCAGGAGGGCTCGAAGGAGGGCCGGCAGGAGGGCGCCCAGGAAGGCTCGAAGGAAGGCTCGAAGGAGGTCTCAGGGGAGGCCTCGGGGCAGCGCGTGCCCGAGTAGGGGTGCTCGCCGGGCGCTCAGGGAGTGTCGCGGGTCGGCCCGGGCGCCGCGGCGTGAGAGCGTCGGGGGATGGCGGAGGAGCAGGGCGGGATGCCGACGGGCGCGCCGAGAGGTGTACGGGCGGGCGCGCCGACCGGCGCATCGACCGGAGCACCGGCGGGCGCACAGCCGGGCGGGCCGACGGGCGGGCCGGTGGTGCACGAGGTGCCGTACCACGCGCAGTGGGAATCGGCCGAGCTGGTGCGGGTGATCATCGACGGGCAGGTCGACGCGGCCGAGGACCCTCGGTGGGGGCAGTCCGGTGCGGCCAGCCCGGAGGAGTACGCGTGGTGGTCGTGGCGGCTGTGCGGGGTGGCCTGCCTGCGGATGGCGCTCGACCACTGGTGGGGCCTGGCGCCGCCGGCGCTCACGCTGGCCGGGGAGTGCGTGGCGGCGGGGGCCTACGTCCGGGACGGCGAGAGCCTGCGCGGACTGATCCACACACCGTTCGCCGACTACGTCCGGCGGCGGTGGGGACTGGCCGCGCAGGCACGGGAGTTGGCGCCCGCGGAGCTGGCGGCCGAGGTGGCCGGCGGGCGGCTGGTGATGGTGTCGGTGCACCCCGCGATCCGGGAGCCGGCCGGTCCGGCGCCGGTGCGGCGGGGCGGACACCTGGTGCTGGTGGTGGGCGCCACGGACACGGCGGTGGTGATCCACAACCCGTCCGGATTCCCGGGGGAGTCGCAGTCCTTCGCGCACGTGCCGTGGCGGTCGTTCGAGCGCTTCTACGCCGGGCGGGGGATCGTCCTCGGCCCGCCGGGCACGGGTGGTGCGGTGGGCGCCCGATCGGTCCCCGACCAGCAACCGGTCGGGAGCTGACCGGCGGCTGGTCGGGACCTCGTGAGGAGCTGGTCAGGGGCTGGTCAGAGGCTGACCAACCCCCGGTCGGGGGCTGATCATGGGCTGACCGGCCCCTGGCCGGGGGCTGATCAGAGGCTGACCAACCCCTGATCAGGGGATGATCAGGGGTTGTCCGGCAGGCCGGCCGGGTTGACCGGGAGCTGGCTGCGACAGAGCGTCGATATCGGCTTCAACGCGCCGGCCAGGCGGTCGAGTTCGGCGCGCGGGTAGTCCTCCCAGACCCGCGCGGCCGCCAGGTCGGTGGCGGCCTCCAGGGACTGGTGCCGGATCCGGCCGAGTTCGGTCACCGAGCCCGCCGTGGTCAGCCAGCCCCGTTCGACCAGGCGCGCCGCGGCCGCGTCCCACTCCTCGTCCGTCCAGCCGCGCATCGGCTGGAGCATCTCGCGCCGGACGTCCATCGCGCACCGGATCACCAGCGCCTCGCACCCGTCCAGGCCGGCCGCCACCAGGGCCGCCACGTGGCCGTCCCCGCGGTGCTCGCGCATCACCGTGGCGGCCTGCCACAGCCGTTCGTACAGGCCGGAGGGGCGGGGCAGCGCGGCGTTGGCGGCGGCCAGCACCCGGCCGACGCAGTCGAGCCGGCCCGCGGCCCGCTCCAGGGCCTCTACCACCAGTTCGACCTGCGCCGGGTCCACGTGCTCCAGCAGCCGGGCCAGCGCCGCCGCGGAGCCCTTCAGCCGGGCGGCCAGCGCCTCCTCCGGGCTGGCGTGCGTCCACACCTCCGGCAGCGCGCGCTCGACCATCGCCGGGGAGAAGCTGAAGAACGCGGCGATCACCGGCGGCGCGTCCACCGCACCCAGCGGCGCCGACCGGCTGGCGAAGTAGCCGCGCCAGCCGCCGCGCAGTCCGGCCGCCTCGTAGGCCTCGCGGCTCTCGGGCAGGAAGTAGGTGACGGAGTGCACCGGTTCGAAGAGCCACCACAGTGCACGGGCGGGGTGGACGAGATCGGCCATCGAAGGACCTTCCTCGGAGAGGGGCGGGGCGAACCCGGCCGGACGGGGCGGCTCGGCGGGCGCCGACGGATCGGGCGCGCGCGGGCCGCTTCAGTGCTGATGACCACGGCGGCGGCCGCGGTAATCCCGGACCGGGTGTGATGACGGTCACGGGGAGGTCCCGGCGTGCGCCCGGCGGGGCGGCGGCGCGAGATGATGGGACGAGGTGCCCGCTCCCGGGACGCCGCAGCCCTCCTGTGACCCCTCGTGTGAAGGTAGTCGGTAATGGCGCAGATCAACCCCAGCATCCTGTCCGCGGACTTCGCCAGGCTCGCCGACGAGGCCGAGGCCGTCAGGGGCTCGGACTGGCTGCACGTCGACGTGATGGACAACCACTTCGTCCCCAACCTCACCCTCGGCGTCCCGATCGTCGAATCGCTCGCCCGCGCCACCGACATCCCGCTCGACTGCCACCTGATGATCGAGGACCCGGACCGCTGGGCCCCCCAGTACGTCGAGGCCGGCGCCGGCTCCGTCACCTTCCACGTCGAGGCCGCCGCCGCGCCCGTCCGCCTCGCCCGCGAGATCCGCGCCAAGGGCGCCCGCGCCTCCATGGCCCTCAAGCCGGGCACGCCCATCGAGCCGTACGAGGACCTGCTGCCCGAGCTCGACATGCTGCTGATCATGACCGTCGAGCCCGGCTTCGGCGGCCAGGCGTTCCTCGACATCATGCTGCCGAAGATCCGCCGCACCCGGGAGCTGATCGCCAAGCACGACCTGGAACTGTGGCTCCAGGTCGACGGCGGCGTCTCCGCCGGCACCATCGAGCGCTGCGCCGAGGCCGGCGCCGACGTGTTCGTGGCCGGCTCGGCGGTGTACGGGGCCGAGGACCCGGCCGAGGCCGTGCGCAAGCTGCGGGAGCTCGCGACGAAGGCCTCGGCGGACGCCTGGTGGGCCTGCGGGCACTGAGCCCGGGCGATCGTTCAGGGGCCGGGGCGTTCAGGGGCCGGGCCGGGCGTCGTCCAGGGGGCCAGGCCCGGCCCCGCTCGGCGAGGGGTGGAGGATCCACCGGCCGTCAGGGATGATCGTTGGCGAACGCCCCTCGCCCGGCCCCTCTCGCACGGTGGTGGAACCGCACATGAGCAACCTCGATCGCAAGCCCTCCCCGACCACCTGCGGCCGCGAGGCCGACACCGGACCGGTCAAGGACCTGCTGACCGGGCGCCAGGTCCAGCTCGGCGAGAGCACGATGGTCCGCCGCCTGCTCCCCAACCTGGGCCGCCGGATGGTCGGCGCCTGGTGCTTCGTCGACCACTACGGACCCGACGACATCGCCGACGAGCCCGGCATGCAGGTCCCGCCCCACCCCCACATGGGCCTCCAGACGGTCAGCTGGCTCCACCAGGGCGAGGTGCTGCACCGCGACAGCCTCGGCAGCCTCCAGACCGTCCGCCCGTACGAACTGGGCCTGATGACCTCCGGCCGGGCGATCTCCCACTCCGAGGAATCCCCGCGCCCGCACGCCCGCTTCCTGCACGGCGCCCAGCTCTGGGTCGCCCTCCCGGACGCCCACCGGCACACCGCCCCCACCTTCGAGCACCACGCCGACCTGCCCGTCGTCACCGCCCCCGGCCTGCACGGCACCGTCATCCTCGGCACCCTCGACACCGCCACCTCGCCCGGCACCGCCTACACCCCCCTCGTCGGCGCCGACCTCGCCCTCACCGAGGGCGCCGACCTCAAGCTCCCGCTCGTCCCCGACTTCGAGTACGCCGTCCTCTCCATGTCCGGCAGCGTCGACGTCGACGGCGTCCGCGTCGAACCCGGCTCCATGCTCTACCTCGGCTGCGGCCGCCCCGAACTCCCCCTCCACGCCCGCACCGACGCCGCCGTCCTCCTCCTCGGCGGCGAGCCCTTCGACGAGAAGATCCTCATGTGGTGGAACTTCATCGGCCGGTCCGGCGAGGAGATCACCCAGGCCCGCGAGGACTGGATGTCCACCGCCCGCTTCGGCGACGTCCACGGCTACGCCGGCGACCGGCTGCGGGCGCCGGAGCTCCCCGCCCTCCCGCTGAAGGCCCGGGGGCGCGTGCGCTGAGGCGGGGAGACGGGGGGCGCGGTCGCTAGCGTTCGTCGGTGAGGTCGCGGACGAGGGTGCTGCTCATCTGGGGGAGTTCGCCGTACTCGGGGTCGTCGGCGGCGACGGGGAGTTGGTGGATGACGGCCGCGAGGCGGGGGGGCAGCTTCACGTCGAGGCCGTAGTGGCAGCGGGCGAGGATGTCGGTGAGCACCTGGGCCGGCAGCAGTGCGTGAGGGGTGCTCAGGACGTGCTGCGGCGGGCGGGGTTTGGTGGCCAACGCTTCGGCCTGTTGGCGCCAGACCTCCGCGTCCAGGAACTCCCCGAGGCTGCGGTGCAACAGGCTCAGGAACGATGCGGAGGTGTAGGAACCGCCGCCGGCGGCGAACTGCCACCAGAACTGGGCGCCGTCGCGATGGCCCGCGACGTACAGCAGCGCGCCGAGGACGAGGGCGCCCTCGGGGTGGATCTGCTCGCCGTTGACGAGGAGGCCCAGGGAGGCCGCGGCGGACGGCATCGAGAGGACCAGGGACGCGGCGAGGTCGAGTTCGTGGGCCGCCTGCTTGTGCTCGGAGGACAGGGGGCTCGGGGCGGTCAGCAGCCGGTCCCAGGAGACGCCCGTGCCCCCCGGCTGTGGCCGCGGGGCCCGGGTGGGCAGGTGGATGCCGGCCATGTTCGGGTGCAGGGCCCGGTCGTGCTCGGTGCTCACCGGTTCTCCCCGCGTCGGCCGCCGAGCGCCGCGGCCAGACGGTCGAGAGCCTGGCTCGCGGTCGAACGGACGTTGGCCTCGGTCGTCCCCAGGCAGTCGGCGATCTGCTCGTCCGGCAGGTCGAGCAGGTAGCGCAGCACGATCACGTCGTGCCGCCGCTCGGACAACCGCCGCAGTGCGACGTACAGTTGCTCGTGAGTGCCGCCGGTCTCCATCAGGTGCTGCGCCCGCTCGGCGGCGATCCGCACGGCGTAGACCCACCCGGGGACGCTCGCCTGGGTGGGCAGCGGCTCGCCGTTCATCATCAGTTCCGCGAGGGCGGCGCCGATCTCCTCCTTGAGGATCGTCCAGGCGTGGAACGGTGGGATCTTCTCTCGGAGGATGCGCGGCCACTCCTTCCACACGCGGACCTTCGCGATCTCCACCGCTCTGTGTGCGGCGGCGTCGTCGCGAAGGCGCGCGCGGGCGAACCCGCTCCACGCCCCCTCGTGCGTGTCGCAGAACGCGTCGAACGTCAGGCGGTCCCGGTCTCCGACCACCCAGTCGCTCTCGGTCACGTCCCATTCCTCCCCTGCGGCACGCCTGTCGGCTGCCATCCGGCGCGGGCCGCCGACCGTGGTCGAACCCCACGGCCGTACGGCGGTCACAGTGTGAACTCGCTTCCCTGGTAGGAACATTAAGGCGGATTGGATGCCGAGATGTTAAACCGCGACAAGGTGTTTCGAGATCAGACATAAGGTGCGGCGGATGATGGAGATACCGTGCAGGAACATGGTCAGAGTGAGTCACCACATGCTCTGATTCGGTCGTCCTGCTTCACGGTCGCGTCGTCACCGGTGGCGGCCCTTGCTTGGCCGTTCGGGCGTGTGGGCATAGTGGAAGGGGCCGCGCCAGGGGCCGCCACCGCTCGCCACGGTGGCGCGGGCGCGGATCGGTCCTGTCCCGCGCAGGGCGAGTCGATGACGTATCAGGGGGAACGCATGACGGACGGCACCGCCAGGACCGACGACGTAGAGGTCAACCTCGACATACACCTGGCCCACTCCGCACGGATGTACGACTACTACCTCGGCGGCACGACGAACTTCCCCGCCGACCGTGAGGCCGCCGGCCGGGCCCTGGCGGTCTTCCCGTACGCCCGCTCCGCCGCGCGCGCCAACCGCGCCTTCATGCGCCGGTCGACGCAGCTGCTCGCCGAGGCCGGGATCCGGCAGTTCCTCGACATCGGCACCGGGATCCCCACCTCGCCGAACCTGCACGAGGTCGCGCAGTCGGTCGCACCGGACGCCAAGGTCGTCTACGCCGACAACGACCCGATCGTGCTCCTCCACGCCAAGGCACTGCTGCACGGCACCGAGCAGGGCGTCACCGCCTACGTCCAGGCCGACGTGCGTGAGCCCGGAGACCTGTTGGACTCGGCCCGTGCCGTCCTGGACTTCACCCAGCCGATCGCGCTCAGCATGAACGCCCTGCTGCACTTCGTGCCGTTCGACGCCCAGCGGATCACCGAAGGGCTCAAGGCACAACTGCCCAGCGGTTCCGCGCTGGTGGTCAGCCACTTCACGCAGGACTTCGCCGCCGAGGAGACCGCCCGGCTCATCCAGGTCTACACCGCCGCGGGAACCCCCGTCGCCGCCTGCACCCGCGACGAGTTCGCGCAGTTCTTCACCGGCTGGAACCTCCTGGAGCCGGGCGTCGCGGCCACTCCGCGCTGGCACCCGGCGCCTGCGGACGACACCGAGCACATCACCGACGCAGGGGCCTCCTGCTACGGGGCCGTCGCCATCCGCCCCTGAGCCGTCCTCCCCTGAGCCGTCCGCTCCTGAGCCGTCCTCCCAGTCCGGTAGCTCCCCGTCCAGCAGCTCCCAGTCCGGCAGTTTCCAGTCCGACGGCTTCCAGTCTGGCAGCTCCGGAGCCCGGATGTTCAAGCCCGTACACCGGCATTCCGGGGCCCGGGCGCGCTCGCCGGACGGCTCACTCGCGCCCGCCGATCGCGTCGACCGGCGCCGGCCGCAGGGCGGACCGGGTCGCCACCGCGATCGAACCCCAGGAGAGCGCGACGGTGACCGCCACGATCGCGACGAGGCCGACGGGGGAGACGGACGGAACGGGCGACCCCGTCAGCCCGAGGCTGATGCCGACCAGGGGCGGGATCGTCGCCAGCAGGCCGAACAGCAGCGCCGAGAAGACCACGATCCTGGCCTCGCCGTTCATCATCGCGCGGACCTGGGACCGCTCGGCGCCGATGAGGCGCAGCATCGCGAACTCGCGCACCCGCGCCGCCGTCGCCATCACCAGGGTGTTCACCACGGCGATGGCGATGTAGCCCAACAGCACGGTCTGGAACAGGAGGTTGAGCGCCCAGTCGCCCGAACCGCCGCCCCCGGGCGCGGCCTTGAACGCCTCCTGGCCGCCCACCTGGACCGTCGGGTAGCGCCCGACGGCGCCGCGCAGCGCGTCGGCGAGCGCCTTCGGGTCGGCCCCGTCCGCGGACCTGACCAGCACGGCGGTGTCGACCCGCGCGGTGGTGTGCGCGACGACGAGGTCGTTGGGCAGGGTGACGTCCCCGAAGCCCGGGCCCCGCTCGTAGACCGCCACCACCCTCGGCCTGACCGCCGTGCCGTCGCCGAGCCGCAGGTCGACCGTCCCACCGCGCCGCGCGTGGACGGTGTCCGCGACGGCGCGGCTCAACGCCACCGTCTCGCCGCGCAGTTCCGCGGTGTCGCCCTCGACCACCTTGAGGTCCATGGTCTCGGAGAGCCGTTCGGGCGCGACGCCCTGGGCGGTGAAGACCTTGGTCGCGGTGCTGTCCTCGGACGGGAACGTCAGCAGCACCCGCATCCGGGCCACCGGCGTCGCCACGGCGGCGCCGGGCACGCCGCGCACGGCGTCCACGACCTCCGGGGACACCCCGGCCCCGGACGACGAGGTCAGCACGTGGTCGGCCCGCAGGCCGGCGTCGAGTTGGTCCTGCGACGCGGCGACCGTCGTGGAGGCGCCGAACACCTGCACGGCGGCCAGGGTCACGCCCATGGCCAGCGGGGTGACGGCCGAAGCGAGTCGCCGCGCGTCGGCCCGCGCGTTGGCCTGGGCGAGGAAGCCGGCGGCCGTGGACTGCCGGTTCAGGCGCGGGCCGAACAGCACGACGGCGCCTCTGATCAGCAGCGGGCCGACACAGCCCAGCGCCACGACGAACAGCAGGACCGCGCTCGCCGCGGTGTCGGCGGCGGAGTCGCCCGACACCGCCACCTCGCCCGAGGTCAGCAGCAGCCCGAGCGGGACGAGCAGGAAGCCGACGGCCAACCGGACCCGGCCGATCCTCCCGGGCTCGACGGCGGCGTCCCCGAGCGCCTCGACCGGGCTGGTCCCGGACACCCGACGCGCGACCAGCCAGCCGCCGAGCCGGGCGCCGGCCATGCACAGCACCAGGGAGGCGAGGAAGGGCGGCCACCCCACGTCCATCCGGAAGTCCGCGGGCATCGCGCCCGCGAGGACGAACACGCCGCGCATCACGAACGCGATGACGACGCCGGGGACCGCGCCGACCAGGGCGCCCGCCGACGACACCAGGGTCATCTCGGCGCCGATCATCCGGTGGATCTGCCGGGGCGTCGCGCCGACGGCGCGCAGCAGGGCCAGTTCGCGCCTGCGCTGCCGCACCGACAGGGCGAGCGTGCTCGCCACCACGAACACCACGATCAGCACCATGGTGCCGCCGAACGATGCCGACGTCTCGACCACGAGGCTGCGGGCGTCGCCCACGTCCAGGAACTCCACGTCGCCGCGCTCCGCGCCGGTGTGCGCCACCACGCCGGGCACGGCGGCCGTGATCCTGCCGGCCAACTGCTCCGGGGTGACGTCGGGCCCGGCCCGCACACCGATCGCGTCCACCCGGTCCGGACGGCCGGACAGCTCCGCCGCCCGGCCGTCGGTGAAGAACACCGCGGACTGGCGGCCCAACCCGCCCCCCGGCGGGGAGGCGATGCCCACCACGCGGTACGACGACGCGACCGAGCCGACCACGAGCCGCACCGTCGCGCCGGGCGCCACGTGGGCGCGCGCGGCGAGGCCCGCGTCGAGCACGACCTCGTCGGGCCCGGCGGGCGCGCTGCCCGCTTGCACCGCGAACGGCCCGAGCACCGCGGCGGACCAGCCGTGCCCGACCACGGGGAAACCGTCCGGACCGCCCACCGCGCGGCCGTCCGGGGCCAGCACGCCGAGCTCGACGTCGACATCGCCGACGGCGGACCGGACACCGGGCACGGCGGCGACGGCGGCGACCTTGTCGGCGGGCAGCGTCACGCGCTCGCCGTACCGGACCTCGGAACTCTCGTCCAGCCAGTACGACTGCTCCGCGCCGAGGACCACCGCCGCGCCCGAGTAGCGTTCGGGGGGCACCCCGGTGCTGAGCCCGGACATCAGCAGGATCCCGCAGGCGGTGATCACCGCCGAGCCCGCGACGATCGCGACGAAGGAACCGACGAAGCCGCCCTTGCGCCCCCTGATCGTGCTCCACGCCAGCGCCAGGTCCCTGCGCTCCGGCACCACGAGGCGCACCAGCCGTCGGACGCGACGGATCACCACGCGCCCAGCTGCGTCATGCGCGCCGCGACCTGCCCCGCGGCGATCTCCTCCACGGTCAGCGTGGTCGTCGTGGTCATCGGGTCGCACACCCGGGGAAGGCACTCGTTGTACCCAAGCGGATCGACCAGCCGGCGGATGCGGCACCCCACGCAGGTTGAGACATGCTCGGGGAGCCTACCCGAGGCCCCGCCGCGCCCCATCGTCGTGGCCGGGGAGCGCACGGCGGCGGCCGCCCGAAATCCCCATGGGCGAGATTGTGGCGTCGCAGTAATCACTGACAAGATTTCAGCACGGCATCCAGCTGCGGGAGATGCCGCCGAACCGACCGTGGCTCGACGCACGCTAGGAGGCCCCATGGCACGGGTGAACCTGAGAGCCGCATTCATGAGCGGCCTGTCGTCCACCGTCACGGCTCAGCAGGTCTTCACCAACCGGGTCGACGAGGTGGCCGCGTTCGCCCGGTCGGTCGACGAGCTCCAGCGGATGCTGGACGAGGCCGAGGTCTCGCCGGTCGTGGACCGCGGGCAGGGCCGCCGCAATGTGCTGACCTTCTACGGCGTCGGTGGCATAGGCAAGACGACGCTCTCCCACGAGTTGGAGCGCCGCCTCCTCGCCGAAGCGCGGGAGAAGGAGCGCGACGACGTGGTGACCGTGCGGATCGACCTCTCGGAGGAGGGCGCCGGCGACATCGAGAGTCTGCTGCTGCGCCTGAGGGCCGCCCTGGGGCAGTTGGGGAACCGTTGGCCGGCCTTCGACCTGGCTCTGGCCTCCTACTGGGCTCGCGCCCACCCCGGTGAGGCCTTGCAGGAGTTCCTGGACGCCTCGCCGGCGCTGCGGCGCGCCTCGCGGAGCATCGCGCTGGGCGACCAGATCGCGGAGGCCGTGAAGCAGGTCGACCCGGGCGGTCTGGGAGGTCTGACCGGACTGGCCCACCGGGCCGCGCTGGTCACGTACCGCGCTGTCCGGGACCGGGTGCGGGAGGGCCGGCTGCTGGCCGACTGCGACCTGTTCGCCGAACTGGTCGAGGCGGACGCCGACTACGAGACGCTCTCGTACTTCCCGTACCTGCTGGCCTGGGACCTGGAACGGCAGCCCAGGGGCGGTCGGGCGGGTCGGCGGCCCCGGGTGTGCGTCTTCCTCGACACCTTCGAGGTGGTCAACGGTCAGGCCGATCGCGCAGTGGAACGGCTCGTCCAGCGCTGCGCCTATCTGATGCCGAACGTGCTGTTCGTCATCACCGGCCGGAACCGGATCGACTGGGCCGACTCGGGCGCGGGCGGCGAGCTGGACTTCGCCGGCCCGGAGTGCTGGCCCCATCTGCACTTCAGCAACGACACGGCCGAACCACGGCAGCACCTCGTGGGGTACCTGTCGGACTCCGACGCGGACAGCTATCTCCGTGAGGCCCTCGTCCGGGACGGTGAGCCCGCGATGTCGGCGGAGATCCGGGAACGCGTCATCTCCGGCGGCCAGGGGCTCCCCCTGTACCTGGACCTGTCGGTCTCCCACTGCGCCGCCCTGCTGGCACGCGGCGGGCAACCTTCCGTGGCGGACTTCGGCGGCTCGTTCACGGCGGTCGCGACCCGGTCGATCAGGGACCTCCCCCGGGAGGAGCGCGACCTGGTCCGAACCGCCGCGCTCACCGACCGGGTGGGTGCAGAGCTGCTGCGTGCCGGCCAACCCGGAGTCTCCGACGGGAGCGTGGCGCGGTTCCTTCGCCGACCGTTCCTGACACACGACGACGCCTATGCGTTCCCGTACGCGTTGCACGTGGCGTTGCGGCAGGCCATCGGCGAGGCGGACCGGACGCTTCCGGACGGCTGGTCGGATCGTGACCGCAGTGAGGTCGCCGCCCGGCTGCTGAGCTGGCTGGGCGAACGCCTGGGCCCCTCCGGCGGGCGGGTGGCGACGGCGCAAGCCCTCGAAACCGGGCTCAAGCTCTCTGCCGAGCACGGTGTCTTCGACGACTGGATGACGCTGGCCACGCAGCGGCTCGTCGAGGCCGGCCAGTGGTCGGAGCTCGGCGCCGGCCTCACCGGCGGCCCGGTGGGACTCCCCGAGTACCGGGCGATCCGGGCCGCCATCCGAGGGGTCCAGCTCCGCCGGACCGGCCGCGTCGAGGAGGCGATCGAGTTGCTCGGCGGCGCGGCCGGAGACGTGCGGCACGGTGGCCGGACGGCACAGCTGGTCCGCATCCACCTCGCCCACGCCCTGCGCAACCACGGCGACTACACGCAGGCCGCGGAGATCTACCGGGGTTTGGTGGGGGGTGAGTTCGACGCGGCCGCCCGCTACTGGCTCAGCGACTTCGACTACCTCAACGGGCGGTTTGCGACCGCTCTCGCCTCCCTGCACGAACAACCGGTCCGTGGCCCGGAGGACGAAGGCGAACGCCTCCGGCTGACCGGGCACATCTGGCGGGTCAACGCCCGCTTCGAGGAGGCGACTTCCGTCTACCACGAGGCGATCGACCTGGCGAGGCGCGAGGGACTGGCCGCCGCAGAGGCGAAGGCACTCGCCAACCTGGCGCAGACCGCCTGCTGGTCCGGGGACACGGCAGCCGTCGCCGACGCGGCGGGCCGGGCCCGGGAACTGCTCGACCTGGTGCCCAACCCCGTCGAACTGGTCAAGCTCCGGTCCGCCGAGGCGGTGGCCCACGCCATGGCCGGAGCCGCCGATGCCGCCCGGTCCGCAGTGGGAGACACCCGGCACCTTGCGGACGGGATCGCCTACCGGGGCGGCCACAACCTGGCGGACGTGGCCGAGATCCTCCTCGGCGTGCTCGCCGGTGACCACGAGGGTGCTCGTCGCACGCGGTCCGAGCTCGATGCGCGCACCCGTACGTCCGGAGGCAACACCTACTGGGTTCCCATCGCGACGTCCTGGATCGACGGCTCCCTCGCAGCCGCGGAGCACCTGCCTGCCGTCGGCTGGGTGGACGGCCCCGTCGCGTCGTTGGGCCGCTGGGCAGCGGTGGTGGCACGTCGATGACGCTCCCCGGCCCCACACCTCGGCCGAGTCGTCCGCAGAAAGCAGAGTTCGATGACTGACCTCGTAAGCGTCGGCCTCGTCGGCGTCGGCACCATCGCGCAGACCCATCTCGCGGTCCTGGCCGAACGGGCCGACGTGCTGGTCGAGTTCACGGTCGATCCGCACCGGGCGGAACCGCCCCCGTTCCGTGGAACCACCCCGCGTCACTACGCCGGCCTGGACGAAGCGCTCGCGGAGCACCGACCCGATCTGCTCGTGCTCGCCACTCCCACGCACACGCACGCGGAGCTGGCGGCCCAGGCTCTCCGGCTCTCCACGGCCAAGGTGCTGGTCGAGAAACCCCTCGTCCACGACCTCGCCTCGCTCGGGCGGCTCCGCGCACTGGACGAAGCGGTCGACGTGCGGGGCCGGTTGTTCACCGCGCACCACTTCGCCTTCTCGCCCGAGGTCGGCTGGGCGGCGGAACTGCTAGCCGAGCACCCCGAGTGGGGGCCCGTCACAGCCGTCACCTCCGCGTTCTACGACCCCTACGTCCTCAAGGGCGCCGATGCCTACGAGTCCTACGGCTCCAGCTGGATGGACTCCGGGGTGAACCAGCTCAGCATGCTCACCCGCCTGGTCGACCTCACGGCGCTCACCTCCGCCCGGCAGCTGGACGGCGGCGCCAGCGCGTGGTGCACCGCCGAGTACCGGTCCCGGGGCGAGTCGGGCACCGCACGTCTGCGCAGCAGCTGGCTCACGGGCTCCAGCAGCAAGGAGAGCACTCTGGTCCTCGGCCGGGCGGGTGTGGAGGTGTGGATCGACCACACCTCCATGACCGGCTTCGCAGCCCGGGGCGGTGACCTGCTCGCCGCCTTCGGGACGGACGGTCGGACGGCCCGGAAGGTGGCCCATTACCGGCCGCTGTACGAGAGCCTGCTCTCCGACCGCCCGGACCCGGTCCTCGGGTTCGACGCGGCCGCGAGGATCACCGAGATCCATCACGCGGCGCCCGGCGCGGAGTAGTCCCCGGGGCGCGCGTACGCCCCCGCACCCGCGTAGGCGGGTGCGGGGGCGTCGCGGTTCCTGAAGGGGTGCTCAGACTTCTTCAGCGGATCTTCAGCGGGTTGGTCGGAGGCTTCTGGGGTCACTCCCCGTCCGCCCCGTCGCAAGTGAGCTCCCGTTGCCCCTGAGCCCGATCCGTGCAGCCCGCGCCACGGCCGAGACCCGGCCCGTGCCCGAACGGCGGGGGTCCGCCGCCGAGGGGGCGGGGGTGGCGCTGCTGCCCTGGGTGCTCGCCGCCGTGCTGTTCGCCGCCTACACCGCGCTGTCCGTCTCCCGTCACCTGCACCTGCGGACGAACGGCTTCGACCTGGGGATCTTCGAGCAGGCCGTGCGCGGCTACGCCGAGGGCCGCGCGCCGGTCTCCGAGCTGAAGGGGCCGGGCTTCCACCTGCTCGGGGACCACTTCCACCCGATCCTGGTCACCCTCGCACCGTTCTACCGGGTCTTCCCCTCCGCGCTCACCCTGCTCGTCGCCCAGGCGGCGCTGGTCGCCGTGTCCGTCGTCCCCGTGACCAGGGCCGCGGTGCGGGCGGTCGGCCGGTGGGCGGGCGCGGGCATCGGGGTGGCGTACGGGCTGTCGGTCGGCCTGCAACAGGCCGTCGGCTTCGACTTCCACGAAATCGCCTTCGCCGTACCACTGCTGGCGTTCTCGCTGGAGCGGCTGATGCTCCGGCACTGGCGGGCGGCGGTCGGCTTCGCCCTGCCGCTGCTGCTGGTCAAGGAGGACCTCGCGGCGACGGTCGCCGTCATCGGCTGCTACCTGTTCTGGCAGGGCCGCCGCCGACTGGGCGCGAGCGTCGTCGGGCTCTCCGCCGCCACCCTGCTGCTGGTGCTGCTGGTCGTCATCCCGGCCCTCAACCCGGGCGGCGCCTACACCTACCTCTCCAGTGTCGACGGCCCGGCCGGCAACCCCGTGACCAGGCTGCTCCTGCCCGGCGAGAAGTGGCACACCGTCGTCACGATCCTGGCCCCCACCGCGTTCCTGGCGTTGCGTTCCCCGCTGATCCTGCTCGCCCTGCCGACGCTGGGCTGGCGCTTCTGGTCCACCAACCCGTTCTACTGGGGGACGGGCTTCCACTACGGCGCCGTCCTGATGCCGATCGTGTTCCTCGCCTTCGTCGACGCCCTGACCCGGCTTCGGCTCCGGTTCCGGGCCCGGCGCGGACTGCGGCGGTGGACGGTCCGCGGTTCCGTGGCCGTCGGGCTCGCCGTGACGGCCGCCGCCCTGCCCGCCCAGCCCCTCGCGGAACTGGCACGCCCCGCCACCTGGCAGCGCGACGCGACCGTCGACGCGGTGAGCGCGCTGCTGCGTCGGATCCCGGACGGTGCCGAGGTGGCCGCCGCCAACGGCTTCGCGGCCCAACTCACCGGCCGCACCCGGGTCTTCCTCTTCCCCCGTTACCCGGGCGGCCCCGGTGCGCGGCCCGACTGGGTGGTGGCAGCCGACCGCCCGCGGGACGGGCTCCTCCCCGCCCGCGACGAGGTCGAAGCCCTCCGCGCCCTCCCCGGCGCCGGCTACCGCCCCGTCGCGAGTGCCGCCGGCATCACGGTCTACCGGCTCACCGACCCTGCGGGCTGACCCGGGGCGGTGGTGGGACGGCGGGAGGCGTGGCGACAACTCGGCGCCGACGTGCGGTGGTTGCGCCGACGCGCGCAGGGCCCGCCGGTTGCGGGGTGGCCCTGCGCGCGTCGGAGGGACGACAGGTCAGCGGGACGGAGGGACGGCAGGTCGGCCTGGTGTCAGCTGAAGGAGATGTCGGCGGTCAGGGTCGAGTCGGCGATGGGCCGGCCGGTCCCGAGCAGGACGTCGACGCAGTTGTCCACGAGCGGCTGGTCGCTGGTGACGTCCACGAGCGCGGTCAGCTTCTGCCCGGCCAGGCGGGTGGAGGAGTCGGTGACGGTGCCGGTGAGGGTCCCGGACCCGTCGACCTCGACGATGGCGATGTCGGTGACGGTGCTGGTCGCCTGCGTGCCGTCCTTCAGGTTCCAGGTGAAGGTCGCCGAGGAGCCCGGCGCCAGTGCCGGCGGCGTCGCCGGGCTGCAGCTGAGCGTGCCGAACCTGAGCGTCGCGGTGACGGTGCCGCCCGTCACCGCCGTCGGGTCGTCCAGCGAGTCCGTGCACCCGCTCGCGGTCCCGTCGACCGCCATGGTGATGGCCTGCGGGTCGGCCGAGAGCGGCGGGCTGAAGGTGACGGCGGCCTTCACGGCGCAGTCCAGGACTTCCGGGGCGGCTGGCGGGGCTGCGTCGGCGGCGGGGGCCACGCCGGTGGACAGCGCGGCGAGGACGGCGGACACGATCACAACGCTTCGGCGTACGGACACGTGGGTTCCCTTTCTTTCGTCGGACCGGAGGGTGCGGTCCGCGCGTGGGGCTAGGCGGGCCGCAGGGCGTCGAGGAGTGGCGTCGGAGGGCGACGCCGAAGGGTGACGGTGGCACGGCGCGACGGATCCCGGCCGTCGCCATCCCGGGAACCCCGCCGATGCGCCTCGAATGGTCCAGGACCGGGGCCCGGCCTCGCGGGCCCGAGGGCGGCCGGGACGGACGACCGCCCGGTCGGTCGTCCGGGCTTGCGGGACGGGGCGGCCGCGGACACCGTGAGTACGCGATCAGTCGCGCGTGCCACTGCTGAACGGCCCGGTCCCTCTCCAGCCAGGAGGCTTGTGATGTCCCCTCTCGTCCTTGTGCGTGGCCGCGTGGCGGCCGTGGTGTGCGCGGCGGCCGTCGCCCTCGGCGCCCTGGCGGCGGTCGGCGCCCCGGCGTGGGCGGACAGCGGGCGGGCGGACACCGGGCAGGTAGCGTCGGGCCGGCGCGCCTTGATCAACTTCGGCACGGTGAAGTGGTTCAACGCCGAGAAGGGGTTCGGGTTCATCGTGCCGGACGTCCCCGGCCCGGACCTCTTCGTCCACTACTCGTCCATCGTCGGGGTCGGGTACCGGACCCTGGAGGAGGGCCAGCGGGTCGAGTACCAGGTCGAGCAGGGCCCCAAGGGCCCGCAGGCCGTCGACGTCATCGGTCTCTGAGGCCGCGCGGGGCCCGTCAGGCCACGTGGTCGAGGGCCCGCGCGGCCGTCGGCTGCGCCGAGGACCCGGCGCCCTCGGCCTGCGCGCCCCAGCGGCGGGCCAGGACGGCGCAGACCATCAGTTGCAGCTGGTGGAAGAGCATCAGCGGCAGCACCATCAGCCCGGCCGCCGCGCCCGGGAAGAGGACGGCGGCCATCGGGACGCCGCTGGCCAGGCTCTTCTTGGAGCCGCAGAAGACGATCGCGACCAGGTCTCCCCGGCCGAACCCGAGCCGGCGGCCGACCAGCAGCGTCGCGGTCAGGACCACCCCCAGCAGCGCCGCCTCCACCCCCAGCAGTGCCGCCAGCCGGGGCAGCGAGAGGGCGCCCCACACCCCGCCCACGACGGCGGCGCTGAAGGCGCTGTAGACGACCAGCAGGATCGAGCCGCGGTCGACCAGGCCGAGGACGGCGCGGTGGCGGGCCATCCAGGCGGCGATCCAGCGGCGCAGCACCTGGCCGGCGGCGAAGGGGAGCAGGAGCTGCTCGGCGATCTCCAGCACGGTGCCCGGCGAGACGCCGCCCTCGGTGTGCAGGAGCACGGCGGCGAGCAGCGGGGTCAGGACGATGCCGAAGAGGCTGGAGAAGGTCGCGCTGCAGACCGCCGCGGCCGTGTTGCCGCGGGCGATGGAGGTGAAGGCGATCGAGGACTGGACGGTGGAGGGCAGCAGGGTCAGGAACAGCAGGCCCTGGTAGAGCTGCGGCGACAGCACCGCCGGCACCAGCAGGTGGGCGGCCACCCCGAGCAGGGGGAAGAGGCCGAAGGTGACCGTGAGCACGGTGCCGTGCAGCCGCCACTGCTTGAGCCCTTCCCAGGCCTCGCGGGCGGAGAGCCGGGCGCCGTAGAGGAAGAACAGGACGGCGACCGCGCCGGTGGCGGCGTCCGAGAAGGCCGGTGCGGCGGCGCCGTGGGCGGGGAGCAGGGCAGCCACTGCCACGGTGCCCAGCAGGGCGGCGATGAACGGGTCGACCCGGAGGCGGGCGGGGCGCCGGGGCAGGCGGGAGCGGAGCGGGCGGTTCGGGCGGGGCATGGTTCTCCGCGGTGGCGGTTCGGGTGGGACGGCCCCAGCCTGCCGCCCGCCGGGGTGATTGTGAATCCCGCTGGCGGCGATCACTGTCATCATGACCCGTGATATCAGCGGATAGAATGGCCACGTGTTCGATCCGGTGCAGTTGAGGTCCTTCCTCGCGGTGGCCCAGACCGGCGGCTTCACCCGGGCCGCCCAGCGGCTGGGGCTGCGGCAGTCGACGGTCAGCCAGCACGTGCGGCGGCTGGAGACGGCCGCGGACCGGCAGCTCTTCCTGCGCGACACCCACTCCGTGCAGCTCACCAGCGAGGGCGAGGCCATGCTCGGCTTCGCCCGGACGATCCTGGAGGCGCACGAGCAGGCGCTCGGCTACTTCGCGCAGACGCAGGTGCGCGGGCGGGTGCGGTTCGGCGCCTCGGAGGACTTCGTCCACACCGAGCTGCCGCAGATCCTGCGGAGCTTCCGGCGGAGCAACCCCCAGGTCGACCTCGAACTCACCGTCGGCCTCAGCGCCGTGCTCTACGAGCAGCTGGCCGACGGACGGCTCGACCTGGTGCTCGGCAAGCGCCCGCCCGGCGACGGCTCGCAGGGCCAACTGGTGTGGCAGGACAAGCTGGTGTGGATCGCGGCGGAGGACTTCCGGACGGACCCGGCGGAGCCGCTGCCGCTGATCGTCTACCCGCCGCCCAGCTTCATCCGGGTCCGGGCCCTGGAGGCCTGCGAACGCGACGGGCGGCCCTGGCGGATCGCCTGCACCAGCACCAGCCTCTCCGGGGTCCGGGCCGCCGCGCTGGCCGGCCTCGGGGTGGTGCCGCACGCCCGCAGCCTGATCCCGTCGGGCCTGCGCGCGCTGCCCGACCAGCCGGGCCTGCCCAGCCTCGGCACCACCGAGTTCGCCCTCACCACGGGGCGCACCACGGCGCGCGGCCCGGCCCGGGTGCTGGCCCAGGCCGTCCTCGCGGACGCGTTCCGCCTGCAACGCGCACCGGAGCGGGCGGAGCCGTGACGGGGGGCGACGGCCGGGGCGCCCCCGGTCGTGGGCGAGCGTACGGCAGCGGCGAGGCGGCGGATCCGGCGGTTGGTTCCTTCCGTCGATGGTGACAGAGAGTCAAGGGCGCTTTCCCCAGCCGGACTTCACGCCGCTCGGCCGTTGAACCCGACGGTTCCCCGGTCGCGTTACGAAGGCTAGAGCAGCCGGCTGACGCGGACAGGGAAAGGTCGGAAATGATGCGATTTGGCGACATGCTGCACGGGCACCGGAAGCACCGGGGCCTGACCCAGCAGCAACTGGCCGATCTCGCCACGCTGAGTGTTCGCGCGGTGCGCAACCTGGAACGGGGCGGGGCGCTGCGGCCCCGGCGGGAGACGGTGCGGCTGCTCGTGGACGTGCTGCGGCTGGACGCCGACCAGCGGGCGCAGTTCGAGTCGGCGGCGTTCGCCGAGGCGCCGGGCGGGGCGCCCCGTGATCGCGGCCCCGGCTTGCGGGTGCCCGGGGCGCGCGTTTGAGTGGGAAGGTACCGGCGGAATCGGGGGCGAGGAGGCGCCATGTCGCACCACAAGCCCAACAAGGACGTCGAAGGCGACCCGGACACCGGGCACGGGCGCGGTCTGCCCCGGAGGCCCGACGAGGAGGAGCTCGACGAGCGCACCGAGGAGGACCGCGAGGAGGTGGGCCTGCCCCCGGAGCCGGACTCGGACGACACGCCCTGAGAGGCGACACGCTCTGAGAGGCGACGCGCCCTGAGGCGTGTCGGCTGCCGAGCCCGGGTGGAACGCCGCGCTACGGGCCGGTGGGGTCGCCCGCGCCCCCGGTCCTGGTCGGCCGGGTGTGGACCTTGGCGACGCAGGCCGGGAGGGCGGCGGCGTGGCCGTGGTCCCGGGCCCGGTACGCGCTGGGGGTCTCGCCGACCAGCTGGGTGAACCGCGAGCTGAACGAGCCCAGCGAGGTGCAGCCGACCGCCATGCAGACCTCCGTCACGCTCAGGTCGCCGCGCCGCAGCAGGGCCTTGGCCCGCTCGATCCGGCGGGTCATGAGATAGCCGTACGGGGTCTCGCCGAAGGCGGCGCGGAAGCTGCGGGAGAAGTGGCCCGGCGACATCAGTGCGGTGTGCGCCAGTGCCGGCACGTCCAGTGGCTGGGCGTAGTCGCGGTCCATCCGGTCGCGGGCCCGGCGCAGCCGGACGAGGTCGGGTAGGGGGACTCGGGGCACCTGGGGCACGTCTGCCACGCTACCCGCCCGGTCCGACAGGGTCGCGCGGAGGCGTGCGCCGTCCCGGGCCCCCGCCCACACCCCTGCGCCCCCACCCGTTCCCGCGCCCCCGCACCCGCCCCTGCGCGCTGCGCCACGCCCCCGCACCCCACCGCCCCGTCCGGACGAATTCCGGTCGAAGGCGGTGTTTTCGAGCAGGGCGGACGGTATCGGACCAACGAGTCCAGATTCGAACTGGTGGTGGAGCGGGTGTGGCGCTCTTGTCACGCGTGCACATGAAGTTTCGTCAATTCCCTTGCGGACAACTAAGATTGCCGATCTGCTGATGACTCCTGATCAGCTCGGGTGTGATAACCCGTCGATGATGAGAGCGGGACATTGGGACCAACGAGGCAGCGAACAAGGTACGCCGCGCAGGTCGCGGCACTGACGGTGGGACTGTCCGCCACGGCGCTGGTGACGGCGCCGGCGGCCTTCCCACAGCCCGGCGACGGGACGGTGACCGTCCGGGTGATCCGGGCGGTGGACACCAGCGGAGTGTGGACACCGGCCCTGGAGCCAGGGCTCGCGGGCGTGAAGGTGACGCTCACGGATGACGCCGGGGTCGCGATCGAGGGGACGACGGCGGCCGACGGTACGGTCACCCTGGCCCCGGCGGCGGCCAAGCCGACCGGGGGCAAGTACCGGGTGCAGGTGGTGAATCCGAAGCCCGGGGTGCTGTTCCCGGCCTTCGCCTCGCGGCAGGGGCTGGACGGCGCGCCGACCCAGCTCAGCAGCAACGAGGAGTTCGTCGACCTCTCGGGCGGCAAGAACGTGGCGTACACCACCGGGCTCTGGAACCCCGGTGACTACTGCCAGAAGAACGCTCCGCTGGTCGCGGCCTGCCAGCCGATGGACCGCGAGGGCGGGGCCCAGCGCACGCTGGTCTCCTTCCCGTACAGCGCGCGCGGCCAGGACGGCGAGGGCGTGACCGCCACGAACCTCGCCACCAACGGCGACACCGGCACGCTGTACGGCATCGCCTGGAACAAGGCCGACCGGCGGCTGTTCTCCTCGGCGGTGGCCAAGCGCACCACCGACTACGGCCCGGGCGGTGCCGGGGCGATCTACGTCACCGACATCGCGCAGAAGAAGACGACGCTGTTCACCACCGTCCCGAACGCGGGCTCGACGGCCCACGGCGGCGGCACCGACGACGCCTTCCTCGACACGCCGGGCAAGGAGAGCCTGGGCGGCATCAAGATCACCGACGACGGCAAGGACCTGTTCGTCGTCAACCTCAACGACCGCAAGCTCTACCGCTACAACGCCACCCTGCCGACCGCCGGGAACCCGACGGCCTCCTACCCGATCCCCGACCCGGGCTGCCCGGCGGCGGGGGACTGGCGCCCGTTCGGCCTCGGCATCCAGGACGGCACCGGCTACCTCGGCGGAGTGTGCTCCGGCGAGTCCACCGGCAAGCTCACCGACCTGCGCGCGGTGGTCCTGCCCTTCGACCTCGCCACCGGCGTGTTCGCCAAGCCGGTGCTGGACCAGCCGCTGGACTACCCGCGCCAGTCGACCGTCGGCTCGGGCCCGTGCGACGGTGCGAGCTGGTTCCCGTGGACGAGCACCTACCCGACCTCGCAGAACGGTCGTCCGTGCGGCAACGCCACCATCGCCCAACCCGAACCCGAGCTGGGCGAGATCACGTTCGAGACCGACGGCTCGATGCTGCTGGCCTTCCGCGACCGCTTCGGCGACCGCGCGCCGGGCGCCCCGGCGCCGAACTCCGTCGCCGTCGTCATGTCCGGCGGTGACCTGAACAAGGCCTGCCGGGCGAACGGCACGTACGTGATGGACACCAACAACGGGTGCGGGCTCGCCCCCCGGGGCACCCGGTTCTTCGACACGACCTGGGGCGGCCACCGCAACACGGCGTTCGCCGGCATGGCGCTCTCCAAGGTCGAGAGCACCGTCGCGGTCTCCGCCTTCGACCCCAACCACACCGCCCTCGGGTACGGCACGTCGTTCCTCCAGCGGGCGAACGGCCAGCAGGACCCGCAGTTCGGCTTCCGGCTCAACCCGGCCGGGACGATCGCGCCGTTCGGCAAGGGCGCCTCGATGGGCGACCTGGAGGTGCTCTGCGACCAGGCACCGCTGCAGATCGGCAACCGGGTCTGGTACGACCCCGAGCGCAAGGGCATCCAGAACCCGGGCCAGCGCCCGGTGGAGGGCGCGACCGTCCACCTCTACGACGAGTCGGGCAAGCTGGTCGGCACGACGAAGACGACGAAGCGCGGCGAGTACTACTTCGACGACTCGAACGTCACCGGCGGCCTCAAGCCGAGGACCAAGTACACGATCCGGCTCGACAACCCGGCGGACTACGCCAAGGGCGGGCCGCTCTACCAGTGGGTGCCCACCGACGCGGACGTCGGCGACAACCACTTCATCGATTCCAAGGGCCTGGTGCCGCCCGGTACGAAGTTCCCCGAGCGGGCGCTGACCACCGGCGGGCCGGGCGAGAACGACCACACCTTCGACTTCGGGTTCCGGCAGCAGGAAGGCGCGCTGCGCCTGGTCAAGCACGACCAGGACGGCAAGCCGCTGGCGGGGGCGAAGTTCCAGCTGTGGCACGAGACCAACGGCACCGACGGGTTGCAGACCGGCGGTGACAAGCCCGACACGGCGGTGGGCGGCCCCTGCACGACCGGGGCCGACGGCCTCTGCCAGGGCGCCGGGGTGCCGGGGACGTACTACTGGCAGGAGCTCAGCCCGCCCGACGGCTACTCGGCCCCGGACACCACCGTGTTCGGCCCGCTGACGCTGACCTCCGACAACCTCGCGGACGGTGTCTCGGTGACGGCGGTCAACAAGCTGCTGCCCACCCCGACGCCGACGCCGACCCCGACCCCGACGCCGACCCCGACCAACTCGTCGAGCCCGACGAGTTCGCCGAGCACGCCGCCGGGGCCGACGGAGTCGCCGAGCCCGTCGACGGCGAACCCGCCCCCGGCCGGGGGACAGCTGCCCAGCACCGGCGCCAACGCCCTGGTGCCGATGGGGATCGTCGGCGGCGTGGTGCTGGTGGCGTCCGGCGGTGCGCTGGTCCTCGTCGCCCGTAAGCGCAGGGCGCGGCACCAGTAGGAAGCGGTGAGGAGGGGCGGGCCCGTGGCGCGATTCATGCCACGGGCCCGCCCGCCGCTCGTTCGCACGACGGTGACGACAGGCACGCCGGCGACGACAGGCACGACGGTGATGGCAAGCACGCCGGCGACGACAAGCATGACGGTGATGACAAGGAGGAGGGCTGCCAGATGGCCCGCAGGAAGATCGGGAAGAGGGCGCGGTTGGGCCTGCTCGTCGGGGTGGTCGGCGCGGTGGTGGTCGCCGGGGCCACGGTCCTCGGGGTGACGGCCTGGGGCGAACCGGAGGAACGGGCGGTGACCATGGACGAGGCGTCCCGGCTGGCGCTGTCCCGGCTGACGCTGTACCAGGCCAGCCCGGCGGCCGTGACGCTCACCGCGGCGGAGGGCGGCGGCGTGCAGATCCGGGTGGAGGGCGTGGTGGACTACCGCACCCGCCGGGGGGTGGGCCGCTACCAGGTGTCCGGGGCCTCGGGCCAGCTCGACCACGGCCTGATCATCTGGGACGGCGACGGCCTCGGGCTGGCCCCGGAGCCGGCCGCCTCCGGCCCCGCCTGGGAGCAGGCCGAGCACGTCCCCCGCTCCGGCTGGTCGCCGCGCTCCTACACGGCGGACCCGCTGGACGCCGGGCTCGGCCTGCTGGTCCGCCTCGGCGCGGACCGGCCGGACAACCCGCTGCTGCTCGCCCAGTCCGGGGCGCGCCTGCTCGGCCGGGACCGGATCGACGGCCGCGACTACGACCGCTTCTCGGGCCCGCGCGCCCAGGGCGCCGCCCCGGACGGCGGGCCGTCGCCGCTGACCTACTGGGTCGACGGCGCCGGCTCGCTGCGCCGGGTCACCATGCGGATGTCCGGCCTGGGCACCCCGACGACCGTCGACCTCACCGGGCGGCAGGACGGCGTGCGGATGCCGGAGGCGCCGTGGGCCGCCGGGTGAGGCCCCGGGGCCGCCGGGGCCGCGGCTCACCGGGGCCCGGGCTCACCGGGGTTGCGGCACGGCGGAGGTGTCCGTGGGCAGGGCGTAGCGGTCCGGGTCGACGGGCCCCGGCAGGTCCGTCGCCGGCCGGCCCGGCGCCGAGGGGTCGGGCAGGGAGGGCTGCGCGTCCGGGGCCCGCACCTGGTGGAACGGCACGCCGGGCGGCGCCATGACGGTGGCGGGCCGGCCGCCGGGGAGCGGGCCGCGGCCCTGCGCCCCGCACGCCGCCAGGCCCTCCAACTGCTCCGGGCTCTGGGTGTCGGGCGTGTTGCCGGTGAAGCAGTTGCCGGGGTCGGTGGAGGCCAGCACGAGGTCGACGCCGTTGCCCGTGGCGCGGTTGCCCTCGACGCGGTTGCCGCTCGCCGGGTGCCCGGGCGGGTCGGTGACGATGACCCCGGCGGCGCGGTTCCCCTGGACGAGGTTGCGCAGCACCTGGTTCGCGGTGCCGCCGCCGATCCCGAGGCCGATGCCGAAGCCGCCGTCCGCCTGCTCCGGGGTGTCGGCGGCGTTGTTGTCGGCGATCACGTTCCCGGCGATCACCGCGCCGTGCTGCGGGGCGAGGGATTCCAGGTCGTTGGAGTTCACCGTCACGCCGACCCGGTTGCCGACCACCCGGTTGCCGAGGATGCTGAGCCCGTCGGAGGCGTTGGTCAGCTCGATGCCGACCGCGTTGCGCTCCACGGTGTTGCCGTGCACGAGGGTGTCGCAGGGCTTGCACTGGCCGACGTAGATCCCGGAGTCGGCCTGCCCGGAGGCGTAGGAGTCCTCGATCACGCCGCCGCGCGCGTCGAAGGCGTAGATGCCGTACAGGCCGTTGTCGTACGCCGTCACCCGGGAGGCCCGGAAGCCCTGGACGGGCGGGAAGCGGTTGGTGTCGAGCGGGTCGTACGCGGAGCCGCCGGCGCCGTGCCGTTGCAGGTGCTCGTCGGTGACGCCGGTGAACAGGACGCCGTTGGCGAGGTAGCCGTGCACGGTGAGGTTCTCCACCACCGAGCCGGCGCCGGTGACGGTGATGCCGTTGACGAGCCGCACCCCGCCGTCGAGGACGACGCCGTTGCGGTCCGTCCCGCGCAGGACGATGCGCGGCTTGGTGATCCGGACGCTCTCCGGGTACACGCCCGGGTGGACCAGCACCGTGTCGCCCTCGCGCGCGACGTCCACGGCCTGCTGCACGGTCGGGAAGTCCTCCGGGACCTGGACGACCGTACCGGCCGGATGGCGCGCCTCGTCGGAGGAGGAGCCCGATGCCGCGCAGCCGGCCAGCGCCAGGGTGGCGGCGAGCAGCGCCGCGGACAGCCGTCGCAGCGGTCTCGTCGCACGTGCAGGTGAGGGTCGGTGGGTGAGTTGACGCATCATCGGGATTTGCATGAGAGGTGTTCTATCGTCTCCAATGTCGCCCATGCATGCCGAAACCGGAAAAGTGCGGAAACAGACGGAAGCCGCCGGATCCGGTGTGGAGCGGAGGGCGCTGCTCGCGGCCGGAGCGGTGCTCGCCGCCGGACTCGGCGCCGGCGTCCAGGCGTTGGCGCACGGCGGCCACGAAGGCGCCGCGCCGCACCCGGCGGCCCCGCCACCCGGACCGGCACCCCTCTTCCACGGCCCCCGCCAGGCCGGCGTGACCACACCGCCGCAACCCGCCACCCAGCTGCTGGCCTTCGACCTCGCACCCGCGACCACCGCCGGCGGCCGGGACGCCCTGCGCGGCCTGCTCGCGGACCTCACCCGGCTGCTGGCCGCCGCGACCGCCGGGAGCTCGCCGGACCTGCGGCTCCAGGGCGCCGAACCGGCCCGGCTCACCAGCCTGGTGGGCGTCGGCCCCGACCTCGCCGCCCGGCTCGGCCTGAACGTCCCGACCGCGCTCGCCGACCTGCCGGCCTTCGCCGGCGACCGCCTCGACCCGGCGCGCGGCGGCGGCGACGTCCTCCTCCAACTCTGCGGCGCCGACCGCTGGACGCTGACCGTCGTCGCCGAACTCGCCACCGCCGCCGCCCGCGCCGCCGGGGCCACGCCCCGCTGGACCCAGTCCGGCTTTCTGCCCGCCACCGCCCCGGGCACCACCGCCCGCAACCTGTTCGGCTTCAAGGACGGCACCGCCAACCCCGACGAGTCGACCGCCCGGCAGTGGGTCTGGGGTCCGGCGGGGGCGCACGAGAACGGCACCGTCCTGGTCTACCGGCGGATCCGGATGGACGTCGCCGCCTTCGCGGCCCTCCCCGCGGACCGGCGCGACCTGGTCATCGGCCGCCGCGCGGGCGACGGCGCCCCGCTCACCGGCAGCGCCGAACACGACGAACCGGACGTCTACGCCAAGAACCCGGACGGCTCCTACGTCATCCCCGCCACCGCCCACGTCCGGCTCAGCAGCCCCCGCCTCGACGGCGGCGCGCGCATGCTCCGCCGCGGCTACAGCTACGACGACGGCCCGGACGACCGCGGCCTGCTCTTCTGCGCCTTCATGCGCGACCCCGCCCAGTTCACCCGCGTCCAGACCCGCCTCGCCACCCGCGACGCCCTCAACCCGTTCGTCCAGCACCAGGCCTCCGCCGTCGCCTACGTCCTCCCCGGCGCCCCCGAGGGCGCCACCCTGGGCGAGCAGCTCTGGGGCTGAGGGGGAGCAGGGGCTTGCCCGCGACGGCCCGGGGGCCGGCGCGGGCTGCTCGCTGCGGGCGGCCCGGCGCCCCCGGCTACCAGGTGACCGGCAGGTGGGCGGGGCTGCGGGTGGTGGTGCCGAGTTGCCAGGTGAGCCGGTCGACGGGGGTGGTGAGGCGCAGGCCCGGGAGGGCGGCGGCGAGGCGGCGGAGGGATTCGCGCATTTCCAGGCGCATCCGCCAGGCGCCGAGGCAGTAGTGGGGGCCGGCGCTGAAGGCGAGGGTCGGGGCGGGCAGCGGGTGGTCGAGGCCGGCGTCGAGGCCCTCGGGGAAGACGGCGGTGTCGCGGTTGGCGCTGCCGAGGCTGACGGCGAGGACGGCGCCGGCGGGGATCCGGACGCCGCCGAGGTCGACCGGTTCGGTGGCGCGCCGGGTGGTGGCCTCGTCGTCGCCGAGCGGGATGAAGTGGAGGAGTCGTTCGGTGACGCGTTCGGTGGTGTCGGGATCGGCGAGTCGGGGCCACTGCTCGGGGCGTTCGCCGAGCAGGTAGACGAGGGCGTTGCCGAGGGCGCCGGTGACGCTCTCGTTGCCGCTGGCGGTGAGCCCGCAGACCAGGTAGACGAGTGATTCCTCGGGGACGCCGCCGTCCTGGTCGGCGGCCTGGACGAGGCGGCTGACCAGGTCCTCGCCGGGGTGGTGGCGGCGGCGGGCGATCAACTCGCCGGTGTAGGCGGCGTATTCGGCGAGCGCCTCGGCCGGGTCCAGGGTGCCGTCCGCCGCGTCGCCACTGTCGTCCGGGGTGCCGTCGGCGAGGATCGCCCTGGTCCAGCGGCGGAGCCGTTGCTCGTCGAGGCGGTCCGGGCCGTCGCCGTCGAGCCCCATCAGGCGGCTGGTGACGGCGAAGGGCACCGGCCGGGTGAAGGCGGTGACCAGGTCGGCGGGGGTGCCGCCGGCCGCGAGGGCGTCGACGGCCTGCTGGACGCTCTCCGCGACCCAGGGCTGCCAGCCGGCGATGGCGCGCGCGGTGAAGGCCCGTTGGACGGTGCTGCGCAGCCGGCGGTGTTCCGGCCCGTCCTGGTTGAACATCGACGCCGGGTTGCTGGAGACGTCGGCGCCGCCGCCGGGGGTGCCGACGGTGGCCAGGTCGCCGCGGGTGAAGCGGGGGTCGGTGAGGGTCTGGCGGACGTCGTGGTAGCGGGTGACCAGCCAGGCGGGGGTGCCGTCGGGGAGGGTGGTGGGGTGGGGCGGCTGGGCGGGGGTGACGGGGAGTCGGTGCAACGGGGGGAGGGCGGGTGCGGCGGTGGACATGGGTCCCTTCGGGGTCGGCGGTCCGGCGCGGGATGAGAATCCAACTGTCTTATTTACGTAGATCGTTGGATTCCGCTGCTGCTTGTCCCGTTGGTCCCGATGGTAGCGATTCCACCTCCCCCGGTCAGGGTTTCACCGGGCCCGGCCCGTCAGCCCGTCAGTGGGCCGGTCCGTCGGTCGGCCAGCCCGAGGTCGCGCAGGTGGGCGGTGAGCGCGGCCGGGTCGACCGCCCCCGCGGTGAGCCCGACGTGGCCGTCGGGGCGGACCAGTACGACGGCGTCGCCGTCGATCCCGTAGGCGCGGCGGGCGTGGCCGCCGGGGTCGAGGACGCCGGCCCGGTGCACGCCCGGGAGGTCGGGCAGGGCGGTCAGGGCGGGGTGCTCGCCGAAGGCCAGCAGGGTGGCGTGCGGGCCGCGGAAGAGGTCGAACAGGCGGGTGGGGGCGCCGTCGGCGGTGGCGCAGGGCGCGTCCGGGGCGCGGTCCCCGGCGCGGATGCCGGTGGCGTCGTCCAGGTCGCGGCCGAGCGGCCCGCCCCGGTAGTGGACGGACAGCCCGGTGAGGTCGGCGCCGGCCGAGTTGGCCAGGCTGAGGAGCTGGTCGGTCAGGGCCCGGGCCCCGCCGTCGCCGCTGAACAGTGCCCGGTGCTGGGCGGAGGAGGCGGCCAGGACGGCGCGGGCGACGGGCAGCCGTTCGGCCTGGTAGCTGTCGAGGAGCGGGTCGGGGGCGCCGCGCAGCGCCGCCGCCAGCTTCCAGCCGAGGTTGTGCGCGTCCTGGATGCCGGTGTTCATGCCCTGGCCGCCGGCCGCGGACTGACAGTGGGCGGAGTCCCCGGCGAGGAACACCCGGCCCTCGCGGTAGCGCTCGACCATGCGTACGGTCGGCCGCCAGACGGTGGACCAGGTCGGCTCGTGCAGCCGGGCGCCGGGCAGGCCGGCCCGTTCGGCGAACAGCTGCCGGAAGGTGTCCAGGGTGGGGGCGGGCAGCCGCCCGTGCCCGTCGGGCGTGACGGAGGCGTGGACGGCCCAGGTGTCGTCCTGGCGCAGCGGGACCAGTACCAGGGCGCCGACGCCGAACCGGGGGTCGTCCCAGACGTGCAGGGCGTCCGGCGCGAACCCGTCCAGGCGCATCGTGGCCATCAGGAAGCGCTCCTCCTCCCAGGTCTCGCCGAGGAACGGGATGCCCGCGAGTTTGCGGACGGTGCTGCGGCCGCCGTCGCAGCCGACCAGGTAGCGGGCGGCGATCCGCTCGGTGGCGGCCCCGGCGCGCTCCCCGTGCTGGACGATGGCGAGGACGCCGTCCCCGTCCTGGGTGTGGTCGACGAGCCCGGTGTCCAGTTCGACCGTGACGCCGTAGTCGGCGAGCCGGTCGCGCAGCACGGCCTCGGTGTGGTGCTGGGCGAGCATCAGCAGGCCGCCGTAAGGGCGGTCGGGGGTCGGGGCGTTGGCGGGTGCCGGGTCGACCTCGTGGCGGAGCCGGTCGCCCCGGTAGCTGCGGATCTTGAGGTTGAGGTCGCCGCGGGCGAGGATCTCGCCGGCCACGCCGAGGTCGTCGAACACCTCCAGCGTCCGGGGGTTGACGCCCTTGCCGCGGACGCCGCGGTCGCGGAAGGCCGGGTCCCGTTCGATGATCCGGCAGTCGACCCCCGCGCGGGCCAGTCCGACGGCGAGCGTCAGTCCGACCGGGCCGGCGCCGACCACGAGGACGTCGGTCGTACGGGCAGTGCTCATGGCGGGCCCCTCCTCGACATAAGATACGAATCGTTTCTTAATCTCGACTGTAGACTCGGCCCGATAAGAAACGCAACGTATCTACAAGGATGGGTGCGGACCTCGGTGACGACCGGCAGCACAACGGAGGACGGACCGGCGGGCGGCAGGGCCTCCCGCCGGCGCGGCGACGAACTGGAACAGGCGATCCTTGACGCCGTCTGGGCCGAACTCGCCGACCACGGCTACGACCGGCTCACCATGGACGGTGTCGCCGCCCGCGCCCGGACCAGCAAACCGGTGCTCTACCGCCGCTGGCCCAACCGCGCCGCGCTGGTCGTCGCCGCCCTCGGCCGCAACGCCCCCGACTACCGGGAGCCGCCCGACACCGGCGAACTGCGGGCCGACCTCTCGCTCTTCCTGCGCAGGCTGCTGCACCGCTTCGACGACCTGCCGCAGGACGCCGTGCACGGCCTCCTGGTCGACCTGATGCGCGACCCCGAACTGCGCGAGCACTTCCGCGGGCTGGTCTCCCAGGGGCCGGTGGGCGGCCTGACGGCGATGCTGCGCCGCGCCGCCGACCGGGGCGAGATCAACCCCGCGCGGCTCACCCCCCGCACCTGCTCCCTCCCGCTCGACCTCCTGCGCGAGGCCGCCCTGCTCGGCGGCGGCGTCCCGCCCGACCGCGTCGTCGACGAGATCCTCGACGAGGTCGTCCTGCCGCTGCTCAGGGCGCCCTCCGCGGGCTGACCCGCGAGGCCGGGGTCCTATGCTCGGAGCCGGTCGAACATCCGTACGCGAAAGGGGTCCGCGCATGAGCGGCAGCGTGGTGGCGGTCAGCAGCAGCGCCGAGTACTCGTTCACCAAGCCGAACCGTGACGGCATCGTGCTGCTCACCGGGCTCGGGGTGGAGGGGGACGTGCACGCCGGGGTGACGGTCAAGCACCGTTCGAGGGTCGCCCAGGACCCGGACCAGCCCAACCTGCGCCAGGTCCACCTCATCCACGAGGAGCTCCTCACCGAACTCGGCGAGTCGGGCTTCGCGGTGGCGCCGGGCGCGCTCGGCGAGAACATCACCACCCGGGGCCTCGACCTGCTCGGCCTGCCGGTCGGCGCGGTGCTGCGGATCGGCCCCGAGGCGGTGCTGGAGGTCACCGGCCTGCGCAATCCGTGCCGGCAGATCGACGCCTACCGGCAGGGGCTGTTGAAGCAGGTCGTCGGGCGTGACGAGAGCGGCGCCGTCGTCCGCCGGGCCGGCATCATGACCGTCGTGCGCGCGGGCGGACCGGTCCTTCCCGGCGACGCGATCTCGGTGGAACTGCCGCCCGGCCCGCACCGCCCGCTCGACCGGGTCTGACCGGCTGCCCGGCCCGCATCCCGCCAGGCATACCCCCACCCCGTACACCGAACGCCCCCGACGGCCCTGCCGTCGGGGGCGTTCGGCGGACAGGGCCTAGCCGAGGCGGCCGACCAGGTCGTAGCCGGCCTCGTCCACGGCGGCGGCGACGGCCTCGTCGGCGAGCGGCAGGGTGCTGTCGACGGTGACCTGGCCGGCGGCGAGGTCCACGGCGACGTCGGTGATGCCGTCGATCTTCCGCAGTTCGGCGGTCACCGAGGTGACGCAGTGGCCGCAGGTCATGCCCTTCACCTGGAAGACGGCCCGCCCGGCGGTCCCGGTGGCGGGGGCCTCGGTGGCGCCGGTGCCGCAGGAGCCGCAGCAGGAGGCGGTGGTCTCGGCGGCGGGGGACTCGACGGCGACGGTGGTCTCGGACATGGGGGTGCTCCTGTCATCAGTGCCCGGCGCCGGCCGCGGGTGCGGCCGGCCGCTTCGCCTGGAGAACGTACCATACCCCCCAGGGGTAATTGAGGGCGGCGCCCGCGACGGCCGCGAACGGACTCGACCGATCGTCAACCGATCCTTGTGGCACTCTCGTTGCGCCCTTCCGGCAGGGTGGAAGCGGCCGCCCGCATCCCGGCGGCCGGCGCCGGCAGGCGGCCGATCCCATCACCCGAGGTGACACCCCATGGACCACACCACCCGACCCGGAGCGCGCGGGCCGCGCGGACTGCGCGAGATCCTGGCGGCCGGCGAGCGGACGTACTCCTTCGAGTTCTTCCCGGCCAAGGACGACGCCGGTGAGCGCTCCCTGTGGGCCGCGATCCGGCGGGTGGAGGCGGTCGCGCCGACCTTCGTCTCCGTCACCTACGGCGCCGGCGGCTCCTCGCGCGACCGCACCATCGAGACCACCGAGCGGATCGCCGCCCAGACCACGCTGCGGCCGGTGGCCCACCTGACCGCCGTCGGCCACTCCACCGCCGAACTCCAGGCCGTCCTGCGCCGCTACGCGGACGTCGGGATCCGCGACGTCCTCGCCCTGCGCGGCGACCCGCCCGGCAACCCGAACGGCGTCTGGCAGCCGCACCCCCGGGGCCTGCGGCACGCCGCCGAACTGGTCGAACTGGTCAAGAGCTGCGGCGCGTTCACGGTCGGGGTGGCGGCCTTCCCGGAGCGCCACCCGCGCTCGGCGGACTGGGCGGACGACATCCGGCACTTCGTCGCCAAGTGCCGGGCGGGCGCCGACTACGCCGTCACCCAGATGTTCTTCGACGTCGAGCACTACCTGCGGCTGCGCGACCGGCTCGCCGAGGCCGGCTGCGACACCCCGGTCATCCCGGAGATCATGCCGGCCACCGACGTCCGCCAGATCGCCCGCTTCGCCGAACTCAGCGGCGCCTCCTTCCCGGCGGGCCTGGCCGCACGGCTGGAGGCGGCCCGCGGCGACCGGCCGGCCGCGCACCGCATCGGCGTCGACCACGCCACCCGGATGGCCGAGCGCCTGCTCCGCGAGGGTGCGCCCGGCCTGCACTTCATCACGCTGAACCGCTCCACCGCGGCCCTGGAGATCCACCGCAACCTCGGGCTGGACCGGCCGGCGTGGCCGGCCCCGCTGGCGGCGGCCTGACGGGGGAGTGCCGCCCCCGGCGAGGTGCGAGGGGTGATACCCGGTACGGGTATATGGTGCTCGGCGCTGGCGAACCCGGGGCACCAGGGAAGGCGGACCCACCATGCACGCGATCCTGCACGCGCTGTCCATCGCCGGATCGATGACCTGGGAGATCACCTGGGCGCTGATCCTCGGCTTCCTGTTCTCCGCCGTCGTCCAGGCCGTCGTCCGCAAGTCCACCGTCGTCCGGCTGCTCGGCGACGACCGCCCCCGCACCCTCGGCGTCGCCGCGCTCCTCGGCGCGGCCTCCTCCTCCTGCTCGTACGCGGCCGTGGCCCTCGCCCGCTCGCTGTTCCGCAAGGGCGCGGACTTCACCGCCGCGATGGCCTTCGAGATCGCCTCGACCAATCTGGTCGTCGAACTCGGCGTCATCCTGGCCCTGTTGCTCGGCTGGCAGTTCACGGCGGCCGAGTTCGTCGGCGGGCCGGTGATGATCCTCGTCCTCGCCCTGCTCTTCCGGCTGCTGCTGCGTGACCGGCTGCTGCGCGAGGCCCGCGCCCAGGCGGAACGCGGCCTGGCCGGCTCGATGGAGGGCCACGCGGCGATGGACATGTCCGTCGCCGGGGAGGGCTCCTTCACCCGGCGGCTGCTGTCCCGGCGGGGCGTCACGGCCGTGTCGCACGTGTTCGTGATGGAGTGGGCGGCCATCCTCATGGACCTCGTCCTCGGGCTGCTCATCGCCGGTGCCATCGCCGCCTGGGTGCCGGACTCCTTCTGGCAGGCCTTCTTCTTCGCCGACCACCCGCTCGTCGGCCGGCTGTGGGGTCCGCTGGTCGGTCCGGTGGTGGCGATGGCGTCCTTCGTCTGCTCGATCGGCAACGTGCCGCTCGCGGTGGTGCTGTGGAAGGGCGGGATCAGCTTCGGCGGGGTCGTCGCGTTCATCTTCGCGGACCTGCTGATCCTGCCGATCCTCAACATCTACCGGAAGTACTACGGGCGCCGGACGGCCCTGTTCCTGCTCGGCACCTTCTACGTGGCCATGGTGGTGGCCGGCTACACCGTCGAGTTCCTCTTCGGCGCGCTCGGCCTGGTCCCCGACCGGCGCGAGGCCGAGATCCCGATGGCGGGCATCGAGTGGAACTACACCACCTGGCTGAACATCGCCTTCCTGCTCCTCGCCGCCGCCCTGCTCGCCCGCTTCCTGCGCACCGGCGGCCGCGCCATGCTCCGGATGATGGGCGGCGAGCCCGCGGCCGGGGACGGGCACCGGCACGACCAGCGCTGACGCCCGGCAGCGGGTACCTCCCGGGGGTTTCGGGCCGGGCGGATCGCCGGACCGGAAAATACCAGCCGGGGGTATCGGTCCATGCTTGCCTCGGGTACCCCTAGGGGGTATAAAGGAACCCGACGCCGACCGATACCCCCCTAGGGTATGAAGGCCGGGCCGGAGACGCTCAGCGCGTTCCCGGAACGACGACTGTCACGAGGAGCAACGATGACCACCCAGGCACCCGCCTCCACGGAGGTGGAACTCTCGATCGGCGGTATGACCTGCGCCTCGTGCGCGGCCCGGATCGAGAAGAAGCTGAACCGCATGGACGGCGTCTCGGCGAGCGTCAACTACGCCACCGAGAAGGCGAAGGTCGCCTTCCCCGCGGGCGTCGACGTCGCCGACCTGATCGCCACCGTCGAGGCCACCGGCTACAGCGCCGCGCTGCCGAAGCCGCCGGCCGCCGAAGGCCCGGCCGGGCAGGCCGAGTCGGCCGACGAACTCGCCCCGCTGCGCCAGCGGCTGGTCACGGCGGTGGCGCTCGCGGTGCCGGTGATCGCGATGGCGATGGTGCCGGCCCTGCAGTTCGACAACTGGCAGTGGCTGTCGCTGGTGCTGGCCGCGCCGGTGGTCACCTACGCCGCCTGGCCGTTCCACCGCGCCGCCTGGACCAACCTCAAGCACGGCGCCGCGACCATGGACACCCTGGTCTCGCTCGGCACCGGCGCCGCGTTCCTCTGGTCCCTGTGGGCGCTGTTCCTCGGCGACGCCGGAATGCCGGGCATGCGGCACGGCTTCGAGCTGACCATCGCCCGCAGCGACGGCCCGTCGAACATCTACCTGGAGGCGGCGGCCGGCGTCACCGCCTTCATCCTGGCCGGCCGCTACTTCGAGGCCCGCTCCAAGCGCACCGCGGGCGCCGCGCTCCGGGCGCTGCTGGAACTGGGGGCCAAGGACGTCACCGTGCTGCGCGGCGGGGCCGAGGTCCGGATCCCGGTCGGCGGTCTGGCCGTGGGCGACCGGTTCGTGGTGCGGCCCGGCGAGAAGATCGCCACCGACGGCGTGGTGGCCGAGGGGGCCTCGGCGGTGGACGCCTCGATGCTCACCGGCGAGTCCGTACCGGTCGAGGTCTCCGTCGGCGACCAGGTCACCGGCGCCACCGTCAACGCCGGCGGCCGGCTGGTCGTCGAGGCCACCCGGATCGGCGCGGACACCCAGCTGTCCCGGATGGCCCGGCTGGTCGAGGACGCGCAGAACGGCAAGGCCGCCGCCCAGCGCCTCGCCGACCGGATCTCCGCCGTCTTCGTCCCGATCGTGATCGTCCTGGCGGTGGCCACCCTCGGCTACTGGCTGGGCACCGGCGAGGGCTGGACCGCCGCCTTCACGGCAGCGGTCGCGGTGCTGATCATCGCCTGCCCGTGCGCCCTGGGCCTGGCCACCCCGACCGCGCTCATGGTCGGCACCGGCCGCGGCGCCCAGCTGGGCGTCCTGATCAAGGGCCCCGAAGTACTGGAGTCCACCCGCAAGGTCGACACCGTCGTCCTGGACAAGACCGGCACCGTCACCACCGGCCGGATGACCCTGCTCGCCGTGCACACCGCCGAGGGCGTCGGCGAGGCCGAGGCGCTGCGGCTGGCCGGCGCCCTGGAGCACGCCTCCGAGCACCCGATCGCCGCCGCGATCGCCACCGCCGCCGCCGAGGCCGGTGAGCTGCCCGCGGTCGAGGGCTTCGAGAACGTACCGGGCCTGGGCGTCCAGGGCGTGGTCGACGGCCACGCGGTGGTCGCCGGCCGGGAGGCGCTGCTGAACGACTGGTCGCAGTACCTGCCGGAGGGCCTGGCCGCGGCCAAGCGCGCCGCCGAGGCGGCCGGGCGGACCGCGATCGCGGTGGGCTGGGACGGCGAGGCCCGGGCCGTCCTGGAGGTCGCGGACGCGGTCAAGCCGACCAGCGCCGAGGCGATCGCCCGGCTGCGCGGCCTGGGCCTGACCCCCTTGCTGCTGACCGGCGACAACCGGGCGGTCGCCGAGGCCGTCGCCGCCGAGGTCGGCATCGCCCCGGAGCACGTCATCGCCGAGGTCATGCCGCAGGACAAGGTGGAGACCGTCAAGCGGCTCCAGGCCGAGGGCAGGGTCGTGGCGATGGTCGGCGACGGCGTCAACGACGCGGCCGCCCTCGCCCAGGCCGACCTGGGCCTGGCCATGGGCACCGGCACCGACGCCGCGATCGAGGCCGGCGACCTCACCCTGGTCCGCGGCGACCTGCGCTCGGCGGCCGACGCCATCCGGCTCTCCCGCAAGACCCTGGCCACCATCAAGAGCAACCTGTTCTGGGCCTTCGGCTACAACGTCGCCGCCCTGCCGCTGGCCGCGGCCGGGATGCTCAACCCGATGATCGCGGGGGCCGCGATGGCCTTCTCCTCGGTCTTCGTGGTCGGCAACAGCCTGCGGCTGCGCCGCTTCCGCTGAGCCCGTTCGAACGCCGAACCGCCCACCCTGCTGGACCCGCCCGAGCCGCCGGCGCCCCGGAACCGCACCAGGTTCCGGGGCCCTGGCGCATCCCGGACCCCGGCCTGTCGCCGGACACTCCGCTCAGCCCCGCGAAGCCCCGCTCAGCCCTGCTCGGGCAGCGCCACCGCCTGCCACCGGTACGCCGCGTCCTCCTGCCAGCACTGCAACTCGCCCTCCACCACCGCGGCCAGGCACAGCCGCCAGTCCTCGCCCATCGCGAGCGCGACCCGGGTGGCCGGGCGCAGCGTCGGCCGCCACCAGCGCGGACGCCGGGAGGCGCCGCCGGCCGGCAGTCGCAGCCGGACGCCGCCCGCGCCGGCCAGCGCCACCGTCGGGCCGCCCCGGTGGCCGGCCATCGCGACGCCGAGGGAGGGCTCGCCGTCGCCGATCTCGGGGGCCGTGCCGGCCGTGCCGAGGGTGTGCAGCTGGACGGAGCCGTCCGGGCGCAGCGTCGCGGCCTGCGGGCCGGCGGAGGTGCGGGCCAGCGCCCCGGCGCGCAGGGCGCCGGGCGGCCCCAGCGGGGCGGGGCCCTGCGCCGAGCCCGGTCGCCAGCTCAGCACCCGCTCCCGGTGCTCGACCAGGACCAGCCAGGATCCGGCCCGCTCCTCCAGGGCGGCGAGCACCCGGTCGGCCGGGCAGCCGGGCAGCTCCTGGCCGGTGAGGGTGAGGCCGGGCGCCCAGCGGTAGGAGCGCAGGGCGCCGCCGGCCGCCGTCCAGACCGTCATCTCCCCGGCGGAGTTGACCGCCCCGGCGAGCCCGCTGACGCCGCGCGCGGCCTCCCACCAGCCGGCCGAGGTGCCGACCCAGAGCGTCCCGCCGCGGTCCTCGGCGCAGACCACCAGTTCGCCCTGGCCGCCGGCCCAGCCGGCCAGCAACTCCCTGACCGGGCCGGGCCCCTGGCCGGCCGGCAGGCGCTGCCCGTGGTGTCCGGGGCCGGCCAGTGCGGTGCCGTCGGCGCCGCCGGTGACCAGCAGCGGCCGGCCGGCCCGGTCGGGCAGGACGGCCAGGCCCGCGGTGCGCGCCACCGGCCGGCGGGAGCGCAGGAGTTCACGGCCGCGGCCCACCCAGGGGCCGAGCGGGGAGGGGCGGCGGTCCGGTTCGCGGGCGAGCGGTTCGCAGGCCCAGCGCGCCAGGTCCTCGCCGTAGCCGGCGGCCAGGAGTTCGGCGCGGGCCTGTTCGGCGGCGAGCCGGTGGTCGAGCCGGCCGTGGTCGGGCAGCAGCAGGGTGCGGGCGAGGGTGCCGACCGCGAACAGGTCCTTGGCGGTGGTGGGGAAGCCGCCGACCTGCTCGGCCTCCGGCGGGACGTGCCCGGGGGTGAACACCGCGACGGTGAGGGTGTGGTCGAGCGGGGCCAGGAAGGTCAGGTCGATCAGCTTGACCTGGTTCTGGGCGTCCACCAGGACGTTGGCGGGGGAGATGTCGCGGTGCACCCAGCGTTTGCGGTGCAGTTCGTCGACGATCCGGCAGAGCCGGGCCAGCACCTCGGCCACCGCCGCCGGGCCGCCGCGCTGGGTGCGGGCCCAGGTGTGCAGCGGCACGCCCTCGACCCAGGGGGAGATCTGGTAGCCGAGCAGCCCGGCGGAGGGCGCGGCGCCGGGCCGGTGCGGGGAGGGGCCGAGCAGGAAGCTGGGCACCACCAGGTCGGTCACGTCCAGGCGGTGGGCGTTGTGCGAGACGTCGTCCCAGCGGCCGAGCCAGCGCCGCACCTCGGAGGGGTCGCGCTCCAGCATGATCTTCGCGGCGACGAGTTCCTTGAGCCCGCTGTGGCCGGTCCGCACCGCCCGCCACACCTCGGCCTCGCCGCCCCGGTGGTGGAATTCCAGGAGCTCGTACTGCTCGGGGTCGAACTCCGGCCCGAACCGGAGCCCGGGCACCCAACGCGACTCGGACACGCATCCCCCGACTGGACCCTGTTGGCCTGTTCGCCCTGACCCGGCCTCGGGCCGGTTCCCGCGCGGTGGTTCTCGCACCGCTTCCGCTGCGTCGCCCAGGATAGTGCTCAATTCTGTTCGTCTGTCCGGTGGAGGGCCTATTCTGATGGGCGCCCGAGCAACATCGAAACAGCGTCAAGTCATGATCACACACCGTGTGTTGATCATCGAGTGGCGTATTTCCAAACGCAGGGGGACAGTGCATGGTGCAGCTCGCGGTGCTGCTGATCGTGGTGGCACTGGCCGGTGCGGCAGCCGTCGTACTGGCCCGCCGCCGACGGAGCCTGGACACCCAGGCCGTGGCCAAGGCCCTGGCCGCGGCCGCCGAACGGCTCGCCGCCGGCAAGGCCCCGCAGGCCCGTCGCCGCTACGCGCGCCTCGCCCAACGGCTCGCCGCCGGCCCCGAGGAACTGCGCCCGCAACGCGGCCTCGCCCTGCTCGGCCAGGCCGAGGCCACCGTCCCCACCGGCGACCAGCAGGCCACCCTCGCCCTGCACCGCGAGGCCTTCCCGCTGCTCGCCGACCCGGCCCGGCAACTGCCCCGGTGGAGCCTGCACCGCCTCGCCGAGGAGCGGATATCCGCCCCCGAGGGCGACCTCGGGCCGCTGCTCGCCTTCCTCCAGGCCACCGCCGACGGCGCCGAACCCGGTGAGGAGGCCGCAGCCGCCGCCCGTGCCACGGACTGGCTCCAACGGCTCTGCCACGAGGGCTCCCCCGAGCAGCGCGAGAGCGCCACCACCCGGTCGCTGGCCGCACTGCCCGGCCGGGACTGGCCGGTCCTGGCCCGGGCCGCCCTGCTGCGCGGCACCGACCGCGCCGCCGAGGCCGAGACCCTGCTCGCCGCGGCAGCCCCCGGCGGCAGCGGCGAACTCTGGTTCCGCTGGGGCGCCCAGCTGTTCACCCTGCACCGGGACGAACCCGCCGTCACCGCCTTCGACGAGGCGCTGCGCCGGGGCCCCGGCGAGCCCTCCCCGTGGGGGCGCGGCCCGGCGCTGCGCACCGAGAGCCTGCTCTTCCGGGGCCTGGCCCGGCAGCGACTCGGCGCCACCGACGCAGCCTGGTCCGACCTCGCGGCCGCCGCCACCGAGACCCCCGGCGACCCCCGCCCCCGCTACGCCCTCGGCAGGCTCGCCCTGCTGCTCGGCGCCGACGATCAGGCCCGGGACCAGTTCACCGCCGCCCTGACCGTCCAACCCTCCTTCGCCCCGGCCCGGTTCGGCCTCGCCCTGGTGCACGAGCGGGCCGCGCGCCCCGCCGAGGCGGCCGCCGACTACCGCACCGGCCTCGACCTCGCCCCCGACTGGCGCCCCGCCCGGGTCCGGCTCGGCGCGGCCCTGCTCGCCGCCGGGCAGGCCGCCGAGGCTGCGCCCGTCCTCGGCGCCGAGGCGGACGTCGAACCGGACTCCCGCTGGGCCCGGATCGCCGCCTTCCACCACGGTCTCGCCCTTGCCCGCACCGACGACCCGGCCGGCGCCCTCGCCCGCTGGGAGCCGCTGCACGACGAGGACCTGCGCGAACGGCAGGCCCTGGCCCGCGACCGGCTCGCCCGCACCCGGCTGGCCGACGACCCGGTGGCCGCCCGGGAGCTCTGGCAGCAGGCCGCCGCCGACCACCCGGCCGCCCCCGGCTACCGGGCCGCGCTGCGCGAGGCCGCCCTGCGCGAGGCCGCGCACCTGCTGATCACCGGCCGCGACCGGCCCGAACCCCGCGAGCGGGCCGCCGCCGCCCTCGCCCTCGCCGACACCCTGCCCGGCTCCGTCACCCACCGGCAGGCCCGGCTGCGCGCCGCCCTCGCCCTGGCCGGGGGCTCCACCGAACCGCTGGGCACCCTGCTCGACGCCGCCACCGGGCCGCGCGACCGCTACCACCTGGCCGCCGCCGCCCTGCTGACCGGCCGTCCGGTCCAGACCATCGCCCTGCTCGCCCCGCTCGCCCCCGACCCGGCCGGTGACCCGGCCCTCGCCCGGCTGCGGGCGCTGCTCGCCGAACGGGCCGGCAACTGGGCCGCCGCACTGGACTGGTACCGCCACTTCCTGACCGCCGGCCAGGCCCCCGAACCGCCGCAGCCCCCGCCCGCGACGGCCGACTGCGCCATCTGCCCCGCCCCCGCCACCGCCACCGCCACCGGCACCTGCCCCGTCCCCGCCACCGGCACCTGCGCCGGCTGCGGCCGGGAGGTCTGCGCCGCCCACCTGCACCGCCCCGCCGACGACGCCTCGCCGCGTTGCGTGCGCTGCGTCGGCCCCGCACTGCGCGCCGTCCTGGACTGCGCCCGCCGGGCCGGGGTGCCCGAGCAGGCCGAACCCGTCCTCGCCGCCTGGGCGCAGGCCCTCGGCGACAGCCCCGCCGCCGCGCCCGCACGGCTGGACCTCGCCCTGCTGCGGGCCGAACTCGGCCGACTGGACGAGGCGTTGGCCGACCTGCCGGCGGACGCGGCCGCCGCGCGCGGGGCCGTCCTGATCCGCCGGGCCGGCGCCGCCCTCGACGCCGGGGAGCCCGGACGCGCGGCCGGCGACCTGCGCCAGGCCCTCACCCTCGCCCCGGGCCGGCCGCAGGCCGCCGCCGCGCTCGTCCTGCTCGCCGAGCACGAGGCCCACCAGCACGCCGTCGAGGGCCGCCACCGCGAGGCCTGGGACGGCTACCACGCCCTGCTGCTCAAGGACCCGGCCCACCCCCGGCTGCTGCACGCGCTCGGCCTGGCCGGCTACCGGCTCGCGGTCTCCCTCCAGGCTGGCCCGGAAGCCCCGGAGAGTCCGGACGGCGCCGGGCCGGACGAGCGGATCTGGACCTGGACGCTCGGCTGCCTGGTCGCCGCCCTGCACCAGCCCGACCTGTGGGCGGAGTCCGCCCGGATCACCGGCCGCCCGGCCGAACCGCAGCGGATGTCCACCGCCCGCGGCGCGCTCACCGACCGCCTCCGCGAGGACCTGCGCGCCCTGGACCGGGCCGCCGGCCGCACCGGCGACGAGGTCACCGCCTGGACCCTGCGCCTCGGCATGGAGGCGCACAGCGCCGAAGCCTTCGCCCAGGAGGGCGTCCGGATCGCCCTGCCCGGCCGCCCCGCCCGGCGCCTCGCCCTCGGCCCCGCGCTCGACCGGCTGCTCCGCCAGGAGCCCGAACTCGCAGCCTGGGCAGCCGGGTTCGACGAGGCCGTACGGGCCTGGCGGCAGCCGGAAACCCCCGACGGGCACCCGCTGACCAGGGCCCTCGGCCTGTTCGGCGACCTCGGCCCGCAGCGCTACCTGCTCCTCCAGGGCCGCCAGGCCGCCGCGGTCGGCGCCCTGGACGCGGTGCCCGAGGCCGAACGCGGAACGGGCTGGCGGGACCTGCTCGGCGAGAGCCTGGTCAGCGAGGCCCGCGAGCACCACCGCAACCAGGACTGGCGCGAGGCCCTGGACTGCCTCACCCGCGCCCGGGCCGTGCCCGGCGCCGTCCTGCCCGCCGACGCGCCCGCGATCGCCGCCGAGTGCGGCGTCCGGGCCGCCCGCGCCCTGCTCAAGAGCAGCGACGACGACCAGGCGGGCGCCACCGAACTCCTGGAGAAGGCCCTCGCGCTGGCCCCCGACCACCCCGAGGTGCGCGGCGACCTCGGCGCCACCTACGCCCAGTGGGCCCGCAAGATCAACAACGAGGACAAGGACTACCCCCGCGCCCTGGTCCTGCTGCGCAAGAGCATGGAACTCGCCCCCGGCGACCCGACCGCCGTCCACTTCCTGGAGGCCGCCCTCGGCAACCGGGCCGGCCAGCTCAGCCGCCCCGACGCCCCCGAAGCGGAACTGGAGGAGGCCGCCGACGCGTGGCGGGAGCTGATCGCGCTCAACCCCGACCCGGACCACCGGCTCGGCCTCGCCTTCGTGCTGCGCCACCTCTCCCGCATCGCCGCCTTCGCGGACCACCGCGCCCTCGCCGTCGACCGGATGGCGCAAGCCCTGCGCGCCGACCCGGAATGGGACGGCGACACCGAGGAGGAGGCCCCGCGCCGGGTCGCCGTGATGCTGGCCAACCACATGCTGGACAACCTCCAGGGCAGCCCGTTCACCACCCAGGCCGCCATGCTCCAGAAGGCCCGGTCCTACGACGACTCGGACGAGATCCGCCGCCTGATGGTCAGCGTCTGGCGCGGCGAGGCCATCGGCCACTACGAGGCCCACCGCTACCGCGACGCGATCCGGCTGCTGGAGGAGGCGCTCGCGCTCTCCCGCACCCCGGAGGACGTCGCCAAGCTGCACGTCGAACTCAGCGTCGTCTACAGCTCCTACGCCGTCAGCCGGGCCAACCTGCGCCAGTTCCGGGAGGCCCGCTCGCTGATCGGCAAGGCCGTCGAGTACAACCCGGACGACCGCGACCTGCGCGCCCTGCAACGGAGGATCGGCGCGCTGCGCTGACGGCAACCGCGGCGCCGCCGTCGTCGTCGTAGCCCATGCACCCGTTCCTGATCCGCAGCCGCAGCCAATCCCTGAGCCGCAACCGATCCCTGAGTCCCCGTCAGCCGTGAGGAGAGAAGCCGCCCGCCATGCCACTGCACGAACCGTCGCCGTACGAGGTCCTGGGCGTTGCGCTCACGGCCGGCGTGCGCGAGATCAACCTCGCCGTCGGCCCGGCGATGAAGGCCGGCCGCTACAGCCGCCAGCAGATCCAGGACGCCGCCGCCCTGCTGCGCAACCCCGACCGGCGGCTGGAGCTGGACCTCCAGCGGCCCCTGCCGCCGGAGCCGGTCGACCAGGCCGCCGAACTGTTGGCGCCCGCCCTCGCCGAACCGCTGCTGGTCGTCGAACGCCCGCCGCTGCCGCCCGCCGCCGCCCTCCTGGTGCTGCACCGGGCCGAGGCGGCGGCCGACTTCGCCGAACCCGCCCCCGGCGGCGCCGACCCCGAACCGCCCGTCCCCGCCCGCTACGCGGCCGACCTGTCCGTGCTGCCGCAGATCGAGGTACCCGAATGACCGACACGCCGACCGCTCCCGCGCCCGCCGGACACCGGCCGCTGGACGTCCCGCAGCGCGCCCTGGAGGTCGACCTCGACCAGGCGTTCAGCCAACTGCTGTACCGGGCCTCCCTCCTGCAGCGCCTGCGGGCCGAGGAGGCGCAGACCGCCCGGGCCACCCAGCGGGACCTGCTGGGCATCCTGGTCGAGGTGGACGACGCCCTCGCCGCGCTCGGCCTGGACCGGGAGCTGGTGCTGCTCGGGCGCGGCACCGGGATCGAGGCCACCCGCCGGCGGCTGCTCGGCCGCCTCGCCAAGGCCGGGGTGCGCCCGATGCGGCTGGAGGGGCTGGCGGCGGACCCGGCGCTGACCGAGATCGTCGGCACCGAGCCGCGTCCCGGAGTGGCGCCGGAGACGGTCGTCCGGACGGTGGTCACCGGGTTCTTCTGGGAGGAGGAGGTGCTGCGCCGCGCCCAGGTCGTCGTCGCCGCGGTGCCCGAGCCCGCCCCGGTGGGGGAGCCGGTCCTCGCGGAGGACGTCGAGCGGGCCCTGGAGCCCGCACCGGAGCAGGCCGAGGCCGAGGAGGCCGGGCCCACCGAGGATCCCGCACCGGCGGATCCCGAACCTGCGGACCCCGGGCCCACGGAAGCCGAGGGTGCGGACACCGAGCTGGAGGACGGCGGCACCGAACCCGCCGTCGCGCCGGTGAACCCCGCCGCCCGGGCCACGGCGGCCCCGCCCCGGGCCCGCCGGAAGGGAACGGCCGCGGGCGGCCGGCGCAAGCGGAAGAAGTAGCCAGGACCACGAGGGGCAAGAGGGGAACGACATGTACCGCACACTCGGCATCGACCTGGGCACCACCAACTCGGTGGTGGCCCACCTGCGCCGGGGCGAGCCGGAGATCATCTTCAACCGGCAGAACCAGGAGGCCACGCCCTCCGTGGTCGGCAGCGGCCGCAAGGGCGAACTGCTGGTCGGCTCCACGGCGCGCAGCCGGGTCGCCATCGACGGCGCCAACGTGATCCGCTCGGTCAAGCGCTTCATGGGCCGCAAGTTCAAGGACCCGCAGGTCCAGGCCGCCCTCAAGGAGGTCGACTACAAGGTCACGGCAGGCACCGACGGCGACGTCAACGTCTGGTTCAACGGCCGCTCCTACACCCCGATCGAGATCTCCGCGATCATCCTGCACCGCCTCAAGGAGGACGCCGAGCAGCGCTTCGGCGAGCCCTTCCACCGGGCCGTCATCACCGTCCCCGCGTACTTCGGCGAACGGCAGGTCGCCGCCACCCAGGAGGCGGGCCGGATGGCCGGCCTGCACGTGCTGCGGATCATCAACGAGCCGACCGCCGCCGCGCTCGCCTACGGGATCACCTCCGAGGCCGGCGACGAGGGCCGGACCGTCCTGGTCTACGACCTCGGCGGCGGCACCTTCGACATCTCCATCCTGCTGCTGGTCCCCGGCTCGGTCTCGGTGCTCGGCATCGAGGGCGACAACCTGCTCGGCGGCGACGACTTCGACCGGGCCATCACCACCGCACTGCTGGAGGACATCCGCGAGGAGTACGGCGCGGACTACCAGCCCGACCTGCGGGACCGCCCCAAGATCGCCTCCACGGCCGAGACCATCAAGATCGAGCTCTCCCACCAGGAGGCCTCCGAGGTGATCCTGCCCGGCCTCGGCGCCGGCCAGCTGGTGCTGGAGACGGAGTTCGAACGGGCCCGCTTCGAGGAGCTGATCGAGGCCCAGATCGAACGCACCATCGAGCTGACCCACAAGGCCATCATGCAGGCCAACCTCACCGTCGGGGACATCGACGAGGTGGTGCTGGTCGGCGGCTCCACCGCGATCCCGCTGGTGGCCCGGCGGCTCGGCGAGGTCTTCGGGCCGCGCCGGATCCGGCGCGGCGTCAACCCGATGCAGTGCGTGGCGCTCGGCGCGGCCGTGCAGTCCGCGCTGGTCGGCGAGGTGGAGTGCCCCGAGTGCCGGGCCCCCGGCGACCTCTCCGCCTCCAACTGCGCCAACTGCGCCACCACGCTGCTCGGCGGGCCCCGGGTCTCCTGCACCGGCTGCCACCTCCCGGTCGACGCCGAGGCCGGAGCCTGCCCCAAGTGCGGCCAGGAGCTGGGAGGTTCGGCCGCCGGCGCGGCCATCCCGGCGCAGTCCCAGGCGGCCACCGCCGTGCGCAGCGACAACTGCCCGCGCTGCGGCACACCCGCCGCCCCCGGCGTCACCGCCTGCGAACTGTGCGGCGAGGCACTCAACTCCGCCGCACCCGGCCAGACCAGGGTCGGCTCGACCGCCGCCGAGGACGTCGGCCTGCGCTGCGCGGCCTGCGGCGTGGTCAACCCGCCCGGCAGCGAGGCCTGCCAGGGCTGCGGCGAGCTGATGCAGGTCACCAACCCGTTCGACATCACCCCGAAGAACCTCGGCATCGAGCTCAACGACGGCCGACTGGCCGTCATCATCCCCAAGAACACCAGCTACCCGACCAGTTCGCCGGTCAGCCGCGAGTTCGTGGTCTCCGGCAGCGGCCGCCAGCGGCTGGAGATCGCGGTCTACGAGGGCGAGCACGAGATCGCCCAGCAGAACGAGCTGATCGGCCACCTGACCCTGCGGCTGCCCGCCGGGCTCGGCGGCCGCACCCCGGTGGAGGTGTCCTTCGGTCTCGACCGGGACCGCACCATCACCCTGTCGGTGCGGATCCAGGGCGGCGGCGAGAAGACCGTCAAGCTGGAGCGCGTCACCCTCGACCCCGAGCTCAAGGTCCAGGTCGAGGAGCAGCAGCGGCAGATCGAGACCTTCACCGACCGCTGGGGCGGCGAGCTCACCGAGGCCGAGATGCGCGAGGCGCAGCGCCTCATGGACAGCCTGGACGACCTGGCCGCCGGCCAGACCCGCGGCCAGTCGGTGGACGAGGCGCTGGAGCGGGCCCAGCGCCAGCTGAAGGCCCAGCGCTGGGTGCGCGGCTCGGAGGCGTACCTCAGCCTGTTCATCCACTACTGCGAGAAGCACCTCGACCCGAGCGACCTCGACCGGCTGCGGTCGGTGGCCGCCGACCTGCGGCTGCGCCGCGAGGCGGCCGACTGGGAGGGCGCCATGCGCGCCGCCCAGCGGGCCGACGAGCTGTGCGACTCGCTCGGGCACACCTTCCGGATGCTCACCATGTGCAACGTCTACGTCAACCAGAACATGGTCTCGCCGGCGCTGGCCCAGCGGATCATGGCCGAGTTGCGCGGGCTGGACGAGGCGGTGGAGTCGGCCAACATGGAGGCCGCCAACCAGCACAGCTCGGCGCTGCTGGCGCTGTACGCGCAGGCGCAGCGGGAGCTGGGCAGCGAGCCGCTCGCGGAGTCGCTCGGCCCGGTCCGCCCGGAGGAGGCCGGTCCGCGATGAACTCCGACGTGACTCCGTCCGAGGTACCTCCGTCCGAGGTGTACCGGTCCGAGCTGTCCCCGGCCGACGTGCACCCGATCGGCGGGCGGGCTGCCGACGTTCCGCCGATCGAGGTGCTCTGCCCGCAGTGCGCCGTCCCGGCGGACCCGCAGGGCCTGCGCTGTCCGTCCTGCCGGGAGGATCTCGGCGTGCTGTTCCGGCTGCGTTACGCCGCTCGGATCGACTACAACCGGGCGCTGGCGGTGCTGGCGGCCGGCGACGGGGCGTTCGCGCTCGGACTGCTGCACCGCGCGGTGGCGGCCGAACCGGGGCTCGAACCGGCCCGGGACCTGCTGGAATGGGTGAGCGCGTCCGGGTCCGCAGGGCCGGAGCCGGGGGAGCGGGAGGACGACACGCCCTCTGAGTGACCAATTCGGCCGTTCCCGGCCTGCCATCGAGTTCGATCGGTGCGAGTGTGTTCGTCACATGGATGTTCGCTGCCCTCACAAGGAGTGACGCAATGCGTATTCGTACCACCCTCGCCGCCACCGCACTCGCCGCCGTGGCCGTCCTGGCCGGTGCCGGCACCGCCGCCGCGGGCGACGCCACCGCGAACGGTGTCGCGTTCGGTTCCCCCGGTGTGCTCTCCGGCAACCAGATCCAGATCCCGATCAACCTCGAGGCCAACGTCTGCGGCAACTCGATCGGCATCATCAGCATCCTCAACCCGGCCTTCGGCAACACCTGCGTCAACGCCTGACCCGACTGCTGGGGCCGTCCGTCGCACCCGACGGGCGGCCCCAGCATCGTGTCCGCACCCCCGTTCGGGGGTGGCGGCGCGGGGCACGCGGTGGAGACCATGGGGTCCGACCCGCACGCGCCCACCCAGGAGCCAGAACGTGCCGACCACGCCGACCCCGCGCAGCTACGCCTCCGGCACCTCGGACGTGCCGCTGCTCGGCGACACCATCGGGGAGAACCTCGACCGCGCGGTGCGCGCCTTCCCCGAACGGGACGCCCTGATCGACCGGGCCACCGCCCGCCGCTGGACGTACGCCGAACTCGCCGCCGACGTCGACGCGTTGGCCCTGGGCCTGCTCGACCTCGGCATCGCCAAGGGCGACCGGGTCGGCATCTGGGCGCCCAACTGCGCCGAGTGGACGCTCACCCAGTACGCCACCGCCAAGCTCGGCGCGATCCTGGTCACCATCAACCCGGCGTACCGCTCGCACGAGTTGGCGTACGTGCTGAACCAGGCCGGGATCCGCCTGCTGGTCGCGGCCGAGCGCTTCAAGGCCTCCGACTACGCCGGAATGATCGAGGAAGTGCGGCCCCGGTGCCCCGAGTTGGAGAGCAGGGTGCTGATCGGCGGCCCCGACTGGGACGCCCTGCTCGCCGCCGGGCGCCGCGCCGACCCCGGCCTTCTCGCGCAGCGGCAGCGGGAGTTGGCGCCGGACGACCCGATCAACATCCAGTACACCTCCGGGACCACCGGCTCCCCCAAGGGCGCGACCCTGTCGCACCACAACATCCTCAACAACGGCTACTTCGTCGGCGAACTGCTCAACTACACCGAGCAGGACCGGATCTGCGTCCCGGTGCCGTTCTACCACTGCTTCGGCATGGTGATGGCGAACCTCGCGGCCATCTCCCACGGCGCCTGCACGGTGATCCCCGCACCCTCCTTCGACCCGGGCGCCACCCTGGCCGCCGTCGCCGCCGAGCGCTGCACCTCGCTGTACGGGGTGCCCACCATGTTCATCGCCGAACTCGCCGACCCGGACTTCGCGCGCCACGACCTCACCAGCCTGCGCACCGGCATCATGGCGGGCTCCCCCTGCCCGGCCGAGGTGATGAAGGACGTCATCGGCCGGATGGGCATGGCCGAGGTCGCCATCTGCTACGGCATGACCGAGACCTCGCCCGTCTCCACCCAGACCCGCGCCGACGACACGGTCGACCGCCGGGTCTCCACCGTCGGCCGGGTCGGCCCGCACCTGGAGGTCAAGGTCGTCGACCCGGCCACCGGCCGGACCGTCCCGCGTGGCGAGCCCGGTGAACTCTGCACCCGCGGCTACTCCGTCATGCTCGGCTACTGGGGCGAGCCCGGGCGCACCGCCGAGGCCGTCGACGCCGCCCGCTGGATGCACACCGGCGACCTCGCCGTCATGGACCAGGACGGCTACCTCGCCATCACCGGCCGGATCAAGGACATGGTGATCCGCGGCGGCGAGAACCTGTACCCGCGCGAGATCGAGGAGTTCCTGTACACCCACCCCGACGTCCTCGACGTCCAGGTCGTCGGCGTGCCCGACGCCAGGTACGGCGAGGAGCTGATGGCGTGGATCCGCATGCGCGCGGGCGCCGAGCCGCTCACCGCCGACACCGTCCGCACCTACTGCGCCGGCCGGCTCGCCCACGTCAAGATCCCGCGGTACGTGCACGTGGTCGAGGAGTTCCCGATGACCGTCACCGGCAAGGTCCGCAAGGTCGAGATGCGCGCGGAGGCCGTGCGCCTGCTCGGCCTCTGACCCGACCCGCAACCGGTCGACGGGCCGCCGCCCCACCGCCGCCCGGTCCGAGCCCGCCCGTACACGCCGAACGGCCCCGGGCCGGCGGTTCTTCCGCCGGCCCGGGGCCGTTCGTCCTGCGGCTGCTTCTCCTGCGGTTACCGGGCGCCCCAGGCCTGGTCGGTGGGGACGACCTCGCGGCCGAGCGGCATGAGGGAGATCGGGATCATCTTGAGGTTTGCCCAGCCGAACGGGATGCCGATGATCGACAGGAACAGCGGGATGCTGGTCACCAGGTGCGCGATCGCCAGCCACCAGCCCGCGAAGATCAGCCAGATGACGTTCCCGACGCAGGACGCCGCCCCGGCACCCGGCTTCTCCACGGTCGTCCGTCCGAACGGCCAGAGGATGAACCCGGCGATCCGGAAGGACGCGACGCCGAACGGGATGGTCACGATCAGCACGCAGCAGATGATTCCGGCGACGGTATAGGCAATAGCCATCCAGATACCGCAGAAGATCAGCCAAATGACATTGAGGACGAACTCGATCACCTTCATGGCCGACACCTTCTCACGGCTGCTGCTCGGGGTTCCACGATCCAGCCATGCCCGCCCCCGGGCGCGTCTACGCCCTTAGGGGACGTTCCTCGGGGTTTGTTCCGGGGTCGGCGCGGGCGGACGTGCCGGGGCCGCACCCTCCGGAGGGTGCGGCCCCGGTGTGGCGGCTCGGATCAGGCCGGCGGGGTGCCGTCGGGCCAGACGCAGGGGGAGCTGACCCGGAGGGTGAGGTCGTGGCTGGCGTCGGAGACCCCGTCCAGGGTGGCGAGGAAGTCGTCCTTGGGGTTCTTCAGCCTGATCCAGTCGTTGTGGAAATTGGGGGGATCCTGAACCGGTTGGAAGCCCTGGCCGGTCAGGAATGTTCGGAAGGCGTTCACCGCCTCGGCTTTGGGCGCGGACGGGACGTCGCCGAAGTCGTATCCCCGACGGGTCTGCGTCCTGCCGTGCGGGCCGATGTCGTTGGCGTCGCATTCCATGTCGAAGAAATCGTCCGAGCTCGCGGTCGGCTTGACCGGCAGCTTGGCCAGGGTGTCGGCGAGGTAGGCGTCGATCTGCTTCTTGGCCTGGTCGAGCGTGATCGTGGACTTCGACCGCTCGTTCAAGGTCTGCACGCCGCAGGAGTTCAGGGCCAGGACGGCGACCGCCAGTACGGCGGTGGCGGTGACCCGTTTGATCAGCGGGGTGTGCTCGGTGGTGCTCATGAGACCCGCTTTCCGGCGATGATCTGACCCATGGAGGTCAGGGTGGGCGAATCGTCGTTCCAGTAGTCCGAGTGCCCCGCGTTGGGATTGGTGGGCAGGATCTGCGCGCCGAACTGGGGAACGGTGGTCTGTCGGCCGTGGATCAGGTGGTGGTCACCGTCGCCGAGGCCCCACGAGCCGGCGACGTTGTCGACGATGTTGTCCGTCATCCCGCCGGGGTCGGTGGCGGCGGCCCAGCCGATCGCGTCGGCCGGGCTCTGCGCCACGTACACGCGGGACGGGTCGATGTTCAGGTCCTTGGCGTTTTCGACGCCGCAGCCGGGGCTGGCGATGAGGACGACGTTGTCGACGGGAAGGCCCTTGTCGCGCATGGCGTAGCCCACGGTCGTGGTGCCGTAGCTGTGGGCGAGGACGGTGTTGTTCGACAGCTTCCCCTCGTGCGTGGCGTGCAGCCCGGTCTCGAAGGCGTGCAGCTTGTCCTCCGCGTTCTTCGCGTACTTGTCGTCCGCGGCCTCGGGGATGATCGTCTGCGGAGCGTCGTAGCCGACCCAGGTGATCGACGAGGTGGTGCCCGGGTCCTGCGCCTTGCGGTTGGCGTCGTCGGCCGACTTGACCATCAGATCGGAGCGGTTGATGTCACTGCCGATGCTGCCGAGCCGGGCGCCGGTGCCGGGTACGTACGTGGAGACGTTGTCGGCGGTGTCGGGGTTGTTGGCCGCGATGATCGCGTGGCCCTTGCCGTTGGTGTCGAAGCCCAGCAGGAAGGTGGGCGGGTGTTCGGCGTTGACCGGGGTGTTCAGCCGGTTCTCGATGGCCGTCACGCCCTTCAGCTTGTCTTCGAGGTCGTCGCGCTTCTGCTTCCACTCCGTGTAGTCGGGGTTCTGGACGGGCCCGCCGTTGGTCTCGGCGACGGACAGGTAGTGCTTCGGCTCCGGGCCGAGGCTGTCGAGCTGGTGTTGGAGGTCCTGTTTGCCGCGCTGGAGGTTGATCCGGTTGGCCTGGTCCCGGGCGAGCGCGGGGACGCCGTCGAGGGCGCCGACCTGATCGGGGTGGTTGAGGATCATCCGGTGCTGCTGCTCGTCGGTCAGGCCGTTCCACCAGCCCTTGACGCTGTTCGGGTCGGTGCCGGCGGCGGGGACCTGTTCGAGCGCGTTCGCGGCGGCCAGGTCGGTCTTCGCCGTGGCGGCGTCGAGCCCGGTGCCGTCGCTCGCGTTGCCGGCCAGGTGGGCGAGCCGGGCGCTGATCGTCTGGTCCGCGTGGGCGGCTTCGGTGAGCGCGGCCGTGATCCGGCTGCTGATCTGCTGGGCCTGCGACTCGGCGTCGGTGCCGGCGAAGGTGGCGGATCCGGGGTCGTTGTCCCAGGTGATCCCGCCGTCGGCGGCGACGGTCAGCTTGTGGGTCTTGGCGTCGTCGAGGGCGTTGATCAGGTGCGCCTGGGCGGCGGCGAAGCCCTCGGCCGCGTCGTGCAAGGCCCTGCTGACGAGGCCGATCTCCTGTTGGGCGGCCTGGAGTTCGTTCTCCAGGAGCTGGATCCGGGCCTGGGCGTGACCGGCGGCGTTCCCGGTCCACTGCGAGTGGTTCAGCCGGTCGACGACCTCGTGCTGCCAGTTCTCCACGTGCTGGCCGAAGGCGGTGGCCAGGGTGTCGAAGGCGGTCTTCGCGGTGGTGAGGTTGATGAGGTCGGCGTCGTGGAGGGTCTTGATGTCCATCGCCTACTCGGCCGCCTTCGCGCCGGCGGGCTTCACGGGGCCCGGGACGAAGGTCGTGCTGAAGGGGTCCGGTTCGTCGGGGACCGGTGCGGCCGGGTTCCGCATGCTCCCGTGGATGTCCTTCTCGACCTGGCGGTAGTAGGCGGCCGACGTGGCGAGCTTGGTGCCGACGTCGCCCATGTCGCCGCCGAGCTTGTCCAGCAGCGTCTTCCAGTTCGTGCCGCAGTTCTGGATGGCGGCGGCGGTGAGCCAGCCCTTCAGGCCCCCGGCGGCCTGGTTGCACGGATCGGTGATCTTCGAGGTCTCGCCCGGTATGAGACCGCCGATGTGCTGAGCGCTCTGTCCGCAGCCGTCCAGTTCGGCTGGGTTGACCTTGAACTCCAAGGCCAGATCAGGACCTGCCATGTCTTTCCCCCACTGATGAGCTCCCGGGCCGGCGCGCCGCCCGGGTCCGTGTCGACAAACTGCTGACGGATGCTAACGGATCGATCTTCCGGCGGTGGGGAGGGCATGGGCCGGGCGACCCGCCCCGGCTCGGCCGGTGGGCGCGGCTCGGGATACCCTGCGGGGGTAACTGGTGGCGAGGTCGGTCGGGAGGTGGACGATGGCGGAGCCGCGTCCGACCGTCCCCCGGGCCCTGCGCCTGCTGCTCCTCGCGGCGCTCCTGCTCGGCATCGTGACGATGCACACGCTCGGCCATCCGGCCGCCGGCGGGCACGGGGTGGAGCACGGGACGGACCACGGGCCGACGCGGCACGCCGTGAGCGCCGGTCACCCGGCGGGCGCCGGGGAGACGGTGCACACCGCGGCGGCCGACGGCATGGATCCGATGACGGTGTGTCTGGCCGTGCTCGCCGGCTGGACGTTGCTGCTCCTCGCCGCCGGCCCCCTGCTGCGGCACGGCGGTGACGCCGCCGCCGAGGTGAGGGCCCGGCTGCTGCGGGCCGTTCGCGCGTTGCCGCCGCCCGGAGGCGGGCGGATCCTCCTCGCCCGGTTGTCGGTGCTGCGTCAGTAGGCGTACGCCGGCCGCCCCGGGTCCGCGCTCCGGCGCGGGCGGGACGGCCGTCGCGACGTCCTGCTCACCCACACCCACCGCACGAGGTGCACTCCGTCATGCGCACACCCACCCGTCGTACCGTGCTCGGCGCGGCGCTCGCCGCCGCCGGCACCGGTCTGCTCGCCGCCTGTTCCGCCGATCCGATGAAGGGCATGGACCATGGGGGCGCCGCCCCCACCACCCCGGGCGGCTTCGTCGCCCCCGGCGGCCCCGAGGTCGCCGCCGCCGAGGCGCGGCGCGGGCCCGGGCCGGAGCGCAAGGTCGCGCTCACCGCCACCGAGACGATGCTCGACCTGGGCGGACGCACCGTCCGCAGCTGGGCGTACGGCGACCGCCTGCCCGGCCGGGCGGTGCGCGCCACGGTCGGCGAGACGCTCGCCGTCAGTCTCGCCAACCACCTTCCGCAGCCCACCTCGTTGCACTGGCACGGCCTCGCGCTGCGCAACGACATGGACGGCGTACCCGGGCTCACCCAGGACGCGGTGCGGGCGGGCGCCGGCTTCGAGTACCGCTTCGCGCTCGCCCACCCGGGGACGTACTGGTTCCACCCGCACTCCGGCGTCCAGCAGGACCGCGGCCTGTACGCGCCGCTGATCGTCGAGGACCCGAGGGAGCCGCTGCGCTACGACCAGGAGTGGGTCGTCGTCCTGGACGACTGGGTGGACGGGGTCGACGGCAGCACCCCGGACGCCGTGCTCGCCGAACTCACCCGGGGCATGGGCGGGATGGACCGCGCGGGGATGGACCACCCGGCGATGGGCGGCCACGACATGGCAGCCATGGGCGGCGCTCCAACCGGTGCCCCGAGCACCGCCCCGCCCGCCGCCGGCCCGTCCCGGATGCTGATGGGTGCCCGCAGCGCGCTGCTCGGCGGCGACGCGGGCGACGTCGGCCACCCGTTCCACCTGGTCAACGGCCGGCTCGCCGGCGCGCCCGAGACCTTCACCGCCAAGCCCGGCGACCGGGTCCGGATCCGGCTGATCAACGCGGGCGGCGACACCGCCTACCGGGTCGCGCTGGGCGGCCACGAGTTGACCGTCACCCACACCGACGGCTTCCCGGTCGAGCCGGCCACCACCCAGGCGCTGCTGCTCGGCATGGGCGAGCGCTACGACGTGCTGGTGACCGTCCAGGACGGCGTTTTCCCGCTGACCGCGCTCGCCGAGGGCAAGAACGCCGCCGCACTCGCCCTGCTGCGCACCGGCGGCGGCGCCGCGCCGGACGCCTCGGTGCGCCCGGCGGAGCTGGACGGCAGGCTGCTCGGCGCGGCACAGCTCAAGGCCGACCCGAGCGTGCGACTGCCCGCCAGGGCGCCGGACCGGACGGTGCGGCTGGAGCTCACCGGCGGCATGGCGAAGGCCGACTGGGCGTTCAACGGCCGCCGGTACGACCCGGCGCAGCGTTACCCGGTGGCGGCGGGGGAGCGGGTGCGGCTGGAGTTCCGCAACACCACGAGCATGTGGCACCCCGTCCACCTGCACGGCCACACCTTCGCGCTGCCCGGTGACGGGCCCCGCAAGGACACCGCGATCGTGCTGCCGGGCGCGACGCTCGCCGTCGACTTCGACGCCGACAATCCGGGCCTGTGGATGGTGCACTGCCACAACGTCTACCACGCGGAGACGGGCATGATGACCGTCCTCGGTTACCGGGCCTGACCTTCGCGGCACGCGGCGTCGGGGCGGGGGAGCGGCCCTGCCCCGACGCCGCGTGCCGCCGGTCGGAGCCCCGTCGCGGGCGCACTGTCACCGGCCGCACCACCCGCCGCGACCTGCGGAGCAATGACGCTTTCTTAACGCGGGGCGATGACGCGTCCTTAACGCCGGTCGCATAGCCTGTCGCACTGCCGTCGCCCGACGGCGCTTTTACGGGGTCTTTAACAAGAGGTGCAAGGTGGTTTCGTCGGGTTCGACGGAGGCGGCGACGGCGGAACCGTCGTCGGCGCGAATACGGTTGCGGGGCTGGCTGCTGGAGGGCGTGTCGGCGGACAAGCCGGCCACCGGGCAGGCCGGTCAGGACGGTTCGCAGGGCGGCGCGCAGGCGGGGGACTCCGGCGCGCACAAGGGCCGGCGCTGGTGGCGGGTGATGTGCCTGACCGGCCTGGACTACTTCTCCACGCTCGGCTATCAGCCGGGCATCGCCGCCCTGGCGGCGGGCGTGCTGTCGCCGATCGCGACGATCGTGCTGGTGGTCGTCACCCTGCTGGGCGCGCTGCCGGTCTACCGGCGGGTCGCGCAGGAGAGCCCGCGGGGTGAGGGCTCGATCGCCATGCTGGAGCGGCTGTTGTCGTTCTGGAAGGGCAAACTGTTCGTCCTGGCGCTGCTCGGTTTCGCGGCGACGGACTTCCTCATCACGATCACCCTGTCGGCCGCCGACGCGAGCGCGCACCTGGTGGAGAACCCGCACCTGACCAGCGTCCTCGGCGGCAAGCAGGTGCTGATCACGCTGATCCTGGTCGCGCTGCTCGGCGCGGTGTTCCTGAAGGGCTTCAGCGAGGCGATCGGCCTGGCGGTGGCCCTGGTCGGGGTCTACCTGGCGCTGAACGTGGTCGTGGTGGCCGTCGGCATCTGGAAGATCATCGAGGCGCCGCACGTGGTCACGGACTGGACCAGTGCGCTGACCGCCCAGCACGGCAACCCGGTGATCATGGTGGGCGTGGCGCTGGTGGTCTTCCCGAAGCTGGCGCTCGGCCTGTCCGGCTTCGAGACCGGCGTCGCCGTGATGCCGCACATCGAGGGTGACCCGGACGACACCGAGGAGAAGCCCACCGGCCGGATCCGCGGCACCCGCAAGCTGCTCACCACGGCCGCCGTGATCATGAGCTGCTTCCTGATCACCACCAGCTTCATCACCACCCTGCTGATCCCGGCCGACCAGTTCAAGCCCGGCGGTGACGCGAACGGCCGCGCCCTCGCCTACCTGGCCCACGAGTACCTGGGCGGCACCTTCGGCAGCGTCTACGACCTGTCCACCATCGCCATCCTCTGGTTCGCCGGCGCCTCCGCCATGGCGGGCATGCTCAACCTGCTGCCGCGCTACCTGCCCCGCTACGGCATGGCCCCGCACTGGGCGCGTGCGGTGCGGCCGATGGTGATCGTGCTGACCCTGATCGGCTTCCTGGTCACTTGGCTGTTCGACGCCGACGTGGACGCCCAGGGCGGCGCGTACGCGACCGGTGTGCTGGTGCTGATCAGTTCGGCGGCCATCGCCGTCACCATCGCCGCGTACAAGGCGAAGCAGCGGGGCTGGACCACCGCCTTCGCGATCATCGCGGCGATCTTCCTGTACACCACCGTGCTGAACTGCCTGGAGCGGCCGGACGGTCTGAAGATCGGCGCCTGCTTCATCGCCGGCATCATCCTGGTCTCGCTGCTCTCCCGGCTGCGCCGCGCCTTCGAGTTGCGCGTCACCGACGTGGTACTGGACGACGTGGCGGAACGTTTCGTCAGGGACTACGCGCACCGCCCGCTGCGGCTGATCGCCAACGAGCCGACCCGCCGCGACGTCGCCGAGTACCGCGACAAGATCCGCCAGATCCGCGCCGACAACGACATCCCCGGTGAGGACGACCTGGTCTTCGTCGAGGTGACCGTCCGGGACGCCTCCGACTTCGAGACCGAGCTGACCGTGCGCGGCGAGGTGCTGCACGGCCGCTACCGGGTGCTGACACTGGAGAGCTCCAGCATCCCGAACGCGATCGCCGCGCTGGCCCTCACCATCCGGGACCGCACCGGGCAGCAGCCGCACCTCTACTTCGAGTGGACCGAGGGCAACCCCTTCGCCCAGTTCCTGCGGTTCTTCCTGTTCGGCCAGGGCGAGGTGGCCCCGGTCACCCGCGAGGTGCTGCGCGAGGCCGAACCCGACCGCAGCCGCCGCCCGCGCGTCCACGTCGGCTGACGCTCCGCCGCACGACGTCGTCGGCCCGCCCGGTCCTGTGCGACCGGGCGGGCCGACTGCTGTGCGGGAGCCGGGTTCAGGACGGCAGGCGCAGCGCGGTGCCCGGCTGGATGAGGTCGGGGTCGTCGCCGATGGCGGCGCGGTTGAGCGCGTAGAGGGCCGGCCAGCCGCCGGGCACGCGCAGGGTTTCGGCGATGTCGCCCAGGGTGTCGCCCTCGCGGACCGTCCACCCGCCGTCGCCGGCCTCGGCGCCGGCGCCGGCGCCGGCGCCGTCAGCGGCAGGCGCGGGTGCGGGTGCGGGCGGCGGGGGAAGGGCGGCGTCGCGCTCGCGGTCGTGGCCGCGGGTGGCGCGGGCGCCGCAGGCGGGCCAGGGGGAGAGGCCGCGCCGCCCGGCGAGGTGCTGGGCCACCGCGATCTGCTCCTCGCGGCTGGCGAGGTCGGCGCGCGGTGCGTAGGCGAGGCCGCCGTTGTCGCGCCAGGTGGGGGTGTCGAACTGGAGGCCGCCGAAGTAGCCGTTGCCGCTGTTGACGTGCCAGTTGCCGCTGCTCTCGCAGGCCGCCACGCTCTCCCAGTCGTACCTCCCTCCGTCGTACCCCCGGCCGGGGTCGGTGCCCGGGCCGCGGCCCGGGGGAGCGGCCTGGGCCGCGGGAGCGGTGAGGGCCACGGCGAGCACGCACAGGGCGGCGGGGACGAGGCGGCGAAGACGAACGGTGGGAGGCATCGGCGGCTCTCAGCTTCGGGAACAGGGCGTGCACCGCCCGGAGGCGGCGCACACCAACCGACGCACGCCGGGTGGGGCGCGTCGCCTCCGACACGTCCGGCAGGTCACCCGCTCGGCCGCCCCGGACCACCCCGTCGGCCCGCGGCCATCCGGCCCCGCCCGCCGTCCCGGAACCGTAAGGACCCGTGCCGCCGCGTGGACCCTAGAGTGGCCGGGACGCCTCCCCGAGGAAGGGTACGAACGATGACGATCGATCAGGGAACCGGTGCTCCGCGCGCCGAACTGGGCGTGATCGGCGGCTCAGGGCTCTACGCGCTGCTCGACGACGTGACCGAACTGCGCGTCGACACGCCGTACGGGCCGCCCAGCGACGCGCTGTTCCTGGGCGAGGTGGCCGGCCGCCGGGTCGCCTTCCTCCCCCGGCACGGGCGCGGCCACGGCCTGCCGCCGCACCGGATCGACTACCGGGCCAACCTGTGGGCGCTGCACTCCCTGGGCGTGCGCCAGGTGCTCGCACCGTGCGCCGTCGGCGGGCTGCGCCCGGAGTACGGGCCCGGCACGCTGCTGGTGCCCGACCAGTTCGTCGACCGCACCTCCGGCCGGGTGCAGACCTACTACGACGGCCTGCCGCTGCCCGGCGGGGCGGTGCCCGAGGTGGTGCACGTCTCGATGGCCGACCCGTACTGCCCGGACGGGCGGCGCGCCGCCCTGGACGCCGCCCGGGACGCGGCCTGGGAGCCGGTGGACGGCGGCACCCTGGTGGTGATCGAGGGCCCGCGCTTCTCCACCCGCGCCGAGTCCCGCTGGTTCACCGCGAACGGCTGGTCGGTGGTCGGCATGACCGGTCACCCGGAGGCCGTCCTCGCCCGCGAACTCGGCCTCTGCTACACCTCGTTGGCGCTGGTCACCGACCTCGACGCGGGCGTGGAGAGCGGCGAGGGCGTCACCCATGCCGAGGTGCTGGAGGTCTTCGCCGGAAACGTCGACCGGCTGCGCACGGTGCTGTTCAAGGCGCTGGAGAGCCTGCCCGCCGTCCGGGACTGCGTCTGCTCGCACGCGCTGGACGGGCTCACGACGGGTCTGCCGGGCGTCTGACCCGCGGGCGACGCCGCCACCACCGGACGAGTGCGAACAGCAGCACCGGCCCGGCGGTGGCGGCCAGCACCAGCAGCCAGTTGCGCAGGTACGGCAGCGGCAGGAGGGAGGAGTTGCCGTGGTTCTCGCCGTCCCGCAGCACCGCCGGCAGCCCGATCGCGCTCACCGCCGCCGCGACGACCAGCCAGCCGCGCAACGCCCAGTCGCGCGCCAGTCGCGCGCCGACCAGGCAGAGCAGCGGCACCCACAGCCCGTCGTGCAGCAGCACCCCGCCCACCGCCCAGACCAGCACGTCGAGCGGGGCGGTGATGTAGGAGTCGGTGAGCAGGCCCGACAGGCCGAAGCCGATCAGGGCGAGGCCGCCGAGCAGCAGTACCGCGCGCAGCCACCGGGGCATCAGATCACCTCCAGGCGCGCGACCCACTTGGTCTGCAGCACCCCCGGCCGGTTGGGCGCGATGATCCGCGCCGGGAATCCGTGGTCCGCCGTCAGCACCTCGCCGTTGATCCGCAGGGCGAGCAGGGTGAGCGGGTCGACGGCGTACTCGGCGGGCATCCGCATCTCGCGGTACGGGCCGTCCGCCTCCAGCGAGGTGATCAGCAGGCCCGAGCCGGCCGGGGCCCCCGCCCGGACCAGCAGATCGGCCACCCGCACCCCGGTCCAGCGCGCCGAGAAGCTCCACCCCTCCACACAGGAGATCGGCAAGTGCACGTCGTACTGGGGGAGTTGGTTCAGCTCGGCGAGGGAGAGCCGGTACGGCTGCGGGCCGTCCACCCGGAGCCGCCAGTCGGCCGGCACGGTGACCGTCCCGGCCTGCGCGGCGGTCCGGTTGACCGGCAGCCCCTGCGGGCCCAGGTCGGGGCGGCGCGGGGCCAGCAGGACCAGCCGGCGCAGGAAGGGGACGGTCTGCCCGGCCGTGGTGAGCGTGACCACACCCACCGCGGCCGTCACGGCGGCGAGGAACGCCCGCCGCTGCGGCAGCCCGGCCGCCGGGCGGCGCCAGTGCCGTGCGATCACCGGGCCCTTGGCCGCGAGGTGGACGAACAGGCCGCCGGTGGCCAGCCAGGCCAGCCAGAAGTGCGTCTGGCGGAACGGGAACGGCCACGGATACCACTGCAGGGTGTCGAACAGCCCGGTGAACAGCTCCAGCAGCATCGCCGCGACCAGCACGAAGATCCCCAGCCGCTCCAGCGCGTGCGCCGCGCCGCGCACCGGCGGCCACGCGAACAACTGCGGGTAGACCGTCCACAGCTTCGCCCCCAGCAACGGGACGGCCGCCAGGCCGCTGATCACGTGCAGCCCCTGGGTCACCCGGTAGCCGTTCACCGGGCGGCTCAACAGATACGGCGTCAGCCAGCCGGGCGGGTCCTGGAGGGCGTGGCTGACCAGCCCGGTCAGGAAGCACACCAGCAGCGCGGAGCCCAGCCAGCGGCCGAGCACCACGGCGGTGCGCGGCTCGTGCAGCGCCGAGCGGAATCGCGGAAGGAGGTTCGGAGTCACCCGTCCATAGAACCGCCGGGCCCCGGTTTCGCGGCGGTACGACGTGCTTACGGAATCCGAACGGCGCCACGCCGCTGCGGTCGCGCGCCGCCGCCCGGTGGCAGGGTGGGCGGGTGCCCACCCGCCTCCCGCTCACCCGCCTCCGGCCCGCCCGCGTGCTGCCCTGCCTGCTCGCGCTGGCCGCCCTGACCGCCGCGCTCGTCCTCACCGTCACCGGCGGCGGCACGCTCGGCCACCGCGCACCGCTGTACGCCTGGTACGCCGTCGACGCCGCCCTGTACGCGCTCGCCCTGCTGGCGCTGCGCCGGGTGGGCGGCCGTCAGATCGTGCCCCTGGTCCTGGCCGGGAGCGTCGCCGTCGCCGCCGTCGGCCTGCTCGCCCCGCCGCGCACCAGCGACGACGCCTACCGCTACGTCTGGGACGGCCGCGTCCAGGCCGCCGGCACCTCCCCGTACGCGCACACCCCGGACGACCCGGCGCTGGCCCGGCTGCGCACCTCCGACCTGTGGCCGGCCGGCGGCGCCTGCGACGGCTGGGACGAGCGGCGCACCGCCGCCGGTGACTGCACCCGCATCAACCGGCCCGCCGTGCACACCATCTACCCGCCGGTCGCGGAGGCCTGGTTCCTCGCCCTGCACCCCTTCGGGGGAGGGGTGCGCGGGATGCAGGCCGCCGGCGCCCTGCTCGCGGTGGCGACCACGGGGGCGCTGCTCGTGATCGGACGGGGCAGCCGGCGGGCCGCGCTGTGGGGGTGGTGCCCCGGCGTGGCGGTGTGGTCGGTCAACGACGCGCACGTGGACACCCTCGGGGCGCTGCTGCTGGTCGTGGGCCTCGGGTACGCGGCCCGGCGGAAGGCGACGCGGGCCGGCGCGCTGCTCGGCGCGGCCGTGGCGGTCAAGCTGATCCCCGCACTGGCCCTGCCGGGCGCACTGGCCCGCCGACGCCCGCGCGAGAGCGCCCTGCTCCTGGGCGCCTCGCTCGGCGCGTTCGCCCTGGCCTACCTGCCCTACCTCGCCGCCTCCGGCACCGGCGTGCTCGGCTACCTGCCCGGTTACCTGAAGGAGGAGGGGTACGAGCAGGGGCACCTCGACCGCTTCGGCCTGCTCGCCCTCCTCCTGCCGGACGCCCTGCTGCCGTGGGCCGCCGGGGCGGTCCTGGCCGCCGTCGCCCTGTGGGTGCTCCGGCGCGGCGACCCCGCCCGCCCCTGGGACGGCGCCCTGTTCGTCACCGGCACGGCCCTGCTCCTCGCCGCGCCCGCCTACCCCTGGTACGGCCTGCTGGTGGTGGCCCTGGTCGGCCTCACCGGCCGCTGGGAGTGGCTCGCCGTCCCCGCCGCCGGGCAGTACCTCTATCTGACGGGCGGGGTCGAGGCCCAACAGGCCGCCTACGGCGCCGCGTTGGCGTGCGTCGCGGTCGGCGCCCGGCGGCGCGGGAGAACGGCCGCCGTCCTCAGCGGGGCTCCAGGCCCTGGAGCATCTCCGGCAGGTCCCGGCTGTGCAGCACCCCGAGGGACTTCGTCGCCCGGGTGAGGGCGACGTAGAGGTCGTTCACGCCGTGGGCGTGCGCCGCGAGGATCTCGGCGGGCTCCACGACCAGGACGGCGTCGAACTCAAGACCCTTGGACTGGGCGGCCGTCAGCAGGACGGCCGGCGAATCCAGCGCCGCCGGACCGTCGTTGACGCAAATTCCTTCCAACCCGGCGATCCCGTCGAGCAGTTCGGCCGGGGCGTCCGGGGCGTGGATGACCGCCAGCCGACCGCCGTCCAGTGCCGCGAGCTCCCGCTCGACGGCGCCGCGCAGCGCCGCCGCCCGGCCGTCCGCGGGGATCCGCAGGCTCCACGGGCGGGTTCCGCCGCTGCGCACCGCGGTGGGGGCGGCGAGCGAGGGGTCGAGCGCCCGCAGGACGCCTTCGGTGACCTGCATGATCTCGGCCGGGGTGCGGTAGTTGATGGTGAGTTCCACCGTGCGCCAGCGCCCCGCCGTGTACGTGTCGAGGGCCTGGCCCCAGGAGCTCAGCCCGGCCGGCGCGCCGGTCTGCGCCAGGTCGCCGACGATCGTCATGGAACGGCCGGGGCAGCGGCGGGCCAGCATCCGCCAGGCCATCGGGGACAGCTCCTGGGCCTCGTCCACGATCACGTGCCCGTAGCCCCAGGTCCGGTCCTCGGCCGCGCGCTCGGCCAGCGGCCGGAGCGACTCCTCGCCGCGGTACTGGCGGGCCAGCATCTTCGCGTCCATCTCGACCAGCCCCACGCCGAAGTCGTCGAGGACGATCTTGGCGAACTCCAGCTCCGCCGCCTCGGCGGCGGCCTCGGCCCGGCGGGCGACGGCGGCGCCCGGCAGCGGGCCGAGCAGTTCGGCGGCCTCGTCGAGCAGCGGCACGTCGTCGGTGGTCCAGGTGGTCCAGGTGGTCGGGGCGGTCGCAGCGGTCGAGGCGGCCTCGGCGGCGGACTCCCGTTCCGGGCCGGGCAGTTCGCGCAGCAGCGCGGCGCGTTCGGCCTCGGTGAAGTCAGGCATCGCGCTCGCCAGCAGCTCCGGGGAGCCGAACAGGCTCGTGAGCACCTGCTCCGGGTTCAGCAGCGGCCACAGCTTCTGGGCCACGGCCTGGAACTCGGGCTCGTCGACGAGCGCGTCGGCGAGGTTCGCCACGGCGTCCAGGTCCATCTCCCCGCCCTGGTCCCGGGCGATCCGCAGGGCCAGCTCCGAGGAGAGCCGCTCCACCAGGTCGGCCCGGGCCGCGTTGTGCGGCCTGCCGCTCCGGTGCGCGGCGGCGTGGGCCCGCTCGCAGAGCGCCCGGCCGATCCGGAGCTGAAGGTTGTAGGGCGAGGTCCGGCCCACGGTGATGGTCCACGACTCCTCGGGCAGCTGCCGCAGGCCCTCCAGCGCGGCGGCGAGGACCTGTGCCATCCGGGCGTCGCCCTTGACGGCGGCCGCCTCGGGCGTCTCGGTGCCGGTCCCCGTCACCCCCGGGTAGAGCGTGCCGATGCTGCTCAGCACGACCTCGCTCTCGCCGAGCGCGGGAAGCACCTCGTCGATGTAGCGCAGGAACGTCGTGTTCGGCCCGATGACCAGCACGCCGTGCTTGGCCAGCCGGTCGCGGTGGGTGTAGAGCAGGTACGCGGCGCGGTGCAGGGCGACGACGGTCTTGCCGGTGCCCGGGCCGCCCTGCACGACCAGGACGCCGCCGAGCGCGTCGCGGATGACGCGGTCCTGCTCGGCCTGGATGGTGGAGACGATGTCGCCCATCCGCCCCGTCCGGGCCGCCGTCAGCGAGGCGAGCAGGGCGCCCTCCCCGCTGAGCTCGGCGTTGTCGCGGCCCGCGTGGGCGCCCACGCCGAAGGCGTCGTCGTCGAAGTCGACGACGGTCCGGCCCTTGGTCCGCAGGTGCCGTCGCGCCACCACACCGCCGGGTGCGGCGGGCGTCGCCCGGTAGAACGGCTCCGCGGCCGCCGCCCGCCAGTCGGTGAGCAGCGGCTCGTGGTCGTCGTCCGACAGGGCGATCCGGCCGATGTACTGCCGCTCGCCGTCGGCGTCGTCGATCCGGCCGAAGCACAGCCCGTACTCGGCGGCGTGCAGCGCCGCCAGCCGGCGGGTGTGGTGGATCTCCATGGTGTCGCGCTCCAGGAGGGCCTGGATCGTCCCGCCCTTGTCCTGGAGGTGGACCTCGCGCAGTCGGCCGGCCGCGAGCGCGCGCTGGGCTTCGAGCCGCTCGTACAGCCTGCCGACGTACGCGTTCTCCGCCCGCAGTTCGCCGGACCGCCAGCCGTCGGCGGGTGAATTCGGTTCGGGCGAGGAGGATTCGGGCGAGCGGGATTCGGGCGAGGAGGATTCGAATGAGGAGGATGAGGAGGACGAGATGGGGGACAAACCTGGCTCCAGGTGTTCTGAGCTTTTCGATTCCGCGGGCGGTCGGCCGAGGAATCGGGGGTGGCGGCGGGTGGAATTATCCGGCACGCCTCAGCGGCCGGCCGCGTCGAGCAGCAGTTGTGCGGCCAGCGCCGCGCCGTCGGTGCGGATCATGGTGGCCACGGCGGTCGCCCACACCCGGGTCTCGGGGGCGAGGGCCGTCCTGAGCGCGGCCGACAGGGACTCGGTGGTCGGGGTCGGCCCGTCGAGTGCCACGCCGATGCCCAGCCGGGCCACCCGGCCGGCCCAGTACGGCTGGTCCGCGGTCTGCGGGACGACGACCTGGGGCGCGCCGGCCCGGGTGGCCGTCGTCGTGGTGCCCGCCCCGCCGTGGTGCACGACGGCGGCCACCCGGCCGAACAGCGCCTGCTGGTTGACCTCGCCGACGACGAAGCAGTCGCCCCGGTCGTCGATCGGGGCCAGACCGGCCCAGCCGCGGGCCACGACCGCGCGGCGGCCCTGCGCGCGGACCGCCTCGACGGCCACCTGGGCGGCGTCCTGGGAGGCGAGCATCGGCATGCTGCCGAAGCCCACGTACACCGGCGGTGCGCCGGCGGCCAGGAAGGCCTCCAACCCGGCCGGCAGCGGGCGCCGGTCCGGCAGGATCCACGCGCCGGTCTGCACGACGTCCAGGTCGGCGGGCTGCTGCCACGGGTCCAGGACCGGGTCGGTCGCCAGCCACGGCCGGTCGCCGATGACGTAGTCGCGGACGTCGTCCACCGGCGGCAGGCCGATCGACGCCCGGTTGGTGTTGAGCGCCGCGCCGAACAGCGCGTTGATGCTCTCGGCGTCCAGGCCCCACAGCACCCGGTTGTCGGTCACCTCCGGCGGGAACGGCCGGCCCGGGTACGCCAGCGGCGGGCGGCCCGGCGAGGGCAGGGTGAGCTGCTGGAAGGTCACCGACACGGAGCGGATGCCCAGCTTCTCGGCCACCGACAGCGCGCCCGCCGCAGCCGGCAGCATGCCGGTGGCCACCAGCACGTCGCAGCCCTCGGCCGCCGCCGTGACCGCCTCCAGCTGCCCGGCGATCACCGCGGCCGCGCGCTCCGGCAGGGACGACGGCGGCGGCGCCGCCACCGTCAGCGCCCGCGCCGACGGGCCGACCGGCACCAGCGGCACGTCGATGTGGTCCAACCGCTGCGCGAAGTCCTCGTCCGGCGGCGCACACACCCGCACCTGCGCGCCGGACTCCCGCAGCCGCGCCGCGAGCCCCACCAGCGGTTCGACATCCTCGCGGGACCCGTACGTCGACAACAGCACACGCATTTTCGCGACCCCAAATTTCCGCGGATTCCGGTTCAGGTCGACGATTGTGCGGCACGACCAGGGCCTTGCCGCAAGGCCCCCCGTACGCTATAAGTTGGAAGTGGCCGGGAGTGGTTTTTCCTCCTGTGCCTTTTTTCTCGTCCGCTGCGGGCGGACTTCTTTTCTGCTGGTGAGACGCTGTGTGCGGCGCGTGTCGCATGTGCTGCGTGTGCGGAGTGTTCGGCGCGCGATGCGGTCTTCGCCCGGAATGACGACGCGACGACGTCGGCGGGGCCCGACCGGAGTTCCGGTCGGGCCCCGCCGGGTGTGGGTCAGGCCTTGATGGTGAGCCAGGCGCCGAGGCCGTTGCAGCCGCGGGCGTCGTAGCTGGTGCTGCGGTAGCCGGCCGGGATCGGCGAGTAGGGGCAGGTCCAGATGCCGTTGCGGACCAGTTCGTGGAACCAGGCGCCGACGCCGCTGCACCCCTGGGGGTTGTAGTTGGTCAGGACGTAGCCGGAGACGATCGGCGAGCCGGAGCAGGTCCACAGGCGGTTCTGGGCGGGTGCCTGGAACCAGGCGCCGTGGTTGTTGCAGCCGCTGGAGTTGAACATGGTGATGACGTAGCCGTCCGGGACGGGCGTTCCGGGGCAGGTCCAGCCGCCCACCGAGGCGGTTGCCGCGGGGGCGGCCGGGGCGGCGGCGGTGGCGGTTCCGGCCGCCGTGCCGGTGAGGGCGGCGGCGAGGAGGGCGACGACGGCCGCCGCTCTTCCCGCGTGGGTCCACAGTCGACGGAGGATTCTGGTCACGGCGCACCGGTCCGATCGGTAGCCCCGGCGGTCGCGGCCGGCCGGGGAGGGGGGAACAGCGGGGATGCGTGGCACCGTAGTGGCGTGGCCGGAGCCGGGGGAATACGGGGTTCGAAAGATCGTCGAACTTGACTGGAAAACGATCTCCCGCCGCTCGGACGCTCGGCGTCGCTCGGTCGCTCGCCCGCTCGCCCGCTCGCCCGCTCGGCCGTGGAGCCTGCGGGCGAAGATGACGAAAGGCTGACGGACCGGTGCCGGGCCTCGCGCCGGCCGGGCTCGGGCTGGTGCAATCGGGGGCGTGGACAGAACAGGCGAAGAGGGCCGGGGCGCCCCGGTGGGGCGGCGGGTGGTGCTCGGACTGCTCGGGCTCGGGGCCGTCGGGGTGGCGGCGGGGCCGTACCTGCAACGGGCCGAGTCGGGGTTGGCCGAACGGGACCCGAGCGGGCTGAGCGGGCTGCTGCCGGGCAACAACGGATTCCGGTACTACTCGGTGGTGTCGTCCGTCCCGGAGCGGAGCGTGGCGGACTACACGCTCAGCGTCGACGGGATGGTCGAGCGGCCCGCGACGTTCCGCCTGCCGGACCTGCGGGCGATGCCGCAGCGGCGGCTCGTGCGGGACGTGCAGTGCGTGACCGGGTGGCGGGTGCCGGACACCCCGTTCGAGGGGGTGCCGCTCGCGCACCTGCTGGACGCCGCGGGCGTGCGGCCGGGGGCCGGGGCCGTCCGGTTCAGCTGCTTCGACGGCGCGTACACCGAGAGCCTGACGCTGGCGCAGGCCCGACGGGACGACGTACTGGTCGCGCTGCGGATGCAGGACGGCCCGATCTCCCACACCCACGGCGGCCCGGTGCGGCTGTACGTCGCGCCGATGTACTTCTACAAGTCCGCCAAGTGGCTCTCCGGGATCACCGTGACCGGTTCGGTGGAGCCGGGCTACTGGGAGCGCGGCGGGTACGACGTCGACGCCTGGGTCGGCCGGTCGAACGGACGTGACGATGCGCCCACCGGCTGAACTCCTGCTGCGCTTCACCCGGGCCGAGCGCTGGGTGCACCGGACGACCGCCGCGCTGACCGGCGTCTGCCTGGCCACGGCGGCCTGCCTCTACCTCGCCCCGCTCGCCGAACTGGTCGGCAACCGGCGGCTGGTGGTGACGGTGCACGTGTGGTGCGGCCTCGCGCTGCCCGTGCCGCTGCTGCTCGGGCTCGCCTCGCGGGCGCTGCGCGCGGACGCCGCCCGGCTGAGCCGCTTCACCCCGGCGGACTGGGACTGGCTGCGCGCCGTCCGGCGCCGCGCCCCGCACCGGCCGGCGGGCAAGTTCAACGCCGGGCAGAAGCTCTACGCGCAGTGGACGCTGGGCTCGATGCTGGTGATCGTCGGCACCGGGCTGCTGATGTGGCTGCCGCGTCTCGCCCCGCCCGTCTGGCGGACCGGGGCGACCTTCGTCCACGACTGGCTGGCCGCCGCCATCGCCGTGGTGGTGGTCGGACACGTCCGGATGGCCTGGCGGGATCCGCAGGCGCGGCTCGGGATGCGGACCGGGCTGGTGGAGCGCCGGTGGGCCGAGCGCGAGCACCCGCAGTGGCGGCCGGTGGGCCGGGAGTAGCGGGCCGGTCGGACGTCTTGTCGTGGCCTGGGGGGTGTGGCAGGCTCGGCCGGGACGCCTCGAAGGGTGCCGCCGGGGCACCCCTGACCGTGGGGCCAAGAGGCGGTTGGGCGACAGCCGCACGCGTGGTGCACGACCGGCATCCTGCAAGGCTCCTTGGACCCCGGCGCCAATCTTCCTCAGCCGCCCTGTCGACCGCGGGCGGCCCTCCGGCTCCGCGGGTGGCCGACAACCAGGTTAGGCATGCCTTGCTTTCGCTCTGACCAGCACTCTAAGGTAACTCCTCAGAGGACCTGAGAACCTGAGGACTTGAGAGTGACCGTGACAGAACTCCATGAACTGACCCTGGCCGAACAGGCCACCGCGATCCGGGAACGGACCGTCTCCCCGGTCGACCTGGTCGACCACCACCTCCGCAGGATCGACCGGCTGAACGACGCGGTCGGCGCGTACCGCACCGTCGACCACCGGGGCGCGCGGCAGGCGGCCGCGGCCGCCGAGGCCCGGCTGGCCGCAGCCGAGGACACCTCGCAGCTGCCGCCGCTGCTCGGAGTGCCGATCTCGGTGAAGGACACCTGGCCGGTGGCCGGACTCCCGTTCACCGCGGGATCGGCCGTCTTCGCCGACCGGATCGCACCCGGCGACGCCGCCGTGGTCGGCGCCCTGCGGGCCGCCGGCACCGTCCTGCTCGGCACCACCCTGGCGGCCGAATTCGGCTGCTCCTCCTACACCGAGACGGCCCACGGCACCGCCCGCAGCCCCTACGACCTGAACCGGGGCGCCGGCGGCTCCAGCGGCGGGGCCGCCGCCTCGGTCGCGGCCCGCCTGGCCGCCGGCGCGCTGGGCAGCGACGGCGGCGGCTCGATCCGGATCCCCGCCGCCGCCTGCGGGCTCGTCGGCCTCAAGCCGAGCCGCGGCCGGGTCACCCCCGCGCCGGGCACCGACGCGCTCGGCCTGGCCACCGCCGGACCGCTGGCCAGGACGGTGTTCGACACCGCCCTGCTGCTGGACGTGATGGCGCACAGCACGCCCGGCGACAGCGGCACGCTGCCCGCCGGTCCCCCCGGAACCTTCCGGGCGAGCGCCGAGCGGGCGCCCGGAAGGCTGCGGATCGGCGTCCTGCCCGAGACGGCCGGACAGGACCGGCCGAGCCGGCTCGGCTGCCGCCGCACGGCCGACCTGCTCGCCGAGCTGGGCCACCAGGTGGACGAGGCCCCGCCGTTCGGCCCGGCGGAGTACCTGGCCGCCTTCACCGTGGTGTGGAGCGTCCTGGCCGCGTCCGTACCGGTACCGCCCGGGCGGGAGGGCGACCTGCTCGCGCTGACCGCCTGGCTGCGGTCCGAGGGGCGCGCCCGCAGCGCCCCCGACCTGCTCGCCGCACACGCCTCGCTCACCGCGACGGCCCGCGAACTCCTCTCCCGCTACGCGGAGTTCGACGTCATCCTGAGCCCGACCACCGACACGCTCGCACCGCCGGTCGGCTCGCTGGTCGACCAGGACGCCCCCGAACGGACCTTCGCCAGGATGCTCGACTTCACCCCGCGCACCCCGCTGGCCAACCTCACCGGGCAGCCGTCGATCAGCCTCCCCCTGCACTGGACGCCCGACGGCCTGCCGGTCGGCATCATGCTGACCGGCCGGCCGCACCAGGAGGCCACCCTGCTCGCCCTCGGCGCCCAGCTGGAGCAGGCCCGGCCGTGGCTCCACCACACCCCGCAGCCGGTGCTCGACCGGGACTCCGCGCTCCAGGCCGCCGCGCACCGGGACACCGGGCGCCAGGACGCCGGGCACCGGGACACCGCACACCGGGGCCTCGCGTTCCAGGCCGAGGGAGGAACCACGTGAAGCGCGGCCGGCTGGCCTTCCTGACCGGCACCCACGTCGTCAACGACCTCTACCAGGGCGCCGTCCCGGCCCTGCTGCCCTTCCTGATGTCCGAGCGGCACTACAGCTACACCGCCGTCTCAGGGATCGCGCTGGCCGCCACCGGCCTGTCCAGCGTGGTCCAGCCGCTCTTCGGCCTGCTCGTCGACCGCCGCCACCGCGGCTGGCTCGTCCCGGCTGGCTTCCTGACCGCCGCCGGGGGCCTCGGCTGCGCCGGGCTCGCCGACAGCTACCTGCTCACCTGGCTCTGCGTGGCCCTCGCCGGGATCGGCGTCGCCGCCTACCACCCGCCCGCCACCAACCAGGCCAGGGCGGCGGGCGGCCAGTCCCAGCAGGCGATGAGCCTGTTCTCCGTCGGCGGCACACTCGGCGCCTCGCTGGCGCCGGCCCTGGTGACGCTGGTGGTCGGCTCGCTCGGCCTGGCCGGCAGCTGGCTGCTCGCCGTCCCCGCAGTGGTGATGGGCGCACTGTGGGCGGCCCAGGGCCCGTGGCTGCGCCGTCGGGGCCACACCCCCGCGCCGCCGCTGGTGACGGGCGGCGCGGCCGGGAGCGGGCAGCCCGACGACTGGCGGGCCTTCGGCCGGCTGGTGGTCGCCACGGTCTGCTGGTCGGTGCCGTACGTCACGGTGACCTCGATGCTCGCCCTGCACCTCCAGCGCGACCTGCACACCTCGACGGGCGCGGGGGCGGTGGCCCTCACCTCCCTCACCCTGGCCGGTGCGGCGGGCACCCTGCTCGGCGGGCGGCTGGGCGACCGGTACGGGAGGCTCCTCCCGATCCGGCTGGGCTACCTGCTGGCCGCCCCCGCCCTGGCCGGCGTGGCCTTCGCCCCCACCTTCGCGCTGGCCGAACTCGCCACCGTCGCTTTCGGGTTGGCGATGTTCCTGCCGTTCGCCGCCCAGGTGACGCTGGCCCAGGACTACCTGCCCAACCGGCCCGGCACCGCCAGCGGACTGACCCTGGGCCTGGCGATGTCGGTGGGCGGGCTGGCCGCTCCGCTGCTCGGCCGGATCGCCGACGCGTACGGGCTGCGCACCGTACTGGGATCGGTGCTCGGGGTGCTGCTGGTCGCCCTGGCCTGCGGACTGCGGCTGCGTGACCGGGTGCTGCCGACGGACGAGCCCGCCCCGCCGCCGGGCCCGCCGCCGGAGCCGGCGTCGGTGGGCGCGGCGGCGGAACGGGCAGGTGGGCGGGCCCGCTGAGGGGCTGCGGGCCCGTCCTGACGGCAGCGGGACCGGGACACCGTCGTTGCCGAGGACCCGCCGACACGTCAGGGCGGTGGGGGCGCGTCCGTCAAGGGCAACGGCCCTGTGCGCCTCAGTACTTGTGCAGGGCGAGGAAGCGGCGGCCGTGAGAGGTCCAGCGCTCCGCCTCGACCAGTCCGGCGGCGGCGCGGGCCCGTCTGAGGGCGGCGGCCGTGCCGAGCCGGGCCCAGGGGAAGGCCGGACCGAGCCGGCCGTCCGGGCCCTCGACCTGGACGGTGACCTGCTCGTCCACCTCCTCGGGCTCCACCTCGACCAGCAACAGCCCGTCCGGCGCGATGAGTTCGGCGCCCCGCTGGAGCAGGGCGTCCGGGTCGCCGCCGATGCCGAGGTTGCCGTCGGCGAGGAGCGCGGCACCCCAGCGGCCCTCGGCGGGCAGCCGGTCGAAGACCGAGCGGCAGAGCGCCGGGCCGCCCAGTCCGACCGTGCGGGCGACGGCCGCCCTGGTCACGTCGACCCCGAGGGCCGGGACGCCGAGCGCGAGCAGCGCGGCGACCAGCCGCCCGGGCCCGCAGCCGAGGTCGAGGACGGGCGCGGCCCGGCGGGCGCAGCGCCGGAGCAGGCTGTGGTCGGCGCCGGCCGCCGGGGCGCACCAGCGTTCGATGTCCAGCCGCAGGCGGTGGCCGTCCTCCCGGCGCAGCCAGAGCGGGCCGCGCCCGGTGCGGACGGCTTCGGCGAACGGGTCGTCCACCCAGGCGGTGGCGGTCGTCAACTCGCCACCTCCGGCTCCAGGTCGACCGTCCCCAGCTGGGCGGCGAAACGGCTGTCCGGGGCCTCGGCGGCGACGCGGCGGGCGTCCTCGGCGGTGTCCACGTCGGTGAGCAGCGGAAGATGATGGATCGTCGAGTCGGCTTCGGCTAGGCGTTCCAGGAGTGCCGCGCCGGTCCTCGGGGTGGACATCGGCACGCCGTGCAGCAGGCGCGCGGCCAGTTCGGCGGTCGGCCGGGCCAGGCCCAGTGCCCAGAAGCCGCCGTCCGCCGCCGGGCCGTACCAGGCGTCCGTGCCCGCCCGCCGCGCGGCCGACAGCGGCTCGGCCAGCGCGGCGGCGCTCAGCTGCGGGGTGTCCATCCCGACCAGCAGCGCCGGGGCGTGCGGGGCCACCCGGGCCGCGTGCGCGAAGGCGGCGGCCAGCCGTTCGTCCAGCCCGCCGCCGGTCTGTGCGACGACCTCCCAGCCGGGCGGCAGCCAGTCGCCCGGTTCGCCGTCCAGGACGAGCACGCGCCGCCCGGCCGGCATCGTGCCCAGGGTGTGCAGGGTGTCGGCGAGGGCGGCCGCGGCCAGGGCGGCGGCCTGTTCGGGGGTGAACGGCGGGGTGAGCCGGGTCTTCACCCGGCCGGGGGCGGGCGACTTGGCGATCACCAGCAGGGTCGGCGGCGGCGCGGCCAGCACGGCCCGCATGTCGCGGACGGCCTGGCGGGTGCCGCGCAGGGTGCCGGTGACCTTGGAGCGGCCCGCGCGCGGCAGGTACTCGACGGGGGTCTCGGTGATCCGCAGCCCGGCGGCCGAGGCGGCGAGCACCATCTCCAGCGGGTAGCCGGACCGGCGGTCGCCGAGCCCCAGGGCCAGCAGCTGTTCCCGGCGGGCGGCCCGCATCGGGCCGAGGTCGTGCAGCGGCGCGCCGGTGCGGGCGCGCAGCCGTCGGGCCAGGACGGTGTTGGCCAGCCGGGCGTGCAGCGGCCAAGCCCCGGCCGTGGCCGGGCGGCGGCGGCCCAGCACCAGGTCGGCGGTCCCGGCCAGCACCGGGCCGGTGACCAGGGGGAGCTGGGCGGGATCGAGGGAGCCGTCGCAGTCCAGGAAGCAGACCAGGTCGGCGGTGGCGGCGCGCAGCCCGGCGTGGCAGGCGGCGCCGAACCCGCGCCGGGGCTCCTCGACCACCGTCGCGCCGAGCGAGCGGGCGAGGTCGGCGGAGCCGTCCCGGGAGCCGTTGTCGACGACGACGGCCCGCCAGCCGTCCGGGATCCGCCCCAGCACCCAGGGCAGCGCGGCGGCCTCGTCGAGGCAGGGCAGCACGACGTCGACGGGGGAGACGGGGGAGGTGGGTGAGGTCACCCGGCCACGCTAAGTGCGGGACGGCGGGGTGCGGTGGCGGCGCAGCCTTACGGAAGTCGGACGCCCCGGCGGCTGACCCGTCCGGCGGATCGGGCCGGGCCGCATCCGGCCGTGCTGGTCCGGCCGTGCTGGTCCGGTTGGGCTGGTCCGGGTCGGGCGAGCTGCGGGCGGCGGATCTTACGGAACGCGAACGCGGGCCCGCTTCCGCCCGCGTCCGCCGCCGGGGCCTCCTATCCTCGGCGAGGTGAACGACACCTCGCACATCCTGGTGATCGACGACGACCCGACCGTGGCCGAGGTCGTCGCCGGCTACCTCACCCGCGCCGGGCACCACGTGGACCGGGCCGCCGACGGTGCGCTGGGCCTGGACCTCGCCGAGCGCACCCGCCCCGACCTGCTGGTGCTGGACCTCATGCTGCCCGGCCTCGACGGGCTGGAGGTGCTGCGCCGGCTGCGGGCCTCCGCCGGGGGCGCCGCGCTGCCGGTGGTGCTGCTCACCGCCAAGGGCGACGAGGCGGACCGCATCCTCGGCCTGGAGCTGGGCGCGGACGACTACGTCACCAAGCCGTTCAGCCCGCGCGAACTGGTGCTGCGGGTGCAGTCGGTGCTGCGCCGCGCCCGGGCGGGGAGCGGGGCGGCCAACGGGACGGGCGACGGGCCGGTCGGCGGGGTGCTGCGCTCGGGGGACGTCACGCTCGACCCGAAGGCCCGCCGCGCCCACCGGGGTGCGCGGGAGCTCGCCCTCACCCTGCGGGAGTTCGACCTGCTGGCGTTCCTGCTCCGGCACCCCGGCACGGTGTTCTCCCGGCAGAGCCTGATGCGGCGGGTGTGGGGCTGGGACTTCGGCGACCTCTCCACCGTCACCGTCCACGTCCGGCGGCTGCGCGAGAAGATCGAGGACGACCCGGCCGCGCCCGCCCTGATCAGCACCGTCTGGGGCGTCGGCTACCGCTACGACCCGGCGCCCCACGACCCGGCGCCCCACGACCCGGCGCCCCACGACCCGGAGTCCCGCGACCGGGACCGCCCGCAGGGCGGTGCGGCGTGAAGGACCTGCTGCTGATCGCCCTGTTCGCCGCCCTCGGCGCGGGCGGGGCCGGCCTGCTCGGCTGGGCGGCGATCCGGCTGCTGCGCCGCCGCTCCGTCGCCCTGTCCCTGTTCTGCGTGGCGGTCGTGACCGTCCTCGCGGTGACGTCCGGGACGTTCGCGGTGGCGCAGGCGATGTTCCTGTCCACCCACGACCTCGGCGTGGTCATCACGGTGCTCGGCATGGCCGCCGTCGTCTCGCTGCTCACCGCCGCGCTGCTCGGCCGTCAGGTGGTGGCCGGCAGCCGGGCGCTGACCGAGGCCGTCCGGACGGTCGGCAGCGACGCCGGGTTCACCGCGCCCGCGCATCCGCTCGGCGCGGAACTCGCCGCGCTGAGCGAAGAGTTGGCCGCCACCAGCGCCAGGCTCGCGGAGTCCCGGGCACGGGAGCAGGCCCTGGAACACTCCCGCCGGGAGCTGGTCGCGTGGATCTCGCACGACCTGCGCACCCCGCTGGCCGGCCTGCGGGCGATGGCCGAGGCGCTGGAGGACGGCGTCGCCGAGGACCCCGACCGCTACCTGGTGCGGATCGGCACCGAGGTCGAACGGCTCACCGGCATGGTGGACGACCTGTTCGAGCTCTCCCGGATCCAGGCGGGCGCGCTCGCCCTCTCGCTCACCCGGGTCTCGGTGTACGACCTGGTGGACGACGCGCTCGCCGGGGCGTACCCGCTGGCCCGGCGGCGCGGCGTCCGGCTGGAGGGGCGGCAGGTGGCCGACGAGCCGGCGGCGGCCGAGCCGGTCGAGGTGGACAGCGGGGAGATCACCCGGGTGCTCGGCAACCTGCTGGTCAACGCGATCCGCTCGACCCCCGCGGACGGCGTGGTGGCCGTCGCCGCCCGCCGGGAGGCCGACGAGGTGGTGCTGTCGGTGACCGACGGCTGCGGTGGCATCCCGGAACAGGACCTGCCCCGGGTGTTCGAGACGGGCTGGCGCGGCGGCTCCGCCCGCACGCCCCGCCGCGACGACGGCCGGGCCGCCGGCGAGCCCGGCGAGAGCGGTGCCGGGCTCGGGCTCGCCATCGTGCGCGGCATCGTCGAGGCGCACGCCGGGCGCGCGGAGGTGCGCAACGTCGCGGGGGGCTGCTGCTTCGAGATCGCCCTGCCCGCGCCGCGCGCCCGGAGGGAATGACGGAACAGGTCCTCGGACGCGCGGCCTGCTCGGCCTACTCGGCCACGGCCTCGCGCAGCCGCTTCTTGTCCGGCTTGCCGACCGACGTCAGCGGGATCTCGTCCACGAGGTGCAGGGCCTCCGGCGCGTAGATCCGCCCCTTGCGGGCCGTGACGAACGCCTGGAGGTCCGCCAGCTCGGGCCGCTGCCCCGGAGCGGGGACGGCGGCGACGTGGACGTGCTCCGCCTCCTGCGCGTCGCGCACGCCGAAGACCGCGCAGCGGGCGATCGCCGGGTGGGTGAGCAGCAGGTCCTCCACCTCGGACGGGTAGACGTGGCCGCCGACCACGATGATCAGGTCCTTGACCCGGTCGGCCAGGTAGAGGTTGCCGTCCGCGTCGAAGTAGCCGACGTCGCCGGTGTTCAGCCAGCCGTCGCGCAGCACCTCGGCGGTCAGGTCGGGCAGCTTCCAGTACCCGGCCATGAGCCCGGCCGATCGGACGTGGACCTCGCCCTGCTCTCCGGTCGGCAGCGCGGTGCCGTCCTCGGCGCGGACCTCCACCTCGACGCCGGGGATGGGTCGGCCGACCGAGACCTGGCCGCCCTGCGCGATCCGGTCGTGCCCCTCCGGGGTGAGGAAGGAGATCAGCTGCGCCTCGGACATCCCGTAGACGCCCACCAGGACCGGCCCGAACACCTTGAGCGCCTCGCGGATCCGGGTCGGCGAGGCGGCGCAGCCCCCGTACGTGATCTGCCGCAGGCTGGACAGGTCGGTGCGGCCGACCGCCGGGTGGTCGAGCAGCTGGTAGAGCAGCGGCGGCAGCACCCAGAGGCTGGTGATGCGCTCGCGCTCGACGGCGGCCAGGACCTCGCCGGGGTCGAAGGTGCGCTGGAGGACCACCGTGCCGCCGTGGTGGAGCGTCAGGTCGGAGAAGATCCCGGCGAGGTGGGCGAGCGAGGTGGCGGCGAGGAAGCGGGGCGCCTCGTCGGCCGTGCCGGCGGAGCCGAACGAGGTGTCGAAGACGCCGCGGTAGGGGCCGTGCAGGCTGAGGATGCCCTTCGGGACCCCGGTGGTGCCGCCGGTGTGGCGGATGCCGAGGTCGTCGTCCGGGCCGATCCGGACGGCGGGCGGCTCGGCGGGCCGGTTCGCGGCGGCGGCGATCACGTCCTCGCCGATCGCGTCCGGTCCGGGGCCGAGGCGGAGGACCGTCGGCACGTCGATCAGGGGCAGCAACTCGGCGGCCTCCGCGTACCGTTCGGCGTCCACGAGGAGGACGGCGGTGTCGACGCTCGCCGCGATCTCGGCCAGGACGGGGGTGCTCATGCCGTCGTACAGGGTGACCACCCGCGCACCCGCGAGGCCCGCGGCGTAGCGGGCGCTCAGCGCCTCGGCGGTGTTGCCGGTGAGCAGGGTGACGGTGTCCCCGCGGGTGACGCCCCGGGCGATGAGCTCGTGGGCGAGGCGGTAGGTGGCGGTGGCGAAGTCGCCGGCGGTGATCCCGACGCCGTCGGCGGTGACGATGGCCCGCCGCTCCGGGTCGGCGGAGAGGGACCGGAGGATCAGGGCGGGTGCGCTGACGAATTCCTGGTCGTTCATGGCCACTTCTTCCTTGTAGTTTGCAACCATGTTGCAAGGCTAACTCCATCCTCCGCTCTTCACCGGCGAGTTCCGGCCGATATCGGACGGACAGTCAGGTGTGGCGCCGGACCGCGGTGCCGCCGCGAACTCGGCCATCCCGGCGGGGAACGGCACCTGCGGGCGCCAGCCGAGTTCGGCGCGCAGCCGGGAGGAGTCGGCGGTGATGTGCCGGACGTCGCCCAGGCGGTACTCGCCGGTCACCAGCGGTGCCGGGCCGCCGTACGCCGCCGCCAGCGCCCCGGCCATCTCGCCGATCGTGCGGACCTCGCCGCTGCCCACGTTGTAGGCGCGGGAGCTGCCCGGCGCGCGGGTGGCAAGGGCCTCCAGCGCGGCGAGGTTGGCCGCGGCGACGTCCTCGACGTGGACGAAGTCCCGGCGCTGGCCGCCGTCCTCGAACACCCGGGGGGCCTCGCCCCGGGCCAGCGCCGAGCGGAACAGCGAGGCGACCCCCGCGTACGGGGTGTCGCGCGGCATGTCCGGGCCGTACACGTTGTGGTAGCGGAGCGTCAGGACGGCGCCCTGGCAGGCCCGGGCCCACGCGGAGGCCAGGTGCTCCTGGGCGAGCTTGGTGGCCGCGTACACGCTGCGCGGGTCGGCCGGGGCGTCCTCGGCGACCAGGCCGGGGCTCAGGGCGCGGCCGCAGGCCGGGCAGGGCGGCTCGAAGCGACCGGCCTCCAGGTCGGCCGGGCGGCGCGGGCCCGGGGCGACGTCGCCGTGCGCGGGGCAGCGGTAGCGGCCCTCCCCGTACACCACCATCGAGCCGGCCAGGACGAGGCGGCGGACACCGGTGCGGGCCATCGCGGCGAGCAGGACGGCCGTGCCGAGGTCGTTGCAGCCCGCGTAGGCGGGGGCGTCGTCGAGGTCCAGCCCGAGGCCGACCATCGCCGCCTGGTGGCAGACCGCGTCCACCCCGGCCAGCGCCCGCTGGACGGCGGCGGCGTCCCGGACGTCCCCCTGCTCGAAGGCCACGCCGCCGGGCAGTTCGGGGGCCCGCCCCGAGCGGTGGACGGCGGGCAGCAGCGCGTCCAGCACCCGTACCCCGTGCCCGGCCGCGACCAGTGCGCGGACCACGGCCGACCCGATGAACCCGGCTCCGCCGGTGACCAGAATCTCCATGCCGCCGACGCTAGCCGCGCGGTGCGGCGGATCGGGCGTGGACGGACCGGCCGTCAGGGATCGGTAATCCTCCCGGCGTAACCGGTGTGATCGGCGCAACCGGCTTGACGGGCCTGACCGGTGTCGCGGTCGATCGCCGCCCGGTCCGATCCGGCGTTCAACTGGCGTTCGCCGGAAGAACCTTCGCCGGTGGCCCGGGCGCCCGGTTCGGCTGGGACTCTCCTGGGCGTTTCCCGGAGCCTTGGAGGCGGCAGTGTCACATCCCTCGCGCAGAACGGTCCTTCGGACGGGTACCGCGGCAGGCGCGCTGGCCGCGCTGCCCGCGTCCACCCTCCTCTGGACGCAGCCGGCCCTGGCGGGCACCCCCGGGCCGGAGCAGATCCACCTCCAGTGGGGCAACGAGCCGTCCCGTGAGATGACCGTCTCCTGGGCGACGGCCGCCAGTGTGCGCCGCCCCCGGGTCCGGATCGGCACCCCGCGCGGCGGCGCCGGCCACACCGTGGACGCCGAGACCCGCACCTACGTCGACGGGCTCAACAAGGTCGAGACGTACACCCACCACGTCCGCCTGGACGGCCTGCGGCCCGACACCACGTACGTCTACGAGGTGCTGCACGACGGCTCCGGCCCGGTGCGCGGCACATTCCGCACCGCGCCCGCGCGCGGCCGGGCCGCGTTCCGCTTCACCAGCTTCGGCGATCTCGGCACCGGCGACAACGTGTTCAGCAAGTCCTCGATCCACGGCGCCGCCGCCGTCCGCCAGGTCGAGCAGTTCGCGCCGCTGTTCCACCTGCTCAACGGCGACCTCGCGTACGCCAACAACAACCCGCAGCGCCAGCCGCAGTGCTGGAACGCGTTCATGAACAACCTCGCCAAGTCGGCGGCCAGCCGGCCCTGGATGCCCGCGCCCGGCAACCACGAGGTCGAGGCCGGCGGCGGGGACCTCGGCTACGCCTCCTACCTGACCCGCTTCGAGCTGCCCGACAACGGCACCCGCGACTACTGCGGCAACTGGTACAGCTTCCAGGTCGGTTCGGTGCTGTTCGTGAGCCTCGACGGCAACGAGATCGCCGTCGAGGACGACGCCAGCCTCGACCCGGCCACCGGCCAGTCCATCTACATCAGCGACTACAGCGAGGGCGCCCAACTCCGCTGGCTGGAGCGCACCCTGGCGCGCGCCCGGCGCGGCCGCGCGGTGGACTGGGTCGTCGTCAACCTGCACCAGTTCGCGATGTCCTCGTCGGCCGCCAGCCACGGCGGTGACATGGGCATCCGCGAGAAGCTGCTGCCGCTGCTCGACCGCTACGGCGTCGACCTCGTCCTGGCCGGGCACGACCACGACTACGAGCGGACCCACCCCGTCCGCGGCACCGAGCCGGGCGGCCTGCTCACCCCGGCCGTCGCCGACGACGACCTGCGCCGGATCGACACCTCGCAGGGCACCGTCCACCTGATCCTCGGCGGCGGCGGCACCGCCGGCCACGACGACGTCTACCTGCCCGCCGACGCGGACGGCGTCCGCCAGGCCTCCGTGCGCACCCAGCGGCTCACCTTCAAGGCCGACCCGGACGCCAAGGAGAAGGCCCACTGGTCCGCGGTCACCGACCCGGACACCGCCTTCCCGTACGGCGTCGCGGTCTTCGACGTCGACCCCGGGGCGCTGCCGGGCGGCCGCACCACCATCACCGTCAGCTACTACCACTCCCCGTCCGCCACCGCGGCCGACCCGTTCCCGACGCCGGTGCTCTTCGACCGCTTCACCCTGTACCGCGACCGCAGCGACAGCTGGGGCGACCGGGACCGCAGCGACGACCGGAACGACGACCGGAACGGCGACCAGGGCGAGGACGAGAACACCGGCTCCGAGGTCGGCGCCGGGCGCCGGTAACGCCTCGCGTCCTTGAGGGGCCCGTCGCGCGCACCGCGCGGCGGGCCCTTCGTCCGTTCGGGCGGCTCCGGGGAGGGCGGCCGAAGGGGCGCTGGTCCATACGGGGCGGCTGGTGACGGAGGGTCGTCGCGGCGGTCCGGTCCGGTGGTGACGGTCGGTCGGGCGGCGGGTTGGGCCGTTGGTGATGCCAGGTCACCGCCGTTCCGGGCCGTTGGTGACGGCGGGCCGCCGCCGTGGCTGGGCTGTCCGTGCGACGGGCGCCCGCCTCGGCGCGCGGGCCACTGGCGGGGCGGTTAGCGTCGGCCGCAACACGGTTTCAGTTATGGGAGGTTGGCAGTGCAGCGGTGGATCATTGTGACGGCCCTCACTACGGCCCTCGGCGGGCTCACGGCGCCCGCCCTGGCCGCCGACCCGGCGCCGGCCGCGGCTTCGGTGGCCGCCCCGGCCCGGGTGCGGGACGGGGACTCGGCCCCCACGGGCGTCACTCTCGGTGAGGCCAGGATCGACCCGAAGGTCCCCGGCCGGGTCCGGGTCGACGTCGAGTACGTCTGCGGGGTCGCGGAGGAGGCCCGGTCGCTCACCGTCTCGGTCGAGCAGCGGGACCCGGAGGACACCTCCTCGATGGCCTTCGGCTCCAGCCGGACGGCCGAGGCGGACGTGATCTGCGACGGGACGGCGCGGCAGCGGCAGCTCGTCGTCCAGTCCAAGACGGTCAACTGGATCCCGGGCGCGGACGCCGTGCTGATCGCCACGGTCTCCGACCTCGGCGCCACCCCGCCCGCGTCCTCCGACGCCCGGCGGGTCCCGCTCTTCAGCTCCTGATGCGGTCGCGGGCCCAGGCCGTGGCCGCCGTGCTCCTCGGCGCCGCCCTCGCCGCCTGCTCCGTCCGCGTGGGCGGCCCGGACTCGGGACCGGACTCAGGCCCGGAGTCGGGCTCGGCCTCTGGCCCGACCGGGGCCGTTTCGGCCGCCCCGGCCGCCTCGCCGTCCTCGGCCACCGCTCCCGCCCCGGGGGCGGTGGCCATCAGGGACTTCGCGTTCGAGCCGGCCGACTTCACCGTCCGCCCGGGCGCCGTCGTCACGGTCCGCAACGCCGACACGGTCGACCACACCCTGACCGCCCAGGACGGCGGTTTCGACACCGGCACCATCGCCCCGGGCGCGTCCGCGACCTTCACCGCGCCGGCCCGGCCGGGCGCCTCCTCGTACCTGTGCACCCTGCACCACTTCATGCGGGGGATCCTGACGGTGTCCTGAGCCGACCGGTCCGTCGGCCGCGCGGGTGCCGGGTGCCGGCCGCTCCTGAATCGCAAGCCCACAGGTGAACGGGGCTGCTGCTATCCGCCGCCATGTTCTACAGTTCTGTAGAACTAGGAGAAACAGCGAACGGGGGCACGGCATGGACAGGCCGCTTCGACTGCCGCAGCAGGATCGGGCCGACTTCGAGACGGAACTGGGGAGGGCGCTGGCCGGGTCGCAGGTGCGGGCGGCCCTGCGGGCGGTGGGGGACGAGGGGCCGGGGGTGGAGCGGTTGCGGCGCACCGCCCGGGAGAACGCGGAGTTCGTGCTGGCGGCGGCGGCGCCCGAGTACGAGCGGTACGCGGCGCTGCGGGCGGACCAGGACGCGGTGGCGCGACTGCCGGTGGACGAGCCGGGGCGCCAGCGGGTGTCCGGGTGGTGGGGGGTGCTGGGGGTGATCGTGCCGATCATCGCCGGGGTGGCCGCCGCGATCTTCCTGCTGCTCGGGTACGCGCTGGGGCTGGCGGACGACGCCGCGGTGCTGGGGCACGCGCTGGTCGGTGCCGGGTGGGTGGCGGCCGGGGTGGCCGCGGTGAGCCTGCTGGTGGGCGGGCTGGGGCTGTTGGGCGCGGCCTCGCGGTCGAGGGCGGCGGACTCCGGTGGGGAGGCCGGCGTCCTGGGGGAGCTGGGGCTGGCGCGGGACGCCTGGCGGTCGGCTCTGGCGGAGCGCGGCCTGGTGCCGTTCCTGCTGGCGCAGGCCGGCGCGGGGGCGCCCGGCCGGCGCCGCTGACGCCGTCGGCTCAGTCGTGGCGGGTGCGGGCGGCGTCGACGAGGAGGTGGGCGGCGTCGAGCGGGATGCCGAGTCGGCGGGCGATCCACGGGGCCGGTCGGCCGGCCCGGGCGAGCATCCAGGCGGAGTACAACTGGCCCAGCTGCGGGGCCTGGTGGGCGAGGAGGAGCGGGCGCACGGCGTCCATCGGGAAGTCTTCGAGGGCGCGGGCGCTGTACTCGCGGCCGTTGGGGCCGGGAGGGGGTAAGGGGAGCGGGCGGCGGGTGTCGAGCCAGCGTCCGAGCAGCACCGCGCCGACCGCCAGGAGGCCGGAGCCGGAGGCGCCGATCAGGATGGCGTTGATGACCGGGCGGTCCTCCTCCTCGGCCAGGCCGAGGGCGAGTTCCTCGGCGACGAGGAGGGCGAGGACGGTGAGCAGCACCGCGGCCTCGGCGGGGCGCGGGTAGGGCCGGGACGTCGTCATGGGATACCTCTCCTCGGCGGGGGAGACCGGGGCGGGCGAAGGGGCCGCGGACGGCGGTGGCGGCAGGGCCGACGGGTGGGACGTGGCGCCAGGAGGACTTGACGTGGCGTCAGAAAGCCAGTGCGACGGGTGTGTTCACCGTCGCGACCGTGCTCACCGTCTGCCGGAGGCGGACCGGGGCATGCGGGGGTGGGGGTGGGTGGTGCGGCCCGCACTGCTGCTGTCCATGCGTCTCGCCTCCTTCCGGTCGGGCGCGCCATGCTGGTGCGTTCGTCGACGGGGCAAGGGGGGGGTCATCCTCGGACTTCGGGACAGCATAGCCCGGCCCTCAGGTCAACTTCGACACCCTTGTCGAAGTTGGCGCCGTTGGGAGGGCCCGCCGTTGGACGATCGACCAGGTGGGGCCGGGTGCGGCTGGTGTGCGGGCCCACTCGTGCCCGGCCGGTCGCCGCCGCTTCAATCGCCGTACCGAAGGAACGGGACCGGCCGGGGGCGATGGAGCGACATGGATCTGAACACGGTGGCCGAGCTGTGCGACGCCCGCCGGGGCGGCACCTGGCGGCCCGGGGACGCCTGGCTCGGCGGCGGGACGTACCTGTTCTCCGAACCGCAGCCGCACATCCGCCGGCTGATCGATCTCGGCCGGATGGGCTGGGAGCCGCTCACCCCGACCCCGGACGGCGGCCTGGAGATCGCCGCGACCTGCACGATCGCCCAGCTCTCCCGCTACCCCAAGCCCGCGGCCTGGGCGGCGGCGCCGCTGTTCGAGCAGTGCTGCCGGGCGTTCCTGGCCTCCTGGAAGATCTGGAACACGGCCACCGTCGGCGGCAACCTGTGCAACGGCCTGCCCGCCGGCCCGATGATCTCGCTGACCGCCGCCCTGGACGGGGTCTGCCTGCTGCGGGCCCCGTCGGGGGAGCAACGCCGCGTCCCGGTGGCGGAGTTCGTCACCGGCGCCGGTGCCAAGGACCTGCGGCCGGGTGAGCTGCTGCGCTCGATCACCCTGCCGGGCCGGGCGCTGGCGGCCCGGACGGCGTTCCGCCAGGCCTCGCTGTACGGGCTGGGCCGCTCCGGCGCGCTACTGATCGGCACCCGCGATCCGGTGGACGGTTCGCTGACCATCACCGTCACCGCCGCCACCGTCCGCCCGATCCGGCTCTGGTTCCCGCCGGGGCCGAACGCGGCCGCCGTCGAGGAGGCCGTCCGAGGCGGCATCCGGCCCGAGGAGTACTTCGACGACATCCACGGACTGCCCGCCTGGCGGCGGCACCTGACCTTCCGGTTCGCCGAGCAGATCCGCCGCGAACTGGACCCCGCCCGGCCGGCCCTGCCGAGTACGGCCGGACCGGACCCGGCTGGACCGGGCCTGGTCGGACCGGGCCGGGCCGAGGAGGAGGCCGCATGAGCTTCTCGATCCGCGTCAACGAACGGGACTTCGACGCCGAGCCCCGCCCGGGCCAGTGCCTGCGCACCTACCTGCGCGAGCGCGGCTGGTTCGGGGTGAAGAAGGGCTGCGACGCCGGCGACTGCGGCGCCTGCACCGTGCAGGTGGACGGCACCCCGGTGCACAGCTGCCTCTACCCGGCGGCACGCGCCGAGGGGCGGTGCGTCACCACGGTGGAGGGCCTGGCCAAGGACGGCGAGCTGCACCCGATGCAGCAGCGGTTCCTGGACGCCCAGGGCTTCCAGTGCGGCTTCTGCACGGCCGGCTTCCTGATGACCGCCAGCGCCCTGGACGAGGAGCAACTCGCCGACCTCCCCAGGTCGTTGAAGGGCAACCTGTGCCGCTGCACCGGATACCGGGCGATCGAGGACGCGATCCGCGGCGTCCGGCACACCGAGGAGCCCGAGGCCGGCCGCGCCGTCGGCCGCAGCCTGGGCGCGCCCGCCGGGCCGCAGGTCGTCACCGGCACCGCCCGCTACACCTTCGACGTGGAGGTGCCGGGGCTGCTGCACCTGAAGCTGCTGCGCTCCCCGCACCCGCACGCCCGGATCGTCGCCATCGACACCGCGGCCGCCCTGCGGGTGCCCGGCGTGCACGCGGTGTTCACCCACCACGACGCGCCCGAGCGGCTGTACTCCTCGGCCCGGCACGAGCACCCGACCGAGGACCCGGACGACACCCGGCTGCTGGACGACGTCGTCCGCTTCGTCGGCCAGCGGGTCGCCGCGGTGGTCGCCGACAGCGAGGCCGCCGCCGAGGAGGGCTGCCGCCGGATCGCCGTCGAGTACGAGCGACTCCCGTACGTGCTGGACCCGGAGGAGGCGATGGCGCCCGGCGCGCCGGTGCTGCACGCCAAGGGGCCGCAGGCCCGGATCGCCCGGCCGGAGAACAACGTGTGCGGTGAGGTGCACGGCGAGATCGGCAGCGTGGAGCAGGGCTTCGCCGAGGCCGACGCGGTCTACCAGGAGACCTTCCGCACCCAGCGGGTGCAGCACGCCAGCCTGGAGACGCACGGCTGCGTCGTCTCCTTCGAGGAGCGCGAGGACGGTGCCGGCGAGCGGCTGGTGGTGCGCTCCAGCACCCAGGTGCCGTTCCTCACCCGGCGCGCGCTCTGCGCCCTGTTCGACCTGCCGGAGGAGGAGGTCCGGGTGGTGGCGGGCCGGGTCGGCGGAGGCTTCGGCGGCAAGCAGGAGATGCTGACCGAGGACATCGCGGTGCTGGCGGCGCTGCGGCTGCGCCGGCCGGTGAAGCTGGAGTTCACCCGGGCCGAGCAGTTCTACGGGGCCACCACCCGGCACCCGTTCACGATCACCGTCAAGGCGGGCGCGAAGGCGGACGGCACGCTCACGGCGCTGAGCTTCCGGGTGGTGTCCAACACCGGCGCGTACGGCAACCACGGCCCGGCGGTGATGTTCCACAGCGTCGGCGAGTCGATGGGCGTCTACCGGGTGCCGCACAAGAAGGTCGAGGCGTACTCGGTGTACACCAACTGCGTGCCGGCCGGCGCCTTCCGGGGCTACGGGCTCGGGCAGGTGACCTTCGCGGTGGAGTCGGCGATGGACGAACTGGCCCGCCGACTGGGCATCGACCCGCTGGAGTTCCGCGAGCGCAACGTCATCGGCCCCGGCGAGCACATGCTCAGCCCCGGCGGCGAGGAGGAGGACCTGCACATCGCCAGCTACGGCCTCGACCAGTGCCTGCAAGTCGTCCGCGACGCGCTCGCGGACGACCGCAGCGCGGCGGACGCCCCCGAGGGCTGGCTGGTCGGGCAGGGCTTCGCCATGGCGATGATCGCCACCGGCCCGCCCGGCGGGCACTTCGCCGACGCCGCCGTCGCCCTGCTGGAGGACGGCAGCTACGACGTCGCCGTCGGGACGGCCGAGTTCGGCAACGGCACGACCACCGTGCACCAGCAGATCACCGCGGGCGCGCTCGGCACCACCGTCGACCGGATCGCGATCCGGCAGTCCGACACCGACGTCGTCCGGCACGACACCGGCGCCTTCGGCTCGGCCGGGACGGTGGTCGCGGGCAAGGCGGTGATGCGGGCCGCGAACGCGCTCGCCGAACGGCTGACCGACTTCGCCGCCGAGTACGCGCGGACCCCGCGCAGCCTGGTCCGGCTCGGCGCCGAGGCCGTCGACTGCGACGGGCGCGGCATCCCGTTGAAGGAACTGCACGCGGCGGCGCGCGAACGCGGCGTCGACCTCGTCGGCACCGGGCACTGGGGCGGCTCGCCGCGCTCGGTGGCGTTCAACTTGCAGTGGTTCCGCCTGGCCGTCGACCCGGACACCGGGGAGATCCGGATCCTGCGCAGCGTGCACGGCGCCGACGCCGGGCGGGTGATGAACCCGATGCAGTGCCGCGGGCAGGTCGAGGGCGGGGTCGCCCAGGCGCTCGGCGCGACGCTGTTCGAACGGGTGCTGCTGGACGACCGGGGCGAGGTCACCACGGCCGCCTTCCGCCGCTACCGCCTGCCCGCGTACGCCGACGTGCCGCGCACCGAGGTGCACTTCTCGACCACCTCGGACGCGATCGGCCCGCTCGGCGCCAAGTCGATGAGCGAGAGCCCGTTCAACCCGGTCGCCCCCGCCTTCGCCAACGCCCTGCGCGACGCCACCGGCATCCGCTTCACCGACCCGCCGTTCCTGCGCGACCAGGTCTGGCAGGCGCTCGCCGACCGGCGGGAGTGACGTTCGGTCCCGCCCTGGTTACCCTGGGTCGCGCCGTCGGACGCGCGCCCAGGGAGGCCGGATGGGACTCACCAGCCACAAGCTGCTGGCGCTGGCGGCGCTGTTCGCGGTGGGCACGGTGCTCGGCACGCTCTGGGTCTGGCCCCGGCTGGCCGTCCGCAGCTGGCCCGCGGTGTTCCTGCGGCTCGGGACGATCGCCGTCACCCAGTTCGCCCTGCTGGCCACCCTCGGGCTCGCCGTCAACGACGACTTCGTGTTCTACAGCAGCTGGTCCGACCTGTTCGGGCGCGACCGCGGGGCGGGCGTCATCCAGGTGGGCGGCCCGACCGGCAGCCCGTCCGTCAGCCCGCCCGTCGTTCCGTCCGTGGTTCCGACCGGCACGCCCCCCGGCACCCCCGGCGGCACCCCGACCGAGGTGCCCGCCGGGGTGCAGGTGCTCGGCACCGCCGAGATCACCGGTGCGGACGGGGCCAACCGCGACCCGGCCACCATCGGGCGGCTCGACCGGGTACGGCTGCCCGGCGGCACCACCGGGCTCAGCACCGACGGGTACGTCTACCTGCCGCCGCAGTACTTCCGGCCCGGCGCCGAGACCCGGCACTTCCCGGCCGCGCTGGTGATGACCGGCTTCCCGGGGGACGCCGCCAACCTGGTCACCAAGCTGCGCTACCCGGCGTACGAACTCGACCTGCTGCGCCGGGGGGCGATGAAGCCGACCGTCCTGGTGCTGGTGCGCCCCTCGCCGTCGATGCCGCGCGACAGCGAGTGCGAGGACGTCCCGAACGGCCCGCAGGCCCAGCGCTACTTCACCACCGACGTGCCGGCCGACCTGCGCGCCTCCTACCGGGTGCTCGACGGCACCGGCAGCCTCGGCGTGATCGGCGACTCCACCGGCGGCTACTGCGCCGTCAAGCTCGGCATGGTCCACCCGGAGACCTTCCCGGTGGCGGTCTCGCTGTCCGGCTACTTCAAGGCCGCCGAGGACGTGACGACCGGCGACCTCTTCGGCGGCAGCCGGCAGCGGCGCGACGAGGCCGACCTGAACTGGCGCCTCGCCCACCTGCCGATGCCCGCCCTCGCCGTGCTCCTCGCCGACAGCAAGGAGGACGGCCACGGCTACGCCGACTCCGTGGCCTTCGCCGCGGCCGCCCGCCCGCCGCTGGTGGTCGCCCAGGCCACCGTGGAGACCGGCGGGCACAACTTCACCACCTGGACCAGGCTGCTCCCGCCGTCGCTGACCTGGCTGAGCGACCACCTGCACGACCCGCAGTGACACCGGCCGCGTGCCGGGCCCGCGCCGGGCCCGCGCCGGGCATGTTCCGGTGCCGACGGCCGGACGGCGGCCGAGAACGTCGGCGGGGTGGTCACTCCTGAGCCATTGTGTGACAGGAGGGTTGTCGAGGGCTCAACTTTAGGATAGGCAAACCTAAGTGATTTCGGTTCGGGGGGAGGACGCGCGGAATGACTGTGACCGAGGACCCGACCGCCCGGGTCGACCGGCTCGCCATCGCCCTCGCGGACGGCACCCCGCTGCTCGCCCCGGTCAGCCTCGACCTGCGCCCCGGACGCGTGCACGCCGTCACCGGCCCCTCCGGCGCAGGCAAGAGCACCCTGCTGCACGCCCTCGCCGGCGCCCTGCCCCCGGGCGCCCGGGCCACCGGACTGGTCACCGTCCTCGGTCAGGACGTCCTCGCCCTCGCCCCCGAAGCGCTGCGCCGGTTGCGCCGTCACCGGCTCGCCTTCCTCGGCCAGGGCCAGGGCTCGGGCCTCGACCCCCGGACGCGGGCCGCCGGACTGCTCGCCGGGGCCGCCGCCGACCGCGGCCCCGAAGCCGTGCGCGACCTGCTCGCCCGGGTCCGCCTGCCCGCCGACCAGCGGCTGGAACGCCGCCTCCCCGGTGCTCCCGCCCTCCCGGGTGCCCCCGCCGGCGGTCAGCAGCGCCGCGTCGCCCTCGCGCGGGCCCTCGCCCGCCGCCCCGACCTGCTGCTCCTCGACGAACCCGGCGCCGGCCTGGACCCCGCCCTGCGGGACGAGATCGCCGACCTGCTGCGCGAACTCGCCTGCCGGCACGGCATCGCCGTCGCGCTCGCCAGTCACGACGCCGCCTTCGTGGCCCGCTGCGCCGACGAGGTGCTCGTCCTCGCCCCGGCCCGGCCCGGGGCGGGCGGCGGCCCCATCCGGGCCGGGGCGGGCCGTACGTCCGGACCGGTCGCGGCGCGCACCGCCGTCGGGCTGGCCGCGCTCGGCGTCGAAGCCCACGTCGGGTACGGGCGCGGGCGGCGCCGGATCCTCACCGGGGTCGACCTGCACCTCGCGCCCGGCAGCTGCACCGGCATCATCGGACCCTCCGGCGCGGGCAAGACCACCCTCGTCCGGGTCCTCGCCGGGCTCCACCCGCCCACCGGCGGCGCCCTCACCCTGGACGGTGCCCCGCTGGCCGGCTCGCACCACGCCCGCACCCGCGAGCAGCGCCGCCGCGTCCAACTCGTCCCGCAGGACCCGCTCGGCGCGCTCAACCCGGCCCGGACGGTCGGCGCCACCCTCACCCGGCCGCTGCGGCTGCACCACAGCACCCCGCACGAGCAGTGCCCCGGCCGGGTCGCCGAACTGCTGGCCGCCGTCGACCTCCCCGCCGACCTGGCCGCCCGGCGCCCGCCCGAGCTGTCCGGCGGCCAGCGTCAACGCGTCGCCATCGCCCGGGCGTTGGCGGCCGGGCCGGACGTCCTGCTGTGCGACGAGGTGACCTCCGGGCTGGACGCCGACACGGCCGCGGGCATCATGGCCCTGCTCGGCCGGCTGCGCGTCGAGCGCGGGGTGGCGCTGGCGCTGATCAGCCACGACCTGCCGCTGGTGCGCGAACACGCGGACGCGGTGGTGCAGTTGGGGACGGCGCCGGGGCGGGGCCGGACCAGGGGCCCCGCCCCGGCGGGCCCGGGCACGATGGCGCCCGCCGGCTCGACGTGGGTGAGGTGACGCGCCGAGCCGGCGGGCGGGTTCGGGGGACAGGACTAGGCGCGCCCCAGCAGCGGGAGCGGTGCCCCGGTGCGGGCGGGGAGTTCGAGCCGGGTCAGCAGCGCGGAGGGCGAGACCTCGACCACCCGGCAGCCCGCGCGGTGGCGGCAGTGCCGGGCCACCGAGCCGTGCCGCAGCCGGTCGAACCGGCGGCGGGTGGCGGCGCCGAGGACCAGCAGGTCCTCCGGCCCGGTGACGGCGCCGACCAGGGCGGGCCCGGGGTCGGCCCTGACCACCAGCGGGTGGATGACCAGGCCGGACGGGTAGCCGCCGTAGGCCTGTTCGAAGGCGATGTCCAGCCGCCGCCGGGCGGCGTGCTCCAGTTCGGACAGCGGGCGCAGGCCGTCGCGTTCGCCCGCGTTCCACGCGGCCACCGGCACCAGCACGGCCTCGCTGCGGGCCGCCTCGCCGACGGCGTGGTAGAGGGCGGCCAGACTGCTCAGTGATCCGCTCAGGCCGACGATCACTCGGGTGGTCCCGGTCATGGCCGTTCGCCTCCGTTTCTCCGGTCGGGTACTCCCGGTTCCGTACTCCTTGGTTCGGATGATTCCAGTGAACCCCGGAACCGGTCCGTCCGTACCGCCGCTGATGGCTCCATGACGCCGGTCGCACACTTCTTGACGGCCTTCTGACAGCTCCGATGCGCGCCGTGCCTCAGCCGAGGCCCGGCACGAACTGGATCAGCAGGTCGATCGCCTTGATGCCGAGGAACGGCAGGACCAGCCCGCCCAGTCCGTACACCCGCAGGTTGCGGCGGAGCAGGTCGGTGGCGGAGGCGGGCTGGTAGCGGACGCCGCGCAGGGCCAGCGGGATCAGGGCGACGATGATCAGCGCGTTGAAGATGATCGCGGAGGCGATCGCCGAGGTCGGGCTGTGCAGTTCCATGATGTTGAGGTGGTGCAGCCCGGGGTAGGCGTTCGCGAACATCGCGGGGATGATCGCGAAGAACTTGGCCACGTCGTTGGTGATCGAGAAGGTGGTCAACGCGCCGCGGGTGATGAGGAGTTGCTTGCCGACCCGGATGATGTCGATCAGCTTCGCCGGGTTGGAGTCGAGGTCGACCATGTTGCCGGCCTCCTTGGCGGCCGGGGTGCCGGAGTTCATCGCGACCCCGACGTCGGCCTGGGCGAGCGCGGGGGCGTCGTTGGTGCCGTCGCCGGTCATCGCGACCATGTTCCCGGCGGCCTGCTCGCGGCGCAGGTGGGCGAGCTTGTCCTCGGGGGTGGCCTCGGCGAGGAAGTCGTCCACCCCGGCCTCGGCGGCGATGGCGCGGGCGGTGAGCGGGTTGTCGCCGGTGACCATGACGGTGCGGATGCCCATCCTGCGCAGCTCGGCGAAGCGCTCGGCGATGCCCTCCTTCACCACGTCCTTGAGTTCGACCACGCCCAGCGCGCGGGCGCCGTGCCGGTCGTGGACGGCGACCAGCAGCGGGGTGCCGCCGGCCTCGGCGATCCGGTCCACCAGCGGCTTGGCCTCCATCGGCATCCGCCCGCCGGAGTCCACCACCCAGCGGGCGACGGCTCCGGCGGCGCCCTTGCGGATCAGGCAGTTCGTCCCGTCGGGCCAGGTCAGGTCGACGCCGCTCATCCGGCTGTGCGCGGTGAACGGGACGGGACGCTGCTCGCCGAGTTCGCCGGGGGCGCGGGGCGGCACCCAGTACTGACGGTTCGTCAGTTCGACGAGTGAGCGGCCCTCCGGGGTCTCGTCCGCGACGGATGCCAACTGGGCCGCCTCGGCGAGCTGTTCGGTGCTCGCGCCGGGCAGCGGGTGCAGCGCGACGGCCCGGCGGTTGCCGTGGGTGATGGTGCCGGTCTTGTCGAGCAGCAGCACGTCGACGTCCCCGGCGGCCTCGACGGCCCGGCCGGACAGGGCGACGACGTTGCGCTGGACCAGCCGGTCCATCCCGGCGATGCCGATCGCGGACAGCAGCGCGCCGATGGTGGTCGGGATGAGCGCGACCATCAGCGCGACCAGCACCACGGTGGTCTGCGGTGCGTGCGCGTAGATCGCCATCGGCTGGAGCGAGACCACCGAGAGCAGGAAGACGATGGTGAGCGAGGCGAGCAGGATGTTGAGCGCGATCTCGTTCGGGGTCTTCTGCCGGTTGGCGCCCTCCACCAGGGCGATCATGCGGTCGACGAAGCTCTGCCCGGGCCGGGAGGTGACCCGGACGACCAGGTGGTCGGAGAGCACCCTGGTGCCGCCGGTGACGCCGGTGCGGTCACCGCCGGACTCGCGGATCACCGGCGCGGACTCCCCGGTGATCGCCGACTCGTCGACGGAGGCCACCCCCTCGACCACCTCGCCGTCCTGCGGCACGACCTCGCCGGCCGGCACCAGCACCACGTCGTGCAGCATCAACTGCTCGGCGGGGATCACCTCGTGGCGGTGGTCGCGGGTGCCGACCCGCCAGTGCAGCAGCCGCCGGGCGGTCGTTCCGGCCTGGGTGCGGCGCAGCGACTCGGCCTGCGCCTTGCCCCGGCTCTCGGCGACGGCCTCGGCGAGGTTGGCGAACAGCACGGTCAGCCAGAGCCAGAAGCCGATCACCCAGGCGAACACGCTCGGGTGGATCACGGCGCTGAGCGTGGTGAGCGCGGAGCCGGTCTCCACCACGAGCATCACCGGGTTGCGCATCATGGTGCGCGGGTGGAGCTTGCGGACGGCGGCGGGCAGGGCCTCGGTGAGCTGGCGGCGGGTGATGAGCCGGCGGCGGCCGCCGTCCGGGCCGGTCGGCCGGTGGCTCGGGTGGTGCTGCGGTTGGTGCGGCCGGTCGTCCGGTCGGTCGTGCGGGGGTTGCTCGTGGACGCCGTCCGGGCGGCGGAACCAGTCGGTTCGGGGCGTGGTGGTGTCCGGGGGAGTGAGGGCCGAACGGCGCATCGTCTCGGAAGACCTTCCGGGCCGCCCCGGGCTGCGGGGCAACGGGGCGGCGGACTCGGTGGCGGCGGGGACGGCGGCCAGCCCACCACCGGATCCGCGCCCGCCACGCGCCTCTTGACGCGGGCTTGGCGTGCGGGCGGCCGTCCTTGACGGCTCCCTGACATCCGGACCGGGTGGGCGTTCGAGGGCTCGTACGGACGTTCGGGGGTGCGTGCGGCCGTACGGGTGATGGCCGTGGCGGCGGATGTCAGGAAGGCGTCAAGGACGCCCGGCGGAGCGTAGGCCACGCGTCAAGGCCCGGTGCGATCGGTGTCCGGTGGGCATCCACTGGAACCGAGGGCCGCACCACGGCGGCCCGCCCGAGCCCGAGGAGCCTTCCGTGAGCAGCACGATCGCCACCGCCACCGCCGTCGACCAGTCGCCGCGCCGCCTGGTCCGCCTGGTGCCCGCCGGTGTCCGGCAGGAGCGACAGGAGCTTCAGGACAGCCCCGAGCCGCCCGAACCGGCGCCCGCGCCCACGGTCGGCCACGACCGCGGCCGCCCGGCGCACTGCCGGATCGCGATGCAGTTCGAGGACTGACCCCGCCCACCGCGTGCCGCAACCCCGCCCCGCCCCGTAGGAGTACCGCCATGACGCAGCTGACCGCCCCGTCCGTCCCCTCCGCCGTCCCCGCCCCCTCCACCGGCACCTCCACCGCCCGCCCCGACGCCCCGGCCGTCGACGCGCTCGGCGGCCCCTGGCCGGCCTCGGCGCGGCCCGGCCCCGGCGGCGACGTGCTGGTCGGCGGGGTGGGGCTGGCGGAGGCGGCCGAGCGCTTCGGCACCCCGCTGTACGTCCTGGACGAGGCCGAGGTGCGCAACCGCGCCCGGGCGTACCGGCGGGCGCTGCCGCACGCCGAGGTGCTGTACGCCGCCAAGGCGTTCCTGTGCAGCGCGATGGCCGACTGGGTGGCCGAGGAGGGCCTGGGCCTGGACGTCTGCTCCTCCGGCGAGCTGTGGCTGGCCGCCTCGGCCGGCTTCCCGGCGCAGCGGATCCTGCTGCACGGCAACGCCAAGTCCCCGGAGGAACTGCGGCTGGCCCGGCGGCTGCGGGTCGGGCGGATCGTGATCGACGGCCCGGCGGAGATCGCCCGGCTGGCCGCCCTGGTGGCCGCCGACACCCCGCAGCGGGTGCTCGTCCGGGTCGTCCCGGGGATCGCCGCCGGCCACCACACGGCGGTTCAGACGGGAGTGGGCGGGCAGAAGTTCGGCTTCCCGATCGAGGGCGGCGACGCGGCCGACGCGATCGCCCGGGTGCTCGACCAGCCCGGGCTCGAACTGGCCGGCCTGCACTGCCACCTGGGCTCGCAGATCACCGAGGTCGAGCCCTACCTCCAGGCGGTGGACGCGCTGGTGCGGCTGCTCGCGGAGATCCGGGAGCAGCACGGCGTGGAACTGCCCGAACTGGACCTCGGCGGCGGCCACGGCATCCGCTACCTGCCGGGGGACGCCGAGTTCGACGTCGCCGACTTCGCCGTCCGGGTGACCGACCGGCTGGCGGTGCGCTGCGCCGAGGCGGGCCTGGAGGTGCCGCGGCTGATCGTCGAGCCCGGCCGCGCGCTGGCCGGCCCGGCCGCCGTCGCCGTGTACCGGGTGCTGTCGGTGAAGCACACCGCGGACGGCCACTGCTTCGCCGCCGTGGACGGCGGGATGAGCGACAACCCGCGCCCGGCGCTGTACGGATCGCCGTACAGCGTCCGCCTGGTGGGCCGCCGCTCGGAGGCGGGCGCGGCCCGGGTGGACGTGGTGGGCCGGCACTGCGAGGCCGGCGACGTGCTGGTCCGTGACGCCGTGCTGCCCGCCGACCTGCGCGCGGGGGACCTGCTGGCCGTCCCGGCGGCCGGGGCGTACCAGCTGTCGATGGCCTCCGGCTACAACCTGGTCGGCCGCCCGGCGGTGGCCGCCGTGAAGGACGGCCGGGCCCGCCTGCTGATCCGCCGGGAGACGGTCGAGGACTTCCGCCTCCGCGAGGTCGGCCGGTAGCCGAACGCCGTCGCGCGAGAAGTCGGGCCGGCCGACTTCTCGCGCAACTCCGTGAGCTAGAAGGCCGTGTGGGCCAACCAGTGGTCCAGCAACGCGCGGTCGCCCGTCACCGTCACCCGGTCGTCCTGCGGCGGGACGCGGCGGGAGACCACCAGCATGAGGTCCGCCACCGCGCCCGACACCACCACGTCGGCCTCGACCGGCCCGCGCTCCCACCGCAGCGCCTCGGGCGCCCTGGTGACCACCCAGCCCTCCCCGGACCTCGGCCGGAACCCGACCCACTCGCCCCGGCCGCGCCCCCTGGCGGCGCTGCCGGGGCGGGCTGATCGTCGCGCCAGGACCGTCCGGGTGAACGGCAGCCCGGGTTGCTTCGTCCACGTACCTCGAAGGCGTCAAGCTGGCCGCGAAATCCGTACCCCCGAGGAAAGGCCGGTCGATGGCTCGCGCGCTGATCGTGGTGGATGTGCAGAAGGACTTCTGCGAGGGAGGGAGCGTCCCGGTCGGCGGGGGCGCCGACCGGGCCCGGGCGATCGCCGAGCTGGTCCAGGGCCCGGAGCGGGAGGGCTGGGCGCGGGTGGTCGCGACCCGGGACCACCACATCGACCCGGGTCCGCACTTCTCGGCGCAGCCGGACTTCCGGGAGTCCTTCCCGGTGCACTGCGTGGTCGGCAGCGAGGGCGGCGAGTTCCACCCGTCCTTCGCGCCCGCCGTCGACGCGGGCGCGGTGGACGAGGTGTTCTTCAAGGGCGCGCACTCGGCGTCCAAGAGCGGGTTCGAGGGCTTCGCGGCGGACGGCACCCGGCTCGCCGACTGGCTGCGCGGCCAGGGCGTGGACGCCGTGGACGTGGTCGGGATCGCCACCGACCACTGCGTGAAGGCGACGGCGCTGGACGCCGTGAAGGCCGGGTTCGCGACCAGGGTGCTGCTGGACTACACGGCGGGCGTGGCCACCGACACCACGGTCACCGCCCTCGGCGAACTCCGGCAGGCAGGAGTCGATCTGACGGGCACGCCGGTCGTGCTGGCCTGACGAGGTCTGCGCGAGAAGTCGGCCCGGCCGACTTCTCGCGCACGCGTGGTTCGGATGTCTCGACGCCCACCCGATCCGGGTGCGGGCGGGCGGTACGTGAGTGACTGGTGGAGACCGCTTGTGTCGGTCCGTCAGCCGTGATGTGTGAGATATGTGGTGCGAACGCGACCATTTGTGGTGGGTCGCTGTTAGGCTGCCCATCTGAACGCCAACTCTCCGTGATGTGAGCGGACTTGGAAGAGTGGGCGAAGACTCTCGACTTCACCGCCGTAGCCGACACCCGAGGAAGCGCGTGAGACCCGAAGACGTCCCCCGGCTGTTCCAGGAGCTGGCCCGCGAGTTCGCGGACGTGACCGGCATGTCAGTGGCGGCGACCGGTTCGTTGGCCCGTGGCGACCACCGCACCGGGCCCACCGGTGACATCGTCTCCAACCTCGACCTGATCCACGTCGTGGCCGACGGGGCCGACGTGCCGGAGGTCCGGGCCGTGCTGGGGCGGACGATGCGGCGGATCTCCGACACCTTCCGGATCGAGACGACGTCCGTCATAGCCAGGCTCCCGGCGTTCCGGCTGGCCGGTCACGCCCACTACCGGATCAGCATGCGGCCCGAGTGGTTCTGCGACGGCCTCGGGCTCGGGTCGGAGGCCTTCGACCGCCCCGGCCACGACGAGGACGACCCGGGGGAGGCGCTGGCCTGGATGATGCAGCCCGTCCCCTACTACCTGGCGAAGGCGACCGCCCTGGACCCGACGACCAACCTCGCCAAGGCCCGCAGGGCGGCGATGCGGTTGGCCGACCGGTTCGACCTGGAGGACGTGCGCGAGGGCCTCGACGACCTGCCGGGTTCGCTGCGCACCCTGATCGCCGAGCGCGACATCACCCCGCTCGAATCCACCGCCCGCTACCTCGCCGCCCCCACCCACCCCGCCATCGCGCAGCTCGTCCGCGACGCGGTCTTCGTCGAGGGCATGGGCCTGTCCTCCGCCGACTCGATGGTCGTCATGCTGCCGTCCGCCCCGAACTGACCCGTACCGGAGAACACCGAATGCCCACCCGGCAGCACGTGGAGATCCTGCCCCCGCACCCGTTGCGGGCCGGCTACGACCGCTCCCTGGAGCGCGGGTCGATCGCCGACGCGTTCCAACGGCGCCTGGAACCCGCCAACTTCACCCCCGGCTACCTCGGCGCCCTGACCGAGCGGGTCGAACAGGCCCTGGGCCAGGACCGGGGGGACGAGACCATGCGGTGGCGCCTGGCCTTCCTCCTGCTCCAGAACAACGCCACCGCGGCCGCCGTCGAACGGGCCGGGGAACTGCTCGCCGGCGCCACCCTCCCGCAGGCCGTCCGCCTGGCCCGGCTGGTGGCCGGGATCCGCGGCAGGGCCGACCGGCCGCGCACCGGCCGACGGGTCCGGCGGGTCAACTGGTCGATCAACAACCGCTGTCCGATGTCCTGCCAGGGCTGCTACAACCCGTTCGCGGCGGAGCAGATCGACCTCGACCAGGCCAGGCGGATCGTCGGGAAGCTGGCCGCGCACGGGACCACCGACCTGGTCCTGGCCGGCGGCGACCCGCTGCTGTGGCCGCCGGTCTTCGACGTGGTCGACCACGCCATCGCCAGTGGTCTCAAGGTCGGCCTCGACACCACCGGCTACACGCTCACCGCCGAGAAGCTCTCCCGGCTCCACGGCCTGTCCTCGCTGCGGCTGCCACTGGACGCCGTCACGCCGGAGGTGCAGCGCGCCTTCCGCCGGAGCCCGGACGACAGGCTCCTCGACGCGCTGCTGGAGTCCCTCGCCCTGTGCGACGCCGAGGGCTTCGACCGGGTGCGGGTGCACACCGTGGCGAGTGCCGAGAACCTCCACCAGCTGCCGGAGCTCGCCGCGGAGGTGCTGTCCCACCCGTCGGTCGCCCAGTGGGTGATCTTCCAGTGGTGGGGCCGGCGGGCCTCGCCGGCCACGGTGCGCAGGCTCGGCGTGGCGGTGGAGGACGTCCGGGCGGTCGTCGACGGGATCCGGCGCGACCACCCCGGCCGGGAGATCCACCTCGCGGAGAGCAGCGAGCGGGAGCTGCTGAACTGGATGATCCAGTCGAGCGGGCAGGTGGTCACCTTCGGGTCGGGCGCGGAGGAGGAGTTCATCCTGGGCAACCTCCTGACCGACGAGGTCGAGGAGATCCTGACCCATCCGATCCTGGACTTCGAGGCCATGGCGCGGGGGATCCCGGTCACCCCGGGAACCGTCTTCGGCCCTCCGGACGCCGCCCTGGCATAACGGAACGGTTTCGGAGCCCACCCTCTCCGCGCCCAGGTCTTGACGGCGCGGGGAGGGTGGGCGTTTGCTGTGACCCGCTCGTTCGAACCTGTTTGGTTCTGGTCTGTTTTGTGTATTTGAACGTTCAAAACCCTTCAAGACCCCCCTCCTGCCTCACCCACCACCCTTCCTGCTTCACCCCTTCCTCGCCACCCCTCAGAGAGGAATGCAATGTCACACCTTTCCCGTCGTGATCTGCTCCGAGCCTCAGGAGCGGGCCTGCTGGCCCTGACCGCCGGCGGCACGCTCGCAGCCTGCGGCGACTCCGGCTCCGGGGGCGCCTCGGGCGGGGACGCCGACACCGGCAACATCACCGTCTGGTCCTGGGCCACGGCCGCCGAAGCCCTGCGCGGGATCGTCCCGGCCTTCCAGAAGGACAACCCGGGGATCACGGTCGACGTCCAGGACATCGGCGAACCGGCCATCTGGGACAAGATCACCGTCGGCCTGGCGGCCGGCGGCCAAGGCCTCGGCGACGTGCTGCACATCGGCTGCGACTACCTGCCCGGATACCAGGAGAAGTTCCCCGGCGGCCTGGCCGACCTCTCCGCGCTCGGCGCCGACGCGCACAAGGACAAGTTCGCCAAGGGCCTGTGGCCCGTCGTCAGCGGCAAGGACGGCCACGCCTACGCACTGCCCTGGGAGGTCAACCCGCTCGGCTTCTTCTACCGCAAGGACTACTTCGACAAGGCGGGCATCGACCCCGAGTCCTTCGCCACCTGGGACGACCTGCTCGCCGTGGCCGACCGTTTCAAGGCCGCCAACCCCGGCGTCGCCCTGATCGGCATCAACAGGGCCGCCAACCCCACCCCCGACCTGGACTTCGTCCAGGCCCTGATGCAGCTCCAGGGCGCCTTCTACTTCGACCTCCAGGGCAAGATCACCGTCGGCTCGGAGGCGGCCGTGCGCGCCCTGACCATCGTCAAGCGGCTGGACGAGGCCGGGCTGATCGGCGACACCCCCGGCGTCCAGAGCTGGCCGCCCGTGATGAAGGCCGGCAAGCTCGCGGTGGCCGCGATGCCCGCCTGGGTCGCGCACTACCTGGAGAAGAAGATCCCCGACCAGAGCGGCAACTGGCGTCTCACCAAGCCCCCGGCGGTCACCCCCGGCGGCAAGCGCACCGCCCTGGTCAACTCCACCCACCTGGCCGTCGCCGCCTCCAGCCCGCGCCGCCGCGCCGCATGGAAGTTCGTCGAGTACACGGTCACCCGCCCGGCCTCGGTGAACGCCATGTTCAACGCGGGCGGCGTCTTCCCGGCCCTCACCGAGGCCTACACCGACCCGCTGTACGCCGCGCCGAGCGCCTACTACGGCGGGCAGCCGGTGCTCAGGACCTTCGCCGACCTCGCCACCGAGGGCGGCTACCCCACCAACTACTCCGGTGACTACGCCCGCGCCCTCAAGCTCGTCAGCGACGCCCAGGTCAAGGTCCTCCTCAAGGGCGCCGACCCGGCCGCCGTCCTCCAGGACGCCGCCAAGCAGCTCGCCCAGCAGACCGGGCGCGGTATCGCATGAGTGCCGCCAGCCCGCCCGCCGCCCTCTCCAGGAGGTCCGCAGCGCGGCGCCGGTCCCGCCGGCGGCGCGCCGCCGTACCGTACCTGCTGCTCGCGCCCGCCCTGCTGACCTTCGGCGTGTTCAAGGCCTACCCGGTCGTCGAGTCGCTGCTGCTCTCCTTCACCACCGGCTCCGGCGCCGCCACCCGCGACGCAGGCCTCGCCAACTACCGGCGCCTGCTGGACGACCCGCTGTTCTGGACGGCCCTGTCCAACACCGGCGAGATCCTCGTCATGCAGGTCCCGCTGATGCTCGGACTGGCCCTGCTGATGGCCGTCGGCATCAACTCCGCGGTGGTGCGCTGGCGCACGGTGTGGCGCCTCGGCGTCTTCATGCCCTCGGTCACCGGCCTGGTCGCCACCGGCGTGATCTTCGCCTACCTGCTCAAGACCGACGACGGTGCGGTCAACTGGGTGCTGAACGCCGTCGGCCTGCCCTCCGTCGACTGGCTGGGCCAGCCCGTCTGGGCCCGGGCGGCCGTCGTCGTGGTGCTCACCTGGCACTACACCGGATACAACGCCGTCATCTACCTCGCCGGACTCCAGTCCATTCCTAGGGAGTTGTACGAGGCCGCGATGGTCGACGGCGCCGGACCGATCCGCCGCTTCACCTCCGTCACCGTCCCCGCGCTGCGCCCGGTGCTGCTGTTCACGGTCGTGCTCTCGACCATCGGAACGCTCCAGCTCTTCGACGAGCCGTACGTACTGACCGGCGGCGGGCCGGACAACGCCACCCTGACCGTCTCCATGTACCTGTACCAGAACGGCTTCCGGTACTACGACTTCGGCTACGCCTCCGCCGTCGCCTACGCGCTCACCCTGCTCGTGACGGTGCTCGGCGCCGTCCAGATGCGCCTGATGGGAGAGCGCGACAAGTGACCTCCCAAAGCGATACCTCCCAAAGCGATACCTCCAAGAGCGATACCCCCCAGAGCGAGGCCTCCGAGCGCGTGAACCCCCTCAAGAAGCTGCGCGGCTGGCCGCTGACCTTCCTCCTCGCCGGCATCACCGGGCTGTCGATCGCCCCCTTCTACTGGCTGGTGGTCTCCGCCACCCGCAAGGACACCGAGGTCTTCGACTGGCCGCCCAAGCTGCTGCCCGGCGGGAGCCTCGGCGAGAACCTGAGCCACCTGGAGCAGAAGATCGGCCTGCTCAGGGTCGTCGGGAACTCCCTGCTGGTGGCGGGGGTCCAGACGCTGGGCGCCCTCGTGGTGGCGCTGCTCGCGGGCTACGCCTTCGCCAAGTTCCGCTTCCGCGGCCGGACCCTGCTGTTCGCCCTGCTGTTCTCCACTCTCGTGGTGCCCGAACAGGTCATGCTGGTACCGCTGTTCAAGATGATGACGAACTTCGGCCTGCTGGACACCTACCAGGCGCTGATCCTGCCCGGCCTGTGCGTGCCCTTCGCCATCTTCCTGATGCGGCAGTCACTGAGCAGCCTGCCGGACGAACTCCTGGACGCCGCCCGGGTCGACGGCGCGGGCGAGTTCCGGGTGCTGTTCAGCGTGGTGGTACCGGTCATGAGGCCCGTGCTGGCAGCCCTCTCGATCTTCCTCTTCCTCGGCTCCTGGAACCAGTTCGTCTGGCCGCTGATCGCTCTGCGCAGTCCCGGGATGCACACCCTGCCGGTCGCCCTCGCGACCCTGCACGGCAACAAGAGCAACACCGACTACGGCGCGATCCTCTCCGGCACCGCGCTGTCCACCCTGCCGATGATGGTCCTCTTCCTGGTCCTCCAGCGGCAGTTCATCTCCGGCCTGCTGGCCGGCGCCACGAAGGGCTGAACATGACCGAGATCTGGGAACCGCACGCCCCCGCCGTCGCCGGCGGCCTGCGTTCGCTCTACGCAGAGGGCCTGGACCTGCGGGTCAGCGGGAACGCGAGCGCCCGCGGGGCGGGTGACGGAATCGTCGAGGTGACCGCCGAAGGGACGGGCGACGTCCGGATCGAGTGGCGGGTGCCGTGCGTGGACGCCACCGCGTTCTGGACGCCCGAGCCGCGCGGCACCGGCTGGCTGCCCGCCGCGTGGAGCGCTCCGCGCCGCACCAGCCTGGCCAACGGCGCCCCGATCGCCGCCCTGATCGGCACCGGCGACATCGCCATCTGCGCCTTCGCGGCCGAGCGCGCCGACGTCCTGGCCGGCGCCGGAGTGCTGGAGGAGACCGGGGAGTTCCGGTTCTGGGCGCAGGCCGCCGGCCGGCTGACCGTCCGCATCGACACCTCCCGCCGGCACTTCGCCCGCTGCCTGGCCGGCCTCGCCGCCTGGTGGTGGACCGACCGCGAGGCCGACATCCCCGAGGCCGCGCGCCGCCCCGCGTACTCCACCTGGTACTCGATGCACCAGGACGTCACGCCCAAGGGCGTCGAGACCCAGGCCGCGCTCGGCAAGGAGCTCGGCATGGACGTCATCATCGTCGACGACGGCTGGATGACCGCCGACCGCACCCGCGGCTACGCGCACTGCGGGGACTGGGAGCCGGTCTCGCTGCCCGACACCGCCGCCCACGTCCAGCGCGTCCACGACCTCGGCGTGCAGTACCTGCTCTGGTACGCGCTGCCGTTCATCGGCAAGGACAGCGCAGCCTTCGAGGCGATCGGCCGCTACGCGCTCGCCGACGCCGCCCACCTGGGCGCGGTCGTCGCCGACCCGCGCTACCCCGAGGTCCGCGAGTTCCTGACCGGCCGGCTCGCCCGCGCCGTCGAGGAGTGGGGCATGGACGGACTGAAGGTCGACTTCGTCGACTGGTTCGCCCGCGCCGACGCGCCGGAGGCCGGGCCCGAGGCCGACTGCGCCACCGTGGACGAGGGCGTCGAGCGGCTGCTCGCCGCCATCCGCCGCCGGATCACCGCGGTCAAGCCGGGGGCGATGATCGAGCACCGCCAGCCGTACGTCAGCCCCGGCCTGTGGCCGTACGTCACCATGGTCCGCGCCACCGACTGCCCGCTCAGCCCGCAGGAGAACCGGCAGCGCACCATCGACGTGCGGCTCGCCGCCGGGCCCGTCCCGGTCCACGCCGACATGCTGATGTGGCACCCGGCCGAGCCGCCCGAGCAGATCGCCTGCCACCTGATCAACGTGCTGTTCTCGGTGCCGCAGGTCTCCGTCGACCTCGCGGCGCAGAGCCCCGGGCAGCGCGAGGCGATCGCCTTCTGGCTCGGCGTCTTCCGCGAGCACGTCGCCACCCTGCAGCTCGGCGAGCTGCGCCCGGCCCGGCCGGACCTCGGTTACCCGATGGTCACCGCCGTCGGCGGCGGCACCGTCGCGGTGGCCCGCTACGCCGCGCTGCCGGTGGACGTCTCCGGTGCGGACTGGCGCACCCTGCTGGTCGCCAACGCCGACGCCGATCCGGACGTCCGGCTCACCGGCGGCGGCGGGACGGCCGAGGCCACCGTGCAGGACGCCCGAGGGCGTATCGTCCGGCAGGGCGAGGTCGAGCTCGACCGGGCGGGCGGCATCGCCGTGCCGCGCGGTGGGCTGCTGACCCTGCGCCGTCCGTAGAACCGAGCAGTGGAACCGAGCACCCGTCAGACCCGAGCAGCCGTCCTGGAGCCTCCGATGCCCGAGGGAACACCCCGACCGCGCCGCGGCGCCACCACCATCGAGGAGGTGGCCCGCGCGGCCGGGGTGTCCCGGCAGACCGTCTCCAACGCGCTCAACGCCCCCCAGCGGGTCCGCCCGGACACGCTGGCCCGGGTGACCGCGGCGATCCGCGAACTCGGCTACCAGCCCGACCAGTCGGCGCGTTCGCTGCGCAGCGGCGCCCGGCGCACCCTCGGCTACCTCGCCCCGGTGGACGACCCGTTCGACCCCAACCCGCTGATGGCCGGCTTCCTGGAGGCGCTGGTCGACGCGGCGGGGGCGCAGGGGCAGCGGGTGCTGCTGTTCCGTCCGGGGCAGGGTGCGGCCGAGAGCGGGGTCCCGCGGGCGGCCGGCCCGCTGGCGGCCATCGACGAACTGGTGGCGGCCCGTCAGGTCGACGGGCTGGTGCTGGCGGACGTGCTGGGCGATGACCCCCGGATCGGGCACGTCGTCCGGGCCGGCCTCCCGTTCGTCGCCTTCGGACGGACGGGCCCGGGGCAGCCCCAGCACTGGGTCGACATCGCCAACGACACGGCGATGGCCGTGGTGGTGCGGCATCTGGCGGGGCTCGGCCACCGCCGGATCGGGTACGTCGGCCGCGCCGAGGACCTGCCGTGGATGGCCGCCCGGCGGGCGGGCTTCCTCGCCGAGGCGGCCCGGCTGGGCCTGTCCGCGGTGACGGCGGCGCGGCCGGACGTCGCGGCCGTGCGGGAGCTGCTGCGCGGGCCCGAGCGGCCGACGGCCTTCGCGGCGGGCAGCGACCTGCTGGCGCTGGACGTCTACGAGGCGGTCCGGGCGGAGGGATCGGCGGTCGGGCCGGCGGGGGTGGCGGTCACCGGTTTCCACGACACGCCGCTCTGCCGCCACCTGCACCCCGCGCTGACCTCGGTGCGGCTCCCGCTGCGGGCGATCGCCGCCGCCCTGGTGGAGCGGCTGCTCGGCAAGGTGCGCGGGGAGGCGCCGCCGGCGGGCGGTCTTGAGCTGGCCGCCGAGCTGGTGGTGCGGGCGAGTTCCCGGACGGGTCCTTAGGGGGCCCGTCAGGCCTGGGGGTCCTGCTCCCCGGTCGGAGCGACGATCAGCTCGCCCACCAACTGGGCTGCCGCCGCCCGGTGTTCGGCCGCCAGTGCGTCGTCGGTCACCAGCACGTCCAGTTGCTCCAGTGCGGCGAAGGAGGCCAGGCCGACCGCGTTCCACTTGGTGTGGTCGGCCACCACGACGACCCGGCGGGCGGACTGGAGGAAGGTCCGGTTGGTCTCCGCCTCGGCCAGGTTCGGGGTGGTCAGCCCGGTCTCGGCCGAGAGGCCGTGGCAGCCCATGACCAGCACGTTGACGTGCAGCGAGCGGATCGCCTGGTCGGCGACCGGCCCGACCAGCGCGTCGGAGGGCGTGCGGACGCCGCCGGTGCGGATCACCGTCGCGGTGGCGGGGGTGCCGTCCTCGTCGGGTTCCTCCAGCAGCTCCGCGATCCGCAGCGAGTTGGTGACGACGGTGAGGCCCTCGACGGCGCGCAGCTGCCGGGCGACCGCGAAGGTGGTCGTCCCGGCGGCCAGCCCGACCGCCGAGCCGGGCGGCACCAGGGCGGCGGCGGCCCGGGCGATGGCCTCCTTGGCGGGGAGCTGCCAGTTGGCCTTGGTCTCGAACCCGGGCTCGCCGCTGGCCGCCGCCTCCGTCCGCACCGCCCCGCCGTGCACCTTGTGCACCAGCCCGCGGCGGGCCAGCGCGTCCAGGTCGCGGCGGATGGTCATGTCGGACACCCCGAGGTCCCGGACCAGTTCGGTCACCCGGACGCCGCCGCGCGCGCGGACCCGCTCCAGGATCAGCACGCGGCGCTGTCCGGCGAGCGGTTGGGCGCTGTCAGCCATCGGGGGGCTCCTCGGGTCGGTGTGGTCCGCGTGACCGTTCGGCCGGCCGTCCGTCCAGCCGTCCGTCCGGCCGCCCGACTGGCCGCCCGGCGGGCCACGGTCACCGCCATCATGGCAGGCGCGGGCCCCTTCCGGACAGCCGGGTCTGATGGATAATGTTGGATATTGTTGTTTCGTGTCGGATAGAGGGAAGAAGGCCATGGCCGGGACCCTGACCCAGCCCACCGCCAAGACCGTGACCACACTCGCGGACGGGCGACAGCTGATCTACTACGACAGCGGCGAGGCCGTCCCCCGGGACGCCGTCGACCGGCGCCCGCTCGACCCGCCCGCCCACGGCTCCGAGGTCCGGCTCGACCCGGCCACCGGAGCCTGGGTCACCGTCGCCGCGCACCGCCAGGCCCGCACCTACCAGCCCCCCGCCGAGGAGTGCCCGCTCTGCCCCTCCCGGGACGGCCGGCACAGCGAGATCCCCGCCGACAACTACCAGGTGGCCGTCTTCGAGAACCGCTTCCCCTCGCTGGCCGGCCCCCCGGCGGCGCTGGAAGGCGTCGGCGGACCGCGGGTCAGCGGCCCCGGCGCCGGGCGCTGCGAGGTGGTCTGCTTCACCGCAGACCACGACGCCTCCTTCGCCGACCTCGACGAGCGGCGGGCCCGCCTCGTCCTCGACGCCTGGACCGACCGCACCGCCGAACTCGCCGCCCTCCCCGGCGTCCGGCAGGTCTACTGCTTCGAGAACCGGGGTGCCGAGATCGGCGTCACCCTCGCCCACCCGCACGGCCAGATCTACGCCTTCCCCTTCACCACCCCGCGCACCGCCCGGATGGCCGCGCGCGCGGCCGAACACCGCGCCGCCACCGGCCGCAGCCTCTTCGACGACCTGCTCGCCGCCGAACGCGCCGACGGCGCCCGGGTGGTGCTCGCCGGAGAGCACTGGACGGCCTTCGTCCCCTTCGCCGCCCGCTGGCCGTACGAGGTGCACCTCTACCCGCACCGCCGGGTCGCCGACCTGACCGGCCTCGACGAGCCGCAGCGCGCCGAATTCCCGCGCCTCTACCTGGAGTTGCTGCGCCGCTTCGACCGCCTCTTCGGCGCCGGTCGCACCCCGTACATCTCCGCCTGGCACCAGGCGCCCGCCGGCCAGGAGCACGAACTCGCCCTCCACCTGGAGCTGTTCACCATCCGGCGCGCGGCCGACAAGCTCAAGTTCCTGGCCGGGGTGGAATCCGGCATGGACGCCTTCGTCAACGACGTCACCCCCGAGGACGCGGCCCGCCGGCTGCGGGAGGTAGCCCTGTGACCACGCCCGTAAGTACGTCCGTGACCACGCCCGTGACCACGCCCGTGGAGACTCCTGTGAACACCCCCGTGGCCTCCTTCGAAGAGCTCCACGGCCACGCCCCCGAGGGGGAGTGGGCCGCCCCCGGCCGGGTCAACCTGATCGGCGAGCACACCGACTACAACCTCGGGTTCGTGCTGCCGATCGCCCTCCCGCAGGCCGTCCGCGCCCAGGCCCGGCGCCGCGACGACGGCCGGCTGCGGCTCTGGTCCGCCCAGGGCGACGGGGTGGTCGCCGACCTGGCCGTCGCGGACCTGGCCCCGGGCTCGGTGCCCGGCTGGGCGGCCTTCCCCGCCGCCGTGGTGTGGGCGCTGCGCGAGGCCGGGCACCCCGTCGGCGGTGCCGAGTTCCGACTGGAGAGCGACGTGCCCGGTGGTGCCGGGCTGTCCTCCTCGGCCGCCCTGGAATGCGTCGTCGCGATCGCGTACAACGACCTGTACGGGCTGGGCCTGTCCGCACCCGACCTCGCCCTGATCGCACAGCGGGCCGAGAACGACTTCGTCGGCGTCCCCTGCGGGATCATGGACCAGATGGCCTCGATGTGCTGCCGCCCGGGCGCCGCCCTGCACCTCGACAGCCGGGACCTGGCGATGCGGCAGGTGCCGCTGGACCTCGCCGGTTCCGGCCTCGCCCTGCTGGTCCTCGACACCCGGGTCAAGCACGACCTCGGCGACGGCGCCTACGCCGCCCTGCGGGCGGGCTGCGAGCGGGCGGCCGCGCTGCTCGGACTGGCCGCGCTGCGCGAGCTGACGCCCGCCGCCCTGCCGGCCGCCCTGCCCCGACTTCCGGAGGAGCTGAGGCCGTTGGTGCGCCACGTGGTCACCGAGAACGAGCGCGTCACGGCCGCCGTCGCCCATCTGGACGCCGGCCGGCCTGCCGCGCTCGGCCCGATCCTCACCGCCGGCCACGCCTCGCTGCGCGACGACTACCGGGTCTCCTGCCCGGAGACCGACCTCGCCGTCGGGGCCGCCCTCGCCGCCGGCGCCCACGGCGCGCGGATGACCGGCGGCGGCTTCGGCGGCTCGGTGATCGCCCTCGTCGACGCACCGGCCGCCGACACCGTCGCCGCCGCCGTCACCACCGCGTTCCGCGCGGCCGGCTACGCCGCCCCGCGCACCCTCACGGCCGTCCCGGCCGAGGGGGCCCGCCGCACGGGCTGACCGGGCCCGTCGGGGTCGGCGCGGGGAGCACGCCTTCCCGGGGTCACGCCTTGTGGTCCGCCGGGCGCTCCGGAGACGCCTCCGCGAGCGCCCGGGTGACCGCCTCCACCCCGGCGCGCAGCCCGTACACCGGCGTGCCCGGCTGCTGGCGCCAGGACTCGTCGATCCCGCCCGCGTCCACCGTGTCGAAGCCCAACTCGTCGATCAGCGCCCGCACCACGTGCTTGGCCGCCTCGTCGTCCGCCGCCACCGGCAGGGCGATCCGCTCCGGGTCGCCCTCCGGGCGCGGCCGCTCCAGCAGGTCCTGCGCGTAGGTGCCGTTGAACGCCTTCACCACGGGGTGGCCGAGGTGCCGCTCCGTCCACCGGCTCTCGGTCAGCCCGTCGTCCTCGATCTCGTCGATCCGGCCGTCGCGCTGCTGCGGGTAGTAGTTGCCGGTGTCGATCACCGCCGCGCCCTCGGCCGCGCCGTCCAGCAGCCCGGCCGGCAGGTTCGGCACGTTCTTCAGCGGCACCGTCACCACCACGACCTGCGCCCCGCGCGCCGCCTCGGTGGCAGGCACGGCCGTCGCGCCCGTCTCCTCGGCCAGGGCGGCCAGCGACTGTGGACCGCGCGAGTTGGCCACCGAGACGTCGTGCCCGAGCGCCGTCAGCCGTCGGGTCAGGTTGCCGCCGATGTTGCCCGCACCGATGATGCCGATCTTCATGTCAGACCCCTGTTCGCGAGTGTCACACGCTTGTCGTCCTGCCCCAACCACCCGGTGGCGCCGTCGATTCCCGGTGCAGGGTGGTTCTTCCGGACCCAGGGTCGGGCCGGGCCTGGTCCCGGCTCCACGGCCGTCGGGAGAGTGGCTGCCATGACCGACAACGCCCCGTCCGACAACGCCATGACCCGGGATCCCGCCGACCCCCGGGAATTCGCCGACCGCACCGTCCTGATCACCGGCGGCACCAGCGGCATGGGCCTCGCCACCGCCCGCCGCCTCCTCGCCGCCGGCGCCCGGGTGGTCATCACCGGCCGTGACGACGCCCGGCTCGCCCGCGCCGCCGAACGGCTCGACGGCGGCGACCGGCTGCTCGCCGTCCGCGCCGACGTCGCCGCCCGGGCCGACCTCGCCCGGCTCGCCGCCACCGTCCGGGAGCGCCACGGCGCGCTCGACGGCGTCTTCGCCAACGCGGGCGTCGGCGTCTTCCAGCCCGCCGCCGACGTCACCGAGGACGACTTCGACCACACCGTCGACGTCAACTTCAAGGGCGTGTTCTTCACCGTCCAGCACGCCCTGCCCCTGCTGGAGGCGGCCGGCGGCGGCTCCATCGTGCTCAACGCCTCCTGGACCCCGCACCGCGGCCTGCCCGACGCCCCCGTCTACGCCGCGACCAAGGCGGCCGTCCTCAGCCTCGCCCGCACCCTCGGCAGCGGCCTCGCCGCGCGCGGCATCCGGGTCAACTCCGTCAGCCCCGGCTACATCGCCACCGAGATGTTCCACGCGGTGATCCCCGACCCGGCCGCTCACGAGCCGATCCGCGCGCGCATCCCGCTCGGCCGCCTGGGCCGGGCCGAGGACGTCGCCGAAACCGTCGCCTTCCTGCTCTCCGACCGGTCCTCCTACATCACGTCCCAGGACATCGTCATCGACGGCGGCCTGGTGCCCGCCGTCCAGGCCGTCGCGGGCTGACGTCCGGTTGATCCCCGGCTGCCCCCGGCCGCGCCCCGCTACCGCCTGCCCCCGGCCGCGCCCCGCTACCGCCTGCCCTCGGCCGCGCCCCGGTGCCGGCCGTGCCTGGTCCTGGCAGGGCCAGGCACGGCCGGCCGCCTCCGGGTGAGAATCATCCCCATGAACCCGACCAGTGCCCTGAGCGAGTTCCTCCGCACCCGCCGCGCCCAGCTGCGGCCCGAGGACGTCGACCTGCCCGACTACGGCGGACGCCGCCGGGTCGCGGGGCTGCGCCGCGAGGAGCTCGCCCACCTCGCCGGGGTCAGCGTCGACTACTACACCCGCCTCGAACAGGGCCGCGTCGGCAACCCCTCCGAAGCCGTCCTCGACGCCGTCGCCCGCGCCCTGCAACTCGCCCCCGACGAGTCCGGCCACCTCCACCGCCTCGCCCGCCCCACCCGCCGCGCGCCCCGCCGCCGCACCGCCCCGCAGCAGCCCCGCCCCTCCCTGCTGCGCCTGCTCGACCAGCTCGACCACGTCCCGGCGCTGGTGATGGGCCACCGGATGGACGTCCTGGCCTGGAACCGTGCGGCCGTCGCGCTGTTCGGCGACTACGGCGCCCTGCCGGTCGAGGACCGCAACATCGCCCGCGGCACCTTCCTCGACCCGGCCTCGCGCGAGCTCTATGGCGACTGGACGGCCTGCGCCCGCGAGAACGTCGCCTTCCTCCACCTGGAGGCGGGCCGCCGCCCCCACGACCCCCTCCTCGCCGAACTCGTCGGCCAACTCTGCGTCCACAGCGAGGAGTTCCGTCACCTCTGGGCCGAACACCCGGTCGCCGACAAGACCTCCGGCCGCAAGCTCTTCCACCACCCCATCGCCGGCCCCCTCGATCTCGCCTACGACACGCTCCGCCCCGCCGACGACCCCGACCAGGCCCTCGTCACCTACACCGCCGACCCGCACACCCCGTCGGACGACGCCCTGCGCCTCCTGCTCTCCTGGTCGGCGTCGGCGACCCGCTGAGCGGCCCGCTCCAACGGCCGTCTGCCCGGACGGCACGAGATCCTGGGCACAAAAAGGCCGGTCGTAGGCCCTCGCGGGGGTCGAGGGCCTACGACCGGGGTTCAGGGGGGTGTTAGTCGAGGTCGTCGCCGAAGTCGGGGCGGATGCCCTTGGCGAACTGGATCTCGTCGTTGCTGGTGCCGGCCGCGACCATCGGCCAGACCATGGCGTCCTGGTGGACGATGAAGTCGATGACGACCGGGCGGTCGTTGATCTCCATGGCCTGCTTGATGACGGCGTCCAGGTCCTCGGGGCGCTCGCAGCGCAGGCCGACGCAGCCCATCGCCTCGGACAGGAGCACGAAGTCGGGGATCCGGGTGCCCTGGGCCGGGGGCGCGATGCCGTCGTGGTCGGGGCCGGCGTGCAGCACGGTGTTGGAGTAGCGCTGGTTGTAGAACAGCGTCTGCCACTGGCGGACCATGCCGAGCGAGCCGTTGTTGATGACCGCGACCTTGATCGGGATGTCGTTCAGGGCGCAGGTGGCCAGTTCCTGGTTGGTCATCTGGAAGCAGCCGTCGCCGTCGATCGCCCAGACCGGGGTGTCCGGTCGGCCGGCCTTGGCGCCCATCGCGGCCGGGACGGCGTAGCCCATGGTGCCCGCGCCGCCCGAGTTGAGCCAGGTGCCCGGCTTCTCGAACCGGATGAACTGCGAGCTCCACATCTGGTGCTGGCCGACGCCGGCGGCGTAGATCGCCTCCGGGCCGACCAGTCGGCCGATCCGTTCGATGACCTGCTGCGGGGAGAGCCGGCCGGCCGGGGCCGGTTCGTAGCCCAGCGGGTAGGTCTTCTTCCACTCGTCGAGCTTCTCCCACCACTGCGAGTAGTCGCCCTTGTGCCCGGCGTCGAACTCGGCCTGGACGGCCACGATCAGATCGGCCAGCACCTCGCGGGCGTCGCCGACGATCGGCACGTCGGCGGGGCGGTTCTTGCCGATCTCGGCCGGGTCGATGTCCGCGTGGACGACCTTGGCGTGCGGGGCGAAGCTGTCCAGCTTGCCGGTGACGCGGTCGTCGAAGCGGGCGCCGAGGGTGAAGAGCAGGTCGGTCTTCTGGAGTGCGGTGACGGCCGGGACGGAGCCGTGCATGCCGGGCATGCCCAGGTGCTGCGGGTGGCTGTCGGGGAAGGCGCCGAGCGCCATCAGGGTGGTGACCACGGGGGCGCCGGTCAGCTCGGCGAGGATCCGCAGCTCGGCGGTGGCCTGTGCCTTGATCACGCCGCCGCCGACGTACAGCACCGGGCGCTTGGCGCCCACCAGCATCTTCGCGGCCTCGCGGATCTGCTTGGCGTGCGGCTTGGTGACCGGCCGGTAGCCGGGCAGCGAGGGCTCGTCCTGCCGATGCCTTGTCAGGCCCTGGAGTGCGTCCTTGGTGATGTCGACGAGGACGGGGCCGGGGCGTCCGGTGGCGGCGATGTGGAACGCCTCGGCGATCACCCGGGGGATCTCGTCGGGGTCGGTGACCAGGTAGTTGTGCTTGGTGATCGGCATCGTGATGCCGCAGATGTCCGCCTCCTGGAAGGCGTCCCTTCCGATCAGGGTCGAGGGGACCTGGCCGGTGATCGCGACGATCGGCACGGAGTCCATGTAGGCGTCGGCGATCGGGGTCACCAGGTTGGTCGCGCCCGGGCCGGAGGTGGCCATGCAGACCCCGACCCGGCCGGTGGCCTGGGCGTAGCCGGTGGCGGCGTGGCCGGCGCCCTGCTCGTGCCGGACCAGGATGTGGCGCACCTTGGCCGAGTCCATCAGCGGGTCGTACGCGGGAAGGATGGCCCCGCCCGGGATGCCGAAGACGGTGTCCACTCCGACCTCTTCGAGTGAACGGATCAATGCCTGGGCGCCGGTCATCGCGGACTCCACGGGCCCGGTCCGGGCGTCGGGGGTGAACGGCGCTGGGGTCGATCCGGTGGTCTCGGTGCTGTGGGTGGTCACGGGGGACTCGCTCAACTGGGTCATCTGGCAATCTCTCGGTTTCGTCGACGTGGTGGTCCGGCGGGGAGTGCCGGGTGGTGTCCGTGGCCGGGGCCGCTGCGGTGCGCGGCGCCGTTGGGCGGCCAGGGACGTGTCGGGGAAACCGGGGCAGCAGGGTCTGTCTCCGCGCCGGTCGTCGGTCGTCGCGTGCTGAGGGGTGTTTCAGCGCTCGGTGCGACGCCGTGCCGTCAGGAAGCGTTGGCCGGAAGGGAGTTGCCCGGCCCGCAAGGAGTGTCTCGCGTCTCAGCCCTTGTTCGTGGGCGAGTGGTGGGTGAAGAGCAGGAAGACCAGGGCGATGGCGGCGATGGCCGCGCCGAGGCCGTACACGGTCGCGGCGCCGGCGCCGAGGGTGGCGCCGCCGATGATGGTGCCGAGGCCGATTCCGAGGTAGATGGAGGAGGAGTTGAGGGAGACCACCAGCGGGGCCTCCTGGGGGGCGACCTCGATCAGGCGGTGTTGCTGCGGGGGTGTCTGGCACCAACTGCTGGCGCCCCAGAGGAGGACCAGCAGGCCGACGACGGGCTTGAGGTCGGAGTCGGAGGCGGCGAGCCAGGCGAGGGACCCGAGGGCGACGACCATGGCGGTGTAGCCGACGATCAGGACCTTGGTGGAGCCCCAGCGGTCGGTGGTGTAGCCCGCGGCGAGGTTGCCGATGACGGCGCCGAGGCCGTACAGGAAGAGCATCCACAGGATGGAGCGCTCGGGCACCTTGACGGCTTCCAGCATGGGCACGCTGTAGGCGTACGCGGTGTAGCTGGCGCCCATGCCGAGGACGGTGAGCGGCAGGACGGCGAGGACGGCCGGCCGGCGCAGGACGGCGAGGCGGGTGCGTAGCGGCACCCGGACGTTGCCGGGGAGCCACGGCATGATCAGGCGCAGTATCACGGCGACGAGCAGGCAGAGTCCGGCGACGAGGCCGAGGGCGGTGCGCCAACCCAGCCAGTGGCTGGCGGCGTTGCCGAGCGGCACGCCGAGTGCGGTGGCGATGGTGAGGCCGCCGATGACCACGGCGAGGGCTCGGGCCCGCAGTTCGGGGCGGACGAGGGAGGCGCTGACGGCTCCGGCGTTGGGGGTGTAGGCGGCGGCGCCGGCGGCGGCGATGATGCGGCTGATGATCAGCACGGCCATGTTGGGGGCCAGTGCCGAGCCTAGGTTGGCGATGCCGAGCGTGAACAGTGCGGTGATCAGCAGGGTTCGGCGGGGAAGCCGGGCGAGGAGGGTGGCCAGGACGGGGGAGAGGACGGCGTAGGCAGCGGCGAAGACGGTGATCGACTGGCCGGCCGTGGCCGGGGAGACGTGCAGGTCCTGGGCCATGGAGGGGAGGAAGCCGGCCACGACGAAGGCGTCCGTGCCGACGGCGAACGTCCCTAAGGCGAGGACGAGGGTGGAGGACAGGCCGCCCTGGGGTGGTGAGCCGGGTTCGGCCGGAGCTTTCCGGTCGGCCGGAATCGAGACACTGGACATCCAGATTCTCCTTGCGGGTCGGTGCGCGTGCTGTGGTGTCGCCGCGCGGTGAGGCGGTCGGACCGTCGGGCGGTGCGGTCAGCCGGTCATGCGGGCGTAGTGGCGTCGGGTGCGGTCGGCGGCCCCGCCCGGCGCGGCGGCCATGAGGTCGGCCACCGTCTGCCCGGCGAGTTCGCGGCGCCAGGCCAGTTCGGCCTTGCGCATCGCGGTGGCGATCCCGCACGGCTGTCGGAACTCCCGTGCGATGGCGCCACCGCCGTCCGCGCGCTGGCGGATCTCGGTGCAGCGGAACACGTCGTCGGGGCCCTCGATGGCGGCGACCACGTCCATCAGGGTGATCTTCTCCGGCCGTCGGCCCAGCCGGAAGCCGCCCTTGGAGCCCGGTGTCGAGCTCAGGATGCCGGCCCGGACCAGTGCCTGTAGGCGCTTGGTCAGGTAGGCCGGCGGCAGGTCGAACCAGGCCGCCAGCCGTGCCGTCGGAACCGGTTGCTCACTGTCGAGCCATGCCAGGGTGAGGCAGCAGTGCAGGCCCCACTCGACTCCTTCACCCATTCGCATAACCAGGACAATACACGTCCAGGTTCTGCGACGCAGGCCGGACACGCCGGAGGTCCGGAATATGTCAAGTCGCGGCCCGACGAGGGCGTTGCGGCCCTGCCGGACCTCCGGTACAACGGTTAGCAGCCGACCGGTCAGGCCCGCGAATCGGGCCTGAGGACCACCCGTCTGCCGTGCAGCTCGCCGCGTTCCATTCGGCCGTGGACCTCGGCGGCGGCGCTCAGCGGAAGGGTCTCGACCACCAGGGGGCGCAGCCGTCCGGCCGCGAGCAGGCGGTTGATGCCGACGGCGGCCTCGGCCAGTTCGGTGCTGGTCGCATGCGAGATCACGAAGCCGGCGATCGAGCAGTCCTTCATGTAGAGCGGCCCGACCGGGAGGATCGGCCGCGAGCGGGCGCCGGCCAGCAGGACGATCCGTCCGCGCGGGGCGAGCAGGTCGACGGCGGTGGCCAGGTCGTTCTCCCCGGACGTGTCGAGGTGGAGGTCGACGCCGCCGGGGCAGGCCTGGGCGAGCCGTTCGGCGAGGTCCGGATCGCGGTAGTCCAGGGCCTCGGCCGCACCCAGGGCGAGGCACTGTTCCAGGTCCCGGGCGGAGGCGGTGGCGACGACCCGGGCCCCGGCGTCGACGGCGAGGGTGACCAGCGCGGAGCCGACGTTCCCGGCCGCGCCGGCCACCAGGACGGTCTCACCGGCCCGCAGGCGGCCGTGTGTGAACAGGCCGAGGTAGGCGGTCGCGGCCGGATGGACGACGGCGACGGCCTCCTCGGGGAGGACGCCCTCAGGGAGGTGGTAGAGGCGGTCGGCGGGGACGACGACCTGCTCGGAGGCGGCGCCCTGGCGCCCGCCGTGGCCGAGGCTGTTGGTCCACACCCGGTCGCCGACGGCGAAGCCGGGGGCGGCCGGCCCGGCCGCGGCGACGGTGCCGACCAGGTCGCGGCCGATCACGAACGGGAACGCGACCGGGGTGCGGAAGAGGCCGGAGCGGACGAAGGTGTCCACCGGATTGACGGTGGTGGCCGTGACGTCGACCAGGATGTCGGTCGGCCCAGGACGGAGGGAGGGAAGTTCGCCGTAGCGGATGTTCTCGGGCGGCCCGAGGGCCTCGATGAAGGCTGCTCGCATGCTCGGAGAGTCTTCCACCGGTCAACGCCGGGGTGCCGCACGGAAGCCGTTTGTTCGTCAACTCGCGTGCGGTCGGCCCGCCCCTGATGGCCCCGGCACACCCCACCGGGCGGCTCCGGGGGCGATCGCGCCTGCTCGCGCGCTCTGTCCGGTGGTCCGGCCATAGGCCGCGCGTGCAGCCGTGTGCCCGGTGCACCTGGGCCCGGCCTGAGCCCTCTGCATACCGTCGACCCATCTGAAGATGCGTCTGCCATGTAGAGGTTGGGGATCTCGATGAGCGACTTCGCCCTGCACATCAGGGACACGCGAACACCCGGGCGCACGCCGGGCGTTGGCAGTTCCCACGACATCGTCCTCTCGGAGCTGTGCCCGGCGCTGTTCGCGTCGCTGCCCCGGGCGGACCAGCGCCGCAAGGGTGTGGAGTACCTGCGCGGACTGCTGGGCGCGGAGGGCCGCAAGTCGGTGCGCAACATCGCGCGGCTGATCGGCGGGCAGGCCACGGAGCAGAACCTGCACCACTTCATCAGCAGCTCCACCTGGGAGTGGGACCCGGTGCGCGCCGCGCTGGCGCACTACGTGACGTCCGTCGCGCCGCCGCAGGCCTGGGTGGTGCAGCAGACGGTCATCCCGAAGGCCGGGGAGCACTCGGTGGGCGTGGATCGCCGGTTCATCTCCTCGCTCGGCCAGGTGCTCAACGCGCAGCAGGCGGTGGGCGTCTGGGCGGCGTCCGAGGAGGTGAGCATGCCGGTGAACTGGCGGCTGCACCTGTCCCGGGCGTGGCTGGACGACGTGCCGCGGCGCAGCCAGGCGTCCATCCCGGCGAGTGTGGACACCCGGACGCTGGGCGACTGCTCGGTCGAGGCGGTGCTGGAGCTGACCTCGGACTGGCGGCTGCCCACGCTGCCGGTGGTGATGGACGTCCGGGAGCTGGACGGGATGAAGGCGCTGCGGCGGCTGCGCGCGGCGGGGGTGCCGTTCCTCGTGCGGATCAACAGCACGCTGCCGCTCCGCCCGGCCGAGGGGGCCGGGCACGGCGCGGAGGCGATGCCGGCCCACCGGATCATCGGGGCGTGCCGGGACCGCAGGCGGATGGTGACCTGGACCGACCACGGCCAGGACGCCGGGCTGCGTACCGCGCTGGTCGGTGCCGTCCGGGTGCGGACGGTGACCGGGGCGGCCCGCTCCCTGGGAGTGAGCCGCAGGCCGGACGGCCCGGACCGCGACCTGCTGCTGCTCGGCGCGGGCAGCTCCGGCCGGCGCTGGCCGCAGGAGCTGTGGCTGGCCGACGTCCCGGACGCCACGCCGGCCCAGCTGTTCCGGCTGAGCCTGCGGATCGGCCGGGTCGAGCGGGACTTCGACGAGATCGCGGACCGCACCGGCATCCGCGACTACACCGGCCGTTCCTTCAACGGCTGGCACCGCCATGTCACCCTCGCCTCGGCCGCACACGCGGTCGTGGCCCTCTCCCACACCGGCGGCCGCTCGCTCCGCCGCGTGAGCTAGGGGCACTCTTCCGGATCACGCCCGCGCCCCGACAGGCACTAGGTCGCTTGGTCGACTCCCGCCGACGGGCCGTCCTTGACGAGGAGGTCGCGGACGCGCGAGAGCCGTAGGGCGAGCTGGACTTCGAGCGCTTGGCCGGGGTCCTGCCAGCCGGGGCCGAGCAGTTCCGCGACGCGTTCCAGGCGGCGGGCGACGGTGTTCGGGTGGACGTGCAGCTTCTGGGCGGCCCGGGTGGGGCTGGCTCCGGTCTCGAAGTAGGCGTCCAGGGTGCGGCCGAGGTCGGTGAACCGCTGCCGGTCGTACTCGAGCACCGGACCGATGACCGAGTCGACGAAGGAACGGACGTCCCGGTTGTCGGCGAGCAGGACACCGAGGAAGCCCAGCTCCCGGGGGGAGGCCGAGCGGCCGGTGGCGTCGAGGGCGATCATCGCCTCCAGGCAGCGCAGCGCCTCCTGGTGGCAGTGGTAGACCGAGGCGGCGTCCGCGACCGGCCCGGCCGCCGCCACCGTGACCGGTTCGCTCAGCAGCGGGGCGAGTTCGTTCAGGACGGCCCGGGCCGTCGTGCCGGCGTCGGTGCCGGGCAGCAGCAGCACGGCGTTGCCGCCGTGCCCGACCCGCAGCCCGTTCAGTCGCTGGGCCAGGCCCGTGGCCAGGGCGCAGGCCCGGCCGACCGCTCGGGCCTCGGGGCGGACGACCACCACCACGTGCGGCGTGGCCAGGTTGATGCCGAGCCGGCGGGCGCGCTCCTCCAACTGCTGTGGCGGGCGCTGGGCGCTGGTGAGCAGGTCCTCCATCAGCTCGCCGTGGGCGCGGCCCTGCACGACGGTGGTGTCGCCGGTGCGCAGCAGCTGCACCGCCACCGCCTGGGCGGCCAGGTGCAGCAGTTCGTCGATGCCGGCCGCGGGGAGGTCCTCGGGGCGGAACACCAGGGTGCCGAGTATCTCGCCTCCGGCGGTGACCGGGGCCGCCCAGAGGCCGTCCGCGGTGTGGACCGGGCGTTTGGCGGCGTGCACCTCCGCGGCGGCGGGTCCGGTCTCGGGCATCCGGCCGGTGGTGGTCAGGACGGTGCCGTCCGCCGCGTGGATCCGCAGCGCGCCACCCAGGTTCCGGCTCACGGCTTCGGCGAGACCGTGGAGTTCGCAGTCGGTCAGCGCCCGTTCGATCAGCTCGTGATGGATGCGCCGGTGCTCGCTGAGCTCCCGCAGCGACTCGGTGGTGCGTCCGTGCTCCTCGCGCAGGGTCTGCGCGGTGGCCTTGGCGTCGTCGAGGACGAGGGCGCGCTGCACGGCCAGGCCGGCGAGCTCGCCGAGCAGGTTCGTGGTGGAGATCTCCTCCGGGGTGTAGTGCCGCACATTGCGGTCGGCGACGTAGAGCGCGCCGAAGGGGTGTGGGCCGTAGCTCAGCGGGACGGCCATGATCGCGCGCAGCGCCTCGGCCCGGACCACCTCGTCGATGTCGGTGCTGTGCTGGATCCGGTTGTCGTCGAGGTAGTCCGGGGTCCAGACCGGCGCGAGGTTGGCGACGGCGGCGTGGCCGAGTCCGGAGCCGCCGGTCAGCTGGAGGCCGACGTTGAGCGTGGAGGTGTGGCCGTCCGACGCCCGGATGTAGGACAGGCCGTCCTCCGGTCCGGGGAAGCTGACGTACGCCATGTCCGAGCCGAGGAGCAGTCGCGAGCGCCGGGTGACGACCTTGAGCACCCCGTCGAGGGTGTCGGGGACGAGGAGGTCCCGGGCGGTGTCGAGCAGCGCGGACAGGCCCGCCTCGCGTTGCTGGCGCCCGCGGCGCTGGGCGCAGATGTCCAGTCCGAGCCGGACGGCCCGCTCCAGTGCGGCCGTCTCGGCCTCGCGGGCGCCGCCGCGGGCGGCCTCGGCAAGCAGTGACTCGATGCGCGCCGGTGGTGCCTCCGCCACCAGCAAGGTCAGTACCGTCAGCGCGTCAGGCCGCTTACGGACCCCCTGTTGGGCCATGCCCTACCCCCACCCGTGCACATCAGCCTTTTTGCCTGGCACATGCCAGGTAATGCAAAGTGTTTATCATGTCACTTTGGGTGGGGCTCGGATGATTCCACGGTTTGGACGGTGGAGGGGGCACCGCCGAGTGGCCCCGATGTGTTGCCGGGTCACCTTCCCGCCGCCCGTGCCGGTTGAGGAGGATGACGTGGTGGCCACCGGGGAGGTGGTCCGGGCGACAACGCCCAGCTGGCGCGGTGGGGGGCACAGGCGGACGACATGAAGGCGCTACAGGACTACCGCCGTTCGCTGGAACGGAGCAGGGCCGCGCTGGAGCACCCGCACCGGCCCGCGACCTTCCGGCTCTGCGGCCGTGAATGGGACCTGCTGCCAGGGATTTTCGCCCCGGTCTACTCGCCCACCAGCGAGATCTCCATGCGCCTGCTCGGTCTGGACGACCCGCGGGCCGCCGGGCGCTCCGGCTCGCTGCTGGAGATCGGCTGCGGCACCGGCGTCATCGCGGTGGCCGCAGCACTGGCCGGGCATGCACGGGTGGTGGCCGGCGACATCAACGAGGCCGCCGTCCGCAACACCGAGATGAACGCCCACCGGCACGGCGTCGCCGACCGCGTCCACAGCGTGCACAGCGACCTGTTCGCCGCGCTCGCGCCCGAGGAGCGCTTCGACACCGTCTTCTGGCACTCCAACTACGTGCTCGCGCCGGAGGACTACCGCTACCGGACGATGCACGAGCGCGGCTACGTCGACCCGGGCTACGCCGCCCACCGCCGCTTCCTCGTCGAGGCTCCGGGCCGGCTGGCTCCGGGCGGCTCGGTGCTGCTGCACTTCAGCGAGCGCGGCGACCTGACGGCGCTCCTCCGGATCGCCGAGGAATGCGGGCGCACCCTGCGGGTGGTGCGCAGCGGCGTCTTCCCGGAGGGCGAGGAGGAGGTCGCGCACATGTTGATCGAGGTGACCGTGGCGCGCGGCCGGTCCGGCGGCGAGACGGCACCTGGTACCGGCTTCTGACGTCCGAGCCCGGCGGCCCGATCTGCCACGCCGACTTCGGCACATGCCACGAGGTGCCTGCGCACGGTGGTCCGCCCACCCCGGGGGATGCGTGGGCCACCGGAGTCCGGCCGTGCTGTACGGCGTCCAGATGGGGCGCGCGCCCGAGCCGTTCCATGGCCGGATCTCGCCGGTCCGCCACCTCGGGACGGACCTCGTCGAGGGCCCGCCGTCACCGTTCTCGGTCGCGCCGGGGCGACATCTGACGGAGTGTGCCGCCACCTGATGGAGTATCCGCCACCTGACGAAGTGCGGGGGCGGGCGTTGGCGACACCTGGTGGCACGCCACAAGATCTGGAAGAGCCTCAGCCGTTCGGCGGCCGGCGGACCGCTGCCGGACCGGGACCCGGCCCGCGGGCCGGCCGCTCCTCCCTGACCCGTGCCATCCACAGCCTCGCCACGACGCCCTTCCGTGCGCGCCGCCGAGCCGGCGCACCTTCGCCCCGGGAGACCCCCATGGTCACCGCCCTGTCCGCGCTCCTGTCCCGGCCCGCACTCCATCAGCCCGACTGGGCCGACCACGAGCACCTTCCCGACATCAAGGACCGGCTGGCCGGTCTGCCGCCGCTGGTCGGCCCGGCCGACGTCCGGCGGCTGCGCTCCGTGCTCGCCGACGTCGCGGCCGGGCGGGCCCAGGTCGTACAGATCGGCGACTGCGCCGAGGACCCGGCGGAGTGCACCGCGGGCGACGTCGCCCGCAAGACCGGCCTGCTGGACGTCCTGGCCGGCATCGTCACGATGGCCACCCACCGGCCGGTGGTCCGGGTCGGCCGGATGGCCGGCCAGTTCGCCAAGCCCCGCTCCAAGCCGACCGAGTTCGTCGGGGGCCTGGAGATCCCGGTCTTCCGCGGCCACCTGGTCAACAGCCCCGAACCCGACCCGGAGCTGCGCCGCCCCGACCCGCGGCGGCTGCTCGGCTGCTACTGGGCGGCGGCCGAGGCGATGACCCACCTCGGCTGGTCGGATCCGGACCGTCGCTCGCCGCTCAGCCCGCCGGTGTGGACCAGCCACGAGGCGCTGCTGCTCGACTACGAAATTCCGATGATCCGTCAGATCGGTTACACCGAAAGCCTCTTGACGTCCACACACTGGCCGTGGATCGGCGAGCGGACCCGCGACGTGGCCGGCGCCCACGTCACGATGCTCGCGTCCGTGGCCAACCCGGTCGCGTGCAAGGTGGGACCCGGCATGGCACCCGAGGAACTGCTGGAGCTGTGCGCGCGGCTCGACCCGCACCGCGAGCCCGGGCGGCTGACCCTGATCGCCCGGATGGGCGCCGAGGTCGTCGCCGACCGGCTGCCCGCGCTGGTCAGGGCCGTCCGGGAGGCCGGCCACCCGGTCATCTGGCTCACCGACCCGATGCACGGCAATACCGTCACCACGCCCGGTGGGCTGAAGACCCGCTTCGTGGAGACCGTCGTCCGGGAGATCCAGCACTTCCAGTACGCCGTCCGCTCCGAGGGCGGCGTGGCCGGCGGCCTGCACCTGGAGACCACGCCCGACGACGTCACCGAGTGCGCCCACGACGCCTCCGGGGTGGCGCACGTCGGCGACAAGTACACCAGCTTCTGCGATCCCCGGCTCAACCCCGGCCAGGCCATCACCGTGGTCTCCGCCTGGGAGGGCTGACCCGCCGCGCCCGGAACGGCGCCACGCACCACCACACCGAGAGCGACCGAGAGCAACCGAGAGAGCAACGGGCCGGCCACGCGTCGGCCCCGAGGGAGGTCCGGCAGTGACGAACACGATCGCCCTGGTCACCGGGGCAGCAGGCGGCATCGGCGCGGCCGTGGTCCGCGCCCTGGCCGAACAGGGCACCGCGGTGGCCGCGGCGGACCGCGACGAGGAGGGCCTGCGCAAGACCGTGGCCGCCCTCGCCGAGGAGGGCCTGCGGGCCGAGGCCTACCCGGTGGACGTCAGCGACCACCGCGCCGTCGACCTGCTCGTCGACCGGGTGGAGCGCGAACTCGGGCCGGTGGACCAACTGGTGAACGCCGCCGGGGTGCTGCGCCTCGGCGAGGTCCGGGACTTCTCCGTCGAGGACTGGACGGCCACCTTCGCGGTCAACGTCAACGGCGTCTTCCACGTGTCCCGCGCGGTGGTCGACCGGATGATCCCGCGCGGGCGCGGCGCCATCGTCACCGTCGCCTCCAACGCCGCCCGCACCCCGCGCACCGAGATGGCCGCCTACGCCGCTTCCAAGGCCGCCGCGACGATGTTCACCAAGAGCCTCGGCCTGGAGGTCGCCAGGTACGGCATCCGCTGCAACCTCGTCGCCCCCGGATCCACCGACACCCCGATGCTCACCTCGATGTGGCACGACGAGTCCGGCCCGCAGGGCACCCTGCACGGTCGCGCGGACGCTTTCCGGGTCGGCATCCCGCTCAACAAGCTGGCCAGCCCTGCCGACATCGCCGCCGCCGTGCTCTTCCTGCTCTCCGACGCGGCCGGCCACATCACCCTGCACGACCTCACCGTCGACGGCGGCGCCGGCCTCGGCGCCTGACCGGCCCGCCCAACTCACCATTCCCCCAGGAGAGTCCACCGCATGGCAGGCATTCCGACCATCGAGCCCTATCCGATGCCGACCGCGGGCGAGCTGCCCGACAACACCGTGTCGTGGACCGTCCGCCCGGACCGCGCGGTGCTGCTCGTGCACGACATGCAGCGCTACTTCCTGCGCCCCTTCCCGGCGGACGAGGCACCCGGCCGGGAGCTGCTGCACAACGCCGCCCTGCTGCGCCGCCAGGCCGCCGAGCTCGGCGTGCCGGTCGCCTACACCGCCCAGCCGGGCGGCATGACCACCGAACAGCGCGGGCTGTTGCTGGACTTCTGGGGCCCCGGGATGCGGATGGACCCGGTCGACCGCGAGGTCGTCGAGTCGCTCGCCCCGGCCCCCGGCGACTGGCTGCTCACCAAGTGGCGCTACAGCGCCTTCTTCCGCTCCGACCTGCTCCAGCGGATGCGCGAGGAGGGCCGCGACCAGCTGATCCTGTGCGGCGTGTACGCCCACGTGGGCGTACTGATGACGGCCGTCGACGCCTTCACCAACGACATCCGGCCGTTCCTGGTCGCCGACGCCGTCGCGGACTTCTCCGCCGCCCACCACCGGCTCGCCCTGGAGTACGCCGCCGCGCGCTGCGCGATGCTGATCACCGCCAAGGAGACCTTCGCATGACCGACCGGACGACGGACCGGGCGAGCGAGCGGACGACGGGCCGGGCGAGCGGCCGGACGACGGACCGGACGGCCGAGGAACTGCTGCGCCGGGTGCTCGCGGAGCGGCCGCCCGCCTTCGCCCTCCTGCACCGGCCCGAGACCACCGGCCCGGGCACGCTGGACGTCCTGTTCGGCGAGGTCGCCACCGCGGACACGCTGGACGGTGTCCCGCTGGGCCCCGAGCCCGGCCGCCCGGGCCCGGAGGTCCTGGTCCTGGTCCCGTACCGGCAGATTGCCGAGCGCGGCTTCGAGGCCCAGGACGACGGTGCCCCGCTGCTCGCCATGACGGTGACCGAGCACGCCACCGTCGACCTCGGCGAAGCGCTGGCGCTGATCCCGGACCGGCCCACCGAGCTGACCGGCGCCCGCTTCGACCTCGGCGACGAGGAGTACGCCGACATCGTCCGACGGGTGGTCGCCGAGGAGATCGGGCAGGGCGTCGGCGCCAACTTCGTCGTCCGCCGCACCTTCCTGGCCGAGATCAGCGACTACACCCTGCACGCCGCGCTGGCCTTCTTCCGCCGGCTGACCGAGCGCGAGGCGGGCGCCTACTGGATCTTCGTCGTGCACACCGGGGAGCGGACCTTCGTCGGCGCCAGCCCCGAGCGGCACATCAGCCTGGCCGACGGCGTCGCCGTGATGAACCCGATCAGTGGCACCTACCGCTACCCGCCCTCCGGCCCCACCCTGGCCGGCGTGATGGACTTCCTCGCCGACCGCAAGGAGGCCGACGAGCTCTACATGGTGGTCGACGAGGAGCTCAAGATGATGGCCCGGATCTGCGAGGGCGGCGGCCGGGTGGTCGGCCCGTACCTCAAGGAGATGGCCCGGCTCGCGCACACCGAGTACCTCATCGAGGGCCGAACCGACCGCGACCCGCGCGAGATCCTCCGCGAGACGATGTTCGCCCCGACCGTCACCGGCAGCCCGCTGGAGAGCGCCGCCCGGGTCATCCGCCGTTACGAGACCGCCGGGCGCGGCTACTACAGCGGCGTGGCCGCGCTGATCGGCCGGGACGAGCGCGGCGGGCGCACGATGGACTCCGCGATCCTGATCCGCACCGCCGACATCGACACCGCCGGCCGGATCCGGATCGGGGTCGGCGCCACCCTGGTGCGCCACTCCGACCCGGCCTCCGAGGTCGCCGAGACCAGGGCCAAGGCGGCCGGGCTGCTGGCCGCGCTGGAAGCCGGAGGCCCGCGCACCTTCGCCGGCCACCCCCGGGTACGGGCCGCGCTGGAGCGGCGCAACACCGTCATCTCGGATTTCTGGCTGGCCGAGGACGCGGACCGCGGCCGGCGGCTCGCCGAATTCGCCGGGCGCCGGGTGCTCGTGATCGACGCCGAGGACACCTTCACCGCCATGATCGGCCACCAACTCCAGTCACTCGGGCTTGAAGTGACGATTCGTCGGTTCGACGAGCACTACGCCTTCGACGGCTTCGACCTGGTCGTGATGGGCCCGGGGCCGGGCGACCCGCGGCAGGCCGACCACCCCAAGATCGCCAGTCTGCGCGCCGCCGTGGCCGAGTTGCTCGCCCGGCGGCGCCCGTTCGTCGCGGTCTGCCTCAGTCACCAGGTGCTGTCCACCCTGCTCGGCCTGCCGCTGCGCCGCCGGGACGTCCCCAACCAGGGCGTCCAGCGCGAGATCGACCTGTTCGGCACTCGCGAGCGGGTGGGCTTCTACAACACCTTCGCCGCCGTCAGCCCGCACGACACGGTCGACGTGGACGGCGTCGGCACCATCGAGGCCGTCCGCGACCGGGAGACCGGCGAGGTGCACGCCCTGCGCGGCCCGCACTTCGCGTCCATGCAGTTCCACGCCGAGTCGGTGCTCACCCAGGACGGCCCCCGGATCGTCGGCGGCCTGATCGCCGAGGTCCTCCGTGCCGGGGCGATCCTTGCCGGGTAGTCTCCGGGAGACCGCACGGGAGAGGGGCCGACAGGATGGGCGATGACCGCGCCACCGGCGAATGGGGAGCGGAACTGCTCGACGTCGGGGCCTACCTGGCCCGCACGGGCGTTTCCGGTCCGCTGCCCCCCGAACCCGGGACGCTGCGCCGGCTGCACCGCGCCCACCTGCTGGCCCTCCCGTTCGAGAACCTCGACATCCCGCTCGGCCGCGGCGTCCCGCTCGACCTGGACCGCGTCCAGGCCAAGCTGGTCGCCGGCGGCCGCGGCGGCTACTGCTTCGAACAGAACCTGCTCTTCGCCGCGGTGCTGGAACGCCTGGGCTTCCAGGTCACCAGGCTCGCCGCCCGCGCCCTGCTGAACGCCGGCCGACCGCTGCCACGCACCCACCTGGTGCTGCTGGTGACGGTCGGCCAGGCGCGTTTCCTCGCCGACGTCGGCTTCGGCGACAAGGGGCCGCTGGAGCCGCTGCCGCTGACCGACGGCGCCCTGGCCGAGCCCGACGGCTGGACTCACCGGCTCCGCCGGGTCGGCTCGGAGCCGGACTGCTGGGTGCTCGAACTCCTTTGTCCCGACGGGTGGTTGCCGCTCTACCGGTTCGAGACGGGCCTGCCGCTGCACCAGGTCGACTGCGTGGTGATGAACCACTACACCTCCACCCACGAGCGCTCCCCGTTCACCGGCCGGGCCTACCTGTCCAAGATCACGTCGCAGCGCCGGCTCTCCCTCGACGGCCGGCGGCTGGTCGTCGGCCGCGCCGACGGCACGACGGAGGCCGCGGACCTCACCGACGAGCGGTACGCCACCGTCCTCGCGGAGGACTTCGGTGTCCGGCTCGGGCCCGGGGACCTGCGGTCCGTCCTGCGGAGCCTGCCGGCCATCGGCTCCTCCTGACACGCGTCGGCCCCGGCGGGTCTCACGACACCGCCGGGGCCGACGCCTTCCTCGGCTCAGGCCTCCTCGGCCGTGGCCAGTTCCCTGGCCAGCTCCAGCCGCTTCACCTTGGTCGTGGCGGTGTGCGGCAGTTCGTCCAGCCGGCGCTGCACCGGCGGGGCCAGCGTGGGCAGGCCGGCCACCGCGCGGTTCCAGCGGGCGAGGTCGAGCGGCTGGTCGTCCCGGGTGCAGACCACGGGCACCGGGGCCTTGTCCCCGCCGGGCACGATGATCACCTCCAGCAGCTCGGGCAGCCGGGTGAACAGCTTGTCCTCCAGGTCCAGGGTGCTGTTGATCCCCGGGATCTCGTCGACCTCGCGGTCCAGCAGATGCAGGCAGCCCCACCGGGTGCGGTAGCCGAGGTCGCCCATCCGCCACCAGCCGTCCCGCGAGAACTGGCCCTCGAAGCGCTCCCGTTCGCCGAAGTAGGTGACGATCTGCCCGCCGCTGCGCACCTCGATGTGGCCGGGGGAGTCCTTGGCCACCGGCCGGCCGTCCCGGCTGACCACCCGGACCTCGGTCATCCCGGGGAAGGTCCGCCCGACGCAGCGGCCGTCGGCGCCGCTGCGGCGGCGCCGGGTGTAGGTGCGGGCGGCGATGGCGCCGGTCTCGCTCTGCCCGTACGTCTGGGCGAAGAACGGCAGGCTGCGCTCGGACGCGCCCAGCAGGGTGTCGACCGTGCGCGGGTGGATGGCGTCGAAGGTGTTGCTGAAGCAGCGGACCTTGGCCAGCGGCTTCGCCGGGTGGTCCGCCAGGACCTCCCAGCTCAGCAGGGTGTTGGGGTGGGACTCGATCACCCCCGGGGGGATCCGGGCGAACAGCTTCGCGACGTGCTCCGGCTCGTCGTCCCGCAGGATGATCATGGGATGGCCGCGCAGCGCGAACAGCGCGGCCCCGCTGATCATCCGCGAGTGGACGAAGGAGACGTGCACGGCGATCGGCTCGTGCCGCCCGACCGGGGCGAGCAGCACCGACTGCGGGCGGCAGCGGGCCTGGATCGTGATGCCGGTCTGGACGGCGAGCTTGGGCAGGCCGGTGGTGCCCGAGGTGTGGGTGATCAGGGCCGGCCGGTCCTGCGGCATGGTCACCGGCGCCACCCGCTCGACCCCGGCCAGCCCGGCCAGCGCGGTCGCGCCCGGGAACTCCCCGGTGGCCACCAGCACCCGCTCGGTCAGGTCGAACACCTCGGACGGGAGTGCCTGCTCCAGCTTCGCCGCGTCGGTGAGCAGCGTCGGCCGGGACAGTCGCCCCAGCAGACGGGCGACGGTGGCGCCGTCCAGCTTCGGGGACAGCAGCACCGGTACCCCGCCGACCCGGGCGACGCTGTAGGCGAGCAGGGAGATGTCGAAGCTGTCCGACTTGTGGATCACCACGTGCGAGCCGGGGCGGACCTGGGAAGCCCACAACCGGGCGGCGAAGTCATCGACCAGGTCGGCGAGTTCGGTCAGGGTGACCCGCCGGCCCAGCTCCGGGGCGATGTCGAGGTCGTGGTCGAGGTAGACCGGGCTCGCCGGGTGACGGGCGGCCGCGCGGTCCCAGACCGTGCCCAGCCGGATGCCTCGATTGCCGACGCGTTGCAGGAACATGCTCCTCTTCCCCTTCGGTTGGTCGCGGATCGCTCGGGCGCCCGGTGCCGGGGCGCCGGACGCCGGGCCGGCCTCACGGCTCGCGCAGGGCCCGGTCGACGAGGGGGCCGGCCGCTCCGGTGTACGTGGTCGGATCGCACAGCCGAGAGAGCTCGACCCTGCCGAACATGCCGTCGAGAGCAGGCAGTTCGGCGAGCACCTGCTCCAGCGGCCGACCGTCGCGGTCGGCCTCGCCGGACGCCTCGGTGAGCAGCTGCTTGGCCGCCGCCTTGCCGAGCCGGGGTGCCAGGACGGCGACGATCCGCTCCGAGACGATCTGACTGCCCGTCAGTTCGAGGTTGGTGCGCATCCGTTCGGGCTTGACCTCCAGCCCCTCGGCGAGCTCCACCGCGGTGTGTGCGGCGCCCCCGGTCAGCCGCAGCGCCTCGCGCAGCAGCTGCCACTCGGCGTGCCAGGCACCCCCCGAGCGCTCGTCCTCGGCCAGCAGGCACTGGGTGAGCCCGGCGGCGATCACCGGCACCTGCAGCGCGGCGCTGCGGATCAGGGTGGCCAGCACCGGGTTGCGCTTGTGCGGCATCGCGGAGGAGCTGCCGCGCCCGGCCGCGGTGGGCTCGGCCACCTCGCCGACCTCCGTCCTGGTCAGCGACTGCACGTCGATCGCGATCTTGCCGAGGGCGCCGGCGGTGAAGGCCAGCGCGCCCGCGAGGTCGGCGATCGGGGTGCGCAGCGCGTGCCAGGGCAGCACCGGGCGGGCCAGCCCGGTCTCGGCGGCGAAGGCGGTGAGCAGTCGGTCCAGGTAGTCGCCCGGGTCCGGCGCCGCCCCGTTCGCCCCGCCCGCGGCCGCGCCGTCGATCCGGGCGTACTCCAGGTACCCGGCGAGGGTGCCGGCGGCGCCGCCGAGCGAGACCGGCAGGCCGTGTTCGGCGACCTGCCCGAGCCGCTGCTCGGAGTCCAGGACGAGCCGGCGCCAGCCGGCCGCCTTGAGGCCGAAGGTGGTCGGTACGGCTTGCAGGGCGAGCGTGCGGCCGGGGAGGACGGTGTCCCGGTGCCGTGCGGCGAGGACGGCCAGGGCCCGCGCGGTGCGGGTGAGGTCGGCGCGGATGATCCGCAGGGCCTCGGCGGCCACCAGCATCGCGCCGGTGTCCAGGACGTCCTGGCTGGTGGAGCCGCGGTGGACGTACTCGGCGGCGGCCCGGTCCTCGGCCGCCACCACCCCGGTCAGCGCCCGGACCAGCCCGACCACCGGGTTGGCGGTCTCCCGGGACTCGACCGCGAGGGCCCGCAGGTCCAGCAGCTCGGCGCGGGCCAGGCGGGTGATGGTGTCGGCGGCGGTCTTGGGCAGGGTGCCCAGCCCGGCCTGGGCCCGGGCCAGCGCCGCCTCGGCGTCCAGCATGGCCTGCAGCCAGGCCCGGTCGCAGACGGCGGCCTCGACCGGCGTCCCGGCGCGGACCGGGGAGAGCAGCCCGGCGTCGGTCAGGATGTCGGCCGCGTCGTGCGGGTCGTGCTCGTCGTGCGGGCCGCCGGGTCCGTCCTGGGCGTCCGGCTCGTCCGGGGCGTCCGGCTCGTCCGGGGCGTCCGGCTCGTCAGGGTCGGTCATATCAGCACTCCGGTCAGGTCGGTGACGGCCGCGTCCGGCCGGACGCCGAAGGGCAGCTGGGTGGTGGGCGGCAGGGCGAGCAGCGAGCGCGCGATCGCGTCCGAGTCGCCGAGGGTCACCGAGTCCACGCCGGGCCGGATGCCGGCCGCCGTCACCCAGTGCACCGACTCGGTCGGCACCCCGTAGGCGTAGCGCCGCGGGTGCGCGCGGCCCCGGGTGTCCAGCAGCCGGTACGGCCGTTTGGTGACGGCCAGGCCGCCGGTCTCGTAGTCGGTGCCGCCCGTGCCCGGGATCCGGTACGCGGTCGCCTGCTCGGTGCTCAGCAGGTGCTGCAGCAGCGGGTCGGTGGTGCGGCGCAGGTCGGGTTCGGGCAGCCGGGCCTCGATCAGGACGGTGGCGCGCACCGGCGGCTGGGGCACCGCCCGGGAGGTGAGCACGTAGGCGGCCGCCTCGGTGTCGATCCGGATCTCGGTGCCCGGGCCGGTGAGTTCGACCACCCCGGCCTCGATCAGGGCGATCAGCTCCTCGATCCGGGAGACCGGCGGGCCGATCGACAGGAAGGCGTTGAGCGGGGTGTACCAGCCCTCCAGGTCGTCCCGGTGCGAGTTCCCCTCCAGCCCGCCGTGGTCCACCGCGAGGCGGATCTCGTTGCGCAGGTCGCGCAGGATGTCCAGGGCGGCCTTGAGCGGGCCGCTGAGGTTGCCGGCGCGGGCCGCCTCGACGTCCTCGGCCAGGTAGCCGAGCAGCCAGTCGCGGAAGTCCTCCGGTCCGGTGAACTCCCGGCCCCCGTAGGGGCGGAAGAGCCGATCCCAGTCCCAGCGCTCCGACTCGGGGATGCCGTACTCGTCGAGCAGGGCCGCGAAGCCGCCGCCGTGGGCGACCGTCAGGTACCGATCGACGAAGGGCTCCCGCTCGGCGTCGCGCCCCTTCGCGTCGAGCAGCGTGCCGTAGTAGACGCTCTCCACCTCGCGCGCGATCAGCGGCCACAGGTCGGTGCGGAACTGCACCGGCTCGCCGGCCGCGGACTGCTCGCGCAGCCCGGCGATGTACTCGGCGGTCAGCAACCGGGGGAAGTAACGGCCGTACGCGCCCTTCTCGTTCTCGCCGCGGGCGTGGTACGGGATGCCGCGGCGCGAACTGGCGAACAGTTTCGGCTCCAGGCCCGACGGCCGGTACACCAGCCGTCCGTCCGCGCGGACGAAGGCGCCGCCCCGGCCGACCGTGAACAGGGCCATGTGGTCGAAGAAGTTCAGCCCGAGGCCGCGCAGCAGCACGTGCTGGCCCGGCAGGATGCCGCTCAGGTCGAGGTCCGCCGGGTTGGCCGGGGTGATGTAGGTGAGGTGGTGGATCCGGGACAGGCTCGCCGTCCGCTCCTCGTGCGGGGTCGGGCGGGCCGCGACGTGGCCCTGGGCGAGCACGATGGCGTCCAGGTGGTTGAGCCGGCTGCCGTTCTCCAGGCGGATGCCCTGCGGGCCGCCGGGGACACCGTGGGTGTCCGCCATCGCCACCGCCCGCGAGCGGTGCACCTGGACGGTGACGTGCGCGGGCGCGCCGTCCGCCACCCGGCGGAAGCTCGCGTTCAGGTAGCGCCCGTAGAACGCCCGGGTGGGGTAGCTGTCGGCTCCCAGGGCGCGGGCCTCGGCCACGCACTCCTCGTCCTGCCCGGAGGCGGCGCCGGCCTCGGCGACCTCCACTGCCCACTCCCACAGGCTCGGACCGGGCTCGATCGGGCCGTCGATCCGGGAGCTGTCGTCGGTGTACACGGTGATCTGCGAGGCGACGGTGTTCATCAGCAGGTGCCGTGACTGGTCCTGGCGCCAGACGGCGCCGGCGCCGGGCGCGGCCGGGTCGACCATGTGCACCGTGATGGAGTCGTGCGAGGGCGCCGCGCGCTCGTTGGCGCAGAGCCGCTCCAGAACGGACAGGCCGCGCGGGCCGGCCCCGATGACGCAGACCTCCAGTGCCGCCTTGCTGCCCACTCCGCTCATGCGCCCGCCTCGCTTCGCTCGGCAGGGGCATCCGCCCGCGCGCACCTCTCGATGACGGGCTCGGTTCGCTCACTCACGGCTTCACGTCCTCCACGTCTTCCACGTCCGCCCGGGTGCCCTGCGGGGCGTCGGCGAGCAGCAGGCGGGCGAGCTCCAGGCGCTTGATCTTGGTGGTGGCGGTCCTCGGCAGCTCGTCCAGCCGCCGGTGGACCGGCTCGGCCATCGGCGGCAGCGACGCCGTGGCGCGGCGCCAGGCCGCCAGGTCCAGTGGTTCGTCGTCCTTGGTGCACACCACCGGCACGGCCCTGCCGTCCGGGCCGGGGATGATGATGACCTCGGCGAGGCCGGGCAGCTGGCCGAACAGGGTGTCCTCGGCCGCGAGGGTGCTGCCGAAGCCCTCGATCAGGTCGACCTCGCGGTCCAGCAGGTGCACGCAGCCCCACTTGGTGCGGTAGCCGACGTCGCCCATCCGCCACCAGCCGTCCGCCGACACCTGGGCGTCGTATCGGTCCTGCTCGCCGAGATAGGTGACGATGCGTCCGTCGCTGCGCACCTCGATGAAGCCCGGGTTCCGCTCGGACGGCGGGTTGCCGTTCCGGCTGACGACCCGGACGTCGGTCATCCCGGGGAACGGCATGCCGACGCAGCGGCCGTCGTCGTCCAGGGTGCGGCGCCGGGTGAAGCCGCGGACGATGGCCGGGCCGACCTCGCTCTGCCCGTACAGCTGGCCGAAGAGCGGCGAGCGGCGCCGGGTGGCGCGCAGCAGCCGGTGCACGGTCCGCGGGTGGATCGCGTCGAAGGTGCTGCTGAACAGCTTGACGTTGGACAGCGGGCCGCGCGGGTCCTGCGCCAACTCCTCCCACTCCATGAAGGAGTTGGGGTGCGCCTCCAGGATGCCCGGCTTCAGCCGCGCGAACAGGTCGCCGACGTGCTTCGGGTCCGACTCGCGCAGCACGACCAGCGGGAAGCCGCGGTAGAGCGAGATCGCCAGCGCGGTGATCAGCCGGGAGTGGACGAAGGAGACGTGGATGGCGATGGTCTCCCGGCCCGGGATCAGCGGGGCGATGACGGAGGCCTGCGGGCGGTAGCGGGACTGCAGGCTGAACCCGGTGTGCACGGCCAGCTTGGGCGTCCCGGTGGTGCCCGAGGTGTGGGTGATCAGCGTCGGGTGGTCGGCCGGCATGATGACGGGCCTGACCCTCTCCACCCCGGCCAGCGCCCGCAGTTCGACGGCGTCCCGGTACGAGCCGGAGGTCAGCACCACCCGGTCGGCGAGGTCGAAGACCGTCTCGGGCAGCACGTTCTCCAGCTTCTCCTGGTCGGTCACCAGGAACGGCCGGTCGGTGCGGCGGACCAGCTCGGCGACGGTCGCGCCGTCCAGCGCCGGCGACAGCAGGACCGGGACCGCCCCGATCCGCGCCGCCGCGCACGCGAGCAGCGTGATGTCGAAGCCGTCGGCCTTGTACACCACCACCCGCCGGCTCGGGCGCACGCCCGCCGCCCAGAGCCGGGACGCCAGGTCGTCCACCAGGTCCGACACCTCGGCGACGGTCGCCCTGCGCCCCAACTCCGGTGCCGCGTCGAGGTCGTGGTCGAGGATGAGGACGTTCGCGCCGTGTCTGGCCGCGGCGCGTTCGAAGAGCATCCCGAGCTGAATTCCCCGGTTTCCGATACGTTGAAGAAGCACCTGTACGCCTCCCGGGCCTCGGCTGTGCGCCGTCGGCGCCTGACGTGAATGGAATGGACACCACCCGCGGTGAAAGAGACACCGTCCGAGGTGAATTGGCGTGCCCGGGCGTCCGAATGGCCGCGTGCCCGGGTACGGGCCCGGGAATTCCGGGCGAATCGCGGAAAGGCCGGATACCGCCCGGCGTCACGCCTCTTCGATGACGGCCTTGATGCGCTGCAGGGTGGCGGCCAGATCGCCGGAGATCTTGTCGCCCCACTCCGCGAAGAAGCGCTGCTTCTCGGCCGCGTCCATCTCCGCGGTGATGCCCTTGATGCCCTGGGTGGCCGAGTCCATGCGGAAGTGGTGGGTCAGCAGGCTGCCGCCGCCCTCGGCGGCCTCGATGTCGAAGCCCCAGACGCTCTCCTGCTTCTGGCCGTCCGAGTTGTGTATCGCCCACCGGAAGGTCCGGCCCGGCTCCGCGGTGACCACCTCGGACTGGGTCGTCCACCGGCCGCGGACCACCGGCGCCCAGGCGACGATGTCGTCGCCGCGGAGGTTGTCGCCGCGGAACACGGACCCGACGGCGGCCGGCTCGCCGACCGTCCATTCACCGCCCAGGCATTCCGGGCTCCATTCGCCGCTGCGCGGCAGGTCGCTGATCACCGCGTAGACCTCGATCGGTGTCGCGGAAATGCGAATGTCGGCGTCGGCGGAGAATATCGGCTGCTTCTCGTTGATGGTTTCGCCCATGCCGGGGATCGTCCCAGCCCGGCCCCGGCGGGGGTCAAGGGCGGGCCGGCGGGTCCGTCAACTCCGTGGTTCCGTGTCAACTCCGGCCCGGCGCCGCGGCGAACGGCCACGAACCGGCCGGCATCGCGTACCACGAACCGGCCGGCATCGCGGGCCGCGAACCGGCCGTCCCCTCGGAGGGTTACGAACCGGCCCGGATCTCGCGGGCGAAGTGCATGGCGACGATCGACATCCGGGCCGCGTGGTAGAAGCGGTGCGCGCCGTGGTTGGTCACCCCGGAGTCGAGCTCGATCCGGGCGCACCCCGCCCGCCGGGCCCGCTCGTCCAGCTCCGCCATCAGCCGCCCGCCGACCCCTGCCGACCGTACCGCGCGGTCGGTCACCAGGTCGTCGACGAACAGCAGCTGGCCGCGGCTGGTCGCCAGCACCCGGTGGGTCGCCACCCCGACGCACCGCCCGCGGCCGTCGTAGGCGGCGGTGAAGGCCAGCCCCTGCGCGTGCGCCTCGGCGGCGAAGGCGGCGAACCCCTCGGCGGTCAGGGCCGGTCTCAACTGCCGTATCAGCGGCCCGACATCGGTCGCCATGGCGGCGCTCCCCGGTGTGACGTCAACCATCGTCAGTTCCATCCCCCGATCTTCGCAGGGAACCCCGGTCCTCGGTCCGGGCGGGGATGTGGGTCCGGGCCCGTGGTCAGGCCGCCGCGCAGGCCGGGCAGAGGCCGCGGTAGGTGACGGCGGCGTCGGTGACGGTGAAGCCGAAGCGCTGGTCGGCGGGCAGGGCGGCGAGGGGGTCGTCGGTGGGGTGGACGTCGCGGATGGTGCCGCAGTGGGTGCAGACGAGGTGCTGGTGCGGGTGGTGGGCGTTGGGGTCGTAGCGCTTGGCCCGGCCGTCGGTGGAGACCTCGGTGACCTCGCCGAGGGTGACCAGTTCGCCGAGGGTGTTGTAGACGGTGGCCCGGGAGATCTCGGGCAGGCGTTCGGCGGCTCGGGCGTGGACCTCGTCGGCGGTGAGGTGCACGTGCTCGCCGTCCAGGACCTCCGCCACGACACGCCGCTGGGAGGTGAGGCGCCAGCCGCGTCCGCGCAGTCGCTCCAGCAGGTCACTCATATCGGTTCACCTATTCAGGTCAATGGGAGGCCAGGATTTTACCAAGTGATTTCGGCTTCGCTCCGGTTCCCGATCGGATATGCGTTTGGTGTCAATCTTGACGTGGATCGTGTCCATCGTAGGATCGGCTCCGGCGATAGCCTGGGTAGCAGGAAGTAGCAGTGAAGACACCGTGATCCGCCTTGTAGGGAAGGATTTCCATGTCTGAGAACCACGATCCGATCGTTACCGAACCCGAGCCGCAGGCGGAGGGCGCGGGTGGCTGCCCGGTGGCCCACGGGCGCGCGCCGCACCCCACCCAGGGCGGCGGAAACCGCCAGTGGTGGCCGGAGCGGCTCAATCTGAAGATCCTCGCGAAGAATCCGGCCGTGGCGAACCCGCTCGGCGCGGACTTCGACTACGCCGCGGCGTTCGGATCCCTCGACCTTCCGACCGTGAAGCGGGACATCGAGACGGCCCTCACCACCTCGCACGCCTGGTGGCCGGCCGACTACGGGCACTACGGCCCCTTCATCATCCGGATGGCGTGGCACAGCGCGGGCACCTACCGGATCAGCGACGGCCGCGGCGGCGCCGGAGCCGGGCAACAGCGCTTCGCCCCGCTGAACAGCTGGCCCGACAACGCCAGCCTGGACAAGGCCCGCCGCCTGCTGTGGCCGGTGAAGAAGAAGTACGGCCGCAACCTCTCCTGGGCCGACCTGATGATCCTGGCCGGGAACGTCGCCCTGGAGTCGATGGGCTTCGACACCTTCGGCTTCGGCGGCGGCCGCGTGGACGAGTGGGAGCCGGACGAGGACGTCTACTGGGGCCCGGAGACCACCTGGCTCGGCGACGAGCGCTACACCGGCGACCGCGAGCTGGAGCGCCCGCTCGCCGCCGTCCAGATGGGCCTGATCTACGTCAACCCCGAGGGCCCCAACGGCACCCCGGACCCGCTCGCCGCCGCCCGCGACATCCGCGAGACCTTCTACCGGATGGCGATGAACGACGAGGAGACCGTCGCGCTGATCGCCGGCGGCCACACCTTCGGCAAGACCCACGGCGCGGGCCCGGCGGAGAACGTCGGCCCCGACCCCGAGGACGCCCCGATGGAGCAGCAGGGCCTCGGCTGGAAGAGCACCTTCCGCACCGGCAAGGGCGGGGACGCGATCACCAGCGGCCTGGAGGGCGCCTGGACGGCCACCCCGGTGACCTGGGACAACAGCTTCTTCGAGACGCTGTTCGGCTACGAGTGGGAGCTGGCCAAGAGCCCGGCCGGCGCCTTCCAGTGGAAGCCGAAGGGCGGCGCCGGAGCGGGCACCGTCCCGGACGCCCACGACCCGTCCAAGCGGCACGCCCCGACGATGCTGACCACCGACCTGTCGCTGCGCCTGGACCCGATCTACGAGCCGATCTCCCGGCGCTTCCTGGAGCACCCCGAGGAGCTCGCGGACGCCTTCGCCCGCGCCTGGTTCAAGCTGACCCACCGCGACATGGGCCCGATCGCCCGCTACGTCGGCGCGGAGGTCCCGACCGAGCAACTGGTGTGGCAGGACCCGCTGCCCGCGGTCGACTACCAGCAGATCGACGCCGCGGACGTCGCCGCCCTGCGGGAGCGGATCGCCGCCTCCGGGCTGTCGGTCTCCGAGCTGGTGTCCACCGCGTGGGCGGCGGCCTCCTCCTTCCGCGGCAGCGACAAACGCGGCGGCGCCAACGGCGGCCGGATCCGGCTCCAGCCGCAGATCGGCTGGGAGGTCAACGAGCCGGACCGGCTGGCCTCGGTGCTGCGCACCCTGGAGGGCGTGCAGCAGGAGTTCAACGCCCGGTCCGGGGCCAAGCAGGTCTCGCTGGCGGACGTGGTGGTGCTGGCCGGCGGCGTCGGCGTGGAGAAGGCCGCCCGGGCGGCCGGCCGCGACGTGGTGGTGCCGTTCACGCCCGGCCGGGTGGACACGACGCAGGAGCTCACCGACGTCGACTCCTTCGCGGCGATGGAGCCGGCCTCGGATGGCTTCCGCAACTACGTGGGCAAGGGCAGCCGGCTGGGCGCCGAGTACCTGCTGCTCGACAAGGCGAACCTGCTGACCCTGAGCGCGCCCGAACTGACCGTCCTGGTCGGCGGTCTGCGGGTGCTGGGGGCCAACCACCAGCAGTCCCCGCACGGCGTCCTCACCGAGACCCCCGAGGCCCTGACGAACGACTTCTTCGTCAACCTGCTGGACCTGGGCACGGAGTGGAAGGCCACCTCGGAGGACGGGCACACCTTCGAGGGCCGGGACGCGGCCACCGGCGCGCTCAAGTGGACCGGGACCCGGGCCGACCTGGTGTTCGGCTCCAACTCCGAACTGCGCGCCGTCGCCGAGGTCTACGCGAGCGACGACGCGAAGGAGAAGTTCGTGGCGGACTTCGTCGCGGCGTGGGTCAAGGTGATGAACCTGGACCGGTTCGACGTCGCCTGATCCCGCGCCGGCCTGACCCCGTGGGCCTGTGATCCCCGGCGGCAGACGGGAGTTGGCGTCAGCCCGCCATCGGCCCGGAGGCGTACACCTCCGGGTCGATGGCTGACCGCTACCGGGGGTGCGCCGCCGTGCTGATCGCGGTGCTCGGGGCGCTGCGTGGGCGGTGGGTCAGGCGCCCTCGCCGGGTCGGTGGCCCTCGGCCTTGGGCTCCTCCGCCACGTTCTGCTCGGCCGCGTCCTGCTCTGCCGTGTCCTGCTCCGCCTTGTGCTCGGCGGCCCGGACCTGCTCGGCGAAGGCCTGCGCGTCGATCCGCTCGACCGTGGCCCCGTGCCGGGAGGCCAGGTCGTCGGCCCGGTCGGGGGAGGACTCCCGGAGCTCCAGGACGAGCAGCGCGCCGCCGTCCGGGACGCGCGGCGAGAGCATGATCAGCCCGGCGCCGCCCTCCGTCGCCCGGCCCTCCTCGGCGGCGTTGCCGAGCGCCGCACCGGCCGCGAAGCCGAGCAGGACGCCGATCGGCCCGCCGACCAGGCCCACCAGGCCGCCGAGCACGCCGGAGCTGACGGTGGTCACGCCCGCGCCCCGGGTGAAGGTGTCCTGGACCTCCAACAGGCCGTCGGCGCTGCGCTCCAGCGCCGCCAGCTGCCGCAGGCCCGGCAGGTGCTGCGCCTCGTCGAAGGCCGTCCGCCAGGCGGCGGCGTCCGGGAAGGTCAGCAGGACGACGTTGTGCTGCTCGCTCATCGCGCTCCGATCGGGCCGGGGGCGGGGGTCGCCGGATTCCATCGTGACCTTCGGTGCCCGGCCCGGCCACAGGAGCGACGGGCGGCGCGGACTGCCCGGGGTCCGGCCGTTCAAACGTGGGGCCCGGTTCAGGGTCCCGTCACCGCCCGGATTCCGGACAGGTGTAGGGCGACGGGAGGTTCGCCGGGTGGCCGGGGGAGTGGGTGCGGCCTGCGGGAGCCGGACGGGAGGGGAGACCTCGTCCCTATTTCGACCCTGGCCGAAATTGTGCCCGGTGCGCGGCAGACCCCTGGTGCGGTGGGTGGGGCGGTGCCAGGATCCCGACCCGGCACGACCGTGCCAGACCCGAATGTCTGAAGGAGGCACCATGCAGCCCACGGCAGAGCAGGTCCGCGCGCTCAAGGACGAGGACTTCCGGCTCACCCTCGGCCAGGGCCACCAGGTCCACCCGGCCGGCGACCTGTCGGACGAGCTCTACGTGACCGCCGCGGTGCAGTCCAGCACCTGTGGCGGCTGGAGCAGCTGCGCCCACGTCTGCAGCTTCTGAGTCCGCCGTCCGCGGCGCGGACCCCGGTCGCACCGCCGGGGCCCGCGGCGCGGACGCACGATACGGCCGGTGAGCGCGCGCCCGGCCGCACCGCCGGGGCGCGTACGCCCGGTACCGCAACCGTCGAGCGCACAGCACCGCAACCGTCGCGCACGAACCGAGCATGGAGAGACCGCCCGTGGTGGACGCGTCCGAAATCCGTCGGGCCGCCGCCCGAGCCGTCCCGCTCGGCGCCCGCCGTCCGCTGCCCGACCCGGAGGCCCAGCGCGCCGAACGGGCTGAACGGGCTGAACGGGCCGACCGTGCCGGGCGGATCCTCGACCGCTGGCGCGCCCAGCCGCCCTTCGACCGGGACGACTGGTTCGAGCGCCGCCTCGCCGCCGACCGCCTCGACCCGGACGGGCTGCGCGCCCTGCTCGCCGAACACCCGGCCGACCTCGCGGACCGCCTCGGCACCCCCGACTGGGCCGAACGCCTCGCCGCCGCCTTCGAGGCCGGGCACACCCTCGACCTCCCCGGGGAGCACGCCTTCGCCCGGCTCGTCGCCCCGCTGCTCGCCGACGCCCGCGACCGCCTGCGCACCGGCCTCGCCGAACTCGGCCCCGCCACCCCGGGCGAGGCTTCCCCCGGTCCCGCCACCCCCGGTCCCGCCACCCTCGGCACCCCCGACCAGCTCGTCGCCCTCGTCCTGCCCGCACTCACCGCGACCGCGCACGCCACGGCCGTCCGCACCGTCATCACCGAACTCCACGTCGCCCGCCTCTCCGGCGAGTTGACCGGAGAGACCCCCGAACAGCGCTACCGGAACTTCCTCGACCGGCTCACCGAACCCGGCCGCGCCGTCCGACTCCTCGCCGAATACCCGGTGCTGGCGTACCGCCTGGCCACCGCCGCCGAACAGTGGACCGCCACCTGCCTCACCCTCTACCGCCGCCTCGCCGCCGACCTCCCCGCCCTCGCCCGCACCTTCGCCGACGGCCGCCCGCTCGGCCGCCTCACCGAACTCGCCACCGGCCTCGGCGACCCGCACCGGGGCGGCGCCACCGTCAGCGCCCTGCGCTTCGAACACGGCACCCGGATCGTGTACAAGCCGCGCCCGCTCGGCGCCGAGACGCACTTCCAGCACCTCCTGCGCTGGCTCAACCCCATGCTCCGGTTGCCACTGCACGACCTCGCCCACCTGGCCCGCGACGGCTACGGCTGGGTCGCCCACGTCGCCGCCGAACCGGCCTGCGACGAAGCCGAGTTGAGCGACTTCTACCACCGCGCCGGCACCCTCGCCGCGCTGCTCCACACCCTCGACGCGGTCGACTGCCACGCCCAGAACCTGATCGCCGTCCGCGACCAGCCGGTCCTGATCGACCTGGAAGCGCTGTTCCACCCCGACCTGCCCGAACCCGCCAAGGACCTCTCCGAGTCCGAACGGCTCGCCCGCCACCAGGCCCGGCACTCGGTGCTGCGCTCCGGCCTGCTGCCCGAGCGCATGTGGGACGAGGGCAACGGCGGCACCGACCTCTCCGCCCTCGGCTGGGATCCGGGCAGCCTCCCGCCGCGCCCCGCCCCCGTCCTGGTCGACCAGGGCACCGACCGGCTCCGCCTGGAGTACCGCCGGATGCCCGTCGCGGCGCCCGGCAGCCGGCCCGTCCCGCCCGGGCGGCCGCTGCGCCTGGCCGACCACGTCGGCGAACTCGAAGCCGGCTTCACCGAGGCCTACCGGCTGCTCGCCGCCCACAAGGAAGAACTCCGGGAGCTCATACGGGCGTTCGCCGCCGACGAGACCAGGATGCTGCGCCGCGACACCTTCGAGTACCGCAGCCTGCTCGCCACCGCCTGCCACCCCGACCTGCTCCGCGACGGCCTCGACCAGGACCGCCACCTCGACCGGCTCTGGGCGCTCCCCGCCTGGGAGGAGCACGCGCTCGCCTACGTCGACCACGAACGCGCCGACCTCTGGCGCGGGGACGTCCCGGTCTTCACCATCCGCCCCGACAGCGTCGACGCCCGATCCTCCACCGGCGCCCTGATCCCCGGCGTCACCGACCGGCCCGCACTCGACCTCGCCCTCGCCAAGGCGGACGCCCTCGGCGAACCGGACCTGGCCCGCCAACTCCAGCTGCTGCGGCTGTCGGTGACCACCGCGGACGGCGCCCGCGAGCCGCGCCGCCACCCGGTCACGTCCCCTCCCGCGCTGCCCGGGAAGCCCGCCGAAGACCTGGACCTGGCGGCCCGCGCCCTCGCCAAGGCCGTCGACGCCGGCGAACAACTCCTCCGGGAGGCCTACCGGGGAAGCGCGGACCTCGCCTGGGCCGGCCCCAACTGGGCCCCGCCCGGCCGCTGGGCACCCGCCGAACTCGGCCCCGACCTCTACAGCGGGACGGCCGGAGTCGCCCTCTTCCTCCACCAGCTCGCCACAGTCACCGGCGATCGCGAGCACCGGAACACCGCCAGGGCCGCCGAACTGACGTTGCGTCACCAGATCCGGCGGCGCGCCGACCGCCTCGGCGGCGGCCTCTCCGGCGCCGGCGGCGTCCTCTACGCCCTCGCCCACCTCGCCGCCCACCACCCCGACGCCGAACTCGACGCCCTGGCCGCCCAGGTGGTGCGCCGCGGCGCCGCCACCGCCGCCGACGACGCCCAGCACGACCTGCTCGCCGGCAACGCGGGCACCATCGGCGGACTGCTCGCCTGGGCGGCCGTCCGCCCCGGCCCCGCCGTCACCGACGCCCTCGCCGCCTGCGCCGAACGCCTCGTCCGGGCCGCCGCCCCGCACCCCGAGGGCGGCGCCGGCTGGCTGCCCGCCTCCCTCGCCGGCACCGTCAAGCGCCCGCTGGCCGGTTTCGCCCACGGTGGCTCCGGTATCGCCTGGGCGCTCGCCCGCGCCGGCCGGCACCTCGGTGACCCGCGACTGCCCCAACTCGCCCTCGCCGCCGTCGAGTACGAAAACACCCTGTTCGACCGGGCCGCCGCCAACTGGCGCGACGTCCGCGAGGACGGCGGCCCCGACGCGCCCCACTACCCGTCCCTGTGGTGCCACGGCGCCTCGGGCATCGCGCTCGCCCGCACCGAACTCGCCGAACTCCTCCCCGAAGCCCGCGAGTTGCTCCTCGCCGAACGCGACACCGCCCTGACCACCGTCCTCCGCGAGGGCTTCGGCCACAACTTCTCGCTCTGCCACGGCGACTTCGGCAACCTCGAACCCCTCCTGCTCGCCGGCGACCGCTGGCGCACCGCCGCCCTGCGGCAGGCCCACGCCACCCTCGACGACCTAGACACCCGCGGCTGGATCTGCGGCCTCCCGCACGGCGTCCACAGCCCCTCCCTGATGGTCGGCCTCGCCGGCACCGGTCACGGGCTGCTCCGCCTCGCCGCCCCCACCACCCCCTCCCTCCTCGCGCTCCACCCGCCGACCCCCTGAGACGTTCGGTGAGGTCGGTGAGGTCGGTGAGGTCGGACGGCGCGGGCTCGGCCGGGATGTTCCTGTGATCGTCGGACCGCACGCCCGGAGGGTGCCGCAACCGGCCCCCGAATCGAACATCGCGGACCCTCCCGGTGATCGATTGCCACCAACTCGCCGCCGCCGACACGGAATCGCCCGGATCGAGTGAGACCGGCCGGGACACGCCGGACGGCCCGGCGGACCGCTGCCAGGATCGGGGTCCGCACCGCAGCCAGCCCCTCGCAGAGTGCCCTCCGGCACCGCTGCCGACCCCACACGCCCACTCGGCGGTGAGGGCTGCCCGCGCGCGGATCCGCCGCGGCCACCGGCCGCCGTACCAGGGAGCAGGGAGCACTGTGTCCGAACAGATCGTGAAGCCCGAGAGGCCCCACACCCCGCCCGACCAGCCCGTTCAAGACCAGGACCACGACCAGCCCGACGAGGAACTGCACGACGAGGACCAGCACGACGAGGAACTGCGCCTGCGCTTCCCCGGCGACCGCCGCGCCGAGGCCGGCGCGTCGATGTCGGCGAGCGCGATGCTGCGCCGCCTCCCGCACCTGGTGCGCCGCGCGCTGGCGCTGGCGTGGGCGGCGGACCGGACGTCCACCGTGCTGCTGCTGGTGTGCCAGGCGCTGGCGGGCGTGTTCGGGGCGTTGGCGCTCTACGCGACGACCGGCACCCTGGGCGCGCTGCTGGTGGCGGGCCCGGTGGGGGAGCACCTGCGGACCGCTGCGCCGTCGCTGCTCCTGCTGACCGTCTCGGCCGCGCTGCGCGCGGTGCTGGGGATCGCGGTGGTGGGGCTGTCCGGCCGGGTGTCGCCGAGGGTCACCCGGGAGGCGGAGCTGGCGCTGATCGCCGCCGGGTGCGCGGCCGAGCTGCGGGCGTACGACGAGCCCGCGTACAACGAGCAGTGGGAGGCGGCCGATCGGGGTGCCTCGACCACGCCGGACCTGCTCTCCAACGCCCAGGACGTGATCGCCTCGACGGTCTCGCTGGCCGCCGCGGCGGGCGTCCTGGCGACGCTCCACCCGTGGCTGGTGCCGCTGCTGCTGCTGGGTTCGGTGCCGACCGGGGTGGCGGCCGTCCAGACGGCCCGGATCCACTACCTGGCGGCCGTGGCCACCAACGAGGACCGTGGCGCGCTGCGCGTCTACCGCTGGTTCCTGATCGACAAGACCCGCGCGGACCAGGTCCGTTCGGACCAGGTCACGCCGTTCCTGATGGCCAAGTACCGCCGCGCCGAGGAGAAGATCGTCGAGGCGACGGACCGGGCGACCAGGGAGGCGGCGAAGGTCTCCCTGCTGGCCTCGCTGGGCACGGGGGCGGGCAGCGCGCTGGTCTGGGGCACGCTGCTGTACCTGGTGGCGAGCGGCCGGATCGACCTGGCGGCGGCGGGTACGGCGACGTTCGCGCTGCGGACGGCCTCGTCCGGGCTGCAGGGCCTGGTCGGCAACGGCGCCCGGCTGTACCGGATGGGCCTGTACCTGGACGACTACTTCACCTTCCTGGACGAGGCCGGCGGTCACCGGATCCGGCGCGGCGGGATCGTGCCGGACGCGCCGCAACTGGTGGAGGTCGCGGACCTCGGGCACACCTACCCCGGCGAGCAGCAGGAGCCGGCGCTGTGCGGGGTCAGCATGACGCTGCGGGCCGGGGAGGTGGTGGCGGTGATCGGGCAGAACGGCAGCGGCAAGTCGACGCTGCTGAAGCTGCTGTCCGGCCTCTACCTGCCGCAGTCCGGCCGGATCTGCTGGGACGGCGTGCCGGTGGAGGAACTGGACGCGGACGGCATGTGGTCGCGGGTGGCCCGGGTGCCGCAGGAGTTCGCGCGCTGGCCGCTGGGGGCGGCCGAGAACGTCCACCTGGGGCACCTCACCGAGCAGGTGATGGCGGACGTGGAGCGGGCGGCCGCGCGGACGGGCTTCGACGAGATCGTGGCCCGGCTGCGGTCGGGCTGGCGCACGCTGCTGGCCCAGGGCTGGTGGGGCGGCGCCGAGTTGTCGGGCGGCGGCTGGCAGCGGGCGGCGGTGGCCCGGGCGCTGTACCGGACGGTGCGCAGCCCGGGGCTGCTGATCCTGGACGAGCCGACCTCGGACCTGGACCCGCGCGCCGAGCACCGCATCCTGCACGCGTTGCGGGCCCTCGCCCCGGGGCGGATCACGCTGCTGGTGACGCACAACATCGCCAACGCGGCGGTGGCGGACCGGGTGATCGTGATGGACCGGGGCCGGATCGTGCAGACCGGCACCTGGGCGGAGCTGGCGGCGCGCCCGGACGGGCTGTTCCGTGAGCTGCTGGACCTCCAGCGGGACCGGACGGTCCCGGCGCAGCGGGTCTAGCGTCCTCGGCCGTCGAGGGCCGGTGCCGACCGTCCTCCGTACCGTCGTCGTCATCACGGCGGTACGGAGGACGGGCGGCGCTTGCCGGGCGCGGCGTGTGTCTTTGACGAACCTGCGCCAGCGCGTCAGTGCGAGGTGCGTGCCGCGTCGCGCAGCCTGCGCCAGGTGCGGCTGACGGACGCCAGCCCGGCCCGCCCGGCGTCGGTCCCGCCGCCTTCCCAGGTCCGGGCCGCCTCGGCGAACGTCTCCGCGCGCTCCGCGTTCTCCGCCGCCTCCACCCGGGCCGCCCGTGCCTGCGCGGCCCGGGCGGTGAGCCGCAGGTCCTCCGGTTCGATCATGTCGAGCCTGGCCCGGACGTGGTCGAGCAGCGCGGCGCAGGAGTCGTCGATCGCGCCCTCGCCCAGCGGGCGCGCCGGGAGGCCCAGCCCGTCCGTCAACCGCTGCTCCAGGGCGGCCCGCAGGTCCGGCACGGAGACGTCGCGGATCGTGAGGGAGAGGTGGGCGGAGAGGCCGGCGGCGCCGACCGCGCGGTGTGCGAAGCCGCGCGGGACGTAGAGCACGCTGCCGGGTTCGAGGACCCTGTGCAGGAGGCGCGGGGAGTGCTCGTCGTCGGGGAGTTCTCCCGGCGACCAGTCCGCCGTGCCCGGCGCGTCGTGGACGTACCAGGTCTTGCGTCCGGCCGCCTGGAGGACGAACACGTCGGCGTCGTCGCGGTGCACCGCGAGGCCCTGGCCGCCGGCGGGCGTGACGAAGAAGAACGCCTCGACGCGCCGGTCGAGTTCTTCGGACAGCCGCGCCACCAGCTCGCCCGTCGGGCGGTGCCACTGGTCGACGCAGCGCAGCAGCAGCGTCGCCCCGACGCCCAGGAGTGCGAGGACCTTCGCGCGGTCGGCGAAGCCGTGGTGCGTCACGCCGTTGACCGTGCGTGACGTGGTGTAGGCCTCGGGCGGGACGGTCACCTTGGTGGAGCGGACCATCTCCAGGTAGGGGGTGCGCAGCAGCCCGGTGTCGAAGGCGGCGTCCAACGCGTCCAGGTCGAACGGCGAGGCGAGCTTCTCCGGGGTGAAGACCGCGGGCTTGCGCTGCCACTGGTGGCCGGTGAAGCTGCGGACGTCGCCGACCCAGTCGGCCAGCGTGGGCGATTCCATGGTGTGTCCCGTGGTGTCAGGGTGTTCGGGGCTCGTGGGTCAGGCCCTGATCCCGGCGTCGAACCGTACGGAGAGCAGGGAGCGCAGGGGGACGTGCGTCTCCTGCTGCGGGCCGCGGATGGTGAGCCGGTGGTCGAGGGCGACGTTCAGCAGGCGTTCGGCCAGGGGCACGATCAGGTGCTTGGCCCAGCAGCGGGCCCCGTCGAAGCCGAACGGCATGAACCCGGGCGTCTTCTCCGGGTCCGCCACCCCGGCCCACCGTTCGGGCCGGAACTCCAGCGGGTCGGACCAGTGCTCCGGGTGGCGGTGCATCAGGAGCGGGAAGAGCGCGACGCGGTCCTCGGGGCGGATCTCGGGGTGCAGCCCGGTGTAGGCGTGGCCGTCGTTGCGGAACAGCATCCACGCGGGCGGGAGCAGCCGCAGGGTCTCCCACAGGACCTCGGTGAGGTCGGCGCGGGCGCCCTCCCGCTCCCGGTCCGGCCCCATGAGCCACAGGGCGTTGCCGGCCAGTGCGGCCACCCCGTCGCAGAGGGTGGCCGTCGACCGCCGGTACAGCGCGATGGCCTGCCTGCGCTCCCGGGTGCCGTCGGCGTCGCGGATCTGCCCGGCCAGCGCGGTGCTCCTGCCCTCGGCAGCGGATCCCGGCCAGACGGTGACGGCGCGGTCGACGATCCGGGAGAGCCGGTCGGAGCGGGTGACGCCGCGTTTCGACAGGAGCGAGACCGGCAGCGGGTCGGACGCGAAGAGCCATCGGCGCAGGTAGGAGGTGGCCGCGTAGGGCCAGGCGCCGGAGAGCCCGGGTGCCGGGGGCGGCGGGGTCCTGATGCCCGCCATGACGTCCTGCCCCAGCGCGCGGATCGTCCGGGTCGCGCTGTCGTGGTGGATGTCCGCTCCCGCGGCGGGCTTGTAGACCGAGCGCTCCGCCGACCGCACGGGGCGCGCCGCGACGATTTCGGCCATCAGCCCGCTGTCGGAGACGCCGACCGTGCGGGCGTCGATCCGGAATACCTTTTCTTCCCTGGTCAGCAGGTCCTGGATCTTCGGGGCGTAAACGATGGAATGGGCGCGCCCGGCTGTCGGCGCCATTTCTTCCATGAGAATCCCGCCTCCAATGAAATGGCGATGAAATGGATTCCCCCGGCGGGCGGAGAGCTCCGGGCGGCCGGGAGAACTCCGGGCAGGTGAACGGGTGGGGCGCTCTGCAGCGCCGGCGGGGGCCGCGGCCCGGCCGTGGCCCGGCCACAGCCCCCGATGGTGACGGTGCGTCAGATGACGTGCGCGATCCACGAGTGGTCGGCGAGGTCCTCGTCACGCTTGAACTTCTTCACGATCGCCTTGATCATCTTCATGGGTACTCTCCATTCCCGGGATGGCAGGCACGGTGGAGCAAGGATGCCCGCGGCTTGGCGGAAATTCGGCATTCCGATCGGAACCCCGAACCGACTTTCATCTAACCCCGGACCTTAACCGAAAGCCAGTGCTCCTGACGCTCTTTTGACAAAGGATGGCCAACTGCCGGTCCGGATTGCGCGGCGCATTAGATGGCCGATCGTTATAACTTTCCGGGGCGTGCGGTGGGGGACCATATCGGTATGGAGCTGAGGATCGAGGCCACCGACCTGCCGGGGCGTGAGTGTGCCGCCGCGCCGGGCTTCCCGGGCTACCGGGACCTGCACGTCGCCGTCCAACGCCGGGGTCGCCCGGCCGAGTTGCTCGGCCCGGTCCCGGGTGACGCGCCGCGCGCCCGCTGGTCGCTGGAGTGCGAGGCGAGGCCGGTGCCGGGCGGCGCGGACCTCCCCGGAGGCGTGGACCTCACCGGCCGGTACGTGCAGGGCGGCCCCGGCGCCCGGTTCGTCTACCTGAACTGGGTGACCAGGGACGGCGACGGCTGGGCGCTGCTCCGCCGGGCCAAGCTGCTGCTGGCGGCGGTCGACCGGGAGGTCGCCGGGGCGGCGGTGGAGCGCGGCGTCCTGGTGGCCCGGCTGCGCCTGACGGACGCCAAGGGCCGTCCGCTGTGCGCCGCCGTCCGCCCGCCCGTGGTGACCTGGTCGGCGGAGGGCTGAGCGCGAGGGGCCCGAACGCGCGAGGGGCCAGAACGCGCGAGGAGGGCCCCGCCGCACGCGGGGCCCTCCTCGATGTCCTTTGTGCGCGGGTCAGTTGTACGTGGTGGTGACCGTCACGCCGCCGAAGCCCTGCTGGGCGTAGAGGCTGAAGTACACCCAGCCGGACGGCGGGTTGGTGATGGTGAGGGTCTCGCCGTTGCCGGCGTTGGTGGACTTGGCCAGGTTCGACCCGGTGGTGGCCCACGCACCCCCGTTGTAGTAGAGGTCGGCGTTGCCGGTGCCGCCGGTGGTGGTGATGGTCAGCTGCTTCACGCCGGCGGGCAGGTTGAGGAAGCTGTAGCTGTAGTTGCCGGTGGTGGCGGCGACGCCGTCGCGACGGCAGTTCTTGTCGTACTGCCGGGTGTCGCCGGCGGTGCACAGCGGGGCCTGGCTGGTGGGCAGGCTGCCGCAGTTGTCGGCGCCGCAGGCCTTGAGCCAGGTCGCGAAGTCGGCGTCGTAGCGGGTGCCGATGGTGGTCTTGAGCAGCGTGCGGGCGCCGTTCCAGTCGCCGACGCGGTACTTGGCGAGGAGCGCGTCGACGTCCTGCGGGTGCGACTGGAGCATGTAGCGCACGGCCAGGTAGCCCCAGTTGTAGACCTTGGTGGAGTCGGAGTTGTCGTAGGTGTTGTCGAAGAGGGTGCTCAGCGCGTAGGTGCCCTTCGCGGCCTGGGCGACGGCGTCGTCGTAGTGGACGCCCCGGTAGCTGTACGAGATGTACTCGGCGAGGCCCTCGACCCACCAGACGGTCGGGGTGGTCATGCCGGCGTCGAAGTCGCCGTAGAAGTCGTAGCGGCCGTCGAGGTAGTGGGTGTACTCGTGGTTGAGGTTCCAGATCTGGAAGGCGGGGCGCAGCCAGTCGGCCTCGTGCGCGATGAAGCGGGCCTGGTTGCCGGGCTTGGCCGGGTCGCCCTCCTCGTACATGCCGCCGTTGTCGACGGCGATGCCGTACATCTCCCAGGCGTAGAGGCTGTAGTCGTAGTAGTCGTCGAAGACGACGACCTCAAGGCTGGTGTTGTTGTCGTTGGCGACCGGGCCGTTGTCCTTGACCACCTTGTGGAAGAACTGGTCCTCGTTGATCAGGCTGGTGCAGGTGTCGGCGAGCTGCTGCGCGGTCATGTCCTGGGCGCGGATGCGCAGGTTGGCGTTGCAGGTGTGGTCGACGGTGAGCACGAGCGGGACGAGCCGGGTGGGCAGGTCGCAGGTGCCGTAGTAGGCGCAGTTGCCGGTGTCCTTCTTCTCCGCGAACCAGACCAGGTTCATGGTGAGCGGCGCGGTGGCGCCGACCAGCGGGTACCGGTTGACCAGGTCCTTGACGATCGGTCGGCCCTGGGCCCTGGTGGCGTCGTTGGCGACCAGGTTGCCGATCTGGATGCCGATCGAGGTGACCAGGTCGGAGCCGTTCAGCTGGGAGCTGTTGCGGGTGACGAAGGACGCCATGGTGGTGGCGAAGGAGGGGTCGGCCTGGAGGGCCGCGGTGAAGGCGGGGAGGTCGAAGCCGCGCTCGATGACGGTCTTGGTGTTGGCGACGGCGGTGGCCATCGAGCCGGTCCAGGAGCCGGTGTAGTCGGTGAGCAGGCGCTTGACGACGCCGGTGTAACGGGCGTTCTCCTGGGCGCTGTCGATCAGGGTGACGGCTTCGGCGAGGGTCGCGCCGTTGGCCTCGGTGACGTCCTTGCTGTGCGGGGCAGCGAAGAAGCCGTCGAGGGCGCCGCGGACGGCGGTCTGCAGGGTGGCGCCGTACGGGCCGACCACGTCCGGGTTGTACCACTGCACGTAGTAGCCGGCGCGCAGGAACAGGACCAGCTGGCCGGCGGAGGTGGAGTCGTCGCCGGGATAGGCGGCGGAGACGTCCCGCAGGGCGTTGGCGACGGTGGCCATCTGGGCCTCGTTGAACGCGGCCTTGGCGTCGTTGCCGGTCAGGGTGAACAGCGTGTTGACGCAGTCGAGGCCGGCGGCCTTGACCCGCTGGACGAGCGCGGCCCCGGTGTTCCCGGTGAAGGCGGAGACGTCGCAGGCGGGGGCGGCCGCGAGCTGCCTGGCGGCCTTGTCGGCCTTGTCGGCCTTGTCGGCCTTGGCGTCGAGGCCGGCCCCGGTGGCACTGGCCGCCGTCGGGGCGGTCGCCTTGGCCTGCTGGTCGGCGGCCAGCGGGCGGGCGTCCTTCGGGGTGTCGGGGGACTTGGGCACGGGCACGGAGTGCGGTGCGGCCGCCTTGCCGGTGGGGGTGGTCGAGGGGCGGGCCGCAGGGGTGTCGGCGGCGTGGGCCTGGGGTGCGAAGAGACCGAGCGCGAGGAAGAAGGCGACGCCGAGCGCAGGGAGTCTGCGCGCGCCGGCCTTCGCTATCCGGGAGGGACGCATCTGTGGGGGCCTCCGGGGCCGTTGAGGGTTGCCGTGCGGTTGGGGGCACACGGTTCCTGATGTGTGACATGTAAAATGTCACACCCGTTGCGGCTGGGGGAAGGCTTGGGAACGGATTCGCGTCGGGCGAGATCGAACCGTTGTCGGGTCGGCGCGCCGCGAGGGCCGACGCGCCGTGTCGGGCCAACGCGCCGTGTCAGGTCGACCGGCCGCCGGGTCGACCGGCTGTCAGCTCAACCCGCCGTCGGGATGAACCCGACGGCGGGCCGACGCGCCGTCAGGCCGCGGCAGTCCGCCCCAACGGCGCCAACGGCGTCAACGCCGCGAACTCCAGCGGCGCCGACGGATCCACCGACAGCTCCGCCGGAGCCGGCTCGGCGCCGGAGCGGACCAGCAGGTCGCCGATCGCCGCCACCATCGCCCCGTTGTCCGTGCAGAGCCTCATTGGCGGCACCCGCAGCGCGATCCCGGCCGCCGCGCAGCGCTCCTCGGCCAGCGACCGCACCCGGGAGTTGGCCGCGACCCCGCCGACCACCACCAGGGTGTCGATCCCGTGATCGGTGCAGGCCCGCACCGCCTTGCGGGTCAGCACGTCGGCGATCGCCTCCTGCAGCCCGGCCGCCGCGTCCGGGACGTACGGGTCCGAGCCGCCCGAGCGCTGCGCCTCCACCCAGCGGGCGGCCGCCGTCTTGAGCCCGGAGAACGAGAACGCGTACGGGTCGTCCCGCGGTCCGGTCAGTGGGCGCGGCAGGCGGACGGCCGTCGGGTCGCCGTCCCGGGCCGCCCGGTCGATCGCCGGCCCGCCGGGGTAGGGGAGGCCGAGGATCCGGGCGACCTTGTCGAAGCACTCGCCGGCCGCGTCGTCCAAGGTGTCGCCGAGGTGGACGATCGGGTCGCGGGCGAGGTCGCGCACCAGCAGCAGCGAGGTGTGCCCGCCCGAGACGATCAGCACCACGCAGGGGTTCGGCAGCGGCCCGCCGTCCAGCGTCGCGGCGGCGACGTGCCCGGCCAGGTGGTGCACCCCGTACAGCGGGACGCCGAGCGAGAACGCGTAGCCCTTGGCCGCGGCCACCCCGACCTGGAGCGCCCCGGCCAGCCCCGGGCCGGTCGTCACCGCGACGGCGCCGATGTCGTCGAGCGTCAGCCCGGCCCGCGCCAGCGCCTCGCCCACCACCGGCGCCATCGCGTGGACGTGCGCCCGGGCGGCGATCTCCGGCACCACCCCGCCGAAGCGGGCGTGCTCGTCCATCGACGACGCCACCGCCTGCCCGAGCAGTACGCCGTCCCGGACCAGACCCGCGCCGGTCTCGTCGCAGGAGGACTCGATCCCCAGCACCACCGGTGACCCTGTCACAGTCACTCACCCTCATCACTCATTACATGCACTCGCGACCATTGTGCCCGACGAGACGTGAGGAATAAGCAGGAGCCCATGCTTCGTTCCTGCAACTCATACGCAATAGTGTTGTCCCGGCACGATCATCACTGTTCATCGAAAGGGGCTGTGTCCCAGCATGGGCACCTACTCGCTTCCCGACCTGCCGTACGACTACTCCGCGCTCGAGCGGGCGATGTCCCCCGAGATCCTCGAACTGCACCACTCCAAGCACCACGCCGCCTACGTCAAGGGTGCGAACGACACCCTGGACCAGCTGGCCGAGGCGCGCGACAAGGAGCAGTTCGGCGGCCTGGTCGGCCTGCAGAAGACCTTCGCCTTCCACCTGTCCGGCCACGTGCTGCACTCGCTGTTCTGGCAGAACCTCTCCCCGGAGGGCGGCGACCGCCCCGAGGGCGAGCTGGCCGACGCCATCACCGAGCACTTCGGCAGCTTCGAGGCCTTCCGCAAGCAGCTCACCACCGCCACCACCGGCGTGCAGGGCTCCGGCTGGGGCATCCTCTCCTGGGAGCCCCTCGCCAAGCGCCTGATCGTCGAGCAGGTCTACGACCACCACGGCAACGTCGGCCAGGGCACCACCCCGCTGCTCGCCTTCGACGCCTGGGAGCACGCCTACTACCTGCAGTACCGCAACGTCCGCCCCGACTACGTCGAGAAGCTCTGGGACGTCGTCAACTGGCAGGACGTCTCGTCCCGCTTCGCGGCCGCCAAGACCGCCTGACGCGCACGTGGTGAACGGCCCCGGACCGGTCGGGCGGTCCGGGGCCTTCCCTGTGTCAGGAGAGCTGCAACAGCGCCTTCCGGTGCCGCCAGGCGAGCCGCAGGAGCGCCGCGCCGGCGGGCTGCATCGGCTCGGTGCTGGTGAGGCGATCCACCTGCTCGGCCGCGAACGGGATGCCGGCCGAGCCTCCCGTGGCGTCCTCCAGCCCGACGCGGTGGCCCTCGTCGTTGGTCGAGACGATGTGCCGGAACGTCTCGTCGAACAGGTCGGCGTCGAACACGGCCACGGTCAGCATGTCGGTGACGAAGGTCAGCGGATCCATCCCGAGGCCCAGCCAGAACACCCGCAGACGGCCGTCCGCGCGCGCCGCGGTGAGCGACGTGTCCAGCGGCCAGGCGGCGTAGTCGATCGGCGCCCTGTCGCTCCCGTAGTCCTCGGTGCTGCCGAGCAACTCCTCGCTCAGCTCCCGCAGGATCGCCCGCCAGAGGTCGAAGTCGTTCCCCTCGTTCCACGGCGCGTCGTGCGAGGCCTGGAACATCCCGACCGGCATCACCTGGAAGAGACCCCCGCCGCTGGCGACCTTCCCGGGATCACGCCAGTGCAGCACGAACTCCGCCTCGCCGGTCCTGCGATCGTGCCGGATCGTCAGCGTACTGATGGCCGCCATGACCGGCCGGCGCGCGAGGTCGGTCGGATCGCCGATGGCGGCGCGGAAGGGCGTGGCGGCCCCGCCGGCCAGGACCGCCGCCGCGTACTCGTGCGCGACGGCCTCACAGATGTTGATCACGTCGAAGTACCGGCCGCGGCCGAAGGCCAGCGTCGGATCGCCCGCAGACGTCCCGACATCAAGCAGGCGGTAGCAGCTTCGGTCCTCGAACAGCCTGGGCCTGGCGAGATCCCGCACCGCGTCGGCGTAGCGGTGGTAGGCCGTTCCGTCCCTCCGGCGCGGGCGGATGCGGTCGAGCTCCGGCTCGCCGCCGTCCAACCCGGCCTCCGGCGCGTCCGGCACCCACCGCAGCCGAACGCGCTCCAGCGGCACCGGCTGCTCCGGAATCCAGTGCCGCCGAGCCAGCAACGGAGCCCCCGGCACCAGCCGTTCGGGACCGCGCTCGGCGAGGAGCCGCTTGGTCAACTCGAAGCGGTGGTCGTTGAGGAAGCCCCGCACCCATCGCCAGTGCTCCCGACTGTCGGACGGGCCCGGTCGGTCGTCTGCCACGGTTCACCCTAACGCCGCGGCTCGCTCGTCGAGTTCCCCGGCACCGGCCACGTCGCGGAGGCGGTAGAGGCGGGCCCGCAGGTCGCGGACGGCGTCCTGGACCTTGACCGAGCGGATGCCGTCCGCGCAGTCGAGGAACTCGTTCCAGGACGCGAGGGCGCCGTCGACGTCGTCCTGCCGGAGACGGACGGTGCCGAGGTCGGCGAGGACGATCGCACGGGTGCGGCGGCGGTCGAGGCCGTGGATGTCGAGCGCGTGGTGGAGGTGTTCCTGCGCGCTGCTGTAGTCGCCGAGCCGGGCGAGGACCATGCCGGACTCGTGGGCCCACCGGCCGATGCTGTAGTGAGAGGCCCACGACCCGCCGGGCGCGCCGGTGGCCCGTTCGATCGCGCTCTGGGACGCGGCGAGCGAGCTGGTCGCGGTGCGCCGGTCGCCGTCGAGGGCTGCGGCGTTGGCGAGGGTGGCCTGGTAGTAGGCCAGGGCCCGGGAATCGTCCAGGTGTTTTGCCTGGTCGACGCACTCTTCCGCTATCCGCACGGCGGTGGGCCTGAAACCCAGATCGATGGCCTGGACGGCCAGGCCGCGCAGGGCGGTGGCGGCCAACTCGGCGTCGCCGGCCTCGGAAGCGAGCCGGAAGGAATGCGCGTAGTACTGCTGGGCGGCGTCCTGGTTCCCCTCGTCCTGGGCCATCCACCCGGCCAGGTGGACGAGTTGGGAGGTCGCCGCGAACAGCTCCCGGCCGACGGCTTCACTCCAAGTGCCGTCCAGCCAGGGCGCGACGTCGTCGTGCAGGTAGCGGACGGCGAGATGGCGGGCATGGCCGCCACCGAGCTCGGCGGCCGCGTCGCCCAGCGACTTCGTCATCTGACGGATCGCTGCGACCTCGCCCCGGCCGACCTTCACCTTCGCATCAGCCTTCAGCCGTGTCCGCCGCAGGACGGCGTCCGGATCAGGCAGCCCCAATGCCGCAAGCGCGTACGCGCTGGAGGCGGACACGAAACCCCGGCGATCCACCACGTCCCTCCGGCTCAGCTCGACAGCCGATCCACGGCAACGCCAATTCCACTCTCTAAATGCCCAGTTGTTGGGATGTTGACCACCTGGCGCACCCGATCGGATTCAGGCAAGCAGCCCCGGACTGGCGGTCCGGGGCCGTGCCGAATGCGACGGGCGATCCATTCCCCTACGGCAGGGGCCACGCATTCGTCGGGTCGTCCAGCCAGGCCTGATGGCCGCCGGGACCGACGGTGAGGCCGAGGCGGCTCGGCCCGGGGCGGTCGTTGTCCAGCCACCAGCGGTGGGCGGTCTCGACTTCGTCCCACAGGCGGCGCGGGCCGTGCTGCCACACCGTGTACCGCTCGGTGCCCTCGGTGTCCTCGGTGCCGTCCCAGTCGACGGCGGCCCAGGAGTCGCCGTCGGTCGTGGCCACCCAGAGGCGGGTCTTGACGTCGTCGAGATCGGGGTCGTGGTGCCAGGCGTACCAGAGGTCGCCGAGGCGGTGCCCGAGGGCGAACTGGGTCTCGAACTCCGAGTCGGCGACGGCCCAGGGGTCGAGCGTGGTCGTGGACTCGTCCGGTACGTGCTCGTCCATGACGACATCCCGGAAGAGGCGGAGGTCGCGGCGCTGGGTGCGCATCAGCATGAAGGCGCTGTCGGGGGTGTAGCGGCCGGTGGCAGTTCCGTCGTCGCCCACGGTGAGGCGGAGCAGGCCGCCGTGGCTCCAGTCGTCGCACCAGGGAGTGAGGATGACGCCGCCGGGCCTGGTCTGTTCGATCCAGGCGTACGGAACCCGTCTCACCGAACAGGTGGCCACCACGCGGTCGAACGGTGCTTCGCCGCTCCAGCCGAGGCTTCCGTCCCCACAGACGACGGCGGGGGCGTAGCCGTTGGCCTTGAGGTTGGACCGGGCGAGTTCGGCCACGGTGGGGTCGATCTCGATCGTGGTCACGTTGGTGTCGCCCAGCCGGTGGGAGAGGAGCGCGGCGTTGAACCCGGTGCCCGCGCCGATCTCCAGGACCCGCATTCCCGGTGCGAGGCCGAGGAGTTCGAGCATCTGGAAGACGATCGACGGGGCGGAGGCCGAGGAGGACGGTGAGGCGTCGGCCAAGTCCTCCGGGTCCTGTCCGTCGTTGATCTGCGTCACCACGGGTTCGTCCGCGTACGCGGCGGCGAACCAGTGATCGGGCTCGTGCCCGCGATCGCAGGGCACGAGAACGTCGTCGTCGCCGCTCAGCCAGACGCGGTCGGGGAGGAAACGGTGGCGCGGCGTCGCTTCGGCGGCCTCGCGCCAGTCGGGGGCCAGATCGCGGCCGAGGTGCCGGGAGACGGCTTGGAGCAGGACGCGCACGCCGGCCCGCTCCAAGCCCTGCTGGTGAGTTGTCACTTGCTCTCGTCGCCGTCCTTGCCGTGCTTGCCGCCGGCCTTTCGCGACTGGTGATCCTGATTCTGCGGGGCCGTGTTGAAGTCCTTGTCGCCCGCGTGCTTGCCCTGCCCGCCGTCGTTGCCGCCGCTGCCGCCACCGGAGCTTCCGTCCTTGCCGGTTCCCCATCCCATGGGTGCCTCCTACCTGCCCTGTTCGCGATGATTATCGTGTGGAGCGCTTGCCCAGGTGCACGGACGTGACAGTGCCCAACTGACGTGCCCGGGCCGATAGGCTCCTTGATGAGAGCGGGACCGCCGTCGCAGGGAGCGAGACCCCCGACGAGTCTCCGACCGCTCTCGGTCGGGGACGCCTACGACGGTAGGGTCCCGGAGTCGGAACCTGAAGTGACCACGAGTACAGGTGTGTTGGCACGAACTCCCGAAGTGGGGGGCTCTCATGCAGTCAAGCCCGCATCTTTCCCTGACTGCTGGTCAGGGAAGGCCTCGGCGCCCACGCGTGGGCATCATCTCCGGGTACGTCTTTCGGGTGATCCGAGAACAGCACGGTGCCACCCAGGACGAGTTCGCCGGGCGGTTGGCCGTGTCGACCGACATGATCGCCGGGTGGGAGAGTGGTCGGCGCCCACTCACGGCCGTACCTGTCGGGCAGATGCTCACCCACCGCCATCGGCTGATGCAGCTGGGCACAGCGCCCGCACTCCTCCAAACACTGGAGCGATCCTTCGAGGCGGACATTCTGCTCGCCGGCATCGTTGAGGAGAAGTCACCGGCTGCCGGGAGCCCCCTCGGGGCGATGGTGATACGGCGCGACCTCGTGGAGATTCTCATGTGGCCGCTCAGCGGTGCAGCGCCGAAGGCCGTGCGCGACCTCCCGGCCCCGCCGCGTCCACGCAAGGGCCCGGCGCCGGCCGGACCGGAACTCCTCGCCCCCGACCGCACCCGGTTCTACGCCCACCTGCGGCGCGCGGCCGAGGAAGCGCGTGGAACGGACCAGTTCCTCGCCCGCCGCCAAGCGCTGTACCTGGCCGGATACGACGAACAGGGTGACACGCGGGAGTGGCTGGCCCACCAGCAGCGATCCGAGCGGCCGAACGACTGGCTGAGCCACTGGCTCAACTCCCGCTCCGTCGCCATGGTCTCTGCCCGCCACGGTGACCGCGATCGGATCAGCCACTTCATCGAAACGGCCCTCGCCGATGAGGCGGGCGCGCTGGCGAACCTCAACTACTGGGCGTACTGGATCGGCGAGGCCCCGTACCTCGAACTCTCCGACGACTTCATCGCTGCCCGGGCGCCGGGCCCATGGCCCGGGGACAAGCTCCTCGCGCACCTCGTTCAGGGTCTCGGCCCGCAGTGCGGGTACGCCGAGTTGAACATCCACAGTGTGTGGTCACTGCTCCAGGTCCGGCCGGATCTGCTGCGCTCCGGAACTGCGGCCCGTGCCCTGCGCGAACGGCTTCCGGTGCTGTTGGATGGTCGGGAGCTGTCGCGGCGCGGCCGACGCGAACTCGACGGCATCCGCTACGCGATCCGCCTTGTCGAGGCGTGAGAGGAGCCAGACAGTGACAGACGACCTGACACCGGTGGCGAGGTTCCTGTTCGAAGCCGGGACGCTCAAGCAGACCAAGCGTACGGGCTGGTGGATGGCCGGCGTCCGCGATCCCGAGTCGGTCGCCGAACACTCCTGGCGGACCGCGTTGATCGCTTCGATCATTGCCAAGCTCGAAGGCGCGGACCCGGCGCAGGCCGCCTTCCTCGCGGTCTGGCACGACTCCCAGGAGACGCGCACCGGGGACGTCAACCATCTGGGCAAGAAGTACGCGCCCGGCGCCGATCCGGCGGCGGTGACGGCCGACCAGGTCGGCGGCATGCCGGAGATCCTCGCCTCGACCATCCGGGATCTCGTCGCGGAGTACGAAGCGAAGGACTCTCCGGAGGCGGTCTGCGCGCGGGATGCCGACAAGCTGGAGTGCCTGATCCAGGGAGTCGAGTACAAGGCGCAGGGCTACGCGAACGCTCAGCGCTGGATCGACAACAGCCGTGGCCGTCTCACCACGAAGACCGCCAACGCACTCGCCGACGCTGTCCTGGCAACCGACTCCCTCGACTGGCTCCGTGCTGCCCTCGGCGAGAAGTCGAGCTGACGCGGTTCGTGGGTCGCGCCCTGAATGCGGCAGTTCGATGTGATGGTGGACGGCGCGGAGCGCGTGATCTGACGGAGGGGCGAGGATGGCGATCGAGGCGGAGCTCAAGGCGGTCGTGCGCGATCCGGAAGGCGTGCGCGGGCAACTGGCGGCCCGGCACGGCGCCGGCCGTGTCGAGGTCTACCGCGACACGTACTACGACGCGCCGGACGGCAGCCTGATGGGCGCCGATCGCGAGTTGCGGATCCGTACCGTGCACGGCCCGGACGACACGCGCACGGTGCTCACCTACAAGGGGGCCCGGGTGGACGAGGCGTCCGGGTCGAAGCCGGAGTCCGAGACGGAGGTCGAGGACGCCGATGCCGCGCACGAGATCGTGCGGGGCCTGGGCTTCATCCCTCGCATCGCGTTCGAGAAGCGGTGCCGCAACTACGGCTTCCAGCGCGACGGGAGGCACCTGCTCGCCACGCTCGTTCGCGTTCCCGAGTTGGACGACGCCACGTTCATCGAGGTCGAGACGACGGCCGCCACGACGGCCGCCACGGAGGCCGACCTCGGGCCCGCCCTCGCCCTCGTCCGCGCGGTGCTGGCCGAACTCGGCATCAATGAAGCCGACTTGATCACCGAGCTCTACACCGACGCCGTCGCGGCGGCGCGACCGGCCCACTGGTAGACCTCCTTCCGTATTTACCGGCGCGCTCCCTGGGGCCACAGCACCTCAACCGGGACGCCGCGCTGCCGGGCGTAGGCGACCACGTCCGCCGTCCCGCCGTAGCCGCGGGCCGGCAGGCCGTCCCAGACGGCGAGGAGCTTGTCGACCTGGGCTACCAGGACCTCGCTCCCCGCCATGTGGGCGGCTTCGTTGGACTCGGAGTACCGGGTCCGGTGAACGGCCGCGGCGGATTCCAACAGCCGGTCGTAGACGGGGTGATGCCAGTCCGGCAGCCCGTCCCGGTACTGATCCGCGGGAACGACGACCTCCAGCCGCGCCCCCCGTTCGAGCGCGATTTCCGCGATCCATGCGTCCGGCCCGTCCGCGATGCAGGAAACGATCGTTAGCCCGATCGGGTCCTCGCCCGCGAGAGCATCTTCGAGCAGCCGTCGAACCTGCTCCTCCACGCCGGCCGCCAGCCCTCGGTGCCCCGTGATTCCGATCCGTAGACCGCTCTGGTCGGCCTTCACGGCGTACGTGCCCTTGCCGGAGGTTGCATCCAGGAACATCACCTCGAACGATTCGAGGTGCTGCGCGCGTTCGGCCAGGAACCGGCGGACGTGAGGTTGCCGTTCGTGTTCCTCGAAGGCCGCGCGGTCCGCGTACAGCTCGTAGAAGACCCGGACGTGTGGCTTGCCCGGCACGGTGTGAGTGACGTAGAGGAGAGTGCCGGGTTCCTTGGCGCGGATTTCTTCGAGGGCCGCAGCTGCCAGCTGGTCGAAGGCGCGGGCTGCTGTGGCGTCGTGGGTGATGAAACGTACGACCAGACCGAATCCCACAGGTCACGCGGCCTTCTGGCTGGCGACCTCGCGCGAACGCTCGTGGAGCTGGCGGACCGTACGGTTGGTGGCGCGTGCCGGGAGGCCCTTGCCCAGGGCCTGGAAGTGCTCGTCGCCACGGACGGAGCTGATCGTGACGTAGTCGTCCAGGAACGCGTCCCAGGTGGCGCAGGCGGCGTCGATGTGCCCGAGTTCCATCTGACGGCGGGCCAACAGGCCGTTGCCGTGCACGCGACCCTGCTTCTCGTTGGCGGGACGGGCTCGGTTGGAGAGTCGAAGTTCCTTGATTGATTCCGAGAGATCGCCGAGTTCGTACAACACGTGCGAGACGTGGAAGTGGTAGGCGGCCTGGTCGTACCCGCCGACGGAGTCGTTGCGACCCTCGGCCTGGGCCAGCGCGGTCTCGGTCTCGGCAAGGCGCGCGAAGGCCTGCCGCTGGTCCTTCACCATGGCGGCGCCGTGCGCCTGTTGGCCAGCCAGGAAGGCCCGCAGTCGCGGGCCGGAGGCCGGAGCCGCTTCGGCGGCCGAGTCGGCCAGTTCCAGCGCCTTCGGGCCGTATCCGAGATTGGACGCCTGGAGCGCCATGCCCCGTAGGGTGCGGCAGTACGTCACGTGGTCCTGGGCCTCGCGTGCGAGCTTGAGGGCCTGGACGTAGTACTTCTGACCGACACCGTGGGCAGTCTCGTACATCGCCATCCACCCGGTGAGGTAGGTGAGATCGGCGGCGGCCGACAGTAGGCCGGATTTCACCTCCGTGGTGCCGGATGCCTGGAGCCAGGGTCCGACCGAGTTGACCAGGAAGGCCGCCGCCATCGGGCGGGCGTGGGCGGCGCCGAGCTCGTCGAGGATGTCGGCGATCCGGTCCGTCATCCTCCGAACGGTCTCGACCTCGCTCTGGCTGACCCGTACGGTGCGGCCCGCGGCTGCGTGGGTCATTCGGTCAGCGGTGTCGTCGAACACGGGCAGTGTGAGGGCGAGCGAGTAGAGCCCGGCGGCGAGCACGCCACGGCGCGAAGGGTCCATGTCGGCTTTGCCGATCGACATCAGATCGGACAGGACTCCCTGGCTGCCCGCCTGCTCGGTACCGCGCCCGAAGCCGGTCTCCTCGGGTGTCACCGGTCGTCCGAGCCGACGTGAGAACGTCTCGCGGACAACCTCCTGTACGTCTGCCCGGGGCCGTGTGCCCGAGAGCCAGTACGAGATCGCCGACTTGTCATAGGTCAGCCGGAGCCCCGCCTCGCCTCCGACTCGATTCACGGCTCGGGCGAGCTGGCCGTTGCCCCACCCTGCCTGCTGCATGAGTGCTGCGATCTCAGTGTTCGGTGTGCGCGGTCGGTTGGTCATCGTGATCCCGTCCTCTGTTCAACCGGTTCAACGCCTGGACCAGCTTCGCTTGTTCTCCCTTCCTGTGTACCCGCGTTGACTTGACGTCAGCCATTCGGACGGTGGGTGTGGGCCCGAACGATCCAGCATGGTTGCCGAGTTGTCGATACGCGACCGAATAGAGTCCCAATGATCGTCAGTCCACTCAACACCGCTCGATTCCCGGTTCCGCTGGAGTGGGGTGAGCCGCCGGGGGCCGACGCTGTGCCGGCGGCGCGGCGGTTGGTGGGGGCGATCGTGCGGGAGTGGGGTGTGCCGCTGTCGGCGGACGGGCTTCAGGAGGTGGAGCTGTGCGCCAGCGAGGTGATCGCCAATGCGCTCGTGCACACCAAGGGGCGCTGTGCCGTGACCGTCCGGTGGTGTGCCGGGCGGGTGCGGGTGGAGGTCGCCGATCGGTGCCCGGAACTCCCGAAGCGCGAGCGTGGCGCCGGATCGACCAGCGGGCGTGGCCTCCTGCTCGTCGAAGCGCTGGCGCACACGTGGGGCTGGCGCCCGGCGGGGGCGGGCAAGGTGGTCTGGTTCGAGTACCTGGAAGTCGCCGAAGCGCCGTGCCCCACGCATGGATGGGGCGCGGCGCTGGACCTTCACGCTCTGCGCGAGGTGGCGTAGTGGCGACCGTCGGGCGCCTCGTGACGGTGACGGATCGTTGACTGACAGTAAGGAATTGGCTTGTGCGTCGGTGTCTCGGCTGCTGCCGAGATTGAGCCAGGACACGTTGGCTGGAACTTGGTCACGGTTGTTGGAACCGGAGTGCCCCAGCGCTGGAATCGCTCTTGGGGCTACTACTCCAGCTGTAGTTCGTGAGGCGTGTGTGACTGAAGGCGTGAAATGGGTTGATCATTCCCAGCCGTGCTCGGCGTAGGTCCGGTTGTCCCACTCCGGGTGCTCTGTGGTGTAGGTGCCCCAGCCCATGCGCTGGTAGTACAACGTCATCGCGTCGAAGTAGCTCGCGGCGTCAACGGTCCACACGAGCCGGGCACCTTCGGACAAGAGCGCACGAGCCCCGTCTCCGCGCGGTCCGGCCAGGCAGAACATCTTTTCCTCCTCGCCTTCGTCCCACAGCTCGTGAAGCATTGGCTCAGGATAGGTCCCAAGCGGCGCGGTGTGACGACAACGGCTGAACCGCTGTCGTCCCCGCCGCTCCAGTTGTCCTGCGTACGCGCTCGCTCGGTTCCAAGTCCCTCAGCGGAGCGGCCACGGACGCCGCGAGCCCGGGTAGTTCGGAACTGGTTCCAACAAACGTGTCCCACCGGGTCAAAACGGCCAGGTCACCACACCGCGTCAGTTTCACCTACCGTGTCCCGGCTCAGAGACACCGACGTCAGGCCCTGTGCTGGCAGTTGTGCCCGACTGGCTCAGAGGGTGTCGGTGGTGGTCAGTCCACTGAGTAATGCGTCGGGGTGGGGTGAGCCGCCCGAGCATCCTCGGCAACTGATTTTGATCGGGTGTCAGGTGATGCCGGTGGATCGAGTGGCGGCCCGGGGGTCGTGCTCGCGTAGGCGCGTCAAATGCGGTGGCGGCCCGGTGCCGGGGGTGGTCATTCTGGGCGGATGGGTGATCGTGCGAACTTTGTCGTCGTCCGCGAGAGCGGTGAGTTCGAGCTGTACCTGTCGCGGTTCGGGGCGGTAGGAATCGACCTCGACCTCCTGGCCGGGCCGGCGGAGGCTCTTTCGACGGTCCGGCGCCTGAGAGCGGTCGACTGGTGGCTGGACGATGTGCACTGCCAGGGTGCGGCACTGATCGACCTCGGGCGGAAGGTGCTGATGCTGTTCGCCTGGGAAGGGCCGAGCGCCGAGATGCGCCACAGGGCAGCCACGCTGGAGTTGTTGCAGGAGGCGTGGGCGGGGTGGGACGTCCGGTGGATGTACGACGCCCCTGCCGAGTTGAGGACGTATCTGGGGTTGGACCCCGAACACGTCCGTGCCCGTGGGTGCGGGATCGCGGTGGGGCCGCTGCTCGAACCGGGCGACGAGGAGTTGGCTGACCCCGAGCCGATGGTCGCGGTGGTGACGGTCGGGACGGAGCGCTGCTACGTGTTGGCGAACGTCAACGACCATCCGGTCCGGGAGGGGGCCGCGCTGCTCGACCGGCTGGCGGGCGGTCCCGAGCACGGGGTCTGCCGGGCGTCGGCCGATGCCGGGATCCACGTCGATCCGCTGCGCCGGCGGGTGGGCTGGTGGGTGCTGGGGGCGTCGGCGGAGGCGTACGAGATGCCGCAGCGATGGCCCGGTTGGACGGTGGAGTTCTGGCAGGACCGTTGGGAGGAGCACGTACTGGCGGCGCCCGGGCGCTTCTCGCCGCCGCCGGTCGACCGTGCGAGGGCGCTGGCGGACGTACGGGCAGCGGCCGGACGCTGTCGAGAGGCATGAACCGGCCCGGTGCCCGCCGGGTCGGTCCGGCTGACCGACCGGACCGACCCGGCCGACCGACCCCACCCCTCGAACCGTGCCGCCAGGCACCGACGTGCATACTTGCCGGACGATCAGCAGGGCGTAGAGGTGATGACGCGGTGAAACTGGCTGAGGCGCTCGCGCAGCGCGCGGCTGCGGTGCGGCAGGTGGAGCAGTTGCGGGCGCGCGTCGTCGGCAGTGCTCGTTACCAGGAGGGCGAGGAACCGGCCGAGAGCGCGGCGGAGGCCCTGGCCCAGGCCGGTGAGGTGCTGGACGAGCTGGAGCGGCTGATCCGTCAGATCAACCGGACCAACTCCACCGCGCTCATCGAGGGCGGCGGCACGCTGACCGACGCCCTCGCCCGCCGGGACGTCCTGCGGCTGCGCCACTCGGTGATCACCGCGGCCGCCGACGCCGCCTCCGGGCGCGACCAGCGCGGAGCCGTACGGCAGTTGCGGTCCGAGCTCAGGATCCTTGCCGCTCTGCCGGTCGCCGAGCTCCGGGCCCGGGCGGACGCCCTGGCGAAGGAGATCCGCGAGGTGGACACCCTGATCCAGCGCACCAACTGGGAGATCGACCTGATCGAGGACTGACCCCACAAGCCGGGTGTGGGAAGCAGGTAGTCGCCACGGAGGCGTGCACACACCGCGGGCCGGCGGTTCATCCGGCCCCTGGCGCGTGAAGAGCAACGCAAGGGGTTCGATTCCCCGTCAAACAATGCAGCTCAGCACCGCGTACAGGTGACAGAGCACACGGCACAGCTCACCACCACGTGCAGATCCGGACGACGAGGGCGGGAACGGGGCGCCCCACACCCCGGTGCGAGGGCCGTGCACACCAGCACGGCCCTCGCGCCTGTTCCTCCCCGCAGCCACCCGAGAGGCGCCTCTCGTCAGGGCGCGCCGATGAAGCCGAAGAACGCGTCCAGGATCTGCTGCGCGGCCAGCCCCGCCGGCATGGTGCCGGCGCGGACCTGGGCCTCCAACTCGCCCGAGAGCCGCCGCACTTCGGGGTGTTCGTGCAGCCGCGCGTAGAGCTGGTCGTGGACCATCGTCCAGGTCCATTCGACCTGCTGTTCCCGCCGCTTCGCGGCCAGCGCGCCGGTGGCGTCGAGGACCTTGCGATGTTGCTGGAGCCGTTCCCACAGCACGTCGAGTCCGGCGCCGTCCCGGCCGCTGCAGGTCAGCACGGGCGGCGTCCACGCCGCGTCGGGGGCCTGCAACAGGCGCAGGGCGCCGGCGAGTTCGCGGGCGGCGGCGCGGGCGTCGGGTTCGTGCGGGCCGTCGGCCTTGTTGACGGCGATGACGTCGGCCAGCTCCAGGACGCCCTTCTTGATGCCCTGCAACTGGTCGCCGGTGCGGGCGAGGCTGAGCAGGAGGAAGGTGTCGACCATCCCGGCGACGGCGGTCTCGGACTGGCCGACTCCCACGGTCTCGATCAGGACCACGTCGTAGCCGGCGGCCTCCATCACCACCATGGACTCCCTGGTGGCCTTGGCGACGCCGCCCAGCGTCCCGGAGGTGGGCGAGGGGCGGACGAAGGCGTGCGGGTCGACGGCGAGGCGTTCCATCCGGGTCTTGTCGCCGAGGATGGAGCCGCCGGTGCGGCTGGACGTGGGGTCGACGGCGAGCACCGCGACCCGGTGGCCGAGCCCGGTGAGCATGGTGCCGAAGGAGTCGATGAAGGTCGACTTGCCGACACCGGGCACGCCGGTGATGCCCACCCGGACGGCGCCGCCCGCGTGCGGCAGCAGCCGTTGGAGCAACTGCTGCGCGAGCGCGCGGTGGTCGGGCCGGGTGGACTCGACGAGGGTGACGGCGCGCGCGATCCAGGCGCGCGAGCCGTCGAGGACACCCGTCACATAGCTGTCGAGGTCGATCGTCCGCGGAGGCATACGATCAAAATCTCACAGCTCGTGGCCGAGGTCGGCCGCCAGCGAGGTGAGCAGGTCGTAGGCGGCGTCCGGGATGACGGTGCCCGGCGGGAAGACCGCCGCCGCTCCCGCCTCGTACAGCGCCTCGAAGTCCTGCGGGGGGATCACCCCGCCGACCACGATGGTGATGTCCTCCCGGCCGGCCTCGGCGAGCGCGGTGCGCAGCGCGGGGACCAGGGTGAGGTGCCCGGCGGCGAGCGAGGAGACGCCGACGATGTGCACGTCCGCCTCGACGGCCTGGCGGGCGACCTCGTCGGGGGTCTGGAAGAGCGGGCCGACGTCCACGGTGAAGCCGAGGTCGGCGAAGGCGGTGGCGATCACCTTCTGGCCGCGGTCGTGGCCGTCCTGGCCCATCTTGGCGACCAGGATGCGCGGGCGCCGGCCTTCGGCCCGCTCGAACCGCTCGACCAGGTCGCGGGTGCGCTGGAGGGAGGCCGAGGGGCCCGCTTCGTCTCGGTACACACCGGAGATGGTACGGATCTGGCCACTGTGCCGGCCGTACACCTTCTCCAGGGCGTCCGAGATCTCGCCGACGGTGGCCTTCGCCCGGGCCGCGTTGACGGCCAGGTGCAGCAGGTTGCCGTCCAGCGAGCCGCCGCTCTGCGGGCCGGCCTCGGCGGCCAGGGTGAGCGCGTTCAGCGCGTCCTGGCAGGCCGCCTCGTCGCGCTCCTCGCGCAGTCGGCGCAGCTTCTCGATCTGGCGGGTGCGCACCGAGGAGTTGTCGACCTTGAGCACGTCGATCTGCTCGTCGCTGTCCACCCGGTACTTGTTGACGCCGATGACCGGCTGGCGGCCGGAGTCGATCCGGGCCTGGGTGCGGGCGGCGGCCTCCTCGACGCGCATCTTCGGGATGCCCGCGTCGATGGCCTTGGCCATGCCGCCGGCCGCCTCGACCTCCTGGATGTGCTGCCAGGCGCGGCGCGCCAGGTCGTGGGTGAGCTTCTCGACGTAGGCGGAGCCGCCCCACGGGTCGATGACCCGGCAGGTGCCGGACTCCTGCTGGAGCAGCAGCTGGGTGTTGCGGGCGATCCGGGCGGAGAAGTCGGTGGGCAGGGCCAGCGCCTCGTCGAGCGCGTTGGTGTGCAGCGACTGGGTGTGGCCCTGGGTGGCGGCCATCGCCTCCACACAGGTGCGGGTCACGTTGTTGAACACGTCCTGGGCGGTGAGCGACCAGCCGGAGGTCTGCGAATGGGTGCGCAGCGACAGCGACTTGGCGTTCTTCGGGTCGAACTGCTTGACCAGCTTGGCCCACAGCAGCCGGGCCGCGCGCAGCTTGGCGACCTCCATGAAGAAGTTCATGCCGATCGCCCAGAAGAACGACAGCCGCGGCGCGAACGCGTCGACGTCCAGGCCCACGTCGAGGCCCGCGCGCAGGTACTCCACCCCGTCGGCCAGGGTGTAGGCGAGCTCCAGGTCGGCGGTGGCCCCGGCCTCCTGGATGTGGTAGCCGGAGATGGAGATGGAGTTGTACCGGGGCATCTTCTGCGAGGTGTACGCGAAGATGTCCGAGATGATCCGCATCGACGGCTGCGGCGGGTAGATGTAGGTGTTGCGGACCATGAACTCCTTGAGGATGTCGTTCTGGATGGTCCCCGCCAGCTTCTCGGGTGCCACCCCCTGCTCCTCGGCGGCCACGATGTACAGGGCCAGGACGGGCAGGACGGCGCCGTTCATGGTCATCGACACCGACATCTTGTCCAGCGGGATGCCGTCGAAGAGTTGGCGCATGTCGTAGATCGAGTCGATCGCCACGCCCGCCATGCCGACGTCGCCGGTGACGCGCGGGTGGTCGCTGTCGTAGCCGCGGTGGGTCGGCAGGTCGAAGGCGACCGAGAGGCCCTTCTGGCCGGCCGCCAGGTTGCGGCGGTAGAAGGCGTTGGACTCCTCGGCGGTGGAGAAGCCCGCGTACTGGCGGACGGTCCACGGCTGGTTGACGTACATGGTCGGGTACGGCCCGCGCAGGTACGGGGCGATGCCCGGGTAGGTCTCCAGGAAGTCCAGGCCGGCCAGGTCCGCCGGGGTGTACAGCGGCTTGACGCCGATGCCCTCGGGGGTGTCCCAGAGCAGCTCGTCGACGTCCTTGCCGGTGGACTGCCGCCAGGCGGCCCGCCACTGGCCGTCGGTGACGTCCCCGGAGGGATCCCCGTTCAGCCCGATTCCGGTGAAGTCGGGGATCATCGTGCCACTCCGATCTGGTCGAGCAGGGAGGTGAGGACGGCGATGGCGTCCCCGCCCGCGTGGATGAACTCGTCTACTCCTGCCGGGGTTTCGCCGAGCCGACCGGCCAGCAGCACCCGTCGGGCTCCGGCCGCCTTCAGCGCGCCGGCGACGGCCTCGGCGTGCTCGCCGTACTGCGCGTCGCTGGAGCACAGGCAGGCGGCGGTGGCGCCGGAGGCGGTGAAGGCCTCGGCGAAGGCGGCCGGGTCGACGGACTCCAGCGAGGTCGTCGCGATGCCGCCGGCCTGGAACAGGTTGGCGGCGAAGGTGGTGCGCGCGGTGTGCGCGGAGGCGGTGCCGATCGAGGCCAGGAACAGCTTCGGCCGCTCGCCGGTGGCCGCGAGCTGCGCGTCCGAGCGGTCGCGCAGCGCCTCGTACGCCTCGGCGCGGCGCACCTGCGGCAGCCCGCCGCCCGGTGCGGCCGGGGCCGGTTCGCGGACCAGCGGCTGTTCGTCCAGGTGCGGGAACTCGCTGACGCCGGTGACGGGTTCGCGCCGCTTGGCGAGCTTGACGGAACGCTCCGCCCAGGTCGCGGCGATCCGCTCGCGGACCGTCCCGTCGGTGAGCGCCGCCTGCTGGCCGCCGGCCCGCTCGATCTCCTGGAACCAGGCCCAGGCGGCCGCCGCCAGCTCCTCGCTCAGCTGCTCGACGTACCAGGAGCCGCCGGCCGGGTCGATCACCCGGGCGAGGTGGGACTCCTCCAGCAGGATCGACTGGGTGTTGCGGGCGATCCGGCGGGCGAAGGCGTCCGGCAGGCCGAGGGCGCTGTCGAAGGGCAGCACGGTGACGGCGTCGGCGCCGCCCACGCCGGCGGCGAGGCAGGCGACGGTGGTGCGCAGCATGTTCACCCACGGGTCGCGGGCGGTCATCATCACCCGGGAGGTGACGGCGTGCTGGCGCTGCGCCGAGGCCGCCGCGGAGGCCCCCGACACCTCGGCGACGCGGGACCACAGACGGCGCGCGGCACGGAACTTGGCGATGGTGAGGAACTGGTCGGCGTCGGCCGCGTAGCGGAACTCCAGCTGGCCGAGCGCGGCGTCCACCGACAGTCCGGCGGCGGTGAGCGCCCGCAGGTAGGCGACGCCGGTGGCGAGCGAGCAGCCCAGCTCCTGGGCGGGCGAGGCGCCGGCCTCGTGGTAGGGCAGGGCGTCCACGGTCAGCGCCCGGACGCCGGGGTACTCGGCGGCGCAGCGGGCGGCGAGCGCGGTGGCCTCGGCGAGCAGCGCGGTGGTGCGCCCGGTCTCGCCGGTGCGGGCCTGGAGGCCCAGCGGGTCGGCGCCGAGGTTGCCGGCGGCGGCGCCGGGGGAGACCTCGCGCTCCTCGTACAGGGCGAACAACTGCTCGGCGGCGGCGGTGAATTCGGGCCCGGCGTCGAGTGCCACGGCGGCCAGGTCGAGGTACACGCCGGTCAGCGTCTCGGGCAGGGCCGTGACGGGCAGGCCCGCGCCGCCGAGCTCCAGCCAGAGCGAGCCGACGCCGTTCTCCAGGTCGGCCAGGACCGCCTCGTTGGTGCGCCGGCGGTCCGGGTCGGCGTGCCGCTGGCGGACGTCCCAGCCGGCGACGGCGGCGCCCTGCGGCCGGCCGCCGCGGACGAACGGGGGGAAGCCGGGGTAGCCGGCTTCGGCCGGGGCGTCCTCGGCGGTGTACAGCGGGTGGGCGCGCAGCCCGTCCGGGAGTTCGGTGGTGAGCGCCCGCTCGGCGGCGGCGCCGTCCGCGGGGTGCGCGCCGGACTTGCGCAGCACGCCCTCGACGAGCTGCTGCCACTGCTCGCGGTGTGCGGCCGGGAATTCGGCGGCGAGGGGGAGCCCTTCGGGCAGGACGTTCATGACCGCAGGTTAGCGCTCGTTCGCAGGCCCGCAGGAGGGGCGGTCCGTGTGACCTTTCCCTCGATTTGGCACGTTCTCAGCACTCCGGGCGGCGAGGAGTGCCGCGGACGGCGGCACCCGAGGTCAACGCCGGTGTCGGGGGCCACGATCGATCGCCCGGAACGGCCCGGAACAGGGGGATTGCGGAACCCCTCCACTCATCTATTAAGTTACTTCGAAGAAGGTGGGTGGGGACCGAACCCCCGTAGGTCCTCGCCCGCCTTCGCCGTCCCCTGCCGTCCCCCGAAGGAGAGCCCCCCGCCATGGGAAAGCGTCGCAAGCCCAGCCCCCCGAGCCGGGCCCGCATGGCGGTCCTCACCACGGCCATGGCCGGCGGCGCCGTCCTCGCCTCCGGCACCGCCCACGCCGAGCCCGCCCCCAACCTGGCCTCCGTCAAGGAGCAGGTGGACAAGCTCAACGAGGAGGCGGAGCAGGCCGTCGAGCAGTTCAACGGCTTCCAGGAGAAGCAGCAGAAGCTCCAGGGCGACGCCAGCAAGATCCAGGAGAAGGTCGCCCGCGGGCAGGAGGCGATGAACGAGCTGCGCTCCCAGCTCGGCGCCGTGGCCGCCGACCAGTACCGCACCAACGGCATCGACCCGTCCTTCCAGCTGATGCTCGACTCCGACCCGGCCGCCTACCTGGAGCGCGCCTCGGTGCAGAACCACCTGGCCGACTCCCAGATATCCCTGCTCAAGCAGGCCCAGAACGAGCAGCGCAAGCTCGACCAGGACCGCGCCGAGGCCACCGCCACCCTGGCCCAGCTCGACTCCGTCGGCACCGAGCTGGGGGAGAAGAAGAAGCAGATCCAGGCCAAGCTCGCCCAGGCGCAGGGCATGCTCAACAAGCTGAGCGCCGAGGACCGCGCCAAGATCAACGCCCAGCAGAACGCCGAGAAGGCCAAGGCCGAGGCCCAGGCGGCGGCCGCCGCCGACCGGGCCTCCCGCTCCTCGGAGCGCCAGAACATGAACACCCCGGCGCCGCCCGCCAGCGGTCGCGCCGCCGCCATCCTCCAGTTCGCCTACGCCCAGCTCGGCAAGCCCTACGGCTGGGGCGCGACCGGCCCGAACAGCTTCGACTGCTCCGGCCTCACCGGCGGCGCCTACCGCTCGGCCAACGTCAAGCTGCCCCGGATGTCCCAGGACCAGTGGAACAGCGGCGCGCGCGTGCAGCGCGCCGACCTCCAGCCCGGCGACCTGGTCTTCTTCTACCCCGACATCCACCACGTGGGCATCTACATCGGCGACGGCAAGATGATCCACGCCCCGCGCACCGGCAAGAACGTCGAGGTCCTCCCGATCAGCGCCATGCCGTACGTGGGCGCCGTCCGGCCGTAGGAAGTCCGGCACGGGCAGCCAGACAGCCCGGTAGTCCGGCAGCCCGGCAGTCCGACAGCCCGCTCCCGCCTCGGCGGGGGGCGGGCCTTCGCGTTCTCCGGGGACGCCCGATCGGGCCTCTTCGTGTGGCGGAACGCAGAAAACCGGACCATCCCGAAGTGCTTGCCCCTACAGTCTCCCCACACCCCCAGGGTCGTCACGGAGAGGGAGCACCATGGCTGACACGCCCGCGCCCCGGAGCATCGAGAGCTACGGCTACCAACAGGAGCTCCGCCGGTCCCTGACCTTCACCGACCTGCTCGTCTACGGGCTGGTCTTCATGGTGCCGATCGCGCCGTTCGGCATCTTCGGCAGCGTGTTCCAGGGCTCCGGCGGCATGGTCGCGCTGGCCTACGTCCTGGGCATGGTCGCGATGATGTTCACCGCCCTGTCCTACGCCCAGATGTCGCGGGCCTTCCCGATGGCCGGCTCGGTGTACACCTACGCCGGGCGGGGCATCGCGGCGCCGGTCGGCTTCCTGTCCGGCTGGATGATCCTGCTCGACTACGTGCTGGTGCCGGGGCTGCTGTACCTGGTCGCCGGTGTCGCCATGAACTCGCTGGTCCCGTCCGTCCCGGTGTGGCTCTGGCTGGTCGGCTTCGTGCTGCTCAACACCGTGGTCAACTACCTGGGCATCGAGACCACCTCCAGGGTCAACAAGGCCATGCTGATCGGCGAACTCGCCGTGCTGGCGCTGTTCGTGGTGGCCGGTGTGATCGCGCTGGCCTCCGGCAAGGGCCGGGGCTTCGACCTCACCCCGCTCTACAACGCGCACACCTTCTCGTGGAGCCTGGTCTTCGGCGCGGTCTCGATCGCGGTGCTCAGCTTCCTCGGCTTCGACGGGATCTCCACCCTCTCGGAGGAGAACCGGGACTCCACCAAGGCCATCGGCCGGTCGATGGTCGCCGCGCTGCTGCTCGCAGGCACGCTGTTCATCGTGCAGACGTGGGTGGCGTCGCTGCTGGTGCCGGACCCCAACGCCCTGATCCGCGACGGCGATCCGAACGGCACCGCCTTCTACGACGCGGCCCGCACCGCCGCCGGCGACTGGCTCGCCACGCTGACCGCCGCCTGCACCGCCGTCGCCTGGGGCTTCGCCAACTCCCTGGTCGCCCAGGCCGCCACCTCGCGGCTGCTGTACGCGATGGCCCGGGACCGCCAGCTGCCCGCCTTCCTGGCGCGGGTCCACCCCACCCGCCGGGTGCCGGTCAACGCCACCCTGCTGACCGCCGCGATCTCGCTGCTGCTCGGCCTCTACATGGCCTCGCGCGACGACGGCATCACCCTGCTGAGCACCCTGGTCAACTTCGGCGCGCTGACCACCTTCCTGGTCCTGCACGTCGCCGTCGTCGTCCACTACCTGATCCGCCGGCGCAGCAAGGACTACTGGCGCCACCTGATCGCGCCGGTCCTCGGCTTCGCGATCCTCGCCTACGTGGTCGTGAACGCCAACATAGCGGCGCAGCGGCTCGGCTTCGTCTGGCTGGCCGTCGGCGCGGTCGTGCTGGCCGGGCTGGTGGCCACCGGCCGCAAGCCCCGACTGGCCGTCACCGACGCCGAATCCGCCGTCGAGCCCGAATCGGCCGCCGAGCCCGGATCCGGCACCGATCCTGATCCCGCCACCGGGCCCGAATCCGCCGCCGATGCGCCCACCACCCGCGAGGAGAACCCGTGAGCCTGCCCGAGACCGTCCAGCTGGCCCCCGCCCCGGCCGACTACGCCTACACCTTCGGCGGGCGCGCACCGCTCGTCACCGTGCAGCCCGGCACCATCGTCGAACTGACCACCGAGGACTGCTTCGGCGGCAAGGTGCGCGGCACCGGCGACCTGCCCAGCCAGGTGTGCGTCTTCCCCTACCTCAACCCGGTCACCGGGCCGATCGCGGTGGCGGGCGCGGAGCCCGGCGACGTCCTCGCGGTGCACTTCGTGGAGATCACCCCGGCCCGGGAGTACGGCGTCTCCAGCACCTTCCCGCACTTCGGCGCACTGACCGCGACCCACAGCACGGCGATGCTGCACCCGCCGCTGGAGGAGCGGGTCTGGGTCTACGACCTGGACCTCAAGGCGGGCGTCTGCCGATTCCGGGCCCGGAACAGCGACTTCACGGTGGACCTCCCGCTCGACCCGATGCACGGCACCGTCGGGGTCGCCCCGGCGGCCGGCGAGGTGCTGGCCTCGATCACGCCGGGCGCGCACGGCGGCAACCTGGACACCCCCGAGATGCGGGCCGGCACCACCGCCTACTTCGGGGTCAACGTCCCGGGCGGGCTGCTCGCCATCGGCGACGGCCACGCCCGCCAGGGGGAGGGGGAGGTGTGCGGGACGGCGGTGGAGGCGGCCATGCGCACCACCGTGATCGTCGACCTGGTCAAGGGCGGCGGACCGGCCTGGCCGCGGCTGGAGGACGACCGCTTCCTGATCAGCACCGGCTCCGCCCGCCCCCTGGAGGACGCGTTCCGGATCAGCCAGCACGACCTGGTCGGCTGGACCGGGCACCTGCTCGGCCTGGACCAGCTCGACGCCTACCAACTGGTCAGCCAGGCCGGGTCGGCGCCGGCCGCCAACGTCTGCGACACCAACTACACGATGGTCGCCAAGCTGCCGAAGAGCCTGCTCGGGCGGGTCCGCGCCTACGACGGCCTGCACGACCGCCTGCGCGAGACCGCCGAGGCATACCTGCGGCACCGCTAGGGCGTGTCAGCCCGGCATCGTGACCGGGGGCGGCGGACGCCCTACGGGTGCGGCGCGCAGGCCAGCAGGTACGGCAGCAGCGGGAGCGCCGACACCGCCGTCCAGGAGGCCGGTCGGCGCCTTCGCCGGCCGTGCCCCGGGCGGGCCAGCCGGCGGACCCGGGCCAGTACCCCGGTGGCGGCCACCGCCAGCGACCCGTCGGGCGCGATGCCGTACGCCGTGCCCGGTGCGGTGCCGTGCGCGGTGCCGTGCGCGGCGCCCGTCGGGGCCCCGGACGTCGCCAGGGCGCAGAGCGCGGAGGCCAGTTCGCTGCGCGACACCCGCGCCAGCGCGGCGTCGTCGGCCGCCATCTCCAGCAGCAGCCCCACCTCGGCCCGCCCGCGCCGGGCCAGCGGCAGCGGGCCGAACAGCAGGGCGAAGGTGTCCGCCGGCAGCCGGAACAGGTGGTGGCGGCCGCGGATGTGTCCGTGTTCGTGCGCCACCGCCGCGGCCAACTGCCGGTCGTCCAGCAGCCGCAGCGCCCCGCGCGACATGACCACCCGGGAGCTGCGGCCGGGCAGGCAGTAGACGGTCGGGTGGGCGTGCTCCAGGATCAGGGCGCCCCAGCGCCCGTCCCGGACGGCGACCACGTCCAGCACCGCCCGGTGCCGCCGGCGCGCCCGCCCGGCCCGGACGCCGACGGCCGCCACCACCGTGGCGATCGCGGCCCCGGCGGCGGCCAGCACCCACCAGTCGTGGGTGTGCGGGGCGACGGGCCCGGGCGGCTCCGGGTGCGGGAACAGCCCGACCAGCCCGGCCGGCTCGTGGGCGAACGGCTCCACCGCGTGGTGCGCGGCCAGCAGCAACGCGACCAGGAAGGAGGCCATCAGGGACAGCCAGAGCGCGGCGCCCGCCGCCGGGTGCGCCTGCAACCGGGCCGAACCGGCCAGCCGGCGCGGCAGCAGGACCCCGGTCACGGCCAGGTGGAGGCCGAGCAGCGCGAGGGTCACTCGGCGTCCCGGGCCTTCACCTGCTCCAGCGCCGCCAGCAGCGCGGACGCCTCGTCGCTGCTCATCCCGTCGACGAAGTGCAGCAGCGCACCCGCCCGGTCCGGCGTGGTCTCCAGCGCCTGGCGCATCAGCCGCGCGGTGTACGCCTCCCGGGTGCAGGTCGGCTCGTACGCCCAGGCCCGGCCCACCTTGTCCCGGCGCAGCCAGCCCTTGGTGTGCAGGATGTCGGCCACCGTGGTGACGGTGGTGTACGCGACCGGCCGCTGCCGCTGGAGGTCGTCCACCACCTCGCGTACGGTGGCCGGCCGGCCCCAGGACCACAGCCGGTCCATGATCTCGGCCTCCAGGTCGCCGAACCCGCGCAGCACCGCCGTTCTCTCCCTCGCCGACCGCCGGCGCCCTTCGCCCGCTAGAACCCGCCCATGGTACGGCGCTCTCGCGCGTGGGTCGCCCGCGCACGCCGAAGCCCGCCCTCCGGATCGGGGGGCGGGCACCGGCGTGTGCCAGGGGTCAGGACAGCCGCCGCCCCATCGGGATGCGGGAGCGGGTCAGCAGGGCGGCGAGCAGCCCGGCCAGCACCGGGAGCACCAGGACGACCAGCAGCAGCTGGCCCCAGGGGGCGGTGATCAGGGCCGGGTGGCTGCCGAACCCGCTCGCCCGGGACTTCAGCAGGCCCACCGCGGGGACGAAGCCGTTGACCGCCCCGAGCAGCGCCCCGAGCAGGGCGATCATCGCGCACTGCAGTCCCGCCATGGTGCGGCGGATCCGCGGTGGTGCGCCGACGGCGGCCAGGGTGGCCTGGTCCTGGCGGGAGTCGGCGGCGGCCAGGCCGGTGGCGATGCCGGCGGCGCCGAGGACGACCAGTCCGGCGAAGCCGCTGAGGGCCAGGGTGAGCGCGTCGCCGCGGGGCTGGTAGCCGCGCTCGACCTCCAGCTGGGCGGCCCGGTCGAGCCGGACGACGGCGGCCTCGGCGCGCTGCTGGGCCTTGCGGTCGGGCGGGGTGGCGGGCACCCAGATCGAGCCGGTGGGCTTCGCGGTGAGCCCGGGCAGGAGCTTGGGCAGCGCCGAGGGCAGGATCAGGCCCTGGGCGAAGCGGGCGGCGGTCGGGTTCTCGACCAGGACGGCGTCGGCCGGGATCTCCTGGAGATCGGGCTTGGGGATCTCGCCGGGCTGGAGCGGCGCGCCGGAGCTGCCGCGCAGCTGGAGCACCGCCCGGCCGTCGCCGGCGAGGAAGGCGCGGTCGAAGACCAGGACCTTCCCGGCGGCCAGGGCCTGTTCGGCGGCCGGGTCGTGGACGCCGAACTGGGTGCGGAGCATGGCGGCGTCCCCGGAGGCCAGGTGCGGCGGGCCGGATGCGGTGCGCCAGTTCACGGTGCCCTTGAGCTGGACGGTGCTGGAGCAGTTCGTGCAGAACTGGTACACCGCTTCGCCGAGGTCGGCGCGCGGCCCCAGGTCGGTCAGCTGCTTGCCCACCTCGGCGCGCAGGCCGTCGAGTTGCGGTCCGTCGACGGTGGAGAGGAGCTGCACGGCGCCGTACGGGGCCTGCGGCCGGTAGTCGCGGCGGTTCTCGGCGTCGGTGCTGGTGCTGTAGACGCCGATGGCGACGGCCCCGGCCACGGCGGCCATCACGGCGGCGACGGCCGGCGCGGTGCGCGAGCGGTGCCGGGCGGAGTCGCGCAGGGCGAGCCGGGGGCCGAGCGGCAGCCGCTTGGCGAGCCGGCCGAGCAGGGCGACGAGTGCGGGGGTGCAGGCGAGCAGGCCGAGTTCGGCGATGACGGAGCCGCCGAGCACGGTCAGCGTGCGGGTGTCGTAGGTGCCGACGACGGGCATGCCGCCGTGTTGCACCGCGCTCGCGCCGTACAGGGCCAGGGCGGCGCCGGCGGCGAGCAGCAGCACACCGAGCACGGTGACCCAGCGGTTCGGGGCCTGGACGGTGTCCCGGTCGGTGAGTCCGGCGGTGACGCTGCGGCGGGCGGCCTGCCGGGCGGGCAACGCGGCCGCGAGGAGCGCCGTGACCAGGCCGATCCCGCCGATCGCGAGCAGGTCCAGTGGCGGCAGGGCGAAGTGCCCGAAGCGGGCGCCGCCGGCCCGTTCGATCCACGGGCGCAGCCCGGCGACGAGGCCGCTGCCGAGGACCACGCCGACCACGGCCCCGGCCGCGCCGAGGACGATGGCACCTCCGAGCACCACCGCGCCGACGTGCGTCCGTCGGCCGCCGGCGGCGCCGAGCAGCGCGAGCTGGCGGCGGGAGCGGCGGGCGCCGACCGCGAAGGCGGGGCCGGCGAGCAGGGCGACCTCCAGCAGGCCCATGCCGGTGACGGTGGCCACCACGACCTTGGTGTTGTCGTCGGCGGAGGGGCCGAAGGAGCGGTAGGAGTCCCGGTAGTAGGGGACGGCGGCGCGCGGCGGCGGGGCGAGCGCGACCGAGCGGGCGGTGAGGGTGTAGCCGTGGGCGTTGAACTCCTGGACCTTGGCCCAGTCGAGGGTGGCCCCGGCGGGGAGCCGGACCAGCCAGGCGCCGCGTTCGGGCTCCGGCGGTGCCGCGGCCGGGCTGCCGGGAGGCGTGGCGTTGGCGAGTTGGCTCAGCAACGCGCCCGGCTGGGCGACGAGTTCGACCCGGCGGAGGTCGTCCGGGTGCTCGACGACGCCGGTGATGGTGAAGGTGGTCCGCTCCAGGCCCGGGAAGGTGGTGGTGCCGCCGACGGCCAGCCCGGCGTTGTCGAGGAAGGCCCGGGTGGCGGCGAGTTCGTGCGGGCCGGCCGGGGCGTGGCCGTCGACCAGGTCGAGCCGGCCGTGCCAGAGCGGGTCGGAGAGGTCGGCCTCGGTGGTGAGGGTGCGGACCAGGCCTTCGGGGGAGGTCGCGCCGGTCTCCGGGCCCTGCCGGGCGGAGGTGAGCACGCTGCCGGGCGGCAGCAGCCCGGTGACCAGGGTGACCGGGTCGGTGCCGGCGCCCTTCTGCTGCTCGGCCGTGGGCGGCTGCCCGGGGCGGGGCTGGGCCGCGAAGGCGCCGTCCTCGGCGACCGGGGCCTGCTCGACGGCCCGGCCGGGGGCGAGCGACGTGACCAGGGCGTCCGCGCCGCCCAGCACCCGTTCGACCCGTTCGGCCGGGGTGAGCTGCCCGCTGCGGTGGACGACGTCGGCGCCGGTGACGCCGAGGACGGGCAGTGCGATCATGGCGACGATCAGGGCGCTGCGGCCCTTGGCGCGCAGCGCGTCGCGGCGGGCGATGCGCAGGGCGACCTTCCAGGCGCCGAGTCTCATCGGGACACCTCGCCGAAGCCGCCGGCCGTGTGGCCGAAGTCGCCGGACGTGTGGCCGGTGCCGGTGGCCGAGTGCCCGGCCCCGTCGGCCGCGTGGCCGTAGCCGTCGGCCGGGGCGCCGAGCGGTTCGGCGGTCAGCCGGCGCTTGCCGGTGCGCCGCCCGTGGCTCTCGGAGGCGACCGCGCCGTCCTTCAGGTGGACCACCCGGTCGGCCCAACTGGCGTGCGCGGCCTCGTGGGTGACCATCATCGCGGCGGCCCCGGCGTCGCAGCGGGCGCGCAGCACGGCGAGCACGGCCTCGCCGGTGGCGGAGTCGAGGGCGCCGGTGGGCTCGTCGGCGAGAACGAGGCGGCGCTCGCCGATCAGCGCGCGGGCGATGGCGACGCGCTGCTGCTGGCCGCCGGACATGTCGTCGGGGAAGCGGTCGGCGAGTTCCCCGATGCCGAGTTCCTCCAGGGCGGCGAGCGCCTCGCGGCGGGCGGTGCGTCCGGAGACTCCGTCGAGTTCGCGGGGCAGCGAGATGTTCTCGGCGGCGGTGAGGGCGGGGATCAGGTTGTAGTCCTGGAAGACGTACCCGATGGAGCGCCGCCGGAGGTCGGCGAGCCGGCCGCGGCTGAGGCCGCCGAGGGCCACGCCCTCGACCAGGATCTCGCCCTCGCTGGGCGCGTCGAGTCCGCCGGCCAGGGTCAGCAGGGTGGACTTCCCGGAGCCGGACGGGCCCATGACGGCGACGAACTCGCCGGGGTGGACGGCCAGTTCGACGCCGCGCAGGGCGTGTACCTCGGCGGCGCCCCGCCCGTGCACCCGGGTGACGTTGGCCAGGTGCAGGACGGGTGCGGATCGGGTCGGATCGCTGTGGGACACACTTCCCCCTCGTGAGCTGTTGAGCTGCATATGTCGGTGAACTATATATGCCGGACGGGGGTGCACGTCGAGGGGTGGGTTTGGTCAAGCTTCTACAAAGCTGTCGAAGCTCGGTCGAAACGCCGCTATCCGGGTGAAGGGGAGGGTCTATGCTTGACGAGGTTTGAAAGGCACCTCGTTCGGTGAGGCGTCTTCACGGACACAGGCCACTGACCCGACGACGTCGAGAGACGCCCAGGTTCAGGACAGGTCTTCCCGAGTTAAGGGTTGACCCCAAGTGGCTTCCGGCCGACCAGGCTGGACACGCCGTGGAGTGCCAAAGCTCTGACGAGTTGGGGTGTGCCGGTCCTGTGGGGTCGGTCCGCTCCTTGCCGTGTCGCGATGCGGTGCACAGACGGTGCACCCCCGACCGGGAGGAGGCGAGAGACATGGACTGCGATAGTCCGGGCCATAGTCGCCCCTACCCCCGCATGCTCTCGATCACCTCTGGCACGCGGTAACAACCTTCCCTGCGCGCGTTCACCTGACGCTGCGTCATGCGCTCAACCGCGCCCCGACGCACGACGTCTGACGCTCCGTCATGCCCTCACGGCCGCCGCCGCTCAGCGCCGCCGTGCGGTCCGGCGGCGTGCGCTCTCGCAGGGAGGATCGCTGCTGCGTGCCCCCTGTCGCCCCCTCAAGGAAGGGGGCAGGGAGGCCCTGCCATGACCAACGTGATGCTGGACCCGAAGGTCCCCACCACCACCCGCACCGCCGTGCTCGACGACGCCCACGTCGGCGACATCAAGGGTGCGCTCGGCACCATCCGGCTCGACGACACCACTCCGCGCCACGGTCTGTCCGCGCGGCTCAAGACCCTGCTCGCCATCGTGGGCCCCGGCCTGATCGTGATGGTCGGCGACAACGACGCGGGCGCCTTCTCCACCTACGGTCAGGCCGGGCAGAACTACGGCACCCAGCTGCTGTGGACGCTGCTGATGCTCGTCCCGGTGCTGTACGTGAACCAGGAGATGGTGCTGCGCCTGGGCGCCGTCACCGGTGTCGGCCACGCCCGGCTGATCCTGGAGCGCTTCGGCAAGTTCTGGGGCGCGTTCAGCGTCATCGACCTGTTCCTGCTGAACGCGCTGACGCTGGTCACCGAGTTCATCGGCGTCACCCTGGCCGCCGGGTACCTCGGGCTGCCGAAGGTCGCCTCGGTGGTGCTGGCCGCGGTGATCATCATCGCCTCGGCGTTCACCGGCTCGTTCCAGCGCTTCGAGCGCGTCGCGGTCACGCTGTGCGTGGGCTCGCTGCTGCTGGTGCCGATCTACTTCATGGTCCACCCCAAGACCTCGCAGATGGCGCACGACTTCGTGGTGCCCAGCATGCCGGGCGGCTCGGGCCAGCTGGCGGCCGTGATGCTGGTGATCGTCTCCATCGTGGGCACCACGGTGGCCCCGTGGCAGCTGTTCTTCCAGCAGTCGTACGTCATCGACAAGCGGATCACGCCGCGTTTCATGAAGTACGAGAAGGTCGACCTGTGGATCGGGATCGCCATCGTCATCATCGGCGCCGCCGCGATGATGGGCTTCACCGCCGCGGCGTTCGCCGGCACCGACGGCTTCGGCCAGTTCTCCGACGCGGGCGCCGTCGCCAAGGGCCTTGAGGACAAGGCCGGACACGTGGTGGGCGTGCTGTTCGCCATCGCGCTGCTGGACGCCTCGATCATCGGTGCCTTCGCGGTGTCGCTGTCCACCGCCTACGCCATCGGCGACGTGTTCGGCATCAAGCACTCGCTGCACCGGGGCGTCAAGGGCGCCAAGGGCTTCTACGCGATCTACGCGGGCCTGGTGGTCGCGGCGGCCGCGATCACGCTGCTGTCCACCGACTACACCCAGGGCCTGATGACGCAGTTCGTCCAGGTGCTGGCGGGTGTGCTGCTGCCCTCGGCGACGGTGTTCCTGCTGCTGCTCTGCAACGACAAGGCCGTCCTCGGACCGTGGGTCAACGGGCCCAAGACCAACGCCTTCACCTCCGCCGTGGTCGGCGTCCTGGTGATGCTGTCGCTGATCCTGACCGCCGCCGTGGTCTGGCCGGACATCAGCTCGCAGGCGATCCTGTGGATCATGGCCGGCTGCGGCGTGGCCGGCGTCCTGGTCGCCGGGTACTTCTTCACCTTCGGCCGCACCGCCACCAAGGAGGACCCGATCGACCGCACCGGCCGCGAGGAATGGCGGATGCCCCCGCTGGACACCCTCGGCAAGCCGGTCATGTCCACCGCCCGCAAGGTCGGCATGGGCGCCCTGCGCGCCTACCTGCTGGTCGCGATGGTGATGGTCATCATCAAGATCGTCCAGACCGCGCTCAACCACTGAGCCGCAGACCGCAGCCCGGACGGACGGGTGGTGGGCAGCGGCCCGCCACCCGTCCGTCCGTCTGCCCGCTCCTCCAGCTCTCCCCGCTCCTCCAGCTCTCCCCGCTCTCCCAGTGAAGGAGGTGCCGTCGTGCACACCCTGACCACCGTCGACTTCCTCGTCCGGCTCGCCACCGGGGTCGCCTGCGGCGCGCTCATCGGCGTCGAACGCCAGTGGCGGGCCCGGATGGCCGGCCTGCGCACCAACGCCCTGGTCGCCGCCGGCGCCACCCTGTTCGTGCTGTACAGCGAGGCCGTCGGCGACGCCGCCAGCCCCACCCGGGTCGCCTCCTACGTCGTCTCCGGCATCGGCTTCCTCGGCGGTGGCGTCATCCTGCGCGACGGTGCCGGCGTCCGGGGCCTCAACACCGCCGCCACGCTGTGGTGTTCGGCCGCCGTCGGGGTGCTCGCCGCCGCCGGGAAGCTCGAATTCGCCGCCCTCGGCACGCTCGGCGTCCTCGCCGTCCACCTGATCCTGCGCCCGGCCGGCCGGATGCTCGACCGGGCCCCGCAGTCCGGCAGCGACCCCGACTCCACCGTCCGCGCCACCGTCCACCTGGAGTGCGAGCGCAAGGCCGAGACCCACATCCGGGCCCTGCTGCTCCAGGCCCTGTCGGCCTCCGGCCTCGCCCCCACCGGCCTGCGCGCCCGCCGCACGGACAGCGGCGACGCCACCAGCCTGCGCGCCACCGTGGCCATCACCGGGCAGGTCGCCCCGGCCCTCGAACAGGTCGTCAGCCGGCTCTCCCTCGAACCCGGCGTCCGCGACCTGCACTGGCACCTCGACGACGAACCCGACGACCCGAGCCGCCCCGCGCTCGCCTAGGGCGTGTCTTCAAACCCCCGTCGTCCGCCCGGAGGGCGGGCGTGGCGGCGTTGGGGTGCGTGCATCGCAAGGCGGAGGAGGGAGTCCATGCGGTGGGGGCACCTCCCGGCCGGAGGCTGGGGGCCATCGGCGACTGACGACAACGCGGCGAGGTGCGTGCCCCGGCGCCGACGCGCAGGCGGGGGTTCGAAGACACGCCCTAGGGACCGGCCCGGGGGAGGTAGAACGGAGGCACCGTCACGAGGCCGACCAGGAGGTCCCGATGCTCACCCCCGATCCCAGGCACGGGCCGCTGGTGCCGATGCTGCTGGTGCTCACCGTCGTCACCGGACTGGTGGACGCGGTCAGCTACCTCCGGCTCGGCCACGTCTTCGTCGCCAACATGACCGGCAACGTGGTCTTCCTCGGCTTCGCCCTGGCCGGCGCCGCCGGACTCTCCGCCACCGCCTCGCTGAGCGCCCTCGCGGCCTTCGTACTCGGCGCCCTGGCCGGGGGCCACCTCGCCCGACGCCTGCCCGACCACCGCGGGCGGCTGCTGACCACGGCGGTGGTCGGCCAGGTGGTGCTCGTCGCCGCGAGCACCGCCCTGGCCGCCATGGTCGGCTACACCTCCGACCCGGCCCGCTACGGCCTCATCGGGCTGCTGGCCTTCGCCATGGGCGGCCAGAACGCGGTGGTCCGCTCCCTCAAGGTCCCCGATCTGACCACCACGGTGCTCACCATGACCATCACGGCCCTCGCCGCCGACCGGACCGGCCCCCGCCGTCTGGCCTCCGCCGTCTGGATGTTCGTCGGCGCCCTCGTCGGGGCCCTCCTCATCCGCCAGGCCGACGTCCCCGTCGCCCTGGCCCTCGCCCTGGCCCTCCTCGTCGCCGTCGCGGCCCTCACCCACCGGGCCGCCGGAGCCCGCCCCGCCCCGGACTGGACCCACCCGCTCTGACCCGGCGCCGCGTTCCTCCGCTCGCCGCTTCTCTCTCGTGGGTCAGTCGTCCTGGCGGTGCCCGGCGCGGCCGCTCCAGAGGGGTTCGAGGCGGGCCCAGCCCTGGGTCCAGGCCTCGTCGGCGCGGCGGTCGAGGACGTGCAGGCGAAGGCGCAGCGCGAGGGTGAGCAGGGCCAGGAGGGCGAGGAGGGCCCCGGCGCCGGTGCAGACGGCGGAGACGGCGACGGCGGCGCGGTTGGTCGGGGGTGAGGAGAGGGCGCCGGCGGGGTCGACCCAGACGGGGACGACGGTGCCGGTGACGGCGGTACGGGGGGCCTGGACGGTGCCGGTGTGCGGCTGGCCGTCGGGGTAGGTCCAGGCGGCCTCGGCCTCGACGCGGGTGCTGTAGCCGGCGCCGAAGCGCCCTCCGGCTCCGGAGCCGGCACCGGAGCCGTGGTCGGGGAGGGTGAGCACCACGGCGTCGACCTTGTGGAGGCGCAGGCGGTCGCTGTCGGCCTGGGGTGCGGTGGCGTGGTAGGCGAGCAGGGCGCTGCCGGTGGCGAAGGCGAGGGAGAGCAGGGCCCCGAGGGTGCTCAGCAGCCAGGCCCGGGCGCGGGCCCGGTCGACGGGCCGGACCAGCGGTTCGTGCCGGGCACCGAAGGCCCGCCGCAGCCGGCGGCCGGTTCGCGGCGGGCGCGACGAGGGCCGGGCGGGGCGGGGTGTGCTGGACACGTCGACGGCTCCTCAGGGGGGTTGGGGCGGCGCGCTGGTGGGGTCGCGGGGTTTCTTCACCCAATTTCCACCCGGTGGCCGCCCGCGCACAAGAGTCGTGCGGGCTCGTACCACCGGGACCTGCGGACGGCGCCGCCGCGCGCCGGTCGCGTTCCGGGTCGCGCCCGGGCACGCGGACGCCCGGCGCCCCTTCGCGCACCCGGGACGTTCGGCCCTCGGCAGCGGCCGGGCGGGCGGGCAGGCTGGGGTCCGGCCGCATCCTTCGTGCCAGGGGACGGCTTGGCCCGGTTGACCGTGGGGGTGCCGGGCCGTGGTGCGGTGCAGGGGGTGAGCGTGGGGCTGCCTCCTGCCCGCCCGCACCCGGCTGACGGTGTCTCCGCCGGGCTTCCGACCGCGTCCTGACCGGCTTCTGGCTCGCTTCCGGCTCGCCTCTGACCGGTTCTCGCACGGGTTCTGACGATGTTTCCGCAGGCAGGGGCCGTATTCTCGCCAGCTATACACTCGGAGTATACGCGTGGGGTATGGTCTCGCCCATGAGTGTTCCTTTGACCCTGCTGGGGCTGCTGGAGCGAGAGCCGAGCCATGGCTACGACCTCAAGCGCGACTACGACTCCCTCTTCGGCCGCGGCAAGCCCCTCCCGTACGGACAGGTGTACGCGACCCTCGGCCGACTGGCCCGGGACGGCAAGGTGGTCGCGGGCGAGGCGGAGCCCGGCGACGGACCCGAACGCAAGCGCTACGTGATCACCGACGCGGGGGTGACGGAGTTCGAGACCTGGCTCCGGGATCCGGTCGCGCCCGAACCCAACCTGCAGAGCGTGCTGTTCACCAAGGTGGTACTGGCCCTGATGCTCGGCCGCGACGCCGAGGAGTACCTGGACACCCAGCGCGCCGCCCACCTGCGCCGGATGCGCGAACTCACCGAACTGCGCCGCACCGGTGCCCTGGTGGACGCCCTGCTCGCCGACCACGGCCTGTTCCACCTGGACGCCGACCTGCGCTGGATCGACCTCACCGCCGCCCGCCTGGACGCGCTCGCCGAGGCGGTGCGCTCATGACCGCCGTGATCGAGGCCCGCGACGTCACCCTGTCCTTCGGTGAAACCCCCGCCCTGCGTGGGGCGAGCCTGTCCGTCGAGGCCGGCGAGGTGCTCGCCGTCATGGGCCCGAGCGGCTCGGGGAAGTCGACGTTACTGCACTGCCTGGCCGGCATCCTGGTGCCCGACGCGGGCGAGGTGCTGTTCGACGGGCGGCGCCTGGACACCCTGAACGAGGCGGGGCGCAGCGCCCTGCGCCGCGACAAGTTCGGCTTCGTCTTCCAGTTCGGCCAGCTCGTCCCGGAGTTGACGGCGGAGGAGAACGTGGCGCTGCCGCTGCTGCTGAACGGCGTGCGCCGCGCGGAGGCGCTGGCGCAGGCCCGGCCGTGGTTCTCCCGGCTGGGCCTGGACGGCATGGAGCGGCGCCGCTCCGGCGAACTGTCGGGTGGTCAGGCGCAGCGCGTGGCGCTGGCCCGGGGCCTGGTGGCCCGGCCGCAGGTGCTGTTCGCCGACGAGCCGACCGGCGCGCTGGACTCGCTGACCGGCGAGCAGGTGATGGACCTGATGGTCGGCTCGGCCCGGGAGCAGGGCACCACCGTCATCCTGGTCACCCACGAGCCGCGGGTCGCCGCCTACGCCGACCGCGAGGCGATCGTCCGCGACGGCCAGGCCCGAACGCTCTCCGCCGGTGCCGGTGCCGGTGCCGGAGCCGGGTCGGTGGCCCCGTGATCCGGTTCTCGCTCCGGCTGGCGGTCAGCGGCGGCCGGGAGGCGGTCGCCCGACTGCTGATGATCGCGGCGGCGGTGGCGATCGGGGTCGGGCTGCTGCTGTCCACGCTCGCCAGCATGAACGCGATCGACCGCGCCAACCAGCGCCAGGTCTGGCTCGACTCCGGGGCCCGGAGCCGGACCGAGAGCGCGCAGGTCGACCCGCTGTGGTGGCGGCCCCACAACGACTACTACGACGGCTCGGAGATCCGCGAGATCGACGTCGCCGCGACCGGGCCGACCTCGCCCGTCCCGCCGGGGCTCGACCGGCTGCCGGCCCCCGGCGAGTACTACGCCTCCCCGGCACTGGCCGCGCTGCTGCGCACCGTCCCGGCCGTCGAGCTCGGCGACCGCTTCCCGGGCCGGATGGCCGGCACCCTGGACGACTCGGCGATGCCCTCCCCGGACACGCTGGCCGTGGTCGTCGGCCGGACGGTCGGCGAGGTCGAGGCCGCGCCCCGGGCCGTCGCCGTGACCACCATCGCCACCACCCGGCCCGAGTGCGGGAACGGCGACTGCCTGAGCCGGGGCATCCGGGGTGACGCGATGACGCTCATCCTGTCGGTGGTGGGCAGTGCGATGATCTTCCCGGTGCTGATCTTCATCGGCACCGCGACCCGCCTGTCCGCCGCCACCCGGGAGCAGCGGTTCGCCGCGATGCGGCTGGTCGGTGCCACCCCGCGGCAGATCTCGGTGATCGCCGCGGTCGAGTCCACCGTCGCCGCGGTGGCCGGTACGGCCGCCGGCTTCGGCCTCTACCTGGCGCTGCGCCCGCTGGTGGCCGACGTGCCCTTCACCGGCGGCCGCTTCCACCTCGACGACCTGCGCCTGACCGGTCTCCAGGTGCTGGGCACCGTCCTGGCCGTGCCGCTGGCCTCGGCGGTGGCGGCCCGGCTCGCGCTGCGCCGGGTCACCGTCTCCCCGCTGGGCGTCAGCCGTCGGGTCACCCCGCGACCGCCCCGGGCCTGGCGGCTGGTCCCGCTGCTGGCCGGGCTCGCGGAGCTGGCGTACTTCCTCGGCCGCCGCCCGGCCACCGGGAACGGACAGGCGGCGGCCTACCTGCCCGGGTTCCTGCTGGTGATGCTCGGCCTGGTGATCGCCGGGCCGTGGCTGACCATGGCGGCCGCCCGTACGGTCGCCCGCCGCACCAGCCGTCCGGCCACGCTGATCGCGGTGCGCCGGCTCGCGGACGACCCGAAGGCCGGGTTCCGCGCGGTCAGCGGCCTGATCCTGGCGCTGTTCGTCACCACGTCGACGGTCTGCGTCATCGGCACGATCAACGCCAACCGCGGCTCGCTGGACGGCGACCAGCCGTCCCGCGCGGCCGTGGTGCAGGGCGTCTACCGGGCCGGCGAGCAACTGGCGGACGCGGTGCCGGAACAGGTCCTGGCGCAGGCGCGCGCCGTGCCGGGCCTCCAGGGCCTCGCGGTGCTCCACACCAATCCGGCCGGCCTCGGCAGGATCCCGGCGGGCCCCCGCCCGGGCGCCCCGCTCCTCACCCCCGGCCTGGTGTCCTGCGCGGACCTCGCCGAGGTCCCGGTGGTCGGCCACTGCGCGGCCGGGGCGGTCGTGGCGGCCGTCCCGTCGCGCGAGTTCCTCAACCTCACCTCGCGCCCGGACGCCGAGTGGCCCGCCGCCCCGGTCTCCGCGGAGGAGGTCGCGAAGCTCCCGGTCCAGCTGCTCTACGCCACGACCGACGGATCGACGGCGGCGAAGGAGCAGGTCCGGACGGTGTTCACCGCGGCATGGCCCGACCACGACGCCCACACGGTCGGCGACTGGGCCACCGAAGGCCAGCAACGGCTCGCCGGCTGGCGGCAGTTGGCGAACGTGGTGCTGCTGACCACGCTCCCGATCGCCGGGTGCAGCCTCGCGGTCAGCGTGGTGGCCGGACTCTCCGACCGCAGGCGGCCGTTCGCGATGCTGCGGCTCACCGGCTCGCCGCTGCGCCTGCTCCAGCGGGTGATCGCGCTGGAGAGCGTGCTGCCGCTGCTGTCGGTGGCGGTGATCTCGATCGGCGCGGCCCTCGCCGCCTCGGCCCTGTTCCTCAGCTCCCAGATGGACTACCACCTGGTGTCGCCGGGCGCGGTGTACTTCGGCTTCGTCGCCCTCGGTGTGGTGGCCTCGGTCGGGATCATCGCCTCGACGCTGCCGCTGCTGAAGCGGATCACCGGCCCCGAGGCCGCCCGCAACGGCTGACGGTCCGTCGCCGTTCGGCACGGGCCGCCCGGGGGGCTCTCTCGGCGTCCGGGCGCCGCCGGCGTACCCCGTCGCCCTCAGCGGGTGACGGGGTACCCGGTCGTTCCGGCCCGGACCACCGAGGGCCGTTCCGGCAGCCAGCTGCCGAGGACCAGCGAGGACGGGTAGAACATCGGCTCCGGCAGCGCGTCCACCGCGACGCGCTCCCAGCCGCCGCAGGCGTGCGGCTCGGTGACGACCGCCTCGGCCAGGCTCGGCGGCGCCAGCACGGCGGCGGTCAGCCGGGGCCGGCCGAGCTCGTGGTCGAGCAGGAGGGCGAGCACCCGCATCTCCTCGGCGGGCAGCACGATGCCGGTCTCCTCGGCGAGTTCGCGGGCCGCCGTCTGCTCGAAGGACTCGCCGGGATCGACCTTTCCGCCGGGCAGGCTCCAGGTCGGCGGCTCGCCGGCGGTGGTGCGCCGGCCGATCAGCACCCGGCCGTCCCCGGTGGGCACGATGATTCCGGCGCCGAGCAGCGGTGCGGTGGTCAATTCGCCATCTCCTTCGCGGGGGTCCTCGCCAGGATCGGGGACTACCAGTTGGAGCGCTCGTAGTCCTTCAGGAAGCAGCCGTACAGGTCCTCGCCGAGCTCGCCGCGGACGATCGGGTCGTACACCCGGGCCGCGCCGTCGACCAGGTCGAGCGGGGCGTGGAAGCCCTCGTCGGCCAGCCGCATCTTGTCCGGGTGCGGCCGCTCGTCGGTGATCCAACCGGTGTCGACGGCGGTCATCAGGATGCCGTCGGTCTCGAACATCTCGTGCGCGCTGGTGCGGGTGAGCATGTTGAGCGCGGCCTTGGCCATGTTGGTGTGCGGGTGGCCGGCGCCCTTGTAGCCGCGCTGGAACACGCCCTCCATCGCGGAGACGTTGACCACGTACTTGCGGCGGGAGGCGGAGGCGGCCATCGCCGGGCGCAGCTGGCTGATCAGGATGAACGGCGCGGTGGAGTTGCAGAGCTGGACCTCCAGCAGCTCGACCGGGCCGACCTCCTGGACGGTCTGCACCCAGCTGTTGGTGGGCGCGAGGTCGGGCACCAGCCCGCCGGCGTCGATCGCGGTGCCGGCCTCGATCCGGGCGGGGGTGGCGGAGCCGGTGACGAGCGCGAGCGAGGTGACGTCCTCGGCGGCCATCCGCTGCGCGTCGCCGCTCGCCTGGTGGGGGAGGGCAGGCAGGTCGACGCTGCCGCTGCCGAAGCGGCCGATGGTGGTGGCCTGCGGCAGCTCGCCGGCCGGCAGCGGCGCGGACTCGGCGGCGATCAGCTCGCGGTAGGACTCCGGCGGGCGGCGCACGGTCTGCGCGGCGTTGTTGATCAGGATGTCCAGCGGGCCGTCGGCGGCGACCTCGTCGGCGAGCGCCATGACCTGGGCCGGGTCGCGCAGGTCGATGCCGACGACCTTGAGGCGGTGGATCCACTCGGCGCTGTCCGGCATCGCGGTGAAGCGGCGGATGGCGTCGTTGGGGAAGCGCGTGGTGATGGTGGTGTGGGCGCCGTCGCGCAGCAGCATCAGCGCGATGTACATGCCGATCTTGGCCCGGCCGCCGGTGAGCAGCGCGCGCTTGCCGGTGAGGTCGGCGCGGGCGTCCCGGTGGGCCCGGTTCTTGACGGCGCAGTCCTGGCAGAGGTTGTGGTAGAAGGCGTCGACCTCGACGTACCGCTGCTTGCACGTGTAGCAGGAGCGGGGCCGCTCCAGGATGCCGGCGATCTCGGTGCTGGTGACGGTGGTCAGGCCGAAGGCGCCGGCGGTCTCGTCGTCGATCCGGGTGGGGGCGCCGGTGGCGGTGCGCGCGGTGACCTCGCGGTCGTTGGCGGTCTTGCGGGCCCGGGTCTCCTGGCGGCGGCGCTGCTTGAGCGTCCGGAATATGCCGCCGACGGCCTGGCGGACGGTGATCGCGTCCGGGTGGTCGACGTGCAGCTGGTCGAGCTCGGCGAGCACGTCCAGGCAGAGCCGCAGCCGCTCGGGGTCGAGGCCGGGACCGTAGTCGATCTCCTCCCCGGTGTCCGTGCCGCTCTGGTCCTGCTTGATGTCCACGCCCGCCGTCATTGCCTGTCGCCGCTTCCCGCTCGCCTCGCCGTTACCGCGTGAATGCTACGGGAGTGGCCCTGGCCGGGGCGAAAACCGCCGGCCTTGGATGATCGTCCAAGTCTACGCGCGGAGCATTGATCATGGTTTGTACACAGTGCCAGCAAAGGGCCTCGAACTGGCTTTTGATCCCACCGTCCCGGAGAATCGAATGCTGGGTGCCGGGCGCCCGAGTGCGCCCGGCGGCAGTGCCGCAACCGCACCCGAGGTGTAATTTCTCCCAGCCAGAGAGCCCCCTTCATGCGCTTCCTGAACGACCTCAAGCCCTCGTACGACCTCACGTACGACGACGTCTTCATGGTCCCCAGCCGTTCCGCCGTGGGCTCCCGGCAGGCGGTCGACCTCTCCTCGAACGACGGCACCGGCACCACCATCCCGCTGGTCGTCGCCAACATGACCGCCATCGCGGGCCGCCGGATGGCCGAGACCGTCGCCCGCCGCGGCGGCCTGGTCGCCATCCCGCAGGACATCCCCACCGAGGTCATCGCCGAGGTCGTCTCCTGGGTCAAGCAGCGCCACCTGGTGCACGACACCCCGATCACCCTCGCCCCGGGCGCCACCGTCGCCGAGGCGCTGTCGCTGCTGCCCAAGCGCGCGCACGGCGCCCTCGTGGTCGTCGAGGACGGCAAGCCGGTCGGCGTCGTCACCGACTCCGACTGCCAGGGCGTGGACCGCTTCACCAGCCTCGCCGACGTGATGTCCCGCGACCTGCTGCTCCTGGACGAGGGCATCGACCCGCGCACCGCCTTCGACAAGCTCACCGAGGCGCACCGCAAGCTCGCCCCGGTCGTCGACGCCGAGGGCCGGCTCGTCGGCATCCTCACCCGCAAGGGCGCGCTGCGCGCCACCCTGTACACCCCGGCCGTGGACGCCGCCGGCAAGCTGCGGATCGCCGCCACCGTCGGCATCAACGGCGACGTGGCCGGCAAGGCCAAGGCCCTGATCGACGCCGGCGCCGACGTGCTGGTCGTGGACACCGCGCACGGCCACCAGGAATCGATGATCAGCGCGCTGCGCGCGGTGCGCGGCCTCGACCCGCGGATCCCGATCGTGGCCGGCAACGTGGTCTCCGCCGCCGGTGTCCGCGACCTGGTCGAGGCGGGCGCCGACATCCTCAAGGTCGGCGTCGGCCCCGGCGCCATGTGCACCACCCGGATGATGACCGGCGTCGGCCGCCCGCAGTTCTCCGCCGTGCTGGAGTGCGCCGCCGAGGCGCGCCGGCTCGGCAAGCACGTGTGGGCCGACGGCGGCGTCCGCCACCCGCGCGACGTCGCGATGGCACTGGCCGCCGGCGCCTCCAACGTGATGATCGGCTCCTGGTTCGCCGGCACCTACGAGTCCCCGGGCGACCTGCAGACCGCCGCCGACGGCCGCCAGTACAAGGAGAGCTTCGGCATGGCCTCGGCCCGTGCGGTGAGCAACCGCACCGCCCAGGACTCCTCGTACGACCGGGCCCGCAAGGCGCTGTTCGAGGAGGGCATCTCGCACTCCCGGATGTTCGTCGACCCGGCCCGCCCGGGCGTCGAGGACCTGATCGACTCGATCGTGGCCGGTGTGCGCAGCTCCTGCACCTACGCGGGCGCCAACACCCTGGAGGAGTTCCAGGAGAAGGCGATCGTCGGCATCCAGAGCGCGGCCGGCTACGCCGAGGGCAAGCCGCTGCACTCCAGCTGGGCCTGATCGGGCCGGGCCCGAGCGCCCGCTCCTTCACCGGCCGGCCGGTTCCTCGCCTCGGGGAGCCGGCCGGCCGCCGTGCGGGGGGCGTCCGGCGCGTGTGGTGAGCAGCAGCAGCCCGCGTCCGGTGCGGGGTGCGGGCCGAGCGGGAGCAGCAGGGCGTGGCCGAGCAGGCCGGCCGAGCAGTCCAGGGCGGCGGCGAAGGCGCGCGCGGCGGCCGGCACCGTGCGCAGCTCCCAGAGCGCCTGGACGGCGGACCACGCCCCCTCGCGGGCGGCCTCCACCGACCAGACGCCGAGCAGGTGGGTGAGCGGCTCGGCGCGTTCCAGCAGGTCGGGGCCTGGCATCAGCTGCTCCCGGACGGTCGTCTCCACCTCCGCCAGCAGGCCGTTGATCCGGTGGTAGTCCGCCGCGAGCCCGGCAGGCTCGCAGCCCCGCCGCAGGCAGGTGTCCACGACGGCGAGCGGCAGGTCGTGCTGGATGTGGGCGTTCATCCCGGCCAGCGCGAACTGCAGCGGGTGCACCCCCGGGTGGGCGCGCAGCGCGAACAGCGGACGCCAGCAGGCGGGCGGCTCCTGCCCGGCCGCGTCGGCGGCCACGGCCAGCAGGTAGCGCCCGGCGAACACCGTGTCCAGCTCGGCCATCGCCGCCGGATCGGCGAAGTACGAGCCGGCGAGCCGGTCGCGGACGGCCTCCGTGACGGTGAGGTAGAGCCGGTTGAAGACCGCCACCCCGTCCGCCGGGGGCAGGCCCTTCCCGATCTCCCGCAGCCGACCGACCACCTCCTCGACCGTGACCGGCGCCGGGACCTGAGTCGTGACCTGAGCCGTGACCGCGTTCGCGGCCAGCACCGCGACCGGCGTGCCGTCCGCCGTCATCGTCGTACCGGGCATGCGCCACCCTCCGATGTCGATCGTGCACTGATCGCATCATCGTGACAGCGCGGACGGCAGCCCGGTGCGTGCGGCGCGCGGTACGCGGCGGAGACCAGGCGGACACCAGATGATCAGCCCAGCTCGTGCTCCAGGACGTAGGTGTGGGTGCCGGCCTCGTCGACGGTCAGGCGGAACTCGCCGGTGAGCCCGGCCAACTCGCCCGACCCGGTGCCCGGCACCACGCGTATGGTCGTCCCGCCGGTGTCCCACGCCGCGTGCTGGAGCACGAACGAACCCTTCCGCCCGTCCAGTTCGCCCGTCACGTGCTCCACCGCGACGTACGACGCCGGGCCGCCCGAGGGGCCCGCGACGGAGAGCATCCGCACCTCGCTGGTGCCGCTCAGCCCGCCCGTGAAGTTCTTGGAGATCCGGACCCGCCCGAAGGACGCACCCTCGCGCTCCTCCGTCTCCACCGGTTCGAAGCTGGTCAGCTCGAACGACCCGCTGGCCTTGGCCCCCATGGCGCTCTCCCTCCGACGATCGCTACCCGGCCGGCCCCTCACCGACCGTGTGCGAAGCCTTGCACACGGCACTGACAATCGGCCGGGCCGTCACTGCTCCCGCCTGCCCGTCCGCCCTCCGCCCGTCCGCCCTCCGCCCGTCAGTGCTCCCAGCGGAGCGCCAGCAGCGCCGCGTCGTCCGTCAGCCCGGCGTCGCCGACCCAGCCGTCGACGTCCGCGAGCAGGTCCTCCAGCAGGTCCGCCGGGCTCCCCGCGGGCAGCCCCGGCAGCCGCTCCTCCAGCGGGTAGAACCGCCCCTCGGCGTTGCGGGCCTCGGTGATGCCGTCGGTGTACAGGAGCAGCAGGTCCCCCGGCAACGGCTCGAAGCCGCCCGTCGGGTACCCGTCACCGGTCAGCCCCCGCAGCCCGAGCGGCGGCGCGGCGTACGCCGGCGTCAGCGCGCGCACCCGGCCCGCGCGGCGCAGCAGCGGGGGCGGGTGCCCGCAGTTGACCACGCCGACCGGTCCCTGCTCCGCGGGCACGGTGAGCAGCAGCGCGGTGGCGAAGCGCCCCTCGTCCGGCCGGGCGGCGAGCGCCGCGTCCAGCCGCTCGGCCAGCCGCCCGAGATCGGGCTCCGTCCGGGCCGCCTCGCGGAACACCCCCAGAACGTCGGCCGCCGTCTCCACCGCCGGCAGCCCGTGCCCCTGCACGTCCCCGAGCAGGATCCGGGTGCCGTAGCGGGTGTCGACCACCGCGTACAGGTCCCCGCCGATGCGTGCCTCGGCCGCCGCCGCGACGTAGCGCACCGCGGTGCGCAGCCGCCCGATCCGCTCCGGCGGAGGGCGCAGCAGGGCCCGCTGCGCCGCCTCGGCGACCGTCCGGACGTGGAACAGCTCCCGCTCCCGGGCCGCGACCAGGACGACGTTGGCGGCGCTGGCCAGGGTCGCCGCGAGCACCGTGATCAGCGCGGTGATGTGCACCTCGGCCGGCAGTTCGGTGTTGGTGGTCTCCAGCAGCCCGACCGCCACGACGGCGATGCCCCCGGCGGCCAGCGGCACCCGGGCGCTGCGGGTGGTCGCCCCGGCCAGGACTGGCGCGACGGCCAGGACGGGGGAGAGGGTCGTCCCCGGTCCGGTCACCAGGTCGGCCACCACGGCGGCGACCAGCAGCCCGAAGGCGCCGACCAACAGCATCCGGGTGCGCCGCGGCAGGTGCAGCGGCGGCACACCGTCCGGGCCGTCTGCGCTCACACGTCCTCCCGGCTGCTCCCGGCGGATTGGCGACCTACCGTCCACTGTGCTCCGCACTCCCCGTGAGCGGCACCTCGGGGGCCCGGGGCTGCTCGGGCAACTCGGGCAACTCGGGGACCTCGGGGACCTCGGGGACCTCGGGGACCTCGGGCAACTCGGGGACCTCGGGGACCTCGGCCGAGGCCGCCCCGGGCGGGCGGACTACGCTGGCCGGGAGATGAGACGCAAGAGCCGCCGCCCGGCCTCCCCCCTCCCGCAGCGCCACGGTGTGGACCCGGTGCACCTGCGGCTGCCGCCCGAGGGCCCCTGGCCGACCGTCCGCGCCTACCTGGTCGAGCGGCTGCCGGCCGTGGCCGCCGCGCGGATCGACGCGGCGCTGGGCGGCCGCGAGATCGTCGGCGAGCACGGCCCGGTCGCCCCGGACGAGCCGTTCCGGCCCGGCGCGCACCTGTGGTTCTACCGGGACCTCCCCGAGGAGGTCCGCGTCCCGTTCGAGCTGGAGGTGCTGCACCGCGACGAGCACCTGGTCGTCGTCGACAAGCCGCACTTCCTGGCCACCACCCCGCGCGGCCGGCACGTCGTCGAGACGGCCCTGTCCCGGCTGCGGCACAGTCTCGACCTGCCCGCCCTCAGCCCCGCGCACCGGCTCGACCGGCTCACCGCGGGGCTGGCCATGTTCGTGGTGCGGCCCGAGGAACGCGGCGCCTACCAGACTCTGTTCAGCGACCGGTTGGTGCGCAAGGAGTACCAGGCGATCGCCCCGTACGACCCGGCGCTGGAGCTGCCGCGCACCGTGCGCAGCCACATCCTCAAGGAGCGCGGGGTGATCGCGGCCCGGGAGCTCGACGCGCCGCCGAACAGCGAGAGCCGGATCGACCTGCTGGAACGCCGCGACGGCCTGGCCCACTACCGGCTGCGGCCGCTGAGCGGGCGCACCCACCAGCTGCGGCTGCACATGTGCGGCCTCGGCGTGCCGATCCTCGGTGACCCGGTGTATCCGGTGGTGCTGCCCGAACCGGCCCCGGACGACTTCCGCAGCCCGCTCCAACTCCTCGCCTCGGTGGTCGAGTTCACCGACCCGCTGACCGGCCGGGAGCGCCGCTTCGACACCCGCCGCACCCTCGCCGCCTGGACGGACCCGCAGGCCTGGGCCACCGGCCCCGGTCCGGCGCCCCATACGGGCTAGGCCCAACGGACGACCGGGTCCCGGTCCCGGCGGCCGATCCGCCGCCGCCCCTCGCGGGGCGAGGGTGGGGACATGAACGCAGCACAGCACACCGCCCCCGCCCAGGCCCCCGCCCCCGTCGCCGTGGTCACCGGCGCCTCCCGGGGCCTCGGCCTGGCGCTCGCCAAGGCCCTCGCCGCCGACGGCTGGCAGCTGGTGATCAGCGCCCGTGGCGCGGCCGGACTCGCCGCCGCCGAGACGGCCCTGGCCGCCGTCACCAAGGTCGTCGCCCTCTCCGGTTCCATCGTCGACGACGACCACCGTGCCCACCTGACCGCGGCCGCCGACGGGCTCGGCGGCGCGAGCCTGCTGGTCAACAACGCCGGTACGCTCAACGGCGCCACCGTGGCCGGCGCCGAGCCGCTGCCCCGGCTGGCCGACTTCCCGCTGCCGGACCTGCTGGAGACCTTCGAGGTCAACGCGCTCGCCCCGATCGCCCTCACCCAGCTCCTCCTGCCGCAGCTGCGCGCCCGCGCCGGGGCCGTGCTCAACATCAGTTCGGACGCCGCCGTCGTGCCCTACCTCGGCTGGGGCGGCTACGGCGCCAGCAAGGCGGCGCTCGACCACGCCACCGCCGTACTCGCCCGCGAGGAGCCGGAGTTGCGGGTGTGGGCGGTGGACCCGGGCAGCATGCGCACCGAGATGTTGCAGGAGGCCAGCCCCGGTGAGGACATCTCCGGCGAACCGCTGCCCGAGGAGGTGGTGCCGGTCCTGCTCGGACTGCTGCACGACCGGGCCCCCTCCGGCCGCTACCGCGCCGAGGACCTGAAGGCCGCAGCCAGGGGTGGGCGATGACCGGACTCGTGGACCTCGGCCTCGACGTCGCCGTACCGCCCGAACTCTCCGCCCGGGCACCGGCGGAGGCGCGCGGCGGAGCGCGGGACGGCGTGCGGATGCTGGTCGGCCGGCGCGACCGGGGGAGCGTCGAGCACCACCGCTTCACCGAGCTGCCCGTGGTGCTGCGCGCGGGTGACCTGCTGGTGGTCAACAACTCGGCCACCCTGCCGGCCGCGCTGCCCGGCCGACTGCCCGACGGTACGGCGGTCGCGCTGCACCTGTCCTCCGCCCAGCCCGACCGACGCGGCTCCCACCTGGTGGAGTTGCGGCGGGTGGTGCCGGGGTCGGCGGCCGCCTACTACCCGCCGGCCGACTCCCCGGCCCGCCCCGGTCTGCGGGTGGCGCTGCCCGCCGGCGGTGCGGCGGAGCTGGTCGCACCGTTCACCGCCCGGCTCTGGTACGCCGAACTGACCCTGCCGGCAGGGCTGTTGCCGTACCTGGAGGTGCACGGCAAGGCGATCCGGTACGGCTACGTGGACCGCGACTGGCCGATCGAGGCCTACCAGACGGTGTTCGCGACCGTCCCCGGAAGCAGCGAGATGCCCAGCGCCGCACGGCCGTTCAGCGCGGAGGTGGTGGCCCGGCTGGCGGGTCGCGGGGTGCTGGTCGCGCCGGTCACGCTGCACACCGGGGTGGCCTCGCCGGAGGCGCACGAGGCGCCGTACGCCGAGCGGTTCCACGTCCCGGCGGCCACCGCCCGCCTGGTCGGCCATGCGCGGGCCGGGGGCGGGCGGGTGGTCGCCGTCGGCACCACGGTGGTGCGCGCCCTGGAGTCGGCCGCCGCGCCGGACGGCACCGTCCAGGAGGCGGACGGCTGGACGGAGTTGGTGGTCACTCCGGAGCGCGGGGTGCGCGCGGTCGACGGCCTGCTCACCGGCTGGCACGAGCCCAGCGCCTCGCACCTGCTGATGCTGGCCGCCGTCGCCGGGCGGCCCCTGCTCGCCGAGTGCTACCGGGCCGCCGTCCAGCACCGGTACCTCTGGCACGAGTTCGGCGACGTGAACCTGCTCCTGCCGGACTGAGCCCGCGGGCCGTGGCGACCGGTCGCGGGCCGGATCACCCGGTCGCAGGCCGCGTCGCCCGGTCGCGGGTCGTGCCGCCCGGTCGCGGGCCGGATCACTCGGACGGGCTGCCCGGGGGCAGTTCCAGCTCGAACCAGACCACCTTGCCGTCCCCGGTGCGGCGGCTGCCCCAGCGGTGCGCGAGCTCGTTGACCAGGTGGATGCCGCGCCCGCCCTCGTCCTCGGCGCGGGCGCGCCGGATCCGGGGCGCCTCGCTCTCCTGGTCGGCGACCTCGACGGTGAGCGCCCGGTTGCAGAACAGCCGCAGCTGGGTGGGGGATCCGGCGTGCACCAGGGCGTTGGTGATCAGCTCGCTGGTGAGCAGTTCGGCCCAGTCGGCGAGCGCTTCGAGGCCCCAGGAGGCCAGCGTCTCGCGGGTGAACCGGCGCGAGTGGGCGACCATCGCGCGGTCGCCGGTGAGCGGCAGGCTGGCGATCCGGTCCGCGCCGACCGGCCGGACCTGCGCCATGATGACGGCGATGTCGTCCTCGCTGGTGGGGCCGGTGAGTTCGGCCAGGACGGCGTCGCAGGTCTGCTCCAGCGACAGGCGCCGGTCGGCGACCGTCCGGCAGAGCAACTGCAGTCCCTCGTCGATGTCGTGGCCCCGGCGCTCGACCAGCCCGTCGGTGTAGAGCGCCAGGATGGCCTCCTCGGGGAGGGTGAACTCCACGCTCTCGAACGGGACCCCGCCGACGCCGAGCGGTGCGCCGGGCGGCAGTTCGACCAGGTGCGCCCGCCCCTGCGGATCGGCGACGACGGGCGGCAGGTGGCCGGCGCAGGCGGCGGTGCAGTGGCGGTCCACCGGGTCGTACACCACGCAGACGCAGGTGGCGAACTGGCCCTCGCCGAGCGCGCTGGAGGCCTCGTCCAGCCGGTGCAGGACGCGCTCCGGGTCCAGGTCCAGGGTGATCAACGTCCGGGCGACAGTACGCAGTTGGCCCATGGTGGCGGCGGCCCGGATGCCGTGGCCCATCACGTCGCCGACGATCAGCGCGACCCGCCCCGAGGAGAGCGGCACGACGTCGAACCAGTCGCCGCCGACCTCGCTGACCACGCTGCTGGGCAGGTAGCGGTAGGCGAGGTCGAGGCCGAGCGTGCGGTGGATCTCCTGCGGCAGCAGGCTGCGCTGGAGGGTGAGCGCGGTGTCCCGCTCACGCCGGTAGAGCCGGGCGTTGTCGATCGCGAGGGCGGTGCGCGCGGCGAGTTCCTCGGCCAGCGAGCGGTCCTCCGGGCCGAACGGCTCCGGGTTGCGGGTGCGGACGAACTCCGCGCCGCCCAGCACGAGTCCGCGTGCCACCAGCGGCACCATCAGGTACGAGTGCACCCCGGCGGCCATCCCCGGCTGGACCCGGTCGGGCGAGGCGGCGATCCGGCGCATCTCCTCCTCGGTCACCTCGGAGACCAGAATCGAGCGCCGGGTGCGCAGGCTCTGGGCGTACAGCTGGGCGGACTGCGAGGTCTCGCCGACCTGGTCGGAGGCCGCCGTCATGGTGCCGTCCCGAGTCGCCTCGCCGACCGCCACCGCCCGCATCAGTATCGTCTCGTTGTCCGGGACGGGGCCGGGCTCCTCGCCGCCGAGCACCGCGTCGCGCAGGTCCACGGTGACGAAGTCGGCGAAGCGCGGGATCACCACCTCCACCAACTCCTGGGCGGTGCGGTGCAGATCGAGGGTGGTGCCGATCCGGGTGCTGGCCTCGTTGAGCAGCGACAGCCGCTGCTGCGCGGCCCGGGCCGCGTCCAGCGCCCGCTGCCGGGCGGCGGCCGCGTCGCGCTCGCGGGTGAACAGCAGCGCGTTGTCGATGGACACGGCGGCCCGCACCGCCAACTCGCCGGCCAGCGCCAGGTCGTCCTCCTCGTACGGGCGCTCCACCAGGGTGCGGTAGAAGCCCGCGACGCCGACCGCGGTGCCGCGCGCGATCAGCGGGACGACCATGAAGGAGCGGACGTTCTGCTCCCGCACCGCCGCGGCGCGCACCGGGTCGTCGGCGAACCAGGCCATCCCCTCCGCGTCCATCCGCGGCACCAGGACCGGCTTGCGGTGCGCCAGGCTCCACGCGTACGGCGTGCCGGGTACGAAGCGGTGCACCCCGCCGAGCCGGGCGACCGGCCGCAACGTCGAGCCGAGCACCGAGTGGAAGGCCATCCGCCGCAGCAGCGCCGAACCGTCCGCCGGGGCGCGGGCCTCGCGCTCGCCGCGGACCAGGTCCTCCAGCACCTCCACCACCACGGAGTCGGCCAGCCTGGGCGTCGCCACCTCGGCCAACTCCTGCGCGGTCTGGGCGAGATCGAGGGTGGTGCCGATCCGGGTGGAGGCCACGTTGACCAGCGCCAGCCGCTCCTGGGCGGCCTTCGCCTCGCGCAGCGCCTGCTGCCGGGCCAGGACGGTCTGGTGCTGGCGCAGGTACAGCCGGGCGTTGTCGATCGCGACGGCGGCCCGCGAGGCCAGCTCGTCGCCGAGGGTGATGTCGGCCTCGTCGAACGACTCCCGGTCGCCGCGCCGCGAGTACACCACCATGCCGAGCGTGGTGCCGCGCGCCACCAGCGGGGTGATCCGCACCGAGCGGGGCCGGTCGCCGAGGTAGGCCCGGCGGTGGCTCTCGGTGATGGCCTCGCTCAGCAGCGGCAGCTCCCAGGACGGCACCACCACCGTCCGCCCGGTGGCCAGCGCCCGGGCGTACGGGGAGTCCGGCGTCAGCTCGTACAACGAATCCACCGGCAGTGACTCGGCCGGGTACAGCGGGTCGGTGGTGGCCAGGGCCAGCCGGCGGACCAGTTGCGGCGCGTCCGGGTCGGGCGGTTCGACGTTCCGCCCGGCCACCAGCACCTCCAGCGCGAACACCCCGCTGATGTCGGCGACGCTGGGCACCATCGCGTCGGCCAGCTCCCGGGCGGTCTGCCGCAGGTCGAGCGTGGTGCCGATGGAGGCGGTCGCGTCGACCAGCAGGGCCAGCCGCTCCTGGGCCCGCGCCGCCCGGGCCTCGGCGCGGAACCGCTCGGTGACGTCGATGACGGTGGAACTCACGCCGAGCACCCGGCCGCCGGGTTCCTCCAGCCGGAAGTACGAGGCGGACCACGCGTGGTCGTGCTGCGGGTCGCCCGGGGTGCGGCCGTGCGAGCGGGTGTCCACCACCGGTTCGCCGCTCTCCAGGACCCGCCGCATCACCGACTCCACCTCGGCGCCGTTGATCCCGGGCAGCACCTCGATGACCCGGTGGCCGAGCTGCTCCTCGACGGGCAGGCCGTTGGCCCGGGCCAGCGCCTCGTTCAGCCGGACGAAGCGCAGCTCGGGGTCGAAGACGCCCATGCCGACGGGGGACTGGGTGAAGAAGCCGTCGAGCACCGCCAGGTCCGCCTGGATCCGGCGCAGCGTGGTCACGTCGGAGGCGACCGCCAGCACCAGCGTGCGGCCGTCCGGCCCTTTGATCGGATGGGTGCGGAACTCCAGGTTCACCAGGTGCCCGTCCCGGTGCCGGACCGGGAACACACCGGACCAGGCCCGGCCGTTCAGGATCTGCTGGAACAGCTCCAGCACCTCGGGCCGCTGCTCCTCGGAGGTCAGCAACTTGGCGGCCCTGGCCCCGATCGCCTGCCCCGGGGAGTAGCCGAGCAGTGCCTCCGCGTCGCCGCTCCAGTGCAGGATCCGGCCGTCGGCCTCGATCAGCGCCGTCGCGATCGGCACCATCAGCAGGGCGTCCTGTTGCGGCTCGCCCAGGTGGTGTTCGTTGTCGTTCACCATGGCCAGAGAACCGTCCGGAGATCGTCCCCACCAGCCCTGCCATCTTCGCACGCGGCCCCGGCGGGCCGCTCACCGTAGCGGGGCGCACCGGAGCGGCAGCGGGCGCAGGGGAGGAAGCCGTTGAGCTCCCGGCGGCCCTGGAGGCCCTGGCGGCCCCGGCGGCGGTCGAGCGCGGGAAGTCGGCCGGGCCGACTTCCCGCGCGCCTCACCGGGTCGCGGCCCGCTCGCGGGCCGGGTCGGCCTCCGCCGCGCTGCCGCCCCGGGCTCCGGTGGTGCGGGCTTCGGCGGCACGGGCGGCCAGGGCGAGCAGCGCGCCGACGAGGCACAGGGCGGCGGCGACCAGAACGGCCCGGTCGGTGCCCGTGGCCAGGGCGCGGGCGGCGGCCTCCCGGCCGGGGCCGCCCGGTCGGGCCGAGCCCGCGACGGCCACGGCGACCGCGACGCCGAGCGCCGAGCCCAGGTACCGGGAGGTGTTGTTGGCACCCGAGCCCATGGCCGCCCGGTGCGCCGGGACGCTGCTGACGGCCAGCCGGGCCAGCGCCGCGTTGAGCACCCCGCTGCCGACGCCCGCCACCGCCAGGCCCGGCGCCAGCCGCAGCCAGCCGGAGCCGGGCGCCAGCCCGTACAGGCCCGCCTCGCCGAGGCCGCAGACCGCGAGCCCGGCGGCGACCTGCGCGGTGGCCGACAGGTGCGCCGCCAGCCGGCGCGCCTGGAGCGCGGACAGCACCGACAGGCCGGACCACAGCGCCAGCACCCCGCCCGCGGCCAGGCCGGACAGGCCCAGGACGCCCTGGAGCAGGGTCGGCAGGTAGCTCATGAAGCCGACCAGCGAGATCCCGGTGAACAGCGCCCCGCCGGTGGCGGCGACGAAGCCGGGGCTGCGGAACAGCGCGAGGTCCAGCATCGGCTCCCGGACCTTCGCCTCGACCAGCCCGAACAGGGCCAGCAGCAGCACCCCGAGCGCCAGCAGCGCGACGACCACCGGCCGCCCCCAGCCGCCGCGCCCCTCGGCCAGCCCGGCGATCAGGCAGGACGTCCCGGCGGCCAGCGTCAGCACCCCGTACGGATCGAGGGCGCGGGGCCGTTCGGCCCGCGACTCGGTGAGGACGGCGGCCGCGTACGCCGCCAAGGCGGCCGCGACGACCGCGAGCCCGCCGCTGACCGCGCGCCAGCCGGCCCACTGCTCGACCAGCGCGCCGTACACCGGGCCGACGGCGATGCCGAGGCCGACGGCGGCGCCCCAGACCCCGAGTGCCCGGATCCGGCCCGGTCCGGGCGGGTGGGCGTGGCTGATCAGGCCGAGCGCGGGTGCCAGGACGGCGGCCGAGGCGACGCCGAGCAGCACCCGGGCGGCCAGGTAGACGGCGCCGCCGGGGGCCAGCGCGGCCAGCGCCTCGGCGGCCGCGAACAGCAGCACGCCGAAGGTGAAGACCCGCTTGCGGCCGTGGTCGTCGGCGGCGCTTCCGGCGGTGAGCAGCAGGGCGGAGACGCCGACCAGGGTGCCGGTGAGGATCCAGGTCCGGCCGGTGGCCCCGAGGTGAGCGGCCTGGGCGGTGGCGGCGAGCGAGGCGGTGGGGGCGGTGTAGGCGACGGTGACCAGCGCGGTCGCGGCCGCGGTGGCGGCCAGGGTGGCGCCGGGCCGGGCGGGCGCGGTGACGGGCGCGGTGGCGGGGGAGGAGCCGGGTGGTGCGGGGGACATGAGGTGTTCCCTCCGGAGCACGGACCATAGGTCTGGTGAATGAACCTTCGTCTCGATCGGCACGCTACCACCGTTGGTCTGTTCATTGAACCCTCTGCCCGGGTGGACTACGCTGACCCGCATGGCGCTGGGAACCGACTACGAACAGCAGGACTGCGCACTGGCCCGCGCCCTGGAGGTGGTCGGCGAACGCTGGAGCCTGCTGATCCTCCGCGACGCCTTCTACGGAGTGCAGCGCTTCAACGACTTCCTCGCCCACCTCGGCATCCCCCGCGCCGTCCTCACCGCCCGCCTCAACGCCCTGGTCGCGGCCGGAGTGCTGCGCAAGGAGCCGTACCAGCAGGCGCCGCTGCGCCACGGCTACCTGCTCGCCGAGACCGGCCTCGAACTATGGGGGCCGATCTACCAGTTGAGCCGCTGGGGCGGTCGGCACGCGACCGCGGGCGGCCCGCACCACCTGTTCGCGCACGCCGTCTGCGGCACCGACCTGGACGTCGTCGGCGCCTGCCCGCGGTGCGGCGGCGCACCCGTCCCGCCGGCCGGGATCACGATGCGCCCCAACCCCGCCCGTGACGGCACGCACCGGGACGACCCGGTCTCCCGCTCCCTGCTCCGCCCGCACCGGCTGCTCGAACCGATCGCCTCGGCGGCTCCGGCCGCGTAGCTAACGCCGGGCGACAGGCGAACGGCGCGGCCTCCGGCAGGCTGCCGACGGCCGCGCCGTTCGCGTTCCGCTTACGGGTGGAACGTCACCTCCGGAGCGGCTGCGGTCGGCCCGTCGAGGAGCGGCTGCGGCTCGCCCTTCAGCTGGAGGTCGAAGAAGGCCGCCACGTACGAGCGGGTGAGCTCCGCGCCCCGCTCGCCCGACATCGTGGTGCCGGGAGGCTGGGGCAGGCCGAGCTTCTCGAAGAACAGCGGGAAGTCGGTGAAGGTGCCGTGGTTGGAGCCGGCGAAGGTCAACCAGCGCTTCCAGCCGTCGAGGTGCGACCAGCTCTCCGTCCAGCTGCTGTCCTCGGCGCCGTCGGGCAGCGGGTGGCCGATCATCAGGAAGGGCTTGCCGCCGATCCCGGAGGCGGGGACGGTGACGTCCATGGTGCCGTCCAGGTCCACCCCGGCCCGGATCCGGTCGTCGGTGAGCAGCGACGGGACGGTCGAGGCGCCGCCGGCCGAGTGCCCGGCCATCCCGATCCGGTCGCGGTCGATCATGCGGGCGTAGCGCCAGGCCGGGTGGGGGCGGGCGGTCAGCTGGTCGAGGACGAAGGAGACGTCCTTCGCCCGGCTGTTGTCCACGGCCGCCCAGGACTCCGGGGTCGTCAGCTTGTTGCACAGCAGGCACGGGAGGGTCTGCCCGTCGGGGAACGTCGTCCCGGTGTTCTCGTAGGTGTGGTCGACCAGCGCGACGACGTACCCGCGGCTGGTCAGGTCCTCGGCGAGGCCGCTCAGCGAGGCCCGCGGCATGGTGAAGCCCGGCGACAGCACCACCAGCGGGAAGTGGCCGCCCTGCGGGCGCGCGTCGGACTTCGCCCAGGTCCGGGCGCCGGTGACCGTCTCGGTCGGGATGGTGTTGCCCGGGAGCTTCCCGTCCAGCAGCATCCGGGCGGCCGCGGGGGTCATGTACGGGGCCGCGCTGCCCGTCCCGGCCTTCGCGGGGTAGTACATCGACACCATCAGCTGGCGCGGACCGGCGGAGGGGACCCACGGATCCGGGCGGTCCTGGTCCACCAGGTGCAGGACCTCCTGCCCGACCGCGTACGGGCCGGTCGGGCGCGGCAGGTCGACGTGGACGGCGGCGGGAGCGGGGGCGGAGGCGGAGGCGTTCGTCGGGGCGGCGGGAGCGGCCAGGGCCGGTACGGCGGCGGCGACGGACAGCGGCAGGGTGAGCAGCAGGGCTGCCGCGGCCGCGGTGGCGCGAAGTCGGTTCATGTGAGGGACGGTAGGCCGGGGGAGCGGAAGTTGACGTCCCCTCAGCGGCGTACAGATCCCTTCCGGGACGTGCGGGCGGGGACCCTTAGGGGTCGGCCGGCCGGACGCCGGCCGGGCCGCGGTTGCTTGAGGAGTCGAACGCACCGCAGAGCAGTGAGTTCGGGAGTCCGCCCCCCCGGATCGTCCGCCGGTCAGAGGCTCCGGGCCCGGACCTCCTCGACGAAGGCCGCCGCCGCACCGGCGTTCGGCACCGGGAGGGTGAGCGGCAGGCCGGCCGAGTGCGTCCGGATCTCCAGCTCCCCGAGCTCCGAGGCCCGCGCGGACCGCACCTCCGCCCACCGGAACGCCTCCGTCGCGGCGAGCGGGTGCGGCGGCCGGTGCACCAGCCCGCCGGCCGTCAGCGTCAGCCGCCCCCGGGCGAACCGGACGCCGCCCTCCGTGCGCAGCGCCTCGTGCAGCGCGGCCCGGAGGGTCGGGCGGAGTCGCTCGTCGAGCTCCCGGAACAGCTCGTCCAGCTGCCGCAGCTGCGCCAGTGCCAGCGGCTCGTCCGCGCCGACCAGCCAGATCCGGCCCTGCTCGCCCACTCCGTGCCGCCCGCCGGGGGAGTACTCGGTGGCCTCCACCGCGCTCCACGGCAGGGGCTGCTCCGTGCCGTCCGCCCCGACCAGCACCAGCCCGTGCTCGTGCACCCGGACGGCCCGCAGGCCCGGCGTCGGCCGCAGCCGCCCGTACCCGCTCGCGGCCGTGATCGCCACCGCGGCCACCACGGGCGCGGGCCACCACTCCCCGCTCGCCAGCCAGGCCGCCCCGGCGGCAGCGGCCGACACCGCGTCCAGCCAGGCCCGGGTCCGCCACGGCAGCGGCCGGAACCGCCGGTACACCCGCACCGCCCGGCCGAGCCGCCCGTCGCCGCCCGCGACCGACCGAGCCCGCGACAAGGGCCACACCACCGCCACCTCGGCCACCTCCCGCTGAGCGAACACCGCAACCGGAACCACGACTGTCAGATCCTCAGCATCGACCGACCGCCGCGCCCTCGAACAGGGCCAATTCGTACCTCTTGGCCCTGAAACGACCGCACCCCATCCTCCACCTCATTCCGCCGACGCCCGCACCCGGTCCTCCGCCGGGCCCGCTCACCGTCACGCCCGCTCACCGTCACGCCCGCTCACCGCCATGCCCGCTCACCGCCATGCCCGCTCACCGTCACGCCCCGGCCTCGGCTCGTCAGCTCGTCGTCGCGTACTCGTTCTGCAGCGTGCGCAGCAGGGCCGTCCCGGCCGGATCGGCGGAGCGGCGGGTGTTCACCAGGACCACCACCCCCACCTGCTTCTCCGGATCGAAGGCCACGAAGGAGCGGAACCCGCCCGTGCCGCCGTTGTGCCAGATCTGCAGGTGACCGCCCTGCTGGGTGCGCAGGCGGTGACCGAGCCACCCCAGGTGCATCCAGGCGAACGGGTTGACCCGGTGCCGGGTCTCCCGGGTGAGCGTGATCGCGGGCGCCAGCGGCGCGTCCGGCTCGCGGTCGGCGGCCAGCTGGGCCCGCAGGAGTATCGCCAGGTCGGAGGCGGTCGACCGGAGCCCGCCCATGCCGGGAACGTCCGCGAAGTCCCAGTACGGCACGGGCCGCCCGCCGGAGGTGTGCCCGTGCGCCAGCCGCCCGGACTGCTCCCGGCCCGAGCGCACGTGGGTGTCCACCAGCCCCAGCGGCTCGCATATCTCGCGCGCCACCAGCTCCTCGTAGCCGGTGCCGGCCCGGTGGGCGAGGGCCAGGCCGAGCAGTCCGGCGCCGAGGTTGGAGTAGCGGAAGCCGCGCCCGGGGGTGGCCCGCAGTCGCGTCCGGGCCAGCCCGGCGAGGACGTGCTCGGTGCTGCAGTGCGCGTACGGATCGGGCTTGTTGGGATTGAGCAGCGCCGTCGCCAGCATGCCCCGGGGCAGCCGGGGGAGCCCGGAGGTGTGGGTGGCGAGGTGCCGCAGGGTGATCGGATGGCCGCCCCTGGCCGGGACGGCGGCACCGTCGGGCCGGACGTCGGCGAGCACGTCGGCGAGCGGTTCGTCGAGCGCGTCGTCGAGCCCGGTGGCGGCCCCGCCGGAGTCGGCGAGCACCAGCCGCGCGAGGACGAGCGAGGTGAACACCTTGGTGACGGAACCGACTTCGAACAGGGTGTGCGGCCCGGGCACGGCGCCGCCCGGACCGGTCCGCCCGGCGCCGCGGATCTCCACGGCGCCGCCGGCCAGCCCGGCGACCACCGCACCGACGTGCTGGCCCGCGAGCCGGTCGGCGGTCTGTTGCACGAGGCTGGCGAGTTCGTTCATGCCTTGAGCGTAGGGCGTGTCTTCGAACCCCCGTCGTCCGCCCGGAGGGCGGGCGTGGCGGCGTTGGGGTGCGTGCATCGCAAGGCGGAGGAGGGAGTCCATGCGGTGGGGGCACCTCCCGGCCGGAGGCTGGGGGCCATTGGCGACTGACGACAACGCGGCGAGGTGCGTGCCCCGGCGCCGACGCGCAGGCGGGGGTTCGAAGACGCGCCCTGAGGGCCGCGACCTGCGAAGTCGTCCGCCGGAACGACGATTTCAGCCGCCCTCCGCTGCTCCCGCAGGAGTACGCCCCCCACATGGGTACGCCCCGCTACGCTCGGCAGCGTACGGGCACCACGGTGTGATGACCGGTCCGGGCGTAGCGGGGCGCGCGGTGGGGCGGGGGCGAGCCGTCAGCAGCTCAGGTTGCCCCCGGGGACGGTGCCGAGGATCTGGACGAAGCTCTGGTACAGGTCGATCCGGTGCTGCATCTGGGCGGTGTTGTTGCCGTTGCACTCCAGCGAGCCGTTGATGCTGCGGATCGTCTCGCCGAAGCCGGACCCGTTGACCATGGCGTTGTGCGCGGTCATGGTGCCCGGCCCGTTCTGGGTGTTCCAGTACCAGAGGCCGGTCTTCCAGGCCACCGCCGGGTCGGTCTGCACCAGGTTCGGATTGTGCAGCAGGTCGATGCCGAGCGCGTCGCCGGCGGCCTTGTAGTTGAAGTTCCAGCTCAGCTGGATCGGCCCGCGCCCGTAGTACGCGGCCTGCCCGGCCGGGCACCCGTACGGCTGCGAGGTGTCGCAGTAGTGCGGGTAGTTGGAGGTGTTCTGCTCGACCACGTACACCAGTCCGCCGGTCTCGTGGCTGACGTTGGCGAGGAACGCGGCGGCTTCCTGCCGGCGCACGGTGTCGCTGCCGGTGGCCGCGAAGGCGGGGTAGGCGCCGAGCGCGTCGAGCAGGCCCTGGTAGGTGTAGAAGGAGTTCCGGCCCGGGAACATCTGGTCGAACTGGGCCTGGCTGACCGGGAATCCGCCCGGGTTGGGCGGCTGGGTCGAGCCGCAGTCGTACGGCGACCAGTACCAGGTGCTGATGACCGGGTCGTAGCCCGGGTTGTCGTGGGTGGCGCGGTAGTAGCCGCCGTTGGTGTACCGGACGATGTCGCCGGCGACGTAGGCGCGGCCGGCGACCCAGGCGGGGTAGTTGCAGGTGCCGGACGTCGGGGTCGGCGTCGGGTCGGTGGACCCGCCGCAGGAGCCCTGGTCGGCCCAGACCCCGGTGCCGCCGGTGCTCGGGGCCTCGTTCTGGGTCCACCACTTGGCGGTCCAGTTGTGCCCGTTGTACGAGACGGCCGCGCCGCCGGTGTAGGCGGTGGCCGCGCTCCACGGCGTGCCGCAGGCGGCGGCGCTGGCGGAGGCGGGGAGGAGGACCGCGACCGCCAGCGCCGTGACCACGGCGGAGAGCAGCGCGAGCAGGCGTTTCATTGACACGTCATCACCCCTTGTGCGGTGGGGGCCGCACGTCGTCGTGACAGGGACTTGAGCGGGCAGGGGATCCGGGTCCCGTGCGGGGGTGCGCCAGGGGAAGACGGCCGACCGGGGTGTGGGCCGGTGCGGGGCCGTGAAGGCGACTCAAGCGGAGTGTTCTATACCTGTCAAGAGAGTGGGTGAAACCGGCTCACAAATGTGGTGCGCACGCCCCCTGGTGCCCCCGCGAGCCCCCTCGGCCTGCGAGCCGCCCCCCTCAGTCCCCGAGCCGCCCCTCAGCCGCCGAGCACCGCGCGCAGCCGGGCCGCGATCTCCGCCGCCCCCGCCTCGTCCGGGTACTTCCCCCGCGGCCAGAAGAAGCCGCGCAGCCCGTCCTTCGGATTGCGCGGCACCACGTGGACGTGCAGGTGCGGCACCGACTGGCTGATCCGGTTGTTCGCCGCCACGAAGCTGCCCGCCGCGCCCAGTCCGCGCTCCACCGCGGCGGCCACCCGCTGCACCTGGAGGAAGAACGGCCCCACCTCGGCGGCCGGCAGGTCCGCCAGGGTGCGGTGGTGGGCGCGCGGGACGACCAGCACGTGGCCGGGGAACAGCGGCCGCCGGTCCAGGAAGGCCACCGCCGCCTCGTCGTCCAGCACCCGGTACGCGGGCTCCTCGCCCGCCACCACCGCACAGAAGACGCAGTCCATCCGTCCATTCAAACCACCGGCGCCCGCCCCGGCACCTCCGCGATCGCGCGGTCGCGGGGCGTCACCCGTCCGGCCCCCGAGCGGGTGCGGCCGCCCGGTCGGGGGGCGCACGGTGCTGGAGGGGGTCGACCAGAGGCGCGCCGCGCGCCGCACGAGGAGGTGGCCCGATGGCGGGCAAGTTCGAGGTCTACGAGGACGCCGGCGGCAAGTACCGGTTCCGGCTCAAGGCGGGCAACGGCGAGATCGTCGCCACCGGCCAGGGTTACTCCAGCAAGGAGGCCGCCCACAAGGGCGTCGAGGCCGTCCAGCGGGCGGCCAGCGACGCGCCGGTGGTGGACCTGCCCAAGGCCGCCTGAGCGCGCCGAGCGCCGAGCACCGAGTACCGAGCGCCGAGCACCGAGCACCGAGCGCCGCCCGCCACGCGGCAGCACGCCGTGTGGCGGAAGGCGCCCGCCGCACCCGCCCGCGCCGCGGTCGTCACTCGTAGCGGTGGAGCAGCGCCTCCCGCTCGGTCTGCTCGATCATCTCGATGGTCAGCGAGTCGTCCCGCAGGTGCGAGAGGGTGATCTCGGCCGAGGTCGGCTGCGCGTCCTTGGCCGGCCAGTTCTCCGGCTTCCACGCCGAGCCGCGCAGGAAGGACTTCGGGCAGTGCGCGTACACCTCCTCGACGGCCACCACGATCGCGCTGCGCGGGGGCTTGCCGACGGCGGTCAGCTGCCGCAGCAGCTCCGGGTCGGTGGAGACGCAGGCGCGCCCGTTGACCCGGAGCGTGGTGTCCCGGCCCGGGACGACGAAGAGCAGCCCGACCCGGCCGTTCTCCAGGATGTTGTGCAGGGTGTCCAACCGCTTGTTGCCGGTGGCGTCCGGGATGGCCAGGGTGTGTTCGTCGAGGACGGAGACCACCCCGGCCGGCCCGCCGCGCGGGGAGACGTCGCAGCGCCCGGCGGCGTCCGAGCTGGCCACGAACACCAGCGAGGAGCAGGCGATCAGCCGCCGCGCGACCTCGTGCAGGTGGTCGACCTGCTTGCGGCGCGCGTGGTCGCCGGGCTGCTCGTAGATCTCGCGCAGCTGTGCCGGGTCGGTCAGCGCCCCTGCGCTGAGAGCGGCGAACAGGCTGCCCGGCGCATCCGGAGCGGCGGTTGACGGTATGACAGATTCCGGTGTGCTGGTCATACCGGAAATCTAGCCGAGCCCCTTCCCGGAGCCCCCGGCCACCGGCCGGTGCGGTCCTCGGTAAAGCTTCCCCGCCACCCCTCCCCACCAGCGCTTTTACCCTGATAATGGGGCCAGGCGCTCCGCTCGGAGGTGGTGGTCGTGATCGTGAGGATCTGGGCCGGGCAGGTCCTGGCCAGTCGCATCGAGGAATTCTGTGTGCTGCTGACAACCCAGGTGATCCCGCAGCTCGGGCGGACCGACGGTTGCCTGGGCGGCGAACTGCTGCGCTCGGTGACCGAGGACGGACACCGGGTGCTCGTGGTGAGCCGCTGGCGCGACGAGGCGGCGCTGCGCGGGTACGCGGGGCCGATGTGGCGGATCCGGCCGGTCTGGTCGGAGGGCGAGCTGTGCTACCTCGCGCACCCGCCGGTGGTCAGCCACTTCACGTCGATCGCCGCACCCGCCACGCTCTGAGCGCACCCGCTGCATTCCGACCGCGCCCGACTACCCTTCGTATGCGCTCGCCACCCTCCGTAGGTGAACGCCGTGTTGCGGGCGCCGCCTACCACCCGGCCGCACATTCCCCGCATCCGCGTGAAACAGCCCACAGCGGATGGCTCTCCCTGGGCTTGCGCACGTCATGGCAGAATGACCCCAACAGCAGTGACGTTCAGCGCACTCCGGGGTCGGTGAAAATCCGAACCGGCGGTTACAGTCCGCGACCCGTCCGCAGCCAGCGGCCGGTTGACCAGGTGAAATTCCTGGACCGACGGTTAAAGTCCGGATGGGAGGCGTGCGCGGGCGGACGAAGAGCAGTATCCGTGGTCCTCCGGTGGACCACGGCCAGGTGAACGGCGGGAGAGGTGTCTCCCGTGCCGGGCGAGCGATCTCCCGGCGGCCTCGGCATCCCGGCGACGGGTCGTGCCGTCGGCTCGCGCGCCGTTGCCCGTCCGTGTCATCTCCCATGCCGCCCCGGAGTCCGCGCCCCCAAGCGCGAGGAGAACCCGGGTGTTCACCGGCATCATCGAAGAGCTCGGCGAGGTCGTGTCGATCGAGGAGGTCGGCGACTCCTCGCGAATCCGCCTGCGCGGCCCGGTGGTCTGTCAGGGTGCGCGGCACGGCGACTCCATCGCGGTCAACGGCGTCTGCCTGACCGTCGTCGACAGCCCGGACCAACTGGCGGCCGACACGGGCGAGTTCAGCGCCGACGTGATGGCCGAGACGCTGCACCGCTCCAGCCTCGGCGAGTTGAAGCCCGGCTCCCGGGTCAACCTGGAGCGCGCCATGGCGCTCGGCGACCGGCTCGGCGGCCACCTCGTCCAGGGCCATGTCGACGCCACCGGAACGCTGTTGGGCCGCGAGCCCGGCGAGCGCGACGCGGCCGGCGACCTGCGCTGGGAGGTGCTGCGCTTCTCGCTGCCCGACACCATCTCCCGCTACCTGGTGGAGAAGGGCTCGATCACGGTCGACGGCGTCAGCCTCACCGTGGTGGAGGCCGCCCGGGACAGCTTCACCGTCAGCCTCATCCCCACCACCCTCGCGCTGACCTCGCTCGGCGCCAAGGCCGTCGGCGAGAGCGTCAACCTCGAAGTGGACGTGCTCGCCAAGTACGTCGAGCGGCTGCTCGACTCCCGCACCCTCCCCCCGACGATCGCCGGAGAGTCCAAGTGAACTGGCTCAGCGGAGAAGCGTTCACCGTCTTCGGCGAGCACGTGAAGTGGGCCGACATGTTCGGCAACCTGCTCGGCCTGGCCGGCCTGGCCTTCGGCTGGCGCCGCTCGGTCTGGAGCTGGCCGCTCCAACTCCTGTCCGGCGCCGTGCTGATCGCCGCCTACCTCGGGGGCCACGTCCCCGGCCTGATCGGCAAGCAGCTGATCGTGCTCGTCACCGCCGCCTGGGGCTGGGCCCAGTGGCGGCGGGGCCGCCGGGACACCGGCACGATCGCCGTCCGCTTCGCCACCTGGCCCGAGCGGGCCGCCCTGGTGGTCGGCACCGCGGCCGGCACCGTCGCGCTGGCCTGGCTGTTCACGGCCCACCCCAGCCTGTCCTGGAGCCCCTGGTCGGACGCCTACATCTTCGTCGGCACGCTGGCCGCGATGGTCGCCCAGGCCCGTGGCTGGCTGGAGTTCTGGTTCGCCTGGATCGCCGTCGACGTGGTCGGCGTCCCGCTCGCCTTCAACAACGGCTACCCCTTCTCCGGCCTCACCTACTCGATCTACTTCGTCCTGGTGCTGCTCGGCCTGCGCTCCTGGTGGCTGAGCAGTCGTGAGCCGCGCGTCAACTCCGCCACCGTCCCGCAGGGAGTCACGGTATGACCGAGAACCACACCGCCGACCGCGAGCGCGAGGCGGCACCCGAACTCGTCCTCGACCCGGTCGAGCGCGCGATCGCCGACATCGCCCTCGGCCGCGCCGTGATCGTGGTCGACGACGAGGACCGCGAGAACGAGGGCGACATCGTCTTCGCCGCCTCCGCCGCCACCCCCGAGCTGATGGCCTTCACCATCCGCTACAGCTCCGGCGTGATCTGCGCCCCGCTGACCGGCGAGGAGCTGGACCGGCTCAAGCTGCCGCCGATGACCCAGGTCAACGAGGACCGCAAGGGCACCGCGTACACCGTCTCGGTGGACGCCCGGGAGGGGGTCGACACCGGCATCTCCGCCGCCGACCGCGCCCGCACCGTCCGGCTGCTGTCCTCGCCCGGCACCGAGCCCGGCGACCTCACCCGCCCCGGGCACGTGTTCCCGCTGCGCGCGGTCGAGGGCGGCGTGCTGGTGCGCCCCGGCCACACCGAGGCCGCCGTCGACCTGGCCCGGCTCGCCGGACTGCCGCCGGCCGGTGCGATCGCCGAGGTGGTCAACGACGACGGCACCATGGCCCGGCTGCCCGAACTGGTCGCCTTCGCCCGTGGGCACGGCCTCGCGATCATCTCCATCGAGGACCTGATCGCCTACCGCCGCCGCACCGAACTGCACGTCGACCGGGCCGCCGTGACCGCCCTGCCCACCGTCCACGGCGAGTTCACGGCCGTCGGCTACAAGGGCACCATCGACGGCGTCGAGCACCTCGCGCTGGTGGCCGGCGGCCTCGGCGCGGACGGCCGGCTGCCCGAGGGCGAGGACGTCGTGGTGCGGGTCCACTCCGAGTGCCTGACCGGCGACGTCTTCGGCTCGCTGCGCTGCGACTGCGGCCCCCAGCTGGAGGCCTCGCTGCACAAGGTCGCCGAGTCCGGCCGCGGCGTGGTGCTCTACCTGCGCGGCCACGAGGGCCGGGGGATCGGCCTGGCCCACAAGCTGCGCGCCTACGAACTCCAGGAGCAGGGGCGCGACACCGTCGACGCCAACCTCGACCTCGGCCTGCCGGCCGACGCCCGCGACTACAGCATCGCGGCGCAGATGCTGGTGGACCTCGGCGTCCGCTCGCTCACCCTGCTCACCAACAACCCGGAGAAGCTCACCGCGCTCACCGAGCACGGCCTCAAGGTCAAGGGGCGCGAAGCGGTCGAGATCGCGCCGGGTGAGCACAACCTGCGCTACCTGCGCACCAAGCGCGACCGGATGGGCCACGACCTGCCCGGCCTCGACTCCTGAACCCACCGCACGCCCCTCGCACGCATCACGCACCACCCCACGCCCCACCACCACGGACAGGAAGAACGAGCATGAGCGGCCACGGAGCCCCCGAGCTGACCATCGACGGCGCCGCCGACCTCAAGGTCGCCGTCGTCGCCGCCCAGTGGCACGACGTCGTGATGAACGGCCTGCTGGACGGCGCCCACCGGGCGCTCAAGGAACTGGGCGTCGCCGAGCCGACCGTGCTGCGCGTCCCCGGCACCTTCGAACTGCCGGTCGCCGCCAAGCGCCTCGCCGACCACGGCTACGACGCGGTCGTCGCCCTCGGCGTGGTGATCCGCGGCGGCACCCCGCACTTCGACTACGTCTGCCAGGCGGCCACCGCCGGCCTCACCCAGGTGACCGTCGACACCGGCGTCCCGGTCGGCTTCGGTGTGCTGACCTGCGACAACGAGGAGCAGGCGCTCGACCGCGCCGGCCTGCCCGGCTCCGCGGAGGACAAGGGCCACGAGGCCGTCACCGCCGCCGTCGCGACCGCCGCGGTGCTGCGCGCCGCGCTCTGAGCGCACCGCCCCGACCCGGACCGTGGACGTCCAACGGACTGTCCACGGTCCGGGACCGTTTACCGCCGGTCAGCCCGCACGCCGTAAGGTGAGTCCCATCATGGCTTCGAAGACATTCGAGGAGCTCTTCGCCGAGCTCCAGCAGAAGGCCGCCACCGGCGACCCCTCGTCCTCCCGTACCGCGCAGCTCGCCCAGCAGGGCGTCCATGCGATCGGCAAGAAGGTCGTCGAGGAGGCCGCCGAAGTCTGGATGGCCGCCGAGTTCCAGACGGACGAGCAGACCGCCGAGGAGATCTCACAGCTCCTGTACCACGTTCAGGTGATGATGATCGCCCGCGGGCTGACGCTCGACGACGTCTACAAGTACCTCTAAACCCGAACCGCACACCCCTCCCCACAGGTAAGGAACCAACCTCCCATGCTGCGCATCGCCGTCCCCAACAAGGGTTCTCTCTCGGGTCCCGCGGCGGAGATGCTCCATGAGGCCGGCTACCGCCAGCGGAAGGACCCCAAGGAGCTCGTCCTCGTCGACCCGAACAACGAGGTCGAGTTCTTCTTCCTGCGCCCGCGCGACATCGCCGTCTACGTCGGCTCCGGCCGCCTGGACATCGGCATCACCGGCCGTGACCTGCTGCTGGACTCGCACTCCAACGCCGAGGAGGTGCTCGCCCTCGGCTTCGCCGCGTCGACCTTCCGCTTCGCCCGCCCCGAAGGCGTGGCCGTCGAGGACGTCAAGGGCCTGGAGGGCCTGCGGATCGCGACCTCCTACACCGGCCTGGTCGAGCAGCACCTCGCCGACCACGGCGTGAAGGCGACCGTCACCAAGCTGGACGGCGCGGTGGAGACCGCGGTGCAGCTGGGCGTCGCCGACGTGATCGCCGACGTGGTGGAGACCGGCACCAGCCTGCGCAACGCCGGCCTGGAGGTGTTCGGCGAGCCGATCCTGATCTCGGACGCCGTGGTGATCCGCCCCAAGGGCGCGGGCGAGGACACCCGGGTGGACCAGTTCCTGCGCCGGCTCCAGGGCGTGCTGGTGGCCCGCCGCTACGTGCTGATGGACTACGACATCCGCGCCGAGAAGGTCGGCGCCGCCGTGGCGCTCACCCCCGGCCTGGAGTCGCCGACCGTCTCCCCGCTGCACACCGAGGGCTGGGTGGCGGTGCGCTCGATGGTGCTCCGCAAGGAGGCCCAGCAGATCATGGACGACCTGTGGGGCATCGGCGCCCGGGCCATCCTGGTCACCAACATCCACGCCTGCCGCCTCTGACCGGCGCGGCGGCGACCTCGCCCGCCGTGGTGCGGGTAAGGAACGGTTGAATGGGGCGGGGACGCTGACCGGCGTCCCCGCCCTTCGTCCGATCCGCCCGCTGCCCGGGACCGTCGTTCCCGGGAACGACCGTTCCCCCCGAACCACCCCACCGGAGACCCCACGTGTCCACGCCGCCCGTCGAGTTCCCCGTCACCTGGGCGCCGCGCCGCACCCGCGCCGTACTGCTGCCGGTCTGCGCGCTGCTGGTGGTGCTGTTCGCGGTGATGGCCGTGGCGCTCCCGGAGAACTGGCAGCTCAACGACCGGATCATGATGGCGGGCAGCGGCGTGCTGTTCGCGTGCGTGGGCCTGATGCTGGCCCGCCCCCGGGTGAGCGCCGACGCGCAGGGCGTGACGGTGGTCAACTTCGTCCGCAGCCGCCGGCTCACCTGGGCCGAGATCGTCCGGGTCAACTTCCGCCAGGGCGACCCGTGGGCCACCCTCGACCTGGCCGACGGCACCTCGCTCGCCGCGGTCGGCATCCAGTCCGGCGTCGGCAAGGACCAGGCGATCGCGCACGCCCGCGCCCTGCGCGACCTGGTCGAGCACCACGCCGGGGCCTGAGCCCGGGGGACCGGCCGGGCCTGCGAATCCTCGGCCCGGCGGGTCCGAACACTCTTCCTACCACCGTCCGGGTATGGTCTACGCTGGTAAAAGCAGGGCAAAACTTCCGTCCTGCCCGAAAGACGACTTGAGGAGTGACTTCCCCCCTCGATGGACGATCCGTCCGGTAGTACCTGCGCCGCCCACCTTCCTGTCAGCGGAAGGCAGGCGGCACTGTGATCACCGCCTGGCTGCTGTTGCTCGCAGCCCTCCTGCTGATCCTCGCCAACGGCCTGTTCGTGGCCGCCGAGTTCGCCTTCGTGACCGTCGAGCGCGGGGCCGTCGAACGCTCCGCCGAGGCCGGCGACGCCAAGTCCGTCCGCGTCTCCCGGGCCCTGCGGCACCTCTCGTTCGAACTCTCCGGCGCCCAGCTCGGCATCACCGTCACCTCGCTGGTGGTCGGCATGCTCGCCGAGCCGGCGCTGTCCACCCTGCTCAGCCCCGTCATGACCGGGATCGGCGTGCCCGAGTCGGCCGCCCGCGGCGTCGCCGTGGTCGTCGGCATGGTGCTCGCCACCGTGGTGCAGATGGTGATCGGCGAGCTGGTCCCGAAGAACTGGGCGATCTCCCGCCCGCTCCAGGTGGCCCGCGCGGTCGCCGCCCCGCACATGGCCTTCTCCTTCGCCTGCCGCCCGCTGATCAGCTTCCTCAACGGGGCGGCCGACCGGACGGTCCGCGCCTTCGGCGTCGAGCCGCAGGAGGAGCTGGACCACGCCCGGACCCCGGCCGAACTGGTCTCGCTGGCCCGCCACTCGGCCAAGGCCGGCGCGATAGACGAGGAGTCGGCGACCCTGTTCGTCCGCACCCTGGGCCTGGGCGAACTGACCGCCGAGTCCGTGATGACCCCGCGGATCGACGTCGCCTCCCTCCAGGGCGACGCCACCGCCTCCGACGTGATCAACCTGACCCGGGCCACCGGCCTGTCCCGCTTCCCGGTCTACACCCACAGCCTGGACGAGGTCACCGGCATCGTGACCCTCAAGGACGCCCTCGCCGTCCCCGCCGCCCGGCGCGGCCTGGTCCGGGTGAGCGAGCTCACCTCGCCGCCGCTGCTGGTGCCCGAGACCCTGCCCGCCGAGCGGCTGCTCGACCAGCTGCGCCGCCTCCAGCCGATGGCCATCGTGGTCGACGAGTACGGCGGCACCGCCGGCGTCGTCACCGTCGAGGACATCGTCGAGGAGATCGTCGGCGAGGTGCAGGACGAGCACGACCCGGCCGACCGCCCCGAGCTGCTCCCGCTGCCCCCGGTGAACGGCCTGCCGGCCTGGGAGGCCGAGGGCCGCGCCCGGATCGACCAGCTGGAGGCGATCGGCCTGATCGCCCCGGACGGCCCGTACGAGACGCTGGCCGGCCTGGTCGCCGACCTGCTCGGCAAGCTGCCCGAGGTCGGGGAGCAGGCGGAGCTGCCGGGCTGGCGCTTCACCGTGACGGGTGTCGACCGGCACCGCACCAGCCAGGTCCGGGTCGAGCGCACCAGCGCGCCGGCCTCGTTCGGAGACGACCAGGAGAACGCCCGATGACCGCGCTCCAACTGGCCGTCGCCGTCCTGCTCCTGCTCGGGAACGCCTTCTTCGTCGGCGCCGAGTTCGCCGTCGTCTCGGTGCGCCGCAGCCAGATCGAACCGCTCGCCGAGGCCGGCCACAAGCGGGCCCGCACCGTGCTGCACGCGCTGTCCAACGTGTCCGCGATGCTGGCCGCCGCCCAGCTCGGCATCACCGTCTGCTCGCTGGGCCTCGGCGCCCTGGCCGAGCCGACCATCGCCAGCCTGCTGGAGGGCCCGTTCCACGCGATCGGCGTCCCGTCCGGTCTGATGCACCCGCTCTCGTACGGCATCTCGCTGGCCGTCGTGGTCTTCCTGCACATGGTGATGGGCGAGATGGTGCCCAAGAACATGGCCATGGCGGGCCCGGAGAAGGCCGCGCTCTGGCTCGGCCCGCCGCTGGACCGGCTGGCCCGCTGGCTGGCCCCGGTGATCAGCCTGCTGAACGCCATCGCCAACGGTGTGCTGCGGCTGTTCCGGGTCGAGCCCAAGGACGAGGTCGAGTCGGTGTTCACCACCGAGCAGCTGATGTACCTGCTGGTCGACTCCCGGGACGCCGGCCTGCTCGACGAGGGCCGCCAGGAGCGTCTGGAGGACGCCCTGGAGCTGGGCCACCGCCCGGTCACCGAGGTGCTGCTCAAGCCCGAGCAACTCGTCACCGTGGACACCAAGGTGACCGCCGCGGAGGTCGAGGAGCTCGCCCTGCGCACCGGCTTCTCGCGCTTCCCGGTCACCGACGGCGACCCGGCCGGCCACGGCTACCTGGGCTACCTGCACCTCAAGGACATCCTCGACGTGGAGGACCCGTCCGCGCCCGTCCCGGCCCGGCTGTGGCGTCCGATCACGGTGCTGCGCGGCAGCCTCCCGCTGGACGACGCGCTCGGCGCGATGCGCCGGGCGACCTGCCACCTGGCCGCCGTGCTGGACCAGGACGGCCGCACGCTCGGTGTGGTCATGCTGGAGGACGTGCTGGAGGAGCTGGTCGGCGAGATGCACGACCCGGACCACCGCTCCGCCGCCTGAGGTTCCCCCTTCCGCCGACGGCGTGTCCGCTGCGGGCGATTCTGCTCTCAGCGTTCAGCCGTTCCCATGCCGACCACCCTGGGCGCAGGGTGGTCGGCATGAGGCTTCTCCTGCTGGGTGGAACGAATTTCGTCGGACGGGTCGTCGCCGAGGAGGCGCTGGCCAGGGGATGGGAGGTGACGGCCCTCAACCGCGGTACGCAGCCCGCGCCCGCGGGCGTGACCGCACTGCTGGGCGACCGCACCGCCGAGGGCGGGCTCGCGGCGCTGGCCGCGGGGGAGTGGGACGCGGTGGTGGACACCTGGTCCGGAGCCCCGGCGGCGGTGCGCGACAGCGCCCGGCTGCTGGCCGGCCGGGTCGGCCACTACGGGTACGTCTCCAGCCGGTCGGTGTACGACTACCCGCTGGCGCGCGGGGCGGACGAGTCGGCGAAGGCGGTCGAGTCGTCCCCGGACGCCGACGGCGAGGTGCCCTACGCCGAGGCCAAGCGCGGGGCCGAACTGGCCCTGGAGGCGGAGTTCGGCGGGCGCGCCCTGCTCGCCCGGGCCGGGCTGATCCTCGGCCCGCACGAGAACATCGGCCGGCTGCCCTGGTGGTTGAACCGGATCGCCCGGGGCGGCCCCGTGCTCGCCCCCGGCCCGTACGACCTGCCGCTGCAGTACATCGACGTCCGCGACCTCGCGGGCTGGCTCCTGGACGCGTCGGCGGCCCGGCTCGGCGGCGCGTGCAACGTGGTCGGCCCGGCGGGCCACACCACGATGGGCGAGCTGCTGGAGGCCTGCGTGCGGGTCACCGGCTCGGACGCGGACCTGCGCTGGACCGACCCCGAGCGCATCCTGGCGGCCGGCGTCCAGCCCTGGACGGAGCTGCCGATCTGGCTGGCGCCCGGCGAGCTGAACGACTTCCTGCACGGCGCGTCCGTGGAGCGGGCGGTCGCCGCCGGACTGCGCTGCCGGCCGGTGGGCGAGACGGTCGAGGACACCTGGGCCTGGCTGCGGTCGATCGGCGGCGTCGCCCCGCAGCGCGCCGACCGGCCGCAGGTCGGCCTCGACCCCGAGCGCGAGGCCGAGCTGCTCCGGGGCTGAGCCCGGCGCGATCCCGGGGAGCTGGTCTCAGCCGCGGCCGTCGATCAGCTCCCCGTAGGCCTGGACGAGGTCGGGCAGGCGCAGGGTCGCCAGGTCCTCCCGGCCCGGCGGCTCGCGCAGCAGTGAGAGCCGCAGGTCCCGGTAGGCGCAGGACTTCTCGTACAGGGTGCGGATGAACCGGCCGTTCCCCAGTTCGTCGATCCAGCCCTCGCGGACCACGTGGGCGCAGATGCTGGCCAGTTCCTCGGCCGCGTCCTCGTCCCAGCCGTCGCCGTCCCGGCCGGCCAGCGCGGCGCCGATCGCGGTCAGCTCGGTCGGGCGGTAGCTGGGGAAGTCGACCCGGGTGGTGAAACGCGAGTTGAGGCCGGGGTTGGTGGCGAGCAGCCGGTTCATGCCCTCGGGGTAGCCGGCCAGGATCACCACCAGGCGGTCGCGGTTGTCCTCGGCGCGTTTCAGCAGCACCTGGAGGGCCTCGTCGCCGTAGGCGTCGCCCTTGGTGTAGCCGGAGTTGGAGAGGCTGTACGCCTCGTCGATGAACAGCACGCCGTCCAGCGCCGAATCGATCAGCTCGTTCGCCTTGACCGCGGTCTGGCCGAGGAACTCGCCGACCAGGTCGGCCCGTTGGGCCTCCACCAGGTGGTCGCCGGAGAGCAGCCCGAGGGCGTGGAAGACCCGGCCGAGGATCCGGGCCACGGTGGTCTTGCCGGTGCCGGAGGGGCCGGAGAAGACGAAGTGGCGCTTGGGCGGCTGGACCGGCAGGCCCTGCGCGGCCCGGAGTCTGGACATCCGCAGCTGCGCGGACAGCGCCCGCACCTGGCGCTTGACCGGCTCCAGGCCCACCATCAGCGAGAGTTCCGCCAGTGCCGCGTCCAACTCGCGCTCGTCGTCGACCGGTTGGGTGGCGGGCAGTGGAGCGGTGCGGGGCTGGGCCTCGGCGCGGACCGGCGCCGGCAGCGGGGCGGCGGAGCCGCCCGGCGAACCCGACCGCTCGCCGGCCGCCTGCGGTGCCGGGCCGGCCGTGGAGCCGTCGCCCGGTCCGGGCCCCGTGAGGAACCCGACGCCCTCGACGAATCCGACCCCGCCGGTGTACCCGACGCCCTCGGTGAAGCCGGGGGCCGCGTCGCCGAAGCCCCCCGCCGTGGCGTACCCGGCCCCGTCCGGGAAGTCCGCCTCGTCCGTCCCGTCCGTCCCGTCAGCCTCGTCCGGCTCGGTGTCCTCGTACCCGGCCGACCGCCCGCCCGTCGGCAGGCCGCCGTCCAGCAGGGCGTCCGGCAGGTCGTCCGCCAACCCGTCCTCCGCCGCGATCGCGGCCAGCCGCGCGGCGGTGTCCATGAACACCGGATCGGCCCGGTGCACCGCCCGGTAGAGCGGCAGCGCGGCCGCACTGCGCCCGGCCCCCTCGTACGCCCGGGCCAGCCAGTACCGCAGCTCCTTGCGCTGGGGCTGTTCGGAGCGGCAGCGGGCCAGCGAGGCGGCCAACGGAGCCTGCGCCTGGGCGCACATGTCCAGCCGGACCCGCGCCATGCCGGCGAACAGCCCGGCCTCGATGCCGAGCAGCGGGTCGTCCAGCAGCCGGTCGGTGTCCCGGATCAACTGCTCCCAGTCCTTGAGCAGATAGGACCGGCAGGCGTACAGGAACTGGGCGGACGGGTCCTCGCTGGGCGCCGGGCACTGCTCCAGCGCCCGGTCCAGCTCGGCCAGGTGGCGGCCGTCCAGCCAGTGCGAGGCGTGCGCCAGCGCCAGGTCGCGGGCGTCCTCCAGGACGGGCTGCACCCACCAGCCCAGCCAGTACCAGGAACTGAGCGGGCGGCGGTGGCGCCGCCGCTGCTCGCCGAACCGCTTCTGGTTGCGGTACATGGCCAGCAGCGCCGCCGAGGTGTCGCTGCGCAGCGCGTGCAGGCCGAGCCAGGCGTCGGCCATGCCCGGGTCCAGCCGGACGGCCGCGCGGAACTCCTCCTCGGCACGGGCGTACGCGCCCGCCGTGTACGCGTCCATGGCACGCAGCCACGCGCGTTCGGCGAGCCGGTCCGGGCCGCCCGCGTTGCTGTCCGAACTGTCCACCGTCGTCACTCACGCCCCCCCGCGGCATGGCCCGGGGCTCGGTGGCAGGTCGCCTGCGTGCAGCCGGGCCGGTGGTCGAAAGCCCCCGGGCGCATCTGCGCCTGCGAGGAATCGTACCGGCGTGGCGCTGATCCGGAAGGGCGCCCACGGAGTCAAATGCGATCGTGTGAGCGGTCGTTGAGCGGGTGGGGGCCCGGACCGGCGATGGGGGAGCGCGATTCGGAAAGGACCGGACGGCGCCCCCGGCTCACGGGGGAACAAGCCGGGGACGCCGGGTCCGAGGCGGCCGGAACATCCCGTTCCGGCGGCTGAGGAGAACCTAAATCCTGGTGACAGTGCAGGTCAAGGGCTTGTTGAAGGTTCACCCACGGTGCCCGGCGTGATTCGTCCGGTCACCCCGTCGACCCGCGTCCCGGCGAACGGACGGCTCGGATCTGCGGCGAAATGTGCCGATTCGGCCCGAGCCCAGCCGGCCCAGAACTCGGCCAGATCCGGCCCGTCCCGCTGCTCGCCGCGCCGCCGGGCCGAGGCGGCGTCCAACTCCAGCCAGATCACCCGGGCCAGCCACGGCCGCACCGCCCGCCGGCCGGCGCCGACGCCCTCCACCAGCACCACCGGGGCGACCGGCACCGCGGCCGTGCCCGCGAAGCGGCGCAGCGTCCAGTCGTACACCCGGTACGCGCCGTCCCGGCCGGCCGCCAGCGGCTCCAGCACCTGTTCGCGCAGCCGCCCGGTCCAGCCGAAGGGCTCGGCATGGGTGGCCAGGTCGTCGAGGTGGACCACCGGCGCCCCGCCGAGCGCCGCCGCCAGCCGCCCGGCGAAGGTCGTCTTGCCCGAGCCCGCGTGCCCGTCCACCGCGACCAGCCGCACCGGCCCGCAGGAGGGCGGCAGCGCGCGCAGCTCCGCCGCTAGCGAGGCCACCGCGTCGCCGGGAACGGGCGGAAGGGCGGGGGAGAGGGGTCGGGAAGCAGCCACAACGGCAACCCTACGGTGCCGTAGCCCACCAGTCCGTCCAGTTACTCCTGAGTGATCGTGACGGCGGCCCGGGTTTCCGGCATACTCGCATCGCCATGCCTGTGAACGGCCGTTCACCGTAATCCGGTGCCGGTCGGGCCGACCTGCCACACCCGCGCCGGACCAGCCACACCACGCTCCGGTGCCCGATCGAGGAGGCGACCGCCGCCATGACCCCGTCCCCAGTGAAAGCCGTGGAGCGCCAGCTGCCCAGCGAGGAGGCCCACGAGCTGCTGAGCCTCACCCGGGACCTGGTCCAGCGCGAACTGCAGCCCCGCGCGGCCGAGGACGAGGCCGCCGGCCGCTTCCCGCGCGAGGTCTTCCGCACCCTCGGCGAGGCCGGCCTGCTCTCCCTCCCCTACGACGAGAAGTACGGCGGCGGCGGGCAGCCCTACGAGGTGTACCTGCAGGTGCTGGAGGAGCTGGCGGCCGGCTGGCTGGCCGTCGGCCTCGGGGTGAGCGTGCACACCCTCTCCTGCCACGCGCTGGCCGGCTTCGGCACCGAGGAGCAGCGCGGCCGGTGGCTGCCCGGAATGCTCTCCGGCGAGCAGCTCGGCGCCTACTGCCTCTCCGAGCCGCAGTCCGGCTCGGACGCGGCCGCGCTGCGCACCCGCGCCGACCTCGACGGCGACGCGTACGTGGTGAACGGCACCAAGGCGTGGATCACCCACGGCGGCCGGGCGGACTTCTACAGCGCCCTGGTGCGCACCGGCGACGAGGGCTCCAAGGGCATCAGCTGCCTGCTCGTCCCGGGCGACGCACAGGGCCTGTCGGCCGCCCAGCCGGAGCACAAGATGGGCATGCGCTCCTCGCCGACCGCGCAGCTGCACTTCGACGCCGCCCGGGTCTCCCGCGACCGGCTGATCGGCGAGGAGGGCCAGGGCTTCCAGATCGCGCTCGCCGCACTGGACTCCGGCCGCCTCGGCATCGCCGCCTGCGCGGTCGGCGTCGCGCAGGCCGCGCTCGACCTCGCGGTCGACTACGCGCGCACCCGCCGTCAGTTCGGCCGCCCGATCGCCGAGTTCCAGGGCCTGTCCTTCATGCTCGCCGACATGGCCACCCAGATCGAGGCCGGGCGGGCGCTCTACCTGTCCGCCGCCCGGCTGCGGGACGCGGGCCTGCCGTTCTCCAAGGAGGCGGCGATGGCCAAGCTGTTCTGCACCGACGCCGTGATGCGGGTGACCACCGACGCGGTCCAGGTGCTCGGCGGCTACGGCTACACGCAGGACTTCCCGGCCGAGCGCTACATGCGCGAGGCGAAGGTGCTGCAGATCGTCGAGGGCACCAACCAGATCCAGCGGCTTGTGATCGGTCGTCACCTCACCAAGGGCTGAGCCCCCCCACGAACGGCCTCCGGCCGTCACTCCAGGGTGCGGAGTGACGGCCGGAGGCGTCTTCGTTTCTGCGTCAACCCGCCTGCGCGGGAGGGCGGATCAGCAACCCGCCCGCGCGGGCCGGCGGATCAGCGCCGGACCAGGCGGCGGCGCTGCTCGGGGATGGCCGAGATGACCGGGACGGCCGGGGCGACGGCGGCGGTCCGCGTCGGCCGGTGCGCCACCGCGTGCGAGAACGGCTGGGTGCGCCAGTCGAGTTCGGTGGGGAGCCGGAACAGCGCGTCGAGCCCGGCGGGTTGGGCGTCCTCCGGGGTCTCCACCTCGGCGAGGTCGTCGGTCGGGGTGCCCGAACCCGGGCACAGCGCGGGGGTGAAGGGGTTCCAGGCGGTCGGCAGCAGCGCGTGCTGCGGCAGCCGCTCCTCGTCGGCCACCAGGGCGATCGGGCGGCGGCACTCGGGGCAGTGCACCCGGAAGATGTCCCAGGTCTCGGCCTCGCCCGGGTCGATGCCCGGGACGTGGCCGTGATCGACCGCGAGGTCGTCGCGGCCGGTCGTATCGTCGGTCTCGTCGGCGCCCAGGGCACGCTGGTCAGTCGGCATGAGGATCCCCCTCGGATCGGGCCCGGCGTGGTCGCCCGGGGCCACAACCAGCACTTCCCTCCGATTCGGGCTCATAACCCTGCGGTCCGGTGCACCGTGATGCACCGGGTGTGTCCTTGGCCACATCCACTGCCACATTCGCCTGGCATTTGCCCGCGTGACACCTGCGGGCACCCGATGTGACACCGCGTGCGCCCCCCGTGCCCCCGACCGGGTAGGTTTGCGCACTGTGGAGGATCTCGACCAACGCATCGTCCAGCTGCTCCTAGAGGACGGCCGGATGAGCTACACGGACCTGGGCAAGGCCACCGGCCTGTCCACCTCGGCGGTGCACCAGCGGGTGCGCCGCCTCGAACAGCGCGGGGTGATCCGCGGCTACACCGCGATCATCGACCCCGACGCCGTCGACCTGGCACTGACCGCGTTCATCTCGGTCAAGCCCTTCGACCCCAGCGCCCCGGACGACACCCCCGAACGGCTGGCCGGCCTGCCCGAGATCGAGGCCTGCCACAGCGTCGCCGGCGACGAGAACTACATCCTCAAGGTGCGCGTCGGCGCCCCCGGTGACCTGGAGGACCTGCTCGCCCGCATCCGCAGCGCCGCCGGCGTCTCCACCCGCACCACCGTCGTCCTCTCCACCCCCTACGAGGCACGACCCCCGAGGCTCTGAGGACGAACCCCGCAGGTGCAGACTTAGCGGCATGACCGAACGCACTTCCCGGACCGTCCTGCTGCGCGGCGGCGCCGTCTACAGCCCCGCCGACCCCTTCGCCACCGCGATGCTCGTCGAGGGCGAGCACGTCGCCTGGGTCGGCAGCGACGGCGCCGCCGAGGCGTACGCCGCCACCGCCGACGAGATCGTCGAGCTGGACGGCGCCCTGGTCACCCCCGCCTTCGTCGACGCCCACGTGCACGCCACCGCCACCGGCCTGGCGCTCACCGGCCTCGACCTCACCGGCAGCCCCTCGCTGGCCGCCGCCCTCGCCGCCGTCACCGCCTTCGTCGACGCCCGGCCCGAGCCCGGCGGGGTGCTCATCGGCCACGGCTGGGACGAGACCGGCTGGCCCGAGGGCCGCCCGCCCACGCTCGCCGAACTCGACGCCGCCGCCCGCGGCGCCGCGCTCTACCTCTCCCGCACCGACGTGCACTCCGCGCTCGCCACCACCGCGCTGCGCACCCTCGCCCCCGGCCTGGCCGAGCACCCCGGCCACACCGCCGACGGCCCGCTCACCAGGGACGCCCACCACGCCGTCCGGCGGACCGCGCTCGCCCACCTCACCCCCGAGCAGCGCGGCCGCGCCCAGCGCGCCACCCTCGCCCGCGCCGCCGAACTCGGCATCGGCGCGCTGCACGAGTGCGCCGGCCCGGAGATCTCCTCCGAGGCCGACCTGGCCGCCCTGCTGGCCCTCGCGGCCGAGGGTGAAGGCCCCGAAGTCTTCGGCTACTGGGGCGAGTTGGGCGGCGCCGAGACGGCCCGCCGACTCGGCGCGGTGGGCGCCGGCGGCGACCTCTTCGCGGACGGCGCACTGGGCTCGCACACCGCCTGCCTGCACACCCCCTACGCCGACGCCGAGCACACCGGCACCGCCTACCTGACCGCCGAGCAGGTCGCCGACCACGTCGCCGCCTGCACCGAGGCCGGGCTCCAGGCCGGCTTCCACGCCATCGGCGACGCGGCCGTGGCCGCCGTCCTGGACGGCGTCCGGGCGGCCGGCGAGCGGGTCGGCGCCGGGCGGGTCAAGGCGCTGCGCCACCGCGTCGAGCACGCCGAGGCGCTGGACGACGAGTCCGTCGCCGCCTTCGCCGAGCTCGGCCTCACCGCCTCCGTCCAGCCCGCCTTCGACGCCGCCTGGGGCGGCCCGGAGGGCATGTACGTCCAGCGCCTCGGCGCCGAGCGGGCCGCCGGGCTCAACCCCTTCGCCGCCCTGCTGCGGGCCGGCGTGCCGCTGGCCTTCGGCTCGGACGCCCCGGTCACCCCGCTCGACCCCTGGGGCACCGTCCGCGCGGCCGCCTTCCACCAGACCCTGGACCACCGGATCTCCGTCCGCGCGGCCTTCACCGCGCACACCCGCGGCGGCTGGCGCGCGATCGGCCGCGACCAGGACGGCGTGCTCGTGCCCGGCGCCGTCGCCAGCTACGCGATCTGGGCCGCCGCCGAACTGGTCGTCCAGGCCCCGGACTCCCGGGTGGCGGGCTGGTCCACCGACCCGCGCTCCGGCACCCCGGGCCTGCCCGACCTCACCCCCGGCCACCCGCTGCCGGCCTGCCTGCGCACCGTCGTCCGCGGCCGCACCGTCCACCGGGCCGCCGAGTAGAGCCGAGCACGCCCCCCGCGAGCTGCCCGCCCCGGACTCCCGCCCGGAGCCCCTGGGCGGGCAGCACCACGCCCTCCGACCCCGCCGCCCGGTCGGGGGCGTGTGCGCCAAGGCCCGCCGGGCCGTGAGGCGCTGACCGGGCTACCACCCTGACCTCACGCCTCCCTGACCTTCCGGGGTACCTTCTTCGGACAGCGTCCGAACAGCAAGATCCAGGAAGATGGTGCGCCGGTGGCCATGCCCGTCACCCAGGAGCGGCCGGGGGCCGCACCCGAGCCGGCGGAGTCGGCGCCCAGGCCCGGCCGGGCCGCCCGCGCCGTCGCCAAGGTCCGGGCGGGCCTTCCCCGCACCGGCCTCGCGGCCCTGGCGGGTCTGCTGCTCGCGCTCGCCTTCCCGCCCTTCGACCTGTGGCCGCTGTCGCTGCTCGGCGTCGCCGCGCTGTCCCTGCTCACCCGGGGCCGCACCGTCCGCCAGGCGGCCTGGACGGGCTTCGCCTTCGGCCTGCCGTTCTTCCTGCTGCTGCTCAGCTGGCTGCGGGTGGTCGGCTGGGACGCGACGGTCGGCCTGTCGGTCGTGGAGGCGCTGTTCCTGGCTGTCCTCGGCGGCGGTCTGGCCCTCACCTCCCGGCTGCCGGCCTGGCCGCTCTGGGCGGCCTGCCTGTGGATCACCCAGGAGTGGGCGCGCGACCGGCTGCCGTTCGGCGGCTTCCCGTGGGGGCGGCTGGCCTTCGCCAACACCGCGACCCCGTTCACGCCGCTGGCCGCGCTCGGCGGCGCACCGCTGGTGACCTTCGCGGTCGCCCTCTCGGGCGCCCTGCTCGCCGGCGCCGCGCTGCGCCTGCGCGGGCCGCGCAGGACCCCGAGGGCCGCCGCGCTGGCGGGGCTGGGCGCGGTGGCCGCGCTGCTGGCCGGGTACCTGGTGCCGGTGCCGACCGCACCGGCCGACACCGTCAAGGTCGCCATCGTCCAGGGCAACGTGCCCAACCCGGGCATGGACTTCCTGGGCCGCCCGATGATGGTCCTCAACAACCACGCGGTGGCGACCGAGCGGCTGGCCGCGGACATCGCCGCCGGCAAGGTCGAGCGCCCCGACATCGTGATCTGGCCGGAGAACTCCTCCGACCTGGACCCGTTCAGCGACCCGCTCGCCTACCAGCGCATCGACCAGGCCGTGAAGACGGTCGGCGTGCCCACCCTGGTCGGCACCCTGGTGGACGGCCCGGACGCGCAGCACGTCCAGAACGAGGGCATCGTCTGGGATCCGAAGACCGGCCCCGGCGCCTCCTACACCAAGCAGCACCCCGTCCCGTTCGGCGAGTACGTGCCGTTCCGCGCCCAGCTGATGAAGGTGATCACCCGGCTCCAGCGGGTCGCCCGGGACTTCTACCCCGGCGACCACAACGGCGTCATGCAGCTCGGCCCGGCCCGGATCGGCGACGTGATCTGCTTCGAGGTCGCCTACGACGAGATCGTCCGCGACACCGTGGACAGCGGCGCCCGCGTCCTGGTGGTCCAGACCAACAACGCGACCTATGCCAAGACCGGCCAGCCCGAGCAGCAGCTCGCGATGAGCCGGCTGCGCGCGGTCGAGCACGGCCGGGCCGTGCTGATCGCCGCCACCAGCGGCATCAGCGCGGTGATCGCCCCGGACGGCACGGTCCAGCAGCGCACCGCGGAGCTGACCGCGGCCGAGCTGTCGGCGGTCGTCCCGCTGCGCGACGGCACCACGGTCGCCGACCGGGTCGGCGCCGCGCCGGAGTGGACGCTGGCCCTCGCAGGCCTGCTGGCCTGCGGTGCGGGCGTGCTGGTCGGCCGCCGACGGAAGGCCGGCGCCGGAACACCGGCCGCCGGGGAATCGTTGGACCAGGTGGTGCCGTAGCCGGCCCGGACCTCCCGTGCGGCGCGCAGAGCACTGCTTGGAGTGGATTCGTACCGTGACCCAGCAAGCTACCCCCGCCCGTCCGGCCCCGCGCGGCAAGCTCCGCCGGGTGCTGCCGCTGCTGATCACCGCCTGGCTGGTGCTGGAGATCTGGCTGCTGGTCCAAGTGGGCTCGTGGCTGGGTGGATTCGTCGTCGTGCTGCTGCTCATCGCGGGCGCGCTGATCGGCGGTTCGCTGATCAAGCGGGCCGGGCTGAAGGCGCTGTCCGCGGCGATCGAGCAGAGCAAGGACCCGAAGTCCGAGCAGCCCGAGACCGGCACCAGCCTGACGGTGCTGGCGGGCCTGCTGCTGATCGTCCCGGGCTTCCTGTCGGACCTGGTGGCGCTCACCCTGCTGTTCCCGCCCACCCGGGCGCTCTGGCGGGCCGGTGGCCGCCGGGTGGCCGACAAGGCGCTGCGCAGCACCGTCGCCGCCGGGGCCGACCCGTTCGCGGACGCGATGCGGCTGCAGGAGCAGCTGCGCATCCACCGCCCGGACGGCAAGGTGATCCAGGGCGAGGTGGTGGAGCCCGGTGACGGCCCGCGCGGTCCGCAGGGCCCGGACACCACCTACCGCCCGCCGATCTCGGGCTGACCGCCTCTCCCGGGGGCCCCAGGGCCGACCCTGGGGCCCCCGGGAACGCGAGGCGGGAACGGCGAGGCGGGAACGCGAAAGGGACCCTGGTGACCAGGGTCCCTTTTCGCGTCCTCCCGCCGTGGCGGGAGCGAGGTCAGGCGCTCTTGCGGGTGTCCCGCGGGTGCACCGCGAGGTTCATTCCGCCGGAGCGGAGCACGGCCAGTCGCTCGGCCAGTACCTCCTCCAGTTCCTCACGGGTCCGGCGCTCCATCAGCATGTCCCAATGGGTACGCGTCGGCTTGACCTTCTTCTCTTCCGGCTCGTCGCCGTCGAGAAGCACCGCCTCCTGGCCACAGAAGCGGCATTCCCAGGCCTGGGGGATCTCCGCCTCGACCGAGAAAGGAACCTCGAATCGGTGTCCGTTCTGACATGCATACTCGACGGTCTGGCGGGGAGCCAGATCGATACCGCGGTCGGTCTCGTAGCTAGTGGCCCCGAGTCGCGTGCCGCGGAGAGCTCGCTCGCTCATGAATCGTGCCTCCCGGGCTTATGGCCCACAGGACTAGTGGTCGCTGTTCTTCGTCGTTCGGTCAACGCTCGGCTTCCGACGAAGATTCCCGTCCGGGGACATGCGTCGTCTGTCGTGCCGCCCCTGTTTGTACCCATCGGCGCCCGATTTGTCACATCTGGCCGTGGATATCACCCTAGGTGTCACCTATTTCACATCTGGTGATCGGTCGGCCTTTCCGTGACGAGCCTACCGGGGCGGGATTCGACGACCGCCGCCGCCCCCGTCCGCCGCGGTCAGGAGATCGGGCGGGAACGGATCATCGGCTCGCCCTTGGCGAGGTCGATCGGGTGGGCCCGGGAGGCCGGGTCGGCGGGCAGGACCAGCGGCGGGTGCTCCGGCCGGGGCGGCAGGTCGGCGGCGGCCTCGGTGCGGGTGTCGCGGTGCGGCAGCAGGGCGATCACCGCGTCCCGCAGCTGGGCCGGGGCCTCCTCGTCCAGCGGGTCGACGGTGGCGGGCACCTGGAGCCGGACGGGGGTGCCGTTGCCGATCCGGGCGTAGCCGCGGCCGGCGGGGGCGTGCGCGGCGGGCACGATGTCCAGCGGCGCGCCGAGCACGGCGTGGCCCTCCTCGGGCCCGGCGGGGCCGAGGACGACCCGGGCCCGGGTGGTGGAGCGCACGGTCGGGGTGATCCGGCCCCAGGCCTCGACGTCGTCGGCGATCACCACGGTGACGCGGGCGGCGCGGCCGTGCCGCAGAGGCAGCTCCAGCAGGTCCTGCGGGTCCGGGCGGCCCTCGGCGTGGGCGAGCTCGCTCAGCTCGGTCGGGTGGTCCAGGAGCAGCCAGAGCGGGCGGGTGGCGTCCTCGGGGGGCGCGGTGCCGGCGTGCCGGGCGGCGTTCAGCGCGGCGAGCCGGCGCTCGGTCTCCTGCGCGGCCCACTCCAGCGCGGCCAGTGCGCCGTGCAGGCTGGTCTCCACGGTGTGCACGCCGGGCCGGTTGACCAGGCAGGCGTGCTCCCCGGTGCCCGCGCCGTCGACCACCACCAGGTCCCCGTACGGGAGCGCCTGGAGCGCGATCGAGCGGATCAGGCTGGAGGTGCCGTAGCCGGTGACGCCGAGCGCCAGCAGGTGCGGCTCGGCCGAGCGGGGGCCGGTGCGCCAGACGACCGGCGGCTGCTGGGCGATCGCGCCGCCCTGGGCGACCGGGATGGTCCGGGCGGTGCCGTCCTCGTCGGTGAAGCCGAGCACGATCTCGCCGGGGGCGGCCACGAAGCGCTGGGCGACGATGTCGGCGGGCAGCGGGGTGAGCGCGGCGATCCGCAGCCGGTTGGACTCCTCGTCCCAGTCGAAGCGGTACTCCCGGGCCCGGCCGGCCTTGCCCTGGACGACCTGCTCGATCCGGGCCCGCGCGCTCGGCTCGGTGTCGGTGAAGTACGCCGGGTAGCCGAGTTCCAGCCGGGAGAGGCGGCCCTCGTCGTCGAACTCCCAGGAGCCGAAGGCGCGCTTGTAGTGGCCCTCGTAGTGGTACAGCGGGTTGGCGTCCTCGGGGCCGCACAGGTACGGCGTGAGCGCCGCGTAGAGCGCGCCGAGCTTGATGTCGGCGACGTCCGGAGCGGGCGGGGCGGGTGCCTGCCTGGGGGCCCGGCCGGCCCAGGCGGAGCTGGCCATCAGGGCGATCAGGGCGAACAGCAGGCCGTGCGGCAGCAGGTAGACGCCGACCAGCATCGCGGCGGAGAGGAACAGCGTCGGGCCGCGGCGCTCCTTCGGGGTGGCGTTCCAGCGGTCCTTGGCCCAGCCCGCGTGGTGGCGCAGTCCGCGGCCGATCACGGAGAGGGGGGCGAACATGTCGGAGGCGTGGTCCCCGGCGGTTCGGGCGAACTCGCGGCCCTTGCTGAGATGGCGTTGGAGCGGCATTCCTTGACTCCCCGGGCGAGTGGGACGGGTCGGGTGGCGGGGGCGGAGCCGGTACGACGGGACCCGGGGCGGTGGGATCCGCGCCCGGGCCCGTGCGGGGGAGTGGCAGCGCCTGGAACGTGGACCGCTAGAACTTGAGGCCGCCGAGCAGGCTCGCCAGGCTGGCGCCGCCGGCGGTGATGCTCGGGGCGATCGAGGAACCGGCGACGTAGAAGCCGAAGAGGGCGCAGACGACGGCGTGGGAGACCTTTAGCCCGTCCCTGCGGAAGAACAGAAAGGCGATGGTGCCGAACAGGACGATGCCGGAAATCGAGAGGATCACGTTCTGCTCCTCGGGGAGGGGGGACGGGGACGGTGTTACGGAAAGTGCGCCAATCGTGACAAAAAGTAATAGATGATGGAACGGTGCAAATGGGTGGTTTCCCGTTCAACGTCGCCCTGGAGTTCGGGCGAAGGCGGGCGGACCGGCCGGGGTGGGGCCGTGTCCCGGGCAGTTCCGGTGCGGCGAGGCATTCCCGCCGGGTGGGCGGGAGGTTTCCGGGAGGTCGGGGAAGTTCGCCCGGATGGCCGCCGTTCGAGGGCCGCCATCCGCCATCCGGACGCGCGCTGGCCCGGCCCGGCACCCGGCCGCTACGGTGCGGTACGCGCAGCTCCTCCAGCCGCACTCCTCCAGCGACACTCCTCCACCGTGGCTCTGCCGCCTGCGGACCCTGTAGAACCCGTAGAACCCGTAGAACCCGCAGAGCCCGCAGACCGGAAAGGCCGCCCGCCATGACCGACGCCGCCAACCAGCAGCCCGCCGACGCCCCCGGGGCCCCCGACGCCGAGGTGATCGCCCTGGCCGGAAAGCTCTTCGACGCCGCCCGGGCCGGCGAGACCGACGCCCTGGCCGCCTACGTGGACGCCGGCGCGCCCGCCGACCTCACCAACGACCGCGGCGACACCCTGCTCATGCTCGCCGCCTACCACGGCCACGCCGCCACCGTCGAAGCCCTGCTGGCGCGCGGCGCCGACCCGAACCGCGCCAACGACCGCGGCCAGACCCCGCTCGCCGGCGCCGTCTTCAAGGGCGCCGAGGACGTGCTGACCGTCCTGCTGGACGGCGGCGCCGACCCCAGCGCCGGCACCCCGAACGCCGTCGACACCGCGCGGATGTTCGGCAAGGACGAGCTGGTCGCCCGTTTCGGGGCCCGCTGACCCAGGTCGTAGGCTCTTCCCTCATGAAGAGCACCACCATGGAGGCCGGAACCGTCGAGTTCCGCGTCACCGGCTACGGCCACCCCGACGCCCAGGCCCTGTCGGCGGAGGTGCAGCAGGAGTACGTCCGCCGCTACGGCGACCCCGACGAGACCGTGCTGCACCTCGACGACTTCGACGCGCCGGCCGGCCTGTTCCTGGTCGCCTACCTCGCCGGCCGACCGGTCGCCTGCGGGGGCTGGCGGGCCAAGCAGGCCGGGCCGGACGGGCTGCGCGACGGCGACGTCGAGCTGAAGCGGATGTTCGTGGTCCCCGCCGCCCGCGGCCGCGGCCTGGCCCGGGCGGTGCTGCGCCGCCTGGAGCAGACCGCCGCCGAGGCCGGACGCACCCGCGTCATCCTGGAGACCGGCACCGAGCAGCCCGAGGCCGTGGCGCTGTACGGGTCCGAGGGGTACGCGGCGATCCGGAAGTTCGGCATCTACCGCGACCACCCGCAGAGCATCTGCCTCGGCAAGGAACTTCCCGCGGCGGCCTGACCGGCCCGCCCGCCGGGTAGGCTCACGACGCCTCTGAGGGGGGACGATGAGCCAGCAACCGCCAGGAGCCGACCGGCTCCCCGCCCTGGCCGCGCCCGGCGGGGAGCTGGACCGGCTGGTCCGGGGCGGCGTGCGCACCGTCGGGGCCGGCGCCGTCTGGGCCGTCGGCGATGCCGGGGGGACGCTCGGCGGCGGCGCGCACGGCGTGCTCGGGCAGGGCCCGTACGCCCGGCTCGCTCCCGGCCCGGACACCCGGTACGACCTCGCCAGCCTCACCAAGATCATCGCTCTCTGGCCCTGCGCCGGAGTGCTCCGGCAGGCCGGGCGGCTCCCGCTCGACGCACCGCTCGGCCGCTGGTGGCCGCCCGCCTCCGGACATCCCGTCGCTGTGGTGACGGTCCGTCAACTCCTCGCGCACACCGCAGGAATGCTCCCGCGCACCGGATTCGAGCGGCTCTACGGGCGCGACCTCGCGGCGATCCGGGCCGGGGTGATCGCCGCCCCGCTGCACCGCGCCCCCGGCACGGCCGTCGAGTACACCGACCGCGCCGCCGTCCTGCTCGGCTACCTCGTCGAGGACCTCGGCGGCGCACCGCTGGACGAGCTCGCCGCCCGCTGGATCTGGCGGCCGCTCGCCATGGCCGACACCCGGTACGGGCCGCTCGGCCCCGCCGACACCGCCCGCACCGCGCCCACCGAGTACGACCCGCAGGCCGGGACCCACCTGTGCGGCGTCGTCCACGACCCCTCGGCCCGGCTGCTCGGCGGCGTCTCCGGCAACGCCGGGGCCTTCTCCACCGCCCGCGACCTCGCCCGCTTCCTCACCGCGCTGCTCGCCCCGCCGCCCCAACTGCCCTGGGGCGAGGCCTGGATCGCCGAGTCGCTGCGCGAACAGACCGGCGGCCTCGCCCCCGCCCGCGGCCTGTCCTGGCTGTACGCCCCCGGCACCGACCCCGCCGAGGGCGCCTTCGTCCACTACGGCTTCACCGGCACCGGCATCTGGATCTCCCGGCGGCTCGGCCGCTGGGCGCTGCTGCTCACCAACAAGGTCCACTACGACCGCGACATCCAGCCGCTCACCGACCTGCGCAACGCCTACCGGCGGGCGGTCTTCGGATAGGGGCTCTCTTCCGGACCGCGCCGGGCGCGCGGTGTGATCCGGAAGAGAGCCCCTGGGTCCGTTCCCGCGTCGAGTACCCGATCGGGTGGATTAGGGCACGAACCGCCGGATCCGGCACGGGGGTTGCGGCAGAGTGGCCACCGCGACGGGGCACCGGCGGAGGAGGCGCGATGACGGACACCTGGCTCTCGGAACAGGACTGGCTGGCCGGACTGCTGCGCGCCTACGTCGGCTGCAGCGTGCTGCTCACCGGCGAAGGCGGCGACGTCCTGCTGCTGAAGGCCAGTTACCGCGCCCAGTGGCAGTTCCCCGGCGGCGGGATGGACCCGGGCGAGGGCCCCGCCGAATGCGCCGCCCGCGAACTGCGCGAGGAGACCGGGCTGGTGGCCGGCGAGCTGCGGCTGCTCGTCGTCGAGTGGCGCGATCCGATCCCCGGCCAGGGCGAACACGCCCACCCCGCCGTGCAGTTCATGTTCGACGGCGGAACGGTCCCGGCCGGCGCGACCATCCGGGTGCAGGCCGAGGAGATCGCCGAGTACGGGTACTTCACCCCCGCCCGGGCGGCCGCACTGCTGCACCCCTGCGCGGCGCGCCGGCTCACCCGGGCCCTGGCGGCCCGGCGCACCGGCGCCACCGCGCTGCTGCACTCCACGGGATACGTAGGCTGACGATCCGTCAAATATGCCAGTCCGTCAGACCCGTCAGGCCCATCAGACCAGCGTGCTCCAGTAGTACCAGAACCGATTGAGGATCAGCAGCGCGATCACCGCCGCCCACAGCACCGGCACCGCCCAGTGGTAGCGCGCCGCCTCCCGCACGACCGGCCGCAGCCGCGGGCCCACCGGGATCACCCCCGTCCGGAGGTTGTGCAGCGTCGTGTACCAGAACAGCACCACCACCGTCGCCCACACCACCATGCAGTACGGGCACAGCGCGCCGATCCGGTACAGCGCCTCGTCGATCAGCCAGTGCACGAACACCACCCCCAGCAGGGTGCCCGCGTGCAGGCCCAGCCAGAACCAGCGCCGGTACGCGGCACCGGCCAGCAGCCCCGCCCCGACCGCCGCCAGCGCGCCGAAGGCGGCCAGCCCGAGCAGCGGGTTCGGGAACCCGAAGACCTCCGCCTGCTCGGTGCGCATCACCGAACCGCAGCTGATCACCGGATTGATGTTGCAACTGGGGACGTAGGACGGGTTCTCCAGGATGCGGAGCTTGTCGAAGGTCAGGACGGCCGAGGCGGCCAGCCCGATCAGCCCGCCGAGGAACAGCAGCAGGGAGAACGCCCGGCCCGCGCCGACCGGCGCACGGCCGGCGTCGCCGGGGACGGGAGGGGAGAGGTGCACAGAGGTAGCGGCGGTCATGGCAGCACACTCCGGTGGCTGGGAGGAGCCGGCCCGGCCGGGGTTCGGCCGGGCCGGTGGTGCCGTGCTTACTGCAGGCCGGCGGCCTGCTTCACCTGGGCGGTGAACTGCTCCGGCGTCACCGTGGACTGGCCGCTGAACAGCGTGATCGGCTTGCCGTCCACCTTGACCGTCGGGGTGCCCGTCACCCCGCTGCCGTTGAACGCCTCCGCGACCTTCGCCGCCCACGGCGCGTACGTCTTGTCGGTGACGGCCTTCACGAAGGCGTCCGTCTTCAGCCCCGGCACCTGGCCGGCCAGGTCGAGGATGTGGTTGACGTTGCCGAAGTCGTCCTTCCGCTCGTCGGGCTGGTTGGCGTACAGCACGTCGTGGAACTGCTTGAACTTGTCCACGCCCTCGTTCAGCGCGGCGCCCGCGGCGGCCAGCGCGGTGCGCGAGCCCTTGCCGCCGAGGGCGTTGTCCAGGAACGCCGCCAGGTGGAACTCCACCTTGACCGAGCCGTCCTCGGTCAGCTTCTTGACCGCCTCGCCGTTCGCCGCCTCGAAGTGCTTGCAGACCGGGCAGCGGAAGTCCTCGTACACCTCCATGGTGTGCGGGGCGTCGGCCTTGCCGTAGGTGATCACCGTGCCGCCCGGGCCGGAGGCGTTCGCCGGGACGACCAGCTCGGTCGGCGCGGACGCGTCGGCGGCCGCCTTCGAGTCCTTCTTGCCGGACGCCGAGTTGATCGCGACCGCCGCTCCGCCCGCGAGGGCGAGCACCGCGACGGCGGACACCGCCACGACGATCCGCTGACGGCGCTTCGAGGCCGCCTGCTCGATGCGCTGCGCCTCCTGGATCCGCTCACGGGCACTGATGCGCTTGGCCTGCTGCTTGCTGGGGGTCTGAGCCATGGAAGGTCAACTCCTGTACGCGGCGCGCGGATGCGCGCGGGAAACCGCACCGGGTGCGGCGGGATCGAGTGAACGCGGGAGTTGTGCGCGCTGCCTGCGGACGAACGTGCGCGGCGGCCCTACGGCCTCGGGCGGGTCAGCAGGCAGGCGCGAGAACCGGCGGACCACGCCGGGGAGCCGGGCTCAGCACCACGTCCTCGCGGCGCGGCCGCACGCGGTCCGACACCGGCAGCGGCACCCGCAGCACCGGCCGGACCGGAGCCGGGAGCAGCAGCAGGACCAGGGCGCGCAACGGGCGGGTCAGCGACTGGCGCAGTGCGCGCAGCGACCGGGCCAGGCCCGTCAGGGCCGCGTCACCCAACCGCAGCCAGGCCGCGGCGGCCAGCGCGATCACCAGGTGCACCAGCAGGAGCAGCACCTGCGTCGCCGCCGGGGCCAGCGGCCCCACGTGGCCCAGCGGACCGGCCAGCAGCGACCCGTCCACCGAACCGCCGCCACACACCAGCAGGTTCACACCGCGCGCGGGCACGTGCTCGGACAGGATCGGCCCACAGCCGGCCTGCCCCAGGTTGAACGTCGTGTTGAGCAGCAGCTCGACCGGCACCAGCACACCGGAGATGTGCAGCAGCCGCCGCTCCCCGCCGGCCAGCGCGGCCGCGACCAGGAAGACGACGGCGGTCGCGGCCGCCACCAGCGAGAGCGGCAGCGGGCGACCCGTGATGACCACCTGGCCCAGCGCGGACAGCGGCACGGCGAGCGCGGTGAACACCGCGGCCCGCAGGGCCCTGATCGCATGGGTGGAGGTCGTCACGTCCCGGAGTATGCCACGACGCTTACATCCGGCACGAGGGCGCGTACCCGGGCAGTGGAAGCGTTGCCCGCCGGAGGCCGTTCGTTCACCAGCCTGACGTGCGCTCAGCCGGGACCGCCTCGCCGGTCGTGCGGGCCGGCGTCGGGCGCGCCGCGCGGTCGTCCCGGGCCTGCCCGTCCCCGGCCTGGCCTGCCCGTCCCCGTCGCGGTCCTGGTCGTCGTCGTGCGCCCGGACCCGTAGCCTGGAAGGCGTTCCCGGCGACCCCGAAGAGGGGGTGAGCGCTCATGGCGCGACCGACCACCACGGTGGGGCAGGTGCTGCTGGACCGCCTCGGGGCCCAGTCGGAGGTACTGGCCGGCCTCGACGACGCCGTCCGGGCGGACGAACCGGACGCGGTGCACCGGATGCGGGTCGCCTGCCGGCGGCTGCGCAGCGCCCTGCGGACCTTCCGGCGGCTGTTCGCCCCCGGGGCCACCGACCACCTGGTCGCCGAACTGCGCTGGCTCGCGGCCGCCCTCGGCCGCGCCCGGGACGGCGAGGTGCTCGCCGAGCGGCTGGCCGCCCAGGCCCGGGCACTGCCCGCCGAGTGCCGGCCGGAGCGGGTCGCCGCGGAGCTGGAGCGGTGGGGGCGGGTCGAGTACCGGCAGGCCTGGCCCGAGGTGCTCGCGGCCCTCGACAGCCCGCGCCGCCGCGCCCTCGCCGACGCCCTCGCCGCCCTCCTCGCCGACCCCCCGCTGCGCCGCCGGGCCGGGCGTGACGCCGTCCCCGAGCTGGCCCGGATCGCCGAGCGCGAGCAGCACCGCACCGGCGAGCGCGTCCGGGCGGCCCTCGACGCCGGGGCCGGGCCCGTCGAGCAGCGCGACCGCGCCCTGCACGAGGCCCGCAAGGCCGCCAAACGCGCCCGCTACGCCGGCGAGACCGCCGCCCCGGCGGTCGGCGCTGCCGCCGAGCGGTACACGGACCGGATGAAGGCCGTCCAGGAACTGCTGGGCGAGCACCAGGACGCGGTGATCGCCGCCGACACCCTCGCCGGGCAGGCCGCCGACAGCGTCGAGCCCTTCGGCCTCGGGGTGCTCTACGCCCGCCAGCTCACCGCCGCCGAGACGGCCCGGGCCCGGCTGCCCCAGGTGTGGGACCGGGCGGCGGGGCGCAAGCTGCCCCGGTTCGGCTAGAGCGTGTCCGACCTGGGCCCGTGTGCTGGCGGGAATTGTCGGACACGCCCTAATCCGGCGCCGGTTCCAGCCCGGCCGACCGGGCGGCGGTGCGGAGCAGGGCGCGGAGCATGGGGGTGGTGAGGCGGCCGGTGTTCGTGTTGCGCGGGCTCACGTGGTAGCAGCCGTACAGCTGGAGGGCGGGGCCGCCGTCGGCGGCGGGGAGGACGGCCAGGGCGCCGTGGCCGAAGGCGGGTCGGGGCCGGGGGACCTGCCAGCCGGCCTGCGCGAGGGCGGGCAGGAGGGCCTGCCAGGCGAAGCCGCCGAGGGCGACGACGGTCCGTACGGTGGGGCGCAGCAACTGGAGTTCGCGGGTGATCCAGGGGCGGCAGGTGTCGCGTTCGGCGGTGCTGGGCTTGTTGTCGGGCGGGGCGCAGCGGACCGGGTCGGTGATGCGGACGCCGCGCAGGTGCAGGCCGTCGCCGTACCGGACGGATTCGGGGCGGTTGGCGAGCCCGAGGTCGTGGAGCGCCGCGTAGAGCAGGTCGCCGGACGGGTCGCCGGTGAAGATCCGGCCGGTGCGGTTGGCGCCGTGGGCGGCGGGGGCGAGGCCGACCAGGACGAGCGGGGCGTCGGGCGGGCCGAAGCCGGGGATCGGGCGGGCCCAGTAGTCCCAGTCCAGGTAGGCGCGGCGCTTGGTGCGGGCGGTCTCCTCGCGCCACTCGACGAGGCGCGGGCAGGCCCGGCAGTCGGTGACGACGCGGTCCAGCGCGGTGAGCGAGGTGGCGCGGGCGGCGGCCTCGGCGGGGTGGCGGGGGTGGCCGGGGTCGTCGGCGGCGGACTGCGGCATGGCCACGATCCTACGGTCCGTCCTCGGCCCCGTACCGAGCTCGCGCCGGCCGTGCCCGGGCAGGCGTAGCGTTGAATCAGCTGCTCCGGCGGCCCCCGGCTGGGCCGGGTCGGCGACGGCCGGGGCTGGCTGGTGCGCGAGGAGGCCTCGCCGAGGCCGCAAGGAGGCCGCGATGATCGTCGATGCGGTGCTGGGTGCCATCGGGGGGCTGGTCGGGCTGGGGGCGATCTGGGCGGGCCTGAGCGTGCGGGTCGTCCAGCAGTTCCAGAAGGGAGTGGTGTTCCGCTTCGGCCGGGTGCGCAGGGAGGTGCGCGAACCCGGGCTGGTGGCGCTGCTGCCGATCGCGGACAAGCTGCGCAAGGTGAACGTGCAGATCGTGACGATGCCGATCCCGGCGCAGGAGGGCATCACCCGGGACAACGTGACCGTCCGGGTGGACGCGGTGGTGTACTTCCGGGTCGAGGACCCGGTGAGGGCGACCGTCAACGTGCAGGACTACCAGTTCGCGATCTCCCAGGTGGCGCAGACCTCGCTGCGCTCGATCATCGGCAAGAGCGAGCTGGACGACCTGCTGGCCAACCGCGAACCGATCAACCAGGGGCTGGAGTTGATGATCGACAGCCCGGCGCTGGGCTGGGGCATCCAGATCGACCGGGTGGAGATCAAGGACGTCGCGCTGCCGGAGTCGATGAAGCGCTCGATCGCGCGGCAGGCGGAGGCCGAGCGGGAGCGGCGGGCGCGGATCATCACGGCGGACGGCGAGTACCAGGCCTCGGCCCGGTTGTCGGAGGCGGCGGCGGTGATGAGCGCGACCCCGGCGGCGCTCCAACTACGGCTGCTGCAGACGGTGGTGGAGGTGGCGGCGGAGAAGAACTCGACGCTGGTGCTGCCCTTCCCGGTGGAGCTGCTGCGTTTCCTGGACAGCGCGACGGACAACCAGCAGCGGGCCGCGGTGAACGCCGCGGCGGCAGCGGCGAAGGCCGCCGAACGGGCCGCCGTGGAGCGCGAGGAGACGGCGAAGGAGGAGGTCGAGCAGGACCGGTCGCAGCACGAACTCCCGCCGCTGGAGGAATTGTTGGACCAGTCGCCACTGCCGGGGGCGGACGCGCCGGGCGGGCGGGCGGAGCCGGACCAGGCGGCCTGACCGGTGCCCGGTGGCGGCCTCCGCGGGCCCGGACCAGGATGGAACAGGGGGCGGGAAGCCAGGCCAGGAGGCGGGACCATGACCAGAGCCAGCGACATCATGCACCCGGGCGCGGAGTGCATCCGCGAGCACGAGACGCTCGCCGCCGCCGCCCGGATCATGCGGGAACGACACGTCGGCGCGCTGCCCATCTGCGGGGAGGACGACAAGCTGCTGGGCATCGTGACCGACCGCGACATCGTGCTGCGCTGCGTCGCCGAGGGCCGGGACCCGGCCGGGGTGATGGCGGGCGAACTGGCCCTGGGCCGGCCGATGACGGTGGAGGCGGACGAGGACGCGGAGCAGGTGCTGCGGGTGATGGAGCAGTACCGGGTGCGCCGGCTGCCGGTGATCAACCACCCGGAGCACAAGCTGGTCGGGATGATCAGCGAGGCGGACATCGCGCGCGGGCTGCCGCAGGCCCGGCTCGCGGAGTTCGTGTCGGCGGTCTGCGCGGAGGAGGCGCCCACGGAGGAGGCGGCCAAGGCCGGGGCCTGACGGCGGCGGGGTCTGTCGACGGCGGCGGCTCAGGGGCGCGGCGAATCAGTCAGGGCGTCATCCGGCCAAGGTGTCGAGGTGGCGGCGCAGTACGGCGCGCAGTTCGCCCGGGCCGACCAGGTCCGGGTGCTGGACGGCCTGGAGGGTGAGGCCGTCGAGCAGGGCGGAGAGGCGGCGGGTCTCGACGGCGAGGTCGAGGCCGGGTGCCAGGGCGCCGGAGCGCTCGGCCTCCGTCAGGACGCGTTGGATCAGCTCGTCCAGTCCGGCCTGCACCTCGGCGGCGCGGGAGCGGAGTTCGGGGCGGGTGCGGGCGGCGGTGACGAAGGACAGCCAGAGCGCGGACTCCTCCCGGCGCCCGGCGTCCAGGGGGAGGGTCTCGGCGAGGAGTTCCTCGACCTGTGCGCGGCGGTCGGTGCCGCGCTCGGCGTCGGGCTCGGGGTCCTGCGCGGCGCCACCGTCACGCTGTTCGAGCGCGACGGCGTGGCGTGGCAGCGGTACACCGGCCGGACTTTCCTGGTCGCCGCAGGCTCCCTCGTGGTGATGGCGGGCTTCGGTTTCCTCGCCGGCCGCTTCGGTCTCGCTCCGGACGCCCGGCCGGTCCAGCTGTCGATCGGCGTGGGCTTCCTCGGCGAGGCTCTGGCGGTCGGCTGTCGGGTGCTCGTCGCGGGCCTTCCCTTCGCGCCCGAGCGACGGGACTTGAACCTGCCGCTCGGTACGGATCGGATCAGGCGGTAACCTTGGTTGTCGCGTGACGATTCGTTAACTATGGTTGTCGTATGACATCGATCGAGATCACCCCCGAGGAGCGGTCCGAACTGTCCAGGGCGCTCGGTGACGCCCTGAACCCCCTTGCCAGGGCCGTGCGTTCGCGTGCGAGCGGGCTGCCCGAGGACCGGATGTGGAACGCGGACCCGGCCGAGGTCGCGCTCTCCGTCCTCGCCAGCTGGAAGGTGCTTGACACGGAGGTCAAGCGGCTGACCGCGATCGCTGCCGCGACCGCGGGCTCCTACGGCGCGAGCTACGAGCAACTGGGTGCGGCCTGGGGCATCACCCGGCAGGGCGCCCGGAAGAAGTGGCCGGAGGCCCGCCCGGCGGCGGCGCAGGGCGGGCTCGAACTGTTCGGTGGCACCGCCGAGTTGGAGCAGGAGGCGGAATCCGGCGGCTGGCGCTGGGCGGGCGTCGGCGCCGACGGTGCGCGCGGCGCGGCCGACCGCGGCTACCCGACGAAGGAGGAGGCCGCGGCCCGCGCCGGGGCCTTCCTCGGCGAGCACGCCGCGCCCTAAGCGCGCTCCCGAAGCGCCCGGGCGATCAGTTCCGCCAGGTGCAGGGCCTGGCGGCCCTGGGCGAGTTGGGCGATCTGGGTGCGGCAGCTGAAGCCGTCGGCCAGGACCACCGTGTCGGGGGCGGCGGCCCGGACCTCGGGGAGCAGGACGCGCTCGGCGATCGCCTCGGACACCTCGAAGTGGCCCCGCTCGAAGCCGAAGTTGCCGGCCAGGCCGCAGCAGCCGGAGTCCAGCACCCGGTTGTGCAGGCCGAGTCGGTCCTCGACCCGGCGATCGGCGGCACTGCCGAGGACGGCGTGCTGGTGGCAGTGGGTCTGGGTGACGGCGTCCAGCGGGACCTGGGGGAGCGGGGCGTCGGGTGCGTACTGGTCGAGGAACTCGGCGAAGGTGCGGGTGCGTTCGGCGAGCGGGCGGCCGTCCGGGCCGAGCAGCCGGGGCAGGTCCTCGCGCAGGGCGGCGGTGCAGCTCGGGTCCATCCCGACCACCGGGGTGTCGGCGGGCAGCCCGGCGTCGGCCAGCGTCCGCAGGCTGCGCCGCAACACCCGGCGGGCGGTGCCGAGTTGGCCGGTGGAGTACCACGTCAGGCCGCAGCAGACCGGGCCGGCGGGCAGCCGTACGTCGAAGCCCAGGTGCTCCAGCACCTCGACGGCGGAGCGCAGCACGTTCGGCTGGAGGTGGTCGGAGAAGGTGTCCGGCCACAGCAGTACCGGCCGTGCGCCCGCCGGGGCCGGGTGCGCGGCGCGGTGGCGGCGGTACCAGCGGGTGAAGGTCTCCGGCGGGAGGACGGGCAGCACCCGGCGCCGGTCGATCCCGCCGAGCCGCTTGAGCAGCCCGGCGGCCGGGGAGCGGGCGAGGGTGTTGGCGGCGCCGGGGGCGAGGGCGGCGGCCCGCAGCCAGAGCGGGAGCCAGCCCATCGAGTAGTGGGCGAGCGGGCGCGGGCGGTGCCGGTAGTGCTGGTGCAGGAACTCGGCCTTGTAGGTCGCCATGTCGACATGGACCGGGCAGTCGCTCGCGCAGCCCTTGCAGCTCAGGCAGAGGTCCAGGGCCTCCCGGACCTCCGTCGAGCGCCAGCCGTCGGCGATCGCCGCGCCGCCCTGGCTGCCGGGAGGTGCGGCCATGCCGCGCAGCATCTCGGCCAGCAGCCGGGCCCGGCCCCGGGTGGAGTGCCGCTCCTCGCCGGTGGCCATGTAGCTGGGGCACATCACCCCGGTGTTCGGGTCCACGCACTTGGCGACGCCGACGCAGCGGTGCACGGCCTTGGCCAGGCTGCCGCCGTCCTGCTCGTACGGGAGGGCGAGCGGCAGCGGGCGGCGCGGGGCGGTGACGAAGCGCAGGTCGGCGTCGAGCGGGCGCGGGTCGACCAGGGCCCCCGGGTTGAGCAGGTGCTCGGGATCCCAGATCCGTTTGAACTCGCCGAACAGGGCGATCACGTCGGGCGGGTACATCCGGGGCAGCAGTTCGCCGCGGGCCTGCCCGTCGCCGTGCTCGCCGGAGAGCGAACCGCCGTAGGAGACCACCAGGTCGGCGGCCTGCTCCAGGAACTCCCGGAAGACCAGCACCCCGGCGGGCTCGTCCAGCGGGAAGTCGATCCGCAGGTGCACGCAGCCGTCGCCGAAGTGCCCGTACGGCACGCCGTGCAGGCTGTGCCGGCGCAGCAGGGCGCGCAGGTCCCGCAGGTAGTCGCCGAGGCGCTCGGGCGGGACGGCGGAGTCCTCCCAGCCGGGCCAGGCCTCGCCGCCGCCGGGCAGCCGGGTGACGATGCCGGCGCCGGCCTCCCGGACGGCCCAGAGCTGGCGCTGCTCGGCCGGGTCGGTGACGAGGGCGACGGAGGCGGAGCGCTCGCGACGCACCGCGTCGGCGAGCCGGCGGGCGGCCTGGTAGGCCTCGACCGGGGTCGCGCCGCCGGTCTCCAGGAAGAGCCAGCACTCGCCCGCGGGCAGCCGGTCCAGCGCGGGCGGGCGGGGGCCGGCGGCGAGCAGTGCGGCGATCAGGTCGGCGGACATGCCCTCGGCGGTGAGCGGTCCGAGCGGCAGCAGCGCGGGGACGGCGTCGGCGGCGGCGCCCTCGTCGGGGTAGCCGGCCACCACCAGGGCGCGCGCGGGCGGTTCCTCGACCAGCCGGACGGTCGCGCCGAGCAGCAGCGCGCAGCTGCCCTCGGTGCCGGTGAGCGCGCGGGCCAGGTCGTGGCCGTGCTCGGGCAGCAGGGCGTCCAGCGGGTAGCCGGAGGTGCGGCGGGGCAGCGCGGGCAGGCCCTGGCGGATGGTGGCGAGGTTGCGGTCGGTGAACTCCTGGAGCTGCCGGTGGAGTTCACCGGGCCGCCCGGGCAGGGTGCGGAGCGCGGCGCGCTCCTGCGCGGTGAGCCGGCCGCCCACGGTCAGCTCGGTGCCGTCCGCGAGCAGCAGCTCCAGCTGCTCGACGTTGTCCGAGGTGCGCCCCCAGGCGAGCGAGTGCGAGCCGCAGGAGTCGTTGCCGATCATGCCGCCGAGGGTGCAGCGGCTGTGCGTGGACGGGTCGGGGCCGAAGCGCAGCCCGTACGGCCGGGCGGCGCGCTGGAGGTCGTCCAGCACGGTGCCCGGCTGGACCCGGGCGGTGCGGGCCTGCGGGTCGATGTCCAGGACCGCGCCGAGGTGGCGGCGGAAGTCCAGCACCACCGCGCCCGGGCCGATCGCCTGCCCGCCGATGCTGGTGCCCGCCCCGCGCGGCACCACCGGCACGCCGTACCGGCGGCAGAGCGCGAGGGCGGTGCGGACGTCGTCGAGGTCGGCGGGTTTGACCACGCCGAGCGGCAGCTGCCGGTAGTTGGACGCGTCGTGGCTGTAGACGGTCCGCTCGGCGGTGCCGAAGCGGACCTCCCCGCGCAGCACGGCGGCCAGTTCGCGGGCCAGCTCGGCCCCGGGGGCTGCGGACGGACGACTCACCAGGGACCTCCGGGCGGGTGCGGCGACGGCTCCGGCCGATCATGGCAGCCGCGCGCCCGCAGGGGTACCGGCCACGACCGGGGTACCGCCGATGGGGTGTCGGCCGGACCGGACCTCGGCCCCGCCGCCTGCGGAGGCGGGGCCGCGCACGTCCGGAGTCCGGTCACCGCCGCCCGGTGAGCGTGCCGCGGGCGATGTGGGAGAGCTTGGCCATCTCGAACGCGGGGTAGGCGCCGCCGGCCAGCAGCGAGAACTTGATCCCCTCGCGGCCGCCCGGGCGCCGGTGGCCGGGCGGCTGGAAGCGCCGGTGGTGCTCGGCGGCCCGGTGGAAGAACTGCGGCCGCTCGGCGCGGGTGACGCACCCGGCCAGGTCGAAGACGAACAGGTAGTGCCGGATCATCCGGACGAACAGCGCGTCCCGCACCGCGTATAGGTGCGGCTGGTCCTCCAGCAGCGCGAAGCTGCGCTCGTACTGGTCGAAGAGGTCGAACACACCGCTGCCCGGGGAGCCGGTGGGGTGGACGGTCTCCCGGCGGCGCAGCTGCACGCACTCGCGCGCCAGCACGGCGACCCGGCGGGCGCCGAGCAGCGCCGCGTGCACCACCGGGATCTCCTCGTACCGGCCATCGGGGAAGGCCAGCCGCAGCTCCTCCCAGTGGCCGCGGCGGATCAGCCGGTCCCAGACCAGCGGCGGCGCGCCGAACAGCGCGGGCTGGTCGAAGGGTTCGAATACCTCGGGGCCGGCCTCGGCGAGCAGCGCCTCCGCCCCGCCCGGCCAGTCCCGGTCGTTGTGCCGGCGGGAGTGGCCGAAGAGCAGCAGGTCCACCGGGCCGGTCTGCCCGAGCCGGTCGGCGAGGGTCTGCAGCGCGTCCTGGGGCAGCTGGTGGTCGGCGTCCAGGAACAGCAGGTACTCGCCGGCCGCCCGCGCTACCCCCGCGTTCCGGCTCACCCCGACCCCGACCGCCGCGTTGAGGTGCAGGACCGACAGCCGCGGGTGCCGGGCCGCGTACGCGTCGGCGAGCTCGCCCGCGGCGTCGGGCGAGCGGTCGGCGACCACGATCACCTCGACGTCCCGGAAGGACTGCGCGAGCAGCGAGTCCAGGCAGTCCGCGAGCTGTTTGTGCTGGTCGTAGGCGGGGAGCACGACGCTGATGAGGGGTGAGGGCATGACGCCGGAGCGTAAGAGGACGCGCTGACCGTGGCAAAGCCCTGACGGTGCGTAATACCGAGCAATCCCCGCCAAATCGTACGACCGTACGCCATATCTTCACGCGGCCTGCCGGACGCGTCCACGACAGCCGGAACGCACCCGGGCCCGCGACGCGTGGTGCGTCGCGGGCCCGGGGTGTGCCGAGGCTCGGCAGTCTCGGTCTAGTACCAGTGGTGGTTCTGCCAGAACGACCAGGCGGCGCAGGGGCTGCCGTAGCGGGTGTTCATGTAGTCCAGGCCCCACTTGATCTGGGTGGCCGGGTTGGTGCGCCAGTCGGAGCCGGCCGAGGCCATCTTGCTGCCGGGCAGCGCCTGCACCAGGCCGTACGCGCCGGAGGAGGCGTTGACGGCGAGGTGGTTCCAGCTGCTCTCGCGGGACACGATGTTGCTGAAGCACTGGAGCTGGCCGGCCGGGACGAGCTGCGCGGCGATCTGCTGCGGGCTGCCGGTGAGGGCCGGGGCGCTGGTGAGGTCCTGGCGCGCCTGGGAGCGGGAGGCGGCGGCGTCCGCGTCGGCCTTGGCCTTGGCGTCCGCCTGGGCCTTCGCGTCGGCCTCGGCCTGGGCCTGGGCGGCGGACTCCGCCTCGGCCTGGGCCTGCGCCTGGGCTTCCTGCGCGGCCTGGTCGGCGGCGGCAGCGGCAGCGGCAGCGGTGTCAGCCTGGGCCTGGTCGGCGGCCGCCTTGTCCTCCACCGTGACGGCGGCCGCGGGGGCGGCGGCCTCGGTGGTGCTCCCGGCCTGCGGGAGGGCGAGGGCGGCGGTGGCGGCGCTCGCGACGACGAGGGTGGCGATGCCGGTGATCAGGGAGTTGCGGCGGGCATGGCTGAGCTGCATGAAGCGGACAATCCTTTTCCGTCGGGGGCCGTGCCGGTGGCACCGGGTGCGGGGCATCGCACGGGCGCCCGGGTGAGCGGGGCCCGTGCGGCCGTCCGGGACGGCCGTGGTGCCCCGGCGGAAGTGGCGGGGCGGGTCGGCTGCGCGGCGGACGGGGCCGGCTGCGCTGCCTGGCGACGGGCCATTCTTGGCAGGGCCGGGGACGGGTGGCAAAGGCAGTTGCCACTACGGCGGGTAGTAGTCGCGGGGTGGGCGTGGCGGGACGCGGTGATGGTTTTGGGAGAGTTTGTCCGACTTGCACATTTGTAGGTCGAAGGCTGGCGGCGCGAGCGGAATGGGCGGGCGCGAGGTGTGGTGGCCTGCGTCCTTCGAGGCGTTCCGGGCGGTCCGACGCGGGGCGGGAGCCCGTGCCGGGAGGTCGGCCGGCGCCCCGGCCGTAGCCATCCACTATCGGGGACCGTAGACGGCGGAGCCCGTGTGGGCGGCCTCACACATCCGGCCGGTCGGGATCGGCGCAGGGTGACCGGCCGGTCACCGCTTCAGGAGGTCGGGTGCGAGCCTCCGGTGGCGGGCGGGGAGGTCGGTTCCGCCGCCGATTCCGGCTCCTGCTCCTGCTCGTCCGCCGGAGCCGCGTCGTGGGCCGTGCCGTGGACCGGGTCGAGGGCGAGGTCGCGGGCCAGGTCCCGGGCCAGCAGGGTGGCGCCCGCGACGGCCCCCGGCATGGCGAGCACCGTCACCAGCGGAACCAGGAACGCCAGGATCAGCGGTGTGCCGAAGCCCAGCGCCAGTCCGAGCCGGGAGCGCAGCAGCCGGATCCGCTCGCGCTGCGGCACCCCGCGCCGCTGGAGGGCGACGGCGACGAGCTCGACGGTCAGGAAGAAGCCGGACACCAGGAAGCCCAGCGCCGGCACCACCGTCTGCCCGATCACCGGGATGAAGCCGCAGGCGAACAGCACCACGCCGAACGCGGCCACCCGGACCAGGACGGAGGCGCTGTCCCGTGCCGCGATCACCAGTTCGCGCCACAGCGGCGACTCCGGCGGGGCGGGCGCACCGCCCTCGGTCTCGTCGACCTTCGCGGACAGTGCCTCGTAGAAGGGCTGCCCGACCAGCAGGGTGACGGCGGTGAAGGTGAGCAGCGAGAGCAGCAGGCCGCCGCCGAAGGCGACCGCGGCGAGCGCGTCGCGCAGCAGGCCCTGCCAGGGCGAGCTCCAGTGGTCGGCGAAGGGGGTGGCCCAGCCGGCGAGGTCCTTCGACCAGCCGCCGAGGAAGACGAGCGCGACGGCGTACCCGGCCAGGGTGAGCAGCGCGGGCAGCATGCCGAAGCCCCACCAGCGGCCGTGCCGGCCGACCCACTTCTGGCCCCCGACCAGGTACTTCATCCCCGCCACAAGATCTCGCATGGGCGATCACCCTAGGGGTTCCCCGTCCGGAACCCCGCATTGCCGTGTTCCTGCCAGTTTCGACCGGCAGGGCCGGGCCCCTCCTGTCGCGACGCCTGCGGGGCCACCCTCGGTGCTCCCCGACCTGTCGATGGAGGAGCCTGATGAAGCGTCAATTCGGAAGATTCATCGTGCTGTTGGCCAGCCTGGTGCTCGGCGCCGGCGCGCTCGTGCTGCCCGCCGCCGCCTCGCCCGCCCCCTCGACGTCGTCGCCGGGCGTGGTCGGCGGCACGCGGGCGGCGCAGGGCGAGTTCCCGTTCGTGGTGCGGCTCTCGATGGGCTGCGGCGGCGCGCTCTACACCCCGCAGATCGTGCTCACCGCCGCCCACTGCGTCAACGGCACCGGCGCCGACACCAGCATCACCGCGACCGCCGGCGCGGTCGACCTGCGCAGCGGCAGCGCGGTCAAGGTCCGCTCGACGTATGTCTACCAGGCGCCCGGCTTCGCCGGGGCGGAGAGCGGCGACGACTGGGCGCTGATCAAGCTGGCCTCGCCGGTCGGCGGCAGCCAGGTGAGCACGCTGCCGACCACCGACTCCACCGCCTACGACAGCGGCACCTTCACCATCATGGGCTGGGGCGCCGCGACCGAGGGCGGCGCGCAGCAGCGCTACCTGCTCAAGGCCACCGTGCCGTTCGTCGACGACGCCTCCTGCGCCAACGCCTACCCGGGCCTGAACAGCGCGGCCTCGCTCTGCGCGGGCTACGTCGACCAGGGCGGCGTGGACACCTGCCAGGGCGACTCCGGCGGGCCGATGGTCCACCGGGACGCGGCCGGCCGCTGGGTCCAGGTCGGCATCGTCAGCTGGGGCAACGGCTGCGCCCGTCCCGGCTACCCGGGCGTCTACACCAAGGTCAGCACCTACGCGGCCGACATCGCCGCGGCGGCGGCCGGGCTCTGACGCCGACGGCCGGAGAGCCGAAGAGCTGAAGAAGCGGAGAACCGGAGCGCCCGAGGGGGGATCCCCACCGGGCGCTCCGGCGCGTCAGCCGTCAGTGGTCAGTGGTCAGCCGTCCGCCGGGGGCCGGTGCGCCGTCGAACCGCCCAGCCAGGCCCGGGCCCGGCGCCGCTCGTAGGCGATCCGGCCGGTGGCGTCCGGCGGCAGCCGGGAGAGGACGGCGGCTGCGGCCTCGTGGCGCCCGGCCCGGGCGTACGCCCCGGCGAGGCGGCCGGCGACCAGCGCGTGGTCGTGCGGGTGGGCGGCCTGGTCCAGGCGCCCCAGGGCGGCGCCCAGGTGGGCCACCGCCGCGTGCGCGTGGGCGGTGTGGCCGGTGCGGACGGCGAGGTCCCGGTGGCAGGTGCCGTGGGCGACGCCCAGCACCAGGGCGGCCCGGGCGGCCCCGGGCGCCGGCTCGCCGGCCCGCAGGGCGGCCTCGGTCAGCCGTTCGGCGTCCGCCAGCGCCCGCCACGTCTCGGGCGCCGCGCCGGCCAGCGCGTGGGCGTGCGCCTGGGCGAGGGCGGCCCAGGCGCGCAGGCCGGGCAGGGTGCGGGCGGTGGCGTGGGCGGCCTCGGCCAGGGCGAGGGCGGTGGCCGGGTCGCCGCTCCACCAGTGCAGGGTGCTCTGCCGGGCGAGCAGGGCGGCCGCGGTCGGCTGGTCGTCGGCGGCGCGGGCCCACTCCAGCCCGGCCGCGTACCAGCCGAGCGCGCGGGTGCGGCGGTCCCCCTCGAAGTGGGCCCAGCCCGCGAGTTCGGCGTAGCGGGCGGCGAGCGAGCGGACGGCGGGGGCGGTTTCGCGCGGGGCGGCGTGCTGCCAGGCGGCCAGGGTGCGGGCGTGGTGTTCGAGGACGGTGGCGAGCTGTTCGCCGCCGGTGTGGGTGGCGGCCGCGCGGTAGACGTCGAGCAGGTGGCCGAGTACGGCGAAGGTGGCGGCGTCCGGGCGGCCCGCCGGGGGCCCCGTGCCGCTTCCGCCGAGGGGTGGCGGGGTGGGGGCGGCGAGTTCGCCGAGGTGCTCCCGCTCCTGCCGGACGGGCTGCCAGAGGGCGGCCAACTCGCCTCCGGTGAGCAGGAGTTCGTCGGCCCGGGCGGGGAGTCCCGGGGGTGGCCAGCGGCGGGCGTTCTCCACTCGGCTGATCAGTGAGTTGTGGTAGCCGAGCAGGCGGCCGAGTTCGGCCTGGCTGAGTCCGCGGGCCTCGCGCCAGTGGCGCAGCCGGTGGCCGAAGCGCAGGCGCGCGGACGCGGGGGCGGGGAGGGGTGGCAAGGGGTCTCCCGGGGGGTGGGGGAGCGCTCGTGGGGGAGCGCCATGCCCAGGTATCCCCTTTGACGTGCCATTGTCAAACTGTGGTTCGCATCCCTCGAACGGCACCGGGCCCGGGAGCCTCCGCAACGGCTCCCGGGCCCGGCACCGTCGCGCGGCGCGGACGGGTCAGGACTCCGCCGCCACCGCGGCCCGCCGCCGTCGGCCCACCACGGCCGAGGCCGCGAGCACGATCGCCGCGGCGACCAGCGACAGGTACATCTGCTTGCGCCCGTCGGCGTCGGTGAACATGTACGCCACCACGAACCCGATCATGCCGATGGCCGTCCAGGTCAGATAGGGGTACAGCCACATGCGGACGGTCAGCCGCTCGGGAGTCTCCCGCTCGATGATCCGGCGCATCCGCAGCTGGGAGAAGCAGATCACCAGCCAGACGAACAGCGCAACCGCGCCGGAGGAGTTGAGCAGGAACGCGAACACCGTGTCCGGCGAGGTGTAGTTGAAGAACACCGCGACGAAGCCGAAGACCACGGAGGACAGGATGGCCACCCGCGGCACGCCCCGCTTGGTCACGCTCGCGAAGGCCTTGGGCGCGTCCCCGCGTTGGCCGAGCGAGAAGGCCATCCGGGAGGCCGTGTACATCCCGGAGTTGAGGCAGGACAGCACGGCCGTCAGTACGATCACGTTCATCACCTGGCCGGCGCCCGGGATGCCCACGTGCTCCAGCACCGCCACGTACGGGCTGCCCTTGACGGCGTCCGAGTCCCACGGCAGCAGGGTGACCACGAGCAGGATCGAGCCCAGGTAGAAGATCCCGATGCGCCAGATCACGCTGTTGGTGGCCTTGCTGACCGCGCGCTCCGGGTCCTCCGACTCGCCCGCGGCCAGGGTGACGATCTCGCTGCCCATGAAGGCGAAGACCACCGTGAGCATGCCGGTGAACACCGCCCCCACGCCGTGCGGCAGGAAGCCGCCGTGGCCGGTCAGATTGCTGGTGCCGACCGCGTGGGTGCCGGGCAGCAGGCCGAAGACGGCGAGCGTGGCGATCACCAGGAACGCGGCGATCGCCACCACCTTGATCCCGGCGAACCAGAACTCGAACTCGCCGTAGGAAGCGACCGAGAACAGGTTGGTGGCGGTCAGCACCGCCATCACGAGCAGTGCGAACGCCCACTGCGGCACGCCGGGCATCCAGGCGTTGAGGATCTTCGCGCCGGCGGTCGCCTCCACCGCGAGCACCACGACCCAGAAGAACCAGTACAGCCAGCCGATGGTGAACCCGGCCCAGCGGCCGAGCGCGCGGTCCGCGTACGCCGAGAACGAACCGCTCTGCGGGTCGGCCGCCGCCATCTCGCCGAGCATCCGCATCACCAGCACGACCAGCACACCGGCCAGCGTGTAGGAGAGCAGGATGCCCGGCCCGGTGGAGGCGATGCCCGCGCCGGAGCCGACGAACAGGCCGGCGCCGATCACCCCGCCGATGGCGATCATCGACAGGTGGCGGTTCTTGAGCCCCGCCTTCAGATGGCCTTCGCCGCCGTGCCCGGGCGGCCCGGCCTGCTGGGGGACCTGGGCGGCTGCCGCAGGCCTGGTGGTGTCCGCACTCATCAGATGAGCCCTGTGCCTTTCCCGCGCGCGGCGCGACCCTCGGCTCGTTGCGCCGGAGGGTGGGGGACGGACCCGCGCATTGCGGTGCAACCTAACTTCTACGGCCGGGTATCGGAACAGAGCATCCGTAAATGTTCGGTAACCGGACACAAAAAGCCAGGTCAGAGTGGGTGGAATAGTGGTGCGAAAAGCTCAAATCTGACGCACCGCCAATGAGTTGAAGGCCCTTGAGGGCCCGGTTCGAGCCCCGCCGCGGCTCACGGCCCGCGCAGTTCCAGCACGGTGATCCGCGCCGCGTCCGCGGGTCGGCCGGTCAGCCGCGCCGCCAGGATCCGGGGGATGTCGTCCTCCTGCGAGTATCCGGGTACCACCTCGACCTCCGCGCGCCGGACGCCGGCCTCGCCCCGCACCGCGTACACCACCCGGTACACGGTCCGCTCCGGCGGCGGTGCGCCCTGCCCACGGCTCCGGACGGTCATCGGCATCGACCTCCTCGGCTCATTGTCGGCCCGGTGTGGCCGATCGGGGCAAACCCGGGCACAGTGGGAGTCTCGGCACGTCCTGGGCACGTGCTGGGCGCGTCCTCGGCGCGGGGACGCCGGGCCGGGCGGCAACGCCGGCGACGGGAAACTCCGGCAACGGGAAACTCCGGGAAGGAGCGACCCCCATGCAGACCACCTGGAAGGGGACGATCAGCTTCGGGCTGGTCAGCATCCCCGTCCACCTCTACTCGGCCACCCAGGAGCACGACGTCCCGCTGCACCAGGTGCACGCCAAGGACGGCGGACGGGTGCGGATGAAGCGGTACTGCGAGCGGGAGGAGAAGGAAGTCCCGTACGCGGAGATCGCCAAGGGCTACGAGTCCCCCGACGGCCGGACCGTCACGCTCACCGACGAGGACCTCGCCGACCTGCCGCTGCCCAGCAAGAAGATCATCGACGTGCTGGCGTTCGTGGACGCCGACGAGATCGACCCGCTGATGTTCTCCAAGGCCTACTACGTGGGCGTCGCCGACCAGGCCGCCGCCAAGCCGTACGCCCTGCTGCGCGACGCGCTCACCGCGTCCGGGCAGATCGCCGTCACCAAGATCGCGCTGCGCACCCGGGAATCCCCGGCGGTGCTGCGGGTGCACGACGGCACACTGGTGCTGCAGACCTGCATCTGGCCCGACGAGGTCCGCCCCGCGGCCGGCATCGCGCCCGAGGAGGACGTCACCGTCCGGCCGCAGGAGCTCAAGATGGCGCGCTCGCTGATGGACACCCTCTCCGAGGACTTCGACCTCGCCCAGTTGCACGACGACTACCAGCAGGCGCTCCAGCAGGTGATCACGGCCCGGTTGGAGGGCGTCGAGCTCCCGCACGAGGAGGAGCCGGGCGAGGCGCCCGACAACGTGATCGACCTGATGGAGGCGCTGCGCAGCAGCCTCAAGCGGGCCAAGGGCGGACGGGGGCACACCGCCGGGCCCGACGGGGACCGACCGGCGGAGGCACAGCCCGCGCCCCGCAAGCGCGCCCCGGCGAAGAAGCCCGCCGTCGGGAAGGCCGCTCCGGCGAAGAGCACGGCCCCGGCGAAGAAGACCACGACCGCGAAGGCCACGACCGCGAAGGCCGCGGCGGGAAAGACCGCGACCGGAAAGACCGCGACCGGAAAGTCCACGGCTCCGCGCAAGGCCTCCTGAGCCCCGCGGATCCGGCAGCCCCCCGAGAACCGGAGGCGATCCCGATGGACCTGCTGACGTACAAGGAACTCGACACCGACCCCGACCCCGAGGCCCCGCCGCCGCACCGGAGCCCGGTGCAGCGGGCCTGGCACTGGCTGCTCAGCCTCAACCCGACCGCCGTGGTGTTCATGGTCGCGCTCTCGCTCGGCCTGGCCATGGTCGGCGCCCAGGTGAGCTGGCTGCCGATGCTGGTGCTGATGGCCATCGTCTGGGGGGCGACCGTCCTCGCCCTGGTCGGCGTGATCGCCCGCTGGATGACGCCCGGCCGGGGCAGGCACCGCGTGGCGTCCTGACCCGGCCGCGTCCGCGTCCGGCTCGCGTCCGGTTCGCGTCCGGCTCCTGCCCGGCGGTCCGGGGGTGCTCAGCCGATCCACACCGTGGTGATGTTGCAGAACTCCCGGATCCCGTGCCCGGACAGCTCCCGGCCGAACCCGGAGCGCTTGACGCCGCCGAACGGCAGCGCCGGGTGCGAGGCGGTCATCCCGTTGAAGAACACCCCGCCGGCCTGGATGTCGCGGACGAAGCGCTCCTGCTCGCCCTCGTCCCGGGTCCAGACGTTGGAACTGAGCCCGAACGGCGTGTCGTTGGCGTGCGCCACCGCCTCGTCCAGGTCGGCGACCCGGTAGACCGTGGCGACCGGGCCGAAGGTCTCCTCCTGGTGGATCCGCATGGCCGGGGTGATGCCGGTCAGCACCGTCGGCTCGTAGAAGTAGCCGGTGTCCCAGCCCTCCGGGCGCCCGCCGCCGCACTCGACCCGGGCGCCGTGGGTGCGGGCGTCCTCGACCAGCTCCTCCAGGTCGTCCCGGCCCTGGCGGCTGGCCAGCGGACCGACGTCGGTCGCCTCGTCCATCGGGTCGCCGACGCGCAGCGCCCGCATCGCCTCGGTGAAGCCGGCGGTGAAGCGGTCGTACACGTCGGTGTGCACGATGAAGCGCTTGGCGGCGATGCAGGACTGCCCGTTGTTCTGCGCCCGGGCCCGGACGGCGGTGCGCACCGCCGCGTCCAGGTCGGCGCTGGGCAGCACCACGAAGGGGTCGCTGCCGCCCAGTTCCAGGACGGCCTTCTTCACCTCGTCGGCGGCGGTGGCGGCGACCGCCCGCCCGGCGGGCTCGCTGCCGGTGAGCGTCACCGCGGCCACCCGGCGGTCCCGGATCACGCCCTCGACCGCGCCCGAGCCGATCAGCAGGGTCTGGAAGCAGCCCTCCGGGAAGCCGGCCCGCCGGAACAGCTCCTCCAGCGCCAGCGCCGTCCGGGGCACGTTGGAGGCGTGCTTGAGCAGGCCGACGTTGCCCGCCATCAGGGCCGGCGCGGCGAACCGGACCACCTGCCAGAACGGGAAGTTCCACGGCATCACGGCCAGCACCGCCCCGAGCGGGCGGTAGCGGACGTAGGCGCGGGCGGCGCCGGAGTCGGCGACGTCGGCCGGGGCCGGGTGCTCGTCGGCGAGCAGTTCCTCGGCGCGGTCGGCGTACCAGCGCATCGCCGTGGCGCACTTGGCGGCCTCGGCCCGGGAGGCGGCGAGCGGCTTGCCCATCTCCTCGGTCATCGTGCGGGCGATCGCCTCCCGGTCCTGGTCCAGCAGGTCGGCGGCCCGGCGCAGCAGGTCGGCGCGGGCGGCGAAGGGGGTGGTGCGGTAGCCGTGGAACGCGGCCTCGGCGCGGGCCAGCCGCTGCTCGATGCCGGCCGCGTCGAGCGGTTCGAAGGTCTCCAGGATCTCGCCGGTCGCGGGGTTGACGCTGGCGATGGGCATGCGGGGCTCCCAGGGGGGTCGGGGTCCGGTGCGTCTGCGCCTCTCACCCTCCCCGACGGCCGGCCCGGGGGCACGCCACCACCGCCCGGCGTGTCCCGCCGGGCGGTGGTGGCGCGGGCACGTCTACTCGGGCAGCGACTCGACCCTGGCCGCCGCCTCGCGGGCCCGGGCGCCGGCCCTGGTCCGCCCGGCCGTCACCAGCCGGCTGGGAAAGCGGTGCAGGTACTCGGCCTCCAGCTGCCCGGTGCGCAGGGTGTGCCGCTTGAGGGCCTCCTCCGAGCCGTACAGGAAGGTCTCGTGGCGCGTGCGGTGCAGCTGTTCCAGCTCGTGCAGGAGCGTGTCGTTGCCCAGGGCGTGCGGGGAGACGCCCGCAGGCCGGATGTGCGGATCCTCGACGTGCCGCATCTGGTACCTCCTCGGCGGAAGCCCCCTCCTCCAGGGTGCCCGCTGCCCCCGGCCGGTGCACCAGTTCGGGTGGCCGGGGGCGCGCCCGTCAGGCCGGTCGTGATCGAACGGATCGTAGGATGAATGCTTCTGGACTCTTCGCTCCCGCCCCCTACAGCTCGGACAGATCCCCCATGCCGCTCCCCAAGGCCGAACTCCACCTGCACATCGAAGGCACCCTGGAGCCCGAACTCGCCTTCGCCCTCGCCGCCCGCAACGCCGTCACGCTGCCCTACGCCGACACCGAGGCGCTGCGGAAGGCGTACTCCTTCAGCGACCTGCAGTCCTTCCTGGACCTGTACTACGCGCTGATGGCCGTGCTGCGCACCGAGGAGGACTTCGCCGACCTCGCCGACGCCTACCTCACCCGGGCGGCCGAGGCGGGGGTGCGGCACGCGGAGATCTTCTTCGACCCGCAGGCGCACACCGCGCGCGGCGTGCCGCTCGGCGTGGTGGTCGACGGCCTGACCCGGGCGCTGGCGCGCAGCGAGGAGCGGCACGGGATCAGCACCCGGCTGATCATGTGCTTCCTGCGGGACGAGTCCGCCGAATCCGCGCTGGAGACCTTCGAGGCCGCCCGCCCGTACTTCGACCGGATCGCGGGCATCGGCCTCGACTCGGCCGAGGTCGGCCACCCGCCGGCCAAGTTCCGCGAGGTCTACCGACGGGCCGCCGAGGCCGGGCTGCGCCGCGTCGCGCATGCGGGCGAGGAGGGCCCGGCGTCCTACATCACCGAGGCGCTGGACGTGCTCGGCGTCGAGCGGATCGACCACGGCCTGCGCTGCCTGGAGGACGGCGAGCTGGTCGCGCGGCTGGTCCGCGAGCAGGTCCCGCTGACGCTCTGCCCGCTCTCCAACGTCCGCCTGCGGTGCATCGACACCCTCGCCGACCACCCGCTGCGCGAGATGCTGGAGGCCGGCCTGCTGGTCACCGTCAACTCCGACGACCCGGCGTACTTCGGCGGTTACGTCGACGACAACTTCCGGGCCGTGCAGCAGGCCCTCGCGCTCGACGAGGAGACGCTGCGCCGGCTCGCCGCCAACTCCTTCCGGGCCTCCTTCATCGACGACGAGCGCCGGGCCGAACTGCTGGCCGAGGTCGAGGAGTTCCGGTTCTGAGCGGCGTCTGACGGGCTGGTCGCCCGGCCCCGGAGCGGTAGGGCCCGGGGCCGGGCGGACGAGGTCGGCCGAACGGGGTCAGAGCAGGGTGCTCCAGTAGTACCAGAACCGGTTGAGGACCAGCAGGGCGATCACCGCGTACCAGAGCGCGGGGACGACCCAGTGGTAGCGCGCCGCCTCGCGGACGACCGGGCGCAGGGCGCGGCCGGTGGGGATGATCCCGGAGCGCAGGTTGTGCAGGGTGGTGTACCAGAACAGCGGGATCATCGAGGCCCAGACCACCATGCAGTACGGGCAGAGCGCGCCGATCCGGTAGAGCGCCTGGTACATCAGCCAGGTCACGAAGCCGATGCCGAAGACCGTCCCGGCCTGGAGGCCGAGCCAGAACCAGCGCCGGTACGCCGCCCCGGCGAGCAGCCCGGCGCCGATCGCGATGACGACCCCGAAGCCGACCAGGCCGAGCAGCGAGTTGGGGAAGCCGAAGGCCTCCGCCTGGTCGCTGCGCATGATCGAGCCGCAGCTGATGATCGGGTTGATGTTGCAGGAGGGGACGTACGACGGGTCCTTCAGCAGCCGGATCTTGTCCAGGGTGAGGACCGAGGAGGCGAACAGGCCGACCGCGCCGCCGATCAGCAGCAGCCAGGCGAACGGGCGGCTCGGGCCGTACGTCCGCGCGGCGGGGGCGGCGGCCGTCATCCGGTCACCTGCTTGACCATCGCGGTGAACTGCTCGGGCGTGGCGGCCTTGCCGCCGGTGAGGACGTCCAGCTTCCTGCCGTCCAGCTTGACGGTCGGGGTGCCGGTGACGTCGCTCTTGTTGAACTCCTCGTTGACCTTGGCCGCCCACGGCGCGTAGGTGCCGTCCTGGACGGCCTTGACGAAGCCGTCGGTCTTCAGCCCGGGCACCTGGCCGGCCAGGTCGAGGAGGTGGTTGACGTCGCCGAAGCCGTCGGTGCGCTCGTCGGGCTGGTTGGCGTAGAGCACGTCGTGGAACTGCTTGAACTTGTCCACGCCCTCGTTGAGCGCGGCACCGGCGGCGGCCAGCGCGGTGCGCGAGCCCTTGCCGCCGAGGTTCTTGTCCAGGAACGTCGCCAGGTGGTACTCGATCTTGTACGTGCCGTCGTCGGCGAGCTGCTGGATGGCCTTGCCGGTGGTGGTCTCCAACTGCTCGCAGAACGGGCAGCGGAAGTCCTCGTAGATCTCCAGGGTGTGCGGGGCGTCGGCCTTGCCGTAGGTGATCACGGTGCCGTCCTGGCCGCCCGTGTTGGCGGGGACGACCAGCGGGCCGCTCGCGGCCGCGTCGGCGGAACCGGAGCCGGAGGAGCCGCCGACGGCGAAGGCCACGCCCGCCACGAGGGCGAGCACGGCGGCGGAGGCGCCGCCGACCACGATCCGGCGGCGGATCCGGTCGGAGCGTTCGGCCTGGGCGCGGGCGGCGCGCATGCGGTCGGTGGCGCTGGTCTTGGCGGCGGCCTTGCGGGTGTTGCTCATGAGGTGTCGTCCTGTGCTCTCGGGCGTGCGGGGGTGCGGGCGCGCGGGGCGCGCGGCGAGAGGACCGGCCGGGAGCGGCGCCGAGCGGCGCGCGCCTGTCAGCAGGCCAGGGCGAGCGCCGGCGGACCGCGCCGGACGGTCGGGCGGACGACGACGTCCTCGGCCGGGACGAGGGTCCGGCTGGCCCGGGGGAACGGCACCCGCGCCACCGGACGGGCCGGGACGGGCGCGGCGAGCAGCCGCAGCCAGCGGGCGGCGGCCGGCAGGTGCCGGTGCAGGAAGTCGCCCAGCATCCGGACGGTGCGGGCGAGGCCGGCCAGCGCGGCGTCCGCGCGGCGCAGCCAGAACGCGCCGGCCAGCGCGATCGCGCCGTGCAGCAGCAGGAGCAGCAGGACGCCGATCTGCTGGGAGACGCCGTGGCCGAGCAGGAACCCGCCCAGCGAACCGCCGCCGCACAGCAGCGGCTGGAAGCCGCGCGCGGAGCCGGGCGGCAGGGACGGGCAGGTGGTCTGGGCGAAGTCGAACAGCGCGCTGACGCCCAGCTCCAGCGGCAGGAACACCGCCGCGACCGCCGGGTAGCCGCGCTCGCGGCCGGCCAGCGCGTACGCCACCGCGAACACGGCGACGCAGGCCAGGGCCATCGGGCCGGCCGGCAGCGCGCGGCCGGTGACCAGCACCTGGCCGAGCCCGGCGAGCAGCACGACCAGCGCGGCGAAGACCGCCGCGCGGAGCGTCCTGGTGACCGGGCCGATGTCCATGGCATCCGAGTCTGCCACAGGTTGAAAGCGAAACGGTCGGGCCGGTGGTCCGCTGTGAAGAGCCTCACCACCGGCGCTGAGCTGGGCTTATGCGACCCTTACGCGGGTCGGGCCGCCGTGCTCACCGGGGCTGCCCGCCGCGCTCACCGGGGCCGGCCGGCCGTGCTCACCCGCGTCCGACCGTCGCGCCGACCCGCTCCTCGACCAGATCCCGGAAGTGCTCCAGATCTCCCCGTACGGTCCGCTCGATCGCCCCGGCCAGGGCGAAGCCGCGCGGCCCGCCGAACGCCTCGTGCATCGCCTCCGGGTCGTACTCCACCCGGATCTGCAGCCGGGTGTGCCGGGCGTCCAGCGGCAGCAGCGCGAACGCGCCGTGCAGCCGCGGTTCGTCGAGCGTCCGCCAGGACATCACCCGGCCCCGGCCGCGGTCGGTGATCTCGGTGTCTACCGCCCGCTCGGCGCCGTCGACCTCCAACCCGAGGTGCGCCAGGTTCCGCCCGTGCGGGTGGGCGCTGCGGACGCCGTCGAGGAACTGCGGGTACTCGTGCACCCGGTGCAGTTGCTCCCAGGCGGCGAGGACGGGGACGGCGAGGTCGATCTGTTCCTCAAGGATGCTCATCACGGTGCTCCGTGGCGGGGGCGCAGGGGGGCGCTGGATACGGCGCGCAGTTCCAGCCTGCGCCCCGCGCGGGAGCCGGGCAAAGGCGCGCTCCCGGGCGGGCGGGCGTCGCGGGGCTGCGGGAGACTGGGCGCATGCCGGAGCTGCCCGAGGTCGAGGCGCTGAGCGACTTCCTGTCCGAGCGGCTGACCGGGCGCGTCATCGCCCGGGTGCAGCCGGTCGCGATCAGCGCGCTGAAGACGTACGACCCGCCGGTCACCGCACTGGAGGGGCGGACCGTCGGCCCGGTGACCCGGCGCGGCAAGTTCCTGGACATCGAGGCCGGCGGGCTGCACCTGGTGGTCCACCTGGCCCGGGCCGGCTGGCTGCGCTGGAAGGACGGCCTGCCCGCCGAACCGCCGCGCCCGAGCCCGAGGAACCCGCTGGCGCTGCGGCTGCGCCTGGCCGGGGAGGCCGGCGACGGCTTCGACCTGACCGAGGCGGGGACGAAGAAGGGCCTCGCGGTCTACGTGGTGAAGGACCCGGCCGAGGTGCCCGGGGTGGCCCGGCTCGGCCCCGACCCGCTGGACCCGACGTTCACCCTGGCGGACTTCGCCGCCCTGCTGAGCGGCGACCGGCGCCGGCTCAAGGGCGTGCTGCGCGACCAGGGCGTGCTGGCCGGGGTGGGCAACGCCTACTCGGACGAGGTGCTGCACGCGGCCCGGATGTCCCCGTACAAGCTCGCGTCCAGCCTGACGGAGGAGGAGACGGCGCGGCTCTACGAGGCGCTCGGCGCCACGCTGCGCGACGCGGTGGAGCGCTCGCGGGGGCTGGCGGCGGGGGAGCTGAAGGCGGAGAAGAAGCTGGGGCTGCGGGTGCACGGCCGGACCGGCCTGCCCTGCCCGGTCTGCGGGGACACCGTGCGCGAGGTGTCCTTCGCGGACTCCTCGCTGCAGTACTGCCCGACCTGCCAGACCGGGGGGAAGCCGCTGGCGGACCGGCGGCTGTCGCGGCTGCTGAAGTGAGGGCGCGGGCGGGGCGGGCCCGGTAGGGCCCGCCCGTTCCTGCGGGGCTGCGGTGGGGGCGGGCCCGGCGCGGGTTCAGCGCTTGACGGCGACGCCGCCCCAGTAGTACGCGGCCTTCGGGTCGGCCGGCGGCTCGCCGTCCGGGCGCCAGGCGAGGACGGGGGAGAGGCCCGGCTCGACCAGGTCCCAGCCGTCGAAGAAGCGCAGGACGTCGTCGTGGGTGCGCGGCACGAGGGTCATGCCGCCGGCCCGGGCGGCCTCGGTGACCTTGCCGACCGCCTCCGGGTCGAAGTCCTGGGTGGGGGTGGTGAGGGCGATGCAGCTGCCGGCGGGCAGGGCGTCGCGCAGGGCGGCGACCCGGCCCCACGGGTCGTCCTCGTCGGCGATGAGCATCAGCACGGCGATCATCAGCAGGCCGACCGGCTGGGTGAGGTCCAGCGTGGCGGTGAGCGCCGGGTCGGTGAACAGTTCCTCGGGCTTGCGCAGGTCGGCGTGGATGTAGGTGGTCCGGCTGGCCGGGCTGGACACCATCAGGGCGCGGGCGTGGGCGAGCACGATCGGGTCGTTGTCGACGTAGACCACCCGGGTGCCGGGGCTGACCGCCTCGGCGATCTCGTGGGTGTTGGGCGAGGTGGGGATGCCGGTGCCGAGGTCGAGGAACTGGCGGATGCCGTGTTCCCGGGCGAGGTGGCGGACGGCCCGGCCCTGGAAGGCGCGGTTCGCCTTGGCCATCTCCTTGACGCTCGGCACGGCCTCCTCGATGGCCTGCCCCATGGCGCGGTCCGGCGGGAAGTTGGTCTTGCCGCCCAGCCAGTAGTCGTACACGCGCGCCGAGTGGGGGGCGGTGGTGTCGACGCCGAACCGTTCCCACTGGCTCAGCTCGGCGGGGTCGTCGTCGGGCCGGTCCTGGTCCGGGATGTCCTGACTTGTCGTCATGGCCACGTCCTCTGATGGCAGATCATCACACTGGGGAAGGCACAGCGTAGCGGTCCGGAGGGGAGGCCGGGCGTCCGGTCGGGGAAGTGCTGGGGGAGCCGGGGGAGGGCGGGGTGTGCTTGCGCCGTCGGAGTGGTGATCGGGCCCGTCTGAGGCGCCATCGGGGAGCGGCGGCGGCACACGGGGGATGCATTCGGAATGTTGTCAGATCATCAGATTTCCTCACAAAAGCCCTCGCGGCGACTGCTGCTGGTCGCGGCCGGGATGTCCCTGCTCGGGGCGGCCGGCTGCGGCAGCCCCTGGAGCGACGCGGACGACGCCGGGGCGGGTGCCACGGCGCGGCCGCCGGGTGCCGCGCCGGAGGCCGCAGGGTCGTCCGCCGGGCCGGAGGCGGCTCAGGCCGCCGCCCCCTCTGCGGCGCCCCCGCCCGCCCCCGCGGCTGTGCCGCCGCCCGCCGACCAGCCGATGCCCGCCCGCCGGCGGCTCACGGAGGAGGAGGCCAAGCCGGTCAACGAACTCGACCCGAGCCAACGGGTGGTGGGGCTCACCATCGACGACGGGCCGGATCCCCGGTACACGCCGACCGTCCTGGCGCTGCTCCAGCAGTACGGGATCCGGGCGACCTTCTTCCTGGTCGGCGAGTGCGCCGTCGAGAACACCGGGCTGGTCCGGGAGATCGCGGACCACGGCCACCACATCGGCAACCACACCTGGACCCACCCCGACCTGCGGCACATGTCCGACGAGGCGGTGCGGGACGAGCTGGAGCGCACCTCCGAGCTGCTGTACCGGACCACCGGGCGCCAGCCGTCCTGGTTCCGCGCGCCCGGCGGGGACTGGTCGCCGGTCGCGATCAGGGTGACCACCGAGCTCGGGATGCGGCCGATGGGCTGGACGGTGGACCCGGAGGACTGGGCCACGCCCGGGACCGCGGTGATCACCGAGCGGATCCTCAAGAACGTCCGGCCCGGGTCGATCGTGCTCAATCACGACGGCGGCGGCGACCGGTCACAGACGGTGGCGGCGCTGAAGGCGTACCTGCCGGTGCTGATCGACCAGGGGTACTCCTTCTCGGCCCCGGCGAACTGAGTACGGGCGTGGGGCGGCGGGTGCGGGTGACGGTTCCCGGCAGAAGTCGCGGCTTTGCCGCTTAAACCACCTGAAAGAGTGGATTGGGAGAACCGTTTCTGCTGATTTTTGGCCTCTAGGGTGATCTCGCATCAATGCATCAGGTACCGCCAGGTACCTCCTGAAAGGCCATCAATCATGCGTCTCCGCAACACCGCACTCGCCGTCGCCAGCGCCGTCGCCCTCATCCTCGCGGTTCCGACCTCCGCCAACGCCGCCACCGGCGACTTCCTCTACAAGGTCGGCCGCCTCCCCGGCGTGCCGGCCGGGCTCGCCGACCCGGAGAGCCGCGAGTGCATCAACCTGTTCGGGGCCACCGAGGCGGACCCGGCCTTCGCGCCGCAGAACCTCACCACCTCGACGGCCACCGTCTTCCTGGACTTCGACTGCAGCGGCGACGTCTACTACGTCATGAACCCCGGCAAGAAGCTCGGCGACCGGCTGAAGCTGCGCTCCGTGATCTTCTCCTGAGCGGGGTGGCCCGGGCCGGTCGGTCGGCGTAGCGTCGAACTGTCCGGCCCGGTCGCCGGCGCCCCGCCGTGCCCGTGCGCGGCTCGCTGTGCCCCTGGTCGGGCGCCGAAAGCCTGGGCAGAGCGAAGGAGGGCCTGGGATGACCGGCAACGGCTACGCACACCCCGAGGCGCTGGTCGGTACCGAGTGGCTGGCCCACCACCTGGACGACGGGACGATCCGGGTCGTCGAGGTGGACGAGGACACCACCGCCTACGACCGGGACCACATCCCCGGCGCGATCGGCTGGAACTGGACCACCGACCTGCACAGCCAGGTCGGCCGCGACTACGCCGACCGGGAGGGCGTCCAGCACCTGCTGCGGGCGGCCGGCGTGGAGGACGACACCACCGTGGTGCTCTACGGCGGCAACAACAACTGGTTCGCCGCGTACGCCTACTGGCTGCTGCGGCTGCGCGGCTTCGGGCCCGTGCGGCTGCTGGACGGCGGGCGCAAGAAGTGGGAGCTGGAGGGGCGCGGGCTCACCGAAGAGGTGATGGACTACCAGCACACCGCCTACCGGCTGACCGGGCCCGAGCGCCCGGAGCTGCGGGCGCTGCGGGACGAAGTGCTCGGCAAGGCCGAGCTGTTCGCCAAACCCGGCTCGGACGCGGTGCTGGTCGACGTCCGCTCGCCCGCCGAGTACCGGGGCGAGCTGATCGCGCCGCCGCACCTGCCGCAGGAGCAGGCGCAGGTGCCCGGGCACATCCCCGGTGCGGTCAACGTCCCCTGGTCGCAGGCGGCCAATGACGACGGGTCGTTCCGCTCGGCGGAGGAACTGCGGGCGCTGTACGCGGGGAAGGGCGTGGAACCGGAGCGCGAGGTGATCGCGTACTGCCGGATCGGCGAACGGTCGGCGCACACCTGGTTCGCGCTCACCGAGTTGCTGGGGTACCCGCACGTGAAGAACTACGACGGCTCGTGGACGGAGTACGGCTCGCTGGTGCGGGCGCCGGTGACGCTCGGCGGGTGAGGGAGGCTCGCGCGAGGGGGGCGGGGGTGCGAGGGCGGGGCGTGAGGGACGGGTGGGGCGCCGGGGGCCGGTGGGGTGTGTGACGGTGCCGCGGCGGTGTGATGTCGGCCCGTTTCTTTTCATGAACATCTCACAATTGGGGAGTGGACCGGGAGCCGCCGGGACATGGATCGATCCGACCCATCGTCCCAGTGACCCTGGAGGACCACGTGCGCAAGAGGCTGATCGTCTCCGCTGCCAGCGCCCTGAGCCTGTTCCTGGCCGTCCCCGCCTCGGCGGCCGACTTCCAACCCGGCGCGGCCGGCATCGGAGACCCGTACTACCCGACCTACGGGAACGGCGGGTACCGCGTCTCGCACTACGACATCCGGCTGAAATACCAGCCCGCCACCGACGAGCTGGAGGGCACCACCACCATCCTCGCCACGGCGACCGAGAACCTCTCCCGCTTCAACCTCGACTTCGCGCTGAACGTCCAGGAGGTCCGGGTCAACGGACGTCCGGCGACCTTCGCCACCAGCGGCGAGCAGGAGCTGGAGGTCACGCCCGCCCGCCCGCTCGCCAAGGGCAGCCAGGCCACCGTGGTGGTCCGCTACAAGGGCGTCCCGTCCACCGTGAAGAAGTACGGCTTCACCGCCTGGCTGCGCACGCCGGACGGCGCGGTGGCCGCCGGTGAGCCCGAGTCGGCGTGGTGGTGGTTCCCGAGCAACGACCACCCGAGCGACAAGGCCACCTTCGACGTCTCGGTCCAGGTGCCGGACGGCAACCAGGTGATCAGCAACGGCATCCTGGCCGGTGCCGTCTCCCAGGCCGGCTGGACCCGCTACAGCTGGCGCGAGAACAAGCCGCAGGCGACCTACCTGGCCACCCTCGCGGTCGGCAAGTTCGACGTCACGACCGACTCCACGCCGAGCGGGCTGCCCGTCTACAACGCGTACAGCAAGGACCTCGGCGAGAACACCGACGCGGCCAAGGCGAGCGTCGAGCGCACCGGCGAGATCGTCGACTGGCTGAGCGGCTACTTCGGCGAGTACCCGTTCAGCTCGGTCGGCGGCTACGTGCCCAACGTCAAGACCGGCTTCGCCCTGGAGACCCAGACCCGGGTCTTCTACAGCCCCCGGCAGTTCGCGCGCGGCTCCAACACCTCCGTCGTCGTCCACGAGCTGGCCCACCAGTGGTACGGCGACAGCGTCTCGGTGTCGCACTGGAGCGACATCTGGCTGAACGAGGGCTTCGCCCGGTACTCGCAGTTCCTCTGGTCCGAGCACGAGGACGAGGGCACGGCGCAGGAGCTCGCCGACTACGTCTACGCCTCGCACCCGGCCGACGACCCCTTCTGGACCGTCAAGCCGGGCGACCCGGGCGCCGCCAACCAGTTCGCGAACGCCGTCTACGACCGCGGCGCGGTGGCCATCCAGGCGCTGCGCAACGCCGTCGGGGACGACAAGTTCTTCCAGATCCTGAAGGGCTGGCCCACCGAGCGCCGCTACGGCAACGCCTCCGTGCCGGAGTTCCAGGCGTACGCGGAGAAGGTCTCCGGGAAGAAGCTCGGGGACCTCTTCGCCACCTGGCTGTTCACCGCCTCGAAGCCGGCCGTCGGGCCGGCGCCGGCCGCGGCGGCCTCGCTCGCGCCGGGTGCGGGCGCGGTTGCGGGACAGGACGCCGGGCGACTGCCGGCGGAGCCGAAGTCCTGGAAGAAGATCCAGGAGACCAACTCGCTGCACGACGAGGAGCGTTGATTCCTGGCTCCGTCGAGCCCCCGGATGCGACCGGTGACTTGGTGACCCGGTGACTTCGTGACCTGGTGACGGGCGTGGTCCGGTCGGCCGCTTGAGGAAGCGGGCGGTCGATCGGGCTACGCCGCTCCGGCGCCGTCCGCCGCCAGCAGCTCGGTGAGGCGGCGGACGGCGAAGGGTATGAGCTCCCGGACCGGGATCAGCCGGCAGGGCGCGTTGCCGACCAGCACCTCGCGGATGCCCGCCCGCTCCTCGAACTCCTTTCCCACGACAGGGAAGTGGGTGTCGTTGTCGTCTCCCACGTCGGGTGCTTCGATCCAGACCCGCTCGCCCTGGATCGCCATCGGGAAGCGCCGGAGCTTGAGGCGGCGGTTGGGCGCGAAGGTCTCGGCGTAGTGCAGGAAGGTGTTGCGGTTGTGCCCGACACCGATCAGCAGCACGTACCCGCCGAGGTCGTGCAGCGCGCCGAAGGGCGACTCGCGGCCGACCGCGAAGCCCAGCGAGCGGCGGGCGGTGACCTCGCGGGCGTGCGCCCCGACCGCGGCGACCGAGGCCTGTGGATGCGTGCTGCGCAGGCTCTCCGGCAGCGCGCGCAGCGCCTCCGGTACGGCGCCCATCGGGGAGGGGAGCCCGGGGTGGAACAGCGGGACGGCGGCGCGCCGTTCGGCGACCTCGGGGCTCGGCAGGCCGGTGTGCTCCGGCACTGGGTCCCGGACGAGGGCGGTGGTGAAGGTGGGCACCGCGACCGTGCCGCCGGGCCCGACCGCCTCGCGCAGGCTGGCCACCACGGCCGCGGCGCCGCCGTCGACCCGGCCGAGGCTGGAGAGCGAGGAGTGCACGATCATCGCCATGCCCTCGCGGACGCCCACCCGCCGCCAGCCCTCGACGAGATCGGCGGTGCTGAGCGGCGCTTCGAGCGGTGCGTCGAGGGGCGCGTCGAGCGGGGTGGTGCGCGGGCCGGCGCTGTGCGCGGTGGTGCGGTGCGCGGTCATGGTGCCCCCTGGTGGTGCTGTGCAGGTGCTGGTGGGATCGTTCGGGGCCGACCATAGCGCGTGCCACTGACAACCGGTCAGGACGGGGTGGCCGTCCGGCAGTCCGCCCTGCCCGGTCGTGCGGTGCGGGGCCGACGGCCGTTCAGGGCCTCGAACCCGTCGCTTCGGCCAGCACCCGGGCCTCCTGCTCGGGCGTGAAGCCGTGGCCGAGGGGCGGTTCGCCGCGATCGCGGTCCCAGGCGAGCACGTCGGCGGCGGTGACCGCGAGCGGGGTCGCCGGCATCCCGGCCGCTCTGGCCCGGGCGGCGCTGCGCTGCTGCCCGGGCCAGAGCGGCACGTCCCGGACCAGCGGGAAGAACGGCGGCGGCGCGCTCTCCGGCGGCACCGGGACGACCTCCACCTCGGTGCCCGCGACCTCGGCGCAGGTGGCGATCAGCCCGCCCAGCGTGGTCGGTTCGGCCGGGCCGACGGCGTGGAAGGCGCCCGTCCGGTCGTCCTGGAGCAGCCGGACCACCAGCCGGGCCAGGTCGCGCGCGTCGACCACCTGGACGGGCTGCTCCGGCCGCCCCGGCAGCGCTTTCCGGGGCGCACGATCGTCGCCCGGTCCCCGTAGCGGGCGGTGACGTCGTCCTCGCAGGCCACCTTGAGCCGGCCGTACGTCTCCTCGGTGAGCTGCTCGGCGTCGCGCAGCGGCGCGCGGCGCGGGACGGACTCGTCCGAGCCGGGGGCCAGACCGCTGCGCTCGTACACCGCGTGGCTGGAGATGAACAGGTAGCGGCCGACCCGGTCGCCGAGCGCGTCCATGGCCTGGCCGACCTGGCGGGGGCGGTAGCCGCTGACGTCGACCACCGCGTCCCAGCGGCCGTCGCGCAGGGCGGTGTAGTCGCCGGTGTCGCGGTCGCCGATCAGGTGGGTGGCGGCGGGGAAGAGGCCGGGGTTGGTCCGGCCGCGGGTGAACAGGGCGACCTCGGCGCCACTGCGCAGGGCGTCGTCGGCGATCGCGCGGCCGACGAAGGAGGTGCCGCCTAGGAGGAGGATCCGCATGGGTCCAGCCTAGCGGCGGGGCCAACAGGCCCTGAGGGAAAGGCGGGTGTGGGGTGCCGGAGGGCGCCGCGTGGTGCGCGGCGCCCTCCGGCACCGGGCCTAGGCCGCCGCTCCGGCGGTGCGGGCCTCGGTGAGGATCAACTCCTCGATCCCGTACAGGAAGCGCTCCATCGCCGGGCGGGGGAGCACCGCTGGGTCGGCCGTCATGGCCAGGCTCAGCGCGCCCGGGGACTGCAGCGCGTCCAGGGCGTAGGTCAGGCCGGGGCGGGGCTCGAACTCCAGCGGCCAGGTCAGGGTGGTCCCGCCCTCGCCCTCGCCCGCGCCGGTGTCGGGGGAGGCGGCGACCAGCTCGCGGGTGTCGTTGAAGATGCAGGACCGGTCCGCGAGCGGGACGCCCTCGGCGGCGAGCCGCCCGATCTCGGCCTCCAGCCGGAGCTTGTCGTAGTAGGCGTGGCGGTAGGCGCCGATCGCGGCGGCGTTGGTGCGCCGGACGACGTCCCTGAACTCGGCGGTGGCGTCCGGGAGGTGGAACAGTCCGTCGCCCGCGACCACGCTCACCGCGTTGGTCAGCTCGGGCAGGAAGCGGTTGCTCACCACGACGTTCAGCACCGCGTCCGTCGAGCCCGACAGCCGGGCCGTCATCGCCGCCGTCGCCGCCAGCAGCACCGAGGAGGACGTCACCCGGTGGGCGGCCGCCACCCGGTCCACCGTGCGGGCCAGCGCGGGCGAGCGCAGGACGGCGTTCGGGAACCTGGGGGCCGGCGTGGCGGGCTCGCCGGGCGGGGGGAACAGCCGGGTCGGCGCCAGCCGCAGCTTGCGCAGGAACTGCTTGCGGGCGCCCTCGTCCCGTTGCCGACCGCGCTCCGAGGTCTGGAACGCCGCCTCCTCCAGCGGTTGTTGGGCGGGTTCGCGGATCTCGGCCAGCTCGGCCGGCGAGGTGCCCTGGCAGAGCGCGGTGAGGTCGGCCACCAGGCGGCTCATCCCCGTGCCGTCGACCGCGGTGTGCGAGAGCACCAGGCTCACGTACCGGGCCGACCCGCCCGCCGCCACGACGCCGACCCGGATCGGCCACTGGGTGGCGGTGTCGAACGGCAGCGCCGCCAGCTCCTCGTGCAGCCGCGCGCCCGCCTCGGCCGCCTCGGCCGGTTCCGCGCAGTGCCGCACCTCCACCTCCAACCTGCCCTCGGGGTCGACTACTTGGCGCAAGCGGCCGGCCTCGCCCGGCACCAGGCGGGTGTGCAGCGAGTCGTGCAGGTGGAGCAGCTTCTCCAGGCCGGCGAGCAGGGCGGGCAGCGGCAGCCCGGGGTCGAGCGGCGCCGCCGCGGCGATGTTGTAGCGCGGCGCGTCGGCCGGGGCGAGCCGGCTCACGGCGTCCCGGATGGCCTGTTGGCCCCAGGTGGCAGGGCCGGTCCCGGCCCGGCCGGACGAGAAGGCGATGTGCAGCAGTTGACGAGTGGTCACCGTGTGGCTCTCCGATGTGGCGGTGGATCGTGACGTCGTGCCGGTGCGTTGGGAGCGCGGATGCTGCTGGGGAGAGTGTGGCGCACCGCCCGCCCGCCGTCGAGGTCCGGCGGCCAGGGTGTGGGGCCCGGAGGGCGGGCGCGGCCGGGGCTTCCACATCTATCTCGACGTGAAGTATCTTGATGTCGAGATTGATGTCGATCATGCAACGGGGGCCTGCCATGCGGGGGAACGGACTGATGGCGCAGCTGCGGAAGCCGCCGGGCGGGCGGGACGCGCGGATCATGCTGCTGGCGCAGTGCGTCGACCGGACCGGGAGCGGGGTGTGGGCGGCGGCCTCGGTGCTGTACTTCACCTACGTGTGCGCCATGGACGCCCGGCAGCTCGGCGTGCTGCTGGGCGTGGGCGCGGCGGCGGGGATCGCCGGCTCCCCGCTCGCCGGGCGGGCGGCCGAACGGCTGCCGGTGCGGTGGCTGCTGATCGGGTGCCACCTGCTGCGGATCGGGACGATGGGCCTGCTGCTGGTCGTCGACGACTTCGCCACGCTGCTCCCCGCCGTCGCCCTGACCTGCCTGGCCGAACGGGCGGCCAAGACCCTGGAGATGCTGTTCGCCACCCGGATCGCGGGCGAGCGGCGCGGCACGTACCAGGCGCTGTTCCGCAGCGTGGCCAACGCCGGGTACGCGCTCGGCGCGGGCATCGCGGCGATCGGCCTGGCGATGGGCACCACGACCGCCTACCGCGCGCTGATCGTGGCCAACGCGCTCTCCTTCGTCCTCGCCGCCGTCCTGGTCTGGCGCACCCGGGAGCCGGCCGGGCGCGGCCTGGTCGCGGCGGCCTCCGGCGAGGAGCCCGCCGCCGCCCCGGCGGCCGTGCCCAGCCCCTGGCGCGACCGGGGCTACCTGCTGTTCGTCGCGCTGGACATGCCGCTGAACCTCGACGACTCGATCCTCAACGTCGGCCTGCCGCTCTGGCTCGTCCACCACACCGGCGCGCCGCACGCCGTCGTCCCGGCCTTCCTGATCCTCAACACGGTGCTCGTGGTGCTCCTGCAACTGCGCGTCTCGGCGCGGGCGGAGGGCCCGCGCGGGGCGGCCGCGGCGGTGGGCTGGTACGGCCTGACGCTGCTCGGCTGCTGCCTGCTGACCGCGCTCGCCACCGGCGGCGGGCCGTGGACGGCCTCGCTCGCGCTGCTCGCCGCGGCGATGCTGGTCACGCTGGCGGAGCTGATGCGCTCGGTGAGCTCCTGGGAGCTGGCGGTCGTCCTGGCGCCCCCGGGGGCCCGGGCCTCCTACCTGGGGGTGGCCGGGATGGCCCAGTCGGTGCAGAAGTCGGTGGGCCCGCTGCTGCTCACCGGCGTGGTGATGACGGCCGGTCCGGCCGGCTGGCTGGCCCTCGGCGCGGCGACCGTCGGCCTCGGCGCGCTCCAGCGCCGGGCCAGCCTGCGCCGGCTGGCGGCCCTGGCCGGCCCGGCGGCCGAGCCGTCGCCGCGGGTGGGCGCGGCGGTCGGCTGATCCGGCGCGTCGCGGCCGCCGGGGGCCCGCCGGGCCCGGTGCCACCGGCGGGCCGGAGCGGATGGCGGAGGGGGGCGTCAGGGCCTGGTGGCGTGCGGACGGGGGGGTCGGCCGCGCTGCCGCAGGGCGGCTCGTCAGATCATCTGGCGGGCCATTTCCGCCGGCCCGGGCCGGGTGGCGGTGACGACGTGGTAGTCGAGGAGGCCGCTGCGCCAGGCGGGGAGGAAGTTGCGGCTCCAGTGACCGGGCGGGACGGCGTCGGTGAGGTAGCGGTCGAGGCCGGGCCAGACGGCGTCGCCGATGGACTCGGTGGTGATGGTGGTGTAGCCGGCCGCGGTGAGGTCGCTGGTGAAGGTGGCGAGGGGGTGGGGGACGTCGAGGCCGTCGGCGAAGCTGGCGAGGAGGATGCTCAGGCGCTCGGTGATGTCCGGTCCGGCGGCGGCGAAGAAGGTGGTCACGACGAGGCGGCCGCCCGGGCGTAGGACGCGGGCGGTCTCGCGGGCGAAGCCGGTGAGCTCGCGGAAGTGCTGGGCGGCCTCGACGGAGTAGACGCCGTCCAGGGAGGCGTCGGCGAAGGGGAGTTGGTTGGCCGATCCGAAGGTGTAGGCCAGCCGATCGGGGTAGGTGGCCAGGGCTTTGGCGTTGACGGCGCGGGCGCGCTCGATCTGGTCCGGGTGGATGTCGACCCCGGTCACGCCCCCGAACCGGAACTCACGCAGGGCGAGCGCCGCGCCGAGCCCGCGCCCGCAGCCGACCTCGGCCAGCCGCAGCCGCTCCCGTGGCTCCGCGAACTCCCGCAGGACCCGCCGGTAGAGCTGCTCCTGGCTGTGGACCCGGTCCTCGGTCGTCGGGGCGGTGAGGTCCATGTCCTGCCAGTAGCCGAAGTTGATGAATCCACCGGCGAAGCTCGCGGCCCGGGACAGATCGCCGGCACCGTAGGTCCGGCGTACGGGGGCGGGGATGTGGTCGTGGCTCATGATGGTCGGTCTCCCGGTGTGTGATGTACCCGGTCTCGGCGGTGGAGTGACGACCCCGGACCGGGGGCGCTTGAACGTGCGGTGTGGCGGTGTGGCGGCGCTGCGACCGGCTCCGCGGTGCTCGGCGCCCGTCGGGCGCGCCGAGGTACGTACCCAAACCGGTGGTGATCCGAACACGGTACGTGATGGACCGCGGTCCGGGGCGGGAAAGGGGCGCGGAGGTGGCCCGGGGGGCTCAGAACACCGCCGCACTACCGGGGGCGGCTACCGGGCGCGCGGGACGGCGGCTTCCAGGCCGGTGCGATGCCACCGGCGCCACCCGGGCCGAGGCCTTCGCCGCCCGGCAGGCCGAGGGAGAACACGCGCGCCGTATCGAGCGCGCCGCCGAGACCCTCGACGTCACCGGGGCCAGGCCCGGTGGGACGCCGAGGTGTCGCTGCGGCCGGTGATGTCGCACCTGATCCACGACTGCGCCGGCACAGCGGGCACGCCGACTTCCTCCGGGAGGCGGTCGACGGGGGGGCGTAGCCGCGCCCCGTGGGGCTACCAGCCGAGGAGGTGGGTGCGGCGGGTGAGGGCGGTGAGGATGGATTCGGCGGCGCCGGCGGGGGTGAGGGAGCTGGTGTCCAGGGTGTGCGGGCCGGGGACGGCGCCCGGGGTGGGCTGGAGGACGACGAGGTGGAGGGCGGCGCCGGTGGTGCGGCTCTCGCGGCGGAAGGTGTCGAGGGTGGGCGGGGCGGCCGGGCACTCGACGACGACCTGGTAGCCGCCGGTCGCGTAGGCGAAGGCGGCCTGCGCGGCGGCGGCGAGGGCGGTGGTGTTCTGCCTCTCGGCCTCGGGGAGGTGCGGCGGGAGCTGGCCGCGCCGGATGACCCGCAGGAAGTCGTGCGCACGCAGGTGGACGCTCGGGTGCAGCTCCTCCGCGAGCCGGCTCGCGACCGGGCTCTGGCCGGCCCCGGCCGGGTCGACGAGGACGAGGACGCCGCCGGCGCCCCGGCCGCCCCCGAGCTCCGGCCCACCTACGGTCGTACGGTTCACAGCTGCTGATCCCTTCGCGGGCCGGGGACGGACGGGTAGCCGGGGCGAGGCGGTCGGAGTGCGGACGGGCCGGCCGGCCCGGATACGGACAGCCGACCGCCTCGTCCCTACGACTGGTGCTTTCGGGGATCAACCTAGTCCACGCCGGTGCCCCGAGTCGTCCCCACTCCTGGACCGGAGCGCTCAGCGGTCCTCGACGCGCAGCACGATCGGGTTGGTCAGGGCCGCCATCGGGCCCCACGGGAGGTCCGGGCCCATCGCGTTGCCCTTGCCGGGCGACCCGTCCGGCTTCGGGTGGCGGACCTCGGCCCGGACGTAGGCGGCGAGCGAGGCCGTCGTGCGCCAGACCACCGTGCCGGAGCCGTCGGCGGGCAGTGACTCCTGGTGCAGCTGGCCCTCGTCGGTGAGGAGGCGGACCGTCCCGCCGGGGACGCCGGAGACGGTGAGCCGGACGTCCAGCGGGGCGTCCGCCGGGACGGCCAGCTCCTCGCCGATGCCGGCCCGGCGGCCGTGCCCGGTGACGGTGAACTCCAGCTGGACGGCGGCGGATTCGGCGAGCCAGCTGCGCCCGTCGCGCAGCCCGTCGAGGATCGCGTCCCGGGTGAGGTCCTCGGCCAGGACGACGTTGTGCGGGGAGCCGATGACCTGCGGGGCGCTGTGCGCGTCGCTGTTGCCCAGGGCGGGCAGCCAGGAACGGCCCTCGCGCAGGGCGACGGCGAGCCGGCCGTCCCAGGTGTCGACCGCGGACTCGTCGTCGTACGTCCAGGGCCCGTTCCACACCTCGACGCCGTCGGCCTGCTCGTAGCCGAACTTCCACTGGCAGGCGACGTACGGGCAGTACGGGTGCGCGGGTATCACCAGGCCGCCGGAGCGGTGGACCTGGCGGACGAAGCGCGGGTACTCCTCGTCGCGGGAGCGGTAGCGCCAGTCGACGAACTGGCCCGCTTCGAGACCGAGGGCCAGCCAGTGGCCGTTGCGGGTGGTGATCTCCTCGCCCGGGACGATCAGCAGGTCGGGGCCGGCCAGCGGGCCCCAGACCGCGTGCGAGGAACTGGTGTTGTGGTCGGTGGAGACGATGAAGTCCAGGCCGGCCGCGCGGGCGCCGGCGGCCACCTCCTCCGGGAGGCGCCGTCCGTCGGAGTGCACGGTGTGCAGGTGGCAGTCGCCCCGGTACCAGGCGCGGCCGCGGCCGCGGGCCCGATCGGACGGGTAGAGCGGGGTGAACGCCGGCCCGGGGGCGCCGAACCGGAGGGTGACCTGGACGTGGTAGTCCAGCCCCTGCGGCGCGATCTGGTAGGGGCCGAGGGCGAGGTGCCAGGTGCCCGGGTTGATCGGGCCGGGGAGGTAGCCGGGGGTCGCGGTGTCGCGGGCGAGGCTGAACTCGGTGCGGAAACCGCCGGACCAGCCGCGGAAGCCGGGGCCGCCGAGGTCGGTGCCGCGTTCGTCGAAGATGCCGATGTCGCAGGAGTTGCCGGGGGTGCCGGCCGGGACCGGGGGCTTGTCGTAGCCGTAGCTGACGGCGATCTCGCGGACGCCGGCGGGGACCTCGACGGGCAGGTAGACGAAGTCGGGGGCGCCGGTGGGGAGGTGGCCGGTGAGGGTGAGGGTCCGCTCGGTGCCGGGGGTGCCCGGGGTGCCGGGTGCGGAGGCGGCGGCGGGGGTGGTCGCCGCGAGGCCGAGGGCGGCGGCGGCTCCGGTGGTGAGGCCGGTGCGGAGGAGGTCGCGACGGGCGGGGCGTGGGGTGTCGTGGTCGGCGGGCATCGGGTCCTCCGGGTCGGGGCGGGCGGGTCCGTCCGGGCCCTTACCCGTGGCGGTGAATCAGGGGTGAGCCGGGGCCCACGGGCGGGGGGCGGGTCGGTGAAGGGGGTCGCCGTCGGCCGGGTCGGCGAGTTGCGGGCGGTGACGAATGGTCCGTTCATATTCATAACGAGCGGATCGGATCATCGCGGAGGAGGCGGGTGTGGCACTGAGTCGGCGGGCGCTGCTGGCGGCGGTGGCCGGGAGCACGCTGGCGGGGTGCGGGCGCTCGGTGGGCGGCGGGACGGCGGCCCCGGCGGCGCCGGTGGTTTCCGCTTCGGGTTCCGGGGCCTCGGAGCCATCCGAGCCCCCCGAGGCCTCGGCGATATCGGCGGCGACGCCGTCGGAGCCCCCGACGACCGCCCCGACCGCCGCGCCCACTCCGACCGCTGCGCCCGGGCGCCGGGAGCCGACCCGGGCCGAGCTGGTCGTCCGGTACGGCGGCACCGCGCCGAAGCAGTGGGGGATGGAGGTCACCGGGGTGACCACCAAACTGCCCGACGGCGAGAGCGCGACGGCGCTCACCTTCGACGCCTGTGGCGGCCCCGGCGGGAGCGGGTACGACGCCGACCTGATCGACTTCCTGCGGAAATGTTCCGTCCCGGCCACGCTCTTCCTGAACGCCCGCTGGATCGACGCCAACCCGGACGTGTTCAGGCAGCTCGCCGCCGACCCGCTCTTCGAGATCGGCAACCACGGCACCGTCCACCGCCCGCTCTCGGTCACCGGCCGCTCCGCCTACGGCATCGCCGGCACCGGTGGCGTCGGCGAGGTGTACGACGAGGTCGCGGGCAACGCGCACAAGCTCGCCGGGCTGCTCGGCCACCCGGTGAGCTTCTTCCGCTCCGGTACCGCGCACTACGACGACGTCGCCGCCCGGATGGTCGCCGACCTGGGGGAACGCGCCGCGGGCTTCACCGTGAACGGCGACGGCGGGGCGACGCTCAGCGCCGCCGAGGTGCGGCAGGAGATCGCGGCGGCCCCGCCGGGGGCGATCGTGATCTGCCACATGAACCACCCGGGCGGCGGCACCGCCCCCGGGGTGGCGGCGGCGGTGCCGGGGCTGCTGGCGGCGGGGCGGCGCTTCGTCCGGCTGTCGGACGTGCTGCGGTGAGGTGCGGGGCGGCGCGCTGCGGTGACGTACTGCGGCGACGTGCGCGGACCGCGCTGCGGCGTTAGGCCAGTCGGAGGCCTCCCGGGTGCTCCTCCTCGATGATCCGGACCAGCCAGTCGAACACCGTCGGCCCCTTGCCGGCCCGGGCGGCGGCGAGGTCGGCGCGGACGTGCTCGCGGTTGGCGGGGTGGCAGTGGGCCAGCCGCAGTTCCAGCTGGCGGACCGTCTCCGGGTAGCCGAGGTTGCGCCGGGAGACCGCGTGGTCGCGCCACTCGATCAGGTAGTCGCCGTCCTCGGGGGTGCCGTAGCCGCCGCGCAGGCAGTCGGCGAAGGCGTCGAGGTTCCGGCCGAAGTAGCCGTCGCTGCCGATGGTCTCACCGACCACGTCCCAGAAGTCGTCCAGCGTGTGGATCCGGGTGCCAGCTATCACATAGGTCACGGTCACGGGGTCGAGGATATGCCGAGTGCGGTCGTCGGTGCGCCGCACTACCGGGCGACCGCGATGGCGGTGGCGAGCAGGCCGTCGCCGACGGCCCAGCGGCCTTCGAAGCCCTCGATGCGGCGGCCGTTGACGTTCGGCCCGGGGACCAGCAGGCGGGCGGTGAAGGAGCCGTCGGGGGAGAGGACCAGGTCGGCCTCGCTGAAGTCCAGGAACTGCTCGGTGAGCGGGAACCACGCCTTGTACACGGACTCCTTGGCGCTGAACAGGATGCGGTCCCACGGGGTGTCGGGGTGCTCGGCGAGCAGGTCGACGATCCGCTTCCCCTCCTCGGGCAGCGCGATGACGTCCAGGATGTCGTCCGGGAGCGGCAGGGCGGGCTCGGCGTCGATGCCGACCGAGGCGAGGTCACCGGAGCGGGCGACGGCCGCCGCTCGGAAGCCCTCGCAGTGGGTGAGGCTGCCGACGACGCCGTCGGGCCAGCTCGGGGCGCCGCGCAGGCCGGGGACCAGCGGGCGGTAGGGGATGCCGAGGCGGGTGAGGGCGGTGCGGGCGCAGTGGCGGACGGTGGTGAACTCCCGGCGGCGCTTGGCCACCGCCTGGACGACGGCGGCCTCCTCGGCCGGTTCCAGCCGGGCCTCCGGCGGGTCGTCGTAGGACACCTCGGTCACGACGGCGTCCGGCAGCAGGTCCCCGATCACACGCTCCCCCTCGGTCGGTGCGCGGACGGCCGCCGCGCGGATCGAGCCTAACCCGGGTGGGGGTGGTCCCGGCGGGCCTTCCGGGGAAGATCCGCCAGGGCCGCCAACACGCCGGGGCCGCCGGGCAGGTAGGTGACGGAGTGCAGGCCGCCGGTGTCCTGGAAGGGGCCGTGCCGATCAGTTGGCGGACGGATCCGCGGCCGAGCGTCGCGGTGCTACGGTCGTCCCCACTGGGGCGGTTCGGCAGTGCGGCCGAAGTCGCGCGGGTGGTCGGCTTCCTGGCGGGCGAGGAATCCCCGTTCGTCAGCGGTACCTGCCTCGCCGTGGACGGCGGAACGACCGCGATGCTGCCCGAAGCCCGTTGCGCTGACACCTTGTTCGAGGAGGGCCCGCTGTGCGTGCCGAACCGGTCGCCGACACACCGTACCTGGAGCTGGGCGAGGGCCCGTTGTGGGACGAGCCGGCGCAACTGCTGCGCTGGATCGGCATCCCCGACCGGCGGGTGCTCACCCTGGACCCGGCCTCGGGCGCGATCGGCTCGGTCGAACTCGACGTCACCCCCGGCACCTTGATGCCGTACGGCGACGGCGGGCTGATGCTCGCCACCGAGCGCGGCTTCGAACGGCTCGACCCGGCCACCGGCCGCACCACGCTGGTCGCCGCCGTCGAGGCCGACCGCCCGGACCGCCGGATGAACGACGGCAAGACCGACCCGTACGGCCGACCGGTCGCCGGCTCGATGGGGCGGGGGGAGCCGCGCGAGCCAGGATCGCTGTACCGGCTGGAGCGCGACGGCGGCGTCCGGGCGATCCTCGGCGGGCTCGACATCCCCAACGGCCTCGCCTGGCCGGAGCCCGACCGGCTCTGGCACATCGACACCACCACGCGCCGCATCGCCCTCTACCCCTACCCCGAGCACGGCCCCCTCGGCGAGCGGATCCGCACGCTCGACGTCTCCCACCTGACGGGCTACCCGGACGGCATGACGCTCGACACCGACGGCAACCTGTGGGTGGCGTTCTGGGACGGCTGGGCGGTGCGCTGCCTCTCGCCCGAGGGCGAGGTGCTGGCGTCGGTCGAGCTGCCGGTGCCGCGCGTCACCAGTTGCGCCTTCGGCGGGCCGGACGGGCGGACGCTCTACATCACGTCCGCCCGGTCCGACCAGGAACCGCTCTCCGGAGGCCTGTTCAGCGTCCGGGTGTGAGGGGGCCGGGTCTGGCGGCGCCGGGTTCGAGGGTCTGCGCCCCTACTGCCCGAGCAGGTGGGCGAAGTCCAGCCCGAGGCTGCCGAGCACCGGCAGCGCGCCGAGGTCGGTGACGCCGCCGACGGGGATGCTGTAGCCCTGGTTCACCGCGCGGGGCGCGGGCGCGGCGTCGGCGGGTGCGGCGTTGGCGGGTGCGACGGCGGCCGGGATCAGGGCGGCGCCGAGGAGCAGGGCGGCGAGTGCGGTGCGCATGGGGCGGGGCCTCCGGGGGTGGGCGTGGTGGCCTGTCAACACCCTGTGGCGCGGTGCGGTCACGTATCTTCGCCCCTTCGGCCGTATTGGTAAAGATTCCTGACTTGTGTTCATGTCAACATGGCGGCGGTCTGGACCATGCGGCCGTCGGGTGTATACGTTCTCTCCACTCGGACGGGCATCGGGCGGTTTCGCCGAATCCCCTTGTGGCTTCGGCGACTTCTGTCTGTCATGTCCATGGCTTGAGAACCGGAGGGAACCATGCGCGCCATCAGCAAGAACCTCAGGATCCTCGCGGGCGCCCCGCTCGCGGCCGCCGCCCTCATCGCCCTCACCGCCGGCACCGCCAGCGCGGCGATACCGATCAACACGCCCATGTCCGGCAAGGCCACCTACTACAACGACGCCGGCTACGGCGCCTGCGGCACCCAGATCAACGCCTCCAACCAGATGCTCGTCGCGGTCTCCCACACCTGGTGGACCAGCGCCAACCCCAACAACGACCCGCTGTGTCAGGGCATCTCGGTCAAGGTCAGCTACCAGGGCAAGACCGTCACCGTCCCCGTCCGGGACAAGTGCCCCTCCTGCGACGCCGGTCACCTCGACCTCAGCCAGCCCGCGTTCGCCCAGCTGGCCCCGCTCGGCCAGGGCGTCATCAACGGCCTCACCTGGCAGTTCGTCAAGGCCGGCCTGAACGGCAAGACCGTCGAACTCTCCGAGCCCGTCACCGGCTCCACCATCGGCTGAGACCGCGGATGAGCGACCGTGCCCGCCCCGTGACGCGGGGGCGGGCACGGCCGTCGCCAGGGGGCCGCTTCCGGGCCCGGGTGTCTCACCGTTTCAGCGCCTCAGCGCCTCAGCGCCTCAGCGCCTCAGCGCCTCAGCGCCTCAGCGCCTCAGCGCCTCAGCGCCTCAGCGCCTCAGCGCCTCAGCGCCTCGGGGCCTCACCGGCAGAGCGCGGCGTCGACGGCGTCGGCGACGCGCTGCTTGACGTCGGCGGAGGGCAGGGTGGTGACGGCGATGTCGGCGGCGCGACCGTCCTCGGTGACACCACCGCGGGTCACGTAGCCCGGGAGCGTGCCGCCGTGGCCCCAGTACACACCGCCGCAGGACAACGGGCGGCTGGCGAGCCCCAGCCCGTAACGGCCGCCGGGGCCCATGTACTCGGCGGGGACGGTGACCTGCATCTGGGCGAGCTGGGCCGGGGCCAGCAGCTCGCCGCCGAGCAGCGCACGGAAGAAGCGGTTCAGGTCGCTGTTCGTGGACACCAGGGCGCCGGCCGTCCAGGCCCAGGACATGTCCTGCTCGGTGACGTCCAGCGGCTGGCCGCCGGGCTCCTCGGTGTAGTAGCCGTGCGGGTGGCGCTCGTGCACCACCATGTCGCCCTGGGCGGGGAAGTACGTGTGACGCAGGCCGATGCGGTCGATGACCCGGTGGGTGATCTCCTCGCCCGCGGGTCGCCCGGTGACCTTCTGGATGATCAGACCGGCGAGCAAGTAGCCGGTGTTGCAGTACTTCCAGCCCTTGCCGGGCTCGAAGTCGGGCTTCTGGGCGAGCGCGAGGTCGAGCAGGTCGCGGGGCTCGTGGTACTGGGAGAGGCCCTGGTCGGGCAGGAAGTGGGTGTAGTCGGGCAGGCCGCTGGTGTGCTGGAGGATCTGGTGGACGGTGATCTTCCGCCCGTCGATCTCGCCACCGGCGCCGGTGCCCCGGACGAGGCCCGGCAGGTAGGTGTCGAGGGAGGCCTCCAGATCGACCTTGCCCTCGGCGACGAGCTGCAGGATGACGACGGCCGTGAAGGACTTGGTGTTGCTGCCCGCCCGGACCTGCCCGTCCACGGGCACCGCCGCCCCGGTGGCCAGATCGCCCACCCCGGCTGTGTAGGTGCGGGTGTGCCCGTTCCGGTCGCGTACGGTGGCCAGCGCGCCCGGCACACCGTCCTGCTGGACCAGCGCGTCGAGGCGCTGCTGGACGACGTCGGCTCGGGGCCCCGCCGCCTGGGCCGCGGGCGCGGCGGCCATGCCGAGCAGCAGGGCGCCTGCGGCGACGGCCGCTGCGCTGAGCCGGAGTGGTCGAGTCCTGTACGGCGTGGACGGGTTCACGGAGCGTCTCCTCTCGCCGGGCCGACGCGCCCGGGACCTCAAGGGCATCACGCGGCACCGGCGGCGGTCGTCCGCGCGCAGGAGGAGGACGGGCCGGAGCCGTGGTCCTGACGGTCTACGACCTGCGGTGTACGAACTGCGGTCCGGTCGTTGGTGCGTGACGGTGGGACTCACCCGAACCGGTCGCTCGATCGCCTCGAAGATGTCGGGTTGTCATCGGTCGTGTCCGCATCCCCTCGACGGCCGGTCAGAGCTGCCACGGCTCCTCCCCGTCCCGCAGGTAGCGGGTGCGGCTGTCGGCGAGTGCGCGGAGTGCGGCTTGGAGGCGGGTGCGCTGGCGCGCCCGCAGCCGGGCGGCCACCTCGGGCGCTGGGAGGAAGAGCGCTTCGGAGAGTTCGTCGTCATGGGGGCGGACGTCGGCGGCAAGGGCGGGGGCGAGGGTTCCGGCGTCGAAGATAAACGCGATCTGGTCGTCCCAGGGCCCGTGCGGTGCCACCCAGTCCACGACGAGAAGGGCGCCGACGGTGATGTCGAGGCCCAGCTCCTCCCGCAGCTCCCGCGCGGCAGCCCGGTCAGGTGGTTCGTTGGCCTCGACCATGCCGCCCGGCAGGTCCCAACCGTCCTTGTAGGTCGGGTTGACGGTCAGGAGGCGGCCGCTCACGTCTCGCAGGATGACGTCGGCCGAGACACGCTTGCGGGCCTGCCGCGCGTTGCCTTCGGAGAGGTAGGCGTTCCAGGCTTCGGTGTCGGTGGGTGCGGGCCTCACGATGAACCTCCCCGAGGTGACGGGATGATGTCGGCGAGTAGCAAGAGCCGGATTCTGCTCGCCTCGTCGAATCGTGCCAGGTATTCACGCACCGGGCCGTACTCCCGGTGCGTTCCCAGGAGATCACCCAGGCCGTCCAGTTGCCGGACGACGCGGACGGATCCGAGGGTGGGGCTGGTGGAGAGAAGCTCGGCTCCGACGGCGACGGCAGCGTCGAGGTCACCGTGTTGGGCATGGAGGCGGGCGAGGGTGATGCGGCTGAAGGCCAGCGAACGCGCGCGACCTTCCTCGCGGAGGGCCACGGCCTGTTCGCCGTGCCGGAGGGCGTCGGAGTGGCGGCCGAGGTCGGCGAAGGCCAAGGCGGACTCGCTGGCCAGCGTCGCTTGGTCGAACGGGCTCAGCCAGGGATGCGACTTGTCGGCCGCGACCGCGAGTGCTGCGTGGGCGAGGTCGAGCGATCGAATCGCTGTACCGAACTGGTCGGAGGCTGCGAGCGCGCGGGCGAGCATGGTGTGCAGCCGCGCTGTGAGGCTCGGCAGGCATGGGCCGTGCCGAGCCAGATCGATGCCGACCGTGGCCCAGTGAGTGGCCTGCGTCGGATCGTTGCGATGGAGCGCGAGGTGGCTTGTGCTCGCGGCGATGTGTGCGGCGAGCGGAAGGTCGCCGGCGGCCTGCGCGAGCGGGAACGCGCGGGCGAAGTGGCTGGCGGCGGCACAGTCACGACCCGAGTCGTGCGCCATCCAACCGGCCATCTCGGTGAGTGCGGCTGCGGCAGCGAAGACGTGTGGGCTGCTGCCGATGTCCACCAGCCGGGGAGCCACGCTCGCGGACAGGTGACGGACGACCGCGGCGTACAAACGCCCGCCGCCGGTCTGCCGGTCGGCGGTGCGGAACGCCTCCATGGCGGCGAGGTCGTCGTCGTTCGCCGCCGGGCCCGGAACGTCCGGGCCCGGCGGCGTGGACAGGGGTGTGGGTGGCTCCCACGGCCGTCGGGCGAGACCGAGCAGATGACCGGGGATGTGGAGGGCGTCGGCGATCTGCTCGAACAGTGCGAGCTTTTCGACTCGGGTCTTGCCATTCATGTAGTCATAGAGTCGGCCTTGGGTGATCTCCGCGGCCGCGGCGAGACGACGGGTACTGACACCACGGGAGTTGAGAAGCCGGAAGACGGCTCCCATGTCGCGCGCCGCGCATGCTGACAAGAGCCGCTCGTTGTCGAGCAACCCCGCAACGACCTGACGAGGGTCTGGCTGACGGTCCACCGATGGCTCCCCTGAATGCGTGAACAGATCGTACGGCCACGGAGAGTGTGGTGACTCCGACTTGGAGTCACTGGATCGGAGTCCTGTGCGTGATTCCGAAGAGGGTTGGGTGATTGCGAGCCGCCGAGGCCGGGCCATCCCCGGGGAAGGAACGGGCGGCCAGGTGGGTGGCCTGGGCCTGGCGAGGCCACCCCGAGCGCGTTGAGGAGCGACCGGCGATGACTCGACCCGTCGAGGTGGAGAACGCGACTGCAGCAAGGCGACTTTCGGTGGTGGCGGCGGATACCCGTGCTGGAGCCGTTGGTGCGGTTCCCTTGCCTGCGACCGTGATGCTTCCGTACCTGCCGGAGTCGGCTGCTGCGGCCCGGCGGATGGTTCGGGGGAAGTTGGCGGAGTGGGAGCTGCCGGAACTGGTCGACGATGGAGAGTTGATCGTCAGTGAGTTGGTGGCGAATGCGGCCAAGACCGGGTGTCTGACGCGGATGACGGTCACCATCCGGCGGATCACCGATCGGACGGTGAGGGTCGCGGTGCGGGACGGGTCCGGGGCGTTGCCGGTGCTGATGGTTGCGGGGGAGGACGAGGAGTGCCACCGGGGGCTGGCGTTGGTGCACAAGTTGACGAAGGGGCGTTGGGGAGCCGTGGTGGAGCCGTTCGGGAAGGTCGTGCATGCGGATCTGGTGGTAGGGCGGCCGTGAGGGGCGAGGACGAATGCGCCGAGCCGGCGGGGGTGTGGCTGGCGTGTGGGGTCTCCGTGGCCGGGGTGATGATGCTGATCCTTTGCGAGTCGTACGGGTGGGATGTCCCGGGGGCGTACGGCTGGACGCGGGTGCTGGAGCTGTTGGCGGTCTGACAGGGTGGCTGGCCGGGCGGGGGGATCTTGGCAGTGTGGGGGTGGTCCGGCGGGACCGGTGCGGCGTAGCGTCCGGGCAGGTCGGCGACGGGTGTGGGAGGTTCTGGTGGCGGTCAACGGCGAGGTGTCGTTCTGGTACGCGGCGAGCGGGCTGCCGGAGCCGGGGCCGGCGTTGCCCGGGAGCGCGGACGTCGACGTGTGCATCGTCGGCGGCGGGTACACCGGGCTGTGGACGGCGTACTACCTGAAGAAGGCGGAGCCGTCGCTGCGGATCGCGGTGCTGGAGCGCCGGTTCTGCGGCTACGGCTCCTCGGGGCGCAACGGCGGGTGGCTGTACAACGGGTTCGCGGGCCGGGGCGCGTTCGCGAAGCGGTACGGCCCGGGCGCGGCGGCGGCGATGCAGCGGGCGATGGACGAGGCGGTCGGGGAGGTCGTGGACGTCGCCGCCGCCGAGCGGATCGACGCGCACATCGTGCGTGGCGGGGTGCTCGAAGTCGCCAGGAACATGGCCCAGTTGGAGAGGCTCAAGGCTTTCGCCGCCGCCGAGCGGGCGTACGGCGAGGGCCGCGTCGAGCTGCTGGGCGCGAAGGAGGCCGCCGACCGGATCGCCGTCGCGGGCACCCTCGGCGGCACCTGGACGCCGCACGGTGCGCGGATCCAACCAGCAGAGTTGGTACGCGGGTTGGCGCGGGTGGTGCGGGAGCTCGGGGTGGCGGTGCACGAGGGGACGGCGGTGACGGCGATCCTGCCGGGCACCGCGTACGCCCGGCCGCGCGCGGTGACGCCGCAGGGCACGGTGACCGCCGAGTACGTGCTGCGCGCCACCGAGGGGTTCACGGCCGGCCTGCGCGGCGAGCGGCGGACCTGGCTGCCGATGAACTCGGCGATGATCGCCACCGAGCCGCTGCCGCCCGCCTTCTGGGCGGAAGCGGGCTGGCAGGGCCGCGAGGTGCTGGGCGACTTCGCGCACGCCTACATGTACGCGCAGCGCACCGCGGACGACCGGATCGCGCTGGGCGGCCGGGGCGTGCCGTACCGGTTCGGCTCGCGGACGGACGCGGACGGCGGCACCCAGGTGGAGACCGTGCGCCAGCTCCGGCAGATCCTGAACCGCTTCTTCCCGGCGGCCGCGAGCGCCCGGATCGACCACGCCTGGGCGGGCGTGCTCGGCGTGCCCCGGGACTGGTGCGCCACGGTGGAGCTGGACCGTGCGAGTGGCCTCGGCTGGGCCGGCGGGTACGTCGGCAGCGGGGTGACCACGACGAACCTGGCGGGCCGGACCCTGCGTGACCTGGTCCTCGGCCGGGACACCGGATTGACCGGGCTGCCCTGGGTGGGCCACACCGTGCGCGGCTGGGAGCCCGAGCCGCTGCGCTGGATCGGGGTGCACGCGATGTACGCGGCCTACCACGCGGCGGACCGCCAGGAGGCGGGCGGACGGGCCACCACCTCGCCGATCGCCCGCGTCGCGGACGTCGTCTCCGGGAGGTAGTGAACGCGGCCGCGCGGGTCCGGGCGGGTCCGGGCGGTGGCGAACACGGTGGCGAATCCGGGGCGCGGATCCGCCACCGTACGCGCCACGGCCGTTCGGACGCTCCGCCGTGCAAAGCCGCCAGGGAGCAAGCACGGTGGGGGCGTGCTGAGGAGAACGCTGGTGGCCGTGTGCGCCCTGTGCGTCCTGCTGTTCTGCGTGCCGGCGACCGGCGCGCAGGCCAGGTCGCCCGGGTGGGCGGTCGTGGTGGTGGACCAGGAGTCCCGTAGCGTCCTGGTGCTGCAGAGCGCCGAGGAGCTGATGGCCTACCGGGGCCCGGGGCGGCTGCCGGTCGTGTGGGGCTGGAGCGCCGACCGGGCGGCCGGGCTCGCGGACCTGACGCCCGCGCGGAGCTGGACGAATCCGGACGAGGCGAAGAGCCGGGTGCGGCAGGGCCGGCGCTACCTGCTGACCACCGCCTCCGGCGGCCTGGCCGCCGTCGTGGACACCACCACCGGCGCGACCCGCTGGGCGGCGGACCTGGGCGGGGCGGCCAATCCGCACAGCATCGAGCTGCTGCCGGACGGCAACGTCGCGGTCGCGGCGAGCGGCGGCGGGTGGGTGCGGCTGTACGCGGCCTCGCAGGGGCCGCGTGCCACCGCCCACGCCGGCTACCCGCTGCCGGGTGCGCACGGCGTGCACTGGGACGGCCGGACGGGCCTGCTCTGGGTGCTCGGCGACGACGTGCTGACCGCGCTGCGGGTGGGCGGCACCCCGGCGGCGCCCACCCTGACCGCCGTCCGCTCGACGCCGCTGCCCGACCACGGCGGGCACGACCTCGCGCCGGTGCTGGCCGAGCCCGGGCGGTTCTGGGTGAGCACGCTGACCGGCCTGTGGCGGTACGACCCGGCGGCCGACCGCTTCGCCGCCGTGCGGCTGGACGACCCCAAAGCCGTCCGGGACGTGAAGAGCGTCGGGGACGAGCCCGGCACCGGACGGCTGCTGACCGTGGCCCCCGACCACAGCGGGCCGTGCTCCTGGTGCACCTCGGTGATCACCCTGCACCGGCCGGACGGGACGCGGATGCTGCGCGGGACGCACCTCTACAAGGCGAGGTGGTGGGGAGGCTGGTAGCAGATCCGCGACGTGCAGGTGCCGGTTTCGGGGCTCGGGTCGGCGATGCCACCCGTTCTGCCGACGGCATTCGGATGATGGGGCATATTGTGTACCCCGGCAAACTACTCCAATAGAAGTGAGTTTCCCGTCGCCGTCCGTAAACCATCCGTCGACCGTGTCGGCTGGGATAGCGTCGAAGGCGTCGGGGGGCCGACACCGATTCGGTGTATTCGAACACCAGCTACCGGGCCGTAATGGCCGGAATGAGTCATGGAGAAAAACATGTCGAATTTGATGCCGGACAACATGCCGGAGAAAATGCCGGACACCGTCGACGACCTGCAACTCGCGGCGGAATCGCTGGCCGCTTTCCCGGCCCGGGGCGCGGCCGTCGGCGCCGATGTCACCGAGCGCCTCGCGGCGGTCGCCGAACTCTGCCGGTCGGTCGACGCGGTGCTCGACAGCCTGGTCGTCCAGGTCGCCGCGGAAGCGGCCGAGGAGGGTTGGACGGCGGCCCGGATGGCGGCGGAACAGTCCGGTTACTACGCGAGGTTGCGCCGGGCACTGCTCCCCGCCGCGACCGGCGCCGGGCTGACGCAGCAGTGAGCGCGCTGCACCCGGGCGTGCACGTGCTGTCCTGCCCCACCCGGTGGAGCGACGTCGACGAGAACGGGCACATCAACAACGCCCGGCTGGTCGGCTACGTCCAGGAGGGGATTTACGACATGTTCTGCCACCACGAGACCGCCGTCCGGGACGCCCTGTTCCCGTCCGGATTCATTATCGCGCGGCACGAGATCGATTTCCTGGAGCAGTTGTACCACCGGCCCGAGCCCTTGTCGGTGCAGTTGACGGTTGAACGGATCGGGCGGAGTTCCACGCATATCGTGGTGGATGTCTGCCGTGCCCCGCTCACCTTTATGCGGGCCAGGACCGTGGTGGTCGCACGGGACCGTGAATCCGGCCGCTCGCGCAAACTCAGTTCGAACGAGCGCAGTTTTCTCGAGGCGTTTATGCCGGACGAGGTGCGGGTCCCCGCCGCGCAGGCTGTGCCCGCTGCGCCCACCGCACCGGCCGCACCGGCCGCGCCGGTCGCGGCGCCTCCGCCGCAGCGCGTGGCGGCCCGCTCGGGCGCCGCTCTGCCGCACCGCACCCGCAGGCGGTGTCGGGCGTCGGTGGCCTGACACCCGGGCCCCTGGTGGCCCCGCGCCGGGCAGGGCGCGGGCCGGCGGCGTGATCGACAACGGCGTCGATCCGTCCGGCCGGTCTCCCTGCCGCCGTGCCGCCGTACCGCAGTACGCTGAGCAGCACGGGTACCGGCGAACCCCAGGCGGTCACGGACCGTGACGGCGCAGCCGACCGGACCTGGCCGCCACCAGCCGTCCGCCACGGGCCGTCCGCCACCAGCCGTCCGCCGCCTCCGGGCCACCGGGCCTCCGGGCCTCCGGGCCACCGGGCCGGGGATCGTCCGCGAGAGGGCCGGCGGCCCTCGGCCTCCGGCTTCCGGGCGGAGCGCAGCCGGTCCCCGCCGACCGGAAGGAGGACGCGATGACCATCTCCCCGGAGGACTTCCGCGCCCGCGTCGTCGACTGCGGGGAGTACCCGAGCGAGGCGGAGGCGGAGCACGCCATCCGGGTCGTGCTCGCACTGCTCGGTGAGCACCTGGTCGGGGCCGAACGGGCCGAGCTCGCCGACGCCCTGCCCGAGGCGTACGCCCCGCTGTTGCGCGATGCCGGGCCCGCCGCCGAACCGCTGACCGCCGAGCGCTTCGTGCGCGGCGTGGTCGGCTGGATCGACGGCGCGACCGAGGCGACCGGGCCGTGGGACATCGGGGCCGTGCTCGGCACCCTCGCCGACCTGGCCCCGGGGGAACTGGTCGACCGCGTGGTCGAGCAGCTCCCGGACGGCTACGACCTGCTGTTCGGCCACCCGGTGCCGGCCTGGGCCGGCGCGCCGGTGGTGGCCCGGAACAGCTCCGCACCCCGGCCGGTCAGCTCGACCGGTCCGGCGCCCGGCCGCAGGTAGACGGACGCGCCCCGGGGGAGGTCGAGGTCCGCGAAGCCGGGGGCGTGCAGTCGGGCGCGGCCCTCGACGCACAGCAGGATCTGCGGGGTGGGCAGCTCGGCGCGGACGGCGGCCGGACCGGGGCGCAGTCGGGAGAGTCTGAACTCCTCGGCAGGGGAGGGGAATTCCTCCTCGAAGCGGTCGCCCGGGAGCGCCGTGAGGACCTGCGGTTCACCGGTGCGGAAGGACGTGACCGCCAGCAGGCCGTCGACGTCGACGTGCTTGGGGGTGAGCCCGCAACGCAGCACGTTGTCCGAGTTGGCCATCAACTCCACGCCCACGCCCCGGAGGTAGGCGTGCGGAACCCCGGCGTCCAGGTAGAGGGCCTGGCCCGCCGTGAGCCGGACGTGGTTGAGCAGCAACGCGGCGATCAGGCCCGGGTCGCCGGGGTACTGCGCAGCGGCGCGGGCGTAGCCGGCACAGGCCTCGGCGAACGGGCCGCCCTCGGCCGCGAGCCGGTGCAACGCCCTGGTGACGTCGCTGAGTTGGGTCCGGGTAGGCCGGTCCTCGGCCAGGACCCGGCGCAGCAGCGCGGGCAGGGCCTCGGCGGCGGGGTGCGCGCGCAGGTCGTCCGCCCAGGGGGCGAGCAGCGGGACGGCGAGCGCGTCCAGCAGCCGGGCCGTGTCGGCGGCCGGGCGGAAGCCGCACAGTGCTTCGAAGTCCCCCAGGGCGCAGATGAGTTCGGGCTTGTGCCCGGGATCCTTGAAGACCCGCTCGGGTGCGTCGAGCGGGACGCCGCGAGCCTCCTCGGCCGCGTACCCGGCGGCCGCCTGGGTCCGGGTCGGGTGGACCTGGAGGGAGAGCGCCCGGTCGGCGGCCAGCACCTTGAACAGGAACGGCAGCGTCGGGCCGAACCGCCCCACGGTGTCCGGCCCGAGCATGGCGTTCGGGTACCGCTGGATGAGCTCGTCCAGCGGCTGCGGCCCGCCGGCGCCGTCCGGAGCCAGCAGCTCGGAGGGCGCCGACGGGTGTGCGCCCATCCACAGTTCGGCCTGCGGGGCGCCGGTCGGCGCGGTGCCGGTCAGCGCGGGGATGGCGGTGGGCGAGCCCCACGCGTACGGGCGGACCGGGTTGTGGAGCAGGGCGAAGGGCGGGAGCGACATGGCGCGGCCTCCGAGGGGGTCGGGTCAGCGGCAGAGCGCGGCCGCGCCGATCAGCCCGGCATCGGTGCCGAGTTCGGCGCGGCGGACGTCGAGGCCGCGGATGTAGGACAGCGTGGCGTAGCGGTCGAGGTGGCGGGCGAGCGGTGCGAACAGGACGTCGCCGGCGGTGGCGACGCCGCCGCCGACCACCACCCGGTCGAGGTCGACCAGGGCCGCGGTGGCGGCGATCCCGGCGGCGAGGGCCTGGGCGGCGCGGTCGAAGGAGGCGAGCGCGACCGGGTCGCCCGCCTCGGCGTCGACGGCGACGGCCCGGGCCGAGCGGTCCTCCCCGGCCGGGCGCCAGCCCTCGGCGAGGGCCCGGCGGGCGATCGCGGTGCCGCTGGCGAGGCCCTCCAGGCAGCCGCGCGAGCCGCACGGGCAGGGCTCGCCGTCCAGGTCGACGCTGATGTGGCCGAGGTGGCCGGCGTTGCCGCTGGGCCCGGGGCGGACGGTGCCGTCGAGCACCAGCCCGGCGCCGACCCCGGTCGACACCACCAGGCACAGCGCGTTGGCCGCGTCCCGGGCGGCGCCCTGCCAGTGCTCGGCGGCGGCCATCGCGACGCCGTCCCCGGCCAGTCGGACGGGCAGCCGCCGGGCGGCCACCGCCGGGTGCGCGGCGACCTCGGTGACCAGCGGGAAGTCGAGCCAGCCGGGGATGTTGACGGGGCTGACGGTGCCGGCGGCGAGGTCGACCGGGCCGGCGCTGCCGATCCCGACGGCCGTCACGGCGGCCCAGTCGGCGGTGGCGGCGAGCCGGTCCAGCACCTCGTGCACGACGGCGAGCACGGTCGCGCCCGGCTCCCGGGCCGGGGTGGGCAGTTGGTGCCGGTGCCGCAGCCGTCCGTGGCCGTCGACCAGCGCCCCGGCGATCTTGGTGCCACCGATGTCCACGGCGGCGAACAGCGGGGTGGCGGCGGGCGGCGGGGTGAGGGTCATCGCGGCGGACTCCAGGCGGGTTCGGGCGGGGGTGGCGCCCCGGCGGGCGGGCCGGGGCGCCGATCAGCGTAGTGCGGCATGCGGGGCGCGGCATATGGCGTGCCGGGCCCCGGACAGCGGGGGCCCGGCATGCAGCCCCGGGCGGCGGGGCCCCGAACAGCGGGGCCCCGCACGCCCGTCAGCCGGCCGTGCTCAGCCCGCCGCGCTCAGGCGCAGCGTGACCAGCTCGAACGGCCGCAGCGCCAGCCGCACCGCGCCGTCCTCCACGGCCACCTCGCCGCGGGTGCCGTCCCAGGGCCGCTCCAGCAGGTCGCAGGGGACGGCGCCGGCCAGCGGGTAGGAGGTGGTGAGCAGGCCCCGGGCGCGGCCGCCGCCCGCCTCGTAGACCCGGACGATCAGGTCGCCGCTGCGGTCGTCGGCGAGCTTGACCGCGCTGACCACCAGCGCGTCGTTGTCCAGCCGCACCAGCGGCGCGACCTGCTCGGCGCTGCCGGTGACGCGCCGCTCGGGCAGGCCGATCCGGTAGCCCTCGCGGACGGCGTCGCCGATCGCCGCACCCGGGACGAGGGCGTGCCGGAAGCGGTGCAGGCCCTGGTCGGTCTTCGGGTCGGGGAAGCGGGGCGCGCGCAGCAGCGAGAAGCGGACCGTGGTGGTGGTGCCGCCGTCGGTGTCGCGCACGGCGCGGGTGACGTCGTGGCCGTAGGTGGAGGCGGTGACGAGGGCGACGCCCCAGCCGGGCTCGTCGAGGTGGACGAAGCGGTGGTTGCAGGCCTCGAACTTGGCGGCGTCCCAGCTGGTGTTGGTGTGGGTGGGCCGGTAGAGGTGGCCGAACTGGGTCTCGGCGGCGTACCGCTCGGTGTGCACGTCCAGCGGGAACGCGGCCTTGAGGAACTTCTCGGTCTCGTGCCAGTCGACCTCGGTGTCGATGTCGAGCCGCTGCTCGCCCGCCCGCAGGGTGAGCGTCTGGACGACGGTGGACGAGCCGAAGGAGCGCGCCACCCGGACGGCGGCCTGGTCGGGGGCGGAGAGCGCCGTCAGCGCGTCCACGGCGGTCAGGTCGGTGACGGTGTTGCGGTAGAACTGGTCGACGTCCCAGGCGTCCCACATGTTGGGGAAGTCCGGGTGCAGCTGGAGCAGGTTGGCCCGGGTGCCGGGGGCGACGGTCTCCCGGCCGCTCGCCACCTCGACCACCGACGCCACCAGGCCGTCGGCGTCCACGACCACGTCCAGCAGCCCGTTGCGCAGCAGGAAGCCGCCCTCGGGCCGCTCGACGACCTCGCAGGCGCCCGCGCCGGACCCGGCCGGGGCGGCCCCGCCGGCCGGGACGGCCGAGCGCGGGTGCGGCGCCGAGTTGAACACCAGCTCGCGCCCGCCGGCGGTGTCCCCGGCCAGGGCCTGCTGGGCGCCGTCGATCAGCGAGTCCAGCTCGGCGGCCAGCGCCGCGTACGTCGCCTCGGCCTCGCGGTGCACCCAGGCGATGGAGGAGCCGGGCAGGATGTCGTGGAACTGGTGCAGCAGGACGGTCTTCCAGATCCGGTCCAGCTGCTCGTACGGGTAGGCCGCGCCGGTGCGCAACGAGGCGGTGGCGCACCAGAGTTCGGCCTCACGCAGCAGGTTCTCGCTGCGCCGGTTGCCCTGCTTGGTCTTCGCCTGGCTGGTCAGGGTGGCCCGGTGCAGCTCAAGGTAGAGCTCGCCGACCCAGACCGGCGGGTTCGGGTACTCGGCCTCGGCCTTGGCGAAGAACTCGGCGGGCTTCTCCCAGCGGACGGTGGCCGAGCCCTCCAGGTCCTTCATCCGGCCCGCCTTGGCGACCATCTCGCGGGTGGTGCCGCCGCCGCCGTCGCCCCAGCCGGTCGGGGCGAGCGAGTGCCGGGCCACTCCCTTGTCCTTGAAGTTCTTCGCCGCGTGGGCGATCTCGCTGCCCTTCATGGAGCAGTTGTAGGTGTCCACGGGCGGGAAGTGGGTGAAGATCCTCGTCCCGTCGATGCCCTCCCAGAGGAAGGTGTGGTGCGGGAACTTGTTGATCTGGCTCCACGAGATCTTCTGCGTCAGCAGCCACTTGGAGCCCGCGCTGCGGATGATCTGCGGCAGGCCGCCGGTGAAGCCGAAGGTGTCGGGCAGCCACGCCTCGTGGTTCTCCACCCCGAACTCGTCCAGGAAGAACCGCTTGCCGTGCACGAACTGCCGGGCCATCGCCTCCGAGCTGGGCATGTTGGTGTCGGACTCGACCCACATGCCGCCGGCCGGGACGAACCGGCCCTCGGCCACGGCCTTCTGCACCCGGGCGTACACCTCGGGGCGGTGCTCCTTGATCCAGGCGAACTGCTGCGCCTGGGACATGGTGTAGAGGAAGTCCGGCTCGTCCTCCAGCAGCGCGGTCATGTTGGCGGTGGTGCGCGCCACCTTGCGGACGGTCTCGCGCAGCGGCCAGAGCCAGGCCGAGTCGATGTGCGCGTGGCCGATCGCACTGATCCGGTGCGCGGACGGCACGGCGGGCGCGGCCAGCACGTCGGTGAGCTCCGAACGGGCTGCGGCCGCCGTGCCGTTGACGTCCTGGAGGTCGATCGCGTCGAGCGCCCGCTCGACCGCGCGCAGGACGTCCCAGCGGCGGGCGCCGTCCACCGGCAGCTCGGCCATCAGCTCGCCGAGCACCTCCAGGTCGATCACCAGCTGCCAGACCGTCTCGTCGAAGACGGCGAGGTCCATCCGGGTCAGCTTGTACTGCGGCTGGTCGCCGGCGGTGTCCTTGTCGCCCAACTCGGTGGGCAGGAAGGGGTGGTAGTCCAGGATGACCGGGTTGGAGGCCGCCTCGACGTGCAGCAGGACCTGCTCGCCGCCGGCCGCGGGGGCGGCGACGCGCACCCACTGGTTCTGCGGGTTGAGGCCCTTCACCGGGGTGCCGTCCGGGCGGTAGACCAGGCCCTCGCACTGGAAGCCGGGCATGTTGGCGTCGAAACCGAGGTCGATCAGCGCCTCGACCGTCCGCCCGGCCCAGGCCTGCGGCACGGTGCCGGTCACGGTGATCCAGCTGGTGCCCCACGGCGCGCCCCAGGCGTCGCCGACCGCGATCGGGGTGCGCGGCGCGGCCAGGCCCTCGGCGACCGGGACGGGCTCGCCGGGTGCCGTCCAGATGCCGACCTCCAGCGGGACGGACTCGGGGTAGACGGCCGGGCGGATGCGCTCGTCCAGGACGCGCTTGAGGCGGGACTCGACCAGCGTGCGGTCATCGTGCATGTCAGCGGGCTCCGTTGCGTGACTGAGGGGCGTGTGTGAGGTCGGGACAACAGGGGTCAGGGAGAAGGTACGTCGTCCGGGTGGACCACCTCGGTGATCCCGCGCGCGGCCAGGTGGGCCTGGTCCTCGGCGTGCTCGGCGAGGACGGTGGTCGGGCGGGCGCCCGCCTCGGCGAGGCGCATGAACGCCTCGTAGACGGCGCCGCCGGGCCCGCAGACCGAGCGCTTGGGCGCGGTCACCTCGTCCCCGGTGGCCACCACCACGGCGGTGGTGCGCGGCGCGGGCGGCTGCCAGGAGCGGCGTGCCTCGGCGGCGGCCTCGGCCAGCCGGGCGCCGGCCGGCTTGACCGCTCGGTCGGTGGTGAGCAGGCCGAGGCTGTACTCCAGCTCGGGGAAGTCGGCCAGCGAGCGGTCGACGTCGTGCGAGCACCACCAGGTGACGCCCCACACGTCCGGGCAGTCGAGCACGGCCTCGACGGTGGCGCCGGTGAACCGGGCGGCGTCCTCGGCGGTGATGTGCGGGGCGGGGGCGCCGACCTCCTGCAGCCAGACCGGGCGGGCCGGGTCGTCCGCCCAGGCCTTGGAGAGCTCGACCAGGTAGGCGGCGTGCTGCGCGGTGGCGGTGGAGTGGGCGCCGTAGCGCTGGGCGGTGCCGTTGAACACCCAGGAGTGCACGGCGGTGGCGGCGCCGATCCGGGCCGAGTGCCAGGGGGTGAAGGGGTGTTCGTCCAGGTACCAGGCGGCGTCGTAGCAGGCGTGCAGGTGCATCCGGCCGGGCGCGCCCTGCTCGCAGGCGTCGAGCATCCGGCGCAGCCAGGCGTCGGCCTGCCCGGGGGTGATCCGGTCGGGGTCGGGGTGCGGCTCGCCGGAGAACTGGTTGATCTCGTTGCCGAGCGTCATGCCGAGGAAGTTGGGCCGCTCGTGCAGCGCCTCGGCGAGGGTGCGCAGGTAGGCGGCCTGGCCGTCGAGGACCTCGGGGTCGGTGAAGATGTTCCGCCGGTGCCAGGTCTGCGTCCAGGAGGGCAGGAAGTCGAAGCTCGACAGGTGGCCCTGGAGGCCGTCCACCGCGACGTCCAGGCCGCGCTTGCCGGCCGCGTCCACCAGGGCCGCCAGCTGCTCGACGGCGCGCGGGCGGATCAGGGTGCGGTTGGGCTGGAACAGCGGCCAGAGCGGGAAGACCCGGACGTGGTCCAGGCCGAGTGCGGCGATGGAGTCGAAGTCGGCGCGGACGGCGTCGAGGTCGAAGTCGAGCCAGTGGTGGAACCATCCGGCGCTGGGCGTGTAGTTGACGCCGAAGCGGGGGCGCTGCGGTGCGGGGGTGCTCATGGGCGGGTGATTCCTCAACGGGTGTGGGGCGAACGGGCGGTGGGGTCGGCAATCGTCGGACACGGCCGGACGGGCCTAACCCTTGACGGCTCCCTCCTCGACGCCCTTGAAGAAGAAGCGCTGGCAGACGCCGAACACCACGACGATCGGCAGGAAGGCGATCATGGTGCCGGCCGCGATCAGCCGCGGGTTCGCGGAGAAGGTGCCGTTGAGGTACTGGAGTCCGACGGTGAGGGTGTACTTCTGCGGGTCGTTGAGCACGATCAGGGGCCAGAGGAAGTCGTCCCAGGCGCCGATGAAGGTGAAGATGACGATCACGCTGAGCATGCCGCGCACGTTGGGCAGGCCGATGTGCCACAGGCGCTGCCACACGGTGGCGCCGTCGACCAGCGCGGCCTGGTCGAGTTCGAGCGGGACGGCGGCGAAGGCGGTGCGCATCAGCAGCACGTTGAGCATGGCGATCGCGCCGGGCAGGGCGACGCCGGTCAGGCTGTCGGCCAGACCGAGGCCGCGCACCAGCACGTACTGGGAGACGATGGTGACCTCGCCGGGGAGCACCAGGGTGGCGAGGAAGAGGCCGAGGACGAGCTTGGCGCCGCGGAAGCGCAGCCGGGCGAGCGCGTAGCCGGCCAGGGTGCAGCCGACCACGTTGCCGGTGATGCAGATGGCGGCGACGATCAGCGAGTTGAGGGCGTAGGTCCAGACCGGGATGGTCTCGGCGACCTTGCCGTAGTTGCCGAAGGTCAGCTGTTCGGGGATGAAGCTGGGGGTGCTGGTGTAGACGTCCTCATTGGGACCCTTGAGGGAGGTGGAGAGCTGCCACAGGAACGGCCCGACCACCAGCAGCAGGACGAGCACCAGGAGCAGGTAGCGGCCGGCGGTCTGGGCGGGGGAGGGGGTGTTGAAGCCCCGGGAGCCCCGGAATCCCTGCGGGCTCTGGGAGCTCTGGGAGCCTTGAGCGCGGCGGGCGGCCTTCGAACGGGGGGAGGTCACGGGGTTCAGGCCGCCTTCCGGTTCAGGCGCATCAGCAGCAGCATCGGGCCGAGGGTGATGACGAACAGCATCAGGCTGAGCGCGGAGGCGTAGCCGAGGTGGCCGTTGAAGCCGCGGCTGTACATCTGGATCAGCATCACCACCGACATGTCCCGCCCGCCCGGGCCGCCCTGGCCGTGGGAGAGCACGTACAGCTCGGAGAAGACGCGCAGCGCGCTGACCGAGATGAGGACGGAGACCAGCATCATGGTCGGCCGCACCCCGGGCAGGGTGACGTGCCAGAACCGGCGGATCGGGCTGGCGCCGTCGACGGCCGCCGCCTCGTGCAGTTCGCGCGGGACGTTGGCGAGGGCGGACAGGTAGATGACCATGTAGTAGCCGAAGCCCTTCCAGACGGTCAGGGCGATCGCGCTGAACAGCAGCAGCCAGCGGTCGGTGAGGAAGGCGACCGGGGAATCGGTCATCCCGGACTGCTGGAGCAGGCCGTTGACCAGGCCGCGGTCGTCCAGCACCCAGCCCCAGATCAGCGCCACCACGACGGCGGAGGCGATGACCGGGGTGTAGAAGGCGGTGCGGAAGAAGGTGATGCCGGGGATCTTGCGCTGGACGAGCAGGGCGAGCAGCAGCGGCAGGATCGTCAGCAGGGGCAGGCAGACCAGCATGAAGACGATGCTGTTGAGCAGGGCGTCGGCGAGCTGTTCGTCGTCGAGCAGGCGCCCGTAGTTCTCCAGGCCGGTGAACTGCCCGCCGCCCAGGGGCTTGGCGCTGGTGAACGACAGGATCACCGTGTTGACGGCCGGCCAGAGGTTGAAGACGGCCAGCCAGAGTATCGCGGGCCCGGCGAGCAGCCAGGGGGTGAACCAACGCCGGTGGGTCATGCCGTTGCCTTCCTGGGGGTGGTGCGGGTCATTCCCGGGTGCGGCGGGCGGGGGGTGGCCCGCCGCTTGACCGGTACGGTCGGGGTGGCGGTGGCCGTTAGCCCTTGAGCAGCTTGTTGCACTGGTCGACGGCGGAGTCGAGCGCCTGCTTGGAGCTCGCGTCGCCGCTGATGGCCAGCGCGATCTGCTGGTTGACGATGGTGCTCATGGCGTCGTCGACCTGGACGGGCTGGATCAGCTTGGCCTTGGCGAGCGAGTCGAAGGCGACCACCTTGGCGTCGCCGGCGTTGGTGCCGTCGCTCTTGCTGAAGAACGGGTCGTTCGCGGAGGCCTTGGTGGACGGGAAGACGCTGGTCAGGTGGGAGAACGCGGCCTGGTTCTCGGCGCTGGTGACCCAGCGGGCGAGGGCGACGGCGGCGGCCGGGTTCTTGGTGTTCTTCGGGATGGTCAGGCCCTGCACGTACAGCGGCGGGACGCCCATGGTGGGGGAGGAGACCATCTTCGGGGCCATCGTCGGGTTGTCGGTGGCGAGGCTGGTGATGAAGTTGCCGCCGCCGGTGGTCCAGGCCGCCGTGCCCGCGTTGAAGAGCTTGGAGTTGCCGACGTAGGTGTTGGTCAGCACGTCCTTGGGCAGCAGGCCCTCCTTGAAGGCGTCGCGGTACTTGTCGAGCAGCGCGGCGGCCTCGGGGGTGTTGAAGGTGAAGGACTTGCCGTCGTCGGACATGAGCTTCACGCCGGCGTTGTAGAGGTCGCCGAGGCCCGGCTTGCGGCTCATCAGGTAGGTCTGGCCGCCGGACTTCTCCTTCATCGTCCGGGACTGGGCGATCAGGTCGTCCAGGCTGGCGGGGAGCTTCTTCGGGTCCAGCCCGTTCTTCGTCAGGAGTTCCGAATTCCAGTAGTTCACATCGGTGTTGAGGTACCACGGGTAGCCGAAAGTGCCGTTCAGGCCGGTGTAGCGGTAGGCCTCGACGCCGCCCGCGACGTACTCGTCGGCGAGCTTGGGGTCGGCCTTGAGGACGTCCAGCAGGAGGTCCTTCTTGGCCAGCGGGAAGGCGAAGTCCGGCGGGAGGTTGACCACGTCGGGCAGGCCGCCGGCCGCGGCCTGGCTGAGCACCTTGTCGGAGTAGCCCTCGCCGGGCTGGTCGAGCCACTCGACCTCGACGCCGGGGTACTTCTTCTTGAAGCCGTCGAGGACGCCCTGCATGTAGTCGGTGAACTTCGGCTTGAGCGCCCAGGTCTGGATCGAGACCTTGCCCTTGACCTCGCCGGTGGCGGCCGCACTCGCCACGCTGTCGCTGTTCTTGCTTTCGCTGGAGCCGAGTCCGCAGCCGGTGAGTGCGGCCGCGGTGATCGCCGTCGTGGTCAGTGCCGCCCAGATTCTTCGCATGAGGGTCTCCCGGTCCTGGGGGTGGGTGGGGGATCGTGCCGAGCTCGGGGGGTGGTTTTGGGTCACGGGGGTGGTGCCGAGTTCCAGAACCTGTCTTACTAAACCGGTCTAGCTATGCCAGGGACTATGCTCCCGCCTAAACTTGGATGTCAAGAGAGGAGTCGGGTTCTGTGGCCAGACCGACGATCGCCGACATCGCGCGCCAGGCCGGTGTCTCCAAGGGCGCGGTGTCCTTCGCGCTCAACGGCCGCCCCGGCGTGAGCGAGGCGACCAGGGCCCGGATCCTGCGGGTCGCCGAGGAGATGAACTGGCGCCCGCACAGCGCCGCCCGGGCCCTCGGTGGAGCCAGGGCCGACGCCGTCGGGCTGGTGATCGCCCGCCCCGCCCGCACCATCGGCGTCGAGCCGTTCTTCAGCCAACTGCTGTCCGGCCTCCAGGCGGTGCTCTCGGCCAGCTCCGTCGCGCTGCACCTGATGGTGGTCGAGGACACCGCCGCCGAGATCGAGGTCTACCGGCGCTGGGCCTCCGAGCACCGGGTCGACGGCTTCATCGTCGTCGACCTCCAGGTCCGCGACCCGCGGCTGCCGGTGCTGGACGAACTCGGCCTGCCCGCCGTCGTCCTGGGCGGGCCCGGCAAGGGCGCCGGCCCGCTGCGGATCTGGGCCGACGACCGGGAGGCGATGCTCTCCATCGTCGACTACCTGGCCGCCATCGGGCACCGCCGGATCGCCCACCTGGCCGGGCTGCCGCACTTCCAGCACACCCAGCGCCGGATCCGCGCGCTGCGCGACGCCTCCCGCCGGCTCGGGCTGGAGGAGGCCGTGTCGGTGCCCACCGACTTCAGCGACGCCGAGGGCGCCGCCGCCACCCGCACCCTGCTCTCCCGGCCCCGGCGGCCCACCGCGATCGTCTACGACAGCGACGTGATGGCCGTCGCCGGGCTCGGCGTGGCCGGGGAGATGGGCGTCGCGGTGCCCGCCGAACTGTCCATCGTCTCCTTCGACGACTCGGTGCTGGCCCGGATCGTCCACCCGCCGCTGACCGCGCTCAGCCGGGACACCTTCGCGCTCGGCGAGCAGGTCGCCCGCAGCCTGCTGGCGGCCCTCGACGAGGCCGGCTCCGGGCGCGACCTGCAGATGCCCACACCGCGGCTGACCGTGCGCGAGTCCACCTCGCCGCCGGGGGCCGAGCCACCCGACGGGGTGGTTGCTGCGCGAGTCGTTGACAGCGCTCCTGAACCGGTTTAGGTTCGCTGCGCCGAGCGGCCTCCGCCCGGCGCGTACCCAGGCCCGCACCCTCCGCAGGCCCGCACCCCCGGCGGGCCCGCCGCGCCGCGGCTGCGGCCGGCCGCAGCCGCGACACGGTCACCCCGCGTCCTCGCGCACCGCCACGCCCACATGCACCCGGCCCGTCCACGCCGACGGCCCGCCCCCACCCACCTCCGCTCGATCGGAGCCACCGCATGTCACGACGGATACCCCTGCTGCTCAGCGCCGCCCTCGCGGCCGCCGTGCTGGGCGCCGCCCCCGCCGCCCACGCCGGGCCACAGGCGCCCGCCGCCCCGGCCGCCGGCACCCCCGGCACCCAGCCCTACGCCTCGTACTGGTACCCCTCCACCATCCTCAACTGGGACCCGGCCACCGACCCGGACGCCCGCTTCAACCGCTCCCGCGTCCCGCTCCAGCCGCGCACCAGCGACCCCGCCCTCAAGGCCAACCCCAACGCCCGCACCGGCGAGGGGAAGATCGCCTCCCTGGTCTCCTTCGGGCCCACCTCCAACAACCCCTCCCAGGGCTCCGCCGACCCCAACTACTACGCCTTCGGCTACTGGCAGTACGTCGACAAGCTGGTCTTCTGGGGCGGCTCGGCCGGCGAGGGCCTGATCCTCGCCCCCAACCCGACCGTCATCGACGCCGCCCACCGCAACGGCGTCAAGGTCTACGGCACCGTCTTCTTCCCGCCCGCCGCCTACGGCGGCCAGCTCCAGTGGCTCCGCGACTTCGTCCAGAAGTCCGGCAACAGCTACCCCGTCGCCGACAAGCTCGCCCAGGCCGCCCAGTACTACGGCTTCGACGGCTGGTTCATCAACCAGGAGACCGGCGGCGGCGATTCGGCCCTCGCCACCGAGGTGCGCAACCTCATGCAGTACAGCAAGGCCAAGAGCGGCACCGAGTTCATGTGGTACGACGCCATGACCACCTCCGGCTCGGTCAACTGGCAGAACGCCCTCACCTCCGCCAACTCCCCGTTCCTCCAGGACGGTTCGAAGCGCACCTCGGACTCGATGTTCCTGAACTTCAACTGGAGCTCCGGCGGCCTGAACTCCTCCCGCGCGCTGGCCCGGCAACTCGGCCGCAGCGAGTACGACCTCTACTCCGGCATCGACACCGAGGCCAACGGCTACAACACCGGCGTCGACTGGAAGTCCCTCTTCCCGACCGGCCAGCCGCACACCACCTCGCTCGGCCTCTACCGGCCCGAATGGACCTGGAAGTCCGCCACCGACCGGGCCGACTTCTACGCCAAGGACGCCCGCTACTGGGTCGGCGCCGACAACGACCCGTCCAAGGCCAACCCCTCCGACAGCTGGCCCGGCCTGGCCGGCTACGTCGCCGAGTCCTCGCCGATCACCGCCAAGCCCTTCGTCACCAACTTCAACACCGGGCAGGGGGACTTCTACAACTCCGCCGGCACCCGGGTCGCCACCGGCGGCTGGAACAACCTGTCCCTCCAGGACGTCCCGCCGACCTACCGGTGGATGGTCGACTCCAGCGGCAGCAAACTCACCCCGTCCGTCGACTTCACCGACGCCTACCAGGGCGGCTCCTCGCTGCGCCTCACCGGCACCCTGGACGCCGCCAACACCGTGCGGCTGTACGAGACCAAACTGCCCGTCGCCGCGAACACCAAGCTGGACCTGGTGGTCAAGGCCCCGGCCGCCGGGCCCACCAAGCTCAAGGCCGCGGTCTCCTTCACCGACGCGCCGAACAGCTTCACCACGATCGACGTCGGCGCCAACTCCGGTACCGGCTGGGAGCGGCACACCCTCGACCTCGCCCCGTACGCGGGCCGCACCATCGCCCAGCTCGCCCTCCGGGCCGACGGCTCCGACCCCGCCTACGACGTCCGGATCGGCCAGATCTCCGTCCACGACGGCGACGTGGGCGCCCCCGCGGCGCCCAGCGGCCTCACCGTCCTCGGCGCGAGCGACGTGACGGCGGGCTCCAGCCAGTCGCTGCGGCTCTCCTGGACGGCCGCGCCCGGCGGCGACGTCCACCACTACGAGGTGTACCGGCGCAACGCCGACGGCAGCCGGACCTTCCTCGGCGCGACCCCCAACGACGCGTACTACGTCGGGCGGCTCGACCGGGCCGGCACCGAGGACGCCACCACCCTCGACATCGAGGCCGTCTCCACCACCTACGGCCGCTCCACCGCCGCCTCCACCACCATCGGCTGGACGGGCACGCCGCCCGCGACCGGCGGCAACCTGGCGCTGAACCGCCCGGCCACCGCCTCCGGCCAGTGCAACGCGAACGAAGGCCCGGCCAAGGCCGTCAACGGCAGCGTCACCGGCGGCACCGGCGACAAGTGGTGCAGCCTGAACAGCTCCAAGTGGCTTGAGGTGGACCTCGGTTCGGCCAAGCAGCTGTCGAAGTTCGTGGTCAAGCACGCGGGCGCGGGCGGCGAGAGCGCGGCCTTCAACACCCGCGACTTCTCGATCCAGGTCCGCTCGAACACCACCGACCCCTGGACGACGGTCGCCGACGTCACCGGCAACACCGCGGGCACCACCACCCACCCGGTGACCACCACCGCCCGCTACGTCCGGCTGGTCGTCACCAAGCCCACCCAGAACACCGACCCGGCCGCCCGGATCTACGAGTTCGAGGCCTGGGGCCAGTAACCGGGCACGTCAGCAACTCCCGCCGGGCGCGGCAGCCAATTCCGCGCCCGGCCCAGCGCCCGGCCCCCGTACCTGCACCGAAAGGACCCTCCCCGTGCCGGTCACCATCACCGCCGTCGAGAACACCGACCTCTTCACCGGTCCCGAGGAAGCCCCGCGCCAACTGCTGCGGGTCACCCTCGACGGCCCGGCCGCCCGGATCACCGTCAGCGGTCCGGGCGTGCGCGGCGAGGCGACCGGCACGGGGCTGGTCGAAGTCCCGCTGGAACTCACCGGCGCCCCCGAGCCGGGCACGCAACTCCCCGTCACCGTCGAGGCGGAGGGCGCCTCCGTGGACGCCCTGGTGGAGGTCGCCGAACCCGGCTGGACGATGTTCCTGGTCTCGCACTTCCACTACGACCCGGTCTGGTGGAACACCCAGGCCGCCTACACCTCCCCCTGGGAGCTGCTCTCCGCCGACGCCACCACCCGGCCGCTCTGGGAGCGCAACGGCTTCGCGCTCGTCGACGCGCACATGGACCTCGCGCTGCGGGACCCGGTGTACAAGTTCGTCCTCGCCGAAGTCGACTACCTCAAGCCGTACTTCGACCAGCATCCCGAGCGCCGCGCGACCCTGCGCACGCTGCTGGAACGCGGCCAGGTCGAACTCGTCGGCGGCACCTACAACGAGCCCAACACCAACCTCACCGGCGCCGAGACCACCATCCGCAACCTCGTCTACGGCATCGGCTACCAGCGCGACATCCTCGGCGGCGACCCGCAAACTGCTTGGCAGCTCGACGTGTTCGGGCACGACCCGCAGTTCCCCGGCCACCTCGCCGCGGCCGGCCTCACCGGCAGCGCCTGGGCCCGCGGCCCCTTCCACCAGTGGGGCCCGATCCAGAAGAACTTCCGCGAGGCCAAGGACGACGCCCGGGTGATGCAGTTCCCGAGCGAGTTCGAGTGGATCGCCCCCTCCGGCGAGGGCGTGCTCACCCACTACATGCCGCACCACTACTCGGCCGGCTGGTGGATGGACTCCTCCCCGGACCTCGCCACCGCCGAACAGGCCGTCTACGAGCTGTACCGCAAGCTCAAGCCCGTCGGCGCGACCAGGAACCTGCTGCTGCCCGTCGGCACCGACTACACCCCGCCCAACAAGTGGGTCACCGAGATCCACCGCTCCTGGGCCGCCAAGTACCTCTGGCCGCGCTTCGTCTGCGCCACCCCGCGCGACTTCCTCGACGCCGTCCGGGCCGAACTCGCCGCCACCGGCCGCCGGCCCAGCCCGCAGACCCGCGACATGAACCCGGTCTACACCGGCAAGGACGTCTCGTACATCGACACCAAGCAGGCCCAGCGGGCCGGCGAGGTCGCCGCCGCCGACGCCGAGAAGCTCGCCACCCTCGCCGCCGTCCACGGCCTGGGGCAGTACCCCACCGCCGCCCTCGACAAGGTCTGGCGCCAACTCGCCTACGGCGCCCACCACGACGCCATCACCGGCTCCGAGTCCGACCAGGTCTACCTGGACCTGCTCGGCGGCTGGCGCGAGGCGCACGACCTCGCGGCCGCCGTCCGGGACGAGGCGCTGGACGCGCTGACCGCGCGGATCTCCACCGCCGGCGTCGGCCCCACCGCCGGCGCGGGGTCGGCCGTGGTCGTCACCAACACGCTCTCCTTCGACCGGACCGACCTGGTCGTCGTCCAACTGCCCCCGCAGACCGGGGCGGTACGAGTGCTCGACGACCGGGGCGAGCCCGTGCCGAGCACCGTCGACCGGGGGGCCCTGCGCTTCCTCGCCGCCGACGTCCCCGCGCTCGGCTGGCGCACCTGGCGGCTGGTGGAGGGCCCGGCGGCGCAGCCCTGGACGGCGGCCGAGGGCGTGGTGATCACCAACGACCGCTACCGGGTGAGCGCCGACCCCGTCCGCGGCGGCGGCCTGTCCTCCGTCCACGACCTGCTGCACGACCGGGAGTTGATCCAGGGCGGCCGGATCGGCAACGAACTGCGGGTCTACGAGGAGTACCCGCAGCACCCCGACTTCGGCGAGGGCCCCTGGCACCTGGTGCCCAGCGGGCCGGTGCGCGGCTCGGGCACGGCCCCGGCCGACGTGCGCCGTGAGACCGGCCCGCTCGGCGAGCGGCTGGTGATCGGCGGCACCGTCGACGGGATCCGCTACGAGCAGACCGTCACCCTGTGGCGCGGTCTCGACCGGGTCGACTGCCGCACCCGGGTCGTCGACTACTCCGGCGCCGACCGGCTGCTGCGGCTGCGCTTCCCCGTCGACCTGCCCGGCGCGCTGCCGGTCAGCGAGGTCGCCGGCGCCGTCGTCGGGCGCGGCTTCGCCCTGCCCGACGTCGACTCCGCCGAGGCGCCGTGGACCTTGGACAACCCGGCCAACACCTGGTTCGGCCTCGGTGCCACCGCGCGCGCCGTGCTGTCCGATCCGGCCGGATCGCCGCTGGGGGAGCGGGCGCTGGGCGTCGCCGAGGTGGTCGTGCCGAGCCTGGACGACGCCGCCGACGCCCGCCCGCTGGTGGTCGCCCTCGCCCGGGTCGGCGTCACCGCCACCACCTCCGGCGCCGACTGGGCCCGGTACGGCTGGCTGGACGTCGACTCCAACCTGCCCGACTTCCGGATCGTCCTCGGCGGGCCGGAAGAGAACGACGCCGCCCGGGAGTTGATCGAGCGGGCCGGCGAGGAGTACGCGAGCGTCCTCAAGACGCGCGGCGCGGTCTGGGTGCCCGCACTCACCCCGCTCGCCGAGGTCTGGCAGCCCGGCGCCGACCTGCGGGACCTGCGGGCACTGCCCGCGCTGGTCGTCACGGACGCCGCCGCGCTGGTCGCCGACCTCGCCGACGCCCGGATCAGCGCCGTCTGCCCGTCCGAGGTCGTGGACCAACTCGCCGACCACACCGTCGCGTTGCTCAGCTTCGGCCTGCCCGGCTTCGCGGTCGACAGCACCGGGGCCCTGCACCTCTCGCTGATGCGCTCCTGCACCGGCTGGCCCTCCGGTGTCTGGATCGACCCGCCCCGGCGCACCCTGCCCGACGGAGCCTCCTTCCAACTCCAGCACTGGACCCACGAGTTCAGTTACGCGCTGGTCGGCGGCCCGGGCGACTGGCGGAGCCAGACCCTGCCCGCCCAGGGCCAGGAGTTCAACCACCCGCTCCACGCCCGGATCGCGCCGCCGCAGGACGGCCCGCTGCCGGCCACCCTGTCCTGGCTGCGGATCGAACCGCAGCGCGAAGTCCTGCTCGGCGCGCTCAAGCCCGCCGGCAACCCCATCGCGCACGGGTCGGCGGCGGCGGTCGGGCGCGAACTCGCCGTCCGGCTGGTCGAGTCGACCGGTCTGGGGCGCACGGCGGAACTCGGCGGCGCACTCGGGCTGAGCCACCTGCGGCCCGCCGACCTGCTGGAACGCCCCCTCGGCGAGGCCGTCGATCGCGTCGACCTGGCCGGCTCGCAGATCGCCACCCTGCTCGCCGCCCCCGGCGTCTCCGCCGAACCCGGCGGCCCGGTCCTCGGCCCGGTCGCCGAACCCGCGCAGCCCGTCCACGCCCGCTACTGGCTGCACAACCGGGGCCCGGCGCCGCTCGGCTACCTGCCGGTCTCCGTCGGCGCCTCGCCCGGCCTGCTGCGGACGGACGGCGAGGCGGTCGAACTCTCCGTCGCCCTGTCCTCGCAGCTGCGCGACGCGGCGGTCGAGGGCACGGCCGTCGTCCTGCCGCCCGAGGGCTGGCGGACCAGCCTCGGCAGCCGCCCCTACCGGCTGGAGCCCGGCGGCCACCTGCGCTTCCCGGTCACCCTCACCCCGCCCGCCGAAGCGCTGCCCGGCCTGCACTTCGCCGCCGTCCGGATCGTGCACGACGGCCAGGAGATCGAGGACGTCGTGACCATCGCCGTCGGCGACCTCCCCGACCTGCTGCCCGTCCCCGGCGACACCCCCGAGGACTGGACGATCGCCCAGGGCACCAAGGCCACCACCGGCCGCGACACCGGCCTGGACGTCGCCGTCTCCGAGGAGGCCCTGCGCGTCACCCCGGGCGGCCGCACCACCCTCGGCCTCACCCTCACCAACCGCACCCGCGGCGAGATCCGCGGCGAACTCCAACTCGTCTCCCCCTGGGGCACCTGGGAGGCCATCGCCGACCCGGTCCGCGGCTTCACCGTCCCGGCCGGATCGTCCTCGACCGTGGACTTCGAGATCGCCGCCCCCGAGTCCACCGACCCCGGCGCCTACTGGGCGCTGGCGAAGGTCATGTGGTTCGGCCGCTGCCAGTACGCCCCGACCGTCGCCCTGGAGGTGGAGGCGTGACCCTCGGCCTGCTCGACGGAAAGCCCCTCCCGCGCGCCGCCCTCGACCACCGCCTGGCCGCCCTCCGCACCGGCCCGCGCTCCACGGCCCTGCCCCAGCCCGGCAGTTCGGAGGACCGCCAGCTCACCCGCTGGGTCGCCCAGGTGCTGCTGACCGAGGCGCTGTGCGAGGCGGTCGCCACCGAGCGCGACCTGCCCGTACGGGCCACCGGCCCGGCTCGCCTGGACCAGCAGGCCGCCGTCGAACTCGGCTCCATCACCGCAGCCGCCTACGAGGGCAGCGCGGCCGTCCGGGCCGTCTACGCGGCGGTCACCGCCGACGTCGAACCCTCCGCGGACGACATCGCCCACTACCGCACCCTGACGGCCCGCCCGCAGCCGACCGTCTGGCACCTGGCCCTGCCCGACGGCGAACTCGACGCCGACCCCGACACCCTCCCGACCGCCCTCGCCGAAGCCCTCCGCGAGGCTCCGCCCGGCACCTGGGTCACCGTCGGCCCCTGGAGGGCCGCGCTCCGCTCCGTCCACACCACCTCGGAGGACCGCGACCCCACCGCCGACCTCACCGAAGCCGCCCGCCGAGCCGCCTTCGTCCGCTGGCTCGACCACGAGCGCGCCCGACGCCTCACCCTCGTCGAGGGATTGGAGCACCCCGGCGACCCGGCCCAACCCGACAACCACCACCGCCACTGAGGCACCGCCACTGGGGCACCGCCACTGAGACACCGCCGCTGCCGACCTCGCCGGGATCACCAGCGAGGTCGGCAGCGGAACGGGCGGTCAGACGATCTTGCAGGGCGCGTACGCGGAGCCCAGCTGAACGGCCGCGCCCAGGCGGTGGTTCCCGTCCTGGATGCTGATGCCGCCCGCGCTGACCTGGATCTTGATCGGTTCGAGCGCGGCGCTGTTCTTCATGCCGGTGACGGCGGCGCTGAGCCGCTTCTCGTCGAGCCCGCCCGCCACCGTCTGCGCACGACCGCTGGCCTGTTGCAGCAACGCGACGCTCACCTCGACCAGTTGGCCGGGACGCACGCCCTGCGCGGCGAAGTCCTGCAACTGGTCGATCTGCGCGCCCTCGAAGGTCCCGGCGCCGGCCCGGACGTGGTAGCTGGAGTCCCGCTGCCGGTTGACGTGGCCGCTCAGGTCCGCCTGGGCCTGCTCGGGGCCGATCTCCATGTTGACGAGCTTGTAGTAGGTCTCCAGGTCGTCGTCGGCCTTGATGTACCCGTAGCTGCCGTCCTCGTCGAAGATCACGCGATCCTCGGTGCCCGCCAGCTGGTAGATCTTCTCGTAGTGCTCGTCGGTCAGCTTCTGGTCCAGGATGAGCCGCAGGCCCGGATAGTCGGCGTCGACATGGGTGTGCTCGCCCTCCTCCCCGGCGGGCTTGGCCGTCGGGCGCCGCTGCACCGAGGGCTCGCCGGCCTGCGTGCCGTGCGCGTGGGCCGCGTGTTCCGCTGCGGACTCCCGGGCGAGCGGCCGGGACAGCACCCGGGAGGCGTTCGCCTCGGCCTCGCGCTCGAAGCGGTCCGAGGGGTCGCTGACCCGCAGCCCGCTCCCGTTGTCGGTGCCCGCGACGGGGCCGCTGCGCTGCTGGATGACGTGGGTCAACTCGTGCGCGAGCGTGTGCTTGTCGCCCCCTCCGGAGCCGAGCACGATGTGGCTGCCCGAGGTGTATGCGCGGGCGCCGATCCCGGCCGCCGACTCCCGGGCGGTCGCACCCGTGTGCAGCCGGACATCGGAGAAGTCCGCGCCCAGCCGCGTCTCCATCTCGGCCCGGATCCCGTCGGCCATCGGCGTGCCGGGGCTGCGCAGCACCTCGTGGACGGCGGAGCGCTGCACGTCGGCCGCGGCGTGCTGTTCCTGTTCCTGCTCCAGCATCCGGCTCACCGCGGCATTGCCCACGGCCCGCTGCATGGCGGTGAGCGCCGCGGGCGTCACGACCCTGGCACCGGACGGGCGCCGCACAGGAGTCATCGGCCGACTGCTACGGCCCGGTCGTCGGTCGGCGGCAAGCGCACTGCCGGGGTCATGGGCACGCACAGGAAAGGCCCCTTCGAGGGATCGGCGACAGTCCCACCCAGTCTGTTCGACCCCGCACCGCCAGCGGAAGGTACGCCAGGGCACCATCCGATGTCCCCAGGGGCCACACCCGTCGTCAGCTGGCCGAGCCCGGGCTGATGGCTTAGCTAGGCTGTCGGCATGATTCGCGCAGTGGTGTTCGATGTCGGCGAGTGCCTGGTGGACGAGACCCGGGAGTACGGCACCTGGGCGGATTGGCTGGGCGTGCCTCGGCATACCTTCGTGGCACAGTTCGGGGCGGTGATCGCCGAGGGGCGCGACTATCGCGAGGCCTTCCAGGTCTTCCGCCCCGGTTTCGACCTGTACGAGGAACGGGGGAAGCGGGCGGCGGCCGGTCAGCCCGAGACGTTCGGCGAGGAGGACCTGTACCCCGACGTCCGCCCGACTCTGGCCCGGCTCCGCGCGGACGGCCTCTGGCTGGCCATCGCCGGAAACCAGACCGTGCGGGCCGGGGTGATCCTTCGCCGGCTGTTCTCCGACGACGTCGACCTGATCGGCACGTCCGACGGCTGGGGCGCGAGCAAGCCGGATCCCGCCTTCTTCGAACGAGTCGCCACAGTGGTTCCGGCCGAGCCGGACGAGATCCTCTACGTCGGCGACCGCCTGGACTGCGACGTCCTGCCCGCCGCCCGCGCGGGGATGGGGACCGCCCTGATCCGCCGGGGGCCGTGGGGCTGGATCCAGCAGCACGACCCCGCAGCCGACCGCGCGACGTTCCGGATCGACTCGCTCGCCGAGCTGCCGGAGCTGATCGCGAAGGCTGACGCCGGAGCGAACTGAGCGTCGCGGAGCACGAGTAGAGGCGGCAGAGGGATTGGCGTTCAGACGATCTTGCGGGGGGCGTAGGCGTGGCCCAACTTGGTGGCCGCGCCCAGGCGGTGGTTTCCGTCCTGGATGCTGATGCCGCCCCCGTCGACCCGGATCTTGATCGGTTCGGGCGCGGCACTGTTCGTCATGCCGGTGAGGGTGGAGTAGGTCTTGCAGGCCGGCCCGCCGCGCTCACCCGAGCGCGGCGGGCCGGCCGTGTCGCCAGTGCTGCGACCGGGAAGGTGCGCCGGGCTGCCTGGGCCTCGGGCGTTGCGCGCCGCGCACCGGACGGTTCCGGTTGTCAGCCGGCGAGCGTGGCGTTGACGAGTGCCTTGATGTAGGGGAGGTCGTTGCCGGTCCCCGCCGGGTTGAGGGAGTACACCACGCGGTGTCGGAGGTCGCGGGTGGCGAAGACGCCGTTGTCCCAGCCGGGGCGGGAACCGGTCTTGCCCCAGGCGTACTCGCCGTTCGGGAGCTGGTAGCGCATGAGCCCGCCGATGCTGTAGCAGGCCGTTCGGCCGACGCAGTTGGTGTTGTCGGCGGCGTTCGACACGTTCGGCACCTCGAACACCAGCTTCTGCTGGGCGGGCGGGAGCAGGCGGCCCCGGAACAGCGCGGTGATGAAGTGGTCCAGGTCGGCGGCGGTGGAGATGATGCCTCCCTCGGCCCACGGGTACGGGCTCTGCTCGGTCACGTCCTGTCCGTCGAGGTACACCTCCGCGTGGGGCGAGGGGATGGTCGGGTCGTCGGCGGCGGGCAGGCTGGTGTGGCTCAGGTGCAGCGGCCGGATGATCCTGTGCTCCAGCTCGGTGGTGAGGGAGTGGCCGGTGACCTTCTCGATGATCAGGCCGAGGACCAGGGAGTTGAGCCCGTTGTACTGCTGCTCGGTAGGGGGCGCGAGCGGCACGTCGGTGGCTGCGGTGAACGAGGCGCGCAGGAGGTCTTCGGGCGTCACGGACTTGAGCTGCCATCCGGGTCCGTCGGTCGGGTCGGGAGTCCGGGCGGGCTTGGGCAGGCCGCTCGTGTGGTCGAGGAGCTGGCGCACGGTGACGCGGCCGTACGCCTGGGGCAGCACCTCGGGGACGTACTGCCGTGCCGGTGTGTCCAGGCCGATCCGGTGCTCGGCGACGAGTTGGAGAGCCACGGTGTTGGTGAACACCTTGGTGACGCTGCCGATCCGGAGGTAGGCGTCGGCGGTGACCGGGCCGGCGGTGGCGTCCACCCCGTCCTGCCTGATGAGCGCGCCCGCAACGACGGCGTCGGGCAGGTGGTCGAGGATGCCCTGGACGGTCGGGTTCACCAGCGCCGAGGCGTTGGAAGCAGGTGTGCCGGCGGCCGCCGGCAGGGCCGCGCCGGTGGTGAGTGCGGTGGCCAGGGCGAGGGTGGTGACAGCGAGGCGGATGCTCATCGGGGTTTCTCCGGGGCGGCGTTGACGGACTTGTTGACCGCGTCAACTCTGCTGCGTCCAGCTGCCGTCGCCCATCGGTGATCACCCTGACAACAACCCTGGACTGCCCCTGGGGGCGATCAGACGATCTTTGTTCCTGCCGGGTTGCTCTGACCGGCCCGACGGAGCACGGCGGTGGAATGTGATGGCGCAGCTCAGGGGAGCAGGGAGACCTGGTAGTGGGCGATGGACCAGCCGTCGGGCGAGCGGCGTAGCAGGACGCCGAGGTTGACGGTGAGGGTGGGGCGGTCGGGGAAGGCGAAGTCGACGGCCAGGTAGCCGAGGAGGAGGTCGTCGGTGAGGCGGCGGGTCTCCAGGACGCGGTAGGCGGCGGTCATGCCGGGTGGTTGGGAGGCGTAGTACTCGGCGATGCCGGTGCGCCCGACGGTGTACGGGTGGAGGCCCTGGAAGATCGCGTCCTCGGTGAAGCAGGCGGCGACCTGTTCGGGCCGGTGGGCGTCGACGGCGGCCTTCCAGCGGTCGAGGAGGTCGCGCAGGACGGCCGCGTCGTTCATCGGGTGCCTTCCGGTCGGCCGGGGTCGTTGGGGTGGGGGGAGAGCGGGGTGACGGTGTCCTGGCGCCATACCCGCAGGGGCATGGTGGCGAGCGCCTGTTCCAGCCGCTCCTCGTCGGGGGCGCTGAACAGGCCCCAGGTGCGCCATTCGCCGGGGGCGAGCGGCGGGCGCCAGAGCCGCAACAGGACGCCCTGGGCGGCGAGTTCGCCCGACCGCCGGGCCTCGCGGGCCCGGATGTCGGCGATCGCCTCCTCGGGGGTTCCGTCCGGGACGGTGGTCACCATGTCGACCAGGAATTCCATCGGCGTCCTCTCGTACGGGTCTACCGGAGTATCGAGGGGCGCGGCTGCCGGGAGTGCGCAGGCACGCCGGTCACGGCCGGGCGTCGTGGCCGGCGCGCAGGCTGAGGACGGAGCCGGCCAGGAGCAGGCCGACCATGGTCAGCAGCGGGGCCGTCCAGGAGCCGGTGGCGCTGTGGAGGGCGGCGATGAGGGCGGGGCCGGTGGCGGCGAGGAGGTAGCCGCAGGTCTGGGCCATGGTGGAGAGCGCGGCGACGTGGTCGTGGTCGGTGCCCCGGCGGGCGAAGAGCACGGCGGCCAGGGCCTGGCCGCCGCCCATGCCGATGCCGAGGATGCCGGTCCAGAGCGGGGCGCCGGTGGCGGGGGCGAGCACGACGCCGAGCAGGCCGAGGACGCAGACGGCCACCACGGCGAGCAGGTGCGGCCGCTGGTCGGTGCGGGCGGCGGCGAGGACGGGCGCGAGGAAGCCGCCGACGGCGAGGCCGAGGATGAGGACGGCCTGGTCGGTGCCGGCGGCGGTGCGGCTGAGGCCCGCGTCGACCAGGATCGAGGGCAGCCAGGCGAGGGTGGCGTAGAAGACCAGGGTCTGGATGCCGAAGAAGGCGGTGAGGCTCCAGGCGAGCGCGGTGCGGCCGACGGGTCGGCGGTGCACCGGCGAGGTGGCGGCCGGTATCCGCCGTTCCACCCGCAGTTGCGGTGCCATGCCCGCCGCCGCGAGGACGGCCGGGAGGACGGCGAGGGCGATCGCGGCCCGCCAGGACCACGCGTCGGCGACCGGCGCGACCAGGGCGGCGACCACGGCCGACCCGGCGCCCATCGCGAGGGCGTAGACGCCCATCATGGTGCCGATCCGCCGGGGTGCGAAGCGGGCCCGGACGAACACCGGGATCAGTACGTTGACCACTGCCACCGCGATGCCCACCAGCACCGTCCCCGCGTAGAGCCCGGGCAGGCCCGCCGTGCGCAGCAGCGCGCCCACGACGAGCAGCACGCTCGCCCAGAACAGCCCGCGCTCCTCGCCGATCCGCCGCCGGGCGAGGGCGCCGAGCGGGGCGAACAGGCCCATGCACAGCGGGGGCAGCAGGCCGAGCACGGTGACGGTGCCCTGGCCCCAGCCGGCGACCGGCGCGAGCGGTCCGACCTGCCCGAACGCGACCCGGGTGTTGAGGCTGAGCAGGACGAAGCCGATGACGAGCAGCGCGCCGGAGGCGGGGGCGGCGCGGCCGGGTGAGGTCCGGCTGGGGGCGGAGCTGGGGGCGGAGGCGGTGCTGAGCGGCATGAGCGGCGAACCCTTCGCTGCGGCAGGAAGTTAGGCTTGCCTAAGCTTTCACGCTCAAGTGCGCTTGAGTGCAACCCGCCGACCGTGACCTGTGAAGGAGACGAAGCGTGGAGCAGCTCTACTCGATCACCGAGGTCGCGCAGGCCTTCGGCCTCTCCGTCCCGGCCCTGCGCTACTACGAGGACTGCGGCCTGATCACCCCCGCCGCCCGCCGCGGCCGGGTGCGCCAGTACGACCGGGCGGCCCTGGAGCGCCTCGCCCTGGTCCAGCTCTGGCACGTGGACGGCATGATCCCGCTCGCCGGGACGGCCGCCGTGATGGCCAGCGAGCAGGCGGCGGAGCGGAAGGCGCTGCTGGCGGCGCAGCGGGACGAGATGACGGCCCGCGCCCGCCGCCTGGAGCGGGCCGCGGCCGTCCTGACCCACATGCTCGACTGCCACCGCGACCGCCCGCTGGACTGCCCGGTCACCCACGCGCACATCGGTGCCCGGGTCGACGCCGCCCTCGCCGGCGAGGAACTGGCCGACGACTTCCTCCCGCCCGCGCCCCCGCCCCCACCCGCGACCGTTTCCGGGACCGGGACAGGACCTACCCCAGCACCGCCGGCGTCGGCCCGTCGGGTCGCACGGTGATGCTGTAGGCGGAGCCGGTCGGGACGGAGCGGAACCGCACGGTGTGGGCGGGCAGCAGGAGTTCGAGCAGCGCGGTGGTCTCGCGGACGGCGAACTGGGTGCCGAGGCAGGCGCGGGCGCCGAGGCCGAAGGGGAGGTACGCGCCGTGCTGGGTGGGGCGGGTGCCGGTGGCGGTGAAGCGGGCGGGGTCGAAGCGTTCGGGGTCGGGCCACAGGGCCGGGTCGCGGTGGGTGAGGTAGGGGCAGACCAGGACTTCGGTGCCGGCGGCGATGTGGTGGCCGTCGATCACGTCGTCCTCGACGGCGTGCCGGGGGAGCAGCCAGGCCGGGGGGTAGAGCCGCAGGGTCTCGCTGACCAGGGCCTGCGGGTCGGCGCCGCGCGCCTCGGGGTGGCGGTCGAGGAGGAGGAAGAGCCAGGTGAGGGTGGTGGCGGTGGTCTCGTGCCCGGCGACGAGCAGGGTGACGAGTTCGTCCCGGATCAACCGGTCGGTGTACTCGGGGTGCTGGGCCGCGGCGTCGAGCAGGACCCGCAGCACGCCGGGCTCCTCGACGTCGCCGGCCGAGCGCGCCGCGTCGATGGCGGCCAGCGCGACGGCGTCGATCCGGGCGAGGTCGGCGGCGACGGCGTCCCGGGCGTCCCCGGCGTCGGTGGGCAGGGTCGGCATGGCCGCCACCACCCGTTCCACGCAGCGGAGTTCATGGTCCGTGCGGTCGTCCAGCGGCAGCCCGGTGAGGGCCCGCCAGACGGTGTCGAGGGCGAATCCGCGCATCTCCTCGCCGAGGTCGAAGGTCTCGCCGGTGCGCGCGTACCCCTCCCAGCGGTCGGCCGTCCGGCGGGCGGCGGCGGCGATCCGCTGCTCGTAGCGGCGCATCCCGGTGCCGGTGAACTGGGACTGCAGCAGCCGCCGTTGGCGCTTCCAGGCGTCCCCGCTGGCGGAGAGCACGCCGTCGCCGACCAGCATCCGCGCGCGGTGCGAGCGCTTGACGTAGCGGTCGGGGTGGCGGCCGAGCACGTGCTGCACGGCGGCCGGGTCGGTGACCAGCACGGTGGGCGTGGGGCCGAGCCGGAAGGCGGCGATGCCGCCGATGCCGCGCTGCGCCCGGGCGAGCAGGTCGACGAGGTCGGCCTCCTCGCTGCGCCACTGCTCGACGGCCTCGGCGGCCAGCTCCGGTACGGGGCGGGTGTCGGTGGTCACCGGGAGTCTCCTCGGGGGTCGGCCGTCGTGGGCGGGCGGCCCGCCCCGCAGCCGACTGTACGTCAGCCGAGTGGCGGACCGGTTACGTCCGGTGACCCGGGGGTGCGCCCGGCGCACAGCTGCGCCGCGATCCGTCCCCCTCGACGGACCGCGGCGCAGCGGCTTACGGGGTGTCAGGCGGGTGCCCTACGGGTCACACGGCCTGCCACAGGGCGGGGACGATCGGCGGCTCCCAGCCGACCTGGGCGGTGTGACCCTGGATGCAGCGGTAGCTGACCCCGTTGTAGGTCACGACGTCGCCCGCCTGGTAGGTGGTGCCGGGCGTCCAGGTGCCGCCGGGGTTGGTCGGGCCGTTGCCCACGACCAGCGAGAAGCTGGTGCTGTGGGTGGCGGAGCCGGTGCCGGTGAGCGTGATGCTGTAGGTGCCGGCCGCCGTGTTCGCGGCGGTCGCGATGGTCAGCGAGGCCGAGGCGCCGGACTGCACCGAGGACGGGCTGAAGGAGACCGTCACGCCCGCCGGGGCGCCGGAGGCGGTCAGGTTGACCGTCTGGGCGGAGCCGGAGGTGGTGGCGGTGGAGACCGTCGCGGTGGCCGAGTCGCCGGGGTTGACGGTGGCGGTGGCCGGGTTCACCGCGAGGGAGAAGTCGTTGGCGGGGGTGGTGCCGCCGACGGAGGTCTTCCAGATGGTGTAGGCCACGCCGTCGGCGCTGCGGTTCAGCGCGGTCGGGTCGATGTTGCTGGTGGTGTCGCAGGACTGGTGGTAGCAGGAGTCGTACGAACGGCCCGCGCTGCCGCCCCACTTGGTCGCCTGGCCGGAGGTCTTGACGGCGTCGGCGCCGGCCGCGTAGCCGGAGGTGGGGATGCCGGCCTGCTGGAAGGAGTAGTCGTCCGAGCGGCCCTGGCCCTCGACGTTCTCCTCCGGCTGGAGGTTGAGGGAGTCCCAGTAGGCCTTCATCGGCGCGGCGGCGGCGGAGGTGATGTTGTTGATGAAGTAGCCGGCGTTGGGCGAGCCGACCATGTCGAAGTTGTAGTAGGACTTGATCGCGGAGCGCTGGGTGGAGCTGAGCTGGCCGACGTAGGACTGCGAGCCCTGGAGGCCCTGCTCCTCACCGGTCCACCAGGCGAACCGGACGTGCCGGGTCAGGGTGGGGTTCTGCTGGGCGAGGACGAGGGCGTTCTCCAGCAGGGTGGCCGAGCCGGAGCCGTTGTCGTTGATGCCGGGGCCGGCCGAGACGCTGTCCAGGTGGGCGCCGAACATGGTGACCTGGTCGGCGGGGCCGCCGGGCCAGTCGGCGATCAGGTTGTTGGACTGGTAGGTGCAGGAGGTGCAGGTCTGCTCGGTCACGGTGTAGCCGGCGGCCTGCAGCTTGCCCTTGATGTACGCCACGGACTGGCTGTGCCCGGCGCTGCCGGCCCGGCGGTTGCCGCCGTTCTGGTTGGCGATGGTGTTCAGCTGGGTCAGGTGGGCCTGGACCTTGGCGACGTCGATGTCGGGCGCGGGCCCGCCGGGGGTGCCCCCGCCGCCGACGGTCAGGGTGTACTGGGCGGTGTGGGTGGCCGCGCCGGCGGTGCCGGTGACGGTGATCACGTACGTCCCGGCCGGGGCGCCCGAGGAGGCCGACAGGGTCAGCGTCGCGGACGAACCCGTCTGCACGGAGGAGGGGTTGAGCGTCGCGGTGACCCCGGTCGGGGCGCCCGAGGCGGTCAGGTTGACGGTCTGCGCGGTGCCCGAGGTGACGGCGGTGGAGACCGTCGCCGTGGTCGAGGCGCCGGGCTGGACCGAGCCGGAGGCCGGGCCGAGCGCGAGCGAGAAGTCGTTGTTGCCGGACGGCGTGCAGGTCGGGTCGCCGCTCTGCGCGGGCAGGCTGATCGCGTCCCAGGCGGCCTTGGTCCGGTTGAAGTAGTTGCAGGTCGGGTCGAGGTTCTTGGCGGCGGTCAGGGTGGTGGTGCGGTACCGCTTGTAGGTCATGCCGCTGGTCTTGAGCAGCATGCCGCCGTAGAAGATCTGGCCGGCCTGCTTGACGCCGATGCCGGTGACCGAGGAGTTGTTGCAGGTCGGGCTGGTGGGCTTGCCGCCGCCCGGGTTGGAGCCCATCGCCAGGAGGTAGAACCAGTGGTTCAGCGGGCCGGCGGCCGCGTGCACCTCGGTGCTGGGGATGGAGGAGGAGTAGCAGTTCGGGTCGTTGTTGACCAGCGAGGGCTGGTAGAGGCTGCGGATCGGCCCCTGGCCGACCAGGTTGACCTGCCGGCCGACCTGGTAGTCGGGGTAGTCGTAGGGCGCAGGCTGGTTGACGTACTCCTTGGTGAGCGCGCCGAAGATGTCGCCGGTGCCCTCGCCCAGGCCGTTCTCGTTGTTGGCGCCGCCGGGGGTGTACTGGTCGATGCCGTGGCCGAACTCGTGGCCGACGACGTCCTGGGCGGCGATCCACTCGTTGTTCTGGTTGTGGCCGATGGAGACGGAGCTGCCGTCCCAGTAGGCGTTGACGTCGTTGAGGCCGACCTTGACCGGCCAGCTGCCGCCGTTGCCGTTGTGGCCGTTGCGACCGAGCCAGTCGCGGAGCATGTCCCATTCCTTCTGGGCCGCCCACATGGCGTCGGCGCAACCGGTCTCCTTGCTGGAGGGGTTGCCGGTGCCCCAGGAGTCGGAGGACTTGCTGAACACCTGGCCGCTGCTGTAGTCGGAACAGGTCAGGCCGGGCCGGTTCGGGTCGCGCAGCGAGTACGAGCCGCCGGAGTTGGTGGTGCTGATGGTCAGCGGGCCGGGGCCGTTCCACTTGCTGTTGATGGTGCCGGCGCGGACATCGTCGTAGCTGTCGATCACCTCGCCGCTGGCGGCGTCCACGAAGACGTGCAACGTGCTCGGCGCGCTCTCGGTGCGGCCCTTGAGGACGGTCTCCCAGGCGAGCCGGCTCGCGCCGTCCTTGACCCGGACGACCAGGCGGCGTTCGGCCACCGAGTCCACCGCGGCCAGCTTGGTGCGCGCGGTCTTCTCCGCGTTCGCCGCGCTGACCTGCGGGGTTATCGAGCCGCCGACCGGCCCGGTGGCGGCCGACTGGAGGCCGCGGACCTTGCCCTGGCTGTCGGCGAGCACCACGGCGTCGCCGCCGACCACCGGCAGGCCGCGGTAGCTGCGGTCGTAGGCGACGGAGTAGAGGCCGCCGAGCCAGGGGGTGACGGCCCGGCGCTCGTAGGTCTCGCCGGGGCCCTTGGCCAGTGCGTCCAGACCGGCGGCCGCGGCCGCGTCGGCGGCGTTGACGGCTGCCGCGAGGGCGCTGGGTGGTGCGGGAGAGGGGGTGGGCGCGGCGGTGGCCGGCCCGGCCGTGGCGGCGATCATGCCGGCCAGCACGGTCAGGGTGGTCGCCGTGGTCAGCAACCGTCCTGTGGAAACTCTGCGTTGCATCGAGGCTCCTAGCATGTGGGGGTCCTCGACCGCGGACGGCATGGCTGGTGGCGCACCGCAGGGCCGTGTCTGGGGGACGGCCGTGCGGGCCGTCCGCGTTCGGGTGCCGGAACCCTCACACGGCGTCATGCTCTGGTCAATGGCTGGTGCACGCGATGCATAGGGTTGGCAAATTCCGTCAAGCTGGGCTTTTGCCCGAGTGGTTGAGACCACCTCATGTACGGACGGGGTGTCATCGAGTACCGTCCTGATGGTCGGGAGGTTGGCGAGGGGCCCGGGGGAAGCGACCGGAGGAGGCAGCCGTGCACCGGAACCGCGTGGCCGTGGCACCGGCGTCCGCACCTCCGTCCCCACCCGTCGCCCCGCCTACCGCCCCGTCGGCCCAGGAGCTGGGCGCCTGGCGGGACTTCGGCGCCCGGCTGCGCCACTGGCGGCGCCGGGCCGGACTCACCCAGGCCCAACTCGGCGCCGGCATCGGCTACGACCACACCGCGGTGAGCAAGATCGAGCACGGCGCCCGCCGGGTCACCCCCCGGATCGCCGACCGGATCGATGAACTCCTCGGCGCGGGCGGTGAGTTGCGGGCCGCCTGTCAGCGGGCCGAGACCGCCGAACTGCCCTCCCTGGCGCCCCTCGCGCCCGCCCTGCTGCGGCCCCCGCTGCCCACCGCGGCCGTGAACGGGCCCGGCGGCCCGGCCCGCTGGAGCGCCCCCGCCCAGCCGCCGCCCCGGCTGCCCGACTACGGCCTGCTCTGCCCGCTGCACGGCGCCGACGGCTGCGACGTCCCCGGCCCGGTCGAACTCGCCGCTCTGCACGCCGAGTTCTGCGCCGCGAACCCGGCCGCCGCGCCACCTCTGGACGCCGCCACCGCACACGCCCTCACCGGGCTGCTCGCCGCCCACCTGCGCTCCGGCGAGGCCGGCGGCCTGCCGGGACTGGCCGCCGCCGTCGAACGCACCCTGCAGGCCGTGCTCGCCCGGCTCGCCGCCGCCCCCGCCGCGCAGCGCCGTCCGCTCGCCCGGCTGGCCGCCGAGCACGCGCACGCCGCGGGCGCGCTGCGGATGCAGGACGGCCGCAACGCCACCGCGATGGCCTGCTTCGACCGCGCGCTCGCCTGGGCGGAGCTCGCCGGGGACCAGGCCACCCAGGTCGCCGCGCTGAGCGACATGAGCACCCTCGCCCGGATGGACGGCGACCCGGCCGCCGCCCTCGGCTACGCCCGGGAGACCGGCCGCGCCGCCCCCGGCCGGCACTGGGCCGGCGCGATGGGCCAGATCGGCCAGGCCCGCGCGCACGCCCTCACCGGCGACGTCCGGGCCACCATCCGGCACCTCGGCCGCGCCCGGCTGCACCTGGACCACATCGGCGCCCGGGACGAGGACGACGCACCCTGGCTCTCCATCGCCTCGATGCGGCTGCGGGTGGAGTCCGGCGCGGCCGCCGCGCTGCGCGACCTCGCCGCGGTCGTCGACGACCCCCGGCTGGCCCGCCGGGCGCTGACCGCGGCCGAGACCGCGCTCGGCCTGCTCGGCCCGGCCCAGCTCCCCTCCAGTCGTCTCCTCTTCACCGTCCGGGTGGCGGACTGCCACGCCTGCGCGCACGACCCGCAGACGGCCGTCCAGTTGCTCGGGCCCGCCCTGGAGACCGCCCCGGCGGCGGCCCTGCCGGCCCTGGTCGGGTACGAGCTGCGCGGCCTGCGCGACCGCCTCGCGGCACACCGCCCGGACGCGGCGTGGCGGCTGGCGGAGCTGGCGGGATCCTGACGGGCGGCGCCACCCGCACGGCCCGCGCCCTCGCGCCCGGCTCGCGCTCGCCCGGTGCCACCCGCGCCGTCCTCGCCGGACCGGGGGCCGGATCCGGGTCCGGACCGCTCCCTGTTCCAGGGGGGGGGCGTGCGACCTCGCCCGGCGCGGGTCCGACCGCGCTGCGCTCCGGTTTCTCCAACGTCTGCGAACAAACGCGCCCCTTTCGCGCCGGTCTTGTGTCAACTTCGTGCGCGGATCTTCCTCCGATCGGGTTATTTATGGCGTTAACACGTCGAATGACTGCCGTAGCTGACCGGTCCCGCTAGAGTCTCTGACGTTTCCAGTCATTAGTTCGCGAATAACCAAGGGGGCGCGTGCTGTCCGCCATTGCACGCCGGCTCGCTCATCCGCTTCTGCTCCTGGGGGTGCTGTGCACGGCCGTCGCCACACTGCACTTCCACTGGGAGCCCGACCGGGTCTCCCCGCTCGTGCTGGTCGGCGTCCTCGGGTACCTGGCCGTACTGGAGCGGGTGATCCCGTACCGGACCGACTGGCACCCGAGCGGGCGTGAACTGCGCTGGTACACCGTGTACTTCGTGCTGAGCATGGCCGGCGGTGCGATCGCCCAGGGGCTGGTGACGGCGCTGGTGCAGGTGCTCGGGACGGCCCATCCGGTGCTCCCGTTCGCCGTGGAGATCCCGCTCGCGCTGCTGGTCGGATCGCTCGGCGACTACCTCGTCCACCGCTGGTCCCACCAGAACCGGTGGCTCTGGCGCCTGCACGGCGTCCACCACGTGCCGGACAAGGTGAATGTCGCGAACAACGGCGTGAACCATATTCTCGACGTGTTCGTCGCGCAGTCCGTGGTGCAACTCCTGCTGTCGCTGATCGGCTTCTCGGCGGAATCCGTGTTCGTGGTCGGAATATTCATTCTTGCGCAGGGGTATTTCGTTCACGCGAACATCGACGTCCGCCTCGGGCTCCTCGGCCACCTGCTGGCCGGCCCCGAGCTCCACCGACTGCACCACAGCACCGACCTCGCTGAGGCCGGGCACTACGCCTCCGACCTCTCGCTGTGGGACCACGTGTTCGGCAGCTTCACCTGGCACCCCGGCCGGGTGCCCACCGCCGTCGGCCTCGCCGATCCGGCCGCCTTCCCGGCCACCGGCGAAGTGGGCGCCACCCTGCTGCACCCCTGGCGCCAGGTGAAGACCACCGAGCCGTCCGTCTGACCCTGCCCGCGAGGCCGCTCTTCCTCCGCCCGTGTCCGCGCCGCCACGCCATCACCCTCGGATTGGATCATGACCACCTCGCCCTTCGCCGTGCCCTGCGACCGGATCGCGATCACCGGCATCGGCTGCCGCCTGCCGGGACACGCCAACGACCACCGGACCTACTGGCGCAACCTCGTCGAGGGCCGGGACTGTCTCACCGCGACACCCGCCGACCGCTACGACACCGGCACGCTGGGCAGTCGGGACCGGTCCAAACCGGGCCGCCTGATCGGCGGCCGGGGCGGATACATCGACGGCTTCGACACCTTCGACCCGGACTTCTTCGGCATCAGCCCGCGCGAGGCCGAGCACATGGACCCGCAGCAGCGCAAGCTCCTGGAGGTGAGCTGGGAGGCCCTGGAGGACGGCGGCCTGCTCCCCGGCGAGCTGGCCGGCCGCGACGTCGGCGTCTACATGGGGGCCTTCACCCTCGACTACAAGATCCTCCAGTTCGCCGACCTCGACTTCCGCACGCTCGCCGCGCACACCGCCACCGGCACCATGATGACGATGGTGTCCAACCGGATCTCGCACTGCTTCGACTTCCGCGGCCCCAGCGTCTCGATCGACACCGCCTGCAGCTCCTCCCTGGTCGCGGTGCACCTCGCCTGCCAGAGCCTGCTCCGCGGCGAGACCGAACTCGCCCTGGCGGGCGGCGCGTTGCTGCACATGGCGCCGCAGTACACGATCGCCGAGACCAAGGGCGGCTTCCTGTCCGCCGACGGCCGCTCACGCGCCTTCGACGCCTCCGCCGACGGCTACGTCCGGGCCGAGGGGGTCGGCGTGGTCGTCCTCAAGCGGCTGTCGGACGCGCTGCGCGACGGCGACCCGGTGCACGCCGTCATCCTCGGCAGCGGCGTCAACCAGGACGGGCGCACCAACGGCATCACCGTCCCCAGCGCGGACGCCCAGGTCACCCTGATCGAACGGGTCTGCGCCGAGGCCGGGGTGCTGCCCGGCAGCCTCCAGTACGTCGAGGCGCACGGCACCTCCACCCCGGTCGGCGACCCGATCGAGGCGGCCGCGCTCGGCCGGGTGCTGGGCATCGGCCGCCGCCCGGGCGACCGCTGCTACGTCGGCTCGGTCAAGACCAACATCGGGCACACCGAGGCCGCCGCCGGCGTCGCCGGGCTGATCAAGACCGCCCTCGCCCTCAAGCACCGGCGGATCCCGCCGCACCTCAACCTGGAACGGCCCAACCCCGGCATCGACCTGGCCGCGCTGCCCTTCGACATCCCGACCGCCCCGGTCGACTGGCCCGAGCACGAAGGACCGGCCCGGGCCGGCGTCAACTCCTTCGGCTTCGGCGGCACCAACGCGCACGTCCTGCTGGAGGAGCCGCCGAGCGCCGGGCCCGCCGCCCCGGCCCCGCAGCCGGCCTGCACCGTGCTGCCGCTGAGCGCCAAGGACGCCGCCGGGCTGCCCGAACTCGCCGCCGGAATCCGCCGGGAGCTCGCCGCCGGGGTGCCGCTCGACGACCTCGGCCACACCCTGGCGCACCGGCGCCAGCACCTGCCCGAGCGGCTCGCGGTGGCCTACTCCACCCGGGACGACCTGGACGAGGCGCTGGCCGCCCACGAGCGCGGCGAGGCACACCCCCGGGTGCTCCAGGGCCGCGCCCGGGAGCGCCAACAGCGCCGCCTCGCCTGGGTGTTCACCGGCATGGGCCCGCAGTGGTGGGGCATGGGCCGGGGCCTGTACGAGAACGAACCGGTCTACCGGGCGGCCGTCCAGGCCTGCGACCGGGAGATCCGCGAGCAGGCCGGCTGGTCCCTGCTCGACGAACTGCACCGCGACGAAGCCGACTCCCGGATGGCCGAGACCTGGCTCGCCCAGCCCGCCAACTTCGCCGTCCAGCTGGGCCTGTCCGCGCTCTGGCGCAGCCACGGCCTGCGCCCCGACGCGGTGGTCGGGCACAGCACCGGCGAGGTCGCCGCGTTCCACGAGGCCGGGGTGTACGACCTGGCCGACGCCGTCCGGGTGGTGCTGGCCCGCAGCCGCCTCCAGCAGCGGCTGGCCGGCACCGGCACCATGCTCGCCGTCGGCCTCCCGGAGGCCGAGGCGGAGCGCCGGATCCGCCCGTACCGGGCCCGGGTCTCGCTGGCGGCCGTCAACAGCCCCTCCACCGTGACCCTGGCCGGCGACACCGACGCGCTGCGCGAACTCGCCGAGGAACTGCGCGGCCAGGAGGTGTTCACCCGCTTCCTGGACGTCGAAGTCCCCTACCACAGCGTGCGGATGGACCCGATCCGGGACGAGCTGACCGCCGCGCTCGCCGCGCTCAAGCCCAACGAGGCCCGGCTGCCGCTCTACCTCACCGCCCGCGAGGGCCTCGCCCGCGGCCCCGAACTCGACGCCGGGTACTGGTGGGACAACGTCCGCAACCCGGTGCGCTTCCGCGCCGCCGTCGAACGGATGGCCCAGGACGGGCACGGACTGTTCCTGGAGATCGGCCCGCACCCGGTGCTCGGCCACGCGATCCGCGAGTGCGTCGACGGCGCGCACGCCCTGCCGTCCATCCGCCGGCACGCCGACGAGCCCGCCTGCCTCACCCGCTCGCTCGCCGAACTGCACACCCTGGGCGTCGAACTGGACTGGCGTGCCCTGCACCCGGCCGGCCGCCCGGTGCCGCTGCCCGGCTACCCGTGGCGGCGCGACCGGTACTGGGTCGAGCCGAGCGCCGTCCGGCAGGTCCGGCTCGGCGAGGTCGACCACCCGCTGCTCGGCCGCCGCACCGCGAGCGCCCAACCCACCTGGACCACCGCACTCGACCCCGAGCGGCTGCCCTACCTGGCCGACCACCGGATCGAGGGCCAGATGGTCTTCCCGGCGGCCGGGTACCTGGAGATGGCCGCCCAGGCCGTCCGCGCCCTCACCGGCGGCACCGAGGTGGTGCTCGCCGAGATCGAGCTGAACCGGGCCCTGTTCCTCTCCGACACCGAGCCCACCCCCGTCCAGCTCGGCTACGCGCCGGAGGACGCCCGCTTCACCATCGCCTCCACCCCGGCCGGCGGCGAACCCGTGGTGCACGCCGGCGGCCGGGTCCGCACCGGCCAGCGCCGCGCCCACGGCCCGGCGCTGGACGCCGAGGCGATCCGCGCCCGCGGACAGCGCTTCGACGGCCCCGACTGCTACCGGCTCCTCGCCGCCCGCGGCTACGACTACGGGCCCGCCTTCCAGGCCGTCCAGGAGGTGTGGGCGAGCCCCGGCGAGGCACTGGCCAGGATCAGCCCGACCGACCGGCTCGGCCCCGAGGCGGCCGACCACCAGCTCCACCCGGTGCTGCTCGACGCCTGCTTCCAGACCCTGCTGGCCACCCGGCTGCTCACCCCCGAGGACGGCGGCGTCCGGCTGCCGGTGTCCATCGAGGAGGTCCGGCTCGACCAGGCCGGCGACCGGCCGCTGTGGGCGCACGCCACCGTCACCCGCGAGGGCGGCGGCGAACTCGTCGGCGACCTCGCCCTGTACGCCGAGGACGGCACCCCGGTCGGCCGGATCACCGGCTTCCGGGTCGCCGACGTCGCGCAGGCCCCCGCCTCGGTCGGCCTCGCCACCATCGACGGCTGGCTCACCGAACTCGCCTGGACGGATGCCCCGGCCGCGCCCGCCGACCAGGACCTCGGCGACCTGCTGCTGTTCGCCGACGCCGGCGGCCTCGCCGAACGCCTCGCCGCGCTGGCCGCCGAACGCGGCGCCCGCTGCCACCTGGTCCGCCCCGGCACCGACTACCGGCCCGGCGACGGGCGCTCGACCGTCCGCCCGGACTCCGCCGAGGACCTCACCCGGCTCCTCACCGACCTCGGCCCCGGCTACCGCACCGTCGTCCAGCTGTGGAACCTCGACCAGCCCGCCCTCGACACCACCACGGCCGACCGGCTCGACCGGCTCGCCACCCTCGGCGGCTACGCGCTGATCACCCTCGCCCAGGCCCTGCCCGCCGCCCTCCCGGACGCCCGGCTGCACATCGTCACCCGGGGCACCCAGGCCGCCGACCCCGACGACCGGGTCGAACCGCTCGGCGCACCCGCCTGGGGCATCGGACGGGTGCTCTGGCAGCAGGAACTCGTCGCCCAGCGCGGCACCCTGATCGACCTCGACCCCGCCGCCGACCCGCTCGACCAGGCCGAGGTGCTGCTCGCCGAACTCGCCTCCCGGGACGAGCAGGAGATCGCCCTGCGGGCCGGCCACCGCCGCACCAGCCGGCTCCGCCGGGCCGAGGGCCTCACCCGCCCGCTGCCGCCCGTCCTGCGCCCCGACGGCAGCTACCTGGTCACCGGCGCGTTCGGCGCGCTCGGCCGGCTGCTCTGCCGCACCCTGGTCCGGCGCGGCGCCCGGCGGCTGATCCTGGTCGGCCGCACCGCGCTGCCCGAGCGCGACCAGTGGCACCGGACCGACCCCGCCGGCCCGGCCGGGGAACGGATCGCCTTCCTGCGCGAACTCCAGGCGCTCGGCGCCGAACCGCTGCTCGCCCCCGTCGACGTCACCGACGAGACCGCCCTCGCCGCCTGGCTCGCCGACTACCGGCAGCGCCAACGCCCGCCCATCCGCGGGGTGTTCCACCTCGCCGGGCAGGTCAAGGACGTGCTGGTGCCGCAGATGGACCGGGCCGCCTTCGACGCCGGATACGCCCCCAAGGTGGTCGGCGGCCACCTGCTGCACCGGCTGCTGCGCGACGAACCGCTCGACCACTTCGTGCTGTTCGCCTCCGTCGCCTCGCTGCTCACCACCGCCGGGCAGACCAACTACGCGGCCGGCAACGCCTTCCTGGACGCCCTCGCCCACCACCGCCGGGCCGCCGGCCTGCCCGCGCTCAGCCTCGACTGGGGCCCCTGGGCCACCGGCATGATCGAGGAACTGGGCCTGGTCGCCCACTACCGCGACGCCCGCGGCATGAGCTCGCTCCCGCCGGACGCCGGCACGGCCGTGCTGGAACGCGTCCTCGGCCAGGACCGCGCCCAGCTGCTGGTCGCCACCGTGGTCGACTGGCCGACCTTCCTCGCCTGGTACCCCGCGCCGCCGCCGCTGGTCGCCGACCTGGCCGCCAGCGCCGCCGAGCAGGCCCCGGCCGAGACCGGCGGCTTCCTGGACGCCTACCGCACGGCGGATCCGCCGACCCGGCACCGGCTCGTCACCGAGCGGCTCACCGCCGCCGCCGCGGCCGTGCTGCGGATCGGCGCCGAGCGGATCGCCCCGGACACCAGACTCGGCGCGCACGGCCTGGACTCGCTGCTCGCGATGGAGCTGCGCGCCCGGGTGCACGGCGAACTGGGCGTCGCCCTGCCGGTGGTGGCGCTGCTCAGCAACGGCACCGTCGGCGACCTGGTCGACCTGCTCGTCGCCGGCCTGGCCGAGCGGCTCGACGCCGAGGGCGGCCCCGAGCAGGCCGAGGTCGAGCTGTACACCGACGAGGCCCGCTACCCGCTCACCCACAACCAGCAGGCGCTGTGGTTCCTGCGCCAGCTGCACCCGGACGGCTTCGCCTACAACATCGGCGGCGCGGTGGAGGTGCGCGCCGAGCTCGACCCCGAGCTGGTCTTCGCCGCCTTCCGCGCGCTGGTCGCCCGGCACCCCGGGCTGCGGGCCGCCTTCACCGCCGAGGAGGGCCGGCCGGTCCAGCGGATCCGACCGGAGGTGGTGGCCGACACCGGACTGTTCGACGTCGAGGGCCTCCCCTGGGAGGAGATCCACGCGCTGATCGTCGCCGAGTACCGGCGGCCGTACGACCTCGCGGACGACCCGCTGGTCAGGCTGCGGCTGTTCCGGCGCGGACCGGACCGCTGGGTCCTGATGAAGGCCGTCCACCACATCGTCTCGGACGCGATCTCCACCTTCACCTTCATCGAGGAGCTGTTCGAGGTCTACGAGGCGCTGCGGCACGGCCGCACCCCCGAACTCCCCGCCGTGGCCGCCCGCTACCTCGACTTCCTCAACCACCAGAACCGCTTCCTGGCCGGCCCCGACGCCCGGCGGATGCTCGACTACTGGCGCGGCCACCTGCCGGCCGAGATGCCCGTCCTCGCCCTGCCCACCGACCGGCCCCGGCCGGCCGTGCAGACCCACAACGGCGCCTCGGCGTTCTTCCGGCTCGACGCCGACCTGACCGCCCGCGTCCACGAGCTGGCCCGGGCGCACCACGCCACCCCGTTCATGGTGCTGCTGAGCGCCTACTACCTGCTGCTGCACCGCTGGTCGGGCCAGCAGGACATCGTGGTCGGCAGCCCCGTCACCGGCCGCACCCAGGAGGAGTTCTCCTCCGTCTACGGCTACTTCGTCAACCCGCTGCCGCTGCACGTCAGCCTGGCCGGGGAGCCGACCGTGGCCGAGCTGCTGGCCCGGGTGCGGGAGAGCGTGCTCGGCGGCCTGGACAACCAGGAGTACCCGTTCCCGCTGCTGGTCGAGCAGTTGGGGCTCCAGCACGACCCCAGCCGCTCGGCGGTGTTCCAGGCGATGTTCATCCTGCTCACCCACAAGGTCGCCGTGGAACGCTTCGGCTACCGCCTGGAGTACATCGAACTACCCGAGGAGGAAGGTCAGTTCGACCTGACGCTGTCCGCCTACGAGGACCGCGCGGACGGCTGCTTCCACTGCGTGTTCAAGTACAACTCCGACCTCTTCGACGCCGCCACCGTCGAGCGGCTGGCCGCGCACTACCGCAACCTGCTGGACGCCATGACCAGCGCCGGCACCGACCGCCCGGTCGGCCGGCTGTGGATGCTCGACGAGGCCGAACGCCGCCGCATCCTCACCGGCTTCAGCGGCGCCGACCGGCGGGCGGACCACGACACCCCGGTGCCCGAACTCGTCGCCAAGGCCGCCGCCGAACACCCCGAGGCCGTCGCCGTCACCGCCCCCCGCCCGGACGGCGCCCGCCGCCTCACCTACGGCGAACTCGACCGGCGGGCCCAGCGGACGGCCCTGCGGCTGCGCGAACTGGGCGTCGGCGAAGGCTCGGTGGTCGCGGTCTGCCTGGACAAGTCACCCGAGCTGATCGTCGTCCTGCTGGCGATCTGGCGGGCCGGCGCCGCCTACCTGCCGCTCGACCCCGGACACCCGGCCGACCGGCTCGCCTACCAGGTGACCGACGCCGGAGCCGCCCTCGTCGTGGTCGCCGAGCGGAACCCGTTCGGCACCGAGCCGCCCGTCCGCCCCGTCACCCTGGACGAGCTCGACCGGCCGGCCGCCGAGAGCGGCCCGCTGCCCGCCGCCGACCCGGACCGCCCCGCCTACGTCATCCACACCTCCGGCTCCACCGGCCGCCCGAAGGCCGTGCGGGTCGACCACCGCAACCTCGCCGCCGTCACCGCGGGCTGGCGCGCCGAGTACCGCCTCGACACCGAGGCCCGGGTGCACCTCCAGATGGCCGGGACGGCCTTCGACGTCTTCTCCGGCGACCTCGCCCGGGCGCTGAGCACCGGCGGCACCCTCGTCCTGGTCGACCGCGACCTGCTGTTCGACACCGCCCGGCTGTACCGCACCATGCGCGAGGAAGCCGTCGACTGCGGCGAGTTCGTGCCCGCCGTCGCCCGCGGCCTGCTGGCCCACTGCGAACGCGAGGGCCTGCGGCTGGACTTCCTGCGGCTGCTGGTCGTCGGATCCGACTCCTGGAAGGCCGCCGAGCACCGGCGGCTGCGCGCCCTGTGCGGCCCGGACACCCGGCTGGTCAACTCCTACGGCCTGACCGAGGCCACCATCGACACCAGCTACTACGAGGGCGGCGCGGACGCCCTGGAACCCGGCCGGATGGTGCCGATCGGCCGGCCCTTCCCCAACAGCGCGCTGTACATCCTCGACCACTACGGAGAGCCGGTACCGCCCGGGGTGCCCGGCGAGCTGTGGATCGGCGGCGCCGGTGTCGCCGCCGGCTACCCGAACGACCCGGAGCAGACCACCCGGCGCTTCACCACCCTGGAGCTCGACGGCCCGCCCGTCCGGCTCTACCGCACCGGCGACCTCGGCCACTGGGACGCCCACGGCACCGCCCACCTGCTCGGGCGGATCGACAACCAGGTCAAGGTGCGCGGCCACCGGATCGAGATCGGCGAGATCGAGGCCCACCTCACCGCCCGCCCCGAGCTCGCCCAGGCCTGCGTGACGGTCCGTGAGGACGCCACCGGCGAAGCCGTGCTGGCCGCCTACCTGGTCCCCGTCGAGGGGACCACCCTGGACCGCCGGGAGCTGCGCCGCCACCTGGCCGAGCACCTGCCCACCGTGATGATCCCCTCCCACCTCACCGAGCTGCCCGCCCTGCCGCTCACCCCCAACGGCAAGGTCGACCTGGCCGCCCTGCCCGAGCCCCGGATCGACACCGGCGGCGCGCAGCACGAACCGCCCGTCACCCTCTACGAGATCCGCACCGCCGAGCACTGGAGCAACCTGCTCGGCGTGGCGGAGGTCGGCCTCCAGCACGACTTCTTCGAGCTCGGCGGCAGCTCCATCCGGCTGATCGAGCTGATCCACCACCTGCAGGCCGAGTTCAACATCAGCATCCCGGTCGGCCTGCTGTTCAAGGTCACCACCCTGCACGGGATGGCCCGCACGCTGGAGCAGATCATCACCGGTGAAGTCGCCGGCGGGCAGCCGTACCTCTGGTTCAACCCCGGGGCGCCCGCGGGGCGGACGGTGTTCTGCTTCCCGCCGGCCGGCGGCCACGGCCTGGTCTACCGCCAGCTCGCCGCCCACCTGCCCGACCACCGGCTCGCCGCCTTCAACTACCTGACCGGCGACGACAAGACCGCCCGCTACGCCGACCTGGTCGAGGACCTGGAGGAGGCGGGGCCGTACGTCCTGCTCGGCTACTCGCTCGGCGGCAACCTCGCCTTCGAGGTGGCCCGGGAGCTCGAACGCCGGGGCCGTACGGTCAGTTCCGTCCTGGTGGTGGACTCCTACCGGATCCCCGAGCCCTTCGAGCTCGGCGAGGAGCACCTGGCCGTCTTCGAGCGCGAGCTCCACGAGCACCTGCACCGGCACACCGGATCCCGGATCGTCGCCCAGGAGACCCTCGAACAGGCCCGGGACTACCTGTCCTTCTGCAGTCGCACCCCCAACCTGGGCGTCCTGAAGGCCCCGCTCAACGTGGTCTGCGAGCGGGACCGGCTGGCGCTGCACGCGGGCGGCGAGCACGGCTCCTGGCACGGCGCCTCCCGCGCCGGCACCGCCGTCCACGCCGGGCACGGCAGCCACGCCGAGATGCTGGACGCCGAGTTCGCCGCCCGCAACGCCGAACTCGCGGGCGCCATCCTGGCCGGAGGCACCGCCGATGGCCGGGCCTGAGCGCGGACCGGACTGGTCGAGCCGCGAGCGGGCCCCCGGCGGCCCGCCCCGGGTCATCGTGATCGGCGCGGGCATCGGCGGGCTCTCCACCGGCTGCTACGCGCAGATGAGCGGGCTGGAGACCCGGATCTTCGAGAAGCACGTGCTGCCCGGCGGCTGCTGCACCGCGTGGTCCCGGCACGGCTACCTGTTCGACTACTGCATCGACTGGCTGATCGGCACCGCCGAGGGCACCGGGGCGAACCAGGTGTGGCGCGAACTCGGCGCCCTCGACGGCAAGTCGGTCACCCGCTTCGACGTCTTCAACCGCGTCGTCGACGAACACGGCCGCGCCGTCATCTTCTACGGGGACCCGGACCGGCTGGAACGGCACCTGCTGGCCACCGCCCCCGGCGACGCCAAGCCGATCCGCGCCTTCTGCCGGGACCTGCGCCGCTTCGCCGCCATCGACCTGCCCTGGGACCTCACCCCGCCGCCGCTGCGCGGCCCGGCCGAGCGGCTGCGCACCCTGCGCACCGTGCTGCCCGCGTTCCGGCTCTTCTGGCGGACCGCGACGACCCCGATGAGCGGCTTCGCCGAGCGCTTCCAGGACCCTCTGCTGCGGCGGGCGCTGCCCAACATGTTCCTCCAGGAGCCGGCCGGCTTCCCGCTGCTGCCGTACCTGTACACGCTGGCCGCCGCGCACAACGGCAACGCGGGCTTCCCGCAGGGCGGTTCGCTCGGGCTGGCCCGTTCGGTGGAGGAGCGCTACACCTCGCTCGGCGGGGTGATCGGCTACCGCTGCCGGGTGGAGCGGATCCTGGTCGAGGGGGACCGTGCCGTGGGCGTCCAACTCCGGGACGGCTCGCAGCACTTCGCCGACCACGTGGTGGCCGCCTGCGACGGGCCGACGGTGCTCGACCGGCTGCTCGAAGGCCGCTGGTCCAGCCCCGCCACCGACCGGCTGTACGGCGAGCTGCTGGACAAGCCCGGCAACCTGTACCCGGCCGTGGTCTCGGCCTTCGTCGGCGTGGACGGCCCGCTGCCCGAGGGCGAACCGCACAGCACCACCTACCTGCTGTCGCCCGAACAGGGCGCCCGGCTGCCCGGCTCGCTCCAGCACAGCCTGGTCGTCCAGCTGCGCTCGGACTACGCGGACGGCTTCGCGCCGCCCGGCAAGTCGGTGCTGCACTGCACCTACTTCAGCGACTACCGCTCCTGGAAGGACCTGCGGGTCCGCGACCGCCGCGCCTACCGCGCCCGCAAGCAGGAAGTCGCCGCGTTCGTCCGGGAGTTCCTGGAGCGGACGTACCCGGGGCTCGGCCGCCGGATCGAACTCGTCGACGTCGCCTCCCCGGTGACCACCGAGCGGTTCACCGGCAACACCTACGGCAGCATCCTCGCCTGGCAGGCCTTCTCCGAGGCCGAGGACGCCGCCAACCGGCTGGTCAACCGGGACCGGATGCGGCTGCCCGGTCTGCGCGGCTTCTCGATGGCCGGGCAGTGGGCCGGCCTCGGCGGTCTGATCCGCGCCGCCACCAGCGGCCGGTACGCCGCGCAGTACCTCTGCCGGGAGCTCGGCCGGCCGTTCCGGGCCTGGCCCAGCGACAACCAGGAACCTTGGCACGCGGGCAAGTTGGGCAAACTGCCGCAACTCGACCGGGCCACCGTGGGAGTGCCGGAATGACCGGAATGAGCACCAGCAGGCAGACCATGGTGATCGTCGGGGGCGGGCTGGGCGGCCTGTCGACCGGCTGCTACGCGCAGATGAACGGCTACCGCACCACCGTCCTGGAGATGCACGAACTCCCCGGCGGCTGCTGCACGGCCTGGGACCGCGGCGAGTTCACCTTCGACTGCTGCGTGAGCTGGCTGCTCGGCAGCGGCCCCGGCAACGAGATGCACCAGATCTGGCTCGAACTCGGCGCGCTGCAGGGCAAGGTGATGCGCAACTTCGACGTCTTCAACGTGGTGCGCACCCGGGACGGGCGCGCCGTCTACTTCTACTCCGACCCCGACCGCCTGGAAGCGCACCTGCTCGACCTCGCCCCGGAGGACGCCCGGCGGATCCGGCAGTTCTGCGAAGGGCTGCGCAAGTTCCGCCGCGCCCTGGTCCGTTACCCCTTCCTCAAGCCGGTCGGGCTGATGGGCCGGACCGAGCGCTGGCGGATGCTCGCCTCGTTCCTGCCGTACTTCAACGTCATCCGGCGCTCGATCACGGTGCTGATGAGCGACTACTCGGCGCGCTTCCGGAGCCCGCTGCTGCGCGAGGCGTTCAACTTCGTGCTCTACGAGAAGCACCCCAACTTCCCGGTGCTGCCCACCTACTTCCAACTCGCCTCGCACGCCGGGCAGTCGGCCGGGGTGCCGGAGGGCGGTTCGCTCGGGCTGGCCCGCTCGATCGAGCAGCGCTACCGGCGGCTCGGCGGCGAGATCAGCTACAACACCAAGGTGGCCGAGATCCTGGTCGAGCAGGACCGGGCCGTCGGGGTGCGGCTGAGCGACGGCCGGGAGATCCGGGCGGACATCGTGGTCGCGGCCTGCGACGGGCGCACCACCATGCTGGACCTGCTCAAGGGCCGCTACCTGAACGACACCTACCGCCGGCTGTACACCCGGACCATCACCGAGCCCGGCATGGTCTTCCCCGGCTACCTCACCGTCTTCCTCGGCCTGCGCCGCCCCTTCCCGGCCGGGGACCCGTGCACCACCTACCTGCTGGAGGACGAGGTCGCCGACCGGCTGACCGGCATCCGCCACCCCAGCATCAACGTCCAGTTCCGCAGCCGCCACTACCCCGAGCTGTCGCCCGCCGCGACGACCGTCGTCTACGCCAGCTACTTCTGCGACATCGCCCCCTGGCGGGAGTTGAGCACCGGCCCGGAGCAGGCGCCACGGCTGCGGCGGGGCGAGGAGCTGCACACCCTGCCGGTGGGGCGCGGGCGCGAGTACCAGCGCGAGAAGCGCCGGGTGCGGGACGCCATCGTGGACTTCCTGGACGGGCACCACCCCGGTCTGAGGGACGCCGTCGCCGTCAAGGACGTGTCCACCCCGCTCACCCAGGTCCGCTACACCGGCAACTACGACGGCACGGTGCTCGGCTGGCAGCCGTTCGTGGAGAGCGGCGAGACGCTGGAGGAGGAGATCAAGCGCAACGGGCCCGGGCTGCCGGGCCTGGCGAACTTCTACCTCTCCGGTGTCTGGGCGACCACCGGGGGACTGATCCGGGCGGCCGCCGCCGGCCGGCACGTCGTGCAGTTCATCTGCCGCGACGACGGCCGGCCGTTCACCGCCGCCGTGGACGACAGCGCGCCGCCGCCCACCCTGGTCATCGAACCGGTCGGGCCCGCCGACCGGCGGTTTGGAGTCACCTCATGAGGGTCGAGAAATGGGTCGTCCGCGAGCACGTGGACGGCGTGCCGGACGTCGAGCGGATGTACCGGAAGGTCGTCGAGGAGGTGGACGTCCGCCTCGCCGCGGACGAGATGCTGCTGCGGACCAGGTACGTCTCGGTCGACCCGTACCTCCAGGGGATCGCCCTGGACACCCCGATCGGCGACCACATGGGCGCGGACTCCATCATGGAGGTGGTGGAGGCAGGGCCGGACGCCGCCTTCGCCGTCGGCGACCTGGTGCAGGGCTTCGGCGGCTGGCGCAGCCACGTGATCAGCAACGGCGCCCCGGCGTTCTGGCAGACCGGCACCTTCCCGATGGTCTTCCCCGCCTACCGGCGGCTGGACCGGAGCGACTACGACGACGCCCTGCCGATCTCCACCGCCCTCGGCGTCCTCGGTGGCCCGGGGATGACCGCCTGGGGCACGGTCGAGAAGTTCCTGGAGGTCCGGCCGGGGGACACCGTGCTGGTCAGCGGGGCGTCCGGGGCGGTCGGCTCGGTGGTCGGACAGCTGGCCCGGCACCGGGGGGCCCGGGTCATCGGCACCACGGCCACCCCGGCCAAGGCCGCCCGGCTGCGTGAGCTGGGCTTCGACGCCGTCCTGCTCTACCGCGACGGCGACGACCCCGAGCGGCTGCGGGAGGAACTCGCCGAGCTCGCCCCGGCCGGCATCGACCGCTACTTCGACAGCCTCGGCGGGGCGCTCACCGACGCGGTCTTCTCGCTGCTCGCCGTGGAGAGCCGGGTCGCGGTCTGCTGGCAGTGGGGCAGCCAGGTCGGCGGGGACTGGGCGGGTCCGCGGCTGCTGCCGATGATCATGTTCCCGCGCACCACCATCCGCGGCATCTTCTCGCTGGAGTGGTTCACCGAGGAGAACTGGTCGGCGCTGCGGCAGGAACTGGGCGCCCTGGTCCGCAGCGGGGACCTCGGCTACCAGCAGACCGTCCACCGGGGCTTCGACAACATCCCGGCCGCCTACCGCAGCCTGTACGTGGACCGCTCCGCGAGCCGGGGCAAGGTGCTCGTCGAACTCTGAGCCGGGCGGTCGGCGGGGCCCGGCCGGGGCGGGCGGTTCGTGCGCCCGCCCCGGCCGCGCGCAGGTCAGTTCAGGGTGAACCAGGTGGAGCGGGACTTCTTCCACTCCGGCTGGGCGAGGTCCTTGGCGGCGGTGCCGTCGCCGTACAGGTCGGCGGAGCCGTCGTCGGTGATCAGCTGGGCCCGGGCGCCGGGGGCGTCCAGGTTCGGCACGTCCGGGACGGCCTCCCAGGCGCCGGCGTCGCTGGTCGGCAGGTCGACCAGCTTGACCGGCTGGGAGCCCGGCTGCCCGTTCCAGCGGTAGAGGGCGTACGGGGCGGAGTTGTCCTCGGCGGACCAGGAGCCGGCCACGATCAGGTACTGGCCGAGGTCGTTGCGGCGCAGGTCGCGGATGGAGAGCCCGCCGAGGTCCAGCTCGACCGGCTCGCCGAAGGTCGCGTGCGAGGCCGAACCGGACAGCAGCGACGGGAGGTTGGTGACCGGGACGAGCAGCGCGCGGCCGCCGGTGACCGCCGGGGTCAGCGGCGCGCGGAAGCCGATGTACGCGGTGGTGGTGCTGCCGGGGGCGAACTCCAGCCCCTCGACGTTGAACCCGTCGATCTGCTTGGGCGCCTGCCCGTCCGCCGCGCCCGCCGCGAACCCGTAGCGGTCGCCGTGGGCGCTGTCCCAGGCGATCAGGTCGTCGCGCAGGCCGTGGTACGAACCGGCCAGCGACAGCTGGGTGTCGGCGCCCGAGCCGGTGACCTTCGTGGTGAACAGGGTGTGCCGGTCCGGCTTGACCTTGCCGTCCTTGTTGTTGCCGAGCGAGCCCGTCCAGTAGATCGTGTCGCCGACCCGGGCCGCGGCCTCGATGTCGATCTCCTTGGAGACGCCGAGCGCGGAGCTGAAGTCCCAGGTGCGGACCGGCGCGCCGGAGGCGTTGCGGTCGTACAGCCGCAGCACGTTGGACTCGTCGTCGCCGACCAGGATGTAGCCGCCGCCCGCGTCCACCGCGGCCGAGGCGTCGCTGGAGCCGGTCAGGTAGCGGCTGGCGGCCGAGAACCGGACGGCGGGGGAGGCCGCGTAGTGCAGGGTGCGGGTCGCGGTCTTGCCGCCCAGGCCGGTCACCTTGATGGTGAGGTCGGTGTAGCCGACGCCCTGCGCGGCGACCGCCAGGGTGCGGGTGCCGCCGGTGCCTGTCACCGCCACGTCGCCGGTCCGGGCGACGGCGCTGCGGGTGCTCGCCGACGCGGCGACGGTCAGCGCCGAGGCCGCGGCCCCGCTCTGCGCCACCGCCACGGACACCGTCGGATCGCCGGTGGCGCCGACCGCGCCGGACAGGTAGCCGGCCGAGAAGGTGATCGTCGGCGTGCCGTACGAGGCCGCGGCGGCCGGGACGACCGGCAGGGCGAGCACGGGCACGGCCGCGACGGCGACGGCCAGCGGCAGCAGACGGCGGGGGGAACGGGACACGGTGACAGCCCTTCGACGCACGGAGAGGAGCGGGGGCGGTGCGGATCCGGACCAGCCTGGGCGGCCGCGGCGAACGCCAACCCTACGCGGGCGGACCGGACGGCGAACAGCAGGCCTCCAACGCCGGAAGGGAGTTGGTGCAAAGGCTCGTCAGCCTCGGATTCCGGCCGTGTGCAGGCGGCGGCGGACCTCCTCCCACTCCGGGGCGACCGGCGCGGTCGACCGCGCGCCGACACCCCGGTCCTTGAAACCGCTGGACGTCGACACGCACACCACCGGCCCCTCGGCCTCCCCGGGGCCCTCGACGCCGCCGAGGCTGCGCAGCCCGGCGAGCCCGGCCGCCGCGGACAGCTCCGTCCAGAGCCCGGCGCGGGCCAGTTCGGCCTGGGCGGCCGCGAGTTGGCCGTCGTCCAGGGTCAGCACCCGGCCGCCGCTCTCGCGGACCGCGACCACGCCCCGGTAACCGCCGACCGGGGAGGCGATCGAGTACGCCTCGCTCGGCCCCACCGTCACCCGGGCCGCCGGCAGGCCCTGGCGGACGGCCAGGGCGAGCGGCGCGCCGGCCGCGGACTCGCAGGCGAGGATGCGCGGCACCCGGTCGGCCAGGCCGAGCCGGTGCAGTTCGCTGAAGCCCTTCCAGACGCCGAAGAGCAGCTCCCCGTAGCCGGTGGGCACGAACACCGCGGCGGGCACGCCGATGTCCCGGAAGATCTCGTACGCCACGGTCTTGTAGCCCTCGGGGCCGTACGCGTGGCCGGTGTGGGTGGTGGTGAGGTTGCTGACCGGGTGCAGGCCCAGCCGGTCCACGACCTGGCGCAGCAGCGGCCAGCGGGCCTCCCACGGCACCGGCAGCACGACGGCGCCGTAGGCGTTGAGGAACGCGTCCACGGCCGGCGGCAGGTCGGGCCCGGTGAACACCACGCAGCGCAGCCCGGCCCGGGCGGCGTAGGCGGCGGCGGACGCGCCGTGGTTGCCGGAGGAGGCCACCGCGATCCCGGGCGCGCCGACGCCCACGGCGGCGCTGGTGGTGCAGCGGTTCAGCCGGTCCTTGTGGCTCCAGGTCGGGTTGCGGGCCTCGTCCTTGACGTACACCCCGGGTTCGAGCTCGACCAGCGGTGTGCCGCCCTCGCCCAGGCCCGGCGCGAGCAGCGGCGGCAGCAGGGGGGCCCACCGCTCCAGCCCGCCGCGCGGCGCCCCGGCGTCCGCGCCCGGGGCGAACAGGGCGGCCGCGTCGGCCTCGCGGTAGGCGTAGTCGACCTCGACGGGGTAGGAGACGTCCTCGGTGCCGGTGCGCGGACAGCCCGCCGTGAGCGGGGGCCACAACGGGTAGTCGAGGGCGGGGTCGCCGAGGGAGCGCTGGCCGGTTGCGAGGGAGCCGTCTGTCGCCATGTCAGGAGCCTAACCGGGCCCGCGCCGCCCGGTCCGGCGGATTCCGGGGCTCCTGCGGGCCTGCGGGCCGCTCCTGGCCGCTGGGGCCGCTACTGGGCCTGCCGGACGGCCGAGACGTCGAACTCCAGGACGACCTTGTCGCCGACCAGGACGCCGCCGCCCTCCAGGGCCGCGTTCCAGGTCACCCCGAAGTCCTTGCGGCTGATCGTCACCGAACCCTCCAGGCCCACCCGCAGGTTGCCGTAGGGGTCGACGGCGTTGCCCGTGTACTCGACGTCGATGGTGACCGGGCGGGTGACGTCCTTGACGGTGAGGTCGCCCGTCACCCGGAACTCGCCGTCCCCGTGCGGCTCGACCGCCGTCGTGGCGAAGGCGATGGTCGGGAAGTTCGGCACGTCCAGGAAGTCGTTGGTGCGCAGGTGCTGGTCGCGCTGCTCGACGCCGGTGTCGATGCTCTCCGTCCGGATCGTCACCCGGGCGGTGGAACGGCCCGGGTCGGCGCCGTCCAGGTGGGCGCTGCCCTCGAAGGCGGTGAAGGAGCCGCGGACCTTGGTCACCATGGCGTGGCGCGCCACGAAGCCGATCCGGGTGTGGGCGGGGTCGAGGACGTAGTCCCCGGTGAGCTCGGACAGGGAGACGGTCATGGTCGGCTTACCTCCTGGGCGGGTGTGGGGCCTCGACGGGGGCGGGGGTCGGGTCCTCGGGGGTCGCCGACCCCGGCGGCGCTGCCGCCCCGGTCGCCCCGGACCACGCTAGGTGCTGCGCCCCGTCCCCGCCCGTCGGGCCCGGGGCGCTGTCTTCCACGCGGGTGCCCCCGCCCGGGGCGGGCGGGGGCACCGGCGGGCGTCCGCGAGGTTCAGCGGTGGCTCGGGAACTGCACCACCTGCTGGTAGGTCGGACGGTTCTGCCAGGTGGTCCTGTCGTCCGTGACGCCGCCGAGCGGACGCTGGATGATCGTGTCGGCGCACCACTGGTCGCCGGCGGAGCAGTCCGCGTCGCCCGGGTAGACCTGGGCCGGGGTCTGGGCGGCCGCCCGCTTCAGGGTGTCCAGCAGCACGCCCCGGCAGGCGGCCAGATCGCCCCCGCCGCAGTAGGGGCGGGCCAGCGGGCCGGCCACCTGGTCGCCCAGGACGGACCGCAGGTCCTTGTCCAGGTAGCTCCACCAGCCGTACTGGAAGGCCGAGCCCTTGTGCGGGATCGCCTCGTTGGCACTCACCGGGCCGCCGCTGCCGGGGCCGCTCTGGCCGCCGGAGGGCGACTCGTTGATCTGCAGGGCGCCGGTCAGGGCCGTGAACAGCTGGTCCCCGAGGCCGGGCCGCATGACGCCCTCCGCGACCAGCGGCCACCAGGCGTCCAGGACGCGGATCGCGGCGGCGTCCGCGTAGCCGTGGCTGCCGGGCGACGTCTCCTTGCGCTGGGCGCCGCCGGCCAGCCAGGCCTCCAGCTGCTGGAGCGCGGTGGCGGCGGCCGGATCGGTGACGGGGGCGCTGCGCAGCACCCGGATCAGGTCCGGCAGGACGTCCTCGGCGCGCAGGTCGGCCAGGGCGGCGCTCGCCATGGCCTGGGTGAGCGAGACCCGGCTCGCCTTGCCGCCGTTGCGCAGCAGCGCCTTGACCCGGTCGTCGAGCAGGTTGCCGCGGTGCACCGAGCCGTTGCCGAACCCGGCCGAGGTGAAGCCGTCGGCCTGCTTGTTGTTCCAGGAGATGTAGTAGTCCTGGTTGACGGACTGCGGGTGCTCGGCCGCCGGGGTGTACCGGGCGGTGTTGGTGACCGGGTCGAAGTCGGCCCACTCGTAGGCCGGTTCGGCGCGCAGCGGCAGGCCGGCGTCGACCCCGGGGGCGCGCACCGGGTTGCTGCCGGAGTTGTAGTACGCGATGTCGCGGGAGTCGGCGTAGAACCAGTTGAAGGTGTAGTTGATGTCCTGCGCCGCCTGTTGGAAGCTCGCCGCGTCGTGCACCGCGCCGGGGTCGTTGAGCTCCTGGAAGCCGATGATGGAGTCCGCCTCGTGCCGGTAGGTGGAGCGCAGCGAGGTGAAGGCCACGGGGGCGCCGCCGACCGTGCCGCGGGCGGTCACCAGGCCGTACCTGCTGCGGTACATCACCAGGGTGTAGGAGCCGGCGGCGGTGGAGTCGGCGGTGGTCGGGTTCCAGGTGTTCTTGCGTTCCAGCCGGTCGAAGGGGACGCACTGGCCGTGCCAGAGGTAGGAGTTGGCGGCGGTGGTGGCCGGGGAGCCGTCGGTGGTGCAGAGCGGGACGGCGTAGGTGTCGGTGATGTCCTGCCCGGCGGAGGTGGCGCTCCAGGCGTAGTCCTGGCCGCGGCCGAGCTGCACGTAGAAGCTCAGGCCGGCGAAGGCCGCGCCGCGCGCGCTGATGCCGGGGCCCTGGATCTCCTCCAGCATCAGCAGCTGCGGGGCGAAGTAGCCGGTCTGCGGGCCGAACACGGCGACCGGGTGGCCGTCGTCGGTGTGGGCGCCGGAGACCAGCAGGGCGTTGGACATGCCGTGCTTGGCGGTGAGCAGGTTGCCGGGCAGCACGCCCGGGGCGGCGGTCTTCGCCGCGCCGGCGCCCGTGCCGGTGGCGTCGTAGATCATCCGCTCGGGCACCACCGAGCCGGGGTCGGGCAGCGCCTGGCCCTGCGGGGCGTCGGGGACGGGGGCGTAGGGGAAGCGCTGGCCGTCGTGCAGGGTCTGGACGGCCTCCGGGTCGTCGGCCTCGCGCAGCGACTTCCAGACCGCGTCCCCGGCGTCCTTGCCGTAGCGGGCCTCGGCGGCCGACTTGACCTGGGCGGAGGCGAGTTCACCGCCGCCGCCGGAGCCGAACAGAGCGCCGACCACGGAGGCCAGGGCGACCAGGTCGGTCAGTTTGAACGGCTCGATCGACCCGGCGTTGGTGATCGGGTCGATGTGCCCGGTCAGGTCGTACTCGCCGGGGAAGGTGCGGGCGTTGTAGGACTCCTTGGCGTACTGGTTGACGCCGTCGAGGTAGGCGTTCGCGTCGGTGAGGGCCTGGGCGGCCCGGCCGCCGCGGGCCGCCAGGGCGTCGATCTGCTGTTGCAGTTCCGCCTCGGTGTAGGGCGCGGCCTGCCAGAAGCTCTGCTCCAGCTGGCGGTTGGCGGCGGCGCCGCCGGCGAAGCCGGACAGCTGGCCGCGGCCCACGTGCCGGAACAGGTCCATCACCCACAGCCGGTCCTGGGCGGCGGCGTAGCCCGCGCCGTACTCGGTGCCGTAGCGGGTGGTGCCGGTGATGTGCGGGACGCCGGTGGCCTTGTCGCGGACGATGGTGACGTCGGCGCGCGGGCTGATGCTGCTGGCCACCTGGTCGGCGGGGACGCCGAAGGAGGCGTCGTTGAAGAAGTCGCGCAGCTTGGCCTCGGTCAGGCCCGGGTAGCCGGAGGCGAGGGCGGCGTACGGGCCGAGCTGGTCGTCGGTGTGGGCGGGGCGGCTGCCGAACATCCGGTTGAGCAGGATCTCGGCGAGCGTGGCGTTGCCGTTCTCGCCGGGCGGCAGGATGTCCCGGCAGTGGCCGCCGCAGTAGTCGGCCGCGGTGGCGGTCGGGGCGGCGGGGGCGGCGGCGGTGGGGGTGGTGGTCAGGGCGGCGGTGACGAGCAGGGCCGACGCGACGGCGGCGGCCGGGAAGCGCAGGGGGTGGGGGCGTAGGCGCAAGGGGAGCTCCTCCGTCGAAGCCACGGGAGCTCGACGGTAGGGGCGTTACTGACCGGTTGGCTAGTGGCGTGCATGCCATTTCCGGTGGGGCGCGGTCGAGTTGGCGATCCGTCCGGGCCGGTTACCGCCCGGCGGCGAGGCGGGTGGCGAGGTGGGCGGCGGTGGTGGCGGGGTCGGTGCGGGGCGGGCGGGGGTGGAGGTCGGCGAGGAGGTGGTGGAGGCGCTCGCGGATCGGGCCGGGGGCGGTGGCCACCGAGCCGGTGAGGACCAGGGGTTCGGTGGCGGCGGCGGTGGCGCGGGCGAGGGCGGCCAGGTGGTCGGCGGCGGTGTCGGCGATGGCGCGGGCGGCCGGGTCGCCCTGCGCGGCGAGCCGGGAGACCAGCGGGGCGAGGGTGGCGAGCCGGCGGGGCGGGCCGGCGTAGGCCCACTGGAGCAGGGCGTCGGGGGAGTCGGCGGCGCAGTGGGCGCGGACGGTGGTGCCGAGCGGGCCGGCCGGGTCGGCGTGGGCGTGGCGCAGGGCCTCGCGGCCGAGCCAGAAGCCGCCGCCCTCGTCGCCGAGCAGCCAGCCGAGCCCGCCGGTGCGCGCGAGCGTGCGGGCACCGGCGAGCCGGACGCAGATCGCGCCCGTGCCGGCGATCAGGACGGTGCCGTGGCCGTCGGTGACGCCGCCGGAGGCCAGGGCCGGGACGGTGTCGGGGACGAGTCGCACCGGGTGGCGGAGGCCGAGGGCGGCCCGGCAGCGCTCCGCGAACGCGTCCGGGTCCGGTAGGGCGCGGTACCCGGCGAGGCCGACCAGGCAGGCGGCGATGCGGCCGGGGTCGCGCCCGTCGAGGGCGGCCGTGACCGCCGCCGCCAGCCGGTCGAGCGCCGGCTCCGGGCCCTCTCCGGCGGGGTTGGCACCGGGGCTCTCGCCGCGGCCCCGGACGGCGCCCGCGGCGTCCAGGAGGACGGCGCGGGTGTGGCTGCCGCCGGCGTCGACGCCGAGGTGGAGGGTGGTCATCGGGCGGCTCCGGTGCGGGCGCGGCGGCTGGCCGGGTGGTGGTGAGCGGCATCAGGTCGGCGGCCGGGGGGCCGCGGACCTGTGCGAGCGGCCGGCGCCGACCGGTCCTCAGCGTAGAGGGACCGCGGCGGCAGGGCGGGCGGTCGTCGCCGTGACGGCCGCGTGGGCGGCCGTGACCAGTGCGGGGAGGTGCTGCTCCTCGGTGAGCCAGGCCAGGTGCCCGTCGGGCCGGACCAGGGCGGCGGTGACGCCGCGCCAGGCGGGCCGCGACGTGGCGAGCGGCGCGCTGTGCACCGTCACGCCCGGGCTGGTGGCGTGGGCGAGGGCGGCGAACCCGGCGCCGGCCCGGCCGGTGAGGTCGAGCAGGACGTGGCGGCCCGGGCGCAGCAGCGTGAACAGGCCGGTGCCGTCCGCGGGCCCGGCGAGCTTCAGGTCGGGCGCCCGGGAGCCGGTCAGCGGGTGCGCACCGTCGGCGGGGTCGGCCGGGTAGGCGGTCGCGAGGCCGGCCGCGCGACCGGCCAGTTCGTCCGAGAACTCGTGGACGCCGGTGATGAGTTCGGCGAGCAGGCCGCGCAGGGCCAGCGTCGTCCGCGAGTGGTCGGTCATCAGCCCGGACTGGGCGTGGGTGGAGCGCAGCAGCTCCACGCCGACCGGGTGGCGCTCGGCGTGGTAGCTGTCGAGCAGGCCGTCGGGGGCGGCGCCGGTGATGGTGCGGGCGAGCTTCCAGCCGAGGTTGGCGGCGTCCTGCATGCCGACGTTGAGTCCTGGCCCGCCGGCCGGGAAGTGCGAGTGCGCGGCGTCGCCCGCCACCAGGACCCGCCCGTGCCGGTACCGGTCGGCCTGACGGGAGGCGTTGCCGAAGGTGGAGATCCAGCCGGCCTCGCGCATCCCGAAGTCCGTCCCGGTGATCTCGCGGACCTTGGCGCGCAGCTGCTCGAAGGTCAGCGGGCCGGGCTTGGTGTGGACGGTCGCCGTGTCGTTGCCGACCACCCGGTGCACCCCGCCGGGCAGCGGGAAGACCATCACGGTGCCCTGCTCGTTGGCGACGGAGCGCCAGCGCGGCGGTGCGTCGAGCACGGCGTCCGCCATCCAGGCCCAGGCGTTGGCCGGGGTTCCGGGGAAGCCGATGCCCGCCGCCTCGCGCACGGTGCTGCGGGTGCCGTCGCAGCCGACCAGGTAGGCGGTGCGCAGCCGGTAGGGGCCGTCCGGGCCGTGGACGTGGACGGTGACCGCGTCGTCGCCTTGGTCCAGCCCGGTGACGCGGTGTCCGCGCAGCAGCCGGGCGCCGGTCGAGCGGAGGTGCTCGGCCAGCAGCTCCTCGGTGCGCACCTGGGGGAGCGCGAGCGTGAACGGGTACGGCGTGTCCAGCCGGCTGAAGTCCAGCCGGGGCGGCAGGGCGGCGAAGTGCCCGCCGGGGATGCGGACGCCCTCGGCGAGGAAGGGCTCCACCAGGCCGCGGGAGGCCAGCAGTTCCAGGGTGCGCGGGTGCACGGTGGTGGCCCGCGAGTGCGGGTCGGGTTCGGTGCGGCTCTCCAGCACGGTGACCTCGATGCCCTGCAGCCGGAGTTCGGAGGCGAGCCAGAGCCCGACCGGGCCCCCGCCGGCGATGACGACCTGTTCCATGGTCCATTCCCCTCTTGGTCAGTGACCAATGACTTGGCTCCAGTAGACTAGGTCAGTGACCAAGAAGCAAGCCCCGGGCGCTTCCCGGACCCCGCTCGACGCCGACACGGTGGTCCGTGCCGCCCTCGACCTGCTGGACGACAAGGGCGCCGCCGCCGTCTCCGTACGCGGCGTCGCCGAACGGCTCGGCGTCCGGATGAACACGGTGCTCTGGCACGCCAAGACCAAGGGCCGCCTGCTGGAACTCATGGCGGACGCGATCGTCGGCGAGATCCCGCTCGACGACCTGCCCGCCCCCTGGCACGAACGGGCCCGCGAGCTCGCCCACCGCTACCGCCGGTGCCTGCTGGCCCACCGCGACGGTGCGGTCATCGTCGCCGGCACCTACGCCGCCGAGCCCGGCACCCTGCGCTTCACCGACGCGATGATCGCCGCGCTCCTCGACGGCGGACTGGACGAGCGCCGCGCGTCCTGGGTGTTCTGGACCATCCAGTACCTGACCCTCGGCCTGGCCCAGGAGGAGCAGGCCCTGGCCGCCCAGGACGGCGTGCACACCCTCGGCCCGGCCCTCGCCGGCGGCGACTACCCGGCGCTCGCCCGGGTCGCCGCACACCTGGAGGACGCCGCCTTCACCGAGCGCTTCGAGTTCGGCCTCTCCCGGATCCTCTCCCCGGCCGGTCCCACCGCCCCCTGAATTCCCAGCAGCCGTCCGCTCGTTGCCCCGGCCGCTCCGCACGCCCCCCTCGGGTCCGCCTTTACCGGTGCTCGACGAGCGGCGGGTGGGGCGGCCGATCGTCCCTGTGGCGGCAGGTATTCCACCGACCGGCGGCGATTTTCGGCCCTCCTCCCACATCGGGCGATCCCGGCCGCGCCGCCCCGCCGGATCGGCCCCCGCCGTTCCCCGGCCCGGGAACCCGCTGGGCAGGCGCGAGATCGCCGTTTGTGAGGCTTGCCTAACCTGCGCCCCGCCGCGACCGGAGGGCGCTGTCCGCTTCGCGGTGTTGGCCGGATCGGGCGGCACGCGGACTTCTTGACAGGCGGGAGCCCGTACGCCGAAGCTCATCGCAGTTGGCGAATTTCTCACCGAACTCCCGCTCCGCTTCGGCCTCTTCACGAGGCGTTTTTCTCAGCAGTGGCTTCGTCATGAGGGAAAGTGAGATCCGCTTGACGTTCGTGACCGTGGAAACCCGCGCGGAACCGGCCCGCCCGGTGAAAGCGAGACACCGGGACAGCGGCGTTCCGGGCCACGGGCGGATGTACGGGCGGGCCGATGTCGAATTCCACACCACAGTGCGGGAATTCGGTTCTCCCGACCGCGCCGCCCCGGCGCGCCCCGTCCCGGCGTGCCCCGCGCACCTGACCGCACCTCCTCCGGCGACGGCCTGATCCGGAGGGCCCCGCCCGGTGCGGACGACCGCGCCGGGCCGCCCGCCCCTGCCCGTCCGGCCCGGTCCGTCCGGGACCGACCCGTCACCGCCGCTGCCGCACCACTGCCTCCGTACCACCGTGTCCGTACCACCGCACGGAAGGAACAGCCATGTCGCAGAACACCTGGGACAAGGAACCACGCCCCGCCAGGCTGGAGGAACGCCTGGACGACGGCGTGGTCCGATGTCATCTCAGCCCCCGGAACTGCCGGATCCGCCCCGGCCAGCACGGATTCTGCATGGTCCGGGCCAACCGGGACGGCCGCCTGGTGACCCTGAACTACGGGCGCTCGGTCCACGCCACCGAGGAGACCATCGAGACCGAGGCGGTGTTCCACTACGCGCCCGGCGCCCGGATCCTCTCGATGGGGAACGTCGGCTGCATGCTCAACTGCGACTACTGCCACAACTGGAAGACGTCGCAGGCGCGCCACGTGGAGGACAAGGACGTCTACCACTACACGCCCGAGGAGGTCGTGGACATCGCCGTCCGGCACGGCGTGAAGGTGATCTCCTGGACCTACAACGACCCGGTGGTGTGGCACGAGTTCGTGGTGGAGACGGCCGCCCTCGCCAAGGCGGCGGGAATCGTCAACCTCTACAAGTCCGCGTTCTTCATCAGCGGCGAGGCGATCGAGGAACTGATCCCGGTGATCGACATCTTCTCGGTGTCGATCAAGTCCCTGGACCCGAAGTACTACCGGAAGATCACCAAGGGCTGGCTGGAACCGGTCCTGGAGGGCACCGAGCAGGTGTTCCGGGCCGGGAAGCACGTCGAGGTCTCCACGCTGATGGTCACCGACCTCAGCGACGACGAGGCGACCGCCCGGGACATGGCGAGGTTCGTCGGCGAGCGGCTCAGCCCCGACGTGCCCACGCACTTCGTGCGCTTCCACCCGGACTACAAGATGACCAACACCATCCGCACCCCCGTCGACCGGCTGGAGCGGGCCCGCAAGGTCGCCATGGACATGGGGCTCAACCACGTCTACCTGGGGAACGTGTACGACACGGAGTCGACCAACACCTGGTGCCACCGGTGCGGGCAGCTCCAGATCACCCGCTACGGCCTGAACGCCGACCTGGTCGGCCTGGACGCGGCCGGCGCCTGCGTCGGCTGCGGCGCCCGCTCGCCGATCGTCCTGCTGCCCGACGCCCGCCCGCGCGCCCGGGTGCCGCACCTCCCCGCCGCCGAGGGCCTGGACCTGGCCCGCTTCGACTGGCACGGCGACGTCCGCGCCCTGCACGTCCAGGTGCGCAACACCTCCGCCGCGCCGGTGCGGGCCTACCACCGCCGCTACGGCGACCCGGCCGCGGACCAGGGCTGGCAGGTCATCGACCTGGCCCCGCAGGAGAGCTTCCGGTACATCGCGGCCAAGAGCACGGCGGGCGAGGTCGGCGTCCAGGTGGCCGTGCCGCCGCAGTGCACCTCCAGCCTCCACCAGGTCTTCGACCGCGCGCACTTCCCGACCGTGGAGGCCTCCGCCGGAACGCTGAACGAGGACGTCTCGCCGCTGCCGCTCTTCCAGCCCCGCGCCAGGTCATGACCGGGCCCGCGAGCACGACGGAGCAGGCGGGACCGATGCGGCACGGAACCGACTACCGCGTCCTGCCGTTCAGCGACGACCTGTCGGCCGTCCTCATCACCGGGAGCCACCGGCTGCTGCTCGCCCCGGCGGACACCGCCGAGCGGCTGGCCTCCGGCGTCGACCACCTGCGGGTGGACGAGCGGCGGGCCTGGGAGCGGCTGCAGGCCGGCGCCGCCACCGGCCGGGAGGCCAACCGCATCCGGCTCCGCGAGAGCGCGCTGTCCGACGGCGCCGACTTCGCGGTCAACGTCAACCTGACGAACGTGTGCAACCTCGCCTGCACGTACTGCTTCGCCGAGGGCGGGGACTACGGCCGGATCACCGAGGCGATGGGCGAGCACTCGATCGCCTGGATCTTCGACTTCATCCACCGCTACGCCGCGCCCGGGCAGCGGGTCCGCTTCGAGTTCTTCGGCGGGGAGCCGCTGGCGAACTTCACGGTGATCCGCAAGATCTGCGAGCGCGCCCGCGACCTCACCGGGCGGTCGGGCACCGAGTTCGTCCACCGGATCTCGACCAACCTCACCCTGATGCCCCAGGGCGTCGAGGAGCTGTTCCGCGACCACCGGTTCATCGTCTCGGTCTCGATCGACGGCGGCCGCGAGGTCCAGGACGCCAACCGCCCGTCCAAGAACGGGAAGGGCTCCTACGACCGGATCATCCGCAACCTGTTCCGGCTGCGCGAGGCGTGCGGCGACGACGTCACGCTGGTGGCCCGGATGACCATCGCGACGGCGCGGCCCAGCCTCACCGAGAGCGTGCTCGACCTGTGGGGTCTCGACCTCTTCGACTACTTCCAGATCTATCCGGGCGTCTACCCGGTGGAGCAGGGCACGACGGTGCCGATCGCCCTCACGCTGGGGGACCGGAAGCTGTCCGAGCCGAAGGGCATCCAGTACATCAACCACTTCCTCCAGCCCGGCATCGTGGAGCAGTTCAAGGACTTCCTGGTCCACTACCCGCGGCTGTTCGCCCCCGACAACCGGTTCAAGGGCGTGCTGGAGTACGAGCGCGCCGTGCAGATGGTCACGGAGGGCGCGGCGGCGCTGGCGTTCTGCTCGGGCGGGCGGACGTACTACACGCACTCCCCGGACGGGAGCGTCAGCCCCTGCCACCGCCTGGTCGGCGACCAGGGCTTCGACGTGGGTACCGGGGCCGAGGGCCTCACCCGGGACCACCCCGAGTGGCGGCGCACCGTCGACGAGCACCGGGTGTGCGGGTCCTGCTGGGCCCGCTACCTGTGCGGCGGGGGCTGCCGGCAGGAGAACCACGTGGCCTCGGGCGACGTGAACGTCCTCAACACCGAGTCCTGCCAGTACCAGTTGATGCTCGCGGAGGAGGTCGTCAAGATGCTGGCCCGCTCCGCCGCCGACTACCGCGAGCGGTCGCGGGCGCGCTACGACGACCTCTTCGTCTCGTGCGGGCGCCCGGTGGTCCCCAACGACCGGCCGCCCCTCGACGCGGCCGCCGACGTCCGTCCGTTCCAGGTCCTCTGCTGACGGCCTCCGCCCCCGGACCCGTCCACCACCACGCCAGGCCGGCCCCGACGAAGGAGCGACAGCAGATGGCCGAGAAGATCATCCGACGGAACATCCACACGTACCCGTTCAAATACCGGCACCACGAGTACGACGAGTACTTCCGCCCCGAGAACGCGGTGCTCTACCTGCACGTCCCGTTCTGCATCACCAAGTGCGGATTCTGCGACTACACCGTCTACATCAACCGGAACGAGCAGCACTTCGCCCAGTACGTCGACGTGCTCGAACGCGAGATCCGCGCCTTCGCCGCCAATCGGGCCTTCCCCGCGTTCCGGGTCGACGCGGTGTATTTCGGCGGCGGCACGCCCGGCATCCTCACCGGCGACCAGACGGCCCGGCTGCTGGACGCCTGCCGGGAATCGTTCGAATTCAACGAGGGCGCGGAGATCGGCCTGGAATTCGACCCCTCGACGGTCGACGAGGCCAAGATCGCGCGCATGCGGGAGGCCGGATTCACCCGGCTCAGCGTCGGCGTCCAGGCATTCGACGACCGGCTGCTGGAGATCTGCAACCGCTCGCACGACCTCGCCACCGCCGAACGCGCCTTCCGCACCGTCGTCGACGGCGGCTTCACGCACACCAACATCGACCTGATCTTCCCGTTGCCCGGCCAGTCCGTGGACGACTGGAAGCGCAGCGTCGACCGGGCCATCGAACTCGAACCGGCCTGCATCACGGCCTACGGCCTGGAGATCTGGCCCAAGACGGCGTTCCACTCGCTCATCACGTCCGGGAAGATGGCGCTCCCCTCGGCGCAGGACGAGCGCCGGATGTACGAGTACGCCATCGACGCGCTGGAGGCGGCGGGCTTCGCCCGGCGCAGCTCGACGGGGTACTTCCACCCCGACCGCTGCGCCGACTACTCGCGCTTCCTGGAGTACTACTGGCGGACCTGGCCGATGATCGGATTCGGCGTCTCGTCGAAGAGCGTGATCCACGACCGGCTGTTCGTCAACGTCAAGCCGCTCAAGAAGTACTACGAGATGGTCGGAAGCGGTCAAATTCCGCTGGATTTCGCCACGTACCTCACCAAGGAACAGGAAATGCGCCGCGTCATGATCCGCGGCCTCAAGATGTGCGAGGTCAACCGGCCGGACTTCCACGACCGGTTCGGCGTCACCATGGAGGCCGTCTTCGGGGCGGAGATCGAGCAGCTCATCGACAAGGGCTGGCTGGAGGAGCGGGGCACGGACGTGTATGCGCTGACCAGGCTCGGTCAGTTGTTGTCGACCAATGTGTACGAGCTGTTCTACGCGCCGGAAGATCTCAGTCCCGCCGAAGGGGATGAGGTACGGTTCGGCATATCGGAGCTCGTCGAGTGACCTGATCGGCGGGTGTTGTGACGAGGGGCAGAGCGAATTGTCGCGCACGTGCTCGCACCAGGCCTTCCGCCGGGCCTTGAGCCGGGACTTCCACCGGGGCTTTCATGGGGACTTCGACCGGGCCTTCCACCGGGGCTTTCGCCGGGACCTTCACCGGGGCTTTCATCGGACCGGAGTGATCGCGGTGACCTGCGGGGGAGCGCGGTGAACATCCTCCCCGCGTGGTTCGCCGGGCTCAGCCTCGGCTTCCTGGTCGCCCTGCCCCTCGGCCCCATCGGCCTGCTGTGCGTGCGCAGCGTCCTGCGCGACGGCTTCCCGACCGGCTGGGCGATCGGCCTGGGCGCGGCCCTGGTGGACATCACCTACGCCGGCCTGGGCCTCGCCGGGGTCGGCAGGCTGCTGGACGTCCCCGCGCTGCGCACGGCCCTGGGGCTGGCCGGGGCCGCCGTGCTGGTGTACATCGGCGCTCGCTCGCTGCGCTCCGCGTTCCGGGTCCAGGCGGCCGCGGAGGACGAGCGCAACCCCGAAGTGGTCCGCCCGCTGGCGGCGTTCCGCACGGCGCTGGCGGCTACCGCCTCCAACCCGGCGACGATCGGCTACTGGGCCGCCGCCTTCGCCGCGGCCACGGCGGCGAACGTCACCGGGACGCTGCCCGCCTCGGTGTCCATGCTGGTCGGCGTCGGCTGCGGCACGCTCCTGTGGTTCACCCTGCTGAGCACGGGCGTGGTGGTGTTCCGCCGGCGCTTCAGCGCCCGGCTGCTGAAGGGCGTCGACCTGGTCGCCGGGATCGGGGTCATCCTCTTCGGCGGCTTCCTGGCCTACCAGTCGCTCGCCTGAACCGGCCGCGGTGACGGCGTCGGGCGGCGGCTGACCGTGGCCCTTCGCCGAATCTCCGGCTGTGCGGCGGGAGTTCGGTGGCGGGCCCCGGCTTCCGAACAGCCCGGTGTCCGCGCCGCTGCCCGCCTCCGCGCCTCTGGGGACGGCAACGGGCCGGACGCCCGTCCCCCTGGAGGAACCGATGGCGTCCCACCGTCCCCCTGGCGTCGATCCGAACGGAAAACCCTGGCGGCTGGGCGAGTTGCTGCCCAGGGCGCTGGTGTACCTGGCCGGCTGCGTGGTCTTCTCGACGGGCGCCCACTTCTTCATCCAGTCCGATCTGGGCACCGACCCGCTGGACGTCTTCTCGCTGGGCGTGCTCAAGCACCTGCCGCTCACCATCGGCCTGTGCCAGGCGGCCGTCGCGGTGGTGTGCATCGGGGCGTGGGCGGCGTGGAACCGCAAGCGCCCGGTGGTCTCGCCCTTCGTGACCTTCTTCCTGTGCGGCAGCCTGATCGACCTCTTCCAATGGCTGCGGCCTGCCGCCTGGTTGGGGCTGAGCAGCTACCCGCTGATGCTGCTCGGCGCGCTGCTGTGCGCCTACGCCTCGGCGCTGATCATCATGAGCGGCTTCGGCATCCGGGCCATCGACCTGCTGGCGATCACCATCCGGCACCGCTGGACCTGGCCGTTCTGGTGCGCGAAGGGGCTGATCGAAGGAGTGCTGCTGCTCTGCGGCTGGCTGCTGGGGGGACCGGTGGGCATCGGCACGGTGGCCTTCCTGGTCTTCGTGGACCTGCTCATCGAGCCCTTCGTCCGGTTCAACCGGCGCTTCCTCGACATCCCGGACCACGGCTTCGCGGTCGCCCTGGCCGTGCCCTGACCGGGGGCGGTCCGGCCCGCTCCGGAGGCGGTTCGGTCAGCTCCGGCGACGGCCGGTGGCGGACCGGTTGCCGGAGTACCGTGGAAGGGGTCGAGGCACCGCCGCCGTCGGCGGTTGCCGCAGGTGTGGTGCGACGCGGGAACCGGAGGCGCCGGTGGCGCGAGAGAGCATGCCCGCGGTCGACGACTCCCGGCAGAGCCCGGTCGGAGCCGTCGGCAAGGTGACGGTGCCCATTCCGGCGGGCGGCCCGGGCGAGGTCCTGGTCGCCCTCCGGGGTGGTTCGGAGGTGTTCGCGGCCTGGTGCTCGGAGCCGGTCGGCCGGGACGTCCGGGTGGTCGTGGTGGACGCGATCTCGGCCCGTTCGGTGATCGTCGAGCTGTTGCCGCCCTAATCGCGGTTTCGGATCCCAGCTGGTCAGGTGGTCGGTCATGTTCTTCTGGCACGTTCCCGCACCCAACGAGGCGATGCTCATCTCCGGGTCCAAGCACCAGGCGCAGGACACCCAGTTCCGCATCGTCACCGGGCACGGCAGCCTCGTCCTGCCGGTCAAGCAGAAGGTCCGCATGCTCTCCCTGGCCCTGCGGGAGGCGGAGATCGCCGAGGACTGCGTGACCCAGCAGGGGATCCGGCTCACCGTGCGCGCGGTCTGCGTGTTCAAGGTCGGCGACGACGCCGTGTCGATCGCCAACGCGGCCCGCCGCTTCCTCTCGGAACAGGAGCAGATGGAGGAGCTCGTCGGCCGGATCTTCGCCGGCCACCTGCGCTCGATCGTCGGCGGGCTGACCGTCGAGCAGATCATCCGGGAGCGCAGCCGGGTCGCCCAGGAGGTGATGGCGGGCAGCCACGGCGAGATGGAGAAGCTCGGCATCGTGGTCGACGCGCTGCAGATCCAGGAGATCGAGGACTCGACCGGGTACATCGACAACCTGGCCGCGCCGCACGTGGCGGCGGTCGCCAGCCAGGCCCGGATCGCCCAGGCCAAGGCGGACCAGGAGGCCGCCGAGCGGGAGCAGCAGGCGGCCGCGCTGAAGGCCGAGTACGAGCGCGACACCGCGATCAAACGGGCCGGGTTCCTCGCCGAGACCGAGCAGTCCCGGGCCCGGGCCGCCCAGGCCGGGCCGCTCGCCGAGGCCCGGGCCTCCCAGGACGTCATCGAGGAGCAGACCGCGCTCGCCCAGCGCCGGGCCGCACTGGCCGCCCAGCAACTGGAGGCCGACGTGCGGCGCCCGGCGGACGCCGAGGCCTACCGGCAGCGGACGCTGGCCGAGGCCGCGCGCGACCGGGTGAAGTTCGAGGCGGACGGCAGCGCCTACAGCGAGCGGGCGCTCGCCCAGGCGCAGGCGGACGCCAACACCGCCCGGGCCGACTCCCTGCGCGGCGGCAACCAGGAGCTGATCGCGGCCAACCGGATCGTGGAGAACCTGCCGGCCCTCGCCGACGCGGCGGCCCGGGGCATGTCCGGAGCCGAGCTCACCGTCCTCAACGGCAGCGACGGGGTCAACCAGATGGCGGCGGGCATCGTCAGCCAGGGCCTCGCCATCCTGCACTCGCTCCAGCACTCGACCGGCCCGTTCGGCGACGGCAAGTCCAAGCCCCGCTTCCCGGAACGGACTTGAGGCACGCCGGGGCCTGCGGGTCGAGGCGTCAACGGGCGGTGACGAGGCCGTCGACCAGGGCGCGCAGGCCGTCCAAATAGGTGTCGTCGGTGGTCAGCGCGGCCCAGCGGTCAGCGACCTGGGCGAGGCGGGGGAGTTCGTCCGGGTCGAGGTCGGCGAACACCTGCTCCCGGTAGGTGGCGCGCTCGTCGTCGGCGCGCCGCCGGGCCGCCGCCGCGCGGACCACCAGCTCGCCGGCGGTGTAGTACCAGATCGTGCGGTACCCCTGTACGGCGCGTTCCGGTGTGAGGCCGCACGCGGTGAGGCCGTCGACGATCTGCTCGACGAACCAGAGGGCGGACGCGGACATCAGGTCGTCGGCGGTCAGCACCTCGACGATCCAGGGGCAGCCGGCCAGCGCCTCGTGGATCGCGGCGGCGGACCCGACGACGCGGTCGCGCGGGTCGGCGGGCAGCTCGGGCCGGCGCAGTGTCCGCGCCGCGTAGTCGTCCAGCAGCAGGACGAGCAGTTCCTCCTTGTCGCGCACGTGGTGGTAGAGCGCCATCGGCGTACTGCCGACCTCGGAGGCGAGGCGGCGCATGGTCAGCCGGCCGACGCCCTCCTCGGTCACGATCCGGCGGGCCGCCTCGACGACCTGCTCACGGGAGATGCGGGGCGGTCGGCCCGAGGTCCTGCGGGGTGTGGTCGGCATGGGCCCATCATTCCCCAGGGGTCGACAGCGGTGGCCGTCCGGGGTTAGTTTTCTTACGCGTATAGAAATTGCTGACCGGAAGGAACACCGCCATGACGCCCACCGCCGTCGACCTGTTCGCCTCGGCCCTGCACTTCCACCCCGACGGCGAAGTCCGAGCCGCCGAGCGGAAGATGGCCGGCGGCGCGCCGGGCACCTGGCACCTCGGCGCCTTCCACGTGGAGACCGACGCCGACGTCCACGCCGACCACTGGGAGATGCACCCGGAGGCCGACGAGGCGGTGTGCTGCCTCACCGGCGGCGCGCGGCTCTACCTCCGCCCCGCAGGCGGGGACGGCAACGGCGACGGCGCGGGGGGGCGGCGTCGACGAGATGGTGCCGCTGCCCGCCGGCAGCGCCGTGGTCGTCCCCCGCGGCCGCTGGCACCGCCTCGAACTGGACGGCCCCAGCGACCTGATGTCGCTCACCCTGCGCCACGGCACCCGGCTCGAGAAGCGCACCGACACCCCCTGACCGCGGGCGCGGCCCGGCGGCACCGCTGCCGGGCCGGTCAGGACTCCCCGCTCCACGACCGCCAGAGCTCCGCGTACCGCCCGCCGGCGGCGACCAGTTCGTCGTGGGTGCCCAGCTCGACGATGCGGCCCGCCTCCATCACGGCGACCCGGTCCGCGTCGTGCGCGGTCTGGAGCCGGTGGGCGATGGAGATGACCGTGCGGTCGGAGCGCACGGCCGCCATCGCCCGCTCCGCCTGCCGGGCCGTGGTCGGGTCGAGCAGGGAGGTCGCCTCGTCCAGGATCAGGGTGTGCGGATCGGCCAGCTGGACCCGGGCCAGGGTGAGCTGCTGCGCCTGCGCGGCGCCGAGTTCGGTCCCGCCGGCGCCCAGGAGCGAGTCCAGCCCGTCGGGCAGGTCGTGCACCCAGTCCGCCTCCACCAGGGCGAGCGCGGCCAGGACCGCCGCGTCCTCGGCGTCCGGGGCGGCCAGCGTCATGTTCTCCCGGAGCGTGCCCATGAAGACGTGGTGCTGCTGGGTGATGAGGACGACGCGGTTGCCCAGCTCGCCCGCCGCGGCGAGGTCCGCGACCGGCACGCCGCCGACCAGGATCCGCCCCGCGTCCGGGGCGTCGACGCCGGCGAGCAGCTTGCCGAGGGTCGACTTGCCGGCGCCGGACGGGCCGACCACGGCCAGCCGCTCGCCCGGCCGGACCACCAGGTCGACGTCCGTCAGCACGTCGTGCGAGCCGGCGTAGGCGTACCGCACGCCGACGGCCTCGATCCGGTCGTCGGCGGGGCGCAGGCCGGTGGCCGGCGGCTCCTGCGACACCAGGCCGACGCCCTTGATGCGGGCGAACGAGGCACCGCTGCTCTGCAGTTGCTCGACCCAGTTGAGCGCCCGGTCCAGCGGGTCGACGAGCTGCCACATGTAGAGGCCGCCCGCCACCACCGCGCCCAGCGTCACGGAGCCGTGGAGGTAGCCGAAGCCGCCCACCAGCAGGACGAGGGCCGTCGGCAGCGCGTGCGCGAACTCGGTGACCGGGAACAGCACGGTCCGCAGGAACAGGGTGCGCACCCGGGCCCGGTAGGCGGTGTCGACGGCCCGGTCGACCACGCCGTCCTGGCGCGCCCCGACCCCGTACGCCTCGATGGTCCGGGCGCCGTGGGCGGTGGAGTCGAGGACCTCGGTGACCCCGCCCGCCGCGGCCCCCTCGGCGAGGTAGGCCTCCCGGGCCCGGGACAGGTACCAGCGGCTCACCGCCCAGACGATCGGCAGGCCCGCCAGGGCGCAGAGCCCGATCAGCGGGTCGAGCAGGAACGTCGCGGTGAGGATGACCAGCACCTGGACGACGGCGATGAAGACGTCCGGGGCCGCGTTGCGCAGGGTGGCGGCCACGGTGCCCACGTCCAGCGAGGAGCGGGTCACCAGGTCGCCGGCGCCGACCCGTTCCGCGTACCGCCCGGGCAGCGCGAGCGTCCGCTCGACGACCTCCTCGCGGAGCCGGGCCAGGGCGCGTTCGCCGAACCGGTGGGAGAGGTAGCGGGCGTAGCGGGTGAGCACCAGCTGGGCGAGGGCGAACCCCAGGACCGCCGCGGCGAAGCCGTCCACCTGGCCGACCGTCAGCTCGCCGTTCTCGACCCGGGTGACGATGCGGCCCAGCAGCCACGGCCCGGCGACGCCCGAGAGGGCGGCGAGGCAGGTGAGGGCGACGATCGCGGCCATCGCCCGGCCGTCGTCCGCCAGCAGGCGCCAACTGGCCCGGCGCGCCGTCGCGGCGTCGGCGACCGGGAGGCGGTGGGGGACGTGGCGGCCGTCGGGGCCGTCGGGGCCGTCGGGGGCGTCGGGGCCGTTGGGGGTGCTCATCGGGCCGGTCCTTCCTCGGTGTCCGCGGCGACGCTCTGCGGGCGGCCGTCGGTCGCGGTGCCCGCCGGGCGGTCGTCGGTGCTGCCGCGGAACACCAGCGCCGCGTAGCCGGGGTCGCGCGCGAGCAGCTCGCCGTGGGTGCCGGTGGCCCGGACCTTGCCGTCCACCAGGTGGACCACCTCGTCGGCGCGGCCGAGCACCAGGGGGGAGGTGCTGACGACCAGGGTGGTCCGGCCGCCGCGCACGGCGCCGATCCGGGCCGCCACGGCCGCCTCGGTGAGCGCGTCCAGCGCCGAGGTGGGCTCGACCAGCAGCAGCACCTCGGGATCGGCCAGCAGCGCGCGGGCCAGCCGCAGCCGCTGGCGCTGCCCGCCCGAGACGTTGCCGGCGCGGTCGTCGAGCGGCGCGTCCAGGCCGCCCGGCAGGGCGTCGACGATGTCCTCGGCCGCGGCGGCGTGCAGGGCGCGCCGCAGCTCCTCCTCGGTGCGGTCGCCGCGGATCGACACCGCGGAGCGGAGCGTGCCGCCGAACACGTACGCGTCGTCGTCCGACACCAGGACGTGGCGCCGCAGTTCGGCGGACACCCAGTCGGACAGCCTGGTGTCGCCCCAGGTGGCGTCCGAGTCGGTGTAGCCGCCCAGCCGCTCGACGACGGCCCGGGCCTCCTCGGGCCGGGCGGCGGCCAGCGCGGTGAGCCGCCCGGGCCGCAGCAGCAGGCCGGAGTCGGGGTCGCTCAGCACCGCCGGAGCCTGCGGCGGGTCCGTCAGTGTCCGGCTGCGCGTCGGATCCGGCCGCAGCGCCAGGATGTCGGTGACCCGGCGGGCGGAGACCAGCCCGCGCGGCAGGTCGTCCGCGCCCTCGACGAAGGAGGAGACGGGCACCAGCAGGGCCGCCACGTAGCCGTAGACGGAGACCAGTCCACCGACCGTGATCGAACCGGCGGCCGCCATCCGGGCGCTGAGCCAGGTCACCACGGCCAGGAAGACCACCGGCAGGCAGGCGCCGAGCGCCTGCACCCAACTGGTGAACGAGGCCACCCGGTAGCCGAGCGGCACGAGGGCCTGCGAGCGCTCCCGGTAGCGCCGGGCGAACATCGGCTTGCCGCCGATGCCGTTCAGCACGCCCAGCCCGGCGACCAGGTCGCCGGCCAGGGCCGTCAGCGCCCCCTGCTGCTCGCGGTAGCTCCCCTCGGCGCCGTGCAGTTTCCCCAGCAGCGGGCCGACGGTGAGGGCCAGCAGCGGCACCCCGAGGAGGATCACCACGGCGAGCAGGACGGAGATCCGGACCAGCAGGACGGCGGTGGCGAGGTAGGCGACGACCGCGCCGACGCCGGGCCCGGTGATGGTCAGCGTCTGCGCGATCCGGCCGATGTCGCCGGCCTGGAGGTGGGTCAGCTCGCCGGCCGACACCTGGCGCGGCAGTGTCGTCCCCAGCCGGTTGACGTGCCGGGTGATGACCTGGACGGTGCGGTACGCGGCGTCCACCCGGATGAAGGTCATGGTGCGGTGCCGCAGGATCCCGAGGACGGCGATGAGCGCGCCGACCGCGAGGACGGCCGACACCCAGAAGACCAGCGCGCCGCCGTCGCGGGCCCGGAGCCCCTCGTCGATCGCCCTGGACATCAGGTAGGGCGGCAGCATCAGGGCGCACATCCACAGGCTGCCCCAGGTCGCGCCGAGCAGTACGCGGCCGCGCTGCCTGCGCACCAGCCACCAGAGGAAGCGCAGCGGACTCCGGTGGTCCGGCACCCCGGGATCGCGGTGGGGGACCCGGCGCGCACCCGCGGGCAGGACCGGTCCGGCGCCGGTCATCCCGCCTGCTCCCGGGCGGGCCTCCGAGCCGTGAACTGGTCCAGGATCCGGTGATGTCTCATTCCCGGAGTCTGGCAGACCGTCCCGCAACGGAACTGACGCACCCCCAGGTCGGGCGGCGGGGCCCGGCTCGCCCACTGCGTGGGGCTGACCCGGGGGTGGCCGGGGGGCGTCCTGACGGCCGGCCCCCACCGGGTCACTGCTGCGGGGCGCCGTCCGGGCCCACCACCAGCCAGTGGGACGGGAGGTCGATCCGGCTGCCGTCGGGCGCGAACTCGGTGAGGAACAGCGGCAGTTCGCCGGAGGCGAGGACGGTGAGCCCGGCGGTGCGGAACAGCTCGCCGAACGCCGAGTCGACGACCTCGGCGGGGGCGAGGCCGTGCTCGAAGACGGGGCGCAGCTTCGGGGGAGGGCCCTGCGGGCTCTGGGCGAGGCGGCCCAGGACGGCCTTCGCCGACGCGGACAGCTCGACGACGAACGCCCGGCCGCGATCCCCGACCAGGGTGGCGATGGCGTCGGCGACCGGCTGGCGGTCGGCCGGTTCGCACTGGTGGATCAGGGCGCGGACGTACACGTTGGCGTCGCCGAGACGGGCGTGCAGCTCCCGGACGCCCGGCCCGTCAGTGGCGTCGAGCTGGGCGAACTCGGGCCGCCCGTCCGGCTGCCGGGTGCGGGCGAGCTCCACGGCGGCGGCGGACAGGTCGACCCCGAGGACGCGGCCGAAACGTTCGGCGAGGAAGCCGGTCTGGGTGCCGTTGCCGCAGCCGACGTCGACGAGGGGCAGCGCCGGGTCGGCGAGGTAGGGGGCGAACAGCGCGAGGTGCACGCTCGCGGTGAGCGCCGGCTCCGCGTCCCAGATCACCGCGCCGGCCTCCGCCGGTGCGTCGCGCCAGAAGCCCTCCCAGGCGTTCAGGTACCGACTCGACACGGGCATGGCGGAGAACCTCCCAGCTGGTGAAGCACGGTGTCGGGATCGTCCCCGGACGGCGAGTGGCGCGTGGAGGCGCGCGGGGAATACCCGCGAAGGCCTGTGCCCCCCTCGGCTTTCCCCGACCCCCGAGCTGCGCGCAGCTCCGCCCGACCGGACGGCCGATGACGGTCAGTCACGCTAACGGCCCCGGCGGGCGGGGCCGGCCGGGAGTCACCCGAACGCGGTAATTCCGGGGGAAGTTCGCCCGAACGGCCGTCCCGCCGTGCGAGCGCGTCGCCGCGACCCCGCCAGGTCTGGCCGGGTCGGGCCGGGTCGGGTCGGGTCGGTGCGGGGCTCAGCCGGTCACGCCCGTGGGGGTGGCGGCGAGGCCGCGGACCGTGTCGGCGATGGCGTGGAAGTCCTTGCGCAGGATCTTGGAGTGATTGCTCGCGACCTTGGTGCTGACCCGGATGTTCGGGTTGCGGGCGAGCACCGGGTCGAGGTTGGCGCGGATCTGTTCCATCAGCTTCGCCTCGCCGCCCAGGTTGCCGCCCGTGGCGACCACGTACCGGACCGGTGCGGTCACCCGGTCGAAGACCGGGTCGAGGGCGGCGGGCGCGCAGAGCTCGTTGATTTCGAGGTTGATCTCGGCGTGCTGCTCGGCGCTCATCCGTGCGGCCATGCCGAGCCGGCGGGCGATCGGGAACAGCGGGCTCAGCCGGCGGAACAGCTTGCGGACCTGCTCCCGGGTCGCGTCGTCGAGCCATTCGTGCGGGAACGCGCCGTCCACGGACACCGCCCCGAGGACGCGGTCCGGGTGCCGGGCGGCCCAGTGCACCGCGAGCATCGCGCCGTAGGACCAGCCCACCAGGATCGGCCGGTCCACGCCCCTCGCGGTGAGGACGGCGTCGACGTCGCGCAGGCACGCTTCGAACGAGTAGTCCGCCGAGCGCTTCGACCGGCCACGGGCGCGCTCGTCGAAGGTGATGTGCCGGTAGTCGTCGCCGAGGTCGGCGATGACGCGCCGCCAGTGCGACTGGTCGGCGTAGGAGCCGTTGAGGTAGACCACGGGACGGCCGGGCCCGCCGGTGTCGGTCACGGCCAGGGCGGTGTCGTCGACGGAGACCATGCCGGTCCAGGCGGGCTGCTCGATGGTCATGGGGTGCCTTCTTCCGGTGCGGGGGTGGGTGCGGGGGTGGCGGGCTGCCGCGTGCCGCTCTGCTGCGGCTCGTTGTTTCTGACGATGGAAACGCTACGTTGCCTTCACGGATAGTGGCAACTATCTCGTTGCTCGTAATCAGCATCAGTGCAGGTGAAGGCGCGATTATCGTTGCAGTGGCTTTGAATTTAACGCAACGTCAGTCGTCGTGTTCGTTGCACTGGAATGAGGGTGAACGCTATGGTGGGGGCGTTCAGGGAAGCGTGAAGGGAGAATCGCGGTGCCGGGAGGCAGGCTCACTCAGCAGGAACGCCAGCAGATCGCGCTGGGGATGGCCGACGGCCTCGCCTACGCGGAGATCGCCAGGCGTCTCGACCGCCCCACCTCGACGGTCACGCGCGAGGTGATGCGCAACGGCGGCCCCACCGCCTACCGTGCCGACCTGGCCCACCGGGCCACCGAACGCCGCCGCGCCCAGCGGCGCAGGCCGGCCGCGCCCCGGGGGCCGGAGGCGCCCCCGCAGGCCCACGGGCGCGATGCCGAGGCCGTGCGCGAGTACCAGGAGACGTACACCACCGTCCTGATGGCCTCCGGCATGCCCAAGATGACGGCCCGGGTGCTGGCCTGCCTCACCCTCACCGACAGCGGCAGCCTCACCGCGTCCGAACTCGCCCGGCACCTCCAGGTCAGCCCGCCGTCGATCTCCAAGGCGATCGCGTTCCTCGACGGCCAGGGCCTCGTCCGCCGGGAGCGCGACGAGCGCCGCCGCGAGCGCTACGTCGTCGACGACGACGTCTGGTACCAGTCGATGATGGCCAGCGCCCGCGCCACCGCCCACCTCGTCGAGGTCGCGCGGCAGGGCGTCGGCGTCCTCGGCCCGCAGACCCCGGCCGCCACCCGCCTGGAGAACATCGCCCGTTTCGTCGACTTCGTCTCCGAGAGCATCGTCCGCGCGGCGGAGCAGGCCCGCGAGATCCTCCACGCGAAGCCCGAGGCGACCCCGTCCGGACCGGCCGCTCCGCGTCCGGACCACGGATAGCCGGCGGTCACCGGGAGGCGGCGCGGTAGGCGCGGCGCCAGGGGCCCGGGTCCGCGCCGAGGGCCTGGACGATGTCGGAGAGCAGTTCGACGTCCAGGCGTTGGCGTCCGCTGCGGAAGCAGTCGTAGACGGTGATCCGCCCGGGTGTGCGTTCCCCGGCCGGGACGCCGCGGGCTGCCCGGACGGAGCTGATCCGCCGGACGATGGTCGAGTAGGAGGGGCTGCCGGCCTCCTGCCTGAGCAGGGTGAGGGACTCGGCGAGCGCGTCCAAGGAGTGCGAACGGGCTAGCGTCGCAGCGGAGTTGACCTCGGCGGCCCGGCAGGAGCACGGGGCCGCCGTGGTGCGCATAGGTGACCAGGTCAACGCTCTGTCCTCCCCCCGCCGGGCCTGCGTGAACAGCCTCTTCGCGCCGGGGGTTCCTGTCAACTGAGGTGAATCAAATGGCGAAATCCATACACTCCCGTTTGTTCGGGATCGTTCGGAAAGCTGCCCAGGCCCTCAACTCCGCTGCCAGGATGGCCGCATTCCGCAGTGACACGACGTCAGAGAGGGAGGTGTCGGACCTCATGAAGTCCGCCCGAAAGATCGTCTCAGCCCTGGCACTCGCGATCGGCCTGAGCGTCTCGTTGCCCGTCGCCGCCGCGCAGGCCGACCCCGCCAATCCGCAGCCCTACGCCTACGGTTACCTCGCCGCGCTCGCCCGCCCGGCCAGCGGCGGCCCCAACGGCACCTACTACTGCATGGACGAGTACCGGCAGACCAACGGCGACGGCCGGCCGGTCGTCCTGCGCCCGTGTGACGGCTCCTGGAACCAGTTCTGGTTCGTCTCGGAGGACGGCCTCATCCACAGCACCAACGACGGCCGCTGTCTGTCGGGCCACGTCCCGAGCGGCCCGTCCGACAGCCCGGGCGCCACGGCGGTGGGGTGCAACGGGGGTGACCCGAAGCAGCGTTGGACGTTCGGCACCGACCGCGGCGTGTGCAACGCCGTCGGTGCCTGCCTGACCTACGTCGGCAACCAGGGCCCGCGGAACTCCTACGGACTCTGGACGCTGGGGCGGAACGCGAGCATGGGGCAGACCCAGGAGTTCGACTGGCACCACTCCGACAGCGACCGTCCGATCAACCCCAACATCTAGACATCTGGGCCCTGTCAGGGGACCGGCGTGGCCGGGGCCGAGGCGGTGATCGCCTCGGCCCCGGCCGAACGGGGGGCGCCGGTCACCAGACGCGGCGGTCGGCGGGGGTGCCCAGGCCGGTGCGGAGGTGGCGGACGAGGCTGCGCCGCAGCTCGCGGTCCTGGTCGGTCTCGACGGGGAGGTCGAGCTGGACGATGTCCACGCCGGCCGAGCGGAGCAGGCCGATGCGGGCGGCGACGGTGGCGGGGGAGCCGGCGTAGGCGGCGGTGAGCGAGCGGCGGATGTAGGCGGCGACCTGCTCGTCTCCCCGGGACGGGTCGGAGCGGCCGCGCTCGCGGTCGCGGTCGAGCTGGACCGCTTCCGTCCAGGGCCCGCCGCCGGAGGTGAGGCGGAGGGCGTCGCGGCGCAGCCGGCGGACGCGGTCGCGGGCCGCCTCGTCGGTGTCGGCGAGGACGACGGTGACGTGCCGCCAGATCCGCAGGGTCCGGCCGTGCGCGGCGGCGGCGGTGCGGACCTGGGCTATCCGCCGACGGGTGTCCGGCAGCGGCAGCGGGCTGACGGCGTAGACCTCTGCGTAGCGGGCCGCCAGGTCGAGGCCCTGCGGTGACGAGCCGCCGAAGGAGAGCAGCTCGCCGCCGGGTCTGGGGTGCAGGCCGGGCCGGGCGGCGGACACGGTGTAGAACTCGCCCTTGTGGTCGATGTCCTGGTCGGCGGCGAGGTAGCGGGTGAACAGGTCGAGGTACTCGTCGGCCCTGCGGTAGCGCTCCTGCTTGTCCAGGAGGTCGCCGTCGCGGGCCGTGTCGTGGTCGCTGGAGCCGATGATGACGTGGGCCGCCGCCCGCCCGCCGGAGAGGCGGTCCAGGGTCGCGAGGGAGCGGGCGGCGACGGTCGGCGCGGTGGTGCCGACCCGGTGGGCGACCGCGATGCGGAGCCGTGTGGTGGCGGCCAGGGCCCAGGAGGCCACCAGCCACGGGTCGGGCCACGAACTGGACTGCACCACCAGGGCGCTGTCCAGCCCGTCCTCCTCGTTCTCCCGCGCGGTGCGGGCGACGTACGCGGGGTCGGCGGTGCGGTCGCGGCCGTCGGGGGCCCAGCGCAGGGCCTGGCGTTCCTGCGCGGTGTGGCCGGGAACGGGTGCGGCGCGGACCCCGCCGCGGATTTCGAGTGGCACGGCTCTCCTCCGGTCGTGAGCGTCGTGAGGGTGGCAGGGGATGGGGACGGGTGGGGCGCGACGGTCAGAGGGCGGCCGGCCCGAGCCGGGCCAGGGTGTCGAGCAGCTTGGCGCGGCTGACGAACACCTCGGGCGGCAGCGACACGTACAGCTGGATGGTGGTGACGCCGGGGCGGTGGTAGGCGAGGATGCGCTCCCGGCACTCCTCCGGCGAGCCGCTGATGAACAGCCCGTCGACGACCTCGTCGGGCAGCGCCTTCTGGGCGCCCTCCGGGTCGCCGGCCGCCCAGAGGCGGTGGGTCTCGGCGAGGAGTTCGCCGTGGCCCAGCCACTCGTGGAACTTGCGGTACGGCTCGCGGTTGAGGATCCAGGCGAGGAACGGGCGGCTGGCGCGGTGGGCGTAGTCGGTGTCCTCGGTGGGGCAGACGAAGACCTTGACGACCAGTTCCTTGCCGGGCGGCTGCGGGCCGACGGCGTCCAGGATCTTCGGCACGTCGTGCGGGAACAGCAGGTTGGTGATGGCGCCGTCGCCCTCGTTGAAGCCGAGCCGGAGCATGTTGGGGCGCAGCGCGCCCAGGATGACCTTGACCGGCTCGGTCGGCGGGTGCGGCAGCCGGTAGCCGGTGATGTCGAAGGTGTCGAACCCGCCGGTGACGTACTCGCCGCGCAGCGCCCGGGTGGTGAAGCGCAGGACGTCCCTGGTGCGCTTGAACGGTTCGTCGAACGGGATGCCGTTGATGTCGGTGACGTGGGCGGGCACCGAGGCGCCGATGCCCAGCAGCAGGCGGCCCGGGGCGAGTTGGGCGAGCGTCGCGGCGGTCTGGGCGAGCACGGCCGGGCCGCGGGTGTGCACCGGGACGATGCCGGTGCCGATCCGCAGCGAGGGGGACCAGGCCGCCGTGGCGGCCAGCGGGGTGAAGGCGTCGGTGCCGCCGCCCTCGGCGCTCCACACGTCGGTGTAGCCGAGGTCGGGCAGCCGCTCGACCAGGAACCGGTGCCGGTCGATGGTCAGGCCGGGCAGCGGGAGGGTGATGCCCCACTTGGGCGGCGCGGCGTGCTCGGGGCCGTGCGCGGAGCCGGGCGGGACGGTCCCGCTGTGGTGGTGCGGTCGGTGCGGGTCGGTCATCGGGATGGCCGTCCTTCCTGTGGTGCGCGGTGCTCTTCGGCGGTGGCGGGGCGAGGGCGGGGGAGAGGCGGTGTCCGCGGGTCAGCGGACCCATACGGTGGTCAGGTCGAGGAACCAGGACTGCGGCTGCACGAGCCCCTGGACCTTCGGCGAAAGGGCCCGCGGATTGCGGTCGTTGACCACGAACAGCCAGGGCGCGTCCTGGGTGACCAGGGCGAGCGCCTTGCGGTACCCGGCCTGCCGGGCGGTCTGGTCGGCGTCGGCGGCCGACGACGCGAGCAGCTCGTCGACCTGCGGGTTGGTGTAGTGGCCGGTCCAGAACGGGCTCTTGGAGCCGATGAACAGCGGGAGCAGCGCCTCGGACTGGAACAGCGTGGTGGACTGGGCGACGGCGTCCGAGCCGAGCGCCACCTGGCCCTTGGCCTCGGCGCCGATCAGCGTGGTCCAGTCGGTGGTGCGCAGCTCGACCTTGATGCCGACGGCGGCGAGATCCCGCTGGAGGGCCTCGGCGATCGGTACCGGCAGCAGGTTGCCGCTGCCGCCGGTGGGCACGGTGACGGAGGTGCTGAAGCCGTTCGGGACGCCGGCCTCGGCGAGCAACTGCCGGGCCTTGGCCGGGTCGTAGGAGTAGGCGTCGCCGGCGGGGTCGTAGGCGGCGGTGGCGCGCGGCGCGGTCTGGTAGGCGGGGTCGGCGGTGCCGTGCAGCAGCTTCTCGGCGATGGCCTTGCGGTCGATCGCGAAGTTGGCGGCCCTGCGGACCAGCGGGTTGTCCCAGGGCGCCTTCGAGGTGTCCAGGATCCAGTACCAGAGGTGGTCGTAGCTGTTCGTGGCGATTTGGACGCCGTCGGACTTGAGGCTGTCGATGTCGTCCGGGTTCGGGTACTCGATCCAGTTCACGCCGCCGGAGCGCAGGGCGGCGGTGCGGGCCGCGGCGTCCGGCAGCGCCTTGATCACGAGCCGGTCGAGCTTGGGGGCGCCGCGCCAGTAGCTCCTGTTGGCGGCCAGCTCGATCTGCTGGCCCTCGGTCTGCGAGACGAACGAGAACGGGCCGGTGCCGACCGGGTGCTGGGCGAAGTCGGCCGAGCCGGACTTGCGGACGGCGGTGGGGCTCGCGATCAGGACGTGCGCGAGGTCCTCGGGGAAGTGGCCGTTGGGGTCCTTGGTGACCAGTTCGACGTGGTCGGCGTCGGTCTTGCGGTACGAGACGATGTCGCCCGCGTACTCGGCGGCGGCGGCGCCGAGGGCGTCGGTGTACTCGGGGCTCTTCTTGTCGAGGTAGCGGGCCAGGTTGAAGACCACGGCGTCGGCGTCGAACGGGGTGCCGTCCTGGAACGTGACGCCCTTGCGGAGGGTGAAGGTCCACGTCCTGGCGTCGGCGGCGACCTGCCAGTCGGTGGCCAGGGCGCCGGTGACGACCGGCGGCTTGTCGGTGTCCTTGAGCAGTTCGTACCGGGTGAGGCCCTCGTAGAGCTGGAAGGAGACCAGCCGCTTGCCCTCGAAGCCGGCGCCGCCGATCACGGTGTCGGGGTTGGGGAGTTTGCCGGTGGCGCCGATGACCAGGGTGCCGCCGCGGCCGTCACCGCCGCCCGCCCCCGCGGAGCCGCCGCCTTCGGAGCCGGCGCAGCCGGCCGCCGCCGCGAGCAGAACGGCGGCGGCCGGCAGGGCGACGGCTCTGGAGCGGATACGGCTGGTGCGCGTCATGGTGAGTCCTCGTCGGTTCGGTGGTGCGGAGGTTCGGCGGTGCGGGGGAGCGGGGGTGCGGGGGGTGTGTCGGCGCGGAGCTTCGGCGGCGGGTCACGCGACGCCGGTGGCGGCCTCCAGCAGCGCCCGGGTGTACGGGTGCGCGGGGGAGTCCCAGAGCAGGCCGGCGGGGCCCTCCTCGACCACCCGGCCGTGCCGCAGCACCAGCACCCGGTGGGCGAGGTGCCGGACGACGGCGAGGTCGTGGGAGATGAACAGGTAGGCCAGGCCGGTGCGTTCCTGGAGGTCGGTCAGCAGGTCGAGCAGGCGGGCCTGCACGCTGCGGTCGAGGGCGGAGGTCGGTTCGTCGCAGACCACCAGGTCCGGCCCGGTGGCCAGGGCCCGGGCGACGGCCACCCGTTGGAGCTGCCCGCCGGACAGCTCCCGCGGGTAGCGGTCGGCGAGCGCGGGCTCCAGGCCGACCTGGGTGAAGAGCCGGGCGACGGTGGCGGCGCGTTCGGCGCGCGGCGTGCCGTGCAGGCGCAGCGCGAAGGCGACCGCCTCGCCGGCGCGCAGGCTGGGGTTGAGCGATCCGCGCGGGTCCTGCGGGACGAACTGGAGCCGGCCCCGCAGCGCCCGGTCGGCGCGGCCGCGCAGCCGGTACGGATCGCGGCCGGCGAAGCGGACGTTGCCGGCGTCGGGGGCCAGCACCCCGAGGGCGAGCCGGGCCAGGGTGGACTTGCCCGAGCCGGACTCGCCGACCAGGCCGACGGTCTCGCCCGGCGCGACGGTGAGGCTGACGGCGTCCAGGGCGGTCCGGTCGCCGTAGCGCTTGGTGACGGCGTCGACGACCAGGAGCGGGCCCGGCGGGGCGGGGACGGCGTCCGGCCGGGCGTGGGCAACGGTGTTCATCGGCGGGCTCCCGGTTCGGCGGCCACCAGGGCGGCGGTGAAGGCGTGTTCCGGGTCGCCCAGCACCCGTTCGGCGGGCCCGAGTTCGACGATCCGGCCGGCCCGCATGACGGCCACGGTGCCGCCGATCCGGCGGGCCGCCGCGAGGTCGTGGGTGACCAGCAGCAGGGCGATGCCGCAGTCGGCGCGCAGGGTGGTGAACAGGTCGAGGATCCGCCCGCGGATCAGTGCGTCGAGCGCGGTGGTCGGCTCGTCGGCGATCAGCAGTTCCGGGCCGCAGCAGATCGCGACGGCGATGGCGGCGCGCTGGCGCAGGCCGCCGGAGAGCTCGTGCGGGTAGGCCCGGGCGACGCGTTCCGGGTCCGGGATGCCGGCGGTGGCGAGCAGCTTCGGGACGGCCGCGCGGGCGGCCCGGCGGTCGGCGGCGATCCCGTGCCGCCGCAGCACCTCGGCGAGCTGCGGGCCGATCCGGCGCAGCGGGTCGAGCGAGGCGGTCGGATCCTGCGGCACGTAGCCGATCCGCCGGCCGCGGACGTCGGCCAGTTCGCGTTCGCCGAGCGCCCGCAGGTCGGTCCCGGCGAGCCGGACGCCTCCGGTGACGGCGGCGCCGTGGCCCGGCAGCCCGAGCACGGTGCGGGCGACGGTGGTCTTGCCGCTGCCGGATTCGCCGAGCAGCACCAGGGAGCGGCCGGCGGGCAGGGCGAGGGAGACGTCGTCGACGGCCCGGACCCCGCCGGGGTACTCGACGCTCAGGCCGTCGATCTCCAGCAGCGCGCTCATGCGCCCACCCGCTTCGCGGCGCGCGGCCGGCCCGAGCGGTCGGCCGAGCCGTCGGCGGAGCGGTCGGCCGAGCGGTCGGCGGACCGGCCCGCGGCGGCGGGGGCGGCGTGCGCCAGCAGGGCGGCGGTGTCGCCGACGCGGGTGCGCAGCGTCTCGCCGAGGGTGTTGAAGACGACCGAGACGGCGAGGATGACCAGGGCCGGCAGGACCGCCACCCAGGGGTGGGTGAGCAGCGAGGGCCGCAGCTCCTCCAGCATCGCGCCCCACTCGGCGGTCGGCGGGGCGACCCCGAGCCCGAGGAAGGACAGCCCGGCGGCGTACATGATGGCCAGCCCGACCAGCGAGGACGCGTACACCAGGACCACCGGCGCCACCACCGGGGCGACCTGGCGCAGGACCAGCGACCCCCAGCCGGCGCCGCTGACCCGGGCGGCCACCAGGTACTCGGCGGCCCGGACCCGCCGGGTCTCGGTGAACGCGACCCGCGCCACCGCGGGGGTGAGCACCACCGACAGCGCGAGCACGGTCGCGCCCAGCCCGGGCGTGAGCAGCGAGGCGATGGCGATCGCCAGCAGCACCCCGGGGAAGGCGTAGAGCACGTCCAGCAGGCGCAGCAGGGCCTGTTCGGTGATCCGGCCGCCGAGCCCGGCCACGACGCCGAGCAGGGTGCCGACGACGGCGGCCACCGCGACCGGGACGAGCCCGCCGGTGAGCGAGGCGCGCCCGGCCCAGATCAGCCGGCTGAGCAGGTCGCGGCCCTGGCCGTCGGTGCCGAGCAGGTGGCCGGGGCTGCCCGGGTCGAGCAGCCGGTCCGCCAGCCGCCCGGCGGCCGGGTCGTACGGGGCGACCAGCGGCGCGGCGAGCGCGAGCAGGACCAGCAGCGCGGCCAGGGCGGCGGGGACGGTCAGGCCGAGGTTCGCTCGGGCGAGGACACGTGACGTCACATCAGTTCCTTACTCGCGGGTCGATCGCCGCGTGCGCCGCGTCCACGAGGATGTTGACGCCGACGAACGCGACCGCCACCACCAGCACCCCGCCCTGCACCAGGGGCAGGTCGCGGGAGGTGAGGGCGTCGTACAGCAGCCGGCCGACGCCGGGCCAGGCGAACAGGGTCTCCACGAAGATCACCCCTTCCAGGAGGTAGGCGAGTTGCAGGCCGCCGATGGTCAGCAGCGCCGGCGAGGCGTTGTGCACGCAGTGCCGCAGCACGGTGGCCGGGCGCAGGCCGCGGGCGCGCAGCGAGTCGGCCAGCTCGCCGGCCAGCACGCCTCCCAGCGCGGCCCGGAACACCCGGGCGGTGAGCCCGAGCGGGACGAGCGCGGCGGCCACGGCCGGCAGGACCAGGTGGCGGGCCAGGTCGGGCAGGCCGCCGGAGCCGAACACGTCGTGGGTGCCCCCGGCCGGCAGCCAGCGCAGGCCCACGGCGAAGACGGCGATCAGCAGCAGGGCCACCGAGTACTGCGGGGCGGAGACCGCGAGGGCGGACAGCGCGCCGGAGATCCGCCCGCCGGGGCCGCGCGGGCGCAGCGCGCCGACGGCGCCGAGCGCCACCCCGCCGACCAGCACCAGCAGGAAGGCGGCCGCGGTCAGGGTCAGCGTCTGGCCGAGCGCCGGGAGCAGCAGGTCGGCGACCGGACGCTGGCCGGAGACGGAGGTGCCGAGGTCGCCGGTGAGCGCGTGCCAGAGCCAGGAGGCGTAGCGGACGGGCAACGGCTGGTCCAGGCCGAGCCGTTCGGTGAGCTCGCGGCGGGCCTCGGGCGGTGCGCCCGGCCCGAGGAAGAGGGCCACCGGATCGCCGGGGACGAGCGTGACGGTCGCGAAGACGACGGCGGTGACGCCGAGCAGGGTCGGTACGGCCAGCAGGAGGCGGCGCAGCAGGAAGCGGGTCACCCGGCCCTCCGTGGCGTGGCGCCGGACTGGCCGGCGGCGGGCCGGTTGGGCGGGGCGGGCATGGGGCTGGTGGTCCTTCCGGGAGGGGTGGTTCGGGAGCGGGTCGGGACGGTCACCAGCGGTGACCGGCAGCCACCGGCGGCGTCCGGGGTGCCGGTGCGCCGGACCGGGGCCGTGGGACGGGCCGTCCGCCGGGGGCGGATGCCGCGTCCGGGCGGGATCGGGTGCCGGAGCACGGGTCGGGCGGTCCGTGGGACGTGGGACGTCGGTGCCGCTCCGGCAGCTGCGGCCGCTTGAAGGAGCGTTGCGGACCGGTGGCCCGGACAGCCAGTCAGCACTTGATGCTGTTACTCCTGGTCACAGCATCCGGAGTGTCAGGACCGCCACTGCCTACGGTGCTGAGCCCCGGTTCCGTCCTTGACCTGCACAAGGAACCGGACCTAGGGTTCCCCGCATGGCTATTCGGCGGACCGACATCACCCTGGTCGGGATCGGCGGCTCGTGGCACCGACGGTGTTTCGACGAGCTCTGTCGCCCGCGCGCTGCGCGCTGACCGCCCCGTTCCCAGCCGCTGCGGTCGGCGCCCCTTCCCAGTCCCGGATTCCGCAGCCGACGCCCGTGCGCGTCCTCGACGGATCCTCGCCGCAGCACCCGTGCCCACCGGCCCGGCCCGCCACCAGCAAGGGGACCGTATCGCCATGCCGTACCTCAGACGCCCCGCCTCCGCCCCCGGGGGTGCGCGATGGCAGCAGTGAGCAAGCTCGCCGTTCCGGCCGGCCCGCGCGGCCGCCGGCTTCCCGCCCGACGCGGCGCCTGCGGCGGCGCCACCCTGGTGGACGCCCCCGCCGCGGGCGCGCCGCCGGTGCGCGCCGCACCACCGGCGCAGGCCGAGATCGACAACCCGCTCGACCTGATCGCCGGTCACCAGCTGCTGGCGGAGACGGTGACGCCGCCGCCGTCGGTCGGGCCGACCGCCACCGGTTGTGGGTGCGGCCATCCGATGTGCGTGGAGGAGGACCGCGACCGCACGGCCGACGCCCGGGTGTTCCTGGTCGAGCGGCACTCGGTGGCCAGCGCCGGGCTGCGCAGCGTGCTGACGACCGTGCCCGGACTGGCCGTGGTCGGGTCCACCGGCGACCCGCTGCGCGCGGTGGCCGCCGTGCGCCGGGTCGCCCCCGACGTCATCCTGCTCGGCCGCGGCGCGAGCCTGGAGGCCGACCTCGCCGTCGTGGTGGCGCTGCGCGGCCCGGACGCGGCGCCCGACGCCCGGGTGCTGCTGCTGCGCCGGGCCGAGTCGACCGCCGAGGCGAGCCGGATGCTGCTGGCCGGGGCCAGCGGCTGCTTCCCGCTCGACCTGGCCGAGGACCGGATCATCAGCGCCGTCCAACTCGCCGCGGCGGGCGGGTCGGTGTTCCTGCCCGCGCCGCCGCCGGCCCGGACCCACACGGCGGTGCCCCCGCAGCACGTCGGCGAACTGCCGCCGCAGCACGCCGGGCTGACGGAGCGTGAGCGCGAGGTGCTGGTCCAGCTCGGGCTCGGGCTGAGCAACGCCGAGATCGGGCGGGAGCTCGCCCTGGCCGAGGCGACCGTGAAGAAGCACCTCACCCAGGCCATGCGCAAGATCGGGCAGCCCGACCGGCTGCGCGCCGCGCTCTACGCCCACCGGCACGGCCTCGCCGGGTAGTTCGTCTCAATACATCTTCGTCACCACCCTCCGGAGGGCGGGCCCCGCAGCGCGCGGGGCCCGCCCTCCGTCGTGTTCCGGCCGCCTCCCGCAGGTGACCTTCGGAGCATGCGCGAGGCGACGATCGGCGCCCTGAGCGGCGCCGTTCGGGGCTACCGGGGCGCCCGGCCCGCTCCGTAGCGTGGCGGGAAACGACCACCACACGAGACGGTCCGAAGGATCGTCCAGCCGAAGGGAGATGGCCCGATGGGGGGTGTGTCCGACAGGACCGGGGGCCCGACCGGTTCCGCCGGTGCGGCGGGTGCCGACGCCGGCCCGCGCACGGCGGTGCTGGCCGCCGCGAGCCACCGGAGCCCCGGCGCGGAGCAGCCGAGGTCCCCGTACCGCGCGATGTCGGACGCCGAGCGGTCCGCGCTCTGGCGCCAGCGGCTGCACGAGGCCGAGGCGGGCCTGACGCGGTACCTGGTGTCGCGCGGGAACGGGCTGCACCTGACCGACTGGTTCGTGCTGCAGTCCGAGCTCTTCGCCGACCTCCCCGAGCCGGACGCCCCGGCCCCGGAGTGGCAGCGGGTGTTCTTCCGCGACCAGGCGCTGATGGAACGCTTCCTCGTGCGCCGCTACGGCGAGGAGGGGCTGGGGGACTGGGCCCGGTCCAACGCCGAGGTGCACCGCGAGGTCGAGCCCGACCACGGCCGGGGCGCCGCCGACCCGATCCACCGGATCGCCCGGCAGGCCGAACTGTACGGCTCGGAGTACGAGTTCGACGACGAGGAGCCGCCCGGCGCCGAGCACGCGGCGCTCACCATCACGCACTGCGCGATCTGGGACTACCGCGAGAAGGCCCGCCGCTCGGGCGTCCAGCTGACCCTCGCCTCGCCCTGCACCTACTGCACCGAGGCGCTGTCCGCCAACATCCGCGCCAAGGGCTACCGGCCCGCGCACCGCCTGACCAACGGCCCGACCGGCCACGGCTGCCGCTGGGAGTCGAGCGCCGCAGCCGGGCCCGCCGCCAACGACGAACCGGGGGAGTCCTGAGATGTGCGGTGTCACCGGCTGGATCGACTGGGACACCGACCTGCGCCACCAGGCGCGGACGGTCCGGGAGATGACCGCCACCCTGGCCTGCCGCGGCCCGGACGCGGACGGCGTCTGGCTCTCCCGGCACGCCGCGTTCGGCCACCGCCGGCTGTCCGTGATCGACCTGGACGGCGGGGCCCAGCCGCTCGCCGACCGCCCGGGGCCCGACGCCGGCGCCGTCCTCTGCTACAACGGGGAGCTCTACAACCACCGCGAGCTGCGCGCGCAACTGGAGGCCCTCGGGCACGTCTTCCGGACCCGCTCGGACACCGAGGTGGTCCTGCGGGCCCACCTCCAGTGGGGCAAGGACGCGCCGACCAGGTTCAACGGCATCTTCGCCTACGCCCTGTGGGACGCCGCGCGCGAGGAACTGCTGCTGGTCCGCGACCACCTCGGCATCAAGCCGCTGTACTGGCACGCCCACGCCACCGGGGTGCTGTTCGGCTCCGAGCCCAAGGCGGTGCTCGCGAACCCGCTGTTCCGCGCCGAACTGGACGCCGAGGGCATCGCCGAACTGTTCGCGCTGCCCGCCGCGCCGAGCGCCGGCCACGGGCTGTTCCGCGGGCTGCACGAAGTCCGGCCCGGCCACCTGGTGGTCGTCGGTCGCGGCGCCACCCGCGAACTGCGCTACTGGCGGCTGGAGTCGGCCGAGCACCGGGACGACGCCGCGACCACCCGCGGCACCGTCCGGGACCTGCTCGCCGACGCCGTCGAACGGCAGCTGATCAGCGACGTGCCGCTGTGCACCCTGCTCTCCGGCGGCGTCGACTCCAGCGCCGTCACCGCGCTGGCCGCGGCCGCCCGCGAACGGGCCGGCCACGGGAAGATCTCCAGCTTCTCGGTGGACTTCCCCGGCAGCACCGACCGCACCCCGGACGCCTGGCGGACCACCCTGGACGCCCCGTACGTCCAGGCCGCCGCCGAGCACATCGGCACCCTGCACACCACCGTCCTGGTGCCCGACGACGACCTGCTGGACGCCCGGGACGCCGTCCTGCGGGCCCGGGACCGGCCCGGCTGGGGCGAGATGGACGCCTCGCTGCACCTGCTCTTCCGCGAGGTGCGGCGGCGCTCCACGGTCGCGCTCTCCGGCGAGGCCGCGGACGAGATCTTCGGCGGCTACCCGTACTTCCACGACGCGCAGGCCGTCGCCGCGCCCACCTTCCCGTGGCTGCACGGCAAGGCCACGCCCGCGGACCTGCTGCGCCCGGACGTCCGGGCCGAGGTGCGCCCCGAGGAGTACACCGCCGCCGCCTACCACCGCTCGCTCGGCGAGGTGTCGCGCCTGCCCGGCGAGTCGGCCGCCGACGCGCGGATCCGCGAGGTCTTCCACCTCGCGCTCACCCGCTGGCTCCCCCCGCTGCTGGACCGGGTGGACCGGGTGTCGATGTCGGTCGGCCTGGAGGTGCGGGTGCCGTTCTGCGACCACCGCCTGGTGGAGTACCTCTGGAACGTCCCGTGGGCGCTCAAGGCGCCGGACGGGCGGGCCAAGGGCCTGTTCCGCGACGCCGTCCGGGACCTCCTCCCGCCGCAGGTCACCGACCGGCCCAAGAGCGGCTACCCGTCCACCCCGGCCGTCCGCTACACCGAGGTGCTCACCGCCCGGGCGCACGAGCTGCTGGCCGACCCGAACGCGCCGGTCTTCGAGCTGGTGGACCGCGAGCTGGTCCGCCGGCTGCTCGCCGAGGGCCGCCCGCTGCCCAGCCCGCGCACCGCGCCGAACCCGGTCGGCGGCCTCGACCACCTGGTCCAGGTCGACGAGTGGCTGCGCGCCTACCGGGTGGGGCTGCGATGAGCGGCCCGGCAGGGGCCGTGACCACGGCGAAGGCCACCGAGGAGGCCTTCCGGGCCGCCTCCCGCGGCTGGACCACCGGGGTCGCGGTGGTCACCACCCGGGCGGACGAGGAGGTCTTCGCCAAGACGGTCTCCTCCTTCAGCACCCTCTCCCTCGACCCGCTGCTGGTCACCGTCGCGGTCAGCCGCCACAGCCCGCTGGTGGCCGCGGCCCGCGCTGCCGGACGGTTCGGCCTCTCGGTCCTGACGGACGGCCAGTCGGCGGTGGCCCGGCGCTTCGCCACCCCCGGGGCCGGGCGCGCGCTCGGCGGCTTCACCGCGGTGCCGATGCGGACGGCCGTCACCGGCGCCCCGCTCGTCGACGACGCCCTGGCCTGGTTCGACTGCCGGCTGCACGGCACCCTGCCCGGCGGCGACCACACCATCCTGGTCGGCCGGGTCGCCGCCGCGGACCGCGGCGACGGCGACCCGCTGCTCTACCACGACGGCCGGTACCGCGTGCTCGACCCGAAGCCCTTGAACCCTTGAACCCTTGACATCAAACGGAGTTGGCGCATGACACTGCTGGGCACCATCACCGGCCGCGGCGCACCCGCCACCGCCCGCGGCCTGCTGACCGGCGACCGGTACCGGGCCGAACTGGACGACGGCCGCGAGCTCTACCTCGACGGCAAGCGCATCGCGAACCCCGCCGAGCACCCCGCGTTCCGCCCGGCCGTGGACGAACTGGCCCGCCTGATCGACCTCCAGCACGACCCGGCCCACCGCGACCTGCTCACCTGGGAGGACCCGGACAGCGGCCTGCGGCTCGCCCGCGCCTACCAGCCCCCGCGCACCCTGGAGGACCTGCGGCTCCAGCGCCGCAGCGCCGAGCTGTGGCACGCCGAGGCACTGGGGCAGCAGGGCCGCTCGCCCGCCTTCATGGCCTCGATCGCCGTCGGCGTCTACGACTTCCGGCACCGGCTGGCCGGCGCCGACCCGCGCTTCGGCGCCAACGCCGAGGCCTGGTACCGGCACTGCGCGAGCAACGACCTGGTCCTCTCGCACGCCCTCGGCGACCCGCAGATCGACCGCTCCGCCAACCCGCTGGACGACCCGGACCTCGCCCTGCGCGTCGTGGAGGAGAACGACCGGGGCATCGTGGTGCGCGGCGCCAAGCAGCTCACCACGCTCGCCCCGATCGCCCACGAGGTGCTGGTCTACCTCTCGGCGTCGTTCACCGAGGGCCGCGGCGAGCAGTTCGTGACCTGGTTCGCCCTGCCGCTCAACACCCCCGGCCTGATCACCCTCGCCCGCGAACCGCTCGGCAGCGCCTCCTGGGGGCACGCCCACCCGCTCGGCGCGCGGTTCGACGAGCAGGACGCGATGCTCTTCTTCGACGACGTCCTGGTGCCCTGGGACCGCGTCTTCCTGCTGCGCGACGCGAACCTGGCGCGCACCGGCCTCGGCCGGATCAACGCCTGGAGCGCCTACGTCGGCCACATCCGCTACCGCGAGCGGCTGCGGACCCTGCTGGCCAGTGCGACCCTGGTCGCCGAGTCGATCGGCGTGGACGGCTTCCGCAACATCCAGGAGGATCTGGGCCGCCTCGCCGGGTACGCCGAACTGACCGAGTACTTCCTCGACGCCGCCGAGGCGCGCGGCGGCCTCACCGACGGCGGCCTGTTCGCCCCCGGCGACACGGCGGCCTCCCGGGTCTGGTCGGCCGAGGTGGCCGGCAGCGCGGTCGAGATCGTCCGCAAGATCGGGGCCTCCGGGCTGCTCATCCAGCCCACCGCCGGGGACCTCGCCAACCCCCGGCTGCGCCCGCACCTGGACCGCTACATGCGCGGCCGGGACATCGACGCCGAACGCAAGGCCCGGCTCTTCCGGATCGCCTGGGAGCTGACCGGCGACGGCTTCGGCCAGCGCCAGGACCTCTACGAGTACGTGCACCGGGGCGACCTGGCCCGCAACCGGATCAACCTCTTCAAGCGCTACGACCAGAGCGCCGCCCGCGAACGGCTGCTGCACCTGGTCGACCAGGGCGTCGCGGAGCAGCCCGCCGCCGCGGAGCAGCCAGCTACCGACCAGCCGTCCACCGCACAGTCGTCCACCGTGGAGGAGAACCAGCCGTGAGCACGTCCGCCGTCGAGATCCAGGCCCGTACCCTCGCGGGGTACGCCGACGCCAGCCGGCTGCGCCAGGTCCAGGACCGGGACTGGGTGCTCGACCAGGTCACCGGAGCCCCCGAGTCCCTGATCGACCTCGGCAGCGGGATCGGCCAGCTGCTCCAGGAGGCCCTGGAGCGCTTCCCCTCCCTGCGGCGCGCCGTCGGCCTGGAACGCTCCGAGCACCGCATCGCCGAGGCCGCCGCCCGGCTCCAGCCCTACGGCGAGCGGGTCGCCCTGCACCGGGCCGACCTCACCGTGCCCGAGCCGCTGCCGTTCCGGGCCGACGTGATCACCCAGACCTCGGTGCTGCACTGGCTGTACCCGGACGAGGAGCGGATCTTCGCCTGGGCCGCCGCCCACCTCGCCCCCGGCGGCCGCTTCCTGCTCACCACCTACCACCCGGCCCGGGACGAACGCGGCCTCGGCGGTGAGGACGAGCTGGTCCGCGACGCCCTGGTCGCGCTCGGCACCCCGTACGACGAGGTGCCCGGCGTCCTGGAGCGCGCCGGGGTGCTGCCGATCGCGACCCGGACCAGGACCGTCGACGAGCTCGCGGCGGTGGTGGGCCCGCACCTCGCGGTGGCCGGCCACCTGGAGCGCGACGCCGTGGTCACGGTCGACGGCGCCGCCCAGTACGAGCACTTCCACGCCGCCACCTTCGGCGACTACTACAGCCGTGCGGTGCCGGCGCAGCAGCGGCCCGCCTTCTTCCGCGCCGTCGGCGAGAGCGCCTGGCGCCGGCAGCAGGAGCGCGGCCACGTCAGCCACATGCCCGTCCGGCTGTGGCAGCTGACGTCTCGTTAACAACATGTGTAGCCCGCCGCTCACCCCTGGGGTGGGCGGCGGGCTGCGTCTACGCTGGTGGCAGCCCACACCCCCGCATTCGACGGCACCGACCAGGGCCGAGGAGCCAACCGTGTCAACTCCCCCCGCAGGCAGGGAACTCGGCGCCTTCCTGCGCGCCCATCGCGAGCTCCTCAAGCCTTCCGACGTCGGCCTCACCGCCACCACCCGGCGCCGCACCCCCGGTCTGCGCCGGGAGGAGGTCGCCTCCCTCTCCGGCGTCGGCCTGGCCTGGTACACCTGGGTCGAGCAGGGGCGGGTCACCGCCTCCCGGCAGGTGCTGGAGGCGATCGCCCGGGTGCTGCGGCTGGACGCGGCCGGGCTGCGGCACGCCATGCGCCTGGCCGGCTACCACGAGCCGACGGCGGCCGCCGCCTCGGAGGACGGCGCCGACCGGCTCGCCGAGGCCATCCGGCCGGTCCTGGACTCCTGGCCCACCAGCCCGGCCGTCCTGCTCGACCGGCACTTCGACCTGCTCGGCTGGAACGCCGCCTGGGTCGCGCTCTGGGGCTCGCCCGAGTTCGTCCCCGCGGACCGGCGCAACCTGATGTGGGTGATGGCCGCCGACCACCGGGTGCGGGCCGTGTTCCGCGACTGGGAGCCGCTCGCGATGAACGTCTTCCAGCAGTTCCGGGCGCAGGCCGGCCCGGCCCTGGCCGACCCCCGCACCGGCGAGGTCTACCGGCACCTGGACGAGGACGCGCCCGAGTTCCGGCACTGGTGGGGCTGCCACTCGGTGGCGGAGCTGACCGTCCGCACCGTCACCGTCGAGCCGGCCGGGCTCGGCCCGGTCCGGCTGACGCTGTCGTCCTTCCACCCGGTGGACGACCCGACCGCGACGGTGCTGCTGTTCACCCCGCACGGCGCCGCCGACCGGGCGCGGATGACCGAACTGGTCGATCATCCGTTGCGCGCGGTCGGCGGTGTGGAGGGGGAGCGCCGGGTCGGCTGAGCCGCCGGTCCTGTCGGTCCTGTCGGTCCTGCCGGGCATCCCGGCCGTTCCGGCGGGGCCTCAGGTGCCCGACGCGGTGGACCGGCGCAGGCCGAGGCTGACGGCCAGCGCGCCCAGGGCGGCCACCAGCGCGAGCCCGGTGCCGATCAGCAGGGTGCCGTCCGCGACGTTGCCGAACGTGCCGATCGCCCAGGCGCCCAGGCCGGTGCCCGCGTACATGGTCGAGGTCAGCCACGCGCTGGAGGTCGCCCGCAGCTCCGGGGCGATGGTGCCGGCCAGCGTCTGCTGGTCCGTCACGAAGCCTCCGGAGGCCAGGAACCACACCACCACGCCGGCCAGGGCGAGGACCAGGCCGGGCCCCTTGGCCGCCAGCGCGACGCCCGCCGCCAGCAGCACGCCCCACAGCGGCAGCATCGGCAGGTCGGAGCGCCCGGCGGTCCTGGCCCGGTCCCCGAGCCGGCCGCCCAGCAGCGAGCCGACCAGGCTGCCCGCGCCGACCAGCACGCCCACCAGGCCCAGGGCCTGCACCGACAGGTCGAAGCGCTGCACCAGCACCGCGCCGAGGAAGGTGTAGGCGCCCAGGTTGGCCGTGTTGAACACCGTGTTGACTAGCAGGGCGCGCCGCAGCGTCGGGTCGGCCCAGCCCGCCAGGATCGCCCGGACCGCCCCCACCTGCGGCGCGGCCGCCTGCGCCGAGCGGCGCTGGACCTGGCTCAGCAGCAGCGGCACGGCCGCCGCGGTCCCGATGGTCAGCGCCCAGAACGCCGACCGCCAGCCGGCCAGTCCGGCGAGGAAGCCGCCGAGCGGCACGCCGATCACCTGGCCGCAGGAGAACAGCGCCATGCCCAGGCCGAGGGCCCGCCCGCGCACCGCCTCCGGCGCGGTCTCGGCGATGTGCGCCCAGATCGCCGGCCCGGCCGCGGCCGCCGCCAGCCCGGCCACCGCGCGGGACACGACCAGCAGCGTCAGCCCGGTGGAGAGGGCGGCCGCCGCGTTGGACACGACGAACAGCACGGTGCCCGCCACCAGGGTGCGGCGGCGGCCGAACCGGTCGCTCAGCAGCCCGAGGAAGGGAGCCGCGACGGCGTACACCAGCACGTAGGCGGTGACGCTGGAGGCGGCGGCCGCCTCGGTGGTGTGCACCGAGTCCGCGATGGTCGGCAGCAGCGGCGACACCAGGAAGGTCTCCGTGCCGAACAGGAACAGCAGGAGGAACACTCCCGCGTAGCGCCACCGTTCGAAGGCCTGGGCCGGCGCCAGGGGCGGGACGTCCTCGGCCTGTTCGGGTCGGGGCGGGTCGGAGATGCTGCTCACAGCGATCACCACCTTGTCGTGCGAGGGAGCGGCCGGGCCTTCGGACGGCAGGCGGAAGCGGCCGCGACGGGAGGGCAGGAGTCCGATGCGGCCATCCTGCGGACGGCCCCCGCGGCCAGCCAGACAGGCGGTCATCCTGTGACCCCAGGTCACAGGCTGCCGTCCTGGTCCGGTCGGTGACACGGCCGGTGGCACGGTCGGTCGGCGGGCCGCCGGTGGCCTGCCGGTGGTCTGTCGGTGACCTGTCGGCGGTCTGGCGGTCGCTCGCCGGTCGTGCCGGCGTCCTGTGAGCGACCTGTCGGCCGCCGTGGCGAGACTGGCGGCACGACATCGACTCACGGGAGGTCCACCATGTCGAGCACCACGTCGAACAGCACCCGACCGCACCACTCGCGCACCACCTCGGTCCTGATCTCCGGGGCGGGCATCGCCGGCACCGCCCTCGCCTACTGGCTGGAGCGCTACGGCTTCCACGTCACGGTCGTCGAGCGCGCCCCGGAACTCCGGGGCGGCGGACAGGCGGTGGACGTGCGGGGCAACGCCCTGGAGATCATCGAGCGGATGGGCCTCCTGGAGGAGGTCCGGGCCCGCCGGACCGGACTGCGCGGCATGTCCCTGGTCGACGCGGACGGCCGCGAGCTCAAGCGCACCACCGAGTGGACGGCCACCGGGGGCGCCGTGGACGGCCCCGACGTGGAGATCCTGCGCGACGAACTGGCCGCCCTGCTGGCGGGGGCGGCCCGGCCCGGCGTCCGGTACCGCTTCGGCGAGTCGATCGACACCCTCGTGCAGCACGAGGAGGGCGTCCAGGTCCGCTTCACCAGCGGAGACGAGCAGTCCTTCGACCTCGTCGTGGGCGCCGACGGCCTGCACTCGAACACCCGCCGGCTGGTCTTCGGCCCCGAGGCGGACTACCTGCACCCGACCGGCATCTACATCGCCGGCTGGAGCGCCCCCAACCACCTCGGCCTCGACCGCTGGGAGGTCATCCACCGGCCCGCCGGCCAGGCCGTCTGGGGCAGCATGGCGATGACCGTCCGGGACAACAGCGAGCTGCGGGTCTTCACCGTCTTCACGTCCGACGAGCCGGTCGAGGACCTGCTCCCGCGCGACCCGGCGGAGCAGCGGCGGCTGGTGGCCGAGCGCTGCGCCGGGCTGCGCTGGGAGGTGCCGCAGTTCCTCAAGTCCCTGGGGGAGGGGGACGCCTTCCACTACGACGTGGTCGCGCAGATCCGGATGGACCGCTGGTCGCAGGGCCGGGTCGCGCTGCTCGGCGACGCCGGGTACTGCTGTTCCCCGCCACCGGCCAGGGCACCAGTGTGGCTCTGACCGGCGCCTACGTGCTGGCCGGGGAGCTGCACGCGGCCGACGGCGACCACGAGGCCGCCTACCAGGCCTACGAGCAGCGGCTGCGCGAACATGTGACGGTCAATCAGGCCATCCTCGAGCGCACCAGGGACCGGTTCGAGGTCACGGAGGCGGACCCCGAGGGGATGGAGGGCTTCGACCGGCCCGGCGTCGAGGTGCACGAGGCCTTCCGCGCCGCCACGGTCTTCGACCTGGTCGACTACTGACCGACCCCGCCGACCCTGCCGCCCACGCCGCGCCGTGGGTGGTCGCGATCACCAGGAAAGTGAGGTTAGGCTAACCAAACTTGATGGACGGTCGAGGGCGAGGGCGGTGCCGGGGATGCACAGTCAGGGTGAGCCGGGGCGGGCGCGGACACGGGATGGGCGGGAGCTGTTCTACATGCGGCGGCCGGGGCCCGACGGCGAGGGCGTGCCGACGGTCGTGCTGGAGGGCGGGCTCGCCTCCAGCCGCTCGTACTGGGCGCCGGTGCAGCTCCGGCTGGACGGGGTCGCGGCGACGGTGGCGTACGACCGCAGCGGGCTCGGCCGCAGCGCGCCGGACCAGGCGCCGCGCCCGCTGCGCCGCCTCGCCGAGGACCTCAATGACCTGCTCGACCACCTCGCCGGCCTCGGCCACGGGCCGTTCGTCCTGGTCGGGCACAGCTGGGGCGGGCCGATCGTCCGGCTCGCCGCCGCGGCCCGCCCCAAGCGGATCGCGGGCCTGGTGCTGGCCGACCCGACGGACGAGTCCTGCGACCTGGTGTTCGCGCCCTCGGTGCGCCGCCAGGAGCGGATCGGGCAGGCGGTCAGCATGCTGCTGGCCCGCACCGGCCTGCTGGCCCGGGCCTTCCGCCCGCTGCTCGACGCCCTCCCGGCGGACGCCGCGGCCGAGATGCGCGCGGAGGGCTTCACCGTCTCCACCATCCGCACCCGGGGCGCCGAACTCGGCTCCGTTGTCGCGGACTTGACCGCCATGAAGGAGAACCCGCCGGCCCTCGGCGGCATCCCGCTCACGGTGGTCTCGGCCGCCCGGACCTCGACCGGCATGGGCCCGAAGGTCCGGGAGGCCGTGAACGCCTCGCACGCCCGCCGCGTCGGCCTGGCCGAGGTCGGCCGCCATGTGCTGGCGGCCGACGCCGACCATCTGGTGCCGACCAGCGACCCCGACACCCTGGCGCGCGAGATCCGCAGGATCGTCGAAGGCCGGTCAAATGCCTAGGACTTGACCGGCCGTCAGTTCCTGATGATCTCCAGACTGGCGGCAGTGCCCGGAACACCGCCGGGGTAGGTGTTGCCGCCGAGGTAGAAGGTGTGGCCGTCCGGTCCGAGCGCCAGGCCGGTGGCGAGTTCCACCTGCTGCGGGTTCACCGTCTCGGCCGGGACGAGCGCGCGGGCCTCGGTGTCGTAGGAGAGGATCGCGCTGCGGTTGTGGTAGCCGGGAGGGGTGGGGCCGCCCGGGGTGATGAAGACGGACCAGGTGGAGGTGAAGTACAGCCGGCGCCCGTCCGGGCTGACGACCGGGTAGGCGAGGCCGGTGCTGCCCGGTGCGAAGTGGAAGTTCTCGGTGACGGTGTCGGTCGCGGTGTCGACGAGGTAGTCGCTCTGGTAGCCGCCGAGGCCGTACAGCGTGCCGCCGTCGGGGCTGAGCACCGCACTGCCGGAGGCGCCGTGCCCGGCGGTGAAGGTGCGGACGGTGGTGAGCGAGGTGGGCGTGGCGGCCAGGTGGACCAGGCCGTCCGCGGTGGTGACGTACAGGTCCTGGCCGTTGGGGCGCAGGACGATCGAACCGACACCGAAGCTGGTGACGTCGACGGAGGCGGTGAAGGCGCCGGCGGCGGTCGAGTACGCGAGGACCCGGGAGGGCAGGGCGCCCCAGCGCTGGCGCGGCCCGTTCTGGGCCAGGTAGACGCCGGCGCCGTCCGGGCTGACCACGAGGGAACTCGCCGAGCCGTCCACGTACCCGTCGGGGTGCGGCTGGACGGGGAGCGGGACGTCGGCGGCCACCGTGTCGCTGTCGGTGTCGACGGTGACCAGGCGCTGCGCCCCCACGGCCGCGTACAGCCGGGCCATGACGGGGCGCGCGACGGAGCACACGGCGCGGCGCGCGGGGCCGCACGATCGGTGACGTGGTCGAGGAGCAGGCGATGGGGCGGCGGCCGGGCCCGGGGTCAGGGGGCGTCCGGCGCCTGCGCCGCGCAGGCGGCCAGGGCGGCCAGGCGGTCCACCTCGACCCATTCGTCGAGGTGGAGGCCGATCAGGTGGTGGCCCCGGCTCCACGGGTGGTCCGCGGCGGGAGGGGAGGGCGGCGGCGTGGGGGAGTCGGCGTGGTGGAGGTACCAGGAGCTGAGGCGTTCCAGGGCGGCGCGGCGCTCGGCGGGACCGGTCTCGGCGGTGCAGCGTTCGGCGGCGTAGAGGCGCAGGAGGTCGTTGAGCCGGTAGCGGTGGCGGTCCTCGTGGGTGAGCAGGTGGGCGGTGGCCAGGTGGTCGAGGACGGGCTGGACGGCGGCGGTGGGGGTGTCGGTCAGGGCGGCTGCCGCGCCGGCGCTGACGCCGACGGCCGGGGCCAGGGCGAGCAGCCGGAGCAGGGACCGGGCCTCGGCGGGGAGCGAGCGGTAGGAGAGGTCGAAGGCGGCGCGGACCGCCGAGGTGGCGTCACCGTCGATCTGCAGGGCGCTCAACCGGTGTTCCGCGTCGAGGAGTTCGGCGGCGTGGTCGGCGAGGCTGCGGCCCGGGAAGGCGGCGAGGCGGCTCGCGGTGATGGCCAGGGCGAGGGGCAGCCGGCCGCAGGCGTCGGTGAGTTCGGCCGCGGCGTGCGGCTCGGCGCGGGTGCGGTGCTCGCCGGCGATGAGGGCCACGAGGCGGAGGGCCTGATGGGCGGGCAGGACGTCGAGCACCAGGGGGCGGGCGCCGTTGCGGGCGGTCAGGCCGTCGAGCCGGGTGCGGCTGGTGACCACCGTGCGGCAGTCCGGGGCACCCGGCAGCAGCGGGCGGACCTGTTCGGCGTCACGGGCGTTGTCGAGGACCACGAGCAGCCGGCGGTCGGCCAGCAGGGAGCGGTAGAGCGCGGCCGCCTCGTCCGGCGCCGCGGGGATCCGGTCGCCGGGCACGCCGAGGGCGCGCAGGAAGCGGGCGAGGACGGTGTGCGGGTCGAGGGGCGCGGAGACGGAGTAGCCGTGCAGGTCGGCGTAGAGCTGGCCGTCCGGGAACGAGTCCCGGGCGCGGTGGGCCCAGTCGATGGCCAGGGTGGTCTTGCCGACCCCGGCCGGGCCCGAGAGCGCGCAGACGGGGACGGCCGCGCCGGTGGCACCGGTCGTGGGCGTCGTGAGCAGTGAGTCCAGGACGCGGAGCTCCGTGCCGCGTCCGACGAAGGTGGGCAGTGCGGGCGGGAGTTGGGCGGGCGGAGGCGGCGGTGCCTCCACCGGGGGTGCCGCCGCTGGGGGTGCTACTGCCGGGGGTGCCGTCACCGGGGGTCCTGCCGCTGGGGGTGTGGCCACCGGGGCCGCTGTGGTCGGCGCCGCCTCGGGGCGGACCGGTTCGGCGCGGGCCGGCTCGGTGGCCAGCAGTTCCAGGTGCAGCGCCCGCAGCTCCGGCCCGGGGTCGAGCCCGAGCTCGTCGGCCAGCCGCTCGGCGAACCGGCGGTAGGCGGTGAGCCCCTCGGGCGCGCGCCCGGACCCGTGCAGTGCGCGCATCAGCTGTCCGGTGAAGCGTTCCCGGAGCGGGTGGTCGACCACCAGTGCGGTCAGTTCGGGGACGGCCGCGCGGTGCCGGCCGAGGGCGAGCTCCAGATCGAGGCATTCCTCCCAGGCGGTCAGCCGCAGTTCGTCCAGCGCGACCGCGCCCGGGGCGTCCGCGTCCACGGCGAGTCCGTCCAGCGCGGGGCCGCGCCACAGGGCGAGCGCCTCGCGGAGCCCGTCGACCGCCGCCGGGGACCGTCCGGCGGCGGCCTCGCGGCGGGCGAGGGCGAGCCGGTCGGTGAAGGCGCGGGCGTCCAGGTGGTGGCCGGTGAGCGTGATGCGGTAGCCGCGGCCGTCGGTCAGCAGCACCGGGGGTGCGTCCGGGTCGGCCTCGGCGAAGCGGCGCCGCAGCACCCCGGCGAGGTTGCGGACCTGGCGGGTGGCGGTGGCCGGCGGCCGCTCGTCCCAGACGGCGTCCACCAGGCGGGCGACGGGAACGGAGACGTCCGCGTTGAGCAGCAGGGCGGCGAGCAGTCGCTCCTGCCGGGAGCCTTCGGAGGGGACGCGCCTCCCGTCGCCGGTCCACACCTCCAGCGAGCCGAGGATCCTGAACTCCAAGTGTCCCTCCCTGGGATCCGCGGGCCGGGCCGGACCGTCGCTGCGAGTGGATGGGCACGGGCGGTGATGGATCTATGACCAGATCATGCCAGTTGTGTGCGTCCGGTTGAGACCTTTGCTGTGCACCGGCCGAAACGAGCCGGTCGCCTGACGAGACGCCTCGAACCAGGAGCAGTTGATGAACCGTCTGAAGAAGGCCGTCGCCACCGCGACCGCCGTCGCCGCAGCCGCCCTGATCCCGCTGTCCGCGGCCCCGGCCGAGGCCGCCACCGGACCGGGCACCCACCTGGGGATGACCTGGTCCGTCGTCGCCTACGGCCCGGAGGGCACCGTCCAGGTCGGCGGCCCCGGCGGCAGCCCGAGCAACGCCTACAACGGCGACACCGCGCCGTCGGTCTCGCTGCCCGTGCTCTGCCTCAACGTCGACGGCAGCCCGGCCCCGTCCGGGATCAGCCTCGGCTTCTACAACGGCTGGGCGCAGGGCACCGTCGCCCTCAGCCAGCCGGTCAAGGGCGCCCGGCTCAACAGCCGGGCCGCGGCGGACAGCCTCTGCCAGGCCTCCTTCGGGGCCGGCTGGCGCGAGGCCGAGTTCCACGACGGCCACTTCGGGTCCGACCTGGCGCAGACCGGCGGCTGGACCTTCTGGGCCTACGGCAACATCCCCAACAACACCCGGTTCTGGACGGCCATCAACGACCAGGCGGCCAACCCCTGGAACTGACCGGCGCCTGGAACCTCCGGGACCGCCGGCAGAAGGGCGACGGCCCGCACCGCGTGGTGCAGGCCGTCGCCCTTCCGCATGATCTCGTCCGAACCCGAGCTCCGAATCCCGAGCCCGAACCCCGAACCCCGGGAGCCGGCAGGCCGGGCCCCTCAGGCCTGCCGTCGTACCGCGATGACCGCCGCGCCGAGGACGCACGCGCCGGCGGCGGTGAGGTAGGCGAGGTGGTAGCCGGCGAGCTGGTCCGTGCTGGTCGCGGCGACCAGCACCATCACCGCGACACCCGCACTCGCGCCGATCTGCTGCGCCACGACGTTCACCGCCCCGGCGACGGCGTGTTGCCGCGCCGGGACTCCGGTGAGCCCGGCGGACGTCATCGAGGGGAAGTTCAGCCCCTGGCCGATGCCGCTGAGCACCAGGCCGGGCAGCACGTACTGCACGTACCCGCCGTCGTGGGGGGTGCCCAGCCACAGTGCGGCACCCCCGCCGATCAGCACGAGGCCGACCGCCATCAGCGTGCGCGGGGTGAACCGGGCCAGCAGGCGTCCGGTGGCGAAGTTGGCGGTGAGGAACACGGCCAGGGACATCGGCACCAGCGCGAGACCGGACTCGAAGGGGGAGTAGTCCAGCATCCCTTGCAGGTACAGCGGCGCGAAGAACAGCAGCCCGACCGATCCCATGTACTGGAGGAAGGCCGCCAGGCTCGCGGCCCGGACCGACCGGATCCGGAAGAGGCCGAGCGGGAGCACCGGGTCGGCGGTGCGGTGCTCGCGCACGACGAACAGCACCAGGAAGGCCACCGCGGCGCCGAGGACGATCCACGCCGTCGCACCGTCACTGCTCACGCCGACGACGAGCAGGGTGAGTCCGAGCGTGCCCGTGATGGCGCCGGGCAGGTCCAGCCGGCCGCTGTGCCCGGCGCCACCGGGCAGTCCGGCGCGGGTCGCGGCCAGCACGGCGAGCCCCAGCAGCACCGAGAACCACAGCACCGAACGCCAGCCGAGGAACTGGGTCAGGACGCCGCCCAGCATCACCCCGCCGCTGAAGCTCGCGGCGCCGACCGCCGCGTACACGCTGAAGGCCCGGTTGCGGGCCGGACCGGCCGGAAACGTCTCGGTGAGCAGGGCCAGCGCGGCCGGGCCGGACAGGGCGGCGCCGATGCCCTGGACGGCGCGCGCACCCAGCAGCACCGCGGTGTCCGGGGCCAGCGCCCCGACCAGCGCGGACACGGTGAACAGGGCGACTCCGACCTCGAACACCCGCCGCCGGCCGAGGACGTCGGCCAGTCGGCCGCCCACCAGCAGGAAGCCGGCGAACGTGACGGCGTAGGCGGTCATGACCCACTGGAGCGTGGTCTCGTCCAGGTCGAAGCGCGCTCCGACCGACGGCAGGGCGGCGTTGAGGACTCCGAGACCGCTCACGTCCAGGGCGAGCGCCCCGGCCAGTACGCCGAGTGCCAGTCCCGGCCGGAGCGCCGGCTTGGCCGCGGCGCCGCCGGCGCCGGTGGTGCCGGGGGTTTCGGTGGTGCCGGCCGTGTCGGTGGCGTCCGTCATGCGGGCCTGCCGTCGACGTCGCGGCCGGTGAGTCCGGCTGAGGAAGGGTCGGCACCGGCTGACGCCGCATCAAGATTCTCAACTGCCATGGGGGTCAGCTTGCATGGGTCACTGAGTCGCTGTCTACCCCAATCGCGTGCCGGTGGAGCGCGCCTTTCGCGGGGTCGTACGCCTATCCCGGGCGGGGCGCGGTGACGCGGTGGCGCCGCTGAGTCGGGGCGCCATTTCGGACCGCCGACAGCTCCAACCCGAACCGGACACTTGGAGATCAAATCTCGCCACTGCCTCAACCGGCCCTCGAATGGCGCTTGTCTCACCATTAACAAACTGGCACTCTGCTGTCCGCCGGTCGGATTAGCACTGACGATCCATTTTGCCTCCATCAGCATACTCGTCGCGCTTGACCAAATGGACCTTGGAACCCATCGACAGTAGCCGTGCAGGTGAAGATTCCGCGTACGCGATCCTGTCGTCGATGCACTCGCGGACCGATGTGACCCAGAGACGCCCGTGATTTCCCCCGCTGGGGGAACGAGCCGCGCCGCCGGCTGAAACAGCGGTACACGAACGGGAGTTCTCGCTCGCCGTGAACGCGGGGATCGGAAACGCCGATCTCATCCGCACGCCAACCGTCGGCCCCACCCAGGAACTTGATGCGGCGAAGGGGACCCTCCGCGTCATGAGCCGCCCCCCGTATCCGGCTGCCCGGGTGCGGAACCGAACCCCCCGACCGGTCGGCCGTGAAGCTCCACCCGTCCATTCCATCCGCCCTGTTGAGGGAGTCGCCGTGCCCCGAGAGCGCGCAGCGCGAGACATTTCCGCCGTAACGGATTTCCTGCTTTCCCGTGTTGTCGAGCTGTTGGACGTGTCCGCGAGCGCGGTGGACCGCTCGGCGCCGCTGCACCGGTACGGACTGGACTCGCTGAGATCGGTGACGCTCGCGGCCTCGCTGTCCGAGTTCCTCGGCTGGCAGGTCCCGGCCACCTGGATGTGGCAGTACCCGACCGTCGACGGGCTGGCGCGTGCGCTCGTCGACGGTCCGCGCGCCGCGGAGCCCGCCCCGGGTGCCGAGCGCCGCCGACCGCCCTCGCACGAGCCCGTCGCGATCGTGGGCATCGGCTGCCGGTTCCCCGGCGGGCCGGACCCGTCGGCGTTCTGGCGGCTGCTGGTCGAGGGCGGCGACGCCGTCGGGCCGGTACCGGCCGCGCGACGCGAGCTGCTGAACGACCGGGTGCGCTGGGGCGGCTTCATCGACGGCATCGACCGGTTCGATCCGCTGTTCTTCGGCATCTCGCCCCGCGAAGCCGTCCAGATGGACCCGCAGCAGCGCCTGATCCTGGAGCTGTCCTGGGAGGCGCTGGAGGACGCGGGCATCGCGCCCCACAGCCTGGTCGACAGCGACACCGGCGTGTTCATGGCCTCCTGTTGGGGCGACTACGCCGCCCTGGCGCACTACCGTGGCCCCGACAGCCAGATCACCCCGCACACCGCGACCGGCATGCACGACGGCATCATCGCCAACCGGGTCTCCTACGTCCTCGGCCTCCAGGGCCCGAGCATGGCCATCGACGCCGCCTGCGCCGGATCGCTGGTCTCGGTGCACGTCGGGTGCCAGTCGATCTGGCTGGGCGAGAGCGACCTGGTGCTGGCCGGCGGCGTGAACCTGAGCTTCGTCTCCGACTACTACACCGCCATGGACGCGATGGGCGCGCTCGCCCCGGACGGCCGCTGCAAGTCCTTCGACGCCCGCGCCGACGGCTACGTCCGCGGCGAGGGCGCCGGCGTCGTCGTGCTCGCCCCGCTGAGCGTGGCGCTGGAGCGCGACCTGCCGGTGTACTGCCTGATCAAGGGCAGCTCCTCCAACAACGACGGTCTGAGCAACGGCATGACGGCGCCGAACCCCCAGGCGCAGGAGAAGATGCTCCGCACCGCGTACCAGCGGGCGGGCATCGCCCCGCACCTCGTGGACTACATCGAGTGCCACGGCTCCGCGACGCCCCTCGGCGACCCGATCGAGGCCAACGCCATCGGCGCGGTGCTGGGCGGCGGCCGTACGGAGCCGCTGCGGCTCGGGTCCGTCAAGTCCAACGTCGGGCACCTGGAGGCGGCCGCCGGCATCGTCGGCCTGGTCAAGCTCGCGATGTCGATGCGCAACGGAGTGCTGCCGCCGAGCCTGCACTACAGCGCGCCGAACCCGCAGATCATGTTCGACGAGTACGGCCTCACCGTCCAGGACCGGCTGACGCCGTGGCCGCGACGCTCCGACGCCCGCCGGGGCGGCGTCAGCTCGTTCGGGTTCGGCGGCGCGATCTGCCACGTCGCCGTCGAGGAACTGCCGCGCCCCGAGAGCTCGCTGCTCCTGCTGGCCGCGGACTCCCGGGAGGGGCTGGCCGAGCGGGCCCGGGCGCTGCGCGACGAGAGCGACCTGCGCGCGCTCTGCCGCCGGACGCCCGGCGACGGCCCGTTCCGGCTCGCGGCCACCGCCCGCGACATGCCCGAACTCCGCTCCCAGCTGGACGCCTTCGGCAGCGGGGCGACGGCCCCCGGGCTGAGCGTCGGGGAGCGGACCGGACGCGAGCCGCGGGTGGCCTTCCTGTTCTCGGGCAACGGCTCGCAGTGGGTGGGCATGGGCCGGCAACTGCTCGCCGGAATGCCCGTGTTCCGCCGGTCCATGATGAAGTCCGACCGGCGGATGCGGGAGCTGCTGGGCTTCTCGCTCGTCGAGCAGCTGATGTCCCCGGACGGCCGCATCGACGACATGGACGTCTTCCAGCCGCTGCTGTTCTCCCTCCAGGTCGCGCTGGCCGAAGCCTGGCGCTCTCTGGGGGTGGAGCCGGACGTCGTCGTGGGGCAGAGCGTCGGCGAGTTCGCCGCCTCCCACATCGCCGGCGCACTCGACTTCGACGACGCCTCCCGCCTGGCCGCCCACCACGGCCGGCTCCTCCAGCAGCTCGCCGTGGGGCGCGGCGAGGGCATCGTGGTGATGATCGCCGCCGACGAGGTCAGGCCGCACCTGACCGGCCGGCTCACCGTCTCCGGCCACAACGGCCTGAACTCCACCCTGGTCACCGGCACGCCGCAGGAGATCGACGACCTCGTCCAGCGGCTGACCGCGGCGGGCGTCACCAACCACCGGGTCCGGATGGGCCACGCCCCGCACTCCCCGCTGGTCGACCACGTCCTCGCCCCGCTGAAGGTCGAACTCGACGGCATCAGGCCCCGGACCACCCGCATCCCGATGATCTCGACGGTCACCGGCGAACGCGTCGACGGCGCCGAGCTCGGGCCGGACTACTGGGCGGACAACCTGCGCCGGGAGATCCGGGTGGTCGACGCCCTGACGAGGCTGCGCGACCACGACGTCGACGCGGTGATCGAGATCAGCCCGCACCCCGTCCTGCTCAAGTCGGTGTCGGAGATCCTGCCGGCGGCCACCCTGCCCTCGCTGCGCCGCGGCGCCGACGAGGCCTCGACCCTGCTCGGCTCGCTCGGCGCCCTGTACACCGCCGGCCTCCCCGTCGCGGCCCACCCGTTCCTCGCGGGCGACCGCGGACGGCACGTCACGCCCGGCCGCAGCGACGCCGCCGCCGACGGGCAGGTGCACCTCGTCCCCGTCACCGCCCGGACGGCCGGCGCGCTGGCCGACACCTGCCGCGAGCTGTCCAACCACGTCGAACGCGACGCGGGCCTGCGGGTCTCCGACCTCGCCTACACGCTCGCCGCCAGGCGCAGCCACCACAACCACCGGATCGCCCTGTTCGCCCGCAACCGGCAGGACGTCCTGGACGGCCTCGCCCGGGTCGCCGCCGGCCGGCCGCACCCCGACGTCGTCACGGGCACGGTCTCCGGCACCGTCGACCGGCGGGTCGCGCTGGTGTTCTCCGGCGGCGGCACCCAGTGGGTCGGCATGGGCCGCGAACTCCTGCGCTCGCACGCCGGCTTCCGCACCTGGATGACCGCCTGCGACGCCGCCGTGCGCGCGGCCGGCGGCTGCTCGGTGCTCGACCTGCTGGCCGCCCCGGCCGACGAGGCCAGGTACGAGGAGATGGACTTCCAGCAGCCCGTGCTGTTCGCCCTCCAGGTCTCGCTGGCGAAGGTCTGGCTCGGACTCGGCATCCAGCCGACCGCCGTCGTCGGGCACAGCCTGGGCGAGGTCGCGGCCGCCTGCGTGGCCGGCGCGCTGTCGCTGGAGGACGCCGCCCGCGTGGTGGTCGCCCGGTCACACCTGCTGGAGCGCAAGGCCGCCGCGGGCGCCATGATCTCCGTCGACCTGCCGGAGGCGGAACTGCTGCCCCGGCTCGCCCCCTACGCCGCGCACGCGGCCGTCGCCGTCGTCAACAGCCCCACCAGCGCGGCGGTCTCCGGCTCGCCCGAAGCCGTCGACGCCCTGGAGGCCGACCTCAAGCGGGACGGGATCTCGACCCGGCGGATCCGGGTCGAACGGCCGGTGCACAGCCCCGGGATGGACCCGCTGCTCCAGCCGCTGCGCGAGGGCATCGACGGCATCACCCCGCTGACGCCCGGCATCGACTTCCACTCCACGGCACTGGCCGACACGGTGAACCCCGTCGCCGACGTCGACTACTGGGTGCACAACCTGCGCAACCAGGTCCGGTTCGCCGAGACGATCGGTGCGCTGGTCGACCAGGGCGTCGGCACCTTCATCGAGATCGGCCCGCACGAGACGCTGCGCGGCGCGGTCGAGGAGATCGCGCTGACCCGTGGCGCCCGGGTGCACGCGATCAACTCCCTGCGGCGCGACGAGAGCGACGTCCGCTGCCTGCTGGGCGCCGCCGCGTCGCTGTACGTCAGGGGCCTGCCGCTGACCTTCGACCCGCTGTTCGGCGACGACGTCGAGGTCGTGGAGACGCCGCTCGTCCAGTGGCAGAAGGAGCGCTACTGGATCGACACCGAGCCCCGCCCCGCCCCGGCGGCTGCCCCGGCCGTCGAAACCGTGGCCGCGCCCGTGGCCCAGGCCGGCCCGGAGCAGGAGCAGGCGGACCGGCCGGTGGCGGAGGTCGTCCTCGCCGAGCTCGCCGACGCGCTGGGCGTGCCGGTGAGCAGGTTCGACGTGAACGCCAGCATGCTCGACTTCGGCCTCGACTCGATGCTGGCGATCCGCCTCGTCAACAGGCTGCAGTCGCTGTTCGGGCACCGGGTGTCGCCGGTGGTGTTCCTGGACGGCCGGCCCATCTCCGAGGTCGTCGGCCACTTCGTCGAGCTCGCCGCCGGACCGGCCGCGCCCGCGACGGCCCAGCCCGTACCGGCATCGGCACCTGTCCCGGCGCCGGCCCCCGAGGCCGAGCCGGACCGGACGTACCTCGACGAGCTGTCCGAACTGGACGCCGAGGAGCTGGTGGACGAACTGGACGCGCGCGGACTGCTGGAGGCCACCGACGCACCGGCCCTGGACCAGCTGCGCGCCGACGGCCTCGGCCTCGCACTGGCACCGGCCTCGCACGGCCAGGCCTCGCTGTGGTTCATGCAGATGGTCGCGCCGGACGCCGTGCCCTACAACTTCATGGTCACCGCCCGGATCCGGACCGCCGTCGACGAGAAGGCCCTGGACCGCGCCGTACGGGCCGTGATGGAGCGCCACCCCGCCCTGCGCACCCTCTTCGTGGAGGCGGGCGGCCGCCCCTACCAGGTCATCCTGGACGAACCGGTGTACGAGTTCGTCGTGGCGGACGGCACCGACCTGGACGACGAACAGGCCCGCGAGGAACTGGCCCGCTACGGGCACGAGCCGCTCGACCTGGACAACGGGCCGCTGGTACGGATCGTCCTCCTGACGCGTGGGCCGGCGGACCACTACCTGCTGGTGCTCGTCCACCACATCGCGTCGGACGCGGCGTCGGCCGACGTCATGATCCGCGAACTCCAGGAGTACTACGAGGGCGCCGACCCCGCCGCCAGCGCGCCGGTCGCTCCCTACACGGAGTTCGTCGAACGGGAGCGGCAGTGGCTGGCCGGCCCGGCGGCCGGCGCGGCCCTGGACTGGTGGTCGCAGAAACTGGCCGACCCGCCCGCCCACCTCGACCTGTCCAGCAAGGAGCGGCCGCCGGGCGTCACCTACGAGGGCCGCGACCTCGCCTTCCGCTGGAGCGCCGAAGAGACCCGCCTGCTACGGGAGTTCGCGGTGCGCGAGGGCGTGTCGATCAGCACCGTCGTGCTGGCCGGGTTCTTCGCCGCGCTCAACCGCGCGGTCGGCACCGAGGACGCGGTACTGGCCACCGCCATCGCCCAACGCGCCGAGCCCGGCTGGGAATCCGCCATCGGCTACTACCTCAACACCGTGCTGGTGCGGGCGAACCCCGCCGGCGACCGCAGCTTCCGCGAACTGCTGCGCGAGGTCCACGCCTTCTCGCTCGGCCTCCTGGAACACATGAACTACCCCCTCGACCTGCTGGCCTCCCAGCTGCGGCCGCCGAGGGCCGAGGGCCGCTCCCCGTGGTTCGACGTGGTCGTCAACTGGCTCTCCTCGGACGCGTTCCCCCGGTCCGTCAAGCTCTTCCACGGCATCGGCGACACCATCACGCCCGACGGCGCGCTGCCGCTCGAACCGCTTCAGGTGCGCAGGCACCTCGCCAAGTTCGACCTCGAAATCTCGATGGCCGACATCGACGGCGAGGTGGCCGGCCACGTCCAGTTCAAACCGAGCTACCTGGAAAGGCAGACCGTGACGGCACTGCTCGCGCTGTACCGCACCGTGCTCTTCGACGCGATCGCCCAACCCGACCGGGCCCTCGGTGACTTCGCGCCGACCGGCCTCCCCGAGGAGACGGACCAGTGACCGAGACCCTGCACTCCGCGTTCGTCGAGCAGGCGCTCAAGAACCCCGACGCGACCGCCGTCTACTCCGACGCCGGCGTCCTGACCTACGGCGAACTGAACGAACGCTCAAGGGAGTTGGCCGAGCGGCTGGCCGCCGACGGCGCGGGCCCCGGCGTCCCGGTCGGCATCTGCGTCGAGCGCACCCCCGACCTGCTCGTCGGCATCCTGGCGGCCCTGCGCGCCGGATCCTGCTACCTGCCGCTGGACCCGAACTACCCCGCCGACCGGCTGACCTTCATGGTCCAGGACAGCGGGACCCGGCTGCTGCTCACCACCCCCGCGTCCCGGGCCAGTTGTCCGCCCGGACCGACCGTGGTCGTGCTGGGGGAGAGCGTGACGACCGAGCCCGGCGCGAAGCCCGTGGCGGTCGTGCCCGGCGACACCGCGTACGTCATCTACACCTCGGGCTCCACCGGCAGGCCCAAGGGCGTGGCCGTCCGGCACGGCGGCTGCGTGGCGATGCTCGCCGAGATGGACCGGGTCCTCGACGGCTGCGACCTGAGCGGAGTCTCGGCGGCGAGCTCGGTCTGCTTCGACCTGTCCGTGATGGAGATCTTCAACGCGCTGTGCCGCGGCGGCGCCGTCGTGCTCGTCGAGAGCGCCGTGCACCTGCCGGAGAGCCGGCACGCCGACCGGATCACCCACCTGAACGTCGTCCCGTCGGTCATGAACAGCCTGCTCGACGCCGGAGCCCTGCCGCCGAACGTGCGCACGGTGGTGTTCGGCGGCGAGGCCCTGCGCCGCAAGCTGGTGGACCGCACCTACCGGGAGACCGGCGCCGACCGGGTGTTCAACGCCTACGGCCCCACCGAGGGGACGGTCTTCTGCTCGTTCGGGCCGGTGCCCGAGGACGGGACGGACGAGCCGACGATCGGCCCGCCGACGACCAGCGACCGGGTCTACGTGCTCGACGAGCAGCTGAGGCCGCTCCCGGCCGGTGAGCCCGGCGAGCTCTACCTCGGCGGCGCCGGCCTCGCGCACGGCTACGTCAACCGGCCGCGCACCACGGCCGAACGCTTCGTGCCGGACCCGTTCCGCAACGGCGAGCGGATGTACCGCACCGGGGACGTCGTCAAGTTCACCGACGACGGAGAACTCCGCTTCCTCGGCCGCACCGACCACCAGGTCAAGCTGCGCGGCTACCGCATCGAGCTGGAGGAGGTCGAGGCCCGGCTCACCGGCTGCCCCGAAGTCCGGGAGGCCGCCGCCGTCGTCCGGGGCAACCGGCTCGTCGGCTACGTCGTGCCCGCCGGCGACGACGCGCCGCAGGCCGGCCCCCGGCTGGACGCCGCGCTCCAGAGCGCCGTCACCGGCAGGCTCGCCGTCGAACTGCCCGACTACATGGTGCCCGCGACGCTCGTGGTGCTGGCCGCCCTGCCGCTGGGGCCGGGCGGGAAGCTCGACCGCAACGCGCTGCCGGAGCCGCCGGCCGCCGACACCGGCGGGCCCCTGACGGCCGCCGGCACGCCGACCGAGGTGGCCCTGTCGGAGATCTGGGGCCAGCTGCTCGACCTCGAACCGTCGAGCATCGACGTGCAGTCCGCCTTCTACGACCTCGGCGGGGACTCCCTGCTGCTCATCCGCCTCGCCCGGCTGATGACCCGGCGCTTCGACCGCCGCGTCCGGGTGCCCGACCTCTTCAGCTTCCGCGACATCTCCTCCCTCGCCCGCTGGCTCGACGACGAGAGCGGCGCCACCCCCGAGGCGGTCCAGTCCGCCCGTGCGCGCGCCAACACCCGCCGGGCCGCGCTGCGCGGCCGCGGCGGCGCCACCGGCCGCTGAGCCGCGAGCCGCTGAGCTACGAGCCACGAGCCGCTGAGCTACGAGCCGCTGATTCTGCTGAGCCACCCTCACTCGAAACGAAGCAGGAGCCTCCCCATGACCGACAACCCCGAGCAGGACTACGACCCGGGCGACGTGGCCGTCATCGGCATGTCCCTGCGGGCACCCGGAGCCCGCACCAAGGAGCAGTTCTGGGACAACCTCGTCCACGGCCGGGAGTCCGTGTCGTTCCTGGCCAAGGACGACATCCACGTCGACGAGACCCTGATCCACAGCCCGTTCTACGTACGGGCCTGCGGCGTGCTCGACACGTACGACAAGTTCGACCCGTCGGTGTTCGGCATCAGCGACCGGATGGCGGCCGCGATGACCCCGGAGAACCGGCTGTTCCTGGAGAGCGCCTGGGAGACGCTGGAGGACGGCGGCTACGACCCCGACCGGCTCCGGGCCGAGATCGGCATGTACGGCGCCAACAACCCGCAGACCGCCGCGCTCTACAGCTCCCCGCCGGACCGGGTGTCGGTCGGCCCCGAGGCGATCGAGGCCAGCCTCGCGTGGTCGCCGGACACCATGACCTCCAACGCGCTGTACTACATGGGGCTCATCGGCGAGGCCGTCACCGTCGCCGCCGTCTGCGCCGGCTTCCACTACGCGGTGCACCTGGCCTGTCAGTCGCTGCTCCTCGGCCAGACCGACCTGGCGATCGCCGGCGGCGCGATGGTCCGCCTGCCGCACCCGCGCGGCCACCTGTGGGAGGAGAACCGCATCCTGTCGAAGGACGGCCACTGCCGCCCGTTCGACGCCAACGGCACCGGCACCGCGCTGTCCAGCGGCGTCGTCACCGTGCTGCTCAAACCGCTCGGCCACGCCGTCGCCGACCGCGACCACATCTACGCCGTCGTCAAGGGCTCGGCCGTCAACAACAACGGCGTCAGCGCGATGGCGTACGGCCTGGCCCAGCCCGAGCGGCTGAGCGCCTGCATCGCCAACGCCATGGAGGTCGGCGGCGTCACCCCGGACACGGTGTCCATGTACGAGGCCAACGGCCTCGGCCTGCCGATGACCGACGAGCTCGAAGTGCACGCGGCGACCATGGCGTTCGGGAAGCAGACCGCGACCACCTCGATCGGCGGGGTCAAGGGCAACGTCGGCCACGGCGGCGTGGTCTCGGGCGGCTTCGGCGCGATCAAGGCCGCACTGGCCCTGCACCACAAGACGCTCCCGGCGACGATCAACCTCACCGAGGTCAACCAGGACCTCGACTTCCCCAGCACCCCCTTCGTGCCGCAGGTCGAAGGGGCGCCCTGGGAGCCGCAGGCCGGCATCCGCCGCGCGGGCATCACCTCGATCGGTGGCGGCGGCTACAACGCGCACCTGCTGCTGGAGGAGGCCCCGACGGCCGCCGGGCGCGCCCCCGAGGACGAGGGCCGGCCGCGGCTGGCCACCCTGTCCGCCCTGGACGACGACGCGCTCGCCCGGCAGCGCACGCGGCTCAAGGACCGGCTGGAGGCCGACCCCGACCTGCGCCTGGACGACGTCTGCTTCAGCCTCAACCTCGGCCGCAAGGTGATGGCCCGCCGGTGGGCGGCCGTGGTCCGCAGCCGCGCCGAGCTGATCGCCGCGCTGTCCGACGACACCGCCCGCGGCCCCGCCACCACGACCGCCGCCGCCCCGCAGAGCGACCCGGGCTCCTTCTCCCGCACCGACAACGGCATCGTGCCCTCCGGCCAGGACGAGCGGGCGCTGGCCGAACTGGCCGCCGCCTGGGTGACCGGCCAGCAGGTGGACTTCGACGCCCTGCACCGGGGGCAGGCCAGCCACCGCGTGCCGCTGCCCACCTACCCCTTCCAGCCGCGCCGCTTCTGGCGCACGGACTGGTGACCATGAGCACGCCGCCACCGGACACCGTGGACCTGGGCGACCCGGCCACCTTCGCGGACCACGACCTCGACGGGTTCTGGCGCACCCTGCGGGACACCGCCCCGATGCACTGGAACCCGCCCGTCGACGGCCGCCGCGGGTTCTGGGTGCTCTCCCGCCACGACGACATCATGGCCACCTACCGGGACGACGCGAACTTCACGTCCGAGCGCGGCAACGTGCTCGTCACCCTCCTGGAGGGCGGCGACGCCGGGGCCGGCCGGATGCTGGCCGTCACCGACGGGCCCCGGCACCACGAACTGCGCAAGATCCTCCAGCGGGTGCTCTCGCCGAGGGTGCTCGACGAGGTCGCGCGGAGCGTCCGGGCCAACACCCGGCAGTGGATCCGCGAGGCCGTCGAGTCCGGCGGCTGCGAGTTCGCGGAGGAGATCGCCGGCCGGATCCCGATGACCACGATCTCGAACCTGCTCGGCGTGCCCGAGCAGGACCGGGACTACCTGCTCGGCCTGACCAAGACCGCGCTGTCGGCCGAGGACGAGGACGTCGACGAGGTCGACTCCGAGATGGCCCGCAACGAGATCCTGATGTACTTCCTGGACGTCGTCGAGGAACGGCGCGAGTCCCCGGGCGACGACGTGATCAGCATGCTGATCGCCAGCTCCGTCGACGGCGTGCCGCTCTCCGACGAGGACGTCGTGCTCAACTGCTACAGCCTGATCATCGGCGGTGACGAGACCAGCCGGCTGACGATGATCGACTGCGTCCACACGCTCGCCGCCCGGCCCGAGCAGTGGCGGCGGTTCAAGCACGGCGAGGTCGCGGTCGAGACCGCCGTGGACGAGGTGCTGCGCTGGGCCTCGCCCACGATGCACTTCGGGCGCAGCGCCGTACGGGAGACCGAACTGCACGGCGTACGGCTGCGCCCGGGCGACATCGTCACGCTCTGGCACGCCTCCGGCAACCGGGACGAACGGGTCTTCGCGCGGCCCGGGGAGTTCGACCTCGGCCGCACCCCCAACAAGCACCTGGCTTTCGGCTACGGCCCGCACTTCTGCGTCGGCTCGTACCTGGCCAAGGTGGAGATCGCCGAACTGCTCACGGCCCTGCGGGACTTCACCACCGGATTCGAGCAGACCGAGGAGGCACTACGGATCCGGTCCAACTTCCTGACCGGGTTCTCCACGATGCCGGTGCGGTTCGAGCCCGACCACCGCGGACTGAAAGAGGTCGACTGACCCGGATGAACATCTACATGTCAGGACAAGGGGGATTCGCGGTCGCGGTCGCGGAAGCCCTGCTGGACGACGGACACAAGATCGTCGGCGCGGCCGCCCCCCGGCTGCGCAAGGGGAAGTCCGACGAGGGCGACGCGATGTGCTGGGACCGCCTGCGCTCCTGGGCGTACCACAAGGACGTCCCGTGGACGGACTCGGCCGAACTGCGCGCGCGGCACATCCCGGACGGGGTCGACATCATCGTCGCCGCGCACTCGCACGCCTTCCTCGGCCGCCAGACCCGCGCCCGGGCCGCCGTCGCCACCATCGGCTACCACCCCAGCCTGCTGCCGCTGCACCGCGGCCGGGACGCCATCCGGTGGACGATCCGCGACGGCGACAAGGTGACGGGCGGAAGCGTCTACCACCTCACCGAGCGCACCGACGCGGGCCCGCTCGCCGCCCAGGAGCACCTGTTCGTGCCCCCGGGCTCGACCGCGCAGAGCCTGTGGCGCGACCACCTGGCGCCGCTCGGCGTGCGGCTGCTCCTGAAGGTGGTCGCCGACCTCACCGCGGACCGGCGGATCGAGGTCCCGCAGGACGAGAAGCTGGCCACCTGGGAGCCCGCGATGGGCGCGCCCCCGCTGTTCAAGCCCGAACTCATCGCGCTGCCCGGCACGGTGCAGGTCGACAGCAGCAGGTGGGCCCTGCACGAAGGGTGACAGCCGGGTGATCCGCCGGCGCCCCGCACACGCGTTGTGTGCGGGGCGCCGGACTGGACGCCGAGCCCGTCGTCGGAACTCGACAGCGTGAACGTGTACACCAGGGACGGCAATTCCGAGCGCCCCCCGTGCACCTCTGTACCTTCACCGCGAAGGAGTCCCGACCATGCGGAAGTTCATCACCGATCTGGCCGAACGCACCGTCGCCACCTACGCCGTGGCATTCCTCGGCCTGCTGCTGGCAGACGGATTCGACCTGACATCGATCGGCGCGTTCAAGGCGGCGGCCGTGGCGGCACTGCCGGCCGCGCTGGCCGTGGTCAAGGGAGTGGCCGCGACCTTCGTCGGCGACCCGAACTCGGCAGCCCTACTGGCCCGCCCCCACGAGTAACCGGCCCGGCCGGGCGCGCTAAACCGGGAACTCGCCCTCGCGAACAGCCGCGACGAAGGCGCCCCATGCGGGGGCGGGGAAGACGAGGACCGGACCGTCGGGGTCCTTGGAGTCACGCACGGGGACGCGGCCGGGGAGGCCAGAGGCGACCTCGACGCAGTCGCCACCGTCCGGACCGCTGTAACTGCTCTTGCGCCAGACCAACTTCATGCCGGGAACTCCCCATTCTGGAGGGCCGCGACGAAGGCTTGCCATGCGGGGGCCGGGAAGGCGAGGACCGGACCGCCGGGATCCTTGGAGTCACGCACGGGGACGAGGTCGGGGAGGCCGGAGGCGACCTCGACGCAGTTGCCGCCGTTGCCCCCGCTGTAGCTGCTCTTGTGCCAGAGCAGCTTCATACGGGGAACTCGCCCTCGTGAACGGCCGCGACGAAGGCGCGCCATGCGGCGGCGGGGAAGGAAAGGACCGGACCGCCGGGGTCCTTGGAATCACGTACGGGCACGCGGCCTGGGTACCCGTGGGCCACCTCGATGCAGTCGCCGCCGTTCGTGCCGCTGTAGCTGCTCTTGCGCCAGCTGGCCGCGTCGAGCTCGTTCTGCATCATCTCTGAACCCTTCCGGCGCCTTGGCGATTCGCCGCACTTGATCGCGGAGCTTGCGGTCGGTCCCCGCTTGATCTTCCGTCGTGCCATCACTGCCCCCTGCTGTGCACCACGTGCTCAACACGTGTATTTGGGCGTCACGGTACCTCCGCGTTCCGATCATCAGTATCGGAACGCGATCTTTTGCTTGCACAGAGTCACGCCGCGCGCCCTTCGCGCGCCCCTGTCCGCCGGTCCGCCTCGTACGGGCGTGAAAGGCCGGGTCGGGGCGTGGGGGAGGAGCCACGCGCCTGCGACACGCGAGGAACGCTACGTCGACGAACGGGCCCTTCCCGATAATGCAGGGGCCGCGTCACCGGGCCGCGCACGTCCCCGTTCCCAGGAAGGCGCACGACCATGGAAGGCTCCTCCTCGACCGCGCTCGCCGACATTGCGACCATCCTGCTGATCGGGCTCGTCCTCTCGCCGCTGCGCACCCGCCTGCGCCAACCGGTGGTGGTCGGCGAGATCGCGGTCGGGGTGATCCTGGGGCCCAGCGTCCTCGGGCTGCTGCCGGGCGATCTCCCGCACGTCCTGTTCCCGCCCCACGTCCGCGAGCACCTGTCGGTGATCGCCCAACTGGGCATCGCGCTCTTCATGTTCGCCGCCGGCTGGGAACTCGACCTGAAGCAGCTGAACGGGCGGGTCCGCACCGTGGTGGCGGTCACCGCGGCCTCCGTCGCGGTGCCCTTCGCCCTCGCGGTCGCCCTGGCCGTCGTCCTCGCGGCCAGGTGGCCCCGCCTCATCGGTACGGAGACGTCCCCCGTGCTGCTGGCCGTGTTCCTGGGCATCGCGCTGTCCGCCAGCGCGCTGTCGGTGCTCGCGCGCATCGTGGGGGAGAACCAGCTGCAGTCGACCCGCATCGGGGCCATGGCCACGGCCTGCGGGGCGCTCACCGAGATCACCGCGTGGTGCGGCGTCGCCTGCGTCGCCTCCGTGGCCCGGAGCGGCGGCTCGGACCGCGTCCTCCTCGCCTTCGCCGAACTCGCGAGCTACGCGGGGGCGATGGCGTTCGTGGTCCGCCCGCTGCTGCGCCGCCTGCTGCGCCGGCCGGCCCGCGTCGACGGGCATCCCCTGCTCGTCCTGCTGACCCTCGGCACCGGGATCCTGCTGTCCGCGTGGACCACCTCGTGGCTCGGCATGCACGCCGTGATCGGCGCCTTCGCCTTCGGGCTGGCCATGCCGCGCGACGCCGCCGAGGAACTGCGGCACGCCATCGAGGTGCCGCTGCGCCACGCGGGGGCGCTGCTGGTGCCGGTCTTCTTCGCGCTCACCGGGTTGTCCGTGGACATCGGCGGGCTGGGCTTCGGAAGCCTGGTGGCGGTGGCGGTGTTCCTGGCCGCCACCTGGGGCGGCAAGTTCGCCGGCGCCAGACTGGGCGCCCGGCTGATCGGCGTGCCGCGCGGCGAGGCCACGACGGTGGCCGTCCTGCTCAACACCAAGGGCCTCAGCGAGGTCCTCATCCTGACCCTGGGCCGTGACCTGGGCATCATCGGCGACCGGCTGTTCACCGTTCTCCTCGTCACCGCCTTCGCCGCGACCCTGCCCGTGAACCCGCTCGTACGGCGTCTCATCCGTGTTCCCGACGCCGCTTCCCCGGTCGGCGCAGCCGCTCTGCCCCGTCAACAGCAGGACTCCGCCGCGAGATCGGGCATCGAGGAGGCCAGCGGAGCGTGACGCACCGCGAGGCTCGGAGCACCGGCGGGGCGGAGACTTCCTGCGCCTGTCCAAGCGGCATCACCGCCGAGATGACCTTCGATGTCTCAATGAAGTCTCATTATTAGCCGCTCTGCCTGACGGCCGCTCTCGTGCCTCCGGCTACGTCGGCAGGTGGCGGTAGACCGTCGCCCGGGATACTCCGAGCTCTGCCGCGATCTGTTCGGCGGTGCGGCCGGCCGCGTGCAGGCGCCGGGCGGTGTCGACCATCGCCGGGCTCATCGCGCTCGGCCGGCCGCGCCGTTCACCGCCGACGCGCCCGGGGCCGGCCGCGGCGGGGGGTTCGGGGCCGTCCAGCAGCCGGTGCGCCCCGGCCAGGATGCAGGCGCGCAGGTCCTCGGGCGGGGCGTCGGCGAGCAGGATCACCGGGTCGGAGAGCATGGCGATCGTCTGGGCGGCGCGCACCCGGGCGACGAAGTCCGGGTGGGGCCCTGCCACCAGGACGTTCGCGCGCATCATCCCGTTGCGGAACCGTGTGAAGCCCGGGCCGGTGAGACCCGGCGCCGCGTCGTACAGGCTCATCCGCAGCAGGTCGCGGTGGCGCAGCCAGACGTCGAGCAGCCCCTCGATCGCCGCCCAGCGGGCTGCGGCCGGATCCGGCGGCCCGGTGGGCGCCAGCGCGGCGTCCAGGTCGTCCAGCATCGGTTCGATCAGCGCGCCGAGGATGTCCGCCTTGCTGGGGAAGTGGTACAGCACCGCGGCCTTCGTCACGTCCACCCGTTCGGCGATCCCGCGTACCGAGGTGGCGTGGTAGCCGTGCGCGGCGAACTCCTCCAGGGCCACCGCAAGGATCCGTGCCCGGGTGTCGGGGTTCTCGGCAGCAGTCATATGGGGAGCCTAGTCGCCGCCCCTTGCCTGACCGGCGGTCAGGGCGTAGCGTCGAATTACTGACCGATGGTCAGTCCGGGAGCGCCGACGCGACCGCTGACCGGCGAAGGCTGCCGCGAGTCGTCCTGACCGCGATCAGGTAGCAACGATCAGACGATGACGATCAAGCGGCGACGATCAAGCGGCGACGATCAGGCGATGACAGAAGGAGCGTCCATGAACGCCTCGACCAAGACGGCCGATCGCACCGTGCTGATCTCCGGGGCCGGCATCGCCGGACCGACGCTCGCCTACTGGCTGGCCCGCCACGGCTTCCAGCCGACCGTGGTCGAGCGGGCCGCGGCCGTGCGCTCCAGCGGCAGCCCGGTCGATGTCGCCGGGCGCGCGATGGAGGTCGCCGAGCGGATGGGGATCAGGGACCGCCTCCGGGCGGCCGCCACCCAGGTCACCGGTGTGGGCTTCTACAACGCCGCGGGCCGCCGGGTGGGCAGGATCGACCTGCGCGGCCTGTCGGGCGCGGACCGGGCCGACACGGTCGAGCTGCCGCGCGGCGATCTCGCCGCGATCGTCCACGAAGCCGGCCGGGACGACGCCGAGTTCGTGTTCGGCGACTCGATCGCGGGCCTGAGCCAGGACGAGGCGGGTGTCGACGTCACCTTCGAGTGCGGCCGCCCCCGCCGCTTCGCCCTGGTGGTCGGCGCCGACGGCCTGCACTCCGCCGTCCGCCGGCTGGCCTTCGGCCCGGAGTCCGGGTTCGTCCGCCACCTGGGGATGTACGTGGCCACCATGCCGTTGGCCGGGGCGGCGGGCGACCTGCGGGAAGTGGCGATCCACAACACGCCGGGCCACGCCCTCTGCGTGCATCCCGGATGCGGCAGGCCGCTGGCCGCGTTCATGGTCCGGTCCGCCGCCGTGCCGGACTTCGACCACCGCGACACCGAGCAGCACCGGCGACTGCTGACCGCCGCGTTCGCCGGGATGGGCTGGCGCGCGCCCGAGGTGCTGGCGCAGGTGCGCGAGAGCGAGGAGCTGTACTTCGACGCGGTGAGCCAGGTCCGGCTGCCGCGGTGGTCGCGGGGCCGGGTCACGCTGCTCGGCGACGCCGCGTCCTGCGTGTCGCTCTTCGGCGGCGGCTCCAGCCTGGCCATGGCGGGCGCCTACGCCCTGGCCGACGCCCTGGCCGCCGATCCCGCCGACCACCGCGCGGCCCTGGCCCGTTACGAGGCCGCGCACCGGGGGTTGGTGGACCAGGCCCGGCAGTCCGTACGCGCGGCCTTCGCGCTGCTCGTCCCGGCCGGCCGCGGCGGCATCCTGGCCAGGAACCTGGCCACTCGGCTGTCGCCGGCCGTGCTCGCGACAGCCCGGGCCGGGAGTGTGCTCAAGTCCCGTGCCGCGCGCGGATAGTCCCCTGCCGCACGGGAACTGCTCCCGCCGACTTCGCCGCCTGGACCCGGTTGCGCCGGTCTGGTGTGTGCCGGTGGTGTGGGTGGGGGGCGTCGGTGCGGTGGCGGCAGGTGTGAACCGTTCGTGGGCAGCCGGCCGTATCCACCGGTGAGGTGGCGAGCGGGCGGTGTCACCACGTCAGCTCCGGCCTCGTACGGCCGCGTTGGTGGTGGGTGGCGGTGTCGCGGCACGGGACGGTGCGGTACGGCATGCACGTCCCGTGCGGGAAAGCTCGCCACTGGCCCTCGCTGCCCGTCGAGTTCGGAGAAACTCCTTTGCGCAACAGCAGGTTCACCTCGGTCCTCCTGGCCGGCGTCACGACGCTGGCGGCCCTCGCCGTCGGCGTCGGCCCGGCGGTCGCCGACCCGTCCGACCCGGCGGCCGTCACCGCCTCCCCGGACGCCTCCCCGGACGCCTTCCCGGAGGCTTTCCCGGGCGGCCAGGACGTCGAGGTCTTCGCCGAGGACGGCGCCATCAGCCGGACCAAGGTCCCTTCGGCGTCCCCCTTCGTCGCCGAGCAGTCCATGAGCGTGGACGCCGCCGGGGCCGCTGCCGCGGCTGCCGCCGGGGACGGCACCGTCACGAAGGTCGTCAACAACGGGAGCACGGACAGCAAGCTGGACGTCGTCATGATCGGCGACGGCTACACGGCCTCGGAGCAGGACAAGTTCCGCAAGGACGCCGCGGCGAAGTGGAAGGACATCAGCGCCGTCGAGCCCTACGCCACCTACCGCAAGCTGTTCAACGTGTGGGCCGTGGGCGCCGTCTCCGCACAGTCGGGCGTCTCCGGGGACCCGAAGCAGGACACCGTCCGCAAGACCGCCCTCGGCTCGCACTTCTGGTGCAACTCCATCGAGCGGCTGCTGTGCGTGGACACCAAGGCCGTCGACGCCTACGCCGCCAAGGCCCCGCAGGCCGACCTCGTGATCGTCGTCGCCAACACCGCCAAGTACGGCGGCGCCGGCTACGGCAGCACCCAGTCGCCGCTCGGGTACGAGGGCATCGCCACCGTGGCGGGCGGCAACAGCGCGTCCGGGCAGATAGCGGTGCACGAGACCGGCCACTCACTGGGCAAGCTCGCGGACGAGTACTGGGCCGACGGGGCGGGGCCCTACAAGGGCGCGGAACCCACGCAGCCCAACATCACCACCCTGAGCGCCGACCGGATGCGCCAGGACAAGACCAAGTGGTACCGCTGGCTCGGCAAGACCTCTCCCGACGGCGGCACCGTCGGCGCCTACCAGGGCGGCAGCAACTACCCGACCGGCCTCAACCGGCCGACCGACAACTCGGTGATGCGCTCCCTCGGGCGGGAGTTCAACCTCCCGGGCCGCGAGGCGATGATCGCCGGCTTCTACCGGCACGCCTCCACCCTCTCCAGCGCCACGCCCGTCACCACCCGGCTGACCGCGACCGACCGCCTCACCGTCGACCTCCCGGTCTCCGGCACCAAGCTGCGGTGGTACCTCGACGGCAAGGAGGTGACGGCCCTGCGCGACCACAAGACGATCGCCGTCTCGGACCTCGGCCCCACCGGCCCCAAGCCCGCCGCCCACGGGCTCAAGGCCGTCGCGAACGACCCCACCTCGTCCGTCATCGACCCGGCCCTGACCCCGGCGCTCACCCGTAGCCTGGTCTGGAGCGTCACCCGCTGACCACGGGGCGTGGCCCCTCGCGTCCGGCCGGGACGGGAGGGGCCGCGCCCGCGGCGGAAGCCGCACCGGCCGGGGCCCGCGCTGGTAGGGGCCCGCACCGGCGGAGGCCCGCACTGGCCGGGGCCCGCGAGCCCCGGCCGGTGCTCGGCCCGGCCCCCACGCCGACGGCGATCTACCATGGCTAGGAAGGCTTCGTCTCCAAGCCCGCGCCACAGCGGCGAGGAGGTCGGCATGGCGTTCGACACGACGGGGTTCGAGCAGACGGACAGCGGACGGTACCTGCCGATCTCCGAGCACGGCCTGATCGGCGACCTCCGGACGACCGCCCTGGTCGGCACGAACGGCACCATCGACTGGTACTGCTGTCCGCGCTTCGACGCGCCCAGCGTGTTCGGGGCCATCCTCGACGCGGAGCGGGGCGGCTCGTTCGAGCTGGCCGCGGACGTCCCGACCCGCACCCGGCAGTTCTACTTCCCCGACACGAACGTGCTGATCACGCGCTTCTTCGCCGCGGACGGCGTGGCGGAGATCCAGGACTTCATGCCCGTGGCCGACGAGTCGCCCGAGGTCGCCCGGCACCGGCTGATCCGCCGGGTCATCTGCGTCCGGGGAATCCTCCCCTTCCGGGCGCGGATCGCCCCCCGCTTCGGCTACGGCGCCGAGGCGCACACCGTGTCCCTCGAAGGCCACGTCGCGGTGTTCCGCTCCCCGTCGCTCACGCTCGCGCTGACCGCCACCGCGCCGCTGGAGACCGACGGCCTGGACGTGTGGTCGCACTTCAAGCTCCTGGAGGGCGACGCCGTCGTGTTCGCCCTCGACCAGATCGGCGACGACGTCCCGGCCCGGTCGTGTCCGCGCGCCGAGGCCGAGGAACAGTTCGAGGCGACCGTCCGGTTCTGGCGCCACTGGCTGGCCGGGTCGCGCTACCAGGGGCGGTGGCGGGAGATGGTCCACCGCTCCGCCCTGCTGCTCAAACTGCTCACCTACGCGCCGACAGGCGCGATCGTCGCCGCACCCACCACCAGCCTGCCCGAACAGGTCGGCGGCGAGCGCAACTGGGACTACCGGTACATGTGGGTCCGCGACGCCGCCTTCTGCGTCTACGCCATGCTGCGCCTCGGGTTCACCTCGGAGGCCGAGGCGTTCATGGGCTTCCTCTTCGAGCGCATGCGCGACACCGCCGCGAACGGCCCGCTGCAGATCATGTACGGCATCGACGGACGCACCGAGCTGCCCGAGTACGCGCTGCCGCACCTGGAGGGCCACCAGGGCTCCGCACCCGTGCGGGTCGGCAACGCCGCCACCGGCCAGCTCCAACTGGACATCTACGGAGCCATGATCGACTCCATCTACCTGTACGACAAGTGGGGGCAGCCGATCAGCAGCGACGGCTGGGAGGACGTCGGCATGGTGGCGGACTGGCTCTGCGAGAACTGGGACCAGCCCGACGAGGGCATCTGGGAGACCCGCGGGGGCCGCAGGAACTACGTGTACTCGCGGCTGATGTGCTGGGTGGCGCTGGAACGCGCGATCCGGATGGCGAACCGCCGCGGCCTGCCGGCCGACCTGCCCCGCTGGCGGCAGACCCGGGACGCGATCTACCACCAGATCATGCGGCGCGGCTGGTCGAGCGAACTGGGCGCGTTCGTCCAGTCCCTGGACGACGGCGAGCTGGACGCCTCGCTGCTGATGATGCCGATGGCCAAGTTCATCTCGCCCACCGACCCCAAGTGGCTCTCCACCCTGGACGCGCTCACCAAGGGCCTGGTCTCCGACTCCCTGGTCTACCGCTACAACCCGGCCACCAGCCCGGACGGCCTGAGCGGCTCGGAGGGCACCTTCTCGATCTGCTCCTTCTGGTACGTGGAGGCACTGGCCCGCGCCGGCCGCCTGGAGGAGGCCCGGCTCGCCTTCGAGAAGATGCTCACCTACGCCAACCACCTCGGGCTGTTCGCCGAGGAGATCGGCCCGACCGGCGAGCAACTCGGCAACTTCCCGCAGGCCTTCACCCACCTCTCGCTGATCAGCGCGGCCTTCAACCTCGACCGCGCGCTGGGCTGAGATTGCGTCAGTTCGACTTTCGTCCGACCCCTTCGCGCCTCCCGTCTGGCCCCTTCGCGCCTCCCGTCCAGCTCCCACCCGGCGGGAACGAGCAGGTCGCGGATGAGCTGAGGTGAATGGCGATATCTCGTCGGCCCACATCCGTTGACGGCCCCAGGCGGCACTGCAATGCTCATGACCAAACCTGCGCAACATCTGAGCAGTGCCATCACCCTGTCATCACGGAAAGGGCCCAACCCTCATGCGCCGTACCGCTGTTGTCATGATGACCACGCTGCTGGCCTCCGCCGCGGCACTCACCGTCCCCGCCGCCGCCCAGGCGGCGTCCGCCGCCGCGCGCCAGTCCGCGCCCGTCACCGCCCAGGCGGAGCAGGCGAGTTCGAGCGCCACGCTGGCCGGCGGGTGTAACGCCCTGGCCGCCGGCGGTGGCCAGGTCATCGGAACCTGTTCGGGCATCAGCCCCCTGCAGATCTGGCGCGTGCAGGCGCAGTGCCAGTACTACGTCAACAACACCGGCCCGTACATGCGCATGGCGATCGGTGCGGCCGTCGTCGGCAGCGGGGTGAGCACCGCCATGTGCAACTTCGGTGACACCGTCACGTTCCCGCAGGTCGTCTTCCTCGGTACGGTGCCGCCGCCGGTCGCCGGGCCGCAGGGCCAGATCAGCGGCTACGCCAGCAAGTGCGTCGACGTCCGGGGCGGCGAGAACAAGAACGGCACCGCGGTCCAGATCTACGACTGCAACGGCACGAACGCCCAGAAGTGGACCGTCGGCGTGGACGGGACGATGCGCGCCCTCGGCAAGTGCATGGACGTGGAGGGCGGCAACACCGCCAACCACACCATGGTCCAGCTCTACGACTGCAACGGCAGCGGCGCCCAGCAGTGGAAGGCCCAGTCCGACGGCTCGCTGCTCAACCCGCAGTCCGGCCGCTGCCTGGACGACTTGGGCTTCGCCACCAACAACGGCAACCAGCTCGGCATCTGGGACTGCAACGGCGCCGACAACCAGAAGTGGAACCTCCCGCACTGATCCCCCCGCCCCCTCGGCCCGGCCGTGATCTCCCCTCACGGCCGGCCCGACGGCCCCCTCGAATCCCACCTCCGGAGCCACGGGGTCCGGAAGCCGGATTCCCGCCGGCAGCCCGACTGCCGCCGGCCGGTGGTCCCGTTGCGCGGCACGCCGCACAACGGGACCACCTTTCGCTGGGCCCAAATCGTCTCGCCTATAACCCAGTTGACCACGCTGGCAACGGGGGTGTCGTGCCCCGACCTGGAGGTCGACACCTCCCCGAAGGAGAAAGAAGCACGCATTCGATTGAGCCCGTGTGGACACCATGACGGTTTCCGAAGACCCGGATGTCTCCCCAGAGATCACGCCACGGGTCCGGATCCGGGCCCATGACTGACCGAGCACCAGGATCGGCGGGACTCGACGGCATGCCCCAAGGCCAACCGGGCGTTCCCGTCAACCAAGAACCACACGAACGTGGCACACGGGACGAAGGAGCAGCCCCACAAAGCCCTGGCCCCCACCGACGATGGCATCCCCCTCAACTACCGGGAGGCCGGGAGTCGTCGCCCAGGCAGCGAGCCAACCTACTTCCTCCTGATGCCGGCAACCCCGCCCGGAGGCGCGAAGCCGAAAAGGCCTGATTCTTCGCCTGGGCCTCCCCCCCCCGGAACAATCCCCGCAAGCGCGGGGCCAACTCCCGTCTCCGGGAGCCTCGAAGCACGCCGAGGAGCAATCCCTGCAAGCGCGGGGCCGATCTCCAGCGCGATGCCCTTGGTGCCCTGAACCGAGAGCAACCCCCGCGAGCGCGGGGCCGACTGGGCCGTGCTGTTCCCTGGCGAGCCGGTGCTGGAGCAATCCCCGCATGTGCGGGGGCCAACCCGTACAAGGCGGAGCAGGACATCGAGCGGCGGGAGTAATCCCCGCGAGCGCGGGGCCGATACCCCGAAGGCGCTGAGCCCGCGGACGCCCACGGAGCGATCCCCGCGAGCGCGGGGACGATGGGGGTCACTTCTCGGGGGTCGGCGGCGGATCGGAGCGATCCCCGCGAGCGCGGGGCCGACGTGGGAACTGACGTGGTGCAGATCTCCGAGCACGAGCAATCCCCGCGAGCGCGGGGCCGACTCGGCCGGGTTGCAGGACACGTCGCCCACGTAGGAGCAATCCCCGCGAGCGCGGGGCCGACATTAGGCGTTCCTGGAAGGGGGTGCGGATCACGGAGCAATCCCCGCGAGCGCGGGGCCGACATTAGGCGTTCCTGGAAGGGGGTGCGGATCACGGAGCAATCCCCGCGAGCGCGGGGCCGACGCTGCCGTGCTCCCGGACGAGCGGTACCTGACGGAGCAATCCCCGCGAGCGCGGGGCCGACGGGCACCCCGGCCGCGGCCTTGGCGACGGTCCGGAGCAATCCCCGCGAGCGCGGGGCCGACGTGGTGTTGTCGGTCGGCTTGTTGTAGACGCCGGAGCAATCCCCGCGAGCGCGGGGCCGACACTTGCTGACCTGCGGTGATTCGCGTCAGGGGCCGTCAGTTGATTTAGTTCGATTAGGCAGGCGGCGTGTGAAGGAGTTCATGCCTCTTCCCCTCGACGAGACCAGCTCCCGGTGGTCACCGGTGCGATGGGCTGGTCTCCTGAACCATCCCCGCGAGCGCGGGGCCGAGCTCTCCCAAGCCGTCCCCTTGGCCTTGTTCGGGGAACAACCCCCGCGTGTGCGGGGCCGACACTGCGGTGTTCGCCTTGATGGTGCCGAAGGTGGAGCAATCCCCGCGAGGGTGGGGCCGACCCGTGCCACTGGCTTGGCACTGATGCTAGCGGAGAGCGATTCCCGTGGGCGTGGGGACGACTGCTGCCGAACGAGGAGGCGCGCCGCGTCACAGTTCTGCAGATCACCAGCCTCTCCTGACCGCTTGCGTGGCTGTGCCCCACTGGCCCTGCCCAGTGGGGCACAGTCGTGTCCTGGCCTATGCGGGGAGGCCTTGGCCGGACGCGGCCATCGGCTCGACAAGCCGGCCCGTTCCCGAAGCGATGACGTGTGGCGTGGTCTGTACCAATGATTGCAGCGGCCATTGCCGACCTGGCTCGCCACTGCGCCCGGCGGCACCCGATCACCGTGTGGCCGCGATTGCATTTCCGCAGGTCAGAGTACCTGTCGTGGCTTCGCTGTCAGTGCGCGCCGCGCACTCACTCAGGCGGGTGAACCCCAGGTCACAACCTGGTCATGTCGATTGCGAGAATCGCAACGCGACTGTACGGTCACAGCATGGATGCCGGACTGATTGAACGCGTGCGTCAGGTCATCGGCTCAACGGGTGAGACCCAGGCCGTCATGGCGGAGCGCATTGGAATCTCCCCAGACAAGCTGTCGAAGTCGCTTGGCGGGAAACGCCGCTTCACCTCCCTCGAACTAGCGCTGATCGCCGATTTCGGCGGCAGAACCGTTGACTGGTTGCTGCGCGGCGTCGAGCCGCGCTCGGCGCTCGGCGCCGCCGCGCGGAAGACGGGCGCCTGTGAGCACACCACCGACGAAGTGCGCAGACTCCTGGGCCGGTACGAGCAGGTGATCGACGCCTTGGCGCGGATCGGGAGCGACCTGCCGAGGCGTGCCCACACCCGCCCAGAGGGAATCGACGGCACGCAGCTCGCCCAGGCCGCCCTGGAAGCAGTGGGAACCGACCCCTGGACCCTCTCGACCCAGAACCTCGCTTCAAGCTTCGAGCAGGCCTTCGGCGTGGAGATCGCGGGCGTCGATCTTCCCGACAAGCTGGACGGTCTGTCCTGGTCGACCGAAAGCTTCGACCTCATTCTCGTTGCCAAAACCAATGTGTGGACACGCCAGCGGTTCACCCTTGCCCACGAACTCGGCCACATCCTCGCCGGCGACGCACATGACGAGGCGGTCGTCGAGAAGGTGCAACCGGGCCGGTCGACCACCGCGATGGAAGTGCAGGCGAACGCGTTCGCCGCGGAGTTCCTGATGCCGCGCACCACCGTTCTGGCCGACGCCCGGGACCGAACGGCCGGCGGTGACCTGGTGGCGGAGCTGGCCTGGAAGTACCGCGTGTCGCCGAGCGCGATGGCAACCCGGCTGAAGGTGCTGGGAGTCCTGACTGCCGATCAGCGTCGGCAGTGGGGCGCGATGTTGACAGCCGACGGCGCCAGGATTGCCGGCGCCGCGGGGGCCTTGGAGCAGCACATGGTCAACACCGATCGCAGCCAACGGGGTTGGCATCCTCGACGACTAACAGAGCTGGCAATCAAGGCTTATGCTTCGGGTGATACGACAGTCCGGCCGCTGGCAGCCCTCCTGGACCTCGACCCGGACGTGCTCCTGGACCTCCTGGAGCCCGCCCAGCCCGAGCCCGAGCAGCAGCAGGCGGCACCGTCCGATCCCGGAACGGAGCTCGCGTTCAGCCCATGATCAGCTGCTTTCCCGACAACACGGTCCTGTGCAACTTCGCGTCCGTCTCCAGGCTCGACATCCTGGAAAACGTACTGAGCGGCCGGGGTCGATGGACGGAAGCAGTGGCGTACGAAGCCAAGCGATCATCTCGATATCTGCCGGCCCTGGACCCACCCGACGTCTCCCGCTGGCTGGGGGATCCGATCGAAGTCGACGACCCCGAGACCGTGGAGCGGATTCGACAGGGCGTGTTCTTCGGCAGCCCGTCGGATCCGCTCAAGCATCTCGGGGAGTCCGAGACCCTGCACGTCATCAACACCCGGGTGGAGTTCAAAGAGGCTACGTGGATCAGCGACGACAAGGCGTCGCTGGACCTCGCGCGACACAGAGGGATCCCGACGATGCGCACCAAAGACGTGATGGCGGTCGCCTGCGTCGGATTCATCGTCTCGCAGCAGGAGGGGTTCGCCCTCCTCCAGCAAATGGTGACGAACGGCCGGTCCATACGACTGCCCGCCACCGCAGATGATCTGATGCGCTGAACACGCCGCTGCGCCCCACCCCGAGTCTCCGGGGTGGGGCGCAGCGGCATCCGGCGTTGTCACGCCGAACACCCCAATCGGATCGGCACGACAGGGGCTTCTTAAATCCCCTCGGGATCGCGGGGCCGACGCCGGCACGGAAGTCCTGGCCGGTTTCCTCGAGGAGCAATCCCAGCGAGCGCGGGGCCGACGAACGCTGCGGGGAAGTGCCCGGCGAGCAGCAGGAGCAATCCCCGCGAGCGTGGGGCCGGCGCGGCAGCCGCGAAGGTATGCGCCCACAGGGTAGAGCAATCCCCGCGTGTCCGGGGCCGATGACGTCGCGCAGAGCGGCGGCGTCAAGATCCCGGAGCAATCCCCGCGAGCGCGGGGCCGACGAGCCGACGCAGATGGAGAACGCCGCCATCCCTGTGAGCGCGGGGCCAACTATGGCTACATGCCCGCCCCTATGCCCGAGGAGGAGCAATCCCCGCAGGCGCGGGGCCCGACCACTCGAGGTTGCCGATCTCGTCGTGGTAGCGGGAGCAATCCCCCCGTGTGCGGGGCCGATAGGGCGAGATGCTCGTCGAGCCTACGGCCATGGGAGCAATCCCCGCGCGTGCGGGGCCGACAGGGTGTTCCGTACCTGGTCCGTGGACTTCGCGGAGCAATCCCCGCGCGTGCGGGGCCGACGCTTCCCGAATCCCCTCGCCCCGCCCCGCCGAGGAGCAATCCCCGCGCGTGCGGGGCCGATGCCCGGGTCGCGCGCCGCTGCCCGGGGGCGGCGGAGCAATCCCCGCGCGTGCGGGGCCGATCTCTCACGCCCGATGCCGTAGCGGCCGCTGATGGAGCAATCCCCGCGCGTGCGGGGCCGATACCCAGACCCGCATGAGGTCCTCCACCCCGCCGGAGCAATCCCCGCGCGTGCGGGGCCGATTCCTCGGGGGTGATCGGCGGGACGGGGGTAGCGGAGCAATCCCCGCGCGTGCGGGGCCGATACTTCCTGACCTGCGGTGATTCGTGTCAGGGGCCGTCAGTTGATTCAGTTCGATTAGGCAGGCGGTCTGTGAAGGAGTTGATGCTTCTTCTTGCGGGTGGGGGAGCTGTCAGCTGTGTCTTGCGCTCCCGAAGCGTACTCGTGCGGGAAGGTTCGGGGCGGTGCTTGGGGACGGTTGACGTTGGTATCAGCCCGAGGGCAGGAGGTGGCTGGGTGGACGGGGGTGACGTGTTGCTGTCGCAAATGCTGTGTGCCGTGGTGGTGGCTGAGGTTGTTTGGGATCGCTTCCTGCCGCTGGCGACGTCGGGGCGTCTGGATGCTCTCGCGCGAGCCGAGGCGCGGATGCCGAGCGCAGGACCGCCAGGCTCCTGCTCGCAAGCTTGCCGCTCGTCGTCCCGGTGCCGGGTTCAGGGGTGTTGTCCGCTGTCCTGGAGGCCGTTCCGGTGGGTGGTGCAGGTGTCGATTGCGGGGCGTTGGCAGACGGTGCCGGCGAACTCGAAGGCGTCGCGGCGGGCTTCGGGTAGCACCGTGGTGTGTTGCCAGTGGCGCGGGTTCGAGTGCCGGTCGAAGGCGGTTGGACACGTCTTCGACCAGCCCTGGCGGGCTCGTGTCCGCCTTGCTCGCACGAACCATCTCCGCGAGCGCGGGGCCGATGGCGGGGTGTCCGGCGGCGTCGAGCTGATCGAGGAGCGATCCCCGCGAGCGCGGGGCCGATTCCGGGTGACTCAGTAGCGACAACACCTAACTGGAGCGATCCCCGCGAGCGCGGGGCCGATCTCCTCCTCGGCGTCGACCCCGGTACGCCCGGGGAGCGATCCCCGCGAGCGCGGGGCCGATCTGATGCCCAGGTCCCTGATCAGCTGCCGGCCGGAGCGATCCCCGCGAGCGCGGGGCCGATTGGGCCACGTGGTCTGTGGGGATGGAGCCGCCGGAGCGATCCCCGCGAGCGCGGGGCCGATAACGCGCGGGCGCTGGTCAACTCCGACGTCACCGAGCGATCCCCGCGAGCGCGGGGCCGATCCTCAACACCGTCCTCCAGCCACGCGAGGACCGGAGCGATCCCCGCGAGCGCGGGGCCGATACTTCCTGACCTGCGGTGATTAGTGGCTGAGGGGCTTGATTGATTCAGTTCGATCGGCAGAAGTCCCGTCGAACAGCCGATGCGTTGTTGCCATCTTTCCTTGCCCCAGGGCTGATTGTCAGTGTCGTGGCCTGACTCCCCGAAGCGTACCCGCGCGTGGAGATTGAGACGATGATTGAGGACCGCTGGCATCGGTATCTGCCCGAGGTCAGGGGCTGGCTGGGTGCGCTGTGGGGTAAGTCCGCCGAGCGTGTTGGGAATCTGCCACGGATCAGTCCCCACAAGTGTGGGGCCAACAGCGTGAGTTCGGCGATGGCAATGTGCCCCGCGGAGCAGTCCCCGCGAGCGCGGGGCCGACCACGACGAGGAGGGCGAGACGATCACCAGCCTGGAGCAATCCCCGCGCGTGCGGGGCCGACTGGCCCAAAAGGGCAGGGGTTTGGGGGGACTTGGAGCAATCCCCGCGCGTGCGGGGCCGACGTGATGAACACCTCGTGCTCGTGCCGGGAGAGGGAGCAATCCCCGCGCGTGCGGGGCCGACAGGTGGTGGCGCCGTACTCGGTCTGCGCACCCGGAGCAATCCCCGCGCGTGCGGGGCCGACCAGTGCGGTCGCCGACGCACGCTGCATCTGCAGGGAGCAATCCCCGCGCGTGCGGGGCCGACACTTCCTGACCTGCGGTGATTCGTATCAGGGGCCGTCAGTAGATTCAGTTCGATTGGGCAGGCGGCGTGTGAAGGAGTTCATGGGCCTGGATCCTCTCGCTCAGGCGACAGGCGGACCTCACGCAGGAGCGACTTGGGGAGCGCGCCGGACTTGACCGGCGCGCGATCGGGCGGATCGAGAACGGCCTCGCACCTGCGACGCTCGACCAACTCGGTGCCATCGCGCGGGCAATCGGCGTGCCACTCTGGCGTCTGGTCCGCGACGAGTAGCCCTGGCCGGCCATCGGGCCGGTCAGGGCCTTGAGCTGCTGCTACTCGTCTCGAAGCGGCTCCATGACGAACCCGAGCCGCGGGGGTACGGGCTCGCCGTCGGGACGTTCGAGCAATGGCCCGAAAGCTTCGAAGTCCTGCTGTCGGTAGCACGCGACCAGGTCTGCGTACCGCGGATCGATCCACTCCATCGGATACCTCCTACTCGGGTCAGCAGCGTACGCGTTCCGAGTCCGCTATTCAGCGGGCTTGGTGCAGGGCTTCTCCGGTTTCTTCATCGGCCTGATTGAACAGCTGGGCGAGTGCTGACAGTTCGCCGCTACGGTCACCAGGTTGTCGTCCGTCGGCGGCCGCCACAGTTCCTGGTCGACCTCGAAGCCCGCCTCCCGGATGGCAGCCTGGGTCTGCTCCATGATGTCCTGGTCGAAGTTGCCCGGGTCGAATCCCGGGCTGTGGTGCACGGAACCGGCCCTCGCGCTCGCACAACTCGGCGTACGCCTCGGTGTGGACGAGGAATGCGTGCCAGCCCTCGTCCACGATCCTGGACGGCGCCATGGCCAGGTGGGGGCGGCGGGCGCCCACGATCACGAACGCGATGGCTTCCCGGGTGATCCGGGTGGCCATCGCGACGTCCATGCCCTCGTTGTTGGAGAGCACGGTGGAGATGACGGAGCCGAACGTCGCCGCGCTCACGAACTGGTCCGGAGCGGTCGGGGGCGGCGCCAGCGCCGGGGTGGGTTCGGGAATGATCACGGTAGTGCTCCTCTCGGTGTGTCGAGTGGTGCAACCTCCTGGGCCGGCGTCGTCGTCAGGCCTGCGAGGAGGCGGAGGGTTGATCAGGGCGGTTCGACCTGATCGCGAGGGGCTGGTTCGGGCCACCGGTGGGAGATCCGCTCGTCAGGTTGCGAACGCAGGGGCACCCCGACTGGCCGCAGAGGCATGCCAGCACCCGAGCACCGCACTCGTCCCGCCGGCCGCCGGGACACCCGTGGCGGGCGTCGAGTTGGCACTCTGCGCTGACGTAGCGCCCGGCCTGGGCTGTGTCCAGAGTGATGACGATGCCGGACAGGACGTCCGGTCTGGAGATCATTGCGGCTCCTCCAGTTCGGCCCAAACGATCACCGCGCCAGTTGCGTCCGTGGATCCCCATGAGGTGCAGGACTGCACGATGGCCAGGACATCGGCCCAGCGTTCGACTGATTCGTCGACAGGCGCGGGGACGCTCAGGCGCACTACTCCAGCGTTGGGGCGCGTAACGCGTACGTGGGCGCCGGCGGCCTGACCGAGCGCAGTCTTCACGGCTCCTGTGCACATGCCGATCTGCACCGATCCCCCAGTACATGTAAGGATTAGGTCTACACATACAGTAGGGCCTGGCCGCATACTCTGTCACCAGCCGAGCACGGAACGTAGGAGGACATGCATGGCAGGCGACGCCGAATCCCCCTACCTCCGCATCGCAGACCACATCCGCGAACGGATCCTCACCGGCCAGCTCGCAGCCGGAGTCCAGTTGCCATCTCTCGCTGCACTGCGTGAGGAATTCGGCTACTCCCACGGCGTCGGCCAGAACGCCTACCGGCTACTCGAATCCGAAGGCCTGGTCGTCGCCCGCCACGGCCGCGGCTACTACGTCCGCAGCCAGGAACCGCCCACCGTCCTGGTGCGCCGTCAACGCGTACCCCGCGGCGACGGCAGCCCGACGGAGGCCACCCTCGCCAGACAGGGTGTCGCCGGTACTTGGCGGCACGAATCTCAGCCCCGTGCCGCCGAGGCCCGCATCGCGGCCCGGCTGGAAATCCAGCCCGGCGATCCGGTGATGCACACGACCTACGTGTACCTGGCCGACGGAGACCCGGTGCAGCTCGCAGAGAGCTGGGAACCGATGGCCATTACTGGCGGCAGCTTGATTGTCCTGCCCGAGGCCGGTCCACACGCTGGTATCGGCGTCGCCGACCGTATGTCGATCATCGGCATCGACGTGGGCGTGCCCGTTGAGCGCGTGAGTGCCAGGGCTGCCACGCGACCTGAGGCTCAGACCCTCGGCGTTGCACCCGCTGTCCCGGTGATGGCAATTGAACGGACCTACTACGACCAGGCCACCGGGCGCCCAGTTGAGACCGCAGACATCGTGCTCACCTCGCGCTGGGTTGCTGAGTACGGGCGCGCCCCACGTTCCTGACCTGCATGGTCCGATGCCGGTCGTACGGCGGCGGCATGGCCGGCACGCCGACGGACGGTCCTGGTGCGAGCCGGACGCGGACGACGTGTGGCAGTGGACGCACGACACCCCGTAACGACGAAGCGCCCCCGCCCGGCCGAAGCTGAGCGGGGGCGGAGCGATCCCCGCGGGCGCGGGGCCGATAAGGAGCGCAAGGCCAGATACCGGCCGGCGGAGGAGCGATCCCCGCGCGTGCGGGGCCGATGCGAGCCGGAGCTGGTCGATCAGCCAGGTGCGGGAGCAATCCCCGCGCGTGCGGGGCCGATCTCCGACGTTGGGTGCTGTGGGACCACACGCCGGAGCAATCCCCGCGCGTGCGGGGCCGATGCCTGCCTCACCGAACCGGTCTTCGACGCCCTGGAGCAATCCCCGCGCGTGCGGGGCCGACCGCCGGGTGAGCCGGCCGGGTATCGGCGCGCGGGAGCAATCCCCGCGCGTGCGGGGCCGACGGCCGGACCCGGGGAAGGTCCGGCCACCCCCTCGAGCAATCCCCGCGCGTGCGGGGCCGACATCAGGCCGCCCCAGATCAGCTCCACGACATTGGAGCAATCCCCGCGCGTGCGGGGCCGACTGGCTCATCCCGCTGCTGGAGACCGCCCTCGCCGAGCAATCCCCGCGCGTGCGGGGCCGACCCGCGCTAGTTGTACTGACCATGGAGGTTGGTGACGGGGTTCACGGCCAGGTGATCTTGAAATGAGTGAGGGCCTTCTGGCTCGGTGTGGATTGCGACATCTGCACCGGCGCCAGAAAGGCCCTCATGCCACACCGTAACGCACCGCTGACCGAGACCGGACGCCTGCGCCTGGCCCGCTGCGTGGTCGAGGACCGCTGGCCGCTACGCAGGGCCGCGGAACGCTTCCAGGTCTCACCCACCACCGCCAAACGCTGGGCGGACCGCTACCGCACGCTCGGCGAGGCCGGCATGAGCGACCGTTCCAGCCGCCCCCACCACAGCCCGCGCCGCACCCCGACCCGCACCGAGCGGCGGATCATCAAGGTCCGCGTGCTCCGCCGCTGGGGACCGGCCCGCATCGCCTACCTGCTCCGCCTCAACCCAGCCACCGTCCACCGGGTCCTGACCCGCTACCGACTCGCCCGCCTCTCCCACCTCGACCGCGCCACCAGCCTCCCGGTGCGCCGCTACGAACGCGCCGCACCGGGCGAGCTGGTCCACGTCGACATCAAGAAGCTCGGCAACATCCCCGACGGCGGCGGCCACAAGACCCTGGGCCGTCAGGCCGGCCGCAAGAACCGGTCCGCAGTGGGCTACAGCTACCTGCACAACGCCGTCGACGACCACTCCCGCCTGGCCTACAGCGAGATCCTGCCCGACGAACGCAAGGAGACCGCCACCGCGTTCTGGACCCGGGCGAACGCCTTCTTCGCCCGGGCCGGAATCACCGTCCAGCGGGTGATGACCGACAACGGCTCCTGCTACAAGTCACACGCCTGGCGTGATGCCCTCGCCGCCGAGGGCATCGCGCACAAACGCACCCGGCCCTACCGGCCGCAGACCAACGGCAAGGTCGAACGCTTCAACCGAACCCTGCTCGACGAGTGGGCCTACGCCAGGCCCTACCGCACCGAACAGGAACGCCGCGACGCCTACCCCGACTGGCTCCACACCTACAATCACCACCGCGGACACACCGCACTCGCAGGCAAGCCACCCGCCAGCCGCATCCCCAACCTCACGGGACAGAACAGCTAGTGCCGCCCGCTGGGAGCAACATCGGAGCAATCCCCGCGCGTGCGGGGCCGACTGCTCGACCAGGTGCTCCAGCATCGTGGCGACGGAGCAATCCCCGCGCGTGCGGGGCCGACGGTCTGCTCCGCCCCCTATGGCCGCCTCTGCCGGAGCAATCCCCGCGCGTGCGGGGCCGACGCCTGGCGGGCGGTCTCCGGGGAGCCGTCAGCGGAGCAATCCCCGCGCGTGCGGGGCCGACTCTTGACGGCCTCATCCACCACGATCACGATCAGAGCAATCCCCGCGCGTGCGGGGCCGACGAGCGGGCGCGGGCGTCGCCTTCGCCTGCGCCGGAGCAATCCCCGCGCGTGCGGGGCCGACCCGTGGCAGGTCGCCTACATCCTGGCCCCAGTGGAGCAATCCCCGCGCGTGCGGGGCCGACTGAGGGTGTACGTGGTGCTCAGGGTGTGCTCCGGAGCAATCCCCGCGCGTGCGGGGCCGACACTTCCTGACCTGCGGTGATTCGTGTCAGGGGCCGTCAGTTGATTCAGTTCGATTAGGCAGGCGGTCTGTGGAGGAGTTCATGCTTCTTCGTGCACGTGGGGAGAGTTGTCAGCTGTGTCTCGCGCTCCTGAAGCGTACTCGTGTGGGGAGGCTCGGGGCGGTGCTTGGGGACGGTTGGCGTTGGTATCCGCCCGAGGTCAGGAGGTGGCTGGGTGCGCGGGCGACGGAGTTGCTGTCGCAAATGCTGCGTGCCGTGGTAGTGGCGGGGTTGTTTGGGATCGCGTCCTGCCGTTGGTGACGTCGGGGCGTCTGGATGCTCTCGCTAGGGCCGATGTGCGGTGGCGAGCGGCAGGTCCGTCGGCAGCCTCTCGCTCGCCAGCTTTCCGCTCGTCGTCCCGGTGCCGTGTTCTGGGGTGTTGTTCGTTGTCCTGGAGGCCGTTCCGGTGGGTGGCGCAGGTGTCGATTGCGGGGCGTTGGCAGACGGTGCCGGCGAACTCGAAGGCGTCGCGGCGGGTGTCGGGTAGCACAGTGGTGTGTTGCCAGTGGCGTGGGTTCGCGTGCCGGGCGGAGGCGGTTGGACACCGTCTTCGGCCAGCCCTGGCGGGCTCGTGTCCGCCTTGCTCGTACCCTTGACGAGATCAGCTTCTGGTGGTCACCGGTGCGAGGGGCTGGTCTCCTGAACCATCCCCGCGTGTGCGGGGCCGACGGCCAGTTGGACACGCTTGCCTCTCGGGATGAGGAGCAATCCCCGCGGGCGCGGGGCCGATTCGGCCTGCTGGATGGCGAAGATGTGGCCGAGGGAGCGATCCCCGCGGGCGCGGGGCCGATGTGTCGGCCGGCGTGGCGGCCCTTCCGGTGAACGAGCGATCCCCGCGGGCGCGGGGCCGATAGGCCAATGCCGGATGAAAGAGTTGACTTGCCGGAGCGATCCCCGCGGGCGCGGGGCCGATGCTTTTTGGCCTGCGGTGATTAGCGCTCGAGGGGCCCGATTGGTTCAGTTCGATTGGTAGGGGGCCCGTCGAACGGCCGATGTGTTCTCCTTGCCCCAGGGGTGGTTGTCGGTGTCGTGGCCTGAGTTCTCGAAGCGTACCCGCATGTGGAGGTTGAGGACCGTTGGCAGTGGTAGCCGTCTGAGGTTAGGGGCAGCCTGTTGCTGTCGTACAGGCTGGACGCGGGGGCAGTGGCTGAGATTGTCCGGGGCCGCTGCCTGGCGCTGGTGACGTGGCGGCGTCTGAATGGTCTTGCGGGGCCAGGTCTGTTCGGCTGGTTGTGTGGGATGTGAGGCTGAGGCGGTTGTCCGCCGGGCGGTGTTCATGTGGGACAGGTAGGTGGTGGGCGCTGCTGGGGGGCAGGTCGCCGGCTGCCACGGTGAGTGTTGCCGGCCTTGGGGGAGGTCGTAGAGCTTCAGGGCCGCCGCAGTGAGTCCTGGAAGTCGGCGCGTGGGAGCACGGCTGTCAGAGGGGAGTTGCCGCTTGCCGCGGTGGAGACCGTTCTGGTGCGTGGAGTTGGTCCTCGGCGGGGTGTGTCGGATGGGCGGCCCCCACCGGCTGTGGGCGGGTGGGGGCCGGCGGGCGTCAGTGCAGCAGTAGTCGCAGGCTGAGCAGTCCGCGGTGCCTCGGGTTGTCCTGCCACTGTGCGGGCTCGGCCGGGTCGGCGAGGCGTAGGGCCGGGAAGCGGCGCAGCAGTTCGGTGAACGCCACCTCGGCCTGGAGGCGGCCCAGTTGGGCGCCGAGGCAGTGGTGGATGCCGTGGCCGAACGCGAGGTGGCGGGTGGCGTCCGGGCGGGTGATGTCGAAGCGGTCGGGGTCGGTGAAGACGGCCGGGTCGCGGTTGGCGGCGAGCAGGGCGATCTGGACGAACTCGCCGGCCGGGATGGTGGTGCCCGCGATGGTCACCGGCTCGGTGGTGCGGCGCAGCGAGGCGATGCTGAACGGGCTCTCGTAGCGCAGGACTTCCTCGATCGCGCCGGGAAGCAGTGCCGGATCCGCGCGCAGCGCCGCGAGTTGCTCGGGGTGGCCGAGCAGCACGTGGAGGCCGTTGGCGATCAGGTTGACGGTGGTCTGGTGGCCGGCGATAGCGAGCAGGAACGCCATCGAGGTGATCTCGGCCTCGGTCAGCCGGTCGCCGTCGGCCTGGGCGGCGAGGAGTCCGGATATCAGGTCGTCGCCCGGGTGGGTGCGCTTGTGGTCGACCAGGGCGCGCAGGTAGTCCGCCATGCCTTCGGCGGTTTCCACCGAGACTTCGCCGTCCGCTCCGTCGCCTGTCTCTCCGTCCGCGTCCGGGCCGGCGTCGACCGCGTTGCCCCGGACCTGGAGGTTCTCCCGTTCGGCCTGCGGCGCGCCGAACAGCTCGAAGACGACCGCGAGTGGCAGCGGCAGCGCGAACTCGCTGATCAGCTCGACCGGGTCGGGCCCGTCCAGCTGGTCCAGCAGTGCGCCGACGTGGCGCTCGACCATCGGGCGTAGAGTCGCCACCTGCCGTGCGGTGTAGGCCTGTTGGACCAGCTTGCGCAGTCGGGTGTGCTCCGGGGGGTCGGAGTTGAGCATGTGCGACATCAGGTCGCGGCCCGGGCCGCCTTCGGAGTTCCCGACGTGTCGGGCGAACGCCTCGGTGACGGCCTTCTTGCTCAGCCGGGGGTCGGTGAGGGCGGCCCGGCACTCGGCGTGGCCGGTGACGACCCAGCCTTCGAGTCCGGCCGCGCCGCCGAACCGGACCTTGCGGGCGCCGCCCTCGGTGCGCCAGCGGCGGTACGCGGCGTGCGGGTCGGCGTAGAACTGGCTGTCGGCGAACTCCGGTTCGGCGGTGCTGTGTTCGGCCCCGCTGTGGTCGGTCTGTATATGATCATCGTGCATGTGATCAGTGTGCATCCCGTGGCTTCAGGACGCGGACCTCGCTGACGCCGAGCAGGCCGAGCAGTGGCACCTTGGCGGTCCGCTGCTCGGGGTCGACGACCAGGCCGGCCGTACGGATCTGGTCCAGCAGCAGTTCGGCGAGCGGCATCACCATGTGCCGGCCCCAGCAGCGTTCGGAGGTGTGCCCGAACGGCAGGTAGCCGGGAGTGTTGTCCGGGTCGAGGTGGTCCCAGCGCTCCGGCCGGAACTCGTGCGGGTCCTCCCACAGCGCCGGGTCGCGGTGCGAGAGCAGCGGCAGGACGAGGACGTCGTCGCCGGCGCCGATCCGCGGGTCGATCGCGGGGTACTCGGGCGAGGCGCGGCGCAGGATGTTCCAGGACGGCGGCAGCAGGCGCAGCGACTCGAAGATGATGTTCCGGTTCGGCGTGCTGTCGTCGAACGGCGCGCCGAGCCAGAGCGCGTTCGCGACCAGGGTGGAGATGGTGAAGCAGACCGGTGCGGCGGCTCGGCGGTACATGCCCAGCGCGTACCGACGGTCCTGGTAGTTGGCCGCCTTCGCGGTGAGCTTGCCGAGTTCGGTGAGGTCGTCGCCGGGCTTGGGCCCGCCGGGCAGTGCGGCGCCGGCCGAGATCACCAACCAGGTGAGCAGGGGCGTCAGTTCGAGGTTGCGGCTCATCAGGATCCGCAGCCGGCGCGGGTCCCGGCCGAGGATGAGGTCGCGCAGGAAGAGGTGTCCGGTGAGCGGCCACGGGCCGGACAGGTCGATGTTCGGCGGCAGTGGGGCCTTCAGTGCCTCGCGCACGTCGCTGCCGATCGTCCGGGTCACCGAGGACGCCTCGGTGCGGGTGATCGAACGTCCGTGCAGCGGTTTGAAGGTGGGCCGTTCGATCTCGGTGGCGCGCCGGGCGGCGAGGATCCGGTCGGTGAGCTCGGGCCCGGCGACCCCGATCGTGTCGGGTTCGAGCCGGACGGCGTCCTTGCCCAGATGGTCCTTGAGCAGGGCCTCAAGTCGGGGGGAGAGCACGGTGGTTCGCGAACGGGCGGAGGCGGGGGAGAGGGCCATGTGATGTCTCCGAGACTTTGCCGGGAGCGGTCTCCGCCCCCGCCCCGGGCCCGATCTCCCGGCGGAGGCCGCGAGGGGGGGCAGGGGCGGGGGCGGATCAGCTGTTCAGGTACCGGAGGTACCGATCAGCCGGCTTAGTACCAGATGTACCAAGCGCTGGCCTTCAGGCTCTTCTTGGCGAAGGACGCGTCACGGATGGCGAACAGGATCTTCATCTTCGGGTCTCCCTTTCGTTACCAGGTGGCTGAGCGAACGTAAGGCCACTCTGCAGTCGCCCTACAGACGTAGACACGCAGCCGACTCCCCATCGGGTTCACGTTCGGGGGAGGTTTTTGTCGAGAGGCTCGGGGAGGTGGGGGGTTTGCCGGTGGATCTCCTGATTCGCCCCCCCGGCGGCGGGTGATGGACGGTGTCAGCCGCCGGAACAGTCCGCACACCGTCGCGGGCGCAGCCCGTCGAGGATGATGCCGAGGTAGCGGCGCCAGTCGGTGACCCCGGCCTGGACGACGTGGCAGAGGCCGATGTAGAGCGGTGACACGTCCGCGACGGTCAGGTCCTCTCGCACCGAGCCCTCGGCCTGGGCGCGTTTGAGCACCTTGTCGGTGAGCTCGTTGAGTTCGGCGATCGCCGCTGCGTCGAACGTGCTGCCGCCGACCATCGCGGTGACCGTCTCCGCGTAGCCCCGGTCCTGCTCCTGCATGGTTCCGCAGAACTCCAGGGAGCGGGCGAGGCCGTGCCAGGGGTCGGGGTCGGGGAGCACCTCGTTCCTGAGGAAGTCCAGGGTCTGCTGGAACCGGTGCTCCACGATCGCTTCCGCCAGCGATTCCTTGGTCGGGAAGTGGCGGTACACCGTGCCGACACCGACCCCGGCCCGGCGGGCGATGTCGCCCATCTGGGCGTCCCGCCCGGACTCGGAGAAGGCGGCTCGGGCGGCATCGAGCACCTTGAGCCGGTTGCGGGCGGCGTCGGAGCGCAGCTTGCCGCCGGTGGGCGTGCTGGAGCGGGCAGGGGGAGGGGAAGGGGTGTTTGACAAGGGGAACCGCGCCTCCGTATCGTCGCCATCCGGAACCGTGAGTCCGATTCCGGTTACCACTTTAACCCACAGGAGCGTATCCCTCCCATGGCCATGCCTCCCACGTCCTCCTTATCGACCTCGACCTTGACCCCCTCCCCGGATCCCCTCCGCTGGAAGGCGCTCGTCGTCCTGGCCGTCGCCCAGTTGACGGTGGTGCTCGACGCCTCGATCGTGAACGTCGCGCTGCCCTCGATCCAGCGGGACCTGCACTTCGCCGACTCCGACGTCCAGTGGATCGTCAACGCCTACGCACTCGCCTTCGGCGGCTTCCTGCTGCTCGGCGGCCGGACCGCCGACCTGCTCGGCCGGCGGCGGGTGTTCATGACCGGACTCGGGCTGTTCGCCGCTACGTCGCTGCTCGGCGGTCTCGCCCCGACCGCGGGCCTGCTGATCGCCGCGCGGGTGGGGCAGGGCCTCGGCGCCGCGATCATCGCGCCGGCCGCCCTGTCCATCGTCACCACGACCTTCACCGAAGGCGCCGAACGCAACAAGGCCCTCGGTATCTGGGGCGCGCTCGCCGGAGCGGGCGGCGCCATCGGCGTGCTGCTCGGCGGTGTGCTCACCCAGTGGGCGGGCTGGGAGTGGGTGATGTTCGTCAACGTGCCGATCTGCGTCGTCGCCGCCGTCCTCACGCCGAGGTTCGTCCGCGAGAGTCGCGGCCACGAACGCACGGGCATCGACTTCGCCGGTGCCGCACTGGTCACCGGCGGTCTCAGCGTGCTGGTCTACGCGCTCGTGGACGCCGAGCGGGCGGGCTGGGGCTCGGCCAGGACCCTCGGGCTGCTGGGCCTCGCGGCCGTCCTGCTGCTGGTCTTCGCCCTGGTCGAACTGCGCCTCGTCAAGCACCCGGTGATGCCGTTGCGGATCTTCCGCAACCGCAACCTCTCCAGCGCCAACGCGGTGTCCCTGCTGGTGGGCGCCGCGCTGCTGTCGATGTTCTTCTTCATCTCCCTCTACCTCCAGCAGGTGCTCGGCTTCTCCGCACTGGAGGCCGGACTGTCCTACCTGCCCTTCTCGGTGGCGAGCATCGTCGCCGCCGGTGCGGCCTCGCAGCTGGTGACCAAGGTCGGGCCCAGGCCCGTCCTCGCCTGCGGTCTGGCGCTCACCGCGGTGGGACTCCTGCTGTTCACCCGCATCCCCGCCGACGGCACGTTCGCCGGGGACGTGCTCCTGCCCTCGGTGGTCGCGGCACTCGGACTCGGCTTCTCGTTCGTGCCCGTGACCATCGTCGCCGTCTCCGGCGTGACACCGCAGGAGTCGGGCCTCGCCTCCGGGCTCATCAACACCACCCAGCAGATCGGCGGCGCGCTCGGCCTCGCCGTGCTCTCCTCGGTGGCCAACGCCCGTATCAGGGAGCTCCTTGACGGCAAGCAGGCCGGCGGCCCGGCCCTGGCCGGCGCGATGACGGAGGGCTTCCGGCTCGCGTTCGCCGTCGGAGCGGGCTTCGCCGTGCTCGGCGTGCTGATCACCCTGCTGGCCGTGCCCAAGGGCGAGCGCTCCGTGCGCGAGGACGTGCCGGTCACGCCGGTCTGACGAACGGCGGCCTCCGGACGGGACGCGCGACCGAACGGCGGCCTCCGGAGGCGCGACCGAACGGCGGCTTCCGGACGCGCGACCGGACGGCGGCCTCCGGACGCGCGAAGGCGCTCACCCCGGCCTCGACGGCTACGGGGTGAGCGCCCTCGCGTGCTCCCTGCACAGCGGTGTACGGCGGTGCCTCGGTAGGGACGGCTGCCTCAGTAGGACAGCCCCGGGCAGTACACCCCCTGCTGCGGCGCCGTGTACGAGCCGCGCACCACCAGCGTCTCCAGCCGCTCCAGGGTGATGCCCCGGGTGCGGAACGCCCAGCTCAGGGTCTCGGGCAGCAGCCGGCCCGGGATGCGCAGCCGGGGCGGCGCGCCGTCGGGGACGGCCCGGCGCATCAGCTCGCCGGCGCCCGTGTACAGCGCCCGTGCCGCGGCCTCCGAGACCGCCGTCAGGTGGCCCAGGTCGGACAGGCCCGTGGTGTAGCCGGCGAGCGCACCGCTCGACCGGTCGACGACCACGTACGGCTGCGACCAGCCGAAGGCCCGCTTGGCGGCCATGTGGATCTCTCCGTCCCGCGCATGGCCGTTGACGGAGCGGTACAGCGCCTGGCACGCGGGCACGTCGTCCTCGGCCATCGCGCGCACCGTGAAGCCCGCCATGTTCGCCGGGGTGGGTGGCGCGTACCCGGCGACCAGGGACAGCTGCTCGTACGGGGCGAAGCCGAGCGAGGAGTAGAGCCGGTACGCGCCCAGGTTGTTGGTCACCTGGACGGCCCGGACCGAGCCCCGGTCGTGCCGGGCGGCCGCGCCGATCACCTCGTCCATCAGCAGCCGGCCCACACCGCCGCCCTGCGCGCCGGGCGCGACGCTGAGCGGGCCGAAGGCGGCGACGGACTCGCCCAGGACGAGGAAGTTGGAGCCCGTCACGGAGCCCGCGCCGTCGACCGCCACGTAGGCGAGGCAGCCCGGGGCCGCGAGCCGGTCCCGGAACATCTCCGTCACCTCGTCCACCGACGACCACTCCGGGGCGAGACCGAGCGAGGCGTTCAGGGTGTTGAAGGCCTCGAAGCAGATGCCCGCCATCGCCGGAAGGTCCTCCCACGCCGCCTCCCGGACCCGGAGGGCCTGCGCACCGCCGTCCACGGCGTCGCCGCCGGGGAGGTCACCGGCGCCCGGTTCGGCGAGGCGGCCGATGCCCGGTTCGGCATGGCGGCCGGCGCCAGGCTCGGGGAAGTAGCCGACGCGGACGAAGAACCCGACGTACTTCTCGAAGAGTTCACGCGTCATCGGCGGGCAGTCGACGCCGGTACCGGCCAGCAGCTCCCGGGTCTGCGAGGTGTCGACGGACAGGTAGTGGTTGCGTCCGCTGTAGATGGTCGATTCGAAGGCGTCGATCATCGGGACCATCGCGTTGTCGCGGTCGGCGCGGATGCGCCGCACCCAGGCGTCCCAGCGGAGTTCGTCGAGGCGGTAGCCGAGGGAGCGGAGGGATTCCGTCATCGCGGAGAACGGGAGGTGCGTCCCGTTGGCGAGGTGGTGGTTGCGGCCCGCCGCCCGGTCGTCGCGGGACAGCCGCAGGATCGCCGCGCTGACGTGGTCGACCGGCACCAGGTGGAAGATGCCGGCGGGATCCTGCGGTACGGCACCGGCCTGCACGATGCCCTTCATGCTCAGCCAGACGAAGTCGTGGGTCTGGCAGAAGCCGCGCTCCGAGTCGCCGGAGATCTCGTCCACCCGGTAGACCGAGACCGGCAGGCCCCGCCCCCTGGCGAGTTCGATGATCTGCTCCGCCACCAGCTTCGTCTGCCGGTAGCCGGACGACAGCGCCTCGGCGGGGCCCGGCGGATCGGTCACCTGGAGGGCCTGCCCGGGGACCGCCTCCGCGGCGAACACGCCGGTGGACGAGACGTGGTGGACGGGCACGGTGCGGTGCCGCGCGGCCAGGCGCAGGATCTCCGCGGTGCCCGTGACGTTCGCGTCCTTCAACGCCGAGTACGGGTAGAGGCCGTTGACGGTCGCGGCGGCGTGGTAGACGCTGTCCACGCTGCGGGCGAGCGCGTCGAAGCGTTCGGGGTCCAGCCCCAGCAGCGGCCGGGCGAGATCGCCGACGACCACGGACAGCCGGTCCGGGTCGATGCCGTCCCAGAACTCGTACCACTCCAGGTTCTTGCGCAGCCGCGCCCACGCGTCCGCCTCGTCGGCCCCGCGGACCAGGCAGTGCACGGTCGCACGGGTCGTCCGCAGCAGGTCGCGCAGCAGGTACGCGCCCAGGAACCCGGTCGCGCCGGTGAGGAGCACCTCCTGCGGGTCGTCCGCGACCCGGATCACCTCGTCGGCGGGGGAGATGTCCGCGGCCAGGACGACCTCGGCGGCGAAGTCCACCGCGTCCTCGTCGACGCCCGGCGTGGCGGACACCGCAGCCAGCACCTTCGCGAGCAGGTGGTCGGCGAGCACCGCCGGGGTCGGGTGCTCGAAGACGAGCGTCGGGCGCAGGCTCACCCCGCAGAAGTCGCTGAACTGGTTGCGCATCTCCACGGCCATGAGGGAGTCGACGCCGAGTTCGAGGAACGGCACGTCGGGGTCGACGGCATCCGCGCTGTCGTGGCCGAGCACGGCCGCGACCCGGGTGGCGATCCGGTCGATCATGTGGAGCAGCTGCTTCTCCTCGTCCAGTCCGGCGAGCACGCCGGCCAGGCGGGCGGCGACCTCCGGGCGCTCACCCGGCTTGAGCACCCGCCCGGACGGGGCCGCCTCCTCAACTGCCGCCTCCTCAACTTCCGCCCCGGCCAAGGCCGGTGCCGGTGACGCGGCGGGAGCGGCGAGTGCGGGCAGCCAGTGACGCTTGCGCTGGAAGGCGTAGGTCGGCAGCGTGACGTGGCGGGCGGCGGTGCCGTCGAAGAACGCCGCCCAGTCGACCGGGACACCGGTGGCGTGGAGCGCGGCGGCGACACCGACGGCGGTCGCCGCGCCGGGCCGGTCGCGCCGGGAAACCGGCAGCGCACGGTGGTCGTTCGGCCGGCCACCTCCGTCACCCCCGTCGGCGTCGGCGTCGGCGTCGTCGACGATCTGACGCACCAGGGCCGTCAGGGACGCGTCCGGGCCCAGTTCGACGAAGGTGTCGGTGCCCCGCTCCCGCAGGGTCCCCACCGCGGCGGCGAACCGGACGGCCGAGCGGAGCTGCCCGGTCCAGTACGCGGGTGTCAGCAGTTCCGCACCGGCGAGGGCGCCGGTGACCGTGGAGACGAGCGGCACGTCCGGCACGCGGTAGGTGACGGTCCGGGCCACGGCCTCGAACTCCTCCAGCACCGCGTCCATCCGAGGCGAATGGAATGCGTGACTGACCGTCAGGTGCTTGGTCCTGCGGCCTCGTTCGGCAACGGCTCGCGCGACCTCCGCCGCGGCGTCCTCGTCGCCCGAGACCACGACGGAGCGGGGCGCGTTCACGGCGGCGATCCCCAGCCGGGACTCCTGGCCGGAGAGCAGCGGCAGGACCTCGTCCTCGGTGGCCTCCAGCGCGATCATGGCGCCGCCTTCGGGCAGCGCCTGCATCAACTCGCCCCGGGCGGTGACCAGTCTGGCCGCGTCCGCCAGCGAGAACACCCCGGCGACGTGCGCGGCGGCCAGCTCGCCGAGGGAGTGGCCGGCGAGCGCGTCGGGACGCACCCCCCAGGACCGCAGCAGCGCGAACTGCGCGACCTCCAGCGCGAACAGGGCGGGTTGGGCGAAGCCGGTGCGGTGGATGCGCCCGTCGTCCGCCGCGTCTCCGCCGGCGAGGAGCAACTGCCGTACCTGCGGCGACAGATGGTCGCACACCGTGTCCAGCGCTTCGGCGAACACCGGGAACGCCTCGTACAGTTCACGGGCCATGCCCGCCCACTGGGAGCCCTGGCCCGTGAAGAGGAACGCCGTGGTCCGGGCGGCACCGGCGTGATCCGTGGTCAGTCCGGCCGCGGGCTCGCCCTCCGCGAGTGCGCCGAGTGCGCGCAGCACTCCCTCCACCCCGTCCGCGCCGCGACCGAGGTCCGCGACGACGGCGGCCCGGTGTTCGAGCCCGGCCCGGGACAGTGCCAGGGTGCGCCCCACGTCCACGGCATCCCGCCCGGGCGCCGCGCGCAGGAACGACTCCAGCCGGCGGGCCTGGTCGCGCAGCGCGGCCGGGGACTTCGCGGACAGCAGCCACGGCACGGCGGTGAGCGCCCGGACCGGGGCCGGGGGCTCACCGGACGAGACCGGGGCCGGGGCCGGGGGCTCACCGGACGGGACCGGGGCCGGGGCCTCCTCGGCCGCGGGGGAGCGCGGCGCCTCCTCGGCCGCGGGGGAGCGCGGCGCCTCCTCCAGGACGACATGGGCGTTGGTGCCGCTGATGGCGAAGGAGGACACCCCGGCGCGCCGGGGCCGTCCGTCGGCGGTCGTCCACGGCCGCGCCTCGTCGAGCAGCCGCACGGTCCCCGACGACCAGTCGACGTGCGGTGACGGCCGGTCCACGTGCAGGGTCGCCGGGAGCACGGCGTGCCGCATCGCCTCCACCAGCTTGATGACACCGGCCATGCCCGCGGCGGCCTGGGTGTGGGCGATGTTGGACTTCACCGAGCCGAGCCACAGCGGCCGTTGAGGGTCCCGGCCGCGCCCGTACGCGGCGAGGATCGCCTCGGCCTCGATCGGGTCGCCGAGCATGGTCCCGGTGCCGTGGGCCTCGACCAGGTCGACCTCGTGCGCGGCCACCCGGGCGTTGGCGAGTGCCCGGCGGATCACCCGCTGCTGCGCACGGCCGTTGGGCGCGGTGAGCCCGTTGGACGCGCCGTCCTGGTTCACGGCGCTGCCCCGGATCACGGCGAGCACCTGGTGGCCCGCCCGCTGCGCGTCCGAGAGCCGTTCGAGCAGCAGCACCCCCGCGCCCTCGCCGAAGGCGGTGCCGTCCGCCGCGTCGGCGAAGGCCTTCACCCGGCCGTCCGGGGCGAGGCCCCGGTGCCTGCTGAAGGTGATCATGTCGTCCGGGGTGGACATCACCGTGACCCCGCCCGCGAGCGCGAGCCGCGACTCGCCGGAGCGCAGGGAGCCGCAGGCCAGGTGGAGGGCCACCAGGGACGCCGAGCAGGCCGTGTCGACGGTGACGGCGGGGCCGTGCAGACCGAGGGTGTAGGAGACCCGGCCGGACATCACGCTGCCCGAGGTGGCGAAGCCGAGATGGCCCTCGTACTCGGACCCGGGCGCGGCGAGCGTGCTGTACGTCTGGCCCTTGGTGCCGACGAAGACACCGGTCTCCGAGCCGGCCAGGCCGGTCGGGTCGAGGCCGGCCCGTTCGAAGACCTCCCACGCGACCTCCAGCATCAGCCGCTGCTGCGGGTCCATCGCGGTCGCCTCGCGCGGGGCGATGCCGAAGAAGCCGGCGTCGAACGCGGACGGGTCGGCCAGGAAGCCGCCGCGCGAGACGTAGCTGGTGCCGGGGTGGTCGGGGTCGGGGTCGAACAGGGAGTCCAGTGCCCAGCCCCGGTCGGCGGGAAAGTCCGAGGTGGCGTCCCGGCCTGCGGCGACGAGGTCCCACAGCTGCTCGGGCGACTCCACCCCGCCCGGGAAGCGGCAGGCCATGCCGATGATGGCGATCGGCTCGGCGCCGTCCGGGTCGGGCCCCGCGGGGGCCGTACGCTCGGCCGGGAAGGCTTCGGCGGCCGTGCGGGTGCCCGTCGGCTCCGTCAGCTCCGTCAGCTCCGACGGTTCTGTCGACTCCGACGGCTCCGTCAGCTCCGCGACCAGCCGGTCCGCGAAGGCGGCGGGTGTCGGGTGGTCGAACACCGCGGTCGCCGGGAGCCGCAGCCCGACCAGCGCGCACAGCCGCCGCCCGACCGCCACGACGGCGAGGGAGCCGAGGCCGAGATCCACGAACGGCCTGGTGGGCGCGACCCGTTCGGCTTCGACGCCGAGCGCGAGCGCCACCTCGGCGCGGACCAGGTCCAGCACCGTCCGGGCCCGCTCGGCCGCCGTCAGCGCCGCGAGACGGCCCGCCCACTCGCCCCGGTCGGACGCGGCCCCGCACTCCCCGTGTTCCCCGTGTTCCCTGCACTCCCCGCGCTCCCCGGGCCCGCCGGTGGACGCCGTGCCGAGCAACCGGGGGTCCGCGGCCGCCAGCAGGTGCCGGGTGACCTTCCCGGACGCGGTGCGCGGAACGCACGCGACGGCGTACACCTTCTCCGGCACCTTGAAGAAGGACAGCCGCGTCCGGCAGTGCTCGAACAGCGCCTGGACGTCGACGCCTTCGGGGCCGGGCACCACGTACGCGACGGGCACCTCGCCGAGCACCTCGTGCGGCTCCCCGCCCACCGCCGCGTCGGCCACGCCCGGCGCCGTGCGCACCACGTCCTCGACCTCCACGGGGTGGATGTTCTCGCCGCCCCGGATGATCAGCTCCTTGAGGCGGCCGGTCAGGGTCACCTGCCCGAGGGCGTCCCGGCGGGCCAGATCGCCCGTGCGGTACCAGCCGTCCCGCAGCACCTCCGCCGTGGCGTCGGGCTGCCCGTGGTAGCCCAGCATCAGGTTGGGGCCGCTGACCCAGACCTCGCCCTGCTCGCCGTCGGGCACCTCGGCACCGGAACCGCCGTCCACCAGGCGGATGTCCACGCCCGGAACGGGCGGCCCGGCCGCCCCGGCCGTCCGGTCACCCGTCGGCCGGTTCGAGGTGATCGCGCCGGTCTCCGTCGATCCGTACTGGTCCACCAGCGGGACCCCGAAGGCCTCCTCGAAACGGCTGCCGAGGGAGGCGCCGCCGGCCGAACCGGCGACGAACCCCAGCCGCAGCGACGGCAGCCGGGTGCGCTCCTGGCGGGCGCGGTCCAGCAGGTAGTGGTACGTCGTCGGCACCCCGGCGAGGAAGGTGACGCCGTCGTCGCGCAGGGCGTCCAGCACCTCGGAAGGGGCGAAGCCGCTCATCAGCCGGGCGCCGGCGCCCACGGCCACGACCGCCATGACGCACAGGTTCTGGCCCAGGCCGTGGAACAGCGGCATCGGCCACAGCAGTTGGTCGTCCTGCGTCATCCCGAGCACACCCACGTGGCAGGCCTCCACCAGCCACAGCGAGCTGCGCAGGGAGTAGAGCACCCCCTTGGGGCGGCCGGTGGTGCCGGAGGTGTAGAGCATCCAGGCCGGAGCGTCGAGCGGGTTCTCCTCGGGCGCCGGCCCGTCGTACGGGGTGCCCGCGAGCGCCTCGTACGCGGTGACGTCGTACCCGGTGGTGTCGGAAGCAGTGGCGCCGGGGGAGCTGCCGGTGAGCACGATCGAGGGCCGGGGCAGGCCGGACGCGGCCACCGCGCGCAGCAGCACGTCGAGCCGTGCCGGGTCGCACAGCACCACCGACGCCCCGGAGTCCCGCAGGAAGTGGACCAGTTCGGCCTCGGACGCCTGCGGATTCAGCGGCACGGTGATGCCGCCCGCCCGGATGACGGCGAGGCAGCTCTCCACCATCTCCACGCTGTTGCCCATGAGGACGGCGGCCCGGCCGCCGTTCTCCAGTCCCAGCGCGGCGAGCCGGCCGGCGAGCCGAGAGGTCCGCAGATCCAGTTCCCGGTAGCCGACGCCCCGCCGGGCGTCGGCGAAGGCCACCTTGTCCCCGATCCGGGCGGCGTGTCCGCCGAGCAGTTCGGACAGCGGACGGATCAGCGAAGGGGTCGTGTCAGGAGCCATGTCATCGCACCTCTCGGCTCTGTGTTCAGCGCTTGGTAGACGGTCGCGGTCGTGCCGTCAGCGAACGGCCAGCACGGTCCTGGTCGGGCAGGAGAACTCCAGGGAGCCGTCCGGCCCCGCGAGCACCCGCAGCGCCTCGCGCGCCTCGTCGGTCGCCTCGGCCACCCGCTCCGCGGGCACCAGGTCCCACTGCACGCGGGTGGTCACGGTCCTGGTCCACGCCAGGTAGTCGTCGATGGTCTCGAAGCGGGAGTCCGCCGGGACGTGGCGGATCCGCACATCGCTGAAGCCGGCGGCGAGGAAGGCGGCGGCCGTGGACTCCTCACCGGCCAGCGGGCCGCCGAGGCCCAGGACCACCTGCCACGGGTCGTCCACACCCTCGGGGAGGTGCTTGGCGAGCACTCCGGCGAGGATCTCGGCGGACTCCCACCCGGCGGCCAGCCTGCCGTTCTCGGTGGGGAAGGTGGTCGCGGCGAACCTGCCCCCGGGGCGCAGCGCCGCGGCGGCGCAGGACAGGGCCTTCTCCGCCTCCGGCAGCAGGAACAGGACCATCCCGGCGCTCGCCGCGTCGAACGGCTCGGCGAAGGCGAAGTCCTGGGCGTTGCCCAGCTCCGCGCGGGCCCAGCCGGCGACGCCGCGGGCCGTGATGTCGGCCGTGCAGGCGTCGACCATGCCCTGGGCCTGGTCGATGCCGAGCACGAAGCCCTCCGGGCCCACCGCGTGGGCGATCGGGAACAGGCAGGCGCCGCGCCCGCAGCCGATGTCGAGCACCCGCTCGCCCGGCGACAGCTCCAGGGTGTCGGCGATCATCTTCCCCAGCGGATGGAAGATCATCTGGCCGGCGGAGTCGTACTGCTCGGCGGCCTTGTCGTAGGCGTCCCTCACCAGTGAGGTGATGCGGAGGTCCTCGGTCATGACGCGCTCTCTTCCTGTTGTTCCGGGGTCGGCGGATTGTCGGACGTCACCGGCCGCACGATGCAGCCGAGACGGAATTCGGCACAATGCGTTTCGTCCGCCACGCGCCACCACAACTGGTCCGGGGTGGGCAGCATTTCGGACACGACGACTTCCCCTCCGGGAAGTCGCGCGATATCGATCACCGACAGCGGATCGGCGAAATCGACGTACAGCGGCTTGGGCTCGGCCGGATGCTTCACGTAGACGTGGCGCGGCATTCCCAGGGCGGCCCGGAGCCGTTGCACGGACAGCCACTGGGTGACGGTGTCCGCGGTTTTCTCCGGAGCCCTTTCCGGAATGCTCAGCCGCCAGCGGGCCCGCTGGACCACGACACCGTCCACCACGATCCTGGGGGTGTACGCCCCGAGGTCGACCGGCACCGGGACCAGCGCGGGCCGGGACACCGCGCGGTGCAGTGTCGACGACAGGTCGCCGGGGTAGAGCAGCCGCCGCCGGCCGTCCACCACCACCGCGTCGGCCGAAGCGGGCACGACGGCGTCCGCGATCGGCACCACGTCGGCCCGGTCCTTGCCCGAGAGGCCGCTCAGTTCGATGGCGGCGCCGGGGAGTTCGGGGGTCACATGGGCGCTGCGCCGGCGCGAGACGATGGTCGCGGCGCTCCCGGGCGGCACGGCTCGCGCCACCCGCTCGGTGAAGCCGGCCCACAGCCCGTCCGGGTCGCTGTGCAGCGGACGCTCCAGCCCGCCGAAGATCGAGCTGCAGTCGTCGTGCAGCTCCGAGAGCACCCAGTCGGCGGTGGCCGGGTCGGGGCCCGCCACCATCAGGTCGGGGCTCGGCAGGCACGCGTCGTCGGGGCCGTACGTCACGGTGTCCCACAGCGGCGCCAGCGCCTCGGCCAGTTCGCCGCCGCTCAGCTCCACGACCGGGGGGCGGCCGTCGGCCGTTCCCGCGGCCGCCACGGCCCGCCCGACCAGGCGGCGCAGCACGGCGTCCAGCCGGTCGCGGCGCGGTGAAGGAGCGGGTATCTCCCGTGCGGCCAGCGCGGCGAGCGGCACCGGGGCGCCCGCCAGCTCGGCGCGCAGGGCGTCGCGGGCGTCCTCCCTGGCCAGCAGCGCCGCGAGGAACACCAGCGGGAACACCGCCTCGGTGATCTCCCGGATGCGCTCCACGACCGGCGCCCCGAAGCCGACGCGCTCGCTCAGCGGACTCGACCTGTCCTCGTGGAACAGCTCGCGGTCGGCGTAGTGCCGCCCGCTGTCCTGCGAGACCCGACCGCCGTCCGCCGCGCGGGCCGCCCGTACGGCGAGGAGGTGCGCCGCCCGTTCGGGCCAGGGCGCCCGCGCGTACGTGTCGCGGACCTCCGCCAGGTTCACCACCGGGTCCGCGGGGTGCTCGGCCGCCAGCCTGGTCAGCGCGTGCAGCTCGGTCGCCGGCAGCCGCCAGGGGGAGACGACCAGCGCCGGCCCGAGCGCCTTCACCAGCCTGGCGGCGTACGCGTCGTCCGACCCCGCACCGGGCGGGGTCGGCACGGGGCCGGCGGCGCTGAGGAGCGAGTCGAGCCGGCTCCCCGGCGCCGCGGCGGCGGCGCTCCACAGCGCCAGCGCGGGCCCCGCGACCCTGAACCTGCGCCCGTCGACGGCCCGTTCCAGCACCGGGGACGAGTCCGGCCGGCGGAACAGCGGACTGGGCCACACCCGCTGCCGCGTCAGCGGCACCTCGCGGGCGGCCTGCTCCCGCAGCTCCTCCACCAGCCAGGCACTCGCCTCCACCACGACCTTCTCGCGGCCGGGCGCGCCGACCAGCAGGGTCTCCTCCCGCTCGGGCACCAGGCGGCCGAACAGCACCGGGCCGAAGAACGAGACGGTCTCGCACTTGGTGGCGAACCGGCGCAGGTAGCGGTGCAGGGTGTCGACCCGGCGGCGCAGGGTCTGCGGCAGGGCGCCGCCCCCGTCCCGCGCCTGCGCCCAGCCCGGGTGTGTCAGCGGCGGGGTCTCCAGGGCCGTGTGGTGGAACGAGGGGTTCGACACGAACACAGCGTGCCCGAAGTCCTCGCGGCCGGCGGCCCGCGCGGTGTGCAGCCGGGCCCGCAGCAGGGCCGCTTCCAGCTCGGTCCCGGCCGCCGTCAGCCGCTCGTCGAGCGCGGCGACCAGGGCGTTCCAGCGGGGCGCCCAGTCCGGCGCGCCGGTCGCCGCGAGGACCGCTGCGCACCGCTCGTCCAGGGGCGCGCCCCCGTCCACCAGCCGGCGGCAGCTCTGCAGGGCGCGCAGCGACCGCTGGCGCGGTTCGACCGTCCGTACGGCCTTGCGCAGCCCCGGCCACAGCTGGTCCAGGAAGTGTGCGCGCTCGGCGGCGACGGCCTGCTCCGCCGCGAGCACCCCGGCGGCGGTGCCGAGCAGTTCCTCGGACGCGAGCCCGTCCAGGAGTCCGGCGGGGAAGCCGGTCGCGCGCAGCAGCGACCAGGGCATCGTCTCGACCGAGAGTTCCCCGGCGCCCGCCCGCACGTTCCAGGTCAGCGACGTCGTCGGTGGAGCTTTCGGTGAATCCGTCAGTGACGCCATGTCAATTCTCCAGACTGGTCTCGCTTTTCGTCGGAGACTCCGGTAGGAAGGAAAAGGCCAGGGAATTGTCCGGTCATCCGGCCGGCGGCTATCCCGGTCATGCGGAGGGGAAAGAGAAGATGCGAATCTCGTCTCGGATCATGCGTGGTTGTCGCGAAAGCGTCGAACGCGCCGAACACGAACTGATAGCGCTGTCGAGGAGTATTCACGCCGAGCCGGAGACCGCTTTCAAGGAGCACCGCAGCGCCGCCAAGGTGAGCGGCCTGCTGCGGGACGAGGGGTTCGAGGTGGTGTCCGGCGTCGGCGGCCTGGACACCGCGTTCACCGCCCGCTACGGCAGCGGCCCGCTCACGGTCGGGCTGTGCGCGGAGTACGACGCGCTGCCGGGCCTCGGCCACGCCTGCGGCCACAACATCATCGCCGCCTCGTCGGTGGGCGCGGCCCTGGCGCTGAGGGACGTGGCCGACGACCTCGGCATCACCGTCATGGTGCTGGGCACCCCGGCCGAGGAGGAGGGCGGCGGCAAGATCGCCATGCTGGAGGCCGGGGTCTTCGACGAGGTGTCGATGGCGATGCTCGTCCACCCGGCCCCCGAGGACAACTGCGCTCCCCGCCCCCTCGCCCTGGTCGAGCTCGAAGTCCGTTACACCGGGCGCGAGTCGCACTCCGCCCTCGCCCCGCACCTGGGCGTCAACGCCGCCGACGCCCTGACCGTGGCGGAGGTCGCCGTCGGCGTGGGCCGCCAGCACTTCGAGCCGCGGCAGCAGGTGCACGGCATCGTGACCCGGGGCGGCGAGGTGCCCAACGTGGTCCCCGCGCACACCAGCGCCCTGTACAACCTGCGGGCCGCCGACATGGAGTCCCTGGGGCGCCTGGAAGCGCGGGTCAGGGCCTGCTTCGAGGGCGGCGCCGTCGCCACCGGCTGCACCCACGAGGTCCGCTCGACACCCGCGTACGCCGAACTGGCCCACGATCCCTTCCTGGTGGCGGCCTACCGGGCGGCGGCGACCGAACTGGGCCGCCCCCTGGTGTCCCCGGAGGAGGAGCGCGCGATGCCCACCGGCAGCACCGACATGGGCAACGTCAGCCGTGTCCTGCCCAGCGTGCACCCCAGCATCGGCATCGACAGCGGCGGCGCGGTCAACCACCAGCCGGAGTTCGCCCGGGCCTGCGTGGCCCCGGCCGCCGACCGGGCGCTGCTCCAGGCGTCCGTCGCCCTGGCCTGGACGGCGGTGCAGGCCGCCGAGGACGACCAGGCCCGGGAGCGGCTGCTCACGGCCCACGCCGCTCGTCGTGACGCGGGCCGCACGGCCGGCTGACCGTCGCCGTCCGGGCCCGCCCGGCCGGGCGGGCCCGGACGCCCCGGCCGCGGCGGTGCTGCGGCCGGGGCCGCCCGGTGCCCCCGCGGGTGCGGGGCGTGCGGGGGTCACGGAAGCCGCACCACCGTCTCGCCCTCGGCGGTGTCGACGTGCACCGCCGTGATGCGGGGGCCGGCCGCGGGGTCGACGAGGACGTCGAGCGCGGCGAGTCCGGGCCACCGGTCCGCCCAGTCACGCTCCCGCTCCGGCGCCGGGCCCGTCTCCAGGCGCCGCAGCGACGTCGGGCACACCCGGTGCCCGGCCGCCTCGAGGTCGCCCGGCACCCGTGCCGCGCGCGCCCGCGGGTCGCCGTAGCTCAGGAAGAACGGCAGCACCCGGCTGCGCCACGACAGGTCGAACGCCGCCTCCGCCCACGGCACGCTCCCTCCGTCGGCCCGGACCGACTCGCCGCGGAAGAGGTCCGGATCGGCGCCGGTGACCGCCTCCACCTCGCGTGCGGTGGACTCGATGTCGTCGGTCAGCGCCGCCCAGTTGAGGAAGTCCGGCCCGTCCGCCGTCCGTTCCAGGAACAGCCGGCCGAAGTCCTCGCCCGCCAGCCGCCGTTCGTCGTGGGTGACGAGCAGCTCCAGGTACTGCACGTCGGGCGTGTCGAAGGGCACCACCCAGCTCGCCGTGCCGTCCGGGTTGGGGCTGCCGTCGGTGATGCCGAACCCGTACTGGTCCCACAGCAGTTCGCGCAGCGGCTCGATGGTCCGCGCGCCGACGATCACGTGGTCGATGCGCATCAGGAGGCACCGCCCAGGGCGTGCGAGGGGCACATGCTGTACGGCAGGGCCTCCCAGTCGTCGCCGACCAGGCCGGCCGCCATGCCCTTGCCGGTGGCGCGCGCCGAGAGCAGCCCGTGCCCGGCGTGGCCGGCCGACAGGAAGATCCGCTCGTGGCCGGGCAGTGCGCCCGCCAGCGGCCGTCCGGTGCCGGAGACCGGGCGCAGTCCGGCGCGGAGCTCCACGGGCACCGAGTCCGCGAGCCCCGGCATGACGGTCGTGGCGAACCGCAGCAGGTTGGCGATGCCCTGGGTGGTCACGTGCTCGGCGAACCCGGTGTCCTCCTCCGTCGCACCGACGATGACGTCGTCCCCGACCCCGGGCGCGAGGTAGTAGGCGGAGGACAGGATGCAGTTCAGCTCCTCGTCGGTCCGCAGCACCGCCATCTGCCCGCGCTGCGGCCGGACTCCGGTCGCCTCGGCCAGGCCCTTGCCCGAGCTCCAGGCGCCGGCGGTGATCACCACCCGGTCCGCGCGGAGCGTCCCGTCGGAGGTCACCACCGAGACGGCCGCGCCCTCCTCGCGCACCTCCCGGACCGTGACGCCCTGCTGCCAGTCGACGCCCCGGGCCAGGCACCGGCGCCGTACGGCGTCCAGGTAGCGGCGGCCGTCGATCATCAGCCCGTCCGGGTCGAGGAGGTAGCGCCTGCTGGTGGGCAGCTTGAGCCCGGGCGCGGCCTGCGCGAGGGCGCCGCCCTCCACCCAGTCGCCGACGCCGAGCCCGCTGAGCACGTCGCCGTGGGCCTGCACGTCCGTCTCGCGCAGGGCGCGCAGGATGGGCCTGGCCACGCTGAACGCGCCGTACTCCGGCTCCAGCCGGGCGACGTCGGCGTCCAGGTCCCGTTTGGCGGTCCGCAGCCAGTCGTAGAACTCCCGGTCGGTGAGGTAGCGCAGCGAGGGAACCGCCACCCCCGCCGCGCGGTTGGTCGAGTGCCCGGGTTCGGCACCGGAGTCGAGCACCCGGACGGAGGCCCCGCTGTCGCTCAACTCCTCGGCGAGGCAGGCGCCGACGATCCCTCCGCCGACGAGCGTGAAGTCAGGGGGTGATGACGGTGACGACGGCATGTCCTGCACCTTCCATTTCGGCCGCGCCGGCGAGTACCAGCGAGCGGGTGGTCACGTCGCTGTCGCTGTGGACAGCCATGGGTGGGCCGGCCAGGCCGCGGGCCCGGCGCAGCAGGTGGACGGGCTTGCCCCGCAGGGCGAGGCGGAACCAGCCGCCGGGCCGGTCCGCGACCCTGGCCAGGCACTGGAGCCGGACGGTGCCGTCGCCGTGGTAGCGCTGGAGGCCCTCCACGCACCAGACGAGTTCCACCGCGTCCGGGGGCACCTCGGCCCGGGGTCCGTCGAGTTCGAGCCGGGCCAGCGGCGGCGGGCCGAACCCGCCGGTGTCGTGGTCCCACACGGCCCGGCCGAGCGCGATGCCCTCGGCGAGCGGGGGCGGCGGGCAGATCCGGCCGCCGTCGACCAGGACGGTGGGCAGCGCCGGGTCACCCCGGTCGTCCAGCCCCGAAGCGTCCTGCCCTGGCCCGTCCGGCCCCGATTCGGGCGGCGCCGACGGCAGGTCGGTCAGGGTCAGCTGCGGCAGGATGCGCCGCCCCGCCAGCCGGGCGGCGGTCGCGCGGCCCCCGCGCGAGGTCAGCGAGAAGGCCGCACCGGCCACCAGCACCGACGCCGCGGAGGGCCGCAGCAGCAGCGGCCGCTCGCGCCAGTCCTCAGGCGGGTCGGCCGGGACGAACGGCGCCGAGAGCGCCCCGAGTTCGTCCCAGGGCAGCGCCTCCACGAGCCCGGCCGGATCCCCCGGGCCGCTGGTGCCGAGCAGCACGGGGCCGCCGGGGGTCTCGACCCGGGCCAGCAGCTCGGCCCGCCTCGACACCGGCAGGCCGTCGCCGTCACGCCACTCGTGGACCTGCGCCACCGCGCTCTGGAGCCCGGCGACGGCCGACGCCGTCCGTTCGGCCGCCTCGGTGAGCAGCAGCCCGGTCTCCTTGCCCGCGTCCTGGTCCGGCGACCCGGCGACCCGGCGGGAGCCGGTGACCAGGCCCGTCGCGTCCCGTTCGAGGCGCAGGGTGTCGAGCGAGACGGTCAGCCGCGCCGCGCCGCGGGTGGGCGTGACGATTCCGGAGGCACGGGTCCTGGTCTCAGCCACGGGCCACCGCCCGCAGCCCGACGAGTCCGGTCGGCAGCCGGAATCCGGCGTTGGCGAACGACACCGGCACCGGGTACTGCCCCAGCTTCCCGCAGCCCCCGGTGGCCCGCAGATAGGCGGCGACCCGGTGCTCGTAGGGCCGCAGGCCCGCGAGCACCCGCGCTCCGTCACCGGTCACCGTCAGCGGGCCCAGCCGGGCGGTGCTGCCGTCGGCGCGGTGCAGCAGCGAGAACGGGGCGTGGAAGACGAAGGCGCCCGAGGCGATGTTCATCATGTCCAGCCGCAGCCCGTACGGGGCGATCCAGTCGCCCGAGGGCGGCTCCGGCTCGGCCGAGGCCTCGATCAGGGCCACGGTGTGGGTCATCCGGGGGATCGCCGGATGCCGGTAGCTCTGCTTGCGTCCGTGGCCCGTGCCGGGGCCGCCGCCGAGCAGGGCGGCGAGCGCCCGGTCGGTCATCGGCCGCCCCACCGTGCCCCGGTCGATCAGCCGCAGGGTGCGGCACGGGGTGCCCTCGTCGTCGAACGGGCTGCGGTAGCCCGGCCCGTCGTGCGCCCCGCCGTCGAGCACCGACAGCCACCCGGGTGCGACCGGCCGCCCGGCGCGCGCCCCGAGGTAGCTCGTTCCGGACGCGACCACGTCGGCCTCCATCGGGTGCCCGACGATCTCGTGGAAGAACGCCCCGGCGAGACCGGGCAACAGCACGAGGTCGGCGCCGTCCGGGAGTTCGGCGGCGAGCGGCAGTGCGAGGCGTTCGCGCACCGCGTCGGCCGTCCGCACGGCCGCCTCCCTCAGCCCGCCCGGGTCGGAGCCCGCGGGGGCGCACAGCAGCGACCGGGAGTGGACGGTGCCGTCGTCGCCGGCCAGCCTGGTCTCCAGGGTCGTGACGATCCGCTCCGTGGTGGCGACGCGGTCCGCGCTGCCGGCGGCGACGTGCTGCTGGGCCACACCCAGGGTCAGCTCCGCGCCGGTCTCGGCGGCGATCCCGGCCAGCTCGGCGCGCAGCTCGGGGGTCAGCTCGAACAGCGGCCGTTCCTGCACCGCGCGCAGCGCGTCGGCGGCCTCCGGGCCCGCCCCGGCGGCGCCCGAGGCCAGCAGGTCGTCGCCGTCGGCGAAGCGGTGCTCGGTGAAGCCCCGGTCGAGGTGCCGTTCGACGCTCATTCCGCGCACCGAGGTCCGCTCGGTGGAGACGGCGCCATCCGGGAGCACGTCGGCCCGCATCCGCAGCGAGTGCTCGGCGAAGAGCGTGGTGTGCGTCATCGCGTGCTGCTCCCATCGCTGTTGCCGCTGCTGCTGTCGTCGCTGCCGATGATCTGCATCCGCAGTTCGCTGGTGTAGCGCCGGCCCTCGCCGTCGCGCAGCCACAGCTCGTCCGGCCCCGGCGCCATCCGCTCCACGCCCAACTGCTCGGCGCCGCGCGCCACATGGCTGATCAGGTCCGCCGCGAGCGGCGAGGCCAGGTCGATCAGGTACGGCTTGCGCTCATGGGCGCTGCGGCAGAAGACGAACCGCGTTCCGGTCTCCCGGGCCAGCCTGCGCAGCGCGAGGAAGCGCGCTTCGGGTTCCGGTGCCGCGAGCGCCGCCGTGGGCACCTGCCACCGGGACCGCTGCAGGACGACCGACCCCAGGGCCACTTCGGGCTGCGCGTCCTCGGTGGTGAAGGTGGGGTGGAGCACCTGCGGATGCGAAAGGGCGGCGATCGGGGCGTACTTGACGAAGTCGCTCAGCGGGACGTACGCGCTGACCGGCTTGCCGTCCGGATCGTGCAGGGTCACGTCGTGCGGCCCGATCCGGACGGTGAGGTCCTCCGGCTTCAGCAGCTCCGGCTGGTCGTGGTCGGTCCAGGTCAGCGGACGCATCGCGACCTCACGGCCGGGGAAGCGGTAGTAGCCCTTGTTGCGGCGCCCGAAGTCGAGGCCGACGACCGCGCCGTCCTGCGCCGCCGTCCAGGCGGCGGCGTCCGCGCCGAGCCGGTCCGGATCCGGGTGCATCGTGCCCAGCCAGCTGCGCACCAGCAGGTGGTGGTGGGCGCGGGAGAGGACGAGCGGGGCGTCCGCGCCGAGGCCGGCGGCGTCCGGCGCCGCGGGGCACAGGTCGATGACCGCGTACCGGTCGCCGGCCAGCGCCCCGGCCTCCTCGGCCAGCCGCTCGACCTCGGACCGCCAGTCGGCGCCGGGGTAGATCGGTGCGTGGGCCGCCTGGAAGGTGCTGGTCGAGTCGGACCGGCTCGCGGCCGCTCGGGTCGCGTACGTGAGGAGGTCCAACTCCGTGGCCGGTGCCCCGGCGGGGCCCGTCCCTCCTCCGGTCTCGTCCGTGAAGGCGTCGCGCACCGCGGCCGCCGCGGCGCGCTGGGCGGCCTGCCCGTGCGCGGCGCACACCTCCATCACGGGGGCGAGCTGCCGCTCCCAGTCGCCGACCAGCCCGGCGCCGAGGGTCAGCGCGAAGGGCGACGCGCACTCCTCGAAGAACACGGCGCGGTCGGCGTACGCCGCACCGGCGCCCCGCCTGGCCGGCCTGCCGGTGAACTCGGTGAACCGCTCCTCCAGGGCGGCGACGGCGGCCGCCTTGCGCTCCAGCGGCGCCTGCGCCAACTCGTCGATGAGGGAGGAGAGTTCGGCGGTCCGGCCGAGCCACAGTACGCGGGCCGGTGAGGCGGGCAGCGCGGAGAGCTGGTCCCGCAGGGTCGCGAGCGGCTCCAGGTCGTAGTCGCCGCCGCCGAGGCCGATGGTGACGGCCTCCTCGGCCACCAGCCGCATCAGCGTCCTGGCCACGTCCCGGGCCGGCTGCCCGGCGGCGCGCACCACGTCGCGGAACACCGTTCCGTCCGGGGCCACGAGCGGCAGCAGCGGCTCCCGCGCCGCGTCACCCCGTCCGGTGGAGTGGAACGCGAGATGCGGAAGGATCCTGGGGTCCCGGGCGATCGCCGTGGCCAGCGCACGCGCCGCCCAGTGCGAGAAGAACACCCGGCGGACGCGGGGCACGTCGTCGCGCAGCACGGCGTCCTCGCCCTCGCCCACCGTGCCGTACGCCATGGGCCCGAAGAAGCTCACCGTCTCGTTCTTCGCGCAGAACCGCTGCACGTACGTGAACATCTGCCGGCGCACCCGGCGCCAGCGCGAGGTCAGCGGGCCTTCGTACGCCAGCAGCGGGAGCAGCATGTTGCGGTACGCGTCCGGGTTGGACAGGAACACGGCCTCGGAGACCCCCGGATCCGCCAGCAGGTCCCGCAGCCGCTTGCCGACCTCGTCGTCGGCCTGCCGGCAGGCGAGCGCGTAGCGTTCCCAGGAGTCGGCCCAGGCGCTCACCGCCCGGCTCCACTGCGGCCCGCCGGACGCCGGCAGCTGCCGCGCCCGTCCGCGCAGCACGTCGGAGCGCAGCGACTCGGCGCGGGGCCCGCCGAACTGCGTCTCCACCAGCTCCAGGACGGTCCGCTCGCGGTCGAGCAGCTCGTCCGCGAGTTCCAGCAGGGAGCGGGGCGCGCCCAGCTCCTCCAGCCAGTCGAACGGCATTCCCGCATGGCGCAGGATGAACTCCCGCCCGATGCGCCACTGTCGGCTCACTGGCTCCTCCGCATCACACCGGCCTGGACCAGCCGGTCGGTCAGTTTCCTTCGGGCCGCGTCGCCGATCCGGTCCAGGACGGCGGTGTCGCCGGACGAGAGCCGCTCCACGACCGGCGTCAGCTTCGGGTGCAGCCGGAACGCGCTGCCCGTCCGCAGGTTCACCACGAACGAACCCGGGCCCCGGCCGTCCGGGCCGGGCCCCTGCCCGGCCACGACGGCGGCCGACGGCTCCCACACCGCCGCCCCGTCCGGTGCGGCGAGCACACAGCAGGCGAACCGGCCGGGGAACAGGTCGGCCACGGCGCCGAGTTCGGCGTTGAGCGCGCCGATCGCCGCGGTGCGCGCCGTTTCGTCGAGCGTCCCGGGCCCGCTGAACCTGTCCCAGCGGGGCAGGTCGTGCCCCGGGGCCGGGTGCCGGATCAGCGGCACACCGCCCCAGGCCCGCGGTGCCGTGCCGCCCCGGGCCGTCGGCAGCCGGAACGGGCTGAGCCCCGCGAGCCGGGGGCCGGGCCCGGACAGCAGGCTCCGCGCCGTGCCGGTCGTCTCCTCGGCACTCACCCCGGGCGCCCCGACGAGCAGTTCGACCCGGAACAGGGCCCCGTCCGCCGCGTCCAGGACGCTCCGCAGATCGGTGCGGCGGCCGTCCGCCCCCGTCACCTCGGCCCAGGACTCCAGCCGTGCCACGGTCAGCGCCGCGCCCCGGCAGTCGCGCCACGCCTCGGCGGGCAGCGCCGCCGCCTCGTCGGGGGCCAGCCAGCCCGCCCAGGGGGCGCCGGCCGGCCAGTCGGCCGCGCGGCGGACCCAGCGGACCGGCGTGCCGTCCCCCGACCACTCCTTGCCCAGCCGCCAGGCCGGAGCCCAGTCGTCGAAGCCCGCCGCCGCCGAGAACGGGGCGAGCGCGCGCAGCGCCTCCCGGTGCGCGGTGGCGAACCGCCCGCACAGCACGACCCGTGCGGGGCCGAGCGCCTTCAGGAGCACTGCGGCGGCCGGGAGTTGCTGATCGGTCTCGATCACCAGGTGCACCCGCCCGTCCGGGGCCGCCGCGCGCGTCCACCGCGCCTCGGGCCCCAGCAGCTCGGTCCGCTGCGCGGCCAGCGCCACATCGGCGCCGCACTCGGTGGTGCCGTCGACGAGTTCCACGTCGTCCGCGGCCAGCCGCAGGGCCGGATCGGCCTCGCCGGCCAGCCGCAGCGCCATGCCCATGGCCCGCAGCCGGCCCGCGGCATGGCCGCCCCGCGCGGTGACCTGTGCGGCGGCCCGAGCGAACAGCGCCCTGGTCCGGTCCTCCGCGGGGTCGGCCCCGCCGCGCCTGCCGAGGTCGTAGTCCTCGGCCAGTGCGGCGACTGCCCCGGTGCCCGCGAGGCGGGCGACGAAGTGCGCGTTCACATCGATCAGTTCGTCGTCCGGCCCGAGCTCCGGTTCCAGACTCGGATCGAACAGGGGAGGGAGCACCACCCGGCGCGTCACCGCTCACCACCGCCCCGCAGATACACGCAGCGCAGCTCGGAGGCGAAGCGCAGCTCCCCGTCCCGCAGCCAGGCGTCCTCGGGTGCGGGCAGCGTCTCGGACAGCAGGAGCTGTTCCGCCGTGCCCGCCAACCGGGCCATGCCCTTGAGGAGTTCTGGGCTCGCGGCGTCCACGTACACCGGCTTGCGTTCGGCCGGTGACTTGGCGAAGAAGCGGTCGGGCAGGCCCCGTTCCCGGAGCAGCCGGGCCGTGGCGAGCAGCCGCTCGGCCTCCCGCTGGCTGCCGTGCGCCTCCAGCAGCGCCGCGCTCGGCAGCGCCCAGCGCCGCCGCGAGAACACCACGTTGCCCCAGCGCAGCCGCGGCACGTGCGGCAGGTCCGGCAGCACCGGGCGGCGGATCCGGGGCAGCGCCAGCGCGGTGTGCACGGCGGTGTCGAGCTCGCCGTTGTGGAACAGCAGGCTCCGGCCGGGGTGGGTGTCGCCGCGCAGGACGACCCGTTCGCCGTCGCTCTCCAGCCACAGCTGGTCCAGGCCGATCCGCTCCCGGTCCGCGCCGGCCCGGCCGCCCAGTTCGAGCACCACCCCGGGGAACTCCAGCGGCGGCAGCCCGGTCGTACGGCGCGAGATCACGTTGACGGCCAGCTGGTCGCCCAGCGCCCTGCGCACCCCGGCGTCCCGCTCGGCGAGCAGCGCCGCGGCGTCCGGGTGGAACTGCAGCGCCCACGGGGTGAGCAGCGCCGCGTCGTGGATGTCGCCGAGTACGAGCGGCGTCACCCCCGGCTCGTACCCGGCCAGGTCGGGCGCCGCGATCAGGACGTCGATGGAGCACAGCACCGGGGCGGCAGGCGGTGGCGGTACGGCGAGCAGCCCGGCCACGTCGAGTTCGGCCCGGTCCGCGCCTGCGGTCTCGATCACCCGGCTCAGCTCGACGCCGAGCTCTCCGCCCGGCTCGATGGCGAGGTCCGCGCACTCCCGCAGCGCCCGCAGCAGCGGGATGCGTCCCGCCCCCAGCCGGGCCGCGACCGCCCGGTTGGTGCGTACGCGGGTCGCCTCGGCCTCGTGGGCCAGCAGGTCGAGCACCGGCGCGACGGCGTCGCACATGTCGCGGGCCAGCGGTCCACGGACCTCCAGCCCGGCCGTGCCGACGGCGGCCTCGTGGATGACGACCCGGTCGTTGTAGAAGCGGCCGCGTTCCGCCGAGCGGTCGGTGACGGGCAGCAGCGACTCCAGTTCGGCCTGGACGGTCAGTTTCCGCTCGGGCGGCGCCGACGGGTAGCCGTCGAGCAGGTCGAGCACCTTCACCAGCAGGGCCCGCACCCCGGCCGCGCGGGCGGCCGTCTCGGGGTCCGAGGCGTCGATGCGCTCCAGGGTCCAGCGCAGCGGGTCGACGACGGTCGCCGGCGGGCACAGCGTGTGCGTCAGCGTCCCCTTCGCCACGGCGGCCGCGAACGCCTCCACGGCCTCCGGGGCGGCGGCGCCGCACCCGGACGCGATCCCGGCCACCGTCCGTACGCCGTCGGCCTCCCGCAGCAGCGCCGCGCCGACGCCCGTACCGCGGGGCGGCCCCGCCATCGTCTTGCGCACCGGCGCCAGCCGCTCGGCCAGTGCCGGATCGCCCAGCAGCAGGCCTTGCACGGCGTCGTTGACCCGGGCCGCGGTGTGCGCCTGGCGGACCCGGATCGCGGTGTGGCCCTCCCAGGCCAGCGCCGTGGCGGCGTCGGAGCCGGGGTCGAGCCTGCCGTAGTTGATGGGCCCGAAGAAGCTCATCGTCTCGCTCTTGGACGCCAGCCGCTGGGCGTAGGAGGCGAGTTGGCGCCGGATCCGGCCGCCGGTCGCCCCCCGTGCGAGATCGCGGTGGACGGCGGGCGACGAGCAGACGATGGCGTCGTTGACCCGCGGGTCGGTGCGGACGGCGGCGAGCGCCTCGTCGACCGTCGCCGTGTCGGCCTCGACGGTGGCGGCGAGCCGCTCCCGCACCGCGCTCACCCGCTCCGCCGCGGCGTTCCACTCGGCCAGCCAGTCGGCGGGCAGGTTGTCCGATGCGGGCAGCGGCCGCAGACCGCGCAACCTGGCCTGCTGGCCCCGGGACAGCCGCCCCGCCGGGTGCAGCCGTGACGCCACGTCGGCCGACCGGGCCTCCAGGGCGAACAGTTCCTCGACGAGCAGCCGGGTCCGTTCGCAGGACAGTCGCTCGACCATCTGCCAGGGGAACCCGGCGCTGCGCAGGACGACCGTGGGCAGCAGCTCCCAGCCGTGCCGCCGCGCCGCCGATTCCCTGGGCGACAGGTCGGACAGGTCGGACAGGTCGGACAGGTCGGACAGGTCGGACAGGTCGGATCGATCGGATCGGCGGGATCGGTCGGATCGGTGGGTCATGACGACGCTCGCTTCATGGCGATCCGGAACTCCGAGGTCACGGGGGCCCCGCCGTGGCGCAGCCACAGCGCGTCCGGCGCCGGCCTCATCTCGGCCAGCGACACCGTCGCACTGTCACCGGCCAGCACCATCGCCACCAGTGCGTCGACGGCCAGCGGACTGTCCAGGTCGATTCCGACCGGTTTCGGCTCGTGCGCGAGGGAGGCGAAGCAGAACCGGGGCACTCCGTGTCGGGCCCGCAGCGACTGGACGGCGAGGAAGGCGGCGGCGGGGTCGCGCGCCGCGTCGACCCCGAGGTCGGCCCGGTCGAACCACCAGCGCGCCCGCTGCACGAGCAGGTCGCCGACCACGATCCTGGGCGCGAAGTCCCCGATCCGCACCAGCGGCAGCCCCACTCCGGGTGCGGCGAACGCCCGCAGGTGCACGTGGTCGTCCTCGCCGGCGTACAGGGTCAGCTCCCCGTCCGGGGTGCGCAGCCGGGGCGTGCCGTCCACCAGGACGACGCTCAGATCGGTCAGCGGCACGGTCCGCTCCCGGTCGTCGGTGGCCACCGAGGTGATCTCGATGAAGCGGCCCGGGAACCAGTCGGCCACCAGGCCCTTGTGGCGCCTGCGGCGGATCACCGTGGCCAGCCGCTCGGGGCCGCCCCACGGTTCGAGACCCGCCGCGAAGTCGCCCAGCATCCGGTCCTGTTCGTCGCTGAACAGCCCCTGTGAGCCCCAGGCGAAGACGTACGGGTGCAGCTCGCCGAGCACCAGCAGCTCGCCGCCGTCCTCCCGGCTCTCCAGCATCAGGTCCGGGCTGACGAAACGGGGCCGGCCGGGCTCGGGCGCGAACGCCGCGAGTTCGGCGGGGGAGAGCCGGGCCTCCTGGCCCTGCACGGCGGACTCCACCAGCGCCGCGTAGTCCCGCTTGAACCCGATCAGCGGCCCGGCGAGCCGGTCCAGACCGCCCGCCTCGACCGAGGAGCGCATCCGGCGGATCAGCTCGTCGTACGGCATGGCGCCGCCGCCGGCCTCGCGCAGGATGCCCGCGCACAGCTCGGCCGCCGCGTGCTGCTGGAGCTCGCCGTAGCGGGCGGCGACGTCCAGCACCGGGCTGAGCTCGGACTCCCAGCGCCCGGCCACGTCGCCACCGACCACCACCGGGCTCTGGTCGCCCTTGGCGTCCAGGGACACCACCAGCCGGTCCGCGTACATCCGGCCGCCGGCGCGACGGGCGTCGACCTCGGTGAGCCGGGTGAAGCACTCCTCGACGCGCTCCAGCGCGGCCGCCCGGGCGCGGTGGCCGTCGGCCGCCGCGTAGGCGTCGCCCAGGTCGCGCAGTTCCCGCAGCTGTGCCGGCCAGGCGGTGCCCTGCGCGTAGCGGTCGGCCCAGGAGACCAGCCAGTCCAGCGGCCGTGCCGCGGTGGACGGCGGCTCGGGCCAGAGCCGGACGGCCCCGGCCTGCCGCAGCCGGTCCAGGACCCGGCGCGTCTCCGCGAGGTCGAGCCCCGCCAGCGCCGCCAGTTCGACGGGGGAGCGCCGGCCGTCGACGGCCTCGGCGAGCTGCCACCGTACGCCGGACAGGGTGATCCGGCGGCCGTCGGCGGACTGGATCGTTCCCGACTCCGGTACCTCTCCTGGTGTCCTGCCCGGTGTCCTGCGGCAGGACGGCATCCAGGCCACGGGCGGGCGGTCCCGCACCTGCGGGTCCGTGCCGATGAGCTTGGCCAGCTCGCACACCGCCCAGAACGCCGTCTGCGCCGCCAGGACGTGGTAGCCGCAGGCCGTCTCGGGGCCGAGGGCGGTGCCCTGGGCCCCACGGTCGACCCGGCCGTGCACCAGCGGACCGAAGAAGCTGGTCGTCTCGTTCTTCGCGCCGAGCCGCTGGCCGTACAGGTAGACCCGGCGGTAGAAGGACCGGTCCTTGGCGCGGTTGCGGCCCGTCGCGCTGTCCTGCTGCTGCCAGCCGTCGACCCAGCGCACCGCCTCGGTGTGGAAGGACGGCGACAGCTGGAGCAGGGCGTCGCACACCCGCTCGTCGCGGAGCAGGTCGCGGACCCGCTCCGGCCGCCGCAGCACCTCCTCACCCAGCGCGGCGGTCAGCCGCTCGCCCGCCCGCTGCTGAGCGGAGTGCGCCGCGCGGTAGCCGTCGACGGCCGATGCCACCGCCGACGCCACTGCCGATGCCATCGCCGATGCCGCGTCGCCGCCGCGCGGGTCGGGCTCCACCGGCAGCCGGCGGCCCACCCGGCCGCGCAGCTTCGACAGTTCGCGCAGTCCGGCCCGGTCCCGCTCGCGGTCGGCGCCGGTGACGGACTTGGCGATCGCCTCCTGGAGCCCGGCGCGGCTCCGCTCGAACCGCGCCACCGCCTCCCGGTACTCCGCGGCCGCGGCACCCGCCGGCCCGTCGCCGAGAGCGGTCAGCAGGCCGATGCCGAAGCCCGCCCGCCGCAGCAGCAGCCGATCGTAGAGCTGCCACCTGGCCCGCTGGCCCGTCTCCCCCTGGGTCGCATGGTCCGTCATGGCCTCAGTCCTGAAAGTTGATCAGGTCGAACGGGCGGTTGAGCTTGGTCCGCGGCTTGGGCAGCAGCCCTTGCAGGTCACCGCCGTCGGCGACGGCCTTCGCGAGGGCGTCCGCCGCCCCGGGACGGGTGAGGCTCAGCGGCGCCATGGCCGCCACCGACCCGGCCGCGGCCACGGAGCCGGTCGTCATCACCCGACCCGCCTGGGCCAGCGCGATGCGGTACGGGTCGCCCAGCAGCCGCGCCGCGGACTCGGCACGCTCGTACTGCTCGGCGCCCGCCCTCGCGTCACCGCCGGAGGCGTGCAGCATGCCCAGTTCGAGACGCACCTCGGTCTCGTGGAAGCGGTCACCCAGCTCGGCCGCGTTCACCAGCGTGGTGTCCAGGTCCGCCAGGGCGGCGTCCCGCTCGCCGACGAGCAGCCGCAGTCCGGCGCTGCGGTACGCGTGGTGCTTGCGGAAGCCCGCGTTGGACGAGCCGGCGGCCTGCTTGAACTTCTCCCAGGTCGCCAGGGCCGAGGCGTGCTTGCCCGCCTTCTCCTGGAGCACGCTGATGTTCGAGTACAGGTTGATCCGCAGATGCGCGGCACTGGCGTCGGTCAGACCCGCCATGCAGGCCAGCGCCTGCTTCTCGTGCTCGAAGGCCGCCCCGAGACGCCGCTCCGCGAACAGGGTCAGCCCGCGCAGGTTGTGCAGCCAGCCGCGCTCGCGGCGTACGCTCTCGGCCTCGCCCGGACGTTCCGCGACGACCACGAAGCCCTGCTCCACCTCGGCGACGGCCTCCGCCAGCCGGTTCTTGCGCTTGGACAGGGTGAGCGCGGAGTACAGGTGCGACTGGGCACGCAGCTCCGGGGACAGGCCAGCGGCGTCCTCCCGGATGGCCCGGAAGCAGGCGAGGGCCGTGTCCTGGTCCCCGCGGAAGCCCGCCTGGATGCCGAGCACCTTGAGCAGGAAACCGCGTACGTCGGCGGTGCCGCGCAGGATCGCCGTCTCGAACTCGATGGCGTGGACGAGCTCCCCCTCGCGCTCCGCCTCGGCGAGCAGCCCGGGTACGTCCGACTCGGGGATGCCGGCGAGCAGCCCGATCGCCTCGTCGGCGACGACCGCCATGCCCTCCCAGTTCGTGGAGAAGAACGCTCGGCGGCAGTAGGCCAGTGCGGCGGCCACCCGGTCCACGGCGGAGCCCTCGGAGTCCCTTGCCCGTAGGAAGAGTTCGCCCTCCTCGGACACGGGCGCGAACCCGGCGTCGGGAGCCGTACCCAGGTCCATGACCAGGTCGCCCTCGGTGATCGGCAGCCCCATGCGGCGCAGGCAGCGCACCCGCTCCGCGCGGTAGTCGGCGTACCGGCCGACCGGCTCGCGCACGGACGCCGGCGCCTCCAGCCGCAGTTCGGCGCCCTCGACGAGCTGCGCGTGCTCGAAGGCCCGCATGAAACCGCGCAGCGAGGACAGGTCGGTGCCGCCCATCCCGCTGAGCAGCAGGGGCCTGCCCAGCTGCGCGGTGCCCGTGCACAGGGCGGTCGCGGCCACCGTCAGCACGCGGTAGACCTGCTCGCTCTCCCGGTGCAGCCGCCGCTCGGACGGCGCGAGCGCGATCTCCTCCAGCGGCGCGGTGCCGGGCGCGGTCTCGGTGGGGAAGAGCTCCGCCCACTCGGACGGGTGCCCGGCCGCGAGGCCGGCGAAGTCGGCGCCCTCGGCGCGCAGGGCGTCGATGCCCGCCCGCAGCCCCGTGTACGAGGCGGCCGGGCCGGTGTTCACGTCGACCAGGACGGCGTCGGTGGATGCGCGGCTCACCTCGGCCGCCCGCGTCACCATCGCGAGGGCTCGGTGGTGGCGAGGGCGAGCGGCGCGATCTTGTTCTCGACCTCGTCGAGGTCGAAGTCGACGTCGTCCAGCTCGTCCAGCGCGTCCAGTTCGGCGTCCTCGGCGGTTTCCGCCTGGGCGGTTTCCGCCTGGGGGGTCCCCGCTTGGGCGGTCTCCGCTCGGGGGGCTTCCGTCCCCTCGGTGGTCTCCTCGGGCTCTGTGGACTTCGCGGTGGACTTCGCGGTGTCTTCCATGGCGCGCTCCATTCGGAATCACGGTCGGACGTGGGAATGCGGATGCGAAGGATCCGGTGTCAGGGCAGCCGGAACCAAAGGGGTGGGCGGGAATCGTGACGGCGGACGTACGGGGGACGTACGGGGGCGGACGTACGGGGGACGTACGGCGGGCGGCCGCGGTCGGCGGCGGGCCCCGGACGCTCAGCCGACCGGCGTGCGCATCCGGGCGAACTCGACCACTTGCCGTCCGACGGTGGCCAGTTGCGCGGTCAGATGCGGGTCGCCGGTGCCGCTGCCGGTGCCGCTGCCGGTGCTGTCGCCGACGCTGTCGTCGGACGCCAGGGTGACGCTCTCCGTGTTGATGGCCACGCCCAGGGGAGTGGGCCAGCCCCTCAGGGCGTGCACGACGGAGCGCAACCCCGCCAGTGTCGAAGCGGCCTGCGTCCCGCGCGCGGTGACGACACAGCCGACGGCGCGGCCGTGCAGATACGGGCGCGCGTCCTCACGCAGGTCCTCCAGGTAGTCGAGGGCGTTCTTCACCAGACCGGAAACGCCCCCGTGGTACGCGGGCGTGCCGATCACCAGGCCGTCGGCGAGGGAAACGGCCTCGACCAGCCGCCGGGCCGCCGGGGTACGCAGCGCCTCCCCCGGTGCGTAGAGCGGCAGTTGAAGTTCCTCGGCGCCCAGCAGCAGGGTCCGGGCCCCCGCCGCCGCGGAGGCCGCGAGGACCGCCCGAACCGCCCGTTCCGTCGAGGAACCGGAGCGGACGGTGCCCCCGATGCCGACGATCAGGGGCCCGGCATCGGCTGGGGCACCAACACCGGGATTCTCCACCGGAAGAACGGAACCCTGGTTCGTCTCCAGCACGGTTACACCAATCTCCTTGACCGGTCGCGGTTTTCGGAGTCTAGACAGGGCGGTTATGCGCTGGTTATGGGCTGGTTATGCGTGGGTTATGCATTGGTTACGCGTGGGCCGGAGGTCTGGTCCGCCGTCCGGGCGGGCGCGTCCTGGGTGCGCAGGACCCGGTCCAGCAGCCGCTGGGTGTCCGGGCTGACATCGATGTCCAGACCGTCCGACATCCGGGCCCGGCACAGCTTGTACCAGGACCTGGCCTGCGCTAACTGGCCCAGGTCGCCGTGTACTTGGATCAGGGTCCGGTAGACGTCCTCCTGGTACGGGTCGATGTCCAGCGTGCGGCGGCACATGTCGATGACCTTCGTCAGCTCACCCCGGTCCAGTGCCTCCTGGAGGAGGAAGTCCGCCGCTCCCACCGCGAGGGACCGTACCCAGTCCCGCTGCTCCCTGGCCCAGTCGGCGGTCTCACCGGGCAGGAAGTCCCCCGTGTGGAGGTCCAGCGCGCTGCGGTAGTACTCGGCCGCCGCGCGCGAATCACTCCGGGCCGCCGCCCGGTGCCCTTCGTTGCACAGCCGCTCCAACTCCTCGAAGTCCAGCCAGGCGTCGTGGAGTTTGAGCGAGTACCCGTACTCGCTGCAGACGATCTCCGCGGCCGGCTGCTCCTCCGAGGCCTGCTGCCCGCTGAGTATCTGGTGCACCGCGTGCTTGGCGACCTTGAGGGAACTGGAGCCCGCCGACCGGGTGCGGTCCGGCCACAGCGCGGCGTGCAGTTCGTCGCGGTCGACCGTGCGGCCCCGGTTGACGAGCAGGTAGAGGAACAGGGTGCGCGCTTTGCCGGCCCGCCAGCGTCTGACCGGGAGTCCGCCCAAGTCCAGTGAAAAGCCGCCGAGGCAGCGTACGACGGCAAGCGTGGAAATCTCGGTCATGTGGAAACCCTCCTTCTTCGTGGGGGTAACAGGATGCGAACGCACTGGCGCGGTCGGTCGGGCCAGGCCTGTGGGGGAGGCAACCCGGTCGACCGGTGGTACGACCGGGCTGAGGGCCGGTCGCCTTATATGTGTTGACGTACGGGACCGTCGTCGCCGTTCGGAGAATGCCGGTCAGGCGGACGGCGGGAAGTGGAGTCTCCGGTTCTGTTTGGCCCGTGTCGGTCTCCGGCCTCGACCGTGACGCGACGGCTCGGCGATCGCCTCCGCCCGGGTCGCGCCCGACCTGGAAACCCTGGTCTCACCGGAAGATACTGATGGCGTACTCGCCGATGGCGAGCTGTCGCGGGATCCTGGACAGGCCCACATGCAACTCGGCCTGGATTCTCCGAACTTCGACGCTCTTTCCGGCCTCGCCGATCAGCGACTTCACGAAGCACCCGGGTCGGTGTACGCACGATCGGCGTGCTGATTGCGCCGACACATCCCACCCCGCGGCAACGGCGGTGGAGCTGATGGCCGGTGTGACGAGCGTGAGCCCGACGGTCACCCCAGCGGCGGCGACCAGGGTCCCAAGTGGCTTGCGCGGCATGATGTGCGTTCTCCAGAGTTGCCTGCCAGGCACCGTCCGGCCGCCCGAGTCAGGAAGATCAGTAATGACTCTGGCTTCTGGCAATAAACAAGCAATGAACAGCAGGTACGGCCCCGACCCCCGCCCCTTCCGACTCGCCGGGTGAACGAACTACGCCGCCCCGAACCCCGAATCAAACCGGCCAATCGTTTGCCCCCGCACGACCACGCACCACGACGCTCCCGCGCACCCCCCGAAGCATGAATCCCGCCGCCCCGCCCCGACACTTACACGCCGAAGAACAGCCGCATGCCTCGCCCCCCGTCACACCGGTCGGGCCATCCCCGCACACGCGGGGCCTGCGCACCGCGCGAGCTGCAGGTGGACGACCACATGGGGCCATCCCCGCATGGGCGGGGCTGACGCGATCAGGTGGGTGGAGAGGGACCGCACCGGGGAGCAATCCCCGCGGGCGCGGGGCTGACCCGCCTACCGACTCTTGGCGGAGATCGGCGGGGGAGCAATCCCCGCGGGCGCGGGGCTGACGCTTCCTGACCTGGGGCGCTTCGACTCAGCGTAGACCAATCACGTCAGTTCCGATCGGCAGCTCCATGTGCGCAGGGCCGACGCCGCCCCGCCGTGCGTGGCGGCGTCCCTACCCGAGCGTCCGGGACTATCGGCTGAGGCCTTCCTCCGGGGTGTAGGTGATGCCGAGGGGCCCGCTGGTGCACCTGCCGGTCGTGGGGTCGAGGAGGGCCGTACGGCGGTAGCGCAGGGCGGGGCGGTGGAGTGTGGGCCAGGTGCTGGGGCGCGGGATCCCGTTGCGGTCCGACACCCAGGTCACCGGGATGGACAGGGTGTTGAGGAGGTAGTCCTTCTGCTGGCTGCGGCGATCGCGGCTGTCCGCCGGGTGGTAGAGCGTGTCTGCGATCAGCAGGCCGGCGCGGTCGTAGGTGAGCGCCCCGTTGGACTGCTGGTAGAGGGCGAGGCATTCGATCGAGGGGGTGCCGAGGCGGGAGAGCGCGGCGATGCCCGGGGCGCCGATGTCCCGGCCGCCGCCGTGTGCTTTGCCCGACGCGAGGTCGTAGGCGGTGGTCGGGGTCCGGCCCCGCCGGCCGTAGGGGCGGACCTGGCGGGCGGTCACCTCGTTGTTCTCATTGGTGATCGCGGCGTGCCAGTCCTCTTCGGTTCGGCCGAGGAGCTGCCCGAGCGCGCCGGGTTGTGGGGAGGAGGGGCCGTAGACCTCCCGGATGAGGGCGCCGTGCTCGCGGGCGTCCAGGGCGAACCGGCCGGCCTCTCCCGCGCGTCGGTCGAGGGCGTGCCAGCTGGCGGCGAGCGTGTACGGCGCGTAGACACCTCCGTCGGGGTTTCCGTGCGGCCTCCCGTTGCTCCGGTCCGGGGGCTCGACGACGGGCAGTTCGGCGCCGTCGGGCTGCCACAGCACGGTGAGCGCGGGCTCGCGGAACCACGGGGGCCGGGCGTTGTGGTGGTGCCGGTGGAGGCGCCCGTAGCGCTGGATGAGCAGGTCTATCGGGGCGAGGTCGGTGTAGTGCCGGTCGAAGTCGACGTCGAGGGACTGTTCGATGATCTGGGTGGCGATGACGAGGAGTCGGCGGGGGCGTCCGGGGTTGGGCCCGCCGGTGTCCGAGCCGGGGCCGAGGGCGTCGACCACCCGGGTTTCGAGCGGGAGGCGGTCGCGGCCCATGAGCCGACCGTGCAGCAGGATGATCTCGTCCTTCCGCCACCCGTTCCGCAGCCCCAGATCCCGCGCGGTGCGGTGCAGTTCGACCGCGGACGCGACCCGGTTGCGGACCACCGCGGTGATGCCTCCGTCCGCAGCCTCGCGCAGCAACTGGGTGGCGAGGCCCGTCGGCCCGGGCAGCGGCTGGAGGCGCACCTCGGTGCCGACCCGACGGGGCTGGACAGGTACCACACCGTCCTCATCCTCCCCGGCACGGCGGACGGTGCCGCCCTGGTCGACGACGGTGACGGGGCCGGTCCCCCCGGTGTCCCGGGCGAGGGCCCGGTGTCCCGTGCACCAGGCTCGGACGAGCGCCTCACGCACCGGCGCGGGGAGCGTCGCGGAGAGGACGACCACGGACGCCCCGGCATCCGCGAGCCATTCGACCGCCGCGCCGAGCATTCCCTGTTGGAAGAGCTGGTAGGCGTGGGCCTCGTCGATGACGACCGTCTTCCCCGCGAGCCCGAGGAAGCGCAGCATCCAGTGGCGGTTCCGCTGCGGGATCAGGACGACCTGGTCCACGGTGCCGATCCCGAACGTCGAGACCAGGCCGAGGCAGCTTCGCAGGTACCAGGGGTTGAGGACGACTTCGTCGGGCTTGCCGTCGCCGGCCTCGCCGCTGTCGTGCGCGGCCACGGCCACGGAGTCGGGAAGTGAACGCAGGGCGTTCTGCTGCCGGGTGGTGGCGGCGTCGATCAACCGGTGGACCAGGTCGGTGGCTTCGGCGGCGGCGTGGACGACGGCGAGGTTGTTGGTCGTGGCGCCGCCCGTCGAGCGCCGGACGAACTTCTCCAGCTCGCCCGCCGCCTGGTTGGTGGCGGCCCGGGTCGGCATGGCCATGAACAGGCCCTGGTGGCCGCAGGTCCTGGCGAGGTGGTGGGCGATGGCGAACGCCAGGCGGGTCTTGCCGGACCCGGTGCCGGACTCGATGACGACCAAGGCCGGTCCGTCCTCGGGGAGGGCGGCGAGTGCGGCGATCTGGAACGGGCGGGGCGTGGTGCCGGGGAACAGTTCGGGCCAGGTCCGGGGTTCCGGACGCCACCGGTCGAGTGCGAGGTCGGAGATCGCGTCCCGGGCCTGGTGCTGGGACGCGGACCACCAGTCGGCTGCCGGGGTGCCGAGCCGGCGGTAGGTGAAGTGGTCGTCGCTGGAGGCGATCCAGTCGGCCAGGATCACGAGACCGGTGAACATCGCCAGCACGGCGGGGCGTTCGGGCCTGACGAGGGCCGGCAGGGCCGGGAGGGGGACGCCGATGAGCTCGGCCGCCTCCGTGACGAGGCTGCGGTAGACGGGCTCCCACGCCTCCATCGGGGCGGCGCCGGAGGCCCGCTCGACCGTGTCGAGGTCGGGGATGTGGCCGTGGTGGCCGCCCAGCAGCAAGGCGACGGTGTGCAGGCCGGGGAACTCGTCCCCGGCTCCTCCGCAGCGCGGCCTGCAGCCGCAACCGAGGATCCGGGGCAGGTGCGCCGCCGTGATGTGCTCGTGCCGGGCGTCGGCCTGCCCGTCGGGGTGAGCGTCACCGGGGAGACCTGCGGCGAACGCCTGCTCCCGCCAGGCTTCCAACTCGCGGCCCCTGAGCAACACGTCGTCGTCGCGGCCCGTTCCGAAGGAACGGAGGAAGCAGCCGGACCCCTTGCCCAGGTCGTGCAGGCCGGCCAGCAGCATCACGGTCCTGCGCGCGGTCTCCTCGTCGCCGGCCCCGAACGCCTCCGCGAGCCGCAGCCGCATCCCGGGCGTGAGGTACCGGTCCCACAGCTGCCCGGTGCACGCGGCCGTGTCGAGGACGTGCGCCGTGAGCGGGTTCCATGCCGGACCGCCGGTTCCTCGGGATCGGCGCCGCTGGTCGGTCTTTCCCCAAATGGTTTGGTGCGTCGGAACATTGAGTAACTGTCGAAGTGTCAAGACCCACATCCGGGAGCTGCTACTGTCGTGCCGCGAAGACGAACCCAACGGAGTTTGTGAAGGAAGTGGCGTCTCGCGCGCGCCGGTTCGCCGAGACGGCGCGACCTCGCGGAGGGGAGGAGCGGACATGCGATGGGATCCACGCCACCAAGCATGTATCCCGGTACTGACAATCGACGGAGTCCCGGTTCGGCCCGGTCCCGCGGACGAGGGTGAACCGCTGCGGTCCAGCCCGGAGAACGGGGACGAACCGAGCCGGGCCGGCCTCGCGAAGGTCTCCGTCGTCCAGGCACTGCGGTACGCCGACCGGATCGCCGCCGTGTACGGACGGACCCCGGGGGAGACCGTCGCGGTGCTCGATTGGCTGCTCGGTGTGCTGTACGCCGCCGAGTGCTGCCCGGAGACGTACGGCGAGTGGCTGGCCTGGGTGGAGAGGCGCGAACCGCTCACCGAGGCCGCGGACTGGCTCGTCCGCCACGAGGGCGTGTGGGACCTGTTCGACGCCGAGCGTCCGCTCGGCCAGAACGCCGCTCTGCTGAAGCACCTGGACGCGTTCGGCGTCGGGCCGGCCCAGCTGGTGATCGAGCAGGCCGGCGACTACAACCAGCACTTCGACCACCGCCACCTGCACCACCCAGAACCGCTCCCGGCCGACGCCGCCTGGCGCGCGATGCTGACCCAGCACGCCTTCGGGCAGGGCCGTCGAGCCCGGATCCCGGCCAAGGAGATGGGCCTGCCGGCTCCGTTCACCAATCTGTCCACCTGCCGCCTGGGTTCGCGCATCCGGGTCCTCGCGCTCGGCCCCACGCTCGGCGACACACTGCGGCTCAACCTCGCCCCCTGGGACGGAAAGCCGGACGCGCTCAACCTGACCTGGGGCGACCGCTCCCGCCGGCCGTTCCGCCGCACCGGTGCCCACGAGACCCGCAGGCCCGAGGGCCCCGCCGACCTCCACACCGTCCTCGGCCGCTCGGTCGCGCTCCGCGCCGTGGCGATGGCGGACGGCGAGCCGGGAGTCGATCGGGTCCTCGTCGGACCGGGGGAGACGCTCGCCGAACTCCCCGACGTCTACCGCCAGGACGAGGTCATGGTCATGCGAGCCGGCAAGCCGGTGACGCTCAAGCCGCAGGCCTCCCGGGAGCTGTGGCGCGAGTCGCACGCGCTGTACGCCGCCGTCGCCGAACGCGTCAAGGGCAACGACCTGTACGGGCGCCTCGCCATGCTGCGCAGCGACCGCCCGGAGCTGTGGGCGGTCGGCCTGCTGGCGGACAAGGGCCAGCCGATCACCTGGGTGGACGACCGCTTCCCGTTCGTCCCCGGGCGCGAGGCCGGCCTCCGGCAGGCGAGCGAGCAGGGCTCGGCCGTCGCCGAGTACGCGGCCGGCGCGCTCCGAGCCGCCGCCACCACCGCCTGCGAGCACGTCTATTCGGGCGCCGGCGACCGGTCCGCCCACGTGGCCCGCTTCAACGGCGAGCCCGAGCTGTGGGCGGGCGCCGGCGTGGAGTTCCACGCCATGCTCGACGCCGTCGCGGACGGCCACCCGGTCGCGGACGCGCTGTCCCACTTCGGGACCGGGATCAGGACGCTCGCCACGGCCGCCCTGAAGGCCAGGTTGGACAGCCTCCGTCCGTCCGGCCGGGAGCTGAAGGCGCACACGCTGGCCACGGAGCGGCTCCAGGTCGAACTGGACCGCCCCGACGCGCCGAACCCGCTGAAGGAGACCACCCCATGACCGAGCCCTCACCGGTGCTCCCGGCGCCCGCAGAGCCCGAGCCGGACCCCGGGAAGCAGCTCACCGCCTGGCTCTGCGGCCTCGTCCGTGCCCGGCAGTACGGGCAGTTGGCCGATCTGCGCCGCCCGGAAGCCGTGACGCAGGCCCGCCTCATCGCCGCGAACTTCGCGCCGTCCGAGGAGACCCGGCCGGTCTTCGAGCACGTCGCCTTCCTCTTCGCCCGCTACCACGCCGGGCGGCTGGACCCGTCCCCGGGATCGGGCGACATCGGGGCCGCCCTCGGCCGCATCGGCACGGGGGCGGGACGTGGCCAGGCCAACCCCGGCGCGGTGCGGCTGCTGGACCGTGTCGTGGCTTCTCGCAGGGTCCCGTGGCGCCACCTCCAGCACGTGGTGGAGCGCGCCAGGTCCTGCGACACCGTCCCCCCGTCCTGGGCGGTCCTCACCGAGGACCTCGCCGGATGGTCCGGTCGGGGGCGGCCGGTTCAGTACCGGTGGGCCCGTTCCTTCTACACCCCGACCTACGCCCCGACCTACGCCCCGGCCTCCACGTCCGAGACCCCGACCAGTGTGCCCCGGCCGCGCGGGACCGCGCCCGCCGCCGATCCGATCGGAGACAGCAAGTGACCAGCACCGTAGAGCCCTCGACCACCGAAGCCGCCTCCTTGACCACGGGGGCCGCGCCGTCGACCGCCGGAGCCACCGACTTCACCGGCGCGCAGTACCTCTCCCTGCACCTCCTGGAGACGATGGTCGCGGTCCTGCCGGTGCGCGACGAGAACGGCATGCCCAAGTCGATCAGCCTCGGCGGCGACCTCCGGACGATGATCACCTCGCAGGCCCGTCGACGCGCGGAGCGCACCTACTCCCGCAACCGCGCCAACACCGGCGACGGGCCCCTGGCCGGTCACACGATGGGGCTGCGCACCCGGGAGTGGGCGAAGATCACCGCCGCCGAACTGGAGGCCGGGGGCTGGGAGCCGGGAACGGCCCTGGCCACCGCCAAGGCCGTGCTGAGCGGCATCGGGCTGAAGTTCGGCGACAAGCCCAACACCGCCGACCTCACCAAGGTGCTGCTGTTCGCCCCCGAGAACGCCGGGAAGGTCCTCGCCGACAAGCTCCTCGAACACCGCGCCGCCGTCGCGGAGTGGAGCAGCGCGTACGTGGCGGCGCAGGACGCCGCAGCGGAGAAGAAGGCGAAGGCCGCGGCCAAGCGCCGTGCCCAGGCCAAGGACCGCAAGGAGGGGCGGGTGCCCGCGGACGAGCCGCAGGAGAGCGGCGGCGAGGCCGGGGACGAGAAGCTGCCCGGCCTGCCGAAGGACCTGAGGTCCGCCGTCCTCACCGCCCTGGCCCCCGGTGACGCGATCGACATCGCCCTCTACGGCCGTTTCCTCGCCGGGATCGCCGACTCGCCCGACGTCGACGGCGCCGTCCAGACCGCCCACGCCTTCACCGTCCAGCCGGCCGAGCACATCGACGACTTCTACTCGGCCGCCGACGACGCCAAGCTCGACCGCAGGAACCGTTCCCGCGCCAACGCCCTGGACTACCTGGACGCCGCCGAGGACTCCGGCGCGGGCATGACCGGGTACCAGTCGCTGATCTCCGGGACCTTCTACCGCCACGCGGTCCTGGACCGCCACAAGCTGCGCGCCAACCTGAAGGCCGCCGGAATGACGACCGAGCGGATCGAGGCCGCGGCGGCCGCGGCCGAGCTGGAGGTGGTCGACGCCTTCGTCAACTCCCAGCCGAGGGCCAAGGCCAACACCACCGCCTCGACCGGCTCCCTGCCGAAGCTCGTCATGGCCTTCGACGGCAAGCGCCCGTTCAACTACGGCCTGGCCTTCGAGAATGCCGTCTTCGAGGAGGCCGACGGCCCGGCCTCCCTGGAGGCCGCCCGCCGCCTCCTCGCCCAGCACGCCCTCGTCCTGCGCAAGCGCGACGACATCAGCCCGGCCCGCCTGCTCACCTACGACCTCGCGGTCGAGCGGCTGCTCGGCGCAGAAGCGGAGAGCGGCAACCTGCCCGGTGTGGAGGTCGACACCATCGAGGAGCTGACCCGACCGTGACGGAGTCCGTCCTCCTCGCGCGGCTCGCGGCGCCCCTCCAGTCCTGGGGGAGCGGCTCGCACTTCGAGCGGCGTGACACCCAGCTGCACCCCACCAAGTCGGGGTGCGTCGGGATGGTCGCCGCCGCCCTCGGCCTCGACCGCACCGACGACATCGGCCACTTGGCCGCGCTGCGGTTCGGCGTCCGCGCGGACCGCCCCGGCACGCCCGCCCACGACTACCAGGTCGTCGGTGGCGGACCGATGCCGCTCCGGCCGCGCGACCTGATCACGGACCACCGGCGCGCCGATGCCGCCGCCGCACGCCTCGACGGCGAGCGCGGTCCGACCTTCGGCCGGGCCGCCGGCACCGCGCTCGCCTCCTGGTACGGCGCGCCGAAGGAGATCGCACCGGACGAGCGGACCGGGGTCCTCCTCGCCGGGAACCTCCGCCGCGACCCGATGCAGACCTACCGCTGGTACCTGGCGGACGCCGCCTTCGTCGTGGCCTTCGAGAGCCGGGACCGTGACCTGCTGGAGCGGATCGCCGGCGCGCTGGAGCAGCCCAAGAGGCTGCTGTGGCTAGGGCGGAAGTCCTGCCCGCCGTCCGGCACCATCGCCGGCGGGGTGCACCCGGGCACGCTGGAGACGGTCCTGCGGTCCACGGCGCCACTGCCCAACGCCACGGCGAAGGCGCCGTGGTTCTGGTGCGAGGTCCCGCCGGGGACCAGGGGCGCGAGCCGGACCACCGACCAGCCCGTCACCTTCGACCCCGAGCAGCGCATGCACGCCGTCCGCTGGGAGACCCGCACCCGCCTCACGCCCGACCCGGACGCCGCCATCCGCTGGGAGGACCTCATCCCATGACGAACCGACTGATCACCTGCCACAGCATCATCGCCCTGGACGCCCGGCACCCCGTCGCGGCCCGGAGCCTGCTCGACGCCCAGGACATGCACCGCCTGGTGATGAGCGGCTTCCGCGGCTGGGTGGAGGACGGCCAGTCGGACCCCCGCGCGCAGATGGGGATCCTGTCGACGTGGAACGTCGACCTCAAGACCGACACCCTGCTCCTGGTCGTGCAGTCCAAGGTCACCCCGGACTGGTCGCTCATCCCCCGGGAGGCGCTCACCAGCAGGATCGAGAGCATCAGCGTCGACCAACCCCTTCGCAAGGGCGACGAGTTCACCTTCCGTACGGTCCTGAGCGCACTGACCGCCCGCCCCGACGGCCGGCCCGGGACGGGGCGCTCCCGCAAGGTCCCGGCGGTCAGGCCGGACCAGGTCCGCGACTGGCTGACGAAGCGGTCGCAGCCGACCGTCGAGGGGCCGGGCTCGACGGCGGACAGCGGCGTGCGGTTCATCGGGGCGGAGATCGACCGGCGCTCGCTCGCGATCCGCATGCTGCCGCCGGTGACGAGCCGTCACCATGCGGGCTTGAAGATCACCCGCTCCGAGGTGCGGGGGCAGCTGGTGGTGGTCGACCCCGAGGCCTTCCACCGCACCCTGACGGACGGCCTCGGCTCCGGTCGGGCGTACGGCTGCGGGCTGGTACTGGTGCGGCAGAGCGGGCCCCGCCCCTGAACGGACGCGGCGGGCAGAGGTAGCATCACCTCTGCCCCGCCACTCGCGAGGATGACTCTGGAGTATGTGACATCGATGCTCCAGGCCTGGCCTCAGCCGGGACCGCCCCGACACCGCTCGACTCACCCCGGCCTGTCGCGCACCGGCCCCGCACCCAGCGGGGCGACCTTCCGCCTCTGCCGCCGTCGGCCCCGCACGCGCGGGGCCGATTTTCAGATCCTTGTCGGCAGCTCGGCTGCTGTCGGGAGTTGGTCGCGGTGTGCGGCGTGCCGCACACCGCGACCACTTTCGGAGTGGTCAAACGGTCTTGCCCGTAGGTCAGTTGTTCACGTCGAACACGTAAAAGGTCCACGGTCCGTTACATGGGCAAGCTCCTTCTGGAGGGGCAGAGCCAGTGGATGATCGCCGCAGTGCTGGAAGCCGCCGGCTTCGACACCCCGGCGACCCACGCCTACGAGAACCAGGGCGACACGTACTCGAGCAAGCGCAAGACGCCTCCGTCGAACCACTGGAACCCGACGAGTGTGGGCAAGATCCTGCGCTCGCCGTCGACCACGGCCTCGGCTACAGCTCGCCCCAACAAGCCGAAGACAAGCGATAAGTTGGTCGAGCGTCGGGCGCTGTAGTCATCGAGGAGTTGGCCTCGATCAAGCCCGGATCTGCCGAATCATCAAACCGAGGAGTCCTGGGCCGGCAGGATGGCCGGACCGGTAGTTGACGCCGGTGCTGGACGAGGAGCATGTGTGGGACCACATGTGATCGACGATCGCTTCCTGCTGGTGGGCGACAGTGCGCGCAGCGGCGGTCTGTCGAAGGTGCGAAAGGCCGTCGACACGGCAAACAGCGACAGTGACAGGCAGTTCGCGGCGACCAAGTTACTCAAGCGGCGCGACGACGAAATCATCAAGGTCTTCCTGGAGCGGGAGACCGCCGCACTCAAAGCTGTCGAGCACCCTCATATCGTGCGGATGCTGGAGTCGGGCTGGGACCCGGTTCTGGAGCGGTACTACATCGCCCTGGAGTGGGTGGAGCGCAGCCTGAAGGACGATCTACAGGCTCGTCGGCTGGGACGCCTGCTTCGAGAAGATCGTGTCACCACCTTGTGACAGTCAGCGATGATCAAGGAGCGGCATAGGATCGGGCCCATCGGCCGGGACCGCGCGGCGAAACCCCGGACGGGCATCGCTCCGGGTGAGAGGTTCGCCTGTTCGGCTCAGCGAGGATGACGGCCAGGAGACGGCGCCCGGAGACCTTCCTACCGTTGGACCCGGGGAGGCTGAATCCCCGCGGAGCCCGGCCGAGGACCTCTCGCCCGTCGGCCACCGCTCACGCCGAACCCGGCAGTCGACTTCCACCGTGACCACGCAGGGTCCGGGTCGAAGGAGATGAAGGACATGAACACCACGCGCACCGCCCGCACGCCCGCGACACCCGCACTGAACGGGTGCCGGACATCACGCCGCCGCCTTCGGGCACGGATCGGGCTCGCCGCGACGGCCACGGCCCTGTCGCTGCTGCCGATCGCCCCGTCCACCGCCAGCGCGGCACCCCATCTCCCGCTCACACAGATCGTGCGGGAGGCCAAGGTGAAGGCGCAGCAGGAGCACCCCGGCTCGCAGTTCTACGACGCGGACGCCGTCCTGCTGACACCCACGACCAACCCCAATGACGTCCAGGCCTGGTGGATCCGCTTCCGGGCCAAGGGCTCGGAGCCGTCCTTCGAGTACAAGTACTCGACCACCGGTCAGTACCAGAGCACGCAGCCGTGGAGCGTCCCGATCGGGATCCAGGCCATCTCCCCGTTCACCATGACGGAGGTCCAGGCCCACGATCTGGCCGTCAAGGCCGGGCACACCGGCGCGTTCAAGCCCCTGTACCTCAATGAGCCCGTCGTGCAGAACCCGCATCCCACCTACTACTTCTGCATTCCCAGCGAGGGCAGGACGGTGGCGGTGGACACCGTGACGGGCCACGTCACCACGCCCTGGCCGTGCTAGTCACCACGGTGTGAGCCCTGTCCGGTGGCCGTCACCCAGCGGGGGTGACGGCCACCGGCGGCCGGCGACCCTTGCCCTCCGCCCGCTCGGACCCGTGCTCCGTATCCTTCAGCAACCGCACATACCAGGCACCCAACTGCTTCCCGTGCCCGTCCTTGCACCCGCACCGCCGGTACACCCTGCCCCGCTGCGCATGCTGTCCCGGGTGCTTCTCCTTCTTGAACGTGGTGACTCTGGTCCAAGGCTTGCCGTTGGCTGGTGTTCAGGGCCGACGGAACCGGGTAACGTCTTTGCCATGTTCTTCCAGACTTACGAGTGAGCGCGTGATGGGCCCCTGCTGACGTCCTTCGATGTCGCCGCCCGTCCCCCACCGATGAATCCGTAGATCACTTCACTTCACTTCACCACCGGGAGAACCCACGACCGTGAGCAAGAACATCAACAACCCCGTGGGCATGGGCGGCGGCCAGCGCAAGAGGCAGTCCCGCGCCGAACGGCAGAACAACGGTCCGCACCGCAACCTCGACCGGCAGGGTGCAGCCGACCAGAAGGCGGAGCTGGTGCGCAAGATGCGCGAGAAGGCAGGAACGGCTGAGGGCGCCGGGCAAGCGGGCGGCGACACCGTACAGGGCTGACGCACCGCCGCCGCAGCGCGGCACCGCACGGGGGCAGGGCTCGGACCGCGACGCGCGGTCCGAGCCCTGCTGCCGTACCGGGCGGTCACGTGAATCGCTTTGCTGAAAAATCCACTCCGGGAGTGCCGTGCGACTTCCTTCGCCGCTGGCGTATGTGCTACCGAGAGGAAGCCCCGACGTGTGGAATGCCCTGCGTCGGGGCCGCCTCTTGATTCTGTCGAACTACCGGTTTCTGCCGCCTAGTTGTTCAGATCGAACACGGCGGTGACGGGCGCGTGGTCGCTCCAGCGCTCGGTGTGGGTGGTAGTTCGCTCGACGTAGGCCTCGACGGCCTTGGCGGCGAGGCCCGGGGTGGCGACCTGGAGGTCGATCCTCCAGCCGGAGTCGTTGTCGAAGGCGCGGCCGCGGTAGGACCACCAGGAGTAGGGGCCGGTGCGGTCGGGGTGGAGGGTGCGGACGACGTCGACGTAGCCGGCTTCGTCGTAAACGCGGGAGAGCCAGGCGCGTTCTTCGGGGAGGAAGCCGGCGGACTTCTGGTTGGCCTTCCAGTTCTTGAGGTCTTCGGGGCGGTGGGCGATGTTCCAGTCGCCGCAGACGACGACCTCGCGGCCGTCGGCGGCGGCGCGGGTGCGGAGGGCGGTGAGGTGGACGAGGAATTCCGCCATGAAGCGTTCCTTCTCGTCCTGGCGTTCGGTGCCGACCTCGCCGGAGGGGAGGTAGAGGCTGGCTACGGTCAGCCCGGGCAGGTCGATCTCGACGTACCTGCCCGTGTCGTCGAACTCCTCGGACCCGAATCCGATGACGGTCCGCTGCGGCTCCTGGCGGGACAGGACGGCGACGCCGGCCCGGCCCTTGGCGACGGACGGGGCCCAGACCGCGTGCCAGCCGTCGAGGTCGCGCAGTTCGACGGGCAGTTGCTCCGGCTCGGAGCGCACCTCCTGGAGGCAGACCACGTCCGCCTCGGTGCCGGCCAGCCACTCGACGAAGCCCTTCTTGGCCGCCGCCCGGATTCCGTTCACGTTCACACTCGTCACCACGATCACCCGGGCAGCCTACCGAGTGCCGGGGCCTGCGCCGAAGCGTGACGCGCGCCGCCGCGGGATGACGTGAACGCGGCATGAATGTGTGCGACAGTCGCACCAAGCCGCGCCATTGGTCTTGACCATCTCCGGACGATGCCCCTAGGGTCGCTTACTGCAAAGACCTTTAATAAAGAAGGACGGATAAAAGCCCGCTCTCCCACCTGCCGCATCCGCGGACAGCGGGCCCGGGATCCGACCTCCTTACCGCAGGGTGGACGAAGCAGGGTGGAGGACACGGTGGGGACGACTGGACAGCTTTCGGCGGTGCCGGAACCGAAGTACTGGCACCTGCGCACGGTGCTGCTGCGGGCCATCGACTCGGAGTTCTCCACCGGCCAGGTCCTGCCCAACGAGCGCGAGCTCTCCGCCCGCTTCGGGGTCGCCCGGGCGACCCTGCGGCAGGCCCTCGACCAGCTGGAGCTGGAGGGGCGCCTGGTGCGTCGCCGGGGGATCGGCACCCTGATCGCCGCCCCGCGGGTCGGCGTCCCGGTCAACCGGCAGGAGGAGGGCTGGCCCGGCGTCGGCCGCAACCACGCCTGGCGGACGGTCGACTGCACCACCGCTCCCGCCCCGGCGCAGCTGGCCAAGGGCCTCGGCATCGCCGAGGGCGCCACCGTGCACACCGTCCGCCGGGTGCGCCTGGTGGAGGGCCGGGCGGTGGCCACCGAGTCGCTGCACGTGCCGGCCGCCGCGCTGCCGCACCTGCCCGGCTTCCGGGCCGAGAGCGACCGGGCCCGCTCGGTGCTGCGCCAGCTGGAGCGGCTGGAGGTGGACGGCGAGTCCCGCGCGGTCGAGCTGGGTGTCGCCGAGGCCGACGAGGCCGCCCTGCTGGAGCGCCCGCCCGGTTCGCCGGTGCTGGTGATGACCACCCAGTACGCGTCGGCCGGCCGCCTGGTGGCGCTCGCCGTCGCCACCTACCGGGCCGACACCTGCAAGTTGACCTTCGGCTCGACCGGGCTGGTCGAGGTCACCCCGGTCGGCGCTGCGGCCGAGGTCCGCACCGCCTCCTGAACCACTTTTCCGACACCCTCAGACCGAGGCCCGAACGCCCGACTGGCGTCCGGGCCTCGGCCGTTGTGCGGGCGGAGTTGTCGGGGCGGAGTTGTCAGGGCGGAGCCGAGTCCGGACCGCCCCGCCCCGGGTTCAACCCAGGGCGGGGCGGTCCGGGCCCGTCAGGCGCGGCCGTTGCCGGTGGTCGGCGGGTCGACGGCGAACAGCTGGTCCTCGACGTGGTCGAGGGCGACGCGCAGCGCGCCCATCGCCACGACCTCGGAGCCGAGCGCGGCGAGTGCCACCTCGGGCGCGCGGAGGGTGAACTGGGCGAGGCGCTCGCGCAGCGGTTCCAGGACGCCGTCGAGGCCGGCCGCCCAGCCGCCGATCACGACGAGCTGCGGGTCGATGGCGAGGACGAGCGCGGCGACGCCCTGGACCAGGCGGGTGAGGAAGCGGTCCATGGCGACCTTCGCGACCTCGTCGCCCTCCCGCGCGAGCCGCAGGACGCGGGCGACGGCGGCCTCGTCGAGCGGGTTGAGCGGCTTGCCGGTGGTGGAGAGGAGCCGCTCGGGGGTGACCTCCTGGCCGAGCAGGTGGAGGGCGCCGATCTCGCCGGCCGCCCCGCCGTAGCCGCGGTGCAGTCTGCCGTTGATGAGGGAGCCGGCGCCGGGGCTGAGGCCGGCCATGACGAAGACGACGTCGCCGGCGCCGACCGCCGCGCCCTGCCAGTGTTCGGCGATGGCGGCGAGGTTGGCGTCGTTCTCGATCAGGACGGGGCAGCGGAAGGAGCGCCGCAGCCGGGCGCCGAGGTCGAGGCCGGTCCAGCCGGGCATGGCGGTGCCGAGTTGGATGGTGCCGTCGCGGTCGACGATGCCGGGGGTGCCGATGCCGACGGCCCAGAGGTTGTCGCGGGAGATGCCGGCCTTGCGCAGGACCTCCGCGACGGCGGTGCGGACGGCGGCGAGCCGGTCCTCGGCGTCCAGGGTCTCGTCGACCGGCTTGAAGTGACTGCCCACCACCTCGCCGGTGAGGTCGGCGAGGATGACGTGGATGTCGTGCACGCCGACCTCGATGCCGAGGATGTGCCCGGCCTCGGCGCGGAAGCGGAACCAGCGGGCCGGTCGGCCGCGCCGGCCGGTGCCGGGCTGGCCGTCCTCCTTGGGCTGGTCGACCTCGGCGACCAGCCCGGTTTCGACCAGACCCTCGATGACGCCCTCGACGGTCGGGCGGGAGAGCCCGGTCTCGCCGACGAGCTGAGTGAGGGTCACGGAGTGGCCGGTCCGCAGCGCCCGAAGCGTGACCGCCGCGTTGATCCGCCGCAGCAGCGAGGAGTCTCCTCCGGTGAGCCGATCCGCCAATGCGATGCCCTTCGCCGTTCGCGCGACTGCCCTGGCGCGCGGTGTCGAGTGCGCGGTGCCCACCGAATGGCCCGCGGGGGTGTGCCACCCCCGGAACGCGGCACGGCGGCGCGGGGCCGCCTGCGCCAGGGCCGGAGGACAAGCGGAGCCTACCCGGGGGTGGGCCCGCTGGGCGAGAATCCTCGCAGCTCATCCAGGCTTCGGTATCGAAATGGTACGCATCGGGTGGCGGTGCACGAGCCGGGCTTCACGGCCCGGCCACGGGCCGCCCGCCGCCGGGCCGCCGGGACCGTACCGACCAGCGGGAACGGGCGGAGAACAGCGAGCCGAGGCTCAGCCGGGAGCCGGCCGACAGGGCGCTGAGCACGGAGCCGGCCGACCCGAGGGACAGGACGCTGCCGGCGGACCCGATCGAGAGGACGGAGCCGGCCGAGCCGATCGACAGCACCGAGCCGACGGACCCGACGGAGGCGATCGAGCAGACGGAGGCCAGGGAGGCCAGGGATGCCAGGGAGGCCTTGGACCGGAGCGACCGCGGCCGCCGTTGGGGCTGGAAGGGGCGCAAGGACGGCAGGCGCTGCGGGAACCGCACGGGGGAGTCGGGCACGGCCCGATGGTAGCGGCGGCTCAGGGCATCCGCGCCGCGAACAGTCGCTGCCCGAGCAGTCCCATCGGGTGCCCGTCCTCGGGCAGCGCGAGGACGGTCGGGCAGCCGGCGGCGGTGAGGGCGGCCCGCCAGCGCTCGGCGGGGAGCGCCGGGAAGGCGGGGAAGCCGGGGGCGGTGGGGAAGCCGGGGGCGGCGGGGACCGGGACCGGGACCGGGATGGCAGCGGCGGGGACCGAGGAGACGGGAGCGCCAGGGCGGACAGCGGCGGCGGGGAAGGCCGGGGAGTCGGTGCGGGCCTCGGCGTCCCCCGTGATCAACAGGTCGAGCTGTTCGCCGGTGGGCGCGAGCAGCAGCAGTTGCCCGCCGGGCGCGAGCTGGTCGACCAGCTCCGGGACGACGGCGTCCGGGTGGCCGGTCACGGTGGCGACGACGAGGTCGTAGCGGCCGCCGTCGGGCAGCTGGTGGTGGTCGGCGCCGGGGCGGGGCCGGGCGGCGAGGGCCCGGGTGACGGTGGAGTCGGCGTCGTCCTGGCCGAGTTCGAGGATGCGCAGCGGCTGCGGCCCGTCGTGGGTCTCGGCGAGGCCGCGGACCAGCGCGCCGAGGGCGGCGCCGAGGTAGCCGCGGGCGGCCGTCCAACGGATCGGGGCGGCGGCCGGGCGGGGGGCCTCCTCGCCGGTGATCAGCCGGGGCAGCCGTAGTGCGCCGCGTCGGACCCGGTCCAGGGTGGCGACCGGGCCGAGTCCGTCGTTCCAGGCCTCGACGGCGGGCCGCCAGGCCTCCCGGACCTCGGCCGCGGTGAGTTCGGGTCGGCCGTAGTGGACGTCGTCGTGCCGGGTGATCAGGCCGTGCCGGGTGAGCGCGTCGAGCCAGCGGCCGACCCGGGGCCGCTGGGCGGGCGTGACGAGGGCGGCGGCGAGGATCTCGGCCTCGGTGTGCCCGCGCTCGGGGTCGGTGAGGACGCCGCTCTGCTGGAGGGTCAGCAGCAGCGCGGACAGTACGGCGTGGTCGAGGTGGGTGCCGAAGGCCTGGACCTGTTCGGCGGTGACGCCTATGGCGTGCTTCCAGGCGATGGCGTCGGCGGCGTCGGCGGCGGTGCGCAGTCGCCGGTCGGCGGCTTCGGCGTGGCTGTGCGGGGCGCGGACGTGGGCGAGGACGGCGCCGAGCGCGTCGACGGCGGCGTACACGTCGTCCTGTCGCGGTTCGGGGCCGACGTGCAGGACGAGCCGCAGGGCGCCGAGGTCGTGGTCGGCCAGGTCGGGGCGGCGGCTGAGGCTCCACAGCAGGGTGGAGGGCAGGCTGAGGTGGGTGGTGCCGCTGGCGGCGAGGTCGACGAGCTGCTGCTCGGGGTCCTGCCGGGGGTCGCCGCAGTGGACGGTGCCGCCGGCGAGCAGGGTGGCGAGGGCGAGTTCGACGGCGAGGTCGGTGGCGGGGTGGAGCACGGTGTGCCGGATGGGCGGCGGGCCGAGGACGCCCGCCCAGTGCCGCAGCCGCTGTTCGGCGGTGCGGGCGGCGGAGGGCGGCAGCGCGGCGTGGGCGGCGACGCGCTGGGCGAGGGCCCGGGGCAGGCCGCCCGGCGGCGAGACGCCGAGCAGCAGGCCGATGCCGCTGATCGCGCGCCCGTCGGCGACGACGGCGGGTCGGTCGCCGAGTTCGCGCAGCGCGCTGACCAGGGCTGGAGTCGTGGGCACGGTGATCACTCCGGGGTGCGGGGGAGAAGCCGCACTACTGAACCACGTGGTCGGGCCGGGTGATGCCGTGCACGGGTCAAACTTCTGTAATGATTTTCATATCGGACAGCCAAGGTGGGGGTCCGATCTCCACCCGAAGTGGTCGGAACTTCGCATTCCGAATCCGGTGTGCGACCCCTTGACAGCCGGTACGGGCGCTGGGTTACTTGGCGTGGGGGTCGTCCTGACCGAACGATCGGTCGGCACGCCCGTCCCGGCCGACCTGCGGAGGAGCGACGATGACCGGCAGCGCACCCGCCCCGCGCCCGTACGGCGAGGAGCCCGTCTGCGGGGAAGAACCCGGCAGCCGCGGCGACGAGCCCGCCCGCGCCGGGCAGCCCGCCTGCGGAGGGAAGCCCGCCCGGCGCCTGGGCGAGCCGATCCCGCCCGCTCTGCTGGACGCCGGCGAGCGGATGGGCGTCGACGAGCTGCGCGCCCACCAGCTCACCCGCCTCCGGGCCACCCTGCGCCACGCGTACGACAACGTCGAGCTGTACCGCCGCAAGTTCGACGCGGCCGGGGTCGGCCCCGAGGACTGCCGCACCCTCGCCGACCTGGCCCGCTTCCCCTTCACCACCAAGGCCGACCTGCGCGAGGGCTACCCGTTCGGCATGTTCGCCGTCCCGATGGAGCGGGTCCGCCGGCTCCACGCCTCCAGCGGCACCACCGGGCGCCCGACCGTCGTCGGCTACACCGAGCACGACCTGTCGATGTGGGCCGACGTGGTCGCCCGGTCGATCCGCGCGGCCGGCGGCAGGCCCGGGCACAAGGTGCACATCGCCTACGGCTACGGGCTGTTCACCGGCGGCCTGGGCGCGCACTACGGCGCCGAGCGGGCCGGCTGCACCGTCATCCCGGCCTCCGGCGGCATGACGGCCCGGCAGGTGCAGCTGATCCAGGACTTCCGTCCCGAGATCATCATGGTCACCCCCTCCTACCTGCTGACCCTGCTCGACGAGTTCGAGAAGCAGGGCGTCGACCCGCGCAGCACCTCGCTGCGCATCGGCATCTTCGGTGCCGAGCCGTGGACGGAGGAGATGCGGCGCGAGATCGAGGACCGGCTCGACCTGCACGCCGTCGACATCTACGGCCTCTCCGAGGTGGTCGGCCCCGGCGTCGCGCAGGAGTGCGTGGAAACCAAGGACGGGCTGCACATCTGGGAGGACCACTTCTACCCGGAGATCGTGGACCCGTTCACCGACCAGGTGCTGTCCGACGGCGCGAGCGGCGAACTGGTCTTCACCTCGCTCACCAAGGAGGCGCTGCCGGTCATCCGCTACCGCACCCGCGACCTCAGTCGGCTGCTGCCCGGCACCGCGCGGCCGGCCTTCCGGCGGATGGAGAAGGTCACCGGGCGCAGCGACGACATGATCATCCTGCGCGGGGTGAACGTCTTCCCGACCCAGATCGAGGAGGTCCTGCTGCGGACCCCGGGCGTCGCGCCGCACTTCCAGCTGCGGCTCACCCGGCAGGGGCGGCTGGACCACATGACCGTCCGGGTCGAGGCGCGGCCGGACGCCCCGGCCGAGCAGCGGGCGGCGGCGAGGGAGGCGATCGTCCGGGGGGTGAAGGACGGGGTGGGCGTCACGGTCGCGGTCGAGGTGGTGGAGCCGTATGCGCTGGAGCGCTCGGTCGGGAAGATCCGACGGGTGGTCGACGAACGGGAGTGAGGCCGACGGGGGCCCGCAGCCCTGCGGCCCGGGGGCGTGGGGTCCCGGGGGCGTGGGGCCTGCGAGGCCGGAGGCGTAGGGCTGTCCGGGGGGGGTGATGCCCTGCGCCTCCGACGTCTACAGCAATGTAGACGGTCGGGTGGTGGAGCGTCCAGCCGCGCACAGCCGCAGGCCCCGACCCGCGGCCTGCCGTCCCGCCAGCCTCCGCCTCGCGGACGCCTTTTGACGGACACCCGCCGACGGAGGCCGGAGACCCATTCGGCGCACCGGGATCGTGGTCGCGGCCGAAGGTTCCCAGACTCGAACGAAAGAGGGGTGGACCCAACCAATCGGAAAGGCATCCTCATGAGCATCGGGCTGCGCCGCGTCCTCGCGGTGACCGCAGCGATTTCCCTCGGCCTGGGCGCGGCGTCCTGCGACAGCGCGTCGCAGTCGTCCAGCGGAGGCTCCGGCGGCGGGCCGGCTCCCCTCCCGGCCGCGGCCGGGAGGGGAGCCGGGCGGATAGCCCTGCTGCTGCCGGAGGCCAGGACGACCCGCTACGAACAGTTCGACCGGCCGCTGATCGAGAAGCGGATCAAGGAACTGGCGCCGGACGCGCAGGTCGACTACTACAACGCCGGCCAGGACGCCGCCGTCCAGCAGACCCAGATCGACGCCGCCGTGAAGAAGGGCGCCAAGGTGCTGATCCTGGACGCGGTGGACGTCAAGTCGATCCAGGCGTCGATCCAGAAGGCGCACGACGCGGGCGTCAGGGTGGTCGCCTACGACCGCCTCGCCCAGGGGCCGGTCGACGCCTACGTGTCCTTCGACAACCGCAAGGTCGTCGAACTGCGGGGCCAGGCCGCGGCGGCGGTGGACGGCACGGCGGACGGCGGCGGGACGATCACGACCGACGGCTCGGCCACCGACGCCGACGCGGCCGATCCCGACGCTGCTGCCCCCGACGCTGCTGCCCCCGACGCTGCTGCCCCCGACGCGGCTGACCCCAACGCTGCCGCCCCCACCGCGGTCGAACCCAACGCGTCCGGTTCCGAGGCGTCCGGCCTGAGTGTCCCGTTGACCGGCCAGGACTTCCAACTCGACGGCGTGCAAAGGATCCTGGCGGGCGCCCAGGCCATGTCGGTCTACAAGCCCTTCAAGTCGCAGGCCGACGTGGCCGCGCAACTGGCCGTCGACCTCGCCTACGGCCAGGAGTTCGGCGGCGCCCTCGTGCCGACCACGGTGACCAGCGGCAGCAGCGACAAGGTGCCGGCCGGCCTGATCGCTCCGGTCGCGCTCACCAAGGACAACATCAAGGCCACCGTGGTCGCCGACGGCCTCTTCACCGTCGCCCAGATCTGCACGCCGGACTACGCCGCCGCCTGCTCCGCGGCCGGCCTCCAGTAGCTGCGGCGGGCGTGAGCACCCCAGCGCGGGCCCTATGCTGCGGAGATGCCGAGTGAGCTGCGCACTCTCAAGCCGGAGACCCACCAGCCGGAGACCCACCCGTCGGAGACCGACCAGGCGGAGGCTGGCCAGTTGGAGGCCGATCAACCGGAGGCCGACCAGTCGGAGGCCGACCTCGCCTTCATCCGGCGCGAGACCGAGCTGAAGCCCGTCCCGTTCGTCCCCGAGGTCGGCCTGCACATGGCCGAGGACGCGATCGCCCTGTGGGAGACCACCGAGCGGGCGCGGGGGGAGGTCGGACTGCCGCCGCCGTTCTGGGCGTTCGCCTGGGCGGGCGGGGTGGCCGTCGCCCGCCACGTGCTGGACCATCCCGAGCTGGTGGCCGGGCGGGTGGTGCTCGACGTGGCCGCCGGGGGCGGGGTGGTCGGCGTCGCGGCCGCGCTGAGCGGCGCCGCGTCCGTGCGCGCCGCCGAGATCGACGCCTACGCGGTGGCCGCCATCGGCCTCAACGCCGAGGCCAACGGCGTGCGCGTGGAGGCCGCGCTGGTGGACCTGGTGGACGGCGACGGCGCCCCGGCCGACGTGGTGCTCGCCGGAGACGTCTTCTACGAACGGGCCATGGCCGCGCGCTTCCTGCCCTTCCTGGAACGGGCCGCCGCGCGCGGCGCCACCGTCATCGTCGGCGACCCCGGCCGGGCCTACCTGCCCCGGGAGCGGTTCACCGCGCTCGCCGCCTACCAGGTGCCGGTCGTCGCCGACCTGGAGGACACCGCCGTCAAGACCACCACGGTGTGGCGGCTGGGCTGACGGCCCGTCCGTCCAGGCTGTGGAATTCCCGGCCGCCGGGCGGGACCGCCTGCTAGACAGGCCGCCATGACCGACGAGTTCGCCCCGCGCACTGCCGCCCCCGACGGGATCGCCCCGCGCCCCGCCACCCCCGACGGGATCGCCCTGCGCACCGCCACCCCCGACGAGATTCCCGCCCTGCTCGCCCTCTGGGCCCGGGCGGCGAAGGGCGCCAGCATCACGGACGACGCCCCGGGCGTGGCCGCGCTGCTCGCCCGGGACCCGGAGTGCCTGATCGTCGCCACCCCGGTGGGCGACCCGACCGCCGTCCTCGGCACCGTGATCGCCGGCTGGGACGGCTGGCGCTGCCACCTCTACCGGCTCGCCGTCGACCCCGACCACCGCCGCCGGGGCATCGGCGCCGCCCTGCTCGCCGCCGCAGAGGCGCGCTTCGCCGCGCTCGGCGGCCGCCGAGCGGACGCCATGGTGCTGGACGACAACGCCCTCGGCCACCGCACCTGGGAGGCCGCCGGCTACCGCCCCGAACCGCAGTGGAGCCGCTGGGTCAAGCCGCTGACCGCCTGATCCCGCACCCGTCCGGACGGGCGCCGAGCGCTGGCGGCCGTGCCCGGGGCGTGGTCCGCTGGGGCCGATGCGTGTGCGAACGACCATGTTCCGGCACGCCTCCCAGCCCACCCCGCGAAGCCCGGAGAAGGACTGCCATGACCGACGACACCCGCACCCTCGCCTCTCCCGAGGCGGCCGCCGAACAGCTCACCCGGATGACCGACCTGGAGCAGGCCCTCGCCTACTTCCACCAGCACGTGGCGTCCCCCCGGGCGGTCAACCTGTCCGTCGCCGAGAACGTCCTGCTCTACCACCACTCGATGAAGAAGAAGGTCTTCGACAACATCCAGCTGATCCCCGAGCGGTACATCCAGTACATCGACTCGGCCGGGACCTTGGCGGTGCGCCGGCCGGTCGCCAAGCTGCTCACCCTGGCGCTCGGCGCCGAGGTCGACGAGGGCGACGTGTTCGGCGTGGCCGGGGTCTCGTCCGCGCTGGAGTGCATCGCCTTCGCGCTCAAGGGCCGCGACCCGGTCGGCCCGCCGCTCAGGGACGGCGACGAGGTGCTGATCCCCGCGCCGTACTGGCAGGGCTTCAACTGGTCCTTCCAGGAACGGCCCAGGCTCAGGTGCGTCCCGGTGAACCTGCCGACCACCGGGGAGGAGCGGTACCGGCTCACCCTGCCCCTGCTCAAGAAGGCCTACGAGGACCGGAAGGCGGCCGGCCGCACGCCGCGCCTGCTCGTCCTCACCAACCCGCACAACCCGCTGGGCGTGAACTACTCGCGGGCCCTGCTGGACGAGATCTACGGGTGGGCGCTCCACCACACCGACCTGCACATCATCTCGGACGAGATCTACTGTCACTCCCAACTCGACAGCAGCACCACGAAGTTCACCAGCGCGCTGGCCCTGAAGGCGTACCGGGAGCAGCCCGACCGGATCCACGTGGTCTGGGGCTTCGCCAAGGACTTCGGCCTGTCCGGCTTCCGCACCGGCTTCGTGATCTCCCGGAACCCCGCCGTGCGCAACACCATGCTCGGCAACAACGACCCGGCCGAGCCCACCCACCCGCTGCCCTGGTTCAGCCCCTTCGACTCGCTGAAGACCTACGTCATCCAGGACCTGCTGAGCGCCCCCGCCAACGGCCCGGGCGGCGAGCTCTACACCACCTACGCGATGCGGGAGTACCGCTCGCTGCTCAAGACGAGCTTCGAGAGGGTCAAGGACGCCCTGGACGCCGCCAGGATCGACTACGTGCACCGGCCCGGTGACAACGCCGCCCAGTTCTTCTGGCTCGACCTCACCAAGTACCTCGGCAAGCACCCCGTCCACGGTCACGAGGAGGTGGCCGGGCTGCCGCTCGCCGGGCCGAGCGGACTCGACCCGAAGGAGGAGCGGCTGTTCAGGTACCTCATGGCAGAGCCCACCGAGGTCACCCTGCTGCCGGGCGGCACCATGTACAACCCGGCGCCCGGCTTCTTCCGGCTCTGCTTCACCGCCCGCCAGCCCGAGGACGTCGTCGCCGCCGTCCAGCGGGTGGGGACGGCGCTGGGGAAGCTGAAGTAGCCGCAGCCCGCCGGGACGTGTCCCGGCGGCGGGAGGGCGCGCGACGGCCGGATACCGTGGGACGTATGCGAATGCTGAGGCGGTGGTTCCGTCGGCCGGACTTCGACCACGAGGCCTTCGAGGAAGGGCTCCAGAGGTCACTGGAGCGGTTCCACGGCGATCTGCTGAACTACCCCGCCGACGGGCCCTGGGGCGAAGTCGCGTACTGGGACCCGCTGTCGGCCGTCCGGCTCTTCGGCGGCGGGGTCGGTGACGGGCGCTGGGAGGACCGGAGCCGGCTGGGCGTGCCCGGGCCGTTCTACGCCGGTATGACGGACACCGGCCTCAACGGGCCGTTCTACCTGCCCGCGCACGTCCTCTCCAGCGAGGAGCACTGCGAGTTCGTCTACCGTCAGCCGGGCGACTTCCGGGAGCTGGCGGCCCTCGTCGGGGTCGCCCAGATGGAGCCGATCGGCGGCTTCAACTGCGACGGCGACGACTACTGGACGCCGGAGACCGTCCGGGCGTGGTGGCACGGGCGGGACGCCGTCCGGGAGTGGATCGCCGCCGAACTGGCCGACACCGACGGGCGCAACGACCCCGAGGCGTTGCGCGGGTACGCGGCGTACCTGGACGACGGGCTGGAGGACTACCTGCGGGGCTACGTCTTCTGGTTGACCGAGGGGCGCGAGCCGGGGCTCGACGAACCGCTGCCGACACTCTGACGCCTGACGCCTGACGCCTGACGCCTGACGCCTGACGCCCGGCGCCCGGCGCCCGGCACCGCGCCGTGCGGCACCCGGGATCTCCCGGGTGCCGCAGCTGTCGTTCCGGGGCTCAGCCGCGCAGTTCGGCGAGCCAGGCCTCGACCTCGGTGGAGGTGCGGGGGAGGCCGGCCGAGAGGTTCTCGTTGCCGTCCTCGGTGACCAGGATGTCGTCCTCGATCCGGATGCCGATGCCGTGGTACTCCTCGGGCACCGTCAGGTCGTTCTCCTGGAAGTAGATGCCCGGCTCGACGGTGAGCACCATGCCCGGCTTCAGCGGGCCGTCGACGTGCTCCTCGGTGCGCGAGTGGGCGCAGTCGTGGACGTCGAGGCCGAGCATGTGGCCGGTGCCGGCCAGGGTGAAGCGGCGGTGCAGGCCCAGCTCGTACACCTTGTCGGCGGTGAGGTCGCCGAACAGGCCCCAGGAGGTGAGGTGTTCGGCGAGTTCGCGCTGGGCGGCGTGGTGGAAGTCGCGGAAGTCGGCGCCGGGCTTCACCGCGGCGATGCCGGCCTCCTGTGCCGCGAACACCGCGTCGTAGACCTTGCGTTGCAGGTCGGTGAAGCGGCCGCTGACCGGGAGGGTGCGGGTGACGTCGGCGGTGTACAGCCGGTTGGTCTCCACGCCGGCGTCGAGCAGCAGGAGGTCGCCGGGCTTGGCGTGGCCGTTGTTGCGCACCCAGTGCAGGGTGGTGGCGTGCGGGCCGGCCGCGGCGATGGTGCCGTAGCCGACGTCGTTGCCCTCGATCCGGGCGCGGACGAAGAAGGTGCCCTCGATCAGCCGCTCGGGGGTCTCGGTGTCGGTGCCGAGGATGCGCACGACGTCCTCGAAGCCGCGGGCGGTGGCCTCGCAGGCGAAGCGCAGCTCGGCGATCTCGAACTCGTCCTTGACCAGGCGCAGTCCGGACAGGAAGACCTCGAACTCCGCGTCCCGCTCGGCGTCGGCCCGGCCCTGGAGGGACTGCTCCACGCCCGCGTCGTGGCGGCGCAGCACGCGCACCGGTCCGGTGGCCGCGCGCAGATCGGCGTGGACGGTGCGGACGTCCCGGCAGGGCAGGCCGAGCAGGCGCTCGCTCTCGGTCAGGCTGTTGCGGCGGCCGTCCCACAGCTCGCCGTGGTTGTCCAGCCAGAACTCGCCGTTGTCGGTCCGGGAGCGGTCGCGCAGGTAGACGGCGGCCCGGTGGCCGGTGTCGCCGGTGGGCTCCAGGACCAGCACGGCGTCCTGGGACTGGTCGCCGGTCAGGTAGACGTAGTCGGAGGACGGGCGGAACGGGTAGTCGGTGTCGTTGGCCCGCACCTTCGGGTTGCCGGACGGGATCACCAGCAGTTCGCCGGGGAAGGCCGCGGACAGCTCGGCGCGGCGGCGGGCGGTGTGCGCGGCCTGCGGGATCGGCTCCAGGGCGCTGCGCTCGGTGTCGGCCCAGCCCTGCTTCATGTGCTCGGCCAGCTCGTCGGTCACCCCGCGGGTGAGGCCGTTCTTCCGGTACTTGATGGTCTCGGCCGGTTCGGTCACTGCGGTCTCCTGGTGAGGGTGGTGGATGCGAGGCGCTTCGCTACGCTGGCCCATCCGTCGGCCTACGTCCCGTACGGTATATCGAACACTGTCCGGAGAGAAGGGGGAAGGCGTGAGCGTCTCCGAGGGATCCGTCCGGGGCGTCCTCGCCGCCAACCTGAAGCGCGTCCGGGCCCAGCGCGGGCTGTCGCTCTCCGAGCTGTCCCGGCGGGCCGGGATCGGCAAGGCGACGCTCTCCCAGCTGGAGTCCGGCACCGGCAACCCGACCCTGGAGACGGTCTTCGGGCTCTCCCGGATCCTCGGCGTGCCGATCTCCGACCTGGTCGACGGGCGGCCCGCCGGCGCGCTGACCGTGGTGCGCGCCGCCGACGTCGAGGCGCTCAGCGGCGAGGGCGTCGACCTGCGCCCGCTGCGCCGGATCGAGGCCGGGGACTCGGTGTTCGAGGTCTACGACCAGCAGGTGCGCCCCGGCGGCACCCAGGACTCCGGCGGCCACGTCGGCACCGAGCACACCATCGTGCAGGCGGGTCGGCTGGGCGTGCGGGTGAACGGGTGCGAGACCGAGCTCGGGCCGGGGGACTACGTCGGCTTCGACGCCTCGCTGCCGCACGCGTACACCGCGCTGGGCGGCGAGCCGGTGCGCTCGGTGCTGCTCCTGCACCACCGGGCGGAGCAGCGGCTGCACCTGGCGGACCAGCCGTGCCAGGCAGGCCGAAGGGAGCAGGCGGGCCAGCCGGGCCGGGCGGACCGGGCGGACCGGGCGGACCGGGCGGACCAGGGCGAGGCGGCCGCGCCGCAGCCCGGCCACTGAGCGCCGTCCGGTTCGCCGACGCGCGCCGGTCGTTCGGTTTACCGAACCCTCGAAGTGGGCGCGATCCGACCCCGCCCCACCACGCCGGGGCCGTTCGCATGCATCCCCTATGATCCCCACCCCGGCGGCCTCCGGCGTCGGCGTCTACCGGCCCGGCGACCGCAGCGTCAGCGAGAACAGCCACAACGACGTCCACCTGGGGACCTCCGGCACCTCGGCCCTGTTCACCGGCCCGGACGACGTCCCGCTCACCGGCCACTGGAACGGCCCCGGCATCGACCGTGTCGGCGTCTACCACCGGGGGACGGCGACCTTCGTCCTGCCCAACGCCGACGGCACCACCTCCACGTACCCGTACGGCAACCCGGGCGACGTCCCGCTGATCGGCGACTGGACCGGCCAGGGGCGCAGCACCATCGGCGTCTACCGGCCCGGTGACCAGACCTTCTACCTGAGCAACGACAACGTGAACCCCACGATCGGGATCAAGTACGGCAACCCCGGCTGGACCCCGCTCGTCGGCAACTGGAGCGGCAGCGGCGCCGACACCATCGGCGCCTACGACCCGAACACCCAGATGTTCTACCTGCGCAACACCAACACCCCGGGCGACGCCGACCACGTCTACAGGTTCGGCAATCCCGGCGACACCCCGATCAAGGGCGACTGGGACGGCACCGGCATCGACACCGCCGGCGTCTACCGCGCCACCGACCGCTCCTTCTACGGCTCCGCCAAGGAAGGCACCCTGCTCACCTACGGCACCCGCTTCGGCAACGCCGGCGACCTGCCGCTGGTCGGCAACTGGGGCTGAGCGCCAGCCGGTTGACCCTGCTCCCGGACGCCACCGCGGCGACCGGGAGCACCCGGCCGCCACCCCGGCGGTGCGATGGCGCGACGGCGGCCCGGCCGGCGTCCCGTCACCGCACCGCCCCGCGGCTCAGGGGTTGTTCAGGGCGTAGGTGCGGAAGGTGGCCAGCAGGGGGAGGACCTCGGTCTGGCTCGGGTCCTCGGTCACGGCGCGCATGGAGTCGATCACCGCGCGGGCGATGGCCTTGGTCACCGCCAGGTCGTCCCGGGGCGCGAGGGCGCCCCAGGTCTTCAGGGACTGGGTGAGCAGGGCGCTCATCCGGGCGCCGATGTTGGAGCTCACCGCGTCCGAGAGTTCGGCGATCTCCTCGTCGCTCATGGTGGACCGCAGGCCGAAGGCCAGGGCCATCAGGGTGTCCATCGCGTGCTCGCCGTACGCGGCGACCAGCGCCGGGAGCGACCGCTCGTCCGCACCGCCCGCGGCGAGGGCGGAGAGCGCCTCGTCGTCGTCCTTCCACGCAGCCTCCAGGGCGGCCAGGGCCCGAAGAGACTCGTCTACCGTCATCCCGTCTGTCATGGGAGGAACGGTATTGAGCCCGTAGCGTCCGAACCCAGGGTTCGGGCGCCGGAATCACCCCTTCGAGCGAAGCGGGGCCTGTTCGGGCCGGTGGGAGTGCGTGAAGTGCTCCGCGTCCCAGGTGCCGCCCAGCTCGGGGGAGAGCGAGGCGAGGGCGAGGTCAGCGAAGTCCGCGGCGGCTGCGGCGCGTTCCGGCAGGGCGCCGAGCAGCGGGGCGCCGGCCGAGCGCGGCAGGTCGGCGAGGTTGCACCGTTCGGCGAGCCCGGGGGCGGTGGGCCAGGAGCCGACGAGCACGCCCGCGAGGGGGAGTCGGCGGGCGGCCAGGGCCTCCGCCGTGAGCGCGACGATGTTCAGCGTGCCCAGTCCGGCGGAGGCGACGAGCAGGACCTCGGCCGGCAGCCCGGCGTCCAGGACGGCCCGGGCCTGGTCGGCCAGGGTGCGGCCCTCGTCGTCGTAGCGGACGAGCAGCCCGCCGGCGCCCTCGACCAGCACCAGGTCGTGCGTGGCGGCCAGTTCGGCGACGGCGGCGGCCACCTCGGCGGGGGAGAGGAAGGGCATCCCGGCCCGCCGGGCGGCGGTGTCGGGCGCCAGCGGCTCCGGGTAGCGGACGAGCTCACGGATCGTCAGGTCGCCTGCCAGGCGCCGGACTTCGGCGGCATCGCCGGGCTCGCCGGGGGCGATCCCGGTCTGTCCGGGCTTGAGCACCGCGACCCGCAGGCCGGCCCGCAGCGCGGCCGAGGCGACGGCCGCCGTGGCGACGGTCTTGCCGACCTCGGTGTTGGTGCCCGTCATGAACAGGATCCGCGTGCTCATCCGGCCACCGCCGCAGCGGTCACGGCGTCGGCGATGCGTGCCACGTCCTCGTCCTCCGTCACGTAGGGGGGCATGGTGTAGATCAGGTCCCGGAAGGGTCGCAGCCAGACGCCGGCCCGGGCGGCCGCCTCGGTGGCCGCCGGGACGTTCACCGGGTGGTCCAGCTGGACGACGCCGATGGCGCCCTGGACCCGGACGTCCCGGACGCCCGGGAGGCCGGCGGCGGCCGCGAGCCCGTCGGCCAGCCCGGCCTCGATGCGCTTGACCCCGACCGCCCAGTCCTGGCCCAGCAGCAGCTCCAGCGAGGCGTTGGCGGCCGCGCAGGCCAGCGGGTTGCCCATGAAGGTCGGCCCGTGCGCGAGCACCGGCATCTCGCCGCGGCTGATGCCGTCGGCGATCTCGCCGGTGCACAGCGCGGCGGCGAGGGTCAGGTAGCCGCCGGTGAGCGCCTTGCCCAGGCACATCACGTCCGGCGAGACGCCCGCGTGGTCGGCGGCGAACAGCGCGCCGCTGCGGCCGAATCCGGTGGCGATCTCGTCGAAGACGAGCAGCACCCCGTACCGGTCGCAGAGTTCGCGCAGCATCCGCAGGTAGGCGGGGGAGTGGAACTGCATCCCGCCGGCGCCCTGCACCACCGGTTCGACGATGACGGCGGCCAGTTCGTCGGCGTGCCGGGCCATCAACTCCTCGAACTCGGCCGCGTACCCGGCGTCGAGCGGGGCGTCGAACCCGGCCGGCGGCTGCGGGGCGAACAGCTGCCCGGGCAGCACCCCGCCCCACAGGTGGTGCATGCCGCCGTCCGGGTCGCAGACGGACATCGGGTGGAAGGTGTCGCCGTGGTACCCGCCGCGCCAGGTCAGCAGCCGACGCTTGGCCGGCTGGCCGGTGGACTGCCAGTACTGGAGGCACATCTTCATCGCGACCTCGACGGCCACCGAGCCCGAGTCGGCGAGGAAGACGTGCTGCAGCGGCTCGGGCGTGATCTCGACCAGCGTCGCCGCCAGCCGGACGGCGGGCTCGTGGGTGAGCCCGCCGAACATGACGTGGCTCATCCGCCCCAGCTGCTCGCGCACGGCCTCGTCCAGCACCGGGTGCCGGTAGCCGTGGATGGCCGCCCACCAGGACGACATCCCGTCGACGAGCTCGCGCCGCCCGCCCGCGACGGGCTCGGCGAGGCGCAGCCGGACCCCGGAGGCGGATTCGACCACGTACGGGGTGGCGGTGCCGGGCATCGGCCCGTACGGGTGCCAGACGTGGGCGCGGTCGAGGGCGAGCAGCGTGTCCGCGGACAGCTGGGGCATGGTGCGTCAGTCTCCAGAACTATGAACTATCAGGCATTGGGCGCGAGTTCGGTGCCGGCGCCGCGCAGCCGGACCTTGACGAGGTCGCTGCGCAGCTCCCCGTCCGAGCCGCCCGAGCCGTCCGAGCCGCCCGAGGTGCCCGAGGAGTCCGAGGTGCCCGAGGAGTCCGAGGCGGCGTCGTCGGCGTCGACCGCGACGGCGGCGTCGGCCGGGGCGTGCGCGTGCCCGCCGCACGGGCCGCAGCCGCCGCCGCTGCCGCAGGCCGAGGCCGCGGTGCCGCAGGAGGCGGCCGCCGCGACGTCCGCGCGGTGGCGGGGCAGGGTGGCCTCGCCGGCGCCCTCGACCTCGAACCCGGCGTCCTTGATCATGTCGAGGTCGGTCTGCCCGGCCTGGCCCTCGCTGGTCAGGTAGTCGCCGAGGAAGATCGAGTTGGCGACGTGCAGGCCGAGCGGCTGCATCGAGCGCAGGTGCACCTCGCGGCCGCCGGCGATCCGCACCTCGGTGTCCGGGTTGACGAAGCGGACCATCGCCAGGATGCGCAGGCAGCGCTGCGGGCTGAGGTTCCACTCCTTGGCGAGCGGGGTGCCCTCGAACGGGATCAGGAAGTTGACCGGGACGGAGTCCGAGCCCAGCTCGCGCAGCGCGAACACCACGTCGACCAGGTCCTCGTCGCTCTCGCCCATGCCGGCGATCAGGCCGGAGCAGGCGGACAGGCCCGCGCCGTGCGCCTTCTGCACGGTGTCCACCCGGTCCGCGTAGGTGTGGGTGGTGGTGATGTCGCCGTAGGTCTTCTCGGAGGTGTTGAGGTTGTGGTTGTAGGCGTCGGCGCCGGCCGCCTTCAGCCGCTCCGCCTGGTTGTCGGAGAGCAGGCCGAGGCAGACGCAGATCTCGACCTCGGGGTCGGCGTCCTTGATGGCGGCCATGGTGTCGGTGACCCGGTCGATGTCGCGGTCCGTGGGGCCGCGGCCGCTGGCGACCAGGCACACGCGCTTGGCGCCGCCGGCCACCCCGGCGCGGGCCGCCTCGGCGGCCTGGTCGGGCTTGAGCCAGGTGTACTTGAGGATCTCGGCCTTGGAGCCCAGCCGCTGCGAGCAGTAGTTGCAGTCCTCCGGGCAGAGCCCGCTCTTGAGGTTCACCAGGTAGTTGAGCTTCACACGTCGGCCGAACCACCTCCGGCGGACCTTGCCGGCCGCGGCGACGACGTCCAGCAGCTCGTCGTCGGTGGTGGCGAGGACGGCCAGCGCCTCCTCGCGGGTCGGGACTTCGCCGCGCAGGCCCTTGGCGGTGAGGGTATCGAGCAGATCCATGGGGCCGATCCTGCCTGGTGGCGCTCGAATGGCGCCAGAGGGAACCCGCCAGAAGATCGGCGGAAGGATGTGCCACTTGCCACAGTGTCGAAGCTCACGGTGTCGCCGCTGGTCACGAGCTTGACGCCGGGGCGAATCGGAGGTTACCGGCCGGTAGGAGGTGGCTGTGGCGAAGGGCCGGGGAGGTCGGCGCGGGGCGGTCGCCGGTACGCGCGCCGGACGGTCGCGGGCGCCCGCGCGCGGCGGTGACCGGCAACCGCCCACCCAGTGATCCACGCCACCCGACGGTTGCTTAGAATCTGCGCCATGACCACGCAGGGGGAGCGCACCCCGACTCCGGGAGAGGGCCAGAACGGCCAGGCAGTGCGGCGGACCGGCGGGGCCCCCGCCGGCGCGGGCACGGACCTGATCGGCAGTCGGAGCGGCGGCAGGGGCAGGCGGTTGACGGCCCGCCGGGCGGTGGGCTGGGTCGTCGTGGTGGGAGTGGTGGCCGCCGGCGGATGGATCATCACCCGCCCGATGCCCGGCGACTACATACCCGGGCTCGGCCCGTCCACCAAGGACGCGGCCAGGACGCCGCCGGTGGTGGGGACCCCGCCGCCGCGCACCGACCCCGAGGGGCTCAACGCGGACACCTTCTTCCCGCCCCAGCGCCCGGTCGAGGTCGGCGCCTACAAGGCCCGGCGCGGCGGCATCCGGCAGGGCGGCAACTGCACCGAGGTGCTGCAGGACCGCACCCAGGAACTGCTCAAGGACACCGGCTGCCAGGCCTACCTGACCGTCAGCTTCACCGGCCAGGACCGCCCGGTGCTCAGCAGCGTCACCGTCCTGCGCTTCGGCGACCAGGCCGCCGCCACCCGGGCCGCCGACACCCTGCGCGGCAAGCCCGGCGCGCTCGCCTTCATGCTTCCGGACACCAACCCCGCCCCCGCGCCGTCGTCCGGCGGGCCCAAGTCGGCCGAGCCGCGGGTCGAGGCGGTCGGGCACTACGTGACGGTGGCGAGCTCCCGGCTCAGCGACGCCCGCACGCCAGGCCCCGGCACCGCGTCCACCCCGGCCGCGACCACGTCGGGCCCGGCGCTCACCACCGAGCAGGCCCTGGAGGAGGCGACCCGCGCGCTCTCCTACGCGGCGGGCGCGCCGTTCGTCTGGATGTGACGCCGCGCCGGCCCCCCGCTCCGGGGGGCCGGCGACTCCGCAAGCGGGGGTTGACGGACCGTCAGCCGCCCAGCCGGTCCACCGCGGTGACCCGCAGCACCGCCCGGCCCTCCTCGTCCGAGCCGTACAGGTCGACCTCGGCGCTGATGCCCCAGTCGTGGTCGCCCTCCGGGTCGTCGAAGATCTGCCGGACCTTCCAGGCGGAGTCCTCCTCCTCGATGATCAGCATCTTGGGGCCGCGCGCGTTCGGGCCGGTGCCGAGGTCGTCGTACTCCTCCCAGTACCCGTCCATGGCGTCCGCCCAGCGGTCCGCGTCCCAGCCGTACGAGCCGTCCAGCTCGGCGAGCTCCTCGTAGTGCTCCAGCGCGCACAGCTCGACCCGGCGGAACAGCTCGTTGCGCACCAGCACCCGGAACGCCCGCGCGTTCGCCGTCACCGGCGCCGGCTTGTCGTCCAGCGTCACCTCGGGGGCCTGCGGGTCCGTCGGGTTGGCCAGCTGCTCCCACTCGTCCAGCAGGCTGGAGTCGACCTGGCGGACCAGTTCGCCGAGCCAGGCGATGACGTCCTTCAGGTCGTCGGTCTTCACGTCCTCGGGGACGGTCTGCTCCAGCGCCTTGTACGCGCTCGCCAGGTAGCGCAGCACGATGCCCTCGGTGCGCGCCAGCTCGTAGAAGCCGACGTAGTCCGAGAAGGTCATCGCCCGCTCGTACAGGTCGCGGACCACCGACTTCGGCCTCAGCTCGTGGTCGCCGATCCACGGGTGCGCCCGGCGGTACACCTCGTACGCGTGGGTGAGCAGCTCCTCCAGCGGCTTCGGGTAGGTGATCTCCTGGAGCCGCTCCATCCGCTCCTCGTACTCGATCCCGTCGCGCTTCATCTCGCCGACGGCCTCGCCGCGCGCCTTGTTCTGCTGCGCGGCGAGGATCTGGCGCGGGTCGTCGAGGGTCGCCTCGACCACCGAGATCACGTCCAGCGCGTACGAGGGCGAGGTCGGGTCGAGCAGTTCGAAGGAGGCCAGCGCGAAGGTGGAGAGCGGCTGGTTGAGCGCGAAGTTCTCCTGGAGGTCGAGGGTGAGGCGCACGATCCGGCCCTCGGCGTCCGGCTCCGGCAGCCGCTCGACCACGCCGCCCTGCAGCAGGGAGCGGTAGATCGCGATCGCGGTGCGGATGTGCCGGCGCTGCGCCGCGCGGTCCTCGTGGTTGTCGGTGAGGAGCTTGCGCATCGCCTCGAAGGCGTTGCCGGGGCGGCCGATCACCGACAGCAGCATCGCGTGGCTCACCTTGAACCGGGAGACCAGCGGCTCCGGGTCGGCGCCGATCAGCTTGTCGAAGGTCTCCTCGGTCCAGCCGACGAAGCCCTCCGGCGCCTTCTTGCGCACCACCTTGCGCTTCTTCTTCGGGTCGTCCCCGGCCTTGGCGATCGCCTTGTCGTTCTCGATCACGTGCTCGGGCGCCTGCGCCACCACCTGTCCGACGGTGTCGAACCCGGCCCGGCCGGCCCGCCCGGCGATCTGGTGGAACTCCCGGGCGCGCAGGATCCGCACCCGGTTGCCGTCGTACTTGGACAGCGCCGTGAACAGCACCGTACGGATCGGCACGTTCACCCCGACGCCCAGCGTGTCCGTCCCGCAGATCACCTTCAACAGGCCTGCCTGGGCGAGGCGTTCGACCAGCCGGCGGTACTTCGGCAGCATGCCCGCGTGGTGCACGCCGATGCCGTGGCGCACGAAACGGGACAGGTTGCGGCCGAACTTGGTGGTGAAGCGGAAACCGCCGATCAGGTCGGCGATGGCGTCCTTCTCCGCCTTCGAGCACATGTTGATGCTCATCAGCGACTGCGCCCGGTCCACCGCCTCCTTCTGCGTGAAGTGCACCACGTAGACCGGCGCCTGGCCGGTCTGCAGCAGCTCCTCCAGGGTGTCGTGCATCGTGGTGCGGCGGTACTCGTAGAACAGCGGCACCGGGCGGGTCGTGTTGCGCACCACCGTCGTCGGGCGGCCCGTCCGGCGGGTCAGGTCCTCCTCGAAGCGGCGCACGTCGCCGAGCGTCGCCGACATCAGCAGGAACTGCGCCTGCGGCAGCTCCAGCAGCGGGATCTGCCAGGCCCAGCCGCGGTCCGGCTCCGCGTAGAAGTGGAACTCGTCCATGACCACCTGGCCGACGTCCGCCCGGAGCCCGTCGCGCAGCGCGATCTGCGCCAGCACCTCGGCGGTGCAGCAGATGATCGGCGCGGTCGGGTTCACGCTCGCGTCGCCGGTCATCATGCCGACCTGCTCGGTGCCGAACATCTTGACCAGGTCGAAGAACTTCTCCGACACCAGCGCCTTGATCGGCGCCGTGTAGAACGTCCGCTTCCCCTCCGCCAGCGCCGCGAAGTGCGCGCCCGCCGCGACCAGGCTCTTGCCCGAACCGGTCGGCGTCGCCAGGATGACGTTGTTCCCCGACACCAGCTCGATCAGCGCCTCCTCCTGCGCCGGGTACAGCGTGATCCCGCGCTCCTCCGCCCACGCGGCGAAGGTCTCGTACAGCGCATCGGGCGTGGCGGGCTTCGGCATCAGATCAAGGAGGGTCACCCGGCTATCTTGCCTGCTCGCCGCCACCCCGGGCAAAGCCCGCCCTCCGCCGGCACCCGCCCCGGGACTGTCCGGATCGCTGCACCCGCGGCCGCGAAGCTGTGCGCGGCCGCACATTGATCGCGGCGGCGGGGCCGTGCCAGAGTGCCGGGCATGGTCCAACCGCTCGCGTCCGGAACGCACACCACCGACCCGGCCCCGGCGGCCGTCTTCGACTGGCTCGACGAGGCCGCCGAGCTGCGGGCCGAGGCCGGGCTGACGCGCCGGCTGCGCAGCCGCGCGGCGCAGGACCCGGTGCTCGACCTGGCCGGGAACGACTACCTGGGGCTGACCAGGCACCCGGCGGTGACGCGGGCGGCCGCCGAGGCGGCGCTGCGCTGGGGCGGAGGATCGACCGGGTCGCGGCTGGTGACCGGGACGACCGCGCTGCACACCGAACTGGAGGAGGAGCTCGCCGCGTTCTGCGGGGTCGAGGCGGCGCTGGTGTTCTCCTCCGGGTACACCGCCAACCTGGCCGCGCTGACCGCGCTCACCGACCCGGACACGCTGATCGTGTCGGACGCCTACAACCACGCCTCGCTGATCGACGGCTGCCGGCTCGCCCGCGCGGACGTCCACCGGGCCCCGCACAGCGACCCGCAGGCCGTCCGGGAGGCGCTGGAGCGCCGGACGCAGCGGCGGGCGCTGGTGGTCAGCGACTCGGTGTTCTCGGTGGACGGCGACGCCGCCCCGCTGGCCGGGCTGTCCGCCGCCGCCCGGGCGCACGGCGCCGCTCTGCTGGTCGACGACGCGCACGGGCTGGGCGTCCTCGGCCCCGGCGGCGCCGGGGCGCTCGCGGCGGCCGGGCTCGCCGGGCAGCCGGACACCGTCGCCACCGTCACGCTCTCCAAGTCGCTCGGCTCGCAGGGCGGCGCCGTGCTCGGGCCGCGCCGGGTGATCCGCCACCTCACCGAGACCGCCCGCACCTTCATCTTCGACACCGGCCTCGCCCCGGCCGCCGTCGCCGCCGCTCTCGCCGCGCTGCGCCTGCTGCGCGCCGAGCCGCACCGCGCCGACCGCACCCGCGAGGTGGCCCGCGGCCTCGCGGCCCGGCTGACCGCCGCCGGGCTCCTGGCCTGCGAGCCGGACGCGGCCGTGGTGTCGGTGCGCGCCCCGGGCGCGGAGGCCGCCGTCGCCTGGGCCGCCGACTGCCGGCGGGCCGGGCTGGCCGTCGGCTGCTTCCGCCCGCCGTCCGTCCCGGACGGGGTGTCCCGGCTGCGGCTCACCGCGCGCGGGGACCTGACGGACGCGCAGCTCGCGGAGGCGGTCCGGATCATCGCCGAGCTGGCGCCGGAGGGCGCCCGGGCCGGCTGACACCCGCCGGAAGGGACGCGGGGCGGCCGCCCGCCCGGCTGCCCGCCCGGCCGCCCGTGCAACCGTCCGGCCGTCGGTGGCGTCACCCCAGCGGGGGTGAGTCGATGGGGGTGGCGGTGCGGCGGTGGGGGCCGGTGGCGGCCGGGGTGCTGTTGGCGGTGCTGGCCGGATGGCTGGTGGGAGGGCCGGTGCGGCAGTTCGGGCAGGCGGCGGGGCTGGTGGGGACGCCCGGGATGTTCCGCGCGGAGCGGTGTCTGATCCCGGCGAACGAGGACGGCCCGCATCCTTCGGACTGCCGGGGCGTGTTCCGCCCGGACGGCGGCGGCCCGGCGCACGAGCACGCCCGGATGTGGGCGGGCGCGACGGTCGGCGAGGACGTCTGGGCGGTGTGCGAGGGCGACGAGTGCCACCTGGTGTCGGACGCCGAGGTGGCGCGGACGGTGATGCTGCTGGGGCTGGCCCTGGCACCGGGTGTGGCGGGCGTGCTGCTGACCGGCGTCGGCCTGCGCGCGTGGCGGGTCGGCCGGGGGCTGCTGCTCTCCGGCGCGGTCGTGGGCGTCCTGCTGTTCACCCTGGTGGTGCTGGGCGGCGTCTTCTGGTTCGTGCTGGCCATGACGGGGGTGTGAGCCCGGCCGGCCTACGCCTTGCGGGCCCGGCTGGGCTGCACCCGGGGAGGCTCGCCGGCCGCCTTGGGGTGGTCGGGCGGGTACGGGAGCTCGCCGAGGCCCTCGTCGCGCAGCTGCTTGTCGTACAGCTCCAGCAGGCCGTCCAGACGGTACGCCCGGCCGTCCATCTCGGCGTTCAGGTCGCCGAGTTCGGCGAAGCGGGCGGGGACGGTGCGCAGGTCGAAGTCCTCGGGGGAGGCGTCGTCCAGCTCCTCCCAGCGCAGCGGGGTCGAGGCGGTGGCGCGCGGGCGGGCGCGCAGCGAGTAGGCGGAGGCGATGGTGCGGTCGCGGGCCATCTGGTTGTAGTCGACGAAGATCCGCTCGCCGCGCTCCTCCTTCCACCAGGCGGTGGTGACCTGCCCGGGCATGCGCTGCTCCAGCACCCGGCCGAGGGCGATCACCGCGTGCCGGCCGTCGGTGAAGGTCCACTCGGGCACCAGCGGGACGTACACGTGCAGGCCGCGCCCGCCGGAGGACTTGGGCCAGCCGCGCAGCCCGTACTCCTCCAGCAGGGCGCGCAGTTCGTGGGCGGCGCGGACGGCGTCGTGGAAGTCGGTGCCGGGCTGCGGGTCGAGGTCGATGCGCAGCTCGTCGACGTGCTCGGTGTCGGAGCGGCGGACCGGCCAGGGGTGGAAGGTGAGGCAGCCGAGGTTGGCGGCCCACAGCACGGCGGCCGGCTCGGTGGGGCAGATCTCGTCGGCGGAGCGGCCGCTGGGGAAGCTGATCCGGGCGGTGGGCAGCCAGTCCGGCAGGCCCTTGGGGGCGCGTTTCTGGTAGAAGAACTCGCCGTCCACGCCGTCCGGGAAGCGCTGCAGGGTGGTGGGCCGGTCGCGCAGCCCGCGCAGCACCCCGTCGGCGACGGCCAGGTAGTACTGCGCGACGTCCAGCTTGGTGAAGCCGCGCTCGGGGTAGTACACCTTGTCCGGGTTCGACAGCCGGACGCTGCGCCCGGCGACATCCAGTTCCACGGCTGAGCCCATGCTCCTCACGCTAAGGGCGCCGTGCGCGGCGCGCGTCTTTTCGCCGTGGGCCCTTTTCGCCGTGGGCCCTTCTCGTCGCGGGGCCTTTTCGTCGGGCGCCTTTTCGTCGGGCGCCCTTTCGTCGCGCGCCTTCCGGCCGTGCGCGCGAGGATCGGAGCCATGGACCTGCCCGTGATGCCGCCGGTCGCGCCGATGCTCGCCAAGTCGGTGGCGAAGATCCCGCCGGGGATGCAGTACGAGGCCAAGTGGGACGGCTTCCGGACGATCGTGTTCCGCGACGGCGACGAGGTGGAGCTCGGCAGCCGCACCGGCAAACCGCTGACCAGGTACTTCCCCGAGCTGGTCGCCGCGCTGCGGCGGGAGCTGCCGCCGCGCTGCGTGCTGGACGGCGAGGTGGTGATCGCCCGGGACGGCCGGCTGCGGTTCGAGGAACTGCTGGAGCGCATCCACCCCGCGGCGAGCCGGGTGCGGCTGCTCGCGGAGCGGACGCCCGCCTCCTTCATCGCCTTCGACCTCCTCGCGCTCGGCGACGCCCCGCTGCTGGACGAGCCGCTGTCGGTGCGCCGCGCGGCCCTGGAGACGGCGCTCGGCGCCGCCCGCGACCCGGTGTTCACCGCCCCCGCCTCCACCGACCGGGACGTGGCGCAGACCTGGTTCGCCGAGTACGAGGGCGCCGGGCTGGACGGCGTGGTGGCCAAGCCGCTGGACCAGCCGTACCGGCCGGGCGAGCGGACCATGTTCAAGATCAAGCACGAGCGCACCGCCGACTGCGTGGTGGCCGGCTACCGCGAGCACAAGAGCGGCCCGGTGGTCGGCTCGCTGCTGCTGGGCATCAACGACGCCGAGGGCCGGCTCCAGCACGTCGGCGTCTGCGCCGCGTTCCCGATGGCCCGCCGCCGCGAACTCGCCGAGGAACTGGCCCCGTTGCGGATGACCGACCTCTCCCGCCACCCGTGGGGCGGCTGGGCGGACGAGGCGGCGCACGCCGAGGGCCGACTGCCGGGCGCGGTCAGCCGGTGGACCGGCGGCAAGGACCTCTCCTGGGTCGCGCTGCGCCCCGAGCGGGTGGTCGAGGTCGCCTACGACCACATGGAGGGCACCCGCTTCCGGCACACCGCACAGTTCCGCCGCTGGCGGCCGGACCGCACGCCGGAGAGCTGCACCTACGCGCAGCTGGAGGAGCCCGTCTCCTACGACCTGGCTCGCGTCCTGGGCAGTTGACGGCGCGTCGGAGGCCCGGCCCGGTGATCCGGGCCGGGCCTCCGACGGGTTGCGCTCCGACGGCTCGGGCGCTCAGGCGGTCCGGAGCTCAGGCGTTGACCGTGGTCGGCGCGCCGGAGGCGGACCCCGGGGCGCCGGACGAGGCCGGGGACGAGGCCGATCCCGAGGGCGAGAGCGCGGGCGACGGCGACGGCGACGGCGTCGGTGACGCGGACCCCGAGGACGAGGCCGACGGCGAGGCCGTGTTGCTCGGCGGCATCGAGTAGACGTTCTTCGGCGAGACGATCTGCGTGATCGCCTTCGCGAACAGCGAGGACGGATCCGAACCCCGGTACGGCACATCGGTGTTGATCAGCACCACCAGGGTGGCCTGCGACTGCGGCAGGTACACCGCCACGGTCTCGTAACCGGGCAGCGAGCCGTTGTGCCCGATCCACCCGTTGTTGTTGAACAGCCCGAGCCCGTAGCCGACACCGTCGTCGCCGGTCGGCTGGGTCTTCAACCGCTGGGACTGGGTGTCCTGCTTCAGCAGGGAGCCGGTGACCAGGGACTTCGCCCAGTTCTGCAGGTCGGTGAGGTTGGAGATGACCGCCCCGGCCGTCCAGGCCCAGGACGGGTTCCAGTCGGTGGCGTCCGTGGTCTGGCCGTTGGGCGTCTGGTCGGTGTAGCCGCGGGCGTGCGGGTCGGGGAAGGTCGCGTCGGTCGGGAAGACCGTCCCGTTCAGTCCGGCCTGGCTGAACACCTGGTCCTTGAGGAACTGGTCCACGGGCTCCCCGCCGGCCTTCTCGATGACCTTGCCGAGCAGGATGTAGTTGCTGTTGCTGTACTGGAACTTGCTGCCCGGCGGGAAGTTCGCCGGGTGCTTGTACCCGTAGGCGAGCAGCTGGTCGGGCGTGAACACCCGGTTCGGGTCGCTGATCAGCGCGTTCACGAAGTCCGGGTCGGAGGTGTACGGGAACAGGCCGCTGCGCATCCCGGCGAGCTGGCGGATGGTGATCTTGTCGCCGCCGGGCACGCCGTCCACGTACTTGGAGACCGGGTCGTCCAGGCCCACCTTGCCCTGGTCGACCAGCCGCAGCACGCCGGTCGCCGTGAAGGTCTTGGTCACGCTGCCGATCCGCATGTTCAGATCGGGCGACATCGGGGTGCCGGCGGACTTGTCGGCCTGGCCGAAGGCCCGCTGGTAGCTGCCGTCGGGGGTGGTGACCCCGACGATCACGCCGGGGGTGGAGGTCTGGTTCAGCACCTGCTTGATCGCGGCGTCCAGCTGGTTGGCGACGTCGGGGGTCAGCGGCACCACCGCGCCGGCCGAGCCGCTCGCCGAGCCGCCGGCCGCGCCCGGGCCGGCGGTGGAGCCCGAGGCGGACGGGCTGAGCGCGGCGGGCTCGGCGGTGAGGGCAGCGCCGCCGGCCGGCCGGTTCGGCGGCGACCCGCCGGAGCAGGCCGCGGTCGTGAGCAGGCCGGTCAGCGCCAGGGCGGCGCAGGCCGCTCGGCGGGTGGTACGGGACGCGGCCGGATGCGGCCGTCGGAGCGTGGTCATAGGTCGAGGCGCCTCTCTGCGGCGGACGGCCCCGGAGCGCTGCTCCACGAGGCCGACGGGGGAGCGCCGCCACCGTAAGCACCGCCGGTGCGGCCCCGCGCGTCGGCCGCCGCAGGGCTGACCCGAACGGATCCAGCGGTCAGCCGACTGCCCCAGCCGGCTGGCGCACATCGCCTCCCGTGCTGTCAAGCACCGCTGCCCACCGGGGGGTTGGTGTCGCGAAAACGGGCTCACGCTCGGCCGGACGGGTGAGCGCCGGCATGCCGCACCGGCCCCCGGCCCCTGCTCGGGCACGATCGTTTAGCCCAGCTGTGGCCGCCCTTAAGAATTCCTCGATGGACCGCACCCGCCCTCACCAGGCAGATTGCTGCCTGCCCGGATCGCGTCCGACAGGAACGGCCACACCGGGGCCACTCGGCCTGCCCACCCGCGAAGGCCGCCCCACTCGCACGTCAGGAGCCGTCGCCCGTGAAGGCACTCGTCAAGCAGAAGGCCGAGCCCGGGCTCTGGCTGGTGGACGTCCCGAAGCCCGAGATCGGCCCCGGCGAGGTGCTGATCAAGGTGCTGCGGACCGGCATCTGCGGCACCGACCTGCACATCCGCAACTGGGACGGTTGGGCCCAGCAGACCATCACGACCCCGTTGGTGCTCGGTCACGAGTTCGTCGGCGAGGTCGCCGAGATCGGCGCCGGCGTCGCGGACATCGCGGTCGGCGACCTGGTCAGCGGCGAGGGCCACCTGGTCTGCGGCAAGTGCCGCAACTGCCAGGCCGGCCGCCGCCACCTGTGCCGCAACACGGTCGGCCTCGGCGTCGGCCGGGACGGCGCCTTCGCCGAGTACGTGGCCCTGCCCGCCTCCAACGTCTGGGTGCACCGGGTGCCGGTCGACCTGGACGTGGCCGCGATCTTCGACCCGTTCGGCAACGCCGTCCACACCGCGCTCTCCTTCCCGCTGGTCGGCGAGGACGTGCTGATCACCGGCGCGGGCCCGATCGGCATCATGGCCGCCGCCGTCGCCAAGCACGCCGGCGCCCGCAACGTGATGATCACCGACGTCTCCCCGTACCGCCTCGACCTGGCCCGGAAGGTCGGCGTCACGCTGGCGCTGAACGTCGCCGAGCACACCATCGAGGAGGGCCAGCAGAAGCTCGGCCTGCGCGAGGGCTTCGATGTCGGCCTGGAGATGTCCGGCCGCCCCGAGGCGATGCAGTCGATGATCGCCAACATGACCCACGGCGGGAAGATCGCCGTGCTCGGCCTGCCCGCCGAGCAGTTCCCGGTCGACTGGGCCTCGGTCGTCACCTCGATGATCACCATCAAGGGCATCTACGGCCGCGAGATGTTCGAGACCTGGTACGCGATGTCCGTGCTGCTGGAGGGCGGGCTGGACCTCGCCCCGGTGATCACCGGCCGGTACGCCGCCGACGACTTCGCGGCCGCCTTCGACGAGGCCGCCGGCGGCCGCTGCGGCAAGATCATCCTCGACTGGACCGTCTGAGCCCCCCGTTTCGTCCTCGTTAGGAGTCCGCAGTGTTCGACAACGTGCGCGCCGACATCGCCACCACCCTCGACGAGATCCGCGAGGCCGGGCTCTTCAAGCCCGAGCGGGTCATCGGCACCCCGCAGAGCGCCGCGGTCACCGTCACCGGCGGCGGCCGCCCCGGTGAGGTGCTGAACTTCTGCGCCAACAACTACCTCGGCCTGGCCGACCACCCCGAGGTGCTCGCCGCCGCCAAGGACGCGCTGGACCGCTGGGGCTACGGCATGGCCTCGGTGCGCTTCATCTGCGGCACCCAGGACGTCCACAAGGCGCTGGAGGACCGCCTCTCGGCCTTCCTGGGCCAGGAGGACACCATCCTGTACTCCTCCTGCTTCGACGCCAACGGCGGCGTCTTCGAGACCCTGCTCGACGACCGCGACGCCGTCATCTCCGACGCGCTCAACCACGCGAGCATCATCGACGGCATCCGGCTCAGCAAGGCCCGCCGCCACCGCTACGCCAACCGCGACCTGGCCGACCTGGAGCAGCAGCTCAAGGAGACCCAGGACGCCCGCCGCCGCCTGATCGTCACCGACGGCGTGTTCTCGATGGACGGCTACGTCGCCCCGCTGCGCGAGATCTGCGACCTGGCCGACCGCTACGACGCCATGGTCATGGTCGACGACTCGCACGCCGTCGGCTTCGTCGGCCCCGGCGGCCGCGGCACCCCCGAACTGCACGGCGTGATGGACCGCGTGGACATCATCACCGGCACCCTCGGCAAGGCGCTCGGCGGCGCCTCCGGCGGCTACGTCGCCGCCCGCCGGGAGATCGTCGCCCTGCTGCGCCAGCGCTCCCGCCCGTACCTGTTCTCCAACTCGCTCGCCCCGGTGATCGCGGCGGCCTCGCTGAAGGTGCTCGACCTGGTCGAGCAGTCCAACGAGCTGCGCGAGCGGCTGGCGGCCAACACGGCGCTGTTCCGCAGCAGGATGACCGAGGCGGGCTTCGAGATCCTGCCGGGCGACCACCCGATCGCCCCGGTGATGATCGGCGACGCGGCCAAGGCCGGCCGGCTCGCCGAACTGCTGCTGGAGCGCGGCGTGTACGTCATCGGCTTCTCGTTCCCGGTGGTCCCGCACGGCCAGGCCCGGATCCGGGTGCAGCTGTCCGCCGCGCACTCCACCGAGGACGTCGAGCGCGCCGTCGCCGCCTTCGTCGACGCGCGCGCCGCGCTGGGCGAGTAGGCCGACAGCCGGTACGCCGGCGGCCTCATGAGCTGCCCGCGGGCCGGTCCGCTCGGAACCGGACCGGCCCGCGGGCTCACCACCGTCGTGCGGTGGGGGCGCATCGATCCGCCCCCACCGCACGGCCCACCAACCATCTGCCCCACCCTCCCGCTTCGGGGGCGGGACGCCGGCCCGGCCGACGTCCCGCCCCCGTACGCGGTTCACGGTGCGAGCGGTGGTTGACGGTCAGTCGTCGCTGTCCTGGCCCAGGTCGTCGCCCTGGTCCTGGTCCTCGCCCTGGTCGTCGCCGTGGCCGTGGTGCGCGGTGGCGCGGGCGAAGACCTGGGAGTCGGTGCCCGCCGGGCCGCCGGTGCCGGCGAGCAGGTTGCCGCTGGTCGAGCCGAACACCACCGTGCGGCCGCGGGCGTCCACGACCGGGTCGGTCGAGGAGCCGTTGCCGAGCGAGCCGTCCGCGGCGGTGGCGACCCGCTCGGTCCGGCCGGTGCGCAGGTCGTGGCGGTAGACGTCCCAGCCCGGGTGCTGCGGGCCCGCCACCAGGTTGTCGGCGGCGGAGGCGAAGTAGACCCAGCGGTTGTCGGCGGTGATCCGGGCGTGGTCGGAGGAGCCGACCGAGGTGGTGCCGGGCAGGCCGCCGCTGATCTTCGTCACGGTGCCCTTCCTGAGGTCCCGGACGTACAGCACGGTGTGGAACCGGTGGCCGCCGGTCGACCCGCCGGGCTCGGGCAGGGCGTAGATCGCGCGCCGCCCGTCGGGGCTGATCGTCGCGCCGAAGCTCGGGGCGCCGAGCTTGCCGTCGAGGTCGAGGCTGGCGGCGGAGATCCGGCCGGACTCCACGTCGTAGGTGTAGTAGGGGGCGGTCACCGGCCGGGCCAGGTTCGGCTGGGCCAGGCCCTTCTGCGCGCTGCGGGGCAGGGCCGGGGCGATGCCCGGGGCCAGCTCCACGTCGCCGTTGGCGGCTGCGCCCTCGCCGGCCGGGGTGGGGGTCTGGTCGGCGGGCAGCAGGTTGTCGGCCATCGAGGTGAAGCCGATGGTGCGGCCGTCCGCGCTGATCGTCGGGTGGAGGGACATGCCGTCGCCCGGCTTGCCGTCCACGCCGCGGGTCACCAGCTTGGTCTTCCCCGTCCAGCGGTCGGTGACGTAGATGTTGTAGTCCCAGGTGTAGGGCCTGGCCAGCGAGGGGGCGTCGCCCTGGAGGTCGGGGACGAGGTCCTTGCGGCTGGAGCCGAAGACCACGTAGCGGCCGTTCGCGCTGATCGAGGGCGCGTAGGAGGAGTGGAACTTGTCGGTGTCGGTGCCGGTGAGTCCGCCGCTGATCAGCTCGGTGCGGCCGGTCTTCCGGTCGCGGACGTACACCTCGTCGCGCCCCTGGACCTGCATGCCGGGCACCACGTTCTCGGCGTCGCTGTCGAAGGCGACGTAGCGGCCGTCGGCGTTGATCGCGACGTTGTCGGTGAAGCCGTTCAGCGCGCTGCCGTCGGCGGCCAGGTTGACCCGCTCGGTGCGGCCGGTCCTCAGGTCGCGGACGTAGGCGTCGCGGGCGCTCTTCGCGGGCTGGGACACCAGGTTCGTGGCCCAGGAGGTGAACAGGGCGTAGCGGCCGTCGGCGCTGATCGCCTGGCTCCACGACTGGTTGTCCGGCGCGGCGCCGTTCTCCCCGACGCTGACCTGGACGGTGCCGCGCGGCGCCCGGTCGGCCCGGTCGGCCTGGGCGGGTGCCGCGGTCACGGCGAGTACGGCGGTGGCCGCGAGAATGCTGCCGCCGCCGGCCAGCCACCGGTTGCGGGTGGTGCGGGTGCTGCGTGTCATGACGTCTGCCTCCCCGGGGGTCGCCCGGCCGGGCTCCCTCCCGGCGACGGGCTTTCGGGAGAGCCAATCGTCGGGAGGGCCGGGTGGTCAACGCCCACGGGTGATCTCGGCCGAAAATACGTCAACGGACGTATGCGGCAAGGGAGTCAGGACATCACAGGCGGCGCAGGAAGACGTCCAGGAAGGTGTTGGTGTCGCCCGGCACAAGGTCGCCGTCCGAGGCGTCGAAGATCACCGTGTCGCCGGTGGCGTCCACGTACGGGCCGTAGGAGGAGGCGGTGCTCTGCCCGCCGCTCCGGGTGAGGCTGACCCGCTCGATCCGCCCGGTCCACAGGTCGCGGCGGAAGATGTCGCTGGCGGAGTTGGTGTCGTCGGGGACGAGGTTCTCGGCGGCGGAGTCGAAGTAGACCCAGCGGTCGTCGAGCGTCATGACGCCACCGGACGAGGACCACTTGGCGGTGGTGCCCGGCAGGTCGGTGTTGACCTTGGTGATCTTGCCGGTGGCCAGCTCGTGGACGTACACGTCCATCCGGATGCCGTGGGCCGGGGCGGGCGCGCCACCGATGAAGACCGGGAGGCTGTAGATCGCGTAGCGGCCGTCCGGGCTGACCCGGCCGTCGCGGCCGCCGTCGCTCAGGGCCCCGGTGTCGTCCAGGCTGGCGCCGGCGATCTTGCCGGTGCCGGCCTTCCAGACGTAGTACGGGTAGAACTTGGGCCCGGCCAGCTGGGGTGTCCCGGCGTCGGCGGATACGGCGCCGGTGGCAGGTTCGGTGGCCGGGGCCGGAGTGCCCGGGAGCAGGTTCCCGGCTCGGGAGCCGAAACCGACGGTCGATCCGTCCGCACTGATCGTCGGGCTGAAGGAGTTGTTGTCGGCGCCCTCGCCCTCCGTACCGGAGGTGACCAGCCGGGTGGTGTGGGTCCAGCGGTCGGTGACGTAGATGTTGTTCTTGCCGCGCTTCACGCCCGGGGCGAGGTCGGTGCGGCTGGAGGCGTAGGCGACGAAGCGGCCGTCCCAGCTGAGGGTGGGGCTGTCGGCGGTGCGGATGCTCTGGTCGTCGGTGCTCGCCGAGCCGGGGGCGGTGATCAGCTCGATGCGGCCGGTCCAGCGGTCGCGGACGAAGACGTCGTTGCCGTGCTTCGGCTGGCCGGGCAGCACGTTGGTGGCGGCGGTGCTGAACGCCACGTACCGGCCGTCGCCGCTGATCGCGGCCTGGTTGGTGGCGGCGTCCAGCTTGGAGCCGTCGGCGGCGACGCTGACCCGCTCGACGTGCCCGTTGCGCAGGTCCCGCACGTAGACCTCGTCCGAGTTCGGGGTGCCGGCCCCGGGCAGCAGGTTCGTCGCGGTCGAGGTGAACAGCGCGGAGCGGCCGTCGGCGCTCAGCCCGAGCGCGGACGAGGTGCCGTCGAGCTGCTCGCCCTTGGGCCCTTCGCTCACCCGGGAGGTGTCGCCCTTGAGCGGCCGGGCCTCGGCGGCCGGCAGCGCGGTGCCGGCGGCGACGGCGGCGGCCACCAGGACGCTGGCGGTGCGGGCCAGTCGACGGCGGGTTCGTGCAGTGGTCATGGACATCCTCCCCTGATGACGGCACCGGGCCCTCGTCACCCCCGCGGCCCGGCTCGGGAAGAGCCAATCGCCGCCCGGGCCGGGTGGTCAACCGGGCGAAGCGATCTCGTCCGGAAATACGCCACCGGTCGTATCGCCCCTTACGCGGAACCGGGCCCGGAGCCGGGGCCGGCCGGCCCGGACCCCGCCCCGGCTCCGGGCCCGGTCCGGCCGGCCCCGGCACGCTGGCAGAATTGGCCCGTGATCGACGCCCGACGGCTGCGGACCCTGCGGGCCGTGGCGGACCACCGCACCGTGACCGCCGCGGCGGCCGCCCTCTACCTGACCCCTTCCGCCGTCTCCCAGCAGCTGGCCGCCCTGGAACAGGAGACCGGCCACCACCTGCTCGCCCGCGAGGGCCGGGGGGTGCGGCTGACCGCCGCCGGGGAGATCCTGCTCGGCCACGCCGACGCCGTGCTCGCCCAGCTGGAGCGCGCCGAGGCCGACCTCGCCGCCTACAGCGAGGGCGTCTCCGGCGAGGTCACCGTCGCCTCCTTCGCCACCGGCATCGCGCTCGTCCTCGCCCCGGCGATCGGGCTGCTGGCGGCGCAGGCGCCCGGGGTGCGGCTCAAGGTGCTGGACGCGGAGGGCGACGCCAGCCTGCCGATGGTCCTCGACGGCCGGGCCGACCTCGCGGTGGCCGTCGAGTACCGGGGCGCCCCGCGCGCCGACGACGCCCGGCTCACCCGCGTCCCGCTGTACGCCGAGCCGTTCGAGGCGGTGCTGCCGCTCGGCCACCCGCTGGCCGCCGACGGCGGTCCGCTCGCCGTCGCGGCCCTGGCCGACGAACGGTGGATCGGCCCCTACCCGGGCAACCCCTGCCACGACGTCGTCCTGCTGGCCTGCGAGCACGCCGGCTTCCAGCCGCGCCTGGTGCACTCCTCCGACGACTTCCGGGCCGTCGTCGCCCTCGCCTCGGCGGGCGCCGGCGTCGCCCTCGTGCCGCGCTCGGCGCTGCGCGGCGTCGACCTCGGCCGGATCGCCGTCCGGCGGGTGGACAGCGAGCTCGCCACCCGCCGGGTCTTCGCCGCCGTCCGGGCCGGCGCCGACGGGCACCCGCTGATCCGCCCGGTGCTGGACGCCCTCGCCGAGGCGGCCGCGGCGGGCGCCTGAGGGTCCGAGTTCAGGTGGGTCGGGGGTCAGGCGGGTCGGGGGGTCGTGCGCGTGCCGTTGACGACCGCCCGGAACATCCAGGACAGCCGCTCCTCCGGCGCCCCGGACACCAGGTCGTCCCCGAGCGCGGCGATCCTCGGGTAGGTGGCGGCGGGCGCCGTGCGGAGCGCGTCGGTGAGCGCGGCCTGTTCCCGCTCCGCCTGCTCGCCCTGGCGGGCGGACTGCTCGGCGGCGGTGGCGGTGGCCACCTGGAGCAGCACGTCCACGCCCCAGGCCGCCTGCCCGTCCGGCACCCCGCCCTCGTGCAGCAGTGCCAGGACCGCCTCCACCAGGGCCAGGTAGTGCGGCCCGGACGGCCTCGCCACCAGTGCGGCGTGGGCGAGCGCCGGGTGCCGGAACAGCACCCCGGTGCAGGAGTCGAGGACGGCGGCCAACCGCTCGCGCCAGTCCCCGGCCGCCGTCACCGGGCTCAGGTCCACCTCCCCGAGGTACTCCTCCAGGATCGCGGCGTGCAGTTCCGCGGCGTTGGCCACGTACACGTACAGCGAGGCCGGCCCGGTGTCCAGCTCCTGGGCCAACCGCCGCATGGTCACCCGCGGCAGGCCCTCCGCCTCCAGCACCCGTACGGCGGCGGCGACGATCGCCTCGTGGCTCAGCGCGGGCTTCGCCGGCCGCTCGCGGCGGCTGCGGGGTCGGGAGGGGGAGCTCGTCATACCGGCCAGCCTAGCGACCGCGTTCGTCACGAACTGGTTCGCCGAAACGGCCGCCGCCGCTACCGGCCGGCCGCCGGGGCGGGCTGGTCGGGGGTGGGCTGGTTCGGGGTGGCGAACTGGTCGAGCAGGGCCTGGAGGCCGTCGGGGCCGAACATCAGGTCCAGGCTGGCGGCGGAGGCGGCGGCCGAGGCCTCGCTGCGGGGGAAGAGGGCGCGCTCGTAGGCGGTCAGGGCGGCCTCGGGGTCGCCGGGGTGGTGGGCGAGGGCCTTGCCGAGTTCGGCGCCGTCGAGCATGGCGAGGTTGGCGCCCTCGCCGGCGAACGGGGACATCAGGTGGGCGGCGTCGCCGAGCAGGGTGATGCCGGGGGTGCGGTTCCAGCGGTGGCCGACGGGCAGGGCGTGGATCCGGCGCGGGACCAGGTCGCCGTCGGCGTCGGCGAGCAGGGCCCGCAGGCCGTCGGCCCAGCCGTCGAAGCCGGCCAGCACGGCCGCCTTGGCGGTGTCGGGGGCGGTGGTGTCGATGCCGTCCAGCCAGTCCTCGTCGGCCCGGACGGCGGTGTAGACGTGGATGCTGCCGTCGCCCTCGCGGTGGGCGAGGAAGCCGCGGTCCTCGGCCACGGAGAGGAAGAACCCGCCGCCGACCAGGGCGGCCGCCTCGGGGTGCCGGGTGTCCGCGTCGTGCAGGTCGGCCTCGACGAAGGAGATCCCGGTGTAGGCGGGCCTGGCGTCGGACAGCAGCGGCCGGATCCGGGACCACGCGCCGTCCGCCCCGACCAGCAGGTCCGTGGTGACGGCCGTGCCGTCGGCGAAGGCGACCTGGTGGCGGCCGTCGCCCAGCGCGTGGGCGCGGACCACCTTGTGGCCCCAGCGCACGGTGTCGGCGGGCAGGGAGTCCAGCAGCAGGTCGCGCAGGCGGCCCCGGTCGACCTCGGGGCGGCCGCCGGTGCCGTCGTCCTCCTGCTCCAGACGGACGGCGCCGTCCGGCCCCACCACCCGCAGGGCCTCGCCGCCCGCGTGGACCAGGGCCAGGAACCGGTCGTGCAGCCCGGCGTCGCGCAGGGCCTGCTGGCCGGAGTCGTCGTGGATGTCGAGCAGGCCGCCCTGGGTGCGGGCCTCGGGCGAGGGCTCCAGGTCGAAGACGGCGGCCCGGATGCCGTGGACGTGCAGGACCCGGGCGAGCACGAGGCCCCCGAGCCCGGCTCCGATGACGGCGACGGGAACGTGCTGGACGGTCATGGCCACTCCTTCGGTCGGTGCCGGCCCGTGCCGGTCGGCGCGGGTTCGTCGCCCGCTCCTCCACGGTAACGAACATGTTCGTAACGAACAAGTTCGTTCTATGGAACGGCCCACCGGAGGCGGGGGTTGGGACACGCCCTGGGCGGCCGCGACGGACCGTTCGGGTCGACCCGGGCCAGGTAATAGAGGTCGAGGTGATCGGTGCCCAGGCGGGAGAGCGAAAGCTCCATGGTTCGGGTAGTCGCCGACTACCTGCTCGACACCACCCGCGCCGCCATCGACCGGACCAACTCCGCCCGGCTCTTCGCCGGGGCGGCGTTCCTCAAGTAGCGGCCGAAGGCTGTGGGGGCCTCACTCGACGATCAGGTACCGCTGCGCGCTCGCCCCGCTGAAGCAGGCCCCGCCGTCGCAGCCGCCCTTGGCCTCGGTGAACGCGCTCCAGACGTAGATCCCGGGCGAGGGCGGCGTGTACAGGTAGGTCGGCGCGTCCTGCCAGGGCAGGTTCTGCCAGGTCCCGCCGGGGGAGAGCACCGAGGCGTGGGAGGCGAAGCCGCTCGCCGTCCAGCTCAGCGAGACCGGCTGGCCGGCCTTGGTCACGGCCTGGTCCGCCGGGGCCAGCAGGCGGGGGACGGCCGGGGCGTCGTGCCCGGGGTCGGGCGTCGAGGAGCCCTTCGCCCTCACGAACAGGAACCGGTCCTCGGACCACGCGCTGCCGACCTGTCCCTCGGTGGCGTTCGCGGTGCTCGTCTCCCACCGGTACAGCCCGGTGGCGGTGGGTGTGAACGTGCAGGCGGCGGTGCTCAGCCAGGCGGTGTAGCGGGGGGAGTCGTCGCCCAGCCCGGTGAAGACGCGCGACACCGTGGCGGCGTGGTCCCAGCTGAGCGTGACCGACTGGCCGAGCTCGATGGCCGTCCGGTCGGCGGGCCCGGTGGGCTCGGGCGGGTGCGGGGTCCCTGCGGGCACACTGGTCACCCCGGTCGGGGCCGAGGAGTCGCCCGGGGCGCCGCCGGACGGGAAGCAGTCCGGCGGCCCGGAGCCGCCGGTGATCACGAACAGCCGGAAGCAGACGGCGGCGGCGACGAGCACGAGGGCGAGCGGCACCGGCAGCCAGCGGAGCCGGCGCTTCCCGCCACCGGGCGGCGGCGGGTCGGGAGGCTGCTGGACCTCGGTGATCGCCGTACGGGTGCGGTCGTTCGGGTCGCTCGGCCCGTTCGGCCCGTTCGGCCCGTTCGGCTCGTTCGGCGGTCCGAGCGGCGGGGGCCCGACCGGTGGCGCGTCCCCCGGGCCCCCGGCCACGACCGGAGCCGCCCGCCGCTGCGCAGGGAGCCACGCACCGGCGGGCGCGTCGTGCGCGGCCGGCCCGAACAGGTCCAGCAACTCGGCGGGGGTGGGCCGGTCGGCGGGATCGCGCGCCAGACAGGCGGCGATCGCCGGGCGCAGGGCCTGCGGGACGCCGCCGAGGTCCGGCTCGGCGTGCACGACCCGGTAGAGCATCACCTGCGCTCCACCGTGGCCGAACGGCGCGCACCCGGCGGCGTGGCAGAGCACGTGGCCGAGGCTGAACACGTCACAGGCCGGCCCGATCGCGCCACCCGCGATCTGCTCCGGCGCCATGTAGCCGGGCGTGCCGACGACGACCTGGGTCCGGGTGATCGCGGTCCCGTCCAGCGCGCGGGCGATCCCGAAGTCGATGACGCGCGGTCCGTCGTCGGCGAGCAGCACGTTCGACGGCTTGAGGTCCCGGTGGATCAGGCCGACGGCGTGGATGGCGTCCAGCGCCTCGGCCAGTCCCGCCCCGAGGACGCGCAACGACGCTTCCGGCAGCGGGCCGTGGGCGGCGACCGCCTGGGCCAGGGACGGCCCCGGAACGTAGGCGGTGACCAGCCACGGCGGGTCGCCGTCCGGGTCGGCGTCGACGACCTGGGCGGTGTGGAACCCGCCGACCCGCCGTACGGCCTCCAGCTCGTGGGCGAAGCGCCGCCGGAACTCCGGGTCGGCGGCGAGCTCCCGGTGCACGCACTTGACGGCGACCAGCCGGCCGCCCGGCGAACGGCCGAGGTACACCACGCCCATCCCGCCGCTGCCCAGGCGCCCGAGCAGCCGGTACCGGCCGCCGACCGTCGTCGGGTCAGTGGCTCGTAAGGCCTCCACGACACCCCCGGTGGGTCACCGCGCAGCAGCCGGTCCCGTCGACCGGACCCCCCGTGACGAACCCTCGCCTCATCCCAGCGCGTCGCGCGCGGGGCTGTCAATGCCGGCCGCCGAACACCGGGCCGCCGAACACCCGGCCGCCGAACATCCGGCGACCGGCGCCCCGGCGCGCGGCGTCAGATGTGCAGGGTCCGCAGGAAGCAGCCCGTGGCCGAGTCGCAGCTGGTGACGTAGAGCGAGTGGCCGTCCGGTCCGACGGCGAGGGCGTGGATGTACGGCTCGGGAATGGAGAGGTGCACGCTCTGGTCGAACCGGTTCTCGCCCGGCACGAACGTGTACAGCGGGACGGGGATGGTGTAGGAGGGGCCGCCGAGCAGGTAGACGCGGCTGCCGTCGGCGTTCATCGCCGGGTGGTGGTACTCGAAGTAGCCGGAGCCGTACTTCATGACAAAGCGCACCTTGCCCGTGCCCGTGTCGAGCCCGATCCCCTCGGAGTAGGTGCGGACCGACCCGAGCGCCAGCAGGAAGGAGCCGTCCGGGGAGAGCGCCAGTTCGTCCTTGGCGCCGAGGTCGACGACCTTGGCGGTGCCGAGCCCGGTCCCGATGTCGAGGCGCAGCAGGTCGAGGTTCGTGCCCGCGTAGAGGGAGCTGCCGTCGGGCAGGACGGCGAGATCGTTGACCGCGTGGCCGGTGACCGCCGTCTGGTCGATGAACTCCTGGTCACCGGTGGAGAGTTCCAGGATCCGGCCCGGCTGCTCCTGCCCGGCGGGGCCCGTGGGCCCGGACTGGCCGACGTAGAGGGTCTCGCCGTCCGGGTCGGCGGCCAGACTGGTCGCCGCGCCCGGGGTCCAGCCCGCCGGGAGCTGCTGCTCCGGCGCGGCGATGCGGGCCTTGACCGTGTTGGTCCCGGTGTCGATGACGTAGACGGCGGAGCCGACTCCGACGTACAGCCGGTGGCCGTCCGGGCTGAGGGTCGGCCGCCCGTAGGGTGCCGGGTCGCCGAGCGGGAGGCGGGCCGTCACCGTGCCGGTCTGCGTGTCGACGGTGGACAGGTACACGCCCTGGCGCCCGCCGACCACGTCCGTCAGCACGAGGTAGACCTTCCGGCCGTCCGGACTGACCGCCTCGGTGACCTTCTCCCAGGTGAACTCCGCGAGCCGGACGGCCCCCGGTACGCCGGAGACGGGGCCGTGGGGATCGCCGGAGGCGGCCGCCCCCGAGGCCCCCGAGGCCCCTGAGGCCCCCGAGACACCCGCCCCACCGAGCAGCAGGGCCACCGCCGTCGCCGCCGAGACGGTCCAGCGGGATCCGCGCCGTAACGCGCTTGCCGGGCTCCTCATCATGTCCTCCCCTTGTCGGCCGGTGCGCCGAGCCGGGCACCGGGTGGATCGAAGCCTAGGTGATTCCATTGCCGTGAGATGGAGTAACCATTAAGTGGTGCAGGAGAGTTGGAAGTTCCATCAGTTGCCGACGGGAGATCAACTGACGCCCACCACCAGGTGAATCCCTCTCCCTCGAATGAGAGGATCACCCCGGCCCGCGAATTGTGTTCCGGACGGCCGGAGTTACGACCCACCAAAGGAATCGCAGATGACCGACCGACCGGCGCCCGCCCCCTTCACCACCGAGGACACCCTGTTCGGCGGGATCACCGTCCGCATCGACGGCCAGGACCGGGTGACGGTCTCCGGGGAGCGGATCCCCACCGCCATCCTGGAACGTGACCCGGGCAGCGAGCCGGACCCGCAGATCGCCATCGGCACCCGCGACACCGCCCACCTGACGCTGACCGTCGACGGCTCGCCGGTGCCGCTGCGGCCGGGCCGGGGCAAGCTCCGCCGGAAGTCCTACCGGGTCGAGACCACGTACGACGGCGCCGTCTACATCCTCGTCCCGGACTCCATCCCCAGCAGCCGCCTCATGCGCGACGGCAAGCGCCTCGGAGACTTCTCCTGCGACGGCGACCAGATCGTCATCGTGGAGTGGCGGGACGGCGCCCCCGCCCGCCCCGCCGACGCCGCGATCGGCTACGTCCTCGCCTCCGCCTTCGGCACGGGCGGGCAGCCCACCTGGATGCTGCTCGCCGAAGGGGTCGCCGCCCTCATCCCCTGAGCCCCCGCCCCGAGCTCACCGGGCTCACCGGGCTCACCGGGCTCACCGAGCGCATCCGGCGCATCCACTCCGAGTCCGATGCGACCTACGGCTCCCCGCGGGTCCACGGACTCCTACGACAACGCCCCGCACCGGGCAGGTACGGGGCGTCGTGCTGCCAAGGTCAGGCGGGGCGGATGTGCTCGGCCTGGGGGCCCTTCGGGCCCTGGGTGATGTCGAAGCTCACCTTCTGGCCCTCCTGGAGCTCACGGAAGCCCTGTGAGTCGATGTTCGAGTAGTGGGCGAAGACGTCGGGGCCGCCGCCGTCCTGCTCGATGAAACCGAAGCCCTTCTCGGCGTTGAACCACTTCACGGTGCCGGTGGCCATGTGCTGCTCCCTGGTCGGGGAACGAGATACGCGCTGGTGCGCACCCCTGGGGTTGAGGTGATCGCCCTGGTCCTCCGACTGCAGGTGTTGCGGTACTTCGGATCCACGACTGCTACCTCAGACGATCCCACGACGGTGGAGATCGCGCGACCGCACCCTCGGGCCGTCGAGGCCGCCGTCACCTGCCGGACCCAGTACCTCGCCGACCCCCGCGAACCCGAGAGCGCCTTCGTTGAAGCCACCCGGCCTGCTCGGATCGTCCGTAGCCATGGATCACCTGGCTTCACGTCGCGTTCCCCGTTGACTGGCGTCGGCCCGAGGACAGGCGCCACGGGTGGTGATACCCCGAGTCGGGCGGCCGCACCGTCGATGCCGGGACCGGTCGGATCCGGTGAGCCTCCGGGCCGCCAGGGGCGTCCCTTGTCATGAGGGGGGATCTGTTGTCGGGCCGCTCCGTGGGGGCGTCGGCGACGGGTTGGTGGTGTACGGGAGCTGGTGAATAGGGTGGGGCGGATGGTTTTCGGCGCATGAGTATGGAGATTCGTATGAGCTCGACCTTTGTTTCCGACGACCTTCTCCCGGTCGGGGTGATCGGCCTCGGTGACATCGCGCAGAAGGCCTATCTGCCGGTCCTGGGCGCGCTGCCGGCGCTGGACCTGCGGTTGATGACCAGGGACGGGGCGAAGCTGGACCGGATCGGTGACGCGTACCGGATTGCGTCGGAGAATCGCTTCACCGATCTCGGGGAGTTGATCGGGAGCGGGATCCGGGCGGCGTTCGTGCACGCCGCGACCAGTCAGCACGTCCCGATCGTGGAGCAGCTGCTGACGGCCGGTGTCGACGTCTACGTCGACAAGCCGCTCGACTGCACCGTGGACGGTGCCCGCCGGCTCGTCGACCTCGCCGACCGGACGGGCCGCTCGCTGATGGTCGGCTTCAACCGCCGGTACGCGCCCGGCTACGCCCAGGCCAAGGAGCGCCCCCGCGACCTGATCGTCCTGCAGAAGAACCGCGAGGGCCTCGCCGAGGCCGCCCGCTCCCTGGTGTTCGACGACTTCATCCACGTCGTCGACACCCTGCGCTTCCTGGCCCCCGGCGAGATCGAGCACGTCGACGTCCGCGCCCGCGTCCGGGACGGGCTGGTCGAGCACGTCGTCCTGACCCTCGGCGGGGACGGCTTCACGGCGCTCGGCATCATGAACCGGCTCTCCGGCTCGACGGAGGAGATCCTGGAGGTCTCCGGCGGCGACTCCAAGCGGGCGGTGCACAACCTCGCCGAGGTGATCGACCACCGCGGCCAGCCCACCGTCCGCCGGCGCGGCGACTGGGTGCCCGTCGCCCGTCAGCGCGGCATCGAGCAGTGCGTCCAGTCCTTCCTGGACGCCGTCCGGGCGGGCAAGACCCTGGACGCGCACGACGCCCTGCGCACCCACGAGCTGTGCGAGCTGATCGTGGAGCGGATCGAGGCGGGCTGAGGGGCCGTCGAGGCGGGCCGAGGGGAGCGGGGTAGGCGCAAGGGGCCGGAGCGGAACCAGAAGTTCACTGACGGGGTCTTGTCGCGTCATTTTCTACGCGCGTATCTTGGGGGCGCTGCGGGGGGCGGGTGACCGGCTTCCGCTTCATCTACGCGGGTAGCGCGTGCCATGGGCACGCCGCCTGACCATGCGTCACGGCCCGGCGGCCGCAGACCCGCCGGGTGGACGACGCGCCCCTGTGCCCCGCTCCACCCTCGACCGCCGTGCCACGACCGTGCCGCACGGCGGAGCTAGGAGTCATGCCCCGGTGTCCACCGCCCCCGCTCCCCGCCCCCGCCGGGCCCTGCTGCGCGCCGCGATCCTCCCGGCCGGACTGGCCGCCTCGCTGGTGCTCGTCCCGCTGCCGGCCGCGAACGCCGCGCCCGCCGTTGCGAACGCCGCTGCCCCGGCCGGGCCGACCGAGGCCGGACCGCTGCGCATCCACGACATCCAGGGCACCACCCGGATCTCCCCGCAGGCCGGGAAGCCCGTCACCGGCGTGCCCGGCGTCGTCACCGGCGTGCGCGCCTACGGCAGCGCCAAGGGCTTCTGGATGCAGGACCCGAACCCCGACGCCGACCCGGCCACCAGCGAGGGCATCTTCGTCTACACCGGCGGCAACCCGACCGTGAAGGCCGGCGACTCGGTCCTGGTCAGCGGCAAGGTCACCGAGTACTACCCGAACTTCGCGGGCGGCTCGCAGTCCGTCACCGAGCTCACCGGCCCCGCCGTCACCGTGCTGTCCTCCGGCAACCCGCTGCCGGCCCCGGTGGTCGTGGACACCCGCAACATCCCCGGCACCTACGCCCCGCCGGTGCCCGCGGGCGGCAGCATCGACGCGCTGCCGCTCAACCCGGAGAAGTACACCCTGGACTTCTACGAGTCGCTGGAGGGCATGCTCGTCCAGGTCAAGGACGTCCGGGTGATACAGGCGACGGACAAGTACAACGAGCTGTGGGTCGCCGCCGACCGGCAGGACCAGCGCAGCAAGCGCGGCGGCGTGCTGTACGAGTCGTACGCGGAGCCCAACGTGGGCCGCCTGATGGTGCAGCAGCAGGCGGCGGTCACCCCGCAGCAGCCGTTCCCGGTGGCCAACGTGGGCGACGTGCTGACCGGCACCACCACCGGCCCGCTGGACTACAACCAGTTCGGCGGCTACACCCTCGTCGCCGGCACCCTGGGCACGCTCCAGGACAACCACCTCCAGCGCGAGGTCACCGCCAAGGCGGCCGACCGCGAACTCGCCATCGCCACGTACAACGTGGAGAACCTGGCCCCCGGCAACCCGGACGCCAAGTTCGCCGAGCTGGCCCAGGGCATCGTCACCAACCTGCGCTCGCCCGACATCGTCGCCCTGGAGGAGATCCAGGACAACAACGGCGCCAAGAACGACGGCACGGTCGACGCCGGCCAGACCGTCGCCAAGTTCATCGCCGCGATCAAGGCGGCCGGCGGCCCGGCGTACGACTGGCGCTCGATCGACCCGCAGGACGGCAAGGACGGCGGCGAGCCGGGCGGCAACATCCGGCAGGTGTTCCTGTTCAACCCGCAGCGGGTCTCCTTCACCGACATCCCCGGCGGCACCGCCACCAGCGCCGTGGACGTCGCCGGCAGCGGCGCCACCACCGCGCTGACCGCCTCGCCCGGCCGGATCGCCCCGACCGACGACGCGTGGACCAACAGCCGCAAGCCGTTGGTCGGGCAGTTCTCCTTCCGCGGCAAGAAGGTCTTCGTCATCGCCAACCACTTCAACAGCAAGGGCGGCGACCAGGGCATCGACAGCCGCTTCCAGGCCCCCACCCGCAGCTCCGAGGTGCAGCGGATCAAGCAGGCCACCGTCGAGCAGGCCTTCGTCGCCAAGCTGCTGGCCGCCGACAAGGAGGCGCGCGTCGTCTCGCTCGGCGACTTCAACGACTACCAGTTCTCGCCCGCGCTGGCCGCGCTCACCAAGGACGGCGTGCTGCGCGACCTGGTGAACGAACTGCCGGAGACCGAGCAGTACTCGTACGTCTACCAGGGCAACTCGCAGGTGCTGGACCACATCCTGGTCAGCCCCGAGGTCGGCTACGCCAAGTACGACGTGGTGCACATCAACGCCGAGTTCGCCCAGCAGGCCAGCGACCACGACCCGCAGGTGGTGCGGATCAAGCCCTGACCGGTCTGCATCAGGCCCTGACCTGTAGCCATGCTGCCTTCGCCGGCGGTGACCACCGCCGGCGAAGGCGACTGCGGCAGTGGGGGCCACTCCCCGAACTGCCCGAACTGCCGGAACTGCCCGAACTCCCCGAACTGCCTGACTCCCCGAACGGCCCTTCCCGTGCCGCAGGTTGGGCGGAAAACCGCGGGCCCCGAGCGCGCCCGCGCCCTAGGATCGACGGTCATGGTTGATCTCTATCCTCCGACGAGTCCCTACGGCCACGGTTTCCTCGACACCGGAGACGGCAACCGGGTCTACTACGAGCAGCTCGGCAACCCCGAGGGCAAGCCCGTCCTGTACGTCCACGGCGGCCCCGGCGCGGGGACGCCGGACCGGCCCACCCGGGCGTGGGACCCGGACTGCTACCGCGTGATCCGCTTCGACCAGCGCAACTGCGGCCGCAGCACCCCGCACGCCAGCGACCCGGCGGCGGACATGGGCCTGAACACCACGCAGCACCTGATCGACGACATGGAGCGGCTGCGCGAACACCTCGGCATCGAGCGGTGGTTGCTGAACGGCGCGTCCTGGGGTTCGACCCTCCTGCTGGCCTACGCGCAGCAGCACCCCGAGCGGGTCAGCGAGATCATCATCCAGGCGGTGACGACGACCCGCCCGGCCGAGACCGACTGGCTCTACCGGGGCGCCGGGTCCTTCTACCCCGAGGCGTGGGACCGGTTCCGCGAGGGCGTGCCCGAGGACGAGCGGGACGGCGATCTGCTCGCCGCCTACGCGCGGCTGATGGAGAACCCCGACCGGGAGGTCCGGGCGAAGGCCGCCGCCGGCTGGCTGGCCTGGGAGGACGCGGTCATCTCGAACGAGCCCAACGGCTCGCCCGGCATGTACAGCGCCCGGGAGGTCGACGAGCAGATCGCGTTCGTCCGGATCTGCGCCCACTTCTTCAGCAACGGCGCCTGGCTGGAGGAGGACCAACTGCTGCGCAACGCCCACAAACTGGCCGGGATCCCGGCGGTGCTGGTGCACGGCCGGCACGACATGGGCTGCCCGGTGCAGACGGCCTGGGAGCTGGCGAAGGCGTGGCCGGGCGCGCGGCTGCACATCTCCGAGGACTCGGGGCACATCGGCAGCGAGGAGATGAAGGAGACCGTCCGGGCGGCCATCGAGGAGTTCAAGCACCGCTGATCCTGCCCGGGTTCCACCACTCGTCGATCACGACTCGACGCCCTCCCCGGTACGGGCCTACAGCCAGCGGTCGTACCAGGCACGGATGCGCCGGAGGGCGTCGAGTTGATGGGCGCGTTCGTTCAGCCCGTGGCCCTCTCGGGGGTAGACGACGAACTCGTGCTCGACGCCGAAGTGGCGCAGTGCGCGATGGAAGTGGACGGCCTGGCCGAGGGGGACGTTGGTGTCCTGCTCGCCGTGCAGGATCAGGACCGGGGTGCGGATCCGGGACGCGTAGGAGATCGGGCTGTTCCGGTCGTGGAGGTGCGGTCCCGGCCCGTTCCAGCCGGTGCTGCCGCCGAGCGCCGCGTCCATGACTCCCCACTCGCCGGTCCCGGCCTGCATGCCCCAGTCGGTGATGCCCGCGCCCATCACGGCGGCCTTGAACCGCCCGGTCCGGCCGATGGCCCAGGCCGCCAGGAAGCCGCCGTGGCTCCAGCCGGAGATGCCCAGGCGTTCGGGATCGGCGACTCCCTCGGCGACCAGCAGGTCGATCCCGGCGAGGATGTCGGTCCACTCGTCGCCGCCCACCGCGCCCGCCACCACGGCGGCGAACTCATGGCCGTGGCCCGACCCGCCCCGGGGATTGGCCAGGAAGACCGCGTATCCGGCGGTCGCCAGCCACTGGCCGCAGTCGACCATGGTGAGCGTGAACTCGTCGGCATGGCGGAAGTAAGGGCCGCCGTGGACCAGGGTGACGAGCGGGAACGGGCCCTCGTCCCGAGTCCGGCCGACGGGCAGGATCAGCAGGCCGTCCAACTGGAGTCCGTCGGACGCCTGGTAGCCGAGCCGTTCCTGGACACCCCAGCGGATCCGGCGCAGTTCGGGGCTGGTGTCGCTGAGCCGGAGCAGTGGCCCGCCCGTGGGGCCCGCGTGGACGTTCCTGGGCTCGCGCGCGGTGCTCAGCAGCACGGCGAGGGTGTCTCCGGAGCGACTCGCAGTGAGCCCGGCGAGTGTGCCGGGCGTGCCGAACGTGCCTGGCGTGCCGAACGTGCCTGGCGTGCCGAACGTGCCTGGCGTGTCGGGCGCGCGGGACAGTCGGCGGAACCGCAGCGACCGCGGATCGAGCCGGTACAGCGCGGTGTCCAGCCCGTCGGCGAACAGCGCCAGCGGCGGCCCGTCGGCGACCTGCACCAACTCGGTGGGGCAGACGGACATGCCGACCGTGAGATCGCGCTGCTCGACGGCCGGGCCGGTCGCCGGCGGCACGGTGTCGATCACGGCGAGCGCGCCGACCAAGTGCCCGGGGGTCACCGCCAGGTGGGCCAGATGCCATTCGCCGTCGTGGTGCCACCAGACGGGGGACCGGGCCTCGAATCCGACCGGTCCCAGGTCCTGGACGGCCCCCGTCTCCGGGGCGACCAGGTGCAGTGCTGCCGTCGTGACGCCGGGGTCGAGCTCGGGGGTGGCCCAGCTCAGCACGGCCAGCGGGCCGCCGTCCGGACGCTGGGCCACCTCCACGACATGGCGGTCGCCGAGGCCGTCCACGGTGCGGACCACGCCGGTCGCCAGGTCGAGCAGGCGCAGCCGGGTGACGGGGAGGTGCCGGCCCCAGACCCACGCGTCGTCACCCTCGGCCTCCCGGCGTTCGTCCTCCGCGGTGGGCTCGTCCTCGGCGAGCAGCGCGACGGTGCGGCCGTCGGCGAGCGGGTAGTGGTCGCCGATGCCCCCGCGCCGGCTGGTCAGGGGCTCTGCCTCGGCGCTGTCCCCGCTGCCGTCCAGAAGGATCCGCTGGAGTTGGGCGGTGCCCCGCTCCTCGCGGTCGGAGGTGAGAAACAGGGAAGCCGAGTCCGGCGCCCACTTCGCGGCGGCGGCGCGGGCCGTGCCGTCGGTCAGCCTGCGCGGGGCCGCGCTGCCGTCGGCGGCGGCGACCCAGACCGAGCTGTGCGGCCGTCCGTCCCTGCCACTGTTCGCGACCACGCCGTAGGCGACCAGGCGGCCGTCCGGCGAGATGGCCGGCGCCACGGGGGCGGCCATGTCCACCACCAGTTCCGCGGTGAGCAGGTGGGTCGAGTCGGGAGTCGGTCGCGGTGCGGGATGCGGCATGCGGACTGCCTTTCACTCGCCAGTACGACGGACGGACATCGTGTCGCACCGAGGAGCCGGTGTCAGTCGGGTTTCGGAGAATCGGGCCGTACGAGGCCCTGTCGAGTGCGGCCACCGGCTCGAAACAAGCAGGCGTGATTGCTTTTTTTCGCGCCCGGTGCCACGCTGCTGCCCGGCGGCGCTCGTGTGGGGGCGTCGCCAACCCGTCGGCAGGGGAGGCGCTTTGGCGCGCGAACGCTCGGTACTGCGGATCGGCAACGCCTCGGGGTTCTACGGGGACCGCTTCGCGGCGGTGCGGGAGATGCTCACCGGCGGGCCGCTGGACGTGCTCACCGGGGACTACCTGGCGGAGCTGACCATGCTCATCCTGGCCCGGGACCGCCTGAAGGACCCGTCCCTCGGCTATGCGCGGACGTTCCTGCGGCAGATGGAGGAGTGCCTCGGCCTGGCGCAGGAGCGCGGGGTGAGGATCGTGGTGAACGCGGGCGGGCTGAACCCGGCCCGGCTCGCCGCCGAACTGCGGAACCTGGCGCAGCGCCAGGGCCTCACGGTGGCCGTCGCCCACGTCGAGGGGGACGACCTGCTGCCGCGCAGGAACGAACTCGGCTTGCCCGAAGGCCTGTTGGCCGCGAACGCCTACCTCGGCGGCTTCGGGGTGGCGGCCTGCCTGGCCGCGGGCGCCGAGGTGGTGGTCACCGGGCGGGTCACCGACGCGGCGCTGGTCGCCGGGCCCGCGATCGCCCACTTCGGCTGGACGGCGGCGGACTTCGACGCCCTCGCCGGGGCGGTGGTCGCCGGGCACGTGCTGGAGTGCGGCGCCCAGGCGACGGGCGGGAACTATGCGTTCTTCCGCGAGCACGACGTCACCCGCCCGGGCTTCCCGATCGCCGAACTGCATGCCGACGGCTCCAGCGTGATCACCAAGCACCCGGGCACCGGCGGCGCCGTCACCGTGGGCACCGTCACCGCCCAACTCCTGTACGAGACGGGCGGAGCGCGCTACCTGGGCCCGGACGTCACCGCCCGGCTGGACACCGTGCGGCTCGCCGAGGACGGGCCGGACCGGGTCCGGATCGACGGGGTGCGCGGCGAGGCGCCGCCGCCCACGTTGAAGGTGGGCCTGAACCGGCTCGGCGGCCACCGCAACGAGGTGGTGTTCGTCCTCACCGGCCTCGACATCGAGGCCAAGGCCGACCTGGTGCGGCGGCAGTTCCTGGACGCCCTGCCGCCCGCCGCCCGGCCCGCCGAGCTGCGTTGGACGCTCGCCCGGACCGATCACCCGGACGCCGGCACCGAGGAGGCCGCCTCCGCCCTGCTCCGGCTCACCGCCCGCGACCCGGACCAGGCCAAGGTCGGGCGTGAACTGGGCAAGGCCGCCGTGGAGTTGGGGTTGGCCGGCTACCCGGGCTTCCACCTCACCGCGCCGCCCGGCCCCGGCGCGCCGTACGGGGTGTTCGCCGCCGCCTACGTCGACGCCGAGGCCGTCGAGCACACCGCCGTACTGCCGGACGGCCGCCGGCTCGCCGTCCCGCCGGCCCCGGTGACGGGCCGGCCGGCCGAGACCTCCGACGAGCCGGCACTCCCCGACGCAACCCCCGCAGAAATCCCCGCAGCGCTCCCCGCAGCACCCCCCGCCGGCCCGACCCGCCGCGCCCCGCTCGGCCTGGTGGCCGGCGCCCGCAGCGGCGACAAGGGCGGCGACGCCAACCTCGGCGTCTGGGCCCGCTCCGAGGCGGGCTGGCGCTGGCTCGCCCACACCCTCACCGTCGACAAGCTGCGCGAACTCCTGCCCGAGACCGCCGACTTGCCCGTCACCCGGCACCTGCTCCCGAACCTGCGCGCGGTCAACTTCACCCTCACCGGCCTGCTCGGCGAGGGCGTCGCCGCCCAGCACCGCTTCGACCCGCAGGCCAAGGCGCTCGGGGAGTGGCTGCGCTCCCGCCACCTCGACATCCCGGAGGCCCTGCTGTGACCGTGCTGCCCACTCGCGTCGACCTGGCCGGGCCCGAGTACGCCGAGTACCGGGCCGCGATGCTCGCCAAGCTCGCCGGGCTGGACGCCGAGCACGCCAAGGCGCTGGCCGGTGGCGGCCCCAAGTACGTGGACCGCCACCGCGCCCGCGGCAAGCTGCTGGCGCGCGAGCGGATCGAGCTGCTGGTCGACCCGGACTCGCCGTTCCTGGAGCTGTCGCCGCTGGCCGCCTGGGGCAGCGACTACCCGGTGGGCGCGGCGCTGGTCACCGGCATCGGCGTGATCGAGGGCGTGGAGTGCCTGATCACCGCCAACGACCCGACCGTGCGCGGTGGCGCCAGCAACCCGTGGACGCTGCGCAAGGCCCTGCGCGCCAACGAGATCGCGTTCGACAACCGCCTCCCGGTGGTGAACCTGGTCGAGTCCGGCGGCGCCGACCTGCCCAGCCAGAAGGAGATCTTCATCCCCGGCGGCGCGCTGTTCCGCGACCTCACCCGGCTCTCCGCCGCCGGAATCCCCACCGTGGCCGTGGTGTTCGGCAATTCGACGGCCGGCGGCGCCTACGTGCCCGGCATGTCGGACCACACCGTGCTGGTCAGGGAGCGCGCCAAGGTGTTCCTCGGCGGCCCGCCGCTGGTCAGGATGGCCACCGGCGAGGAGGCCGACGACGAGTCGCTCGGCGGCGCCGAGATGCACGCCCGCACCTCCGGCCTGGCCGACCACTTCGCGGCGGACGAGGCGGACGCGCTGCGGCTGGCCCGCCGGATCGTCGCCCGGCTGGACCACCGCAAGCCGGGCCCGTCGCCGGACCGGCTCGCCGAGCCGCCGAAGTACGACGAGGAGGAGCTGCTGGGCATCGTCCCGGGCGACCTCAAGGTGCCCTTCGACCCGCGCGAGGTGATCGCCCGGATCGTCGACGGCTCCGACTTCGACGAGTTCAAGCCGCTCTACGGCACCAGCCTGGCCACCGGCTGGGCCCGGCTGCACGGCTACCCGGTCGGCGTGCTGGCCAACGCGCAGGGCGTGCTGTTCAGCGCGGAGTCCCAGAAGGCCGCCCAGTTCATCCAGTTGGCGAACCAGCGGGACATCCCGCTGCTGTTCCTGCACAACACCACCGGCTACATGGTCGGCCGGGCGTACGAGCAGGGCGGCATCATCAAACACGGCGCGATGATGATCAACGCCGTCGCCAACTCCCGGGTGCCGCACCTGTCGGTGCTGATCGGCGCGTCCTACGGCGCCGGCCACTACGGCATGTGCGGGCGGGCGTACGAGCCGCGCTTCCTGTTCGCCTGGCCGAGCGCCAAGTCCGCGGTGATGGGCCCGCAGCAGCTCGCCGGGGTGCTGTCGATCGTCGCCCGGCAGTCGGCCGCCGCGAAGGGGCAGCCGTACGACGAGGACGCGGACGCGGCGATCCGCGCCATGGTCGAGCAGCAGATCGAGGCGGAGTCGCTGCCGGTCTTCCTGTCCGGGCGGCTGTACGACGACGGCGTGATCGACCCGCGCGACACCCGTACGGTGCTCGGCTTGTGCCTGTCCGCGATCCACAACGCGCCGGTCGAGGGCGCGCGCGGCTACGGCGTCTTCCGGATGTGAGACGGAGTCGCGAGACCGAGCTGTTCGACCGAGCCGCGAGACCGAGCCGCGAGACCGAGCCGCGAGGCGGAGCTGTGAGGGGCACCCGAGACATGATCACCAACCTGCTGGTCGCCAACCGTGGCGAGATCGCCCGCCGGGTCTTCCGCACCTGCCGGGCCCTGGGCGTCGCGACCACCGCCGTCCACTCCGACCCGGACGCCGGGGCCGCGCACGTCCGTGAGGCCGACGCGGCCGTGCGGCTGCCCGGCGCCGCGCCCGCCGACACCTACCTGCGCGCCGACCTGATCGTCCGCGCCGCGCTGGCGGCGGGCGCGGACGCCGTCCACCCCGGGTACGGATTCCTGTCGGAGGACGCCGGGTTCGCGCAGGCCGTGCTGGACGCCGGGCTGGTCTGGGTCGGCCCGCCGCCGGCCGCGATCGCCGCGATGGGCTCCAAGACGGCCGCCAAGCGACTGATGGCCGCGGCCGGGGTGCCCGTGCTGGACGCCCTGACCGACCCCACCGAGGCCGACCTGCCGCTCCTCGTCAAGGCGGCGGCGGGCGGCGGCGGACGCGGCATGCGGGTGGTGCGCACGCTCGCGGAGCTCCCCGGCGAACTGGCCGCCGCCCGCGCCGAGGCGGCGAAGGCCTTCGGCTCGGACGAGGTGTTCTGCGAGCGCTACCTGCCCGCCGGGCGGCACGTCGAGGTCCAGCTGCTGGCCGACGCGCACGGCACGGTCTGGGCGGTCGGCGACCGGGACTGCTCGCTCCAGCGCCGGCACCAGAAGGTGATCGAGGAGGCCCCGGCCCCCGGCCTGCCCGAGGCGGTGCGCGCCGGGCTGCACGCGGCGGCCGTCAGCGCCGCCCGGGCGATCGGCTACACCGGTGCCGGTACGGCCGAGTTCATGCTCGGCGAGGACGGACGGTTCCACTTCCTGGAGATGAACACCCGCCTCCAGGTCGAGCACCCGGTCACCGAGGCGGTCACCGGCCTGGACCTGGTGGCGCTCCAACTCGCCGTCGCCGAGGGGGCGCGGCTGCCCGGGCCGGTCCCGCCGCCCGCCACCGGCTGCGCGATCGAGGCCCGGCTGTACGCGGAGGACCCGGCGAAGGACTGGCAGCCCGCCACCGGCACCCTGCACCGGCTCGAACTCACCGTGCCGTACCAGGAGTTCGGCGGCCGGGGCGTCCGGCTGGACTCCGGCGTGGCGGCCGGCGACGAGATCACCCCGCACTACGACGCGATGCTCGCCAAGGTGATCGCCTGGGCGCCGACCCGCGCCGCCGCCGCCCGCCGGCTGGCCGACGCGCTCGCCCGCGCCAGGGTCCACGGGCCCGCCACCAACCGGGAGTTGCTGGTCCGGGCGCTGCGGCACCCGGCCTTCCTGGCCGAACGCCTGCACACCGGCTTCCTGGCCGAGCACGCGGCCGAACTCACCGCCCCGGACGGCAAGGAGACCGCGCGCGCCGCCCTGGCCGCCGCCCTCGCCGACGCCGCCGCCCGGCGCACCGGCCCGCACGGCGCACTGCCGTCGGGCTGGCGCAACCTGCCCTCGCAGCCGCAGTCCAAGCGCTACCGCACCGACGAAGGCGCCGAGTTGGAGGTCCGCTACCGCCTCACCCGGGACGGCCTGCGGGCCGACGACCACCCGCAGACGGAGCTGTTGGACGCCTCGCCCGAGCAGGTCACGCTGCGCGAGGGCGCCGTCCGGCGCGGCCACCGCGTCGCGCGCTACGGCGACCGGGTGTACGTCGACACCCCGAACGGCGGCATCGCGCTCACCGCCCTGCCGCGCTTCCCGGACCCCGCCGCCCGGGTGGACCCGGGCGCGCTGCTCGCCCCGATGCCCGGCACCGTCGTGCGCACCACCGCCGCCGTCGGCGACACCGTCACCGCCGGTCAGCCGCTGCTCGTCCTGGAGGCGATGAAGATGGAGCACCGCGTCACCGCCCCCGCCGACGGTGTCCTGGTCGAACTCCGCGCCGCCCCCGGCCTTCAGGTCGAGCTCGGCACCCTGCTCGCCGTCGTGCAGCCCGAGGCCGGGCTCACCGCCGAGCCCGAGGCCGGGCTCACCGCCGAGCCCGCCACCGAGCCCACCGCAACAGCCGCCGTCCAGCCCGCCGCAGAAGCCTGAGGAAGGACCCCGCATGTCCACCATCGGCAGTCAGCTCATCGAGACCCCCGAACGCCGGGCCCTGCGCCAGGCCGTCGGCGACCTCGGCCGCCGCTACGGCTCCGCCTACTACATGGCCAAGGCCCGGGCCGGCGAGCCCGCCGACGAGCTGTGGGCGGACGCCGGCAAGGCCGGCTACCTCGGCGTGAACCTGCCCGCCGAGTACGGCGGCGGGGGCGGCGGCATCACCGATCTGGCCATCGTGCTGGAGGAGTTGGGCACGGCCGGCTGCCCGCTGCTGCTGCTCATCGTCTCCCCGGCGATCTGCGGCACCGTGATCGCCCGCTTCGGCACCGAGGAGCAGAAGCAGCGCTGGCTGCCCGGACTCGCCGACGGCAGCCGCAAGATGGCCTTCGGCATCACCGAGCCGGACGCCGGCTCCAACGCGCACCGGATCTCCACCGTCGCGCGCCGGGACGGCGAGGACTGGCTGCTGACCGGCCGCAAGGTGTTCGTCTCCGGCATCGACCACTGCGACGCCGTGCTGTTCGTCGCCCGCACCGAGGACGCTCGGACCGGCAGGCTCAAGCCCTGTCTGTTCATCGTCCCGCGCGACGCCGCCGGCTTCGAGTACCGGGCGATACCGATGGAACTCGTCGCCCCCGAGAAGCAGTTCCAGGTCTTCCTGGACGACGTCCGGCTGCCCGCCGACGCCCTGGTCGGCGACGAGGACGCAGGCCTGCTGCAGCTGTTCGCGGGCCTCAACCCCGAGCGCGTGCTGACCGCCGCGTTCTCCCTCGGCCTGGCCCGCCAGGCCCTCGGCAAGGCCGTCGAGTACGCGAAGACCCGTACCGTCTGGTCCACCCCGATCGGCGCCCACCAGGGCCTGGCCCACCCGCTGGCCCAGTGCGCGGTGGAGATCGAGCTGGCCCGGCTGATGACCCAGAAGGCCGGGCTGCTCTACGACGCGGGGGAGGACCTGGCCGCCGGGGAGGCCGCCAACATGGCCAAGTACGCGGCCGGCGAGGCCGCCGCCCGCACCGTCGACCAGGCGGTGCAGACGCTGGGCGGCAACGGCCTCACCCAGGAGTACGGGCTGGGCGCGCTGCTGGCCGCCACCCGGGTCGGCCGGGTCGCCCCGGTCAGCCGCGAGATGGTGCTCAACTTCGTCGCCCAGCACACCCTGGGCCTCCCGAAGTCCTACTAGTCCGCCTCCGTCCAGGGCGCACCGCAAGCACCTGCCGGACCCACCGGACCCACCGGACCCGCTGCACCCACCAGACGCACCGGGCGCGCCTCCGGTGGGTCACCAGAGGGACTTCTCGGCGAACTTTGCAGTGGCGGACGTCATGGTCCGTATGCTCCTGTTCGTACCCTCGGTCGACCTTTCGCCGCGCCAGTCGATGCGTCAACTACCTTCCTGGAGGCTTACTTTGGTGTTCCGCAGCGAATTCCCGGACGTGCCGACGGTGGACCTGCCGATCCATGACGCGGTGCTCGGCGGCGCGGCGGCGTACGGTGACGAGCCGGCCCTGATCGACGGCGTCACCGGGGAGCGCGTCAGCTACGCGCGGCTCGCCGCCGGCGTCGAGCGGGTGGCCGCCGGACTGGCCGAGGCCGGGGTGTGCCAGGGCGACGTGGTGGCCCTGTTCAGCCCCAACACGCTCGGCTACCCGACGGCCTTCTACGGCGCCACCCGGGCCGGCGCCACCGTGACCACGGTGTCCTCGATGGCCACGCCCGCCGACCTGGCCGGGCAGCTCGGCGACAGCGGCGCCCGCTGGCTGGTGACCGTCTCCCCACTCCTGCCGACCGCCCGCAAGGCCGCCGCCCTGCTCGCCGAGCAGGGCGGCCCACTGGCCGAGATCCTCGTCCTGGACGGCGCCGAGGGCCACCGCTCGCTCGCCGACCTGCTGGCCACCACCGGCCCCGCCCCCGGGATCACCATCGACCCGGGCCGGGACGTCGCGGTGCTGCCCTACTCCAGTGGCACCACCGGACTGCCCAAGGGGGTGATGCTCACCCACCGCTCGATCGCCACCAACCTGGCCCAGTGCGACGCCCTCTACCGGCCCGCCGTGGGCGAGCGGGTGCTCGCCGTGCTGCCCTTCTTCCACATCTACGGCCTGACCGCGCTGCTCAACCAGCCGCTGCGCTGCGGCGCCACCGTGGTGGTGCTGCCCCGCTTCGACCTGGAGCAGTTCTGCCGCACCATCGAGGAGCAGCGGGTGCAGGCGCTGGTGGTCGCCCCGCCGATCGCGCTCGCCCTGGCCAGGCACCCGGTCGTGGACCGCTTCGACTTCTCCTCGGTCGAGTACCTGCTGTGCGCGGCCGCCCCGCTGGATCCGGAGCTCGCCGCCGCCTGCGCCCGCCGCCTGGGCCTGCCGCACCTGCTCCAGGGCTACGGCATGACCGAGCTGTCCCCGGTCACCCATGTGGTCTCCCCGCTGGAGAGCGACCCCTCGCCCGGCTCGGTGGGGCGGCTGATCCCGTCCACCGAGCTGCGGGTCACCGCCCTGGACGGCGCCGGCGAGGACCTCGGGCCCGGCGAGCCGGGCGAGCTGCTGATCCGGGGCCCGCAGGTGATGAAGGGGTACTTCGGCCGCCCCTCCGACACCGCCGCGGTGGTCGACGCCGAGGGCTGGCTGCACACCGGCGACGTCGGCTTCGTGGATGACCGGGGGTACCTGTACATCGTCGACCGGGTGAAGGAGCTGATCAAGTACAAGGGCCACCAGGTGGCCCCGGCCGAACTGGAGGCCGTGTTGCTCGGCCACCCGCAGATCGTCGACGCCGCCGTGATCGGCGTCCCGGACGCCGACGGCACCGAGTGCCCCAAGGCCTTCGTGGTCCGTGCGCCGGGCAGCGGCCTGAGCGCGGAGGACGTCACCGGCTTCGTGGCCGGGCTGGTGGCCCCGTACAAGAAGGTCCGCGCGGTGGAGTTCGTCGAGGCCGTCCCCAAGTCCGCGGCCGGCAAGATCCTCCGCCGCGAGCTGCGGGCCCGCGAGGCCTCGCGCCGTGCGTCGGCGACCGCGGCCGCCGCACCCACCGCCCCCGAGGCCTCCCGCTGAGCGGCCGGGCCCCCGGCGGCCGAAGACCGGCGCCCGTCTGTGAGGATCGACCCGCCGAGCACGGCGGGCCCGCCGACCGTAGCGGGCCCGCCGGGCACGACCGGCCCGCCGAGCCCCCACCGGAACAGGAACCGCCGCCAGCCATGACCAGCCACCCCGCCGCCCGCACCCCCCAGCAGGACCGCAGCCGCGCCACCCGCGCCCGGCTGCTCGCGGCGGCCGTGGACTGCCTGGCCGAGCTCGGCTGGCACGGCTCCACCGTCACCGTGGTCGCCGAGCGCGCCGGAGTGTCCCGGGGCGCCGCCCAGCACCACTTCCCGACCCGCGAGGACCTGTTCACCGCCGCCGTCGAACACGTCACCGCCGAGCGGCTGGCCGCCGTCCGCGCCCACACGGACGAGCTGCCGGCCGCCGGCCCCGACCGCACCCGGGCCGTCGTCGACATGATCGTGCGCCTCTACACCGGCCCGCTGTTCCGCGCCGCCCTGCACCTGTGGACGGCCGCCGCCACCGAGGAGCCGCTGCGCGAGCGGATCATCGCCCTGGAGGGGCACGTCGGCCGGGAGGCCCACCGGGCCGCCGTCGAGTTCCTGGACGCCGACGAGGCCCGCCCCGGCGTACGCGAGTCCGTGCAGGCCACCCTCGACCTCGCCCGCGGGCTGGGCCTGGCCAACCTGCTCACCGACGACAGCGTCCGACGATCCGGGGTGATCCGGCAGTGGACCGGCGTTCTGGAGAGTACGCTGCGGCCGGTACGCCCATGACTTCCGTACTACCGGAGCGGCCGGATGACCCCTGACCAAGGGGTCGCCGGGCGGCCGATGTCCGTGCAGTCTGGAGAAGAATCCCGGCCGGCACGGACCGTGAGGCCCCCGGCCGGGCACGAGCCGAACCGGGGTGCTGCCTGATCATGCACGGAAACGAGTGGGACGTGACCTCCGCCGCCGGCCCCGCACCGGGCGGCACCCCCGTACGCCCCGAAGGCCACCGACTCGTCCCGCTCGCGACGGCCCTGCTCCAGGGCGACGGCCTGATCCTGCACTGGAGCGAGGACGCCGAGGCGCTGCTCGGCTACTCCGCCGAGGAGGCCGTCGGCAGCTACGCCGCCCAACTGCTCACCGACGGCACCGACCGCCCCGAGGTGCTGTCCCTGTTCGCCCACATCATGGGCGGCTCCACCGGCTGGTCCGGCGTCTTCCCGGTCCGCCACCGCGACGGCCACAAGGTCGACCTGGAGTTCCGCACCTACCCGATCGCCGGCCCGGCCGGCACCCTGCTGCTGCTCGCCACCGCCTCCGACATCCGCGCCCTCCAGGCCGTCGAGGCCGACCTCGCCGTCCTCGACGGCGTCTTCGACCGCTCGCCGATCGGCATGGCCGTCTACGACACCGAGCTGCGCTACGTCCGGCTCAACGAGGCGCTCGCCCGGATGAACGGCGTCCCCGTCGCCGCCCACCTCGGCCGCCGGATACCCGCGGTGCTGCCCGGCATCAACAGCGTCGAGATCGAGCAGACCATGCGGCAGGTGCTCAGGAGCGGCAAGCCCGTGGTGGACGCCCGCTCCCACGGCCGGGTGCCCGGGGACCCGAAGCGCGACCGCGCCTGGTCCGCCTCCTACTTCCGGCTGGAGGACTCCACCGGCCGGGTCTTCGGCGTCTGCTCCTCGATCATCGACGTCACCGAGCGCTTCCAGGCCGAGGCCCGCGCCGCCCGCGCCCAGGAGCGGCTCGCCACCATCGCCGAGGCGACGGCCCGGATCGGCACCACCCTCGACCTCCAGCGCACCGCCGAGGAGCTGATCGAGGCCGTCGTCCCCCGGTTCGCCGACTTCGCCACCGTCGACCTGCTGGAACCGGTGCTGCGCGGCGCCGAACCCACCCCCATCCCCTCCGACCGGACGGTCACCCTGCGCGCCGTCGCGGTCGGCGAGTCCTACGAGTCGGGCCTCGCGCACGCCGTCGACACCGTCGGCGAGACCTCCGAGTACGCCCCCGACCGCAGCTACACCCAGTGCCTGCGCAGCGGCCGCCCCCTGCTGCGCGCCCATGTGGACGCCGAGGTGCTGCGCGGCCTGGTCTCCAGCGAGGACCGGGTCGAGCCCGGCATCGCGGCGGGCATCCACTCGTACCTGATGGTGCCGCTCACCGCCCGGGGCATGGTGCTCGGCGGCTCCGAGTTCATCCGGATGCGCAACTCCGAGCCGTTCAGCGACGCCGACGTGGCGCTCGCCGAGGAACTGGTCGCCCGCACCGCGCTGGCCATCGACAACGCCCGGCTCTACCGGCGCGAGCGGGAGACGGCGCTCACCCTCCAGCGCAGCCTGCTGCCGCAGGAGATCCACCGCACCCTGGGCCTGGAGATCGCCTACCGCTACCTGCCCAGCAGCGTGGTCAGCGAGGTCGGCGGCGACTGGTTCGACGTCGTGCCGCTGTCCTGCGGCCGGGTCGCCCTGGTGGTCGGCGACGTGATGGGCCACGGCATCCGGGCCGCCGCCACCATGGGCCAGCTGCGCACCGTCGCCCGCACGCTCGCCACCCTCGACATGCCGCCCGAGCAGGTCCTGACACGCCTGGACGAGACCGCCTCGGGCATCGGCGAGGGCCAGTTCGCCACCTGCATCTGCGCCGTCTACGACCCGCTGGAGCGCACCGTCCAGATCGCCTCGGCCGGCCACCTGCCGCCGGTCAAGGTCGCCCCCGACGGCACCACCAGCCGGGTCGAGGTGCCGCCCGGCGTGCCGCTGGGCGTCGGCGGGGTGGCCTTCGAGTCGATCGAGTTCACCCTGCCCGAGGGCGGCATGGTCACCCTCTACACCGACGGCCTGGTCGAGCGGCGCGGCCAGGACCTCGACGACGGCATCGACCTGCTGGCCGACACCCTCGCCGGGCCCGGCCGCACCCTGGAGGAGAACTGCGACGCCGTCCTCGGCGCCCTCGTCACCGACGGCACCGAGGACGACATCGCGATGATCATGGCGCGGGTGCTGCCGCTGCCCGCCGACCGGATCGCCACCCTCCCGCTCACCGGCGGCGGCCGGCTGCCCGGCCAGGCCCGCCGCTTCACCCGCGCCACCCTGGACGCCTGGGGCCTGACCGCGCTCTCCGACTACGCCGAACTGCTGGTCAGCGAGCTGGTCACGAACGCCCTGCTGCACGCCGGGGCCCCGCGGCGGCTGCGGCTGTTCCGCGACCGGGTGCTCACCCTGGAGGTCTCCGACGCCGGCGGGGCGGCCCCGCAGCTGCGCCCCTTCGCCGAGCAGGACGAGGGCGGGCGCGGCATGTTCCTGGTCAGCGAGCTGGCCCAGCGCTGGGGAAGCCGGCTGACCAGGGACGGCAAGGTGGTCTGGGCGGAGCTGGAACTGCCCTTCGGGGCTGCCTAGTTCCCCGCGGGTCAGTCCCTGGCCAGTGCGCTTCCCCGGTCAGTGCGCGGCGAGCGGGTAGTGGTCGGAGAGGTCGGTGTAGGTGTAGCTCTTGCCCCAACTGCTCACCGTCCACGGCGCGCTGTGCGTGCGCAGGACCTGGTTGGTGTACTGCTGCGGGCGGGCGTGGTCGGCCCGGTAGAGCACGTAGTCCAGGTCCTCCTTGGGCTCGCCCGGGTAGCGGTAGGCGGCGATGGAGTTGTCGGCGGTGTCGAAGGAGTACGGCCAGCCGGTGCGGGCGGAGGCCGGCGCCAGGTTGGCGTTGTCCAGCAGGGCCTGGTACTCGGAGCCGTGCGAGTCGATGTTGAGGTCGCCGGCGAGCAGGATCGGCTCGTTCGCCGGGATCTGCTTGGCGTCCAGGAAGCCGCGCATGGCCGTGAGCTGCTTGGCCCGGATGGCGGCCGGCTGGCCGCTGGAGCAGCCCGAGTCGGTGGACTGCAGGTGGGTGCCGACCACGTGGGTGCGCTGGCCGTTGACGTTCAGGACGGCGTAGACGAAGCCCTTGTTCGAGAAGTAGTCCGAGCCGCAGGCGTCCTTGAAGACGTACTGCTCCTTGCGCAGGATCGGCCACTTGCTGAGCAGCGTCACGCCGCCGTCCTCGGGAGTGGCGGAGCTGTAGCTGCCGGAGGTCGCGTCCCAGCCGCTGGTGGAGCGGCCGACGACCGGGGTGTGGTACGGGTAGGCGGCCGAGGCCTTGGCGGTCAGGGCGTCGGAGGCCGCGTTGTCGAAGGCCTCCTCCAGGACGACCACGTCGTGACCTTGGAAGAAGTCCGCCGAGGCGATCGCCTGCGCCCGGTACTGCTGGCCCCAGTTGGGGTAGAGGGTCGTGCTCATCAGGAACGTGTTGTACGTGAGGACGTCCAGCGCGGGCGCGGTGACCGGGGCGCTCTCGGTCGTGGCGCCGGTGGCAGCCGTGGCGGGGGCGGTGGCGAGCGCGCCGAGCACGGCGGCGGCAGCGCAGGCGGCGGCGGCCTTGCGGAGGGACGACAGCGGCATTGGGGCTCCGTGAGGGTATGACGTGAACGCGACGGTCAGCGGATGTTGTACATCCAACGTTGCCGCCCGCACGGTGCACAAGACCGCGCACGAGCATTCGGTGAACGCAGTTGAAACACTGTCACCACCCAGAACGCGCGAGCCCCACTACCCGCCGTGGGTAGTGGGGCTCGCGAGAGTCGTGCGCGTCAGACCTCGCCGAACTCGCCGGCCCGGACGGCGGCGACGAACGATGACCAGGCGTCGGCGGGGAAGACGAGGGCAGGACCCTCGGGGTCCTTGGAGTCACGGACGGGCGTCAGGCCAGGGAAGTTCGGAGCTACCTCAACGCAAGTGCCACCGTTGTTGCTGTAGCTGGACTTGAACCATGTGGCGCCGGATAGGTCTACAGGGGCGATCATGATGTTCCTCTCACGCCTTGCACTTTCGGATCAGCTCCAGTGACGCAGCCTTCGAGAGCGCTTCCACTTGGAGCTGGTGGCATTCCCGCTCCCAGGCTTGAGCAGTCTCGGCGTCCCGCGAGAGGAAGCCGCGCAGCTGGCACTCCGAGTATGCCAGGAGTTTGCGATCCGCCAGGGTCAGCAAGGTAACAACCATCGTGAACGGCAGCTCTTCTGCAAGAGAGAACGGCGCCACTTGGATCGTGATGTTCGGACGAGTGGCGAGGTCTTCAAGGTGCGCAAGCTGCCGAGCCATGACCTTGCGCCCGCCCACCGGTCGGAGGAGGGCGCCCTCGTCCAGGACGAAGTGGAGCCGGGGCGCAGGCTGCCGGTCAAGTAGTTTCTGGCGCGTGGCAAGGAAGTCGAGCCGATCCGCAGCCTGCTCCTCGGTGACGCTGCCACGCCGCACGGCGGCCGAGGCGAAGGCTGCGGCGTACTCCATTGTCTGCGCCAGACCTGGCACGATGCCCAGTTCGAAGTGGTTGATGCTCAAGGCCTTCGCTTCTTGCTGGGCGTACTCGGGAAACCCTTCCAGCAACGATGAGCCGCTGAGACTCCAGTACGTCAGTTCTAGTGTTCCACCGGCATCAAGAGCCCGGTCGGCTTGTACGACCCAGTCGAGTGTGGGACTGCGTGTCCCTCGTTCGAGGTTGGAGATCTGACTGTCGCTCAAGTTCGTCATCACCCCGAGGTCGGTCTGCGTGAGCCCCGCCGCCTTGCGCAGCCTGCGGAGTTGTGCGCCGAAGGCCTTGAGGGGCGATGCGGACGGGTCCAGTTCGGTCTCGCGCATGATCAGACCTCCGTTGCATTCCGTATCCCACAGGGGATTTCGTCAAGTGGAGAACCCTTCCGATCGTAGAGGCTGTCGCGCCACCATGGCTACACCAAGTGACACGCCAAGAGCGAAGCGCTACGGAGACCCCCATGCCCGAAAACCCGAAATCCGCGCTGCCCGACTTCGTCCGCAACGAGGTGGTGCGGGACCTGAAGCACCGAGACGACGACGGCAAGCCGAAGGAGGGGGTCTTCATGGAGATCCTCTGCGGGGCGGCCTTCCTGAGGCCGCTCGGCGGGGGGTGCGAGTGGACGACCAGGCCCGATCAGCTGCGACGGTGCGACCCCAGGGAGATCGCGCCGGGCACGGGCAGCAACTCCCAGCGTCGGCCGATGTTTCCGGAGCCGGCGTGACCTCGGGGGAGATGCTGCTCGCCGGGCTGCACCTCAGCTCGTTGGCGGCCGGCGGCTTCACCGCCGTGGCGGGGACGACGCAACGAAACGCGATCGAGCCGACCACCGAGCTGGCCGCCGATCCGCCGGTTCAACACCCGTGCAGCTGCGGCACGTTCATGCCGGACTGACAACACGCTCCCGCCGCCGCGCCGCGAGTTCTCATCCCGCGCGGTGGCGGGGTCAACGCCCGTCCGTGACAGGTGGTCACGGACGGGCGCCGGCAGGAAGACCTCCCCTGCCGGCCGGCTCCGAGGGCACGTTGGCGCCAGACCCTCGCCGAGCCACATCGCTCCCCGCCGGAATCGCCGCTCCGGCGGGGAGCGGCCGTCCCTCGATCACCGGTCGGTGGAGTCGAGATCACGTTCCTAGAACAACGTCTTTGGCTGCCAGAGCCAGAACGCTCTGGGCCGAGTAGGGGAGCCCGATGCGATTCCAGTGGAAGATCACGTGATGGGTGATCACCGCGCGCAGGCCTCGGACAAGTCGGCCCTCGGACCACAGTAGGTACAGCGCGTGGCCCGTCTCCTCGGCGGCGTCCAACCAGGTCGTGCTGAGGTCTGCGGACTCGTCGGAGACCGAGATGAGTCCCGACCGGGGATCGGCAACGAGCAACTGGCGCACGGCGTCCCGGAGCTCGCGCATCTGGTCTTCGGTCGCGTCACCGGTGTTCGGCCGGTTCTCTGCCACGCGGGCCCAGACGTCGCCTTGCTCGTACCAGTCGAGGCCGGCGCCGCGCATCAGCGCCGCGCACAGCAGCACCGACAGCTCCCGGCGGCGGTCCGGGCCGGGGAGTCGCAGGTAGTCCAGGACGTGTTGGCTGTCCTGGTGGAAGAACTGGTGGGCGGTGTTCATCGCCTGCTGGCCGCCGAAGGCGTGGATTTCGGGCTCGTAGGTCTTCTCAACCCAGCTTTCGACGGCACCGTGCTCCCGCATGGTTGCCAGTGCGCCCATCACCACGGCCTTGGCTGCGGCGGTGGCGGCCTGGTTCGTGGAGTTGTACCGCAGCCGCCACTCGCCCTTGCGGATGAAGAACCAGGACTCCACCGGCCCGGTGCCCGTCGCCCGCAGCGCATCCCCGAGGTGGTCGGACGCCGCCTGCTCGGCGCGGTGGCGGTCCGCGAACCGGATGTCCACCTGTTGCCACAGGTGTCCGTCGTCCATCACCATCCCCTTTCGCCGGTCTGTCAGTTGAGCAGGAGACAGCTGTCCCATCCGGTGGCCGGAGCGGTTCCCGTCGCGGTGTGCAGGGCCAGCGTGAGCCCGGCCGAACCGTCCAGGAACCCAGAGTGGGGGACCTGCGGGCCGCTGACCAGGTACGGCAGCAGAGCGGCCAACCGCTCGGTGATCTCGGGGCCGTCCGCGTCGGCGGCGACGCGGACGGCGGCCTGGAACAGCCCGGCCCAGCCGTGACACAGACCGCCGTCGGTGATCCGTGCCAGCTGGGCCGGGTCGGCGAGGCAGTCGAGCAGCGCGGTCTCGGCGAGCCGCTGGCGGGCAGGGTCGTCGGTGGCCTGTCCGGCGAGCTGTTGGGCGCGGGCCAGCCCCGGGGTGCCGTAGCACCAGGACGGCCGCATGGGTGCCTGTTGGTGGACGACGCCGGTTCGATGCTCGTCCAGGGTGATCCACTCCGGCCACCATGCCCCGGTGGTGGTGCGTTGCTGCCACTGGTCGAGCCAGTTGCAGATCCGGCCGATCGCCTGGGCGTGGCCGTCCACCGTGATCCCGCGCTTCATGGCCAGGCTCAGCAATGCGAGGGGCCCGGCGATGCCGTGGGCCGTGCCCTGGTTGGCGTGGCCGTCAGGGAACTGCGGCGAGAGTTCGCCGGAGGGAGCCAGGTCGGTCCACCAGCCGGGCAAGCCGTACGGGGGCACACCGATCGGTTCGGTCAGGCGCACCAGATAGGCGAGCACATCGCGGAGCACCTGGCCGTGCGGATCTCGGCGAAGGTGGTGGGCTCCGAGCCCGGTCAGGCCGTAGATCAGATCGAACTCGGCGAGGGCGGGCCGCTGGCGGCGGTCGATGCGGGCGTGAGCCGCCTTCAGCCGCTCCCGGGTCACGGCGGTGGTGGCGGAGTCCAGCACCGTGAGTGCCCGGTCGTAACGACCGGGGTGAGCTGCGCCGTGGAAGGTGAAGGCGAGGGCCGGGGCGCCGTAGAAGAGCGTGGCGTGCTCGCCGGTCTCCGCACCTTCGCGGATCGAGGCGGCAAGCCAGTGGTGCGCGGTATCCCAGCTGCCCCGGCCGGCGGCGGCGCGCTCGACGGCCAGCAGCGCGAGGGCGGCGGTGCCGCGGATCAGCGACTGCGGGTCGAGATCGTCGTCGACGTCAGGGTGCACCACCTCCTCGGCAAGGCGGTCCGCCGCGACTTCGGAGACGCTCGCGGTCACCGTTGACTCCTTCCGATCCGGTTTGTCCAGGAGAGCGCGACTGCTCGGGCGAGGCGGTTGGCCGCGCGTTCGCCGTCGCGGTCCAGGCCGTGGGTGCGGATGTGGTGCAGGTGCAGCAGGGTCGGCAGTACCTCGCCGGCCTCAAGGCCGCCGGTGGCCGCCAGACGGTCGCGGTAGGCCGCGAGCGCCAACCGGCGCTCTTCCCAAAGCTGGAGAAGTCCGGGATCGAGCAGGGTGACGCGGGTGTCCGGGGCGGCCAGCTGGACGGCCTCGGCGAGCACCGCCCGGCCCAGCGGTTCCTTGTGGCCGGTGCTGATGTGGTTGACGAGCCAGTTCATCCCGGTCGGGGCGTCACCCAGGAAGGCGGTCGCCAGGTCTAGGAAGCTTGCGGCCGTCAGCGCGCCGGGGTCGGTGTGGCCGTTCGTGGCGGTGAGCTGGGCGACGGCGGCGGCGGAGTCGGCGACGAACACCCGCTCGGCCGCCGCCATCGCCTCGTTGCCGCCGAAGCGACCGGACTCCGGAAGGTAGGTATCGAACTGGAGGCGTCCGACCAGGCCCAGCCCGCGCAGGCACACGGCCCAGGCGCCAACCCGGGCGGCGACGGGCCCGAAGTCCTCGGGGCCGCCGAGTCGCAGCCGCAGCCGCAGGTGGTGCTCGGGATCGGCGTAGCGCAGGAACCACCATCGGGGCCGCTCGTCGAAGCCGTCCAGAAGTTCCGGCAGATGGGCGGTGAGGATCTGCGCCTGGCGGGCAGGGTGGCCGTACACCTTGGCGTACAGCCACGTTGAGTGGCCGGGCAGGTGCCCTCGGACGGTTCCGACCGCCTTCCGGTGGACGCGGCGCGGGCGACCGGGCGGGGTGGTGGCGCTCAGCGGCAGGACGATCTCGTGCGTCCGGTCGTCCAGCCAGCCGTCGTCGTCCGGTTCGCCGGCCTCGGTCAGCACGGCTGTTCCTCGTTGGTCGAGGTGGGCGCGCAGCAACGCGAGGTGGGCGGGCTCGTCAAGATCCAGCCGCAGCTGGAGGCCGTTGTCGTCCAGCTGCACGAGGTCGGGCACGCGTAGCCGCGCCCGCCAGCCGTCCACCGCAGCGGCCCAACGTGGCCACGCTTCGCCGTGAACGGGCAGTCCGGCAGAGGCGAGGGTCCAGCGAGCGGGGGAGAGCACGGTCCGGCCGTACCGGATTCGGGGCAGGAACGGCAGCTCGTCGCCCGCACCCCAGTAGAACGCCTGGAAGGTGGCGGTGTGAGAGCGGACCAATTCGCACAGGAACCGGGCGACGGGCTGAGTGTGGTGGAGGAAGTCCACCGCGATCATCACGGTGGGCTCGACCGAGCGGCCGGTCGAGAGGGAGACGAGCCGCAGACGGGAGCCGTCGCTGGTGACCGCCAGGTCGTCCAAGGGGATTGTCCGATCACCCGCCGGGGCGTGCTCGGCGAGCGGAATCACGGTGGGCAGCACGGCGGGGGAGCGATGGACGTTGCCGGTGCGCACGTACATCGGTGGACCGGACACCTGGGCCAGCACCGCGCCCTCGTCCATCGTTGCCAACCGCGCGTAGGCGGCGGCCATGCGGTCCCGGTCCGCCGGGTCGAACAGATGGAGGAAGCGGCCGGCAGTCGCCCCAGCGGCCCGCATCGCACCGAGCACGACCAGCCGGAACGCCCCGCTGTCCAGAGCCGCGTGTGAGGCAGCCTGGAGACGGAACGACAGCTCGACGTGAGGCGTCGGCTGGGCGTTTGCGCTGCCGTCGACGGCGAGTTCGGCCACCGCCCGATCGTCCAGCACCACTTCGCTCCGGCCGTCGATCGCGGCACACTGCGCCAGGGCCAGGAGCCGGCGGTCACGCCGGGACACATCCGATGCGGGCTTCTTGAGGAGCGAACCGCGGTAGGTCGCAGGGAAGCCGAGCCCCGTGTCGGCGTGGACCAGGTCGGTTACGGGGATCAGCGCACCGGGCCCGTAGCGCTCCACGAACTGCTGGTGGTAGGCCCCCCACACCGAGCTGCCGAACGGGAACGGCGTCAACCGGGCCAGCACCCCGGCTGCGGCTGCGGCCTCACGGGCGACTTCCTCCGGTAGCGTGATCGCGCAGTCCAGCCGAAGGTCGGTCATCAACGGCTGAGCCACCGAGCTGCACGAGGCCCGCATGCGGTCGACGGCATGCCGACCGATGCGGCGCCGGTCGGCATCGGTTGCGGTGTTGTGCGCAGCCAGGGCCTCGCTGATCCCGCGGAGTCCGTCCAGCAGGATCTGCGCCTGGGGCAGATCCTTGGCGCCGGCGCGCTCCAGCTGCTCCACGAGGTGGCTGAGTGGATCGGTGACGGTGGCCGGTGCGTGCAGGGCGGTGATCAGGAACCGCTGCTGGATGAGGCCGGCCAGTACGCCGGTGATCGCGGCAGTCGGCGCGTCGGGGAATCCGGCAGCCAGCAGCTCGCCGAGTTCGCGCACCGTCAGTGGGGTGCGGGCAGTGGCCATCACCGATTGGACGGGCCGACTGTGGCGCACGGCGACCTCCGACGGGCTGATGTCGTCGTTGCCGTCGGTGCTGGGCTGGAGCGGCAGTACCAGACGCTCGTCTCGGACGAAGCACAGGTTGTTCGCCACCACCGGTAACTGCTCCCGCAGTTCGGGTATCGCCTCCAGCTGCCGGATCGTCTCGTCCAACCACGCCGCGTCCGGCCTCGCCGAGGCGCGGTGCTCACCGCCCCAGTGGGTGGTGCTGTGCGACCCGAGGCCGACGGGTGCCACCCCGGCGAACAGACCGAACGGGGTGGCACGGCCGGTGAGCCTGAGCAGATACCGGACGGTGGACAGTACGGTCCGCCGAAGGTGCCGCTCAGACAGAGGACGACCGTCGCAGACCTGCCCGATGTGCTCGGCCAAACCGGGGCTGGCCACCTCGATAGCCTCGACGACCGTGGGAAGCTCCCGGACCTGGCACAGCCAGTCCCGCCAGTGCTCGGCCTGGCCGGGAGTCCGGTCCTCGCCCAGATGCGGCCACGGCGGCAGCCGCAGACCGGCGGGGTGGGAGACGGCCCGGATCAGGGCCGCATCGACGTGCTCGTACAACGTGCCACCTCGTGATTCTCCGCAGCCCCGGCCCGGTGCTCCAGGCGCACCGGGCCGGACGTGACCACTTGATGCAGGTGGATCAGGCGAGGATCAGGCCGCCCTCGCCGCCGCCACCACCGCCCTCGCCGCCGCCGCCACCACCGCCGTTGCCGCCCCCACCGCCGGCACCGCTGGCGCACGCCGGGCAGGTGCTGCCGCAGCCGTCGTCGGTGCTGCGCATGATCGCCGACAGGACGTTGGTGTTGCGGACGATCGACACGTCGAGGTCGAACTCGGTCGTGCTGTCCATGACCTTGTTGGCCACTGTTGATCCCCTCTTTGCGTAGTGGTGATCAGGAGCACCTGGTCCCTCAGCAGGGCCAGGAGACGGTGAACCGGGTGTGTTTCTTGTCGATGACCAGGCTCCCGGGAAGCTGGTCGTCGGGAGTGCCCACCGGGTAGGCGCTGATGACCGGGGCCGCGCCGTTGCGGTGGCGGCTGTTCCAGGCGTTGATCTGATCGACCACCCTGGCGGCCAGGCCCTCGGCGTCGGCGCCGTGTCCGTACACGCCGAACTCGTGGCGGTCCGGGCCCAGCTGCCGCAGCACGACGTAGGCGAAGGTGCCGTCGCAGAACACCGCCGAGCTTCCCCAGGGACGGGCTTGGACGATCCCCTCCGCCACGGCAGAGTCGTGTGCCGTCAGCAGGCAGAAGCCGGGCAGGGTGGTCGCCAGGAACATGTCCAGGTCATCGAAGGGTTCCTGGTCGCGGACGGTGACCCCGGTCCACGCTTCCACCCGTGGCTGCTTCAGTGCGGCGGCCAGAAGAGCGCCGTTGGCCTGCTGCCCGTCGTCCACCCGGAGAGCCACCGTGTCGTCGTGCAGGTAGACCACCTCTTCACCGAAGGCGCCGGCTCCCTGCATCGCGACGAATCCGGCCCGCTCGATCGACCGGCTGACCAGGTGACCGCCGTCCAGCTGGAAGGCCACCGAGCGGTTGAGGCTGCGGATTCGGATCGGCACGACGATCCGGCCGCCCGGGGCCAGCTGCTCCCACCACGCGGCCGGGATGTCCCATGCTCCGACGGTGACCACGATGCGGTCGAACGGTGCGTGCTTCGGGGCGCCGAACTCGCCGTCGGCGAGCACCACGTTCACTCGCCCGTACCCGGCCTCCGGCAGGAACCGCTTGGCACGGTCGATGACGAACGGGTCGATGTCCATCGTGGTGACCTCGCCGGCCTCGCCGACCAGCTCCGCGATGTACGCGGCGTTCACCCCTCCCGAACCGATCTCCAGAACGCGCATGCCCGGCTGGATGTCGGCCTGCTCCAGCATGAACGCCTGGATGCGGGGCGCGGAGACCGTGCTGATTGCAAGGCCACGCTCATCGCGCTTGGTCACGATGGGCTGGTTCGAGTAGACCTCCTCTACAGGAGCCTCGGGGGCGAAGACGTGGCGGGGGACGGCTCGGAAAGCGTCCGCTACCCGATCGGTGCGGATCGCGTTGAGGTCACGCAGCTGGTCGATGAGAGCCGCACTCAGCGACCCGAAGGGAGTGACGATCTTGTCACTTTCGGTGGTCATGTCGGGGAGCTTAGGCACTGCGGTCCCTTCGGTTGGGCACGTGCGGGTGATCTCCTGCGATGCAAAGCATTGAGGCGTGGCACGGTGCGAGACTGGGCGCCCGCGAGGTCGGCGCGAGCCGATGCGCCGTGTGTGTCGAGCTCTCCACCCAAGTGGTCGCGGCCTGAGTGGCACCAACGACGGTAGGGAGTAACCAGTCGACCACTCAACGCACTTGCATCTGATTGCAGATTTAGTCGAGAGAGTCCAGCGCGTTCGTGATCAACTGTCGGGCCTTCGCTCCGTGGACCGCGAGTTCACCAAGTTCCGCGAAGGCGCGGCCGTACATCGCGATCTCGCTGGGCTGGGTAACGGTGAGGTAGCCGGAAACCAGCTCGACGCTGACTTGTGCGGTGTCGTAGATCCAGAACCCTTCGACAGGCCAGGCCCTTTCGCGATCCGACCGGAAGGGGATCACGCCGAGGCTGACCGTCGGGAGCCGGCCGATCGTCAGCAGGTGTCGGAGCTGGAACGCCATCACCTCGGGCCCGCCGAGTCCGCTCCGAAGGACGCTCTCCTCGATCAGCAGCACGAAGCGGTGGTTGCCGTCGTGGACGACACGCTGCCGGGCCATGCGCTCTTCCACCGCAGCGGGTACGTCGTCCACCAGGCCGCGGCGGTCGCGGATCGCGGACAGGATGGCGGTGGTGTAGCCACGGGTCTGCACGAGCCCCGGAAGAATCCACGGGGCGTAGGCGCGGAAGCGCTGAGTCCGCTCGTAGAGGGGGCGTACCGATTCCTGGGCGGCTCGAAGCCCGGTGCGCTCCATGCGCCGCCACTCCAGGAACATGGAGTCCGCCGCGCGGCTCTTGGCGATCAGATCGGCGGCTTGGTCCTCAGCTCCGCAGGCGGCGCACCACGCCCTGATATCGGAGTCGGACGGCGCCGTCTTCGCATTGATGATGCGACTGGTCTTGGCGGCGTTCCAGCCGCACAGGGCCGCCAGCTCTTGCCCTTGAAGCCCAGCGTCCAGCATCAGTTCACGGAGGCGGTCCGCGACGGCCTTCTGTGCGGCCTGAGCGCTGGAGGACGGAGATGTGGGCATTGGCTGACGGCCTGGCGTTGGATCAGATCTCGTACTGCTCGTGGTCGATGGCGCGGCTCCAAACTGAATCGAAGGCGGAGCTGCACAGCTTCACCACCGCGGGATCGGTGGTCGTCTCCATGTCCGGATCGGCCCACTGCCCGTTGCCCGTGAAGTGGTTGAACAGGGCCACTCGGTCATCGAACAGCCAGAAGTCCACGCCGGGCAGTGCGAGGTCCGTGGTGTTCCGGCGGGGCAGCCAACGAACCTGCTCGCCGGCGGCGATGTTCGGGAACGTCACGTCGTACTCGTACCGGATGTAGTCGTGCACCGGCTCCGAGACGACCCGTGCGCGGCGGAACTCCACGCCGCGGGCGGCAGCGGTGGCGACGGTGTCACACCACGGGCGCCACCACGAAGCCCGGTCCTCCCGGTTGATGCGGTAGCCCTGCTGCCAGCGGATGAACTCGGGGTCGTCCAGCATGTAGGAGTCGCGGAGTTCGAGGTGCAGCGCGGAGCGCCGGGCGCCTGCCAGGGCCTCAAGAAACATCGGGGTCCTCGTCGTCGGGCCGGGGAATGAACTGGATCATGTTCTGTGGAAGGCGAAACACGCCCTCGTGGGGCGGGACATCGGTGGTGTGCCCGGGGATGGAACCCACCTCCTGGGCCCTCTTGATGGTCGCCTCGTCAGCGAACCAGGACTGGATGATCAGGTCCCCCGTCTCCTCCTCCAGCCAGATGGTCGGCGATCCGTTGTCGGGGGTGTTCGGCCAGATCCCCAGAAACCTTAGAGCCACGGTGCCCTCCCGTACCAAGCCGGTTGCGCGTTCTTGCAAGCCAGGTAACCAGTCTGGTTGCCGTCGAAACTCCGGGGGGCAGAACGGCCCGAAGTGGTCGTCCCCGTTCGGGGCTCCAGCTATCGGGGTTTGCGTACGTGCCCGGAGAACTCGTCGACATCGGACACTGGCACTCCGCAGACTCGCGGGGCCGTCTCCGTCGAGGGCGTTGAGGAGGAGCGTCTTCTTGCCCCAGAGGGCGGGGCCGCAGGCGTCGCCCACCCAGGCGTACGGAACGTGGGCGGCCCGATCTCTCTACCGCAGGGAGGTCGATCAACTGCGGGAACAGCCCACCGGGGGCGCCGAGATGGAGTGACAGCCGGGCGCGGGGCATTCATCGATGACGACCGCATGCGCATTCCGCGCCAACCGGGGCCCGGCTCAGCCAGGCGGGCCTATGCGTCGACCCGATGCGCGAGCCCCACTGCCCGTCGTGGGCAGTGGGGCTCCGACAAGGTGCGCGTCAGGCCTTGCCGAACTCGCCGGCCCGGACGGCGGCGACGAACGAGGACCAGGCGTCGGTGGGGAAGACGAGGGCGGGGCCCTCGGGGTCCTTGGAGTCGCGGACGGGAGCGAGGTGGGGGATGCCGGTGGCGACCTCCACGCAGTCACCACCGTTGTTGGAGTGTGAGGACTTGATCCAGGAAGCGCCGGACAGGTCTGCGCGGTCACTCATGACTGGAATTCCTTTCGGGCCCGATGGCGAACTGCCAGGTGTAGTAGGGCTACCCCGGCGGCAAGACGGACAGGCGTTGGCGATCAGCGATCAGTGGTCAGCCCGCGTCGACTTCCGCCCTCCACATGGTGCGGAGCTGCGCGTCGACGTCGTCGGCCTGGCGGAGGCCCGCCTGGTAGGCCGGTTCCCAGGCCGCCAGGTCGCCCGGGTCCGAGCCGAAAGCTCGCACCGAGGCCGGGTCGGGGCCGATGGTCACCACGGTGTCCGCCCCCACTGCCGCCAGCTGCTGGTCGAGCGGTTCCCGGGGGAACAGGTGGGCCATCGGCTCGACCACGACCAGCTTGCGGGCTCCAGTGGCGAGATCGGCGTTGGGGCCCGCGCGCAGCGCGCCGTCCATGTACCGCAGGCCGTCGATGGCGACGGGCGGTGCGGCTCCGGGGAAGGCACTGCTCGCCGCCACCGCGTGCACCAGCGGCACGCCGCTGTCGCGGTCCCACACCACGGGCTCACCGGTGGTGGCGCAGACGGCGGCGATCAGCAGCCGTCGCTCCGGCCACGCGTCCGCGCCGATCAGGGCGGCGCGCCCCGCGATCAGCGCCTCCTCGGCCTGGGGGTCGACGCCGTCGAGCGCGAGGCGGCCGACGCGACGCCTCGCCTCTGCGGGGTCCAGGCTGCGGTCGCCGAGTACGGCGAACACCGCGCCCATCCGCTCGGGGTCGGGCTTGACCCGGTGGGCGGCCTGGCGAGTCGAGGAAGCGAGCCGCCCCGGGTCCTGCCCGGTGGCGAGCAGCGCTCCGACGATCGAGCCGGCTGACGTGCCGACGATCAGGTCGGCCTCGCCCAGATCGACGCTGTTGCGGCGCAACCCGTAGGCCAGTCCGGCCGTCCAGGCCGTGCCGACGTGACTTCCGGGGCCCAGGACGAGCGCGCGGTCGACGGTGTGCATGCGGTCTCCCCTCGTTATTGAAACAGTCGTACCATATACTCGCCAATGCCGTTTCAACTCCGATGCGCCGAAGGGAGATCCGCCGTGGGGCGACCCGCCGACCCCGCCCGTCGCGAGCGCACGCTGGCCCGGGCGACCGACTACGTGCTGGCGCACGGCCTGGCCGGGCTGAGCCTGCGACCACTGGCCGCAGCCCTCGACACCAGTCCACGGATGCTGCTCTACGACTTCGGCAGCAAACAGGAGTTGGTCGCGGCGGTCCTCGCCGAGGCCCGCCGCCGGGGCGCGGTGCGTCTGGCCGGGAACCCTCCGCAGACGAAGGGCTCCGTGCGGGAGCGGCTGCGGGGCATCTGGGGGTGGATGAGCGCGGACGAACGCGCGCCGTTCGTCCGGCTGTTCTTCGAGGTGCACGCCGACGGCCTGGTCCACCCCGAGAACTACCCCGACCAGGCCGAGGCGATCACGGACTGGTTCGACACTCTCGGCGCCACCTTCCGGGACGTCTCCACCGGCCCTGACGACACCGTCACGCCCACGCTGGTCATGGCCGTCATCCGGGGTCTGCTGTTCGACCTCACGACCACCGGCGACCGTCGGCGCACCGATCTCGCGCTGGACCGCTTCGCCGAACTCCTGGGGCGGTGAACGCGCGAGAGCGGTGAACGCGCAAGAGGCGTGACGGGCGAGTGGCGTGACGGACAAGGCTGCGTGCGGTGACGGTGACGGTGACGTCAGCGAGGCCGCGGAAGGCGCACGTGCCGGTCCTGCCCCGCGCCGTACCCGGCCGCCGCCATGGCGATGCCGAGGACGACCAGAACGATGAGCGGAAGCGTCCAACTGCCCGTGCTGTCGTGCAGGATGCCGAGGAGGAGCGGGCCGGCCGCCGCCACGAGGTAGCCGATGGACTGCGCCATGCCGGCCAGTGCCGCGGCCTCGCCGGAGCTGCCGGCGCGTTCGCTCTGGAAGGTCAGTGCGAGGACGAGGCAGGCGCCGCCGCCCAGCCCGAGCAGGGTGCACGCCACGACGGACAGCGCGGGGGCGGACACCAGCACGGTGAAGCCGCCGGCCACGGTGACCGAGGCCCCGGCCGCCGTCCACCGCTGGTCGTGGCGGCCCCGGGTGAGCAGGGGCAGCAGGCCGCTGGTCGCCAGGGAGATCAGCTGGTAGTAGAAGAGCATCCATCCGGCCGCGGTGCTGCTCGTGCCGTGGTGGATCAGGATGCTGGGCAGCCACGCGACGGCGGTGTAGAAGGCCAGGGACTGCAGGCCCATGAACATGCTGACCTGCCAGGCCAGTCCTGACCGCCAGGGGGCCGGACTGCGGGTTGTGCCGGTGGAGGCCCGCGCCCCGTCGCCCCGCATCCGGGGCAGCCAGACGAGGAGCGCCGCGACGGTGAAGGCGATGCCCCAGGCCAGCGCGGTGTGCCAGGAACCCGGCAGGGAGTGGGAGAGCGGGGCGGAGATCCCGGAGGAGACGGCGGCCGTGATGCCCATGACGGTGACGTAGAGCGCGCTGATGCCCTGGATGCGGTGGGCGGGCACGCTGCGCCTGATCATGGCGGGCAGCAGCACGTTGCCGAACGCGATGGCGGCGGAGAGGATCACCGTCCCGGCGAACAGGCAGCTCACGGAGGGCAGCGACCGGACCACCGTTCCGACGGCCAGCGCGCCGAGGGCCGCCACCAGCAGGCGCGCGCTGCCGAACCGGTGGGAGGCCCGGGCCACCAGAGGCGACGTCGCGGCGAACGTCAGCAGGGGGAGGGTGCTCAGCAGCCCGCCCCAGCTCGCCGTCAGGCCGCTGCCCTGCTCGATCGCCGGCAGCAGGGTGCCGACGCCGGTGAGGCTGGTCCGCAGGTTGGCCGCCACGAGGCAGATCGCGAGGACGAGCCCGATCGACACCGCGGGCCGCGTGCTGTCGGTGGCCGCCGGCTCGGAGACGGAGTTCGGTCCGGAGGCGGAGTCCGGCCCGGAGGCGGAGTCCGGCCCGGAGGCGGAGTGCTGACGGGGCGTCGAGGACAGTTGTGGACTCATTGCTGCTCCGTCGCCGGTGATGTCTGGACCTCGCGGTCGTGGGTGATGCGTTGCATGGAGGCAGCCTATACAAACATCAGACATTTGAACATCGGACGTTTCCGGGCCTGAAGTGGCCTCGGTTCCGGCCGCCCGGCACGCGGTACGCCACCGGCGGGTGCGGAGGTGGGTGCGAAGGAGGAGGGCGGACCGGCTACAGCAGGTGCTGCGCCCGGAGGTCCGCCACGTACTTGGTGATCAGGTCCCGCGACAGGTGCGGGATGTCGTTGTCCTCGTTGAGGGCGGCGGCCCGGACCGCCGCGCGGAACCGGTCCGCCGGCAGGGCGGATCCGGGCAGCGGCTCCGACGGCGTGGCGAAGGCGTGCAGCAGGGGGAGCAGCGAGTGCTGTCGCTGGCGGTCGGGCAGGGCGCGTATGGCGCTCTCGAAGCGGTCGAGCCACTCGTCGTAGTCGTGGATGCGCGTCAGCTGGTGTCCGGCGGCCACCAGCCAGTCGACGAAGGTGTCGAGGGAGATTCCGTCCTCGTGCGGGTTCACGATGTTGAAGGTCCGGTACCCCTCCCGGGTGTCGTCGCCCAGCGCGGCGACGGCCTGCGCGGTGAAGTCCACGGGCAGCGCGTCGTAGTGGCCGCCGCCGTCACCGGTGCCCCGGGCGTAGAAGCTGCCGGGGGCGATGCCGGTCGCCAGCAGGCTCAGCAGGAGGCGGGTGAACACGTCCGGGACGTTCAGCTGCCCCCGGTAGCGCGGGTGGGCGAGGATCAGGTTCGAGCGGAACACGGCGACCGGGAGGCCGAACGCGTCGTGCGCCTCGCGCAGCAGTACCTCGCCCGCCCACTTGCTGGCCGCGTAGCCGTTCGCGTAGCCGCTGCCGAGGTCGCGCGTCCCGCAGGCGGTGCGGATGTCCGCGTCCTCGTCGGCTGCGGCCGCGGAGTCGAAGACGACGGCGACCGTCGACAGGTAGGTGAACTGTTTGGCCCTGGAGGTGACCGCGAGCCTGATCAGTTCGGCGGTGCCCAGCACGTTGGGGCCGAACAGCTGGTCGTAGGGCAGGACGTGGTTGACGAGTGCCGCCGGGTGGACGATCAGGTCCACGGTGTCGGCCAGCCGCTGCCAGGTCTCCCGGTCGAGCCCGAGGTCGCGCTCCCCGACGTCGCCGGCGACCACCTCCAGGTGCGCGGCGGCCAGGCCGTGGTAGCGCCGGAGGAGCTCCGGGTCGCCGCTGTCGAAGGCCGCGTCGAGCCGCGCCCGGGCCGACTCGTCGGTGGCGCCGCGGACCACGCAGACCAGTGTGCCGCCGCGCTGCGCGACGCGCTCCAGCCATTCGAGGCACAGGAAGCGGCCCAGGTAGCCGTTGGCGCCGGTGAGCAGGACGGTCCGCGCCTCGGGCAGCGGGCCCCTCGGCCTGCCGGTCCGCGTCCCGGTCCCCGGGTCGAGGAACGCGTCCAGGGTCAGGTCGCCCGCCAGGAGCCGCGTCGCGCCCGGTCCGTGGACCTGGTCGGCGGTCGGGCGCCGGTCGCCCGACGCGAGGGCGTTCTCGATGTGGTCGGCCACCCGCTGGAGCGTGTTGACCGGGTTGATGACGACGTCGACGGGGACGTCGACGCGGTAGACCTCCTTGAGCAGTTGGGAGAACGACAGCGCGGAGAGGCTGTCACCGCCGAGTTCGAGGAAGCGCGTCCCGGGGTGGACATCGTCCTGCCGGCTGCCGAGCAGCGCGCGGGCGGCCTGGCACACGGTCTCCGGTACGGGCCGGGACGGGCCGAGCCGGCGCAGTGCCCGGAGTTCGTCGCCCTCGCGCTCGGTCAGCTCGGCGTACAGGGCTTCGAGGCGCTCGCCGTAGCGCTTCGCCAGCGCGGGGCGCAGCAGCTTGCGCACGCCGGAGAGCAACCCGTTCTGCTGGCTGAACGGCTCGGTCTCGATGAGGAAGTCCCGTGGGATCTCGTACGAGTTGAGGCCCGCCTCGGTGGCGAGGCGGTGCAGGGACTCTCGCAGGAGCGACCTGAGGCGCGGGCCGTCCCCGGCGGCGAGGTCGAGCGCCTCCTGGGTGGGCACGATGACCGCGAGCAGGTAGGCGCGGGCGCTGTTGCCGTACACGAAGGCCTGCCGGACGAGCGGACTGTCGGTGAAGAGGGCTTCCAGCCGGGAGGTGGCCACGAACTCGCCCTGCGACAGTTTGAGGACGTTGGAACGGCGGTCGACGTACACGAACTCGTCGGGGCCGGTGAGGGCCACGATGTCGCCCGTGCGGTAGAAGCCGTCCTCGTCGAAGACCTGGGCGGTGGCGTCCGGCTGCTGGAAGTAGCCGGGAACGAGGCGTTCCGACTTGACCAGCAGTTCGCCCCTGGGGTGCGGGGAGTCGGTGCGGAAGTACCCCAGCTCGGGCACGTCCGCCAGCCGGTGGTCGGTCACCGGCGGGCGCAGTACCCGGCCGTCGAGCGAGACCAGCCCGGCTTCCGTCGACCCGTAGCCGTTGAACACCCTGATCTGCAGGCAGCTCTCCAGGAACGCCGCCAGCTCCGCGCTCATCGGGGCCGAGCCGTAGGTGGCCCACAGGAGGCGGCCGCCGAGGGTCTTCTCCCGCAGCTCCTCCTTCGCGCGGTCCGCCTGCGCGGCGGTGTCGCCCCCCGCCTCGCTCCGGTAGCGCTCGAAGAGCATGTCGCAGATGCGGGGCACCAGGATGAACTCGGTGGGCCGGACCAGGGAGAGGTCCTCGAAGAGGGTCGACAGGTCGCTCGACGCCACGAAGTGGGCGGTGCCCCCCTTGGCGAGCGTGCCGAACAGCACGCCCCGTCCCATCATGTGGCTCAGGGGCAGGTAGTTGAGCACGATGGACGGCTGCGGCCCCTGGCCGGGCACGAAGTCGATCCAGAAGTGCTTGACGAGACGTTCGGTGTACACGGCGCCCTTGGGGGTGCCGGTGCTCCCCGAGGTGTAGATCAGCGCGCTGAGCGTGTCGGCCGTCGAGCCCTCGGGGGCCCGGGGGAGCGGCGGCAGGCTCCTGCCCCGCTCGACGACCGACGCCAGCGCGTCCAGGGTGACGCCCCGGCCCTGCGCCGCGAGCCGTCCGCGGGCGGAGTCCAGTGCCTCCTGGTGGTCGGTGACCTCCGGGCGGTGGCCGAGCACGACGATCCTGCCCAGTGACGGGGCGTCCGCCGCGATCCGGAGCGCGACGTCCAGGTGTGCCACGTCCACCGCCAGCAGACGCGGTCCGGTCTGCGCGACGACGGGGGCCAGGTGTTCCGCCGAGGCGCCGGCCTGGAGGGGGACGACCACCGCGCCGGAGCGGACGCAGGCGAGGTCCAGCACGGCGTACTCGGGGCTGGTGGAGCCGAGGACGGCGACGAAGTCGCCCGGGCCCACGGCGTGGTCGGGGTGGTGGCGCCACTCGGAGGCCACCGCGCCGACGCGCTCCCACAGTTCGCCGTAGGTGACGGTGTCGAACCGGTCCAGGAGGCGCAGGGTGGTGCGGCCGCTGTCCGGGTCGGTCACCGGCTCGGTGGCGCGCTCGCCCAGGGCGGGGCGGTCCGCGTACCCCTCCATCACCGTGGCCACGAGGTCGGCGAGCGGCAGGCCCGGCCGCCGGATCGCCTCGCTGACGGAGTCCAGGGGTGCGGCGGCGCGGAACTGCGGATCCGTCGCGTACAGGTGGGCGGTGCGCTGGGCGGTGCGTGCGTCGAGGTCGTCGGCCGGGGGCGGTAAGACGGGCATCGGTGTTCTCCTCGTTCTCCTCTACGGCCTCGAAGGCCTGGGCAACGGGCGGGCGGTCCTCATTCTTCGGTGGAGGCCGGGCCGGTGGAAGTGAGTGGTGCCTGGACCTCGTGGTCGTGGGTGAGCCGGACGATCGCCGCCGCCGCGGTGCGGGCGCCGTTCTCGTCCTGGGCCTCGATCGCGTCGACGAGTCGCCGGTGCAGGCCGGCGTGCTCCTCGGCGGCGGTGGCGTCCCAGGACAGGCCTCCCAGGGCGGAGGTGAGGGCCGTGCCGAGGTAGTCGTAGACCTCGATCAGGAGGTCGTTCCCGCTCGCCCGGACGACGGCCCGGTGGAACAGCGCGTCGACGCTCATGGCCGCGGACCTGTCCTCGCCGGCGCAGGCCGCGTCGGCGTCGGCCAGCAGTTCCCTGAGCTGGTGCAGCTGGTCCTCGCTGCGCCGCAGGGCGGCGGCCCCCGAGGCGTACTCCTCGAGGACGGTGCGCAGTTCGAGGACGTTGTCCCGCCGCGCGGAGCTCGCCCGCCGCACCATGACCGACTGGAGCTCGCTCGACGCGCGGACGTAGGTGCCGTCCCCGGCCCGGGGTTCCAGCAGGCCGAGGTGCACGAGCGCGCCGATCGCCTCGCGCAGCGTGCTGCGTCCGACCCCGAGCTCCTCGACGAGGACCTGCTCCGGCGGGATCCGCGTCCCCACCGGCCAGCCGCCCGCCTCGATGTGCGAGCGGAGGCTGTCCACGAGCTGCGCGGACAGGCTGGCCGTCCTACGCGGTGTGCTGATGCGTGTCATGGGGGCAGCCTATACAAACATCAGACATTTGAACATCGCATGCTCCTGCGCCAGGGCCGCCCCGGTTCCGTTCGCCCGGCCCGCGATACGCCACCGGCGGGAACGGCCGTGGCCGTTCCCGCCGGTGGCAGGGGGAGTCGGGCGTGCTTACGCGTCGACCTTCTCCGACTTCTGCGGGTTCTGCGGCTTCTCCGGAGCGGGCACCTCGACCGCGGTGGCCGTAGTGACCTCGGCGACCGCGCTGGTCGGGGTGTCCAGGCCGCGCAGCAGCCGCCAGGCCATCGCGGCCGCGCCGATCAGCAGGACGGCGGCCAGCAGGCCGGCGCTGTTCATGCCGTGCGTGAAGGACTCCCGGGCGCTCGCCAGCAGCGGCTCCGCGACGCCCTGCGGCAGTGCGTGCGCCGTCTCGACCGCCGCGCCCAGCGACTCGCCGGCCCGCGCCGCGGCCGCCGGGTCCGTCCCGGCCGGGACGACGAGGCCGCCGGCGTAGATCGAGCCGACCACCGAGCCGACCAGCGCGATGCCGAGCGCGGTGCCCAGCTCGTACGCCGTCTCCGAGACCGCCGAGGCCGCGCCGGCCTTGTCGGCGGGTGAGGCGCTCAGCACCAGGTCGGCGCCGAGCGTGTAGACCACGCCCTCCGCCGTCCCGACCAGCAGGAAGGAGGCGGCCAGCAGCAGGTACGTGGTGTCCTGCTGGAGCCAGCCGAGCATGCCCACGCCGAGGCCCATGGCCAGCAGGCAGCCGGTCAGCGCCGCCCGGGCGCCGGTGCGCCGCACCAGCCGGGCCGTCAGCAGACCGCCGACGACGGCGCCGACGAAGGCCGGCAGCTCGGCCATCCCGGCCCGCAGCGGCTCGTAGCCGCGCACCAGCTGGAGGTACTGCGAGGTCACGAAGACCACCCCGGACAGGCCGATCAGGGCGATCAGCGAGGCCAGCACGGCGGCGGTGAACCGCCGGTCGCGGAACAGCCGCACGTCCAGCAGCGGGGTCTCCAGCCGCAGCTGGCGGCGGACGAAGACGGTCAGCGCGGTGACGCCCAGCACGAAGGCGACCGGGACGTCCCAGCGCGCCACGCCGTGCGCGGCGGCCTCCTTGATCGCGTAGACCGTGCCGATCACCCCGGCCATCGACAGGGCGACGCTCAGCACGTCCCAGCGGCCCGGCTTCGGGTCCTTGGACTCCGGCAGCAGCCAGGCGCCGAGCACCAGCAGCAGGAGCAGGATCGGGATGTTCAGCAGGAACACCGAACCCCACCAGAAGTGCTCCAGCAGCACCCCGCCGACCACCGGCCCGAGCGCGGCGCCGGCGGTGGCGGCCGCGCCCCAGATGCCGATCGCGGTGGCCCGCTCCCGGTCGTCCGGGAAGAGGCCGCGGATCAGCGACAGGGTCGAGGGCATGATCGTCGCGCCGGCGACGCCGAGCAGCGCGCGGGCCAGGATCAGCCAGCCGGCGCTGGGCGCGTAGGCGGCGAGCAGCGAGGCGGCGCCGAAGGCGGCCGCGCCGATCAGCAGCAGCTTCTTGCGGCCGATCCGGTCGCTGAGCGAGCCCATGCTGACGAGCAGGCCGGCCAGGACGAAGGAGTAGGAATCGCCGATCCAGAGCAGCTGGGTGCCGCTGGGCTCCAGCGTCTCGCTGATGGAGGGGATGGCGAGGGACAGGACGGTCGCGTCGAGGGCGACCACGGTGACGGCCAGGACGAGGACGGCGAGGCCGGTCCAGCGCTGGCGGGGGCTGGCAAGGACGGTACTGCTCATGCGCCCACCTCGCTTCGCTCGGCAGGCGCTTCGCGCAATGCGCACCCGCTGATGATTCGTTCGCTTCGCTTACTCATGGGATATCGGTTTCCGGTGTGCGGGCCGAAGGTGCTGTGGGCGGGGGAGTGGCGGCGTCCGGTCGGCGCAGCGCGCCGCCGAGGAACAGCTCGGCGAGCGAGAAGGCGGCGTCGCGCGGGGCGAGGCGGCCGTCCTGGATGGCCCAGCCGACGCCGGCCACCAGATCGAAGAAGGCCTCGCTCAGCCAGGCGGCGCTCAGCTCGATGCGGAACGTGCCCTGCTGCTGGCCGCGCAGGAAGAGCGCGTGCAGTCGAACGATCTGGAGCTCCCAGAGGTCGTTGATGCTGTCGTCGTCGTAGAGCTGGTTCTCGCCGGCCAGGAAGGCGCAGAGCGTGGCGTCCGGGACGGCGGCGTCGACCAGGCGGCGCAGCGCGGCCTCGGCGTCGCCGTCCTCGACGGAGGCGGTGTCCAGGGCGGCGGCGAACCGGCGCAGGCCGAGCAGGCCGACCTCGCGGATCAGGGCCTCGCGCCCGGGGAAGAGCCGGTGCAGGGTGGCGCGGCTGATCCCGGCGGCGCGCGCGATCTCGTCCAGGTGGGCGGTCGGGCGGCGGGAGAGCACGCCGACGGCGGCTTCCAGGACGGTGTCGCGATCGGTGGCCATGAATCCAGTCTAGGTCATGTGAGACATGGATGTCTCAAAATTATGGTGGGCGTCTCGAATGAGGCGTCGATCGCCGCAGCCGGGGCAGCAAAAACCGGGGACGGCGGGTGCCGTCCCCGGTCGGGGTGCCGCAGTCGTGCGGCCGGTTCAGCTCGGTCGGTTCAGCCCGGTCGGGCCGTGCGCCGCCCGGATCAGCTCTGGTTGTAGAACCCGGTCTCGTCGAGCGGGCGGTCGATCACCATGACCTCGACGTCGGCCGGGGTGAGCAGGAACACCCGGCGGGCGATCCGCTCGATGCCGCCCTGGGTGCCGAAGATCAGCCCGGAGGCGAAGTCCACCATCCGCTTGGCCTCGGCCTCGTTCATCTCGGTGAGGTCCATGACCACCGGGATGCTCGCCCGGATGTGCTCGCCCACCGTGCGGGCCGCCTCGAAACCGGTCGGCCGCAGGGAGACGATCTTCGCGGGCGCGGGCGCGGCCGGCATCGTCTCCTGATCGACCCACTCGTCCTCGTACACCGCGGCGGGGTAGTTTCCCGAGGGCATCAGCCACCCGTTGTGGTGCTCGTCGCGAAGTGCTCCCATGCCGCGCCTCCCTGCCTCGTCCCGTCCTGGTCCCCCGGGGTCGCGTGTCCTTTTTGACACGTCATCCACTCGTCGGAACTGTCCGAGTATCGCACTGTTCACCGGTCCCGTGCCCGCTCGCGCCCCCCGTACGAGTCGCGCCGCGCCGGAAACCCGGGCGAACCCGGGCAACATCAGCGACGCGGCGGTGAGCCGTACGGTTGCGCGCGTAGACCATATCGGTCGCGGTCACCGCGCAATTGACCTTCTGTCAACAATGCGGAAACGATTTCACCCGCCGGTATTGCCGTCCACCAGTTCGCGCAGAAGATCGGCGTGGCCGTTGTGCCGCGCGTACTCCTCGACCATGTGGACCAGGATCCAGCGCAGCGTCACCTCCTCGCCGCGGCGCAGCTTCTTGCCGACCGTGTCCAGCGACAGGCCGGCGACCGCGCTGCGGGCGGCCTCGACCTCGGCGCGCCAGGTGGCGAAGTCGGCCGCGACGTCGGCGGTGTCGACGCCGTTGAAGTCGCCGTCCTCGTCGGCCTCCGTCCAGTAGTGGTTCTCGGCGGACTCGTCGCCGTGCAGGACGGTCCGGAACCAGTACTGCTCCACCTCGGCCATGTGCCGGACGAGGCCGAGCAGCGAGAGGGCGGACGGCGGGACGGAGCGCAGCCGCAGCTGGTCGTCGGTCAGGCCCTCGCACTTGAGCGCGAGGGTGCTGCGGTGGTAGTCGAGCCAGGCGGTGAGCATGGCGGTCTCGTCGGCCGCCATCGGCGGGTCGACCCGCGGGGAGAGTTCGGTCATGCGGGACATCCTGGTGCCCACCGACCGGCGGGCGCGAGCGAATTGTCGAGCGCCCCCCGAGTGCCTCGGAATCTCGGCCGGTCAGGGGGGTGTGGCGGTCAGGCGCTTAGGTGCTCAGGCGGCCGGTGCGCGGCGGCGGGCGGCCGCGGCCCGCCACAGCCCGACCACGCTGCCCAGCACGAGCAGCGCGATCACCCCGGCCGACACCAGGAAGGCCGCCGAGCCCGGCTCGCCCGCGCTGGCCGCCGCCGTCACGTACACCGCGGTGGTCGGCACCACGCCGATCGCGGTGGCGAACAGGAAGGGCGCGAAGCGCACCCCGGAGAAGGCCGCGCCGTAGTTGGCCGCCTGGAACGGCATGCCCGGCAGCACCCGCAGCACCAGCACGCTGCGGAAGCCCTGCTCGGTGAAGCGCCGGTCCAGCGTGCCGAGCACCCGCCCGCGCAGGTACGGCCGCAGCGCCTCGCGCCCGAGGCCCCGGCCGAGCCCGAAGGCCATCGCCGCGCCCAGCGTGGTGCCGAGCACCGACAGCAGCACGCCCTGCTGGATGCCCAGCAGCAGCCCGGCGGCGGCGTTCAGCGCCGGCCGGGGGACGAAGGCGAGCGTGCCGACCGCGTACACGGTGGCGAACAGCGGCGCGAACCAGTACCCGGGCATCCGGTCGGCGAGGCCGCCGTTCAGCAGCGCCGTCGGGCTCCACAGCAGCAGCGATCCGGCCGCCGCGCCGAGCAGCACCACCAGCAGCGCGAACCGCCACCACGGCGAACGCGGCGCGCGGCCGGCCGGCGGCGGCTCGACGGCGGGCGGGGGCGTCGCGGGTGCGGCCGTTGCGGGCGGGGGCGTGACGGGTGCGGGCACCGGCCGAGCCTAACCGGTGCCCCTCCGCGGCCGTCGAGGGCGGTCGCGGTCAGCTGTACGGGGGCTTCTCCGGGTTGTAGTGCCAGAACTGGTTGTCGCCGCTGTGGAACCCCCACTGGATCACCGGGGTGCCGTCGGTCAGGGCGCCGCCCGAGACGTCCAGGACGAGGCCGCTGTAGCCGTTCACGATCCGGCGGGGCGTGCCGGGGTGGCTGGCCGGGGGGTCGCTCCAGCTCTGGTTGGCGCCGCCGTCGCAGGTCCACTGGTCGGCCTGGGTGCCCCAGGTGGTGCTGAAGGCCGGGATGTCCAGGCACTTGCCGCTGTTCAGGTTCACCCAGCCGCGGGCGCTCTGGGTCCACTGCTGGTTGGCGCCGCCGGTACAGGTCCAGATCCGGACCGGGGCGCCGTCGTCGGTGCGCCAGTCGGCGACCTCCAGGCACAGGTCGTTCGGGCCCGCGTACATGCCGGTGCGGATCTCGGCGGGCCCGAAGTCGGCGGCGCGGGTGGCCGCGGGGGCGGGCGGCGCGGTGAGCGCCACCGCGGCGGTGGCGAGGGCGGCCGTGGCGGCGGCGAGCCGCGCACGACGGGGCAGGAGGTAGCGGCAGGACAGACGGGACGGGCGGGACAGGCGGGACATCAGAGCGTCCTCCGGGGGGTCGCGGATGCGGAGCGGTCTGCGCGGAGCGGTCGGCGAGGAATCCCAGCAGACGTCGCCAGGAGTCCCGGGCCGCGTCCGAACATTCGACGGCGGAGGGCGCGAAGAGGTTGTGCGGCGCGCCCGGGCAGGTGACGAACTCGTGCGGGCAGCCGGCGGCCACCTCGGGGCGGCCACCTCCGGGCGGCGCCGCCCGGAGGTGGCGCACCGGGTTCACCCCGGGGAACGCGGGACCGCCGGGCGCGGAATGCGCCCGGCGGTCGGCGGTCGGCGGGAGGAGGGGCGAGGGGGAGGGGGGAATTCCTGGGAATTCCCCGGCTCAGATCGCCGAGAGGTCCTTTGCGGACGCGCCGCCCGGTGGCATCGCGGCCGCGTCCTCGGCACCGGATCCGGGGGAATTGCGTTCGGCCCGGCGCAGCGCCCCGGCGCTCAGCAGCAGCGCGAAGGCGAGCGCGGTGACCAGGCCGAACGAGACGGTCAGCGAGGTCGCCTGGGCGAGGGCACCGATGATCGCGGGCGCGACCAGGCCGGAGGTGTAGGTGACGGTGGCGACGCCCGCGATGGCCTGGCTGGGGTTGCTGCCGATCCGCCCGGCCGCCGCGAAGGCCAGCGGGACGGTGACCGCGATGCCGATGCCGATCAGGGCGAAGCCCGGGATGGCGAGCGCCGGGCTGTCGGCGGCCACCACCAGCAGGCCGCCGACGGTGGCGACGGCGCCGCCGAGGCGGGTGGTGCGCACGGCGCCGAGCCGGCGGACCACCGCGTCGCCGCAGAGGCGGCTGACGGCCATGGTGAGCGAGAAGGCGGTGTAGGAGGCGGCGGCGATGGTGGCCGAGGCACCGGTGACGTCGCGCAGGTAGACGCCGCTCCAGTCCATCGAGGCGCCCTCGGCGAAGACGGCGCAGAAGCCGACCAGTCCGATCACCAGCGAGCTGCGCGGCGGCAGCGCGAACCGCGGCGGCTCCTCCGCCCCCTCCGGCGCCCGCAGGTCGGGCAGGTTCCGGCAGACGGGCTGCGCGAGGACGAGCAGCACGAGCGCGGTGACGGCCAGCTGGAGCCGGGCGTCGAGGTCGAGGTGGGCGGCCAGGATGCCGAAGCCGGAGGCCAGCAGCCCGCCCGCGCTCCACATCCCGTGCAGTCCGGACATGATCGAGCGGCCGAGCCGCTGTTCGATCTCCACGCCCTGCGCGTTCATCGCGACGTCCGCCATCCCGGCCGAGGCACCGTACGCGAGCAGCGCCACGCACAGCACCGGCAGCGAGGGGGCGAGCGCGGGCAGGGCGAGGGCCAGGCACCAGAGCGAGATCAGTCCGCGGACGGCCGCCCGCCCGCCGTAGCGGTGGACGAACCGGCCGGCCAGCGGCATCGCGAGGGAGGAGCCGATGGCGGGCATCACCAGGGCCAGGCCGAGCTGGCCGGGGGAGAGGTCGAGGCGGTCCTGGATCCACGGGATGCGGGTGACGAAGCTGCCGCTGACGGCGCCGTGCACGCCGAAGACCAGGGCGATGCCCGCCCTGGCCCGGCGTGGGGAGGCCAGTGGCTCCAGTGAGTGTGCGGTCGTGCTCATCCGGCGTTCCCTCCCGGGTCGCGCAGGCGGGGCGGCGCGACGGTGCCCTGTGTGGGTGGTCTGACGTGCTGGTGGGTGGTCTGACGTGCCCGGCAGTGGTTCTGACGTGCCTGAGGGTGGTCTACGTGCAGGCCGTTCGGTCCGCGCGGCGGCGACGGCCGTCCGGCGGATGGTTCGATAAAATTATCAGGAAGGGACCCTGATAGAAACACTCTGGAAGGATGAGCCGCCATGACCACCGCGCGCACGGCCACGCCGAGCACCGCCCGGGCGATCAACGACCGGCTGGCCCTCAACCTGCTCCTCGAACAGGGCCCCCTGACCGCGACCGAGCTGCGCGACCTCACCGGCCTCTCCCGGCCGACCGTCGCCGACCTGCTCGACCGCCTCCAGCGCACCGGCCTGGTCGCCGTCGTCGGCGAACGGGGCGAACAGCGGCGCGGCCCCAACGCCCGGCTCTACGCGCTGATCGCCTCCCGCGCCCACCTCGCCGCCTTCGACGTGCGCTCCGGCGGCGTCAGCCTGGTCGTCGCCGACCTCACCGGGCGCACCCTCGCCAGCGCCGAGGTCCCGGTCCACGGCGACGGGACGCCCGACACCGCCGGGCACCTGGTGCGCACCCTGCTGGACACCGCGCGCGGCGTCGGCGTCGAACGCCTGCACACCGTCGCCGTCGGCGCCCCCGGGCTGGTCGACCCCGCCACCGGGCGCCTCAACAGCACCGGGAAGCTCCCCGCCTGGCACGCCGAACTGCTCGCCGAACTGCGCGGGCTGCCCGGCACCGACGTGATCCTGGAGAACGAGGTCAACCTGGCCGGCCGGGCCGAGTACCGGATCGGCGCCGCCCGCGACCGCGACACCTTCGTGCTGCTCTGGCTCGGCCACGGCGTCGGCGCCGCCGTCGTCCTGGACGGCCGGCTGCGCCGGGGCTTCTCCGGCGGCACCGGCGAGATCGGCTTCCTGCCCGTCCCCGGCACCGGCGGCCTGCCCAGCGCCACCGGCTGCGACGGTGGCTTCCACAGCCTGGTCGGCAGCGCCGCCGTCTGCGAGCTCGCCCGCGCCCACGGGCTGCCCGCCGGCGCCGCCGGGGACGCCCCCGCCGCCGAGGCGGCCGTCCGCGCCGCGCTGGACGCCCTCGGCCAGGACGGGCCCGGCGGGCCGTTCCTGGACGAGCTGGCCGCGCGGATCGCGGTCGGCGCCGCCAGCATCTGCGTCGTCCTCGACCCGGGGTGCGTGGTGCTCGGCGGCGAGCTCGGCCGGGCCGGCGGCGCCGAACTGGCCGGCCGGGTCGAACGGCGGCTGGCCGAGCTGTCCCCGCTGCGCACCGAGGTCCGGCCCGGTGCGGCGGGCGGCGGCGCGGTGCTGGCCGGGGCCGTCCTCACCGCCGGGGACGCGGTGCGCCGCGACCTCTTCGGCGAGTCCTGACCCGCCTCGCTTGGCGGCCCCGGCCGCCGGTACGGCAGGATGACGGCGACGGCCCGCCGCGCGTGCGGCGTCCCCGTTCCCGTCCCACGTTGTTCCCGTCCCACGTTCCCCGAGTCAGCCCCGGGGGCAGTCCCCGAGTCAGTGTCAGGAGTCGCACATGGGCCAGTCCGAGGCGCCGGTCAACCCGTACCGCATCGGCGAAGCCGCGGCGCTGCTCGGGGTCAGTGCCGACACCATGCGGCGCTGGGTGGACGCGGGGCGGGTCGCGGCCGAGCGGGACGAGCACGGCCACCGGATCATCCCCGGCGTCGACCTCGCCGCCTTCGCCCGTGAGCTGGCCCGCCCGGAGAACGCCGAGGCCGAGGGCCGTCCGTCCTCGGCCCGCAACCGCTTCCCCGGGATCGTCACCCATGTGGTGCTCGGCGACGTCGCGGCCCAGGTGGAGGTCCAGGCAGGGCCCTTCCGGGTGGTGTCGCTGATCAGCCGGGAGTCGGCGGAGGAGCTGAACCTCGTCCCCGGCGCCCCCGCCACCGCGGTCATCAAGTCCACCAATGTGATGATCGAGCGGCGTTAGGCCCGGCCTGACCCGCACGGCACGCCCCACCGGGCGCCGCGCGCCGACGGCGCGTCGGGCCCCGTCCGTACCGGTTCCGAACGAGAGGCCCCGCCCGGGATGTCCCACCCGCATCTGCCGACCACCCAGAGCGCCGTCAGCGCGGTCGGGGAACCGGCCGCCGAGCGCCGCCGGGTGCTCGCCGTCGCGCACCGCGGCGACCCGTACCGCCACCGCGAGAACACCCTGCCGTCCGTCGAGTCCGCGCTCGCCGCCGGCGCCGACGCCGTCGAGGTGGACGTCCAGCTCACCCGCGACCGGGTGCCCGTCCTGCTGCACGACCGCACCCTGGAACGCCTCTGGGGCGACCCGCGGTCGATCGGCCGGGTCACCACCGCGCAGCTCGACGAACTGCGCCGAGGGCCGCTCGCCGTCCCGACCCTCGCCGAGACGATCAAGGTCGTCGCGGCCGCCGGAGGCCCCCGGCTGCTCATCGACCTCGACGACCCCGGCCCCGTCGCCGCCACCTGGTCCGTCGTCAGCGAGCTCGACGCCGAAGGGATCGTCTCCTTCTGCGGCCCCGCCACCGCCATGCTCGCCGTCCGCGCGCTGGCGCCCGGCGCCGAGATCGCCCTCACCTGGAAGGAGCCCCGGCTGCCCGTCCGCGCCCTGCTCGACGACCTGCGCCCGCGCTACCTCAACCCGCCGTTCGGCCTGGTCACCCCCGAGTTCACCGCCGCCGCCGCGGACGCCGGGCTCGCCGTCTCCACCTGGACCGCCGACCTGCGCCGCACCATGCGCCGGCTGCGCGACACCGGGGTCGCCTCCATCACCAGCAACCGGATCGGCGTGCTGCGCGCCGTCCTGGACGGCCGCCGCTGAGCGTGCCGACCGGCTGAACCGGGGCGGCCGCTCGGGGGGGACGGGGCGGCCGCTTCGAGGCGAACTGAGGTCCGGCGCTCGAACGCGTCCGCCAGGGCGCTTCGTCCGATGAGGTGAGCTCCACCGGCTGCTCTGTACGCGACGGACGGGGGCGGATTGAATCGGCTCCACCCTTGATCGGCCGGACGGCGGTGTGCCGTTGTCGCCGGAGAGACGGCCGGAGGCGGGCACGCCGACGGACCGTCCGCCGAGACGGGGCGATTCGGACTCGTCGACGACCCAGGCGGAGGTGGCCGTGCCCGAGGAGCACCCGGCCGGGGAGGGTCCGGCGGCGGAACCCCGGTTCGTCGGCGGGGCCGCGCCGGACCCCCGCAGGCCGTACCTGATGCTGCCGCCGGTGGTCCGGCAGGCGGCCGCCTGGTCGGCGGCGGTGATCCTGCTGCTGGCCCTCGCCTCGCTGCTGGTCTTCGCGCTGGTCGAGCTGCGGGCCGCCACCGTGCCGGTGGTGCTGGCGCTGCTGGGGGCCTCGCTGCTCTACCCGGCGGTGCCGTGGATGGTCCGGCGGGGCGTGAGCCGGGGGCTGGCCGCCGGGCTCACCTGCGTGCTGCTGGTCGCGGCCGTCAGCGGGGTGATCGCGCTGCTGGTCAACGCGCTGGTGCACAGCGCCCCGCAGATCGCCGAGTCCCTCCAGCAGGCGGGCAACCAGCTGGCCGCGTGGCTCGGCCCGACCGGGGAGAAGATCCGGCACGCGCTGGACAACGCCAAGGGGGAGACCAACTCGCTGGTCTCGACCGTCACCAACGGCGTGCTGTCCGGGCTGGGGCTGGCCACCCAGCTGATCGCCGGCGGCGTGCTGGCGCTCGCCCTGGTGTTCTTCTTCCTCCGGGACGGCCACCGCACCGGCGACACGATCCGCTCCTACCTGCCCGAGCGCAGCGCCGAGACCGTGATCGCGTGTGCCGAGCGGGCCTTCGACGCGATGGCCGGCTTCATGCGCGGCACCTCGCTGATCGCGCTGATCGACGCCACCTTCATCACCATCGGCCTGGTGGCGCTCGGGGTGCCCGGCGCGCCGGGGCTGGGTGCGCTGGTGTTCATGGGCGCCTACATCCCGTTCGTCGGGGCCTTCCTGTCCGGGGCGGCGTCCGTGCTGGTCGCGCTTGCCGACGGCGGGATCGGGACGGCGCTGTGGGCGCTCGGCGTGGTGATGGCGGTCCAGCTGTTCGAGGGCAACGTCCTCCAACCGCTCATCCAGAGCCGGACGGTGGAGCTGCACCCGGCCACCATCATGGTCGCGGTGGTGGCCGGCTCCGGGATCGCCGGCATCCTCGGGGCCCTGCTCGCCGTCCCGGTGTGCGCCGCCGGCGTGGGCATCATCTCCGTCCTGCGCGGCGTCCCCGCCCCGCGGGCCGCCCGCCGTGCGGGGAACGGGGTGTAACCCGGTTGCCGGGGGCGGGGAGGGCGTGCGAGGATCGCTAATGCGACGGAAGTCGCAATAGTGAGGACGGGGGTTCGCATGACACGGATCGTGGAGCTGATCGAGGTCGCCGAGGAGGGGGCCGGGCCGTACGGCGTCGCCGTGGGGCCGGACGGGGGCGTGTGGTTCACGCTGGTGCACGCCGGGGAGATCGGACGGCTCGCGGCGGACGGCACGGTCGAGCGCTACGGCCTCGGGGCGCCGGAGTGCGGGCCCGCGGTGCTCACCGTCGGCCCGGACGGCGCGCTCTGGTTCACCCGGATGCGCGACCACCGGATCGGGCGGATCGACACCGACGGGAAGGCGTGCTCCTTCGCCGTCCCGACGGCGGGCGCCGGGCCGTACGGGATCGCGGCGGGGCCCGACGGGGCGCTCTGGTTCACCGAGCTGAACGCCGACCGGATCGGGCGGATCACCGTCGAGGGCGAGGTGACGGAGTACCCGCTGCCGCGGGCCGGGGCCTTCCCGTCGCTCATCACGGCCGGCCCGGACGGCGCGCTCTGGTGCACGCTCAACCAGGCGGACGCCGTCGCCCGGATCACCGTCGGGGGCGAGGTGGCCGTCCACCCGCTGCCGACCGGGGGCACCGCCCCGGTCGGGATCACCGCCGGGGCGGATGGTGCGCTCTGGTACGTCGGCATCGGCGGCGGGCTGGTCGGCCGGATCACGGTGGACGGCGAGGTCACCGAGTACCCGCTGGCCGACCGGGCGGCCCGGCCGCACGCGATCACCTGCGGCCCGGACGGCCGGCTCTGGTTCACCGAGTGGGGCGTCGGCCGGATCGGGGTGCTCGGCCCGGACGGGCAGCTCGACGGCTACCGGCTGCCCGGCCCGGCCGCCGAGCCGCACGGCATCGCCGTCGGCCCGGACGGCGCGGTGTACGCGGCACTGGAGCGCGGATCGATCGCGAGGTCGGCGCCGCGTCAGGGCTGACGGCGCAGCAGCTCCTCCAGGTCGGCCAGCAGGTCGAGGGCGGCGGCGCGGTCGGGCACCGCCGCCGGGGCCGGGGAGCGCTCGGCGATGACCCGCAGGGCGGCGGCGGCCTGGCGGGCGAACAGGGCGAGCAGGTCCAGCTCGGGCAGGCTGGACCGGGCCTGCGGGGCCGGGTCCAGCACCTCCAGGACGCCCAGCACCCTGCTGCCGTGCGTCAGCGGCGCCGCCATCAGCGCGTTCGGAACGTACGCGGTGGACTCGGCGAAGGCCCGGTCGAAGGTGCGGTTCGCGCCCAGGTCGTCGACCACCATCGGCTCGCCCGAGGCGGCGACCCAGCCCGCGATGCCGCTGCCCGCCGGGAAGCGGCGGCCCACCAGGGACTCCTCGCCGCGCCCCGAGACGGCCTGGAACACCAGCTCCCCGGCCGCCTCGTCGAGCAGGCAGACCGAGCCGGCCTCGGCGCCGAAGATCGCTCGGGCCACGTCCACCACGGACTGCAGCAGCTCGCGGGCCAGCGGGTCGACGGCGGGATCAGTGCTGAGGGTCATCGGGCGCCTCCGTGATGGGGGTGGACGGGGTGGGCCCGGTCGTCGAACTCCCGCCTGGGGGACGGCGAGGACCGGCACCGGGGCCGACCTGGACGTTGGCTGCGGTGAGGTAGAGCGCGCTCTTCAGCTGGAAGGTCGTCAGCCTCGGGTGGCCGGACAGGATGCGGGCGCACAGCCCGGCGACGTACGGGGTGGCGAAACTGTTGCCGGTGGTGCGGATGGTGGAGCCGCCGAGCCAGGGGACCCGGACGTTCTGGCCGGGGGCGAAGAACTCGACCGGCGGCGCCGGGTTGTACAGGTGCAGGGCCGGGTCCTCCTCCTGGTGGCTGCCGACCGAGATGACCGAGGAGAACCGCCAGGGGTAGCTCTCCACCGGGGTGTTGTGGGCGGAGGCGACGATCGCGGTGCGGGCGAAGAAGGCGTCGTCGGCGATCGCGTGCAGCTCCTCCAGGAAGCGGGTCCGGGTGGTGGAGAGGCTGAGGTTGACGACGTCGAAGCCCTGCTCGACGGCCCAGCGCAGGCCGGTGATCAGCATGTCGCCGGTGCCGGTGAAGCGTTCGCCGAGCACCCGGACGCTGTACAGCTCGCAGTCCGGGGCGGTGCGGCGGATGATGCCCGCGCAAGCGGTGCCGTGGCCGCAGGTGTCGCCGGTGCGGTCGGGGCGGACCACCAGCTCCCGGGTCGTCGGGTCCTTGACGACCACCCAGGAGCCGTTCAGCGGGCCGACCAGCGGGTGGTCCGGCTCGATGCCGGAGTCCACGACGCACACCCGCACGCCCTTGCCGGTGCCGCCGCCGTCGGGACCGGTGGTGTCGGGGCCGGTGGTGTCGTGGGCGGTGGTGTCGGGGCCGGTGGTGTCGGCGAGCACCGGCAGGTCCGCGGCGGCCCGGCCGCGCAGGCTCCAGGTGAGGCCGGCCGGGCCGCTCACCGGGTGCCCCCGAGCCGCTCGGCCCGGCGCACGCCCGGCAGGTGGCCCTTGGCGGCGAACCGGTCCCGGGCGGTGGCTGCCGCCACGGCGGCCTCGGCACGCCGGTCGAGCAGCAGCAGCGCGTGGGCGCGGTCCAGTGCGGTGAGCGCCTGGAGCAGCAGCGACTCGGTGGCCTCGGCGGCCTGCACGGCGGACGCGGTCAGCTCCTGCGCCTGGTCGGCCTCGCCCCGGGAGGCGGCGAGCCGGCCGCGCAGCGCGTCCAGCTCGATCGCCAGCACCGGCGGCAGTGCGGCCGCGGCGTCGACGCCGTCCAGGTGGCGGGCGGCCGGGCCCGGGCGGTCGGCGTCCAGCAGGGCGCGGGCGGTGGTGAGGGCGAGCCGGGGCAGCGGGGCGGAGTTGCCCAGCCGGCGGGCGACCTCGGCGGCGTCGGCGAGCAGGTCCAGCGCCTGCGCGGTCTGGCCGGTGGCCGCCGCGGCCTGGGCGGTCAGGGCCGGCAGCGAGATCATCGCGTCGGCCAGCGACAGTTCGCCCGCCAGGCCGTTGGCCTCGGCCAGCAGCAGTTCGGCCTCGCCGGGCCGGTCGCGCAGGGCGAGCAGGACGGCGAGCGGGCCGTTGAGCGCGACCCGCACCGTCCGGTGGCCGGCGCCGTGCCCGGCCAGCAGGGCCCGCAGCCGGAAGACGGCGTTCGGGACGGGCTCGGGGCCCGCCAGCAGGGAGGCGGCCAGCGCGGCCAGCACGGCGGCCCGGTCCAGCTCGGCGTCGGTGCGGGCGGCGTGGTCGAGGGCGTCGTCCAGCAGCCGTTCCGCCTCGGTGTGCCGGCCCGCCAGCAGGTGCTCCTCGGCCAGGCGCAGCCCGGCCCGGGCCCGGCCCAGGTCGTCCCGCAGGTCGATGAAGAGCGGGAGGACGGCGCGGGCGGTGGCGGCGGGCTGCTCCGGGCCGGGCGGCAGGCCGCGCGCGGCCAGCGCGAGCCGGGCGTGCGCGGCGTCCAGCGGGTCGGCGGCCGAGTCGCGGACCTGCGCCAGGACGGGCAGGGCCTCGTCGGCCCGGCCGAGTGCCAGCCGGGCCTCGCCGAGGCGGCGCAGCGCCGGGCCGGCGGTGCGCTCGTTCGGGTAGTGCAGCCGGACGGCGCGCTCCAGCAGGTCGGTGGCGGCGGGCAGGTCGGCGTGGGCGAGGGCGTGGGCGCCGGCCACGCCGAGGGCGGCTGCCGCGCGGGTGCGCAGGGCGTCCGTCCGGGCGTCCAGCAGGCCGAGTTCGAGCCGGTAGCGGTGGGCGCGCTCCAGGTGGCCGCCGACGGCGGCGTCCCCGGCGGCGCGGACGGCCGGCAGGTCGGCGGCGCGTTCGTGGCGCTCGGCGCGGGCCCGCTTGGACATCGACTGGTAGACCGACTCCTGGACCAGGCCGCTGCTGAACCGGAAGCTGGTGCCGGCCGGTTCGACCAGGCGGCGTTCGGTCAGCCGGGCCAGCGCGGCGTGCAGCCGCGGCGGGGTGTCGTCGCCCGCGGGCAGGCCGGGGAGGCCGTCGAACGGGCCGGTGAAGACGTCGTCCTCCGGGTCGGCGAAGGCGTCCTGGTCGGCGCCGCCGTGGGCGAGCTGGGCGAGTTCGGCGGCGGTGAAGGCGCGGCCGAGCACGGCGGCCAGGTCCAGGGTGGTGCGCTCGTCGCGCTCCAGGTCGTCGATCCGCGCGCTGAGCAGCGCCCGGCCGGTGGGCGGGAGTTCGTCGGCGAGGGCGGGGCCGTCGGCCTCGGTGAGGGCGGCCAGCAGTTCCTCCAGGTGCAGCGGGTTGCCCTCGGCCCGCTCCAGCAGCCGGGTCGGCACCGTGTCCTGGTGGGCGCTCAGCTCCGTCAACTGGGCGGCCAGCAGCGCCGATTCGTCCCAGGACAGGCCGCCGACCGGCAGCGCCGGCAGCTCCGGGCGGGAGGCCGGCAGCTCCGGCCGGGCCAGGCACAGCAGCAGCACCGGGGCCGGGCCGAGGGCGGCGACCAGTCGTTCGGCGGCGTCCAGCAGCACCGGGCCGGCCCACTGGCAGTCGTCCAGGACCAGCACGGCCGGGCGCTCGACGGTCCGCCCGCGCAGGATCGCGGCCAGCCGGTCCAGGGACTGTTCGGCGCTCACCCCGGGCGCGGTGGCCTGCGCCAGCCGGTCCAGCGCCTCGGCGGGCGCGGGCGTCCCCGGGCCGCCGAGCAGGGCCCCGACGGCCTCCGCGAGCGGGGTCAGGACGCCCTGCTCGCCGTAGCTGCGGCAGCGGCCGGTGCCGCAGCGCGCGGTGTGCCGGCCCGTCCGCTCCTGCCACTCGCGCACCAGCCGGGTCTTGCCGATCCCGGCCTCGCCGACGACCAGCAGCAGTTCGGCGCCCTGGCCGCCGGCCACCCGGGCCAGCGCGGCGTCCAGCTGGGCGAGTTCGCGCTCCCGCCCGACCAGCGGGACGTCGAAGCGGCGCAGCAGCTCGGGGTCGTCCTCGTCCAGCCCGACCAGCCGGTACGCGGTGACGGGCTCGGTCTTGCCCTTGAGCCGCAGCGGGCCGACCTCGTGCACCTGGGCGGCCGGCCCCGCCGCGCGCAGGGTCTGCGGGCCGATCAGCACCTGGCCGGGGGCGGCCTGGGTCTGGAGCCGGGCGGCGATGTTCACGGTCTCGCCGGAGATCAGGGCCTGGCGCGCGGAGGCGTCCGAACCCGCCACCACCTGACCGGTGTTGACACCGATCCGGACGTCCAGGCGGACCCCGAGGGTGGCGTCCAGCTCGGTGTTGAGGTCCTCCAGGTCCTCCAGCATGGCGAGCGCGGCGGCCAGCGCCCGGTGGGCGTCGTCCTCGCGGATCACCGGGACGCCGAACACCGCCATCACTGCGTCCCCGATGAACTTCTCCAAGGTGCCGCCGTGCGCCTCGATCTGACGGTGCATCCGTTCGAAGTAGCGCAGGATCACCTCGCGCAGCGTCTCCGGGTCGAGCGCGCCGGACAGGGCGGTGGAGTCGACCAGGTCGCAGAAGACCACCGTGACCAGCTTGCGCTCCTCGGCGGCCAGGTCGAGGGCGGCGGCCCGGGGCGTGCCGCAGGCGGGGCAGAACTGGTCGTTCGTGCTGGCGAGTTGGGCGCAGAGCGGGCAGGGCATGGTGGCAGTCCTTCGCTAGTCCTTCGCGGTGCGGGGAGTGCATCGGGGCGTGCGTGGGGTTGGGGGCGTATGAGGCTGGAGAGTGCGCGGAGTCGGGGTGTGTACGGAACCGGGCGTGCGGGCGTGCCGGGCCAGGCTCCCCGGCCCGGCTTCGGGCCCGGTTCACAGCCGCCTTGCCGGCGGTATGGCCGCAGCCCGGAGCGGGTGCGCGGGCCCGCCGGGCGGGCTAGGCGGGCCGGGATGCGCCGCCGCCGGCGCCCCGAACTGCGGCCATACCGGTGCCGTACCGGTTCGCAGGCCGTGCGCAGCCCCTCCTGCCTAACGTCTTCACCACGGCGGGCCACCACCCGTCGAACCCCCACCGATCAACCCAGCGAGAGGAGTTCAGCCATGGCCGAGAACATCGACCCGATCGTCGGCGAGGACAGCGAGGAGACCCCGGAGGTGCAGGCGCACGCCGCCAACGTCCTGGACCTCCAGGCGATGAAGGTCCTCCAGGAGGCCTCCGACGGCAGCTGCTTCAGCCTGATCAGCTACGTCAGCTCCGCCGAGACCTCCGCCTGATCAGCGGCAGGTCAAAGGTGTCCGGCGCGGGGGCGGGCGCACCACCGCCCCCGGCCGCCGGGCAGTGATTGGCTTCCGGGGCGGTCCCGCCGGTGCGGGGCCGCCCCGGCCCGATTCCACCCCCCACCCCGGAGGACGGCCATGGAGCCCACCTCGCTTTCCCGCAACCGGGACTTCCGGCTGCTCTGGGTCGGCGGCCTGATGGCCTCGCTCGGCTCCCAACTCGCCTCGATCGCTCTGCCGTTGCTCGTCCTTCGGGAGACCGGATCGGCCGCCCAGGCGGGCGCCATCGGCACCGTCTCGATCGGCGCGCTGCTGCTCACCATGCTGCCCGGCGGCGTCCTCGCCGACCGGGTCGAGCGGCGCCGGCTGATGCGGGTGTGCGACGTCGGCAGCCTGCTCGCCGTCACCGCGCTGGTGATCGCCGTCCTGCGCGGCCACACCCCGCTGCCGCTGGTCCTGCTGGTGGCCGCCGCCGGGGCGCTCATCACCAGCGCCTACGGGCCCGCCGCCGGCGGCCTGCTGCGCGCGGTGGTGCCGCGCGAGCAGGTCCGCGCGGCCTCGTCCCGGATGCAGGCGCGCGGCGCCGCCGCCCGGCTGGTCGGGCCGATCGCCGGCGGCGCGCTGTTCGCCTGGCACCCGGTGCTGCCGTTCCTCGCGGAGGGCGTCGGGCTGCTGCTCTCCACCGTCTGCGTCGCGCTGATGCGCACCCGCTCGGTGCCCGCCGCCAGGAGCGGCGCGGCGTTCAGCCGCGGCGAACTGACCGCCGGGCTCAGCTTCATCTGGCGCCAGCCCTACCTGCGCACCCTGCTGCTGATCTTCGGACTCGGGATGAACTTCGCGTTCAGCGCGCTGATGTTCACCACCCTGGCCGTGGCCTCCGACGGCGGCCGCTCCGGGATCGGCGGCGGCACCGTGGTCTCCTGCACCGCGGCCGGCGCCCTGGCCGGCGCGCTGCTCGCCCCGAGGCTGGAGGCCAGGGCGCGCTCTGGGGCGCGCCCCGGGGTGCGCGACGGCAGGCTGGTGGCGCTCAGCTGCTGGGCGGCCGCGGCCACCGCCGGGGTGCTGGTGCTCACCCGGATCCCGCTGCTGATCGGGCTGCTGTGCGCGGTGTGCATGTGCCTGTCCACGGTCGCCAGCATCGGCTTCGTCTCCGGCATGCTGCTCGCCGCGCCGCCCGACCGGATCGGCCGGGTGCAGAGCGCCGCCGGTTTCCTGTCCACCCTGGTCCAGCCGTTCGGCCCGCTGGTGGGCGGCGCGCTGCTCGGCGCGCTGGGCGGCACCCGGACCTTCGCCCTGCTGGCGCTCGCCATCTCGCTCTGCGCAGCCGTGGTCACCTGGGCGCCGCCGGTCCGGCGCGGCCCGGCGCCGGCCCCGGCACCGCTACCCGTACCCGCACCCGCGGGCTGAACCGTTCGGCGGCCCGGGAGACGAGCGACCCGGAAGAGCCCGGAAGACGACCCGGAAGAGGAGGCGCGCCATGGCCGGCGCCCAGGAGACCCAGCTGTACTGCCTCGCCGATCCGACGTACTACGACACCCCCGGCCGGCTCCGCGACCGGGCCGGCCGGTACCGGCTGGGGCTCGGCGCACCGCCCGCCGGGTGGCGGCGCGAGCGGCGCGGGCTGTGGACGGCGCTGCGGCCGGACGGCGCCCGGCTGCCGGAGCAGGGCTGGAAGATCCACGTCTCGACCGTGCCGGAGGAGGCCGAGGAGACCCTGCTGGCCGTCGCGCGGGTCTGCACGGCACGCCGCACGACGTTCAAGTTCCTGCGCAGCGACGAGGCGTTGCGGGTCGCGAACGGCAAGTACATGGGGCGCGGCAGCAGCGGCAAGTTCGTCACCGTCTACCCGGGGTCGGAGCAGGAGTTCCTGGCCGTGGCGGCGGAGCTGGCCGAGGTGCTGGCGGGCCGCCTGGGGCCGTACGTGCTCACCGACCTGAGGATCGGGACGGCGCCCGTGTACGTGCGCTACGGCGCGTTCGTCGAGCTGTGGTGCCAGGACGAGGACGGGCGGCCCGTGCCCGCGCTGCGCGACCCGTCCGGCGAGCTGGTCCCCGACCGGCGCGACCCGGTGTTCCAGCTGCCCGCCTGGGTCGAACCGTCCGAGGAGCTGCGCCCGCACCTGGCCGCCCGGGAGGCGGCCGGCGGCGACCTGCCGTACCGGATCGTCGAGGTGCTGCAGTTCTCCAACGCCGGCGGGATCTACCTCGCCGAGCACCGGACCACCGGGGAGCGGGTGGTGCTGCGCGAGGCCCGCCCGCACGCCGGGCTGGACGCCGCCGGGGACGACGCCGTGACCCGGCTGCGGCGCGAGCAGTGGGCGCTGGAACGGCTCGCCGGCCTGGACTGCGTGCCCCGGTTGCACGAGGTCCGGACGGTCTGGGAGCACACCTTCCTGGTCCAGGAGCACATCGAGGGCGTCCAGCTGTTCGCCGAGGCGATCCGCCGTTACCCGCTGGTGCACCAGAACTGCACCGCCGGGCAGCGCGCCGAGTACGCGCACTGGGTGGCCGGGGTCGTGGCCGGGCTGGAGAAGGCGCTCGGTGCCCTGCACGAGCGGGGCGTCCGGTTCGGCGACCTGCACCCGGCCAATGTGATCGTCCGTCCGGACGGTTCGGTGGTGCTCGTCGACTTCGAGTACGCGGAGGAACTCACCGGCCGCAGTGTCCCGATCGCCGGTGCGGGCGCGCTGCAGCCCCCGCCCGGGCTCGACGGGGCCGACGCCGACCGCCACATGCTCTGGGCCACCTGGCTGATGCTGCTGATGCCCGTGATGGAGCTGGCCGAACGCGATCCCGGCAAACTGCCCGCGCTGGAACGGCGGGCACGGCAGTGGTTCGGCCTCGGGCCGGAGGAGGGGCCGGTACGGCCGGGCGCCGTGGCACCGGTGGCGCCGGTGGAACCGGTCGGCGAACGGCGGGTCCGTGAACTCCTCGCCGGGCCCACCCTCGACGCCGCCAGGAACGAACTCGTCGCCGGGATCCACGCCGGGGCCACCCCCGACCGGCCGGACCGGCTCTTCCCCGGCGACCCGGCCGGATTCGCCGACGGCGGCACCGGCGTCGCCCACGGCGCCGCCGGCGTGCTGTACGCGCTGCACCGGGCCGGGGCGCCCTGCCCCGACGAGTACGCGGACTGGCTGATCGCGGCGATGCGGCGGCGCGGCCCGAGGCCGGGCGCCGGCGGGCTCTTCGACGGGCCGCTCGGCGTGGCGGCCGTGCTCGCCCGGGTCGGCCGCGGCGACGAGGCCGCCGAACTGGCCGCGCAGGCCCGGCAGGCCCGGCCCGCGCCCACCGTCGCCCTCCACGGCGGCCGGGCCGGCGCCGCGCTCGCCCGGCTGCGGCTCGCCGACGCGCTCGGCAGCCGGCGCGAACTCGCGGACGCCCTCGCCGACGCGCGGGCGCTCGACGCGGTGCTGCGCGGGCGGACCGTCCCGGGGCTCGGCGCGCCGACGGCGGCCGGACTGCTGTACGGCCTGGCCGGGATCGCCCTCGTCCAGCTGCGGCTGTACCAGCGGACAGGTGAGGACTGGCTGCTGGCCTCCGGGCGCGAGGCGCTGGGGCGGGCCGTGGCGCAGTGCGTGCGGGTGCCCGACGGGTCGGTCCAGGTCCTCGACCGGGGGAGGCGGCTCGCCTACCTCGACCGCGGCAGCAGCGGGATCGCGCTCGTCGCCCGGGAGTACCAGGCGCTCGGCGGCAGCGGGTCCGAGGGGTTCGGCGGGTCCGAGGGGTTCGGGGAGTTCGGCGGGTTCGGGGAGTTCCTCGCCGACGTCCGGCGGGTGTGCGCACCCGGATTCGTGCGCGAGCCCGGGTTGTTCCGGGGCCGCGCCGGGCTGCTGCTGGCGCTGGACCGGCTGGGCGGGCCTGCGGCCCGGGACGCCGTCCGCGAGCAGGTCCGCAAGCTCCAGTGGCACCTGGTCGCGCGGCCGGAGGGGCTGCTCGTTCCCGGGATGCGGCTGCGGCGGTTCTCGGCGGACCTGCACACCGGGGCGGCGGGCGTCCTGCTGGCCCTGCGGGCCGTCGAACAGGGCCTGGAGGGCGGGGAGTTGCTGGACGTGCTGACGCTCGGCCCGAGGGGCGCCGGCCGGCGTGGCGGGCTCAGCTGAGGCTGTCGGTCAGGGCTGCGCTGTGCTCGCGGGCGTGCAGGTGGGTGAGGCGGGGGAGGGCGTAGAGGGCGGCGTGGGCGGTGACCTCGCCGGTGGGGGAGGTGACGGCGCCGGTGTCGGTGAGGGCCTCCAGGGTGCGCAGGGCGAGGCGTTCGGGGCGGCCGAGGGCGGCGGCTGCCTCGGGGAGGGTGAACAGCAGGGAGAGCGGGAGGGCGGCGAGCCGGCCGAGGGCGAGGCGGCCCTGGTCGGTGAGGTCGCGCCAGCCGGAGTCGAGGCGGGCGCGGACGGTGACGTCCCCGGCGACGAGTTCGTCCAGGGCGCCGGCCGGGTCGGCGAGGCGGGCCGCGTACTCGGCGAGCGGCAGGTGGCGCAGGACGGCGAGCCGGGTGCCGGCGACCCGGACGGCGAGCGGCAGCAGCCCGCAGGCCTCGACGATCCGGGCGGCGGCGGCGCGGTCGGTGCCGGTCCGGCCGGTGCCGACGATCCGGCCGAGCAGGTCGAGCGCCTCGGCGGGGGCCAAGGGCGGCACGGTGACCCGGTGCACCGAGGCCAGTCCGGCGAGCTGGCTGCGCGAGGTGACGAGGGTGGCGCTCGGGCCGAAGCCCGGCAGCAGTTCGCGGACCACGGCCTCGCCGGGGGCGTCGTCGAGGATCAGCAGCATCCGGCGTCCGGCCAGGGAGGCGCGCCAGAGGGCGGCGGCCTGGGCCGGGTCGGCCGGTCTAGGGCCGGATCGGCCGGTGAGGGCGGCGAGTTCGGCGAGGATGTCGGCGAGCGGGCGCGGGGCGCCGTCCTCGGTGCGCAGCCGGAGCAGCAGCCGGCCGTCGGGGAAGCGGTCGGCGAGCAGGTGTCCGGCGTGCACGGCGAGGGCGGTCTTGCCGATGCCGGCCGGGCCGGAGAGGACCGCGACGCGCTCGCCGCCCTCCGCCAACGCGTCGATCAGCTCCCGTAGTTCGTGGCTCCGGCCGGTGAAGTCGGCGGTGTCGGAGGGCAGCAGTGCGCCGCTCGGGCCGGGGTGCTGCGCCGGCCGGGCGGTGGCGGGCCGGGCCGGGCCGTGGGCGAGCAGCTGCCGGTAGCGGGCGGTCAGGGCGGGGCTGGGTTCGAGTCCCAACTCGCGGGCGAGCAGCTGGCGGTGGGTGTCGTAGACGGCGAGCGCCTCGGCCTGCCGGCCGGACAGGTGCAGGGCGTTCATCCGGGCGGCCTGGAGGCGTTCGCGCAGCGGGTGGCGCTCGGCGAGGTCGGCGAGTTCCTCGGCGACGGCGGTGGCGTTGCCGAGCTCCAACTCGGTCTCTGCCCAGTCCTCGTGGACGCCCAGGCAGCGGGCCTCCAGTCGGTCGGCCTCGGCCTGGACGGCGGGCGAGCAGCGCAGGTCGGCGAGCGGCGGGCCCTGCCACAGGTCGAGGGCCTGGCGCAGCAGCCGGGCGGCGGGGGCGAGCGCGCCGCTGTCGGCGGCGGCCCGGCCGGCCCGGGCGAGGGCGCGGAACTGCAGGACGTCGAGCTCGGGTTCGGCGACCCGCAGCAGGTAGCCGCCGGCGGTGTGGACCAGCCGCTCGGGTCCGGGGTCGCGGCCGAGCAGGGTGCGCAGGGTGCAGATGTAGACCTGGAGGTTCTTGCGGGCGGTGCGCGGCGGCTCCTCGGGCCAGACCGCGTCGGTGAGCAGGTCGACCGGGACGGCCGTGTTGGCCCGGCTCAGCAGGACGGCCAGCACCAGCCGCTGCTTCAGCGGGCCGAGGGCGAGCGGGCGGCCGTCCGACTCGCCGGTCAGCGGGCCGAGGACGGAGAAGCGCGGCCGGGTGGGGGCGGCGGGCTGGGCCAGGGGCATCGGTGTACCTCCGGGGCGTGGGTGGGGGCCAGGGCGTGTCCGAACGGGGGCGTGACCGGTGCGGTGCGGGTGTGGGCGCAGGCTACTTGACGGCAGATCCGATCTGTAGGGCACGGAATCGGCCTGTTTCGCTCACGTCACCCTCACACTTCGGGCACCTGGGGGAGGGGGCATCCGGGGGAGGAGGCGGCCGGGGGCGGTGGCGGCCGGCGGGCGCGGTGTCGTGGCCGGTGGGGTGGGGTGGGAGAGGCCGGCGGGGTGCGGCGGAGGGCCGGGGCCGGGGGTGCGGGCCCCGGGGCGGACGGGGCCGGGCGGGGGCCGTCCGGGGCGCGGGCGCCGGGGCGGTTCCGGCGTTCCTCCAGCGGCGCTCGTCGGCGCGGTGAGCGCCGCCCGAGGGGCCGGGGCGGGACCGACGGCCACCGGAGGTCCCGGTCCGGGTGCCGGAACGCGGGCCGTGCGGCCCCGGGGGCGCGGGCCGAACGGCCCTAGGGGGCGGGGGCGGTGCGTTCGGATCATGGATCGCCAGCCATTCGCACGACGTTCCTAAGGAGTGCGTCCTTGAGCGCCACCCCGGCACAGGGCGACCCCACGCCAATGCCAACCTCCGTACCGCAGCCGTTGGTTCGGCCGAAACGGCCCGGTTCGGCCGTGGTCAGACTGCTGACCACCACCGACCACAAGACGATCGGCTCCATGTACCTGGTGTCGGCGTTCGGGTTCTTCCTGATCGGCGGTGTCCTGGCGCTGGTCATGCGCGCCGAACTCGCCCGGCCCGGAACGCAGATCCTCTCCAACGAGCAGTTCAACCAGGCCTTCACCATGCACGGCTCGGTGATGCTGCTGCTCTTCGCGATGCCGCTGTTCACCGGCTTCGCCAACTGGATCATGCCGCTGCAGATCGGCGCCCCGGACGTCGCCTTCCCGCGCCTGAACATGCTGTCCTTCTGGCTGTTCATGTTCGGCTCGCTGATCGCCGCCGCCGGCTTCGCGACCCCGCAGGGCGCCGCCGACTTCGGCTGGTTCCTCTACGCGCCGCTGTCCGATGCCGTCCACTCGCCCAGCGTCGGCGCCGACATGTGGATCATGGGCGTGACGCTCTCCGGCTTCGGCAGCATCCTCGGCGCCGTCAACTTCATCACCACGATCATCTGCATGCGCGCACCCGGGCTGACCATGTTCCGGATGTCCATCTTCTGCTGGAACGTGCTGCTCACCTCGGTGCTGGTGCTGCTGGTCTTCCCCGTCCTCGCCGCCGCCCTGCTCGCCCTCGAGTGCGACCGCAAGTTCGGCTCGCACGTCTTCGACCCGGCCAACGGCGGGGCGATGCTGTGGCAACACCTGTTCTGGTTCTTCGGCCATCCCGAGGTGTACATCCTGGCGCTGCCGTTCTTCGGGATCATCTCCGAGATCATCCCGGTCTTCAGCCGCAAGCCGATGTTCGGCTACGCCGGGCTGATCGCCGCCACCGTCGCCATCGCCGGCCTGTCGGTGACGGTGTGGGCACACCACATGTACGTCACCGGGCAGGTGCTGCTGCCGTTCTTCTCCTTCATGACCTTCCTCATCGCCGTCCCGACCGGGGTCAAGTTCTTCAACTGGGTCGGCACCATGTGGAAGGGCTCGCTCAGCTTCGAGACACCGATGCTCTGGACGGTCGGCTTCCTGGTCACCTTCCTGTTCGGCGGCCTCACCGGCGTGCTGCTCGCCGCCCCGCCGATCGACTTCCACGTCTCCGACTCGTACTTCGTCGTCGCCCACTTCCACTACACGCTGTTCGGCACCGTGGTCTACGCGATGTTCGCCGGCTTCCACTTCTGGTGGCCCAAGATGACCGGCAAGAAGCTCGACGAGCGGCTCGGCCGGATCACCTTCTGGACGCTCACCGTCGGCTTCCACGGCACCTTCCTGGTCCAGCACTGGCTCGGCGCCGAGGGCATGCCCCGCCGCTACGCCGACTACCTGGCCTCGGACGGCTTCACCACGCTCAACACCCTGTCCACCATCTTCTCCTTCCTGCTCGGACTGTCGATCCTGCCGTTCCTCTACAACATCTGGAAGACGGCCAAGTACGGCGAGAGGGTCGAAGCCGACGACCCGTGGGGCTACGGCCGCTCGCTGGAGTGGGCCACCTCCTGCCCGCCGCCCCGGCACAACTTCGTCCGGCTGCCGAGGATCCGCTCCGAATCCCCGGCCTTCGACCTCCACCACCCCGACATCGCGGCCCTGGACGTCCTGGAGAACACCGGCAAGCCCGCCACCCACCTGGGCGACGTGAGCCCGGCCAAGTACGACCTGCCGAACACCAGGGCGGAGCGGGCGCGGTCCGCCGTGGACAGCTGACCCGGGGCCGGGCGCGCCCCGGCCCCCCGCTCCGAACCCCCCGACCGCCGTCTCCGCCCGCGCCCCCGTCACGGGCGGGGACGGCTCCCTCCCCTCGCGACCTGGAAGGCCGGCCCCATGACCCACACCGTCCTCGCCATCGGCACCGCCGCGCTCACCGCGAGCGGCTGCGTCTGGTACCTGCCCGCCATCGCCGACCTCCAGGCCGGCGCCGACCGGCCCCGCTCCACCCGCACGGCCGCGGCGGCCTGCGTCCTGTGGTGGGCCGCCCTCGCCATGGCCGGCGGGCTGCTGCTCGCCGTGCCCGACTGGCGGCCCGCCGCGCAGATCGCCCTCGCCGGGCTGGTCGGCGGCGTGGCGCTGCGGGTCCGCGCCCGGTGGGACCGGCGCGGGGAGCAGCACGAGGCCGCCGCCCGCTGGGCGGCCCTGGGCGCCCGGCCGGCGCCGCGCTCCGGCCGCCCCGCCGCCGTCACCCTCGCCGGGTGGCTGGTCGTCGGCGCCGCCGTCGCCTCGCTGGGGGCGGTGGCGATCCTGCTGTCGGACGAGGGCGCCGTCGGCTCCCGGGTGGTGCTCGCGGCGGTCAGCGGGGCCGGGGTGGCGCTGGCCTTCCTGCTGGCGGGCCTCGGCAGCGCGCGGCGGCGCTGACGGCCCCTCCGGTACGGGCGGCGCGGCTCCTGCGGGGGCCGCGCCGCCCGCGCGCTCGCCCGGAATGGGGTCGTTGGGCCCTGGGCCCTGCGGCGGCCGGCGGGTGATGATGCCCTGGGCCCTGCCGGGAGTGTGCGGGGGTGACGAAGGTGGAGCCGCGTGATGGCGACCAATACGGCGGGCGCCGGGGCACCGGCGCCGGTGCGGGTGTTCCTGCTGGACGACCACGAGGTGGTGCGCCGCGGGGTGCACGACCTGCTCGACGGCGAGCCCGATCTGGAGGTGGTCGGCGAGGCCGCCACCGCCGAGCAGGCGCTCGTCCGGGTGCCCGCGCTGCGGCCCGACGTGGCGGTGCTGGACGTCCGGCTGGGCGACGGCGACGGGGTGTCGGTCTGCCGTGAACTGCGCTCCCGGATGCCCGGCCTGGCCTGCCTGATGCTGACCTCCTTCGACGACGAGGAAGCGCTGCTGGACGCCGTCATGGCGGGCGCCGCCGGGTACGTGCTCAAGCAGATCAGCGGCACCGACCTGGTGGCCGCCGTACGGACCGTCGCCTCCGGCCGCTCGATGCTGGACCCGGGCGCCGCCACCCGGCTGCTCAACCGGCTGCGCAGCGACGCCGAGCCCGCGCAGCCCGTCACCACCGGGCCCGCGCTGACCGTGCGCGAGCAGGAGGTGCTGGCGTTGATCGGCGAGGGCCTGACCAACCGCCAGATCGGCGAACGGCTCTACCTCGCCGAGAAGACGGTGAAGAACCACGTGTCGCGGCTGCTCGCCAAGCTGGGCGTGGAGCGGCGGGTGCAGGCTGCGCTGATCTCCACCGAGCTGCGCCAGGCGGCGGCCGCCGCCGCGCAGCCGGCGCACCTGCGCTCCCTCCGGGGCTGACGCGACGTCCGGGCCCGGGACCCCCGGCGGGACCATCGGCCCTCGCGGCGCCGCCACCGCCGGGGCGAGCATCGAGGGCATGAACGGTGATCACGACCTGCTCGAACTGGACCGGGAGCGGGCGCTGGAACTGCTGGCCAGGGCCGCGGTCGGCCGGGTGGTCTACACCATCCGCGCCCTCCCGGCGGTGCTGCCGGTGTCCTTCCGGCTCGACCTGTCGGACGGCGGCGGAGTGCTGCTCTCGGCCCCGGCCGGCTCCGAGCTCGCCCGGGCCGTGGACGACGCCGTGATCGCCTTCGAGGCCGACGAGGTGGACGGCGTGGACGGCTCCGGCTGGTACGTGACCGTCCTCGGTCGCGCCCAGGTCGGCCCCGCCGCCGGCCGCGCCCCCGGGGCCGTGCGGATCCGCATCCGCCCGGAACTCGTCGTCGGCCGGCGGCTGCCCCCGCGCACCAACTAGTGCGGATCGCCCTCGATGCGGCCAGCCAAGGCGCGGACGGTGGGCGGGAGTTGGCGCAGGCGCAGGATGAGGAGCGGGGCGGCCAGGGCGAGGTAGACCCAGCTGAGCGCGACCCGGGCGGACTCGCCGGGAAGGGCGAACTGGACGGCGAACAGGGCGAACAGCAGCCCGGCCTTCCAGGGCAGGAACCGCAGGTCGAGCAGGAGCACCACGGCCAGGACGGTCTGCGCGGCGGTCAGCAGCACCTCGTCCACCTGGCGCTCGACCAGCGGGAGGGAGGCCGCGCCGCCGCCGGCCAGGTAGGCGAACGGGAGGCAGCCGATCAGCAGCGTCCACTGGTTGACCTTGCTGGAGAGCAGCGCGCCGAGGCCGTCGTCCCCGCGCAGCCGCCAGGCGAAGACGACCGCGACGATCAGCTCGGGCGCCTCGGAGGCGAGCGGGGCCAGCCACTGCACCAGCAGGAAGCGGTCGATGCCGAGCGAGGCGCCGGCGTCGACCAGCGAGGTGGCGAAGGGCTCGGCGCAGGCGAAGATCACCCCGGCCGCGACCGCGAACACCAGGACGGTGGTCGCCCGGCGGCGTTGCCGCGGGAGGGCGGCCAACCGGGCCGGGACGCCGATGAGTTCCTCCTCGTCTTCCTCGCCGCAGCGGCTGACCCGGAAGAGGTAGTAGCCGTACCAGGCGATCAGGACGACCGCGAGCACCCAGGAGATCTGCCGGGTCAGCGGCATCACGAAGGCCACCAGGGCGGCGGCGCCGAGGAAGGCGGTGTCGATCCGGCGGTGCTCCCGTAGGGTGATCCCGGGGGCGGCGCCGCGCCGCCGGGCGGCGAAGTAGGAGGCGAGGGCGACCAGCGGCCAGCCGACGCCGACCAGCAGCCGGTTGGCGCCGGTCATGTTGGCGGCCGCGTAGGCGGCGTACTCGGGCCGGGTGCCGGCCGCGTACGCGAAGTAGAGGTCGACGGCGTACTCGGGCAGGACGGCGATGAACGCCAGCAGGGCCAGGGCGAGCGGGCCGGAGATGTCGGCCCGGGCGGTCTCCGCGGCCCACATCAGCAGGAGCGCCGCCGCCAGGACGCCGAGGCCGAAGACCACCATGCCCGGCACGGGCGTCAGGTGCACCCCGGCCAGCCGCAGCACCACGGAGGGCAGCGCGCCGGCCACGGCGGCCCCGATCCGCAGGGCCGTCACGGATCCGCTGGGCGGCTGCGCCGACGGGATCTCGGCGGGGCCCGGTGGGGTGGCGGTCGCGGGTGACTTCTGGGCCATCAGCCGTCCTTGCGCTCGGGGAACCTGAGCAGGCCAGGGCCTGTCCGGCGGATCTTGCCGGACAGACCCTAGGGTCGGCGGGCGGCGGGCTGGGCCGAACGGCGGGGCGGCGCGGCCGAGTTCCCCCGGACGGCGGCCGGGCGCCGTGCTCTAGGCTGGCCCGGGACGCCGTCGACGGAGGGAACACAGGACGCCATGCTCGACCCCGGGACCGCCGCCCTCTACGCGCGGGACGAGACCTGCCGGCTGCTGGGCATCGCGCTGGACGAGGTGTCCGCCGGTCGCGCGGTGACGCGGATGACAGTGGCCGCGACGATGGTCAACGGCCACGGGACGGCGCACGGCGGCTTCCTGTTCCTGCTCGCCGACGCCGCGTTCGCGTTCGCGTGCAACAGCCACGGCCCGGTGACGGTCGCGCAGGCGGCGCAGGTCGTCTTCCTGGCCCCGGCGGCGGTCGGGGACGAACTGGTGGCGGAGGCGGTGGAGCGGTCGCGGGCCGGGCGCAGCGGGGTCTACGACGTGACGGTCCGGCGGGCGGACGGGAAGGTCATCGCCGAGTTCCGCGGGCAGAGCGTGGTGATCGGGGGCCGGCCGCAGACCGACTGAGCGCCCGGCCGCCCACCGCTGCTCGGCCGCTCACCGCTGCCCGGCCCCTCAGCGCTGCCCGGCCCCCGCCGTCACCGCCCGGTCAGGACTGCGGACGCTCGTCCAGCACCTGCTGGAGCTTGCCGGTGCGCGGGTTGGTGACCAGTTCGGAGCGCGGCACCCACTCGACCGCGAGGTCGTGGATGCTGCCCAGCGCGACCTCGTCGGGGTAGAGCGGCCGGGCCGTGTACACGGCCTCGACGAGCCGGTCGGCGAGCTCGGGGGCCGGCCGTTGCCCGGTGTAGCCGAGGCGCAGGATCAGGCCGTCGCGCCCGGCCCAGCGGCGCTGCACGAGCTGCATGCCGGTGATGTGGCGCTCCGGGTCGGCGGCGAGCAGGACGGCCCGGATCTCCTCGGTGGGCATGGCGACGGTGCCGACCCGGGCGCCCTCGGTGGAGCGGCCGAGCAGGCGGAAGCGGCGGCAGCGGGCGTCGGTCCACTCGGCGCGGTCGCCGGTCGGGTAGCGCAGGATCGGCATCAGGGTGCGGAACAGGTTGGTGACGACGACCCGGCCGGGAGTGTGGGGCGTGGTGATCGTCCTGCCGGTGACGTCGTCGACGAGCTCCACCACCGTGCGGTGGGCGAAGGCCTCGTGCACCCGGACGTCGTCGCCGGGGACGGGCGAGCCGACCAGCCCGGCGTCGTTGGAGGCGTAGCCGACGGAGGCGACGGCGGCGTGGGGGAAGGCCTGGGCGAGGATCGGCCGCAGGTCGGCGAAGAGCAGGTCGCCGCCGAACAGCAGCAGTTCGACCCCGTCGGCCGTCTCCCCGCGCTGGACCAGGCACTCGGCGACGGCGCTGAGCTTCATCGGCTCGCCGGCCAGCACGTGGACGCCGAAGCCGGTGATGAGGTCGGCGATGTACGGGTCGGGGGCGGCGCCGCCGACGCCCAGGCGGACGTTGTCCACGGGGGCGTGGTGCAGGGCGCCCTCGATGTAGAGGAAGCCGCCGTAGAGTTCGCCGGCCGTGAACAGGTTGGCGACCCGGTGCCCGGGCCGCAGGCCGGCCCGGACGAGTCCGGCGCCGAAGGCGGTGACCGAGTCGGCGTGCTCGGTGCGGGTCCAGGGCGAGAACTTGGGGACGCCGGTGGTGCCGCCGGTCTTGTAGATGCCGGCGTCGCTCAGCGGGCCGGTCAGGACGCGGTTGTCGGGCCAGGTGTTGGCAGCCCAGAAGGCGGCCTGGTCGATGACGGGGAGCTGGTCGAGGCGGTCGGCGGCGGGGGGCAGGTCGCGGTACAGCTCGGCGTAGAACGGCGAGTTGGCGCGGGCGAAGGCGATCAGCTCGGCCAGGGGCTTGGCGGGCATGGTGGTCCGGTCCCTTGCTCAGGAGGAGGGTGCGGCGGGGAGTGCTTCGGCGGGTGCTTCGGGAGGTGCTTCGACTAGGCCGTGTCTCATAATTGATCTTGTGGTGGGTCGAGGAGAGATAACGGATGCCGCATGGGCTCGGATAGAGCCGTTGTTGCCGCAGCGGGATGGGGTCGGGCGTCCTTGGCGGGATCACCGCCAGGTGGTGAACGGGGTTCTGTGGCGGGTGCGCACGGGCGCCCCGTGGCGTGACCTGCCCGAACGGTACGGTCCGTGGCAGACCGTCTACCGGCGCTTCGCCCAGTGGGAGAAGGACGGCACGTGGGCTGCGCTCCTGCGCGAGGTCCAGGTCCGCAACGACGCGGTGGGGGCGGTGGAGTGGACGGTCTCGATCGACTCCACCGCCGCGAGGGCTCACCAGCACGCGGCCGGGGCCCGCAAAAAGGGGATCAGTCCGAGGACGAATCGGATGATCCGGCAGCAGTTGCGCGCCGTGAGGCGCTCGGCCGGTCCCGGGGCGGGCTGACCACCAAGATCCACCTGGCAGTCGACGGCCGGGGTCTGCCGCTGTCGATCGTGCTGAGCACGGGCAACACGGCCGACTGCACGATGCTGCCCGACGTCCTCGACGCGATCCGCGTTCCGCGCGTCGGGGCCGGGCGGCCAAGGACCAGGCCCGACCGGGTCGTGGCCGACAAGGCGTACTCCTCCCGGGCGATCCGCCGGCTGCTGAGGCGCCGGCGGATCAAGGCGACCATCCCCGAACGCCGGGACCAGATCGCCGGCCGCGCCCGCCGCGCAAGCCGCGGCGGGCGGCCACCGGCCTTCGACAAGGCCGCCTACAAAGGGCGGAACGTCGTTGAGCGCTGCTTCGCCAAGCTGAAGCAATTCCGGGCAGTGGCAACCAGGTTCGACAAACTGGCCAACCGCTACCGAGCCGGCGTCGTCCTCGCCTCACTGATCCTGTGGCTGCGAGCCGACGAGCAATAACCCCTGCCGAGATCAATTACGAGACACGCCCTAGCGCTTCGGCTCGCGCTCCGAGGCGCGCTTCGGGCTGCCCGAGCCAGGTCCGGGCGAGGGACTGGACGGTGGAGCCGTCCGGGTCGGCGAGTTTGGCGGCCAGGTAGTCGGCGGCCCACTGGTTGGCGGGCACCCGGAAGGGCGGCCGGTCGGCGAGCAGGGTCCGCACGACGACCTCGGCGACCTCCCGGGCGGGCTGGCCGGCCGACTCCCAGCCCTGGCCGCCGATCCAGTCCAGGTAGCCGGCGAAGGTGGGCGCGTACGGGCCGGAGGCGGCCTGGATGGTGCCGCGGTCGATGTCCGGGAAGACCCCGAACCGGGTGTCCGGGACGTAGCCGGGGACGACCACCGAGACCTGGACGCCGTGCGCCGCCGCGACCGGGGCGAGCGCCTCCAGGAACCCCTCGACGGCGAACTTGGCGGCGCAGTAGGCCTCGTTGAACGGCTGGCCGACCACGCCGTGCACGCTGCCGACGGCGACCAGGCGGCCGGCGGCGGCCCGCAGCAGCGGCAGCGCGGCCCGGCTGACGGCGGCCACCCCGAAGAAGTTGACCTCCAGGTTGGCCCGCAGCGCCGCGTCGGTGGACATCTCCAGGGTCGGGTCGGAGTTGGAGACGCCCGCGTTGTTGACCACGGCGTCCAGCCGCCCGTACGTCCGGGCCACGCCGTCCAGGCAGGCGGCGATCGAGTCGGGGTCGGTGACGTCGAGGCGGCGGACGTCCACGGTGACGCCGGCGGCCTCGGCGGCCCGCCGGAGCTCCCCGGCGCGGCCGGGTTCGCGCAGGGTGGCGACCGTGCGGTACCCGGCCCGGGCCGCCGCGACGGCGGTGGCCAGGCCGATGCCGGAGGACGTCCCGGTGATCAGCAGGACCTTGCCGTCGGCGCTCCCGGTCTTCGCGCCGCTCCCGCCACTCACGTCGCTCCCAGCCTTCGCGCCGCTCATGACGCGCTCTCCGCGAGTTCCCCGGGAGTGGCGGCCTCGCGCCCGGCGGCGTCCAGCAGCGGCTGGAGGCCGAGGGCGGGGAGGAAGGAGCAGGCGGCCAGCAGGGTGCCGCCCGCCATCACCGCCCGGGCCGCGTCCAGGATGCCCAGCGGGCCGGTGAGCAGGGTGACGGCCAGGCCGCCGACCAGCGCGGCGAGCGGGATCACGCCCCAGGTGACGGTCCGGAAGGCGGCGTGCATGACGCCCTGGTTGCGGGCGGTCATCCGGGCCTGCCGGGTGGGCGCGCTGCACACGTTGATGCAGGACATGAAGAACCCGTAGCAGCCCATGGTCACCGCGATCACCGGCCCGGGCGGCAGCGCGGGTGCGGCGAGCAGGCCGAGGCCGGCCAGGCAGTGCAGCAGCAGCGACCAGGCCATCGTCCGCCCCAGGCCGAACCGCCGGCTGAGCCGGGGGGCGACCAGGGCGCCGATCAGCGCGCCGAGCGCGGCCACCGACATGGCCGCGCCGAAGGCGCCGACCGTCACGCCCAGGCCCCGGTAGGCGAGGACGGGCAGGACGGTGACGAAGACCGGCCCGCCGCAGTTCAGCGTGACGGCCGCCAGCACCACCCGGCGCAGCACCGGGTCCGCCCAGTTGAGCCGGAAGCCGAGGGTCAGCCGCTCCCGGATCGAGCCGGGTTCGACCGTCCGCTCGCCCCACGGGCTCATGTACCGGAAGCAGACGGCCGAGACCAGGTAGCTGGCCGCGTCCACCAGCAGGGCGGCCACCCCGAGCGCGCTGTACAGGGCGGCGGCGATGGAGGGGCCGGCGACCTCGGCGACCGAGCCGCTGCCCTCCAGCCGGGAGTACGCGCGGACCATGCCGTCCTCGGGCACCACGGCGGGGACGGCGACCAGGTAGCCGACGTTGAAGAAGATCGTCGCGCCGCTGATCACCGCCACGCAGCCGAACAGCAGCGGGGTGGACAGCACGTCGAGCCAGTACGCGAGCGGGATCGCCGCCACCGCCGCCAGCCGGACGAGGTCGCAGCCGAGCATGGTGCGGCGCTTGTCCCAGCGGTCGACCAGCACCCCGGCGACCGGCCCGAGCAGCGGGATGCCGAGGTACTGGGCCATCGCCACCACGCCGACCTGGAGGGCGGAGGCGTGCAGGACGAAGATCATCAGGGTGGGGACGACGAACACGGTGACCTTGTCGCCGACCAGGCTGACGGTCTGCCCGGCCCAGAACAGGTCGAAGCCCCGGCCCAGCGGCGCCGGCCGGACGGGCGCGGCCCCGCCTCCCACCGGGTCGGGCTCACCGAGCCCTCCCGTCCGGTCGGACTTCACGCACCCTCCCGCAGGACCAGCCCGGCGGTCTTGCCGGTGCGGCCGTTGCTGATCAGCTCCTCGACCGGCCGTACCCGGAAGGACTCCGGGTCGTGCTGGAAGGCGGTGCTGAGCGTGAAGGTGGCGGTGAACAGCTCCTTGCGCAGCCGCTCGGCGTCGGGCGCGGCGCCCGTCCCGCCGGTGAGCAGCAGCACCTCCACCCCGGTCGCCCGGCCGCGCTGTTCGGTCAGCACCACCTGGGCGCGGGCCACGCCCGGTTCGCGCTCGGCCCGGGCGATCAGCTCGGCCACGTCCAGTCCGAGGCCGCGGACCTGGACGACGCTGTCGCGCCGGCCCAGCACCCGCATCGCCGGGCCCGGGCGCCCGCACGGGCAGTCGGTCAACTCGCCCGCGTCGCCGGTGCGGTAGCGCAGCACCGGGTTGAGCATCTCGGGGTTGAGGGTGGTGAAGTCGAGCAGGCCGCCGGCGTCGGCGTGGACCAACTGGTCGGGCAGCGGGTGGAAGGTGTCGGCCGGGCAGTCGGGGGTGTTGGTGGCCACCACCCAGGTCTCGGTGCTGCCGAACATGCCCCAGCGCCGCGCCTCGGGCGCCACCACGGCGAGGTCCTCGTCGAGTTGGGGCTGCCAGGCCTCGCCGAGCCACAACACCTTGCGCAGGGAGGGGAGCCGGATGCCGGCGGCGCGGGCGTGCGCGAACCAGAGCCGCAGCACGCTGGGCGTCCCGCCGATGGCCGTCACCCGGCGTGCGGCCAGGAAGGCCAGCCAGTCGCCGTACTCCTCGGCGGCGACCGAGCCGAGCGCGATGATCCGGCAGCCGGAGAGGTCGGCGAGCGCGGCGGCGAGGAAGTGCGCGCCCCACATCCGGCCGGCGCCCCAGGCGTTGACGAAGACGTCCGTCCGGTCGAGCGGCTGCCAGTGGGCGTGCACGCCGGCCATGTAGAAGCCGGTGGGGGCGTAGCCGACCTGGGGGGCGCCGGTGCTGCCGCCGCTCTGGAACAGCCAGGTGGCGGCCTGCTCGGCGGCGGGCTCCAGGTGGGCGAGCGCGGTGTTGAGGTCGTCCTTGGCCAGGGGCGGGAGCGTGGCGAGCCGGTCGAGGGTGTGGACGTTGATGTGGCTGGCGTAGCGCGGGGCCAGGGCGGGGACGCTGCGCAGCCGCTCCAGGGTGCGCCGGGCCACGTGCAGGCGGGGCTCGGCGGCCTCGGGGGGCAGGGAGAAGGAGGCGGTCATCGGGAGTCCGTCCGGGGGTCGGGGGCTTGCCGGTGGGCGGGGTCGAGGGTGAGCGGGCGGGCGCCGTCCGCGAGCCACTTGGCGTGGCCGTCGCGGTAGGCGGCGAAGCGGGCGCGGGTGACGTCCCGTTGGAGGGTGCGGTCCGGGTCGGTGAGGTCGGGGGCGATCACGCCGTCCGGTTCCAGTTCGGAGAACCAGTACCGCTCGCCGTCGTACAGGAAGTCGACGCAGAAGAACGGGATCGGCAGCCGCTCGGCGAACCAGGCGGTGGCGGAGGCGAGTTCGGGCGGCACCGGCGGGAACTCCATGGCGCCGCCCCGGCTGGCGTTGGCGACCGGGGAGCCGGGCTCCGGGGTCCGCTTCATCACCGCGTACGGCTCGCCGTCGACGACGTACACCCGGTAGTCGATCGTGCCGTCGCCCAGGTAGGGCTGGACCACCAGCGTGGTGTCGCCGCCCTGGGCGAGGCTGGCCAGGCCCCTGACGTCCTCGGGGCCGCGGGCCAGGTTGATCCCGCCGCCGCCGCACCAGCCGGCGGGTTTGACGATCGCGGGGTAGGTCATGTTCCGCAGGCCCACCTCGTAGACGTGCTTGCTGATGTCCCGGCCGGTGCCGATCCGCACCGTCGGGATGGCCGGCACCGGGGAGCCGGCCAGGAACAGCAGGGTGGCCAGCTTGTCGTTGCCGATCAGCGAGACCTGCGGCGGGAACGGCAGGTAGAACCCGGCCTGTTCGAGCACCGCGTACAGCGCGTACTGGTTGAAGACGTCCATCGACTGGTACGGCAGCGAGTAGAGCGCGGTGATGAACAGGGTGTCCTCGGGGGTGACCGGCTCGTCGTCCACGTAGACCCGGGGGCGGCCGGGACCGGTGGCGTCCACCGTGACGGCCTCCGGGGCGTGCCTGGTCCAGCGCAGGCCGAGGTCGGCGGCGCTCTCGGCGTAGAGGTCCCAGAAGAAGCCGTGCCACATCGCGGCCATCCGGGAGGACTCCCGGTCGGGGAAGATCCAGCACAGGCGGCGCAGTTCGCCGTCCCGGGGAGGGCCGGGGCTCGGGTCGGGGCTCGGGTCGGGGGTGCTCATCGCGCTCCTCCTGCGGTGGACGGCTCGGACCACCAGCGGCGGCCGGTCTCCGGGAGGGTGTCCACCGGGTCGTAGTAGGGGTGGCGCCGGTCGAGCGGGGCGTCCTGGCCGCCGCCGCTCTCCAGGCCGGTGCGGTAGTTCTTGGTCCAGTACGAGATGCCGAGCTCGCGGTCGTAGGCCACCGCCTGGTGCACCCAGCGCTTGCCGACGTGCGGGACGTCGCAGACCAGGCGCGGGGTCGCGTAGCCGGGCAGGTAGCCCATGATCGCCTCCTGGAGGCGCTGCGCCTGGTGCAGCGGCGTCCGCCAGTGCTCGGCGCCCGGGATCACGTCGCAGAGGTAGAAGTAGTACGGCAGGATGTTCGCCTCGCCCTGGAGGGCGAAGCAGAGGTCGAGCAGGTCCTCGGGGGTGTCGTTGACGCCCCGCATCAGCACGCCCTGGTTGCGGACGTCCCGCACGCCCGCGTCCAGCAGGGCCCGGGCCGCCTCGGCGACCAGCGGGGTGATCGAGCGCACGTGGTTGGCGTGGGTGTGCACGGCCAGGTTGACCGCGCGGCGGGCGGCCAGTTCGGCGACCCGGGCCAGCCCGTCCAGCAGCTGCGGTTGCAGCCAGTGCTGGGGCAGGCCGACCACGGCCTTGCTGGCCAGCCGGATGTCCCGGACGGTGCCGAGGTCCAGCAGCCGCAGCAGGAAGGACTCCAGCCGGGGCCAGGGGACGTTGGCGAGGTCGCCGCCGGACAGCACCACGTCGCGCACGGCGGGGGTGCGCTTGAGGTAGTCGAGCATCTGCTCCTGCCGGTCGGCGGGGCGCAGCAGCAGCCGGGTCTTGGCCACCTGGGGCGTCGAGGTGCCGACCAGGTCCATCCGGGTGCACTGCCCGCAGTACTGCGGGCAGGTGGCGGTCAACTCGGCCAGCACCTTGGTGGGGTAACGGTGCGTCAGGCCCTCGACGGCCCACATGTCCGCCTCGTGCAGCGAGTCCCGTTCGGCCCGGGGGTGGCTGGGCCAGTGCGGGTGCCGGTCGGTGCGCACCGGCAGCATGTAGCGGCGCACCGGGTCGGCCAGGAACGCCTCGGTGAAGGCCTGCGGGTCGGCCGGGGCGTCCGGGGCCATGGTGTTCAGCAGTTGCGGCGGCAGCAGCATCGGCATGGTGGCGAACCCGGCCTGGTCGGCGGCGAGTTCGCGGTAGAAGTGGTCGGTGAGCCGGTCGCCGACGACGGCCCGCAGCTGCCGGGCGGTCTTCACCGAGTGGGCCCGCTGCCACTGGGCGTCGCGCCACTGCGCCTCGGTGACGCGGCGCCAGCCCGGCAGCCGCCGCCAGTCCGGCTCGACCAGTGCCGTCCGCGCGTACGTGTACGGCTGGCGGATCACGGGGTGGTCCATGGCCGGCTACTGGCCGGCAGAGGGGGCGGTGGAGGGGCCGGTGGAGGGGTCGGTTTGTGGGCCGGTTCGGAGCTCGGCCCGGGTGTCGGTTCGGGACTCGGGTCGGGTGTCGGTTCGGGTGTCGGTGAAGAGCCCCGCGAAGCGGGTGCGCAGCTCGCGCTTGAGCACCTTGCCGGTCGGCCCGAGCGGGAAGTCCTGCGGTGTGCGGGCGATCCGGACGGCGGCGAGCGCGGCCAGCCCGGCCGCGGCCAGCGCCTTGTTCGCCGCGTCCTGCACCTCCTCGGCGCCGGCCCCGGCGGCCCCGGCCTGCAACCGGACGACGGCGACCGGGCGTTGGCCCTCGCCGGGCCCCCCGGGCACGCCGACCACCGAGCAGTCCTGCACCAGGTCGGCGCAGTCGGCGAGCAGCACCTCCTCGATCGGCAGGCTGTAGACCGGGCCGTCGGCGGTGTCGATGACGTCCACCGTGCGGTCGAGGTGGTAGAAGCGGCCGTCGGGTGAGCGGCGGGCGACGTCGCCGGTGAGCCAGTAGCCGGCCAGCTCGAAGCTCTCGGTGAGCCGCCGGTCGTGCCAGTAGCCCGGGGTCCGGGAGGGGCTGACCACACCGAGCAACCCGACCGTGCCGTCCGGGAGTTCGGTGCCGTCCTGGTCGAGCACGGCGGCCTTCAGGACCACCTCCAGCGGCCTGCCGACGCAGCGGTCGTCGCGGGCGCTCTCCGGGGTGGTCACCTGGCCGAAGAGCGCCATGCCCATCTCGGAGGAGCCCAGGCCGTCGACGAACTGCGAACCGGGCAGCGCGGGTTGGTCGGCCCGGTCCTGCGGCAGCAGCCAGGGGCGGATCAGTCCGGCCGGCCGCTCGCCGAGCGTCACCAGACGGCGGATGTGCCCGTGGTGCGCGCTGTCACCGGTGTTGAACCAGGAGTGCACCCGGGCCGCGCCGCGGACCGGGAGGTCGCCGGTGGCCAGCTCGACGAAGGTCCGGGGGAAGGAGGCGACCATGGTCGGCTGGAAGGCCTCCATCACCGGCTCGACGACGGCGCGCCGCCAGTCGGACATCACCACGGTGGGCAGGCCGAGCAGGGTCGCGGTGAGGAAGTAGCTGAGCCCGCCGGCGTGGGTGTGCGGCATCAGCGACATCAGCCGGTCGTACGGCTCGGCGGGGAAGCGCTCCATCCGCGGCTGCTTGCCGTCCCAGAACTGGCGGTGCGCCAGCATCGTCGACTTGGGGGTGCCGGTGGTGCCGGAGGAGTGGATCAGCGCCACCACGTCGTCCGGGGCGTGCCGGTACGGGTGGCCGGCGGGCAGTTCGACGGCGTCGGCGTCGAATGCCTGCACCTCGGCGGCCAGGGCGAGGAAGCGCGGGCGGCGGCCCGGGTTTTCGCGGTAGGCGGCGGCCAGCCGGGTGGGGTCGTCGGCGACCACGCCGACCACGCCGACGTGGTCCAGGTAGCGGACCAGCACGTCGTGCCGCATCGCGTCGTTGACCAGCGCGGGGACGGCGCCCAGCGAGGTCAGCGCGAGGAAGTGCAGCAGCGGTTCCAGGCCCTCGCCGACGACGACGCCCACCGGCTCGCCGGGGCGCACCCCGTTGGCGTGGTACCAGGCGGCGTAGCGGTCGCGCAGCGCGGCCAGGTCGAGCAGGCTGTGGCCGCGCAGCACGACCTCGCCGCGGTGGTCGGTGCGGTGGGTGAAGACGGACGGGACGGCGCGGTGCGGGTTGGCCGCGAGGGCGTGGTCGAGGAAGTTGCCCGCGCCCAGGTCGGGTTCGGTCATCAGCCGCTGTCTGGCGGCGAGGGGCGCGATGGAACTGCGGTCGCTCATGGGGGTCTCCCGAAGGGGGGCCGGGCGCGGATTCTCGTGGAACCGGCGCCGGTGAGGGGAAAGGCCGGGAAAGGCCGGGGAAGGACGGGGGTGGAACGGGGGAAGGGCGGGGCGCGGGCGTCTGGCGCGGGTTTCAGGCGCGGGCGAGGATGTCGGCGACGACCCGGTGGCCGGAGCGGATCGCGCCCTCCATCAGCCCGAAGTACGCGGTGCTGGTCTCGGTGCCGGCCCAGTGCACCCGGTGGTGCGGCGCGGTCAGCGCCGGGCCGAGCCGCGGCCAGTCGCCGGGCCCCAGCAGGGCGGCGTAACAGCCCTGGCTGTACGGGTCGTTGAGCCAGTCGGTGACATGGCAGGCGGTCGGCTCGGGGAGCATCGGGAAGAGCTGCGCGGCCTGCCCGACGGCCGCGGCGCGTTGCTGCTGCGGGGTGAGGGCGGCGAAGCGGTGTGCCTCGGCGCCGGTGACGAAGCCGGTCAGGACGCCGATGCCGGCCTCGGCGGGGGAGTCGTCCACGGTGGAGAGCAGTGGCCCCCGGGCGTTGACCGACCAGCCGGACAGGCCGTGGTCGCGCCACAGCGGCGCCGGGTAGACCAGGTGGACCTTGACCGCGCAGCCGCGCGCGGTGCGCTCGCCGGCCCGGCGCACCGGCAGGCCGGGCCGGTAGTCGATCGCGTCGGCGAGCAGTGGCGGCAGCGCCATGACGGCGACGTCCGCGCGGTGTTCGCCGCGATCGGTGTGCACGGTGACGGCGTCGGCGTCCTGGTGGACGGCCCGGACCGGCTCGCCCAGCCGTACCCGGTCGCCCAGGCGCTCGGCCAGCCGCTCGCACACCTGGTGGGCGCCGCCGGAGATCCGGTCCTGCTGGGCGCCGCCGGCGAAGGCGTTGAGGTAGCGCAGGCCGCCGCCGGAGCGCAGGTAGAAGGCGAGGTGGAGGACGGAGATGTCGGCCGGGTCGGCGGCCGTCATCTCGCCCAGGAACAGCGGGAAGAACAGCCGGGCGTCGGGGTGGGTGAGGTGCTGCTCGGCCCACTCGGCGGCGGTGAGGGCGTCCAGGCGTTCGGCGTCCGGGGTGAGCCAGGGCGCCTCCGGCTCCACGGCGGCGGTGAGTTCGGACAGCCGGTCGAACAGGTCGCCGAGCGCGACGCCGTCGAGCGGCGGGAACCGGCCGTCGCGGGTCTCGGCGCCGGCGCTGCTTTCGTTGCCGCTGCCGAGCGCGAACCGGCTGGCGCCGGACATCGTGGTGGGGGTGGTCTTGAGCCCCAACTCATCCATCATGGCGAGGAGTTCGGTGTGCCGGTCGCCGAGGTAGGCGGCGCCGGCGTCGACCAGGACACCGGGGGCGGCCTCGATGCCGTGGGTGCGCCCGCCGACCCGGTCCCGGGCCTCCAGGACGGTCACGTCGAAGCCGTGCGCCGCCAGCCCGGTCGCGGCGGTGAGCCCGGCCAGTCCGGCGCCGACCACGACGGCGGTTCCTCCGGGCCGATGCGCGTCGAACTGCCGGCCGTTGAACGGGCGGTCGTCGAGCTGCCGGCCGTTGAACGGGCGGTCGTCGAGCTGCCGGCCGTTGAACGGGCGGTCGTTGAACGGGTGGTCGTTCATCTCGCGGCCGTGATTCTGCGCGCGAGCGCGGTGGGGGTGGGCGCGAGCAGGAACTCGTCGAAGGTGAGCTCGACGGCGTAGCCGCGCGCGACGGCGCTCAGCACCCGGGTGGCGATCAGCGAGTCGCCGCCGAGGTCGAAGAAGTCGGAGTCGGGCGCCACGTCGTCGCGTTCCAGCACGCGCCGGAAGACGGCCACCAGGTCCTGCGGGGTGGCGGGGGTGGTGAGGTCAGTGCTCAACGGAGGTCTCCTTCGACCTGTCGTGGGCGCCGTAGCGCAGGTGGCAGCCGGCCCGGTCGACCTTGCCGCTGGGGGTGTGCACGAGTCGGGGGACGACGGTGATCCGCCCGGGCACGAGGTGGCCGGGCACCCGGGCCCGCAGGTAGGACAGCAGGTCGCCGGCCAGGTCCGGCGGGGAGGTGTGCCGCCGCGCCACGACGTACGCGAGCAGGGCGGTGCGGCCGGCCAGGGCGGCGCCGGTGACGGCGGCGGCGCTCACCTCGGGGTGGCCGGTGAGGTGCGCCTCGACCTCCGCCGGGTCCACCCGGACGCCGCGCACCTTCAATTCGCCGTCCAGGCGGCCCTGGTGGGTGAGCAGGCCGTCCGGGCCGCGGCTCACCCGGTCGCCGGTGCGGAAGTACCGCTCGCCGTCGACGGTGGTGAACCGGGCCGCCGTGGCCTCGGGCAGGCCGGGGTAGCCGAGTGCGAGGCCCGGCCCGCCGATCAGCAACTCGCCCTGTTCGCCGAGGCGTTCGATGACGTGCGGCAGGGCGTGGCCGATCGGTGCGCGGGCGGCCGGTGTGCGGTCGGCGCCGGGCCCGACCGGTTCGCGGGCGAGCGGTCCGGACAGGTCGACGGCGTGGGTGATCTGGGTGGTCTCGGTGCAGCCGTAGGTGTTCAACAGCCGGATCCGACCGGTGTCCAGCCGGGCCCAGTCGTCCAGCCGGGCCGGTTGGACGGCCTCCCCGCCGATCACCAGGAGCCTGACGCAGGGCGGCAGTTCGGCCCGGTCGTCGACCAGGTGGTGGACGAGTTCGTGCCAGAAGGCGGTCGGCAGGTCCAGAACGGTGATCCGCTCGCGCTCGACCATCCGCAGGAAGCGCGGGAACGACCCGCAGTGCGCGTCGGGGTCGAGGACGAGGGTGGCGCCCGCGGTGAGTGCCGGGAGGATCTCCTCGAAGCAGGTGTCCCAGTTGAGCGAGGCGAACTGGAGCACCCGGTCCTGGGGGGTGAGGTGGAAGAGGTCGCGCAGTGCGTGGGCCGTGGCCGCGACGGCCCGGCGGGGAGTGGCGACGGGTTTCGGCTGCCCGGTCGAACCCGACGTGAAGAGAATGTAGGCCGGATGTTCCGGGCCGCTTGCGGCACGGTCCGCCGGAAGGGTTCCGGGCGGTTCTCCGGGGAATTCCGAGAGGTCTGGTAACTCCACTAATCGAGCGCCGAGTTGGTGGTCCGCGACGGCTTCGCCGAGTATCGCCGTGCGGCAGTTCGCGGCCGTCGCCATGGCGTGTCGACGGGCCGCCGGGAATGCCGGATCGATCGGGCAGTACACGCCCCCGGCGGTCAGCACGCCGAGAAGTGCCACCACCGTTTCGGCCGTGTGGACGGCCGGGACGCAGACCGTGCCGGGGTCCGGTCCCAGGCGCCTGGCCAGGGTGTTCGCCAGCTCTGCGAGCCGGCCGTAGTCGAGGGTGCGCCCCCGCTGGACGATCGCGGGGTGCCGGGGATTGCGGCGTGCCATTTCCGTGAACGCGTGGATCAGGTCGGGAACGACCTGGAGGGTGTCCTGATTAATTGACATGGCCGCCCCAAATGATGCTGTCGAATGCTCATCCGTGCTCGGCGAACGGCGACTCTACCGTCGAACATGCGTGGCGACAATGGATGTTGAGAGCGTTCTTCGAGGGGGGCGTGCTCGACCTGTGAACCCGCCCGAGCGCGTTCGGTCGTTCGAGTAGGGACGGCGTGCGCGAGGGGGCGGAGCGGCGTGGGCGAAGGCCCGGTGACGGCACGTCAGGAGCTGAGCGGGGCCTCCCAGGAGAGCCGGGCGCCGCCGCCCTCGGCGGGCCCGACCGTGAAGGCGCCGCCCACCCGCTCGGCCCGCTCGGCGAGGTTGCGCAGCCCGCTGCGCCGGCCGCCCTCGGGCACGCCCACCCCGTCGTCGGCCACCACCAGGGCCACCCGCCCGGCGAGCGCCCGCAGCGTCACCTCCACCCGGCCCGCCCGCGCGTGCCGGGCGGCGTTGCTGAGCGCCTCGCCGAGGACGGCCACCACGTGGTCGGCCAGTTCCTGCGGCACGTCGGTGTCCAGCAGGCCCTCCATGCTCAGCCGGGGCGCGAAGCCGAGTGTCCCCTGCGCCTCGGCGACGACGCGGGTGGCGCGGGCGCGCAGGCCCCGGTCGGGCTCGCTGTGGGCGCGCAGCCCGAAGATCGTCGACCGGATGATCTTGATGGTCTCGTCCAGGTCCGCCACCGCGCGGGCGACCCGGTCGGCGGCGGCCGGGCTGTCGATCAGCCGGCCCGCGCTCTGCAACGTCATCCCGGTCGCGAACAGCCGCTGGATCGCCAGGTCGTGCAGGTCCCGGGCGATCCGGTCACGGTCCTCCAGCAGCGTCAGCTGCTCGGCGTCGCGCCGCCGCTCGGCCAGCTCCAGGGCCAGCGCCGCCTGGTCCGCGAAGCCCAGCAGCGGCCCGGTCTCGTCCGGCCCGAAGGCCGGCTGCCCGGCCGCGCGGGCCAGCAGCAGCACGCCCCGCCCGTACCCCGCCCCGGTGCCCAGCGGCACCGCGACCGCCGGGCCCAGCCCGTCGAAGCGCCCCGCCGGGCCCGCCGGATAGCGGGCGTCGCAGGCCAGGTCGTCGCTGGTCACCGGCGAACCGGAGGCGTACGCGGCGCCCGACAGCGTGCCGTCCACCGGCACCGTCACCCCCAGCCGCGCGGCCGGCGCGCCGCCCAGCGCGACCTCCACCGTCAGCTCCTCCGCCCGCTCCTGCGGACCGTCCAGCGCCACCGAGACGTCGGCCAGCTCCGCGCCGGCGATCTCCCCGGCCCGGCGGGCGATCAGCTCCACCACCTCCAGCCGGGGCGCGCCCGACAGCAGGCTGCGGCTGATCTCCGCGCTGGCCCGCAGCCAGCGCTGGCGCAGCTGCGCCTCCTCGTACAGCCGGGCGTTGTCGATCGCCACCCCGGCCGCGACCGCCAGGGTGGAGATCACCGCCTCGTCGTCGGTGTCGAAGTCCAGCCCGCCGCGCTTGTCGGTGAGGTACAGGTTCCCGAACACCTCGCCGTGCACCCGCACCGGCACCCCGAGGAAGGTGTGCATCGGCGGATGGTTCGGCGGGAAGCCCGCCGAGGCCGGGTGCTCGGACAGCACCGGGCAGCGCAGCGGCTGCGGGTCGCGGATCAACTCGCCGAGGATGCCCCGGCCGGACGGCGGCGGGCCGATCTCGGCGATCTCCTCCTCGGACAGGCCCACCGTCAGGAACTGCGACAGCGAGTGCCCGTCCGGGCCGATCACCCCGAGCGCGGCGTAGCGGGCGTCCACCAGGTCGGCGGCGGCCTCGACGATCCGGTGCAGCGCCTGGGCGAGGTCCAGCTCCCGGCCGACCGCGAGCACCGCCTCCAGCAGGTTGTGCACCCGGTTCTGGGTGCCGCGCGCCGCGTCGATCCGCCACTGGAGCTCCTCCAGCAGCTCGTCCAGGCGCAGCCGGGGCATCCGCGCGCCGCCGACCGCCGCGCTGCCGTCCGCTCCGCCCACCGCTGTCCTCCTCGTACTCGCCCTGGCCCGTCCTCCACCCGCCGCCGGAGGGCGTCAGGTGCCGCCCGATCAGGGCGATTGCCGGATTCACGGTAGTGCCCGGGTGTCGGCACCCCGCACGCCGGGGTGCGCCGTACGCTCCCACGGGCGGGCCTTTCGTCCCGTCGCCGAGGGGCCTGCGGCCTCTGTCGCGAGGCCCTGGCGGACCGCCAGGGTGGGGGGAGGAGCGGACGGGCCGTCAGTGCGCGCACCGTCCCCGCGCCGCCCCGCCAAGCGCCGACACAGTGGAGGAACCCTCATGACGCCATCCGTCCTGGCCGGGGTCGACGGCTCGCCGGAGAGCACCACCGCCGCCCTCTGGGCCGCCGACGAGGCGGTGCTCCGGGGCGCCCCGCTGCGCCTGGTGCACGCCTGGCCGTGGCTGACCGACGGCGTGGCCACCTTCGCCGAGCCCGACGACCTGCCGGCCGCCGCGCAGCGGGTGCTGGCCTCGGCCGCCGACGCGATCCGCGAGCGCCACCCCGACCTGGTGGTGCACACCGACGCCGTCCTGGACGCGCCGGTGGACGGCCTGGTCGCCGCGGCCGAGGACGCCGCCCTCCTGGTGCTCGGCTCGCGCGGCCTCGGCGGCTTCACCGGGCTGCTGCTCGGCTCGGTCGGCATGGCCGCGGCCGCCCGCAGCACGGTGCCGGTGGTCGTGGTGCGCGAGCCGGGCTCGCCCGACGGGGCCGGCGACGACGGGCCCGAGGTGCTGGTCGGCGTCGACGCGCACGCCCCGGAGGAGGAGGTGCTCGCCTTCGCCTTCCAGGAGGCCGCCCTGCGCGGCGCCCGGGTGCGGGCCGTGCACGGCTGGGACCTCCCGCCGGTCTTCGGCTACGCCGGCGGGGCCGTGCCGCCCACCGAGATCGCCCAACTGGAGGCGCTGGAGGCCAAGCTGCTCACCCTCGCCCTGGCCGGCCAGCGCGAGCGGCACCCGGACACCGTGGTGATCGAGGACGTCCGGCTCGGCGCCGCCCGCGGCCTGGTCGAGGCCTCCGCCGGCGCCGCCCTCCTGGTCGTCGGCCGCCGCCACCGCTCCCTCGACTTCGGCCCCCGCCTCGGCCGCGTCGCCCACGCCGCCCTGCACCACGCCCAGTCCCCGGTCGCCGTCATCCCCCACCCCTGACCAACGGAACGATCGCGAAGGCGCGTACACCGTCACCGTGACTGGTTCTCACACGCGCGCCGCCTCCCGGAGGGGGCGCGCGTGCGTCCAATCGTGGGGTAAAGCGCCAACGTGCCCCGACCCGTTCCTATCGGAGCACGTTGGCGCCTATGACGGCCCTGCCGCCCGCTGCACGCACCTGCTCTCGCTCAGGAGCGCGAGGGCAGGCACAAGCCAGGCCCTGGCGGGGACGTCACTGAGGTGTCGTGATGCCAGCTCCAACCACAGCCAGGACGACGACCGTGAGGTCTTCTTCGGGGATCAAGTCCGGTGGGGGATGATCGGTCGGGCGCGTTCGAGAAGATCGCGGACGTGGGGGTTGCGCCGGTGCGGTTGGGTTGCGGAGAGCATGGTGCGGATGCGGTCGTCGGCTCGGCCGGACTGGACGTGGGGGAAGTCGTCCAGGGCGAGGTTCCAGTTCTGGACGGCTTCCTCCAGTCGGCCGGCTTCGAGCTGCCATTCGGCGAGCATCGCGCGGTGGCGGACGCGGGCCCGGCGGTACACCGCGGGTCGGACCTTCTCGGAGTGCTGGAGTGCGCGGGTGGCGCCTTTGCGGTCACCGAGTTCGTAGTTGACCTGGGCGACGTGGTACGAGAGGGAAGCCGGGTCGTAGGAGCCGTGGGCTTTGGCCTTGGATTCGGCCTGTTCCATGGCGACTTCGGCCGAACGGAGCATGGCGACCGCACCAGCACGGTCACCGGTCTGGGCGAGGGCGTGGGCCTGCTGTCCGGCGAGGAAGGCGCGCATCCGTGGTCCGGCCTCGGGTGATGTGGCAGCGGCGGCGTTCGCGTACCGCAACGCGGTTGCTCCGTGGCCGAGTTCGACCGCTTGGACGCTCATTCCGCGCAGGGTGGTGCAGTAGGTGAGGTGGTCGCCGGCGGCGAGGGCGAGCTCCAGCGCTTTGGTGTAGTAGGCCTGGCCGAGCAGGTCGAGGCGTTCGTCCACGGCCATGTAGCCGGTCAGGTAGAGATGGTCGGCGGCGGCCGACAGCATCGCCTTGCGGACCTCGTCGTCGGCGGTGGCCTTGAGGTACGGGGCGATGTTGTTGACCATGAACGCGGCGGCCATCGGGCGGGCGGTCCGCCCGCCGAACTGGTCGTCCAACTCGCTGATGCGCTCGGTCATGGCGATCACGGCCTCGACCTCGCCCATGCCGATCCGGGTGTGCGGATCGGCCTTCAACCGCTCGAACCGCCCGACGTGGTCCGGCCAGCCTGGAATGGTGAGGGCGACCGAGTACAGGCCCGCCCCGAGTACGCCCCTGCGCGATGGGTCCATGTCCATGCTCCCGAGGTCGATCAGTCCCGCCACCGTATCCCCGGACTGGGCCTGAACGTCAGGTCGATCGGCGAAGCCCGCCTCGAACGCGGTGACCGGCCGCCCCAGCCGGCGGGCCAGGGCCTCCAGGACCACTTTCTGGTACTTGGCCATGGGACGGGTGCCCGAGAGCCAGTGCGAGACGGCCGACTCGTCGTACCTCAGCTTGTAACCGGCCTCGGTTCCGGCCCGGTTGACCGCTCGGGCGAACTCGCCGTTGCTCGCCCACCGGCATTCCTCTACCAGCGGGGCGAGCTTGCCGTTGGGTGTTCGTTCGCGTGCTGCCATCGCCGCCCCCGGGCCGGGTTTCAAGGGTTTCAAGCATCCGGGGTGTCTCTACCGTGTTCACGCCGAGCGCACACCTGTTGACTCATTGTCAGGCCGAGTGAGAGCCCCGTACGTCGGGGTCGCGTCGGCTCCACGATCGGCGGCACCGCCCACCTGCTCGTCCATTCCCCCAGGTGGCCGGTACCGCTCTCCAGGCCAGTGCCGAAGGGTGCCCCACCGTGGTCGTGCATTCCCATGTCTTCTTCCTGACCAGAGATCCGGTCTCCGTGCCCGTCGCCCGTCGCAAGGTGAGGAGCCGCGTCGCCAGCTGGGGCGTCCTGCTCGACGAGGACTCCCGGCTCGCGTTGAACACGGTCACTTCCGAGCTGGTGACCAACGCCGTCCGGCATTCCGACCGGCCGATGCTCACCGTCGCCGTCTACGTGAGCGTCCGGCTGCGGCGGGCCCTGGTCGAGGTCTACGACGGCTCGATCGCACTTCCCCGGCGACGCCAGGCCGGCACGGACGCGGAGAGCGGCCGGGGGCTGGAACTGGTCGAGTGCCTGGCCCTGGCGCACGGCGCGGAGCGGACCGAACAGGGCAAACGCGTCTGGGCGGAGTTGGCTCTGCCCGAACAGTCGGTGACCAGGCGCCAGATCATCGCCGGGCCGCGACGCGCAATCCGGGCCGTCCTTCGTGCGCTTCCGCGTCCCGGGCGGCCTCCGATACGTCCGCCGTTCGCGCCCGGCAGTACCCGCCCTCGCACCGCCGACTGAACCGGCCCCGTCCGCACTGCCCAGGGAAACCTGCTCCGAAGGGGTCAGATCTGATGACCAGTACAGGCGGGATCCTCGGCCGCCGGGGATTCCGCACCGGCATCGAGTGGTCCGCCCCCTCGGCCGCCCGCGCACGCGCCGCCCAACTCGTCGCCGAACACCGTGCCCGCCGCCAGGAGATCATCCGCAACCCCCATCTGGACACCGAGTGGGCCCGCGCGGCCGTCCGGGCCCCACAACTGCTGGCCGCCGTCCGGGAAACCATCGGCCCGGACGTCGCGGTCGAGAACACCTTCCTCGTGGTGAAGTGGCCCGGCTGCACCTTCGAAATTCCCTGGCACCAGGACGGCACCGACGCCCGGGTCGAACTCGACCCCGACCGGTCCGTCTCCGCCTGGCTGGCCATCAGCGACGCCACCGTGAGCAACGGCTGCCTGCACGCCGTGGTCGGCTCGCACCAGTTCGGCTACCTGCCGTTCTCCTCCGAAGCCGAGCACGGTGCCGAACGCGGCCGTGCCGACCAGGCGACCGGCTTCACCGCCGACGCCTCGACCGCACTGCCCCTGCCGGCCGGGTCCGCCCTGCTCATGGACAGCCGTCTGCTGCACCGCTCCGGCACCAACACCAGCAACGGCGCCCGCGTCGGCCTGAACGTCCGCTACGCCGCCCCCGGCGGCATCCGCCGCCGCGACCCCCAGAGCCCCAGCCCCGACCCGATCAGCGGGACGAGCTGGTAGCCACCACCCAAGGGAGCAACACCCCACCGAGAGGAGCACAACGCCGTGACCATCCTCGAAGAGATCGCCACCCGCGATGGCCTGGTGACCCGGGTCCGCGTCCTGACCGGGGAGGACGTCGACACGGCCCGCCGCGCCGACAAGACCCCGATCGCCAAGTCCGACTGCACCTACTACTGCCCCGACGCCGCCACCGCCGAGCGGTGCATCCAGTCCCTGCGCGAGTCCGACGAGCGCCTGCGCAACCGCCCCGAGGAGCTCATGCTCTGGGACTGGCAGTGCACCTACTGGGAGGCCGAACCGGGCAACCCCAACGGCGGCGGCACCGTCCTCCTCGGCGTCGCCTGGTACGACCGGGCGTTCTTCGACGACCGGCGCGACGCCTGGTTCGGCGCCATGCGCCAGCGGATCTACAAGGACCTCGGCATCCCGCTGGAGGACATCACCGTCACCCACTGGCAGCTGATCACCAGCTGACCCGAGCACCACCAGCACACCGGCCGGGCCCCGCACCGCAGGGCCCGGCCCACGCCTGGACTCAGTCGCGGGCCGCCAGCTCCGGCACCGGCTCGACCTCCGGCACCGGCCGACGCCCCCGTGCCAGGCCCAGCACCAGCACGGCACCCGCCACACCGACCACCACCACCGCCAGACCGCCCACCAGGAACGCGGCCCTCGGACCGCTGGCGGCAAGCCCGGGGACGAACAGCATCGAGACCGTCCCGCAGGTGCGGATCACGGTCAGGTCCACCGTCAGCAGCCGCCTGCGAGCGGCCGGAGGGAACAGCGCGAAGTGCGTCGACAACGCAATCTGCAAGAACGGCGACACCGCCCCGGAAAGCACGGACAGCGCCAGCAGCACCGGCAGCGACCCGGCCAGCCCGGTGGCCGCCAGCACCAGCCCCGACACCGCCCACACCCCGCAGTACACCGCCGTCAGCGGCGCCGGCAGCCGCACGTTCCCGGCCACCAGATTCCCGGCCAGAGCACCCGCGCCTGTGCAGGCCAGCACCGCCGCGTACGCGGAGGCCCCGGCGCCGAGGCGGATTGTCAGCAGCGCGGGCATCGCCAGCGCCACCGCCCCGGCGAAGACCCCGATCCCGTGCACCGCCAGCACCACCCCCGTGTCCGGATGGGTCCGCACCAGCGACCAGGCGCCCGGCCGCTGAAGTCCCGCCGTCTGGGGCCCAGCCTGCGGGATTGCAGCAGTCGGCCGGACGCGAGCGGCCAGCAGCACCAGGGCGAGTGCCGAGACGGCGAACGTCGCCGCGTCCACCCAGAACAGCCCGGCCAGCGGCATCACCGCCAGAAGCAGTCCAGCCGTCCCGGGCCCGGCGATCCGGGCGATCCGACCGGTCAGGTCCATCAGCCCGCTGACGGCCTGGACCTCGCCCAGCCTCACCAGGTCCGGCACCATCGCGCCGAGGTTCGGATCGAACAGGGCACCGCCGACGCCCAGCAGCGCGGCCGAGGCGATCAGTCCCACAGTGCCGAACTCGGACCACGCCCACGGCAGCGCGGCCACCAGGACCAGCCGCACCGCGTCCACCACCGCCAGCGCCCGCAACGACGCGAACCGGTCCATCGCCCGGCCCCCCACCGTCCCCAGCACGATGTAGGGCAGGGACTCGGCGACGGCCACCAGCCCCATCGCCCCGGCACCCGCGTGCTCCCGCGCCATCCACATCACGGCCATCGCGTACAGCCGGTCACCGAACACCGACGCCGTCTGCGCCCCCCACAGCAGAAGCACAGGCCCACGCCGCAGCAACCGCACGTACCGCATGATCCACTCCGCCCAAGAAGCGCGAAGTCCCGGCAGCGAACCGCCGCCGGGAACTCCCCACACCCTAGGGCAACTTGAGGTCCACCCGGAGCAGGCACCCCGAGCGCGGCACCCCGACACCGGCGGCCATATCCCTCGCTCGGCCCCGACTCCGGCAGGCTGTCCGGCGCACCGGCCCCGCTGATCGGGCTAGCCATGCCTAAAGAATATTTTTACCTGCCAGGGCCTCATTTAATTCACATCGAATCGAACATGTCAGCGACCCCCGCAGTTGATTTCGATATATTCTCTTGAAGTTTACCGCGCATGAATCCACTCTTGTTTGTCAATGATCCGTGCCCTATCCTTCAGTGGATCCAGTGAGGCAAGATAGGGGTCTATGGTGGCGAGTGTGGGCGCTCCCAGGGATGGGCAAGATTTGCTCGAATATCGGCCGAGTTTGACGCCAGAGCAGGAGTGTCGCGCTCAGGAGGACTACCGGAGGACGGTCAAGGAGTTCGACCAGCTAGAGGTCGATATTCGGGAGGCTCGCACCTTTCAGCGGATCTTCTGGCTGAGCATGCTCGGCGCGATGGCGTTGACCTTCCTGCTGGGCTACACCGTGATCATCGGCCTCTGGAATACGCAGCTACTGTTCGTTCGATATGTGGGACTGGCGATCGTAAGCGCCCTGTGGGTCGCTATGGGCCGGCTCCTGCGGACCAACCGTCAGAAGATCGCCACCAAGTCCGGCGATCTGCGCAATGCGCTGCAGGATCGCCAGACCGCCGCAGCCCAGCTTCCACTGGATTCCCCTTCTGGCCTGCGAATCTACCGCGAAGCGTCGCTGGAGATCATCGATCAGTATCGGAAGGGCGCTAACAAGAACCGCCGGGTCCACAACTTCTTCCAGGTGATCATCATCACCGGGTCAATCGTGACGTCATCCCTTGCTGCAATGAACGACGGAAGCAGTGTCACGTTGAGGTTTGGAACCGCCTTCCTCAGTGGATTCGTGGGAATTTCGGCAGGTGTGACCGGGTACTTCAAATTCCGGGAGCGCGGCTACAACCTGCAGTCGACTGCCGACGAGATCGAGAAACACTACAACGCATCACAGTTCATGCTCGATGAATATGCAGGAAGCGACCCGAGCAACCCTCTCCCCGAGGGTGATCGACTGCGAATGTTTGCTCGATTTGTCGAGCGCCTGAAAGAGGAGCAGCGGAAACGGGAGCTGCAGCTTGAGCAATCCAGCTCCGCGAGCGATGAGCACGCCAGCTGATGAGCTCAAGGCGCGCAGTGGGATGGCAGGAATTACGTCTCCTACTCTCGCCGATCCAACACTGGCGCACCCGCCGGTTAATGAGGGCCCATGGCTCAATTTCGTACACGACTGCCTGGTGCGTGGTGGAGCTGGCTCGATCCCCCTCTGAGCTTCCGTACGTCCACGATGTCGCCGCCCGGATGAAGGCACTGGGCATGCCGACGCCAGGAATCACTCTAGAACCTTGGGGCTGCTTAGACCCAGTCGAGCAGCGCCGCCGCCTCGCGTGGTTGGAGCGTCATGGGGCGACCCCACTTGCTGCTATGGGAGTGACGCGCGGGGCAGTGGAACAGGCAAAACTTCATGTTGTGGAATGGGGCCTGCCCGCCGGGCACGGAGCCACCGCGGTCACGGCCAGCCGGAGCGCAGAGCGTGGGGACGGCGAGCGGCCGCGGAAATAATGGAGGGACCGAGCAGTACTGCCGAAGCCGGTTCTGAGTGCGCACTTCTCCTGTCCCTCGCTGTCAAAATCGGTACCACCCTTGTCGGATCCTCCGTAGAAGTTGGAACATCAAGTGCCTGGACGTCAACCGAAGTCGAACAGTTTCGGCTCCGCCAGGTGCGGTATGCGCGCCACTACCAAGAAGGAGACGGTCAACACCGCTCTACGCGAGGTGCTGGAGAACAGACGGCGAGCGCTTGCCCTCACACGGCTGCGTGTCGCGGCCGATGCGGGGGCCTTCGACCTGGAGATCTTCGAGAACAAGAGGAACTACCGTCGGTGAACGCGGCGCAATTCCTGATCGACACCAGCGCGCTCGCGCGCTTCATGCGCGGCGACGCTGAGTAGTAGGGCTGGGAGCAGGCCGCAGCGGTGGGCTTGGGCGCAACCTGCCCCATCACCGAGCTTGAGTTCTTCTACAGCGCGCGGACAGTAGCCGACTACACGCAGGGGATCGAAGACATGCGGCTGGGTGCCGGTCGATGACCGCGCCTACGACCGCGCCTGGTACGTCCAGGGCATGCTGACCAAACGAGGTCGGCACCGCAGCGCCGGAGCCGTGGACCTGGTCGCCGCGGCCACAGCGGAACTGCAAGGCCTGACCCTTCTGCACCGGGACCGCGACTTCGAGTGCATCGCGAGCGTCACCGGACAGGCCCTCCAGTGGTACGGGCCGGAGGCCGGCAAATGAATCCGGTCCGTTCCGGTCCAGGACTGGGAGCCGGAAGAGCGGCCTGACCCTGTTCGAACCGCAATCTCGTGTTCTCTGCCTCCGCCAGACGGGCCATCGGCGGGGCCGGATCGCGCCTCGACGGGGGGCGGGGCGTGATCCGGCCGGGGAGTGTCAGGGTGTCGGCGGTTCGGTTGGCTGGGGGCGGGTGCCCGGGGGGAGGACTTGGGCCTTGAGGTGGAGGTCCGGGCTGTGGCGGAAGCCGAGGGTGAAGTCCACCCACTGGCCGGCCCGTAGGGGTGGGGGGTCGGCGATCATCAGGTCGGCGTTCTCCGGGGCCATCGCCAGCTCGCCGCGGCCCGGGATCGGGAGGGCGGCCACCGGTTCCCAGCGGCCTGCGGCGCCCTGGTGGAGGTGCCGCTTGATCGTGATCCTGCCGCCGAACTCCCAGCTGGCGGACGTCAGTTCGTCCGGTACGTCGCCCAGGTTGCGGATCGTGAAGAACGCCGCCGTGGCCGGGGCCGCGCCTGCCGTCGGCAGCAGCAGCCAGCCCGGGCCGGCCTCCACCGGCCGGGGCCGCCCGGCCCCGCCGAACGCCGTCCACCCGGTCAGCAGCATTAGTGTCAGTGCCGCCGCGCCCACCGGCGGGCCGACCACCCGCAGCCGCCCGATCGCGCTCGTCGCCCTGCTCATCGCCCCGCTCATCGCCGAGCCCCCTTCCGGGCCGCCGAGGTGCCCCGCCCGGGCTGCCAGGTGCGCAGCCGCAGGCTGTTGCCGACCACCAGCAGTGAGCTGAGCGACATCGCCACCGCCGCCAGCATCGGGTTGAGCAGGCCGACGGCCGCCAGCGGGATCAGCACCACGTTGTAGCCGAAGGCCCACAGCAGGTTGGCCCGGATCGTGCCGAGGGTGCGCCGGGCCAGCCGGACGGCGTCCACCACCGCCTCGATGTCGCCGCGCACCAGGGTCAGTCCGGCCGCGCCGATGGCGGCGTCGCTGCCCGAGGCCAGTGCCACCCCGAGGTCCGCCGAGGCCAGTGCCACCGCGTCGTTGACGCCGTCGCCGACCACCGCGACCGTCCGCCCGGCGCCCCGCAGCTCGGCCACCACGGCGGCCTTGCCCTCCGGCGAGGCCGCGGCGTGCACCCGTTCGATGCCCAGCTCGCGCGCCACCGCCCGGGCCGCGCCCGGGCCGTCGCCGGTCAGCAGGACGGTCTCCAAGCCCAGCCCGCGCAGTCGGTGGAGCGCCCGCCAGCTGCCCGAGCGCAGAGTGTCGCCGACGGCGAGCACGGCCGCGGCCCGCCCGTCCAGCTCGACCACCACGGCCGTGCGGCCGGTGTCCGAGGCGGCGGTGACGGCGTCCGCGAGGTCGTCTGGCAGCGGCTGCGCCGTGCCGTCCGGGCGGACCACCCGTATGCTCCGGCCCTCGACCACCCCGGACACCCCGACCCCGGTGGCGGCCGCGAAGCCGTCCACCGCGGGCAGCGGACCGCAGCGCTCCCGCGCGGCCGCCGCCACGGCCCGCCCGATCGGGTGCTCCGAGCGGTGTTCCACCGCGCCGGCCAGCCGCAGCACCGCACCCTCGTCGAGCCCCTCGCCGAGACCTTCGCCGAGACCCGAGTCGAAGCCCTGGGCGACCGTCACCGCCGCCAGTTCCATCCGCCCGGTGGTCAGCGTCCCGGTCTTGTCCAGCACCACGGTGTCGACCCGGCGCAGGCTCTCCAGCACCTCCGGGCCGCGCACCAGCACGCCCAGCTCCGCGCCCCGCCCGGTCGCCGCCAGCAGCGCCGTCGGGGTGGCCAGGCCCAGGGCGCACGGGCAGGCGACCACCAGCACGGCGACCGCCGCCGTCACCGCCGCCTGCGGGGCCGCGCCCGCGCCGAGCCAGAAGCCCAGCACGCACACCGCGCCCGCCAGCACGCACGGCACGAACACCCCGGCCACCGCGTCGGCGAGGCGCTGCGCCCGGGCCTTGCCGGCCTGGGCGTCCGCCACCAGCGCGGTGATCCGGGCGAGTTGGGTGTCGGCGCCGACGGCCGTCGCCCGCACCACCAGCGCGCCGCCGACGTTGACGGTCGCCCCGGCCACCGCGTCCCCGGGGCCGACCTCCACCGGCACGCTCTCGCCGGTCAGCAGGCTCAGGTCGAGCGCCGAACCGCCCTCGACCACCACCCCGTCGGTGGCCACCCGTTCGCCCGGCCGCACCACGAACTCCTGCCCGGGCAGCAGCAGTTCGATCGGTACCAGGCGTTCCTCGCCGGTCCCGCCGTCCCGGACGCACACCTGCTTCGCGCCCAGTTCGGCCAGCGCCCGCAGCGCGGAACCGCTGCGCCGCCGCACCCGGCCCTCCAGCAGCCGCCCGGCCAGCACGAACAGCGGCACCCCGACCGCCGCCTCCAGGTAGACGTGCGCCGCGCCGCCGCCGTCCGCGGTCAGCGAGAACGGCATCCGCATGCCGACCTCTCCGGCGCCGCCGAACACCAGCGCGTACGCGGACCAGCCGAAGGACGCCACCACCCCCAGGCTGACCAGGGTGTCCATGGTGGCCGCCGCGTGCCGCAGCCCCTGCCAGGCCCGGCGGTGGAACCCGGCCGACCCCCAGGTCACCACCGGGACGGCCAGCGCGAAGCAGACCCATTGCCAGGCGGGGAACTGCAGTGACGGCACCATCGACAGCACCACCACCGGGACGGCCAGCAGCGTCGTCACCAGCAGCCGCCAGCGCTCCGCCGGCTCCTCGTCCGGCAGCCCGACGCCCGTCCCGGTGGGCGCCAACTCGGCGGTGTAGCCCGCTCGTTCGACGGCTGCCACCAGCTCAGCGACCGGCACCGCGGCCGGGTGCAGCACCCGCGCCCGACCGGTCGCCAGGTTCACCCCGGCCGTCACTCCGTCGATCCGGGCCAGCCGCTTCTCCACCCGGCCCACGCAGGCCGCGCAGGTCATGCCGCCGACCGCCAGATCGGTGCTCACCAGGGCCCCGGCGTCGGCCCCCGCGACCGGGCTCATCGCATCCCGCCCATGTCGTGCCCGCCCATTCCGGGCGCCCCGGGCGACGTGCCGCCCCCGGGCGTCAGCCCCGGGGACACCGGGCCCGCCTGCCGTCCCACCGCATACGCCACCACGAACACCACCACCAGCAGCAGGGCGAACCCCGCCAGCACACTCAAGGGCCGGACACCCGGCGACTTCGCACTCACCCCCCAGCAGTCGGACGGCGGGCGCGGTTGGTTCCCGTACGGTCCGAACCGGTGGGGGCCTTGGTGCGGCGGGCCCGGCGAGACCCGTACGGCGGGCCCCGGGCCCGGATTAATTCGGATGACGCACCCGATGTGACCAGGTAGCGTCCGGGACGGCGCCTCCCGATGCGCTGGGCCCCGGCTACTACCCGTCAACTAGGTGCCGGTGCCCGTGGTCGGGTTCCGGGAGGCGCCCATACGCGTTCGGCCCCGGGGTCGCTTCAGCCCGCGACCCGGGTCACGGCAAGAGGTCCGGGTCCGGGGGTTCGGGTGAATCCGGCCTCCGTTGAATCTGATCGTCGTAAGATCCTTCGTGTGCCGAAGACCGGCACCCGGCCCGGCCGCGCGCGCTCGTGCGGCCGGACGGATGGTCAACGCAGCGGGGAGTAGCGATGACACGTACGGGGAAGCGGATGCTGGCCGCAAGCGCGGCCGCGCTGGCGGCGGTGCTGGCGGTCGCCGGAACGGCCGCGGCGCGGCCGGGCCCGGCCGCGGTCCAGAGCGGTATGGGGACGGGGGAGATCCTGCCGCACCCGGGGGAGACGGGCCTGATCTGGATCCCGGACTGGATCGGCGACGGCGGCGCGGTGACGGCCTCCGTCAACCCCTCGCAGCCCTTCACCGTCACGGTGGGCTGCCAGGGCGGCGGCTCGGTCCAGGTCCACGTCGCCGGCCTGGCGCCGGCCGACTTCACGGTCCAGTGCCCGGTCGGCGCGACCGGTATCGGCTCGGTGGAGATCCCCGCCAGGCCCGGCCGGGACCTCCTGTTCACGGTGACCGCCTCCGACCAGGCGATCCACTGGGGCATGTACGCCACCCAGGCGGACTGACCCCGCCGCGCGCCCCGGAACGGGTCCCGTCCGGCCCTGCCGCGTGCGCGACAGCGCTGAACAGGACTGAACGGGACCGACGGGACCGGCCCTAACGCCGCACGCTGCGCGGCCCGGTGACCGCCGCGCCCAGCGCGCCGACCCGGGCCCGCAGTTCGCGGTCGGCGGTGACGACCAGGCAGTCCCGGTCCGGCTGTTCGGCCCTGGCCGCCCGGACCAGCTCGACGATCCGGTCGTCACCGCTGCCGGCCGCCGCGACCACCCGCACCTCGGGCAGTCCGTCCACACCCCGGGCCGCGCCCTCCACGACCAGCACCACCTCCAGCGGCCCGGGCCGCTCCGGCAGGCCCTGCCCGGCGACGGCGACCAGCGCGTCCCGCAGCCGCTCGGCGGCGCCCCGTCGGTCCCGCCACCACCCGTCGGGCACCGACCCGACCACGTTGGCCGCGTCCACCACCAGCAGCGGCAGCCCGCCCCGGGCCCCGTCCGCGTCCCTGTCCTCCATGGCCTTTCCCACGCCCTTCCTCGTCACGCCTTTCCCCGGGCCGGCCCGGCGAATGACCGGGGCCCCGCCGGCCGGGTGGCGCGTCAGTGTCAGCGTCAGCGTCAGGTGAGGGTGATCCGGATGCCCACGGTGCCGCGCTCGCCGCGGCGCAGCCGGCTGCCGAGCAGGGTGAGCACGCCGAGCAAGCCGTACTTCTGGCGCAGCAGGGTGCGGTAGGCGGCGGTGCGTTCGGGGCCGAGGATCTCGGCGGTGGCGGGGTACCGCTCGCCGGTCGGCCGGCCCTTGACGTCGCAGGGGCCCACCAGGACGTCCGCGCGGTTGCGGATCCGCTTGACCTTCCAGGAGTCGGCGACGGTCCAGACGCCGAGCGCCTCGCCGTCGCGCACCACCCACACCGGGGTCGGCACGGTGGTGCCGTCCTTCTTGTAGGTGGTGACGAGCAGGTAGCTCCCGGAGGAGAGGCTGACGATCCGGGCGAGCCGGTCCGTAGCGGAGTGGTCGGGCGTGGTCATGGCCGGAAGTCTAGGGCGTGCCTGACCAGGGCCCGGGCCCGGCGGGCCAGCCCGCGGTGGCGCTGCCCGCCGAGGGCGGTGGCGCCCGGGTCGGGGAGCGCGGCCGGGTCGTCGGCGACTGCGGCGTGGCGGCGGGCGGCGGTGCGCCCGGCGGCCCACAGGGCGAGGACGGCGCCGAGGGCGATGGCCGTCCAGGCGGCCGGGGCGAGGCCGGGGTCGTTGCCCCGGACGGCCTGCGGGCGTGCCTGGCCGGCGGTGGCGGCGGGGGCGGCGGATGCGGTGCTGCCCCGGCCGGTGATGCCGGCCGGGCGGGCGGCGGCGGTGTCCTCCACCAGTTGCCCGACCGGCTGGACCTTGTCGGCCGCCGCGAAGCCCCAGTCGAGCAGCGCGGACGCCTCGTCGTAGACCCGGGTCTGGGTGTCGGGGTGCATCACCGTCACCAGCAGGGTGCGGCCGCTGCGCTGGGCGGCGCCGGTGAAGGTGGCGCCGGCGTTGGTGGTGTAGCCGTTCTTGACGCCGATCAGGCCCTGGTACTTGCCGAGCAGCCGGTCGGTGTTGGCGATGTCGAAGCTGGTGCGCTGCCCGGTGAGCTTGTCGAGTCCGCCGGGGAAGTGCGCGGTGCGGGTGGAGCAGTAGGAGCGGAAGTCGGCGTTGCGCAGCCCGGCGCGGGCGAACAGGGTGAGGTCGTAGGCGGAGGAGACCTGGCCGTCCATGTCGTAGCCGTCGGGGGAGACCACCTTGGTGTCGCGGGCCTGCAGGGCCTGGGCGCGGGCCTGCATCTCGGCGACGGTCTGCTGGAGGCCGCCGTTCATGTGCGCGAGGACGTGGACGGCGTCGTTGCCGGAGCTGAGGAAGACGCCCCGCCAGAGGTCCTCGACGCGGTACGGCAGATCCTCCTTGACGCCGACGAGGCTGCTGCCGGCGCCGACGTTGGCCAGTTCGGCCGTGGTGACCTTGTGCTCCGTCATGCGGTCGAACTTGGGCAGCACGGTGTCCGCGAAGAGCATCTTCAGGGTGCTGGCCGGGGGGAGCTGGAGGTGGGCGTTGTGGGCCGCGAGGACCTCGCCGGTGTCGGCGTCGGCGACCAGCCAGGACCGCCCGGTCAACGTGGTCGGCAGCGCGGGCGCCCCGGCCAGCGGAGCGACCTGGACGGCGGACTGGCCGAGCCGTTCGCCGCCGACCGCACCGGCGGCGTCCTGCCCGGGGGCGGTCGGGGCGCCGACGGCGAGCATCAGGGTGGACACCGCGGCGGCCGCCGCCACTCTGCTGACATGCTGTGGCATCTGCTGCACACGGCGAACGTACCCGGGGCGCCGCCGGGCCGCCGCGCCTGCTGCTCCGTCCGGATCCCGGGCGGTCCGGCGGTCCGGATCCCCGGCGGTACGGCGCCGGGAAGGCCGGGGGAAGCGGGGGAAGGCCGGGGGAAGGCGCCGGGACGACTTTGGTCAGCCCCGGGTCGCGCCGAAAGTCGGATTCCCGGGCGCCGGGAGCTGCCTAGGCTCGGGGTATGAAGACGCTGCTCGGCTATCTCGGTTTCGTGCTGATCCTCGGCGGCGGGTCCGGCCTGGCGGCGGACTGGCTGGGGGGCTTCCGGCTGTTCGGCTTCGTCCGTTTCCTGGTCCCGGACGGCCATGAGACCGCCGGGTACGCCACCCTGCTGGTGCTCGGCATCCTGCTGGCGATCCCGGCGGCCCGCCGGGGCTGATCAGCGGCTCAGCCCGAGCCCTGATCCGCGCCCTGACCGGCCCCCCGACCGGCGCCCCGCCCGGCACTCTGATCAGCCCCCGCTCCCGCTCCCGCCCCCGCCCCCGAGGCCGCCACGCCGTCGAGCAGGACGGCGAGCCCGGTGCGGAAGGCGGCCCGGTCGCGGTCCTGCGGCGTGCCGTCGCCGGCGCCCTGGAGGGCGGTCAGCAGGGGGAAGCGTTCGGTGAAGTCCGGTGCCAGTTCGGCGAGTCGGGCGGACCGGGCGGTCCACCAGTCCTCGTCGGCGATGCCGGTCGCGGCGGCGGCGCCGCGCGATTCGGCGGCCACGGCGGCCGTGCCCCGGACGAACTGCCAGAGCGCCGCGACGACGCCGTGCAGCCGCGCGGGTGCGAGGGCGGCCGGTTGCAGGGCGCGCAACAGGCTTTCCATGGCGGCGAGTTCGGCCGGTCCGAGCACCGGTCGGGCCTGCGAGACCTGGAGGATCCAGGGGTGGCGCAGGTAGCAGGCGTACAGTTCCTCGGCCCAGGCGGTGACGGCGGGGCGCCAGCCGTCCAAGTCCCCGACGTCCAGCCGTAGTTCGCCGAGTGCCCGGTCGTGCATCAGGTCGAGGAGTTCGGCCTTGCCCGGGACGTAGGTGTAGAGGGCCATGGCGGTGCGGCCGAGCCGTTCGCCGACGGCGCGCATCGAGAGCGCGGCCATGCCGTCCGCGTCGGCGACCGCGACGCCGGCGGAGACGATCGCGTCGACGCTGAGGCCCGGTTTGGGGCCGCTGCGCCCGGTGCGCGGTTGCGGTGGTGTGCCCCAGAGCAGGGACAGGGACCGGTGGGCGTCGCCCTGTCCGGCGTAGACGACCATGCAGCAACTCCTTATGGCGTAAAGTATCCTCGCCCGCGACAACTCTTTATGTCGTAAGGTTATCAACCGAAGGGGTTTTGCGATGACACTGCCCGTCACCTTCGTCGAGGTCGTCGAGGTCCGCCGGATCGCGCCGCGCACCGCCCGGGTCACCTTCGAGGCCGAGGCCCTGGCGGACTCCGTGGGCGCGGCACCCGACCAGCAGGTGAAGCTGTGCTTCCCCCGTCCCGGCCAGGCGGTGCCCGAGCTGCCCGCGCAGAGCGACGACCCGATGAGCTGGTACCAGGCCTACCTGGCGATCCCCGAGGCCGGGCGTCCGCTGCTGCGCAGCTTCACCCTCCGGCGCCGGCGGCCCGGCACCCGCCTGGTCGAGATCGACTTCGTGCTGCACGGCGACACCGGGCCGGCCGCCGCCTGGGCGGAGCGCGCGGAGCCGGGGCAGCGGCTCGGGATGGTCGGACCCTCGGCGCTGTACGCCCCGCCGGTCCCGTTCGCCGAGGCCGCCGCCGCTGCCGACTGGGTGCTGCTGGCGGGGGACGAGTCGGCGCTGCCGGCGATCGCGACGCTGGTCGAGGCGCTGCCCGCCGGGGTGCGGGCCCTCGCGTTCGTCGAGGTCGCGGACGAGGCCGAGCGGCAGCCGCTGGAGAGCCGCGCCGAGTTGGCCGTGCACTGGCTGGTCCGGGGCGGGGCGGCCCCCGGGGTCGTGCTGGCCGGGGCCGTGCGGTCCGCGGCGCTGCCGGCCGGCGCGCCGTTCGCCTGGCTCGCGGGGGAGGCGGGCGCGGTGCGGGCGCTGCGCCGTCACCTGGTGGCGGAGCGCGGCGTGCCGAAGCGGTCGATCGACTTCACCGGGTATTGGCGCCACCGGCTGACCCAGGACGACGCGCCCACCGCCGAGGATCTGGCGGACGCCCAGGAGCGAATGGCCGCGGGCTGATCGGGTGCTGATCGCCCGGTGGCCGGGGGATTCCGGCCACCGGGCGCCGGTGTGGCCGCGCGCCCGTTCTGTCATGTCCGGTTTCAGAGTGGGTCCGGGGGGAAGGGTGTGTGGCGGTGCTGACGGTGTGTCCCAGGTGGCGGTGGTCCGCCACTGTCCAGAGTTCGCCACCGATTTTTTCCGACCGGGATCGGACAGATCCGACCGGGTCTGGTCAGCGAAAAGGGGCGGACATGGCCCGATTTCTGCCGTGAATTTTACTTTCTGATGGTCTTTTTTACTTTCTAATGGGGATTTCCCCCCTTGTCGTGGTCGTGTCGGATGCGCTGGAATGCGACCGCTGTCGGGACGCGCGGTCCGGAGCAACCACGCGTCCGACCTGGATTCGCGTACGCTGGGCCGCGCAACCTGACGTCTCATCAGACGAAAGGATGTCCATTGATCGGCTGGCGGAAATCCCAGCTAGCAGCTGCCGTCACGGTCACCGCCGCGTCCATGGTCCTGACCTTCGGGTCCAGCGCCAACGCAGCTCCGCTCCCGGACCCGCAGAACGCCCCCGTGGCGTCCGCGGACGGGACCCCGGTGCCGGTGATCGTGATTCTCAAGGACCAGATAGCGGACGCCCCGGCCGACAACGGCCACCTCGGCGCCCGTAAGCAGAAGGCCGCGAACGCCCAGGCGCCGCTGCTGGACAGGGTCAAGGCCAACGGCGGCACCAACATCAAGAGCTTCGTGGTCGGGAACGCGTTCTCGGCCACGGTGAGCCCCGCGCTGCGTGCCGCGCTGCTGGCCGACCCGGCCGTCGCCTCGGTCGTCGCGGACGAGCAGGTCACCGTCACGCCGCCCGCCGCCGGCAAGGCCGCGGCCGCGAAGGACGCCGCGGACACCAAGGCCGGCGCCAAGTCGGCCAAGGCCGCCGCCCCGCAGGCCGTTTCGGGCAGCAACGGCCAGGGCGCCGAGCAGAACGCGACCAACACGATCTGCCCGTCCGACCCGTCCCAGCCGCTGCTGGAGCCGGAGGGCCTCTACTCGACGCACGCCGTCGGCGCCGACGGCAAGCCCGGCGCGGCCGACCTGGCCACCGGCAAGGGCGTCAAGGTCGCCTACATCGCGGACGGCCTCGACCCGAAGAACCCGGACTTCATCCGGGCCGACGGGTCGAGCGCGGTCGTCGACTACCAGGACTTCGCGGGCGACGGCGTGGACGCGCCGACCGGTGGCGCGGAGGCCTTCGGCGACGCCTCGGCGGTCATCGCCCAGGGCCGCCAGGTCTACGACGTCTCGAAGTTCGTGAACGCCTCGCGCGGTCTGCCGGCCGGCTGCAACATCCGCATCCGCGGCCTCGCCCCGGACGCCTCGCTGGTCGCCCTGCGGGCCGGCGGCGAGATCATGTCGAACTCGTCGATCCTGCAGTCCATCGACTACGCGGTCTCGGTCGCCAAGGTCGACGTGCTGAACGAGTCCTTCGGCGGCAACGTCACCCCGGACAGCGGCGCGCACGACACCATCTCGCTGTTCAACGACCAGGCCGTCAAGGCCGGTGTCACCGTCTCCGTCTCCACCGGCGACGCGGGCATCAGCGGCACCATCGGCACCCCGGCCACCGACCCGAACGTGATCGCGGTCGGCGCCTCGACGGACAACCAGAACTACCAGCAGACCGGCTACGCGGCCGCCCAGTTCTCCAACAAGACCTGGAGCAACAACCGCATCTCCGCGCTCTCCTCGGGCGGCTTCACCCAGGCCGGCCGCACGGTCGACCTGGTCGCGCCGGGCGAGTCGGACTGGGCGCTCTGCTCGCCCGACACCAGCAAGTACACCGACTGCACCGGCTACAGCGGGCAGGGTTCGCCGATCCAGTCGTTCGGCGGCACCAGCCAGGCCGCGCCGTTCGTCACCGGCGCCGCGGCCCTGGTCATCCAGGCCTACCGCGACACCCACGACGGCCAGTCGCCCGCCCCGGCACTGGTGAAGAAGTTCATCACCGGCACCGCCCAGGACCTCGGCGTCCCGGCCGAGGAGCAGGGCGCCGGCCTGCTGAACGTCCGCGCCGCCGTCGAGGCCGCCCGCGGCTACCACGCCGGCTCCGGCGCGTCGGACAGCAAGACCGTCGTCGTCACCACCGGTCAGGTCGACATCGCCGGCAACCCCGGCTCGACCCACACCGCCGACGTGACCGTCACCAACACCAGCTCCGCCCCGCAGACGGTCAGCGGCGCGACCCGCACCTTCGTGCCGCAGTCGAGCAACCAGCAGACCGTCCAGCTGGACACGGCCTCCACCGACACCTTCAAGTACGCCACCAACGGCGCCACCTGGGTGCAGAAGCAGGTCAAGTTCACCGTCCCGGCCGGCGCCGACCGCCTCGCGGCGTCGATCGCCTGGCAGGGTGCGGCCAGCCCGGTCACCAACGGCTCCGTGGTCCGCATGACGCTGCTCGACCCGTCGGGCCGCTTCGAGACCAACACCCGTCCGCAGGGCGGCGCCACCCCGGCCGACTTCGGCCTGGTGGACGTCCCGCACCCGGTGGCCGGCGAGTGGACCGCCGTCCTGTACACCCCGGCGGGCAAGGCCGGCTACAACGGCGCCGTCCAGCTGGGCACCGCCACCCAGCGCGCGGTGCCGGCCGGCGCCGTCAGCCCGAGCGTCGCGGACCTGAAGCCGGGTGAGACCAAGACCCTCAAGGTCCAGCTCACCACCCCGGGCACCAGTGGCGACTCCAGCCAGGCGATCACCGTCGCCAGCTCCAACGGCACCGCCACCAGCGTTCCGGTCGTGCTGCGCAGCCTCGTCCCGGTCAACCAGGGCAAGGGCACCTTCACCGGCACCATCACCGGTGGCAACGGCCGCAACGCCTCGCCGACGCAGAGCTTCGCGTACGCCTTCGACGTCCCGAAGGGCCAGAAGGACCTGCGGGTCGGCGTCACCGTCGCCAAGGACCCGAAGCTGCTCATGCAGGGCGCGCTGATCAGCCCGAACGGCACCCCGATCGACATCGAGGGCAACGGCCTGCTCGACGCGCAGGGCAACCTGACCGGCACCACCGCCGGCGTCTCGGCCACCACCGTCAACCCGGCCGCCGGCCGCTGGCGGTTCGTCCTGAACGTGCTCGGCCCGGTCAGCGGCCAGGAGCTCGCCCAGGACTTCACCGGCACCGTCGCGTTCAACCAGAACGTCGCCACCGTCGCCGGCCTGCCGAACGACCCGCACGCCAAGCTGGCCGCGGGCAAGCCGGTCACCGTCCAGGTGAACTACACCAACAACACCGTCGCCACCCAGAAGATCTCGGCCGACGGCCGCCTGGACCGCCGCACCGACCTCCCGCTGGTGCCGCAGGGCGCCTCCGCGACGGTCACCCTGCCGCTGAGCCTCACCTCCGCGGTGCCGTCCTTCCTCGTCCCGCCGGGCACCGACCAGCTGAAGGCGGTGGCGGCCTCCTCGACGCCGGCCCACCTGGAGCTGTCCGGCACCACCGGCTCGCCGGACCTCTTCGGCGACCTGAAGAAGGCCCAGGACGGTTCGACCATCTCGGTCGTGACCGACAACGGCAGCGCGTCGCAGCCGGTCGTCCCCGGAGTGTGGGGCACCTTCCTGCAGCAGGTCGGCCCGTTCGGCACCGCCGGCGCCCCGGCCGGCACCGCCACCATCACCGCGACCGCGCACACCCAGGCGTTCGACCCGGCGCTGACCTCCAGCACCGGTGACCCGTACGCCCTGGCGGTCAACGCCTCGGCCCCGGCCGCCAACCCGGTGACCGTCCCGTCGGGCGGCAAGGGCTCGCTCCAGGTGACCGTCACTCCGACCGGTCCGAAGGGCAGCACCGTCCACGGCGTGCTGTACCTGGTGTCCGCCCCCAGCTCGGTGGCGACCGCCAACAACAGCCTGGGCACCACCGGTTCGGTGCTCGCGGCGATCCCGTACAGCTACACGGTGAACTGACCTTCCATCACCACGCCGAGGCCGTCCCGGAGTTCCGGGGCGGCCTCGGTCGTCTTCCCGGATCCGGTGGGAATGCCCCGTGCTCCGGCGGTGTTGCGCCGGGTAGGACCGGGGGCGAAGCGGATACCCCGGCCCTTCCACCGGACCGGGAGCGGGACTTGAACGACGCGATCAAGCACAGCCACGTCGAGGTGAACGGTGTCCGTCTGCACGTCGCGGAACAGGGCGAGGGCCCGCTGGTCCTGCTGCTGCACGGCTTCCCGGAGAGCTGGTACTCCTGGCGCCACCAGTTCGCCCCGCTCGCCGCGGCCGGCTACCGGGTCGTCGCCCCCGACCAGCGCGGCTACGCCCGCAGCGAGCAGCCCGAGCGGGTGGACGCGTACTCCCTGCTGCACCTGGTCGGCGACGTCACGGCGCTGATCCGCGCGCTCGGCGAGGAGCGGGCCGTCGTGGTCGGGCACGACTGGGGCGCGCCGGTCGCCTGGGCCACCGCCGCGCTGCGGCCGGACCTGGTGCGCGGGGTCGCCGGGCTGAGCGTGCCGCCGCTGCCCGGCGGGCCGCGGCCGCTGCGGGAGGCCCGGGCGAACTTCGGCGAGGGCTTCTACCAGATCTACTTCCAGGAGCCGGGCCGCGCCGACGCCGAACTCGCGGCCGACGTGAAGTCCAGCTTCCGCCGCATCCTGGGCGGGGGCCTGCTCCGCGAGGGGAAGCCGCAGCCGTGGGTCGTCCCCGAGGGCAAGGTCCTGCTGGACACCATCCCGGAGCCGGCGCAGCTGCCGGCCTGGCTCACCGAGGCGGACATCGACGCCCTCGCGGCCGACTACGCCCTGCACGGGGAGCACGCCTTCACCGGCGGCCTCAACTGGTACCGGAACATCGACCGCAACGCCGAACTGATGGCCGCCTTCGACGGCGTGACGGTCGACGTACCGGCGCTGTACGTGGCCGGCGAACAGGACATGGTGAACGCCCTCGTCCCGCCGGAGGTGCTGGCCCACCTGCTGAGCCGGGTGCCCAAGCTGCACCGCCACGTCCGGCTGCCGGACACCGGGCACTGGACGCAGCAGGAGCGCCCGGCGGAGGTCAACGAGGCGCTGCTCGACTTCCTCAAGCACCTGGACGCCTGACGCCCGCCCGGCTCCGGCCCGGACGCCGGGTCGGAGCCGGGGTGCGGAGGTCCGGCGGCGCGATCAGTGGTGGTGGTGGCTGCCCATGGGGTGGTCGCAGGCGCGGCACCTCCGGATGAACAGGAGGCTCAGGCCGACGGTGACCACCGCGCCGAGCGCAACCCCGGTGCCCCGCACCGTCTTGCGGGCCGCGTTGCCGCCGATCGAGCCGGTGCACCGCGAGCAGTTCTGGCATCCGGTCCGGACCGGGATCTTCTTCCCCACGACGCTTCCTCCCAGGCGAGGTCCCGACCAGCGGCCGGGCTCGTGAACGTCCCGCAGAAGCTTATAACTTGAGCTGCCCGTTCATCACTTGAGCTGCCCGTCCTCGCCCGGCGAACGATCATCCGCCCGAAGGGCCGGCCCCGTACGGGTCGAGGAGTTCGGCCACGAGCCGGCGCGCGTATGCGGGGTCGAGGCCGGCCGGGCGGAAGAGGATGCGGTACATCAGGGGGGCGACGACGCCGTCCATGACCGCCTCGACGCCGGGGGTGTCCTCCCCGCGGCCGCCCGCCCGGCTCAGCACGGCGCCGACCTGTTCGGCCGCGTAGTCCGAGCACTGGCCGGCGTTGCCGCCGTCCGGGTCGCCGAGCAGGGCGTCGCGGATGTAGGCGCGGCCCGAGGGGGAGGCCATCTCGTCGAGGAACTGTTCGGCCCAGGCCGTCAGGTCGGACCGCAGGTCGCCCAGGTCCTCCGGCGCCGTGTCGGGCCGCAGGCGCTCCACCGCGACGTCGGACAGCAGCTCCTGGAGATCGCCCCAGCGGCGGTAGACCGTCGACGGGGTGACGCCCGCGCGCTGGGCGACCAGCGGCACCGTCAGCGCGTCGCGGCCCACCTCGGCGAGGAGTTCACGCACAGCGGTGTGCACCGATGCCTGGACCCGGGCGCTGCGCCCGCCGGGGCGCACCATCTGTTTGCGACTCATGATAAACACCTTAAAGCACAATTCTTGCGTTTATGGGGTGCCGGGGTGCCGGGGTTTCGAGGTGCCGGGGTGCCCGCCTCGGAGCCGGACGGCGGGCCGGGCCGGCGCCGTCCGGTTCGGCCCGCCCGCTGTTCTCAGGCCGCCGGCGCGAGCGTCCGGGCGGGCTGCGTCCGCTCGTAGGCGTGGCCGACCCGCAGCAGCGTGCGCTCCCCGAGCGGCCGGCCGAGCAACTGCATGCCGATCGGCAGGCCCGCCGCGTCCCGGCCGACCGGGACGGACAGGGCGGGCACCCCGGTGATGTTGGCGGGGGCGGACAGGCGCACATAGGCGTCGGGGACGCCCTCGACCGTGCCGTCGGGCCAGGTGACGGCCTCCTGGTCGGTCCGTACCGCGGTGACCGGGACGGTCGGGGCGGCGATCACGTCGACCTCCTCCAGCATCCGGGCCCACTCCTGCCGCATGAGCGTCCGGGAGCGCTGGGCGCGTAGGTAGTCCCCGGCGGTCATCAGCTCGCCGGCCTCCAGGAGGGCGCGGACGTCCGCCTGGTACAGCTCGGGCACCGCCCGCAGGGAGTGCTCGTGGTAGGCGGTGGCCTCCGGTGCCACCAGCCCCCACAGCGTCGCCTGGAGGTAGCGGGTCATCGGGATGTCGACGTCGACGAGCCGTGCGCCGAGCGCCTCCAGGTGTTCGACGGCGCGCCGGACGGCGGCCTCCACCTCCACGTCGACGCGGTCGAAGTAGTAGTTGCGCGGCACGCCGACGCGCAGCCCCGCCAGGTCCGTGTCCGCGCCGGGCCGGTGGTCGACGGCGGGGGTGGCCAGCGAGGCGGGGTCGCGCGGGTCGTGCCCGGCGAGGGCGTCCAGGACGAGGGCAGCGTCCTCGACGGTCCGGGCGATCGGGCCGACGTGGTCCAGCGACCAGGACAGGGACGCGACGCCGTGGCGGGGGACGAGGCCGTAGGTCGGCTTGAGGCCGACGACCCCGTTGAGCGCGGCGGGCACCCGGATCGAGCCGCCGGTGTCGGTGCCCAGCGCGAAGGTCGCGGCGCCCGCGGCGACGGCGACGGCGGATCCGCCGCTGGAGCCGCCGGCGACCCGGCCGCGGTCCCAGGCGTTGCCGGTCTGCGGGGTGGTCAGGCCGTAGGCGAACTCGTGGGTGTGCGTCTTGCCGACCAGGATCGCGCCGGCCGCGGCGAGGCGGGCGGCGACCGTGCTGTCGGCCTGCGCGCGGTGGTCGGCGCGGACCCGGGAACTGGCCGTGGTGGCCAGTCCGGCGACGTCGATCAGGTCCTTGAGCCCCATCGGGACGCCGTGCAGCGGCCCCCGGTGCAGGCCGCGCGCCGCTTCCTGCTCGGCCTCGCGGGCCGCCCGTCGCGCCCGCTCCGCGGTGACCGCGACGTAGGCGCCGAGGTGCGGTTCGACCAGCTCGATGCGGTCGAGGACCGAGTCCACCAGTTCGACGGGGGACAGTCGCCGGGCCCGGATCTCCTCCGCGGCGGTGGCGAGGGAGAGCTCATACGGCTGCATCGTGCTGCTCCTCTTCCATGGAGTGGGTGCTTTCCGCGCGGTAGGCGCTCGCGGGCGGGGTGTCCCCGAAGTCCAGCTCCCGCAGGACCGCGACGACGGAGAGCAGCTGGTTGGCGGTGGCCGCGACCGAGTCGTGGCGGTCGGCGGGCAGGGGGAGCCCGGCCCGGGCGGCCCAGCGGGCGGCCTCGGGCGGCGTGAGGTCGGTGGCGGGCGGTTCGGCGGAGGACATGGGTGTTCTCTCCTGATCGAGGCTGGGGTGCGATGCCACTCGCACCAAAAGCTAACCGTTTGCGTTAGCCAGACTGTAAGTCCTACGATGGCTTAACGCAAACAGATTGCGTTTACGGGAGGAGCCCCATGTCCAGCGCCACGTCCGAAGCCCCCGCCCCCATCCCCGCCTGGGCGGTGGGCGACGTCACCGTCCACCGCGTCGACGAGACCCTCCTGCCGCCCGCGACCGGGCCGTGGCTGCTGCCCGAGGCCACCCCCGAGGTGGTGACCGGCCACGACTGGCTTCACCCCCACTTCGCCGACCGTGAGGGCGTCCTGCACCTCGACAGCCACAGCTTCGCGTTCGCCGTGGGCGGGCTGCGCGTCCTCGTCGACACCGGCATAGGCAACGGCAAGGAGCGGGCCAACCCGGCCTGGCACCGCCTGCGGACCGACTACCTGGAACGCCTCACCGCCGCCGGCTTCCCCCCGGACTCCGTCGACCTGGTGATCCTCACCCACCTGCACGCCGACCACGTCGGCTGGAACACCCGGGAGGTGAACGGCGAGTGGGTCCCCACCTTCCCCAACGCCCGCTACCTCACCTCCCGCGCCGAGCGGGAGTTCTGGGCCGGGTACGACATGGAGGAGGCGCGCAGGCAGATGTTCCTCGACTCCGTGATCCCGGTGGAGCGGGCCGGGTTGCTGGACCTCGTCGACGTCCCGGCCGAGGGCGTCGAGATCGCCCCGGGCCTGCGCCTGATCCCCACCCCCGGCCACACCCCCGGCCACGTCGCCGTCGAACTGACCAGCCGGGGCGAGACGGCGCTGATCACCGGCGACTGCATCCACCACCCGGTCCAGCTCGCCCACCCCGCCATCGGCGCCTGCGTCGACATCGACCCGCGGCAGTCCGAGGCCTCGCGCCGCGAGCTCCTCGGCTCCCTCGCCGGCACGGACACCCTGCTGCTCGGCACCCACTTCGCGCCGCCCACCGCCGGCCGCGTACTCACGGACGGGGACGCCTACCGGCTGCTGCCCGTGCCCTCGGCCTGACGCCGCGTCCTGACCTCCCCGGGACGCTCGCACCCCTTCACCAGTCCTGCGCCCGAAGTCCGTCGACCGCACACCCGGATCGAGCGGGACGGGCGCGCCTGGTCGGGGTGGTGAGCCGGAGTCGACTCCCCGGGCTCGATTCCCGCGCGATCTGTCGTTTATCTGGCGATACCGCCGCTGAGCTGCGAAATCTCGTTGGCAGCGGACGTCGGTGATCCCCTAGAGTCGGCGCGCCCGCCCCGGTCGGGGCGCTGGCGGCACCGGCGTGCGAGTCCGAGCACGCGGCGATTCCAGGAGTTGACGATCTGATGGTGTGTCTGGCGTGTGGGGCGCGTCCCGCGGGGACCGGGAGCAGACGCTGCTTCGGCTGCGAGGAGGCGGCCCCGGGCTGGGCGGCGGCGCTCCGACCGGCGAACGGCCTTGCCGTCGCGGTCTACGTCCTGCTGGGGGTGAACGCGATGCTGGCGGCGGCGGCCGTCGTGGCCGGCCTCTGGTCCGATGCCCTGTTGGGCCAGTTGGCGGACGGGTCGGCTGACCTCGACGACTTCGATGCCGTGGACTCCCTGGTGGACGGGCTGAACGGGGTCTTCCTTCCGTTGGCGCTGGTCACCGCCGTGGTGTTCATCATCTGGTTCTACCGCATCCGCCAGAACGCCGACCTGCTGGTGCCGAACGGGCACCGCCGCGGCCGCGGCTGGACCATCGGGGCCTGGGTCACCCCGTTCGTCCTGCTCTGGTTCCCCTGGCAGCTGATGGTGGACTGCTGGCGGGCGAGCGCTCCGCTGGACGCGGAGGGACGGCGCCGCGCGGTGTCGGAGAAGGTCCTGGTCCTGTGGTGGTCCACCTGGATCGGCGCGCTGGTCGTCAACCGGATCGCCAGCTCGATGATGAAGCACGTGGACCTGACGGTGCTCGCCAGCCTGGAGGACCTGCGCGAGACCATCCGGGTGGAGACCGCCGGCTCGGCGCTGCGCCTGGTCGCGGCCGTTGCGGCGATCGTGGTGGTCCAGCGGCTGACGGCCATGCAGGCGGCGCGCCGGGCCGACATCAACCCGATCGCCGCCAGGGCCGCGCAGCTGGCGGCCGAGCAGGCCCGGGTGCAGGCCCAGGCCCAGGCCGCCACAGCGGCCGACTCGTAGTCCTACGGCCGCTCCCAGGGGCGGCGGAGGTCGGCGACCAGGGGCCGGGTGAGGCGGAGCTGGGTGTGGGCGGCGATCACCAGCCAGGTCCAGCGGTCGGCGGCCGCCGAGTCGCGGAGCCGTGGCCTGGTCCAGCCGAGCGTCTGCTTGAACAGGCGGAACGTGTGCTCCAGGTCGAACCTCCGCAGGAACGACTGCCAGCAGCGGTCCACGTCCTCGCCGGTGGTGCCGATGCGCGACCACCACAGCCAGACCGGCTTGTTCGCCCCGCCGCTGGGCAGCTTCTCGACGGCCAGGCGGATCACGGTGCCCTCGATGATGGGCAGCGGTCCGTCGTGGTCAATCCAGGCGGCTCGGCGGGTGAGTTTGGGATGCAGGCGGTCCCTGTTCAGCGTGCCGTACAGGGTGCCGTGCCCGCGGCGGTGCTCGGGCGCCAGGTCCACCAGGGTCCTCACCGGCCCGTCGGTGCACAGCAGCGCGTCGGCCAGCTCGAACAGCGCGTCACGCCGTCCGGTCAGGCAGTCGTAGAAGTCCCTCCGGAAGCGTGACAGTTCCTCGAACGGATCGCGCCGGACGCCCTGGTCCACCACACTCATAGCTGCAGACTTCGCGTCAAGTCCCGGATCTACTGGTTGAGTTCAGGATCGCGCGAAGGTCGCTCCATCGTCCCGGGAATTCCCGTAACCCCCGCTCTGCGAGGAGAGGGCCTACTCGGCCCCGGGCATGCGGCCTGGGAGTGTGGCCCGTCGTGCTCGTGCCCGGCGCTGGATGGCACCAGCGCCGGGCACGAGTTCTCAGCGGTCCGCCGGCTCAGAGCCGGAAGGGGTTGCCTCCCTTCGCGGCGACGACGTACCAGGCGGTCGCGCCGGTGTGCAGGGAGGCGTAGTAGAGGTCGCCCTGCCCGGTGTTGAGGCCGTCGCGGGACGCCGCGACGATTCCCGCCCCGTTGGCGTTCAGGGCGTGGTTCTGGGCCTTTTGCAGCGTGGCGATCAGTTCCGCGGCCTTGTCGGAGTCCCCGGCGGCCTTGCGGGCCTGGTAGGCGGCCAGCAGGTGCGCGGTGCCCTCGAACCAGACGCCGGAGGTGTCGACGGCGCTGAAGCTGACGCCCTTGAACATCTTCTGGCCGGTGGCGGGGTCCACCGGCCCGTCGGTGGCGGCCATGCGGCCCGCGGCCCAGTCGACGGTGCGCCCGTAGGCGGGGTCGAGCGTGGCGAGGTAGGCCCAGGTCTGGACATCCTCGGGGACGGCGTCCTCGTTGACGCTGACCCCGTCCAGCCCGGTGCCCGTCCACAGGTGATTGCCGTCGGCGCTGAGCATGGTCTTGACGAACGTGAACGCCTTGTCCGACCGGTCCTTCCACACCTGGTCGTGGGTGAGCTGGTTCAGCATGGTGAAGAAGGCACCGGTGTCGATGTTGTGCTCGGTGGCTTTCCAGGTCCGCTTGACCATGCCGCTGCCGTCCTCACCCGGGGAGGTGTCGGCGTAGCCGCCGGTGTAGCCCCCGGCTCCGCGGTCGTCGGCGGAGTTGGCCTGAATCCAGTTCGCCGCCCGGAGCGCGGCGTTGAGGTACCTGACGTCGCCGGTGGCCTTGTACAGGCGGCAGAACGCCATGCCGACCCAGGCCATGTTGCCGGTGTAGACCGACCAGCCACCGATGTAGGGCGTGCCGGCCGGGTAGTCCCGGCCGAGGGTGGTGACGAACGGGTTCGGCAGGTAGGACGCCCTGATCCGGCCGTCGTTCACCGGGTCGTGGTCCTGGGCGTACAGCAGGGTGTCGCCCAGGATTCTGGCGCGGGCGACGTCGTCGCCGGTGCCGTGCTGCAGGAACGCGTCGATGACCACGGCGTTGTCGTAGGTGAACGAGGACTGGTAGCCGTCGGGCCCGAACGCCGCGCCGGAGGCGAAGTGGCCGCCCATGTAGCTCTGGGGCACGCCCAGTTTCAGCGCCCGGTTGGCCGGCTGCAGCGGCGGCAGTCCCGGGAAGGGGTCTCCTATGACCTGGCCCACCTCCACGACGGAGGTCGTGCGGTCCTGGGCGGCGGCGAGGTAGCCGACTGCCCGGTTCACGGAGTCATTCAGGTAGTTCGGGTCGGTGGTGACCGTCTGCAGGGAGGGCGTGGACGACCCGGCAGCGGCCTTGCACCGGAACTCCCGTCCGCCGGTGCTGATCTGGATGCTCGCCTGGGTCAGGCAGCTGCTGACCGCCTTCTGTCCGTAGGCGTTCGGGTGGATGGCCTCCTGCTTGGCGCCCTGGGCGCCCCAGGGCAGGGCCAGGTACGGAATCCAGCGCACCCACTCGGCGTTCGCCGCCGGGAGCGGGTTGGCCAGGGTGTTGGCGGACGTGGCCTGCGCGGCGTCACTGCTGCACAGCTCGTGCCCGGTGAAGACGTCCTGCAGGTCGAGGGAGAAGGCGTCCCCGCGCCGCGCCGCGCTCTTGATCATCGTGTTGATGGCCGGGATGACCTGGTTCCTGGCCCAGGTGGCGTCCTCGTTGTAGAAGGGGCAGCCACCCGACTTGTAGCGGTCGTAGGTCTCCTCCGGGTAGCGGAAGTGAGCGGCGTCGGCGATCGGCCCCGGGTAGGACTGGGCCACCAGGCGGTAGCCCCTGCGGTCGTAGCCCAGGCCGCCCATGGTGGCGTGGATGGCGTTCATCGCGTTCACCACCTTGTCCTCGACGCCAGCGAGCTTGCCCTGGAACTCGCCGTTCAGCACGGCGCAGTGCGCTCCGTTGGCCATGTACGTGCTCACGCACTTGGTCACGTACCCGGTGAAGTCGAGGTCGTTCCCGCCTGCGGACAGCACGATCATCCGGACGTTGTAGTCCTTCGCCAGCGCCTGCAGTTGCACCACCTGCGGGTCCTCGCCCTTGAACGAAGTCTGGGCCACGTTGTCCGTGGTCGCCCCCGAACAGGCCAGGTTGAACCGCCGCTGCGGCGGGATGCCGTCGATCTCGGCGCCAGCGATCTCCGACACGTCGGAGCGGTCGCAGTTGTTGCCCCCGTCGTAGCCGCTCTCCCCGTAGACGCGTGAGGAGTCCTGCTTGCAGCTGCTCTCGTCGGCGTTGCACTGGTACGCCGCCCGGTCCGTGCCCCAGGCCGAGCCGCCGTTGCCGGTGCTGGCGTTGCCCGCCCAGCGGCCTGACTCGCCGGAAATGTAGCTGTCGCCCATCGCCACGATTGCCAGCGGCTTCTGCTGCACCGTCCAGGCCACGGCGGTGTTGTTGCCGACGCCTCCTTCCCGGCTGAGCTTGAACGCGGACAGGTCACTGCCCGCCTCGTCGTAGCTGTTGGATCCGACGAACGGGTTGTTCCAGTGCAACTGCACCTGCCGGTTGTCGTTGCTCGCGGTCAGGCAGTTCCCAGTGACGTACCGGACGGAGCCCTCCGTCCCGGTCAGGAGCCCCGAGCTCTCCGTCGCCCAGCCCGCGCCCTGCTCCCGCCCGATCCGGGCCGGAGGCTGGGAGGACCAGGTGCCGCCCGGCAGGTCCTGCCGCTCCAGCGCCAGGTCGCAGCCCGTACGGTTCTGAAGGCTCACGCTGGTGCTGCGCGCGGCGTTCGGGATGGGCGGCTGGCAGGGCGTGTTCGGCGCCGTCACACCGGGCGGGGGGCACGGCGGGAGGGGGACCTTGAACTGCACCGCGAAGTGGTCGGAGCACCTTCCGGGGACCACGGCTCCAGCCAGCGGCGGGTTGGGGTCGTTGGTGACCATGTAGTCGTACTTGGATGCCGGATTCGCGGCGGTGCAGTTGAAGGTGTTCGTCGGGCTGGTCACGAAGCGGGCGCCGGCCGCGTTGGGGACCCAGCTTCCCGGCTCCCGGTTGAAGTCCCCCATGACCGCCCACTGCAGCGGGCCGGCGTCCAGCGCCGCCATGTCGACGAGCTCCGGCGCGTCGGCGCCGCCGGGCGAGGTGGTGTGAATGGTGTAGAAGATGCCGTGCCGGCCGGCAGCGTTGGCGATCTCCACGCCGAGCACGGGCCGGAAGTTGCGCTGGTCCGCGGTCTGCGGCAGCACATGGACATGGAGCGCTTCCATCCGGGTCACCAGCGCGACCGCCCGGTTGTTGCCCCGTGTGGTCATCTTGTAGACGTGCAGCAGCTGTGTGCCGGTCGGGTTCCAGGTGTAGTGGAGTATGTCCACAACGGCCGGGTTCCCCTGCTCGTCCGTATAGGGGTAACTCGCCATCACCTGCTCGGTGCCGGCATACGCGGGGTAAGGGGCGTCCCGCACCTCCTGCAGTGCCACAACGTCGTTGTCAGCGGCCAGGGCGGCCACATCGCCGGCCCACCGTGCGTCGGTGTTGCTGTACCGGATGTTGAAGGTCGCCGCGCTGAAGTCGCTGACGGCCACGATGGCGGGGGTATCGGCCAGCGCGGGCTGTCCGCCCGACACCACGGCGACCAGTCCGCTGAGCAGGGAGAGGACAAGGACAAGGCCCAGGTGTCGAATTCTTCCCCATAGGCTTTTTCTCATCTGAATTTCTGTACCTTTTCATTGGTGACACACGGAAAGCCACCCCTGTGGGGTGGTGGCGGGGTGAGGAACGGCTTGAGCGGCGCCCATACAGGACACGGGCCGCATTGCCGAACCAGGGGAGGACGCACGGCTCGGCGAGCGGGGAGTCCTTGTTCAGGACATGGAGTTCCGCCCGGGGGTGGTCATCCGCGTCGGGTTCTCGGTGTCACCGCGACAGTCTCGTTGCGCGGCGGCTGCGGGCCGCGGACTGTCGGTCATGTCGGCGTGAGGCGCCCGAGGGCCAGTACCGCCGGGAGCCACGGGAGAGCCAGCGTCCGGGACATCCCGGAGACGCGGCCTGCCCGTACGAGTGCTCACGGGTGACACGACCCTCAGAATGCCGAAGGCGACAGGGGAAGGAGCGAGCGACCGTCCTCCGCCGCTCACCTGAACCCGCTGATATGTGTGGCTACCCCCATGTATCCCCGGCCGACGAGACGCTTGTGGCGGCCGTTCCGCTGTGACCTGCCATCAAGAGGAACGGTCGGGATACGGAGGAGGGTTCAACCAGATCGGGGATCCGGCTCGAATGACCTGACCACTTGCCTCGCGGTTCGCATGTTTCACGATTCGCGATGCCCTCGGAACGACAACAGCCACTAAGCAGCTACACCGGCAGCAGGCGGGCGATCAGTTCGCCGAGGCGGCGGGCGTTGCGGCAGGAGTGCATCTGCACGACGCCCGCGTAGGCGGCTGCGGCGGAGTCGCCGGTCTGCCAGAGGGCGGGCTGCTCGGGGTTGAGCCAGTGGACCCGCCGGGCCCGGCCGGCGATCCGGCGCAGCGCGTCCAGGTTGGGGTCGCGGTGGTTGTTGCGGGCGTCGCCGAGGATCAGGACGCTGGTGCGCGGGCCGACGGCGTCCAGGTGCCGTTCGGCGAACTCGCCCAGGGCGGAGCCGTAGTCACTGTTGCCGTGGTGGCCCATCACCTTGGCCTCGGTGAGGATCCGGGCGGCGAGCCGGGCCGGGTCGGCGTCGCCGTGGGCCAGCAGGGCGGTGACCTCGGCGGTGCGGTTCACGAAGGCGAACACCCGTACCTTGCTGAACTGTTCGCTCATCGCCTGCACCAGCAGCATGGTGAAGTCGGCGAATCCGGCCACCGAGCCGGAGACGTCGCACAGCAGCACCAGTTCCGGCCGGGCCGGGCGGCGCAGCCGGTAGGCCGGGCGCAGCGGCACCCCGCCGGTGGACAGCGAGCGGCGCAGGGTGCGGCGCAGGTCGATCCGTCCGTGTGCGGCGCGGCGGCGCCGGGCGGCCAGCCGGGTGGCCAGCTTGCGGGCCAAAGGGTGGACGGTGCGGCGTAGTTCGGCGAGTTGGTCGCGGCCGGCGGCGAGGAAGTCGATCCGGTCGGCGGTGGGTGCGACGGCGCGTTCGGCGATCCGCTCGGCGCCGCGCAGTTCGGCGACCCGGCGGCGGGCCTCGGTGGCGACCAGGGCGCGGAAGTCCTGGATGCGGCGGCGGATCTCGTCGGCGAGGACGCGGTCGGACAGGTCCGGGGCGGTGGCCTGCTCGCGCAGGGCGGCGAGGATCCGGGCGAGCAGGGTCTCGGGGGCGAGCCGGCCGAGCGCCTGGTGGGCCGACCAGCCGTCCGAGGCCGGCGTGGCTCCGGCGCCGTACCGGCCGAAGGCCTCCACCACCTCGCCGGCCAGCCGGGCCTGGGCGGCCCGGTCGTCGGCGGCCAGGGCGGCGGCGAGGCGCTCGCGCAGGTCGTCGCGCAGCGGGTCGGGCCGGCCGGGGCGCGGTGGCCGGGGGTCGTCCGGGAGTGCGGGCGGGTCGGCGCGGACGGCCTCGGGGGTGCCGACGCCGAGCGGGAAGAACAGGTCGAACGTGGCGTCGAAGACGGCCCGTTGGGTGTCCGAGCGCAGCAGCGCGGCGGCCAGGCCGGCCCGCATCTGCTCGCGGTCGGCGAGCCCGAGGACGTCGAGGACGGCGGCCCCGTCGACCGTCTCGGCGGGGCCGATCCGCAGGCCGTGCCCGCGCAGTGCGCGGACCAGGCCGGTGAGCCGGGCGGCGGTGTCGGCCGGGGGCGGGGCAGTGGTCATGCGAGGGTGAGCTTCTGCGCGGCCTTCCGGATGTCGTCCTGGTGCTTGAGAATCACCCCGAGGGTGTCCTGGACGACCGCCTCGTCGAGGGTGTCCGCGCCGAGCGCCAGCAGGGTGCGGGCCCAGTCGATGGTCTCGGCGACGGACGGCGCCTTGCGCAGGTCCATCGCGCGCAGCGCGCCGACCACCCGGACCAGTGAGGCGGCCAGCGTGTCGTCCAGGCCGGGCACCTTGAGCCGGACGATCTGCCGCTCCAACTCGGCGTCCGGGTAGTCGAGGTGGAGGAAGAGGCAGCGTCGGCGCAGTGCCTCGGACAGTTCACGGGTGGCGTTGGAGGTGAGCAGCACGAAGGGGCGGCGGCTCGCGGCGATGGTGCCGAGTTCGGGCACGGTGACCTGGAAGTCGCTGAGCACCTCCAGCAGCAGTGCCTCCACCTCGACGTCGGCCTTGTCCATCTCGTCGATCAGCAGCACGGTGGGCTCGTCGCCGCGGATGGCGGTGAGCAGCGGGCGGGTGAGCAGGAACTCCTCGCCGAAGATGTCGGTGCGGGCCTGGTCCCAGCCCTCGTCGCGGCCGGCGGTGATCCGCAGCAGCTGCTTGGCGTGGTTCCACTCGTAGAGCGCGCGGGCCTCGTCGATGCCCTCGTAGCACTGGAGCCGGACCAGCCGGGCCCGGCCGATCGCGGCCACCGCCTTGGCGAGTTCGGTCTTGCCGACCCCGGCCGGGCCCTCGACCAGCAGCGGCTTGCCGAGCCGGTCGGCGAGGAAGACGGTGGTGGCCACGGCGGTGGAGGCCAGGTAGCCGGTGGCGGCCAGCTGCTCGGCGGTGTCCGCCACCGATGCGAAGAACCCCGTGCCGTCGCCGCTGCCGCTCATCTGCCCGCCCCGTTCCTGTCGGCCGTGTCCGTGCGGCAGCACCCTACCGGCCGGTCACTTCGCTGTCTCGGGGGTTCTGCGGGGTGGCGGGGGTTGAGCCGGGCCGGGGCCGTGGCGTGCTTCTGGATCACCTGGCGGGCGTGCGGGGCGTGCGGGCGTGCGGGCGCGCCGGAGCGGCGTACGGCGACCACGGTCGCCGTACGCCGCCCGTCTGTTCCCGCCGGCCCCGTCCGTCAGTCGACGAGGTCCGACCCGACGTCAGTCGGTGAAGGCCCCTCGGGTCGTCAGTTGACGAAGATGAGCGGGCTGCCCGCCACCGAGGTGTCGGTGACCGGGCCGTAGGTGGCGCTGAACCAGCCGGTTGAGAAGCACAGGCCCGAGCCGGAGACCAGGTTGAACGGCTGGGAGGAGAAGCCGATGGTGTTGCCGGTGTTCGAGGTGGTGCCGTTGATCCCGGTGGTGGTCTGGTAGACGCAGTTGATGCTGCCGAGGATGGTGTTGAGCACCACCGTGGTCTTCATCGCGCCGGCCGCGCCGGGGGTGAGGGCGACCGGGTTGCCGGGGCCGTCGCCGACGGTGTTGGTGAACGGCAGGTTGTTGACGGTGATGCTCTTGACGCCGGTGACGCCGAGGACGTTGGAGGAGCAGGAGCCGAAGGTCTGGGTGTTGAGCTGCTCGACCGCGCTGCCGGGGGCGGCCGGGTTGGCCGTCACGGTGGCGGAGAAGGCCGAGTTGGCACAGCTGATGCCGCTCGTTCCGCTGGCGCTGCTGTAGAAGGTGGCGGTGGTGCCCGAGACCAGACTGGCGGTGAGGACGTCGCCGACGGCGACGTCCGGGCCGCTGCTGCTGCCGGTGGTCAGCACCGCGGAGCCGTCGGCCTGGGCGGGTGCGACGGCGGCGCAGGTGAAGGCGAGGGCGGCGAGGGCCGCGGTACCGAGCGTGCGGCGAAAGCGCATGAGGGTGACCTCTCTCCGTACGGAGACGGGTGGGGGTGGCCCGCCGGTGCGGGTGTGGTGGCGTGCACGGCGGGGGAGGTGCGTGGGCGTGGCGTGCCGGGGGCTTCGCGGGGCCGTGGTGCGGCGGGCCCGGCGCCACGGGCCCGCTCGTACGGCACAGCGGTGTGAAGGTGCGGACGTGCGCTGCGAGTGCAGGAGTGCACGTCGGCGGCTGCCACCGCCGCGGGCCTGCGTCCGCTCGTGGTCCCGTGGCCCGGGCTGCTCGCCCGGGGCCGCCGGAGCCCCTGGAGGTCGTCCGGTGGTGACAGGGTCGCCCACCGGTTGGAAACCTGTCAGTGTTGTAAACCCAATGTTGCGTCAATGTCAATACGGGTAACAGGAGTTGGTGATGGAACGGAAACACCTCCGAAGTGCCGACGTGATCCTGCTGCCGGGCGCGCGGGCCGGTCGTGATCCGGCCCGGTCCATCAAGCGCGGCCCGAGCCGGCTGCCCCCGGGCGTGGTGGCCGCGACCCAGCGCGAGCGGCTGCTCGACGGGCTGGTCCAGACGGTGGCCGCGCGCGGCTACCAGCACGCCACGGTCAGCGACATCTGCCGCGCGGCCGGGGTGACCAGGCCGGTCTTCTACGAGCTGTTCAGCGGCAAGGAGGACGCCTTCCTGGCCGCGCACCGGCACGGCACCGGGGTGGTGGTCCGGCGGATGGCGGCGGCCTTCGCGGCGGAGTCCGACTGGTGTGCCGGGATCCGGCAGGCGCTCGGCGCGATGCTCCATCTGCTGGCGGGGACACCGGCCTTCGCGACCATGGCGGTGATCGAGATCGAGGCGGTCGGGCCGGCCGGCCGCCGAGAGCGGGACCAACTCCTCACCCGGTTCCGGGCGTTCTTCGCCGAGGTGCCCCAACCACTGGGCGGTGTCCGGGTCGTGGAGCTGGTGGATGCCGTGGTGGGCGGGGTCTACAGCGCGCTCCACCGGTGGATCGACTCCGGCCGGACTGTCCAACTTCCGGAACTCCTGCCGGTGTTGAGTATGTTCTGTCTCGCACCCTTCCTCGGCCCGGCGCAGGCGGCCGTGCGGCTCGGGTTGCCGATCGGTGAAGATCCTTCGTGCACCTGTATTGACCCGGCCACTACCGGGCAGTAGCTTCCCAGTTACTCAAAGCGCGGCCTGACCGTGCCCGCCCCGCTGCCGAGGGGCGGGCGGCCCGGTCGGGCCGTGGAACGCTGTCCGCGCCAGGGCACCGTGCCAGTGCCTGCACATCCCACCCACCCAACAGGGAGCACACATGGCCATGTCCGAGGACGCCGCCGCCGCGGCCGAGACCCCGGAGACGCCGACCGGCACCAGGAGAGGGCGGGTACGGCTCAAGCGCAGCGCCTGGATGGCCGTTCCGGCCGTCGCGGCGGGCGCCGTCCTGATGGCCCTCACCGCCCAGGGCGTACTCGCCGCCCAGTTCTCCATCAGCGGCATGCCGTTCACGATCACCGCGGACAAGCTCGACGGCAAGGGCTTCGCCCAGTTCGGCAGCCTGGACTCGATGATCCCCGACAGCCCCAACCAGGGCTCCACCGGCGGTCAGGTGCTGGTCGCGGTCTCGGCGATCAAGAAGGCAGAGATCACCAACCTGTGCCAGAGCGTGGACCTCGGTGGCGTCAACCTGGTGATCCACGCCGGCGACGCGGGCACCCCCGTCTCCGCCACCGACCTCACCACCGACTCCGACATGCTGTCCGGTGACGCGGCGTTCACCAACATCGAGATCGGCGGCGACGCCAGCACGTACACCAAGGCCGGCAACGCGGGCAAGGGCAACCCGGGCGTCTTCGGGCAGCAGGCCGACACCGTCGTGCTGACGCACCTCAAGCAGCACAACTACGCGAGCACCGCCGTCGGGTTCAAACTGCCCAACCTGCGGCTGAGCTTCAGCTCCCAGGGCTGCTGACCATGACGGAGTCCGTACCGGAGCCGGCCGGTTCCGGCGAGGGCGTCGCGGAGGGGGCCGTGGGGACGGCTCCCGCCCCCGCTCCCGCCACCACCCGACCGGTCAAACGCGACTGGCGGGGCCAGCGGCCGTTCTGGGGCGGGCTGCTGGTGCTGTTCGGCGGCGCCGAGATCCTGTTCACCCTGCGTGCCCCGCTGCCCGTCGTCCTGCACATCGGGATGCAGGGGCTGGCGGGCTACCTGGTGCCGGCGGTGATGGTGCTGTGCGGCCTGCTGATCCTGTTCAACCCGGCCCAGCGGCTGTTCTACTCCATCCTCGCCGTGCTCGCCGCGCTGGCGAGCTGGCTCACCTCCAACCTGGGCGGCTTCGTGATCGGGATGCTGCTCGGACTGGTGGGCGCCTGCCTCACCTTCGGCTGGCTGCCCGATCAGCCGCTGCGCCGGGGGCGGCAGCGGCGGGAGGACCGGCGCCAGGAACGCCGGTCGTCCCGAGCGGGCACGGCCGGGGCCGGGGCCGACCCGGCCGGGGTCTGACCCGCGACGCCGCGCGCCCCGACGGCGCCCGCCCCCTGGTGATGGGAGAGCACCAGAGGGCGGGGCGTCGGGGTACGGGGGAGTGCGGGGTCAGGCCGTGACGCCCGGATCGTGCCGGTCGGGCCGTGACGGTCAGATCGTCGCGGCGTCGATCACGAAGCGGAACCGGACGTCGCCGGCCAGCACCCGCTGGTAGGCCTCGTTGACCTGCTCGGCACGGATCAGCTCGATCTCCGCGGTGATGCCGTGCTCGCCGCAGAAGTCCAGCATCTCCTGGGTGGCCGGCAGCCCGCCGATCATCGAACCGGCCAGCGAACGGCGGCCGGAGAGCAGCGCGTGCGCGTTCACCGTGACCGGCTTCTCCGGCGCGCCGACCTGCACCATGGTGCCGTCGGTGCGCAGCAGGCCGAGGTAGGCGCTCAGGTCGAGGTCGGCGGAGACCGTGTTGACGATCAGGTCGAAGGTGCCCGCGAGCTCGGTGAAGGTGGCCGGGTCGGAGGTGGCCCGGTAGTGGTCGGCGCCGAGCTTCAGCCCGTCCTCGCGCTTGCGCAGCGACTGGCTGAGCACGGTGACCTCCGCGCCCATGGCGTGGGCGAGCTTCACGCCCATGTGGCCGAGCCCGCCGAGGCCCACGATCGCGACCTTCTTGCCCGGCCCGGTACCCCAGTGCGCGAGCGGAGAGTACAGCGTGATGCCGGCGCACAGCAGCGGCGCGGCGGCGTCCAGCGGCAGGTTGTCGGGGATGCGCAGCGCGTACGCCTCGTCGACGACCAGCTTCGAGGAGTAGCCGCCGTAGGTCGGCCGGCCGTCGTGGCCGACGCTGTTGTAGGTGAAGACGGTGCCGCCCTCGCCGGTGCAGTACTGCTCGAGGCCGGCCCGGCAGTTGTCGCACTCCCGGCAGGAGTCGACGATGCAGCCGACGCCGACCCGGTCGCCGGCCCGCCAGCGGGTGACGCCCGGGCCGACCTCGGTGACCACGCCGGCGATCTCGTGGCCCGGGACCATCGGGAAGATGCCGGTGCCCCAGTCCTCGCCGACCTGGTGGATGTCGGAGTGGCAGATGCCGCAGAACTTGATGTCGATCACGATGTCGTGCTCGCCCACCGCCCTGCGGGTGACGGTGGTCTTCTCCAGCGGGGAGTCGGGCCGCGCCGCGGCGTAGGCGGCGACCGTGCGGGTGGTGCCCTCGGTGGTGCTCGTCGTCGTTGCGTTCGTCGAGTTCGTCATGCTTCCAGCCTGCTCCGGTGCGGCGCGACCAGCCAGACCAGAGCTCTTCGTACGTACGGCACGCGTAGGGACCCCGGACGTACGACCACGGAACGTACGCACGGCAGTATCACCCTGCCCCCCGCCCCCGCCGCCCGGATCCCCGCATACTGCAGGCATGGACCAGCGCACCGAACTCAGCGAGTTCCTCCGATCCCGCCGCGCCCGGCTGCGCCCCGAGGACGTGGGCCTGCCGGACAGCACCACCCGGCGGCGGGTGCCCGGCCTGCGCCGCGAGGAGCTGGCCCTGCTCGCCGGAGTCAGCACCGCCTACTACACCCGGCTCGAACAGGGCCACGGCGAGAGCGTCTCCGCCGCCGTCCTGGACGCCATCGCCCGCGTGCTGCGGCTCAGCCCCGCGGAGCGCGAGCACCTCGGCCGGCTCACCAGGCCCGCCCGCCGCCGCCCCGGCCGGGCCGCCGCCCGCCCGCAGCGGGTCCGGCCCGCGCTCCAGCAGCTCCTGGACGCGATGGAGTGCGTGCCCGCGTACGTCCTCGGCCGGCGTCTGGACATCATCGGCTGGAACCGGCTCGGCACCGCCCTGCTCGGCGACTTCGCCGCGATGCCGCCCGAGCAGCGCAACATGGCCTGGCAGCTCTTCCTCGACCCGGCTTCCCAGGAGCTCTACGAGGACTGGGACGGCAAGGCCACCGACGTCGTCGGCATGCTGCGGCTGGACGCCGGACGGGATCCGGACGACCCCAGGCTCGCCTCGCTGATCGGCGAACTCTCCCTCAAGAGCGCCGACTTCCGCCGCCTCTGGGCCGCCCACAGCATCCAGGACAAGGGCCACGGCACCAAGCGGCTGCACCACCCGGTGGTCGGCCGGCTCGACCTCCAGTACGAGACGCTGCGCCCGGCCGGGGACGTCGACCAGATGCTCGTCACCTACCACGCCGAGCCCGGCTCCAGCTCCGCCGAATCCCTGCGCCTGCTGGCCAGTTGGGCGGCCACCGAGTTCCACCCCGAGCCCGCCGAGGCGATCCCGGCCGATCCCGCCCGGTAGCGGCCCGGGGCCTCCCTGCCCGGCTTCCCGCCGGGCCTTCCCGCCGGGCCTTCCCGTCGGGCCTTCCCTCCAGGCCTTCCCGTCGGGCCCTTCCGCCGGGCCCTTCCGTCAAGGGGTCGATGGTCCCGGGTCCGATCGGGGCCATCGGCCCTTCTCGCCGGTAACCGGGCGGCGATTGACTGGGCGGGTCATGGACACCACCACCAGCGGAATCACCACCAGCGGCACCACCGCCGAGTACGACCGGCTGATCGCCCGCCACCACGCGATGCGGCTCCGCCGCCAACTCCTCACCCCCGCCTCGCCGTTCGCGCCCGATCCGGCCAGCTCCGGCGGGTACGCCGGCACCGGCGGGCCGGGCGACCACGACGGCTACGACGGCGCCGCCGACCAACGGCTGATCCGGCGCGACCTCGACCTGCTCGAACCGCTCTCCGAATTGATCGACCACCTCTACGCGGTGATGTTCCGCCGCCGCCCCTACCTGCGTCCGCTCTTCCCCGCCTCGATGGAGTTCCAGCAGGCCCACCTGGAGCGGATCCTCCGCCACCTGCTGGACCACCTCCACCACCCGGCCGAACTGGCCTCGACCCTGCGCCAACTCGGGCGCGACCACCGCAAACTGGGCGTCCGGCCGGTCCACTACGAGGCCTTCGAGGAGGCCCTGTGCACGGCGATCCGGCACCGGGCGGCCGCCCGGTGGACCGAGGAGACGGAAGCGGCCTGGGTCCGGATGCTGCGCTTCGCCGTCGCGGCGATGACGGCCGGCGCCGACTCCGCGCTCACCGAACCCCCGTACTGGCACGCCGTGGTGACCGGCCACGAGCGCCGCCGCCCCGACCTCGCCGTCCTGCGGGTGCGCACCGGCGAGCCCTACCCGTACCGGGCCGGACAGTACGGCACGGTCGAACACCCGGCGCTCCCGCACACCTGGCGGCAGTACTCGATGGGCTGCGCGCCGCGCACCGACAACGAGTTGGAGTTCCACGTCCGGCGCACCGGGCCGGACGGGGTCAGCGCGGCCCTCGTCGAACACACCGCCGTCGGCGAACGGCTGCGCCTCGGCCCGCCGCGCGGCGGCCTGCTGCCCGAGGACGACACCCGCGACCTGCTGCTGGTCGCCGGCGGCACCGGCCTGGCCCCGATGAAGGCCATCGTCGAGCAGCAGGCCGCCCAGCGCCCGCGCGGCCGCCGCGTCCACCTGTTCGTGGGCGCCCGGGACCGCAGCGACCTCTACGACTGGTCCGCGCTCTCCGAACTCGGCCTGCACAAGCCCTGGTTGGCGCTCACCCCGGTCACCGCAGGCCGGCTCGCCGACGCCGTCGCGGGCGCCGGGGACTGGCGCGAGCACCTCGCCTGCGTCAGCGGCCCGGCCGGCATGGTCGCCTCCGTCCGCTCCGAACTGCTCGCCGCCGGGCTGCCCCTGGCCCAGGTCCGCTACGACCAGGCGCTCGCCCGCTAGCCGTACGGCCTGCCGCTAGCCGTACGTCCTGCCGGTAGCCGTACGTCCTACCGGTAGTCGCAAGTCCTGCCGGTAGTCGGACGTCCTGCCGCTGGACGTCCCCGCCGCTGGACGCCCCCGCCGCTGGACGTCCTACCGGTAGCAGTAGGAGTCCGAGGAGGCGTCGCCGCCCGCGAGGTGGGTCTGGTGCACCCGCAGGCCCCGGAAGTCGGCGCCGTGCGGGAAGAAGCGCTCGTCGACGCTCAGCCCGCCCGCCTCGGTGTCGGCGTCCAGCTTGATGATCCACGGATCGATGCCGTCCGGGTAGAACTGGTCGTCCCAGGCGCCGTAGAGGGAGTTGGTGAGGTAGAGCCGGCGCCCGTCCCGGCTGATCTCGACCATCTGCGGGGCGCCGCTCAGCGGGCGCCCCGGCGCGGCCGGGTGCGGGGTGCGGGCGACGACCCCGCCCAGCCGCACCGAGTCGGCGAGCCGGGGGTGGAACGGGTCCGACACGTCGTACTGGAACAGCTCGCCGGTGCCCCACGCGGACACGTACAGCCAGCGGTCGTCCACCGACAGGTTGATGTCCGTGATCAGCGGCGGCACCGCGCCGAACGGTTGCAGCGCGGGCGGCAGGTCCTCCGTCTTGGCGGGCTCGGCGGGGATCTCGATCACCTTGCGCGCGGTGAACGCCGGGCCCTCCCGGTACCAGAGCCAGACCGAGGCGGACAGGTCCTCGACGTTGGTCACCACCCCGGCGAAGCCCCACTCGGCCTGCGGATCGTGCGCCGGGCGCAGCTCCAGTACCATCTGGTACTGGTCGCCGAGGTCGACGCGTTGCAGGTGCCGCCCCGAGTCCAGCTCCCAGAAGTGCAGCGCGTGCCCGTACTTGCGGCCCAGCAGCAGCTCCGGGACGACCCCGCCCTCCACCATCCAGGGCGTGCCCCACTCGCTGGTCACCCCGACGTTCGTCCCCAGGTGCCACCAGACGTCGTACGCGAAGTGCTGCGGCCCGCGCTCCGTCTCCCAGGCGCGCAGCACCTCGAAGGTGGTGTGGTCCAGCAGCGCCACCCCGCCGGGCCCGTCGTTCCCGTCCCCGCTGCCCAGGCAGGACAGGAACACCCCGTCCGGCCCGCAGTGCAGGGTGTGCGGGCGCGAGTAGCCGGCCTTGGCGGCGAGTTCCGCCGCCTCGACGGTCTTGACCAGGCGCGGCCGCACCGGGTCGGGCCGGGTGTCCATCACGTGCAGCCGCGAGGAGCGCAGGCCCGGGAGGAGGAGGTAGCGCCGCTCGGGGTTCTCGTGGCAGGCGTGCGCCAGCGCGCTGGAGCAGGCGTTCCAGCCGAAGTGGTGCAACTCATCGCCCAGCGTCGGCAGTTCGGCGAAGTTGAGGACCTTCCCGTAGCTCGCCGACGCCGGATCGGTGTCCACGGTGAGCAGCGCGTCCGGCCGCTCCCCGGCCCGGTCGAACCCGGCGACGTACGCCAGCGTCTCCGGTGGCGCGGCGATCGCCTCGGCGGCCGAACGGTACAGCGACGGATCGGTGTGGCCGGCCTGCGGCATGTGTTCTCCTCAACTCGCCTGCGTGACAACCGGAGTTGGATCTGTCCGGGTAGCGTTCCACATGACCACCGGCGCACAGCAGGCGCACGGGGAGCGATCAGGAGGCGCGGACGGCCGGGTCACACCGGTGCCCGGCAGAGCGGTGCCCGACGGGCGGCCCCGGGCTACCGGCCGGTATTGTCGGGGTCCTGGATCAAGAGCACCTGCGACGGACGGCAGGTCGAGCACGAGGACGGGTGCGGCGCAGATGGAGTTTCGGGAAGACATCCTGGGTGCCCCCTACGAGACGGCCGAGCTGACGCTGCGGCCGGACGCCGAGGGGGAGGTCTGCGCGACGCTGGTGCGCCGACTGGTGCCGGGGGCGGAGCGGGCCGTGCTGTACATCCACGGGTACAACGACTACTTCTTCCAGACCAACCTCGCCGACCACTTCGCCGCGCTCGGGTTCTCCTTCTACGCCCTGGACCTGCGCAAGTACGGCCGCTCCCTGCGCCCGCACCAGTCGCCGAACTTCGTGCGCGACCTCGCCGAGTACGACGAGGAGATCGACGAGGCGGTGCGGATCATCCGCGAGGTGGACGGGCACCGGCGGCTGCTGCTGAACGGGCACTCCACCGGCGGGCTGATCGGCGCGCTGTGGGCCGGGCGGCGCTCGGGGCGCGGCCTGGTGGAGGGGCTGTTCCTGAACAGCCCGTTCCTGTCGATGCCGGCCGCGCCCGCCGTGCGGACCGTCGGCGGCCCGGCCGTCACCGCGATCGGCCGGCTGGCGCCCACCCGCGTGCTGCCGTCGACGCTCAACCCGCACTACACGCACAGCCTGCACAAGGACCACGAGGGCGAGTGGGACTTCGACCTCACCCTCAAGCGCCCCGAGGGCTTCCCGCTGTACGCGGGCTGGCTGGCCGCCATCCACCAGGGCCACCGGCAGCTGCGGCACGGGCTCGGGATCGACGTGCCGGTACTGCTGATGGCGTCGACCAGGTCGATCACGACCACCAAGTGGCACAACGCGCTGCACCACGCGGACGCCGTGCTGCGCGCCGACGACATCGCCGACCAGGGCCCGCGGCTGGGCCGGCACGTCACCATCGTCCGGATCGAGGGCGGCATGCACGACCTGGTGCTCTCGGGCGAGGCCGCCCGCACCCGGGCCTTCGCCGAACTGGACCGCTGGCTCGCCGCCTACCTCGACGTCCGACCGGGGGACGTCCGTCCGGTGGACGCCCAGGCCGTGGACGCCCAGGCCGTGGGGGAGAGCGCGTGACCGACGAGCCGGTACCGGACGATTCGGTGACGGACGAGCCGGTGACCGACGAGCCGGTACCGGTCGGGCGCCACACCGACCTCGGCTTCGCCAAGCTCATGCCGGACCTCGACCGGGACGGCGGCTGGCTGCTCACCCTGGACGGCACCCCGCAGTCCTACGTCGACCTCGCCGACCCGACCCACCTGGAGTTCGAGTACACCCGGCGGCTCGGCCACCTCGCCGACGCCCTCGCCCCCGCCGGGCAGCCGCTGGACGTGCTGCACCTCGGCGGCGGCGCGCTCACCCTGCCCCGCTACCTCGCCGCCACCCGCCCCGGCTCGCGCCAGCGGGTGGTCGAGGTGGACGGGCCGCTGCTCGACCTGGTCGCCGAGCACCTGCCCTGGCAGGGGCCCGGCGCGGACATCACCGCGACCGTCGGCGACGCCCGCGCCGCCCTCGTCGAGACCCCGCCCGGCAGCCTGGACCTGGTGATCGCGGACGTCTTCCACGGCTCGCGCACCCCCGCCCACCTCACCTCGGTGGAGTTCCTGCGGCTGGTCGCCGCCGCCCTGCGCCCCGGCGGCTGCTACGCCGCGAACCTGGCCGACGGCCCGCCGCTGGCCTTCGCCCGGGCCCAGGCCGCGACGGTCGGCGCGGTGTTCCCGTACACCTTCCTGGTCGCCGAGGCCCCGGTGCTGCGCGGCCGCCGGTACGGCAACATCCTGCTCGCCGGTTCGACGGCCCCGCTCCCGGCCGCCGAGCTCACCCGGCTGCTGGCCGGCGACATCTTCCCGGCCCGCCTCACCGACGGCGCCGACCTGGCCGCCCTGGTCGGCCGCACCGCCCCGGTCACGGACGCCGACGCCACCGACTCCCCGCCCCCGCCGGACGGCGCGTTCAGCATCGGCTGAGCGGCGCGGCGGCCCGAGCGTCCCCGCGTCCGGGGTGTCAGAATCGGCGGGTTCGGGCCGGAGCGTGGAGCACCTCGATCGTGGAGCACGTCGAGCGTGGGGCACGCCGAGCGCGGAACACGTCCGGCGCGGAGCAGGTCCGGCGCGGAGCACATCCGAAGGAGTGAGCGATGAGCGGCGGGGAGCGGCCGGAGTTGGCGCAGGTGCCGGAGACGGCTTTGTGGACGTTGTGGCACCGCGCGGTGGAGGCGCGTCGGCCGGACACGGTGCTGGAGGACCCGAAGGCGGTCGAACTGGTCGACCGGATCGACTTCCCGTTCGCGGAACGCTTCGGGGAGGGCGCACTGGTCAGCCAGTTGCAGGCGCTGCGGGCGGCCTGCTTCGACCGTGAGGTGGCGGACTTCCTGACCCGCTGCCCGCGCGGCACCGTGGTCGGCCTCGGGGACGGCCTGGAGACCCAGGCGTGGCGGGTCGACAACGGCCGGGCGGACTGGCTGGCGGTGGACCTGCCGGAGACGGCCGCGCTGCGGGAGCGGCTGCTGCCGCCGGACGAGCGGCGCCGGATCCTCGCCTGCCCGGTCACCGACCCGCGCTGGATGGACGAGGTGGATCCGGCCCGCGGGGTGATGATCTGCGCCGAGGGCCTGCTGATGTACCTGCGGCCGGAGGAGGTGCGGGCACTGATCGCGGCCTGCGCCGAGCGGTTCCCCGGCGGGTCGATGGTGCTGGACGCGGTGCCGCGCTGGGTCAGCGCCCGGAGCGTCCAGGGCAAGCTGCGGACCCGGCACTACCAGGCCCCGCCGATGCCGTTCGGCATGGACGCGGACGAGCGCGGCAAGCTGGCCACCGCGCACCCGGCGGTGACCGACGTGCGCGAGGTGTACCCCGAGGGCGGGCGGGGCCTGCTCCGCGCCCTGCTGCCGCTCGTGCGGCGGGTGAACGCGCGGCCGTCCGTGGTCGCACTTCGCTTTGCCGGATCTTGAAGAACGGCTGGTCAAGCGGGAACCATGGGGCACCACCGCACGTCGTAACCACGGGTGATCGGCCGGGGGGACAGGCCGCCCGGCACGTTAGGCTGCCCTTATGGGGAAGCGGCCGCGTTGCCGCCATCGGACAACTGCCGGAACCGGCGTGCGGCACCGCTGAGGGCCGCGCCGGTTCCGACCTGCCACGGAGGTACTGGCCTTGCACATCGACGCCTGGATCGAGAGCGTCCCACCGACAGCGGTGTACGCCCTGGTCGGCCTGATCATCGGACTGGAGTCGCTGGGCATCCCGCTGCCCGGTGAGATCGCGCTGGTCACGGCCACCCTGATGGCGGTCAAGGGTGTGGTGAGCCCGGAGTGGATCGCGGTGGTCGCCATCCTCGGGGCGATCATCGGCGACTCGATCGGCTACTCGATCGGCCGCAAGGGCGGCAAGCCGCTGTTCGAGAAGCTCGGACGGAAGTTCCCCAAGCACTTCGGGCCGTCCCACCTGGCCACCGCCGAACGCTCCTTCCAGAAGTGGGGCATGTGGGCGGTCTTCTTCGGCCGCTTCATCGCCCTGCTGCGCATCTTCGCCGGGCCGCTCGCCGGCGCGCTGAAGATGCCGTACTGGAAGTTCCTGATCGCCAACGTGCTCGGCGGCATCGTCTGGGCCGGCGGCACGACGCTGCTGGTCTACAAGGTCGGCAAGAGCATCGAGCCCTGGCTGTCCCGCTTCTCCTGGGCGGGCCTGGCCGCGGCGGTGCTGGTCGGCGGCGCCTCGGCCTGGTTCATGAAGCGCCGGGCCGCCAAGACCCACGCCAAGATCGAGGCGGAGGAGGCGGCCGCCGCGGCGACCGCCGCCAAGGCGCCCGTCGCGGAGTAAGCGCAGTAAGCGGAGTGACGAGGCGCTGCTACTGAGCACGGAGGGGCAGTCGGGCCCCCGGAGTAGCATCGGCGGGTACCTGCCGATCATGCACAACTGGAGGGCCCGATGACCCAGTCGACGTGGGATGCCGTGGACGCGTACTTCTCCGAGCAGCTGGTGGGGCACGACCCGGCGCTGGAGGCCGCGGCCGCCGCCGCCGACGCGGCCGGGCTGCCGAAGATCGCCGTCGCCCCCAACCAGGGCAAGCTACTGCACCTGCTGGCGCTGACCCAGGGCGCGCGGCGGATCCTGGAGGTCGGCACGCTCGGCGGGTACAGCGCGATCTGGCTCGCCCGGGCGCTGCCCGCGGACGGCACCCTGATCACCCTGGAGATCGACCCGAAGCACGCCGAGGTCGCCCAGGGGAACATCGCGCGCGCAGGGCTGGAGAAGCTCGCCGAGGTGCGGCTCGGCCGGGCCGCCGACTCGCTGGCCGCGCTGGTGGAGCAGGGCGTGGAGCCCTTCGACCTGGTCTTCATCGACGCGGACAAGCCCAGCAACCCCGAGTACTTCCGGCGGGCGCTCCAGCTGACCAGGCCCGGCTCGCTGATCATCGTCGACAACGTGGTGCGCGGCGGCGCCGTCGCCGACGCGGACAGCACCGACCCGGCGGTGGTCGGCACCCGGGCCCTGCACGACCTGATCGCCGCCGAGCCGAGGGTCACCGCGACCTCGGTGCAGACGGTCGGCAGCAAGGGCTACGACGGCTTCACGCTGGCCCGCGTGCAGAGCTGAACCTTTTTTCACGTATCACTTTCACGTACCACTGAGGAACGGAGACATCGTGCGGATCGGACTGCTGGGCGCCGGCCCCTGGGCGGAGCGGGTGCACGCACCCGTCCTCGCCGAGCACCCCGGGCTGGAGTTCACCGGCGTCTGGGCCCGTCGGCCGGAGGCGGCCACGGCCCTCGGCGGGACGTACGGCGTCCCCGGCTACGCGGACCTCGACCAACTGCTCGCCGAGGTGGACGCGGTCTCGATCGCGCTGCCGCCGACCGTCCAGGCGGGCCTCGCGGTACGGGCCGCCCAGGCCGGCTGCCACCTGCTGCTGGACAAGCCCGTCGCGCTGACCGTGCCGGACGCGCAGGCCGTGGCCGAGGCCGTCCGGGCCCACGAGGTCGCCTCCGTGGTCTTCTTCACCGTCCGCTTCGGCGGGGAGCAGATCCCGTGGATCGAGCAGCAGGCGGGCCTGGGCGGCTGGTTCACCGGCCGCTCGGACTGGCTCGGCTCGGTGTTCGCCCCCGGCAGCACCAGCCCGTACGCGGCCTCGCCGTGGCGCGAGGAGAAGGGCGCGCTGTGGGACGTCGGGCCGCACGCGCTGTCGGTGCTGCTGCCGGTGCTCGGCGACGCGACGCAGGTCACGGCGGTGGCCGGCCCGCTGGACACCGTCCACCTGGTGCTGCGGCACGCCGACGGCGCCTCCAGCACCCTGGCACTGAGCCTCACCGCGCCGGTCGGCGCCGGCGGTGTCGGCCTGGAACTGCGCGGCGAGCACGGCATCGCCCACCTGCCCGAGCGCGGCGAGGGCCCGACCGCCGCCCTGCACCGCGCCCTGGACGCCCTCCAGGCCTCGGCCGCCACCGGCCAACCACACCCCTGCGACGCGGAGTTCGGCCTGCGCGTGGTCGAAATCCTGGCCGGCGCCGAACACTCCCTGACCACGGGCACACCGGTCGCGGTGTAGCTGTGACACCCGGGCGGGCTCGCTGCGGACCACCGCAGCGAGCCCGCCCGGGTCATGACGTGACGAGTCAGGGCCCGCTCACGGCGGGGGCACCATCTGAGCGGTGGCGTCCAGGTTGCGGACCGGTTTGCCCTCCTCGTACGACACCGGGACGGCACCCGCGAGCTCGGCCACGGCCTTCTTGAGCGCTGACGACGCTGCGCCTTCGTGCGAGGTGGTGACCGTGATCCCCGACGCGTCCGGCAGCAGTGCCGCCGTATAGACCGGGAACGGCAGCGAATCGGCCTGTGCCGCATCGCCGATCCGCTTGAGGGCAGGGTCGACGGTCGCCCGCGCGTAGGACGCGTGCCGGATCTCGGCGCGTCCCGTCTCGACGCCGGGATGCGCCGTGGCGGCGGCCGCGACGAGCGCCCTGGCCCGCGGCTCGTCCGTCGCGAACAGCACGACCCGGCCTGCCGCCGGGTCCAGCTTCAGCGCGCCGAAGGTGTCCTTGAACTCGCCGCGCCCCTGCTCCCCGAGCGCCGACGCCAAGTCCTGCAGCACTGCGAGCGAGAGCGCGTCCACCTGCTGCGACGGCGAGGAGACCACGGCCCCGGGACCAGCGGGGCCGCCACCGGCCGACGCACTGCTGCCGCAGCCACACAGCAACCCCGCTGCCGTCAGCACGGCGGCCGACCACGCGGGTACTCGCGATGGTGTCACCTGATTTCTCCCAGGAGGCTCCGGCCTTCAGGCCGGGGAGGAATGGGTCCTCGGCCCGGAGCCGTGAAGCGGCGGAGTTCTCTGCGCATCTGTTCTGACCTGCGTTTTCTTCTGTTGTCGGTGGGGGCTGTTAGGTTGCGGCTCATGATGACGACGGCGACGGTCGGTGAGGCCGGGTACGCCCGGTACACCTACCGGCTCCGCGTGTCGGCCACCGCCCTGGCACTGCTCGAAGCGGAGTGGGGGAAGTGCCGCTGGGTGTGGAACGAATCCGTGGCGATGTCCCGCAAGGTCCACAAGTACAACAAGGCGACCGCCGCGGAGAAGACCACGTGCGGCCCCGCACAGCTCGACAAGATGCTGACCGGGGCCCGGCAGTCGATGAGCTGGCTGCGCGAGGGCGCGTCCGTTCCGCAGCAGCAGACCGTCCGCGACTTCGCCAGGTCCCGCGCCAGGGCGCTCAAGGACATCAAGGCGAAGCTGCCGGTCAGGCAGCGCGCCGGGATGCCCCGGCACAAGAAACTCAAGGACTCCCGGCCGTCGCTGAACTACACGCAGCGCGGGTTCCGGCTCAAGGAGGGCCGGCTGCACCTCGCGGGCGGCATCGTACTGACGGTGGTGTGGTCGCGTGACCTGCCGTGCGTCCCGTCGAGTGTGCGCGTGTACCAGGACGCGGCCGGGCACTGGTACGCCTCGTTCGTCGTGGCCGCCGAGGTCCGGCCGCTGCCGCAGACCGGTGCGGTCATCGGGATCGACTGGGGCGTGAGGGAGACCGCCACCACCACGTCCGACGCGCATGACCTCCCGCATGCGGAGCACGGCAAAACGGCCGCCCGGCGTCTGGCGAAGTACCAGCGGCAGATGGCGCGCCGCCGGGCCCCGAAGGGGAAGGCGCAGACGAAGGGCTACCGCGAGGCCCGGCGGCAGGCCGCGAAGGTCTCCAGGAAGGTGGCCCGGCAGCGGCAGGACACCGGCCGCAAGTGGGCCAAGCAGGTCGTCCGCGACCACGACGCGATAGCCGTCGAGGACTTCCGGCCGAAGTTCCTCGCCAGGACCACCATGGCCGGGAAGGCCGCCGACGCCGCGATCGGGGCGACCAAGCGCGCCCTGATCGAGATGGGCCGCAAGCACGGCAGGTCCGTGCACCTGGTCGACCCCGCGCACACCACCATGGACTGCGCGCACTGCGGTGCGAGAGCCAAGCACCGCCTTCCTCTTTCCGAGAGAACGTATACGTGCACCGCGTGCGGAGTCTCCTCTCCCAGGGACAAGAACTCCGCTCGGGTGATGCTCGTCCGGGCTGGTCTCGCCCCGGCTAGTGCTGATCTTGTAAGCCCTGCCCGTCGCTGACGGCCAGGCGAAGTGAGCTAGGAATCCCCGTCCTTTAGGGCAGGGAGGATGTCAATCGGTGAACTCCGTCCTGGTGGCGCTTCTGATGGTTCGATCCGGCTCGGGCGCAGTGCCATACGGCCGTGCGGTGCCACGCGGTCGTCGGGTCAGGCTGCGGGGAGGGAGGGGCCGGTCGGGCCCGGGCGGCGGTCGGTGGGGCGGGCCGGGGGGATGACGGGGGCGTGGAAGTCGCGCGGGCCGGTCCACAGGGCGGGGACGGCGTCGCCGCGGCGGGCGAGTTCGTAGGCCAGCGCCTCGTAGTTGACGCGCCAGCCGTGGAAGTGCTGCCAGGCCTCGTCGACCGGGCGCTCGTGGGGGAAACCGGCGGACGTGATCATGGCGACGGCGCCGATGTACTCGGTGTAGGTCAGGCGGATCGGGACGTCCGGGTCCGGGTCCGGGTCGAAGTCGATCCGCACGGAGCGGCCGATGTCGCGCAGCGCGGTGAAGCCCGCGCGCAGCACCAGGCGGGCCTCGGGCGGGGCCGAGCGCGGGCAGAGCGCCAGGTGGAGGGCGGCCGCGTCGAGCACCGCGATCAGGCCGACCACCCAGCTGCGGTTCGGCTGCGGGGAGCGGAAGGACAGCAGCACCGGGTAGTTGGAGTGGCTCTCGCCGATGTCGGCGGCGAGCCGCTCCCAGTCCCGGTAGAGCTGGGGGAGGGCGGTCTCGGTGTCGACGAGGGACTGCCGGGCCAGCAGTTCCGGGCCCCAGGCGGGCTCGCCGGCCCGGGACTGGAGCAGGGTCACCTCGGTCTCCCGCCGCTGGTAGGCGGCGTAGAGGGTGGGCAGGTAGGCGATCTGGAGGGCGATCACCAGCGGCCCGCTGGCGGCGGCCATGAAGTCGATCGCCGAGAGTTGCAGGCGCTCGCCGCTGGCGTAGCCGAGGGTGAAGAGGCTGGACCCGGCCTCCCGGATGGCCACCGACCAGCTGAGCTCGGACGTGCCGTGCAGCAGCAGGGTGTAGGCGAGCAGCATGCCGCTGAGCCACACCCCGAGCATGCCGAGCAGGATCAGCGGTGCCAGCCAGGTCAGTGCCCGGTCCTGCGCGTGGTAGCCGCGGAACGGCGTCGCGTAGAGCCGGAGCACGGTCCGCAGCACCCGCCAGAGCCGGCTGACCAGCGCCGAGTACAGCCCGCGCGGGACGACCAGCGTGCGCAGGATGCTGCCGACGATGAGCAGGAGCAGCAGGGCGCCGGCCAGGGTGTGGATCATCCTCATGGCGCCATTGTGGCGGTCCGCCGGAGCGGCTGCGGCGCGGGGCACGGCCCTACGGGACGACGGCGGGCAGGGGGAAGCCGCAGGGCGGGGTCGGGCGGCCAAACGCGTTCCTTGCGCAGCAGCGCGTCCGCGGGCTGCTGCGCCCAGGGCAGCCGGACGGCGAGGTCGTGGCCACGGCCGGTACAGGGGTGCCGGGGCCTGCGGCGGAGGCGTTCCCGCAGGCCCCGGACCGGTCAGGCGCCGCCGGCGATCTGGCCGAGGCCGGCCCACCCGCCGGCTCCGGCGCTGTCGCCCCCTCGGTAGGCGTAGGCCGTGACGGCTCCACCGGTTTCCGTCCGGAGGTAGTCGGCATGGGTGTCACCGTCGAAGTCCACGAAGGTGACCAGCTCCTGACGATCCGTCACGCCGGTGGCGATCCGGCCGATGGGGAGCCAGCCGCCGTGGCGGTCGCCGCCGCGGTTGAGCCAGGCGTTGACGGAGCCGTCGGGGTTGATCAGGAGGTAGTCGGCCTTGCCGTCGCCGTCGAGGTCGGCGAGCCGGACCCGGGTGCGGTCGTTGGTGACGCCGGTGGCGATCTGGCCGATGCCGTACCAGCCGCCGGCGCCGGCCTGGTCGCCGCCGCGGTTCAGCCAGACCTTGACCGCGCCGTTGTCCTCGATGACCAGGTAGTCGCTGCGGCCGTCGCCGTCGAAGTCGGCGAAGCGGACCTGGTCCTGTCGGTTGGTGACGCCCGCGGCGACCCGCCCGATCGGCTGCCAACCGCCGGCCTGGTCGCCGCCGCGGTTGAGCCAGACGTTGACGGAGCCGTCGGGGTTGATCACGATGTAGTCGGCCTTGCCGTCGCCGTCGAAGTCGGCGAAGCGGACCCGGGTGCGGTCGTTGGTGACGCCGGTGGCGATCTGGCCGACGCTCTGCCAGCCGCCGGCGCCGGCCGGATCGCCGCCGCGGTTCAGCCAGACCTTGACGGCGCCGCTGTCCTCGACCGTCAGGTAGTCGGGCTTGCCGTCGCCGTCGAAGTCGGCCCAGCGCACGCGCCCGCTGCCGCCCGCCTCGGTACCGGCACGGGGGGCTGTGGGGTGGGACGCCCAGCCGTCGGCGACGACCTGGTCGAGGGCCCGGTGGAAGACCTCCGCCATCTTGCGGTACCCGTTGTCGTTGGGGTGCAACTGGTCCGGGAGGTCGGTCGCGGCGTCGAGGTTCGCGGGGTCCACGTACCGGAGGTGCCGTCCGGCGGGCCCGCCGGCCGTGCTCTGGCCCTGCTCCTGGAGGGCGGCGAACTCGCGGTTGAACCGGGCGGTCCTCTGCTCCAGGCCGGGGGTCGCGGTCAGCAGGCCCTGCACGACGACGGTCACGCCCGGCTTGTCGGCGAAGATGCGGTCGACCAGCTCGGACAGCTGGTGGGCGGACTGCACCGGGTCGGCGGCCGGATCCCACTTCAGGTCGTTGATGCCGAGGTGCAGGAGAACGACGTCGGGGTCGGCGGCGGACAGCCAGCGGTCGATGTCCGCGCGGACCTGGGCGATCCGGTAGCCGCTGTGTCCCTCGTGGTCGGGGTCCGCGACGGAGCCCGAGCTGTTGGTGCCGACCAGGTCGACGGTGTAGGAGGACTGCTGGGCGGTCAGGTCCCACAGGGGCGCGCGGTAGCCGGCTCCGCTGGTGCTGCCGGCCCCGTCGGTGATCGAGTCGCCGAGCGGCATGACCTTGATGGGGGGAGCCGTCGGCGCCGGAGCCGAGGCCGCCGCCTGGGGCACGGCCGCTGCGGGAACGACGGCGGGGCCGGAGGTCAGGGCGGCGGCGAGGGCCGCCAGGGTGATCAGGGAGGCACGTTTCACGGGGTGTCCAGTTCTGGGGAGATCAGGGGAACGCGGGCCGGGCCCGAGCGGCCGCTGCTCGTGGCGGTCGCGCGGGCCCGGCCGCGCGGATGGTGAATCCGCTGCCGTCAAGCCCCGGGCCGTTTCGCCCGGCACCGCGCGGCGGTGGGGGCGGAACGGCCCGGGGAGGTGGGGCGCGGGCTCAGGCGCCGCTGGCGATCCGGCTGAGGAACTCCCAGCCGCCGCGGCCGTCGCCGCCCTTGTTGGCGTACGCGTTGGTGGTGCCGTCGCCGGGGTTCCAGAGGTAGTCGGCGCGGCCGTCACCGGTGAAGTCCGTGAGGAAGACGGAGTTGTTGTCCGTCGTCAGACCGGTGGCGACGCGGCCGAGGAAGTCCCAGCCGGTGCTGCCGGCCTGGTCGCCGCCGCGGTTGAGATAGACGTTGACGGAGCCGTCGGGGTTGATCACGATGTAGTCGGCCTTGCCGTCGCCGTCGAAGTCGGCGAAGCGGGCCCGGGCGCGGTCGTTGGTGACGCCGGTGGCGATCTGGCCGATGCCCTGCCAACCGCCGGCCTGGTCGCCGCCGCGGTTCAGCCAGACCTTGATGGCGCCGCTGTCGTCGATGACCAGGTAGTCGCTGCGGCCGTCGCCGTCGAAGTCGGCGAAGCGCACCTGGTCCTGTCGGTTGGTGACGCCCGCGGCGACCCGCCCGATCGGCTGCCAACCGTTGGCCTGGTCGCCGCCGCGGTTGAGCCAGACGTTGACGGAGCCGTCGGGGTTGATCACGATGTAGTCGGCCTTGCCGTCGCCGTCGAAGTCGGCGAAGCGGACCCGGGTGCGGTCGTTGGTGACGCCGATGGCGACCTGACCGATGCCCTGCCAACCGCCGGCCTGGTCGCCGCCGCGGTTCAGCCAGACCTTGACGGCGCCGCTGTCCTCGACCGTCAGGTAGTCGGGCTTGCCGTCCCCGTCGAAGTCCGCGAATCGCAGACGGCCGGTGCCGGCCTCGTAGGCGGCGGCGGAACGCCGACCCTGCAACGCCGTGATCCACGGTCCGAGGTCGTCCACCCGCGTCTCGTAGGCGCCGGTGCGCGTCTCGGTGGCGGTGAGGCAACCGCCCTGCCAGGAGCGGCTGGTGACGGCGACGACCTCGGCCTTGCCGCCCACCTCGCGGACGGCCGGCCCGCCGGCGTCGCCCAGGCAGACAGTGGCGTCGACCGGAGCCTTGGCCGTCACGTCGATGCCGGTGGCCTCGACGGCGCCGACGCTGAAGGCCGCCGTGTGGGGAGCAGCCGGAACCCACTCCGTCCGGGTGCGGCCGTAGCCGGTGACCTTCAGCTCCTCGCCCTGGACCGGGGCGGTGGAGGCCACGGCAACCGGGGTGATGCCGTAGGCGGGGAGGTCCAGGCGGGCCATCACCAGGTCGCGGTCGGTGCGCGGCACCAGCTCGACGATGTCGGTGGTGTGGCCGCCGGTGCCGTTGAGGTCCCCGCGGCCGATCGTCGCGGTGGTCTTCTTCTTCGGGGCGCCCGCCGGGATGGTGAGGGACTGGGCGGGGTTGTCGGCGAAGCAGCTCGCGGTGGTGAGCACCCAGCGCGGGTCGACCAGCGTGCCGGTGCAGCCGCGGCCTCCGATGTCGAGGTTGGCCACGTAGGGGCGGTCCGACGGCCCCGAGTTGGCCGGTCCCGGCCCGGTGGCGGTGATGTCCAGCAGGGTGTGGGGGCGGCTCTGGGGGTCGGCGGCCTCGCCGACCGCTGTCCACAGGTTCTTGTCGACCTTGAACGACGTGGTCGCGCCGTCGACGGACATCGAGACGGACACGTCGCGCACGCCGTCGCTCTGGATGCCGTGCACCCGCGGCACCTCGAGGCTGAGGCGGCCGACCGCGCCGGTCATCCGGAAGCAGATGTCGTCCCGGGTGCGCGCCATGATCCGCAGGAGGCCGGCGCCGGACGAGCAGGTGGTGAGAGTGATGTTGCCGTTGCCGGACTTCAGGCGGATGCCCGACTCGGCCAGTATTCGGTCCGCGCCCGGATACGAGTAGTCCTCGACGGTGAACGGTGCGGTACCGGTGGTCGACGCGTTCGCGACCGGGACGCCGGTGGTTCCGGCGAGAAGCGTGAGACCGGCCGTCGCGGCGGCGGCCAGGATTCGAGAAGAGGCCCTCATTTCGGGCTCCTCACCCCCCATGGATGCGGTTTTTCTGTCTGGGTGTCCTGCCGGGGCGAAGGCCCGAGCGGACCCCGGACAAAGGCCGCGTACGGACGCGTGCGATCCAGGACCTGCCATGCTCTCCCCCACCGAACTGACGGGGACATTGATATCACTACCGCGGGCCGGCCGACGCGGGGGCGTCCGCGATGTGACCGATCGCGAACCATGATCCGAAAATATCTATTTGATCCACGATCAGCCAAGGAAGCGTCAAGGATCGGTATCCAAAATTTTCGTCGGACGTGTCATCATGTGCGGTCGGGCGGGCCTGACTGCCCGACCGGTCTGTTTCCGAACTGACTTGTTTTCGAGGGGATATGACACAGCAGATACCTGGGGGGCGCTGGAAGGCATCCCCCTCACCGCGGCCACGCAACGGACTGACGCTTCGTCTTGTGACGGTCGCCACCGCGATCGCGCTCACCACCGGGTCGCTCTCCGGCGTCGCCGCCGCGACGGACACGGCACCCGGTGCGACCCCGCTGAGCCCGCGGGCCCAGGCCGTCGCCGAATGGAAGTCGGGCGGCGACTCCGTCCGCGCCGCCGCCGAGCTCGCCCTGGTCGGTACCGACGCCGACATCGACGCCTTCCTGACGACCGGACGCAAGGTCGCCACCGAGGCGGACGAGAGGCTCGCCGTCCTCCAGCTGCTGAACGTCAGCGGGCTCGGTGTGCGTGAGGCCGCGCAGACCGCGCTGGCCGGAACGCCGCAGGACGTGCACGCCTTCCTGGCCTCGGGCTGGACCAAGCCGCTGGCCGACGACCGGAGGGTCAGCGTGCTGCGCGCGATGAACACCGGCGGCGTCGCGGTGCAGGAGGCTGGGCAGAAGGCGCTCAACGACGGCTCTCCCGAGGCCATCGCCCAGTTCCTCGCCGTCGACCTCCAGAAGGCGCAGGAGGAGGAGGACCGGGTCCAGACCCTGCGGCTGATGAACCTCGGCGGCCCGCAGCTGAAGAGCGCGGGCAGCGCGGCCCTGAGCGCGGGAGCCCCTGCCGTCCGGGCCTTCCTGCGGGAGGGGCAGTACGCGGCCCGCGCCCAGGACCAGGAGTCCATGACGGTCGGCCAGCTCGTCGAGACCGCCCGTCAGGCCGGTCAGGAGGCCGGCAAGGAGACAGCCGCGGCGAAGGAGGCCTCCGGCCGTGCGGTGGACGCCGCGCGCCTGGCCAAGGAGGCGGCCCAGAAGGCCGCCTCCGAGACCGCCGCCGCCCAGGGCTCCGCTCAGCGGGCGACCGCCGCCGCCCACCGCGCCGCCGACGCCGCCGAGAGCGCGGCGAACGCCGCCCGCACCGCGATCGACGCTGCCAACGCGGCCAGCAGCGCGGCCCGGACCGCCTCGGCCGCGGCCTCCGCCGCCGCGTCCGCCGCAGCCGCGGCGGGACGGGCGGCTGCCCGTGCCTACCAGTCCGCGTCCGCCGCGGCGAAGGACGAGTCGCAGGCCGCTGCCGCCCGGGACGCGGCGAAGACCGCCCGGGACGCCGCGCAGGGCGCCACCACGGCCGCCGAGTCCGTGTTCCGGGCCGTCGGCGCCCTGACGGACGCCCTCACCTCGGTCGGCGAGGCCGTCAGCGCCGGCGTCCACGCCGCCGCCGCAGCCCAAGCCGCCGCCGACGCGGGCGGCAACAGCGTGGTCGCCCGGGCCGAGGCCCAGCGGGCGAACGCGGCCGCCGCCAAGGCCCGCCGCCTGTCCGCCACGGCCGGCAGCGCCGCCGGCACCGCGAGGACGATGGCGACCCAGGCCCTGGCAGCCGCCCAGGAGGCGCGCTCCGCTGCCACCGAATCCGCCGGACATGCCACCGCCGCCGCGCAGGCGGCAGAGGACGCGGCGAACCATGCCGGCCAGGCCGGCAACTGGGCCAACCTCGCCACCGAGCACGCGAACGCCGCCATCAAGGCGGCGGAGCGGGCCACTGGCGCCGCCAACCAGGCGGACCAGGTGGAGAAGACCGCCAGGGAGGCCGAGAAGGTCGCCCTGGAGACCAACCGCGACCTCGCCATCGAGGCCGCGGGCGAGCTCAAACAGCGGTACACCGAGCAGCAGTCCGTCCAGGTGACGGAGCGCGCCGAGGCGTTGCGCCAGGACGAGGAGACCAAACAGCTCCTGGCCGAGGCCACCGCGCCCGGCACCACGCCCGCGACCGTGCTCGACAAGGCCCGCAAGGCGGCCGTGCACCTGATGGCGACCGGCTCGCCGTGGACGGAGCGCGCCGCCGAGGCGGCCCTGTCCGGCACCGAGGCCGACGTCCGGCAGTGGCTCGGCACCGGGCGGCAGGAGGCGGCGTCCCAGGACGACTACACGAAGGTCGCCAACCTGGCCGTGACGGGTACCCCCGCGCTGAGGACGGCCGCCCTCGCCGCGCTCAACACCTCCTCGGACCAGCAGGCGGTGTTCCTGGAGACGGGCCAGCACGCCGTGCTGAAGGACGACTACCGGGTCCAGGTCCTCGCCCTGATGAACGCGGGTGGCAAGGCGGTCAAGGAGGCCGGCTCGGCCGCACTCGGCACCAACACCACCGAGGCACTGCGCGAGTTCGTCGCCACCGGTCAGCACCGGGCGCGCGAGGAGGACGACAAGGTCGAAGCGCTCCGGCTCACCGCCGAGGGCGGGCCGCGGGTGCGCGCAGCGGCCCAGGTCGCCCTCTCCGGCCCCGCCCCGCTGCTGCGCGACTTCGTCGCCGTCACCCAGTACGTGGCGGCCCAGCGCGACCAGACCGACGCCGTCCACGTCGCCAGCGTCCAGCGCATGGTCGCCGAGGGCAAGGCGATCGCCGCGACCGCCACCCAGGACGCGACCCAGGCCGCCGCCGCGGCGGCCACCGCGCGCGGTGCCGCCACCGAGGCCGCGGGCTACGCCCAGCAGGCGAACGCCTCGGCTGCCGCGGCCAACGTCGCCGCCGGCCAGGCCTCGGCCGCGGCGAACGCCGCCGACGCCTCGGCCCGTCGGGCGGCTGCCTCGGCCACGACGGCGAAGAACGCGGCCACCGCGGCCGGCAAGTCGGCCGCGGTGGCGACCCAGTCGGCCCACCGCGCCGCCAACTCCGCAACCGCAGCGGCTGCTTCGGCCCGTTCCGCGTACGCCTCGGCCGACCAGGCGTACGCCTCGGCGGTGGCTGCGGGCAAGAGTGCCACCGAGGCGCTCACCGCCGCGGGCGAGGCGCTGTCCCACGCCATGGAACTCGCCCGGCAGGAGGCCCAGGCGAACGCCACCGCCCCGACCGAGCCTGGCGATCCGGGCGGTGCGGACGACGGGTACGAGCCGGAGCACCCGGACGAGGACCTCGTCATGGAGGGCGGCATCTCCCTGGCCGAGGCCACCACCCTCGCGCTGGACATCGCCGGGATCTTCGACCCCACGCCGATCAGCGACGGGGCCTCGGGCGTCATCAGCCTCTTCCGTGGCGACTTCACCGGTGCGGGCCTGTCCGTGGTCGGCTTCATCCCCTACGCGGGTGACGCCCTCAGCAAGCCGGCGAAGATCGCCAAGCTGCTGGCCAAGAACGAGAAGATCGCCAAGCGGGCGACCGACATGAAGTGGGTGGAGTGGGCCGCCCAGAGCCTGAAGCACATGTCGGTGACCAAACTCAGCGACGGTGTTGCCACGCTCAACTCGCTGGCCCGCGACGCCGAGAAGGCATACAAGTCGAACACCAAGCTCCGGGCCGCGGCGATCAAGCACAACCTGCCGACCGACCTCGAAGGCCCCGTCCCGTTCGTCCCGCCGAAGGGCTGGATGGGAAAGCCGGAAAGGGGAGGCGGTTTCAAGGATGCCTACGGCAATCTCTGGAAGAAGGCGACGGACGGCAAGGACGAATGGGACGTCCAGGTGAAGAAGGGAACGAAGTTCTCCATCTTCTCCAGCGGCAAGAACCAGGGGAAGGACATGGAGCACGCCAACATCGCTCCGGACGGATACGTGACGCACTGAGCACGGCGAACCGCCCCGAGTGGTAACGCCTTTCGGCCCCGGTCCCGATGGAGGAACACGACGACATCGGGGCCGGGGCCCTTCCCCTCCGTTCCGTGATCCGCGGATTCCGCGGATTCCACGGATACGATCCATGGACGGGGCGGCCCCCGTCGGCGCCTCCCCTTCCTCCGTATTTCCGCTCGACACCTCCGCACCGCCCGTGATGTGTCCGGCACCACCGACCGCGCCACCCCGGAGGCGACTGCACCATGGCCCTGGCCCCCCACCGCCTCGTCTGGATGAGCCTCTGGCTGGAGGCACCCGTCGAGCAGGACGCCGCGCTCACCCGCGAAGTCGCCGTCGCCCTGGCCCCGTTCGGCCGCGCGACGGTCACCTCCCGGGGCCCCTACCGGCGCACCCCGGAGCTGCTCTCCTTCGACGTCGAGCTCGTGCCCTCGTCGTCCACCACCGACTGCCTCCTCGCCCTGGGCCTGAGCCCCGACGAGGACGGCGACTGGCCGGTCTGGGAACGCACCGGCGGCGGCGTCTTCCTGCACCCCGCCGTCCGCGGCGCCCAGGTCGGCGAGGAGGAGGCTGCGACGCCACCGCCGTTCGAGAACGGCGACGTGGTGACGGTCCTCGACAGCCCGACCGCCCGTGAGGAGGGCCTGGTGGGCGTGGAAGCCGTCGTCCACAGTTCCTTCTACCTCCCGGACGAGCCCGACCCGCTGCTCCGCCGGTGGCACCACCAGGTGATGCCCGAGGGCCGGGAGATGCTGGAGCCCTTCGAGAGCGCTGAGCTGAGCCCCACCGGCCGTCGCGAGGTCGTCGCGGACGTACCCGATCCCGTGTACATCGCGCACGCCGGGCCGGTCTGAACCGGCCCCGGTCGGACGCAGGGCGGTCTCCGACGCGGTGCTGCGTCGGCGCATCTCGGACGGTGCTGACCGGTGCCGTCCGACCCGATTCCTCGTAGCGAGCCCCCGGACCAAGAGGCCCGGGGGCTCGTCGCGTGCGGGGTGGCATTGACAGCGGGCGGCGTCCGGCTGAATGCTAAGCAAGCGCTTAGTCAACGAGGCCACACCCCGAGGACCCCGAGGAGCCGCCCGATGCCCGAGACCCCCGCCGAGCCGCCCGGGCTGGACCTGGCCCGCCTCCGCGCCCACCTGGACCGGGAGCTGCCCGGCCTCGTCCGGGGCCCGCTGCGGGCCGACCTCATCGAGGGGGGCCGCTCCAACCTCACGTACGTCCTCGCCGACGGCGCCGGCCGCTGGGTGCTGCGCCGCCCGCCGCTCGGGCACGTCCTGGCCACCGCGCACGACATGGGCCGCGAGTACCGGGTCATGACCGCCCTGCGCGACACCGACGTGCCCGTCCCGCGCACCCTGCTGCTCGATCCCGGCACGGAGGTGCTCGGCGCCCCCTGGTACCTGATGGAGTTCGTCCCCGGCGTCGCGCACCGGGCCCTCGCCCCGGTCGCCGCCCTCGGCGAGCAGCGCGTCCACGCGCTCGGGCGGCGGCTGGTTGACACCCTCGCCGCCCTGCACCGGATCGACCCGGCCGACGTCGGCCTCGCGGACTTCGGCCGCCCCGACGGCTACCTGGAGCGCCAACTGAGGCGCTGGTCCACCCAGTTGGCGAACTCCCGCAGTCGCGAACTGCCCGACGTGGAGCGGCTGCACACGCTGCTCGCCGAGCGGCGGCCGATCTCCCCGGCGCCCGCCCTGGTGCACGGCGACTACCGGCTGGACAACGTGCTGGTCGGTGACGACGACGCGATCACCGCCGTGCTGGACTGGGAGATGTCCACCCTCGGCGACCCGCTCACCGATGTCGGCCTGCTGGTGATGTACACCGAGGTCGCCGGCGTCGGCGGCGGCATCATCCCCTCCGCCGCGACCGCCCCCGGCTTCCCGAAGCCGGACGAACTGGTCGCGTACTACGCCGAGTTGACCGGCCGGCAGGCCGCCGACCTGGACTGGTACGTCGCCTTCGCCTCCTTCAAGCTCGCCGTCGTCGCGGAGGGCATCCACTACCGCTACCAGCAGGGCCGCACCCTCGGAGCGGGCTTCGAGCGGGCCGGCGAGATGGCCCCGATCCTCGCCCGGTACGGCCTGAGCACCCTCAAGGAGCACTGACCGATGGACTTCGCCTACGACGCCCGCACCGACGAACTCCGCGCGCAGCTGCTGGCCTTCATGGACCAGCACGTGTACCCGGCGGAGGCGGCTCTCGCGCAGCAGCTCGCCGATCCGGCCCGCGAGGCCTGGAGCATCCCGCCCGTGGTCGCCGAACTCCAGGCCGAGGCACGCAAACAGGGCCTGTGGAACCTCTTCCTCTCCGGGGAGGGCGGCGCCGGCCTGACCAACCTCCAGTACGCCCCGCTCGCCGAGATCACCGGCCGCAGCCCGCACTTGGCCCCGCCCGCGCTCAACTGCGCGGCCCCCGACACCGGGAACATGGAACTGCTCGCCCAGTTCGGCACCGCCGAGCAGCGCGATCGCTGGCTGCGCCCGCTGCTGGACGCCGAGATCCGCTCCGCCTTCGCGATGACCGAGCCCGAGGTCGCCTCCTCGGACGCCACCAACATCGCCACCCGGATCGAGCGCGACGGCGACGAGTACGTCGTCAACGGCCGCAAGTGGTACATCACCGGGGCGATGAACCCGCAGTGCCGGATCCTCATCGTGATGGGCAAGACCGACCCGGCCGCCGAACCGCACCGCCAGCAGAGCATGGTGCTCGTCCCGCGCGACACCCCCGGCGTCACCGTCAGGCGCGGTATGACGGTCTTCGGCTACGACGACGCTGACCACGGCGGCCACGCCGAGGTGCTGTTCGAGGACGTCCGCGTCCCGGTCGGGAACCTGATCGGGGAGGAGGGCGCGGGCTTCGCCATCGCGCAGGCCCGGCTCGGCCCAGGCCGGATCCACCACTGCATGCGCGCGATCGGCATCGCCGAGCGTGCCCTGGAGCTGATGTGCCGCCGGGTGAACGGGCGGGTCGCCTTCGGCCGGCCGCTCGCCGAGCAGGGCGTGGTGCAGGACTGGATCGCCGAATCCCGGGTCAGGATCGAGCAGTTGCGGCTGCTGGTGCTCAAGACCGCCTGGCTGATGGACACCGTCGGCAACCGGGGCGCGCACACCGAGATCCAGGCGATCAAGATCGCCACCCCGCGCACCGTCGAGTGGATCCTCGACAAGGCCGTCCAGGCGCACGGCGCCGCGGGCGTCAGCCAGGACACCCCGCTCGCGCAGCTCTGGGCCGGCAACCGCACCCTGCGGCTGGCCGACGGCCCGGACGAGGTGCACAAGCGCTCGCTGGCCCGGCGGGAGCTGCGGCGGCACCCGTAGGGGTGTCATACCGGAGTACTCAGGGGCGGGTTGGCTCCTGGGTATGACGGCTGCGGACCGCCCCCGCCCGTACTGTCCTGATCAGCGGGTCGGTAGGTCGGCAGATCAGAGGGCCGACAGGTCGACGGGGCGAGGAGAGACATCATGGGCGGGCGGGGACGGGCCGCGGCGGCGGTACTGCTGGCGGCGACGGCGGTGCTCGGAGCGGCCGGCGCACCCGGGGCGGTGGCGGCAGCACCGGCGCCCGGGGCGGACGGCGGCGGCGAGCGGCAGGTCCGGGCCTGGCTGCCGGAGCCTACCGGGCCGTACCCGATCGGCACCACCACGCTGCACCTCACCGACACCGGTCGGGAGGACCCCTGGAAGCCCAGGCAGCGCCGCGAGCTGATGATCAGCCTCTGGTACCCGACCGCCCGCCCGGCCACCGGCGCCGACCGCGCCCGGTACATGGCGCCCGCCGCCGGCGAACACTTCGGCACCGAGGGCAGCACCGGCCAGGCGAACTACGGGGCCACGCCCGGCCGCACCGACTGGGCGGGCATCCGCACCCACGCCCGGCCCGACGCCCCCGCCCTGCCCGGCGGCCCGCGCCCGGTGGTGCTGTACTCGGCCGGCCTCGGCGACCCGCGCACCTGGGGCACCGGGCTGGTCGAGGACCTGGCCTCGCGCGGCTACGTCGTGGTCACGCTGGACCACACCTACGAGGCCTCCGAAGTCGCCTTCCCCGGAGGCGAGCTGGCCACCTCCGTGTTCCCCGCGCTGGTCGGACAGCCCGGCCTGGACATCGGCGCGGTGCTGCGCAGGTCGATGCGGACCAGGGTCGACGACACCCGCTTCGTCCTGGACGAACTCGGCGGCCTGCGCCTGGACCCACGGCTGCCCGCCGGCCTCGCCGCCTCGCTGGACCTCGACCGGATCGGCATGGTCGGCCACTCGGCGGGCGGCTTCACCGCCCTCCAGACCATGCACGACGACCCGCGCATCGCCGCCGGCGTCAACCTGGACGGCCAACTGCACTTCCCCGGGCCCGACGGCCACACCGGGGTGTACCTGCCCAGCGTCGCCCAGGACGGCCTGGACCGCCCGTTCCTGCTGATGGGCACCCGCAACGAGGACTCCGGGGACCACCACCGACAGCCCGGCTGGGACGCCCTCTGGCAGCACAGCACCGGCTGGCACGCCGACGTCACGCTGAACGGCTCCCGGCACGGCTCCTACACCGACGCGCAGTCCCTGCTGCCCCAGCTCGCCCGGCAGGGCGCGATCCCCCCGGAGCGGCTGAGCGAGGACGTCGGCGACATCCGCCCCGACCGGGCGGTGCTCGCCACCCGCTCCTACGTCGCGTCCTTCCTCGACCGCTGGCTGCGCGGACACGACGACCACCTGCTGGACGGGCCCTCCGCGCGCTTCCCGGAGATGGAGTACGCGCGGTAGGGCAACACCCGCCGGCCACCGCACCGCGCTCCCGTCGAGCCCGCCGTCAGTCCCCGAGGACGGCGATCCGGCCGGTGCTGCGCCCGTCGGCGACGAGCTGGACGGCGTCGGCGGCCCCGGCGAGCGGCACCCGGGCGCTCACCAGCGGGCGGACCACGCCCCGGTCGGCGAGCCGGGTCAGTTCGTCGTGGGCGGCGCGGACGGCCTGCGGGTCATGGGTGTTGTAGAGGCCCCAGTGCAGGCCGAGGATGGCGTAGTTCTTCACCAGCGCGTGGTTGAGCGCCGGCGCCGGGATCCGGCCGGCGGCGAAGCCGACCACCACGATCCGGCCCTCGAAGGCGACGCACTTGGTGGAGCCGGTGTAGGCGTCCCCGCCGACCGGGTCGAAGACCACGTCTGCGCCGCGCCCGCCGGTGAACTCCTTGACGGCGGCGACGAAGTCCCCGGCCGTCCGGTCCACCACCAGGTCGGCGCCGAGCGCCCGGGCCGCCTGCGCCTTGGCGGGGCCGCCGACCACGGCGACCACCCGGGCCCCGGCGGCCCGGCCCAGCTGGACCGCCGCGCTGCCCACGCCGCCCGCCGCCGCGTGCACCAGCAGCGTCTCGCCGGCCGCCAGCCGGGCCCGGCGGTGCAGGGCGAACCACGCGGTCTGGTAGCCGATGTGCAGCGCGGCCGCCTCGGCGTCGTCCAGCGCCCCGGGCGCGGGGAAGGCGGCGGCCGCGTCCAGCAGCGCGTACTCGGCGAAGGCGCCGTGCGGCAGCACCGGGTTGCCGATCAGCCGCTCGCCCCGCCGCGCGCCGTCCGCCACCTCGCCGCACAGCTCCACGCCGGGCGTGAACGGCAGCGGCGGGCGGACCTGGTACTGGCCGCGCACCATCAGCGCGTCCGGGAAGTTGACCGCCGCGGCCCGCACCCGGACCAGCAGCTGCCCCGGCCCGGCCACCGGCCGCGGCACCTCCTCGGCCAGCCGCATCACCTCGCCCGGCTCGCCGAGCTGCCCCACCTGCCAGGCCCTCACAGCGCCTCGCTCCTCTCCAGCCCCTGCTGGAGCCGGTTCATCCCGTTGATCCAGCGGTCCGGTTCGGTGGCCCGGACCCTGTAGTACTCGGCGACCTCGGGGTGCGGCAGGATCAGGAAGCGGCCCTCGCGCAGTCCGGCCAGTGCCGCCTCGGCGACGTCCTCCGGGTCCAGCGCGGTGGGCGCGAGCAGCGCCTCGCCGACGGCGCCGGTCGAGGCGAGCATGTCGGTGCGCACACCCTGGGGGCAGAGCGCGTGCACCCGGACGCCGCGGTGGCGGTACGTCGCGGAGAGCCACTCGGCGAAGGCGAGCGCGCCGTGCTTCGTGACGGCGTACGGGGCCGAGCCCAACATGGTGAGCAGCCCGGCGGCGGAGACCGTGGCGAGGAAACGGCCGCCGCCGCGCTCCAGCCAGCGGGGGAGCAGCAGGTCGGCGGCCCGGACGTGCGCGAGGACGTTGACCTCCCAGGCGCCGGCCCAGGCCGCGGCGGGCGCGTCGGCCCCGCCGACCGGGGCGACGCCCGCGTTGGCGCACCACACGTCGATCTCGCCGAGCGCGGCCCGGGCCTGCCCGACCAGGGCGGCCAGGCCCTCGGGGGAGGCGGCGTCCCCGGGGGCGGCGGTGCCGCCGCAGTCCTCGGCGACGGCGCGGGCGGCGTCGGCGTCCAGGTCGTTGACCACCACCCGGGCGCCGGTCGCGGCGAAGGCCCGGGCCAGCGCGGCGCCGATGCCGCGCCCGCCGCCGGTCACCACCACGCCCTGGCCGGCGAAGTCCGTCGTCGGGGCCTCCTGGTTCGCTGTCGCTGTCGTCGGTGCGTTTGCGTCCGCCGCGCCGCTCACAGGCCGCCGCCGAGGGTGACGCCGCCGTCGACGACCAGGGTCTGGCCGGTGATCCAGGCGGCGTCCGCGGAGAGCAGGAAGGCGACCGCGCCCGCGACGTCCTCGGGCACGCCGAGCCGGCCGAGCGGGTAGGCGGCGGCGACCTGCTCCTCCCGGCCCTCGTACAGGGCCTCGGCGAACCTGGTCTTGACCACGGCGGGGGCGACGGCGTTGACCCGGATGCCCTGGCCGCCCAGTTCGGCGGCGAGTTCGGTGGTGAGCCGGATCAGCGCGGCCTTGCTGACCCCGTACATGCCGATCCCGAGCGAGGAGCGGATGCCCGCGACGGAGGCCACGTTGACCACCGAGCCGCCGTGCTCGCCCATCCAGGCGGCGTGCGCGCGGCGGGTCCAGGCCAGCGGGGCCAGCACGTTGACGGCGAGGATCTTGGCGGCGGCGGCCTCGTCGGTGTCGAGGACCGGGCCGTAGAGGGGGTTGATGCCGGTGTTGTTGACCAGGTGGTCGAGCCGGCCGAAGGCCTCCAGGGTGCGGGCGACGGCCTCCTCCTGGTGGGCCGGGTCGTCGGTCTTGCCGGGGACGGCGATGGCGTTCTCCGGCCCGCCCAGGTCGTGGACGGCCTCGGCGAGCGGCTCGGGGTTGCGGGCGGTCAGGCAGACCTTGGCGCCGCGGGCGACCAGCTCGCGTGCGATGCCGAGGCCGATGCCCCGGCTCGATCCGGTGACGACGGCCACCCGGCCCTTGAAGGAGTACGCCACGGAGGGTCCTGCCTTTCGCACGGAACGTTCGACGGGGGTGCCGGGTGGACGCAGACGCAGGTTCGGCGGGGGTGCCTGGTCGGCGGGTGTGCCGGTCCGTCGGCTGACTAAGCGCTTGCTCAGCATGGTGTCGGTGCGGGAGCCTGTCAACAGCCCGCCGACCGGCCGGCGGGAATGTGTGTACGAGTTCTCTGGGAGGATGGCGCCATGACCAGCACGCCCATCGCCGACCTCTGGCGCACCCTGCCCGGCGGCGCCGACTCCCGTCCCGAGGCGGCGTACCGGCTGCTCCAGGCGGCCGTCGAATCCTTCGCGGAGCGCGGTTTCCACGCCACCACCACCCGGGACATCGCCACCGCCGCCGGGATGAGCCCGGCGGCGCTGTACATCCACTACCAGTCCAAGGCGGCGCTGCTGGCGGAGATCAGCCAGGCCGGGCACGCGGCCACGCTGGAGCTGGTCCGGGCGGCGGCGGCCGGCGAGGGCGGCCCGGTGGACCGGATGCGTCGGCTGGGCGAGGAGTTCACCGCCTGGCACGCCCGGGCCCGTACGGTCGGCCGGGTGGTCAACTACGAGCTGCACGCGCTGCCCGAGGATGCCTACGCGGTGGTCGCGGTGCTGCGGCTGGACATCGAGCGCGAGGTCAGCGCGCTGATCGAGGAGGGTGTGAGGGCCGGCGCCTTCCAGGTGTCCGAGGTCCGGACGGCGGCCCGCGCGGTCACCTCGCTGGGCATCGACGTCTCCCGCTGGTTCACCGACCGCTCCACCGAGACGCCGGATGAACTCGGCCGTCGATACGGCGAGTTGGTGCTGCGGATGCTCGGCGCCCGGGTCTGATCCGCCGGTCCGCCCGGCCTTCGTCGAGGCGGCGGCCGGTCGCGGGGCCGCGGCGGTCCTGCCCGTCATCCGCCGACGCCGGGGCGCGGCGCGCAGGACGCGAAGGCGGAGCTGTGGTCGGGGTGGACGGCGGCCGGGCCCGCGCCCCCGCCGGCCGGGCCCGCGGGGGCCGTCGCCGCAGGTCCCCGGGTCTCGGGGCCGGTTCGCGGGCTGTGGCACGATGCCCGCAGGCCGGTCACCAGGGACGGCCCGCGCCACGCCGCAGGCACGAGCGGCGGGCGGTTCCACCGCACGCAGAATGAGGGCCCGCCATGTCCGAGACCATCCCCAGCCACGCCCGGCCCACCGGGCAGCCCGCCTTCCGCCCCGCCACCCTCGCCGACGTACCGGCGCTGGTCGAGCTGGTCGAGTCCGCCTACCGCGGCGACGCCAGCCGGGCCGGCTGGACCACCGAGGCGGACCTGCTGGAGGGCCAGCGCACCGACGCCGCGGGCGTCGCCGAGGTCATCGGCCGCTCCGACGGTGTGCTGCTGGTCGCCGAGCGGGACGGCCAGCTGGTCGCCTGCTGCCAGCTGGAGCACCGCGGGGACCGTGCGTACTTCGGCATGTTCTCGGTGCGCCCCGGGCTCCAGGGCGGCGGCCTCGGCCGGGCCGTGCTCGCCGAGGCCGAGCGGCTGGCCGGCGAGGAGTGGGGCGTGGGCGAGCTGGAGATGACCGTGATCGAGCAGCGCGCCGACCTGATCGCGTGGTACGAGCGGCGCGGCTTCCGCCGGACCGGGGTCTTCACCCCGTTCCCCTACGGCGACGAGCGTTTCGGCGTCCCGCTGCGCCCTGATCTGCGGTTCGAGAAGCTGACGAAGGAGCTGACGAAGGCGCTGGAGGGGTCGTTGGAGGAGGCCTGACCGACGGGGCGCGGGCCGGCGGTGCTCGGGGCCGAATCCATGATCGCTTGACGGTCCGTCGGCACATGATGCCATGTCAAGTCACTGACCAGGGGCGATGCGGAGATGTCATACCTCGTTCATGATTGGTCTAGGCCAATGTGAGAGGCTGAGGGCGAACGGCCACGTTCCGTCCCATGCCCAGGGGGGCCACTTCCGCATGCCCGTACTCCATGGCACCGCCATGCCCGCGCCCGACGCCGGCCCGCGCCGGATCCCCGCGGACCCCGACCTCCGCCTGCCCAGCCCACCCGACGACGAGGAGCTCTACTGGTACTTCGGCCCGCAGCGCCGCTGGGTGCTGCTCTGCGCCACCCTCTCCTACGCGGGAGCCACCGCCACCCTCGGCCTGTTCGCCCTCAGCCGGCCGCTGCTCTGGCCCTTCCTGGTGCTCACCGTGCTCAACGCGGCCACCTGGCTGCTCTCGCTCACCGACGGCCAGCGCGCCCGCCGCTACACCCGCGACTCGCACGACCTGCTGATGCGCGCCTGGCAGCCCGCCCGCCACCCGAGCGTCGACCTGCTGCTGCCGACCGCCGGCGAGCCGCTCGCCGTCCTGGAGAACGCCTACCGCCACACCGCCGCCGTCCAGTGGGCCGGCGCGCTGACCGTCATCGTCCTCGACGACGCCGCCCGCCCCGAGGTGCGCGAACTCGCCGAGTCCTACGGCTTCCAGTACCGGGCCCGCCCCGACCGCGGCCGGTTCAAGAAGGCCGGCAACCTCAACCACGGCCTGGCCGAGGGCAACGGCGAGATCGTCGCCGTCCTGGACGCCGACTTCTGCCCGCGCCCCGACTTCCTGCACCACCTGGTGCCCTACCTCGACAACCCCGAGGTCGGCATCGTGCAGAGCCCGCAGTGCTTCGACACGGACGCCGACATGTCCTGGCTCGAACGCGCCGCGGGAGCCACCCAGGAGATCTTCTACCGCTGGATCCAGCCCTCCCGGGACGCGCAGGACGGCACCGTCTGCTGCGGCACCAACGCCCTCTACCGGCGCGCCGCACTCATGCGCGTCGGCGGCTTCGCCGAGATCGACCACAGCGAGGACCTCTACACCGGCCTCTCGCTCGCCCGCGCCGGGTGGACCACCCGGTACGTGCCCGCCCTGGTCGCCAAGGGCATGTCGCCCACCGGCCTGCCCGCCTTCATCAGCCAGCAGTACCGCTGGTGCCTCGGCTCCCTGGCGCTCGTCCGCGACCCGGACTTCCGCCGCGGACCGCTCCCTCGCTCCGCCCGGCTCTGCTTCTGGAACGGCATCCTCGGCTACGTCACCAGCGCGGTGAACGTCTTCGCCGTCCCGCTGCCCGCCCTGATCATGCTGTTCTTCGCCCCCGGTGAGATCCAGCCGTGGCAGGTCCTGCCGTTCCTGCCGCCGATCTGGGTCTCGCTCGTCCTGCTGCCCGCGATGTCCCGCACCCGCTGGCGCTTCGAGGTCACCCGGGTCCAACTCCTCGGCGGACTCTGCCACGTGGTCGCCATCGCGCACGCGCTGCGCCGCCGCAGTGCCGACTGGGTGCCCACCGGCGCCGTGTCGGGCGGCAGTTCGCTGGCCAAGGCGGTCGCCCGGATCGGCGTCGGCTGGCTGGGGTTCGTCGTCCTCGCGGGCATCGCCGGACTCGTCCGCGCGGCCGTGCTGTACGGCTGGCAGCCCTTCTGGGCGCTCACCGCGCTGCTCGCGCTCACCGCGTACACCATGATCCCGCTGATCCGGTCCCTGTGGCCGCTCCTGCGCGGTGGCAACGGGGCCGCCGTCGGAGAGGTCGCCGCGCCCGTGCGGCGCCGGTCCGACCTGGGATTCGGCCACGCGGAGGCCGTCGCCGTCACCGCCGTGCTGCTGCTCTGCGGGCTGCTGGCCTCCGGCTGGGCCGATCCGCTGATCTTCTGACGCCGCGTCAATTCAGGTCTGCCGACTCCGCTTCACCAACTCGGCTCCATCGAATTCGCTCCACCAATTCCTGACGTCAAAGTCGATGTCTGACGACCCATCAACTTCGTTCGGATCCACCGCGTTTCCAGCGCGTCGCCCCACCGGCGCGGATGCGCCGCCCGGCCGCCCCATCGGCCCGGCGGTCCCGACCACCCGCTGCCTGCCCCTGCGAGGAGCACCGCCGTGTCAACGGCCGTACCACCACCGTCGTCGTCCCCTTCCTTCCCTGCCGACACCGCCTCGGCCGAACTGCTGCCCGGCGTCGTCCGAATGGACCGGCAGGCCGCGCCCGAGCGGCGCCCCTCCGCAGAAGCCGTCGCACCGCCGCAGGCCCAGCGGCGCACCGGCTTCCGCCCCGACATCGAGGGCCTGCGCGGCGTCGCCGTCCTCTCCGTCCTGGCCTACCACGCCGCCGTTCCCGGCTTCGCCGGCGGCTACGTCGGCGTCGACGTCTTCTTCGTCATCTCCGGCTTCCTCATCACCGGACTGCTGCTCGGCCGCCCGATCGGCCTGTGGGACTTCGCCGCCCGCCGCGCCCGCCGCATCCTGCCCGCCGCCGCCACCGTCCTGGTCGCCACCGCCGTCGCCGGCGGCGCGCTGCTCGACCCGCTGCGCGGCACCGACCTCGCCCGCGACCTGATCGCCTCCGCCGGACAGGTCGTCAACTGGCGCTTCGTCGGCCAGCAGACCGACTACCTGGCCGCCGAACACGCCCCGAGCCCGCTCCAGCACTTCTGGTCGCTCGGCGTGGAGAACCAGTTCTACCTGCTGTGGGGCGTTCTGCTGCTCGGCCTCGCCCGCTTCCTGCACGGCCGCCGCCGCACCGTCGCGATCACCCTGGCCACCACGGCCATCGGCGCGGTCTCGCTGCTGCTGTGCGTCCGCTGGACGGCGACCTCGGCGCCGCTCGCCTACTTCTCCACCGGCAGCAGGCTCTGGGAGTTCGCGGCCGGTGCCTGCGCGGCGCTGCTCGGCGGCGCGCTGGCCGGCCGCACGCAGCGGCGCGGGACGGCCTGGACGCTGCGACTGCTCGGCTGGGCCGGCGCCGCCGCCGTCCTCGCGTCGATCCTGCTCTACGACCGGAACACCCCCTTCCCCGGCACCGCCGCGCTGGTGCCCGTCCTCGGCGCCGCCGCCGTCCTGCTCGCCGGCCCCGCCCACCGCGCGCTCGGCGCCACCGACGCCGGACGCCTCCTCGACAACCGGCCGCTGCGCGCCGCCGGTCGCCTGTCGTACGCCTGGTACCTCTGGCACTGGCCGGTGCTGACCATCGCCCAGGCCCGCTTCGGCGCCCTGCCCTGGACCACCCTGGCCGCCCTCGCCGCGGCCAGCGCGCTGCCCGCCTGGCTCACCATGCGGCTCGTCGAACAGCCGCTGCGGTACGGCAGCAGCCCGGCGCCGCGCCGGGGCCTCGCGGTCGGCGCCAGCGCCCTCGTCATCCCGCTGATCGCCGCCCTCACCCTCGGCGGCGGCACGGTCCGCGCCCTCGGCGGCGCCGCCGACACCCCCGCCGCCGCCCCGGCCGGGGCCCCGACCGGCCCCACCCTGCTCGCCCCCGGCGCGCGGGTGCTCGGCCTGACCCCCTCGCTGGCCCGGGCCCGGGAGGACTTCCCGCCCGGCAAGGGCTGCGAGATCCCGCTGAACGCCGACAGCAGCCCGCGCTGCCTGTTCGGCGCCGAGGACAGCCCCGACCGGATCGTGCTGCTCGGCGACTCGCACGCCGGCCAGTGGATATCCTCCGCACTCGCGATGGCCGAGCAGCGGCACTGGGCCCTGGAGGTCCTGGTCAAGCCCGGCTGCCCGCTCGCGACCCTCACGGTGCGCAACAACGTCCTCGGCCGCACCTTCGAGGAGTGCGACCGCTGGCGCGAGAACACCCTCACCCGGCTCACCTCCGGGCCCCGGCCGCGCCTCGTCCTGATGGCCGGCCTCAACCGCTACGGCAGCCAGGAGGAACGCACCCAGGGCTGGACCCGCACCCTGGACCGCCTCGCCGCCGTCGGCGCTCCGCTCGCCTACCTCGGCGACACCCCGATGCCCGGCAAGGACATCCCGACCTGCCTCGCCGCCTCCGACGGCCGCTCGGACGCCTGCTTCTTCCCGCGCGACACCGCCTTCGAGCCGGACCCGATGCTCGACGGCGGCCTCGCCGCCCGCTACGGCGTCCGCACCCTCGACCTGGGCCCGCTGCTGTGCCCCGGCAGCGGACCGGACTGCCCGGCGGTGCTGGAGGGCGTGGTGCTGTACCGCGACACCGGCCACATCACCGACACCCTGGCCCGCGTCCTGGCGCCGCGCCTGGACAAGGGAATCCTGGAGGCGGCCGGGTAGCGCGGCTCCGCCACCTGGGGCGCCCCGCCGGATCGGTCCGGCGGGGCGCCCTCGTCGTGCGGGTGCGGGTGCCGCAGCCGCTTCAGCCGCTTCAGCGGTTTCAGCGGTTTCAGCCGTAGATGCTGTGGCAGAGGCGGGCCTGCTCCGAGCCCGCGGGCCAGCGGCCGACGCGTTCGGCCTGGTCGCAGATGCTGCCCGGGCCGAGGGAGGGCAGCGCCGCGCCGGGGGCCGGGGCCGCCGGCGCGGCGCCGGCCGGGGCCGTGCCGTGGGCCGACGGCGAGGGGTGCGGGGTGCGGCCGGGCTTCGGGTGCGCGGTCGCCGCGTGCTGCGCGTCGGCGGGCTCGTCCTCGTTCGGCGCGGCCGCCGCCGTGGCCGTGGCCACGGCCGGTGCGGCGCCCTGGGGCGTGGGCGGCGGCAGCGGGGACGGCGCGGGCGTGGTGGGGAGCGGGGAGAACGCGGGCGGGTCCGGCGCCGCCGGGTCGGACGCGGAGGGGGAGGCGTGCGGCAGGGCCACCACGTCCAGGTCGTCTCCCGACCCCGGCCCGCACATCGCCAGGACGGCGGCGAGGACGGCGACGGTCCCGACGGTCGCGGCGGCCCACACCTTCCGCGACCGCCGCGGCGCCGGTGCGGGCGGCCGAACGGGGGGCGGCGCGAACGCGGTGGGTACCGGGGGTGGCTGCCATGCGTCCTGCGGCCACTGCCACTGTCCTCCGGTGGGCTGCCCAGTCATCTTGTCGTCCTTCCAGCGCCGAACCCCCGCCGAATCCCCCGCCATGCCTTCCCCGTGCTCAACGAGCGCGCCGACGCCGGGACATGACCCGGAAGAGGGGTCTAGAGGGGCGCCGATTGCCGCCGCGCCACATGCTGGGGGGCATGGAGACCAACAGCACGTCCCAGTACCTGGTCGAGGTGGCCGACTTCCGGACCGACAGCCGCTACCGCCTGGTCCACTTCGAGGGCCACGGCTGGGAGCCGCTCGCTCCCGAGGAGTTCGAACCCCGGATCCACCAGCTCTTCCCGGACCTCGACCCGCGCGATCCGGTCCGCGTCCACTGGGCGGATCGCCCCTGGGAATGGCCCCTGTGGCACCCCGGCGAGGCGTGAGCCGCGCTTTCGTTACGCTGTCCGGGTGAGCGTGGATCATTTCTGGCGCCGCCTGCCCGGCCAGGAGGTCGACACCTGCTCGCCGACGGAACTCGGCGAGCTCGTCCCCGACCGGCAGGACGTCCGCTACGACCAGCTGGCCTCCGCCGGACTCCTCCTCGGCGTGCGGAGCACCGCCCGGCTGATGGAGCTCGCCCTCACCGAGAACGGCCTGCACCCCGACCCGGCCGCCCGCCTGCCCGTGTACGGCGGCGAGCGCCGCGAACCCGACGCCGCGCAGACCGATCCGCTGGTGCTGAGCCCCGCGCAGGTCGCGGCCGCCTTCACCTTCCTGCGCGACTCGGCGCTCGGCGAACTCGTGCGCCAGCAGGACACCGTGCTGGCCCGGACGGTCGCGCGCCTCGGGTACCCGACGCCGTGGTCCGAGACCTGGGCGTCCCGGGTGGTCGCCGACCTGCGGGAGTTGCGGGACTTCTTCGCCGACGCGGCGGCGGCCGGTGACGCGGTGGTCGTCCGGGACCGGAAGGCGTGATCGGGGTGGGCGAGTTGACCGGGGTGGACGGGGTGGAGGACGTGAAGGGGATGGACGGGCTTTCGAGCACCGCCGGTTACGCCGAGGCGGCCGAGGAACTCGCCGTCCAGTATGAGAGCGTGACCTTCGCCGAGGTCCACGCGGACCTGCTGCACAGCTACCCGCCCCCGCCCGCCGCCGTCCTCGACGTGGGCGCCGGCACCGGGCGGGACGCGGCCGCCCTCGCCGCCCTCGGACATCCGGTGGTGGCCGTCGAGCCGACCGCCGAACTCCGTTCCGTCGCCGAGCGGTTGCACGCGGGCTCCGGCGTGCGCTGGGTCGCCGACGAGCTGCCCGAGCTGCCGCAGCTGAGCGCCGGCGCCGAACGCTTCGACCTCGTCCTGCTGACCGCCGTCTGGATGCATCTCGCCCCCGCCGAGCGGCCGTTGGCGATGGCCGCCCTCGGCCGGCTGCTCGCCCCGGGCGGGCGCCTCGCCCTGACCCTGCGCCACGGCCCCGTCCCGCCGGGCCGCCGGATGTTCGACGTCCCGCCCGAGGAGACCGTCGCGCTCGCCGCCGCCCGGGGCCTGCGGCTGCTCCACCGCGCCGAACGCGGTGACCTGCACGGCCGGTCCGGCGTCCGCTGGACGAGCCTGGTCTTCGGGTAGGCCGCTCTCCTGGCGTCCGGGCCGCGCTCGCGCGGTGCGTGCGGAGGTCCGTTTGCGGGGGTCAGTTCACGTCGACGTTGTCGAAGAGTTCGAGCATCTGCGTGAGGACGTGCACGCAGGCGGTCAGGTCGGCGTCGGTCAGCTCGCCGCCGACCCGGCTGAGCAGGGCGTGCTCGCGGGCGCTCACCGCGGCGACGGCGGCCCTGCCGTGGTCGGTCAGCCGGATCAGCGAGGACCGCTGGTGGGCGGGGTTCGGGGTGATCTCGACCAGGTCCAGGGCCACCGCGTCGTTGACCATGCGTTGCACGAACTGCCTGCTCAGCGCCTGTGCGCGACCCATCTGAGGGACGGTCATGGGCCCCTGCTCCGCGAGCAAGAGCAGCACGGCGCGCACGCCGACGGACAGCCCCTCGACGGGAGCCGCGAGTTCCACCTTGCGGAGCACCCGCCGGTACAGCGGGCCGACCAGGTCGAACACGTCCATCAGCCGGTGGGCGAGGACGTCGGGCGGGAGCGGGGCATCGGCATCGGTCACCCCGCCATCATGACACCTGGGTTGCCAATCCCTGCAGGGGGTGGCAACTTGGTTGTCATGACTGACGCATCTGACGTGTTCTCATTCGACGACGGCCTCAGCCACCTCGCCTACCGTGACATCGGGTCGGGCCGACCGCTGGTGCTGCTGCACGGCGGACTGCTCGACCACCGCATGTGGAGCGACCAGATCGCCGCCTTCGCGGGCGACTACCGGGTGATCGCGCCGGACGCCCGCGGCCACGGCGAATCCTCCAACGCGACCGGCCCGTTCCGGCCCACCGACGACCTCGCGGCCCTGCTGCGCCACCTCGGCACCGGCCCCGCGATCCTCGTCGGGCTGTCGATGGGCGGCGCCATCGCCGTCGACACCGCACTCGAACACCCGGACGTGGTCGAGGCGTTGGTCGTCAGCGGCGTCGGCACCAGCGAGCCCGAGTTCAAGGACCCGTGGCTCGGCGAGATCGAGGCCGAGGAGGCCCGCGCCATGGCCGCGGGCGACCTCGAAGGCTGGATCACGGCGTTCACCCGGATCGCGGCCGGCCCGCACCGCACCCTCGACGACGTCGACCCGGACATCGTGCGCACGTTGAAGGACATGACCCGGCGAACCCTCGCCAAGCACACCCCCACCGAACCCGACCACCGGGTGCCCGTCACCGACACCTGGGCGCGGGCGGCGAAGATCGGCGTCCCGGTGCTGGCCATCAACGGCGGCATCGACTCCGACGACCACCTCGGCATGGCCGAGCGCCTCGTCCGCAGCGTCGCCGACGGCCGTACGACGACGGTCGACGGCACCGGCCACTACCCCAACATGGAACGCCCGGACGCCTTCAACGAGCTCCTCGGCGACTTCCTCCGGACCCTGCCCGCCCACGGGGGCTGACAGCGGCAGTCCGCCACCGGCCGACCAGCCGGCCGGCCGGGCCGTTTCGCGCTCGACGTAGACCTGCACGGCGCGCCGTGGTTCACCGGGGCGGGGCGCCGAAGTCCTCGGCGACCAGCCGGTCGGCCCAGTGCCGGAGGGCCGGGGCGAGGGGCGGGTGGACGAGGCCGGCGGCGGCGGCGAGGCGGTCGGCGGAGCTGGTGTCGTAGCGGTCCTCGGAGAGGAAGCCGAGGGTCTCCGGGTCGGCGCCGGTGAGAGCGCGGGGGAGGCGGCGGACCACGGCGACGGGGACCAGGCCGCGGGGCGGGCGGACGCCGAGGTGGGCGGCGATGAGCGCGATCAGGTCCGGGAGCACGGGGGTGGCGGGGTCGAGGACGGTGTGGGCCACCACGGCGGAGCCGTCGGGCGTGGGGGTGGCGGGGCCGTCGGGCGTGGGGGTGGTGGCGCTGTCGTGCGCGGGGACGGCGGCGAGGAAGCGGGCCAGGTGGTCGACGGTGACCACGGGCAGGAAGGTGTGGCGGGTGCCGGGCAGCAGCGGCAGGCGGCCGCGGTGCAACTGGCGGACGAGCTGGGCCGGGCCGAGGTACTGGCCGGCCTCGCCGGTCCGCGAGTGGCCGATGACGCTGCTGGGGTTGACGGTGGTGAGCGGGACGCCGAGTCGGGGCGCGGTGACCCGGACGGCGGCGTCGCCGAGCAGCTTGGAGGCCTCGTACGCGCCGAGGCGTGCGTAGGCGGCGGTGGTGGTGCGGGGGCTGGGCGGGTACTGCGGCTGAGGGTCGCGGCCGACGCGGTAGCCGGAGAGGTGGACCAGGCGGCGCAGCCGGGGCCGGGTGGCGGACCAGTGGAGGGCGTGCAGGGCGCCGTGGACGTTGGCGGGTTCGGCCTGGGCGCGGGTGAGGCCGAACTCGTAGCGGGCGGCGAGGTTGTGGACGTCGCGGACCTCGGCGAGCCGGGCGTCGTCCTCGGGGGAGAGGCCGAGGCCGGGGCGGGTGAGGTCGGCGGCGACCGTGATCAGCGCGGTGTCGTCGGCGCCGTGGGCGCGCAGCCAGCGGCGTAGTTCGGTGTCGCGGCCGACGCCGCGCACGGCGGCGGCCACGGGCTCGCCGCGGGTGAGGAGTTCGAGGACGAGCCAGCGGCCGAGGAAGCCGGTGGCGCCGAGGACGAGGGTGCGGGGCGGTGGCGGGAGGGGCGGCATGGGGCAACTCCTGGGGCTGGAATCTGTAGACCGGTCTGCATATTTTTCGGGCATGGGGAAGCCTCGGGCACGGGACATTCGGGCACAAGGAATCGGGAGGGCCGGAAGGGGTGGGAGGGGCGGAGCCGCGCACCGGCCGGCGGCGGCTCCGCTACCGCGAAGCCCTATGCGGTGCGGGCGGTCGGCTTGGCGCCGAGCAGGTGCCGGACGGCGTGCTGCGCGTGGTCCAGCGGCTCGCGGCTGCGCCGGACCGACGCGAGCAGGACCGCCCCCTCCAGCAGTGCCAGTGCCTGCCCGGCCGCCGTCGCGGCCTCGGCCGGCTGGAAGCCCTCGGCCTCCAGCCGGTCGGCCAGCACGCGCTGCCAGCTCTCGTACACCTCCGCGCAGACGGCGCGCAGCGGCTCGTTGGTGCCGGCGACCTCCAGGGCGACGGTCGCGATCGGGCAGCCCTTGGTGTAGTCGGAGCCCGCCAGTCGCTCGGCGAAGACCTCGGTGAGCCGCTCGGTGAGCGCTCCGCTGTCGCCGCCCTCGGCGGCCAGCGCGGCGAGCAGGTCCTCGACCTCCTGCCCGGCCTGGACGAGGGAGGCGGCGACCAGTTGGTCCTTGCCCTCGGGGAAGTGGAAGTAGAGCGAGCCGCGCGGTGCGCCCGTCGCGGCCACGATCTGGTTGAGGCCGGTCCCGAAGTAGCCCTGTGCCTCGATCAGCGTCCGGGTGCCGGCGATCAGCCGGGCCCGGGTTTCCTCACCCTTGACTCCCATGCGGAAAACAATAGACCGGTCTGCATATTCCTGTCGACGGGCCTCCGTGTCGGACATCAGCGCTGGTCGTCGACGCCGGGCCTCAGCCGCGGGCCTCGGGCGGGAAGCCCGTCCAGCACAGCTCGTCGGGCAGGTGGCGCATGTCGTTGTGGAGCAGCACGTAGGAGGGGCGGCCGGGCGTGTAGCGGATGACGGTCAGCGCCGCGTTGCAGGAGTTGAGGCCGAGCCAGCGCCAGGCAGGGGCGCTCAGGGCGTGCCGGACCAGCCAGCCGATCAGGAACGCGTGGGTGACGACCAGTTCGTGCCGGTCCTCGCCGCCCGCCACCGGACCGGTGAACCGCTGGACGGCCCGGCGCGCCAGCTCCGGGCCGCGGGCGCGCTCCTCCGCCGTGGACTGTGCGAGGAAGTCCAGCAGGTAGTCGGCGCTGTCGGCGGGCAGTTCGTGCCGCTCCGGGACGTACGGCACGTAGTCGCCGGCCTCCTCACAGACCGTCGGGACCGCGCCGGCCTGCCGCCCGCCGCCCAGCTGCTCGGCGATCAGCCGGGCGCTCTGCGCGGCCCGGGGAAGCGGCCCGTGGTGCACCGCGGCGATGGGGCGATCCGCCAGCCGCCGTCCGAGCAGGACGGCCTGTCGGCGTCCGTCGGCCGTCAGCCCGCTGCCGTCCGGCGCGGCCTCGCCGTGGCGGGTCAGGTAGAGGTAGCGAGTGGCGGACTCGGCCATGCTCCGGGACTCCTTCGTTCGTGTCGGCGTGCGTGCTCTCGTGCTCGCCGGTGATCCTGAGCTCGTCCCGGAGCGACGCCGTCGCGACCCTGCCCGGTTCCGGATCAGCCCGCGTGCGCCTCCTGGAGCAGCGCCAGCTCCTCCGGGGAGAGGCGCAGCGCCCCGGCCGCGATGTTGTCCTCCAGGTGTGCCAGGTCGCCGGTGCCGGGGATGGCCAGGACGTGCGGGCCCTGGTGGAGCGTCCAGGCGAGGCGGACCTGGGCCGGTCCGACCCCGTGCGCCTGCGCCACCGCCCGGACCTGGGCCGGTTCGGCGGTGCCCGTGCCGGACTCCCGCCCGCCTCCGGCGATCGCGTAGAACGGGACGAAGGCGATGCCCTGCTCGCCGCAGAGCCGCAGCACGGCGTCCTGTTCGGGCGAGGCGCCGATGCCGTACGGGTTCTGCACGCACACGACGGGAGCGACGGCCTGTGCCTCGGCGAGCTGGTGCGGGTGGATGTTGGAGAGGCCGAGGTGGCGGATCAGCCCGGCCTGCTGCAACTCGGCGAGGGCGCCGAAGCGTTCGGCGACCGAGTCGGTGCCGCTGATCCGAAGGTTCACCAGGTCGAGGTGGTCGCGGCCGAGTTGGCGCAGGTTCTCCTCGACCTGGCCGCGCAGCCGCTCCGGGGTGCGGGCGTGCTCCACCCACTCGCCGTCGAGCCCACGGCCCGGGCCGACCTTGGTGGCGATCACCAGGTCGTCGGCGTACGGCGCGAGCGCCCGGTTGATCAGCTCGTTGGCGGAGCGCAGCGGGGAGAAGTAGAAGGCGGCGGTGTCCAGGTGGTTGACGCCCAGTTCGACGGCGCGCCGCAGCACCCGGACGGCCTGCTCGCGGTCGCGCGGTACGGCGTCGGGGACGAGTGCCCGGCCGGTCTGCGGCAGCCGCATGGTGCCGAAGCCGATCCGGTGGACGGTGCGGTCGCCGAGCGTCCAACTGCCGGAGGCGGCAGCGGTGACGGGGGCGGTGACGGAGGCGGCGGCGGGGGTGGTATCAGAGGCCATGCCGTCATGATCGCCACTGCACCGCCCCGACCGCCAGCGATTTGGGAATGGACGGATCCTCGCAGGATCCGCAGCATCCGCAGGGGTGGAGGTGACGCCGGAGCAGTCCGGACTGTGACAACCGTCATGCCGTTTCCATGATCACCCGCCCTGGTCCGGGGCCCCGCCCGGCCGGAATGATGGGGCGCGTCGACGGGCGGGAGCGCCCGAGGTCGGGTGAACGGGGGGTCGGCGATGTCGCCGCACGAGATCGGGTTGTACGCGAGCGCGGCCGTGGTGGTCGGCGTGGGACTGCAAGCGCTGGTGCTGGCCGGCTCCGCCGCCGGTCGGGGAGCAGGAGCTCCGGCGGGCGCCGGGCCGGGCGAGGCGCTCGCCGTGGTCCGGGCCGCCCTGGCGCGGCGGCCCCGGGCCACCCTCGCACTGTTCGCGCTGATGGCGGTGATGGCCGTGCTCCAGTACGCCGTGCCCACCCTGGTCGACGATCTGATGCGGCAGCCGGGAGCGCTGTCCGACGGGCAGTGGTGGCGGGCCGGGACGGCTCTGCTGGTGCAGTCCTCCGGGATCGCGCAGATCGCGATGAACCTGCCGGCCCTGCTCGTGGTCGGCGCCGTCGCGGAGTCGGTCCTCGGATGGTGGCGGACCCTGGCCGTCTTCCTCGCCAGCGGCGTCCTCGCCCACGTGGTGAGCCTGGCCGGCTGGTCGCCGCGCGGCGGCGGCGACTCCGTGGCCGTCTGCGGCCTGCTCGGTGCCCTGGCCGTCACCTGCCTGCTGCGCGGGAGCGCCCGGGGCCTCACCTTCAAGGGCACCTGGTACCTGCTGCTCATCCCCGCGGCCGGTCTGTTCCTGTGTGCGCTGCGGAACAACCACGGCGCCGGCCTGGTGGCGGGCTGCCTGCTCGGTCTGGCGCTCGCCACCGGGACGGGGACCAGGCCGACCGGGCAGCCCGCCGTGGCGTGACCGGGGGCCGATCTCGCGGACCCGCGGCTCGGACCGGGGCCTGGCACGCCGGGCGCAGGTCGGCGTCTGGGAGAGTGCGGGCATGACACTTCGGACCCTTCGCTGCGCCGTCCTCGACGACTTCCAGGGCGTCGCCACCAGCATCGTCGACTGGTCCCCGGTCTCCGACCGGGTGGCGGTGACCGCCTTCTCCGAGCACTTCGGGTCGGAGGACGAACTCGCCGCCGCCCTGGCCGACTTCGACGTCGTCGTGACCCTGCGCGAGCGGGTGCCGTTCCCGGCCTCGCTGTTCGCCCGGCTGCCGAGGCTCAGGCTGCTGGTCGCCTCGGGCATGCGGAACTCGGTGATCGACTACGCGGCCGCCGAGGCGCACGGCGTGACGGTCTGCGGGACGGCCAGCTCCTCCACCCCGCCGGTCGAGCTGACCTGGGCGCTGCTGCTCGGCCTGGCCCGCGGCATCGTGCCGGAGAGCACGGCGCTGCGCGAGGGCGGTCCCTGGCAGAGCACCGTGGGCGCCGACCTGCACGGGCGGGTGCTCGGGCTGCTGGGCCTGGGGAAGATCGGCGGCCTGGTCGCCCGGGTCGGACTGGCCTTCGGCATGGACGTGCTGGCCTGGAGCCAGAACCTCACGGACGAGCGGGCCGCCGAGGTCGGCGTGCGCCGGGCCGCCGGCAAGGAGGAGCTGTTGAGCGGCGCCGACTTCGTCTCGATCCACCTCGCCCTGGGCGAGCGCACCCGGGGGCTGCTCGGCGAGGCCGAACTCGCGCTGATGAAGCCCGAGGCGTACCTGGTGAACACCTCCCGGGCGGCGATCGTCGACCAGGACGCGCTGCTGGCCGCGCTCACCGGGGGCCGGATCGCGGGCGCCGCCGTGGACGTCTTCGACGTCGAGCCGCTGCCCGCCGACCACCCGCTGCGCACCGCGCCCAGGCTGCTGGCCACCCCGCACCTGGGGTACGTGTCGCGCGACAACTACCGCCGCTACTACGGCGAGGCGGTCGAGGACATCGCGGCCTACCTGGCCGGCGAACCGATCCGCCGCCTGGGCTGACGCTGGTCTGCCGCCTGGGCTGACGCCGGTCCGTCGAACAAGGCCGCAGCACTGAACAGGCCGCCCCACCGAACAGGCCGCCGCGCCGAGCAGGGCGCCGCACCGAACAGGCCGCCGCGCCGAGCAGGGCCGACCGGCGCGGCGGCCACTCGCTCACGGCACCATCCAGCCGAGGACCGGGGTGGACTGGAGCCAGGCGAGGAGGCAGAGGACGGCCAGGACGGCCAGGCTCCAGCCGATGATCCTGCGCAGGACCTCGCCCTCCCGCCCGTACGTCCCGACCGCGCTGGCGGCGATGACCAGGTTCTGCATCGCGACGGCCTTGCCCTGGACGCCGCCGGTGCTGGTGGTCGCGGCGGCCAGGAGGGGCGAGAGCCCGATGCGCTGGGCGGCGGAGACCTGCATCGCGCCGAAGAGCGCGTTGGAGGAGGTGTCGGATCCGGTGAGGGCCACGCCGAACCAGCCGGTGAAGCCGGAGAACAGGGCGAAGGCGCCGCCGAGGCCCGCCAGCCAGGTGCCGATGGAGGCGGCCATCCCGGAGAGGTTCATCAGGTAGGAGAGGGCGAGGACGCAGGCGATGGTCAGGGCTGCCCAGCGGATCTGGTGCAGCGCGTCCAGGTAGCAGCGCAGTGCCCGCCGTACCGGCACCCGCAGGATGAGCGCCGTCAGGACGCCGGTGGCGAGGAGCAGGGTTCCGGCCGCGCCGAGCCAGCCGAAGTCGAAGGTGGTGACCGCCACGGGTCGGCCGCTCGGGCTGGTCACGTGGAGGCCGGGCCAGGGGAAGGAGATGTCCTGGTCCTTCACGAAGCGGGCGAGGGGCCCGCCGTAGGACACCAGGGTGAACAGCGCCGTGATGATCGCGTACGGGAGGAAGGCCAGCACGGTGTCCCGCCGGGGGAGGCGCGCCGCACGGGGTTCCGCTTCGGCGGCGCGGCCGTGCCGCCGCGCCCGGATCTTGAGCAGCACGATGACCGAGGTGAGTGAGGTGAGTGAGGCCACCAGGTCGGTGAGTTGGTAGGTGAGGTAGTTCGAGCAGAGGAACTGGCCGACGGCGAAGCCGGTTCCGGCGGCCAGGGCCACCGGCCACACCTCCCGGAGCCCTCGGCGTCCGTCGAGGAGGAGGAGCAGGACGAACGGCACCAGGGCCGCGATGACGGCGGACTGGCGGCCGACCATGGCGCCGAGGTCGGCGCCGGGGAGGGAGGTGACCTTGGCCAGGGTCTGGATCGGGTTGCCCACCGAGCCGAAGGCCGCCGGTGCCGTGTTGGCGAAGGCCGCGACGGCGGCGGCCTTCAGGGGGTCCAGCCCCAGGCCGAGCAGGATGAGCGAGGTGACCGCGATGGGGGTGCCGAATCCCGAGAGGGACTCGATCATCGCCCCGAAGCAGAAGGCGATCAGCACGGCCTGGATCCGGACGTCGCCGGAGAGGGACGAGAAGGTCCTTCCGATGACGTCGAAGTGTCCGGAGGCGCGTTGGAGGCGGTTGATCCACACTGCGCCGAGGATGATCCACACGATCGGGAACAGCCCGAAGGCGGCTCCCTCCAGTGCGCCGTCGGCGGCCTGGCCGAGCGGCATGCCGTAGCCGGCGGTGGCGATCAGGAAGGCGGTGGCGAGCCCGGCGAGGGCGGCCCAGTGCGACTTCAGGCGCACCAGGCCGAGCAGGGCCAGGAGGACGAGGAGGGGGGTCGCCGCGAGCAGGGCGGCGAGAGCGGGGTGTCCGAGCGGGTCCGGGACTTGGCGATACACGGGTGGGTCTCGCTTTCTCCAGTCGGCGATGACCGCGACGGCGAGAACGCTCGATCCATCCGGGTGCGGATGATCGGCGCACGCACGTTTTCGCATCATGGAACCCGAGTTCCATCAGGCGCCAAGCATGGGATGCGCCGATACCGCCGTCAAGGGGTCGGGGCGCGGGCTCCGGATCGGGAGCACGGGCCCTGACGCACCATCAGGGAGGCTTCGAGCAAGCTGAGTTCGCCGTCATCCGCGCGCTCCGAGCGCGACGCCGAGCCGCTTCGCCGCCGCGCTGACCAGGGCTCCGTGCTCCGTCCGCGACGCGTCGGTGGCCCGGCTGGCGGGGACGTTGACGCTGATGCTCGCGACCGGCAGCCCGAGGCCCCCGATGACCGCCGAGGCGACCGCCGAGACGTCGGAACGCCACTCGCCGCTGTTGGTCGCGTAGCCCCGGCGCCGGACCTCCGCCAACTCGTCCAGCAGCCGCCGCGGTTCGACGATCGTCGTGTCGGTGTACCGGGCCAGCCCCTCGGCGAGGTAGCTCTCCAGCGCCTCGGCGGGGCTCGCGGCGAGCACCGCCTTGCCGTTCGCGGAGGCGTGGGCGGGCAGGTCCTGCCCGAGCGGAAGGACGATCCGCACCGGCTGGCTGGTCTCCAGCCGCTCCACCAGGATCACCCGGCCGCCCTCGGGCACGGCCAGGTGCACCGTTTCGCCGGTCTGTCGGCGCAGTTCCTCCATCACCGGCACAGCGGCGTCGCGCAGGCCCAGTTCGCCGGTGGCCTGCCGGCCGACCTGGAGCGCCTTGGCGGTGACCAGCCACCGGGTGGGCGCCCCGGCGGCCTGGCGCAGCCACCCCGCCGTGTGCAGCGTGAGCAGCGCCCGCTGCACGGAGCTCTTCGGCAGGTCCATGGCCCGCGCCAGCTCCGCGACACCGATCGGCTGGCGCGCGGCGACCTCCTCCAGTACCCGCAGTGCGTTGAGCACGTTCTGCATCCTTGACCCCCTTCGAAGGTGGCGTCTACGCTCCACTGTGCCGCTTCACGATACGACGTGCCGTCACACGGCACAACCCTTAAGGGGGTTCGACGCGTATGTCCTTCCGTACCGGCCGCCACTTCCTCCAGATCCCGGGCCCCACCAACGTCCCCGACTCCGTGTTGCAGGCGATGGCGGCTCCCACGACCGACCACCGGGGGCCCGAGTTCGCGACACTGACGCTCCGTCTGCTCGCGGCGATCGGGCCGGTGTTCGGCACCTCGGGCCCGGTCGTGATCTACCCCGCCTCGGGGACCGGCGCCTGGGAGGCCGCGCTGGTCAACACCCTCAGCCCCGGCGACCGGGTGCTCTGCTTCGAGACCGGGCAGTTCGCCACGCTCTGGCAGGAGATGGCCCAGGCCCTCGGTCTGCGGGTGGACCTGGTCCCCGGCGACTGGCGCCACGGCGCCGATCCCGAGGTGCTCGCGCGGCGACTCGCCGAGGACACCGACCGGACGATCAAGGCGGTGTGCGTCGTCCACAACGAGACCTCCACCGGAGTGACCAGCCGGATCGCGGAACTGCGCCGGGCCCTGGACGAGGCGGGCCACCCGGCGCTGCTGCTGGTCGACGCGGTGTCCTCGCTCGGCTGCCTCGACTACCGCCACGACGAGTGGGGCGTGGACGTCACGGTGTCCGGCTCGCAGAAGGGCCTGATGCTGCCGCCCGGGCTGGGGTTCAACGCGGTCAGCCGCAAGGCGCTGGTCGCCTCGCGCACCGCCGGGCTGCCCAGGTCGTTCTGGAGCTGGGCGCCGGTCATCGAGGCGAACAGGAACGGCTCCTTCCCCTACACCCCCGCCATCAACCTGCTCTACGGCCTGGACGCGGCCCTGCGGATCCTCGACGCCGAGGGGCACGCCAACGTCCACGCCCGGCACGCCCGGCACGCCGCCGCCACCCGGGCCGCCGTCCACGGCTGGGGCCTGGAGGTCCTGTGCGCGGACGAACGCGAGTACTCCGGCTCGCTCACCGCCGTCCTGCTGCCCGAGGGCCACGACGCCGACCGGTTCCGCGAACTCGTCCTGGAGCGCTTCGACATGTCGCTCGGCGCCGGTCTGGGCAGGCTCGCCGGCCGGGTCTTCCGGATCGGCCACCTCGGCCACCTCAACGACCTGACCCTCATCGGCACCCTCGCCGGGGTGCAACTGGGCCTGGAGCTCGCCGGGGTGCCGATCGACCCGGCCGGCCTCGGCGCGGCGCTCGACGTGCTCCGCCGGCCGTGAACGCCTCGGCACTCCCAGGCACTCGGCACCCCCCAGGCACTCGGCACTCCCAGACACTCGGTACCCCCAGGCACTCGGCACCCGCGGACAGAGGAGCCAACCGGACATGACAGCGAGCAGTTCCGACGCCTCGACGGCCGGCCGCGGCCCCGAGCGCGCCGACCGACCCGAGAGCGGCAGCCGCGACGGCGACACCCGCGCACTGGAGCACCGGCTCCGCCGCGACCTCGACGGCGAGGTCCGCTTCGACGACTACACCCGGCACCTGTACTCCCGGGACGCGAGCATGTACGCGATCACCCCGGTCGGCGTGGTCCTGCCCCGGCACGCCGACGACGTCCAGGCCGCGGTCGCCGCGGCGGCCGAACACGGCGTACCGCTGGTGCCACGCGGCGCGGGCACCAGCCTCGCGGGGCAGACCGTGGGGCCCGGGCTCGTCCTGGACCTGTCCCGCCATCTGAACCGCATCGTGGAACTGGACCCCGAGGCCCGTACCGCCCTGGTGGAACCCGGTGTCGTCCAGGCCCAACTGAACCGCGCGGCAGCGCCGTCGGGCCTGGTGTTCGGCCCCGACACCTCCACCGCCAACCGGGCCACCATCGGCGGCATGATCGGCAACAACTCGGGCGGCAGCGGATCGCTGCGCCACGGGATGACCATCGACCACGTCCGGGAGCTCGACGTCGTGCTCTCCGACGCCAGCCGGGCCCACCTCGCCCCGGTCGACGCGGCGGAGCACCGCCGCCGGGCCGCCCTGCCGACCCTCGAAGGCGCCGTCTACCGTGAACTCCCGCGGATCGTCCGGGCCAACGCCCGGGCCATCGCCGAGGGCACGCCGGAGTTCTGGCGCCGCTCCGGCGGGTACCGCCTGGAACGGCTCCTCCGCGAGGCCGCGGTGGGCGCCGTGGGCGCGATGGGCGCCGTGGACGCCGAGGAGGCCCCCTTCGACCTCGCCAAGTTCGTCGTCGGCTCGGAGGGCACCCTGGTCATCGCCACCAGGGCGCTGGTCGACCTGGTGCCCAGGCCCGCGCACACGGTCATCGCCGTCGGCCACTTCACCTCCGTCGCCGGGGCCGTCGACGCGACCGAGGACGCCCTCGCCTGCGAACCCGCCGCGGTGGAGCTGATGGACCGGACGATCCTCGAACTCTCCCGGCGGAAGATCGAGTACGCCCCGCTCGGCGGCATCCTGGAGGGCGATCCCGGGGCGCTGCTGTTCGTCAGCTTCAGCGGGGACGACGAGGGCGAACTGCGCGGCCGGCTCCAGCGGCTGACCGCCCGGTGGGCCCGGCACGGCCACGGCTACCACACCCTGCACGCGGTGACCGCGAAGCAGCAGGAGGCCCTGCTCAAGGTCCGCTCGGCCGGCCTCGGCCTGCTGATGGCCGCCGGCGAGGGCACCCGCCGCCCGCTCGCCTTCGTCGAGGACACCGCCGTCGACCCGGTCCACCTCGCCGACTACACCCGCCGCTTCCAGGAGGTGCTGGACCGGCACGGCCTGGCGGCCGGCTTCTACGGGCACTGCTCGGTCGGCTGCCTGCACATCCGCCCCTTCGTGGACCTGACCGATCCCGCCCAGGTGACGACCATGCGGGCGGTCGCGGAGGAGATCCGGGACCTGGTCACCGAGTACGGCGGCGTCAACTCCAGCGAGCACGGCGACGGCCTGGCCCGCAGCGAGTTCAACCCGCTGCTCTTCGGGCGGGACCTCTACGAGGCGATGCGCGGGACGAAGCGGCTCTTCGACCCCCGGAACCTCCTCAATCCCGGCAAGATCGTCGACGCCCCCGCCATGACGGACCACCTGCGGGACCCGGCCCTGCCGCCCGCGCCCGAACTGCGCACCCGGCTCTCCTTCGAGGTGCTCGGCGGCATGCGCGGGGCGGCCGACCGGTGCATGAACATCGGGCTGTGCCGCAAGAGCGCCACCGGCACGATGTGCCCCTCCTACATGGCCACCCGGGAGGAGGAGCACTCCACCCGCGGCCGCGCCAACGCCCTGGTGAAGGCACTCTCCGAGCCGGACCCCCGGCAGGCGCTGGGGGACGAGCGCCTGCACGGGATCCTCGACCTCTGCCTGATGTGCAAGGCGTGCAAGAGCGAGTGCCCGCTCGGCGTCGACATGGCCACGCTCAAGGCCGAGACCCTCTCCCACCACCACGACCTGCACGGGGTGCCGCTCAGGTCCCGGGTGTTCGGCGCGATCCGTCTGCTCAACCGGCTCGGCTCGGCCACCGCGCCGCTCTCCAACCTCCCGGGGCGCAGCCGGTTCGTCCGCCGGCTGCTGGAACGGAGGCTGGGCATCACCGGTGCCAGGCCGCTGCCGGCCTTCGCGCGGCACAACCTGCTGCGGTGGTTCCGGCAGCACGAGGGCGCGGCCCCGTCGGCCCCCCTCGGCGAGGTGACCTTCCTGGCCGACTCCTTCACCACCTACACCGAGCCGGCCATCGGCCGCGCCGCCGTCGAACTGCTGGAACTGGCCGGTTGGCGGGTCCGGTTGGCGGCGCAGGGCTGCTGCGGTCGCGCGAGCCTGTCCAAGGGGCTGCTGGACGACGCCAAGCGGCAGTCGGCCGACTTCGCCCGGGCCATCGCCGCGACGGCCGCCCCGGACTCACCGGTCACCGGCTGCGAGCCGTCCTGCCTGATGACGCTGCGGGACGAACACCTGGCCCTGCACCCGGACGACCCGGTGGTCAGGGACCTCGCGGGCCGGGTCCGGCAGGTGGAGGAACTGCTCACCGAGGCGATCGACGCCGGACGCCTGCGCCTGAGCCCCGCGGCCTGGCCGGCCGGTCGCCGGCTGCTCTACCACGGCCACTGCCACCAGAAGGCCGAGGTCGGTACGGCCGCCACCGTGGCCCTGCTCAACCGCATCCCCGGCGTCGAGGTGGTCGAACTGGACGCCGGCTGCTGCGGGATGGCGGGCTCCTTCGGCTTCGAGAGCGAGCACTACGAGGTGTCCATGACCGTGGGCAACGACCGGCTCTTCCCCGCCGTCGACGCCGAACCGGCGGACACCGTGATCGTCGCCACCGGTGCGTCCTGTCGCCAGCAGATCCTCCACGGGACGGAGCGTCACGCCTGGCACCCCGTCCAGCTCGTCCGCGAGGCCCTGTTGACCGGCGCCGCAGCCGCCCCGTCCGGCTGAGCGGGAGCGCGGCGGCCCGGGTCACCCGGGCCGCCGCGCCGGACCGCGCGTCAGTTGACGTTGACGCCGCTCCAGGCCGCCGCGACGGCCTTGTACTCGGTGCTGTTGAGGCCGTACAGGTCCTTGGCCGCGCTCAGGGAGGCGGTGCGGGCGCCCTTGTAGGTGGTGGTGGAGGTCATGTAGACGGTCAGCGCGCGGTACCAGATCTTGGCGACCTTCTGGTTGCCGATGCCGGCCACCGTGGAGTTGTTGCAGGTGGGGCTGTTGTAGGTGTAGCCGTTGATGGTCTTGCTGCCGCTGCCCTCACTGGCCAGGTAGAACCAGTGGTTGCCGACGCCCGAGGAGTTGTGCACGTCGAGCTTGCCGACCGAGCTGCTCCAGCAGTCCGCCGACCGGCCGTCGAGCGAGGGCTTGTCGAAGCGGCGCAGCCACGGCGGGGTGGACTGGTCGCTGAACAGGTAGTCGGGGGTGTCCACCTTGTTGTTGGCGTACCACTCCACCATGGTGCCGAAGATGTCGCTGGTGGACTCGTTGAGGCCGCCGGACTCGCCGCTGTAGCGCAGGTTGGCGGTGGCGCTGGTGACGCCGTGGGTCATCTCGTGGCCCATGGTGTCGAGGTCGACCTGCTCGGGGTCGGTGCTGCCGTCGCCGTCGCCGGTCATCATGCAGAAGCAGCTGTCGGACCACTGGGCGTTGTCCCAGTTGGTGCCGACGTGGACGAAGACGGTGGCGCCCTTGCCGTCGTTCTTGATGCCGTTCCGGCCGAAGGTGTTCTTGTAGTAGTCGTACGTCCAGGCGGTGTTGGCGTGGGCGTCGACGGCGGCGGTGGAGCGGTCGGTGGAGAACTTCTTCCCGTCGCCCCAGACGTTGGTGGCGCTGGTGAACGCGGTGCCGGAGCCGGCCTTGAGCGCGCTCGCCGCGACGTTGTTGGCGTCCTTGGTGACGTGGCCGCGGACCGAGTCCTTGAGGGTGTAGCCGCCGCCGCTCTGGGCGGTGGTGTCGATCGTGATGTCGCCGGTGTACTCGGAGTGGCCGGTGCCGGAGGCCTGGTGCTCGGCGTCGTAGGTCTCGATCTGCTCGCCGGTGGTGGCGTCGGTGACGACCACCTTGCCGGCCGGCTGGCCGTGCTCGCCGGTGCCCTCGACGGTGGTGCGCCAGGCGAGCCGGGGCGTGCCGTCGGCGGCCCAGACGACCAGTTCGGGCGTGCTGGTGGCGTCCTGGACGCCGGGCGCGGCCGCGAGCGCGCCGGCGGCGCCGGCCTGCGCGGGCACCTTCGGGACGGTGGACCCGACGGCGGCGTCGTGGGCGGCCGCGCGGGAGGAGTCCTTGAGCCGGCCGCGGGCGTCCTGGTGGACGACCAGGTCACCGCCGACCACCGGCAGGCCCTGGTAGGTGCGGTCGAAGCGGACGTGCTGGGTGCCGTCGGCGTCGAGGACGACGTCCTTGACCACGAGGTCCTGGCCGGCGCCGAAGCCGAACACCCCCGCGTTGTGGGTGACGTTGGCGCGGGCCTGGGATATCGCGGCCTCCCTCGTGCCGGTGGCGGCGGAGGCCGTGCCGGTGGGGACGGCGACGGCGACGAGGGCGGCGACGACCGCGATGGATCCGGCCGCGAGGGGGCGGCGGGAGGAGGAGGTGGGGCTCACTCTGACTCCAGTCGGGGTAGCTGCAGGGAAAAGAGCTGCGACCGACATTGACGGCGATCAGTCAGATAGAGCTAGAGGAATGGTCATATCTTTGCCAAGTTGTGTCCTGTTCAAATCAAAAGTGAGCAGAAATCAACACCCGTGCCGCATATGGCCGATCGCGTTCCGACGCATGACGCACGACCTGACGAGGCCCTAGGCTCGCCCCCATGGACGGATGGGTGGGGGCCTGGACCGGCGGTCGGGCGGCGGTCCACGTGGGCAACGTCGCGGACTTCAACGAGCAGTTCTTCGCCCCGGGCATGGACGCCCCCCAGCGCGCCCGACGGCTGCGGCAGGCCCACCACTACGCCTGCCTGGCCACCTGCTACAGCCCCGAACCCGCGCTGCTGGTGCTGCCCGCCGAGCTCGGCCCGGAGTGGACCGACTGGCTGGCCCGGGAGCTGGAGTGGGGCCCGGTGGAGGTGCACGGCGGCGTCGCGCCCGAGCGGACGGTCGCCCGGGCGCTCGCCGAACGGCCGGCCCTGGCCGCGCGGATCGCCGCCCTCGGCGGGCCGGTGGTCGCCTGGGGCCGCACCGCCGCCCAGGGCGAGGGCCCCGAACTGGCCGCGGTGCACCGCTACGAGTCCAAGGCGGCGGCCCACGACCTGTTCGCCGAACTCGCCCCCGACCACCCGGGCGTCGTCGTCCCCCGGCAGGAACGCCCGGCGGGCCGGGGCCGGGCGGCCCGCCGGCTGACCGCCCGCGCCGCCCGGGGGCTGACCACCGTGCTGAAGAGCCCGCATGGCGTCGGCGGCTACGGCACCGTCGTGGTGGAGCCGGCCGATCTGTTCGCCGCCGGCGGCGGCCGGGCCCTGCTGCGGCGCCTGGTCCGCTCCGAACTCCTGCCCGCCCAGGGCGCCCTGCTGCTGGAGGAGCACGTCGACCCGGGCCCGGCCGCCCGGCTGCGCGACCTCACCTACGACGCGCTGGTCGGCCCCGACGGAGCCGTCCACCCGGTGGGCGCCGGCGACATGCACGTCGCCGGCACCCGCTACCAGGGCGTCACCGTCGGCCCCGACGTGGTGCCCCGGGGCGCCGCCGGGACGGCCCGCCGGTTCGCCCTCGCGGTGGGGGAGCGGCTGGCCGCCGAGGGCTACCGAGGCTGGTACGACGTGGACTTCGTCACCGACCGGCAGCGCCGGCTCGCCCCCACCGAGATCAACCTGCGGCTCACCGGCCCGGCCGTGGCCTTCATGCTGCGGGCCCGCCTCGACCAGGTGCGGGGCCCGGGCCACCTCGTCCGCACCCTGGACGCGATGCCGCTCGGCGCCCGGCTCGCCCCGGGCGCGCTGCACGACCACCTCGACCGGCTGCGGACGCGCTGCGCCCGGCTCGACGTCACCCTCCTGCCGTTGATCCCGACGGCGGGCCACGACCCGGAGCCCGCCGTCGGCCTCGCCCTCGCCGGGCCGAGCACCGAGGCGCTGGACGCCGCGCAGGCGCTGCTCACGGCCGCGCACCACGGGCTGGCCGGGATGTTCGAGGCGCTGCGCTGACCGGCCTCCACCCCGACCGCTGCCGCCGAGCGGACGTCACCGCCGGTCGGTCGGCCGCCGGATCAGGAAGACCAGCACCACCAGCGCGGCCGCCATCAGCGGCACGTTGAAGGTGAACACCATCGCCGTCTCGCGCGGCCAGTCGGTCGCGTCGGTGAGCCGATACAGGTTGTCCTGCGGCCACCAGGAGGCCAGCAGCCACACCACCGAGAGGTAGGTGAGCAGGGAGAGCCGGTACGACCGCCCCTGCCGCAGCACCGCCGGGAAGCCGAAGAAGAGGAAGGCCACCCCGGCGCCGAAGGCGAGGTTCTCGCACAGGTAGAGCAGTTCGAACCAGAAGTGGTACGCGTCGGGCACCGCCCCGAGCTGCGTCGCGCCGGGGAAGAAGAGGTCGGTGCTGACCCAGGCCATGAGCGAGAAGAACACCGCGCAGCCGAACACCAGACAGCCCGGCAGGTCCGACGTGCCGCCGCGCCCGCCCCCGGCCTTGCCGCCGCCGCCCTTCCCCGCGCGCGACCCCGCCTTCGCCGATCCGGCGGCGGTGTGCTTCGGCGGGGCCGGCAGCGGCAGCGCGGCGCGGTCCAGCTTTCCGGCCCGGGTGCGCGGCAGCTCCGGCACCGGGACGACGGCCTCGGGCGCGTCGCCGACGGGCAGTTCGGCCGCCAGGTACTGGGAGAGCGACCAGCCGTCCGCCCCGTCCGCGTCCGGCGCGGTCACCGCGTACCCGACCAGGCTGCGCCGGCCCGGCCGCAGCTCCAGCTCCACCACGACCGCCTCCCGGACCGCCGGGTGGGCGCGCAGCCGGCCCTCGGCCCGGGCCGCCGCCGCGACCCGGGAGACCACTGCGGCCTTGCGGGCGAAGGGGACCGGCCCGACCACGTGCGCGGCCCGGCCGAGGAACTCCAGGACGCCGTCGTCCCGGAGCCGGCCGATGTCCCCGGTCAGCAGCACCCGGCCGTCCGGGTCGAAGTCCGCCCGGACGAACCGGTGGCGGGTGTCGTCGGCCCGGTCGAGGTAGCCCCGGCCGAGGCCGCCGCCCGCGATCGCGATCTCGCCGGCCTGCCCCGGCGGCACCGGGGTGCCGTCCGGGCCGACCACGTACACCCGGGTGCCGGGGAACGGCCGGCCGACCAGGGAGACCCGCTCGCCGTCCTCGGTGGCCGCCGTGCCCCGCGCGTCGAAGTAGGTGCTGTCCACGCCGGCCTCGGCGAGGCCGTACACGTTGAGCACCCTGGTCCCGTCGCCGAGCAGCCGTTGGAGGCCCAACTGCTCGTCCAGGTACCACTTCTCGGCGCCGACGGTGAGCAGCCGCACACCGGGCAGCGGCGTACCGGCCAGGGGTTCGCCTGCCCGTGGCTCGCCCGTCCGTGGCTCGCCGCTCCGGGCGAGGTGGGCGGCCAGCCGGCGCGCGAGGCGGGCGTTCAGCTCCAGGACGGTGATCCCTTCGGCGGCCACCAGGGCGGGCAGGCCGGCGAGGTCGGCGGTGCGGTCCAGGGTGAGGTTGCGCGGGGCGACCACCAGGGTGGCGCCGGAGCCCAGCGCGCGGACCCAGTCGGCGGTGAAGACGTCGAACTCCAGGCTCGACGTCTGCAGGATCCGGTCCGCCGGGGACAGGCCGTACACCTCGCGCCAACCCCGGTACGCGGACAGCAGGTTGCGGTGCTCGACCAGGGCCCCGGTGGGCAGGCCGGTGGAGCCCGAGGTGTAGAGGACGCAGGCGAGGTCCGCCGGGCCGGTGGGCGCCTCCGGCGGGCCGGACGGTGCTTCGGCGAGGTCGGCCGTGTCCAGGCAGACGATCTTCGCCGGGCCCGCGTCGGTGAGCCGCACCCGGTGGCTCTCCTCGGTCACCACCAGGTCCGGGGCGGCGTCGGCCAGGACGTGCCGCAGCAGCGCGTCCGGCGCGCTCGGCTCCAGCGGCACGTACGCGGCGCCCGCCTTCAGCACCGCGAGCAGCGCGACGTACACCTGCGTGCCGCGGCCCAGGGCCACCGCCGCCCGGCCGCCCGGGGCCAGGCCGCGCGCCGCCAGGTGGCGGGCCAGGGCGTCGGCCCGCGCGTCCAGTTCCCCGTACGTCAGCTCGGCGTCGCCGCAGCGGACGGCCACCGCCTGCGGTGCCTGCCGGGCCCGCAGTTCGACCAGCCCGTGCAGCGTGTCGGCCGCCCGGTCCTCGGCCGCTTCCCCGTCGGTCGGCATCGGCGCTCCCCTCGTCCCCTCCGAATCCCCCGATCATCCTCCCAACTCCCGCCGGGCGACAGGGTTCTGGAGCGTCCACTCCTCGGACGGCCCGGACCCGCGCGCGGCGACGGTTGTACTCTGCACGCAGACGGTCGGCGCCGGCCCGTCCGGTACGGCGCCTCGCCCGCGCCCTGTCCGGCGCCGCACCTCGGAGGTCCGCCCCCATGAGCTCGTCCGTCCCGTCCTTCGACGGCCCGCTGCTGCGCACCCAGGACGTGGACGTCGTACGCGACGGCCGCCACCTGCTGCGCGGGATCACCCTCGCCATCGAGCCGGGCGAGCACTGGGCGCTGCTCGGCCCCAACGGTGCCGGGAAGTCGACCCTGCTCGCCCTGCTCGGCGCGGTCTCCCACCCCACCCGGGGCGAGGTGGACGTGCTCGGCCGCCGGCTCGGCCGGGTGGACATCCGCGAGCTGCGCGCCCACCTCGGGCACGTCAACCCCCGGCACCCGCTGCGCTCGCCGCTGAGCGTGCGCGAGGTGGTGCTCACCGGGCACACCAACACCATCGAGCCGGAGTTGCACCGCAAGCCGGGCCCCGAGGCGCTGGAGCGGGCCGAGCAGCTGATCGAGACGCTCGGCATGGGCGCGATCGCCGAGTCGGCGTGGACCACCCTGTCCCAGGGCGAGCGCGGCCGGGCCCTGATCGCCCGCGCGCTGATGCCGAGCCCCCGCCTGCTGCTGCTCGACGAGCCCGCCACCGGGCTGGACCTGACCGCCCGAGAGCTGCTGCTGGACAGCCTGGACCTGCTGCGCCACCAGCACCCGGAGCTGGCCAGCGTGCTGGTCACCCACCACCTGGAGGAGCTGCCGGAGAGCACCACCCACGCCCTGCTGCTGCGGGACGGGGAGTGCGTGGCGGCCGGGCCGGTGGACGAGGTGATGACCACCGAGCTGATCAGTGTGACCTTCGGCCACCCGATCCGGATCAGCCGGCACGAGGGCCGGTGGACGGCCCGGGCGGCCGCGCGCCGTACGCCGGGGCGCTGACGGATCCCGGTCGGGGTATGGCCGGGGCGGGCAGGGGGGGGCGGGCCGGGCGTCGGCCCGCTTCCGGCGGGGGGCGGGTATGGACGTAAAAAAGTTTTTACGTAAGGTATGCCTTAGCTAAGGCGGGGTTGTCGCTGGTTCGGCGCCCCCACCGGTGCTCAGCCCTGCCCCGCCCTGGCACACCCATGCCCTTTTCCGTTGGAGCCCGCATGTCCGCCCGTCGCCGTTCCACCGCAGCCGCGCTGCTCACCCTCGCCGTGGCGACCGCCACCCTGGCGGGCTGTGCGGCGAAGAAGGACGACAAGGCGGGCGGCGCGGACGCGGTCAAGATCAACGCGACCGACACCGCCTGCGAGGTCTCCAAGACCAGCTTCCCGGCCGGCCACGTCGTCCTGGACATCAGCAACAAGGGCGGCAAGACCACCGAGGTCTACGTCTACGGTGCCGGCGACAAGATCATCACCGAGCGCGAGAACATCGGCCCCGGCACCAAGGCCACCATCAACGCCGAGATCAAGGCCGGCTCCTACGAGATCGCCTGCAAGCCCGGTATGGTCGGCGACGGCATCCGCCAGAAGATCACCGTGACCGGCGAGGGCGCCAGTGCCGCCGCCGCCGACCCGCGCCTGACCGCCGCCGTCGACGCGTACCGCACGTACGCCCAGCAGCAGGCCGACGCCACCATCCCGGCCGTCGAGGCCTTCGCCGCCGCGATCAAGGCCGGCGACGTGGAGAAGGCCAAGTCGCTGTACGCGCCGTCGCGCACCGGCTGGGAGCGCACCGAGCCGGTCGCCGAGAGCTTCGGCGACGTCGACCCCAAGACCGACACCCGCGAGGACAAGCTGGAGGCCGGCCAGGAGTGGACCGGCTGGCACAAGCTGGAGAAGTCGCTCTGGGCCGACGCCAGGATCGGCGACGACGAGAAGAAGCTCGCCGACCAGCTGGTCAACGACCTCAAGGACTGGCAGAAGAAGATCCCCGAGGCCGAGATCACCGCGACCAGCATGGCCAACGGCGCCAAGGAGCTGCTGGACGAGGTCGCCACCAACAAGATCACCGGCGAGGAGGACCGCTACAGCCACACCGACCTGGCCGACTTCCAGGCCAACGTCGAGGGCGCGCAGAAGGCCTACGAGCTGCTGAAGCCGGTCGCCGCCGAGAAGGACCCGGAGCTGTCCAAGACCCTGGACTCCGAGTTCACCGCGATCCAGGCCCTGCTCGCCAAGTACAAGCAGGCCGACGGCACCTTCACCTCCTACGACAAGGTCACCGAGGCCGAGCGCAAGACCTTCTCCGACGCGGTCAACTCGCTGGGCGAGCCGCTGTCGAAGCTGGCCGCCGCCGTGGTCGTCAAGTAACGACCGCAGCCCACCCGAGCACCGTCCCCACCCCACCGACGCCGTGGCGGCCCGAAGCGGCCGCCACGGCATCGGCGAGTCAGCACAGAGAAGGATCCGCCCGCCGATGGACGCCGAGAACGCCAAGGGCACCGAGAACCCCGAGAACCCCGAGGGCGCCGCGAACGCCCCGGCCGCTGCCGCCGGTGGTGCCGGGGGCGCCGTCAGCCGACGGGCCGTGATCGGCTGGGCCGGCGCGGGCGTCGCGCTCGGCGCCGCCGCCGTCGGCTCGGTCGCCGCCGCCACCCGGCAGGACGACCCCGCCCCGGCCCCGGCCGCCCAGACCGGTGCCGAGGTGCCCTTCTACGGCGAGAACCAGTCCGGCATCGCCACCCCGGTCCAGGACCGCCTGCACTTCGCCGCCTTCGACGTCTCCGAGAAGGCGACCCGCGAGTCGCTGGTCAAGATGCTCAAGGAGTGGACCAAGGCCGCCGCCGCGATGACCGGCGGCCGCGAGGTCGGCACCGGCGCCGCCGACGGCCTGCCCGAGGCACCGCCGGACGACACCGGCGAGGCCCTCGGCCTGCCCGCCTCCCGGCTCACCCTCACCATCGGCTTCGGCCCCACCCTGTTCGACCGGGACGGCGTCGACCGCTTCGGCCTCGGCGCCAAGCGCCCCGAGGCCCTGATCGACCTGCCGAACTTCAAGGGCGACAAGCTCGACCCGCTGCGCAGCGGCGGCGACCTCTGCGTCCAGGCCTGCGCCGACGACCCCCAGGTCGCCGTGCACGCGATCCGCAACCTGGCCCGGATCGGCATGGGCACCGTCAACATCCGCTGGTCCCAGCTCGGCTTCGGCAAGACCTCCTCCAGCACCCCGGACGCCCAGACCCCGCGCAACCTGCTCGGCTTCAAGGACGGCACCCACAACATCGCGGGCACCGACGGCGCCGGGCTGGCCGAGCACGTCTGGGCCGCCCCCGGCGACGGCCCCGAGTGGATGACCGGCGGCTCCTACCTGGTCGCCCGGCGGATCCGGATGCACATCGAGACCTGGGACCGCGCCTCGCTCAAGGACCAGGAGGACACCTTCGGCCGCACCAAGGGCGAGGGCGCCCCCTACGGCAAGGCCAAGGAGCACGACGCGCCGGACCTCAAGGCGATGCCCGCCGGCTCGCACGTCGCCCTGGCCCACCCGGACGCCAACAACGGCCTGATGATCCTGCGCCGCGGCTTCTCCTTCACCGACGGCACCGACGGCCTCGGCCGCCTGGACGCCGGCCTGTTCTTCCTCGCCTACCAGCGCGACACCCGCAAGGCCTTCGTGCCGCTCCAGCAGCGGCTCGCGGCCGGCGACAAGCTCAACGAGTACATCCAGCACGTCGGTTCCGCCCACTTCGCCTGCCCGGCGGGCGTCCGCAAGCCCGGGGAGTGGTGGGGCCAAGCGCTCTTCGGCTGATCCCCCGCCCCGTTCAACCCCCCGAGGAGAGTGCCGTGTTCGGCAACTACCTGATCGGCCTGCGCGAAGGCCTCGAAGCCAGCCTGGTCGTCTGCATCCTGATCGCCTACCTGGTCAAGACCGGCCGCAGGGACAAGCTGCCGCCGGTGTGGATCGGCGTCGCCTCCGCCGTGGTGCTCAGCATGGCCTTCGGCGCCGTGCTGCAGTTCGGCTCGTCGCAGCTCACCTTCGAGGCCCAGGAGGCGCTGGGCGGCTCGCTGTCGATCATCTCGGTCGGGCTGGTCACCTGGATGGTGTTCTGGATGCGCCGCACCGCCCGGCACCTGAAGACCGAACTGCACGGCAAGCTGGACGTGGCCATCGCCATGGGCACCACGGCCCTGGTGGTCACCTGCTTCCTGGCGGTCGGCCGCGAGGGCCTGGAGACCGCGCTGTTCATCTGGTCGGCGGTGCAGGCCACCAACGACGGCTACAACCCGCTGATCGGCGCCGCCCTCGGCCTGCTCACCTCGGTGGTGCTCGGCTGGCTGTTCTACCGCGGCGCGCTGAAGATCAACCTGGCCAAGTTCTTCACCTGGACCGGCGCGATGCTGGTGGTCGTCGCGGCCGGCGTGCTCGCCTACGGCGTGCACGACCTCCAGGAGGCCGGCTGGCTGCCCGGCCTGCACAGCGTGGCCTTCGACATCAGCAGCACCATCCCCAAGGACAGCTGGTACGGCACCCTGCTCAAGGGCGTGTTCAACTTCCAGCCGGACCCGACGGTGCTGCAGCTCGTGGTCTGGCTGCTCTACCTGGTGCCGACCCTCGCCGTGTTCTTCGGCCTGTTCGGCGGCAAGGCGAAGCCCGTCGCCGCCAAGCCGGCCGCCTGACCCCTCCGTCCGGCGAACCGCCCCGCCCCGTCCGGCACCCGCCGGGCGGGGCGGTGTCGTGTGCGGCGCTACCCCCCGTACAGGCAGAGGAAGACGATGAAGGCGACCAGCCCGACGGCCGCGGCGATCCACGGGCCCGGCGCGAACTCCTGCCGGACGTACCCGGCGTCGTGCGTCTGCGACAGGTGCTCGGAGGCCTTCGCCTGCGCGTTGAACGTCGCCGATCTGCGGTAGCCGCAGCTCTCGCAGACCACGCGCCGGGTGTTGTTCCGCCTCGAGACGACCTTCACCGCGTGCTGGTGCCCGTGCGGGTCCTCGCCCGTGAACCGGCTGGTCTCCATGCCTTGGCCCCCTTCGCCTCGCCCCTGTGCGCGCGAGCATCCTTGCACGCACCACCGACAGCCGTACCCCGGTGGGACCGGGATACGCCGGAGCCCCGGACGGTCGAGGACCGTTCCGGGGCTCCGGCGCGCTTGCGGGGGGCGCCTACTCGCTCTTGATCGCGCCCAGGATGTCCATCCGGGCGGCCCGGTGGGCCGGCCAGAGGGCGGCCAGCAGGCCGATCACCGCGGCCGCGACGAGGAAGCCGACGATCTGCAGCGGCGGCACCACGGTGGTCATGTTCTTGAACGAGTCCGCCATCGTGCGGTTGCCCGCCCAGGCCACCAGGATCCCGAGCCCGATCCCGACCGCGCCGCCGAACAGCGCGATCAGCAGCGACTCCAGCCGGACCATCCGGCGGATGCCGATCCGGTCCAGGCCGATCGCCCGCAGCATGCCGATCTCCCGGCGCCGCTCGAACACCGACATCGCCATGGTGTTGACCACACCGAGCACCGCGATCACCACGGACATCCCGAGCAGCCCGTACATCATGTTCAGCATGTCGGTGACCAGCTTGCGGCTCTCCGCCTTGATGTCCTTCTCGCCCTTGACCGCGATCAGCGGGTTGCCGCCGGTCGCGTCGCGCAGCGCCTGCTTCAGCTTCTCGTCCGCACCGTGGACGCCCTTCACCAGGACCTTGTCCGGGCCGGCGCCGGGCAGCGCGTGCGGGCCCACCACGTTGTCCGGGGCGACGATGCCGGCCAGCGCGGTGTTGGCCTCCAGCACGGCGCCGATGGTGAGCGAGCCCTTGGTCTTGTCCGGGTAGGTGACCGCGAGGGTGTCGCCGACCTTGTAGTGGTTGCGCTCGGCGGTGCCCGAGCTGACCATCAGCCGGCCCTGCTTGAGGGCGTCCGCCGAACCGTCCTTGACCTTGACGGTGGCCAGCTGGTCGATGGTCGCGGCGTCGACGGCCGTCAGCCACTCGCTGTCGGAATCTCCCTCGCCGGTCTCCACCGGGACGCTGCGCGTCACGCTCATCGCGCTGACGCCGGGCGCCTTGGCGATCTGGCCGGCGACGTCGGGGGAGAGCATCGAGCCGTTCTGCATGGCGACCGTGAAGTCGGCCTTGAGGTCGTCCGCGGTGGCCGCGTCGACGGCCTTGTTCACCGAGGCGCCGACCACGGTCAGCGCGGTGATCAGGGTGACGCCGATGGTCAGCGCCGAGGCGGTGGCCGCCGTCCGGCGCGGGTTGCGGATCGCGTTCTCCTGGGCCAGCTTGCCCGGCGTGCCGTAGACCTTGCGCAGCAGCGGGGCGAACAGCGCGATCAGCGGCCGGGCCAGCAGCGGGGTCAGCACGAACACGCCGATCAGCAGGGCGCCCGCGCCGAGGCCGACCAGCTTGACCTCCTTGCCGCCCGCACCGGCGGCCAGGGCGCCCGCGCCGGCCAGCGTGAACAGCAGGCCGATCGTGTTGCGGATCCGCAGGCTCTTCTGGGTGGCCGGCTGCTCGACCGAGCTCATCGCGGCCACCGGCGCGATCCGGGAAGCGCGGCGGGCGGGCAGCCAGGCCGCCAGCACGGTCACCAGGACGCCGACGCCGATCGAGGCGATCACCGTGGAGGGGCTGACCACCAGCGGGCCGTCCGGGAGGTTGGCGTCCACCGGGCCGTTCAGCAGCGCCTGCAGCCCGGCGGCGATGCCGACGCCGGCGAGCAGACCGGCCACCGAGGCGGTCAGGCCGACGAGCAGCGCCTCGACCAGCACCGAGCGGGTGATCTGCTTGCGGCTGGCACCGACGGCGCGCAGCAGGGCGAGCTCCTTGGTGCGCTGGGCGACCAGCATGGTGAAGGTGTTGGCGATGATGAAGATCCCGACGAACAGCGCGATGGCCGCGAAGCCCATCAGGAAGGTGCTCAGGACCTTGGTGCCCTGGGCGATCATCCGGTCCTGCTCCTCGGCGAGCGAGCGTCCGGTCTTGGCCACGATCGAGTCGTCCTGCGGGACGGCCTGCTTGACGGCGGCGAGCAGCGCGGTGTCGTCCGCGCCCGGCTTGCCCTTGACGTCGAGCTCGGCGTAGCGGCCCGGGTTGAGGTAGAGCTGCTGGGCGGTGGCGGTGTCGAAGGCGGCGAGCGAGCCGCCGGCCAGCACGCGCGGGTCGTTGGTGTGCAGGGTGCCGGTGAGCTTGAGCTCCATCACCGGGCCGTTGACGGCCACCCGGACGGTGTCGCCGACCTTGTAGCCGCCCTTCTCGGCGGTCTTGGCGTCCAGCGCGATCTCACCCGAGGTGCGCGGGCCGCGCCCGTCGACCAGCGGGTAGCGCGGGTCGGTGCCGTCGGCGCCCGGCACGTAGTTGGTGCCGGTGGTGGAGAAGCCGTCGCCGATCAGCGCGCCCTTCTTGTCGGCGATGCCGGCGAAGCCGCTGACCACGCCGCGCGCCTCGGCGGCGCCGGGCAGCGCCGCGACGGCCTTGCGGGTGTCCTCGGTGAGGGCCGCGCCGGAGGAGGTCCGGCCGGTGTGGTCGTAGCCCCGGCCGACGGCGTCGCGGTCGCTGACCGTGACGGCGATGTCGGTGTAGCTCTTGGAGCTCTGGGTCCTGAGCGCGTTGCCGAGGGTGTCGGTGAAGACGAGCGCGCCGGAGACGAAGGCGGTGCCGAGCAGCACGGCGAGCATCGTCATGAGGAGTCGGCCCTTGTGGGCCAGCACGTTGCGCAAAGCGGTGCGGTACATGAGGGGGTGTCAGTCCTGGGGGTTCTCGAAGGTCGGGGGCGCCGGGGCCAGGGCGTGTCTAGCTGGTGCGGCCCTTGGCGTCGAAGCGGCGCATGCGGTCCAGGACGGTGTCGGCGGTGGGGTGGTGGAGTTCGTCGACGATGCGGCCGTCGGCGAGGAAGACGACGCGGTCGGCGTAGGAGGCGGCGACGGGGTCGTGGGTGACCATGACGACGGTCTGGCCGAGTTCGCGGACGGAGTTGCGCAGGAAGGAGAGGATCTCGGCGCCGGAGCGGGAGTCGAGGTTTCCGGTGGGTTCGTCGGCGAAGATGATGTCGGGCTTGCCGGCGAGGGCGCGGGCGCAGGCGACGCGTTGCTGCTGGCCGCCGGAGAGCTGGGAGGGGCGGTGGCTGAGGCGGCCGGAGAGGCCGACGGTGTCGACGACGCGGTCGAGCCAGGCCTTGTCGACCTTGCGGCCGGCGATGTCCATCGGGAGGGTGATGTTCTCCAGGGCGGTGAGGGTGGGGAGCAGGTTGAAGGCCTGGAAGACGAAGCCGATGTGGTCGCGGCGGATCTGGGTGAGCTGCTTGTCCTTGAGGCCGACGAGTTCGGTGTCGCCGATGGTGGTGGAGCCGGAGCTGATGGTGTCGAGGCCGGCCATGCAGTGCATGAGGGTGGACTTGCCGGAGCCGGAGGGGCCCATGATGGCGGTGAACTGGCCCTGCGGGAAGTCGACGCTGACGTTGTCGAGGGCCACGACGCGGGTCTCCCCGTCCCCGTAGACCTTGTTGAGGCCGGTGGCGCGGGCGGCCGCCAGGCCGGTACGGACGGCGGTTGCGGGGGTCGTCACGGGGGTGCTCCTGAGGGCGGGAACGGACAATCGGGTTCCGTTCCATCCTCCCAATCCGTTCGAGCGCGATGCGTATGTCCCGAGGAGGGGCGACCCCCGCCGTCTCGGCGGCTCGGCGGGGGTCTTCTCCTCCTCAGGTATGACACCGATCCCTGAGGACCATGGTCCCCGTACTACGGACGATGGTCCCCGTGCTACTCCACCGCGACGCCGAACGCGCCCGCCAGCCCGAGCAGACCGTTCGTCACCGAGCGGCCCGACGGGCTGAACTGCCAACCGCCGCCCGCACGCTGGAACGAACCCATGAGCATCGCGCTGTCCGGCACGCCGCCGGTGCCGGCCGCCCACTCCGCCGGACCGGCCGCGCCCGGACCGTACGTCGCCGCCAGGGCGACACCGTGCACGTAGCCGAGCGGCAGGGCCCGCGGCTCCTCCTCCTCGGTGGAGACGGCGACCACCACCTCGTCCACCGTGGCCGCCAGCCGCTCCAGGTCCAGGGTCAGCCGGACCGCCCGGGCCGGCTCGCCCGGCACCGAGTGGGTGGGGTGCAGCCGCACGGCGCCGTCCGGGTCCTGCGGGTTGTTGAAGAACACGAAGTGCTCGTCGCTCAGCACCCGCCCGGCGGCGCACAGGAACGCGGTGACGTCCAGCTCCACCGCGTCGCCGCCGGCCGTCCGGCTCTGCCAGCTGACCGTCAGGCTGCTGTGACGGTCCGTCGGCGCGGCCGCCGGTGCGGGCTTCTCCTGTTCCGCGGAGCCGCCGCCGAGCCGCCCCCGCAGCCCCTGCTCGGCCAGCAGCTCCACCAGCTCCGGCCCGCTGACCAGCGTCAGCGGCTTCCCCTCGATGTAGCTGTACGAGCCGCGGCCGAAGCCGGCGGTGGTCACCAGGATGCCCTTGTTCGCCCCGTGGTGCCGGACGGTCGACTCCAGGTCGCGCACGGCCGTCGGGGACACCGTCTTGCGGTAGCGCTTGGCCTGGATCACGATCTTGCCGCCGGTCACCGGGTCCAGGTCCTCGGCGACCACGTCCACCCCGACGTCGCCGCTGCGGGCCGTGGTCATCACCCGGAAGCCGCGCAGCCGGAACAGCTCGGCGATCAGCTCCTCGAACTCGATCGGGTCCATCTCGAACAGGTCCGGGTCGCCGTCGCCGCCGTGCCCGGCCAGGCTCCCGCCGACCGTCTCCGGCAGCCGGTCCGGCCGCACCTCGTCCAGCCGCTCCGGGCGCGCCGACAGCTTGCCGCCCAGGCCCTGGAAGCAGTCCACCGGCGCCACCCGGTCCAGCGCCAGCCCGGCGAACTCGGCCCGGGAGGCGGTCAGGGTGGACAGGAAGCGCTCCGCCTCCCGGCCGGTCGCCGGGTCGATGCCCAGGACGAAGCCGTTCAGCACCACCGAGTCCAGCATCCCGTCCCGGTCCGCCCGGAACAGCTCCGCCGCCAGCCGCAGCGCCGACTGCGCCAGCACCTCCCGGTACAGCGCCTTGCGCTCCGTCGCGGGGCGGGCCACCTCCGCCTCGCGGTCGTCCGTCTTCACGTACCGCACCCGGCCGGCGGCCGGCACCACGTCCGGACCGGGCAGCTCCCAGTTCACCACCAGCTGCCGGGTCGACGCCTCCCAGGCCGCCACCAGCCGGTGCGGGAAGCCCTCCGGCCAGGCCGCCGAGGCGTACAGGCCGGCGGTGAAGTACTCCTGCACCGCCTCCGGCTCGCCCGCGCGCAGCCGCCGCAGCAACTCCTCGGTACGGGCGGCGCGGTCCTCGTCCTGGCGGCGGAACTGCGCCGCCCAGGCCAGGTACTCCTGGTGGTACACGGCCAGCCGGCGCTGCCGGTCGGCCTCCTGCGCCTGGGCGGCGTACCAGTCCTGCTCGAACCGGGCCCGGGCCTGCGCCAGGTACTGCTCGTACTGCCGCCGCACCCCCGGATTGCGCGCCTGCACCTGGTCCGGCGGCGGCACGTGGTACTTCGGGCCGGCCTGGTCGGGCAGCTCCACCGGCCGGCCCAGCGGGCCCGGGTCGAACGGCGGCACCGGGCGCGGCGCCAGCAGCGCCTGCGGGCCGAACGCCGGCGCCGCCAGCCCGGCGGCCAGCAGCCCGCGCAACTCCTCGACCCGGGAGTCCAGTTCGGCCGTCAGCCGGGCCGCCTCCGCCTCCCGGGACTGCTGGTAGGCCCGCTGCGCCTCCCGCTCGTTGCGGGCCGTCGCCCGCTGCTCGTCCCGCTGCTCGCGCTCCAGCCGGCGCTGCTGCGCCGCCTCGGCACGCCAGCGGGCCTCCTCCCGGCGCTGCTGCTGCCGCTGCGCCTCCGCCCAGATCGCCAGCACTCCGTCGTTCCGCCGCCCCGCCACCGTCCACCCCTTCATTGCACGCCGGACCGGTCGCGCCGCCCGCCTCCCGGCCGCGCCGCCAACCGCGCCCGCAACAATAGAACGTGAACACCCCACCGGGCCAAGCCCCGCGAGCAGCACGGCCGCACTGCACCGGTCAGTGCACCTGGGCCGCGTCCTCGGGCCGGGCGTACCAGCGCCAGTCGGTGCGCAGCGGTCGGCCGGGCAGCGCGGTGCGGCCGGTGGCCCACAGGAGGGTCGGCCAGGGGGCGTCGGCGGGGGTGACGGGGACGTCGGGGAAGAGGCGGGCGAGGACGCGGCGGCAGAGCTCGGCCGGGGGGTCCCAGGGCAGGCCGAGGCCCTGGGCGACGTCGTGCAGGTGCACCAGCGTCTCGACCAGGCTCATCGCGACGAACCCGGCCGGGTCGGCGACGCCCCACGGGTGGTAGGCGCGGACCTCGGGCGCGGCGGCGCGGGCGATCGCGACCATCAGCCCGCCGCTCGCCTCCAGCACCTCGACCAGCCCGTCGGGCCCGCTCGCGCGGTCGGCGCGGACGAAGTTGTTCGGCCCGCCGGGGAAGCGGCGCTCGGTGGCGAAGGGGACGTAGCGCTCGCGCGGCGGGGCGGCCGGGCCGAGCTGGGCGGCGTAGGCGAGCAGGTCGTCGGCGAGGTGCTCGACGGTGGTCCAGCAGTCCCAGGCGACCGTCCCGGCAGGCCGGGACCAGTCGGCGTCCGCGGGCGCCCCGCGCAGGGTGGCGGCGGCGAGCCGGAGGACGAGCGCGAGGTCGTCGGCGGTGACGGGGGAGTGGGCGGCGGGCTGGGCGGCGGGCTCGGGCGTCATGGTCGCGGAGGCTAGCAGGGGGCACTGTCAGCGGGAGCACTGTCAGGGGTGGCGGGTACTCTGCACTGGTTCGAGGCACTGGTTCGCGAGGGAGGGATGCCCGTGACGATCGCACCGCAGCACCACCCGGACCGGCCCGCCGGCTGGGTCTCCACCGGGCTGAGCTGGCACGAGGGCCGCGCCCTGCTCGGCGCCGTGCGTGGCGGTCAGGCGCACGAGCGGGCCGTCACGCCCGGCGCGGAGGTCGGCTGGTTGCTGGGCGGGCCGCGCCGCTGCACCGGCGCCTGGCTGGCCGGGGCGACGGAGCGCACCCCGTGCCCGCACCACGCGGTGATCGCGCCGGACGGCGCCGCGGTGCAGTGCCCGGCCTGCCAGAGCGTCGACCGCGGCCTGGCCCTCGCCCGGGACCAGATCCTCGACGACGGCCGGACGTACCTGCTCTACCTCGCCTGGTTCGGCGACGGCCTGCTGAAGGTCGGCCTGACCGCCGAGCAGCGTGGCGACAGCCGACTGCTCGAACAGGGCGCACTGGCCTACGCGTTCACCGCCCGGGGCGGGCTTCCGGCCATCCGTCGCGCCGAACTCACCGTCGCCGCCTCCGGGTTGGCGCGTGAGCGGTTCAAGGCCAGGCTGAAGACCGAGCACTGGTGGGCGCACGGCGACGAGCCGTACCGCCGGGCCGTGCTGGCCGAGGCCCGGGCCCAGGCGCACCGCCTGCTGGCCGGCCACGCGCTGGAACTGCTCGCCGAGCGCCCGGTGGTCGACCACGTGGCGCGGTTCGGGCTGTCCGAGGGCGCCCCGGAGGCGTACCGGCAGGTCGGCGGGCTGGCCGACGGCGCGGTGATCGCGGGCACCCTGCGGCCGCCGGTGGGCCGGCACCTCTTCCTGGACCAGGCCGACGGCTCGGGGCCGCTGCTGCTGGACACCCGGCTGCTCACCGGCTGGACGCTCGCGCCCGTCTCCGGCCGTCCGACGTCCGGGGTGGCCCTGGAGGAGCGGGTCCGCCCGCCGGAGCCGGACACCCAGGAGGCGCTCTTCTAGAGCGGATCCGGGGCAGCGGGAGTGGTTCCCCGTGGGCGGTGGGGCTGCGGGCTCAGCCCAGTTTGCTGCGCACCCCGCCCGGGCCGGAGTGGGCCCGGCGGGACAGCGGCGGCCGCGACGGGCGGACGTCGGCGCGCGCGGCGGGCTCGCCCTCGGTGACGGCGGTGCGCCGGGCGAGCGCGGCCCGGGCGGCGGCCAGGGCCACGCGGGTGAGCAGCGGGTCCTCCTGGACGCCGGCGGACCGTTTGGCCGCCTGGCAGTGCGAGCACCAGATCGGGGAGGCGGGCCCGTCCGGGTACGCCATGCTCTCGGGCGGAAGGTAGTGTGCGCCGCACTCGACGCACTCGAAGACGAGCCTCATCCGGCGATCACCGTCCCGGATCCGTGGCACCGACCGCAGGGCGACCAGAAGGTGTGGATCCTCGGCACCATGCTCCCTTCCTCGTCCCGCTCGACCGTGGCTTCGGTCTTCTGGGTCCCCCCGGACCCGCCGCAACCGGAACAGGACTGAACCTCGGGCATATGCCGTCCTTCCGTAGCGGAGCACCACGGTAGCGCGAATTCCCGGGTGCGGGCGCGGGACCTGACGATCCACCACCCCTCGGGGGAGCGTGCGAATGCCCCGCACGCCCCACTTCACGCCGTCGGCCCCGCGCCCGGGGGCGCGGGGCCGGTCGGAGCCGCCCGTCAGCCGCGCGCGGCCCGCAGGAACTCGCGGTTCATCGCGGCGATGCTGGGCAGCGGGATGCCCTTGGGGCAGGCGGTGGCGCACTCGCCGGTGTTGGTGCAGCCGCCGAAGCCCTCGGCGTCCATGGCCGTGACCATGTCCCGCACCCGGGAGGCGCGCTCCGGCGCGCCCTGGGGGAGCACGTTGAGGTGGACCACCTTGGCGGAGGTGAACAGCATCGCCGAGCCGTTCGGGCAGGCCGCCACGCAGGCGCCGCAGCCGATGCACTCGGCGTGCTCGAAGGCGGTGTCGGCGGCCTCCTTGGGGACGGGCGTGGCGTGCGCGTCGGGGGCGCTGCCGGTGGGGGCGGAGATGTAGCCGCCGGAGCCGATGATCCGGTCGAACGCGGAGCGGTCCACCACCAGGTCCTTGACCACCGGGAAGGCCGCCGCCCGCCACGGCTCGACGTCGATGGTGTCGCCGTCCCGGAAGTGCCGCATGTGCAGCTGGCAGGTGGTGGTCCGCTCGGGGCCGTGGGCCTGGCCGTTGATGACCATGCCGCAGGCGCCGCAGATGCCCTCGCGGCAGTCGTGGTCGAAGGCGACGGGCTGGTCCCCGCTGGTGATCAGCTCCTCGTTGAGGCTGTCGAGCATCTCCAGGAAGGACATGTCGGGGCTGATGCCGCCGACCTGGTAGGTCGTCATCGACCCGGGGGCGTCCGGGCCCGGCTGGCGCCAGATGCGCAGGGTGAGGTTCATGCGTAGCTCCGCTGGGTGGGGTGGACGTACGCGAAGTCGAGGGCCTCGCGGTGGAGGACGGGGGCGGTGCCGGTGCCGGTGAACTCCCAGGCGGCGGCGTAGCCGTACTCCTCGTCGCGCCGGGCGGCCTCGCCGTCGGGCGTCTGGCTCTCGGTGCGGAAGTGGCCGCCGCAGGACTCGGCGCGGTGCAGGGCGTCCAGGCACATGAGTTCGGCGAGCTCGAAGTAGTCGACGAGCCGGTTGGCCTTCTCCAGCGACTGGTTGAGCTCCTGCCCGGTGCCGGGCACCTTGATCCGGCGCCAGAACTCCTCGCGCAGCTGCGGGATCCGGGCCAGGGCCCGGCGCAGTCCGGCCTCGTCGCGGGCCATCCCGCACTCGTCCCAGAGGAGTTCGCCGAGTTCGCGGTGGAAGGAGTCGGGGGTGCGGTCGCCGTCCACCGCGAGGATGAGGTTCAGCCGGTCCCCGACCTCGGCCTCGGCCTCGGTGACCGCCGGGTGGTCGGCGGGGACGGCCGGCAGCGGGTTGCGGGCCAGGTAGTCGTTCAGGGTGGGCGGCAGGACGAAGTAGCCGTCGGCGAGGCCCTGCATGAGCGCGCTGGCGCCGAGCCGGTTGGCGCCGTGGTCGGAGAAGTTGGCCTCCCCGACGGCGAACAGGCCGGGGACGGTGGTCTGCAGGTCGTAGTCGACCCAGAGTCCGCCCATCGTGTAGTGGATCGCGGGGTAGATCCGCATCGGCACCCGGTACGGGTCCTCGGCGGTGATCCGCTCGTACATGTCGAACAGGTTGCCGTACTTGGCGGCGACGGCGTCCCGGCCCAGCCGGCGGATGGCGTCGGCGAAGTCCAGGTAGACGCCCTGCCCGCCGGGGCCGACGCCGCGGCCCTCGTCGCAGACGTTCTTGGCGGCCCGGGAGGCGATGTCGCGCGGCACCAGGTTGCCGAAGGCCGGGTAGATCCGCTCCAGGTAGTAGTCCCGCTCGTCCTCGGGGATCTCGGCCGGCGGCCGGGTGTCGCCCTGGGCCCTGGGCACCCAGATCCGGCCGTCGTTGCGCAGCGACTCGCTCATCAGGGTGAGCTTGGACTGGTGGTCGCCGGAGCGCGGGATGCAGGTGGGGTGGATCTGGGTGAAGCACGGGTTGGCGAAGTGGGCGCCGCGCCGGTGGGCCCGCCAGATCGCGGTGGCGTTGGAGTTCTTGGCGTTGGTGGAGAGGTAGAAGACGTTGCCGTAGCCGCCGCTGGCGAGAACCACGGCGTCGGCGGTGTACGTGCTGATCGCGCCGGTGACCAGGTCGCGGGCGACGATGCCGCGCGCCCGGCCGTCGACGACCAGCAGGTCGAGCATCTCGGTGCGCGGGTGGATCTCCACGTTCCCGGCGGCGATCTGCCGGGACAGCGCCTGGTAGGCGCCGAGCAGCAGCTGCTGGCCGGTCTGGCCGCGCGCGTAGAAGGTGCGGGAGACCTGAACGCCGCCGAAGGAGCGGGTGTCCAGCAGGCCGCCGTACTCGCGGGCGAACGGGACGCCCTGGGCGACGCACTGGTCGATGATCTCGACCGACACCTGGGCGAGCCGGTGCACGTTGGACTCGCGGGCGCGGAAGTCGCCGCCCTTGACGGTGTCGTAGAAGAGCCGGCGGATCGAGTCGCCGTCGTTGCGGTAGTTCTTGGCCGCGTTGATGCCGCCCTGGGCGGCGATCGAGTGGGCGCGCCTCGGGGAGTCCTGGAAGCAGAACTGGACGACGTGGTAGCCCTGTTCGGCCAGCGTGGCGCCGGCCGCGCCGCCCGCCAGGCCGGTGCCGACCACGATCACGGTGTGCTTGCGCCGGTTGGCCGGGTTGACCAGCTTGGCCTCGAACCGCCGCTGGTCCCAGCGCTGTTCGATCGGCCCGGCGGGGGCCTTGGTGTCGGCGACGGGCTCGCCGACGGTGTAGTCCAGGTAGCTCATTTGACGACTCCGAACATCACGGCCACGGGGACGGACAGGAAGCCGGCGGTCAGCACGAGCGCCAGGCCGTTGGCGGTCAGCTTGAGCGCCCGGTCCCGGCGGGCGTTGTTGGCACCGAGGGTCTGCGCGGCGCTCCAGAAGCCGTGCCGGATGTGCAGGCCGGCGGCGAGCATCGCGACGATGTAGATCAGGCAGCTGTACCACTGGCCGAAGGAGGCCACGATGTTCTGGTACGGGCGGCCGTGTTCGGCGGCGGGGTTCACGGTCAGCGTGGTCAGGTCGAGGATGTGCCAGACGATGAACAGCGCCAGGATCACCCCGCCCCAGCGCATGGTCCGGGTCGCGTAGCTCGCCCGGCGGCGCTTGTGGACGTACTTGCTCGGCCGGGCGGCGAGGTCGCGGCGGCTGAGCTGGTAGGCCGAGACGCCGTGCAGCACGACGGCGGCCAGCAGGCCGAAGCGGGCGATCCACAGGAACCACTCGTGGCCCAGGAACGGCTGGCCGATGGTGCGCAGCCAGGCCGCGTAGCCGTTGATGTCGTCCGGGCCGGCGAACACCTTGAGGTTGCCCAGCATGTGCGCGACCAGGTAGAGCAGCATGGCCAGGCCGGTGACGGCCATGACCGCCTTCTTGCCGACGGTCGACCGCCAGAGCGTCGCCAGGGTGGACGGATGCCGGGCCGTCCGAGTCGCGGTTGTCATGGCTGCAACGGTAAGGACGAACGCCAGGGTGCGTCCAAGACATGCTACGGCTCGTGACAATAGCCCTGGCCTATCGATGCGGCCTATCCTGGCCGGGTGCAGCTCCAGCAACTCCGCTACTTCCTGGCCGTCGCCGAGACCCGCCACTTCACCCGGGCCGCCGAGGCGGCACACGTCGCCCAGCCCTCGCTCTCCCAGCAGATCCGTTCACTGGAACGGGAGTTGGGCGCCGAGCTGTTCCACCGCACCCGGGGCAACATCGCCCTGACCGACGCCGGGGAGGCGCTGCTGCCGCTGGCCCGCCGCATCCTCGCGGACACCGAGAGCGCCCGGCTGGCCGTCCAGGAGACGGTCCAGCTGCGCCGCGGCCGGGTGCGGCTGGGGGCGCCGCCGAGCCTGTGCACCAGCCTGGTGCCGGACGTGCTGCGGGTGTTCCGGGACCGCCACCCGGGGGTGGCGCTGGCGGTCCGGGAGGGCGGCTCGCGCGACCTGGTCCGCTCGCTGGCGGCGGGGGAGCTGGACCTCGCGCTGATCATCACCCCGCCGAGCGGGGAGGCCGCACCGGCGCTGGCCGTCACCGAGCTGTTGCACGAGGAGCTGGTGCTGGTCTCCGCCGAGCGGCAGACCCGGCGCAAGGCGCGGGTGGCGGAGCTGCGGGGCCGCCCGCTGGTGATGTTCCGGGAGGGCTACGACGTCCGGGAGGCGACGTTGGCGGCCTGCCGGGCGGCCGGCTTCGAGCCGGAGTTCGCGGTGGAGGGCGGCGAGATGGACGCGGTCCTCGGCTTCGTCCGGGCCGGACTCGGGCCCGCGGTCGTCCCCGGCATGGTCGCGGCCCGCTCGGGCCTCGCGGTCACACCCTTCGCCGGGCCGGGCCTGGGCCGCACCATCGCCGTCGCCCACGGCCACGAAGTGCCACTCACCCGCGCCGCAGAGGCCCTGCGCACGACCCTGCTGGCACATCTGCACCACGCCGCCGGCTCCGGCGAACTCCCCCCGGGGACCCGCCTGTTGCTCTGACGGGGAGGGCCGCCGGACGCGACCCTCCCCACCGGCGGGCGGATCAGGCCGGGAGGACGGCCTCGATTGCGGCGGTCAGCTCGTCCGACTCCGGCTCGATGCGCGGCCGCAGGCGGGCGGCGACGGTGCCGTCGGGGGAGATCAGGAACTTCTCGAAGTTCCAGGCGACGTCCCCGGTCTCGCCCTCGGCGTCGGCGGCCTGGGTCAGCTGCCGGTACAGCGGGTGCCGGTCGTCGCCGTTGACGTCGATCTTCTCGAACAGCGGGAAGGTGACGCCGTAGGTGGTGGAGCAGAAGGTCTGGATCTCCTCGGCGCTGCCCGGCTCCTGCCCGGCGAACTGGTTGCAGGGGAAGCCCAGCACGGTGAACCCGCGTGCGGCGTACCGCTGCTGGAGCTTCTCCAGGCCGGTGTACTGCGGGGTCAGGCCGCACTTGGAGGCGACGTTGACGATCAGCAGCGCCTTGCCCTTGTACTCGGCCAGCGAGGTGCGCTCGCCGGTGAGGGTGTGCAGCGGGATGTCGTACAGGCTCACGGGGGTGGTCCTTTCGGCAGGTGTGCGGAACAGGGTGTCGCCGAGCCACCGTAGTGGCCGTGACCACCTGAGCCGGGCCCGACCTACCGGTCTTCCGGCAGATCGGCCCCGAAGGTGGAGAAGTCGGCGCTCGACCAGTGCTCGGGGCGCATCCGGAGCGTGATGTCGGCGGCCAACTGTTCCCGGGCGGAGGCCAGGTAGTCGCGCGCGGCCTCGGGCGCCAGGTAGCGGTTGGCGAGGGCGGCCCACTCGTCCGGGTCGAGCCGGTCCTCGATCGCCACCACCGGGCCCTCGACGCTCACGTACGCGGCCGGGTACTGCTCGTGCTGGGCACAGAGGGTGAACCGCCCGGCGGCCTGGATCCGCCGGGCCTTGACGGAGTCGCGGCCGGTGATGACGGTGAGCAGGCCGCCCGGGACGTAGGAGTACCAGACCGGTACGGCCAGCGGGCCCCGCTCCGGTCCGGTGCCGGCGTCGACGGCCAGTACGCCGACGTGCGGTGCGGCGAGGAACCGCTCGCGCTCGGTCCTGCTCATGCTGAAGGGCATGGTGTGCGCTCCCGGGGGTTCCGGGCCCGCGCGCGGAGGTCGGGCGCGAGCGTCGTCCGGTTTGTACCCGGTACGCCTGCGGGCCACTCGGGGCGGGTGCGGTGCCGCGCCCGCCCCGGGTGGCCCGCGGCGGGGTCAGAGCGCGAGCGGCTTGACGGCGGTCGGCGCGTGCTCGGGGAGGGTGGCGATCTCCTCCCACTCGTTGACCTTGTCGATGTCGGCGGCGGCCATCGAGATGTTGGTGACCCGCTCCAGGATCGCCTCGACGACGACCGGGACGCGGAACTCGGCGGCGAGCTTCTTGGCCTCCTCGAAGGCCGGCAGCAGGCCTTCGGGCTCGGTGACCCGGATCGCCTTGCAGCCCAGGCCCTCGGCGACCCGGACGTGGTCCACGCCGTAGACGCCCAGCTCCGGCGCGTTGATGTTCTCGAACTCCAGCTTGACCTGGAAGTCGATGTCGAAGTTGCGCTGCGCCTGGCGGATCAGGCCCAGGTACGAGTTGTTCACCAGCACGTGGACGTACGGGATGCGGTGCTGGGCGCCGACGGCCAGCTCCTCGACCATGAACTGGAAGTCGTAGTCGCCGGAGAGCGCGACGACCTGGCCCTCGGGGTCGGCGGTGGCGACGCCGAGCGCGGCCGGGATGGTCCAGCCGAGCGGGCCGGCCTGGCCGCAGTTGATCCAGTGCCGCGGCCGGTAGACGTGCAGCAGTTGCGCGCCGGCGATCTGGGAGAGGCCGATGGTGGTGACGTAGCGGGTGTCCGGGCCGAACGCCTTGTTCATCTCCTCGTAGACGCGCTGCGGCTTGAGCGGCACGTTGTCGAAGTGGGTGCGGCGCTGGAGCCGGGCCTTGCGGTCCTGGGTGGCGGCGGCCCACTCGCTGCGGTCCTTGAGCTGCCCGGCGGCCTGGAGCTCCCGGGCGACCTGGAGGAAGAGCTCCAGCGCGGCCTTGGCGTCGGAGGCGATGCCGAGGTCGGGGGCGAAGATCCTGCCGATCTGGGTGGGCTCGATGTCGACGTGGACGAACGTGCGGCCCGCGGTGTAGACGTCCAGGCCGCCGGTGTGGCGGTTGGCCCAGCGGTTGCCGATGCCCAGGACGAAGTCGGAGGCGAGGAAGTTCTCGTTCCCGTAGCGGTGCGAGGTCTGCAGGCCGACCATGCCGGCGTTCAGCTCGTGGTCGTCGGGGACGATGCCCCAGCCCATCAGGGTCGGGACCACCGGGACGCCGGTCAGCTCGGCGAACTCCCGCAGCAGTTCGGCGGCGTCGGCGTTGATGACGCCGCCGCCGGCGACGATCAGCGGGCGCTCGGACGCCTGGAGCAGGGCGAGGGCCTTCTCGATCTGGATCCGGTTGGCGGCCGGCTTGTAGACGGGGAGCGGCTGGTAGGCCTCGGGGTCGAAGTCGATCTCGGTCAGCTGGACGTCGATCGGCAGGTCGATCAGGACCGGGCCCGGGCGGCCGGAGCGCATCAGGTGGAAGGCCTGCTGGAACACGCCGGGGACCTGTGCGGCCTCCAGCACGGTGGTGGCGGCCTTGGTGACGGGCTTGGCGATCGAGGCGATGTCGACGGCCTGGAAGTCCTCCTTGTGCAGGCGGGCGACGGGCGCCTGGCCGGTGATGCACAGGATCGGGACGGAGTCGGCGATCGCCGAGTACAGGCCGGTGATCATGTCGGTGCCGGCCGGGCCCGAGGTGCCGATGCAGACGCCGATGTTGCCGGCCTTGGCGCGGGTGTAGCCCTCGGCCATGTGGGAGGCGCCCTCGACGTGCCGGGCCAGCGTGTGCCTGATCCCGCCGGAGGCCTTGAGTGCGGCGTAGAACGGGTTGATGGCCGCGCCCGGCACGCCGAACGCGACCTCAACGCCTTCGAGCTTGAGGATCTCCACGGCCGCGCGGGCGGCTGTCATACGAGGCATCGGGTCTCTCCTGCGTCGGCCCGCAGTGGGTCGGAGGGCTCATCTCCAGAATTCCACCATACGGAAGAATGGTTTCTGTATGCGGAAATACGGTACGACTGGGCTCGGCGGGGCGTCAAGAGGGGGTTCAACAGAATGTGGACGTCGGCCCCGGAGGGTGAAACCGCAGGTCGCCACGGGCGTCCGGGGGTGGGGAGGCGGGGCCGGGTTCGTACAGGTGGGCGCCGATCGTGCTGGTGTGCCCGGGGAACCGGCTGTTCCGCGCCGGAAAGCGCGGCCGGTGTGCAGTGCGGGTGAAGGGACGGTGCCCGAGGTCGGCCCACCCCGCACCCCTGGGTACCGTCGGTGGCACGCCGGGCCCGTGATGTCCAACTGAGGCCGCGGCAAGGGGGATTCGGGACGGTCCGGGAGCGGGGGAGCTCCGGCGGCCGGTCCCGTCCAGGACCAGCGCGCCCGGTCCGCCGCACCCGAGCGAGGGACGCACCCCCTGGCCGCACCGACCCGACACCCGCCGCCGCCGTCCGGTCCACCCGGACCTGCGGCCGTACCGCTGTCGCCCCCACCGTGCGGTCCACCTCCCTTTCCCCTCCTCGCCCCCGTGACCTCCTCACCCCCCTGTGACGGCGTGCCCGCAGCGGCGGGCGCGCGAAAGGAACGCCGCCATGCGCTGTCTCCCTGCCTGCCCCCCGGTGGTGACCGGGTGAGCCGAACTCCCCGCCGCCGCAAGGCCCCGCCGGGCCATCCCGGCAAGGCCGCCCCGCCGGGCCGCCGCCGGCCCCCGCTCGCCGTGCTGCGCGCCGTCCCCTGGCGCTACGACCTGCCCGCCTCGCTGGTGGTGTTCCTGGTCGCCCTGCCGCTGTGCGTCGGGGTGGCGGTCGCCTCCGGCGTTCCCGCCGAACTGGGTCTGGTCACCGGCATCGTCGGCGGCCTGCTCGTCGGCGTCCTGCCCGGCAGCAGCCTCCAGGTCAGCGGCCCGGCCGCCGGGCTGACCGTCCTGGTCTACGACGCCGTCCAGCGCTTCGGCGTCACCGCCCTCGGCCTGCTCGTCCTCGGCACCGGGCTGCTCCAGATCGCGATGGGAGCCCTCCGGCTCGGCCGCTGGTTCCGGGCGATGTCCGCCTCGGTGGTGCACGGCATGCTGGCCGGCATCGGGCTGACCCTGCTGTTCGGCCAGTTGTACGCGCTCGCCGACCGCCGCGCCCCGGCCACCGGGCCGGAGAAGATCGCCGGACTGCCCGACCTGCTGGCGGACGTGGTCACCGGCGTGGCCAACCCGAGCGCGGTCGCCCTGGGCCTGGCCACCCTGCTCGTGCTGGTCGGCTGGAAGTACCTGCCCGGGCGCGTCGCCCGCGGCGTCCCCGCGCCGCTGGCCGCCGTCGGACTGGCCGCCGCCGTCACGGCCGCCGCCGACCTGCCGGTGGCGAGGGTCCGGGTGGCCGGCCTGCTCGACGTCGTCCACCTGCCCGACCGCGCCGCGCTCGACGCGGTGGCGGGCACCGCCGGCCTCGGTACGGTCGTCGCCTTCACCCTGATCGCCTCCGCCGAGACGCTGTTCAGCGCCGCCGCCGTCGACCGGATGCACCACGGCCGGCGCACCGACTACGACCGTGAGTTGACCTCCCAGGGCATCGGCAACACCGTCTGCGGGCTGCTCGGCGCCCTGCCGATGACCGCGGTGATCGTCCGCAGCGCGGCCAACGTCCAGGCGGGGGCGCGGACCAAGGCCTCGCGCACCCTGCACGGGCTCTGGCTGCTGCTGTTCACCGCGCTGCTGCCCGGCGTGCTCGGGCTCGTCCCGCTCACCGCGCTGGCCGCCGTCCTGGTCCACGCCGGCGCCAAGCTCGTGCCGCTGCGGCGGATCGCCGCGCTCTGCCGCGACCACCGGGGCGAGGCGCTGGTGCTCGCGGTGACCGCGGGCGCCATCATCGCCACCGACCTGTTCGAGGGTGTGCTGATCGGCATCGGCCTGGCCGTGGCCAAGTCCGCCTGGCAGACCTCGCACCTGCAGATCGGCCTGGAGGAACTGGTCCTGCCGTCCGGCGAGGCCCTGCAGCGCGTCCGGCTCAGCGGCAACGCGACCTTCCTGCGGCTGCCCCGGCTGCTGGACGCCCTGGAACGGCTGCCGGCCGACCGGCCGGTGGAACTCGACTGGTCCGGGCTGCGCCACCTGGACCACGCCTGCACGGTGGCCCTCGCCGCGTGGGCCGCCCAGCACCGGGCCCGCTCCACCGCTCCGCTCGCGGTCGAACCGCCGCTGCCGACCGTGGTGTGAGGACGGGCGGGCGCGGCCCGGGTCCGTCGACGGACTGACCCCGCACAAGTCAGTCCGTCGTGCCGTCCGTTGAGCCGCCGAGCTGTCGTGCCGGCGTGCCGTCGTGCCGTCGAGCCGTGCCGTCCGTCGAGCTATCCGCCGGCCGGGTTCTCAGCCGACCGCCGGGCCGGGGGCGCTCAGCCGGCCCGGCCCGGGTGTGCTCCCGCCGGGGCGGGCTGGGCGGCCGGCTCGGCCGTGCTGCGCCGTATCAGCAGCCGGTCCAGGGCGTAGGGGCCGGAGCCGAGCACCGCGATGGCGAGGAAGGCCCAGCAGAACATGACGGAGGGTTCGCCACCGTTCTGCAGCGGCAGCAGGGAGTGCTCCTGGTGGACGGTGAAGTAGGCGTACGCCATCGAGCCGGAGCAGAGCAGGGCGGCGGTCCGGGTGCCGACGCCGAGCAGCACCAGGGCGCCGCCGAGCAGTTGGATCAGCGCGGCCCACCAGCCGGGCCACTGGCCGAGCGGGACGGTGCCGCCGCCCTTGGTGCCGCCGAGGACGCCGAAGAGCGAGGCGGCGCCGTGGCAGGCGAAGAGCAGCCCGACGACGACCCGGAAGGCCGTCAGGACGAGCGGGCGGGCGGCCTCGGCCGCCCGCTGGGGAGAGGTGGGAAGGTTCGCGGGCATGGGGAAACGCCTCCTGTGGGGGGAGGAGGAGGTACGGGGCGGTAAGGGTAGCCTTGGTCTAGTCCACTTGGCAATGCTCCGTCAGATCCCACGTGTGCGACCTTCGAGGTGGATCTTGACCGACCGTTCTGGAAAGGGTTAGCGTTCACCCATGGCGCGAACGAAGGAATTCGACCCGGACGCCGTGCTCCAGTCGGCCCTTGAGCTGTTCTGGCGGCGCGGTTACGAGGCCACCTCGATGGCCGACCTGGTCGAGGAGCTCGGGATCGCCCGGGCGAGCATCTACGCCACCTTCGGCAGCAAGCACGAACTGTTCCTGCGGGCGCTGGAGCGGTACGGCGAGCAGGCCGACCCGGTGCTCGTGGCCGAGCTCTCCCAGCCCGGCCCGGTGCTGCCGGCCGTCCGCGCGCTGGTCCGCCGGTTCGCGGCGGAGTCCGCCGAGGACGGGCTGAAGCGCGGGTGTTTCATCACCAACACCGCCATCGAGCTCGCCGCGCACGACCCCTCGGCGGCCCGCCGGGTGGAGGCCGGGCTCGGCCACCTGGAGACGGTGCTGACCACCGCCCTGGTCCGGGCCGAGGCGCAGGGCGAACTGCCCGCCGGGCGGGACCCGAGGGCGCTGGCCCGGATGCTGCTGGTGCTGTTGCAGGGCGTGCGGGTGCTGGGCCGGACCGCCGACGGCGCGTCCCGGGTGCGGGACGCCGCCGAGCAGGCGCTGGTGCTGCTCGACTGACGGATCGGCTGACGGATCGCGGGGCGATGGCAGGGCGACGGGGGAGGTTGCCATGTGCTGTCCCGATACTGGACCGAACGGTCATTTTGGGGAGGGTGGTTTCCATGAGCGTCGCCACGGTCGACCGGCCCGGCTTCGCGCTGCTCGGCGGCGTGCAGGCCGCGCTGATCTTCACGATCATGATCCTGTCCGTGCCACTGCCCCTGGTGGCCAGGGAGTTCGGGCTCGGCCCGTCCGGCGTGCTGCTGCTGAGCGCCGCCTACGGACTGTCCTTCAGCGCCCTGCTGCTCCTCGGCGGGCGACTGACCGACCGTCACGGCGGCCGCCGGCTGCTGCGGGTGGGCCTGGCCCTGCTCGGCGCCGCCTCGATCGCCTGCGCCCTCGCGCCCGGCTACCCCGTCCTGCTGGCGAGCCGCTTCGCCCAGGGCGTCGGCGCCGCCCTGGCCGCCCCGGCGGCGGTCGCCGTGGTCCGGGTGCTGCGGCCCGAACCCGCCGACTACCGGCGGGCGATGGCCGCCTGGGGCGGCCTCTCGGTGCTCGGCGCCACGGCGGGCAACCTGCTCTCCGGCGCCGTCGCCGCCTGGGTCTCCTGGCGCTGGCTGTTCGCGGTGCCCGTCCTGGTCGCCCTCGTCGGCCTGGCCCGCTCCGGCTCGCTGCCGCCCGCCGAACCGGACGGCCGACCGTCGGCCGTCGGCCGGCCGGCGCTGGACCTGCCCGGCGCCGCCCTGGCCGCCGCCGGTGTCTGCGCGGCCAGTTACGGGCTGGTGGCGTCCACCGAGCACGGCTGGCGAAGCCCCGGGACACTGCTGCCGCTGGCCGCCGGGCTCGCCCTGCTGTGCGCCTTCGCCGCCGTCGAACGCCGCACCGCCGACCCGCTGCTGCCGCCCGGCTTCCTCGCCGACCGCCGCCGGGCCACCGCCCTCGCCGCCGTCATGGCGACCGCCGCCGGCACCGCGCTGACCTTCCTGCTGCTCGCGCTCTACCTCCAACAGGTCCGCGGCTGGGGCGTGCTGGCCACCTCCGCCGCCTTCCTGCCGTACGCGGCGGCACTGCTGACGGCCGGCCGCCTGGCCGGGCCGCTGACCGCCCGCTACGGCGCCGTCGCGGTCACCGCCGGAGGGCTCGCCCTCGCGGCCGCCGGGCTCGGCCTGCTGGCGGGCCTCGCGCCCGGCAGCGGCTACGCCACCGGGCTGCTGCCCGGGTTGCTCCTGCTGCCCGCCGGGGCCGCGACCGCCTTCGCCGGCGCGGCCGTGCTCGCCACCGCGGGCGTACCGCCCGAACGGACCGGCCTCGCCGCGGGCGTGCTCAACACCGCCATGGAACTCGGCCCCACCGCCGGGGTGGCCGCCCTGATGGCGCTCGCCGCCACCCGCCCGAGCGTGGTCGGCGGCTACGCCACGGCCTTCGCGGCGGCGGGCACCGCCCTGGCGCTGACCGCCCTCGCCGTCGCCCTGTCGGCGCGGGCGGCTCCCGAGGCCACCACAGAGACCGACACCGCACCAGAACGCACCATCCAGATCAAGGAGCACCTCTCATGACCACGCGTTTCACCGACAAGTCCGTCCTGGTCACCGGCGGCGGCAGCGGTATCGGACGGGCCGTGGCGCTCGCGTTCGCCCGGGAGGGCGCCCGGGTCGCGGTCGCGGGCCGCAGCGCGGGCCCGCTCGCCGAGACGGTCGAGCTGATCGAGCAGGCGGGTGGCAAGGCCGTCGCGCTGACCGGCGACGTGGCGGACGGTCAGGACGCCGCCCGGCTGGTCCGGGAGACCGTCGAACTCCTCGGCGGCCTGGACGTCGCCGTCAACAACGCCGGTGTGCTCGGCGCCGTCGGCCCGGTCGCCGACATCGACGAGGACGAGTGGCACCGGGTGTTCGCGGTCAACCTGACCGGCACCTGGCTCGCCATGAAGCACCAGATCGGCCACATGCGGGCCCACGGCGGCGGCGCGATCGTCAACGTGTCGTCCAACCTCGGCGTCCACATGCGGGTGCCCGGCCTCGGCGCCTACGCCGCGAGCAAGGCCGCCGTCACCGCGCTGACCCGCAGCGCCGCCCTCGACCACATCGCGGACGGCGTCCGGATCACCATGGTGAGCCCCGGCCCGGTGGACACCAGCATGTCCACCCGGCCCGGCGAGAACGCCGACGACAAGGCCGCGCGGATGAAGGAGAGCCTCCCCGTCGGTCGGGCGGGTGCGGTCGAGGAGGTCGCCGCCGCGGTGCTGTACCTGGCCTCGTCCGAGGCGGGCTTCACCGTCGGCGCCGACCTCGTCCTGGACGGCGGCGCCACCGCCTGATCCACCCGTGGCCCAACGGCGGGGAGACGCCCCGTCGTTGGGCCACGGCCCGATCCACCAATGGCCCAACGGCCGCACCGCACAACGGCGTTGGGCCATCAGATCACTGCTCGGCCAGTGCGTCCCGGGCCTCCTCGGTCCGGGCCCGGGCCACCACGAAGTCCTCGTCGAGCTCGACGACCAGCACGTCCGGCCCGGTGAACCAGCGGCAGCCGCGGCCGAGCCGGGGCAGCTCCGCCAGCCCCTCCGGCACCTCCGCCCCGGACTCGGCGAACACGCTCAACTCGTCGTCCTGCAGCAGCTTCTCCACCATCACCATCACCGCCGCGGCCGTCGAGAAGCGCTCCTCCCAGGGCTCCCAGCACTCCGCCGACTTGTCCGCGAGGTCCGGCCGGCCGACCGTCGGCGGATCGTCCTGGTCGAGGTCGGCCAGCAGCACGCCCCAGTGCGCGCACGCCTGGTTCTCCTCCTGGTACACCAGGGCGCCGTCCAGGACGAACAGTCCCTCCGGCGGCAGCAGCCGGTTGTGGTTGCCGGTGAGGTCCTCCCGGCGGCCGAACAGTCGGTACGCCTCGCGCAGCGCGGCCGGCAGCCGCAGGCCCAGGCGCCCTTCGGCGGCGTCGAGTTCGGCGTCCGTGAAGCCGTCCCCGGGCCGCAGCGGCTCGCCCCAGTAGGCGGCGAAGCCCTCGACCAGCGCCCGGGTGCCCGCGCGGCCCCGCAGCGATTCGGCCATCGCGGCCCGGATGTCGAATTCGGTGTCGTCCATGCGGGAACCGTACGACGCCCCACCGACAGGCCCGGGTCACCGGAGGGCGTACCGGAACGGGCGGGAGCGCGCCGCACAGCCCGCCCGCCAGGACCGGCCGGGGACGCGCCCCAACGCCCGTCCGCCCACGACCGGCCGAATCTGACGCGAACGCGTAATCCCGACGACACCCGTTGCTCACCGTGGGGTTTCCGACCCGTCGTGTGGGCAGGACACGGTTTCGGCCGGAACCGACGCAACGAAAGGCGGGACGCGCAAACCCATGCCGACCGCACCACACACCAAGCCCCACCAGGGCCGCCGAAGCCGCTGGGGTGAGCACGGCCTCGCCTGGGCCTTCCTGCTGCCCTCCCTGGTGGTCTTCGTCCTCTTCATCGGCTACCCGCTGGGACGGACCATCTACCTGAGCGGACACGCCAACGACCTGTTCGGCGCGCCCTCGCGCTACGTCGGGCTGAAGCACTACACCGAGCTGCTGACCTCGGCGGACTTCCGGCGCACGCTCGTCACCACCGCCCTGTTCACGCTGCTCACCGTGGTGCCCGGCGTGCTGGGCGCGCTGGTGCTGGTGCTGCTCCTGGAGAACCGGATCCGGGGCGTGCGGCTGCTGCGCTCCGCGTTCGCGCTGCCCTTCGCCTTCTCGGTGGCCAGCGCGTCCGTGGTCTTCGCGGTGTTCTTCAACCCCGCCAGCGGGGTGCTCAACGGCCTGCTCTCGCACGTCGGGCTGGGCCCGATCGGCTGGCTGACCGACTCCCGGTACGCGCTGGTCTCGGTGGCCGTCACCACGGTGTGGATGAGCCTCGGCTACAACGTGCTGGTGCTGTCCGCCGGCATCGGCTCGATCCCCGGCGAGATCCTGGAGGCCGCGCGGATCGACGGCGCCTCGGGGCTGCGGCTGGCCCGTTCGATCACGGTGCCGATGCTCGGCCCGAACCTGTTCTTCCTGACCGTGGTCTCCACCGTCCACTCGCTGCAGAGTTTCGGCCAGATCCACATCCTCACCAAGGGCGGCCCCGACGGCGCCACCCGGACCCTCGTCTACTCCGTCTACGAGAAGGCCTTCGCCTACGGCTCCAGCGACTTCGGCACCGCGAGTGCCCAGGCCGTGGTGCTGCTCGTGGTCGTCCTCGCCTGCACGGCCGTCCAGTTCGGCGTCCTGGAGCGGAAGGTGCACTACGCATGACCGTGACCGCCACCGAGGCCGGGCCCGGGGCCCAGGACGGGGCCGCCGCGCCGCGCCCGCGCCCCCGCGTGCTGGCCGGACGCTCGCCGCGCGACCTGCTCGGCCGCGCCGCCGTCTACCTGCTGCTCGCCGTCGCCGTCGTCACCGTGGCCTTCCCGGTGTACTACGCGATCGCCGGCGCCTTCATGAGCCCGTCCGAACTCTCCTCCTACCCGCCGGCACTGGTGCCCCACTCGGTCACCGGGCGGAACTTCGCCGGCGCCGTCGACACCGTCCCGCTGGCGAGGCAGTACGCCAACTCGGCGATCGTGGCGACCGTCATCACGCTCGCCCAGCTGTTCACCTCGGTCCTCGCCGCGTACGCCTTCGTGTTCCTGCCGCTCAAGGCGCGGGCCGTGGTGTTCGGGGTGTTCCTGGCGACGCTGATGGTCCCGTGGGAGGCCATCATCATCCCCAACTACCTGACGCTGTCCGGTTGGGGGCTCGGGAACACCTACTTCGGCCTGGTGCTGCCCTTCCTCGCCTCCGGCTTCGGCACCTTCATGCTGCGGCAGGCCTTCCGGCAGCTCCCCGGCGAACTGCGCGACGCCGCGCGGATCGACGGCGCGGGCCACTGGCGGTTCCTGTGGCGGATCGTCGTCCCGCTCAACAAGCCGGCCCTGGCGGCGCTGTCGATCTACGTCTTCCTGTCCGCCTGGAACCAGTACTTCTGGCCGCTCATCATCACCCGCACGGCGAAGATGCAGACCCTGCAGATCGGCCTCACCTCGCTGCGCGACTCCGAGATGTCCGACCCGGGCCTGATCCTGGCCGGCGTCGTGCTCTCCCTGCTGCCCACGCTCGCCCTGGTGGTCTTCGGCCAGCGCTTCATCGTCCGCGGTCTCACCGCGGGCGCCGTCCGCTGACCCGCTCCGCCGCTTCCTCCCGCTCGTCCCGCTCCTCCCGCTCCTTCGAGCACGTCCCTCCCGACAGAGAGAGAACCCTCCCGTGAAGAAGAGTGCCCGCGCGCTCGCGGCCCTGCTGGTGGCCGGCCTGTCCCTGACCGCCTGTAGCTCCGGTGACTCCACCTCCGGCTCCGGCGGCTCCTCCGACGCCGCCCCCGGCGCCCAGGCGCTCGACCAGGCCTCGGGCGTCACCGGCGTCGAGTTCTGGCACTCGATGACGGGGAAGAACGCCGAGGTCCTCACCGGGCTGGTCAGCCAGTTCAACGCCGCCCACCAGGGCAAGATCGAGGTCAAGGCGCAGTTCCAGGGCAAGTACGACGACCTGGTCGCCAAGTACAAGGCCGCGGTGCAGCAGAAGGGCACCCCCGCCCTGGTGCAGGTCTACGACATCGGCACCCGGTTCATGATCGACTCCAAGCAGACCGTCCCGGCCCAGGCCTTCGCCGACAAGGACGGCTTCGCCCTCGACGACCTCGACCCGAACATCCGCAACTACTACTCCGTCGGCGGCAAGCTCGTCTCGATGCCGTTCAACTCCTCCATGCCGCTGCTCTACCTCAACGCCGACGCCTTCAAGGAGGCCGGCCTCGACCCGGCCCAGCCGCCCAAGGACCTCGCCGAACTCGGCGAGCTGGCGAAGAAGCTGACCAAGAAGGACGCCGACGGCAAGACCGTCCGCTACGGCTTCGGCGCCGCCATCTACGGCTGGTTCGTCGAGCAGCTGCTCGCCGAGTCCGGCACCATGTACTGCGACCAGGACAACGGCCGCACCAACAAGGCCGGCAAGGCCGTGTTCGACTCCGCCCAGGGCGCGCAGATCGTCCAGTGGTGGGCCGACCTCGTCAAGGGCGGCTACGCGGCCAACACCGGCCGCAACACCGACGACGCCCAGGCCGCATTCAAGGCCGGCACCGTCGCCATGCACCTGGAGTCCACCGGCGTGCTGCGCGGCTACACCGAGGCCGCCAAGTTCGCCGTCGGCACCGCGGCCTTCCCCAAGCTCGCCGCCGCCGACCAGGGCGGCCCGGTCATCGGCGGCGCCTCGCTGTGGATCAGCGGCCCCGGCCACTCCGACGCCGAGAAGCGCGCCGCCTGGGAGTTCGAGAAGTTCGTCACCGCCCCCGAGCAGCAGGCCGCCTGGCACACCGGCACCGGCTACTTCCCGGTCAACCGCAAGTCCCTGGACGACCCCAAGGACAAGGAGTGGGTGGCCAAGTACCCGCAGTTCCAGACGGCCATCGAGCAGCTCAAGGCCACCAAGCCCTCCCCGGCCACCGCGGGCTGCCTGCTCGGCGTGATGCCGCAGGCCCGCAAGGGCGTCGAGACCGCGATCGAGCAGACCATCGCCGGCTCCAAGACCGCCCAGCAGGCCCTGGCCGACGCGGCCAAGGAGCTCCAGCCCGCCATCGACAGCTACAACAGCTCCGTGAACTGACCACCTCCCTGCCCCACGACGGCCCGCCCGGCGCAGCACGCGCCCGGCGGGCCGCCGCCGTTCGGGATCGCCGTCCGGAGCGCGGTTCGGGGCTCAGCCGTCGGCGTCCGCCCCGGGGATCTCCGGGAAGAGGAAGCTCCCGGCCAGGACGAGCAGGGTGTGGCGGCAAGGCGGCAAGGCGGCAAGGCGGCAAGACGGCAAGGCGTTGAGGCGTCACGCCGAGAGGGCTTCGCCGTCCTCCGGGAGCGCGCACACGGCCGCCAGCTCGTCCAGCGACAGGTCCAGCGCGAACGCCAGCGCGGCGATGGTGAAGAACGACGGCGTCGGCGCCCGTCCGGTCTCGATCTTGCGCAGCGTCTCCGCCGAGACGCCGGCCACCGCCGCCACCTCGACCATGCTGCGCGCGCCGCGCGCCTCGCGCAGCAGCGCCCCGAAGCGCTCCCCGCGCTCGCGCTCCCACGGGGTCAGTGGAGTCCTCACCATGCCGTCGATACTAGGCCCTCCCCGCCGGGGTCACGCCGTGTGCCCGGCTCGGTGCTCCCGTCCTGCCGCGTGGCCGCCCCCACCTCCGACCGTGATACAAATACCGGTATAAGAATTGGATCGAGGGGAGAAGGCTCACCGTGGTCGAAATCAAGTCGGACGCCGCCCTGGACGCGATGCGCGAAGCCGGGCGGGTGGTGGCGGACGCGCTGGCCGCCGTGCAGGACGCGGCGGCCGTGGGCGTCAGCCTGCTGGAGCTGGACGAGGTGGCGCACGGCGTCCTGCGGGCGGCCGGCGCCACCTCGCCGTTCCTCGGCTACCGGCCGTCCTTCGCGCCCGTGCCGTTCCCGGCCGTCATCTGCGCCTCGGTGAACGACGCCGTCGTGCACGGCATCCCGGGCGGCTATCGGCTGCGCGACGGCGACCTGGTGAGCATCGACTGCGGCGCCCTCCTGGACGGCTGGGCCGGGGACTCCGCCGTCAGCTTCACCGTCGGCGCCGCCCGGCCCGAGGACGCGGCACTGATCGACACCACCCGGCGCGCCCTGGAGGCCGGGATCGCCGCCGCCGTGGTCGGCAACCGGATCGGCGACATCGCGCACGCCATCGGCAGGGTCGCCCGCGCCGGGCGCTACGGCCTGCTCGAAGGCTTCGGCGGGCACGGCATCGGGCGGAGCATGCACGAGGACCCGCACGTGCCCAACGAGGGCCGCCCGGGCCGGGGTTACCCGCTGCGCCCCGGCCTGGTGCTGGCGCTGGAGCCGATGCTGACGGCGGGCGGCCGGGGCGACTACCGCACCGACCCGGACGGCTGGACGCTGCGCACCACGGACGGCAGCCGCGCCGCGCACATCGAGCACACCGTCGCCATCACCGAGGACGGCCCGCGCGTCCTGACCCTCCGGTAGCCGGAGCGCGGTGGGCGGGCGGGCATCCGGGCGGGAGCAACAGGCCGTAGGCGAACGGTCCTTGTCCGAACCCGGGCGCCCGTCCGACCGGCTGGAATGAGCCGAATCTGTGGCGGATTTGTGACAAAGCTTCGCCAACACCCTGCCCTGGCACGGTATTCGCGGCCGTAGTGTTCCAGTTATGTCACCGAAGAGCCGCATACCTGCCCCGGACGCGGGCGACACCTGGGTGCCGCGCCCGCGGCGCCGTGAGACCCCGATCGGATTCCTGGGTCACACGGTCACGTTCCTCGGCTGCTGCACTCTCGGCGGTGTCCTGCTGGCCGGTCTCATCCTTCCCGCGGCGGGCGCCGTCGGGCTCGGGGCCAAGAGCAGCGCCGAGGGCTTCGAGAGCATCCCCGACGACTTCAAGGCGCCGGCGCTGTCGCAGGCCACCCAGGTCTTCGACGCCAAGGGCGGCCTGATCGCCAAGGTCTACGAGCGGGACCGCACGGTGATACCCGCCGAGCAGATGTCACCGCTGATGCGCCAGGCGCAGGTGGACATCGAGGACGCCCGCTTCTACGAGCACGGCGCCGTCGACCTCAAGGGCATCCTGCGGGCGATCACCAAGAACGCGGAGAGCGGCGCCGCCGTCCAGGGCGCGTCGACGCTGACCCAGCAGTACGTGAAGAACGTCAACGTGGAGAAGGCCGGCGACGACCCGGTGGCCGTCCTGGAGGCGCAGCGCAAGACGCTCGGCCGCAAGATCCAGGAACTCCGGTACGCCATCAAGCTGGAGGAGGACCTGACGAAGGATCAGATCCTCACCAACTACCTGAACATCACCTTCTACGGCCACCAGGCGTACGGCATACAGGCGGCCGCCCAGCGGTACTTCAGCAAGGACGCGAAGGACCTCGCCCTCCCCGAGGCGGCCATGCTCGCCGGGCTGGTGCAGAACCCGTCCCAGTACGACCCGAAGCTGCACCCGGTGGCCGCGCAGAAGCGCCGGGACACCGTCATCGACAAGATGGTCGAGAACAAGCACATCACCGCGGACCAGGCCAGGGAGGCCAAGGCCGCACCGCTGGGCCTGAAGTACCAGGACCCGCAGAACGGCTGCATCACCGCCCAGGCCGGCATGGGCTTCTTCTGCGACTACGTGCGCCACGTGGTCAAGCAGGACCCGGTGTTCGGCAAGAGCGCCGCCGAGCGCAAGAAGCTGTGGGACACCGGCGGCCTCAACATCTACACCACGCTGGACCCGGAGAAGCAGGCCGCCGCCCAGAAGGCCGTCTCCGAGCAGGTGTACGTCACCGACCCGGTCTCGGCGGCGATGACGATGGTCGAGCCCGGCACCGGCAAGATCCTGGCGATGGCGCAGACCCGCCCCTACGGTCTGGCGAAGGAGAAGAACCAGACCGTCGTCAACTACAACGTGGACGCGGCGATGGGCGGCGGCATCGGCTTCCAGCCCGGATCCAACTTCAAGCCGATCGTGGCCGCCGCCGCCCTGGAGGCCGGCCTGCCGCCCACCCAGCGGTACGACTCGCCCAACCGCATGGACTGGCCGACGATGAAGACCTGCGACGGCACCTGGAAGAACCTGAGCAAGGGCAAGAAGGAGGGCAGCATCCCGAACGAGAGCGCGCGCGAGGTCGGCCCGTACGAGCTCAAGGAGGCGATGGCCCTCTCGGTGAACACCTACTTCGTGCAGATGGAGCAGGAGATCGGCCTCTGCGCGGTCAAGCAGATGGCCAACAAGCTGGGCGTCACCGGCAAGGCCGGCGGCGACCCGCTGCAGGAGCTGCCCGCCCTCGGCCTCGGCACCCAGGAGGTGAGCCCGCTGACGATGGCGAACGTGTACGCGAGCTTCGCCGCCCGCGGCACCTACTGCGCGCCGTTGGCGATCAACAAGATCTCCACGGTGGACGGCAAGGACGTCCCGGTGAGCCCGGCCAAGTGCACCGAGGCGATGTCCACGGACACCGCCGACGTGATCAACAGCGTGCTGCTCGGGGTGACGGAGAAGGGCACCGCCAAGGAGCTCAGGCTGGACGACCGCCGGCAGATCGCGGCCAAGACCGGGACGACGGACGAGAAGAAGTCGGCCTGGTTCACCGGCTACACCGGCAACCTGGCCGGCTCGGTCTGGCTGGGCAGCCCGGGCACCAAGGTGCCGATGAAGAACATCCGGATCGGCGGCCAGTACCAGCAGGAGGTCTTCGGCGCGACCGGCCCGGGCCCGATCTGGGAGCAGGCGATGAGCGACGCCGTCCGGAACATGCCGGAGAAGGAGTTCCCGACGGTCTACATCCCGGACCCGCCCAAGCGCGACCCGAACTGCGTCACCCCCAGCGGCTCGCCGACCGGCACCTGCGGGAGCGGCTCGGGCAAGCAGCGCCCGAGCAGCCCCGGCAACCCGAGCAGCCCCGGCGCCCTGAGCACCCCGGGCAGCACCGGCAATCAGGGCAGCACGGGCAACCCGGTCGGCCCGCTCAACCCGAACAGCCCGGTCGGCCGCTCCGCGCCGTCCACGCCGGCCGGGCAGTCCACCCCGTTCGCCCCCTCCGCGCCGGCCGACCCCGGCGACAACCAGGACCAGTGAGCCGCCCGGCCCCGCCTGAGTACCCGTACTCAGGCGGTTCGCCGACGTAGTGGGGCTGCCGTGGCGCGGACGCTACCGTGCCTCGACCGGCTCGCCGGTGTCCTGGTCCAGGTTGAAGACCCGCCGGTAGGAGTCGGTGACCACGGTGATCTGGTCCCGGCCGGTCCAACTCGCCTCCACCAGCCGGGCGTCGTCCGGCGCCCGGCCGATCTGGGCCAGCGACCAGCGCCGCCCGGACCAGCCCGCACCGACCTCCAGCAGCACCTGCCAGTCGTCGTTGTCCTTCGGCGCGGTGGCGTACGAGCGGTGCACCACGACCAGGGCCAGCTCCGGGCGGGCCGGGGCGGTCTCCCGGCTGCGCGTCTCGGCCGCCGAGACCTTGTGCGCGGCCAGCACGCCGAGCAGGAACACCACCCCGGCCGTCACCGTGACCGCCCGGGTGGCCGTCCGTACGGCGGTGCGCCGGTCGCCCAGCCAGGCGGCGGCGATCAGCGCGGCCAGCGCCGCGCCGAGCAGCAGCTCGGGCCGGTTGAGCAGGTCGGCGACCAGCATCAGCCCGCCCGAGCGGCTCTCCCACTGCCCCTCGGTGTAGAGCAGCACGGCCGCCGCCCCGCCCGCCAGCAGCAGTCGGACCAGGACGCGCCTGGCCTTCGGCATCCGGTTCCTCATCGTCCCCCCGTCCGATGCGTCACAGCTCTGCGAGCAGCTTGCGGCCCTCCGGCCAGTCGCCCAGCCCGGAGTCCGAGTTGAGGTGTCCGTACGCGCCCGGCTCGACGTACCGGGCGCCCCACGCGTCGGCGAACAACCGGGCCCGCTCGGGGCTGACCCACGGGTCGTCGGTGCTGGCGACGACCACGGCCGGGAACGGGAACGGCGCCAGGGCCACCGGCCGGAAGCCGGTCAGCTGCGGGACTTCGGCGGTGTCGATGTCCGCGGGGGCGACCAGCAGCGCGCCGCGCACCGCGGCGGTCCGCCCGGCGGGAGCGGCGGCCACCCAGCGGGCCACCGTGACGCAGCCGAGGCTGTGGGCGACCAGCACCACCGGCCCGTCGGCGGCGGCCTCGGCCACCGCCGCGTCCACCCGGGCGATCCAGTCGTTCTGGTCGGGGTGGTCCCAGTCCGCCTGCTGGACCCGGCGGAAGGTGTCCGGCTCGGCGGCCTCCCAGCGGGTCTGCCAGTGCTCCGGGCCCGAGTTCTGGTAGCCGGGCAGGACGAGGTGGGTGGTGCGGTCCGGCATGGGCTCCTCCGGTGTGCGGTCGTGGCGGGCAGCAGGAGTCTAGGACGCGGGCAGCCGTGGTCCGCAGCCGGGCGGTGGCCCGGCGCGCACGGCCCTCGGCAGGCGCGTACGCCCGGTGACGCGCCGCAGTACGCCCGGTGCGCCCTGTTGCCAACGGCACGGCCGGTGCGGGAGGTTGGTCCGGGCCCGCGGCCGGTGGCCACCGGCCGGGGCCCACGCCGTGTCGGACGCTCGACCATGTGGAGGGATGTCGGCGATGACATCGAAGATCCTGCTCGTCACCGGGGACGCCGCCGAGTCGCTGGAGGTGTTCTACCCGTACCAGCGGCTGCGCGAGGAGGGCTACCAGGTCGACATCGCCGCCCCGACCAGGAAGCGACTCCAGTTCGTCGTCCACGACTTCGTCGACGGCTACGACACCTACACCGAGAAGCCCGGCTACACCTGGCCCGCCGACCTCGCCTTCGCCGACGTCGACCCGGCCGACTACGTCGCGCTGGTCATCCCCGGCGGCCGCGCCCCCGAGTACCTGCGCAACGACCCGGACGTGCAGCGGATCGTCCAGCACTTCTTCGCGGGCGACAAGCCGGTCGCTCAGATCTGCCACGGCCCGCTGATCACCGCCGCCGCCGGGGTGCTGTCCGGCCGCCGCAGCTCCGCCTACCCGGCGCTGGCGCCGGACGTGAAGGCGGCGGGCGCCGAATTCGTCGACGGCGAGGCGGTGGTGGACGGCGTGGTCGTCTCGGCCCGCGCCTGGCCCGACCACCCGGCGTGGCTGCGCGCGTTCATCGAGATCCTGCGCACCAAGGCGCCGGCCTCCTGACCCGCCCCGGCCCGCCGCGCCCCCGACCCGTCTCGGGGGCGCGACTCCGGGAACCCGTCAGGGTCACGCCCCTCCCCAGGTAGCAGACACGCCGCCCCGGAGGCTGACGACCGCCCCGCAGTCACCCTGCCATGGTGTCAAACACCGTGGCAGCGGCTGAGGTTGACAGCCCTGCCGGCCGGACCAGGGAGGACGTCATGACCACCGACCCAGCCGCCACCACCCGGCGCCGCCGACGCGGGCCGGCCCTGCGCGCCGCCGTCGCGGCCCTCGCGGGCGCGGGCCTGATCGCCGCGCTCGCCCCGGCCGCCGCCGCCCAGGACGCGGCCCGCCCGGCGAGCGCCACCGACCGCAGCACCGACTGGACGGCCCTCGACACCGCCCTCGCCGACCTGACCGCTAAGAACGTCGCCACGTCCTCCCTCGCCGCCGTGCGGGAGAACGGCCGGCTCGTCCACCGCGCCGCCGTCGGCGTCGCCCGGCTCGGCGCCGACACCCCCGTCGACCCCGCGGGCCGCTTCCGGATCGGCAGCACCACCAAGACCTTCGTGGCCACCGTGCTGCTCCAACTCGTCGGCGAGGGACGGCTGGGACTGGACGACCGCCTGGAGAGCCTGCTGCCCGGCGCGGTGCCGAACAGCGCGGACATCACCGTCCGCGAACTCCTCAACCACACCAGCGGCGTCGCCGACTACACCCAGGACCCGGCCTTCAACTCCTACGACCAGAACTGGCTCGACACCGGCCGCTACACGTCCTACAGCCCGCAGGACCAGGTCGACCTCGCCGACAAGTACCCGCCCGCCTTCCGCCCCAGCCAGGACTGGCAGTACTCCAACACCAACTACGCCCTGGTCGCGCTGATCATCGAACGCCTCACCGGCCACGGCTGGAACGAGGAGGTGGAACGCCGGATCATCCGCCCGCTCGGCCTGACGGGCACCTCGATGCCGCTCTACTCCCCGGCCATCCCCGGCCCGCACGCCCACGCCTACCTCAAGCTCGACAGCGGCCCGGCCGACGTCACCGCGCTCAACCCCTCCATGGCCGGCCCCTCCGGCGCGGGCATCTCCACCACCGCGGACCTGACGACGTTCATCCGCGCCCTGCTCGGCGGCCGGCTGCTGCGCCCCGCCGAACTCGCCGAGATGCAGAAGACCACCGCCCACGGCGGGGGCCAGGCCTACGGGCTCGGCCTCCAGCGGGTGGACACCCCGTGCGGTGCGTTCTGGGGCCACGCCGGCGGGATCCCCGGCTACAGCACGATGATGCTCGGCTCGCTCGACGGGAAGCGCCAGTTCGCCAACAGCACGACCTTCTACGACACGCCGGATCCGGCCGCGGCCCTCGCCGCCTGGCAGCGGGCGGTGAACGCCGGCCTCTGCGGCGGGCAGGGGTAGGGCGGGTGCCGCGGACCGGACCGCCCCCTACGCTGTCCGGCGACAGGAACGGCCGACCGTCACCAGGAGGACGAGACATGGCAGAGCCGCTGATCGCCGCAGTCGGGGGCAAGGTGCCCACCGTCGACCCGGGCGCCTTCCTCGCGCCGAACGCCGTCGTGGTCGGGGACGTGACGATCGGCCCCGGCGCGGGCGTCTGGTACGGGGCGGTGCTGCGCGGCGACGCCGAGTCCATCACCGTGGGCCGGGACAGCAACATCCAGGACAACTGCACCCTGCACGCCGACCCGGGCTTCCCGCTGGTGGTCGGCGAGCGGATCTCGGTCGGGCACAACGCGGTGCTGCACGGCTGCGTGGTCGAGGACGACGCCCTGGTCGGGATGAACGCCACCGTCCTCAACGGCGCCCGGATCGGCGCCGGTTCGCTGGTCGCGGCGGGCGCGGTGGTGCCGCAGGGCATGCGGGTGCCGCCCGGCTCGCTGGTCGCCGGGGTCCCGGCCAAGGTCCGCCGCGAGCTGACCGAGGACGAGAAGGCCGGCATCAAGGCCAACGGCGAGGGCTACCTGCTGCTGGCCGCCGCCCACCGCGAGCTCGAACCCCTCGCCCAGCCCCAGGCCCAGGCCCAGCCCTAGTTCTGGACGCCGACCGGAGCCGCCGCGGCCGCAGCCACCGCGGCGGGCTCCGGTGCAGCGGGCACGGGCCGGCGCCGGTCGGCCGCCCAGGCGAGCACCGCGATCAGCGCGCCCGCAGCGGCCAGCCCGGCGCCCACCAGCGTCGGCGCCGTCCAGCCGAACCCGGCGTCCAGGGCCAGCCCGCCGAAGTAGGCGCCCTGCGCGTTGGCCAGGTTGAACGCGCCCTGCACCGTCGCCGAGGCCAGCGTCGGCGCGCTGCGCGCCTTCTGCAGGACCAGCGTCTGCACCGCCGGCACGATCGCGAAGCCGAACAGCCCGATCAGCACCACCGTGACGGCGGCCGACCAGCGGGCGTGCGCGGTCACCGCGAACAGCGCCAGGGTGGCGGCCAGCAGCACGAAGGCGGCGCAGACCGTCGGGCGCAGCGCCCGGTCGGCCGCGAACCCGCCGATCACGTTGCCGATCGTCATCCCCACCCCGAACAGCGCCAGCACCAGCGTCACCGAGCCGGTGGCGTACCCGGAGACCTCGGTGAGCAGCGGCGCGATGTAGCTGTAGCAGGCGAAGAAGCCGCCGCAGCCGAACACCACGGTGGCCAGTGCCAGCCACAGCTGCCCGTTGCGGAAGGCCCGCAGCTCGTGCCGCAGGCCGGCCTGCCCGGGAGAGGGCAGTGAAGGCACCAGCCGGGCGATGGCGAGCGTCCCGGCGGCGGCGATCAGGACGACCACCAGCATGGTCGCCCGCCAGCCCAGGTGCTGGCCCAGCAGCGTGGCGGCCGGCACGCCGACGATGTTGGCGATGGTCAGGCCGGAGAACATCACGGCCACCGCCCGGGCCCGGCGGTCCGGGGTCACCAGTTCGGCCGCGGCCACCGCGCCGGCCCCGAAGAACGCGCCGTGCGGCAGTCCGGTGATCAGCCGGGCGGCGGCCAGCGTCCAGAAGTCCGGTGCGAGCGCGCACAGCAGGTTGCCGGTGGCGAACAGCCCGGCGAGCGCCACCAGCACCGCCTTGCGCGACCGGCCGGAGGCCAGCGCGGTGAGCAGCGGGGCGCCGATGACCACGCCCAGCGCGTACGCGGAGATCAGCCAGCCGGCCTGCGGGATGGAGACGTGCAGATCGTCGGCGACCTGGGGGAGCAGCCCCATGGCGGCGAATTCGGTGGTGCCGATGGCGAACGCGGTGACGGCCAGCGCGAGCAGCGCGAGAGGCAAGGGGGTGACTCCGGGGTGACGCCCGCGGACGGGGAGGCGCGGCGGGACGGGGGGATTCGTTCGTCCGGCATCCTAATCCGGCCGGATGACGCCGCTGTGAGGTGCGTGTGACGGGAGGGGGTCGCCAGTACGGCGTCCACGCGCGAGACTGGGTGCATGTGCCGCAACATCAAGACGTTGCGTCCGCCGGTGACGCTCGACGCCGACGAGGACGACTTCCGCGCCGCCGCGCTGCAGTACGTCCGCAAGGTGTCCGGGTTCCGCGCCCCGGCGGCGCACAACCGCGAGGCCTTCGACCGGGCCGTGGACGCGGTCGCCGAGGCCACCGCCCGGCTGCTCACCGAGCTGGAGGTCCGCGGCGCGCCCGCCCGGGCCACCGAGGCCACCGCGTAGGCCGACCGCCGTCGGGCGGCCCCGCCGACCGCGGCCGCGCATCGGGACCAGGAGATCGGGACAATCGGGACAGGAGATGGAGATGACCCCCGCGAACCGTTACGTGCTCACCTTCCCCGGCACCCCCGGCACCCAGGCCCCGCAGGACGTCGTCGTGGTCGTCCGCACCAGCGCGACGGGCCCGGGCGGACACCCGGTGTACGAGGACGCCAGCGGCATCGTCCGCGCTGAGATCAGCGACGCCGGCGAGGTCCGGATGCTCGCCAGCGGCGGCCACCAGTCCCCGCACCTGCCGGTCCACGCCGAGCCGCTGCCCTGACCGCCGCCCCGGCCGTCTGGAATCCGGCGTCCGGCATCCGCCGACGATTTCCGCGAAGCACCCGGGTGCGGCCCGCCCCTGGGGCACAATCGGCCGCATGACCACAGCGCGCTGGCAGGGCACCGTCGTCGCCGAGAGCGACGAGACCGTCGTCGTCGAGGGCAACCACTACTTTCCGGTCGATTCCGTCCGGACCGAATTCCTGCGTCCGTCCGACACCACCACCGTCTGCAGCTGGAAGGGCACCGCCGGTTACTACACGCTGGAGGTGGACGGGCGGACCAACCCCGACGCGGCCTGGTTCTACGCCGACCCGAAGCCGGAGGCCGAGGAGATCCGCGGCCGGGTGGCGTTCTGGCGCGGGGTCGAGATCACCGGGTAGGGCGTACCCCGGGAGCGGAGGGGGTACCGGACATCTATGGCAGTCTTCCGTAAACCCGGACGTTCCAGGCCTGTCCCCGAGCCCGACCCCACCCCCGCCGCCGTGCCCGACGCCGGCCTGGCCGGCGAGCTCGCCGAACTGGTCGAGCAGGCCGAGCAGCCCGGGGGCGAGTGGCGGATCGCCGAGTACCGGGCCGGCCGTGGCCGCGGCCGGGCCCTGGTGGCGAATGTGGCCCGCCTGCTCGGCCGGGGCGGCCGGGTCGCCGCCAAGGGTGCCGCGTTCGGCGGCCGCGCCCTCACCGAGCAGCTGGTGCAGGCCGCGCCGCGGATCCCGGTGCGCGACCTCGCCACGCTGCGCGCCCAGCACCCCGGCGCGGCCGACCCCGAGGCGCTGGCCGACCTGCTGGTCACCGGCGCGGCCCGGGCCTCCGGCGCGCTCGGCGCCGGCGTGGGCGCGGCGGCGATGCTGCCGGTGCCGCCCGCGATGCCGGTGGAGATCGCGGCCGAGACGCTCGCCGTCGCGGCCGTGGAGATCAAGCTGATCGCCGAACTGCACGAGGTCTACGGCGCCCGGGCGCCGGGCAGTGTCACCCAGCGGGCCGGGGCCTACCTGGCAGCCTGGGCGAACCGCCGGGGCATCGACGCGAGGCTGCTGTCCCGGCCGGCCGGGTTCGCCGCCCTGGCGCTCGGGGCGGAGGTGCGCCAGCAGCTCAGCCGCCGGCTCACCCGCAGCTCGTTGCGCCGCCTGCCGTCGCTCACCCCGCTGCTGGTCGGCGCCGGCATCGGCGCCACCGTCAACCGGCGCGACACCCGCCGGCTGGCCGGCGAGGTCCGCGCCGACCTGCGTGCGCGTCCCCCGGCCGACCGCGCCTACTGGGCCGCCGCGGCGCCGGCGGTGCGGGGCGAGGTCGTCCCGGGGGACTGAGGTTCCTAGGGCCTGTCCGGCGGCGCCGGGGCGGCCGCGCCCCGGCCGGCCTTGACGCCGTTCACCATCGCCTGGTGTATCGCCCGCGCGGTGGTCTCGTCGGCCGCCGGGACGGGGCTGCCGGTCACCGTGTACCAGTCCAGCGCGCCGGTGTACTGGACGGTGAGCCGGGCCTCGCCGTCCGCCCAGGTGGTGTGCACGGTGAGGTCGCCGGAGATGGGGCCGATCTCGGTGGTGGTGACCCCGCCGGGTCCGCTGATGATCGACTGCGTGGTCCAGGTCGCCCACGACGTGCGCGGGTCGACGGGCGGTCGGGCCTGCCTGCCGTTTTGATCGTGTTCGGTCATGCGCTTATCCTCCCCCGCCGGTGAGCCGCTGTCCGGGCAGCGACACCTGCGGTCGCGAAGACCGCCCGGTCCCACCGGGCGGTCGGGTGCTCACAGCTGTTCAGCGGTCCGGACCGGACTCCTCCAGGGTGGGCTCGCCCTCCGCCTGGGAGGTGTCCTGCGCGTGCAGGTTCTGCATCGAGGTGATGCCCTCTTCGGGATCCGCGGCGCGGACGTCCTCGTCACGGTCCGTGCTCATCCCGGCCCGTTCGCTCATGTCGGTCATGGCGGGCTCCGTCTCCTCGGCCGGTCCGGGCGCGCTCCGAGCCGGGGTGCGGCAGGGCCGGGTCTGTCTCTCACCCCCCAGCCTGCCCCCGCCCCGGCCCCGGGGCCAGCCGAACGGGCTAGTCGCCGGCCGGCCCCGCCCTCCGTCCGACGGCCGTCACCAGGTGACGGGCAGCGACCGCATTCCGTAGATGAACGCCTCCGAGCGGAACTTCCGTCCCTCCCCGGTGGCCGCTGGCCGCAGGCCGGGCAGCCGCCGGAACAGGGTGGCCAGGGCGATCTGGAGCTCGGCGCGGGCGAGCGGCTGCCCGAGGCACTGGTGCACGCCGAAGCCGAAGGCCATGTGCCGCCGGGCGTCCCGGCCGAGGTCGAGCTGGTCGGTCGGCCGCAGGTCGGCGCCGCCGAACATCTCCTCGTCCTGGTTGGCGGTGGAGATCAGCGCGATCACGCCCTCCCCGGCCCTGATCACGGTGCCGCCCAGCTCGACGTCCTCCAGCGCGACCCGGGGCAGGCCGTGGTCCACGATGGTCAGGTGGCGCAGCAGTTCCTCGACGGCGCCGGGCAGCGTGGCCGGGTCGGCCAGCCTGGCGATCTGCTCGGGCTGGTCGAGGAGCAGGGCGGTGGAGAGCGAGATCATGTTCGCGGTCGTCTCGTGCCCGGCTATCAGCAGCAGGATGCCGGTCGTGGCGACCTCGTCCGGCGTGAGGTCGTCCCGGACGGCGAGCCGGCTGAGTATGTCGTCGCCCGGCTCCTCCCGCTTGCGGGCGGCCAGGCCGCCCAGGTACTCGCGCAGTTCGTCCGAGGCGGCCTGGACCTCCTCGGCCGAGCTGTGCTTGTTGAGCAGGGTCCGGCTGAGGCCCTGGAAGCGGTCCCGGTCCTCGTACGGGACGCCGAGCAGCAGGCAGATCACCAGCGAGGGGACGGGCAGCGCGAAGTCGGCGACCAGGTCGGCCTCGGTCCGGCCGTCGGTCATCCGGTCGAGCGCCTCGTCGACGATCTGCTGGATGCCGGGGCGCATCGCCTCGACCCGCTTGACCAGGAAGTCGCCGGTGACCATCCGGCGCTGCCGGGCGTGCTCGGGGTCGTCGAGCCGCAGGAAGCTCGGGTTGGCGAGGAGGGCCTCCCGGCGGCCGGGCACCAGCATCGGGAACCCCGGGTGGCGGGCGTCCGCGCTGAACCGGCGGTCGGACAGGATGGTGCGGACCTCGGCGTAGCCGGTGGCCAGCCAGCAGGACTCGCCGCTGGGCAGGTCGGCGCGGGTGATGGGCGCCGTCGCGGCGGCCTCGGTGTAGGCGGGCGGCGGGCTGAACGGACAGCCGGCGTCGCGCGGGGCGGGCATCGGGAAGGTCCGGGCGGTGGGTGTGCTCGTCAAGGTGGGGTCTCCTTGCGTCGCAATGTCCTCGGGTGGGTGGGGTGGCGCCGGGGCCGACGGCTCGCGTGACGGCGGCCGGGGGCGGCGGTCGTCACGGTGGCCGGGGTCGGCGCGGGCGGGGGACCGTCGGGAGCCGGTGGGGGCGTCAGCCGGCGTCCTCGGCGGAGTCCTCCTCGGTGACGGTGATCGCGCCGCCCGGGCAGAGCTCGGCGGCGAGCCTCAGCACGGCGAACTGCGGGGGCTTGAACTCGGTCTGACGGAGGACCACCAGACTGTCCTGCTCGTCCTGGTCGAAGATCTCCGGAGCGTTCAGGACGCACATCCCGGAACTGCAGCAGCGGTCCCGGTCGACGCTCACCTTCATGGTCGAGCACCTCTCGCCAGTGCGGCGCCGGGCGTCCGGCGGCCGCCTCTCGTTGTCATTGCCAACCTAACCGCCACCCTTGCGTCCACGGAGGGGCGATGCGGGGATCGTCCAGAATGGCCGATTCGGTTCGGAGCCGGTCCAGCGCCGCCGCAAAGGGGTTTGAAATTGACGTTACTCCGCCAAAGGACGGCTCACAGCCCCTCGGCGGCGGCAATCTCCCGGACGGTGGCGACGGTGTCGGCCTCGGCCGCGCCCTTGTCCGGCCGGTAGCGCACCACCCGGGCGAACCGCAGGGCCAGCCCCGCCGGGTAGCGGGGGCTGCGCTGGAGACCGTCGAAGGCGATCTCGACGACCAGTTCCGGCCGGACCCGCACCGTCCAGTCGTCCCGCCCGCTCTCGCGGGCGAGGAGTTCGGCGGTCTGCCAGGCGAGCGTCTCGTCGGTCAGGCCCTTGAAGGTCTTGCCGAGCATCACCCACGGGCCCAGCCCGGGCTCGCCCGCCGCCCGGGCGCCCAGGTGCAGATTGCTGAGGAGCCCGCGCCGCCGGCCGCTGCCCCACTCGGCGGCCAGCACCACCAGGTCCAGGGTGTGCCGGGGCTTCACCTTGATCCAGCCGGCGCCGCGCCGCCCGGCCGCGTACCCGGCCGCCGGGTCCTTGACCAGGACGCCCTCGTGACCGCGGGCCAGGGTCTCGCGGAAGAACGCCAGTGCCCGCTCGCCGTCCCCGGTCTCGGTGCGGGGCACCCGCAGGCCCTCCGGCACCGCCTCGTCCAGCGCCTCCCACCGCTCCCGGCCGGGGCGGTCCACCAGGTCCTCGCCGTCCCGGTGCAGCAGGTCGAAGAAGAAGGCACTGAGCGGGACTTCGGCGCGCAGCCGCTCCGGATCCCGTCGGGAGGCGGTGCGCGCGGCGGTCTCCTGGAACGGGCGCGGCCGCCCGTCGGGCCCGAGCGCGATCGCCTCGCCGTCCAGCACCGCCGAGCGCAGCGGCAGCGCGAGCGCCGCCTCGGCCACCTCGGGGACGCGCGCGGTGATGTCGTCCAGGCCGCGGGTGAACACCGCGACCTCCGCGCCGTCCCGGTGCACCTGCACCCGGACGCCGTCCAGCTTCCACTCCAGGGCGGCCGGGCCGGTGCGCTCCAGCGCCGAGGCCACGTCGGGCGCGGAGGCGGCCAGCATCGGCCGCACCGCCCGGCCCACCTCCAGCCGGAACGCGGCCAGCGCGGGCGCCCCGCCGGTCAGCGCCGCCTCCGCCACCGCCCGGGCGGAGCCGCGGAACATCAGCGCCCGGCGCACGGCCGCCGCGGGTACCCCGGCCGCCTGGGCGACGGCGTCGCCGACCAGCGCGTCCAGCGCGCCCTGGCGCAGTTCGCCGACCAGCACCGCGCGCAGGAACGCCTGCTCGACCTCGGTCGCCCGGGCGAACAGCCCGGCCAGCAGCCGCCGCCGCTCGGCCTGCGCGCCGGGACCGTGCACCCCGGCGATCCGCTCCAGCTCCCGTTCGGTCTCCCGGACGCCGAGCGAGGCCTCGGCGGCGGGCGGCGGCAGGTCGCGCAGGGCCGCCGGGCCGACGCCGGTACGCAGCCGCTGCGACTCGCCCGACAGCAGGCCCACGGCCGCCGGGGCCTCGGCCGGGCCCAGTGCGCGCAGGCAGTCCGCGAGCAGCGCCGTCTTGGCCCGCCGCCCGGGCTCGGCGGCGACGGCGCGGGACGTCCGGGCCAGGTGCCGCAGCCGCATGGCGCTCCTCGGGTGGTGCGGGGCCGGGCGTCCAGGATCGGTCACCCGACCGGCCGCCGCACGGCGGGCGGCGCGCCCGTACCGCGCCGGAGTGGAGTGCGCGGGCGGCCGGTCTTGGCCGTGGTGGAGCTCGGCTCGGAGCCGACGGCCCGTCATGCTGGCGCCACACCGCGGCCCGGCGATCCCGGGACCCGCCCGATCGAGGGAGACCGAGTTGACCACCACGACCCGCTGGAGCGTCGGCGCGCCGGAGCGCGCCGACTACCCCGCCTGGCGCGAACTCTTCCGCGGATACTGCGCGTTCTACCGGGTGCCGATGCCGGAGGAGAAGGCCGAACTGGTCTGGTCCTGGCTCCACGACCCGGACCACGAACTGGAGGGCCTGCTGGTCCGCGACGGCGACGGCACGCCGGTCGGACTCGCCCACTACCGCCCGTTCGCCCGCCCCCTGCACGGCGCCGTCGGGGGCTTCCTCGACGACCTGTTCGTCGCGCCGGAGGTGCGCGGCGGCGGCGCGGTGGACCAGCTGCTGGCCCGGCTGCGGGCGATCGCCGCCGAGCGCGGCTGGAACACCGTCCGCTGGATCACCGCCGACGACAACCACCGCGCCCGCAGCAAGTACGACCAGGTCGCCACCCGGACGATGTTCGTCACCTACGACATGGCCCCGGACGCCCCGTGACCCGCGGCCGGGCGGCCTGAGGGCGTGCCCCGGGTGCGGCCTGGGGAGCGTGCCCCGGGTGCGGCCGCGACCGGGCCCGCACCCCTGTCGCCGGACATTCGTTCGGACTTTCTGTTATCGGCGCGCCGCCGGGCGGTCTCCCAGGTGTCGGCACCCGACCCGCCGACCCGGACAGAAAGCGTGGGCACGTGAACAGCGACGACAGGACGACCATCCTCCCGGCGAACGGTGCCGAGAGCGGTGCACGGAGCGGAGCCTCCGGCCGACCCGGCGGCCGCGCCGCGCGCCGGGCCGCCCAGCGGCACACGGAACGCCCCGGAGACCGGGGCCGCCGGGCCCGACGGCGCGGTCCGGTCGGTCCGGTCGCCGCCGTCGCCGCCGCCGTGGCCGGCACCGGACTGCTCGCCGCCCTGGTCGGCGCCGGCTACGCGGCCTACGGCGGCAAGCAGGTCGACCGGGACGCCACCGGCCAGGCGCTGGCGGCGGACGCCGCCCTGATAGCAGCCGAGGCCGGTACCCACGACGGCATCCAGGTCCCCGGCGCCGGGGGAGCGGGCCCCGATGTCGCCGCGCCGCCGGTCACCCCGACCGCCACCGACCCGGCACCGGCCCCGACCAGTGCCGCCGCGACCACCCCCGCCGCCCCGGCGTCCCCGACGGCTCCGGCGACCGCGACGCCGACTCCGACGGCCACCGGGAAGGCGAGCCCGAGCACGCCCGCGACCGCTCCCGCTCCGGCTCCTGCCAAGCCCACCGGCACCCCGGCCGCCGCGCAGCGCACCGGTGCCCCCGCACCCACGAGCGCCTCGGTGCCCACCCCGGTCGGCGGCGGCGCCGCGCCTTCCTCCGCCCAGCAGGTCGTCGACCTGGTCAACGTCGAACGCGCCAAGGCCGGCTGCGGCCCGGTCAGCGCCGAGCCCCGGCTGGCCGGCGCCGCCCAGTCGCACAGCGACGACATGGCGGACCGCAACTACTTCGACCATGCCAGCCCCGACGGCGACCACGCCGACCACCGCATAGAGGCGACCGGCTACCGCTGGAGCACCTGGGGCGAGAACATCGCCCGCGGCCAGAAGGACCCGGCCGCGGTGATGGATTCCTGGATGAACAGCCCCGGTCACCGTGCGAACATCCTGAACTGCGCGTTCAAGCAGCTCGGGGTCGGTGTGCGGACCGGTTCCGGCGGCCCCTGGTGGACCCAGGTCTTCGCCGCCCCGGCCTGACCGGTCCTCCGGCAGGGTCCGTTTTCCGATTCCGCGCAAATTGTTGTTATCTGATCACTCACCACAGGTCTCCGAGGAGGCAGCGGCGAACGGAACACGGCAAGACGGAGTGCGGACCATGAACGCTGACGTGCAGAACAGGACCGGGACCACCCTGGTACGCGCGGCCCAGGCGGGCGACCGGCAGGCCCAGGAGGCGCTGGTCGCCGCCTGGCTGCCGCTCGTCTACAACGTCGCCGGGCGCGCCCTGGACGGTCACGCCGATGTCGACGACGTCGCCCAGGAGACCATGATCCGCGCCCTGGACGGCCTGGACGGGCTGCGCGAGCCGGAGTCCTTCCGCTCCTGGCTGGTCGCCATCACGATGAACCAGATCCGTCGTCGCCACGCCGCCGGCCAGCAGCAGCCCACCGTCGGCGGCCTCGACGAGACCTGGGAACTCGCCGACCCCAGGGCCGACTTCACCGACCTCACCGTCCTGCGCCTCGGCCTCTCCGGCCAGCGCCGGGAAGTCGCCGAGGCCACCCGCTGGCTCGACCCCGACGACCGCGAACTCCTCGCCCTCTGGTGGCTGGAGGCCAGCGGCGAACTCACCCGCGCCGAACTGGCCGAAGCCCTCGACCTGACCCCGCAGCACACCGCCGTCCGGGTGCAGCGGATGAAGAAGCAGCTCGAAGCCGGCCGGATCGTCGTCCGCGCCCTCGGCGCCTACCCTCGCTGCCCCGAACTCGCCGACGTCACCACCGGTTTCGACGGCACCCCCAACTCCGTGTGGCGCAAGCGCATCGCCCGCCACATCCGCGGCTGCGCCACCTGCGACCGCCTCGGCCGCGACCTCTTCCCCGCCGAAGGACTGCTGGCCGGCCTCGCCCTGGTGCCGATCCCGCTCGGCTCGCCCGCGCTGCTGCACTTCCAGCACACCGCGGCCACCGTCGCCACCACCGCCCCGACCGCCGCGAGCACCCATGCGGGCTGGGCCGGGACCGCCGCGCGCAAGGCCGTCCTGGCGAGCGGTGCGGTGGCGGTGGTGACCGTCACCACCCTCGCCCTGGTCTGGTCGCACCCCACCGACACCCCGAGGGAGGCGCCCCCCGAACCCACCACCCCGGCCGCCGCTCCCGCCGCCCCGGTGCCCGCCGCGACCCCGGCCGCCGCCCCGGTCACCCTGACGGCCACGCCCACGCCGACCCCCAGCGAGACGCCGACGGCCACGCCGTCACCCACCGCCACCCGGTCGGTGGCCCCGCCGCCGCCCAGCCCGGAGCGCCAACTCGTCGACCTCGTCAACGCCGAACGCGGCAAGGTGGGCTGCGCCCCCCTGCGGATCGACCCCCGGTTGCACGCGGCCGCCCAGAAGCACGCCGACGACATGGTCGCCCGTGGCTTCTTCGACCACGTCAACCCGGACGGCGTCCGCACCGACGCCCGGCTGACGGCGGTCGGCTACCGCTGGTCCCAGTGGGGCGAGAACCTCGACCGGGGTCCGACGTCCCCCGCCACGGTGGTCGCCCACTGGATGGACGGCGGCATCCACCAGACCAACATCCTGGACTGCGGCTTCAAGGACGTCGGCATCGGCCTGGCCACCGGCCCCGCCGGCACCTACTGGACCCAGGACCTCGGCGCCCAGCTGCCCTGACGCCGCACTGCCCTGACGCCGCAGTGCCCTGACACCGCAGTGCCGCGCTGCCCTGACGCCGCAGTGCCCTGACACCGCAGTGCCGCGCTGCCCTGACGCCGCAGTGCCCTGACACCGCAGTGCCGCGCTGCCCTGACGCCGCAGTGCCCTGACACCGCGCCGCCGCGCTGCGCTGACGCCATGCCGCTGCGAGCTATGCGGGGGTGACCCCGACCAGTCCGTCGGCCGAGCCCGTCACGTACCCGGTCGCCTCCCCGACCACGCCGCCCGCGTCCCCGACCTGCCCCGGCAACGCGCCCGGCGCACTGGTCAGGGATCCGGACAGTCCGTCCTGCCCCCCGACCGCACTGGCGTGCGCACTCGGTGCGGTGAGCGAGGCCACGAAACCCACGGCGAGCGAGGCGACGGCGAGCATGCTGCGCTTCTTCATGGCGGGTCCAACGACGATCCGCCGGTCGGGTTACGAGGACGGTGGTGGATTCCCTCGTCCGTGGCCGTGCGGCCGGGGCCGCGGGCACCGGACGGGCTGTCGGGCCCCGAGCCTTTTCCGGTGGCGGGAGGCGTGGGAGGGCGGTGGGATGGGGAGGGGTCGGGAATGATTCCGGCAAATCGGTTGAATCACCACACTTTCGGTCTCGTCGACGTCGGTCTCATCGACCAGGACCCCCCCACCGCGACACGAAGGGCACCCGATGCACGCAGCCGAACTCACGCCAGCCGTCCTCGCCGAGCTGCGCCGCCCCCGGCGCTACCCGGCCGTCTCCGTTCTGCTGCCCACCCACCGCAGCGAGCCCGACAACACCCAGGACCCGGTCCGCCTGCGCAACCTCGTCGCCGAGGCGAAGAACCGGCTGCACGCCGACGAGGCGGTCAGCCGGGCCGACCGGCTGGACGTCGTCGAGCAGCTGGACCGCGCGCTCACCGAGGTCGACCTCGTGCACGCCGAGGACGGCCTGGTGATCTTCGCCGCCCCCGGCGAGCACCAGGTGTGGTCCCTGCCGCGCCCGGTGCCCTCCCGGGTCGTGCTGTCCGAGACCTTCCTGACCCGCAACCTGGTCTCCGCCTACACCGCCGGTGCGCCCTACTGGGTGCTGACCGTCGCCGCCGACCGGGTCGCCCTGTTCAGCGGCAGCGGGGCGCACCTGGCCGAGCACACGGGTGCCGCCTTCCCGCTCGACCAGGTTCCGCCGGACTGGGACGTCGAGCGCAAGGAGCGGATCGGGGACGTACCGAGCACCTTCCGCGACGAGGAGACCCGCCGCTTCCTGCGTTCGGCCGACACCGCGCTGGCCGCCGTGCTGGAGGCCGACAACCGCCCGCTGTACGTGCTCGGTGAGGCCGCCGCGATCTCCCTGCTCGACGAGGTCGGCACCGCTGCCAAGCGGGCCACCGCCCAGGTCTCGCACGGCGGCCTCGGCCACGCCGCCGCCGCCGCGGTGGCCGAGGCCGTCCGGTCCACGGTCGCCGAGCAGGGCAGCAGGGCCGTCACCGAGCTGCACGAGCGCCTCGACCAGGCCCAGGGCGTGAAGGGCCTGGCCGCCGGCATCGACGAGGTCTGGCAGACCGTCGCCGAGGGCCGCGCCGCGCTGGTCGCGGTGGAGGAGGACTACCGGCAGCCCGTCCGGGTGACCGACAACCACCTCGTCCCGGCGGCGGCCGGTGAGCCCGACGTCCGCGAGGACATGGTCGACGAGATCGTGGAGCGCGCCCTCGACACCGGTGCCAAGGTGCAGTTCGTCCCCACCGGCGAACTCGACGCCCGCGGCCACATCGCGGCCGTCCTGCGGTACTGACCAGCTCGGTACTGACCCGACTGGTACTGATCGCCCGGTGCGGGCCCGGCACGGCAGCCGGGCCCGCACCGCCGTGTCACGGCCGCGTCAGGACCGGTGGAACGCCCGCCCGGCGGCGCCCGAGGAGACCGGCCCGACCCCGGGTATCAGCCCGCCGGTGATCGGCCGGACGCCCGCACCGTGCAGGGCCGCCCCGCCGCCCGCGCCGTACCACCGCGCCGTCCACCGGTCGCAGACCCCGGTACCTGCCCGTCGCTGCTCGCCACCCATGAGAGGACCCCCGTTCTCTGATCGTGCTCGGGACGCTAGCAGGAGCCACTGACACTGGACCCAGGTCGGCCAGGTCGGCCCGGGAGGCCCGGCCAGCCCGGCCGGTCCTCAGCGGGTCGCCCTTGACGAGGGAGTGCTCCCCTCGGCGGCCCGGATCGAGTCCAGCACCTGCTGCACCTGCTGGATCGTCACGTGCGACGGCTCCCGCATACAGGCCGTCAGCTGGATCAGCACCAGCGTGCCGGTCCGGGCGACGGCCCGATGGCCGATGAGCTGGCGGGTGCCGCCGAGCGTGAGGCATTCCTTGTTGAGCGCGATGTCGGAGGCGGCGGCCGACGAGGTGGTGAACTTCCCGACCAGGTCCGGTTGGTCCACCAGCCGGAGGGTGACGAGGGCGCCGCCGACGGGCAGCAGCGTGTCGGACGGGCAGGTGATGCCCGCCGTCCGGCAGGGGGACGCGGGGCTGATCGGCCCGGTGGCCAGGTAGCCGATGCCGTTCCGGGGGTCGCCGTTGAAGATGCTCTGGCTGTACCAGCCGCTCGGCAGGTCGAGCACCACGTTCGGGTACGACGAGAAGTGGACCTGCGATCCGGTCGTCGGCGCCGTGGTCGGTGCGGCGCTGGTGCCGGCCGTCGGAGCGGGCGGTTCCCCGCCCGGTACCGTCTCGGCCGGTCCGGCCGCCAGGCTCGGCCCCGCCGCCACCCCGTGCTCCGGCGTGGGCGCGATCGCGGGCGCGGCGGCGAGCGCCGCGGCGACCAGCCCTGCGGTCAGTCCGGCCCCGAGTCCGGCGGCCCGCCGTCGGCGTTGGGTGCCGATGGCGCGGGCACGTACCCGTTCCATCCGGTCCTCGGGCGTGGCGAGCTCCGGTACGGCCTGGTGGAGCAGGACCCGCAGCTCCTCGCCCTCACCGCCGTCCGGCCTCGGGTCGTCCGGGTCCAGCAGGTCAGTACCGATCACTGGGTCCCCCCGCCAGCAGCAGTTCCCGGGCCGGCAGCCGGCCGCGCAGCGCGGCGAGCGCGCGGTGCGTCTGGCTCTTGACCGTGCCGGTGCTGCAGCCCAGGACCTCGGCGGTCTCCTCCACGCTGAGGTCCTCGAAGAAGCGCAGCACCACCACGGCCCGTTGGCGCGGCGGCAGGGCACGGACGGCCTGGGCGACCACCTCTCCGAGCACCACCCCTTCGTACGGGTCCACGCTCGCCGGCGGCGGCTCCGGCAGTTCGCCGTGCGGCAGTTCGCCGGTCCAGCGGCGGCGCCACCAGGAGACGTTGCAGTTGACCAGCACCTTCCGCAGGTAGGCCTCGGGCCGGTCGATGGAGATCCGGTCCCATTTGGGCCAGATCTTGGCGAGCGCGGTCTGCAGCAGATCCTCCGCCTGGTGCGGGTCGCCGGTCAACAGCCAGGCCACTCGCAGCATCTTCGGACCGCAGGCGGAGACGAACTCCTCGAAGTCCGGTGTGCCATCCCTCATCCCGCCGTCCCCGCCATGGTGTCCGTGCCGTCCCTGTCAGCTGTGGCGGCCTGCTGGGCCGCGATCGTGGTGTCCTACTCACAGCTGATGAACGTGCTGGACGGTGTTCCGGGTTGTCTTCCGGGCGCGGTGACTTTCGGTCGGCCGGCGCGGGGAGGTCGGCCGGCCGGCGCGGGGAGGTTGGACGGCCCGCGAGCCGGCCGGGACTCGGCCGGGCGGCGGGCGGGCCGTGGGCACCACGATGGCCGCGTCGGGCCCGTCCGGCCAGAGGCGCTCACGGGGCGTCCGGGCGCACGATGCGGCGCGCCAGGGGCGTACGGGTGGGACGCAGGAGGCGGCGGACCACGGATCGGGCCGACCGGGTGGCGGTGGGTCAGAGCGTCCCGGAGCCGCGCGGCGCCTCGGTGGGGACACCGCGGGCGGCGGCCGCCGGGGCCGAGGTCACCGGGGTGACCGTCCAGTCGGGGTGGCCGGGCATCGGCGGGGTGCGCAGCCCGTACAGCCAGTCGGTGAGGAAGCCGGAGAGGTCCTGGCCGGAGACCTCGGAGGCGGTGCGCAGGTAGTCCCGGGTGGTGGCGGTGCCGTACCGGTGCTCGCGCAGGAAGGTGCGTTCGATCCGGTCGAAGGTCTCGGCGCCGACCCGCTCGCGCAGCGCGAACAGCACCAGCGCGCCGCCGGTGTAGCGCTGGCTGTCGAAGAGCTTGGCGGCGCTGGGAGCGGCGACCGGTCCGGAGTCGTGCCGCCACTGGTCGCCGAGGCCGTAGAGGGCCCGCATCCGGTCGACCAGGGTGGTGTGGCCCCAGGCGTCCGGCCAGCCGCGCTCGTAGCGGTAGACCAGGGCGTAGTAGTCGGCGTGCCCCTCGTTGAGCCACAGGTCCGCCCAGCTGGCGGGGGAGACGCTGTCGCCGAACCAGGAGTGCACCAGCTCGTGCATCTGGTGCGAGCCGATCGCGGACTCGGGCCGGCGCAGGAAGTCCGGCTTGTACAGGGTGAGGGTCTGGGTCTCCAGGCCGGTGAAGCCGAACGCGTCCGGGTCGTCGGTGTCGGCCGGCAGGAGGCCGTAGGTCTCGAAGGGGAACGGCCCGAGGTGCTGCTCGGCCCAGGTCAGCTGGCCGGCGGTGAGCGCCAGGGCGGGTTCGAGGTCGGCGGCCCGGGCGGTCGGGACGACGTCGCGCAGCGGCAGGCCGTGCGGGCCGGTGCGCTCGCGGACGGTGTAGTTCCCGACGGAGACCTGCACCAGCTCGGTGGCCATCGGCGCGCGGGAGGCGTAGCGCCGGGTGGTCCGGCCGTCGCCGAGCCGTTCGGTCTGCGCCAACTTCCCGTTGGCGACGCCCAGCAGGCCGTCGGGCGCGGTGACGGCGATGGTGAACCGGGCCTTGTCGCTGGGGTGGTCGTTGCACGGGAAGACGGTGTGCGCGCTGTCCGGCTGGCCGGCCACCGCGAAGCCGTCCGGGGTCGGGACCCAGCCGGTGTGCGGGAGCCTGGCGCGCGGGTCGGCGGTGTACTCGACGGTCAGCCGCGCGGTGGTCCCGCGGTGCAGGGGCCGGGCCGGGGTGATGGTCAGCTTCTCGTCGTGGGCGGCGAACCCCGCCGGGCGCCCGTCGACCCGGACGGCGCGCACGGTCAGGCCCAGCGCGTCCAGCTCCAGGCGCGCCAGGGTGCGGGACGGCCGGGCGGTGATCACCGCGGTCGCGTCGACCGTGCGGGTGTCGGCGCGGTAGTCGAACGACAGGTCGTAGGCGAGCGCGTCGTACCCGCTGTTGCCGAGCGAGGGGAAGACCGGGTCGCCGAGGCCGTCCGCGGCGGTGGCGGTCGGGGTGCCGGCGGACAGCAGCACCGCACTGAGCACGAGCGGGAGGACGAGGCCGACACGGGGCCTGGACAGGGCGATCACCGCACTTCGGGAGTCGTGGCCTCGGGGGCCTGGCTTGCGGGAGTCGGGGCTTCGGGACTCGTGGCTCCGGGAGCCCCGGTGAGGAGCGGGGCCGGGCGGCGGTGCGTGCGCGACGCACCGGGCACGGACCCTAGCGGACCGGGGCGCCCGCCGGGCGCCGCCACCCGGACGGCCGTCGACACGGGGCCATCCCCCGGACGGCCTACAGCGATGGCGGGGCCGCCGCGCACTGACTAACGTTCGAAGTGCTTCGCCCCCTGACGGACGAGGCCACGGCCGTCGGAGAACCTGGCCAGGTCCGGCGGCCGTCCTTCATGCCCGGGTGCACCCCGTAGGCTGGCGGCCGAGACGACGCCCGCGTACCGGATGCCAGGAGCCGCCGTGACCAGCCCCGATTCGCACGTTCTGGTGATCGGCGAGTGCGTCGCCGACATCGTCCGCACGGATGGCGCCCCGGACACCGTCCACCCCGGCGGCAGCCCCGCGAACGTCGCCTACGGCCTGGCCCGGTTGGGGCGGCCGGCCACCCTGCTCACCCAGCTCGGGGACGACGCCAACGGCCGGTTGATCCGGACGCACCTGGAGTCGGCGGGGGTGGTGGTCCGGGCCGCCGGGGTGGCGCGGACCCCCTCGGCCGTGGTGCGCCTCGACGGGCAGGGGCAGGCGGGCTACACCTTCGACATCGGCTGGACGCTGCCGCCGACCGAACTCGCCGAAGCGCCGGGCGCGATCCACCTCGGCTCGATCGGGGCGGTCACCGACCCGGGCGCGGCGGCGGTGCTGGCACTGGTCGAGCGGTGGCGCGGCCGGGCGCAGATCAGCTACGACCCGAACGTGCGCCCCGCGCTGATGGGCGAGCGGGCGCAGGCCGTGCGGCGGGTCGAGCGCTGCGTGGCGCTGAGCGACGTGGTCAAGGCGAGTGACGAGGACCTGGCCTGGCTCTACCCCGGCGAGGACGCGGAGGCGGTCGCGCGGCGCTGGCTCGCCCTCGGCCCGGCCGTGGTCGCGGTGACCCTGGGCGCCGACGGCGCGTTCGCGCTCACCGCCGGGGGCGGGCACGCGCGGGCCGCAGCCGTTCCGGTGCCGGTCGCCGACACCGTCGGCGCCGGGGACTCCTTCACGGCGGCCTTCCTGCACGCCCGCGCGGTCGGCGCCGACCTCGCCGGCTGCCTCACCCAGGCGGTGACGGCCGCCGCGCTGACCGTCTCCCGCCCCGGCGCCAACCCGCCCTCGACGGCGGAGCTGACGGCCGCCCTGACGCAGGCGGGTTAGCCGGCCAACTCCTTGCCGTACCAGACCTGGGCGTACGGGCCGCTGCTGTAGGCGGGGATCTCGCGGTAGCCGTGGCGGGTGTAGAGCGCGCGGGCCTCGACCAGGTCGAGGCGGGTGTCGAGGACGATCCGCCGGGCGCCGAGCGAGCGGGCGGCCTCGTCGACGGCGGCGAGCAGCCGGGCGCCGCCACCGGTGCCGCGCAGGCCGGGACGGACGAACACCCTGGTCAGCTCGACGGTGTCGGCGTCGCGTCGGCGCAGCCCGGCGCAGGACTGGGCCGCGCCGTCGTAGTGGCCGAGCAGGAAGAGGCCGTCCGGTGCGGCGAGGTCGTCGCTGGGGGAGCCGGCCAGCCCCGACTCCAGTTCCTCGGGGGTGCCTTCGCGGCCGAGGTGCAGGCGGTAGTAGCGGTTGGCCACGTCGTAGTAGTACTCGCGCAGCAGGGCCAGGGCCTCGGGTGCGGTGACGTCCGCCGTGGCGACGGACCAGAGGCGGGCGGTGCGGGGCGCGGTGTCGGTCATGGGCGCATGATCGGTGGTCGCGGGCCCGGTCCGCAATCGGGTTTCGCACGGCCGCCCGGTCGGCTCGGGTGCCCGGCCGGCTCGGCAAAGGAAGGGCAAGGAGCCCGGCGCGTCGTTGCCCCGCACGGGTGATGAGGGGATTGGCGGGGGTGCGCTGCGGGGGAGCAGTGCGTCTATGAACAGATCATCAAATCATCGCATTAATGCGGGTTTGAGGCGGATTCAGGGACGATGCGCCGGTGCTCGGGCGGGTGTGCGGACCGGCCTGCTGGCCACCGTCTGCCTCTCCGCCGTCGCCGCCGGCTGTGCCGGGCCGGTCGACCCCGCGCGGCCGGCCGTCGTCCCGCCCGCGCCGGGTGCCGTGCCCGTCGTCGAGCACGGGGTCGGCCGCCCGCCCGAGGCGCTGCCGGCGCTGCCGGGCCTGGCCCGCAAGGAGGAGGAGGCCGGCACCGAGGCGGTCGCCCGCCGGGAGTCGGAAACCCGGGCGGCCCTGGAGACCGCGCACCGCTGGGGCCTGCAGGCCCCGCCGCTGAAGGCGCCGCCGCACCCGGCGACCAGGCCGGTGCTGGTCCAGTCGCAGGGCGTGAAGCTCAAGGACGGGCGGCCGCCGGTGGTCTACCGGGTGCCGACCGACGAGAAGGTGGTCTTCCTCACCGTCGACGACGGCTCCGAGAAGGACCCGGAGTTCTCCCGGATGGCCGACGAACTCGGCATCCCGCTCAGCACCTACGTCTCCGACTACCTGGCCCGCGAGAACTACGGCTACTTCCGCGACCTGCACGCCCAGGGGGTGGAGATCAACAACCACACCATCAACCACCGCAACCTGAAGGTCCTCGGCTACGACGCCCAGCGCGACGAGATCTGCCGTCAGCAGGACCAGCTGGAGCAGCAGATCGGCGTCCGCCCCCGGCTGTTCCGGCCCCCGTACGGCGAGTACAACGACGACACGCTGCGCGCGGCGGCGTCCTGCGGGGTCCAGGCGGTGCCGCTGTGGAACGAGGAGGCCTTCCCGGACCACATGGAGTGGCGCTACGACGACCGCAGGCTCCACCCGGGCGACATCATCCTCACCCACTTCCGGGGCGTCGACCTCTGGAAGGCCTCGATGCCGGACCTGCTCCGCAAGGTCGTCAACGACGTCACCGCGCAGGGCTTCGCCCTCGGCCGGCTGGACGACTACCTGTAGGAGCCCGCCCGTCGGGGGCCCGACGGTCAGCCGAGCGAGAGGGCGTCGAGGTACACCCAGGCGCCCTCGTGCCGGACGAACCGGCTGTGCTCGGTGAGCACGCCCTGCTCGCGGCCCTCGGTCCAGTGCGCCCGGAAGGCGACGGTGCCCTCCGCGTGGAAGGCGCCGCCCTCGGTGGTGGACACCACCTCCAGGCCGGTCCAGCGCAGCGCCGGGTCGAAGTCCACCTCGGCGGGCCGGGTGTCCGGGTGCCAGGTGCGCAGCAGGTAGGCCTCGTCCTGGGCGGCGAAGGCGCTGTACCGCGAGCGCATCAGGGACTCGGCGGTGGTGGCAGCCGTCTGGCCGCGGTGCAGCCGCCCGCAGCAGTCGCCGTAGGCGGCGGGCAGGCCGCAGGGGCAGGGCGAGGAGGGCAGCAGCCGGGGCGCGGCGGCGGCGCGGGGCGCGGAGTGACGTCGGGACATGCGGTCCATTCTCTCCCCCCCCCGGCCCCGGCCGCCCCGACCGGGGCCGGTGGGGCGTCCGGGTGCGGGTGCTCAGCAGCGGGCGGAGTCCGGTTCGCCGAACCAGGCGTGCAGCGCGCGCAGCAGCCCGTCCGGATCCTCCTCCCCGGGAGCGCTGGCCCAGGCGACGTAGCCGTCCGGGCGCACCAGCAGCGCGTCGGCGGGCGGTTGCGGGCAGTCGGCCGTGAGGACGTCCACCCGGCCCTTCCAGCCGGCCGCGAGGTCGGCGAGCCGGGGCGGGCCCTCCGCGAGGTCGAGCAGCAGGGCCCGGCCGCCGCGGGCCAGTTCGGCGAGCCGGGCGGGGCCGGCGGCGGTGGCCAGCGGGAGGTCCGGTGCGAAGCCGCCGGCGAGCGGGTGCGGACAGTCGGTGTCGTACCGGACGTCGCTGCCCGCCATGAGCGCGGCGATCCGCCCGAGGTTGTCCTGGTACGCGAGCAGTTCGCCGAACAGGGCGCGCAGGGCGGTGACGGCCGGGCCCGGGGACATCAGGGCCATCTGGGCCTGCGAGTGCATGAAGACCCGTTCGCCGATGGGGTACCGCTCGCGGTGGTAGCTGTCCAGCAGGCCGGGCGGGGCCCAGCCCCGGAGGTCGGCGGCCAGCTTCCAGCCGAGGTTCGCGGCGTCCTGGAGCCCGAGGTTGAGGCCCGGACCGCCGGTGGCGGCGTGCACGTGCGCGGCGTCGCCGACCAGCAGCACCCGGCCCTCGCGGTAGCGCTCGGCGAGCCGGGTGTTGTGCCCGACCTGGCGGCGCGGGGTGTGCGCGCCGGGCGTGTCGGCCGGGGCGAGCGGCAGGTCGGCGCCGGTCACCCGGCGGACGCTGGCGCGCAGTTCGTCCAGCGTGGCCGGCACGGTCTCGTCGACGGGCGGGCCGGCCCACTCCATGGTGGCCATCATGGCGAGTTCCGGGCCCATCGGGGCGAGCACGAACACGCCGTGCGCGGTGCGGGTGTGGGTGAACGGGCGGAACGGCGTCGGGCAGCCGGGCAGCAGGACCTCGCCGGTGTCGAGCACCTGCAGCCCCTCGGGCGGGCGCACGTGGGCGATGCGTGCGACGGGGTCGGGTGAGGTGACCCCGGGGAAGCCGATCCCGGCCAGCTTGCGGACGGTGCTGCGGCCGCCGTCGGCGCCGACCAGGTAGCGGGCGCGCAGCCGCTGCGGCCCGTCCGGCCCGTGGACCTCGACGGTCACCCCCGCCGCGTCCTGGGCCAGGCCGGTGACCTCGCGGCCGTGGTGCACGGTCACGCCGAGTTCGCGGGCCCGCTCCTCCAGGGCCTGCTCGATCCGGTGCTGCGGCACCGGCAGGGCGTACAGCGGGTTGCCGTCGAGCTCCCGGAGGTCCAGCGGGAACGCGCCGAACACGAAGCGGGGCACCGGGGTCGGGGCGCCCGGGCCGCCGAGCCGCTCGTACAGGCCGCGGTGGTCCAGCAGTCGGATCACCTGGCCGACCAGCCCGTTCGCCTTCTGTTCCGACGAACGTTCGGCCAGCCGGTCCAGCACCACCGGCCGGACTCCGGCCAGCGCCAGTTCGCAGGCCAGCATCAGCTCGTTCGGGCCTGCGCCGGCGATGATGACATCGTGGGTCATGGTAGATCCCCCTGTGCGACGGTGAGTTCAGGAAGACGACGGTTCGGGGAGGCCGGCCGCCAGCTGCCGCAGCGCCTCCGCCAGGAGTGGTTGCAGTGGTACCGGCGGGTCGGCGCGCAGCCATACGTCGCTGGCCGCCCTGAGCGCGGCCAGGACGCCGGCGGCGACCAGTCTGGGGTGGAGGCCGCCGGCGTCGGCCCCGGTCCGGGCGGCCACCGCCGCGGCGAGCCCGGCCTCGGCGTCCGCGCCGGCGCGGGCCAGCTCGGCCTGGAGGGCCGGTTCGCGCAGCAGTAGCCGCACCGAGGCGGTCCACCGCGGGTCCGGCTGCTCCGCCGCGCCGTCGAAGGGCGCGAGGGCGGCCCGGGTGAGCGCCTCCCAGAGGGGTTCGGCCGCGGGCCGCTCGCTCAGCGCCTCGCCGACGAGCCGGATGCGGTCGCAGTGCCGGGAGACGATGGCCTCGGCCTTGCTGGAGAAGTAGTTGTTGTAGGTGCGCGGCGACACCCCGGCGGCGGCCGCGATGTCCTCCACCCGGACGTTCTCCAGGCCCCGTTCCACCGCCAGGCGCAGCGCGGCCCAGCTCAGCGCCTCCCGGGTCGCGGCCTTCTTCCTTTCCCGCAAGCCGATCTGACTCTTCGTCATGACCACCACTCTCCCCGGAAGTCTGCGTGCCGCGCAAGAGTGCGTGGCACGCAACTTTTTCGGATCCGACACCCCGGGCGGATCCGCCCGGGGTGGGTGTGAGGAGTCGCGCGGCGGCTCGGCGAGTCGCCCCGCCCACCCGGGTGGTCACTGATAGTAGTGGCCTGGTTGCGGAGTGGTCTCCCGCGCCGGTTCGGCGGGACGGTTCGACAGGGCGTCCCGACAGCACACCTCGACAGGACATGAGGAGCGGTCATGGGTGGCAGACAGCGTCCGCCGGGAGCGCGGACCCCTCGGCAGGGCAGGCCCGTCGCGGGCCTCCGGGTGAACGCCCGGACGGAGATCGCCCGGCTGGAGGGCTATCTCGCCTGGGAGGCCGAGGTGGCGGCGGCCGAACGGGACGCCCGGGCCTTCGCCGGGCAGTTCCCGTGGCTGCCCGCCGCGGAGCGGGAGAGCCTGGAGCAGGCCTACGCCGCGGACCGGCTGCGCTACGCCGAGGAGGTCGTCGACCGCGCCGTCGAGCGCTGCCGCCGGCTGGCCGCCCGCTACCGCAGCGAGTGCCGCCGGATCTGCGCCCGCTGGGCCGCGCTCTGCCTCTCCGTCACCCTGGCGGCGGCGCTGTTCGCCGTCGTCCCGGCGGCCCTGCGGGCCTGAGTCGGGCCGATCCGCCGGCACGCCCGAGGGCCCGCCGCGCCGATGACGGCGCAGCGGGCCCTCGGGCGTCCGCGGGGATCAGTGGTGGCCGTGGCCGCTGCTGATCTCCTGGTGCTCCTCGGCGGTGGGCTTGGCGATCTGGCTGCCCTCGCCGTAGAAGCCGCGGGACAGCTTGGCCCTCGTCCGGGCGAACAGCCCGGCCTTGCGGACCACGCCGTTCTCGTCCACCTCCGGCGGCAGGTCCTCCGGCTGCGGCTGCTCGTGCGCGGTGAGGGTGTACATCCGGCCCGGCGGGAGCGGGGCGTGCACCTCGACGAACTCGCCGTGCTGGAGCCGGTTGATGACGCCGGTCTCCCGGCCGTGCAGCACCTTCTCCTTGTCGCGCCGCTGCAGGCCCAGGCACCACCGCTTGGTGATCACGAAGACGACCACCGGTACGACGAAGAAGCCGGTGCGCACCGCGTAGGTGATCGCGTTGATCGACAGGTGGAAGTGGGTGGCGAGCAGGTCGTTGCCGCCGCCGGCCAGCAGGATCAGGTAGAGGCCGATCCAGGCCGCGCCGAAGGCCGTGCGCACCGGCGCGTTGCGCGGCCGGTCGGCGATGTGGTGCTCGCCGCGGTCCCCGGTGACCCAGGCCTCCAGGAACGGGTAGCACCAGATGATCAGCAGCACGGTCGGGAAGACCATCAGCGGGACGAACACCCCGAGGTTCAGGGTGTGGCCGCCCCAGACGCTGATCTCCCAGCCGGGCATCACGCGCACCAGGCCCTCGGAGAAGCCCATGTACCAGTCCGGCTGGGCGTCGGTGGACACCTGGTCGGGCCGGTAGGGGCCGTAGGCCCAGATCGGGTTGACGGTGGCGATCGCCGACATGAACGCGACCACGCCGAAGACCAGGAAGAAGAAGCCGCCGGCCTTGGCCATGTAGACCGGCATCAGCGGCATGCCGACCACGTTGTCGTTGGTCCGGCCGGGCCCGGCGAACTGGGTGTGCTTGTGGTAGAAGACCAGGATCAGGTGCGCCGCGAGCAGGCCCACCATGACCCCCGGGATCAGCAGGACGTGCACGGTGAACAGCCGCGGCACGATGTCCTGGCCGGGGAACTCGCCGCCGAACATGAAGAACTGCAGGTACGAGCCGACGATCGGCACGGCCAGGACGGCACCCTCCATGAACCGGATGCCGGTGCCGGAGAGCAGGTCGTCCGGCAGCGAGTAGCCCATGAAGCCGTCGAACATGCCGAGGAACAGCAGCAGCGCGCCGAAGACCCAGTTGATCTCGCGGGGCTTGCGGAACGCGCCGGTGAAGAAGACGCGCATCATGTGCGTCAGCATCGAGGCGACGAACACGATCGCCGCCCAGTGGTGGACCTGGCGCATCAGCAGGCCGCCGCGCACCTCGAAGCTGATGTCGATGGTCGAGGCGTAGGCCTCCGACATCTGGATGCCCCTGAGTGGGACGTACGAGCCGTCGTAGATGACCTCGCCCATGCTCGGCTTGAAGAAGAGGGTCAGCCAGACGCCGGTGATGATGATGATGACGAAGGTGTAGAGCGCGATCTCGCCCAGCATGAAGGACCAGTGGTCCGGGAAGATCTTGCGCAGATTGGCCTTGGCCAGGGAGTAGATGCCGACCCGGCCGTCTGTCCAGTCGGCCAGGGCCTCGGCCTTGTTCGCGGGGTTGGCGCGCGTGCTGGTCACCGGTCCCGGCTGCGACTGCTGGTCGGTTCTCACGACGGACTCCCCGGCGTCCTCGGCGTGCCGGGCTGGAGGCCCGCCGGCAAAGACGCCGGCCGGCGAAGTGTTGTGATCATGGGACCTCTCGATACGGGCCCGCCGGCTGAACCGGCACGCGGAGCGGGTGACCCACTGGCCCGTTGCTCAGGGTGATGAAGCGCTTACTCTGTCATGCTGTCGGCAGGGGGCCGACTGTGCACGTCCATCGGTCCGTACGGCCGCGCGTGTCGGGCCGGACGGGGGGTCCTGGCGTCCGATCGGCCGCCGGACGGGTGGCGGTGCTGCGCCCGGGTGCCGCTGAACCGTTTCGGCGCGCGCCGCGTCCGGAGGTCGCGCGATCCCGGGCCTACGCTGCGCCAATGGTGGATCACCCTGAACTCTTCGAGGACGTCACCGCGGCCCTCGCCCGCGCCGGGATCGACGCCGGGCCGGGCCCGTCCCTGCTGCGGATCGGCCATCGGCCGCCGGGGGTGGCGGTCGGCTGGTCGCCGGGGGAGGGGCCGGACGGCCTGCCCTCCCGGGGGGTGCGCGAGGCGGTCAGCGGTGCGGCCGCCGTCGTGCTGCGCGAGTGCGGCTACCTGGTCGCCGAGACGGCCGGTGGCGAGCTGCTGGTGACGCCCGCCGCCGTACCGGTGGCGGTGCCGGCGGAGCCGGAGACGGTTCCGGAGCAGTGGTGGGGCTGAGCCGGGCCGGCTCGGCAGCCCTCATACCGAACCCTTACCTGAACGGGGGGTGCTGTTGACCACGGCGGCTCTAAGGTTTGCCTAAGCTAAGTCGAAGCGCCCTGGGCCCTCGTGTCCGGGGCGTTCGGCTGTGCCGCGCCGCCGCCACCCGCGGCGGGCCGCCGAGTTCAGGTACGACCCGGGGTGACCGGGGGAGGAGCCCGCTGCATGTGGGATGAGGCGTTTCCCAGCTTTCTGATCGGGCTGCGCGAAGGTCTGGAAGCCGGACTGATCGTGTCGATCCTGGTCGCCACGCTCGTCCGCTTCGGACACAAGGCCCGGTTGCCGCAGGTGTGGACCGGCGTCGCGGCGGCGATCGCGCTCAGCCTCAGCTTCGGCGCGGTGCTCACCTTCACCGCCGCCAACCTCTCCGGCCACGCCCAGGAGGCGTTCGGCGGGGTGCTGAGCCTGATCGCGGTCGGCTTCGTCACCGCGATGGTGTTCTGGATGCGCCGCTCGGCGCGCACCCTCTCCGCCGAGCTGAAGGAGAAGGTCCAGGCCTCGCTGGCGATGGGCGCCGGCGCGCTGGTGCTCACCAGCTTCCTGGCCGTCGGCCGCGAAGGCCTGGAGACCTCGCTCTTCCTGTGGACCAACGTGCGCACCGCCGGGGAGTCCACCGGGCCGCTGCTCGGCGCGGCCGTCGGCCTGGTGCTCTCGGCCGGCCTCTGCTGGGGCCTGTACCGGCGGGCGCTGAAGATGAACCTCACCCGGTTCTTCACCATCACCGGCGCCGGCCTGATCGTGGTCGCGGCGGGCGTGCTCGGCTACGGCCTGCGCGACCTGCAGGAGTCCGGGCTGGTCGGCGGCGGCAGCTCGTACGCCTTCGACCTGAGCGGCCACCTGGACGCCTCCTCCTGGTACGCCACGCTGGTGCAGGGCACCCTCAACCTGACCGTCACCATGACGGTCCTCCAGGTCGTCGGCTACCTCGCCTACCTGTGCATCGTGATGACGCTGTTCGTCGAGGGCGTCCGCGGCGGCAGGACCGCTCCGGCCGCCGGGAAGACGGCGCAGGGCGAGGCTGCGCAGGGCGAGACGGCGCAGGGCGAGAAGGCGGGGGCCGCCGGGCCGGTGCGGTCCGGGCGGCCGCGCTGGGCCGTGCCGACCGCGCTGGTCGCGGTGCCGGTGGTGGTCGCCGGGGCCGTGATCGCGGTCAGCGACGGCAAGCAGAGCAGCTCCGCCACCGTGTCCGTCTCCGAGCAGGAGTGCGGCAAGGGCTTCAGCACCCCGCTGCCCGGCCAGCAGGTGTTCCAGATGCACAACACCGGGGACAAGGTCTCCGAGGTCTACCTGGTCAACCCGGCCAGCGGCGCCGTCTACGGCGAGATCGAGGGCCTGGCCCCCGGCACCACCCGCGCGCTGACCGCGACCATCGGCTCCGGCGACTACGCCTGGCGCTGCGTGCCCACCGGCGGCACGTCCGTCACCTCGGCCGCCGTGCACGTCACCGGCGGCGGCCAGGTCAAGGCCGTCAAGCCGGTCGCCGAGGACGACCTCAAGGGCCCGCTCGACGCCTACAAGGACTACGTCAACAAGGGCCTCGCGACCCTGCTGACGCAGACCCAGAAGCTCCAGGCCGACATCCACGGCGGCGACCTCGCCACCGCCAGGGCCGACTGGCTCACCGCCCACCTCCAGTACGCCTCGCTCGGCGCCGCCTATGGCACCTTCGCCGACCTCGACGGCAAGATCAACGGTCGGCCCGACGGGCTCGCCGACAAGGCCCAGGACAAGGACTTCACCGGTTTCCTGCGCCTGGAGTACGGCCTGTGGCACGGCCAGTCCGCCGCCGACCTGACGCCCGTCGCCGACCAGCTGACCGCCGACGTCGCCAAGCTCGGGCAGGACTTCCCCGGCCAGGACTTCGACCCCGGAGACCTCCCGCTGCGCGCCCACGAGATCCTGGAGAACACCCTCCAGTTCGAGCTCACCGGCGACACCGACCAGGGCAGCGGCACCAACCTGGCCACCACCCAGGCCAACCTGGCCGGCACCCGGGAACTGCTGACCGTCCTGCAGCCTCTGCTCGACGAGCGCGACCCGCAGCTGCTCCCCCGCGTCGACGCCGGGATGAAGCGGGTCGGCGACCTGGTCGCCGCCGCCCACAAGCCCGAGGGCTGGACCGCACTGGAGCAGCTCCCCGCCGACGCCCGCCGCCAGCTCAACGGCGCCACCGGCCAACTGCTCGAAGACCTCGCCCCCATCCCCGCCCTGCTCGAGATCCGGAAGGCCGCCTGATGACCGACCACACCGCTGCCACCGGAGGCTCCTGCCCGTTCCCGCACGCAGCCGCGCCCGCCCCGGCCGTCGCCGAGGGCGGCTGCCCGGCCGGCCCGGCCCGCCGCAGCTTCGTCCGGACCGCCCTCGGCGCCGGCGCCGGAGCGGCCGTCCTGGCGGGCGGGGCGTTCACCCTGGCCGCCGGCCCGGCCTCCGCCGGGGACAGCCGCCAGGCGAAGAGCGGGGCCGTCCCGTTCCACGGCGACCACCAGGCCGGCGTCACCACCCCGGCCCCCGGCTACGCCGCCTTCGTGTCCTGCCAGGTGATAGCCCAGGACCGCAAGGGCCTGGAGGACCTCCTCAAGACCCTGACCGAGCGGATCCGCTTCCTCGCCGCCGGCGGCACCCCGCCCGACCTCGGCGTCGGCGCTCCGCCCGCCGACAGCGGCATCCTCGGCCCCACCGTGCCCACCGACAACCTGACCGTCACGGTCGGCGTCGGCGCCTCGCTGTTCGACGACCGGTACGGGCTGGCCAAGGCCAAGCCGACCAAGCTGGCCCCGATGAGGACCTTCCCCAACGACAACCTGCGGGCCGCCGAACTCCACGGCGACCTCTCGCTGCAGATCTGCGCCGACCGCCAGGACACCGTCCTGCACGCGCTGCGCGACATCACCCGGCACACCCGCGGCGCGATGCAGATCCTCTGGCGGATCGACGGCTTCCAGAACGAGTCCCGCCCGGACGGCGCGCAGCGCAACCTGCTCGGCTTCAAGGACGGCATCGTCAACCCCGACACCACCTCCGCCCGCGAGATGGACCGGCTGATCTGGGTCACCGACGGGCTGGGCGAGCCCGCCTGGGCGACCGGCGGCAGCTACCAGGTGATCCGGATCATCCGGATGCTGATCGAGTTCTGGGACCGCGTCACCCTCGCCGAGCAGGAGAAGATGTTCGGCCGCCGCCGCGACACCGGCGCGCCGCTGGACGGCCGCCAGGAGACCGACGCGCCGGACTACGGCAAGGACCCGGAGGGCAAGGCGATCCCGCTCAAGGCGCACATCCGGCTCGCCAACCCGCGCACCGCCGACACCGACACCTCGCGCCTCCTGCGCCGCGGCTTCAACTACGACCGGGGCGTCGACCAGGCCGGCAACCTGGACATGGGCCTGGTGTTCTGCTGCTACCAGCAGGACGTGGTGCGGCAGTTCGAGGCCACCCAGACCCGGCTCATCGACGAGCCGCTGGTCGACTACATATCGCCGACCGGCGGCGGGTACTTCTTCGTCCTGCCGGGCGTGAAGGACAACGCCGACTGGCTCGGGCGCGGGCTGCTCGCGGCGGTCTGACGGCGGTCTCATAGCGGTCTGGCGGGCGGCCTCGCGGCGGCCGACGTGACGCCGGGCCCCGGGCGCTGCCGCGCGCCCGGGGCCCGGCGGCGTTGCGCGGACGGGAGTTCGAAGGCGCGCCCTACGGGCCGAGGGTGAAGCCGATCACCGCGCCGCCGCCGTCCCGGTTGGCGGCGAAGGCCTCGCCGCCGTGCGAGCCGGCCACCTCGTGCACGATGGCCAGGCCCAGCCCCGAACCGGGCAGGCTGCGCGCGGCGGTGGCCCGGTAGAAGCGGTCGAAGACCCGGGAGAGGTCGGCCTCGTCGATCCCCGGCCCGCCGTCGCGCACCTCGACCCGGCGGCCGCGCACCACCACCTCGATCGGGGCCGTCCCGGCCGGGTCGAACTTGGCGGCGTTGTCCAGCAGGTTGCCCACCGCCCGGGCCAGCGCGTCCGGGCGGGCCGTGACCACCGTGTCGTCGGCGTCCACGGTGATCTCCCGGCCGCTGCGCCGCCGGGCCTGCGCGGCGGCCTCGCGCACCAGCTCGGCCAGCACCAGCTCGGTCGGCTCCTCGTCGGCCTTCCGGTCCGCGGCGAGTGCCACCAGCTCCTCCACCAGCAGCGTCAACTCCCTTGCCTCCTCGGCCAGATCGGCCATCAGTGCGGCCTGTTCGGCGGGCGGCAGGCGGTCCAGGCTGGGCAGGACCGAGAGGTTGGTGCGCAGGCTGGTCAGCGGGGTGCGCAGCTCGTGCCCGGCGTCCTGGACGAGCCGGCGCTGGTTCTCCTTGGCCGTGGCGAGCCGGCCCAGCATCCGGTCGAAGGCCCGGCCGAGCCGGCCGACCTCGTCCGTTCCGGCGGCCGGCACCGGCACGTCCAACCGTCCGCTGGCGGCGACCAGTTCGGCCGCGTCGGTGAGCCGGACCAGCCGGCCGGTGATCCGCCGGGCGAGCAGCCAGCCGGCCCCGCCCGCGAGCACCGCGACCACCGCCACCGACACCCCGGTACGGATCCGCAGCGTCGCCAGCAGGTGCTCGGTGGGGCCCAGTTGCTGGGCGATCTGAACCGCGCCCCGGCCGCCGCCGAGCGAGACCACGGCCACCCGGTAGGTGTCGCCGTGCACGTTCCGAAGCCCGGACGAGGTCTGGCCGGGGTCGTCGGAGCGGGCGAGGGAGCGGTCCTCCGGGGTCGGCCGGAGGTCGATCCGGGCGGTGCCGGGCAGCACCTCCCCGTCGGGGCCGAGGGACTGCGAGGTGACCCGGATCGGGCGCAGCAGGTCCTCGCTCAGGCCGCCCGTGCCGTTGAAGTCGCCGGGGAACAGCATCTCCCGGCCGACCTGCTGGTGCACCGCCTGGACGGCCGCGGTGAAGTCGGCGCCCTCGTCGTCCCGGATCAGCCGGGCGGCGGAGCGGTAGCCGAGCGCGCCGATCAGCACCGCGACCAGGGCGGCCATCGCGGCGAAGGCGAGCGAGACGGTGGTGCGCAGCCCCGGGCGCGGCCACAGCAGCCGCGACCGGCCCCGGCCGGTCACGACTCGCGCAGCGTGTAGCCGACGCCGCGGACGGTGTGGATCAGCGGTGTCAGACCGGGCCGGTCCAGCTTGCGGCGCAGGTAGCCGATGAACACCGCGAGGTTCTTCGAGCCGGGGCCGAAGTCGTAGCCCCAGATCCGCTCGTACACCGTGGCCTGGTCGAGCACCGAGCCCGCGTGCCGGGTCAGCAGCTCCAGCAGGTCGAACTCGGTCCGGGAGAGCTCCAGCTCCTGCCCGGCCCGCCAGGCCCGCCGGGCGTGCGGCTCGACCCGCAGGTCGGCCACCGCGAGGACGCCCCCGGCGGGCTCGGGCGGGTTGCGGCGCAGCAGGGCGCGCAGGCGGGCGAACAGCTCGTCCACGTCGAAGGGCTTGACCAGGTAGTCGTCGGCCCCGGCGTCGAGCCCGGCGATCCGGTCCGGGACCTCGACCCGGGCGGTGAGCATCAGGACCGGGGTGCGGTCGCCGTCGGCGCGCAGGCGGCGGCAGACCTCCAGGCCGTCCGGGCCGGGCATCATCACGTCCAGCACCAGCAGGTCGGGGCGCTGCTCCGTGAGGGCGGCCAGGGTCTGCGCGCCGTCCGCGGCGGTGCTCACCCGGTAGCCCTCCAGCTGGAGGGCGCGGGTGAGGGAGTCGCGGATGGCCCGGTCGTCCTCGGCGATCAGCACGGTGTGGGTCATGGCCCCGATTCTCCCCGGCGCGCCCACGGCGGTGTCCGGCGGGTCCGCGGGCCCGCGGGTCCGGGTGCCCGGGCCCGGCCGGTGGCCGTGGCAGGCCGCGGCTTTCGCGGCGCCGGGGAGGGGCGTACGGTGGCCACACGGTGGCGTGTCCGCCGGGGGTGCCACCGGGTCCTTGTCGGCACACCCCGCCGGAGGCCGCGATGGCAGACCGGATGGCCTTCCTCACCACCCCGCGCGCCGAGCGCGAGCGGCGGGACGCGCAGGAGCGACTGGGGGACTCCCGGGAGGTGTACCGGCCGCGGGCGCTGCTGCCGGTGGTGGGCGGGCAGGCGGGCCGGTGCATGGACTGCGGGCTGCCGTTCTGCCACCACGCCTGCCCGCTGGGAAACCTGGTGCCGGAGTGGAACCGGCTGGTGGCGGACGCGGACTGGCGGGCCGCCGCCGCCCGGCTGCTGGCGACCAACAACTTCCCCGAGTTCACCGGACGGCTCTGCCCGGCACCCTGCGAGAGCGCGTGCGTGCTGGCGATCGACGGCGCGGCGGTGACGATCAAGAACGTCGAGCTGGCGATCACCGACCGGGCCTGGGAAGAGGGCTGGGACCTGCCGCAGCCGCCCGAGCGGAGCGCCGGGTGGCGGGTGGCCGTGGTCGGCTCGGGCCCGGCGGGCCTGGCCGCCGCGCAACAGCTGACCCGGGCCGGGTACGCCACCACGGTGTACGAGCGGGCCGACCGCCTCGGCGGGCTGCTGCGCTACGGGATCCCGCCGTTCCGGCTGGAGAAGCACCGGCTGGACCGGCGGCTCGACCAGATGCGGGCCGAGGGCACGGACTTCCGCACCGGGGTGTTCGTCGGCCGGGACCTCGCGGCCGGGGAACTGCGGGCCGGGTGCGACGCGCTGGTGGTGGCGGTCGGTGCGACCGCCTGCCGGGAGCTGGCGGTGCCGGGGTGCGCCCTGCCCGGCGTGCACCAGGCGATCGACTACCTGACCTGGGCGAACCGGGTCGACGAGGGCGACCGCGCGGCCCCGCCGGTGTCCGCCGAGGGCCGGCACGTGGTGATCGTCGGCGGCGGGGACACCGCGGCCGACTGCCTGGGGACGGCGCTGCGCCAGGGCGCGGCCTCCGTCACCCAGCTCGACATCAACCCGTGTCCGCCGGTGTGCCGGGCGCCGGGGCAGCCCTGGCCCGTCCACCCGAAGGTGTACCGGGAGACCACCTCGCACGAGGAGTCGGGGGCCGCGGCGGCCGGTCCCCGGGTGTTCGCGGCGACCACGGTCGGCTTCGAGGCAGGACCGGACGGCCGGCTGGCCGCCGTCCGCTTCGCCGAGGCCGAGCCGGCCGACCGCAGCCCCCGGACCGGCACCGAGCGGAGCGTCCCGGCGGAGCTGGTGCTGCTCGCGCTGGGCTTCAGCGGCCCGGAGCCGGACCAGGGGCTGATCGCCCAACTCGGCCTCACCACCGGCCCGGACGGCGCCCTGGCCCGGGACGACGACTTCGCCGGTGGCGCGCCGGGCGTCTTCGTCGCCGGGGACGCCGGGCGCGGGCAGTCACTGATCGTGTGGGCGATCGCCGAGGGGCGGGCGGCGGCCGCGGCGGTGGACCGCCATCTGCGCGGCGGCACCGAACTCCCGGCGCCGATCCGGGCGTCGGCGCGGGCGCTCACGCTCTGAGGGGCGCGTGGGTGGGCCCGGCAGCCCGCCGGCCGACCCCGGGCGCGGTGGGCGCGCCCGAGGTGTTCGTCGGCGCGGTGGCCGGCGCGGTGGTCGGCTAGGCCCGGTCGGCGGACGAACTGTGGTCGGCGGTCTCGCAGTTGGGTTTCCTGCTGTCGGCGAGGTGAGCACGGCCGGGCCCGGTCGGCTCCGGGTCAGAGCAGCGGCAGGCGGCGGAGGAAGACGTCAGGGGCCTGGTTGGTGTCGCCCGGGACGAGCGTGCCGTCCTCGGAGGTGAACAGCACCGTGGTGCCGAGGGCGTCGACGAACGGCCGCTCCGAGGAGCCGGCGGTCTGCGCGGCGTCCGTCGCCACGCTGACCCGCTCGGTGCGGCCGGTCCACAGGTCGCGCCGGAAGACGTCCCCGGCGTTGTTGGTGTCCCCGGGCACCAGGTTCGCCGCGTCGGAGTCGAAGTAGACCCAGCGGGCGTCGGCGGTGAGCTGCGCGTGGAAGGAGTCGCCGGAGGTCTTCGTCCCCGGGAGCCCGGTGCTGACCAGGGTCTCGGTGTCCTCCTCCAGGTCGCGGACGTACACCTCGAAGTGGTGCCCCCGGGGGCCGTTGCCGTCCTGGAGCAGCGCCGAGTAGACGGCGTAGCGGCCGTCCTGGCTGAGCGCCGGGGAGGCCGCCCCGCGGTAGCCGCCCGCCCCGTCCGTGCTCACCAGGACGCTCTGCTCGTCGCGGAGGTCGCGGACGTAGAGGGGGTAGAAGCGGGGCTTGAGGATCGTCGGCTGGTCGTCGTGCCGGAAGGAGTCGCGGACGAACTCCTCGTCGGAGACGCCGTCGAGCTCGGCGGCGGCCTTCGCGGCGAGGGCGCCGGGCTTGTCCTGGCCGATGATGTTGGTGGCCTTGGAGATGAAGCCGACCGAGCCGCCGTCCCCGCTGATCACCGGCTCGGCGGAGGAGGCGTTCGCCTCGGTGCCGTCCGCGCCGACGCTGACCAGGCGGGTCGCGCCCGTCGAGCGGTCGGTGACGTAGATGTTGCCGCCCGTCCAGGTGACCGTGTCGGGGGCCAGGTCGGAGCGGTTGGACTGGTAGGCGACGTACCGGCCGTCCCGGCTGATCGACGGGTGGCCGGACTGCCGGCCGGCCTGTGGCTTGGCCGGGTCGTGGCCGGTGGACACCAGCTCGGTGGTCCCCGTCCGGCGGTCGTGGACGTAGACGTCCTCGAAGCCGAGGTTCCCGCCGGGGACGAGGTTGGTGGCGTAGGAGCTGAACGCCACGTAGCGGCCGTCGCCGCTGATCGTGGCGTCGAAGGAGTCGTCGGCCGCCTGGGCGCCGTTCGCGCCGGTGTTGACGCGTTCGGTCCGGCCGGTCCGCAGGTCCCGGACGAAGACGTCCGACTTGCCGTTGGTGTCGCCGGGAACCAGGTTGGCGGCCTTCGAGGTGAAGACGGCGAAGCGGCCGTCGGCGCTCAGACCGGCGGCGTACGAGGCGCCGTCGGGCTGCGCCTGGCCGAGCCCGACGGACACCCGTTCGGTGCGGCCGTGCGGCGCGTCCGCCCGGGCGGGCGTCGCCACTGCGGCGGCGGCGGCGAGCGCGGCCGCCGCCAGCGCGCCGGCCGCGCGGAGCAGGCGTGGTGCGGAACGTGTGCGGGTCATCCGGTCCCTCCCCTGGGTACGGCCGGTCCGCGTCGAACTCCCCGGCGGCCGGCTCGTGGTGAGCCAACCGCCGGGTGCGGCGCGAGGTCAACGAGGCCCGCCCGGGAGCGGCGGAATCGCGTCACCGCGAGGAGGGGGAGAGGGCGATGGATCGGGTGCGGACGGTCTTTGCTAGCATCCGGCGGCAGAGGCGTCGGAGGGGGTTCGGGTGGAGCGTGGCAAGCAGGTGGAGGAGTCGGTCGAGGTCCGCTACACGCCGACGACCGCGGACTTCCGGGCGGCCTTCGCGGCCCGGGCCCGGGGCACGGCGGCGGGTCGACGGGCCCGGCGGTCGAGGTACCTGATCGCCTCGTGCGCCGCGTCCGGTGCGGTGCTGACCTCGGTCGCCGACCGGACGGTGGGCCCGCCGGCCCTGGTGATGCTCGCGGTCGCGCTGCTGCTGGTGGTCGGACTGCCCTGGCTGCAACTGCGTCAGGTGCGGCGGATGGCGGCGGACAAGGGCGAGTTCCGGATCGTCCTCGGCGAGGCCGGGGTGACCGTCACCAATGCGGTGTCCAGCACCGAACTCGCCTGGCGGGAGCTTCCGTACTACCTGGAGACGCCCGAACTCTTCGTCCTGCTGGGCGGGGACGAGCAGACGCACGTGCTGACCCTGCTGCCCAAGCGCGGCACCGGCGACCCGGGCCGGCTCGGCGCGTTGATCGCCCGGCACGCCACGGTGCCCGCCCGGGGCTGAGGGGCGGGGCCCCGGTCCGCCGCTGTCGGGGCGGGCGGTCATGGCGTGGACTGCTGGTCGGGCCGGGCGGGTTGGTCGGGTTGGCCGGGCTGGGCAGGTTGGCCGGGTTGGCCGGGCTGGGCAGGCTGGTCGGGGTGGTTCAGCTGGTCGCGCTGGTCGTAGCGCCAGAGCGCCGGAAGCGCGGCCGACAGGGCGGCGGTGCCGGCCAGGCAGAGCAGGCCGCCGGTGCGCAGCGCGACGCGGATGCCCTGCCGGGCGGCGAGGCCGCCGGCCCGCAGGTCCCCGAGGGCGGGGCCGGCGGAGCCGATCAGCATCTCCAGGCCGGCGGCGCGGCCCCGAAGTTCGTCCGGAATGGACTGGTTCCAGATCGCGCTGCGGAAGGTGTCGCCGATCTGGTTGGCGCCGCCCGCGACGAGCAGGCAGAGCAGGACGGCCCACAGGCCGGGGGCGATCGAGGCCGTGGCCGTCGCCGCGCCGACGAGGGCGGCGCAGAGCAGCACCAGCCGGCCGTGCCGGTGCACCCGCTCGGTCCAGCCGCCGGTGGCGGCCGCGAGCAGGCCGCCCGCCGCAGCGGCCGAGTAGAGCAGGCCGAGTGCCCACACCGCGTCCAACTCCTGGGCGAGGAAGGGGAACAGTGCGGTCGGCAGGGCGCAGACGGTGGCCGCGAGATCCGCCAGGTAGGTGCCCAGAAGGTCGGGGCGGCGGGCCGCGTACCGGGCGCCGTCGACGAACTCCCGCAGCCGCGGTGCCTCGGCGTCCCGCTGCGAGGGGACGGGCCGGACCCGGGTGAGCAGGGCGATCGAGACCAGGAAGGTGCCGAGGTCGACCAGGTAGGCGGCCGGGACGCCGGCCGTGGCGATCAGCACCCCGGCGGCGGCCGGGCCGGCCAGTCCGGCGATGCTCCAGCGCAGCGAGAGCAGGTTGCCCGCCGCGACCAGCTGGTCGGGCGGCACCAGCCGGGGGATCATCGCCTCCGCCGAGGGCTGCTGAAGGCCCTGCAGTGCCGCTGCCAGCCCGGCGGCCGCGTACAGCGGCCAGAGCGCGGGGGTGCCGAGCAGCGCGTTGGCGAGCAGCAGGGCGCTCAGTGCGGCGAGTGCGAGTTCGGTGACCAGGGCGACGGTTCGGCGGTCGGCACGGTCGGCGAGGACGCCGCCGTAGAGGCCGAACACGACGGTCGGCAGGAGTTCGACGGCGCCGACCGCGCCCACGGCCAGTGGTGAACCGGTGAGGTCGGCGATCTGGAGCGGGATCGCCGTCATGGTGAGGACGGAGCCGAGCAGGGTGACGGTGCCGGCCGTCCAGGTGAGGCGGAAGTCGCGGGAGGACCGCCAGGGCGCGGTGTTCGGCAGCAGTCGGGACCTGGGGCGGTCCGTTCCTGAGGTCATGGGGTGATGGTCCCTTCGGGCCGTCGATCGCGACGGCTCTCCTTATCGCTGATAAATTCCAGCTCGGAACTTAGCGGCGATAAGGTGGAGTGGGCAAGCGGATAACGGAGAGGTGGCCGGCGGTGGCGCTGCAACGCGACGAGGTGGTGCGCACCGCGCTGCGCGTACTCGACGAGGAGGGCATCGACGGCCTGACCACCCGGCGGCTGGCCCGCGAACTCGGCGTCCAGTCACCCGCGTTGTACTGGCACTTCAAGAACAAGCGGGAACTGCTCGACCTGATGGCCGAGGCGATGCTCGCCGAGGCCCTCCCGGTCGACCGCAGCCCGGATCCGGAGCACTGGCCGGACTGGCTCGCCGCCGACGCCCGCGCCAAGCGCCACGCCCTGCTCGCCTACCGCGACGGCGCCCGGGTGCACGCCGGAACGCTGCCCACCGAGGACGAACTGCCCGCCGTCGAAGCCCAGTTGGACGCCCTCCGGCAGGCCGGCCTGCGACCCCGCACCGCGCTGCGGCTGCTGCTCACCATCGACCGCTACATCATGGGCTGGGTCACCGAGGAACAGGCCTGGCGGCAGGACGCCGCCGACCGCGCCCGGCCGCCCTTCCCGGACGAGGCCCTGCGCGACCTCCCGCTGCTGCGCGAGGCGGCCGACGTGCTGCGCATGACCGACCACGACGCCGACTTCGAGTACGGGCTGCGCGTCCTGATCGAGGGCTTCCGGGCCGAGATCGCGCGCGAGGCCCTCGGGACGGATGGGCTCGCGTGACCGGCAGGGTCACCCTTGATGTGGGCAGGTCGTCGGGCAGGCGGGCCCGGCAGGATCGGCCGGACAGGGCCTAGCGACGGTGGGCGTGCAGCGCCTCGCGCAGCCGCCCGCCGGAGGCGGCGAGCTGCCGGGCGGCGGTCGGCGCGTCCACGTCCGCGAGCAGGACCAGGATCGCGTCCTTGGCCCGGCCCCCGGTGGCGGCGAGCGCGCGGTGGACCGCCGCCTCGTCGGCGCCGGTGGCCTCCGTGACGATCCGGTGGGCCCGTGCGCGGAGCTTGGCGTTGGTGGCCCGGACGTCGACCATCAGATTGCCGTACGTCCGGCCGAGCCGGACCATGACGGCCGTCGACAGCATGTTGAGCACCAGCTTCTGCGCCGTGCCCGCCTTCAGCCTGGTCGAGCCCGCCAGTACCTCCGGGCCGACCTCCACCTCGATCCCCAGGTCGGCCGCCGCGACCAGCGCCGAGCCCCGGTTGCACGCCAGCGCGACCGTCAGCGCCCCGGCCGCCCGTGCGGTCCGGACGGCCGCCACCGTGTACGGCGTGCGGCCGGAGGCGGAGACGCCCACCACGGTGTCGGCCGGGGTGAGCCGGAGCGCGGCCAGGTCGGCCGCCGCCAGCTCCGGGCGGTCCTCGGCGCCCTCGACGGCGCCGGTCACGGCGGTCCCGCCCCCCGCGATCAGGCCCACCACCAGGCCCGGATCGGTGCCGAAGGTCGGCGGGCACTCGGCGGCGTCCAGCACCCCGAGCCGCCCGGCGGACCCCGCCCCGGCGTAGACCAGCCGCCCGCCGGCCGCCATCCGTGCCGCCGTGGCGTCCACCGCGGCGGCGATCCGGACCAACTCCCCGGCCACCGCGGCGGGGACGGCGCGGTCCTCGGCGTTCATCAGGCGGAGCAGGTCGGTGGTCGGCAGCTGGTCGATCCCGGCCCAGTCGGGGCGGATCGTCTCGGTCGGCGGCAGGGCGTCCTGGTCCATGCGGCCAGCGTCCCCGGACATCGCGGTCGCCAATCGGCGCGGGGCCGCGCGTGGTGGTGGTCTCCGGACCCTCGGTCGTGGCGGCGCCATGGCGGACGCCGGGCCGGGCGCGGTGGGAGCGGCCGGTGTGCCCGTGATGCCCTCCACGTGCGGAGCGGGTGCTCAGCCCGTCAAAGGGCGTCGCCGTTGCCGCCGTCGAGGTGACGGGCGATGCGGGCGATGGCGGGTGCGTTGTCCTCGAACAGGTGGGCCTGCATGCCCACGGCCCGGGCGGCTTCGACGTTGGGCGCGTGGTCGTCGACGAAGAGGCAGTCGGCCGGGCTGACGCCCAGGGCGGCGCAGGTGATCTCGTAGGCACGCGGGTCGGGCTTGCCGGTCCCGATCTCGTGCGAGTAGACGATGTGTTCCACCAGCTCGTCGAACCGGTAGAGCGGGACCTCGCGTTCGCGGGCGCCGACGAAGCTGTTGCTGAGGATGCCGAGCCGGGCCCGTCCGCGCAGTCCGCGCACGTGGGCGATGAGCTCCTCGTTCGGCGTGCCCAGGTACTCCTCCCAGAGGTCGGCCATGAAGGCCTCGACCTGGGCCGGGCCCAGGTGCAACCGGGCGGCGACCTGTTCGCGCACCTCCGGTTCGGTGATGCCGCCGATCGCGCCGGCCTGCCAGACGTCCCGCAGCCGCTCGTCGATCGCGTGCGGCGGCAGCTCCAACCGGCGCTCCCAGCGCTCCGGCCAGCCCGTCCTCGGCGTGTACTCCAGGACGCCGCCGATGTCGAGGATGAGGCAGGGTGCGTTCACGGGTGGTCCCCTCTCCGCTGCGGCCGCCATGGCGCGGCCCGCCCCTGCCACTTTCGCGGGTGCGGGTGGGCTCAGGTCAAGGGGGCGGTGAGTCCTCGGCGGTTCCGGGGAGCGCGCGCGGCGGCCGCGTCCGGCGGCAGGGCGTGCTGTCGGCCCGTCAGGCCATCCAGAAGAAGACGGCCGTCATCCGACGTTCCGGCAGCTCGGCGCCGTAGTAGGAGGTCGCGCTGTGCATGAGGTTGGCGTGGTAGAGGAGCAGTTGGTTGTAGCGGTTGGGGACGCGGACGTCCTCGGTGAAGTGGTCGGCGGGCACGTGGCGGGTGCCGAGCGCCTCGACCAGGTTGTTGTGCGGCGCGTTGACGAGGTTCCCGCCGAGGCGTCCGCCGGGGAACTGCTGGCGGTAGAAGCTGGTGCCGGCGTCCTTCGGCGCGCCCGGGCTGAGGTAGAGCACGGCGGCGTAGCGGCACAGCGCGCGGGAGTCGGTGTGCGGGCGGGACTCCGACTCCCCGGCGCCGACGACCTGGACGCAGTTGTGGTTGAGCGTGCCGCCGCCCGGGGTGCTCTGCACCCAGAGCCGGGAAGCGCCGGTGGCCTTGCGGACCAGGGCCTCCACCCGGGCCAGCTCGTCGGGCTCCAGGCCGGGCATGGTGCGCAGGCCGGGCCAGGTCTCGGGGCGGTACGGGTAGCCTTCGGTCCAGTCGCCGCGGGCCAGACAGCGCTCGCGGACGGCGTCCGGGTCGGGGAGGACGTTGTCCAGGACCCAGTAGTCCCGGCCTCGGGTGGGCTTGCGGTAGGGCAGGACCGGCAGGGTGGTGGGCCTGATGGGCTGTGAGGGCATGGGCCGACGATAGGGGCGGCGGTCGTCAACCTTCTGCCGTGAGCAGGTCAACCTTTCGTCAAGGGCTGTCCATGGGCGGGCGCCTCGCGCCGCAGGTCAGGGGCCCGGCCGGACGGCGAAGGTGCCCAGGGCGCCCTCCAGTCGGTCGAAGGCCCGGACGGCCGAGGGGCGCACCGCCGCCGTGATGGCGGCGGCCTCGTCGCCGGCCAGCAACCGGCGGAACACTTCGGTGAACACCGTGCGGTCGACGGCGGCGAGCAGCCCGGCGGCCACCCGGCTCTCGAAGTCGACCGGCGGGCCGGCCGCTGTGCTGACCGGCGTTTCGGGTGATGCGTCGGGTGGAGTGCCGGTCGTCGCGGGGTGGGTGGCCTCGGCCAGGGCTTCGGCCAGGGCGGCCTCGCTCTGTTCGTGCAGCTCGCGGATCCGGGCGACCAGGGCGGGGCTGTCGGCGACGGTGCGGGCGAACGCCGGGCCGGAGAAGCCGAGCCGTGGGTCGTGCCGGTCGAGGCCGGCCAGGCAGTCGCGGCGCAGCGCGGCGAGGGCGGACTCGCCGGGCGCACGCTCGGCGACCGCCCTGGCGAGCCGGCCGACGATCTCCTCGTGCAGGTCGAGGAGGAGGTCCTCCTTGCGCGGGAAGTGGTTGGTGACGGTCATCTTGGCGACCCCGGCGGCCGTCGCGACCTCGGCGATGGTGGTGCGGTCGAAGCCCTGGTCGATGAAGAGCCTGGTCGCGGCGTGCGAGATCGCCTCGCGGGTGCGGCGCTTGTTGAGCTCGCGCAGGGTCGGGGCGGCCCCGGGCCCCGGCGTGGGCCCCGGCGTGGGTTCGGTCACGGGTTCCGTCACGGTTTCCGGCGTGGGTTCCGTCATGGGGGCAGCGTAGCGCAGTTCGCTGGGTCGGACACAGAAATTAGGCTTGACCTAATCATTGGGTCTGTCCTAAGTTTCTTCCGGGCGGTCGGAGTGGCCGCCGGACGGACGACAAGGGGAGGGCGCATGACCACATCGGCCACGTACGGAGGCGCCGTGTTCACCCAGCACGCCGGGCGGCTCCGCCTGCTCAGCGTCCACGCCCACCCCGACGACGAGTCCAGCAAGGGCGCTGCCACCCTCGCGCGGTACGCGGCCGAGGGGGTGGACGTCCTGGTCGTCACCTGTACCGGCGGCGAGCGCGGCTCGGTGCTCAACCCGGCGATGGACCGCCCCGAGGTCCGGGCGGATCTCGCCCGGATCCGGAGCGAGGAGATGGCGGTCGCCCGGGGCATCCTCGGCGTGCGCCAGCAGTTCCTCGGCTTCGTGGACTCGGGGATGCCGGGCCCGGACGAACCGCTGCCGGCGGGCTGCTTCGCCGCGCAGCCCGTGGCGGCCGCCGCGGCGCCGCTGGTCGCCCTGATCCGGGAGTTCCGTCCGCACGTGGTGGTCACCTACGACGAGACCGGGGGGTATCCGCACCCCGACCACGTGATGACCCACCAGGTCACGGTCGAGGCCTTCGAGGCCGCCGCCGACCCGGGCCGCCACCCCGAGGCGGGGGAACCCTGGCAGGCGGCGAAGCTCTACTATCACCTGGCGCTCTCCAGAGCCTGGTTCCAGACCCTGCACGACGCGATGACGGAGCGGGGCGTCCCCTCGGACATGGGCGCACTGCTCGCGGACTGGCCGGACACCCCGCCCGCCCTCGCCACCACCACCCGGATCGCGTGCGCCGAGCAGTTCGCCGTACGGGACGCGGCACTGCTGGCGCACGCCACCCAGATGGAGCCCGGGGTCGCGTTCATGGCCCACCCGCGGGACATCGAGCGCGAGGTCTGGCCGACGGAGGACTACCACCTCGCCCGGAGCCTGGTGCCGGGCGAGGGCGAGGGCGAGGGCGAGGGCGAGGGGAAGGGGCCCGAGACCGACCTGTTCGCCGGGCTGCGCTCAGGAGGGGCGGGGCTGTGCCAAGGAGAGGGGGACGGATGAGCCGGAGGTCGGGTTTCGCCCGCTCAGCACTGGCCGTCGGCGAGCACGAAGTAGCCCGGGCCGGTCTGCTTCAGGGTGTGGGTCACGAAGGTGTTCCAGAGGCCCATGCTCTGGCCCGAGCCGAGCGCGTAGGTCAGGCCGCCGCTCTGGGTGGCCCGCCCGGCCCGGACCTGGTTGTAGTTGCTGTCGGTGAAGCACTGCGCGGCGCCGCCGCCGGTGGTCGCCGTCACCGCCGCCGATCGGGTGCCCACGGCGCCCGACGGGTCGACCGCCGCCACGGTGTAGCCGTACGACGTGCCGGGGGCGAGCCCGGTGTCGGTGAAGGACGGGCCGGTGGCACTGCCCGCCATCGCGCCGTTCCGGTAGACCTGGTAGGAGGCGGCCCCGCTGACGGCCTGCCAGGCGAGGGCGATCGAGCCCTGGCCCGTCGGCGTCGCGGTCAGCCCGGTCGGGGCGGGCAGACCGGGGTTGGTGGGCCCCGTGCCGCCGTCGAGGCCCCAGAACTGCGCGGTGTAGTAGCTGGAGCAGATCGTGTTGAGGAAGTAGCTGCCGGTGGCCCCGCACTGGTCGGCTGCGGAGCCGGGGTTGACGGCCAGGCCGTGGCCCATCCCGGCGATGGTGAACAGCGCCACGGCGGGCCGCCCGCCCGCGTCGGCGTAGACCTCCTCGGTGGTGCCGCCCGGCAGGCTCCGGGTGCTGGTCGGGTTCTGGCCGACACCCTGGACGTCGGTCCACTGGTCGCGCAGCTCCGTCGCGTTCACCGGCCTGACCACGGTGTCCGCGCTGCCCTGCCAGATCGCCACCCGGGGCCAGGGCCCGGTGTAGCCCGGGTACGCGGCCCGGACCTTGTCGCCCCACTGGGCCGGGGTGAGCCCCTGGTCGGAGTTCTGGCAGCCGGAGGCGGCGCCCTGGGTGGTCGCGCACTGGGCCGGGAGGCCGGAGTCGATCGCCCCGCCGGCGAACACGTCCGGGTAGTCGGCCAGCAGGTCGGAGGCCATGCCGCCGCCGGCCGACAGCCCGGTGACGAACACCCGCCGGTCGTCCGAGCCGTACAGGGCCTTGGCCTTGGTGACCATCTCGACCACCGACTCGGCCTCGCCGACGCCCCGGGAGTCCTTGGTCGCGTCGAACCAGCTGAAGCAGGAGAGGCTGTTGTTGGCACTGCTGGTCTGCGGGAAGACGACCGCGAAGCCGTACCGGTCGGCGAAGGTCGTCCAACCGGAGTTGCGGTAGTAGTCGTTGGCGGTCTGCAGGCAGCCGTGCAGTGCGACCACCAGCGGCGCGCCACTCGGCAGTCCGGCGGGGGTGTAGGAGTACATCGCGAGGTTTCCCGGATTGGCGCCGAATCCGGTGACCTGCTGGAAGGTCCCGCTCACGGTGTCGGCCGTGGCCGGAGCCGCAGTCGGAGTGGGCACGGGTGCGGGTGCGGCGGTGCCGATCGTGAGCGCGGCGGCCGTCAGCAGCGCGGCGGCGGCAGGACGGAGGGGCATGGGGGCTCCTGGGTGGGGGAGGAGTGGGGGCGGTTGCCGTGCAGCGTGGCGCGCCCCGCGCCCTGGTGCCATGTGACGGCCACCCGAGGTCCACCGCGCCGCCATGGCGTGGACCGCCATGGTCGGATGCCGGGGGCCGAGCGCCGGCCGTACGCCGGAAGGCACTTGAGGGGCGTGCGCGAACAGGGCAGGTTGATCCCATGACGACGAATGAGGCAGACCCCGGCGGCGCGACGTCCCCGGAGGGCCAGGAACTCCTTGAAGACCGGCAATCACTTGAAGGCTGGCAGCCCCTGGAGAGCCAGGTGCCCCGGACCAGGACGCACACCTGGACGGCAGGGCCGCCGATCTCCGCCTTCCCGCACCTGAGCGGAGAGGAGATCCTGCACGAGATCCTCGCGGGCCGGATCCAGGAGCCCGCGATCTGCAGCACTCTGGGGTTCCACCTGACCGAGGCGAAGCCGGGTACGGCGGTGTTCGAGGGCGCACTCGGCGACCACCTCTACAACCCGATGAACACCGTGCACGGCGGCTACCTCGCCACCCTGCTCGACTCGGCGCTCGGTTGCGCCGTGCTGAGCCGGCTGCCCGCCGGGATCGGCTACACCACCACGCAGTTGAACGTCCACATGCTGCGCCCGCTGTTCGCCGACTCGGGGCTGTTGCGCTGCGAGGGGCTGGTGCTGCATCTGGGCCGGACGATGGCGACGGCCGAGGCGAGGGTGGTCGGGGTGGAGAACGGCAAACTCTACGCGCACGCCACCACCACCTGCGCGATCCTGGCGCCCCGCCCGGCGGCCTGACGTGATGGCCTGACCGGTGGCCTGAGCTGAGGCCTGGGCCGAGGTTCGGCTGAAGGTGCGGCCGGGCCCCGGTCGCCACGGCGGCTGGGGCCCGGGGGCGGCTGCTGTTCAGCGGGCCCGGGCGGGTGGGCGGCTGCTTCGCGGGTGCTCCCGAGGTGCCACCACGCCGTGAGGGGAGGATGGGGCATGGACATCCGGCAGCTGGAGTACTTCCTCGCGATCGTGGACCACGGGGGTTTCAACCGGGCCGCCGCAGCCCTCTACCTCTCGCAGCCCGCGCTGTCCCAGGCCGTGCAGGCGTTGGAACGGGACGTGGGCGGGAGCCTGTTCCACCGGATCGGCCGCCGGGCGGTGCTCACCGAGGCGGGGACGGCGCTGATCGAGCCGGCCAGGGTCGCCGTACGCAGTCTGGAGCTGGCCCGCGCCAGCGTGCTGGCCGTGCACGAGTTGCGGGACGGGCGACTGGACATCGCGGCGATGCCGTCCCAGGCGATCGAGCCGTTGACGACGATGATCCGGGCGTTCAGCCACCGGTACCCCGGGGTGTCGGCGAACATCCGGGCCGCCTTCACCTCGCGCGACGTCATCGACATGGTGCGCACCGGAGCCGCCGAGTTGGGGCTGCTCGCCACCGAAGGGCCGCTCAGCGACAAGGAGGTGGTCTCCCATGACGTCGGGGAGCAGCGCTTCGTCCTGGTCACCCCTCCGGGTGGACCGTTCCGCGAGGGTACGTCCGTCCGGTGCGAGGAACTGGCCGGGCAGCGGTTGATCGTCGGGCAGCGGGGCACGGGGATGCGCGCGTACGTCGACGGCCTGCGCGAACGGGGCATCGGGTTCGCCATCGCGGCGGAGACCGAGCACCGGGTGGCGATCCTCCCTCTCGTGCTCGCGGGGGTCGGGCTCGCGGTGGTCACCGAGTCCTGGCGCACCGCGGCCGAACAGGCGGGCGCACTGGTCCTGGACATCGAGCCGAGGACGACCTTGCGGATCGTGCTCGTCGGTCGGCGCGCCGAACAGTCCCCGGCTGCGCGCGCCTTCGTGTCCTGCGCGCTCGATGCCGTCAAGCACTGATAAGGAGGCCTTATCAGGCAGATCGACAGAGCGTCTTGGACGGTGCGGTGGCTCGATTGCTGCAATCGGCACATGACTCATCACCACATCGCCCTGATTCCCGGGGACGGAATCGGGGCCGAGGTCCTGCCCTCCGCCCGGCAGGTCCTGGAGGCGGTCGGTGCCCGCCACGGCATCGGCTTCTCCTACACCTCGTACGACTGGTCCTGCGAGCGCTACGTCCGTGAGGGCGCGATGATGCCGGTGGACGGCCTCGACCAGCTCCGCGACAAGGACGCGATCCTGCTCGGTGCGGTCGGCCACCCCGGTGTGCCGGACCACGTCTCGCTGTGGGGGCTGCTGATCCCGATCCGGCGCGGCTTCCGGCAGTACGTCAACCTGCGGCCGGTCCGGGTGTTCGAGGGTGTCGAGAGCCCGGTGCGCGGCGCGGTGGCGGGCGAGGTGGAGCTCGTCGTCGTGCGCGAGAACGTGGAGGGCGAGTACAGCGAGATCGGCGGTCGGCTGAACCGGGGGTTCCCCGAGGAGATGGCCGTTCAGGAATCGGTGTTCACCCGCGCAGGGGTGACCCGCGTCCTCGACTACGCCTTCGGGCTGGCTGGTCGGCGCGGCGGCAGGCTCACTTCGGCCACCAAGTCCAACGGCATCGTGCACACCCTGCCCTTCTGGGACGAGCTGGTCGCCGAGCGCGGCGCCGCCCACCCCGAGGTCGCCTGGGACCAGGAGCACATCGACGCGCTGGCCGCCAAGTTGGTCCTCGCACCGGCCCGCTTCGACGTGGTGGTCGCCTCCAACCTCTTCGGTGACATCCTCAGCGACCTGGCCGCAGCGGTGGCGGGCTCCATCGGCATCGCACCGGCCGCCAACCTCAACCCCGAGCGGGACTTCCCCTCCATGTTCGAGCCGGTCCACGGCTCCGCGCCCGACATCGCCGGTCGGAACGTCGCCAACCCGGTCGGCTCGATCTGGTCGGCGGCCATGATGCTCGACCACCTGGGCCATCCCGAGGCGGCCCGGGACGTCACCGACGCCATCGCCGCGGTCTTCGCCACGACCGACGAGCGCACCCCGGACCTGGGCGGCAGCGCCACGACCACCGAGTTCACGGAGAAACTCCTCGAACTGCTCTGACCGGCACACCCCCGGCCGGGGTTTCGGGCCGGGCGGGGGCGGCGGGCTGACGACGCCGCTCCGGCCCGCCCGCGGTGGGGCGCCGGTTCTACCCCGGTCGTAGGGCCGTCCCCGGTCGTCCGCCGCCGAGCCGCGCGCTGTCACCGGCTTCCGCGCTCGGAAGGTCACTCCCGCCTCCGGCTGCATCCAGGTTCCTCGACGAGGAGAAACGCCATGACAGCAACCGCGCCTCCCGGCAGCATCGCTTCCTCCGGCGCCCCGGTGTCCGAACCGTGGTACAGGCAGCTGTACTTCTGGGTGCTGACGGCCATCGGCTGCGGTGTCCTGACGGGTTGGCTCTGGCCGCGTACCGGCATCGCCCTGGAGCCGGTCGGCACCACCTTCGTGTCGGCCGTCAAGATGCTCATCACCCCGATCGTCTTCCTGACGATCGTGGCCGGCATCGGAGGCGTGGACAGCCTGCGCCGTGTCGGCAGGGTCGGCCTCAAGTCCCTCGTCTACTTCCAGGTCGGAACCCTGGTCGCCCTCGCCGTCGGACTCGCCGCCGTCAACCTGTTCCAGCCCGGCGCCGGAGTGCACGTCCACCCCGGCGACCTGCACCTCTCGGGGGACGCCGCCCGGTACGTCAAGGACGGCGCGCACCAGAGCTGGTGGGACTTCCTCACCGGCCTCGTGCCGTCCAGCGTCGTGGGGGCCTTCGCCGACGGCAACATCCTTCAGGTCATCTTCTTCGCGGTGCTCTTCGGCGTCGCCCTCAAATCCGTGGGCGCCGTGGGGGCGCCGATCGTCGAAGGCGTCAACCGGCTCAGTGCGGTCGTGTTCAAGATCCTCCGCTACATCATGCTGGCCGCACCCGTCGGCGCCTTCGGTGCGATGGCCTTCACCGTCGGCAAGTACGGCATCTCCACCCTCGCGGGCCTGGGGCGGCTCATCGGACTCTTCTACGGCACCTCGCTCTTCTTCGTCGTCGTCGTCCTCGGCGGCGTGCTGGCCCTGATCAAGGTCAACGTGTTCCGGTTGCTGCGCTACCTGCGCGAGGAATTCCTGATCGTCCTGGGCACCTCCTCCTCCGAGAGCGCGCTGCCCCGGTTGGTGGCCAAGCTCGAAGGGCTGGGTGTACGCCGCGACATCGTCGGCCTGACCGTACCGACGGGCTACTCCTTCAACCTCGACGGCAGCTCCATCTACCTCTCCCTGGCCACCCTGTACATCGCGCAGGCCACCGACACCGAGCTCACCCTCACCCGGCAACTCGGCCTCCTCGCCGTCATGATCCTCACCTCCAAGGGATCCGGAGGAGTCACCGGCGCAGGGTTCATCGCCCTGGCCGCCACCCTCTCCACGGTCGGCACGGTACCTGCGGCCGGCGTCATGCTGATCTTCGGAATCGACAAGTTCATGTCGGAGTGCCGCGCGTTGACCACCCTCGCCGGGAACGGCGTCGCCACCCTCGTCGTCGCCCGCTGGGAGCGTGCCCTCGACGTCGCACGCGTCGACAGGGTCCTCCGCAGCGGAGTGCCCGAACCGGTGGAGGCCCCGGGCCGGTAGTGAGCGGCACCGGGGTCCTGCCGGCCGGGGCGTCCGGGGGGGGATGCCGCCGGTCAGAGGGCCGCGAGCAGCCCGCAGAGCGCGAGGAGGCCGCAGATCCCGAAGTTGACCAGCTTGTGGGAGAGGAAGACGGCGGCGAACTCGCGGATCGTCGCGCTCGGCCAGTAGTACGCGGCGGTCGGCGAGCCGAACACCTGCCCGTTGACGCCGGTCTTCCGGGCGGTGAGCGCCGCCCGGAAGGCGTGGAAGTTGTTGGTGACCACGACACAGCGGTAGTCGGGCTTGGCCTGCTCCATGATGGCCTTGCTGAAGAGCAGGTTCTCCTCGGTGGTGCGGGAGCGGTCCTCGCGCTCGATGTGTTCGGCCGGGAAGCCGCGCCCGGTCAGGTAGTCGGCCATCGCGTGGGACTCCGGCAGCTTCTCGTCCGGGCCCTGGCCGCCGGAGGTGATCAGCACCGGCGGGTTGCCGCGCGCGGCCTGCTTGTCGTACACCTCCCGGCCCCGGTCGAGCCGGCTGGCCAGTAGCGGCGGGACGCGCTCGCCGCCGATCAGGCCGGAGCCGAGGACGACCACGAAGTCCACGTTCCGGCGCGGCCGGTGGCGGCCGTAGAGGAACGCGTAACCGACGAAGCAGACGAACAGGAAGGAGATGTAGCCGACCACCAGGACGGCGGTGCCGGCCAGGACGCCCAGCCGGGGTGAGCGGGTGGCCAGAGCGGCGAGCAGCAGCGCGATGACGGCGAGGATGCCCAGCCCGGCGAGGAGCGACAGCAGGTTGGCGGGCCGTCTGCCCTCCTTGCGGATCATGGTCAGGCCGTTGGCGATCAGGAACCAGACCAGGGCCGCCGTGCCGAGGGCAGGCAGCAGGATGATCGCCACCGCCGCCAGTTCCATCACCAGCGTGGGCGCCTTGCGCAGCTCGGTGAGCAGGGCGAGGGCGAGCAGGGAGACGGCGATGCCGAGCAGGACGGCATTGCTGAACTGGCGGCGGTCGCGTAGTACCCCGATTCCGAACAACAGGAAGAACAGGGCTGCTGGGACATAGGCGATCATGCTTCGTATCGTAGGCGGAGGCCGTTCGCGCGAACCGGCTGTCCGCCCGAACCGGCTGTCCGCCCGAACCGTCCGCCCGTGGACGAACCGGCCGAGCGGACCGGCCGGGCGGACCGGTCAGGCGAACCGCTCGATCGCCGCGAGGACCGCCTCCGTCATCGCCGGACTCCCGGTGTGCCCGGACTCGTCGATGACGGTCAGTCGGGCCTCCGGCCAGGCCTGCACCAGCCGCCACGCGGTGTCCAGCGGCGAGCCGAGGTCCAGTCGGCCGTGGATCAGTTCGCCCGGGATGCCGGCCAGCCGCCCGGCGTCGCGCAGCAGTTGGCCGTCGGCCAGGAACGCGTGGTGCGCGAAGTAGTGCGCGGTGATCCGGGTGAACGCCATCAGCGCGTCGGTGGGGCGGTCGCTGTAGGCGTTCGGCTTGCCCAGCGCCTCGTGCGCGATGACGGCGTCCTCCCAGGTGGCCCAGGCGTTCGCGGCGGCCCGCCGGACGGTCTCGTCCTGGCTGTTGAGCATCCGGCTGTAGGCGGCCACCAGGTCGCCGTCGCGGTCGGCGGCCGGAAGGAAGTTCCGGAACTCCTCCCACGGGCCGGGCAGGAAGCGGGCGACGCCCCGGTAGAGCCAGTCGGTCTCCTCGGGGCGGGTCGTGGTGACGCCGCAGAGCACGATCTCGGAGACCCGCTCGGGGTGGGCCTGGGCATAGGCGAGGATCAGCGTCGAGCCCCAGGAGCCGCCGTACAGCAGCCACTTCTCGATGCCGAGGTGTTCGCGCAGCCGCTCCATGTCCGCGATCAGCCGCTCGGTGGTGTTGTGCTCCAGCCCGGTCGTCGGGTCGGCGGCGTGCGGCAGGCTCTGTCCGCAGCCGCGCTGGTCGAACTGGACCACGTGGTACCGCTCGGGGTCGAAGTACCGCCGGGTGCCCGGCCGGTGGCCGGAGCCGGGCCCGCCGTGCACGATCGCGGCGGGTTTGCCCGCCGGGTTGCCGGACGCGTCCAGTGCATCCGCTGACCGTCTCCGACGTCCAGCAGGCCTTGTGCGTAGGGCTCGTGGTGGGGGTGCAGTTCGGGCATCGCGGAACTCCTCCGTGGACGTGCGGCCGGACGGACCCTAGCGGGCGCGCACAGGCCGGGCTGCGGATTTTCGGCGGGCCCTGGGTGGGGACCGGCCGGCCGGGCCCGCCGTGGTGGGGTCAGCGCTGCTCGGCGGGCAGCAGGGTCGCGAGCCCGTCGAGGACGCGTTGCACGCAGAACTCGAAGCGGGTGTCCATGTCGGGTTCGGTGAGATCGTCGGCCAGAGCGACGAGGTTGGGGAAGGTGTCGACGGGCAGGGCGCGGAAGCGGTCGCCGGTGGCGTCGGCGATGTCCCGGCGGCTGGTGCCGAGGACTTCGGCGGCCGAGATCGGGGACTGCTCCTGGAGGACGAACCCCTGGACGAAGGCGCCCAGCAAGTAGGTGGCCATGGCGGCGTCGGCGTCGGAGAAGCCGGCCGCGCGGAGCCGGTCGAGCTGGTCCTCCATCAGGCCGAGCAGGTGGGGACCGGGGGAGAGTCGGCCCGAGACGACCTTGGCGGCGTCGCGCTTGTCGAGCAGCAGTCGGCGGTAGCGCCAGCAGTAGGCGTGGAACTGCTCGCGCCACCCGCCCTCGCGCGGCGGGGGTTCGGCCGAGGCCATCACCGCGTCGGTGAGCAGGTCGAGCAGTTCCTGCTTGTTGCGGACGTGCCAGTACAGCGAGGCCGCCTTGACGCCGACCTCGGCGGCGACCTTGCGCATCGACAGCCCGTCGAGGCCGTCCCGTTCCAGTACCCGCAGTGCGGCCTGGGTCAGCGCGTCCCTGGTCAGCGGCGGTGTCTTGTCGTCGTTCTCCGGCATGGCTGTGCGGTCGCCTCCAGCGGTCTCATCCGGTCGCGAGTCCCGTGGCGACTGTCCGTGGCCAGTGCCCTTCGCGAGATCCCGCTTGCAATCTAACACCGTTAGGGGCACTCTGTGCGTGCCGCACCATTCCCTAACGCCGTTAGGGGCCAGGAATCGGGAGGGTTCCCATGCAGGAGTCGAGCACCCGGCGCAAACGGCTCGCGCTACTGACGCTCTGCGTCACCATGTTCATGTCCATGCTGGACAACGTCATCGTCAACAACGCCCTGCCCCGCATCGGCCAGGACCTGGACGCCGGGATCAGCGGCCTGCAATGGGTCGTCGAGGGGTACAGCCTCGTCTACGCCGGGTTCGTGCTGACCGGCGGCGCCCTCGGCGACCGGCACGGCCGCACCCGGATGTTCCGGTTCGGCCTCGCGCTGTTCACGGTCGGCTCCGCGCTCGCCGCGCTCGCCGGAACGATCGGCCTGCTGGTCGGCGCCCGGATGCTGCAAGGCGTCGGGGCCGCGCTGCTCACCCCGGGCAGTCTCGCCCTGCTGCGCCACGTCTTCACCGACGAGCGCGAGCGCGCCAAGGCGATCGGCCTCTGGTCCGGGGTCTCCGCGTTGGGTCTGTCGATCGGCCCGGTGGTCGGCGGGCCGATGGTCGAGCACCTCGGGTGGGCCAGCGTGTTCTGGATCAACGTGCCGATCGGCGTGGCCGGACTGGTGCTCGCCGCCCGGGTGCTCCCGGACATCCCCCCGCGTGCCCGGCGGATCGACCTCGGCGGCCTCGTCCTCTCCGCCACGGGCCTCGGCCTGCTGGTCTACGCGCTGATCGAGGGGCCGACCCGTGGCTGGACGGACACCCGGGTGCTCCTCTGCGGCGCCGCGGCGATCGTGCTGTTGGCCGCCTTCCTGGTGCTCGAACTTCGGCTCGCCGAACCGATGCTGGAGCTGCGGCTGTTCCGCGACGGCGTCCTCGGCGGCGCGCTGCTCAGCGGCTTCATGGTCAGCTTCGGGATCTTCGGCGCGCTCTTCTTCCTGCCGCTGCTGATGCAGGGCCCGCTCGGCTGGTCCCCGTCCGACGCCGGCTACGCCGGGCTGCCGATGACCGCGATGATCGTCGTCGCAGCCCCGCTCTCCGGCCGGCTGACCTCGCGGTACGGGCCCCGGCTGCCGTTGGTGCTCGGTCTCGCGCTGTGCGCGGCGGGCCTCGGCGGGCTGTCCCTCTACGGCGGGCACGCCCACTACGTCGAGTACCTGTGGACCCTGTTCGCGATGGGCCTCGGGATGGGGATGACCTTCACCCCGGTGTCGATCGCGGTGCTCCAGCGGGTCTCCCCGGCGCAGACCGGGATGGCCTCGGCGAGCATCAACACCCTGCGCGAGCTGGGCGGCGTCCTCGGGATCGCGGTGCTCGGCGCCGTGCTGACCAACCGGATGACCGGCAGCCTGACCGCCGCCCTGCACCGGCTCGGTGTGCCGCCGGACGCCGTCGGCTCGATCGCGGACGCGCCTGCCGGGGCGGGGCACGGCGGTGGCGGCGCGGCCGCCGCGCTGCCCGGCCCGGTCCGGGACGTGGTGGACGGCGCCTTCATCGAGGGCCTCCACCTCGCGGCGCGCTGCGGTGCGGCCGCGCTCGCCGTCACCGCCGTCCTGGTCGCCGTCCTGCTGGGCCGGGCCCGCCCGCTCGCCCAGGGCGGCACCGGCCTCCCGGAATCGGCCCCCGACTCCGCGTCGGACCTCGGCCCCGGCCCGGACTCCGACCTCGGACCGGACTCCGACCCTGGCCCCGACCTCGACCCGGACCCCGGTCCGGAGCCGCTGGCCGAGGCCCGGACGGTCTGACCGACCTGACCGGTCCGGCCGACCTGATCGGTCCGACCGGTCCGCGTGCCGACGCCACCCGACGCCGCGTCAGCGGATGCCCTCGACCGCCGCCTGCGCCGTGCGGGCCAGCTCCCGGCGCGCCCCCGCCCGGGTGGCCTGCGGCGCGGGCGGCGGAATCGGCGGCAGGAACGTCACGTCGGCGACCAGCCCGCGCACCGCGACCACCCGGGCGAGCGAGGTGAGCAGTCCGTCGTCGCCGACGAAGGCGGGCACGCTGGTCGGCCGTCCGTCCGCCAGCCGGTAGCGGATCGTCACCGGCTGGACGAAGGCGCCCGCCTCCACCGCCGCCTGGAACAGCGCGGGCCGGAAGCGGCCGCTCTCCCGCCCGCACCAGGTGGAGCCCTCCGGGAAGACGATCACCGGCCGGCCGGCGCGCAGCACCTCGGCCACCGCCGCCACGGTGCCGGGCAGCGCGCGCAGCCGGTCGCGGTCCAGGAACACGGTGCCGCCCCAGGCGATCAGCGGCCCGAGCACCGGCCACCGGCGGACCTCGGTCTTGGCCAGTGAGCGGCCCGGGCGGCCCGCCGCGATCAGCGGTATGTCCAGCCAGGACACGTGGTTGGCCACCACGAGCGTCCCGCCGCCGAGCGCGCCGCCCGGCGTCCCGAGGTGGACGGTGACCCCGAGGGCGCGCAGCAGGACGCGCGCCCAGAGCCGGATCAGCCGCTCCCGGGTCCCGTACGGGAGGAGGCGCAGGGGCAGGCTGAGCAGCACGCCCGTCAGCACCGCCGCCAGGCAGGCCGCCAGCCGCAGCGCCCGCCGGGGGTGCGAGACGGCGGGCGCCGGGTCGGCCAGGCAGGTCTCGGGCCGGCAGGGGGCCGTCGGCAGCCAGACGCTCATGACGAGGCGCCGAGCGGCCGGGCGGGCAGTCCGGACAGGAAGTGCCGCAGGTAGCGCGGGTCGGTGCGCTCCAGCGAGAGCAGCACGTACAGGTCGACGCAGTCGAAGTCCGGGTCGTACGCGGGCTCGCCGCAGACCCAGGCGCCGAGCCGCAGGTAGCCGCGGAGCAGGGCGGGCAGCGCGCCGCGCTCGGCGCGCGGCACGCCGGTGGCGTCCCAGCGGCATCGCGGGGTGACCCGGTACTGCTCGGGCGCCAGGTACTTGGCGCTGACGGTGTCCCAGACCCGGGCCGCGGTGGCGCCGCCGTCGTCCAGGGGGATCGAGCAGCAGCCGCCGACCCAGGTGTTGCCGGTGTCGGCGAGGTACCGGGCGATGCCGCCCCACATCAGGTTGATGACGGCGCCGTTGCCCCGGTGGTCGGGGTGGATGCAGGACCGGCCGAGTTCCACCAGGCCCGGACGGACCGGGGCCAGGGCGGAGAGCTCGAACTCGCCGTCGGAGTAGAGCCGTCCGGCCCGCCGGGCGGCCTCGGGGCGCAGCAGCCGGTAGGTGCCGACGACGGCGCCGTGCTCGCCCTCGCGGACCAGGAGGTGGTCGCAGTACTCGTCGAAGGGGTCGACGTCCAGGCCGGCGACCGGGCTGTGCAGGACGGCGCCGAGCTCGGCGGCGAAGACCTGGTGGCGCAGCCGCTGGGCGGCGCGCACGTCGTCGGCGTCGCGGGCGAGGGAGACGGTGTAGGCGGCCGGGGCCGGGGCCTGGGTCCGGCGGGGGGCGGGCACGGCGGGGGCGTCGTGGGTGGGGGCTACTGCGGTCGGAGCGTACGTGGGGACGGTGGTCATGGCGGACCCTCCAGGGCAGCACGATCGGCGGCGCCCTGGATCGCCAGGGCACCGGCCCGGCCCGCAGGCGTTGGGCCTGCACGCGAACCGGTCCCCGTATATCTCTCCGAGCCGGTTGGCATCCATGTTGCGGCGCGGCGGAGCGCAGATGTGCAACTGCTGAATGGGACCACCCGTCGCCTCCCGGTCATCTGCCGGGCACCGGGCGCTCGCCCGCCGGGGGTGGACAGCCCGGGCGCCTGTGCGCCCGGGCCTGCCAACGTTCCCCGGGATTCCCCCGGAACCACCGTGGACGGGTGCGATGTTGCGCGCGACCGGCGTGCTCCGCCAGGGCGCGCCCCCGGCGGAGTCCGGACACGCCCTAGAAGGCCTGCCAGCCCTGCGGGTCGACGTCGCCCGGGATGACGGGCGCGGGGCCGTAGGGTTCGCGGGTCAGGACGAAGGAGCCGAGGTCCAGGTGGCTGACGGTGCCGTCGGCGGCCCGGACCACCCGCAGGGTCTCGCCCGCGTAGTAGTTGTCCAGCCCCGTCCAGGTGCCGTCCGGCTCGGCGCGGAAGCGGGAGCTGCGGGCTCCGCCGACGAGCGAGGTCAGTTCGAGGCCGCGGTCGGCCCGCAGCCGCAGGGCCTGCGCCGAAGTGCCCCAGTACCAGGGGCCGGTGAGGGCCAGCAGCTCCTCGTCGACCTCGGGCAGCGGGCGCCAGGGCTCGGGCAGCCGGGGCTCGTGCTCGGCGGTCAGCGTGATCAACTGGGTGGCCACCAGGGTGGTGCCGGCGCCGGTGGTGGCGTTGGACAGGGCGATCGCGGCCAGGCCGTCCTCGTCGCTGACCCACAGTGCGGCGGTGAAGCCGGGCATCGAGCCGGTGTGGCCGTACAGCACCCGGCCCTGGTGGCGGCGCAGCTGCAGGCCGAGGCCGTATCCGGAGGTCCAGGTCGTGTCGTCGGGGCCGGTGGCGGGCCGGCGCATCTCGGCGAGCGAGTCGGCGGCCAGCACCTTGTCGTCCCCGGCGGCGAGGAAGGCCGCCCAGCGGGCCAGGTCGGCGACGGTGGACCAGAGTTGGCCGGCCGGGCCCATCAGCCCGGTGTCGGTGAGCGGCTCCGGCAGCATGACGTCGGCCCACGGGTGGACGGCGAAGCCCCCGGCGTGCGGGTGCTCGGGCAGCAGGGTGGTGCGGTCCATGCCGAGCGGCGCCAGTACCTCGCGCCGCAGCACCTCGCCCCAGGGCTCGCCGCGCAGCCGCTCGACCAGTGCGCCGAGCAGCGCGTAGCCGGGGTTGGAGTAGTGGTGGAGGCGCCCGGCCGGGTGCTTGATCGCGGCGCCGGGCTCCAGCAGGTCGTCCAGTCCGGGGCGCAGGGAGCCGTCGGTCCGCTCCCACCAGGGCCCGGGCGTCTCGGCGGCGAGCCCGGCGGTGTGCGCGAGCAGTTGCGCGACGGTCGCGCCGTCGGCCGGGGTGCCGGGCAGGTGGCGGGCGAGCGGGTCGGCGAGGTCGAGCAGGCCCTCGTCGCGCAGCCGCAGCACGAGCACGGCGACGAAGGTCTTGGTGAGCGAGCCGATCCGGTACTGGACGTCGGGGGTCGGCGCGTGTCCGTCGATCATGCTGCGGGCGCCGCTCCAGACCAGCCGGCCGTCCCGGACCACGCCGGCGGCCAGCGAGGGCGTGCGCCCTTCGGCCTGGGCGACGGCGATCCGGTGCAGCAGGGCGCGGCGGGTGGTCGGCAGCAGTTCGTCGGACTGATCGGTCATCTGATCCTCTGAATCCTTCGGCGCGGTCCGGCGGGGGAGGCCCGTCGGCGTGGTCTGCCACGAGGCCCGCCGACGAGACCGCCGGCGGGGGCCGCCGGCCGGCACGGACGGGCGACAGACGCACCCAACCTAGCCAGGCCGCCCCGAAGGATCCACCCGTTATCTCCGCAAACGCACCGCGCTGTCGCCCCCGCGATCGCCCCGCGAGCGTCCAGTGAACGCCCCGCGCTGTCGCCGCCGGGCCGGTCAGCCCGGCAGCGGCGGGAGTTCGGGCCGCTGCAGCCAGGCCTCGAAGACCGGCGCCAGCGGGGCGGTCGTGTACCGGGAGGCGTGCGCGAGCAGGTCGGCGGTGCCGACGACACCGTGCCGGTGGACGCTCGTCCAGTCCCGCAGCATCGCGAAGAAGGCGTCCTCGCCCAGCGCCCGCCGCAGCGCGTGCACGGCGAGGCCGCCGCGCTGGTACAGCCGGTCGTCGAACATCAGCCTGCGGCCCGGGTCGGCGAGCCGGAGGTCCTGCGGGAGCCCGGCCAGCAGGCCGTGCGCGGCGGCGGCGTGGGTGGCCGCGGCCGGGCCGCCGGCGTGCTCGGACCACAGCCACTCGGCGTACTTGGCGAAGCCCTCGTTCAGCCAGATGTGCCGCCAGTCGGCGATCGTCACGCTGTTGCCGAACCACTGGTGCGCCAGCTCGTGGGCGATCAGCCGCTCGCGCTGCCAGCCGCCGCCGAGGTGGTTCGTCCCGAAGGTGGCGACGCCCTGCGCCTCCACGGGGACGTCCAGTTCCTCGTCCGCGACGACCACCGCGTACTCGCCGAACGGGTACGGCCCGAACACCTCGCCGAAGTACGTCATCATCTCCGGCTGCCGCCCGAAGTCCCGGGTGAACGCGGGGACCAGCCGCTCCGGGACGTAGCCGGTCTGCGGCACGGCCGGGCGGGCCGCCAGCGGGACCGGCCGGTAGTGGCCGATCGACACCGTCACCAGGTACGGCGAGGTCGGCGCGCTCTGCTCGTACACCCAGGTGGTGCTGGACGCCCGGGTGGTGCGGGTCAGCAGCCGGCCGCTCGCCAGCACGGTGAACGGGGACGGCGTGGTGACCGCGATCTGGTACGTCGCCTTGTCGGCGGGCCGGTCGTTGCACGGGAACCAGGACGGCGCGCCGATCGGCTGGCTGGCGACCAGCGAGCCGTCGGTCAGCTCCTCCCAGCCCAGGCCGCCCCACGGGCTGCGCACCGGGCGGGGGTTGCCGGTGTAGTGCACCTCGACGGTGAACGCCGCCCCCGCCGCCAGCGCCCTGGCCGGGCGGATCCGCAGCTTGCCGGCGCGGTGGGTGTAGCGGGCGGCCTTGCCGTCGACCAGCACCCGCCCGATCCGGAACTCGGCCAGGTCCAGCGCGAACTCGGCCAGCGCCGCGTCCGCCACGGCGCTCAGCCGGGCCGAGGCCGCCAGCCGGTTCGGCCCGGGCCGGTAGTCCAGCACGAGTTCGTAGCGGTGGACCCGGTAGCGGTGGTCGCCGCTGGCCGGGAAGTACGGGTCGGGGGCGCCGGCGGCCGCCGGGACGTGCTTGGGCTTCACGGGGGCGGGCACTTCCTGCGGGCCGGGACGGGTGGTCATGACGTGGGCTGCCACGCCTCGATGGGGTTGCCCAGCCACCGCGTGTCGGCGGGGACGGACTCGGCGCGCATCACCAGCGAGGCCGGGCCCAGCGTGCTGCGCGCGCCCACCGTGCTGCCGGGCAGCACGATGCCGCCCGGGCCCAGGGTGGCGCCCTCGCGGAGGACCACAGTATCCATCCGCATGATCCGGTCGTGGAAGAGGTGCGTCTGCACCACACAGCCCCGGTTGACGGTCACGCCGTCCCCGAGGGTGACCAGGTCCGCCTCCGGCAGCCAGTAGCTCTCGCACCAGACGCCGCGGCCGACCCGCGCGCCGAGCGCCCGCAGCCAGAGGTTCAGCACCGGCGTGCCCGGCACCGCGCCGACCAGCCACGGCACCGCCAGCACCTCGACGAAGGTGTCCGCGAGCTCGTTGCGCCACACGAAGCTGCTCCACAACGGGTGCTCCACCGCCCGGAACCGGCCGACCAGCAGCCACTTCGCCGCCACCGCGACCACGCAGGCCACCGCGCCGGCGCCCAGCAGCACCAGGCCCGAGAGCAGCGCGGCCGCGCCCGCCGACCAGGAGACGGCCAGCCGGGACAGCACCGCGACGGTCAGCACACCGAGCGCCCCCGAGGCGAGCACCGGCAGCAGCCGGGCCAGCTCGACCAGTCCGCGCGCCCAGAGCAGCCGGGCCGGCGGCTCGTAGGTCAGGCTCTGGTCGGCCTCGTCCGCCGCGCGCGGCAGCCGCATCGGCGGCATGCCCAGGTACGAGCCGCCCTTCTTGGCCTTCTCCGGCGTCGCCGACAGCACGCCCACCAGGCCCCGCTTGGGCACCGCCCGGCCCGGCGCGGTCATTCCCGAGTTCCCGAGGAACGCCCGCTCGCCGACCTTCGCCTCGCCGAGCCGCACCCAGCCGCCGCCCAGCTCGTACGGCGCGATCAGGGTGTCGTCGGCCAGGAACGCGCCGTCGCCGACGGTGGTCAGGCTGGGCAGCGCCAGCACCGTGGACACCTCCGCGCCCCGGCCGACTCTCATCCCGAGCGCCCGCAGCCACAGCGGCGTGACCAGCCCCGCGTACAGCGGGAACAGCACCTCCCGGGCCCCGTCCATCAGCTGGGTGACGGTCCACGCCTGCCAGCCGACCCGGCCGTGCAGCGGGTGCACCCCGGGGACCAGACCGCGGCTCAGCAACCGGACGGCGGCCACCAGCTGCGCCGCGTACACCGCGCCGTACGCCAGGGTGGCGGGCAGCAGGCCGAGCAGCGCGCCGCCGAGCGCCGCGCCGAGGTCGTCGCCCTGGTGGACGAAACCGGCGAGGACCGCGAGCCCGGCCAGCGCGGGCGCCACCGGGAGCAGGCCGAGCGCCGTGCCGCTGGCACCGTAGAGCGCGGCCCAGAAGACCCGGTGCGGCGGGCGCTCCTTGGGCCACGCCCGCTCGACGCGGCCCAGCTTGACGGCGGGCGCGCCGCCCCAGCGCTGGCCGGTCGGCACGTGCCCGGTGACGCTGGAGCCGGGCAGCACCTGGGCGCGCTTGCCGACCCGGGCGCCGGGCAGCAGGGTCGAGCGGGTGCCGACCACGGCGCCGGAGCCGACCTTGACCTGGCCGACCTCCAGCCGGTCGCCGTCCAGCCAGTAGCCGCACAGGTCCACCTCGGCCTCGACGGCGCAGCCCCGGCCCAGCTTCAGCATCCCGGTGACCGGCGGCAGCGAGTGCAGGTCCACCTCGGGCCCGACCTTGGCACCCAGCGCCCGGGCGTAGCGGACCAGCCAGGCGCCGGACAGCGCGGTGGCGCCGCTGAGCTCGGCGAGCCGCTCGGCGGTCCAGAGCCGCAGGTGGACGGCGCCGCCGCGTGGATGGCTGCCCGGGCGCAGGCCGCGCAGCAGCAGCCGGGCGCCGCCGGCCGCGATCGCCAGCCGGCCTGCCGGGCTGTACAGCGCCAGGGCGCCCGCGCCGACCGCCCACCAGGAGGCGGTGGGCGCCCACGGGTAGTCGCCGAGGTGGGAGAGCAGGTTGCCGGCCGCCAGCAGGGCGACCGTCCAGCGCAGGCCGACCACGGTGAACAGCGGGATCAGCAGGAGCAACTGGAGCAGCTTGGCCCTGGTCGGCACCAGGGCGATGGTGCGGGCCTGGCCGCCCTGGGCGGCGGTGCGCTCCAGGTGCCGGGCGAGCTTGCGCAGCGTCGGGTGCTGGTAGACGTCCAGCACGGCGGCGTTCGGGTAGCGGGTGCGCAGCAGCGTGGTGAGCCGGGCGGCGGCCAGGCTGCCGCCGCCGATGCCGAAGAAGTCGTCGCGCGGACCGCTCACCGTCACACCGAGGATCTCGGCCCACTGCTCGGCCAGCCAGGCCTCGGTGCCGTACAACTGCTCGCTCGGCCCGGCGTTCTCCAGCTCGGGCAGCGGCCAGGGCAGGGCGGCCCGGTCGACCTTGCCGGAGGTGCGGGTGGGCAGGGCGTCGACCGGCGCGAGCAGCGGCACCAGGGCGGCCGGCAACTCGGCGCGCAGCTTCTCGACGGCCTGCTCGCGGTCGAAGCCGTCCTGGACGACCAGGTAGCCGACCAGCAGTTGGTTGCCGCCGCGCGCGGTGCGGACGGCGGCGGCCGCGCCGGCCACGGCGGGCAGGGCCTGGAGCGCCGCGTCGACCTCGCCGAGTTCGATCCGGCGCCCGCCGAGCTTGATCTGCTCGTCGGTGCGGCCGAGGAACAGCAGGCCGGCCGGGTCGGCCTGGACCAGGTCGCCGCTGCGGTAGGCGCGCTCCCAGCCGAGCGAGGCCAGCGGTGCGTACTTCTCGGCGTCCTTCTCCGGGTCGAGGTAGCGGGCCAGGCCGACCCCGCCGATCACCAGCTGGCCGGTGCCGCCGACCGCGACCGGCTCGCCGGCCTCGTCGACCACGGCGAGGTCCCAGCCGTCCAGCGGCAGGCCGATCCGGACCGGGCCGTCGCCGGTCAGCAGCGCGGCGCAGGCGACCACGGTGGCCTCGGTGGGGCCGTAGGTGTTCCAGACCTCGCGGCCCTCGGTGACCAGCCGCTGCACCAGCTCCGGCGGGCAGGCCTCGCCGCCGAAGATCAGCAGCCGCACCTCGTTGAGCGCCTCGGCCGGCCAGAGCGCGGCCAGCGTCGGGACGGTGGAGACCACGGTGATCTCCTGCTCCGCCAGCCAGGGGCCGAGGTCGGCGCCGCTGCGCACCTGGGAGCGGGGGACGGGCACCAGGCAGGCGCCGTGGCGCCAGGCCAGCCACATCTCCTCGCAGGAGGCGTCGAAGGCCACCGACAGGCCGGCCATCACCCGGTCGCCGGGGCCGATCGGCTCGTCCTGGAGGAAGAGCGCCGCCTCGGCGTCGACGAAGGCGGCGGCGTTGCGGTGGGTGACGGCCACGCCCTTGGGGCGGCCGGTGGAGCCGGAGGTGAAGATGATCCAGGCGTCGTCGGCCGGTGTGGGGCGGGGGCGGTGGTCCGCGGTCGTCTCGCCGGGGTGGGGCGCCGGGCGTTCGCGGTGGACGGTCAGCGCGCGGTCGGCGCCGAGTACCGCGGCGACGCCGGCCTCCCCGAAGACCAGCTGGGCGCGCTCGTCCGGGTCCTCGGCGTCGACCGGCACGTAGGCGGCGCCGGCGGCGAGTACGGCGAGGATCGAGACGTACAGGTCGTTGGTGCCCGAGGGGACCCGCACGCCCACCCGGTCGCCCGGGCCGATCCCGGCGGCGGCCAGCCTGCGGCGCAGCTGCTCGACCTCGGCGGCCAGGGCGCGGTAGCCGAGCACGGTGCGCCCGTCGTCCAGGGCCGGTTCGTCGGGGTGGGCGCGGACGGTGGCGTCCAGGACGTCGACCAGGGTGCGCGGCGCGGCGGCCGGACGGCCGGGGAAGAGGGCCTGCGGCGGTGGGGCCTGCGGCGGCGTGGCGTGGGGTGGTGTGGCTCGGGGTGGTGTGGCTCGGGACGGCGTGGCGGACTGCTCCGTGCTCGGTTCAGCTGTCATGGCAGCCCGTACGCTCCTCGTCCTCGCCCCGTTCCGACTGATGCCCGGCCCTTCGGGGCGGTGGGAGCACTCGCCTGACCGGGTGACCCCACTCCGGGGCCGGAGCGGACAACCCGACTGATGGTAGCCCCGGGTGCGAGGCGCCGTACGGCCCGCCACCTGGCTCAACTAGGCCGGAAATGGCCTGAGCTGACGTTGCGTCAGTCAACAACTGGGTGGGCGTGGCAGTCATGTGACTGGATGTCAGTCGAATTGACGGATCGTCAGGCCGAATTCTCGATCGTGATCCACGCCACAGCGAATGCTGCTCCTTTCGGGTGGCGGGCCCGGCCTCCGGGCCTGTTTCCGGCCCGGCGGCCGGGCCCGCCATGGTGTCCGCGTGGTCTCCGCGTGGCGCCCGAAGGGTGTCGGAGCGGTCAGCGGAAGCGGTGCAGGGACTCCTGGAGGAACGCCTCCAGGGTGCGCGGGGCGCGCCCGGTCAGGTGGGCGAGGGTGTCGTCGGGCGCCTCCCGGCGGACCACCGCGAGCTGCTGGATCTCCACCACGTGGGAGGCCAGCCAGGGCGGCATCCCGGCCCGCTCGACCAGGTGGGCGTGCAGCCCGGCCGGGGGCAGGTCGAGGTAGCGGACCGGGCGGCCGAGCAGCTCGCCGAGCAGTCCGGTGAGCTCCGGGTAGCTGTACGCCCGGCCGCCGGTGAGCGGATACGTTGCGCCGGCGAGCTCCGGGCGGGTGAGCACCTCGGCCGCGGCGTCGCCGATGTCCCGGGCGTCGACGTAGTTGCAGCGGGCCTGGCCCATGGCGCCGTGCACCACCCCGGCGGCGGCGATGCCGGGGGCCAGCAGCAGCAGCTTCTGCATGAACGCGTACGGCCGCAGCACCGTCGCGGTGACGCCGGACGCGCGCAGGCGCTCCTCGACCAGGTGGTGTCCGCGCGAGACGGCCACGGGGGAGTCCGGTTCGGCTGCGGGTGCGGAGATCTTGACGATGTGCTCCACGCCGCTCTCGACCGCCGCGTCGATCGCGGCCAGCTCGTGCTGGACCTGGTGCGGGCCGTTGGCCATGGTGAGGAAGAGCTGGTGCGCGCCGCGGAAGGCCGCGCGCAGGGAGTCCGGGTCGGCGGCGTCGGCCGGGAGCGTCTTGGTCAGCGCGAGGGTCCGGTCGTCGAGGCCGGCCGCGAGGCGGGCGGGGTCGCGGCTGAGTGCGCGGCTCGGTGCACCGAGGGCGGCGAGGCTGCGCAGGGTGGCACCGCCGGTGGCGCCTCCGGCGCCCATGACGACGATCATGAGGTCTGTCCTTCCGGTCGGGTGGAGAGTCGGTGCTGCGGGGGTCGGGTCCGGCGGCTGCCGCGCCAGCGCCAGGTGATCACGGTGGCCGCGATCGCCGACGAGACCGGCAGGTCGATCGGAAGGCGGCTGGGCCAGGGGCTGGTGGCGAGCCCGTGGATCTGCGGCAGCCAGTGCGCGGCCGCGAGGCCGACGGCGAGCGCGACGGCCGCGGCGGCCAGGCCGAGTGCGGGGGCCAGCAGGGCACGCGGTGCCCGGCCGTCCGGGGAGCGGTCGGGCCGGCGTCGCAGAACGGAGCCGAGCAGGGTGGCGACGACGGCCGAGGTGCCGCCGATCGTGGTGGCCGCGGCGATCATCAGCTGCGGCTGGTGCGTGACGGCCCCGCCGATGCCGGCCATCACGGCGGGCATCGCGTAGGCGACGAGGACCTCCCGCCACAGGGTGAAGGGGGGTGGTGCGCCGGATGCTTTCTTGCTCATGGGCTTCTCCTGCGGAGGTGCTGGGGTGAAGTGATTAGGTGGCTAACTATTAGTGCTTAGGTGCCTAACTATTGGGTCGTGAAGTCGGCGGGCCGCCTTGCGCGGCCCGCCGTTCCCGCTCGGGTCAGTCGGCGGTCAGCGCGTCGGCGCCCTCGACCACCCTGGCCAGGAGGTCGAGGAAGGTGGCGCGCTCCTCGACCGAGAGCCCGCCGACCAGTGCCTGCATCCGGGCGAAGTGCTCGGGCGCCAGATCGCGCAGCCGCTGCGCGCCGCGTGCGGTGAGGACCACCACGTTGGCGCGGCCGTCCTCGGCGGACGGGCGGCGGACCACCAGGCCCTCCCGCTCCAGGCCGTCGACCAGGCCGGTCACGGTCGCCCGCGAGACGCCGAGGCCAGCCGCGAGCTGGGAGGGCGACTTCTCGCCGCCGTGGTCCTCCAGGTCGGCCAGCAGTCGGTAGCGGCCGGTGGAGAGCCCGAACCGGGCGAAGTGCACCTCCCCGGCCTGGCCGATCCGGGCGCCCGCCGCCATCAGCCGGGCCGCGACCAGGATCGCCTGCGGGTCGGCCGTGAGGCCGTAGCGGGCGATCTGGCGGCGGGCCTGATCGAGGGTGGGAGCGCCGCTGCCGGCGTCGGGGCGTTGCGTCATGAAAGTAATATGGCGCCTCATCAGTTTCCCGGTCAAGTCGGCGGCCCCTCCGGGGTGCGGGTGCCGCCGGTGTGCTGGCGCCGCGCCGCCGCTTCGACCACCTCGACGACTCCGAGGGCGGCGCGCGCATCCCGTTGGCGGCCGGTGGGATGCCGGCGGCGCTCGCTCGCGCGGTACGCCTGCGCGGTGGAGAGCGTGCGCGACCCCGAACTTCGGGAGATCCTCGTCCCCCGCGAGAACGCGGCGCGCGCCGCCGTCCGCACGTTCCTGGCCGACCAGGGCGTGCCCGACCCCGACGGGCGGACCGCCACCCTGCTGGCCTGCGTCGACGGACTGGTCTTCGACCGGCTGGTAGGAGGCGGGGAAGTCCGCGTGGACGAGATCCAGGGGCTGGTGGCGGCTGCGCTGTGCGGGGCGGTCGGACGGTAGGGCGTTTCTTCGAACTCCCGCCACTCGGAAGGCAGTTTGAAAAGGCGCTCTCGGCGGGGTGTGGCGGCCTCGCCGCGCGACGTGCCGTAGGGCTGTGCTCCGGCGGCCCGGATGCGGCGGCGACCGTGGTGGTGGCTCGGTGGTGACGGGCACTCAGGTCAATCAACCGTCAAGTTGGTTCATTCACAGAATAATCCGGTCGCAAAGTGGACGGCATCGAAACATTTACGCTGCTTCCAGGTCTTCACATGGAGATCTCAGGCTGACAGGCTGGGGCCGCCCTTTCAGTACTGAGGAGGTTCCTTGTCCCGTATATCCACGCTGGCCGGAGCGGTCACCTGCGCCCTCGCCCTCGTCACCGGTAGTGCTGTCGCGGCATCGGCAGCGCCGATAGACCTGGCGCCGGGTGCGGCGGCCGAGGCGAAGGTCGCCGCTGTCAACTGGACCCCGTGTAACCCCGACCCGAGCAAGCCGGACCCAGGCATCTACGACTGTGCCGTGTACCCGGTTCCGCTGGACTATGACAACCCGTCGGGTGAGAAGATCGGCATCGCCATGATGCGCCGGCGGGCGAGCGACCCGTCCAAGCGGATCGGCTCGCTGTTCCTCAACCCGGGCGGCCCGGGTGGTAGCGGCTACCTGTGGGCGACCACCACCCGGTTCGGTACCGAGGTGCAGTCGCGCTTCGACCTGGTCGGCTTCGACCCCCGTGGCGTGGCCCGGAGCAACCCGCTCAAGTGCTTCAAGACCCAGGAGGACGCCGACGCGGTCAACGGCCGCATGGTCGGCGTGCCGGTCACCAAGGCCGAGATCAACGAGACGCTGGACGCTGACCAGGACTACACCGACGCGTGCAGCAAGAACGCCGGCCCGCTGATCGAGCACATGTCGACCATCAACGTGGTCCGCGACCTCGACCGGATGCGCCGCGCCGTCGGCGACTCCCAGCTCAACTTCGCCGGGTTCTCCTACGGCACCCTGATCGGCGCGACCTACGCCGGGATGTACCCGAACAAGGTGCGCACGATCATCGTCGACGGCAACGTCGACCCGAACCTGCGCCTGCACGACGGCCTGGAGTACGACCGTCAGCGGGCGGGCGGCTTCGAGCTGGCCCTGGACGAGTTCCTGAAGCGCTGCCAGGCCGCCGGCGCCCCGCGCTGCGCCTTCGGCGAGGGCGACACCCGGGCCAAGTTCGACCAGCTCCGCGACCACCTGCGGACCAGCCCGGTCACCCTGCCGAACGGTTCCCAGGTGACGCTGAGCACCTTCACCAGCGAGGTGGCCAGCGCGCTGTACTCGCAGGCCAAGCTGGCGCCGCTGGCCAAGTCGCTGCAGGCGACGTACCAGCTGGTCCAGAAGCCGGCCGCGAACACCCTGATGGCGCCGAAGGCGACCGTCTCGGACGACGACGCCAACATCCTCGCGGTGAACGCCCCGCGGGCGCTGCGCGAGGCCCCGGCCGACTCCGAGTACACCGCCGACGACTCCTACATGGGCGTCAACTGCCAGGACAAGCCGTACCCGTCGAACGACCGGGTCTTCCCGAACGTCGCCAAGGCCTGGGAGAAGGAGTCGCCGACCTTCGGCCGCTACCAGGCCTTCGACGCGCCCGCCTGCGCGAGCTGGCCGGCCCCGGCCCGGGACGCCGAGCGCTTCAGCGGCCCGTGGAACAAGAAGACCTCGAACACCGTCATGGTGATCGGCAACCTCTACGACCCGGCCACCCAGTACAAGTTCGCCCAGCGGATGCAGCAGCAGCTGGGCAACGCCGTGCTGGTCAGCGTGGACTCGATCGAGCACTGCGCCGTCGGCCGCAGCCAGGCGCTGAACGCGCTGGTCACCCGCTACCTGGTGGACGGCACCGCGCCGAAGCCGGGCCAGCTGCTGAAGCCGGACGCGGCGATCTTCCCGGCGGCCTGACGGGGCTGAGCGGCCTGACGGGACCGAGCGGTCGGCCGGTGCCGGCCCGCGCGGCCCGCAAGGCCCGCCCGGCAGGACTGGCCGGTGGGCCCCGGAGGCCTGAGGTACGTGTGAACGGATGTGGTGGTCGGCGGCGCCGGCCACCACATCCGCGTTTTCCGGCCGAACCCCCGGAGGACGGCGCGAACGCGGACGGCCGTGCGAACGCGGCTGACGGCGCGAACGGGAAACGCGGCGTGAATACGGCGGTGGATCGCCATCAGGCCCTCCTCGGGAACGAGTTTTTCTCGGATTCTTCTCGGATGTCGGGGACCGTAGCCGATACCACTGACAATCGGCCGCCGGGCCCGCAGCGGCCTGGGACCTGCGCTGATTCGCCGAAATTGACGTACTGTCACACTAGTTCGTTAAAGGATTCCCACCCTCGAATACCTGTGTTAGCGTGCCGCCGCCAGCTTCTCTCATCGCCGAGAAAGTGAGGTCGGGCCATGGAGGGCGCATTCTCCCGACGGGGATTCCTGGGCACCGCCGGTGCGGCGGCGGCCGGGCTCTCCGCCGGCTCGACGGGCACGGCGGGCACGGCGGCCGCGGCCGGAGCGCGCCGGGAGCTGCCGGAGGGGCGGTCGGTCCGGCCGGGTGATCCCCGCTACCGGACGCTCGGCCAGGGCTTCAACCAGCGCTGGCGCAGCAGCCCCGCCTACATCCGCCTGGTGGCCGACGAGGCCGACGCCGTGTGCGAGTTGAACCGGGCGTTGGACCACGGGCTGCGGCCGACCGTCCGCGGCGGCGGGCACTGCTACGAGGGCTTCGTCGACAACGACGGGGGCGTCATCCTCGACCTCGGCATGATGCGGGGCGTCGCCGCCGCCACGGACAAGCTCGGCCGCCCGACGTACTGCGTGGAGGGCGGGGCCACCAACTGGGACGTCTACACCACGCTCTTCCGCGCGTACGCGGTGACGCTGCCGGCCGGGTCCTGCTACTCGGTCGGCGCGGGCGGGCACATCTGCGGCGGCGGGTTCGGCCTGCTCTCGCGGCGGCACGGGCTCACCGTGGACCACCTGGTCCAGGTCGACGTGGTCACCGTGCGGGGCGGCACCGCCGTGGTGACCAGCGCGCACCGCGACGACGGCGAGGGCTCCCCGGAGGCGGACCTCTTCTGGGCCCACACCGGGGGCGGCGGCGGGAACTTCGGGGTGGTGCTGCGCTACCACTTCGCGGTCGGCGTGCCGGAGCCGCCGCCCCGGGTCTGGCTCAGCAGCGTCGCCTGGCCCTGGGGCGAACTGGTCGAGCGGCCCGGCGACTTCGAGACCCTGGTGCGCAACTTCGGCGCCTTCATGGCCGAGCACAGCGGCCCGCAGGAGCCGACCTACCAGGGCCTGTTCGCGATCCTCAAGCTCACCCACCGCTCCAACGGGAACGTCGTCCTGGTGAGCCAGTGGGACGGTGACGACCCGGCGCCGCTCGACGCGTTCCTGGCGGCCGTCGAGCGCGGGATGGTGACGCGTTCGGTGGTCCAGACCCACAGCGCCGGCGGGCTGTTCCTGCCCTACCCGGAGAAGCGTCGCCAACTGCCCTGGTTCCAGGCCACCATGACGCTCAACCCCTCGGGCGACAACCAGCGCGGCAAGTACAAGTCGGCCTACCACCGCGAGCCGTTCAGCCGGGCCCAGATCGCCACCTTCTGGGACTGGCTGGTGCGGGACGTCGAGGGCGTGGACCTCACGAAGACGCTGGTGCAGATCGACTCCTACGGCTGCCGGATCAACACCCGCGGGCCCGCGGAGACGGCCGTCCCCCAGCGCGACTCGATCATGAAGCTCCAGTACCAGACGTACTGGACCGACGAGGCCCAGGACGCCGACCATCTGGCCTACCTCGGCGGGCTCTACCGGGACGTCTACCGGGAGACCGGCGGCGTCCCGGAGGTCGACACCGCGACGGACGGCGCCTACGTCAACTACCCGGACGTCGACCTGGGCACGGCCGGCCAGCCGGACCCGGCCTACCAGCGGCTCTACTACAAGGGGAACTACCCGCGGTTGCAGCGCACCAAGGCGTACTGGGACGGCGCGGAGGTGTTCCACCACGCTCAGTCGATCACCCTCCCCGGAGCCTGACCGCGGCCTGACCGCGGCCTGACCGGGAGGGGGCCCGCCACCGGATGCGCGAGCCGCCGCGAGGGCGCAGGGTCGAGGTATGAGCGGAGTGGTCGTGCTGGTCGAGCTGGAACCGTCCACGGAGGTGCTGGACGCGGGCGAGGTCGACGTGGGCGCGCGGATCCGCTGGGTGCACGCGGCGCCGCCGGATCCGGACGTGCCGGAGGATCCGGGGCCGGTGACGTTCTGCGGACACGACACGGCGGACCTCGAACGGGAGCCCTACCGCCCGGCCGGGCCCGGCGAGCCGTGGTACCCGCCGTCCCAGCGCACCCGGCGGTGCCGAGCCTGCGAGGCGGTGCTCAAGGTGCCCTGAACGGGGGCTCGCGGAGCGTGTCCGGTTCCACCGGCCGCGCCGGGGGCGCGCCGGCCCGCCCGCTCGGACCGGATCGGACAGGCCGGTGCACCCAGGTCCACCCCTCTACGCGGCCGGCGTCGCCGCCTCCTCGAGGATCCGCCCGTCACGCAGCTCGATCACCCGGTCGGCGAGCTCCATCAGCGTCGGGTCGTGGGTGGCGACCACCACGGTGACGCCCTCGCTGCGGACGACGGCACGCAGCAGCTGCATGATCGAGCGGCCGGTCTCCGAGTCCAGCTGGCCGGTCGGCTCGTCGGCGATGATCAGGCCGGGCTCGTTGGCCAGCGCGCGGGCGATCGCGACGCGCTGCTGCTGCCCGCCGGAGAGCTCGCCGGGCCGCTGGTTGGCCTGGTCGGCGAGGCCGACCAGGGCCAGCAGGGTGTGCGCGCGCTCCTCGCGTTCGGCGGCCGAGACCTTGCGCAGCCGCATCGGCACGCCGACGTTCTCGGCGGCGGTGAGCATCGGGATCAGCCCGAAGGACTGGAAGACGAAGCCGATCCGCTCCCGCCGCAGGGCGAGCCGGCCGTCCTCGTCCAGTTCGGCGAGGTCGGTGCCGTCCAGGGCGATGCTGCCGGAGGTCGGGGCGTCCAGGCCGCCGACGAGGTTGAGCAGGGTGGTCTTGCCGGAGCCGGACCGGCCCTTGAGCGCGGCGAGTTCACCGCGGCCGACGGTGAAGGAGACGCCGCGCAGCGCGTGCACGGTCCGCTCGCCGGTGCCGAAGCTGCGCCGGAGGTCGGTCACGGCCACCATCGGGGCGTCGGTGGTGGCGGTGGCCTGAGGCTGCGTCATTGAGGCTTCCCCCTGTGTGTGTCTACCCAGTGTCTACGGACGGGCGGCGCCACGGGTTCACGGTTTCGGGCGGCGATTTCCGGGGTGCGGGTCGGCGTTCCCAAAGGCGTGCTGTGGAGCCTGAGTTATGAAATGTTCATGGCGTTCTGGCGGGCGCCCGGAGTGCGGGAGGCCGCCAATGCAAGGAATTTGCTCATTACTTACTTGTTAGCGCAAGTCCCTTCCGTTCCTGGATCGAATCTGACAGAGTCGTCCGCTATCCGGTGATCAAATGCCGGTGATCATTGCGTCGATGTGCCCTAAGTGTGTCTATTCGTAACCGAGTTGTGACCAGATCGGATCGATGGACCAGGCTGGGACGCAACCTGGGGACGTAAAGACCGGGGAGGAACTTGATGCTCGGCTTCGTCGTGCGCCGACTGCGCGGGCGACTGCCGCTGGCTGCCGCCGTGCTGCTCGCAGTGCTGATCACCACGGCCGTGCTGACCGCGCTGGTGGCATTCAACCGCAGTGTGGGCGAGGCCGGCTTGCGGCAGGCGCTCCAGGGGGCAGGCCACGCCCGGACCACGGTCGTGGTGACCGCCGAACACGGGCTCGACCAGCGCGCGAAGGACGAGGCGGAGCTCGCCGCCTACCGCGGCAGGCTCTTCGGCGACCTGCCCGTGCACACCGACAGCCTGATGCGCAGCCGCTCCTTCGGCCTGCCGGGCGGCGGCGCCCCCACGACCGCGGGCGGCCCCGGCGCCCAGCCCGACCTGACGGTCCTCGCCGACCTCGACCGCGACCGGACCCGCCTGCTCGCCGGCGCGTGGCCCGCCGCGGCCACCGGCCCGGTCCAGACCGCCGCCCCGCAGGTCGCCGTCCCGCAGACCATGCTGGCCCGGCTCGGCCTCACCGACCAGGCCCTGCCCGCCGACGTACAGGTGGCGGACCGCCTCGACGGCAAGCCGCTGACCATCCGCGTCACCGGCGTCTACCGGGCCGTCGACCCGACCGCCGCGTACTGGCGCATCGACCCGGTCGGCGGCCACGAGGTCGAGGTCGGCGGCTTCACCACCTACGGCCCGATGCTGGTCGACCAGAGCGCCTTCACCACCGGCGGGCTGGTGCAGAGCAGCCGCAGCTGGCTGCTCGACGCCGACTTCGCGGGCATCGGCCGCTCCGCGGCGGAGGCCATGGGCAACCGCTCCCAGGGCCTCGCCGACGACCTGCAGACCCGCGCCAGCATCAGCTCGCGGACCGAACTTCCCAACCTCATGCGCGAGTTGTCCTCCAGCATGATGGTCGCCCGGACCACCCTGCTGATCGGCGCCCTCCAGCTGACCGTGCTCGCCGTCGCGGCGCTGCTGCTGGTGGTCAACCTGATCGCGACCCGGCAGACGGCCGAGAACGAGCTGCTCGCCGCCCGCGGCGCCTCCGGCGCCCGGCTCGGCACCTTCACCGCGACGGAGTCGCTGCTGCTCGCCCTGCCCGCCGCGCTGCTGGCGCCCCTGCTGACCCCGTTCCTGGTCCGCGCCCTGGCGGGCTTCGGCAGCGACCACCAGGTGCCCCTGGACACCGGCGTCAGCTGGTCGCTCTGGCCGATCGCCGTGCTCTGCGCCTTCGCCTGCGTCCTGCTGGCCAGCCTGCCGAGCCTGCTGCGCGGCGCCGGAGCCGCCCTGCGCAGCCGCTCCGGCCGCCGCCAGGCCCTGGTCTCCGGCATCGCGCGCAACGGTGGCGACCTCGCCGTGCTCGCCATGGCCGTGCTCGCCTACCAGCAGCTCAGCCAGTACGGCGGCGGGCTGTCCACCGACTCCTCCGGCCGGCTCGGCGTGGACCTGCTGCTGGTCGCCACCCCGACCCTGGCGCTCTGCGCCGGCACCCTGGTGGTGCTGCGCCTGCTGCCGCTCGCCGCCCGGCTCGGCGCCCACGTGGCCGCCCGAGGCCGCGGCCTCGGCCCGGCCCTGGTCGGCTGGCAGCTGGCCCGTCGGCCCGCCCGCGCCACCGGCCCCGTGCTGCTGCTCGTGATGGCCGTGGCCACCGGCGTGCTGGCGCTCGGCCAGCACGCCACCTGGACCGCCTCCCAGCGCGACCAGGCCGCCTTCAGCACGCTCGGCGGCCTGCGGATCTCCGCCTCCCACAACGCCCTGATGGGCCAGGGCGGCCGCTACGGCGCGCTGCCCGGCGGCGACCGGCTCGTCCCGGTGGTGCGCGAGGACCAGTCCCTGCCCAACGGCAAGGGCCAGCTGCTCGCCGTGGACACCTCCGCCCTCGCCGAGCGCGTCCCGGTCCGCCCCGACCTGCTCGGCGGGCGCACCCGCGAGGACGTGTTCGGGCCACTCGCCCAGCCCGCCCCCACCGGCCCGCAGGCCGGCCTCGAACTGCCCGGCCACCCGCTGCGGATCGACGCCGAGGTGACCGTCCAGCAGCCGGAGCAGGAGATGAAGCTGCCCAACGGCTCCAGCCGTCCGGCGGTCCACCCCGAGGCCAGGCTGCTGGTGCGCGACCGCTTCGGCGTGATCCACAAGGTCGCGTTCGGCTCGCTCCCGCTGAACGGCGACGCCAAGGTCTCGGCCTCGCTGACCACGATGGTCGACGCCCCGCTCGGCTCGGCCGCCGCGCCGCTGACCGTGGTCGGCGTGATCGTCTCCTTCGGCGACCGGTCCGACGGCGAGCTGACCGTCCGCCGGCTGTCCGCCTCCGACAGCGCCGACGGCCCCGCGACCGCCGTCCAGGTGCCGGCCGGCTTCGGCTGGACGGCGGCGGTGCCCGCCGTCCGGGCCACCGGGGACGTGGTGGCCGGGCCGGCCGCCAAGCTCGGATCCGAACCGGCCGGTGCCGACAGCCTGTTCAGCATCCGCTACCGCTTCGCCAACGGTCTGGGCAGCGACCTGCTCCGCGCCGTCCTGCGGCCGGCCGGGACGAGCGTGCCGGAGACCCTGTCCGGCGTCGCCACCCGCGACTACCTGAAGCTCGTCGGTGCCTCCGTCGGCGACACCCTCAAGGTGCCGTTCAACGGGAGCGTCCTGCCGGTCAAGGTCGCCTCGACGGTCGACGCCCTGCCGACGGCCGGCCCCAACGCGCTCATGGTCGACCTCGCCACCACGGCCCGGCTGATGGCAGCCCAGGGCAGCGAACTGCCCAACCGCGCCGAGTGGTGGCTGCCCGCCACCGGCCCCGGCGACCGGACCCCCGCCGAGGCCGCCGCCGCCCTGCGCGCCGCCCCCGGCACCCAGGACGTCCAGCTCTACGAGGAGGCCTCCGAGGCCCTCCTCAGCGACCCGGTCGGCGCCGCCCCGCAGAGCGCGCTCATGGTCATCGCGGTCGTCACCGGAGTGCTCGCCGCGATCGGCTTCGGCGCCGCCGTGGCCGCCTCCGCCCGCGAACGCTCCCGGGACTCCGCCCTGCTGCTCGCCCTGGGCGCCCGCCGCAAGCAGGTGACCCGCACCATGGCCGCCGAGCAGGCGCTCCTGGTCGCCCTCGGCGGGGCCGTCGGGCTCGGCCTCGGCACGCTGCTCGTCCACCTGATCGTGCCGTTCGTCGTGCTGACGCCCGCCGCCACCCGCCCGACGCCCGAGGCGCTGATCGAGCTGCCGTTCGGCCAGGCCCTGCTGCTCACGGCCGCGATCGCCGTCGTCCCCCTGCTGTCGGCCTTCCTCATGGGACGCCGTCGTCGGGACGTGGCTGCCCGGCTGCGCCACGTGGAGGAGATGTGACCACCAAGGCCGGCCCCGCCGTGCCCACCTCTTCGCCCGAGTCCGAGCCCGAGTCCGAGCCCGCGCCCGCCCAGGGCCCCGCGCCCTGGGTCCGCACCCGGCTGCGCGCGACGCCGATGGCCACCCTGCTCATGGCGGCGCTCGCCTTCGTCACCGTGTTCATGGCGGCGGCCTTCCCGCGCGTCGTCGACCGGGGTGCCGACAGCGCCCTGCGGGACTTCGTGCGCCAGACGGGCGTCAACGCGACCAGCCTGCAGGCCACCGCCGAGCCGACCCTGATCCAGTCGGCCGCCGACCTCGACGACGTGCACCGGAAGCTGACCGCGGAGATCGGCCGGAACCTGCCGCTCACCGAGACCAGCCAGCTCCACGGCAGCCGGGCCAAGTCCCCGCGCAAGATGTTCAACGAGGGCTACGCCCGGCTCTCCGACCATCAGCCGGAGCTCAGCCTGCTGTACGTGAGCGGTCTCAAGGACCTCGTGACCCTCACCGACGGCGTGTGGCCGGGCCCCGCGCCGGAGGGCGCGCCGCTGCCGATGGTGATCAGCCAGAAGGCCGCCGAGACCATCGGCGTCAAGCTCGGTGACGTCATCGACAACGGCAGCGACCTGACCGGCGGCAACCGGTCCACCGTGGTCGGCTTCTACCGCGTCAACAACCCCACGGACCCGGTCTGGGACGACGTCGGCTGTCCCGCCCGCGCCTGCCTGGAGGGCCAGGGCCAGGCGCTCTTCTGGGGCACCACCGGCTTCGTCGGCGACAGCGGCCTGCACCAGCTGGTCCTCTGGGGCAACGGCGGCGTGGACTTCTGGCGGCTGCCCGTCGACTCCGCCGCCCTGCGCGCCGACCGGCTGGCCGAGGCCCGCGCCACCGTCAGCTCCTACCTGGTCGGGCGCGGCGCCACCACGCTCGCCAACGCGGTCGGGCGCCCGGACCTGCACGTCACCTCGCTCCTGCCCGACGTCTTCACCCGGGCCACCGCCCGCTACGACGCCGCGGCCCCGCTGGCCGCGATCGGACCGGCCGGAGTGGCCGGGGTGGCCGTCGTGGTGCTGTGCCTCGCGGCGGCCCTCACCGCCGACCGGCGCACCGCCGAACTCCGGCTGCTCCAGGCCCGCGGCGGCTCGCGCGGCGGCATCCTGCTGCGCCTGCTCGGCGAGGGCGTGGCGACCGTGCTGCCCTCCGCCCTGCTGGGAACGGCCTTCGCCCTGGTGCTGCTGCCCACCCCCCGGTGGGGCAACGCCCTGCTCACCGCCCTGGCGGTCGCCCTGATCGCCGTGCTGGCCTTCCCGGCGCGCGCCGCCGTGCTGCTGTCCCCGCCGAAGGCCGTGGCCGGCTGGCGCCGACTCGTCGGCGAACTCGCCGTCCTGGGCGTCACCGCCGCGGCCGTGGCCGAGGTCCGCCGCCGCGGCGTCGCCCCCGGCAACGGCCTGGACCCGCTGCTGGTGGCCGCCCCGCTGATGCTCGCCCTCACCGGCGGGCTGCTGCTGGCCCGGATCCAGCCGCTGGTGGTCGGCTGGCTGGCCGCCCTCGCCGGGCGCGGCCGCGGCCTGATCGGCTTCCTCGGCCTGGCCCGCGCCGCCCGCGACAGCTCGGGCCGCCGCCGGCCCTCCGCGCTGCCGCTGCTCGCCCTGGTGATCGCCGTCACCACGACCGGCTTCGGCGCCACCGTGCTCGACACCGTCGACGGCGTCCGGCTGCGCGCCGCCCGGATCACCACCGGCGGCGACGCCTCCGTCTCCCTGCCGGTCTACGCGACCCTGCCGGAGGCGTTCACCGAGGCCGCCGCCGAACTGCCCGGCGTACGGGCCGGGACCGGGGTCTGGGTCGAGCCCGGGGCCTCCTTCATCGGCGCCGGCAGCGAGCGCACCGCGGCCGTCCTCGTGGTGGCCGAGCCGAAGGCCTACGCCGAGATCGCCCGGACCCTCAAGGTGGGCGAGTTCGACCCGGCGGCGCTCGCCGGGGCCCCGGGCGGCCCGGACAGCCCGGTGCCGGCGCTGTTCAGCAGCGGCCTGTCCAAGCAGCCGGCCGACGGCCCGGCCCGGCTGCGCACGCCCAACGGGGGTGAACTGCGCGCCACCGTCGCCGGGATCGTCACCGGCACCCCCGCCCTGCCGGACCCGGGCAAGCCGTTCGTGGTCGTGCCGGTCGGGCCCGCCTCCGAGCGCCTGCCGGAGCTCAAGCGGACGAACAAGTGGCTCTCCGTCGGCGACGTCGGCGCCGGCCAGGTCAGGAACCTGCTGCTGGACCGGGGCCTGACCACCGCCACGGGCCTCGCCAAACTGGTCCGGGACGAGGCCCTGGCCGCCGGCAAGGGCACCTACGGGCTGCCCCCCGGGTACACGGTCCGCAGCAGCCACGAGGTGGCCGCCGCGCTCGCCGCCGACCCGCTGCAGCGCTCCGCGGAACGCCTGTTCTGGTACTCGGGTGCCGCCGGCGCCGGGTTCGCCCTGCTCGCCGTCCTGCTGACCCTGGTCCGGGCCGCCCCCGAGCGCACGGCCCTGCTGGCCCGGCTGCGCACCATGGGCCTGCGGCCCCGGCAGGGGCTGGCGCTGATCATCACCGAGACGCTGCCGCAGGCCCTGGTGGCGGCCGTCGGCGGCGGACTGGTCGCGCTGGCGGCGGTCGCACTGCTCGGGCCGGCCTTCGACCTGTCGGCGCTGGTCGGCGCCGACATCGGCGACGCGCTGACCCCCGTCCTGCTGCCGGTGCTGCTGCCCACGGCGGGCCTGGCGCTGGTGGTCTGCCTCGGGGTGGTCCTGGAGACGGCCGTCTCCGGCCGGCGCCAGATCGCCACCGAACTGCGGGCGGGGGACCAGCGGTGAGGGCGGGAGGAGCGGTACGGGCCGCGACACCGGCGCAGGCCGCCGGGACCGTGGGGACCGTCGAGGTCATCGAGATTTTCAGGACCATCAGGACCGTCAGGACCTTCAGGACCGCCAGGACCTCTAGGACAGTCGAGACAGGAGACGAGCGGTGAAGAGCACTCCCCAGGAGCAGCCGGTCGCCGAGGCCCCCAGCTTGCAGGAGCTCCGGCAGCGGGCCCTCGCCGCCGCCTCGCCCAAGGCGTACGGCGAGGGCGCGGCCATCGTCTGCGACCGACTGGTGCGGATCTTCAGCGCCGAGGGCGTCGAGGTCCAGGCGTTGCAGGGCTTGGAGCTGACCATCCGGCAGGGCGACCTGGTCGCCCTGGTCGGCGCCTCCGGAAGCGGCAAGTCCACCCTGCTGACCATCCTCGCCGGGCTCGACGTGCCGACCGCGGGAAGCGCCACCGTCGCCGGCTGCGACCTGCTGGAGATGTCCGCCCGGGAGCGGCTGCGCTACCGGCGCGAGGTGGTCGGCTTCATCTGGCAGCAGACCGCCCGCAACCTGCTGCCCTTCCTCACCGCCGCCGAGAACGTCGCGCTGCCGATGCAGCTGCGCGGGCGCCGGGCCGGGGCCGGGCGGGCCAAGCAGCAGGCCGGCCGGGTGGCCGAGCTGCTGGAGGCGCTGGAGATCGGCGACCTCGCCCACCGCCGCCCCAACGAGCTCTCCGGCGGCCAGCAGCAGCGGGTCGCGATCGCGGTGGCGATGGCCAACAACCCGCCGGTGCTGCTCGCCGACGAGCCCACCGGCGAGCTGGACTCCGAGACTGCGGGGGTGATCTTCGAGTCCTTCCGCACCGTCAACCGCGAACTCGGCGCCACCGTCGTCATCGTCACCCACGACCCGATGGTCGCGGGCGAGGTGCGCCGCACGGTCGCCATCCGGGACGGCCGGACCAGCAGCGAGGTGCTGCGCCGCACCGTCACGGACGAGCACGGCGAGGAGTCGGTCAACGAGCGCGAGTACGTGATGCTGGACCGCACCGGGCGGGTGCAGCTGCCGGTCAAGTTCCTGGAGTCGCTCGGGATGGAGCACCGTGTGGCGGTCGACCTCGCGGCCGACCACATCGAGGTGCGTCCGGACGACATCGCCGGGCACTGAGCCGGCGCAGGGGCGGCGGCCGTCCGGTCCGTCAGCTGTCGCCGCCCATCCGCTGGAAGAGCCCGCTGCCTTCGGCGTCCGCGCGCAGGTCGGGTGCGTCCTCACCGGTGCGCTCACCTCGGGCGGTGGCGGTGCAGAGGGCGAAGACGAGCACGGCACTGGCCGCGACGACGAGGATTCCGAGTGCGGTCAGGACGCGTAGCCAGGTCAAGGAAGTGCCTCCTGGGGACGGTGCGGAGGAAGGCCGCCGGGGTTGTATCGGCAGTTCGGTCCGCACGGTCGAGTGTCCACAGGCGGTTCTTCCCGTCGTCCGCCGCGCGAGAGGTCGCCCGCGCGGGCGCTCGAAGCATCAGTAGGGCGCGTCACACTCCCTCGCGCGCCCCTGTGGGGGTGGCGATCCGGCCCTCCGAGGACCTGGCCAACGCCCGCAGCGCGTCGAGGTCCGGCTTCCCCGCCCCGGTCAGCGGGATCCCCGGCAGCACCAGGACGGAGTCCGGCGCGCACCGGGGCCCGACCCGCTCCCGGGCCCAACGGCACAGCTCCTCCGCCGTCGCCCGCGATCCCGGCCCGGTGACCACGGCCGCGTGCACCCGTTCCAGCCGGTCCGGGCCCGCCGTCGCGAACATCACCGCCTCCCGCACCTCCGGGTGCGCGCGCAGCGGCTCCTCGACGTCCCGGGGGAAGACGTTGTGCCCGTCCACGATCGCCATCGGGCGGCGCCCGGCCACCGTCAGATAGCCGGCCGCGTCCAGACTGCCCAGATCGCCGGTGTGCAGCCAGCCCTCCCGCAGCACCCGGGCGGTCAGCTCAGGGTCGCGCCAGTAGCCGACCATCGCCGTCGGGGTGCGGACGCAGATCTCCCCGGTCCGGCCCGCCGGCAGCACCGTCCCCTCCTCGTCCACGATCCGCACCTCGGTGTCCGGGAACGGGCGCCCGGCCGTCGCCAGTAGCCGCGGGTCCAGGTGTTCGTCCGGCCCCAGCCTCGTCACCGGCCCGCACTCCGTCAGGCTGTACGTCTGGTGCAGCACCCGGCCCAGCCGCCGCGTCGCCTCCGCCAACCGGCGCGGCGACGGCGGACAGCCGGTGTACGTGACGCGGCGCAGGCTGCCGGTGTCGGTCGCGCGCAGCAGCGGATGGTCCAGCACGCGGTAGAGCAGGTGCGGCGGCAGGTACACCCGGGAGACCCGGAACCGCTCGATCGCCGCCAGCACCGTCTCGGCGGCGAAGGCCTCCTGCAACACCACCGTGCCGCCCGCCGCCAGCGCCAGATCCGCCGTCGTACCGCCGCCGTGGCACAGCTCCGTACAGAGCAGGAACGTCGCACCGGACAGCAGCGCCGGTCGCGGCGGCCGGGCGAACCGGCGCAGTACCCCCTTCGGCCGGCCCGTCGTCCCGCCGGTGAACCGCACCGCCATCACGTCCTGCGGGCGGAACCGCGGGGCCAGCGGCTCCGGCGAGCAGGACGCGGCCGCCGCCGACAGGTCCACCCCGAGCGCCGACGGCCCCAGCGCGAACAGGCCCGCCGAGGGCAGCGCCCGCGCGATCCCCTCGGCGGCGGCCCGGCAGCGGACCGGATCGAAGACCAGCGCCGACGTCCCGGCGAACCCGGCCAGTGCCACCGACTCCCCGACCGGGCCGTCCGGATGCGGCATCGCCACCCGGCACCCCAGCAGGTTCGCGGCCAACCGCACCAGCACCGCCTCCGGCCGGTTCCCGGCCAGCACCGTCACCCCGTCCCCGCGCCCGAGCCCGGCGCCCGCCAGCGCCCGCGCCATCCGGTACACGCCGTCCAGACACTCCCGGGCGGTCAGCGCCTCCTCGCCCCAGCGGATCGCCACCCGCCCGGGATCCCGCTCCAGCCCCGCCAACACCAGCCCGGTGTACGTCGGCCCCGACTCCGCCATGCTGCGGCCTCCTGTCTGATGGGGAGTCAGCTTAGGGCGGGCGCGGTGGTGGAGTGGTGCGGGGGACCCCGGGTGCCGGGGCCGCTGCCGGGGCTGCCGCCGGGGCGTCCCGTCGTGACCGGACCGGAGTGCCGTGCCCGCGGCCGGGAGTTGTTAGGGTTCCCGTCGGACAGGGACGGGGGACACGTGGGCACCAGCACGGGCACGGCCGAGGCGCCGGGCGGGCAGGGGGCCGAGGAGCGGCCGCACGGCGTCCTCGACCTGCGGGGCGTCGCGGGGGCGGAGTTCACCGTGGGCTACCCACCCGATGCCGTGGTGGTCGTGTCGGGCCTGCCGGGCGCGGGCAAGAGCACGCTGCTGCGGCGCTGGTCCGGGGCGGGGGCGGTGCCGACCGTCGACCCGCGCGCCGTCCACGAGGCCTGCGAGGCGGTCATGCCCGCGCGCCTGCCGTACGCGGTCTACCGGCCCTGGGCCCGGCTGGAGCACGTCCGGCTGCTGCGCTCCTCCGTGCGGCGCGGCGGGCCACTGCTGGTGCACGACTGCGGCAGCCGCGCCTGGATGCGCCGCTGGCTCGCCCGCGAGGCCGCCCGGCAGGGCCGGCAACTGCACCTGGTGCTGCTCGACGTCGGCGCCGCCACCGCGCTGGACGGCCAGCGCGCCCGGGGCCGCCACGCCTCCGCCCGGGTCTTCGCCCGCCACCGCCGGGGCCTGGACCGACTGCTCGCCGCCTTCACCCGCCACACGCGCTCCGGCACGCCGACCCCGACCCCGGAAGCGGCCTCCGTCCTGCTCCTCGACACCGCCTCCCGCTCCCGCGCCACAGCCGTCCACTTCGACCCGGCCCGCTGAGGCCCCCGACCGGGGCAGCGACCGGGGCCCTGAGCCGCCGGGAGCGGTGAAATCCCCCGGCCGGAGGGGTGGTCAGAGGAGGCCGAGGTCGGGGTCCACGGCGGCGAGGCGGCAGGAGGCGTCCCAGAGGTGGGCGGCGACGGTGCGGTCGGTCAGGTGGGGCTGGGCGGGTTCGAGGCGGGGGGTGCCGCGCAGGCCGAAGACGCGGGGGCCCCAGAGCTGGCCGCCCTGTGCCCGTGGGTCGAGGACGGCCCGGACGATCGGCCACGCGCCGTGGTCCTTGCCCTGGAGGAGGAGCCCGGCGGGCAGGCCGCGCAGTCCTTCGCCGACGGTCCGGGTGTGGACCGGCGGGCGGGGCGGGGTGAGCGAGTCGAGTGCGCCGCCGGGGTGTGCCAGCAGGCTGAGCACGGTGCTGCCGGCGGCGCGGAGGCGTCGGTCGAGTTCGAGGCCGAAGGTCATCTGCGCCAGTTTCGAGCGGCCGTAGGCGCGTTTGGGCCGGTAGTCCACGGCCGACTGGAGGTCGTCGAGGTCCAGTCGCTCGGAGCGGGCCGCGAAGCTGCCGACCGTCACGATGCGGCCCGCCGGTGCGGCCGCGAGCAGGGGGGCCAGCCAGCGGGTGAGCGCGACGTGCCCGAGGTGGTTGGTCGCGAACATCAGCTCGTGCCCGGCCACGGTCTCCCGGCGCGGCGGATCGTCCAGCGCGACCCCGGCGTTGTGGACGACCGCGTCGAGGTGGTCGAGGGCGAGCCCGTCCACGGCGGCCCGCAGGGAGGGCAGGTCGGCGAGGTCCAGCGGGAGGTGGTGCACCACGGCGCCGGGGACGCGGGAGCGGATCGACGCCATGGCGGCCCCGGCCCGGCCGGCGTCCCGGCTGCCGAGCACGACCGCGGCGCCCGCTCCGGCGAGTTGCTCGGCGACGAAGTAGCCGATGCCGGCGTTGCCCCCGGTGACCAGGACGCTCCTTCCGGCGGCGGCCGGCGGCCGGTGAACGTCCCACGGCCGGTTGCGGGTTGTGGACGACATGCTGATGACCTCCTGGCGAATTCGGGGCCGCCGGGACACTCACGATTCGAGACCGCGGCCCCGCCGGCAGCCCCACGATCACAGGCCTGACCGGCAGATCGCTGACAGATCGCCGTCACCGCTGTCAGGCCTCAAGATCGTCGAACCGCCGGGTTTCGGGCCCGCGGCGGTCGGGGCCCTGCGAGACTGGGGCCAGCAGAGTTCGTCACGGAGAGAGGTCCGCATCCGCATGTCCAGCAGTGCCGCCGTCGACAACCCGTGGTTCCGCCGCTTCAGTCCGTCCGACTCCGCCCCCGCCCGGATCGTGATCTTCCCCCACGCGGGCGGCTCCGCGAGCTACTACATGGAGTACGCCAACGCGCTCGCGCCCTACGCCGACGTGCTCACCGTCCAGTACCCGGGCCGTCAGAACCGCTTCGCCGAACCGGCGATCGACTCGGTGCTGGAGCTCGCCGAGCAGCTCTACCGGGAGCTGCGCGACTGGACGGACCGGCCGCTGACCTTCTTCGGGCACAGCATGGGCGCGGCCGTCGCCTTCGAGACCGCCCGCTGCTTCGCCCGCGACGGCCTCCCGGGGCCCGAGCGGCTGTTCGTCTCGGCGGGCCGCGCGCCCTCGCTGCCCCGGGAGACCGCCGTCTACCGGCTGCCGGACGACGGGCTGCTCGACACGATCGTGCGCCTCGGCGGGACGGACGAGCGGATCCTCACCATCCCGGCGCTGCGCGAGCTGATCCTGCCGGCGCTGCGGGCCGACTACACCGCCATCGAGACGTACCGCTGCGCGCCCGAGGCGACCGTGCCGCAGCCGATCACCGCGCTGGTGGGGGAGACCGACCAGAACGCCACCGTCGACCAGGCCGCCCAGTGGGACCGGCACACCACCGGCGGGTTCGACCTGCGGGTCTTCCCCGGCGGGCACTTCTACGTGGCGGAGCAGACCGCGGCCGTGGTCGAGCTGCTCACCGCGCACCTGCGCGGCTGAGCCGGCCGCGCCGGGGCGTGGCCGGTGCCGGTGAGGCCCCGGTGACGTGCCCCGGCGGCTCGGCTACTGTGCCTGCGTGACGGGCCGTCAGTCGAGCCGCCGGCGGCGCCGTCAGCCGAGACCGCCCACCCTGGAGGCCGCCATGCGCCGGATCGCCGTCGTCGGAGCGGGCCAGGCCGGCCTGCAGCTCGCGCTGGGGCTGGTGGCGGCCGGCTACCAGGTGACGCTGGTCGCCGAGCGCACCCCCGCGCAGGTGTGCGGCGGGCGGGTGCTGTCCACCCAGGCGTTGTTCGGCCCGGCGCTGCGGACCGAGGCGGCGGCCGGGCTGGACCTGTGGGCGGGGGAGGCGCCGGCGGTCCGCGCCGTCCGGTCGGTGCTCGCCGTGCCGCCCGGGGTGCGGGCGCTGGAGTTCACCATGACGCTCGACGAGCCCGCCCAGTCGGTGGACCAGCGGCTGAAACTGGCGCGCTGGCTGGAACTGCTGGAAGAGCGCGGCGGCCGGGTCGAGTACCGCTCGCTGGACCGGGACGGCCTGTGCGAGCTCGCCCGCCGGCACGAGCTGACGGTGGTCGCGGCCGGGCGCGGCGAACTGGCCGGGGTCTTCGAACGCGACGCCGCCCGCTCGCCGTTCGACCGGCCGCAGCGGGCGCTGTCCTGCCTGTACGTCCACGGGGTGGGCTCGCCGGATCCGGGCACCGAGCCGCGGGCGCGGATGCACGCGCTGCCCGGCCTGGGGGAGCTGTACCTGCAACCGGCCCTGACCCTCTCCGGCCCGTGCGCGATCCTGCTCTGGGAGGCGCTGCCCGGCGGGCCGCTGGACGCGTTCCGCGACGCCCCGGATCCCGACGTCCAACTCGCCCGGATCCGTGCCCTGTTGAGCGAGTACCTGCCGTGGGAGGCGGAGCTGTGGGCGGACGCCGAGCCGACCGATGCCGGGGCCGGACTGTCCGGCGCCGTCACCCCGGTGGTGCGGCGGCCGGTCGCGGAGCTGGGCACCGGCGTCGACGCCGTCCACGTGCTCGGCCTCGGCGACGCGGTGGTGGTGAACGACCCGATCGCCGGCCAGGGCGCCAACAGCGCCGCCCGTGCGGCGCAGGCGTACCTGCGGGCGATCGTCGAGCACGGCGAGGCCCCCTACACCGCGGACTGGATGTGCCGCACCGCGGAGCGCTTCTGGCGGCAACACGCCCGGCATGCGGTCGAGTTCACCGCCGCGATGCTCACCGTGCCGGACCACGTGCAGGGCGTGTTCGCGGCCGCCGCCGAGCACGAGGCGGTCGCCCGCCGGCTCGCCAACACCTACGCGGAGCCGAGCGACCACGCCGCCTGGCTGGCCACCCCCGACCTGACCGCCGCCTACCTCGCCTCGGTCCGCGACTAGGGGCTCTCTTTCGGATCACGTCGGATCAGCGCGCGGCGTCGGGGTGCGTGCATCGCAAGGCGGAGGAGGGAGTCCATGCGGTGGGGGCACCTCCCGGCCGGAGGCTGGGGGCTATCGGCGACCGACGACAACGCGGCGAGGTGCGTGCTCCGGCGTCGCGCGCCCGGCGTGATCCGAAAGAGAGCCCCTTGGTCCTGTCCGGCCCGCCCCGGGGGCCGCTGCGGGTTGCCTCCGGGTGCCCCGCGGGACGACGCTGGAGGGGGAACGTGAACGGGGGCGGGAGGCGTCGCTCGTGGACGGTCGCGGACCCGCGGGGCGTGCCGGCAGCGGCCACCGGACCGTGCCGCACACGGCGGACCTGCGGGTGGAGGCCTGGGCGCCGACGGCCGAGGGCTGCATCGGCGAGCTGGTGCACGCCGTCGTGGGCGGCTTCGCGGACCTGTCCGGCGCGCGGATCGTCGGCGAGCGCGGCTGCACCGTCCTCGGGGTGAGCGACGCGGACCTGCTCGCGGGCGTCCTGGAGGAGGTCGTCTACCGGATGGACGCCGACGGCGAACTCCCCGCCGGGCTGGCGCTCGGCCCGATCCAGGGTCTGGACGGCGCCCGGACGGTCGAGGTCCGCTTCCGGATGGCGGACGCCTCCGCCGCGGCCCTGGTCGGCGCCGTGCCGAAGGCCGTCTCGCTGCACGACCTGGACCTGCGCGCCGGCCCGGACGGCTGGACCTGCCGGGTGACGGTGGACGTCTGAGCGAGTCGGGGACGTCTGAGCGGGCCGGGCCCGGCCCGGGCGCGGAACGCGGAACGGGGTGAGCGAAGTGGAGATCGTACTGGTCGAGGCGGGCCGCTGCCGCTGGCGGATCGAACCGCGCCCGCCGATGCGCGTGCCCGGCGTGGTCTTCGCCAGCCGCGCGCTGCTGCCGCAGGCCGCCGGGGACAAGGCGCTGGAGCAGGTGGCCAACGTGGCGACCCTGCCCGGCATCGTCCGCGCCTCCTTCGCGATGCCCGACGTGCACTGGGGCTACAGCTTCCCGATCGGCGGGGTGGCCGCGACCGACGTCGACCGGGGCGGGGTGATCTCGCCCGGCGGGGTCGGCTTCGACATCTCCTGCGGGGTCCGGCTGCTGGGCGCGGGCGTCGGCCGCGACGAACTCGACCCCGAGCGGATCACCCGCCTGATGGACCTGCTCGACCGCACCGTCCCGCGCGGCCTCGGCCGGGGCGGCCTGTGGCGGCTGTCCGGACCGGAGCAACTGGACGACCTGCTGCTCGGCGGCGCCCGCTACGCCGTCGAGCACGGCCACGGGGTGCCGCGCGACCTGGAGCGCTGCGAGGACGGCGGCGTGCTGGCCGGCGCGGCCCCGGGCGAGGTCAGCACCCGGGCCGTCGAGCGCGGCCTGCAGCAGGTCGGCAGCCTCGGTTCGGCCAACCACTTCCTGGAGGTCCAAGCCGTCGACCGGGTGCACGACCCGGAGACGGCGGCGGCGTTCGGACTGCGGCCCGGCCAGGTGTGCGTCATGATCCACTGCGGCTCGCGCGGCCTCGGCCACCAGATCTGCACCGACCACGTCCACGCCATGGACCGCGACCTGCAGCGTCAGCGGATCGAGCTCCCCGACCGCCAGCTCGCCTGCACCCCGGTCGACTCGCCGCGCGGCCGCGCCTACCTGGGCGCCATGGTCGCCGCGGCCAACTACGGGCGGGCCAACCGGCAGCTGCTCTCCGAGGCGGCCCGTCGCGCCTTCGCCGCCGCCCTCGGGGTCGGCCTGGAGCTGGTGTACGACGTGTCGCACAACCTCGCCAAGCTGGAGACCCACGAGGTGGACGGCGTGCCGCGGCGGCTGTGCGTCCACCGCAAGGGCGCCACCCGGGCGCTGCCGCCCGGCAGCCCCGGCCTGCCCGCCGACCTGCTGCGGGCCGGCCAGCCGGTGCTGGTGCCGGGGACGATGGGCACCGCCTCGTACGTCATGGTCGGGCTGCCCGGCAACGAGGCCTTCGGCTCCGCCTGCCACGGGGCCGGGCGGGTGTGGAGCCGCCACCAGGCGCTGCGGACGGTGCGCGGCGAGCAGCTGCGCGGCGAACTGGAGGCGCGCGGCATCGCGGTGCGGCCGGCCTCCTGGCGGGCGCTGGCGGAGGAGACTCCCCGGGCGTACAAGGACGTCGACGCGGTGGCGGCCGCCACCGAGGCCGCCGGGCTGGCCCGGCCGGTGGCCCGCCTGGTGCCGCTGGGCGTGGTCAAGGGCTGACCCGCCCTGCGGCGGCGTCCCGGGCGGTCAGCGCAGGTCGAAGGCGACGGGGTGGTGTCCGGCCCAGATCCGGCGGGCGGCCTGCTCGGGGTAGCGGACGGTGCGGGGGCGGGCGTCCAGGACGTGGGTGAGCTGTTCGTCGGGATGGAAGGCGGGCCAGCCGGGATCGCCGGTGGTGGCGAAGGAGATCCAGGCCCGGTGGAGCTCGTGGGAGACCGCGACGGCCTCCGGCGAGGGGGTGTCGCCGAGGAGCTGCCGCCCGATCGGGCTGTCCAGCGTTCCGAAGGCCAGGGGGACGTCGAGGCTGTGGCAGGCGCCGAGGACCCCGCCGGGCGCGGGCAGGGCCAGCTCGAACAGGTGGGAGGTGCCGCCGGCGGCGGTGTTGGCCTCGGCGAGCTGGAGCGAGGGCATCCGGAACAGGGCGTCGGAGCGGACGGACTCCAGCAGTTCGTCCGGGGTGGCCCGCGGGTACGCGGCGCGGTAGGCGTCGGGGCCGTGCGGCTGCGGGGCGAAGAGGTCGAGCGCGGTGGCGGCGTCCTGTTCGGTGAAGGTGCCGAGGAGGCCGGTCATGACGGTGAACAGCCGGAACTCGTCGCGGGTGTGGCCGACGAGCAGGTCGATCCCGGCGGCCCGGCCGGCGGCCAGGGCGGGCCAGGGCGCTTCGGGCAGGACGTCGCCGTCGACGACCGGGCAGACCGCGAGGCCGGACCGGGCGAAGGCCCCCCAGCGCTCGCCGTGTCCGGGCAGATCGGCGCTGAGGGCGGTGAGCTCCCCGGCGAGGCGCCAGGGGTCGACCGCCGACAGGGCGGCGGCGGTGGGCGCGGTGCCGAGCCGGCCGGCCAGTGCGGCGGTGACGTCGGCGGCCAGGGCGGGGGTGCAGTGGCTTCCCGGCACCGAGTGGGTGACGGTGCGTCGGAACAGGCCGCGCACCGGCTTCATGGTGAGCAGGGCGGCGATCGAGCCGGCTCCGGCGGACTGGCCGGCGACGGTGACCTGGTCGGGGTCGCCGCCGAACGCGGCGATGTTGCGCCGGACCCACCGCAGTGCGGCGGCCTGGTCGAGCAGGCCGCGGTTGGCCGGGGCGCCGTCGAGCAGGGCGAAACCCTCGACGCCCACCCGGTAGTTGAGGCTGACCACGACGAGTCCGGCGGCGGCCAGGCCCGTGGCGTCGTACATGGGGTCGTCGGAGGCCGCCGCGACGAAGCCGCCGCCGGGGATCCAGACCAGGACGGGCAGTCCGGCCGCGCCCGGGTCCGGGGTGTGGACGTTGAGCGTCAGCCAGTCGGTGCCTCCGGCCGGGCTCGCGGCCGTCGGCCCGGACTGCGGCGGGGTCGGGCCGAACCGGGCCGCCTCGCGGACGCCGTCCCAGGGTTCGGCCGGGGCGGGGGCGGCGAAGCGCAGCGCCCCCACCGGGGGCCGGGCGTACGGGACGCCCCGGAAGACGGCGTGCCGGCCGAGGAGTCGGCCGCGCAGCAGGCCCTCGGCGGTGCGCACGGTCGGGTGGGTGGGCAGGTCGTGCTCCGGCATGGGCTGCTCCCTCGGTCCGACTGCTGCGACCGCCTCCAGGGTAATCGGTCGCCGACGGCCGTCGACCGGCACCCGGACGGGCCGTCCACCCGTTTCTGACCGACCGACCGGTTGGCGATCCCGTTTTCGGGCGCGGTGGTTGACGAGGTGTCAGGCATGGGCGAAAGGGCAGGATCCACTGTACGAACGGGCCGCTCCGCTTGCCCGTTCGGGCCGATGCCCGGTCCTGGCGGGCCCTATGGCGTCCGCCAGGCTTCCGGGCGGGTGTCACTCACGTCACTCTCTGTCCCATCAAGGCCGGGTTGGTGTTAGAAACGACTACTGAACCGGCCGGTAATGTCGCACTCCATTGACAGGTGCATGGTGTGAACGAGAAGTGAGGGGGAGGTGCGGTTTCAGCGCTTGATATCGCTCAACTGCCCACTGACGTTCAGCAGTTCGTGGCACTGGGTGGCCTGCTTCCCCGAGGCGGGCGTACCCGGCTGCTGGCAGACAACGCTCGCCGTCACCGTCTGGTCCTCAAGGACCTCGATGGGAGTCACCCAGTGATAGTCCTGGTTACGGAAGGTCTCCAAGGCGATGGTCGTGATCGTCTGCTCGCCGAACTTGATGGTCAACAGCCCCTGGTCGCCCTGGAAGTTGGCGGCGACGATGTCGGTGATGCGGAAGACCTTGCCGTGGCCCACCCGGTAGGCGCCCACCGCGGAACCGCCGCTGTTGGTGGTCACGTCGACCGTCGTCGAGAACTGCTGCTCCGTCCCCGGGACCGAGCGGCCGGAGCCGCCGCCCGAACCACCGCCGGAGCCGCCGCCCGCGGCGCCGCCCTGCTGCCCCTGACCGCTCGGAGTCGCCCCCGGGACCGGGGCCGGCGGAGCTGCGACGGGGGCCGGGGTGAACGAGGCGACCTTCTGCTCGACCGCCTTGTCGGCGGCCTGCTTCGCGGAACTGCGCACCGCCGGCCGGACCAGCGTGAGCCAGGCCAGCAGCAGCGCGATCAGCGCCGCGATGAGCGCGAGCAGCCACTTGGGCAGCAGCGCGTGCTGGACGAACTCGCCCTCCAGCACGTGCGGCCGCTCGGCCGGCTGCGGGCCGTCCGACTTGGCGGCCTCGCCCTCCTGGCCGACGGTGACCTCGAAGGGCCAGGTGGCCGGCTTGCCGAACCAGATCAACTTGCGCGCGCGCACCCGCAGCCGGGTCTCGGCGGACTCGCCCGGTGCGAGTCGCAGCCGCTCCGGGGCGAACCCGAAGCGCAGCTCCTCGCCGGGCTGCGCCGGGGCGAACGTCACGACGGCCGCCGTGTTCCCGAGGTTGCGCACCGACGTCCGGTAGCGGGCGCGGAGCCAGCCCCGGCGGCGCCGGGGAGCGAACGCGGCGCGCAGCTCCCGGAACGGCGTCACGGTGACGGTCGTCTCCGGCACGGTCACCAGTTCGGGGCGCTCGGCGGGCAACACCCGGACGCCGAGCGGGAACTCACCCGCCCGCACCTCGTGCGAGCGGGCCGGGGCGAGCCGAATCGTCACCGTCTCGGACGTCCCCGGGAAGAGCGAGAGACGGGCCGGCTCGACCGTCGTCCACGGAGCGCAGGCCCCGACCACCTCCAGCGAGTACGCCTCAACGATATCGGTGTCGTTGCGTACCGTCAGGGTCGTCGTGGCCACGTCTCCGGGCGACACCGTCAGCGCGGGAAGGCCGAGTTCGGCGGATGCGGTCATGCCGTGACGGTAGGACCGGAGGACACCCCGAGGAGAGAGCCCCGCGGGCAAGCCGCGGGCACACCCCTTGCCCGCGGGAACAACCGGGCCCTGCCCGGGGCCGACGCCCCGCCCCCAGCCAACGCTCCCCACCCCGCCCCCCCCGGCAACACCCGCGGCCGGCTCCATGACATGGCGCCCGGCCGTCCTCACCATGCGTCCGGTGACGCAGACGAAGCAGAACGGAACAGTTGGATGACGATGATCGAAACCACCACCCATGAGGCCGTCGGGGCGACCAGGTCCGTCCAGGCCCGACCGCGTGGATCGGCCGAGCCCGCCGCGGTGCGCGTGAACGTGAAGCCCGGCCGGGTCCAGGTGGCCGTGTACGCGGAGGACATCATCCTGCACACGGGCGTCGTCCAGCAGCTGCGGCACCGGCCGGAGGTGGAACTGCTCGCCGAGGGCGACGTCGCGCGCGCACAGGTCTCCCTGATGGTGGTCGACGGGCTGAACGACGCCGTGACCGACCGGCTGCGCCGGCTCCGCCTCAACACGCAGAGCCGGACCGGGCTGGTCGTGGGCCACTTCGAGGCCGGCGGCCTGCAGACCATCATCGAGTGCGGCGTCGGCGCCGTGCTGCGCCGCTCGGACGCCGACCAGGACCGGCTCGTCCACCTCATCACCGCCCTGGCCAACGGCGAGGGCGTCATGCCGGGGGACCTCCTCGGCAAGCTGCTCGACCGGGTCGGCAGCCTCCAGCGCACCATGCTCGACCCGCGCGGCCTGACCCTGTCGACCCTCACCGCGCGCGAGGCGGAGATGCTCCGGCTGGTCGCCGACGGCCTCGACACCAGCGAGATAGCGGCCGAGACCTCGTACTCCGAACGCACGGTCAAGAACGTGCTGCACGAGATCACCACGCGGCTGGGACTGCGCAACCGCGCCCACGCCGTCGGGTACGCGATGCGCCACGGCCTCATCTGAGGACGCCGCCGGAGCGTCGGCGCCGGATTGCCCTCAGGGGCACCGGTCGCTACCCCCGGCTCGGGTGCCCGGGGCCTGTCGCCCCGGCGCCCGGGCCGGGGAGACTGCCGGACGTACCCTTCTCGGTCTGTGAGGTTGAGCGTGATCGGCGCCACCGGCACTCCCCGCCCCCTGCGGCGCTCGGCGCGAGCCGCCGTCGCGGCGTTGCTGTCCCTGGCCGTGGCCGTGGTGACGCTGGGCACCGCGAACTCCGACGGCGACGGAGGCGCCGCCCCGGTGGCCGCCGGGGCCACGGCGGAGAGCGGACGGATCGTCTACGCCGGCACCGGCCACCGCAGCCTGGCGCGGCTGACCGGGCCGACGTCGAGCGCGTCGCTGTTCGGGCCCGGCCCCGTCCACTTCGACACCGAACCCTCCACGCGCGGCGACCAGCTGGTGTTCACCAGCCTGCGGGACGGCCCGCTGCCGCAGGTCTACCTGCGCGAGGCGTCGGGCGCGGTGCGCCGGCTCACCACCGGCATGGACACCGCGGAGCCGACGCTCGCCCCGGACGGCAGGACCGTCGTGTTCGACGCGGTGGAGCCCGGCGGGCGCAACGGGCAGACCCAGCGGGACCTCTGGGTGGTCAACACCGACGGCACCGGCCTGCGCAGACTGACCGACACCGCGGACTCCGAGGCGCACCCGACGGTCTCGCCCGACGGCAAGTGGGTCGCGTACACCTGCGACGTGGACCCGGCGCACACCCAGGTCTACGTCATGCCGCTGGCCGGCGGCGCGGCGCGGCGGATCACCGCGGTGACCGCCGGCAACGCCGTCGAACCGGCGTGGAACCCGGTGGACGCGCCCGACCTGCGCGACCAGATCGTCTACACCTGGGACCAGGCCGGCCAGACCGGGCCGCAGCTGCGGGTGATCTCGCCCGAGGGCACCAACGACCGGGCGTTCTTCCCCGGCATCGGCGGCGACTGGCGGACCAGGTCCGCCGGCTGGCTGCCCGACGGCAGCGGCGTGCTCTTCCTCAGCCCCAACCGGCAGAACGCCGACCCGACGCCGTACGAGAACGTGTACCGCGCCCTGACCTGCTTCTGCGGCGGGGCCGAACTGGTGGCGAGCGAGGACCGCGCCGTCCGCACACCGGTCTGGCTCGGCCCCCAGCAGGGCGGCGGGCCCGTCGTGGACCGCAACAGCGCCGACACCCCCAACGTGGCCGACCTGTCGGACATCCGCCCCGACGGGGCGGACCCGCGCGACCTGGGCGTCAGCGTGCTCCGGGAGGACCCGGCCGCCGACACCAACACCGACCCCGCGGCCGACCCGCTGTTCAACCCCCGCCCCGGCTACGACCCGTGGTTCGAACGGCAGACCTACACGCCGGACGGCCGGCGGATCGTGCTGACCCGCTTCGAGGACTCGCCCGCCGGCCGGATCGAACGGATCTGGCAGACCGGCGCCGACGGCTCCGACCCGAAGCCGATGAACCTCGCCGGGCGCGGGCCGAAGGACTGGGACACCGACCCGGAGCTCTCGCCCGACGGCCGCCTGATGGCCTTCACCAGGACCTCGCCCGGCGGCGTCGGGGCGGCCTCCGGCCCCGGACGGGTGCTGATCGCGGACGTGTCGACCGGCGCGATCATCGGCACCGTCGATCCGACCAACGGCCAGCCGGCCGCGTCCATGGCCCAGCCCTCGTGGTCCCCGGACGGCAAGCTGATCGCCTACACCAGGACCGAGGTCGTCAACGGCAACGGCGGCAACAAGCACGTGTGGACCGTGCCCGCCGACGCCCTCGACCGGCCCACCGATCTCAGCCGCAGGGCCTGCCCGGGCGCCTGCGACGTCATCGACGACAGCCCCGCGTTCTCGCCCGACGGCCGGAGCGTCGCCTTCAACCGCAAGACCGGCGACGGCGGGCTCAACCAGCAGAACGGAGTCCTCGTCAGCTCGGCGACCGGCGACGGCTGCACGGTGGTCCTGCCCGCCGGGCTGAGCCAGGACCGGAACGCCTGCCGCCGCCAGCTGCCGGACACCTCCGCCACCGGCCCGTTCCAGCCCCGCGACGTCGCCTGGACGGCGGACGGCGGGCAGCTGGTGCTGACCTCCCGCCGGGCCCTGCCGGCGAACTCGCCGGAGGCGCTGCAGAGCTACGACTTCGCGACCGGCCGGCTCACCTCCATCAACTCCAGGCTGCCGGGGCGGCAGAAGGAGCCGAGCGTCCAGCAGTCCGTCGACCTGTCGCTGAGCGCGCCGGCCGCCACCATCCCGATGCAGATCGGGGACTCCACCACCGTGGCCATCACCGTCACCAACCACGGCCCGGCGCCCTCGCCCGGCACCGCGTTCACCGCGTCGGTGCCGACGGGCGCCCGGCTCACCGGGCTCAAGGCCACGGCCGGCACCTGCGCCGCCGACGCCCTCCGGTGCGAGCTCGGCACCCTGGCCCCGGGCGCGGTCGTCCAGGTGACCGCCACCGTCGTCGGCACCGTGGCCGGCGACCAGAGGTTCGGCTGGTGGGTGACCGGGGCGGTGGTCGACCCGAAGCCCGAGGACAACACCGCGCAGACGGTCGTACCCGTCCAGGCTCCGTCGCCGTCCCCGAGCCCGTCTCCGACCCCGACTGCCTCGCCGACACCGACCCAGACCCCGGCGCCGACCCCGGCGCCGACCCAGACCCCGGCGCCGCCCGTCTCCTCACAGCCGGCCCCGCCGCCGCCCGCCCCGGCCCCCGCACCGCAGCCGGCGCCGCCCGCACCGAAGGCCGGTCCGGCCGTGACGGTCGGCGCCCAGCCGAACCCCGGGTACGTCGGCGGCCGGGTCACCGTCACCTACACCGTGCGCAACGACGGCCAGGCCCTCGCCACCGGACTGCGCGTCTCGCTCGGCCTGCCCGCCGGCGTCCCCACCGGGCCGATGCCCCCCGGCTGCACCGGCGGCGTCTGCGACGTGGCCGACCTGCCCCCGGGCGGCAGCGCCGTCGTCCAGGTGGTGCTCGCCCCCGAGGCGACCCTGGACACCACCATCACCTCCGTCCTGACCACCACCGGCACGGACGCCGCCCCGGGCGACCACGTCGCGCGGACCCCGCTGCGCATCCTCCAGCCCCGCATCGTCGCGGTGCCGCCGATCGGCAAGCCCGGCTTCGTGACCTCCGTCCGCGGCGTGGACTTCCCGCCCGGCACACCGGTGACCCTCACCTGGACGCCCGGCATCACCGCCGCCGCGGCGCCCACCGTCCCCAAGGCCGACGGCACCTTCGCGGGCCAGCTGCTCATCCTCGCCAAGGACGAGACCGGCCCCCGGACCATCACCGCGAGCGGCCCCGGCTTCTCCCCGGTGACCACCCCCTTCCTCGTGGTGACCGGCAGCGTCGGCCCGCCGGGGGAGGTGCAGCGGCGGTGATCCACGAAGTCGACGAGGCGCTGCGGCTCCTGCTCGTCGAGAGCGGCCTCCAGGAACGCGGGATCGAGCTGGTCTTCGACTCGCCGACCCGGGACTGGGCCGCCCGGCGCAACGCCCCCACCGTCAGCGTCTTCCTCTACGGCATCCGCGAGGACGTCTCCCGCCGCCAGGCCGGCGCCGCCGAACTGCACGACGCCGACGGCGTGGTCGTGGCCTGGCGCAGCGCGCCCCGCTGGTTCGAACTGGCCTACCTGGTGACGGCGTGGACCAACCGGGCCCAGGACGAGCACCGGCTGCTGTCGGAGGTGCTCCGCTGCCTGACGGCCGCCGACGCGTTGCCCGCCCGGCTGCTCACCGGCACGCTCGCCGAACTCGGGCTCACCGTCGGGCTGGAGACCGCCGGGCGCGGCGAGGGCCTGCCGTCGGTGTCCGACGTGTGGTCGGCCCTTGGCGGCGAGCTGAAACCCTCGATCGACCTCAGGGTGCTCGCCCCGCTGTCCGGCCAGCGGGCCCAGGCGGGGCCCCCGGTCACCGACGGGCTCGTGCTGCGCGCCGTCGACAAGGGCGGCAAGGACGGCGAGAGCGACGAGGACGCCCCGGAGGCCACAGCCGACGCGGCCGACCCGGGCCGCCGGCTGCGTTACGAGGGCGGCACGGACCCCGGCGCGGACGGCTTCGCCGCGCCCCGGGAACGCCGGCTGCCGCCGGGCCGCAGACGACGCGGCGGTGCGCCCCGATGACCCTCGACCTGGAAGCGGCGGCCACCAGCGGGCCCGCCGCCGACCTGGACGACCTGTGGGAGCGGCTGAGCCGCCTCGAACAGCGGATCCGGGCCGCCGTCCGCGAGCGCAGGGCCGACGACCCGGACCCGGACGACCCGTACCGGGGCCAGTACCTCACCCCGGAGGCGGCGGACCGGATCCTCGCGGCGCCCGCCGCGACGGGCCGGGCCGGCGCCGACCTCGGGGAACCGCCGCCGCCACCGCCCGGATCGAGGACCGAACGGCTCGTCGACGGCTTCGGGCTGCTCCCGCTGGACCTCGAACTCCTGCTGGTGGCACTCGCCCCCGACCTCGACACCCGCTTCGAACGGCTCTACGGGTACCTCAACGACGACCTGACCCTGCGCCGGCCGACCATCGGGCTCGCGCTCGAACTGTGCGGGCTGTCCGGGGCGGGCGCCGGCCGGTTCCGCTTCTCCGCCCAGGCCCCGCTGATCGCCGGCGGCCTGCTGGAGGTCACCGAACCGGAGCGCCCGCTGCTCTCCCGGGGCCTGCGCCTGCCCGACCGGGTGACGGCCCATCTGCTCGGCTCGGACGAGCCCGACGGCGCGCTGCGCGGGCTGGTCCGCGTCGGCCGGTCCGGCGCCGGCACCCCGCCGCAGGCCGCGCGCCGGCTGCGCGCCACCGTGGCCAACGGCGGCGGACTGGTGCACCTGCTGGACCGGGGCGGCAACGCCGGGCGGCTCGCGGTCGACGCCCTCGCGGGCCTCGGCCGCCGGGCCCTGGTCGTCGACGTCACCGCGCTCGCCGCCCGCCCCCCGGAGGCCGTGGTCCGGGCGCTCGCCCGGGAGGCGCGGCTGAGCGGCAGCGGTGTGGTGCTGGGCCCGCTGGAACGGCTCGAACCCGAACGCCCCGAGCGGGCCGGGCTGTTGCGCGAGCTGTGCGCGGAACTCGCCGAGGTGCCGCTGCTCGTGCACGGGTCGCGCCCGTGGGATCCGACGTGGGCGCAGGAGAGCCCGGTGGTGCTCGTGGCCCCGCCGCTGGACCCTGCGCAGCGCGCGGATCGCTGGGCGCACGCGCTGGGCGGGGCTTCGCATGAGCCTTCGGACCAGCCCTCGGGCGAACCCGGGGAAGGCCTTGCGGAGAGCCCTGCGGAAGGCCCGTACGAGGGCGTGCTGAGACCCGAGTTGGCCGAGGCCGTCGCCCCGTACCAGCTGGACGACGACCAGGTGGCCAGGGCCGCCGGGGTCGCGACCAGGACGGCCGCCGCCGAGCACCGCCCGGTGACCGCCGACGACCTGCGGGCCGCCGTACGGGCGCAGAACGGGGCGGGGCTCGCCCGCCTCGCCCGTCGGATCGAGCCCGCCGTCGGGTGGGACGACCTGGTGCTGCCCGAGCCCACCGCGCGCCAACTGCACGAGCTCGCGCTGCGCGCCAGGCACCGCGACCAGGTGCTCGGCCAGTGGCGGATGCGGCCGGGCGGAGGGCGCGGGCGGGGGGTGATCGCGCTGTTCGCGGGGGAGTCGGGCACCGGGAAGACCATGTCGGCCGAGGTGGTCGCCGCCGAACTCGGCATGGAGCTGTACGTCGTGGACCTGTCCACCGTCGTGGACAAGTACATCGGCGAGACGGAGAAGAACCTGGAGCGGATCTTCACCGAGGCCTCGCACGTGAACGCCGTCCTGCTGTTCGACGAGGCCGACGCGATCTTCGGCAAGCGGTCGCAGGTCAAGGACGCCCACGACCGCCACGCCAACGTGGAGTCGGCGTACCTGTTGCAGCGGATGGAGTCCTTCGACGGGATCGCCGTGCTGACGACCAACCTGCGCGCCAACCTCGACGAGGCGTTCACCCGGCGGCTGGACGTCATCGCGGAGTTCCCGGTGCCGGACGAGGAACAGCGGCACGCCCTGTGGGAGCGCTGCCTGGGCCCGCGGATCCCCCGCGGCGACGACCTCGACCTGGCGTTCTGCGCCCGGCACTTCGAACTCGCCGGCGGCTCCATCCGGGCCTGCGCGGTGACCGCGGCCTACCTGGCCGCCGAGACGGGCCGCCCGCTGGGCATGGCGGAGCTGGTGTTCGCGGTCGAGCGGGAGTACCGCAAGCTCGGCCGGCTCGTCCTGGAGAGCGAGTTCGGGCCGTGGTCGCGTGCCTCCGGGGGCACCGGGCGGGCCTGAGCGCGCGGCCGGGCCGGTGCCTGGCCGCGGCCCGGGCCGCCGGTTGCCGGGCCGTCAGGTGCCTGCCGGGGTGCCCGCCGGGGCAGCGGCTCTGCCCCTGGTCCGGGACCTGCGGACATGTCGCGGGCGGCGGCCCGGCAGCAGACTCGGTGGCGAATGATCGGCCACCCCGAAGGAGCGAGCATGCCGTCGTACCTCACCCCGGGCGTGTACGTGGAGGAGGTCCAGTCCGGTGCCCGGCCGATCGAGGGTGTCGGCACTGCCGTCGCCGCCCTCGTCGGCTTCGCCCAGACCGGCCCCTTCCACGAGCCCACCCTGGTGACCAACTGGGACCAGTACGTCCAGCAGTTCGGCGGCTTCTCCGAAGGCACCTACCTGCCCCACGCCGTCTACGGCTTCTTCGCCAACGGCGGCGGCGCCGTCTACGTCGTGCGGATCGGCGAGCCCGCCGCCGAGACGGACGGCGGCTGGCCGCCGGTCGCCCGATCGGCGCCCGCGCCCACCGCCCACGCCGGCTTCCTGTTCACGGCCCTGCCCGCCGGGGGCGCCGACCTGACCGTCGAGATCGCCGACGTCGAGGGGGAGAACGTCCCCGACGACCGGTTCCGGCTGGTGGTCCGCAAGGGCACCGAGGTCGCCGAGACGTACGACGTCTCGACCCGCAAGAACACCAAGGGCTACGTCGTCACCCAGCTGCGCGAGTCCAAGCTCGTCGCGGTCAGCGAGCAGCCGGGCACCGCGCCGAGCCGCCCGGAGCGCCAGACGCTCGCGCTCGCCGCCGCCGCCGCGCCCGGCCCGGTCGCCCCCGCCGCCACGACCCGGCTCAGCCCCGCCGAGTACGTCGGCGACGCCTCGGCCCGCACCGGGTTCTCCGGCCTGGAGGCGATCGACGAGATCACCATGGTCGCGGTGCCCGACCTGATGAGCGCCTACCAGCGCGGGGACATCGACGCCGAGGGCGTGCGGACCGTCCAGCTCGCGGTGATGTCGCACTGCGAGCAGATGGGCGACCGGATCGCCGTCCTGGACTCCCCGCCCGGGCTGAGCGTCCAGCAGGTGCGCAACTGGCGCAACAACGAGGCGGGCTTCGACTCCCGCTACGCGGCCCTGTACTACCCGTGGATCAAGGTGTTCGACCCGGCGACCGGCCGCAACACGATGGTCCCGCCGAGCGGGCACGCCGCCGGGGTGTGGGCGCGCAGCGACGCCGAGCGCGGCGTGCACAAGGCGCCGGCCAACGAGGTCATCCGCGGTGCGGTGGACCTGGAGATCCGCCTCAGCAAGGGCGAGCAGGACCTGCTGAACCCGATCGGCGTCAACTGCGTGCGGGCCTTCCCCGGTCGCGGCATCCGGATCTGGGGCGCCCGGACCCTCTCCTCGGACCCGGCGTGGCGCTACCTCAACGTGCGGCGGCTCTTCAACTACCTGGAGGAGTCCATCCTCCTGGGGACCCAGTGGGTGGTGTTCGAGCCCAACGACGACCGGCTGTGGTCCAGCATCCGCCGCAACATCACGGCGTTCCTGACCGAGGAGTGGCGACGCGGAGCGCTGTTCGGCGCCACGGCCGCGGAGGCGTTCTACGTCAAGTGCGACCGTGAGAACAACCCGCAGGAGTCCATCGACCTCGGGCAGGTGGTGTGCGAGATCGGGGTCGCTCCGGTGAAGCCCGCCGAGTTCGTGGTGTTCCGGCTGTCCCAGTTCTCGGACAGCACGAGCCTCGTCAACGAGTGACCAGCAGGCCAGCACAGACCGGAAGGTGACAGGAAGTCATGGCTGAAGGCGATCCGCTCTCCACACACATATTCGGCGTCCAACTCGGCGGCTACAACGTCGAGTCGGTCAAGGAGATCAGCAACCTGACCGTCGACCAGGACGTCGTCGAGTACAAGCAGGTGACCCAGCAGGGCAAGCTGATCGTCCGCAAACAGCCCGGAGCGCGGCTCCCGGGCGAGGTGACGATCACCCGCGGGCTCGACAAGAGCGGGGCGTTCACCAAGTGGATCAACGAGACCCTCAACAACGGCGCGATCAACACCGCGCGCCAGAACCTCACCATCGAGGTCAAGGACACCACCGGTGCCACCCTCCGGCGGATCCAGCTGATGAACGCCTGGGCCAGCCGGTGGGAGGGCCCCACCCTCACCGCCGGTGAGTCCAGCGCCGCGACCGAGACGGTGACCATCGTGTTCGAGGAGATCACCGTCGAATGAGACGACGGATCAGCCTCGACGAACTCCTGGAGCAGGCTCCGTCGGCCGCCCCCGCTCCCGCCGCGGCCCCGGCCCCGCAGGCCGCCGCGCCGCAGCGGGGGCGGGGCCCCCAGGGGCACGGACTGCACACGGAGTTCGAGTTCGAGCTCCCGCGCGGGTACCTGGACGACGAGGGCGTCCTGCACCGGCACGGCGCCATGCGCCTGGCCACCGCGCGGGACGAACTCATGCCCCAGATCGACCTGCGGGTCAAGGAGAACCCGGCGTACCTGAGCGTGGTGCTGCTCAGCCACGTGATCACCCGGCTCGGCACCGTCACCGACGTGCACGCCGGCGTCGTCGAGCAGATGTACGCCACCGACGTCGCGTTCCTCCAGGACTTCTACCAGCGGATCAACAGCGAGGGCCACACCCGCGCCGCGGTGACCTGCCCGCACTGCGACGGCTCCTTCGAAGTCGACCTCGCTGGTGGGCGCCTGGGGGAATGGTGACGTACGCGACCACCCGGCTGTACGAGGAGGTCGCGTACATCGCCTACCACTTCCACTGGCAGCGGGAGGACATCCTCGACCTGTCCCACCAGGAACGCCGCGCGTGGGTGCGGGAGATCGCGCGGATCAACACCCGCGTCAACGAAGGCGGGTGAGCGCGGGATGGGGATTCGGGACCGGCTCGGGCGCCGGAAGGCAGGCGGCCCGGGCGAGGCGGGCGCTTCGGGTGCCCCGGGTACCTCGGGTGCTGCGGGTGCCTCAGGTGCTACGGGCGGCACGGGTGACGCGGCTCCCGCGCCCCGGGCCGACGTGCCCGCCCCGGACGGTGGTTGGCGCGCGGTCGCGCCCCTGACCCCGACCCTCGCGGGAGCGGCGGGCGGGGTCAGCGACGGCCTGCGGTTCCGGTCCCGGCTCGCCTCCTGGCAGAACCCCTCGCTGACCGGCGCGCTCGGGCACGCGGTCCTGCCGTCCGCCCCGGCGGGCATCCTGCGGGCGGTGGCACGGCCCCTCGGCCCGGCGGTCTCCGCCGGGGCGGACGGGCCCGTGCTGCCGTACGCCGCACCGGCGGTGGCGCCGTCGGAGACTCCGGACCTGGCCTCGGCTGCGGATTCGGTGGGGGACGGGCCGGGCGCGACGGGCGGGCTCGGTCGGGTGCGGCAGGTGCAGAGGTCCGGCGCCGTGGCGCGCCGGCTGCCCGTACGGGCGGTGGTCGCCGAGGGCGGCGCCGCGCCGGCTGCGCCCGCGACCGCTGCCCCCGGGCCCGCTGCGCCCGGGCACGTTCACGGTTCCGAGGTGCCGCCTGCCGGGCGGGCCAGGACTGCCGGGCCGGTCCCGTCGCGCCGCGTCGGGAAGCCGCTGACCACCGCACCCCGCCCCCGGTCGCTGCCGACACGCACGGTGACCGTGATCCCGCCCCGGCCGGTGCAGCGTGCCGCGAGCGCGACGACGGTGGAGCGTGCCGCTGCCGTCGCGCCGGTGGAGCCTGCCGAGGGCACGAAGCCTGTGGAGCGGTCAGAGGGCGCGGCCCCGGTGGAACGGCCCGCGACCGCGACGACGGTGGAACAGCCCGCCGCCGTCGCTCCGCCCGTCGTGGAGCCGGGTGCCACCGCGCGGCCGTCCGAGACCTCCGAGTCGGCCCCGGTGCGGCCGACCGATGCCCCGACCCCGCACACCGGCAACGCCGTGCAGCGCGCGGTGAGGGGAGGCAGCGCGAGGGGAGGCGCCGCACCGGGCCGACCCGTGCTCGGTGCCCCGCTGACCTCGCTGCCCGCCAGCGCCTCGCCGCGGCTCAACGCCGACGGCGCGTCAGGCCTTGGGCCCGTGCCTGGTCCCGGGGCCGGGCACGGGCCGATGCCGATCGTCTCCCCGCCCGCGCAGCCGACTGCTCCGGCGGGGAACGGGTCGGACGGTGCGGAGCCGTCGGCACCGGGCAGCCCGGCCCGCTCGACTCGCCCTGCCCGCCCCGAGCCCGGACCGCGCGGGGACGCTCCCGTGCAGCGCGCCGTCCAGACCGGAGGCGGTCCGACCGCCGCGCAGCGCGCCACCCAGCCGCGCACCGAACCGGCGCGCCCCGAACAGCGGCGCCCCGAATCGTCCAACGCCCGCACGCACGGGGGCCTGGGCGCGCCGCTGACCGCGCTGCCGCCGACGGCGGGCGCGGCACCCGGAGCGCGGGCCGCCGGTCCGGCCGACGGCCGACCCGGCCCCGTGCGGCGGACCACGGCCCCGGGCCACGGTGCCCCCGCGACTCCCGACACCCCACGGACTTCCGCGACCCCCGCCACCCCTGTCACTTCCGCACGGCCACAGCCGACCGGCCGACGCGCGGCGGCCCCGAGCCCGGAAGGCGCTCCTCGCGCCACGGGCACGGCCCCCGCCGAGCCGGGCGCCACGGCAGTCCAGCGCGCGGCTGCGCCCGGCGCGCGGAGCGCCGACACGAGCGGGCAGGGTGGCTCCACCGAGCCCGGCCCCGCCGTCGGGCCGCAGTCGCCCCTGGGGACGGCACCGCAGGACGCGGCCCGCCGGGCCCGGCGTAGCGCTGGTACCGGTGGCACGAGTGGTACCAGTGGCGCCCGGGACGTGCGGCCCGCCGCTTCGCCGGGCGAGCCCGGCCCGCTGGTCGTGGCCCGCTCGCCGATCGGCGGCACCGCCGCACGTCCGGCTGCCGGGCCGGGCCACCGCACGCTCGGCCTGCTCGGCGAGCGCCGCATGGCGTCCACGCTCGCCGCGTCGGCGACGGCGCCCGCACCGGTGTCCGGCCGAGCGCCGGCGCCCGCGCCCGCCCCACCCGTCGTCAGGGCCGCCTGGCCGCAGGAGCCGCCCGCGCGCACCCAAGCGCCGCAGGCCCCGGAACCGGTGGCACCCGCGAGCTGGCGGCACCGGGCCGCCGCCGTCCTGCGCCTGCCCCGGCGGGCCCAGGCGAGCCGACCCGACGCTGCGCGCCCGGCGTCCCCAGCGGCACCGGCGTCTCCGGCGGACCCGGAAGGCACCGGCCCGGCGGCGCGGGGCACGCGGGGTGCCGTGATGGCGCGTGCGGGTGCGCGGGGACCGGCGTCCGGCGGCTCTGCCGACTCCGCCGGCTCGGGCGCGGTAGGGCGTTCTGCTGTCGTGAGGCGTCCGAGCGTGCAGCGTTCGGTAGCAGGCGGCGCCGTCCCGGTGACGGCGGATGCGCGCCCGTCGGCGTCGGCCGGCCCGGCGGCGCAGGGGCCGCGGCCGTCGGAGCGCGGTGCTGCCCCCTCGGGGCGTGCGGCTGTGCGGGGCCCGGCGACTGGTGGCTCTGGTCCGGTGGCCGTCGGCCCCGGTACCGGCCCGATGGAGGCGGATACGCGCCGGTCGGAGCACACCGGTCCCCCTGCGGGGCGGGCCGGTGTGCAGCGTTCGACGACGGCCGGGGTGCCTCGCCCGGAGGCGTCGGACGGGCAGCTCGTAGTGCCCGGCACCGCCCCGGCCGGGCGGGCGCGGCGCGGGGAGACTCCCGTGCCGCCGCCGGCTGTGGAGCGTGGCGGCGGTGGTCCGGCGGTGCAGCGGTCGGTCTCCGGCAGTCCGAGCCCCGTCGAGCCGGGTGTCCGGTCGGCGGAGCCGCGAGGTGCTGCGGTGCCTGTCGTGGTTCCCGCCGGTCGGGTGCGGCGCGGGGAGCGTCCAGCACCCCCGGTCGTCGTGGCCGATGCCGGCCCGGCGGCCGTGGGCGCCTCCCGTGCCGGGCGCGCTGCGAGCGTGCAGCGTTCGGTGTCCGCGGGCCCTATTGTCAATGGCCCTGCCGCTGCTGCTGCAGCTGCTGTCGCTGCCCCTGTCCTCGCTCCCGGCCCCGGCCCGGTCGAGGCGGCCGTGCGACCGGCGTTCCCCGACGGTGCGTCGGTGCCTGCCGCAGCCCCTGCCGTCCCCACCGGTCGCGGGGGGCGTCCCGCGTCCGCGCCCGCTGCCGCCTCCGGTGGCCGTGTTCCGAATGTGCCGTTGGTGCGACTCACCCCGCCGAGCGCCCCGGCGTCCCCGGCGGCTCCGGCGATGGTCCAGCGGCTGCCGGTCGCCGGGCCCGCCGGCCCCGCCGTGCCCGCGTCCGCGACGCCGCCGCTGCCGAGCGGTGGCGCCTGGTCGCCGGGCGTCGCGGGGGGCGGGTTCGGCCGACCGGGGGCGGGCGGGGAGTCGCCGCTGCGCACCGGGTCGTGGTCGTGGACCGCGCCGTCCCGGGACGGCGCGGGCTCGTCTTCCGGGCCGTCCGGGCCGTCCGGGCCGTCCGGGCCGTCCGGGCCGGCGCGGCCGTCGACGGACACGGCCCGGGTGCTGCAACGGGTGGCGGAGCAGGCGGGGTTGTCCGGGGTGCCGTTGACCGCCGTACCGGCCCGCACCCCGGTGACCGTCCAGACCACCCCCTCGTCCCCGCCGCCGACCGCGGCCCCGCCCCCGCAGCCGGGCGGCGGATCGTCGACCGGGTCCCCGTCGGGGGCCGACCTCGACGAACTGGCCCGGCGCCTGATCGAGCCCGTCGGACGGCTGCTGCGCGCGGAGCTGCGCCGGGGGAGGGAGCGCGCCGGGCGGCCGTACGACGGCCGTCGCTGAGCGCTCGGGGCGCGGCGGGCAGACGGGCAGTGGCAGGTGGCAGGTGGCAAGGCAGGCAGGGCGACGGAGGCAGGAATGACCGACAACATCTTCGCGACGAGCGTGTTCTTCAAGCTCACGATCGGCGGCAACGACCTGGGCGAGTTCACGACGTGCTCGGGGCTGGGTGCCGAGGTCGAGATCCACCAGTACGCCGAGGGCGGCAACAACGGCTTCTCCTGGCAGTTGCCGGGCCGGATCACCTGGTCGAACATCACGCTCACCCGCGCGGTCACCGCGGACACCGTCAAGATCGCCCGCTGGCTGGACGAGACCGTGCGGCGGGTTCAGCCCAAGAACGGCGAGATCGTGGCCCTGCGGCCCGACCTGAGCCCCATCGTCAGCTGGCAGGTGCTCGGCATCGTGCCCGTCCGCTGGCAGGGCCCGTCGTTCGACCCGGCGAACTCGCAGGCGGCGATGGAGTCCCTGGAGATCGCCCACGCCGGGCTGCGCCCGTCATCGTGACGGCGCGTCGCACCCGGCGCAGGCCACCCATCGGACGACGAACGGAAGGAGGTGCGGGATGTCAGACGTCCCCGCGAGTGTCACCCGGGCCCAACTGGCCATCATGGAGCCGCCGGCGACGGTCGGTGCCCAGCCCGGCGGGGTGATCGCGCGGCTCCCGCTCCAGTTCAACCCGTCGAGCCTGGTGCTGCGGAAGTCCTCGGAGTGGCGCCGTACCCCGTCCCGGATGGCCGCCGAGTCCGCGCTGCCCGAGTTCGTCGGCAGCGGGCCCCGCTCGCTGTCCATGGAGGTGTTCCTCGACGCGACGGCGACCCATGACGACTCGGTGGAGAAGGCGGTGGAGCAGCTGATGACGGCCTGTGTGCCGACTCCGGCCAGCCTGGCGCGCAAGAAGCCGGCGAGCCCGTGGATCAGGCTGGACTGGGGCACGTCGTCGACGACGTCGTTCAACGGGGTGCTGACCGGCCTCCAGGTCACCTACTCGCTCTTCGACGTCGACGGCAAGCCGCTGCGGGCCACCTGCTCGTTCACCATCGACGAGGCCAGCGTCGACACGCCGGGCCAGAACCCGACCTCCGGCTCGATGGAGGCGCGCAGCACCCACCGGGTGATCGCGGGCGACAGCCTGCCGCTGCTCGCCTGGCGCGAGTACGGCGACGCGACGGCCTGGCGCACCATCGCCGAGGCCAACGACATCGACGACCCGATGGTGCTCGTCCCCGGGGTCGAACTGATCGTGCCGGGGATCGACGAGCCCACCCGAGGAGGGCGGTCATGACCACTCCCGAGGCCCGCGGCGGCCGTTCCTTCGCCGCGGATCCGATCGTCGAGGCGCCCGGTCCGCTGCCGCCGGTCTGGGCGGCCCAGCTGGTCTCCTGCGACATCGAGGAGAGCACGGGCCTGCCCGACACGGCCGTGCTGATGTTCCGCGACGCGGACCACACCTTCCTCTCCGCGACCGGGGTCACCATCGGCACCCGGCTGCGGGTCTCCGTGATGACGGTGCAGGGCAACGCGCAGGTGCGGCTGTTCACCGGCGAGGTGACGGCGCTGGAGCTGGACGTGGACACCACCGGCTCCTTCACCGTGGTGCGGGCGTCCGCCATCACCCACCGGCTGATGCGCGGGCGTCGGGTGAAGGCGTTCCGCAACATGTCGACGGCGGACATCGTCCGCCAGGTCGCTGCGGGCGCGGGGCTCGGCTGCGGCCGGGTCGACGCGTTCCCCGTCGTCCACGAGCAGCTGTCGCAGGCCAACGTCTCGGACTGGGAGTTCCTCCAGTACCTGGCGCAGGAGAGCGGCGCGCAGGTGCGGGCGGACGACGAGGGGCTGCTGGAGTTCGTCAAGCCCGAGCAGGCCTCCTCGGCCCCGGCCCCCTCGACGCCCGCTCCGCAGAACCCGATGGTCCTGGAGTACGGCCGCAACCTGCTGGAGCTGCGCGGCGTGCTGACGGGCGGCGGCGGGGCGGACACCGTCGAGGTGCGCGGCTGGAACGTGCTCACCAAGAAGGCCCTGGTCGCCACGGAGCCGTCGGTGGACAGCGAGACGGTGCGGCCCGGGATGAGCCCGTCGACGGCGGCCGCCGCCTTCGCCGGGAAGGCGCGGATGACCGTCACCGACACCCCGTACCGCACGCAGGCGGAGACGGCGGCCGCGGCCGGGTCGGTCGCCGCCTCGGTGGCCGCCGGGTTCGGCGAGCTGGAGGTGGTCGTCGAGGGCAATCCGAAGCTGCGGGCGGGCGTTCCGGTCGCCCTGGGCAACGTCGGCGCCGCCTTCTCCGGCCGCTACACGGCCACCGCGGTGCGCCACCTGCTGGAGCCCTACCGCGGCTACCGGACGACCGTCGTGGTCAGCGCGGCGCCGGACCGCTCCCTCGCGGGGCTCGTCGCCGGGAGCGGCGCGGTGCCGCGCGGGCCGCGGATGCCCGGTCTGGCCGTCGCCGTGGTCACCGACGTCCGGGAGCCGGGGGGCGCGCAACGCGGCTGGGTGCGGCTGAAGTTCCCGTGGCTGGACGACACCTACGTCTCCGACTGGGTGCGCACCGTCCAGTGGGGCGGGCAGGGCGGCGGCGGGGTGTTCAGCCCCGAGGTGAACGACGAGGTGCTGGTCGGCTTCGAGCAGGGCAGCCTGGACAGCCCGTACGTGCTGGGCGGCCTCTACAACGGCGTCGACAAGCCCTCGCCGCACGAGGTGCCGCTGGTCGACCCGGCCGGCGGGAAGGTCAACCGCCGCTCGCTGGTCTCCCGTTCGGGCCACCGCCTGGAGCTGCTGGACGTGCCGGGCGGCCAGTCCGGCGTCCGGCTGGCCAGCGGGGACCGGAAGCTGGAGGTGCGGCTGGACGAGCAGCGCGGCGAGATCGTCCTGACCGTCTTCGGCGCGGCCGGTGCGGCGGCGGCGAGTTCGGTGCGGCTGTCCTCCACCGGCATCACCATCGACGCCGGCGCCGGGGCGGTGAACCTGCGCGGGGGATCGGTGAACGTCACCGGCCGCACCGAGGTCACCGTGGACGGCGGAGCGCTGGCGGTGCTCAAGGCGGCCCTCGTGCGCATCAACTGAACCACCGTCGGCACGGCCCGGCCCTCCGGCCCCCTCGAACCACCCGATTGGAGAACGCAGATGCCCCCCGCAGCCCGGATGGGTGACACCACCAGCGACGGCGGTGCCATCACCACCCCGCCGCCAGGCGCCCTCGCGGCGGCGACCGTACTGATCGGCGGCCGCCCGGCCGCCGTCACCGGCAGCCTGCACGTGTGCGTGCCGCACGTGGAACTCGGGCCCGGCAACGTCGTCATGCCCAGCCCCAAGGCGGCGGCCGGGGGCCTGGTCCTGATCGGGGGGCTGCCCGCGGCGCGGGTGGGCGACCAGACGGCCTGCGGGGCGAAGATCGTCACCGGCGCGCTCAACGTGCTGATCGGGGGCGTCGCGTGAGCGGCTTCATCGGGCGAGGCTGGGCCTTCCCGCTGCGGGTGAACGCCACCGGCGGCATCGGCATGGTGGACCGGGACCGGGAGATCGAGGAGGCCATCCGGCTGATCCTCGGCACCGCCCCCGGGGAGCGGCCGATGCGCCCGGAGTTCGGCTGCGGCATCCACGAGTACGTGTTCGCGCCGAGCGACGGCGGCACGGCGGGCCGGATCGCGCGCGAGGTGCGCACCGCGCTGGAACGCTGGGAGCCGCGGATCGAGGTGGACGACGTCGTGATCGCCTTCGACACCGTCGACGACGGCACGCTCTACATCGACGTCCACTACACCGTGCGGTCCACCAACGACCGCCGCAACCTGGTCTTCCCCTTCTACACCATCCCGAGCTCGCCGGACGCCCCGGACGTCCAGGACGTCCCGGGTGCCCTGGGTGCCGTGACCGGGGGAGTGAGCTGATGGCGCTGCCCTCCCCGAACCTGGACGACCGCCGGTTCCAGCAACTCGTCGACGAGGCCAAGCGGTTCGTCCAGCAGCGGGCCCCGGAGTGGACCGACCACAACGTGTCCGACCCCGGGGTCACCCTGATCGAGACCTTCGCGTACATGGTGGACCAACTGCTCTACCGGCTGAACCGGGTACCGGAGAAGAACTACTCCGCCTTCCTCGACCTGCTGGGCGTCCGGCTCTTCCCGCCGGCCGCGGCGACCGCGGAGGTCGACTTCTGGCTGTCGGCCCCGCAGCCCGAGACGGTGCTGCTGCGGGCGGGCACCGAGGTGTCCACGCTGCGGACCGAGACCGAGGAGGCGGTGGTGTTCTCCACCGCCGAGGACCTGCCCGTCGTCCCCAGCTCCCTCGACCGGCTGGTCACCGTCTCCGCCGCGGGGGAGCAGACCGACGCCACGGCGCGGCTGGCCGACGGCGTGGACGTGCCGTGCTTCCAGCCGCGCCCCCAGGTCGGGGACGCCATGCTGTTCGCGCTGCCGGCCGTCGTGCCGCGCTGCATCCTCGTCGTCCGGCTGGACAGCCGGGTCGAGGGCGTCGGCGTCGACCCGCGCCAGCCCCCGCTGGCGTGGGAGGTGTGGGACGGTGCGCGGTGGATCGCCTGCGAGACCGGCTCCGACACCACCGGCGGCCTCAACCGGCCCGGCGAGGTGGTGGTGTTCGTACCCGCCGGGCAGGTCGCCTCGGTGGTCGCCGGGCGCCGGGCGGGCTGGCTGCGCTGCCGGGTGTCCGCGCCGGAGCCGGGCCAGCCGTTCTACGCGGAGTCCCCGACGATCCGCCGGGCGGAGGTGTTCACGGTCGGCGGCACCGCGACCGTCGTGCACGCCCAGACCGTGACCGACGCGCCGCTCGGCGTCTCGGAGGGCGTCGCGGGCCAGCGCTTCCGGCTCGCCAGGCCGCCCGTCCTGCTCGACGGCGGCCCCCCGGTGGTCGAGGTCGCGGCCGGCGACGGCTGGGAGCGGTGGACGGCCGTCGAGCACTTCGGTGACTCGGCGCCGACCGACCGGCACGTGGTGATCGACGCGACCACCGGCGAGTTCGCGTTCCCGCCCGCCGTCCGGGAACCCGACGGCGGCCTGCACGCCTTCGGCGCGGTACCGCCCAAGGGCGCGCACCTGCGGGTACCGCGCTACCGCACGGGCGGCGGCACGGCCGGGAACGTCGCCCGGGCGACGATCACGGTGCTGCGCAGCTCCGTCCCGTACGTGGCCAGGGTCGACAACCGCGAGGCGGCCAGGGGCGGGGTCGACGGCGAGACGGTGGAGAACGCCAAGGTGCGCGCCCCCCACCTGCTGCGGCTCCAGGAACGGGCCGTCACCGCCGGGGACTTCGAGCTGATCGCCCGGCAGGCCGCCCCCTCGGCGGCCCGGGTGCGCTGCGCGCCGGCCGTCGCCGGGGAGGCGGGCGCGGTGCGGGTGCTGGTGGTCCCCGACGCGGTCGCGGACGAGGGCGACCGCCTGCGGTTCGAGCAGCTGATCCCCGGCGAGCAGGTGCTGGCGGCCATCGCGACGGCCCTGGACGAGCGGCGGCTCGTCGGCACCCGGCTCGTCGTCCAACCGCCCGACTACCAGGGGGTGACGGTGGTCGCCCGGCTCGCGACCCGCTCCCCGGACGGCGACCGGGTCCGGGAGGCGGCGCTCGCGGCGCTGTTCCGGCACCTCAACCCGCTGCGCGGCGGCGCCGACGGAAGGGGCTGGCCGTTCGGCCGGGCCGTGCAGTACGGGGAGGTGTTCGCGGTGCTCCAGCAGGTGGCCGGGGTCACGGCGGTCGAGGAACTGCGGCTCTTCCCGGCGGATCCGATCACCGGGCGCCGGGGCGCGCCCGCCGAACGGGTCGACGTCGCCCCGGACGCGCTGGTCTTCTCGCACCAGCACCAGGTCGTGGTCTCCGCGCTCCCGGCGGACGGTCCGCGATGAGCAGAGCGGCCGTCCCCGGGCTGCCCAGCCCGCATCCGATCGGCGAACTCCTGCCCGCGCTCTACGCCGAGGACGACTTCGCCCAGCGGTTCACCGCAGGCCTGGACACCGTCCTCGCCCCGGTCTTCGCCACCCTGGACAACCTGCCCGCCTACTTCCAACCACGCCTGGCCCCGGCCGACTTCGTCGAGTGGCTGGCGGACTGGGTCGCCGTCGAGACCGACCCGGCCTGGCCGGAGGAGGTTCGCCGGGCCGTGGTCGGCCGCGCGGTCGAACTGCACCGGTGGCGGGGCACCCGGCGCGGGCTCCGGGAGCGGCTGCGGCTGATCCTCGGTGTCGGCGCGCAGATCGTGGACGGCGGCGGCGTGGCCTGGTCCACCACGGCGGGCGCGGAGTTGCCGCCCGCGCCCTCCGGGGAACTGCTGGTGCGGGTCTGGCCCGAGCGCACCGCGGCGGTGGACGAGGAGCAGGTGCTGGCGGTCGTCCGGGCGTCCTGCCCGGTGCACCTCACCTGCCGGGTGGAGGTCCTGCCCGGCCCGCCTGGTCCGTCCGGTTCACCCGATTCACCTGGTCCATCCGGTCCACTCGGTCCACTCGGTGCGGAAGAGAGCTGAGCAATGCGTACGTGTCCCGAGTGCGGAGTGGCCAACGAGGACGGGGACGACTTCTGCGGCAACTGCGGTGCCTACCTCGGCTGGTCGGGGACGGCTGCCGCCACCTCGGCGGCTCCCGCCCCCGCGGCACCCGCCTCCGCAGCACCCGCCGCTGCCGCCAACCCGCCCGCAGCTTCGCCCGCTGCTCCGCCCGCCGGCGCGGCCCGAGAGGAGTCGCCTGCGCGGCCGTCCGCGGCGCCCGCCGAACCGCCTGCCGCCCGGCCCGCCGAGCCGGCGAGGCCGCCCGCCGCCGCGCCCACGCCCAAGCCCACGCCCGCTGCTGCGCCCGCGCCCAAGCCCGCCCCCGCCTCCGAGGTGCCGCCGGTCCGCCCCGGCGCGGTGCCACCGCAGCCCACGGCCGCCCGGCAGCCGGCGGCGGCGGACCCGGTGGCGGTGCAGCCCGCCAAGCCCGTCGCGCCCCGCCCGACCGTCCGCCCGGCCGCGGCCGACGAGGCCCAGGTCGGCCCACCCTGCCCCCGGTGCGGCACGCCCAACCGGCCCGACCGGAAGTTCTGCCGGCGGTGCGCGGAGCCGCTGACCCCCACCGAATCCGTGGCGGCCCTGCCGTGGTGGCGCACCCGCTGGCCGTTCCGGCGCCGCGTGCGCATCGGCGGCTCCGGCAGCACCCTGCGCCGGATGATCGCGCTGCTCGTGCTGGCGGCGCTGGTGGTCGCGGGGGTGCTGTGCTACCCGGCGGGGCGGAACATCTACGAGGACGTGCTGGACAAGCTCCGCGACGCCTCGGCGATCTCCCCCACCGGGGCGGTGGCGAGCGCGGAGGTCGAGGGCCATCCGGCGAAACTGACCGTCGACGGGCTGAGCAACACCTACTGGGGGGCGCCGAACGTCGGGGACTCGATCAGCTACCCCTTCGCCCGACCGTTCCGGCTGGTGGACGTCATCATCCACACCGGATCCTCCACCGAGCCGCAGCAGTTCCAGCAGCAGGCACGGCCGACCGCCCTGGACCTCCGGATGACGACCTCGGACGGCAAGGTGCACGAGCAGAAGGTGACGCTCAACGACAAGCCGGGCCCGCAGACGGTGCTGACCGGCGTCAGCGACGTCGTGAAGGTGGCGCTGGTCGTCCGCGCCGCCGCCGGGACGGGGCCCGGGATCCCCATCGCGCTGGCCGAGGTGGAGTTCTTCAAGCGCTGACCGGCAGGCTGCGGAGGTGGGCCTGGGCGCCGGCGTGGGAGGCTACCCGGGTACCGCCGCAGCCCGCGCCCAGGAGCACCGCCATGCACCGACCCCCCGCCTTCCGTCTCGACGCCACCGCCTCCGGGCACCCGGCGGGGATCCTCGACGCCGCCGAGCGGGCCGAACACCGGGGCATGGACCGCCTGGTGGTCGCCGAGACCGCGTACGACCCGTTCCTCCAGCTGGCCCGCGCCGCCGACCGGACCGAGCGGATCGAGCTGGCCACCGGCATCGCGGTGGCCTTCGCCCGCACCCCGATGACGCTGGCCTACCAGGCCTGGGGGCTGCACGCGGCCTCCGGCGGACGGGCCGTCATCGGGCTGGGCTCGCAGGTCAAGCCGCACATCGAGAAGCGCTTCGGGATGCCCTGGGACCGCCCGGCCGCGCGGATGCGCGAGTACGTGCACGCGGTGCGGGCGATCTGGCACAGCTGGCAGACCGGCGAACGGCTGCGCTTCCGGGGCGAGTTCTACACCCACACGATGATGACGCCGGTCTTCTCGCCCGATCCCGTCCCCGCCGGGGTGCCGAGGATCCTGCTGGCCGGCGTCGGGCCGCTGATGACCCGTACGGCGGGGGCGGTGGCCGACGGCTTCCTCAGCCACCCGTTCTCGTCGCCCGCCTACCTGGCCGAGCAGGTGCTGCCCGGTCTGACCGGGGCCCGGGCGCAGGCCGAGGCCGAGGGCGCCCCGTGGACGGCGCGGCCGTTCGAGGTCGCCGGCAGCGTGCTGACCGCCACCGGCCGGACGGAGGAGGAACTGGCGGCCAACCGGGCCGGGGTGCGGGAGCGGCTGGCGTTCTACGCCTCCACCCCGGCCTACCGCCCGGTGCTGGCCCAGCACGGGTGGGAGGGGCTCCAGGAGGAACTGCACACCCACTCGGTGCGCGGCCGCTGGGCGGAGATGGCCGCGCTGATCGACGACGAGGTGTTCGACACCTTCGCGGTGTCCGGTCCGGTCGAGGACGTCGCCCGCGAGTTGACCCGCCGGTACGCGGGCCTGGTCGACCGGCTGTCCGTCAGCCTGCCGGAGGAGGCGGACCCGGAGCTGGGACTCGACGTCCTGGCGGCCGTCCGCGCCCTCGGCTGAGCTCCGCCCGACCTCGCCGGCCCCCCGCCGGACCCCGGCCCACCCCCGTAGCCCGACCGGAAACAGCCGCCGACCGAACGCGGTGGGCGGCCGATCGGGCAGGAGGCGGCCAAGACCGGGCACATTCGGGCAACGGGTTCCCGGTGGCGACGGCGGGCGGCAGGATCGCGCTGGCAGACCGTGACGGGCCGCTGTTTCCACCCACCCCACGGTCTGTCATGTCTTGGCCACCCGTCAACGACCGTGGGGGTGCCCGCTTGTCCGTGCCAGACGACCATCCTGCCGTTGACTGCCTCGCCGAGTTCGGGGCGCCCGACGACCTCGCCGACTTCGACGAGTTCCTGCGCGTGTGCGCCGAACTGACCGGCTTCGACGAGCCCGAGCTGCGCGCCACCGGCATGGCGCACGAGCACCACCGCACCACCCTGGCCCACCGGGTCCGCGACGACCACGCCCTGGTCCACCTCTGGTACGTCGGCTCCTGGCCGGGCGAGACGCCCAGCTCCGCCCGCGCCTACGACCAGGGCCTGGCCTGGCGGACCTTCCGCGCCGACCCGCCCGGCGCCGCCGCCCCCGGCCACGGCAGCTGGGCCGAGGCGCCCCGAGGGGTTGAGGAACGGTGACCGCCCGCTGGGACGTCGTCGTGGTCGGCGCCGGCTTCGCCGGAACGCTGGTCGCCCACCGCCTCGGCGCGCAGGGCCGGCGGGTCCTCGTCCTCGAAGCCGGCCGGACCGCGCCCTCCGGGCCCGAGACCGCCGCCGCCTTCCGCGCGGCCGGCGGCGGCCCGCCCACCTCGCCCTACCCGCACGACCCCGACGCCCCGTCCCTCGACGTCACCGACCTCACCGGGCTCCCCGGCGGCGGCTTCACCGCCACCGGACACCTCCGGCAGGACGGCCCGCTGCCGTACGCCAGCGGCTACCTGCGCGCCAACGGCGGCACCGGACTGCTCTGGACCGGCCTCACCCCGCGCATGCACCCCGAGGACTTCCGCACCGGCGACCTCGGCCGCGGCCGCAACTGGCCGATCGGCTACGACGACCTGGAGCCGTACTACCGCGCCGCCGAACACGAACTCGGCGTCGCCGCCGACGCCGGGGAGCAGCGCCGCGCCGTCGGACTGCCGATCCCGGACGACTACGCCTTCCCCATGCGGGCCATCCCGGCCAGCCACCTCGACCGCCGGCTCGCCCACGCCCTCGACGGCCGGACCGTCCGCGACCCCGCCATGCCCGGCCCCGCCCGGCTCGCCGTCGTCGGCACCCCGCACGCCCGCAACGGCCTGCCCACCCGGCCCGGCGACAGCTTCGGCCCGACCTGCGCGGGCAGTGCCAGCTGCGTCCCGGTCTGCCCGACCGGCGCCAAGTACACGCCGCTGCGCACCCAGGCCCGCTGGGCGCCGTGCGTCGAACTGCGCACCGGGGCCGTGGTGGCCAGGGTGCTCACCGACCCGGTGACCGGGCGCGCCACCGGGGTCGAGTACCTGGCCGGCGGCGCGGCCCACCGGGTGGACGCGGACCTGGTCGTCCTCGCCGCGCACGCCGTCGAGAACGCCCGGCTGCTGCTCCTGTCCGGCCTGGCCAACCGCAGCGACCAGGTGGGCCGCAACCTGATGGACCACCCGGTGCTGCTCACCTGGGGGCTCATGCCCGGCCAGGTCGGCCCCTACCGGGGGCCCGGCTCCACCAGCGGCCTGGAGGCCTTCCGCTTCGGCCCGGGCCGCGCCCGCCGGGCCCCGTTCCGGATCGAGATCGGCAACTGGGGCTGGTCCTGGGCCGGTGGCTCCCCCGAGGCGGAGACGGCCGCACTGCTGGCCGCCGGGCTGCGCGGCAAGGAGCTGCGGGCACGCCTCGGCGACCGGCTAGGCCGTCAGTTCTCGCTCCAGTTCGAACTGGAGCAGCCCGCCGACCCGGCCAACCGGGTCACCCTCGACCCGGACCGGCGCGATCCGCTCGGCCGCCCCGGCCCGGCCGTCCGCTACGACCTCGACGAGTACGTCCGCGCGGGCATGGTCTCGGCCCGGGCCGTCTCCGACCAGCTGTTCGCCCTGCTCGGCGCCGAGGACCACACCGCCTACCCGGCCGGTCCGCAGTGGCCGGGCCGCCTCGAACACCGGGGAACCGCCTACGGCTACCGGGGCGCGGGCCACGCCGGCGGCACCCACGTCATGGGCGACTCGCCCGGCACCTCCGTCGTCGACCACTGGCAGCGCTGCTGGGACCACCCCAACCTGTACGCCGTCGGGTGCGGCTCGATGCCCTCGCTCGGCACCTCCAACCCCTCGCTCACCATGGCCGCCCTCGCCCTGCGCAGCGCCGACCGGATCCACCAGGACCTGCTGGACCTGCACCGCCCGGTGTCCGTCGGCACCCGGCTGCCGACCCCCGCCGATCCTCGCTCGCCCGCGCTCCCCCCGCCCGGCACCCCCTCGTCCGTCGCTGCTTCGTCCGTCGCTGCTTCGTCCGTTGCCGCTCCGCCCGCCACCCGTTCGCCCGCCCTTCCGGAGACACCATGACCGGCCTGCCGCTCCCGCCCGTACCGGAGCCGTACCACCTGCCCTTCCACTACGGCGCGCTGCACAACATCGGCGTCGACTACCTGGTCGAGCCCGAGCGGGCGCGCGAGCTGCTCGGCAAGCGCCACCCCGGCCTGACCGCCGCCGTGTTCGACGGCGGGGCCTGCGTGTCCCTCAACTACCAGCTGTACTTCGCCCAGTACCCGAACGGTGGTGGCATCACCGAGGAGCTGGAGATCAATCTGGTCGCCCACCCGATGTTCGCCGGGGACCGCCTGCCCGTCCTCAACTACGGCCAGTACGCCCGGGGTTACGACCAGACCAAGCTGCTCGGCATCGCCCGCCTGCACGTCCTGTGCGACAACCCGCTCGCCATCGACGCCGGGCGCCGCCTGTACGCCGAGCCCAAGCACCCCGGCTGGTTCGAGACCGCGCTGCCCTCGCTCAACGCCCCCGCCGTGCGCGAGCGCTGGTCCGTCTCCTGCCGCCGGGCCACCCTCGGGGAGGACGGGCTGCGCCGCCACGACGAGCAACTCCTCGCCCTCGACGTGAACCTGATCGGCCTCACCGCCGAATCCGTCAACAACACCCCGATCACCGGCTACGGCACCGACGACGAGGGCAAGCTGCTCGCCGGCCCGCTCAACGTCTACCACCCCTACCGCTACTACGCCCTGGACGACCGCACCGCCGACCGCGTCCGGCTCGACCTCGGCAACCCCGCGGAGGAGTCCGCCCGCGACCTCGCCCACCTGATCGCCGACGCCCCGGCCGCCGGGGTCTGGACCTACCAGTCCCCGCCGGTCGCCGCCCACAACCGCGCCTACTACGTCCGGTGATGTGCCCGCCCGCCGGGGGTGGGTTACGGTCAGGGTCGACACCACCCGAGCGGGCGGGCAGCGGACCGCCGGCACCGTTCTCGTGTGCACCCCTGACCGCTCCGCCGCAGCTGGGGGTGTGCTCGTGAGTGTCCACTGACAAGGGTAGCCTTACCCATTGCGCAGGTGATCGGCAGTGGGGAGGGACCCTTGTTGGAATTCCGGCTGCTCGGACCGGTGGAAGTCCGGCGCGACGGGCAGTTCGTCGAGATCGGGCCACCGAAACGCCGGACCCTGCTGGCGATGCTGCTCCTCGCCAACGACGCGCTGGTCACGAACGACCGCCTCACCGACGCCCTGTGGGGCGAGCAGCCGCCCAGGCACGCCAAGACCGTGATCCAGGGGCACGTCTCCCAACTCCGCCGGCTGCTGCACCCCGTGGGCCCGGTCACCATCGCCACCGCCTGCGACGGCTACCTCCTCCAGACGCCGGCCGACCGCATCGACGGCGAGCGGTTCCGCGCCGCCGTCGCCGAAGCGCGCACCGGCGACGGCGCACCGGCCGGGATCCCGGAGCTGCGCAAGGCCCTCGCGCTCTGGCGCGGCCCGGCGCTCGCCGGACTCTGCGGCACGCCCCCGGTCGTCGCCGCGGCAGCGGAACTGGAGGAGGCGCGGCTCGGCGCGGTGGAGGAGCTCGGCCAGGCGCTGACCGCCGGCCGGCGCGCCGAAGAGGCCGTCGCGGTGCTGCGCGGCCCGGCGGACCGGCATCCGCTGCGTGAGTCCCTGGTGGCGCTCCTGCTCGACGCCCTGCTGTCGACCAACCGGCAGGCCGAGGCCATCGAGCTCTACCACCGCACGGCCCGACTGCTCGGTGACGAACTGGGCGTCGACCCGGGCCCCGCGATGGTCGAGGCCTACGACCGGATCCTCGGCCCGCCACGCGCCGCCCGCCGACGGGAGGACACGCACCGGCCCGGGGGCCCCCACGGGCAGCCCGGAGGCCTCCACGGTCAGGAGGCCGCGGACCGGCAGGAAGCCACCCGCCGCCAGGCGGACGCGCACCGCCGAGCCGACGGGCACCGTCAGGCGGACGCACACCGCGGCGCGGGACAGCCGGGCGCGCACGGCCTGCGGCGACCGCTCCTGCTGCCCCGGCGACCGGCCGGCTTCACCGGGCGCAAGCGCGAACTCGCCGCCCTCGACGCGGCCGTGCGGCACGCCGCACACGACTCGCCCATCTGCCTGGTCACCGGGCCGGCCGGGATCGGCAAGAGCGCGCTGGTGGCCCACTGGGCCCAACAGGCCTCGGCGGACTTCCCGGACGGCGTGCTCTTCGCCCGGCTCGGCGGCTTCGTCGACACCGCCCCGATCGCCGACCCCGCCTTCGTCATCCGGGACTTCCTCGGCGCGCTCGGCATCCAGCCCGACGACATCCCGCAGAACACCGCCGCCGCCGAGGCGCTCTACCGCTCGCTGCTCCGGAACCGCCGCCTCCTGGTCATCCTCGACGACGCGCTGAGCTACGACCAGGTCCGCCCGCTGCTCCCCGGCGCCCAGGGCTGCGCCACCGTCGTCACCAGCCGCAACCGGCTGGAGAGCCTGGTCGCCGGCGACTGCGCCCGCCCGCTGCTGCTGGACCGGCTCGGGCCGGGGGAGGGCGAGGCACTGTTCGCCCGCATCCTCGGACCGGACCGGGTCGGAGCGGAGCCGGACGCCGCCGGGCGCCTGGTGCGGCTGTGCGACGGGCTGCCGCTGGCCCTGCGACTGGCGGCGGCCCGGCTGGCGGTGCGGCCCGAGCGCTCGCTCGGCGACGCGGTCGAGGAACTCCGCGACGGGCAGCGGCGGATCTCCTTCCTCGCGGTGGACGGCATCGACTTCGCCTCTGTCCTGCGCGTCAGCGTGGACCACCTCCCGCCCGACGCGGTCGCCGTCCTGCGGCTGCTGGCCCACCACTTCGGCCCCGACATCGACGTGGCGGCGGTCGCCGCGCTGGCGGACGACAGCACGGCCGGCAGCCGCGCCGTGCTGGAACGCCTCGTCGCCGCCAACCTGGTGGAGGAACGGGGGCACGACCGCTACGCCCTGCACGGACTCATCCGGCTGTTCGCCCGCTCGCTCGGCCCCGCCCCCGGGGGCGACCGCCTCCTTCCGCTCCTCGACCACTACCTGTACGCCGCCCTGGCCGCCGCGAGCGCGGCGGTGGCGGGCAGCCAACCCTGCTGCCGGCTCCCGGAGGACTTCCGGACGCCGGTGTCGACGCCCGTCTTCGCCGACCGGGAGGAGGCGATGGCCTGGTACGCCAGGGAACGGCGCAACCTCGTCGCCGCCACCGCGGCGGCCGCCGCCGGCCGGCACCACCACCGGGCGTGGCGACTCGCCCTGCTGCTGTGGCCCCTGGTCGTCCAGCAGCCCGGAGCCGACTGGGAGGCTCCGCTCGGCCACGCCCTCGGCTCCGCCGTCGAACTGGCCGAGGCCGACGCGGAATCCCGCGTCAGGAGCCTGCTCGGCTGGGTCCTCGGACAGAACGGCCGGTACGAGGAGGCCCTGCCGCACCTGCTGCGCGCACCCGACCTGGCCCGGCGCGCCGACGACACCGAGGGCGAGGCGATCGCCACCGCCAACCTGGCCCAGGCCCGGGAGGCACTCGGCGACACGAACCTGGCCGGCCTCGGCTACGAGCGGGCCGCGCAGCTCGCCCGCAGGGCCGGCAGCCCGCAGACCGAGATGCTCACGACCTACTACCTGGCCCGGTACCACCTGCTGAACGAGCGCCCGGCGAAGGCGCTCGCCCTCGCGCAGTGCGCGCTCGACCTCGCCCCGGAGGACCAGGTCGTCGCTCGCCGCGCGATGCTCCTGGACATCTGCGGGAGGGCCCTGGCCACCCTGGACCGCAACGGCGAGGCGTGGCACCACTTCGACCGCGCGGGCCGCCTCGCGGAACAGGACGGCTTCAACGCCGACGCCGCCGACTACTACGCGCGCGCCGCCGCGGTACGGACCTACGGGAACGGGTAGCGGCTGCCGGCCGCGGTGTCCGGCTGGACACCGCGGCCGGCAGCCGCTGTCCGACCCCCGGGGCCGGCCCCAGACGTCCGGCCCCAGCCGTCGAGTCCAGGCACCGTTCCCAGGCGTCGGCTCACCCGGGAACGGGCGGCCCGCCCGGCCCGGTGAGCGCGGCCGGTACCCGATCGGCGGGCGCGGCCTGCCCGGCGGGCGCGGCGTCAGGCGCGCGGGCCCAACGGCCGGCGAGTACGGTGCCGGCCACCAGCTGGAGCTGGTGATACGCCATCAACGGCAGGACCAGCAGCCCGGCCTGGGGCCCGAAGAGCACGGTGGCCATCGGCAGGCCGTTCGCCAGGCTCTTCTGCGAGCCGCACAGCACCGCCGCGATGGTGGCCGGCCGATCGAGCCCCAGCAGCCGTGCGCCGAGCCCGGTGACCGCGAGCGCGGCGGCCAGCAGGGCGAGCAGCACCGCGAGCAGGCCGAGCAGGGCGCCCGGGGTGGCCAGGCCCCAGCTGCCCTGGGCCGTCGCCGCACTGAACGCGGTGTAGACGACGAGCAGGATCGAGCCCCGGTCCACCGGCGTCAGCACCCGTCTGTGCCGGGTGAGGAAGGCGCCGATCCACGGCCGCAGCACCTGCCCGAGCAGGAACGGCGCGAGCAGCTGGGCCCCGATCCGCAGCAGCCCCTCGGCCGACAGCGCGGTGTGCACGTCCAGGAGCCAGGCCGCCAGCAGCGGGGTCAGCAGCAGCCCGGCCAGGCTGGAGTACGTCCCGGCGCAGATCGCCGCCGGGACGCTGCCCCCGGCGGCGCCGGTCAGCGCCACCGAGGACTGCACCGTCGACGGGAGCAGGCAGAGGAACAGCACCCCGGTCTGCAACTGCCCACTGAGCGGGACGGGCGTGAGCAGCGCGGTGGCCGCCCCGAGCAGCGGGAAGAGGCCGAAGGTGGCGGCGAGCACCAGCCCGTGCAGCCGCAGGTGGCGCAGCCCGGCCAGCGTCTCGCGGGCGGAGAGCCGGGCGCCGTAGAGGAAGAACAGCAGCGCCACCGCCAGGTTGCAGGCCACGGCCGCCACCCGCGCCGAGCCCCCGGTGGCCGGGAACAGGGCGGCCAGGCCGACCGTCCCGACGAGCGCGGCCAGGTACGGGTCGAGCCGGCGCGGCCACAGTCCGCGCCACCGGCCCCGGCGGACGGTGTCGTCGGTCATCGGCCACCCCCGATCGCCGCCCCGCCCGGGCCCGACCCGAGCAGGCCGCCCACCAGGGATCCGGCGCCGTCGTGGTCGCTGCCCGCCGAACCGCTGCCGTTCTGGACGTTGGCCGTGCGGTCGATCTCCACCCAGGAGTCGGCGTTGGAGTTGTCGACGAGCGTGATCAGCCCCCCGCCCGCCGCCGCGGGCGCCGCCGCGCCGGCGAGGAGGGCGCACGCCCCGGCCAGCCCCAGCGCGGTGGCCCGCAGGACGGCGGCCGCCGGGGGCGGGGCGGGCCCGCGCAGCCCGGCCCTCACACCGTCACCCCCGCGAGCGAGCGCGAGCGCGCGATGTTCCGCTCCAGCAGTTCGGTGGACTCCCGCACGCCGATCTGCCGGCTCTCCCCGGCGCCGGCCGGCAGCCGCCCGTCGGCCACCTTCAGCCCGGCCAGCGCCTCGTCCATCGCCCGGTGGGCCGCGAACAGGCAGGGCGTGCTGTAGATCGCGACGTCCACCCCCAGCTCGGTCAGCTCGGAGAGCGACAGCCGGGGGGACTTGCCGCCGGCGATCTGGTTGAACAGCAGCGGCTTGTCGCCGACGACCCGCCGGATCCGCCGGATCCAGTCCTCGCTGCGCACCCCGTCGACCAGCACCACGTCGGCGTCGGTGGCGGCGAGGGCCCGGGCACGGCGCAGGATGTCCTCCTCCTCGGTGGCGTCGGTGCGGGCGACCACCAGGAGGTCCGTCCGGTTGGCGAGGACGAGGTCCAGCTTCTCCAGGTACTCCTCCAGCGGGAGGACCTGTTTGCCGTCGGCGTGGCCGCAGCGGCGCGGCCGTTTCTGGTCCTCCAGGATGACGCCGGACGCGCCGATGCGTTCGAGCCTGCGCACGACGTGGCAGGCGACCTCGGGATCGACGTAGCCGTCGTCGATGTCGACCAGGAGGTGGTGCCGGGGGAAGGCGCCGCGCAGCCGTTCGACGAAGCCGACCATGTCCGGCCAGGCGATGAACCCGATGTCGGGCAGTCCGTAGTAGGAGGCGGCGAAGCCGAATCCGGAGACGAACATGCCGTTGTAGTGCTCGGCCGCGATGGAGGCCGAGTACATGTCGTAGACGCCGATGAGGGGCGTGGCTCCCGGGCTCGCGATCTCCTCGCGGAGGCGCTGCCCGTGGCCCGACGCCGTGGTTCCGTGGAACAAGGCCTTCTCCTCACTCGTGGTGGCTTTGCCTGAACTTGGTCTTCCCTAGACCAAACTGAGGTGCCATCACTATGTGGCCTTTAACGTTGCGTGGGCAAATCTTTAAGGGAGATTCACTCATTCGAGTGAGGCGTTGAATTGAATATATGTCAGACATGTGAAAAGGGCGGTGGCGTGGAAGATCCACGCCACCGCCCTGATCAGGTCGGGTCCGGCCACCGGAGAGTCCCCCGCCCTCGGCGATGGGCGCGCAGCCGCAGCCGCAGCCGCAGCCGCAGCCGCAGCCGGGGGGTGGGGGGAGTTACGGGCGCGCGTCGGCGCGTCGGAGCGTCAGGACGCCGGAACGGGACGGACGGCGCGGCGCTCGCGCAGCGTCCGGAGCACCCGGCGGGTCGCCCGGGTGGCGACCGGCGGCAGCAGGTCCAGCGCCAGCCGGCGCGAGGTGGACTGTTGGACGGGGGCCTTCACCTGGTAGTTGAGCCGTAGCACCGGCTCCCCGGCGATGGTGTCGTCGTCCACCGTGTAGCCCTCGGCCCGCCAGTCGCGCGCGAGCAGGACCTGTCGGACGGCCGTGGCGTCGCCCCAGGTGCCGTAGAACTTCATCGGGGTGAGCAGCACCGGCCGCAGGCCGCCGGTGAAGACCGCCTCCCAGACCGCCGCCGACACGCCGGGGGTGTGCTCCGAGCGGTAGTCGTCCAGCGCCACGACGCCGTTCTCGGCGAGCGCCGCCTTGGTCACCGCGATGTCCCCGGCGACGTGCTCGTACAGGTGGGAGGCGTCGACGTGGACGAACCGGCAGCTCCCGGCCGGGATCCGGCCGTCGGCCAGCACCGAGGTGGGCGCCTGCACGATCTCCGGCAACTCGCCGTGGAAGGCGAGGTAGTTGGCCTCGAAGGCGCTCCGGGTGAGGGTCTTGCGGTAGGACATCGCCATCTCGGCGGCGTTGTCCGCGTCGCCCGCCTCGGAGTCGAACAGGTCGCAGACGGTCAGCCGTTCGCCGGTCTGGAGGTGGTCGCCCAGCAGGACGGCGCTGCGGCCGAGGTAGCTGCCGAGTTCGAGGATGTCGCCGGTGGCGCCCGCCGTGGTCTGGGCCGCCAGCAGGTGGCCGAAGGCCGCCCGGTCGAGACGGAAGAACCAGCCGGGGATGTCGTCCCGGGTCAGTGGCGCGGGGCGGGCAGCTGCGGTCTCGGCGGTGGGCACGGCGGCCTCCAGGAGGGCGGGTGGGGCGCGGTGGCGGGTTCACGCCGCGGAGGGACGCCGTGGACGTGAGGCCGATCATCATAGCGACGCGGAGGCCGGCTGGGAGCCGGTTCGCAGCGGCGCGATTTCGCGCGTTCGCGCTGCTGTACGAAGGTGCGCGCCGGGCCGCGTCCCGGCCTCACGGGTCGGTGCGCCGGGTCGCGTCCCGGCCTCACGGATCGGTGCACCGGGCCGAGCCCCCGGCCTCACGGGTCAGTGCACCGGGCCGTCCAACTCGGCGATGGTCTCCGCCAGCCAGGCCCGCTCGGCCGCCGTGGAGGCCCGGGCGACCAGCAGCATGCCGCGCCGGAAGGGGTTCGGCTCCAGCTCGGCGGTGACCGCGCGGCCCTCGCCGTCGTAGAAGAAGCTGCTCGGCTCGTCCAGGAACGCCAGCCTGCGTCGGAGTACGGCCGCCTGCGCGGGCGGGTCGGCCAGGTGGTGCAGGAAGGCGGCGTGCGCGAAGAAGCGGATCTGGTCCGTGATCTCGGCCTGCTCCGGGTCGGCCAGCCGGCGCCGCAGCTCGGCCCGGCCCTCCTCGGTGAGCTCCAGCGTCTGGCGCGGCGCGGCCCCGCTGCCCGGTTCGGCGCGGCGGCGCAGCAGCCCGGCCTTCTCCAGCCTGGCGATGGCGGGGTAGAGCGCGCCGTCGCTGACCGGCCGGACGTGGCCGGTGAGGCCGGTGATCCGGGACTTGAGCTGGTAGCCGTGCAGCGGCTGGTCGTACAGGAAGCCGAGGATCGCGAGGGTCAGCACGGTCGAAGCCCTTTCGTCGGAGTGCGCCCTGTGGCGCGCCCCATGGTACCTCTTGTCGATGTGCCTCGATAAGAGGTATCTCTATTCGAGGTGAGCCACCGGCAGGCGGTGGCGGAACGGGGGAGGAAGCATGCACGGGCGTCCATCGCGACGACTGGCCGCACTGGCGGGACCGGTCTACGCCGAACTGCTGTCCGGCGTGATCGCCTCGGTGATCGGCACCTTCTGGGTGGCGGGCCTCGGCGGGGCGGCCGTCGCCGCCGTCACCCTGGCCGGCACCGTGGAGAACCTGCTGCTCGGGCTCGTCCTGGTGGTCGGCTCCGGCACCAGCGTGCGGCTCTCCCGCGCGCTCGGCGCCGGCGACCGCGACGACGCCGCCCGCACCACCCGCGCGGCCTGGCGGCTCTGCGCGGTGGGCAGCCTCGCGCTCGCCGTCCCCGGCTTCCTGTTGTGCGACCGCTTGGCCGGTGCCTTCCTGGACGGCGACGCCGCCACCCTCGCCGCCGACTACTTCACCGTCGCCTTCCCGGCGTTCGCGCTGTTCTTCGGCCAGCGCGTCGCCGACGAACTGTTCAAGGGCGCGGGCGACACCCGCACCCCGATGCGGATGGCCCTGCTGTCGAACGCACTGCTGCTCGCCCTCGACCCGCTGCTCGTTCTCGGCGCCGGCCCGGTGCCCGCGCTCGGGGTGACGGGCGCCGCGCTGGCCCTGGCCGGCTCGCGGGCGGTCGCCCTCGCCGTCACCCTGCGGCTGCGGACACGGCTGCCCGCACCCGCCGGGGGAACCGGCGCGGCGGTGGGCCGGATCGTCCGTGCGGGAGCGCCGTTCGGCCTGGACTTCACCGCCCGGATGGCCGTCGGCACGGCCCAACTCGCCCTGGTCGCGGACTTCGGCGTCGCGGCGGTGGCCGGGTACGGCGTCGGCTACCGGATCCTGCTGGTCGTCACCATGGCGTTCTACGCGCTCCGGCAGGCCGTCGCGATCGAGGCCGCCCGCCTCTCCGGCGCGGGGCGTGCCACCGCGCTCGGCGCGCTGCACCGCGCCACCGGACGCCTCGCCGCGCTCCTCGGCGCCGTCGCGGCGGTGCTGTCCGCGACGCTCGCCGCCCCGCTGACCGCGCTGTTCACCGAAGACCCGGCGGTGGCCGGGCAGTCCGTCGGCTTCCTGCGGATGGCGGCGCTCCACCTTCTCCCGTACGCGCTGGTGGTCGCCCTCGGCGGGGTGTACCAGGCGGCGGGCGCCGGCCGACCGCTGGTGCTCTCCGTGCTGCTCGGCCTGGGCGCCCAACTCGCCGCCTCCGCAGCCCTGTCGGGGCCGATCGGGGTGACCGGGGTGTGGGTGGGGCCGACCGTGGGCGCGGTCGTGCAGCTCGGCCTGCTGCTGCTCCTGGCCCGGCGCCGGCCCCGGCGGTCCGCGCCGTCGGCGGACCAGGGCGACCGGGCCCTGAAGCCGGTCGGATGATCGACTCCGGTCGCCCGGCTGTGCCACAGTGGAAGCCATGGGACCGACACTCGACGGGCGGCCGCTGCCGCCCCCGCACGCGGACGAACGCGCCATGCTGGAAGGCTGGTTGGAGTTCCACCGGGCGACTCTTGTGCAGAAGGTCGCCGGACTCGACGACCAGCAGGTCCGGTTGGCGGCCGTCCCGCCGTCGACGATGACGCTGCTCGGCCTGGTCCAGCACCTCGCCGAGGTCGAACGCACCTGGTACCAGCGGGTGCTGGCCGGCCGGGAGGCGCCGCCGCTGTACGGCGCGGACGGCGAGGGCGGCTACGCGCTCACCCCGGAGCGGGGGATGCCCGAGGCGCTGGCCGACTGGCGGGCGGAGGTCGAGCAGGGTCGCGAACTGGCCGCCGGGGCGTCGCTGGAGGACACCGGACGCCTCTCCGAGCGGGCGGCGGCCGTGTTCGGCTCGGAGACGGTCTCGCTGCGCTGGATCCTGGTGCACCTGATCGAGGAGTACGCCCGCCACAACGGCCACGCGGACCTGCTGCGGGAGAGCATCGACGGCCTCACCGGCGTGTGACGGCTCCCTGGGGGAGGGCCCCGGGAGCCGGGCCGAGGTGGGCGTCCAGGGCGGCGCGCAGCAGCGGTTCGACGTCCTCGCCGCCGGTGATGAGCCGCAGGCTCCCCCAGGCGCGCAGCTGGGCCAGGCCGTGCAGGTTCGCCCACAGCGCGGCGGCCGCCGGCCGCGTCGCCGCGGGCGATCCGGGCAGAATCGGAGGCATGGACGAAGGCGGAGAGGCGGCCTGCTGGCTGGACCGGGTCTGCCCGGAGTGCGGGCGCCTGCGCGAGCGGCCCGGGCCGCAACCGTGCGAGAACTGCGGGGCCGGGAGCCCGGACGGCGAGGCGGGGGCGGGGGCGGGGGCAGAGCAGCCCGCAGCCGGGGCCGCGCCGGATCGGGACGGCTGACCCCAGCTCCAGGACGCCTGAACGACGGCCTTGAACGACAGCCCGGAACGGCTGGGCCCCGGTGCGGCCGGGCGGGCCGGTCCGGGGCCGCAGGCGTACGGCGGGGTTCGGTCTGCTGCTACTACTGCGGAGGCTGGTCGCGGAACTGGTTCTTCGCCTGCTCCTGGGCGGCGTCCACCTGGCTGCTGTACTTGCCCTGGGTGCGCTCGTCGACGGCGTCGCCCGCCTTGTCGACGGCCCTGTCGGCCTGGTCCTCGTGGCCCTTCAGCAGGCCCTTGAGCTTATCCAACATGGACATCTGGTCACGCTCCTGGAAGAGACGGCCCCACCCCTCCAGGATCACCGCCTCCGCCGCCGTCCGCATCCCGCGGCCGCGCGGCGGCCTTGGCAACGTGATGCCGGTCATGTCAAATCGGGAGTTCACGGACCGCCGGAAGGAGTCGCCTTGAAGCCCCGAGCCCGCCGCCCGATCTCCCTGCCCCTCCGCCCGACCAGCCCGCTCGACCAGTCCACCCCGATACCGCACCAGCAGCGCCGGGACCAGCGCCCGCGCACTGCCACCGTCCGGAGCGCGGGCGCCGTCCTGACCGTCGCCGCCCTGGCCGCCCCGCTGCTGCTGGCCGGGGCCGGTGGTGCGGCCGCCGACCCGGACCCGGTACGCAGAGGCGAGCGGCTCGCCGCACGCCTGGTCGAGGCCGCCGACGCCGAGAGCGCCCACGACACCCTGGCCGCGCTCCAGCGGATCGCCGACCGCAACGGCGGCACCCGGGTGGCCGGTTCGAAGGGGCACGACGAGTCCGCGCGCTACGTCTACGAGCAGGCCCGCCGGGCCGGGCTGAAGGTGTCCCGGCAGGAGTTCGAGTACACCTTCTTCGAGGCCCGCTCGGAGCGGTTGCAGGTGCTGTCCCCGCAGGCCGAGAGCATCCCGCTGATCGCCATGACGTACTCGTCCGGCGGCCCGGACGCGGGCCTGACCGCCGACCTGGCGGTCGCCCCGGTCAGTGCCGCGACCGGCTGCGCGCCCACCGACTACCCGGCCGGCGCGTTCACCGGCCGGATCGCGCTGATCCAGCGCGGCGGCTGCGGCTTCGCCGTCAAGCAGGCCGCGGCCGCGACGGCCGGAGCGGTGGGCGCGATCATCTACAACAACACCGACGGCGACCTCAACGGCACCCTCGGGGACCCTGCGGCCGGCCGGATCCCCGTCGGCGGGATCACCCGGGCCGCCGGGGAGGCGCTGGCCGCGAAGGCCGCCGCAGGCCAGGTCCGGCTGAACCTCGACATCCGCACCTTCATGGAGCCGCGCAAGACCTGGAACGTCATCGCCGAGACCAGGGGCGGCGACCCGGCCGACACCGTGATGGTCGGGGCGCACCTGGACTCCGTCCCGGCCGGGCCCGGCATCAACGACAACGGCTCCGGTGCGGCGGGCATCCTGGAGGTCGCGCGCAACCTGACCGTCCACCCGGTGAAGAACAAGGTCAGGTTCGCCTGGTGGTCCGCCGAGGAGTTCGGCCTCAAGGGCTCGGAGGCGTACGTGAAGTCGCTCTCCGAGGCGGACCGGAAGAAGATCAGGCTCTACCTCAACTTCGACATGATCGCCTCTCCCAACTACGCGCAGTTCGTCTACGACGGCTCGGGCAGCACCGGCGGCGGCGCCGGCCCCGAGGGTTCGGCGCAGATCGAGCGGGACCTCACCGGCTACCTGGACGGCCGGGGCCTGCCGCACGAGCCGACCGCCTTCAACGGCCGCTCCGACTACGGCCCGTTCATCGACGCGGGCATCCCGGCCGGCGGCACCGACACCGGCGCCGAGGTGGTCAAGTCGCAGGCGCAGGAGGACCGGTACGGCGGCACGGCGGGCGTGGCCTTCGACGCCTGCTACCACAAGGCCTGCGACGGCTTGAAGAACATCGACATGGACGCCTTCGACGTCAACATCGACGTGATCGCCCATGCCGTCGGCACCTACGCCTGGGACCTCTCCTCGCTGACCCGGCCCGTGCCGCCGCAGCGCCCCGCCGACCAGGCGGGTGGCGGCGGCGGTACGGGCGGGGGCCACGCCCACGAGGTGACGGCCTGACGCCCGGGTGGGCCCGCTGCCGTCCTCGGGCGGCGGGCCCACCCGCCCCACCCGCCGGCTCCGCCGTGCTCGTCCGCCATTCGGCCCCTCCTCCCGCTCGCACCCCCGAGCCCCGGCCCGGGCCCCGCCCCGGACCTCCCCCGGGCCCCGCCGCCGCCCGGCGAGGTTGCGAGCACCGTAGCCGAGGCCACTGACAATCCGGCCCCGGGCCGGGTACGGTGCCGCGCGGAGCGCATCCGCCGAGACCCGGTGGGTGCGTCGAACCCGGTCCTGACACCATGGGACCGAGATCACGAGCCGTGACACCCTCGGAGGAGTCAGCATCATGAGCACGCACTACGACGTCGTCGTCCTCGGCGCCGGCCCCGGCGGTTACACCGCCGCCGTCCGCTCCGCTCAGCTCGGCCTGAAGACCGCCGTCATCGAGGCCAAGTACTGGGGCGGCGTCTGCCTGAACGTCGGCTGCATCCCCTCCAAGGCCCTGCTGCGCAACGCCGAGCTCGCCCACATCTTCACCAAGGAGGCCAAGACCTTCGGCATCAAGGTCGAGGGCAAGGTGACCTTCGACTTCGGCGAGGCCTTCCGCCGCAGCCGCTCGGTGGCCGACGGCCGGGTCAAGGGCGTCCACTACCTGATGAAGAAGAACGGCATCACCGAGTACGACGGCCGGGGCACCTTCGTCGACGACCACACCCTCCAGGTCGCGCTCAGCGGCGGCGGCTTCGACGTTGTCACCTTCGACCACTGCGTCATCGCCACCGGCGCCACCACCCGGCTGCTGCCCGGCACCAGCCTGAGCGACCGCGTGGTCACCTACGAGGAGCAGATCCTCACCGAGCAGCTGCCGGAGAGCATCATCATCGCGGGCGCCGGCGCGATCGGCGTCGAGTTCGCGTACGTGCTGCACAACTACGGCGTGAAGGTCACCATCGTCGAGTTCCTGGACCGCGTGGTGCCGCTGGAGGACGTCGAGGTCTCCACCGAACTGGCCAAGCAGTACCGCAAGCTCGGCATCGAGGTGCTCACCTCCACCCGGGTCGAGTCGATCGACGACAGCGACCCGAACGCCAAGGTCAAGGTCACCGTCACCAGGGACGGCCGGCAGCAGGTGCTGGAGGCCGACAAGGTGCTCCAGGCGATCGGCTTCGCCCCGCGCGTCAACGGCTACGGCCTGGAGAACGCGGGCGTCAAGCTGACCGACCGCGGCGCCATCGCGGTGGACGGCCGCGGCCGCACCAGCGCCGGGCACATCTTCGCGATCGGCGATGTGACGGCCAAGCTGATGCTCGCGCACGCCGCCGAGACGATGGCCGTGATCGCCGCCGAGACCATCGGCGGGGCGGAGACCATGGAGGTCGACTTCGCCATGATCCCGCGTGCCACCTACTGCCAGCCGCAGATCGCCTCCTTCGGCTACACCGAGGCGCAGGCCCGCGAGCTGGGCCACGACGTCAAGGTCGCCAAGTTCCCGTTCACCGCCAACGGCAAGGCGCACGGGCTCGGCCACCCGATCGGCTTCGTCAAGGTCATCAGCGACGCCGAGCACGGCGAGCTGCTCGGCGCCCACCTGATCGGCCCCGAGGTCACCGAGCTGCTGCCCGAGCTGACCCTGGCCCAGCAGTGGGACCTCACCGTCCACGAGGTGGCCCGCAACGTGCACGCCCACCCCACCCTCGGCGAGGCGGTCAAGGAGGCCATCCACGGCCTCGCCGGCCACATGATCAACATGTGACGCGCGCACCGCACGACGGCAGGGCCCGCCCGACCTCCCGGGCGGGCCCTGCCGTGTTCCGGCGGCCCCGGGCCCCGGCTCCGGCGGCAGGTCAGGCCGACTCGTCCGGCGCCAGGGCGAGGTAGGTGAGCACCGCGCCGAGGGCGGACAGCGCGGCGAGGACCAGCCCGAGGACGTGCAGGGCGTCGGTGAACCCGGCGGCCAGGGCGGCCTGGTGCGCCGCGGCCACCCTGCCGTGGACGGCCTGCCCCGCGAGCCGCGCCGCCTCGGCGGCGGCGAGGCCGCCGCCCAGGTGCGCGGCGGTCAGCGTGCTGAGCAGCGCGGCGGCCCCGGAGACGGCCACGGACTCCCCGGTGATCCGCATCGTGTTGAAGACGCCCGCGGCGGCCCCGGCCTGCTCGGCGGGAACGGTGCCGACGGCCGCGTCGTCCATCACCCCGAAGGCCAGCCCGACCCCCGCCCCGAACGGCAGCAGCGGCATCGCCAGCGCGAGCCACGATCCGTCGCCGCGCACCGTCACCAGCAGCAGGGCGCCCGCCGCGATCAGCGCGGAGGCGGCGGTCAGCACCGCCCGGACGGAGACGGCGGCGGCGAGGCGCCCGGCCACCAACGGCAACAGGAGGACGGGTACCGTCATCGGCAGCAGGAGCAGACCGCTGGTCAGGACGCTCCTGCCGCCCACGCCCTGGAGGTAGGCCGGGAGGTGGACCAGCAGCACGACGAACCCCAGGGTGACGGTGAACGGCTGGCACACCACGGCGAGGAACTCGGGCCTGCGGAACAGCCGGACGTCGACCATGGCGCGCCCGGCCCGGCAGACCTCCACCCCGGCGAACAGGACCAGCAGCAGCACCGCACCCGCCAGCGGCAGCAGCGTGCCCGGCGCCGTCCAGCCGACGGTGCCGGCCTGCACGAGCGCGTACGACAGCGCGGCGAGCCCGCCGGTGAAGCAGACCACCCCGGGCAGGTCGATCCCGGGGTGGTCCGGGTTACGGGACTCCGGGGCCCGGGTGGCGCACAGCCACGCGGGCAGGGCCAGGACGGCGACGAGCAGGAAGACCGACCGCCAGCCGGCCGCCTCCACCAGCAGGCCGGCGGCCGGCGGCCCGATCGCCAGGCCGGTGCCGAAGGAGGTGCCGAGGATCCCGAACGCGAGCCGTCGGCGCCGCCCGGAGGTGGACTGCGCCAGGACCGCCGCGCCCGCCGCCAGCACGGCGGCCGCCCCGCACCCCTGCACCGCCCGGGCGGCGTCGGCCACGGCCATCGACGGCGCGAGCGCCACCACCGCGGACAGCGCGCCGACCAGCGCGATCCCCGACAGCAGCACGCGCCGCCGGCCGATCCGGTCCGCGAGGCCGCCGGCCGCCAGCGGCAGGGCGGCGAAGCTGAGGTTGAAGGCGTTCAGCATCCACTGGGCGGCGCCCACCGAGGAGCCCAGCTGCGCGGTCATGCTGGGCAGCGCCACGGCGGCCCCGGTCACCGAGAACGGCAGCATCATGCTGGCGCAGCCGACCGCGGTGACGGTCGCCCAGTAGCCGCCCGGACCGCCGTCGGTACGCGGCGGGGGAGCGGCCGTGCCCGCCGGGTGCTCGGTCCGGGGCGGCGCGGCGCGGCGGGCGCCTTCGGGACGGGCGCCTTCGGGACGGGCGTCGTCGAGGCGGGGAGAAACAGTCATGGCCCCGATCGTTCGCGGGCGCCGCCGCCGGATGAAGAGAGCGCCGTTCCCTGGGTGTGACAGGGCCACCCTCCGGCCCCCGCACCCCCGTCCGGGCGCCCCATACTGGAACGCATGGCCGAACCGATCACGCTCGCCGCCAGCCTCGGGGACTACCTGCGCACCCGGCGGGCGCTGGTGTCACCCGCGCAGGCGGGGCTGCCGCCGACCGGTCGCCGCCGGGTGCCCGGACTGCGGCGCGAGGAGGTCGCCGAACTGGTCGGCCTCAGCACCGACTACTACGTCCGGCTGGAACAGGGCCGCGCCGAGCGCCCGTCCGACGAGGTGCTCGACGCGCTCGGCCGCGCCCTGCGGCTCGGCCCCGCCGAGCGTGCCCACCTGTACGACCTGGCCCGCCCGCCCCGCCGCTCGGCGGCCAGGGCGGCGGGCGCCGGACGGGACGGCGACGTCCTGCGCCCCGCCCTGCGGCGGGTCGTGGAGGCGATGCCGACCACCCCCGCGCTGATCATGAACGACCGCAACGACGTCCTGGCGTGGAACCGGCCGGCCGCCGCGCTGATCGCCGACTTCCCCGAACTCCCGCCGCGCGAACGCAACCTGGCCCGCCGGATCTTCCTCGACCCGGGCGCGCCGGACGTCCACCTGGACTGGGAGGACACCGCGCGCACCACCGTCGGCATCCTGCGGATGGCCTCCGGCCGACAGCCGCACGATCCCGAACTCGTGCGCCTGATCGGCGAACTGGCACTCGGCAGCGCCGCCTTCCGTCGGTTGTGGGCCGGCCACCACGTGCACGAGAAGACCCACGGCCCCAAGCGCTTCCGGCACCCCGTGGTCGGCGACGTGACGCTCGACTACGAGACCTTCCAGGTGCCCGGCGCCGCGCGCCACCTCCTGGTCGTCTACACGGCCGCGCCCGGGAGCCCGGCCGAGGAGGCGCTCGCCTTCCTCGGCGGCTTCGCGGCCGCTGCCCCGGGCAGGTGAGCCGGGGCCGCCCGGCCCGGGCCTGAACCGCCGCGGGCCTGAACCGCCGCGGGCCTGAACCGCCGCGGGCCTGAACCGCCGCGGGCCTGAACCGCCCCGGGCCTGAACCGCCCCGGGCCTGAACCGCCCCGGGCCTGAACCGCTTCGGCCCTGAACCGCTCCGGGCCCGATTCGCTCCGACGCGGAGCCGCCGTCGTCGCCCCGCCGTGCATGGCGGGCTCGTGGACGGAGTCGGAACGGCGGGATTTCCGCAGGCTGGGCGCGTACATGACGCCTGGTGGGGCGGGTGGAGAACCCTTGACGAGGGGTGGGTTCTCTGCGAATCTCTCGGCAGGTTTGGACCAAGGTCTTTTTCGCGGGGGAGAAGACCGGCTCCGGCCCGGGCGTGCGCAGGGGGGATCTGGGCGGCCGGGAGGGTGGGGGCCGGTGCGGCCGGTCGGCCGGCCAGGGGTGGGCCGGGCGGTATTCGGTGGCCGCGTCACCAGCGGATCCGTGGCGGCAGCGTCGCTGCCCGGTCGCGCGCCCCTACCGTTTCGCCGACTGCCGAATCGAGCCGCAGATGCCTGAGTCGTTCCCCGTGCCCGCGTCGTCCTTCCAGCAGGGCATCTGGCTCACCGAGCAACTCGGGCCCGTGCACGGGGCGTTCCAGATGCCCGTCCGGATCTCCTTCGACCGGGTCGACGTCGAGGCGCTCGGCCGGGCGGTGTCCGTGCTGGCGGACCGTCACAGCGCCCTGTCCGTGGTGTTCGTGGAGCGCGACGGCAAGGTCCTGCTGGAGCGGGGGCCCGCCCCGGGCCTGGAGGTGGTCGACGCCTCCGGGGACCGCGCGGAGGACCTGGAGAAGCGGCTGGCCGAGGAGGTGGCGCGGCCGTTCGACCTGCCGGCCGGACCGCCGGCGCGGTTCACCCTCTACCGCCGCGGGGGCGGGGCGGCGGAGCTGCTGATCGTCGTTCACCACGCGGTGTTCGACGGGGAGTCGAAGGACGTCCTGGTCGCGGGCCTCGCCGAGTCCTGTGCCGAGGTCCGCGACGGGGTCGAGGCCGTCACGCCGCCCGCCCCGCCCTCTTCGCCCGCCCCGCCCGCTCCGGAGCTGGTGCGCCGGGCCGCCGACTGGTACGGCCCGCGCTGGGCCGCCGCGACGGCGCCGGTGCTCCCCGGGCTGCGGCAGGCCGTCACGGCGGCGGGGGCGGGGGAGTCGATCGGCTGGCGGCTGGACGGTCCGGCCCGCGCGCGGCTGGCCGACGCGGCCGGGCGCAGCGGCGTCACCGTCTTCGAGTTCCTGCTCGCCGCGCTGCACGGGCTGCTGCTGCGCTACGGCGGCGAGGCCGTCCCGGTCTCCGTGCCGCTGTCCGTCCGGGCGCCGGAACAGGCCGCCGAGCCGGGGCTGTTCGTCAACGAGCTGCCGGTCCACGCGCCGGCCGGGGCGGGCGTCCGGGACTCCTTCGCGGGCTTCGCCCGGGCCGTCCGCGCCGAGGCGCGCGCCGGGTACCCGTTCCGGGCGGTGCCGTTCGGCGCGGCGGTGGGCGGGCTGACGGCCCGGGTCGGCCTGACCCCGGTGTCGTTCGGGTACCGGCGCGCCCGGGGCGCCGACCCGGTGTTCCCGGGCAGTGCCGTGCGCGTGGACCGGGCCGTGTTCAACGGCGCCGCCCGCAACACGCTCCACCTCCAGGTGGTCGACACCGCCGACGCCCTGGACTGCTCCCTCCAGTACGCCCCGGCGGTCCTGCCGCCGGCCGCCGCCGAGCGCATCGCCGGGCACTACCGGGCGCTGCTCGACGCCGCGACGGCGCGGCCTCAGACGCCGCTGGGCGATCTCGCCCTGCTGGGCGAGGCCGAACGGCACCTGGTGACCACCGGCTGGAACGCCACCGCCCGCGCCTACCCGAGCGACCGCACGGTGCTGGACCTGGTGCGGGAGCGGGCCGCCGAGACACCGGACGCCCCCGCCGTCAGCGCCGCCACCGGGCGGCTGAGCTACCGGGACCTGGTGGCGCGGGTCGACGAACTGGCGGCGGTGCTGCGCGGGGCCGGGGTCGCGGCGGGAGACCTGGTCGCCCTGCACCTGGACCGCTCCGCCGACCTGCCGGCCGTGCTGCTCGCCGTGCACGCCGCCGGGGCCGCCTACCTGCCGCTCGATCCCGGCTACCCCGGCGAGCGCCTGGCGTACCTGCTCGCCGACTCCGGCGCCGTGCTGCTGGTCACCGACCGGGAGCCCGCCCCGGAGCTGGCGGCGGCGGCGCCGGCCGTGCTCCGGCTCGGGACGGACCACCCGGCGCCGACGGCCACCACCACCGCCCCGGCGGCGACGCGGGTCGCCCTCGCCTACGTGCTGTACACCTCCGGCTCCACCGGGCGGCCGAAGGGCGTGGAGATCGGCCACCGGGCGCTGGTGAACCTGCTGGCCTCCTTCGCCGACCAACTCGGCTCGGGGCCCCGCGACGTGTGGCTCGGGCTGACCTCGCTCTCCTTCGACATCTCCGGCCTGGAACTGCTGCTGCCGCTGACCACCGGCGGCCGCCTGGTGCTCGCACCGGACGGCGCCGCGCTGGACGGCCCGGGCCTGCGCGACCTGGTCCGTCGCGAGGGCGTGACCCACGTGCAGGCGACCCCCTCCGGCTGGCGGGTGCTGCTCAGCGCCGGGACGCTGCCGCCGGGGCTGACCGCGCTGGTCGGCGGCGAGGCGCTGCCGCTGCCGCTGGCCCGTGAACTGCGGGCCGGCGTCGCCAGGTTGTTCAACGTCTACGGGCCCACCGAGACGACGATCTGGTCCACCTGCGCGGAGGTCCCGGCCGGGCCGGAGGCCGTGCTGATCGGCCGGCCGATCGCCAACACCCGGGCGTACGTCCTGGACGCGGACCGCCGGCCGCTGCCGGTCGGGGTGCCCGGCGAGCTCCACCTCGGGGGCGACGGGGTCGCGGAGGGCTACCGGGGCCTTCCCGACCTGACCGCCGAGCGCTTCACCGCGGACCCGTTCGCCGGCACCCCGACCACTGAGGGCCTGTCCGCCGAGACGCCGGCCCCCGGCCCCCGGATGTACCGCACCGGCGACCTCGCCGCCTGGACCGAGGACGGCGAACTGGCCTTCCACGGCCGGGCCGACGACCAGGTCAAGATCCGCGGCCACCGGATCGAACCCGGCGAGATCGAGGCGGCGCTGCTGGAGCACCCGGCGGTCGCCGAGGCGGCCGTCACGGTGCGCGAGGAGAGCCCGGGGGAATCCGGGCTGGTCGGCTACCACGTCCCGGCGCCCGGAGCAGGCCCGGCGGACGCCGCCGACCTGCGGGACCACCTGCTGCGCACCCTGCCCGCCGTCATGGTGCCCCGGCGGTTCGTCGCCCTGGACCGCCTGCCGCTCACCCCGAACGGCAAGCTCGACCGCCGCGCCCTGCCCGCCCCGCCGCCCGCGGCCCCCGCGGCCGGACCGCCGTCGGCAGCCCCCGGCGCCGCCCCGGCGGAGGCGGAGGTCCGCGACGACGTCGCCGAAGCCGTCCTGGCGATCTGGTCCGAGGTGCTGGGCCTGCCCGAGGTCGGCCCGGACGACGACCTCTTCGAGTTCGGCGGGCACTCGCTGACGATCATCCAGATCACCGCGCGGATCCGTGCCGCGCTCGGGGTGGAGCTCGACTTCGACCTGTTCTTCGACACCTCGACCCCGGCCGGGATCGCCGCGGCCGTCCGCGAGCGCCGCTGACCACGGGCGAGTACCCCTGCGCTCCCCCTCCCGCCCCCCGCCTCCCGCCCGAATGGACCGCCGATGACCGACATCCAGGACCCGCCCGCCGACTGGTCCGCCACCAAACGCGCCCTGCTCGCCCAGCGACTGCGCGGCGCCGCCGCGCCCCGGCGCACCGTCGAGCCGCGCCCCGAGGGCAGCGCACCGCCGCTGTCCAGCGGGCAGGAACGGCTCTGGTTCATGGACCAGTTCACACCGGGCGGGACGGCCTACGCGCTGGCACCGGCCCGCCGACTGCGCGGTCCGCTGGACCGCCCGGCGCTCGACCGCGCCCTGGCCGACCTGGTGAACCGCCACGAGGGCCTGCGGATGTCGTTCCCGACCACGGAGCACGGCACCGCCGAGGTCGCCATCGCCGAACCGGGCCCCTTCCCGGCCGAGTTCGTGGACGCGGCCGACGATCCGGACCCCCGGCGAAGAGCCGCCGACGAGATCGGCGCGCTGGTCGCCCGCCCCTTCGACCTGGCGCACGGCCCCCTCCTGCGGGCGCTGCTGGTCCGGCTCGCCGACGAGGACCACGTGCTCGCCCTGGTGATGCACCACATCGTCTGCGACGGCTGGTCCATCGACATCCTGAACCGCGAACTGGACGCGCTCTACGCCCAGCACGCCCACCGCACCCCCGCCGAACTCCCGGAGCTGCCCGTACAGTTCGGCGACTACGCGCACTGGCAGCGGGAGCGGCTGGCCGGCGGCGCGCTGGCCGCCTCCCGGGACCACTGGCGCACCGAACTCGCCGACGTCCCGGCACTGGAACTGCCCGTCGACCGCCCGCGTCCGCCGGTGCTCACCTTCGACGGCGCCGCCCTGGAACTGCACTGGAGCCCGGAGCTGGTGCGGGCCATCGCCGAGTGCGCCCGCGCCCACGGGGCGTCGACGTACATGGTGCTGATGGCGGGCCTCCAGGTGCTGCTGGGGCGGCACTCCGGGCAGCGGGACTTCGCCGTCGGCTCGGCGGTGGCCGGGCGCCTGCACCGTGAACTGGAGGGCGTGGTCGGGGCGTTCGTCAACATGCTGCCGATCCGGGCCCGGCTGGAGCCGGGGCAGAGCTTCGCGGGCCTGATCGGGCGGGTGCGGGAGACGACGCTCGACGCCTACACCCACCAGGAGGTGCCGTTCGAGCAGATGGTGGCGGACCTGGACGTCGAACGGGACGTCAGCCGCTCGGCGGTGTTCCAGGTGACCTTCGCGTTCCAGAACTACGGGGACCGCGCCGCCCCCACCGCGCCCGCCGCGGCGGCGGAGGGGTTCGGCTACGAGGCCACCACGACCCACGCCGACCTCGCCTTCTACCTGCGGGAGAAGAAGGACGGCGGGCTCTACGGCCTGATCACCTACCGGACCGACCTCTTCGAGGCCGACACCGTACGGCGGCTCGCCGAGCGCTTCGAGGTGCTGATGGCGGCGGCGACGGCGGATCCGGCGCAGCCCGTCGACGGCCTGCCGATGCTGACCGGGCCGGAGCGCCGGGACGTGGTCGAGCGCTGGGCGGCGGGCCCCGAACTGCTCGCGCCCGAGGCCGGCCCCGGGACGCTGACCGGGCTGCTCGCCGAGGCGGCGCGCGGCGCGGGCGACCGCCCGGCACTGGTCTTCGACGGCCGCACCCTCTCCTACCGTGAACTCGAAGCCCGGGCCACCGTCCTGGCCCGCCGGCTGCGGGCGCTGGGCGTCGGCCCGGACGACCGGGTGGCGGTGTGCCTGGAGCAGTCCCCGGACCTGGCGGCGGCCCTGGTCGGCGTCCTGAAGGCCGGCGGCGGCTACCTGCCGCTGGACCCGGAACAGCCGCCCGCGCGGCTCTCCCACCTGGTGGCGGACGCGGGCGTGCGGGTGCTGGTCACGGACTCGCGGCTGCGGGCGGCGTTCGCCGGCTACGACGGCGCCGAGCTGCTCGTCGACCGGGAGCCGGTCGGTCATGATGAACTCCCCTTGGAGGAAGCCCCGTTGGCGGAGACGTCCGGGCCGGACGACCTCGCCTACGTGATCTACACCTCCGGCTCGACCGGGCAGCCCAAGGGCGTGGCGGTGCAGCACCGCCAGATCCTCAACTACCTGGCCGGCGTGCGGGAACGCCTGCGGATCGAGCCCGGTGCGGCCTACGGGCTGCTGCAGTCCCTGTCCTTCGACTTCAGCATCACCATGCTGTACCTGGCGCTGACCACCGGCGGCCGGGTGCACCTGCTGCCGCGCCGCATCGCCGGCGCCGAACTCGCCGAGCACATCGAGGAGTCGGGCATCGACTACCTCAAGATGACGCCGTCGCACCTGGCCGCGCTGACCGCCGACGTGGACGCGGAGCGGCTGCTCCCGCGCCGGGCCCTGGTGCTCGGCGGCGAGGCCTCGCCCTGGGCCTGGGCGGCGGACCTCGCCGGCCGGGGCCGCTGCGCCGTGTTCAACCACTACGGGCCGACCGAGGCGACGGTCGGCGTCACCGTCCACGAGGTCCTGCCGGGCCCGGCAGGACCCGGCAGCACGCCGATCGGCACCCCGCTCGCGGGCGCCCGCTGCTACGTACTGGACGAGGCCCGCCGACCGGTGCCGCCCGGGGTGGTGGGCGAGCTCTACCTCGGCGGGGACCGGCTCGCCCGCGGCTACCTGGGCCGCCCCGACCTGACGGCGGAACGTTTCGTCGAGGACCCGTTCGCCGACGGGCGGATGTACCGCACCGGCGACCTGGCCCGCTGGCGGCCGGACGGCACGCTGGAGTACCTGGGCCGCGCCGACGACCAGATCAAGGTCCGCGGCTACCGGGTCGAGCCCGGTGAGATCGAGGCCGCGCTCACCGCGCTGCCCGGCATCACCCAGGCGCTCGTGACGCTCCGGGGCGAGGGCGTCCGCGAGAACCTCGTCGCCTACCTCGAACACCCCGGCGCCGCCCCCGCCCCGACCGCCGCCGAACTGCGGGAGGCGCTGGGCGCCGTCCTGCCGGACTACCTCGTCCCGGCCCGCTACGTCGTCCTCGACGCACTGCCCCTGCTGGCCCACGGCAAGGTCGACCGCAAGGCGCTGCCCGAACCCGAGGACCCGGCGCCGACCGGCGGACACGTCGAACCCGACGGCGAGGCCGAGACGGCGATCGCCGCGATCTGGGCCCAGGTGCTCGGCATCGAACGGGTCGGCGCGCTCGACGACTTCTTCGACCTCGGCGGCCACTCCCTGCTCGCCACCCAGGTCGTCGCCCGCCTGCGCCGGGCCTTCCCGGAGCTGCCCGCCCCCATCGGCGTGATGGACCTGTTCACCCACTCCACCGTCCGCCGGCTCGCCGCCCTGGTCGCCGACCCGACCGCCGAACGCGGCCCCGGCGGCCTGCTCCACCGGCTCACCCCGCCGAGGCTGCGCACCACCGCCAGCGTCATCTGCGCCCCCTACGGCGGCGGCAGCGCGCTCATCTACAAGCCGCTCGCCGACGCCCTGCCCGAGGACTGGGCGCTGTACTCGATCGCCGTCCCGGGGCACGAACTCGGCGAGGAGGCGATGGACATCGACGAGGTCGCCGCGACCTGCGCCCGCGAGATCGTCGAGAACGTCCCCGGCCCGATCGTGCTGTACGGGCACTGCGGCGTCGGCGTCCGCCTGGCCGTGGAGATCGCCCGGCAGGTCGAGGCCGCCGGCCGGGAGATCGACGCCGTCCACCTCGGCGGCATCTTCCCCTTCGCCCGCCCCCGGGGCCGCGGCGCCGCCGTCGGCGAACGCTGGGCCGACCTCACCGACCGGCTGCGCAACGACCAGGGCATGATCAACGCCCTGGCCGCCGCCGGGCTGGACACCGACGAGGTCGACGCCGAGCAACTGCGGCTGATCGTGCGCAACCGCCGCACCGGCACCAAGGACGCCGAACGCTACTTCACCCGGCTGTTCGACAGCGAGGACGGCCGGATCAGGGCCCCGATCATCGCCGTCTGCGGCGAGCGCGACCCGGCGACGGACTTCTACCAGGAGCGCTACCGGGAGTGGCACCGGCTCACCGACACCGCCGCGGTCGTCGTGCTCGACGAGGCCGGCCACTTCTACCTCAAGTACCGGGCCGCCGAACTCGCGGAGATCCTCACCCGCGTCCACCGCTCGATCGCCGACGGCCAGGAGGAACGGCACCACCGCAGCGACGGTGCGACCTGGTGGCTGGCCGGGCTCTCCCGGGGCGACGGCGCGCCACGGGCGGAGCAGGCCCCGCTGCGACCGACCATGCGCCGCTTCCTCACCGTCGCCTCCGGGCAGCAGGCGTCGATGATCGGATCGGCGCTCACCGAGTTCGCCCTCCCGGTCTGGATCTACCTGCGCACCGGCTCCCTGGCCCAGTTCGGGCTGCTGGCCGCCTGCGGACTCGTCCCCGGCATCCTCGCCGCACCGATCGCGGGCGCCGTCGTCGACCGGGGCGACCGGCGCCGGATCATGCTCTACGGCGACCTCGCCGCGGGCGCCACCCAGGCGCTCCTGCTCCTGCTCCACCTCACCGGAAGCCTCCAGGTCTGGCACGCCTACGTGCTCATCGGCGTGCTCTCCACCGCGCTCACCTTCCAACGGCTCGCCTGGAACGCCGCGGTGCCCCAGCTCGTCCCCAAGCGCTACCTCGGCCGGGCCAACGGCCTGGTGCAGATGGCCTTCGGCCTCGCCCAGTTCCTCGTCCCGCTGTTCGCCGTCGGCCTGCTCGCCGCGATCGGCCTCGGCGGCATCCTCACCCTCGACGTCGTCAGCTACGGCGCCGCCCTCGCCGTCACCCTGGCGGTCCGCTTCCCCGACCTGATGGGCGCCAGCCGGCGCGAGAGCGTCTCCGCCGAGATCCGCGAGGGCTTCCGGAGAGCCCTCGGCAGCCGGCACTTCCGGGCCATGCTGCTGTTCTTCGCGGTGCTGAACATCTTCCTCTCCCCGCTGTTCCTGCTCACCACCCCGCTGGTGCTCTCCTTCGCCCCGCTCGCGGCGGCCGGCTGGGTGTCGACGGCGGCCGGCCTCGGGGCCGTGCTCGGCGGGCTCACCCTGCTCGCCTGGGGCGGGCCGCGCCACCTGCGGCTGCGCGGGGTGCTGCTCGCCACCCTGGCCCTGGCCGGGGCGTGCCTGGTCACCGGGCTGCGCCCGTCGCTGGTCGTGGTCGCCCTCGGCGCGTTCGGCATGGCCTTCGGCCTGGCCCTGGTCAACGGCGTCTACGCGACCATCGTGCAGACCAAGGTGCCGCTGCGCTTCCACGGCCGGGTGATCGCCGTGAACACCATGGTCGCCTGGTCGACCCTGCCGGTCGGCTTCGCCCTGGTCGCCCCGCTCGGGCCCCGGCTGCTCCAGCCGCTGATGGACCACGACGGCGCCCTGGCCCCGACCGTTGGCCGGCTCATCGGCACCGGCGACGGCCGCGGCATCGGGCTGCTCTACCTGCTGTTCGGCCTCGCCATGGCCACCCTGGTGCTGGTCTGCCTGGCCGTGCCCGTGCTGCGCCACTTCGACCGGGACGTCCCCGACGCCGAGCCCGACGACCTGGTCGGGCTGAAGACCCTCCAGGACCGGGCCGCGACCGCCCCTGCTGCCCCCGACGCCCTAGCCGCCCCGCGCCGCTCCGAGACCGAGGTGACCGTCCGGTGACCACCGCCATCCACCCGCTGACCGACGAACAGCGCCGACTCTGGTTCCTCCAGCAACTCCACCCGGACGACGCCGGTTTCAACATGTACCTCAACCGGAGGTGGACCGGGCCGATCGACCCGGAGGCCCTGCGCACCGCGCTGCACCGGCTGACGGCGCGGCACGAGATCCTGCGCACCCGCTTCGCGCTCGGCGCCGCCGCAGGGCCCGGAGCCACGGACGGGGAAGAGCCCGTCCAGCTCGTCCAGCCCCCGGCCGTGATCGACCTCGCGTCGGTCCGGCTGCCCGAGGGCGCGACCGAGGCCGAGTTCACCGACGCCTGCCGCCCGTACGTCAACGCGCCCTTCGACCTCGCCGCCGGGCCGCCGCTGCGGGCGGCGCTGATCAGCGCGGGGGAGGGTGAGCACGCGCTCTGCGTCGTCGTCCACCACATCGTCTCGGACGGCTGGTCGTTCCGGACGATGTGGCGCGAACTGCTCGCGCTCTACCGCGAGGCGATCGGCGAGGCCCCCGCCGAACTGCCCGAACTCCCACTCCAGTACGGCGACTTCGCCCGCGCCGAGCAGGCCAGGACGGCCGGCGGGGCGGGCGAGGAGGCGTTCCGCTACTGGGCGGAGAGACTGGCCGGCACCGGGACGCTGCGCCTGCCGCTCGACCACCCGAGGCCGGCCGACCCGGCCCGCCCCGCAGGGTTCGCCACCGTCCGCCTCGACCCCGAACTGACCGCCGCCCTGGACCAGTTGGCGCGACAGGAGCGGTGCACCCCGTTCATGGTGCTGCTGGCCGGGTACCAGTACGTGCTCGCGCGCTGGACCGGCTGCCGGGACTTCGTGGTCGGCACCCCGCTGGCCGGCCGCAACGAGGCCGCGCACGAGGCGCTGCTCGGCTACTTCAGCCGGACGGCGGTGATCCGGGCCGACCTCACCGGTGACCCCGATTTCCGCACCGTGCTGCGGCGCACCCGCTCGGCCACGCTCGCCGCGCTGGGCCACCAGGACGTGCCGGTCGAACGGCTCGCCGGCCACCTCGGCCTGCCCGCGGAGCCCGGCGCCGGACCGCTGTACCGGGCCGTCTTCGTCCACCAGAGCCAGTACGACCTGGCGGGCGGCCCCGGCGCGCCCGCCCTGCCCGCGGGCGTCCGCACCGCGAGCATGGACTCCGGCTTCGAGCAGGCCAAGACCGACCTGCTGCTGGACAGTTGGCGCACCGCCGACGGCGGGATCACGCTGTCCTTCTGCTTCGACCGCGAGGTGCTGGACCGGGAGACCGTCGAAGCCCTCGGCGAGCGGTGCCGCGCCCTGTTCGCCCGGGTGGTCGACGACCCGCGGCTCGCGCTGCACGGGGACTGGCTGGTCGGGCCCGAGGAGCGGGCGGAACTGCTCGCACTGGGGGCGGGCCCGGCGGGCCCGCCGCCGCAGGAGGCCCGGACGGTGCTGGAGCGGTTCGCCGAGCAGGCCGCCGCCCGCCCGGACACCCCGGCGCTGGAGTGCGACGGCCGGAGCCTGACCTACGGCGAACTCGACCGGCGCTCCAGTGCGTTGGCGCGGCGGCTCGGTCGGGTGGCGGGCCGGGTCGTGGCGGTGTCGATGCCGCCCTCCTTCGACCTGGTCGTCGCCCTGACCGCGATCTGGAAGGCCGGCGCCGCCTACCTGCCGCTCGATCCGGCCCACCCCGAGGAACGCCGCCGGCTGATGGTGCGCGAGGCCGACGCCGCCCTGGTCCTCACCGGCGTCGACCCGGCGATCGACGGCCCCGGGCACGACGGTCCCGACCACGCGGACTCCGACCACGCGGACTCCGACCACGCCGACCCCGGCCGCGCCGAGCCCGCCCACGCCGAACCGGTCCTGTCGGACCCCTGGGGCCCGGCCTACGTGCTCTACACCTCCGGCTCCACCGGCGCGCCCAAGGCCGTCGCCGTCGACCACGCCGCGCTCGCCGCGCGGGTGGCCTGGATGGCCGGGCCCGACGGCTACGCGCTCGGACCAGCCGACCGGATCGTCCAGTTCGCCTCGCTCGGCTTCGACACCCACGTCGAGGAGCTCTGGCCCGCGCTCGCCTCCGGGGCCTGCGTCGTCCTGCTGCCCGGCGGCGGCCGCACCCTGCCCGACCTGCTGGGCGGCCCGCACGGCGACACCGTCACCGTGCTCGACCTGCCCACGGCCTACTGGGAGGAGCTCGTCGGCCTCGGCGAGCAGACCCGCTGGCCGGCCGCGCTGCGCCTGCAGATCCTCGGCGGCTCCCAGGTGGGCGCCGACGCCGTCGACCGGTGGCGGCAGCGGCACGGCGACGCCGTCCGGCTGGTCAACACCTACGGCCCCACCGAGGCCACCGTCATCGTCACCGCGACCGACCTGACGGTGGCTGACACCGCCCGCCGGCCCGCGCTGGGCCGCCCGCTGCCCGGCGTCCGGCTCCACGTGCTGGACGAGCGCGGCGCCCTGCTGCCGCGCGGCTCCGAGGGCGAGCTGTACCTCGGCGGCGTCGGGCTGGCGCGCGGCTACCTGGGCCGGCCCGACCTGACGGCGGCCGCCTTCGTGCCCGACCCGTTCACCGGCGACCCGTCGAGTGGCGACCCGTACACCGCCGAGCCGTCGAGCGCCGACCCGCTCACCGGCGGCCGGATGTACCGCACCGGCGACCGGGTCCGCTGGCGCTCGGACGGGCAGCTGGAGTACCTGGGGCGCGGCGACGGCCAGCTGAAGCTGCGCGGCTACCGGATCGAACCCGCCGAGATCGAGTCCGCCCTGACCGCGCACCCGGCCGTCGCCCAGGCCGCGGTGCTGCTGCGCGACGGCCGGCGGCTGCTGGCGTACGCGGTGCCCCGCCCGGGTGCCCGGCCCGGCCCGGTGGAGCTGCGCGAGCACCTGGCCCGGCGGCTGCCCGCCTACCTGGTGCCGGACGCCGTGGTGCTGTTGGACCGGCTGCCGCTGACCGCGAACGGCAAGCCCGACCCGGCGGCCCTGCCCGACCCCGAACCGGCTGCGGGGGCCCGCTACCTCGCGCCGCGCACCGACGCCGAACACCTGGTCACCGAGCTGTGGCAGGAGGTGCTGGGCGTGCCCAGGGTCGGGGTGCTCGACGACTTCTTCGCGCTCGGCGGGGACTCCCTGCTGGTCACCCGGGTCGCCGCGCGGATCCGGTCCGGGCTCGGCCTCGACGTGCCGATCCGGGACGTCTTCGAGAGCAGCACCCCGGCCGTCCTGGCGGCCCGGATCGAGGCGCTGCTGATCGCCGAGATCGACGGCCTCACCGAGGCGGAGGCCGCCGGCCGGCTCACCGGCTGAGGGCACCGCCGGCGGCACCCCCCGCCCCCGCCCCCAACGCGGGGGCGGGGGCCCCGGTTCACACCCCGGCGGCGCCCGCCAGCGCGGCGGCGAGGTCCGCGGCCAGCGCGTCCACCGCCTCGGCCGTGAAGGCGTGCTCGTTGTACCGCAGCCAGCAGCGCAGCGAGCCGTCCGGCTGCTCGGTGACGGCGAGCTCCGGCACGTGCCGGTCGCCGCCGGGCAGCGGGTACGGCACGGTGGCGTTGCGCGGCAGCTCCCACGCGGCGCACGCCACCCCGGGCAGCTGCGCCGGGGCGCTCCAGCTCTCGTACCGCAGCCAGGCGGCGAACGGGACCAGCGGGCTGAACTCGGCGAAGGGGTACAGCTGGTGGTCCAGCGCGGTGGTGGCGGCCGTGCGGACGCGGTCCAGCAGTTCGGCGAACCCGGGGTCTCCGGCGGCGTCCACCCGCAGCAGCAGCGACTGGACGAAGCAGCCGACCGCGCGTTCCGCCTCCGGCCTGGTGCGGCCGGGCACCGGGGTCATCAGGACGAAGTCCCGCTGCCCGCTGCGGGCGGCCAGCAGCCCGCTCCACACCGCCGCCATCGCGAGGAACGGGGTGGCCCCCAGCTCCGCCGCCCGGGCCCGCAGCGCGCCCGCCCGCTCGGCCGGCACCTCCAGCGTCCGGGCGGCGCTCAGCACCACCTCGGTGTCCTGCCGCCCCGGGAACGGGTCGATCGCCGCGGGGGCGCCCGCGAGCGCCGTCGCGAAGTGCGCCCGGGTGGCCGGCCAGTGCGCGTTCGACCACTCCACCAGCTCCCGGTACGCCGGGCCCGGCCGGGCGGCCGGCGCCGGGCGGCCGCCGCGCAGCGCCGAGTACAGCACGCCCAGGTCGCGCAGCAGCACGCCCAGCGACCAGCCGTCGGCGACGATGTGGTGGACCGCCAGCATGACGACGTGGTCCCCGGGGCCCCGGCTCACCACGGCGAGCCTGGTCATCGCCCCCGAGGCCAGGTCGGTCGGCCGGTCGCGTTCGGCGACGAGCCGGGCCGACACCTCCGCATCGCTCGCGCCGGGGGCGTCCAGCAGCACCACGTCCGCGCGCGGCTCGTCGTCGAGCACGGTCCGCAGCACCCCCGGTTCGGCGTCCGGCACCGGGACGAACCGGGTGCGCAGCGCGGGGTGGCGGCGGATCGCCTGGTGGAGGGCGTCGGCCAGGGTGTCCGTCCGCAGCTCCTCCAACACCCGGAACATCAACGCCACCGAGCCGACGTTGCGGCCCTCGGCCTCGGCCATCCAGCGCAGGAAGTTCTCCTGCTGCGAGGTGAGCGGGAGTTCGTGCGGCTGGGCGCGCAGCGAGCGCAGGAACGCCGTCGTCTCGGCTTCGACCGGCTCCACCGGCCCGGCGGAGCCGGTCGAGGCCGCCGCCTGTTCCAGCCAGGCGGCCTGGGCCCGCAGCGAGGGCCGCTCGAACACCAGGGCCGTACCGGCCGCCACGCCGAACTCGGCGGAGATCGCGGCGGCCAGCTGGACGGCCCGGAAGGAGTCCCCGCCGAGCGCGAAGAACTCCTCCTCCACGGCCCGGACCGGCCGCCCCAGCACGCCCCGCCACAGCTCGGCCAGCGCGCGCTCCCGGGCGGTGGCCGGTGCGGTGCCGGCGGCGGGCAGGGGCTCCTCGAACCTGGCCCGGAGCCGGTGCTTGACGACCTTGCCGCTGGGGTTGCGCGGCAGCGAGTCCGTCACCAGGAGGCGTACGGGCAGTTCGGCCCGGGCGAGCCGCTCGCCGAGGAAGAGCCGCAGCCCGTCGAGGTCGATCCCGCCCGGGAGCGGGACGACGGCCGCCACCGGCACCTGGCCCATCACCGGGTGCGGCAGCCCGAGCGCGGCCGCGTCGGCGACCTGCGGGTGCTCGTGCAGCACCGCCTCGATGCGCAGCGTGGAGACCTTCAGCGCACCGGACTTGACGATGTCGCTCTCCCGGTCGACCAGGTGGAGGTAGCCGTCCCGGTCCAGCCGGCCCAGGTCGCCCATCCGCACCCAGCCGTCGCGGAACACGGCGTCGGAGTCCGCGCCGACGTACCCCCGGGGCGGGCCCGGCTGGCGCAGCCAGAGCTCGCCGGTGCCGCCGGGCGCGACGGGCCGCCCGGCCTCGTCCAGGATCCGCAGGTCGGCCGGGTCGGTGGGGCGGCCGACCGAGCCGGGGCGGGCGGCGTCCACGATCGCGGAGATCTGGGCGGGGGAGGCCTCGGCGGAGGTGTAGGTGTTGACGACGGTCGCCTTGGGCAGGGCGGCGCAGAGCCCGGCTGCGACGGCGGGCGGGAGCGCGGCGGCGGAGGAGCTGACCAGGAGGACACTGCTCAGGTCCCGGCGCTCGGAGATCCCGGAGTTCAGCAGTTCCACCGCCATCGACGGCACCAGGAAGACGGTGCCCGCGCCGTACTCCTCGACCACCCGGCCGAACTCCTCCGCGTCGAAGCGCGGCAGGCAGATCGTGGCCGGCTGCGCGGTCAGCGCGTTCACCAGGACGACCTGGGCGGCGTTGGTCCCGATCGGGAAGGCGTGCACCGCGTAGCGCGAGTGCGCGTACGGGCGGGGGCGGGGGTTGAGGACGAGCCCGGCGGTCAGGCTGGCGTGTGCGGCCCGGACGCCCTTCGGGGTGCCGGTGGTGCCGGAGGTGCCGATGATCTGGGCGAGGTCCCCGGGAGCCGCCCGATACGGCGGTTCGGCGGCGCTGTTCTCGCTGCCACCATTGCCCTCGCCGTCACCGCTGCCCTCGCCGTCACCGCTGTTCTCCAGGTCGTCGAGGGTGAAGGCGGGCAGCGCGGTGCGCGGCCCGTTCCCGGCTATCGCCCAGCGCGCCCCGGCGGCTTCGACGAGCCGTTCGACGTCCGCCCCGGAGAGGTCCGCGCGGATCACCAGCCCCGCCGCGCCCGCGTAGTGCGCGGCCAGGAACGCCACGGCGTACGCGTCCCACTCCCGGTTGTCGAGCAGCAGCGCCACCCGGTCCCCGGGCCGTACCCCGGCCCGGGTCAGCCCGTGTGCGGCCCGCACCGCCCGTTCGCGCCACCGGCCGTAGGTGAGGCTGCCGCCGCCCGGCACCAGCAGCGCCTCCCGGTCGGGGTGCAGCGCCGCCCGGTGGTCCAGCAGGGCGGGGAGGGTGAGGGGCACGGGGACGGGCTGAGCGTTGATGACGACTCCCGGAGGGGCTGCTGACCGCTGAGTGATCCAGAACGTATCGGAGCAGTGAAGGAAGGCGCCAGATCCGTTCACATGTCGTCACGACCGCCCGTCGGCAGCGGGCGCGGGGACGGGACAATGACGGGCGTGACAGACGTGACGCTGAACCTCTGGCGCCGGCCCCTCGGCGCGGTGCCGGCCGAGGTGTGGGACCGGACCGACCTGACCGTGCTCATCCTCGCCGAGACCGGCCTGAGCGAACTGCCGCCCGAGATCGGCAGGTTGCGACGGCTTCGCACCCTCGACCTCGGACACAACCGGCTCACCGCTGTGCCCGCCGAACTGGGCGAGCTGACCGGGCTCGCCGACTTCCTCTACCTGCACGACAACGCGCTGACCGAGCTGCCGCCCGCGCTCGGCCGCCTCACCGCGCTGCGCTACCTCAACGTCGGCGACAACCGGATCGCCGAACTCCCCTCCACCGTCGGCGAGATGACCGCCCTGGTCGAGCTGCGCGCCCAGCGCAACCGGCTCACGGCGCTGCCCGACCGCCTCGGCGAACTGGCCGCCCTGCGTGAACTCTGGTTGTGCGGGAACGGCTTGACCACCCTGCCGGACACCTTCGGCGGCCTCACCGCGCTGCGCGAACTCGAACTGCGGGACAACGCGCTCGCCGAGGTCCCGCCGGTGCTCGCCGGGCTGCCGCTGCTGCGCCGGCTCGACCTGCGCGGCAACCGGATCACCGAACTGCCGCACTGGCTGGCCGAACTGCCCGCACTGGAGAAGCTGGACCTGCGGTGGAACGAGGCACGCCCCTCGCCGCGGCTGCTCGCCGCGCTCGACGCGCGCGGCTGCGCCGTCCTGTTCTGAGCGGCCACGGATAAAGATCACCACGGCGGTCGGCGCCCTGTTATCGTGGATCGCATGAAGCGCGCTGCACTCGCCACGACGACGCCGGAGAGAGTCCCGGTGCGCTGACTGCTGACCTAGTCCGAAGCCCCGGGGCGAGTGCCCCGGGGCTTCGCCGTTCTCCGGACCACTCGCCCGCCGACCCGAGTGGAGACCACCCCATGCACGACCGCCCCGCGCACGACCGCCCCGTCCACGACCACCGCAAGCTCGGCCGCGAACTCGACCTGTTCGACACCGACCCGCTGATGGGCTCCGGCCTGCCCTACTGGCTGCCCGACGGCGCCGCGATCCGGCACACCCTGGAGGAGTTCATCCGCGAGCGCGAGCGGCGGGCCGGCTACCGCCACGTGTACTCGCCGGTGCTCGGCAAGCGCGAGCTGTACGAGATCTCCGGCCACTGGGCGCACTACCGCGACGACATGTTCCCACCCATGGAACTGGGCTCGGAGGAGATGGTGCTCCGGCCGAGCCTCTGCCCGCACCACGCCCTGATCTACCGCTCCCGACCCCACAGCTACCGGGAACTCCCGCTGCGGATGGCCGAGTTGGGCGGCATGTACCGCTCCGAACTGTCCGGCGTACTGGGCGGGCTGACCAGGGTCCGGGCGATCCAGCTGAACGACGCGCACGTGTTCTGCACCCCGGAACAGGCCGCCGACGAAGCCGTCGCTGCACTGGAGCTGATCCGCGCGGCACACCGCGCGCTCGGCATCGAACCGGTCCGCTACCGGCTCTCGCTGCCCGGCGCGGGCGGCAAGTACGTGGCGGATCCGGCCCTGTGGGAACGGGCCACCGCGCTGCTCACCGACGTGCTGGAACGCTCCGGCGTGCCGTTCGAGGCGGCGGAGGGCGAGGCCGCCTTCTACGGGCCGAAGATCGACGTGCAGATCGCCGACGGCGCCGGGCGCGAGTTCACCCTCTCCACCGTGCAGATCGACTTCCACCAGCCCGAGCGCTTCGGCCTGCACTACATCGGCCCGGACGGCGCGAAACACCGGCCGGTGATGGTCCACCGCAGCGTGATCGGCAGCGTGGAACGGGTGGTCGCCCACCTCATCGAGCTGTACGGCGGCGCGTTCCCGGCCTGGCTGGCCCCGGCGCAGGTGGTGCTGCTGCCCGTCTCCGAGGGCGAACTGCCGCAGGCCGAGCGGTTCCGGCAGCGCTGCCTCGACCTCGGGTTGCGCGCCGAGGTCGCCGGGCCCGAGCACGGCAGCCTGGGCGCCCGGATCCGGGCGGCGCGCCTGGTGCCGTACCAGGCCGTGATCGGGGCCAAGGAGGTCGTGGACGACCGGGTCGCGCTGCGGCTGCGGGACGGCCGGCGGCTCGAACCGCTGCCCGCGGAGGAGGCGTGGGCCAGGATCGGCGCGCTGGTGGCGGCGTGCAGCGCCGACCTCTGGGCGGACGACCCCGCGCGCCGGGCGGGCGGGGCGGCTCAGTAGGACTGGAGCTCGATCAGGTGGCCGTCCGGGTCCCGCAGATGGGCGCTGCGCAGGTTCGGGCCCCACTGGGGCCGGTCCGTCGGGCCGACGACCGGGGTGCCGCCGTGGCGCAGGCAGAGGGCGAACGCGTCGTCCACGGAGGCCACCCGGAGGACCAGCATCGTGGCGTCCTGGGCGGGGGCGGCCGGGCGTTCGGGCAGGCCGGTGGTGCCCAGGGCGGCGGCCATCGCGGCGCGGTCGAAGAGCACCAGGACGGCCTGCCCATCGACGTCCCAGTTGGCGTAGGGGCCGTCGGGGCCGCCCTTGACCAGGGCGGCGCCGGTGAGGGGCGGCAGGACCGCCCGGTAGAACCCGAAGCACTCGGCGAAACGGGTCACGAGCAGGCGGGGGTACAGGGCGTCCACGGTCGAAGCTCCCGGGCTCGAGGATTCAGCGGGTCGGATCGGTCGGATATTAGTGGGTCGGCACCCACTATAGGGACGGACCCTAGACTGACGCCATGGCCCCCGAACCCCCGCTCCCCGAGCCCCTGCTGTCGGCCCCTTCCCTGTCCGCTCCCTCCCTGCCGCCGACGCTGCTCGACCTCAGCACCTACCTGCTCTCCCGGATCGGCCGGACGGCACGGGGCCGCCTCGCCGAGCAGCTCGCCGAACGCGGCCTCCGGCTCTGGGACATGGCCGTGCTGGCCGCGCTCGCCGACTTCGGGCCGCACGCCCAGCGGGACCTGGTCCAGCGGCTGGGCATCGACCCGAGCGACCTCGCCAAGGTCGCCGACCAGCTGGCCGCCGCCGGGTACGTCGAGCGCGTCCGCGACCCGGCGGACCGGCGGCGGGTCTCGGTGTCGGTCACCGATGCCGGGCGGGCGCTGCTCGCGGAGCTGGACGCCCGGGCGCGAGCGGTACAGGACGAGGTGCTGGCGCCGCTGGACGCGCGGGAGCGGCAGCTGCTGCACGCCCTGCTGCTGCGCGTCCACCAGGGGCAGCAGGCACAGCAGGCACAGCAGGGGCCGGGGGAGCGGCGCGGCCGCTGAGGCCCGCTCAGCCGGCCGGCCCGGGGCGGCGGGCCCCGGCGAACTCGCCGGCCCAGCGCGGGACGTCGAGGACGTGCTCGACCCGGGCGACCAGCGTCCCGGTGCGCTCGGCGTGGATCATCGCGCCGTCGCCGACGTGGATCCCGACGTGGTGCAGCGGCGCGTCCGGGCGGGAGAAGAACAGCAGGTCGCCCGGGGCGAGGGCGTCACGCTCCACCGGGGCGCTGCGGTGGAACTGGGCGACGGTGTAGTGCCCGAGCTCGACCGTGCCGTGGCTGGCCCGGTACCAGCAGTAGAGGGACAGGCCGCTGCAGTCGAAGCCGACCGTGCTCTCACCCATGCAGACGCCGTCCAGGTAGCCGTTCTCGTCGTCGCAGAAGCCGAGGCTCGCCCCCAGCCGGTCGCCGCCGCCCCAGGCGTACGGCACGCCGAGCTGGGCGGTGGCCACCTCGGCGACCCGGCGGCCCAGGGCGCCGGACGCGACCACCGGGGTATCCGACCGGGTTGTCGATGTCGCGGTCGGGGTCGGGGTCGCGGCCGCGACCGGAGCGAGGGCCGGGACGAGCCCCGCCCCGAGTGCCAGGCCCAGCATCCGGCGCCGGCGGACCCCGGAGGCCTCGTCGCGGTACGGCGGTCGGGATTCCATGGGGGACCTCCTGGTGTCGGCGCGGCGTCGGCGCGCGCGGGTGACGGCCACCAGGATTCCGGCCGGGCGGGTCGGCCCGCCATCACCCGCAACGGTGAATCGTGGACGCGACGGGCCCGTGACGGACGGGAAAGCGCTGGTAAATGGTTTGACGGTCGTTCAGGAGAGGCCAACGATGGGCGCGAACGTTCGGCCGCGACCCTTCGGAGTGCCCCTTGAACAGCGCAGTCAAGTTGATCCGCAGCTCCCGCCTCACCCCGGCCGTCGACTACGCCTACGCGGCCCTGGTCGACGCCCCGGCCCGTTCGCTCTGGCTCGCCGGCGCCTGCCCGCTCGACGCCGAGGGGCGGACGGTCGCCGTCGGCGACTACGCGGGCCAGGCGCACCAGGTGATGCGGAACCTGATAACCGCGTTGGAGGACGCCGGTGCCGGGCTGACCGACGTCGCCCGGACGACGGTGTACGTGGCCTCCGCCGACCAGGCCGACCTGGTCGCGGTGTGGAACGTGTACCGCGCCTACATGGGGGAGCACGACGCCCCCAGCACGCTGCTGGGGGTGTCGGTGCTCGGCTACCACGACCAGCTGGTGGAGGTGGAGGCGGTGGCCGTCCTGCCCTGACGCCTTCCGACCTCCCGTTCCGGCCTCTCGTTCCGACCTCCCGGCGTCCGAATTAGGAAACCGATCGTTCGGTTTTTCCCCGAATGCGTGATGTGTGGCAGCGGTGCCGCTTTCGGTCGCCCGGGGAGGGGACGGCGGCCCGCAGGCAAAATGCGGAGGATGCGGGCGGGAGGGGAGGAGCGTTTGAGGCGATTCCCCGACATCGTCTTGTCGTCCGTAGGCCACCGGTAGCTAAGATACGGGGTGTTTGGTTTTGTTTTCCGGGAGCTCTGGGTGGGGTGGTTGCGGTGGTTCGGCAGGAGCGGGCGGTCCGGACGCGTCGGCTGATCCTGGAGGCGGCGGCGTCGGTCTTCGACGAGTTCGGCTACGAGGGCGCCACCATCGGCGAGGTGGTCGCGCGGGCCGGTGTGACGCGTGGTGCGGTGTATTTCCATTTCGCCTCCAAGCGGGATCTGGCCCAGGGCGTCGTCGAGGAGCAGTTCGTCCAGGACGGTGTGCCCGAACGGGTCTGCAAACTCCAGGAGTTCGTGGACACCGGGATGGTGGTGGCGTATCTGATGCCACGTGATCCGCTGCTGAGCGCGGGGGCCCGGCTCTCGCTGGGCCAGGACGTCTTCGACGACCTCGGCGGCGGCGCGATCCCCGGCTGGATCAGCCGGCTGGAGGCGCTGCTGGTCGCGGCCGGCGAGCGGGGCGAACTGCTGCCGCACGTCGTCCCGGCCGACACCGCGTGGCTGGTCACGGCGGCGTGGACGGGTGTGCAGATCCAGTCACAGAAGCTCTCCGGGCGCGCGGACTTGGAGCGGCGGGCCGCCGGGTTGTTCCAGCACCTGATGCCGAGCATCGCGGTGCCGGGTGTGCTCGGCTCGCTGCAGATGGGCCCGGACCGCGGCGCCCAGGTGGTCGCCGAGGTGGCGGCCGCCCGTGCGGCGGCGGAGGGCGCCGGGTCGCAGGGCGGGGCACAGGGCGGGGCGCGGTCGGCGGCCCGGACGGTCGCGGTCGCGGACGAGGTCGGTGTGGGCTGACGGTCCGGCGCCGGCCGGAAGTCGCTTCGGCTGGTGTGGAGTTGACCAGGGCTCGGTGGCCCCCTGCTCGCGGGGGCGTCCGGGTGGTGGTCGGCCCGGCGGCCGGCCGACCGGCGGTGGGCGCGGAGTGCGGGCGAATTGGTGGCGGCGCGGGATCCACGGGGGTCCGACGCCGCCTTCGGTTTGCCCGCGCTCCGCTGCACGTGGTGGCCGGTTCGTGGCGGAGGGTGGCCGCCACGCCCGTCTGTCCGAGGAGGGTCGCTCATCCCAAGAAACAAACAGCACGTTCGGTTTTGTATTGACAAACCGCGCGTCCTGTTTTTGACTGGTGACAGTCGCCCTAGGGGTGTCGACCCGGGTGCCGGCCGCGGCGGATCGGCCTGCGGCGTTCCGTGTGATTGGGGTGGTCATCGTGGAAATTCGGGTGCTCGGGGCGTTGGACGTCCGGGTGTGCGGGGTGTCGGTGGTGCCATCGGCACCGAAACCGCGGCAGGTGCTGGGGCTGCTGGCGCTGCGGGCCGACCAGGTCGTGTCGGCCGGGGTGCTGGCCGAGGAGCTGTGGTCGGGCCGCCCGCCGCGCAGTGCGCGCACGACGGTGCAGACATACGTGCTGCAACTGCGCGACATGATCGACCGGGCGCTCGGGCAGGTCGCCCCGGCGGCAGGGGTCTCCTGCGCCAAGGACGTGCTGGTGACCTCGCCGGGCGGCTACATGCTGAACAGCGGCGGCGGGTTGACGGACGTCCGGGAGTTCGAGCGCCTGGCCGGCATGGGCTACCGGGCGATGGACGGCGACGACCACCCGCTGGCCGCCCGGATGCTCGGCGAGGCGCTCGGCCTGTGGCGTGGTCTGGCCTTCGCCGACGTCCCGGCGGGCGGCCAACTCGCCGTCGAGGCCAAGCGGTTGGAGGAGACCCGGCTCTGCGCGCTGGACCAGCGGATCGAGGCCGACCTGCGGCTGGGCCGCCACCGCGTCCTGCTCGCCGAACTCACCGTCCTGGTCGACCGCTACCGCACCCACGAGAGCCTGCACGGCCAGTACATGATCGCCCTGCACCGCTCCGGCCGCCGGGGCGAGGCCCTGGAGGCCTACCAGCGCCTGCGCAACACCCTGGTACGGGAGTTGGGCATGGAGCCGTCCACCGGACTGCGCCGGCTCCAGCGCTCCATCCTGCTGGCGGGCCCGGAGCGGCCCGAGCGTTCGGAGCGCGAGGCGGCCGGGACCGCTTCGCCGGAGGGGTCCGTGGCCCGGTTCACCCGGGTCGGCTGAGGACGCGCGGCAGGCCCCGCCGCTGCCGGGGCGCTGCTCGTGCGTGGTCGGAACGTGCTCGTCGTTGTGAGGGGTGTGGGTCGGGTGGTGCAGGAGAGGTCGGAACGGACGCGCGGACGGCTGGTCGAGGCGGGGGCGGTGCTGTTCGACCGCTGCGGCTACGCGGGGGCCACGCTCGGCGAGATCGCCGGCGCCGCGGGAGTGACGAAGGGTGCGCTCTACTTCCACTTCGCGTCCAAGGAGGAGCTGGCGCAGGCGGTGTTCCAGCGGGCCGAGCGCTCGCTGCGGGGTGCCTGTGGCGGTCTGCGGGCCACCTCCTCCCCCCTGCAGACGCTGATCGACGTGGGCTACTGGCTGGTCGACGCCCTGGGGTCGGACGCGGTGGTCCGGGCGGCGTTCCGCCTCGGCCGGGAGGGCGGCTGGCAGTCGAGGACCGCCGCGTTCGCGCCCGCCACGTCCGCCCCCGGCGCGTCGGTCGCGGGCGTGCGGGGCTTCCACGGCGTCTGGGCCGGTGTCGTCCGGGAGTTGCTGACCGGTGCCCGGCGCGCCGGCGAGCTGCGCGACCGCTCGGGCGATCCCGGCCCGGAGACCCTGGTGGTGGCGGCCGCCTGCGGGCTGGAGGTCGTCTTCGGCGACGGCTGCCCGGGGGAGGAGCGCGCCCGCCGGGTCGGTGCCCTGTGGGAGTGGCTGCTGCCCTGCCTCGTCCCCCCGGGCTCCTCCGGCGCCTACCGGACCAGGCCGCTGACGTCGCTGCCGGGCTGAGCAGGCGGTTCGGCGGCGGACGGGCGGGGCGCCTCGTGCGGCGCGCCCCGCCCCTGGCCGGTCACGCCGTGTGGAGGCGCTCCGCCAGGCCGGCGGCCGCGAAGGCGGCCACCAGGTCGTCGCGATCCTCGGTGAAGTGGGCCCAGCTGTCGTGGTGGACGGGGACGACCCGGCGGGCGTCGAGGATCGCGGCGGCCTCGGCGGCCTGGGCGCTGTCCAGGACGATGGGCGCTCCGTCGAAGAGGGCGGCGAAGCGGGGAGCCCCGGCGAAGAGGATCGCGGTGTCCACGGGGGCGAAGCGTTCGGCGATCTCCCCGACGACGGGGAGGGAGGCGTTGTCCCCGCTGACGTAGACGGTGGGCAGTCCGTCCCCGGTCAGGACGAAGCCGACGACCTGGCCCGTGGCGGCCTCCACCTCCTCGCGGGCCCCGGGCCCGTGGAGGGCGGGCACGCCGGTCACGGTGACGGTGCCGCCGCCGGGGCGGTCCAGTGTGACCGACTCCCAGTCGGCCAGTCCCCGGGCCGTGCCGCCGAGGCGCAGGCCGCCGCCGGGGGTGGTGAGGGTGAGCGGGACGTCGGCCAGCAGGGCCCGGCCGGAGTGGTCGAGGTTGTCGGGGTGCTCGTCGTGGGAGAGCAGGACGACGTCGACGCGGCCGGCGTCGGCGGGGCTCCCGGAGGAGGGCGCGGTCTTGGTGAGGAGCGGGCCGCCCGGCCGCTGGTAGTCGCCCGGGCCGTCGAAGGTCGGGTCGGTGAGGAAGCGCAGGCCTCCGTACTCGAAGAGGGCGGTCGGGCCGCCGAAGAGACGGACGGGGAACTGCTCGACGGTCGTGTCGGAAGAAGCCATGGTGAAGCACACCTCACGGTTGAGAGCGGTTTATCCGTGAGAAAAGCTAGCCGGTTCTCACGGATGAGCGCAAGCGCTACCATGAGACTCATGACGGACGCCGCGGACACCGCCACCGACGAGACCGCCGTGCCACCCGCGCCGGGCGAGCAGCAGTACCCCTCGCTCGCCCTGGTCAACAGCGCCGTCGCGCTGCCCGGCGGACACGTCCTCGACCGCCTCGGCACGCCGGCCGCCGCCGGCCGGTGGCTCCTGGAGCGCGGCCTCGCCCCGGCCGACGTGGGCCTTCAGGAGATGTGCACGGCGCAGGTGCGCTCGATGCGCGAACAGGTCAGGACGCTGTTCGCCGCCCGCGTCGCGGAGCTGCCCGCGCCCTCCTCCGCGCTGGCCGCCGTCAACGACGCCCTGACCCGCCTGCCCACGGCCCGGCTGCTGCGATGGGACGACGGCAGCGGCCCCTACCGCGCGGCCCCCCACCCCACCACCGAGATCGTCGACCACGCCCTGGCCACCCTCGCCGCCGACGCCGCCGACCTGCTCACCGGGCCCGAAGCCGCCCGCCTCACCGCCTGCGGCTCCACCCCGTGCACCCGGTACCTGCTCCGGCACGGCCGGCGCCACTGGTGCTCCACCCGCTGCGGCGACCGCGCCCGCGCAGCCCGCGCCTACGCCCGGCGCACCCGGCCCCAGCCCGACTGACCGGGCCGGCGGTCCCGACCGGCACCCTCACCGACGACCCTGGCCGGCGCCCTCGCCGACGGCCCTGGTCGACGCCCCTGGCCGGTGCGGGCCGCACCCCCCGGGCGCGGCCCGTGCGAGCCGCGTTCGAACGGGCCGAATGTCAGTGCGGCTCGCCATGATGGCGGTATGAAGGACGCAGCCACCCTGGCCCCTCCCGCCGCCCTGGCCTCCCCGCAGGCCTACGCCGACGCCGTCGCCGCCGCCGTACGGGCCGCCGCCGCGTACTACGCCGACGGCTCCGCCCCGCTCGGCGACGACGAGTACGACGCCCTGGTGCGGGCGATCGAGGCCTACGAGCACGAGCACCCGGACGAGGCGCTGCCCGAGTCGCCCACCGGCAAGGTGGCCGGCGGCGCGGCGGTCGGCGACGTCCCGCACAGCGCCCCGATGCTCTCCCTCGACAACGTCTTCTCGGCCGAGGAACTGGAGTCCTGGGCGGCCGGCCTGGAGCGCCGGCTCGGCCGGCCGGTCGCCGCCTGGTGCGTCGAACCGAAACTGGACGGCCTCGCCGTGGCCGCCCGCTACCGGGCCGGCCGGCTCACCCAGGTGCTGACCAGGGGCGACGGCCTGGCGGGGGAGGACATCACCGCCGCCGCCGACGCCGTGCTCGGCCTGCCCGCCCGGCTCGCCGAACCGGTCGACGTCGAGCTGCGCGGTGAGGTGCTGCTCACCCACGAGCAGTTCGAGCAGGCCAACGCCGTCCGCACCGCGCACGGCGCCACCCCGTTCGCGCACCCGCGCAGCGGCGCGGCCGGCACCCTGCGCGCCAAGGACCGCGCCTACCGCGTCGAGCTCACCTTCTTCGCCTACGACGCCCTCGGCCTGCCCGGCCTCGACCACGCCGACCTGCTCGCCCGGCTGGCCGTCCTCGGCGCCAACACCGCCGCCAGCACCGACGCCGCGCCGCACCGCTGCGCGACCCTCGCCGAGGCACAGCAGCGGATCGACGAGATCGCCGGCCTGCGCGCGGCGCTGCCCTTCGGGATCGACGGCGTGGTGGTGAAGGCGGACGCGGTGGCCGACCAGGAGGCGGCCGGCTCGGGCTCCCGCGCGCCGCGCTGGGCGGTGGCCCGCAAGCTGGCGGCGCAGCACAAGGTCACCCGGCTGCTCGGCGTCGAGTGGAACGTCGGCCGCACCGGGATCATCGCGCCCCGGGCCGTCCTCGAACCGGTGGTGATCGACGGCGTCACCGTCACCTACGCGACCCTGCACAACCCGGCCGACATCGGGCGCCGCGGGCTGATGATCGGCGACCAGGTGTTCGTCTACCGGGCCGGCGACGTGATCCCGCGGGTCGAGGCGCCTTTGGTCGACCAGCGCACCGGCGCCGAGCAGCCGATCGCCTTCCCCGAGGTCTGCCCGCGCTGCGGCGACGCCATCGACACCTCCGAGCAGCGCTGGCGCTGCGTGCGCGGCCGGGCCTGCCAGGCGGTCGCCTCGGTGATCTACGCGGCCGGGCGCGACCAGCTCGACATCGAGGGCCTCGGCGGCACCCGCGCCGTCCAGCTGGTCGAGGCCGGGCTGGTCGGTGACCTCGCCGACCTGTTCACCCTCACCCGGGAGCAGCTGCTCACCCTGGAGCGGATGGGCGACACCAGCGCCGACAACCTGCTCGCCGCCATCGGGACCGCCCGCAGCCGCCCGCTGAACCGGGTGTTCTGCGCCCTCGGCATCCGCGGCACCGGCCGGACGATGTCCCGCCGACTCGCCGCGCACTTCGGCAGCATGGCCGCGATCCGCGCCGCCGACGCCGAGGCGCTGGCCGGTGTGGACGGCATCGGGGTCGAGAAGGCCGCCGTGATCGTCGCCGAACTCGCCGATGTGGCACCGCTGTTGGACCGGCTCCTGGCGCAGGGCGTCGGCATGGCGGTGACCGCGCCGACGGCTCCCGCCGCCCGGGCCGCGGACGGCGGCGCGGCGGCCGTGGACGACACCGAGGCGGGCCCGCTGGCCGGTCAGAGCGTGGTCGTCACCGGCAGCATGACCGGGGCCCTCGCCGAGCTCTCCCGCAACGCGATGAACGAGCTGATCGAACGCGCCGGCGGCAAGGCCTCCTCCTCGGTGTCCAAGCGCACCACCCTCCTCGTCGCGGGCGAGAAGGCCGGCTCGAAGCGTGCCAAGGCGGAGGAGCTCGGAGTGCCCGTCATGACCCCGGAGGAGTTCGCCGCCCTGGTCGCCGAGCAGCTCGGCTAGGCCGGCCCAGGTCGGCCAACAGGTCGGCCAACAGGTCGGCCAACAGGTCGGCCAACAGGTCGGCCAACAGGTCGGACAGCGGGACAGGACCTGGGCCCGGAGGACCAGTTGATCGCCCGCGCCGAGGGTGCGGTAGGGTGGCCGACGCCGTGTACGACCGCGACTCAAGGAGGTGAGCCCCATTACCGGTATGTCCGAGCGGGTGCTCCCGGAGCGCGGCCGTGCGGGCGCGTCGCGCGCGTAGCGCGGACGCGTCGGTGCGGTGCCGGCCCTTGCGGGAGCCCTGACGGAGTCGTTCGTCCTCCTCCCGATTCCCCCAAGGGGTCATCTTGTCGGTTTTTGCCTCCGCAGCTCTCCGTTCCTCGGTCGTCGCCCGGCTGCGTGCCGCCGGTTGCGTGTTCGCCGAGGACGAGGCGCGGGTCCTGCTCTCCGCCGCCGCCACCCCGGCCGACCTGGCCGTGATGGTCCGGGCCCGGGCCGAGGGCCGGCCGCTGGAGCACGTCGTCGGCTGGGCCGAGTTCGCCGGGCTGCGGATCGCCGTCGACCCGGGCGTGTTCGTGCCGCGCCGCCGCAGCGAGTTCCTGGCCGCCACGGCCACCGAGCTCACCGGCCCGGGCGCCGTGGTCGTCGACCTCTGCTGCGGCAGCGGCGCCCTCGGCGCCGCCGTGGCGGCCGCCGCCGCGCACCCGGTCGAGCTCTACGCGGCCGACGTCGACCCGGTCGCCGTCCGCTGCGCCCGCCGCAACCTCACCGGGCCCGGGGCCCCGGTCTTCGAGGGCGACCTGTTCGTCGCGCTGCCCGCCGCCCTGCGCGGCCGGATCGACGTCCTGCTCGCCAACGTCCCGTACGTCCCCAGCGCCGACATCGCGCTGCTGCCGACGGAGGCCCGGCTGCACGAGGCCCGGCCGGCGCTGGACGGCGGCGCCGACGGCCTGGACGTGCTGCGCCGGGTGGTCGCCGAGGCGCCGCACTGGCTGGCCCCGGGCGGGTCGCTGCTGTTCGAGACCAGCGAACGGCAGACCCCGACGGCCCTGGCCGTCGCCCGCGCGGCCGGCCTCGACGCCGCCGACGCCTGGTGCGAGGACCTGGACGCGACGGTCGTCACCGCGACCCTGCGCTGACGACGGGCCTGCCGCCCGGGCCCGCCTCCCGCCTTCCAGCGGCGGGGGGTGGGCCCGGCGGTCGGCCGGGCGCTCACAGCTCGCGGATCTCACGCCTGGTCAGCGCGTACCCGAACGCGCCCGTCAGGCAGAGCCCGGTCGTCGCGAACACCCCCCGGCTCCCGAAGGCGTCCACCGCCGCGCCGGCCGCGATCACCGAGATCGGGAAGACCCCCAGCGCGCAGAAGGTGACGGCCGCCATGACCCGGGCCAGCAGGGCGGGCGGGGTGCTCTTCTGCACGCCGGTGACGATCAGGACGTTGGTCACCGTGCTGGCGCCACCGGCCAGGCAGAGCAGCAGCACGGCGCCGACCAGGCCGGTGAACGGCACCAGGCCGATCGCCGCACCCATCACCAGACCGGAGAGCATCGCCGTGCGGCCCCGCGAGCGCACCTCGGTGAGGCCGGCCGCGAACAGGCCGCCGACCAGCGCGCCGCCGGTGAACGCGGCCAGCAGCAGGCCCAGCCCGACGGCACCGGCGCCGAAGCCGTGGGTGGCCAGGGTCGGCAGGGCGACGCGGGTGGCGCCGCCCACCGTCAGGTTCGCGATCACCGTCACCGTCAGCACCGCGCGCAGCAACGGCGACTCCCGCAGCAGGCCTCGGAAGTTCTTCGGCACGGAGGCACGTTCGGAGATCGGGCCGGCGGGTGCGACGGGGCTGCCGCGACCGATCAGCAGCAGCGTGGCCGCCGACACGGCGAAGGTGGCCGCGTCCAGGCCCAGTGCGGCGGCCGGACTGAGCCAGACGACCAGCGGGCCGGCCAGCGCCGGACCGAGCAGACCGGCGCCGAAGGTGACCGTACTGTTCAGTGCGTTGCCCGCGTGCAGGTCCTCGGCGGGCAGCAGGGTCGGGGTGATCGCCCAGGCGGCCGGCAGGAACACCCCCGCTCCGATGCCGACCAGCAGTGCGAGCCCGCCGATCAGCCAGAAGTTCGCCGCCCCTCCGGCGGCGATCGCGCACAGTCCGGCGGTGGCGAGCAGCCGGCCGAGGTCGGCGGCCAGCATCACCCGGCGGGCGCCGAACCGGTCGGCGAGCATCCCGCCGAGCGGGGTGGCGGCCAGCCGTCCCGCGCCGTAGGCGGCGACCACCAGGCTCAGCTGGCGGGCGCCTCCGGCGAGGGAGTAGACCAGCAGCGGCAGGGCGACCACCTGGAACGCGTTGCCGAACTCCGAGGTGCCCTGCCCGATCACCAGCAGCCGGAAGCCCCGCGCGCGCAGGGGTGCGACGCTGATCCGGGGGCGGAACCGCAACAGCCCCGCCGCGCCGCCTGCTCGCGCGCCGCCCGTCCCCGCGCTGTCTGTTTCCGTGCCGCCCGTCCCCGCCCTGCCCGTCCCCGCGCCGCCCGTCCCCGTGTCGTTCGCTCCCGCGCCGCTAGCCATCGAGCGAGACCGGCAGCGACTCCAGGCCGCGCAGCATGATCGTGTTGCGCCAGGGCAGGGTCTCCTCCGCGGCGGCCAGCTCGATCCGCGCGAAGCGCTCCAGCAGGCCGGTCAGCGCGACCTCGCTCTCCAGCTTGCCGAGGAAGGAGCCGAGGCACCGGTGCAGGCCCTGCCCGAAGGCCAGGTGGCCCGGATCGCCCCGGTCCAGGATCAGCCGGTCGGGATCGGTGAAGCGGGCCGGGTCCCGGTTGGCCGCGCCGAGCGAGAGCAGCACCAGCTCGTCCGCCGGGATCTCCACGTCGTCGACCATCACGTCGGCGTTGGTGAACCGCAGGGTTGCCATGCTCACCGGAGACTCGTAGCGGAGGAACTCGTCGATCGCGACCGGCATCGCCGCCGGGTTGGCGCGCAGCCAGGCGAGCTGGTCGGGGTGGTGGAGCAGCGCCAGGGTGGCGGTGCCGAGCAGGTTGACGGTGGTCTCGTGGCCGCCGATCAACAGCAGGAAGACCATCGAGAACACCTCCCGCTCGGTGAGTTCACCGGCGTCACAGGCCTGCACCAGGTCGGTCAGGATGTCCGCGCTCGGCGACGCCCGCCGGGCCGTCATCAACTCGCGCAGGTAGTCGTTCAGTTCGGCGGTGGCCTGGTCGAAGGTCATGTCGCCGCCCTGGGTGAGGATCGCCGTCGACCAGGTGCGGAAGGCCTGCATGTCCTCCGGGGGGAAGCCCAGCAGCTCACAGATGATCATGATCGGCAGCGGGAAGGCGAAGTCCGTGACCAGGTCGGCGGTCTCCCGCCCGCGCAGCCCGTCCAACAGGCCGCCCGCGATGCGCTCGACCAGCGGTCGCATCAGGTCGACCCGCCGACGGGTGAAGACGCCCTGGATCAGCCGGCGCAGCCGGGTGTGGTCCGGCGGGTCGCTGTTGAGCATGTGGACCACCTCCGAACCGAGCGTCAGGCCGGAGCCACGCCCGCTCGCGATGGCCTGGCTGCGGCGGACGTCCTGCCCGAAGCACGGGTCCATCAGCGCGGCCCGGACGTCCTGGTAGCGCGTCACCAGGTAGACCGGCAGGCCCTCGCCGAACTCCACGACGGAGACCGCGCCGGCCTCCCGGATCCGGGCGAGCGTGGGGTAGGGGTCGCGGATGAAGGCGGACATCCGCGCGGCGGCGTCGTCGACCGCGGTGGTCATGGATCACTCCTCGGGCTCGAACTCCGGCAACTACACGGTCAGCGACGGGAAGGGCCAGCGGCGCACCCGCATGGGCAGGAACCAGGCGCGGCCGGCCTGTTCGGCGATCAGGCCGGCCGCGGCGAAGTCCCGGTGGACGGCATCCGGCAGCCGGCCGACCTCGACGCCCTCGGCCAGCGCCTCGACCTGCGTCAGGTGGTCCGGCTCGTCGATGGTGAACAGCTCCAGCGTCCCGAACCGGCGGTCGCGCACCTCGACGAAGCCGGGGCCGCGTCGGAAGACGCACTTGCTCGGGTAGTACGTGGCGCGCCAGTCGGCGACGACGTCCTGGGGACCGCCGGTCAACTGCTCGGGCGGGTACAGGTGGTGGAAGCGGCGCTGCGCCGCGCAGCCGTCCGTGCAGTCGGCCTGCCAGAGCACGGCCAGCCCCTGCCCGGTCGCCTCGCGCAGCAGCATCAGTGCCCGCGCGGAGGCCGCCGGCGCGTCCGCGCAGAGCCGCACCGGCTCGGTCAGCCGCAGGCAGCGCACCCCGGCGCGGTGCAGTTCGGTGACCTCCGCCTCCGCCGGGCCGGACAGGGTGCGGTGGCCGAGCGCGAAGCCCGGCAACTCCCGGGCGGCGGGGTCGTAGTCGAGCCAGAGCTCGACCTCCGGGCCGGCCGCGCGCCAGGAGGCGGCATCGGTCCTTCCCGCATCGGTCCTCCCCGCAACGGCCCTTCCGGCATCGGTCCGTTCAGCCGATCGTGACGGCATCGAGCACCTCCTCGGCGCGGGGGCTGGCGGCGGCGGGGCCGTGCCGGTGCTGCATCCGCATCAGCACCTGGTTGTCGGACTCGACGGCGACCTGGAGGAAACCGTCCCCGTCGTGGAACAGCAGACCCAGCGCGGTGAAGCGCTCCAGCACCGGCTCGACCGCCGCCGCGCCGCCGGGCACCTTGGCGGCCAGCGCGGCGGTCGAGCGGGGCTGGTTCAGCAGCCGGAAGGCGGCGAGCTCCACCGGATCGGTCAGCTCGACCACCCGCCAGTCGTACCCGGGGCGGGTGTTGACGAGCACGATCCGCCCGCCCGCGTCCCGGTAGCTGAGCCGGCTGTCGGGGAACCGCGCGATCCAGGTGTCCACCGCCGTGCTCAGCCGCTCCGCGAGGTCGCCGCCGATCCCGCGCGGCGGCGCGCTGAACACGTAGGCCAGTTCGGCCAGTTCGCTCTGCGGAAGGCGGTAGGTCGCGCCGTACTGGAAGGCCGGCCGGGTGATCGCGAAGCCCAGCTCGGGGCGGTCGAAGTACGGGCTGAACCGCTCGATCGCGATCCGGCCCGCTCCGGTCGGCGGGTCCAGGTGGTGCAGCACGGGCAGTTGGCGGATCACCGACTCGTAGTCGGCCGGCTGCTCGCCCGGGAAGCCGTAGAGGTAGTTCCAGCTCACCGACACTCCGGCGCTCTGCGCGTCCCGCAGCGCACGGACGTTCTGGCAGCCCGTCACCCCCTTGTCCATGATCCGCAGGACCCGGGTGCTCAGGCTCTCGATGCCGGGCTGCACCTGGGCCGCGCCCGAGTCGCCGAGCAGCTGGAACTGGTGGCGGCGCAGGTTGGCCTTGATCTCGAAGTGCAGCCGCAGATCCACCGGGAGCTCGGCGAGCGACTTGAGGACGGTGTCGAAGTAGCCCATGTCCAGGATGTTGTCGACGACGTAGACGTCCAACAGCTGGTGGCGCTCGGCGAGCGTGAGCACCTCGGCGAGGAAGTCGGTCGGCGGCTTGGAGCGGAACTCCATCGAGGAGCCGTTGAGCCCGCAGAAGGTGCAGTGGTGCTTCTCGCCCCACCAGCAGCCCCGGGAGCCTTCGACGACCAGCTTGGGATCGACCCAGCCGGCCGCGACGGAGGCGTCGAGCCGCTCGTAGAAGCCGTCGTAGCGGGGCGCCAGGATCGCCGCGGGCGGCAGCGGGCGCCTCGTCATCTCGTTGGCCGTCGACTTCCCGGAGTCGTCCCGCCAGCACAGCCCGGGGACGGCGGAGAGGTCGCCGCCTTCCAGGAGTGCCGGGAAGGCGGCCTCGCCCTCGCCGCGCACCACGTAGTCCAGGAAGGGGAAGTTGCGGTGCAGCGCGGCGCCCTGCGGGCCGTCGCAGTTCGCGCCGCCGAACACCGTGCGCACCTGCGGGCACCGCTGCTTGAGCAGCTTCGCGGCGGCGAGGCTCGCCGTGTTCTGCTGGAAGGTGGTGGTGAAGCCGACCAGGTCCGGTGGGTCGGCGGCGAGTTCGTCGACCAGTCGGGCGATGAACGCGGGGGCGATCGCGCGGGTGGCCCGGGTCAGTGCGATCTCCTGCTCGCTCGCACCGCTGGTGGCCAGGTACTCGAAGTAGGCCGCGAACTCGCCGTCGCAGTCGTCGATGTCGCTGCTGTCGCTGTCGTCGCCGTCGCCCTCGACGCCGGCGTCGATGCGGGCGGGGGCCGGGCCGTCGTCACCGTACAGCGCGCCGGCGAACGCCCAGTCGCCCGCGCCCTGGAAGTAGGACTTCTCGGAGAAGTACTGGTAGTCGTCCACGCCGAAACCCGCGGTCTCGGCGGCCCAGTCCACGAAGTCCAGGTTGGCGTACCGCACTTCGACCTGGTGGTCGGCGCGTGCGGCGGCGGTGTGCATGATCCCGAGCGCCAGCGACGGCACGTCGATCGCGCCCCAGGGCATGTGCAGCAGGACGATACGCATGGTGGCCACTTCTGTTGTTCGCCGACGGTCGATGAGGTGTCGCTCCGGGGCACCGCAGGCGCCCCGGAGCGACGGTGAATCACTTGCCCTTGGTCTCCGCCTTCGGCTTCGGCTGCCCCTTGAGGGCAGGCGCGACCACCGCGGCCTTGGTGAGGTCGAGCGCGAAGGCCTGGACCACCACGGCGCCCCGGTCACGCTCCGGGGTGCTGATCGGGTCGTTCTGAATGCTGCGTCGCTTCATGGCTGTTCACCTCCTTCCACCAGTTCGGCGGGTACCCCGGGGCGGTCGCCCCGGGGTGGCAGGGGGAGCGGTGCCGGCCAGGCGTGCTCGGCGAACCGGACCATCGAGGCCAGCACCGATCGGTGGTCGGCGGTCCGGCGGCTGTAGTGGCCGCCGTCCACCCAGAGCAGTTCGTGCGGCACCGCCAGCCGGCGCAGGTCCGCCGCGTACCGGGCGACCTGGTCGGGCGGGCACCGCTCGTCGGTCCGCGAGGCGACCAGCAGGACGGGCGAGCGGACCTGGTGCACGTACGACCGCGGGTCGGCCGCGCGGTAGCGCTCGGGGACCTCGTCCGGGGTCCCGCCGAAGAGCTGGCGATCGAGCTCGCGCAGTGCGGGGGTGGTGGTGCGGTAGGCGGCGGGGTAGTCCGCGATCGGCTGGGCGGCCATGCCGAGTGACCACAACTCCGGCTGCGCGCCCATCGCCAGCAGGGTCAGGTAGCCGCCCCACGAGAATCCGCACAGGCCGGTGCGCTCCGCGAGCGCCGTGCCGTCGGCGACCAGCTCCGCGCGGACGGCGGCCAGGTCCTCGATCTGCGCCAGCCCGACCCGGTGGCCGTACTCGTGCTGCCAGCGGGCGCCGTAGCCGGTGGAGCCGCGGTAGTTGGTGCGCACCACCGCGTAGCCACGGCCGACCAGGGCGTTCACCCGCGGGTCGTAGGAGTCGCGGTCGTGGGTGGCGGGGCCGCCGTGGACCAGGAAGAGGGTCGGCCACGGGCCCTCGCCGACCGGGGTGCTGACGAAGCTGTGGATCCGCCCGTACGGCCGGGGCGTCCAGCGCCGGCTGCGGGAGGTGTCGCCCCGGTCCGGATCGAGGACCTGTCCGGGGTGGTCCGCGGCCTCCGTGCCGGGGCGCAGCACCAGCGGGCGGGGCGGTGTCGACTCCCGGCTCCAGACGCAGTGCAAGGTGCCGTCCGGAGCGCAGGACAGGTCGTGGATCGTGCCGCCGGGCGTGCTGATCTCCCGGACGGGCGGGGCCTGTTCGGCCGGTCCTTGCCGTGCGGCCCCCAGCGGCGTCACCCGTTGCCGAGTCGCCCCCTGCCCCTCCGGCGGGTCGAGGTCGGCGAGGAGCAACCGGCTCCGCCCGGCCCGCTCGTGCTGGATCAGCACCTCGCGCGGCCCCTGGTACCAGCCGGCCGATATCTGCGAGTCGAACGACAGCCCCGGGTACCTGCGCAGTCCGGTGCCGGCCCGCCAGGTCGCGACGGTGTACCGCTCGTCCTCCTCGACCACCAGCAGCAGCTCCGGTTCGAGCACCGCGAGCGGGTTGAACTCGATCGGCCAGAGCCGCAGTCGGTGGTTCCCGGCGATCCGCAGTGGACCGTCCGCTGGATCGTCCGCCTGCGCGCCCGCCCGGGCACCCGTCGGCCACAGGACCACCGAGTCGTCCCCGTCGGGCCGCCCGCCGAGGGCGAGGAGCCGGCCGTCCGGCGAGAGGTCGGCCAGGCTCAGGTACCCCGGCGCCGAACCGATCAGCCGGGCCGCGCCCGCGGGCGGTCCGACGTAGCAGTGCGAGGCGTCGTCGACACCGACGACCACCGCGGCGAGCGCGCCCGTCCGGTCGAAGGCGACGCCATACGCCCGCCCGCGCGGCACGTCGCGCAGCGCCTCGCCGCCCGTGCCGCCGGTGAACGGCTCGCGCCACCACCGGCCCTCCCCGGCGTTGTCGGCGTCGAACCACCAGATGGCGTCGCCGTCCGGCTCGATCTCGCTCAGGTGGACGCCCCCCGGCCGGTCGGTGACCACCCGGCGCCGGCCCGTCCCCAGGTCCCAGGCCACCGCCTGCCAGCGCTCGTCGACAAGCCGCGTCTCGACCGCGCGGTCGGCCGCCAGCGCTGCGAAGCCGGGGGACTGGAACGCCTGCGTCACGGACCCGGCCCTCTCGGCTCGATGGTGGGAACAGACTGCGCTGAACGTCCCGAGGCCGGTGCACTGGTGTGAAGATCCAGTGAACTGGCGTGAAGAAAGGGCCACTTGTGGAGGATCGCCGCCACTCTAGGTGGGCGCCGTGGTTGCGAACAGACCTTTCGCACAGTTGGCCGAAATGCAGCTGAGGTGAATGCGGGCCGGCGCTGACGCCGGCCCGGCCCGGTGGCCGCCCCGTAGTGAGTCGACGGACCGTCCGGGCCGCACCCTGCAATTGGTCTGGGCCGCACCCCGCAATTGGTCCAGACCTATTGACGGGCTGCGCCGCCCCTTTTACGATCCGGTCCGGCACAGCCCCACATGTCCCCACCTCACCCACGGCCGGACGTCGCGCCCCCACGCGTCGGTCATGTCCATGACGCCCGGCGGGAAGGGAACGCAGCATGTTCCGTCGAAGGTCGCGTAATCCACGTCTGTCGGGCGAGGTCCGTCCCTGTCCGGATCCCGGCCGCCTCGAAGGCGACCGGGCCGGGAGCGAGCCGCTCCGGGCCGCCGGCCCGCAGCCGCGGGTCGGTGTGGAACGCGCAGCGCAGGTGAACCGGACCAGTCGTGCCCAGCACGGGCCTAGCGTCCTGCGGCGCTCCCTCGCCGGGGTGAGCGCCGTCGCCGTCATCGGTGCCGGCGTCGCCGTGGCCGGCTCCGTCACGGCCGGGGCCGCCACCCCCAACCTGGTGGCCAACCCCGGCTTCGAGAGCGGACTCTCCGGCTGGACCTGCTCCGGCGGCTCCGGCGAGGTCGTCAGCAGTCCGGTCCACTCCGGCGCCGCCGCGCTCAAGGCCACGCCGACCGGCCCGGACAGCGCCCAGTGCAGCCAGACCGTCAGCGTGCAGCCCAACTCCCCGTACACGCTGAGCGCCTACGTCCAGGGCAGCTACGTCTACCTGGGCGCCACCGGCACCGGCGCCGGCAGCGACCCGTCCACCTGGACGCCGAGCAGCGCGTCGTACAGCCAGCTCAGCGTCGGCTTCACCACGGGGCCGAACACCACCTCGGTGACCGTCTACCTGCACGGCTGGTACGGGCAGCCCGCGTACTACGCGGACGACGTGTCGCTCACCGGCCCCGGCGGCACCACGCCGACCACCCCGCCGCCCACGACTCCGCCGCCGACCACGCCACCTCCGACCACTCCGCCTCCGACCACGCCTCCGCCCACGACTCCTCCGCCCACCACCCCGCCGCCGACCACCCCGGCGCCGGGTGACACGTGCCCCACGAAGCCCAAGCCGTCGGGCAAGGTCCTCCAGGGGTACTGGGAGAACTGGGACGGCGCCTCGAACGGCGTCCACCCCGGCATGGGCTGGGTCCCCATCACGGACAGCCGGATCGCCGCACACGGCTACAACGTCATCAACGCCGCCTTCCCGGTGATCCTCTCGGACGGCACCGTCCAGTGGCAGGACGGCATGGACACCAACGTCAAGGTCTCGACCCCCGCCGAGATGTGCCAGGCCAAGGCGGCCGGGGCGACGATCCTGATGTCGATCGGCGGTGCCGCCGCCGGCATCGACCTGAGCTCCAGCACCGTCGCCGACCGGTTCGTGGCGACCGTCGTCCCGATCCTCAAGAAGTACAACTTCGACGGGATCGACATCGACATCGAGACCGGCCTGTCCGGAAGCGGCAGCATCGGCACGCTGTCCGCCTCCCAGGCCAACCTGATGCGCATCATCGACGGCGTGCTGGCGCAGATGCCCGCGGGCTTCGGCCTGACGATGGCCCCCGAAACCGCGTACGTGACCGGCGGGAGCGTCACCTACGGCTCGATCTGGGGCGCCTACCTGCCGATCATCAAGAAGTACGCCGACAACGGGCAACTGTGGTGGCTGAACATGCAGTACTACAACGGCAGCATGTACGGCTGCTCCGGTGACTCGTACCAGGCCGGCACCGTGCAGGGCTTCACCGCGCAGACCACCTGCCTGAACAACGGCCTGACCATCCAGGGCACCACCGTCAAGGTCCCCTACGACAAGCAGGTGCCCGGTCTGCCGGCCCAGCCCGGTGCGGGCGGCGGCTACATGGACCCGGGCCTGGTCGGCCAGTCGTGGAACGCGTTCGGCGGTGCGCTGAAGGGGCTCATGACCTGGTCGCTCAACTGGGACGGCTCGAAGGGTTGGAGCTTCGGCGACAACGTGAAGTCCCTCCAGCGGCGTTGATCACCCGCTGACGTCCTGCCGACGTCCTGCTGACGTCCCGCCGGCCTCCCGTGCTCCGTTGCACGCGAGGCCGGCGGGACGTCGGGCGTTGCCCGGTCGGGGTGCGCCCGGTAGCGCCGGGCTCAGTACCGCTGGGCTCAGTAGCGCTGGGCCTTCACCACGACCGGGACCAGGGCCAGGTCGGCCGGCTGGCGGCTGAAGGCGATCGGACTGGCCTTCCCACCCGGGGCCAGGTTCTCGGCGCCGACGATCGCCGAGTCGACGGCGCGGCCCGACTCGTCGGTGAAGTCCACCTGGACCGCGTAGGACGCGGCCTCGCGGGTGCTGTTGACGATGGTCACGACGGCGGCGTGGAGGCCGCCGGTGGTGGATCGCGGCACGCCGGTCAGGGTGATGTCGGAGGTGGCGTTGCCGGGGCCCTCCACGGTCTTGAGCACCTCGGTCGCCTTCGCCCGGTTCTGCGCGGCCTGCGCGTCCGCCGATGCCTCGAACGCCGAGGCGGCGGCCGCCGCCGAGGCCGAGCGCGCGGCTACCGAGGCCGAGGCCGACTCCAGCGCGGAGGCGAAGGCGGAGGGCGGCTCCCCGGAGAAGCTCGACGGGTTGGGTGCCTCCGACAGCGTCGCCCCCGCCGCGTTCGTCGGCGTCGCGGGCCCGGACGAGCTCCCGGATGAGCACGACGCCACGAGGAGGACGGCCATTCCTGCCGCCGCGGCCAGGGCGGCCACTCTTCGCGGCAGCCGGGGGCCGCCGCCCTGGCTGGTGTACAGCGTACGCATCACGCACAACCCTCCGGTCATCCCGTCATCCGCTCGGCCGTCGGTGGGCACGTGCAAGCCCGCGGCCGCCCGGTTCGTGCTCTCCATGCTTTGTTCTGCACGCCCGGACCACGACCGGTGCTGGGCCGTCCGGACGGCACGGAGCACTTTCGGCGGGCGGTGGCGTCCGGGCGACCCGCCGGGCCGGCGCCCGCCGACACCGGCAGCAGCCGTCCGGGGAGGCCGGCGCGAGGGCTGGGGGGCGGCGGAGTCGGCCGTACGGCTCGGGCGGTCGCCCGCCGTCCCCGTCGGAGCGGGGAGGTGCGGTCAGAGGAGCCGGTCGCGGTGGCGGGCGGCGGTTTCGCGGACGAGGCGGGCGAAGTTCTCGCGGCTTTGGTGCCGGTGCTGTTCGGCCCGTTCGTCGTTCAGGTGCGCGTCGTCCAGGTCAGCGCCATCCGGGTCCGCGTCGTCCGGGCCGGCGTCGGCCGAGTCTGCGTCGTCGGCGCCGAGGTGCTCCTCGTCGAGGTCGTCGTACTCGGTGTGGAGGACCCAGCAGCCGTGGATGCCGGCGAGGAGGTCCTCGAGGAGGTCGCGGGCGGGGCGCCTGGGGTCGAGGGGGGTGAGGCGCAGGCCGGTGTCCTCCGGGTCGGTCTCCTCGTCGTCGGCGTAGTCGTCGCTGTAGTCGTCGAGGGCCCCGTCGAGGTCTTCGAGTTGTTCGCGCAGGCCGGCGGGGTCGGGGAGGAGGCCGTCGGCGATGTGGAGGGCGTGGCGGACGAGGCCGGTGACGGCGTCGTGGGGGGTGTGGCCGGCGTCGAGGAGTTCGAGGACGAGGGTGGGGGTCTGGTGCGGGAGGTCCTCGATGCTGTCGGCTTCGAGCAGGACGGCGGTGGCGTCGTGGCCGGAGGCGTCGGCGGCGACCTCGGCCGCGGCGGCGAGCCAGTGCGCGGCCGCGACGGCGGCGGCGGTCGGGTCGACGTCGGAGAAGAGGGCGAGGGAGCCGAAGGGGTTCTGCTCCAGCAGGTGGTCGGCGGCGGCGACCTGGACGGGGGAGGCGTCCTCGCGGCTGAGCAGGACGGCCTGCTGGGCGCGGCCGGTGAGGTCGCCGAGTTCGGCGCTCTCGACGGCGGTGAGTTCGGTGACGGTCTCGGCGAGCACGGCCTTCGTCAACTCGGGTTCGTCGAGGGCGTGCAGGGCGCGGCCGGCCTGGTGGGCGGATTCCAGCAGGGGGCTGTAGGAGACGGTGAGCAGGCCGCCGTGGGGCAGGTTCGGCGCGGCCACGGCCTCGGCGACCTCGCTGAAGGTGTCGCGTTCCTGTTCGCGGCGCCAGCCTTCGGTGTCGGGTTCGAGGGAGCCGGCGGCGCTGGCGGGGTGGGTGTAGGTGCGCCAGGCCGCCTCCGACAGGCGGGTCAGCGCGCCGGCCAGGCGCAGGAGCGTGGCGCCGGCCGCGTCGGCCGGGAGGGCGGTGATCCGGGTGGCGAGGTCGCCTTCGCCGGTTCCCCAGGTGGCGATGAGCTCGTGCCGGTTCGGGTCGACGCTGTAGCGGGTCATGATGCCTACCTTCGGGGACGCGCGGCTGATTGCTCGGCTGACGGCAATTCTGGCGCATCGTCAGGTGGCGGCGGGCGAAGCCCAGCCCGGGCGCGAGCACAGGAGCCTCGCGCCCGGTCCCGTTCACAGCAGCAGACGACCACGGGTCTCGGGCATCCAGCGGGCCAGGGCCAGGGCGGACGCCGCGCTGATCGCCGCGTACACACCGAACGCCCCGCCGAGCGACAGCTCCTGCACGAGGGGGAGGAACGTGGTCGCCACGACGAAGTCGGTTCCCCAGTGGGCCGCGGTGGCCAGACTCATCAGGACTCCGCGGGCACCCGCCGGGTAGATCTCGGCGATGTAGACCCAGAAGACGGCGGCGGGGCCCACCGCTCCCGCCATGATGAAGACGCACAGCAGCGCCGCGGTCGGCGCCCCCGTGTGCCCGAGCGGCTGCGCCACCGCGATGCCGACGGCCGCGACCGCCATGACCAGCAGTCCTCCGATCATCGTCTTCCGGCGGCCGACCCGGTCGAGCAGGGCGATGGTGACGACGGTGGCGGCCACGTTGCACAGCCCGACCAGGACGGCTCCCCGGATGCCTCCGGCAGCGGTCATGCCGCTTCCGCCCAGGATGGTCGGCACGTAGTAGATCGCGGTGTTCAGGCCGGTCAGGTGGACCAGGACGGCGATCGCCAGTCCCAGCGCGACCCAGCGGGGACCGGCCAGCGCGCAGGCCTGCCGGAGGGTCGCGGCGGGGGCGGCGGTGGGCCGTGCGACGGTCGCGGTCGCGGGGCCGGCGGTGGGCCGGGCGGCGGTCGCCGTCGCGGGGCGGCCACCGGGTCGGACGGCTGCGCCGCCCGGGTCCGGCGGGGACAGGCGCCGCGCGGCGCTCGCCGCCCGGGCGGTGTCTCCCCTGGAGTGCAGCCAGTCCGGCGATTCGGGCACCAGGCACATGCCGGCCAGCAGCACGCACGCGGGCAGGAGCCCGAGGGCGAGCATCCAGCGCCAGGCCCCCGCGGGTTCCAGGAGATAGGCCACCACGTAGGACAGCAGGAGCCCGATCGTGATCATGAGTTGGTTCAGTGTGACGAGCGCGCCGCGTCGGGCGGGCGGAGAGATCTCGGAGATGTACAGCGGGACCGCGAACGAGACGGCCCCCAGGGCGAGTCCGACGAGGAACCGCCCGGCGAGGAGCGTGGTGGAGCCCGAGGCCGCCGCCGAGACCGCCGTTCCGAGGGCGTACACGGCGGCGGCGGCGCCGATGACCGGCCGGCGCCCGAACCTGTCCGCCAGCCGCCCGCTGGTGAGGGCGGTGAGCGCCGCGCCGAGGAGGGCGGCCGACACGACCGCCCCCTGCTGCCACGACGACAGGGCGAAGGTGGTGGCGACCAGCCGCAGGACTCCGGCGATCACCCCGATTCCGTAGCCGAACAGCAGTCCTCCGACGGAGGCGACGCCCACGGTCAACAGCCGCGCGGCGCCCGGGGGGACGGGCGCCGTCACGGCGAGACCCCTGCGCCGCCGTCGACATGGTCACAGGACGGGGCCAAGCCCATGGGATGCCCTTCTTCGAAGTGCCGTAGGCAGGGGTGGCAGACTACCGGCGTCACCGGCCGACCGGCCGCAACCCGAGCGCGCCCCGACGCACCGTCAGAAATGTCTTGACGTCTTGACGTCCTACGGTCGGATCAACGCGAGGACCTCGTCCCGGAGGTGCTCCATGGTCTCCTGGTCGTGCGCCTCCACGTTGATCCGGAGGACCGGTTCGGTGTTCGAGGGGCGCAGGTTGAACCGGGTTCCGCCCGGCAGGCCGACCGTCAGACCGTCGAGCCGGTCCGTGGTCACCCCGGCCCGGTGCCGGTAGCGCTCCTCCACCTCCCGGATCGTGGCCGCGACGTCGGCGACGGCGCAGTTGAGTTCACCGGACAGCGCGAAGCGGCTGTGCGCGGCGATCACGGCGGACAGCGGCCGGTCCTGTCCGCCGAGGGCGGCCAACACGTGGAGCGCGGCGAGCATGCCGCTGTCGGCACGCCAGAAGTCCCGGAAGAAGTAGTGCCCGGAGTGCTCTCCGCCGAACACCGCGTTGTGCTCCGCCATGAGCGCCTTGACGTGGGAGTGCCCCACGCGGGACCGGAAGGGGCGTCCGCCGTGGCGGCGGATGCTCCGCACCGTGGCCTCCGCGGTGATCAGGTTGTACACGATGGCCGAGCCGGGGTGCCGTGCCAGCTCCCGGCCCGCGATCAGGCTGATGACGGCGGACGGTGAGACCGGCTGACCGCCTTCGTCGACGAAGAAGCAGCGGTCGGCGTCACCGTCGAAGGCGAGTCCGATGTCGGCCCCCTGCCTGCGGACCTCGGCCTGGAGGTCGACGAGGTTCCTGGGGTCGATGGGGTTGGCCTCGTGGTGGGGGAACGTGCCGTCGAGTTCGAAGTAGAGCGGGACGAGGTCGACGGGCAGGCCCGCGAAGACCTCCGGGGCGGTCAGGCCGGCCATGCCGTTGCCCGCGTCGGCGACGACCTTGAGGGGCCGGATCCCGGTGAGGTCGACGAGTTGCCGCAGGTGGGCCGCGTACTCCTTGAGGAGTGGCCTTTCCGTGCGGGTGCCGGGGTCCGCGGCGGGTGCGGCGCGTTCCCCCGCCACGAGCCAGTCGCGGATCCGGCCGAGGCCCGTGTTCTCCCCCAGGGGCGCCGCGCCGCTCAGGCACAGCTTGATGCCGTTGTCCTTCGCGGGGTTGTGGCTGGCGGTGATCATGGCGCCGGGAAGTCCGAGCGATCCACTGGCGTAGTAGAGGTAGTCGGTGGAGCCGAGCCCGGCGTCGATGACGTCGGCACCGGCCCGGCGGGCGCCGTCGCCGAACGCCCGCACCAGCATGGCCGAGGAAGGGCGCATGTCCCTGGCCACCACCACCTGCGGGGCGTCGGTGAACCGGATGAACAGGCCGCCGATGCGTTCCGCGACCTCGCCGTCGAGTTCGGTGGGGACTTCCCCGCGGATGTCGTAGGCCTTGACCAGTCGCGCGTAGTCGGACACGGTCACCCCTTCACGAGGTCGGGGCCGCGGACGCCGACTGCCGGCGACGCGCCATGGCCGCCCGGTAGCCGTCCAGGGTGTCCGCGACCATCCTGCGGCTGCTGAACTTCCGTTCCGCCGTGGTGTACGCGTTGGCCGCCAGCTCGGCGGCCGACGCCTCGTCGGTGAGCACCCGCAGGATCCCCTCGGCCAGGGCGGGCGGGTCGGCCGCCGGTACGAGCAGGCCGTCGACGCCGTCGGTGATGACGTCGCTGATGCCGATGACGCGGGTGCCGACGACGGGCTTGCCGGCGCGCATCGCCTCGACCACGCTGAACGGAAGTCCCTCGGCCAGGGAGGGTTGGACCACCAGGTCCGCCGCAGCGTAGACGGCGGGCATCGTCTCGGCCCCGAAGTCCTGGCGGAGCGTGACCAGTTCCGCCACACCGCCGCGTTCGAGCCGGTCCCACACGCTCTTCTCGTACGCGTAGTCCGAGACCCTCCCCGACAGGAGCACCCGCACCTCGGGCAGCTCCGCCGCGACCAGGGGCAGCGCCGCGGCCAGGTCGAGCTGCGCCTTGCGGGCGGACATCCGGCCCGGGAGGACGACCAGCCGCTGGTCGGGGTCGACGGCGAGTTCGGCGCGCAGCGCGGCGCGCAGGTTCCGGGCCACGTCGTCCGGCGGCGCGTCGGGAACGCCGTTGTGGACGAGCCTGATGCGGTCGGCGGGGGCGCCGAACCGGGCGGCGCGCTCGGCGAAGAAGCGGCTGGGGACGAAGTGCATGTCGACGGGGAGGGTCTGGTACGACAGGCGGCACCGGCCACGGCCGAACCGCTCCAGGTCGGGGCTCTGCTCGTGCAGCGAGCACACCAGTGCGGCGTCCGTTTCGAGCGCCACGATGCTCGCGAGGATCAGCGCCTCATGGCTGTTGGCGTGGACGACGTCGAAGCTCTCGCCCTGGAGCACGGCCCCCAGTTCGTCGAGGACGGAGTACTGCATCTGCCGCCATCGCACCTTGTCCCGCGCGTCCACGTGGTCCGCGAAGTCGCGCAGCCGCACGACCCGCCCCGCGTCCTCCTCGCGCTCCCCGGGCAGGTGGTCCAGCCACGACCCGTCGGTCGCGATGACGACCTCGTGGCCCTCGGCCACCAGCCCTTCGCACAGCAGCCGCGCATAGGTCTCGGCCCCGCCGTGCAGGGGTTCGTAACTGGAGGTCAGCATCAGGACTTTCATCGCTCCACCCTTTCGGTGAGCCAGGGGATCAGCCCACGGCCGGCGTCCTCGCCGGCCTCGCGCAGCGAGTCGGGGGTGCCCACGTCCCGCCAGTAGCCGGTGAGCCGGTGCGCCCCCACGCGTTCGCCGGCGGCCATCAGCGCGGGGGCGAGTTCGCTGGCGTAGTCGTAGACGACGCCTTCGGGGATGTGCGCGATGACGCGGGGGTCCAGGCAGTAGACCCCGGCGCTGATCCAGTGCGTCTCGTCGTCGGGGACGTCGGGCTTCTCCCTGGAGCCGAGGATCCGGCCATCGGGGTCGATGTCCAGCACGCCGTAGCGGCGGGCCTGCCGGATCCTCGTACAGGCGAACGTCAGGGCGTACCCGCCGCGCGTGTGCGCGTCGACGAGCCGTTGGAGCGGCTCGCCCATGAGGACGTCGCAGGACGTGACGAGCACGGCGTCGAAGGCGGCCAGTTCCTCGTGGAACAGCCGCAGCGCCCCGGCGGGCCCGGTGAGGCGGGGCTCGGTCCGGGCGTGGACGGGCACCTTCACCGTGGTGCCGTCGAGGAAGTGAAGGACCTGCTCGGCCTGGTAGTGCAGATTGAGGTAGACGTCGGTGACGTCGGTCTCGGCACACCGGTCCAGCAGGTGTCCCAGCAGCGGCTTGCCCGCCAGGGGCAGGAGCGGCTTGGGCGTCCGGGCGGTGAGTGCTCCCATCCGGCTGCCGCGCCCGGCTGCCAGGATCATCCCCGCCAGCCTCATCCCGTCTGCCCCGCCCCGTCGGAGTCCTTCGCCTGGAGGGGGCGTGCGGTCAGCCAGGACACGACGGAGTCGACCCCGTCCTCCAGCGTCGTCCCGGGGGTCCAGCCCAGCTGGGCCTGGGCGCGGGAGGGGTCCAGACACCCCCGGCGCACCTCTCCCGCCAGCGCCGGCCCGAAGCGGGGCGGCAGCGAACGGCCGGTCCGCTTCTCGACCGCCTGATGGATGTCCAGGACCGAAGTCTCCTGTCCCTTACCGATGTTGATCAGACCGTGCCCCTGGTCCATGGCCCGCACGAACGCATCGGCCACGTCGCTCACGTGCACGTAGTCGCGGGTCTGCAGGCCGTCCCCGTTGATGACGCAGGTCTGCCCGGAGAGCATGCGCTGCGCGAAGATGGAGACGACTCCCGCCTCACCGAACGGGGTTTGGCGGGGGCCGAAGACATTGCCGAGGGCGAGCGCGACGTAGTCCAGGCCGAAGGTCTCGTGGTAGAGGCGCAGATAGTCGACGGCGACGGACTTGGTCAGCCCGTAGAACGAGCTGGGCACCCGGCCCGTGGACTCCTTGATGGGCACCCCGTCCTCACCGGCGGGCCCGTAGATCGTCCCGCCGCTGGAGGCGAACACGACCTTGCGGCTCCGGCTGCGCCGTGCCGCTTCGAGCATCCGGACCAGGCCGATGACGTTGACCTGGGCGTCCAGCAGGGGATCGCGCATCGACACCTTCACGCTGAACTGTGCGGCCAGGAGCAGCAGCACCTCGGGCGCGAAGTCCTCCACCGCGGCCGCGGTGGACTCGTCGACCACGTCGGCCGTGAGAACGCTCAACTCGGGCCAACGGGCCTCGCTCTCGGCGAGATTGGCCCGATCGCCGGTGGAGAAGTCGTCCACCACCAGGACGCGGTGTCCCTGTGCGCACAACCGGTCGACGATGTGCGAGCCGATGAACCCGCCGCCGCCCGTGACGACAACCTTGCTCATGCCTTGGTCCCCTCTCGTGGTTCGCCAATGTGGTTCGCCGATGTGGTTCACATCCGGATCCGCCGGATCACGCCGCCGGATCACGCCGGCGGATCCGCGTGGCCGCGCCGCAGCCGGACGTCGTCCTGGAGGATGCGCGGGCCGGCGGCTGCCGGGGACACGACCGCGAGCGCCGCGGTGGCGGCGGCCGTGTCCCCGGCCCGCACGACACGGTCGAGGAAGTGGCCGGGGCGCAACGCCCGGGTGGCCGTGAGTTCCTCTCCCGATGTCTTCGTGATTTTCGGCCCTGCAGGCCCTTACGCGGCGCCCTTCTTGATGCGGTATCCGATCGCCGTCACGGGGTTGTCGACGAACATGCGGTGAACCGCCGCGTCGTCGAATCCGATGGAGAGAATGTTCTGTCGCTGCTGCTCATAACCGCTCGACCCCGCCGCCACGGCGCCGTCGTCACGCAGCCACAGCGGATTGTGGTCACTCCGGGAAAGCGGCTCCTGAGCCATCGTGGCGACCTCGGTGTGGTCGGTCAGCGCGATGAGGCGGTCCACGCCCAGGTATTCGACGGTGCGCCGACAGATTTCGAGGTCGACGTGGTACCCGTCGAAGTTGATGCACGGGTACAGGAGGGACTCGCGTGCGGAGCGCAGCATTTCTGCCGGAACGGGGCCGAGCAGTTCCCGGAGGTCGGTCTCGTTCCAGTCGGGATCGAGCACCCGCCGGAGTTCGACGTCGCGGTGGACCCGCTCCTGCGGCGTGCGCCAGGAATGTGTGAAGTTCCGCGGGGTGTCGTTGTACAGATGGTCGGTCAGGACCAGGTACGGGGAGGATTCGTAGCGGCTGTGCAGGAATTCGAGCACTTCCCGCAGCCGCACGGCACTGCGTTCGGGCGCCTCCCGGTGGAAGTGCCCCACGGCGATCCTGAGCCCCTGCTCGTAGAAGCTGGTGAGCAGGTCGGCGAAGGTGGGGCCGGCGTCGATGCGCTCGTCCAGGGCCATGGCGTCGGGCGCCATCACGATGTAGCGCAGGCCGAGCGGGCCGAGGGACGCGATGACGTCCCACTCCTTCGCCGACGGGAACCACCGTCCGGCCCGGGGTATTCCGCCCTGCGGTCCCAGCAGCGGGCCCTCGATCGCGAAACCGGCGATGTTGGGAACCGCGTCCGCCTGTTCGAGCCGGTGGTACTCCTGGAGGACCTCCACCAGGCGGGGGAGGTTCTCCCGCCGCAGGTAGACGGTCGGCAGAATTCCGTACTCACGGGATTCCGCGGCCTTCTGGACCTCGGGGAGGTCCTCGGGCGAAATGGTCGAGAAATCGAAGTCATCGATTCCGTGGAAGTGGTAGAGAAGGGCCTTCACTTTTACCCTCGTTCCGTCTCGGACTATTCCTTGGACGGTTGATTCGGGTGCCGTCTCCACAGCTACGGCTGTTGAATTCCTGAGGCTTTTCTCATTGTCACGATCGACCTCACGAGTCGTCGCCGGGAGCAGCACGTCCTGCTGCACGCTCCGTGGACTGGCCTGCGGACAACACGGCAGTGCCAAAAGAACGGAGACTGTACGTACAAGCATCCGTCGCCCGAGGGGTGATGAAAACAGTATCCCCGACAGTGTCCTGAAGTCACTGCGGCCTGGCGCACCTTGGTGCCTTGACAGTGGCCTTACAATTCGGGGTAAGAATGTGGTGATTATGTGCTGGCGGCGCCGGGCGGCACGCTTTTCGCCCGGGTGCTGTTACGGGTGTTGCCGTTGTTTCCTCCCCGCCGGATCGCGCTTCTCGTGGCCGGGACGACCGGTGATCCCGCCCTTCACCGGCAGATGACGGAAACCGCCTGGTCAGCACCCGCAACAGCCCCGTCCGCCGTCAGTGCGCGAGGAGCCGGCGGAGGAAGACGTCCGGGACGTGGTTGGTGTCACCGGGGACGAGGGTGCCGTCCTCGGAGGTGAACAGCACGGCGCTGCCGGAGGCGTCGGTGTACGGGTTGTCCGAGGTGCCGGTGCTCGCCGTGCCGTCCTCGGCCGCTCCGGCGAGCTCGACGGCTCCGGTGGCGAGGTCGCGGCGGAACACGTTCTGCTGCCCGCCGTCGACGCCGGGGACGAGGTTGCCGGCGTCGGAGACGAAGTAGACCCAGCGGTCGTCGTAGGACATGGTGCCGCGGCCGGCGGAGCCGACCGTCGTGGTGCCGGGCAGCGGGGTGGTCACCCTGGTCACGGTGCCGGTGCGCAGGTCACGGGCGTAGAGCTCCTGGTGGCGGTTGAGGATCGGCCCGCCGGGCGCGTCGAGGGTGTAGACGGCGTACCGCCCGTCGGGGCTGAGGGTGGCGTCCAGGCCGGTGTTGGCGAGTTGCCCGGCGGGGTCGGTGCTCGCGCCGCTGATCACCCCGGTGTGCTGGTCGAACACGTAGAGGGGGTAGGAGGCGTGCCCGAGGATCGCGGGGGAGTCGCCGTGGTCTTCGGGAGCCGCGGGAGTCTGCGCGGGAGCTGGGAGAAGGTTGTACGCGCGGGACTTGAAACCGATGACGCGGCCGTCGGCGCTGATCGAGGGCAGGTAGGAGTCGCCGTTGCCCGGTTTGCCGTCCACCCCGAGGGTGACCAGGCGGGTGGTGCCCTCCCGGCGGTCGGTGACGTAGATGTTCTCCTTGCTGAACTTGCCGACCGGCGCGAGGTCGGTCCGGGAGGAGGAGAAGGCCACGAACCGGCCGTCCCAACTGACCACCCCGTCACGGGATTTGCGGCCGTCCTGGTCGGTGGCGGCCGGATCGCCGGCGGTGATCAGCTCGGTGACGCCGTCCCGGAGGTCGCGGAGGTAGACCTCCCCGCCGCTGTTGGCCTTGTGGCTGGGCAGCACGTTGGTGGCCTTGGTGGTGAACGTGACGAAGCGGCCGTCGCCGCTGATCGATGCCTGGGTGGTGGGGGCGTCGAGCTGGGCGCCGTCCGCGCCGACGCTGACGCGTTGGGTGCGGCCGGTGTACAGGTCCCGGACGAAGACGTCCGTCGCCCCGTTGGTGTCGCCGGGCACCAGGTTGGTCGCGTCCGAGGAGAACAGCGCGTAGCGGCCGTCGGCGCTCAGCCCGAGGGCGGCGGACGCGCCGTCCGGCTGGGCGCCGTCGAGGCCGACGCTCACCCGGATGATCCCGCCCGTGCGCGGGTGCGCTTCGGCGGCGGCCGGTGCGGCGAGGCCGGCCAGTACGGCGGCGAGCAGGGCGCAGCCGCCGCGCAGCAGCCCGCGCCGGGTTCGTGTGGTGGTCATGAGGTGGGGTCCTCCCCTTGGTGACGACGGCGCGGGCGGTGCCACCCTGGTGGGTGGCACCGCCCGCGCAACTGGTTGGGGAGAGCCAAACGCCCAGCGGCCCGGAGGTCAACGGGCGCGCCTCCGCACTGGCCGATTCTCGCCAACTGACGGAGGGGGAAGGGATGTTGGGTGCTTCCGGGCGGTATCGGAAGGTGCGGGGCCGCTTGCCCGGCCCCGGCTCCCGGCCGGGCTTACGGGCGGGTGGTCAGTTGACGGTCCAGACCTGGAGGGGCGATCCGGTGTCGGGCTGCTGGGTGGTCCGGGCGCCGTCGGCGGTGGACGCGGTGGTGAGCAGCAGACCGCTCTTCTGGGAGGTGATCCGGTAGCCGCCGGCGGCCGGGGTGAGCTGCCAGCGCTGGTTGCCGCCGCCGGTGCAGGCCCACTGGATCACCTTGGCGCCGACGGAGGTCGATCCGCCGTCGACGTCCATGCACAGGTGCGACTCGCCGTTGGCGATCTGGTAGCTGCCGTCCGCCTGCCGGGTGAGCACCCAGGTCTGGTTCGGGCCGCCGTTGGGGGCCCAGGTGACCAACTGGGTGCCCTGGGCGGTGGAGTGGCCGGGGTTGTCGAGGGCCTTGCCGGCGGCGGTCAGGGTGTGGGTGCCGTCCAGCGGGGGGTTGGGCGCGGTGCCGGTGGCGGTCAGGGTGAGGGTCTGCTCGCCGGGGCCGCGGGTGCCGCCGACGGGGTTGCCGGTGGTGTCGGCCCAACTGCGGGTGGGCGTGGTCTCGGTGGACCGACTGCTGGTGGAGGAGAGGCCGAGGACGAGTCCGCTGTAGCGGTTGACGAGCTTGAACGTGCCGGTGGCGGTTCCGTCGGCGGACTTCCCGGGGATGACGAACCACTGCTGGCCGACGGTGGGCCCGCCCGGGCCGGCGGCGGTGGCGGTGGGGCGGGCGCCCCAGGCACGGCCGGCGGTGGCGGTGGAGTCGACGCCGAGCAGGCGGCCGGTGGCGGCGTTGGTGATCCGGTAGGAGCCGTCGCCGTTGCCGGCGAAGCTCCAGGCCTCCAGGTCGGAGCCGGTGCCGGCGGCCAGCGAGGTGGTGGCCGGGCCGCCGGCGACCTGGGCGAGGACCCGGCCGTCGGCGTTGCCGATCCGGTAGGTCTTGCCGGGGTCGACGGGGGGAGCGGCGGGCGCGGAGCCGTTGATCGTCACGTCCACGTACTCGCCGGACGCGCCGTTGGAGCAGCCGAAGGCGCAGTACGAGCGGAAGGTCTTGCCGACGACGGTGCTGTTGGTGCGGTTGGCGCTGTCGAGGAACCAGCGGTACCAGGACGCGGTGTGGTAGCCGCCGGTGTCGCCGATCGGCACCCACTTCTGGCTGGCGAGGTCGGCGGTGGCGTAGTACTGCTGGGGCGCCGATCCGCTCTGGTCGACGGCCTGCGGCTCGGCGATGTACAGGCCGAGGTAGGCGTTGTAGGTGATGTCCATGACGAACAGCGGTGAGGTGGGCGGCATCGTGCCGGCCGCGACCTGCTGGGCCACGGTGCCGGTGTTCGCCGGGTCGTACTCGTCGGCGACCGGGGTGTAGCCGGTGGGGTGCGCGGAGTCGGCGGGCACCAGGTTGCTCTCCTGGCCGCCCGTGCCGGGCTGCGACCACGCGCCGTCGTACCACTTCTGCCACGAGCCGGGTGCCATCTTGGCGGCGATCGGGGCCCGGGCCACGTGTTCGTGGAAGGCCTTCCAGCTGCCGCCCTTGTCGACGATCCGCGAGCCGTAGAAGACGTAGAAGTAGCCCGAGGCGGTGTCGACGAAGAGGCGCTGGTCGCCGTCCCCGTAGTCGAAGGTCTGGTTCGGGAAGGCCGCGGTGTCGCCCCGCCGGGTGCTGTAGGGCGAGGTGATGGCGTGGTCCTTGATGGTCCACGTCCGGCCCTGGTCGCTGGAGACGGCGTAGTCGATGGCGTCGAAGTGGAGGCCGTCGCCGAAGGGTTGCGGGGTGAACTCGTTGTGCACCAGCCCGTACCAGTCGCCGGTGTCCGGGTCGACCCAGATGCCGGAGAGGTCGCAGTAGTTCTTCTGGGCGTAGCCCGACCCGGCGGGCGCGGAGGTCGAGGTCAGGCCGGTGGGGCTGTTGTTGCAGCGCCAGGTGGTGTCGTTGTTGCGGTCCTGGGGGTTGGCGGGGTTGACGGCGTTGCTGAGCGCGCTCGACCGGGTGGCGGAGTCGAAGTCCGTGCCGGTGAAGAAGTCCCAGTACCGGGGGTCGTTCGCGCCGTAGAGCGCGGCGGACTGCTGGAAGTAGAAGGTGCCGTCCTTGTCGGTGTACGGGACGGCGGGGGTGTCGGTGGGGTGGCCGTAGCCGACCGGCTTGCCGACGCTCACGGTGTACGGGGCGGTCGACGGGGCGCCGGCCGGGGCGGCTGACGGTTCGGGGGCGGCCGACGCGGCCGGGGCGAGGCCCGCGCTCAGCGCCAGGAGCGCGGGGGCGAGGACGGCGGCGAGTGCTCTGCGGGGTGGGGCGGACACGAGGTCTCCTTCGGTGCTGCACCGTCGGGTCGGGGGTGGGCGGTGCTTCGCGGGCCTGTCGGTCGTCGTTGGGGGCGCGACCGCCGAGGTCGGCGATGGCATGCAGTATCCGGCCCTGTTGCGCGCAACTGTCAACACCTCTGAGCAACAAATTGCGCAGACGGGTTCCATGGAGTGCTTGAAGATGCTTGAATCTGGCCAGAAAGAAGCAGGTATCAGCAACTATCAAATGGAGGTGGCCGATGGCGACCCATGTCGAGGCCGAGATCGCCAGCCAGCCGGACTGCTGGCGCCGTGCCGCGGAAGTCGCCGCGGCGGAGTGCACGGCGCTGCCGGAGGCCGGTGAACGGGTCGCGGTGATCGGCTGCGGGACCTCGCTGTTCATGGGCCAGGCGTACGCCGCCATGCGGGAGTCGAGCGGACAGGGCGTCACGGACGCCTTCGCCGCCTCCGAGTTCCCGGGCGTCCGCTCGTACGACCGCGTGATCGCGCTGACCCGCTCCGGCACCACGACCGAGGTCCTGGCCCTGCTGGAGCGGGTGCGCGGAAAGGTCCGCACCGCGGCCGTCACCGCCGACCCTCGGACGCCGGTGATGACCGCGGCCGACGACATCGCCGTGCTGGACTTCGCCGACGAGCGGTCCGTGGTGCAGACCAGGTTCGCCACCACGGCGCTCACCCTGCTGCGGGCCCACCTGGGCCTGCACACCGAGGCGGTGGAGGCCGACGGCCGGGCGGCCCTGGCGGAGCCGCTGCCCGAAGGCCTGGTGGACTGCACCCAGTTCACCTTCCTCGGCACCGGCTGGACGGTCGGGCTGGCGAACGAGGCCGGCCTCAAACTGCGCGAGGCCGCGCTCGCCTGGAGCGAGGCGTACCCGGCGATGGAGTACCGGCACGGCCCGATCAGCATCGCCGCGCCGTCCACCGCCACCTGGATGCTGGGCGCCGCACCGGTGGGCCTGGCCGAGCAGGTCCGGGGCACCGGCGCCCGCTGGATCGAGGGCCGGCTCGACCCGCTCGCGGAACTGGTGCGCGTCCACCGGCTGGCCGCCGCGCTGGCCGCCGCGAAGGGCCTGGACCCGGACCAGCCGCGCAACCTGACCCGGTCCGTGGTGCTCGCCGACTCATGACCGACCAGCCTCGGCCCACGACCGGCCGGCGTCAGCCCGTGCCCGACCGGCGTCAGCCCATCACCGGGCAGCACCTGGTCGTCGCCGTGGACGTCGGCGGCACCGGCATCAAGGCCGCCCTGCTGGACCGGGAGGCCGCCGTCCGCCACCAGGTGCGGCGCGCCACCGGGCGCGAACGGGGACCGGAGGCCGTCGTGGCCACCGTCGTCGACCTGGTCGCGGACGTACGGCGGGAGGCCGCGCGGCAGGGCGCGCAGGTCGACGCCGTCGGCCTGGCCGTCCCCGGCATCGTCGACGAGGCCACGGGGACGGGCGTCTACTCCGCCACGATCGGCTGGCGGGACGTCCCGTTCCGGGAGCTCGTCGCCGAGCGCACCGGCCTGCCCGTGGCCGTCACCCACGACGTGCGCGCCGGCGGCGTGGCCGAGGCCCGGCTCGGAGCCGGGCGCGGCGAGGAGCGCTTCCTGTTCGTCCCGGTCGGCACGAGCATCGCCGCCGCCGTCATGACCGGCGGCCGCGCCCTGCCCGGCGCGCACCACCGGGCCGGGGAGATCGGCCACCTCGTGGTGCGCCCGGGCGGGGAAGCGTGCGCCTGCGGGGCCCGGGGCTGCGCCGAGACCTACGCCTCGGCCGCCGCCGTGGCGCGGCGCTACACCGAGGCCACCGGCCGGCCCGCCCTCGCACCGGAGGTGGCGCGGCTGGCCGCCGAGGGGGACGGGGCGGCCGGCGCCGTCTGGCAGGAGGCGGTCGACGCCCTGGCCGACGCCCTGCTGACGGCCGTCCTGGTGCTGGACCCGCCGCTGGTCGTCCTGGGCGGGGGCCTCGCCGAGTCCGGCGACCTGCTGCTCGCCCCGCTGGCCGCCGCGCTGGCCGCCCGCGCCCGGATCCAGGTCGCGCCGCGCCTGGTACCCGCCGCGCTCGGCGACCGGGCCGGCTGCCTGGGCGCCGGACTGCGCGCCCTGGACGCGGCGGCCGGCCGCACGGCGGAAGGGAGCCCGGCGCCGTGATCGTCACCGTGACCCCGAACCCCGCCCTGGACATCACCTACGGCGTGTCGGCACTGCACCCGCACACCAGCCACCGGGTGGCCTCCGTCCACGAACAGGCCGGCGGCAAGGGCGTGAACGTGGCCCGGGTGCTGCACGGCCTCGGCCGGCGCACCACCGCCGTCCTGCCGCTCGGCGGGCCCACCGGCGCGGTGCTGCGGGCCGACCTCGACCGGGCCGGCATCGCCTGCCTGGGCGTCCCGCTCGCCGCCGGCACGTCGACCCGGCGCACCGTCACCGTGGTCGACGCCGTCGACGCCACCGTGCTGAACGAGCCCGGACCAGAACTCTCCGCCGAGGACTGGACGGCCCTGCGCACCGCCGTCCGCGGCCTGCTCCCCACCGCCCGGGCCCTGGTGCTGTCCGGGAGCCTGCCGCCGGGCCTGCCGGACGACGCCTACGCGGACCTGGTCCGCCTCGCCCACGCGCAGGGCGTGCCGGTCGTCCTGGACGCCGACGGCGCCGCGCTCACCGGGGCACTGGCGGCCGGGCCCACGGCCGTCAAGCCGAACGCGGTCGAACTGCGCCGCGCCACCGGCATCGCCGACCCGCTCCGCGCGGCACACGCCCTCGTCGACGCCGGCGCCCGGGCGGTGGTCGCCTCGCTCGGGCCCGACGGACTCCTCGCCGTCACCCCGGACGGCAGCTGGCGGGCCCGCCTGCCCCCGGACGCCGACGTGCGGGGGAACCCGACCGGCGCGGGGGACGCGGCGGTCGCGGCGCTGGCCGCGGCCCTCGCCGACCGCACGCCGTGGCCGGCGGCGCTGGCCCACGCGGTGGCCCTGTCGGCCGCCGCCGTCCAGGCCCCCTACGCCGGCCGGTTCGACCCGCAGGCCTACCGCGACCACCTCCCCGTGGTCCGGGTCACCCCGGCCGCGCCCTGCGCAGGCTCAGCTCCTTCCGACTGAACCGCCCCACCCGACAGGAGAGTTCATGCCCCTGGCAGCCACCGGCGGCCTCGTCGCCCGGGCCGCGGCCCGGCACGGCGCCGTCGCCGCCTTCAACGTCATCACCCTGGAGCACGTCGAGGCCGTCGTCTCCGCCGCCGAGACCGCCGGCACCGCGGTGATCCTCCAGGTGAGCGAGAACGCGGTGCGGTTCCACGGCGGGCGGCTGGCCCCGCTCGCCGCGGCCGCCGTGCGCTGCGCCGAGCCGAGCACCGTCCCGGTCGCGCTGCACCTGGACCACGTGAAGACCGGCGTCCTGCTCCGCCAGGCCGCCGAATGCGGGTTCAGCTCGGTGATGTACGACGCCGCGCACCTGCCCTACGCGGAGAACGTCGCCGCCACCCGCGAGGCCGCCGTCTGGGCGCACGGCGCCGGGCTCTGGCTGGAGGCCGAACTCGGCGAGGTCGGCGGCAAGGACGGCCGGGGGCCGCTGGACGCCCACGCACCGGGAGCCCGCACCGACCCCGGAGAGGCGCGGCGCTTCGTCGAGGAGACCGGCGTCGACGCCCTCGCCGTCGCCGTCGGCAGCTCCCACGCGATGACCTCCCGCGACGCCAGGCTCGACCACGACCTGCTCGCCGCCCTGTACGCGGCCCTCGACGTCCCGCTCGTCCTGCACGGCTCCTCCGGGGTCCCCGACGACGAACTGCGCCGCGCCGTCCACGGCGGCATAGCCAAGGTCAACATCGGCACCGCCCTGAGCATCGCCATGACGACCGCCGTCCGGTCCCACCTGGCGGCGGACGAGCGGGGCGTCGACCCCCGCGCGTACCTGGCCGCGGGCCGCGGGGCGATCACCGAGGCCGTCGGCCGGCTCCTGCCCGTCGTCGCCGGGACCGCCGGATGACCGCGCCCCGGCCCACACCGTCCCCCGAACCACCCCCACGAGGACCACTCATGCTCCAGACCGACCGGACCGGGTTCACGCTCGACGGGCGCCCCCTGCGCCTGCTCTCCGGCGCCCTGCACTACTTCCGCAGCCTGCCCGGGCAGTGGCCGAGCCACCTGCGGATGCTGCGGGCGATGGGGCTCAACACCGTGGAGACGTACGTCCCCTGGAACCTGCACGAGCCCCGCCCCGGCGCGTACGACTTCACCGGCATCGCCGACCTGGAGGCCTTCCTGCGGGCCGCCGCGGACGCCGGACTGCACGCGATCGTCCGCCCGAGCCCCTACATCTGCGCCGAATGGGAGAACGGCGGCCTGCCCTGGTGGCTCCTGGCCGAACCGGGCACGGCGGGCCGCGGCCTGCCGCTGCGCACCAGCGACCCGCGCTTCCTGGCCCACGTCGACCGCTGGTACGACACGCTGATCCCGATCCTGGCGGCGCACCAGACCACCCGCGGCGGCAACGTCCTGATGGTCCAGATCGAGAACGAGTACGGCTCCTACGGCACCGACCGGGCCTACCTCGCCCACCTCGCCGACGGCCTGCGCGCCCGCGGCATCGACGTCCCGCTCTGCACCTCCGACGGGCCGGAGGACTTCTTCCTCACCGGCGGCGCCCTCCCCGGCCACCTCGCCACCGTCAACTTCGGCAGCCGCGCCACCGAGGCCTTCGCCGAACTGCGCCGCCACCGCCCCCAGGACCCGCCGATGTGCATGGAGTTCTGGAACGGCTGGTTCGACCACTGGGGCGAGCCGCACACCACCCGCCCGGCCGAGGACGCCGCCGAGGCCCTGCGCGAGATCCTGGCGGCCGGGGCCTCCGTCAACCTCTACATGGCCCACGGCGGCACCAACTTCGGCACCTGGGCCGGCGCCAACACCGCCGACCCGCGCACCGGCCGGGGCTACCAGCCGACCGTCACCTCCTACGACTACGACGCCCCGCTGGACGAACGGGGCGCCCCCACGGCCAAGTTCCGGGCCTTCCGCGAGGTCCTGGCGGCGTACGCGGACGGCCCGGTGCCGGAGCCCGAGGAGCTCCCGGCCACGCTGCCGGCGGGCCGGGTGGAGCTCGACAGGGCCCTGCCGCTCGCGGACGTGGTGGACCACCTGTCCACCGGCGAGGTCCGCTCCGCCGTCCCGCTCTCCTTCGAGGAACTCGGCCTCCCGCACGGCCTCGTCCGCTACCGGACGACCATCCCCGGCCCGCGCACGGCGTACCCGCTGACCGTCGAGGGGCTCGCCGACCGGGCCCACGTCAGCGTCGACGGCACCCACCTCGCCACCCTGGAACGCGACGTCGAGCACGAGCCCCTGCTCGTCCCGGTGCCCGGCGCGGGTGCCCGGCTGGAGCTGCTGGTCGAGTCGATGGGCCGGGTCAACTACGGCGCCGGGATCGGCGACCGCAAGGGGATCGCCGGGGCCCTGCACACCCAGCAGTACCTGCACGGGTGGACGGCCGACCCGATGCCGCTGGCCGACGGGACACCGGACCGGCTCCCCTGGGACGCGGCCGTCGCTCCGGCGGCCGGCCCCGGAGCGGCCTTCCACCGCGGCGCCTTCGAGGTCGGGGAGCCCGCCGACGGCTACCTGGCGCTGCCGGGCTGGGGCAAGGGCTACGTCTGGGTCAACGGCTTCCTGCTGGGCCGCTACTGGGACCGCGGGCCGCAGTGCACGCTCTACCTGCCCTGGCCGGTTCTGCGCAGCGGGACGAACGAGATCACCGTCCTCGAACTCGACCGCTCCGGCGAACCCGCCGTGCACCTGGTGGCCCGGCCCGACCTGGGCTGACACCCCGTGCACCCGGCCCGTCGCCCGGCTCGCCACCCGGCTCTCCGCGCGACGGGCCGTGTCGAAACCGAGACCGCTTCGTGCTCCGAAGCTCTAGGAACCTGCTCGATATTGAGCAATACTCATCCGAACTGCGCACCATAGAGCAGGAGGTGGTCCGATGGGCACGCGACCACCGACGCCCGGACCGGGTCCGGACCAGGAACCGGACCCGGCCCGGTGAGGAGGCCGCCGACGCGCGGCGGCACCCCCGGCCGGCCCCGGAACCCCCGGAACCCGGGCACCCCTGCCGACCCCCACCGCACCCCCACCCCCACCCCCACCGCACCCTCACCGCACCGCACCCGCTCGCGCCAGCCGCCGTCCACCCGACGCCGTGCCGCGATGGCCGAGGGCCAGTACACGTAAAGGACGAGATCCTCATGGCGAAGACACGAATCCGCACCCGCCTGCTGGCCGCCGCCGCCACGCTGCCGCTGCTCGCCGGCATCGCGGCCTGCGGATCGGGCGGTGACGGCGCCTCGGGCGGCGCAGGCTCCGCCGAGGTCACGTTCTGGGGCTGGGCGCCGGGCTACGAGGAGGCGGTGGCCCAGTACAACGCGGCCCACCCGGACGCCAAGGTCAAGTTCGAGAAGATCGTGTCGGGCAGCAAGGGCGGCTACGCCAAGATCTTCGCGGCCGTCAAGGCCGGCAACGCCCCCTGCCTGGCCCAGGTCGGCTACGAGTCGCTGCCCAGCTTCGTCGTGGAGGGTGCCGTCCAGGACGTCAGCGCCGAGGCCGGGCAGTACCAGTCGCAGTACGGGGACGGCGCCTGGAACGCGGTGAAGGTCGGCGGCCAGGTGTACGGCATCCCGGTCGACGTGGGCCCGATGGCGCTCTACTACCGCACCGACCTGTACGCCCAGTACGGCCTGAAGCCGCAGGCCACCTGGGAGGAGTTCGCCGCCGACGCCGCCAAGGTGCACGCCGCCAACCCCAACGGGTACCTGAGCGTGTTCAACCCGGACGACCCGTGGTGGTTCGCCGGCATGTCCGCCCAGGCCGGCGGCAGTTGGTTCGGCACCGACAGCAAGGGCTGGAAGGTCTCGCTCGCGGGCGACCCGGCCACCGCCAAGGTCGCGAAGTACTGGCAGGGCCTGATCGACCAGGGCCAGGTCAAGTCCGAGCAGGGCTTCAGCCCCGACCTCTACAAGGACCTCCAGGACGGCACGCTCGCCGCCTACCCCGGCCCGGTCTGGTTCTCCTCCATCCTCGAACAGAACGCGGCGCAGGCGTCCGGCAAGTGGGCGGTCGCCCCGATGCCGCAGTGGCAGGACGGCGCCAAGTCGGTCGGCAACGACGGCGGTTCGTCCACCGCGGTGGTCAAGGGCTGCAAGAACACCGCCGCCGCGCTGAGCTTCGCCAACTGGATGAGCACGGACGCCGCCGCCGTCGGCACCCTCGTGGACAAGGCCGGCATCTACCCCGCCTCCACCAGCGGCACGTCGGTGCCGGCGCTGGCGAAGCCGAGCGCCTACTTCGGCAACCAGCCGATCTTCGACGTCTTCAAGCAGGCGACGGCGCAGGCCCCCAAGTGGAGCTGGGGCCCGACCATGACCCAGACCTCCAGCGACCTCACCGACGCCTTCGGCGCGGCCGTCGCCGCCCACGGCGACCTGACGGCGGCGCTGGGCACGGTGCAGAACAAGACCGTCGACGCGATGAAGTCCAAGGGGCTGACGGTCACCGCCGGCTGACCGGCTGACCGGCTGACCGGCGGACCCGCGCGGTCCGCCGGCCCGGGCGCGTCCGACCCGTCCGACACGTCCCACGCGTCCGACGCGCCCGAGGGACCGACCACCGCCCGCACGAGAGAGAACCCCAGATGAGCGCAGCAACCCCGGCGGCGCCGGGCCGCACCGCCCCGAAAGCCGCCACCGCACGACGGACGCCGTCCCGCAACCGCGCGGCCCTCGGCTTCCTGGCCCCCTTCGGCCTGCTGTTCACCGTCCTGTTCCTGCTGCCCATCGGGTACGCGCTCTGGCAGAGCCTGTACCGCGTGGAGCGCTCCGGCCTCGGCTTCGGCCCGGCCAGAACGGTCTTCGCGGGGCTCGACAACTACACCGCGGCCCTGGGCGACGGCTCGTTCCTCGCGGGCGTCGGCCGGGTGCTGCTCTTCGGCGTGGTCCAGGTCCCGGTGATGCTCGGCCTGGCCCTCGGCCTCGCCCTGCTGATCGACGCCAAGGGCACCCGGCTGCGGAAGTTCTTCCGGCTCGCCTACTTCCTCCCGTACGCGATCCCGGGCGTCGTGGCCACCATCCTCTGGGCGTTCCTCTACCTGCCCGGCACCAGCCCGCTCGTCGCCGGGCTGCGGGACATCGGCATCGACGCCGACTTCCTCTCCTCCGGCACCGTCCTGTGGTCGATGGCCAACATCGTCACCTGGACCTGGACCGGCTACAACATGCTGGTCATCCTCTCCGCCCTGCAGGCCATCCCCAGCGAGCTCTACGAGGCCGCCGACCTCGACGGCGCCGGCCCCTGGCGGACCGCCTGGCACATCAAGATCCCGCTGGTGGCCCCCGCCCTGGTGCTGACCGGGATCTTCTCCATCATCGGCACCCTCCAGCTCTTCACCGAGCCGATGGTTCTGCACTCGCTGGCCTCGACCGTCTCCGCCGACTACACGCCCAACATGGCGGCGTACAACGCGGCGTTCGGCACCAACGACTACGGCAAGGCGGCGGCCATCGCCGTCCTGCTGGCCCTGGCCACCTGCGTCCTGTCCTTCACCTTCCTGCGCCTCTCGGTGCGCATCACCGGAAACCGGGTGACCGCATGAGCACCGCCGACCTCCGCCCCCGCCCCGGGACCGCCGGCCCCGGGACCGCCCGCCCGGCGCGCCGCCGCCCCGCCGGGCCCGCCCGACCGGGCGCCCCCGGGCGCAGGCCGCGCCCCAACGTCCTCGGCACGGCCGTCCTGTTCGTGCTCTCGGCCTACTTCCTGCTGCCCGCCTGGTGGCTGCTGGTGGCCTCCACCAAGAGCAGCAGCGACCTGTTCGGCAGCGGCGGCTTCTGGTTCTCCACCCTCCACCTCGGCGACAACCTGCACGACCTGGCCACCGCCAACAACGGGCTCTACTTCCGCTGGCTCCTCAACACCGTGCTGTACGCGGGCGTCGGCGCCGCGGCCGCCACCCTGCTCGCGGCGATGGCCGGCTACGCGCTCACCAAGTACCGGTTCCGGGGCCGGGAGGCGGTGTTCAACACGATCCTCGCCGCGGTGCTCGTCCCCGCGCCGCTCCTCGCCCTGCCGGTCTACCTGCTGCTGTCCAAGGCCCATCTGGTCAACACCGTCTGGGCGGTGCTGCTGCCCAGCATGGTCAGCCCGTTCGGCGTCTACCTCAGCCGGATCTACGCCGCCGCGTCCGTCCCGGACGAGATCCTGGAGGCCGCCCGGATGGACGGCGCGGGGGAGTTCCGGATCTTCTTCACGGTGGTCCTGCGGATCTTCTCGCCGGCGCTGGTGACCATCTTCCTGTTCCAGTTCACCACCATCTGGAACAACTTCTTCCTGCCGCTGGTCACGCTCTCCGACCAGAAGCTCTGGCCGGTCAACCTCGGCCTCTACTACTGGAACGGCCTGCGGGACCACACCCCGTACAACCTGGTCGTCACCGGCTCGCTGGTCTCGGTCGTCCCGCTGGTCGTGGCCTTCCTGCTGTTGCAGCGGTTCTGGCGCACCGACCTGACGGCGGGCGGCGTCAAGGCCTGAACCGGGGCCGCCGGGCCCGAACCGGGCCCCGGGGCGTGGCCGGTGGATCAGGCCGCGCCCCGGGGCCCGTCGGCGGTCAGGCCCGCCGGACCCGGACGCCGCAGCCGGTGACGGCCCGCTGCTGCGCGTCCGTCAGGCCGTCGTCCGTCACCAGGTCGTGGACGTCGGAGAGCGGGCAGATCCGGGCGAAGGTGACCTTGCCGACCTTGGTGCTGTCGGCCAGCACGACCGAGCGCGCGCTGCTGCGCAGGAACGCCCGGTCGGTCTGGGCCTCCATCTCGTCGTGCGTGGTGCAGCCCTCCTGCGCCGTCAGGCCGTCGACCCCGATGAAGGAGATGTCCAGGTGGTACTGCGAGAGCATCCGGTCGGCGGCCGGACCGACCAGTTCGTAGCTGGCCGTGCGGGCGATGCCGCCGATCACCACGAGACGCACCTCGGGGCGGACGATCAGGTCGGCGGCGATGTTCACCGCGTTGGTGACGACGGTGATGCCGGTGCGCTCGGCGAGCACCCGGGCGAGCTCGCTGGTGGTGGTGCCGCCGCTGAGGCCCACCACCGCTCCCTCCGGCACGAGTTCGGCCGCGGCCAGGGCGATCCGGCGCTTCTCCTCCCGCTGCTTCTCGCCGCGGTGGCGCAGCGGCAGTTCGAGGTTGACCGAGCCGGTCACCGCGCCGCCCCGGGTGCGGTGCAGCAGCCCCTGCTCGTGGAGCTCCTGGAGATCGCGGCGCACGGTCGCGGTCGAGACGTCCAGGAGTTCGGCGAGCGCGTGCACATCGGCGCTCCCCGCTTCGGTGACGTGCGAGAGGATCCGGGTGGCGCGATCAGCTTTGAGCATGACGCGATTCTAGCCCGGTCCGGAGCCAAACCCCCGGGTGGCGCCGGGTCGGACTGATTCCGGCGAGCAGGTCGCAGGTCTGGTCGTCCGCTCGAATCTGACTATCATGGCGATGAAACAAGCAACTTCACTCAGTTCTACGGCTGCCCGGAGCAGCGCCGGAGGTGACCGCGTGAGAGCGGACCGCATGTCCCTGGCCGGTGCCCGGCTGGTCCTGCCCGGCGGCGTCGTCGAGGGCGGCCGCCTGGCCGTCGAGGGCGACCGGATCGCCGGCCTCGGAGGCGGGAGCGAGCCGGGCGACCTCGACCTGACCGGGTACACCGTCGTCCCCGGCTTCGTCGACCTGCACGTGCACGGCGGCGGCGGCGCCTCCTACGCCTCCGGCATCGCGGAGGAGGCCCTGCTCGCCGCCCGGACGCACCTGGAGCACGGCACCACCACCACGGTCGCGTCCACCGTCACCGGGGAGATCGACGAGGTCGCCCGCCAGGCGTCCGTGCTGTCCGAGCTGGTCGAGGACGGCGTGCTGGCCGGCATCCACTTCGAGGGCCCGTTCATCTCCCACAACCGCTGCGGCGCCCACCGCCCCGACCTGCTGCGCGATCCGGACCCTGCGCTGGTGCGCAAGCTGGTCGACGCGGCCCGCGGCCACGCGAAGATGGTCACCCTGGCCCCCGAACTGCCCGGCGGCCTGGACTCGGTGCGGATGCTCGCCGACCTCGGCGTGATCGCCGCCGTCGGCCACACCGACTCCGACTACGCCACCACGCTGGAGGCGATCGACGCCGGCGCGAGCGTCGCCACCCACCTCTTCAACGCGATGCCCGGCATCGCCCACCGCGCCCCGGGCCCGATCGTGGCGCTGCTGGAGGACGAGCGGGTCACCGTCGAGCTGATCAACGACGGTGTGCACCTGCACCCGTCCGTGCTCGACCTCGCCTACGGCACCGCCGGGGCGTCCCGGGTCGCCCTGATCACCGACGCGATGGGCGCGGCCGGCATGGGCGACGGCCTCTACCCGCTCGGCCCGCTCCAGGTCGAGGTCAAGGACGGCGTCGCGATGCTCCCGGACGGCAGCTCCATCGCAGGCTCCACGCTCACCCTGGACGTCGCGTTCAAGCGCTCGCTCACCGTCAACGGCCTGACGCTGAACCAGGCCGTCGAGTCGCTGTCCGCCACCCCGGCCCGCCTGCTGGGCCTGGCCGACTCGATCGGCTCGCTGGAGACGGGCAAGCAGGCCGACCTGGTCGTGCTCGACTCCGAGGGCTACGACCTGGTCGCCGTCATGCGCCGCGGCCGCTGGGTCCTCGGCGGCGAGCGCTTGCCGCCCCGGGCCGGCTGACCGGCGGGGTGGCGGAGCCGCGGTCCGCGGTCCGCCGGTGTCCGCAGAGCTGCTGGAATCCCGGGTCGGTGCGGAGGAGCTCGGCGTACGTGCCGGTGGCGGCGGCCGTGCCGTCGGAGAGCATCACGACGGTGTCCGCCGCTTCGATGGTGGACATCCGGTGGGCGATCACGAGCAGGGCGCACTCCTTGCGGAGGCTGTTCAGGTTGACCGTCAGGGCGGCTTCGTTGGCGGGGTCGAGGTGGGCGGTCGGTTCGTCCATCAGCAGCAGGCGGGGGCGGGCCAGCACCGCGCGGGCGATGGCGATCCGCTGGCGTTCGCCGCTGGACAGGCGCACCCCGCGTTCCCCGACCTCGGTGTCGAGGCCCGCTGTCAGGCCGTGCACCTTCCCGGTGAGGTTGACGAGGTCGAGGACCTCCCAGAGCCGGTCGTCGGTGGCGTCCGGGGCGGCGTAGCAGAGGTTGTCCCGCAGGGTGCCGTGCAGGATCGGGCAGTCCTGTTCGACCCAGCCGAGGTGTGAGCGCCATTCCCCGAGGCCGAGGTCCGTGGCGGGCCGCCCGTCGATGCGGATGCTGCCGCTCCACGGCTCGTAGAAGCGGTTGATCAGGGCGAAGGCAGTCGACTTTCCGGCCCCGGACGGGCCGACCAGGGCCACCAGCGCGTGCGCGGGAACGGTGAGCGACAACCCCCGGAGGACCGGTGCGTCGGGGCTGTAGCCGAACCGCAGGTCGCGGATCTCCAGCGAGGGCGCCGACGGCGGGCCCTGGTCCGGTTGCGGTCGGGAGGCGCTGCGGACGGCCGCCGTCGCGCCGGTGCCGTCCTCGGTGGGGAGCGCGTAGACCTCCCGGATGCGTTCGTCGGAACCCTTGGCCCTGTTCACCGAGGCGATGCCCGCCATCAGTTCGGTGACGGGCCCGGTGAGCTGGGTGGCGTACAGCAGCATCGCCACGAGGGCGCCGAGCGAGAGGGCCCCCTGGTCGATGCGGGCCGCACCGACCAGCAGGACCAGCACGAAGGCGGCGTTGATGGCCAGTTGGGCGGTGGGGGCGATCACGGCGGTGAGCCGGGCGCCGCGCAGCGCGGCGTCGTAGGCGCGGTGGGCCAGCGTGTCGAGGTGGTCGATCTCCCGTTGTTCGGCGCGGTTGGCCCGGACGGTCCGTAGCGCCGAGAGGGCTCGTTCCAGTCCGGCCGAGATCGCGCCGACGGCGGTCTGCAACTCCGTCGACGAGCGGCCGACCTCCGCCGACAGCCGGTCGATCACGATGCCGCACCCGAGGAGCACGCCGAGGACGAGCAGCATCAGGACCGGATCGAGCACGAACATGGCGACGACGCTCCCCAGCGCGACGCACAGGTTGGTGGCGATCTGGACGGAGACGTGCGTCAGCGCCTCGCGCAGGACGACCACGTCCGTCGAGGCGCGTGCCATGAGGTCGCCGACGCGCAGGCGGTCGAAGGCGTGCAGCCGGACCCGCAGCAGGTGCGAGCTCAGCCGGGTGCGCATGCCCAGGACGAACCGCTCGCCCGTGCGCTCCAGCAGGAAGACGGCGACGGCACCGATCGACGCCTGGGCCAGCAGCAGCACGACGAGGACGGTGACGGGGCGGAGGAGGGGCCGGTGCCCGGTGAGCGCGTCGACCACTCCCTTGGCGGCCAGGGGCTGCGCGACGCCCACGGTGGCTGCGATCAGGGTGAGGAGCAGGGCGACGCCCAGGGGGCGCCGCTGCCCCCGGGTCAGGGTCCACAGCTGTCGGAGCATCGTGTGTGCGGCTCCGTCTCGTCCCCGTCGCCCGGGGGTCAGCCGGCCTCGACCAGCCCGGACGACCGGAGTTGTCCGGTCATCGCCGTGAGGTCCTGCTGGGCCTGGGCCGGTTCGATGCCGAAGTGGGCCGCGAACTCCTCGGCCACGTGGTCCAGGGTGGAGCCGTCCAGGAGGCGTTGCAGCGCGTAGGCGCCGGTCTGGTTGAGCTGCCAGTAGTGCCCGGTGCGCTGGTTCAGCAGCACGGCGCCGTCGTCCGTGTCGGTGGACACCGTGTGGGCGGTCAGGCGGAGCGTCATGGGGCCCTCCGGGCGGGGTCGTGGTGTCGGTTCGGGGCTCAGGCCGTACGCGCGGGCTGCTTGGGGGCGACGGTGACCAGGGGCCGGAAGTAGCCGTCGGGGTACGGTTCGTCGATCACCCGGCCCTCGGCCTCGACCCAGGCGTGCGCGGCGAACGGCGTGGTGCGCACACCGGCCTGCCAGGTGGGCCACACGCCCTTGAACCGGCACAGCACGGCGGTGGCGATGGAGCGTTGCAGGCAGTTGTGGACGGCGCAGCGCAGGCTGACCGCGACGACCGCGGTGCGGGCCGCGGACGCCTGGGCCGCGGTGCCCGCACGGGCCCCGGTGCTCAGCGCCCCGAGGACGGCGCGCAGGTGCCGGGGCGGCAGTTTGGCCAGCGGCCGGGCCACGGCCACGGCCGTCAGGGGCAGCAGGCGCCGGTGCAGGGGCAGCCGGGTGCGGGGCTGGAGCGCGCAGGGCGGGCTGGTCACGGCGTCTCCTCGGACTCGGGTGTGCGGCGCGACCGGCCGACGCGGCCGGGGGCGGGTCCGGCGAGGGCTGCCGGGACGGTGGGGCGGGCCGCGATCTCGCGCAGCCACAGTTCGGCGCCGATCGTCGCCTCCAGTTGGGCGGACCAGACGTCCCCGGTGCGCGGCGGGGTGATCAGGGTGGTCCGCATCCGGTCGACGTCGATCAGGCCGCGGCGGGCGAGCAGCGAGTCCGCGAACAGGTCCAGCAGGTCGGGTACGTGCTCTCGCAGGGCGCGGTCGACGGGCTCCTCGCAGTCGCCCTTGGTGGTCCGGTTCAGGATCACCTCGGGCACCAGGCCGTCCATGGCGGCGGCCAGCACCGGCTTGTAGCGCCAGGGGTCGTAGCGCTCGTGGGGGAGGATCTCCAGCACCGCCTCGACCACCCGGTCGTCCAGGTAGGGCAGTTCGAGGGGGAGCCCCTCGGCGGTGTACTCGCGGCAGAGCAGCCGGAGCACGGGGCCCGCGCTGCGCAGGGCGGTCAGGGCCTCGTGCTGTCCGCGGTCCGGTGCCAGCGGCGCGACCTGGTCCGCCACGGCGCGGAAGACCGCCCGGGTGGTCCGGACCGCGCCCGGGTGGCCCAGGGCGTCGCCGGGATCCGCTCGCCCCAGCCGAGGGAGGGAGTCCGGGGCAGGGGTGCGGTGCGGGCGAGGTCGTCGGCGCACTGCCGCCACCAGGTGCCGAGGTCGCCGCCGTGCAGGAGTCCGGCCAGGCTGGGCAGCAGCGGCCAGCAGTGCAGCGCCCGGTGGGCGCGCAACTGCCGCCAGGCGGTCACCGGGTGGCGGCGGAAGAGCGTGTGCAGGTAGGCGGCGCCCCCGGTGAACAGCTCGTCCGCGCCGTGCCCGGCCAGGTGCCGGGTGGCGCCGTGCTCGACCAGGTGCCGGATCCCGAACCGGATCGCGTTCATCCCCCGGGTGGCGGCCCGCGGGGCCTCCGTGTCGACCGCCCAGTACGGCGGGGAGAACACCGGTGGGGCGTCGGTGTCCGGCACGGTCAGGTGTTCGGCGCGGGTCAGCAGGCGTGCGGCCCGGCCGGCGTACAGCGGGTCGTCGTTGATCGCGCTGCCGCCGGTCCAGCAGAAGGTCAGCAGGTCGGGGCTGTGCTCGGCGGCGAGGAAGCAGAGCGAGGTGGAATCCATGCCGCCCGACAGGTCGGCCGAGAGCCTGCCCTGCTGCGGTTGCCGCTGGGCCACCGCCTCCCGCAGCCGCGCGCGCACCCCGGCGGCGCCCTGGGACAGGGGGAGGTGCGGCTCCGGCGGTTGCCACCAGCGCACCGATCGGGCGGCGCCGTCGGCGGGCAGCACGAGGCAGGAGTCCGCGGCCACCTGGTGCACGCCGCGCCACCAACTGCGCTCGCTCAGCGGGGCGAAGAGCATCCCGTAGGTGACGCTCGTGGCGAGCAGGTCCTCGTCCGGCTCCGCACCGGTCGCGGCGGCCAGCACGTCGGCCCGGTCGGCGGCGATCGGGACGTCGCCGAGGCGGGCGGTGAAGACGCAGCGGGTCCCGGTGACGGTGCCCTGGAACCGCACCTGTCCGTCGACCGAGGCCACCACATGGGTGTTGCCGGGCAGGGCGCGGACCAGCGCGTCCAGGTCGGGCAGGGCGCGCACGGAGGAGACCAGCGACCCGAGCCGGTCCGGCGTGACCGGGCTGGGGCCGAACACCGCCACGCGTACCGGGCCCGCCGCCGACACCACCAGGTCCTCGGGTGCCCACGAGCCGGCCAGCCAGGGCCGCCCGGAGGCGTGGGCCACCAGCTGGGGTGCTTCGCTGCCGATCTGACGGTGGGCCCGGGCACCGCCCGGGGAATCCGGAAAGACCACAAGGTGGTCGTTGAGCGACTGCACCTGCTCCACCCCCAGGAATCACGGCGGCATCCGCACCGCCGGTGTTTCGACCACGCCGCACCACGCGCCGCTCCCGGCGCCGTGCTTCACCCCAGAACCGTGGAGGACGGGGGAGGACCGCACAACCGGTCGGCGCCGGATCTCTTCGGATCACGCCATGTCGGTGGCGGTATGATCAGGTCACATCCACCGTGATGATATGGAGAGTTCGGGGGCGTCTCACCCGAGTTCGACCACTCCTGATCGGACTTCCTTCGGCCGTGACCGATGTCCACCCGACCCCGCCGAACAACATTTCGCCTGCGATGCGTCCGTGTGGATACCAAGTCGGCGCGTAATCACCGGAGTCGGTTTATCCCAGTGGACGCCCCGGACGGGAACCGGCTCAATGGTGTGACGCCATGCCAGGCTTCGACCTCGATGCATTGGAGAGCACCATGATCAAGAACCAGCAGCTGCCCAAGCGCTACACGCCGCCGGCGGCCGCCAAGGTCGGCTCCTTCACCAAGGACACGGACGGCACCATCTACACCCTGAAGGACGCGACGACGCTGGGCTTCAAGAAGCCGCGCTAGCCTCGGCCCTGCGCGACAGCGATCCTGTCCGACAGCCCGCCAGCTCTGCTGGCGGGCTGTTCCGCATGAGTCGGGCGCCGCCGGGCGCCGCTTCGGCGTCGGGAGCCGCGATCACCGCCGGGCCCGAAGTTCAAGTCTTGTCGGCCGAGTCGAGTCGGCGCCGCCGCGCCGCTCACAGCTCCGTCGGGTAGCCGCTCCGGGGATGCTTGGCGTTGGCGAGCTGTCGCCGGGGCGCCCGTGGGGGGCGGGACGGGGACTCGCGCGACGGCGAACGCGGCGGACTCCAGGCCGGGGTGGCGGTGCTCTCCGGGCCGGCGGGCGGGCTGCGCAGGGCCTGGGCCTCGATGGCTTCGGCGAGACGCTGCAGGGCGATCCGGACCTGTGTGCTCTGTCCGTCGCTGAGTGCCCCGAGGACCTGTTGCTCGATGGCCAGGCGCTTGGGCATGACGTCGTCGACGGCGGCCGCGCCCGCGTCGGTGATGAAGACCAGTGCCGCGCGCCGGTCCGCGGGATTGACCGTCCGGACGACGAGGGCGCGCCGTTCCAGCTTGGCCAGCGCCTTGCTCAGCGCGGCCGGCGACCGCCCCATCGAGGCGGCGAGGCGGCGCGCGATCGTCGGCTCGGTCGAGTGGCGGAGGTGGTAGAGCACGTCGAACTCCGATGAGCTGACGGCCGCCGCTTCGAACACCGGTTCAAGGAGGAACTCCAGCATCGCGTGGGCGTGTCGGAGGCCGCCGATGATCTCCATCGACGAAAGGTCGAGGTCAGGACGGCTCTGTACCCACAGCTGCCATACCGCCTGCGTTTCATCCATTCGTGCACATGCTCCAACTTGTTAACCGGTAACCTTTCAGTTACCGTATGACACGTGGCCCGCTTCGAGCTGGGCGACCTGGGCACGCTCATCGGAGACTTGTCCGGTTTTGTGCTCTCTGTGTAGTTGATCTGCTCATGTCATATGAGCCTGGACCGCGACATCCCGCCCGATAGCTTCTCGTCTGTGACCGGAGCTGAGGAAAGTGTCACCATGGTCATCGCACATGTCCCCGTCATCCCGTTCCCTGGAACGATTCCGGGATTGGGCTACCTCCGGCAGATAGTACTGGACCGGAATAGCTCGGTGTCCAGCCATTTGCGCGCGTCGGTGTCAAGCAGATCGGACCGGCAGCTTGCCGGGCCCGCATCGCCCAGCAGCGCGCCGAGAAAGTCGAGTTGACGCTGCGGCGGGTATGAACTCGCCGTACTGCTCGAACACTTCGAACGGCCCGAAGCGGAACGCGCCGGCGTGACCGGCTCCGCGCGGGCGGCCCGCCGCGGTCGCCACGGGTCGTCGTCTCCCTGTGCGCCGAGGCCGGTCACCGTGCCCCGGTGCGCTGTTCACGGATCCGCCGCGGGCTGACCGCCCGTGGTTCGTCATCGAATTCAGAATGTCTCCGGCGGTCGCACCGCCGACCCCGAAAATCCGCATGGCCAGATTCCGGAAAAAGGATTCCGCGCGCTATGAACGATCGCTTGGGATTCAGTCTCACTCAATTGCGCTACTTCGTCGTCTCCGCCGAGATCGGCAACATCTCGGAGGCGGCGGAGAAGCTGTGCGCCTCGCAGTCGACGGTCTCGTCGGCGATCATGCGGCTGGAACGTCAGCTCGGTGTTCAGCTGTTGCTCCGTCACCACGCCCGCGGGGTCTCCCTCACGCCGAGCGGTCGCCACCTGCTGCGGGAGGCGCGCGCGCTGCTCGGGCAGGCCAGGAGCCTCAAGGCGCAGGGCGACGCCCTGGCGGGCGACACCGCCGGCCGGCTCGACGTCGGGTTCTTCTTCCCGATCGCCCCGTTCCTGCTGCCGCTGGTCCACCGGCTGGCCGGGGAGCGGCACGGGGCGCTGGAGCTGAACCTCCACGAGGCGTCCGCCGACCGGTTGCTGGAGTTCCTCCGGGACGGCCGGTGCGAACTGGCCGTGACGTACGACTTCCTGGCGGGCGACGCCAGGTTCCACCCGCTGGTCGATCTGCCGGTGCACGCCCTGCTGGCGGATGACGACCCGTCAGGTCTGGCCGGCCCGCTCACTCTGGACGAGCTGGCCGGTCGACCGCTGGTCGCCCTGAACGTCCCGAGCGTGCTCCGCCACGCCGAGCGGATGTTCTCCCGCGCGGGCGTCCGCATGCCGCGGGTGGTGACGACGGCGAGCATCGAGACGCTGCGCGGCCTGGTGGCCGCCGGCGCCGGGTTCGCCCTGATGTATCAACCCGCCCGAACCGCAGCGACGTTGGACGGGGGCCGGGTCCGCGAGGTCGAGCTGGTCGGAGACCTGCCGCCCGTGGCCCTGGGCGCGGCCGTGATGCCCGAGCTGGCCATGAGCAGCCGCGGCAGGGCGTTCCTGGACGTGCTCAGATCCGCGGTCGCGGTCGGGGCGGGCCGGGGGCAGGTCGGGGCCGGTCGGGCGCAGGTCAGTGCAGGTCAGCAGGTAGTCATGGGTTGAGGGAGCGTCGTGCTGGCAGTCATCTTCGCTGGTCAGGGAAGTCAGGAAAAGGGAATGGGGGCAGAGGTCTTCGAACGGTACCCGGGGCTGGTCCAGTACGCCTCGGACGTGCTGGGGTACGACCTGGTCTCCTTGTGCACGGAGGATCCGGACGGCCTGCTGGGCCGCACGGAGTACACCCAGCCGGCGCTGTTCGTCGTCAACGCGCTGCGGACCTTCGAGCGGGTCCACCACGGGGACCGGGCGGCGGACGTCTACCTCGGGCACAGCCTGGGCGAGTACAACGCGCTGCTCGCGGCCGGGTCCTTCACCTTCGAGACGGGGCTGCGGCTGGTCGCCAAACGCGGCGAGCTGATGGCGGCGGCCTCCGGGGGCGGCATGACCGCCGTCATGAACACACCGCCCGCGCAACTGCTGGAGATCCTCGCGGAGGACGGCGTCGACGGCGTCGACATCGCGGGCCTCAACACCGGCTCGCAGGTGGTCATCGCGGGCACCCGGCCGGTCCTGGACGCGGCGCACGCCTGCCTGGAGAAGCGGGAGATCCGCTTCGTACGGCTCAAGGTGAGCGCGCCCTTCCACTCCCGGTACATGGAGCCGGCCAGGGTGCGGTTCGCCGAGTTCCTGACGGAGTTCGAGTTCGCCGATCCCGACACCCCCGTCATCGCCAACGTCACGGGCCGGCCGTACGAGCCGGGACAGGTGACGCACATGCTCACGGAGCAGCTGGTCGCCCCGGTGCGCTGGACCGACAGCGTCCGCGGGCTGCTCGACGGCGACGCCGAGCTGGAATTCACCGAAATCGGGGGCCTGGCCCTCACTCACATGGTGTTCAAAATCAGGGCTGGAGTCTGACACATGGCAACCACGACGGACACGATCCGGCTGTACCTGGAAGACCGTTTCCTCTTCGAGTTCGACGACGTGATCACCCCGGACACCGACCTGTTCAAGGCGGGGGTCATCGACTCGTTCGGCTACGTCAGGATGATGAAGTTCCTGGAGTCCGAGTTCTCCGTCGAGATCTCCCCGGAGGACATCCTCGTGAACGTCTTCGTCTCGCTCACCGCGATCGACGAATTCGTCACCAAGAAGATCTCCGCGAAGTAGAAGGACGGATCATGTGCGGGCTGGCTGGTTTCCTCTCGACCTCGCTGCACCCCGGTGCCACCGCCGAGGTCATCACCTCGATGCTGTCGAACATCCACCACCGCGGGCCGGACGAGGCGGGCTACTACCTCGACGACGGCATGGCCATGGGGGCGGTGCGGCTGGCCATCGTCGACCTCGCCGGTGGCTCGCAACCCATGTCCGACCCCTCCGGGCGCTACTGGATCTGCTTCAACGGCGAGATCTACAACCACATCGAACTCCGCGCGGAACTGGAGCGCCTCGGCCGCCCGTTCCGCACCGACCACTCCGACACCGAGGTCGTGCTCCAGGCCTGGATCCAGTGGGGGTCGGACTGCTTCACCCGGTTCAACGGCGCCTTCGCGGTCGCCATCAGGGACGCGGCGACCGGTGACCTGGTGCTGGCCCGCGACCGCTACGGCAAGCGCCCGCTGTTCTACGCCGACGCGGGCGGGGACTTCCTGTTCGCGTCCGAGATGAAGGCGTTCCGCGCCTTCCCCGGCTTCCGCTTCGAGTTCGACCCGAGGGAGCTGGCCACCACCTACGCCACGTGGACGCCGCTGCCCGACCGCACGCCGTTCCGGGGCGTGCGCCAGCTGCCGATGGGCTCCGTGCTGACCATCAGTGCGGGCCGCCGCTCGCTGTGCCCCTACGAGGACCTCGACTTCGACGTGCCCGGCTTCGACGGCACCGAGGACGAGGCGATCGACATGCTCCGGCAGACCCTGCGCACCAGCGTGGAGCTGCGGCTGCGCTCCGACGTCGAGGTCGGCGTCTACCTCAGCGGCGGCCTGGACTCCTCGATCGTGACGAGGCTGGCCACCCAGCTCTCCCCGTACGACGTCCGCACCTTCTCGGTGGCGTTCCAGGACAAGTCCTTCGACGAGTCCGACAGCCAGCGCCTGGTCGCCGAGCACCTGGGGACCCTGCACACCGCCGTCCCGATCACCAGCGAGGACATCAGCGAGCACTTCCCGACCGCCGTGTACCACGCGGAGGTTCCGACCTTCCGCACCTCGTTCGTGCCGATGTTCCTGCTGTCCCGGCACGTCCGCGACGCCGGGATCAAGACCATCCTCAGCGGCGAGGGCGCCGACGAGGCCTTCCTCGGCTACTCGCTGTTCCGCGAGACCCTGCTGCGCGCGCGGTGGAACGAGCTGACCGACGGCGAGCGCCGCACCCGGCTGGCCGGCCTGCACCCGGAGCTGGAACACTTCGGCTCCGCCCACCAGGCCCATCTGCTCGGCCTGTACCAGCAGTTCTCGGTGGAGCGGCTGCCGGGCCTGTTCTCCCACGAGATGCGGTACCAGAACGGGAGGTTCGCGGCCCGGCTGCTCGCCGACCGGATCGACCCGTTCGCCGACCTGCTGGACCTCGTCGCCGGGACATCCGGCTACCCGGACATGCCCGCGATGCACAAGGCGCAGTGGCTGGAGTACAAGACGCTGCTGCCCGGATTCCTGCTGTCCACCCAGGGGGAGCGGGCCGCGCTGGCGCACAGCGTGGAGAACCGCTGCCCGTTCCTCGACCCGGCGGTGGTGCGCGCGGCCGCCTCGGTGAACCTGCGCTACGACGACGGCCAGGTCGAGAAGGCCATCCTGAAGAAGGCGTTCCGCGCCGAGCTCCCGGAGTGGACCACCAGCCGCCCCAAGCAGCCCTACCGCGCGCCGGGCAGTGCCGCCTTCAAGGACAGCCGCCCGGACTACCTGGAACTGCTGCTGTCCGACCGCGAGTTGGCCGGGATCGGCTGCCTGGACGCCAAGTTCGCCCGGCGCCTGGTCGACAAGGTCATGACCTCGCCGGTGGAGGAGGTCAGCACCAAGGAGGACCAGACCTTCCTCTACCTGCTGACGACCGCCGTGCTCCACCAGCAGTTCGTGCGGGGCGGCGGTACGGCGCCGACCGGAGCGTCGAGCGCCGCGCTGAACCTGCGGACGACCGTGGACAACCGTCGTGCCGTGCAGCGAGTGGGGGAGAGCCGATGAACACCGACGACATCGCGATCATCGGGCTGGCCCTGCGGTTCCCCGGCTCCGACACCCTGGTCGAGCTGTTCGACCACCTCGCGGCCGGGCGCTCGCTGATCACCGAGGTGCCCGCCGAACGCTGGTCCAAGGAACGCTACTTCGGCGATCCGCGCAGCGGCGAGGAGAAGACGTACAGCGTCTGGGCCGGGTTCGTCGAGGACGCCGACCGCTTCGACGCCGCCTTCTTCAACATCTCCCCGCGCGAGGCGGAGACGATGGACCCGCAGCAGCGGTTCGCGCTGGAACTGGCCTGGAAGGCCATCGAGGACGCGGGCTACCGGGCGGGCGAACTCGCGGGCAGCCGCACGGGCGTCTTCATGGGCCTGTGCCACGGCGACTACGCCGAGCTGATCGAACGCGACGACGTGCCGACCGACGCCTACTTCCCGACCGGCACGGCCTACTCGATCGTCGCCAACCGGCTGTCCTACTACTTCGACTTCCACGGCCCCAGCATCGCCAACGACACCGCCTGCTCCAGCTCCCTGGTCTCGCTCTACGAGGCCGTCTCCGCCCTGCACAACGGCGACTGCGACCTGGCGCTGGCCGGCGGCGTGAACCTGTGCTGGTCGCCGAAGCTGTTCGTGGCGTTCAGCAAGGCGAGCATGCTCTCGCCCACCGGCCGCTCGCACGCCTTCGACCAGGACGCGGACGGCTTCGTCCGGGGCGAGGGCGGCGCCGTCCTGCTGCTCAAGCCGCTGGCCAGGGCGCTGGCGGACGGCGACCCGGTGCACGCGGTGATCAAGGGCGTCGGCACCAACCACGGCGGCAAGACCAACTCGCTGACCGTCACCAACCCGGCCGCCCAGGCCGCGCTGATCGAGGACGTCTACACCCGCGCCGGTGTGACGCCCGAGACGGTGAGCTACATCGAGGCCCACGGGCCCGGCACGCCGGTCGGCGACCCGATCGAGATCGTCGGCCTCAAGCGCGCCTTCCAGAGCCTGCACGACGCTCACGGGACGTCACCGCGGCCGGACAGCACCGGCATCGGCTCCATCAAGACCAACATCGGCCACCTGGAGTCGGCCGCTGGCGTGGCCGGCGTGGTCAAGGTGATCGGCGCGATGGCCGCCGGGACCCTCCCGGCGACGGTCAACTTCCGGACCAGGAACCAGCTGATCGACCTGGACGGCAGCCCGTTCTACATCGTCGGCGACACCCGGCCGTGGCCGGACCGCGACGGGGCGCCGCGCCGGGCCGGCGTCAGCTCGTTCGGGTTCGGCGGGACCAACGCCCACGTGCTGCTGGAGGAGCACGTCGGCGGGCCGGCCGACCGCACCGCCGAGCCCGCGGGGCCGTACGCCGTCCCGCTGTCGGCGAAGAACCTGGAGCGGCTGCGGGTGCTCGCGAGCGGCCTGCGGGACCACCTGCTGGCACCGGAGACCGCGCTGCGGCCGCGCCAGACGCTGGCCGACATCGCCCACACGCTCCAGGTCGGCCGCGAAGCGATGCGGGTCAGGACCGTGCTCCTGGTCTCGGACCGGGAGCAGCTCGCGGCCGCGCTGGAGTCCGTCGCGGACGGCGAGGTGCGCAACCCCGCCGGAGCAGGGACCGAACTGGTCGCGGCGGCGCAGGACTGGGCGAACGGGGGCGGCGCCGACTGGCCCGGGCATCCCGGGGCGCGTCGCGTCCGGCTGCCGACCTACCCGTTCGCCCGGGACCGGCACTGGTACGTCACACCGCCCGCCGAGGCGCCGGGCGCCGCGCTGCTGCACCCGCTCGTCCACCGCAACACCTCCGACCTGGCGCAGCAGCGCTACACCTCCACGTTCACCGGCGCCGAGCCCTTCCTGGCCTCGCACCTGGTCCGCGGCCGGCGGGTGCTGCCCGCGGTCGCGTACCTGGAGATGGCGCGGGCCGCGGTGGAGCGCGCGGCGGCCCGGGAGGGCGCCGTCCGGCTGCGCGACCTCGTGTGGCTGCGGCCGGTCGTCGTCGGCGAACCGGTCGACGTCGACCTCGCGCTGACGCCGCGCGGGGACGCGATCGCGTTCGAGTTCCGCCAGGGCGAGACGGTCCACAGCACCGGCACCGCCGAACTGGTCACCCTGCCGGACCCGTCACCGCTGGACCTGGACGCCCTGCGCGCCGCCTGCCGCACCACCCGTGGCACCGACGAGGTCTACGCCGCCTTCCGCGCGCAGGGCCTGGAGTACGGCCCGGCCATGCGCGCGCTGCGCGGGCTCCGGCTGGGCCGCGACGAGGCGATCGCCCGCATCCGGAGCACCGGCGCCGAGGGCTGCGTGCTGCCGCCGAGCGTCCTGGACGCGGCCTTCCAGACCTCCGTGGTCCTGACGGGCGCCGCCGCCGGCCCGACCCTGCCCTTCACCCTCGACGAACTCCAGGTGTACCGGCCCTGCCCGGCCGAGACCTGGGCCTGGGTACGGCGCAGCGCCGGCTCCGGGTCGCTCACCACCTTCGACATCGACCTGTGCGACGGCGACGGCGTGATCAGCGCCAGCCTGCGGGGGCTCACCCAGCGCACCACCGACGCGGGCCCGCGCGTCGTCACGGCGACCACCCGGTGGACCGACCGGCCGCTGGACGCGGACGGCGGCGCCACCCGCACCGCGCACCTCCTGACCCTGCCGGAGATCACCCGGGCGAGCCCGGCCGACGGCGTCGACGCCGCGACCGAGCAGGTGTTCGCCGAGGTCCAGCAGGTGCTCGCGTCCTCTCCCAAGACCGGGCACCGCTTCGTGGCCCTGGTCGACGCCCGGGTGCCGGCCCACTTCCACGCACCGCTGGCGGGCCTGTTCCGCACCGTCGCCCTGGAGAACCCGCTCGTCTCGGGCCGGGTCGTCCGGGTCGCCGGCCTGGACGCGGCCTCCGCCGAGCAGCTCGCGCGGATCGTGCGGGAGGAGTGCGCCGACGACTCCGCCGACACCGAGGTCCGCTACACCGCCGACGGCACCCGGCAGGTGCTGGAGCCCGTCGAGACGCGACTGGACGCCGGACCGCAGGCGCCCGCGCTGCGGGCCGGCGGCGTCTACTGGGTCACCGGCGGCCTCGGCGGCATCGGCCGCCACCTCGCCCGCTACCTGGGCCGCGCGGGGGCGACGGTCGTCCTGAGCGGACGCTCCCCGGCGGGCTCGGTGGACGCCCTGCGCGCCGAAGGGGTCGACGCGCACTACCTGCCGGTCGACGTCGCCGACGCCGCGGGCGTGCGCGCCGCGGTCGACACGATCGTGCGCGAGCACGGATCGCTCGACGGCGTCGTGCACGCGGCCGGCCTGCTGCGCGACCAGTACCTGCTGCGCAAGGACCTCGCCGACGTCCGCCTGGTGACGGCGCCGAAGGTCCGCGGCACGCTCAACCTCGACGCCGCCACCCGCCACCTCGACCTGGAGTTCTTCGCGCTCTTCTCCTCGGTCGCCGGCGTCTACGGCAGCCCGGGGCAGTCCGACTACTCGGCGGCCAACGCCTTCCTGGACGCCTTCGCCCGGCACCGCCGGACGCTGGTCGACGCGGGCGAGCGCAGCGGCCGGACGGTCGCGATCAGCTGGCCGCTGTGGGCCGACGGCGGCATGACGCTGGACGAGGTCACCCGCGACTCCCTGCGCCGCGAGCGCGGCTGGGAGGACCTGCCCACCGAGGACGGGCTGCGCGCCTTCGGCCGGGCCCTGCTCGCCGACGCCCCCGCGCACCTCGTCGTCGCCTACGGCGCCAAGGCCACCCTGGCCGCGCAACGCCGGGCGGCCCCGGCCCCCGCGGCCCCGGCCGCCGCCTCGTCCGCCGCCTCGTCCGCCACCGCTGCGCCGTCAGGCGGCGCGGACGAGGGCGACCTGCTGCGGCGCACCGAGGAACTGCTCAGGGGAGTCGTCGCCGAGGTCCTGCGGCACGACCCGGAGCACATCGAGTCGACCACCAACCTCATCGAGTACGGCATCGACTCGCTGAGCATCCTCGGGGTGACCGCCCAGCTGGAGAAGGTGTTCGGGCCGCTGTCCAAGACGATCTTCTTCGAGTACCTGAACATCGCCGAGGTGGCCGCGCACTTCGTGGAGACCCGGCGGGCGCAACTGGAGGCGGTGCTGGGGGAGACCGAGCAGGCCGAAACCCCGGAAGCCCCAAAAGCCTTGGAGCCATCGGAAGCCCCGGTCGTCCAGCCCGAGGCCCCGGCGCTCCGACCCGAGGCCCCGGCCACGCGGTTCGAGGCCCCGGCCGCCGTCACCGAGGTCCGCGAGCCCGCGCGCGACGACCGGCACGACATCGCGATCATCGGAGTGTCCGGCCGCTACCCCGGCGCCGACACGATGGACGAGCTGTGGGAGCTGCTGGAGAACGGCCGGCACACCTTCGAGGAAGTGCCCGCAGAGCGCTGGGGCCACGAGGCCATCCACGACAGCGACCGCTCCGTCCGCGGCAAGAGCGTGATCCGGACCGGGACCTTCCTGCGCGACCTCGACAAGTTCGACCCCCGCTACTTCCGCATCTCCAAGCGCGAGGCCGAGCAGATGTCCCCGGAGGTGCGGCTGTTCCTCCAGTCGGGCGTGGAGGCCCTGGAGGACGCCGGCTACTCGCGGCAGACCATCCAGCGCCGCTACCAGGGCGACGTCGGCGTGCTCGTGGGCACCATGAGCAACCACTACAACCTGTACGGCTTCCAGAACAGCCTGACCAGGGGCGCGCCGCAGAGCGGCAGCTACACCGGGACGCTGCCCAACATGCTGTCCTACTTCTACGGCCTGACCGGGCCGTCGATCTTCCTGGACACCATGTGCTCCGCCTCGTCGACGTGCGTGCACCAGGCCGTGCAGATGCTGCGGGCCGGCGAGTGCCGGATGGTCGTCGCGGGCGGCGTCAACCTGATGCTGCACCCGTACAACCTGATCACCTCCTCGGAGGAGCACTTCACCACCGGCACCTCCGACGTGATCCGCAGCTTCGGCCACGGCGTGGACGGCACCATCCTCGGCGAGGGCGTCGGCGCGGTCGTGCTCAAGCCGCTGGTCGACGCCGAGCGCGACGGCGACCACGTGTACGCCGTGATCAAGGGCACCGCCCTGTCCAACGCCGGGACGCGCAACGGCTTCACCGTGCCGAACCCGGGCATGCAGGCGCACGCGATCCAGAAGGCGATCGAGGACGCCGGCGTCGACCCGAGGACGATCGGCTACGTCGAGGGCCACGGCTCGGGCACCGCACTGGGCGACCCGATCGAGGTCCGCGCCCTGACGTCGGCGTTCCGCAAGTACACCGAGGACCGCCAGTTCTGCGCCCTCGGCTCCGTCAAGGCCAACATGGGGCACCTGCTCGCGGCGGCCGGCATGATCGGCCTCGCCAAGGTGCTGCTCCAACTGCAACACCGCAAGCTGGCGCCGTCCCTGCACAGCACGGAGCTCAACCCGGACATCGACTTCGCCGACACGCCCTTCCAGGTGCAGCAGAAGCTCGCCGACTGGCAGCCGATGGTCACCGAGGTGGACGGCCGCCAGGTCACCCACCCCCGGCGGGCCGGCATCACCTCGATCGGCGCCGGCGGCATGAACTCGCACATCATCCTTGAGGAGTACCCGGAACGGCCGGCGCGCCAAGAGCCCTTCGGCGAGCAGCTGTTCGTGTTCTCGGCGATGAACGAGGCCGCGCTCGGGCGCTACCTGGCCGTCTTCCGCGACCACCTCGCCGGGGTGCGGGAGGCCGACCTCCCCGACATCGCGTACACCCTGCGGGTCGGAAAGAACGAACTGCCGCACCGCTGGGCGTTCGTGGCGGGGGACCGGCGGTCCGCGCTGGCGGCCGTCGACGGCTACCTGGCCGGGCAGCGGGAGCTGCCCGCGCACGAACTCGCCGTCACCTGGGCCGGCGGCAAGACCGTCGACTGGGACCGACTGCCGACGGCACGCCGGGTGTCGCTGCCCGCCTACCCGTTCGAGAAGGTGCGCTGCTGGATCGAGCAGACCGACGGCGCACCGTCCGTGCTGGCCCCGCTGGCGCTGCGCGAGCGGCTGCACCCCTTCCTGGGGCGCAACGAATCCGACGTCCGGGGCCTGCGCTACGCCCTGGACGTCCACCTCACCGACCTGCTCGACTACGGCTACCGGCAGGCCAAGGCGCCGACCATCGTGCCCACCTTCGTGGTGGACCTCGCGCTGGCCGCCGCGAAGGTCAGCGGGTTCGCCGCCGAGGCGTCGGTCCACGACCTGCGCGTCCTGCGGCCGGTCGACTGGTCCACGACCACGCGGCTCGTCACGGAGTTCGCCGACGGCCACGGCACCGTCCGGACCGGGGACGGGACGGCGGCGGTCGAGTTCACCGTGCGGGGGGCGGCCACGGCGCCGTCCGGCCGGGTCGAGCCGACCGGACTGCGGGAGGTCCTCACCCGGGAGCAGTTCCTCGCCGAACTGGCCGAGGGCGGGCTGGACTACAAGCCGGCCTCGTGCGCGGTCGAGGGCGTGTTCCGCACGCCGGACGGCCGGACGGTGCTGACCATCGGCCGTCCCGCGTTCCAGCAGGACCACGTCCGGCGCAACATCACCGTCGAGCCGTTCGTGCTCGCGGCGATCGCCCAGGGCGTGCAGTGGGAGGCCAAACGCGCCGGGGCGCCGGACTGGACCCTGGTCGCGCTCAACCGGATCGCGGAGATCCGGGTGCGGGCCGGTTCGCCGGTCACGCACGTGGTCCTCGGTGAGGACCGGATCCTGCTGCTCGGGGGCGCGGGCGAGGTCGTCGGGGAGCTGGCCGGGGTGCGGCGCGGTACCGGAGGGGTGGCGCCGGGCGACCGTCCGGCGCCGCAGGCCCGCCCGGTGCGAGAGCGGGAGCCGGTCGTACCGGCCGAGCAGGAGGTGCCAGTGGTGTCGGCAGTACCAGTGGTGTCGGCGGTGTCGGGTGTCGTGGACGTCCTGCGCTCCATCGCCGCCGAGATCCTCAAGTTCGAGCCGGAGGAGCTAGACCCGGGTACCGGACTGGACGCGTTCGGCTTCGACTCCATCTCGCTGGTGACCTTCGCGAAGGAGATCCACGAGCGGTTCGGGGTCGTGGTCAGCCCGGCGGTGTTCTTCGACGTCAGCACCCTGGAGGCGCTGGGCGCCCACCTGGTCGACGAGCACGGTGCCACGGCGAAGGCCGAGGCCAAGATCAGCGCCGAGGTCGAGGCCGAGGCCGAGGTCAGGGTCGAACCCCAGCCCGAGCCCCAAGCCCAGCCCCAGCCCCAGCCGGAGCCGGTCCGCACCGGGCCCGACCCGCGCCGGCCGATCGCCGTCATCGGCGCGGCCGGGCGCTTCCCGGGCGCCCGCGACCTGGACGAGTACTGGGCGAACCTGCTGGCGGGCAAGGACTCCGTCACCGCGTTCCCGCTGCACCGCTACGACGAGGAGCAGCGCAAGGCCATCGAGGCCCAGGACTTCCCCCAGCGGATCGGAGCCCTGGACGACGTCGACGCCTTCGACGCCGGCTTCTTCCGCATCCTGCCGCGTGAAGCCGAACTGATGGACCCGCAGCACCGCCTCGTCCTGGAGACGGTCTGGCAGGCGCTGGAGGACAGCGCGTACCGGCCCGCCGACCTGCCGACCAACACGGGCGTGTTCATCGGCGTCACCGGCAACGACTACGCGACGCTGCTCGCCACGCTCGGCGTGCGACCGGACGCCTTCACCTCGACCGGCACCACGCACTCGATCCTGGCCAACCGCATCTCGTACCTGCTCGACGTGCGCGGCCCGAGCGAACCGATCGACACGGCCTGCTCCAGCTCGCTGGTGGCGGTGCACCGCGCGATCGAGGCGATCCGCTCCGGCACCTGCGACCTGGCCGTCGCGGGCGGGGTCAACGTGCTGCTCAGCACGGACACCTTCGTCAGCGCGCACCGCGCGGGCATGCTCAGCCCGGACGGCCTCTGCAAGACCTTCGACGCGGGCGCGAACGGCTACGTCCGGGGCGAGGGCGTCGGGGTGGTGGTGCTCAAGTCGCTGGCGGCGGCGGAGCGCGACGGTGACGCGATCCTCGGGGTGATCCGGGGCAGCGCGTACAACCACGGCGGCCGGGCCAACTCGCTGACCGCGCCGAACGCCGACGCCCAGGCCGAACTGGTGACGGCCGCCGTCGGCGACCTCGACCCGGACACCATCGGCTACATCGAGACCCACGGCACCGGCACCGCCCTCGGCGATCCGGTGGAGGTCCGGGCGCTGCGCACCGCGTTCCGCCGACTGGGCCGCAGCGACGACGGGGCGTGCGGCCTCGGCTCGGTCAAGACCAACATCGGCCACCTGGAGTCGGCCGCGGGCATCGCCGGGCTGCTGAAGGTGCTGCTCGCGCTCAAGCACGGCGTGCTGCCCGCGACTCAGCACCTCCAGGAGGTCAACCCGTACATCGAACTGGCCGGCGGCCCGTTCCACATCGTGCGGGACAACGAGGCCTGGCCGCGCCCCCGCAGCGGTGCCGGCGGCCCCGCGCCGCGGCGTGCCGGGGTGAGCAGCTTCGGGTTCGGCGGCGTCAACGCCCATGTGGTCGTCGAGGAGTACGTGCGCGGCGACCGGGACGGGGAGGGCGACGGCGGGCCGGTCGCGGTGCCGCTGTCGGCCCGCACCGCCCGGCAGCTGACCGACCGGGCCCGGGGCCTGCTCGCCTACCTGGAGTCCCCGGAGTCGGAGCAGGTGTCGCTGCAGTCCGTCGCCTGGAGCCTCCAGGTGGGCCGCGAGGAGATGGCGGAACGGGCCGGCTGGGTCGTCTCGTCCCGTGCCGAACTCGTGGACGCGCTCCGGGCGTTCGTCACCACCGGCGAGCGCGGAGCCGAGCCGGAGCCGATCGGGCGGTGGGTCGGCGGGGGCGCCGTCGACTGGCGTTCGCTGCTCGGCGACGGCACGCCCCGGCGCGCGCACCTGCCCGGATACCCGTTCGCCCGGGACCGCTTCTGGGCCCCCGGCACCCGGCAGGAGGTCGGCACGACCCTGCTGACCGCCCGCTGGACGCCGACGCCCGCCGCCGCGACCGGCCGGTACGACCGGCGCGTCGTCGTGCTGTGCGGGGTCGACGGTGAGGTGCCCGAGGCGATCCGCCTCGACTCGGCCAAGCAGCGGCCGGAGAGCCGGTTCCGCGACCTGTCGTGGCAACTGCTGGAGACCGTCCGCGGCCTCGACGCCCGGGACGGCAGCACGCTCGTCCAGGTCGTCACGGCGGACCTCGCGCTCGCGGGCCTGCTGCGGACCGCCACCAAGGAGAACCCGCGGATCGTCGGCCAGGTCATCGGCATCGAAGGCGTCCACGGCACCGACCTGGCCGCCGTCGTCGCGGAGAACGCCCGCGCCGCCGACGACCTGGTGCTCTACCGCGACGGCGTCCGGCACACCCGCAGCTGGGCCCCGGCCGAACTCCCGGGTACGGGTGCGGGTACGGCCTCCGGCAAGCCCTGGCGGGACGGCGGCGTCTACCTGATCACCGGCGGGGCCGGCGGGATCGGCGCCTCGACGGCCCGGCGCATCGCCGCCGACGTCCGGCGGCCGACCGTCGTGCTGGCCGGCCGCTCGCCGCAGGACGGCCGGATCGACCGCCTGCTCGCCGAGTTGCGGCAGGCCGGCGCGGACGCGAGGTACGTGCGCGCCGACGTCTCCCGCTGGGAGGAGGTGCGGCACCTGGTCGCCGAGGCGGGCGCCGTCACCGGCATCGTGCACGCCGCCGGCGTGGTGCGGGACGCGCTGCTCGCGGACAAGACCGCCGAGCAGTGGGACGAGGTCCTCGCGACCAAGGCGGACGCTCTCGTGCACCTCGACCGGGCCACCGGGCACTGCCCGCTGGAGTTCGTGCTGACCTTCTCCTCGGGCGCCGCGATCACCGGCAATCCGGGGCAGTCCGACTACGCGACCGCCAACGCCTTCCTCGACGAGTTCGCCACCACGCGCAACGCGCGGGTCGCCGAGGGGCTGCGCCGCGGGCGCACCCTGTCCATCGCCTGGCCGCTGTGGGAGGACGGCGGCATGCAGGTCGGCGAGCGGACCCGGGCCTACCTGTGGGAGGACCGGGGGCTGGCGCCGATGCCCACGGAAGCCGGGCTCACGGCGCTGGTCGACGCCTGGAACACAGGGGCGGACCAGGTGTGGGTGCACCACGGCGACCCGACGCGGGTGCCGACCGGAACGCCGGCCCCGGCCGCCGCACCGGCTCCCGTGCCGACAACTCCCGCGCTGACAACTCCCGTGCCGACGGCTCCCGTCCGTGGCGCCGACCCGAACGTCCTCGCCCACCTCCTCGCGCTGTTCGCCGAGGTCAGCGGGCTCGCCCCGGGCGCGGTCGACCCCGACCGTTCGCTGGTCGACATCGGCCTGGACTCGGTGATGGTCATCCAGCTCAACCGGGAGCTGGTGCGGACCTACCCCGAGGTCTCCTCGACGATCTTCTACGAGCACCCGACCCTGCGGGCCGTGGCCGGTCAACTCGCCGGCCTCCGGCGGGAACCGGCGCACCAGCGGCCGGTCACGGGCGACCGGCCGGTGGCGGGCGACCGGCCGGCGGCGGCAGCCGAACAGCGGGCCACCGTCGCGCAGCCGGCCGCCGTCCCCGACCAGCCGGCGCCCGGCGCCGACTACCCGATCGCGGTGATCGGGCTGAGCGGCCGCTACCCGGGCGCAGCCGACCTGGACGAGTTCTGGGAGAACCTGACGGCGGGCCGCGACTGCGTCCGCGAGGTGGACCGCTGGCCGCTGGACGGCTTCTTCGAGCCGGACCGCAACACGGCGGTGGCCACCGGCCGCAGCTACAGCAAGTGGGGCGGCTTCCTGGACGACTTCGCCGCGTTCGACCCCCGGTTCTTCGGCATCGCCCCGCGCGACGCCTACGCCATGGACCCGCAGGAGCGGCTGTTCGTGCAGGCGGCGTGGGAGGTGCTGGAGGACGCCGGGTACACGAGGGCGCGCCTCGCCGAGCGCCACGCCCACGGGGTCGGGGTGTTCGCGGGCGTCACCAAGGTCGGCCACGCCCGGCACGAGGTGGGCCGGCTGCCCTCGGGCGAACTCGTCGTGCCCGGCCTGTCGTTCGCCTCGCTGAGCGCCCGCGCCTCCTACCTGCTCGACCTGCGCGGGCCGAGCCTGACGATCGACACCATGTGCTCGGCGTCGCTGACCGCGATCCACGAGGCCTGCGAGCAACTCCGGCGCGGCGCCTGCGAGGTGGCGATCGCCGGTGGCGTGAACCTCTACGCGCACCCGCTGGACTACGTCGAGCTGTGCCGCTCCGGGATGCTCTCGCCCGACGAGCACTGCCGCAGCTTCGGCACCGGCGGCCACGGGTTCGTGCCCGGCGAGGGCGTCGGGTGCGTGCTGCTCAAGCCGCTGTCCCGCGCGGTGGCCGACGGGGACCGCGTGCTCGCGGTGATCCGGGGCTCGGGCGTCAACCACGGCGGCCGTTCCACCGGTTACACCGTGCCGAGCCCGGTCGCCCAGGCCGACGTCGTCCGGCGGGCGCTGGACCAGGCCGGGATCTCCGCCCGGCAGGTCGGCTACGTCGAGGCGCACGGCACCGGCACCGAGCTGGGCGACCCGATCGAGATCACGGGCCTGACCAAGGCCTTCGAACAGGACACCGCGGAGCGGCAGTTCTGCGCGATCGGCTCGGTGAAGTCCGGCATCGGCCACCTGGAGGCCGCGGCCGGGGTGGCCGGCCTGACGAAGGTCCTGCTCCAGCTCAAGCACCGGCAACTCGTCCCGAGTCTGCACGCCGAACAGCTCAACCCGAACATCAGCTTCGAACGGACCCCGTTCCGGGTCCAGCGCGAACTGAGCCCGTGGCACTCCGACGGCCCGCGGATCGCGGCGGTGTCGTCCTTCGGTGCCGGGGGCTCGAACGCGCACGTGATCGTCGAGGAGTATTCCGTGCAGCCCACCGACGGCGCGATCAACGGCGCCGAACAAGCCCGACAACCCCAACAGGCCGAGCAGGCCGAACACGTCGTCGTCCTCTCCGCGAGGACTCCCGACCAGCTCACCGCGTCCGTCGACCGGCTGGCCGGGTTCCTCGACCGCAACCCGGACACCGCCCTCGCCGACCTGGCCTTCACGCTCCAGGTCGGGCGGGAGGCGATGGCCGAGCGGTACGCGGTCGCCGTCTCGTCGACGGCGGAGCTGAGGGCCGCCCTGCGGGCCGGCCAGGGGCACCGGGGCACCGCCGGGGCGTCCGGCGGACTGCTCGCCGAGATCGCCGGTGACGACGACCTCCAGGAACTGCTGGTCCGGCAGTGGATCGCGGCCGGCAAGCTGTCCAAGCTCGCGGCGCTGTGGGCGGCCGGTACCGAGGTGGACTGGGAGCGCCTGCACCAGGGCGCGCCGCGCCGGGTGGTGTCGCTGCCGACGTACCCGTTCGCCAAGGAGCGGTTCTGGATCGGCGACCTGACCCGGCAGGCGCCGGCACCCGCACTCGCGGCCGCACCCGAGCCCGTGCCGACGCCCGCGCCGGTCGCGATGCCGGCCGTGGCGCCGATCGCGGCACCGGTCGTCCAACCCGCCGTCACGCACAGGGGATTGGACGAGATCGTGCCCGCCGTGGTGCGGGAGAAGATCGCCCGCGCGCTGGCCATGGAGGTCGAGGAGGTCGAGGGCGGGCTGGCGTTCGCCGACTACGGCCTGGACTCGATCCTGGCGATCCGCGTGGTGGACCAGCTCAACGGCGCGCTGACGCTGGACCTGCCGACGAGCGTGGTCTTCGACTTCAGCACGGCCGACCGGCTGGCCGAGCACCTGCTCGCCGAGTACCGGGACGTCATCGTCCACACGGAGGGCGCGCCGGAGCCGGCCGACGCACGGGAGAGCGCCCCGCCACCGGTCGCGCAGCCCGTACGGCCCGTGGCGGCCGGGCAGCCGCACAGCGGCACCGGGAGCGCGGAGCGCGGGCCGATCGCGGTGATCGGCATGAGCGGCCGCTTCGCCGGCGCCGACTCGCTGGACGAACTCTGGACGCACCTGGCCGACGGCGACGACCTGGTCACCGGGACGACCCGGTTCGACCTCGACGGCCTGAGCGCCTGCACCCGGGGCGGCTTCCTCGACCGCATCGACGAGTTCGACGCGATGTTCTTCAACATCTCCGGCACCGAGGCCGCGGTGATGGACCCGCAGCAGCGGCTGCTGCTCGAAGAGTCCTGGAAGGCCCTGGAGGACGCCGGCTACGCGGGCCGGATGGGCCGGGCGCGCTGCGGCGTCTACGTCGGGGCGTGGGCCGGCGACTACCAGGGGCTGCTGGATCCGGAGGCGCCGGCGCAGACCCTGTGGGGCAACATGACCTCGGTCATCCCGAGCCGGGTGTCGTACTTCCTCGACCTCAAGGGCCAGGCGATCGCCGTCGACACGTCGTGCTCCAGCTCGCTGGTGGCGATCGACCTGGCGTGCAAGGACCTGTGGTCCGGCGAGACCTCGATGGCGCTGGCGGGCGGGGTTTTCCTCCAGTCCACGCCGCGGCTGTACCGGCTCGCGGGCCGCGCCGGGATGCTGTCGCCGACCGGCCGCTGCCACACCTTCGACCACCGCGCCGACGGGTTCGTGCCCGGCGAGGGCGTCGGGGTCGTGGTCCTCAAGCGGCTCGCGGACGCGCTGGCCGACGGCGACCACATCCACGGTGTGATCAAGGCCAGCGGCGTCAACCAGGACGGCGCCACCAACGGGATCACCGCGCCGAGTTCGGTGTCCCAGGAGAGCCTGCTCGGCGAGGTGTACGAGCGGTTCGGCGTCGACGTGGAGCGGATCGGACTCGTCGAGGCGCACGGCACCGGCACCAAGCTCGGCGACCCGATCGAGTTCCAGGCGCTGAACCGGGCGTTCCGCGCCCGCACCGACCGGACGGAGTACTGCGCGGTCGGCTCGCTGAAGACCAACATCGGCCACACCCAGTTCGCGGCGGGCATCGCGGGCGTACTGAAGGTGCTGCTGGCGATCAAGCACCGGAAGATCCCTGCCTCGCTGCACTTCGAGACCGCCAACGAGGCGATCCCGCTGGCGGGAAGCCCGTTCTACCTGAGCACCCGCACCCACGACTGGGAGAGCCCCGCCGGGGTGCCGCGCTGCGGGGTGGTGAGCTCCTTCGGCGCCAGCGGCACCAATGCGCACCTGGTGATCGAGGAGGCCCCGGCCGTCGCCGACGCCGCCGTGCGCACCGCCGCCGCGCCGCGGACGGACCACGTGGTGGTCCTCTCGGCGCGGACGGAGGAGCAACTCCTCGAACAGCGGCGCCGGTTGGCGCTCCACCTCCGCGCCCACGCGTCGATCGACCTCGGCGACCTCGCCTACACCCTGGCCGTCGGCCGGGAGCGCTTCGCCCACCGCTTCGTCTGCGTGGTCCGCGACCGCGACGAGCTGATCCGGGTGCTGGACGGCGCCGTCCCGGCCCGGCTGCCCGACGACGACCGGGCGCCGGCCGAGGGCCGACGCATACCGCTGCCGACCTACCCGTTCGCCCGCGACCGCCACTGGGCCCCGACCGGCGACGGCAACGGCAGCAGTGACAGTGGCGCCAGTGCCAGTGCCAGTGCCAGTGCCAGCGGCAACGGCAACGGCGACAACGTCACGCTGACCCGCACGGACGCCCTGCTGCGCGACCACGTGGTGCAGGGCCGTCACCTCCTGCCCGCGGTCGCCTACCTCGAACTCGCTCGCAAGGCGCTGGGCGCCACCCGGGTGCGGATGCGCAACGTCACGTGGGTGCAGCCGCTGGAGGTCGCGGACACCCCGGTCGACGTCCGGGTCGACGTCCGCGCGAGCGAGCAGGGCGGGCACCGGTTCGAGATCGGCACCGGCTCCACCGTGTGCTGCGAGGGCGCCATCGCACCGTCCGACGCCCCGCGCCCGGCACCGGTCGACCTCGCCGCGCTGCGCGCGGACTGCCGGGAGACCGTGTCCGGCGAGCGGATCCACGAGGCCCTGGTGGCGATGGGCATCGACCACGGCCCGAGCCTGCGGGCGATCCGGCAGGCGCACGTCGGCTCCGGCCTCGTCCTCGCCGAACTCGCCCTGCCCGACTCGGCCGAGACCGGACCGCTGGCGCCCGCGATGCTGGACTCGGCGATCCAGGCGGCCGTCGCACCCCACCTCACCGGCATGCGGGACACCGCCGTGCCGTTCGCCCTGGACCGGCTCGACCTGTTCGCCCCGTGCCGGGCGGCGATGTGGGCCGTGGTGCGCGGCGGCGCGGCCGGGCCGCTCGACAAGCTCGACATCGACCTGGTCGACGCCGACGGCGCGGTCTGCGTGCGGCTGACCGGCTACACCTCGCGCCGCACCGTCCGGAGCGAGCCCGCGCTGTACGCGCCCGTCTGGGACTCGATCACCGCGAACGACGCGCCCGTGCCCGCCCGCACCGACCGGGTCCTGGTCGTCGGCGGACCGGCACCGCTCGACGGCGCCCTGACCTGGCCGCTGCCGCCGTCCGCCTCCGTCGAGGAGGTGACCGCCGCACTGCGCGACCTCGGACCGGTCGACCACCTGGTCTGGACGGCGCCCGAGCCCAAGCTCGACCCCGTCGACGCCGCCGGGTACACGGCCGCCCAGAACGACGGCGTCGTCGCCGCGTTCCGCCTGATCAAGGCACTGATCGGAGCCGGGTACGACGCCCGGCCGCTGGGGATCACGCTGGTCACCACCCGCGCGCTCGCCACCCACGCCGACGACCCCGTCCAGCCGGCGCACGCCGGGCTGCACGGCCTGTTCGGCTCCCTGGGGCGCGAGTACGAGCAGTGGACCGTCCGGCGCGTCGACCTCGACGGCCCCGACTGGCCCGCCGACCTCACCGCCCTGCCCGCCCGCTCCTCCGAGGACGCCTGGGTCCGACGGGCCGGCCAGTGGCTGGCCCGGCACTGGGCGCCGTGCGAGGCGCCCGCGAAACCGGTCTACCGCGAGGGCGGCGTCTACGTGGTGATCGGCGGCGCCGGCGGCCTGGGCACCGCCTGGACCCAGCACGTGGTGCGGCAGTACGGCGCGCACGTCACCTGGATCGGCCGCAGCGCACCCGACGCGGCCATCGAGGAACGGCTCCGCTCCGTCCAGGGGCGCGGCACCGTCCGCTACCTCAGCGCCGACGCCGGGAACCCGGCCGCGCTGCGCCGGGCCGTCGACGAGGTCAAGGAGCGCCACCCGCGGATCGACGGGGTCGTGCAGGCCGCGCTCGTCCTGCGGGACAGCACCTTCGCCCGGATGGACGAGGCCACCCTGCGCGCGGGGCTGGCGGCCAAGGTCGACGTCACGACGGCGATGGCCGAGGTCCTCGACGGCGAGCACCTGGACTTCGCCGTGCTGCTGTCGTCGATGCAGTCCTTCACGACGGCGGCCGGCCAGGGCAACTACGCGGCCGGCTGCACCTTCAGCGACGCCTACGCGCACGCGCTCGGACAGCACTGGGACACCCCCGTCAGGGTCATGAACTGGGGCTGGTGGGGCAACCTCGGGAGCGTCACCTCCGAGTTCTACCGGGAGCGGCTGAGCCGGGTCGGCCTGGTGTCGATCGAGCCGCGCGAGGGGCTCGCCGCCCTGGACGCCCTGCTCGGCGGGGACCAGCGGCAGCTGGCCTTCGTGAAGACCAACCAGCACAACACCCTGGCGAACTTCGACCGCGCCACCCAGGTCACCGTGCACGGCCGGACGCCCTCCCGGGTGCGCGGCGAGCTGCTGCTCGCGCCGGAGAGCGTGGACGGCCTGATGGACGAGGTCGTGCGGTGGCGCCGCACCGAGCGGGACCCGTGGCTGGCGAAGGTCCTGGCGGCCCAGCTGGCGACCGTCGACCACACCGCGATCCTGCCGGTGTACGCCGACTGGCTGGAGCACGCCCGGCGGGCCACCGTCCAGGCCGGGCCGGCGGAGGGCGTGCTCGCGGAGACCGTGCTCGCGCAGTGGGACCGGCAGTGCGAGTCCTGGTCGGCCGACGCCGACCGCAAGGCCGAACTGCGGCTGGCCTCCGCGATGCTCCGGGCGCTCCCGGACATCGTGACCGGCCGGACCAGGCCCACCGACGTCATGTTCCCGCGCGGTTCGGTGGAACTGGTGGAGGGCTGCTACCGCAACAACCACGTCGCGGACGTGTTCAACCGCGCCATGTCCGGCGCCGCCGTCGCCGTCGTGTCGGAGCGGCTGCGCCGTGAACCGGGCGCGCGGCTGCGGATCCTGGAGATCGGCGCCGGCACCGGCGGCACCAGCGCCGGGATGTTCGCCGCGCTCAAGCCGTACCAGGAGAGCATCGAGACGTACGTCTACACGGACCTCTCCAAGGCCTTCCTCAACCACGCCCGCGCCACCTACGGGCCGGGCGTGCCCTACCTGGACTGCCGACTGCTCAACATCGAACGGCCGCTGGCCGGGCAGGACGTCGGCGAGGGCGGGTTCGACCTGGTGATCGCCGCCAACGTGCTGCACGCGACCAAGGACACCCGCAACACCCTGCGCAACGCCAAGGCCGCGATGCGGGCCGGCGGGTGGCTGCTGCTGAACGAGCTGTCGGCCTTCGACCTGTTCAGCCACGTCACCTTCGGGCTGCTGGAAGGCTGGTGGCTGTTCGACGACCGCTCGCTGCGGATCCCGGGCTCGCCGGCGCTGTCGCCGGAGAACTGGCGGGACGTGCTGGCGGGGGAGGGCTTCGGGACGGTCGTGTTCCCGCTGCCGCAGGCGCTGCCGCTGGGGCAGCAGATCATCGCGGCGGAGAGCGACGGGGTGGCCCGGCAGGCGGTCGGGACCAGGCCGAAGGGCGTCACCCGGCCGGTGCCGGCTGCGGCGCCTGCCGCGGCAACTGTCGCGGCGCCTGTTGCCGTGTCTGCCGTGGTACCTGATGCGGCACCTGCCGTGGTGCCGACGCCCCGGCCGGAGCCCGTGCCCGCCCCGGCGGCCGCGAGCCCCGCGCCCGCGCCCGCTCCCACGCCCGCGCCCGCTCCCGCCGCCGCACCGGCGTCGCGCTCCGACCTGCCGGCGCTCATCCTCGACAAGGCCGCGGCCGTGCTCGGCATCCCGGCCGAGCGGATCGACACCGCGGCCCCGCTCACCCAGTACGGCCTGGACTCGATCCTGGTCCTCCAGCTCACCAACGCCCTGCGCGAGGAGTTCGGCGACGACGTCTCGGCCACCCTGCTCTTCGACGTCGAGACCGTCGACGGCCTGTGCGACCACTTCGCCGGTGCCGGGGCCGCCGCGACGGCCACGGCGGATGCCCAGGCCGGCCCGGCGGGCGAGCGGTGGAACCTCTCGTGCGGCCAGCTGACCATGTACCGCGACCAGCAGGGCTCGCCGGAGTCGACCGCCTACAACCTCCCGCTCCTCTTCGAGATCCACGGCGAGCTGGACGAAGCCGCCCTGGAGCGGGCGATCCGTGCCCAGAGCGGCATCCACCCGGTGCTGAGCGCCGTCTTCGGCGAGCGGGACGGCGTGCCGTTCATGGACATCGACCCGGGCCGGGCGCCGTCCTTCGAGCGGGTCGACCTCACGGCCACCAAGCGCGCCGCCCAACTGGCCGGGCTGCGGGACTTGGTGAACCTCCCGTTCGACCTGGCGACGGGCCCGCTGGTCCGCGCGCACCTGGTCTCCCTCGCCGGGGGGCGGCGCCTGCTGCTGATCACCGCGCACCACATCCTGCTGGACGGCACGTCCACGGCGGTCCTGATCCGCACGCTCAAGGAGGCCTACCAGGGCCGGGGGAGCCTGAGCCGCACGAGCTACGGCGACTTCGTCGCCTGGGAGGAGGCGCTGCTCGCCGGCCCGCGGGCACGGCAGCACCGGGACTACTGGCTGCGGGAGCTGGCCGGTCATCGACCGGCGCTCGCGCTGCCCTACGACCGGCCGTACGACCCCAAGCGGATGCCCCGGGTGGACGTGGCGACGGTCAAGCTGCCGCCGCCGCTGGCCGCCGCCCTGGCCGACGCGGCGCGCGAGCACCGGGTCAGCGTCGCCACCGTGCTGTTCGCGACGTACGTGCGGTTCCTGCACCGGCTGACCGGGCAGGACGACCTGGTCCTCGGCATGACGGCGGTCGCCCGCTACGAGGAGCGGTTCCAGGACGTCGTCGGCCAGTTCGCGAACTGCCTGCCGATCCGCTGCACGGCCGTCGGCGGCTTCCCCGAGCTGCTGAAGTCCCTGCAGCGCAAGGTGGTCGGCGGCATCGAGCACGGCGGCTACCCGCTGCTGGAGATCGCCCGGGCCGTGGGCGCGGACGACGAACCGCTGGTGCTGACCAACTTCCTCTTCCAGAACTTCGACGGCGCCGACCTGCTGACCAACGCGGCCCCGGCCGCGTCCGGCGAGTTGGACCTGCGGCTGTTCGACGACCTGCCCTACGCCGGGGAGTACGTCCTCGCCGCCGAGTCCTACCGGGACGGCGAGGGGTTCAAGGTCTTCCTCAAGTACGACGCGAACGTCTTCGACGAGGCCACCGCGCGGCGCATGACGGAGGAGTGGTACGCGGTCATCCGCAAGGAGCTGGGCCTGCGGTAGGCCGTTCCGCGGACCGCCCCCGAAGCCTGAAACCCGGAAGCCGGGCCGCGACCGAGGTCGCGGCCCGGCTTCCGGGCGCCCGTTCGTCGAACGGCGCTGTCAGGACAGGCTGGTGAGCACCGCCGGGTCGTACGGGACGGTCCGGGAGAGGTCGCCGCGCAGCGCCCTGGCGGCCCAGTCCGGGTTGGCCAGCAGGGTGCGGCCGACGGCGACGAGGTCGAACTCGTCGCGCTTGAGGCGGGCCAGCAGTTCGTCGATGCCGGTCACGCCGGACCGGCTGGTGTAGCCCTGGGCGAACTCGCCCTCGCCGTACTGCTGGTCCAGGCCGACCGAGCCGACCGTCACGGCGGCCTTGCCGGTGAGCTTGCGCGCCCAGCCGGCCAGGTTGAGGTCGCTGCCGTCGAACTCGGGCTGCCAGTAGCGCCGGGTGGAGCCGTGGAACGCGTCGACCCCGGCATCGGCCAGCGGCGTCAGCAGCTGCTCCAGCTCGGCCGGACTCTCCGCGATGCGGGCCCCGTAGTTGCCGACCTTCCACTGGGAGAACCGGAAGAAGACCGGGAAGCCCGGGCTGACGACCGCGCGGACGGCCTGCACGATCTCGGCGCCGAAGCGGGCGCGGGAGGCCGGGTCGCCGCCGTAGCGGTCGGTGCGCCGGTTGGTGCCGCTCCACAGGAAGTCGTCGATCAGGTAGCCGTGCGCGCCGTGCAGTTCGACGCCGTCGAACCCGAGCCGCTCGGCGGTCGCCGCGGCCTCGGCGAAGGCGGCGACCGTGTCGTCGACGTCCCGCTGGGTCATCGCCCGCCCGGCCGGGGCGCCGTCCAGGCCGATCCCGGACGGGCCTTCGGCGGGCGGCTCCGCCCCGGTGCGCACGACCCCGGTGTGCCACAGCTGCGGGATGATCCGGCCGCCGGCCTCGTGCACCCGCCGCACCACGCGGGCCCAGCCGGCCAGCGCCTGCTCGCCGTGGAAGTCGGGGACGTGGTCGTACGCGCGGGCGGCGGCGCGGTCGACGTAGGTGCCCTCGGTGATGATCAGTCCGACCTGGTGGGCGGCCCGGCGGGCGTAGTACTCGGCGACCTCCTCGCCCGGCACGCCGCCGGGGGACTGCATCCTGGTCATCGGGGCCATCACGATGCGGTTGGGGACCGTCAGATCACCCACGACGAACGGCTCGTCCAAGCTGGACATGCTTTCTCCCGAGTTCTCGGCACTCATGGTGTGAACATTCCGTGTGCGCCTTCTCCGCCGCTCCGGCGAATCGCCGCCGGACCGTGCGGAAAATGGTGTGGTCGGCCGCACATAGGTAACGCACGATTATCTGCCCTGTTGATCGCGGCGTCCAGCGGGTGTTCCTGTCCGTGCTGCATTGCCTCAGGCGATCCACCGCATCGACACAATCATGTTGACCGTGTCCGGGAGATCACGGATAGTGGTGCAGGTGGTTCCGCGTCGCCTTCTGGGTCGCAACTGGAGAATTGATTCCCTTGCCGACCAGTGCCGCGGAAAGGAATTTCCCAGGAACGAAAGGTGGCGGAACCCAGGGTGAGCGAGAGTCGCCTTACCGCGCATATTTCCCACGACTTGGACGGCAAACGGGCCGTCGTCACCGGCGGCAGCCGGGGCATCGGCGCCGCGATCGTGCAGCACCTGCTCGACGCCGGCGCCACCGTCGTCACCTCCGCCCGCAACCCCACCGAACACACCCCGTCCGCAGCCAAGTTCATCCGGGCCGACCTCAGCTCGAAGGACGGGGTACGGGCGTTCGCCGACGCCGCGCTGGACTCCCTCGGCGGGGTGGACATCGTGGTCAACAACGCGGGCGGCTGCCGGGCCTTCCAGACCGCGCTGGAAATCGAGAACGACTGGCAGTACACGGTCGACATCAATTTCCTGGCCGCCGTCCGGCTCAATGCCGCACTCGTGCCGGCCATGCGCGCGGCCGGCGGCGGGGTCATCGTGCACCTCTCCTCCATCGCGACCATTTCCTCCTACCCGATGATCCTGCACTACGCCGCCGCGAAATCCGCGCTGGAGGTGTACAGCAAGGGCCTCGCGGTCGAGTTGGCACCGGACGGAATCCGGGTCGTCGCGATCTCCCCGGGAAACGTGATGACTCCTGGGGCGGATGAGGCGCGCGACAAGATCGTCGACTATCTCGGCATGGAATCCGAGGGGGACTGGGCCGACGAGGTCCCGCTCGGGCGGATCGGTCAGACCGAGGACATCGCCGAGGCGGTCGGCTTCCTGGTCTCCCGGCGCGCCTCGTGGATCACCGGCAGCAACCTCGTCATCGACGGCGGCAAGAGCGCGTCCCTGTGACCGCCCGCCAGGACTGGAAGGACTGACACGATGACCGCGACAGAAGAAGGGCCGCGGGCCTATCCGTTCGGTCCGGCCGAGCAGCTCGACGTGGACCCGAAGCTGGCCGAGGCCTGCAGCGCGCAGCCGGTGCTGCGGGTGAGCCTGCCCTACGGCGGCGACGCCTGGCTGGTCAGCCGCCACGCCGACGTCAGGACGGTGCTGGCCGACCCCCGGTTCAGCCGGGCCGCCGCCGCCGGCGAGGACGTGCCCCGGATCGTCTCGGCCGGCCTGCCCCGCACCTCGATGCTGAGCATGGACCCGCCGGAGCACAGCCGGCTGCGGCGCAGGGTCGCCAACCCCTTCACCGTGCGCCGGGTCGAGGCGATGCGCCCGCGCGCCCAGCAGATCGTCGACGAACTGCTCGACACCATGATCGCCACGGGCTCGCCCGCCGACCTGACCCAGATGCTGACCTGGCCGCTGCCGATCACGATGATCTGCGAACTGCTCGGCGTGCCCGTCGAGGACCGCGACCGGTTCAACGCCTGGGTGGACGGCCTGCTCATGCTCTCCGACCCGGCCCGCTCCGCGCGGGACCGCGGGCACCTCAACGACTACCTCGCCGGCCTGGTCGCCGAGCGCCGCGTCGAGCCCACCAGCGACCTGCTCGGCGAACTGGTCGCCGTGGAGGACGAGGAGAACCGGCTCACCGAGGAGGAGTTGGTCAGCCTCGGGGTCAGCCTGCTGTCCGCCGGCCAGGAGGCCACCGCCAACCAGATCGGCAACTTCGTCTACACGCTGCTGACCAGGCCCGACCTCTGGCAGGAGCTCGTCGCCGATCCCGGCCTGATCCCCGACGCGGTCGAGGAGCTCTCCCGGATCATCCCGATCAGCGCCACCGCCGGCTTCACCCGGATCGCCACCGAGGACGTGGAGCTGGGCGGGCAGACCGTCCGCGCCGGCGACGCGGTGGTCACCGAGTTCTCCCTGGCCAACCGGGATCCGGAGGTGTTCGACCGCCCCGAGGAGATCGACTTCCACCGGGGTATCGTCCCGCACGTCACCTTCGGGCACGGCATCCACCACTGCCTCGGCGCGGCGCTGGCCAGGATGGAACTGCGCGTCGTCCTGGACTCCCTGGTGCGCCGCCTGCCCGGTCTGCACCTCGCCGTGCCGGCCGACCAGGTCACCTGGCGGACGGAACGCCTCATCCGCGGAGCGGACGCGCTGCCGGTCGCCTGGTGAGACGCCCGCCGGCCGGAACGACCGCCCGGGCCCGACGGGCCGGCGGTCGCTTCGGCCGGCCCGCCCCAGTTCACACGTCGACATCAGCCGGACGCCGGACATCAACCGGATGCCGGACACCAGCCGGACGCTACGGGAGGGCTCAGCATGGCCGAACCACTGGAGGCGATCACCGCGGCCGTGCGTGATCCGGACAAGGGACTCGCCGAGGCCATGGCGGCCATCATGGAGGGCTACGGCGACCGGCCCGCCCTCGGCGAACGCGCCCGGGAGCCCGTGACCGGGCGCCTGCTGCCCCGCTTCGAGACCGTCAGCTACCGCGAACTGTGGGCCCGGGTACGTGCCGTCGCCACCGAGTGGCACCACCACCCGGACCACCCGCTGAGCGCCGGTGACCGGCTCTGCATCCTGGGCTTCACCAGCACCGACTACGCCACGCTCGACCTCGCGTGCCTCCACTCGGGCGTGGTGGTCGTGCCGTTGCAGTCCAGCGCGCCGCTGTCCCAGCTGGCGCCGATCGTCGCGGAGACCGAACCGCGCGCCCTCGCGGCGAGCATCGAGCGGCTGGACACCGCCGTCGAGGCCGTCCTCGGGGAGCCCTCGATCCGGCGCCTGATCGTGTTCGACTACCGCCCCGACGTCGCCGAGCAGCGCGAAGCCCTCGCATCCGCCCGGCGGCGCCTGGCCGGGGCCGGCCGCCCGGTGGCCGTCGACCCGCTGGCCGCCGTGGTCGACGCCGGTGCCGGCCTGCCGCCCGCGCCCCTGTTCGTCGCCGCCCCGGGTGAGGACCCGTTGGCGCTGCTCATCTACACCTCCGGCAGCACCGGGACCCCGAAGGGTGCGGTGTACCCCCAGCGGCTGGTCCGCACCGCGTGGAACGGCTTCAGCTACGGCGCGGAGGACGCACCCCCGGTCAGCGTCCACTACATGCCGCAGAGCCACCTCGCCGGCCACTGGGCACTGATGGGCTCGCTCTCCCGGGGCGGCGTCGGCCACTTCACCGCCAGGAGCGACCTGTCCACCCTGCTCGACGACATCGCCCTGGTCCGCCCCACCGAGCTGACCATGGTCCCGCGCATCTGCGACCTGCTCTTCCAGCGGTACCGCAGCGAACTGGACCGGCGCTCCGGCGAACCCGGCGACGTCGACACGGCGGTCAAGACCGACCTGCGGGAGAACGTCCTGGGCGGTCGCGTCACCAAGGCCTTCTGCGGCACCGCCCCGCTCTCCGCCGAGGTGGCGGCCTTCGTCGAGTCCTGCCTGGGCTTCCACCTGTACACCGGCTACGGCTCCACCGAGGCCGGCGGGGTGCTGCTCGACTCGGTGGTGCAGCGCCCGCCGGTCATCGACTACAAGCTGGTCGACGTCCCGGAACTCGGATACTTCCGGACCGACTCACCGCACCCGCGCGGGGAACTGCTGCTCAAGACCGCCACCGCCATCCCCGGCTACTACAAGCGGCCCGAACTCAACGCCGAGATCTTCGACGCGGACGGCTACTACCGGACCGGCGACATCATGGCCGAGACCGGGCCGGACCGGCTGGTCTACGTCGGCCGCACCAAGGACGTCCTGAAGCTCTCCCAGGGCGAGTTCGTGGCCGTCTCCCGCCTGGAGACCGCCTTCGTCGCCAGCCCGCTGATCCGGCAGATCTTCGTGTACGGCAACAGCGAGCGCGCCTACCCGCTCGCCGTGGTCGTCCCCGCCCCGGAGGCGCTGGCCAGGGCCGGCGGGGACGCCGAGTCGCTCAAACCGCTGCTCGTCGAGTCGCTCCAGCGGATCGCCAAGGAGGCCGAGCTCAACTCCTACGAGATCCCGCGCGACGTCCTGATCGAGACCGAACCCTTCAGCGCCGCGAACGGCCTGCTCGCCGACAGCCACAAACCGCTGCGTCCCCGGCTCCGGGAGCGCTACGGCGAGGCCCTGGAACGGCTCTACGCCGAACTCGCCGACGGGCAGGAGCAGCGGCTGCGCGAGCTGCGCCGGGCCGGGCCGGGCCGGCCGGTCCTGGAGACGGTCGGCCGGGCCGCCCAGGCGCTGCTGGGCTGCGCGGGCGCCGAGCTGAGCGCCGACGCGCACTTCACCGACCTGGGCGGGGACTCGCTGTCCGCGCTGTCCTTCGCCGCCCTCATGACGGAGATCTTCCGGGTCGAGGTCCCGGTCGGGGTGGTGATCAGCCCGGCCAACGACCTGGCACGGGTGGCGGGTTACATCGAGGAGCGGCGCAGCTCCGGCGCCGCGCGGCCCACCGCCGCCTCCGTCCACGGCGAGCACGCCACCGAGGCCCGGGCCGGCGACCTCACCCTGGACAGGTTCCTCGACGCGGCGACGCTCGCCGCCGCCCCGACGCTGCCCCGCCCCGACGGCGCCGTCCGCACCGTCCTGCTCACCGGGGCCACCGGCTACCTCGGCCGCTTCCTGTGCCTGGAGTGGCTGGAACGCCTGGCGCCCGCGGGCGGTCGGCTGGTCTGCGTCGTCCGCGGCGCCGACGCCGCCGTCGCGGCGAAGCGGCTGGAGGCCGCCTTCGACAGTGGTGACGCCGAACTGCTCCGGCGGTACCGGGAGTTGGCCGACGGGACGCTGGAGGTGCTGGCGGGCGACATCGGCGAGCAGCGGCTCGGCCTGGCCGAGGACACCTGGCAGCGGCTGGCCGACACCGTGGACCTGATCGTCCACCCGGCCGCCCTGGTCAACCACGTGCTGCCCTACGACCAGCTGTTCGGGCCCAACGTCGTCGGCACGGCCGAACTGATCCGGCTGGCGCTCACCACCCGGCTCAAGCCCGTCACCTACGTGTCCACCGTCGCCGTGGTGGCCGGTGCCGCGGCCGAGGCCCTCGACGAGGACGGCGACATCCGCGTCACCAGCCCGGTGCGCCACCTCGCCCGGGGCACCGCCGGCGGCGCGCACGACGACGCGCACGGGTACGACGGGTACGCGCAGGGGTACGCGACCAGCAAGTGGGCCGGCGAGGTGCTGCTCCGCGAGGCCCACGACCTGTGCGGACTGCCGGTCGTCACCCTGCGGTCGGACATGATCCTCGCGCACGGCAGGTACCGGGGGCAGCTGAACGTGCCCGACGTGTTCACCCGCCTGCTGCTCAGCCTGCTCGCCACCGGCATCGCCCCGGGCTCCTTCTACCGGGGCGGCGGGCGTGCCCACTACGACGGCCTGCCGGTCGACTTCACCGCCGAGGCCGTCACCGCGCTGGGCGCGCGGGCCACCGAGGGCTACCGGACCTTCAACGCGCTGAACCCGCACGACGACGGCGTCAGCCTGGACACCTTCGTCGACTGGCTCATCGAGGACGGCCACCCGATCCGGCGGATCGACGACTACGACGACTGGCTCGCCCGGATCACCACCGCGCTGCGCGCCCTGCCGGAGAAGCAGCGCCAGCACTCGCTGCTGCCCCTGCTGCGCGCCTTCGCGCGGCCCGGGGAGGGCGTCCCCGGGTCGGCGATCCCCGCCGCCGGGTTCCGGTCCGCCGTGCGGGCCGCCAAGGTCGGCGCCGACCAGGACATCCCGCACCTGTCGGCGGCCCTCGTCCGCAAGTACGTCACCGACCTGCGCCACCTCGGCCTGCTTCCCCACTGACCGCAGCACCGCACCACCGCACCACCACCCCGCATTCGACCCGACGGACACAGGAGTTCGGCATGGCACAGAGCATCGGCGAGACGGTCATCTCGGGTCTGCGGCTGCTGGAGGCGAACGACTTCGCCGGCTTCCGGGCGCTGTGCACCGAGAAGGCCACGGTCTGGCAGAACGACGGCAAGGACGAGCAGGCGATCGACGAGCGGCTCGTGCACTTCGAGGCCTTCGCCGCCGGCGTCGAGTCCCTGCGGTTCGAGGTCCTCCGCCAGTTCGAGAAGCCGGACGAGGTGCTCCAGCAGCACGTCATCCACCTGCTGTCGGCCGACGGGATCGTCCAGGAGGTCCCGACCGTCGTGTACTTCCGGTTCGAGGGCGGCCTGATCGACCGGATCGAGGAGTGCCTCTACACCGTGCCGAAGGGCAGCACGGCCTGACGGACCGACCGGCCCGCGCGGGCCCGGCGAACAGCCGCCGGCCGCCGGGGCGGCCCCCGCTCAGCCGTCGGCACGCCCGGCGGTGAGCAGGACGGGGAGCGACCGGTGGCCGTTGGAGATCAGCGACGCGACCGGGCCCAGCTCGGCGCCCGGGGCGAGCGAGAGGTCGGGGAAGCGCTCGAAGAGCTTGCGCAGCGCCGTCCCGGCCTCCATCCGGGCCAGCGGCGCGCCCAGGCAGAAGTGCGGGCCGTGCCCGAAGGCGAGGTGGTCCTTCACGGGCCGGGTGACGTCGAAGACGTCGCCGGTGGTGCCGTACCGGCAGGGGTGGCGCCCGGCGGCCGCGTACGAGGGGAGGATGACCTCTCCCCGGCGGATCGTCACCTCGTCCGACAGCCGGATGTCCTCGACGGCGAAGCGCAGCGGCAGGTGCGCCAGCGGGGCGTCGCGGCGCAGCGCCTCCTCCACGACGTCGCTCCACTGCGCCCGGCCCGCCCGGACCGCGGCGAGCTGTTCGGGGTGGGTGAGCAGCAGTGCGATGCCGTTGTCGATCAGGTTCACCGTCGTCTCGTAGCCGGCCGAGACCACCAGCAACAGGGTGTCGCGGAGCTCCTCCTCGGTCAGCGCGGCGCCGTCGCCCTCGGTGTCGCGGGCGGCGATCAGCAGGGACGTCATGTCGTCGCCCGGGTGCCGGCGCTTCGCGGCGATCAGCCCTTCGAGCATGGCGAAGAACGCCGCCGCGTTGGCCTCGGACTCCTCGGGCGTGAGGGTGGTGGAGAAGACCCGGTCGACGATGTGCCGGAACCCCTCCTGGACGTCCTCCGGCAGGCCCAGGAGCCGGCTGATCACCTGGATCGGCAGCGGGTAGGCCAGCCGCTCGCGGAGGTCGACCGGCACGCCCGGCGGCGTCGCGGCCAGGTCGTCGAGCAGCGCGTCGGTCAGCTGCTCGATGCGCTCGGCGAGGGCGCCGATCTGACGGGCCGTGAAGGCCGACCCGACGAGCCGGCGCAGCCGGCGGTGGTCGCCGCCGTGCGCGTTGAACATGTTCCGGACGGTGATCCACAGGGCCAGTGGCCAGGTGGGGACGACCTCGGCGAAGTCCGGCCAGTGCTGGTGGCCGTCCTTGGAGACCCGGGGGTCCTTGAGGAGCTCTTCGAGCAGGACGGGGTCGGCCACGGCCCAGGCCTCGACGCCGAGGATGTCGACGGGCGTCGCCGGGCCGCGGGCGCACAGTTCGGCGGTCTCGGCGTCACGGTCGCGGCCGGTGGGGTCCAGGACGAGGCGGGGGCGGTCCAGCGGGCGGTCCATGGGGCTCCTTCGCTCGGGTCGGGGCGGGCGGGAGGCGCCGGAACAGCGCACCGGATCGAGGATGCGGCCGCGACCCCGCCGCAGTCGAGAGGGCGTCCCGGCCCGGAGTGGCGGACGTGCGGCAGGAGCGGTGCCCGACCGTCAGGCGGGCGCTGCGGCGCGGGACTCCCGGAGGCTGCGGCGGGCGGCGGCGGTGACGAGCAGGATCCAGAGCAGGCTGAGGCCGCCCAGGGCGTAGACGCCGCCACGGAGGAAGGAGAAGTCCAGGTCGGTGCCGGCCGGCGGGGCCCAGCCGTCGGGGTCGACGAGGACGGTGGTGGTGGTGCCGGCGGAGGACGACCCGGAGCAGCCCGAGCCCTGGAACCTGGGGTGCGGCAGCGGCTTGCCGTCCGTGCGGCGGATCGCGCAGGACCAGCTGATCCGGCCGCTGCGGTCCTTCGAGCTGTGGGCCTCGGTGACGACCACCTCGGTCCGCTCCCCGCGGTGCGCGAGCACCTCCGCCCGGATGGTGGTGGGCGGCAGGGCCAGCAGCAGGACGCCCAGCAGGACGCCGGGCCAGAGCACCCAGCCCGCCGTCCGGACCACCATCAGTCCGCCCAGCGCGGCGATGAGCACCAGCACGGCGAGGATCGTGAACAGGGCGGAGTGGTCCGGGTCCACGGCGAGTGCCATCAGGCCGACGAGCAGCAGCGGGGCGAGCACCGCGACCAGGACGGCCGCCCGGCGGATGGTGCGGGGCGCGAGCGGCTTGTCCTTCCGGGGCTTCCGCTTGGCGCTCTTCGGCCGCTGGGCGGCGGCGGCCGCCGCGCTCAGTGGTCTCTTCTGCTTCTTCCTGCCCTGTGCCACGTGGCCCCCGTTCGGTGCTGCGTCGGACTGCTCGCGACAGTCTGACCTGCGGCGCGGGGGCGCGGAAGAGCGGGGGAGGGGCGCCGGGCCGGCCCGGCGCGCCGGTCGACGGACCGGTGCCCCCTCGGGTGCGCCCGCAGCCGGGTCCGCAGCCGGGGCCGCAGCCGGGGCCGTCAGCGGCGCCCGAACAGCCTCGCCAGGAAGCCGCCGCCCTTGCCCTTCGTCCGGTCGCAGGCGCAGCGGCCGGACTTGGGCACCCCGGCGAGCACCTGCTCGACGTGCATGCCGCACCCCGCGTAGCCGGCCTTGCCGCAGGTCCGGCAGGTGGTTCGTCGACACATCGCGCTGCTCCTCACGTCGCACCCCCGGATGGGGTGGCCAGTCCTGCCAGGATACCCCACCCGGTATTTTTGGACGCGTACCCCGGGGCCGGCGCCCCGGAACCCGTCGTGCCCGGCCGGGGCTGTCCGGCCGGGCACGACGGGCGTTCCTCGCGGTGCGCCGTGCGGTCGGACGGTCAGACGGCCTGCAGGTAGAACAGGTCCGGTCGGCTGTCCTGGACGATCTGGTAGCCCAGGCCGTCGCTGTGGTCCTGGGCGGCGACCCACTTGCCGGAGTTCACGTTCTGGAGGGCGAAGCGGTTGCTGCCCGGAACCTTCGCCATCCAGAACGCCTGGTTCTCGGGGACGACGTCACCGCAGCCGACCGTGATGATCCAGTTGCCGTTGTCCTTTCCCCAGCGGTCGACGACCATGCACCAGCCGCGCCAGCTGTCGCGGAAGTACACCAGCTCGCGGCCGTCGGAGGTGTGCTTGCGGCAGACCTGCCACTTCTGGTTCGACTCGTCACCCCAGAAGTACTGGATGACCGAGCCGTGGTTCCCGGACGAGAGAGCGACGGTCAGCGGCCGGTCGGCCCCGGCGGTGTTGATGCGGTAGAGGCCGGGGTCGCAGGGGTATTCGCTCTCCGGGTCGGCGGCGAGTGCGGTGGCCGACGCGGGGGTGGCCAGGGCGGTGGGGGCGGCGGTGAACAGCAGGGCGCCGACGGCGGCCGCCGTACCGAGGACGTTCAGCGGGCGTCGGGCCCGGGAGCGTCGAGGGTGCGGTTCGGGCATGGTGGACTCGCTTTCGCAGCAGGTGGGTTGGGTGATTTCCGCGATCCTGGGCATTAGCAGACGAGTCGCGCCCGGGCGGCCGCGCGCAGGGTGCCGGCCGGCTCCGGGTAGGCGCAGGAGACGGTGCCCTGCTCCGGGACGTCGAAGGTGGTGAAGGTGCCGGGGCCGTTCGGGCTGGTGTTGATCCAGTAGCCCGTGTTCCCGCTGCGGGCGCAGATGTAGCGGACCCACTCGCCGGTGACCTTCCGGGTGCCGCGGTAGAGGCCGTAGTAGCCGGGGCTGTTGAAGTTCACGGTGTCGGTGACGGTGGTGGTGCGGGTGGTCGCCTTGGTGGTGGCCACGGAGAATCCGACCTTGACGCTCACCTTGGCGAAGATCGCCTTGAATTCGGCGCTCACCTCGGTGCTGGTGTTGATCGTGGTGCTCACCGAGTCGACCTCGCTGAGGGTCTTGGTGTAACTGCCGGTGGTGCCGGGGGTGATCGCGACCGCGAGGAAGTCGGTGACGGTCGGTTCGACCCGGGCGGAGGCGATGTCCTCCCACAGGTAGTCGCGGGCGGGGTCGCAGGTGGCGGTCGGTGGTGCGGTGTCGGCGTGTGCGGGCGCGGCGCCGAGGCCGAGCCCGGTCACCGCGACCAGTGCGGCGACTCCTGAGGTGAAGGCGGTGCGCCTGGTGCGCGAGCTCATGCGGGTGCTCCTCCGGTGGACGATGAAGGCACTGCGATCCACGTCATGTCATGTGCATGACGTGAATCCCCCGTGGGGAAATCTTCACGTTCGCGGTGGGGCCCCGGCCATCCCAGATTCCTGGGGGCGTGCGGCGGGGCGCGCGTCAGGGGTGCGGGGCGGGGGCTCGGGGCAGGGCGCGCGCCAGGCGTGCGCGGGGCCCCGGGTCAGCAGCGCCCCCCGCCGAGCATGATCCGCGCGATCAGCTCCTGCCGGCTGCCCACCCCGGTCTTGGTGAACACCGACTTCAGGTGGTCCTGCACCGTGTACGGCGTCATCGCGAGCAGCCGGGCCACGTCCCGGGTGTCGCTGCCGCGCACCAGCAGCAGCGCCACCTCCTGCTCGCGGGCGGTCAGCCCGTACGCGGCCAGGTAGAGCGGCATCACCTCGGCCGGCGAGGCGGGCGCGGCCACCACCGTCACCTCGTCCGCCGCCGCGTCGCCGCGCAGCGCCGACCCGTGCAGCAGGTACCAGCGGTCGTCCCGGGTGCGGACCCGTACCGGCGTCTGCGGCGCGGCCAGGCCGTGCGCCGCCCGGCGGGCGTGCTCGGCGGCCATCGCCACGGAGGTCGGGATGCTGAGCGAGGTGGGGGTGGGGTCGGCCAGCCGGTCGAGCAGGTCCTCGGCCGGGCCGGACATCGCCCGCAGCCGGTTGCGCCGGTCGAGCATCAGGACCGCGGGCCCCGCGTCCTCCTGGTCCGGCGCGCCGGCCGGAATGTGGCACGCCCGCAGCGCGTTGCCCAGGTGGCGGGCGGCGGCGCCGGCGAGCTCGCGCTGGCGTCCCAGGTAGGGGCCGCGGTCCGGGGCCCGCATGAACGCCGCGCACCCCCACATCCCGCCCGTCGCGTCGAACACCGCCCGCAGCTCGTCCCCGAACCCGGCCGGCGCTATCTGCTCCCGGAACCGCACGCTCTCCTGCGGGCGCCCCTTGGTCGCCCGGCTCAGCGTCTCCGCCTGCGCCCCGCTGTGCCGGATCTTCGGGAAGGTCGCCAGGTCGTCCTCCCAGACCTCCAGCCTGACGGCGTGCTCGTACGCCGTCAGGCTGAGGTCCTCGCTCTGCACCGAGTTCACCAGACCGGTCGCCGGATCCGCGGTGTGCCAGCACACCGCGTCGAACTCCAGGACCGGGCGCAGCAGTTCGTCCGCCCGCCGGAACACCTCCGGCGCCGTCAATCCCTCCCCGGCGAGCTCCCGCATCCCCTCGATCGCCGACCGCGCCGCCACCCCACGAGCCCCACGTGATCCCATGGCGGGAAGCTAACACGCTGTTCGTACCCCCACCTACGCGCCGATCGGCGGGGTCCGCCTCCTCCTCGCGGTGGGCCGACGGCCCCCGGCGTCATCCTGACGTCCTGTCATGTCGGCCGGGGGCGGCGCGCGCCGGGCGCTCAGCCGGGCAGCGAGTCCATGAAGGAGCTGACCGAGAAGACGGCCTTGCCGGGGCCGGCCGGGCCGTAGCCGGGCGGGGAGGAGAGGCCGAACTCCTCCAGGGTGGCGCGGTAGGCCTGGAGCAGACGGATGTGGTACTCCAGCGGGGCGCCCTGGGGGTTGGCCTTGCCGAGCGGGGTGGTGGGTTCGGGGCACCAGGTGGTGAAGCGGGGCACCACGCCGTGGGACATGAAGAAGCGCAGGCCCTCCCGGGTGGAGGCGATGGCCTCGTCGACGGTGGTGAAGCCGAAGGGCTGCGCCATCTCGACCCCGGCGACGAAGTTGGGGATCACGTTCTCCGGGCCGAACACCTCGGTGGAGTCGAGGATGCGCCGGTGCCACTCGTCGCGGCCGACGTAGCGCTCCTTGCCGGGGCAGTACAGCTCGAACAGGCGCTTGTCCCAGACCTCGAAGTTGGGGTGGTAGATCCGCACGCCGTAGTCGTGGAAGCGCTGGACGTCCTCGCGCGGCAGGGCCTGCGCGACGACCTTGCCGATCCAACGCCCGGGGAAGCGCTCCTCGATGGCCTTGGCGTACTGGCCGTAGAAGTCGGCCTCGTCCCGGCCGCCGACCTGCGAGGTGATGGCGCCGCCGGTGAGGGTGTACGCCTGGGAGGCGCGGGCGGTGTCGTGGCGGTCGATGAGCTCCAGCGCCTCCAGCACCTCCTCGACCGGCTTGACCCCGGTGTAGGGGCGGCCCGCGGCCTTGTGCTGGCGCCAGTTGTGGTTGATGTCGCAGTACTGGCACTCCTCCTTGGCGCCGAAGTACTGGCAGACCCGGAAGACCGTCAGGTAGATCAGGTAGCCCCACTGGATGGTCGGGGCGACCTCCATCACCGACTTCCCGTTGGCCAGGGTGTGCCGGTAGTAGTCCGGCATCGGGGGCAGGCCCACGTCGGCGATCCGCGTGCCGTCGAGGTACAGGCCGAGCGTGCCGTCCTCCCCGGCGCCGACCCGGTACGGCGAGTCCGGGTTGACGCGCACCGACACCACGGTGCGGCGCAGCCCGTACGGGCCGCCGGTGAGCACGACCTCCTCCGGCGGGCGGTTGAGCGCGGCCGCGCCGAGCTCGGGCAGGGTGCGGTGGTCGAAGGAGAAGATGAAGTACGACTTCGGCTTGACCTCGCCGCTCCCGTCGGCGCCGGTGCTGCCGCTGAGGGCGGACTCGTCGAAGGCCATGCCGCCGCGCAGCAGGTCCTCCTTGATCACGGCCTCCCGGGGCACGTCGGGGAAGCGCTCCATGAGGTCCTCGACCAGTGCGGTGCGGCTGCGGCCCTGGGTCTCCATGTGCTGGTACGTCCTTCCTGGCCCCGTTCCGTCACGGGGTCGTGGCCATTCTTCTCCCCCTTACGCCGGCGGGCGCGGCGGACCGATGCATGAGGAGGCGGCGTTTCAAACGCCATACGGGCCTACGTTCACCTGATCGGGTGTAGAAGATCGTCCGGAACGTTTCCGAACCGGTCCCCGCGCCTACGGTTGTGAACCGAGCGAGACGGGGGCGCGTTCGAAGACCGCCCACGCCGTCGGCTCAGGTGACGAACCGTCACGTCCTGCGATCCTTCATCAGAGTCAGAGGAGGCTCCATGCCCCTGTGCACCAGAGCGGGGACACCCTTCGAGCGCACTGCCGCCGTGGCGGTGGGGTCATGAGCTCCTCGGCGATCGAGCGGATCCTTCGCGGGCCGAGCGGCCTGGGCACCGCGGGCCTGAACCTGGCACCGAGTCCCCCCGCGCCCAACACCCCCGCGCCCGGCGTCCCCGCGTCCGACAGCCCCGCGCCGGGCGGTGCCAAGCCGAAGCCCGGCGACGCCATCCCGGGCCTCTACCACCACCCGGTGGCCGAGCCCGACCCGGTGCGGGTGGAGGAGCTGAGCCTCAAGATCAAGGCCTGGGCGCTGGAAGAGGTCGAGCTGTACCCGCCGGACTGGGAGAAGCAGTTCGACGGCTTCTCGACCGGCCGCTACATGGTGGCCTGCCACCCGGACGCGCCCAGCGTCGACCACCTGATGCTCGCCGCCCGCCTGATGGTCGCCGAGAACGCGGTCGACGACTGCTACTGCGAGGAGCACGGCGGCTCACCGGTCGGCCTCGGTGGGCGCCTGCTGCTGGCGCACACCGCGCTCGACCCGCTGCACACCACTCCGGAGTACCACCCGGAGTGGGAGGCCTCGCTGTACGAGGACGCGCCCCGCCGGGCGTACCGCTCCGCGATGGAGTACTTCACCCGGGCCTCCACGCCCTCCCAGGCGGACCGGTTCCGGCACGACATGGCCCGGCTGCACCTCGGGTACCTCGCCGAGGCGTCGTGGGCCGAGACCGAGCACGTCCCGCAGGTCTGGGAGTACCTGGCGATGCGGCAGTTCAACAACTTCCGCCCCTGCCCGACGATCACGGACAGCGTCGGCGGCTACGAGCTGCCGGCCGAACTGCACGCGCTACCCGCCATGCAGCGCGTGATCGCCCTGGCCGGCAACGCGACCACCATCGTCAACGACCTGTACTCGTACACCAAGGAGCTGTCCATCCCCGGACTGCACCTGAACCTGCCCGTGGTGATCGCCGAACGCGAGGACTGCTCGCACCGGGACGGCTACCTCAAGGCGGTCGAGGTCCACAACGACCTGATGCACGCCTTCGAGGCCGAGGCGGCCGCGCTGGCCGCGGCCTGCCCCGTCCCGACCCTCGTACGGTTCCTGCGCGGTGTGTCCGCGTGGGTCGACGGCAACCACTTCTGGCACCGGACCAATTCCTTCCGCTACACCCTGCCCGACTTCTGGTGACCACCGTTTCCGGCAGCCATCCCCTTCCGTTGATCACCCGCTAGGAGCTGACGCATGTCCCTGACCGACGACATCACCACCCCCGCCGACAACGCCGCCATCCCCGGGCCGGCGACTCCCTACCAGGGCGACATCGCACGTTACTGGGACCACGAGGCACGGCCGGTCAACCTTCGCCTCGGCGACGTGGACGGCCTCTACCACCACCACTACGGCATCGGCGACGTCGACCAGGCCGCCATCGGCGACCCGGCCGACAGTGAGCGCGAGAAGAAGGTGATCACCGAGCTGCACCGCCTGGAGTCCGCGCAGGCCGAGCTGCTCCTCGACCACCTGGGCGCGGTTTCGGCCGACGCCACCCTGGTGGACGCGGGCTGCGGCCGCGGCGGCTCGATGGTGATGGCCCACCAGCGCTTCGGCTGCCGGGTCCAGGGCGTCACGCTCTCCGCCAAGCAGGCCGAGTTCGGCAACAACCGGGCCCGCGAGCTGGGCATCGGCGACTTCGTCCGCTCGCAGGTCTGCAACATGCTCGACATGCCGTTCGAGACCGGCCAGGTGGCGGGCTCGTGGAACAACGAGTCCAGCATGTACGTCGACCTGCACGACCTGTTCGCCGAGCACTCCCGGATCCTCGCCGTCGGCGGGCGGTACGTGACCGTCACCGGCTGCTGGAACCCCGCCTACGGGCAGCCGTCCAAGTGGGTCTCGCAGATCAACGCGCACTTCGAGTGCAACATCCACTCCCGCCGGGAGTACCTGCGGGCCATGGCCGACAACCGGCTGGTGCCGCAGGCCGTCATCGACCTGACCCCCGCCACCCTGCCCTACTGGGAGCTGCGCGCCACCTCCTCGCTGGTCACCGGCATCGAGGAGGCGTTCATCAACTCCTACAAGGACGGCTCCTTCCAGTACGTCCTGATCGCGGCCGACCGGGTCTGACCGGGGTCCGGCCGGGTTCTGACCAGGCCTGACAGGTCTGACGGTCCGAGTGCGACGGTGGCCTCCCCGCGGGTGCGGGGAGGCCACCGTTCTTCGGCTACCGCCGGGTGAAGGTGAGGTGGGTGACGCCGCTCGGGCTGGTCACCGCCTCGGTGCGGAAGCGCTGCTCCAGGCCTTCGAGCCCGTCCCAGAGCCGCTCGCCGCGGCCGAGGACGATCGGCACCACCACCACGTGCAGGTGGTCGATCAGGTCCGCCGCCAGGAAGGCCCGGACGATGCTCGGGCCGCCGCCGATCCGGACGTCCTTCCCGTCGGCCGCCGCCTTGGCCTGGCGCAGTGCCTCCTCGGGCGTGGCGTCGAGGAAGTGGAAGGTCGTCCCGCCCGCCATCTCCAGCGTGGGGCGCGGGTGGTGGGTGAGGACGAAGACCGGGGTGCGGAACACCGGCTCCGGCCCCCACCAGCCCTTCCACTCGTGGTCCTGCCACGGGCCGCGCTGCGGGCCGAACTTGTTGCGCCCCATGATCTCCGCACCGATGCCGTCGCTCCAGGTGCGGGCCATCGCGTCGTCGACTCCGGTGTCGCCGCCGGAGTCGCCCGCCCGGCCGTGCATCTGCCGGAAGGTCCGGGTCTGGAAGAACCAGCCGTGCAGCCGGTCGCCGGCGTGGCCGAACGGCGAGTCGAGGCTCTGCCCCTCGCCCGTTCCGTAGCCGTCGAGCGAGATCGAGAAGTTGTGGACGCGGACCAGGGACACGGGAGTTCCTCCGGTGCTCGGTGCTCCGGCGCGGACCGGGCCGCGCCTGCTGGACGGCCCACGCTAACCCGGGCGGGAGCGGTACAGCCGTCACGCTATTGTCGTGTCTTCTTCACCCGAAGCTCGCCCTGGTGGGCGATGCTTCGTCCGACCGTCCGGGAGGGGCGGCCGGAGGCACATCCGCACCTGGGGGGACAGTACCTGTGACCGTACGCCGCACCGCCGCCGCCATCCTGGCGGCCGGCCTGCTCGCCGCCGCCGCGGCCCTGGTTCCGACGACCGCCGACGCGGCGCAGGACGCGGCCGCGAGCGGCCCGGCGGACCTGCCGTTCGGCTCGGCCACCACCGTCGGCCTGCACAACACCTACGACCCGGCCGCCTACCCGTACCTCGCCCAGGGGCTCGACACCGGCACCGGGATGATCGAGCTGGACATCTGGACGGACGTCGTCACCAAGGAGTGGAAGGTCAGCCACTCCAACCCGCTCGGCAACTCCAACAACTGCACCGCCGCCAGCACCCCGGCGCAGCTCTACAGCGGCGGCGCCAACAAGAACCTGGAGAACTGCCTCGACGACGTCCGGGTCTGGCTCGGCGCCCACCCCGGCGCCGGCCCGCTGGTGGTCAAGCTGGAGCTGAAGGCGGGCTTCTCCGCCAACCTCGGCATGGGGCCGAAGGAACTGGACGCGCTGATCGCCGCCCACCTGGGTTCGGCCGTGCTGCGCCCCGCCGACCTGCTCGCCAAGCCGGGCGGCGGCTCGTACGCCGGCGTCGACGAGGCGGTGCGGGCCGGCAACTGGCCGAGCCGCGCGGCGCTGGCCGGAAAGGTCCTGCTGTACGCGATCCCGGGGACGGTCGAGGAGAGCAACCCCTTCGACACCCTGCACACCGACGTCGAGTACGGCCGCCACCTGCGCGACCTCGCCGCCGCCGGCCGGATCGGTGACGCCCAGCTGTTCCCCGCCGTGCACGGTGCCAAGACCGGCGACCCGCGGGCCGCGTACACGGGCGCGGACGCCGGGATCCGGCCCTGGTTCGTGGTCTTCGACGGCGACGCCGCCACGTACCTCAACGGCGTCGACACCGCGTGGTACGACCGCTCGCACTACCTGCTGGTCATGACGGACGCGCACAACGTGGCGCCCGCCATCAGTGCCACCGACCCGACGGCGGACCAGGCCCGCGCCCGCACCGAGCAGCTGGCCCGGGCGCACGCCAGCATCGTCTCCAGCGACTGGCGCAAGCTGCCGGCCGTCCAGTCCCTGGCCCTGCCCCGGGGCTGACGCCGGGACGCCGGACGCGCCACCGAGGCGGTGAACGCCCCGGTGGCGCAGTCGTGTCCGGCCTCGGCTCGGCTCGGCTCGGCTCGGCTTCGCGCGGGGCGGGCCCGGCCGACTGCTGTCCAGGTCAAGTCCGTTGCGGGTACGTCGAGTTGACCAGAGATGAAGAGTTGGATCAGGGCTTTCGGCGGGCCGGGCCGGTCGCCATGCTGGTTGTCATGACCCGAACTCTACGCGCGTGGAAGTCTCGCGCCGCCGCCGTCACCACCGTCGCCCTGATGACCCTCGCGCCCGTCGCGGTCGCCACCGAGGCGCACGCCGCGGTGAGCGGCTCGGTGTGCCTGTCCGCCCTGCCGTCGCAGGCGCGCACCACGCTCAACCTGATCGCCTCCGGCGGGCCGTTCCCGTACAGCCAGGACGGCGTGGTGTTCCAGAACAAGGAGCACGTGCTGCCGAGCCAGCCCTCCGGCTACTACCACGAGTACACCGTGGTGACGCCCGGCTCGCCGACCCGTGGCACCCGCCGGATCGTCACCGGCCAGCGCACCCGCGAGGACTACTACACCGGCGACCACTACGTGACCTTCCGTCTGATCAACTTCGGCTGCTGACCGGCTCCTCACGCTCCCGGGCTCCCGGTGCCCCCGGCGCAACAGGGGGCCCGGGAGCGCCGCGAGGCCGCACACGGTAGCGTCGCGGCACTGTCCGAGGAGCCCCGCGAGGGCTCCGTCTCCTGGGAGGTCTCCGTGCCGCAGATCCTGGTCGACCACTCCGCCGGCCTCGACCTCGACGAGGTGGGCTTCGCCGAGGAGGTCCACCGGCTGATCGCCGAGGTGATCGACACCACCGTGGCGGACTGCAAGACGCTGTTCCGCCCGGCCGGGCGCCACCTGGTCGGCGACGGAACGGGCGGGCGCGCGGTCGTGCTGGTGGAGGTCAAGATCCTGGCCGGCCGCAGCACCGCGCAGCGCGCCGAGCTGACGGCCCGGGTGCTCGCCGCGTTGGAGGCCCGCCTCGCCGTGCCCGCCGCGATCGGCGTGGAGGTCACCGAACTGGACCGCGAGACCTACCGCTTCGTCCACCACCCCGGCCGGTAGCACCGGGCCGCCGGGGCCGCGGACCTCGCCGCGTCCGATACCGCGCCACCCCGATCGGTGCCATGCTGAGGCCATGACAGATCGGACCGGAACCACCCCGCCGCGCGAGGAACCGCAAGCAGGCCGGCGGCGACGGGAGTTGGCCGCCGCCACGGTGGGCTCGGTGGTCGAGTCCTTCGACTGGAACATCTACGCCGTCCTCGCCCCGTACTTCGCGGCGGACCTCTTCGGGCACGGCAAGGGCGGGGTCAGCGGCCTGCTCGGGGCGTACGCGACCTTCGCGGTCGGGTTCGTCGCCCGGCCGGTCGGCTCGTACCTGATCGGGCGGCTCAGCGACACCCGGGGGCGGCGCTTCGCCCTGACCCTCGGCATGTCCGTGATCGCCGCCGCCAGCCTCGGCATCGCCGTGCTGCCGGACCAGCGGACGATCGGCGCCTGGGCGGCGGTCCTGGCCGTCGCCGCGCGGGTGGTGCAGGGGCTGGCCTTCGGCGGCGAGGCGCCCAGCGTCGCCGCGTACGTGACCGAGACGGCTCCGCCCCGGCACCGCTTCGCGTTCAGCTCGGTCTCCTACGGCGGGATCATCGTCGGCTCGCTGCTCTCCTACGGGGTGCTCGCGCTGCTGCTGCACACCCTCGGCAAGTCCGGTGTGACCAACGGCGGTTGGCGCCGGGCCTTCGTGGTCGCGGCGCTGCTCGGGCTGGCCGCCGTCTGGGTGCGCCGGGCGGCCCCGGAGAGTGCGGAGTTCCGCCGCGCCCGGGCGGAGTCGACGGGCGCCCGCCCGCCGTTCCTGCGGGTGCTACGCGAGCACCGCTGGGCGGTGCTCACCGTCTTCCTCAACACCCTGGGCGGGACGGTCGGTTACTACTTCGCCCTGGTCTACCTGCCGCAGTACGCCGCCGCCTACGGGGTGGTCGACCGGGAGCAGGCGACCTCCTTCATGACCGTGGTGCTCGCGGTGGTGCTGGTCACCATGCTGCTCAGCGGCGCCGCCGCCGACCGCTTCGGCCTGCTGCCGGTGGCCCGGGCCGGGTTCGCGCTGCCGGTGCTGCTGGTCCCGGTGCTGCTGATCGGGCTGCGGCAGGGCTGGCTGCCGTTCCAGCTCGTCGCCGTGCTGCTGGGGATGCTGGTGGCGACGGTGCTCGGGACGCTCAACGTCTTCACCGGCCTGCTGTTCCCGACGGAGGTCCGCGCCCTCGGTCTGGGCGTGGTCAACGCGGCCACCATCGCCGTGTTCGGCGGCTCCTTCCCGCTGCTCGCCGAGTGGCTGCACGACCACCACCGCCTCGGCCTGATCCCCGGCTACGTCACCCTCTGCACGCTGGGCCCGGCGCTCGGCCTCGTCACCGCCCTGCGGGTGCCGTCCTTCGCCGCCGCCGTGGGCGCTCCGGCCGTCAGGGCGCGCAGCGGTCGGGTACCGTCCCAAAGTGGCTGACGTTCGATCATGTCCTGTGGTTGAGTGGGACGGGAACGAACGTGCGGAAGGGCAAGACATGGAGAACAGCGGTCCGGACGGCTGGCTGACCGGGGTCCGGTTCGAGGAGGCGCCGCAGGTGGACCTGCGCACCGACCGCGCGCACCCGGCCCGGGTCTACGACTACCTGCTCGGCGGCAAGACCAACTTCCCGGTGGACCGCGAGGTCGGCGACCGCATCCTCGGGGAGTGGCCCGGCTCGCGCACCGCCACCCTCGCGGCCCGCGCGGTGATGCACCGGATGGTCCGCCGGCTGGTCGAGGTGCACGGCGTCCGCCAGTTCCTGGACGTCGGCACCGGCATCCCCACCACGCCCAACCTGCACGAGGTCGTCCAGGCCGTCGACCCGTCCTGCCGGGTGGTGTACGTCGACAACGACCCGATCGTGCTCGCCCACTCGCGCGCGCTGCTCACCAGCACCCCCGAGGGCCGCACCGCCTACGTCGAGGGCGACCTGCGCGAGCCGGGAAGGTTCCTCGCCGATCCCGCGGTGGCCGCCACCCTGGACCTCGACCGGCCGATCGCGCTGACGCTGATCAACATCGTGCACTTCCTCTCCGACGAGGCCGCGCACCCGCCGGTCCGCAAGCTGGTCGACGCCCTGCCCTCCGGCAGCTTCCTCGCGCTGACCGCCGGCACCGCCGACTCGATTCCCGACCTGGTCGCGATCGGCTCCCGCCGCTACTCGGAGGCCGGCATCGAGAACCACCTGCGCCCCCGCGCGGGCGTCGAGCGCTTCTTCGCCGGGCTGGAACTGGACGACCCGGGCGTGGTGCTGATCAACCGCTGGCACCCGGAGCTGGACGAGGGCCCGGTGCTCGGCGACGACGAGGTGGCGGCCTACGCGGGGCTGGGCCGCAAGCCGTAACGTCTTCTTCGCTCTACGGCGCCATGGTGAGCCCCGCCGCGCCCGCGCCCCGGCTGAGCACCGCCGAGCGGATGTGCTCCAGGGCGCGGGCGTAGTCGGCGCGGCCGGGGTTGCGGCGGACGGCCTCGCGCAGGTCGAGCACCCGGTAGGGCGGACCGAGGTCGGTGATCTGCGGGACGAACTCGGCGCGGCTCACCGTCCAGCGCAGCCCCGGAGCGGCGGGCGGGCTGACGGTGAAACGGGCGAGGGAGCTCCAGTTGCCGCGCGGGTCCTCGGCGCCGTCGTAGGTGAACATGTGCCCGGCGAGCTGGTCGCCGAGGCCGTAGACCGTCCAGGTGTCGCCGATCTTCTCGTAGGCCTGCGGGATGTGGGCGTGGGTGCCGAGGATCAGGTCGATGTCGGGCTGTCCGGGAGCCGGTTCGACGGCCAGCTCGCGGGCGAGGGTGAGCTGTTGCTCGTCCGGCGCGTCCTGCCACTCGGTGCCCCAGTGGACGCTGACCACCACGAGGTCCGCGCCGTCCGCCCGGGCGGCGCGCGCGTCGGCGAGGATCCGGTCCCGGTCGAGCAGGTTGACCGCCCAGGGCCGGCCCTCGGGCAGCGGGATGTCATTGGTCCCGTAGGTATAGGCGAGGTGGGCGACGGTGGCGCCGCCGGCCCGGAGCAGGGCGGGCCGGCCGGCCTCGTCGGCTGTCCGGGCGGAGCCGGTGTGGGCGAGGCCGACGGCGTCCATGGCGTCGAGGGTGCGTCGGATTCCGGCGGGGCCGTCGTCGAGGGTGTGGTTGGAGGCGGTGTCGCAGGCGGTGTAGCCCGTGTCCTTGAGGGCCCGGGCGACCTGCGGCGGGGACTTGAAGGTCGGGTAGCCGGTGTACGGTCCGCCGTCGGCGCCGTAGACCGTCTCCATGTGGCAGATGGCCAGGTCGGCGTCGCTGACCAGGGGTTTGATGCCGGCGAGCATGGCGGTGAAGTCGTAGCCGCTCCCGCTGGCGTCCTCCTGGGCCTGCTGGATGATCTCGGTGTGCGGCAGGACGTCTCCGGTGGCGACCAGGGTGAACGGTCGCGGCCCGGTCGCGGTGGGCGCCGTCGTGGCGGGGGGCGGCGGGGCGGTGTCCGGGGCGCCGCAGCCCGGGAGGGCGAGAAACAGGGCGAGGGCCGCGGTGGCGGTCCGGCGGTGGGGCAGCAACATCGTCGGCTCGTCTCACGATCGGAAGGTGTGACTGGCCATCCGACTATGCGAGGCCCCGTCGACGGACCGCCGGACCCACGCCCGCAGGTCACCCGGGAGGCGCGTCACCCCCTGTACGCGGACACCCCGAGTGTGGTGACATATCCATGCCAACTTCGGGGCCGCGCTCGAAGTGTCAAGGCGCTCGAAGCGTCATGGTGCTCGGAACGCCATCGCGCTCGAAGCGCCACCGCGCCGGCCCTGGCTCCGTGGACGATCGAAGGGGAAGCCCATGCTGCTCCGTGTACTGGCCACGACCGGAATCGCCGCCACCCTGTTCGCCTCGCCGACCCTCGGCACCGGCGCGCTCCCGACGCCGCCGGATCGGATCGTCATCGACGTCGCGACCGTCAACGGCTCCGGCTGCCCGGCGGGTACGGCCGCCGTGGCCGTCTCCCCGGACAACACCGCCTTCACCGTGACCTACAGCAGCTACCTCGCCCAGGTGGGGGTCGGCTCGAAGCCGACCGACTTCCGGAAGAACTGTCAGCTCAACCTGCGGGTGCACGTCCCGCAGGGCTTCACCTACGCGATCGCCTCCGCCGACTACCGCGGCTTCGCCCACCTGGAGAAGGGGGCGACCGGCACCCAGCAGGCCAGCTACTACTTCCAGGGCGACCCGGCGACCGGCCAGCTGAGCCACCACTTCAACGGCCCCAAGGACGACAACTGGCAGGCGACCGACACCGTCGACGTCGCCGCCCTGGTCTTCGCCCCCTGTGGCGAGGAGCGCAACTTCAACATCAACACCGAACTGCGGGTCGGCGCCGGCAGCTCGGACCCGAACAGCACCACCAGCTTCATGACCATGGACTCGACGGACGGCAGCATCAACACCGTCTACCACCTCGCCTGGAAGCAGTGCCCCTGATCCCCGGCGCCTGATCCCCGGCGCTTGACCCCCGGCGCTTGACCCCCGGCGCCTGATCCCCGGCGCTTGACCCCCGGCGCTTGACCCCCGGCGCCTGATCCCCGGCGCCTGCCCCCCGGCGCCTGCCCCCCGGGCCCTGCGCCCGACTCGCTGTGCCGGACTCCCTGTGTCCGACTCCCTGCGCCCGGCCCCGGCGGAGCCCCCGACCCCCGCCGGGGTCGACGCATGCCCTCCGTCGTACCGGTGGTGACCGTCCGTCATATCGATCGTCTCTGCATGCACATGTCTGTACAGTGCTCCGGGTCGACACCCCCACTCGGCAGGCGGAGCTCCATGACGATCGCACGCAGGTCCATCCTCAAGGGCACATCCGCGGCCGGCGCCGCGCTGGTCGCGGGCGCCGCGGCCGCCCAGCCGGCCGCAGCGGCAAGCCCGGAGCCCGGCCCGGAGGCAGGCCGGGAGGTGGGGCCCGCCGCGGGCCCGCTGCTGCATTCCACCCCGCACCGGACCGGGGCGCCCAGCGTGAGCGGGCTGCACCTGCAGTTCGGCACCGACCCGTCCGCCGAGATGACGGTCTCCTGGATCACCCCGCAGTCCGTGCGCCGCCCGCAGGTCCGCCTCGGCTCGCCGGACGGCGGCCTCGGCCGGGTCGTCGAAGCGCAGACCCGCACCTACCGGGACGCCCTCGGCAAGGAGGAGGTGTACGTCCACCACGCCCGCCTCACCGGCCTGCGCCCCGCCACCACCTACCTCTACACCGCCGGCCACGACGGCGCGAGCCCCGAGCCGGGCTCCTTCACCACCGCCCCGCGCGGCCGCGCGCCCTTCACCTTCACCAGCTTCGGGGACCAGGCCACCCCCAACCTCCGCCGCCAGGTGGTCTTCCCCGACGGCATGCCGTCACCGCTCGGCAAGTACCCGGTGTTCACCAGCAGCCAGGTCGGCACCCCGCACTCCGCCGACATCGTCGCCGCCGTCGAACGCGTCGGCCCGCTGTTCAACCTGGTCAACGGCGACCTCTGCTACGCCTCCTACAGCGGCCGGCACGGCCAGAGCCGCACCCTGACCTGGGCCGACTGGTTCATCAACAACAGCCGCTCGGCCCGCTTGCGCCCCTGGATGCCCTGCGCAGGCAACGGCGAGAACGAGGCCGGCAACGGCCCGATCGGCGCCCTCGGCTACCAGACCTACTTCGAACTGCCCGACTCCGCGGCCGCCGACGACGCGGAGACCCGGGGCATGTGGTACGCCTTCACGGTCGGCTCGGTGCGCTTCATCAGCCTGGCCAACGACGACGTGGCCATCCAGGACAGCGGGGACCACTATCTGCGCGGCTACTCCGGCGGGGCCCAGCAGCGCTGGCTGGAGCGCGAGTTGCGGTCGGCGCGGAGCAGCCGGGCGATCGACTGGATCGTGGTCTGCATGCACCACCCGATGATCTCCAGCTCGCAGCACGGCGCCGGCAGCGACCTCGGCATCCGCGAGGCCTGGGGCCCGCTGTTCGACGCCTACGGGGTCGACCTGGTGGTCGGCGGCCACGAGCACTACTACGAGCGCTCCCACCCCGTCCGCGGGACCCTGCCCAACGACACCCGCACCCCGGTGCCGTCCGACACCGACCTCCACACGGTCGACACCAGTCGCGGCACCGTCCACATGGTCATCGGCGCCGGCGGCAACGCCGCCACCACCCAGGACGACCTGTTCGGCGAGCCCAAGGGCCGGGTGGTCGTCGCCCTGGAGGACGCGCCGCGCCCGCCGGCGCCGTACCGGCAGTCCGTGTGGCTGACCGAGGACGCCCCGTGGGCCGCCGTCCAGGACCGGCAGCACACCCACGGCTTCGCGGCCTTCGACGTCGACCCCGGCGACCGGCGCGGCGGCCTGACCAGGATGCGGGTGACGTACTACACCTTCGACGGCCCGCACGGGGACCTCACCCCGGTCGACACCTTCACCCTGCAGCGGCCCCGCACCGACCGTCGTTAGGGACGGGCCGTCAGCGCCGGAACAGGCCGGTCAACGTCCGCCACCAGCTGCGGCGTTGCGCCGGGATCCGGACGGCGGCCGGTGCCTCCGCCTCCTTCACCGCCTCCGCCACCGCCGGCGTGGGTGCGGGTTCGGGCGCGGTGACGGCCCCCGGCTCCGGGGCGTCGACCGGCTTGGAGTCGGGGTGCGGCTCGATCTCGCGCGGGGTGAACTCCACCGGCAGCTCCACCAGGTGCCGGGAGATCCAGGCGGAGGTCCAGGTCAGCTCCTCCTCCGGCACGGCGAGCCGGAGGTCCGGCAGGAGGGTCAGCAGGATGTCGATCCCGGCCTCGGCGACGGAGCGCCCGATGTCCTGGCCGGGGCACTCGTGCGGGCCGGCGCCGAAGGAGAGGTGGGAGCGGTTGCCGTACAGCGGGGTGGCCAGGTCGGGCCGGACGACCGGGTCGACGTTGCCGGCCGCGAGTCCGAGCAGCAGCAGGTCACCCGCCCTGATCTGCTGTCCGCCCAGCTCGGTGTCGACGGTCGCCCAGCGGCCGGCCACCAGCGACATCGGCGGGGAGTCCCACAGCACCTGGTCCAGCGCCTCGCCCAGGGTCATCTGACCGCCGGACAGGTGGGCGCGGAACCGGGGGTCGGTGAGCACCATCTTCAGGGTGTCCGCGATCAGGTTGACGGTGGTCTCGTTCGCGGCGAGCAGCACCACCCGCAGGTGCTCCATCACCTCGTCGTCCGTCAGCCCGGCCGGGTGCTCCATCAGCCAGGTGACCAGGTCGCCGCCCGGGTCCTCGCGCTTGGCGGCCATCGTCCGGCGCAGGCTCGCCACCACGTACTCGTTGCTGGCGATGGCCGTCTCGGTGCCCTTCATGAGGTCCCGGGCGGCGTTCACCAGCTGCGGTCCGTACTCGTCGGGCATGCCGAGCAGCTGGGTCATGACGAGCATCGGCAGGTGCTCGGCGAACTGGGTGACCAGCTCGGCCCGGCCGGTCTGCCCGACCACCTGGACCAGCTCGGTGGTGAACCGCCGGACGTGCCGGCGCACGCCGCGCCGGTCGAAGCGGTTCAGGCCGTCCAGCACGGCGCCGCGCAGCCGCCGGTGCTCCTCGCCGTCTGCGAACACGCACAGCGGCTGCCAGGCGATCACCGGCATCAGCGGGGAGTCCATCGGGACGTCGCCGTCGCGGAACGCCGACCAGAGGCGGGAGTCGCGGGAGAACAGGGACGGCGAGCGCATCGCGGTGATGTTCGCGCCGTGGCCGAGGATCAGCCAGGCCGGGAGGTCCCCGTGCAGCAGGACCGGGGCCACCTCGCCGTGTTCGGCGCGCAGCTTCTCGTACAGGCCCGCGGGGTCGGCCTCGGCCTCCGGCCCGTACAGGCGCCGGACGCCGCCGGGGCCGAACGGTTCGAGGGCGCGCCCGTGGGCCGGGCAGCCGGGCGGCGGGGTGGGGGCGGCGTCATCGGGGAACGGGGTGCTCACGGGCTCTCCGGGGTCGGGTGGGGTCGGCGGGGCGGACGGGGGGTTCGGCCGGCGGTGCGCGCGGGCGGGCCCGGGCGGGCGGTCGGTGGCGGGTGGCCGGTCAGCGGGTGGGCGGGGCCGCGAGCTCGTACAGGTACCGCATCAGGGTCATCAGGGTGTCCCGGCTGGACTCGCGGCTGCGCGCGTCGCAGGCCACGATCGGCACCTCGGGCGGTAGGTCGAGGGCGGCCCGCAGCTCGTCGACCGGGTGCTCCGGCGCCTCCGGGAAGTCGTTGACGGCCACCACGAAGGGCACGCCGCGGTCCTCCAGCCGCCCGATCACCTCGAAGCTGACCTCCAGCCGACGGGTGTCCACCAGCACCACCGCGCCCAGGGCGCCTTCGAACAGGCCGTTCCAGAGGAACCAGAACCGCTCCTGCCCGGGGGTGCCGAACACGTACAGCACGAGCTGGTCGCTGATGCTGATCCGGCCGAAGTCCATCGCCACCGTGGTGGAGGTCTTGCGTTCGACCCCGGTGGGGTCGTCCACGCCGACCCCGGCCTGGGTCATGGTCTCCTCGGTGGTCAGCGGCCGGATCTCGCTGACCGAGCCGACCAGCGTCGTCTTGCCGACGCCGAAGCCGCCCACGATCACCACCTTGACCGCCATCGCGACCGAGTCCGGCAGCAGCTCCGAGGCGGCCGGTCCGACCACCGTGTCAGAGCCTTTGAAGTCCATGGATCACCGCCTCCAACAGGGCGCGTTCGGGAAGTTCCGCCTTGGGGACGGCGGCGCGGGCCTCGATCCGCCCGTCGTCGAGCAGGTCCGCCAGCAGCACGGTGACGACGCTGGTGGGCAGTTCGAGGTAGGCGGAGACCTCCGCCACCGAGAGCGGCGCGCGGCACAGCCGCAGGATGGCCGCGTGCTCGGGCTGCATGGTGGGCGTCGGCTCCGCGCGGGAGACGATCAGGGTGACCAGGTCGAAGACGCCCGGTCCGGCCGGGCCGCTGCGGCCGCGGGTGATCACGTACAGGCGGGCGGGGTCGGGGCCGTCCCACCCGTCCTGGTCGGCCGTCGTCATGTGCCCGCCTCGCTGTGCTCGTTCATGTGCCCGCTCCGCGGTGCCGGGTCAGGCGGTCGCGGTCGTGGTCGTGGTCCCGGCCCCTGTCGCGGTCCCTTGCGCGGTCGGGACCGGGACGGCGCACCGGCCCCCGCTGCGCCCGCCGCTCCGGCCGGTTCACGCGACCACCTCGGGGTTGCGCGGGGGAGTGGCCAGGTGCTCGCCGATCCGGGCGACGAGGTCGCGCATCTGCTGGCCCACCAGTCCGGCGTCGACCCCCTCGTCGGCGAGCACCGCGAGGTACGCGCGGGAGGCGGCCGCCATCAGATAGAAGAAGCCGCCGTCCACCTCGATCACCACCAGCCGCATCGAGCCGTCGCCGTGCGGGAACTCCTGCCCCACCGCCGCGGCCAGGCTCTGCAGCCCGGCGCAGGCGGCGGCGAGCCGGTCGGCGGTGTCCGGATCGGTGCCGTGCTGGGCGATCCGGAGGCCGTCGCCGGAGAGCACGACGATGTGGCGGATGTACGGCACGCTGTCTGCGAGGTCCTTGAGGATCCAGTCCATGTTGCTGCGGTGCGGAATCACTGCTCGCCTTTCCCTGCCGTCTCTTCATTGGTCTGACCGGCCGAACTCGCGGCCGGCCCATGGCCGTTGATCCCCTCGGTGAACGCCTCCAGCCAGAGGCCGGGCTGCACCGGCTCCTTGGCGTGACGCCCTCCCGTCCCCGGGGCGGGGCCCGCGGCGGGCCCCGAGGCCGGGTTGCCGTACTGTCCGGCGGTCCGGGCCGATCCGGGGTAGCCCGCCCGGGGGGTGGGCGGGCGGCGCCGCCGTTGCGGCAGGCCGTTCGCGGTGCGCTCGGTCACCACCACCTCGTCGTCCCCCGGGCCCGGCCCGCTCGGCGCCCACGGACCGGACGCCCCGAAGGACGGCCCGACGGACGGCCCCGCCACACCGGTCGCCGCCGCCCGCGCCCCCCACGGCCGCGACGGGGCCGCCGACTTGGGCGGGTTCGCCGGGAGCGGCCGGGGGCCGGAGAACGCGCCGATCCCGTGCGCCCGCCCGGTCGGGGGCGCGGTGGTGACCAACTCCTGCGGCACCACCAGCACGACCCGGACGCCGCCGTAGGCGGAGCGGCGCAGCGAGATCTGGAAGCCGTACGCCTGGCACAGCCGGCCGACCACCGCGAAGCCCAGCCGGGGCGACTCGGTGAGGTCGTCCAGGTCCTTGGAGACCTGGGCCTCGCGCAGGCTGCGCTCGGCACGGATCCGGGCCTCGTCGGTCAGACCGAGGCCGCCGTCCTCGATCTCGATCGCTATGCCGCTCTGCACCTCGGCGGCGCTCAGGTGCACGTGGGTGTGCGGCGGCGAGTAGCGGGTGGCGTTGTCGAGCAGTTCGGAGACGGCGTGGATCAGCGGCTCGACGGCCGGCCCGATCACCGACACCTGGGCCACCGGGTGCAGGTCCACCCGCTGGTACTCCAGGATGCGCGACATGCCGCCGCGCAGCACGCTGTAGAGCGCCACCGGCCTGGTCCACTGACGGCCGGGGCGGGCGCCGGACAGGACGGCGATGCTGTCGGCGAGGCGGCCGGTCAGCGCGTTGCCGTGGTCCAGGCGCAGCAGGTCGTCGAAGACCGCAGGGTCGTTGCCGTGCCGGTCCTCCATCTCGCGCAGGTCCTTGGCCTGCCGGTGGATGATCGCCTGCACCCGGCGGGCGATGTTGACGAAGGCCCGCTCGGCGGAGTCGCGCCGGTTCACCTCGTCGTCGACGGCGACGATGATCCCGCGCACCACCGACTCCAGCGCGCCCCGGAACTTCGGCGCGGCCAGCGGATCGCGCACCTGGTACGACCGGGCCAGGCTGTCCATCGACGCGCCGTAGCGGGCCCGGGCCACCAGCCTCGGCAGTTCCTCCTTGGCCAGCCGCACCGCCTCGGCCTCCTGGCCGGCCAGCCGCCGCTGCAACTCGCCCACCTGCCGGGCGTGCTGCTCCCGCAACGCGGCCAGCGCACGTCCCCGGCGGGCCGACTCGGCGGCCACCACGGCCACCAGCACCGTGCCCGTCGCCCCGCACCAGAGCACCTCCGCGCGGACCCCGGCGGACACCACCGCCGCGGCGGCCGCCACGGCCGCCGCCATCACGGCGGTGGGCAGCAGCCACCCGAGCAGGGGCGCAGGTGGCCGTCGGGCGGGCGATGATCCAGCTCGAAGCATTCTCGGCATCCTCAAACGATCGGAACAGTACGGGGACGGGCGACGGCCGGCGCCGGAGGCATGGTGATGCAGCATAGCCAAGTTCAGGACAATCCTGACGGAAGTTCAAGAATCCAGCTGTACAGCCGACTTGTCCTGCCGTGCCGGACATGCCGGACATCTCGCACACCAGTCTCGGCCACGGCTGGCCGCCGTCCCGCCACCAGGCTTCTCGCCCCGCCCCGCGCGCGCCGCCAACCCGCCCCGGATTCGCTCATGCGAAGGGTTTCTTCGCCAATTCCTCACTCTGCAAGATGAGTTCGTGCTATGGCGCGCCCCCTGCGCCATTCCCGACCGGACCGTCCAAGGGAAATTCCGGTGGGAGACCGCATCCGTCTGCGCACCCGGCGTGGCGCCTCCTAAGGTCGGCGCATGAACGATCACGGCCGAACGGCGGACCCCCTGGGCCAGACCCTGTGCCGACTGATGGGTGAAGCGACCTGGAAGAGCATGCTGGCGGAGGCCTTCGAGCGCCGGCATCCGATCGGCGCCACCCTGCTGCGCCAGGCGGAGCCCGGAACGCACGTGCTCGCCCTGCTGAGCGGGGTGGCGAAGGTGACCCGACGGGAGCGCACCGGAGACGTCAGGCTGCTGGCGTTCCGCGGCCCCGGTGAACTGCTCGGCGAGGTGGCCGTGCTGGACGACGGGGCCCGTTCGGCGAGCGTCCAGGCGATCTCGGACTGTACGGTCGCGGTCCTCGCCAAGGCCGCGTTCCTGCGGTTCGTCACGGACCGGGACCTGTTCCCGGTGATGGTGCGCTACGCCATCGGCAGGCTGCGGGAGTCGGACCTCGCCCGCGGCGGCGGCGACATCGTGGCCCGGCTGGCGGGCGCCCTGGCCACCCTGGCCGACGTCTCCGTAGGCCCGGCAAACCCGGCAGGCCCGGCCGGCCCGGCGGGGCGACGCGCGGAACTCGCCCTGACCCGCGACGAACTGGCCCAGCACCTCGGGGTGTCCCGGAACACCGTCACCGCGGGCCTGGCCGAACTCGGCCCCCACCAGGTCCACGCCGGGCGGAAGTCCATCGTCATCGGCGACCTGTCCGCGCTCCGGCGGGTGGCCGACGGGGCGCGCGACTGACGCGGCGCCGGATCGGCCGGAGAGCCTGCCGCCCGGCTGATGCCACGTCAGTTCGTGTGACGGGCGTCACCAGGTTTCCGCACTGAGCGAGCACACGGCACGGCGCGCGCTCGCGAAGCTTGGGGCACACGGTCCGCACCGGAACCACAAGGAGCACAGATGTCGCAGTCCGACCAGCCGATGCCCGAGGCCAGCGCCCTGCCCTACAGCCGGAGCCGCCAGCTGCCGCCGTACCGGGGCATCGTGGCCGTCGATGCCAAGGACTTCACCGGCTACCCGGCCATCGAGCACGGCGTGATCAGCGAGGCCGTCCCGAAGGTCCTCCAGTGGTCCTTCGAGCGCGCCGGGCTCGCCGAGGTCTGGCACGGCCGCCGGTTCCCCGCCTCCACCGGCGACGGCTACGTCTTCGGCTTCGACCCGGCCTGGATGCCGTTCCTGATCCACCCGTGGCTGCACACCCTTCAGGAGGTGCTCACCGAGTTCAACGTGCACTCGGTCGGGACGGTACGGATCCGGCTGCGGGTCAGCCTCCACATCGGGCCGCTGCCCGACTCCGGCGGCGAGTTCGACGGCAACGGCACGCCCCGCAACGACACTCACCGCCTGCTCGACTCCCGCCCGGTGAAGGCCATGCTGGCCGCCTCCAACGAGAGCATCACCCAGGTCGCCGCCATCCTGTCCGACCGCTGCTACGACGACGCGGTGGCGGGCGGATACACCGGCCGCCACCCCGACCACTTCATCGAGGTGCCGGCCACCGTCGAGGGCAAGCGGTTCGACCAGCGGGCCTGGCTGTACGTGCCCGTGCCCTCGGGCAACCTCTACGACCGCCGCATCCTGGGCGACGCCGTGGTCGGGGAGCACGAGCGGGCACAGGCCGCGGCGGCGGAGCCGGCGGCCGGGCAGGCGGACGGCGACCGGACGGGAGGCGGGCCGGTGAGCTACCAGGCCGACCGGGGAAACCTCAACCTGGGTACGGTGCGCGGCAACCAGCACGTCAGCAATGTGGAGGGCGACCAGCAGGTCACCAAGGTGCGCGGCGACTACGCCGGGCGCGACTTCGTGCGCGGCGACTCCTTCGGGGGCGACTACGTGGCGGGTCACAAGGCCGGCACGGTCAACGGCAACCAGGGCGACACCTTCCACGGTGACAAGAAGGAGCGCCGCCGGTGAGCGCCGAGGACCAGCCCTCCGCCGATGGCGCGTCCGGTAGCGGCGGCCCGTCCGGCAGCGGCACCGACGGCCCGGTGCCCGACCGGGACGAGACCGCGTCCGGATACCCGGACCCGGACGACGCCGACGACTTGGCCGACCTCGACCGGGACTTCCCCGGCCGGCGCTATGTCATCTACGCCCCGAACGGCAACATCAACACCGGCGCGGTGCACGGGGGTCAGCGCGTCGAGAACGCCGGCGCGGCGTCCGCCCCGGGCGGCCCGCACGTGGAGGCGCACGAAGGCCCGATCTCCGCACTGGAGATCCTGGACGCGCGGGCCGGCTTCGCCCAGCCCGAGTGGTTCCCGTCGGCGCTGCGGCAGTTGGACACCGGCCTGCTGTTCCTGGCGGGCGAGCCCGGCACCGGGCGCCGCACCGCGGCCCTCAACCTGCTGTTCCAGCACAGCGGGCACAGCACGAAGCTGCGCGCGCTCGACAGCGACGAGGACCTGTCCACCTGGCGCCCCCGCGACGCGGAGGCCCGCGGGTACCTGGTGCACGGCCTGCTGCCCACCCTCCAGCTCGGCCCGGCGGTGGTCGCCAACCTCCGCCGCCTGCTGGCGGACGCGAAGGCACGCATGGTGGTCATGCTGCCGCACGACCCGGACCTGCTCCGCAGCCTCGCCCGCGACCTGGACCTCACCCCGGTGCGCTGCGTGCCCCCGCCGCCCGGCGCGGTCTTCGAGGCCCGGCTGGAGGCCGCCGTCCCCGACCCCGACCGGCGCCGGCGCCTGCTGGAGCGGCTGCGGCCAGGGCTGGACGACCTCCTGGCATCGGAACTGATGCCCGCCCAGGTCGCCGAACTGGTCGCCGAGGTGGCCAGGGCCGGCGATGACGGCCCCGACCTCGCCGATCTCCGCAGGCGGCTCAGCTTCCTCGCCGAGAAGGAAGTCCCCGACCTGCTGAAGAAGCTGCGCGACGACCCGGACGGACTCGCCTTCCTGCTGGCGACCAGCGTCTTCGAAGGACTCGACCACCGGATCGTCCGGGACGAGGCCGACCGGCTGCTCAAGCTGGCCGACGGCCGTCTCGCCGCCGTCCTGCCGGCGGGCGGTGACGACGGCCAGAGCGGCGCGGTGAGCCGGGAGGCTCCCCGCCCGAACCCGCGCTTCGTCTTCCGGCGGTCGCTGGACGAACTCCTGGCCACCGTCCGGGCCGAGTGCGCGCCCGGCGAGATCCGCGCGACCTCCCGCTACACCTACACGGTGGAACCGGTGCGCTTCACCCGGCACCGCCAGGCCGAGACGGTGCTGCGGCACGTCTGGCGGCAGTACGGCGAACTGTCCGGGCTGCTGACCGAGTGGATGGACGCCGTCCCGGGTACGGACCCCGAACTGGCCGCGCCCCTGGGCCGGGTGATGGGGCTGGCGGCCGGCTGGGGCGGCGGCCGGCGCGCCCTGCGCGACATCCTCGAACTGGCCCGGTCCGACCGTCAACGCAGCCGCCGTACCGCCGCGTTCGCGCTGGGCATCGCGGCGCAGGACCCGGTCCTGGCCGGAGAGGTCAAGTACCGCCTGAGGAACTGGAGCCACGAGGCCGGCTGGCAGGTGCGGTCCACGGTCGCCTTCGCCTGCGGCGAGGAATTCGGGACGTCCCGCCCGGAGCTCGCGCTGTCGCTGCTGCGGGGCTGCTACCGGGGGCGGGAGGGGGACGAGAGGGCGGTCGCCACAGCCGTCGACGCGGCGTTGTGGGAGCTCTTCGCCTCAGGTAACCAGCCGGTCGTCCTGCGCGAACTGATGGACTGGACGGACCGCCCGGGGCGCGGGGCCGAACTCGCGCTCCGGACCTTCCCCCGACTGCTGTGGGACCGCGCCTGGTTCCAGGCCCAGTTGACCACCGTCGGCGAGTTCACCGACACCGTGATCACCTTCATCCGGCTCTCGCTCAACGACGACGACCTCTTCGACGAGACCCGCAGGGCTCTGCTCTCCTGGTGCGCCTCGGCGGTCTGGAACGAACCGCTGCGCGTCGCCGTGGAGACGCTGCTGACCGCGCTCGCCCAGGAGATGAGCCTCGGTGAAATGCGCCTGTTCGTCGAGATCGACGGCGACGACAACCCCGACCTGGTCGGCCGCCACATCGCCCAGCACGCCCTGGACACCTGGCGCCGGGGCGGACCGCAGCCGTACCGGCCCGCCCCTGCCGATGGAGGAGCCCGATGACCGCCGACAGCGACCCGCCCGTCTACGCCCGCGCCACCCAGGCGCCGTGGCGGGAGATCCTGCGCCACCGCTGGTCCGGGCGGCGCGACCGCGCGCTCGTCCTGCTGGACCGGGACGGGCTCTACCACCAGGTGGGGCACCGCCGCCGCGCCCGCGCCGACGAGGACCCGGACCTGGAGGGCCCGGTGGCCGTCCGGGCGGGCCTGCGCGGATTCGACGAGGCGTACCTGGTCGAGCTGGACGAGCGGCCCGGGACCCGGGCGGTCGGCCTGTCGACCCCGTACGGCACGAAGTCGGTGGACGTCCACGTGCTGTGGTGGGTGCACGACGCCGTGAACGTCGTGCGGGCGCGGACGGTGCGGGGCTGGCTGCCGGTCCGCAAGGATCTCGAACAGCGTCTGCGCCAGCTCAAGGAGCAGTTCGCCACCGCCGGGCACGGGCTGACCGGGGCCGAGCTGATGCACTACCTCGCGACGCCCCACCTCCTGCCGCACTGCGGCCTCGGCTACCGCGTCACGGACGTGTCCGCCCGGGAGCACGAGGCCGAACTGCGGCTCGGGGAGCCGGACGGGGCCGACGTGCCCTACAACTGGATGGACAAGAGCGAGGACGAGTACGCGTTCTGCCGCCGGGCCGTCCAGGAGGGCCCGGTGTCGCTCGCGGCGCTCTGGCTGGCCAGACACCCGGACCAGGTCCGGGAGGTCCTGGACTGGGCGGTCGGCCACGCCGAACTGCTCCGGGGTGAGACCACCTGGCAGGACCAACTGGCCTTGATGTTGGGCAAGTTGAGCGAGCAGGAGAGGCAGGAGCTGTCCCGGATGCTGCGCGACCGCCTGATCGCGCTCGGACGGCGGGTGCCCGGCCCCGGGCCGCAGGGCGCCGGGCCGGAGTTCGTCAAGATCCGCTCGCAGGCCAACGGCTGGGCGGGCGGCGTGGCGAACGGGAGCCCGGTGTGACCGCCGCCGGCATACCCGGCGGCGGGGCGTCGACCGTGCCGCACGCCGTCTCCACCACCGCCCCGGACGCCGCCCCGGACGCCGCCCCGAGCCCGTCGGCGGCGGCGGCGATCGAGCGCCTGGTGGCCGCCAACAGCATCGAGCTCACCCGGGCCGACGCCAAGGCCGCCGTGTTCCTGGCGTTCACCGGCGCGGTCCTCGGGGTGTTCATCCCACTGGGCGGGGGTGGGAACGGCGGCGGATCCGGGCCCCGGTCCTGGGCGGTCCCGTTCCTGTGGTGGAGCGCGGTGGCGAGCGCGCTGCTGGCCGTCGCCTGCTTCGTGGCCGCCCTCGCCCCCCGGTACCGGAAGGGCGAGCGGCAGGTTCCGACCGGCCCGGCCTACTTCGGGCACATCGCGCCGGGCGCCGGGGTGGACCGGCTGCGCCGCGCCTTCGAGTGCGGGGGGCGCGATCCGGTGGGGGCGCTGCTGTCCTCGCTGGCCGGGACCAGCGCGATCATCCGGGCGAAGTACCGCTGGATCGAGGTAGGAACCGCCGTGCTGCTCCTCGCGCTGCCCCAGTTCGCGCTGACCCTCCGGCCGGTCTGAGGCCGGTCCGACCTCGGTCTGAGGTCGGTCCGAGGTCGGGTGCCGGCCTCCCCCACAGCGGGGAGGCCGGCACCGCGCCGGTGTCGTGCGTCAGGGCAGCGGGATCCGCACGACCTGCGGGTCGTGGTCGCTCAGCTGGGTGCTGAACTCGCTGTTGATGTGCACGATGTCGTAGCTGTACGGCTTCGCCGCCAGCGCGCCGGAGATGAGGATGTGGTCCAGCACCTGGGAGTTGCCCTCGTACACGTAGGTGTAGCGCTCGGGCAGCGGCAGGGTGCGCGGCAGGTCGGTCAGCGAGCCGCCGGCGGTGAGGATGTCGGCGGTCTGCGAGAACTCGAAGTCGTTGAGGTCGCCGAGCACGATGACCGCCGCGTTCGGGTCCACCGCCAGGATCTGGTCGGTGAAGTTCTTCACCGCCGTCGCCTGGTTGTGGCGCTGGGTCTCGGACGGGTGCGCGGGCGGCTGGTAGCGGCCGAACAGGGGCTGGTCGCCGCCCTTGGAGTTGAAGTGGTTGGCGATCACGAAGACCGGCTTGCCGTTCCAGCGGAACTCACCGGCGAGCGGCTTGCGGCTGGAGTTGAACGCCGTGTTGGTCGGGTCGATCCGGCCGGGGGAGTAGGCGAGTTGGGGCGTGCCGCCGTTGTTGACCACCGAGTCGGCGGTGGTGGAGCCGGCGCCGGGGCGGTCGGTGAAGCTCAGGCCGCGGTCGGTGCGGAACAGGAACACCTGGCGGATGTTGCCGCCGGGCTGGCCGCCGTCCTGGCCGTCCACCGGGTCGATCTGGCGGTAGGAGTAGGCCGGGCCGCCGGCCGCCGAGATGGCGGCGGTGAGCTTGGCGAGGGTCTGGTCGGGGGCGGTGGTGCCGTCGTCGGTGGGGCCGCTGTTGTCCTGGATCTCCTCCAGGGCGACGAGGTCGGGCGCGCGCAGGTTGGTGACGATGCCCGCCGCGAGGCCGTCGAACTTGCTCTGCGGGTCGGCGGGGGAGAGGTTCTCCACGTTGAACGTGGCGGCGGCGAGCTGGCCGGCCGTCGGCGCGGTGGTGACCTCGGGGGCGAGGTTGCCGGAGGTGACCGCCGGGGTCGCGGTGACCTGGAGCTTGAAGTTGCCGAAGGAGTAGTCGAGCACGCCGACGGTCGCGCCGGTCAGGGTGTCGCCGACGTTGGCGGTCGGAGTGGGCGCGAGCGCGTTCGCCAGGGTCACCCGCTCCGGGTTGCCGTCGTTGGCCTGGAGCAGGATGCCGCCCCGGTTGGTGCGGGTGGTGCTGCCCTGGGGCACGACGGGGAGGTCGCCGTACTTGTTGCTGGGGCCGACCACGGCCGCGTTGTCGATCTCGACCCGCATGCCCTCCAGCGAGGCCCAGAAGTCGATGCCGTCGGTGGCGGGTTGGTAGTTCCCGGCGGTCTCGACGTCCCCGCCGGCGACGCTGGAGATCACCGCCGCCGGGGGCACCCGCCCGCCGGGGCCGACCAGGGTGGGCGCGGGCAGCGGCGCGTTGTGGGCGAGCACCGTGACGCTGGGCGCGGTGAGTTCGGTGATCGACAGGTTGGTGGTGCCGCCGCTGCCGCCGGGGCGGTACTGGCTGACGGTGGCGGTCACCGTGACGGAGTCGCCGACCGCGACGGTGGGCGCGCCGGCGGTGTAGACGTAGACGCCCTCGCTGGTGCCGGGGTCGTTGTCGGGCTGCGGGTCCTGGTACCAGAAGCCGTTGGGCCCGACGGCGGTGACCACGCCGGGCACCGCGCTCACGGCGCTGCCGGCCAGCGGGGAGGTGCGGGCCGCGCCCTGGATGTCGTGTATTCGGGCGCCGGTGGTGGTGCCGCCGCCGGTGGACGCGGAGTTGCGCGGCGTCGGGGCGCCGATGGTGAAGTCCGCCGCGTTGTTGTCGGTGTCGGTGGCGCCGCCGCCGACGCGCAGGGCGGCGGTGGAGTTGGACAGGTTGCCGGTCGGCGAGCCCTCGGCGGAGCTGGCGCTCGACCCGTAGCCGACCAGGTCCTTCACCCCGGGCTGCGTCGCGCAGCCCGAACCGCAGGTCAGCGCCGTGCCGTTGGTGACCAGCGCGACCTTGCCGGAGGTCGCGGCCAGGTTGAGGGTCCCGGTGGCGTCCGGCGTCGGCAGCGCCGCGCCCGCCCCGGCCCCGGCGGCCTCCTGCACCAGGAAGAACCGCCCCGGCGCGATCGTGCCGGACAGCGTGGTCCGCCCCCAGGACGTGCCGCCCGCCGAGGCGTACTGCACCGTCCAGCCGGTCACGGACACCGGCGCGGTGCCGCGGTTGTACAGCTCGATGAAGTCGTTGGCGTACGGGGCGCCGGAGTTGCCGCCCCCGCCGTACACCTGGCTGATCACCACGTCGGGTGACGCCGCCTGGGCGACGCCGCCGGGCAGCGCGAGCAGCGCCCCCACCACGGCTGCGGCGGACGCCCCCGCCATCGCTCTGCGCCGGACTCGCTGGGTACTCCGCATGAGCTTCCTCCTGACGGCCGCTCGGGCTGGTGGGCCCGGCGGTCTGAGCACGGACAAGAAAGTTCGGGCGCTGCGGTTCTAGCAACGCCACCCGATCCCTACCGTGCGCGGCGGGCGACGGCCAGATGTACGGCGGAAGAATGGTTCGTGAGGCGACAAGTGGGAAGCGGGGTTCCGGGCAGGCCCGGCGGGACGCGTTGTCAGTGCCGAGCCTTAGGTTGGGGGTTGTCGGTGAGCAGGGCCGCGAACAGGCCCCGCCTCCCGTCTCCGTTGCCCGAAAACCCGAAAGGGGACTTCGTCGTGTCCGTCGCCGTGGAAGAGCAGGTCACCTACCTCGAACTGTCCGAGGAGGAGGGGAGCGCGCACAAGTTCTACGAGGTGCGCCTCGCCGGCAGTACGGTGACGGTCCGCTACGGGCGGATCGGCGAGGAGGGGCAGGCCAAGTCGACCAGCTTCCCGAGCGCCGAGAAGGCCGCCGCGTCGGCGGCCAAGAAGATCGGCGAGAAGGTCCGCAAGGGCTACGCGCCGGCCGTCCAGGGCGTGCGCCAGCGCCGGGCGGTGACCAGGCGGCAGCTCGTCAGCACCCGCTCGACGGCGAACCAGGCGCCGCTGTTGTGGCGGTTCCGCTCCGGTTCGCCGGCCTTCGGCGTCTTCGTCGGCGAGGAGCACGCCTGGGTCGGCAACGAGCGCGGCGACGTCTACACCCTCACCCACGACGGTGAGGTCACCGCCCGGTTCGGCCTGCCGGACGGCGTCAAGTGCATCGTCGCCGACGACTGGTGGATCTACGCGGGCTGCGACGACGGCAAGGTGTACGACCTGGGCGGCAAGGTCCCCCGGGTGGCGTACGAGATAGCCGAGGACGTGGACATCTTCTGGCTCGACATCCACGACGGCGTCCTGGGCGTCGCCGACGAACGCGGCGGGCTGACCACCGTCGACCACGAGGACGAGTTCCAGTGGCGCCGCAAGGCCGAGGGCCGCTCCGGCTGGATGGTGCGCTGCGACGCGGACGGCGTCTACCACGGCCACTCGCGCGGCGTCGCCCGCTACGCGGCGCGCGGCGGCGACCAGCTGTGGCACACCGCGACGAAGGGCGAGGTGCTGTTCGGCTGGCAGGAGGCCGACGAGGTGTTCGCCGGCACCGGGCGCGGCTGGGTGCACCGGCTGCGCAAGTCCGACGGCTCCGAGGTCGCCGCCTACCGCTGCGACGCCGCCGTGTTCTCCTGCGCGGCCTCCCCGGACGGCGAGTACGTCTTCGCCGGGGACAACCACTCCTCGGTGTACTGCTTCGCCGCCGACGGCACCCGGCTGTGGAAGCTCGCCACGGGCTGCGGCTCGGCGTACAGCATGCAGTACCGGGACGGCCGGCTCTACCTGGTGACGACCGACGGCTCGCTCGCCTGCCTGGACGCGAGCGAGCAGGCCGTCCGGGCGGCCGAGGCCGGGTCCCTGCCGGCCACCGCCGAGGTGCGCAACGCGGGCTGGGAGGCGGTGCGGCCGGGCACGGCCCTGGAGACGGTGGCCGTCGGCACCGGCGGCCTGCCCGGCGGCGGGATCGAGGTCGAGTGCGTGCAGGACGGCGCCCGGCTGCGGGTGCGGGTGGTGTCGGCGGGCTTCGACCAGGGCCGGCGGGTGCAGTTCCCGAAGGACATCCGGGTCGCCGGGGCGCGGTACCTGGTCGCCGAGGTGCGGGAGTCCGCCTCGGGCGGCTTCTACCGGGCGCGCGGCGAGATCAAGCGCCTGCTCTGAGCGCTCCCGGTGCGGCGGCGGCAACGGACGCCCCGTCGCCGCCGCGCCGGGCCAGGCTCGGGCCGGAGTTCAGCTCAGCCGCAGCACCAGCTTGCCGGTGTTCTCCCCGCGGAAGAGCATCCCGAGGACCGCCGGGAAGTCGTCCACCGTCCCCTCCACCACGTGCTCCTTGACCTTGATCCGGCCGTCCGCGATCCAGCCCGCGAGCTCCCGGGCCGCCTCCGGGTAGCGGGGCGCGTAGTCGAACACCACGAAGCCCTCCATCCGGGCCCGCCGCACCAGCAGTGACAGGTAGTTGGACGGGCCCTGCACGGCGGTCTCGTTGTTGTACTGGCTGATCGCTCCGCAGAGCACCACCCGGGCGTGCATCGCGAGCCGGGTCAGCGCGGCGTCCAGGACGTCCCCGCCGACGTTGTCGAAGTACACGTCGATGCCGTCGGGCGCGTGGTCGCGCAGCGCCTTGCGGACGTCCTCGGAGCGGTAGTCGATCGCCGCGTCGAAGCCCAGTTCCCCGGTGAGCAGCGCGCACTTCTCGGGGCCGCCCGCGATGCCGACCACCCGGCAGCCCTTGATCCTGGCGATCTGCCCGACCAGGCTGCCGACGGCCCCGGCGGCGCCGGAGACCACCACGGTCTCGCCCTCCTTGAGCGCCCCGACGTCCAGCAGCCCGAAGTAGGCGGTCATCCCGGGCATGCCGAGCGCGCCGAGGTACGTCGACAGCGGCGCGAGCGTGGGGTCGACCTTCAGCGCACCCTTGCCGTCCGAGACCGCGTACTCCTGGACGCCGAAGCTGCCGACCACGTGGTCGCCGACGCGGAACTTCGGGTGGTCGGACTCGACGACCTCGACCACGGACCCGGCCCGCATCACCTCGCCCAGCCCGACCGGCGGGAGGTAGGACGGGCGGTCGTCCAGCCACCCGCGCATCGCCGGGTCCAGCGACACGTACCGCGTCCGCCCCACGAACTGCCCGGGCCCGGCCGCCGGCACCGGCTCCGCCCCGTGGGCCCAGTCCTCCGCCCGCACCTCCCCGACCGGCCGACGGGCGAGGCGGATCTGACGGTTGGTCGCGGTCATGACGTCTCCTGGGGGCGCGCGCGGGCCTGCACTGGACGCCCGAGTCTAAGCAAGCGCTTAGTCATCTGACCAGTGCCCGCCCGGCGCGTCGACGTCGGCGGCCCGGCCGGTCGTGGGCGTCGAGGAGTGCGCGCGCCTCGTCGAACGGGCCCGGGCCGCGCGCAGCCGGTCGCCGGGTCGGCTGTGCTCGGTCAGCCGTGCCCGGTCGAGGGCTGCCAGCCGAGGGCGGGGCCGAGGCGGGTGGCGAGGTCGGTGAGGATCTGCACGTAGTCCTGGTGGTCGAAGGTGAAGGGCAGGGCGAAGGCGACCTCGTCGACCTCCTGGTAGCCGGCGTGGGCGTGCAGCCGCTCGGCGATCTCCTCGGACGGGCCGACCAGGTCGGGGGCGAACACCATCCGGGCCGGGCCCTGCGGGGCGAGGGTGCGCGGGGTGCGGGCGAGGGCGTACGCCTGGTACTTGGCGCGCTGTTCGGGGGTGGCGCCGTCGGTGGGGATGACGACGAGGCCCTGGGAGACGCGGGCGCGCTCGCCGTCGGGGTGCTCGGCCCGGAAGGCGCGGATCTGGGTGCGCTGGATCTCGGCGAAGTCCTCGGACTCCCCGGGCTCCCCGGCCTTGACGATGCTGCTGGTGAGCAGGTTGAGCCCGTGCTCGCCGGCCCAGCGGGCGGAGCGCAGGCTGCCGGCGCCGTACCAGAGCCGGGAGGCGAGGCCGGGGGAGTGCGGCTGGACCCGGCGGGAGTACACCTCGATGCCCTCGGTGCCGGCGAAGTCGGAGGCGGGTTCGCCGCGGACGAGGCCGAGGAGGCGCTCGGCGCGGCCGGTCCCGAAGTCCTCGTGCTCGCCGGTGCCGGGGTGGAGCGCGCCGCGGACCCGGTCGTAGTGGGTGGGAGGGCCGACGCTGAAGCCGGGGTTGAGGCGGCCGCCGGACAGGATGTCGACGGTGGCAAGGTCCTCGGCGAGGCGCAGCGGGTTCTCCCAGCCGAGCGGGGTGACGGCGGTGCCGAGGTGGATGCGGCTGGTGCGCTGGGAGGCGGCGGCGAGGACGGCGACGGGGGAGGAGATCCCGTACTGGAGGTGGCGGTGGCGCAGCCAGGCGCTGTCGAAGCCGAGCTGCTCGCCGAGGGTGATGAGGTCGAGGGTGGACTCGTGGCCCCGGCGCGGGTCGGCCTCGTCGAACAGTCCGATGGTCAGGAAGCCGAGTTTCCGCAGCGGTCGTGGGGTCGGCGGCATGGTGGGTGGCTCCGGGTGGTGTGAGGCGGCCCCGGGAGGGCCGGGCGGGTGGTGCCCGTCGAACGTACGCAGGCGGCTCGCGTCCTCACAAGATCGGCGCGGGATCGGACATCGGCGCGCAACACGGCGCAATCCCGCCTCAACACCGACCCGGTACGGGGCGCGGCGGGCCCCCTCCCCCGACGGGGGCCCGCCGCGTGTCCGGGAGGGTCAGCAGCTGCGCAGTTCCGGGCTCTGGTTGCGGATCTGGTTGTGCAGCGAGGTGAACTCGCGGTAGGCGTCGCCGTCCTCGGTGCCGGGGCGGAAGGCGCCGACGCGGTGGCAGTTGACGAAGGCGAGCTTGACGCCGAAGTGGTCCTCCAGGCTGCCGCGGATGGCGTTGCTGGCCAGCGCGCGCAGCAGCTGGGCGCGCTCCTCGTCGGTGGGCGTGGTGTTGTCGGTGGTGAACTCGTCCTCGGTGGCGCTGAGTTCGGTGCTGAGCCCGGCGACGACCTGGTAGGCGTAGGGGAGGGAGGCGCGCACGGTGTCGAGGAAGTCGGCCTGGTTGACCCGGCCGTGCTCGGCCTGGGCGAGGAGGGCGGGGGAGACGTCGAGCGACATGGGTGTCCTCTTTCGCGGAGTCTGGTTATCGAAGATGAAAACCATTGCAAGATGGACTGTCGGTGATGTCCGGACGCCCTGTCAAGCGCCGTCCCCCGAAGGGCTGACGGGCGGCGCCTCCCGGTCGGTCCTGATGACGAACAGGGCGATCAGCGCCGCGAGCACGGCGAAGGCCAGTCCCATGTCGAACGCCCGGGAGATGCCGTGCGCCAGCACCTCGGAGGAGTACGGCGCCGGCAGCTTTCCGGTGGCCCGGAACTGCGCCGCCTGCTGCGGGGTGGCCTGCCGCAGGAACGCGCCGACCTGCCGGCCGGCTTCGCTGCGGCTGGCCGCGCCGTAGACCGTGACCAGGATCGACAGCCCCAGCGAGCCGCCCACCTGCTGGGTGGTGTTGAGCATGCCGGTGGCCGCTCCGGTCTCGTGCGGGGCGACCCGGGAGACCACCGTCAGCGTGGCCGGGACGAAGATCGAGCCCATCCCGAGGCCGAACAGCAGGGTCGGGCCGAGGACGCCGGTCAGGTAGCCGCTGTGGGCGTCGAGCCGGGTGGACCAGAGGGCCCCGCCCGCCACCAGCAGCGAGCCCACCACCAGGAACGGCCTGCGCCCGTACCGCAGCTGGTTGCGGGCGGCGAACTGGGCGGCCGCGACGCTCGCGGCGCTGATCGGCAGGAAGGCGAGGCCGGCCCGCAGCGGGCTGAACCCGAGGACGTCCTGCACGAACAGGGTCATGAAGAAGAAGATGCTGAACATGGTCGCGGCCACGCAGAGCAGCAGCCCGTAGGCGCCGGAGCGGTTGCGGTCGCGGAACAGGTGCAGCGGGGTGATCGGCTGCGGCGCCCGCCGTTCGTGGGACAGGAAGGCCGCCAGCAGCAGCACGGCGAGGCCGAACGAGGTGACCGTCACGGGGTCGGTCCAGCCGTGGTCGGAGGCCCGGATGAAGCCGAAGACCAGCGAGACCATGCCCGCGGTGGCGGCGAACGCGCCGGTCAGGTCGAAGCGTCCGGGGTGCCGCTCGGACTCGTTGATGTAGAGCGGCGCCAGCAGCGCGATCGCGATGCCGATCGGCACGTTGACGAACAGCACCCACCGCCAGGACAGCCAGGAGGTCAGGATCCCGCCGGCGAGCAGGCCGACGGCGCCGCCCGCCCCCGCGACGGCCGAGTACACGCCGAAGGCGCGGTTGCGGGCCGGGCCCTCCGGGAAGTTGGTCGCGATCAGCGCGAGCGCGGTCGGCGAGGCGATCGCCGCGCCCAGGCCCTGGAGTGCGCGCGCGGCCAGCAGCCAGCCGGAGGACTGTGCGACGCCGCCGAGCAGCGAGGCGAGGCTGAAGATCAGGACCCCGGCGACGAACACGCGCCGGCGCCCGAGGATGTCGCCCATCCGCCCGCCCAGCAGCAGGAGCCCGCCGAAGGCGAGGGTGTAGGCGTTGACGACCCAGGAAAGGTCGGTGGTGTTGAACCTCAGCGCCTGCTGGATGTGCGGCAGGGCGATGTTCACGATCGTGACGTCGAGGACCACCATGAGCTGGGTGGCCGCGATGACGGTGAGGGCTGTCCCCGGGTGCTGGCCGCGTCGCGCGGGTGCGGGCGGCGCCGGGGCCAGGGCGCGCGAGGTGACCATGGCAGGTCCCCCAATGACTCGGGAGCGAATGACGGTGAGGGGGCGGGTCCGTCGAATGACACCGGCAGTATCCCCGGGGTATAGGGAACACAATCGTTCATTACCGACAACCGGCTGATTCCGGACCCGTACCACCACTCCTCCGGGTGTGGTGCGGCGACGGAAAACCCGGGGCACGGCCCGCCGCGGTCGTGTCAGGATGCTCGGCATGTCTGCTCGTGCACTGAGCTTCGGCGCGATCGCCGAAGCCTACGAACGTTTCCGGCCGGGGTACCCCGACGAACTCTTCGACACGGTGGCGGCGTACGCGGGCCGGCCGGTGCGGACCGCCCTGGAGATCGGCGCGGGCACCGGAAAGGCGACCCGGCTGTTCGCCGGGCACGGGGTCGACGTCACGGCGACGGAGCCCGACGCGGCCATGCTCGCCGAACTGCGCAGGACGGCGCCCCCCAGCGTGCGGACCGTCCGGGCCGCGTTCGAGGACCTGCGGCCGGGCGGGACGTACGGGCTGGTCTACGCGGCGGCGGCGCTGCACTGGACGCGCCCGGAGGGCCGGTGGTCGCGGGTGGCCGAACTGCTGGAGCCGGACGGCGTGTTCGCCAACTTCGGCGGGCCGTTCCAGCCGGCCGACCCGGCCGTCGAGGAGGCCGTGCGGGCGGCCCGGGCGCCGTTCCTGGAGAGCGACGACGTCCCGTCCCCGGACGGGACCGCTCCCGAGGAGGAACTGCAGTGGCCGGGAACGGAGTTGGAGCGGTCCGGGCTGTTCCGTGACGTCCGGCAGTCCGTCATCCGGCGGCGCCTGCTGGTGAGCGCCCCGTACTACCTCGGCCACCTGTCGACGATCTCGGCGTACCTCCAACTGCCGCCGCCGAGGCGGCGGCAGGCCTTCGACGCGATCGCTCGGGTGCTGCCCGAGACGGTCGAGGTCGCGGCCGACGTCACCGTCCATCTCGCGCGCCGGTGATCCGGGCGGCCGGGGCGCCGGCTGTGGCGTCGAACAGCGGTGCCCGGCCCGCCGCTGTCGCGGCCGACCGGGCACCGTGGGGAAGGAGCGGGGATCAGCCCGTCTCGGTGAGGCTCTTCATGTCCTCGTAGCTCATGCCGAGCTTGCTGAACACCTGCTGCTGCTCCAGGGGCAGGCCGAGGCCCTTCAGCTCCTCGGCCTGGGCCGGGGTCAGGGGCTTGCCGGGGGTGAGCGCCGGGGTGGTCGGGGCGGTGCCGCCCTTGCCACCGCTGGCGGCGCCGGAGGTGAGGAGGCTGAGCATCGCGCTCTGGATGTCGTCGCTGGTCAGCGCGGTGGCGTCGGCGGGAGCCTCGACGGTCGGGGCGTTCTGGTTGAAGGCGAGCTTCACCGGGAAGTTGACGCCCGGTCCGGCCTTCGCCTCCAGCTGGGCGAGGTCGAAGGTGGCGGCGGAGAGCTTGCCGTCCTTCAGGTAGAGGTCGGCGCCGACCTTGTCCTCGCGCACGGTGCTCGGGACGGAGGTGGGGAGCTTCCCGAACTGCTGGGGGAGCTTGGTGGCCAGCGGCTTGAGGGCCTTCAGCAGTTCGTCGGCCAGCTGGCGGCCCGGGGCGCTCATCCAGATGTGCTCGGCGCCGTCCTTCTTGCCCTTGTCCTCGAAGGTGACGGTGCGGGACAGCACGTCCTTGAGGGAGTTGGTCAGCTGCTTGGCCGACTCCGGGTCCAGCGTGGGCTGGCCGCTCGGGGTGGCCTTGGCGCCGTCGAACTTCTTGGTGTCGTCGGCGAGCTTCTGCAGGTCGAAGGAGACCCACTTGCCGGCCAGCACGTCCTTGACCGGCTTCAGTTCGGCGGGCATGCCGCTGCTGATGGCGTCGACCTGCGAGGGGTCCTCGCCGACCAGCTTCACCAGGCCCTTGGCGTCGGCCCGCAGGAACGCCTTGGCGTCGACCTGGCGGTACTCCAGCAGCGCGGTGCCCTTCCGGTCGGAGAGCACGTAGGACAGGCGCACCGACTTGTCGAGCGTCAGGTCCTTGTCGGCACCGTTGCTTTGCGCGTTCTTGAAGGTGTCGAGGTCCTTCAGCGGCTTGTCGGCGGATATCGCGACGGAGAAGTTCAGCCCGGACACGGCGTCGGCGCTCTTCGGGTCGACCTTGTCGCCGGTGGCCGCGCCGAAGGCGGTGATCTGCTCGGGGGTCGCGTCCACGGAGAACGTGAGGCCGGCGGCCTTGCCCTCACCGACCTTGGTGAAGGCCTTGGACACCTTCTGCGCGGCGGACAGCTGCTCGACGGTGCCGCAGGCGGCCAGGCCGGCGGCGAGCACGGATGCGGTGACGGCGACGGGAACGGTTCCGCGCGCGGCCCGGCGAATGGCGGTGTTGATGGTACGTCTCCTGTGTAACGGGGCCTGGCCACAAGGCCAGACCAGTCCCTCCCCGGTGGCGTCAAGCGCCACAGTGTTTACACATTTGATCACATCATCGGCAAGGGGGTGACCGAATTATTTCCGGGGGAGGCGCGGCTCAGCGGGCACCGGGGATGACGTCGTCGAAACGGGGTGCGCCGGGCTCGTACGGCACCCGCGCGGCTCGCGCGGCGAAGCTGACGGCGTGGTACCAGCCGCACAGCAGGAGCAGGTCGAGCAACTGGTCGTCGTCGAAGAGCGGTGTGAGTCGCGCCCACAGCGCGTCGTCGATGTCGGACTCGGCGTGCAGCGCGTCGACGGCGAGGATGAGCAGCCGTTCCCGCTCGGACGTCCAGCACGCGTCGGCGGCTCCGCCGTGGACCAGTGACGCCGTCTGCGCGCGGGTGAGGCCGACCCGCTCGGCGAACGTCATCACGTGGACGCCCCACTCGTACTCGCAGCCGCACAGCGCGCACGTCCGGTCGATGACGATCTCGCGCTCGCGCATGGTCAGGCTCAGCTGCCGGCCCAGCTCGTAGCGGCCCCACCCGTGCATGGCGTCGGCCATCGGCGGGTTCCTGGCGAACAGGCGGAACAGCCCGATCGGCGCGGCTCCCTCGGGCATCATGCGCGCGAGTCGTGCGGCGGTCCGGTCGGTGTACGGCGGCTCCAGCGGGGCTATCCGCGGCATGGGCTCTCCCGTTGCGCTCGTTCCGGATGTTTCGGAATCAGAAACAGCAAGGGGGATGTTAATGTTTCGAATAACGAAACACAAGGGGAGTCATGCCGACACCACGCCCGGGGGAGCCGGTCCGCGGCTCGACGACCGGCCGGCCGATCATGGCCGCGATGGACCTCTTCGGACGCCGCTGGGCCCTGCGCCTCCTCTGGGAGCTGCGCGCCGGCCCGCTCGGGGCCCGCGCCCTGCTCGCACGGTGCGACGGCCTGTCGTCGAGCGTCCTCTACCAGCGGCTCCGTGAGCTCACGTCGGGCGGCCTCATCGCCCCGTCGGCCGACGGCTATCGGCTCACCCGGCTGGGAGAAGCCCTCGGCCACGCCCTGCGCCCGCTCGACGCGTGGGCGGTCGCCTGGGCACAGGAGCAGGAGCAGGGGCAGGAGCAGGGGCAGGGCGAGGGCGGAGATGGCGGTGGCGGCCGGCCCGGACTGCCGGGCTGACCGCCACCGCGGGCGGGCTCCGGTGCTCAGCCCCGGCCGAGGCGCAACGCGGTGTCGATCAGCGGGACGTGGCTGAAGGCCTGCGGGAAGTTGCCGACCTGGCGCTTGAGCCGCGGGTCCCACTCCTCCGCCAGGAGCCCGAGGTCGTTGCGGATGGACAGCAGCTTGTCGAACAGCTGGTGCGCCTCGTCCGTCCGGCCGATCATCGCCAGGGCGTCGGCCAGCCAGAACGAGCAGGCCAGGAAGGCGCCTTCGTCGCCCGGCAGGCCGTCCACCCCGCCGCTGGTGGGGTAGCGCAGCACGAAGCCGTCCTCGGTGGACAGTTCGCGCTGGATCGCCTCGACGGTGCCGATGACGCGCTTGTCGTCCGGCGGCAGGAAGCCGACCTGGGGGATGAGCAGCAGCGAGGCGTCCAGCTCCTGCGAGCCGTAGGACTGGGTGAAGGTGTTGCGGTCCGGGTCGTAACCGTGGGTGCAGACGTCCTCGTGGATGGTGTCGCGCAGCGCGCGCCAGCGCTCCAGCGGCCCCTCGCAGTCGGTCTGCTCCAGCAGTTGGACCGTCCGGTCGACGGCGACCCAGGCCATCACCTTGGAGTGGACGAAGTGCCGGCGCGGGCCGCGGACCTCCCAGATGCCCTCGTCCGGCTCCTGCCAGTGCTCCTCCAGCCAGGAGATCAGCCGCAGTTGCAGCAGGTGGGCGTGGTCGTTGCGGGCCAGGCCGGTGTGCTGGGCGAGGTGCAGGGCCTCGACGACCTCGCCGTAGACGTCGAGTTGCAGCTGCCCGGCGGCGCCGTTGCCGATCCGGACGGGGCGGGAGCCCTCGTAGCCGGGCAGCCAGTCGAGTTCGGTCTCCACCAGCTCCCGTTCGCCGGCGATGCCGTACATGATCTGGAGGTTCTCCGGGTCGCCGGCGACGGCGCGCAGCAGCCACTCGCGCCAGGCCTTGGCCTCGTCGCGGTAGCCGGTGCGCAGCAGCGAGGAGAGCGTGATGGTGGCGTCGCGCAGCCAGGTGTAGCGGTAGTCCCAGTTGCGGACGCCGCCGATGTCCTCGGGCAGCGAGGTGGTGGGGGCGGCGACGATGCCGCCGGTGGGGGCGTAGGTGAGGCCCTTGAGGGTGATCAGGGAGCGGATCACGGCCTCGCGGTAGGGCCCCTGGTAGGTGCACTGGGCGGCCCAGTCGCGCCAGAACTCCTCGGTGGCGGCGAGTGCCTGCTCGGCGTCCGGCCGGTCGGGCGCGCCGAGGTGGGAGGCCTGCCAGGTCAGCGCGAAGGCGATCCGCTCGCCGGCGGTGACGGTGAAGTCGGCGTAGGTGGTCAGGTCGCGGCCGTAGGTCTCGGACTCGCCGTCCAGCCACACCGAGTCGGGCCCGGCCACGGCGACGGTGCGGTGGCCGCCGCCGGCCTGCTCGACCCGGTGCACCCAGGGCACGACGCGCCCGTACGAGAAACGCATCCGCAGGGCCGAGCGCATCCGGACGGTGCCGGAGACGCCTTCGACGATCCGGATCAGCTGCGGGGCCGCCGTGCCGCGCGGCGGCATGAAGTCGATCACCCGGACGGTGCCCCCGGCGGTGTCCCACTCCTGTTCCAGGATCAGGGAATCGCCCCGGTAGCGCCGCCGGTGGGCGGGCGGGGCGTCACCGGGGGCGATCCGCCAGAAGCCGTGCTCGTCCGTGCCCAGCAGGCCGGCGAAGACGGCCGGGGAGTCGAAGCGGGGCAGGCACAGCCAGTCGACGGCGCCGTCCCTGCCGACCAGGGCGGCGGTCTGCATGTCGCCGATCAGCGCGTAGTCCTCGATACGGGCGGGCACGTGGTTCTCCAAGAAGGGTTCACAGGAAGGTTCGGCAGAGGGGGGTGTACCGGCTGGGCCGGGCCGGGCTCACTCCTTGAGCGAGCCCGAGTTGGCGCCGCGCACGAAGTGGCGCTGGAAGCAGAAGAACAGGATCGCCACCGGGAGGGTGGAGACCAGCGCCGCCGCCAGCTTGAGCGGGTACTGCGTCCCGGAGCCGAGGCCGCCGGAGACGAAGTGCGCCAGGCCGGTGGTGAGGGTGTCGTGCTCGCTGGACTGGGTGGAGACCAGGAAGTGCGTGAACTCGTTCCAGGAGCCCTGGAAGGAGAGCACGGTGAGCGTGATCAGCGAGGGCCGGGACATCGGCAGGACGACGGACCAGAAGATCCGGAACGTCCCGGCGCCGTCGATCCGCGCCGCCTCCTCGATCTCGCGCGGCACCGACTCGAAGAACTGCTTCATGATGAAGATCCCGGCGGCGTCGACCAGCAGCGGCAGGATCATGCCGCTGTAGCTGTCGAACATGCCGAAGCTCTTCAGCACCAGGAACTTCGGGATCAGCAGCACCACGCCCGGCACCGCCATCACGGCCAGCACGAAGGCGAACAGCAGCCGGCGGCCCGGGAACCTGATCCGGGCCAGCGCGTAGCCCGCCATCGAGTCGAACAGCACCCGGCCGGCCGTCACCAGGACGGTCACCACCACGCTGTTGCCCAGCCAGCGCAGGAACGGGATGTTCTCGACGCCCTCCGCCAGGCCGAACAGCCGCCGGTAGGAGGCCAGGGTGCCGCCGTCGGGCAGTACCGACATCGGGTGGGCGGCCGCGTCCGGGTCGGTCTTGAAGCTGTTCACCAGTTGCAGCAGGAACGGCAGCAGGTAGAGCAGCGCGAAGCCGAGCAGGACGGTGTACCCGAGGATCCGCAGCGGCCGGGGGAAGCGGCCGAGGATCGGCTTGTCCACGGTGGCCTTGCGGTCAGCGTGCGGCACGGCGGGCTCCCTTCGGGCTGCGGCGGGGCTTGCCGTCCCGCTCCCGCAGGACCCACCGCTGGACGGCGGTGAGCAGCAGGATCAGGCCGAGCAGGACGAACGCGATGGCGGCGCCCTGCCCGAAGTCGGCGTTGTCGAAGCCGGCCGAGTAGGACAGGTAGGCGGGCGTCAGGGTGGTGTTGCCGGGCGCGCCCTTGCCCATCACGTACACCTGGTCGAAGACCTGCCAGGTGGAGATCAGGCCGAGGGTCAGCACCAGGAACAGGACGGGCCGCAGCGCGGGCAGGGTGACGTGGCGCAGCAGCTGGCGGCGGTTGACGCCGTCGAGCGCGGCGGCCTCCTCCAGTTCGCGCGGGATGTCCTGGAGAGCGGCGAGGAAGATCAGCATGAAGGTGCCGGAGGTGGTCCACACCGCCATCAGGATCAGCGTGCACATCGCGACCGAGGGCCCGGCGAACCACTCCGACCAGGACAGTCCGAGCGGCCCGCCGGTGCCCGGGGCGGGCTGGTCCAGGCCGAACCAGCCGAGCACCAGCCAGATCACCCCGCGCGGGTCGGCGAACCAGTTCGGCCCCTTGACCCCGAGCCAGCCCAGCATCCGGTTGACGGCGCCGCTGCCCTGGAAGAGGAACAGGAAGACCGTCGAGATCGCGATCGAGCTGGTGACGGACGGGAAGTAGAACACCGTGCGCAGGGCGCCCCGGCCGCGCAGCATCCGCTGGTTGACCAGGATGGCGAGCAGCAGCGCCAGGACCGTCTGCAGCGGCACCGTCAGCAGGACGTAGTACAGCGTGTTGCGCATCGAGGTGGCGAACAGCGTGCGGTCCAGGCCGTCCTCGGCGAACAGCCGGCGGTAGTTGTCCAGGCCGATGAAGTCCGCGCTGCCGCTGAACGGGTTGGACTGGCCATCCCAGTGCAGCAGGCTGACCCACAGGGCCATCCCGATCGGCAGGACCATGAAGAGGCCGAGGACCAGGACCATGGGGCCGGCGAACAGCCAGCCCCATGCTCCCTCGCGCAGGCTGCGCCGGCGTATCGTGCCGGTGGAGCTGTTACTTGGCATTCTTGATGGCCTGCTCGCCGTTGCGCTGGAGGGTGGCCAGGATGGCCGCCGGGTCGCCCGTCTTCAGCGACTGGAGGTCGGTGTTGAACTGGGTGAGCACCTTGGTGAACCCGGCGATGGTGACCGGCGCCTGGGCGTTGGCGACGCCGTCGACCCAGGCCTTGGACTCGGGGTACTTCTGGGCGTAGGCGCTCAGCGCGCTGGTGCGCGAGGGCATCACGCCGAAGGCCTGGGCGAACTCCAGCTGCTGGTCGGCGGAGGCGAGGTGCTTGACCAGGTCGACCCCGGCCGCCTGGTGCTGGCTCTTGGCGGCGATGCCCCAGCAGTTGCTGAAGGCGAGGGTGCCGGGGCCGGCCGGGCCGGCGGGCAGCGGGAGCACCTTGTACTGGACGTTCGGGTAGTCCTTGGCCATCGCGCCCTTGAGCCAGTTGCCCTCGATGGTCATCGCGGCCTTGCCCTTGCCGAGCGCCTCGCCGCCCCAGCCGGCGTCCACCTCGGCGACGTACTTGGCCGAGCCGGCCTTCATCATCGACTGCACGTACTCCAGCGCCTGCTTGTTGGCCGGGCTGTCGGCGGTCATCGCGGTCTGCTCGGGGTTGGTGATCCAGCCGCCGGCCTCCTTCAGCAGGGCGCCGAGCCGCTGGTAGTCGGGGGCGGTCACCAGGCCGGTCACGCCGTCCTTGGTGAGCTTGGCGGCGTCGTCGGAGAGCTGCTGCCAGCTGGTCGGGTAGTCGGCCTCGGTCAGGCCGGCCTGCTGCCACAGCGTGGTGTTGATCGCCAGGCCCAGGGTGGAGGTGTCCTTGGGCAGGCAGGTGAGCTTGCCGTCGTAGCTGAAGGCCTTGCGCAGCGGCTCGGAGAAGTCGGCGGCGTCCGGGATCTGGTCGCCGTAGGCGTACAGCGAGCCGCCCTTGGCGTAGTTCGCGAACTGGTCGGAGTTGACGTAGAAGAGGTCCGGCGGGGTGCCGCCGGCGAAGGCCTGGCCGAGCTGCTGGTTGATGTCGCTGGCGATCTGCACGGTGACGGTGTTGCCGGTCTTCTTGGCCCAGTCGGCCGTGGCGGCCTTGACCGCGGCCGTCTCGGACTCGCCGGAGGTGGCGATCAGCACCGTCAGGCTCTGGTTGCCGCCGGAGGACTGCTTGGCCGGTGAGTCGCCGAAGCCGCCGGAGGAGGAGCAGCCGGTGACGGCGCCGAGGGCGACGGCCGTGCAGACGGCTGCCGCGGCGAGGGTGCGGGAGGTGGCCATGCGGGATCTCCTTGCGAGGGTGGGTGGGGGGAGTGAGCGGAGATGGTTCGGGGGAGTGGCGGTCAGACGCTTTCGCGCAGGACCAGCGCCGGTTCCAGGAGCACGTGTTCGGTCGGCCGGTGGTGGTCGCCGAGGCGTTCCAGCAGCAGCCGCATGCACTCGCGGCCGACCGCGTCGAGCGGTTGGGCGAGGCTGGACAGCGACGGGAACAGCAGGGGGGCGATCGGCGAGTCGTCGAAGCCGATGACGGCCGCGTCCGGGCCGGGGGTGCGGCCGTCGCGGCGCAGCGCCTGGTACCAGCCGAGCGCCAGGGTGTCGCTGGCGGTCACGACCGCGGTCGCGCCGGTCGCGAGCAGCCGTTCGGCGGCCTCGGTGGCGCTCGCCCGGTCGTCCGGGCTCTCGGCCCGGCGGCCCCGGGCGGGCAGGCCCAGTTCGCGCATCGCGCTCTGCCAGCCGCGGGCGCGGTCGTCGCCGACGCCGGAGCCCTTCGGCCAGCCGAGGAAGCCGATCTTGCGGTGGCCGAGCCCGGCCAGGTGGCGGACGGCGGCCGAAGTCCCGGCGGAGCCGTCGACGTCGACCCAGTCGCCGACGTCCCGGCCGGACCAGGTGCGGCCGAAGGCGACGTAGGGGACGCCGCGTTCGTGCAGCCAGCCCTGGCGGCGGTCGCCGCGGTCGGTGCCGCTGAGTACGAAGCCGTCCGCGCCGTGCTCGTCGAGCAGCCGCTGGTAGCTGGTGAGTTCGTCGTCCCCGGGGGCGACGGCGAACAGCACCACCCGGTAGCCGGCCTGGTCGGCGGCCTCGGAGAGCGAGTGCAGGAACTGGTCCAGGACCGGGGTCGGGACGCCGGTGCTGCTGGAGCGGATGCCGTAGCCGATCAGCCGGCTGGCCCTGGTCTTGAGCGCCTGCGCGGCCCGGTGCGGGCGGTAGCCGAGCTCGTCGATCGCGCGCTGGACCCGCTCCAGCGTCTGCGGGCGCAGCAGCTCGGGCGAGTTGATCGCGTTGGACACCGTCTGACGGCCCACGCCGGCCCGGGCGGCGACCATTTCCAGGGTCACGGCGGACCCTGTCCTGGGCCGGGGCGATGAGTGTGCATGCATGACGGCGATCCTAGGTTCTGTCTTCATTGACAAGATCTTGGAGCGTTCCAATACGGGGTTCCATCTTCCCCACCAGGGGGGTTAATGTCTTGGAACGCTCCAATGGCAGAAAGGTTGCGCCCGAGTGGAAGCAACTGTCAAGCCCCAAAACGAGGATGAAGAGACCATGTCAGCGATCGCCCTGCAGCCGTTCCTGCACGACGCCCAGCTCTCCGTGGCCGCCCCGAGCTTCTGTGCCTCGCGCCCGGACGGTCGGATCGGCGAAGGCGCGGACGGCTTCTACCACGGGGACCGCCGGATCCTCTCCCGCCTGGAGGCCGGCGTCGCCGGGATCCCCAACGCCCCCGTCGCCACCGCGCACGGCGAGGACGGGCGCACCACCTTCGTCACCGTGCTGCGCGGCCTCGCCGAACTCACCCCCGACCCGGCCGTCACCCTGGAACGCCGCCGGGAGCTGCACCCCGGCCGCCTCGTCGAGCGCTACACCGTCCGCAACGCGGGCGACCTCACCGCCCGCCTGCGCCTGGACCTGCGCGCGGAGAGCGACTTCGCCGCGATGGACTCCGTCAAGGCCGGCCGCGCCACCCAGGCCCTCACGCCCACCGCCGGCCCGAACGGCCTGCGCTGGAGCGAGGGCCCGCTCAGCGCCGCCCTCACCGTCGAGCCGGCGCCCGACCACCTCGCCGCCGACACCGGCACCCTGGGCTTCGACCTCGAACTCGCCCCCGGCCAGAGCTGGCAGGCCGTCCTGGAGTGCACCGCCGAGCACCGCGACGGCGACCTCTTCCCCGCCCCGGCCGCCGACGCCGCCCCGTGGCGCACCCCCGGGATCACCGGCCGCGACCACCACCTCGCGCACTGGATCGCCCGCTCCCACCAGGACCTGCGCGGCCTCCTGCTCACCGACCCGCTGGAGCCCGCCGACCACTTCCTCGGCGCCGGGGCCCCCTGGTTCCTCACCCTGTTCGGCCGCGACTCCCTCTGGGCGGCCCGGATGATGCTCCCGCTCGGCACCGAACTCGCCGCCGGCACGCTGCGCACCCTGGCCCGCCGCCAGGGCCGCGCCCTCGACCCGGCCACCGAGGAGCAGCCCGGCAAGATCCTCCACGAGGTCCGCCGCGACGAGCAGCACCTCGACAACGGCTCCCACCTGCCGCCCTGCTACTTCGGCACGGCCGACGCCACCCCGCTGTGGCTCACCCTGCTGCACGACGCCTGGCGCTGGGGCATGCCCGAGGACGAGGTCGAGGACCTGCTGCCGCACGCCGAGGCCGCCCTCGCCTGGCTGGCCGACCACGCCGACGCGGACGGCGACGGCTTCCTGGAGTACGTCGACAGCTCCGGCAAGGGGCTCTCCAACCAGGGCTGGAAGGACTCCTCCGACAGCATCCGCTTCCGCGACGGCCGGATCGCCGACGCCCCCATCGCGCTCAGCGAGGTCCAGGCCTACGCCTACGAGGCCGCCGTCGCCTCGGCCGCCCTGCTGGAGGCCTTCGGCCGGCCCGGCGCCGACCGCTGGCGGCAGTGGGCGGAGGAGCTGCGGCTGCGCTTCCGCGACCGGTTCTGGACCGAGGACGCGCACGGCCCGTACCCGGTGGTCGCCCTCGACGGCGGCAAGCACAAGGTCGACTCGGTCGCCTCCAACATGGGCCACCTGCTCGGCACCGGCCTGCTCGACCCGCAGGAGAGCGCCCTGGTCGCCGGCCGGCTCACCGCCCCCGGCATGGACAGCGGCTTCGGGCTGCGCACCCTGGACGCCGCCGCGACCGGCTTCAACCCGCTCGGCTACCACACCGGTTCGGTCTGGCCGCACGACAGCGCCATCGCCGTCCACGGCCTCGCCCGCGCCGGGCTGCACGACGCCGCCGCGCCGCTGGCCGCCGGCCTGGTCCGCGCGGCGGCGGCCTTCGACCACCGCCTGCCCGAACTCTTCGGCGGCCACCCGCGCGCCGAGGTCGCCCGCCCCGTCCCCTACCCGGCCTCCTGCCGCCCGCAGGCCTGGGCCGCCGCCGCCTCCGTCCAGGTGGTGCAGGCACTGCTCGGCCTGGAGGCCGACGCCCCCAACCGCCGGCTCCGGGTGCGCGCCCAACTCCCGGCCGGCTACGAGTCGCTGACGTTCACCGGTCTGACGGTGGCCGGCCTGCCGATCGAGGTGTCCACCGACCACACCGGAGCCGTCGAGCTGCGCGCCCCGCAGGGCTTCACCGTCACCACGGACCGTTGACGCGAACCCCGCCGGCCGCGCCCGGCCGGCGGGGAACAGGCCGTCCGGGCGCGGGCGCGGGCCGGGTCAGCCGCGTTGCACGGTGAACTGGTCCACGGCGGTGCCGTCCTCGGTGATCGAGCGCACCGCCATGCGGGCCGGCTTGCCGGCGGCGGCGGGCGTCACGTCGACCGCCACCAGGCAGTAACCGGTGTAACGGACCCTGGACCAGCTGACCTTGACGGTCTGGTTGTGGCCGCTCGGATCGGCGACCACCATCGGGACGGGGGAGTCGTTCTTCGTCTCGTGCCCGAGGTAGGTGTCGGGGACGGGGAAGGAGTAGACCCCGCCGCCACCGCCGCCCGCGACGACGTACGTGGTGCCGTCCTTCAGCGGATTGACGGTGTCTCCGGAGGCGACCTTGCGGGTGGGCTTGCCGGAGCGGATGGGGTCGGTCCGCTCGTAGACGTGGTTGTGGCCGCTGAGCACCAGGTCCACCTGGTACTTGTCGAACAGCGGGGCCCAGTCCTGCTGCGCGCCGAGTTCGGCCCCGTTGTCGTGGCAGGTGGAGTACGTGCACTGGTGCAGGTAGACGACGACGAAGTCGATGGTGGTGTCGGCGCGGAGCGCGGCGAGCCGGCTCTCCAGCCACTTCTTCTGCTTGCCCTTGGTGTAGTTCAGGTTGGCCGCGGTGTTGTAGCAGATGTCGTTGCCGTCGAGACTGATCAGGCCGACGTTCTGGCAGCGCCAGGAGTAGATGCCGGTGGACTGCGCCCAGGCGTTGTCGGGCATCGTGAACCGGGCGCGGATGCCCCCGTAGCCGTCGGCGCCGTACCAGGCCTCCATCTCGTGGTTGCCGATCGCCATCATCCACGGGGTCCGGGAGGCGACGGGTTCGTTCTGCACGAAGAAGGAGTCCCACAGGCGGGCGTCGTAGGGGTCGCTGGTCTTGCCGCTGCCGCCGCTGTTGGCGTACGAGAGGTCGCCCATGTGGAGGTGGAAGGCGGGGTCGAGGCCGGCGATCAGGTTGGCGGTGGCGGCCGCGTTGTACCCGACGCCCTGGTCGCCGAAGGCCGTGAAGGTGAACCCGGTGCCGCGGTCGGGTGCGGGCGCGGTGCGGAAGCTCGCCACGTCGCCGAGCAGGGCGCGCTGCCCCGCGGGGTCGTAGCCCTGGTGGCCGACGACGTAGTAGTACGTGGTGTCCGGGATCAGCTGGTCCACCTGTGCGTGCAGGTAGTACTGGGTGACGGTGGTGGGCTTGACCAGGGGCTGGTCCTCGACCGGGTGCTGCCAGGACAGCTTGCTGACCAGGGTGCGGACCTCGGCGGCGATCGGGGAGCCCAAGTCGCCGGGCTGGAGGCCGATCCGGACGAAGGGGGCGGTCACCGCGCCCGGCACCTGCCAGGAGACGACGACCTGTCGGGAGGGATCGGCCCCGAAGGCCAGGTGCCGGCCGAAGGGGCGCAGCGCGGACCCGGCGGTCCGGTCGCTGCGGGGTGCGGGGAGGGTCGGGGTGTCGAGGGCGGTCGGGCGGGGGGCGGCCTGGGCGGTGCCGGGCAGCAGGAGGCTGCCCGCGGCGAGGGCGGCACCGCCCGCCGCGCTCACTCGCAGGAGGTCGCGCCGGGAGTGCCGTGAGGTCTCGGACATGACATGAAGTTAGGAAACATCACTAACCTTTGACAAGAGGGCGGACGCAAACGGATTCGGCTTTATGGCAGGCCAGTTGACGGCACATCGGGTGTAGGGGTGTCTTCGGGCGGCCGATCCGTTCGTGGAGCCGATCGGCGTAACCCCGCCCGCGCGTCGCGGGCCCGGCACCGGCGGGCGCCTACCGTGGGCGAATGACCGATCATCAGACCGCGCGACCCGCGATGGGCCGGGCGGGCTACCTCGGGGCGGCCGCCGGCTTCGCCGTGTGCATGGCGGGCACCACCCTGCCCACCCCGCTGTACGGGCTGTACCAGGAACAGATCGGCTTCTCCGAACTGATGGTGACGCTCGTCTTCGCCGTCTACGCCTTCGCCGTCTACGCCTTCGGCGTCATCGGCGTCCTGCTGCTCGTCGGCAACGTCTCCGACTCCGTCGGACGCCGGCCCGTCCTGCTCTGCGGACTGGCGCTCGCCGCGTGCAGCGCCGTCGCCTTCCTGGCCGAAGGCGGCCTCCCGCTGCTGGCCCTGGGCCGCCTGCTGTCCGGCCTGTCCGCGGGCCTGTTCACCGGCACCGCCACCGCGTACGTCCTGGAGCTCGCCCCACCCGGACACCAGGCCCGCGCGGGCTTCGTCGCGACCGCCGCCAACATCGGCGGCCTGGGCTGCGGACCGGTGCTGTCGGGGCTGCTCGCCGAGTACACGACCCACCCCCTGACCCTGCCGTTCGCCGTGCACCTGGTGCTGCTCGCCGCCTCCTTCACCGTCACCTGGCTCCTGCCGGAGACCGTCACCGGCGCCCGCCCGCTGCGCACCGCCCGGCCGCGCCGGCCGTCCCTGCCGCCGGAGGTCCGCGGGGTGTTCGTCCCGGCCGGCCTCGCCGCGTTCGCGGGCTTCTCCCTGCTGGGCGTCTTCACCTCCGTCAGCCCGGCCTTCCTCTCCCAGCGGCTGGGCGTCCACAGCCCGGCCGTCGTCGGCCTGATCGTCTGCACGGCCTTCTTCGCCTCGACCCTCGGCCAGCTCGTGGTGCCCCGGCTGGGCACCGCCCGGGCGATCCCGATCGGCTGCCTGGTGCTCATCGTCGGGCTGGCCCTGATGGCGGGCTCCCTCGCCTGGACGGCCCTGCCGCTGCTGGTGCTCAGCGCCCTGGTGGGCGGCGCCGGCCAGGGCATGGGCCTGCGCGGCGCCGTCGGCGAGATCGCCGCCGCGGCTCCCGCCGAGCACCGCGGCGGCGCCCTGTCGGCGCTCTTCGTGGTCGCCTACTTCGGCATCTCGATCCCGGTGATCGGCATCGGCCTGCTCACCGCGCCGATCGGCCTGGCCCACGCCGGCCTGGTCTTCACCGCCTGCATGGCCCTGCTCGCCGCCGTCTCCGGCGCCTACCTGCTGCGCCGGGCCCGCGCCGGCTCCTGAACCGGCCGCGGCCCGGCGGCGCCCGCGCGCTGCCATGCGCTCTCGCGCAGCAGCCGCAGGCCGTTGAGGCCGACGATGACGGTCGAGCCCTCGTGGCCGAGGACGCCGAGCGGCAGGGGCAGGGTGGCGACCAGGTCCCACACGACCAGGCCGGAGATGAACACCGAGGCGATCACCAGGTTCTGGACGACCAGCCGCCGGGCCGCCCGGGACAGCGCGATCACCGTGGGGACGGTCGCGAGTTCGTCGCGGACGACGACCGCGTCGGCGGTCTCCAGCGCCAGGTCGGAGCCCGCCCGGCCCATCGCGATGCCGGTGTGGGCGGCGGCGAGGGCGGGGGCGTCGTTGACGCCGTCGCCGATCACCAGCACCTTGCGCCCGGCCCGCTCCTGCTCCTGGACGGCGGCGACCTTGTCCTGGGGGAGCAGCCCCGCGCGGACGTCGGTGATGCCGACCTCGGCGGCGAGGCGGGCGGCGGCGCGCGGGTTGTCGCCGGTCAGCAGCACCGGGGCGGCGCCGGTCAGGGCCGCCAGGGCGGTGACGGTGGCGGCGGCGTCGGGGCGCAGGCGGTCGGCGATGCCGAGCACGCCGACCGGGACGCCGTCGCGCTGGACCAGGACGGCGGTGCGCCCGTCGCGCTCCAGCTCCTCGGCGATGGCGAGGGCCGCGGCCGAGGCGGTGGCGGTGGCGGTGGTGGTGGTGGCCTCCGCCGCGGCGGAGGGCGCGTCGGCGGCGCCGTCGAGGAGCCGGGCGGGGGCGCCGACCGCGATGACGGCACCGGAGACGGTGGCGGTCACCCCGATGCCGGGGGTGGAGGCGAAGCCCTCGGCGACGGGCAGGTCGAGGCCGCGCCGGCGGGCGGCGTCGACCACCGCGCGGGCCAGCGGGTGCTCGCTGGGGTGCTCGGCGGCGGCCGCCAGGGCCAGCAGTCCGTCCTCGTCCAGGCCGCTGCTGGCGAGGGGGAGCAGGTCGGTGATCCGGGGGGTGCCCTCGGTGAGGGTGCCGGTCTTGTCCAGCGCGACCGCGTCGACCTGCCCGAGCCGCTCCATCACGACGGCGGACTTCACCAGGACGCCGTGGCGGCCGGCGTTGGCGATCGCGGACAGCAGCGGCGGCATGGTGGCCAGCACCACGGCGCAGGGCGAGGCGACGATCATGAAGGTCATCGCCCGCAGCAGCGAGCCGGTCACGGCGGCGCCCAGCGCCAGCGGGACCAGGAAGACGGCGAGGGTCGCGAAGACCATGCCCAGGGAGTAGCGCTGCTCGACCCGCTCGATGAACAGCTGGGTGGGGGCCTTGGTCTCCGAGGCCTCCTCGACCATGGCGACGATCCGGGCGATCACCGAGTCGGAGGCGTCGCGCTCGACCTTCACCCGCAGGGCGCCGGTGCCGTTCAGGGTGCCGGCGAAGACCTCGTCGCCCTGCTGCTTGGCGGCCGGCAGCGGCTCGCCGGTGATGGTGGCCTGGTCGACCTCGCTCGCGCCGTCCAGGACGCGGCCGTCGGCGCCGACGCGCTCGCCGGGGCGGATCAGGATGGTGTCGCCGACCACCAGGTCCTCGGTGGCGACGGTCTCCTCGCCGCCGTCGTCCAGCAGGCGGGTGGCGGTGGTGGGGGCGAGGTCGAGCAGGCCGCGCACCGAGTCCTGGGTGCGGGCGGTGGCCAGCGCCTCCAGCGCGCCCGAGGTGGCGAAGATGACGATCAGCAGCGCGCCGTCCATCACCTGCCCGATCGAGGCCGCGCCGATCGCGGCGACGATCATCAGCAGGTCGACGTCGAGGGTCTTCTCGCGCAGCGCCTGAAGTCCGGCCCAGCCGGGCTCCCAGCCGCCGGTGACGTAGGCGATCGCGTACAGCGGCCCCCAGGCCCAGGCCGGGGCGCCGGTCAGCTGGAGCGGCAGCGCGGTCAGGAAGGCGACGGTCGCGGCGGCGGCCCAGCGGGCTTCGGCCAGCGCGAAGACGCGCGTACGGCGCTTGGGGGCGGCGCCGCCGCGCGGGGCTGCGGCGGCTGGGCGCTCGGTGAGGGTTGCGGACATGGCTGTGGTGTTCCTCCACGCGGACACGACGGGGCGACGCGTCGACCATACAGGAATACATGAACAGCTCTTCATTTATTCCTGCTGGATTGACCCTCCCGGGTGATGCGGTTGTCGCCCCCGCCGGGCAGCCCCTGGCTAGTTGGCCCGCGCGGCGAGGCCGTGCGGCCAGCGGCGGTGGTACTGGTCGATGACGTAGTCGTGGCCGTGGAGCCAGCCGTCCGCGGCCGGGTGGGCGTCGGTGAGGTGGGGGTGGCCCGGGGGCAGGTCGGCGTGGACGTGGTCGAGCTTGGCGGGGTCGCGGGCGGGCCAGATCGCGGTGGCGGCGCCGGCGGCGAGCAGGGCGATGGCGCCGAGGACGACGGCCGTCACCGGGAGCCCGGCGCCGGCGGCGAGCCAGCCGGCGAGGGGGTAGGTGAGCAGCCAGCAGCTGTGCGAGAGGGAGAACTGCGCGGCGAAGGCGGCGGGCAGGTCCGCGTCGGCGGCGGAGCGGCGGATCAGGCGCCCGCCCGGTGTGAGGACGGCGGAACAGGCGGCGCCGATCGCGGCCCAGGACACCAGCAGCGCGGCCCAGGACCAGCCGCCCGGGGCCGCGGCGGTGACGGCGGCGACGGCGGCCAGGACGGCGGGGAGCGCGAAGGCGGCCGGGAGCATGACGGTGCGGTCGGAGAGCCGTCGCAGGAGCCGGGGCAGGAGCAGGGCGGCCAGCATGGAGCCGGCTCCGTAGGCGCCCAGGGCGAGCGACACCGTGCCGGCCGGGCGGTGGAAGTGCTCGCGGACCGCGACGACGGTGTCGACGAAGACGATCGCCCCTGCGGCGGCGACCGCGAGGTCGAGGGCGAGCAGCGCCCGCAGGCGCGGGGTGGCCCAGAACAGGCGGGCGCCGAAGGCGGCCTTGGCGTGGCCGCCGCCGGTCCGCTCGACGGGGGCGGGCTTGGGCAGGGCGACGGAGACGACCAGGGTGGCGGAGGCGAGGAAGCCCGCGGTGGTGCCGGTGAACAGCCAGGTGTAGGGCACCAGGGCGAGCAGGCCCGCGGCGAGCGCCGGGCTGAACAGGGACTCCAGGTCGTAGGCGAGTCGGGACATCGACAGCGCCTGGGTGTAGTCCCGTTCGGCCGGCAGCACCTCGGGGATGGTGGCCTGGAAGGCCGGCGTGAAGGCGGCAGAGGCGGCCTGGAGCAGGAAGATCAGGACGTAGATCTGCCAGGCCTGGCTGACGAACGGCAGGGCGAGCGCGACGGCGGCGCGGGTGAGGTCCATCGCCACCAGCAGCCTTCGGCGCGGAATGCGGTCGGCGAGGGCGCCGACCGCCGGCGCGACGGCCACGTAGGCGACCATCTTGACGGCCAGCGCGGTGCCGAGGACCGCCGAGGCGTCGGTACCGGCGATGTCGTACGCGAGCAGGCTCAGCGCCACGGTGGCCAGGCCCGTGCCCACCAGGGCGATGGCCTGGGCTGCGAACAGGTGGCGGTAGGTGCGGTTGCGCAGTGTGGACAGCATCGGCCCCGTCCCGGTCGGCGGCGTGGTGCGGCAGCATCATCGTAGCCAACACGTGCATACGTGTGCACGTGTTGGCTGTGATGGTGCTGCCCTCGCCGCCGTTCCGGTCCGAGGGGGTGGGTCGGTCGTGCGGCGGGTCAGTCGTGCGGCGGCAGGGAGCCGATCTGGTGGTCGGCGACGTTCAGCGCCTCGTCGACCAGGCGCCGAAGGTGCCCGTGGCGCAGCGAGTAGACGACGCGGCGGCCGTCCCTGCGCGTGGTGACCAGGCCCGCGAGGCGGAGCTTCGCGAGGTGCTGGCTGACGGAGGTGCGCGGGGCCCCGCACGCCTCGATGAGGGAGGTGACGTCGGCCTCGCCCGCGCCGAGCCGGTGCAGCAGCGCGAGCCGGGTGCGGTCCGCGAGCAGGGCGAGGACGGACGCGGCGACGTCCAGCCGCTCGCCGCCGCCCTGCCCCTGCTTCTGCGAGCCGTGTGCAGCTGCCAGATCGGTGCTTGTGCTCATGTGCTCATCGTAGAGCGGCGTGAGCCCGATGCGTGCACGCGTGCGCACGTGAAGACACGCCCTGAAGGGGGTCAGTGGCCGGGGCCCCAGCGGGCTTCGAGTCGGCGGGCGCCGTCGGGGGCGGTGACGGCCCGCCGGCTGGCCCGTATCCGCACCGTGCGGCGGGCGGCGCCGGTGCCGCCGGCGGCGGTCGGCGCGCCCACGGCCTGGAGCACGGAGTTGTCCAGGGGGCTGTCGGCGAGCCTGCGCACGATCGCGGACAGGGTCGCGGCGACCGAGCCTCGCGCCGGTGCGGCGAGCGCCGCGGCGGGGAGGGGGTGGCGGCGGTGGAAGGCGCCGAGAACGGCCACGGGGACCTCACCTTCGTTGACGTGTCGTCCGACGCGGCGGATCGATCGGGTGTGGGCGGCTGAGGATGTCTTGTGGGTGCTCCGGAGGGCGGTGACGGGGCGCCGGGCCCGCGTCAGCCGGGCGGGGACGAGTCCGAGCCTAGGCCGCGGACCCTCGGGGGGCGGGTGATCCTGACGCCCCCTTGACTGCGCGGGCGTCGTCACTGACGGTGTCCTGACGGCGGCCCCACGTATCGAGGGCCTGCGGCCCGGACGCGATCGCGCTCCTGCGCCTGCGCGTCCGGCGGGCGGCCGCGTCGCGTGGGCGAGGGGAGGGAGAGCCATGGCAGGCCGGTCAGACGGCGCCGGCGCGGTCCGCGACGGCCGGGGGGCGAGCGATTGGGACGCGACGGGTTCGTTCACTAACATCGACAGTGGCCCTGGATATAGGGAACACATCCGTTCATTGCGGACAGCCGGTGAACGGGCGTGTCGAGAGGTGGAACCGAAGAAGGTGCGCAGCCATGCCCGCTGAACCCGCAGTCGCGCGCGGACCGGCGACGGGCGCCCCGCTCCGGAGGCGCGGCGAGGCGCTGGAGAACGCCATCTTCGAGGCCGCCCTCCAGCAGCTCACCGCCGACGGCTACGCCCGGCTCACCATGGAGGGCGTCGCCGCCGCCGCGCAGACCGGCAAGGCCGCGCTCTACCGGCGCTGGCCCTCCAAGGAGGAACTGGTCAAGGACGCGCTGCGCGCCTCCCTGCCCCCGGCCGGCCCGCCGCCCGACACCGGCGGCCTGCGCGGGGACCTGCTGGAGGTGGTGACCAGGCTGCGGGCGGCGATGCTGAGCGAATCCGGGGCCGCCGTGCGGGCCATCATGGGCGAGCTGGACCGGCAGCGGGCCCACACCTTCCTGGCGATCGTGCTGGAACGGGTGGTGGAGCCCACCGCCGCGCTGATCGTCGAGGTGCTCGCCCGCGGTGCCACCCGGGGCGAGGTCCGGCCGGGGTCCGTCACCCCGCTGGTCATCGACGTCGTCCCGGCGCTGATGCTGTACCGGGTGAAGATGTGCGCCGGCGCGCCGGCGCAGCTCGACCCGGCGGAGATCGTCGACGAGGTGCTGCTGCCGATCGTCCGCCCGTGACGGACGGTCAGGCCGACGGCTGATGGCCGATCGCTGACGGCCGTCGGCCGGTCGGGGGCGGACCCCGGACCGGCCGTGGTCGTGCGGGCGGGCCGTCAGCCCGCGTCGGACGGAGCCTGGGCCGGGACGGCGGGCGCCGGCCCGGAGCCCGCCTCGGCGGCCCGGGCGGCGGAGGCCTCGAAGAAGCGCAGCAGCTCCACCGGGAACGGCAGCACCAGCGTCGAGTTCTTCTCCGCCGCGACCTCCACCACCGTCTGCAGCAGCCGCAGCTGCATCGCCGCCGGGGTCTCGGACATCGTGACGGCGGCCTCGGCGAGCTTGGCGGCGGCCTGGAACTCGCCGTCCGCGGTGATGATCCGGGCCCGGCGCTCGCGGTCGGCCTCCGCCTGGCGGGCCATCGAGCGCTTCATCGAGTCGGGCAGGCTGACGTCCTTGATCTCCACCCGGTCGATGTGCACGCCCCATCCGGTGGCCGGGCTCTCCAGCATGACCTCCAGCCCCTGGTGCAGGTTCTCCCGGCCGGAGAGCAGGTCGTCCAGCTCGCTCTTGCCGATGATCGAGCGCAGCGAGGTCTGGGCGACCTGGAGCATCGCGAAGGAGTAGTTCTGGACGTCCACCGTGGCCTTGACCGGCTCGACGACGCGGAAGTACAGCACGGCGTCGACGCTGACGGAGACGTTGTCCTTGGTGATGCCCTCCTGGGCGGGCACCGGCATGGTGACGACCTGGACGTTGACCTTGCGCATCCGGTCGACCACCGGCACCAGCAGGGTGAGGCCCGGCTGGCGGACCTGCTCGCGCACCCGGCCGAGCCGGAACACCACGCCGCGCTCGTACTGCTGCACCACCCGCACGCCGGTGATCAGCCAGAACAGCGCCAGCACGACGACGAGAACGACAATTGCCACGTTCGTCCGACCTTCCCCGTGGCGGCGCAGCCCGGGCCGGGTCCGGAACGGGCCCTGTCGCGCGGGTGCGAGCCGCGCAGGACAGTATGCGCCCCGGCCGCGGGGATCGACAGCCGCGTGCGCCGGGGATCCTGACGGACCGTCCGCCCCGCCGGTCCGGCGCGACCGCGCCACCCCGGCGGCGGCGGACCGACGCCCGTGGCGCGCACCACGGGCGTCCTGGAACCCGCTGCCTAGCCGGCGAAGGCGGCCGCGTGCTCGGCGGCGAACTCGGCGAAGGAGCGCGCCGGGCGGCCGGTGAGCTTCTCCACGTCGGAGCTGACGGCGGCGGCGTACCCGGCCGCGTACAGCCCGTACAGCTCGACCATGCCCTCGGCGCGCCACCGGTCCCAGCCCGCGTCGAGCATCCCGGCCAGGGCCGCCTCGGGCGCCAGCGCGGTGTACGCCACCGGGCGGCCGGCGACGGCGGCGAGCTGCTCGGCCAAGGCGTCGTGCGACAGCGCCTCCGGGCCGGTCAGGGTGTAGACCGCGCCCTCGTGGCCCCCGGTCGCCAGCACCTCGACGGCGGCCGCCGCCACGTCCCGGGCGTCCACGTACGACACCGCGCCCTCGCCGCCCGGCGCCGCGAGGGTGCCGGCCCGGACGCCCGCGGCCATGCCCAGGACGTTCTGGTGGAAGCCGTTCGGCGCCACGACCGTCCACGGCAGCCCGGAGGCCCGCAGGTGGTCCAGGCCGCTGACGTGCGCGCCGACGAAGCGGACGCCCTCCGGCCGCTGCTCGACGCCCGCCGCCGCGTGCAGCACGACCCGCGGCCGCCGGCCGGTGCGCACGGCCGCGTCGATCACGTTCCGCTCGTGGGCGGCCATCTCGGGGTGGACGGCCACCAGGAGGTAGACGACGTCGGCCCCGGCCAGGGCCGCGTCCAGCGAAGCCGGATCCGCGAAGTCGGCGGCCACCCGCTCGACCGCGTCGTCCCACTCCGCCGGGCCCGGCGAACCGGCGCGCACCAGCGCCCGCACCACCTCGCCGCGCTCGCGCAGCCCCACGACCACCTTGGACCCGACCGTACCGGTGGCACCCGTCACGACGATCACGGATGGCACTCCTCCCCGTAGTCGACGCCGACCTGATTCGACGTCAGCGCGATGATCGCAGGCGGGGCGGAGCCGATCAAGGTCGGGCCCGCCGGGCCCGGGGCCGGCCAGGCAGGCCCGACCGCGCCGACACGCACGGCGCCCCGCCGTTCCTCGACTTGGCGCATGCCGGGCGCTTGGATGGATCCGGCCTGGTCACCGCCCGGACACGACCCGGGACACGACCCCGGGCACCCGCCGGCAAGCCGAGGAGCCACCACCGTGAACGACACCCCTGACGCCGTCGACCGGGCCGAATCCGCCGCCGTGGCCGGCCGGATCGCCGAGCGGCGCGAACAACTCGGCCTCAGCGAGGACGACCTCGCCCACCAGGCGGCCATGGCCCCCCGCTACCTCCACTACCTGCTCGAAGCCGGACCGGCCTTCGACCCCGGCGGCTTCGTCCGGATCGCCGCCGCACTCGGCCTCAGCCGCGGCGAACTGCTCGAAGGCCGCGCCGACGCCCCGCCCGGCCAGGGCGGCCCCGGCCCGCACCCGCGGCTGCTCGGCCTCACCGAACCCGAGTGCTGGGAGCTGATCGGCACCCACGGCGTCGGCCGCATCGCGCTGCCGCTCCAGCCGGGCCCGGTCGTCGTCCCCGTCAACTACGTCGTCGACGACCGCACCGTCGCCTACCGCACCACCGAGCGCGGCGCCCCGCCCGAGGGCACCTCGCTCTCCTTCCAGATCGACCACATCGACGAGTACCTCGGCCGGGGTTGGAGCGTCCTCCTCCTCGGCACCGCCCACCACGTGCACGACCCCACCGCCCTGCAGCACCTGGTCGGCCTCCCCGGCGCCATCCCCTGGGCCGGCGGCGACCGGACCCGCTGGATCCGGATCAGCCCGGACGAGATCACCGGCCGCCGCCTGGTGAGCGACTGAACGGTCCGTTCCGGTCGCCGGGAATCGCGGTGCCGAGCGGCCGAGTCGGCGGTGTCGTACCCCTGTCGCGGACCGGTCGGCGTGGCTAGCATGAGGCGCCAACCGCAAGGAACACCGGCCCAGGCCCCCTCTCGCGGGTCACGTCGGATCAGCGTGCCCAGGTGTCCCGCACGCCCGGCGTGACCCGAGAGAGCAGGTCCGACCCCCGAGGGAGGAACCACCCATGAGCGCAGTGGTGACCGAGATCCGCGACGCAGGACTGCTGGACATCGACGAGGACGCCATCGTCTTCGAGGACGAGCACGACGCGGACCTCGCCCCGGTCGCGTGTCTCGCCGACCCGTGGGTCACCTACGTTCCGACGCGCTTCGACTGCGCCGTGGACTGCTGACCCGTACCGAGGAAGCGGACCGGGGGAGGGGCGGAGCGATGAGCACACCACCCGACCCCGGCTCCGCCGAGGCACTGCGGCGCCGGGTCGCCGACCTGGCCGCCGCCGCGCCCGGCCCGCGCCGCCCGCTGCACACCGACGGGCAGTGGTGGTACCTCCAGGACCCCCGGATGCCGGCGCGGGCCCACGGCTGGAAGCTCCACCTGTCCGCCCGGCAGGGCCAACTCCCGCAGCTGCTGGACGCGGTGGTCCCGATCCTGCTGCGCCGCACCTGCGACGCGAAGTTCGCGGCGGGCGCGGCCGTGCTGCGGGAGCTCAACAGCGGGCTGCGCGGCCCTGCGGCCGTGGGCAAGGCCGTCACGGTCTACCCGGACGAGGCGGACCTCGTCGCGCTGGGAACGGAGTTGGCCCGGGCGCTGGCCGGCTGGGCGGGGCCCCGGGTGCTGAGCGACCGCCGGCTCCGGCCGGACGCGCCCGTCTACTACCGCTACGGCCTGTTCCGGGTCACGGACGACGGCGCCGACCACGGCATGACCGGCCCGGACGGGTCGGTCTTCCCCGGCCTGGCCGAGGCCCGCTACCGCCAACCGCCCTGGGCGAGCGACCCGTTCGCGCCCGTCGAGGCCGCCGCCCGGCCACCGACCACCCGGGTCGGCGAGGGCCGGTACCGGATCACCGCCGGGATCACCCGCTCGCCGAACGGTCACGTCTACCGCGCGGTCGAACTCGCCACCGGGCGCGAGGTGGTGGTCAAACAGGCCCGCGCCCACGTCGGCGAGGACGGCGCGGGCACCGACGCGCGCGGCCGGCTCCGGCACGAACGCCGGGTGCTCACCGCCCTGGCCGGGGTGCCCGGGGTGCCGCCGCTGGTCGACTACTTCCGGCACGGCGCCGACGAGTACCTGGTCAGCGGTGCGTGCGGGCCGCGCGACCTGCGGCGCGACGTCCTCGCCGCGGGCCCGTACGACCTGCGGCCGGGCACCGGCGGGCGCGACTGGTGGGGCCTGGCGCGCGGACTGCTGCGGATCCTGGACGCGGTGCACGCGCGCGGCGTGGTGGTCTGCGACCTGAAGCCCGCGAACGTGGTGCTCGACGCCGCCGGCCGCTGCTCGCTGGTCGACTTCGGCGTCAGCGCCCTCGACGGCGCCCGCCCGCCCGGGGCCACGGCGGGCTACGGGCTGCCCGGCGCCACCGGCACCGACCCCACCGAGGACTACTACGCGCTGGGCACCACGCTCCACCACGCCCTCACCGGCCTCGACCCGGTGGTGATCGACCCCGACCCGGCGACCAACCGCGACCGCACCCTGGCCTGTCTGCGCGCGGCCTTCCCCGGCCCCGCCGACTCGGCGGATGCGGTGGTGGCCCTGGTCGCGGGCCTGGTGAGCCCGGACCGGGACGGGCGCTCGGCCGCCGCCGCCGGCCTGCGGGAGGGGAGGCCGCCCGGCCGCCCCCCGGGACAGCACTCGGCCGGGCCGCGCCGGGCCCCGCTCGACGAGGCCGTCGACCACACCGTCGCCACCTGCGTGCGGATGGCCCGCGAACTGGTCGCCACCGATCCGCGCGCCGGCGAACCCCGCACCCTGCTGTCGCTCTACGACGGCGCCGCCGGCCTCGGCCTCGAACTGCTGGAGCACGCGGACCGCCCCGACGCCCGGGCCGCCGCCACCGCCCTGGCCGACTGGACGGCCGCCCACCCGGCGCTCGACCGCCTCGACGGCTCGCTCTACCAGGGCCGGGCGGGCACCGACCTGTTCCTCGCCCGGGCCGCCGCCACCCTCGGCACGGGCCCGCTCGGCCTTGAGCCGCCGCGCCACCGCCGCCACGAGCCCGCCGGGGACGACCAGATCGCCGGGGCGGCCGGGATCGGCACCGCCCACCTGCTGCTCGCCGCCCTCGGCCGGGACGCCGACCGGCACCTCGCGGCGGCCGCCGCGTGGGCCACGGAACTGACCGCCCGGCCCCTCGACGGTCCCGGCGAGGAGCCCAACCCCGGCACCGCCGCCCTCGCCGAGGGTTTCGCGCACGGCCGCGCGGGCATCGCCCACTTCCTCCTCGCCCGGCCCGACGAGGCGTCCCGCCGGACGGCCCGCCGGATCGTCGACGGACTCGCCGCCGACCTCCCCCGCCTCAGCGCGGCCGCCCTGCGGCCGGGGGCGACCCGCCGCTACCTCTCCTGGTGCCGGGGCCTGGCAGGCCTCGGCACGGTCCTCGTCCAGGCCGGGATCCAGTACGGCGACGACGCCCTCCTCGCCCTGGCCGCCGACGCGGCCGACACCTGCCGGACGCTCGCCCCGCGCACGGCCCTGGTGGTCCGCTGCTGCGGCCTGGCCGGAGTCGGCGACCTCCTCGTGGACCTCGCCGCGGCCACCGGCGACCCCCGCCACTGGCACGCGGCGGAGCAGCTGGCGGCCCTGCTCCTCACCCGCGCCGGCGGGCCGGCGGGCCGTCCGGTCTTCCCCGGCGGCGACCCGACCGCCGAGTCCCGCGCCTGGGCGGTCGGGACACCCGGAGTGCTGACGTTCCTGCGCCGACTGTCCCGCCGCGGCGGCCCGGTGCCCGGACTGCTGCCGCTGCCCTGAACCGGTCGGGGGCGGCGACCGGGTCGGGCGGCCGGTCGATCGAGGCCCGGTGGCCCACCGCTCAGCTGCGGTCGAGGAGTTCGCGGATCCGGTCGGCGACCACGTCGGGCCGCTCGCCCTGGATGAAGTGGCCGGCGTCGACGGTCTCGTAGCGGCCGTCGGGGAGGGTTTCGGTCCAGCGGCGCTGGTGTTCCTGGAGGGCGGGGTGGGTGCGTTCGCCGCCTCGGCGGGGGCGGTCGGCGGACAGCAGGACGGTCGGGCAGCCGGGGGGTGCCGGGGGTTCGGCGCGCAGCCGGGGGACGGCGGCCGCGACGGCGCGGAACTCGCGGCGGGTCTGGGCGAGGCCGGCCGGGACGAAGTCCTCGGCGAGCATGGTCTCGTAGGTGTCGGTGGGGAAGGTCCGGCGGGCGGTGCCGCTGAGCAGACGGGCCAGGACGCGGCTGCGGGCCAGGGGTTGGGCGATGGCGAGCGTGCGGTCGACGCGGCGGGCGATCCGGTCGATGGCGTCGAAGTCGGGCGCGGTCTCCGGTGTGGTGTCGACCATCAGGATGCCGCGCAGCCGGGGCGCGAGGCGCTGGTACGCGAGGCGGGCGACCAGGCCGCCCATGCTGTGGGCGACCAGGACGAACCGGTCGGGGGCGACGGCCTCGGCGAGGGCGACCAGGTCGTCCGCCAGGTCGGCGAGGTCGAGCGGGGCGTCGGTGCGGGCGCTGCGGCCGAAGCCGGCGCGGTCGTAGGCGACCAGTCGGGCGCGGTCCGCGAGCAGCGGCAGGACCGGGTCCCAGGAGACGCGGCCGAGGCCCTGGCCCGACTCGAAGAGCACGACGTCCGTGCCGTGTCCGGACTCCTCGACGTAGACCGGTCGCCCGTTGACGGTGATGGTCCGCCCGTTCGTCTGGCGCATGGTGCTTCCCCCCTGGGAACCGGCACCCGGGTCGTCTCCCGGGTGCACTGTTTTCATCTTTGATAATGATAGCGACTGTGAAATCGTGGGGCAATGGACCTCGATGCGGCAGACCTCCTCCTCCACCCGGTGCGCCTGCGCGTGGTGCACGCCCTCGCCGGAGGGCAGGTGCTCACCACCTCGCAGCTGTGCGAGCGGCTGTCCGGCGTGTCGAAGGTGACGGTGTACCGGCACGTCGCGCTGCTCGCCGAGGCCGGCTTCCTGGAGGTCGCCGAGGAGCGCCGGGTGCGCGGCGCCGTCGAGCGGCACTACCGGCTGCGCGAGGACCGCCCGGTCGTGGACGCCGCCGCGGCCGCCGCGATGACGCGGGAGGACCACCGGCGGGGCTTCGCCGCCGCGATGGCCGTCCTGATCGCCGAGTTCAACGCCTACCTCGACCGCGAGGACGCCGACCCGGCCGCCCAGGGAGTGGCCTACCGGCAGGGCACGTTCTGGCTCGACCCGGCGGAACTCGCGGAGTTCAGCGGCGAGTTGCGCGCCGTCCTGGAGCCCCGGCTGGCGAACGGGCCGGGGCCGGGCCGGGAGCCGTACCTGCTCAGCCCGATCCTCTTCCCCACCGCGCCGCCGGCCGCCGACACGCCCCCGGCGCAGTAACGCGGAACGGCGGCGGCCCGTACGAGCACCTGCTCGTACGGGCCGCCGCCGTTCCGCGCCGGGCGCGGGCCCGGTCAGGCCTTCTTGACCACGCTCGACTTGAGCTGCATCGCGCCGAACCCCTCGATCCGGCAGTCGATGTCGTGGCCGTCGACGCCGTCGACCAGGCGGATGTTGCGGACCTTGGTGCCCGCCTTGATGCCGGAGACGCTGCCCTTGACCTTGAGCGCCTTGACGACGGTCACGGTGTCGCCGTCGCTGAGCACGTTGCCGACCGCGTCCCGGATCACCCGCTCGCCGGGGCCGGCCGGTTCGGCGCCGCCGCCTGCCGCGGGCATCCACTCGTGGCCGCACTCCGGGCAGACCATGAGGGCGTTCATCTCATAGGTGTACTCGTTGGAGCACGACGGGCACGGGGGGAGGTGGTCGCTCATGCGCGCGGGCTGTCCTCTCGGGTCGGGTCGGGGGTCGGCGGCTCGCCAGCATGTATGAAGTTGAAGAATTTTTCAAATCGCTTGTTCGGTGGCGTTCGAACGCGGACGGTGACGTTCCCGGCCGGGCGTGCGCGGGCCGTGGACGCGGGCGTCCGATCACTGGTATCCAGGCCACTGGCAGCGCGACTGACGGCCGGCCGGCGCCCGCGACCCCCGACGGGCTCATCGGCCCACGGGCGTACGGATGTTGAGGCCGGGTCAGGACGTACAACCAGGAAAGCGGAGACGATGCGCAGAGTTCTGATCGTCGGCGCCGGGCAGGCCGGCCTCCAACTGGCCCTGGGGCTCCAGGCCCACGGCTACGACGTGACGGTGATGACCGACCGCGACGCGGACACCGTCCGGAGCGGGCGGGTGCTGTCCACCCAGTGCATGTTCGACGCCGCGCTGCGGACCGAACGCGACCTCGGCCTGGACCTCTGGGCGGACACCGCACCCCGGATCGAGGGTCTCGGAGTCTCCGTCGCCGGGCCGGAGTCCGCGCGGGTGATCGACTGGGTCGGGCGCCTGGACGCGCCCGCACAGTCCGTCGACCAGCGGCTGAAGATGCCCGCCTGGCTGGAGGTCTTCGCCGGGCGCGGCGGCCGGGTCGTGGTCCGCCCGGTGACCGTCGGGGACCTCGAACACCTCTCCGGCTCCTACGACCTGGTCCTGGTCGCGGCCGGCAAGGGCGACCTGGCCGCGATGTTCGAGCGCGACCACGAGCGCTCCCGGTTCGACCGGCCGCAGCGCGCGCTGGCCGCCAGCTACGTGTACGGGCTCGGCCCGCGCCCCGAGCACGACTTCCCCGCCGTCCGCTGCAACGTGGTGCCCGGCGTCGGCGAACTGTTCGTCATGCCGGCGCTGACCGCGGCCGGCCCGTGCGACATCCTGCTCTGGGAGGCCGCCCCGGGCGGCCCGGCGGACGCCTTCGACGGGGTCCGCGACCCGGCCGAACACCTGCGGGTGACGCTCGACCTGATGAGGGACTTCACTCCTTGGGAGTACGACCGCGCCCGGGCCGGAATCGAACTCACCGACGCCGGCGCCACCCTCGCCGGGCGCTTCACCCCCGTCGTCCGCCACCCGGTCGGCGAACTGCCCGGCGGCGGAGCGGCGCTGGGCGTCGCGGACGTCGTCGTCCTCAACGACCCGATCACCGGCCAGGGCTCCAACAACGCCGCCCGGTGCGCGGCCGGCTACCTCGCAGCGATCCTCGCGCACGGCGACAAGCCGTTCGACCGCGACTTCATGCGGGCCGCCTTCGACCGCTTCTGGCAGGTCGTGCGCCCCAGCACCGTCTGGAGCAACGCGATGCTCGCGCCGCCGCCCGAGCACGTCCTGCAGCTGCTCGGCGCCGCCGGCCGACTCCCGGCCGTCGCCGACCGGTTCGCCAACGCCTTCGACGATCCGGCCGATCTGGAGCAGTGGTTCCTCGACCCCGTGAAGGCGGCCGCCTACCTGGAGTCGTTCGCACCGCAGGACTGACCTGCGCGGCGGCCGGCGCGGATCGGCCGGGGCGCCCTGGCGGGACGACGGGCCCGGCCGGTCAGCGGGAGTGTGCGGCGAGGCTGAGCAGCAGGTGGGCGGATTCGGGGTGGTGGAAGTCGGAGTGGGCGCCCGCCGGGTTGAGGCGGGTGGCCAGGCCGCCGCGGTAGACCCGGGCGGCGTCGATGTTGACGATCGGGTGGTCCAACTCGGCGTGCGGGTAGGGGGAGGCGGTCGGGCGCAGCCGGGTGCTGAACTGGGGGACGGGGGCGGTGCCGGTGCCGGAGTGGCCGATGCCCGGGCGGCCCTCGGCGCGCAGGTGCCAGAAGCCGGTGGCGCGGTCCCAGCGGGAGTGGGTGAGCACCAGCGGGCCGCGCAGCGGGGCGCCGGGCCGGCCGGGGCCGAGGAACAGCCGGGGGAAGAGGTGGGTGAAGGCGTCGCGGGGCGCGGCCATCTGGAAGATCAGCGCGCTGTCGACGGTGAACGGCCGGGTGGGGTCGCCCGGCCGGCTCCAGCCCAGCACCGGTGGCCCGGCGGGCCGGTCGGCCGCGTACTGGACGGCCTCGCAGAGGAAGCGGCCGCCGAAGGAGTGGCCGACCAGGTGCAGGTACTGGCCGTTGCGGTTGGCCAGGACGCGGGGCGCGGCCGGGTCGCCGCGGTCGGCGTCCAGGTAGCCGAGCAGGTGGCCCAGGACGCGCCCGGCCTGCCCCTGGGCGCTCATGGCGTGCGCCCGGGCCCGGATCCGGCGGTAGCCGGCCGGCGACGGCAGGCTGGAGGACGGCCAGCGCACCACCACGCACCACGGGCGGAACCCCTTGGCCAGCCCGGGGTAGGCGGTCGGTGCGGACCGGTGCAGGGCGGCGGCCTCGGTGAGCAGGGCGGCGGCCGAGCGGTCGGCGGCGGCGGGGCTGGTCTGCCAGCCGTGGACGTAGACGTAGACGTCGGTCGCCCGCGGGGGGATGCGCAGGTGCCGGGCGAGGTGTTGGGCGATCCGGGCCTCGGGCACCGGCGTGCGGGTGCCGGGGACGAGCAGCCGGCCCTCCTCGTCCAGGTCGACGGTGGCGGTGGCGATGGGCGTGGGCGCCGTCACGGGGTCAGCTCCAGGATGCTGTCGAGGCCGCAGTGCAGGGAGTAGGTGAGCGCCAGCGGGTTGCGGTACTCGCGGGCGAACCGCCGGACCAGCTGCTGGGTGATCTCGCCCGCCGTGAACTCCCCGGTCAGGTAGAGGTCGAGGAAGGCGAAGGCGTACTCGGCGGCGAAGACCTGCGGGATCTCGATCTGCGGGCCGAGCACGCCGTTGGCGCCGAGGTCGACCAGGGCCCGGCCGAGGTGCTCCAGTTCGGCGGCCGTGGACTGCCCGGTGTGGCAGGCGTTCAGCAGCACGAACGGCCGGAACATGGCGTCCGGCGCCTCGGCGTGCCGGCGGCGGTGGCGGCGCACCAGGTCGGCGTCGATCTGGCGGTCGTCGGAGAGCCGGACGGCGAGCTGCTCGTACGGGGAGTCGCTCGCGACGAACTGGCCGTGGCACCAGAAGTACATGACGTCCTCGTCCAGCACGGCGGAGGACAGCGCCTTGAGCAGGGGTTCGGACTCGGTGCGCACGGTCAGCTGGGAGCGGTCCTCCAGCAGTTTGCGGACCTCGGGGGCCCGGCCGACGTCGGTGAGCTGGTCGTCGGTGTTGAGGCTGGTGACGGGCCTGGTGCGGGCCGGGTACGGCGGCTGGATCGGCGGGTAGCCGGCGCCGGTCTGCTCGACCTGGTGGCGGTGGCCGAGGAAGTCCGCCCACGGGTCGGTGTGGCCGCCGTCGACGGCGAGCATCGGCCAGGGCAGGTGGAGGTCGGAGTCGAAGCTGATCCGCAGTGAGCCGTGCTCGGTGAGCGTCCGGGTGAGGTACTCGCGGAAGACGGTGAGCTCGCGCTCCGGACCGTCGAGCATCACCTCCAGGAAGTACCGTCCCTCCTCGGCCAGTTCGGCGACCTGACGCTCGGCGACGCCGGCCAGCCGGTTGAAGTCGACGGCCTGGGCGAAGGGGTAGCCGCCGATCGGCTCGGGGTCGTACTGGACCAGGCGGTCGCGCCAGATGGTCCGCAGCCGGGAGGCCCGGGCGAGCAGGGCGGGGGCGGACACCTTCAGCTCCGCGCGGTGGGGGCGGGACCGGGGCGTGCGCTCGCCGGGCCGGAAGGCGGAGACGAACAGGTCGTCGCGGTGGCGGCGCAGCGAGACCACGAGGTCCAGCGGGGCCGGTTCCTTGGCCTGCGGGGCGTCCGGCGCCTGTTGCCGGGGGAGCCGGGTGAAGTCGGCGGAGGGGTTCTGGCGGATCTCGACGAGGAGGTCCCGGGCCACGCGATTACTCCTCGTCCTGGGCGATGTCGGTGGTGTCGGCGGTGTCGGCGATACGGGCGGCGGGGCCGGGCGGGACGTCGACGACGGCGGACAGGTCCTGGAGCACGGCGCCGTGCCCCCGGTCGTAGACGGTGATCCGGACGGTGTGCGGCCCCGGCACGGACGGGGTCAGCGCGAAGCGGACGGGCTCCCCGGCGGGGCTGTAGTCGGCGACGGGCGGTTCGAGCACGGCGTCCGAGGCGGCGACGGCCACCAGGCGCAGGCCCGGTAGTTCGCCGGGGTCGGTCTGCGGCACCTCGGGTTCCAGCCGCAGTTCCAGGTGCACGGTGGCCCGCACCGCCGGCTCGTCGAGCAGGGTGAGCCGGGGCCGCCAGGCCGTCCTGGCCGGCGCGGGCGCCGGGGGCCGGTGCCGTGACCCGCGCGAGCGCCGGACCAGCGCGGCCGGCTCGGACGGTTCCGGCCCGAGCTCCGCGCGGACGGGGGCGGACGGCAGCGACTCCGGCCCGCCGCCGTCGAGCGGGGCCGGCGACCGCGCCGCGCCGTCTTTGAGTCGGGCCAGGGCCGTCCGGCTCTCCACCGCCAGCGGATGGCCGGGGCCCATCAGGGTCCGGCGCGCGGTGTGGACGGCCGCCAGCAGGCCCTGGGAGGCGTCCCGGCGCCCGCTCGCGGCGAGCGCGGCGGCCAGGCCGACGGCCAGGGTGGGGAACACCGGGAGCAGCCCGGGGCGCAGGGTGCCGAGGCTGAGGGCGACGTCGTCGGCGTGCCGGTGTCCGGTCAGCAGTGCCCCGGCCGGGAGCCGGTCGGCGACGATGCCCTCGTACACCCGCACCGCCCCGAGGGCGTCGCCGGCCCGCAGCCGTGCGTGGGCGAGGCTCTGGCGGATGCTCAGGGTGAGGGTGTTGCGCGGGCCGTGGCTCGCGGCGCACTCCTCGGCGAGTTCCTCCAGCCGGACGACGGCGCGCAGCGGTCGCGGGCCGCAGGCCAGCAGGAGCGCGTGGGCCTCGCGGGCGGTGAGGGTGGCGTCGTCGGTGCTGCCGAGGGCGTCGTCCGCGCAGGCGGCGAGGGTGGCGGCCAGGCGCACCGCCGCGTCGTGCTCCCCGTTGAGGTGGCGGGCGACGGCGAGGACGCACCCGGACCGGACGAGGCCGGGCAGGGCGGGGCCGGCCGGTCGGGTCCAGTCCGCCGTCAGGGGCGACAGTTCGGCGATCGCGCCCTCGTGGTCCCCGGCGAGCACCAGGGCCTGGGCGAGGCCGTACCGCACGGCGTGGGCGAGGAGGTGTTCCGGGCCGAGGGCCGATTCGGCGGCGGCCAGCGCCTCCCGGTAGCAGGCGGCGCCCTCCGCGTACCGGCCGGCCTCGACGAGGTTGAGCGCGATGCTGTCCCGGTCGTCGATGGCGTCGAGAGCGTCGGGGGAACCGGGAACGTCGAGGGCGCCGGGGCGTTCGGCACCGAGGAACCGGGTGCGGTCGGCCAGCAGGGCGCGGTAGAGCGCGTCGGCGCGGTCGTGCTCCCAGCGACGGCGGTGGGCGTGGGCGAGGTCGGCCCGGGCGTCGAGGGTGTCGGGGTGGCCCTGGCCGTGGACGCGCTCGTGGTCGGCGAGCAGCATCAGCCGTTCGACGATCTCCTGCCGCTGCCGGCCGGCCCGGGCGTGGACGGAGGCCAGGCCGGAGCGCTCGCCGAGGGTGTCCGGGTGGTCCGGGCCCTGGACCCGGGTCCGGTGCGCGATCAGCTCGGTGAACAGGGCTGCGGCGCGGTCGAGTTCGCCGGTGGCGAGGACGGCTTCGGCGAGTTGGGAGAGCTGGTGGAGGGTGTCCGGGTGGTCGGGGCCGTGGATGCGCGCACGGTCGGCGGCCAGCGCCTCCCGTTCGGCCTCGGCCTGGTGCAGGAGGCCCGCGAGCCGGCGGTCCTGGGCGAGGCTGCCGCGACAGGCGAGGGTGTCGGGGTGGTCCGGGCCCTGGAGCCGGATCCGGTCCCGCAGCAGGGCCTCGTCGAGTTCCGTCGCGGGGCGGTGGTCGCCGCCCGACCGGTACGTCCAGGCCAGCAGGAACCGGGCGCCGAGGGCGTCGGGGTGGTCGGGCCCGAGCACCCGCCCGGTGTCGGCGACCAGGGGCACGGCCAGGTCGAGCGCGCGTCGGAGGTCGTAGCCCGCACGGTAGGAGGAGGCCTGCCACCAGCGGGCGTTGAGGGTGTCCGGGTGGTCGGCGCCGAGCACCCGGGCCCGGTCGGCGGCGACGGCGCCGAAGGCCTCGGCCGCGCGGCGCTGGTCGTCCGCGTCGCGGTGGGCGGCGGCCTGCCACCACCGGGTGGTGAGCGTGTCGGGGTGGTCCGGTCCGAGCGCCCGCTCCTGGTCGGCCAGCAGCGCCGTGTACAGCTCGGCGGCGGCGGGGTGGTCGCCCGCCGCCACCACCGACCGCGCGAGGCCGAGCCGCGCGTCGAGGGTGTCGGGGTGGTCCGGTCCGAGCGCCCGCTCGTAGTCGGCGACCAGGGCCCGGAACAGGTCCACCGAGCGGCCGTGCGCGGCCGCCTCGCGGCAGGTCCGGGCCAGGCCGAGCCGGGTGTCCAGGGTGGTGGGGTGGTCGGCGCCCAGGACCCGGGCCAGGTCCGCGGCCAGTGCCTCGTACAGCTCCAGGGCGCGGTCGAGTTCGCCGGCCTCGTGGTGGCCCGCCGCCTGCGAGCGCCGGGTGCCGAGGGTGTCGGGGTGGTCGGGGCCCTGGATCCGGGTGCGGTCGGCCACCAGCGCGGAGTGCAGCTCTGCGGCGCGGCGGTGGTCGCCCGCCTCGGCGTGCGCCCAGGCCAGGGAGCCGCGGGCGTCCAGGGCCAGCGGGTGGTCGGCGCCGTGGATCCGGGTGCGGTCGGCGGCCAGGGCCTCGTAGCGGGCGATGGCGTGGCGGTGGTCGTTCGCGGTGGAGGTGGCCCAGGCCAGTCCGGCGCGCGTGGCCAGCGTCTCGGGGTGGTCGGCACCGCGGATCCGGGTGTCGTCGGCCACCAGCGCGTCGAACAGCTCCACCGCGCGGCGGTGGTGGCCGGCCCGCTGGTGGCCGTTCGCCTGCCACCAGCGGGCGGTGAGGGTCTGGGGGTGGTCGGCGCCCAGGATCCGGCCGCGATCGGCCGCCAGCGCGTCGTACAGCTTCACCGCGCGGCGGTGCTCGCCGGCCTGCTGGCAGTCGTGTGCCAGCCACCAGCAGGCGTTGAGGGTGTCCGGGTGGTCGAGGCCCTGGATCCGGGCCCGGTCCGCGACGAGCTCCTGGTGGAGCTCCAGCGCCCGGCGGTGCCGGCCGGCGGCGGTGAGCGCCTGCGCCAGCGCCAGACGGGCGCCCAGGGTGTCGGGGTGTTCCGCTCCGTGGACGCGGGCGTGGTCGGCCACCAGGGCTTCGGACAGCGTGACGGCCCGCCGGTGGTCGCCCGCCTCCCGGCAGCTGTCGGCGTGCCACCAGCGGGTGTTGAGGGTGTCCGGGTGGTCGGGGCCCTGGAGCCGGGCGCGGTCGGCCGCCAGCGCTTCGTACAGCTGCGCCGCGATCCGGTGCTCCCCGGCGTCCCCGTGCGCGGAGGCGAGCCACCACCGGGTGCTGAGGGTGCGGGGGTGCTCCTCGCCGTACAGCCGGACGCAGTCGGCGACCAGGTCCGCGTACAGCTCCACGGCGCGCGGGTGGTTGCCGCTCTCGTCGTGGGTCCGCGCCAGCTGGAGGCGGGCGCCGAGGGTGGCGGGATGCCCGGCGCCGAGCACCAGGGTCAGGTCGGCCAGCACCCGTTCGCGCTCGGCGAGCGCCTCCCGGATCCGGCCCGCGCTCTGGAGCGCGTAGGCCAGGCCGGTGCGGGCGTTGAGGGTCTGCGGGTGGTCGGGGCCGTGGACCCGGTCGTAGTCGGCCACCAGCCGTTCGCGCAGTTCCACGGCCAGCGGGTGGTGCTCCGCCGCGCCGTGCAGCCAGGCCTGCCAGCCGCGGGTGTGGAGGACGGCGGGGTGGTCGGCGCCGAGCACCCGCAGCCGGTCGGCGACGAGTCGGTCGCACAGCTCCGCCGCGTGTCGGTGGTCGCCGGCGTCGCCGAAGGCCCGGGCCAGGCTCAGCCGGGCCTCGAAGGTCTCGTGGTGGTCGGGGCCGTGGACCCGCTCGCGGTCGGCGAGGAGCTGTCGGCTTGCGGCGAGCGCCGCGCGGGGGCGACCGGCCAGCAGGAGCGTGCGGGTGAGGTTGGACCGTTCGTCCAGGGTGTCCGGGTGGTCCGGGCCCTGGACGCGGGCGCGGTGGGCCACCAGGCCTTCGAATTCGACCAGTTCACGGCCGGTCAGGCCCGCGACGCGCAGCGCGTAGGCGAGGTCGCTGCGCTCCTCCAGCGTGCCGGGGTGGTCCGCCCCCTGGACGCGGGCGCGGTCGCGGACCAGCGCCCGGTGTTCGTCCACCGCCGTCCGGAGTTGGCCCGCCTCGCGGTGGGCGTGGGCGAGACCGCTGCGCGCGTCCAGGGTGTGGGGGTGGTCGGGGCCGAGGACGCGGGTGTAGTCGCCGACCAGATCGGTGAACCGGGTGACCGCCGAGGCCGGGTGCCCGGCCTCGCAGTGGGCCGTCGCCAACCGGCCGCGTGCGAAGAGGGTCTGCGGATGGTCCGGCCCCTGCACCCGGACGTGGTCGGCGACCAGCGCCTCGTACCCGGCGACCGCGGCCCGGTGGTCTCCCGCGACGACGTGGGCGGCCGCGAGCCAGCCGCGGCTGGTGAGGGTGTCGGGGTGGTCGGCGCCGAGCACCCGGGCCCGGTCGGCCACCGCCTGCTCGTACAGGGTGATGGCCAACCGGTGCTGGCCGGCGGTGAGTTGGGCGTACGCGAGCCCGTTGCGGTGGGCCAGGATGTCCGGGTGGTCGGGGTCCTCCAGGACGCGGCCGGCGTCGGCCAGCAGCCGTTCGAACTCCGCCACCGCCGCCTGGTGCTGACCGGCCACCTGGAGGGCGTAGGCCAGGCCCGCGCGGCTGGTGAGGGTCTCCCGGCTGTCGGCGCCGAGCACCCGTGCCCGGTCGGCCACCACCGCGCGGAACTCCTCGACGGCGCGCCGGTGTTCACCCGCCTTGCGGTAGGCGTGGGCCAGGGTGCTGCGGTCGGCGAGGGTGGCCGGGTGGTCGTGGCCCTGGAGGCGGGTGCGGTCGGCCACCACCGCCCGGCAGAGCGCGACGGCGAGGGCCGGGTCGCCGGCCCGGGTGTGGAGCTCGGCGAGCCGCCCCCGGGTGGCCAGGGTGTCGGGGTGGTCGGAGCCCAGCAGGCGGGTCTGGCCGTCGGCCATCGCGGTGACCAGCGGGATGGCGAACACCCGCTGGGCCCGGTGGGTCAGCTCGCCGGCGGCCAGCCGGTACAGCGCGACGGTCTGCGGGGTGGGGTGCTCGGACGGGCCGCCGGCGGCCAGCTCGCGGATGTGCGGCAGCAGCGCCCGGCGCAGCCGGGGCCCGGCGGTCGGCCAGAGCCGGGCTGCGGCCTCGGCGAGCTGCTGTTCGGCGCGCCGGCGCAGCCGGCGGGCGCCGTCGGAACGGCGCAGCACGCCCTGGAGCAGGCGGTGCACGGTGACGGTGTCGCCGAGGGTGATCAGGTTGTAGTCGGCGAGCAGCCGCAGCGCGGAGTCGACCTCGGCCGGGCGGCGCGCGCCGAAGGGCGTCAGGACTTCGCGCGGCAGCGCCTCGGGGGCGTACCAGGCGAGCGTGCGCAGCAGCTCGACGGCGAACGGGGTGGTGGCCTGGACGGTGCGCAGGGTGGTGTGCCAGAGCCGGGAGACGGTGGCCACCGCGCCGGAGCCGGTACCGGAGTCGGAGCCGGAGTCGGCGTCGGGGCCGGTCGGGCTGCCGGTGCGCAGCAGCTCGCGGTAGGCGGCGAAGGTCGTGCCGGTCTGCTGCACGTAGGCGCCGGCCTGGGCGAGGGCGAGCGGGAGGTGGCCGAGTTCGTCGGCCAGGGCGAGCACCTCGGCCTGTTCGGCCCGCGCCCCGGGGTGGGCGGCGCCGCAGAGCAGCCGGGTGGCCTCGGGGGCGTCGAGGACGTCGATCCGCACCGGGCGGATGCCGGGGTGCCAGCCGCCGGCGCGGCGGCTGGTGACCAACTGGTGGCCGCGGCCGAGCAGCCGGCCGAGGTAGGGGGTGAGGTGGACCGGGTCCTCGGCGTTGTCGTAGACGAGCAGCCAGCGGTCGTGGGCGCGCAGCCAGGCGAGCGCCCACTCGACCTGCTGGCCGGGCGGGGCGGTGAGGGCCCAGGTGGGGTGGAGGTGGACGGCGAGGTCGGCGAAGGCCTCGGCGAGCTGCTCCTCGGACTCGGCGGTGATCCACCAGATCAGCCGGTAGTGCGCGGCCTCGGCGTAGGCGTAGTGCAGCGCGACGGTGGTCTTGCCGACCCCGCCGAGACCGTGCAGCGTGGTGGCCTGGGTGACCAGCCCGCTGCCGTCGCCGTCCGACAGCGCCTCGGCGATCGCCCGCAACGCGCCGTCGCGGCCGACGAGCCGGTCCGCGGCGCGGGGCGGCAGATTGGGTGCGGGGGCGCTCGCCTCGACGGTCAGCGCGGCCCGCGCCGCCTCGGGCGGCAGCACGGCCGCCCGCTGCTCGGCGTGCGGGTTCCCGGCGGTGGCGGGCGAGGCCGGGCGGCGGCGCTGGTCGAAGGCCTCGTGGTCGGGCAGGCCGCCCTCGGGCCGGACATGCGTCGTCCTGGACATCAACACTTCGGCGCCCTCACCCCCACGTACGGTTCCGCCCGCCCACCGTAGTCGCGGGCGGGCGCCGTGTCACCGGATCCCGCCGGCCGCCCGGAGCCGGGCGCGCGCCCCTGTCGGTACCGGACGGTAGCGTACCCGGATGATCTTGCACACCGTTCCCACCTGGCAGGTCACCGAGACGGGCGGCCTGGAGACGTCCTGGATCGAGCTCGGTGCCGCCGCCCTGCACGCCCGCGGCCGGGTCGCCGCCGCGCGGCCCGCGCCGTACTGGCTGACGTACGAACTGGAGACCGGCGAGGGCTTCGTCACCCGGCGGATGAGGGTCCGGGCCGAGAGCGCCGACGGCGTCCGCGAGCTGGAACTGCGTCAGGACGGCGGCCGCTGGAGCGTCGACGGCGTGGAACGGCCCGACCTGGCCGGCGCGCTGGACTGCGACCTCGGGCTCTCCCCGGTGACCAACACCCCGCCGGTGCTGCGCCACGGCCTCCACCGGGGCCCGGGCGAGCGGCACTTCCTGATGGCCTGGATCCGGGTGCCCGACCTGACGGTGCACCCCTCCCGCCAGACCTACACCCACCTCGGCCTGGACGGCGGGCGGGCCACCGTCCGCTACGCCTCCGGGGACTTCCGCAGCGACCTCGTGCTGGACCGGGACGGCCTGGTCCTCGACTACCCCGGGCTGGCCGGCCGGATCGTCTGACGGACGGACGGACGGGCGGCCGGGCGGGCGTCAGTCCGCCAGCCCCAGCGGGTCCGGGGCGGTGTCGAGCAGTTCCGGACCGTTGGCGCGGACGCTGTTGACGGCGGGGGAGACGGCCCGCACCCGCAGGGCGCCGTCGGCGGGGCGGCGCAGCAGGTGGTGGAGTTCGTCGGAGTCCGTGAGGTCGGGGGCGAGCCAGGCCGGCAGGTCGGCGGGGGCGATGGTGAGCGGCATCCGGTCGTGGACGCGCCCGGCGCTGTCGGTGGCGTCGGTGGTGATGACGGTGGCGGTGGCGAGCCAGGCCGCCGGGTCGTCCTCGGGCCGGGTGCGGTCGCGCCAGAACTCGTACAGGCCGGCCATCAGCATGACCGAGCCGGTGCTGAGGAAGTACGGCTGCTTGTACTTCTTCCGGTCGGCGGCGGGCACCTCGCGCCACTCGAAGTAGCCGTCGGCGGGGATGACGCAGCGCCGGGTGGTGAAGGCCTTGCGGAAGGCGGGCTTGAGGTGGACGGTCTCCGAGCGGGCGTTGATCATGCGGGCGCCGCCGGAGGGGTCCTTGGACCAGGACGGCACCAGGCCCCAGCGCAGCGGGCGCAGCTGCCGCAGCAGCTCGCCGCTCTCCCGGTCGAGGCGTTCCAGGACGGCGGGCACCGGGTCGGTGGGCGCCACGTTCCAGCTGGGCGCGAACGACTCGGCCGGATCCCAGCGCAGTTCCCCGAGCAGGGCGACGAGGTCCTGGGGTGTGGTGGTGGAGACGAAACGACCGCACATGCTTCCCACCCTGCCACCAGCGGCCGACAACACGCGGTCAGTACGAGGTCAGTACGCGGGGTGGCGGCCCGGGGTGTGGCCGAAGGTGCGGCGGAAGACGTCGATGAAGGCGCTCGCGGAGGACCAGCCGCAGCGGTGCGCGACCGTGGTGACGGGCAGGCCCTCGGCGAGCAGCACCAGCGCGTGGTGCAGCCGCAGCTGGGTGCGCCACTGCGGGAAGGTCATGCCGAGGTCGGCGCGGAAGAGCCGGGAGAGCGTGCGGTCGCTGGCGCCGACCGCCCGGCCCAGTTCGGTGAGGGTGCGCTGGTCGGCCGGATCGGCGCGGAGCCGATCGCAGACCGCGCGCAGCAGCGGTGTGGCGGGGGCGGGCAGGTGCAGCGGCTGCTGCGGCGAGGCGCGCAGCTGGTCGAGCAGGACGGCGCGCAGCCGGGCCCGTTCGGGGCTGTCGTCCTCGGGGGTGCGGGTGTAGGCGACGATCAGTTCGCGCAGCAGCGGCCCGACGGCGAGCACGGTCGGCCGGTCCAGGCCGAGCGGGTTCTCGGTGGCGGGCAGCCCGACCAGGTGGAGGTCCAGTTCACCGTGGGCCTGGTGGGCGTGCACGGTGCCGGCCGGGACCCAGATGGCCCGGGTGCCGGGGGCGACCCAGGAGCCGGCGTCGGTGGTGATGGCGAGCACGCCGCTGGCCGCGTAGGCGATCTGGTGGTCGTCGTGGCGGTGGGCGTCGATCCCGGCGCCGGAGGCCAGCAGCAGGACGCGGGTCGGGGCGACGGGGTCGTGGCGGATGTTCGGCATCACCTGGCAGATTATCGGAAGCCCGACAGGTGTCGCTGCGCCGAGCATGTCGGCATGCCGAAGACAACGCCTGACAACCTGCCGATAACTACGCCTACCAAGCCCACCAAGTCCAGTACGTCGAGTACGCCTGACAATCCGAAGAGGACACCCGGCAGGCGGGACTCCTCGATCACCCTGCTGTCCCTCGGACACGCCTGCGTGGACGTCTACCAGGGCGCGGTGGCCGCCCTGGTCCCGTTCTTCGTGGCCGAGCGCGGCTACGGCTACGCCGCCGTCTCGGGCGTGGTGCTCGCCGCCTCCCTGCTCTCCTCGGTGGCGCAGCCGCTGTTCGGCGCGATCACCGACCGCCACCCGCTGCCCTGGCTGCTGCCGGTCAGCACGCTGGTGGGCGGCGTGGGCATCGCGCTCAGCGGGGTGAGCGGCTCGTACCCGCTGACCCTGGCCTTCGTGGCGCTGTCCGGGGTCGGGGTGGCCGCGTACCACCCGGAGTCCGCCCGGGTCGCCCGGCTGGCTGCGCGGGACGGCCACCGGGGGATGGCCTGGTTCTCGCTGGGCGGCAACCTGGGCTTCGCGGCAGCCCCGCTGCTGGTGTCCGTGGTGGTCTCGGGCGGCGGCCTGCGGCTGACCCCGCTGCTGGTGCTGCCCGCGATCGCGGGCGCCGTCCTGTGCCTGCCGGTGCTGCGCGAGCTGGAGCGCCGGCGGGCCGCCGGGACGGCTCCGGCGCCGGTGGCCGGGGCCGACGACCGGGCCTCGTTCGTGCGGCTGTCGCTGGCCGTGGTGTTCCGCTCGATCGCCTTCACCGGCCTGAGCACCTTCCTCGCGCTGTTCGCCACCCAGCGGGTCGGCGGCGGTACGGCGGCGGGCACCGCGGCGCTGGTGGTGCTGTACGCGGGCGGCGCGGTGGGTTCGGTGCTGGGCGGCGCGCTGGCGGACCGCTGGGGCCGGGTCGCGGTGGCGCGCTGGTCGTACCTGGTGGCGGCGGTGGCCGTGGCGGGCGTGGTGCTGGTGCCGGGCCCGGCGCTGTACGTCTTCGTGGCGCTGACCTCGGCGGGCCTGTACGTGCCGTTCTCGTTGCAGGTCACGCTGGGGCAGGACTACCTGCCCTCGCGGATCGGCACCGCCAGCGGGATCACGCTGGGCCTGACCGTCAGCATCGGCGGCCTGGCGAGCCCGGTGATCGGCGGCCTCGCCGACGCGACCTCGCTGCGCACCGCCCTGCTGCCGCTGGTGCTGATGCCGGTGCTGAGCTGGCTGCTGTTCCGGACCCTGCCGGAGCCCGTCGCGCCTGCTGCGGCGGCCGCGACGGAGGCGACCGAGCCGGGTCCGGCGGCTACGCGGTGACGGCCGCGACGACCTCGGCGTAGGCGTCGAACAGCCGGGGCGTGCCCGGCCCGGGGTCGGCGAGCAGCAGCGCCCAGCAGCGGGCGACGAGTTCGCGGGCCGCGGTGCCGGGCCAGGGCTGGGGCAGGAGCTCCGGCGGCAGCAGCGGGTCGGGCTCCACGGCCTCGGTGAAGGCGGCGGCCAACTCCAGGGCGACGGTGAGCAGTTCGGGGCCGGTGAGGCCCTTCTCCAGCCGGGCGAGGCGGTCGGCCGCGACCTCGGCGAGCCGTTGGTGGCCCTCGGCGACCTGCTCCAGCGGCCACCAGTTCCGGGCGAGCGCGCGGGGGTCGTCGGTCTCGCCGGTGCGCAGGTCGCGGCTGGTGAGGAGGGTGAGGTGGTCGCGCACGTCCAGGGCGGCGGCCTCGGCGAGGACGTCCTCCTCCCAGGGGTGCGGCGAGACGTAGAGGCCGTTCTGCACCGGGGCGCCGCCGAGCCGGAGGATCGCCTCGCGCAGCGCGTCGCGGGCGGGCCGGGCGTGCTCGGGGACGGCGAATCCCGCGAGGTGCCAGACGCCGTCCCAGGGGGCCCGGCCGCGGTCCTGGGCGTACATCAGCGCCACGTACCCGACGTCGGGGTCGATCGAGCGCCGGGTCTCGGCGGTGGCCCGCAGCAGGGCCCGGCGGCCGCGCCCCTCCTGGACGAACCGCCCGTCGCCGGTGAGGCGCTTGACGGTCAGCCGGACCTGCTGGTCGGTCATCCCGAGCAGGCCGGCCACGGTGTAGAGGTCGCCGCAGTCGACCGTGCCGTCCGTACGGACCATCGCCTCGACCAGCACCCGGGTCGGAATCTCCACCATGGCGACCATCCTAATGCGTTCACATCTGATACGTTCGTTTTAAGAACGATAGATTGGTGGATCGAAGATGCGCAGGCGATGGCTGCTGTGGGGATCACTGCTGTCCGTGGTGGTGCTCCTGCTCGGCGCGGGCGGCTGGGTGGTGTACCAGAACGAGTACGACCTCAAGGAGGAACGCGTCACCATCACCGGCGGCAAGCAGCCGCTGCACGGCGTCCTCGCCCGCCCGACCGGCGGCCGCACCCCCGCCGGCCTGGTCGTCTTCGTCCACGGGGACGGCCCCACCAACGCCACCCACGACACCTTCTACCGGCCGATCTGGGAGGCCATCGCCAAGGCCGGCTACGCCTCCCTCTCCTGGGACAAGCCCGGCGTCGACGGCGCCCCCGGCAACTGGCTCGACCAGAGCATCCAGGACCGCGCCGACGAGACCGTCGCCGCGATCGACTGGGCAAAGCGGCAGCCCGGCATCGACCCCGCCCGGATCGGCCTCTGGGGCGCCAGCCAGGCCGGCTGGGTGATGCCCAAGGCCGCCCGGCAGTCCCCGGACGTCAGGTTCGTGATCGCCGTCGCCCCCGCCCTCAACTGGCTCCAGCAGGGCCGCTACAACCTGCTCGCCGAGCTGAGGAAGAAGCGCGCCACCCCGGCCGAGACCGAGGCCGCCATCGCGCGCAGCGACCGGACCCTCGCCGCCCTCCGGGCCGGCCGGACCTTCGAGCAGTACCGGGACGGCGGCGGCGACGTCGACGGCCTCACCCCGCAGCGCTGGGACTTCAACCGCCGCAACCACACCTCCGACGCCACCGACGACCTCGCCGCCCTCCGGGTGCCGGTCCTGCTCCTCCTCGGCGGGCGCGACATCAACGTCGACAGCGACGACACCGAGGCCGGCTACCGCAGGATCCTCACCGCGCCCGGCCAGCTCCGGGTCAAGCGCTACCCGGACGCCACGCACAACATCGTCCCCGAATCCGTCGAGGACTCCGAACTGCAGAGCACCCTCCTCGCGATCGCCGCACCCCGCTCGCTGTTCAGCCCCGGCTACCTCGACGAGCACCGCAGCTTCCTGACCTCGCTCGGGCAGCGCTGACGGACCAGCCGCACAGCCGGTGGACACGGACCGGCGGAAGGAGAAACGACGATGAGAGTGCTCGCCCTCGGCGGAGCGGGAGCGATGGGCCGCGTCGCCGCCCGGGTCGCCGCCCGACTGCCCGGCGTCCACGAACTCGTGATCGCCGACCGGGACCCGGACGCCGCCCGCCGCACCGCCACCGCCCTCGCCGGCGGCCCGGTGCCGGTCCGGGCCCGCCAGGTCGACGTCACCGACGGGGCGCAACTGCACGCCGCCCTCGCGGAAGCCGACGCCGTCCTCAACACCGTCGGCCCGTACTACCGCTTCGGCCTCGGCGTGCTGCGCGCGGCGATCCGCACCGGCACCCACTACCTGGACATCTGCGACGACTGGGAACCCACCGTCGCCATGCTGGAACTCGACGGCGAGGCCCGCGCCGCCGGCGTCCGCGCCGTGATCGGCCTGGGCGCCAGCCCCGGCGTCAGCAACCTGCTCGCCGCCCGGGCCGCCGCCCGCCTCGACACCCTGACCGACGTCTACACCGCCTGGCCCGTCGACGCGGGCGCCGAACCCGACGACACCTCCCTGCTCGGACCGGACGGCGCCCCGCTCGCGGCCGCCGTGCACTGGATGCAGCAGATCAGCGGCACGGTCGCGGTGGTCGACGGCGGCCGGATCGTCCAGCGGCCCCCGCTGCGGCCGGTCGCCCTCGACCTGCCCGGCGGCCACCGCGGCACCGCGTACACCGTCGGCCACCCCGAACCGGTCACCCTGCACCGCAGCCTGCGGCCCGGCGGCGCGGCCGCCAACCTCATGGTCGTCACCGCCCGGACGGCCGCCTACCTGGACGTCCTGCGGGACGACCTCGACGCCGGGCGCCTGCGCAACGAGACCGCCGCCGTCGCCCTCGACCGCCCCACGCTGCGCCGCACCCTGCGGGCCGCCGCCCGCGCGGCCCGCTTCCCCGGCCCCGGCAGCCTCCCCGGCTTCTTCGCCGCCGCCACCGGCAGACGCGACGGCCGACCGGTCACCGTCCTCGCCCGGCTCACCGGGGCCGAGGCCCTGCTCGGCGACATGGCCGAGAGCACCGGCGTGCCGGCGGCCCTCGGCCTCGCCCAGCTCCTGGACGGCGGCGTCCGCGCCCCGGGCGTCCACCCGCCCGAGGCGGCGATCGACGCCGAGCGCTTCTTCGCCGACCTGGCGCGCCACTGGCCGGGCGTCGGCGTCGTGGTGGAGGAGGAGCGCCCGGGGTCGTGATCAGGCGACGCGGTCAGGAGACGCGGTCAGGAGACGCGATCAGGACACGACGCCCCAGCCCTGTCCGGGGGCTGCGCCGTCGGCCGCGTCCGTGGTCACGGTCGAACCCGCCGTGCCGGTGCGGGCGTTGAGGACCAGGCCGGTGGCGACGTTGGTGATGGTGAGCGTGCCGGTGGCGCCGTCCTGGGTGACCCGCCACTCCTGCCAGCGGTTGCCGGGCGAGTAATCGAGCAGGTAGGCGCTGTTGCCGGGGTCGGTGCCGGCGGCGAGCACGGTGTGCGCGTGGGTGGCGGTGGCGCAGTTGTCGGCGATCCGCACGGTGCCGTCCGGGTTGCTGGTGAAGGTCCACTGCTCGGAGGTGTGCGTGGGCCACCAGGTGTTGACGTCGGCGACGGCGCCGAGCGGCGAGCTGCACGTCCCCGCCACTTCGAGGACCAGGCCGCCGCTGCCGCCGGCGCCGATCGCGTGGTAGCGACCGTCGTCGACCACCGCGGCCGGTCCGGTGGCCGGCCGGGCGCTGAGCCGGTACAGCGCCACGCCGTGCGGGGCCACGGAGGCGCCGAGCGTGCCCGTGACGGTCGAACTCGCGCCCGTCCACAGCTCCTTGGCGGTGTAGCCGGGCCCGGTGAGGCCGAGTTCGCCGAGGCTGGTGCTCACCGTGCGGCTCGCGGCCGGGTCCTGGTTGACGAGCAGCACGGCGGTGTCGCCGTTCGCCAGCCGCCGCTGGAGGACGACCGGCGCGGTGGCGTTCGCGGGCTTGGCGCCGACCAGTGTGGCGGGCTTGGCCAGGGCGTCCTGGTCGATCGCTATGACGTCGCGGTTCCTCAGGACCGCCAGGCTCGCGGCGTCGATCCCGGTGGACCAGGTGTGGCCGTCCGCGCTGTGCTGGGACTGCGCGGCGGTGCGCAGGTCGGCGCCGGAGACCAGCGGGGCGGCGAGCATCGCGAGGACGGAGGTCTCGGTGCGGGACTCGTCGTCGGTGAACGGCTTGTGGCAGGTGCAGGTGTCGGTGGTGCCCCAGGCGCCGTAGACGTCCTGCCAGCCGGTGAACATCATGTCGAGGTCGTTCCAGCTGCCCGGGCGCACGTTGCCGGGGTACTGCAGCGCGGTCTGCAACTGCCCGTTCCAGAGCACCCCGTCGAGCTCGCTGTCGCGGTCGCCGCCGATCCGGCAGAGGTTGGCGACCTGGCCGCACCAGACGCCGGTCGGCGCGTAGCCGGGCGCCTGGAACGGCGCGGTGCCGGCGGCCTGCACGACCGGGTCGGTGCGCGCCGGGTCGTCGGCCGCGAGCAGGTACGGGACGCCGGTGTGGGCGGGCTGGGCGGAGACGCTGAGGGTGACCTTGGGCCGGCCCTGCGTGGCGGAGGCGGCGTCGAGGGCGTGCTGGAAGGTCTGGACGCGGGCGTAGATCGAGCGGGTGAGCTCCTTCCCCTCGCCCTGGGTGTAGTAGTTGTGGCCGTCCGGGCCGGTGATCTGCGGGCCGTAGGGGCAGTCGTCGTACTTGACGTAGTCGACGCCCCAGGAGACGAAGTCGCTCGCGTCGGTGCTCTCGTGGCCGAGGCTGCCGGGGTGCATCTGGCAGGTGAGGTAGGTGTCGGTGGCGTAGAGGCCGAACTTCATGCCCTTGCCGTGCGCGTACTGGGCGAGGTACTCGATGCCGTTGACGGTCCGCCCGTTGACGGTCTGCGAGGGGAAGTGGTCCGGGCGGGGGAGGAGGTGGCCGGAGGTGGGGTCGTTGCCGGTGCCGTCGGTGCCGCTGACGGGGTTCCCGGCGGCGTCCTGGAGCTGGAGGCCGCCGTCGGCGTTGCGGACCAGGTCGGTGGTCTGGCCGTCGCGGTGCCAGAGCGACCAGCCGTCGTCGATGGTGACGGTGTCGTAGCCCGCCGCCACCAGGCCGTTGGCGGCCATGAAGTCGATGGTCTGGACGACCTGCTCCTCGGTGACCTCGGTGCCGAGGGAGTTCCAGGAGTTCCACCCCATGGGCGGGGTGAGGGCGTTGCCGTTGCCCAGGGCGGCGGCGGGGGCGGCCGTGCCGAGGGTGAGGGCGCCGAGGCCGGTGGCGGCGAGGGCCAGCGCGAGCACGGGTGCCGCGAGGCGGTGGGGGATGTGGCGCATGCGCGCTCCTGAGGGTGTGGGGGAGGTGACGGTTCGTCAGGTGGATCGGGGTGTGCGGCCGACCGGTTGGGGGCCGGTCGGCCGGAAGGGTGGTGCGGAGGGGGTCAGTCCGTGACGGCGGCGCTCGCGGTGCGCCCGGGGGCGACGGTGACGGTGGCGTAGGTGTAGCTCACACCGTCGACGGTCCTGGTGCGGGTGGGCCGGGCCTTGCCGTCGACGGTGATCCCGCCGTGCGGGCCGGCGAAGCGGGCCTCCCAGGTGAGCGGCGCGCGGCCGGTGTTGGTGACGGTGCTGCTGCGGTGGCCGTCGTGCCGGACGGTGACCGAGCCCGCGCCGACCGGGATGTCGGCGACCTCCAGCCAGCCCATCGAGGCGGGCAGCCGGGAGGCCGTCACGAGGGTGTGCGCGGCGGCGTCGGGCTCGACGCCGAGCAGGCCCTGCACGGTCTGGCTGAGCAGCGTGAACGGGACCTCGGGGTAGTCGCCGTTGAGCAGCCGCCCGGTGGCGTGGAGCCGGCCGACGCCCTGGTAGATCTGCCGCATCCACTTCCAGGCGGTGTCGCCGTCCTGGTTGGCGAAGAAGGCGTCGGGCAGGTAGGTGTAGGCCTCCAGGTTGGTCGAGCGCTGCGGGCCGGAGTCGGCGGCGTCGATGGCGGCGAGGAGGGCGTCGCGGCGCGGGCCGGGGTCGAGCAGCTGCTTGACCGGCATCAGCACGCTGGACTCGTAGCCCCAGCCGGTCACCGGCTTGCCGGTGGTGTCGTAGCCGTGCACGACCTCGCCGGGCTGCTGCCGGTCCACGCTCCAGGTGGTGTTGACGTAGTCGCGCAGCGCGGTGGCGGCCTGCCGGTAGCCGGTGGCGGCGGCGGTGTCGCCCTTGGCGGCGGCCAGGGTCGCGGCGGCGAGGTACGCCTGGTACTGGGCGCCGATCGCGTCGCCGGCCTCGGCGTAGGTGCTGGAGGCGTTCTCGGCGTAGCTCGCGGTGCCGGCGAAGATGCTGCGGCTGGTGGCCTGGGGGATGGGGAGGCCGCCGTTGTCGACCGGGCCGGGGTGCTGGGCGATGAAGGGGCCGAGGGTGTTGCGGACGTAGCCGCTCAGCGCGGGGTCGTCGGCGTAGTCGCGGTCCCCCGTCCACCGGTAGGCCTCGCCGGCCTTCTCGACCAGCTCGAACGGCGCGGGCAGCTCGCGCACGAAGCGGTCGGGGCTCCGGTAGTCGATGCTGCCGTACGTCCTGGCGTCGAAGTTGAGGGCCCAGACCGGGTAGAGCTTGTTGGTCTCGGTGGCGGAGGCGGCGAAGCCGCGCAGCATGGTCTTGTTCTCGGCGTCCAGGCCGAGCAGGTGGGCGCCGACCAGCTGGTGGGCGAAGTCGCGGCTGTAGAAGTCGGAGCGGAACGGGTAGCCGGCCCAGTAGGTGGTGTCGTAGGTGGTGGTGCCGGTGCCGCCGGGGTTGTTCTCGTCCTGGTTGAGCACGCCGGTGGTGCCGGCCTGCTGCACCCAGCTGTTGGCCTTGGTCTTGGCCCAGTCGAACAGGGCGACGACCTCGGGGTCCGAGGAGCTGATCCTCGGGTCGCCGGGGGCGGACGGGGCGACGGAGGCGTCGTCCGCGTTGATCCAGCCGGTGGGGGAGGAGTCGATGCCGAGGGTGAGCCGGTCGCCGGCCGCGACGTGCACCCGGGGCAGGGTGTACTTCGCGTAGACGGGCTGCTCGGGCAGGGGCAGCGAGCGGATCACGGTGCCGTTGACGCTGACCGAGAAGGTGCCGCCGGCGCCGCCGGTGGCGATCCAGGCGGACAGGTCGTAGCTGCCGGCGGTGACGGCGGTGACCTGCTGGGCGATCCGGTGGCCGGAGCCGGCGTCGAGGTAGGCGAGCCGGGTGCCGCCGTGCGGGTTGTTGGTGGCGACGCCGGTGTGCTCGGTGAACGTCCAGCCGTCCGTGCCCTGTTCGAAGCCGGGGTCGGTAAGGGTGAGCGGTTCGCTGCGGGTGAGGGTCCAGCGGTGGGCGGGCCGGGCGTCGCAGCGGCGGCGGTCAGCGGCGCTGCTCTGCTCGCCGTTCTGCTCGTGGCCCGCTGCGCCGTTCTGCTCGTGGTCGCCTGCCGTGGTGAGGCAGGCGCCGTGTGCGGTCAGGGTGTGACTCCCGCCCGGTGCCGGGGAGATGGCGAAGGTCTCGGCGGTGGGGTCGGTGCCGCAGTCGGCCGTGCCGGGGCGCCGCCCGGTGCCGTCGAGGGTCAGGCAGCGTCCGCTCGCGGCGTTGACCAGCCGGTAGCCGTCGGTGGTGCGGTGCAGCTGCCAGCGTTGGCTGAGCAGCCCCTGGCAGGCCGTGCCGACGACGGGCGTTCCGGCCGCCGGCTGCGCGTACTGCGGGCCGAGGCAGCCGCCGTCCAGGACGGAGCCGAGGACGTAGCCGCCGCCGCCGACCAGCGGGGCCGCGCCGTCGGCGTGGGCCGGTCCCGCGCCGACGGCCTGGACGGCGAGGACGGCCAGGACCGCCAAGCCCGAGGGCAGGGCGCGGACCGGTCGGCGGCGCGGGGCGCGGGTGGGGGGCATCATCGGGGCTCTCCTGTCGGACGGGTGGCGGTGCGTCAGGGGGCGGGGCAGCGTGCGTCGACAGGGGTTTGAACGTTCAAATCCCCGGGGCGGCGCTGGGTGACATGTGCAATGTCACATGCCCATCCGAGTCGCGTCAACGGTCGGCGCACGGTCGGCTGCCGCCCTCCGGACCCGCCTTCCGGGTTCGCGCGCCCGGGGCTGGGGCCGCCCGGGGTCAGCGCAGGGCGGTGACCAGCATCAGCGCGGCCACGCCGAGCAGGGCGAACGCGAAGGCCCGTTGCAGGGCGCGCCCGCTGAGCCGGTCGGCGAGCCGCTTGCCGTCCCAGGCACCGAGGATCGCGGCCCCGGTGAAGGGTGCGGCCACGGCCCAGTCGATGGCGCCGGTCGCGCCGAGGCGGGGCAGCAGCGCGGCCAGCGCGTTGGCGGTGATCACCAGCAGGCTGGTGCCCACCGCCTCGGCCATGGTGAAGGCGAGCACCGAGACCAGTGCGGGGACGGCGAGGAACCCGCCCCCGACACCCAGCAGCCCGGTGACGGCGCCGAGCCCGGCACCGGTCGCCGCCGAGCGGCCCCACCCAGCGGCGGAACGTTCCTGCGCGGCGGCCTTCGGCGGCACCAGCATCCGCCAGGCGGCCAGCCCGGCCAGCACCGCGAACGCGCCGGTCAGCAGCGCCCCGGACAGGTGCGCCGAGAGCGCCCCGGCGGCCGTGGCGGCGGGCAGCCCGGCGGCGGCGAACAGCGCGCCGGTGCGCCAGCGGACCCGGCCCGCCCGGGCGTGCGCGAGCAGGCCGGTCAGCGAGGTCGCGGCGACGATCACCAGGGCGGCCGTGGTGGCCAGGGCCGGGCTGAAGCCGAGCAGGTAGACCAGTGCGGGGACGGCGAGCATGCTGCCGCCCCCGCCGAGGCCGCCGAGGGCGAGGCCGACCACGGCCCCGGCGGCCAGCGCCAGGAGCAGCGCGGTCATATCGCGTCCCCGGCGCCCCTGGAGCTCCCGGCGCTGCTGCTGTCGCCGGTGCCGCCGCTGGTGCCGCCGCCCGGCGTGGTGACCGGCAGTCCGGCCCGCTCCCAGGCGGACATGCCGCCGACGACGTTCAGCACCTCGACGCCGCGCTCGGCGAGCAGCTGCGCCGCCCGCGCGGAGCGGTTGCCCGAGTGGCAGATCGCCAGGACGAGCCGTCCGCCCGCCTCGGGCGGCAGCGGTTCGCGGGCGGCCAGGGCGATCAGCGGCAGGTGGAGGGCACCGGGGGCGTGGCCGGCCGTGAACTCGCCGCGCTCCCGGACGTCGAGCAGGACGGCTGCGCCGGTGCGGACGAGCCGGTGGGCCTGGGCGGGGGTGGTCTGCCCAGGGTTGGGCGGCAGCGGGGGCATGCAGTTCTCCGATGGTGTGGTGCGGGCCGGGCGTCCTGGAGGTGTCGGTGCCTCCTCGGCGCCACCCGTCTCCGACGGCGACGGCCGGCCCGCGCGATGTCCACCATAGTACCCCCGGGGGTATTATCGACTTCGTTCGGTGATACCCCGCCCCGTATCGACCGTGGGGCCGCATGCTGGCGCATATACCGGTGGGGGTATCGAGATTACGCCGAGGCGCCCGACGCCGCCCAGGAGGTTCCCCGTGTACTTTGCCCAGTTCTACCTCGACTGCCTCTCCCAGGCCTCGTACCTGATCGCCGACGAGCGCACCGGCCGTGCCGTCGTGGTCGACCCCCGCCGCGACGTCGACGAGTACGTCGCCGACGCCGAGGCCCGCGGCCTCACCGTCGAGGCCGTCATCAACACCCACTTCCACGCCGACTTCCTGGCCGGCCACCTCGAACTGGCCGACCGCACCGGCGCCTGGATCGGCTACGGCCGCCGGGCGGAGACCGAGTACCCCATCCGCAAGCTCGCCGACGGCGAACGGATCGTCCTCGGCGACGTCACCCTCCAGATCATGGAGACCCCCGGGCACACGCCCGAGTCGATCAGCATCCTGGTCTTCGAGCAGCCCGACGACGCCGTCCCGTACGGCGTGCTCACCGGCGACGCGCTGTTCATCGGCGACGTCGGCCGCCCCGACCTGCTCGCCTCCACCGGCGTCACCGCCGACGAACTCGGCGCCATGCTCTACGACAGCGTCCACCGCAAGCTGATGGGTCTGCCCGACGAGACCCTGGTCTTCCCCGCCCACGGCGCCGGCTCGGCCTGCGGCAAGAACCTCTCCACCGAGAAGCGGTCCACCATCGGCACGCAGCGCCGGACCAACTACGCCTGCCGGCCCATGGACCAGGACACCTTCGTCCGCATCGTCACCGCCGGCCAGTCCACCGCCCCCGCCTACTTCGGCCACGATGCCGCCCTCAACCGGCAGGACCGCCCGCTGCTCGACCCCACGAACGCCGCCGCCCCGCTGTGCCCCGAAGGCTTCAGCGAGGCCCGAGCCGCCGGCGCCGTCGTCCTCGACGCCCGCAGCCCCCAGGACTTCGGTGCCGGACACGTCCGAGGCGCCATCAACGTCCCCCTCGACGGCCGCTTCGCCGAACAGGCCGGCACCGTCCTCACCCCCGACAGTGCCATCGCGATCATCGCCCCGCAGGACCGTGAGAACGAGGTCATCACCCGCCTCGCCCGCATCGGCTTCGACCGCATCGCCGGCTACCTGCGCAACCCCGACAACGCCCTGCCCGCCCTCGCCGACGACCTCACCCCCGCCGGCCGCCTCACCGCCGACCAACTCCGCACCACCCTCACCGGCGACCAGCCCCCCACCGTCCTGGACGTGCGCACCTGCGGCGAACGCGAAACCGGCTCCATCGAAGGATCCCTGCACATCCCCCTGGCCGAACTCCCCACCCGCCTCGCCGAGATCCCCACCGACCACCCCCTGGTCGTCCACTGCGCCGGCGGCCACCGCTCCTCCATCGCCGCCAGCCTGCTCCGCCACCACGGCCACCCCGACGTCTCCGACCTCCTCGGCGGCTACGGCGCCTGGCGCACCCTCACCCACCCCACCCGGGCCTGAACCCAGCCGCCCCAGCCCACCCCCCGGTCCGGGCCGCGGACACTCCCGAAGGCAGCGCCCGCCACGCGACCCCAGGGCGCAATCCCGGTCCCCCGGGGGCACGCGCCCACCGCGTCCGGCAGTTCCGCTCCGTCCGCCGGGTCGGCGAGCCCCTCGCAGCGCAGCAACCACCGGTGGAACACTCACCAGCCGGTCGGCGCCGCCGATTCGGGCAGCAGCCGGGGGCCGGTGTTGGGGAAGAGGCGGAGGCCGGTGTCGGTGAAGCCGGGGCGGTCGGCGGCTCGGGCGCCGTCGCCGAGGAACCAGGTCGGGCCGCGGTGGCAGCCGGGTTCGATCTCGCCTGCGGTTCCATGCTGGTGCGGGCCGTCGCGCGTCACGGGGGTGTCTGGCGGCCGGCCGCTTCGCGGATGCGGGCGCGTAGCCAGCGGTGGGACGGGTCGTTCTCGTGGCGGGGGTGCCACAGCATGCTGACGCGGAGCGGCTTCACGGCCAACGGCACCGGGAAGGTGGCCAGTTCGAGCGCGTCGGCCAGGCTGTCGGCCAGGGTGGCCGGTGCGATCCCGACGAGGTGGCCGGTGGCGATCAGGCGCAGGGCCGTGGTGAACCCGGGCACGGAGATCGCGACGGTGCGCTGAACTCCCTCGGCCTCCAGCAGTCTGTCGACTGCGGTGCGCAGGCGGCCGTGACGGGAGACCACGACGTGGTCCCACGCCGCGAAGCGGGCCGGTGTGACCTCGCCTCGGCTCAGCGGGTGGCCGGCGCGGACCACGCCGAGCAGCGGGTCGCGGACCAGTCCTTCGGCGCGGAGGTCGGCCTCCTTGGGGGCGTTGACGCTGATCGTGACATCGGCGGTGCCCTCGCGCACAGCCGCGCTCTCGTCGGCCGCCCGCCCCTCGCTGAGGAAGCGCAGTTGGACGCCGGGGGCTTCGGCCCGTACGAGGGTCAGCAGGTCTTCGCCGAAGCACCCGATCAGGTCCTCGGGTGCCAGGACGGTGAAGGTACGGCGCCAGGCGGCCGGCGCGTCATCCTCAGCGGGCCCCAGCAGGTTCTGGGCGTCCTCGACCAGGGCCCGCACCCGCGGACGCAGCGCCAGTGCGTGCGCGGTCGGCTTCAGTCCGCGGCTGGAGCGCACCAGCAGGGGATCGCCGAACGCGGTCCGCAGTCGTCCCAGGGCCCGGCTGACGGCCGGAACCGACAGGTCCAGCCGGCGGGCCGCGGCGGTGACGCTGCCCTCTTCCAGCACGGCATCGAGGACGACGAGGAGATTGAGGTCGAGGGACGTGACTTTCACCTAGTGAAAATAGCACTTGCACTCTTTTCACTGGTCGCAATCCGCAGCCGGTCCTAGGGTCGGGAGCACCGCGGCAGGCGGCGGCCCCGAGGTCCCGGGTTCGCGCGGCCCGAAGTCACCGAGTACACGGTCCGAAGACCCCCGGCGCACAAAAGAGGGGACGGCTGCCGCGGCGGTGGCCCCGTCGAACGGGGCGGCCCGAGAACGGGCCCGGACACGACATCAAGGAGCACGATCCATGACGGACGGCACGATTGACGACCCGGTCGCGCTGGTCGCGCTGGGCAGCCGGGCGCTGGCCGCGGCCGGGCACGGTGACATGGTGTGGGGACACCTGGCGGTCCGCGATCCGGACGGGCGTGGCGTGTGGATGAAGTCGGCCGGCTGGGGCTTGGAGGAGATCACCCCCGAGCGCGTTCTGCTCGTCTCGTGGACCGGTGAGCAGTTGGCGGGAACCGGACGGGTCCACCTCGAACACCACCTCCACACCGCGCTCATGCGGGCCCGGCCCGAGGTGCACGCCAGCGTCCACACCCACTCCCCGACGGTCAACGCCTTCAGCGCGCTCGGCGAACCGCTGCGTGCGCTCGGCCACGACGCCGTCGTCTTCGCCGAGCACGGCCTGCCCCGGTACACCGCCACCGACAACCTCGTCCGCACCCCCGCACTGGGCCGCGCGCTCGCGGCCGACCTCGGTGGCGCCCGCGCCTGCCTGATGCCCGGACACGGCCTGGCGGCGGTCGGCCGCGACACCGCCCACGCGGTCATGTACGCGATCCTGCTCGAACGGGCCTGCCGGACCCAGCTCACCGCCCGGGCCGCGGGCGAGCTCCGGCACTGGACCGGCCACCAGGAATGCTTGGAGAAGGACGCGGTGGCCTGGCCCGACAGTCAGATCGACGCCGGATGGCAGTACTGGCAACGCCGTGCCGCACTCCTCCCGGCCCGCTGACCCTCACCGGAACGCCCACGCGAAAGGAACCCGGCCCGTGGAACCGCACACCGCCCCGATACCGACCCTGCCGACGACGCCCGCAGCCGGGACCGCCGCCGCCCCCGGCACGGGCGTCCCCGGCGGCCGCCGGCGCGCCGGCACCTGGGCCGTCGCCGGCGCCTTCTGGGCCGTCACGGCCGGGACGACGGTGCCCACACCCCTCTACCCGCTGTACGAGCGCGCCTTCGGCTTCTCTCCGTTCGCCGTGACCGTGGCCTTCGCGGTCTACGCGTTGGCCGTGGTCGCGGGACTGCTGGCACTCGGCGGACTCTCCGACCGGTACGGCCGCCGCCCGGTTGCCGCCGCGGCGCTGCTCACCGCCCTGGCCGCCGCCGCCGTGTTCCTGCTCGCCGAGAACCTGACGGCCCTGCTGGTCGGACGGGTGCTGTCCGGGCTGGCCGCCGCGCTCATCACCGGGACCGCCACCGCCCACCTGGCGGAACTGGCGCCCGCCGGCGGCCGGTTCCGTGCCGGGCGGCGGGCGCTCGCCGCGAACATGGGCGGCCTGGCCTGCGGCCCGCTGCTCGCGGCCGTGCTCGCCGACACCACCGCCTGGCCGCTGCGAACCGTCTGGGTGGTCGCGGCGGCCCTGCTGCTGGCAGCGCTGGCCGCACTCACCGTGGCTCCCGAGACCGTGACGCCGGGGGAGCGGGGAACCGGTTCGGCGGCCCGCGGGCCCCGTGTGCCCACGGCGATCCGCACGGAGTTCCGGCGCGCCGTGCTCGCCGCGGGCGCGGGGTTCGCCGTCCTCGGCGTGCTCACCGCGGTGACCGGGCTGTTCCTGGCCGAAGTCGCGCACCTCCACAGCCACCTGGCGGCCGCGGCAACCGTCTCCCTCGCTTTCGCCTGCACCGGTACGGGCCAGCTCCTGGCCGCACGGCTGGGCCGCGCCGCCCTGCCCGCGGCGTGCGTCGGGCTGATCGTCGCGGCCGGGCTGATCGCCGCCGCCGTGGCGGCGGCCTCCCTCCTGCCGCTTCTCGGCGCGGCGTTGACGGCCGGCCTGTCGACTGGTGTCGCGGTCGGCCACGGAATCGCGCTCATCGGCACGCGTACTCCGCCCGAGACCCGCAGCCGTACCGTCTCGGCCTTCTTCGCCGTCCTGTACACCTTGCTGGCCCTGCCGGCCGTCGGCGTCGGCGCGCTGATCGGCGCCGTCGGACTGCGCACCGCCGCCGGCGTCTTCGCCGCCGCGGTCGCCGTCCTGGCGTCCGCCGTCCTCCTGACCCAGCAGGGACCCGCCCGTCGGTGACTCCCGGATACCAGGCCGGGCCGCCGTCCCCGGCAGGCGCCGGCGGAGAATCCGGACGCCCGGCCGGCTGACCGGTGGGGGAGGGGCGGGCCGTCGGGCCGTCAGCCGGTGGCGCGCTGGGCGCGGTGGGCGGCGACCCGTACCCGGGTGGCGCAGCGCGGGGTGCAGAAGCGCTGCGGGGTGCGGCGGCCGGTGTCGATGAAGAACCGGTCGCAGTCGGGGGCGGCGCACTCGCCCCAGGCGCAGGTGCCGCGTTCGCTGAGCCACAGGCCGAGGGCCAGCGCGGAGGTGGAGAGCAGCCAGTGGGTGAGGCCGGCGGCCGGGGGCGCCTGGGTGTGCATCGACCAGGGGCGGCCGGGGAGGCGGACGAGGCGGGGGCGGGCCGGGTAGCGGTCGAGCAGGGCGTTGATCGCCTCGGCCGCCTCGTCCTCGTCGTGGAGGGCGAGGATGCCGATCAGCGGGGCGGTGGCCCCGCGCAGCTCGCGGGCGTCGGCGTCGGTGAGGCGGAAGGGCGGGCCTCCGTGGCGTTCCAGGAGGGCTTGCAGGTCGGCGGCGCCCGCTTCGGGGTCGGCGCGGACGGTGTTTGCGAGCTCGGTGACGAAGTGGAGGCCGCGGGGGTTGCCGCCGTCGTGGTCCTGGGTCATGGGTGCGCCCCTTCCGATCGTTTGCCCACCCCATGGTAACGTCGAAATTCAAAAGTAGGCGTTACGAAGGAGTGGCATGCGATTCCCGGCAACGACGCCCGTCCTGATCGTCGGCGCAGGCCCGGTCGGCCTGACCATGTCGCTCCTGCTCTCCGGGCACGGCGTGCCGCACCTGCTCGTCGAGGCGCACCAGGGCACCTCCCGCCACCCCAAGGCCCGTGGCGTGTCCGCGCGTTCGATGGAGATCTTCCGCAGGCTCGGCCTGGAAACCGACATCCGGCAGGCCGGGCTCCCGGCCTCGCACGTCTTCTTCTACCGCGGCCGCGACCTCGTCGACCCGGACTTCGTACGCACCGGCGTGGCCGCCGCCCCGGAGGGCGGCGCCGAGCGCACCCCGTCGCCGGGGCTCATCTGCTCGCAGGACGCCCTGGAAGCCGTGCTGCTGCGCCGGGCCCGTGAACTCGCCCCGGACGGCGTGCGGTTCGCCACCCGGCTGCTCTCGTTCACCGAGTTCACCGAGTTCACCGAACCCGCCGCTGCCGGCGCATCCGCAGGCAGCGGCGAGGGCGTGCACGCGGTGCTGGAGGACCGGGCCACCGGCGACCGGCACACCGTGCGCGCCGACTGGCTGATCGGCTGCGACGGCGCGGCGAGCACCGTCCGCACCGGCGCCGGGATCGCCATGGCAGGGCCGACCGGCCTCGGCCACTTCCTCAGCATCCGCTTCGAGGCGCCGCTCGGCGAGGTCGTCGCCGACCGGGCCAGCGCGTCCTACTTCCTCACCGAGCCCGGCCGCGGCGGCTTCCTGGCCGTGGACAACGACCGGCACTGGATCTACCAGCACCCCTACGACCCCGGGCGCGCCGACCTCGCCGACCTCCTCGGCGACCACCGGCAGCTGGCCCGGCTGGTGCGCGACGCCGCCGGACTGCCCGACCTCGACGTCACCGTCCGGGACACCCAGACCTGGCGGCTGGACGCCCAACTCGCCGACACCTACCGCCGGTCACGGGTCCTGATCGCGGGCGACGCCGCCCATGTGACGCCCCCCACCGGCGGGCACGGCATGAACACCGGCATCGGCGACGCCGACAACCTGGCCTGGAAGCTCGCCGCGGTCGTGGCCGGGTCGGCCGGCGAAGCGCTGCTGGACACCTACCAGGCCGAGCGCCGCCCCGTCGCCCGGCAGGTCATCGACCTGTCCCTCGCCAACTCCCGCGCCCGCACCGGCTACCGGATCGACGACGAACTGCTGCTCACCGCGGCCTACCGCTCCACCGCCGTCCACGCCGATCCCGACGCCCCCGCCCGCCCACCGCTGGACCCGGACGGCGAGCACCCCGACGGCGGGCCCGGCGGGCGCCTCCCGCACCTGCGCCCGGCCGGACTCCCCGGGGCGGCATCGACGCTCGACCTCGTCGGCCCCGGCTTCACCCTGCTCACGGCCGCCGACGACCCCGCCTGGCGACACCAGGCCGACACCGCCGCGGCGGCGGGCCTGCCCGTCGTGCTGCGGGCGTTGCCCGCCGCCGACTGGCCCGGCCTCTCCGGCCTCCCCGCCACCGGCGCGCTCCTCACCCGCCCCGACGGCCACATCGCCTGGCAGGCGCCCCACCCGCCCGCCGCCGACGCCGAGTTGCGGGAAGTCCTGCGGCGGATCCTGTCGGCGTAGGCGGCCGGCCCGACGCCACCGGTCGACCCGACGCCACCGGTCGGGCCCGTCACCAGGCGCCGGCGGAGCACGACCGCGTCACGGTCGACGGCGACCCGCGCGGGTACGTCCGCCGGCAGTACCGGCTCTGGCGCGACGTCAGGCCGTAGAGGGCCCCGGCTCCAGCAACTGGTCCAGCACCCGGCCGAAGACCAGGCGCCCGGCGCGGGTCACGAGCGGGTCGAGCAGCGCGGGCAGGCCCGCGACCCGGAGCTCCTCCGTCCAGGTCACCTCGGACCAGGCGGCCGCCCCGGTCTCCCCGGCCCGCCCGGCGTCCTGGCCGGCGGCCCGCACGCGCAGTTCGGCCCAGCCGAGCACCAGTCGGCCCCGCTTCTCCAACCGGCACAGCCCGTCGCGCCCGGGTGCGGGGGCGGTCAGGCCGACGATCTCCATCGGGTCGTCGAACCGGAACGGCCCGATGACCGTCCGGGCCAGGATGGCGTCCCCCGCCCGCCCGCCACCGCCCCGCACCACGGTGACCCGGGTGAACGGCACCCGGTCCCCGTGCCGGGGCCAGGCGGTCAGCCGCTCCCAGCAGACGGCCGGGGGCAGGGGCGAACGGCGGGTCAGGACGAAGCGGGCCATGCCTCACCCTAGGGCGTGTCCGACCATTCCCGCCGGGCGTGCGACGTTCCCCCAGCCTTCGGCCGGGAGGTACCCCCAGGGCACAAGCGCACCTCGCCGCGTTGTCGTCGGTCGCCGATACTCCGCATGGACTCCCTCCTCCGCCTTGCGATGCACGCACCCAGACGCCGCACGCTGATCCGACGCGAATGGTCGGACACGCCCTGCTCCCGCGGGCAGCACGTCACGGCGGGGGCGTGCCGCCGAGGAGGGGGGCGAGGGCGAACAGGTCGGACGGGGCGGCGTCGTCGGGGAGCAGGACGACCAGCGGGGGGCGGGCGGGCGGGCCGAGCCGGGCGACCTCGTAGGCGGTGACGCCGCTGCCGGGCGCGGCGACCAGGGCGACCGGGGCCGGGGACTCCAGCAGCGGGGCCAGGACCGGGCGGTAGGCGGCCGGTGACGGCGGGCCGGCGGCCGGGCGGAGCACGCCGAGGGCCTGCGGCCCCGGCCAGCCGCGCGCGGTGCCGGGGTAGCGGGTGTGCGGGGCGTCGGGCGGGGGCAGCAGCAGCACCCAGCCCGCGCCGGGGCGGGCGGCCCGGCGCAGCACCTCCAGCCGGACGGCCGGGCCGTCCCCCGGCGCGTCCGGCGCGTCCGGCTCGTCCGGGGCCGGCGGGTGGTCGGCGGGCCCGCCGGGTCGGGGCGCGGGGTGCCCGGCGAGGGTGGAGCGCAGCACCTCGGAGGTGCTGAGGCCGCTCGGCAGGTCGGGGAAGGTGCGCAGCAGGTGGGCGCTCTGGCTGAGGAGTTCGACGGCGTCCCGGTCGGCCAGCAGGGCGCGGTCGTGGGTGGTGGTGAGGACGAGTCCGCCGGTGGCGTCGTAGTGGGCGGCGAGGGTGATCGGGTACGAGGTGAAGGTGCCGGCCGGTACGGGGTTCTCGACGTGGATGCCGTGCGCGGCCAGGTCGGTCTCCAGCCGCAGGTGGTGCGGGGCGGTCGGCTGGTGTTCCAGGACGACCAGGCTGTGCGGCCGCTGCCCGCGCGGGGTGTTGCTCCAGCGGTGGGCCTGTCCGGGCGAGACCCACTCGTAGGCGGCGAGGTCGAGCACGCCGTCGCGCAGGGTGGCGAGCAGTTGCGGCACCGTCGTGCTCGGGTGGACCCGGACGGAGATCGGCAGCGGGTTGCGCAGCGCGCCGGGCAGCCGGTCGATGCCGTCCAGCGGGATGCCCCGCCCGGAGACCGTCACCGCGAAGCCGACCCGCACCGCCCGGGCCGGCCGGCGCTGCTCGTGGGACTGCGCCGCGCGGTAGAGCAGCAGCGCCCAGGCGGCCTGGAGGGCGCTGCTCTCGCCCGCCCCCCAGGCGGCCGCCCAGCCGCGCAGCCGGACCGCCTCGTACGGGGTGAGCCGGCGCCGGGTGCGTCCGCTGCCGCGCCGGGTCGGGTCGGGGGCGAGCGGGAGGACGGCGCCGGCGGCGGTCCGGGTGGCCCAGAACTGCCGGGCGGCGTCGGTCCCCTGGGCGTCGAGCCAGCGGGCGTGGTCGCGGACGTCGGGGCGGCGCTCGCCGCCGGGCAGGACGCCGCCGGTCAGGTAGGCGCGGTAGAAGGCCTGGAGGAGCAGCCGCACGCTCCAGCCGTCGAGCATCGCGTGGTGGTAGGTGAGCAGGACCCGGGTGACCGGCCCCTCGTCCTGGTCCTGCGGGCCGGAGTCGAGCAGGGTGGCGCGCAGCAGGGCGGGTCGGCGCAGGTCGAAGCCGCGGTGCCGGTCGGCTTCCAGCAGGTCGTCCCAGCCGACCGCGCCGTGCGGGTGCCGGGTGACGTCGGGGACGGCCCGTTCGTGCAGCACCATCCAGGGGTCGCCGGCGGTGTCGTCCCAGTCGAAGGCGGCGCGCAGCACCGTCTCGTGGTCGAACACGGACTGCCAGGCGGCGGCGAACCGGTCGGTGTCCAGCGGCCCGTGCCAGTTCCAGGACAGCTGTTCGACGTGCCGCCCGCCGTGGTCGGCGCGCCCGATCACCTGGCGCAGCATCTCCCGCTGCAGCGCGCTGGTCGGCACCGTGACGGGCTCCGGCGGGTGCGCCAGCGCCTCCCGCAGCCGCTCCACGAGTTCGGCGGCGCGCGCGGACGGTCCGGCGGCGATGCCGACGAACAGGCGCCGGAGGCCGTCCCGGCGGTCCTCGACCAGGACGGCGCGCAGCCGCGCTCCGGCGGCGAGGGCGCGTCCGAGGTCGGCCAGGACCCGGTCGAGCCCGTCGGGGCCGTCCACCGTGCGCTCCCAGAGCGCGTCCGCCCGGTCCTGGGGCGCGGGGCCGGGCGCGTCGACGGCGCGCAGGGCGGCGCGCAGCACGTCGGCCGCGTACGTCTGCTGCAGCTCGACCAGCAGGAACTCCGGGGGCCGGCCGGCTCCGCGCGGCTGCGGCGGCCGCCACCGGCGGGTGGCGGTGCGGGCCAGCGCGGCGTTGACCGCCCCGGCGTCGAGCCGTCTCGGCGGGCGGGCGGCGGGCAGGCAGGGCTCGGGCGACGGGGCGCCGGCCACCAGCAGGGTGACGGGTGCGCTGGAGAAGTGACGGTTCGTCATCGCTGATCAGCGGGCACCGGAGCCCGGTTCCTTCCCGTGGGCCGGCCAGGGTTGCGCCGGGGTTACTGGGTGGCGAGGCCGCCGCAGACGTTCAGCGCCTGGGCGGTGATGCTGGCGGCGGTCGGGGAGGTGAGGTAGCCGGCCAGCGAGGCGACCTCCTCCGGGGTGGTGTAGCGGCCGAGCGGGATGTGCGTCTGGAAGTGCTGGTGGATGGTCTCGGGGGTGGTGTTGTACGCGGTGGCGTACTCGTGGTGGATCCGGGTGGTGTGCGGGGTGTGCACGTAGCCCGGGCAGATGGCGTTGACGGTGGTGCCGGTCGGGGCCAGTTCCTTGGCGAGTGCCCGGGTGAAGCCGATCACGGCGTGCTTGCTCGCGGTGTACGGGGCGCCGAGGGTGACGGCCTGCTTCCCGGCGGTGGAGGCGATGTTGATGATCCGCGGGTGCGCGGTGCCGGTGAGGTGGCCGTGCTTGAGGGTCTCCCGGGTGACCAGGAAGACGGCGTTCAGGTTGGTGTCGATGACGTCGTACCAGAGCTCGTCCGTGGTGGTGGCGATCGGCCCGCCGCCGGTGCGGCCGGCGTTGTTGACCAGCACGGTGATCGGGCCGTGCTCGGCCACCACGTGCCGGATCAGCGCGCTGACCTGGGTGGGGTCGCGTACGTCGCAGGTGGTGCCGTCGGCCCGGTGGCCCTCGCCGCGCAGGGTGGCCAGCGCGTCGGTGATGTGCGGGCCGGTGCGGGCGCAGATGAAGAGTCGGTGGCCGCGGCTGCCCAGCTCGCGGGCGATGGCGAGGCCGATCCCGCGGGTGCCGCCGGTGATCAGGGCGAGGGGTTGCTCGGGTGCGGTGGTCATGGCGGGTCCTGGGGGTGAGGGCGGGCTGGGAGCTCGGGCCGGTGGTGGGTGGTCGGTGGTCGGGGGCGGGGGTCGGTGGGGTGGTCGGGGCGGGAGCTCAGGCCGGGTAGAGGTTGTAGGTGGTCGGGTGGGCCGTGGTCGGGGTGTTGAGGGTGGGGTCGAGGGTGAGGATCGCGTGGTGCACGTGTTGCAGGTGCGGGGAGGGCTGGATGCCGAGCTCGGTGGTGAGGCGGTGGCGCAGGTGGTGGTAGGTGGCGAGGGCGGTGGTCTGCCGGCCGGCCCGGTAGAGCGCGACCATGGCCTGGGCGTGCAGGCCCTCGTGGTGCGGGTGCTGGTGGGTGAGGTGGGTGAGTTCGGGGATGAGCTCGTTGTGCCGGCCGAGCCGCAGGTCGGTGTCGATGCGGCGTTCCAGGGTGATCAGGCGGCTCTCCTCCAGGCGCATGATCTCGATGGCGAGGATCGGACCGGGCCGCACGTCGACCAGGGCCGGGCCGTGCCAGAGTGCGAGGGCCTGCCGGAAGTGGGTGGCGGCCTGGTGGTCGTGGCCGTGGTTGAAGGCGTGCTGCCCCTGGGTGGTGAGCAGGCTGTAGGTGTGGACGTCGAGGTTGTCCGGGTGGGTGGTGAGCTGGTAGCCGCCGTGCCGGGTGGTCAGGATGTCCTTGGCGGTGATGTGCGGGGTCGGCCCGAGGCCCTGGGTGATCCGGCGGCGCAGTTGCAGGATGTACGTCTGCATGGTGGTGAGCGCCTGTCTGGGCGGGTCGTCGCCCCAGATCTCCTCGATCAGGGTGGCGGTGGGCAGGATGCGGTTCGGGTAGAGCGCGAGGAGGGCCAGGATCTGGCGCTGCTTGGCGGCGGTGGGGACGACGGAGATGCCGTTGAGGTCGGCGGTGAGGGGGCCGAGGACCTTGAGGTGCATGGCGGTTCTCCTCTCGGGCGCGGGGCGTCCGCTCGGGTGGGCGTCATTCGGCTGCTTGTTCGGGTCGACGGAATGGTGGGGCGGACGCGTCGCACCCTAGTTGGGCCGGGGGGTGGGGGCCGGATTCCTCAAGTGCCCGTCGAGCGCGGTTCCGGGCGCTCTGGTGGGGGGCCTCCGGGCGGCGCGGTGCGGCGGGCCGGTGCGGCGGGTGGGCGCTCGACGGTGTGACGGGCGGGGCGCCCGGCGCGGACGGGGCCCGGGAACGTACGATCGGCGAATGGCTGACATGACGGAAACCACGCCAGGCTGGCTCGCCCCCGAGGAGCTGGAGACCACCCGCGCCAAGATGCCGATCCTGTACGTCGAGGCCGTGCCGGTCCGCGTCGACGACGCCGGCGAGGTCACCCAGATCGGTCTCCTGCTGCGGATCGGACCGGACGGGACGGTCAGCCGCACGCTGGTCTCCGGCCGGGTGCTGCACCACGAGCGGATCCGGGACGCCCTGCTGCGGCACCTGGAGAAGGACCTCGGCCCGGTGGCGCTGCCCCGGATCCCGGCCTCGTTGCAACCGTTCACGGTCGCCGAGTACTTCCCGACCCTGGGGATCACGGAGTTCCACGACCCGCGCCAGCACGCGGTGTCGCTGGCGTACGTCGTGCCGGTGTCCGGCGACTGCCGGCCGCGTCAGGACGCGCTCGACCTGGTCTGGTTCAGCCCGCAGGAGGCCGCCTCCCCGCTGGTGCAGCAGGACATGCCCGGCGGTCAGGGGGCACTGCTCAAGCGGGCCCTGGCGCACGTCGGCTGCCTGAGCTGAGCACTCCGGCCGGGGCCCGCACCGGGTGAGGTGCGGGCCCCGACCGGGAGCCGCTCAGGGCCCCGGCCGGGAGCCGGTGAGGGGGTCGGTCAGGGAGCCGGTCAGGCCCCGGCGGATGCCAGCCGTGCGGTGCGCCGGGCGGTCGCCTCGACCGGGTCCAGCACCGGCACGGCCGCCAGCAGGCCCTTGGTGTACGCGTGCTGGGGGGAGTCGTACACGGCGTCGGCGTCGCCGTGCTCCACGATCCGCCCGGCCCGCATCACCGCGACCCGGTCGCTCACCTGCCGGACCACGGCCAGGTCGTGGGCGATGAAGACCAGCGCGAGTCCGAGGTCGCGCTGCAACTCGCCGAGCAACGCGACCACCTGGGCCTGGGTGGTGACGTCCAGCGCGGAGACCGGCTCGTCGCAGACGATCAGTCGCGGCTGCGGTGCGAGCGCCCGGGCGATGCCGACCCGCTGGCGCTGTCCGCCGGAGAACTCGTGCGGGTAGCGGTGGTACCAGTCGGCGTCGAGGCCCACCCGTTCGAGGAGCTCGCCGACCCGGGCGCGGATGCGGCGCTCGTCGCTCTCACCGGCGATCCGCAGCGGGTCGGCGATGGACTCCCCGATGCTGCGGCGCGGGTTGAGCGAGGACACCGGGTCCTGGAAGACCATCTGCAACTCCCGCCGGAGCGGGCGCAGTTCCTTCTCCCCGAGCGCTCCGATGTCCCGGCCGCGGTAGTGGAGCCGGCCGCCGGTCGGCTCCAGCAGCCGGACCAGCATCCGCCCGAGCGTGGTCTTGCCGGAGCCGGACTCGCCGACGATGCCCAGCGTCTCGCCCGCCCGCACGGTGAGCGAGACGCCGTCCACGGCGGCCACGGGGGCCGCGCGGCGGGTGAGGCCGCCGCGGGTGGCGAACTCCCGGCGCAGGTCGGTGGCTTCGAGCAGGACGTCGCCGTCGGTGCGCTCGGCGGCTCCGTCTGCGGCGGTGCCTCCGGCAGGCCCGGCAGGCCCGGCAGGCCCGGTCGGAGCCCCCGGAGCCCCCGGTGCGCCCGGAGCGTCGACCCGGGGCACCGCCGACAGCAGCGCGCGGGTGTACGGCTCGCGCGGTGCGCCCAGCACCTCGGTGACCGGGCCGTGTTCCACCGCCCGGCCGTCCTTCATCACCAGCACCCGGTCGACGCTCCCGGCGACCACCCCCAGGTCGTGGGTGACCAGGACCAGCCCGGCCCCGGTCTCGGCCCGCAACTCGTGCAGCAGGTCGAGGATCTGGGCCTGGACGGTGACGTCCAGCGCGGTCGTGGGTTCGTCGGCGACCAGCAGCCGCGGCTCGCAGGCCAGGGCCATCGCGATCAGCACCCGCTGGCGCATGCCGCCGCTGAACTCGTGCGGGCGCGACCGCGAGCGCCGTGCCGGGTCGGGGATGCCGACGCGGCCGAGCACCTCGACGGCCCGGGCCCTGGCGGCCCGGCGGGAGACGGCCCGGTGGACCCGTACGACCTCGGCGATCTGGTCGCCCACGGCGTAGTACGGGTCGAGGGCGGAGAGCGGGTCCTGGAACACCATGGCGGCCAACCCGCCGCGCAGCCGCCGCAGTTCGTCGCCCTCGGCGGTGACGGCGTCGACGCCGGCGACCCGGACGGAGCCGCCGACCCGGGCGCCGGTGCCGCGGTGCAGGCCGAGCAGTCCGTAGGCGACGGTGCTCTTGCCCGACCCGGACTCGCCGACGATGCCGAGCGCCTGCCCGGCCTCCAGGGTGAAGCCCACGCCGTCGACGGCGCGCACGTGCCCGTCGCCGACCGGGAAGTCGACGACCAGGTCCCGGACGTCGACCAGGGGAGGAGCCAGGGGTTCGGCGCTCACGTCAGGACCACCCTTCGATCGGTCACCGCGTAGAGCACGTCCGCGACGACGTTGGCGAGGACCACGGCGAACCCGGTGACGAGGGTGAGGCCGACGACGGTCGGCAGGTCGATCAGGCTGACCGAGCTGACCAGCAGCTTGCCGAGCCCCGGGAGCCCGAACAGCGACTCGGTCAGCACGGCGGACCCGAACATCGTCCCGAGGTCCATGGCGGTGAGCGCGATCACCGGGGTGAGCGCGCCGCGCAGCGCGTGCCTGGTCACCAGGCGCCGCTCGCTGACGCCGTACGCCCGGAAGGTCCGGATGTGGTCGTCGGCGAGGATCTCCAGCATGGACGACCGGGTCAGCCGGGCGTACTTGGCGGACTCGATGAGCGCGAGCGAGACCCAGGGCAGCAGCAGGCCCCAGAACCACTGCTGCGGGTCCTCGGTGAGCGGTACGTAGCTCGGGAACGGCAGCCACTGGAGCTGGGCGCACAGGACGATGAGCAGCACCAGGCCGATGACGAAGACCGGGATGGAGTTGCCGGCCAGCGTCAGCGCGGTCAGCAGCCGCTCGCTGAGCCGGCCCCGGCGCAGCGCGGAGAGCAGCCCGGTGCCGACCCCGAGGGCCAGCCAGAGCACCATCGCGCCGAGCGCCAGCGAGGCCGTCACCGGGAGCCGGGCGGCGATCATGTCGGTGACCTGCTCGCCGCTGCGGTAGGAGACGCCCAGGCACGGCGCCGGGCAGTGCAGCAGGCCCGTCCCGGCGCTGAAGTCGCGGCCGGCGACGACGCCCTGGAGGAAGTGGGCGTACTGGAGGTGGACCGGTGCGTCGAGGCCGAGCCGTTCGCGCACCTGGAGGACCTGGGCGGGGCTGCACTTCTCGCCGCAGGCCAGCTGGGCGGGGTCGCCGGGGGCGATGTAGAAGACCGCGTAGACGATCAGCGAGATGGCGAGCAGGACGCCGACCATGCCGATGGCCCTGCGGAGCAGGAAGCGGGTCATGCGGGGGCCTCCTCGGCGGCGGTGGCGGCCGACGGGCCGGGGCGGGCGGGCTCCGGCGAGCCGCTGCCCGGCGATGCGGTGCCCGACGCGTCGGTGCCCGACGAGCCGGCGCCGCGCGCCGTCCCGACCCGCAGCCGGGAGGCCGCGCGGGGGTCGAGCTCGGTGCGGACGGCGTCGCCGAGCACGGTGAAGGCGAGCACCGTGGCGAACAGCAGTGCGGACGGGAGCAGCACGTACGTCGGGTCGGCGCGGAACCAGGTGGTCGCGCCGGAGAGCATCTGGCCCCACGACGAGGTCGGCGGCTTGACGCCCACGCCGAGGAAGGACAGCCCGGCCTCGGAGATCACGTTGGACGGCAGCAGCACCGCGGCGTAGGTGATGACCGGCGCGGCCAGGGACGGCAGCAGCTCCCGGCGGGCGATCCGCCACCGGGTGGCGTCGGCGAGCCGGGCCGCGGCCACGTAGTCGAGCTGGCGGAGGCTGAGCGTCTGCGCCCGGACCAGCCGGGCGGTGCCGGCCCAGCCGAGCAGCCCGATGACCAGGGTCAGCAGGAGCGGGCGGGGGAAGTCGGAGGGCACGACGGCCATCAGCGAGATGGCGAAGACCAGCGAGGGCAGCGCGAGCATCACCTCGGTGGTGTTGCCGATCAGCTGGTCGAGCAGCCGGCTGCCGAGGCCCGCGGCGAGGCCGAGCAGGACGCCGATGGCGACCTGGACGAGGGTGGCGCCGACGGCGACGAGCAGCGAGATCCGGGCGCCGTGGACCAGCCGGGCGAACACGTCGCGCCCGGTGCCGGGTTCGACACCGAGCCAGTGCTCGGCGCTGACGCCGCCGAAGGAGCCGGTGGGCACCCCGCCGGCCGCCGAGTCGAGCAGGTCGTTGTGGTAGCTGGTGGGGTCCTGCCCTTCGAGCGCGCTGAGCAGCGGTGCCGCTGCCGCGATCAGGGCGAGCAGGACGATGACGAGGCCGGCGGCGAGGACGGCGCGCCGCGCGAGCAGCCGCCGCCACACCGTCCGGCCCCCGGCGGCCGGGGAGGCCGCGAGGGCCTCCCCGGCCCGGGGTTCCTGTGGAGCCATGGTTGTCTGACCGATCCGTCCGATCCCGTCCGCTACTTGACCGCGACCTGGGAGATGTCGAGCACGCCGGTCCAGTCGCTGATGACGATGTTGCGGACGTCCTTGCCCGACAGCCGCTTGTAGACGGGGTGGAACAGCGGGACGGTCAGGGCCTGGTCACCGATCCGCTTGTCCAGGGCGCCCCAGCGCTTGGCCGCCTCGGCGTGGTCGGTGATCTTGTTGATCTGGTCGATCTCGTCGTTCACCGACGGGTCGTCCAGCTGCGCGGAGTTGAAGTTGTAGCCGTCGGTGACGATCTGCCGGCCGTCGAAGATCGGCGCGAGGAACGGGCCGCCGGAGGGCCAGTCGGCGCCCCAGCCGGAGAGGAAGAGCCCGGGTTCGGTGCTGACGGTGTGGATCGTCTTGGAGTACCTGGTGGAGTCCAGGGCGTCGAGCTGGACGGTGATCCCGGCCGCCTTCAGGCCGTCCTGGACGGCGGTGGCCAGGTTCGGGCCGTAGCCCTTGCCCGATTCGGTGGAGTGGGTGAGCGTGATGGTCAGGCCGTCCGGGTAGCCGGCCTCCTTCAGCAGCTCCTTGGCCTTCTCCGGGTTGCCGGTGGCACCGGCCGGGAACGGGTCGTAGGGCGTGTACCCGAAGGTCTCCTGGGCGGGCAGGTAGGTGGTGGCGGCCTCGGCGAGCGAGGAGCCGCCGGCGGCGTTGACGACCGAGGTGCGGTTGAGCGCGTAGGCGACGGCCTGCCGGACCTTGGGGTTGTCGAAGGGCTTGACCTTGGGGTTGAACGCCAGGTAGTTGACGTAGCCGAAGTGGCCGGTGCCGACGCGGGCGGCGAGCGCCTTGTCGTCCTTCACCTGGGCGAGCTCGGAGGGGCCGAGGTTGGTGTCGGTGGTGACGGCGGCCGCGTCGGCGCCGGTGCCGGCGGAGAGCCGCTGGTTGATCACCGCCGGGTCGAGCCCGGACTGCACGTCGACGGTGTCCGGGTACGCCTTGCGCTGGTCGTCGTTGGCCGCGGACCAGTTGGGGTTGCGCTTGAGGACGAGGTGGGCGCCGTCGTTCTCGTTCTTGACGACCTGGTAGGGGCCGGAGGAGACGGGGTGCTCCTGGTACTTCGTCCCGGTGTCCTTGGCCTTCGGGACGGGGGCGAACTGTGTCTGGGTGGCCAGGTACGGGAAGTCGCCCTCGGGCTTGTTGAGGCGGAAGGTGATGGTCTTCTCGTCCGGCGTCTCGATCGCGTCCAGACCGCGGCCGTCCTTGTACGGGCCCTGGTAGTCGGCGGCGCCGACCAGCCAGTCCCTCAGGAATGGCGCCCCGCCGGAGAGTTCGGGGGCGAATGACCTTTCGATGCCGTACTTGATATCGGCGGTGGTGATCGCCGAGCCGTCCTCGTACTTCAGGCCGTCCTTGAGGTGGTACGTCCACACCGTCGCGCCCTCCGAGGGGGTGCCGGTGTCGGTGGCGAGGTCGGGGACGACCTTGGTGCCGGCCGCGCCGTCGGCCCGGTTGCGGGTGGTGAGGGTGCGGAAGACCAGGGAGGGCACGTTGCCGCCGCCGGAGGTGTAGAGCCGTGCGGGGTCGAACTGGTCCTGCGGGTTCTGGTTGAGGACGGTGAGGGTGCCGCCCTGCTGCGGCGCGGCGTCCTTGCCGGTGCTGCCACCGCCGTCGCCCTTCGGTCCGCACGCCGCCGCTCCGACGGCGAGGGCGACGGTGACGGTCGCCGCGGCGAGGCGGCGGGGGGTGAAGGTGGTTCGAGACATCGGAAAGGGGGCCTTTCGCTACCGATGGTGCACGGAGGAAGGCGGGCGACAGTGAGGCCGTGAGGAGAGTGAGCGGCACCGCGCCCGCAGGAAGGGGCGACGTCCCGGGGCGGCGATCACCGCTACGCGTCGGGACAGGCGGATTCAGCGACAGAGATTGTCGGAAACGCAGTGCGCGGCCACGCCGATCAGCGCCAGCTCAATGGCGGCGCACTCGATCGGGTGACGGTCAGACATGCCGAGAAGACTGTATGACTTTAAGCGGAATGTCAAAACTCCGGATAGCATCCGGCCGCCACGGGAACGCCGGGAACGGATTACGGCCCGGGCGCCGGGAGAGCGCGCGGAAGCGGGGGGAAACCCGGGGCCGTGCCCGCCGGACCGGCGGGCACGACGTCACCCGAGTGGGTGCCGCGACCCTGCGGGGCGCCGGAGCCCCGAAGGCCCGGAACCGCCCGCCGGGCGGCCGTCCGGGGCCCTCGCGCACCTCCGTGTGCGGGTTGCCGCGCGCGGGCGCCTGCCCAACCATGGGTGAACGTGATCGGCGATCGCGCGCAGCGCGGCCGCCCTACCGAGCGGAGCCGGACGTGGCCCCTTACCTCGAAACCGATCAGGACGCCCTGGTGGCGAGCGCACTCGCCGGATTCGCCCGGGCCCACCCATCGCTCGTCGTCCACGACCCCGACCTCGGATTCGTCCGTGCCCGTGACCGGGCCCCCGGGCGCCGGGTCGGACTGCTCTCCGGCGGCGGCTCCGGGCACGAGCCCCTGCACGTCGGATTCGTCGGCCGGGGCATGCTCGACGCCGCCTGCCCGGGCCGGATCTTCGCCTCACCGCACAACCGGCAGATCTTCGAGGCCTCGCGCGCGGTCGCCGGCGAGGACGGTGTCCTGCACATCGTGAAGAACTACACCGGCGACCGGATCAACTTCGGCATCGCGGCCGAACGGCTGCACCGCCAGGGCATACCGTGCGCCAGGGTCCTGGTGGACGACGACCTCGCCTCCGAGTCCGAGTCCGTCGCCGCCGGCCGGCGCGGGACGGCGGCCACCGTCCTGGTGCAGAAGATCCTCGGAGCGGCCGCCGACCTCGGGCTCGGACTGGCGGAACTCTCCCTGCTGGGAGCCGAGTTGTCCGGGCGCTGCCGCAGCATCGCGGTGGCCGGCGCCGCACACACCTCCCCGGCCACCGGCCGGCCGGCCTTCGAGGTGCCGGACCGGACGGTCGAGTTCGGCGTCGGCATCCACGGCGAACGGGCCGAACTCTCCCTGGAGTGCGAACCGCTGGCCGTCCTGGTGGGCCGGATGGCGCTGCGCCTGCTGGAGGCGCTGCGCCCGGCCCGCGCCCCCCTCGTCGCGCTGGTCAACGGGCTGGGCGCGACCACCGGCCTGGAGCTGTACGCGGTCCTGTACGAACTGGCCGCCGTCCTGGACGCCGGCGGGCGCCGCCTGGCGCGCAGCCTGGTCGGCGACTACGTCACCGCCCTCGACATGCGGGGGTTCTCGATCACCCTGCTCGCCGCCGACGAACAGACGCTCGCGCTGCTCGACGCCCCCGCGTACACGGCGGCCTGGCCGGTCGCGCAATCGGCGCCGGCCCCCGGTCACCAGGAGGTCAGGAGATGACGGGCACGAAGGCCTTCGACGGCCTCTTCACGGCGGGCTGGATGCGGCGGTTCGCCGAGACCGTCGCGGTCACCGAGGAGGAGCTCACCCGGCTCGACCAGGCCGCCGGGGACGGCGACTTCGGCGTCAACCTGCTCACCGGCGTGCGCTGCGCCCTGGCCGCGCTGGACCGGCTGCCACCGGGGCGCCAGGCCGCGGCGGTACCGCTGGGCGCGGCGGCGGGCGCGTTCCTGGACGAGGTCGGCGGGACGAGCGGGCCGCTGTTCGGCCTGGTGCTCCAGGAGCTGGCGGCGGCCGTCGGCTCCGGCCCGCTGACCGGCCCGGCCCTCGCCCGGGGAGCGACGGCGGCGCTGGAGGCCGTCCAGCGGGTGGGGGAGGCGCGGCCGGGTGACAAGACGCTCGTCGACGCCCTGCACCCGGCCGCACTGGCCCTGCGCGGCTGCACTCCCGATGCCCGCCCGGACGACTGCCTCGCGGCGGCCGCCGCCGCCGCCGCGGCGGGCGTCCGCCGGACCAGGGCCCTGCGGGCCCGCCGCGGCCGGGCCAGCTATCTCGGCGAACGGGCCTCGGGAGTGCCCGACCCGGGCGCCGTGGGCATCGCGCTGCTGTTCGCCTCGGCGCACGCGGTGCCGCGGACGCTGGACGGCGTGCTGCGCGACGACAGCGCTGCTGACCGCGCGTCCGCCGACACCGCGCCGACCGACGCCGCGCCGACCGACACCGCGTCCACCGACACCGCGTCCACCGACACCGCGTTCGGCGGGCCCGATCCGCTGTGCGGCCCCGAGCCGGCCCCCGCCGGACCGTGAGCGCCTGGCCGGTTCCCCGGCCGGCTTGCGCTCCGCCGGGCGCTGCTCGGCCAGGGCCTGCTCGGCCAGGGGCTGCTCAGCTGGTGAGGGCGAGAGCGCTCCGGCGCCGGACCCAGTCGAGCAGTCCCGGCTCGCCCAGGGTGGCGACCCACAGGTCGACCGCCTCCCGGGCCTCGGCCGACGGGTGCGGTCCGACACCGATCACCCGCAGCCCCGCCAGGACGGCCGAGCGGATGCCGCAGAAGGTGTCCTCCACGGCGAGGCAGTCGGTGGGCTCGGCGCCGCAGAGCCGGGCGGCGGTCAGGTAGACGTCCGGCGCCGGCTTGGGCCCGATCCCCTCGGCCGGGACCACGATGTGCTCGAAGTGTTCGAGCAGTCCGGCGCCGCCGAGCCCGGCCTCGATCACGTCGCGCGGGCAGTTGCTGGCGACCGCCAGCGGGACGAACCCGCTGAGCCGGCCGACCAGTTCGGCCGCGCCCGGCATCGGGACCGGGTCGGCGTCGACGAGCGTCCGGAAGCTCGCCAGCAGCCGGTCGGTCAGCTCCGGTGCCAGCGAGGGGTCGCCGGCGGTCTCGGCCATCAGCCGCCCGCAGTCCGAGTAGTGCAGCCCGGCCGCGCGCGCCGTGAACTCCGGTCCGGCCGTGAGTCCGTAGCCCCGCAGCACCTCCGCACGGGCCTGGTGCCAGTGCGACTCGGTGTCCATCAGCGTGCCGTCGCAGTCGAAGACGACGGCTGCAGGGGTCCAGTCGTTGATTCTCTCCACGGTCATGCCTACGCCCTTCAGGTGGGATTGGCTCTGTGGGATTCGCCGGAGTGCGCGTCGGGACGAGGGGGGGCGGCCACGGCCTGGGGCCGTCGCCGCTTGCCGACCTGTCCGGGGCCGGAATCTGGAGTGCGGCAAAACGACGCGCCTCGACGTCCGGGCCGGAGAAAACGACCCGGAACATAACGATCGCAACGTTACGATCGATATGTTTCGCGGTCAAACTTGGCGGCCCTAGATTTGCCGGGTCTTTACTTCAATAGCCCAACGACCCCACGGCGGTGATATGACCGTTCTGACGAATATGAAAAACGCACAAATGCTCGTACTCGGTGATGCCGACTTCCGGGAGGGGGGCGAACTCGGTGAACCGCACGGCCTTCATCCGGTACTCGACGGGGTGCGACAGCCGGCCCGCGCTCCGCAGTGCCGCGGCCTGCCGGGCCGCCTCCAGCAGCACCATGCCGGGCATGTGGTCGGACGGGTGGTCGAAGAAGAACGGGTGCGCCGGATCGGCCGGGCAGATCAGGAGCGGGCCATCCGCCCACGAACGGCCGGTCGCGCGCGTCACCAGCACGTCGGAGGGCAGGGCGACGCCGACCTCCGCCGGTGACGGGGGGTCGGGGGGCGGGCCGGAGTCCGCGGGATCCCCGGCCAGCGCGGTGCCGCGCAGGGCCGGGTAGGCGGGCCGTTCGACGAAGCGCGTGCCGCCCTCGATCCGGGCGAACACCACGCCCCGCGCGGAGCATTCGACCCGCAGCCGCATGCCGGTGGGCCGGTGGTTTCCGGCCGAGGTCCGCAGGTCGTGCACCTGGGCCCGGCAGAGGACCGCCGCCGGGCCGTCGCCGCGCGGCTCGGCCGCCGGGTCGACCCGGCAGGACACGTCGGTGATCAGCAGGTGCGCGTCGGCCGGCACGCCGTAGTGGCGCAGCGGCAGGTAGATGCCCAGCTGACGGGCGGTCTCCACGGCGAGCAGCGGGTCGTGCCGGTCCCCGCGTCCGCGCGGGAAGGTGGGGTGGGAGCGGGGCCACTGGGCCGCCGCCTCGAAGCGGTCGCCGCCTCGGGCCCGGACGTCGGTCAGCAGCACCTCCGCCACGGCGGCGCGGTGGACCAGTTCACGGGGGACCGTGCGGGACCAGCTGAGCGGTCGGGCAGGATGCCGGGCCGCCGAGGAGGGGAGGAAATCCAGCATCTTCATATTTACAGAAAATATCAATCTCCTTGGTTTCGCATGTCGTCAGTTGGCGCTCCGGCCCGCGGATCACTACAGTGCGTGCGAAAAGCCGGGGTGATCTTGAAAAGGCAGAGGCGCGTGCAGAATCGGGCGGAGACGACACGGAGGTCAGTCCTCGAATCAGCTGCGCGATTGTTCGACGAACGCGGGTACGCGGGCACGAGCATCAGCGACATCAGCGCGGCCTCCGGCAGGACGAGCGGGGCCATCTACTTCCACTACACCAGCAAGGAGAACCTGGCCCGCGCCGTGATCGAAGCGCACTTCGCCACCTGGCCGGAGCTGGTCGCGCGCCACACCCGCACGCCGGTGCCGGCGCTGGAGCAACTCGTCCGGCTGAGCTTCGCGGTGGCGCGGGCCTTCCGCGACGACGTCGTGGTCAGGGCCGGCGCCCGGCTCTGGTCCGAGCGCGCGGCCATCGACGCCGACCTCCCGGTGCCGTTCGTGGGGTGGATCGACACCGTCCGCGTCCTGCTCGAACGGGCGGGCAGCGAGGGCGAGCTCGCCGCCCGGGTCGACCCGTCGACCGCGGCCCACGGCGTGATCTGCGCCTTCTTCGGGCTGCACACCGTCTCCGACGCGATCGACGGACGGCGCACCATCGAGGGGCGCCTGTGCGACCTGTGGGAACTGCTGCTGCCGGGGCTCCAGAAGAACCCCGACCCGGCCGCCCTGCTCGCCTCGGTCCGGCCCAGGCCGTCCGTGCGCGCCGACGGGTGGGGGCCCGCCGGGAATTGACGCGGAATCGACCCCCGGCCTGCCGGGAGGAGGCCACGCCGCCGGGCACCGGGCCCTAGCATGAATCACCACGTCCGGGGCCGGCGGTGAGCGGCGGAGAAGAGGCGTCAGGGCTATGGCAACGGTTCAATGGGCGGCCGGGCCGTCCGGTCAGGGGTCGGTCCAGGTACTGGAGTTCCTGTTCGCCTTCCTGCTCTCCGGCCTGATCGGGGTCGAGCGGCAGATCCGCCAGAAGTCCGCGGGCCTGCGGACGTACACGACGGTGGGCAGCGGCGCGGCGCTGTTCACCCTGGTGAGCAAGTACGGCTTCGCCGACGTGGTGAGCGCGGGCACCGTCGAGCTGGACCCGTCGCGGATGGCCGCGCAGATCGTGTCGGGGCTGGGCTTCATCGGCGCCGGGGTGATCTTCGTGCACCGGGGCTGGGTGCAGGGGCTGACGACGGCGGCCACGATCTGGCTCACCGCGGCGGTGGGCTCCGCCGCGGCCGCGGGCCTGCCGCTGCTCGCGGCGCTGACCGTCGCGGCGTACTTCCTCGCGTCCTACGCGATCAGGCCGCTGCTCAACCGCCTGCCCGCGCTGCACCGGCCGGCGGTCTCGTACCGCATCGTCTACCGCCCGGGCAGGGGGGTGCTGCGGGACGTGCTGGACCAGTGCACCCGGGCCGGATTCGCCGTCTTCGAGCTGCGCACGCTGTCCGGCACGGACGGGGAACTGCCCGGCGAGGCCACCGACAAGCCCGTCGAGATCGCCCTGTCGGTGCAGGGGCAGGGCGACGCCGGCGGGCTCACCGCGCAGATCGCGGCCGTGGCGGGCGTGCTGACCTGCGTCCGCGGCCGGTCCGACGAGGAGTGACGTCCCGGCCGCGGGGGAGGGCGCGTCAGCGGACGCCGAGGGCCGGCAGGCGCTCCATGATCCGCTCCATGCCGCTGGTCCAGTTCGCCTCCAGGGCGGCGACGGCCTGCTCCACGTCGTCGTCGAGGAGGCACTGGGCGATCCGCTCGTGCTCCTCGGCGGCGCGTTCGAGGATCTCGTGGTCCCCGACGACCACCCGCTCGTAGCGGTGGAGGGTGAGTTTGAGCGAGTCGATCAGCTCGCGCAGCCGGGTGTTGGAGCAGCCGGAGAGCAACAGTGCGTGCCAGGCGTCGTCGTAGCGCTCTATGGTGCCGTGCGGGGCCTGGGGCGCGGAGAAGGCGCGGGCCTCCGCCAGCAGCCGGGGCGCGATGGCCGAGAGGTGCGCGCGGTCGGAGGTCCGCAGCGCCAGCGACTCCAGGGCGATCAGGATGGCCGTGAGGTCGAGGAACTCCTGCCGGCCGGTGGGTGCGAAGCGGAAGCCCTTGCCGCGCTCGCTGGTGATGATGCCTTCGCGCTCCAGACTGATCAGCGCCTCGCGCAACGGGGTGCGGCTGACGCCCAGTTCCTCCGCGAGGTGGACCTCGTTGATCGACTCGCCGGGGGTGAACCGGCCGTGGCCCAGCCGCTCCAGGAGTTCGTCCTTCACCTGTTCGCGCAGCGGACGCCGCTCGATCGCCATCGGGCTTTCCCTTCTTCCTCGGTCCGTAGCGTACCGGCCGGGCGACTGGTCAGGCGGTCCCGGCGCCGTCCACGGCGATGATCGCGCCGCTGACGAACGTGGAGGCGTCACTGGCGAGGAAGGCGACCGTCTGGGCGATGTCCCGAGGCTGGCCGATGCGGCCGAGCGGTCGGTCGGCGGCGTCGGCGTAGAAGGCGTCCGGGCTCTCGCCGAGCTGGCGGGCCTCCTCGGCGAGCATACCGGTGTTGGTGTCGCCGGGGCACACGCAGTTGACGCGGATGTTGTCGGGGCCGTGGTCGATGGCCATGGCCCGGGTCATGTTGACGACGGCGCCCTTGGAGGCGCAGTAGGAGACGGCCCGGCCGCCGCCCCGGATGCCCCAGCCGGAGCCGGTGTTGATGATGCTGCCGCCGCCGTTCGCGGCCATCAGCGGCACGACCAGCCCGCTGAGCAGCATGACGGAGCGGATGTTGACGGCCATCACCAGGTCCCAGTCGTCGTCGGTGATGTCGCAGACGGTGGACCGGCGGATGATCCCGGCGTTGTTGAACAGCACGTCGACGCCGCCGTGCAGGTCGACGGCGGTGCGTACGGCCCGCTCGCAGTCGGCGCGTTGGGAGACGTCGCAGCGGACGAAGGTGCCGCCGGTCTCCTTGGCGGCCTGCTCGCCGCGGTCGGCGTCGAGGTCGGCGAGGACGACGGCCGCGCCGAGTTCGGCCAGCAGCGCGGCGGTGGCCCGGCCGATGCCGGAGGCGGCGCCGGTGACGATGGCGCGCTTGCCGTGGAGGTCGATCACTGGGGGCTCCTCTTCAGGGGGTCAGGCTGGTTGGGGAGGTCGAGTTGGTCAGGCGGTCAGGCGGTAGACGGCGCTGGCGTGGCGGCCGGTGATCACCCGGACGTGCCCGGACAGGGCATCGTCCAGCTCCGGGTCGCCGGTGTCCAGGAGCAGCGGGCGGCCCGCGAGGGCGGCGAGCTTCGCCTCGGTGGCGAGGACGAGCAGCCGCTCGCGGCCGGTGGCACGCAGCAGTTCGGGGGTGAACTGCTGGTTGCCGCGGCCGAGCAGGAAGCCCTGGCCGCCGATCGGCGAGAGCGCGATCCACGGCGCGGCGGGCAGGGCCAGCAGCTGGTCGGCCCGGGCGTCGCGGATCACGACCCGGGCGGCGCCGCCCGGTTGGAGGCGGAGCACGTCGACGCCGGTCAGGCAGGCGTCCGCCGCGCCGAGCGCCCTGGCGACGGCGTGCGTCGTGCCGCCGGGGCCGAGGGCGAGCAGCCCGTCGGGGCCGACGCGTTCGGCGACCTCGGCGGCGATGCCGCCCAGCGCCTCGGGGTCGGCGGCGGAACTGCCGGTCTTGCGCTGCTGGACCCGGGCGGGCAGGACCGGGACGGTCAGCCACCCGTGCAGGCGGACGGACACCCGGCCCTCGCGCAGCGCCGCCTCGTCGCGGTCCACGACCTCGGCGGACGCCAGCCGGACGCCGCCGTTCGTCCAGGCCGCGGCCACTTCGGCGGCGGCGCGGGGGTGGACGGCGAAGACGGCGGAGTGCATCTTGACCCCGGCCGGGATGCCGAGGACGGGCGGTCCTGACCCTGGACCGAGCGGGCCGATCGACCCGAGCGGGCCGGGCGTGCCGAGCGACCCGAGTGCGTCGAGGACGTCGCGGGCCGTGCCGTCGCCGCCGCAGAACAGCAGCAGGCCGGCGCCGGCCGCGACGAGGGCGCGGACGGCCGCGCGGGTGTCCGCCGCCGTGGTGCCCGGGCCGGCGGGCCGGTGGACCACCGTCGCGTCGAGGCCGGCCGCCCGCGCCGCGTCCGCACCCATCGGTCCGGCCGCCGTGAGCAGGGTCGAGTGCGGTGTGAGCAAGCCAAACTGACGAAGCATCAGTTCTGTGCGGGAGGTCGCGGCCGGCCGGGCGCCGAGGGTGCGGGCGCGCTGCTGGACCTCGGCGCCGTCGCTGCCCTTGAGGCCGACCCGGCCGCCGAGTCCGGCGACCGGGTTGACCACGAGCCCGATGGTGGGGCCGGTCGTCGGGCTCCCACCTGCCGGGCAGGCGGAGGGAGTTGGACGGCCGGCCCCGGGGCCCGTCGTCACGGCCGCTCGCCGAGGACCTTGCGGCGGTAGGCGCGCCAGCTGACGGCCCAGACCGCCGGGTCGTCCAGCGGTTCGTGCCGGATGCGGTGCACGGTGGAGTTGTGCGGGGCCGTGCGGACGGTCTCCGGGTCCTCGTAGGCCTCGCGGGCGACCTCGGCGAGGATCGCGGCGTACTCGTCGAGGTCGGCGCGGGAGTAGGACTCGGTCGGCTCCAGCGTCATCGGCTCGGGGACGACGTAGGGGTGGTGGCTGGTCCAGTAGTGGGTGCCGAAGTCGGCGGCGCGGTACCCGAGGTCCTCGCTGTGCAGGCCGGTGTCCTCGTTGAGCTGCTGCCAGCTGTAGCGGACCTGCTCGACGCGCGGGCGCCCCTTGGCGTAGGGCACGGAGACGCCGCGGATCCGCTGGACCTGGTGCATCAGGTAGTTGTTGTTGAGCACGGCCGTCTCGGCCACCTCGCGCAGGCCCGCGGCGCCCATCGACATGATCCAGGCGTAGGCGCGGACCAGGTTCGGGACGACGCCCAGGTAGGGGCGGATCTTGCCGATGGACTCCGGCCGGTCGTCGTCCAGGACGTACCGCTCGCCGTCGAACTCGACGGTGGGGCTGGGCAGGTGGGGCGCGAGCTCGGCGGTGACGCCGCAGGCGCCGGCGGCGGGGCCGCCGCAGGCGTGCGGGGTGGAGAAGGTCTTGTGCAGGTTGAAGTGGCACAGGTCGAAGCCGGCCTCGCGGGCCCGGGTGATGCCGAGGACGCCGTTGGCGTTGGCCTGGTCGTAGGCGCACAGGCCGCCGGCCGCGTGCACGATGCGGACGAACTCGGCGATCCGGGGGTTGTAGATCCCGGTGTCCTCGGGGTTGGTGATGAGCAGCGCGGCGGTGCGCGGGCCGACGGCGGTGCGCAGCGCCTCGATGTCGGGGTAGCCGTCCGCGTCCGGGTGCAGGGTGATCACCTTGAAGCCGGCGGTCTTGGCGCAGGCGGCGTTGGAGGGGTGCGAGAAGGCGGTGGTGATGACCTCGTCGCGCTGCTCCAGCTCGCCGCGGGCGGCGAAGTGGGCGCGGATGACGGAGACGTTGGTCCAGATCGCGGCGGAGCCGGCGCCGGGTTGCAGCGAGACCCGGTCCATGCCGGAGACCTCCTTGAGCAACTGCTCCAGCCGGTGGACGAGTTCGAGCACCCCTTGGACGGTCGAGGGGTCCTGGGCCGGGTGCAGGGCGGCGATGCGCGGGTCGCGGACGAAGGCGTCGTTGACCTTGGGGCTGTACTTCATGGTGCAGGTGCCCTGGCCGACGTCGACGTTGAGGTCGGCGCCGAGGTTCTCCTGGGAGAGCCGCAGGTAGTGGCGGAGCACCTGCTGCTGGCCGAGTTCGGGCAGCGCGGCCGGGGTGGCGCGGCGCAGCGCGGCGGGCAGGCGGTCGGCGGGGTTGCCGACGGCGGCGGTGACGCCGGGTCCGGGGGTCGGCGGAAGGACGCCCCGCTCGCCGGGTGCGCCCAGTTCGAAGATCAGCTTCTCGTCCCAGCGGGCCTGGTGGAAGCGGCGCAGGGCGGGCTTGGGGGCGATCCGCGGGTCGGTCCCGCCGCTGTTCTGACGGTCCGTCACTTGACGATCTCCTCAAGGGCGGTGGCGAGGCGGTCGATGTCGGCCTGGGTGTGGAGCTCGGTCACGCAGTAGCGGCCCTCGTGTTCCCCGGCCGGGGTGCCGGCGTGCAGGCCGCGGGCGAGCAGCGCGGCGGCGACCTCGGCGGCGGTGTGCCCGCCGGTGTAGCGGAGGGTGAAGTCGGCGAAGTGGACGGCCTCCGGGTCGGCGAGTTCGACGTCGGGGGCCTGGGCGAGGCGCCGGCGGGCGTAGGCGGTGTTGGCGAGGATGGTCTCGCCGATCTCGCGCATGCCGTGCGGCCCCATCAGCGAGAGGTAGACCCCGGCGGCGATGCCGTGCAGGGCGGCGGCGGTGCCGACCCACTCCTTGCCCTCCTCGCGCAGGGCGAAGGAGGTGCGCTCGTAGGCGACGTCGCCGAAGCCGTACTCGCCCGGCACGTCGGTGGGGGTGAGGCCGAAGAGGCGGCTCGGGTACTCGGCCACCAGGCGTTCGTCGTCGGCGCTGGCGATGAAGCCCGCGTTGCCGCCGCCGAAGCTGGGGTGGATGCCGAGCGGCTGGAGGTCGCCGCAGGTGAGGTCGGCGCCGAAGGAGGCGGGCGGGGCGAGCACGCCGAGGCTCAGCGGGTTGGCGCCGACGACGGCCAGTGCGCCTGCCTGGTGGGCGAGTTCGACGTACTGCGGCAGTTCGGGGTCGACGCGGCCGCAGTGGTCGGTCAGTTCGGCGAAGACGGCGGCGGCGTCGCCGGCGGCGAGGGCGGCGCGGACGGCCCCGGGTTCGGCCGGGACGAGCACGAGGTCGTGGACGCCGCGCACGTAGTCGCGGATCCGGGAGAGCTTGTCCGGGTCGAGGTCGCCGACCAGGAGGAGGCGGCGGCGCCCGGTGGCCCGGCCGGCCATCCGCAGTGCGGTGGCGGCGGCCTGGAAGCCGTCGTAGGTCGGCACGTTGACGACGTCGACGGCCAGCAGTTCGGCCATCAGCGACTGGTACTCCCACAGGGCCTGGAAGCGGCCGTGGTCCTCGTACGGCTCGCCGGCGTAGGCGGTGAGGAACTCGCTGCGGTTGACGACCTCGTCGACCACGGCGGGCACGTGGTGGCGGTAGCAGCCGGCGCCGAGGAAGCTGCGGCCGGGCGGGACGGCGGTGTTGCGGGCGAGCAACTCCTCCATGTGGGCGACCAGTTGCGCCTCGGAGCCGAGTGGCTCGGGCAGTCGCAGCGGGCGGTCCAGGCGGAGCTCGGCGGGGATGTCGGCGTAGAACTCCTCGACGCTGTGCGCGCCGATCGCCGCCAGCATGGCCTTCTTCACGTCGGGGGCGGCGTTGGGGATGTACGGGTGGGTCCGGGGGGCGCGTGCGGTCATCCTGGCACCTTCCGCGATTTCGGTCACAAGCCTTGACGGCACTGTGTGTGCTGAGTTCTGTATACAGCATTCGGCATTCACTCTTCAGGAGGCAAGATGTCGGGAGGAAAGAACTCAACCGGCACCCGGCACAGACGCCTTGACGCTCCGGCGGGCACCCGGGCCGGATCCGGACCGGGCCCCACCCGGCGCCGGGTCCTCGGCGCCGGGCTCGCGGGCGGCGCGCTGCTGCTGACCGGGGCGACGGGCTGCGCCACCGGCGGCGCCGGCGCCCCCGACGCCAAACGGCTGGACGCGAGTTCGGGCGGCAAGGCCGCCGGGAAGATCACCATCTGGTCCTGGGACGTCGCCGCCAAGGCCATGCAACGGCTCGGCAAGGCCTTCGAACAGGCCCACCCCGGAACCACCGTCGACGTCGTCGACATCGGCTACGACAACGCCTACGACAAGATCACCGTCGGGCTCGGAGCCGGCAGCGGACTCCCCGACGTCCTGACCGTCGAGGGCCACAAGATGCCCACCTACATCGGCAACTTCCCCCACGCGCTGGTGGACCTGACCAGCCGGGCCGGCGGCCTCGCGAAGGACTTCGCACCGTCCGCCTGGCGCACCGTCACCGACGCGGGCGGCCGCGTCCTCGCCCTGCCCTGGGACAGCGGCCCGTGCGCCCTCTTCTACCGCCGCGACCACTTCCAGCAGGCCGGAATCGACCCCGCCACCCTCACCACCTGGGACGACTACCTCGCCGCCGGCACCACCCTCAAGGACCGCACCGGCAAGAAACTGCTCATCCTGGACGCCAAGCAGGACAGCATGTTCGCCCTGCTGCTCCAACAGCAGGGCCAGGGCTGGTTCGTCGACGGCAAGGTCGCCGTCGCCTCACCCGCCGCCGAACGGGCGCTCACCCTGATGAAGCAGCTGGTCGACCGGGGCCTGGTCGACTTCGAGAACGGCTGGGACGGCCTGGTCTCCGGCACCCACGACGGCAAGGCCGCCACCACCCCCACCGCCGCCTGGTGGGACGGCACCCTCGCCGGCGACATGGCCGACCTGAACGGCAGGTTCGGCGTCGTCCCCCTGCCCGCGTTCGACCCCGGCGGCTGCCGCACCTCCAACAGCGGCGGCTCCACCCTCTCCGTCACCGCCCAGAGCAAGAACCCCGAACTCGCCTGGGAATTCCTCTCCTTCCTGCTCGCCGACCGGGCCAACCAGGCCTCGATGATGGAGCACGAAGGCCTCTTCCCCGCCTACCTCCCGGCCCTGGACGACCCGTACTTCCAGCAGCCGGACCCGTACTACGCGAACCAGCCCGCCATGCGGCTCCTCGCCGACCTCGCCCGGTCCATCCCCACCGTCGAGAGCACCGCCGACGACTCCAAGGCCGGCGACATCGTCAACACCGCCGTCAACCAGGTGCTGCACAACGGAGCCGACCCCGGCACCGTGCTGCGCTCCGCCGCCCGCCAGATCGCCACCGCGACCAGTCGCCAGCCGGCCCCGTAGGGACACGCGCCATGACCAGTCTCCAGGCCCCCGCCCCCCGGGTGGCCGCCGCACCCGCGCGCACCGCGCCCACCCGGCGACGACGGCTGCCACGCTCCGCGGCCTGGCTCTTCGCCGGGCCCACGGCCGTGCTCTTCATCCTCTTCTTCGCCTATCCGCTCGGCGCCAGCCTCTACCAGAGCTTCACCGCCCGCCGGGACGGCGCCACCGTCTGGGTCGGCCTGGACCAGTACCGGCGGATGCTGGACGACCCGGCCTTCCTGCACTCCCTGGTCAACACCGGGATGATCCTGGCCGTCCAGGTGCCCGTGATGATCGGCCTGGCACTGGTGCTGGCCGTCCTGCTGAACCAGTCCTGGCTGCGCTTCCGGGCCGGCTGGCGGGCCGTCTTCTTCCTGCCCGCCGTCACCACGCTGGTCGCCTACGCCGTCGTCTTCCAGGTGCTGCTGCGCACCGACGGCGGCCTGGCCAACCAGCTCCTGCACGCCCTGGGCGCCGGCCCCGTCGACTGGCTCAACTCGCCCACCTGGGCCCGGATCTCGCTGATCGGCTCGGTCACCTGGCGCTGGACCGGCTACAACGCCGTCATCCTGCTCGCCGGCCTGCACGCCATCGGCCGGGACCAGTACGAGGCCGCCGCCCTCGACGGCGCCGGCACGCTGCGCACCTACACCAGCGTGATCCTGCCCCAGCTGCGGCCGGTGGTGCTGTTCTGCGTCATCACCTCCACCATCGGCACGCTCCAACTCTTCGACGAGAACTACGTGCTGACGCGCGGCGGCCCCGGCGACGCGACCCTCACCCCGGTGGTCTACCTGTACAAGGTCGGCTTCCAGCAGCTCGACTTCGGGTACGCGGCCGCGATCGCCTGGGTCGTGGTGCTGGTCATCGCCGCCGTCTCCCTCCTCCAGTTCCGGTTCTACGGAAGGGAACGCCGCCGATGAGCGCCACCTCCGCCCGCCCCCGGCCCGCCCGGGCGGCGGCCGTCCGCCCGCCGGCGGCCCGCCCGCCGGCCGCCCGGCTCGGCCGCGGCGCCGTCCTGGCCGTGCTCGCCCTCGGCGCCGTCGTCAGCCTGGTGCCGTTCGCCTGGATGCTGATCGCCAGCACCCACAGCAGCTCCGAACTCTTCCACTCCCCACCGCCGTTCCTGCCCGGCGGGGAACTGCTGCGCAACCTGGCGCACCTCCAGCAGAGCATCGGCTTCGGCCGGGTGCTGCTCAACAGCCTCGGCGTCGCCGTCGTCTACACCGCGCTGAGCTCCCTGCTGTCCGCCATGTGCGGCTACGGGCTGGCCAAGTACCGGTTCCGGGGCCGCGGACTGCTGCTCGGCCTGGTGCTGGCGACCATGATGATCCCGTTGCAGGTGCTGCTCGTCCCGCTGTTCCAGATGATGGCCAGCATCGGCTGGATCGACAGCTACCAGGCGGTCATCCTGCCCTTCCTGGCCAACTCCTTCGGCATCCTGCTGATGCGCCAGGGCTTCCTGGACTTCCCCGACGAACTCCTGGAGTCGGCGCGCATCGACGGCTCCGGCGAACTGCGCACCTTCTACCAGGTGGTCCTGCCGTGCGTGCGGCCGCAGCTGGGCGCGCTCGTGATCTTCACCTTCATGGGCCAGTGGAACAGCTTCATCTGGCCGCTGCTGATGCTCAACACCGAGGACAAGTACACCGTGCCGGTGGCGCTCAACACGCTGACCGGGCTGACCCACGTCGACTACTCCGGCCTGATGCTCGGCTCCCTGCTGGCCACCCTCCCGCTGGTGCTGCTCTTCCTGGTGTTCCAGCGGCAGTTCGTGGCCGGCCTGCTCGGCGGAGCGCTGAAAGGATGACCCCCCGCATGACCTCCCGTACTCCTTCCCGCGCGGCCACGCTGACCCGCGTGCCCGGCCTCCTCTACGGCGGGGACTGGAACCCCGAGCAGTGGTCCGAGGAGGTGTGGGCCGAGGACGTGAAGCTGATGGCCGAGGCCGGGGTCAACCTGGTCACCGTCGGGGTCTTCTCCTGGGCCCGGCTCCAACCCGCCGCCGACCGCTGGGACTTCGGCTGGCTGGACCGCCTCCTCGACCTCGTCCACAGCCACGGCATCGCCGTCGACCTGGCCACCGCCACCGCCTCGCCGCCCGCCTGGCTGGTCCGCGCCCACCCCGAGCTGCTGCCCGTCACCGCCGACGGCGTCCGGCTGGAGTTCGGCTCGCGCCAGCACTACTGCCCCTCCTCCGCCGTCTACCGGGCCGCCGCCGCCCGGCTCACCCGGGCCCTCGCCGAGCGCTACCACGACCACCCCGCACTCGCCCTGTGGCACATCCACAACGAGTACGGCGACCACGTCCAGGAGTGCTTCTGCCCCGCGTCCGCCGCCGACTTCCGGCGCTGGCTGCGCGAGCGGCACGGCGACGTCGACGAACTCAACCGCTCCTGGGGGACGGCGTTCTGGTCCCAGCGCTACGGCTCGTTCGACGAGATCGAACCGCCGCGCGCCGCGCCGGGGCCGGTCAACCCGACCCAGCTGCTGGACTGGCGCCGGTTCTGCTCCGACGCGCTGCTGGCCCTGCACCGCACCGAGAAGGCCGTCCTCGACGAGGTCTCACCGGGCGTGCCCGTCACCACCAACTTCATGTCGATGCTCAAGTCGCTGGACTACTGGGAGTGGAGCCGCCACGAGGACCTCGTCTCCGACGACGCCTACCCCGACCCGGCCGACCCCCGCACCCACGTCAACGCGGCCATGAACTACGACCTGATGCGCTCCCTCAAGGGCGGCAAGCCGTGGCTGCTGATGGAACAGGCCCCCTCGGCCGTCAGCTGGCGGCCCGTCAACCTGCCCAAACGGCCCGGCCTGTACCGGCTCTGGTCGCTCCAGGCACTGGCCCGGGGCGCGGACGGCGTACTGCACTTCCAGTGGCGTGCCTCCGTGGCCGGGGCCGAGAAGTTCCACAGTGCGATGCTCCCGCACCGCGGCACCTCCTCGCGCGGCTGGCGGGAGACCGTCCGGTTCGGGGCCGAGCTGCGCCGGCTCGGCGAGATCGCGGGCAGCCGGATGCGCGGGCGGGCGGCCGTCCTGCTCGACTGGGACAGCTGGTGGGCGCTGGAGCTGGACGACCACCCCTCCGCGCGGATGCGCTGGCTCGACCTGCTCCGGCCCTGGTACGCGGCCCTCCACGACCGCGGCGTGACCGTCGACTTCCTCCCGCCCACCGGCGACCTCGACGGCTACCGGCTGCTGCTCGCCCCCAACCTGTACCTGCTCGACACCGCCACCGCCGACCGCCTCACCGCCTTCGTCCAGGCGGGCGGCCACCTGGTCTGCGGCCCGTTCAGCGGCATCAGCGACCGGCACGACCACCTCCACCCCGGCGGCCACCCCGGACCGCTGCGGCCGCTGTTCGGCCTCGTCGTGGACGAGCACTGGCCGATCCCCGACGGGGCCGCCACCACCGTCCGGCTCGACGGCGGCGGCCCGGAGCTGCGGGCCGAGCACTGGAGCGAATGGATCGACACCGAGGGCGCCGAGACCGTCGCCCGCTACGCCTCCGGCGAGCTGGCCGGTCTGCCCGCCGTCACCCGGCACCGCCACGGCACCGGCAGTGCCTGGTACCTCGGCTGCCACCTCGGCGCGGACGTCGGCCGGGTGCTCGACCTGCCGCTCGCCGAAGCCGGGGTGGGCGCCGAACTGCCCGGCCTGCCGGCCGGCGTCGAAGCCACCCGCCGCCGCGCCGCCGACGGCACCGGCTACCTGTTCCTGCTCAACCACGGCCCCGCCGTCTGCCGGGTGGCGCTGGACCGGCCCGGCACCGACCTGCTCACTGGCGCCGACACGGGCCGGGGCGTCACCCTCGCACCGCTCGGCGCCGCGGTCGTCCGCGTCCCCGCAGCCTCCCCGTCCACGCCCCCGTCCACGTCTCCGTCCCCGTCCACGCCCGTCGAGGAGCGCACATGACGCCGTTGTCCCGCCGCCGACTCCTGGCCGCCACCGCCGCCACCGGCACCGCCCTCGCCGTGGCCGGCGGCGTCGCACCGGCCGCCCACGCCGACGACCGGCAGGCCGCCCCCTCCGACCTGGCTGACCCGTCCGCCCTGTCAGAGCTGTCCGACCGCTACGCCGACGTCCTCGACCTGCACGGCACCCCCGCGCAGGCCTACCCCGGCGACGCCACCGGCAACAACCCGATCAACGTCTTCGCCGACCTCGGCGCCTGGCACGCCTACGCCCTGCCGCGCCCGCAGGACCCGCTCGGCGGCTTCACCGGCCCCCTCCACCTCGCCCAGGAATACCCGTGGTGGCTCAGCGACGGCCTCAACCGCCTCCAACTGACCGAGCAGGGAAGGATCCTGGACCTCGCCGCCGGCGGCGCCCCCCGGCTCACCTCGCTGCCCGGGCTGCTGCGCCAGTCCTACGACCTCGGCGGCCGCCTGGCGCTCACCCTGGAACTGCGCTTCGCCGGCAACCGCACCGCCCTGGTCAGGGCCCGGCTGGCCAACGGCGGCCCGGCCGAACGGACCCTCCAGGTCGCCTGGACCGGGACACTGCTGCGCCCGGCCACCGGCCCCCAGCACGACGCCCCCGCCCTGGTCGCAGCCGAGCGCGGCGTCGCCGTCCGGTTCGCCCGGGTACGGCAGACCTGGGACTACCTCACCGACGGCACCGAGCGCTTCGAAGTCCGCCACGCGGCGCCGGTCCGCACCACCGTCAGCGGCGACGGCCACCGCACCGAACTGGCCGGGCCCGTCCGGCTGGCCCCGGGCGCGGCCCGCACCCTGGACTGGGCCGAGAGCTACACCTTCACCGACGCCGAGCACTCCCGCGCCGTCGCCGAGGCGGACGCCGCGCTGCGCGCCCCCGACCGGGTCGCCGCGGCGGGCGCCGCCCGCTGGGCCGGGTACGTCGCCCGGGCGACCGAGGGCGTCCCCGCCGCGCGCCGCCGGACGGCCGTCAAGTGCGTGCAGACCCTGGTCACCAACTGGCGCAGCCCGGCCGGGCGGATCCGGCACGACGCCGTCACGCCCACGCTCTCGTACAAGTGGTTCAGCGGGGTCTGGGCCTGGGACACCTGGAAGCAGGCCGCCGGCACCGCCGTCTTCGCCCCCGACCTGGCCGCCGACCAGATCCGGGCGATGTTCGACCACCAGATCCGGCCCGACTCCGCCGACCGCCCGCAGGACGCCGGGATGATCCCGGACTGCGTCTTCTACAACGACCCGAGCACCGGCGGCGGCAACTGGAACGAGCGCAACTCCAAGCCCCCGCTGGCCTCCTGGGCCGTCTGGGAGGTCTACCGGAGCGGCGGCGACCGGGCGTTCCTGCGCGAGCTGCTGCCCAAACTGACCGCCTACCAGGACTGGTGGTACCGCACCCGGGACCACGACGGCGAAGGCCTGTGCGAGTACGGCGCCACCGTCGACCCGGGCAACGCCGCCCCGGCGGACTGCCTGGCGGCGGCGGCCTGGGAGTCCGGCATGGACAACGCGCCGCGCTTCGACGCCGCCCTCGGCGCCGCCGTCGTCGCCAACCGCAGCGCGCAGGGCGCCCTGCTGGGCTGGTCGCTCACCCAGCGCTCCGTCGACCTCAACGCCTACCTGGCCGCCGACCACCGCGCCCTGGCCGCCATCGCCGCCGAACTCGGCGACCGCACCGCCGCCCAGCGGCTGCGCGGACGGGCCGAGAAGATCGACCGGGCCGTGCGCGACACCATGTTCGACCCGGCCACGGGCTGGTTCCACGACACCGACCTGGCCACCGGCGCCCGCCTCACCGCGCGCGGACGCGGCATCGAGGGCGCGATCCCGCTCTGGTCCGGCACCGCCTCACCCGCCCAGGCCCGCGCGGTCCGCGGGCTCCTGCTCGACCCGGCCGAGTTCGGCACCGCGCTGCCGTTCCCGACCGTCGCCCGCAGCTCGCCCTCCTTCGACCCGGCCGGGTACTGGCGCGGGCTGGCCTGGATCGACCAGACCTACTTCGCCATCGAAGGCCTGCGCCGGTACGGCTGGAACCAGGACGCCCGCCGGGCGACGGACCGGCTGCTGGCGACGGCCGCCGGGCTCGGCGGCGACGGTCCGCTGCGGGAGAACTACGACCCGCTGACGGGGGAGGGGCGGAACTCGACCAACTTCAGCTGGTCCGCGGCCCTGCTCCTGCTGCTGCTCCGCGCCTGACCGATTTGGCCCGGGCCTGCCACGTCCTGGCATGATCGGGGCATGGTCGAACGAGTCATTGCAGCGTGTGACGGAGCAGCCAAGGGCAACCCCGGTCCGGCGGCCTGGGCCTACGTGGTGGCGGACGCCGCCGGGGTGCCCCAGCGCTGGCAGGCCGGTCCGCTCGGGCACAGCACCAACAACGTGGGCGAGCTGACGGCGCTGGAGCAGCTGCTGGCGTCGACGGACCCGGCCGTCCCGCTGGAGGTCCGGCTCGACAGCACGTACACCCGCGACGCGGTGACCAAGTGGCTGGTCGGCTGGAAGCGCAACGGGTGGAAGACCGCCGCCGGCAAGCCGGTCGCCAACCGCGAGCTGATCCAGCACATCGACGAGCTGCTGACCGGGCGGGACGTCACCTTCGTGTACGTCCCCGCCCACCAGGTGAACGGCGACCCGCTGAACGCCATCGCCGACAAGGCCGCCAGCGACGCCGCCCGCCGGCAGCAGGCCGCGGGCGGAACCGGCGCCGACCTCCCCGAGCCGGACCCGGCCCGGACCGCCCCGGCGCGGGCCGCCCGCCCGGCCTCCTCGTCGGCCGGCTCGTCGACGGGTTCGTCGGCCGGCTCGTCCACGGCGAAGAAGCGCTCGTCGGGCGGTTCGCGGACCCTGGCCGCCCGCTTCCCCGGCACCTGCCCCTGCACCCGCCCCTACGCCAAGGGCGACACCATCACCAAGGTGGGCAGCAGCTGGGGGCACCCGGAGTGCGCGGGCGCCCACGCGTAGCTCCGGTCCGACGCCGGGCGGGCCGACACCGGCCCGCCCGGGTCCGACTCACCCCCGGGGTGGAGCCGGGTGGAGTCGGGTGGACCGGGGTGGAGCCGGGTGGAGAAGCACCCCGGGGGAATTCTCCACCCCGGAGCCGAGGCTGACGCCACCTCAGCAGTCCTAGCGTCGGACGTATGACCCGACCTACCGGCCGCACCACGGCCCGCGCCGGCGGCGCGCTGCTCACCGCCGCCCTCCTGCTCGCCGCACCACTCGCGCCGACCGCCGTCGCGGCCCCGGCGGCGCAACTCGCCTGGGGGTCCTGCCCCTCGCCGACCCCGAACGCCAACGGGGTGCCGTTCACCCGCGACCCGCGCCAGCAGTGCGCGACCCTGCGGGTGCCGCGGGACTACCACGACCCGGCCGAGGGCACGATCACCCTCACCGTCTCCCGGCTGCGCACCGCCGACCCCGCCCACCGGCGCGGCACCCTGGCCGTGGTGCCGGGCGGGCCGGGCGGATCCGGCCTCGACTACCCGGGCGAGATGGCGAAGCTGCTGCCGCCGGACGTCCTGCGCTCCTACGACCTGATCGGCTTCGACGAGCGGGGGGTGGGCAACAGCACCCCGGTCCACTGCGACCTGTCCGCCGCCGAGCGGGACGCCCAGCTCAACTACCCCTTCCCCGGCCCCGACGGCTCGATCACCGCCAACCTCGACCAGGCCCGGCGGGTGGCCGACGGCTGTGCGGCCGCGAGCGGCGGCTACCTGGCCGACGTGACCACGGCCAACTCGGCCCGCGACCTGGACCGGATCCGGGCCGCCCTGCACCTGCCCCGGATCTCCTACCTGGGCAGCTCGTACGGCACCTACCTCGGCCAGGTCTACGCCACCCTCTTCCCCTCGCACACCGACCGCGTGGTGCTGGACAGCACGGTGCCGCCGGGCGGGGTGGAGCAGGGGTTCAGGCTGTTCAGCGAAGGCTTCGACGACTCCTTCCCGGCCCTGGCCCGCTTCGTCGCCGCCCAGGACGCCACCCTGCACCTCGGTGCCACCCCAGAGGCGGTCCGGGCGAGCTACCTCCGGCTGGCCGGCGAGGTCGACCGCGACCCGCTGCCGTTGTCGGGCGGCCGGCTGCTCACCGGCGGCGGCCTGCGCAGCGTCGTCTACGCCTCGCTGGTCAAGCCGAGCTACTACCCCCTCGGCGCGCGGGTCCTGCAACTGGCCGAGGAGCGCGACACGGCTCCGGCTCCGGCTCCGGCCCCGGTTACGGCTCCGGCTCCGACGCCGGAGGGCGCGGGCACCGGCGGATCGGGTGGCAACCCGCTGCCGCAGGTCATCCCCGACAACTTCCTCGCGGCCCAGTTCGCGGTGGTCTGCGGCGACTCGGCCTGGCCCCGCGACCCGGCCGTCTACGCCGCCCGCACCGCCGCGGACCGGGCCCGCTACCCGCTCACCAACGGCATGAGCGGCAACGTCTGGCCGTGCGCCTTCTGGCACTACGGCCCGAAGGAGCCGCTGGTCCGGGCCGACCCGGACGGCCCGCGCAACATCCTGATGCTGCAGAACCGGTACGACCCCGACACCACCTACAACGGCGCCCGGCAGACCCAGCGCGCCTTCGGGCACCGGGCGGCGATGGTCACCTTCGACACGACCGCGCACGGTGTCGACTTCACCGACCCCCGGGTGCTCGCACCGTTCACCGCCTTCCTGCTCGGCGGCCGGCTCCCGAGCTGAGCAGACGTACGGCCGGGGCCCGGACCCGGGCCCCGGCCGTACCTCCGTACCTCCGCTCAGGGCTGGGCGAGCCCGCTGCGGGCACCGTTCTCGGCCCGGACGGTGAGGGCGGCCGGCGCGGGCAGGTGTTCCTGGTGGTCCGGCGGGTAGAACTGCCGGGCCCAGTGCCGCAGGGCGCCGATCGGCCCGTCGCCGGGGGCGAGCCGGGGCGGCGACAGGTACTTCTTGGTGGACCAGATCGGGAAGTCGGCCGCCGTGAACTCGCAGCTGCGCTTGAACATCGGGCCCGCCAGCAGGCTCGACAGCGACCGGCTGACCGCCCTGCCGAGCACGGGCGGCAGCCGGGACGGCTCGTCGAAGGAGAACCGGCTCGCCTGCCGGAACTGCATCCGGCCGGGCGCGACCATGGTGGCCATCACCAGCGAGCACATCTTCAGACCGAGGGCCGGGGTGTGCACGTCGGTGTGCAGGCAGGCGAGGCCGTAACCGTCGACCTCGATATCGACCTGGCGCCGACCCAGCAGCGGGAAGTCCTCCTGGACCCGCATGGAGATGTGGAAGCGCGTGCCGTCCCAGTCGATCGGGGCCGCCAACTCGCCGCTCGGCCAGCCGTGCAGGGTGACGAAGTGGCCCAGGTCCACCGCGTTCTCCATGACGTCCTGGGCGTAGCCCGCCATCTCCCAGGCGGCGTGCCGGGGCGGCTGGTGCCCGAGGGTGTGCCACTCCGGGATCTCCCAGTCCGGCCGGCGGCCGTCGTGGTGGCGCCAGACGAAGACGACGTCGTTCACCTCGCGGACCGGAAGCTGCGCCAGGGAGGCCTTCGGCGGCGCGGAGCCGTACCCCGTCCGCACGCACTTGCCGTCCGGGTCGAAGGCGAAGCGGTGGAAGGGGCAGACCAGGTCGTCGCCCTCCACCTCGGCGAGGCCGAGGTGGGCCCCCAGGTGCGGGCAGTAGGGGCGGATCGCGCGGATCGCCCCGCTCCGCAGCCGGTACAGCACGACGTCCTCCCCGGCCAGCCTGCGGGTGAGCACCGTGCCGGGCTTGAGCTCGTCGGAGAAGCCGACCGAGGCCCACCCGTCCGGGTAAGGCAGGCCCGGCGGCAGCGCGACGTCGCCCGCGGTCGGGCCCTCGCCGATGGGCTGGACGTGCTTGAAGGACCCGCGCATGAACTCTCCTCCTGGCCCACCAGGCTCCGATCTCGGCAGCTCAGCCGGCCCACCCGGGAAATTCGCCTCCGAACGGAACGCCCCGCATGCTAACCGCAGACCGATGGGGCCCGCGCGAACAACATGGCTTATATCAAAGAAGTCTGATGATTCATCAGAAAATCTCCGATGCGACCTTCGACGGCCGGACGGCTGAGCGATTCCAGGGCGGGCCGATCCACCGGCCGATCCACCGCAGCGCCCGGGGCGGACGAGGACCTGCTGCGCCTGCTCGCCTGGGACACCCCGCTGCCGGCCCCGGACGAGGCCGCCCGCGAGGGCGGCACAAGCTAGCGGTCCGCCGCTTCGACGGCGCTCAGCGGGGCCGCCAGGTCCTCCAGGCTGCGCCGTTCCGCCCGCACGCCGATCGCGGCCTCGACCAGCCCCGCGGCCGTCATCAGCGCCGCCCCGATGCAGAACGCGAGCGTGGTGTCGGAGACCTTCCCGCTGCTCACCAGGCCGTTGAAGAGCAGCGGGCCGCTGATGCCGCCGACCGCCGTGCCGACGGCGTAGAAGAAGGCGATGCACATCGCCCTGGTCTCCAGCGGGAAGATCTCGCTGACCGTCAGGTAGGCCGCACTCGCCCCCGCCGAGGCCAGGAACAGCACGGCCGTCCAGCAGGCCGTCATGCCGGCCGCGCTCAGCGCGCCCTGCTGGAACAGCGCGGCGGTGCCGAACAGCAGCACGCCGGAGCCGATGTACGTGCCGGCGATCATCGGCACCCGCCCGACCGAATCGAAGAGGTGGCCCAGCAGCAGCGGGCCGAGGAAGTTGCCGACCGCGATGACCGCGAAGTAGTAGCCGGTGTCGCCCTCCGGAACGTCGAAGTAGAGGGTCAGGATGACCGCGTAGCCGAAGGTCACGGCGTTGTACAGGAACGCCTGCCCGATGAAGAGCGCGAGGCCGAGCACCGTGCGGCGCGGGTAGCGGCTGATCACGGTGCGGGCGATCGTGACGAAGCCGAGCGGGGCGCGCTCGCGGATCAGGATCGGCCGGTCGGTGACGGCCGGCAGCGGGCTGCCGGTCTCCCGTTCCACGATCCGCTCGGCCTCGGCCACCACCTCCTCGGCCTCCGGCGCCCGCCCGTGGGTGAACAGCCAGCGCGGGCTCTCCGGGACGTGCCGGCGGACCAGCAGGATCACCAGGCCCAGCACGACACCGATCCCGAAGGCGAGCCGCCAGCCCACGTCGGTGGCGAACAGCGCGGTGTTCAGCAGCGCGACGGAGGCGAAGGCGCCGAGCGCGGCGCCGATCCAGAAGCTGCCGTTGATGATCAGGTCGACCCGGCCGCGCACCCGGGCCGGGATCAGCTCGTCGATCGCCGAGTTGATCGCCGCGTACTCGCCGCCGATGCCGAACCCGGTGAAGAACCGGCAGAGGAAGAAGAACCAGGCCGTCCAGGACAGCGAGGTCACGGCGGTCGCCGCCAGGTAGACGGCGAGCGTCACCATGAAGAGTTTCTTGCGCCCGAGCCGGTCGGTCAGCCAGCCGAAGAACAGCGCGCCGGAGCAGGCGCCCGCCACGTACACGGCGGCCGCGATCGTCGTCACCTGGGTCGTCGAGATGGCGATGCCGCTGCCGGGCTGCGCGAGCCTGGCCGCCATGTTGCCGACGATCGTCACCTCGAGGCCGTCCAGGATCCAGACGGTGCCCAGGCCGATCACGATCCGCCAGTGCCAGCGGGACCACGGGAGCCGGTCCAGCCGGGCCGGCACGTTGGTCTCGATGACCCCGGACCCGGCCCCGGACCCGGACCCGGGGGCCGCACCGCCGTGCGGGTTCCGCGCGGATGACTTCGCCGGATCGGCCATGCGGGGCTCCTTCGCTCGCCGTATCGAGACGCCCCGTCTGCCCGCTTTCCGCGGGATCGAACGCGGGCGCCCTCTTCGCTACGTTCGGTGAGCTTCGACGCTCCCTCCGTCATCATGCCCCGGGGGAGGAGGAGCCGCCCGGGGAGGCGTTGCTCCTGGCGGGCTACTGCTCGACGTACTTGCGCAGCACCTGCTGGTAGTCCGCGAAGTCCGGCTCGGTGTGCAGCTTGGAGACGTCCTTCTTCAGGTAGACCATGCTGGGGCAGCTGGGTTTGGCGCTGCCCAGCAGCTGTTCGGTGCCGACCTCCTTCCCCGTCCTGGCCTCGTAGACGGTCACCTCGTACCTGCCGCGGTAGAGCTTGAGGGTGTCCGAGGTGAACTTGCAGTCGGTGAGGAACTCGCCCTCGTCGGGTGAGCCCAGGCAGGCGATCAGCTGGACGCGGTACGGGTCCAGGCGGGTCCCGCTCCAGTAGTCCGGCGAGCCGGCGGCGGGGGAGGCGGGGTGCGAGGAGCCGGACTCGCTGACGGTGAACATCGCGACCGGGTGCGGTCCGGCGCCGGTGTGTTCGGCGGTCTTGGGGAAGTACTTGCGCGCGATGTCGGAGGCGCAGCCGGCGTCGAGGTCGGAGATCCGGCTGAGTGCCTTGTCGCTCGCCTTCGGCTCGAAGATCACCCAGTACACGCCGTACCCGAGGACTCCGACCATCGCGAGCGCGACCACCCGCGTGGCGATCGTCCGTCCCTTGCGCTGGCCGGGTGTCAACTGCCGTGCGGCGCCGGTGGCGGCGCGCTTCCTGGTCACCACGGCGTAGGCGAGGAAGAGGATCGGGGACGCCGCCACCACGGCGAACAGCACACCGATCGGGGCGTTTCCGCCGTTGAACGCGATCATCGAGAAGATCACCGAGATCGCGGCGAGCAGGACTATCAGCTTGGCCATGAACATGCCCTCCCACAGGTCGACAGCAGCCGCGAGACTACCGCTGCCGGGGCGGGGCGCGGACGCCCGTACCCGGCCCGGACGCGCTCCCGGCGCCCGCCGCCGTCGCCGCCCCGGTGTCCCGCCGGAATTCCACCCGCATTTCCGCACCATCGGCGATTTTCTTCCCCGCCGCTTTCCGGAACTCTTTCGACGCCGATTTCCGGAGGTGGTGGAGACGGGGTGGAGAGGTGCTGGAAAGGGCTTTCCGGCGGGGGTGCGGTGTGTTGTGGTGGGGTGGTGGTGGAGCCGGGCCGCACCCCCGTGGCGGCCCGGCCCGGCCGGACAGCCGCTGGTGGGCGGCGTAGACGCTCGCGCATGGATGTGAGTGCGGTGGCTATGGTTCGCCGACTCGGGGTGGATTTGAATGGTGCCATGACGACGAACCGACCGGGCTCGCAGAACGGTAGGGGCCCGCGGATCGCGTCGGACCTCCCGGGCGCCGCCGGCGCCTTCGGGGGTCGGTTCCGTCAGTTTCCTCCGTCTCTCCGAATGAGGTGCTCGTGATGGCTCGTAAGGGTGTTGTGGATCTTCCGGTCGGTGCTGGTGTGGTGCTGGTGGTGGGTGGGACGGGTAAGACCGGTCGGCGGGTGGCGGAGCGGTTGGCGGGGTCGGGTTATGAGGTGCGGGTGGGGTCGCGGTCGGGGGCGGTGGCGTTCGACTGGCATGACGAGGGGACGTGGGAGGCGGCGCTGGAGGGGGTGAGTGCGGCGTATCTGACGTACTACCCGGATCTGGCGTTTCCGGGGGCGGTGGAGGCGGTGGGGGCGTTCGCGCGGTTGGCGGCGCGGCGTGGTGTGGGGCGTCTGGTGCTGCTGTCGGGGCGTGGTGAGGAGGCGGCGGAGGCGGGGGAGAAGGCGGTGATGGAGTCGGGGGCCGCGTGGACGGTGGTGCGGTGCGCGTGGTTCAACCAGAACTTCAGTGAGAGTTTCTTCCTGGATCCGGTGTTGGCGGGGGAGTTGGCGTTGCCGGTGGGGGGTGCGGTGGAGCCGTTCGTGGATGCGGAGGACATCGCGGATGTGGCGGTGGCGGCGTTGACGGAGGCGGGGCATGCGGGGGAGGTGTACGAGTTGACGGGGCCGCGGTTGCTGTCGTTCGCGGATGTGGCGGTGGAGCTGTCGCGGGCGACGGGTCGTGGGGTGCGGTTCGAGGCGGTGTCGGAGGCGGCGTACCGGGGGGTGTTGGAGGAGGCGGGTCTGCCGGGGGACTTCGCGGAGCTGTTCTCGGTGATCCTGGACGGTCGTAACGCTTCGTTGGGGGACGGGGTGCGGCGGGCGTTGGGGCGTGAGCCGCGGGACTTCGCCGACTTCGCCCGCGAGGCCGCCGCCTCGGGCGTGTGGAACGTGTGATCCGGCTCGTCGGTGGCGGCCCGAACAGGCCGCCACCGGGCGGGCGTTGGTCGTGTATCCGGACATAACAGTGGAGGTTTGGCCATGTCGGACGGCAAGCAGGTCTGGTCGAGTGAGCAGGGCGTCGGCGCGCTGCCCGGGCACATCCGGGGCTTCGGGCTGATGCACGTGGCGATGCGCCGGGACGCCGCGCGGCTGAGCGCGGCCGCCGCCCGGGGTTCGTCCGCGGGCGGCTGGGGCCCCGCGGCGGCCCTGGCGGACTGGTTCGGCCGGCTGCGGGCCGTCATCGACTGGCACCACCACAGCGAGGACGAGATCCTCTGGCCCTTCCTGCGCGAGCGGCTGGCCGGCTTCGACGGCGGCGGCATCCTGGAGCAGGACCACGAAGCGCTCGACCGGACGATGCGCCGGGTCGCGGACGTGCTCTCCGCCCGCCGGATCGCCGAACTGCCCGAGGCCGCGGCGGGGTTCGAGAACCTGATCCGCGAGCACCTGGGGCACGAGGAGCCGGTGGTGTTCCCGGCGATCGCGGGCCTGCCGGTGGACGAGTACCTGCGGGTGGAGCGGCGGATCATCCAGAGCGCGCCGGGGCAGGTCATGACGTACCTGCAGCCGTGGATGTTCGACGGCGCGGACGCGGCGTCCGTGCGGGCCGTGTCGGCCACCATCCCGGGCCCGGTGCGGCTGATCGGGCGCACGGTGCTGGAGCGCCGGTACCGGCGCACCCTGAACCCGGTTCTGTGACCGCCGGCCCCTTTCCGACTCCCGGCACTCCTCCCGACACTCTCCGATGCCGCAAGTGCCTTGGCGCGTGGCGGGGTTCCGGTTGTCGCGGTTCGGTTGCGGGGGGCACCGCACGGTGGGTGGTGTCGTTCGTTCCGCTGTTCGCCGGCACCGCGTCCTGCGGGGTCGGGAGAGTGAAAAGGGGTCCTGTGATGCGTTCGGATCAGAGGTCGGCACCGGTGTCGTACGCCGTCCCGTCGGCCATCGGCGGTGTGCGGCCGGGGAGTTCACCGCACGGCGGAACCGCCGGGCAGGGCCGCGCCGCCGGGCCCGTCCTGGCGGGCGCCACCATCGCGATGGGCCTGATGGCGGGCCTGTTCTTCGCCTTCGACGTGTCGGTGATGCCCGGCCTCGCGGCCGGGGACGACCGGACGTACGTGACGGCGATGCAGCACATCAACTCGTCGATCGAGAACGGGATGTTCGGCCTGGTCTTCGTCGGCGCCTTCGCCGCCACCGGCGTGGCGGCCTGGCTCCAGCACAAGGCCGGCCGGCGCCAGGCGGCGCTGTGGGCGGCCGGGGCGACGGTGCTGTACGTGGTGGCGCTGATGGTCACGATGGGCGTCAACATCCCGCTCAACAACGAGCTGGCGGCGGCCGGCGACCCGTCCCAGATCCACGACTTCGCGGGCGTGCGCGCCAAGTTCGAGGGCACCTGGGTGGCCGCGAACATGCTCCGCACGCTGCTCTGCACGGCGGGCCTGGCGGCCCTGAGCCGCTCGCTGGTCCTGCACGGCCGGTTCAGCCGCCTGGGCCGCTGAGCGGCCCGGCCGCGCGCCGCTGGGCTGCGCGGCCGCGGGGATGCCCGTCCGCCTCGTGCGGGCGGGCCTTCGTGCGTTTCGGGTGCGGTGGATCTGACGGCGAATCTGACGGCGGATCTGACGGAGGGCCTGATGGCGGGCCTGGTGGCGGGGCGCCCGAGTGCGCCGGGGCGTGCGCCGGTGCGCCGGGCCAGTGCTGTCGGTCAAGTCGCCTGGGACGTCCTGGACTTGGCGATCCGGGGGCTATGGGTGGAGCATGGGCGGGCCCGGTCGTTGCGGCGCGCTTGCGCCGCCGCCGGGCCGTACGGTGGTCGGCGTGTCCGGTGGGCTGGAGAGGGGGCGGGGTCTGTGGTGGCGGTGGTACGTCCGTACCTGATCCGGGGGAGAGCGGTTCCCCTGGCCAGATATCTGGCGGAGGAGGACATCGAGGGTCTGGTGGCGTGTTCGTGCATCGGGAACGAGGTCACGATCGACCTCGTGGACACCCGGATCCTGGTGACCCTGGCCGACGTGGCCGGGGCGGTGCGGCTGAACTTCGACATGGTCCAGGACGGTCCGGCCAAGGCGCGTTCCTGGTCCCGGCGCCTGCCGGGCGACGCGGGGCCGGGTGAACTCGCGGCGCGGATAGCCGTGGACGTGCGGACGCTGGCCCGCGAACTGGACCCGCTGCGGCGCAACCCCCCGCGCAGGCCTGGAGAGGGCGGGCGGTAGGCGCGGACGACAGGCCCCGGGCCCGGCAGCACCGTGCTGCCGGGCCCGGGGCCTCGGCCGTGGTGGACGCGCGTCAGCGCGTCACCAGCCAGGACAGGCTCCCGGTCAGGTGCTCGCGCAGCGCCGGGTCGGCCACCGCCGGGGTGGGGTCGGTGGCGACGGCCGTGAGCAGGTGCGGCCGGGAGCGGGGTCCGCCCGGGTGAAGGGCGGCGAGGTCGGGCGCGGTGCGCCCGCGCTGCCCGGGCAGCTCGCGCCCGTCCAGGAACCAGCGCAGCAGGGTGCCCGGGACGGGCAGGTCGACGGTGAGGCGGCTGGCGGTGGTGAGCCGGGTGCTGGTGGGGACGGGGCTCGTCAGCGGGGTCGCGTGGCGGTAGAAGCCGGCGATCATCGCCTCCCGTCCGGGCAGGTTGAACTCCCGCCCGAGCGAGCGCATGATCGAGTTCTCGGTCGGCCGGTAGAGCCCCGTCGGGTAGTAGCCGCCGCCCTCGTACGCGCCGACCGTCCCGCCGTCGGGTGACGTCCGACCGAGCCAGCGGGACCACTTGGTGCCCTGGGCCCGCATCCGGTCGGCCGTCAGCGTGCTGATGTTGGCCTCGGCCGGCTCCGCGCCCTGGTAGGTGCCCTGGCCGTCGTACGCGTACTCGTCGGCGAGCTTGCCCAGCGAGTGCCCGGTCTCGTGCACCGCGATCTGCCCGGACTTCGCATTGCCGCCCGCGACGGTGGCGATGCCCTCGTAACCGAGCGGGGACTTCACGTCGTTGTAGCCCGCGCCGCCGTACTTGGTGCTGTTGGCCACCACGATCACCAGGTCCGCCTTCGGGGCCTTGGCCGCGTAGCGCTCGACCGCCTTCTCGTCCACGCAGAGCAGCCGCTCCACCCCGTCGCACCAGAAGTACGAGCCCAGCGCGGTGTGCCGGACGGTCGTCTGGTCCGGATCCCCGGAGACGCCCGACTCGGGCGAAACGGCCGACACCGCCCAGACGTTGAACAGGTTGCGGTAGGTGGCGTACGGCTCGACGGCGGTGATCTCGCGCCACTTCTCGGCCGCGTCGCTGCGGAACTTCTCCTGTTCCTGCGCCGTGTAGCCGTCGCCGATGACCACCACGTCGAGCTTGGTGGCCGTATCACCGTTGCGCACCAGCGCGGTGACGTCGCCGTCGTCCTGCATCGGGGCCACGCCCTGGGCGCGGGAGCCGGCCGTGTACGGGGAGCCGCCGGGGACGAGGGCCCGGGAGATGCCGCCGTCCTCGCCGAACACCTCGACGGGGTGCCGGCCGTCCGCCGGAGCGGCTGTGGGGGCGGCGCCCGTCGTGGTTCCGGGCGGGGCTCCGGGTGCGGCTCCGGGTGCGGCGAGCGCGGGGGCGCCGCCGAGGAGGGCCGCGGCCAGGGCGGTGGTGAGGAGGGTTGCGGCGGTTCTGGTCCTGCGGCTCCTGGTACTGCTGGGCATGGGTGGCCTCCCCGGTGGTGGCGTGAGCGGGAGGTGGCAGCCTATTTCCCATGTTGAGAACCTGACAACCTGTGAGGGGCATTCCGGATCCGCTCCGGGCCGCTAATCCGCGGACATCCCGCTGATGACGGAGAGCGCGAGCAGCCAGGCCAGGACGGCCAGGGTCACGGTCACGGGCAGCGGCCAGCCCATCAGGAGGATCATGGCGGCGCCCACCTGCGTGGTGACCGCCATGGGTACGGACATCCCGGCCGGGGTCCACCAGGAGCGCAGGTTCGGCCCGAGCAGGCCGCCCGTGACCAGGGCCGTGCCCGCGCCGACCAGCAGCGCCAGCTTCAGGATGGCCAGCCACAGGGTGTGCGGATTGCGGGCCCGGTGCCCGTGGTAGTCGACCTCGACCACCTGGCCCCGCCAGACCGTCAGGTTCACGACCGTGTCGGTCCGCACGTCGTCGTAGAACGCCTCCCCGACGTCGTAGTCGGCGGTCGGAGCCTTCTCGCGGGCCACGGTCAGGGTGTACGAGGTCGAGTCGCCGTCCCGCTCCGTCGCCCGCTTCGTCACCCGCCCGCTCTCCCGCAGCGTGCAGTCCACCCCGGGCCCGATCGCCGGAGCACCGCAGACCGGGGCACCGCGGTACGCCCACCCCTCGTGGTACGTGTCGACGAACCGCGCGAACCCGAGTCCGACCGCGGTCAGGCCGAGCAGCAGGAGCAGGGCCCGCAGCACGACCCGCAGCGCCTGCGCGGCGGCCCGCCCGCGCGGCCGGGCGTCCTGCGGGCCCGGCGGCTTGCCGAACAGCGTCATCGGACTCCCCCTCGTCTGGACGTCGGTCGCCATGCGGGCCGACACCCGGCAGGCCGTGGGCGGCACGGACTTGGATGATGCCAGGGACGCGTGCGGGGCGGGAGGAAGCCAACACCGCTGTGACGGACTTGTGCCATGCCGGAGGTGCGGGAGGTGTGCCGGCGCCCGCGTGTTTTCGGCCGTTCCGGGCGCGGGCGGGCCACCTCGGCGGCCCCATCGGCGGTGCCCCGTCGCAGGAATTCGTGATCGACGGGCCAACAGGCCTGACCAGGCCGGGGCAGGCGCATTTTCCGCCGTCATATGCTCGCGGATCCGGCCGCTCCCTAAAGTCACCGCAGACAGAGCGCCGGGCTGCTCCCCGAGCCGCCGCCCGGCGCCCCCACGCGCACCACCGACCCCGAGGACGGGAAGCTGTGAACATCCGGACCAGGAACAGGATCGCGGGCGGCCTCGCGGCGTTCGCCACGGCCACGGCGCTGGGCCTCGCCGCGGCCCCGGCCGCACAGGCGCAGACCGCCTCCCCGGACGCGCTGCAGAGCATCAACTGCAGCACCGGCACGTTCGGGACCGACGGCACCCAGCAGTACTTCAACATCTCCTGTTCGGGCACCGGAACCACCAAGTGGTGGGTCAACGTGAGCTGTTCCGACAACTCCACCCGCACCGTGGGCCCGTACACCACCTTCCTGAACGTGCGCGTCTACTGCCCGCCGAACACCACCGCCCTGAGCGGCTGGGTGAGCTACACCCCCTGAACCCGGTGACGCCGGCGGCCCGGCACACCCCCCGTGGGTGTGCCGGGCCGCGCGGTGTGTCGGGCCCCTCCGTCCGGGCGGGTCCCCCGGTCCCGGCCCGGACCCCGGCCCCGGCCCCGACCTCGCCCGGGCCGGTCCCCGGTCACACGTCCCAGGTGACCGGGAGGCTCTTCACCCCGAAGATGTCCGCGGTCTCCGGCCGCAGGCCGACCTCCTCCGCCGGTACGGCCAGGCGCAGCGTCGGGAAGCGCTTGACCAGCGCGGTGATCGCGACGCTCAGCTCGACGCGGGCCAACTGCTGCCCCAGGCACTGGTGGACGCCGTGGCCGAATGCCAGGTGCCCGGCGTACTGCCGCCGGAAGTCGAGCACGTGGGGATCGGCGAAGCGCTCGGGGTCACGGTTGGCGGTGTGGTACGACAGGATGACCGTCGTGCCGGCCTTGATGGTCTGGCCGGCCAGCTCGACGTCCTCCAGCGCCGTCCTCATGAACGACTTGGCGACGCTCAGGTACCGCAGCAGTTCCTCGACGGCCCGGCCGGTGAGCGTGGGGTCGGAGCGCAGGTCGGCCAGCTGCGCCGGGTTCTGCAGCAGCGCGAAGGTGCCCAGCGCCAGCATGTTCGTGGTGGTGTCGAGCCCGGCCGCCAGCAGGACCAGACTGACGCCCCTCAGCTCCTCGTCGGTGAGGTCGCTGTCCATGAGGTCGCTGAGCACGTCGTCCGTGGGGTTCGCGCGCTTGGCGGCCACCAGCTCCGCGAGGTACTGCTGGGTCGCGGTGTAGGCCGCGATCAGCTCCTCGTCGCTCGTCTCCCCGTTCATGAACGAGTCGATCTGCTCCTGGAAGGAGCCGCGGTCCTCGTACGGCACCCCCAGCAGCTCGCAGATCACGATGGCGGGGATGGGCTTGGCGAACGCGGTCACCAGGTCAGCCGACGGCCCGGCCGCCTCCATGGCGTCCAGGCACTCGGCGGTGATCTGCTCGATGCGCTCGGCGAGCAGCCGCATCCGCCGCACGGTGAACTTGCCCACCAGCGGCTTCCGGTAGCGCCCGTGCTGCGGGTCGTCCGTGAGGAGGAACTCGCCGGGCGGAGCCGGAGGAATCTCGAAGTCGCCCACGTTGATGAGCTCCTTGCGCGAGCTGAACCGCGGGTCGGCCAGGACCGACCTGACCAGCTCGTACCCGGTGATCATCCAGCCGGCCGCCCCGGTGGGGTGGGTGTAGCGGCTGATGGGGCCGTGCCGTCGGGCGTCGGTCAGCTCGGCCGGCGGGTCGAAGGGGCAGCCGGGCGGGCGCGCCGTCGGCAACGTGGTGACGGTGTGGACGGATTCACCCATGACCGTTCCTCATCTCGCGGAAATGCGTCTTCGGGACTCTTCGAAAGCTACGTTGCATTCACCATGGTCGCAATGAGTGGTAGGAGTTTTCCCTGTTCAACGGCGGTAAATTGATGCAATGACGCTGAAGTCGAATGCAATGCCGCATTGCAATGAATGAATGCGAAGGCAATACTGGCGGCATGCCAGGAGGACGACTGACCCAGCAGGAACGCCAGCGCATCGCGGCCGGACTCGCCGACGGGCTCTCCTACGCCGAGATCGCCAGACGGCTCGACCGGCCGACCTCGACGATCAGCCGGGAGATCGGGCGCAACGGCGGCCCGAGCGGCTACCGGCCCGAACAGGCCCACCGGGCGACGGTCCAGCGCGCGCGGCGCGGCACCCCGGCACCGCCGCCCGCGGACGGGCCCTCGGGCAGCCCGACGGGAGAGGAGATCATCGACATGGCGGTCAGGACGGGGCTGCCGAGGATGACGGCGCGCGTGCACATCGACCTGCTGCTGTCCGAGGACGGCCGGCGCACCGCGGCCGAGCTGACCCGCAGGCTGAACGTCAGTGCGGCCTCCGTCTCCGTGGCCGTGAACTACCTGGTCCAGCACGGGTACGTCCGGCGCGAACGCGATCCGCAGCGGCGTCGCGACATCTACGTGGTCGACGACGAGGCCTGGTACCACTCGATCATGATCGGCTCGCGGGAGACGCTCGGGACGGCGCGGATCGCGATGACGGCCGCGGCGGAGTTCGGGCCCGACAGCCCCGTGGGGCAGCGGCTGGCCAGGGGCGGGACGTTCCTGGAACGCGTCATCCGGGACATGATGGATTCCGCCGACCGCTGGCGTCACCTCTTGACCTGACCTCATGGCGCTGCGTCAACTCACCGTTCCCGCTTGCCAGGTGCCCGTCCGGACCAGCCCGGTCCGGCGAGGGGAGTGCCGGCCCGGGCGAATCGGCGTCGGGATAGATTCCCGGGCATGACGACCACCGACCCGCTGAGCCCGGTCTCCCGTACGGCCCTGTCCGTCGCGCTGGTGCGCGCCTACGAGAGCTCCCGCCCCGAACCGCTCTTCACCGACCCCTACGCCGCCGCCTTCGTCACCGCCTCCGGCATGCCGATGCCCACCTCGGGGCCGGCGAGCGGCCTCGCCAAAGGCCTGGTGGTCCACGGCATCCTGCGCACCCGCTTCTACGACGACCGCCTGCTCGCCGCCGGCGCGGACCAGGTCGTCCTGCTCGCGGCAGGCCTGGACGCGCGCGCCTACCGGCTCGACTGGCCGGCCGGCACCCGCCTCTTCGAACTCGACCTCGCGCCCGTCCTGACCTTCAAGCAGCAGGTCCTGGACGAACTCGGCGCCGACCCGGCCGGCGAACGCACCACGCTGCCCGGCGACCTGCTGGACCCGGACTGGCCGCGCCGCCTCGTCGAAGCCGGCTTCGACCCGGAGCGGCCCACCGCCTGGCTGGCCGAAGGACTGCTGGTCTACCTCACCGCCGACCAGGCGGCCGGCCTGCTCACCGCCGTCGGCACCCTCTCCGCCCCGGGCAGCCGACTGCTGCTGGAGAAGGGCCGGGACGTGACCAGTACCCCGCAGGACCCGGCCCTCGCCCACATCACCGACCTGTGGCAGGGCGGCCTCGGCCCCCAGACCCACGAGTGGCTCGACGCCCACGGCTGGACCACCCGGCTCACCCTGCTCGACGAGGTGGCCGCCGCGTACGGCCGCCCCTTCCCGCCCGGCTCGGGCCCGAGCACCACCGGCTTCATCGAAGCGGTGCGCACCGGCGACAACGGTCCTGCCAACCCTGCGCGTTGAGGACGAAAGCTTAGGTGGGGCAGGCGGCGCGGTCGGCGATGAGCGTGAGCGTGTGGGCCAGTGCCATGGGCCGGGCTTCTTTGCCGCTCGGGGTGGGTCCGGCTGACCGATCCGTCGGTTGTCCCCTCGGCGCTGCGGCGCTGCGGCGCTGCGGTGCTGCGGTGCTGCGCGCTCAGCCGGTCGTGGTCCCGTGCGGGATGGTGAGGGCGGTGAGGAGGACGGCGTCGGTGCTGGTCCACCGGCCGTGGCAGCGGCCGGGCAGATGGGGGTGGTGGGCGGTGAAGGTGTGGTCGGGGTGGAGGCGCACGGAGATGCCGGCCAGGCCGGTCCAGCGTCGGGTGAGCGGGTAGCAGGCCTTGTAGGTGGCCTCCTTGGCGCTGAAGAGCAGTCGGTCCCAGGGGACTTGGCCGTGAGGTAGCCGGTCGAGCCGGTGGCGCTCGTCCTCGGAAGCGGTGAGGGCGAGGACCCCGCCGGGGAGCGGTAGGGCGGGCTCGGCGTCGATGCCGAGCGAGATGACATCGGCCGCGTGTGCCGCAGCGCAAGCGGTGTAACCGTCGCAGTGGGTGATGCTCCCGACGGCCCCCGACGGCCACTCGGGAGCCCCGCCCGGCCCCGGGAGCAGCGGGACCGGAGGGTGGCCGAGCTGGGCGAGAGCACGACGGGCGAGCGTGCGGGCGGCGGTGAACTGCCGCTGCCTGCGGGCCGATCGGCCACTGATGTGGGCGCGCTCCGCAGGAAGGAGCGCGCCCTGGGGCGGCGGCCCGAAGGCCTCGGTGCAGTGGACGGTTGGCGGCAGGAGCCTGCCCAGCTCGGTGGTGAGGGAGGTGGTGGTCACCGCTGCGACGTGAGGGTGAGCTGGTGGATCTGGCGGGCGAGCTGGTCGGGGGCTTCGAGCGGGAGGATGTGGCCGGCGTCGGAGAGGGTGTCGACGGTGGTGTTGGGGAGGTGGGTTTGGAGGGTGCGGATGTGGGCCTGGCCGACGGAGGTGTCGTGGCTGCCACGGAGGATCGTGGTGGGGGTGGTGATGTTCCGGAGGTGGGGGGTGTGGTCCATGGCGCTGGTGGAGGCGAAGGTGGTGAGACGGGTGTGGGGGTTGGTGTTGGCGAAGAGGCGGCGGTTGGTCTCCTGGGTGTGAGCGGGGGTGTTGGGGTGGAGGGTCTTCTTCAGGAGCTGGCGGCCGAGCCGGGGGCTCTTGAGGGCGCGCTGGAAGGCCTTCGTCTTCATGATGCGGAGTTCGCCCGGAGGGGTCTGCTGGTCGTCGGCGGCGCTGGCGGCGAGGAGGAGGCCGACGAGGCGCTGGGGCGCGGTGCGGGGGGCGTCGGCGTAGAGCTGGGTGGCGTAGGCGAGCGCGGCGTAACCGCCGCCTGAGTGGCCGGCGATGACGACGGGTCGGTGAGGGGCGAGGGCATCGGCGACGGTGGCGAGGTCGTGCCCGAGCTGCTGGATGGTGAGGGCCTTGGAGCCAAGGGTGCTGGTGCCGTGCCCGCGCTGGTCGTAGGCGGCGACGGTGTGGCCCTGGGCGGCCAGCAGCCGGGCGGTGGCGTGCCAGACGGTGTGGGTGGCGCCCCAGCCGTGGGCGAGGACGATCAGGGGCGCGCTGGTGGGGGCGGTGTCGTGGGGGTCGACGTGGGCGGGGTGGTGGATGGCGACGGTGAGTCGGGCGCCGTCGGGGGTGGTGGTGGTGAGGTCGGTGATGGTGATGTCAGCGGTGGTGGTCACGAGGTGCTCCTGTTTGTGCTGGTGGTGTGTGTGAGTTGGTGGTTGAGGTTGGTGAGGGCGTTGTGGGTGGCTTTGGTGTGTTGGTTGGGGATGGTGTGTTTGGGGAGGAGGGTGGGCCAGCCGTGGGGGGTGGTGGTGAAGGTGATGGTGAGTTTGGTGTGTTGGTTGTTGTGGGTGGGGGTGAGGGTGTAGGTGGTGGTGCCGGTGAAGTGGCCGGTGTGGGTGGTGGTGAGGGTGTGTGGGGGTGTGATGTGGGTGGTGGTGGCGGTGAAGTGGATTTTGGGTCCGGGTTTGGTGTGGCCGTTGGGGTGGACGGTGATGTGGGTGGTGCCGCCGGAGTGTTCGGGGGTGGGGTTGCCGGGTTGGTGGGTGTTGTGGGGGGTCCACCAGGTGGTGGTGCCGTTGAGTTCGGCGATGAGGTGGTTCCAGACCTGGTGGGTGGGGGCGTGGATGACGGCTTCGTTGACGAGGTCGTAGGTGTGCATGGTGTGGTCCTCCTGTCCTTTTCCGGGTTCCTGATGTCTTGGGTTCCTGAGCTCTTTTTCTGACCTTCTGGCCTTCTGGCTTGTTGGCCTGTATTTCTTTTTTGCCGTTTGCCGTTTGCCGTTTGCAGCTTGCAGCTTGCAGCTTGCAGCTTGCAGCTTGCCGCTTGCGGGTTTTTTTTGCTGGTTTGTTTTGTCTGTCTGTGGTGGGGGTCTTCTGTTTGTGGTCGTCGGCGGTTGTGTATCTGCCGCCTGCCGCCTGCCGCCTGCCGCTTGTGGCTTGTGCCTGTGGTTTGCTTGTTTGTTGGTTTGTGTGTTCTTGTTTTCGTGCTTTGTCTTTTATTTGGTTTGTGCCTGTGTCTGGGCTTGTTTTATTGGTGTGTTTTTGTGTGCGTGTTCTTGTGTCTGTGCCTGCTGTGCGTCTGTTCGGTGCTTGTGTTTCTGGGCTTGCTGTGTGCCTTCGCCTGGGTGTCCGGGTCTGTGTCTGGGCTTGGGCCTGTATGTCTGTGCTTGCCGGCTGTCTGGTGTCTTCTGTTTGTGTGCCGTGTGCCGTGTGCCGTGTGCCGTGTGCCCGTTTTTCTGTGTCTGTGTGTTTATTTGTCGATGCCTGTGCGTCTGGGCCTGTGTATTCGTCTGTGTGTCGGTGTTCGCGCCCGCGCCTGTGCCTGTGTTTCTGTGCCTGCGCGTCTGGGCCTGTGTCTGTGCTTGTTTCTGTGTCTTTGCCTGTGTGTTTGTTTGTGTGTTTGTGTGTTGTTGTTAGGGGAAGATGTTTTGGCCGGGGGTGAGGGTGTGGGTGGGGTCGTATTTGTGTTTGGTGTTGGTGAGGTTGTTCCATTGGGGGCCGTAGTGGTTTTTCCAGTCGGTGGGGGTCATGTGGGGGATGGCGCCGACGAGGTAGCGTTTGGCGCCGAGGGTGGTGGCGTGGTCGTAGAGGGTGCGGTTGTGGGTGAGTTGGGTGGTGGGGTTGGTGTCGGGGTGGGGGAAGGTGAGGAGGTCGAAGAGGTAGGTGGTGGGTTCGTTTGGGGTGATGGCGTAGGGGTGGGTGAGTTTGTTGGTGGGGAAGGGGTAGAAGAGGAGGAGGCCTTGGCCGAGGGTTTCGGGGGTGAGGAGGGGGGTGGCGTAGGTGATGAAGTTGGCGGCTTGGGTGGCGGGGAGGAAGAGGCTGAGCCAGGGTTTGGGTTGGTTCCAGTAGCCGAGGTTTTTGAGGTTTTGGGTCCAGGTGTCGGCGCGGTAGGTGTATTCGCGGTAGGTCTGGTCGGTGGTGGTGGTGGTTTGGTTGGGGTTGGGGTTGAGTCCGGTGAGGAGGGGTGTGGGGTTGGGGGGTGTGGTGCCGTTGTAGTAGGTGGCGGTTTCGATTTTGTAGAGGGGGGTGGTGTCGTGTTGGGGGATGATTTCGCCGATTTGGGTGTGGAAGCGGCCGTCGTTGAGGATGGTTTGTTGGTCGGTGAGGTAGGTGGTGAGGTTGTTGTAGTAGAGGTTGAAGACGAGGGCGCGTTGGGGGGCGGGGATGAGTTTGACGGTGGCGCGGATGATGATGCCGAATTGTCCGGCGCCGGCGAGGGCGGCGTGGAAGAGGTCGCGGTTTTTGGTGGGGGTGGCGGTGAGGAGGTGGCCGGTGCCGGTGATGATGTCGATGGATTCGACGGTGTCGGCTTGGAGGCCGTGTTTTTGGACGGTGTTGCCGATGCCGCCGATGCTGATGGTGCCGCCGATGGAGAGGTGGAGGTAGTCGGTGAGGCAGGGTGGGGTGAGGCCTTGGTTGAGGGCGGCGTCGGTGAGTTGGGCCCAGGTGACGCCGGCGTCGACGGTGGCGTTGGTGGGGGTGATGGTGTGGATGCGGTTGAGGGTGCGGGCGTCGATGCTGATGCCGCCGTTGGTGGAGGCTTGGCCGTAGTTGGAGTGTGATTCGAGGTCGTTGTCGGTGCCGCTGCGGCCGTTCATGGCGACTTTGAGGCCGTTGCGGCGGGCGTAGTTGATGATTTTGATGATGTCTTGGTCGGAGCCGGGTTTGAGGACGGCGTGGGGGGTGTTGGTGGTGAGGCGGCCGAAGTCGTGGCTGAATTCGGTGAGGGTGGTGGTGTCGGTGGTGAGGGTGCCGTCGAGGGTGGGGATGGGGGAGAGGTGGCCGTGGGTGGTGGGGGTGTTGGTGGTGGCCCAGGTGCGGGTGGTGGTGTTGTAGGCGGTGATGAGGGCGGTGGTGGCGGTGGTGGTGAGGAGGGTTCGTCGGGTGAGGTTGGGGTTGGGCATGGGTTTCCTGTTCGGGTAGTGGGTGTGTTCGGGTGGTGTGTGTTTGTTCGTGGTTGGGTGTCTGATGGTGTGATGTTCGGGGGTTGGTGGCCGGGTGGGTGGCCTGGTGGTGGTTGGTGTGTGAGGGCGGGTGGGTGGGTCCTGGGGGTGGGGGGCTTGCTGGGTCCGTGTGGGTGTTCGGTTGTCGGTCGTGTGTGCGTGCGGTTTCGGTGGGGTGTCCCGGGGTGTGGGCCGGCCGGGCGGCGGGGTCCGTGGGTGGGCGGGTGCCGCCCGGCCGTGTTGGGTGTGCCTGTGTGGTTGTCCCGTGTGCCCGTGTGCCCGAGCGTGTGTGTCCGGGTGTGCGCGCGTGTGTGGGGTCAGGGGGTGGTGTGGGTGACGGTGGCGCGTTGGTAGTTGAGGAGGTCGAAGCGGCGGGTCTGGCGGCGGAAGCGGTAGGTGTAGGTCGGCCAGATGGAGGGGTTGTTGCCGTGCTGGTCGGTGTACCAGCTCCGGCAGCCGCCGGCGTTCCAGACGGTGTTCTTCAGGCGGGCGGTGAGGGTCTGGTTGTAGGTGTCCTGGGCTTCGGGGCGGACCTCGACGGAGGTGATGCCGTGGGTGTCGATGGTCTTGAGGGCGTCGACGATGTAGGCGATCTGGGCTTCGATCATGACGGTCTGGGAGGAGTGGCCCAGGGTGGTGTTGGGGCCCAGGAGCATGAAGAGGTTGGGGAAGCCGTGGACGGTGGTGCCGCGGTGGGCCTTCATGCCGTGGGTGTGCCAGGTGTCGCGCAGGGTGGTGCCGTCGCGGCCGTGGATGCGGCGGGCGACGGGGCGGTCGGTGGCGGTGAAGCCGGTGGCCAGGATGATGGTGTCGACGGTGCGGGTGGTGCCGTCGGCGGTGGTGATGTGGGTGGGCCCGATGTCGGTGATGGTGTCGGAGACGATGTCGACGTTGGGCTGCTGGATGGCGGGGTACCAGGTGTTGGAGAACAGCAGGCGCTTGCAGCCCACCGTGTAGTCGGGGGTCAGGCGCTCGCGCAGGGCGGGGTCGGCGACGGACTTCTTGAGGTGGCCGGCGGCCATGTTCTTCATGCCGGTGGTGCGGCCCGGGCGGGACATGAAGAACGCGACGATCTCGCGGCCGTTCTTGTTGAACGCGCGGCGGAAGCGCTGGTAGCCGGGCAGGTGGCGCAGCATCCAGGTGTGGCGCGCGGTGTTGGGCTTGTCGGGTTTGTGGGCGACCCAGGGCGGGGTGCGCTGGTAGAGGTCGAGGCGGGCGACCCGGTCCTGGATGGCGGGGACGAACTGGATGGCGGAGGCGCCGGTGCCGATGACGGCGACGTTGCGGCCGGTGAGGTCGTGGTCGTGGCGCCAGCGCGCGGAGTGGAACACGGTGCCGGTGAAGGTGGACAGGCCCGGCAGGTCGGGGACGGCGGGCTCGGACAGGTAGCCGGTGCCGGTGACCAGGATCTGCGCGGTGTAGCGGCCGTGGGTGGTGTGGATGCGCCAGTGGCGGTGGTCGCCGTCCCAGTGGGCGTCGAGGAGTTCGTGGCCGTAGCGCAGGTGGGGTTCGACGCCGAAGCGGCGGGCGGTGTCCTTGAGGTAGGCGTGGACTTCGGCCTGGGTGGCGAAGGTGGACTTCCACTCCGGGTTGCGGGCGAAGGAGAAGGAGTAGAGGTGGGCCTGGACGTCGCAGGCGCAGCCGGGGTAGGTGTTGTCGCGCCAGGTGCCGCCGAGGTCGGTGGCGCGTTCGAAGACGAGGAAGTCGTCGGTGCCGGTCTGCAGGAGGCGGATCGCGGTGCCCAGGCCGGAGATGCCGGCGCCGATGATGGCGACTTTGAGGTGGCGCACGGCGGTGGTGTCGGGGTGTGCGGTGGCGCCGGCGGGTTCGGGCTGGTCGGCTCCGGAGGGGGCGGGGTGTTCGGCGGTGGTGGTCATGGCCGGGGTGTCCCCTTTCAGGCGCGGCGGGTGAGGGTGACGCGGAAGTTGTTGAAGATGTGGTCTTCGAGGGTGTAGGCGAAGATGTCGAGGTAGCGCTCGAAGCGCTGGACGGTGGTCTCGTCGGCCATGGCGACGGCCTCGTCGCGGCGGGCGGCCAGGAGCTCGAGCCAGGCGCGGCAGGCGCGGGCGAACGACTCGGGTTCGTTGCGGATCTCGGTGACCTCGAAGAGGCCGTCGAGGCCGGCGGCGAGTTCGGGCAGGCGCGGGATGTGGCAGCCCTCGAACTCCTCGCGCTGGAGGAACTTGAGGTCGTCCAGGAGCTGGCGGCGCAGCGGGGGGTTCTCGACGGTCATGGTGTGCAGGACGAAGCGGGCGCCGGGCTTGAGCAGGGAGTGGACCTGCTTGAAGAAGACGCGGTAGCGCTGGGTGCGCTCCTTGGGGGTGAGGGAGGAGAGCACGAAGTGTTCGAGGGCGTTGATGCAGAACGCGGCGTCGTAGGGCTCGCCGTCGGCCTTGTGGTCCTCCCAGCTCTCGACGCGGGCGTGGATGGCGGGGTTGTCGAGGGCGGCGACGAAGTCGGCCTGGGTGCGGGAGAGGGTGACGCCGACGGCCTGCTGGACGCCGTGGACGGTGGTGAGGCGGTTGAGCATGGTGCCCCAGCCGCAGCCGATGTCCAGGACCTTGGCCTTGCCGGCGGCCTGGGCGAGGTCGGTGAAGACGTCGAGCTTGCGTTCCTGGGCCTCGTCGAGGGTGGCGACGAGGTCCTCGCCGTCCTCCCAGTAGCCGCCGGAGTACATCATGGTGGGGCCGAGGATGAGGCGGTAGAGGTCGTTGCCGACCTCGTAGTGGTGGCGGATCGCGTCGACGTCGGGGTTGATGGAGCGGGTCTCGGCGGTGGTCATGCGGGTGTGCCCCTGTTCTGATGGCGGATCGGGTGGACTGGACTGGACTGGACTGGATCGGGTTGGGCCGGGCCGGGTCCGGCCGTGTTCGGCCGGGCCCGGTGGTGCGGGTGGTGCGGTTGGTGCGGGTGTCCGGTGGCGCGGCGGCGGCGGGGCCGCGGCGGGGCCGGGGGTGCCCTCGCCCCGCGTGGACGGCCGTGCCGGTGACGGTGGTCGGTCCCGTGCGGTGCGGGCGTTCGCGCGGGGTGGGGGCGGTCGGCGCGGGCTGGCGGTGCGTGCGGCCCCGGTGCGGTGAGGCCCGGTGCGGTGGCCGGCGGCGCCGTGCGGTGCGGTGTCCGCGTCGCGGTGCGCGGTGGTGCGGTGCGGGGTGGTGCCGTGTGGTGCGGGCTGCCCCGTCCCGTCCCGTCCCGCCGCGGTGCGTCGCGGTGCGGTGCGGTGCGGTGCGGTGCGGTGCGGGGTGGTGGGTGTCGTGCGTGTGGGTGCGGTGTCTCGGGTCAGGTAAGCGCGTGTCTCGCAAGCGGCGCGCAAGCGTGGGCGGGGGGCCGGGGTTGCGGGGCGTTTGCGTGGGGGTGGGTTTCATGCGGTTTCGACAAGACACGCGGCCCCCACGGCCTTCCCGGGTTTCTCCCCGGGGGGTCCGCCCGGGTTCCGTCGCGGTGCCTCCCGTGGCCTGTGGCCGCCGGGGGCGCGGCGGCGGCACCCGGAGGACCCCCCGGGGCGCGTCCTCCGGGTCTGTTCTGCCCCATCACGTGTTGGCGCCCGCTTCGGGGCGTCCAGGAAGGAACGATCACTCATGTCCGACATCCCCACCATCGAGGACCTGGCCGCGCAGTTGCAGGCGGTCTCCGGAGCACAGGAGATCGACGCGGACGCCGCGCTGCAGCACATCGCGGACGTGGACTCGCTGGATCTGATGGAGTGGCTGTACGGGTTCCAGAACCAGTACCCGCACATCCCGGCGGACGAGTCGCTGTTCGCGGACATCGACGACACGACGACGCTGCGGGTGGTGCACGAGCGGATCCTGGCGCTCGTGGCCCAGGCCGGCGTCTGAGCGCGGGGCACTGCTCGATGAGCGGCTTCGACATCACCGGGTGGGGGATCTTTGTCCCCGAGCGCGTGGTGACCAGCGTGGAGCTGGCGGAGCGTTTCGGTGTCGACGAGCACTGGATCGTCTCCCGGTGCGGGATCCGGGAACGGCGGGCGGTCGGGGCGGGGCAGAGCACCGCGTCGATGGCGGTCGAGGCCGGACGCCGGGCACTGGAACGGGCGGGACTGTCGGGTGCGGACATCGCGCACCTGATCGTGGCGACGGCGACACCGGAGCAGCCCTCGCCGGCGACGTCGGCGTTCGTCCACGACGAGCTGGGCATCGCGGGCAGCGCGCACGACGTGAACTCCGAGTGCGCGGGGTTCGTGTACGCGCTGGTGACCGCGGTGGGCCTGCTGCGCATGGACCCGCGGCCGATCCTGGTGATCGGTTCGGACACCCACACGCTGACCGCGAACCCGGCGGACCGGGACCTGTCGATCCTGGTGGGTGACGGGGCCGGTGCGGTGGTCCTGCAGCCCGGCCCGGTGGAGCGGATCCTGGCGTGGAACCTGGGCGCGGACGGCTCGTGCAAGGACAGCCTGAAGGTCCTGGCGGGCGGTTCGCGGATGCCCACGACCGAGGAGACGGTGCGCCGGGGCCTGCACTACGCGCAGATCAACGGCAACGAGATCTACCTGAACGCCGTGCGCTACACGGTGCGCACGATCCGCGAGACGCTGGAGCAGGCGAAGCTGACGCCGGCGGACGTGGACCACGTGGTGCCGCACCAGGCGAACATCCGGATCATCAACTCGGTGCTCGCCCATACCGGGATTCCCGCGGACCGCCTGGTGGCCAATCTCGACCGGTACGGCAACACCGCGTCGGCGTCGATCCCCATCGCGCTGGCGGAGGCGCTGGACGCCGGGCGCATCCAGGACGGGGACACGGTGCTGCTGGCCGGGTTCGGTGCCGGGATGACGTGGGGTTCGGTCCTGCTGACGTGGGGAGGGGCGCGGTGAGCGGCAAGGTGGCGTTCGGGCAGCGGCCCGCCTCCCCGGTGGCGCTGGTGACCGGCGCTTCGGGGGGCCTGGGCCGGGAGCTGGCGCTGGCGCTGGACGCGGCCGGGTGCCGGGTCGCGGTGCACTACAACAGCGCCCGCCAGGCCGCCGAGGAGGTGGCGGGCAAGCTGGCCGGCGACCACGTCCTGGTCACCGGCGACGTGGCGGACTACGCGCAGGTCACCGCGATGTACGAGCGGATCACCGAGGCGCTGGGCCCGGTGGACGTGCTCGTCAACAACGGGGCGGTGCGCAAGGACGCGCTGATGGCCATGCAGGATCCGGCGCAGTGGCGGCAGGTGATCGACACGAACCTGGTCGGTTCCTTCCACACCGCGCGGGTGTGCGTGCCGGCGATGCTGCGGGCCCGCTGGGGCCGGGTGGTCAACATCGTCTCGCCGTCCGCGCTGATCGCCACCGCCGGGCAGACCGCCTACGCGGCGTCCAAGGCGGGGCTGATCGGGCTGACCCGCACGCTGGCGGCGGAGTGCGGGCGCCGGGGGGTGACGGTGAACGCGCTGTCGCCCGGGTTCATGATCACGGGGATGACGGACACCCTGCCCGAGCACGTGGTCGCCGGGATGCGGGACAAGGTGCCGGTGCCGCGGTTCGTGACCCCGCAGGAGGTCGCCCGTTCCATCGGGCTCTTCCTCGACCAGGACTGCATGACCGGACAGGTCATCAGCATCGACTCGGGGGCCTCCATCACCTGACCCGCCCGCCCCCGGTTCCCGGCCCGGCCCCGGCCGGCCCGCCCGGCGCCCTTCCCGGCCCGCCCCCTTTGGTGAAGACCTGGGGGGCGGGCCGGGCGGCGTTGCGCGGGCGGCGTTGCGCGGGGGGTTCTAGGCGAGGACGGCGAGCGCGGCCTCGTAGTTCGGCTCGTCGGCGATCTCCGCGACCAGCTCGGTGTGCAGGACGGTGTCGTTCTCGTCCAGGACGACGACGGCGCGGGCGGTCAGCCCCGCCAGCGGGCCGTCGGCCAGGGCCACGCCGTAGTTCTCGTGGAAGTCGCGGCCGCGCAGGGTGGACAGGGTCCGGACGCTGTCCAGGCCCTCGGCGCCGCAGAAGCGGGCCTGCGCGAACGGCAGGTCGGCGGAGATGCACAGCACCACGGTGTTGGCCAGCGAGCCGGCCTTGGCGTTGAAGGTGCGCACCGAGGTGGCGCAGGTGGGGGTGTCGATGCTGGGGAAGATGTTGAGGACCTTGCGCTTGCCGGCGAAGTCCTGCAGCGAGGTGTCGGCGAGCCCCTCGCCGACCAGCGTGAACGCCGGGGCCTGGCTGCCGGCCTGGGGCAGCGCGCCGCCGACCTGGACCGGGTTCCCCTTCAGCGTGACCTGAGCCATGAAAAGCCTCCTACCAGCGTGGAATGTGGTGACAACGCCGCCGATCCTACTGCGCGCGCCCGGCCCCGGACGCCGGGCGGCCACCCCTCGGACACGGGAGGGCGTGCGGGCGCCGCCGCCGCCGTGCCTGCCGGTGCGCTCGCCGCCGTGCCCGCCGCCGTGCCCGCCGGTGCGCCTGCCCGTGGTCTGGCGGTGCGTCTGCCAGCAGGGCTGCCGGCGGGGCTGCCGTCACGCCTTGCCGTCGCGCCTGCCGGCGGTCCGGCGGCGGGCCCGGCGGCGGGCCCTGTGGCTCAGGCGGACCAGAACGGGTCGTCGTGGCGGGGCAGGACGTCCAGGGTGCCGTCGGGCAGGGTCGGTTCGGGCACGTAGGTGCCGAAGGGGTCGCGGTCGCGGATGACGGGGATGGGGCCGACGGTGGCCTGGAAGGTGATGTTCCCGGCGGCGCCGAACAGCACGGCGACGCCGTAGCCGGCGGGCGTGGTGGCGAACATGGCGGGCTGGCGGGGGTTGACGGCGGTGATCCGGTAGCCGCGGGCCTGCCAGCCGCGTTCGGTGACGCCCAGCAGCGCCCCGTACCTGGCGGGGGCGACCCGGGTGGTGACGTGCCGTTCGCGGGTGGCGGTGGCGTAGCCCAGGGAGCGGTCCTCCAGGCCGCCGGTGGTCTGCTCGGTGGAGCGCGGCCAGCCGTCCCAGTGGCGCAGCGGGGGGCGGATGGCGGACATCGCCTCGTCGAGGAGCGCGTCGAGGGTGTGGACGGCCTGTTCGGGGGTCATGGCGGGGGCCTTCGGCTGGTGCGGGGTCACGCGGCGGGGGCGGGGCGGGCCCTGGCGGGGGGCCTGGGGTGGGGGACGGCGGGCGGGGGCGGGGTGTGGCGGGCGGGGGTGGGTCAGGTGGACCAGTAGGGGTCGTCGTAGGCGGGGAGGATGTCGGGGTTGCCGTTCGGCAGGGTGGGTTCGGGGGTGGGGGTGCCGAAGGGGTCGCGGTCGCGGATGACGGGGATGTGGCCGCCGCCGGAGGCCTGGAGGGTGATGTTGCCGGCGGCGCCGAACAGCATCGCGACGGAGGATCCGTCCGGGGCGGCGGCGAACAGGGCCGGCTGGTTGGGGTTGACCGACGTGATCTTGTATCCCTTGGCCTTCCAGTCGCGTTCGGCCATGTCCATCAGGGTGGCGTACTTGGCCTTGGAGACCTTGGTCATGATGTAGCGGTCGCGGGTGGCGGTGGCGTAGCCCTTGGAGTGGTCGTCGATGCCCCCGCTCTGTTCGGTGGAGCGCGGCCAGCCGTCCCGGTGGCGTAGCGGCGGCTGGATGCCGGAGAGCGCGTCGTCCAGGAGCGCGTCGAGTTTCTGGACGGCCTGTTCGGGTGTGGTGAGGGTCTCGGGTGCCGGGTGCTCGTCGCCCACGCCCGCGCCCGTGTGTCCGCAGGCTGTCAGGGCGAGTGCCAGCGTGGCGGCCGTGAGGCCGAGCCGTCGTGCGGTCGGGGTTGCCATGCTCATCGGCCTTCCTGCCGTGTCACGGCGTCGTACCTGCCGGCCACGATCTGGCCGATGTTGTTGACCGACTCCGCGGTCGCGGTGTCGGAGGAGCTGTTCATGTAGTTGGAGTGGGAGTCCAGGGACAGGGGCTTGCCGTCGGGGACCGCGAACCGGTTGGCGCCGAAGTCCTTGCTGGCCGGGTCCTGGCCGAACCAGAGCTGGTTGTCGGGGCCGAACGTCTCGTAGAGGTCGTCGGCGACGGGGCCCAGGACGGGGCCCAGGGCCACGTCGGTGGCGACCCGGCCCTTGGCCGGCAGGTGGCTGACCGGGTCGTTCTCGGCGTCGCCGACCCACACGTGGTGGGGGTCGATGTGCAGTTGGGAGGCCTTGTCGGCGCCGGTGCCGGGGGAGCCGACCAGGATGATGTCGTCGGCGCCGGTGCCGCCGGGCATCTGCGCGCCCAGGCCCACCGTGGTGGAGCCGTAGCTGTGGGCGAGGGCGACCAGGTGCGCCGGCGCTCCCTCGTGGGTGGCGCGCAGTCCGGCCATGAACGTGTCGTAGGCGGCGCCGCCCTTGGCGGCGCGGTCGGTGCTCATCACCTCCAGGGGCCGGGGGTCCCCGTCGAGGACCTTCTCCAGTCCGGGCGGCGGGTCGTAGCCGAGCCAGATCATGGAGGCGACCTCGGCACTGGAGTCGGCGATGCGGGCGGCGGTCCACACGTTCAGGGCCCGGTCGGCGTCCTTGCCGCCGACGGAGGACAGCTTGGTGCCGAGTCCCGGCACGTAGGCGCTGACGTTCTTCGCGGTGTCGGGGTTGCCGAAGGACAGGATGCCGCGGCCCTGGCCCTGTTCGCTGACGCCCAGCAGGAACGCGGGCGGCTGCTTGCCGTTCTGCACGTTCAGCTTGTCCCGGATCGCGCGGAAGCCGTCCAGTTTCTGCTTGTCGTCGTCCGACGGGTTCGGCTTGTGCTCGTAGGTGTCGATCAGGTGGGCCAGGTTGAGGCGGTTGGCCTGGTCGCGGGCGGTGGCGGGGATGCCGTCGCGCATGCCCAGCAGGTCGGGGTGGGCCTGGACCAGGCGCTGCTGCGCGTCCGGGGTCAGGCCCTTCCACCAGGAGTTGACCTCGGTGGGGGCGGCGCCGGCGGGCGGCCAGCCGGCGGCCATCAGGCCGGTGCCGAGCTCGTCGACGGCCTTGCGGTCGGCGGCGGCCTGCGTCAGGTCCAGGCCGGTGCCGGTGCGGGCCCGCGCGGTCAGGTCGTCCAGCAGTTTGGCGATCTTCTGGTCGGCGCCGTCGGCCTCGGTGACGGCGTGGCAGATGCGGTCCGCCAGGGCCCTGGCCCGCTGGGGGGTGTCGTAGTCGGGGTCGTGGCGTTCGGCCTGGGAGGGCGCCGGCCAGCTGACCGTGCCGTCCTCGGCGACCGTCAGTCCCGCGCCCTGGGCCTCCTGGAGGGCCTCCTTCAGCTTGGACTGGGCCAGCTGGAAGCTCTCCGAGGCCTCGCGCAGCAGCTCCGAGACCGCGGACATCTCGGTGTGCGCGGCGTCCAGGCGCCCGCTGGTGCGCTGCAGGGAGGCGTTGGCGGCGCCGGCCGCGGTGCCGACCCACTGGCTGTTGAAGACGTGTTTGGTGACCTCGGTGTTCATGGCCTGGACGTGCTTGCCGAACGCGCCGGCCAGGGTGTCGTAGGCGCCGGCGGCGCCGGTCAGGGAGGACAGGTCCGTGTCGCGCAGCTGGGCGAGGGTGACCATCAGTTCACCGCCGGCGCGTAGGGTCCGGCGCCGGGCGGCTTGAGGGCGCCGGCGTTGCCCGTGTCGGTGCCGCGGTAGTTGTCGGCGCTCCGGCCCAGTTTCAGGCTCACGCCGTCCACCTCGGAGGCCAGCTTGTTCAGGCACTCCTCCCACGCCGCCGTGCAGGCGTGCAGCGACGCCCCGGTGCGCCAGCCCGGCAGTGCCGCGACCGCCGTGTCGGAGGGCTCGTGGATGTGCTTGAGCTCGCCCGGCATCGCCTCGGCGGTGTCCTTGGCGACCTTCGCCGCCGCGTCCAGGTCCGCCGGGTTCACCCCGAACAGCGGCCCGCCCGCCGGCGGCCCGTAGGGCCCGTACAGGCCCGGCCCGTCGGAGCCCGCGTACGCGTTCATGGATCCCGTCCCCCCGCTGGTCGACCTACTGCTGTGCCCGACCCGGGCCCGCACCGGGGCTCGTGGCCGGGCTCGCGGCCGGGGTCCCGTGCGGGCATGCGCAACCGCATGCTTGTACGGTTCGCGTCGAAGCATGGCGAAAATAGCAGATCAGCCCACCGGCGCCGACCCAGTGACGGTCCGGGGCCTGCCTGGTGGCGCCCCGTCACCCGGGCCCGGGGCGCCGGCGGCCGGGCGGTGGTGCGGGTGCGGGCGCGGTCTGCGGCCGCGGTGGCCGGGCGGCTCAGGGGGCGGGGTCCGCCGGCCCGGCCGGGCGGGGCCAGGGGTGGGCGGGGTCCTCGGTGATCCGCACCTGCTGCGGGGCGTCGCGGGGGAAGGTCCAGATCCGTCCCAGGGTGCTGGTGGCGCTCACCGCGGTGTCGTCGAGGGTGACGTCGGCGAACGGGTTGGAGGAGCAGGAGATCGCGAGCCACTCCAGGGTGTTCTCGTCGTCGTCGCGGGTCAGCGCGACCCAGCCGATGCTGCCGTGCTCGGACGCCTCGCCCGCGAGGGCGCGGCTGCCGGCGTGGGTGCTGGTGGCGAACGTCGTGTCGACGTCCGTCCAGTCGGTGGGGGTCCACGCGGTGGCCCGCAGCAGTTCCCACCAACTCCACTGCTGGGCCCGCGGGTCGTGGAGCCGGTCGGCGGGGGAGAAGCGCATGAGCCGCATCACCGACAGCGACCCGTCGCCGAACACGATGAAGTCCCCGTAGGGCGCCTGGCGGGCGCGCCAGCGCTCATGGACCAGGCCGGCCTGGGGTCGTGCGTCGTCGGAAGCCACGCCCGCCATGATCGCACCCGGCAGCGGCCGGGCCCGCGGCCGGGCCCGAACTCCCCCGCGCCGTACGGCCGGTGCGCCGCGGCCCCGCGGCGGGCGGCCCGGGCCACCCCTCCACATACTCGGATCCGAGTAGTACGATCCGAGTACCGCCGGCCCGGGGCCTGAACCACCGGTCCCGGGCCCCCACGTGCGACCACGGAGTGCCATGACCGCCAAACGACCCGCCAACCCCCTGGCCCTGGCCCTGCTCGGCCTGCTCCTCGAACAGCCCCTGCACCCCCACGCCATGGCCACCACCCTGCGCGAGCGCCACCTCGACCAGGCCTTCAAACTGACCACCGGTTCGCTCTACGACACGGTGCGCGCCCTGGCCCGCGACGGCTGGATCGAGGCCACCGACACCGAACAGGTCGGCGCGCGCCCCGCCCGCACCGTCTACCGCCACACCCCCCGGGGCCGCGAGTACTTCACCCAGTGGCTGGACGAACTCATCCGCGAACCCTCCCGCGAATACCCCAAATTCCTGTCCGCCGTCAGCTACCTCGGCGCCCTGGGACCACAACGCGCCGCCCAGGCCCTGCGCGAACGCGCCGCCGCCCTGCAGACCCGCATCACCGAGAGCGAACACGCCCACCACCGCGCCACCCGAGAACACCACGCCCCCCGACTGTTCGTCATCGAGGCCGAGTACGGCAACGCCATGCTGCACGCCGAACGCCAATGGGTGCTGCGCACCGCCGAGGAGATCGAACAGGGCACCCTGGCCTGGCCGGAGGCCGCCCCCGATGCCTGACACCCCCACCCCCGCCCCCGCCCCCGCACCCGCCCCCGCCCCCGACACCACCCCCGCGCCCGTCCCCGCGCAGGCCCCCGCCGGACGGCGCTTACCCGCCGCCGCACCCGCCGCCGGGGCCGCCAGCGCCGTCGGGGCCGGTGACGCGGACGTCCTGGTCGTCGGCGCCGGCCCCGCCGGCCTGGTGCTGGCCTGCGAACTGGCCCTGGCCCGCGTGCGCACCGTGCTCCTGGAACGCGACCCGTCCCCGCCCGGCTTCTGCCGCGGCTTCAACCTCAACGCCCGCAGCCTGGAACTGCTGGAACGCCGAGGCCTGGCCGAACGCCTCCTCGCCGAAGGCCCCACCGTGGCGAGCACCGCGTTCACCGCACAGGCCCGCCTCGACCTCGCCGCCATGCGCACCCGCCACCCCTACGTCCTGGGCATCGCCCAGACCAGGGTGGAGGAGATCCTCACCGAACACGCCCACCACCTGGGCGTGCGCATCCTGCGCGGCCACCGTCTGACCGCACTGCACCAGGACGGCGACGGCGTCCACGCCCACACCGACACCCCGGACGGCCCCGCGCTGCTGCACGCCGGCTGGCTGGCCGGCTGCGACGGCGGCCGCAGCACCGTACGCGAACTCGCCGCCATCGCCTTCCCCGGCACCCCCGCCCGCCGCTTCACCCTGCTCGCGGACGTGGTCCTGACCGACCCCCGGCAGATCCCCTTCGGCGTGAACACCGGCCCGGGCGGCACCGTGTTCGCCATCCCCAGGCCCGGCTACGTCCGCCTGATCACCGCCGATGCCCACCCGCCCCGGGACCGGCACGAACCCCTCACCCTGCCCCGCTTCCAGCAGGCACTGGACCACGCCCTGGGACACCGCGTCCCGATCGCCCGCGCCCACTGGCTGACCCGCTTCGGCGACGCCGCCCGCCTGGCCGAACGCCTGCGCCAGGGCCGCGTCCTGCTGGCCGGCGACGCCGCCCACATCCACCCGCCCGCCGGCGCCATCGGCGTCAACGCCGCCATCGACGACGCGATGAACCTCGGCTGGAAACTCGCCCTCGTCGCCCGCGGACAGGCCCCCGAAACCCTCCTGGACACCTACCACGCCGAACGCCACGCGGCCGGCGCCAGACTCCTGCGCAACACCCGCGCCCAGGCACTGCTCGCCGGCGACGACGAGGAACTCGCGCCGGTGCGCGACCTGCTCGCCGAACTCGCCCGGGCCGAGGAGACGGCCGGCCCCCTGGCCGAGGAGATCACCGGCATCGCCACCCGCTACCCGGCCCCCCACGGCAGCGGCCACCCCTGGGACGGCGCGATGGTCCCCGACATCCCCCTCCACGACGGCACCGCACGACACGGCACCCTCCAAGACGGCGCCCTGGTACCGCTGCTGGCACGCACCGGCGCCGGCGCCCTGCTCCTGGAGGACACCACCGCGGCCGAGACGCTGCGCACGGCGGCCGCCCCCTGGGCGGACCGGGTGAGCGCGGCGACGGTGCGGCCCGGCGCCCTGCCCGACACGTCCGCGGTGCTGGTGCGCCCGGACGGCCACGCCGCCTGGACCGCACCGCCCACCGGGACACCCGCCGCACCGCCCACCGGGACACCCGCCGCACCGCCCACCGGGACACCCGCCGCACCGCCCCCGGCCGCCGCCGAACAGCTGCGCGCGGCCCTGCACCTGTGGTTCGGGCCCCCTGCGCCGGCGCCGGTGGCCGGCGTGGCCTTCCCGCCGGGGTCCCGCATGTCCGCCCCTTGACCGGGTGCCGCCGAGACCCCGCCATCCGACCCGACAAGGCCGCACCCGCCTGGGTTCGACGTCCACTCAGGCCGCACGCGGGGTGGCGCCCTTCCCGGACCCGGACCCGGACCCGGACACGCACGCCCCGGCCCCAGGCCGGCGGGCCAGCAGGCCTCGCCCGAGCCGCGAGCCGGTCCCGCCGCCGCCGGGCTCAGGCGGCCAGGCCCGGGAGGACCTCGGCGCCGGGCAGCCGGGCCACCGCCCAGCCGGGGAGGATCAGCTTGCCCCGCCGCCGCCCGCTGCCGATGAGCACGTGCGGTGCGGCGGCCACCGCCTCGTCGACCAGCAGCGGCCAGCCGCCCGGCAGGCCGACGGCGGTGATGCCGCCGTACTCCATGCCCGTGGCCGCGACGGCGACGTCCACCGGCGCGAAGGAGGCCTTGCGCGCGCCCAGGCGCCTGCGCACGGCGGTGTTGACGTCCAGACGGGTGTCGGCGCGCACCAGGCAGGCGGCCAGGGTGACGTCGCCGCCGCGTTTGGCGGCGACCACCACGCAGTTCGCGGAGAGCTCCAACGGCACGTCGTAGGCCTGGCAGAACACCGCGGTGTCCGCCTTGTCGGGGTCGGTGTCCACGTACAGCACGGACCCGGCCCACCCGTGCGCGTCCGCGTTCCCCAAAGCGTCGGCGACGGGGGCGGCGAGCTCGTCGACGACCTCGACCGCCGCGCGGACGAGGGTGAAGTTCCCGAACGGGGCGCGCACGTTCTCGTTCATGGAAGCGGACTGTACCGCGCACCCCGGCAGGCCTGGCGCGGGCCCCGCCGCCGCCCCCCGGGGCGGCGAAATCCGGTGCCGGCCCGAGTCGGTGGCGCCGGCGCGGGAAAGGGCCCCGCCATGGAAGACCTCGCGCACGACACCGATGAGGCGGCCGCCGGACAGGACGGCCCGCCGCCCCACCTGCTCCCCGGCCCCGCGGCGCACGCGGCGCGCCTGACCGGCGGCGCCGCGAACACCGTCTGGCTGGTCACCCTGGCCGACGGCGGACGCGTGGTGGTGAAATCCACCCCGGCACTGGCCCCCGACGCGTACGCGAAAGAGGCCCAGGGCCTGCACGCCCTGCGCGCCCACGGCGCCCTGTCGACCCCGCGGGTACTGGCCCTGCACCCGGACGGCCTGGTCCTGGAAGCCCTCGAACAGCCGCCCGCACACGACCCCGGCTTCTGGGAACGCGCCGCACACGCGCTGGCCGGCCTGCACGCCACCACCGGACAGCGCTTCGGCTGGACCGAGGACGGCTGGCTCGGCCGCCTGGCACAGCGCAACCCCTGGACCGAGGACGGACACGAGTTCTTCGCCCGCCACCGCCTGCTGCGCTACCTCGACGAACCCCTGGCCCGCCAGGCCCTCGGCCCCCGGGGCCGCGCCGACCTGGAACGCGTCTGCGACCGGCTGCCCCAACTCCTCCCCGCCGCACCGCCCGTCCTCACCCACGGCGACCTGTGGCACGGCAACATCCTCGCCCGCCCGGACGCGACACCGGCGTTCATCGACCCGGCGGTGTGCTGGACCTGGGCGGAGACGGACCTGAGCATGATGTTCTGCACCGGCGGCGTCCCCGCCCGCTTCTTCGACGCCTACCGCGAACACCACCCCCTCACCGACGGCTGGCAGGACCGCATGCGGCTGCTCCACCTGCGCGAACAGCTCAGCTGCGCCGCCCACTTCGGCGCACGCGACGGCCACACCGGCGACCTGCTCGACGTGCTGCGCACCTACCGGTAGCGCGCCCGCCCGCCCGGCCCGCCGCCCGCTGCGCCGTCCTCAGCGGCCTTCTCGTCTGTGGCGCTCCCGCGGTGCGTCGGGGACCAGTTCCTGGTCGTGGCGGGCCAGGAGGGTCTGCATCGTCCGGCGGTCCGGGCGGCCGTCGGCGGCCAGGGCGGCGGCCTCGATGAAGAACTCCTCGAAGCCGGCCGGGGTCAGCGTCACCAGGATCGTGGCGGGGGTGTCGCCGATCGCGGTGAAGGAGTGCGGGTGGGTGCGCGGGACGTGCAGGAAGGCGCCGGGGCCCGCCTCGGTGGTGTGCTCGTCGCACCGCAGGCGGAACGCGCCGCTGACGACGTAGAACGTCTCGTCGTGGCCGCGGTGCAGGTGCAGGGGCGCGCCCTGGCCGGGTTCGAAGGTGGACTCCAGGACGGCGATCGATCCGCCGCTCTGGGCGCCCGCGAGTTTGACGACGTACGGGCTGCCCGGCACGTGGCGGCGCCCGCCCTGCCCAGGGGCCAGGGCGACGGGCTCGCGGCGGACGCCGCCACGGCCGCGCTCCCGGCCGGGTCCCGCGCCGGGTTCCGTGCGGTGGGTGTCAGCCACGGCCGGGCCCCTCGGCGGGCTCCTCGCCGGGCTGCCCGGTGAACTCCTCGCGGTGGCGTTCGGCCCAGGCCCGAAACGGCGTCGCCGCGCGGCCGGTGAGCTGCTGGACCGCCGTCGTGACGGTCGCGGCGAACGGTTCCAGGGAGGCGGCGCGCAGCGCCATGACCGCGTCCGCGCTCTCCGGCCGCAGACCGTGGTCCAGGAGCGCCCGGCGGGCGGCGGCGGGCGGGATCTCGGTGAAGGCCAGCGGGGTGCCCAGGACTTCGGCGAGCGTCGCGGTCATCTCGCCCGGGGTGAGGGCCTGGGGACCGGTCAGCAGGTGGGCCCGGCCGTCGTGTCCGGGCCGGGTCAGGGCGTGGGCGGCGGCCGCGGCGATGTCGGCGGGGTCGATGACGGAGACCCGCCCGGCGGCGAACGGGGCCCGGACGGTGCGCGCGGCGCGGATCGCTGCGGCCCAGGCGAGGGTGTTGGACATGAAGCCCATCGGGCGCAGGAACGTCCAGGCCAGGCCGCTGTCCCGGACGGCCTGCTCGCCCGCGCGGTGCCAGCGGGCGACGGGGTCGTCCGCGTCCGGGTCCGCCGCCCGGCCGGAGGACAGCTTGACGACGGCCTCGGCACCGGCGCGGGCGGCCGCGGCGGCGAGGTTGGCGTCGTGGCGCGGGATGTCGGGGCCGTCGGAGAGCAGGAACACCCTGCGCACGCCCCGCAGGGCGGCGGCCAGGCTGTCCGGCTCGCCCAGGTCGGCGCCGACGACCTCCACGCCGTCCGGCAGGCGGGCCCGATCGGGGCGGCGGGTGGCGGCGCGCACGGGGGCGCCGAGGGCGGTCAGGTGGCCGACGAGGGCGCGGCCGACGGTGCCGGTCGCGCCGGTCACGAGGATCACGGGGTCCTCCGGGTGTTCTTGGTCGGGTTGTTCTTGGTCGGGGTGTTCTTCGTCAGGGTGTCGAGCAGGTCGTCGTGCCAGGCCAGGTCGGCCCTCAGACGGGCGAGGCAGTGCTCGAAGATCCACGGTTCGAGGCCGGTCAGGTCCGGCCGGGCGGCCTCGAACTGCTCCTCGAACAGGGCCACCTGGTCGGCCACGGCCTGCCGGCGCGCGGCGACGGCCCCGGCGAGGTCCTCGTCCGTGAGGTCCGCGGTGTACTGCAGGGCCAGGTCGACCGGATCGGGCAGCAGGCGCACCTTGCGCAGCGCCGCGTCACGCAGGGCGGCGAGCTCCCGGCGGCCCTGGTCGGTGATCGCGTAGACGGTCCGCTCGGGCGGGTTGCCGACCTTCTCGCTGCGCACCACCTCGACCAGGCCGTCGTCGGCCATCCGGTGCAGGACGCTGTAGAGCGATCCGGGCTTGACGTCGGTCCACAGCTCGGTGCGGTCGAGCTGGGCCGCCTGGCGGATCTGGTAGCCGTGCATCGGCCCGCCCCGGGCCAGCGCGCTGAGTGCGAAGAGTCGCGAAGTGCTCACATTGCTAGTCGAACACGACTACGGGTCATAGTCAAACGCGATTATGGGCGGGGTGGGGCGGGGTGCGGGTGCGGGTGGGGCCGGGGCGTGGGAAGTCGGCCGGTCCGACTTCCCGTGTTGTCGCGTTCGTTGCCGGGGGCGGGCGCGACCCGGGGCGAATCGTTCCTGCGGCCTCGCTGGGGCCATCGGTACAACAGAATTGGCCGTCCCGGCCGTCTCCAGTGCCTGCGCGGGGAGGCCGTGGCCACCGCGGTGCGGGTCGGGCGGGTCGTCGGGCCGGACGGCATGCCCGTGGTGCTGCGGCTGTACGGACCTGTCCACGGCCTTCCGCCGGACGGCGGTCCAGCCTGTTCCGACGGCTTTCCGATCTTTCTCGTGCTCGCTGTTCTGTTCGGCCTGGCGGTCCTGCTGGTCGAGGCGGTGCGGCGGGTGCGCGGGACGCCTCGCTACCGGCTGGGCGTCGAGGTCGGCGGGCCGCAGCCGCGCAGCCTCCTGCTCGATCTCAAGCACCGGGCGCAGGCGCAGGATTGCCGCCGGAGCCGGGCTGTCGGCGTCGGCGGGCACGGCGGGGGAGCGGTGCCCCCGCACCCCGCAGGGCGGCGAGGGCGGACTGAAGCGCGAGAAGTCGGCCGGTCCGACTTCCTGCGCGGAACCACCGGTTTGCTGCGGGCCTGCGCCCTGCCGGGTCCCCTGTTCGGCTCCCGCTCAGAGGCCTGGTGGATCCGCTGGGGCGGGCTCTGGCGCTCGCGGTGCGTTGCAGGCGGTGGCGGGGGTGGTTGGAGGGTCAGGCCGTGGGGAAGTCGCCGGCCCTGACCCCGGTGAGGAAGGCGGACCAGGCATCGGCAGGGAAGACGAGCACGGGCCCGTCGGGGTCTTTGGAGTCGCGGACGTGGCCGGGGTGTGCGTCGTCGACCTCGATGCAGTTCCCCTGGTCGCCGCTGTGGCTGCTCTTGCGCCACCGTGTCTGGTCGTTCGTGTGCATGGCTGTCTCCCTTGGCCGCAGGGTGTTGTGAACGAGGCGCTATGTCAAGGGGGTTGGCTTTCGGTACAGCATCGCGATCAGCGGCGGCGCGTCCGGGTGGGGGCGGACCTCGTTGACGTCCTCGTAGCCCCACGCCCTGTACAGCGCGTGCACCTTGCCGTCCCCGGCGGTGGGGTTGACCATGAGCGTGGCCCGCTCCTCGGGTCGGGCGGCGAGGAGCGCGTCGTGGATGCGGCGGGCGACGCCGGTGCCGCGCCACGGGGTGCGCACGCCCAGTTCCTTGAGGGCGAACACCGGCGTGGTGGTGAGGTGGTGGGGCATCGGGTGGGCCATGCGGGTCCACCAGCGGTCGGCCGCCTCGACGGTGTTGCCGTAGGCGTAGCCGACGGGCACGGTACCGGCGTAGCCGATGACGGCCTCGAAGCCGGGCTCACCGCCGTGGCGCTGCAGGCGTTCGGTGAAGGTGGGCAGGGCGTAGTTGGGCAGATGCAGCAGCGGGGCGCGCACATCGGCGTACAGGGCGGCCAGTTCATGGCGGACCGCGTCGGCGAGTTCGCGGTGGTGGCGCAGTTCGATCTCGGTCATGCCGCCGTCCTCGGGGAGTCCGCGAAATGCCCGGGTCCCTGCCGCAGTAGCAGGGAACCGGGCCCGCCAAACCGTCAGATCTGGCCGAACTCGCCGCTGCGTACGGCCGTCACGAAGGACTGCCAGGCATCAGGGGAGAAGGCCAGCCGGGGGCCGTCGGGGTCCTTGGAGTCCCGGACGCGGCCCGGGTGTGCGTCGTCGACCTCGACGCAGACACCGCCGTCATTGTTGCTGTGGCTACTCTTGCGCCAGGAGGCGGGGTTCTGGGCGGTGTTGGTCACGGGCGATCCTCCGCAAGCTGGGTTGCGTTGTTGCCGGGTGGTCCTTCGCTCCGACGGGGTGGTTGGAGGGTCAGGCGGTGGGGAGGCCGTCGGCCTTGATCCCGGTGACGAAGGCGGTCCAGGCGTCGGCGGGGAAGACCAGTGCGGGGCCGTCGGGGTCCTTGGAGTCGCGGACGGCCATGCCGCCGCCGACGACGCGCCCCGCCTCCACACACTCGTTCGCCTGTGCGCTGTAGCTGCTCTTGTACCAGCCCCGAGCGGAGATCTTCGGCTTGGTCATGCGCTCACCCTCTTGTCTGATCTCTTAACTCGCTGTCTCTGCCGCGATTGCGGTGATCATATCCAGCGACTGGGCGGGGTTCAGGGCTGACGATCGCAGGTCCTCGAAGACGAGCCCGTAGCCGTCGAGTTCCGCCTCTCGTTCCAGGTAATGGCTGCTCGTCAGATTCTCCAGGAACACCGCTCCCGAGGCGGGGGAGCCGGTGAATCCGTACATCACGAATGCCCCACAGGCGCCAGCGGTCGGACCGATGTCGAGCGGAACCACTTGCAGGGTGACGTTGGGGAGTTGTGCCGCTTCGACGAGGTAGTCCAGTTGCGCGCGGTGTGCATCGGCGCCGCCCACCGGGCATCGGAGGGCCGGCTCCCAGACGATCGCGCAGAGTCGGGCCGGATCGGGCTTGGTCAGAACCTCCTTGCGTTCCATCCGGAGCTTGACCAACTGGTCGATGCGTTCCGGGCGGACAACAGCCGGGTTGGCCTGAAGCAGGGCGCGGGTGTAGTCCTCGGTCTGCAACAGGCCTGGCAGGACCAGCGGCTGCCAGTTTCGGATGTAGCGAGCGTCTGCTTCCAGATCGAGGAAGTCCACATAGGCGGGCGGGATCGTATCGCCGTGGTCGTGCCACCAGCCGCGCTTCTTGCTGTCGCGGGCCAGCGTCTCAAGGGAATCGCGGTCCCTCGGCTCCGTGACGCCGTACAGGCCCATCAGGACGCCGAGGTCCAGCCGGCGGATCCCGACCGCGCCGGTCTCTATCCGGCTGATCTTCGCGCGCGAGCATGCGAGCGCGGATGCGGCGTCCTCGGTGGTCTTGTTCGCTGATTCCCGGAGCCGACGGAGCTCCGACCCCAGGCGGCGGCCGCGGACGGTCGGCCTCGGTTCGTCGGTCATGCGCGATTCCTCCCTTGAACTGCCCAGTCTGCCCCGTGACGGACCGTCGGGGCCACGCGCCTCGCAAATCTGCACGGTTGCAGTTGTTCTTGTTGCAGACGGCATTGGCGCAGCGGCATGCTACAGGCAGTAGTTCATGAAAGACACAGCGTGATCCTGATGGGTCGTCACCCGGGCATCCCCATGCCCGCCGACGGTCCTCGGGCCTTGCCTCACGTGCCCGGATCACGCTTTGCCGCTCCGCCGCCGAGGAGGCGTCGCCATGTCCGAAACGCTGAAGATCCCGCCCTCCGCCGTGGGGGAGTACTCCTGCTGGCTGTCGCGCCACCAGAAGTCCGTGCCCACCGCGCGAGGGCTGCTACGCGGCTTCCTCTCCGACCACCAGGAGGGCGAACTGTTCTCCGACTACTCCGGGTTGGTGCTCGGCGAACTCGTCACCAACGCCGTCCAGCACGCCCGCACCCCGTCCGACCGGCTGCTGTTCGTGCGCTTCGCCCTCTCCTCCGACGACCTGCGGATCGAGGTCCACGACGCCGACCCCCGGCAGCCCGTGCTGCGCCGCGTCAGCGGGGACCAGGAATGCGGGCGGGGGCTGTGGCTGGTGTCCGAACTCGCCCTCCAGTGGGGCTGCCGCCCCCGCGCGGGCGGAGTCGGCAAAGCGGTCTGGGCGGTCCTCGGACCCCAGAACGGCGCCGCCGCGTGACCACCACCCCGCCCCGCGACTACCCGCACCCGGTCACCGTCGAGATCGGCGGCGTCACCAGGACCGCCACCTTCACCCGGCTCGCCGACGCCCTGACGGCCGTGCGCACCGCCCTGGCCCGCCTCCCCCTCGACGACGACCACGCCGCCTACCTCGCCGACCTGTTCGCCCCCGAATCCACCGCCCGCATCGCCCGCCGGCTGACCGACTTCGGCGCGCTGCGCACGATCGCCTTCGTCGGCACCCACGCCCACCCCATCCACCTGCGCCCCGCCGAAAGCCACGAAAGCACCGAACGCCCCGACGGCCCCGCCGGCGGCATCGACGGGCTCCCGGATCCGGCGTGAGGCGCAGCTGCGCCCGGGTCGTGAGGTGGTGGTGCCTGCACGGCCAGTTCTCCCTGCCCGTGCGGGCGTTGAGCCCCGGGCGCCGCGCCGCCCACGCCGGGATGCGGCGCTGGGTGGCCGCCCCCGACAGTGCCGAGGCCCTGCTGCGGGCCGTCGCCGACCGCGCCCGCCAGACGCCCTCGCGCCGGCCGCAACGGTGCTCGACGTGACGGGGCTTCGGCTCTCGGCCGTTGCCTCGCTTCTCGAAGTGGCCGCTACGGGACCGGTGTTGGCGTCGACGGCGCCAGCGGGGCCAGCGGGACCAGTGCGGGATGTGGTCGGTTCTGCGGCGAACGGGCCGGGTGCGGCGGGCGATCAGCGGGCGGATCCCGGGGACGGTTGGGTGTGATCAGGCCCGGCGTCCGGGCGGGCCCGGCCCCGCCCGGTCGCGTACCCGAGGAAGGCACCGACCCGGTGTCCGGTCGGCGGCGCCGCCCGCATCATGCGCGTCCTGGGATCAGCTGTCGCGCACCGGCGCATCTTCGACCTCGGTGCGGTAGACGCGCAGGCCCCGGCGCCGGTAGTTGACGAGCGCGCTCGGGTGGTCCTCGGAGTCGGTGTGCAGCCACACCCTGCGGACGGCCTGCGCCTGCGGGAGTTCGGTCCCCCAGGCCTGCTCCAGCGCCAGCGTGAGGGCGTGCCCGCCGAGCCCGCGGCCGACGTACTCGGGCAGCAGCCCGAAGGTGCGGACCTCGACGTCCCCGCCGGGCTGGGGCTCCAGTGCGACGACCCCGGCCGTCTCGCCCGCCAGCTCGATCAGCCAGTACTGGCAGCGCGGGTGCGCTGCCGCCAGCTCCTCCCACTGCTGCTCGGAGCGCGTCGAACTGCGCCACCCGTACGCCGCACCGACCCGGGCCATCACCGAGCGCACCAGCGCCGACAGCCCCTCCTGCCGCCGAAGCCCCACCTGCGGCACGACCCGCCCGGGCCGCAGCTCCCCGCGGCTGGTCATCTCCAGATACGTCACAGTCCGTCCCATCCCGGCACGCTACCGTGCGCCTCCGACACCGGCCGCGCCGGCCGGACGGCACCACACGGCCCCAGGCTGCGGGGCTTCGTGCCCAGACCGTCAACTCGACCGCGCGAAAGGCAGGGTGGGCGCACCGGCGGCCGTCGGAGGCCGGGGGCGCCGATCCGGGGCGGCCCCGGGCGGGTGCCTCGGGGGCGGGGGTGGCATCGTGGGCGGTGTGATCGACGGAGACTCGGGGACGGCGGCGGGGGCGCTCGCGCGCCAGGGGCGCTCGGTGCTGGGCGAGGTGGCGTGCCGCTACCGGGTGGGGGAGGTCGACGCGGCGCAGCTGCCGATGATCGCGGCCGAGGCGCTCGCGGCCGGGCTGGACGGGCCGACGCTGTGCGAGCTGGCCGGCCGGCCGCGCAACGCGGACGGCCAGGAGCTCCGCGACGAGTTCGAGCGGGCGCCGGCCGAGTGCGGGATCGCGCTGCCGGACCTCGCCCTGGCCGGCCGGCACGCCCTGCGGCGGACGGCGGCGCGGTTCCTGGCCGGGGAGGTCCCGCTCGCCGACCTGGGCTTGGCCGACCTGGGCTTGGCCGACCTGGGCTTGGACGACCTGGGGGAGACCGGGGCCCAGACGGCGCAGGAGCGTGCGTTCGTGCGGCTGATCCCGCAGTGCACCTGCTGCCTCGCGTACACGCTGGGGCTCGACCAGCAGGCGGAGTGGGAGGCCGAACTGCGGGCGGCCGCGCTCGCCCTGGTCTCGTCCACGCCGGCCGAACCCGGCTGCTGACCCCGCGCGCGGCGGCGCCCGCGACCCCGCGGCCCGGCTAGCGCCCGTCCCGCGCTGCCGCGGGGCCGAGAGCGGGATCGATCCCGGCCAGGCTGTCGCGCAGCCGGCCCGCCCCCAGGGCGACGCGGCCGTCGGCGGCCCGCGACAGCTCCTCGCACAGCCGTAGCGCGTCGTCCCGGTCGTCGGCGAAGACGCCGAACACGTCGACGACCGCGGTGTGGATCCAGTCGCCGTGGTTGTCGTCGGCCACTGCCGGCGCGGACGCGACGACCGTCAGCCCGGCCGGGTCGTTCCGCCGCAGCAGGGCCTGCGTGGTCGCCCGGGTGACGAAGGTGTCGTCCGCGTCGAGCACGAGCGCCAGCAGCGGCCCGCAGGCCTCCGGCAGCTCGGCGAACCCTGCCAGGGCGCGACCGGCATCCGCCCGGTCGCGGTAGTCGCGGCCGCGTCCGAGCTCGGCGAGCGCCGCGACGGCCGCCTGCCGCGCGTTTCCGTCCACCTGCCCGCCTCCTTCCGTGAGGTCCGGCGAAAGCGCCGCCGGGGTGGCCGTCACCGAACGTTATGAACCGTCAATCATGCGTTGAACGAAGGAGGTTGCGGCGGCGCTGGCCCGGGGGAGGGGCCTCAGCGCCGCGCGTGGCGGATCTTCAGCCGTCCGAACCCGGTGGTCCCGGAGATCCGGATCGTGGGGCCGCCGGGGGTGGGGTGCCGCGGGGGCTTGTAGCGGGCCTCCTTCCAGCCGGCGTGCATGCCCTCGATGTCGACGACCGCGTCGTGGGGCACCGTGATCCTGGCGCCGCCGGTGCCGAGCTGCAGTTCGATGTCGACGACCGGGTGCTCGAAGACCGCCCGGGACAGGTCCAGGCGCACCCTGCCGAGCGCGGAGGCGACCTTGAGGGTCCGGGGCACCCGCCAGGCGCCGCTGCGCCGGATGCGTCCCGTGGCGGCGCCGATCGTCACCTCGGCGCCCGCGCCCGGCTCGGGGAGCGAGGCCAGGGACCGTGCGAGTGCGCCCTGCGTCCTGGCGGTGAGCGCCTGGTGGAGGCGTTCGTCCATCTCCTCGTGGGAGATGCGCCCTTGGCTGTACGCCTCCTGCAGGCGCTGCACGGCCGTGTCGCGGTCGTCGTCGCCGGCCAGGGGCGAGAGGTCTTCCGGCAGCGAGGTCACCGCCACACCCTAGCGCCGCGAACCCGCCAAGGCCCCGGGCGGGAGGGGCCCGCCCCGCCCGGCCCGGGTTGACACGCTTCTTCACATCTAGAATATTGGATACGTCATCTGGTCGAGGCTCGGGCGAAGGGAGCGTGCGGTGGATCCGCTGGCCGTCCACAAGGCGCTCGCCAACCCGGCGCGGGCGGACTTCCTGCGCTGGCTCAAGACGCCCGAGCGCTACTTCGACGAGGACTACTACCGCGAACGCGGCGTGGGCTTCCACATCGGCGTGTGCGTGACGGACATCCGGGAGAAGTCCGGCCTCGCCCAGTCCGTCGTCTCCGGCTACCTGCAGATCCTGCGCGACGCCGGACTGCTGGTGTCCGAACGCGTCGGCAAGTGGACCTTCTACCGCCGCGACGAGGAGACGATCGCCGCGTTCGCCGCCTACGCCCGCGACGAACTCTGACGCTCCGCCCCTCAGGGGCGCACCCCGCCGCCCCCGCCCGGGGCGGCCCGGGCTGCGCCCTTCCTTTTCGCCCCATTCCATCTAACTATCTAGATTTGTAGCCCTGTGCGTGGGGGGGGTGGGTGCCGTGCGCCCGCACACCCCGCGCACCGGGCGGACGGAGGCACCACATGGGAAAGACCGGCCCCGCCGTCCTGACGCTCTCCCTGGGAGTGTTCGGGATCATCACCACCGAGATGGGCGTCGTCGGCGTCCTGCCCCGCATCTCCGAGGACCTCGGCGTCACCCCCTCCGCCGCCGGCTGGCTGGTGGGCGTCTTCGCCCTCGTGGTCGCCGCCACCGGACCGTTCGGCACCCTGCTGGCCTCCGGCCTGCGCCGCAAGGCCGTCCTGGCGAGCGCACTGGCCGTCTTCGCGCTCTCCAACGCCGTGTACGCGCTCACCGACGACTTCGCCGTGATGTTCGCCTTCCGGATCCTGCCCGCGCTCTTCCACCCCGTCTTCTTCGCCGTCGCCCTCACCACCGCCGCCAACCTGGTCCCCGCCCACCGCGCCACCCGGGCGGCCACCACCGTCTTCGCCGGCGTCACCGTCGGCTTCGCCTTCGGCGTGCCGCTCACCTCCTACCTCGCCGAACACGCGGGCCTGGCCGCCGCGTTCTGGTTCGGCGCCGGCGTCAACCTGCTGGCCTGCCTGGGCGTCCTGCTCCTCCTGCCCGCCACCCCCGCCACCCCCGCCGCGCCCGCCGCGCCCACCACCCCCGCAGCATCCGCAGCGCCCGCCGGCCGGCGCCCCTCCTACCGGGGCCAGCTGGCCATCCTGCGCCGGGGCCGCCTGTGGCTGTCGGTCCTCGCCGTCGTGTGCGTGTTCGCCGCGATGTTCTCCGTCTACGGCTACTTCGCCGAATACCTGGAACGCGTCACCGGCCTGAGCGCCTCCCTGGTGGGCGCCGCGCTGATGGCCTTCGGGATCGTCATGGTCCTCGGCAACCTCCTCTTCGGCCGCCTCCTCGAACGCGACCTCCTGCGCACCGTCACCGCCTTCCCCGCCCTCTACGTCCTCCTCTACGCCCTCCTCTACGCGATCGGCCCCTGGCCCGCGCCGATGACCGCCGGCGTCCTGCTCTGGGGCGCGGTGCACTCCGGCGGACTCGTCGTCAGCCAGAGCTGGCTGGCCCGCGACGCCCAGGACGCACCCGAGTTCGGCAACAGCCTGTTCATCTCCTTCTCCAACCTGGGCATCACCGTCGGCAGTGCGGTGGGCGGCCTCGTCGTCTCCACCGCCGGCGCCCGCCACCTGCCCTGGGCCGGAGCGGGCTTCGCCCTCGCCGCCCTGACCGCCGTCCTCCTGCGCCGCCGCCTGGGCCCCGCCACCCCGGCCGCCGCCGTCGCCGTCCCGGCGCCGCAGGCGCAGGACGCGCCGCCCGCCGCCGTCTGACGCCTCCCGTATCAGTCCAGGCAGGCCAAGGCGCCCGCCACGAGCGAGCGCGCTGCCGCGCCCCGCACCGCCCCCTGCGAGAGGCGGTCGAAGGCCCGGGCGTACAGACAGACCTGGCCGGGCTGGGTGAGAGTGGAGGCGGCGTCCAGCGTGTCCGCGTGGACTCTGGCGTCGTCGAAGATCGTGAAGGTCGGCATGGGCCACACATCCCGTTGCGCCGCGAACGGGACGATGCCCAGGGCGACGTTCGGAAGATCCATGGCTGCGAGCAGGTGGCCGAGCTGCGCGGCCATGGCCTCGGCGCTGCACACGCGGTACCGCAGCACGGACTCCTCCAGGACGAAGGAGAACCGGCGTGCGCCGTTGTTCAGTACCGCGTTGCGCTTCATGCGGGCCGCCACGGCATCACTCACGTCGTTCGGGATTCCCCGGAAGTCCGCGATGGACGCCAGCAGGGCGGCGGCGTATCCAGGTGTTTGGAGGAACCCGGGGATCACGTCGGAGACGTAGGTCCGGAAGACCTTGGTCTGCCGGTACAGGTCCCCGGTGGACTCCTGCAGGCGGCGGAGCCCGCTTCGCTGGAGCCGCCTCCACTGCACGTGGGCGTCGGTGGACTGTCGGTTGGCGGCGATCAGGTCGGGGATCTGATCGTCGGCGTCACAGGCCCGGCACCACGCCCTGATGTCCGCATCGGAGGGAGGCGTCCTGGCGTTCTCGATCCGGGACGACTTCGATTCCGACCAGCCGCACCTGATGGCCAGCTCCCGCCCGCTGATCTCTGCCTCCTTGCGGATCTCGCGCAGCCGGCCGGCCAGGGCTTCGCGGGCCTGCTGGACGCTCGCAGAGGGGTGCGCGGGCACGGAGCCGGCCTTCGTCAGATTCCGTACAGGTGGTGCGGGACCGCTCGCTCCCAGACCGCTTCGAACGCGGTGGCGCACAGCTCGACGGTCTGCGGGTCCTCGGTGATCTCGTCCTCGACCACCGCGCCGTCGCCGGAGAAGTGGTGCACCCGGAGCAGCGCGCCGTCGAACAGCCAGAAGTCGTTGCCCGGCAGGGGGATGTCCGTGGCCCGTCGCCGGGGCAGCCAGCGGACCTCCTCACCCGCCGTGACGTTGGCGTGGGTGACGTAGTGCTCCCACCGGATGTACGCGGACACGGGCTCGGAGACGACCCGGGCCCGGCGTACGACCACACCCCGGGCCACCGTGTCCGTGATCAGCTGGTCGTAGGGATGCCACCAGGACGCGCGGTCCTGCCAGTCGATCCGCTCGCCGCGCCGCCACGCCTCGAACCGCTCGGTCGGGGCATAGGAGTCCCGCAGTTCCAGATGGACGGCGGAGCGCCGGCACCGCCCGAGCAGCTCAGCGAAGTCGGGCACGCTCGACGGCATCACAGGCCTCCCTGATCATGGGCACCATCCGGGCCGGAATCCTGACGATGGTCTCACTGTCGGGTACCGGACCGTTCGCGGGGCTGCTCGCCTCGCACTGCGCCTGAGTCTCGGGGCTCGCCTTCCACCCCTGCAACAGGATCTCCTGAGTCTGCGGGTCCACCCACACGGTGGGGCAGTGGTCCCGGTCGGTGTCGGGGTCGATGCCAACGAACTCCACGGCCATGGCCGGCTCCCTGGTCCAGGTGCTTTCTCGGGCTTGCACAAGCTTTGCCGAGCAGCGGACACGACGTCAATGCGGCTACCTGGAAGGGTGATTGACGTGCAAGCCCGTGCAAGTTCGTAGAGCTCGGCGCCTTCCCGTCCGTAGCGTGGCCTGTGCCGGTCACAGCAGACGGCGCAGGAAGCATCCGGGTCGAGCACGGAGCCCGGGACGACGTGAAGGAGTCCGGCCATGGGTTGGGGAACCGGCAAGGGCGGGAGCAGCGGCGGCGGATCGGGCCGCAACGACGGTGGACAGGGCAAGCACGCGGGGAACAAGGACCCGGGCAAGTCGGCCCCGAGCCCCGACACGCAGGGCAGCAAGGGCGACAACAAGCACGGCAAGGGGAAGTAATTGCCTGAGCACGGGAGTCAGCCGGAGCAGGTCGCCGTTCGCGGCCTGCTCTCGGCCGTCGGCAAGGAGCTCGGCCGCGACGTGGCCCCGGAATGGGCGGCAGCCGCCGAAGCGGCGCCCCGGTCCTGGTTCCTCGCCGACCGGGTGTGGCTGGACGACGGGCACGGCGGCTACACGCCGTGCGACCGCGAATCCGATCCGGATGGCTGGAACAAGGCCGCCTACGCCGACGTGCCGGTCGTCACGCAGGTCAACGACGGGAAGGACCCGGACGCAGACCCATGGCCGTCGTCCTCGGCATCGGCACCGTCCATCGTGTTCCGCATGCTCGAAATGCTCGATCTGCGGGAGGGCATGACCGTGCTGGAGATCGGCACCGGCACGGGGCTGACGGCCGCCTACCTGAGCCACCGGCTCGGCTCGTCGAACGTCGTCTCCATCGAGGTGGACGCGCAGGTCGCGACGCGAGCCCGGACCAGTCTGGCGAACGCCGGTTTCAGCCCCGAAGTGGTCTGCGGCGACGGCACCCGAGGGTGGGGCCTGCGGGCCCCGTACGACCGTGTCTCGGTGACCTGCGCCCTGCAAGGCGTCCCCGAGGCGCTGGTCCGCCAGACCAGGCCCGGCGGGCTGATCCTCACGCCGTGGGACAACCCGTGGGTCTGCTGGGGCCTGCTGAGGCTGTCGGTCGCCGAGGACGGCAGCGCCGAGGGCCGTTTCAGCCCCTACAGCGCGTTCATGCTCGCGCGGAACCAGCGAACGGACCTGCGGATCTATCGGGACGTGGTCCGAGACGAGCACGTGCCGGACGAGTCGCACACCGAGCTGCCCGCGCACGGGATCGCGGAAGACCGGTGGGACCTCGCGTTCACCATCGGCGTGCACCTCGGCAACGTCTGGACGGCGTGGGACGACGACCCCGACGTGGACGGCGTCGCCCGCCGGCTCTGGCTCGCCACCACCGACGCCACCTCGTGGGCGGCCGTCGACCGGGCGGACGACGGGTCGAGCGGCTACACCGTGTGGCAGTACGGCAAGCGGCGGCTGTGGAACGAGGTGGCACAGGCGCACGCCTGGTGGATTGACCACGGCGAACCCGGGCCAGAGCGGTTCGGGCTGACCGTGACGCCCCAGGGCGAGCACCGGTACTGGCTCGACAGCCCGGGCAACGCCGTCCGTTCCGAGGGCGATCGCTAAGGCCCTGTCGGCGCACCCCGGCGACACCGAGGCCGCCCTCGCCGCCTACGGGCGGGCCATGTTCCCCCGCAACGGCGACGACACGCCCCAGGCCCTGATCGCCGCCTTCCTCGACGGCGGGCCGGCCACCTGAACCGCCCGCCGGGGAGCCGGGGAGCCGGGGAGCGAACGGCGAACGGCGGGCGGGGCTCAGGCGTGCCGGTCGAGCAGTGCCTCCAGGTAGTCCTCCAGGCGCCGGCCCAGCAGGGTCGGCGTCAGGTCGTCGCGCCCCAGCTCCCGCCACGGCACGGCGACCTTCTCCGCGTCCGGCGCGAACGCCAGCGCGTCCAGCAGCCGCCAGTACAGGTGCGCGCCCCGGTCCTCCTCCAGCGTGCCGCCGGCCGCCAGGTAGCGGGCGGCGAAGTCCAGGCCGGTGTCCACGCCGTGCAGCAGGGCCAGGGCGGTGGAGCAGTGGGCCACGTCCAGGTCGGCCGGGCCCCAGGAGGTCTCCACCCAGTCCACGACCCCGCTGACGGCCAGCCCGGCGCCCTGCCCGGTGAACAGCACGTTGCCGGGGTGGAAGTCGCGGTGCAGGAAGCACGGCCGGTACGCGGGCGCCTCGCGGCGGATCACGTCCACCGCCCGCCGCCACACCCCGGGACGCGCCGTGGCCCCGGGCACCCGCACCCGCTCCGGGGACGTCCACGCCTCGAAGGCGCGGGGGCGATCGCCCGGCGCCACCACGAGGGCGTGCACGGCGGCCAGCTGACCGGCCAGCAGCTCCGCGCGGCGCTCCACGTCGCCGTCCTGCGCCACCCGCACGCCGCCCGGCAGCAGCGACATCACCAGCGACGGGTGGTCGCAGAACTCGCCCGCCGCGTCCAGGGCGTGCAGCCGCGCCGCCGGCACGCCGCCGGCCGCGAGCAGCCGCAGCACGCCGGCCTCACGGGTCAGCAGGGCGGGCGCGTGGCGCAGGTAGAACGGCTTGACGAACGAACGCAGCACCAGCCTGTACCCGCCCGCCTCCGCACCTCCCTCCGGGCCGACGTCCAGGCGCCGCATCCGCGAGGTCCAGCCGCCGCGCAGGCCCGTCACCGACCGCACCCGGTGGCCCGCGGGCAGTCCCTGCTCCACCCACCGCAGCGTGGCGGCCCAGGCCCGGCCCGAGGGCCCGTACGGCCCGTGCGGCGGTTCCTGCGGCGGCTCGTGCGGCGGTGCGAAGGCGTCCATCCGCCGAAGGATACGAACACCGCCCGCCCGCCGCCGCGCCGGGTCCCCGCCCGCCCCCGCAGCCCACGTAGCCCCGCATCTGACGCGAGGTCAACTCACCGGCAACGCCCGCCGACCGCCCACTATTCCGAGACCGGTCGAAGTTTGACAGTTTCCCGCGCACCGGGTTACGTAAGTGGCCGCACCGCACACCGCACCACACGCCGTACCGCACGCCGTACCGCACGCCGCACCGCCACCGGCCCGCCGCAGCAGGGGAGTTACACCATGTCCAGGACCGTCGTCTTCGACCGCACCGGAGGACCGGAGGTCCTGACCGTGCGAGCCGCCCCCGTACCCGTGCCCGGCCCCGGCGAACTGCTCATCCGCGTCACCGCGATCGGCCTCAACCGCGCCGAGGCCCTCTTCCGCGCCGGCACCTACCTCGACGAGCCCAGGTTGCCCGCCACCCCCGGCTACGAGGCCGCCGGCACCGTGGAAGCCCTCGGCGAGGGCGTCACCGGCTTCGCCGCCGGCGACCGGGTCGACACCGTCCCCGCCTTCTCCCAGAACGACTACGGCGTCTACCGCACCCACGCCCTCGTGCCCGCCCGCGCCGTCGTCCACCACCCGGCCGGCCTCACCGACGTCCAGGGCACGGCCGTGTGGATGCCCTACCTGACCGCCTACGGCGCCTTCGCCGAGGACGGCCACCTGCGCCCCGGCGACCACGTCCTGCTCACCGCCGCCGCCTCCGGCACCGGCCTGGCCGCCATCCGCACCGCCCGCCGCCTGGGCGCCGTCCCCATCGCCACCACCCGCACCCGCGCCAAGAAGCAGCAACTCCTGGACGCCGGCGCCGCCGACGTCGTCATCACCGGCGAGGAGGACCTGGTGGCCCGCGTGGACGCCATCACCGCCGGGGCCGGCGTGCGCACCGTCTTCGACCCCGTCGCCGGCCCCGGCGTCCTCACCCTCGCCCGCACCCTCGCCCCCGGCGGCCGCCTGATCGTCTACGGCCGCCTCGACCCCCGCGACACCCCCCTGCCCGGCCAGGACACCTTCGCCCCCGTCACCAGCCGCTTCTACTCGATGCACGAGGTGACCCGCGACGACGAACGGCTGCGCCGCGCACAGGCCTTCGTCACCGCCGGGCTCGCGGACGGCTCCTTCACCCCCGCCGTCGACCGGGTCTTCGAGGGCCTCGACGAGATCGCCGAGGCCCACCGCTACCTGGAGGCCGGCACCCAGGTCGGCAAGATCGTCCTCACCGTCCGGAACTGACCCCGCCAGGACCGACCCCGCCAGGACCGACCCCACCGGAGCCGACCCCACCGGAGCCGGCCCCGCCAGGACCGGCCACGGCCGGCCCGCTCGCCCGGAGCGGGCCGGCCGTCAGGGCGCCGTGCGGGCCTCGGCGTCGGCGGCGGCCACCACCGCCGACAGCAGGCCCGGGAAGCGGCCCTCCAGCTCCTCGGCGCGCAGCGAGTTCATCTTGGTGGTGCCCACGTAGTACTGGTGCAGCAGTCCGGCCTGGCGCAGCACGTTGAAGTGGTGCGTCGAGGTGGAGCGGGAGACCGGAAGGTCAAAGGAGCCGCAGCTGAGCGCGGCGCCCGCGTGGGCCAGCCGGCGCACCACCGATCTGCGGGCAGGGTCCGCGAGTGCCTCCAACACCTGCTGGACGCTGAGGTCCTCCACACCAGGGTGCACGATCACCCGCGCCGCCACGCGTGCCCGTCCCACACCCACCACCCCTTCCCAACGCTCGACCCCCGTCCCGGTTCGGTAAAAGCCGCGCGGCGTGCGCGACTTCGCGCCTCGACGCTACTACGAGCGCGCCGTGCGCCACGCCCACCGCAACACCTCCGCAACACGCGCGCGCCCGCCCCGGCGCGCCCGCGACCCCCGCGCCCCCGCCCGCCCCCGTGCGCGCACGCGGGCGGGCGGCCCCCAACGCCGGGGGGCCGCCCGCCACGACGACAAGCCGTCAGGCCGCGCGCACCGACAGCCCCGTCAGGCCGCGCGCACCGGCGGCCCGGCCGGACGCGCCAGCCGGGCCAGGGCCAGCGGCTCGAAGATCCCCATCAGCACCGGGTCCACCGGCCGCACCGCCGCCGCGGCGGGCGCGACCGGGGCGGGGGAGCGCAGCAGCGCCAGGTAGAGCTCCTGCGTCTCGGCGGCCGGGTCGATGCCCAGCTCCTCCGCCAGCACCTGGCGCAGCTGCTGGTAACAGCGCAGCGCCTCGGCCCGGTTGCCGGCCGCGGCCAGCGCCTCCATCCGGCAGCGGTAGGCGCTCTCACGGAACGGGGCGCGGCGCACCGCCTCGTCGGCCCAGCGCAGCGCGTGGTGCTCCTCGCCCAGCGCCGACGCCGACAGGCTCGCCGTCTCCAGCGCGGACATCCGCAACTCCTCCACGTGCTCGCGCACCCCGCCCGCCCACTCGCCCTCGTGGTCGGGCAGGAACGCGCCGCGCAGATTGGCGATCGCCCCCGCGGCCAACTGCTGCGCCACCGCGTAGGAGCGGGCCGCGTACGCCTCCCCGGCCTCCCCGACCGCGCTGGCGGCGGCCTCCAGGTCCACCGCCGCGTCCGCGGGCAGCCGCAGGACGTAGCGCCCGCCCTGGGCGATCAGCGGGGTGGCGCCCGGGCCCTGGCCGGGGGAGGCGACGAACGCCCGCACCCGCGAGACCACGCTGCGCAGCGCGGAGGCCCACGTGTCGGGCAGCCCGTCGGGCCAGATGGTGTCGGCCAGCTGGTCGCGGCTGGTGCCGGCGGAGCGCTCCAGGACCAGGCGGGCGAACGCCACCTGGGCCTGGGCGCTGGACAGGTGCTGCGGGGCGCCGTGGTCGTGCTCGATCGTCACGAGTCCTGTCAGGCGGATCAGCATGAGAATTCCCCCGATCTGCCGGACGGACTGTCTTCCCGGAAGCCGTTCAACGTGCTCCAACCCCCTTGAGCCAAAGCGGAGCCGACGGCCCGTGACGCCGGGCCGACGGCGTGGGAAACCTGGACCGGAAATGCCGCCGACCAGCCGTTCGGTTTCGGCGGATTTCGACCATACATTCGGCGCATCACACGGTGTCAACACTGGTCGACAAAACATACCCACCAGCCGGTCCATGCGTCGTGGACGCAGGGTTTCTGCACGTCAGAGCGTTACCGCAGGCCGGGAACACGGCTATTGCGGACGCCTTGCGCATCCTGCCGTAGAAATGTAGTCATCCTTGAGCACCCCGCGTGAAGGCTTCGAGAAACACCACCCCACCCCCTGCGCCGGGCACCACCCGTAAAAGCCCCGGGACTATCCCGGGAGGAAACCCCAGCACCACCACCCGCCCCCGCGCCGGGAAATACCGAAAACAATCCTGAACAAGCCGACGACGAACCGCCGAACAGCCGACGGACAACCGGCGGCAAACCGACGGCAAACCGCACGGCAAAACCGCCGCGCGCCCGCCGCGCCCCGCCGAGAAGGAGACCCGCACGTGAACGCCACCGGAGCATGGGACCGCCTGGAGCCGAAGCTCGCCGCCACCCTGGACCGCGTGGCCGCGCTGGAGTCCGACCCCTCACGCCGCAACAGCTTCGTCGCCTACACCATGGAACGCGACAGCGCCTACTGCGACCTGGACGGCGAGCGCCTGCTCATGATGTCCGGCTACAGCTACCTGGGCCTGGCCGGAGACGAACGCGTCGTGGCCGCCGCCAAGGCCGCCGTCGACGTCTACGGCACCGGCAACCACGGCGTGCGCGCCCTGGCCGGCACCATCCCGCTGCACGAGGAACTGGAAGCCGAGGTCGCCCGCTTCGCCCGCCGCGAACGCGCCCAGGTCTTCGGCTCCGGCTACGCCGCCAACGTCGGCACCGTCGGCGCCCTGGTCGGCCAGGGCGACACCGTCCTGATCGACAAGTACGACCACGCCAGCATCGTCGACGGCTGCCGCCTCTCCGGCGCCACCGTCACCCGCTTCCGCCACAACGACGTCGACCACCTGGAACGCCGCCTCAAGGCCGCCTCCCCGACCGGCGTGCGCCTGGTCATCGTCGACAGCGTCTACTCCATGGACGGCGACATCGCCCCGCTGCCCGAACTGCGCGCGGTCTGCGACGCCCACGACGCCCTCCTGATGGTCGACGAGGCCCACGCCCTGGGCGTCATCGGAGAGACCGGCGGCGGCATCGAGGAGCACTTCGGCTACCGCCACCGCGTCGACATCAAACTCGGCACCCTCTCCAAGGCCATCCCCTCCATGGGCGGCTGGGTCGCCGGCAGCCACGAACTGATCGGCCACCTGCGCTACGCCGCCCGCCCGTTCCTGTTCTCCGCCGCCCTCGGCCCCGCCCAGACCGGCGCCGCCCTGGAGTCCCTGCGGATCCTGCGCCGCGAACCCGAGCGCGTCACCCACATCCAGGTCCAGGCCGAGCGCCTGCGCCGGCGCCTCAACGACGCCGGCATCTCCACCATGGACTCCGCCACCGCCGTCCTGCCCGTCATCGCCGGCTCCGACGACGCCGCCTACGACTACGCCACCGCCTGCCGCAAGGCCGGCGTCATCGGCCTGCCCGTCGTCACCCCCGCCGTGCCCAACGACCTGGCCCGGCTGCGGATCGCCGTCACCGCCCGCCACACCGCCGCCGACATCGACTTCGCCGCCGACGCCTTCCTGACCGCCGCCGCCCAGACCGGCCTCATCTGACCCAGCCGGCCCCCGCCCCCGCGCCGGCCACACCCCGGCCAGGCCCCGGCACCCGCCGGCCGCACCCCGGCCCGCCCGCGCCGGCCCCCAACGCCCGGAAAGGACAAGACCATGGCAGCCCGCCCCACCCGGCCCCCCATCGCCGTCACCGGCCTGGGCGTCGTCAGCCCCGCCGGCCACACCCCGGACGCGTTCTGGCACACCGTCAGCACCGGCACCCCCACCGCCACCGCCCTCACCGACCCCGCCCTGGCCCGCCACCGGGTCCGCCTGGGCTGCCGCGTCACCGACCTGCCCGCCAACGGCCCCGTCCCCGCCAAGGACGCCCGCCGCCTCGACCCCTTCGCCCACTACGGCACCCTCGCCGCCCTCGCCGCCCACCAGGACGCCGGCGCCCCCGAACCCGACCCCGGCCGCACCGCCATCGTCGTCGGCAACGCGGTCGGCGGCCGCACCACCAGCGACCGCGAATCCGCCCTCTTCACCACCGCCGGACCCCTGCGCGTCAGCCCCCTGATGCCCCTGGTCACCATGCCCAACGCCGCCGCCGCCCAGATCGCCATGCGCCTGGCCTGGACCGGCCCCGCCCTGACCATCGCCACCACCTGCGCCTCCAGCGCCGACGCCATCGGCCACGCCGCCCTCCTCCTGGAAACCGGCCGCGCCGACATCGTCATCGCCGGCGGCTGCGAAGCCACCCTCACCCCCGTCACCCTCGCCGCGTTCGGCAACCTCGGCGCCCACTCCCAGCGCAACGACGACCCCACCCGCGCCAGCCGCCCCTTCGACACCGACCGCGACGGCTTCGTCATGGGCGAAGGCGCCGGCTTCCTCGTCCTCGAACGCCTCGCCGACGCCCGCGCCCGCCACCGCACCCCCTACGCCCTCCTCGCCGGCTACGGCTCCAGCGCCGACGCCTACCACCTCTCCAACCCCCGCCCCGACGGCGCCGGCGCCGTCACCGCCATGCGCGCCGCCCTCACCGACGCCGGCCTCACCCCCGCCGACATCGCCCACGTCAACGCCCACGGCACCTCCACCGTGCACAACGACCGCGCCGAAGCCGCCGCGCTGCGCACCGTCTTCGGCCCGCACGGCGTGCCCGTCACCTCCACCAAGGGCTCCATCGGCCACCTCATCGGCGCCGCCGGCGCCGTCGAGCTGATCGCCGCCGTGCAGGCCATGAACAGCCGCCTCGCCCCTCCCACCGCCAACCACGAGCACACCGAACAGGGCCTGGACCTCGACGTCGTCCACGGCACCGCCCGCCCCATCCGCGCGGGCGCGGCCCTGTCCAACTCGTTCGGCTTCGGCGGCCACAACTCGACCCTGGTGGTGACCCCGCTATGACCACGACACCCGCGACCACACCCGCAACCGCGACCACACCCGCGACCACACCGGCGACCGCGACCGGGCCCGCGACCACGCCCGCCCACCGCACCGCCCGCACCAGCACCACCGTGACCGCCGACGCCCTGGCCGCCTACCGCACCGCCGCCCGCACCGGCCTGCCCCCCGCCCCGGACGCAGCCGCCGCCCCCGCCCACCCCTTCGTCCTCGCCCACACCCTCGCCCAGCACACCGTCACCACCCTGACCACGGGCGATCCCGGCTTCACCGGCGTGGTCCACCTCGCCCAGGAGATCCACACCCACCACCTCCTCACCGCCGGCACCCACGTCGACATCGACGTCACCGTCACCGCCGCCCGCCGCGAAGCCCGCGGCACCCGCCTGGCCCTCACCACCCACCTCACCGACGGCACCCGCACCCTGGCCCGCCTCACCACCTCCGCCCTGCTGGTCGGCGCCACCACCATCGAACCCTTCGGCACCCTCACCCCCGCCGCCCACCCCGGCACCACCCCCGACACCGAACCCCTCACCCTCACCCACACCCTCACCCCCGCCGACGTCACCGCCTACGCCCACGCCGCCGGCGACCTCAACCCCCTGCACCTCGACGACGCCGCCGCCCGCGCCGCCGGATTCCCCGCCGCCATCGCCCACGGCATGCACCTGGTCGCCCTCGCCACCGAGGAGATCACCGACCGCCACGCCGACGGCGACCCCACCCGCCTCACCGCCCTGGGCGCCCGCTTCGCCGCCCCCACCACCCCCGGCACCCCGCTGCGCCTGACCCTGCAGCCCTACGACCGGGGCACGGTGGTGCGCTTCACCGTCGCCACCCAGGACGGCACCGCCGTCAAGGCCGGCTGGGCCGCCCTCACCCCGGCGGGGGAGTGAGACCCCGATGACCACACCCGCCGAACCCACCGCACCCGCCGCGCCCTCCACACCCGCCGTGCAGGCCCCGCCGCCGCTGTCGCTGCCCGACGCGTTCACCGCCCACGCCCGCACCCGGCCCGACGCCGTCGCCCTCCTGTGGCACGAACGCGCCGTCACCTACCGCGAACTCGCCGAAACCGCCGAACGCGAACGGCTGCGCCTGCACACACTGGACCTCGCCCCCGGCGAGCCGGTGGGCCTGCCCGCCGCCAAGTCCCCCGAGCAGATCGCCCTCGTCCTGGCCTGCCTGATCGAGCGCCGCCCCTTCCTGCTGCCCTCCCCGCAGCTGGCCCCCGCCCTGCTCGCGGCCCTGTTCGCCCAGGCCGGCGCCCGCCACCTGCTCGCCCCCCTCGGCCAGGACACCCCCGCCCTGCCCACCCTGGCCCGCCCCGCCCCCGTGCCCACCCTCGCCGCCGGCACCTCCTTCCTGCTCACCACCTCCGGCTCCACCGACCTGCCCAAGATCGTCCCCCTCGCCCAGGCCGCCGTCGACCGCTTCACCGCCTGGGCCCACGACACCTTCGACCTCGGACCCGGCCGCGTCGTCGCCAACTACGCCCCCCTCAACTTCGACCTGTGCCTGCTCGACGTGTGGGCCACCCTCGCCGCCGGCGGCACCGTCCTGCTCATCGACCCCGCCCACGCGCTCAACGCCCGCCACCTGCTCGCCCAGCTCACCCGCCACCGCCCGCACGTCCTCCAGGCCGTCCCCCTCGCCTACGCCCTCCTCGCCCAGGCCGCCGCCCAGACGGCAGGCACCGCGGTGCTGGACAGCGTCGAGCACGCCGCGTTCACCGGCGACGCCATCGACGCCCGCACCCTGGCCGCACTGCCCGCCCTGCTGCCCGGCGCCGCGCTCTACAACATCTACGGCTGCACCGAGACCAACGACAGCTTCCTGCACCGCCTGGACCGCCTGGACGCCACCGCCGCCCTGCCGGTGCCCATCGGCACCCCCCTGCCCGGCGTGCGCACCCTCCTCGCCGCCCCCGACGGCACCCCCGTCACCGGCCCCGGCCGCGGCGAACTGTACGTCTCCACACCCTTCCAGGCCGCCGGCTACCTGGACCGCTCCCGCGACGCCGGCCGCTTCACCACCCAGCCCGAGGGCGCCGGCCCCGGACGGCGCTGGTTCCGCACCGGCGACCTGGCCGTCCGCGACGAACACGGACGCCTGCACCTGACCGGACGCGCCGACTTCCAGGTCAAGGTCCGCGGCGTCGCCGTCAACACCGCCGAGGTCGAACGCGTCCTGCTCGCCCACCCCGAGGTCCGCGAGGCCGCCGTCGCCGCCGCCCCGGACCCGCTGACCGGCAAACGCCTGCACGCCGCCGTCCAACGCGCCGCCGGCTCCGCCCTCAACAGCCTCACCCTGCGCGAGCACCTGGCCCGCAACCTGCCGCGCGCCGCCGTGCCCGAACGCCTCGCCATCCACGACGCCCCGCTGCAAAAGACCGCCACCGGCAAGGTCGACCGCAAGGCCGTCCTGCCCACCGCCTGACCGAACCACCCGACCCGAAACCACCAGAACCCCACACACCCAAGGGAGTTGCGAGCCATGAGCAACATCGCCCAGATCAAGCGGTTCCTCATCGAGGAGTTCCTGCCCGACGTCACCCCCGACCAACTCGCCGACGACCACGACCTGCTCTCCGACGGCGTCATCGACAGCCTGGGCGTCCTCAAGCTCATCGCCTGGGTCGAGGACCACTTCGCCCTGCCCGTCGACGACACCGACCTCGACCCCAACAACTTCCGCTCCGTCACCGCCATCGACGCCTTCATCACCCAGCGCCGCGCCGTCCCGGCCAGCGCCGTGGCAGGCGGCTGACCCGTGCACCCGGCCCTCACCGCCCTGCTCGCCGGGCACGACGTCGACCTGGACACCTGGCGCTCGTGGTGGGACCAGCTGGAGCAGCGCACCCCGGGCCCGGCCCGCGACAGCGACCGGGCCCAGGCCGCGGCCCTGCTGGCCGCCCTCACCACCCGCCTGCCCGCCCCCGACACCCTCGCCGCCTTCACCACCTCCCTGACCGAACGCAGCCCCCACCCCGGCCCCGCCCACCCCGCCAGCGTCAACATCGTCGGCACCGGCGGCGGCCCGGCCACCTTCAACCTCTCCACCGCCGCCGCCCTGACCGCCGCCGCCATGGGCGTACCCGTCGTCAAGACCGGCTCCCGCGCCTACACCAGCAGCGCCGGCTCCATCGACCTGCTGGAACGCCTGGGCATCACCCTCACCTCCTCCCACACCGCCACCGCCGACCACCTCGCCCGCCACGGCATCGCCTTCGCCGGCCCCCACGTCTACCCGCCCGCCCTCACCCGCCTGGCCCGCCTCCTGTTCCCGCTCACCCTCAAACCCTTCGGCCGCCTCCTCAACACCCTCGGCCCCCTGCTCGCCACCGTGCCCGTCACCGCCCAGCTCACCGGCGCCGGCGCCGCCACCGACCTGCCCGCCCTGCGCCACCTCGCCCCCCGCACCCCCGGACGCGCCGTGTGGCTGGCCACCAACACCGCCGGCGCCGACGAACTCCTGCCCTTCGCCGACAACACCCTGCACACCCCCGACACCACCATCCACCTGCCCGCCGGCTCCATCGCCCCCGCCGACGGCACCCTGGCCGACCTCGCCCCCCACCCCGAGGACCTCACCGGCCACTTCCTGCAAGCCCTCGCCGGCCGCGCCGGCCCCACCGCCACCCACACCATCGCCCTCAACGCCGCCGCCCTCGCCCTCGCCTCGGGCCGCCACACCCACTGGCACACCGCCCACACCGCCGCCCTGGACGCCCTGGCCGACGGCGCCCCCCGCGCCCTGGCCACCCGCCTGCGCACCGACCACAAGGCCCCCGCCCATGCCTGACACCACGTTCTTCGCCGCCCGCGCCGACGGCCGCCCGCACCTGGCCCTGTTCCTCAACGCCGGAGACCCGCCCGCCCGCCTCACCGACCTGGCCCTCGTCCTGGAGGAGGAAGGCGTCGACGTCCTCGAACTCGCCGTCCCCTTCCCCAACTCGCCCACCGACGGCCCCGTCATCCGCCGCTCCGCCGACCGGGCCCTGGCCGCCGGCACCACCCTGGACACCGTCCTGGACGAACTCGCCACCCTGCGGCCCCAGTTGAAGAACCTGAAGATCGCGCTGCTCGCCGACTGGAGCCACAGCCTGCGCGCCGCCGACCCCGCCACCTGCGCCCGCGCCATCGCCCGGGCCGGCGCCGACGCCCTGCTCGTCCACGCCCTGCCGCCCCGCCTGCGCCCCGCCTGGCGCCAGGCCCTGCGCGAGGCGGACCTGCCGCAGGTCGCCACCTGCTACCCGACCTCCACCCCCGAGGTCCTCACCGCCGCCGCCCGCGACGCCCACGGCGCCTACGTCTACCTCGTCGCCCACTACGGCCGCTCCGGCACCACCCCCGCGGCAGGCCACCACACCCTGGCCGCCACCGTCGCCGCCCTGCGCGCCGCCGCCCCCGCCACCCCGGTCGCCATCGGCTTCGGCGTCAGATGCGCCGCCGACCTGGACGCGGTCGCCGCCGCCGGAGCCGACGCCGCGATCGTCGGCTCCGCCGCCGTCGCCCGCATCGAGACCGCCCTCACCGAGGGCCGCGACGCCGCCCAGGCGCTGCGCGCCCTCCTCCACGACCTCCGCCCGCCCGGGCCACCCCAGCCCGCCACGGCCGGACGCACCACCACCAGCACCACCAGCACCACCGCCGCACCGCGTACCACCACCACGCGCACCACCCCCCGCACCACCACCCCCGCCCACTGAAACGAAAGGCAGAACCAGCATGCTGATCCGCGACCTTGACGACGTCCAGACCGTCGAGTGGGGCAACGGCCTGTCCCGCCGCTTCCTGGTGGCCGGCGACAACCTCGGCTACAGCCTCACCGACACCATCGTCAACGCCGGCACCAAGTCCCGCCTGGAGTACCGCAACCACCTGGAGGCGTGCTACTGCATCGCCGGCTCCGGCGAGGTCATCGCCATGGACGGCACCTCCCACCCCATCACCCCCGGCCGCCTCTACGCCCTCGACCAGCACGACGCCCACTACCTGGTCGCCAGCCCCCACGAGGACCTGCGCCTGGTCTGCGTCTTCTCCCCGGCCCTGCGCGGCGACGAGGTCCACCAGCTCGACGCCGCCTCCTCCTCCGCCTACTAGGCCCCCTCTCCGCCCACCAGGCGAAGACCCCCTTCGAGTCACGCGCCGGCGCCCCGCGCGCCGGCCTGCCACCCCGGGCCCGCACGCGGGCCCGGGAGGAAGGCGGCACGTCCATGATCCGCTGGAACGCCGACCAGCACGCCCTGCGCGAGGGCCTGGCCCGCTTCGGCGACGACCTGAGCGCCGGCCACATCGAAGGCGACGAACAGGCCGCCTTCTCCCACGACAAGTGGCGCCTCGTCCAGAAGACCGGAATCCTGTCCCTGCCCTTCGAGGAACGCTACGGCGGGCTGGGCCAGTCCCTGCTCACCACCATGTACGTCCTGGAGGGCCTGGGCCAGACCTGCCGCGACGGCGGCCTCAACTTCTCCATCACCACCTCCCTCGCCTCCACCGGCGTCCCCCTCCAGGCCTTCGGCTCACCCGCCCTCAAAGAGGCCTACCTGCCGCGCATCGCCTCCGGCGAAGCCATCGGCGCCCACGCCATCACCGAGTCCGAAGGCGGCTCGGACGCCATGCAGATGCGCACCCGCGCGATCCGCGACGGCGACCACTTCGTCCTCAACGGCGCCAAGACCTTCGTCAGCAACGGCCCCGTCGCCGACGTCATCGTCGTCTACGCCCGCACCCACCCCCAGGGCGGGGCGCTCGGCGTCACCGCGTTCCTCCTGGACCGCGACATGCCCGGCATCAGCACCGGAAACCCCATCAAGAAGATGGGCCTGCGCACCTCGCCGCTGTCCGAGGTCTACCTCGACGACGTCACGGTGCCCGCCTCCCGGGTCCTGGGCCGCGTCGGCGGCGGCTTCCTCGTCCTGGACCACGTCATGAAACGCGAGATCCTCTACTCCTTCATCGTCAACACCGGCGAGATGCAGCACCGCCTGGCCCGCTGCCTCGACTACGCCAAGACCCGCATGTCCTTCGGCAAGCCCATCGGCTCCTACCAGTCGGTCGCCAACAAGATCGTCGACACCAAGATCCGCCTGGAGACCGCCCGCAAGTGGCTCTACGACACGGCCCAGCGCCTGGAGGCCGGCGAGAACGTCACCGTCGACATGGCGATCGCCAAACTCCTCACCAGCGAATCCAACCTCGCCACCTCGCTGGCCGCCGTCCAGGTCTTCGGCGGCAACGGCTACATGTCCGAGTACGGGCTGGAGAAGGACGTGCGCAACGCCGTCGCCGGCACCATCTACTCCGGCAGCAACGAGATCCAGTACAACCGCATCGCCGCCATGCTCGGACTCGGCAAGTGAGCGCCCCCGCCCCGCCCCGCCCGCTGCCGCCCACGCGGCCCCGCCACCTCAAGGTGTGCGGGGCCCGCACCCGCGCCGACCTCACCCTCCTCGCCGAATCCGGCCCCACCCTGGTGGGCCTGTGGCACGGCGTGCCCGGCGGCCCCGCCGAACTCTCCGAACAGCACCTCGCCCACCTCGCCGCCACCGCCATCCGCCTGGGCCTGGAACCCGTCCTGGTCACCTTCCTCGACGACGCCGACCGCCTCGCCCGCCTCGCCCGCGCCACCGGCATCCGCTGGATCCAGCTCCACGCCTACCAGAGCCCCGCCCTCGTCACCGAACTGCGCCACCGCCTGCCCTACGCCGTCCTCGTCAAAGTCCTCCACCTCTCCCGCGGCCGCTGCCTGGAACGCCCCTTCATCGGCGCCTTCGAACGCGCCGGCTGCGACCTGTTCCTGCTGGACACCGTCACCGACGACGGCCGCGTCGGCTCCACCGGCCACCCCCTGGCCCCCGCCGACGTCCACACCCTGCTGCCCCGCCTCACCATCCCCTTCCTCCTCGCCGGCGGCCTGAACGCCGCCAACCGCGACACCTACCGCACCGTCACCGACCACCCCCTGTACGCCGGCGCCGACATCGACACCGCCGCCCGCAACCGGGCCGGCGACTTCACCCACGAAGCCGTCACCGCCCTCGCCCACGCCTGGCACCCCCGCCCCAAGGAGGCGTACGTATGAGCGCCCCGCGGTTCCTCGACGCCCTGCTGGCCGCCGACCGCCCCCTGATCATGGAAGTCAAACTCCGCGACCCGCACGGCACCGACCTGCTGGGCCCGCGCACCGTCACCGACCTCGTCACCCGCTACGAACAGGCCGGCGCGCCCTGCCTGTCCGTGGTCACCGGCCGCTGGTTCGGCGGCACCCCCCGCCTGCTGCGCGAGGTCACCGCCGCCACCGACCTGCCCGTCCTGCAGAAGGACTTCCTCACCCGCCCCGCCCAACTGGAGGCCGCCGCCGCCCTCGGCGCCTCCGCCGTCCTGCTCACCGCCGCCCTGCTGCCCGCCACCTCCCTGCACCGCCTGGTCACCACCGCCCTCGCCCTGGGCCTGACCCCGTTCGTCGAGATCACCGGCGAACACGAACTCGCCCACCTGCCCCAGCCCGAACACTGCGTCATCGCCGTCAACAACAAGGACATCCGCACCCGCGAACGCGACCGCGGCGACCTCGGACGCAGCCTGCGCCTGCTGCCCGCCCTGCACGCCACCGGCACCCGCGCCCCCGTCTCCGCCTCCGCCATCACCGAACCCGCCGACGCCGCCCGCCTCCTGGACGCCGGCTACGCCGGACTGCTCATCGGCACCACCCTGATGCGCCAGAGCGACCTCACCGGCTGGCTCGCCGACCTCGACACCGCCCGCGCCGGAGCCACCGCCCGCGCCGGGGCCGCTGTCCGCACCGGGGCCACCGCCCGCGCCGGGGCCGCCGTATGAGCTTCCGTCCGAACCCGCGGCCCAACCCCCGCCTCGCCACCCGCTCCCTGGTCCTGGACGCCGGCGGCATCCCCGTCTCCGCCCTCGTCGCCGAACCCCAGGACCGCGCCCCCAAAGCCGTCCTCCTCGCCATCCACGGCCGCGGCATGCGCGCCGCCTACTTCGCCGGCCCCGCCCACCCCGACACCAGCCTGCTCACCCTGGCCGCCGACCTCGGCTACACCGTCCTGGCCCTGGACCGCCCCGGCCACGGCGCCTCCGCCCACCGCCTGCCCGACGGCCAGCTCATCGCCGACCAGGCCGCCACCCTGCACGCCGCCCTCACCGACTACGCCCGCGCCCACCCCGTCGGCGCCGGCGTCCAGCTCCTCGCCCACTCCTTCGGCGGCAAGATCGCCCTCCACCTCGCCGCCCACTGGCCCGCCGACCCCCGCCTGCCCCTGCTCGGCGCCGACATCTCCGGCCTCGCCCAGCACTACGCCCCCGGCGCGTGGGACCGGCCCGACGACCTCGCCGGCGGCGGCCGCCTCAACTGGGGCCCCCTCGGCCTCTACCCGCCCGGCACCTTCCACGCCGCCCGCACCCTGCTCACCCCCGTCCCCGCCCTCGAATCCCGCGAACTGGCCACCTGGCCCGCCCGCTACAGCGCCCTGGCCGCCCGCGTGCGCGTGCCGGTGCGCCTCACCCTCGCCGACCACGAGGCCTGGTGGCGCCTGGAGCCCTCCCACCGCACCGCCCTCACCGCCGCGTTCCCCCCGGGCCTGGCCCACCTCGTCACCGCCCACCGCGCCGGCCACAACCTCTCCCTGGGCCACGCCGCCCGCCCCTACCACCTGCGGGCCCTCGCCTTCACCGACGAATGCCTCACCCGCCCCCGGCCCCAGCCCGCCGCAGCCGCCCCCGAACCGCTCCTGGCCGCCGCCGGCTGACCGCAGGGCGGGCGATCACCCGCCCTGCGGGCGATCACCCGCCCTGCGGGCGACATCCGAGCTACTGTGGATGTCATGACTGCGGCCTACGAGGACGTGCCCTTCAGCGAACTCCTGCACCACCCCGCCGCGACCGCGCGCCGGCTGGACGCCGTCCGCGCGCTACGACTGCGGCGGCGCGACGCGGGGGACCTGGCCCTGATGCGCGTCGAGCAGATGGAACGCGACGCCTCCGTCGTGGACTTCACCTCGCGACTGCTGGCGGCGCTGGTACGGACCGGGAACACCGCCGCCCTGCGCCAGGCGCTGCCCGAGGCCCTGCCGTGGAGCACGTTCCTGCCCGCCGAGGACATCGACACCCTGCTCGGCGAGCTCGTGGACACCGCCCGCGGCGCGGTGGCCCTGGACAACCTCGCCCCCATCGCGCTGCTGCTCACCCAGTGGCGCCACAGCGCCGAGGTCCACGCCGACCCCGCCCTGCTCGCCCTGATCACCCGCGAGCCCGACGGCGACCTCGGGCCGGCCGCCATGCCCGAGGCCGCCGAGTGAGCCCCAAGCGCGGCGACCGCGCCGCGCCGCCCCCGAGCGGCGACGAGTACGACCTGCGCTTCGCCACCACCGAGGCCGCCGACGGCTGGGAACACCTGGCCCGTCAGGCAGCGGGAAACCTGCGCCGCGCCTTCGAGAGGATCCGCGCCACCCCCCGCGCCGCCGACCGCCCCGACCGCCAGCACCGTCTCAAGGGCAAGCTCGGCACCGGTGTCTTCAAGGGCCAGGAACTGGAACGCTGGCAGTACGAGGTCACCGGCGCCGGACGCATCTGGTACCTGCTGGACGATGCCGGCCGAACCGCGTGGATCACCTACGCCGGCACCGGGCACCCCAAGGCCACGGACTGACCACCGGCCACATCCCCGGCCGCGCGAGCCACTGCGCCATCGCCCGCGCCCATCGGTACGCCGCCAGGGCGCGTGAAGCGTATTGCCTTGGCGCCACGATGGCCTGACGTCTCGCCATGGAACAGTGGATCGTCATCGATCGTCTCCGTGGTGAACCTGACCGCCAACGGCACCTGCTGATCCGGCCGCCGTTGCGCTGCGGACGGCTGCATGAGAAGTCGGAGGGGCCGACTTCTCATGCAGGGTGGGACGACGCGACCGCGACCACCTGTGCAACAGCCGCCCCGGCCATGGCCGGCCTGGAAGGGAGACGTACCCGCCGGCGGCTGGTCGTCCCTGAACAGCGGCAGCGTCTCCAAGATCAGCCGGGTCTGACAGCAGGCCCCGGCGATCAAGCCGCCGGCCTGGTGCCGATCGACGGCCGACGGACCGACTCAGACAGTCACCTCGGCTGACCGTGCCCGAACCCGTCGGAGGGTCTCGTCGGCGCTTCTGCGCCAGGCCCAGCCGTCGGTGAGGGCGGCGCCGGCGGTGCGGCATTCGCCGTGGAACGTGGCGTATCCGCCGCCGCCCGGCAGCATGAAGTGCACCTTGAACGCGCTTCGCTCCAAGTTGGTGGTCCCGTGGAACTGCGTGCCCATGAAGTCCGCACGCGCGAACCGGCAGTCGCTGAGGTCGAAGTCGATCAGGGTGGCGGCGGAAAGGCCGAGATCGACTCCGTCCCAGAACCGTTCGCGCGGCGGGGAATCCGGCGCCGCCCCGGGGTCGTGAGGGCGGAGGTGGTCGGTGAGGATCTGCTGCGCGGTCCGCCGCAGCCTCAGTTCGGCCACCTGCTCCGCGGTGAGCGCGGCTTCATCGTCGGCCTCGAACGCCAGCGGCGCCCTCAGGAATCCGCAGACCGCGTCGACGATTTTGGCCCGCTGGTCGGCGCGGGCCTGGCCGAGCGCGTCGAGCACGTGCAGTCCGGACAGCCGCACCGCCGGGTCGGCGTCGGCGAGCTGGTGGGCGTAGGGCGCCACGGACTCGTCCGTCACCAGCCGGCCCGGCCCGTTGTCCCCGGGGCGCAGCACCCAGCCGAAGGGCCATTGCTGAGGGCTGAACGAGCCTTCCGCGTCGTCGGACTCCGAAGCGTCGTCTTCCTCGGCGACGGTGTCCGCGGTCGCGCCGGTGAGATCCACACTCGGCTGGTCGAGATGGACCTGATCGCCGAACCAGGCGTCGCCGAACTCCGCATCCGCCCCGAACCGTGCCTTCCAGAACCAGGCCGGACCGTGGAATCGCGCGCCGCGGAAGGACACCCGATCCCGGAAGCAGGTGCCGTCGCTGCCCTCGTACCAGGTCTGGTACTCCTCCTGAAGCACGGCGCTCGGCCAGCCGGGGTCGGCCTCGTTCGGCTCGCGCCAGGGGATCTGCACGCCGAACGGGTCCGGCTTGCCAGAGGGCAGATCGCCGTCCTCGTCGAACTCTTCGAATCGGGGGTCGTCCTCCTGGACGGACTCCTCACCACGACCGAACCAGGCCATATTGTCGAACCGGGCGCCGGCGAAGCCGGCCGGGGAGCGGAACCGCGCCAGCCCGAAGTGGGCGTCTGCGCCGAACCTGACGTCGGCGAACGACGCCTCGCCTTCGAACACGGCCCGCGCGAAGATCGCGTCGTCGCGGAAGTGAGCGCCGTCGAAGACGCAGCGGCCGCGGAAGTGGGCGTCCGCGAAGACAGCCGGGCCGAAGGAGCAGCCGCTGAAGTCGACGTCCGGCAAGACGGCGCCCTCCAGGGCGAAGGCGAGGTGGTCTCCGCCCCGCGCCAGCGCGACAAGAACCGCGACAGCACTGTCGACAGCTTCCACAACCGTGCCGCGCAGGTAACGGCACACGGCGTCGGCGGCAGGTTGGCGCAGCGCGGGATGTGCCCGGGCGAGTGTCTCAAGCTCCTGCAAGCCGGCGTGGTGCGCGTCGGCACCCGGTCCCGCCAAGCAGTCGGCTATCCGCTGAAACTCTCCGGAGGCGTCCGGCTCCCTCGGTGATCCCATGCCGCCAGACCCTAGCGCAGCACCGCGTTGACCCTTCGGGGGCTCATGCGGCTTTGAGTGGGGAGCCGTCGCAGGCCCAGCGGTAGGCCTAGTTGGTGCCGAATTCTCCTGCGCGGACGGCGGTGACGAAGGCCTGCCAGGCGGGGGTGGGGAAGAGGAGGACCGGGCCGTGGGGGTCCTTGGAGTCGCGGACGGGCTGCACGTGGGTGAAGCCGTCGGCGACTTCGATGCACGCGCCGCCGCCACCGCTGTGCGAACTCTTTCGCCAGCGGGCGCCAGTCAGTCCGACATCCATTCGAAGTTTCTCCTTGCAGAGCGGATCATGGCCAGCGAGTCGGCCCTGTTCGCGGCCTCGACTGCAAGCCGATCGTAGCTCTTGGCTAGACCCGCGACGGATTCGTTATCCCGGTCGAGGTAGCCACGCTGTTCATTCTCGGTGTAAGCGACCAATCTGCGCCCAGGCATGGTAAGGAGATGCACCATCCGGAGGAACGGCTGGTTCTCGCCCAAGGAGAAGGGCACTACCTGAACGACCACGTTCGGTTGGGTGGCCATGTGCTCAAGGTGGTTCATCTGCTCGATCATCACGTCTCGGCCGCCGACTACCCGCCTGAGGCAGCTTTCGTCCATCACCGCGTGGAGGAATGGTGGTGGCGTTCGGTCCAGGCACTGCTGGCGAGTTAGACGGAAGGCGACGCGTTCCTCGGCCTCTTGTGGCGTGGCGGTGTTCTGCCCGACCTTTCCCAGTTCGAACGCGGTGGCATAGCTGCGGGTCTGTAGGAGCCCGGGAATGATGTTGATCTCGAACAGCCGGATCTGCTCCGCGCCGTTTTCGTAGTTGGCGTACTCGGGGAAGCCCGGAACCAACGCCGTGTGCTTGTGCTGCCACCACATCAGCATCAGAGTCCCGCCGGTCTGCAGGACTTCGTCGGCCTTGGCGGCAAACTTCTCACTCGGCGGTCGGCGCGCAAGTTCAACGAACGAGACGTACGACGGGCTGACTCCGCACTTGCGCGCAAGCTGTTCCTGCTTGAGCCCCTTCATCATGCGTGACCTGCGGAGTTGGACGGCGAAGGGAGCCCAGGGGCTCGACTCGGGGTCAATTTCCTTGATGTTCACCATGGTTGCTCCAACTACACAAGTCTCCGAAGTCAAGTGCTTCGCCGCTTCCGATGCTAGGTGATGTCGGGTCACCATGTGCACAGAACGTGAAACATTGATTGCGGAGGGTTTCCTCATGGCCGATGCCCAAGTTCCCCGCCTCCACGGCTACGGCGTGCGCTGGGACACCGGGGCCCGCCTCTACCGGGTCCGCAACGAGCTCACCGGGGAGTGGCTGCGCCAACCGGACGGTGAGCTCGGCGGGTTCAGGTCCTTCTCCGAGGCCTGGAGCACCTGGCGCGTCTTCGAGGTCCACAAGCGGCCGGGGGAGTGAGCGCCTGACGCATGACGGCTGAACTCCTCGCCCGCCTCCTCTGGTTGGCGGGCTTCTCCCTCGTACTCCTCGCCGCCCTCAGAAGGTGAACCGCCCGATGCGTGACCCCCGCCTCCTCGCCAAGCCGCCCGTGTGCCGGCTCGGCTGCCTCGTCCTCGTCCGCAACCCGCGCGGCGACGTCCTCCTCGTGGACCCGGACTACATGGACGGCCTGATCCTGCCCGGCGGCGCCGCCCAGCCCAACGAGCCCCCGCACCTGGCCGCCGCCCGCAACCTGCACGCCGAGACCGGCCTCAACCTGCGCCTCGCCGACGTCCTCGCGGTCGACTTCACCCCCGCCGACCGCCACCTGGAACGCCTCAACCTCGTCTTCGACGGCGGCACCGTGCGCGACGACGTCCGCCTCACCGTCCCGCCGCAGCACAGGAGCGGCCTGTTCGGCGCCCGCTTCGTCCCCGTCCGCCGGCTCCCCGACGTCATGGCCCCCTCCCAATCCGCCCGTGTCAGCGAGGCGTTGGCGGGCCGTGCGCTGCCCGTCCTCCTCCACGGCCAGCGCGCGACCTGAGGACCGCGCCGCCCTGGTTCACCGCGCGCCGGAGGACCCCAGGATCGCGGACAGCCGCGCCAGGCATTCGTCGACGAAGCCGGGATAGGTGCCCCAGTAGTACGACAGCCCGCCGACCCCGACGCCGGCCGCCCACGCCCGGGCCCGCAGCCACGTCACGTCGTCGAGGCCGAGGGCGTCCCAGTACGCCTGGCGGGCCGGGGAGGGAAGGTCCCACACCGTGGCGTGCTCGGCGTCGGGAAAGCCGACCGACAGGCATCCGAAGTCGATGACCGCGTGCAGCCTGCCCTGCCGGACCAGCAGGTTGGAGGGTTTCAGGTCGCCGTGCAGCCACACCTGGCGCCCGGACGGCCCGGGCAGGTCGAGCGCGCTCTTCCACAGGTGCAGCAGGTGCTCGATGTCGAGGTCCAGGCCCGGGATCGTCCGGCACTTCTCGAAGCATGCGGTGATCGACTCGTCGCTGTCCCGCAGGTCGCCTCCGCGGTACCAGTCGAGCGCGCCGTGGCGGACGGCCCCCATGAGCGGAGCGGAGTGCAGGCCCTGGACGACCGCCGCCAGGTCGGCCCCGAAGGCGGGCCAGTCGGTGACCGACCCCGGGCCGGGCTCCTCGCCGTCGATCCAGCGGTACACCGACCAGGCGAGCGGGAACACGGCACTGGGCGTCCCGGCGTGCACCGGCTCCGGGACGCGGCACGGCAGGTGCGGCGCCAGCCGCGGCAGCCACGTCAACTCCTTCTGTACGGAGTGCGCGCTCTGCGCGGTGCGCGGCAGCCGCACGAGCAGGTCGTCGCCGAGCCGGTACATCGTGTTGTCCGTGCCCGAGCCGGCCGGCGCGATGGGCAGGTCGGCCCAGTGCGGCCGCTGCTCCCGGAGCAGGGAGCGGACGACGGCCTGGTCGGCGAAGACCTCGTTCTCGTGAAGCGTCACGGTGAGAGCCTTCACGCCGGGCCCCGCCGCCGCCAGTGGTTTTCCCGAGGGGTGCGCGCGGAGCCGGGCGCCGACCCGGCTCCGCGCGCAGGGGGGCCGCGGCTCAGGCGGCGGTCAGGCGGGCGGTCCTGCGGTGTTCCGTCATGCCGGAGACCAGCTGGTCGCGGATGCGGGCGGGGACCTGGGGGGCGAAGCGGGCCAGGTAGTGGGCCAGGTGGGCCTCGTCGGCGACGAGGAAGGGCAGGTCGAAGACGAGGAGCTTGCGCACCGCCAGCAGCGGCACGGGCGCGCGCAGCGGCCTGAAGGAGTGGTTCCACAGGCCCCCCTCCTCGCAGACGGGGTGGAACTGGCCGATCATCAGCCCCTGTTCGACGAACTCGTCCTTGGCCTTGCGCTGCGCCTCGTCCAGCGCGGTGGAGTCGGCCCGGTCCAGGCCCGGCAGCACCAGCAGCACGGTCAGCAGCTCCCGGTCCGACTCCTCCGTCAGGTCGGCCAGCAGCCGGTCGTACCAGGCGCGCAGCTCGCCGACCAGCGCGGGCAGGTCGCCGTCCGCGCCGGTGTCGGCGACGGCGATGTGGAACAGGCCGCGGCGCAGCGAGGGCTGGGTGTAGGGGCAGACGGGGCCGCTGCGCCCGAGGTCGGGGTGGGCGGTGGTGAGGAAGCGCCGGCTCCAGGCGAGGATCTCGGCGGCCTCGGGGTGGTGGTCGGCGGCGCCGGCGTCGATCTGCTCGGCGGAGTAGACGCGCAGCGCGGTGTCGATGCGCAGTGCGGTGCCGCTGTGCAGCGCGGTGTCGATGTCGAGGGTGTGGGTGGTCATCGGGGGCCCCGCCACACGGGGGTCAGGCGGGGGCCGCCGGCGGGCAGGGCGATGGCCTCGCCGAAGCGGGTGAAGCCGCCGGCGCCGCAGACCCGGGCGCCGCCGGGGGAGCTGGTCTCGGCGTAGGCGGCCTGGCCGTCGTGGTCGACGCGGGCCAGGAAGGCGCGCAGGAGGGCGGTGCCGGTGCCGGTGTGGCGGGCGTCGGGGTGGGCGCCGACGAACGCCAGGTAGTGGTGGGGGCGGTGGCGCGGGTGGCGGCGGGCCTGGAGACGGGTGATGGCGGCCAGGCGGCGGGCGGATTCGGGGTGGGCGTCGGCGTCGACGGCCGCGTCCAGGGCGCGGGCGGCCGCCTGGTCCTGGTGGCCGGGGTGCTCCCACACGCCGGGGGGCAGGAAGAGCAGCGCGCCGGCGGGGGCGTGGTCGTCGGGGTGCTGGGCGGTCAGGGCGCCCTGGTGGGCCAGGCACTGGTCGACGTGGACGCGGAAGAAGGCGGGCAGGACGCGGGCGCGGTGGGCGTCGTCGGGGAAGGCCCAGCGGGTGAGCGGGTCGTCGTGGAAGGCGGCGGCGAGCACCCGGGCGAGGGCGGGGGCCTCCTCGGGTCGGGCGGGGCGGACCGCGGGGGCCGCGAGGGCGGCGCCCGGCGGGACGGTGGCGGTGGTCAACGGACACTCCTCGGCAGACAGGCGGCGGGCGGCGGGACAGCAGGGCGGTCGTACGGGGGGCGCACTCGTACAGCGGGGCGACGGGCGGGTCAGGGCCGGGCGGTGGCGAGCGAGGTCAGGCGCGCGTGCAGGTCGGGCAGGTGGTCCTCGGCCTCGGGCTTGATCAGGACGCTGCGCAGCACCGAGGCCCCGTCGGCGTCCGCCGCGGCCGCCGGGTGGCGGCGGGTGAAGTCGGCGGCGTCCACCCGCAGCAGGCTCAGGTAGAGCGGGTCGTGCTCGTCGGCCATGCCCTGGCGCAGCACGTGCCGGCTGGCGGCGTCGACGGCGGACATCGGCGTCCCGCCGGGGGTGGGGTGGTAGGTGACGATGTCCAGTTGCGGGCGCTGGTGGAGGGTCAGGTGCGGGCTGTCCTCGATCAGGTCCGCCCAGGCCAGGGCCGCGCGGCGCCCTCCGGCCAGGACGGCGCCCAGGCCCTGGGGGGTGAGCGGCAGCAGTTGCAGGGTCAGCCACAGGGCGGCGGCCGCGGCGCCGGCGCGCGAGCATTCCAGGCTGATCTCGCCCAGGTGCAGTTCGGCGTCGGTGAAGTAGGTGTAGGGGGAGTCGTGGGCGAAGTGGCGGCCGATGTCGGGGTCGGCGAACAGCACCGCGCCGCAGCCGTAGGGCTGGAGGCCGTGCTTGTGCGGGTCGACGGTGACGGAGTCGCAGCCGGCGATGGCCCGCCACGGCGCCGGGTCCAGTCGCAGGGCGGCGGCCTGGGCGTCGTCGGTGGCCAGCAGGGCGAAGAACCCGCCGTAGGCGGCGTCCACGTGCACCCGCACCCCGTGGCGGCGGGCCAGTGCCAGCACCTCGTGCACCGGGTCGACGGCGCCGAGCCCGGTGGTGCCGGCGGTGACGACCACCGTGCCGACGCGGCCGGTGGCGAGCAGGGCGGCCAGCGCGTCGACGTCCATGCGCCCGTCCGCGTCGCAGGCCACCGCGTGGCCCTCGACGCCCAGGACGTGGCACATGCGGCTGTGCGTGTAGTGGGACTGCGCGCTGTAGGCGACGCCGAGCCCGGGGTGGCTCTGGCGGGCCACGTACAGGGCTTCCAGGTTGGCGATGGTGCCGCTGCTGGTGAGGTGGCCGACGTGGCGGGGCAGGCCGAACATGGCGGCGAGCTGGGCGACGCACTCGCGTTCCATGTCGTTGGTGGCGGGCCCGCCCTCGTAGGCGTGGTTGTTGGGGTTGAAGCGCATCGCCGTCAGGTAGCCGACGACGGCGGCCGGGTGCGGCGGCTTGACCATCTGCCCGGCGTAACGGGGGTGGAAGAACGGGTAGTTGTGCTCCAGGCGCTTGGCGAAGCGCTCGAACGCGGCGGCGAAGTCCGCGTCGTCCACCTGGTGCGAGGGGTGCGGGCTGTACGGCCCGAACCGCTCTCCCCACTGCTCGGCGACCTCGGCCGCCCTCGGCAGCCAGTACCGCAGGTCCACGCTCCGGCCCTTCCCTTCGAGGGATCCTCCAGTGTTCTGCGAGCCACGGTGACCGCCCGCCGCAAGCGGCCCGCAACACCCGCAGCTCACCGCGCGCCCCGCCCGCAACCCGCCCCGCGCGGTCCACCGGGCCTCAGCCGGACCCCAACCGGGCGCAAGGATCCGCTGCTGCAATCACCCCCGGAACCCGCCCCGGCCCCACCCGCCGGGGCCGCACGGGCACACCGCCACACCGGGCCGGCAGCAGGAGGACGCGCGATGGTGACCAGACGCAGGATGATCGGCGCCGCCCTGGCGACCGGGGGAGGGGTCCTGCTCATGCGCACCACCCTGCGCCCGGCCGCCTCCGTCGAGACCGCCGCCGCGGCCGCCCACACCCACCCGGGCACCGACGCCTCCGCCGCCGAGGCCGACCCGGGCCCCGACGCCGGCCCCACCCTGACACCGAAGTTCACCGCCGCGATGCCCCTGCCCCCGGTGCTCGCCCCCGTCTCCACCGACGGCGGCGCCGACACCTACGCCGTCACCATGCTCAAGGCCTACGCCCGCATCCTGCCCGGGCACCGCACCGACGTCCTCACCTACAACGGCGCCTTCCCCGGCCCCGTCATCCGCGCCCGCTCCGGACGCCCGGTCGTGGTGCGCCAGACCAACCTGCTGGACGACCCCGTCTCCGTCCACCTGCACGGCGCCCGCGTCCCCGTCGCCTCCGACGGCGGCCCCATGAACCTCCTGGACGCCGGCGCCACCCGCACCTACACCTACCCCAACGACCAGCCCCACGCGAGCCTGTGGTTCCACGACCACGCCCACCACCTGGAGTCCGAGCACGTCTACCGGGGCCTGGCCGGCACCTACCTGATCACCGACGCCACCGAAGCCGCCCTGCCGCTGCCCGCCGGCCGCTACGACCTGCCCATCGCCCTGCGCGACGCCCGCTTCGACCCCCAGGGCCGCCTCGTCTACCGCATGGACGACCCCCTCAACCGCACCACCATCCTCGCCAACGGCCGCCCCTGGCCCAAGGTCGAGGTCGCCGCCCGCAAGTACCGGCTGCGCCTGCTCAACTCCTCCAACCTGCGCTTCTTCTCCCTGCGCCTGGCCGACGGCGGCCCCCTCACCCAGATCGGCTCCGACGGCGGCCTGCTGGAACGCCCCCACGTCACCGACACCGTCGACCTCTCCCCCGGGGAGCGCGCCGACGTCGTCGTCGACTTCTCCCGCTACCCGGTCGGCTCCAGCATCGTCCTCACCAACTCCATGCCCCCCGGCCCCGCCGAACACGTCGGCCAGGTCCTGCGCTTCGACATCACCCGCGCCGCCGACGACCCCAGCCGCGTCCCCGCCCAGCTGCGCACCCTGCCCGCCCTGGGCGCGGCGGCCCGCGAGCGCACCGTGGTCATGGAGTACCAGGAGAAGCCCGGCGCCGCCCCGCTCGGGCTGATCGACGGCAAGGTGTACGACCCGGCGCGGGTGGACGCCTCGGTGGCGTTCGGCACCTCGGAGATCTGGACGGTCGTCAACGCCAACAAGGACGTCCCGCACAACTTCCACCTGCACCTGGTGCAGTTCCGGGTGCTGGCGCGCAACGGCGCCGCGCCCGGCCCGGCGGAGTCCGGCCTGAAGGACACCGTGCGCCTGCTGCCGGGGGAGAGCGTGCGCCTCCAGGCCCTCTTCGACTCCTACCGCGGCCGCTACCCCTACCACTGCCACCTGCTGGACCACTCCGCGATGGGCATGATGGCGCAGCTGGAGATCACCTGACGGGGCCCCCGCCCGCCCCCGCCGGGCCGCCCGCCCCCCGCGGGCGGCCCGGGGCCCGGCCGTCAGCCGGCGTGGATGCCCTGGCCCGGCGCCAGGATCCCCGCCGGGTCCCACCGCCGCTTGGCCCGCTCCACCCGCTCCCACAGGCCGCCGTAGTGGCGCCGCCAGTCCGCCCCCGTCATCCCCGGCACCGCCCCGATCAGGTACCGCTTGCCGCCCAGCTCCACCGCCCGGTCGTACAGCCGCCGGTTGCGCTCCAGCATCGCCGCCGTGTCCGCCCCCGGCGCCGGGAACGCCAGCAGGTCGAAGTGCCAGCCCACCGGCTCCTGCGGCAGCACCGCCAGCGGCGTCCCCACCCGCGCCCGCGCGTACGGGTAGAACAGCAGCAGCCCCGCCCCCAGGTCCGCCGCCGTCAGCAGCGCGGTCGCCTCCCGCATGAACACCCCCACCGTCGAGGCCGGCAGGAACAGGCTCAGCCACGGCTTCGGCAGCCCCCAGAACCCGGCCGCCCGCAGGTACCCCGCGAACGCGTCCACCCGGAACGCGTACTCGCGCCAGCTCTGCTCCACCACCGTCGTCTCGCCCGGCACCCCGTGCAGCCCCGCCAGCAGCGCCTCCCGGTCCACCGCCCGCCCGGCGTCCCCGTAGGCCACCAGCTCCGCCGTGTAGCGCCACCGCTGCCCGTCCGCGCTGCGCACCACGTTGCCGACCTGGAGGTCGAAGCGGCCCTGGGCCAGCACCTTCTCCTGGTCCGCGCGGTAGAGGTCCGCGTCGTCGTAGGCCAGGGTGAACACGGTGGCGCGCTCGCGCGCCGGCACCAGGGCGAGCGTGGCCCGCACGATGATGCCCACCTGCCCGCCGCCGGCCAGCACCGCCTCGAACAGCTCCCGGTTGTGCTCGCGCGAGGCCGTCACCAGCTCGCCGGTGCCGGTCACCACGTCCAGCGACCGCACGGTGTCCGCCTGCAGCCCGTGGCGCTGCACCGCCCCGCCGATGCCGCCCACGCTCAGCGTGCCGCCCACCGACAGGTGCAGGTAGTCCGTCAGGCACGGCGGCATCCAGCCCGCCGCCAGCGCCGCGTCCGTCAGCTGCGCCCAGGTGGCGCCCGCCTCCACCACGGCGCGCCCGGGCTCGACGGAGAGGATCCGCGACAGCCCGCGCGCGTCGATCGCGATGCCGCCGCGGGGGTTGGCCTGGCCGTAGCTGGAGTGCGACTCCAGCCCGTCGTTGCCGGCCGTCGCCTGGTCGCCGCTCTGCCCGTTGACCGCCACCGGGATGCGGTGGCGGCGGGCGAAGGCCACCACCTTCTGCACGTCGCGCACCGAGGCCGGGCGCAGCACCGCGCGGGGCGAGGCGGTGACCAGGTGCCCGAAGTCGGAGGAGAACCGTTCCACGTCGGCGCCCCGCAGGGCCACCGTGCCGTCCAGGGCGGGCAGTTGATCCACGTTCTCGCCCGGCTCGGCGGCCCAGGCGCGGGCGGCGGTGTTCCAGCCGACGACGGCGGCGCCGGCGCCGGCGATCAGTGCGCGGCGGGACAGACCTGAACTGCTCATATCAGTGTTTCTCCGATCAGTCGTCAAATAGGGATTGTTGTACCGCAACCACCCCGCGACCACCTACCTCCCCGCACGCCCCTCCTGCTGCTCCAGCCCCGCCAGCGCGGCCGCGACGTACTCCCGCATCCGCGCCTGGTGGGCCGGGGCGCCGTCGGGGATGTGCGCGCAGGCGGCCCGCGCCTCCTCCAGCAGCGCCCGTGCGCCACCCGCGGCGAGCCGGCCGCCGTCCACAGCACGTAGGCGAGCTTGTAGGCGTACACGCGCGGGCTGGCCGGGAACAGCGCCCGGTACACCCACAGCCCCTCCGGGGCCTCCAGCACCCACTCGTTGTGGCTCAGCAGCCGCACCCGCGCCTTGAGCACCAGGTCCCTGTGCACCGCGTCCCTGTGCGCCACGTCCTCGTCCGCCACGTTCCCGTGTGCCACGTCCTTGTCCGCCACGTCCTTGTGCACCGTCATCCTCGTGTCCCCCTTCGTCCGTTCACCGCCCACCGCCCCCGGCGCGATGCGGCCCGTGCGCAGCACGGCGCGCGCCCCGGCCGCCCTGGGCAGGGGGCCGGCGCGTGGCCGAAGGAGTGGATGCGGACGAGTCTGCGGGCTGCGCCCGCCGCCCGGCAAGGTGTGATCCGGGTGCTCTGCGTCCTACCGGAACCCCCCGCTGAGCTGGCACAATGGGGTTCGGTACACGCCGCGCGCCCCGGCCGCGAGGCCCCTGTCGCGCGGGGCTAGCCTGGTCGCATGTTCGTACTTGAGCTGACGTACACCGCCCCGCTGGAGCGCATCGACGCCTTCCTGCCGCAGCACGTCGAGTGGCTGCGCGGGCACTACGAGGCCGGTACGTTCCTCGCCTCGGGCCGCAAGGTGCCGCGCGAGGGCGGGGTGATCATCGCGCTGGGCGAGGACCGCGCCGCGGTCGAGGAGTTGACCCGCACCGACCCCTTCGCCCGCGAGGGCCTGGTCGCCTACACGGTGACCGAGTTCCTCGCCACCACCACCGCCCCCGCCCTGGACGCCTACCGCCAGCAGCTGCCCGCCTGAACCCCGGCCCCCTGAACCCCGGCCCCTGGACCCCGGTCCCGCCGTGCCCCGGCCCGCCTCGCGGTTCGGGGCACGGTCGCGTTCTGGCTACGATCGGTGGCACGGGGCAAGGACGCGTACGGGAAGTTGGCGGGAGAAGACGGATGGCACACGCACGGGCCGGGCAGCCGGCGCAGCCGGATGACCTGGTGGATGTGGCGCGGCTGGTGACGGCGTACTACGCCCTGAACCCGGACCCTCAGGAGGTCGGCCAGCGGGTGGCGTTCGGCACCTCGGGCCACCGCGGGTCCTCGCTGGACGCCGCGTTCAACGAGGACCACATCGCCGCGACCACGCAGGCGATCTGCGAGTACCGGGCCCAACAGGGCATCGCCGGACCGCTGTTCCTGGGCGCCGACACGCACGCGCTCTCGGAGCCGGCGAAGGTGACGGCGGTGGAGGTGCTGGCCGCCAACGGCGTGCAGGTGCTGCTGGACGCGGCCGACGGCTACACCCCCACGCCCGCGGTCTCGCACGCGATCCTGGCCCACAACCGGCGCAGCCCCCGGGCGCTGGCGGACGGCATCGTCGTCACCCCCTCGCACAACCCGCCGCGCGACGGCGGCTTCAAGTACAACCCGCCCAGCGGCGGCCCGGCCGGCTCGCAGGCCACCGGCTGGATCCAGGACCGCGCCAACGAGCTGATCCGCGAGGGCCTGCGCGGCGTCAAGCGCGTCCCGTACGCGCGGGCGCTGGCGGCGGCGACCACCGGGCGCCACGACTTCCTGGGCACCTACGTCGAGGACCTGCCCGCCGTGCTCGACCTGGACGCGGTGCGCGCGGCCGGGCTGCGCATCGGCGCGGACCCGCTGGGCGGGGCGTCGGTGGCGTACTGGGCGCGCATCGCCGAGACGCACCGCCTGGACCTGACGGTGGTCAACCCGGTCACCGACCCGACCTGGCGGTTCATGACGCTGGACTGGGACGGCAGGATCCGCATGGACTGCTCCTCGCCGTCCGCGATGGCCTCCCTGATCGGCCGCAAGGACGAGTACGCCATCGCCACCGGCAACGACGCGGACGCCGACCGGCACGGCATCGTCACCCCCGACGGCGGCCTGATGAACCCCAACCACTACCTGGCGGTGGCCGTCGACTACCTGTACCGCCACCGCGCGGACTGGCCCGCCGACGCCGCGGTCGGCAAGACGCTGGTGTCCTCCTCGATGCTGGACCGGGTCGCCGCCGACCTCAAGCGCGAACTGGTCGAGGTGCCGGTGGGCTTCAAGTGGTTCGTCGACGGGCTGGCGGAGGGCTCGATCGCCTTCGGCGGCGAGGAGTCGGCCGGCGCCTCGTTCCTGCGCCGCGACGGCGGGGTGTGGACCACCGACAAGGACGGCATCCTGCTGGCCCTGCTGGCCTCCGAGATCACCGCCGTCACCGGCGCCAGCCCCAGCGCCTACTACCGCGAGCTGACCGAGCGTCACGGCGCCCCGGCCTACGCCCGGGTGGACGCCCCGGCCGACCGCGAGCAGAAGGCGCGCCTGGCCCGGCTCTCCCCGCAGCAGGTCACCGCGGGCGAGCTGGCCGGCGAGGCGGTGACCGCGGTGCTGGCCGAGGCGCCCGGCAACGGCGCGCCGATCGGCGGCATCAAGGTGTGCACCGACAACGCCTGGTTCGCGGCCCGCCCCTCGGGCACCGAGGACGTCTACAAGATCTACGCCGAGTCCTTCCTCGGCACCGGCCACCTGGCCCGGGTGCAGGAGGAGGCCCGCGCCCTGGTCGGCGAGGTCCTCGGCGCCTGATCCCCGCGCCCGCGGGTGCCCCGGACCGGTTCACCGGCCCGGGGCACCCGCGTTTTCCGGGCCCCTCGCCCTCACGGCGCCGTCCCGCGCGCCCCGCTGTCCCTTGACCCCGCCGCCCCGCGCGCCCGCGCGCCCCGTGCTCAGCCGAACGGGCCCTGCTCGGTGAAGCGCCGCAGCGACCGGGCGAACGCCTCGGCCTCCCCGGGCGGCCAGGAGGCGAGCGCCTCCTCGATGCCGCCGGCCAGGCGCCCGCGCATCACCGCCACGGTGCGCTCGCCCGCGCCGGTCAGGGTCAGCAGGGTGGCGCGCTGGTCGCGCGGGTCGGCCTCGCGGCGCAGCAGCCCGGCCTCCTCCAGGCGGGTGGCCCGGCGGCTGACCCCGGAGCGGTCCAGGCCGATCTCGGCGGCCAGGTCGGCGGCGCTGCGCGCCCCGGTGCGGGCCAGGCCGGAGAGCACGGGGTAGGTGACCTCGTCCACCGCCTCGCCCAGGCCCTCGGTCAGGCGCCGGTAGAGCGCGGCGCGGGCGGGGCGGCGCAGCAGGACGGCCAGGGCCTGGGCGACGGCGTCCCCGAGGCCGGAGGCGGCCTCCGGGGAGCTCTCGGGGTCGGGGATTTCGGGGGAGTGGTCCACCCCCCGATCATAGCGTGCGCGACGCACGCGTTCCTGGGGTACGCTCATCCCATGAAGCGTGCGCCACGCACGCATTGTCGGATTCCGAGAAGGGAACCCCCATGCCCGCCACCGCCCCCCGCACCACCATCGCCGCCGCCCTCGACGACCTGCTCTTCACCCCCGGCCTCGACCTGGAGACCGCCGTCGAGCGCCACTTCACCCCCGACTACCGCCAGCGCACCGACGGCCGCTGGGACGACCGCGCCGCCTTCACCGACCACATCCGCCACCTGCGCGCCGTGGTCGCCTCCGGCCGCGTCCAGGTCCACGAGGAACTCCACGACGGCGACCGCACCGCCACCCGGCACACCGTCGACGTCCTCAAGACCGACGGCACCCACGTCTCCATGGAGGTCTACCTCTTCGGCCGGTACGCCCCCTGCGGACGCCTGCGCCGCATCGAGGAGACCACCCTGCTGCTCGCCGGAGCCGAGGCCGACCGCAACCTCGGCTCCGCCCGCTGAGGGCCCCCGCCTGCTGAGACCCCGCCCGCCGGGACCCCGCCCGCCCGGGGATCAGGACCGCGACGGTGCCGGCGCCGGCACCGTCGCCTCCCCCTCCGCCCGCGCACCCGCCCGCGCGTCCCGCGTGGTCGCCGCCGCCGTCACCGCCGCCACCAGCGCCAGCCCCGCCGCCGCGAACGGGAACCACCGCCCGCCCAGCACCGCGATCGCCGCACTGCCCGCCACACCCCCGGCCGCCGTCCCCAGGTACAGCGCACTGCTGTTCAGCGAGATCAGCAGTGGCGCGTTCCCTGGATCGATCGACGCCAGCCGGTGCGGCAGCGCCACCGACACCGCCCACCCCGCCAGCGGCACCACCGCCGCGTACACCAGCGCCCCCGGCATGCTGCGCCCCAGCCAGGGCAGCGCGGCGAACGCGCCCGCCGCCACCGTCGAGCCGGTCAGCAGCACCCGCCGCACCCCGACCCGGTCCACCAGGCGCCCGCCCAGCCAGCTGCCCGCCACCGACATCACGCCCGCCGTCAGCAGCACCAGGCTCAGCCGGTCCGCGTCGCCCCCGGTCGCGCCCGAGACGGCGGTGGCCAGGTAGATGTAGACGCACTGGAAGGCCAGGAAGAACGCCAGCGTGGTGGCCGCCGCCCCCAGCACCCGCCGCTGCCCCAGCGGGGCCAGGCGCGCCCGCAGCCCCGGCGCCGCCACCGGTGCCGGCAGGTCGCGCAGCAGCAGTGCCAGTCCCGCCAGCGCCGCCACGCCCAGCGCGGTGACCAGCCACATCGTCATCCGCCAGTCGGCGCGCCCCACCCAGGTGCCCAGCGGCACGCCCAGCGCGGTGGCCACCGTCATCCCGCCCAGCACGGTGGCCAGCGCCCGTCCGCGCCGCTCGGGGGCGACCAGGGTGGTGGCCACCGCGTTGGCGGTCGGCGTGTACAGCGCGGCCCCGGCGGCCGCCAGGACCCGGGTGGCCAGCAGCAGGCCGTAGCTGGGGGCGAGCGCGCTGAGCGCGTTGGCCGCGCTGAACACCGCGAGCGCGGCCAGCAGCAGCCGCCGGCGCGGCCAGCGGGCGGTGAGCGCGGCCAGCGCCGGGGCCAGCAGCGCGTAGCCGAGCGCGAAGACGGTGACCAGCTGGCCCGCGGCCGGCACGGACACCCCCAGGTCGGCGGCGATCGGGCCGAGGATGCCGGCGACGACCATCGAGTCGGTGCCCATGGCGAAGGTGCCGAGGGCGAGCAGGAGCAGGCGTACGGGCATGGGAAAGCCCCCCGATTGTTTGACGATAGGGCAACAGTTTGACGCTCGTCAAACACTAAGGATGGGTGGATGATTGTCAAACCATCGACGACCCGACGAGGACCACGCGCCATGACCGAAGACGATCGGCTTCCCCAGCCCACCACCGCCGACATCGACCTCGTCACGGTCCTGCACGCCCTCGGCGACCCCGTCCGGATGACCCTGCTGCTCAGCTACGCCGACGGCGCCGAACACTCCTGCGCCCCCCGCGACCTGGGCCTGGACCACCTCCACAAATCGACCGTCTCCCACCACATGCGCGTCCTGCGCGAGGCCGGCGTCACCACCACCCGCGTCGCCGGGCGCAACCGCTTCGTCAGCCTGCGCCGCACCGACCTCGACGCCCGCTTCCCCGGCCTGCTCGACGCCCTCCTCGCCGGCGCCCCCGCCGCGCCTGCCGCGCCCGCCGCCCTCGACGGCTGAACCCACCGCCCGCGGGGTGGCGGGTCGGTGGGTCCTGGAGCGGAGGCCGGGTAGCCCTTCGGCGGGAATCAGTAGGGGGTCGGGCGGTTCTCGCGGGCCCACAGCTTCTCGGTCTCGCTCTGGGACGGGGGCGGGGCGATCCCGTTGATCATCCACAGGTCCCGGGGCGTCTCGTCGATGTGGAACTCGCAGTGCAGGCCGCGCCCGGTGGTGTGGGGCGCGAGGAGGGCGGCGAGGGCCTCCCGGGTGCGCTTGCGCAGGTCGGGGTCCTCGGTGTGCCGGGCGATGTGCTCGACCACGATCCGCACGGCGTCGTGCGCGGGCTGGTCGCCCACGTGGAAGGAGTCGGCGCCGATCTCGTGGAAGAGCGTCATCACGTAGAACTTCGGCAGCCCGAAGCGGGTGTAGAACCCGGTGATGTCGGCGGCGAGCTGCTGCTTCTGCCCGGGGGTGTAGGTGCCGGGAGGGTGGTAGACGTGCCACAGCGGCATGGGTGTTCTCCTCGCTGGTTTTCGACGGGTTTCGACGGGTCTCGGCAGGGTGCGGTTCAGCGGCGGATGGGGATGGTGAGGCCCTCCACCGGGCCGGGGAGCGCGGCCTTGAGCGCCCGGGTGAGGTCGTCGACGAGGACCTCGCGGTCGCCGCGCTCGACGCCGTCCAGGACGATGCGGGCCACCTCGGCGGCCGGGATCTTGTCGACGGGCAGGGCCGCCACCATCTCGGTGTCCGCGAAGCCCAGGTGCACGCCGACGACCTGGGTGTGCTGGGCGGCGAGCTCCAGGCGCAGGGAGTTGGTCAGGGACCACAGGGCGGCCTTGGAGGCGCCGTAGGCGCCGGCGCCCGCGCCCCAGGACAGCGCGGAGTGGATGTCGACCAGCGCCCCGCCGCCACGGGCCGCCAGCACCGGAGCGAAGGCCCGGGCGATGCGCAGCGGGCCCAGCACGTTGGTGTCGAAGGTCTCCTGGACCTGCCGCAGGTCGCCGGTGAGCAGCGCCCCCGGGTGCAGGACGCCGGCGTTGTTGAAGACGAGGTCGACGTCCTGGACGCGCTCGGCCAGGGCGGCCACCGAGGCGTCGTCGGTGACGTCCAGGGCGAGGACCTCGACCCGTGCGTCCTCGCTGGGCACGGGGGTGCGGGCGGTGGCGTAGACCTTCTTCGCGCCGCGCGCCAGCAGTTCCCCGACGAACGCCCGGCCGAGGCCGCGCAGGCCTCCGGTGACCAGGGCGGTGGAGCCGTCGATCACGGTCATGTGCGTGTTCCTCGCTCTCGGGAAGGCGGTGCCCGCAGCCGGGGCACCGCAACGTTTAGATTATTACCATCATCTAAACTGGATGGGGAAGCCCGGATGGGAAAGTAGGACCACCACCACCGCAGGACGAGGAAAGGAACGCAGGCATGCCCCGCGTGTCACGGGCCGAGGCCGAACGCCACCGCCAGGAGGTGATCGACCACACCGCCAGACTGATCCGGGAGCAGGGCTCCGACCAGGTCAGCGTCCCCCGGGCGATGGCCGCCGCAGGCCTGACGCACGGTGGCTTCTACCGGCACTTCGCCTCCAAGGACGACCTCGTCGCCCAAGCCCTCACAGCCGCCTTCACCGAACGCCGCGAAGCCATGGACCGCCTCGCCGACGACCCCGCACCCGGCACGCCCGCCCCCGACCCGGCCGCGCCCCAACACCCCACCCCCCGCGACGAGTTCCTTGCCCGCTACCTCTCCACCCCCCACCGCGACAACCCCGGCCAGGGCTGCGCCGCCGCAGCCCTGGCCGCCGACGCGGCCCGCGCCGAACCCGGCTCCCCGCTGCGCACCGCCTTCACCGCCGGACTGCGCGACCTGGTCGACGGCTTCCAGCACCTGCCCGAGGCCGCCGACCGCGACAGCGCCCTCGCCGACCTGTCCACCATGGTCGGAGCCCTCCTCCTGGCCCGCGCCAGCGAGGACCCCGCCCTGTCCGACGAACTCCTCGCCGCCGCCCGCCACCGCCTGACCACCCCCACCGGCCCCGTGTAGGGCCGGGGCCGCCACCCCGGCCCCGGCCCGCCCGGGTCCGGGGCCACCGGCCCCTGCCCCGGCGGCGCTTGCCCCGGCGCCGGGGCCCGTGATCGGATGGCGCCAGCATCGCGTGCCGGTGGCGGACAGCGTCAGGCATGGAGGTGCGGAACCGAAGGGGCCGCCTCCCGTGGCTTCCCATGACGGCGACCGCGTGGTCGCCCTGAGTCTTCAACTCTCCCGAGCACACCAGGAACTGCGCCGCCAGGTCGGTCGGATCAGGGCCGGGATCGGACAGCGCCGCCCGGACGGCGACACACTGCGCACCCACTGCCTGGCCTTCTGCGCCGCACTGACGGCACATCACCAGGGCGAGGACGAGGGCATGTTCGCCCAACTGGTGCGCGAACGCCCGCAGCTCGCCGGCACGGTCGCCAAACTCGTCGAGGACCACGAGATGATCGCCGCCATCCTCACCCGGGTGCGCGAACTCGCCGACCACGCCGCCGAATCGGCCGGACCACCCGGCGAAGGGCTGGAAGCGGTCGGCCGTGAACTCGACGGCCTCACGGCGATCATGGAATCCCACTTCGCCTACGAGGAACGGACGATCAGCGAGGCCCTCGACGGCGAGACACCCGAGGGTAGTTGGCCCGACCAGGTGTTCCGCTTCGCCTGACGGGCGAGCCCCGCCGGCGGGGCAGCGGAATCCCGTTGCGAGGTGAGGGCCCGCGCTGTAGACATGCCGCGATGACGATTTTTCATTGCGCCGCCTGCGGCGAGGCCCTCACCGCCGACCTCGAACCCCTCCCGGCGGTTCCGGCCCGGCACCTGTTCGAGGGCGAGCTCGTCAACGGCCGGCGACAGGCCCCGCCCACCGTGCCCCGCGGCCACTACGCCGTCGATCCGCAGCCGCACGGCCCGCCGTTCGTCCCGGCCGAGGACCAGGACGGCTGCCCCGCCGCCTACCCCGGCGGCCCGTGCATCAGCGACTTCGACGGAATGGTCGTCGTCTCCGCCGGGCCCCGGAACACCTTCGTCCTGCACCCCGACGACGGGACCGGCCTCACCTGGCACGCGACAACGAGCGGGCCACCCGGCTGCTGCGGAGCCCCCGGCGACGGCCCGCCCAACCGCGCCTGCCGCTGCGGCGCCGTGGTCGGAGGCGAGATGTCGGACTGCTACACCCCCTACGAACTCCACCTGCTGCCCGACGCCGTCCGCCCGGCCGCCCACACCCCCGCCCGCTGACACAAGCGGTCACCCGGACCCGACAGCTCCTCCATCCCACCCAGGAGTTGCCACTACCGGTCGTCGAACTCACCCGCACTGACGGCGGCGACGAAGGCCCGCCAAGCGGGGGAGCGGAAGAGGAGCACGGGCCCGTCCGGGTCCTTGGAGTCCCGGACGGGCTGCACGCCGGTGAAGCCGTCGGCGACCTCGACGCACTGACCGCCCTGTCCGCTGTACGTGCTCTTGCGCCAGGTGGTGTTCATCGCGGTTGCCTCCTGCGGGTGGAGTGGAAAGTCGATGGGGATGACTTCCCACTCCGGCGCCGGGTTAGGCGCAGGTGTCAGTGCGGGCCGGAGCGGATGCCGTTGCCCCGCGACCAGAGTTCTTCGACGTGTTCGGCGAAGCGGTCGAACATGCCGTTCTCCCCGCTGCGCCGCAGGTGCATCAGCGGCGAGTCGTGGCCGACGGCGCGGGCGAGGTGAGGCGTGACGAGGGCGTGCTCGTCGAAGCGGAAGACGGAGAGGCCGACATGGTTCGGACCGTCGTCCGGAGCGCTGAACCGGGCCTCGAAGCCCTCGGTACCGGAGAGCTTGGCCAGGTTCTCCAGGGTGACCCTGATCCTGGTGGACACCGTGAGCGCCACGTCCTCGACCTGCTCGCGCTGACGCGTCGTGTCGGAGTCCGGATCCCCGAGGAGAAACCGGACCCGGCAGCCGCTCTCGGCCTTGCGCCGCAGAGTCTGAAGCAGGGCGGGCTGCTCCAGCCACACGAAGTAGTTGGTGTACCCGGCGAGGAAGACATCCGACCGGGCCTCGGCGATCAGCTGCGCCCAGACCGCCTGCGGGCAGGCCGAGCGGTACGGATAGACGGCGAACACCTCCCGGTCGTGCCCGGTCTTGACGTTCGCCCGCACGGTGTTGGGCCAGATCACTCGTTCATCACCCCCTGAGGTCGCGGCGGCGGATTGAACCGGGCGGAGGGGTTGAGAAGGCCCCTAGAAACCGCCGGATCGGGGCGGCGGGGCCGGAGTTGCTGCTACCGGACGTCGAACTCGCCGGCGTGGACGGCGGCGACGAAGGCCTGCCAGGCGGGGGAGGGAAAGAGGAGGACGGGCCCGTCGGGGTCCTTGGAATCCCGGACGGGCTGCACGCCGGTGAAGCCGTCGGCGACCTCGATGCACTGACCGCCACTGCCGCTGTACGTGCTCTTGCGCCAGGTGGTGTCCATCGCGGTTGCCTCCTGCGGGTGGAGTGGGAAGTCGATGGGGATGACTTCCCACTCCGGCGTCAGGTAGGCCTAGTTGGCGTCGAACTCGCCGGCGCCGACGGCGGTGACGAAGGCCTGCCAGGCATCGGCGGGGAAGGCGAGGGTGTGGCCGTTGGGGTTCTTGGAGTCGCGGACCGGGACGATGCCGGGGAAGCCGTCCGCTACCTCGATGCATTCGCCGCCTTGGCCGCTGAACGTGCTCTTGCGCCAGCGAGCGCCGGATAGGTCAAGGTGCACTTTCAAGTTCCTTCCGTACTGCGCGGATCAGCTCAAGCGACGGGGCCAGAGGAAGTGCCTCGGCTTGCAGCCGATCGTACTCCCTGGCCCAGCCCGCGAGGGTTTCGGCGTCGCGCTCCAGATGGCCGCGCAGGTGGCTCTCCGAATAGCCGAGCAGCGAACGATTCGGCATCGTCAGGAGCGTCACCGGGTGTGCGAACGGCCGGTGCTCTCCGAGACCGAGCGGAGCTACCTGGATGGTCATGTTCGGCCGACCGGCCAGCTCTTCCAAGTGAGCCAACTGGCGTGCCATCACTGCTGGTCCACCGATCGGTCGTCGCAGGCTCCACTCGTCGAGTACGGCCTGGATGTACGGCGGAGACGCTCGGTTGATCCGTTCCTGCCGGGTGAGAAGGAACCGCATGCGCTCGTCGGCCTGCTGCTGAGTGACGGTCCCGCGCGTGACCGGTGCCTGTTCATAGGCTGCCGCATATTCGGGAGTCTGTAGCAGCCCGGAGATGACCCCGATCTGGAAGAGCCGGATGGCGGTCGCTTCGGCTTCCTTGTCGGCGTACTCAGGGAAACCCTCTATCAGGATGCTGTGTTCGAGCTGGTCGAGCATCAGGCCGAGGGTGCCGCCGGTGGCGAGGTGCTCGTCCACGAGATCGACGAATCGGCGGCTCGGCGCGCGGATGCCGCGCTCGATGCTGGAGATGTAGGCGCCGGAGTAGGCGATGACCTCTCCGAGTTCCGTCTGGGTCAGGCCGCGTGCCTCGCGTGAACGGCGGAGCTGAATCCCGAGGGTCGCGTACGGAGATGACGCAGGATCAAGCTTCTTACGGTTCATGATGCTTCCCAACTGAACCATGCTGAACTGGCGACTTCAGATGCTTCCCCAGGAGGGGGTCGTTCCGCAAGTCTTTCCCACACAGAACGTGAAGGATCGACAGCGGAAGGTTACTCCCATGGGTGATGTCCAAGTGCCCCGGTTGCACGGCTACGGGGTGCGGTGGGACCCGGAGGGCCGGTGTTACCGGGTGCGGAACGAGACGACGGGCGAGTGGCTGCGCAGCGGTACCTCGGGTGGGCTGGCCGCCTTCTCCTCCTTCTCCGCCGCCTTCAGCGCCTGGCGGGGGTTCGAGGTTCGGCGGCAGGTGGGGGCGTGATGGGATCCGCCCTCGACCGCGCCACCGCCGATCAGCGCCGGCAGGCGGCCGACGTCCTCGACGACCTGACCACCGTCCTCGCCCTGGCCGGGGTGAAGTTGCCTTCTGTCGAAGTCGACTGGGAGCACGGCCGCAGGACGGGCTGCTACCTCATCGGCCTCGGCTGCGCCCGCCCATCCGAACTTCTCCGGGTCGTCGACCTGCTCCGCAAGGGGCTGAGCTACGAGCGCCTGAAGCATGACGGCTGAACTCCTCGTCCGCCTCCTCTGGTTGGCGGGCTTCTCCCTCGTACTCCTCGCCGCCCTCAGAAGGTGAACCACCCGATGCGCGACCCCCGCCTCCTCGCCAAGCCGCCCGTATGCCGGCTCGGCTGCCTCGTCCTCGTGCGCAACCCGCGCGGCGACGTCCTCCTGGTCGACCCCGACTACATGGACGGCCTCCTCCTCCCCGGCGGCGCCGCCCAACCCAACGAGCCCCCCAACCTCGCCGCCGCCCGCCACCTCCACGCCGAGACCGGCCTCAACCTGCGCCTCACGGACGTCCTGGCGGTCGACTTCACCCCCGCCGACCGCTACCTGGAGCGCCTCAACCTGGTCTTCGACGGCGGCACCGTGCGAGAGGACACCCGCCTCACCGTCCCGCCCCGGCACCGCAGCGGACTGTTCGGCGCCCGCTTCGTCCCCGCCCACGAACTCCCGGACGTCATGGCCCCCGCCCAGGCCGCCCGCGCCGCCGAAGCCCTCGCCAACCGCGCCGTCCCCCTCCTCCTCCACGGCCAGCGCGCCACCTGCGACGAGAACCGGCCCCCACCGCGCTAGGAGTCGTCTTCAAAGGGTCAGATCCAGAGCAGGATTGAGGCGATGGTGATGGCGGCCTGGTAGGACTCGCGGGTCTTGTCGTAGCGGGTGGCCAGGCCGCGCCACTGCTTGAGGCGGTTGAAGCAGCGCTCTACGACGTTGCGGAGCCTGTAGATCCGGCGGTCGAAGCCGGGTGGGCGACCGCCCCGGCTTCCTCTTCCCAGGCGGCCGCCGGCCTGGTCGATCCGCTCGGGGATCGTGTGCTTGATCTTGCGCTTGCGCAGGTAGGTGCGGATCTTGCGGGAGCTGTACCCCTTGTCCGCAACCACGTGGTCGGGTCTGGTGCGCGGACGGCCGGGCCCGACGCGGGGCACGCTGATCGCCTGGATGACGTGTTCGAAGCGGGTGCAGTCGTTGGCGTTGCCGCCGCTCAGCACGAAGCTGAGCGGGCGGCCACGCCCGTCGCAGGCCAGGTGGACCTTGGTGCTCAGTCCGCCACGGGATCGGCCGAGGGCGTGATCACCCGCTTCGTCCCGATCGCGTGCCCCTTTTTACCGCCGGTCGCGTGCTGGTGGGCCCGCACGATCGTGGAGTCGACCGACACCAGCCAGGCGATGTCCCCGGCCGCGTCCTTCTCCGCCTGGATCGCCCGCAGCAGCCGCGAGAAGACGACCCTTGGCGCAGCGCCGCGTTGATCCTCCGGGCGTTCATCCGGCTCCGAGCGGGCTGCCATCGCAGGTCCGGTGGCAGGGCCTGGCGTCGCGTTCGTCGCAGGCCGGGGCGCACGGGACGAAGGTCACGATCGCCGTGGCCGGTTCGCCTCACCTGGCGAACCGGCCGCGGCGCGTGGAGGACGCCGGGTCAGGATGCAGCGGGCCAGGTCGACTTGGCCGGGGGTGCATCCCCGGCAGTCAGGGAGCGTCGCCTCCCCCTGATCACCAGGACCCGCACCCGGTCAGGAGGAGGCGGTCGTCAGAGTCCGCAGCTCGGTGTCCGACAGGTGCAGGTCCTGCGCCGCGAAGAGCGCCGGCAGTTGCTCGACGGTGCGCGCGGAGGCGATCGGCGAGGTCACGGTGGGCTGCCGTCCGAGCCAGGCCAGCGCCACGGTGGCCATCTCCACCCCCCGCGCCGTCGCGATCCGCTCCAACGCGTCGAGCACCTTCACGCCGCGTTCCGTGTCCGCGTAGCCACCGGCGAGTCCGGGGACGTCGCGCACGTTGTCGGTGCTCTTCCCGGGGCGGTACTTGCCGGTGAGGAAGCCGGAGGCCAGTGCGAAGTACGGAACGCAGGCCAGCCCCTCGCGCTGTACGACGTCCCGCCGGGCGCCCTCGTAGGTGTCGCGCGAGACGAGGTTGTACTGCGGCTGCAGGGCCACGTAGCGGGCCAGTCCTTCGCGGTCGGAGAAGGCCAGCGATGCGGAGAGCCGTTCGGGGCTGATGTTGGAGGCCGCGATGGCACGCACCTTGCCGGCCTTCACGAGACCGTCGAGAGCGAGGATGATCTCGCCGACGGGGATGGACTCGTCCCGGTCGAAGTGGGTGTAGTAGACGTCGATGTGGTCGGTACGCAGCCGCCGCAGGGACTCCTCGACGGCGGCCTTGATGTTGGCGGGCGCGAGGCCCGGGTACTCGGGGTGGTCGCCGACCTTGGTGGCGACGACCACGTCGTCGCGATTGCGGCGGGCGGCGAGCCAGTCGCCGATGATGCTCTCGGACTGCCCCGGCTCGTTGCCGGCGAAGTAGTTCATGTACGAGTCGGAGGTGTCGATGAAGTTGCCGCCGCCGGCGAGGTACGCGTCGAGCACCGCGAACGACTGGGCCTTGTCGGCGGTCCAGCCGAAGACGTTGCCTCCGAGGCAGAGCGGCGAGACGAGGAGGTCGGACGAGCCGAGGGATCGAAGTTCAGTCACGTCCCGACCAACGTGCTTCCGGCTGCAGGGAGTTCCACCCCCGGGATTGCTTCCGGTCGCGACGGACGTCCCGGCCGCCGGCCGTGAACCCATGCCCTGCCCACGCGACTTGGGAGGCTTCTCCCGCCGCCGCGGGCGCGGTCGGCATCGGCGCCGCCGCTCGGCACCGGCACGAAGGGGAAGGCCGTACTCGACGGCCTTCGGGCGTCGGCCGCCGCTCACCCGGCTGCCCTCGGCGGGCGCCGGGCCAGGACCGTTCCTCAGCTGGAAGTGCAACCCGGACAGACCCTAGGACGCCCGGCGGCGGGCGCTCAGCTGACGCCCCGCAGGACACACAGGGTCCCCTGCGGCGCGTGGAACGTCTGCCGCACCTCCCACGCCCCGCTCTGCCCCGCCTTGACGCTCACCGCCGTGTCGCCGAGGGCGAGCACCGTGGCCTTCGGCGAGGTGAAGTAGACGACGATCCGGTAGTCCGCGTCCCGGCCGCCGGGGTTCACCGCGGTGCCGGCCGCGCGCCAGCCGTCCTTGGTCGCCTCGCAGGTGCCGATGGCGACCTGCTTGCGCTTCTCCTGGTCGTTGGCGACGGACGACGGCGGCGGCAGCGTCGGCTGCTCCAGCACGGCGATCTCACCGCTGCTCGCAGCCTCCCCGGAGGGCGCAGCCGTGGCGGCCTGCACGTCCTGGCTGCCGCCGCTGTGGGGCTGGCGGCAGCCGGACAGGGCGGCGAGGGCGAGCAGGGCGATGCCGACGGCGGCACCCGCTCGGGCCTTGTGCTTCGTTTCGCGCATCTCTTGACTTCCTTCGGCTGTGGGCGGCGCCAGGAACGATCACACCGGTGTCACCGCAGAGGGGCCCGGCCCGTCTTACCGTGCCGACGCGGGCGGCGCGGGCTCGGCGGGCCTGGCGGTGGCGGAGGTTCATCCGTTCGGCTGAGGACCGTCCCGTCGTCCGCCCCTCACCCACGAGCCGGACGGACGACGGAGGGACGACAGGCGGACGACGGACGGGCACAGAACGGCGGCGGTCCCCGGAGCCCACGCCCCGGGGACCGCCGCCGTCAGCCGTCGTTGCTAGCAGCGACGACGGTTGCGGCGTGTCACCAGCGCGAGCCCACCGCCGAGGAGCAGGAGGCTCCCCGCCAGCCCGGCCAGGCGGGTGTTCGCGCCGGTGCTCGGCAGGTGGCCGTGCGGCGGGTTCGCGGTCACCGTCGCGCTGGACGGCGGGGAGGTCACCGGCGGACCGGACGGCGGGGTGCCCGTCGCCGTCGCCGTGTTGGTGATCTTCCCGCTGTTCAGGTCGGCCTGCGTGACGGTGTAGTCGGCGGTGCAGGTCACGGCCGCGCCGGGCGCGAGGGAGGCGGCGCCGGCCGGGCAGGTCACCACGGGTGCCGTGCCGCTACCGGAGAACGCCGTCTCGTTCACCGTCACATCGGTCAGCGTGACGCCCCCGGTGTTGGTCACCAGGAAGGAGTAGTCGACGGTCTGGCCTGCGGCCGTGACCGTGCTCGGCGAGGCCGACTTCACCACGGTGAGCGCGGGGGCCGGGGCGTTCGGGACGCTGGTCGAGGACGGCGGGGACATCGCGGGCGGGCCGGTGGGCGGGGTGCCCGTGGCCGTCGCGGTGTTGGCGACCTTGCCACCGTCCAGGTCGGCCTGCGTGACGGTGTAGCCGGCGGTGCAGGTCACGGCCGCGCCGGGCGCGAGCGAGGCCGCGCCGGCCGGGCAGGTGATCACGGGCGGAGTGCCGGTGCCGGAGAACGCGGTCTCGTTCACGGTGACGTTGGTCAGGGGCACGTTCCCGGTGTTGGTCACCAGGAAGGAGTAGTGCAACACCTGGCCGACACCGGTCAGTTCCGTCGCATCCACCGACTTCATGATGGTGAGCGCGGGGTTGGAGGTCGCGGTGACGGTTGCGTTGGACGGCGGGGAGGTGACGGGCGGGCCGGTGGGCGGTGTGCCGGTGGCCGTCGCGGTGTTGGTGATGCTGCCCGCGTTGAGATCGGCCTGCGTGACCGTGTAGGGGGCGGTGCAGGTCACGGACGTACCCGGCGCGAGGGAGGCTGCGCCTGCCGGGCAGGTGATCATGGGCGGCGTGCCGGTGCCGGAGAACGCGCTCTCGTTCACCGTCACGTTGGTGAGGGTGACGTCGCCGGTGTTGGTGACCAGGAAGCTGTAGTCGACGACCTGTCCGACGGTCGAAACCGTGGTGGGGGAGGCGGTCTTGGCGATGGTGAGCGCCGGGTTGGAGGTCGCGGTGACGGTTGCGTTGGACGGCGGGGAGGTGACGGGCGGGCCGGTGGGCGGTGTGCCGGTGGCCGTCGCGGTGTTGGTGATCGAGCCTGCGTTGATGTCGGCCTGCGTGACGGTGTAGGGGGCGGTGCAGGTCACGGATGTGCCGGGTGCCAGCGAGGCCGCGCCTGCCGGGCAGGTGATCACCGGCGGGGTGCCGGTGCCGGAGAACGCGGTCTCGTTCACCGTCACGTTGGTGAGGGTCACGTTGCCGGTGTTGGCCACCAGGAAGCTGTAGTCCACGACCTGTCCAACGGTCGAAACCGTGGTCGGCGAGGCGGTCTTCATGATCGTGAGCGCCGGGTTGGACGTCGCGGTGACGGTTGCGTTCGACGGCGGGGACGTGACGGGCGGGCCGGTGGGCGGAGTACCGGTCGCCGTCGCGGTGTTGGTGATCGAGCCTGCGTTGATGTCGGCCTGCGTGACGGTGTAGGGGGCGGTGCAGGTCACCGACGTACCCGGCGCCAGCGAGGCCGCGCCTGCCGGGCAGGTGATCGCGGGCGGCGTGCCGGTGCCCGAGAACGCCGTCTCGTTGACCGTCACGTCGGTCAGCGTCACGTTCCCGGTGTTCGTCACCAGGAAGCTGTAGTCCACGACCTGCCCGACGGCCGTGACCGTGGTCGGGGACGCGGTCTTCATGATCGTGAGCGAGGGCGTCGCGGGGACCGGGGTGTTGGTGAAGGTGCAGAGCACCATCGGGCTGTTCTTGTCCTCCACCGTCGGCGGGAACGGCAGGTTGAAGGTGGTCGCGCCGGTGCCCGAGGCGACCGGGGCGTTGCCGTTGGCCGTGTCGACGCAGTCGTAGGCGGTGGTGTAGTTGGCGAGGCTGCCGGAGGCGGCGGTCTCGGTCAGCGTGTAGGTGGTTCCCGACACGGCGATGACCGGGCCGGCGGGGGGAGCCTGGATGCCGGTGCTGGTGCCGGTCGTGGTGGCGGTGTTGCCCTGGGTGATGCCGCCGCCGGTGATCGCCAGGTTGAACTGGTCGTTCGACGTGGTCGAGGAGGCGAACCGGCCGACGATGTTCTTCTGCAGGGCCAGGGTCGGGTTGGTGGAGCAGGCGCCGAGGTCCACGGACAGGAACGCGTTGTTGGAGTACGGCGTGGGACCGGCCAGGATCGCGCCGGTGTTCGGGTTGAGCTGCTCCAGGAAGGTGGTGGTCCCCGTGGCGAACTCGATGTAGAGCGTTCCGGCGTTGTCGAAGGCCGCCCCGTTGAACGAGTTGCTGTCCGGGTTGGGCAGGGTGCTCAGCACCGTGTCGGTCAGCGGCACGCCGGTGGCCGACCCGGTGGTGGGGATCGGACCGTTGACCCGGCCGATGGCGGCGTCGGTGCCGACGGAGGAGAGGACGTAGAGGTTGCCGCCCGCGTCGAAGGTGATGTCACCGTTGGGGCCGGAGGCGCCGGTGACCGGCAGGTCGAACGTGGCGATCACGCCGGGGATCGCGGTGTTGGTGGTGGTGTTGAAGCCGTAGAGGGTGGCCACGCCGGGCGTGGTCGCCGTGCCGGGCTCGAAGCTGGCGTAGTAGTAGACGCCGTTGGCCGGGTCCACCGCGCCGGCGACGAAGGAGTCGTTGGTGGCGCCGGCGGATCCGGTGTAGGTGGTCCAGGCCTGGGTGGCCGCGTTGTAGCCGTACACGTTGACGGACCCGGCGACGGTCGGCGTCTGGTCGACCACGTAGGCGGCGGTGCCGCCGTCGGTGATCCCGAGGGCGTTGGTGAAGCCGGATCCGGCGGGGAGCGTGCTGACCGTCGTCGCGGTCACGCTGGATCCGCCGACGGTGCCGGCGGCCAGGGCGAGCAGGGTGCCGTTCGCGGCGGTGGAGGAGCCGCGCTGGATGGCGTAGATCGTGTTGCCCGTGCAGTCCAGGGGGTCGCCGGGTGCCCGGGGCAGGCGGCCGGCCGGGGCGGTGCTCGGCGGGGCGGCCGCGTTGCTCGGGCCGGCCGGACCGGCGGTCGCGGACGGCGTGGCCGCCGGGGACGGGGCTGCCGGAGCGCTGCTCTGGCCGGCGGGCACGGAGGCCGCTGACGGGTCGGCCTTCGCCGCCGTGGCGTCGGCGCCGGGGTCCTTCCACTCCAGTACGACGAGGCCGTCGCCGCCGTCGCCGCTGTGGCCGGCGCCGCTCTTGGCCGCGTCGGCGCCGTTGACGCCCGTGAGGGACGGGGCGAGGCCGCCGAAGGCCGCCCCGGTGACGTACTGGCGCTCGGTCACGTGAGGCGCAAGGCCTTGCGCCCCGTCTCCAGCACCGGCCCCGGTGGCCCCGGCAGCACCGGCGCCGCTCGCGCTCGCGGTCTCAGTCGCGCTCGCGCTCGCGGCCGTGCCGCCGTCGGCTGCCAGCAGGGTGTCCGCGGGGGTGTGCGACTGGCCCGACCGGATGACGGAGGCGCCACCGTTGCGGGCCTCCGGGGAGCCGGAGCCGTCGGGACGCGACCGCCCGCCCTGGCCCGGGACCACTGTCAGCCGCTGTCCGGCCGTCACCTCCAGCAGCGCGGTCGCGTAGGCGCCGGCGGCGCCCGGCCGGTTCGCGTGGTCGCGGCCGGCCGCGGCGGTGTCGCCGTCGGCGGCCGCACCCGCACCCCAGGCCTTCGCCCTGATCGAGGAGACCCCGGTGGGGACGGTGAAGTCCTGGTCGCTTCCGGTGTAGGCGAAGGACAGGCAGTCGGTGTAGCCGGCGTCCGTCGGGCACGTCTGAGCCGCGTGCGCGGCGGGGGCGGCCAGCAGCGGGACGAGCGGCGTCGGCGCCAGCATCAGCACGGCCGCCAGCATTCCCGTCCAGCCGCGCCGCGTCGAGCCCGCCCTCCTCGACGGACGGGCCAGGGCTCTGCCTGGTGCTTCGAAGGCTCGGGCCAGGCCCCAGGGTCGTCTGACTTCGGGCATCGGGGACTCCCCAGGGTGCTCGCGGGACTCATGGCTGACGGCATGAATGCGCCATAAGGTGACGAAGTGACTATGTCGTCCGTGTTATCCGGGCTGATCCGGGCGCGCGGGAGAAGTCATCCCGGCGGCCCACAGGGGAGAGCTGACAACCTGTCGGACGGGCCGCCGGGTGCGGCTGCCGGAGTGACGGTCGATGCCGCGGAGGTCACGGAGGTCGCGGCGCCTCGCCCGCAAGCGGGGCCCGCAAACGGACGGCCGGGCCCGGCAGGCCTGCTGAGCCGCCGTCCGCGCGGAGTCCGTCGAGCGCCCGTGGGAGTCGGAACTCGCCTGTCACTGAGCTGAGTTGATCCGGCAGGCCGCCGGGCTCGCCGGCGAACTGACGGTCAGTTCCCGGGCCTGGTGGCGAAGGCGGCGATGTCCGTCAGCGGCGGTCGGTAGCCGTGGGTGGTGTCCACGTGCAGGTGCGGCACCGGCAGGGACGGCGGGGTGAAGTCGTCCAGCAGGTTGCCCGGGCCGGGTGGGGCGGCGAGGAGCGCGCGGTCGGCGTGTGCGGCGCGGTGCGGGTGCGTCGTCAGGCGGGCCCGGATCCGGGCGCGGGCCACTGCCGGGTCCACCCGGCAGTGCACGATGCGCAGTTCGGCGTGCTCGGCCAGCGGGGTCAGGCCGGGCCGCCACAGCCGGTCCTGGAACGCGGCCTCCGCCACCACGCTCACCCCCGCGCGCACCAGGACCTCCAGGACGTCGAAGAACGCCGCGCGCACCGCCTCGTCGGGGTTCCCGGCCCGGGTGCCGGCGTGCACCAGGCCCTCCTTCAGCTCGTCCCGGCACACCGCCGGGCAACCGAGGGACCGTGCCAGCGCGTGGGCCAGCGTCGTCTTCCCGCTGCCCGGCCCGCCGCTCACCACGATCAGCATCTGTGGACCCTTTCGTCAGGTCAGGTCAGGCCGGGCCGGGGCAGGTCAGGGCCGGTTGAGCCGTCAGGTCAGGTCAGGCCAGGGCGCGGCGCAGGCGGTCGGCGAGGGTGGGATAGGGGCGGCAGTCCAGGACGGGCAGGTGGTGGGTGCGGGCCTGGTCGGCGAGCCAGTGGGAGTAGCGGGCGCTGACGGCCGCGCGGCGCTCCTGCGGGCCGGATTCGGGCTCCCGCCGGGCGTAGTTGGCGCTGATGCCGGCCGCGTCGCCCTCGTGCAGGAACGCGGCGCGCACGACGCGGCCCTGTCCGGCGGCCTCGGCGGCGGCGCGGGCGGCGGCGGCCGGGGTGAGGTAGTCGCCTTCGACGATCGCGGGCACGTCGACGGTGAGGCGGTTGCGCACCACGCCGAGCAGGGCGTCGTCCAGGGCGCGGGCGGTGGCGATCTGCAGTTCCAGGACGCGGTCGGCGGGCAGCGCGTCGGGGTCGTCGAGGCCGTCGAAGTGGTGCAGGCCGGGGTGGCCCTCGGCGGTGGTGGCGGCGTGCAGGGCGGCGACGACGTCGTCGAACTCGACCACGAACGCGCCGCTGTGCCGGGCGAGTTCGGCGGCGGCGCGGCTCTTGCCGAGGCCGGAGGCGCCGCCGAGCAGCAGGACGTCCCAGGTGGGGGCGCTGCCGTTGCCGTCCCCGTTGCCGTCCCTGCTGCCGTTGCTGTCGTTGCTGTGCATCCGGGCACGGTACCCGCCGCGCGGGGTGGGGCGGTAAGCGGTTTCGGGGGCGGGCGGGCTCTGTGGGGTGAGGGAGATGTGGGTCTTCCTCGCCTGGCCCCCGGCGCCCGACAGCCGGCCCCGGCCCGGTCCCGTCCGTCACCCGCGCCGCGCCCGCCCCCGGTGCGGCGCGGGTGACGGGAAGCGGGTGGCGGGAGGCGGCAGCGGGAGGCGGGCGTACGGGCGGTCCCGGCGGCGCCGGGCATCGGGCGTCAGGTGTCGGGCCTCAGATGTCGGTTGTCAGGCGCCGCGCGGGGCTGGTCGGTTGTCAGGCGTCGCGCGGCGGGCCGAAGCCGTCGGCGAGCACGGCGAGCCTGGCCAGCAGGGCGTCGGCGAGCGGGAAGGCGGCGTCGCTGGCCAGCCAGCGGCTCAGGGCGGTCACGTAGCAGTCGAAGACGAGGTCGGCGACGGCGGCCGGGTCGAGGTCGGGGCGGATCTCGCCGCGCTGCCGGCCGCGGGTGACGGTGGCGAGGATCGCGTGCGGGGTGGCGGCGCCCAGGCCGAAGGCGGCGTGCAGGACCCCGCTGTCGTGGAGTTCCTTGGCCAGCGCGTAGTCCTGCTCGTTGAACCGCGCGAGGGCGCGGAGCTCGTCCGCGAGCGCTTCGACGACCGGTCCGCCGTCGGCCGCGTCCGCCGCCTCCTGCCGGTCCAGCAGCTCGTGGCGCTGCCGGACCCAGGCGGTGACGAAGTCCTCCTTGCGGCGGAAGTGGTTGAAGGCCGTCTGGCGGCCGGTGTCGGCGCGTTCGGCGATGTGGTCGTAGGTGGTGGCCGCGTAGCCGTGGGCGGCGAACAGGTCGAGGGCGGCGGCCAGCAGCCGTTCGCGGGTGGCGCTGCGGCGCTGCCCGCGCCGGTCCTGGCCGGCGGGCCCGTCCGGCCGGCCCTGCCCGTCCCGGGGTCCGGCCGGTTCCTGCGGTGCCGCGGGTTCCTGAGGTGCTGTCGGTCTCACGCGACGAGTGTACTTGAATCCACTTTGGTACTGGAGTACACATTGGTACTCCGGTACACCTACTGAGGAGGTCAAGCGATGGCCGTCCCCTTCACCCTGGGCCTGCACGCGATCGCCGAGGACACCTACGCCTACCTGCAACCCAGCGGCACCTGGGGCTTCAGCAACGCCGGGCTGGTCGTCTCCGGCGGCGAAGGGCTGCTCGTCGACACCCTGTTCACCGTCCCGCGGACCCGCGCCATGCTGGAGACGATGACGCGGGCCCTGCCCCGGCTCGCCATCCGCACCCTGGTCAACAGCCACAGCGACGGCGACCACTGGTGGGGCAACCAGCTGCTCCCGGACGCCGAGATCCTCGCCTCCGAGGCCGCCGCGGCCCACATGCGCGGCGAGCGCCTGCACGAGCTGCTCGCCTCCCCGGGCGACATCCCGCTCCCGCGGGTCGTCGAACGGATGCGTGAGGCCTTCGACTTCACCGGCATCACCCCGACCCCGCCGACCCGCACCTTCAGCGGCGAACTGGAGGTCGCGGTGGGCGGGCGCAGCGTCCGGCTGATCGAGGTCGGCCCGGCCCACACCGCCGGTGACGTGCTGGTCCACGTCCCGGACGCGGGCGTGCTGTTCACCGGGGACATCCTGTTCGTCGGCGGCCACCCGGTGGTCCACAGCGGTCCGGTGTCGGGCTGGATCGCCGCCTGCGACCTGATCCTCGGCCTGGACGCGGAGACGATCGTGCCCGGGCACGGGCCGGTCGTCGGCACAGCGGAGGTCCGTGCCCTCCGCGACTACCTGGAACGGCTCCACGGCCACGCCGTGCGCGCGCACCGGGCCGGCCTGCCCGTCCTCCAGGCGGCCCGGGAGATGGACCTGGACGGCTTCGCCCACTGGGCCGACCCCGAGCGGCTGGTGCTCAACGTCGGCGCCGTCTACCGCGAGCTCAACGGCGACGGCACCCCCGACGAGCTGGAGCTGATGGGCCGTCTCGACCACTACGCGGCGCCGCACGCAGAGCCGCACGCCGAGTCGCACGCCGCCCCGCGCGCTACCCCGCGCCCCGCCGACGCGGCCCCGAGGCTCGCGCCGCGGCCCGCCGCCGAGGTCGCCGCCCTGGCCGGACGCCTGGAGGGCCCCGCGGCGCAGGTCCTCGCCGGCGGCGCCGGGCCGCTGGCGGGCCGTCCGGTGCTCAACGTCCTGGCGACCGTCGGCCACCACCCCGACCTGCTGGTCGCCCTGGTGCCCCTGCTCACCCGGCTCGCCCAGGGCCTGCTCCCGCCCCGCGAACGGGAACTGGCGATCCTGCGCACCGCCCACCGCACCGGCTGCGCCTACGAGTGGCACCACCACGCCCGCCTCGGCGCCGCCGCCGGCCTGACCGGGCCCGAGATCGCCCGCGTCCTCGGCGGACCGGACGCCCCCGGCTGGAACGAGGGCGACCGGGCGCTGCTGCGGGCCGTGGACGAGCTGTGCGGGGACCACGCGCTCTCCCCGGCCACCTGGCGTGAGCTGACGGACCGCCACTCCACCCCGCAGCTGCTGGAACTGCTCGCCCTCGTCGGCGCCTACGCGCTGGTCGCGGGCATCGTCAACAGCTGCGGCGTCCCCCTCGACGACTGGCTCGCCCCGCCCGTGGCGGCGGGCTGACCGTCGCCGACCGCCTTGTGGGGGACCGGAGTTCACCACACGGCGCGCCCGCGCGCCGCCGTCCGGGACCGGCCCGCCGCGCCCGGTTCAGTCGTCGTGCAGCGGGCGGCGCACCACCCAGGGCAGGACGAACCACAGCCCGGCGAAGATCAGCGCGACGACGGAGGTGATGGCCAGGGCCGTGGCGGTCCCGAGCACGACGTCCAGGACGAGCAGCACGGCGCCGGTGAGCGCGCAGGCGAGCAGCATCAGGCCCAACTGGGCGATGTGGACGGAGACCTTGACGATCCGCGCCTTGCCGGGGTGGCGGAACAGCCCGCGGTGCAGCGCCACCGGGGTGGCGAACACGGCCGAGGAGATGACGGCCAGCAGCAGGGTGGTGACGTAGACGTCCTGCTGGCCGTCGGTGAGGGTGGCGAAGCGCGGGGTGAAGGCGACCCCGAGCAGGAACGCGAACACGATCTGCACGCCGGTCTGCAGCACCCGCAGCTCCTGCAGCAGTTCCACCAGCCGCCGGTCGGCCCGGGCCTCCGGGCTCTCCACGCCGGACGGGGACGGGGCGACGGGCGGCCCGGGTTCGGGCTGGGACGGTGGAGGGGTGCTGGTCATGCGTCATATTCTGCTGGTCCGCCGCCCGCTGCGGTGCCGTCCAGGCGGTGCTGCCAGGCGGTGAGGAGGGTCTGCAGGGCGGCGGCCTCCTCGGGGGACAGCAGGGCGAGCAGTCGGTGCTCGTTGCGGATGTGGGTGGTGAACGCCTCGTCGATCAGCCGCAGGCCGGCGTCGGTGAGGGCGACGACGCGCCCGCGCCGGTCGCCCTCGGCGAGGCGGCGGGTGACCAGCCCGGCGCGTTCGAGGCGGTCGATCCGCTTGGTCATCGCGCCGGTGGTGACCATGGTGTGGGCGGCGAGCTCCCCGGGGGCCCGCTCGTAGGGGGCGCCGGCCCGGCGCAGCGCGGCCATGACGTCGAACTCGCCCTCGCCGAGGCCGTAGCGGGAGTAGACCAGGGCGAGTTCGCCGGTCAGCCGGGCGGCGAGGCGGTGCAGGCGGCCGATGACGGCCAGCGGGGAGACGTCGAGGTCGGGGCGTTCGCGCCGCCACTGGGCCTGGATCAGCGCCACGTGGTCGGTGTCCGCGCCCGGCGGGGAGGGCGTCCGGGGGTGCTGCTGGTGCTCCATGGGCCCACCCTACCGCCAGTACCTTCCCAGGAAGGTATATTGCCTTCCATGGAAGCCAATCTGCGGTGGGTCCTGCTGACCGCGGTCGCGCCGCTCGCCTGGGGCGCCAACTACTACGTCACCCACGCCTACCTGCCCGCCGACCGGCCCCTGTGGGGCGCGGCCCTGCGCGCCCTGCCCGCCGGACTGGTCCTGCTCACCCTCTCCCGCCGCCGCCCGCACGGGCCCTGGTGGTGGCGCAGCGCCCTGCTCGGACTGCTCAACACCGCGGTGTTCTTCGTCCTGCTCTACCTCGCCTCCCAACTGCTGCCCACCAGCACCGCCGCCACCGTCATGGCCGCCTCCCCGCTGGCGATGCTGCTCACCGCCTGGGCGCTGGCCGGGCAGCGCCCGCACCGCGCCCACCTGGTCGGCGCGGTGGTGGGCCTGGGCGGGGTGGCGCTGACGCTGCTCGGCGCGGGCGGAGCGGTCAGCGGGGCGGGGCTGGCGGCGTCGGTGGCGGCGATGCTGGTCTCCTGCGTCGGCTACGTGCTGGCCGCCCGCTGGCGCGAGGGCGCGGACCCGCTGGCCGCCACCTCCTGGCAGCTGACCGCCGGCGGCCTGATGCTGCTGCCCCTGGCCGCCGCCGCGGAGGGCGCGCCCCCGGCGATGGACGCCCGCACGCTCCCGGCCTTCGGCTACGTCGCCCTGGTGGCCACCGCCCTCGCCTTCGCCCTCTGGTTCGCGGGCCTGCGCCACCTGCCGGCCGGCACGGTCGGCCTGCTCGGCCTGCTCAACCCGCTCGCGGGCGTCCTGCTGGGCGCCGGCCTCGCGGGGGAGGGGCTCGGCGCGCGCCAGGTGTGCGGGCTGGCGCTGGTCCTGGCCGGCGTCCTGCTCGGCCGCCCCCGCGGGCCCGCTCGCCCTGCCGAGGCCTCCGTCGCGCCCGAGTCCGGTATCCGCGTCGGGAATTGACGGACCGTCAGTTCAGCAGTCGGGCCAGGTGGTGGTCCAGGACGGCGCGCGCGGCCTCGGGGGAGCGGTGCCCGATCGCCACGTCCACGTCCACGGCCGCAGTCGCCGCCCGGCCCCACCCCCGTCCGGACCCCGCCGCCCGCGCCCCCGCTGCGCCGTGCCGGCGCCCGCTGCCCGTAGGCTGGGCGGGCCGTCACCGGCACAGACCGTCACCAGTACTGACAAACACGACAGAAGCGGGCAGGGGCATGCAGTTCGACGACCAGGGCGACCTCGACACCTCACAGGTGGACGACCGGCGCGGGATCCCGGGCGGGAAGGTCGCCATCGGCGGCGGGGCGGTGGGCCTGATCGTCGTGCTGTTCGCCGTCGTCCTGGGCGTGGACCCCCAACTGCTGGGCCTGTCCTCCGGCGGCGGCTCCACCACCTCCAACGGCGCGCACACCGCCGGCGAGGTGCAGCAGGCCTGCAAGACCGGCGCGGACGCCAACCGGCGCCAGGACTGCCGGATCGTGGCGGTCACCAACAGCGTGCAGGAGTTCTGGCGCACCGAACTGCCCAAGCGCACGGGCACCGCGTACCGCAACGCCGAGACGGTGCTGTTCACCGGTCAGGTCTCCACCGCCTGCGGCCCGGCGACCTCCGCCGTCGGCCCGTTCTACTGCCCCGGCGACCGGAAGGCCTACTTCGACCTCGGCTTCTTCAACGAGCTCTCGGCCCGCTTCGGCGCCAAGGGCGGGCCCTTCGCCGAGTCCTACGTCGTCGCCCACGAGTACGGCCACCACATCCAGAACCTCCTCGGCACCATGCAGAAGGTGGGCAACGACCGCCAGGGCGCCAACAGCGCCTCCGTGAAGCTGGAACTCCAGGCCGACTGCTACGCCGGGGTGTGGGCGCACCACGCCACCACCACCCCGCAGCCCTCCACCGGGCGGCCGCTGATCGCCTCCCTCACCGACCAGGACATCGCCCAGGGCCTGGACGCGGCCGCGGCCGTCGGCGACGACCGGATCCAGCAGCAGGCCACCGGCCGGGTCAACCCGGAGAGCTGGACCCACGGCTCCTCCGACCAGCGCAAGACCTGGTTCACCACCGGCTACCGCACCGGCGACCTCGCCCAGTGCGACACCTTCGGCAAGTCCTAGCCGCGCACGTCGGCTCCCGGAGTGCGGCGGCGCGCCCCTGTCAGATGTCAGGGACCGCCGCCGCGCCCGCGTTCCTAGGCTGCTGAGCACCGGCCGGACCCCACGTCAGGCCGCGCACCAGCCAAGGGAGAACCATCCATGCGCAGGATCACCCACGCCGTCGCCGCCCTCGCCCTCGCGACCGCGGCCCTGACCAGCCTGACCGCCCTGGGCACCGGCAGCGCCGGCGCCGCCGACGGCTCCTGGGCGGGCTGTCCGTACGGGGCGGTCTGCGTCTACCCGCAGAACCAGGACCCGGCCTCGGCCCCGAGTGACGTGTACTGGAGCTACGGCGCGCACAACCTGAGCAACCAGTACGGCAACCACTGGGTCCTCAACAACCAGTCCGGCGGCGCCCACGCCCACCTGTGCAAGAGCTCGGGCGGCGGCAACTGCGTCTACGACATCCCGGCGCAGAAGGGCGTCTGGTACGACCTGGGCCCGATCAACTCGATCACCCTCGACCGCCCCTGACGCGCCGCCGCTGACGCGCCGTCCCTGACACACCGTCCCTGACACACCGGAACCACCTCCGAACGGGGGCGCCCGCCGCACGGGGGACGGCGGGCGCCCCACCTTCCTGACGCTCCGACAGGTTGATCGACTCTTGAACGGCGGGCCCCACAACGGGCGCCGCCGTTCCGTCATTTGGAGCTTCCTCCAGGTTTCAACTCCCCGTCAGTGTTCATGAAGATAACGAGTAGAGGCGCATCGCCCGCAGTCTGAATTTACTTATTGACGTCATGTACGCGTTCAGGTTTAACTCCCCCCACCCCGCCGCAGAGCCGCGGCGACGTCAGGGAGAGGCACCCCCATGAACGCAGCACTGCGTCGCGTCCTCATCGCCACCACCGGCATCTCACTGGCCCTGTCCATGGCCGCCTGCGGCAAGGCGGGCGGCGACAAGAAGGACGCGGCCGCCTCCGGAGACGGCAAGTCCATCGGGCTGCTCCTACCCGAGAACGCCTCCTCCACCCGCTACGAATCCTTCGACCGCCCCTTCGTCGAGGCCAAGGTCGCCGCCCTGTGCGCGGACTGCAAGGTCCTGTACAACAACGCCGAGGGCAGCGCCGCCAAGCAGAAGCAGCAGTTCGACACCCTCCTCGCCCAGGGCGTGAAGGTGATCATCCTGGACCCCTATAACGCCAAGTCGACCCAGGGCTGGGTCCAGGAGGCCGCCGCCAAGGGCGTCAAGGTCGTCGCCTACGACCGCCTGGCCACCGGACCGGTCGCCGCCTACGCCTCCTTCGACAACGAGAAGGTCGGCGAACTCCAGGGCCAGGCCCTGGTCGACGCCCTCGGCGCGCAGGCCGTCGACGCCAACGTCGCCATGATCAACGGCGACGAGGCCGACCCCAACGCCGCCGACTTCAAGACCGGCGCCCACAAGATCCTCGACGCCAAGGTCAAGAAGATCGTCTACGAGCAGTCCGGCCAGTGGGACCCCACCGTCGCCGGCCAGAAGATCGGCGCCGCCGTCACCCAGCTCGGCAAGAACGGCTTCCAGGCCGTCTACTCCGCCAACGACGGCATGGCCGGCGCCATCATCACCCAGCTCCAGGGCGCCGGGATCAAGGTCCCCGTCGGCGGCCAGGACGCCGGCCTCGACGCGATCCAGCGCATCGTCAACGGCGACCAGGCCTTCACCATCTACAAGGCCTACCGCCCGCTCGCCGACTCCGCCGCCGAACTGGCCGTCGCCCTCCTCAAGGGCAAGGACGTCAAGGCCGTCGCCACCGCCACCATCGACAGCGCCACCGACAAGGCCATCCCCGCCAAGTTCCTGGACGCCAAGGTCGTCACCAAGGCCAACATCGCCACCACCGTCGTCGCCGACGGCCTCTACAAGGTCTCCGACATCTGCACCGCCGACTACGCCGCCGCCTGCGCCGCCGCCGGCCTCAAGTAGCCCGGCCCGCCCAGCCGCCCGGCTCGAACCGGGTCCAAGTCCACCACCGCAGAAGAAGGTTCATTTGACATCCTCCTCGTGTCGAACCACGGGGATTCCGGTCCTGCCTACGGTACGGGGCTTCGCCCTCGTACGGCCGGCGTTCCGGTGGGTTCCCCGTTCAACGGGCCGTGCCTGGCGTGGGATTGCCACGCCAGGGCTGACCGGCCCTCCGGGGGCGTTTAGCCTGTCCGCCTGCCCGGCGGCCAGGATGTTGCGAGCAGCATTGAGGTCACGGTCATGCAGGACACCGCACACACCACAGGCCCATTCGCGTACCGCGAGGGGTTTAGGTCCGTCGCGGTGCCCGCACTTCGAGCAGAGCTGGGAGGACGGGAACGCGCGGCGCACGATGCCGATGTGCCGACCGTACCGAATGGCTTTCTCTTCGAGGAGTCGCCGGAAGGTGGCCCATCCGGCGTCGTGGACGGACTTGGCCAGACGGCCACGGCCCAGGCCGCGCACGTTCAGATCCTCCAGGTAGACGGCTTGGTTCTCGCCGATCAGTCTGGTGGTCTGCTTGTGCAGCCAGTCCCTGCGGGTGTCGGCCACCTTGGCGTGAGCCTTGGCGACCTTGGCTCGGGCCTTGGCCCGGTTCTTCGACCTCTCGGCCTTGCGGGACAGCTCCCGCTGCGCGGCCTTGAGCTTCTTCTCCGCCTTGCGCAGGAAGCGCGGGTTGTCGATCACGTCCCCGTTGGACAGGACGGCATACCTGGTCAAGCCGAGGTCGATCCCCACCTCTGCCGCGAGTTCCGGCAGGTGAGTGGGTCCGACGTCCACCACGAAGGAGGCGTGATAACGCCCGGACGGGTCCAGCAGAACCGTCACGGACGACGGGTTGGCCGGGAGCGCCCTGGACCACTTCACCCGCACGTCGCCGATCTTCGCCAGGTTCAGCTTCCCGTTGCCCCGGATGCGGAAACCGTTGCGGGTGAACCGCAAGCTCTGCCGGGGATCGCGCTTCGACTTGAAACATGGCAGTCCGGCCGGACGCCCGGCGCGCTTGCCGGACACCGAGTCGAAGAAGTTCCGGTACGCGGTGTCCAGGTCCCGAAGGGACTGGATCAGCGGATCGACGCCCACCGACGCCAGCCATGCGCGCTCAGCGGTCTTCTTCGCCGCCGTGATGACCAGCTTCTGGAGATCGGTGCTCCCGGGGTACGGCTGTCCGCTTTTCCGGGCTTCCTTCCGCGCCGTAAGGGCATCGTTGTACACCACCCGCGCACACCCGAAAGTCCGGGCCAGCGCAGAGCGCTGACCTGCCGTTGGATAGAGGCGATAGGAGTACCGGAGATGCACAAAATCAACCTACCGAAGGCCACTGACAACGGTTCTCGTCAGTACACCCGGAGACCGTTTCGCCGCTTCGCGGTTCAGAGTCAAGGCCCCGCAGCCCTCCAAGCGGCAGGACCCTCATCTTCCCCGGTCGAAGCCGGGTACATCCTAGGAGAAATCCGGTGACAGGCGCACCCGTCCTCCAGCTGCGCTCGGTCTCCAAGCGCTTCGGTGCCGTCCAGGCCCTCACCGATGTCGGCCTCGACGTGCACACCGGCGAAGTCCTCGCCCTCGTCGGAGACAACGGCGCCGGCAAGTCCACCCTCGTCAAGACCATCGCCGGCGTCCACCCCGTCGACGAGGGCACCATCACCTGGCACGGCGAGCCCGTGCGCCTGACCCGCCCCCAGGACGCCCAGGCCCTCGGCATCGCCACCGTCTACCAGGACCTCGCCCTGTGCGACAACCTCGACGTCATCGCGAACCTGTTCCTCGGCCGTGAGAAACGCCGCCGGGGGCTCCTGGACGAGGTCGCCATGGAGCAGCACGCCCGCGAACTCCTCGACACCCTCGCCATCCGCATCCCCGACGTGCGCACCCCCGTCGCCGCGCTCTCCGGCGGCCAGCGCCAGGTCGTCGCCATCGCCCGCGCCCTGGTCGGCGAGCCCGCCCTCGTCATCCTGGACGAGCCCACCGCCGCCCTCGGCGTCGAACAGACCGCCCAGGTCCTCGACCTCGTCGAGCGGCTGCGCGAACGCGGCCTGGCCGTCGTCCTCGTCAGCCACAACATGGCCGACGTGCGGGCCGTCGCCGACACCGTCGCCGTCCTGCGGCTGGGCCGCAACAACGGCGTCTTCCCCGTCGCCGGCACCACCCAGGAGCAGATCGTCTCCGCCATCACCGGAGCCACCGACAACGCCCACGCCCGGCGCCAGGCCCGCCACGCCGGGGAGGAGGACGCCGCATGACCACGCCCAGCACCCCCGCCGACACCCCCGCGGCCCCCGGCGCCGACCCCGTGGCCCCCGGTGCCGACCCCCGCCTGCACACCCGGGCCGCCGGCCCCGCCGGCTACCTGAACGCCGCCCGCCGGCGCCTGGCCGCCGGCGAACTCGGCTCCCTGCCCGTCGTCGTCGGCCTCATCCTGATCGCCGTCATCTTCCAGTCCGTCACCGGCCACTTCCTCCAGGCCGACAACCTCACCAACATCACCCGCTTCATCGCCGGCCCCGGCCTCATCGCCGTCGGCGTCGTCTTCGTCCTCCTCCTCGGCGAGATCGACCTCTCCCTGGGCTCCGTCGCCGGCGCCAGCGCCGCCGTCGCCGCCGTCCTCGCCGTGCGCCAGGGCGTCGCCGAATGGCTCGCCGTGCTCGCCGCCCTCGCCGCGGCCACCGTCATGGGCCTGCTGCACGGCCTCTTCTTCGCCCGCGTCGGCGTCCCCGCCTTCGTCGTCACCCTCGCCGGCATGCTCACCTGGAGCGGCCTGCAGGAGTACGTCCTGGGCGACCTCGGCACCGTCAACAACCGCCACGGCGGCCTCATCGCCACCCTCGACACCACCTTCCTCGGCGACGGCGACATCGCCTACGCCTGGGCCCTGGCGGTCCTCGCCCCCGCCCTCTACCTGCTCGCCCACCTGCGCACCGCCCGTCGGCGCACCGCCGCCGGCCTCACCGCCCGCCCCACCGCCGACACCGCCATCCGCACCGGCGCCCTGGCCGTGCTCACCCTCGCCACCGCCTACGCCCTCAACCAGGACCGCGGCCTGCCGCTGCCCCTGGTCGTGCTGGTGGGCGTCGTCGTCCTCACCGACTTCGTCCTGCGCCGCACCTCCTACGGGCGCCGGATCTTCGCGGTCGGCGGCGGCGTGGAGGCCGCCCGGCGCGCCGGCGTCAACGTGGCCCGGGTGCGGATCTCCGTCTTCATGCTCTCCGCGTTCCTGGCCGGCCTGGGCGGGCTGTTCTACGCCTCACAGCAGGGCGCCGCCGACAAGCAACTGGGCGGCGGCAACGTCCTGATGAGCGCGATCGCCGCCGCCGTCATCGGCGGCACCAGCCTCTTCGGCGGCCGCGGCAAGACCTGGTCCGCGCTGCTGGGCATCCTGGTGATCCAGTCCATCACCACCGGCCTGGACATGGTCCACGCCGCCCAGGCCATCCAGTACATGATCACCGGCGCCGTCCTGCTCGCCGCCGTCGTCCTGGACTCCCTCTCCCGCCGCACCCGCACCGCCGCCCGCACCTAGCCAACCCCGAACGCCCCGGGGCCCTGTGGAAGGTCCCAGACCTCCACAGCACGCCCGAGCCCGTTCCTTTGCCGACAAGCGGCAAAGGATCGGGCTCGGGCGTATTTCCTGCGGGCGGCGGTCGGTCAACCTTTGGGCAATCGCGGGGAGTCGACGCATCGACCCGCAGGTGGCGGGGTCACCGGCCAGTCACCCCACCCGAGCCGACCGCGCTCGCTGCGCAGGAAGTCGGCGGGCCCGACTTCCTGCCGCTGTCCCATCCTTGACCTTCCCCAATCGTGCTTTGGTCGGGTACACGGAGACGCTTCAACGGGGATACCTGGAACAAGATGCCGAGACGGCGGCCCGATGGGTCGATAGACATGATCGACTCCAGGTCAACGCGCTCAGCCGGCCGGACAGTTCGGCCGTGATCCGGGAGACAGGGAAGGAACTGGACCATGCATGACCCAACGGGCGCCAAGTGGCGCAAGAGCACCTACAGCAACGGCGGGGGCGGCTGCATAGAGGTGGACGATGCGCACCCGGGCAGGGTCCGAGACTCCAAGGACCCCCAGGGTCCAACGCTGGCCTTCTCGGCCGAGGGCTGGGACTCGTTCGTTGCCACTGTCCGAAGCGGCGAGTTCGGCGAAGTCTGAATCGAAGCCGGATGTGAGGCCTCCGGCTGGGGTTGCTTCCAAGGAGTGCATCGCCGATAGGCGGGCAGCCGGGGGCACGGCGCTTCTCCTGCGGGCAAGGGGTGACGGAGGTTCCACCGGCGCCAGGCCGTGCGGGCCGCGGTCTGGCGCCGGGTACACGCTCCCCATAGAAGTGGAACACCACCCTATGCCAGACCAGGAACGCGTCATCCGGATCCGCCGCCCCTATCTCGACCTGATCGCCGCCGGCACCAAGACCATCGAGGTGCGCGTCGGCTACCCCGGCATGCGAAAGATCCATCCGGGGCAGCTGCTCGTCTTCGAATCCGGGGATGCCCGCTACCGCACCCGGGTCACCGAGGTGGTGGAGTACCCGAGCTTCGATGAGATGCTCGACGCCGAGGACCTGGAGGCGATCGGATCCGAGGGGATGAGCCGGGCCGAACTCCTCGCCGCCTGCCGCGAGATCTACCCGCTGGAGAAGGAACGGCTCGGCGTCCTCGCGATCCACCTGCGGCTCGCCCCGTAGCCGGGGACGACCGCGCTGCGCAGGAAGTCGGCGGGGCCGACTTCCTGCGCAGCGGCGGGGATGAGGTTGCCGATGGCGAACCAGCGGGGCCCCGGGGCCCCGCCGCCCCCGTGAGCGGCGGGACCTGGGGGGTGGCGGGTCAGGCGGGGCGGATGCCCGGGTTGCCGGCCTCGGTGACGAAGGAGGCGGCGGTGGTGACGGTGCCGCCGGGGCGGGTGATGTGGGAGACGGCCCGGTAGTCGGCGCGGACCTGGTGGCGGTCCAGGGTGAGCGTGGTGTAGCCGCGCCGCCCGTCGTAGAACTTCATGTGCGGGTTGGCCGACATCAGGTTCTGCCAGTTGGACGGCTTCTCCTCGCCGTCGCCGTCGCTGCTGATCGAGGTGCCGACGAACTCCACGCCCACGGTGCGCGAGTCCGGCTTGTCGAAGTCGCGCTTGACGTCCAGGGCGTAGGCGACGTGGACGTCACCGGTCAGCAGCACCAGGTTCTCCACCCCGGCCCGGTCGACGGCGGAAAGGAAGCGCTCGCGGGCGGCCGGGTAGCCGTCCCAGGCGTCCATGGAGAGCTTGGAGCGCTCGGCGGTGGTGTTCTTGCGGCGGGAGAAGACGACCTGCTGCGGCACGACGTTCCAGGTCGCCCGGGAGCGGCGCAGGCCCTCGGCGAACCAGCGCTCCTGGGCGGCGCCCATCAGGGTGCGCCGCGGGTCCTCGGACTCCGGGGTGGGGTACTGCCAGCCGTCGCCGTTGGCCTGGTCGTCGCGGTACTGGCGGGTGTCGAGGATGTCGAACTGCGCGAGCTGCCCGAAGTGGACGCGCCGGTAGAGGGTGAGCTCGGTGCCGCGCGGCTGCGGCATCCGCAGCGGCATGTTCTCCCAGTACGCGCGGTAGGCGGCGGCGCGGCGGGCGATGAACGGCGCCGGGTCCTGGCCCTTCTCGGGGATGCCGGCCGCGTAGTTGTTCTCCACCTCGTGGTCGTCCCAGGTGACGTACCAGGGGTGGGCGGCGTGCGCGGCCTGGAGGTCGGGGTCGTTCTTGTAGAGGGAGTAGCGCAGCCGGTAGTCCTCCAGCGTGGCCGTCTCGTGGTCGAACAGCGCCGGCAGGGTGCGGTCGGTGTACTTGCGGTCGCCGCCCGCCGCGTCGATGCCGTACTCGTAGATGTAGTCGCCGACGTGGAACACCGCCGCCAGGTCCTCGTCGGCCAGGTGGCGGTAGGCGGTGAAGTAGCCGTCCTCGTAGGCCTGGCAGGACACCAGCCCGAAGCGCACGGCGTCCAGCCTGCGCCCGCGCTCCGGCGCGGTGCGGGTGCGCCCCACGGGGCTGCTCCAGGCGCCGACGGTGAAGCGGTACCAGTACACCCGGTCCGCGTCGAGGCCGTCGACGTCCACGTGCACCGCGTAGTTGAACTCGGCGTGCGCGCGGGCGCTGCCGCGCCGCACCACCTTGCGGAACCGCTCGTCGCGGGCCAGCTCCCAGCCCACCCGCACCGAACCGGCGGGCGGCAGCCCGGCGCCGGGCTCCAGCGGGCGCGGCGCCAGGCGGGTCCACAGCACGACGGCCCCGGGCAGCGGGTCGCCGGAGGCCACGCCGAGGGTGAACGGGTCGCCGGTGATGGCGCGCGGGCCGAACTCGGCGTCCTCGGCGTGCGCGGACGGCAGGTTGACGGTGAACGCCAGCGCGGCGGCGGCCGAGGTGACGGTGAGGAAGCGGCGCCGGTCCAGCCGCGCGGCGGCCTCGCGCAGCTGCTGGTCGGGGGAGGGGCGGTCGGCAGGGCGGGTCATGGGGTGAAGGCCTTTCGCTGCTCGGCGGTGTGCGAAGGAATTCGAGTGGACCGCGCCGTACGCCAGGGGTCGGAATTCCGGCAGCCGAGTGATCATCTGATGGGGGACCCGTGAAGGTCCGACAAATCCCCCCGGGTGGACGGAAACGGACGCGCGTAGCGTCACCCGCGCGACCGGTCCACTTGGCCGGCGGCCGCAGGCCGTCGCGCCCCCTCCCGGGCCCGCCACCGGCTCCGGCCCGCCCGCGGGCCCCGGACGGCGGCCGCCCGGCAAAGCCCCGAACCCGCACGAGGGGACGGCTGCTCCGTACCCGGAACGGGCCGCGCGACGAGAGCCGCCCCCACTGCACAGAGGTGCTGGCAAAGTCAAGAAAAACCACCCGAACGGGGGGGTCCACTTTTACGCCGGAGGGCGCTCGTGATGTACAACACGCTGGCACCCCAAGCGAGTTGACTGATAGGAATCACCCCGGGGGACCCGACCATCAGCTCACACCTCTGGGAGGGAACCATGAAGAACCGCTTTGTACGTCGTGCGGGTGTTGTGGTGGCCGGCCTCGCCGTCCTGACAGTCGGCTTCGGCAGCACGGCGGCCATGGCGGCCGCCCCGGCCCCTGCCCTGGCCCCGGTCGCAGTGGTCCAGAACGTCACGCCCGCCATCACGGACGTGCAGTCCTGGACCTACGTCACCGGCCCGCTGGAGACCACGCTCACCCTCGACACGACCGCCCGCTCCGCGTCCATCGTGGTGTACGCGAACGTGCCGTTCCTCGGCAAGGTCAAGGTCGGCAGCGCCTCCGGCAGCCTGACCGAGGGCATCACCTTCCACCTGGGCCTGTCGCCGTTCGTCAACGGCACGCAGAGGTTCTACCTGGTCGGCGACGACGTGCACCTGTACTACGACTTCGACGCGCTCGGCAAGCACTACACGGGCGACGTCAAGCTCGGCACGCTCCCGCCGTTCTAGCAGCCCCGCTCCAACACCTCCGGCGCCGCCCGCCGCCCCCGCGACCCGGGGGCGGCGGGCGGACCCACACCCGCACCAGCCGCCCGCGCGAACGCCGGCCCTACAACTGCTGCGGCAGCCAGCCGTTCTGCACCGCCCGCATCCCGAACTCGAAACGACTGCGCGCACCCAGCCGCTCCATCAGATCCGTCGCCACCCGCTGCGCCGTCCGCGACGACACCCCCAGCCGCTTGGCGATCGCCTCGTCCGTCAGCCCCTGCGCCAGCAGCCGCACCACCGTCGCCTCCTGCGCACTGAGCCCGCCCTCGTCCCGCACCACCGACGGCCCGAGCTCCCGCGCCTGACCCCACACGTGCTCGAACAGCGCGCACAGCGCCACCAGCGTCCCGTGACCGGTCAGCACGACCGCCCCCGCACGGGTGTCGTCCCCGCTGACCGGGATCAGCGCCGTCGCCCGATCGAAGATGATCATCCGGGTCGGCAGCTCCGGCACCGTCCGCACCTCCCCGCCCAGCTCCGCCAGCCAGCCCACGTACGCCACCGTCGGCTGGCTGTTGCGCACACTGTCCAGGTACACCGTCCGCATCCGCACCCCCCGGTCCAGCAGATCCCGGTCATGCGGACGGGACGCCTCGATGCTCTCCGGAGAATGCCCGCCACCCGGCGCGAAGGTCATGATCTCCGTCGCCAGGCCACGGGCCAGCGACGCGATCCGGTCCCGGATCTGGTCCAGGCCCACCAACTGCTCCACCCCGGCGTGCGAGGCGGCCGGCCGCAGATCCGCGTACTCCGCGATCAACTGCGCAGCCGCCGCCCGGGACGCCTCGATCCGCAGCTGCTGCGCCGCCAGATCGGCCTGCTGGCGCGCCATCAGCAACTCCATGCCGACCTGCGGCGACACCGCCCGCAGCTCGCCCTCCCGCTCGTAGGAGGGCCGGATCAGCGCCAGCTCGCTCAGCAGGTCCAGACAGCGCCGGACCTCCTCCTCGCTGCGCCCGAGCCGCTCCGCCAGCGCCCGCACCCCGTCGCCGGGATGCGCGAGCATGCTGCGGTAGACGCTCTCCGACACGGCATCCAGCCCGAGTGCGGTCAGCATGCCTCGTTACCCCCCGGTGTGTAAGGCCTGAATCGCCAATCGCTGCGTACGCGATCATCGCACGCGAGTGCGAGAGGGGGCCAGCAAGGGCCCGTGGACGGTTCCGGCCACCGCCGGAACCGTCCAGGTTGATCCTCTATGCCGGGATGTCGACGGTTCGGCAGAGTCCGTTCCATGTACCTGATTCACGCCGAGATCCAGGCCCCGGTCCCGGCCCCGGCAGCAGCGCTCGGGCCCGACACCGCCGGGGTGCTGCTGGCGAGCGCGCGGCCCCAGGAGCGGATCGAACACGTCGCCGTGCACGAGGGGGCCGGCCCCGGCGCCGTCCTCGGCGTCTACCTGGTCGCCGGCCGGCTGAGCGCCGCCGAGACCGTCGTCGACGCGTTCTGCCGGCGCGCGGTCGAGACCGTCCCCGCGCTGCGCGGCTGGACGCTCACCCGCGTCGGCGCCCCACTCGTCACGCCGTTCTACGAGCGCCTGCTGGACTGATCCGGCCCGGCTGGACGGATCCGGACGCTGCCGTTTCCGTCCACCGGAGAGCCCTTCCACCCGCTCTGAACTGCGACGAAGCTAGTACTCGCCAGCAGGGCCCACCGCCCGGAGGCAAACCGGCCGAGCGTCAACCGCGGGACGCGACACCGGACTCACCGCCACCCGTCCAGTTCTCGAAAGAGGTCCACTCCATGCTTCGCACCCCGCTCGCCAAGGCCGCCGCGGTCGCCGCCCTAGCCCTCGCCGCCGCCCTGCCGATCGCCGGCCAGGCCTCGGCCAACACCATCTGGGACAGCCCCACTCCCGCCCCGGCCGCCACGACGGCCAACACCATCTGGGACAGCCCCGCCCCCGCCCCGGCCCCGGCCGCCACGACGGCCAACACCATCTGGGACGCCCCGGCCCCCGCGCCGGTCACCGTGACCCCGGCCAACACCATCTGGGACGGCCCCGCGCCGGTCACCGTGACCCCCGCCAACACCATCTGGGACTGACCAGTCCAGCGCCGGCCACCGCCGTGAACACCATCTGGGACTGACCCGCCCCGCCGTCGCCCGAGGCCACCCGACCGCTGCTCCTGCAGGGCAGCTGTCCGCCTCCCTCCGGGCCACGCCCCCCGACTTCCCGCGCCCGCGCCGGGCGCCCACCGCCGCTCTCACACCGTCAGGACGTTCCGTCATGCCCTCCGCGCTCTCCAAGCTCGCCCGCATCACCCTCGCCGCCTCCATCGCGGCCTCCGGGGCGATAGCCGCCACGGCCTTCACCACCACCGCGGCCCACGCCGCCGCCTCGTCCACCGTCGGCGGCCAGATCACCCGGTCGGAGATCCTCTCCCGCGCCCAGTACTGGTTCAACCAGAACCCGGGCCTCACCTACAACCAGGGCGCGACCTTCCCGGACTCCAGCGGCCGCTACTACCGCAAGGACTGCTCCGGCTACGTCTCCATGGCCTGGCACCTGGGCTACAGCGCCACCACCCAGTCCATCGCCACCGACGAGAGCTACGAGATCCCGCGCAGCGACCTGCGCCCCGGGGACGTCCTCAACAGCTTCTACGACCACGTCCTGCTCTTCGAGAAGTGGGACGACGCCAACCACACGACCTTCTCCTACTACTCCTTCGGCTCCACCCCGGTGAAGCACATCGCCGGCGCCTCCATCAACGCCGCGAAGTTCGACAGCCATCCCAACGGCGACTACAAGGCGCGGCGCTACAAGAACGTCGTCGAGGACGTCAACACCTCCCCGTCCTCGCTGCCCTCCGGCACGCTGGTCAAGTCCCCGAACGGCGCCTCGGTCAAGGTCATCATCAACGGCGCGGGCCTGCCGGTCGCCGGCTCCGACGTCGCCGCCGACGGCTACGACCTGAGCAAGATCGTCCAGGTCGACGACGGCGCCTTCAACGCCCTGCCCACCGCGCTGCCGCCCGGCACCGTGGTCCACGACCAGGGCGGCGGCTCCTCCCGCTACGTCGTGGTCGGCGGCGCGGCACTGTTCATCTCCGGCTCGGACTGGACCGCCGACGGCTACAACACCCGCCCCGACATGGGCGTCCCGTCCAGCTGGCTGAAGGGCGCGATCAACACCGGCCCGGCCACCGGCCTCGTCGTGATGGACCAGTCCGGCACCGACGCCGGCCGCTACGTCGTCGTCAACGGCACCGCCATGCACATCTCCGCCTCCGAGTGGACCGCCGACGGCTACAACACCCAGTCCCTGATGGGCGTGCCCACCGACTGGCTGAAGGCCGCCATCGCCAAGCCCATGCCCAACGGCACCGTCCTGATGGACCAGTCCGGCACCGACCCCAGCCGCTACGTCGTCGTCAACGGCGCCGCCGTGCACATCTCCGCCTCCGAGTGGACCGCCGACGGCTACAACCTCCAGTCCCTGATGGGCGTGCCCGGCGAGTGGCTCAACGCCACGGCCAAGAAGACCGTCCCGGACGGCACCCTGATCAAGGGCCAGGCCGGCAACGACCCGTCGATCTACGTGATGGCCAACAACTCCGCACTGCCGATGACCAGCGCCGAGTTCAGCACCGTCTACGCCAACCAGCCGGTCCTGGGCGTCCCGGAGGAGTGGGAGGCCGCCGAGGTCGCCCGTCCGCTCGCCAACGGCACCCTGATCACCAACGCCGCCGGCACCGACTCCACCGTCTACGTGATGGCCGGCGGCCTGGCCGTCCCGCTCACCTACGCCGACTTCACCGGCTTCGGCTACGACAAGCTGCCGCTGCGCGGCGTCCCCGGCAGCTGGGAGCAGTCGGCCGCCGCCAAGAGCGCCCCCGCCGACGGCACCCTGCTCCAGTCCTCCGACGGCCCCACCGTCTGGCAGGTCGTCAACGGCGGCAGCAAGAAGGCGGCCGCGCCCGGCTCCTACAACGCCGCCGACGTGGTGAAGGTCCCGACCGCGCTGACCGCCAAGCTCCCCACCGTCGCCTGACGCACCCACCCCGCCAGGGCGGCCCGGCCACCACCGGCCGGGCCGCCCCGCGCCCGCACGCCCCGCACCGCACCTGCACGCACCCGCTCGTCCGACCCGCCAACCCGTACCTGCCCAGGGGGACTTCCGTCATGACCGCCGCCGCCCGCAAGACACCGGCCCTCGTCGCCGCCACCGCCCTGCTCGCCCTCGCCGCCCCGCTCGCCCTCGGCGGCCAGGCCTCCGCGGCCTCGGTGTCCACCTGGGACAAGGTCGCCCAGTGCGAGAGCGGCGGCAACTGGAGCATCAACACCAACAACGGCTACTACGGCGGCCTCCAGTTCTCCCAGAGCACCTGGCTCGCCTACGGCGGCAGCCAGTACGCCCCCTACGCCAACCGGGCGACCAAGCAGCAGCAGATCCTGATCGCCGAGAAGGTCCTCGCCAAGCAGGGCCAGGGCGCCTGGCCGATCTGCGGCCCGGGGGCCAACCTGGGCGCCGACCACGCCAACCCCTACCCGGCCGGCACCTCCTACCCCGACCCGGCGTCGCTGCCCACCGGCACGCTCGTCAAGTCGCCCAACGGCGCCTCGGTCAAGGTCCTGATCAGCGGCGCGGGCCTGCCCGTCACCGGCTCCGACGTCGCCCCCGACGGCTACGACCTGAGCAAGATCGTCCTGGTGGACGACGCCCGCTTCAACGCCCTGCCCACCACCCCGCCCGAGGGCACCGTCGTCCACGACCAGGCCGGCGGCAACGCCCGCTACGTCGTCGTCGCCGGCGCGGCGCTGACCATCTCCGGCGCGGACTGGACGGCGGCCGGCTACAACACCCGCCCCGACATGGGCGTCCCCACCGCCTGGCTGCAGAACGCGCTCACCAACACCCTCCCGACCGGCCTCGTCGTCCACGACCAGGCCGGCGGCAACGCCCGCTACGTCGTCGTCGCCGGCGCCGCCCTGCCCATCTCCGGCGCCGAATGGACCGCCGACGGCTACAACACCCGCGCCGACATGGGCGTCCCCGGCGCCTGGCTCGCCTCCGCCACCCAGGCCACCGTCCCGAACGGCACCGTCGTCAACGGCCAGGCCGGCACCGACCCGTCGATGTACGTCATGGTCAACGGCAGCGCCCTGCACATCTCCGGCAGCGAGTGGACCGCCGACGGCTACAACACCAGGACCCTGATGGGCGTGCCCGAGGCCTGGCTGCAGGGCGCCGTCGCCAAGCCCCTGAAGAACGGCACGGTCCTCACCGACGCCGCCGGCACCGACTCCACCGTCTACGTGATGGCCGGCGGCCTGGCGGTCTCCCTGACCTACGCCGACTTCACCGCCATGGGCTACGACAAGCAGCCGCTCATCGGCGTCCCCGGCACCTGGCTGGGCGCAGCCGCCGCCAAGAGCGCCCCCGCCGACGGCACCCTGCTGCTCTCGCCCGACAGCCCCACCGTCTGGCTGGTCGCGGGCGGCGGCAAGAAGGCCCTCACCGCGGCCGACTTCGGCCCCGGCAAGTACAGCCTCGCCGACGTGGTCAGCGTCCCGACCGCGCTGACCGCCAAGCTCCCGACCGCCACCGCGTAACCCCGGCCCCGACCACCCCGAGCCGCCCGGCCGCACCCGCCGGGCGGCTCGGACGCGTGCCGCCGTCCTGCCGCGCGCCGTGCCGTGCCGTGCCGCGCCGCGCCGTGCTCGCCCCCCTGCGGCCGGATGGGCGGCTGCGCACCGGCGCGGAATCGTCCGTGCACGCCCCGACCGGCTCTGCCGCGAGCCCGCAGTGCCTCCCGCGCCCCGTGGCGTCCGCGAGGGCACCGGCGCGTCGACGCCGACGGGCGCGGGCCGACCCCCTTCACTTGGGGGGCGGGGCGCCCCGGACCGGTTCCGCCGTGTGTGCGCCCCGCGCCCGCCGGTTCGGAGAGGACGGCCTTGAAGGTTCTGACGCACAACGTGATGTTCCTGTCCTGGCTGACGCAGAAGAGCGAGGGCGACTGGAACAACGCGGCGCGCTCGCGGCTGATCGCCGAGTCCGCGTACGTCGCGGACCACGACGTGCTGGTCTTCCAGGAACTCTTCGACCCCGGCCCCTCCGAGGAGCTGATGCAGGGCCTGGAGGGCCGGGGGTACCGCCACCGCACGCCGGTGGTCGGGGTGGACGAGTCGGGCTGGGCCGCCACGCACGGCCGCCAGATCTCCCCGCTGCACGCCCGCGGCGGGGTCGCGATCCTCAGCAGGTGGCCCATCCTGCGGATGGAGCAGTACGTCTACGACGTGGCCTGCGGCTGGGACGCCGAGGCCGCCAAGGGCTTCGCCTACGCCGTGCTGGAGGTCGACGGCCGGCGCGTGCACGTGGTGGGCACCCACCTGCAGTCCGACGACGGCGCGTGCCTGACCGGCCAGGCGAGGATCATGCGCCGCTCCCAGCTGCGCGACATCGACGTCTTCCTGACGGACCGCCGCATCCCCGCGCACGAGCCGGTGATCGTCGCCGGGGACTTCAACACCGACCGCCACTCACCCGACTTCCAGGACGTCCTGGGCTTCGGGAACCTCCAGGAGGCGGGCCCCCGGACCGGCTGGAAGTACTCCTTCGACACCATCGCCAACGACGCCGCCCTGCACCGCCACCCGGCCGACCCCGCCGAGGACACGGACCACGTCCTGCTCCGCAAGGGCCACGCCCCGCCGTGCGACGCCTGGACGAGCGAGGTCCTGAAGACCTCCTCGCCGAGCTGGGAGGCGGGCGGCCGGGTCTTCACCGACTACAGCGACCACTACCCGGTGACCGCGGGCCGCTGAGCCCGGGCCGGCCGCGGACCGGCACGTCCGTTCCGGCAGTCGCGAGCCGTCCGACAGGAGGAGCGGATATGAGCTACTCGGCACCACAGCAGTTCGGCGAACTCACCTTCGTCTTCAGCACCGGCGAGACCAGACCGCCCGAGGGCTACCACGCCCTGTGCAGCGTCATCCCCGACAACGCCCCGATGACCTGGGTGCGGGGCAGCACCGCCGGCTCGGCCGCGCTGGCCGAACCCAGGCAGTGGCGCAAGGTCACCGACTCCGACGGGGTGCTGCGCGGCCTGGTGCCGGTGGCCCCTCCCGGGTACCGGGCGCTGAGCGCGCTGTGGTCCTCGGACACCGTCCACGGTCCCCGCGACGTCCTGCGCGACCTCGGCGGCGCGGCCTTCGTCGCCCAGGGCGACCTGCGCTGCGTGAAGGAGGAGATCGGCGGACGCCCCTACGTGGCCCTCGGCGCCTGGCGCGGGCGCGGCGGACTGGAGATCCCCGAGACCGTGCGCCCCGAGACGATCCCCGGCGGCACGGGCTGCCTGCTGACCCCCGGCATCGCGACCTGGATCTCCTACTTCGACGGCGACTACGAGGGGGAGGACCCCGGCGACGTCCACGTGCTGGACGTGCCGCTGCGGCAGGTCCGCCGGGGGACGGCGAAGGGCCCGGCCGTCACGGACGCAGGCGACGCGCCCGAGCGGACCGAGCCGGTCGTCGACCGGGAGGTGGTCCTCCCGTGCACCGCCGTCCTCGACCGGGGCGCGTCCACGGAGTGGATCCTGCGCAACTCGCCGACGTACACGGTGCGGCGCCAGCGGTTCCACACCCGGGTCGCGGTCACCGACCTGCGCCAGGACCCGGGCCCGGGCGCGGTTCGCGCCACCGTCCCGTGGGGGGTGGACGAGGCGCAGTCGCAGGCCTGCCGCGAAGCCGTCGGCCTGTCCGCGGGGTTCGAGTCGGGCGTCGAGATCGAGGGCCTCGGCGCCAGGGCGGCCGCCTCCCTCAGCCGCGAACTCGGCTACGACAGCACGCGTTTCGTCACCGCCATGACCCGGGAACGGCAGGAGGTCCGCGCCCCCGCGCCGGGCCTGCACCTCACCGCGCTGTACGTCGAGAGCCACCGCATCGAGGTCGTCCGCAACGACCCGGACCACACGCCCCCCTCGGACCGGGCGGGCCTGACGTTCAACGCCCACGCCTCCTGGACGGCGCCCGCCCACCCGCCGCGACCGGCCCGCTGAGGGGCCTGCACCGAACGACCGCCGCGCTCCGGTTGCCTTTGTCACCACGGTGTTGACTGTTCATCAGATCTTGCGAACTCGTGGTCGTCGGCTGGTCGGGCCGGACGGGCGGTGGCTACGCTCGGCCGTGTCGTCCGACGGGGGGCGGCACCCGTCGCGTGCCGCACGCGCCCGGCCCTCGCGGCCCTCGGGCGTCGCAGCGGAGCACGCGCGGGCGGTTCCCACGGGAGTGGATCATGAGCTCTGTTGGTCGCAAGACCGTCGCGGTGATGGCCGCGGCGTTGGCCTCGCTGGGTGCGGGGAGCGCGGTCACCGCGTCCGCGGCCGCCTCGACGGCCCCGTCGTGCAGCGGGGCGGAGTGCCCCAGCCTCAAGCCGACCAGGCTCACGACCAGCCAGGCGAGCCTGAACGTCACCCAGATGCAGCTGGAGAACATCCACGCGATGGCCTCCGACGCGGTGACGGGGGAGCCCATCCGCGGCGCCCGGATCGTGTTCGCCACCGTGGGCGGCCGGACGCTGGGCGCGGCCTACACCGACTACGACGGCATCGCCGCGATCACCGCCCCCGAGAACCTGGGCCCCGGCACCCTGCAGGAACTGCTGGGCGGCTACGAGGCCGCGATGGTCGGCGACGGCGTCCACGCCCCGGCCGGCGCCCACGGGGCCATCACCATCGGTACCGACCAGGGCCCCGGCGTCCCGGGCAGCCCGTGTGCCGTGTGCAGCGACCGCGGGCTCAAGCAGGACGTGGTCCCGGTGGACTGGAGCCGGTAGGGGCGCGGGTGCGGCGCCGGGCGATGCGGCCCCGGGCGTGAGCGCGTTCGAGGCCGCGTGACGACGAGAGGGCGGGACACCATGGCAGGGCCGGACACCGTGACGGAGCCGGGCATCGCGACGGAGCCGGGCACCGCGACGGAGCAGCCGTCGCCGGTGAGCACGGACGCGATCTGGCGGCTCCCGGTGACGGTCTGCCGCATCACCGGGCTCCTGGGCGAGCGGACGGCCGGCGCCCTGCTGGAACGCGCCGCCGCCGTCGCCTCCGCCGGCGAGGCGTTGCAGCCCTCCCTGATCGGGGACCGGGAACTGGCCCCCGACTTCCGCCGCTCCCGCTCGTGCCGGGAGTTCGCCGCGCCCGAACTGCTGGCGGCCGTCGACGAGGTGCTGGAGGCGGTCGAGCACACCCTGGGCGTCTCCTGCCGCAACACCGAGCCCGACTACACCCTCAACGTGCACAACGACGGCGACTTCTACCGGCCGCACCAGGACACCAGCGCCGAGTTCTCCCCCCGGCGCCTGCTCACCTTCGTCTACTACCTGCACGGCACGCCCCGGCCGTTCGGCGGCGGCGCACTGCGCGTGTTCGACGCCGCGCTGCCGCTGTACGGCGGGACGACGGGGGAGTGGGAGAAGCGCACCTGGCGGGACTGGGAGCCCGAGCACGACAGCATCGTGTTCTTCCGCCCCACCGCCTGGCACGAGGTGCGCCCGGTGAGCTGCCCCAGCCGGCGGCCCGAGGACAGCCGCTTCGCCGTCAACGGCTGGCTGTGCAGCCCCGATCCGGCAACCGGGGCGAGTGGGGCGAGCGGGGCGCGCTGACGCTCAGTCCTTCAGCATCACCAGCGGCAGTCCGCTGCCGTCCCAGGCGAGGCGCGTCTCGTCGGCCCGGTAGCGGTCGGCTTCCAGGTCGGCGGCGAAGGCCTCCAGGAACTCCCGCAGGCCGGCGGCCTCGTAGCCGGCCCGCCAGCCCTCGTGCGACCAGTCGATGATCTGGCCGCGGCGCTGCGGGGCGGGCGGGTCCAGGTCGATGCAGATCACGTCGCCGTTGCCGATGGAGATGAAGGGGACCCATCCGGCGGACCAGGCGACGTCCCGGCGGATCACGCCGTCCTCCGCCCGCTCGTCCCAGGGCGGGTCCCCGGCGTCGACGGACCGCTCGCGCCAGTCGTCCACCATCGCGTCGAGCGGGTGGAGCGCGGCGTGTAAACCGATCAGGACCCCCGGCAGGCCGTCGTGGCAGCGGTAGGACTCCCGGACGTCCGGCGGGAGTTCCACCCCCATCGCGGTCTCCGCCGCCCGGATCTGCCCGTCGGTGGCGCCGGGCGGCATCGCGGCCGCCACCTCCGGGGCGATCCGCTCCAGCGCGGCCTCGATCCGCGCCCACAACTGCTGCATCGGGAAGCCCCCTTCGTCGTGCCGAGTCGTCGTGCCGAGGACCGGAACGTAGCACCGGCCACCGACAGTCGTCAGTCGCCGGGCGGTGCCAGGGCTCCTGTCAGAGCCACCTGGTAGGAAGGGGCTGATCGTCAGCCGACCGGCCGCCGATGCGTGGTCACCGAAGGAGATCCGGATGTCCGTGGAAGACACTCCCGTGCGGGAGGACGTCATGACGGCCGGGGCGGCCCTGCGGATCTACCCCGATCCGGCGGACGTCTTCGTCGCCGACCAGGCCGAGTTGGCCCGGCACCTGCACCCGCTGGTCTCGATCGACCTGGCCCAGGTCAACCCGGCCTGGCACGGGTGGATCCACCTGCTGAGCCCGCTGGAACCGTCGGAGGGCTGCATCGGCGACCACACCTCGGCCTTCCACACGGGGCTCCAGGCGCCCAACTGGCTCGGCTTCACGCTGGAGGGCGACCGCCTGCGCCTGGCCGGCGACGTGCGCTACTTCGCCCGGGCGGCGGGCCCGGGCGAAGTCCCCGACCCCTGGCCCGGGTTCCACGCCGACCTCGCCGAGCACTGCGAACGCCAGGAGCGCAGCTACCGGGCGCACCGCGACAGCTTCCGCCGCGAGGGCCGGCTCGTCCACCTGGGTGACGACGGCCTGCCGCACCCCGGCCGCACCGGCGAGATGGCCCTCCTGGACCAGCTCGGCGGCTACGCCGACTCCGCCGGCAACTGGATCGAGACCGACGTGTTCCCGCTCGACTACGACGGCGACCGCACCTGGCCGGTCGGCCCGTCCGGCCGCCGCTTCGAGTTCGTGGCGGCGGTGCCCGGCTGGCACTACCGCGGCAGCGGCGCCGACTGGATCATGCTGTTCTTCGAACCCGTCGACCGGCTGGCCCTGTTGACCTTCGACTGGAGCTGAGGCACGGACGGCGCCGGGCCGGTCAGACGCGGCAGCGCAGCAGTTCCAGCGGCGGGCTGGCGAGGAGGTCCGCCCAGAAGTCCTCGCCGAACTCGCGCAGGCCGGCTTCGGACACCTGCAGCGGGACCCACTCGGCGTCGCGGAACCCGGCCGCCCGCAGGCACTGCTCGTAGACCTCGCGGCGCGGGGCCGCGCCCACGATGCTGATCGGCTGCGGGTCGAGGAGGGCCGTGATCCGCACCCGCGGGCCCGTCTCGATCTCCTCGCCGGTCGGCTCGCAGCGGAACCCGTACTTGTCCAGGGAGGGGCAGTCGAAGCGGTAGTCGGGCTTCTGGGCGAGCACGAAGAACTCCCCGCCCGGCACCAGGCTCCGGTGGATGGTGCGGCACATCCGCTCCATCGCCGCGACGTCCTCGGCGTAGTTGAGGCACTGCACTCCCAGCGCGATGTCGAACTTCCGGTCGAGGGGCCGCAGTTCGGAAACGTCGCCGACCTCGTAGCGCACGCCCAGCGGCTCGCGCCGCTCGATCGCGCGCGCGGCGGCGACCATCTCGGCGGAGATGTCGACGCCGAGGACCTCGGTGGCGCCGCGCCGCTTGAACTCCCTGCTGTAGAAGCCGGTACCGCACGCCAGGTCGAGGACCGACCGGCCGGCCACGTCCCCGACCAGGCCCAGGAAGCTCGGCACCTCCCCGTAACGGATCATGGGCAGGGACTTGAACCCCTCGAACGCCTCGCCGATCCCGTCGTACTGCTGCACGCCCACGTGCCGCCCCTCCTGTGCGTCGCCCGCCGGGTCGCGGCCGTGGCGGAAAGTCTCCTCCGCCCCGCCGGGCCGCCGTACTGGCAGATGGCACAAAGAAGTTGGCCGGCGCATCGGGGGCGAACCCCCCTATCGCCCAACACCGCTCTCCGGAGGGGCGGGGAAACGCCGTCGAAGGTCCATTCGAGTGACGTCCCGCGTCCTCGCGTGTCCGAACGGCCACACTGGCACCGCTGAGGAAGCCAAGCCCGCCGTTCAAAGGAGACGAGTCCGTGAAGAGCCTCGGAAGGACGCTGGTCACCGTCGGTGCCGCTGCGGTTCTGTGCATCGCAGTCCCGTCCAACGCCCAAGCCGCGGAGGGGACTTTCACCTACATCAGCAACAACCAGGAGCACACGCTGGAGAACCCCGAGGGCGACCGGTGCTACGACCTCGGCCGCCGCGTCACCGAGCTGTACAACGACACCGACGCGGAGGCGACCGTCTTCCTCGGCGCCGGCTGCCGGGACGAGGTCAAGACCATCAGGCCGGGTGGTTCGAGCGCCCAGAGCGGCATCCGCTCGGTCAGTTTCACCGACGACGAGTAGCCGGCGCACCCGGCGGCGGGGCGGTCCGGCCGTCCGACGCGATCGTGAAGGGCTCGGACCAGTTGCCGGAATCACCGGACAGGACGACCCGGTAGTCGTCTCCAGGGGGGACGTCCGGCACGGTCACCTCCATCCGTCCCAGCAGGATGTCGAAGTCACGGGCGAGGACCCGGTCGAGGAGGGTGACGCCGCCCGCGCGCAAGGCGATGGACCCCGTGCGGTTGGTGATCTGCGCCGGCGGATCCGAGACGTCCCAGGTGACTTCGACCCGCTCGCCGACCCGCCAGAGCGCCCCCGCCCGAGGGGAGAGAATGCGCGGCACGTAGACGTCGCGCCGGGACGCGCGCTCGGCGGAGTGGGCGGCCACCGCCGGACCGGCGGCCTGCGCCGGCACCGTGGCGAGCAGGCTCGGCATGGCGGCGGCGGCCAGAGCCACCACGCCCAGGACGGGCCGGTTCCAGATCCTCATGGCCTCAGTGTCCCGGTTCGTCCCCCGACGAGCGCACGGACGGGCGCCGCTTCCCTCGATCGGGGGAACGGTCGTCGGCGACGGACGGCCCGTGAGGGGGGCGTGGCCCGAGGCGTGAGGGCGGCAAGCGGCCCGTCAGCCGCGTGACGGGGTGTGCGGTGCGGGCGTCACGGCCCCTTTCCCGGTGCGGGTCGGTCGCCTACGGTGGGCCACCCCGAAGACTGAGGAGCGGAGGTTCCCTGTGGCGGAGGACGAGGCGACGACGCAGTACCGCAGCTACGCCTGGGAGGACGAGCACGGCGTCAAGTACGTGGCCGCCTACCCGGGCGACGAGGAGGCCGACGAGGAGCGCAAGGCCGAGCTGCGGGCGTTGGGTGCCCGCGTGTCGGCGGACCTGGTGGCCGAACAGCAGGCCGAGCGGGAAACCGAACAGCAGGCCGAGCGGCGGAGGGCCGGGCGGGCGGCCGGGCGCGCGGGGCCGGCGCTGCGCCTGATCCGTGGTGGGGGCGGCTCGTCCTGAGTGCGTGACCGGGCCCGCCGGTGCGCAGGGCGCGGACGGGCGGGCGGAGCGGGAAGTCGGCCGGGCCGACTTCCCGCTCCGCGGTCGTCGGGGTGCTCTCTCTCCTCCCGGGCGGGGGCCGCCGGGCGCGGCCCGCTTCAGGCCGGGCCGTCGGGGGTGTGGTCGAAGGTGTGGGCGCGGTGTCGGGCGAGGTCGCCGAAGGAGCGGGCGGCGGCGCTCTGGTAGGCGGTGTCCCGGCGGAGCAGGGCGACGGCGCGCGAGGGGAGCGGCGGGTCGACCGGGACGGAGCGCAGGTGCGGGTGTTCGCGGGTGGTGGCGTCGGGCAGCACGGTGGCGAGGCCGGTGCGTTGGACGATCGCGACGAGCGCGCTGACGGAATTGGCCTCGATGGCGGTCCGCGGCCGGACCCGGTGGTCGGAGAGGAACCGGTCGATGTGCTGCCGGGTCGCGAAGTCGCCGCTGAGCAGGGCGAGTTGCTGGTCGCCCAGTGCGCGGACCGGGAGCGGGCCCGAGTGGGCCGCGTACGGGTGGTCGGAGGCGACGACGAGGCCGAGGTGCTCGGTGAACAGGGTGGTGGCGGTGATGGCCGGCAGGTGCGTTCCGCCGAAGGCGATGCCGAGGTCGAGCTGGTCGGCGGCGAGCTCGGACTCGATGCGCTCCTGTGCCAGCTCGCGGACGTCCAGGCTGATCCCGGGGTGGCGCGCGTGGAAGTCCCCGATGAGCGGCCCGGTCAGGTAGGCGGTGAAGGTCGGGGTCACGGCCAGGCGCAGGGTGCCGCGTGAGAGGTCCTTGACGTCCCGCACCGCGCGCTCGGCCGCCGCGAGGTCGCGCAGGGCCCGGCGCGCGTAGTGGGCGTAGGCCTGGCCGGCGTCGGTGAGGCGCACGGTGCGCCCGGAGCGGTCGAGGAGCTGCACGTGCAGCGAGCCCTCCAACTGCTTGATCTGCTGCGAGAGGGTCGGCTGCGAGACGTGCAGGGCCTCGGCGGCGCGGGTGAAGTTGGCGTGCTCGGCCACGGCGAGCAGGTACCGGAGGTGGCGCAGTTCCATGAGCCAACTATAGGCAGCGCTGATGGCAATGATGGCTACTGCGTCTTGGACGCTATAGGCGCAGGTCATGCATCGTGGAGGTCATCGGCAGGCACCAACGGTCGTCGAAGAAGGAGTGACCTCATGAACGAGATGGCGCAGGGTTTCCAGCGGTTCAGTCGGGAGGTGTTCCCGACCCGGGCGGCACTGTTCAAGAAGCTCGCCACCACCCATCAGCCGACCGCGCTGTTCATCGGCTGCTCGGACGCCCGGGTCGTGCCGGAGCTGATCACCCAGACCGATCCGGGCGAGCTGTTCGTCATCCGCACCGCCGGCAACCTCGTGCCCCCGTACACCCGGGGCGCGGACGGTGTCGCGGCGAGCATCGAGTACGCGCTCGGCGTGCTCGGGGTCACGGACGTGATCGTCTGCGGGCACTCCGCGTGCGGCGCGATGACCGCCCTCGCCTCCGGCGGCGACCTCGCGGGCCTGCCCGCCGTCGCCACCTGGCTGCACCACGCGGACGTCGCCAAGGCCCGCACCGACGCGGCCGAGCATCCGGCCGGCGCGGAGCGGGTCGCCGCCCTGGTGAAGGACAACGTCCTCGCCCAGCTGGCGAACCTGAGGACCCACCCGTCGGTGGCCAAGGCCCTGGTGCAGGGCAGGGTGACCCTGCACGGCTGGGTCTACGACATCGGATCCGGCTCCGCCGAGACGCTCGACACCGACAGCGGACGGTTCGTCGCCCTGGCGGGCTGACCACCGCCGTCCCCTCCGACCGTTCCCTCCCACCACCCCCAGACCAGGTCCGGGCACCCGCCCCGGACCCAACCCCGAAAGGCCCACCCCATGGTGCACGCGCAGTTCGACCAGACCGCCCGTCAGCAGCTCGCCCTGGAGGTCGTCGACGCCAAGACCCGCAAGGACCTCACCTGGCAGGAGCTCGCCGACACGACCGGCCTGTCCGTCGCCTTCGTCACCGCCGCCCTGCTCGGCCAGCACGCCCTGCCCGCCGACGCGGCCAAGGCCGTCACCGAGCTCCTGGGCCTGGACGAGGACGCGGCCCGGCTGCTCCAGACCATCCCGCTGCGCGGCAGCATCCCCGGCGGCATCCCCACCGACCCGACCATCTACCGCTTCTACGAGATGCTCCAGGTCTACGGCACCACCCTCAAGGCCCTGGTCCACGAGCAGCTCGGCGACGGCATCATCAGCGCCATCAACTTCAAGCTCGACGTCAAGACCGTCGAGGACCCCGAGGGCGGCCACCGCGCCGTCATCACCCTGGACGGCAAGTACCTGCCCACCAAGCCGTTCTGATCCCCGTGCGGGCCGGGGCGGCCGACAGGCCCCCCGGCCCGCCGCCCCACCCCCGACCAGCAGGGAACCGCCACCGTGGACTTCGCCCAGCACACCATCGACCTCGCCCGCCGCAACGTCGCCGAAGGCGGGCGCCCGTTCGCCACCGTCATCGTCAAGGACGGCGAGATCCTCGCCGAGAGCCCGAACAGGGTCGCCCAGACCGGCGACCCCACCGCGCACGCCGAGATCCTCGCCATCCGCGACGCCTGCACGAGGCTCGGCACCGAGCACCTGACCGGCACCACCATCTACGTCCTCGCCCACCCCTGCCCGATGTGCCTGGGCTCGCTGTACTACTGCAGCCCCGACGAGGTCGTCTTCCTCACCACCCGCGACGACTACGAACCGCACTACGTCGACGACCGCAAGTACTTCGAACTCGCCACCTTCTATGCCGAGTTCGCCAAGAACTGGGACGAGCGCCGGCTGCCGATGCGCTACCTGCCCAGCGACGCGGCCATCGACGTCTACCGGGCGTGGCGCGAGCGCAACGGCGGCGAACGCCGCGTCGCCGGCGCGCCCGTCGCGGCCTGACGAGGGCGCACACGATGCCCGAGCCGATCGAGAAGGCCGCGTGGATCCGGCTGGAGAACGGCCGGGTCCACGCCGCCGTGGACCTCCCCCTGCTCCTGCACGGCCAGCGCTCGAGCTGAAGGGCGCGATCTTAAAACCGCCTTTGACGAAGCCGCCGGGTGGCCGCCGCCGGCCGCCGCCACCCGCCGGCGGGAAGTGCCGCTCCGCCCGTGCGGTGGCCTGGCGCTTCCTTTGCCTGATGTGGCCGGAACCCGTGTAGTTGTCACCGTACGGTCACCACGGGGTGAACAACACCTAAAGGTCCAGACCACCGCCCAGTACGGCCAGGACGTCCGCCGCGTTCCAGTGCCCGGCGGCGCCCGGGCGGGAGGCCAGGTAGTCGGCGCAGCGGCGCGCGTTCCAGCCGTGGGACTCGGCCAGGCCCGCGGCCAGGGTGCGCAGATAGGGCGCCGAGGGCGGATTGAGTTCGGCGCCGGCCAGGCCTTCGGGGGCGGTGAAGGTCAGCAGCGGGTGGCCGTCCAGCTCGCCCGCGTGCACCAGCGTCTCGTACCGGCCGGGCCCGAGCCGGTCGCGTCCTCGGGCGAGGGTGCGGGTGAGGTCGAGGTCGGTGCCGGGGCTGCGGCGCATCTCCTGGGCGGCGATGTCACTGAACTGACTGATCGTCATCAAATAGATGCGACAAGGAAGTTCATCCGAGGCGTCCGGATCGTAGAAGCCGCTGCCGCCGCCCCACACCGCCGACTCCCGCGCGAAGTACAGCGTGCCGGGCAGCACCGCGGCCACGTCCCGGCGCGGCGGTCGGTGGTCGCGGCAGCCGGGGTAGGTGCGCGCGCCGCCGTCGGGGCGGCCGCCGCGCAGGTAGCAGGCGAGCCGGGCGGCGTGCAGGTTCGACCCGTACGCCGCGTACCAGACGAGCCGCGCGCCGCCCTCCGCGCCGCCCTCGGGGCCGCCGGCCGTGCTGCCGGACGCACCGCCCCCGCCCTCGGCCGGCCACCGGCGGGATCCGGCCACCACCATCGCTAAACCTCCAGATTTGGTGGGTCCGCTTTCACTACCGGTAGCGTCCCCGCCGCTATGGCGTAGACCACTCTTCGCCTTCCCGTCATATGCCTCCTGCCTCTGGCGATTACCCTTCGCCACCGAAAGCGATCGAAAAACCCCGAAATGACTTTCGAATCGTTCCCTGATGCCCCCATATGTCGCCGAAAATGAAAAGTTCCTTTGACTCCACCTTCACGGCATCCAGCGGGCTCCCAGTCGAGTCATGGTGAGTGAGGCACCACGCAAGGTGACTCCCCGCATTCATCCTTATGACTACTCCCAGCCGAGGACACTCCTTATGGACGCACGCCAGGACATGGCAGGCCCGGGAACGCTGAACCGTCCCGGGCCCGCTCACGCCGCCGGTTGGCCGGCCGTCCGGCCCGCGCACCCCCGCAGCCTGCTCGACATCGTCACCGCCACCGCCGACGCCCACCCGCACGCACCCGCGCTGGACACCGGCACCGCCGTACTCGACTACCGCGCCCTCATGCACGAGGTCGACACCCTCGCCGGCGTCCTCGCCGGGCACGGCATCGGTGCCGGAGACCGGGTCGGCGTGCGCATCCCCTCCGGCACCGCCGACCTGTACGTCGCCATCCTGGCCGTGCTGCGCTGCGGCGCCGCCTACGTGCCCGTCGACGCCGACGACCCCGACGAGCGCGCCGACATGATCTGGCAGGACGCCCAGGTGTGCGCCGTCCTCGGCGCCGAACGCCGACTCGCCCCCGGCTCCGCGGCCGGGCCCGGCGGCAACCCCGCCTGGCCCACCCCCGACGACGACGCGTGGATCATCTTCACCTCCGGCACCACCGGCCGCCCCAAGGGCGTCGCCGTCACCCACCGCTCCGCGGCCGCCTTCGTCGACGCCGAGGCCCGCCTCTTCCTCCAGCAGCAGCCGCTCGGCCCCGGCGACCGCGTCCTGGCCGGCCTGTCGGTGGCCTTCGACGCCTCCTGCGAGGAGATGTGGCTGGCCTGGCGCCACGGCGCCTGCCTGGTGCCCGCCCCCCGCTCCCTCGTCAAGGCCGGCACCGACCTCGGCCCCTGGCTCGTCGAGCGCCGCATCACCGCCATCTCCACCGTCCCCACCCTGCTCGCCCTGTGGCCGCAGGAGTGCCTGGACGCCGTGCGCCTGATCATCGTCGGCGGCGAGGCCTGCCCCGCCGAACTCGTCGAGCGCCTCGCCACCCCCGGCCGCGAGTTCTGGAACACCTACGGCCCCACCGAGACCACCGTCGTCGCCACCGCCGCCCGCATGCTCCCCGGCCAGCCCGTACGCATCGGCACCCCCCTGGACGGCTGGGAGATCGCCGTCGTCGACGCCGCCGGCCACCCCGTCCCCTGGTACGAGACCGGCGAACTCCTCATCACCGGCATCGGCACCGCCCGCTACCTCGACCCCGCCAAGGACGCCGAGAAGTTCAGCGCCCACCCCGCCCTCGCCTCCCCCCGCGTCTACCGCAGCGGCGACCTCGTGCGCAACGACCCCGAAGGCCTCGTCTTCGTCGGCCGCGCCGACGACCAGATCAAACTCGGCGGCCGGCGCATCGAACTCGGCGAGATCGACGCCGCCCTCCAGGCCCTGCCCGGCATCCGCGCCGCGGCCGCCGCCGTCCGCAAGAGCCCCGCCGGCGCCGACCTCCTGGTCGGCTACCTCGTCGCCCAGCCCGGCACCACCCCCGACCTCACCGCCGCCCGCCAGCACCTGCTCGGACGCCTGCCCGCCCCGCTCGTGCCCGTCCTCGCCCTCGTCGACTCCCTGCCCACCCGCACCTCCGGCAAGGTCGACCGCAACGCCCTGCCCTGGCCGCTCGCCACCACCGGCACCGCCACCCCCGGCACCGCCGCCCCCTGGACGGCACCGCCGGCTGGCTCGCCGGCCGCTGGGAGAGCATGCTCGGCATGGCCCCCGGCCACGGCGACGACTTCTTCGCCCTCGGCGGCTCCAGCCTCACCGCCGCCCGCCTCGTCTCCGAACTGCGCACCCGCCACCCCGGCGTCTCCGTCGCCGACCTCTACGCCCACCCCGTCCTCGGCGACCTCGCCGACTACCTCGACAACCTCGCCGGCCCCCCTCATCCCGGCGGCGCCGCGCACACCCCCGCCCCCGCCCCCACCCGCACCGTGCGCCGCACCCCCGCCAGCGCCGGCCTGTGGCAGACCCTCATCCTGCTCGGCGTCTTCGGCATCTCCGGACTGCGCTGGATCCTCGCCCTCACCGCCTTCGACAACCTCATCGGCAACCACCTCAGCTGGGCCCCGCACACCTCCTGGTGGCCCGTCGCCGCCGGCCTCCTCCTCTTCTACAGCGCCCCCGGCCGCACCCTCCTCGCCGCCGGCGCCGCCCGCCTGCTCACCGCCGGCCTGCGCCCCGGCACCCACCCCCGCGGCGGCCAGGCCCACCTGCGACTGTGGGCCGCCGAACGCGCCGTCACCCTCTTCGGCGTCGGCGCCCTCGCCGGCACCCCCTGGGCCCTGCGCTACGCCCGCGCGCTCGGCTGCCGCATCGGCACCGGCGTCCTCCTGCACACCCTGCCCCCCGTCACCGGCCTGGCCCGCATCGGCGCCGGCGCCACCGTCGAACCCGAAGCCGACATCGCCGGCTGGTGGCTCGACGGCGACACCCTCCACCTGGGCCACATCGACATCGGCGACGGCGCCCGCATCGGCGGCCGCTCCACCCTCATGCCCGGCGCCCGCATCGGCGCCGGCGCCGACATCGCCCCCGGCTCCTGCGTCACCGGCGCCGTACCCGCCGGCGAACACTGGCACGGCTCCCCGGCCCGGCCCTCCACCGAGGCCCGCACCACCTGGCCCGCGGCCACCGCCACCCCCCGCTCCCGCTTCTGGAACCTCGCCTACGGCGTCGGCCTGACCGTCTTCGGCCTCCTGCCGATCATCGCCGCCCTCCCCGCGCTCGCCATCGTCTTCACGATGGTCGACACCGACCGCACCCTCACCGCGGCCCTCCTCCAACTCCTGCCCGCCACCATCCCGCTGGCCGCCCTCACCCTGGTGTGCCACGCCACGCTGATAGCGACCACGGTCCGCCTCCTGTCCATCCCGCTGCGTCCCGGCTTCCACCCCGCCCACGGCCGCGTCGCCTACTGCGCCTGGGCCGTCACCCGGCTCAGCGACACCGCCCGGCGCACCCTCTTCCCCTTCTACGCCAGCCTCTTCACCCCGGTGTGGCTGCGCCTGCTCGGCGCCAAGGTCGGCCGCCGCGTCGAAGCCTCCACCGTCCTGGCCCTGCCCGGCCTGATGCGCGTCGACGACGGCGCCTTCCTCGCCGACGACACCCTCGTCGCCCCCTACGAGCTGCGCGCCGGCTGGCTGCACATCGGCCCCGCGCACGTCGGGCGCCGCTCCTTCGTCGGCAACTCCGGCATCGTCGGCCCCGGCCGCCGACTGCCCGACAACTCCCTCGTCGGCGTCCTGTCCGACACCCCCGTCAACGCCCCCGAAGGCTCCTCCTGGCTCGGCCGCCCCGCCTTCGCCCTGCCGCGCGTCGCGGCCGCCGGCGGCGACGCCCGCACCTACAACCCGCCCCGGCGCCTGATGTGGGCCCGCGCCGGCGTCGAACTGTGCCGCCTGCTGCCCATCGTCCTCGCCGCCCTCCTCGGCGACCTCGTCCTCGCCACCCTCCAGGAACTGCGCGACGACTACGGCCTCCCGCGCGCCCTGGCCGCCGCCGGCCTCGTCCTCATCGGCGCCGCCGTCATCGCCTGCCTGGTCACCACCGCCGCCAAGTGGTTGCTCGTCGGGCGCTTCCGCGTCGCCGAGCACCCCCTGTGGTCCACCTTCGTGTGGCGCAACGAGCTCTACGACAGCTTCGTCGAGGAACTCGCCATGCCCTTCGGCGGCTCCAGCATCACCGGCACGCCCTACCTCAACGCCTGGCTGCGCAGCCTCGGCGCCCACATCGGGCGCGGCGTGTGGTGCGAGACGCACTGGCTGCCCGAGAGCGACCTCGTCACCGTCGAGGCCGGCGCCAGCGTCAACCGCGGCACCGTCCTGCAGACCCACCTCTTCCACGACCGGGTCATGCGCCTGGGCCCCGTCCACCTCGGCCCCGGCTCCACCACCGGCCCGCACTCCATCGTGCTGCTCAACTCCTCCCTCGGCGCCGGCACCACCGTCGGCCCCGCCTCCCTGGTCATGCGCGGCGAGAACGTCCCCGGCACCACCCGCTGGCTCGGCAACCCCGTCGCCGCCTGGAACGCCGACCCCGCCCTCGTCCCCGTCGCCGGGCGGCGGGCCAAGCGCAAGGTCGGAGTGTGATGCAGATCACTGCTGCTGGGCGATGAGTTGACGATGCGGTCGCGGTCCTACCTGGGTAGACCGCGACCGCATCCGTTCCCGAAAGGGCGTACCGACCATGACCGCCACCCCCGCCAAGGGCCCCGCCGGCTACTTCCCGTCCATCGAGAAGAAGTACGGCCGACCCGTCGCCGAGTGGAAGGACCTCATCCGGGCCTCCCCGCTCGGCAAGCACATGGAGCTCGTCGCCTGGCTCAAGACCGAGCACGGCCTCGGCCACGGCCACGCCAACGCCCTCGTCGCCCACACCCTCGCCGAAGCCGCGGCCTGAGCCTGCCGCCCGGCTCCGGCTCTGCTGGTGATGCCCGTCGCCCGGCTCTGCTGGTGACGCCCGGCCTGCGCCCCGTGGCGGATGGCGGATGGTGGGCCGGCGGACGACGACGACGGGGCCGGGGCCGCCTGCGGCACGATCGGGAAGCAGGCGGCCCCGGACCCGGGTCGTTCCGTACGGGCGGGGCATCGACCGCGATGCCCGTACGGCTGCGGTCGGGACCCATTCGACGACTTCAACAGCACTTGAAGTCAAGCCCCCGGCGGCCCGGGGCGCCGGAGGGCGGGGTAGCCTCGCTCCCGGCGGGGGCCGGCGGACGAGGTTTCAGGGGCGGTCGAATGGAACAGCAACAGCGCGGCTACTGGCGGGTCGCGGACGGTTCGGCGGTCAGCTCCACCCAGGCCCAGGTCGCCTGGACCAGGGCCGCCTACCCGGCCCTGGTGGACGTGGCCCGCCGCTACCACGCGGTGATCACCTACTCCGAACTGGCCGAGACCGTGCAGGAGGCGGCCGGGGTGCGCACCCGGGTGCACCAGCGCACCTGGATCGGCAAGGTCCTGGCCCTGGTGGTGCGCGAGGCGCACCGCCGCGGGGACCCGCCGCTGACCGCACTGGTGGTCCACTCCACCGACGGCATGGTCGGCGTCGGCTACCAGGAAGTGCTGGCCGTGGCCGGACAGCCGCCGCTGGCAGCGGACATGGACCGCGAACACCACGCCGCCGCCGCCCGCCTCGCCTGCTACCGGCACTTCGGCGCCCAGCTCCCCGCCGACGGCGGCACCCCCGCCCTGGCCCCGCGCCTGCAAGCGGCCGTCAACCGCAAGGCGGCCGCCGCCACCCCGCCCCGCCCCCCGGCGATCTGCCCCTCCTGCTTCCTCCAACTGCCCGCCACCCGCATCTGCGACTCCTGCGGCGCCAGCGCGTAGGGGCCTTCCTGCGGATCACGCCGGGCCCGGACGGAGCAGCAGGCCGAATGGGATGATCTTGCCGGCAGTTCCGTACGAGGAGGCACGGTGGACGATCACTCGAAGCACGACCACTCCCGGTGGGAGGGCGTCGTGATCGCGGCCCGCGAACGTGCCCGCTCGCGGCAGGCCCTCATGGTCGAGCGCTTCGGACTGTCAGGTGACGTGCAGTACCACTGGTCGATGGACGACGCGCGGATCACCTGGTCGCGCAGGAGGAAGTGGTCGCGCAGGAGCGAGGTGTTCCTCACCGGCCGGCTCACGATGATCGGCAGCGTCAGCCTCGCCCGGCAGACCTGGCTGTGGTCCTGGGCGAACGAGTCGCTGCCGCCCGCCGTCCTGGGCGACATCGAACGGGTGCGGCGCTTCGGCGAGGACAACGACTTCCCCGTCCTGCCGTGGCCGGGCTTCGACTCCCACCCCGAACTCGTCGCCGAGGCGCGGACGGTCGCGGCCTCGGTGCTCGACGCCGACGGGCTGTGGATGGAGTCGGCGGACGACACCGAGCTCCACTTCCTGCTCCACGACCTGGTGCCCGCCGCGGCGGCCGACTAGACGGACGGGCGGGAAGCCGGGCGGTCGGGCGGGCGCTCGGCTGGGTGGTCGGGTAGGCGGACGGCTCGTCGGACGGCCGGGCGGGCGGCGGGGCCCGCGGACCCGCGGCGGGGCGTCAGGCCCGGACACCGGCGGGCAGGCGGCCCGGCATCTGCCAGCCCTCGGCGAGCCGGGAGGGGGCGAGCCGGCGCCCGTCGCCGAAGAACTCGCAGAACTTCATGATCAGCGGATCCCAGCCGAGCGGGTCCACGTAGTGGTCCGTACCGGGCACGATCAGGCGCTCCTCGACGTGCGCGCGCACCACGGTGACCTCGAAGGCGGTGCAGTGCGGGTTGCCCGCCAGCGGCGCGGCCGCCTCCAACCTGCACTCCAGCTGGACCGGGCACTCGGCGACGCGCGGCGCGCGCACCAGCTCCGACGGCTGCTCGGTGAGCCCGGCGACGGCGAACTTGCCCCGCTCGAAGCGGTAGCCCTGCTGCCGCCGGTGCTCGGTCACATCCGGGTTGGCGGTCAGCAGCGCGAGGGCGTCGACGGCGTCCACCTGCCCGGAGGAGGGCAGGTTGAGCACGCACTCGCCCTCGCGCCGCAGGTTGACGGCCGTCTGGGCGGTGTTGCCCAGGCCCAGCACGCAGGACTGCCCCAGCCACCACGCCGAGGACATCGGCGCCAGGTTGGCGCCGCCGTCCTCGTTGCGCGAGCTGATCAGCACCACCGGGGTGCCTAAGTAGAGGACCTTGAGGTCGGTGGCCTTGTGCACGGGAGCCGTCCTTGGGTGGGGAACCGTTGCCGGCCTCCGACTCTGCCCCCGCCCGGGAGGGGGCGCTGGCGGCGATCGGACACCGCGTTCCCGGCCCCGGCGGGGGCGCGCGGCCCTACGCCGGACGGCCCTACGTTGGACGGCCCCGCACGCATCGGCTCGGCCCGACACGCCGGCAAGGCCCGACACGCCGGCAAGGCCCGGCACGCCGGCAAGGCCCGGCACGCCGGCACGGCCGTACGGGCGGGTTCAGCGCCCGTACGGGCCGGCGGTCAGAACGCGGCGCTGACCGGACCGCGGGCGGCCACCGTACGGGCCTGGCCGTCGCGCAGCCGGTAGGACAGACCCACGACGGCCGCCGAGCCCTCGGCCACCTTGGCGGCCAGCAGCTGGGAACGCTCCAGCAGCAGGTCCACGGTCTGGCGGATGTGCTCGTCGACGATCCCGTCCGGGTCCTCGATGCCCGCGGCCCGGGCCGACACCACGCTCGGGGTGACCCGCTCCACCACGTCCCGCACGAACCCGCCCGGCAGCCGCCCTTGGTCCAGCGCATCCATCGCCGCGCCCACCGCGCCGCACGAGTCGTGCCCCAGCACCACCACCAGCGGGCACTCCAGCACGCTCACCCCGTACTCGATGCTGCCCAGCGCCTCCGCCCCGGTGACGTGCCCGGCCGTCCGCACCACGAACAGGTCGCCCAGCCCCCGGTCGAAGATGATCTCGGCCGCCAGCCGGGAGTCCGAACAGCCGAACAGCACCGCGAAGGGCCGCTGAGCCGGCGCGAGGGCGGCCCTGCGCCCGGCGTCCTGGTTGGGGTGCTCCGGGCTGCCCGCGACGAAACGGGCATTGCCCTCCATCAGCACCCGCATCGCCTGGTCGGGGCCGGATATCGGTGAGGAGATCATGCCTGCACCCTAGATCGCCGCAGGTGGGGCCCGCAGCAGGGGGGCCGGGGCAGGGGACCGCCACCGCGTCGCTCCTCACCCGGCCGGCCCGGTCCACAGCCCAGTCGGCCCAGTCCACGGCCCGCCCGCCCTGCTGCGGCCGGCCTCGCCCGGCCGCTTCGCCGCCCGTGTGGCGGGAGGCCGGGGGATGTCGTCAACTCGCCGCCTGAGTGGCGGTGTTGGGCGTGACGGTGCCGGTCAGCGGCCCGGCCTGCCCTTGGAGACGAACACCTGGACCGTCGAGTGCTCGGGCGCGGTGTGGCCGGCCTGCGGCGCGGAGTTGATGACCGACCCGGCGGGCACGTTCCAGTCGGTGAACTCGTGGACCTCGTAGCGCAGTCCCGCCGCCTCCAGCGCCCTGACGGCCGCGTCCTTGGCCAGGTTGACGACCGGCGGCACACTCACCTGCACCCCGTCGGTCGGCTGCATCACCGGGGAGGGGGTGCCGAAGGCCATCGACGGCCCGGGCGCGGGAGCGGACCCGGCGGGGGATGGCGCGCCGGAGGACATCGGCGCCGAGGCGTTCGCGGGGCCCGCGGGCAGGCCGCCGGAGGGCGACGGGCCCGAACCCGGCGCGAGCAGTGCCGCACCCGTGCCGATGGCGACCACCGCGGCCGCCGCCACCGCGCCGCTGAGCACGGTGCGACGGCGCACCGTGCGCCGGATGGCGAGGGCATCGATGGCGGGGGCCGGGGTGTTGTCGGCGAATGCGGTCATGGCGGCGAGGAGTTCCTTGTCGAAGTCGTGGTCGAAGCCGGGGCCGGGGTCGAAGCCGGGGTCGGGGGAGGGGTGGTCGGGATCGTGGGACGGGAAGCGGGTCATCACGCACCTCCGCGCGAGGTCGGCGGCGCGGACGGGACGTCCTGCCGGGGCAGTGCGGCCCGCAGTTTCGCGAGGCCGCGGGCGAGTTGGGAGCGCACGGCGCCGGGGGAGATGTCCAGCGTCTGCGCGATCTCCTGGTCCCCCAGGTCGTGGAGGTAGTACAGGACGACCACGGTGCGCATCCCCATCGGCAGCGTGTGCAGCGCCGTGACGAGCTCCGCGCGCAACTCCACCGACCGGTAGGCGTCGCGCGGGTCCGCGTGCTCGGCGCCGGGCGCCGCGCCGGGCCGCTCACCGGAGCGGCTCAGCCGCCGCCACCGGTCGTTGACCAGGTTCACCAGGATCCGGCGCACGTACGCCTCGGGCGCCTCCGCGGCCGCCACCCGCCGCCAGTTGCGGCAGGACCGTTCCAGCGCCTCCTGGACGAGGTCCTCCGCGGTGTGCGCGTCCCCGGTGAGCACGTACGCCGTCCGGAACAGCGCGCCCGAACGCTGCTGTACGAACTCGACGAAGTCGATCCCGGGACTGGCCCTGCGCAGCCTCACCCGCCGCCCTCGCTCTCTTCACTCTTCTCACTCTTCCGCCGTCACCTTCGCCCCCATGACGGCCCCCGGCACCGCCCTGCTGCACCGCCACCGCGAAAGTGACGCGGCTCACAACGCTTCGAAGCCGGACGGGCCGGACCACCGCGGCAGCCCGGGGAGCGCACGCGCGGGCACACGCACGGGCACAACGATGCGCAAACGATGCGAGTAGCCCAGGCGATGGCCGCTCCGAGACGGTCGCCATGTGCACGCACTGATCGACCGGCCGGCACCCCGGCCCCCGGCGCCCCGGCCCCCGGCAGGCGAGACGCCCCGCACCGAACCCCCCGGCATCGAACCCCCGGGCGACGGCGGGCAGGCCGGGCTGCGCGCCCTGGCGGCACGCGTGGCCGGCGGCGACGAACGGGCCTTCGAGGAGCTGTACGCCGCCACCGCCGGAACCGTCCTGGGCCTGGTGCTGCGGGTGCTGCGCGACCACGCCCAGGCCGAGGAGGTCACCCAGGAGGTGTTCCTCCAGGTGTGGCGGGAGGCGGCGCGCTACCGTCCCGAGCGCGGCGAGGTCCTGCCCTGGATGCTCACCCTCGCCCACCGGCGCGCCGTCGACCGGGTCCGCTCCGCCCAGGCCGCCGCCGACCGCGACCGCACCGCCGCCCTGCGCGCCTACACCCCGGTCTTCGACGAGGTCGCCGACCAGGTCGAACACGACCTGGACCGCGGCCGGGAACGCGAACGGCTCCGCCGCGCCCTGGCCACCCTCACCGACGTCCAGCGCGAATGCCTGCTGCTGGTCTACTACGGCGGCCGCACCCAAGCCCAGGCCGCCGAAGCCCTCGGCGCCCCCCTCGGCACCGTCAAGACCCGCATCCGCGACGCCCTGCTACGCCTGCGCACCCAACTCGCCGACCCCCCACCCCACCCGGCACAGCCCCGCACCTGCACCTGCCTGCCGAATCTGTAGACCGACCTGCATATTCCTCTCGGGCCCGCGGTCGTGGTGCGCGTAGGAAGTCGACGGGTCCGACTTCCTGTGCGCGTCGGCGGCAAGGTTCTGTGCCCGGGCTCGCACCTGCCGGGGGCCTCGGCGCGCCGGGGAGTGAATCTGTAGACCGACCTACATATTCCCTCCAGGTCCGCAACCGGGGTGTGCGTAGGAAGTCGGCGGGTCCGACTTCCTGCGCGCACCGACCGCTTCCGCGGGACGAGTCCTGCTGTGCCGCCCCGCATTCGCGACGCCCGCCGCCCCGGCCCGCCCCGCATAGGCTCACGTATGTGCCCGTCCCCGTCCCGGTCCCCGTTCCCGTGACTGCCTCCGCCGGCCGGCCTCCGGCCCAGGCCAGCCTGACCACCGGTGCCCTCGCCCGCATGCTCGGCGTCTCCCCGACCACCGTCCGCTCCTGGGAACGCCGCTACGGCATCGGTCCCGCCCGGCGCGATCCCGGGCGACACCGCCAGTGGAGCCCGCGGGACGTCGCCGTCCTGGCGGAGATGTGCCGTCTGACCGCCCGCGGCGTCACCCCGGCCGAGGCGGCCCGCCTCGCCCTCGCCGCCGAGGCCCCAGAACCCCCCGAGGCTCACGAACCGCCGCCGCCTGCCGGCGCACCGGCAGGCGGCGGCGGGAACACCCTGCCCGTCGGCACCGTCCGCCCCGAATGCCGGGGGCTGGCCCGCGCGGCCGTTCGCCTCGACGCCCCCGAGCTCGCCCGGATCCTGCGACACAGCGTCGACACCCTCGGCCCGGTCGCCGCCTGGACCGAGGTCATGATGCCCGCGCTGCGCGCCGCCGGCCGCAAGTGGGCCGCCGAGGGCGAGCGCTACGTCGAGGTCGAGCACCTGCTGTCCTGGCACGTCGCGGCCGCTCTGCGCCGCGCCGCCGACCGGGTCGAGCCGCCGCAGGGGCCGGCCGTCCTGCTCGCGGGCATGCCCGCCGAACTGCATGCCCTGCCGCTGGAGGCGCTGGCCGCGGGGCTGGCCGAACGGGGCCTGCCGTTTCGGATGTTCGGCCCGGCCCTGCCGACCGAAGCGCTGCTGGAAGCGGTCCGCCGCACCGGCCCGCCCGCCGTCCTGCTCTGGTCCCAGGTCGCCCGCACCGCCGACCGGGCCCTGGCCCGCCGTGTCGCCGAGACCGCGTGGGGCCCCCACGGTGCCCGCACCCGTCCCGTCGTCCTGACCGCCGGCCCCGGCTGGACCGGCTCCCGCCGCCCCCCGGGTGCCCTGCGCCCCCGTGACCTGCCCACCGCCCTCGACCAGCTGGAGCACCTGCTGCGCTGACCCCCGCCTGCCGGTGTGGTCATGTGGCGCGGTTCCACAGGCCGGCTCGCGCCGCTGGCTTCGGGCATGAATATACCGACCGGTCTACAGATTTGATCGCGCCCACAGTGCCCACAGTGCGCACAGGAAGTCGGCCTGCCCGACTTCCTGTGCGGGGCGCCGCAAAGGGGCAAAAATATATCGGTCGGTCTACATATTCGGCTGCGCGGACGGTGGGTGGGCGGGCGGGGGCCGGGCGGTGGGAGCGGTTCGGCGCGCGCGAGAAGTCGGACCTGTCGACTTCTCACGCGGCCGGAATCGTGGAGCACGAGAAATATGCCGGTCGGTCTACATATTTCCCTGGCGGGGGCCGCAACGCCGCAGTGCACAGGAAGTCGGCGGGTCCGACTTCCTGTGCACGGGCGGGCCTGCGGGGTCTGCGGGGCCTGCGGGGCGTGGGGAGGTGGGGGTGCGGCCCCCGGTTACCGGGGGTTGTTCGCCGGGGGCCGCGGTTCATGGGCTGATGCCGGGTCAGGAGGCGGGCATCAGGACGGTGTCGACGATGTAGACGGTGGCGTTGGCGGTCTGGACGTCGCCGCACAGCACCTTGGCGGCGGAGTTGACGGTGAAGTCCGGGGCGGCGCCGGTCACGGTGAGGTCGTCGGAGGCCAGGGTCTTGTGCCCGCCGGCGAGTGTCGCCGGAGCCAGGCGCTGGGGGACGACGTGGTAGGTGAGGATCTTGGTGAGCTTGTCCTTGTCGGCGAGGACGGCGTCGAGGTCCTTCTTCGGGAGCTTGGCGAAGGCGTCGTTGGTGGGGGCGAAGACGGTGATGTTCTTCGCGGAGTTGAGGGTGTCCACCAGGCCGGCCTGCTTGACGGCGGTGACGAGGGTGGACAGCAGCGGGTTGTTGGAGGCGGCGGTGGCGACCGGGTCCTTGGCCATGCCGGTGAAGCTGCCCGCCCCGTCCTTGGGGACGGCCGCGCACGCGGTGCCGAACGGCTGCCCGGCCGTCACCTGCTCGGCGGCCTGGGCACCGGAAGCCGGGGCACCGGAAGCCTGGGCACCGGACGGCTGGGGCGCGGCGGCCGCGGTGGTGCTCTTGGCCGTGTCCGAGGACTTCGCCTCGCCGCCGCCGCCACCGCTGCTGCTGCACGCGCTCAGGGCGGCGGCCAGCAGGCCGGCGGCGAGGACGGCGGCGAAGGGCTTGCGGACCAGGACGGTCGTGTTCATGGACGGATTCTCCTGTCAGGGGGCATCGGGCGGATCCCGGGTGCCGAAGGGGTGGGGAAGTCGTGGGAGTGGGGTCAGGTGACGGTGACGACGACGCTGTGCCAGCCCGTCGCCCCCGAGGGGTAGGGGGGTGTGCGGGTGGCGGGCTGGACGGCCCCGGTGCCGTCGGTGGCACGGGCCTCGAGGCGGTGGGTCCCGGGGGCGGCGCCGGTCCAGGTGTGGGTCCACTGGCGCCACAGGTCGGGCCCGGCGTCGGCGGCCAGTTCGGCCTGCCGCCAGGGCCCGCCGTCGACGCGCACCTCGACGGCGGCGATGCCTCGGTGGGTGGCCCAGGCGGTGCCGGCCACCGTCACGTCGCCGGGCGGTACGCGGGCGAACGGCGCGGGCACGTCGATCCGCGAGGCGGTGCGGACCTCGCCGGTGCGGTCCCAGCCGCGCTGCACCCAGTACGGGTCGCGGGCGGCGAAGGTGGTCACCTCCAGGTCGACGAGCCACTTGGTGGCCGAGGTGTAGCCGTAGAGGCCGGGCACCACCGTGCGGCAGGGGAAGCCGTGCTCGACGGGCAGCGCCTCGCCGTTCATCGCCACCGCGAGCAGCGCCTGGCGCCCGTCGAGGAGCGTCTCGACCGGGGTGCCGATCGTCATGCCGTCCTGCGAGCGGCCGACGAGCTGCTCGGCGCCGGAGCGGACGCCGGCGCGGCGCAGCAGGGCGGGCAGCGAGGCGCCGAGCCAGCGGGTGGTGCCCGCGTAGGGGCCGCCGACCTCGTTGGAGACGCAGGACAGGGTGTGGTCCAGCTCCTCCAGCCCGAGGGCGAGCAGGTCGTCGAAGCCGATCAGCAGCGGGCGGTCGACCAGGCCGTGCAGCCGCAGCGACCAGGCGCGCGGGTCGATGCGCGGCAGGGTCAGGGCGGTGTCGACGCGGTAGAAGTCGGCGGTGGGGGTGATGAACGGGGGCAGGCCGGGGACCGTGGCGCCGACCGCGCGCGGCAGTGGCGGCGCCGGGCGCAGCGGCGGCGGCAGGCGGACGGCGGCGCGGGCCGCGCTGACGTCGCCGCGCCGGTCGGACAGGACGCGTCCGGCCGTGCCGAGGGCGGCGGCCGCGCCGATCGTGGCGCCGGCCGCCAGGACGCGCCGCCGCCCGGGCCCGGTCGGCCGGACCGGGCCCGAGCCGGGGGAAGGGCCAGAGGAAGGGTCAGAGGAAGGGCCAGAGGAAGGGCCAGGGGAAGGGTCGGGGGAGAGGCCGGGGGAGAAGGCGGGTCGGGTCAGCCACCACAGCACGGCGACCGCGCCGCCGGCCGCGGCGGCGGAGGGCAGCAGGTCGGTGGGGACGGCCTGCGGGCGGGCCAGCGCGGCCCAGGCGCCGAGGCCGCCGAAGGCCGCGAACAGGGCGGCCGCCGCACCGCGACGGCGTACGGCCAGCACGCCGAGGGCCGCGGCCGCGAGGCCCATGACGGTGTAGATCCCGCCCAGCAGGACCGCCTTGTCGCCGGTGCCGAACCGCTGGACCGCCCACGTCTTGACGGCGGTGGGCGCGAGGTCGATCGCCGCCGAGCCGATCGCCACCACCGGTGAGGCCTGGGGGCGGGTGAACGCCGCCGCCGCCTCACCGGCTCCCACGGCCGCGGCGGCGGCCGCCAGCCCGCACAGCGCCGCCACGGCCGGCCCGGCGGCACGGGTGCGTGCTCGGGGGAGGGCGCCCGGCGGGCTGCTGCTCGTCTCATCGGTCACGGTCCTCATTCGGCGGTCCGGCTCCACCGGATGGGTGCGAGTCCGGATACCCCCCGATCGGGTGACATCGCTCTGGCCGGGTGACACCGCCCGGTCAGGGGTGAGGGCCGCTCAAGGGGCGCCCGAGCACCCCTTGAGCGGCCCCCTCACCGTCTCCTGACCCCCGCCCGGCCCGGCCTGACCCCGGCCCGGCCGTCCGCCCGGCCCGGCCCTCCCGCTCAGGTGAACGGGATCAGCAGGACCGGCGCCCCCGTGGGGTGCGCGGAGCCGGCCGAGGGCTCCACCGTGACCCCGATGCCGCGCGCGCCGTCCAGGGGGCCGTCCAGCAGGAACGCGCCGTCGCCCCGGGGCATCAGCCCCGCCGGGCGCATCGCGGCGCCGTCGTCGAACCACAGCTCGTACGCCGTGCCGTCCGCCGGGGCGGGCAGGCCGGAGGCCAGGAGGACGGCCCGGCCCTTGTCGTGCGACCAGACCACCGCCCCGCTGCCGGTGCCGCCGGCCGCCGGGCCGCTCGCCCGCCGGGCGTCGGGTGCCGTCAGCAGCCCGGTGACCTGGTCCTGGTGCCGCTGCAGCGTGGCGGCGAGAGCCCTGGCCCGGTCCGCCTCCCGGTGCTGCTGGACGGCCACGCCGCCGAGGGCCGCGGCCGCCGCCAGACAGGCCGCCAGCGCCAGCCGGGGCCAGCCGCGGGCGAGCCGCCCGGGGCGCCGGGCGCCGTCGGGCCCGGCCGCGGCGCGCGGCGCCTCCTGCCGGACGGTGTCCAGCGCGCCCATCACCCGCGACTTCAGTTCCCCGGGCACCGCGACGGCCTGCGCGGCGCCCAGCCTGGCCAGCGTCGCCGTGAACTCGGCGACCTCCCGGGCACAGGCCGGGCACTGCGCCAGGTGGCGTTCGAACTGCGCGCGCTCGTCCGCGTCGAGGGCGTGCGCGGCGTAGGCGCCGGTCAGCGTGTGCAGGTCGGCGCCGCTCATGCTCCCACTCCCAGGCAGTCGCGCAGCCGGATCAGCGCGTCGCGCATCCGGGTCTTGACGGTGCCCAGCGGCGTGCCGAGCAGTTCGGCGACCTGCGGGTAGGTGTACCCGCGGTAGTAGGCCAGCGTGATCGACTCCCGCTGCAGCTCGGTCAGCCCCTTCAGGCAGCGCCGCACCTGCTCGCGCTCCAGCCGCCCCTCGACCTGCTCGGCGACCTCGTCGAACGCCGGCGTGTGCGAGGCGGCGGCGGCCCGCCGGTCGCGGTCGGCGGCCGCCTGCGCCGCCCGCACCCGGTCCACGGCGCGGCGGTGGGCGATGGTCAGCACCCACGCCAGCACCTCCCCGCGCTCGGGCCGGTAGCGGGCGCAGGTGCGCCACACCTCCAGCATCACCTCCTGCGCGACCTCCTCGGACTGCGCCGGATCCCGCAGCACCCGGCGGACCAGCCCCAGCACCGGGCCCGCCACCGCGTCGTACAGCCGACCGAACGCCTCCCGGTCGCCGAGCGCGGTCCTGCTCAGCAGCTCCTTGAGGTCGGTGCCCGGACGCCCCGGCCCGGACAGGTGGACGACCGTGCTCATCCGGCCACCTCGTGCTCGCAACACACGGGCGACGGCCCCGGCCAGTGAACGGTGGGCATGGGCACGACCTCCAGGGAATCCCGGCCGGGCGGACACCCGGCCGGGCCGACGGAACACGGCGACGTCAGGCGTTCGAAGCCGCACCCGGCGCGGATTGCCCGCCAAGGACACCGGATTCCCGGCCCCCGCGCCCGCACGGCTCCCGGCCCCCGCGCCCGCACGGCTCCCGGCCCCCGCGCCCGCACGGCTCCCGGCCCCCGCGCCCGCCCCGGCCTCCCCGCCCCCGCGCGCACGCCCGGGCGCCCGCAGGAGACCCCTGGGAGACTCGAATCCCCGGCCGTGTCCAATCCCCGGCCGCGTCCGCTCCGAACACCCCGGCAGCGCCCCCGCGCCTGGCGGGGCACGGGGGGCGCACCCGCCCGCACGAGAGGAGCCGCAGGTGGACGAGCCGACCCGGACGCGCCCGCACTGCCTGGTCACCGGCGCCACCGGCTACATCGGCGGGCGCCTGGTGCCCGAACTGCTCGCCGCCGGGTACCGGGTGCGCTGCCTGGTCCGCGACCCGCTCCGGCTGCGGGACCAGCCCTGGCGGGCCGACGTGGAGGCCGTCACCGGGGACGTCACCCGCCCCGAGACCCTGCCCGCGGCCTTCGACGGGATCGACGCCGCCTACTACCTGGTCCACTCCCTGGGCACCGGGCCCGGCTTCGAGACCCGGGACCGGCAGGCCGCCGAGGCCTTCGCCGAGGCGGCCGCCGCCGCCGGCACCCGGCGCATCGTCTACCTCGGCGGACTGCTGCCCGCCGGGGTCCCCGAACCGCACCTGTCGGCCCACCTGCGCTCGCGCGCCGAAGTGGGCCGCGCCCTGCGCACGGGCGGCGTCCCCACCGCCGAACTGCGGGCCGCGGTGATCATCGGCTCCGGCTCGGCCTCCTTCGAGATGCTGCGCCACCTGACCGAACGGCTCCCGGCGATGGTCACCCCCCGCTGGGTCGACACCCGCATCCAGCCGATCGCCGTACGCGACGTGCTGCGCTACCTGGTCGGCGCCGCCGCCCTGCCCCCCGAGGTCGACCGCACCTTCGACATCGGCGGGCCCGACGTGCTCACCTACCGGCTGATGATGCGCCACTACGCCGAGGTCGCCGACCTGCCCCGGCGCCTGATCGTGCCGGTGCCCGTGCTCTCCCCGCGCCTGTCCAGCCACTGGGTGGGCCTGGTCACCCCCGTACCGGGCTCGCTCGCCCGCCCGCTGGTGGAGTCGCTGCGCCACGAGGTGGTGTGCCGCGAACACGACATCGCCTGCTGGATCCCCGACCCGCCCGAGGGCCTGACCGGCTTCGACCGGGCCGTGGAACTGGCCCTGCGGCGCATCCGCGACGCCCAGGTCTCCACCCGCTGGTCCTCCGCCTCCCTGCCCGGCGCGCCCAGCGACCCGCTGCCCACCGACCCCGACTGGGCCGGCGGCAGCCTCTACCAGGACCTGCGCCGGCGCCGGGTGGCCGCCGACCCGGCCGCGCTGTGGCGGGTGGTGGAGGGCGTCGGCGGCGAGAACGGCTGGTACTCCCTGCCGCTGGCCTGGGCCCTGCGCGGACGCCTGGACCGCCTGGCCGGCGGCGTCGGCCTGCGCCGCGGCCGCCGCGACCGCCACCGGCTGCGGGTCGGCGACGCGCTCGACTTCTGGCGGGTCGAGGAGATCGAACCCGGACGCCTGCTGCGGCTGCGCGCCGAGATGCGCCTGCCGGGCCTGGCCTGGCTCGAACTGCGCGTGACCCCCGACGGCGACGGCGGCGCGCTCTACCAGCAGCGGGCGCTGTTCCACCCGCACGGACTGGCCGGCCACCTCTACTGGTGGTCGGTGGCGCCCTTCCACGCCCTGGTGTTCGGCGCCATGGCCCGCAACATCACCGAACGCGCCCGACCCGCCCGACCCGCCGCCTGACACCCCCACCCCGCACCCCCCACCCCGCACCCCCCACCCGCACCCCCCACCCGCACCCCCCACCCACACCCGCCTCCCGACACCCGACACCCGCACCCGCACTCCACCGCACGAGGCCCCCGATGAGCACCGCCGTCGTCCTGTTCACCCAGGACCTGCGCCTGCACGACAACCCCGCCCTGCACGCCGCCCGCACCCGCGCCGACCAGGTCGTCCCCCTGTTCGTCCTCGACCCGGCCATCGCCCGGGCCGGCTTCGCCGCCCCCAACCGGCAGGCCTTCCTCGCCGAGAGCCTCGCCGACCTCGACCGGGCGCTGCGCGCCGCCGGCTCCCGCCTGGTCCTGCGCCACGGCGACCCCGCCGAACAGGCCGCCCGCCTGGCCGCCGAGTGCGCAGCCGACACCGTCCACACCAACGCCGGCGTCTCCGCCTTCGCCACCCGCCGCGAACACGCCCTGCGCCGCGCCCTCGGCGAGCGCCTGCACCTGCACGACGCCGCGCTCACCATCGTCCCCGCCGGCCTCGTCACCCCGGCCGGGCGCGACCACTACGCCGTCTTCACCCCCTACCACCGCGCCTGGCAGCAGGCCCCCCGGCGCACCGTCCTGCCCGCCCCGCGCACCCTCGCCACCCCCGACGGCCCCGCGAGCGCCCCGTTGCCCGCCGCCCCCGCCGGCACCTCCCCGGGCCGCGCCCCCGGCGGCGAGAGCGCCGCCCGCCGCCGCCTGCGCGCCTGGAACCCGGACGACTACGAGCAGTTGCACGACGACCTCGCCGCCGACGCCACCTCCCGCCTCTCGCCGTACCTGCACTTCGGCTGCCTGTCCGCCACCGAACTCGCCCACCGCGCCGGGAAGTCCGACACCCCCGGCGCGGCCGCGCTGGTGCGCCAGCTCGCCTGGCGCGACTTCCACCACCAGGTCCTCGCGGCCCGCCCCGACGCCGCCCACGCCGACTACCGCCCCCGCCCCGTCCGCTGGTACGACGACGAACGCGAGCTCCAGGCCTGGCGCGAGGGCCGCACCGGCTACCCGATCGTCGACGCCGGCCTGCGCCAACTCGCCCACGAGGGCTGGATGCACAACCGGGCCCGCCTGCTCACCGCCTCCTTCCTCACCAAGAGCCTGCGCCACCACTGGCGCCCCGGCGCCGCCCACTTCCTCGCCCTGCTCGTCGACGGCGACCTCGCCAACAACCAGCTCAACTGGCAGTGGGCCGCCGGCACCGGCACCGACACCCGCCCCAACCGCGTCCTCAACCCGCTGCGCCAGGCCGACCGCTACGACCCCGACGGCGCCTACGTGCGCCGCTGGGTCCCCGAGCTCGCCCACCTGCCGGCCCGGGACGTCCACCGCCCCTGGGAGCTCGCCGAGCCCCCGGCCGGCTACCCGGCGCCGCTGCTGCCCCCCGACGCCCTCGGCACCCGCATGCGCGAGAGCGGCTGAACCGCCCTCACCCGGAACTCACCCGCCCTCACCCGGAACTCGCCCGCCCTCACCCGAACGGCGTAGCGCCGCGTCCGCTCCCGCCCGGGCCCCGGCCGCCGCGGGATGCGGGCCCCACCCGCCTCCCGTTGGATGAAACCCGCGGCCCGGCAGGCCGCCCCCGGCAGGTCACCCCGGCAGGCCGCCCCACCCCCGGCGCACCACCCGAAGGAGCAGGAGCATGCCCATCTCCAGGACCCGCGACGGCGTCGAGATCTTCTACCAGGACTGGGGCAGCGGGCGCCCCGTCGTGTTCATCCACGGCTGGCCGCTCAACGGCGACGCCTGGCAGGACCAGCTGAAGGCCGTCGCGGACGCCGGCCTGCGGGCCATCGCCCACGACCGGCGCGGCCACGGCCGTTCCGCCCCGGTCTACGGCGGCTACGACTTCGACACCTTCGCCGACGACCTCGACAGCCTGCTCACCGGGCTCGACCTGCGCGACGTCACCCTGGTGGCCCACTCCATGGGCGGCGGCGAGCTCGCCCGCTACATCGGCCGCCACGGCACCGGGCGGATCCGCTCCGCCGTCCTGCTGTCGGCGATCACCCCGTCCATGCTCCAGGGCCCCGACAACCCGCACGGCGTGCCCGGCACCGTCTTCGACGACATCAAGGCCGGCATCCTCACCGAGCGCTCCCAGTTCTGGCAGGACACCTCCGTCAACTTCTTCTCCGCCGACCGCCCCGGCTCCCGCGCCACCCAGGGCAACCGGGACGCGTTCTGGTTCATGGCGATGCACCAGACCATCGAGGGCGGCGTCGACTGCGTGGACGCCTTCGGCTACACCGACTTCCACGAGGACCTGGCCAGGTTCGACATCCCCACCCTGATCGTGCACGGCGACGACGACCGGATCGTCCCCGTCGAGGCGACCGCCCGCCGGGCCGCCCGGATCATCCCCGGCGCCGTCCTGAAGGTGTACGAGAACGGCTCGCACGGCATCGCGATGGTCCCCGGCGACAAGGAGCGCTTCAACGCCGACCTGCTGGAGTTCCTCAAGCAGTGAGGACACCCCAGGGGAGCCCCGGCAGTCTCAGGGCGCGCGGCGCAGGGACAGCGCCGTGACGTCGTCGCGGCTGCGGCCCCCGCTCCAGCGGCGGGCCTCGCGGTCCAGGGCCTCGGGCAGCAGGGAGGCGGGGGCGGCGGCGAGGGCGGCCAGGCCCCGCTCGACGGGGTAGAACGCGCCGGTGGCGTCCTGGGCCTCGGTGATCCCGTCGGTGAGCAGCACCAGCACGCCGTCCTCGGGCAGCGCGAACCACCGGACGGTGCGCACCTCGTCGGCCAGTTCCGCCAGCCCGAGCGGCACCCCGGCCGGCAGCGGCACGGCCTCGACCCGGCCGTCGTGCAGCAGGTAGGGGGCGAGGTGGCCGCAGTTGACGGCCTGCACGTCCGCGCCGCGCTCCACGCCCAGCACGGTCGCGGTGACGAAGCGCTCGCTCTCGCCGCCCTGCACCGCGTACGCGTTGTGCCGTTCCACCGCCGCCTCCAGGGCGTCCGCGACGCCGGTCAGCGCCGGCTCCCGGAAGGCCGCCTCCCGGAAGGCGCTCAGCACCGCGAAGCCCGCGCCGATCGCCGGCAGGCCCTTGCCCTGCACGTCGCCCACCAGCACCCGGGTGCCGTACGGGGTGTCGGCGACGTCGTACAGGTCGCCGCCGACCAGGGCGTCCTCCTCCACCGGCCGGTACAGCCCGTACAGCTGGACGTCGGGGGTGAGCACCGGCAGCGGGCGCAGCAGCTGGCGTTGCAGGGCGACGGCGGTCTGCCGCATCCGGAACAGCTCCCGCTCGCGCCGCACCCGGCGCGCGCACAGCCCGACCACGGCCGCCTCGGCGCCGACCACCCCCACCAGGGTGCCCACCCGGGCGGCCAGCGAGGACGGCGGGAACAGCACCGTGCTGACCGCCACCACCCCGGCCACCCACACCGAGGCCGCGACCGTCTGCGCGACGGTGCCCAGCCCCGCCAGCAGGGCCGGCAGGAACACCAGCAGCAGCACCAGCCGGGCGCTGGTGCCGCTCGCCACCTGGGCGAGCAGCACCACCGCGGTGGAGGCCAGCACCCCCAGCACCACCGCCCGGTTGCCCGGCGCCCGCATCTCCCCGCCGTCCCGCTCCCCGCTCCCGTCCCCGTCCGCGCCGCCCACCCCGCCGTCCTCTCCGCCGCCTCGCCGTCCCCCCAGGCATACCGGCGGCCCCACCCGGCCGCCAGCGCAGCCCGCCCGGACGGGCGAGCGCCCGCCCGGGAGCGCCCGCCCGTGCCCCGGCGGTCAGGCTGCCCGCGGCCCGGCCGTCAGGCGCAGGTGCTGTCCGCGCAGAGCTGCCACGGCTCCCAGGAGACGAACCGGTCCGCCTCGGTGGTCCGCCAGGAGCGGTCGCGGTTCCACTCGCGGACGGTCACCCGCAGCCGCCCGTCCGGCAGTTGGACGATCGAGGACGGCGCGCCCAGGCCCGCGTTGGGGTCCGGCAGCCGGGGCAGCCGGCGCACCGGGCCCCAGGAGTCCCGGGCGTCGCCGTCCTGGCTGCGCACCTCCATGGCCGCGTTCGTGTCGGCGCCGGAGGCGAAGACGTGCAGTCGGCCGTCGCGTTCCCTGAAGAGCGTGAGCCCGCCGTGGTAGGGCGGCGGTGACAGCTCGAAGTTCTCGGTCGGGGTCCAGGAGCCGCCGGGCGCGGGCAGGACGGTGTGGCAGAAGCCGCCGTAGGAGGCGAAGAACACCTCCAGGGCGCCGGCGCTGTTCTCGACGGCGCTCACCTGGTACAGCTTCGGGCCCACGGGGGTGGCGCTGACGCGCTCCCAGCCGCCGTAGGCGCCCCCGGGCGCGTCCTGGGAGCGGTGCCAGACGAAGGGCAGGAGGGAGGCCGCCGAACTGTCGTAGAACTGCTGGAACTGTTCGGTCCGCCCGTCGGAGCGCGGCGTCTCCAGCAGGGTGTTCGGGAGGGCGGTACTGGCCAGGCCCTGGGCGGTCGCGTCGGCCCCGCACCCGGCGGCGACGCCCGGCGCGGGGGCGGTGCCCGCCGTCGTCGTGGCCCACGCGGTCGTTCCCGCGAAGGCCACGACCAGCACACCCGACAGCACGGCTTGCGGAAGTCTCCTGTACACGGTCGGTGAACCTCCCCATTCGGTAACGGAAAAGGAGTGCCCGGCAGGGGAGTCGGCCGCTTTCGCCGGCCCCTCGCGCGGGACCGGCACATTCTCGTGCACCGGCGCCGGGGCGGACAGGGCGCCTGCGGGGCGGCCGGACGGGATCCGGCCGAACGGTGGCCCGCCCCGGCGGCGGGGGAAGGCCGGCCGGTCCGGGGGGGGGTGACAGGTCAGGCGGTCGGCAGGTCCGGGGCAGCGTCACCGCGGGGGCGGCCGCGGAACAGCTCGTCCAGGTGGTGGGTGAGGATCGCCAGCGCGGCGTCGCCGGTGCGCTGGCCGCCGAGCACGCTGGAGCCGAGGCCGTTGACCATGGCCAGCAGCCCGGCGGCGGTCATCTCCGGGTCCCTGGCGGGGTCGATCTGCCCGTCCTGCTGGGCCGCGCGGACCTGCTTGGCGAGGAAGCCCTCCAACAGGTCGGGCTGGGGCGTCCCGTGCTTCTCCACCAGCGCGGGATCGCTGAGCACCAGCGTGTAGTACGCGGCGTAGGTGCGGGTGATCCGGCGGCTCTCCGGGTCGGTGGGCAGGATGCTGGACAGGACCGCGGTCACCAGGCCGCGCGGCGTGGGCGGGGTGGCGGCCGCGGTGATCCACGCCGCCATGCGGGCCTGGAGCTGGGCGCCGAGCCGCTCCAGCGCGTCCAGCAGCAGCCCCTCCTTGGTCGTGAAGTAGTACTGCACCAGCCGCAGGGAGACGCCCGCCTCGGTGGCGACCGCCCGCATGCTGGCCGCCTGCAGCCCCTGGGTGTCGGCGATGCGCAGCAGTGCTTCGGCGATCTGCCGCCGGCGTTCCTCGTGATCGACCCGCGCGTTCATGAACGACCTCCCTGGTACACCCGTATCATGCCGTGATACACATGTATCATGCGAATCAGCCAGTTCAAGAACGACCAGGCCGGGGACCGGTTTCGCGCCGCCTACGAGCGGGCCCTGACGGAACTGTGGCCCGGGCCACGGACGGCGCTGGACCTCCCGACCGCGTTCGGGACCACCCGCGTCTACCGCACCGGCCCGCAACACGGCGAGCCGATCGTGCTGCTGCCCGGCTCGGGCGGAAACGCACTGATGTGGCACCGCTACATCGACACGCTGGCCCGCCACCGCCCGGTCATCGCCGTCGACACGATCGGCGAACCGGGCGCGAGCGTGCAGAGCGCCCCGATCGCCGACGGCCGGGACGCGGCCGCCTGGCTGGACGAACTCCTGACCGCACTGGAGGTGACGGACGCCCAGGTCGTCGGCTGCTCCTACGGCGGCTGGCTGGCGCTCCACCACCAGATCCACCACCCCGGGCGGGCCGCCTCCCTCACCCTGGTGGACCCGGCCGGCTTCGCCGACATCGGCGCCCGCTTCTACGCCTGGGTGATCGCCGGCGGCCTCGCCGCCACCGCGCCGCGAGCGCTGCGCCCCCGACTGGCCCGCCTGGTCGGCAACAGCGCCATCCTGGAGACCGAGCTGATGGCCCTGATGCGCGCGTCGATGGGCTTCCGCCGCGCGCTCCCGGTGCCCCCGGTCCTGTCCGACGAGGAACTGCGCCGCCTGGACGTCCCCGCACTGTTCCTGCTCGGGGAGCGCAGCGCCATGCACGACGCGCACGCGGTCGCCGAGCGCCTCGGCCGCCTCGTGCCCTCGGCCCGGACGGAGATCGTGCCCGGCGCCGGCCACGCCCTGCCGACCGACCGGCCGGACCTGGTGGCCGACCGCGTCCTGCACCCCGCCGGGCGGTAGCGCCACCGGCCGGGCCCGGGGGCTCCCGCTGCGCACCGTCCCGCTGACGGAGCACCACGTGAACCGCGCCGCCCCCGCCGAGGCCCGTCGAACCCGCGCCCGCGACCGGACGAAAACCGGTTGCGGGCGCGGCCGCACGCCTGCGACCGTACGGATCCCGCCAACGCCCCCTCCGCGAGGCCCCGATGACCATCTACTTCTACGGCGCCGACGAAGCCCCGCACGGCTGCTTCTCCAACTTCTCCCCCCACCCCCTCCACCTCGACGGACACCTCTGGCCCACCTCCGAGCACTACTTCCAGGCCCAGAAGTTCGCCGGCACCCGCCACGCCGACCTCGTCCGCCGCGCCCGCACCCCGCTGCGCGCCGCCGAACTGGGCCGCGACCCGGCCGGACCGCTGCGCCGCGACTGGGAGCGCGTCAAGGGCGACGTGATGCGCCGGGCGGTGGCGGCCAAGTTCCGGGAGCACCCGGACATCCGCGCCGTCCTGCTCGCCACCGGCGACGAGGAACTCGTCGAGGACACCGGCACCGACCACTACTGGGGGCGCGGACGCACCGGCACCGGCAGGAACATGCTCGGCCGCATCCTGATGCGCACCCGCACCCGGCTGCGCGCCGAGTTCCCCGCCGGACCCGCCGAGCGGGCGTGACACCGCAGCTCACCCGCAGGCGAGTTGACGGAACGTCAGGACGAGGGGGCTGCCGCCATCAGGTCGTGCAGCAGGTCGTCGCCCAGGCCCAGGCCGGTCTTCGACTCGTCGGGCAGGTGGTAGTCGCGGTACCAGTCCGCGGGGGCCTCCGGGTGCGGGCCGCTGACCGCCACCCGGCCGGCGCCGTAGGGGGCGATGACGGCGGCGGCGCGGTCGTTGGTGTAGCGGGCCAGGACGTCCACGCCCGGGCCGTCGACGTCGAAGTACGGGCCGTCCTGGAAGTACATCCGCTGCGGGCGGCCGCGCCAGGCGACGTCGACGAGGCGGTCCTGCTCGTCGGTGACGGTCGCGCCCCGGGAGCGGATGTACTGCCCGGAGTCGCCCGGCAGGAGGTCGTAGCCCGGGTCGCCGGCCAGGTAGCCGCCCATGCACAGGCCCAGGTAGCGCCCGCCGCCCCGGACGTAGTCGCGCACCAGCTCCGGCGAGAAGCCCGGGTCGCGCTGCATCAGGCCCCACGCGGTGCTCACCTCCTGCCCGTTGGTGCCGCCCGGCTGCACGTACAGCGCGGCGCCGGCCAGCACGCCCGCGCCGAAGCGCAGCCGCTCCTCGGGGCCGACGTAGCGCACCGCGAAGCCGTCGCGCTCCAGCAGCTCCCGCGCCGCCTCCGGGCAGCCCTCGCAGGCCGCCGGGCCCCGGTAGACCAGTGCGAGCGGCCGCCCGTCGGCGGCGGCGACCGCGTCGTCGCCCGCGCCGTCCCCCGGGCCGTCCGGTACGGGGGAGGTGCCGCAGGCGGACGCCGTCAGCAGTGCCGCCGCCACCGCCAGGGCCGCGGCGGCCCGCCCGGGCCGCCGCCCACCCCTCATGACCGGCACTCCCGCCATCGCCGACACCCTCCCCGCGCCCTACGCCGTGTGCAGCGACGACGCTACGGGCACGGCGGCCCGCGCCGCACATCCGCCCCCCGAACGGGTGCCACCGCGCTGTCCGCGTTGACGGGACAGGGGCCCGGGGCAGTGGCGCGGGCGGGCGGGCCAGGCGGACGCGGCCCGGGAATTGACCCATGAAAGCGGCATTCGATTGCCACCTGATGGCCGGTCTTTCCGGTTCTAGCCTGGTCCCATGACGACGAGCAACACCGCCCCCGCCGCCCCCGTGCTGACCCGCCACGCCGAGGCCGAGACCTGCGCCGACCCGAGCAGCACCATGACCCTGCTCGCCGACTCGGCGCACACCGAGGGCGGGTTCACCAGCTACCGCTCCACCTTCGCCCAGGGCGCCGTCGGCGCCCCCGCGCACTTCCACACCCGGGCCTGGGAGCTGTTCTTCGTGATCGGCGGCTCGCTGCAGGTGCTGGTCGGCGAGGAGGTCACGATCCTGGGCGAGGGCGACTTCCTCGCCGTGCCGCCGCACACCCCGCACGCCTTCGCCGCCGCCCCGGGCGCCGAGGCCGACGTCCTGTTCGTGTTCACCCCGGGCATGGACCGCTTCGACTACCTGCGCCTGCTGGGCCGCGTGATGCGCGGCGAGACCGACCCGGGCGCGATCGCCGCCTCCGCCGGGCGCTTCGACAACCACTACGTCGACAGCCCCGCCTGGCGCGCCGCCCTCGACCGGAGCGCCGCCCCCGCCTGAAGCCCCCGCCCCCGCCTGCCCCCGCCCGGGGCCCGTGACGGCCGCTCCCGGCGGGCCGGTGCGGGCCGGGTGTGGAACGGTGGAGGCCGGGGGTGTCCTGGTTGCGAGAGGAGTGGCCATGTCGTCGAAGCGTCGCCGCAAGAAGAAGGCCCGGGCCCGGCGCGGGGCCAACCACGGCCGCCGGCCCCAGTGCTGAGCGCCTGAACCGTGCGCGCGGCCGGGGCGCCGCCCCCGGCCGCACCGGCCGCACCGGCCGCTCAGGCCGGTTCGCGCCCGCGCCCGCGCGGCACGGCGTGGTACGTGCAGGTGTCCGTCCAGCCGTGGCCGAAGGTGAGCACCAGTACCGGGCCCCGCCCCTCGGCGCGGGCGGCCCGCAGCAGCGCGCCCGGGTCGCCGTCCGGCGGGATCTGCTCGTGCCGGAAGCACACGTCGCTGCCCGTGCGCGGCCAGTGCGGGTCCGGGCGGGGGATGCCGGGCAGGTCCCAGACCAGGGTGGCGTCGGCGGTGGACAGGCTCGGGCCGGGCATCCGCCGGCCGTCGGGGAAGAGGCCGCGGTCGCGGTGGTAGCGCAGCGCGTAGGCGACCGTGCCCGGTGAGTACGGCGGTTCGTCGCCCCAGGTGTTCGGGAAGCCCCAGTCGGCCAGGCCCGCCGCCTCGATCCTGGGCAGCACGGCGGTGACGTCCTCGCCGGTGGCGAAGTAGGCGGCGGCGCTCATCCGGCAGACCAGCACGCCGCGGCCCTCGGCGGTGGTGGTGAGCAGGCCGAGCGAGGAGGGGCGGTCGCAGTGGTCGGCGACGCGGGTCAGCAGGTGCGTCACACCCTCCACCGCGGCCAGGCCCTCGACCAGCCGGCGGATCCGCTCGCGCTCGGCGGCCCGCAGCGCCTCGGCCCGCGGCGAGGAGGCCAGGGCGCGCAGCCGGCGGGTGGTGGGCAGGCGGGCGCGCAGCGCGTCCCGGGCCCGTGCGGGCTGGGCCAGCAGCAGGCCGAGCAGGTACTCGAAGCCGTTCACCGGTCGGGGTCCTCTCGGGCCGGGGGAATGGGGAAATGCAGAGAGACCGCTCGGGCCGCTGGGGCCGGGCGGTCTCTGCTGTTCGGACGGGCCCATGCGCCAACACGGCCCGCTGCCGGTGTTCCCGAAAATGTTGGAGTAGACAGCGCCCCCGGGCTCCTGACCCGCAGGTCTGGATGACGCTGCTGCACATCGTCACATTCAGCCAGGACGGCTACAAGGGCGAGTTGCACAAAAATGCATCAAATTCCGGTTTCGAGTTCCTGAACTGCACTGATATCACAGGGTTGTGACGAGATTGCGGGCCGGGACCGGGATTCTGGCGCATCAATCTTCGCGATGTTCACCGAACCGATTGGGAATCACCCGTACGCCTGACAGAGTGTTGCGCGAAACGGGTTCCTCGCGTGACGCCAACCACCGAAGTGCCCGTCCGTTGGAGTAGACGGTGATATAGGAGGTCCTCGATGACGAGGAAGCGGAAGAAGAAGCGCACCCCCGCCCACTGCGCCGCCGGCCACCCGGCGCCGCCGCGACCGGGCCTGCCCTGGCCGTCCGGCCCCGCGCAGACGGCCGTGGTCGTCGTGGTGGTCGTCGTGGCCGCCGCCCTGGTGAGGACGGGCATGTCGGCGGGAGCGGCGCTCGAACTGGCCGCCGGCGGGCTGCTGTTGAATGCCAGGCTCCAGCAGGGGCGGGCCTAGAAGGAACGCCGGACCGCGATGGGACGCCAGGAGAAACCGATCGCGGCGACCGAGCCGGCCCTGGGCCGGCTCGCCGCGTTGCTGCGCGAGCAGCGTGAAGAGGCGGGGCTGACCTACCGTCAGCTCGCCGACCGGACCAACTACCACCCGACCACCCTGCAACGGGCCACCAGCGGCCGGACCATGCCGAACTGGGAGGTCGTCGAGGCCCTCACCCGGGCCTGCGACGGCGACCTCAAGAAGGCCCGCCGCAAGTGGACCCAGGCCAACTACTGGGCCCACGTCCCGCGCCCCTCCGGGGCCCAGCGCCGGGCGCCGCGACGGTTCAACCCCGAACAGGTCGACTCCCTCGCCGACCTGCGACGGGCGATGCACGAGATGCGGCGCAAGGCCGACTGGCCCTCCCTGGAGGAGCTGGACCGCCGGGCCCGGGCCGGGGGAGGGCGCCTGCCCTCCAGCACCCTGGCGCTGGTCCTCAGGGGTGAGGCCCCGCTGCGCAAGGCGGTGTTCCTCACCTACATGGAGGTCTGCGGGGTCAAGGAGGCCCGCCGCGCACTGTGGGCGGCGGCCTGGGAGCGGACGAACAATGCCCGCACCCCGGCACCGGTGAACTCCCGCACGTACCAGCGGGAGTTCACCCGGGCCATGCAGTCCTCCAGCAGCGGCACCTCGACGGACATCCTGTTCAAACTGTGGGTGACCCTGCGCAACAGCCTGGCCGCCGACCGCGCCGACCGCGCCGAGGACGCCGGCCACCCCGGCCACTCCGCCGGGACGGGCCGCGACGGCACCGGCGACAACCCGCCGGTACTCGTGTGACCCGGTCCGCGGACGGGGACGCGCCACCAGCGCCCCGTCCGCGGACCAGCACCCACCCGCGCCACCTCGGGAATCAACCATGCCGACACCACCACGACAGCCGACCACCGCCACGACCACCACCGCCACGACCATCGCCACCGGACCGGCGCTGGGCCTGTGGGCGCTGTACGACCTCCACCTGCGCCACTACCTCGACTACGCAGCCCTGCTGCTCCCCGCGGCCGACGCCCCGCTGGCCGTCCAGGGCGCCTTCGACGACCTCAGCGGCCACTGGCTCGACGCCCTGGCCACCGCCAGCCCGGCCGCCTGCGCCTGGCAGGCGGTGCGCCGACGCGTCTGCGCCCTGGCCGGCCCGCGCCCGCTCGGCCCGGTCGCCCACCTCACCGCCCCCCAGCAGGACGTCCTGCTGCTGCACCTGGTCCTCGACCTGCCCGCCGTCGAGGTCGCCGCCCTGACCGGCACCGAACCGGGCGCCGTCCACGTGCAGCTGCGCTCGCTGGCGTCCGTCCGCCGGTAGCCGCCGCCCCGGGCCGCCCCCGGCCGGCCCGGCGGCTCATCGCACGGGGCTCGCGACCGGGTCGGGGTCGGGAGCGGCGGGGGAGGGGGCGGCGGCGCGGGCACGGGCGCGGACCTCGGCGACGGCCGGGCAGGTGGCGTAGACGCGGGTGAGGTGGGCCAGCTGGTCGGCCTCGGACTCCAGGTCCTGCCCCAGGGCGTGCGGCGGTTCGGCCGCCGGGGCGGTGCGCGGGGCGTCGGGGTTGGGCCGGGCCCCGGCGGCCGCGCGTTCCAACGCGGCCGCCAGCGCGGCGGCCTCGGCGGTGGCGCCGGCCCGGGCGGCGGACGGGGGAAAGCGCGAGGAGGCGGCGGCGAGCCACCGCGGGGTGCGCGGGTCGAGGTGCTGGCGCAGGATCAGCCGGGCGTCGTGGATCTCGATGATCCGCCGGTACAGGGCGAACTGCGGGTCGCGCGGCGGCAGCAGCGGCAGGCGGCTGGCCGGGGCGAGCGCGATCTCCGGCAGCACGGTGTGCAGGTCCCGCCAGAGCGGGGCCAGCGCCCGGTAGCGGCGGTGGGCGCGCAGCCAGCCGCGGACGGCGGCGTGCGCGGCCGGCCACACCGTGGTGCCCAGGCCCGCCGCGAGCAGCGCCACGCACAGCAGGCCCAGGACCCCGCACAGGGCGTCCTCGGCGCCGGCCTGGGTGCCGGTGGCCGCCGCCTGGACGACGTCGTCGACGCCCCAGGCGTTCCACAGCAGGCCCGCGACCAGGCTCAGGGTGAGCAGCCGCAGCCCGCTGCGCTGGCGCCCGGGCGCGGCGGCGCGGGCGAGCCGGGCGAGCTGGCGCAGCAGGGCGGTGAGGCAGTGGGCGAGGTAGAGCACGCCGGCGGCGGTGTACCCGGCCAGCGCCAGACGGGCGTCGGTGGAGGGCGCGGCGGTGAGGTCGGAGGCGTCCAGGCCCGGCGCGGCGGCGACGAACAGGACCGCCCGCACCCCCAGGACACCGGCCAGCAGGGCCAGCTGGCGGCGCACCGCACGGCGGGGAAGCTCGGGATCGCGCAGGACGCCGGCCAGCAGCCGGATCGCGCAGGCCGCGCCGATGCGCAGCACGTCGCCGAGCAGGACGGGCAGGGCGGGCGCGATCCCGAGCCGGTGCAGCTGGTCGGCGGCCTGGACGGTGGGCGGGGCGAGCAGCAGCAGCGCGGCGGCGAGCAGCGCGGTGGCGTAGCAGCTGTAGCGGGCGATGGCGCGCGGGTTGGTCCGGCGGCCGCGGGCGAAGTGCCAGGCGCTCAGGCCGAAGAACAGCGCGACGCCGTAGAGGACGAGGCCGCTCACGGACGCCCCGCCGCCCGGCTGCCGGCCGCCCGGTCGCCGGCGGGCCCGGGCCCGGACCCGGACCCGGGCTCGCCGGCGAGCAGGACGTCCAGGACGTCGAGCGAGTCCGGGTGCGGGGCGGGGCCGGGCGGGTGCGCGGCGTCGGCCTTGGCGGCCCGGCTGAGGATGAGGGAGGCCAGCAGCTCGGCCTCGCGCTCCTGGGGCTCGTCGTAGCCGGTGCGCCCGAGCACCCGCCGGACCAGGTCGGGGGACAGGTGCGGCAGGAGGTCCGCGGCCGGGCCGAGCGGCGCGGAGCCGGCGTGGTCCAGGAGCAGGTGGGCGATCTCGTGGACCAGGATGTGCCGGCGGTGCAGCGCGCTGGTGTCGGCGGTGTACAGGATGTAGTCCGCCTCCCGGGTGGACACCAGCAGCCCGCAGGGCGCGTTGGGCCGGGCGGCCACCGGCAGCAGGTCGATCGGCCGCCCCCGCCGGCGGGCGACTTGCTCCAGTAGCACGGTGGTGTCGAACGGGCTCGGCAGTGCCAGCTGTTCGGCCATCCGCCGGCAGCGGCGCAGCGCCGATCGGTAGCACCTGTCGTCCCGCACGCTGTGTTCCCCTTCTCGATCAGCGGCCCCGTTCCCCCCGATCTCCCGACCGCCGTGGCTCCGCCTCCGTGCCTGGCCCCCGTCTTCGTAGCCCCCGTGCCCCGTCCGCCCCGCGCCCCGTCAGCCCCGGACCCCGTCCGCCCCGCCGACGACTCGCGACCCGCGGCCCCGCGCCCGCGCCGCCGGCGTCAGGGCGCCGGGTTCCGGCGGGCCGCGTCCCGGCGGGCGATGACGTCGATCAGCTCGCTGACCGTGTCCAGGCCCTCGGAGGAGAGGCCGACCGCGCGCAGCGCCAGGCTGCGCACGCCCGCGTCGCGCAGCGCGCCGAGCAGCGCGAGCTCCTTGGCGATCTCCGCGCCCTGCCGCTCGTCGAAGAAGTACGCGGGCGGGACCTGGAAGAACTGGGCGAGCGCCTCCAGGTGGCGCTTGGTCGGGTTGTCCCGGCGCCCGGTGCGCAGCTGCCACAGGTAGGTGGTGGAGAACGACTCCCCGGTCGCCTCGCGGCAGGCCCGGGCCACCTCTTCGTTGGTGTACTGCTCGCGGTCGGGTCTGCGGACGGTGTGGAACAGCGCCTCGATCCTGGCCGCGAGCCCGGACAGTTCCACCGGCCCGTCCTCCCGGTTCGATCCCGCCATGGCCCGCCCTCCTCACCGGGGCCCCGCACGTCTCCTCCTGGCGGGCGGGCAGGGCCGGCCAGGTCACGATAACCCAACGGCATCAGCTGGCGTGGATCACAAGATACCGCCAATCAACGTCAGTTGACCCCTCCACCGGCGGCTGACATCCTGGACCGCAGGCAGGCCAGTCGACCTGACTGGCCATCAAGTCCATTCGTGTTAAAGACATTTGACGTTTCCCCCGGATCGGCCGAACGATCTCGGCAGGCCGGTAGTGTGACCGACTCCCCTGGGACCGCCAGGCAACGACGCCCGACACGGGACCGGCCGAACCGACCGGCCCCGCCGACGGCACGACGTGGGAAGGGGGCGCCCGTGAACACGGCGCCGCGACACCAGACGGTGCGGCTCGGCTTCCTGTGGCGAGCCGCCGGCGCCCCCATCGGCTGCGTGCTCGCCCTGGCGATGGGCATCGTGCTCGCCGACAGCGGGGACGCCGGCCGGATGGGCGCCGTCCCCGCGCTGCTGCTGTCGAGCGCGGCCGTCCTGGGCGTGGCCCTGCCCGTCCCGTACGGCTTCTGGCTGCGCGCCGACGACCACGGCCTCACCCTCGTGCGGGCGTTCGTCCCGCGCCGCTACCGGTGGCGCGACATCCAGGGGCTCACGATGGACGCCGGGCAGGACGCCGACTCCGGCGCCCACCGGCTCGTCCTGCTGCTGCGCCTGACCCCGGCACGCCGCCGGACCGCCCGCGCCGCCCGCACCGCCCGCGACGCACACCTGTACGGGCCGGTCCTCGGCATCCTGGGCACCACCCGCGACGGGCTGCCGCGCGGCACCGAACCCCGCCGCCTCGCCGAACTGTTCGACCTGCTCCGGCGCCACGGCGTCCCCCTCGACGACCGCCGCTACGCCGACCTCGTCCTCACCGCGCACGGCTACCCGGCGCTCGCCCACACCGCCCCCGGCGCGTCCCTCTCCGCCCGCCCCGCCGCCTGCCCCGACGCGGCCTGAACCGGGCCCCGGCCGGTCCCTCGCGGTCCGCCCCGGCCCTTCGGGTCACCCACCGCTGAGCCGCCCACCGCCCCGCAGCCGTTGACCCCGACGGAAGCGCGCCCGCCCGGACGGCGCGCCAGGACGTCAGGAGTGCGGCGATGCTCAGGTTCCACGGCGCGTGGCGGATCACCGTGGTCGGCAAGAACGCCAGCTTCGACCAGCGCGCGGTGGTGCGCGGCCCCTACGGCACCCGGATGCTGCCCGGCCGGGTCGGCGCCAGCCTGGAAGTCGAGGAGGACAGCTGGACGCTGACCCTGGAACACCACCTGTGGGGCCGCAGCTGGCAGCCGAACCTGCGCGTCACCCCCGGGCCCGTCACCGAACGCGACGGCGTCCGCAGCCGCCTGCTGACCAGCAACGACTGCCACTGGCCCGACAAGCCCCTGGACTACGTCAACTTCGTCGTCCGCCTCGACCAGAGCCTCGCCCCGGCCCCCGTCCTCGCCCCCGTCCGGGCCGTGCGCCCCGCCGACTCCCTGCCGCCCCCCGCGCCCCGGGCCATCCGCACCTCCTCCGGCGACGTCGGCGACTTCGGCGCCCCCGCCTCCCGGCCCGCGCCCGCCACCCGGCCCGCGGCCACCCCCGCGCCCAGGCCGGCGCAGGCGCCGGGCACCAACGCCCGGCCCGCCGCGACCCCCTGGTAGCCAGCCGCCGTGCCCGGGGGCTAGCCCCCGGGCACGGCGGCCCGCTGCCCGGATGTCCCGGACCGGCGCCTCAGGGTTGGCTGGACGCATCCGAACCAGCAGATCCGAAAGGCCGTCACCCGTGCTCCAGCGCAAGACCGTCCGCCGCCGCGCCGCCCGTGCCACAGCCGTCGCCGCCCTCGCCGCCGCCCTGGGCGCCACCGCCATGACCGGAAGCGCCCAGGCGATCGTCAACGGCCACGACTCCACCGAGCGCTACTCGTTCATGGCCACGATCCCGATGAGCGCCAAGCAGATATCCGACGGCACCTGCGGCGCCACCCTGATCGACCCCCAGTGGGTCCTGACCGCCGCCCACTGCGTCCAGGGCTACCCGGGCAGCGAGCTGAAGCTCGACGGCACCGTGCGCATCGGCAGCGCGCACCGCAAGAGCGGCGGCACCGTCCGGGCCATCACCCGCACCGTCGTCCACCCCGGCTTCAGCTTCGGCGACGGCCAGACCCGCCCCAACTACGACGACCTCGCCCTGGTGCGCCTGGACCGCCCCGTCGCCCAGCGGCCCATCGCCGTCGCCCAGCGCCCCGGCCCGCCCGGCACCCCGACCCGGCTGCTCGGCGTCGGCACCGTCGTCGACACCCCCAAGTTCGAGGACATGGTCTTCCCCGACCGCCTCCAGGAACTCGACACCCGCCGCGCCGCCGCGACCGACTGCGCCCCCGGCTACGCCGGCCCCACCCGCCTGTGCACGACCAGCCCCACCCCGCAGGCCATGGCCTGCTTCGGCGACTCCGGCGGCCCGCAGATCCAGCGCGGCCGCGGCGGCCGCTGGGAGCTCATCGGCACCACCTCCGGCCCCGGCGCCCCGGGCGTCCCCTGCTCCGAAGGCCCGGGCCTGTACACCGACGTGCGCGCCTACGCCGACTGGATCCGGGCCACCCTCGCCGCCGGCTGACCCGGCTGACCCGGCTGACCCGGCTGACCCGCCTTGGCCTGCCTCGGACTGACTGACTGACCGGCCGATCCGGCCGACCCGACGGTAAAGTCCCAGGTGAGCACCGTCGCGCCCGAGGAGACCCCGCCATGCCGACCGACCCCGCCACCGGAGCCGCCGCCGACCGCCCGCCGATCGCGCGGTACGGCCTGGGCACCGCAGCCGTCGGCCGACCCGGCTACATCACCCTCGGGCGTGACGGCGACCTGCCCGCCGAACGCACCGTCGAGGCCCTGCGCGACCGCACCCACGCCCTGCTCGACGCCGCCTACGCCGCCGGCGTCCGCTACCTCGACACCGCCCGCTCCTACGGCCGCGCCGAGGAGTTCGTCGCCCAGTGGCTCGCCGAACACCCCGAGGCCGCCGCCGAGGTGACGGTCGGCAGCAAGTGGGGCTACACCTACACGGCCGGCTGGCAGACCACCGGCGTGGCCGCGCACGAGGTCAAGGAACACTCCACGGCGGTGTTCGACCGCCAGATCCACGAGACCCGCGCCCTGCTGGGCCCGCACCTGGACGTCTACCTGGTCCACTCCGTCACCCCCGACAGCCCCGCCCTGACCGACACCGCCCTGCACGCACGCCTGGCCGACCTGGCCGGGCAGGGCGTACGGGTCGGCCTGTCCACCAGCGGCCCGGCCCAGGCGGACACCATCCGCGCCGCCCTGGCCGTCACCGCGGACGGCCGCCCGCTGTTCACCGCCGTCCAGGCCACCTGGAACCTGCTCGAACCCTCCGCCGCCCCCGCCCTGGCCGAAGCCCACGCCGCCGGCTGGCTGGTCGTCGTCAAGGAGGGCATGGCCAACGGCCGCCTCGCCGGGCGCAACGCCACCGGGGACGACACCGCCGCACTGCGCGCCCTCGCCACCCGCACCGGCGCGCCCCTCGACGCCCTCGCCCTGGCCGCGGCCGCCGCCCAGCCCTGGGCCGACCTCGTCCTGTCCGGCGCGGCCACCCTCGACCAGCTCGCCTCCAACCTCACCGCCGCCACCCTGCACCCCACCCCCGACGACCTGGCCGCCCTCGCCACCCTGGCCGAACCCGCCCCGGCGTACTGGCGCACCCGCGCCGCCCTGCCCTGGGCCTGAACTCCCGTGTCAGTGGCCGCCCCTACGGTGTCCGCATGACCTCGGACCTGTCCCGTCTCCTGCCCGCCACCCTCCCGCCCGGCCGCCTGGTCGGCGGCGAGGACGGGCCGGAGCCGCTGCTGTGGATCAGCGACGCCCCCGCCCCCGCCGGCCTGTGGCAGCAACTCCACCGCGCCCACCCGCAGTCCGGCCTGTGGCCGCTGCTGTTCGTCCCCCTCGGCGACGGCGCCGACTACCGCCCCTGGCTGTCCGGCGAACTCTTCCCGGCCTCCGCCTCCGACCCCACCCTCTACGACCCCGACGCCCTGCTGCGCCGCTGGTGGCAGCAGCTCGGCGGCACCGGCGAGGACAGCACCGGCGAGGACAGCACCGGCGAGGACGCGCCCGGCGAGGACGGGCCCGAGGGCCCGCTCGACGCCGAGGACGCCGCCGAACTCCGCGCCGCCCTGGCCCCCTTCGGCCCCGCCTGGCCCGGCACCGCCCCCGCCGCGGCCGTCCCCGACGGCGCCCCCGGCGTCGAGGCCCGCGGCCTGGCCGACGTGCTGCTGTCCGTACGGGACGCGCGCCTGGGCCTGGTCCGGGCGGGCAGCGGCGCCGAGGCGCTGGCCGCCTGCGGGTGGAGCGGCCCGCTCAACCACGAGGACGACACCGCCAAGATCGCCGCCGTGCTCGCCGACTGGGAACGCCGATTCGGTGCCCAGGTCGTCCAAGTCGGTTTCGACACGCTGGAGTTGAGCGTCGCCGTCCCGCCTGCCACGCTCGCCGAGGCCCTTCCGCTGGCCGCCGAGCACACCGCCTTCTGCCCCGACCTCGTCTTCCAGGGCACCGGCACCCTGACCGCCTACGCCGAAGGCCTCGTCGCCTCTTACCAGTGGTCGTTCTGGTGGGACTGACCCCGGCGCCCGTTCCCGCCACCGGGCCCGGATCCACCGGACCAGTACGGCTGGAAGGGCCGGACTATCCGTTGTGTGCTTCGAGCCCGGTCGCCGGTGCCTGCTGGGTGGCCGCCCACGACGCCAGGAGCGCCAGATTGTCGGCGGCCGGTGTGCCCGCGGGTGCGGTGTAGACGTTGAGGTGCAGTCCGGGTTCGGCGGGCAGTTCCAGGGACTCGACGTCCAAGTCGAGCCGGCCCACGATCGGGTGGCGCACGCGCTTGCGGCCGGACCGGTGCAGCCGCACGTCCTGGGATGCCCACCGCTGCCGGAACAGCTCACTGGACGTCGACAGTTCGCCGACCAGGGCGATCAGCTCCTCGTCGTGCGGATCGCGGCCGGCTTCCATGCGCAGCTTCGCGGCCACGGCACCGGCGATCTGGTCGTAGTCGACAAAGAAATCCCTGGCCGCCTCGGGGTTCAGATAGACGAACCGCGCGGTGTTCGCGGGCCGTCGCGCGTCGGCCGGCACCGGTGAATACAGCGCGCGAGCGAGTCGGTTCGTGGCGAGCACGTCGTAGCGGCCGTTACCGATCCAGGCCGGCGCACCGGAGATCGCGTCGAGCACCTGCTGCAGCGTCGAGCGCACCGCCACGGCAGGCCTGCGCCGGCGCGGTCCGCCGGGCGCCGTGGACCGGCGCGCGAGGTGGAACAGGTGGTCGCGCTCGGCCTCGTCGAGTTGCAGGGCCGAGGCCAGCGCGTCGAGCACGCCGTCGGAGACACCGGCGAGGCGGCCGCGCTCCATGCGCACGTAGTAGTCGACCGATACCCCCGCCAGTAGCGCCACCTCCTCGCGGCGCAGACCCTTGACCCGACGGTTGCCGCCGTAAGCGGGCAGGCCCGCCTGCGCGGGTGCGATGCGGGCGCGACGCGAGCTGAGGAACTCCCGGATCTCGGTGCGCAGATCCATCGTGGCCATCCCCTCACCGTGAGCCGGTCCCGCAGTCTAAGGGGTGCCCGATGCGGTCGTCGCGATGCCGCCGTCCACCGGGATGACGGTGCCCGTGAGGTAGGACCCGGCCCGGCTGGCGAGAAACACGGCGACACCCGCCATGTCGTCGTCGCGGCCGATCCGGCGCAGAGGGGTCGCCGCCGCGATCGTGTCGCCGACGGCGTCGAGCGTGGACGCCGTCATCCGCGACGGGAACATTCCCGGTGCCACCGCGTTCACCGTGACGTGCTGCGGGCCCAGCTCCCTGGCGAGCACCCTGGTGAGTTGATGGAGTGCCGCTTTGCTGCTGGCGTACGAGTAGTTGGGCGACTGGGCCACGTGGATGGCGGCGATACTGCCGATGTTGATGATCCGCGCGGGATCATCGGCGGTGCCCGCCCTGCGAAGTGCGGGGAGCAGCGCCTGCACCAGCCAGAACGGCGACTTGAGGTTGAGGTCGATCACCGTGTCCCAGGCCTCGTCCGGGAACGTCGCCAGCGGCTCGCGCCACATCGCCCCCGCGTTGTTGACAAGGATGTCCAGGCGTTCCGAGTCGGCCTGGACAAGACCGGCGAGGCGCTGACACTCGTCGTGCCTGGACAGGTCGGCGGGGATCGCTCGAACGTCGCCGAATTCGGACAGCAGATGCTGTGCCTCCGCGCACGCGTCTGCCTTGCGCGAGCTGATGACGACGCGGGCGCCCGCCTGGAGAAGGCCGCGCGCCATCATCAGCCCGATTCCCCTGGTGCCGCCGGTGACAAGGGCGTACTTCCCACTCAGGTCGAAAAGTTCCGCGTGAGTGGTGAATTGATCGTCCGCCATTGGTCTCCGCCTGTTCTGTCGTGGAAGAATTCGCCGACACGGTCGCGCATTCGGGGCAGCTGAATTGAACCGATGGGGTTAAAGCTGCGGCGTGTGTCCATGGTGGCAGGCGTTTTGGACGTCCGGGAGACCCTGGTGATACGGGTACTGTGAGAGCCCCCCTCGCCTGAAGCGCCGGCCCCGGCACCCGTTCCCACCGCCGATTTCGGGGCCGTCGGGGGCGTCGAGCCACCGCAGGCCGTGCCTCGCCAGGCCCGCCCACCGTCCGGGCAGATGTGGTTCAGCGTCGGCTCGTCGTCCAGAGCGAGAGTGTCAGGCGCCGCCGCCCCGGCCCGGGCCGGCGGCACCATCGAGCAGTATCGGTTGGCGCCGAATTCGCCGGCTCGGATGGCGGTGATGAATGCCTGCCAAGCGGCTGGTGGGAAGTTGAGGGGGCCCATCGGGAAGGTTTGGCCGGGGTGGCACTTCAGCGTGCGGTGACCCAGTACGCTGCGAGCGGGCGGTTGCCGTGCGGTGCGGCGACGGCCCGCAGGACGTCGCTCTGGCTGAGGACGAGTTGCCGTACCGGTTCGGGCAGCGCGGCCAACCGTTCTCCTCCGGTGATCAGGTCGAGACAGGCGCTGATCTCCCAGTCCGCGTCCTGGAGTCCGTCGGCGTCGACCGGCCCGTCGCCGTCCGCCGTCCAGCCCGCCTCGGGCAGGAGCCGCAGCAGCGCCTCGCGGGAGAAGGCCGTGCGGATGTTGCCCTCGCCGTGTGAGCCCGCAGCCTCGATCTGGCCCTGGATCAGTACTGCGAGCAGGTGCGCCAGCTGGTCGCCGCAGGAGGGCGTCAGGTCCCACTCGGCGAACCACAGCCGCCGCGCCCAGGGCCGCACCCGGGCCAGCGTGTCGCGCAGCTGCCCGAGCGAGGCGAAGTACCAGGAGCAGTGGGCGAGCACGACGTGGTCGAAGGCGTCGGAGGGGAAGTCGACCGACAGGTCGCGGACATCCGTGCTGAAACGGAAGTCGATGCGCGGCCCGACCGGGCTCGTCGCGAGCCGGGCCGCCGATTCCCCGAGCGTGACCGGCGCCCCGTAGGTCGGATCGGCGACATCGACGGCCACCACGCGTCCCTGGGGTCCGACAGCCTCCGCGAGGACGGCGGTCATATCGCCCTGCCCGCAACCCAGTTCGAGGACGGTGGAGCCGGGCTCGATGTCCCAGCTCTCCACGAGTGAAGCGCGGTGGCGTGTCTGCATCAGCTGAGCATCCGGGCTGTGGTCGGCAGCGGCCATGGTCTTCACGAGCAATGGAATCCTGGCGTGGAGATCGGAGTGCTTCACACAATCCTCAGTGGCTAGTCGGCGAACCGGTGAGGACGAGGATATGAGACGCCCCTTGGCGGCGCCTGCGATTTCTCGCTCGAGTCCTCGGCGGGGAAGAGGAGATCCGGGCCGTGAGGGTCCTGGGAGTCGCGGACGGGTGTCACGTTGGCGAAACCCTCGGCCACCTCGATGCATTCGCCGCCCTGGCCACTGTGCGAACTCTTGCGCCAGGTGGTTGCCATCTCGTTGCCTTGTGCGGGTGGAGTGGGAAGTCGGTGGGGATGACTTTCCACTCCGGCGTCGGGTTAGGCTTCCCGGCCGCCGCCCCCAGATGGGGGCGGCGGCGCGTGGGTGGTGAGTTGGGGTGCGGGGTTGGCAACTCGCGCTGGTCGGGGCGTGCGTGCGCGTAGTGTCGGAAGCATGGCGAGCGATCATCTTGGGGATCGGGTCAAGCGGCTGCGGCGCTTGGCCGATCTGACGCAGGAGGGCCTGGCTGAGAAGTCGGGCGTGTCGGTGGATGTGGTTCGGAAGCTTGAGCAGCAGCGGAAGCATTCGGCACGGCTTCCGACACTTCACGCGCTGGCCAAGGGGCTTGGTGTTGAGCTGACTGCGCTTCTGGGCGATCCGCCGGCAGTGCCGTCGACAGGTGATGCGGACCCGCCTGGCCTGGTCGCGGTGCGGCGGGCGATCATGCCGCCCTTGTTCACGCCGCTGCCGGTGGCGGACGGCGTGGAGAAGTTGTCGATTCCGCTGCTGCGTGGCGAGATCGCAGAGGCCTGGACCCTGTATCACGCAGCCGACTTCGGCAGGGTCATGGAGACGTTGCCGGCGATAATCGCGGATGCCCGCCTCGCCGCGGCCGTGGGCCGCGGCGAGGACCGCCTGGCCGGTAACCATGCGCTCGGCAAGGCTCTCCAACTGGGCGGGCATCTCGCGATCCGCCTCGGGAAGACGGATCTCGGCCTGTCCAGTCTCGAACGGGCAATAGCGGCAGCGGACTCGGCGGAAGACCCGCTGCTGGGAGCGATGATCTGCAACTCGGTGGCCTGGGCGTATCAGCGCCAGAACCGGCTCGGCGACGCGCAGACGCTGGCCATCCACGCAGCGGACGGAGTGGAGAACGAGCACTCGTCGAAGGCGGAGGGGCTCAAGGTGTGGGGCGGACTGATCATGTCCGCAGCGACCAGCACGGCCCGAAGCGGCGACTATGACGGGGCATCCGAGATGATGCTGACCGCAGAGCAGGCGACCAGACGCCTTTCGAAGCTTCCTGCCTCGGCCGACGGCCGGATGGTCAGCGTGTTCAACAGCTCCTCGGTGCGCATCGAGCGGGTTCGGCTCGCGGTCCAATTCGCCCGGCCGGAGGAAGCCTTGGGGCTCGCGAAGGGAATCAGGCTCAGCAACGACACCCCGGTGTCCTGGCGGACCTGGCTGCTCCTGGACGTAGCGCGCGCGTACACGGACATGGGGGACGCGGCGGGAGCGGTGTCGACCTTGGAGAAGCTCCAGCGAGTAGCGCCGGGCTGGATGCGGCATCACACCCTTGCCGTGGCCATCGTCTCCGACCTCTGGGCGGGTCCGGCGCGCCCGCCCGGCCTGAAGAGGCTTGCCCGCTCCCTGGGGCTGACTGACTAGATCCCAAAACTAGGACGTTCCGTCCCTGTTGATTGCGTGGCCACCACGAGAACCTCTCCGTACGAACACAGAGAGGAGCCGTAAGGTGACTGTTGGTGTCAAGCTCCACGGCTACGGGGTGCGGTGGGACCCGGAGGGCCGGTGTTACCGGGTGCGGAACGAGACGACGGGGGAGTGGCTGCGCAGCGGTACCTCGGGTGAGCTGGCGTCCTTCTCCTCGTTCTCCGCCGCCTTCAGCGCCTGGCGGGGGTTCGAGGTTCGGCGGCAGGTGGGGGCGTGATGGGATCCGCCCTCGACCGCGCCACGGCCGACCAGCGGCGGCAGGCAGCCGACGTCCTGGACGACCTGACGACCGTCCTCGCCCTGGGCGGGGTGAAGTTGCCCTCCGTCGAAGTCGACTGGGAGCACGGCCGCAGGACCGGCTGCTACCTCATCGGCCTCGGCTGCGCCCACCCGTCCGAACTCCTGCGGGTCGTCGACCTGCTCCGCAAGGGGCTGCGCTACGAGCGCCTCACGCATGACGGCTGAACTCCTCGTCCGCCTCCTTTGGTTGGCGGGCTTCTCCCTCGTACTCCTCGCAGCCCTCAGAAGGTGAACCACCCGATGCGCGACCCCCGTCTCCTCGCCAAGCCGCCGGTGTGCCGGCTCGGCTGCCTCGTCCTCGTCCGCAACCCGCGCGGCGACGTGCTCCTCGTGGACCCGGACTACATGGACGGCCTGATCCTCCCCGGCGGCGCCGCGAAACCGAACGAGCCCCCGCACCTCGCCGCCGCCCGCCACCTGCACGCGGAGACCGGCCTCAACCTGCGCCTCGCCGACGTCCTGGCGGTCGACTTCACCCCCGCCGACCGCTACCTGGAACGCCTCAACCTCGTCTTCGACGGCGGCACCCTCACCGAGCACGCCGCCGCCCACCTCACCGTCCCGCCGCAGCACCGCAGCGGCCTGTTCGGCGCCCGCTTCGTCCCCGTCCGCCGGCTCCCCGACGTCATGGCCCCCTCCCAATCCGCCCGCGTCAGCGAGGCGTTGGCGGGCCGCGCCCTGCCCGTCCTCCTCCACGGCCAGCGCGCGACCTGACCGGTACCGCCGGGAACCAGGTGGCCGACTCGGGGTCGGTGCGCACTTCGGCAATGAGAAGGGGCGGGCGCCGGGGTCGGCGCCCGCCCTCCCTCGTCCGGGTGCGGTCAGCTCCAGGGGTTGGCCGGCTGGTCGGTGATGGCGGTCCAGAAGCGGCCGCCGACGGGCAGGGTGCCGTTGGCCCACAGGCCCCAGCCCGAGGCGTCGTGGAACTCGGCCATCCGGAAGCCGGCGCCGAAGTAGCCGGCGCAGAGCTGGTCAGCGGCTGCCCGGCTGGTGAGCTGGCTGCCGGAGGTGGGGATGGTGGCCTTCACCTCGCCGCCGGCCCAGCTGTGGAAGCCACTGGTGGGCACGCCGGAGGGGGCGGGGCGGCCGTCCTGCTTGAGGCACAGCACGGGCAGCTGCGCGGTGGCGGGGGTGTCGCCGCTGTACGCGTTGCTGCTGTTGTCGTTGCCGACGTGCACGACGTTGTCGGCGCGCTGCTCAAGGGCGGCCCAGGTCATGCCGTTGTGGGTGGCGACGCCGCCGAACAGGGCCTCGTAGGTGTTGCGGGCGATGTCCCACTCCTGGTACCCGCCCTGGTTGCAGTCGAACATGTAGAGCCGCCAGCCGCCGCCGATCCTGTGCTCGGTGTTGTCCAGGCACTGGGAGGTGGAGATGTTCTGCAGCCGGATCCCGAGCAGGCCGTAGCGCGGCGTGCTGTCGGCCGCGGTCCACGGCGTGACCCGCCACATCTGCGAGGTGTTGTTGGCGTAGCACTGGACGCCGGAGGGGGTGCTGTCGACCGTCAGGCAGGAGCGCTGGTCGGCGGCGTTGTTGACGGTGTAGACGCTCGGCAGGCCCGGGACGGGCTTGAACACCCACTGGCCCGGGTTGTCGGACGGCGCGCAGGGGTGCAGACCCTGCCCGCCCCATATCGCGCCGTTGGGACAGCGCTCGGACTTCTGGTTGAACAGGACCGTCGAGGGGGTGTCGGCCGAGGCCGAGCCGCCCGGGACCAGCACCAGGCCGGTCAGGGCCAGCGCGATGCCGAGGACGATACGCCGGACTAGCGAACGCACAGTGCTCTCCAAGGAGGGGAGACGACGAGGGGCGGCGGCCGGTCCGGAGGGCCCCCCGGGCCACCCGGTCCCGTCCGCCGCGGTCAGCTTGTCAGCGCGCGATCAATCGCCGGTATCCCAGTTTCCTGGGGGGTCGTTCGACACCCGACTGGTCAGGGGCGCGGCCAGGGGCGCCCGTCGAGGTGCTCGATGTCGGTGTTGAAGCGGCGCAGGTAGGCGGCGAAGGTGGTGACGTCCTGGGCGGACCAGCCGGCCATCACCCGGTCCAGGGCCTCCACGTGGGCCTCGCGCTCCTCGTCGAGGCGGCGGTCGCCCTCGTCGGTGAGGCGGAACTTGCGGGCCATCCCGCCGTCGGGGTCGGCGATCCGCTCGACCAGGCCGGCCCGGGTCATGGCGGCGGTCTGCCGGTTGAGGGTGGAGGCGTCGAGGTTGAAGGCCTCGCTCAGCTCGCCGATGGACATCGGGCCCTGGATGCGGATGCGGCTGAGCAGGATGTACGCGCTGCGCTCCAGGGTGCTGCCGCGCGGGCGGGCGGCGGACTGGCTCAGGTAGTGGTGGCGGCCGAGCACCATGTACTCGAACTCGACCAGGTCCGTACGTTCTCCCATGCCGTCGTCCTTCGCCCTTCACCCTCATCGCCGCACCGCTGACCTGCGGGTTTCGCGGGCCTTGTCCAGTATGGCAAAGGGGTGTGACGGCGGTACCCGGCGATGTAGTGTGCTCGATGCACATAATATGCACGATACACATTTCGTTCCCGAGGAGCCCGCCATGGACGGCCCCCAGCCCGGCGGCACGACCGCCCCCACCGCCCCGGTCGCCGGTACCACCCCCACCACCGGCATCGTCGCCACCCTCGCCTTCACCGGCACCGTGGCCGCGATCATGCAGACCCTGGTCACCCCGCTGATCGGCGAACTGCCCCGACTGCTGCACACCACGCCGTCCAACGCCTCCTGGGCGATCACCGCGACCCTGCTCGCCGGCGCCGTCTTCGTCCCGATCAGCGGACGCCTGGGCGACCTGCTGGGCAAACGCCGCATGCTCCTGGCCTGCTGCGTGCCGCTGTTCATCGGATCGGTCCTGTGCGCCCTCGCCTCCGCGGCCGTACCGATGATCATCGGCCGCGGCCTCCAGGGCATGGGCATGGGCGTCGTCCCGCTCGGCATCAGCCTGCTGCGCGAAGTCCTGCCGCCCGAACGGCTCGGCTCCGCCATCGCCCTGGTCAGCGCCTCGATGGGGATCGGCGGCGGCCTCGGCCTGCCGATCGCCGCCGCCGTCGCCCAGTACGCCAGCTGGCGGGCCCTGTTCTGGGGCGCCGCCGCCCTCACCCTCGTCGTCGCCGCGATGATCCGCTTCCTCGTCCCCGCCCCCGCCCGGCGCCCCGCCGGCGGCCGCTTCGACCCCGTCGGCGCGGCGGGCCTGGGCGCCGGACTGGTCTGCCTCCTGCTGCCCGTCTCCAAGGGCGCCGACTGGGGCTGGACCGACCCCCTCACCCTCGGCCTGTTCGCCGCCGCCGTCGTCCTGCTCCTCGCCTGGGGCCGGTGGGAACTGCGCTGCCCCGAACCGCTGGTGGACCTGCGGGTCACGGCCCGCCCCCGGGTCCTGCTGACCAACGCCGCATCCGTCCTGGTCGGCTTCGGCATGTACGCGCAGGCGCTGATCATCCCGCAGCTGCTCCAGCTCCCCGAGGCCACCGGCTACGGCCTGGGCCGCTCGATGCTGGCGATGGGCCTGTGGATGGCGCCCTCCGGCCTGATGATGATGGCCGTCTCACCACTGGGCGCACGCCTGTCGGCCGCGCGCGGCCCCAAGTTCACCCTGGTCGCCGGCTCCCTCGCGATCGCCGCCGGATACGGACTCTCGATGGTGCTCATCGGCTCCACCTGGGGCGTCCTGGTCGTCACACTGGTGTGCAACAGCGGCGTCGGCCTGGCCTACGGCGCGATGCCCGCACTGATCATGAGCGCCGTGCCGCTGTCCGAGACGGCGTCCGCGAACAGCTTCAACACCCTGATGCGCTCGCTCGGCACCTCCGTCTCCGCCGCCGTGGTCGGCGTGGTCCTCGCCCAGCTGACCACCACCCTCGGCGGCCACACCCTGCCCTCGGAGAGCGGCTTCAGGGTCGGCCTGCTGATCGGCTGCGGCGTGGCCCTGGCCGCCGCCGCGGTCGCCGCCACCATCCCCGCCCCGCCCACCGGGGCCGCACCCGCCACCGCCCGCCCGGCACCCGCCGCCACGGACACCGCCACGACCTGACCGCCCGACCCGGCATGACCTGACCACCCGCCACGACCCGACCACCCACGACCCGACCACCCGCCAGACCCGCCCCCGGCAACCCGCCGGGGGCGGCCGCGCTACGTACCCCCTACCGATCCGCGACGGATTCGCCCCCACCGCCCCCACCCGTACCGTCGGAGACCACGCACACCGGACCAACCCCCCCCCAGGAGCACAGCGATGACCGCCTACGCGATAGCCCAGGTCCACTCGGTCGAGTTCGGCCCCGACATCGTCGAGTACCTCCAGCGCATCGACGCCACCCTGGACCCCTTCGACGGACGCTTCCTCATCCACGGCGACCGGATCGAGACCGTCGAAGGCACCTGGGGACAGGACCTCATCCTCATCGAGTTCCCCGACCACCAACGCCTGCGCGCCTGGTACGACTCACCCGCCTACCAGGAGATCCTCCCGCTGCGCACCCGCCATATGAACGCCGACGTGGTCTTCGCCCGGGGCGTGCCCGCCGGCTACCGCGGCGCCGACGCCCTCAAGCACTGACCGGCCCGGGGGCTCAACGCCCCTGCGCCCGCTCCCGCCACCACCGCACCGTCGCCTCCACCTGCTCCTCCAGCGCGGTCGCGCGCACCGCGAACGCGGCCTCGTAGGCGGAGGAGTCCACCACGAACGGGCGGTCGAACTGGTAACGGACCTCCCGCAGTTCACGCAGCAGTGGGGAGAACAGCCCCGCCGCGCCCAGCAGCGCCTGCGGGAGCCGGCGCACCGCGACCGGTCCGACGCCCGCCTGCGCCGCCAGCCGCTCCACCATCGCGCGCACCGGCAGCGCGGGGGCCGTCGGCACGTGCCAGGCCCGCCCCCAGGCCCGCTCCTCGCCCGCGACCTCGGCCAACGCCCGTGCCACGTCCGGCAGGTACGTCCAGCTGTGCGGCGCGTCCGGGTCGCCGAGCACCGCGATGTTCCGGCCCTTCAGCAGGCCCGGCATCACCCGCGAGGCCAGGTGCCCGCCGTCCGTCACCCCGGGGCCGAAGAAGTCCGAGGCCCGCACCTCGACCGCCCGGATCCGCCCGGCCCCGTGCAGCGCCCGGGCCTGCTCCCACGCCGCCGCCCGCACCCGTCCCTTGGGGCCGGCCGCGGCCAGCGGCAGGTCCTCGGTCATCGGAGCCCGCACCGGGCCGTATCCGTAGAGGTTGCCGAGCATGACCAGCACCGCCCCGGTGGCCTCGGCCGCCGCGCACAGCGAGGAGGCCAGCGCCGGCCACCGCGCCGCCCACTGCGGCAGCGGCGGCGCCGCGCAGCCGTAGATCGCCGCCGCGCCGCGTGCGGCCTCCGCAAGCCGCGCGCGATCGCCCGCGTCCAGCGCCACGTGCTCGATGCCGGGCACCGGGGCCCCGCCCCGCGCGGGGCTCCCCGACCTGGTGACGACCCGTACGGTGTGCCCCTGCCCGGCCAGCAGGCGGGCGGTGGCGGCCCCGGCGGGCCCGTATCCGACAACCACGTGGAAGCTCATCCGCCCCACCCTAGGGTCTGGGGCCGCGCGGGCGCTGCGGGGTGCTGCGAGTGCTGCGGGGGTGCGGTGCGGGCGTTAGCAAATACTTGGTATGGCAACCGTAAAAGACGATCTATGCTGGCGGACGTTCACAATCTCTCCGCACAACGCAAGGTGCTGAATGAAGCTGCCCCGGGTGTCCGCCGTCGTCGCGGCCGCCGTCCTGGCCCCCACCGTCCTCTTCCCGTCGATGGCCTCCGCCGCCGACAACCCCCAGCCGGCCGGCGTCTCCGGCCCTGACACCGCGTCCAAGGGTGCCGAGGACCAGGCAACGGGCCAGGAGGAGCACGACCGCGCCGAGGTGCGGCGCGTCCTCGCCGACAAGGAGAGCGGCCCGGGCGTGCGCGAGGCCGCCCAGAAGGCGCTGAACGGCACCGCCGCCGACCTGCGGCACTTCCTGGACGTCGAGCTCCACGACCAGCGCGTGATCGACAACCGGGTGAGGGCCTACCAGGTCCTCGCCGTCGGCGGGCCGGCCGTCAAGAAGGCCGCCACGGCCGCCCTGCGGGGCGGCACCGCCGAGGACGTCGCGAAGTTCCTCAAGGAGGGCCAGTTCATCGCCCGCGCCGAGGACGAGGACCGTGCCAAGGTCCAGAGCATCCTGGCCGACAAGGAGACCGGCCCGGGCGTGCGCGAGGCCGGGGAGAAGGCCCTCGCGGGCACGGCCGCCGACGTGCGGCACTTCCTGGACGTCGAACTCGGCGAGTGGCGCCAGCGCGACAACCGGCTGAAGGTCGTCTGGATCTCCAACGATGCCGGGCCGGTGCTGAAGAAGGCCGCCGAGAAGGCGATGTACGGCAGCAGCCAGGAAGTCCTGGACTTCCTGAACGAGGGCCAGTTCATCGCCCGTGCCGAGGACGAGGCCCGCGCCAAGGTGCAGAGCATCCTGGCCGACAAGGAGACCGGCCCGGCTGTGCACGAGGCCGCCCAGAAGGCCCTCGCGGGCACGGCCGCCGACGTGCGGCACTTCCTGGACGTCGAACTCGACGAGCGGCGTCAGACCGACAACCGGGTGATGGTCGCCCGGATCTTCGACGGCGCCGGGCCGGCGGTGAAGGCGGCCGCCCGGAAGGCGATATCCGGCAGCAACCAGGAAGTCCTGGCCTTTCTGAAGGAGGGCCAGTTCATCGCCCGCGCCGAGGACGAGGCCCGCGCCAAGGTGCAGGGCATCCTCGACGACAAGGAGACCGGTCCGGGCGTGCGCGAGGCGGGGGAGAAGGCCCTCGCGGGCACCGTCGCCGACGTGCGGCACTTCCTGGACGTCGAGCTCCCCAAGCAGCGGGCCGACGACAACCGGGTGAAGCTCGCCCAGATCATGTCGGCCGGCGGGCGGGCCGTGCGCGAGGCCGCCGGCCGGGCGCTGGACGGCACCGACGAGGACGTCGTGAAGTTCCTGAAGGAGGGCCAGTTCACGGCCCGCGCCGAGGACGAGGCCGCGAACAAGCCGGCCCCGCAGCCGGCCCGGCCCGCCGAGCAGCCGCAGACCGCCACCGGCGCCCAGTCGGCCGTCCAGCCCGCCGCCCTGACCACCACGACGGGCACCACCGCGGGCACGACCACGGGCACGACCACGACGGGCACCACCGCCGGGACGGCCACGGCCACCACGGGCGCCACCACGGTCACCACCCGCCCCGGCCAGCTCGCCGCCACCGGCACCGAGGGCCTCGGCTGGGAGGCCGGCGGCGCCGCCGCGGCCCTGGCCGCGGGTGCGGCGCTCGTCGTCGCCTCCCGCCGCCGCTCCACCGAGAGCTGACGCCCCCGACCGTCCCCGTCCCCGGCCGCCCACGCGGCCGGGGACGCCCGGACGTCCGGGGCCGCACGCTCAGCCGCCGGGGCGGCGCCCGGCGATCGCCCGGGCGGCGAGTTCCGCGCGCCAGCGGGCCGCGTTGCCGCCGTCCAGCTGGCCGGCGAAGGCGCGCCGCGCGGCCTGCACCAACTCTGCCGAAGCGTGCGGGTACGCCTCCCAGACCGCCCAGAGCGCGTTCTCGGTGTCCTCGTCCAGGCCCGTGCAAGTGAGCGGCCCGGTCCCGGACAGGGTCTCGGCCAGCACCGCCTCGAAGACCCGCCGCAGCCGTTCGTCGTCGTCGCGCCCGCGGGCGGGGCGCTCAGCCGCCATCGCTGCTGCCGCCGCCACCGCTGCCGCCATCCCCGCCGCCACCGTCGCCGCTGTCACCGCCGCTCAGGCTCCGGTTCCGGCGCCGGCTGCGCGCGGAGCGGCGCAGCAGGGACCCCGAGGCGAGCGTCACGGACGCCACGGCGCGCACCCAGCGGGGGCCGCCGCGTTCGGCCCACACCACGCACACGCACCCGCCGACCACGATCACCAGGACACCGACCAGCACGGCACCGACCACGTCTCACCCCATCTCCCGTCCATCCCGTTTCCGGGCCGATCCTCTCAAGCCGAGCCCCCCGCCCGCGCCCCCGACCCCCCTAAACCGGGCCGATCCGCCACACAAGTGGACACCAGGCCCGTCCCGCAGGGAAGTTGGCGCCACGCGGGCTCCGCCCGACCCGCGCCCCGTCCCACCCCCCGTCCCACCCCCCTGACCTGCGCCCCAGTGCGGCCGAGTACCCGCCGTGTGCCAGGATGCCGACACCGATCCCCTCGACCGGAGACCTTTCTTGACGATTCGCCGCACCACCGCCCTGGCCGCCGCCGCGACCGTGCTCTCCCTCACCGCGCTGACGGGCTGCAACGACGACGCCGCCCCCTCGGCGGCCCAGGCCCCTGCGGCCCCGCAGGCCACCACCCCGGCCGCGACGCCGACGACCCCCGACGCGGCCCCGACGTCCGCCCCGGCCTCGGCATCGGCCCCGGCGTCCGCACCCACGTCGGCCCCGGCCGAGGCGCCCGCCGGCGGGGTGATCGACCCCGAGCAGGCCCTCGCCCAGGCCGCCCGCACGCCCTACGCGGCCACCCAGGACTTCCGCACCGAAGGCGGCCCGCTGGTCGCGACCACCACCGGCCGGGTCAACCTCAACGGCAAGGTGCGCACCGGCCGCCTCACCGAGTCCCTGGGCACCGGCGGCGGTTCGGCGGGCGACCCGGTCGTCGTCACCGAGGACGCGGCGTACATCAAGTCCGGCAGCGGCTGGCGCAAGTCCCCCCTCGCCAACCGGATAGCCGACTACCACGGCTACGCGAAGGCCCTGCTGGCGCTCGGCCCCGCCGCCCGCAAGGGCATGGAGGAGCAGAACGGCGCGCCCGCCTTCCACCTCTCCGGCACGCTCGGCGTGGAGCAGCTGCGCGCCGTGGACGCCGAGCGCTACCTCAACCTGAAGCGCATGGGCGTGGGCGTGGCGTCCTTCCAGCTCGACCAGTGGATCGACGCCCAGGGCCGTACCGTGCGCTTCGACCAGCACGTCGACATCAGGGGCACCGCGACGCGCACCTACGGCACCTTCCGCGACTTCGGCCCCGTCGAGCCGGTCCCCGCCCCCAACTGACCACCCGAGCAAAGGATTCCGCCATGGCCAAGGGCCTGTTCGCGACCCTGCACACCACCCTGGGCCCGATCCGGCTGGAGCTGTTCCAGTTCCACGCGCCGAAGACGGTCCGCAACTTCGTCGAACTCGCCGAGGGCGCCCGGGAGTACACCGACCCGCGCACCGGCGAGCCGGGCAGCGGCCCGTACTACGACGGCACGCTCTTCCACCGCGTGGTGGCCGGCTTCATGGTCCAGGGCGGCGACCCGACCGGCACCGGCACCGGCGGTCCGGGCTACGCCTTCGCCGACGAGTTCCACCCCGAACTGCACTTCACCAGGCCCTACCTGCTCGCCATGGCCAATTCCGGCCCGGGGACCAACGGCTCGCAGTTCTTCATCACCGTCGGCACGCCCGCCCACCTGAACCGCCGGCACACCATCTTCGGCCAGGTCGCCGACGCCGACTCCCGGGCCGTCGTCGACGCCCTCGCGGCCGTCCCCACGGACGGCGAACGCCCCGTGGAGGACGTCGTGATCACCGAGGTCACCGTCGAGCGGCTCTGACGCCCGCCTCCCGGTATCCCGGGAAGCCCTGCGCCCGTCGTGCGGCGGTGTCACAGCCAGCCGCGGTCGTCGGCGGTGCGCAGGGCCTCGGTGCGGTTGCGGCTGGAGGTCTTGGCGATGGCGGAGGAGAAGTAGTTGCGCACCGTGCCCTCCGAGAGGTAGAGCTTGCCGGCGATCTCGGCGACGCCGGCCCCGGAGCGGGAGGCGTTCAGCACGTCGCGTTCCCGGGCGGTGAGCGGGGAGGCGCCGGCCGCGAGGGTGGCCGCGGCCAGTTCCGGGTCCACCACGCGTTCGCCCGCCGCGACCCGGCGGATGGCGTCGGCGAGCACTTCGGCCGGGGCGTCCTTGACGACGAAGCCGACCGCGCCCGCCTCCATCGCCCGGCGCAGGTAGCCGGCGCGTCCGAAGGTGGTGAGGATGACGACCCGGCAGTCGGGCACCTGCTGGGCGAGGACGGCGGCGGCGGCCAGGCCGTCGAGTCCGGGCATCTCGATGTCCAGGAGGGCCACGTGGGGCCGGTGTTCGCGGGCCGCGTCGACGACCTGGTCGCCGCGTCCGACGGCGGCGACCACCTCGAAGTCGTCCTCCAGGTCGAGCAGGGCGCACAGCGCGGTGCGGACCAGTTCCTGGTCCTCGGCGAGCAGCAGGCGGATCGTCATGTCGTCCCTTTCCGGGCGGGGGCGCGCCCGTGGCGGGCGCCCGGCGGGACGGTGACCAGCAGCCGCCAGCCGCGCGGGCTCAGCGGGCCGGCTTCGACGGTACCGCCGGCCGCCGCGACCCGTTCCCGCAGTCCCCTCAGGCCCTTTCCGACCCCGTTGCCCTCGCCGGTCCCGCCGACCCCGCCGGTCCCACCGGTTCTGCCGTCCGCGCCCGTCCCGTCGTCGCGGATCTCCACGGAGGAGCCGGTGACGGTGACGGTGCAGCGGTCGGCCCGGGCGTGCCGGACCACGTTGGTCAGGCCCTCGCGCACCACCCAGCCGAACAGTTCCCCGTCCTGCGTGGCGACGGGGTCGGTGGACGTCGGCAGGTCGGCGACCACCCCGGCGGCGCGCAGCAGTTCGCGTCCGCGCGCGAGTTCGCCGGCCAGCGTGACGTCGCGGTAGCCGGTGACCGCGGCCCGGACGTCGGCCAGCGCCTGCCGGGACAGCGACTCCACCGCGGCCATCTCCGCCAGCGACTGGTCGAGGTCCTTGGCGGCGAGGCGCTGGGCCAGGCGGGACTTGACGGTGATCGCGGTGAGCGAGTGCCCGAGCAGGTCGTGCAGGTCGCGTGCGATCCGGTTGCGTTCGGCCTCCGAGGCCAGCCGTGCCACCTCGGCCCGGGCGGCCACCAGGGCCTGGTTGGTGGTGGCGATCTCCGCGAACGCCCCCGTGGTGAGCACGGTGAACAGCAGTGCCAGCGCCTGGAAGGCGCCGGGCCCGGCGTGCCAGGCGGGCACCGCCCACGGCACCAGCAGCGCGGCCAGGGTGGCGGTGACGGTCACCAGGGTGGCGTGGCGGCGCCGCAGCACGGCGACGAAGGAGACGACGACGGTGGCGAGGTAGAACGCGTTCTCGTGCGCGAACGGCAGCGCGGCCAGGAACAGCGCGCTCATCACCGCCAGCAGCAGGAGCACCTGCCGCCGCCGGCCGTGGATCATCGCGGTGGCGGTGAGGACGAAGCAGAGGCAGAACGCGCCGACGACCGCGTACCCGGCGACCAGGGCCGCCCCGGACACGTTGCCGCCCACGGCGACGGCGGTCAGGCACGGGTAGACCAGCATCCCGGCGCCCAGCATGGTCCGCCGCCAGCCCTGCACCCACCGCTGCGGGGCGCGCTCCCCTGTGGCGCGCTCCGCGGCGGCGGGCCCGGGGAGGGCCGCCTGCGTGTCCTCGTCCACCCTCGCCTGCCTCACGTCGCGTCGGATCGCGCGAACAGGGTACGCAGGTGGCGTCCGTTGATCACGGCGGCCACCCCCGCCAGCACCAGCCCGCACAGGGCCTGCTCGGCCTTCATCCAGAACGGGAAGGTCCCCGGCACGCAGATGATCACGACGATCGCGGCGATCATGACGGCCGAGATGATCCGCAGCCGCCGGTAGGCCGCGTGCGAGCCGCGGGCGGCCCGGGTGGTGAACAGGTACGTGACCACGGCGCTGGCCACGACGAGGGCGCCGCGGATCCACACGGCCGGGTTCACCAGGTCGGGGTGGTCGCGCAGGGCGTAGGCGGCCGCCAGGGTGACGACGCTCAGGCCCAGGTAGGCGGACACCAGTCGCCTGATGGTGCGGAAGGCCCGAACGGTGTCGGGGTGGTTCACATCGGTGGAGGTCATGCCCCCATGCTGTCCGCGCCGCGCCCCCGCCCGGCAGTGTGCTGCCACACCGGCCGGCCGTGACAATTGTCAGCAGGTCAGGGCGGGGAAAGGCACGTCAGGGCGGGGAAGGGCCCCGGGGGAAAGCGGGGCCGCCGCCCGGCGGGGCCGGGCGGCGGCTGGCTGTCGGTCGTGCGGTGGGGCTCAGGTGCAGCTGGTGAAGGTGGGGCTGGTGTTGGCGATGTAGAGGGTGGCGCCGCCGCTGGGGTCGGAGGTGAGCGGGATGGTGATGGTGTCCTCGGCGGTCCACGGGAAGCCGCGGGCGTCGAACGTCCAGTTGCCGGTGACCTTGCGGGCGAGCTCGGCCAGCGTCACCCAGCCGTACTGCTGGGGCGGGACGTTGACGGTGACGCTGTTGTTGACGGTGGTCGAGCCCTGCCAGATGTTGCTGTAGTTGACGCTGGTGGTGACCGCCGCCTTGAAGACCTCCCCGGCCGTGCCGCCGATCTCCGACCCGATCTGGCCGCCGATGGTGCTGGACCAGCCGCTCATCGTGGTGACCGCGAAGTTCTGCTGGGCGGCGCTGCTGGTGTTGTTGAACCAGATCGAGGAGACGCAGATCTTGGGCAGCGGCGCCGCGGGGGCCTCGCTCTTGACGGCCCAGGAGCAGGAGGAGACGTCCTTCTGGCACTGCTTGGCGGCGTGGTCGATGGCCAGGCTGCGGGCGGCCTGCGGGAAGCCGGTGGACCACTGTTGGTTGGCGGTGCCGTTGCAGGTGTACTGGTCGGTCCAGGCGTCGTCGTACTGGGCGCCGAGCAGCAGGTCCAGGCAGGTGTTGTCGCCCAGGTGGCGGATCATGAACGCGTCGGCGGCCCCGGCGACCGGCTGCAGGAACCACCGCTGGCTGGCCTGCCCGGCGCAGGTCTGCTGGCGCAGGGCCGGAGTGAAGAAGGCCAGGTCGATGCACTTGCCGGTGTCGTTGTTGACGATGGTGAAGGAGAAGTCGGAGGGGTCGACGCTCAGCCGCCAGGACTGGTGGTAGCCGGGCGCCGAGTTGGTGACGATGTAGGCGCCGTCGCCCATGGTGCCGTTCTGGACGTCGAGTTGGCGCCCGTTGCTGAGGGACTTGATGGTCAGGCACTGCTGCGGGGAGGCGCAGGCGGCGGCCGGCGCCGTGGCGGCGTGGGCCCGAGAGGTCGCGAACGGGGCGGCGGTGAAGCCCAGGGCGGCGCAACAGGCCACCAGGACGGCCGCGATCAGGCGCAGCCAGGGAGCCGGTCGGCTCGGGGTCGTGGCGGAGAGCACGGGGTCGGGTCCTTTCGTCGGGAACGGGGAGAGGGAGAGGGGAGAGGAGTCGGAAAGAAGGGGAGGGCGGGCCGGTCAGGCGGCGGCGAAGGCCGCTTCCAGGCGCGGGACGTAGTCCACGAGGTCCTGCGCCCAGCAGCCCGCGCTGTGGCCGCCGTTGCAGGCGGTGCCCCAGCCGGCGCCGTTGCCGTAGTCGACGTAGTGGTAGCGGTAACCGAGGGCGTCCAGGCGGTCCTTGAGGCGCTTGGCTGTGCCCTCGGCCCAGAACTCCATGTCGGAGGCGCTGCCGTTGCCGTTGCCGGTGTAGACCGCGATGCCGGTGTCGGCGAGCGCGCCCGCCCGGGAGACCGGGTCCGCGGCGTTCCAGCGCCAGTCGGCGTTGAACACCGGGTACGGCGAGCCGAAGATCGCGTCGCTGGAGACGGTGGGGCCGAAGTCGAGGCCGCAGGGCTTGCCGTCGCTGGGCCCGCACAGCACGGTGCCGACGTTGGTCAGGGTGGCGACCACGGCGCCGCGGATGATCATCTCGTTCACGGAGAGGTCGTTCGCGCCGGACATGGTGAGGACCTGGCCGAACAGCTGGGGCCGGTCCTGCGCGTAGTGCAGCGCGCCGAAGCCGCCCATCGACAGGCCGCCGACGGCCCGGCTCCTGCGGCCCGTCAGGGTGCGCAGGTTGGCGTCGATGAACGGGACGACCTGGTCGAGGTGGAAGGTCTCCCAGTTCTGCGCCCCGGCGGCGGTGTTCTGGTCGAGCCAGTCGGTGTACCAGCCGCGCAGGCCGCCGTCCGGGATGACGGTGATCATCGACTGCGCGGCGGTGAGGGCGGGGTAGGCCAGGGCCGGGTCGCTCGGGTTGTCCGAGGCGCCGTGCAGGAAGTACAGGACCGGGTAGCGCTTGGCCGGGCTGGCCGCGTAGTCGGCGGGCAGCAGGATCCGGATGGTGTGCTCCCCGGCGACCTGGGGTGTGGTGACGGTGAGCACGAAGTTGGTGGCGCTGCCGGTGGCGGCGCCGACCTGGGTGAGCCCGAAGCCGTCCTTCATCGGCGGCGGGGCGGGGGCCTCGGCGTGCGCGGCGGGCACGCCCAGCAGCAGGAGGCAGGCGGTCAGGGCGGCGACGGCCGTCCTGGCGTGCCGGAGCCGGGCGCGCAGGGGCCGCGCGGGCGGGCGCCGGGCGGGCTGGGCTGGTGTCAAGGGTCGTCCTTGGCCGTGAGGGTGCAGCGGGTCCCGGGGGGAACCGCTGGAGCTGTCTGAGCACCGACAACTCTTGCGAGATCACCGCGCGGTCCGCCAGAGCGACCTGCGGCGCACCTGGGCCACTGGCGCATGTGCGCCACCGGCGTGGGTAGCCTCCGACGGCCCGTCCGGGCGACACCGGCACACGACAAGCCGACAAACCGACGAGCGGACGGGTCGACACAACGGCACAACGGCACAGCGACACAACGGCACAGCGCCGAGCTGACACACCGATACGCCGACACACCGATACACCGACACGATGACGGGGGACGTCGTGCACGACGTGCTGGATCCAGACTCCGAACGCGGCCGGATCTACCGCTGCCTGGTCGGCCGTCCGCAGGCGCGGGCGGCGGAGCTGGCGGCCGGGGTCGGCCTCGGCGAGGGCGCCGTCCTGGCCGTGCTCAGGGAACTCGCCGACGAGGGAGTCGTCGTGGCCTGCAACGGCGAGGGCCCGCGCGGCGACGGCCACCGCGATGACGGCCGCCGCGGCGATGGCCGCCGCGGCGATGGCCGCCGCGGCGATGGCCCGCGCGACGACCGTCACCGCGACGACGGCCACCGCGACCGCGCCTGGGAGGCGCTGCCGCCCGGCCGGGTGGTCGAGGCGGTGCTGCAGAGCGACGCCGTCCGGCAGGCCGCGGCGCGCCGGGCCGGGGCGGAACTGGAACGCCTCTACCGCTTCGCCCGGCGCGACGCCGGCACCTACGGCGCCCTGGAGGTGGTCGAGGACGCCGCCCAGGTACTGGCGGCCAGCCGGCGCCTCCAGCTCGCCGCCCGCCACCAGGTGCGGGTCATCGACGTGCCGCCCTACTCCGGCAGTTCGGCCTACTACCTCGACCAGGAGGTGCTGCAGCGCCAGCGGATGGCCGCCGGGGTCGTCTACCGCTCGATCTACCACGGCTGCGCCTTCGACGACCCGGTCGCGGGCCCCAACATGGCGCGCATGGTGGAGGCGGGGGAGCAGGCCCGCACGCTGGACGAGCCGCCGCTCAAGCTGGCCCTGGGCGACGACGACCTGGCGATCGTCACGCTGGCGGCCGACGGGCGCCCGGGCGTCGTCTCGCTGCTGATCCGGCCCTCGGGCCTGTTGCGGGCGCTGGCCGCGGTGTTCGAGACGCTCTGGCGGCTGGCCGTCCCGGCGTCGGTGTCCGCCGTCGACCTGCAGATCGGTGAGCGGGACCGCCGCATCCTGACCCTGATGGCCAGTGGTGCCACGGACGACGCCATCGCCCGGCGGCTGGGGCTGGGGCGGCGCACGGTGGTGCGCCGGGTCTCGGCGCTGCTGGCCCAGCTGGGGGCCACCACGCGTTTCCAGGCGGGCGTGCAGGCGGCCCGGCGCGGATGGCTGTGAGCCGTCCGCGCCGGGCCGGACCCCTGGGGGGCGGGGGTCAGGGAGAGGTGGTCAGCAGGTGCCCGCCGCGCGGTCGCGCACGACCAGGTCGGTGCGGCCGGGGGTGGAGTCCAGCCAGACCACCCGGGTGCCCTGGTCGGCGGCGGGCTGGTCCTGGCCGCCCCGGTCGCAGGAGAGGCGCTGCGGGGTGCCGCCGCCGACCGGGAGCTGCCAGAGCTTGGGCAGTGCGGCGTTGGTCCAGCCGCCGGCGGGCTTGGTGCTCTCGACCTTGTAGGTGAGGGCCTGGTCGGAGGCGGTGAGGCTGCCGCCGCGCGTCGGGGCGTTCGGCGAGTCGGCGGCCAGCACCTCGGTCACGCCGGAGCCGTCCAGGGCGCCGGAGCGGACGGAGGCGCGGGCGTTCGCGCCGGCGGGGGTGTCCAGCCACAGCAGCCGTCCGCCGGCGAGCCGGGCGGAGGAGGCGCTGGTCGCGGCGGCGCCGGGGGCGGCGTGCGCGGTGTACTGGGCGGTGACCTTGCCGGCGGCGATCGAGTAGACGGTCGGCGCGGTGACGTACTGCTGTCCGTCCTGCCAGGACTCGGTCCAGGCGAGGTAGCCGTCCTTGAGGGTGAGGTCGTCCGGGTGGTGCCCGTCGGCCAGCGGCAGTTCGACCGCGGGGGCGCCGTCGTGGGACAGCCGGATGCTGGTGCGGTGGGTGGTGAAGTCGTTCACGGTGAAGGCGATGTCGCCGCCGGAGACCTGGGGGCTGCCGGGCTCCGTCCCGTCGGCGAGGAACAGGCTGCGGACCGGGCCGGCGCCGGACAGCGGTGCGGCCAGCAGTTCGCGGCTGTGGTTCTGGGCGGTGGTGCCGATGGCCTTCCACACGGCGGTGGTGCCGTCGGTGGCGGGCCAGCTGTGGTAGCGGCCGTCGTCGGGGCTGAGCCGGACGGGGGCGCCGCGTCCGGTGGTGGAGCCGGTGTACAGCGCGGTGGTGTCGGAGCGGGTGCCGCCCGTGCCCTTGACCGGGTCGGGGGCGGGGGCCATCGCCACCCAGTGCCCGCCGCCGGCGGCCGGGGGCGCCATCGAGTAGGAGAGGTTGCGGGCCAGCGTGCGGCTGTCCATGCCGATCCGGCTCTCCCAGCCGGGCTTGATCCCGTGCGCGTCGAACGCGGCTGCCACGGTGCGCAGTTGGGCGTGGCTGAGGCCGAGGTCGCGGCCGGCGGCCAGGGTCGCGTTGCGCCCGGCCACGAAGTCGTCGAGCGGGGTGAGGTAGGCGGTGAGCGCCCGGTAGACCACCCGGTCGGCGGTGAGCGGGTCGAGGGTGCGCCGGATGTCCCACAGGGCGCCGCTGAAGATGGTGGCGTTGAGGTGCTGTCCGCCGTTGTCGACCGTGCCGCCGAGGTAGTCGTTCACGGTGGTGCGGTGGTCGTCCATCCGGCGGTCCGCGCAGGCCTGCGGGGTGCCGGTGCGGCACTTGCTCTCGCCGAGCAGCGCGGCCGCCGGGTCGTCCATGGACATGCCGCGGGCGGTGACCTCGATGGCGTTGCCGAAGTAGTCGGCGAGCCCCTCGTTCATCGCGCCGGCCTGGCCCATGCCGGCCAGGTCGGCGGTGTTCGATATGACGCCGTGGGTCATCTCGTGCCCGGCGATGTCGAGGGCGGCGGAGAACGGGTAGTAGTCGGGGCCCCCGCTGCCGTAGACCATCTTCTTCCCGTCCCAGTACGCGTTGGCGTAGGGGGCGCCGTCCTGGGTGACGTTGACGACGGAGGTGATCGCGCCGCCCTTGCCGTCCAGGCCGTTGCGGCCGAACCGGTCGTGGTAGAAGTCGTACACGATACCGGCGTTGACGCTGGCGTCGGTGGCGCCGCTGGTGCCGGCGGAGGCCGGGAAGTCCGGGCCGGGGGAGTGGGCCGGGGGGAGGTCGGCGGGGATGCCGCCGCCGAAGTCCATCTCGTCCCGGCCGCCGGCGTCGTAGGTGGTGATGGCGGCGGGCCGGGTGAGGTCGGTGAGCTGGTAACTGCCGTCCGGCAGGCGGGCGATGTTCACCTTGGTGGAGTTGCCGCGGGCGTCCGGCGCGGTCCCGGTGGCGGGTTCGAGGCCGGCCGCGGCGCTCCCGGCGGGCGGCGCCGCCGCCGGGAGCGGGGCGCGGGTGTCGTAGGCGAGGGCGACCACGCCGACGGTGGCGTCCACGAAGACCTCGCGGGCCGCGGGCGCCCCGGTCGCCGGGTCGGCGGCGTGCACGGTGAAGCGCTGGGCGAGCCGGCCGGCGCCGTCCGGCAGGACGACCAGGCCGTGGTCCTCGGCGGTGGCCGCGGCCCGGGCCTTCGGGTCCTGGACGGAGCCGAGCGCCAGGTCGCGCAGGGCGGCGGCCGGGACGGTGGCGGTGGTCGGCACGGTCAGGCCGGTGAAGTACTTGCCGCCGACCGACTCGACGCGCTGCCCGGCGCCCTCGCCCGTCAGGTGCACCAGGTACTGCGCGCCGAACACGGGCACGCCGTCGTGGCGCTGCTCGAACCTGACGGTGCGCCGGCCGTCGGGGGTGCTCTCGGAGCCGACCTCGGCCAGCTCGCTCGGGTCGACGTGGTAGCGGTCGCCGTGGGCCGCGAGGTGGGCGCGGGCGGCGTCGGCGGGGCTGCCGACGGCCGGCTCGGCCAGGCCGGTGACCAGCTGCGGGGCGGCGGTGTCCTGACCGGCCACCAGGGAGGGCACCGGGTCGGGGGCGGCCGCGGGCCCGGCCAGGGCGGGCGGCGCGGCCAGGGCCAGCGCCACCACGGCGGTGGCGCTGATGCCGAGTGCTGTGGACGTGCGGGAACGACGGGGCACGGAGGTCCTCTCGCAGGGCCGGACGGTGGTCGCGGCGGGCCGGCCGCGCCGGACCACCGCGACGATCACGATAAGTCATCCAACGTCATATGTCGATAGACTTTCTATGTGTCCGGGGAGGGCCGGAACCCGACCCCGCGACCGACCCCGCGACCGGCCTCGCAACCGGCCTCGCGACCGACCTCGCGACAGGCCCCGCGAGCGGCCCGGAAACCCCCAACCCGCCCCGCCCGGCGAGCGATTCGTTCAAGACGCCACCACACCCCCCGGCCGACACTGACCCCCATGACCGATCGCGCCTTCACCCCCGCCGCCGGCCGCCTCGGCCCCGTACGCTTCTACGACCCCATCGTCTCCCTCACCCGCGAACGCCTGTGGCGCAGCCTGCTCGCCATGCACGTGGCCCCCCGCCCCGACGACGTGATCCTCGACGTCGGCTGCGGCACCGGCTCCCTGGCCGTCCTCCTCGGCCGCGTCGAACCCCGCGCCCGCGTCATCGGCGTCGACCCCGACCCCACCACCCTCGAAGTGGCCCGCCGCAAGGCCGCCGCCGCCGGCGTGACCCCCGAATGGCACCTCGGCATGGGCGACGCCGTCGCCGACCTCGTGGGCGCCGAAACAGCCGACACCGTCGTCTCCAGCCTCGTCCTCCACCAGTGCCCCATCCCCATGAAAGAGGCCGTCCTCGCCTCCATGCACGCGGCGCTGCGCCCCGGCGGCAAGCTCGTCATCGCCGACTTCGGGCGCCAGCGCACGGCCGCCATGCGCCTGGCGTTCCGCATCGTGCAACTGGCGGACGGCAAGGAGGACACCCAGCCCAACGCCGACGGCATCCTGCCCCGGCTGATCAGCGAGGCCGGCTTCCACGGCGTGCGCGAGACCGAGACCGTCGCCACGCTCACCGGCTCGCTGTCGTTCTACGTCGCCCGCCGCGCGTAGGCCGCGCCCGCGTCGCCCGCCGGGTCCTGGCTGCCCGCCGGGTCCTGTCCGTCAATCGCGCTGTCCGCCAGGCCGCCCGCCCGGCCCGAGGCGCGCAGCACCGGGAGCACCGCCGACGGCGTCAGCCCCGTCATCTCCCGCATCTGGCGGCTGAAGTGCGCCTGGTCCGCGAAGCCGCCCGCCAGCGCCGCCTCGGCGAGCGTGCGCCCCTCGCCCAGCGCGTCGGCGGCGCGGGCCAGCCGCCGCCAGATCCGCCAGCGCGCCAGCGGCACCCCCAACTGCCGCCGCGCCAGCGCCCGCAGGCGCTGCGGCGACAGCCCCACCCGCGCCGCCAGCCCCGGCAGCGCGACCCGGTGGTCCGTCAGCGCCTCCATCGCCGCCCACAGCCGCACGTCCACCTCGGCCGACGGCAGCACCCCGGACGGACGCAGGTCCTCCTCCGCCAGGCCCCGCCACTGGGGTGCGACGGTGACACCGTCACCGCACCCCGCCCGCAGCCGGTCCGCGAACGCGCAGTGCGGATCGACGAAGAACGCCGACACCTCCCGCACCGGCGCCATCCGGTGCCACACCATCGGCGCCACCACCACCGCCGCGCCCCGGTGCCGGACCCCGTCCCCGTCCACGATCGTCACCTCGCCGCCCGCCGACGCGACGGCAACCTGGAACGCGGCGTGCCGATGTGACGTACTGTCCGCCAGCGGCCCCCGGTACAGCGCGTACCCCGCTCCCACGACGAAGCGCCGCCCGATCCCCTCCCACTGCCCCATCCGCCCGATGCTGCCAGAGCACCGCACCCACCACCCCGGATTCCGGCCACCCCCAGGAACCGCCGGACCCGCGTACCGCCGCAGGCCCACATCGCGGGCCTTCCACGCCAGGAACGCCGAGAACCGGACCGTGCCCGCCAGCCCGGCCAGGGCGAGCGCGATCCACAGCGGGATCCCGAGCAGGCTCGGCCGGCTCGTGATCATCCGCTCGCCGGCGAGCCACACCCTGGTCTCGTGGCCGTCCGGATACAGCTTCCCGGTGGGCCGCTCCTCGCTGAACTCCCGGTCGCCGGCGCTCCAGTGGTACGTGCAGCCGTAGACGTCGTGGCCCTGGTTCTGGTCGTCCAGCTCCCGGCCCGTCGTCCGGCAGCCCGTCACGGTGGCCGTGACGTGGGGCGGTTCGTGCAGCCTGGTCCGGACGGCGTAGGCGGCCTGCGCCGCCGCGAACACCGTGCCCAGGGCGAGCACCAGCAGTAGTACCAGCGCCACGCAGGAGACGACGTAGTCGGTGGTGGAGACCCGACGCAGCAGCGGCAGCGAGGCACCGACGGCCGCCACCAGCGCGACCCCGCACACCACCAGCCACCACCGCCGATCGCCCGGCAGGTCCTGCGACCCCGCCCACACCACCGGCCCGGCCGCACCCCCCAGCACCGCCACCCCCGCCACCACACCCACCGCACACCGCCGGTGCAGCGCCCCCCACTCCACAGCAGCCCCGCGCCCCACCCCGCCCCCTCTCCCCGCCGCCCGCCCGACCCCGCCACCCCCGAGGACGCCCCCACCCGACGCCACGGTTTCGGCCCGCGCCCGGTCCACCCCTTGTCAGCCGAGCGGCACGCGGGCGGCGGCGTCGACGATGGGCCGTTCCTCTCGCAGGACGGGAGGATTCCGTGACGGATCGATCATGGAACGACACGGCTCGGCGCAGGGCTGAGCCAGGCTCATACGGGCAGATCCCATCCGGGCCCGTCCTCGGTGCCGAGCCAGACCCGCTGTCCGGCCGCCGACACGGTGATCCCGAAGCGATCCTGGTGCGGCTCACCGGCCGCCTGCCAGGTCTCAACCGCTTGCTCGACCCGGTCCCACAGGGCGACGGGCCCGCGCTGAGTCACGGCCCACCCGTCGGTGGGGTCGGGCGCCGTCCGGGCCTGCGATCCGGTGGCCAGGTCCCAGAGGATCTGTTGAGCCCCCACACCCATGCGGATTGCCCCGGGTGCGGCAAGCTGGGCTACCCAAGCGCCCGTCCAACTGTCCAGCGTCGCCGGGTCGATGCGGGTCGGACGCTCCTTGCCGGGCAGGAGGTCCAGCGTCGGGCGGGGCGGTCGGTCGTGCGGGCGGGCGATCATGAAACCGGTCTGGCCGGTCAGGAACCGGCCGGTGGCCTCGCCGGGTCCGGTCACGTCGAGCAGCACGAGGGCGTTCGCGTAGCTCCACCCGGAGAGGGTGACCAGGATTCGGCCGCCGGGCTTGACCTGGTGGAGCCAGGCGAGGGGGATGTACCGGACGGAACAGGTGGCGATGATCCGGTCGTACTGCCCGCCGTCCGGGTCGCCGCGCAGCCCGTCACCGATGATCAACCGGGGGGAGAACCCCGCAGTCCTGATCGCCGCCGCCGCTGCCGCGCCGACTGCGGGGTCGTACTCGATGCTGGTGAGGTCGGCGTCCCCGAGGCGGTGCGCGCCGAGGGCGGTCGAGTACCCGGTGCCCGTACCGATCTCCAGTACCCGGTGCCCGGCCTCGGCGCCCAACTGCTGCCACATGCGCAGTACGACGGACGGGAGGGTGGACGACGATGACGGGATACCTGGCACGGTCCCCCCAGCGGTGTCCTCGGGCCCGATGCGGCCGTCGAGTTGGGTCACCAGCGTCTGGTCGTCGTAGATCCCCACCAGCCACCCGGGATCGCCCTGACGGACGGGTCGGTAGAGAGTCGGAACGCTGCCGGCGACCGGAGCGAAGTAGGTTCCGACGAAGAGCTCTCGCGGAACGGCCCTCACCGCGCTGTCCCACTCGCGTTCGGTCAGCGTGCCGTCCTCGGTGAGCCTGTCGGCCAGAGCGGTGCGGAGTTCAGCCGGTGTGCTCATGCGTCACGGCCTTTCTGTAGCTGGTTGGCGAGGGCGTGGGCAATCGCCTCGGTGGTCTCGGCCGGTTGCCATGCCCACTGGCCGTTCGGGTTGCATTCGAGGAAGTACCAGTCGCCCGAGGCGGTCACGGCGAAGTCGAACGCGCCGTAGACCAGACGAAGTTCTCCGAGGTAGGCGGCGACCGAACGTGCGACCGGCTCGGGTACGTCGATCGGAGTGCACGTCATCCGGTCCTGGCGGCGCCGCCAGTCGAGGTCGGGGCTGTCGATCCGGACGCCGAACAGGCGGTTGCCGACGGCCGTCACCCTTGCGTCGAACAGCTTCGGCACCTTCGCCTGGAAGAGGTGCGGGCAGGCGGACACGGCGTCGGTGATGTCGGCCGGATCGACCTCGCGCACCCACACGGCGTGAGGCCGCCCGCCGACCGAGTAGGGGATGTTCCACAACGGCTTGTACACCGCCCCGGCGGCCTGGGCCGCCACGAACTCCCGCGCCTCGTCCGCGCTGTTCGTGATCACCGTGTCGGGGACCGGGAACCCGCAGCGCTGCGCGGCCGCCAGTTGTGCCGGCTTGTGCTCGGCCGCACGGTTGGCCCAGGGATGGTTCACGTAGTGCGCGGCGGGGAGCGAGGCGAGGATGCCGCCCGCACCCCACAGGGATTGCGCGGCGGCGAACCGGCGGTCCTGGCCGTCCAGTTCGGAGGGCCCCTCGTAGGGTGAGGCCCGGCGCACCCAGACGGACCGGACATCGGAGAGGTCGAGCTCCCGGCTGGCGGTGCGCAGGGTGCCCCGCTGCCGGCCCGTGCGGTACGTGGCGATCAGCGAGGCACCCGTGTGCAGGTCGGTGCCGGGATCGAGCCGGACCACCGGAACCCGGCGCTCGGCGAGCACCCGCAGTACCGCATCCGCGGTCACGTCAAGGGGATTGGTCAGCACCAGCACCGACCCGCTTCGGTCGTTCATCAGCCGTTGCTCTGGTCCTGGTCGTAGGACTCGGTGCTGTCGGCGTCGGTCGGCCCGCCCGGGTTTCCGTCGGGCGTGGTCGTGGTGGGCGTCAGGCCGCTCGTGCTGGTGCCGTGCCCGCCCAACTCGACCGTGCGTCCGTGCTCGTCCACGATCACCGCAACCTGCGTCTCGGGGTCGATGACGGGCGTGGACTGCGGGACCGGGACGGTAGCCGTGAACGGCCCCATCCGGGTGGTACCCCACGGTGCGGTTGTCATCTGTGCTGCGCCTCCATTTCGTGGTGGTGCCGACAGGATCAACAACTCGGCCGGTTGGCCGAGTTGTTGATCCCCCTCGGTCGGAGCGGACCTCAAGTCCGCAACCGGTTCGCCGACCTGCGGGCGGCATCGCGGCCTCGGGGACACGGGGTTGCGTTTGCGCGCCACGACGGCGACTCCGTTCCGTAGTCCGACGACTACTGGGGACGTCAACTGTCCTCTAGGCTGCGGAGCTGTTCAACTTGTCCCACGGTGTCAGATTGGTAGGACGAACAGCCTTGAACAAGCGGGAACTTGGCCCTCCGACATCCCCAGCCGCCGAGTTCGGCGTACTGCTCCGCACGTCGCGCGAGCAGCGAGGATGGACCCAGGAACACCTTGCCGAGCTGATCGGCTGTACGTCGTCGTACATCTCCGCGCTCGAGCACGGCCGAAGGAAACCAAGTCAACAGATCTCAACGGCACTTGATCGAGTGTTCGAGTCTGGAGAGCGGTTCCTCAGGGAGTGGAGTACGTCCGGTCGACGGGTCTTGTTCGAAGGCTTCGACGAGTACCTGCGCAACGAAGCGAAGGCCATCGCCCTGAGGCTGTTCGAGATCAACCTGGTTCCGAGTTTGCTCCAAACGCCCGAGTACAGCCGAGTTTTCCAGGAGGCGGCTGTCCTGCGGGGGATCGCAACTCAGCAGCAGGCCGACGAGCGAATCGAGAAGGTGCTGCTCCGACAGCAGGCCCTCGCCCGAGATCCGGCGCCGCACGTCCAGGTGGTGATGGACGAGGGGGCGCTACGGCGGCCGATCGGTGGTCGGGACGTCATGGTGGCGCAACTCAGGTACCTGGAAGCACTCGCCGCACGTCCCCGATTCCTGGTGCAGGTGTGCCCTACCGCAGCAGGCGAGAACCGCCCGTTCGGGCATCCCATTACGTTGCTGACCATGCCGAACAGGGCCATCGTGGGGTACGGCGAGACGCAGCGGCGCGGCTATCTCGAACGCGATCCGGAGACGTTGGCCGAGTGGGTCAGTGAGTACGATCATCTCCAAGCCGAGGCGCTGCGCCGGGCAGCGAGCGTCGAGTTCATTCGAAACGTGCGGAAAGGCTTTGAGCATGGATGATCGCAATGCCACCTGGCACAGGAGCTCCTACAGCACCCAGGGAGGGAACTGCGTCGAGGTCGGTGCGAACGTCGTCCACACTGTCCCGGTCCGCGACTCCAAGGATCCCCACGGTCCCGCGCTGGTCTTCTCGGCCGACGCCTGGTCGAGCTTCGTCGTCGCCGTCCGCTCCGGAGAGTTCGGCGACGTCTGACATACGGGTGCCGCACTGAGGCCCCGCCACCCTGGAAACCGCTGGGAAACCTGTCTCGCTCATGACCCGCACGCCCAGAACCGAACGGTAGGCGGGCGGCATCGCCACACCCGAGGCCGCCCCCCACCCGACGCCACGGTTTCGGCCCGCGCCCGCATGCTGCCCACTCTGGGCGGGCGCCGCGCCGTCGCGCTCACCCTGTGCCGCCGCTGACCGGCGTCTCCGCCCCCAAGGCGCCAGTAGGCTGCCCCTCAGCTCCCCACCAGCACGCGGAGGTAGAGGATGACCCGGGTCGCCGTACTGTCGGCAGGATCGTGGGGGACCGCCTTCGCGCTGGTTCTCGCCGACGCCGGATGCGACGTCGTCCTGCACGCGCGCCGCCCCGAGGTCGCCGACGGCATCAACACCCGGGGAGTCAACCCCGGCTACCTGCCCGGCGTCACGCTGCCCGGCACGGTGAAGGCCACCACCGGAGCCGACATCGCCCTGGCCGGAGCCGACGTCGCCGTCCTGTCCATCCCCTCCCAGACCCTGCGGGCCAACCTGGCCGCGTGGGCGCCCCTGATCGAGCCGGACACCCTGGTCGTCAGCCTCATGAAGGGCATCGAGCTCGGTACCGGCCGGCGCATGAGCGAGGTCATCGCCCAGGGCGCCGCTCTCGACCCCGCCCGCGTCGCCGTCCTGTCCGGCCCGAACCTGGCCCGCGAGATCGCCGCCCGCCAGCCCGCCGCCAGCGTCATCGCCTGCACCGACCACGACGCGGCCCGCCGACTCCAAGGGGCCTTCCGCACGCCGTACTTCCGCCCCTACACCCACACCGACGTCATCGGCTGCGAACTCGGCGGCGCGGTCAAGAACGTCATCGCGCTGGCCGTCGGCCTGGCCGCAGGACTCGGCCTCGGCGACAACGCCAAGGCCACCCTCCTGACCCGCGGACTCGCCGAAACCGCCCGCCTGGGAACGGCGCTCGGCGCCGACCCCGCGACCTTCGCCGGCTTGGCCGGCCTCGGCGACCTCACCGCGACCTGCCTCTCCCCGCTCTCCCGCAACCGCACCTTCGGCGAACACCTCGCCCGCGGCCTGACCATCGACCAGGCCGCCACCGCCACCGGCCAGACCGCCGAAGGAGCCAAGTCCGCCTACGCGGTCCTCGACCTCGCCCGACGGCACCAGGTCGAGATGCCCATCACCGCACTCGTCGTCGCCCTCCTCGACGGCACCGTCACCACCGACCGCGCCGTCGACCTGCTCATGGCCCGCACGCCCAGAGCCGAACGGTAGGCGGGCGGCATTCTCGCACCCGAGGACGCCCCCGCCCGATGTCACGGTTTCGGGCGGCGCCCGGTCCTCATCGGTGAACAGGGCGCGGTCGACACCCGCGCCCCCCGCTGCAGGAGAGGGCCGAGCCATGGAAACCGTGACCGTGCGACGGGTCATCGCGGCGCCGATCGCCGAGGTGTTCGACTGGTGCGCCACGAGCACCAACTACACCCGCTCCCCGTTCGTGCTCAGGGCGCGCCTGGCCCGGCCCGGCGAGGGCGCGCCCTACGGGGTGGGCGCGGTGCGGCTGCACACCTGGCTGATCGGCTGGTTCAACGAGCGGATCACCGCCTACAACGCCCCGCACGGCTTCGACTACACCGTCGACCGCAGCTTCCCGCCGGCCCGGCACGAGTTCGGCCGGATGACCTTCGAGGAGGTCCCCGAGGGCACCCTGGTCGTCTGGACGACCGGCTTCGCGCTCCCCGTCCCCCTCGTCGGCGCGGCCTTCGCCCGCCGGGTCGGCAAGCCCCTCATCGCCCACGTCTTCGGCGCCATCCTGGCCGCCGCCGCCACCGACCTCGAAGCCGCCCCGAAGAAGCGCCCCTGACACCGCGGCGTCAGGGGCGCGGCTGGAGCGCGGCAGGAGCGGGACGGTTCAGGTCGGCGGGTTCGGCCGGTTCAGGCCGCGGTCGTAGGCGAAGATCACGGCCTGCACCCGGTCCCGGGCGCCGATCTTCGACAGCACCCGGCTGACGTGCGTCTTGACGGTCGACTCCGCGAGCACCAGGCGCTGCGCGATCTCGCCGTTGGTCCAGCCCCGGCCGACCGCGACCAGGATCTCGCGCTCGCGCTCGGTCAGGGCGTTCAGCCGCGGGTCGTCCTCGGCGGCCGCGCCGGGCGGGCGCACGGGCAGGTGGTGGGCGTAGGCGTCCAGGAGGCGCCGGGTGATGGCGGGGGCGACGACGGCGTCGCCCCCGGAGACGGCGCGGATCCCGGCCAGGAGGTCCTCCGGGCGGGCGTCCTTGAGGAGGAAGCCGCTGGCGCCGGCGCGCAGCGCGGCGTGGGCGTACTCGTCGAGGTCGAAGGTGGTCAGGACGAGGATGCGCGAGCGCCCGCCGGTGGCGACGATGCGCCGGGTGGCCTCGATGCCGTCCATGCCGGGCATCCGGATGTCCATCAGGACGACGTCGGGCCGCAGGTCGGCCGTCAGGCGTACGGCCTCGGCGCCGTGCGCGGCCTCGCCGACGACCTCCGTGCCGGGCTGGCTCTCCAGCAGCATCCGGAAGCCGTACCGCTGGAGCGGCTGGTCGTCGACGATGAGGACCGTGGTCACGTCAGGCCGCCTGTCGGGTCGGGGTCGGGATCGGGGGTGAAGGCACCGGGGCCGCCGGGGCGACCGGGGCCGTCGGGGCCGTCGGGCCCGTCGGGGGTGAGGTCGAGGACGGCCTCCACGGTCCATCCTGCCCCGGGCCCGGGCCCGGCGGTGACGGTGCCCCCGTACAGTGCCGCACGTTCGCGCATGCCCGTCAGACCGTGCCCCTCCTCGCCCGCCGCCCCGCCGCGCACCGCCCCGCCGGGCGGACCGCCGTCCTGCACCCGCACCCGCAGCCGGCCGCCCTCGGCGGCCAGCGTCACGTGCACCCGGGTCTCGGGCCCAGCGTGCTTGAGGGTGTTGGTGAGCGCCTCCTGGACGATGCGGTACGCCATCAGCTGCACCCCGCGGTCCAGCCGCCCCACCTCGCCGCGCGCGGTGTACACGACCTGCGGCCCGGCGGCCCGGATGCGCGCGCACAGCCCGTCGAGGTCGGCGATGCCCGGCTGCGGCGTGAACTCGGGGCCCTCGCCCTGGTCGCGCAGGACACCGAGCATGCGCCGCAGCTCGCCCAGCGCCTGGCGGCTGGTCTCCCCGATCAGCAGCAGCGCCTCCCGGCCCCGCTCGGGGGAGGCCTCGGTCGCGTACGCGCCGCCGTCCGCCAGGGTGATGATCACGGACAGGTTGTGGCCGATGATGTCGTGCATCTCCCGGGCCACCCGGGTGCGCTCGGTGGCGGTGGCCAGCCGGCTGCGCTGGTCGCGCTCGACCTCCAGCCGCGCCGCCCGCTCGCGCAGCCCGGCGAGCTGGGCCCGGCGGATGCGCACCGCGATGCCGACGGCCACCGCCGCCGTCGCCGCGCTGAACAGGAAGAACAGCGCGTCCCCGACCGGCAGCCCGCCGGACAGCTCCACCGCGACCAGCGCCGACGCGCCGGTCATCGCCGCGCACGCCCACGCCAGGTGCCGCAGGCTCCCGTGCAGGGCCAGGCTGTAGAGGGCGACGAGCAGCGCGACGTCCGCGCGCAGCGCGACCCCCAGCGACCACTGCAGGACGAACACGGCCGCGACCGCCGCGAACGCCGCCGCCGGCCGCCGCCGGCGCCACAGCAGCGGCAGCAGCAGCCCCGCCTGCAAGGCCAGCATCGCCGCCAGCGGCGGACGGGCGAAGACGATCCGGTGCTCGCGCGCCCGCTCCCCGCCGTCGTGGAAGGGCAGCAGGTCCGGCAGGCAGAACAGCAGGAAGACCGCGGCCACCACCGCGGTGTCCAGCACCCACGGGTGGTCGCGGTCCGCCTGGCGCGCCCGCTGCCCCAGCCGGGCCAGGCGCGCGAACACCGGGTGCCCCGACAGCGGGTCGCCCCCCGCCCCCGCGGCGGTGTCGTGCTCGCTCACGGCGTCACCTTCGTCCAGCTCGTCCGCAACGGGCGTCACCTTCGTCCCACTCACCCGCACCTTCGTCCCACTCACCCGCAACGGGCGTCACCTTCGTCCCACTCGCCCCGCAACGGACACGAAACGGGCCCGGTGCGGCACCCGACTCGAACGGGCACCGCACCGGGACGTCCACGCAGTCTCCCAGCCCTCAGGCGTCGCTGCGCACCAGGCGCACGGCCGCGCCCGCCAGGGCGAGCACCGTCCACAGCAGGAAGACCGCCAGCCCCGCGGCGGGCGACAGCGTTGTCGCGTCGTGGTGCAGGGCGAACAACGCCTGGCCCGCGTTGCTGGGCAGGTACGGGCTGATGTGGTCCTGCCAGGACGAGGGCAGCAGCGAGATCAGGCCGGGGACCAGCATCAGCGAGGCCACCAGCACCGAGATGCCGCCCGCCACCGACCGCAGCAGCGCGCCCAGCGCGACACCGATCACGCCCACCAGGGCGAGATAGAGCCCGGCCCCCAGCAGGCCGCGCAGGACGCCGGCGTCGGAGAACGTCATCGCCGCGCGGGTACCGGAGAGGATGCCGCTGTCGGCCGCGAAGGCGACGAACACCCCGACGGTGCCCAGCAGCAGCACCACCACCCCGTACACCGCCGCCTTGGACCACAGCACCGGCAGCCGGCGCGGCACCGCGGCCAGGGTGGAGCGGATCATGCCGGTGGAGTACTCGCCCGCGGCGACCAGCACGCCGAGGACACCGAACGCCAGCTGCGCGAAGTTGGTGCCGAACAGCGACAGGCTCAGGGCACTGGCGTCGGCGAAGTCCCCCCGGTCCATCGGGCGCCCCGAGGTGATCCTCGACTTGAACTGGAACGCGGCGATCAGCCCGAACGCGACCAGGAACAGCAGGCCCAGGCCCAGCGTGATCCAGGTCGAGCGCAGCGACCACAGCTTGGCCCACTCCGAGCGCAGCACGCGCACGGGCGTCACCCGGTAGGCGGGGCGCGCGGGCCGCAGGCCTGCGGCCTCGGACGTCTGGCTCGGTGCGATGGTGCTCATGCCGCGCTCCTCGGGGACTCGGCGCCGGCACCCGCACTGGCGGCGGGCCCGGTCGCGGTGGTGGTGCCGTGGTACTCCACGGCGTCCCTGGTCAGCTCCATGAACGCCTCCTCCAGGGAGACCGTGCGGGTGGTGAGCTCGAACAGCGCGATGCCCTGCTCGGCGGCCCGCAGGCCGATCTCCCGCGCCGCCAGGCCGGTGACGAGGAGCTCCTCCGAACCGGAACGGCCGGTGACCTCCACACCCGGCCCGGCCAGCGCCGCGCGCAGCCGGGCCGGATCGGCGCTGGCCACCTTCACCACGTCGCCGCCGGCCTGGCGGACCAGGTCCTGCACGGTGGTGTCGGCCAGCAGCCGGCCCCGCCCGACGATGATCAGGTGGTCGGCGACCAGCGCGACCTCGCTCATCAGGTGCGAGGACACGAAGACGGTGCGGCCCTCGGCGGCCAGCGAGGTGAGGAGGTTGCGGATCCACAGCACGCCCTCCGGGTCGAGACCGTTGACCGGCTCGTCCAGCATCACCGTCGCCGGGTCGCCCAGCAGCGCCGCCGCGATCCCCAGCCGCTGGCCCATGCCCAGCGAGAACGCCCCGGCACGCTTCCTGGCCACCGACTGCAGCCCCGTCAGCTCGACGACCTCCTCCACCCGCGAGCGCGGGATGCCGTGGGTGTGCGCCTGGGCCATGAGGTGGTTGAACGCGGAGCGCCCCGGGTGGATCGACTTGGCCTCCAGCAGCGCCCCGACCTCCTGCAACGGCGCCGCGTGCGCGGCGTAACGGCGCCCGTTGACGCGCACCGAGCCGCTGGTGGGAGCGTCCAGCCCGACGATCATCCGCATGGTGGTGGACTTCCCGGCGCCGTTGGGCCCGAGGAAGCCGGTGACCGTGCCGGGCCTGACCGTGAAGTCGAGCCGGTCGACGGCGGTCTTCTCCCCGTACCGCTTCGTCAGCTGGTGCGCCTCGATCATCGCTCACCCCTACGCTCCGGGGCCGGACCGTCCCGGCCTCCCTCACACTCCACGCTAGGTGCGGCGCCGGCGCGATCCGTGGTACCCCGGACCGATCATCGGAGTGGGCACGGTACCGCGGTACCACGCCAGGACCGCCTGTTGCGGTTACATCACGACGTGTCCGATTCATCGAGTATTGGACCGGAGTGCGGCGATTAACTTTGTTGGCAGTGATGCGAACGGTCTCTCATAATTCCTGCTGAGACGCGTGATGGACGGTCCGGAGAACCGCCGGGGAAGCGGTTTGCGAGGAAGTCCGCGCGCGAGATCCCACATTTTCCCGGGGGAGTTCCTTGTCCGCGCCCGAAAACGAGACAGCCGCCGTTCCGGAGCAGCCCGACGCTGCACCGGAACCGGCCGCCGCACCGCAGCACCCCGCCGCACCGCAGCACCCCGCTGCGCCGCAGCACCCCGCCGTACCGGAGCACCCCGCCGTACCGGAGCACCCCTCCGTACCGCAGCCCGACGCCGCGCCGCAGCCCGCCGTCGCACCCGAACCGGCCGCGCGCCGGCTGCCGCGCGCCGTCGGCGTCGTCCTGGCCACCGCCGGCCTGCTCGCCGTCACGGCGACCAGCGCCGCGGTGACCGTCGCCGTCGGCAGGCCGGACGCCCGCCCGGTGGCCGCCGCCGCACCCGCGCCGGCCGCCACCACCGCCAGCCCGAGCCCGACGCCCTCCGCCACCCCGGTACCGGTGCCGACGCCCACCGCCGCCCCGACCACCCCCAAACCGGCCAGCACCGTCAAGGGGAGCGTCAACGGCGGCAAGCACGAGGGCGACCTGCGCTACTTCCTGCTCCCGATCCCGGACGACGGCGAGTCGTACGGGCCCGCGGACGGGATGACCATGACCAACGACGACGTCACCGACCTGTTCGGCAAGCAGGACGGCATCATGGACATCCTCGGCTCGTACGGCTACCAGTCGGGCGCCACCCGGATGTACCGGACGGCCGACGGCAAGGCCGAGGTCACCGTCACCCTGCTGCGCTTCGGCTCCACCTCGATGGCGCGCGAGTTCGTCCAGGGATACACCCTCAAGTCGCAGGACCCGATCGACATCGACGGCGACCCGAACGCCCACGGCTACCTGCACAAGCCCAAGCAGCAGGCGTACACCGGCTCGATGACCGGCATCTCCAGCCAGGGCGACGTCCAGTACACGATCGACGTCGAGGTGAAGGGGACACCGGACAAGGCGCTGCTGAGCGGGCTGATGAAGCGCCAGCGCGAGTGGCTCGCCTCCGGCGGCTGAACGCAGCTGAACGCGGCTGAACCCGCGCCGCCGCCCGCCCCGACGCCGTCCTCCCCATCCTCCTCTGGAGCCACCCCGTGACCACCGAACCCGCGCTGCCCCCGCCCGGCACCGCGCCGGCGCCCGCCGCCCCGCCGCGGCCCCACGCCGCACCCGCCGAACCGCCTGCCGCCGAACCGCCTGCCGCCGAGACCCCGGCCGCCGAATCGCCTTTCGCTGCAACGCAGTTCACCACTGAACCGCCGTCCGACGTGTCGGCCCCCGAGCTCCTGCCGCCCGCCCCCGAGCGGGCGCCCCGCGCCCCGCGCCGCCCGCGCCCGGTGCTGCTGGCGGTGTCCGGCCTGGTGCTCGGCACCCTGGTCGGCGGCGGCGTCGGCTACGCCGTCCAGGCCCAGCGCCCGCCGACGCCGCTGCCGCCGATCCAGGTCGCGCGCCCGTCCTACCCGGCCGTGGCGGTCGACCCGACCGCCTACGCCGCCCAGCAGCCCAAGCCGCTGGCCATCGACGGCGACCTGCGCAAGCTGCTGATCGGCGCCCCGGACGGCAGCACCGCCTGGGGAGAATTCCCGGACAAGCCGAGCTGGGTGTCGGTCGGCGAGCTCGCCGAGTACAGCGACAGCGCGGTCCGCGACTTCAAGGACCTGAACTCCCGGGGCTTCCGGCGCGCGGCCGAGGTGGACTGGAAGAAGGGCGACGCCAGGTACCGCGTGTCGCTGGTCCAGTACGCGCCGGACCACGCCGACGAAGCCGCCACGCACGCCGTCGGCACCACCCGCAACCTGAAGCCGTTCGCCGACGTCGCCAACGGCGCCAACGGCGGCTACCGGGTGGACGAGGAACCCAGGTACTGGGCCGACAGCGCCGATCGGTACTACTACGGCCAGGCCGTAGCCCAGCGCGGCACGGTGGCGATGGTGGTGGAGGTCTTCGACTCCAAGCCGGTGAACCCCGACGTCGTGAAGGACCTCGCCAAGCAGCAGTGGGAGCGGCTGGTATGACCGACAACAGCATGACCGGGACCCCGGCCGCCACACCGGCGCCGACCGCCCCCGACGCGGCCCCGGCCGCCACCGAACAGCCCGTCGCCGGGCAGCAGTTCGCCGCCGATCCGGCCGCGCCGACCGCCACCGCGCCCGCCGCCCCGCGCCCCGCCTCCCGCCGCCTGCTGCGTGCGGGCGCCGCGACGGCCGCGGCGGCGCTGGCCGGGGTGGCCATCGGCGTCGGCATCATCAAGACCCAGTACGACGACCCCGCCCCGGCCGTCGCCGCCGGGCCGTCCGCCGCGCCCGTCCCGACCGCGACCGCCACGCCGTTCGGCGCCAAGTCCAACGGCAACCACTTCGGTTCGCTGCGCGACCTGCTGCTGCCCGTCCCGGCCGGCTACGAACCCGGCCCGGACGAGGGCGGCTACGGCAACGACACCGAACTCGGCGCCGAGTTCCTGTCCGCCGAACTGGACGACGAACTCCAGCAGATCCCCAAGGACAAGCGCGACAAGCTGCGCTCCTACTGGGAGGGCCTGCACGTCAAGGCCACCGGCGTGCGCACGTACCGGACCACCGAGGACGACCTGGTGGTCGGCCTGAAGCTGCGCCAGTTCAACCAGCAGGAAGTGCAGAAGCTCAACGAGTACACCGCGGTCTTCACCGGCGACACCGGCCTGTTCCGGATCGGCCCGGAGATCCCGGGCCACCCCGAGGCGCACTGCTACCTGATGCCGGCGCCGCCGTCCGCGCCGATCGACTACCTGGAGTGCTCGGCCGCCGAGGGCGACCTCCTGGTGGTCATGAACGTCGAGGGCGTGGCACCGCTGCCCAAGGACCGGATCGTCGCCCTCTTCACCCTGCAGCTCGACCGCCTCGCCCGCCCGGGAGCGTCCGCATGACCGACCACGCCACCCCGCACGAGCCCGCCGCGGGCACCCTCGCCGAGACCCTCGCCGAGACCCCCGCCGAGATCCCCGCCGCTCCCGCCGCCGCTCCCGCCACGGAGACCCCTGCGGAGACCCCCGAGGAGCACGAGGCCCGCCTCGCCCGGCGCAGCGCCCGCCGCAGGGCGGCCGCGCGCTGGGCCACCGCCACCCTGGTGTTCGCCCTCGCGGGCACCGGCGCCGCGCTGGCGGTCACCGCCCCCGAGCGCACCGACCTGCCCGGCCTGGCCACCCCGGGCGACGGCCGCTACACCTTCCCGCCGCTGACGCTGCCGCCGCTGCCCTCCGGCAGCAGCGCGCCGGAGCGTACGGGCGGCAAGAGCGCCCTGCACGCCGCGGACCTGCGCTACCTGCTGCTGCCCGCCCCCAAGGAGGCCGGCGGCAGCCTCACCCCGGCGCTCTACCCGGTCCCCACCGCCTCGGCCACCGGCACCCCGTCGGCGAGCGCGACCCCGAGCCCGACCGCCTCCGCCTCCGCCTCGGCGTCGGCCTCGGCGGGCGCGAGCCCGTCCACGGCCCCCGCCGGCCAGGCCCCGGCCGACTGGGTCACCTGCGACGCGATGCTCGCCGACCAGCGGGACCCGGCCGCGCTCCGCGAGCTGCTCCTGCGGGACGCCTGCCGGGCGGCCACCGTCCGGGAGTGGACGGCCTCCGACGGCACCCGCACCCAGATCCGGCTGCTGCGCTTCGGCGGCTCCTTCGAGTCCTGGAACGTCTTCTCCTCCCTGCGCTCCGACGCCAGGCCCAATGCCCTGCCCGGCGCGAAGGGCACCTCCCACAGCGCCTGGGACACCGTCGAGGGCGTCCACCTGGACGCCCAGGAGAGCACGGCGAAGGGCGCCAAGGGCACCCCGAACGCCCGCGTCGCCTACCTCTGCGCCTCCGACCTCGTCGCCGTCGTCACCATGACCAACCCCGACGGCGTCCCGGACGCGGCCTTCCGCCAGGTGGTCACCCTCCAGTCCGACCTCCTCGCCTGACACCGGCCCCCTCGCCCGCCACCCCCGCGCCTGCCGCCCGCACGCCCCTCACGGCGTCAGCCGGGCGGCGGCGGGCAGGTGGTCGCTGGAGGTGGCGGGCAGGGTCCAGGCGGCGGTCGCGGACAGGCCCCGGGTCATGACGTGATCGATCCGGGCCAGCGGGAAGACCGCCGGCCAGGTGAACCCGAAGCCGCTGCCCGCGCTGTCCTGCGCGGAGCTCAGCCGGCTGGTGACCGGGGCGAGCGCGTGGTCCCCGGCGGCGGTGTTGAGGTCGCCCAGCAGCAGCACCCGGCGCAGGGGCTCCTCGTCCAGCGCGGCGCCGAGCGCGGCGAGGTTGCGGTCGCGGTGAGCGGTGGCGAAGCCGGTGATGTTGAGCCGGACGGAGGCGAGATGGACCACGAACACGGCCAACGGCCCACCGGGGGACTGGACTTCGGCCCGCAGTGAACGGCTCCAGCCCGGGTCGATGGTCAGCCGCCGTGCGTCGGTCACCGGGTAACGGCTCCACAGCGCGACGGTGCCGATCCGCGTGCGGTGCGGCAGTTCGGCGTCCAGCACGTGTTCGTAGACGGGCAGCGCGGCGTCGGTGACCTCCTCCAGGGCGACCAGGTCGGGGCGGGCGGCGAGCAGCGCCCGGGCCGTGCCGGCGGGGTCCGGGTTCTGCGCGCTCACGTTGTGGGTGACCACGGTCAGGCCCGCACCTCCGGCCTGGCCCGCGCCGCCCCCCGGCGGCGGGCCGCCGCCGGCGAGCACCGGCCCGAGCACGACGGCCCACACCGCGGCCAGCACCACCGCGGCGCACGCCGGCACCGGCGCGCGGCGCAGCGCGGCGGCGATCAGGACGGCGGGCACCACGAGGCCGGCCCAGGGCAGGGCGCTCTCCCACAGGCTCCCCAGCTGGACGCCCAGGCTCGGCACCCGCCGGTGACCGGCCAGGGCGAGGGCGGTCAGCAGGGCCACGGCGGCGGCCACGGGGCCGCGCCGCCAGCGCCCGACCGGCGGACGCCGCTGCCGCCGCTCCCGACGGCGTCGACGGCCGCCCGGGCGGGAGACACCCGCCGGGTCGCCCCCCGCCTCCGGGCCCGCCCCCGCCCCCGCCCCCGGCCTTGAGACCGCCCCGGCCCCGGCCCCCGCCCCCGGCGCGAGCCCCTCCTGCGATCGGATCATGAACGCCCCCTACCCGGCCGCGTCGGGCAACAGGGCCGGGCAGGTCCCGCCAGGGCTGGTCAGCAGCTCGAAGTGCCAGATCTCGTTGCCGTACACCTGGCAGAGCCCGTACCGCGCGCCGTGCTGGATCAGCCAGTAGTCGGCATTGGTCGGGCCGATGTCGATCGCCTTGCCCGAGACGTGCGCCGACTTCTCCGGCGTGTTCACGAACTGCCTGGCCCGCTCCAGACTCCCGTACTTGGCCACCCCCTTGTCGAGCAGCCGCTGCTGGTACTCCTTGCTGCGCCAGCCCGAGGTGACGGTCATCTCGATGCCCTGGGCGCGCGCGTCCCGGGCGGCCTGCTGGACGGCTTCCAGCAGCGGCCCGTCCAGGTTGCCCACCGCCGGCGCCCCGGTGTCGAACGGGGTCAGCGTCGTGCCGTCGGGTATGTCGCCGTCCGCCCCCGCCGAGGAGCCGGGCCCCGGAGCGGGGGAGGAGGAGAACGGCGCGACGGTGGCCGCCAGGGTCCGCAGCGCCGCCTCGGTCGCCGGCGGATCGGCGGCCGCGCAGGCGCCGGCCAGCGCCAGCACCACCACCGCCCCGGTGCCCACGGCCATCGCCCGCCGTCCGCCCCCCGCCGTCCGCCCCCGCGTCGCCTCCTGGCGCGTCGTCCCGTCCATCGCTGCCTCCCGGCGCTCGTCGTCTCGCCGCGACGGGGAAACCCGGCGGCCACACCATGAGAGGAAATGCGGTGTTACCAGGACGTCTGCACTAACCGATACGTTTTCGATAGGCCCGTTCGTGTCCAATGGACACCGACGGCAACGGCATCGACAGCAAGAGCGGGACGGGAGAACAGCGCGTGCGGGTCCTGGTGGTGGAGGACGAGATCTACCTCGCCGAGGCGGTCCAGGCGGGCCTGCGCCTGGAGGCGATCGCCTGCGACATCGTCACGGACGGCGACGCCGCCCTCGAACGCCTGGCCGTCCACACCTACGACGTCGTCGTCCTGGACCGCGACATCCCCGGCACCCACGGCGACGACGTCTGCCGCACCATCGTCGAGCACCGCCTGGGCTGCCGCGTCCTCATGCTCACCGCCGCCGCCCGCCTCGACGAGAAGGTCGCCGGCTTCGAACTCGGCGCCGACGACTACCTGACCAAGCCCTTCGACCTCGCCGAACTCGTCGTGCGGCTGCGCTCCCTGGCCCGCCGCCCCGCCCAGGCCGCGCCCCCCGTCCTCGAATACGCCGGACTGCGCCTGGACCCCTTCCGCCGCGAGGTCTACCGCGACGGCCGCTACGTCGCGCTGTCCCGCAAGCAGTTCGCCGTCCTGGAGGTCCTGATGACCGCCCGCGGCGGCGTCATCAGCGCCGAGAACCTCCTCGAACGCGCCTGGGACGAGAACGCCGACCCGTTCACCAACGCCGTCCGCATCACCATCTCCGGCCTGCGCAAACGACTCGGCGAACCCTGGGTGATCCAGACCGTGCCCGGCGTCGGCTACCGCCTCACCGACGGCACCCCCACGTGAGCGCCCCGCCCCGCACCCGCCCCGCGCCGCGGCCGCGCCGCCTGACCGCCCGCCTGCGGCTCACCCTCAGCTACACCCTCTTCGCCGTCATCACCGGCACCCTCTGCCTGGCCGTCGTCTACGTCGGCATGCGCTACATCCCCAACTACCCGCTCACCTCCTCCAACCCCCGCGACCGCCTCTCCGCCCCCTCCCGCCAGGAGATCCTCCGCTCCCTGCTCACCATCTCCGGCTACGCCCTGGCCCTGCTCACCGCCGTCGGCACGATCGGCGGCTGGTTCATCGCCGGCCGCGTCCTGCGGCCCCTCCAGGACATCACCGGCGCCGCCCACCGCGCCGCCGGCGGAGCACTCGAACACCGCATCGCCCTCGCCGGCCCCCGCGACGAGTTCACCGACCTCTCCGACGCCTTCGACGAGATGCTCGAACGCCTCCAGCGCTCCTTCGACGCCCAGCAGCGCTTCGCCGCCAACGCCTCCCACGAACTGCGCACCCCCCTGGCCATCACCCGCACCATGCTCCAGGTCGCCGCCGCCGACCCGGCCCGCCAGGACTGGACCACCCTCGTCGCCCGCCTCCAGGACACCAACCAGCGCGGCATCGAGATCAGCGAAGCCCTCCTCCAACTCGCCGACCTCGGCCACACCGCCCCCGAACTCGAACCCCTCGACCTGGCCCGCACCACCCGCGACGCCCTCGCCGCCGTCCAGGAGGAGGCCGCCGCCCTGGGCGTCACCGTCACCACCGACTGCCGCCCCGCCCCCGCCACCGGCAACCCGGTCCTGCTGCGCCAGGCCGCCGTCAACCTGCTGCAGAACGCGCTGCGCCACAACCTGCCGACCGGGGGATCCGTCACCGTCACCACCGGGGCCGATCCGGACCGCCCCGGCCGGGTCCGGCTCGCCGTCACCAACACGGGCCCCCGCCTGGCCCCCGAGACGGTCCCCACCCTCACCGAGCCCTTCCTGCGGGGCCGCGGGCGCACCGCCCAGTCCGACCCCGCCCGCCGCGGTCACGGCCTCGGCCTGGCCATCGTCGTGGCGATCGCCGACGCCCACCACGGCGACCTCGGCCTCACCCCCGGCCCCGGCGGCGGGCTGCACGCCACCCTCAGCCTCCCGGCCCGCTGAGCCCGGCCCGCCGAGCCCCGCCCGCCGTCCGGCCGCGCCCCGGCCTCACCCCGTCGGCTGCCCGGGCCGGCCCGGCACCCACAGCGGCGCCGGGCCGCCGAGCGCCATGTACCGGGCCGCGTCCTCCTCCAGCCACCCGTCCACCCGGCCCGGGTCGCCGCCGCACGACTCCACCAGTGCGGCGGCCGCGATCCGGGCGCAGGCCAGCATCAGCGCCAGGGTGTCCTGTCGGTGGTGCCGCTCCCGGACGTACGCCTCGCCCCGCTCGTCGATGCGCCGGCCGTGCGCCTCCCCGTCCCCGCCCCCGTCGTCGGCGGTGACCGCCTGGACGCCGTGCCACACCAGGGCGAGCGCGGCCGGTTCGGCCGGGTGCGCCACCTCCGCCCGGCCCGCCTGCTCACGGGCCTCCGCCGACCGCCGGCCCAGCCACTCCAGCACCGCCGGCACATCCCCCTCGCGGGCCTGGAGCACCAGCTCCGCCGCCCGGTACGCGAGCGCCCGCAGGACCTCCCCGGCCGGCACCCGCAGCCCCGGCACCGGCGGCTCGCCGAACGCCAGCCAGGCGTCCGCGAACGACGCCGCCCGCACCGGCCCCAGCCACGCCGGAGCCCCGGCCGCGTCGCCCACCCACTCCTGCGCACCCAGCCGGACCAGGCCCGCCGCGGCAAGCCGCGCCGCGTCCCCGTCCAGCCCGCACAGCCGTCCACCCCTCACCGCGCACCCCCGTCAGCGCCTTCAATCCCGTGACGGGCACATCCCACCACACCAGGACGCAAGCGAACTAGACAGGGACCCGACAAAAATTTCCGGCGCCGCCCAGCCGCCGATCAGCCCAGGACCAGCGGCAACCGCCCCGCCGGCGCGCCCAGCGCGCCCCGCTCACAGGGCGGTGAGCTCGCCCAGCCCCAGTGTGCGCAGCGTGTGGTCGGCCAGGTGCAGGTGGCCGACACCGTTGGGGTGCGTGGGGTCGTCCAGCCACGGGATCGCCTCGCCGTCGGGGAACTCGGCGAGCCAGTACGCCTCGTGGTCGACGAGCAACGCGCCCGTCTCCGCGGCGAGTTCGCGCACGGCCTGGCAGTACGCGGGCAGCTCGGGGCGGGCGGCGCGCCCGGCGTGGCTGGCCACCAGCGGCGTGTGCAGCACGATCTGCGCGCCGGCGGACCGGGCGACGATCTCGCGCATGGCGTCGCGGAACTCCCCGAGCCCGTCCGGCCCGGCGGGGGCGTCGTTGGTCCCCAGCGAGAGCGACAGCACGTCCGGCGCGAACCGCCCGATGACGAAGTCGTACGCCCCGAGGACGTCGGTGGCCCGCCAGCCGGACACGCCGGTGTTGACCACCACGTCCGTCAGCCGGCCGAGTTGCCAGCTGAGGCGTTCCTGTACGTGCTCCACCCAGCCGCGCGCGCCGTGGGTGTGCAGGGCGGCCCGGGTGATGCTGTCCCCGGCCGCCACCCAGGTCATCGCACCGTCCGACAGTTCGACCATGTGACCGTCCCCCTTTGATGGTTCGTCCCGTGCCGCGGTCCCCGCCGCGGTACCCGAAGAGTTGATCACAGGTTGTCCGGAACCGGCGGGCGGCGGGCGGGCCTTCACGGGCCCCCGCCGCCCGTACCGGGGCGCCGCTACGCGCGGTGGTACTGCACGGGGACGGGGACCCGGGCGCCGAGTTCGGCGGCGGCGCGGCGCGCCCAGTACGGGTCGCGCAGCAGCTCGCGGCCGAGCAGGACGGCGTCGGCCCTGCCGGCGGCGAGGATGTCCTGGGCCTGGACGGGGTCGGTGATCAGGCCGACGGCCGCCACGGGCATGCCGGCCCCGCTGCGCACGGCTTCGGCGAAGGGCACCTGGTAGCCGGGTCCGGCCTCGATCGTGGCGTCGGGGACGAGGCCTCCGGTGGAGACGTCCATCAGGTCCACGCCGTGGGCCAGGAGTTCCTTGGCGAGGCGGACGGTGTCCTCCGAGGTCCACCCGGTGCGGCCGTCCTGGGGGTTCTCGGTGAGCCAGTCGGTCGCGGAGACGCGGAAGAGGACGGGCAGGTCCTCGGGCCACGCCGAGCGGACGGCGTCGACGACCTCCAGGGCGAAGCGGATGCGGCCCTCGAAGGAGCCGCCGTAGGCGTCGGTGCGGTGGTTGCTGTGGGGGGAGAGGAACTGGTGGATCAGGTAGCCGTGGGCGCCGTGGATCTCGACGGCCCGGAAGCCGGCGTCGAGCGCGCGCCGGGCGGCGTCGGCGAACTGCCGGACGATCCCGCGGATCTGCTCCTCGGTGAGTTCGTCGGGCCTGGTGTGGGTGGGGGCGAAGGGGAGGGCGCTGGGGGCGAGCGGCGTCCATCCGTGGGCTTCGTCCGGGGCGAGGGCGCGGCCGCGGTCGATCCAGGTGCGCTCGGTGGACGCCTTGCGGCCGGCGTGGGCGAGCTGGAGCGCCGGCACGGTGCCCTGCGCCGTCAGGAAGGAGGTGATCCGCCGGAAGGCCGCGACCTGGGTGTCGTTCCAGATCCCGAGGTCGTAGGGGGTGATGCGGCCTTCGGGGCTGACGGCGGTGGCCTCCATGATGATCATCCCCGTGCCGCCGGTGGCGCGTGCCGCGACGTGGGCGAAGTGCCAGTCCGTCGGGGCGCCGGCCGCGTCGCCGTCCGGAGCGGCGCTGTACTGGCACATCGCCGCCATCCAGACGCGGTTGGGGATGGTCAGGGTCCTCAGGGTGTAGGGGGTGAAGAGGGTGGTGCTCATGGGCGGACTCCTGTCGCGGGGCGAGGCGGGTGGGGCCGGTGGCGCGAGAGGCGAGGGGACGCCTCCCCGGGTGATTGCAGGTGCACTTTGTCTGACACAACAATAGTTGCGCACGCTGATTGATGGCAAGCGCTGGCCACTTTGCCCGGACCCCCGGCCTGCCACCCACCGCCGCCCGACCCGGCGCCGCCACCTGCCGGCGGACGCGCCCCCACGCGATCCTGGTCCCCACGGCCGTCGGCACTGCGCCGCCCGCGTCCACCGCCCGGGCGGCGGCTCCGGCCATGCGACACCAGGAGGTCCGATGAAGATCCCCGGTCCCGACCCCCGGCCGGACGGCGGCGTCGGCGCCATCGCGCAGGCCGGCGGGCTGCACACCTACCAGCTGTGGCTGCACGCCGAGTACGGCCCCGTGGCGCGGTTCCAGCTGCCCGGCGCCGAGACGGCCGTCTCGGTCGCCGACCCGGTGCTGCTGGAGGCCACCGCGCACCTGGACCGCCGCCCCGAGCGCCTGTTCTCCTTCCTGGACCCGCTGTTCGAGGCCGGCAACCTCCAGGTGCTCCCGGCGGACGAACACGCCCCGTGGCGCCGCACCCTGCTCTCGGTCCTGGCCGGCCGCCCCTCCCACGAGCAGGCCTTCGACCGCTTCACCGCGCTCGCGACCGGCCTCGCGGACCGCTGGGCCGCGCGGGGCGCGCGGGGCGAGGCCGTCGCGCTGCAGCAGGACCTGACCGCCCTGTCCCTGCGGATGATCTGCGCGTACGCCCTGGGCGGCGAGGTGGAGGGCCCGGACGCCGTCGCCGCCGCCTTCGAGGAGGTGCTCGCCGACTACCTGGAACGGCTCTACCAGGTGCCCTGCGCCGTCGACCCGCAGGAGCGCGCCGAGCGGACCGCGCGGGCGCTCGCCCTCCTGCGCGCGACGGTCGACCGGGTGATCGCGGCCCACCGCGACGGCGCCCGCGCCGACCGCAGCGACCTGGTCGGCGCACTGGTCGAGGCCGGCCAGCGCCCCGCCCGGATCCGCGACACCGTCCTCGCGGCGATGCTCGCCGCCCACCACACCACCGGCGTGGCCGTCTCCTGGACCCTGCACCTGCTGGGCCGCCACCCCGAGGCGGCCGCACGCGTCACCGGGGAACTGGACCGCGTGCTCGGCGACCGCCCGGCCCCCGGGTACGCCGACCTGAGGCGCCTGCCGTACCTGCGGACGGTCCTCCAGGAGTCGATGCGCCTCTACCCGCCCGGCCCCTACGGCGCGCGCCAGACCACCGAGGCACTCACCCTCGGCGCGTACGAGGTCCCCGCCGGGGCGGTGGTCTTCTACCCGTTCTGGGCCGTCCACCTGAACCCCGACCACTGGCCCGAGCCCGAACGGTTCTGCCCCGAGCGCTTCACCCCGGAGCAGGCGGCCGGACGCGCGCGGCTGGCCTGGGTCCCCTTCGGGTTCGGCCCGCGCAGCTGCGAGGGCGCCGCCCTGGCCATGGTCGAGTGCGAACTGCTGCTGGCCGTCCTCCTCAAGCGCCTGCGCTTCCGACCCGTGCCGGGCCACCGGGTGGTCCCGGCCGAACGGTTCGTCCTCTGGGCGGCCGACGACATCCGCATGCTCGTCAGCCCGCGCCGGGCCGCCTGAACACCGCAGGGCCGACGGCGCGCCCGGCCCGGCCCGGCCCCGGGCGTGCGGGTGCCCCGGGACGAACCGTCCCGGGGCACCCGGCATGGGGGAGCGGCGGGGATCAGCCCGCGAGGCTGATACCGGTCTCGGTGGCGTAGCCGGCGACACCGTTGGGGCCCACCGCGACGGCGGCGTCGAGGAACGAGGCACCGTCAGGACCGAACTGGACGTCGGTGATGTGCAGGGCACTGCCGTTCGGGCCGACGGAGAACGCCCCGTGGTCGTAGTTCAGGGAGGGGATGTTGTCGGGCGTGTCGGCGGAGGCGATGGTCGCCCCGCCGAGAACGATCGGGAGGCAGAGGGCGGAGACGGTCAGGACGCGGCGCGCAGTACGCATGGGGGAAGAGCCCTTCCAGATAAGGGTGGTGATGGTCGATCGGCCCGCCACGAAATGGCGGCCTGTCACCATCCACACACATTCGTATGCGGAGCGCGACCGGGGATGGCTGTCCGGGGCTACCGGTTCACCCGGGCCCCCCATCGCCGCCCCGAGGACGCGACGGGCCGCCGCCCCGGGCGCCGCCCACGGCCCGGCCGGGCGAGCGCCGACCGGCGACTTGACGATCGAACCGGTGCTGCTGCGATAGTGACCCGGTGCGCGTCGGCCTGCTCGGACCCCTGGTACTGGACGCCGGAGCGGGCCCGCTGCCGATCGGCGGCGCGCGGCTGCGGGCGCTGCTGGCCTGCCTCGCGCTGGACGCCGGCCGCGCCGTCCGGCCGCAGGCCCTGGCGGACGCGCTGTGGGCCGAGGCGCCACCGGCCGACCAGGCGAACGCCCTGCAGTCACTGGTGTCCCGCCTGCGGGGCGTCCTGGGCGACCCCGCGCTGCTCACCTTCGGACCGGCCGGGTACCGGCTGGCCGTCGAGGCCGCCGCGGTGGACACCGCCCGGTTCGAGCAACTGGCCCGCTCCGGAAGGCACTTGCACGCGCAGGGCCGGCCGGCCGAGGCCGCCGCCGCCCTGCGGGAGGCCCTGGCCCTGTGGCGCGGCCCCGCGCTGGCGGACGTGCGCGAGGCGCCGTTCGCCGACGCCGAGGCCCGGCGGCTGGAGCGGGCGCGGCTGGCCGCCCTGGAGGACCGGATCGAGGCCGACCTCGCGCTGGGCGCCGGACCGGAGCTGACCGCCGAACTCGAATCGCTGACCGCGCGGCACCCGCTGCACGAACGGCTGCACGCCCAGCTGATCCGGGCCCTGGCCGCCGCCGGCCGGGGCGCCGAGGCCCTGGCCGCCTACCAGCGGCTGCGCGCCCGGCTGGCCGACACCTTCGGCAGCGACCCCGGTCCGCAGCTGCAGGCGGCCCATCTCGCGGTCCTGCGCGGCGAGCTCCCGGCACCCCCCGACCACCGGCCGCCCCCCGACCGCCGCGCGCCCGCCGACCGGCCGCCACCCCAACAGCCGCCACCCCAACGGCCCGAACCCCGCCGAGCACGGCCGCCCGGCAACCTGGACGCCCCGCTGACCAGCTTCGTGGGCCGCGAGGACGACATCCGCCGGGTGGCCGAGCTGCTCGGCCGAGCCCGCCTGGTCACCCTGGTCGGACCCGGCGGGTCCGGCAAGACCCGGCTGGCCACCACCGTCGGCCGCCGCCTCACCCCGACCGGCGGGGTGTGGTTCGTCGCCCTGGCCCCGGCCGGCCCGGCGGACGTGCCCCGCGCGGTGCTCGACGCCCTGCGCACCCGCGAGGCCGACCTGCCCGAGAACGCCGCCGCCCCGGCCCGCCGCCCCGGCACCCCCGAGGAGATCCTGGACCGCCTGACCGAGGTGCTCACACACGACGACCCGGTCCTGGTACTGGACAACTGCGAACACGTGATCGAGGCGGCGGCCGCGCTGGCCGAGACCCTGCTCGGCCGCTGCCCCGGGCTGCGGGTCCTGGCCACCAGCCGGGAACCGCTGCGCATCGACGGCGAGAACCTGCACCCGGTGCTCCCCCTGGAACTGCCCGCACCCGGCTCGACACCCGAACAGGCCCGCGCCTGCGCGGCGGTCCGGCTCTTCCACGACCGGGCCGCCGCCGTGTGCCCCGGCTTCGCCGAGGAGGACGGCGCGCCGGCGGCGGCGGTCGAGATCTGCCGCCGCCTGGACGGCCTGCCCCTGGCGATCGAACTGGCCGCCGCCCAGCTGCGCACCCTGCCCGCCGAGGTGGTCGCCGCCCGGCTGGACGACCGCTTCCGGCTGCTCACCCGGGGCAGCCGCACCGCCCTGCCCCGCCACCGGACGCTGCGCGCCGTGGTGGCCTGGAGCTGGAAGCTGCTGGCCCCCGACGAACGGGCGCTGCTGGAACGGCTGTCGGTGGCGCCCGCCGGCTTCACCGAGGACGCGGCGCAGGCGATCGGCGGGCTCGCCGCCCCGCACCCCGACCACGACGCCCCGGCCCGCGACGTCCGGGAGCTGCTGGCGGCGCTGGTCGACAAGTCGCTGCTGCACCCGCTCGGAGCCGCCGCCACGGGCGAGCCCCGCTACCGGATGCTGGAGACCATCCGGGAGTACGGCCTGGAGCAGCTCACCCGCCGCGGGGAGGACGGCGCCGCCCGCGAACGCCACTGCGGGTTCTTCCTCGCCCTGGCCGAGACCGCGGAGCCGCGGCTGCGCACCCGTGACCAGCTGTGCTGGCTGGCCCGGCTGTCGGCCGAGCGGGACGACCTGCTGGCGGCGATCCGCTGGGCGGTGGAGTCCGGGGACGCCGCGACGGCGGTCCGGTTCGGCGCCGCACTGTGCTGGTTCTGGTCCATGCGGGGCTATCCGCCGGAGTCGCTGGACCTGCTGGAACGGGTGCTGGAGGTCCCCGGGCCGGCCGATCCGGCGGCCCGCGCGCTGGTGGTCGCGACGTACGAGGTCGGCACCGAGTCCATCGGCCGGCCGGAGGACAGGGCGGCCGCCTTCGGCCGGATCGAGGCGGCGATGGCGGGCGTCGACCCCGCTGTCCACCCCCTGCTGGAGCTGGCCCGGATGGCCGCGACCATCGCCGACCCGCAGCCGCCCCCGCACACGCCCGACCCCCTGACCCTCCAGCCCCCTCGGATTCCCCGGGCTCCCCGGACCTCCCGGACGGCGGGCGCAAGGACCCCTCCAGCGGCCCGTTCACCCTGCTCGTGCGAGGCCTGCTGACCCTGCACAGCGGCGACGTCACCGAGGCGACGGGCTTCCTCGTCCGCGCGCTGGCCGGTTTCGAGGCGCTCGGCGAGCGGTGGGGCATGGCGTCCGCGCTGAGCACCCTCGGTTCGCTGCGGCGGCGCTCCGGCGACCTGGCCGACGCGCTGGCGATGAACGAGCGGGCCACCCGCTACTTCCAGGAGCTCGGGATGCAGGAGGACACGGTCGACAGCGATGTCCAGGCCGCCCTGACGCGCGCCCAGGCCGGGGACGCGGACGGCGCGCGGCGGCAGCTGGCGGGCCTGCTCGACCAGGTGGCGCAGGCCGGATGGGCCGAGCCCCGGGCCCTGGTGTGCCTGGGCCTGGCCCAGCTGGAGTGGCGGGCCGGGCGGCGGGAGCCGGCCCGCGCGCACGCCCTGGCCGCCCTGGCCCAGGCCCCCGGAGGCCAGCCGGTGCCCTCGCACCTCACCGCCCTGCTGCTGGGCGTGCTCGCGCAGCTGGACGCGGCGGACGGCCTGCCCGACGCGGCGGTGCGCCGGCTCGACGACCCGGCGGTGCACGCGGTGCTGACCTGGAACTCGGCGGTCGCGGCCCGGATCGCCGTGGCGGCCGCCGACATCGAGCTGTGCTGCGGCCGGCCGGGGGAGGCGGCGCACCTGCTCGGCGCCGCCGACCTGCTGCGGGGCTCGGACGACCTCGGTGACACCGACGTGCGCAGGATCGCCGGGCGGGCCACGGCCGACCTGGGAGCCGCCGGGTTCGCGTCCGCCCACGCCGCGGGTGCGGCGATGACGCGGACCGAGGCCAGGGACCTGCTCTCCACTCTCATCACCGCACCCGCCCCCGTCAGCGAGCCGTAGCCGTAGCCGTAGCCGTAGCCAGAGCCGGAGCTGAAGCCGGGGCCGGGGCCGGCTTGCCGAACATGGCGCAGGTCACCGCACTCTGCAGGGCCTGGCCGGCCGCGGCGAGCTTCGCGTCGGCCCCGAACTCGAACAGGAACTCGGTCGAGATCAGGACGGTGGCCGTACGGCTGCCGGTGCCGTCGGTGAGGTTGGTGCTGGAGTACCCGGTGATTCCCCCGTCGTGGGCCCAGACGGTGCCGCAGGGGGTGCGGACCGTCCCGATGCCCAGGCCGGAGCCGGGTCCGTCCACCGGGTTCTGCGGGTCCACCGGCACGGTGGTGCGCAGCTGCGCCAGCTGGGCCGCGGGCAGCAGCCCGCCGGACATCAGCGCGTTGTAGAAGCGCGACCAGTCCTGGGCGGTGGACACCACGGCCCCGGCCGCCCCGCCCCAGCCCGGGTCGTTGCCGGAGACGTCCACCCGGCCGTCGCGGTGCACCCCGGCCACGTCCCGGAACGCGGCGGGCACCTGCGCCGGCATGTGGGCGGCGTCCGGCTCGTAGCCGCGCACGTAGCGCCCGCGCCAGCTGCCGTCCGTGGCGAGGTAGGTGTGCTTCAGGTCCAGCGGCCGGGCGATCCGGTCCCGGAGCAGGTCGGCGAGGCTCGCCCCGGTGACCCGCTCCAGGACGGCGCCGACCGCCGCGTAGTCGGTGTTGCTGTAGGACCACCGGGTGCCCGGCGGGAACAGTGCCGGGCGCTTGACGCCCACGGCGAGCAGTTCGGTGGAGGTCCACCGGTGCGGGTCCTTGCCGAGGATCGACGGCAGGACGGCGGGGTCCTCGGTGTAGTCGGGCAGGCCGCTGGTGTGGTTCAGCAGCATCCGCAGTGTGATCGCCCGGCCGCCGGGCACCTGGCCCGGCAGCCACGCCTCCACCGGGTCGGTCAGCGCGAGCCGCCCCTCGGCGGCCAGCTGCAGGGCGATCACGGCCATCATGGTCTTGGTGTTGGAGCCCATCCGGAACTCGTCCCCCACCGCGAGCCGCTGGTCCGCCGCGGCCCAGGGGGCCTGCTCGGCGATCTCGACGGGCCGGCCCCGGCCGTCGTCCACCCGCACCACCACCCCCGGCGCCCCGGCGGCCACCAACTGCCGTGCCAGCTTCTCCAGTTGGACCCGCTGCGCCTCGGCCCCGCCCCGGGTCGAGGAGGGCGCGGACCCTGCGGCGGCGGGCAGGGGGGCCGGGAGCGCCGGTCCGGCGGCCAGCCCCACGGTCAGGGCCGACGCGGTCAGCACGAGCGGCGCCAGCCGCAGGCGGCGCGACCACCCCGTGCGGGACGGCGAAGGGGCTGCCGAAGAAGGAGTGGAAGAAGGCGGGGGAGTGGCTGACGACATGGATGCGGTTCCCTCTGCTTGCCGGGTGATCTGGACGGCCCCAGCCTGTGGCCCGCCGCTGGCAAACCGCGCACAGCGCGCTGGCAGGCGCCCGCCGTCCACCCCGGATCCGCCGTCCACCCCGCCGTCCACCCCGCCGTCCGCCCCGGTGCCCGCCGGCACCGGGGCGAACCGCGCAGCCGCGCTCGGATCAGCAGGTGCCGGCCGGGCGGTCGCGGACCACGAGGTCGTTGCGCCCGGCGGTGGCGTCCAGCCAGACCACCCGGGTGCCCTGGTCGGCGGCGGCGTGGAACTGGCTGCCCCGGTTGCAGGAGACCCGCACGGGGGTGCCGCCGCCGACCGGCAGCTGGTACAGCTTGGGCAGGGCGGCGTTCGACCAGCCGCTGCTCGGCTGGGCGCTGCGGTGCATGAAGGTGACGGCCCGGTCGGTGGCGGTTAGCTCCATGTCCGCCGGGGTGTACGGCGAGTCGGCGGAGAGCAGGTCGCGCACGCCGGAGCCGTCCAGGGCTCCGGAGCGCAGGGCGGTCGGGCGGGTGCGGTCGGCCGGGGCGGCCAGCCAGAGCAGCCGGTCGCCCGCGAGCAGCGGGGAGGCGAGGTACGGCGGGTCGGTGCCGTTCGGGGTGCTCACCGGGTACTGGGCGGTGACCTTGCCGGCGGCGGTCGAGTAGACCGTCGGCGCCTGGACGCCGGCCCCGTCCACCGTCCAGGACTCGATCCAGCCGAGCAGGCCGTCCTTGAACGCGAGGGACGTGAGGCTGTGGCCCTCGGGCAGCGGGAGTTCCACGGGCGGGGCGCCGTCGTGGGAGAGGCGGACCCGGGTGCGGCCGGTGTCGTTGTCGGTCACCGTGAAGGCGATGTCCCCGCCGGACACCTGGACGCTGCCGGGCGACTGGTCGGCGGAGTGGAACACGCTGCGCACCGGGCCGCCGGACAGCGGGCGGGTCAGCACCTCCGTCGCCCAGGTGCCGGTGGCGTCGGGGCCGATCGCCAGCCAGACGGCGGACTTGCCGTCGGTGGCGGCCCAGCCGTGGATCCGCCCGTCGTCCGGGCTGAGCCGGGTCGGGGTGGCGGCGGTGGTGGTGGAGCCGGTGTACAGGGCCGTCGCGCCCTTGCCGTTCGGGTCGGTGTTGCCCATCACCCAGTGGCCTCCGCCCGCGGCCGGTCCGACCGGGGCGGAGGTGCCGGGCAGCAGCGGGCGGGTGTCCGTCCCGAGCCGGCTCTGCCAGCCGGCCTTGATCCCGTGGGCGTCGAACGCGGCGGCCACCTTGCGCAGGTCGGCCTTGCCGAGCTTGAGCGACTTCCCTGCGGCGAGCACCGCGTCGCGCCCGGCCACGAAGTCGTCCAGCGGGGTGAGGTATTCGGCCATCGCCCGGTAGACGAGGCGGTCGGCGGTGAGCGGGTCGAGGGTGCGCCGGATGTCCCACAGGGCGCCGCTGAAGATGGTGGAGTTGAGGTGCGCGCCGCCGTTGTCCAGGTCGAGGCCGGCGCCGAGGTAGTCGTCCACGGTGGTGCGGTGGTCGTCCAGGCGGCGGTTCGCGCAGTCCTGGGGGGTGCCGGTGCGGCACAGGTTCTCGCCGAGCAGCGCGGCCGCCGGGTCGTCCATGGACATGCCGCGGGCGGTGACCTCGATGGCGTTGCCGAAGTAGTCGGCCAGCCCCTCGTTCATCGCGCCGGACTGGCCGTCGCCGATCAGGTTGGCGGTGTGCGAGATGACGCCGTGGGTCATCTCGTGCCCGGCCACGTCGAGGGCGGCGGAGAACGGCAGGAACCTGGCGTTGCCGTTGCCGTAGATCATCTTCTGCCCGTCCCAGGCGGCGTTGGGGAAGGGCTTGCCGCGGTTGCTCACGTTCACCACGGAGACGATCGGGCCGCCCTTGCCGTCCAGGCCGTCGCGGCCGAGCCGGTCGTGGTAGAAGCCGTACACGGCGGCGGCGTTGAGGTGGGCGTCGGTGGCGCCGCTGGTGCCGGTGGAGGCCGGGAAGTCCGGGCCCGGGGAGGCGACGGGCAGGCTGCCGTCGGGCAGCCGGCCGCTGACCTCGTAGTAGTCCCGTCCGGTCGCGTCGTAGGTGGTGATGGTGGCGGGCCGGGTGAGGTCGACGAGTTGGTAGCTGCCGTCCGGCTGGCGGGATATGTTCACCGGCACGGTACGGCCGCGCAGGTCGGGGGCGGTCCCGGTGGCGGGCTCGGCGGCGGCGGTGCCGCGGGCGGCGCCGGCCGCTGTGTCGTCGGCGCCGCCGACCTGGTACGGGGCCGAGGCGTCGTGGGCGAGGGCGACCACGCCGAGCGTGGCGTCCGCGTAGACCTCGCGGACCGGCGGCTCGCCGTTCCCCTGGTCGGCGGTGTGCACGGTGAAGTGCCGGGCGAGTCGGCCGGTGCCGCCCGGCAGGACGACCAGGCCGCGGTCCTCGGCGGTGGCCCCGGCCCGGGCGCGCGGGTCCTGGGTCGAGTCGAGCGCCAGCTTGCGCAGCACCGCGTCCGGCACGGCGGGGGCGGTCGGCGCGGTCAGCCCGGTGAAGTACTTGCCGCCGACCGACTCGACGCGCTGGCCGACCCCCTCGCCGGTGAGGCGGACCAGGTACTGCCCGCCGAGCACCGGTATGCCGCCGTGGTACTGCTGGAACCTGACGGTGCGCCGGTCGGCGGCCGTGCGCTCGACCGCGAGCTCGGCCAGCTGCCCCGGGTCGACCCGGTACCGGTCCGCGTGGGCCGCGAGATGGGCCCGGGCCGCCTCGACCGGAGCGCCGGGCGCCGCCTCGGACAGCCCGGTCACCAACTGCGGGGCGCCGGTGCCCTCCCCGGCCACCAGGCCGGGGACGGGATCGGACTCGGCGCTCGGGCCCGGTGGCGCGGCCAGGGCGGGGGAGGCGGTCACGGTGAGCGCCAGTGCCAGACTCAAGGCGGCGCCCGAGCCGAGCGCCCTGGCCACTGAACGGGAACGGTGGTGCACTGCGGTCCTCCACGGAAATCGGCAGTGACGGCAGCACGACAGAGCTGCCTTTCACGGAGGAACGGGGCACCGGACAGGCCCGGTTCAGCCGCTTGCGGCCGCTGCCGGTCGTTTGCGCGAGCCCGCCATCGCCGTCCGTCCCGTCCCCGACGGCCCCGGCCGTCGGCATGCCCCGGGGGCCGACGGCCGGCCCGCCGCGGCCGCCTTGTCGAAGGCCCGCCGCGGATCCGCGGATACGGCACCCGATCGGGTGCGGAGCCCACCCGCCCGGACCATTGCGCATCTCACCCGACCGCCCGGCAGGGGGTGCCCGGGATCAGCCGATCCGTGATCCGGGCCGGCTCTCCTCGCGCCACTGCCGCACGGAGCGCACGATGTCCTGGCCGATCCGCTCCAGGAGGGCCGCGGCGTCGTCCATCCGGGCGCCGGCCGGGGTGCCGGGGCCGAGGGTTTCGGCGCCCTGGCGGGCGATGCCGGCGAGCGTCGTGTTCCGCTCGGCGCTGGCCAGCAGTGCCCGGTACCAGACGTCGTCGTCGATGACGTACTGCTCCCGGCGCTGCTGTTCGCCGCGTTCGCGGCGGATCAGTGCCTGGCCTTCCAGGTAGCCGACGGCCTTGGAGACGGCGGCCGGGCTGACCTGCAGCCGTTGCACCAGTTCGCCCGCGGTGAGGCTGCCGTCGTCGGTGACGTACAGGCAGGCGAGGACCCGGGCGGCCATCCTGGGCAGGCCGCTGTGCACCAGCAGCTCGGCCAGCTCGTCGGCGAATTCGCGGACGGCCTGCGGGTCGCGGCCCTCGGCCGGCGGTGTGGCGGCGGCGGTCCGTCGGGCGGTCGTGCCGCTGCGGCGGGAGCGCTGCGCGGTGGCGCGCTGGGCGTGTTCGGCCCGGTAGTCGGAGGGCCCGCCGTTGCGGGCGATCTCGCGGGTGACGGTCGAGGTCGGCCGTTCGAGCTGCCGGGCGATCTCGCCGTAGCCCAGCCCTTCGGCCAGTCCGGCGGCGATCCGGTGGCGGTCCTGCGGGGTCAGCCTGGCTCCGGGCATCCGTCCTCGTCTCCTTCCGTCGCCTGAACAGTACCCGTCCGCCCGGTCCCCCGTTGCAATGGACTCGCACGGTTCCGCCGCACCCGCCGGGCGAGTCATGACAAGGAGAAACCCGCTATGACCTGCGAATCTATCCACCACCGGCAGGGCCGGCATTGACCACTGCGTGAACTCGTCCGGTGCTCCCTCCCGCCCCGTGGGCACCACACCGAGGGGGGTGCCGCCTGCGGAACCACCACCCGTGCAGCCGTCACCCCCGCCCCTTCCCCGGTGTCACGGCAGCGCGGCCGCCTTGCGCAGCAGCACCGCCCGCTCGCGGGTGTTGCGGCACAGCCGGGCGGCGAGCTCCAGCTCGGCGCGGGCCTCGGCGGTGCGGCCGAGCCGGGTCAGCAGTTCGCCGCGCACGGCCGGGAGCAGGTGCGAGCCCGAGAGCCGGCCGGAGGCGGCGAGCTCGTCGACCATGTGCAGCGCCTGCTGGGGTCCGTCGGCCATGGCGACGGCCACGGCCCGGTTGAGTTCGACGACGGGGGAGGGGGCCACGCGGCCGAGTGCCTCGTAGAGGAGCACGACGCGTTCCCAGTCGGTCTCCGGCACCGAGGGCGCGACCGCGTGGCAGGCGGCGATCGCGGCCTGGAGGCCGTAGGGGCCCAGGCCCCGGCCGGTGGCGGTGGCCCGGCCGAGTGCGGCCAGGCCGCGGTGGATCGCGGAGCGGTCCCACCGGCGCCGGTCCTGGTCCTCCAGGAGCACCGCCTCCCCGTCGGGTCCGGTGCGGGCCGGGAAACGCGCGGCGGTGAGTTCGAACAGTGCGAGCAGTGCGCACGCCTCCGGTTCGGCGGGCAGCAGGGCGGCCAGGGTCCGGGCCAGCCGGAGTGCCTCGTAGGCGAGGTCGGGGCGCAGCAGGTGGTCGCCGGCGGTCGCCGTCGAGCCCTCCGTGAAGATCACGTACAGGACGCTCAGGACCGCGCCGAGCCGTTCGCGCCGCTCCTGGGCCGGCGGCAGTTCGAACGGCACGCGCGCGGCGGCGATCGTCTTCTTCGCCCGGGTGATCCGGGCCTGGACGGTCGCGGTGGGCACGAGGAACGCCCGGGCGATCTCCTCGCTGGACAGGCCGCCCACCACGCGCAGGGTGAGCGCGACCCGGGCCTCGGGGGAGAGCACCGGGTGGCAGGCGGTGAACATGAGCGCGAGGACGTCGTCGTCGACCCGGTCGGGGTCCCACGGGAGTTCGTGCGGCGGGTCGGACGCGGTCGCCGGGCCGGAGCTGAACTGGCCCTCGGCGAGCCGGCCCGCGAGCAGGGTGTAGCGCTCGTCGAGGGCCGAGGCGCGGCGGAAGGCGTCGACGGCCCGCCGCCGGGCGGTCGTCAGCAGCCAGCCCACCGGGCTGGCGGGCACGCCGTCGCGTGCCCAGCTGACGAGTGCCTCGGCGAGGGCCTCCTGGGCGACGTCCTCGGCGAGCGCGAAGTCCCCGGTGTAGCGGGCCAGTGCGCCGACGATCCGGGCGGACTCGATCCGCCAGAGGGCCTCGGCGGCCCGCCGGGCCGATTCGGTGCTCGGCGGGCCGTCGGGGGTGGTGGGCATCAGTGCTGGCCGGTCCGCTCGCGCCAGGCCCGCTCCTTGGCGATCCACTCGTTGTCCTGCGGGAACTCCTCGATGCCCGGCACGCGGCGGATCTCGACCTTCGAGCCGGTGACGGCCGGGAGCCGCTTGGCCCACTCGACGGCCTCCTCCTTCGACGCGACGTCGATCACGTAGAAGCCGCCGAACAGCTCCTTCGTCTCGCCGTACGGGCCGTCGGTGACCACCGGGGCCTGTCCGCCGAAGTCGACCACCACGCCCTGGGAGGGGTCGTCCAGTCCCTCGGCGGCGACGAGCACGCCCGCCCGGATCAGTTCCTCGTTGAAGCGGCCCACCGTCTCGAGCATCTCCTCGAAGGGCGTCTCCATCATCTTCGCGACGCTCTCGTCGGTGCCCCGCATGATCAGCATGTACTTCGACATCGTCACTCCTTGCTCGGGGGCCGTCTTTGGGCCCTCTCCATCCCAGGTCGAACGGCGCGGCCGCGGATCGACACGGCGGGCGGATCCGGGCCGCTTTTTTTTCGACGGACGCCACCCTCCCGCAGGTCGCCGTCCCCCCACACCTGGAGGTGCTCACACCTGGCGTTGCTCACCCCTGGCGGTACGCGGCCGTCGCGATCTCGGCGAACGAGCGGACCAGCGGGTTGGTGTCGCCGTCGTTCCACGCCGCGACCACCGGGCTGGGCGCCATGTCGGCCAGCGGCACCACGGCCAGGTTCTCGGGCAGGTCGTGTCCGAGCGGGGCCAGGCCGACGGTGCTGTTCCAGAGCACGGCCTGGAGGCACTCCTGGACACCGCGCACCACGGGGCCCTCGCGCGGGGTGCCGCCGTTCCAGTACGACTGCCACAGGGGGTCGGTTCCCGGGGGGAACTGGAACCAGCGGCGGTCGGCCAGGTCGGCCAGTTCCAGGCGGCCGCGCCGGGCCAGCGGGTCGTCGGCGCGCAGGACCGCGCCGACCGGGTCGGTGCGCAGCACGCGCACCGCCAGGGCGGTGTCGTCGAACGGCGCGCGGGTCAGCGCGACGTCGACCAGCGCGGCGCGCAGCCCGCAGGTCGGGTCGGTCAGGTCGGTGTCGCGCACGCGGATCTCGACGCCGGGGTGGCTGCGGCGGAAGGCGGCCGCCAGCCTGGTGATGCCGGGGTCGGTGCCGTCGCCCAGGATGCCGACGGTCAGGGTCGCGGCGCCGGCCGCCGCGGCCACGCGCGCGCGCAGGCGCTCGGCCCGCCCGAGCAGGTCCCGCGCCTCCTCCAGCAGCACGGCCCCCGCCGGGGTGAGGGCGACGCCGGCGGGGGAGCGGGTGAACAGCAGGGCGCCGCTCTCCTGCTCCAACCGCTTGATCGCCCGGCTCAGCGGCGGCTGGCTCATGTGCAGGCGGGTCGCGGCCCGGCCGAAGTGGAGTTCCTCGGCGACCGCCACGAAGTAGCGCAGGGTACGTAGCTCCACGCTGCGACGATACCCCCCGGGTATCGGCGTGGCGCAACGGGTCTTGGACACCGGCCCGGCCCCGGCGGTGGACTCGGACCATGACCGACACAGCGAAGACCAGCGAACCGCAGGCCGGCCCCACCGTCTCGGTGCTCGCCCCCGGCGACGGCGAGACGATCGTCCTGGGCACCACGCGCATGCGCGTCCTGGAGGACGGCAGCCACACCGGGCACCGCCTGGCGATGACCGAGTCCCTCCTCGCCCCGCACACCCCCGGACCGCCGCAGCACCGCCACGCCCGCCACGACGAAGCCTTCTACGTCATCTCCGGCACGGTGCGCTTCACCGTCGGCGACCAGCACCACGACGCGGGCGCGGGCACGTTCGTGATGGTCCCGCCCGGCGCCCCGCACACCTTCGCCAACGTGAGCGACCACAGCGCCGTCATGCTCAGCGTCTTCACCCCCGACCTGTACCTGCAGTACTTCCGGGACCTGCGGGACGCGGCCGCCGCCGGCGCGCCGCCGACCCCCGAGGCCGGCCTGCGCACGATGAGCCGCTACGCCACCGAGCCCGCCGCCGACGGTGACCGTGAAAGGACGTCATGACCATCGCCTACTGGCTCCTCGCCACACCGTGTCAGTTCTTTTTCTAGTTCCAACACCAGTAAGCCTGTGAGCTGTGGTGCTGTAGTTCTGCGGAGGACAATCTGTCGGGCTTTGTGAGCTGCGGCTTTGGGCGTGTCGGATCCGTATTTCATGGGCATGTCATGCGGTTGACGTGCTGTGCCGTAGTTAGGTTGAGAATGTCGTAACTACAGGGATAACTACCTGCCGTTGCAGCAGTTGAAGTCGTGGGTTCTGCGGCTTGGTGCGGGGCCGTGCCGCTGCCGCCGTCCGGGTCGGGGTGGCTGGGGTGGGGGCAGGTGCAGGTTACCCCGTGGTCGCGGAAGTTCGGCTGCCGCCGGACTCGGGCCTTGATGGCCCTTTCCGTGCCCTCGTGTTGCAGTGGTTGCCGTAGGCGGGTTGAAGGCCGGCGGGCGCGGGGCGTGGTGTGTCCGGATGGGTCTGGTGCGGGCCTGTCGCTACTGGGATGTGTTGGTGATGTCAGGTTCTGGCAGCGTCATGGGGAGGGAGACGGGTTCGATTCGGACCCGTGAGGTGTTCCGCAGTCGGCAGGTATGGCTGAGGCGCGGATACTGGCTGGGTGCCCGTGTACAAGGAGTCCAACGTCCGCCTGCCGTTCTGCGCTTTGGAGGCCTTGGCCGTCGTTGCGCGGCGGTGGGGAACGTCACGGGACGAGGCGGTGCGCCGGCTCCTCGCGCAGTATGTGGAGGCCCAGGAGGAAGTCGACCCGGATGATCGGTGCACCCACATTTCCACCGTCCTGCGCTACCCGCCCCCGCCGCGCTGGCGACGGGAGCCGATGGAGAGCGGAGTCCTTCGGCTGCGCGCCGACGCAGGCCTGTTGGAACGGGCCCGCGCTGCGGGGCTGAAGTTGCCCGGGCAGCACGAACGCGCCCACCGGGACTACCAGGGCCGGATGCTGGACCGACGCGGTGATGACTGCGATCGCGACCGTGGGGCCCTTCACCGACGACTTCCTGGGCGACTTGATGCCGCTGCTGCGCCATCGCGCGGCGCTCGGCCTGTGGCGGCTGACCACCGCGGTCACCAGCACCGTCCCGGAGCAGAAGGTTCTGGTCGAGGCCGAAGCCATCCGCAGCCGCATGATGTACGAGACGCTGCCGCGCGATCACCTCACCCCCGAACAGGAGCATCTGCTGCTGGTGGCCGACGCCTTGGAGGAGGACGTGGCGTGGCACTCCCCGGAGCGATTCCGGGCCGCCGCCCGCCTTGCCCGCCGCCTGCTCGCCGGCCCCGCCGCGGAAGCCGGAGAGCGGATGCTCCACGACCAGGCCGATGAGTGGAGCGAGCAGTACCAGGACGCGCTGCAATCCGAGGACCCCGCCGCGCTCTCGGGGGAGAGCCCCACGTACGACTGGACCGGACGCGGCGGCACCGCGGTGTGGAGGGCTCATCGCCGCGTCGACCTGCAGGACTTCGAGGACTGGCTGGTCGGCCGCGAGAGCACCGAAACCGAGCACCTGATGCCCCGCCCCGGCTGGCTGCTGCGTACTCCGGCCGCCTGGCGCGCGCAGGCCCCCGCCGGCCGGGGAGAACTGCCCGAGCCCTACGCGGCCTGGGTCGCCCAAGGACGGGCCCTGGCCTTCCCCTACCGCAACAGGCAGGCGGTGTGGCCGCTGCAGTGCTGTCCGGGCACGGCCGCCGGAGAGCCAGTACCGGGGATCGCACCGCTGATCCGCCCGGCGGCAGCACTGCGGTCCGAGACGGTCGCCAGCTTTATCGAAGCCACCCTCATCGACTGGAACCATGAGTTCGACGAAGATCCCTCCCTCCCCATCCGGCTCGACCTCCCCGCGGACAAGGCACAGGCCTTCGGCTTCATCACCGGCCAGCAGAAGCTCGACGCCATGGCCGAAGCCCGCCGAGCGACCCTGAAGTGCATCGACGACGCCCTCGACGAGTTCAAGGACTTCGGGCACGACGAAGAGACACTGAAGCTGCTCCGGGAGGTCCGCGGCAGCATCCGCGAGTTCCGCCACCGTGCCCGGCAGTTCGACAAGCGCATCGCAGCGAAGGTCACCCAAGTCCGGGCCGCATGGCGCTGGCCCGGTCCCTCGGTGGCCGCCAGCGTCCTCGACGGCACCCGGGCCGAGGTGGTCGAGTGCCTTGCCGGCGAAGCTCACCGGCGAAGCGGCCTGCTCGTGGAGTACGCGCAGCACGAAGCCTGGCAGCAGGCCTTCGATCGGTATGGCCGCCGGATGTGACACCCACCGATACAACTGGGTCCTTGCCGCGCTGAAGAGTGGACTCGGAGCCGGGCACCACAACCCGGATTCCGACGCCCCGCGCACCACCTTGGTGCGCTCGCCCTGCAGGAGACCCACATGAATCCTGGCAATCGCCCCGTCATCCCGTCCACCGCAGGAGGCATCGCCGCCGTCGCACTCGCCGTGACCGGCGCGCCAGGACCGGTAACAGCCCTCGCCTTCGGCTGCTTCGCCCTCAGCCTGATCGTGATCGCCCTCCAGTCCGTCCTTCCGCAGGAGCCCAAGTACCTGCTGGCCTGGTGGCGCGCCCGCTGGCGCCACCAGCAACTGCGCCGCGAAGCCTCACGCTGGCAGTCAGATATGCCCGGTTCGGCCGGACCGCGCGAGGAGCCACAGACCAGTGAAACCAGCGAGAACCGTGACGCGATCTCGGCACAGCGGTGACCTTGACGCCCACATCCGCCACGAACACCCGGACCGGCCGAACCGACGGCACAAGGCCTGCAGGGATCTCGGCCAGTCGGATGCAATACGCGAACCGATCAGGCCACGCTCGACTGCAGCCAGGACCTGCCAGAACTCGGGCCCGTTCAGACGCGTACGGCCGAAGCCCCCCCGTCCGAGGAAGGAGTGTCGCTACGCTCACCCAACGAGCAGCGGCACGCCACCGAGGAGGGCGGACTCATGGGCCGTCAGAAGCCGGGCAAACCCCGCCGCAGTTCGAACGACACGCACAATCACCCGGGCCTTCCTGCGGCGATGCTGCCGCACTTCGACGGCCCGGACCCCAACGGTGCCCTGTTCAGGGCCGTCATCGGCGCAGCACTCGAGTCCTGCACGTCCTGCCAGGACGCGACACTCACGCTCCTGGTCGAGGACCCGGCGACCTGTGCCCGCCTCGTGCAACTCGCGTGCGGCATGTTGGCCGAGTTCGAGGGAGGCCTGCCGGCCGACCAGACCGACCCCGACGTGTCCAGCTTCGCCAGCGTTGCCTTCCGCCGCCTCGCCCGCGCCACCCAGGACACCACCGCCCAGGCCGTGTTCCGCGAGTGCGAGCAGATGACGCCCCGCGAGCGTCGCGACGCCGCCAACACCGCCCTGGACACCCTCGTCGGCTACACCCACCTGCCCTCGCAGGATCTCGCCCAACTGAGGCGACTCCTAGCCCAGAACCAGGGCGGCAGAGCCTTCTGACGCGTCGCGCGCCGCGCTGCCGCGCAACCCCTACGCCACCCACCACCCGGCGCCGGAGGCGCCCACACCGGCCTCCCCTTGGCCCACTGCCGCCGTCCCCGGCCACACCACCCAGAACACCCCCGCTGCGCCCCGGCCCGACGCCGACGCCGAGGTCACCCCGGCCACCGCGGCCGCCCTGGACACCCTGACACCCGACCAGCCCCCCACCCACCCGCTGCGCCCGACCCGGGACCACGCGCCGCGTACGACCACCTCCAGGCCCGCCCGCACCAACGGCGGGAACTACGCCGGCCGGGACTACGGCTACTACCTCGACATGATCAGCTCGGTCGTCGACCAGGCCCTCCAGGAACACGACGGCGACACCAAGGCCACCATCGCCGCCCTGGAAAACAAAGCAATTCCCAACGCAATGGCCCTCTTCGAAGCAACCCGAGTCGGCGGAAACTACGAACACACCGTCTATCCCGAACGCCTCGAATTCCTCAGCAAGAAGACCAAGAAGGGAGCCGACGACATCTGGGAAGGCCGCCACAAGTGGGAGAACGGCCCACTCATGACCCAGCTCAAGGACGGCACCCTCACCAGCGTGGCCGTCGACGTCCTCGACACCAACGCCGCCTACTGCAGCGCCCTGAAGGCTTGGCTGCCCATCGGCTCCCTCGTCCACCAGCCCAACGGCGGCTTCGACCCCAAGCGCTCCGGCGTCTACCTCCTGCCCGAACGCCCCACCTGGCACCACCCGCACCTGCCCGACCCGATCGGCAACCGCCGCGAGCCCGGCCCGGTCTTCCTGGACGACGCCACCATCCGCCTCCTGATCCGCTGCCACAAGCTCGACCTCTGCGATCCCCCGTACATCACCCAGGCCTGGACCTCCGGCGCCTCCGAGAACATCGCGGAGAAGTTCCGCCGCGTCCTCACCACCGCCCGCGAGAAAGCCGTCCTCGAAGGCGATAAAGTCACCGAAGAATACATCAAGGCCATCTACTCAATTTTTGTCTCTACCATCGGCGAATCCACCACCAACCGCGACCTCCGCCGACCCGACTGGATGCACATCTTCCGCAGCCAGGCATTCGCCAACCTCTGGTACAAGGCATACCGCGCCCACGAACACGGCCTCACCATCGTCCGCCTCCGCGGCACCGACGAACTCCACATCACCGGAGATTTCCCCTGGCGCACGGTATTCGAAGAAGGCCGCCTCACCACCCAGCTGAAGCTCAAGACCCAGTACACCCTCGGGAAGGCCGCCTGATGTCGACCGACGGCTGGAAGAACTTCGGCAAATACGGCGCCGCCGACGACCCCGAAAACCGCCACGGAAAAATCGTCCTCGCCCGCGCCCTCGAAGACGCCCTGGAACGGATGATCATCGAAGGCGGCATCAAATCCCCCGTCACCACCCGCCGGGGCCTCACCGCCCGCATGAAGTACCTCACCACCACCCAAGGCGGCGCCCAAGCCATGGCCGACGCCGGCATCACCGCCGTCCCCAAGACCATCAGCGCCTGGACCAAGGGCAAGCAACACCCCCTACCCGCCAACCTCGACGCCATCGACACCGCCTACTGGAACCTCCGCGCCGCCAACATCCTCAACAACCCCGGCGCGTTCAAGCAGCACCTCAACAACGCCGGCAAGGGCACCCGGGTCGAGATCCACCCCATCAACCAGGACGTCGTCGACGAACCGCGCCGCCGCGACAACCTGCGCCTCCGCACCCTGCAGGTCCGCTACGTCTGGGACGAAGCCGTCGACGCCATGGTCGCCGGCGACATCGGCAAGCTGGAGGAGATCTGGGACGACGTCATCGCCGACCTCGACTCCGACTGGGGCGCCTACACCTACGTCCGCCACATCGGCCTTGGCGCCTGACCACCCCCACCAGCCGCGCGCCCGCCCCACCGGGCTGCAGCTGCGCCCCACCCCAGCTCAGACCAGCACCACCGGGCACAACAGCGCGTACATTTCCCCCGCAGCTGCGCCTCCGCGATGTCCCAAGGGCCGGTGATGCAGCCAGCCAGGGCGAAGAAGGCACCGTGGCGGCGCGCGGTACGGCGCCAGACGCGCGAGCTGTTCAGACCGCCCTCGTAGAAGCAGACGCCAGCCCGGCCGGTCACCGTCCTGGACGTTGCCGGCCACGTCCAGGACGGCCGACCAGCCGACCGCCGGCTCCGCCCAGCCCTCGAAGTCACCGAACCGCGCCCACCCGCCGGACGCCAGCCCGGCCAGGTGCGAATCCGGCCCGCGGCCGCCGGCCAACGCGAACGTCTCGACCCGGTGCGAGGCCGCGAAGACCACCTGCGCCCGCTGCCCCTCGACGGCCCACGCCTGCATGCCCAACGGCCGCAACGGCTCGCTGCCGACATCGACGGCGTACATCGTGCCGCCGTCCACCGGCGCCGCCTCGTCGCTCACACCCAGGCCAACGAGCCCGCCCCCCGAGGTAACCCAGTCAGCGACCGGCCCCGCCCCGCTGTGCACCGCCGGGGCCCGGGCCGGAGCTCCACCACCTGGCCGAGCAGCAGCCGGCCGAGCCGCCCGCCGGCGGCACCGCAGCCACCCCGTGCCTCCGAATGCCCGGCTACTGAAGGAATTCTCGGTACAATTCTCGAAGCGCCGCAGCATGAATCCCCGGTACAACCTGGAGGGGAGACGGGGCATCAGGCGGAATTCCCTGACCGTGCAATTCTGATACAGGCTCAGGCTGATAGCGCCCGGTACAACTTCCCCGTCTGCAGTGGGAAACACGTAGGATATGAAGGGTCATCATCCCGATACAGGCGACCGTCAATCAGGCGCGTTACAGAAAATGCCCCCGATGCCTGTACAGGGCCCGATTGGGGCGCTAGAAGTGCCTCACTGGTTCAGACCAGCTAGCAAGTCCCTTATCTGACTCAGAGTCACAGATCCTCTGGCCAATGACTTGTAACGACGCGGGTGCCGTGACAAAACTGGAGCCCGGTACAGAACAGGGCAGGCGCCCGGAGGGCGTCCCCCCGAAGGAGCTGGCCGGCCCCGGGAGTAGCCCGCTCGCGACAGGCAAAGCCCGAGAGCACAGAAGAAAAGCCCAGTTCAGAGCCCTAAAGAACCGTCTTCACGAGGGAAAAGGCCAGCCAGGGGGTGTTCGGAATCGGTACAAGGGCCGGCCCCCGGGTAGCCCACCGACAGGCGAGAGTTGTACCGGAACCCTCCCCAGTTAGACAAGAGCCACGGAGTGGCGTTACAGCATTCCGTCACGGTAGTGACGGCGCG